>NZ_CP110342.1:0-4303669 GCF_026013985.1 Marinobacter sp. AN1 | reverse complement strand
GACCGCCTGCCTCCGATGCTGATGGATCAGAAATGGGATACGCCTGCGTTTCGACGAATCACGGGACCGGAAATTCTACCCCTCCACTGCCCTCAGGAAAAGCCCGAAACTTGCGACCATGAACACCCTGTGGAAAGTTTTCTCTTTTTTTATCAATTTTTTACAATCTTACACACACGGTTGTGTACAGAAAATCAGTTGCAAATACTTATCCACAGATACCTGTTCACCACCTGTCCGCAACCCTGTTCACCAACACGGGACGAATCCGGGATAAGATCGATTTTTCGGCATCGGGCGACTTCTCCCCATTTCATACTGTCTTCATCCACAGCCCCCAAGCCCACCTACCTACAGTCTTACCCATAGTTCAGTTTGTTGATTTAGGGCCCTTTTCCTTACCTGTCCACAGAAAAGCTAGTGCCTAATAACAGTAATTACAGAAAAGATTTAAAAGAATCAGAAAGACCTATTTAAGTTATTACCCAATCCGCCAGGCATCCCTGGACTACCCTCCGGCTTTTCACTGCCAGAGCTCTGTCAAACCCCAACCGGAAAGCATTGAAATCCCCTGACGATTTGCTTAGAATGCCGCTCCTGTTTTGACTGTTCATTTTGCAGCCAATTACTGCAGATCAACCACCGATTTATGAGAGCGTAATCATGAAAAGAACGTTTCAACCGAGCGTCCTGAAGCGTAAGCGTGTTCACGGTTTCCGTGCCCGCATGGCCACAGCCAACGGCCGCAAGGTGATCTCACGTCGTCGCGCCAAAGGCCGCGCACGTCTGTCAGCCTGATCCGGATTTCAGTGTGGGGGATCACTCGTTTCCCAAGACGTCCCGTTTGCTTCGACCTGCAGATTATTCAGGCGTTTTCAACGACGTACAGGTGCGAGTACCCCACCGGCACTTCCTGATTCTGGCGTCCCCGAATTCCCTTGGGCGACCCAGACTCGGTCTGATTTTCTCGAAACGGAATCTCAGGCATGCTGTTCAGCGAAACCGGGTCAAACGCCTGGTCAGAGAAACCTTTCGTCATCGTGACGATCTGGGTTCCCTGGACATTGTCGTTCTCGGCCGTCAGAACCTGGCAGGTCAGGACAACCAGGTCCTGCACCGCGCACTGAACGACATCTGGCAAAAGCTGGCCAGGAAGTCACCTGGTAACGATACCGGTCTGAACCGGTCAGGATAGGCACTATGCGATCTCTCCTGGTCATCCCCATCCAAGTCTATCGTTACGCCATCAGTCCGATGATGGCCAGCCACTGCCGCCATATCCCCAGCTGTTCTACCTATGCACTCGAAGCTATCGAAACCCATGGCTCGTGGAAAGGTGCTCTGCTGACAGCACGCCGACTGTCACGCTGTCATCCCTGGGGCACACACGGATATGACCCGGTGCCCGGTACAGACCGGTACACCACACCAATAAAAGCCAACCCAACTGCAGACTAAGTTTATGGACATTCAGCGCATCGTATTATTTGCCGGTCTTGCCATTGTCAGCTACCTGATGGTTCTTGCCTGGAACGAGGATTACAACCAGCCTGCCGAGCCCGTCGCTGTCGAGGAGCAAACTGCCAACCTGCGCGATGCCGCCACCGATGATGAAATGTCCCTTCCTGACAGCAGTGGCTCAACAGACAGCGCCACCGTTGATGAATTCTCTGCTCCGGGTGACGCTACCACCGCAACTCCTTCGGACCTTTCTGCAAGTGACCGCGTGGTAACGGTGAGAACCGACGTGCTGGAACTGAAGATTGATCGTATTGGTGGCAATCTGGTGGAAGCCTCTCTGCTGGACTACGATCGAACCCTCGATAGTGCAGAGCCTCTTCGTGTACTTCAGACCTCGGATAACCGCACCTATTTCCTGGAAAGCGGGATGATTGGTCAAAATGGGTTCGACAGTCGCCGCAATGGTGAGCCTCCGGTCTATCAGGTCGACAACCGTGAAATCACTCTTGAGGATGGCCAGGATTCCCTCCAGGTTGATCTGAGGTACCAGACCGAACAGGGTATTGCCGTTATCAAGCGCTATAGCCTTTCCCGGAACAGCTATGAAATCGATGTGGAATACCTCATCGACAACCGTTCCGAGCAACCCTGGCAAGGCAACTTCACCGGCAAGATCGTGCGCGATGAAGCGCCCGACCCGACCGCACAGAACAGCATGGGCATCCGTGCCTTCCTGGGCCTGGTCATCAGCTCACCGGAAGATCCCTACGAGAAGTTTGATTTCTCCGACCTGGAAGATGATCGCATCAACCAGCCTGTGACCAATGGCTGGCTGGCGTTTTTGCAGCACTATTTCATTTCCGCCTGGATTCCGCCACGGGACCAGACGCACCAGTTCCAGACCACCCGTCGTGGTAATCTCAATGTGATGGGTTTTGTCAGCCCGGCCACTGTCATTGAACCCGGCGAGACCGGGCGTGCCGGCGCCCGTATCTACGTCGGTCCGAAAATTATCGAACGCCTGGAAGGCGTGGCGCCGAACCTGGACCGCACCGTCGACTTCGGCTTCCTGTTCTTTATTTCGCTGCCACTGTTCATCTTCATGGATTGGATCCACAGCCTGGTCGGCAACTGGGGTGTGTCCATCATCCTGCTTACTGTGGTGGTTAAGGCCGTCTTCTTCAAACTATCTGCAACCAGTTACCGCTCAATGGCTCGTATGCGGGCGGTGGCACCACAGCTGACCCGTTTGCGTGAACTCTACGGCGATGACCGTCAGCGCATGTCCCAGGAAATGATGGCCCTGTACAAGAAGGAGAAAATCAATCCTCTTGGTGGCTGTTTACCCATCCTGGTGCAAATGCCGGTATTCATTGCCCTGTACTGGGTACTGTTCGAGAGTGTGCAGCTGCGCCATGCCCCGTTCATGTTGTGGATTCAGGATCTGTCCCAGATGGACCCTTATTTCATCCTGCCGATCCTGATGGGTGCGAGCATGATGTTGCAGATGCATCTGAACCCGACACCACCGGACCCCATGCAGGCCAAGATCATGAAGCTGATGCCGATTATCTTCACTGTGTTCTTCCTGTGGTTCCCCGCCGGTCTGGTGCTGTACTGGCTCACCAACAACATTCTGTCCATCACCCAGCAGTGGTACATTACTCGGAAGATCGAGTCAGAGATGGCGACACGAAAGGCCTGACAGGCCAGGTCTATGTCACCAACAAAGCGGGGCTCCTCAGGGAGCCCCGCTTTGTTTGTATCGGAGGAAAGCGTGCAAGGTATAACTGAAACCATCACAGCGATTGCCACGGCACCCGGCCAGGCGGGCGTCGGTATCGTGCGTGTCTCCGGCCCGGGCGTCAGGGCCATTGCTTCGTCAATTCTGGGCTTTGAACCAAAACCCCGGTACGCCCACTACGGTCCCTTCCTCGACAACAACGGCCAGCTGATCGATGAAGGGATTGGTCTTTTCTTCCCCAATCCCCACTCCTTCACCGGCGAGGATGTATTCGAACTCCAGGGCCATGGCGGCACAGTCATCCTCGACCTGCTGCTCAGGCGGGTCTGTGAACTGGGAGCACGACTGGCACGTCCCGGGGAATTTTCCGAACGGGCCTTTCTCAATGACAAGCTCGACCTGGCCCAGGCCGAAGCGATTGCGGACCTGATCGAGAGCAGTTCCGAGCAGGCAGCAAGGTCTGCCGTGCAATCGTTGCAGGGGGTCTTTTCCCGCCGGATCAACGAGCTTGTGGATTCGGTCACCCATCTACGCATTTATGTCGAAGCGGCTATCGATTTTCCTGAAGAAGAGATCGACTTCCTCGCTGACGGCAAGGTTGCCGCCGACCTGGAACAGATTCTGGCGGACCTTGAGAAGATCCTTGCGGAGGCCCACCAGGGCAGCCTGCTTCGTGACGGTATGAAAGTCGTCATCGCGGGACGCCCCAATGCCGGCAAATCCAGCCTGCTCAATGCCCTTGCCGGCCGGGAAGCGGCCATCGTCACCGCCATTGAGGGTACAACCCGGGATGTTCTGAGGGAGCATATCCACATCGATGGTATGCCGCTGCATATCATTGATACCGCCGGCCTGCGTGATAGCCCGGACGAAGTGGAACAGATCGGCATTGCCCGGGCCTGGGAGGAAATCCGCCAGGCTGACCGTATCTTGTTAATGGTGGATGCAACCACCACGGCAGAAACCGAACCCCATGCCATCTGGCCGGATTTTATTGACCAGTTGCCAGATAGTGCACCGGTAACAGTCATACGGAACAAAGTGGACCTTTCCGGGGAAACAGTGGGTATCTCCGCAGAACCCCACCAATCGGCGCCGGTTATCCGACTTGCGGCCAAGTCAGCGGAAGGGCTTGAGGTATTGCGGGATCACCTCAAGCAGTGCATGGGCTTTGCTACGACGACGGAAGGCGGCTTCCTCGCGCGGCGTCGTCACCTAGATGCCCTGGAACGGGCGCTTACCTCCCTCAGGACGGGACAGGAACAATTGCAGGGTTATGGAGCCGGTGAGCTGTTGGCGGAAGACCTCCGTGCCGCCCAGGATGCCCTGGGTGAAATCACCGGGGCCATGACCTCGGACGACTTGCTGGGCAAGATCTTCAGCAGCTTCTGCATCGGCAAGTAAACCAGGGAAATTCCGACATCATCAGGGCTGAGGTTTCCCTGGCGAGCACCGTCAGGCTAGGATAGCCACCTGACCCCGATTCCCGGAGCGACGTCTATGCCATTGAAAACTGTTCATCCCAGGCCCTTGACCAAGGTGCCCCCCCTTACCCGGTTATTGATGATAATCACGGTATTATCCTTGGCCGGCTGCAGCACCGTTTATTACAACACCATGGAAAAACTCGGCTTCGAAAAACGGGATATCCTGGTAGACCGGGTAGAGGATGCGCGGGACTCACAGGACGGGGCACGGGAGACTTTCCGGTCGTCCCTGGAGCGTTTTCAGAGCGTAGTGGACACCCCTGATACGCCTCTGAAGGAGAAGTACGAGGAGGTTCGGGATGCCTATGGCGATAGCGAAGCAGCAGCCGAAGATGTACGCGACCGGATTGACTCCGTGGAAGACGTGGCTGGTGCCCTGTTTGATGAGTGGGAGGGTGAGCTTGACCGTTACGAAAGCCAGTCCCTGCGTCGTTCCAGCGAACAGAAGCTTGTGGAAACCCGCCGCCACTACGATCAGTTGATGGCCCGGATGCACGATGCCGAGGACCGGATGGAGCCGGTGTTGCAGGCATTCGAGGATCAGATGCTGTTCCTCAAGCATAACCTCAATGCCCAGGCCATTGCTGCCCTGGAGAGTGAGCTCGGCCGGATCCGGCAGGATGTGGACTCCCTGATCCGGGAGATGGAAGACGCCATTGCCGAATCTGACGCGTTTATCCAGCGTTTTCGTGACCAGCAATAGTGGTCACTGATTAAAACTGGTCGATTAAGGGGCTTGGCAGCCCCTTTTTTGCGTATACGGGCGCGTGGTGGCACGGGTATTCAGCCGGTTCGGCGCACGTCTTCGCGCACCGGCTGCAGCGCGCGGGTATTGGTGCGGTTCCCCAGGAAGTCCGGACGCGGCTTGTTCCCACAGAATGGCTCCACCAGCTGGTTCTCCACGCTGTTGAATACGAAGAACAGGTTACTCCGTGGCCAGGGTGACATATTGGCGTTGGAGGCATGGAGCGTGTTGCACTCGAAAATGATCAGCGAGCCGGCAGGGCCGGTGGGTGCCTTGATGCCACCGGCATCTGCCATCTTCGCCAGGTCCCGGTCGTTCGGCACGCCCAGTTCCTGTTTTTTCAGGGAATGCTGGTAGTTATCCTCCGGGGTGCGGCCCACGCAGGGGACGAATTTCTTGTGGGAGCCGGGGATCAGCATCAGGGGACCATTGAAGGGCGTGTTGTCGGTCAGGGCGATGGAGAAGCTGACCGCACGCATACGGGGCATGCCGTCCTCAGTGTGCCAGGTTTCGAAATCCGAGTGCCAGTCAAAGCCCTTGCCATGGAAACCTGGCTTGAAGTTGATCCGGGACTGGTGAATGTATGCCTCACTGCCCAGCAACTGGTGCACCATGTCCAGAATCTCGGGGTCCCGAGTGAGCCGATCAAAGCGCTCGGATAACTCGTGCACACCAAAAACAGACCGGATTTCCTGCTTGCCGGGTTCGGTGATGGTGCCTTCCGCACGCAGGATATCTGGGTCATTTTCGTAGTCCCGCAGGTCCTGGCGGAACCGGGCGACGGTTTCCTGGTCGAGGAAGTTCGGGAAGGCGAGAAAGCCGTCCCGCTCGTACCGGGCCAGGTCGGTTTCACTCAGGGGGCCGTGGGTCCGGTCGGCGCCGGCGCTGTGCACCACCGGGTCAAGGCGGTCAAATGACGGGGTTGGGCGTTCAAGGCGACTGGGATATAGATCTTGAGAACGAGTGTCCATATTCGAACCTCCTTCCAGTAGGACTCGATTACTCAACTCACGCAATGAATACGATTAAAATCCTTTAAAAATAAAAAGTTGCAGATGTGCCGGGATGGCTTCTCGTACTTATGGGTGGTGATTCGCAATTTCAAGGGCCGTTAGTCACGACAGAACCGGCAACCGGTGCCGGTCGTATGTCTTCGCAATCAGCCGGTTGGAGTGTAAAGGTTATGCAAACCCCTGTTTTTGCGACACGTAGTGGTGGTTTCGGTCACCGTATCTGGGTATTTTTGACGGTACTCATTCTTGCCGGTTGCGCCAGTCCGTCCATTGACGACTACAGCAATCGTGCACCTGAGCTGGTTCCGGATCAGTTTTTCCGGGGATCGCTGATCGCCCGGGGAGTGGTCAAGGACTTCTCGGGTGCGGTCATTCGTACCTTTGATGCGGACATCCAGGCCAGCTGGGACGACGCTGGCGTCGGTACCCTGGACGAAGTGTTCCGGTTCGACGACGGCGAGGTAGATACCCGGGTCTGGACCCTCACCCCGGAAGACGGTGGTTACCGTGCAGAGGCCGGGGACGTTGTGGAGCCGGGCTTCATGACCTGGCGTGGCAACGCCCTCAACATGAATTATGTCCTGCGGGTACCATACGGAGACGGCACCATTGATGTACGCATGGATGACTGGATGTACCTGGTGACACCGGACACCCTGATCAATGAGACCGCCATGAGTAAGTGGGGCATACCGGTGGGAGAAGTCGTGCTGGTCATCAGGCGCACCGGTGATACCGATAACAACTGAAACTGATGTAAACAGGTAGTCGTTCCTATGTGGAAACAGTGGCTGACCGCCATCGTGCTGGTGGCAATTGCAGTGGGTGGCGCCTGGATCTGGCGCTCCATGGACTCCGGGACGGGTGCCGAAGAAAGTACCCAGTCCTCCGCCAGTGCCGTGAATGTGGTATCGCCGGAACGGGATATGGTCCGTGACCAGGTCAGCGCAGTGGGCAGCCTGCAGGCACTGGAGGCAGTGGAACTCACCACCGAAGTCAGCGGCCGCGTGGTGAAACATAACCTGGCGGCCGGCCAGCGTGTGGACAAGGGCGAGCTGCTGCTGCAACTCGATGATCGCCAGGCTACGGCGGACCTTCGTGTTATCGAATCACAGCTGGCCGACGCCCGTCGCCAGTTCGAGCGTGCCAACCGGCTACGTTCCAACAACAGTATTTCCCAGTCCCAGGTGGACGAGTTGCGTACCGCGGTGGACGTGGCCCTCGCCGAGCGGGAGGCTGCCCGTGTGCGCCTGGAGAACCACCGGATTGTCGCTCCCTTCAGTGGCGTGCTGGGTCTATCGGACCTGAGCGTGGGCGCCTATGTGACGCCCGGTACCGCCATCACTACGCTGGATGCAACGGATCAGATGGAGCTCACCTTCTCGGTACCGGAACGCTTCCTGGGGCAGGTGTCCCTGGGCCAGGTGGTCCGCGGTAACTCCCCGGCGTGGCCGGAGGAGATATTCCATGGCGAGCTCGTGGAGCTGGGCACCCGCATCAGTGAACTGAGCCGGTCCCTGCCAGTGCGGGCTCTGATTGATAACCCGGAAGGCCGGTTACGCCCCGGCCAGTTCATGTCCGCAAGCCTGACCCTGCGCGAGCGCGAAGCGTTGGTCATTCCGGAACAGGCGGTGCTGATTCGGGGTGACGACAAGTACGTGTTTCTCGCCGAAGACGGCGTAGCCCAGCGTACCCGGGTAACACTGGGCTCGCGCATGCCAGGACTGGTGGAAGTGGTCAGTGGTATCAGCGATAGTGACCGGGTGATTATTACCGGCCAGGATCGCCTCAGCAGCGGCGACCGGGTGGAAATCAAGGATGAAGGCAACGCCATACCGGATAACCGTTTCCAGGCCATGGAGTCCTGATCCATGGTGCTGTCCGATGTGTCCATCAAGCGACCGGTCTTTGCCACGGTACTCAGCCTGCTGATCGTGGTGTTCGGGGTTGCTGCCCTGCTGGATCTGCCGGTGCGGGAATACCCCGACATCGACCCTCCGATCGTCTCCATATCTACCGATTACACCGGCGCGGCTGCGGAAGTGGTGGATACCCAGATTACCCAGATCGTAGAAGGTGCGATCAGTGGCATCGAAGGCATTCGTTCAATCGAGTCCTCCACCGAACAGGGTGAATCCCGCACCAGTATTGAGTTCAACATCTCCCGGGATGTGGACATCGCCGCCAACGACGTACGTGATGCCGTATCCCGTATTGCGGATCAACTACCGGAAGAAGCCGACGCCCCGGTCGTCCAGAAGGCCGATTCCGATGCCCGGCCCATGATGTGGATAACCCTGCGCAGTCAAGTCTGGGACAGCGCCGAGCTGAGTGACTTCGCGGACCGGGTTTTGGTCGACCGCCTGTCAGTGCTTGATGGCGTGGCCGATGTGCGTATCGGGGGTGAACGCCGATATGCCATACGGGTATGGCTGGAAAGGGACCGGCTCGCCGCGCGGAATATTACCGTGGCGGAGGTGGAGCGGGCCTTGCGGGCCAATAATGTGGAGTTACCGGCGGGGTCGGTGGACTCGTCCACCCGTAACTTTACGGTACGTGCCGAGGGACGCCTCAGTGACGTGGAACAGTTCCGTAACCTGGTCGTGCGCCGTGATAACAACGACCTGATACGGCTGGGTGAAGTGGCTAACGTGCAGATGGGCGTGGAGTCGGATGTCAGTCGCCTGCGGGCGAACGGTGAAACCGCCATAGGCATGGGCGTTATTCGCCAGTCCAAGGCCAATACCGTGGCCGTCTCCGATGCCGTGCGGAAAGAACTGGTGAATATCCGGGAAACCCTGCCGCCGGAGGTAACCATCGCCGAGAGCTACGACGAGTCCATTTTTATCCGGGCATCCATCCGGGAGGTCATCACCACCCTGGCCATTGCGGTGTCCCTGGTGATCCTGGTGATTTTCCTGTTCCTTCGTTCCTGGCGGGCCACGCTGATTCCCGCGGTGACCATACCGGTAGCCGTTATTGGCGCCTTTATCGGGCTGGGTTTCCTGGGCTTCTCCATCAACGTGCTCACCCTGCTGGCCATTATCCTGGCCATCGGCCTGGTGGTGGATGATGCCATCGTCATGCTGGAGAACATCCAGCGTCGCATCGACAACGGTGAGCCGCCATTACTGGCATCGTTCCGTGGCGCCAAGCAGGTGGCCTTTGCCATCATCGCAACCACGCTGACCCTGGTAGCGGTGTTTATCCCCATATCCTTCATGGGCGGCAACATCGGCCGCCTGTTTGCCGAGTTCGGTTTCACCCTGGCCGCAGCGGTGGTCTTCTCCAGCTTCGTCGCGCTGACCCTGGCCCCCATGCTTTGCTCCAAGTGGTTACGGCACAGCCCGGAATCCGCTGAAGGCCATCGGCTGTGGGCGGCCAGCGAGAAGGCCCTCAACGGCCTGACAAACGGATATTCCCGGCTGCTGCGGTTTTCCCTGCGCCAGCCCGGGCTGATCATCGGCCTGGGCCTTGCCGGTCTGGTCGTGGCCGTTGTGGTTTTCCCGAAGCTGCCCCAGGAGCTGGCACCCATTGAGGATCGTGGTGTGATTATCATGCCGACCGACGCACCCCGGGGGTCGACGGTCGAGTACACTGACCACTACGTTCGCCAGGCGGAAGAGAGACTGCTGCCCTACCTGGACGAAGGCATTGCCAACCGGTTGCTGTCCATCGTCGGTTTCCGGGATGAAGAGGACAATGCTTTCATGATCATGGGCCTGGAGGAATGGGACCAGCGGGATGTAAAGCAGCAGCAGATCACCAGCGAGATCCGTAACAAGCTGTCCGATATTTCCGGGGTGCGGGTAATTGCGGTCAATCCGCCGGGTCTTGGCCAACGGGGCTTTAACCAGCCGGTAGAGTTCGTGGTAGCGGGGCCCGACTATGATGCAGTCCAGCAGTGGAGTGAGGAAATCGTCAGCAAGGCGAAGGAAAACCCCCGGCTTCTCAACGTTGATACCGATTTCGAGCTGACCCGTCCGGAACTGCGAGTCACCATTGACCGTGAACGGGCAGCGGACCTGGATATCACCGTGGAGGATGTGGGCCTGACCCTGCAGACCATGCTGGCGTCACGCCAGGTGACGACCTACCTGGACCGGGGACAGGAATACGATGTGATCGTCCAGGCTACGGATGCGGACCGGGCGACACCGTCCGACCTGAGCCAGATTTTCATGCGGCCGAGGGAGGGTGGCGACCTCATCCCCCTGGCAGCCCTGGTGAATATGGAGGAGATCGGCGCCAACCCGGATCTGCGCCGGATTGATCGCTTGCCGGCGGTGGTCATCAGCGCCTCGTTGGCGGATGGCTACGACCTGGGCAGCGCCCTGAATTACCTGAACAACCTGGCAGCTGACAACCTGCCCCCGGAAGCCCGGATCAGTTACAAGGGGCTGAGCCAGGAGTTCCAGGAATCCTCCAATGCCATCTATCTGACCTTTGGCCTGGCGTTCATCATCGTCTTCCTGGTGCTCGCGGCCCAGTTTGAAAGCTGGATCCATCCCCTGATCATCATGCTCACGGTACCCCTTGCGGTCACCGGCGCGTTGATGGCCCTGTACTGGTCAGGCATCAGCCTGAACATCTACAGCCAGATCGGCATCGTTATGCTGCTGGGCCTGATGGCCAAGAACGGGATTCTGATGGTGGAGTTCGCCAACCAGTTGCGGGATCAGGGCTATAACGTGCGGGATGCGATCCTGGAAGGCTCGATTCTGCGCTTCCGGCCAGTGCTGATGACCACCATATCCACGGTGTTCGGTGCGGTACCCCTGGTGATCGCGACCGGCGCCGGTGCAGAGAGTCGCGCCGCTATTGGTATGGTGATCCTCGGTGGCCTGGTGTTTGCCACCACCCTGACCCTGTTCCTGATTCCCGTGCTGTATGACCTGCTTGCCCGGTTTGCCAAGTCGGCTAACGCGGTTGAGAGGGAGCTGGAGCGGGAGGAACAAGCAGAACGGTCTGGCGGTAATGGCGCCTTTTCAGCTGCCCAGAGCCCGGAACGGCCCATCGAATGACGTCATGGCACACCTTGCTCATCTTCGGGCTGGATGTGCGGTACTTTGACGTGTCGGTGGGTTCTTGTCTCAATTAACCCGGAATTCTGTGGATAAAATCATGGATAATCTGGGAATGAACTTTTGATAAATTCAAATTTTATCTTTAAAAACAATAAATAAGAGGTTTAAAAGTTCCATTTTTGAGCTTGTCGTTCTGTGGATAACTCTCTTGAAAAGTTTTGTGAACAGTTTTTTTCAAGCCCATGAATTACCGGGATAATTAGGTAAATTCACGTACCTCAACCAAGCCGCCCTCTACAATCCCGTCCTGTCTGGTTAAAATTTACCCACTGACACTGCAAAGCCATTGCACTTGCAGGTATACTGCCCTGCTGATTTTTTCCCCGCTTTCGAGGTGATTCTGTGGATTTTCCGACCCGTTTCGACGTCATTGTCATTGGTGGTGGCCATGCCGGTACCGAGGCCGCCCTGGCCGCGGCCCGCATGGGCTCGCAGACACTGCTGCTGACCCATAACATCGAGACCCTGGGCCAGATGTCCTGCAACCCGGCCATTGGTGGCATCGGCAAGAGCCACCTGGTCAAGGAAATCGACGCCCTCGGCGGCGCCATGGCGAAGGCGACGGACCACGCCGGCATACAGTTCCGTGTACTTAACAGCCGCAAGGGACCGGCGGTGCGTGCCACCCGCGCCCAGGCTGACCGGGTGCTGTACAAGGCGGCAATCCGTGAGATCCTGGAGAACCAGCCCAACCTGATGCTGTTCCAGCAGGCTGCCGATGACCTGGTGGTGGAAAACGACCGGGTGACCGGGGTGGTTACCAACACCGGCATTCGCTTCAATGCAAAAACCGTTGTGCTCACCACCGGTACCTTCCTGGGTGGCGTTATCCACATCGGCATGCAGAACCATGCCGGCGGTCGTGCCGGCGATGCGCCCGCCAATGCGCTGGCAAAACGTTTACGGGAGCTGCCCTTTAACGTCGGCCGCCTGAAAACCGGCACCCCGCCCCGCATTGACGCCCGCACGGTGGATTTCTCAGTGATGGACGAACAGTGGGGTGACAACCCGACGCCGGTGATGTCCTTTATGGGCTCCCGGGACCAGCATCCCCGTCAGGTATGCTGCTACGTCACCCGCACCACTGCCGAAACCCATGACATCATCCGCAGTGGCTTTGACCGCTCGCCCATGTTTGCCGGTGAGATCGAAGGCGTGGGTCCCCGGTACTGTCCCTCCATCGAGGACAAGGTGAATCGGTTTGCAGACAAGGACTCCCACCAGATCTTCGTGGAGCCGGAGGGGCTGAATACCCACGAGCTCTATCCCAACGGTATCTCCACCAGCCTGCCGTTTGATATCCAGATTGCGGCGGTGCGTTCGATCCCGGGTTTCGAGAACGCCCATATTACCCGTCCGGGTTATGCGATTGAGTATGATTACCTGAATCCCCAGGATCTGCGTCATACCCTGGAGACCAAGTTTATTGGCGGCCTGTTCTTCGCCGGCCAGATCAACGGCACCACCGGCTATGAAGAGGCTGGCGCCCAGGGCCTGCTCGCGGGTCTGAATGCTTCCCTCCAGGCCCAGGACAAGGAACCCTGGTATCCACGCCGGGACGAAGCCTATATCGGCGTACTGGTGGATGACCTGATCACCATGGGCACCTCCGAACCTTATCGCATGTTCACCAGCCGCGCGGAATACCGTCTGATCCTGCGCGAAGACAACGCCGACCTGCGACTGACCGAAGCCGGTTATCACCTGGGCCTGGTGGATGAGGCGCGCTGGTCGCGCTTCAATGAAAAACGGGAGGCCATCGCCATTGAGCGCCAGCGCCTGGAAACCACCCGTATCCATCCGGACACGGATCAGTCATCGATCGCTGATGGCTACCTGAAGCAGCCAATGAACCGGGACAATACCCTGGCGGAGCTGCTGCGTCGGCCGGAGATCAGCTATAGCGAGATCGCCGAGATCGGCGGTCAGCGTGCCGGCGCCGATGACGTTGAGCAGCAGGTGGAGATTGAGATCAAGTATGAAGGCTATATTTCCCGGCAGGAGGATGAGATCGAGCGCCTGCGTCGGAACGAGGAAACCCGCCTGCCGGATGACTTTGACTTTGATGCTGTGGGCGGCCTGTCCAATGAGATCCGCCAGAAACTCAAGGACGTGCGCCCGGAAACCATCGCCCAGGCCTCCCGCATCCAGGGCGTAACCCCGGCCGCGGTCTCCCAGTTGCTGGTGCACCTGAAAAAGCGGGACCTGCTCCGCAAGCAGTCGGCCTGACGGAGGGCCGGCATGAGCGAGGCATTATGGCAGCGGCAATTGTCCGATGGACTGGCCGCCATGGAACTGGACTTGTCCACAGGCCAGCAACAACAACTGCTGGCCTTTCTGGCGCTGCTGAACAAATGGAACCGGGCGTATAATCTCACTGCTGTGCGGGAGCCCCGCCAGATGGTGCCCCGGCAATTGCTCGACAGCCTGACCCTGGTGCCCTTCCTCAGCGCGGACCAGGTACTGGACGTGGGCGCCGGCGGTGGCCTGCCGGGGATTCCCCTGGCGATTGCCTGCCCCGGGCGTCAGTTCACCCTGCTGGACAGTAACAGCAAGAAAACCCGCTTCCTCACCCAGTGCAAGCTGGAGCTTCGGCTGGATAACGTTGAAGTGATTCATGGTCGTGCCGAGGATTGCGAGCTATCGCAACGGTTCCGGCAAATTACCAGCCGGGCCTTTACCGCACTGCCCAACCTGGTGACCTGGTGCGCAGACCTGCTGGCGGGTGACGGCCAGTTCCTTGCCATGAAAGGTCAGTTCCCGGATGATGAAGTGTCTTCCCTGCCAGCAGGCTGGCAGCTGGCCGAACACCATCGCCTGGACTACCCGGGCTGCGATGGCGAGCGCCATTTGCTGGTGATCAGCCGGATATCGGCACCACAGGATTCCACAACAGGAGGCTAGCCATGGCTCGCGTTATCGCCGTGACCAACCAGAAAGGAGGGGTCGGCAAGACCACCACCTGCGTCAATCTGGCGGCCTCCCTGGCAGCCACCAAGCGCCGTGTACTGTTGGTGGACATGGACCCCCAGGGGAATGCCACCATGGGCAGTGGCGTGGACAAGAATGGTGTGCAGCTGTCCGGCTATGACGTACTGACGAAACGGGCCGGTGCCAGCGAGGTAATCGTGTCTGTGGAAAACGGCGGCTTCGACCTGCTGCCGGCCAATGGCGATCTCACGGCGGCGGAAGTGGAGCTGATGAACGAGATCGGCCGCGAACACCGGCTGCGGCTTTGTCTGAATACCATTCGTGAAAACTACGATTACATCCTGATCGACTGTCCGCCTTCCCTGAATCTGCTGACCGTGAATGCCCTGTCCGCTGCAGATACCGTGCTGATTCCCATGCAGTGCGAGTACTACGCCCTGGAGGGCCTGGCGGCCCTGATGAACACGATCGAGCAGATCCAGGAAACGGTAAACCCGGACCTGCAGATCGAGGGCATCCTTCGTACCATGTACGATCCCCGCAACAGCCTGACCCTCGACGTGTCTGGTCAGCTGTCGGAATACTTTGGCGACAAGGTCTACAAGGCCGTGATCCCCCGCAATGTCCGGCTGGCAGAAGCGCCAAGTTACGGACTGCCTGCCCTGAAGTATGACCGCGCCTCCAAGGGTGCGGTGGCATACCTGGCCCTGGCCGGTGAGATGGTTCGGCGCCATGGCAGCCGCAAGACGACGGGCAGCGTTGCGGTGTAACATAGGGCGCCTTGACGACCGACGAATTCTTCATTGTGGATAAATGACAACGACCATGGCGGCAAAGAAACGAGGATTGGGTGAACGGGGTCTCGGTGCCCTGCTGGCGAACTCCCGGGTGAACCTGGAAGAGGAACCCCGCAGCCACGATGGCGAACTGCGGGAGATTCCCATCGACCTGATCCAGCGTGGCCGCTACCAGCCCCGCCGTGATATGGACCCGGCTGCCCTGCAAGAGCTGGCGGACTCCATCCGGCAACAGGGTATCATGCAGCCGGTGGTGGTCCGCCCGGTCCAGGAAGGCCGCTATGAGCTGATTGCCGGCGAACGCCGCTGGCGTGCTGCCCAGCTTGCGGAACTGGACCGCATGCCCGCGATTGTCCGTGAAGTGCCGGACGAAGCTGCCATCGCCATGGCGCTGATCGAAAATATCCAGCGTGAAAACCTTAACCCCATCGAGGAAGCCTTTGCCCTGCAACGCCTCCAGGACGAGTTCGGGCTGACCCAGGCAGAGGTCGCAGAAGCGGTCGGCAAGTCACGCACCACCATTACCAACCTTTTGCGCCTGATTGGCCTGTCTGAAGACGTGCGTATCATGCTTGAGCATGGCGACCTGGAGATGGGGCATGGCCGCGCCATGCTGTCACTGCCACCGGAGCAGCAACTGCAGGTTGCCCGGCAGGTCGTCGCAAAGTCCCTGTCCGTTCGTCAGACGGAAGCGCTGGTGCGTCGGATACAGAGCGAAACACCCGGAAAGAAGCCCCGTAAGGGCGCCGTTGACCCCAACATCCGGGCGTTGCAGGATGACCTGGCCGAACGTCTCGGCGCCCGGGTCTCTATCGATCATGGCCAGCGAGGCAAGGGTAAACTGGTTATCGAATACAGTTCGCTCGATGAACTGGATGGAATCCTGGGCCACATCCGCTGATCGTCATTTTATTTTGCCGGCTTTGCACTTCCCTTTTTGAAACAGGTTTTCATATGGAATACCACATCTCGTGATAAGAAGTGGTATCAGGCACAAGTTGTGTAAATCGCGTCAGAAGGGCGCCTGAAGTGGCCAAAAAACCACCAGATTTTCGCACTGCCTGAGTTGAACAGCTTTCGGTTAACACATATAATTCCCGCGCTTGGAATAGCGGCAGGTTTTCAGTCATGGCAAAGTCCGGACATCGTCTTAACCGGGTGCCGCTGCTCCGCTGGCTGGTCATTGAAACGACAGCCATCGTTGTGATGGCCCTCTTGTGGGCCACTCAGGGTGTTCTGGCCGGTTATTCCGCCCTGGTTGGCGGTCTTATTTTTCTGGTGCCAAACACCTGGTTTGCCTACCAGGTTTACAAGGTTGAAGGGGCACGGAACATGTCCCGGATGGTAGGTAACCTGTTCAGGGCGGAGTCGATCAAGATCGCCCTTACCGCAGTCTTTTTTGCGGCCGTTTTCAACTTGATGGAGCCGATCCATGTGCCGGCTCTGTTATTCACTTTTGCTGTGATGGTTGTGATGGGCGCAGCCCTGCGCTGGTTCATGCGGCCAAAACCACAGCGATGACTGGACGAGAAGCAGTATGGCAGCTGATACCCCAGTAGATTACATAAAGCACCACCTCACCAACCTGACCTATGGCAAGTTGCCTGAAGGCTATGAGCGTGCGGACGGTTCCGTGGTCGAGGAGACCACCTGGACCATGGCCCGTACCGCCCAGGAAGCCGCAGACATGGGCTTCATGGCCGTGCATGTGGATACCATGGGCTGGTCTATCGCCATGGGCGTGCTGTTCCTCGGTCTGTTCCGCTTTGCCGCGAAGAAGGCCACATCCGGCCAGCCTGGCGGCCTCCAGAACATGGTTGAGATGACCGTCGAGTTTGTTCAGGGCATTGTCCGTGACGTCTTCCACGGCAACAATCCTCTGATTGCACCGCTGGCGCTGACCATGTTCGTGTGGATCCTGCTGATGAATACCCTCAAGCTGATCCCGGTCGACTACATTCCCACTATCGCCCATGCCATGGGGCTTGAATACTTCAAGATTGTTCCGACTACCGACCCCAATGGCACCTTCGGTATCTCTATCGGTGTGTTCCTGTTGATCCTGTTCTACAGCTTCAAGGTCAAGGGTCCGGGTGGCTTCCTCAAGGAACTGTCGTTCACGCCGTTTAATCACTGGGCGCTAGTGCCTTTCAACCTGGTGCTGGAACTGCTCGCGCTGATCATCAAGCCGGTCAGCCTCGCACTGCGGCTATTCGGTAACATGTACGCCGGTGAGGTTGTGTTCATCCTTATCGCTCTGCTACCACTGTGGATCCAGTGGACGCTGAACGTGCCCTGGGCGATCTTCCATATCCTGGTTGTTACCCTGCAGGCCTTTATCTTTACAACGCTGGCTGTGGTCTACCTCAGCGCAGCACACGAAGACCACTGATACATTTTCAATCAATAACCCTTAACCATCTGAGAAAACTGAGGAGCCTTCAATGGAAATGGTATTTATCGCAGCTGCACTGATCATCGGTCTGGGTGCCCTGGGCGCTGGTATCGGCTTTGGTCTGCTGGGCGGCAAACTGCTCGAGTCCACTGCACGTCAGCCGGAAATGGCTAACCAGCTGCAAACCAAGACCTTCATCATGGCCGGTCTGCTGGACGCGGTACCCATGATCGGCGTTGGTATCGCGATGTACCTGATCTTCGTTGTTGCTGGTTAATTTCGGCCGTCAAGGACGGGCGCCAGAGACCGGCGCCCGGTTTTACGGACACCAGGACGCAACGAATAGCTAGAGGTATATTGCCGTGAATATAAACCTTACGTTGATAGGGCAATCGATTGCCTTCGCTATTTTCGTCTGGTTCTGCGTCAAGTACGTCTGGCCTCCGATTACCGAGGCCATGAACGCACGCCAGAAAAAAATAGCCGATGGTCTGTCTGCTGCAGACCGCGCTTCGCTGGACCTTGAGCTGGCTCAGGAAAAGGCCGCCCAGGAACTGCGCACCGCGAAGGAAGAAGCCGCTGCCCTGATCGAACAGGCCAACAAGCGGGCAAGCCAGATTGTCGAAGACTCCAAGAGCGAGGCTCGCACCGAGGGTCAGAAACTCATCGATCAGGCCCATGCTGAAATCGAGCAGGAACGTGTCAAGGCGCGTGATGCCCTGCGGGCTGAAGTGGCTGCCCTGGCCGTCGCCGGCGCCGAGAAGATCCTGGAAAAATCTGTCGATGCCAACGCACACAGCGAGATGCTGGACAAGCTCGCTGCCGAACTTTAAACGAGGTTCATCATGGCAGAACTGACAACGCTGGCACGCCCCTACGCCCGGGCAGCCTTCGAGACTGCGGAGAGCCAGGGTTCCCTGGCTCACTGGTCCGAGGTGCTGACACTGGCCGGACAGGTGACTGCCAACAGCGACGTGAAAGAGCTTCTCGCGCATCCGGGTGTCGACCGGTCAACCAAGGCAGACATCATTCTCGAATTTGCCGGTACCGAGGTTTCCGAACCGGTCCGCAACTTCTTCGCCATTCTCGCTGAAAGAGGCCGTCTCGCGCTGCTTCCGCAAATATCCGAATTGTTCCGCAAGTTCCGTGCGGACCTGGAACGCACCGTCGAGATCGATGTCACCGCAGCCTTTGAGCTGACGGAAGAACAGCAACAGAAACTGGCCGAGGCCCTGTCGAAGAAACTCGAGCGGCAGGTAACGCTTTCCACCCAGGCAGACAAGGCCCTGATCGGCGGCGTTATCGTACGCACCGGCGACATGGTGATCGACGCCTCTGTACGTGGAAAGCTGGAAAAACTCGCCGACACACTGGGCGCCTGATTTCAGCACAAGGTTTGAGGACAAAGGCATGCAGCAACTGAATCCATCCGAGATCAGTGACATCATCAAGAAGAGAATCGAAAAGCTCGATATCTCTTCCGAAGCAAAGAATGAAGGCACCATTCTGTCGGTTTCCGACGGTATCGTGCTGATCCACGGTCTTGCCGACGTCATGTACGGTGAGATGATTGAATTCGCCAACGGCACCTTCGGCATGGCTCTGAACCTGGAGCGCGATTCCGTTGGTGCGGTTGTACTGGGTGACTACGAAGACCTGGCCGAGGGCCAGAAAGTCCGTTGTACCGGTCGTATCCTGGAAGTCCCGGTTGGCCCGGAACTGATGGGTCGCGTGGTCGACGGTCTGGGTAACCCGATCGACGGCAAGGGTGATCTGGGTACGTCCCTGACTTCCCCGGTCGAGAAAGTGGCGCCCGGCGTTATCGCCCGTCAGTCTGTTGACGAGCCGGTTCAGACTGGTCTCAAGGCCATCGACACCATGGTGCCGATCGGTCGCGGTCAGCGTGAGCTGATCATCGGTGACCGTCAGATTGGTAAGACCGCTGTCGCCATCGACGCGATCATCAACCAGAAGAACACTGGCATCAAGTGTATCTATGTGGCAGTGGGCCAGAAGCAGTCCTCCATTGCTGCCGTAGTGCGCAAGCTGGAAGAGCATGGCGCCATGGACCACACCATCGTGGTCGCCGCCGGTGCCGCCGATCCTGCATCCATGCAGTTCCTGGCTCCGTACTCCGGTACCTCCATGGGCGAGTACTTCCGTGACCGTGGTGAAGACGCCCTGATCATCTATGATGACTTGTCCAAGCAGGCTGTGGCCTATCGCCAGATCTCCCTGCTGCTGCGTCGTCCGCCGGGCCGTGAAGCCTACCCGGGTGACGTTTTCTATCTGCACTCCCGTCTGCTGGAGCGTGCGTCCCGTGTCAATGCGGACTACGTTGAGAAGCTGACCAACGGTGAAGTGAAAGGCCAGACCGGTTCCCTGACCGCACTGCCGATCATCGAGACCCAGGCTGGTGATGTTTCTGCGTTCGTTCCGACCAACGTGATCTCCATCACTGACGGTCAGATCTTCCTGGAAACCAACCTGTTCAACTCCGGTATCCGTCCGGCGATGAACGCCGGTATCTCCGTATCCCGGGTTGGTGGTTCCGCCCAGACCAAGATCATGAAGAAGCTCGGCGGTAACATCCGTCTGGCCCTGGCTCAGTACCGGGAACTGGCGGCTTTCGCCCAGTTCGCTTCCGACCTTGACGAAGCAACCCGTAAGCAGCTCGAGCACGGTCAGCGCGTTACCGAGCTGATGAAGCAGAACCAGTACAGCCCGATGACCGTTGCGGAAATGGGCACCGTACTGTTCGCAGCTAACGAAGGCTTCCTGGACGACGTCGATGTCGAGAAAGTGGTCAAGTTCGAAGCGCAGCTCCTGGACTGGATGCGTGCCGAACAGAAAGAACTGCTCGACAAGATCGGCGCTGAAGGGAACTACAACGACGATATTATCGCCGGCCTGAAAGCTGCTCTGGAGAAATTCAAGACCACTCAAAGCTGGTAAATCCCCTGGCCCGCCCCGTTGCGGGCCAAGTGGTTCACATGAGTGTCTAACTTGAAAAGGCAGTGACTTATGGCCGTCGGAAAAGAAATACGTAACCAGATCGGAAGCATCAAGAGCACGCAGAAGATCACCTCCGCCATGGAAATGGTGGCGGCGAGCAAGATGCGTAAGGCTCAGGAACGTATGCAGGCGACCCGCCCGTATGCGGAAAAGATGCGTCAGGTTATTGGGCATATCGCGCTGGCCAATCCGGAGTACCGTCACAGTTTCCTGATGGATCGTGAGGTTAACCGGGTCGGTTTCATCGTGATTTCCTCTGACCGGGGACTGTGTGGTGGCCTGAACAGTAACCTGTTCCGGCTGCTGGTCCGTGAAATGCGTGACTGGAAAAACAAGGGTGTTGAGTCCGACATCTGTGCAATCGGTCAGAAAGGCGCCTCGTTTTTCCGCAACTATGGCGGCAACGTTGTCGCGGCACTGACCCACCTGGGCGACACCCCCAGCGCGGAACAGCTTATCGGTAACGTCAAGGTAATGCTGGACGCGTTCGAGGAAGGTCGTATCGACCGGCTGTACGTGGTTCACAACGAGTTTGTGAACACCATGACCCAGCAGCCGAAGGTGGAGCAGCTGTTGCCCTTGCCGCCGAGCGAAGACGAAGAGATCAGAAGCCAGTGGGATTATCTCTATGAGCCTGCCGCGGCTCCAATCCTGGATGGCCTTCTGCCACGTTACATCGAGTCCCAGGTTTACCAGGGCGTGGTGGAAAATCTGGCCTGCGAACAGGCTGCCCGGATGATTGCCATGAAGAGCGCAACCGACAACGCCGGCAGCATTATTGATGAGCTCCAGTTGGCCTATAACAAGGCCCGTCAGGCAGCCATCACCCAGGAAATTTCGGAGATTGTGAGCGGCGCGGCTTCGGTCTGACCCGGATCACGATCCAACTGGCTTTAGTGACTATTGAGATAACGAGGAACCGAGCATGAGTAGCGGACACATCGTTCAGATCATTGGCGCGGTTATCGACGTGGAATTTCCGCGTGACTCCGTACCCAACGTGTATGACGCACTGCTGCTTGAAGGTGGCGAAACAACTCTGGAAGTCCAGCAGCAGCTGGGTGACGGCATTGTTCGTACCATCGCCATGGGCAGCACCGAAGGCCTCAAGCGTGGCCTGAAAGCAGAAAATACCGGCAAGCCGATTTCGGTGCCGGTTGGTACCCCCACTCTGGGCCGTATCATGGACGTTCTGGGCCGTCCCATCGACGAACAGGGCGAGATCGGCGAAGAAGAGCGCTGGGGAATCCATCGCAAGGCTCCGGGCTATGCCGACCAGGCGGCCTCCGCCGACCTGCTGGAAACCGGCATCAAGGTTATCGACCTGATCTGCCCGTTCGCCAAGGGTGGTAAGGTTGGCCTGTTCGGTGGTGCCGGCGTGGGCAAGACCGTAAACATGATGGAACTGATCAACAACATCGCGAAAGAACACTCCGGTCTCTCCGTATTCGCGGGTGTTGGTGAGCGGACCCGGGAAGGTAACGACTTCTACTACGAAATGAAGGAGTCCAACGTTCTCGACAAGGTGGCCATGGTTTACGGCCAGATGAACGAACCCCCCGGAAACCGTCTGCGGGTAGCACTGACCGGCCTGACCATGGCCGAGAAGTTCCGTGACGAAGGTCGTGACGTACTGTTGTTCGTTGACAACATCTACCGTTACACGCTGGCCGGTACCGAGGTATCCGCTTTGCTTGGCCGGATGCCTTCCGCGGTAGGTTACCAGCCGACCCTGGCCCAGGAGATGGGTGAGCTGCAGGAGCGTATTACCTCCACCAAGACCGGCTCTATCACTTCTATCCAGGCGGTATACGTGCCGGCGGACGACCTGACTGATCCGTCTCCTGCCACCACATTCTCTCACCTGGACGCAACCGTGGTACTGAGCCGTGACATCGCCTCCAAGGGTATCTACCCGGCGATTGATCCGCTGGATTCCACCTCCCGCCAGCTGGATCCGCTGGTGATCGGTGAAGAGCACTACGAAGTCGCCCGTGGCGTGCAGACCAACCTGCAGCGTTACAAGGAACTGAAGGACATCATCGCCATCCTGGGTATGGATGAACTGTCAGAGGAAGACAAGCTGACCGTTGCCCGCGCCCGTAAGATTGAGCGTTTCCTGTCCCAGCCGTTCCACGTTGCTGAGGTATTTACCGGCTCTCCCGGCAAGTACGTTTCCCTTAAGGAAACCATCAGCAGCTTCAAGGGCATTCTCAATGGTGACTACGACGACCTGCCTGAGCAGGCCTTCTATATGTGCGGTACCATTGAGGAAGCGGTCGAGAAGGCGAAGGAACTGAAGTCCAAGGGTGACAAGTAAGTCACCCTCCCTTCGCTGACCGACCTGAGAGGCAACCGAGATGGCTATGACTGTACATTGTGACGTCGTAAGTGCCGAAGAAAAGATCTACTCCGGCCTGGTGGAAATGCTGATCGCCAATGGCACCGAGGGTGAGTTGGGTATCCAGCCCGGCCACGCACCGTTGCTGACTGCGCTGAAGCCCGGCCCTGTCCGCTTCTTCAAGCAGGGTGGTGAGGAAGAGATCATCTATGTCTCGGGTGGCTACCTGGAGGTTCAGCCCTCCGTTGTCACCCTGCTGGCTGACACCGCTGTCCGTGCCAAGGACGTGGATGAAGCCGCAGCGCTGGAAGCCCAGCGAGAGGCCGAGAAGGCACTGGCGAACAAGACTGGTGAGTTCGAGTACTCTCGCGCCGCTGCCGAACTGGCAGAGGCGGTTGCACAGCTCCGTACCCTGGAAAAGCTGCGCAAGAAAGTACGCTGATACCGTTCCTCTGGAACGGGCTCACCCGGGCCGCATCATCGTGGCGTACCGGCCGGATTTGAATCTGGCGGGTACTGTCATCGTGAGTGCGGCTTTTTTTGTTAGAGAATGACCCGATTACACAGAACTCAGGGACCAGCCATGACAGCCCCGCTCCACGTGATCATCCTGGCCGCCGGCCAGGGCTCCCGCATGAAATCCAGCCTGCCAAAGGTACTCCACAAGGTGGCTGGCAGGTCCATGTTGCACCATGTCATGGATACCGCCCGCACACTGGGCGCGGAAGGCATCCACGGTGTTATCGGCCATGGTGCAGATCAGGTAAAAGCGGTCACTCCGGCGGCTGACGTCACCTGGGCGTTGCAGGAGCAGCAGTTGGGTACCGGCCATGCTGTGGCGCAGGCGTTGCCGGTGGTGCCCGATGGAGCCGTTGTGCTGGTCCTTTATGGCGATGTGCCGCTCATCAATCCGGAAACCCTGGTGGCCCTGGTGTCCCGGGTGAACCAGCAGAGCCTTGGGCTGCTCACTGTCGACCTGGCCAACCCGGATGGTTATGGCCGCATCCTGCGAAATGAGCAGGGCAAGGTGATCGCCATCGTTGAACAGAAAGATGCAACCGAATCCCAGAAAGCGATCTGTGAGGTGAATACTGGCATCCTGGCGGTGACCTTGGATCACCTGAAGCGCTGGTTGCCGCAACTGTCCAACAGTAATGCCCAGGGCGAGTATTATCTGACCGATATTATCGCCATGGCGGCGGGGGAAGGCATGACCATCGAAGTGGCCCAGCCTTCCCACGAACAGGAAGTGCAGGGTGTGAATAACCGTCTGCAACTATCAGTGCTGGAGCGCTGGTATCAACGCTGTGAGGCGGAGCGCCTGATGACCGAAGGCGCCACTCTGGCCGATCCGGACCGGATCGACGTGCGGGGTAACCTGACCGTCGGCCAGGATGTGCTGATCGATGTGAACGTGGTGTTTGAGGGCGAGGTAACCCTTGGTAATAACGTGTCCATCGGCCCTAACTGCCTGATCCGGGACGCCCGGCTGGCTGATAACGTCACCGTGCACGCCAACTCCGTGATCGAAGGTGCGGACGTGGCCGAGCAGTGCCAGATCGGCCCCTTTGCCCGGTTGCGCCCGGGCACGCGCCTGGCCCGTACTGCGAAGGTGGGCAACTTTGTGGAAACCAAGAAGGCCGAGGTGGGCGAGGGTAGCAAGATCAATCACCTGAGCTACGTCGGCGACGCCACCCTTGGCCGTAATGTGAATGTGGGTGCAGGCACCATTACCTGTAATTATGATGGGGTGAACAAGTTCCAGACGGTGTTGGGAGATAACGTATTCGTGGGTTCCAACACCGCGCTTGTAGCACCGGTCTCGGTGGCAGCGGACGCGGTTATTGGCGCCGGTTCCACCATTACTACCGACGTAGCGGAAAAAGACCTGGCCGTGGCCCGAGGTCGACAACGGAATATCAAGGGCTGGAAGCGGCCTGAAAAGAAAGCCTGACCTGACTCAAGAGCGGAAGAATCTTATGTGCGGCATTGTTGGAGCAGTCTCGCAAAGGGACGTTGAAGGGATCCTGCTGGAAGGGCTGCGACGCCTTGAATATCGGGGTTACGACTCCGCCGGCCTGGCCACCCTGAACGGGGAAGGTAACATCCACCGGGCCCGTGAACTGGGCAAGGTGGCCGCGCTCGCCGACTCCATTGCTGCCCAGCCATCACCGGGCCCGATCGGCATCGCCCATACCCGCTGGGCGACCCATGGCGAGCCTTCACGTATCAATGCCCACCCCCATATGTCCGGCGATCGCCTGGCCATTGTCCACAACGGCATCATCGAGAACTATCAGGAACTCCGGGAAGCGCTGCGGGCAGAGGGCTACGAGTTTACCTCCCAGACCGACACTGAAGTGGTTGCCCACCTGATCGAAAAGCAGTACCGCAACGAGCAGGACCTCTTCAAGGCCGTTCGTGCGGCGATCAGCCAACTACGCGGGGCCTTCGCCCTGGCAGTCCTCCATGCGGATGAACCGGACCACCTGGTGGTCTGCAGAGAGGGTAGCCCGCTGGTGATTGGTGTGGGTATTGGCGAAAATTTCATCGCTTCCGATCAGCTGGCACTGTTGCCGGTCACCGACCGTTTCATGTTCCTGGAGGAAGGGGACATTGCCGATGTGCGCCGGGATCGGATCGATATAGTCGATCGGAACGGTCAAACCGCCGAGCGGGAAGTGACCCGTTTCGAACACGGCCATGATGCGGCCGACAAGGGTGAGTATCGCCACTATATGCTGAAGGAAATCCACGAGCAGCCGGCGGTTATCAAGGCCACCATGGAAGGCCGTCTCACCGACAGCCACGTGCTTGAGCAGGCCCTGGGTACAGACGCTGGAAAATTGCTGGAAAATGTCCGTCACGTCCAGATCATCGCCTGTGGTACGAGTTACCACGCTGGCATGGTCGCGCGCTACTGGATCGAGGAGCTGGCGGGTGTTCCCTGTTCCGTGGAAGTGGCCTCCGAGTTCCGCTACCGCAAGCACGTGATCCAGCCGGACACCCTGTTCCTCTGTATCTCCCAGTCCGGCGAAACCGCCGACACCCTGGCCGCCCTGCGCCAGGCCAAGAAGGCGGGGTTCCGCGCCGCCCTGGCGATTTGTAACGTACCGGGCAGCTCACTGGTGCGGGAGTCGGACCTGGTGATCATGACCCAGGCTGGCCCGGAAATCGGCGTGGCCTCCACCAAGGCCTTTACCACCCAGCTGACTGCACTGCTGATCTTCACCCTGGCTCTGGCCCGGCACAATGGCCTGTCGGAGGAAAAGGAAGCCGAAATCGTCCAGGCCCTTAAACTGGTACCTGGCCAGGTAGCGGATGTACTCGCGCTGGATGACGCCATCGCCGAGCTCAGCGAAGCCTTCGTGGACAAGCACCACAGCCTGTTCCTGGGGCGTGGCTCCCAGTTCCCGGTGGCCCTGGAAGGCGCCCTGAAACTGAAGGAAATCTCCTACATCCACGCCGAGGCCTACCCGGCCGGCGAGCTCAAGCACGGCCCCCTGGCACTGGTTGACAGTGAAATGCCCGTGGTCACCGTTGCCCCCAATAACGACCTGGTGGAAAAGCTCAAATCCAACCTGGAGGAAGTCCGCGCCCGGGGTGGTGAGCTGTTCGTCTTCGCTGATCGCGAGGCCGATGTGAAGTCCGAAGACGGCATCCACGTCATGCAGATCCCATCGGTCCATCCGATTACGGCACCCATTGTCTTCACGGTACCGCTGCAGCTGCTGTCCTACCACGTGGCAGTACTGAAGGGCACGGATGTGGACCAGCCCAGGAACCTGGCGAAAAGTGTGACGGTGGAGTAAGTAAGGATTGTCCGAATTGAATAGGATGCCCGGGGCCTGAGAGTGATTTCAGGCCCATTCTTCATGAAGAAGACTGACTCAGGGAAGTCCCCCAGACCACAAGGAGGTCATTATGGCGTTCTACCACACCCAGTCCGAGGTCCGGCTGGCCGTTACCCGCTTTCTTGAAGTTGCCTACAACACAGACGGTGAAGTTACCTCCAGGCTATTGAAGTCGACCGGCCCAGTGACCGTTGCTGTCGATCATCACGGGAATGCCTCAATCAGCGGAAATGCTGGCCGACTAACCTTTAGTGTTTCGGAAGCTTTGCAGGACCTGGGCATGCAATTGCGCGTAGCGGATGTATCAATGCATGTCGATGATGAGGGCATGATTGAATTCACCGCCAATTTCCGCTTTTTGAGAGCGGCAAGCGCGAGCACCCGTGGTCGCATAGATGTTGAAAAGCTAATAACCTCCTGCTCTGGATTGCTTTGCCGTGCTGCAAGAGCCCTGAAAGGCGCAGGAGCAGCCAGAGATAAACAGCTGCAGGAGGCGCTCCAATGAAGCCTCGCATACTGCTGGATTTTGCTCTGATTGCTTCAATATCGCTGGCAACTGGCTGCACCACAAAAACAACCACGCCGGAACTTGCCTGGCAGTCATACCTGGAATTTGAGCAAGGGCTCGAAAAAGAAGGACTCGACTTGGATTTCGAGCCGTACTTTACAGCTAGCGCGTATGCCGATATTGCGGAGGCGGATGCCGATGACCTTCCCTATGTGAAGGAGATGCTAGCCTATCCCTGGTATTTTGAGGAGACTTTCTCTCACTCGGAAAAGCCGATGCCCAATGGTAGCTGTCTGACAATCAACGGCAGAACCGACCATGGTGATATTGGCTCCCTTTCGATCGAGTTCCTCGAGCGGAACGGCCTGAAGATGAACGAAGCCAACCTGTTGTTTGTTGATTCGATGGATGAGCTACCCAGCCAGGCCCAGTGTCCGGACGAGAGCCGACTCTGAACAGCCGCAGG
Organism: Marinobacter sp. AN1; assembly: GCF_026013985.1. NCBI lineage: Bacteria > Pseudomonadati > Pseudomonadota > Gammaproteobacteria > Pseudomonadales > Marinobacteraceae > Marinobacter > Marinobacter sp. AN1. Next base: position 4,275,825 of record NZ_CP110342.1, on the reverse strand, counting down.
CTGGCCCCAAGGGCAACGCACAGGGATGTGCTTTGCAAAGGCTTTGGCGAGGATGGACTGGGTAAGGTTGTTGACACATAAGTCCGTTCAGGTGTCGAAAAAGTTGCTTACCCTGCTGAATAGCTTGGCAGCGTCGTGATCCTCCGCCAGAACCGCACAGCCAACTCTATTCCTCTGCCAATAATTCGTTGCGCCAAGGTCCGGCGAGTTTTTATTGGCTGGCACAAGAATGAGCGATAAGGTGGGTACGCTCTTGATGTCTCGAAGGGAATCCCGGTAGATATGAGCGGACGCCATTGAATCCAGGATTCTTGCTTTGCTCGCAGTGTACTTGCTGTCGAGACATATAAATGTCCTCTTCTCACCCTCCACGATTTCTAACAGCATGTCTGGTCGCCGCTCCCTGGAAACTGAGAAGTACCCGTATCGGTTTGGTGTTTCAAGGGACGGACAAGTCATCTGGAAAAAGAGAGCTATTCGCTTCGAGCCCGATTGGCCCCGGAGAATCAGATCTGCAGATACCGGGCTCTGCTCCAATTGCCACTCGTAATCCGGGTATCGGGATTGGAGAGCCTTCGCGAAAGCCACAAAACACCAAACCTCATATATCTCCCATGTGGGCGCAAGGTAGTGCTGCTCATCGCCCCCCATATCCGAGAGGCCCTGGCGCAAAATTCGGATGCCAGCCAGATAGGTCATGTTGTAGTGCGGATGGCCGGAAACGGCATTGAGATCCGCAACCCCTCGTTTGCCGATGCTCGCACTCACGAAAGGCTCGCTCCGTGCGATTCGCCCCAACTGCTTGTCTATAGATTTTAAAAAACGAATACGCCGCGGTAACCGCACTTGTAGGTCGGTTTCCGTTTCCGGTCCTGAAACCCTCAAGTCTTGAAGCTCTGAAAGCATGGATCGCACAAGCCTGCGCACTTCGATCAATTGGCGCGTCATCAGCCGGTTAGCAGGGTTATCCATGGATGGTTCATGAAAGGGAACATCCAGATTGCATTGCTCCGGAGCAAGAGGTGGTTCAGCGTCAAGGTCTCCGGATAATGCTGAAAGCAAGGCAGGGTTGGCGGTCAAGCGCTGTACCGTAATTCGATCAATCCTTTTGGCCATATGAAGCGGCATCTGTTCACGGCGGCTGCTCAGTCGAACGATAGGCCGGTGTTGGATAGCCCTCAGTCCAGATAGGTAACGATCAATGAACTGCCGAAGTCTGGCATAACGAAGCCACAGCGAAACGAACCCGGACCGACCGCTTAAGTTTTGCATAGCCGGTTCAGTTCCAGTGGCCAACTGCGGCATGAAATCGATGATCTGTTGGAGATATTGATTGAACTGATCTCGACCGGATTTATGTGGAGCTGGGGATACGTCTACCTGATAGCGAATCGGATGTGACAATTCAGGCAACTCCAGCTCCAGGCCAACCTCGCCGGCGAAAAAGCCCGGTTCCCAGACCCAGTTTTGCCCGGTGTCATCCACATTCAGTAGGGCATCATCGACATAGCACCTGGCATTTTGATCAGGAATGCCGATCAGATAGGTTTGAGCTTCACTCAGCTCCAGCAGAGTCCGCTCAGTATCCAGGTAACCGAGCGGTTCGTTTGCGGCCGTTGACGCGAAAACGGGTAGTTTCATATCAGCGCCAGAATCGCATCATTCCAGTATCTGCAAGGTCAGATTTCAGTGACTCAACTTTGGCACGGCATCGCTTCAGGTCGTAGTCAGCCAGAACCGAAATCAGCTTCACCAAGGACTCGTGCAGCCTCTGGCTCTCGGAGCCCCTCAACTTCGGAAGCACCCGTGCGTAGATAACATCGTCCAGCGCTTGGGATAGCTCGATGTCAGGCGTTTGCTGTGCCAGAGAAAGGTAGGACAACACATCTTCCACGGTGCGCCAGCCAAAGTGCAGTCGCTCGGTTTCCAGTGCTGCGAGAAGATCAGTGAGGCAACTTTTCACCCGAGCCAGAACCTGCTCATTCAGTCCGAACTTTTGCCAGTTCGGATAAGACTGCAGATTGATATCCCAGAACTCCATGGTAAACGCACGATCCAGCACTTTGTCGGAAATGCCATGGGTGGTTTCGTCCATGTTGACTGTGCCGATGAAAGCCACGTTACTGGGGAATGGGATAGTGTTTGGCACTCCATCAAAGGATTTTCCTTCATTATGCAGTCGCAAGTGTTCCCCTGTTTCCATTGCAGACAGAACGGGGGCGAAATACTGCTCTGGGTGAGACAGGTTCATCTCGTCCAGGATCGCAATGAAAGGTTGGCCAGGAGAATTGGCGGCTTGAAGCAGAAAATCCAGCAATGGGGAGCGTACATAGTTGTCCGGCCGTAATGGGTTAATGTGTCCGAACAGTGGGGATGGGTCATACCACCCAGGCTGCACCGCCTGGACAAACACATGCTTGTCTGCCGGAAGCCCGAACTGCTCCGACAGCGCTTGCCCATATCGTTGAGCCAGAAGTGTTTTACCTGACCCAGACAGGCCAGCGAGGATGGCAAAATGCCTCCGTTCGTGGGACCACAGTCCAAAATGTAGCTGGCTTACGAGTCTGGCAGAAAAAGCAGTGCTGGCAGTTACGGCTTTGATGAGGGAGCCTTGATCGATACAACCTATATCCAAAGACGCGTCATCGCCATCTACTGCATCACCCTCTTCCCCGAGATCCTCGGGATCGAGGAATTCCGGCTCCCAGTGAATCTGGGCTGCCCATTCCTTGCCGGTTTCAGTGAGTGAGAACAGCCCATTCTCCGAGTTTTGGACCAGATCAAAGCCTTTTAGCCATTTGATGATGCTTCCGGGCATAAAGTTCGAGGTCCAGCCGGAATTCACCTTCCTAAGCAGGCTGTATAGCTGACGGCTGGTTTGGTCTTCTTTCCCCAACGCCAAAAGAACGTGATCGATACCGAGCACCCGTGTCAGAAAGATCGGGATCAGTTCTCGGGGATCTTTAGTATCCAGATACAGCTGTCCACGAGTGGTTTTCGTGACAATACCTTCGTGTTCCTCGATGACATAGAACTCATTCTTCAGAACATTTACCGTCGTCCGCAGGCTGCTCTCCCGGTAATCTGGAAACTCCGACCTGAGAAAATCAATGAGCTCGTCACGTCGAACTCCATCCTCAACAAAGCTCAGTGCTTTGATCAGGGTAGCAATACCGCCACGAATGCTCGTCAGGCCCTTACGTCTTTGAATCGCAGGCAGCGGTTTCAGCTTCACTTCACCCTTATCATCAGCCTCCTCAGCCACCGTTTCGGTATGGGAGCCCTGAACATGCCCTTCATAGACAAACCAGGGCAGTGTCATACGTTCGGCAAGCGCCTTGGATGAGCTTTCTACCGGGCCCAATAGCTGTTCCAAACGCCGCATCAGATCATGTTGGCAAGTGACCACTTTTGGCCGGCGGGAGGAATCGCCAAACCAGGCCCTGTGACATTCCTGAGCCATAAGGTCATAGGTGATAGTGCTGAAATAGCGTGGGTAGAGGGCGGCCATTACCCGACAGATTTTCACCCACGCAATCCGATTAGTGTACTTCTTCATCCGTGTAGCGATTTCGTCATGGAAGGCTTGGAGCCGCGTGATTCGGGCTTCCGAACTTTCAGGTAGTGGCTTTAGCGACTCCCCCGCTATCCAGGATCTGAATTCAGGATCCTCAAGAGCGGCTGATATATTGACCGTACCCATTCCCACACCACTGACGGCGTTCTCCTCCCAAAGCTTCTGCTGAAATTCGAGAGTTTTGCGGGTCTCCAGATCTGCCCCTTCAACATACTCAAGAAAATCCGCCAAGCTGGAAAGCCACTCAGGATTTCGCTCACTGGGGGAGATGCCGTCCAGAATGGTTTTGAGTTCTGTGTCTTTAGAGAGATCGGAGTGCACAAGCTAATCCTTTTATTCTTGGGGAGGTGTTCGGGTACCGGGTTTTGGGAGGCCAGATTGAAGGCCGTCAATGTGCTCGAATAAATCAGCGTTGACCTCCTGCCACAGCGGATCAAGGATGAATTCAATCCCCTCGCGCCTAGCCATTTTGGCGGCTGGAACGAAGTCGCTGTCTCCGGCCACCAGAATGATCGTATCCACCTGCTGCTTGAGTGTCAGTGACGCGATATCGATGCCGATCCGCATATCTACGCCTTTCTGATGGAGCCCCAAACTCACGGTACCGCCATCCAGAGAGCTCCAAAGGTCTCTCAAATTTAAAAGGCTTTGTGTCTGTTCGGGAGTTAGGGTGAGGTTTGTCTCATCTGGCATAGCATCGCCCTCAGGCGAAGGAATTTGATCAAGCGCAGACAGCCACTCACGGGTTTTCAGGAGCTTTTTTGTATATCGGGGATTAATGGTCCAGTCGCGATCCTTATTCACTTTGCCCAGCCTCAGAGCAACTTTTCGCTGCTTTCTGAGTGCATCAAACAGTTCGTGACGGTACTTGGCGACATCGGACTTGGCAAAATCGATAGCACGATTATCGATGGGATGGTGGGCTTTGCCGTCATAGGGCAATGCATCGTAGAAGAAGATCCGGTAGACATGCTGGTGCCACTGTCGGCTACTATCGCCAGTCAGAAACCTGATGTGCTGCTTGCACATGCGGCGGATGCAGTCGGTTACCTTGGTTACGGTATCGCAGCCATCGGCATTGACGAGTTTGGGAAGGCGTTTAAGGAAGAAGCCACCATCGATAAGGATGGCAATGTTGCGGTGGCTCATGGCTGACTCCCGAAAGCAGGGATTTTCGAGAGCCTAGAAATAAGAAAGCCCCAGGGGATCGGCGCACCCTCCGGATGTGTGAGGGGGCTTACTGCCAAGGGGCGGATGTGTTGCGAAGTTTGGTAGTCAGACCCGCTGTTGTCAAGTGTCCTTGACGGGATATGCCGATAACGTCCGTGTTGCATGATGTCGCCTTTTCTCTCAGATTATTTTTAAATCTCTGAATTACAGAGGTTAGTTCAGAGGGAAGTTAAACGGTAGTCCGCTTGCTTCGGGTTTTCTTCGCCGGCTTCAACACCGCCCGCTCCGCCTTGATTCGCTCCAGCAGCGCCATTGCCCGGTAAGCTCGCCCCTACAAAATTGCCGGGAGCAATTTTGGACAGCCTTACTGACCAACCCTGCGAACACTGATCACTTCTTCCTCAATAATTGCCTGTCCTTTGCTGGGACATACAATTATTTGCGGGTTATATGCGTACAGGTACAAGTAACCATCGGTTACTTGCCAGACCGAGCCATCAGATAGCTGGAATAGCTCATCCCTTTTGCCCAGAAATGGAACGGGTTCGATGATTTCTGCTTTGAAGCATTCCTGAGCCCGCTGAGGAATCCTGGCCCCTACCTCAACCCTCGGTCTGCGTGCGTTATCCGTTGCGTTCGGGGAGCCCGCTGTAGCCTGACAATGGGCTATCATTGCCCTGAACTCAGGCACCGTCATCGTTGCCTGGTGTTTCCAGCTGCCTGTTGCCAGAGTCCTGCAAGCTGGATTCTTAGGGTCGTGGGGGCGACTGAGCACGGCGCAAGCCTGGGTCTCAAGCCGGCGTTGAACAACATTTCCGGTTGTCGCATTACACGGGTGGCCGGGGCCACGTGAAGCTGTATTTCGGCTTTCCCGGCTAGCCGGAGCGTCATTGGCTACCGGCAGGTCCGGGCCTATTTTCATGCCTTTACCGGAATCCCAAACCCTCACATCCTCTTTTTTCTGGTCCAGCTGAGGGCAGTTCCCCTGAACGTAGGAAACTGAACCGTCTGCGGCCACGCATTTTGAAACGGCGAGCGCATGCGCGGAGAACACGAAAAGCAGACAGCAGCATACAGCCAGCCACATCCGGCTATACCTGAACGACGATACCTGACGACTCACCGCCATGGGCCTTTCCTCCCTTTACGACTCTCTGGCATTATGATTTCTGTCCAGCCAGTGGCATTTTTGTGATGAGTGATTTGCGGAATCTCAGGATTTAGCCCGTTCCCGTGTTTTCTTCGCCGGCTTTGCGGCCGACCGCTCCGCCTTGATCCGCTCCAGCAACGCCTCCGCACTGTTCTCCCCGCTGATCAGCTCCGGGTTGTCCTTGCGCCACTGCTCGGTGAGCTCACCCCGGAACGCCTTGGCCAGGATCGACTGGGTGAGGTTGTTGACGCGGGTCAGGGCGTTGTTGACCTGTTGTTCGATGCGGTCGGCATGGGCGAAGAGCTGGGCTACCTGCCGGACGATCTCGGTTTGTTCGGAAACTGTTGGAAGCGCCACCTTCATTAATTTCAAATCTTTGCCAGAGATTCCCTTTTGTCCGGACGTTGATTTCACGAGAGAGTAAATATACTCGCGAGCCTCAAAGCTTGCGGCGAATATTTCGAGAAATTCGGGGATTACTTGCGCTTTGTCCACCCGTACACGAATCAGCTTGTCTGGATAGAGAAGAGTGTCGTGGTTGAGTTGCGAAACTCGCGCGCAAACGCCGACAAACTCGATACTTCCGTTATACCGAGTGAACAGTAAATCATTAGGTTGGAGCGAATAGCGTTTCTCGTCTTTTTCCGACACTTCTAAGTGCCGGATATCAACTTGATCTAATGAAAACGGCCTAACAGAACTGATTCGTAAAATTGGGTGTCCGCGTCCATCTTCATTTGGTTTCGGAGATAGCCCGTTGCGCATCTCGTGAATGATTTCTGATAGTTGGCGGCTTTCGTAAGGAAACTGGGAGTTATTCCGTTTCCGCCACTCCTCCGTCAATCGTCCACTCACCGCCGCAGCCAGCACGGACTGGCGGAAGCGTTTGAGGATTTGCGGGATGCGTTCGAGGCGGGCTTTGGTGTTTTCCACCTGGGCCAGTAGGGTGTCGAGTTTGTCGGCGATGGCTTTTTGTTCGGCAAGGGGTGGTAGAGGTATCACAAGGCCTTTTAAAGTTGCCGCTTTGATACCGCTAACCGTAGTGCCTGTTGAATTTAGCTTAAGTGTTTTTTGGAAGTCAGGGCTTCTCAATGCGTAGTGTGCAAAGCGCCCCATGGCTTTGGAAAAAAATTGCAGACAAATGACGCGCTGGGCTATCGCAAATTTTTCTGTGATGTCGAGCAACGCGACATTCCCCATCGGAGCTTCTGTCGTAATTACTACATCACCCTCTTTCGGGATTCCGCGAGTCATCCATTCATCATAATCAGCTATTGCAATATATTCTCTTGGCTCTTTTTTAATGTAGCCATCTCGAACATTTTTTGCCGTAATAAGCGGAAGTCCCTCTGTTTTTTTCTTCGGCGTTTTACCTCTGTAATCGATGAACTTGGCTAGTTGATCTAGCCGCTCTGTTCTCCAGCAGTCAGGCAATTTCGTATCACTCATGAGGGTGCCTGCCCTCTAGCGCCATCAGCAATTTGTTCAGGTCGAGGAGAGCCCCATCTAGCTCGTCTTTCATCTCCTGAGCTAGAGTGCCAGGTTCCGGCAAATTGGCCGCATCCACACTATCGCTGTCCTTCAACCAGGAAATATCCAGCGAGTCACCCTTGTGTTCGGCAATCCACTGGCGGCTGAAGCTGCGCCAGCGGCTGTGGGCCAGGCGGGGGTCGATGCCTTCGTTTTCGTCGCTGTGTTCGGGCAGTTCGATGGCTTCGGAATGGAAGCTGTATTCGCCTTCGGTGCGGCCTGATGGATGGGCGTTGGCCGCTCCCCCCTCTCCCCCGGCCCCTCTCCCACCGGGGGAGAGGGGGGAATAGACGGCTTCGAAGGGGGCCAGGTGTTGCTCGGTGAAGGGCGTGCGCTTGCCGAAGCTGGGCATGTTGGTGCGCAGGTCGTAGACCCAGACGTTTTCGGTGCAGTTTTCTTCCTGGTATTTGTCCTTGGCGCTGCCTTTGGTAAAGAGCAGCACGTTGGTTTTCACGCCCTGGGCGTAGAAGATGCCGGTGGGCAGTCGCAGGATGGTGTGCAGGTTGCACTTGTTCATTAAGTCCCGGCGCACGTCGGTGCCCACGCCGGCTTCAAACAGCACGTTGTCCGGCAACACCACGGCGGCGCGGCCACCGGGTTTGAGGTTGCGGTAAATGTGCTGCAAGAAGGCCAGCTGCTTGTTGCTGGTTTTGTAGGTCAGGTCGTCGCGGGTGATGCTGGCGTCGCCGCCCTTGCTGGTGCCGAAGGGCGGGTTGGCGAGGATCACGTCGGCCTTCTCCAGCCCGGCGCCGGTCTGGCCCAGGGCGTTGCCCAGATGCACCACGCCTTCGTCATCCCCTTCCATGCCGTGCAGCAGGCAGTTCATCAGCGCCAGGCGACGAGTGCCGGGCACCAGTTCGATGCCCACGTAGGCCTTGGTGGTCTGAAAGGCTTTCTGTTCGGTGGTCAGGTCGTACAGGTCGTCGGTCTGGCCTTTGATGTATTCGTGGGCGGCAATCAGAAAGCCTGCGGTGCCTGCGGCCGGGTCCTGGATGTGCTCGCCGGGCTGTGGCTTCACGCAGCGCACCATGGTGTTGATCAGGGCGCGGGGCGTGAAGTACTGGCCGGCGCCGGATTTGGTTTCGTTGGCGTTCTTCTCCAGCAGGCCTTCGTACAGATCGCCCAGGCCGTCTTTCTGGGCGCTGAACCAGTCGATCTGGTCCAGGGTCTTGATCATCTGTTCCAGATGGCGCGGCTCCCGCAGGCGGGTCTGGGCATCGGCGTAGATGGCGCTGATCAACGGGTCGTCGTGTACCAGATTGCCGTCGCCGTCCTTGCCCGTGGACAGGCTGAGCAGGATGCGTTTGTAGTCGTTCAGCAGGTTGATGCCGGATTTGCCGTTCAGGTCGCTCCAGCGGCAGCCTTCCGGCAGCGGGTGCTTTACCAGGGTGCCAAAGTCCTTGTTCTCATGGACCATCTTGATGAACAGCAGCAGCACCAGTTCGGTGACGTAGTCCGAGTAGTTGATGCCGTCGTCTCGCAGAACGTCGCACAGGTTCCAGAGTTTTTGGACGATGTCGTTGTTGATCATGGGTAATCCTTGGAAGGGCGCTCCTGCTTTGTCAGCGCCTTATGTATAAAAAATCCGGAAATCTGTGCATGTGGCGGTCGACATGATAAGAAAAGCCGATCTTCTATGCATGTCATTCAGATGGTGTTCAGGCACTCTGCTGCGGCCACATCGCCTCATTCAATTCATCCAACACCGTATCCAGCTGCTCCCCCAGCACTTTGTTCATCTGCTTCGCCCCGCCATCATCGGCGAACCGGTGGTTTACAAACTCCCGGTCGATGATGACTTCGTGCACCAGTTGCTTGGCCAGCCGCTCCAGCCATTTGCGTTGGTTCGGGGTCCAGTTGTGCTGGGTGTAGATACGGTCCATGGCTTCGGCCACGCGCTGTTCGAAGGGAATCAGCGCCTCGCCCAGGGCGGCGCGGCGGATGTAGCCGATGATGCTGGCGGCGATGTCTTTGTTGGTCTGGTTGCGCACAGCGCTTTGCAGGCGGGCTTCAGAGTAGCCGTGGTTGTCCAGTAGCAGTTTTACTTCCCGTAGCTGTTCCCGGGTGAGGTCACGGGGTTTGTTGACCACCACGGCCAGGGCGGCAGACTGGTTGAGCTGCTGTTTGATGAACTCGTTGAAGCTGTCCAGGTAGTCTTCCGGCTTGTCATGCTCGCCGTAGCTTTGGATACGCTCGCGGATTTCGTCTTCGTGGTCGGAGATCAGCGGCATGTATTCACTGCCCACCAGGGACTTCACCTCGGCCAGCTGGTTCAGCAGGCCGCTGTGTTGTTTGATGAATTCCGAGGCCTGACGCGGGCCGAGCTGGTGCAGGTGCTGGTGCAGGGATTTGGGTTCCACGCCCCAGCTCTGCTGCAGTTCGTCCAGCTTCTGTTTCAGTGCCGGGCGGCTTTCCGCTTTGTTGTCGGCCTTGCGCAGCACCCGCATGAGTTTCTGGCTGAGCTGGCTAAGTACCACATCCGCGTGGCTTTCATCGGGCTGTTCGCCGGGGCTTGCGAGGGCCTTTTCCAGGTGCTCGTCGTCGGTGAGTTCATCCACCAGTTGCTCCAGGGTGATGTTGGGGTCTTTCACCAGGGGCTTCATGGTGTTCACATCCTGCAGGGCGGCGTAGATGTCCACCGGGTCGTAGATGCGGAACACGGTCTTGCCGATCTCGTCGCAGCGGCGGGTGGCGCGGCCGATCATTTGCTCGTACAGAATGCGTGAGCGCACCCGGCGCATGAACACCAGGTTGCAGATGCGTGGCACATCGATGCCGGTGGTTAGCAGGTCCACGGTGATGGCGATATTGGGGTAGCGCTCGTTCTTGTAGCGGCGGATGAGCTGATCCACCTTGTCGCTCTGACCGGTGATCTTGGCCACGGCGGCTTCGTTGTACTGGCCGTTGTAGAGGTCTTTGAAAGCTTCGTCCAGCAGGCGTTTCACCATATCCGCATGCAGGTCGGTGGCGCAGAAGATCATGGTTTTCTCGTCGCCGAACGGGTCCAGCTCCTGCACCAGTTGTTCGCAGATCACCCGGTTGAAGTTTTCGTTGATCACCCGGCGGTTGAAGGCGTCCACCTCGAAGTTGAGTTCATCCTCCAGCTCGGTGGTGTCCACTTCCCCGGTCTGGGTGTTGATGACTTCCACCGGCTTGCCCTTCTCGAAGGTAATGCCGTTCTGGCTGAGCAGGGTTTCGTAGCGGATGGGGGGCTCGTGGTCGATCAGCCAGTCGTCCGCCACGGCTTCCCGGTAGGAGTAGGTGTAAACGGGTTTGCCGAAGATTTCGCTGGTGTGCTTGGCCGGGGTGGCGGTCAGGCCGATCTTTACGGCGTCGAAGTAATCCAGTACCCGGCGGTAACTGGAGAGGTATTGGCTGGTATCCCGCAGGGCCAACTCGCCTTCCGTCATTTCCTGGTCCAGGGTGTAGCCCCGGTGGGCCTCGTCGATGATGATGCAGTCGAATTGATCGATGGGCGGCGGGTTGTCGCTCATGAAGATGCGTTTGACCATGGCCTGCACGGTGGCGACCTGGACGCGGGTTTCCGCTTCGGCGGCCATGTCGCCCAACTCGGCCACGTTGTAGATCTTGCTGAGCGTGTGGTTCTGCTCTAGCGGTGCTTCGTTGAAGGCATCAATGGCCTGCTGGCCCAGTGCGGTGCGGTCTACCAGAAACAGGATGCGGTGGAAGCGCTCGGCTTTCAGGAAGCGGTACATCAACCCGATGATGGTGCGGGTTTTACCGGTGCCGGTGGCCATGGCCAGCAGTGCGGTGCGCACGCCACGGGCCAGGGCGTGTTCGGTGGCGACGATGGCGTTCTGTTGATAGTCCCGCAGTTTCAGGTAGCCGAAGGGCTCTTCCTTTAACAGCTTCTCGGCGTTTTCCTTGTCCCGTTCCAGCAAATCCAGCAGGCCGCCGGGGGTGTGGAACTGCGGCAGTGCCCGGCGCAGGTTGCTGGGCTCGCGCACATCCCGGAACCAGGTGCCGGACTGTTCCGCCAGTTGCGGAATATAGGGGCGTCCGTTGCAGGAATACACGAAGGGCACGTGGTAATGGCCGCTTTCATCGGCGGGCCAGGCGATGGTGCGCCCCATCAACTCCCAGGCACCCACTAACGGAGCGTCTACCTTGAAGCCTTTGCTGTAGCGTTCGGCCTGGCGGATTTTGCCGGCGACGTTGGTGTTCTCTTTCTTGGCCTCTACCACTGCGATGGGCGTAAGGCCTGCAAACAGCACGTAATCGGCCCGGCCCTTCTCGCCATTGTGATTGGTGGGCCATTCGGCAATCGCGCGATAGGTGCCTTTCTCCGGGCGGGCGCCTTTCTGGAAGGTGATGTCCTGGCTGTCGGCTTCCCAGCCCGCGTCCTGCAGTTGTTGGTCGATGAGGATGCGGGTGAGTTCTTCGTTCAGTACCAGGGTGTCGGTAGCGGCTTTGGTCTGTTTGGCTACCTGCTGGCGCTGCTGATTAACGGTTTGTTCGCCCTGCTCCGTGAGCTGTTGTTGCAGCGCTTTGATCTTTTGCTCGTAGGCTTGTTGCTGTTGGCTCAGGGCTTGTTCGTGCTGGCGGGCCTGTTCCGCCAAAGCGCGGGATTCTTCATCCATGGCGAGCGCCAGGGCTTCGTATTCGGCTTTTTCTTTCTCAATCAGCTGGCTGAGCTGCTGGCTGCTGTCCAGCGCCATGTTGGCGTGTTGCAGATCGTGGCGGAGCTTTTCGATGTCGCCCTGAAGCTGGCGTAACTGTGCGCTGGGGTCTGCTGGGGGTATAAATGGGCCGGGCTTGAAGCTGGCACCGGCTTTACCGAAGGAGCGGTGAAACCATATAGCCAGGGCCCGCGCCACTTTCAGCCCATCCATGGCTTCTTTGTGTTGGGTACGGAACTGGTGAGTGGCTTTGTTGCCTTCAATCCGCAGGATATGGAACAGTTCTTTGATCTGCGGTTCCAGGCGCAATTCCCGGTTCAGGCGATAAAGCAGTTCGGACTGGCTGGTTTGTTCGTCAAACTCAATACCGGACAGCGCGGCCAGGTGTTGGGCCAGGGCTTCGCCAAGCTGGCGGAGTTTGATCAGGGTGGTGTTGGGGTCGCTGGCGAAGGCGCGTTCGGCAGATTCGGCCAGTTCCATGAACAGTGAGTCGTGTTCGGCCAGAAATCCAAAATTCGCCGAGTGGTTACTGCTCCCTTGCACGGCCTGCTCCCGATATTAGCACCTATTAACGAATGATGAGTGCCGCGTCGGGCACTCATCATAGTTGCCGGTTAACTTGCTAACCTGTCGGTAACTTTATCAGCGGAGTCTGGCAGAGGCCAATGATTAACCGGCTTCCCGCAACTCCCTCGCCGCAGCCACCATATTCTCAAGGGCCGGTATGACTTCTTCCCACTGCCGGGTTTTCAGGCCGCAGTCCGGGTTTACCCACAGGCGTTCTGCCGGCACCCGTTCCGCTGCCTTGCTCATCAGGCTGACGATCTGATCCCGGGACGGAATGTTCGGTGAATGGATGTCATAGACTCCCGGGCCGATTTCGTTCGGGTAGCGGAACGCCTCGAATACATCCAGCAGTTCCATGGCGGAGCGGGAGGTTTCGATGGTGATGACGTCCGCGTCCATGCGGGCGATGTCTTCAATAATGTCGTTGAACTCCGAATAGCACATATGGGTGTGGATCTGGGTAGTGTCCTTCACGCCGTTGGCGGTGATGCGGAACGCATCGATAGCCCAGTCCAGGTAGTCCTGCCACTGTGACCGGCGCAGGGGCAGGCCTTCCCGCAGGGCGGCCTCGTCAATCTGGATGATGTTGACGCCGGCGGCCTCCAGGTCCAGCACTTCCTGGCGGATGGCCAGGGCCAGCTGGAAGGCGGTGTCACGCCGGGGCTGGTCGTCCCGCACAAAGGACCAGTTGAGGATGGTGACCGGGCCGGTAAGCATGCCTTTGAGGGGCTTGTCCGTAAGGGAGCGGGCGTAGGCAATCCACTCCACGGTCATGGGACCGGGGCGGTGGATATCACCATAGAGAATCGGCGGTTTTACACAGCGGGATCCGTAGGATTGCACCCAGCCGAAGCGGGTGAAGATATAGCCTTCCAGCTGTTCACCGAAATACTCCACCATGTCATTACGTTCCGCCTCACCGTGGACCAGCACGTCCAGCCCCAGCTTTTCCTGTTCGCGGATGGCTCGCTCGATTTCTGTCTTCATGGTCGTGACATAGTGTTCCCGGCTGATTTCCTGCTTGCGGTACGCCAGCCGCGATTTGCGGATGTCCGTGGTCTGCGGGAAGGAGCCGATGGTGGTGGTGGGATAGCGGGGCAGCTTCAGATGTTGAGCCTGCTTGTTCGCCCGAATGGAGTAGGGGCTCTTGCGCTGGCCCAGCTCCGGCGTGATGGCCTGCACCTGCTGTCTGATGTCCGGATTATTGACCCTGCCTGATGCCCGCCGGCTGGCAATGGCCCGGGCGTTATCGGCCAGGGGTCCTGCCACAGCGTCAGTCCCCTCATTGAGGGCGCTTTTCAGCACACGGAGTTCGTCCAGTTTCTGGGTGGCGAAGGCAAGCCAGCTGCGGATCTCAGGATCCAGGTCGCTCTCCAGGGCCAGGTCCACGGGTACGTGGATCAGCGAGCAGGAGGGGGCCAGCCACAGGCGGTCACCGAGCTTGTCGTGGACCGGTGTCAGCCATTCCAAAAGACCGTTGAGGTCCGTCTTCCAGATATTGCGTCCGTCGATCACCCCCAGGGACAGCACCTTGTGGGGGGGCAGCCAGTCGACCACCACCTGCACATCCTGTTTGCCCCGTACCGCGTCTATGTGGAGACCGGCCACTGGCAGGTTGCAGGCCTGCTGCAGGTTTTCCGCGAGGGTGCCGAAATAGGTGGTTAGTAGCAGTTTGCTGCGGCTTCCCTTGAGGGCGTGGTAGGCGGTTTCCAGGGCTGCTTTCCAGTCGGCGTCCAGTTCGGTGACCAGGACGGGCTCATCCACCTGAACCCAGTCCACCCCCAGGTCCGCCAGCTGATCCAGCAATTGCCCGTAGACCGGCAGCAGGCGCTCCAGCAGTTGCAGGCGGTCGTCGCCTTCCCGGGCCTTGCACAGCCACAGGTAGGTGACCGGACCGATAATCACCGGCTTGGGGGACACACCGGCACTGCGCGCCTCGGCATTCTGCTCTAACAGCCTCTGGTTGTTGAGGGAGAACGACGTGTCTTCGGACACTTCCGGGACGATGTAGTGATAGTTGGTGTCGAACCACTTGGTCATCTCACCGGCCGCAATGCCGCAACCGCAGTCCGCCGGTGACCGGCCCCGGGCCACGCGGAAGTAGTGGTCCAGTTCGCTGCCCTTAAGTCCCTGAACCCGCTCCGGTAGATGGCTCAGGGTGAAGCTCATGTCCAGGACATGGTCGTACAGGGAAAAGTCCCCCACCGGCGCGTAGTCCAGGTCGGCCTGGGTTTGCCAGTTCTGCTGCCGCAGGTGTTTCGCCGTGTTCAACAGGTCGTCCGCGGTGGTTTTCTGCTTCCAGTAGTCTTCCAGTGCGAATTTGAGTTCTCGCCGGGTGCCGATGCGGGGAAACCCGAGGTTGTGTGTCAGTGCCATGGTGGTGCTCCTGTTAATCAATAAGTGGCAGGAGCATAACCACTGCAGTTCATGACGAAAAATGGTTAAATGTCACCAATCCATGACATTGATTCATAAATAGCCATGATCGAACGAAGCCATCTGAAAATCCTGCGGGAAATCGACCGCCAGGGTTCCCTGACCGCTGCCGCCAGGGCATTGCACCTGACCCAGTCCGCCCTCAGTCACAAGATCACCCGGCTCGAGCAGCTACTGGGTACGCCCTTGTGGCAGAAGGAAGGTCGGGGCCTCAAGCTCACCCAGGCTGGTGATTACCTGTTGCAACAGGCCAACCGCCTGCTGCCCCAGCTGGAACGGGTGGATGAGCGCCTGTTGCAGTTTGCCCGGGGCGAACGGGGGGCGCTGAACATTGGTATGGAGTGTCACCCCTGTTACCAGTGGTTGCTGAAAGTTGTGGACCCCTTCCTGGCCCGGTGGCCAGGGGTGGATGTGGACGTCACCCAGAAGTTCCAGTTCGGTGGCATGGCAGCGCTGTTCAACCATGACATTGACCTGCTGGTGACGCCAGATCCGATCGTTCGGGAAGGGATTCACTTCGAGCCGGTGTTTCCCTACGAGCAGGTGCTGGTGGTCAGCCGTGATAGTGAGCTTGCCGGGCTGGAACGGGTAACCCCGCAGCAGGTGGCCGCCCAGACCCTGTATACCTACCCGGTGGCCATCGAGCGCCTGGATATCTTCCAGCAGTTCCTGTTGCCTGCCAGTTGCCTGCCCAAAAAGCACAAGGTACTGGAAGCCACCGAGATGATGCTGCAGATGGTCGCCGCCGGCCGGGGCGTGGCCACGTTACCCCTTTGGCTGGTGGAAGAATACGCTGAGAGCCTGCCAATCACGCCAGTCAGGTTGGGTGAACAGGGCATTCACAAGCACATCCACCTGGGCGTTCGAACGGCAGACCTCGACGACCGCCACACCCGGGCGTTTATCGAAATGGCGGGTGAAACCTCGCTGGTGTGATCCTGATCCCTCTGTCGCTCAGCATGGTTGTTGTCGGTGGTTTCTCTGTATATAGTGTTTATGTTCTTGGCGTAATACCAGATATTGTGATTAATTGATGATCAGTCTGGTATTGGGAATCCGGTGAGAGTCCGGAACTGACGCGCAGCGGTATTGGGGAACGAACGGGCATCATGACACTGGCACACGCCGGGAAGTCGCCCGCAAGGCCGAACCGGAAGGTTTACGCCCCTGAGTCCGAAGACCGGCCAAGGACAGAGTGCTGTGCCTTCGCGTTTTAAAGGCGAGCGGACGGGTTCCAGTTTTTTGCCACGGAATCCACGGAAGAACACGGAAAAAGCAAAAGACCAAGACGTTATTGGTCCACGAAATCCACGAAAGAACACGAAGTTGAAACAACCAGACCTGTTTGTTCAGTAATCATTTTTTTCGTGTTCTTTCGTGGGTTTCGTGGCTAAAAATCTTTTCATCTTTTTCCGTGTTCTTCCGTGGATTCCGTGGCTAACCAACCCCTCCTGCAACGCGAAGCCAGCAATACCAACGCGTTGTAAAGGAGAACACCCATGTCCACAGCCCTGGCCGAAGCACCCCCAGCCACCACGGAATCCCTCCAGGTGATCAAGCGCAACGGCACCCTGGTGGGTTTCGACCCCTCCAAGATCAGCGTCGCCGTCACCAAGGCCTTCCTCGCCGTGGAGGGTGACCAGGCCGCCGGTTCCGCCCATATCAACCATGCCGTCAAAGCCGTGACTGAGCAGGTGGTCCAGGCCATCAGTCGTCGCCTTAAGGCTGGTGGCAAGGTGCATATCGAGGACATCCAGGACCAGGTGGAGCTGGCGCTGATGCGGGGCGAAGAGCAGAAAGTCGCCCGCGCCTACGTCCTCTACCGGGAGGAACACGCACGCCAGCGGGCGCTGGACGAGCCAGTGGAAGCGCACCCGCACCTGACCGTGAAGAAGGCGGATGGCACATCAGCGCCGCTGGATCTGGGCCTGATGAAACTGCAGGTGGAACAGGCGGCTACGGGTCTGCAGGGCATCAATGGCGAATCCCTGGTGGAAGACGCCCTGCGCAACCTCTACGACGGTATCGAGGAAACCGGGGTACTGTCCGCACTGATCATGACCGCCCGTGGCCGTATCGAACAGGAGCCGGACTACAGTGCGGTCACCGCCCGTTTGCTGCTGGAACAGATCCGCCTGGAAACCGCCGGGGCGCTGAACCTGCCCACCACGCTCTCGCTGGCGGAGGTTTACCCACAGGCGCTGACTGCGTTTATTCACGAAGGCATCCGCTACGAACTGCTGGACGAAGCCCTCGCCGCCTTTGACCTTGAACGGCTGGGCGCCGCCCTGAAACCGGAGCGGGACCAGCAGTTTGGCTTCCTTGGCCTGCAGACCCTTTACGACCGCTACTTCCTGCACTGGAACAAGGCCCGCCTGGAGTTGCCTCAGGTGTTCTTCATGCGGGTGGCCATGGGCCTGGCCCTGCGGGAGGATGACCCCAACACCCGCGCCATCGAATTCTATGAGCTGCTGTCCAGCTTCGACTACATGGCCAGCACCCCCACGCTGTTCAACAGCGGTACCCGCCATTCCCAGCTGTCCTCCTGCTACCTGACCACCGTGCAGGATGACCTGGAGAGCATCTACGGCGCCATCCGTGACAACGCCATGCTGTCCAAGTGGGCTGGCGGCCTTGGCAACGACTGGACCCCGGTGCGGGCCCTGGGCTCCCACATCAAGGGCACCAACGGTCAGAGCCAGGGTGTGGTGCCGTTCCTGAAAGTGGTCAACGACACCGCCGTGGCGGTGAACCAGGGCGGCAAGCGCAAGGGCGCCGTCTGCGCCTACCTGGAAAGCTGGCACCTGGACATCGAGGAATTCCTGGAGCTGCGCAAGAACACCGGTGACGAACGCCGCCGCACCCACGATATGAACACCGCCAACTGGGTGCCGGACCTGCTGATCGAACGCATGCGTGAAGATGGCGACTGGACCCTGTTCTCCCCCAGCGATGTGAGCGACTTGCACGACCTGTACGGTAACGCTTTCCGGGAACGCTATGAACACTATGAACAGCTGGCGGAACAGGGGGAAATCACCCTTTACAAGACGGTCTCCGCCAAGCAGCTATGGCGCAAGATGCTTACCGTGCTGTTCGAAACCGGCCATCCCTGGATCACCTTCAAGGACCCCTGCAACCTGCGTTCACCCCAGCAGCATAAAGGGGTCGTGCACAGCTCCAACCTGTGCACCGAAATCACCCTCAACACCAGCGAAGACGAAATCGCCGTGTGCAACCTGGGTTCCGTGAACCTGGCGGCCCACGTGCAGGATGGCGAGCTGGACGTAAAACGGCTGGAGCGGACCGTCACCACCGCCGTACGCATGCTCGATAACGTTATCGACATCAACTACTACGCGGTGCCCCAGGCGAAGAACTCCAACCTCAAACACCGCCCGGTGGGTCTGGGTCTGATGGGCTTCCAGGACGCCCTCTACAAACTGGGCGTACCCTACGCCAGCCCGGAAGCGGTGGAGTTCGCTGACGTGGCCATGGAACAGCTCAGCTACTTCGCCATCCGTGCATCCGCCACATTAGCCGGTGAACGTGGCGCCTACGGGAGTTACGAGGGTTCCCTGTGGGACCAGGGCATCCTGCCCATCGACTCCCTGGACCTGCTGAGAGCGAACCGTCGCGACGGCGACGTCTCGGTCAACACCGAAACCCGGCTGGACTGGACCCCCGTTCGGGAGCTCGTTGCCAGCAACGGCATGCGCAACAGCAACGTCATGGCGATCGCCCCCACGGCCACCATCTCCAACATCGTCGGCGTCTCCCAGTCCATCGAACCGGCCTACCAGAACCTGTTCGTCAAATCGAACCTCTCCGGCGAGTTCACCGTGGTGAACCCTTCACTGGTCCGTGACCTCAAGGCTGAGGGCCTTTGGGACAACGTCATGGTCAACGATCTCAAGTACTTCGACGGCAGCGTGCAACAGATCGACCGCATCCCGGCGCAGCTGAAAGCCCGCTACGCCACGGCCTTTGAAATCGATGCGAGATGGCTGGTGGAAGCCGCCGCGCGACGTCAGAAATGGCTCGACCAGGCCCAGAGCCTGAACCTGTACATGGCCGAGCCCAACGGCCGAAAACTCGATGAACTGTACCAGCTGGCCTGGGAGCGGGGCCTGAAAACCACCTATTACCTGCGCTCCCTGGGTGCCACCGGTGCTGAAAAAACCACCCCGGTCGCCGCGCCACAGCCGCAGGTGTGTTCCATTGACGAGCCTGATTGTGAGGCTTGTCAGTAACTGATTTTTTTAGCCACGGAATCCACGGAAGAACACGGAAAATAGCGAAAGGCAAAAACGTTACGGGCCACTAAACCCACGAAAGAACACGAACAAAGATTCACTACGAAAAGAAAAAGGCTTTGTTGTCTTTTACTTTCGTGTTCTTTCGTGGGTTTAGTGGCTAAAAAGATCCTTTCATCTTTTCTTTTTTGTTTTTCCTTCCGTGTTCTTCCGTGGATTCCGTGGCCAACAAATTCTTTAAGCGGAGAAACTCCATGCTCAACTGGGACGACGAACCAAAAATCACCCCGCAAGCTGCAAACCCCGTAGGCCCGGCCCCGGTCAATGTCGATGATAAACGCGTCATCAACGGCGAAACCGACATCAACCAGCTGGCGCCGTTCAAGTACCCCTGGGCCTGGGAGTACTTCATGAACGCCAACAAGAACCACTGGACCCCCCTGGACGTCAACATGGCCCAGGACGTCCACGACTATCACCACCGCCTAACGGCCCCGGAAAAACACGTCTACGAGAACGTGCTGGCCTACCTCACCACTTCCGATATCCTCGCCATGCGCAACATCGGCCTGGCGGTGATGGAGAAAATGAGCGCCCCGGAACTGCAGATCTACCAGGCCCGCCAGGTGTACGAGGAAGCCATGCACACCTGGGCTTACCAGCACTGCATTGAAACCCTCAACCTGGACCAGAGTGAAATCTACAACCGCTACCGGGTGGTGCCGGAAATCAACGGCAAGATCCAGATGGCCAACCGCCGCCTGGACGCGGCCATGCGCTCCGACCTGAACCTGCGCAACCGGGATGACCTTCAGGAATTCATCATGTCCTATCTGTTCTTCGCGGCCGTGTTCGAGGGTGCCTGGTTCTACAACGGCTTCAGCCCCATCTTCGCCCTGCAGCGCCGGGGCCTGATGCGGGGCACTGGCGAGCAACTGCAGTACATCCTGCGGGACGAAGCCATGCACTTCTCCTTCGGCCTGAAAGTGGTCAACCAGATCCTCGACGAGGAAAACATCACCCTCGATCCCAAGGCGGTGCAGGACATGTGGGATGAGTCGGAAGCGGCAGAGAAAGCCTATGCTGACTATATCCTGCGGGATCCCATCCTCGGCTATTCCGCCGAATACCACAGCGAGCAGTTCCGGTTTGTCGCCAACCGCCGGGCGAGAACCGTGGGCCTGGAAGAGCCGTTCCCCGGGGCGAAGAACGTCTCCCCCTGGCTGGACGAACAGGCCACCCTGCGCAAGGAGAAGAACTTCTTCGAGACCCGGGTGATCGAGTACCAGACCGGCGCGCAGCTGGAGTGGTAGGTCATTGGGCTGCGTCGCCAGGGCTTCAGGGAAACGGTCATTGGCAGTTACACTGTCGCTGAACCCGAAGCGTGAGACCCCATGCCCAGATCCTACTACCGCCGCGGGCCGGATCACCGCGGCGGTACCACGGTTACCTTCCTCGACGTTCGGCGCCGATTTCAGTTCCGCACCATCGAGATCGGCCGCTGGGTCACCGAGCCGGAAAAACAGCGTAGCGCCGCCCTGTTCTACGACGCCCTGTGCGATCTGATGACCATCCTGGGTGGCACCGAAACCCTCATCTCCCTCCGGGGTACCCTGGCCCTGCAATACGGCATCGGCGGCCAGCCCGGCGTATCCGCCCACTACACCCCGGCCACCCGCAGCTTTGCCCTGGCCAAGAATGCCGGTCCCGGCAGTATCGCCCATGAGTGGTTCCACGCCTTTGATCACTACATTGCCGACAAGCTGTTTGAACAAGGCAGCAAAGGCGCTTTCGGCTCTACCCTATGGCTGACCCGGGACGACCCGGTTTCACACCCCCTCAACCAGCGCCTGCAGGCCTGTTACAAGGCCATTCTGCTGAACCCGGCCGGCACCGGACCCAGCGCGCTGTTCCTCCAGTCCGCGAAAGCCGACAAGGCCGCCGGTGTCCTCTACTTCAGCAAGCCCGAAGAACTCTGTGCCCGGGCCTTCGAGGCGTTCGTGCAGGACGCCGACTTCAAGAACGAATTCCTGGTAAAGGGCACCCGGGAAACCGACGAAGCCAGGATGGGGCTGTACCCGCGGGGTGAGCAGCGGGAGGCGATCAACTGCGCCTTTCAGAACTACTATTTCAACCTTGGTCATGCACTGCAGCGGATCAAGGTCTGAGGAGCGGGATTGAAACACACAGGCTGGTATATTGCATTCAGGTTGGGTGTCTGACGGCTATGCTATCAGGTATGGACCAGAGTCCGACCAGAGGTTCGTGTGACCCGCGAACCGTGCGCCCGGCTCCATGCATTTGCTGGTGAGAGGTAGAATAATTGGCCTACTACATAACAAAAGTCTTGGTAACTGCGGTTCTGGTTGTGCTGATCTCGGAGATATCAAAACGCAGTTCATTTATCGGGGCGGTTCTTGCATCCGTGCCTTTGACCTCTGTTCTGGCATTGCTTTGGTTATACATCGACACCGGGGATATCGACAGGGCCAGCGAACTTGCCAGCAGCGTATTCTGGCTGGTCATCCCATCTTTGGCATTATTTGTCGCTCTGCCGTTACTCCTTAAGCAAGGTGTCAACTTCTACCTCAGCCTCGCGGTATCGATTGGCATTACCACAACCTGTTACTGGTTAATGATCATTGTTCTCCACCATTATGGCGTAGAGCTTTGAACTATCGATCATTGCGTTTGGGGAGATATCCATGCGCTTGATCCTGGTCAGTCTGCTGCTCGCAACCCTGTTAACCGGCTGCGCCAACGTCTCACGTTTCGAGAAAGGACCGTTGGTGGCCCATGGTGAAGAAATTGATGGCTCCGGCGAACCTCTTTATTACGTGGTAGGGATAGATTTGGGGAAAGCAGGGGATTCAAGGCCTTTGGAGGCTCTGCTGAGACTGTCACCGGACAGTCCACCGGTTTCCATTGGTGCTCTGCGACCGCAACAGGTTGCCCGTTACCTGCCACCCTTTGTACCGCCTCCACAGTGGCCTGACTCATGGAAGCAAAAATCCAGAGAGAACGATGCCTATACGGGGGGCGGATTCCACATCGTGTTCAGGGAGGGACGTCTGTTGTCGGTCGGTATCTGTTCCCATTGCGCCGGGCAAAGGGAGGAGCCGGTAGTTGGCACGCCGGATGGTCAGCATTGGTACGCCTTGCCGCTTACCCGGCAGCAGGTCATCGACGTATTTGGTCATCCGGACTGGGTACATAGAGTGAATGAGGTTCGATACTGAGTGAGGTGAAGACATGCTGGAAGCAGAGCCAATGAAACCATCTCGTGTTACCGCAACCCGCCTGGTGCCATCGCTTGCCTGGCTGCTGGCCTTTGCCCTATTTGCTCTGCTTTATATCTCCCTTCGGGACGTTTTCCCCCACGGCGTGGGGTGGTTTTTCAAGGTCATCCCTATTGCACTGCTCCTAAAATTGGTGGTGGCAAAGGGCGCGGGGAGAACCCGTAACTTCCTGATTGCCGCGCTGGTGCTCTCGGGAACCGGGGACATTCTGCTCAGCCTGGACGGCCTGTTTATTCACGGGCTGGGCGCCTTCCTGCTGGCTCAACTGACTTACACAGCGTTATTTCTCACACAGTTTCGCTGGCGGGTGGGTCGATTGCCCTGGGCGGCCGTGATCCTTGCCTACGCCCTGGCCTGCACCCTGTTTATCATTCCACAGACTGGTGACCTGCAGCTGGTAACTTTGGTTTATATGATTGCCATCAGCCTGATGGCGATCTCCGCCGGTTTCCGGGATGACAGTCAATTTCTCTGGGTTGCCCTGGGTGCGCTGATCTTCATGGTCAGCGATACCCTGATTGCCATCGACAAGTTCGTCTCGCCCTTTGCCGGATCGGGTGTCGGCATTATGGTCACCTACTATGCCGCCCAGTTGCTGATATGCGCTGGTGTGGTCAGGCATGGCCGTGACCCAGGCGGTTAGATTTTTTTCCCCGTTGCTTCCTGCGATTAGTCGAAATGCTTACCCCTGATGCATATGATTGGCGTACATGAAGAAACCGCCGAGAGAACGATGACGAAAACAGCAGGGCCATCAAGCAGGAAGAGTTACACCTACCTGGGAACGGTTGATGACTCGGTGTTCCGCTACAAGTGGGATATCGACATTGACCTGAAATACCTGAACAACATGCTCCTGCGCAAGGCGGTCATGGGTGAGCGGATTGTGCTCAACGATGGCTATCTTCTCAACCTGCCTGCGGCCCGCGAGGCCCTGTTGAATCCCTCGAAATCACCCCTCAAGCTCCTGATCGAACAGAATTTTGTCCGCATTTTGCAGCGTAACGAGTCCCTGGCCGAGTTGCCGGAAGCCATGGCTTCCCAGGGTGTGGAGTCCTTTGAAGGTCTGCGCAAATCTGCCGAATGGAGCGACCTTGGCCCCATGCTCAAGCGTTGGGAGCCGGTATTGCAGCAATATCAGAATTTCCTGCCCTGGCCGAAAAAGGATATCAGCCATGGCTTCACCCTGATGATGCAGCGATTACAGGGGCACACGGTGCAGGGTCTGGGGCTGAACCATGTCAGTGATGACCTCTGGCGCCGGGTACTGGAGACCTACCTGGAGCAATCAGAGCAATCCCATGCCGCAGCGAGAACACGGTGGGAAAACCTGGTGCTCGAACTGGCCGGACAGGAGCCGCAAGCAAAGTCCCTGGTGAACGAACTAATGGGCCTGGCCAACCAGGTTTACCACTACAACTTCGGCGTATGCCTTTCTGCGGTCAGTGACCCGGCCCAGGCAGGCAGTTCCCTGGACTCATCCACCATCGCGGTTGAAACCCGATACAGCCCGGCTTTCGCCGACCTGTTGCAGGTCGATTCCGTTATGGACACCGTAACGTTTGATGCGCCAACGCTGAAGCTGCCAAGGCGGGTTCCGGTGGACGCCAGGGATTTCTGGGAACAGCTGGTGCGGCCGGATACCGAGCTGGGCGAGAAACGGGCGGGTTTCGTCGACAGTTATGAGGCTTATCTCAATGGTGAAATCGACCGCAAGCAACTGGAAGATATTGCGGATGACTATTCCCGCAGGCTTCTTCGCAGTTGTGGAGAGGTGGAAACCAGGTCAAGGACCGCCCGACTGGGTCGCACCGCCATGAGTCTCGGTTTTGTCGGCGCCGGGACGCTACTGGGGGGACCGGTGTTTGCGTTGTTGTTATGGGTGGCTGAGAACGCCGCGGTCCCCACCGTGATGAAAGTACTGCGACGCAGGGGGCAGGAGGTTGAGCTGCCGGTTGCAGGGAGCAAATCCCGAACCCCGGAACCGGTAAACGCCGGTGGTGCTGGTACCCAGTTGGCGTCTGTTCAGCTGGACCCGGCGAAGGCGTCCGAGCTGGTCAGTCAGATCAGGGACTTTGGCTAGTGTGCCTTTATCGCCATTTCGTGTGCCGCTGAGAAGCTGGGTACTCCTGCTTGGGGGCAGGAACCTTTTCATGGAACTGTAGTTACCTGCCGGTCCGCGAGAACCATGGCCCGGACCGGTCAGAGGGCCCCGTCCCGCACACTTTCCATGACCACGAACGTGCTGGTCTGCAGCACGTGGGGCAGGGCTGAGATTTGCTCCCCCAGCACCTGTCGGTATTCGGCCATGTTGCGGGTGCGGACTTTCAGCAGGTAATCGAAGTTGCCGGCAATCATGTGGCACTGCTCGACGGCAGCAATGCCCCGGACCGCCTCGTTAAAGGCGGCCAGGGCCTTGCTGCTGGTGTCGTTAAGGGTCACCTGGGCGAAGGCGATATGGCTCATACCCATGCGGGTCTGGTTGAGCAGGGCGGTGTAGCCGGTGATATAGCCCTGCTCCTCCAGCCGACGCATGCGAACCTGGCAGGGGGTCTTGGACAGCCCCACGCGGGAGGCCAGCTCGGTGATGGTAATGCGGGCGTTTTTTCTGCAGTTCCCGCATGATGGAATGATCGATACGGTCTGGCTCGGTCATAGGCTTTCGTTGTTGGTGGTTTAAAAACCGGTGGTCGATTACCTGCGTACCTCCCCATAGCGTTCTAGACTGAAATTTGTACAGGTTTGACGTCAGGCATTCCCGGATCAGTCACCTGGAAAACGGTTGGTTAAGGTCACTTTTCCTGTAATTTACAAAATCAAAGTCCATATTATAGTTCAATTCGGTATAAAACGGGCTTATTTACTAATGTATAGAATTAATACAGGAGAATGGCCTGCCCCCCTGTCGGTAGAATGCCTGCAAGAGAGACACATGACGATGAGGTTACCGCTATGAAACCGCAGCAGTCAGAGAAACCGACACTGGCCGAAAGCCGCCAGGCTGTCCGCAACTACTATCTCGCCGATGAATATAAGGTGATCCATGAACTGATTGCGGAGGCCGGCCTGACAGCGGAGGAGCGCCGTGCCATCACCGACCGGGCCGCTGACCTGGTGCGGGATGTCCGTTCCAGCGCGCGCTCCACCATCATGGAAAAATTCCTGGCGGAGTATGGCCTGACCACCAAGGAAGGGGTGGCCCTGATGTGCCTGGCAGAGGCCCTGCTGCGGGTGCCGGACAACATGACCATCCACGCCCTGATTGAGGACAAGATCACCTCTGGTAACTGGGGAGCCCATGTGGGCAAGGCGTCGTCCTCGTTTATCAACTCCACCACCGTGGCGTTGCTGATGACCAGCAACCTGCTCAAGGATTCCGAGCGCCAGAGCGTGGGGGACACCCTTCGGAAGATGGTCAAGCGTATGGGCGAGCCGGTGGTTCGTACCGTCGCCGGCCAGGCGATGAAGGAGATGGGCCGTCAGTTCGTATTGGGCCGGGACATCGAAGAGGCTCACAAGGAAGGCAAGGAGTACGTGGCCAAGGGCTACACCTATTCCTATGACATGCTGGGGGAGGCGGCGAGAACCGACGCCGATGCCCTGCGTTACTACGATGCCTACGAGAACGCCATCGACTATATCTCTCGGTTCTGCGATGGCGATGTGCGCAAGAACCCGGGTATTTCGGTCAAGTTGTCCGCACTGCTGGCGCGCTATGAGTATGGCCAGCGTGACCGGGTCATGAACGAGTTGATGCCCCGGGCCCTGAAACTGGCCAAGAAGGCCGCCGCTGCCAACATGGGCTTTAACATCGATGCCGAGGAACAGGACCGGCTCGACCTGTCGCTGGATGTGATCGAGGCGATCCTGTCCGACCCGGAACTGGCTGACTGGGAAGGCTTTGGGGTGGTTGTGCAGGCCTTCGGCAAGCGTGCGTCGAAAACCCTGGACTGGCTCTACGCGCTGGCGGAGAAGCTGGACCGTCGCATCATGGTGCGCCTGGTCAAGGGCGCCTACTGGGATGCGGAGATCAAGCGCGCCCAGGTGATGGGCCTGACCGACTTCCCGGTGTTCACCCGCAAGGCCTGCAGTGATGTCGCCTTCCTCGCCTGCGCCCATAAACTGGTGAACATGGCGGATCGCATCTATCCCCAGTTTGCCACCCACAATGCCCATTCGGTGTCCGCCATCCTGGAGATGGCCCGTACCGCTGGCCTGGACAACTACGAATTCCAGCGCCTGCATGGCATGGGGGAGTCCCTGCACAACGAAGTCATGAAGAGCAGCGGCGTGCCCTGTCGCATCTATGCGCCGGTGGGTAAGCACAGCGACCTGCTGGCCTACCTGGTGCGGCGGTTGCTCGAGAACGGTGCCAACAGCTCCTTCGTCAACCAGATCGTTGACACCAGTATTACCCCGGAGGAGATTGCCCGTGACCCCATCGAGACCGTGGAGTCCCTGGGGGAGAACCTGTCCAGCAAGGCCATCGTCAAGCCGGCGAAGATATTCGGTGAGCAGCGTCGCAACTCCAAAGGCTGGGATATTACCGACCCGGTCACTATTGGCGAGATCAACCGCGGCCGCGACCGATACCGGGATTTCCAGTGGCAGGGTGGCCCGGTCACCCTGAACGGTCCGGCGGGTGGTGACAGCCAGGAAGTGCGTAACCCGGCGGATCCCGATGACCTGGTGGGCCAGATTACCTGGGCATCGGAGCAGGACATCGATGTCGCCATTGATGCCGCACAGCAGGCATTCGGGGACTGGTCGGCACAATCGGCGGCCGACCGCGCCGCCTGCGTTCGCCGGGTGGGTGATCTCTATGAAGAGAACGCCCACGAACTGTTTGCCCTCACCACCCGCGAGGCCGGCAAGTCGTTGCTAGATGCAGTCGCCGAGATCCGCGAGGCGGTGGACTTCGCCCAGTACTACGCCAACGAGGCGGAACGCTACGAAGGCAGTGGTGCCCCCCGGGGCGTTATGTGCTGTATCTCACCCTGGAACTTCCCGCTGGCGATTTTCACCGGGCAGATCCTGGCCAACCTGGCGGCGGGCAACACCGTGGTGGCCAAGCCGGCGGAGCAGACCTCATTGTTGGCCGTCCGTGCCGTAGAGTTGATGCATGAGGCAGGTATTCCCAGGGGAGCAATCCAGTTGCTGCCGGGCACTGGCAGCACGGTAGGTGCCGCCCTGACGGCCGATCCGCGTATTGCCGGTGTCTGCTTTACCGGCTCCACCGCCACGGCCCAGCGTATCAACCAGTCGATGACGGAGACCATGGCTCCGGACGCGCCGCTGGTGGCGGAAACCGGCGGCCTCAATGCCATGATTGTGGATTCCACGGCACTGCCCGAGCAGGTGGTCAGGGACGTGCTTGCCTCGTCCTTCCAGAGTGCCGGTCAGCGCTGTTCCGCCCTGCGTATGCTCTACGTGCAGAAGGACATCGCTGACCACTTGCTGGAGATGCTCTATGGTGCCATGGACGAACTGGGCATCGGCGACCCCTGGCAGCTGTCCACCGATGTGGGGCCTGTGATCGACGAAGACGCCCAGAAAAAGATCCAGGATCACTGTGATTACTTCGAGCAACAGGGCCGGTTGCTGAAAAAGGTTCCGGTGCCGGACAAGGGCCGGTTCGTGTCACCGGTGGTACTCAAGGTGAGCGGCATCGAGGAGATGGAGGAGGAGATCTTCGGCCCGGTGCTGCATGTGGCGACCTTCGAGGCGAAGGATATCGACAAGGTCGTCGATGCCGTCAATGCCAAGGGCTACGGCCTGACCTTCGGTATCCATAGCCGTGTGGACCATCGGGTGGACCAGATTTCCAGGCGCATCCACGTGGGCAACACCTATGTGAACCGCAACCAGATCGGTGCCATTGTCGGCTCCCAGCCGTTTGGTGGCGAAGGGCTGTCCGGTACCGGCCCCAAGGCGGGAGGGCCGCAATACGTGCGTCGCTTCCTGCAGGGGGACATCCGGCGGTGCCCGGCGCCGGAGGCCGGTGCCGTTGATGCCAGCGCCCTGACCGACTTGATAAAAGAGGCGGACAAACCGGCGCTGAAAGCCCCCGCCGAGCGCATGGCCGCGCTGACGCCGATATTTGGTGAGGCACCGGCACCACTGGACGCCGAGTCGGAGGAGTTGCCAGGTCCCACCGGTGAACTGAACTGCCTGTCCAACCATCCCCGCGGCCTGGTGCTGTGCCTGGGCCCGGACCGGGAGAGTGCGCTGGAGCAGGCGGCCACGGCCCTGTCCCAGGGCAACCGCGTGGTGTTGATCGCGCCGGGGGTCGAGGACACCGTGAAGAAGGCGGCGGAGGCGGGCCTGCCCGTAGCTGGTCGTGACGGTCTGCTGGTGCCTGAGGCCCTGGCCACCGTCGATGGTTTCCACGGCGTGGCCACCTGCGCCGAGACGGATCTGCTCAGGCAGTATCGCCAGGCCCTGGCAAAGCGTGATGGGGCGCTGTTGCCGCTGATCACCGAGCACACCCTGGATCAGCGCTATGTGATCGAGCGGCACCTGTGCATCGACACCACCGCCGCCGGTGGTAACGCCAGCCTGATTGCCTCAGCGGAGTAACTCCGCAGCGGGAGCATGGACGCTCCTCGCATTCCTCTGCATCCCGGATTAAAGTGGCAGATCGTTACCCGCTGCATCGTCCGGAGTCCCGGAAGCTTCATGGCCTATCTCAGCCTTTTCATTGCGGCATTTGCCGCTGCCACCTTCTTTCCGTTCCAGTCGGAAGCGCTACTGGTAGGGCTGCTGGTGGCAGATACCTACTCGATAGTGGGGCTATTGCTGGTGGCCACCGTTGGCAACGTGCTGGGTTCGGTGGTGAACTGGTATCTGGGGCTGTATATCGAACGGTTCCGCTACCGGAAATGGTTTCCCTTCAAGCCTGCCAGCCTGGAAAAAGCCCAGGTGCACTACCACCGCTGGGGGCACTGGTCGCTGCTGATGAGCTGGGCGCCCTTTATCGGCGATCCGCTGACGCTGATCGCCGGTATCATGCGGGAGCCCTTCTGGCGGTTCGTGGCAATCGTTACCCTGGCCAAGGGCGGGCGTTACCTGATCACCGCCATGCTCACCTTTGGCTGGCTGAACAGCGGCTCAACGTGACGCCAGGAAGCCCCGCCAGCCTCCCAGCTGGGTAATGTCCTCCGCGCCTTCCAGCCCCACGGGCTCGCAGATAAAGCCGGTCACCCAGCGCCCGTCAGCCAGCTCCACCTTGCCGATACCCAACGGAGCCGGGATTCCCGCCACAAAGCTGCCGAACCGGTCTGCCGGTACCCGCCAGATCTCCACGGGTATTGCGGTGCCGGTATTGTCGTCCCGGATCAGGCCCGGACGCAGTGGCGGGCCGCCGGCCAGCCGATACATGCGATAGGCGCTTGCGGTTTCGGTAGTTTCCACGAGCACCGCATTCCGTTCGGTAAGCTGGTGGTTCAGGGGCAGGCCGGACAGATGCGCGCCGCAGACCAGCACATCGATGGTGCCTTCGGTAGCCTCAAGGGCCGCACTGTCGAGTAGGTCAGTCAGCGCTCCGACGGTATCGGTGGCAAGTGGATGCAAGCGACTGGCCAGGGCCAGCAGGACCTCGTCCTGAAAGGCCGGCGCAAACAGGGTGCAGCCCAGGGGCAGGCCGTTATCAAGGAGGCCGGACGGCACCGCGACGGCACTGTAGTCCAGCAGGTTCATGAAGTTGGTGTAGGTACCCAGGCGGCTGTTCAGGCTGACCGGGTCGGCGTTTACCTGTGCCCGGGTATAGATAGTGGGGGTGCTGGGTGTGACCATCACGTCCACCTGTTCCCAGACCCGGTCTGCCTGCTTTTTCAGTGACTGGAGCCGGTAGCGGGCGGCGAACGCGTCCCTGGCACTCCCCCGGGTCCCCTGACTGATAATGTTCCGGGTCACCGGCAGCAGTGCGTCTGGCTGGTCCTGGATCAGCGGGCTGGTGGCCAGGTACCGTTCCGCCACCCAGGGTCCTTCATAGAGCAGTTTTGCGGCGTCCAGGAAGGGCTGGAAGTCCACTTCGACCGGTTTACCACCGAGGCGTTCAAGCTGCGCAACGGAACGGGCAAACAGGGCCCGGGCGCCGTTATTACCATCGAAGTCCAGCTGGTGCTCGAGGGGAACCCCGAAAAGGAACTCCCCTGCTATTGGCCTGCGGCCAATGGGTTGGGGGCGTTGCCACGGATCAGCGGAGTCGTTGGCCGAGGCTATGGAGAGCAGGGTCTGTGCCTGCTCTGCCGAGCGCGCAAAGATCGATACACAGTCAAGGCTCTGGCAGGCGGGTACGACGCCACGAACACTGAGCCGACCCAGGGTTGGCTTGAGACCGACCAGGTTGTTGAAGGCCGCCGGCACCCGGCCGGAACCGGCGGTGTCGGTGCCCAGGGCAAAGCTCACCAGGCCGAGGGCGGTGGCTACGGCGGAACCGGAAGAGGAGCCACCGGAGATATAGTCCGGGTCGAAACTGTTGCGGCAGGCCCCCCAGGGTTCCGGTGAGCGGGTACCCACCAACCCGGTGGCAAACTGGTCCAGGTTGGTCTTGCCGATGGGTATGGCGCCGGCATTGACCAGGGCTTCCACCACAAAGGCATGGCACTCCGGCTGGTAGCGAAAGGCTTCACAGGCAGCGGTGGTTGGCATCCCCGCCACATCGATGTTGTCCTTGACCGCAAAGGGGATGCCATACAGCGGAAGGTCACCGGGTTCCGACTGGCTCAGTCGCTCCAGGTAGGGTTCCAGTTCTTCCAGGCTGGCCAGGTGGATCCAGATGTTGCGGTCGCTGTATCCGGCGGCACGTTCCAGCACATGGGAAACGACGGCGGCGGGAGTCAGGTCACCGTTGCGGTAGGCCTGCAGCAGGGCCGGGATATCGAGTTTGATGGTGGTGGTCATCACGGGAGCCTCATGCAGAAAGGGCCCGTGCCGTTTCCGACACAGAGGTTTCGATGGATTCGTAGAGCTGCTGGTCGGTCTGGCCGATGGGCAGGTCGTAGGTGATGGTGGCGCCGAAGGCTTCCGGTTGTTGAGGATCGTTGCGGACCTTGTCGAACACCAGCAGTCGGGTGCCAAGATAGAAGCCTTCGTGCAGGTCGTGGGTGACCATGAAGATGGTGGTGCCGGTCTCCCGCCAGAGCTTCAGTATCAGTTGGTGCATGTCCCGGCGGATGCCGGGGTCCAGGGCGCCGAAGGGCTCGTCCAGTAGCAGCACCCGGGGGCGCATGATGAACGACTGGGCAATGGCCAGCCGTTGTTGCATACCGCCGGAAAGTTCGTGGGGCCATTTGTTGGCGGCGTGGGCCAGGCCCACGGCCTCGATCATCTGATCCACCTTTGCCAGCGCTTCCCGCCGGGCCTTGCCGAACAGCTTGCCGAGAAACGGTTTCTGTTCCAGTTCCAGGCCCATCAGCACGTTCTGGCGCACGGTCAGGTGCGGAAACACCGAGTAACGCTGGAACACGATGCCCCGGTTGCGGTCCGGCTCGCCGGGGAAGGTGTCACCTTCGAGCTGAAGGTCTCCTCGGGTGGGCTGTTCCTGCCCGAGTAACATTTTCAGGAAGGTGGACTTGCCGCAGCCGGAGGCCCCCACCAGGGTGCAGAATTCCCCCTGCTCCACGGTCAGGTTGAGGTTTTCCAGCACCACGGTGTGGCCGTACTCCTTCCACAGTTTATTGACGGTGATAAAGCTCATCAGTGGCCTCCGGCGTTGTACCAGGGGAACAGGCGGCGGTTGGCCAGCCGTAGCAACTGGTCGATGATGATCGCCAGCAGCGTAATCCACAGCACGTAGGGGATGATCACATCCATCGCCAGGTAGCGACGGACCAGGAATATGCGGTAGCCCAGGCCCTGCTCGGAGGCGATGGCCTCGGCGGCAATGAGAAACAGCCAGGCGGGGCCCAGACTCAGGCGAACGGCATCAATCAGTCGTGGCAGCACCTGGGGCAGGGCCATGCGGGTCACCACCTGCCAGCTGTTGGCCCCGAGGGTCTGTATCTTGATGAGCTGCTCCTGGGGTAGCTCTCGTACCCGTTGGGCGACGTCCCGCATCATGATGGGGGCGGTACCGATGACGATCAGCATCACCTTGGACAGCTCGCCCAGCCCAAACACGATGAACAGGATAGGCAGTATCGCCAGCGGGGGAATCATCGACAGGGCCGACACCAGTGGTGCCATGCCAGCCCTGACCACCGGCAGGATGCCGTTAAGTAGCCCCACAACCAGTGCCAGCGAGGCGGCAACGCCCACGCCAATCCCCAGCCGTTGCAGGCTGGCGGTGGTGTCCTGCCACATCAGGTACTCCCCGCTGCGGCGGTCTTCCTGGAACGCCATGCGGTTAACGGCACTGGTCATCTGTTCGAGGCCGGGCAACAGCTTGTCGTTGGGGTTATTTGCCAGCCGTTCCTGGGAGGCGGTGCCATACAGCAGTACGATCAGCACGAAGGGCAGTAACCCCAGAAACAGGGCGGTAGTCCGGGCAGGGTGGCGGTTGATCAATCGCATCAATAGGCTCCTTAAGCAACACGGCAACGGAATCGCTGTGGTTCTTCGATCTCCCGGGCTTTTGTCCCGCCGTGTAACCTCGCAGAGGTCGGTCACTCTCGGACCAGCCATTCAGGGCTATGCCCTGAACCGGAACCCTAGTCACCTATTAGTCAGCCTGTAATTCCGCATCCCTGAGTTGCGGGTGTTGCTGTGACTGGATCTGTGTGTCGTTATGGGGAGAAATTGCACGGCCCGTGCCAGACCGGAAATAAACTCTCAATTTATTGATTTATAAAGCTTCGGAGAGGTTTATCGCGAATGCCCGGTTATCGCTTCTGGTCTGGGCGCACTCATTTGGTGCAATGATTGCCCTGCGCTGCCCCCCGGGAGGGCGCTAACCGAAGGTACCCTGCCCCGATTCGGACAGCACTTCCGTCATGGCTCGAAACATCTGCACCATTACGGCCGGGTTACGCCCAGGTCCGCCTGCAATATGCCCCCAGTCTGACTCGATCACGTCCAACCTGGCACCGGGCATCAACGCCGCCTCCCGGCCGGCATCTTCCACGGTGAAATACAGGTCGGTGCGGCAGGGCAGAAGGCGTGCCGGCATGGTGATGCGGGACAACGCCCGGGGCAGGTTGTCACGATTGCCGGGGAACCGGCCAACGGATCCCCGCTGCCAGGCATCAAGGACTGACA
Source organism: Marinobacter sp. AN1 (assembly GCF_026013985.1). Classification (NCBI taxonomy): domain Bacteria; kingdom Pseudomonadati; phylum Pseudomonadota; class Gammaproteobacteria; order Pseudomonadales; family Marinobacteraceae; genus Marinobacter; species Marinobacter sp. AN1. The sequence continues at coordinate 4,242,001 of NZ_CP110342.1, read as the reverse complement.
GCAGATCATTGGCATCCTGGGCGAGGTGGTCCTGTTCCCAGAACTGCAGCAGTGCTTCGACGGACTCGAACCCCAGTGCCTTGTCCCCGCCGTTGCGGAAGAATGCCTGGGAGTAGGCCCAGCCGGCATAGACCCGGGCGAAGGCCCTGAGCCCGGCCTCCGGTGGGCGGTTGTAGCGGCCTTCCTGAAAGGACGGATCGGCTTTCAGGGCGGCCTTCACTCCCTCAAGGAACAGCCAGTTGTGGGGCGAACATTCTGCGGTGCAGCAGCTGGCCACCACCGCCCGCACCCGGTCCGGCCAGGCCGCTGCCCACTGCAGGGCCTGCATGCCCCCCATGGACCAGCCCGCTACCAGTGCCAGGGAGGCACCGCCGAACACATCATCCACCAGTCGTTTCTGCAGCGCGATATTGTCGTACAGGGTCAACCGGGGGAAGCCTGCGCCGCCCTGGTCACCGCGGGTGTTGGAAGGCGAGGATGACTCGCCCGCGCCCAGCATGGCCGGGATCACAATGCAGTAGCGTTCCGGGTCCAAAGGGCTATTGCCATCCAGCAGGGGGTAGTTTCCCGCGGCTGCACCACCGTAGTACGTGGGTAGCAGAACCAGGTTGTCTTTTGGTGCATTGAGGGTGCCGATCTGATGGTAGACCAGGCGGGCATCCCTGAGGGATCCGCCTTCAGACAGTTCCAGGTTCGATACCCTGAATTCTTTGATTTTCCAAGATGTTCTGTTCATTCCCGGATTCCTTTGGAAGCAATTCTGAAATCACGCCAATCCATTTACATACACACTGGCATGTAAGTTGAATGGAAAGTCCGTGCCAGATTCCAGCGGTGCCGGAGCCCCGGTGCCAGACCAACACAACGGACAACGGAACATCACCATGTCAGACACCATGACCACCCAGAACCTCAAACAGCAGCTGGCGGATGCCGGCGTGAAGTACGCGATTGCCAGCTATGTGGACATCCACGGCATCAGCAAGGGGAAATTTGTCCCCATCGCCCACCTGGGCCAGATGATGGAAGGCTCGGAGCTCTATACCGGCGCGGCGCTGGATGGGGTACCCCAGGACATCTCCGACGATGAAGTGGCGGCTATGCCGGACGCCGCGGGTGTCGCCATCTGCCCCTGGAACCGCCAGCTGGCCTGGTTCCCGGGCAACCTGTATCTCAACGGGGAGCCATTCGAGGCCTGCTCCCGGAACATCTTCCGTCGCCAGCTCGATGCCGCCGCAGATATGGGCTATCGCTTCAACCTGGGCATCGAGACCGAGTTCTTCCTGTTCCGGGATACCGAAGACGGGGGCTTTGCACCGGTGAGCGAACGGGATACCGCCGGCAAGCCGTGCTATGACCCCCGCACCATGATGGACAACCTGGCGATCATGGACGAGATCGTGGAGGCCATGAATGAACTGGGCTGGGATGTGTATTCCTTCGACCATGAAGATGCCAACGGCCAGTTCGAAACCGATTTCCGATACGCCGACGGCCTCACCATGGCGGACCGGTTCGTGTTCTTCCGCATGATGGCCAACGAGATTGCCCGCAAGCACGGGGCCTTTGCCAGCTTCATGCCCAAGCCCTTCGCCGACCGCACCGGCAGTGGCGCCCACTACAACATGTCACTGGCGGATCTGAAGACCGGGGAAAACCTGTTCGAGGCCAACGGTAACGATGCCCATGGCTGCGGCATCAGCAAGCTGGCCTACCACTTTATTGCCGGTGTACTGAAACACGCCGGCGCCATCAGCGCGGTGATTGCCCCGACGGTCAACAGTTACAAGCGCCTGGTACGCCAGGGCAGTATGTCCGGTTCCACCTGGGCGCCGGTCTTCCAGTGCTATGGTTCCAACAACCGCACCAACATGATCCGCATCCCTGGTGTCGGTGGCCGCATCGAGTGCCGCGCAGCGGATATTGCCTGTAATCCCTATCTGGGCAGTGCCCTGATACTGGCCGCAGGCCTGGAAGGCATCCGTGAACACCTGGACCCCGGCGCCCCCCACCACGAGAACATGTACAACTACAGCGACGCCGAGATTGCCGACCAGGGCATCGAATACCTGCCGCGGAACCTGGGTGAGGCGGTGGAAGCCTTTGAGGCAGACCCCCTGTCAAAGGCGGTATTCGGCGAGGCCATGTTCAACAGCTTTGTACAGTACAAGCGGGGCGAGTGGGAAAGCTACCAGAACCATGTGTCGTCCTGGGAGGTTGAGCGGTATCTGAAGATGTTCTGACCAGCTCAGAAGTGATTCAGTCGAGAACCCCATCCTGGTTGATGGGGTTTTGCTGTATGGGCTAACCCTCAACCAGGTCAGACAGTACGACTGGCCGTCAGCAGGTTCCAGAATTTTCTCTGAAAGAAAGACATTTCCTGTTCCAGCGAAAACAGCTCCGGTAAGAACAGCCAGCTCTGGGTAATCCCCATCAGGTAGGTGTAACTCAGCAAACCCAGCTTTTCCGGGTCTTCGTCGGTGTCCAGCAGCCCTTTGCTGACTGCGCTGGCAATCAGCGACCGGAAGAGGGTGACGATGGACCGGGTCAGCTCCCGCTCCCGCGCCAGGGTCCGGCCCATGGCTTCGGTCAGTTCGGTTTTGTTGAGCAGGATCTCGAAGGATTGCCGGTACTTGCGGTCGTTCGCCAGCAACCACAGCCAGCGCTCGATGAAATGATCCATAGCGTCAATGGGGGTATTGGCCATGGCCCGGCATTCCGCCACCAGAGCTTCCAGCGGCTCCTGGGAATATGAGAGCACCGCTTCGTAGAGGTCATCCTTGGAATCGAAGTGCCAGTAGATCGGGCCGCGGCTGAAGCCGGCTTCCCGGGCGATCCGGCTCAGGGTGGTGAGTGAATAACCGTCGCGGCTGAACAGGGTCAGTGCGGCTTCCAGAACGGCCTGGCGGGTTTTTTCGGCGTCTTCCTTGGTACGGCGCATAAGGTCGAGTCAGATGAGGCTTGCGAAAGGCACGAACTGAATCGTGCCCTCCATGCTGTGGTCAGGCAAGCGTTAAAGCTCCCCGTCTGCCGCCATTTGCATGTAGCGGTCATTGAACCGGAACTGTACGTTACCCTCGTCGCCCATGACGGAACCATCCGGGAACTCGATACCCACGAAGTCGGGACTCATGGCGCCCTGGCCCAGCAGGCCCTTGTCGAAGGAGAACTGGCGAACGCTGTCCATCGCCTCGCGGGCTTCCTCGCTGTTGATGAATTCCACCGAGTTGGCTGGTTCCCAGAACATCCGCATGCCTGAGAGTTGAGCCTCATAACCGGCCCGGTCAGTACCGGAAATCTCGCCCAGCATGGCCCGCGCCTCGCGGCCCTCGTCACTGTCGGAGCGCAGGATGTCCATGGTCTCGAACCAGGCGCCCACCAGGGCCTTGCCCAGGTTCGGGTTGTCTTCGAGCGTGTCGGTGTTCACCAGGGTCAGATCCTTGATATGCCCGGGAATCTGATGGGAATCAAACAGCTGGGTGGTACCGGGATAGTTGTTCACCTCCGCCAGCAGAGGATTCCAGGTGGCCACATGCCGGACATCATCCGTCTGGAAAGCGGACACCAGGTCGGCGTCGGAAATATTCACCACATTGATGTCCCGCTCTTCCAGCCCCACTGAATCCAGTGCCCGCACCAGCAGGTAGTGGGACACTGACAGCTCCACCAGGTGAACCGTCTCACCTTCCAGATCCTCAATGCTGGTTGCGTCCTTGGACACAAGGCCGTCGTTGCCATCCGAGAAATCCCCCACAATCAGTGCCGTGGTATCAATACCGGAAGCGGCGGGAATGGACAGTCCGTCCATACTGGTGGCGACCACGCCATCAAACTGGCCGGCGGTGTACTGGTTGATGGACTCGATATAATCGTTGACCTGGACGATATCCACCTCGATGTCGTACTTGTCCGCCCATTTTTTCATGATGCCGCTGTCCTCAGCATACTGCCAGGGTACCCAGCCGGCGTAGATGGTCCAGGCGATGCTGAAGGAATCCCTCTCCTGTGCCAGGGCACTGAAAGACAGGGAGCTGGCAAGGAGGCCCGCTCCCAGAACGGCGCTGATTTTCTGGGTCAGTTTACGTGTTTTCATGATGCTCTCCCCGGGCTTTGCCCGTTATTGAAAGACGTTTCGGATTCAGTTGCTGATCTCTTCCACAATCACCACGGGGGTGCCCGGCGATACCGCCTGGCCCGCATCGCGGCGGATTTCCACCACCCGCCCGCTGACCGGGCTGAGCAGTTCGATCTCCATCTTCATGGACTCCACCACCGCCACTGGTCGCTGGGCACTGATTTCGTCCCCTGGTTTCACCAGGCATTCCCAAAGGTTGCCGGCCACGTGGCTTTCCACCGCGTGCTGGCCGGCCGGCAGGTTGGTGGTGTCGTCTTCACCGGTGTCCTCAATGGGCGTTTCGGCGCTGAAGTTGATCTGGCCGGACTCGATCCAGCGTTGCAGCTCCTCATCGAAGGCCTGCTGGCGGTGGGCCGTGAAGTCGCGGATTTCCCTTTCGTTTTCAGCCAGGAAACCCTCGTAGTCCTTGAGGTTAAAGCGCGTTTCCTCGATACGGATGGGGTAGTCGCCATTGGGAAAGTCGCGGCGGATCTGCTTGAGTTCGTCGCTGCTCACTTCATAGAAGCGCACCTGGTCGAAGAAACGCAGCAGCCAGGGCTTGCCGGGTTCGAAGTGTTCTGTGGTGCGGTAGCGGTTCCACATTTGCAGGGTGCGACCGACAAACTGATAGCCACCGGGCCCTTCCATGCCGTAGATGCACAGGTAGGCGCCGCCGATGCCCACGGAGTTCTCCGCAGTCCAGGTGCGGGCCGGGTTGTACTTGGTGGTGACCAGACGGTGGCGGGGGTCCAGGGGCGTGGCTACAGGCGCACCCAGGTACACATCCCCGAGGCCCATGACCAGGTAACTGGCGTTAAAAACGGTTTTCTTGACCTCGTCAATGCTGTCCAGGCCGTTGATGCGGCGGATAAATTCCAGGTTGCTGGGGCACCAGGGCGCATCCTTGCGCACCGACTGCATGTACTTGGCGATGGCGGTATGACAGGCCTCGTCATCCCAGGACAGGGGCAGGTGCACGATGCGGGCGGGCACGTCCCACTCCGGTTGTTTCTCAAGGGCCTGCTCGGCGCTGATCAGCAGTTGCAGCAGTTCCTGTTGGCCCAGCCGCTGGCTGTCGTAGTGCACCTGCAGCGAACGGATGCCGGGTGTCAGCTCCAGGATGGCCGGATGGGCCTGCTCCCGCAGCCACAGCATCAGGGCGTGGGCGCGGAAGCGGAGCCGGATATCCAGCTCCATGGGGCCATATTCCACCAGCACATAGTTGTCGCCGGCGGCGCGATAGACCACGCCGGTTTCATGTTCGTCGGTGGAGAGCGTGGCGAGTATCGGGGTTTGCGGCCTGATTGGCGTAATGCGGGCGGACGCGGCGGTCAAGGTGGCGATGGATTCATCCAGGGCTTCCCGCAGGGCCACGGCCTGATCCTGGCTGACCGGCACGAACTGCACCTTGTCACCGGCCTTGAGCTGGCCCAGCTTCCACAGGTCGGCGCTGATCACCGTGACCGGGCATACGAAGCCGCCCAGGCTGGGGCCATCCGGCCCCAGGATGACCGGCATATCACCGGTGAAGTCCACGGTACCCACCGCGTAGGCATTGTCGTGGATGTTGGACGGGTGCATGCCGGCTTCGCCGCCGTCACTGCGGGCCCATTCCGGTTTCGGGCCGATCAGGCGTACGCCGGTGCGACTGGAGTTGTAGTGAATCTCCCATTCGCTGTCGAAGAAGGTGTCGATGTCAGCCTGGGTGAAGTAATCCGGGGCTCCGTGGGGACCATAGGTCACGTGCAACTTCCAGGTCTTGCCCATGGTGGGTTGCAGGCCCTTGCCCAGTTTTGCCTTGTCCACTGGCGTGCACTGCGGCAGCTGGAGGACATCCCCGGCCCGCAAGGCCCGGCCACCGTGGCCACCGAACTGGCCAAGGGTAAAGGTGCTGCGGGAATCCAGGTAGGGCGGGCAGTCCAGCCCGCCCCGGAACAGCACGTAGGCCCGGGCGCCTTCGCCGGTGGTGGCCCCCAGTTTCAGGGTGGCCCCGGCGGGGATGTCCAGTACCTCCCAGAAAGGCACTGGCTCGCCATCCAGGCTGGCGTCCAGCGATGCGCCGGTCAGCACAATCTGGGTAGCCCGGTTGAATGCCAGTGTGGGGCCCTTCAATGTGATTTCCAGGCCGGCCGCACTTCCCTCGTTGCCCAGCAGGCGGTTGCCCAGGCGGAAGGAGTAGCTGTCGAACGGCCCGGATGGGGGTACCCCGATTTCCCAGTAGCCGATGCGCCCGGGGTAGTCCTGGATGGTGGTCATGGTGCCACCGCTGACCACATCTACGGTGGAGGGCCGGTAGTTGAACTCGTTCAGGGTGCGGGTGAACAGCCGGCCCTCCACGAACCGCTCATCCGCCAGTACCTGGCGCACGTAGGTGCGGTTGGTTTCGATGCCGTAGAGCTGGCTGTCGTCAAGGGCCTGCATCAAGCGTGTGCGGGCGCTTTCCCGGTCAGCCTCATGGACAATGACCTTGGCCAGCATGGGGTCATAGAGCGGCGAGACTTCGGTGCCCGGTTGAATCCAGGAATCGATACGCAGGCCGGCATCCTGTGGCCAGCTGACATTGGTAAGCAGTCCGGCGGAAGGCTGGAAATCCTTGTTGGGGTCTTCGGCATAGATCCGTGCCTGGATGGCATGGCCCTCTGGAGTCAGGCCGGCGGCCTGGTCGCTGAGGTTGGTCAGGGTGCCGGCGCCCAGTTCCACCATCCAGCGCACAATGTCCACGCCGTATACGGCCTCGGTCACGCCGTGCTCCACCTGTAAGCGGGTGTTCACTTCCAGGAAGTAGAACTCGGTGGTATCCGGGTCGTAGATGAATTCAACGGTACCGGCACTACGGTAGGCGATCTGTTCTCCAAGGGCGCGGGCGGTGGCATGCATGCGCTGGCGGACCTCATCGGACAGCCCCGGCGCCGGTGCTTCCTCGATCACCTTCTGGTTGCGGCGCTGGGCGGAGCAGTCACGTTCCCCCAGTGCGGCCACCGTGCCCTGGCCATCGCCGAACAGCTGCACCTCGATATGGCGGGCGCGTTCCACGAACTTTTCCAGGAACACCCCGCTGTTGCTGAAGTTGTTCTGGCTCAGCCTCTGTACGGATTCGAAGCTCTTCGACAGGTCGTCATCACTGTAGCAGCGGGACATGCCGATACCACCCCCGCCGGCCGTGCTTTTCAGCATCACCGGGTAGCCGATGCGGACGGCTTCCGCCCGCGCCTGGTCCAGTCCGGTCAGCAGACCGGTGCCGGGCAGCAAGGGAACGCCCGCCGCTTCCGCCAGCGCACGGGCGGTGTGCTTGAGACCGAACTGTTCCATCTGCTCGGGGGTCGGCCCCAGGAAGACGATGCCCTCGGCCTCGCAGCGACGGGCAAAGCCGGCGTTCTCGCTGAGAAAGCCGTACCCGGGGTGCACGGCCTTTGCGCCGCTTTCTGCCATTATGTGGAACAGCTTGTCCTGGTCCAGGTAGGTCTCAGCGGCGGAACCCGCCCCCAGGGACCAGGCTTCGTCAGCCTGGCGAACGTGGAGGGAGTCCGCATCGGCTTCGGCATAGACCGCGACGGACTGAATACCCATGGCTCTCAGGGTGCGTATGATCCTGCAGGCGATGGCGCCACGATTGGCGATCAGGACCTTGTCAAAACAGGGTTTTGTCATTTCCATACCAGCACCTCGATGGGTGTGGGGTTCCAGCCATTGCAGGGGTTGTTCAGCTGTGGGCAGTTGGAAATCATCACCAGAACGTCCATCTTTGCCTCCAGCTCCACGTACTTGCCAGCGTCGGAAATGCCGTCGGCGAAAGTCAGGCCGCCGTCGGCGGTCACCGGCACGTTCATGAAGAAGTTGATGTTGTGGGTGATGTCCCGCTTGCCCATGCCTAGCTCCTCATGCTCGGTGACGGCCACCAGCCAGCTGTCGCGGCAGGCGTGCATGCACTTTTTCTCCAGGGCATAGCGGGTGGTGTTGCTCTCCGCCGCGCAGGCACCGCCGAGGGTGTCGTGGCGGCCGCAGGTATCGGCGGTGATCTCCAGCATTACGTTGCTCTCGGACGACATGAGCTTTGAGCCGGCGGTGAGGTAGACGTTGCCCTGCTCGCGGATGGTGTCCACGGCGCTGTAGCGCTCGGTGGGGTTATCGGCGTTGTAGAACAGGGTATCGGCGGCCTGGTTGCCCTCCAGGTCAAGGATGCGAAGGGTTTCGCCGGCTTTCACCACTTTCAGGAAGTATTCGCCTGCCGGCACGGTTTCCCGGAAGGCGGCGTTGTCGGGGTTGAGCTTGCTTTCTCTGATCATCTCCGGCCTCCGGTTACTGGAACAGGTGGTACAGGGCGTTATTAGCGAAAGCCCGGGTGGCTTCCGGCGACGAGGTCTTGCAGGGATCGGCGTCGGTCACCGGGGCGGCCCGGAAAAGCTGGTAACGTAGCGGGTGGCTGGGATATTCCGGGGCCGGGTTGAGGGGATGCGGGCAGGTATGAAGCACCACGATGGTGTCCATCTCGAAGCGCAGATCCACGGTGGCGCCGGCGTGTGAGTGACCACTCACATAGCTCAGATTGCCCTTTCCATCGACCTGAACCTTGCTGAACCAGTTGAGGTTGGCGGTGAGGTCCTTCTTGCCCAGACCGTACTTGGCCAGTTCGTTAAGAAAGCTGGTGAGGCCGTTGCGGTGATAGTGATTGTGGGCCTGCTGATAGGTTTTCTTACCCCAGCGTTTTTCGACCAGGTGGGCGTTGCAGGTACCGGAGACGGTGTCGTGCCAGCCCAGGTCATCACGGATGATGGAAGCGAACACCCGTCCCATGTCGGAGAGCAGCACATGACCCCTGGTGAGCAGGAAGGTGTGCTGGTTCTTGAGGGTATCCGGCATGTTGTAACGTTCGAGGGGATTCTCGGGGTTGTACATCAGCATGCCGACATTGGCACCGCCGGTTTCATCGATCAGTCGCAGGACATGGCCACGGCGCATGACAAAGGACCAGTGGGATCCGCCGGGAATCAGATCGTCGTAGAGGGGAGCTGCAGTTGCGAGCATCGCCTTTTCCTCCTGGTTCGGGTTGCAAAAAAACGAGAGGCGTCAGTCACTGAACGATCCTCCCGGGCTTTTGTCCCGCCGTGTAACCTTTGGAAAAGGTCGTCAACTCTCGGACCAGTCACCTGCCTGGCATCAGCAGATCGGAACCCTAGTTGACCTGTTTGTCAGATTGTCGCGCTTTGATATGTGGCTCAGTACCAACGTCTCGCTGCGTACCGTGACCCTATCAAGCTCCATGCCATGTGAAGCATGTTGTTGATAAATATAGATTATCCTTGATATTGGTGAGATGTATGGCCCAGTTCGATAAACGGGATCGCACCGGGTTGGTGCGCCTGGTCCGTATGGGGGCAACGCAATGCACCAGGATAATCGCCCTTCTGCACATCCCTTCATGAATATCAAGCACATTTGCCAGCGCATCTGGTAATATGCGCGCGCCCGTTAAAAGACTCGCCCTATAGAAGTGATAGATAAATGCCATCGACTGTATTCGGCGGTTTCGCCGCCAATTTCCTGGGGAAGGCTCCCGTCTGGTACAAGCAGCTGATTCTGTTGTTCCTGGTGATCAACCCGATCGTGGTGGTCATGTTCGGGCCTGCGGTCGCTGGCTGGCTGCTGGTCGGGGAGTTCATTTTTACCCTGGCGATGGCGCTGAAATGCTACCCCCTCCTGCCTGGCGGCCTGCTGGCGGTGGAGGCCCTGCTGATCGGCATGACCACGCCGGAAGCGGTCTACCACGAGCTGCTGATCAACTTCCCGGTCATCCTGCTGCTGATGTTCATGGTGGCAGGCATCTATTTCATGAAGGAACTGTTGCTGGTCACCTTTACCCAGATACTGGTGGGGGTACGGTCCAAGTCAGCACTTTCATTACTTTTCTGTGCGGCCGCAGCCCTGTTGTCGGCCTTTCTGGACGCGTTGACGGTTACCGCAGTGATTATCAGTGTGGCTGTGGGCTTCTATTCGGTATACCACAAGGTGGCCTCGGGCAAGGGTTACCAGCAGAAAGACCATAATGCCAACAGCGATGCTGAAGTGATCGAGCTCCATCGAAACGACCTCGAACACTTCCGCGGTTTTCTGCGCAGCCTGCTGATGCATGGTGCCATCGGTACGGCCCTCGGTGGCGTCGCTACCATGGTTGGTGAGCCCCAGAACCTGCTCATCGCCAAGACCGTAGGCTGGGACTTTGTGACCTTTTTCGAGCATATGGCGCCCGTCAGCCTGCCGGTCCTGGGTGCTGGTCTGTTTACCTGCTGGGCACTGGAAAAGGTGCGCTGGTTCGGTTACGGAACCCGTCTGCCGAGGGCTGTGCGCCGGGTGCTGGAAGAATTCGCGGATAACGAGAAAGCCAAGCGCACCAAGTCTGACCAGGCTGCCTTGTGGATCCAGGCATTCGCCGCCGGTGTACTGGTGGTGGGGCTGGCGTTCCACCTGGCGGAAGTTGGGTTGATTGGCCTGCTGGTGATTATCCTGATCACGTCCTTTACGGGGGTGACGGATGAGCACCAGATTGGCAAGGCATTCCAGGAGTCGTTGCCGTTTACTTCATTGCTGGTGGTGTTCTTTGCAGTGGTTGCGGTCATCCACGACCAGCATCTGTTCAAGCCGATTATCGAGTTTGTGCTCAGCCTGCCGGAGAGCCAGCAGCCGGGTATGTTCTTCATGGCTAATGGTCTGCTGTCGATGATCAGTGACAACGTCTTTGTGGCAACGGTCTATATCAGCGAGATCAAGCAGGCCCTGGAGGCCGGTGCCATCAGTAACGAGCACTTCCAGACACTGGCGGTGGCCATTAACACCGGGACCAACCTGCCCAGCGTAGCCACGCCCAATGGCCAGGCCGCTTTCCTGTTCCTGCTGACCTCCGCCATCGCCCCACTGGTGCGGTTGTCCTATGGCCGGATGGTCGTTATGGCCTTTCCCTACACCATCGTGATGGGGATCGTCGGGCTGCTATGTGTCATTTACCTGGTGTAACACAACCGTAACGTGGGGGATTGACCAGGCCCTCACCGCAGCCTATGTTGCTATAAGCAACAGCCCGTTTGCGGTTGCCGGTCGTAAAGGATAATCACCATGGCAAGGTTGCTATTGATGGTCTGGTTGCTGGTCCCACTTCTGGCGACGGGCGCGGGCGCTCCACTGACGGTCGGTTACGTGGATTTTCCCCCTTACCAGTTTCGCAACACCGACGGGCAGCCGGACGGCCGCTTTGTCGAACTCACCCGCAAGGTTGCCCGGGAGGCTGGTTACGAGCTGGAGTTTCTCTACCTGCCCACCGCCCGGGTGTATTACTACCTGGAAACCGGGGCCATCGATCTGTGGCAGGGGTTTTCCGACAATCCGGCCATGGGGGACAAGGTGCTCGAGAGTGACAGCAGGCCGCTGCGGGTAGCCTATGGTGTCTGGTACCTTTCCGGAACGCCCGAGCCGGGTCACTTCCAGGACCTGTTCGGCAAGACCCTTATCACCATTACCGGCTACAACTATGCCGGCCTCGCCAGCTACCTGAGCCAGACTGAGGTCATCCGGGCCATCAACACCAATAACCATGATTCTGCCCTCGACATGCTCGAACGCGGTCGCGGTGACTATCTGTTGGACTATCAGGAGCCGGTTCTCGACCTGCTGATGGCCAAGCCGGTTCGTGGTATCCGGTTCACCCCCATGTGGGTCCGTGACGCGGCGTGGCTGTTCTCAAGTGCCAGCGAGAACGCATTTCAATGGCGACAGGATTTTGATGAAGCCTGGGACCGGCTGGTCACTCGGGGCGAGGTGTTGCCCATTGAACGCGCTGGCCAGTCACGCAGGATGGAAGGCCTGCCACTGTAACCATACATCAGCGCCGGCCCAGACTGATATCGCCATACCAGGCCGTTGCCGCTCCCCCGGTATTGTCGGCGTCGGACATGATGGCAACGCCCACCAGCGGTGGCGGGTTGTCCCCAAAGGCTTCGCGGTAGTCAGCCACAATATCCCGTTCAATAGTGACCCACTGCCCCAGCTCTTCCTCGCCGGAATTCACGGCAATCATCATGGTGTCGTCCGTGAACGGGTTGGCGACGATGTCGCCTTGTGGCAGGCGATTTGCCCAGATGTAGTTCAGGGCCTTGCCGGGAAGTTCTTCCCCAAACAGGGCGCTGACCGTCTTGCGTTTTGCGCGCTCGAACCAGCCAGCCTTTTCCGGCTCGAACTCGAAAGCTACGTAGATCCGCGCCGGGTAGTCATCACCGGACTTGCGGCGGGCATCGCCCTTTTCCAGGGTATTGCCGACTTTCCAGCGCCAGCGCAGGATCAGTGAATCGCCCGGTTCCAGGGAAACCCGTGTGATCAGGCCGGAGGCACTGTTATCCGCCCGAGCCTGTACCACCTGTCCCTGGTCCGGGTCGGAGACCAGTTCATACTGGCTGTGGCGCCCGATACCCGGGAACTCCAGGGGTTCCCAGCCGTGCTCGGTGGTAAGCGCTGGCAGTTCCGAGAACGGGGGAATCGGGTTTGAGGGTTGTCCCCAGGCACTGGTATACACGGCCAGGAACAGAAGCACCGCTATCGGTTGCCAATAGTGTACGGTCATGGTCAAGGGCTCCGTCTGGTGTCGGTACAGGACATTTCAGGTATACCATCCTATTCTACGATCAGGCGTAGCCCCGCCGATGACAGCGGCGGCTATGGCTACTGAACCTGGTTGCAGGAAAACCCGTACCAAGGACTATCAGCATGGCATCCGATGACCACAACGGCGACTATGACCCGGACCTGGTGATGGAAACCATCCCGGATGTACGGGATGGTCTCACCCGCACCGAACGCATCATTCTCCACGTGCTGAACCAGGCGCAACAGGAGCGCAATGGCCGTAATGTGCCCACGGTCATGCTATACGGGCGGGTGCTGGAATACGTCAATCTCAGCGAGGCCGAGCTGCATGTCTATCTGGATCGGCTTGGCGTGAAGGGCAAGGTGTAAGTCCCTGTCACTGCTATTGGTGTCTGTCCCGCTCCGGTGGCAAGATGGTTCACCACGCTGAATTCCTTCACGAAGCAGCAAGCGAGAGTATCACTATGACCGAGAATACCTACACACCCCCGAGAGTTTGGAAATGGGACAGCCAGGGCGGCGGTAAATTCACCAACATCAACCGCCCCATTGCCGGCCCCACCCACGACAAGGAACTGCCAGTGGGCAAGCACCCGCTCCAGCTCTACTCCCTGGCTACCCCCAATGGCGTGAAAGTGACTGTCATGCTGGAGGAGTTGCTGGAAAAGGGCTTCGAGGGTGCGGAATACGACGCCTGGCTGATTCGCATCATGGAGGGTGACCAGTTTTCCAGTGGGTTCGTGGATGTGAACCCCAACTCCAAGATTCCGGCCATGGTCGACCACAGTGTGGATCCTTCGCTACGGCTGTTTGAGTCTGGCTCCATCCTGCTCTACCTGGCGGAAAAGTTCGGCGCTTTCATACCGAAAGATATTCACGGTCGTACTGAAACCCTCAACTGGCTGTTCTGGCAGATGGGCAGCGCGCCGATCCTGGGCGGCGGGTTTGGCCACTTCTACGCCTATGCACCGGAAAAGTTCCAGTACCCCATTGATCGCTACACCATGGAGGTAAAGCGCCAGCTGGACGTCCTGGACCGGCAACTGGCGAAGCACGAGTTCGTGGCCGGCAATGAATACACCATCGCCGATATGGCCATCTGGCCCTGGTACGGCCAGCTGGTGACCGGCACTATCTACGAGGCCCAGGAGTTTATCGAGGCACACAGCTACACCAACGTGGTGCGCTGGAGCAAGCAGCTGCAGTCTCGCCCCGGCGTGCAGCGCGGCCAGATGGTCAACCGGGCCTGGGGCGACCCCGCCGGCCAGTTGCTGGAACGCCATGACGCGAGCGACTTTGAGTTGCGTACGCAGGACAAGTTGGACGACGACAAGGGCTGACCCCGCCCGGGCACGGGCCCTTCCGTTCGTGTTTACAGTGTTTGCGGGGGCCGGATATGGATGTATCCGGCCTTCGCACGGCGGCGGTAGCCATACCAGGGAGTAGGTCCATGACCGGCAAGGGCAAATCAATCCTGTTTCTGATCAACCGCCTGCGGGAACGCCTCTGGTTCCGGCCGGCGGTGTTCAGTATCAGCTCCCTGGTGGCGGTGTTTGCTGCGGGCTGGGTCGACAGCTCTGGTCTGGGTGGCTGGCTGCCGGATATTGAACGGGATACCGTGGAAACGCTGCTGTCCATCCTCGCGGCCAGCATGCTGGTGATCGCCACCTTCGCTGTCGGTTCCATGGTATCCGCCTATACCGCTGCCACCAGCAGCGGGACACCCCGCAGTTTCAATTTGGTGTTGCGGGACGATATCTCCCAACTCGCACACTCCACCTTTATTGCCGCCTTTATCTTCAGTGTTATCGCCAGGGTCAGTCTTGAGGAGGGCTATTTTGAGGGTGATGGCTACTTTGTGATCTTCTCGGCCGCCTTGTTTGTGTTCGCCATGGTGGTCCTGGTGTTCGTTTACTGGGTGGACAGCATTGCCCGTCTGGGCTTGCTGGGGCCGGTGATTGACCGGGCTGAACGGGCAACCCGGGCGGTGCTCAAACAGAATCGCCGGCGCCCCTGGCTGGGCGGCGTGGCCGGGGAAGGACCTGTGCCGGAGGGCACACCGGTACTCACGAACACCGTGGGTTATGTTCAGGAAATCAATGTCGAGGACCTGCAGGCCTGGGCCAAGGAAAACCATGCGAGGGTCAGGGTCATCGCACTGCCGGGCAGTTTCCTGTCACCCAGGGCAGAAATGGCACGGGTGTGGTTTCCTGAGACCGCACCAGAGCGGATCGAAACGGACCAGCTGGCGGCGTGCTTCACCGTGGACCGTGACCGGGTATTCGATCAGGATCCGGGCTTTGGCTTCGTGGTGCTGTCTGAAATTGCCATGAAGGCGCTTTCTCCGGCAGTGAATGACCCGGGCACAGCCCGCAAGGTACTACAAACCATGTTGCGGCTGCTTGATGAATGGTGTCAGCCGGTTCCGGCTGGATCGGTGGAGACTCCGTTCGACCGGGTGGAGCTGCCTGCGGTGGATGTGGGCAACCTGTTTAACGGCGCGTTCACCGGCATTGGTCGCGACGGCGCCGGTACGGTTGAAGTTGCCGTAGCCTTGCAGCAAACCCTCTCGGTGCTCGTAGCCAGCCACGACCGTGATGTGGCGGAGGCAGCCTTGCGACACAGCGCCATGGCACTTGCCCGAGCGGAACAGACCCTGAGCCTCTCGCAGGACCTGGAGGCGGTACGCGCCGCCAGCCCGGGACACGGACAAGCCTGAGCCACTGTTTTTGATGCTGGTTTTCAGGTGCCAGGTTTGCGCAGGGTCATGATGGCTCCCGCAGCAACCAGGTTAGCCGCGATACTGCCGATAATGGCCAGGGTATAGTTCTGGGTCAGGTCGTAGGCATAGCCTGCCGCGGTCGGTCCGACCAGGGTGCCCAGGGCCACGCTGGTATAGAGCACACCAATAATACTGCTGATGTGCCGGCCACCGAAATAATCCATCACCAGGGCGGGCATCAGGGCGACGAACCCCCCATAGAAGGTACCGAAGGTCAGGCCGAAAATGGCCAGTGGTACCAGGGTGTCCGATACCAGCCAGATCAGCAGGGTAACCGCCATACCGGCAAAGGCGAGGATCAGCGCCAGCTGACGGCCGATGCGGTCAGCCACATTGCCCAGCAGGAAGCGCCCCACCGTACTGCCCACCCCCACCATGCCCAACAGGAAGGCGCCCTGACCGGCCGACATGCCCTGATCAGTCGCGAAGGGCACCAGGTGCACAAATGGCACGAACAGTCCGAACGAAGCAATCAGTCCGGCGAAGTACAGTGTCAGGAAAGGTCGTGACCGCACCGCAACCCGGAGCTCGGTGCCCTCGAAAGCACCGGACGCAGCAGCTGGCAGCGCGGGACCGCCATCTGGAGCCAGGCCTTTACTGCGGGGATCGTTGACGAACAGCAGTGCCATGGTGATGCCTACCAGGGCAGAGAGTATGCCCAGCGAGATATAGGCCGTACGCCAGCCAACAGTGCCAATCAGCAGCGCGGCCAGTATGGGCATCAAAAGGGTGCCGAATCCAATACCGCTGACAGCGAGACCCGAGGCAAACCCGCGCCTGCGGGCGAACCAGCGCTGAACCGTTCCCACCGACGGCACATAGGAACATCCGACCCCGAGACCCACACCGAGACCGTAGGCCAGGTAGACGTGTAGCAGGTTGTCTGCAAAACCTGCCAGCACCAGCCCCGCCGATACAAAGACCATACCTGCAATGGCCATGGGCCTGGTACCGAACCGGTCTGCCAGTGGCCCGGTGACTACCCCAAGGCTGAAATACAGGAATCCTGCCAGTGAGAATACCAGTGAAACGGCGCCGCGGGAGGCGCTGAACTCCTGCTGCAGGGCATCCACAAAGGCGCTGAAACTGTAGGCGGCACCAAAACCCACAAAGGTGACCGCAAAGGCGGCGGCCACCACGAACCAGCCGTAGAACAGGGGCTTACGGCCAGGGGGTTCATCTTCCAGGGAATGGGCGTCAAAACCTGTCTTTTCGGTGGACATGGCAGAGTCACTTAATGGATAGCTTGTTGTTGTTTTTACCGGTTCATATTGGCCCCGGGCTGCAGTTTGTGCAAGCTGTCGATAAGGATCGTCCGCCTGTCACACTACTTTGGCACTGTGCTGCGCCCTGACGATAACCAACCCCACGAAAACCACTTCCATCTTGACATCAGCACGTTCCGAGTTTCTCGCTGGTTTAGTCTTGTTCATCAGACCCTGCCGGTACAACGACAGATATGGAGCCCGATCGCAGGTATTGACAGGCGTCCGCCTTTGTATGATAGTCATCATATTACGAACATCATATAAAGGGGATTGCTCATGAATACCGAAGGATATATTGCGCAGCGCTCATCCCGGAGAGAGGCCGGAGGGCCTTCCGCCGACAAGGTTTTCCAGCAGTTGATACAGCCTCGTCGGGTTCCGGCCACGGAGCCCGAGATGCACTTGCTGGCCGGGGCAACTCGCGTCAACACGGTATTCAGGGGGGACAGGGTGGCGATCTGGCGGTGGGGTCACAGGGGGCCCGCTGTGCTGATGGTTCATGGTTGGGACAGTCGGGCGAGTCACCTGGGCAGCTTCGTTGAAGCGCTGTTGGCAGCAGGCTACCAGGTTGTGGCATTTGACGGCCCAGGTCATGGGGAGTCCGGCGGTCACCACAGCAATGTGGTGCTGCTGGGACAGGCGATACTGCAGGTGGTAGCGACGGCGGGCCCGGTGCAGGCCGTGATTGGTCATTCCATGGGGTCGCCGGCCTTATTGTATGCGTTCGCCCACGGCCTGGAAGTTGGTGCCAGTGTTCATCTGGCCGGGCCCAGTTCTTTCAGGCGGGTCCTTGAACGCACCGCATCACAGACCGGGCTGGACGCCGGGGGGCAGAGGGCACTGATGACGCTGATGGAGGCCGAAACCGGTATTCCTGTTGAAGCAATGGAACTGTCGCACCTGGCCCGGGGCCTGCGACATCCCTCCCTGCTACTACACGACCCGGAGGATCGCGAGGTTCCCTACGAGGAAAGCCGCAAACTCGGGGCAGCCTGGCCGTTGTCGACCCTTCATGCGGTATCCGGAGTGGGTCATCGTCGCATCCTTGGCGACAGGTCTGTGGTGGGGCTCAGTGCGGATTTCCTGCGGCGGACCCTACCTGTGAATGGCGCCAGTATGCAGGAGACCAGATCATGACTGGCCCTGAGCACGACAAACCAATGCCCATGCTGGCTATCCAGCTGATCGCTGTGATGATGGCCGTTCTGGCCTATCGTATGATCAGCTCACCAACGGCGGGGCTGGTGGAGGTCACCAGGTAAGTTTTGACCGTTCACGGCGCAGTGTTCCGCCTGGTTAGCGAGGCAAACCAGGCGGGATGCTAACGGGGGCCCATTCGCCGTTTTTCTGCCCTCCGCATCCAGTACCAGGCGATGAACGCCACAATAGACACCGCAAGGATAATGATGGTTGCCAGGGCGTTGATTTTCGGCGACACACCCATCCGCACTGACGAGAACACCACCATGGGCAGTGTGGTGGCCCCCGGGCCGGAGACAAAGCTGGCGATGACCAGGTCGTCCAGGGACAGGGTGAAGGCCAGCAACCAGCCGGAGACCAGGGCCGGGGCGATCACCGGCAGGGTGATCACGAAGAAGGTCTTCAGCGGTGTGCAGCCCAGGTCCATGGCGGCTTCTTCCACCGAGCGGTCCACTTCCCGCAGGCGCGAGCTGACCACCACGGCCACGTAGGCGCTGCAGAACGTGGTGTGGGCAATCCAGATGGTGGCCATGCCCCGGTCCACCGGCCAGCCGATCAGCTGGGCCATGGCCACGAACAGCAGCAACAGCGATAGCCCGGTGATCACCTCCGGCATCACCAGCGGGGCGGTGATCATGCTGGACAGAAGGGTGCGTCCGCGCATACCCCGGAAGCGGGTCATCACGAAGGCGCACAGGGTGCCCAGGCACACGGCCATGCTGGCGGAGTAAAAGGCAATGCGCAGGCTCATCCACACCGCCGACAGGATCTGCTGGTCGCGGAACAGTTCGCCGTACCAGTGGGTGGAAAACCCGGCCCACACTGACACCAGCCGCGAGGCGTTGAACGAGTAAACGACCAGCACCATCATCGGCAGGTACAGGAACAGCAGGCCCAGCACCAGCATGGCTTTCGAGAAGCTGAGCTTACCCATGCTTTTCCATCTCCCGTGCCTGGAACCGGTGGAAGAACACGATGGGAATCAGCAGCAGGGCCAGCATAACGATGGCCAGCGCGGAGGCCACCGGCCAGTCGCGGTTGTTGAAGAACTCCTCCCACAGCACCTTGCCGATCATCAGGGTATCGGGCCCGCCCAGCAGCTCCGGAATCACGAACTCACCCACCGCCGGGATGAACACCAGCATGGCGCCGGCGATGATGCCGGCCTTCGAAAGCGGCAGGGTAATACGCCAGAAGGTGGTCAGGCTGCGACAGCCCAGGTCGGAGGCCGCCTCCAGCAGGCGCACATCCAGCTTCACCAGGTTGGTGTAGATGGGCAGCACCATGAACGGCAGGTAGGCGTACACAATGCCCAGTACCACCGCGAAGTTGGTGTTGAGCATACGCAGGGGCTCACTGATCACGCCGAGCCACAGCAACAGGCTGTTGAGCAGGCCCTGGTTACCGAGGATGCCCATCCAGGCATAGACCCGGATCAGGAACGAGGTCCAGGATGGCAGCATCACCATCAGCAGGAACACCAGTTGCCAGTGCCTTGGCGCCCGTGCCATGGCATAGGCCATGGGGTAGCCGATCAGCAGGCAGAACACGGTCGCCAGAAACGCGGTTTTCACCGAGCCCCAGTAGGCGGCGATGTACAGGCTGTCCGAGGCCAGGAACAGGTAGTTGCCCAGGTTGAGGACGATGGAAAAGGTATCGTCCACCCAGCGCACCACCGGCTCGTAGGGTGGAATGGCCATCACGGCGCTGGAGAAGCTGATTTTCAGCACCAGCGCAAAGGGCAGCAGGAAGAACAGCATCAGCCACAGGAAGGGGATGCCGAACACCACCCGGCGGTGGAACAGTACCGCTCGCACCCGCTCCATGACCGGGGTCGGAATCAGTTTCGGGATCACGGTCTCAGTTCCACAGCAATATCGGGCTGGAGGCTTCCCAGGACACGAAGACCTGATCCCCCCAGGTGGGCCGATCGCCGCGACGCTCCACATTGGCCATGGTGGCCTGTACCCGTTTACCACTGGCCAGCTTCACGTAATAGGAGGTGATGTCCCCCAGGTACGCGATGTTGTCCACGGTGCCCTGGCTCCAGTTGCTGTCGCCTTCGGGCCGGTCGGTGGTCAGGTAGATCTTCTCCGGGCGCAGGGCAACCAGGGTGTCGGTAGTTTCTGCCGGCGTGGTGACGCCCCGGTCGATGAATACCGGTGCGTCCAGCAACTCGCTGGTCAGCGTGATACTGTCCGCCTCGTCCGCCTGGATACTGGCCTCGAAGATATTCACCGAGCCGATAAACTCCGCCGTCATGCGGCTGTTGGGGCTTTCGTAGATATCAATGGGTGAGCCCACCTGGGCAATGCGGCCGTTGGCCATGATGGCAATGCGGCTGGCCATGGTCATGGCTTCTTCCTGGTCGTGGGTGACCATCAGGCAAGTGGCGCCAACCTTTTCCAGGATGTCTACCAGCTCGAGCTGCATCTCGGTGCGCAGTTTCTTGTCCAGTGCGCCCATGGGCTCGTCCAGCAACAGCAGTTTCGGGCGCTTGGCCAGCGAACGGGCCAGGGCTACACGCTGTTGCTGTCCGCCGGAAAGCTGGTGGGGTTTGCGCGTGGCATAGGATTCCATCTTCACCAGCCGGAGCATGGCGGCAACCCGGTCGCGGATCTCAGCCTTCGGCAGCCGGTCCTGTTTCAGGCCCATGGCGATGTTCTGCGCCACCGTCATGTGGGGGAACAGGGCATAGGACTGGAACATCATATTGGTCGGCCGCAGGTAGGGGGGCAGGTTGGTGATGTCCTGTCCATCCAGCACGATATGACCGGCGTCGGGTTTTTCAAAGCCTGCCAGCATACGCAGCAAGGTTGACTTGCCAGAGCCGGAACCACCGAGCAGGGCGAAGATCTCGCCCCGGTGAATGTCCAGGCTGACGTTGTCCACCGCCAGCGTGCTGTCGAAGCTCTTGGAGATACCCTCGATGCTGAGTAACACCTCCGCCTGCGCGGAGGTGTTGTTGCTCTCGGCCACCCTTAGCGTCCAGACTTCACGCTGGTCCAGGTGCGGGTCATCAGGCGCTGGGCGTCCTGGGGCCGGCCTTCCATCAGGTACAGCTTCTTCATCACCTCGTCGGTGGGGTAGATGCTGGTGTCGCTGAGGATCTCTTCATCGACAAACTCGTTGGCAGCGCTGTTGGGGTTGGCGTACCACACGTAGTTGGTGATGTCGGCGATGATTTCCGGACGCATCAGGAAGTTCATCAGCTTGTGGGCGTTCTCCACGTTGGGCGCACCAGCGGGGATGGTCATCATGTCAAACCACAGCACCGCGCCTTCTTTCGGGATGGTGTAGAGGATGACGTTGCCGTTGTTGGCTTCCTCGGCCCGGGCAGCGGCCTGCAGGATGTCGCCAGAGTAGCCGGCGGCCACGCACAGGTCACCATTGGCCAGGTCGGCAATGTAACGGGAGGAGTGGAAATAGGTGATGTTCGGGCGCACGGCCTTGATCACCTCGCCGCCCTTTTTGATGTCGTCGGCGTTGTTGCTGTTGGGGTCCAGGCCGACATAGGCCATGGCGGCCCGCACCATTTCCTCACCGGAATCCAGCATGGCAATGCCGCAGCCGCCGGCGGCCAGTTTGCCGGTCACTTCCGGGTCGAACACCAGGGCCCAGGAGTCGGTGGGAGCATCGTCACCCAGGATCTCCTGGATGCGGGCCTCGTTGTAGCCATAGCCATTGGTGCCCCACAGGTAGGGAATGGCGTACTGACTGCCCGGGTCGACCTTTTCCAGTTGCTTCATGAGGTCCGGATTCAGGTGGGTCATGTTCGGCAATTTGTCGTGGTCCAGGGGCACAAAGGCCTGTGCGGAAATCTGCTTGGCCACGTAATGGTTGGAGGGTACCACCAGGTCATAGCCGGAACGGCCGGACAGCAAGGCCGCTTCCAGGATTTCGTTACTGTCGTAGACGTCGTAGATGACCTTGACGCCGGTCTCTTGGGTGAACTTCGCCAGGGTGTCCTCGGCGATGTAGTCCGACCAGTTGTAGACACGAACCTCGCCAGACGCAAGGGCGACAGAGGAACCAAGGGATACAGCAATAGCGGCCGCCAGGGCCGCGGGCTTACACAACTTCAACATGGGTGTTGTCCCTCACTGAAAGGGATGAAAGCAACGCGTGCCAGGGAGGGATTCCCTGATGCACACAGTGTTGTGCAGGTCTGCTGAGGGTGGCCTTTTGGCAGCCGGGGAAGGCGCCGGAGACTCCTTTAAGGCTTGTCCTGGAAACGGCGGTGGAGAACCGTCCGTATTCGCGCGATATGTATCACGAGTTTTTGCGGGGCGCTATTAAAACTTACATGCCCGGTATGGTGATTTGTGCTTATTCGAACAAAGTCACTGCGGCGATGCCGTTACCTCCGCTTGCGGCGGGGCCGACCCTTTGCGCCAGCGTATACATGGCCCTTCGGCTACGGCATATGCGTATCTTGCAAAAACACCCGGAACACAGGATAAAGAACGGTGAGACACGTCTGTGCCGGCTATTCCGCGCAGGTTGAGTGCAAGTTCCGAAAGGCTTTCCTATGGGTTCTGGTTCTGCGAGCGTCGAGGCTTTCCTCAAGGCGCATCCCGAGCTGCAGTTCGTCGACCTGCTGATTCCGGATATTAATGGCATTGTCCGCGGCAAAAGGGTGGATCCGTCGACCCTGGGCAAGGTATTCGAGCGGGGCATTGCCCTGCCGGCTTCCATCTTTGCCCTCAATATTCAGGGCACCACCGTGGAGGAAACCGGCCTGGGCCTGGATATCGGCGAGGCCGACCGGATCTGCCTGCCCATCGATGCCACCCTCACCATGGAACCCTGGCAGAAGCGGCCCACCGCTCAGCTGCTGCTGACCATGTATGAGCTCGATCGGTTAACCCCTTTCTTCGCCGACCCCCGGGTTGTGTTGCAGAATATTGTTGAACGTTTCGCCGACCTTGGCCTGACCCCCGTCGCCGCCTATGAAATGGAGTTCTACCTGATTGACCAGGAGAACCTGGCGGGCCGGCCCCAACCACCCAAGTCTCCGATTTCCGGCAAGCGTCCGGCGGGTACCCAGGCCTACTCCATCGATGACCTCGACGAGTACGCCGAGCTGCTGGCGGATGTGCTGGATGCGGCCCATGAGCAGGAACTGCCCGCCGATGCCCTGGTGGCCGAGTCGGCTCCCGGCCAGTTCGAGGTGAACCTGCACTATGTCAACGACGCGGTACGGGCCTGCGACCACGCCACCCTGCTCAAGCGCCTGATCAAGAACGTGGCCTACGACCATGAGATGGACACCACCTTCATGGCCAAGCCCTACCACAACCAGGCCGGCAGCGGCATGCACCTGCACGTGAGCCTGGTGGACCGGGACGGGCACAATGTCTTTGCCGGCGATGCCGAGCAGCCCAACGACATACTGCGCTGGGCGGTAGGCGGGCTGGTGGCCACCATGAACGATGCCATGGCGCTGTTCTGCCCCAACATCAACTCCTACCGCCGGTTCAGTCCAGAGTACTACGTGCCCAGCGCGCCCACCTGGGGTGTGGACAACCGCACCGCCTCCCTGCGCCTGCCCGGTGGCGATCCCGAGGCCCTGCGCATCGAGCACCGGGTAGCCGGCGCCGATGCCAACCCCTACCTGCTGATGGCGGCGGTACTGGCGGGCATCCACTACGGCATCACCAACCGCATCGAGCCACCGCCCATGACCGTGGGCAATGCCCATGAGCAGCACGAGGCGAGCCTGGTGAACAACCTGCGGGATGCGCTTCGGGAGCTGGGTCAGTCGAAAGTCATGGAGAGCTATCTGGGCCACGACTTCCTGGACGTATTCGTGGCTTGCAAGGAGCACGAACTGAACGAGTTCGAGATGACGATCTCGGACCTGGAGTACCTCTGGTACCTCCACACGGTCTGATCAAGTCGGTTCATCCACAAACAAAAACGCACCACGAGGGCGCCGCTTTTGTGTGCCAGGCCGGCTCAGTCCAGGGCGATCCAGGTAGCCTTCAGCTCCGTGTACTTGTCAAAGGCATGCAGTGACTTGTCACGACCGTTGCCGGACTGCTTGAAGCCGCCAAACGGGGCGGTCATATCGCCACCGTCATAGTGGTTGATCCAGACGCTGCCGGCACGCAGGGCCCTGGCTACCTTGTGGGCAGTGTTGAGGTTGGACGTCCACACTGCGGCTGCGAGGCCGTAGATGGAATCGTTGGCAATGGTGATGGCCTCATCGACACTGTTGAAACCGATCACCGACAGCACCGGCCCGAAGATCTCTTCCGAAGCGATACGCATTGGGTTAAGTACGCCGTCAAAGACCGTCGGTTCGACGAACAGGCCACCGGTGTCTTCCATGATTCGTTTGCCGCCCTGTACCAGTTTCGCTCCCTCTGCCTGCCCGATACTGATGTACCCAATAACACGGTCCAGCTGGGCCTGATCGACAATCGCGCCACAGGTGGTGGCCGGGTCCAGTGGATGGCCCGGGTGCCAGCTTTTCAGGGCGTCGCAGACCATGTGCACGAACTCATCGCGAATGCTCTCCTGAACCAGCAGCCGGCTGCCAGCGGTGCATACTTCGCCCTGGTTGAAGGCAATGGCACTGGCGGCTTCGGCAGCGGCCTTCTTCAGGTCCGGCGCATCGGCAAAGACGATGTTGGGGCTTTTGCCGCCGGCTTCCAGCCAAACCCGTTTCATATTGGACTGACCGGCATAGATCATCAGCTGTTTGGCGACGTTGGTGGAGCCGGTGAATACCAGGCAATCCACATCCATATGCAACGCCAGGGCCTTGCCCACGGTATGACCGAAGCCGGGCAGCACGTTGAATACGCCGGCGGGAATACCGGCTTCCTCCGCCAGTGCCGCCAGGCGGATGGCAGTCAGCGGGGATTTTTCCGAGGGCTTGAGGATCACCGAATTGCCGGTAGCCAGGGCCGGCGCGATCTTCCAGGACGCCATGATCATGGGGAAGTTCCAGGGCACGATGGCGGCCACCACGCCCACGGGCTCCCTGGAGATCATCCCGATCTGGTCATGGGGAGTGGCGGCCAGCTCGCCGTAGACCTTGTCGATGGCTTCGGCGGTCCAGCGAATGGTACGGGCCGTGGCGGGCACATCCACCGCCCGTGAATGGGCGATTGGTTTGCCCATGTCCAGGGTTTCCAGCAGCGCCAGTTCGTCGCCGTTGGCTTCGATCAGCTCCGCGAAACGAATCAGCACACGTTTGCGTTCCGTGGGCGCGAGCCGGCTCCAGCCACCCTGCTCGAAGGCCTGACGGGCGGCAATGACAGCCTGCTCCGCGTCGGCCTGGTCACAGCTGGCTACCTGAGCCAGCTGCCGGCCGTCTACCGGGCTGATGCAGGGGAAAGTTTCACCGCTAACCGCCCATTGGCTGGCACCGTTGATGTAGGCGCGGCCTTCAAACCTCAATTGGTCAGCGAGCTGTTGCCATTGTTGCCGGGTGACGGGTGTGGATGTGTCAGACATGGTAGCCTCACAGGCATTGGGAACGGGTGATATCTGGCGAACTATCGGGTTTCCTTACGGTGCCTGCTATAGGTAGAAGAACGTGTCTTCCCGCTTGCCCAGCGCTGGCATAGACTTGCGGCAATATCGTCCCTGATGGCGCTGATCCATGACCCACTTCCCTCCGGTTCCCTCCTATTACGCCGCTTCTGCCAATCCCGCGCCGCAACGCCCTTCGCTCAGGGGTAGCTGCGAGGCGGATGTCTGTGTGGTGGGTGCTGGTTATACCGGCCTGTCCACGGCATTGTTCCTGGCGGAAGCGGGCTTCAGGGTGGTGGTGCTGGAGGCAGCCACAGTGGCATGGGGCGCGTCCGGTCGTAACGGCGGCCAGATCGTTAACAGCTTCAGCCGCGACCTGGACACCATCGAGCGCCAGACTACTGCGGACCACCTGAAGCTGCTGGCCGGAATGGCGTTTGAAGGCGGCCAGATCATTCGTGAGCGGGTGCGTCATTACGATATCAACTGTGACCTGAAGGACGGGGGAATCTTCGCTGCCCTCAATCCACGTCAGCAAAAGCACCTGGAATCCCAGCAAGCCCTGTGGCGCCGGTTTGGCCATGACCAGCTGGAGCTGCTGGACCGGGACGGCATCCGCACCCGGGTGGGCACCGATCGCTATGTAGGCGGCGCCATCGATCACTCCGGTGGCCATATCCACCCGTTAAACCTGGCCTTGGGCGAGGCAGCCGCGCTGGAGTCGCTGGGCGGCGTCATCCACGAGCATTCCGAAGTGACCGAAATTCGCCACGGTCAGCCAGCCATCGTGCAAACCGCCAACGGGGAAGTGAGCGCCCGCTTCGTGGTACTGGCCGGCAACGCCTACCTTGGCGGCCTGGTGCCGGAACTGGGCGCCAAATCCATGCCCTGCGGCTCCCAGATCATCGCCACGGAACCCCTGGATGAGGCACTTGCCAGGAGCCTGCTACCCCACGATGACTGTGTGGAAGACTGCAACTACCTGCTGGACTACTTCCGGCTGTCTGGCGACAGACGGCTGATCTACGGGGGCGGCGTGGTCTACGGTGCCCGTGACCCGGCCAATATCGAGCGGCTGATCCGCCCCAATATGCTGAAGACCTTCCCTGAGCTGGCCCACGTCAAGGTGGACTACGGCTGGACCGGCAACTTCCTGCTGACCCTGTCACGACTGCCCCAGATGGGCCGCCTGCATGACAATGTGTTCTATTCCCAAGGCTGCTCCGGCCATGGTGTCACATTCACCCATGTGGCGGGCAAGGCCCTGGCGCTGGCCATCCAGGGCCAGGCGGATCGTTTTGATGCCTTCGCCAGTCTTCCCCATTACCCGTTCCCGGGGGGACGAGTTTTCCGGGTGCCTTTCACCGCCATTGGTGCCTGGTACTATGCAATGCGGGACCGGTTCGGGGTGTGATCTGGGTCGGCGTCGGCATTTCTGTATCCCGGGGCTATATTTCAGACTCTTCGGTCCGGGTTATCCGGCATCTTCTCCTCTTTCGGAAGTGACGGCGAGAGTGCGAGGCTGAGCCTCCGTTCGAAGGCACACTGCCCTCCACACGATATGGCGCGTGACCGCGATATAAGGGTGATTGGTGACAGCCTTACTGGCGCTGCTGCAACACGAAGCGGTTAATGGCGGGTACGCGTTCGAAATCCCGAAACATCTGCCGGATGTCCTCGTCGTTGCAGAGACCTGGTTCATCCACCCAGACAGTAGTAAACCACTTTTTGGTAATGGTAAATGAACCGGCGCACTCGTTGTAGCCATGGTTACGGAAGGTTTCAGCCCATATTTTATTTGCCACGTAAGAACCGGCAAACATGCCTGCGAGTCCGACAATGACGAGCGGCCCGACCACCCTATTGAGTTTATCTGAGGTCGATCGAGGGTAAGGGCGGCCACGGATGCCCACAGCCATACAGGCCAGACCTATCATTAGCAGGCCGAGGAACCCCAGTGGAGCTAGATAGAAAACGGTATAGCCTTCTTTCTCCAAAAAAAGGGGTGTCTGGGACTGCAGCGCCTCTGCGTAGCCGCTATGAATCGTGTGGATAAACCAGAATGCCCCGCCGATCAACAAGAGTGCTAAGGCTGTAAACCCGATACCGCCAAGTAACGCGCCTTTTGGATTAATTTGACTAGAGGTTGCCGAGCTAATAGCCATAACCACCTCCGCCTCTCAAGAACCTGCGAATGAATTCCAGGTTGCCTTGTGGGGTATCGAAATAATAATGAAAGTCTCGGTTGACTCTTTCGGTGGTAATAACCCAGTCTTTTCGACTTTCAACGAGCGCTTCCGCTATCTTTTCAGTGATGCCATAACGTTCGTCGATCGCGTTTAATGCGAAACCTGCAGCAATTGCCACGATAATGCCAAGCCCGACCGGGATTACGGCGGCTATTGCGAAACCCGCCATACTCACGACCGCGGGAAGGACTCCACCAATAAAGTACGCTGCGCCTGCTGCTAAAAAGCCTTTGACAATATCCGTTGCGATATGGGCCAATACCGACTCTAACGTTTGTTTTTGGTCAATGAACAACCACTCCGCGGTTCGAATAGCCGGACTGAGGATCAGAGTTAGCAGTGCACCACTTTTCAAGGCAGCATTGGCCGCCGAAATGCCTACTCCCATTCGAATCACTTTGGGATTGCTTAGTCCATAAACGGGCGCATTGAGGTATCTCCTGAAACCGGCGTACCCTGAAAATACTATGAGCTGCTTACCTTCTCTTTGTATGATCTTGTAGGTGCCAAAAATTGAACCTGAACGGTGCATATCTGCGCCGAGTTTTGCTAGAACAATGGCGGATGAAGCCGTCCCTGTATGGTCGCGGACCATGTCCAGTGCGACTCCAGTGACTTCTTCGAACAGAATGGCGGTCTGTTCATCTGAAAGATTTTTGGCTTTTTGAATATTGACCCA
Organism: Marinobacter sp. AN1; assembly: GCF_026013985.1. Lineage (NCBI taxonomy): Bacteria > Pseudomonadati > Pseudomonadota > Gammaproteobacteria > Pseudomonadales > Marinobacteraceae > Marinobacter > Marinobacter sp. AN1. The sequence continues at coordinate 4,213,596 of NZ_CP110342.1, read as the reverse complement.
CACGCCGGTCAGTTCCCGGGCATTGAGAACATGAATGTCAGGCCGATTACTAGCGAGCTGCTCTTTCAGATCGGTCCGTAACTGTCGCTCTTGGGCAAGTTCACGTGCGCGTCGCATGCGGGGGGAAGGCATAGGCGATCTCCATATCAGTTGGTGTGCTTAATCCATTAAGTCGTGCAATTGTTGTTGCTTGAAAGCCCAACGTCAATGGCGGCTTCGGAGGGTTGCGGATTCGTTCCAAACCTCTTGGGTCACGCCGCCCAAAGCCCCGTGGGATTGTCTGATCGGATAAGCTGTTCAGACCAACGTAGTGCTTGGGAGAGTGCAGGCTTCGCCCCTGGAAGAAAATTCATAACTGGTGGTTTATCCTAGTGCTCCCTCAAGACTACCAAGGAGCCACCCCCCGATGAGCAACCTCCCCCAACTGACTGATGCCCTGCTGACCCTCGAAGACCGTGTCGCGGTGCTGACCCTGAACCGTCATGACCTCCGCAACGCACTGACCGGTTCCAACCTGATTGACGATATCGTCGCCACTGCCGATTGGGTGAACCATTGTAACGATGTCTCTGTGCTGGTCATCACTGGCGCTGGTTCGGCATTCAGCGCTGGTGGTAATGTCCGCGACATGGCGGAGCGGGGCGGCGACTTCGCGGGTGATGTGGCTGAGTGCTCGGACCGGTACCGCAAGGGTATCCAGCGTATTCCCCTGGCCCTGCAGGCGGTGGAAGTGCCTATTATTGCTGCCGTTAATGGGCCGGCTATTGGTGCCGGCTTTGACCTGGCCAACATGGCCGACGTGCGCATTGCGTCCGAGAAGGCGAAGTTCGGCGAGACCTTCCTCAACCTGGGCATTATCCCCGGCGATGGCGGTGCCTGGTTCATGCAGCGCCTGATTGGCTATCAGCGTGCTTTCGAGTTGACCCTCACAGGCCGTGTGGTGGAAGCAAAAGAGGCCAAGGAGCTGGGTATCGCGCTGGAAGTGGTGCCTGCTGACGAGTTGATGCCCACGACCATGAAGATGGCCACCCGAATCGCCAGCCAGCCGCCGAAAGCTACCCGCCTGACCAAGCGCCTGATGAAAATGGCCCAGCGCATGGAGCTGAAGGACTTCCTGGACCTGTGTTCCGTCTTCCAGGGCATGTGCCACAACGAACCGGAACACCTGGACGCAGTGAACCGCATGCTGGAGTCCATGGCGAAGAAGTAAGTCACGGGCGGGACGTCCGGGTGGATTCTGGTAACCTGTCGTTTTACCAGACCTCCACAATAACAAGGACAACCCATGACTGAAGCGCTTTTTCAGCGAGACGGCGACCTGTATCTGCCAACGCCCGCCTGCGGCAGCCCCTGGAGCCCGGGGCAACTGCATGGTGGGCCGGTGGTCGGGCTGATGGCCCATGCTGTGGAACAGGCGTCGGACAATAATGATCTGCACCTGTCACGACTCACCGTGGACCTGCTGCGAGCTGTCCCCAACGCTCCATTGACGGTGACTACCCGCCTGGTGCGCGGCGGCAAACGGCTGCAGATCCTGGAGGCGTCGTTATTCGCCGGGGAGGCCGAGGTGACCCGGGCGAGTGCGCTGTTCCTCGAGAACCGACCGGTTACTGTACCGGATCAGGGGCAATTTCAACCAACAGAGCTGGAGCCTCCGTCCTGGCCAGTGGAGGCCAGCATTGCCGAAGCCGGTGGCTGGCAGAACCGTTATTCACCAGTGGGCCTGCATAGTACGGCCAAGGCCGTGGTTATCGAAGGCGTTGATGGCAGCGGGCAGGGCGTGGCCTGGCTGAAACTACCGCTGCCGCTGGTCCAGGGTGTGGAAACCAGTCCTACCGTTATGGCGGCCACACTCTGTGATTTCGGCAATGGCGTCGGTCAGCTGAACCTGTCCAGCGAGCTGGGCTGTATCAATACAGACGTCACCCTCTACCTTCATCGGAGCCCGGTGGGCGAATGGTTGGGGCTGGATGCCCGCAGCCGGATGCAGGGCACCGGTGTTGGCCTGGTGGAAACGACGCTGTTTGATCGCCAGGGGCCGGTGGGCAAGATACTGCAGGCGATCATTACCATGAAGGCGCCCGGTTAGATTCACTGGTCCACCAGCTCGGCCAGGGTTTCACCCATAAGCCGGTAGCCGCTTTCACCTGGATGATAGCCATCGGCCGCCAACAACCCGGCATCGGTGACGGCCGGGTAGCCGAGGTGGACGAAGGCTTCCGGCTGCGTCCGGGCAAGCGCCCGGTAGACACCATCCAGCTGCCGTGCCCGCCAGCCCATGACCTGCCGCAATGGCGATGGAAGGGCGGTGAAGCGGTGCATGGGCGGGACGCTCAGTAATCCCAGTGGTGAATCGTAGCGATTGCGCAGCTGCTCGCCCAGGGTCACCAATTGCTGCCGGAACCGGCTGCGGGGTGTCAGGGCTGTGGTGTCATTCACCCCCATGCTCAGCAGGACCAGGTCCGCCTCGGGCAGGGTGTCGATATCCAGCTGTGCCATCAGTTCGGCGAGGGTGGCGCCATTGATGCCGAAGGTATGCCACTCCGTGACCCGACCGGTACGTTCATGCAGCCGTCTCGCGAGCTGACTGGCCAGCCCCTGGTTGTGGGTCTGCACCCCAACCCCGGCGGCGGTGGATTCGCCGATCACCAGTACGCGCCTCTCAGGAATGCCTTCCCCGTACTGCCCGAATGGCTCTCCGCTGGCCTCCGGTAGCCTCACCGTATTGCGTCGCGCCTGTTTGCCCTGATAGATGAGCACGGGTGACAGGCCAGCAGTGGTCAGCCAGAAGGGCAGGTGCATGATGGTATCCCCGTGAACGAATGATGATGGCTTGGAAGAATGCTATGACTCTGGCGTCGGATCAAGCGCAAGGGGAGTGTTGCGTCGTTCTTGAAGAGTGACATCCAGGCCATGGGGTACAGGGCGTGGATGTCACTCGTTCGCCTACGCCGTAGCGGCGTTCATTTGCTCCGCCAGCTCATCGTCCAGCTGATTGGCTCGCTTGGCTGCCGGGCGACTTTCCATGCGGTCCACATAATTCTGGAACACTTCGTTGGGTGGCAGGTTTTTCTGCATCGTTTCCCACCACAGATAGCTGCTGACCAGTACGTCGGCAGCGGTGAACTGTTCCCCGCAGATGTACGGTCCCCTGCTTAGAGCCTGCTCCAATGTCCGGATAACGTCGTCCAGGCGGCCGCTACCGACCGCCTGGACGTTGCTATCATCAATCCGCCAGTCGTAGGCCCTGGCACTGGTGGCCATTTCGAACGGTCCTGCCATGAAGAACAGCCAACGGTAGTAAGGGCCGCGTTCGGGGCTATTGGCGGCCGGTGCCAGTTGCTTCTCGGGAAAGCGGTCTGCCAGGTAGGCACAGATGGCGGCGACCTCGGTGACGACTGTGTCGCCGTGCCGGATGGCAGGTACCTTGCCCATGGGGTTGATGGCCAGGTAGTCAGTGCTTTTCATCTCAGGACCGAAGGCCATCACCTCGGTGTGGTAGGGAATAGCCAGTTCTTCAAGCATCCAGCGTACGACACGACCGCGGGACATGGGGTTGGTGTAGAAGGTGAGTTCGGACATGACGGTGGTCCTCTTCCTTGTTGGGTTTTACTGCTTGCAGGACCAGATTAGAGTGGATATAGGTGAAAAGACGTCCTATATAGGCGGCACAGTCAAAATTTAATCATCGGCCTGCGGATGCAGGTAAGGATGGCCATCATGTCCGGACCCACCACCCGCGTACTGGCAGCGCTGGAGCTGCTGCAATCCCGCCGCCAGATCAGTGGCGCCGAGCTGGCGAAGTGCCTGGAAGTGGACCGCCGGACGGTGCGGCGCTATATCTCGGTACTGGAAGAGCTGGGCATTCCCGTCACCACTGAACAGGGCCGCTACGGAGGCTATCGCCTGGTGGCCGGTTTCAAGCTGCCCCCCATGATGTTCACCGACGAAGAAACCCTCGCCGTTGCACTCGGGTTGCTGGCGGCCCGCCAACTGGGGCTGGCGTCCTACGCACCGGCCATCGCGGGGGCAGAGGCCAAGCTGGAGCGGGTCATGCCGGACAACCTGAAGCGGCGGGTGAGAGGTATCCGTGATACCACCCGGGTCGTTCTGCCCCGGGGTGAGCCCAGCCTGGACGACCAAGCCTTGCAGGTACTGACCCGGGCCGCCGAGGACAGCTGCCGTGTTACTTTCAACTATCATTCCCCGGAGCATGGTCCGATGGCCCGTGGCATTGATCCCTACGGCGTGGTCTTCCGCCAGGGTCGCTGGTATGTCATCGGCTTCTGCCATCTGCGCCAGGCCATGCGTTCTTTCCGGCTGGACCGTATCAGCGAGGTCACCTCTCAACGGGAAACTTTCAGCCGCCCGGCCGGTTTCGATCCGGCGGTCTTCCTGCAGGAGAGCTTCTCTAACTGGGGGCAGGCTCACAAAGTGAAAGTCCTGCTGCACACAGATCGAAACCACCTGGCGAGACTGGGCACGTTCACCGCAGAGTGCGCAGGGTCGTTCGAAGACTGTGAAGACGGCCTGCTTATGCACACCCAGACCGACAGCCTTGAATGGTTTGCCTGGTGGCTGGCGCAGTTGCCAGTCCGGTTCACTATTCGCGAACCCGAGGGCCTCAAGGCGGCAATGCGCCAGCACGCGCTGCGATTGATGGAAGCGTGTGGAAACGCGTCATTGCAGGCGGGCAACGCTAGTCAAGTTTGTTAACCACCGGCAGGTTCAGCGCCAAAGTGGTTAGCCCCGTCATTGTGCGGTTGCGGAAGGGACAGGGTAGGCTTTATGACCAATCACTTGCTCAAATTATTGGCTTGAACTAATTTTCAAGACCAGAGCTCGTTTCGAGTTGGTTCCCGAAGCCCGGAGTCAAGCGATGTCAAACCCTCAGAGTGATACCACCGTGGCCGCCAGTGCAGCCTCGCTTACCATCGGTGGGCTTTTTTGCCACCAGGCTCGTTACCACCCCCGCCGTGTGGCCCTGCAGGACGCCAATGGCGAGTACACCTACGGGGAAGTCAACGAGCGTGTGAACCGCCTGGCCAACTGGCTGACGGAGCGAGGGTTGAGACGTGGGGAACGGGTAGCGGTCCTGTCCGAGAACCGTATCGAATACCTGGAAGCGATGCTGGCCGCGGCCAAGCTGGGCGCCATAGTCGCGGCTCAGAACTGGCGTCTGGCTGCAGGCGAGCTTGAGCACTGCATCCGGCTTACCGAGCCGCGAATAATGCTCGTCTCAGAGCGGCACGCGCCGGTGCTCGCGGATGTAAACCACGACGTTACCACCGTTCTGCGATTCGGCCAGGATTACGAGTCGGCGCTGGCTGGGGCGTCCATCGCAGAGCCGCCGAACGCTGCCCAGGGGGAGGACGGTCTGCTGATCCTGTACACCAGCGGAACCACCGGGCTGCCCAAGGGAGCGTTGATCAGTCACCGTGCCGAGATTGCCCGTGGCCAGACGTTCTATATTGATCACGAAATCGAACGGGAGGACGCTTTCGTCGCCTGGGCGCCGCTGTTCCACATGGTGTCTACTGACCTGTCATTGGCCGCACTGTGCCGCGGCAGCAAGGTAATCGTGCAGGATGGTTACGATCCGGACGCACTGGCCGCCGTGGTCGGTCGGGAACGAATCGGCTGGCTGGTGCTGATGCCAGGCATGATCGAGTCTTTCATAGAGGCCATGGGACGTGGCGGTATACAGCCGTCGGGTGTGAAGTCCTGCGGCTGTATGGCTGACCTGGTGCCGCTGCACCAGATCGCCGAAGTCACCCGGCTTCTGGACGCACCTTACGTTAACAGCTTTGGTTCCACAGAGACCGGCTCGGGGCCGGCCACCGCCGGGCTCATCGCCCCGGGCACGGTCGCGAAAAACCTGTCCAAGGTACAGAGCTCTTACTGTGAGGTCCGCCTGGTTGACGCCGATGACCAGGAGGTGCCGGATGGCGAACCCGGGGAACTGGCCATCCGCGGTCCTTCACTGTTCAGCGGTTACTGGCAAGCGCCGGAGGTGAACGCCAGGGATTTCCGGGGTGGCTGGTTCCACATGGGAGACATGTTCGTGCGCAATCCGGACGGAACGCTGGACTTCGTGGACCGACGCAAGTACCTGATCAAGTCCGGCGGTGAGAACATCTATCCGGCCGAAATTGAACGTGTTCTGCTCGCTGATGCCCGCATTGCCGACGCGGTGGTGGTGCGCACGCCAGATGCCCGTTGGGGAGAAGTGCCGGTAGCCTTCGTCGTGCCAGCCGTCGACAATCTGACGGAGGACGACGTTCTGGCGTGCTGTCGTGGCCAGATCGCTGGTTACAAGATGCCCAAGGGTGTCCGTTTCGTGACTGACGCTGATCTGCCGCGCAGCACCACGGGCAAGATCAAGCGCCATGAGCTGGAGGCGCAACTGAAAAAGCCCGAGGCTGTCTGAACGCCGCCACGTTTTCGCAGCTGATTCGCCGGGGCGCGATCACCTTTGCCCCGGCCTGTTACCGAAGATCCTGTCCGGCAGTGTTCCTAACCTGCCGAAAATCGCTCAACGACTGACAGCGCCTGGTCTTTGAGCTCCACCACAACCACTGTCTGCAACTTCTCCAGCTGACTCTGTAACATCCCGATAGGCCGGTTGCCTTCCAGGGTGAGGGCGATATCCAGCGAATCACCGACGTTTTCCATGGCCATTTTTGCAATGCGGAAACCGCGAACCCGCACCACCTGGCACAGGCGTTCCAGGGCGGCGGCTTCCGGGGTCATGCGGCAGTGAATCTGGTAGCTGGCGGCCGGTGGCTGAGGGTTCATGCTACGTACTCCTTGTTGCTTCGTGGGCGATGGGTTTCATCGATCATGTCGGTGTTGCGGCGCCGGGTTTTACAATGGGCCAGACGTTTTCTTCCCGGGCGATCGCGACGTGCAGCAGCATCGGGCCCTGGTAGGCCAGCAGGGTTTCGATGCCACGGCGGACCTGGTCACTGCGGTTGATGTGCAAGGCGTGGATATCGAATGCCTTCGCCATGGTCAGGAAGTCCGGGTTGTCGTCCAGGTCGATCTGGCTTTCCCGATTGTTGTAGAACAGCTCCTGCTGCTGCCGGACCATGCCCAGGCACTGGTTATCCAGGATGATGATCTTCACCGGCAGCTGGTAACGGCGGATGGTAGCCAGCTCCTGGGCGTTCATCATGAACGAGCCGTCGCCGGTGACGTTGATCACCGTGCTGGCCCGGTTGGCAAACTGTGCACCGATGGCTGCCGGCAGGCCAAATCCCATGGTGCCCAGGCCGCCACTGGTCAGGTGATGGCGGGGATGGTCAAAGTCATAGTACTGGGCGACCCACATCTGGTGCTGGCCAACGTCGCAGGCAATAACCGTGTCGTCGGCGGTGATGCGGGAGAGCTGGCGAATAAACGCCGGGCCATGGATGGGGGCGTAGGGGTCGTCGTTATCCGCTGCATGGAAGCCACCGGTGGTGTGCCAGTGGCGGCAGGTTTGCTGCCAGTCGCTGATAGCCAGGGGTGACGTTTGGACTTCCCCCGTGAGAGCCCGCAGAATCGTTGTCAGATCACCCATAAGGGTAAGATCCGCAGGCCGCAGTTTGTTGAACTCGGCGGCATCGGCGTCGATATGAATGGTCCTGGCACTGGGAGCAAATGCCTCCAGCTTGCCCGTGGCCCGGTCATCCAGGCGGGCGCCGATCACCAACAGGAGATCGCACTCAGCGACTGCCCGGTTGGCCGCCCGGGAGCCGTGCATGCCCAGCATGCCCAGATCGTTCGGTGCCCGCTTGCCGGCGTTACCCAGTCCCTTGAGGGTGGTCACACCGGGTAGGCCAGAGGCCTCCGTAAAGGCCCGGAAGGCGTCTTCCGCATGGGCCAGTGAGATGCCGCCCCCGCTGTATAACAGGGGTCGCTGACTGGCCTTGAGCATTGCCATTACCCGGGAGGCGTCAACAACCTCATCGACACCCGGGGTCCCATGAACGGCCGGCGCAGGGCCGACCTCTGCCAGCAGGATATCCTTCGGAATGTCGATCCAGACCGGGCCGGGACGCCCTTCGCTCGCCAGTTTGAAGGCTTCCTCCAGCACGCCCGGAAGTTCGTCGGCCTGCTCCACCAGGTAGCTGTGTTTTACGATACCCAGGGCCATGCCCAGCATGTCCGTTTCCTGGAAGGCATCGGTGCCGATCAGGGCGGAAGGCACCTGACCGGTGATAACCACCATGGGAACCGAGTCCCGGTGGGCATTGGCCACACCGGTTATGAGGTTGGTGGCACCAGGGCCGGAGGTGGCAATGCATACGCCGGTCCTGCCGCTCGCACGGGCATAGCCGTCGGCGGCGAGGGCGCAGGCCTGTTCGTGGCGGCACAGCACATGCTCCACCACTGCATCGTCCACCAGGGCATCGTATAGCGGCATGATACAGCCGCCGGGGTAGCCGAAAACCGTGTCGATGTGGTGGCGGTGGAATGCCTCCAGGATGTGCTGTGCGCCGTTCATGGTGTCTTCCCTTTGCTTTTTCAGGTGCAAAAAAAAGCCCCCGGAACCTTTCGGTGCCGGGGGCCTTGGTGTTCGTCTGGTCTGTCAGTCAGTCAACCGTCTGTCCACGCAAAAGCCCCCGGATGGCACCACGACCACCAGGACTAGCTTCACGATTACGACAACGGCGTTCAGATTCATGGGTATGGAAATCGATCTGTTTGACAGTAGATCTGAATCTAACGCGGCCGGAGCCATTGCGCAAGCCTTTTGGTCATTAGGCGCAAACGGACCCTGTCTGTTGCCGGTATTACGCAACCGTAAGGGCGCTGGGCACAAACGCGCCATGGCCACTGCTAGGCTGAACGGGAGAACGTGATTGGTTTATCCGGTATCGGCGGGCAACGCCGAGGAGGGAGCTCGAATGGAGAATGTGAGTCCAGGCAAGACAGCCCAGCTCTATCGCATGGTGATGGCGGAACATCTCTGCCCGTTCGGGATGAAGAGCAAGTTCCTGCTCGAGCGAAAGGGCTATACGGTGGAAGACCACCCTCTCACCAGCCGGGATGAAGTGGACCGGTTCCAGGACGGGCATAACGTGGATACCACGCCCCAGACCTTTATCGATGGCCAGCGTATCGGCGGCTATGACGAACTGAGGGTCCACTTTGGCCTCGACGATCCGGATGACGACACCAGCTATCAGCCCGTCATCGCGATATTCGGAACTGCGTTGCTGATGGCCATTGGCATTATGTGGTTCTTCGACCATGCCGTTTTTTCCCTGATGACCGTCGAGAAATTCGTCGCCATAGCGATGATCCTGCTGGGGTTGCAGAAACTGCAGGACGTGGAAAGCTTCAGCACCATGTTCCTCAACTATGATCTGCTGGCACAGAAACAGGTGGCTTACGGTTATCTGTATCCGTTTGGCGAGACCCTTGCGGGCATTCTGATGATGGCCGGGGCTTTGGTCTGGCTGGCAGCCCCCGTTGCACTATTTATCGGCACGGTAGGGGCTTTTTCGGTGTTCAAGGCTGTGTATATCGACCGGCGGGAACTCAAATGTGCCTGCGTGGGCGGCAACAGCAACGTGCCCCTGGGGTTTGTCTCGCTGACGGAGAACCTGATCATGATAGCCATGGGGTTGTGGATGCCGTTGCGGATGTACGTGATGTGAATCGGCCGCTGTCCCGGCCATGCAGCCGTAGGAGAACCTCGCAGGGATGGTATAAGCTGGAGGGCGTCTGTTGCTGACCGAAGCGCGAGGTGTCCCGGTTGAAAACTGTGGTGGTGCTGATGGTACTGGCCGGCTTGCTGGCTGCTGGCGTGGCCGGGTGGCATGAGCCCGAGCCCCTGGAAGAAAGACTCGTCCGGATACAGGCGCAGGAATCCCTGCCGGGTATCACCGGAGTGGAAGATTTGCCGGTGGAGTTGCAGGCGGCCCTGCTGGACCTGTCTGACGATCCCCTGGTGTCGCTGAAAGCGAGGGGAGCGGTGCTGCGGTATCCGGACCTGGCCGCGCAGGTGTTCCCGTTGTACGCCTCGGAGCCGGAGTTCCGGGATATCCTGGGCCGATATGGTGAAGCCGTGCTGCCGCCGGTGGCACACTTTATCGACAACCCGGTGGCGACCATTGAAACCATGAATACCCTGTCCCGGCACTATGACCAGATAAGGGAATTTGTCGGAAGTTTTCAGCCTTCCCGCACCGAGAGCGCCACGCCTGTTGAGCCAGAACAGGATGAACCCGCTCCGGAACTGACCCCGGAACAGCGTGGCTGGTATGCCGTGAACTTTATTGAAGCCGAGGGCCATGGCTTTCTCGGCCAGTTCGAAGTAGCGGATGATGGTTCGGTTCACTGGATCCAGACCGAGCGTATCACCGAAGGCGTCACTGATTTTTTTACCAGCGGTATCCGTACCCTGGAGACCCGTCAACGCACCGGCGAGGAAATCCGCTTGTCTGACATTGGCTGGGCATCGGTGGACGTGCTGGTATTTGCCAGCGCGGTAAAGGTACTACGCGCCGGCCGGGCCGCGGCAGCCACCACTCGAGGGGCCGGGTTATCGACCCGCTCCGCCGCGCTGGCGGCGCGGGTGACCGGTGCCGGAAGAATGGTCCTGCGCAGTGCCCGTTATGCCCGTTGGCCGCTGGTCATCGGCGCCGGCTACCTGGTGATCCGCCATCCGGTGGTAATCAGCGATGTGCTGGCCGAAATTGCCCGGGTTGCGGGCCTGCCCACCTGGCTGGTGCAGTGGGCAGGCTGGATGCTGATCCTGTTGCCGGTGCTGATCCTGCTCCGCTGGCTGATGTTGCCACTGGCGGCGCTGTTGCGGGCGCTGGTGCCTGTATTGCTGTGGCTTGGCGGCCGAGGGCATCGGGCCGGCAGTCTGCGCGAGCGGGCCTGGTGAGTATGGCGAATGACACAGCGGGCCGTGGCTCCGTTGTGTCCCGGTGGACGCAGAGGGAGAGCACTGGCCCATGCTGAACGGAATCTGGCTCGGCTTCTTCCTGGCCGCCTTTGCAGCTGCGCTGTGGCAGTGGCTGGGGCATAACGACCCGGAAGTGTTCAGCCGGCTGGTGACCGCGCTGTTTGATATGGCCGAACTCAGCGTGGAGATTGTACTGGTGCTGGCCGGCACCATGACCCTGTGGCTGGGGTTCCTCGCCATCGCTGAAAAAGCCGGCCTGGTGGACGTGCTCGCGCGGTTGCTGGACCCCCTGTTCCGGCGCCTGATGCCGGAAGTGCCCAGCGGACACCCGGCCATGGGCCACATCACCATGAACTTCGCGGCCAACGTGCTGGGCCTGGATAACGCCGCCACGCCCATCGGCATCAAGGCCATGCACTCCCTACAGGAACTCAACCCCAGCAAGGATACCGCCAGCAACGCCCAGATCCTGTTCCTGGTGTTGAACACGTCCTCCCTTACCCTGCTGCCGGTGACCATTTTCATGTACCGGGCCCAGCAGGGCGCGGCCGAACCCACGGCCGTCTTCCTGCCCATTCTGCTGGCCACGTCGGCCTCCAGCCTGGTGGGGTTGCTGACTGTGTCCCTGGTGCAGAGGCTGAAGCTCTGGCACCCGGTAGTGCTGGCCTACCTGGTAGGTGGCGCTGCCGCCCTTGGCCTGCTGCTGACCACACTGGCAGGTATGTCTGCCCAGGCCCTGGAGGCCACTTCGACCCTGGTGGGCAACCTTACCCTGTTCGGGATTGTGGTGGGCTTCCTCGCCATCGCGGCGCTGCGCCGGGTGAACGTGTACGACGCCTTTGTCGAAGGCGCCAGGGAGGGGCTTCAGGTGGCCCTCAGCCTGCTGCCCTATCTCGTGGCCATGCTGGTAGCGGTGGGGGTTTTACGGGCCAGTGGGGTGCTGGAGGCGGGGCTGGACGGCTTCCGCTGGCTGGCAGACGCACTGGGTTGGGACACCCGGTTCGTTGATGCCCTGCCCACGGCGTTTATAAAGCCGCTGTCCGGTAGTGGTGCCCGGGCCATGATGATCGAAACCATGGATAACTTCGGTGTGGACAGCTTTCCGGCCCTGATGGCAGCCACCATGCAGGGCAGTACCGAGACAACCTTCTACGTTCTGGCGGTTTACTTCGGCGCGGTGGGTATCCGTCGTATCCGTCATGGTCTGGCCTGTGCCCTGCTGGCGGACCTGGCAGGCATCGTGACTGCCATTGGCGTCTGTTACTGGTTCTTTGGTTAGCCAAAACCGGATTGATAGCCGAAATTCCGGACTTTTAACCAGTATTTCCCGCGCGTTTTATTGCCATTCCGTCACTTGGACTGTTGCGACCCCGTTGCTAGGTTTATTGATAACGTGATCGGCATCACATATCACGTTGCCTGGTCCGGCCCCTGACGGTCGGCCCTTTCCCAGGAGTTTATGGAATAAGGAGTTCACTATGAAACGCACACGTCTGGTTCGCGCAATGGGCATTCCCCTGATCGCCGGTTCAATGGCGTTCGGCCTGTCCGCACAGGCAGCCCAGGGGCTCTACTCTGCGGATGAATTGATGGATGCCGACGTTTATGACAGTAACGGCGAGGAAATCGGCGAAGTGGAGGACATCCTCATGAGTGATGATATGTCCGTCCATTCACTGGTCATCAAGACCGGCGATGTGCTGGGCCTCGGCGGCCGTGACGTGGTTGCCGAGCGTGGCAGCTTTACCGTTCGCATGGAGCAGGACGATAAGGATGACGACGAATTCGATGACCAGGACTACGAAGTCCACATGGCGTCCACCAAGGACGAGGTGAAGTCGCTGCCGGAGTACGACGAAAGCTGGTGGAACCAGACTCGTCAGGGGCTGAGACAGGCCTGGGAGAACACCAAGGAAACCAGCCGCAGTGCCTGGGAAGACACCAAGCAGGCTACATCTTCCGCATGGCATAACGTGAAGGAAGGCGCTGATAAAATGTCTGATCGCGCCGAAGACGCAGTCGATAACTGATTCGGCCATCCACGGGGGAGCAGGGCTCCCCCGGTTCACCTTACCCTGCCGCAGCTGCTCCTGCTGGCTTCTGGTATCTACGACGTTTGGAGTAGTGGCCGTAACGGCGACACTGGTCTAGATTTATCCTGATCCATTGATTGATAAAGACAACAATCCGATCAGGGAAGGACCCGACCATGACCAGAACCTCCGTCTTCAGATCTGCTACTGCACTTCTAGCTGCTGCCTCCCTTGGCCTGTCCATGACCGCCCAGGCGGAAGGCAAGTACATCATGGGTACGGCCACCACGGGTGGCACCTATTACCCGGTGGGTGTGGCTATCTCCACACTGATCAAGGTAAAGCTTGAGCCCACGGAGAATATCTCCGTTTCTGCTATCAGCTCCGCCGGCTCCGGTGAGAACCTAAAGCTGATGGACGAGGACCAGGCTCAGTTCAGCATCCTCCAGGGGCTCTATGGTGCCTGGGCGTGGGATGGAACCGATCCGGTACCCAAGGCCTATAAAAATGTTCGTTCCGTGTCGATGCTATGGCAGAACGTGGAGCACTTCGTGGTTCGCAGTGAACATGCGGACACAGGCACCATCGACGATATGGAGAACCTCTACGGCGAGACCTTCTCCATTGGTGCCCGTAACTCGGGCACTGAGGGTTCGGGGCGCTTCATTCTGGGCAAGGTAGGCGTTGACCTGGATGAGATCGAAATGGCTTACATGGGCTACGGCCCGAGCGCCGACTCGCTGCAGAATGGCAATATAGATGGCATGAACATTCCCGCCGGCGTGCCGGCCTCTGCGGTTACTCGGGCCTACGCCAACATTGGGGATGACATTGTTACGCTGAATTTCACCGAGGAGCAGCTGGCAGACGTCAACAGTGACTTCGAGCTGTGGTCGGCCTACGAGATTCCGGCGGGCACCTACCCCAACCAGGATGAAGTCATCAACACCATTGCCCAGCCGAACATCCTTGCCGTGCGGGAAGACGTCCCTGAGGAAGACGTCTACCTGATCACCAGGACCATTTACGAGAACCTGCCGTTCCTCAACAACATCCATGCGGCCACCAAGGCCATGGCGCTGGAGAAGGCGATCGTTGGTCTGCCCATGCCGCTGCACCCGGGCGCCCAGCGGTTCTATGAGGAGCAGGGCATCGAGATCCCCGATCGTCTGAAAGCGCAATAATCCTGCGATCAACAGGGGAAATCGTGTGTGACACAATCACACAGTGACAATGCCGGGGCCGAAGCCCGGCTGGAAAAGATCCGCGAAGAAAGTCCGAAAGAGGCCCCCGAGCGCCTGGAACACCCGGTCATTGGCCGGGTGATTTTTGTGCTGGCTATCGGCATTGCCCTGGTCCACCTCTGGTTCAATACCTTCTCCACGTTATCGGAGCTGTGGACCTCGGCACTGCACTTTGGCCTGTTCGGACTGCTCTGCGCCCTGGCCATGCCCCTGATTCGTAGTGAGCGGGCAGGGGTTCAGCGTGCCGTGTTCTGGGTCGACCTCGTCCTTGGGCTGGCGGCGCTGGGGTGTGCGCTCTACCTCATGGGCTTCGAGGACGCACTCTACGACCGGGGTGTGGTTTTCTCCACCGCCGACTGGGTGGTGTCTATCATTGCGGTGGTGCTGGTGCTGGAGTTTGCCCGGCGCACCACCGGCTGGTTCATCCCCTGCCTGTGCATGGTCGCACTCACCTATGTCGCCTGGTGGGGACAATATGTGGATGGAGTGTTCAACTTTCCGGGCCTGACCTGGGAGACGGTGCTCTACCGGTCCTGGATGGGTGGGCAGGGCATGCTCGGCTCCATTGCCCGCATCTCCTGGACCTATGTGTTCATGTTCATCCTGTTCGGCGCCTTCCTGGTGAAGTCCGGCGCCGGGGATTTCATTATCGACCTGGCCCGCTGTGCGGCGGGCCGGTTCGTGGGCGGGCCCGGGTTTGTGGCAGTGTTCTCCTCCGGCCTCATGGGCTCGGTGTCCGGTTCCAGCGTTGCCAATACCGTGTCCACCGGGGTGATCACTATCCCCCTCATGCGCAAGGCGGGCTTCCCGGCCCGCTTTGCCGGTGGTGTGGAAGCCGCAGCGTCTACCGGCGGGCAGCTGATGCCGCCGGTGATGGGGGCCGGGGCGTTTATCATGGCGTCCTATACCCAGGTGTCCTACCTGACCATTATTGGCGTGGCGGCCCTGCCGGCATTGCTGTATTTCCTGTCCGTGGCCATGTTCGTGCGTATCGAAGCCAAGCGCAGCCATGCGGTGAAACTCGAGGATGAGAACTCGGAAACCTTCGGCCAGGTGTTGAAGGGCGGCTGGCATTATCTGTTGCCCCTTGTGGTGCTGGTGGCAGCGCTGATCTACGGGTTCACGCCCACCTATGCTGCCGGCATCGCCATCGTGTCGGTGGTGGTGTCATCCTGGATTGCCCGCAAGCCGATGACGCTCAGGGATATCATGGACGCCCTCGCCCAGGGCAGCCGCAATATCATGACCACCGCGATCCTGCTGATCACCGTCGGGCTCATTGTGATGGTGATTTCCACCACCGGCGTTGGCAACACCTTTTCCCTGATGATCACTGACTGGGCCGGTGGCAGCCTGCTGGTCACCATCGTATTGGTGGCGCTGGCTTCACTGATCCTGGGTATGGGGCTTCCGGTGACGGCGGCCTACATCGTATTGGCGACACTCTCTGCGCCCGCCATCTATCAACTGATTGCCCAGAGTCAGCTGATCGACCTGATGGCCAGCGGCAACCTGCCGGAGCAGGCCCGGGCAATCTTCATGCTGACCGCGCCGGATGCGGTGGAATTGTTGGGGGCCCCCATGGAGCGGGCCCAGGCGGCTGCGATGCTGGCGGAAGTGCCGGAGAACTTCACCGGCCAGTTACTTGAGCAGGCCCTGTCGTCGCAAGCACTGACCATGGCGCTGGTGGCGGCCCATATGATCATTTTCTGGTTGTCACAGGACTCCAACGTGACTCCGCCGGTCTGCCTTACTGCCTTCGCAGCGGCGGCCATTGCCGGCACCCCCCCAATGCGCACCGGTCTGACCGCCTGGAAGATCGCAAAGGGCCTGTACATCGTGCCCCTGCTGTTTGCCTATTCACCACTGATTTCCGGCACACCGTTGGAGATGATCACGGTGTTCACATTTGCCCTGTTCGGCATCTATGCCATTATTGCCGGCCTTGAAGGGTACCTGGAGCATCCCCTGCAGTGGTGGCTGCGGGTGTTGATGTTCCCCGTCGGAGCACTGATGTTATGGCCCCATGGCATGATCTGGATCGACCTGGCCGGCGTGGTGATCTTTGTCGCCCTGCTGGTCTGGAGTGCCCGCCAATCTGGTCCGGTCCGGGCATTGGCTTGATCCAGCGCCGGGGTTCGATGCCCCGGCAGTCCTGCCTCAGGAACTGTTGGCTGCCGGATTTGATTCGCCGTTGATCCTCAGTGGCGAGAACAAGGGCGCCAGGCCCTTGGCATCATCGATAAACAACTGAAGGTGGGGGAACGGAATCTCGATTCCCGCCTCGTCCAGGTGTTCCTTGATTTGCTCCAGGATCTCAGCGGCAATCCGTGGCTGAATATCAATATCCTCAGGAAGGATCCAGATCAGGACTACCAGGTTGACCGAGGAATCACCAAGTCCTTCCATGGCAACCCGGGGCATCATGTCGCCGGTTTTCAATACCTTGGGATGGGCCTCCAGGATGGGAAGGATGACCTGCCGGGCTTCCCTGGCGGACTCCTTGTAGGCAATTCCGAGTTGGATCCGCACCCGGGTGGGGCCTTCAGCGCTGTAGTTGACGATCTCGGACGATGCCACGCTGTCGTTAGGGATCATGGTGAAAATATTATCACGGGTTCGCAGCCAGGTGGTCCGGAAGGCAATTTTCAGAACCTTGCCTTCCTGGTCATTGATCCGGACCCAGTCGCCAATGCGGAAGGGGCGTTCGATCAGCAGGGTCACCCCGGCAATAAAGTTGGACAGTGTGGACTGGGCAGCAAAGCCAACCGCAATGCCGACAATGCCCAGGCCAGCGATAACCGACCAGACATCGAACCCGAACTGCGCCAGTACGGTAACCGAACCCATCACCAGCACCAGTACCAGCAGGGAGTTCCTGAGAAGTTGCTTTAGCGAAGGGTCAATCTGGTGACGGGCATGGGTAACCTCGACGGCACGGGACAGCAGCACCCACGCGACGTAGAAGCCCAGTGCGATCACCCCGGCCTGGGCTATACCCTTGAGCAGGATCCCATCGCCACCATACTGGGCAGCGATAGCGACGATGGCCACCAGGGCCACTACGTATCGTAAGCCGGTCCTGATGGCATGGTGTATGGCGCCGAGGCGATTAATTCTGCCCAGGATCAGCCGAAGACCCAGGCTTGCGAACCAGTACAGCATTGCGGCCAGGACAAGCAGTATCGCCGTCACCAGCAACTGCCCCATGAGCCAGCCCAGTGTTTGCTCCCAGCTGGATCCGCTGAGTCCGAGCGCTTCCGCTGTGTCACGAAGATTGTTTAAAAGCTGTTCCTGTAGGATGCTCCACATGCAAGGTTCCTGCTCTGGTTATAGACTGCTTCCTGTAGTGGGCTGCTGCCATTGAAAACCACCCGGTAATTGCCACCGATGGTTTGCGAGCCCTACAGACCTTCGCTTATACCTTCGAGTATAGTTATCACGGCGATCCTGCCCGGATTTATGACACGTTTAAGGACAGAGAATGACCCTCATGGAGGCTATGGCCCTGGTGGCTATTGGTGGGGTCGCAGGCTTCATCAACGTACTTTCCGCAGGCGGCTCCATGCTGACCCTGCCATTGCTGATGTTTCTTGGCCTGCCGGCCCAGGTGGCCAATGGCACCAACCGTGTGGCGATTACCCTGCAGAGTGTGACTGCCGTGGGCAGCTTCCTTCGCGCGGGCCACAGCAACCTGGCTGTGAGTATCCGCCTGGCCATACCCGCTGTGGCCGGCTCGCTGCTCGGGGCCTGGACCGCTAGCTGGATCCCCGAGGCGATCTTTGAAGGAGTACTGATTGCCGCGATGATCGGGGCGTCGGTGTTCATGCTCCTGCCCCAGCCCCGACTGGACACCCGGGCACTGACCCCGGACCGGCTGGGACTGGTGGAGTACCTGGCATTATTCCTGATCGGCCTGTATGGCGGGTTTATCCAGGTGGGGGTTGGGGCGCTGTTTATTGTCGTGCTTTACCGCATGCTGAAGATAGACTTGCCCCAGGTGAATGTCATCAAGGTGTTTATCATCCTGGTCTATACCCTGCCTGCCCTGGCAATCTTTGCGACGAAGGGCCAGGTGCTGTGGGTCACCGGACTCGTCCTTGCCCTCGGCAACATGGCCGGTGCCATGATGGCCGTAAAAGTGAACATGGGGCCCAAAGGCGCCCAATGGATCAAATGGCTCACCCTGGTCATGGTCGCGGCGATCCTGCTACGCCTGATTCTGTACTGAACAAGGTCACTTGGCAGGATAGCGAATCAGGCAGGTGGGATCCTAAAGCCCCCGCAACCACTCCGGCCGCAGCCGTGCCCGCTCTGGTGTATGGATAGCCGTGCGTACCTGTTCCAGCATGCGGGCCTTGTCCCGGCCCAGGGTGCCTTTGAGCACCAGGTAGTTGGACGCATGGTCGCTGCGAAAGACGGTCTGGTTCAGCTCAAGGTTTTCCAGAAGCTTCTCGGCCTCCAGGAACAGCTCCTGCTGGTCGAGGGGCTCGAAGTCCGGGAACTGCTCCTTGTAGCGGTCCATCCCCTGGGGAAAGCTCACGACGAGGGTCGACAGGAACTCCGGCTGGGTGTCATTCATTAACCGGGCCGAATTGACGGCATGCTGGTCGCTCAGGCTCTTACCGCCGAGGCCGTTGAGGATCATCACCGAGCGCTTGATGCCCGCTTCCCCGATCTTGAGCAGGGCATCCTTCGTGGACTCGTAAGTCTCCCCCTTGTTGACCCGGCGCAGCACCTCATCATCACCGGACTCCGCACCGATATAGAGCATGTGCAGCCCGGCATCGTGCAATTCTTTCAGTTCCGACACTGACTTGCGCTTGAGGTTGCGGGGCAGGCAGTAGGAGGTAACCCGGTGAACATCGGGGAGATAGTCGCGAATGGCCTCGAGAATCTTCAGCAAGCGGTGAGTGGGCAGGATCATTGCATCACCATCGGCAAGGAATACCCTCTGCACGATCAGGCGCTCGCCGCATTTGCGGATTTCCTCGAGTACTTCGTCCTCATCACGGGCGCGGAACTTCTTCTGGGGCGCCGTGTACATCTACCCGCAAGTTCTATTTTAAACGTACCAAAACTAAATTTGTCTTCTGGAATCAGATAGCTAGTTTTGGTATATATACCAAATTAATATACTAAAACCAAAAGCGAGATCCATAGAAGCCAGCAGAACTAACACAGATTGAAGCCACGCCCGTGTCAGGTACGGAGGTCTGCTGAGGGCTCCGTCAAATCTAGCAACAAGTCTTTTGGGGAGCACTGAAGACAATCTGCTAGTTGATACAGTCGTTCGATCGTTACGTTAACCTCACCTCTTTCGATTTTCCCTACATAGCTCCTATCGATCCCTGCCTCATATGCAAGGCGCTCCTGGGACAGCCCTTTCGATTTCCGAATCGCTCGAAGGTTTCGACCAAATGCTTCGCGAACAACAGAACCCATTTCTTGCCCTCATAAAAGACAAGACTATGGTTTCTTGAGGCATACGGAGCCACGGCATATACTACCCATTTTCCAGGATCGATCAGATCGACCTAATGGCCATCGGACCTCCATATGAGCGAAAAACAGCAACTGCATGCCGATGAAATCTTGATTGAACTTTTACGAACTCAGTCTGGCACTCCTTTCTCGAACACCGAGATCCGGGATCTCTATCTTAGTCGTATACCTCACGAACAACGGCCGTCCGCCAATCAACTACGCAAGCATATCTATAGGGAGCTTCTACGGCTTGAAGCAGCCAATCTCATTGAGCGCTACGAAGGGTCTACAGGGCGGGGTTGCAAGTTCATCTACCGACTAGAACACGATGGCGCTACCTTGGTAGCGAGACCATCTCCCTATGTCACGGAAGATAAGCAAGGCGAGTCGACGATGGATAGGGAAACCCGCCGCTCGCTGCAAGACGAGCTTGCTAACAGGAAAATTGAACTAATTGCGAGCATTGGTGAAGCAGAGGAATACCAGCGACTTTACAATAAGTACCCAGCACTGCGTAGCGCCGTAAAGACGCAGTACCTGGAATCTCGCGAGAGAAGTACCAAACTTTTAGGTCAACTTCGAGCCGTAGAGTTGGTAATCGCCAAGATTGGATCTCCCGCATGACTCAGTTGCGTCCCTGGCAGACGGAGTGCGTTGACGAAGCTCTACAAGTATTTGAATACAGAACACATTTTCTGTGTCACGCAACACCAGGAGCAGGCAAGACCATTATGGTGGCCTCCGTGGCCAAAACCCTTTTGGAAAGAAAGAAAATAGACTTCGTCTTATGCTTTTCTCCGTCAAGGGCAGTCTCGCAGAGCGTTGAATCAACCTTTGGCCAGTTCTTGGGGCGAACCTTCAACGGCCAGATTGGAGCTGCTGGCGGCTCCTACACATACCAGTCAATGAGAACCCTGCCTAAAGAGTTGTGGCGGGTGTTGAGCGAGCACAACGTGCTGGTGATATTGGATGAGATCCACCATTGTGCTGGTCACCGATGGGACGATCTTATAATTGGCAACAGTTGGGGCCGAACGATTCTTGATAGAATTCAAGGTAAAGCCACCTTCACAATAGCGTTGTCAGGCACCCCATGGAGAACAGATGATCATCCAATCGTTCTCTCTCGCTACATGCAGCCCGACGGAAAGCTCCATTGTGATTACGAATACGGATTACAGCGCGCAGTTTCTGAGGGTGTTTGCCGTGAACCAAGAATTGTGCTGACTGACAATCGAGAAATCAGTCTGAGATCATCAGAGCTTGGCTTTAAAAACTTCACCAGTATCCAGGAAACCATTAAGCAGGGACATGTTTCGTATCCCGAATTTCTGTTCAGGGATGAAGTGATCGACCATTTAATTTCGGAAGCGTCAATAAAACTGTCGGACATCAGGAAGCAGCGCCCTTCAGCCGCCGGTCTTGTTGTCGCAGCTACTGTGGCCCACGCAGAACAGGTTGCTCGTCGACTTTCAGCTCTTGGAGAAAAGCCAGTTCTAGTCACTTACAACACGCCCGACGCCAATGAGGTTATTTCAGACTTCAAGCATTCGTCTGATAGCTGGATTATCTCCGTAGGAATGATCAGTGAAGGAACAGATATTCCGAGATTGCAAGTATGCTGCCACCTTAGCAGAATACGAACAGAGCTCCATTTCCGGCAGGTGCTTGGTAGAGTTCTTAGATGCCAAGCAGGAGAGCCCGCTGATTTAGGGGGCTGGCTTTACGTTCTTGCGGAACCCAATTTAACAGAGTTTGCATACAGAGTTGGTGATGACCTACCCGGGCAGAGGGTTGTGTCATTCTCACCAAAATTTTCAAAGCTTGATCTAAAAGAAACAAACGGGGCCGGGGCGTTGCTGCCGGATAATATCCCGTCCATACCGAATGATCCTGGTATCGATCTTTCCGGCTCTTGGGTCGGAGCGGCGCAAGGATTTGAAGGTAGGAACGCAGCAGATTTGCGCTTAAGTAATCAGTATTGGAGTGAGGTTTTGTCGCTATTTGATAAGACATTGACGTAGACTTTATAGAATATTTAACGTTAGATTTAAGCCAACTAAAGCGTAGCCGGTGACAATCAGTAACTTTCTCAACCATCGTCGACATTTCGGTAAAACTATACCTTTAAACCAACGCTGATTTGACGCACCAGGCCGCCTTGGTCAGGATCCCGGCACAGGATCCGTCAGCAGGTGCGAGCGAATTGATCCACCGGGGATACCACATAGGGCAATTGGCGTCCGAAACCACTCGGTTGCTAAGGACTCATGGCCGTATAGAGTCAACCGTACTAAGTTTTCATAAAAGACCAACAATAGGTCGATCCGTTCCACGGTATCTGAAAGCAGTCTAGCGAGCTCCCACTGAAACCAATAACTTATAACTGATTACTATATTGTTCAGTAAGTGCAGTTGTTCATCTCAAATCATTAAAAGCTTCCATTCTCTGAGCATTTATCATTACCTAATCTATTGAGGGACTCTACCATTTTTATGTATGTCAGGTTTTTGATAAGCCTGATTGGTTCTTGCTTCAATGCTCGCTATCGATTTTCCACAAAAACTCCATGAATTCAAGGCTTAGCCAAAAATCCTTAATCGTTATTTGAAAACAAACGGCTCATCTATCAGATCTCACTTAACTCACCCACGATCTTAACAACAAACGTTGCATGCATGAATATGCCCTCTAAAACGTCCTTGCACAACGATTTCCAGCGCCGAAAAGTACCGGTTTTAAGTAATCGCTTAAAAGAAAGTTCCAGAAAATCTTGAAGAATTGTATTAATGGTGGTTGCTGGTATTCCCTTTTAACACTGAAAGCTGAATGGCAAGCCCCCGATACAGTAGACGCCTGATAGCGTTACACTAAACGCAAATCTACAGGTGTTGATGATGAGCGCAAAGCGATACTCCGAAGAATTCAAAATCGAGGCGGTGAAGCAGGTCACGGAGCGCGGCTACAAGGTATCCGACGTGTGCCGGAGACTCGGGATCACCTCCGGCAGTCTGTACAAGTGGATCAAGCTGTATGGCGATCCTGGAAGCCAGCACCAGCACATCACGGAGCAGCAGGATGAGCTTCGTCAGCTGCGGGCCGAACTGCGCCGGGTGACGGAGGAACGCGACATATTAAAAAAGGCCGCAGCGTTCTTTGCCAAGGAGTCCGAGTAAAGTATCGCTTCATCAGGGCTCACCAGAAGGAGTTCCAGGTCCGTGTCATGTGCCGCGTGCTGAAGGTCCACTTCAGTGGTTTCTACGCTTGGCTACATAGCCCTGAAAGCCCACGTGCCAAGGCCAATCGCCGGCTGGTTGGGTTGATCAAACAGGCCTGGCTCGAAAGTGGTGGCGTGTACGGGTATCGGAATATCACCCTGGACCTGAAAGACCTCGGCGAGCGGTGCAGCAAGAACCGGGTGTACCGGCTCATGAGAAACGAAGGCATCCGCGCTCAGCGCGGTTACAAGCGCCACAAGGGCTATTACGGTGGCAAGCCAGCTCACGTTGCACCGAATCATCTGAATCGTGAATTCGAAGCTCAGAAGCCGAACGAGCGGTGGGTAACCGACATAACCTACATCCGTACTCATGAGGGCTTCCTGTATCTCGCGGCAGTGCTGGACCTTTTCTCCCGACAAATCGTTGGCTGGTCTATGAAATCGAGAATGTCGACGGACCTGGTTATGGACGCACTATTGATGGCTTCCTGGAAGCGCCGGCCCAAACAGGAGGTTCTGATCCACTCCGACCAAGGCTCCCAGTATACGAGTCGGGAGTGGCGAGACTTCCTGGATGACCATCAGCTCAAGCCCAGCATGAGTCGGCGCGGTAACTGTCACGATAACGCCGTTGCCGAGAGCTTCTTCTCGTTGCTCAAGAGCGAACGGGTGAAACGTAAAATCTACAAAGATCGGGAAACAGCCCGCCAGGATATCTTCGATTACATCGAGATGTTCTATAACCCGGTTCGCCGGCACGGCAACAACGGCGGGCTGTCTCCCGTAGACTTCGAAAAGCGGTATTTTAAGCAGCTGTCAGGTGTCTAGACTATCGGGGGCTTGCCATTCCTACAATGAGGCAAACGGAGAACGACATGAAGAAATCACGGTACAGCGAGTCACAAATCGTCAAGATCCTGAAGGAGGTCGAGGGCGGTCGCCTAGTCAAGGAGGTGTGCCGGGAATACGGCATCTCCGATGCGACCTACTACAACTGGAAATTCAAGTACGGTGGTATGGAGGCCTCGGACGTGAAGCGCCTCAAAGAGCTGGAAGAGGAAAACCGCCGCCTGAAGCAGATGTACGCCGAGCTCAGTCTCGACCATAAGCTGCTGAAGGATGTGATCGAAAAAAATGTATGGTCCGCTCCCCTTTTGCAAGGCAGACCGATGATCAGTGACAGTTCGCAAAAATGTATCCGGCCTCTCATGAGTCAGGCGCTTTTGACGCCAAGGCCATGATGAATATCCGCACATAGCGTTTCCAAATAGCTTCGAAGGGCTCAGAGCCCGCTTTTTTGTCCCGGATTTACGCTATGCCGACCGACTGTTTGCTCATCTTGTTCATACCATCGCAAAACTCTGAATGGGTGTGATTTGTTTAACAGCCTGCTGGGCTGGCTGGTTGAACCTGTTCGTAAGTCGCCGCGGGTCGAGTGAGAATAACCCACGCGATTCGAGCCAATTTATTGGCCAAAGCGACAACAACCTTGTTGAACGGCATTCGTCTTTCAAGGTTGGTGATCCACGCCCCAAGACGGTCCTTTTCTCTGTTCAGATGCAGAGTGCAACTACGAGCACCATGTATCAGCAAGCGTCTTATATATGGGTTGCCAGATTTACTGATGCCACCGAGGGTGGTTTTACCTCCCGTCGAATGCTGCTTTGGAACTAAACCCAGCCAAGCCGAGAAATCACGGGCTTTATAGAATTGAGCCGCGTTACCAATTGCAGCGATGATAGCCGTCGCAGACAGCGCCCCAATGCCAGGTACGGATTGGAGTCTACGGGCTGACTGATCC
Organism: Marinobacter sp. AN1; assembly: GCF_026013985.1. Classification (NCBI taxonomy): domain Bacteria; kingdom Pseudomonadati; phylum Pseudomonadota; class Gammaproteobacteria; order Pseudomonadales; family Marinobacteraceae; genus Marinobacter; species Marinobacter sp. AN1. The sequence continues at coordinate 4,188,904 of NZ_CP110342.1, read as the reverse complement.
TGAGAGGCCCAGGCTTCAATCTGGGAGTTGATTGATTTGAGGCGTGTCTCAAGGCCAAGAAGTTCGTCCCAGAGTTCGTTTATCAAAGCAGCCATTGCCGGCGAAATTTCCGCAGACGAATCGCTTAACACGGCTGGAAGTTGGCTTTTGAAGTTGCCAACACCGGTGCGCAGAATAATGCCTTCCTCTAATAAGAAACCACGCATTTGATTGATCAAACGAGTTCGCTGATTCACCAAACGGTCGCGCACTCGGTGAAGAGCCTGAAGGTGCAGCTGAGATTGGGTCTTGATCGGTACCGGTCTCACCGACGGGCGCTGACTGGCCTCAGCAATCGCCAGCGCATCATTGGCGTCGTTTTTCTGATTCTGGACGAAGGGCTTCACATACTGCGCTGGTAGAATTCGAACCTGGAAGCCCAAGCCAGTTAGTTTACGCCCCAGCCAGTGAGCGCCTGCACAAGCCTCCATCGCCACGACACAGGGCGGCTGATTGGCAAAGAACGTCACAATTTGTGTTCGTCGGAGCTTTTTGCTGACGACTCGTTTTCCGTCAGCATCAAGACCACAGACGTGGAACAGTGATTTGGCCAGATCGATTCCGAAAGTGACAACGCTTTTGTTGTTTGACATGGCTGCTCTCCTTCGTTGGCGTGCCTCCCAAAATTATGGAAGGTGGGAGCGGACCATTCCATTAGCTGTAAAGCCAGCCGTTCGACGAGAACTGGTGGATTACCTCAAGCAGGCTCATGGCGTCAGCCTACGTCGAGCCTGCCGAATCGCTGGCATCAGTGACTCTGTGTACCGGTATCGACCGGATACGGCTCGCGATGCACCGGTGATTGCGGCGCTTCAGAGCGTCACTGAACGCTATCCCGCTTACGGCTTCAGCAAGCTGTTCAAGGTGCTGCGGCGATGGGGGCATGGCTGGAATCACAAGCGAGTCCATCGGCTGTACTGTGCACTCAATCTGAACAAACGTCGACGAGGCAAGAAGCGGCTTCCAACCAGAAATCCCGAGCCATTGGCGGTACCAAGCACGGCCAACCACTGCTGGTCCATGGACTTCATGAGCGACAGCTTGTTCTGTGGCCGGCGGTTCCGGACGTTTAACGTGGTCGATGATTTTAACCGGGAGGTGCTGGCGATCTAGATCGACGTGAATCTACCGGCCCCAAGGGTCATTCGGGTCCTGGAGCGCATCATCGCCTGGCGAGGCTACCCGGCCAGGTTGCGAATGGATAACGGCCCGGAGTTCATCTCCATCGCCTTGGCAGATTGGGCGGAACAGCACGGCATCTCGCTGGAGTTTATCAAGCCAGGCAAACCGACTCAGAACTCCTACGTGGAACGCTTCAACCGGACTTACCGGGACGAGATCCTGAATATGTATGTCTTCTGGAATCTCACCGAGGTTCGGCAACTGACCGAATCGTGGATGGCCGAATACAACGACGAGCGTCCCCACGACTCACTGGAAGATCTGACGATATGGGAATATTTGGCGATACACCAAAAGGCGGAAAACTCTAATCAGCAGCACAACTGAAACAGGGATGTTTACACTGGTAGCTCCGGCTAGGAAAATGTAAATATGGATAACAAACAGGACTACATCACGCTCTCAGCTGAAGATCTGCGAACCTTTCAGAACGTCGGGATCGAGAAAGAGGATATCGCCAACATCATTCATGAGATGGTGCTTTACTTAACGGGTCCGTCCAGGGCGGCCGTCACTAAAAGGGCGGTTGGGTCGCCCCCCAAAAAACGGGCCCGCTATGAGGGCGCGGGCGAAGCTAACCCAGATGCGCGCTCACATGCTCTGGCGTGTCTACGGCAGGAACTCTTTTCATTAATCAAGGTATAAATACAGTCGAAATTCGTTATCGATAACCCGTGCGGGCCGCTAAGACTGCAAGTATTGGTACCGACCACCCAGCAGCGTGCGCAGGCCGGCGTTGGCAAGTTTGTCAGTAAGAGGTGGTTTTTCATCCACCATTATGGAAAGGTTCCATTTTCAGAGTCTTTATCAATACCTAATGTGCCGCGAGAACTTCAGCTTCCGCAACAGGCGCCAGGTCCTTGGTACTCCTGACCGGCTCACACACCAGTGGCGCCGGTATATGCGTTTTCATCAAATGCGCAAAGGCGTCCGTGTGATGAAAATCCGGATCCAGCCACAGATCAAAGTCCTTCGGCCTCAGCATCAATGGAATGCTCTTGGGATGAATGTGACTGAACCGTGGGTGAGGCGGCAGCGTTATCACAGTGAAGGAGCTTACCTGTTCCTCCCCAAAGTGCCAGGATTGCCATAACCCGGCCAGAGCCGTGGCTTCCCCCTCTGGGTGTATATTATAGACCTGCTTCCCCTGCCACTCGTGGAATGCGCTGACAGGGACAACGCAGCGGTGGGAGGGATAGACCTTCTTCCAGAGCGGGCTGGAAGTGAGCCGGTCACTGCGTGCGTTAAAGGTGTGGAATTTCGGGTTTGGCCGGTAACCATGTCCCTCCGGACGGGGCTCGATTAGCAATGACCAGATACCGGGCTCCAGATAACGGTCACTACCGGCCTCCATCACGAATTCGCCGATACCGCCAGGTGGTACATTTAACTGAGGGCGTGGAGCAAAACCTGGTAGGCCCAGTTGCCCCATCAGCTCCTGTACCTCAGGCGAATCCGTTACATTGTAGCGACCACACATGGACAGCCTCCCCTGAATCCACCAGCCCAGTTTAGTGAATGTAGTCGAGACAACATACCTCACACGCAGAAAACGAGAAAAGGCTGAAACAACGAGCTGCCGTCGCCCGTAGCTGAGTGGCCCCGCACATTCTTTGGCCCGCCTGGAACCGATCAACTCACCGGTGGCAACTGGTGCCAGTCGGTCGTGTACGCCGGGGACAGGTGTGAACGTCGCATTGCATAGGCGTTGTTACCTGCCTGCCTTGCGGTGGGCAGGGCACCCCGGGATTGTCGGTTGATTCTATCCATTAACGCCATAAGCCGCTCGGACCGGGTACCACCCCCAGTCACAGCCGGTTCTGCTTCAAACAAATCCGCTTGTCGTACCGACGTAGTTACCAGTTCGCTCACAAGAACGCCCGCTTTGGCGTAACTGGTGTCCTTGGCGGTAGACGGATCTCAATAGCTTCAACGCCTCATTCACTATGACCCATGCATCCTGGCTCGGGGTGATGAGCCTGGTCGTGACACTCCTGGAGTACTGAGGTACCTCAGGCCTGAATGGATTGGTCCGAATAAACACCATGATCTCGCCAGCGAACTGGTCGCCGCCCCTGAGCTTTTCGCATACCCGGGTGGCAAATTAAGCGACAGCTTCTTCCAGGTCCTTCAGTTGTGACAGTGGCTGACCGAAGGACCGGGAGCACATGATCTGTTTTTTTGGTTGAGGTGCATCTTCCCAGGGTAAACAGGGAATGCTGTTCAACTCGCGTGCCGTGCGCTCCAGTACCACAGAAAACTGGTTTTGCAATGTGGCAGGGTCTGCCTCGGCCAGTTGCAACGCTGTGGTGATACTCATGCTTTCCAGGCGAGCCGTTATCCGGCGCCCGACACCCCACACCTCACCGACTGGGACTCTTTCCATGAGGCGCCTTTGCGTGATTGCATCGGTCAGGTCCACAACCCCTCCGGTCGCGCGGTACTTTTTGGCGGCGTAGTTCGCCAGTTTTGGTCAAGGTTCGGGTCGGCGCAATCCCGACACAGACGGGCAGCCCGACGTTCTGGTACACGGTGTCTTTTACCTGCCGCCCAAACTCTTCAAAGGGAAGTACCCGGTCGATTCCGGTGAGATCCAGGAAGGCCTCGTCGATTTAAAGGAAAGGAGACCATCTATGGACATAGCTCCATGCGTAATTACACTGCATTTTTCGAGTTGCCTTCGACTGTCCATAGACATAGCACTTTTAAGCACGATTTAGGCCCGTCTTGTCCATACCATGCGAAAGGCAGAGCGCGGAAAGCAGATGCGGAGTTTGCCTGAGGGCCGCTTACGAGCCCAAGCTGTGTAAAAACTCCCGCGACGGCTCGCTTCGTCAAAAACTGATCCAAAAATCGCGCTTCTTACATCACGACATTGCTCGTGATGAGCAGGTAGGTCATCTGAGGCGTGAAGTTCAGTGTGGTCGCAAAGCGAACATTCGGATCTGAGTCGCAAGGTTCTGCTTTGACTATGGAGTGCCTAGTTTTAGATATGTCCGCAGTAACGGTGTAGAACCCATCCCTTGTAAACCCCCCCCTGTTTCAATTGCACCGCAAATGTTAACCGGCGTTGGGTTCTTGTTGGTGAGTGGGACTTTCGTGGTGAGTTACACTTTCAGCTGGCCCGGGCGCACTTTCCCTCTCCCACCATGCAGTAAACTCCTGAGTTTGACTATCGAAGTAGACTGGTTGACCAATCATCGGTGTCCAGAGCGAGTAGTCATAATCCTGGCTGGCTGTTTCCAGGCGCTTGAATGGGTCATCCCAGTCGTGCTGCGATATTGTGAATCGTCCAACATGCGCTGGCGTGAGGGCGAGTGCCCCAAGGTCATTGGCTGCCTGAGCCGCTTGTTCGGGGTTCATGTGGATATTGGCCCAACGAGGATCGTATTGGCCAGCGTCCAACGTCACCCAGTCAAACGGGCCGTACTGCTCGCCGATGTCCGTGAAGTGTGGGCCGAATCCAGAATCGCCACTAAAGAACAACCGATGTTGTGGTGCGATCAGTGCAAACCCCACCCATAATGCCTGATTCTTGCTGAAAAGCCGTCCAGAGTAATGACGCGCGGGCGTGACTATGATCTGTAACCCGGGCGCCACTTCAAAGCTGTCGTTCCAGTCCGCCTGGACGATCTGTTCTCTCTCATAGCCCCAACCTGTGAGATGAGCCCCAATCCCGAGTCCCGCAATCACCTGGTCAACTTTGGACCGCAATGCCATAACGCTCGGGTAGTCGAGGTGATCGTAATGGTCGTGTGTTATCAGTAACAGGTCGATCGGGGGCATATCGTCTGCGGTATAGACATCCGTGCCGTCAAAGGCAGTCACAGTCATCGGCACAGGCGATGCGTTGGTGCTGAAGACTGGGTCTATCAGGATGCGCTGCCCGTTAAGCTGAACGTAATAAGATGAGTGCCCCAACCATATGACAACGTCCCTGGCAGGATTCAAAGCGTGTAAATCGGTTTTGACCGATGGCAGCGCCACCGGGGGCCGAGTGTTGTCATTCCCGCCTATCAGATTCTCCAACATCATAGAGAGTTGGGACTGATCGGTGGTCAGCATGGGTGTCTCTATGAGGTTTTTGAATTCACCATCGGTGTAGTTCGGCGAATCTTGGATCTGTCGAAGCCTCTCACCTTCTGGTATTTGACCAAAAACCGGGTGTTGCAGGTAACCCACGCCACTGAGGACCAATACACCTACAACAATCGAAGATAGTTTAAGCACAGTCATGATTTTAAAAGCTTTCCTTGTTGCTACGGTCACCTGACCAGTTTTATCTACAATGTGGAGGTGTCCATGACGAAACGATACTTTACGTCACCCTTCAGCATTCGCTCATAGGCTTCATTGATCTCGTCAGCCCGTATCATTTCAATGTCAGCGACAATGTTGTGCCTGGCACAGAAATCCAGCATTTCCTGAGTCTCAGGAATACCGCCGATCATGGACCCTGCCAGTGAGCGACGCTTGAAAATCAAATTGAACACTTCCGGTGCAGGGTGTGGAGAGGCGGGTGCACCGACGAGTGTCATGGTGCCGTCTCGCTTTAGGAGTGTGAGAAATGCGTCCAGTTCATGTGGGGCAGCGACCGTGTTGACAATCAAGTCAAAGCTTTTGATGTGGCCAGCCATCTCATCGGGCTGCTTCGATACGACGACCTCATCCGCACCCAGCGCTTTGGCCATCTCGCGCTTGGCCTCAGACGTTGTAAAAGCCACAACATGGGCACCCATGGCGTGAGCCAGTTTGATACCCATATGGCCAAGCCCGCCAATGCCCACGATACCGACTTTCTTGCCCGGACCGGCTTGCCAGTGGCGCAAAGGGGACCATGTCGTAATACCAGCGCATAGAAGTGGAGCGACAGCGGCAAGCTGCTCCTCCGCGTGGCGGATACGCAACACATAGCGCTCATGTACGACGATTTTTTGGGAATAACCGCCTAGCGTATGTCCAGGAGCGTCTGGCGTCGGGAAATTGTAGGTACCGATCATGTTGTCACAGTAATTTTCCAGCCCTTCGCCGCATTCTTCGCAATGCTTACAGCTATCTACGATACAACCGATTCCAACGAGGTCTCCTTTCTTGAAGTCAGCGACATGCTCGCCGACTGCGGAAACGCGGCCTACAATTTCATGACCGGGTACGCAGGGATATAACGTGCCAGCCCACTCTGAGCGAACCTGGTGAATATCTGAATGGCAGATACCACAGAACGCAATGTCGATCTGAACATCATGGGCACCCGGTGTGCGACGTGTAATGTTCATGGAGGCCAGCGGCTGTTCTGCTGAATTAGCACCAAAAGCTTTGATTGTCATAACGTTTTCCCAAGTAGTTGCTGATCATTCAATTTGTAGCTTGCACCGCTTCCACGCGTTGCGAGCCCTGAAGACGAGAAGTCGCCCCGGTCAAGCAGGCTGCAATCAACAGCAGCACCGCACTGGTCATGAAAGTGCTCTGATAACCACTGGCATCAAACAGCAAACCGCCAACCGTGGAGCCCATTGCAATAGATAACTGAATGACGGCTACCATCAAGCCGCCACCAGCTTCCGCGTCCTCAGGAAATGTTTTGGGGACCCACGCCCACCACCCGACAGGTGCGGCAGTCGCAATCAGCCCCCATAAACCCAGCAACGCAGTAACCGCGGCGGTCCAGTTGCCCAGATAAATTAGGGATACAGCGGTGGCCGCCATTAGAATGGGGATGCCAATTAGCGTCGGGTAGAACCCATTCTCAAGCACGATGTTCACCAACATAGTGCCCACAAGACCTGCCAGTCCCAGGACCAAAAGAATGTACGAGAGCGTAACGCCATCCACTTGCGTGACCACCTCAAGGAACGGCCGTACGTAGGTATACAGGGTGAACTGCCCCATAAAAAAAGCCGATGGCGAGCATGCCGACTAGCACTATTCGTCTGCGCAATTGCCTGAACACATTGAAGACACCGCCAATGCTTGAAGGCCGGGTTTCAACCGGCAAGGAGGGAAGGCTGACCCATTGCCAGACGAATGTAATCAATGCCACCGGAACGAGACAGAAAAAAGCCCCGCGCCAGCCCACAACGGTTCCCAGATAAGCGCCCAAGGGCGCGGCTACCACCAGTGCCAGCGCATTACCGCCATTAAAGATCGCCAGAGCCCGGGGGACTTGATACTTGGGCACCAATCGCATGGCAATCGCAGCGGACATGGACCAGAAACCACCCACGACCACCCCGATGAGAGCGCGTCCGACCATGTAGGTAAAGTAGTTCGGTGCCATGGCAATGATGGCGCCTGAGAGGCCCATCAGTGCCGTCAGGCCGAGTAACAACGACTTGCGATTCAGACGCCCGGCCAGCACAGAAATGAACAGACTGGTAAAAACGGCAAAGGCCCCTGATACGGCGATTCCCTGCCCGGCCATACCCTCAGTAATCTGCAAGGTTCCGGCTATGGGAGTCAGCAAACTGACAGGCATAAATTCCGAAGCGATCAGCGAGAAAACACACAAGGTCATGGCAAAGACACCGCTCCAGTAAGCGGGTTGCGTCATCGCTTCTTGCGTCTCGTACACCAAGTCAACGGGCTCGTCATTAACGGTAGAATTCATGGATCGTTCGTGGATACCAAAAAATGTGATTCAAGCGCTATTGCTGATTGCAAAGCACAAGAGAAAGCTGGCCGGGCCTATCTAGCGGATAGGTCCGGCGATGGTTCCCTGGAGGGAAATGAGTGCTAACTTCGTAAGTAAGCCTGCTTAAGCGAGGTTCTTATCAAAGAAAGACGTCAGCTTGTCGAACGGTATCTTGTCCATCTGGTCATACAGATCAACGTGATCCGCATTCGGCACGATGACCAATTCCTTGGGGTCCGGAGCCTGCTTGTAGACATCTTCGGAGTAATAGAGGGAGTGAGCATCTTCACCGGCCACCAGAAGTATCGGACGCGGCGCAATCATCTCGATGTTGGCGTACATCGGGAAGCTGAAGAACGACATTGGGGTCGTCGCTGTCCATGCTGTAGTCGAATTAATCCCCCTGGGATGGAAGCCTCTTGGCGTACGATAGTAATCAAAGAAGGCGGCCAGTACCGGATTCGGATCCTCGGGAAGCGTCTCAGGCAGAACGCGTTGTCCGGTTACGATATTACCGTTCTCGTCGAAGGGCACCTCGTGATAACCCACAGCATAGTCGCCGCTTTCGGCATCTTCCCAGCGTTGCTCGCTAAGGTAATCAATCACTTTCTGGCGCTGCTCCATGGTGTAACCGTCTTTGTAACCACGACTCATACTACGGGACATGTCATACATGGACGTTGTGGCCACGGCCTTAATGCGCGAGTCACTGGTCGCAGCCGTGAGCGCCATTCCACTGAATCCGCAAATTCCGATGACACCAATGCGGTTACGGTCAACGTTCGACTGTAGACCGAGAAAGTCCACGGCGGCGCTGAAGTCTTCGGTGTTGATGTCCGGAGAAGCAACATTGCGGGGCTCACCGCCGCTTTCGCCGGTGTAGGAAGGATCGAACGCTAATGTGACGAAACCACGCTCAGCCATCGTTTGCGCATAAAGGCCGGATGATTGTTCCTTAACAGCCCCAAATGGACCACTGACGGCGAGCGCAGCTTGTTTCCCGTTGATATTCTTAGGGACGTATAGGTCAGCCGCCAGGGTAATTCCATAGCGATTTCTGAAGCTGACCTTCCTATGGTCGACCCGATCACTCTTAGGGAAAGTCTTGTCCCACTTATTGGAGAGTGTCAGGCTCCCATTGTCCGACCCAGCCGCAAACGCTGGGCCTGATGACACTGACATGGCTGTGATTGCTGCCATGCAAGCGCCAGAGCCCTTGAGAAAATTTCGACGCGTCGTACTGGACTTGGATTGCTGTTGCCCAGCTTCAACGCTTAATTGGGATGGTACGCTCATTGTAATCACTCCTTTGTATAGGAATAGTCAGGCCAACGCCGATGGCTGAGGAATGATTCTATGTTGACACGGCCGCCAAAACTTGATTAGTGGGCACAATGTACATGCACTTGTGAGCCAGATTCAGCAATGAGCAATATGAAAATCGACGACCTGCAAGCCTTTATCGCCGTGGCACGAGACCAAAGCTTTACCAAGGCGGCTGCCAAAATCGGTATTACCCCCTCGGCCCTGAGTCACAAAATGAAGGCGTTGGAGGAACAGTTGGGACTGCGGCTGCTGGCCCGTACGACACGGAACGTCAGTCCAACAGAAGCAGGAGAGAGATTGATTCGTTCGCTGACCCCACTCTTCGAGCGGATTACAGAAGAGGTAGAGGCACTCGGAGAACTGCGTGACAAACCCGCTGGCACCATCCGCATCTCCTGTACGGACGATCAAATCGAACTGTGTCTTCGACCAAGATTGGCGAAGTTTCTGAGAGACTTTCCCGACGTCACGGTTGAGTTATATGTCGACTATGGGTTTACCAATGTCGTGAAAGATCGATTTGACGCAGGCATTCGATTGGGTGAAGCCATCAGCCAGGACATGATAGCCATACCGATTGGTCCAGACATGCGATTGGTCGTGGTGGGCTCACCGGATTACTTTGAACGACATTCCGAACCGAAAACGCCCTATGAACTGACGAATCACCCTTGTATCGACATCCGCCACAGGCCTGACGGGGGCATTTACGCTTGGGAATTCGAAAAAGATGGCAAGGAGTTTACTGTAAAAGGGAGGGGCCAGTTGGTATTCAACAGTATCGTGCATGTACTCAACGCAGCCGTAGATGGGATAGGTTTGGCTTACGTCCCGGAAGAATTGGCCGAGCCCTATTTTACCGATGGCCGATTGAAAAAAGTTCTGGAGGACTGGTGCCCGTATTTCCCCGGATTTCACCTGTACTATGCTAATCGTCGGCAGGCTTCACCCGCATTCTCTAAGTTCGTAGAGGCGTTTAGATACACAAAATAACGCCCTATTTTTGCACTGCAGTCCGGTGAGTGGCCGGCCACCATAGTGGCACAAGATCAGTTCGGTTTTGAAAGTCCAATCAAGAGTCGCAGAATCACGAGTCCCTTCTTGATTATTTGCCTGATTGAAAGCGACCAATCCCAACCCGGAATAGAGACTAAGATTCAGCTGATGCAGTAGCTGCGTGAATGTTCGCTTTTGTTTAGCGACGGGAGGAGCCTGATCGAAACCCGAGGGTGAGCATCGACCGGGGCTGGCAGCGTCTGCGGCATCCAAAGGGACCAAGGACACAAGTTACGCACCTAGATCTCAATACTCTCAGCTATCTCCAGAGCATCCTCGACCTCAACACCAAGGTACCGCACGGTGCTCGACATATTCGTGTGTCCCAACAGCAACTGGACGGCTCGAAGATTCTTGGTCTTCTTGTAGATCAATGTCGCTTTGCTGCGTCTCATTGAATGGGGAGTTATTGTCAAATCTGGTGTATGACCATCAGGCAGCGTTCCTGTCAGATTGATCTTCCACCTGTATTCCATCCTGAAACTGCACGTTGTCCACGACCAGCTTCAGTTGGTCGAACCCCTTGATCCGCTTCCAGCGCTTTTGGGCGGACTGTAGCAGTTTGAACACCATCGATAACGTGGTGTCGCGGTTGCCGCAAGAGCGGCTTCGCTTGGTTCTCAGTCGCACTGTGGCGAAAGTGGATTCAATCGGATTGGTCGTCCGTAAGTGAATCCAGTGAATCGCCGGAAAATCGTAGAAGGCCAGCAGCTCGTCACGATCCTTCTCCAGGTTTTCCATGGCCTTTGGGTACTTGTCCCGGAACCGCCTCAAGGTGCTATCGAACGCCTTGTGAGCGCTGTCTCGCGTCTCGGCCAGATAGATCTCGTGCAGTGCCGATTTCACCTTTGGCTGCACGGACTTGGGCAGTTTGTCCAGCACGTTAGCCGTCTTGTGGACCCAGCACCGCTGGTGCCGGGTGTCCGGAAACACCTTGCTCAGGGCCTTCCAGAAGCCCAGTGCGCCGTCGCCAACAGCTAGCTTGGGCGAAGGCTCCAGGCCTCTTTCCCGTATGTCCGTGAGCAGCTCTCGCCAGCTGGCTTCGGACTCCCGGTGGCCATCCTCGACCGCAACCAGCTCCTTGTGGCCGTGCTCGGTCACGCCGATGATCACCAGCAGGCAGAGCCGGTCATCCAGGCGGACGTTGCTGTACACGCCGTCCGCCCACCAGTAGACGTAACGCTTCTGGCTCAGGTCTCGTCGCTGCCAGTCCTTGTGCTCATCAAGCCACTTCGCCTTGAGCCGAGACACTGTGTTGGCCGACAGGCCATTGGCTTGTTCACCAACCAGCGCACTCAGGGCCTCCTGGAAATCACCAGAGGAAACACCTCGCAGGTAGAGCCAGGGAATCAGTTCCTCCAGGCTCCGGGCGCGCTTCAGGTACGGTGGCAGCAGGTGGCTGTTGAAGCGAATGCCAGAGCCACTGCGATCCCGGACCTTGGGAACCTGCACTTCCACGTCACCGACGCCTGTCTGGACGGTGCGCTTGGGAAGGTGCCCATTACGCACCACTGCCTTGCGACCATCAGGTGCCTTAATGTCCTCATATTGCCTCAACAGACTCTCCAGCTCTGTCTCGACAGCCTGTGCAATCAGGTCCCGGGCACCCTGCCGGATCAACTCGTGCAACGGATCGTTGCTGGCTACCTCTGGTTGTGAAAGAGCATGCAGGTTAGACTTGGGCATGGCGTATCATTCCTCTGTTGGTTGTGATCTTGGCGGTGATCAACCAACAGGATACGCCACCCCTTCAGCCTGCTTCCATACACCAGAAATCACCATAACTCTTGAATGGGTTGCGTAGACTGAAGGGTCAAGTCCAATGCTGGTAATCCACTTTTTGACAAGACGGGCGTATTGGTGAGTAGTGATATGGTCGAACTTTCGCATCCGGCTCGGCCACAAATAATCCATACCCGAGAGTCCGCGCAACTCGATCCATGCTTCGACCGACTCGCGCGTCTTTTTGGTTATCTCAAACTGAACAGGCTGACTGGTCTTCTGCTGGATGACTTGCGCCCGGTCCAGAACCTCACCGTTTCTGGAAATATCTCGAACCAAAAGCTTTACCAGATCGCAGGATCGGAGTTTGCAGTCAATTGCCATGTTGAACATCGCCAGCTCGCGGATGTTCTTCGCTATCTCTAACCGAATACGGATAGCCCATATTTGTTCGAGTTTGAGCGGTAGCTTCTGGCCGACGAGCTTCCCTTTGTTCCAGGGAGCTTTGCTGGTAGGAAATGTCATGACGTGGCCCTCTTTGGAGGGTAAGGGCCTTTAAGTATGGTTCAGGAGATTGTTCTCTGCTGGCCAACCTGGTCGCAAAGCGAACATTTGCATTGGGCGATTACGAGGAGCGTTGCGGCTATTTTGAAGCAGCGAACCGGAGGAAGGTGTATGGAGCATTGCAATGGTGAGCTTTCCGTTCACCATTGCCAACACAAAAGGCTTTGTCCCGTTTATCACCCTCACTTGGACTCGAATACCGATTGGCCCGCGATGTGAATGCCGCCGAAACTCAGAACAAGCGTTCTCCGTTATCCACCTTCGCATCGGGCCTTACCAGAGTAACTGCGCCATTCGCTGTCTGTACGCCAGTTATCAGGCACTCCGACAGAAAAGGGCCGATCTGTTTAGGCGGGAAATTGGTGACTGCAAGAACCTGTTTGCCGATGAGTTCCTCCTTGCTATAGAGGTCCATAACCTGCGCACTCGACTTACGAACACCGACCTCCACCCCGAAATCGACTCGTAATTTATATGCAGGCTTGCGCGCCTCGGGAAAATCGGTCACTTCAATGATAGTCCCGATCCGCAGTTCAACCTTCTCGAAATCGTCCCAAGTAATCATCTCACTGCTCCTTTGACGTAGTTAGTCTGTTAACATTTCTGGCTCCGCGACCGCCCGGCTTTTCGCTCGCCCAGCGATCAAAGAGCCAATGACGATCAGAAGGCTGGCACTCAACACGGCAAATGTTGCCTCGCCATATCCAGCAAAGATCAACAGGATCACTGAAATCAGCGGCGCACTGTATGCCAGAGTTCCCAGTAATTGGATGTTCCCGTGTTTTACGCCATAGTCCCAGGTGAAGAATGCGATGCCGACCGGTCCAAGCCCAAGCCCGACCACGCCAACCCATTGAATAACGTCCTCCGGCCATACCGTTTCCTCCCACAAAAGGTGGCAAATCAATGCAAGAATGGCCGTAACACCGCAGAACCAGCCCACGGCATCGGTCGGCACCGAGCGAACCAGTCTGCTAAGCACGGAGTAAGAGGACCAGATCAGCGCGCAAGACAGAGCCACTAAGTAACCCGGTAGGTTCTCCCAAGCAAACCCGTCTGCATTTCGGCTGATCAGCAGCCAGCAACCGGCCAGTGCGACCAGGGCCCCAACAATATACTGGGTTCGTAACCTTTCCCCCGGCAGAAATGCCGACAACAGGACGATGAGCAGTGGCCAAAGGTAGGCCAGAAGGCTGACTTCAACGGCCGGTGCCAATGTCATAGCCTTGAAATAGGCAAAGTGATACCCGAACAAGCCGACGATGCCGATGCACCACGCCAGCGGTGATTGCCTTAAGTACTGCACGCCGACATGCCCGGCCAGCACCCAACGGCCACACATCAACAGGAAAGCAATGCCGAAGGTCATAGCCATGAGTTGGAACTCCGGAATCTCGCCACCGGAAAGCTTGGTCAGTAGCGCCAGAGTGCCCCATAACAAAACAGAAATGGACCCGATCCAGGTAGCGGCGTTAACCGATGCCATGCAACCCTCCTCGAAAAATTAATGAATGATTCCGGGGAGGGTATCCGGGGTAGCGAGAAGGAGCTTTCGAATCCTGGCGGAACTATTTCGAAATACGGCGGAAGTGGCTGGGTGACTTGCCGAAATGGCCTCTGAACCGGTCGCTGAAGGCGGATAGCGACGAGTAACCGACGGCATCGGCAACACGCTGAACAGTCAGTCCCGACTGCTCTAAAAGCCGCCATGCCTCTTTCATTCGCAATTCTGTGAGGTATTGATGCGGGGTCATGCCTACCTGACGCCGGAACAGATCGTTCAACTGACGAACGCTCAGGTGCGCCACCGCAGCAGCGTCCGTCAAAGACAGCGGTTGGCTGAAGCGGTCATCGAGATACTGTTTCGCGATTTGAACTCTGCGGTCCAGCTTCAACCGGCTGCCATGGCGCTCCTGAAGTAACTGAATCAGCAAAAGTAGCATTTGATGCTGGGTAAAATCAGACCCTGTGCCATTTTGAAGCTGCGCGTGGAGGAATTGGACGTAATGGAGCAGCGCGGGGTCGAGGTCAACGAAACAGGGTAGCTTGTCCAGAGCGGGAGCCAACCCTTCAGGGACGTCTGCGACCAGAAACCGGTTGTCTTCGGTTGCAGCATACCCGTGCCCGCTTCCCGACGGGATGATTGCAGCCCGATGCTGACCAACCTCCCCTTCAGTAGCGTCTACGGATAACGACAAGGCTCCGGCCAAGGGTAGAACCAGTTGATGATGGTCGTGGGAGTGGCTTTTCCCTTCCTCATCATAGCTTCGTATGTGCAACCCAATCTCTGAATGCTTCATGGCACCAGTATAATCGGAAACAACTGAGAATCGTCAGAGAATCAAGCTGCAACGGTTCCTGTTTCAATTGCATCGCTGATTAGAGTTTTCCGTGTGTCAGAGTTTCGTTTGCCTATCTCATCGAGTCAGGCTTCCAGAAAATCTCGGACGCAAATGTTCGCTTTTGTTTAGGTGTCGCGTGGGATGCGGGACGGTCGCAAAGCGAACATTCAGGTTTGGGGATGACGTTTTCGTCTAGCGACGCCCTGGCAAGGGTGTCCAGCTGAGGGCGCAGGCCGGGAATGGCACTTAAGCGATTGGTTAGCGTAGTTCATGGCCGACGCAACCTACTTGCAAAATATGAATCGTTGCCGTGCAAGGTGACGCCCGTTTCACTTGGAGCTTCGGGAAATCGCTGTGGAGGAAGATCAGTTAAACGCAGCGGAATATCCACACGACTATTTCCCGCACCTATACAGTAATCATTGAGCCGATAAAGAGAAGTTCTAAAATCAGGCGATGGGTTCCATAGAACCATAAAACCCAAGGGAAAGAACTTTAATACGGAGCTTATTAAAGGCGGGGTACCGAAGCGCACCAAAAAACCGAAATTTCTGATCGAGACCTGATCCCAGAATGGATAAATCCAGTAGTAAACGTGTAGATTATCCGGAATTTCCTGATCTGGATTCAGAACTAATTCCGCCATAGCATCCCCCATATCTCCCCTGGGAATGCGCTCCACTCCAAGAGCGAGGATATGGCCAAAAACAGCACGAATGATTTTTCCGGGTGCAACCGGAAATCTAGTGATATCAGGGCGAGCCACCAAACTATGCAAATAATTTCCTACATTGTTGGCAAAATCCTTTAATTCGAGATCATAGAGACTACCTAGATAATCCCCATTACAGGTAGCACAAATACTTCTAAACTTAACTCCCTGTTGAAAATCTCTACCTCTTCGGTCCTTTTCTGCCTGCGCATTAAGCACCTCGCCGATCCCATAGAGGGTCATTCTGGGAAACTTGATGGTGTGTAGTGGTCAACTAATCCCGGACAGTATTTTAAGGTTTTCCTCAGCGGCAACGGGCGAAATGCCGTCGTTGAATGCGTGAGGTCGTTGCCGGTTGTAGTAGTCCATCAGATAGCCACCCACATCTTTTTTGGCCTCAGGCAGATTTCGGTAACCCAGGGCCGGTATCCATTCGGATTTTAGGCTCCGGAACAGCCTCTCCATCGGTGCGTTATCCCAACAGTTGCCTCGACGGCTCATGCTTTGAGTCATCCGATAGCGCCAGAGCCTCTGGCGGAACTTACGGCTGGCGTACTGGCTCCCCTGGTCCGAGTGGAACATGACCTTCTCTGGCTGACCACGCTGTTCCCAGGCGTGATCCAGAGCTTTTACAACCAGATCCGCATCCGGACTGGACGACATAGCCCAACCAACAACGCGGCGGGCGAACAGATCCAGCACGACAGCCAGATAGCTCCACCGCTGGCCGCTCCATACATAGGTAATGTCACCACACCACGCCTGATTGGGCTGGTCTACCGTAAACTCACGAGCCAGATGGTTCGGGATATCCGGTCGCTCAACGGTGGCCTGCTTGTAGGCGTGAGGGCCAGGTTGCTTGCAAATCAGCCCTAGCTCGCTCATCAGTCGTCGAACCTTGAAGCGACCAATGACAACGCCGTCGTCATTGAGCATACCCTTGATTGTTCTGCTGCCGGCAGAGCTGCGGCTTTTGGTAAACAGGCGATTAACCTGAGCCTTCAGGGCCAGACGCTCAACATCCACGTGCTTCCGCCGTTGGCGATACTCGTAATAGCTGGAACGGCTGATATCGAACGCATTGCAGACCATTTCAACAGGCATTTGCTCACTTAACTGGTCTATCAGCGCGTACGATTCAGGTCGTCCGACATCAAGAGAGCGGTAGCCTTTTTTAGTATGGTCTTCTCCATCTCAAGGCGTTTGCAGCGGGCTTCCAGCTCCTGAATCCGTCGCTGCTCCGGGGTCAAAGCTTTCCCCTTTGGGGTAATGCCTTCTCGCTCATCCGTCAGCTGTTGAACCCAGCGTCGCAAAGCACTTTCACCCACGCCCAAGGACGTACAGGCCTGGGCAATGGTGTAACCTTGATCCAGCACCAGGCTGGCTGCTTCCTGTTTGAACTCAGGAGTAAAGGAACGTCGTTTTCTGGTCATCAGACACCTCGCTTATGGTGGCGATCTTACCACCTACGTTGGTGTCCGGGATCATTGAACCACTACAGGTGGCCGTGCGGGGTTGTTCCGAATTCTTTCTCGAATGGGAGGCCGAGGTGCGTAAACCGCTGAAGGTTGCCACCCATTCCACGTGAAGCCTGCCACCCGGACCGGAGCAAGGCTGCCACCCATCGGAGCGTAGCGACGCGGGGTTTCTCTTGTTACTCCGAAGTCTCAGTGCCCGTCAACTTTGTCTGCTGTTTTCGCATGGATTCGCCCCGTAGATTGATCTTGTAGGCGTTGTGAACAAGCCGGTCCAGGATGGCATCTGCCAGAGTGGCGTCGCCGATTACACCATGCCATTCTTCGATGGGTAGTTGGCTGGTGGCAATGGTGGAGCGCCGGCCATGTCGGTCTTCCAGCACCTCCAGCAAGTCTCTTCGGTTCTCCGCGCTCAGCTTCATCAGCCCCCAGTCATCCAGGATCAGGACGTCTACTTTGGCGAGGTTGGTCAGGAGCTTGGCGTACTGACCATCCCCCTTGGCGATGGTCAGTTCCCGCAACAGTCGGGTCAGGCGCACGTACTGGGCGGTGTAGCCTTCGCGGCAGGCCTTGTGTGCCAGGGCGCAGGCCAGCCAGGTTTTGCCAACGCCGGTGGGACCGGTTATGAGTACGTTCAGATGCTCCTTCACCCATTGGCAGCTGGCCAATGACTGGATCAGTCCTTTATCCAGGCCCCGTGAGTTCCGGTAATCAATGTCTTCGAGGATGGCCGTGTGTCTCAGCTTAGCCCGGCGCAGCCGGCTGCTCATGCGCCGGTTGTCCCGCTCGGTCATTTCCCGGTCGACCAGCAGTCCAAGGCGCTCCTCGAAACTCAGGTCGGTAATGTCGGGGGTGGCCGATTGATCCGCCAGGGCGGCGGCCATGCCGGTCAGTTTGAGGGCGTGGAGCTTGTCCAGTGTGGGATGTTTCAACATGTCAGGTTCCTTCAGTGGTAGTAGGCGGGGCCGCGGATGTTGTCGTGTGTGTCGGGCAAGGCCAGCTCCTGTTGCTCTTCCAGTGGCTGCTGATCCAGGCGGTGTTTGAGGATGGATTCGATGCTCTTGTAGCGGCAACTGCCCAGCATCAGGGCGCGTTGGCAGGCACGCTCTAATCGTGCCTCGCCGTAGCTCTGGCCCAGCCGGAGAATGCCCAGACATGACCGGTAGGCCTGTTGCGGGTGCTTTCTCGCCCCCAGCGCGGTGCGGATGAGCTTTTCGGTTGCCGGCCCGATCTTGGCTGCCCACGCAATCAACCGTTCCGGTGACCACTCGCCGGCCTGGCGATGGGACTCCGGCATGTGCGCAGCGATGGTGCTGTGCCGACCCTTCTGATCTGAGCGCCGATGGCTGGCGATTCGGTTACCCCGGTAAAAACACTCGATGGTGTTGTGGGTGATCCGGACCTCCACCTCTTTCTTGATCAGGGTGTAAGGCACCGAGTAGTAATGCCCGTCGATGGCCACGTGGTAGTCGATGTGCACTCGGGCTTTCTTCCACTCGGCGTAGACATATGGCTCTGCCGGCAACGGCTGTAGAACCGGCTTGTCCAGCTGATGGAAGTGATCGAGCCGACAGCCGGGCAACTTGCGGAAGGGACGGTTGTTAAGCTTCTCCAACAGCTCGCGGATGGTGGCGTTGAGCTGTCCCAGGGAGAAGTGCTGACGGTGTCTCAGGGCCGCCAGGATCCAGCGCTCGACGATCAGCACACCGCCTTCCACCTTGGCCTTATCGCGGGGCTTGCGAACCCGTGTGGGGACAACGGCTATGCCATAATGACTGGCCATGTCCTGATAGGTCGGGTTCAGGTCTGGCTCGTAACGGTGGGCTCTGCTGACGCCGGAGCGGAGGTTGTCCGGAACCACCAGTTCCGGCACGCCACCCAGGAACTCGAAGGTCCGGATATGGGAGCCAATCCAGTCTGGTAGCGACTGGCTCCAGGTGGCCTCGGCATAGGTGTAGTTGGACGCACCCATCACCGCCACAAAGACCTGTGCCTCGTGGATCTCTCCGGTGGTACGGTCAATAACAGGCACGGTCTGCCCCGCATAGTCTACGAACAGCTTCTCCCCGGCCCGGTGATCCTGGCGCATCACCAGATCCAGCTTGCCCCGCCAGGTACGGTAGTGCTCGCAGAACCAGCTGTATTGGTAGCCATCGGGATTACCTTCCCGGTACTCCTGCCAGAGCAGGAACAGGGTGACGTTCTTGCCCCGGAGTTCATCGTGGATCCGCTGCCAGTCCGGTATGCCCCGGGCCTGTGCTGGCAGATCCGGTGGTGGCGGGAACAAACGCTGCTCCAGCTGTGCTTCACTCAGACCCTCTGGCAACGGCCAGCCAAGATCCGCTTCGACGGCACGCCGGAGATACTCGCTTACAGTAGGGCGGCTTATGCCGCAGGCTGCGGCAATCTGGCGGTTGCTCAGCCCTCGCTCCCACTTGAGGGTAAGCGTCCGGCCATCACACCTTGTCAGGTATAGCCGGCATCCAGTTGTGGGGTAATAGTTCGTCGATGGCGTTGTTCTTCTGCGTCGGCAGCCGGGTCAGCACATCCTTCAGGTAGGCATAGGGATCATGCCCGTTCAGCGTGGCTGACTGGATCAGAGTCATCACCGCAGCAGCACGCTGACCGCTCCGTAGTGAGCCCGCGAACAGCCAGTTGCTGCGCCCCAGCGCCCAGGGTCGGATCTGGTTTTCCACCCAGTTGTTGTCGATGGGCACAGCACCATCGTCCAGGTAGCGCCTCAGCGCTTCCCACCGTTTGAGGCTGTAATCCAGGGCTTTGGCCGTGCCGGACCCATCCGGCACTTTCTGGCGATGCGCCAGCATCCACTGATGCAGTGCATCGGCAATCGGTCGAGCCTTGGTTTCCCGGATCTCCTGTCGTTTATCCGGCGGCAGGTCTTTGGTGTCCCGTTCGATCTCGTAGAGTCCGCCGATGTATTCCAGAGCCTTGGCAGCCAGCTCGCTCTTGTTGGCTTCGTGCAGGTCGTAGAACTTGCGCCGGGCGTGAGCCATGCAGCCGATCTCGGTAATGCCATTGCCGAACCCGGCCTTGTAGCCAGCGTAATCGTCACAGACTAGCTTGCCCTGCCAGTCACCCAGGAAGGTGCGGGCGTGTTCGCCCGCCCGGCTGGGCGCGAAGTCATAAACGGTGGCTTTCAGGTCCGAGAACGGTGTGGTGCAGTAGGCCCAGACATAGGCCTTGTGGGTTTTCTTCTTGCCCGGGGCCAGCATGCTGACGGGGGTTTCATCGGCGTGCAGAACGCCGTGTTCCAGTAAGGCGCTTCTCAGCGCATCTGCCAGGGGTTGCAACTGCACACCGCAGGCACCCACCCATTCGGCGAGGGTGGAGCGCGGGATTTCGAGGCCGGCGCGACCGAAGATGCGTTCCTGGCGGTACAGCGGCAAGTGGTCGGCGTACTTGGCTACCAGCACCTGAGCCAGCAGGCCGACGGTAGGGATGCCCTTGTCGATCACCTGCGGTGGCACCGGTGCCTGGATCAAGGTCTCGCATTTGTCGCAGGCCCACTTGCCCCTGATGTGGCGCTCCACTGTGAACTCGCCCGGGACGTAGTCGAGCTTCTCACTGACGTCTTCGCCGATGCGCTTGAGCTGACATCCGCAACGGCAATGGGTGTTTTCGGGCTCATGATGGATCAGGGTGCGGGGCAGTTCCGGTGGCAGTGGGGTGCGCTTGGGTTGCTGCTTGGGCCGAGCGGCTTTCTGCTCCTCGGTCATCGCCTGGTCCAGCTCGGCTTCGATGGCGGCCAGGTCGCTGTCGATCAGTTCATCCAGCAGTTTCCCCTGAACCGCATCGAGTTGTTCACTGCGACGGGCGTACTTGTGACGCTTGAGGATGGCGACTTCGTGGGTCAGCTTCTCGATGATGGCGTTGCTGCGCACCAACTCTCGCTCCTTCCGGCCCAGGACTTGATCCTTGGCGTCCAGAGAGTCCATCAGTTCCGTCGCCAGGGCACGGAGCTGATCGGCAGAGAGTTGGTTGATGTCGGGGCGCTGAGTCATGCCGCCTAGTATGCCAAGTCCCTGTGCGGCAAGCGATTCGCGGTTCTGGCTATAGCGGCATCACGGCACTTGTGGTTACAGGATGGAGATGACGCCATCGGCCCCAAGGCGTTGCCAGGGCAGGCCCTGAACCAGGGCGGACAACTGTTCCTCGGTCAGGCGCAGTTGGTCACCGCGCCAGGTTTCGCCCCAGTGGAACTTGCCCCGGTTCAGCCGGCGGGCACACAGCCAGATACCCAGACCATCGTGGATCAGCACCTTCATCCGGTTGCCCCGTTTGTTGGCGAACAGGTAGGCGCAGTGGGGCCTGGCAGAACCGAAGACCTGAACCACCCGGGCCAGGGCCTTGTCGGGCCCCGCCCGCATATCCAGCGGTTCGGTGGCCAGCCAGATCTCGTCGATGCGTATCATCCCAACAGGTCCCGCAACAGGGCAGCACACTGGTGAGCCTGCTCCGCAGGCCACTCCACCACGACCGCGCCACCGGCGCGGGGAATCTCGATGCGGATGGTGCTACGCTTATCTGAGACCGATGGGTTGCCCGGTGCAGAGGTTGCCGCTGGCAGATTGACTGGCACAAATCCAGGTATTGTCGCTGGCGCTTTCGGCGCTCGTCGCGCCTCACTAATCCAGCGCCGGACCATGTTGGCGTTGAGACCGTTATCCAGCGAGATCCGGGAAACAGAGGCATCGGGTTCCAGGCATTTGGCGACAATCTCGGCTTTGAATTCGCGGGAAAAACGGCGACGGCGTTGGCAGGGCTTGGTTACGCTTAATTCGTTCATGCTAAGTGTCCACTAGAAAATAAGTGGACACTATCCTGACGGCGGTAGCGCCAGGCTCAAGATGGGATCACCGGACGGTTACACTTGAGGCGAAGGACTTCTTTGATTTTACGCATGGATAACCTCTTCGCTGGCATCGGGCCCTCTCCGGATGAAAAGGGTCAGAGTACCGTTAGTTATCTCGCGCCGAACGTTTTGATGGGGGGAATCAGGCAGCCTGCCGGGGTGGCAGCTTTGCCGTGGAATCAGTGGCAGCTTTCGCGTGGAATGGGTGGCAGGCTTCGTCTGGAATCAGTGGCAACCTTGGTCTGGAATACGCACGAGGCGCTCTATCGCCTTTTTTAGCGATTGGTTATAGCCTTTTATGGAGTGAGGTGCGCCAGTGCGGGTAGTAAACGCAAACGGATGTTTTCCGCCGTCCGAGTGTCGTTGGTGGATTAAATATAACCGCCACAAATCGTTAAACGTTTCTCCGGCCCATGCAGGAAACCAGTAAACCAAACAATAATGTAGCGGGGCCCCGACAGTTTCAAGCAAGCCTTTCCATCCCGCATGCAACGCCCGTGATGTCGGATATTCATTTCTCGGTTTCATGCCATAGCGCTTTTGTAATCTTTCGCGCCTAGTTGGCTGCCTCGCATCCGACCTGCCCTTAGCGGGGTGATAAACTCTAACGAGAGCAGTTCCATCCTCCCACGGAATAATGTCTTCCGTCCAAACGTGAAAACACTCGCTTACTCGAAGCCCCCCATAGTGCATTAGCAGCGTTATGAGCACATTTTTTAGGTCGAGCCGTTCGTAAATCTTATCGCTTTCCTCATAACCGTACCGGACAAACCCGTTCCACAGTAAATCGTTCATCCGGTCCTCTGGGAAAGTCTTCTTGGGTTCGGCCTTCATAGACTGTGAGGTTTCTCGGGGCATAACAGCGCGGTAGTTAGAGGAGTTTGGCTCATCTGCCCAAAGGTGAGATAAAAAAGCGCGTCGCTTTTTCTGGTAGTGGGCTGCCAAGGCCATCCACTGCTCATATCCAGTCGGCTTTACCGTTGGGTTTAGCTGGAGGCTCTTGTCTTCATTTTGTTTAGCTAACCAGTCGGTGTACTGCGTAATTAGACTGATAAGAAATGGTGCATCGCTTTCTGAGCGAGGTTTCCAGCGTAGCCAGCTGGGGTCTGATCCATCCTCTCCGATTGTCCCTGTATACAGACAATTCGAAAATTCTCTAAAAAGGTCGAAGTGATTATCGAAACAATGCTCATTTTGCTTTGTGTAGTCGAGCAAAAGCCGGACGGCGAAAGTGCTTCTTTCGATCCAGCTCTGAGACTTTCGGCGACGCACAACCAAATAATCGAGGTAACTCTTCAACAGACCTTCGGGCGTAATGATGACCGGAAGAGTTACACCAACCCCCGTGTTATCGACCTTGATATTCGCCTGTAAACAAATACTATGCAGCACGCTTTCTCTCGTATTTTTAGTATGCTTTTTATACCTCTATAATTTACAGGATAGTCAAAAAAAACACCAATGGGGATTTACGTGGTCTTTTTTAGTGTTTTTAGTATGTATTTTTTATTCCACTAATCGCAGAAGGTGCACTTGTTCCAGGAACAGCCATTCGTTACCGGCAGGATGAGGGAGTTCGCCTCGCTGGGTGGGCGGAACACAGGTTCGACGTAGTGAATAGGGAGTTCGTGCATGGTCAGAAAGCTCACGGAGAGTGTATCAGAACGGTCACACAGATTAGCGAATATGGGGCACACAGTGAATCGTCCCGCACAATGACCGGTTGGTAATCTGCGGCTGTTGAAATCCGGTACTGACTACCCAATAAAGCCTGTGCAGTCACTTATTGCGGGGTTTCTGCGGCCAGCCTGGCCTGGCAGGAACGAAAGTTTTATAGGTCTGGCCTATTGCTCATTTAAAGTTAATCAATTTGAGGAATTAGGCAGGACCAACTACATTGGGCGTCCCAACCAACTTGAAGGAGATTGAATCAATGACAACTCTGGTAAATACCGAGATCAAACCGTTCAACGCAACCGCATTCAAACAGGGCGAGTTCGTTGAAATTTCCGATGCCGACGTGAAAGGCAAGTGGGCCATCTTCTTCTTCTACCCGGCTGACTTCACCTTCGTTTGCCCGACCGAGCTGGGTGATGTGGCGGACAAGTACGAAGAGCTGCAGAAGCTGGGCGTAGAAGTGTTCTCCGTGTCCACCGACACCCACTTCACCCACAAGGCGTGGCACGACAGCTCCGAGACCATCGGCAAGATCCAGTACTACATGGTTGGCGACCAGACTGGCACCATCACCAACAACTTCGGTGTGATGCGTGAAGGCCAGGGCCTGGCAGACCGTGCTACCTTCCTGGTAGATCCGGATGGCGTTATCCAGGCAATGGAAATCACCGCCGAAGGCATCGGCCGTGACGCCGACGACCTGATGCGCAAGGTCAAGGCTGCCCAGTACGTTCGCAAGCATCCTGGCGAAGTCTGCCCGGCCAAGTGGAAGGAAGGTGACGAGACCCTGTCTCCGTCCCTGGACCTGGTAGGCAAGATCTAAGCTCCCTGCTGAAGGGAAGCTGACCTGAGCCAGGGCCTGCAGTGCAGGTACTGGTTCCCTGAAAACCCCGGCTTGTCCGGGGTTTTTTGCGTTTGGTGGTCCCGGTGGTCCGAAAACCTTCCGTTCATTCGCCAGTCCATTGGTGATCCCGGCGTTGAGCCTTGTCATGAGCAGCCTGGCTGAAATCGGCTAAGGTAGGTGCTGTATGCGTACCAGATTTGATGGTTGGTTTCCTACATCGGGCGGACAGGGACAAGGCTATGGGTATAGCGGCTATTCCAGTGGACCAGCGGGTGATCGATATCGACTCGCGGCGCTTTGCATCCATCGAAAAAGCGCTGGTGGAGCTCATCACGAACAGTGACGACAGTTACAACCGGCTTGAGCGCAAGGGTGTTGCTGTCGCCGCAACCATTCGTGTCGAATACGAGCGACACCAGCATGGTGCCAGGTTGGTAGTGGCGGACCAGGCTGAAGGCATGTCGTGGCAGCAGGCCCTGGCAAGCCTGACCTATGGTGGGGCACACAGTCCCCTCGCCCGGGGTGAGGGCACGGGCAGGGGCTATTTCGGGCGCGGCCTCAAGCAGGCCATTTACGGTCTCGGGTACGGCTGGCTGGAGACTATCCGGGATGGGCGCTATACCCGTGTAGACCTGTTCAGGGGTGAGAACGGAGAGTATCTCTACGACGACGGTTCTGGTGACCGGGAGGCAAGGGACACCGACTATGCGCGACTGGGCACGGATGCCAATGGAACCCGCGTAGCCATTATTATCGACAACCCGTTGGTACAGATCATCCAGTTTCGTTCGGTACTCCATTCCGTGTCCCATAATATCTATCTGCGGGAAATCCTTGGCCGGCGCACGATTGAGCTGGTACACCGTCAGGCGGGCAGGGAGGCAGAGCGAATCGCACCGGTTCATTACCTGGAGCCCGAAGCGAGGGTACTGACAGGGCCCCAGCAGCCTTTCAGCTTCGTTTACGAGCAGCAGTCCTGGCCGTTCACGTTGACCTTGAAACGGGCGCTGACCGCAGAGCTGACCTTGCGGGGAGACGAGCGTACCAACGGCTTACTGGTGCTTTCCGGCAATGCGGTGCTGGATTGCCAGATGTTCGAGTTCGAGAACCAGGTGGGGACCGAGTACCTGTTTGGCGAGGTAAACTGCCCCGGGCTCTCGGAAAAGCTGGGTCAGGGGCTGGCCGTGATCAGTGATGAACGTGAGGGCCTGAACCTGAAAGAGCCCTTTGTGGCAGCCTTCGCACGGGCAGTCAGTAAACTGATCAGGCCGGCTGTCGCACAAGAGCGTGAGAACCTGCGCTACCTCGAACATGCGACGGCGTCGGGCAGGACCGACCATATGATCGAGCACCTGCTAGGGCGAATGAACCGTGCGGCCATCGAGGACCTGCACATTGCCCTTCCGGCGCCCGTTGAAACGGCCTCGGTGCCGGAATCCGGGGAAGCCTCCCTGCGATTTACCACGCCATTCTATTACCGGGAGGCCGGTCGCCCTTTCCATATCACTTTGCTGGTGGACCCGGCCCGCTTTGAGCCAGATGATGTCCTGCATATCAGTTACCAGTTTCCAGATTCAGTGGAGCTGGATACCGCGATTACGGAAGTGCCGGTAACTGACCTTGCGGACAAGGGCCGGATCCAGTGGACGGTTTCCGGTGATACCACTGGTGACCGCGGCGAGATTACTGTTCGTTCCCGCCACTACCTCGCCTGGTGCGAGGTTGTCATTGCCGATCACGGGGCCCATCACCATCATCAGCGCCCCTCAACGCGCCGGGCTCATCACCGCCACAATGGACCGCCGCGGGACCACGGCGAGATGATGTTCACCGGTTATGAGTTCCGCAATCTGCATAACGAACTTGAGCGGGCCGTGTACAGCCACGATGAGCGCAAGATCCTGATCAATACCGCTGCGCCGACTGTCCAGCTTTATGTGGATGGCCGGGGCCGGTTCCGGGATTCGGCACGGTTGTTACTTGCGGAACTGTTTATGGACGTGATCTCGGATGAACTGGCCAGGTACCAGCTGGTACGGGATGGCGGCGAGGAAACGGTGGCGGCTTTCCACGCGGCCAAGATGGCCATCATTCGTCGTTATGGCAGCGACATTCATCGATCATTTTCCAGTTACTGACAGGGCCGGATGGGATACCTCGCGTATATAGCGCAGTTCTATCAAATGGTTTAGACCAATTAATTTGAGCTTGGTGATGAGGGTCCGTATCGTAACCCTAACTTCAATTAACCACTTTTTCTGATTCAGCCACCCGGCTTAAGACATCAAGGGGAATGCATACATGTTGGATGCCAATATCAAGCAACAGCTTCAGGCCTATATGGAAAAGCTTCAGCAGCCGATCGAGCTGGTGGCAGCCTACGACGACAGCAAGAAATCCCAGGAACTCAGGGAGCTGCTGGACGAGATCGAGCCGCTGTCCGACAAGATCGGCCTGCGTACGGAAACTGACGAGAACGTACGTCGTCCTTCCTTCACAATTAACCGCGTAGGTACTGACATCGGGGTGCGTTTTGCCGGCATTCCCATGGGCCACGAGTTCACCTCGCTGGTACTGGCCCTGTTGCAGGTGGGCGGTCACCCGTCCAAGGCCTCCCAGGAAGTGATTGAGCAGATCGGGTCACTGGATGGCGAGTACGAGTTCGAGACCTTCTTCTCCCTGTCCTGCCAGAACTGCCCGGACGTGGTTCAGGCCTTGAACCTGATGAGTATCATCAACCCAAAGATCCGCCACACCGCGATCGACGGCGCCCTTTTCCAGGACGAGGTCGAGAAAAAGGAAATCATGGCGGTACCGGCCGTGTTCATGAACGGCGAGCCCTGGGGCCAGGGCCGTATGACCCTGGAAGAGATCGTGGCGAAGCTGGATGAGAACGCCGGTGCGAAAGAAGCCGAGAAGCTCAGCCAGAAAGCCCCCTATGAAGTGCTGGTGATCGGCGGTGGCCCGGCGGGCGCCTCCGCAGCCATTTATGCCGCCCGTAAGGGAATCCGCACCGGTATTGCTGCCGAGCGCTTTGGTGGCCAGGTATCCGATACCATGGGTATCGAAAACCTGATCTCTGTGCCCTATACCGAAGGCCCCAAGCTGGTGGCGGCCATGGGGCAGCACGTCAAGGAATACGACGTGGACATCATGAATATGCAGCGCGCCGAGAAACTGATTCCGGCAGCCCGGACCGGTGGTTACCACGAGATCCAGCTGGCCAACGGCGCCTCACTGAAGGCTCGCAGCCTGGTGCTGTCCACGGGTGCCCGCTGGCGCCAGCTGGGTGTACCTGGTGAGGAAGAGTATCGCAACAAGGGCGTAGCCTACTGCCCGCACTGCGACGGCCCCCTGTTCAAGGGTAAGCGCGTTGCGGTTATCGGTGGCGGTAACTCCGGTGTCGAGGCAGCGATCGACCTGGCCGGTATCGTGGGCCACGTGACCCTGCTGGAATTCGCCGACGAAATGCGGGCGGATGAGGTGCTGCAGAAGAAACTGCGCAGCCTGAAGAACGTGGAGATCCTGACATCTGCCCAGACCACCGAGATCACCGGTGAAGGCGGTAAGGTGAACGGCCTGACCTATCGCGACCGTAACAGTGGTGACAACCACCACGTGGCGCTGGAAGGTGTGTTCGTCCAGATCGGCCTGGTGCCGAACACCGAGTGGCTGAAGGGTGACATCGAGCTGAGCCAGCATGGTGAAATCATGGTGAATGAGCGTGGCGAAACCTCCATTCCGGGTGTTTTCGCGGCTGGTGATGCGACGACGGTACCCTACAAGCAGATCGTGATTTCCATGGGAGAGGGCTCCAAGGCTGCACTGAGCGCCTTTGACTTCCTGATCCGTCACGAAGTGCCGGAAGAGGCGGAGGCCGAAGTAGCCTGATCCGCCAGGCCATAACGAAAAAGGCCCCGCAGCCGTCTGGTTGCGGGGCCTTTTTGCGTCTGGTGGGCAAATCAGCGTGAGCCGATATTACCGTCCCGGTCGGAGATGACGATTTCCACCCGTCGGTTTTCCTGGCGTCCGGCGGCAGTGGTATTGGTGGCCTTGGGGTATTCCTCTCCAAAGCCCTGTGTTTCAACCCGGTCCGGGTCTATGCCATCGGAGAGCAGTTTGTTTTCAACCGCCTGCGCACGGCTCAGGGACAGCTCCTGGTTATAGGCTGCTTCCCCCGTACTGTCGGTATAGCCTTCGACCCGTACCCGGTAGTTGGGATACTCCTGCATAAAGTCCGAGAGCTTGCGAACGGTGCGCTCACCAGCGGGCTTGAGTTCGGCCTCGTCAATGTCGAACAGTACGTCCCCCAGGGTCATCACCATGCCACGGTCGGTCTGTTCCGCCTGCAGCCGATCCATCTGTTCCCGCAGCATGCGGGCCTGGAGTTCTGCTTCCTGGGCGCGGCGCTCACCAATGCGAATGCGCAGGTCATCCCGCTGGCGCTCCGCTTCGCTCAGCTCCTCCTGAAGGCCGGCGCGCAGTGCTTTCTCCCGGGCCAGGTCCAGGTGTCGGTTGGCCAGGTAGAGCTGGTGCCCAAGGGCTTCTTCATCGCCGCCTTCCGCGTGGAGGGTTTCAGCCTGGCCCAGTGCCGTTTCCGCATCCCGCAGGTGTGACAGGCCGTTGCGTGCAATCTCGGAATTCTCCACGGCTTCTTCATAGGCCGCCTGTGTTTCACTCAGGGCGGGGTTTTCCGGTGGGGTACTGGCGCAGGCCGAAAGCAGTGCAGCGGCGGTGATCACCGGAACCGTGCCAAAGTAGTGCCGTTTCATATTGCCTCCTTGGGGGTCAGTTCTGGTTTTCCAGGTTTCGGCGCAGGGAATCGATGCTGGCCCTGACATCGCCCAGTTCGTCACGTACCTTCTGGGTCTCGGCCCTGGCCTCGGCCAGGCGGGCGTCCACCTCGGCCTGCTCCAGCAGTCGACGTGCCTCGCCATACTGCTCCTCGGTAATGAGGGATTCGGCCGTAGCGACTTTCTCACGGGCAGCTGCAACCATGCTGGGCTCTGTATCCTCGCCACCGGCATTGGCGGCAGATTGCAGGGCTGATTGCGCCGATGCCAGCTGGTCATCCGGCTTCGGGCCCGGATTGGTGGCACAGCCGGTGAGGAAGGCACCGGTTACCAGTATTGGCAGAACACGGGAAAACATGCGCGAGTCTCCTTGTGGCGGGTTTTCTCGTTCAGGTGGCATACCATAAGGTATGGCAGTTTCAGAAAGCGTAGCAGTAAACGACTTGCACCCTGTTGTTAGCCGCATGACAGTTGTGCAATAAACCATTGGTTTGTGGGGATCCATGCCTGACCTTGATAGCCTTACCCTCGCCAGTTTGGCCGGCCAGTTCTTCGGGCTGGTGGCGCTTGCCATCTGCCTGGTGGCCTTCGCGAGCAAGAACGATGACCGGCTGCTGGTGCTGCTGATTTCCGCCAACGTAGCGTTTGCGTTGCAGTTTGCGTTCTTTGGCAGCTGGACGGCGGCGGCCCTGACGGTGCTGGTGATCGCAAGGATCGTACTGGCACGCCGCTATGTGGGCAGGCAGTGGGTGATGTGGGTGGTACTGGTGGCGAACCTGGTGGCAGCGGCGCTGACCTGGCGGGACTGGGTGGATGTACTGCCGCTGACGGCGGCGACCCTGGGCACCATCGCCATGTTCCTGCTGCGGGGTATTCCCATGCGCATCATGCTGGGGCTGGCGGCCCTGGCCTGGATGCTGAACAACCTGGCGATCGGCTCCATTGGCGGAACCCTCGCCGAGGGCATGATCTTCGTTACCAACGTGATCACCATCATCCGGATGGCCCGGGCAAGGAAACGCTACCCGGGCGCATCGGTAGACAGCGCCGGCCCTAGTGACCAAGCACCTCGATAATCTTGCCGGAAAACGCTTCCAGGTCGTCCGGGTTACGGCTGGTGATCAGGGGCGCGTCGTAGCAGACCTTTTCGTCTACCCAGTGACCGCCGGCGTTCACGATATCGGTTTTGACGCTGGGGAAAGACGTCAGTGTGCGGCCCCGAACAACGTTGGCCTCTACCAGCAACCATGGCGCGTGGCAGATGGCGGCCACCGGCTTGCCGGCTTCCACGAAGCTGCGGGCAAACGCCACGGCGGCCCGATCTTGCCGCAACTCATCCGGATTTGCCACGCCGCCGGGTAACACCAGGGCGTCATAGTCATTGAAATCCACGTCTCCAACCAGCTTGTCCACCTTGAAGGTGTCGCCCTTGTCCAGGTGGTGGAAGCCGTCGATGCTGCCTTCTTTAATGGACACCAGTTCGGTTTCGGCACCAGCTTTTTCCAGGGCCTCCCTTGGATCCGTCAGTTCGACCTGCTCTACGCCATCGGTGGCGAGGAACGCGACCTTCTTCCCTTTCAGTGATGCACTCATGGTGAAGCCTCCCGGGTTTGTGGTTGATAAAAAGCATAGATCACTACCCCTCAGTTCTGAGGCCGGCAGAGCAGGAAAAAACCACATGCCGGGTTACGCGTTATTAATGGCAGGGGCATTGTCGGATGTAAGAAAGGTTGCAGAAGCGGGTTACGAGGGCCACATTGAACAGAAAGCCATGTCGATACCGGAACCAGGAGGCTCTCTATGTTGCTGGCGGAAAAATCCACCGGACACCTTGTCGAAATCAGTGATATCAAGGCCCTGTACGACCCGAACGAACAGGAGGTCACCGGCAGTGTCCACTACGGCGAAGAGGCCCAGGACCCTGAACCCATCGCCAAGTCAAAGCTGGCCTTCCCTTCCGGCGAGCCATTACCGGTTTGCTGGACGGACCCGGATTACCGGCAGAAGTGACAGGTGTCCCTTTTCAGGGACTGTGCCGGTTTGGGATGCTACTGTAGGCTTCTTCAGGGAAAAGCGCCTGGCTGAAATCGGGGCGCTCGCGCGATCAAAAGGAAGTAATAAACATGACCTATACTTCAGGGCGGTCCGGACAGTGGGCGTTCCTTCAACTGAGCCTGGTGGTGGCCCTGGTGTCACTCCTGACCGGTTGCGGTATCAACAATATTCCCACCTACGACGAGCAGGTGAAGGCAGCCTGGTCCCAGGTTGAAAACCAGTATCAGCGCCGGGCGGACCTGGTGCCGAACCTGGTGGAAACTGTGAAGGGTTTCGCTGCCCAGGAACAGGAGACCCTGACGGAGGTCGTCGAGGCCCGCTCCCGGGCGACGTCCATCCACGTGGACGAAAGTATTCTCAACGACCCTCAGAAGTTGCAGCAGTTCGAGCAGGCCCAGGGCCAGCTGACCAGCGCCCTGAGCCGTTTGATGGCGGTTTCAGAGCGCTATCCCGAACTGAGATCCAACCAGAATTTCCTTGCATTGCAATCCCAGCTTGAAGGCACCGAGAATCGGATCGCCGTTGCCCGGCGGGACTTTATCCAGGCGGTCGAACGCTACAACACGGAGCTCCGCACCTTCCCCGGTCGTATCTGGCACAGCCTCCTGTACGGCGATATGGAATTGCGGGAAAACTTCGAGGCTACCACCGAGAACGCAGATCAGGCGCCGCAGGTTGAGTTCTGATGGTTGTGCTTCGCGCCCTGATCCTGCTGATCACCCTGTGCCTGCTGCAAAGTCCGGCCTGGGGCCAGGCGACCCCGGAGTTTCCCGAGCTCACAGGCCGCGTGGTGGATGGCGCCGGAATGCTTTCACAGGATGAGGCGTCGGCACTCACCGAAATGCTGGCGGCCCATGAAGAAGCCACCACCAACCAGGTGGTCGTTGTCACCCTGCCTGATCTTCAGGGTTACCCGATTGAGGAATTCGGTTATCAGCTCGGGCGCCACTGGGGCATTGGTCAGAAAGGCGAAGATAACGGCGCACTGTTGATTGTCGCCGAGGAAGAACGGGCAATCCGTATCGAGGTGGGTTACGGGCTCGAGGGGCGGCTTACCGACGCCACGTCCTCCGCCATTATCAACCAGGTCATCACACCAGCCTTCCGCCAGGGCGAATTTGCCCGGGGCATAACCGACGGTACCGAAGCCATGATCCAGGCACTGGGCGGCGAGTCGGTGGCTGTGCCCGGGGGAGAGGCAGCACCCGGGGACAAACCCAACCTGCTTGCAGTGATCTTCTTTTTCATCATTATCGTGTCGTTTATTTCGCTGGTCGGGGGCGGCGGCCGTGGCGGTCGCGGCAGGGGTGCCCTGGCGGCGGGTGCCTTGCTGGGTGCCGGTATGGGCGGCCGTGGTGGTGGCTTTGGAGGCGGCGGCTTCAGTGGTGGGGGCGGCGGTTTCGGCGGCGGTGGCGCGTCCGGAGGATGGTAGCCGGATAAATGGACAATTTACCTGAGAGCAAGATCACTCCATGACGCTATTAACCTCGACTGAACAGGATCGGGTGGCTGCGGCCATCAATGCCGTTGAACGGGAAACGGATGCCGAGCTGGTTACCGTGCTGGCCCGCCAGGCAGACAGTTACGCCTATATTCCCCTGCTCTGGGCCGCCATCCTGGCTTTACTGCTGCCCGGTCTGGTTAACTATTTTACCGAGTGGTTTGACGCCGATTTACTGCTGTTGGTCCAGTGGGGCGTTTTCCTTGTACTCGGTGCCTTGTTCGGCATACCCAGGATCAATACCAGGCTGATTCCCCGCCATGTTCGATACTGGCGGGCCGGGAACCTTGCCCGACGGCAATTCCTGGAACAGAACCTGCACCATACGAAAGGCAGCACCGGTATGCTGATCTTCGTATCGGAAGCGGAGCGTTATGTCGAGATCCTGGTTGACCAGGGTATTTCCGCGCGGGTCGACAACGCGGTCTGGGAAGATATCGTCCAGGTCTTCACCCGCCAGGTGCGCCAGGGCGACACCTGTCAGGGTTTCCTCGATTGCATCCAGGCCTGCGGCGAGCATCTCAGGGAGCAGGTTCCGGCTACCCACGAGCGGAATGAACTTCCCAACCACCTGGTCATCCTGCCCTGAACATGGATCAGGGTATTTCCACCTCGCCTGCCATATAGAACGCAGCCTTCCCGGCAATGCCAACCCGGTCACCCCGGTGTTCGCAGCGTAACTCACCGCCGCGGGCGGAGAGCTGGCGGGCGAGCAGCGGATTCCTGTCCAGCCGCTCTGACCAGTAGGGTGTGAGGGCACTGTGAATGGAGCCGGTCACCGGGTCTTCATCGATGCCGATGCCCGGGGCGAAGTAGCGGCTGACAAAGTCGCAGTCATCACCCGGGGCGGTGATGATAACGCCCTGGTTGCCCAGCGCCCGCAACAGGCCCAGGTCCGGGCTGGCCTGGAGGACCGCTTCCGCGCTATCCAGAACCACCAGGTAGTTGGTGTCATGGGGCACTTCGAACACCAGGTCCCGGGTTTCCGGCAGGGCCTTGCGTAACAGCTCGGGTATCGCCACTGGTTCGATGGAGAGTGCGGGGAAGTCCAGCTCCAGTGATCCGTCCGATCGTCTGGTTACGCCCAGCTCGCCGCGAAGGGAACGGAACCGGATCCGGTCACCTTCCCAGCCCAGTCGGTTGAAGAGTACCCAGGCGCTGGCCAGGGTGGCGTGGCCGCATAGCGGCACCTCGGCACCCGGGGCAAACCAGCGAATATGGAAGTCGGCGGCTGAGTCCTCGCCTTCCGGTACAAGGAAGGCCGTCTCCGACAGGTTGTTCTCGGCCGCCAGCGCCTGCAGAACCCCATCCGGCAACCAGTTCTCCAGGGGCATGACCGCCGCCGGGTTGCCCCGGAAGACGTCACTGGCAAAGGCATCGACCTGGTAGATGGGTAGCGTTCGCATGGTGCAGGCTCCTGTCGGTGTGAGTGAGATACTGCGCAGCCCGGCCCGTGACGAACCGGCTGAGCTCGGCCTTGCTGTAGAAATGCAACTCCGGCAGCGGCTCCCCGGTGGTCAGAACCCAGTGGTGGAGGCGCCGTCGTTCCACCCGGTAACCCATGTTGCGCAAGGCAGTTTCCGGCTCGGAGGACGCGATTTCAGCATCACCTCCTACCCGCAGAAGGTCTTGGCGAGAGGCTGTCCCGTGCAGTTTGCAGGCGTTTCTCGTGAGTGTCATGGGGGCGCTCCTTTTCCGGTGGCTGAGGTTTCCAGTGTCTCCCTCCGGTGCGATCCATAACAGATTCAGCTATCCTGCTTTTGAACCGGTACAGCGTGTTAGGACGCCGGAACTGTACCGGTCGTTCTGGCACTCAACTGTGCTGTGTCGTTGGCCATGACCTGTGGAAGGATGGACGGTATGGAAACTCTCTATCACCATGTGGCGGACCAGGTGGAATCCCTGATTCGCGACGGCGTGTTCCGGGACGGCGAGCGCCTGCCAGGGGTGCGTGTGCTCAGCCGGCAGCTGGGGGTCAGTGTGGCCACTGTCCTGCAGGCTCACCAGACGCTGGAAGGGCGGGGTTTGCTGGAGCCCCGTGAGCGCAGTGGCTACTTCGTGCGGCGTCCTCCGGTCGATGCACCCGAGCCGGCCATGTCCGCCCAGGATGTCCGCCCCGTGCCGGTGACCCTGCGGGACATGGCCATGGACCTCTGCTCTGACGAAGAGAAGCGGATGGTCCCGCTGGCAACGGCGGTGCCCCATCCCGATTACCTGCCGATCCGACAGATTCAGCAAGCGTCAATCTGGGCCGCCCGTCGCGGCCTGGAATCCCTGGACTATGCCTTTCCAGGCAAGAGCGCCTTTCGCCGACAGATTGCCCAACGCATGGCCGCGCTGGGCGTTGCCGTTTCGCCGGATGAGATCCTGGCCACCAATGGGGCGCAGGAAGCCATCATCATGGCCCTGCGGGCGGTGACGAGTCCCGGCGACATTGTCGCCGTGGAATCGCCCTCGTTCCCCGGTATCCTGCAGGCGCTTGAGGTGGTGGGCCTGAAGGTGATCGAGATTCCGGCCCATCCCGCAGAAGGTCTCAGCCTGGAGGGATTGCAGCTGGCCATGGATCAGTGGCCCATCCGCGCCTGCGTGGCCGTCACCAATCACAGTAACCCCATGGGCATGCGGTTGTCGGACGAGCACAAGCAACGGCTGGTGTCGTTGCTGGAGGATGCAGGCGTCCCGCTGATCGAGGATGATATCTACGGCGATCTCGCCCACTCGGGTGAGCGTCCACGGCCGGCGAAGAGTTTTGACCGGTCCGGCAATGTGATCTATTGCAGTTCCTTCTCCAAGACGATCTCCCCGGGATTGCGACTGGGGTGGATCGCGCCGGGGCGCCACTTCCCGGCGGTACGCCAGCAGAAGTACTTCACGAACCTGGCCACGGCCACCCTGCCGCAGATTGCCGTCGCCCATTTCCTGGAGCAGGGCGGTTATGACCGCTACCTTCGTGGTGCCCGGCGCACCTACAGGGAGTCGGTGGAAAGACTGCGGTCCGCGGTCGCCCGGTACTTCCCTGCAGGTACGGCGGTCAGCCGACCAAGCGGCGGCTTCGTGCTGTGGGTGCAGTTGCCGGCAAATTGCTCCGGTACCCAGGTCTATCGGCTGGCCAGGGAGCGGGGTATCAACGTGGCGCCCGGCATCATGTTTTCCACCACAGGTAAGTACGAAAACTGCCTTCGCCTCAACGCGGCCAACCCCTGGACACCCCGGATCGAAGAGGCTGTCCGCACCCTGGGCGAGCTGGCGGCTGCCGTTGCTTCAGACTGACAGGCCAGGCATTACCGATTCCTAATCTGGTCATCTTCATCCCTCCCTGCGTCTAGACTAAAGGCAGCTTGATAGGCCATGCCGCATGGGTGGCAAGAGGGAGGTTGTCCGATCTTGAAGGGATTTCTGGTGTTGCACATTTCGGCGCTACTGGTCTGGGTCGGGTGCCTTGTCTATCTGCCGGCGCTGGTGGCCAGCCACATGGGTAGCAGCCATTCCCTGGAAGAGCGCCCGCACCCCTATGATTCCCTCTCCCGCCTGTTATTTACCCGGCTGGCCACACCGGCAGCGTTGGTGGCGATCTTTGCAGGGACCGTGGTGTTCACTATTGATCTCAATTTTGAACCCTGGCTGATCGCGAAGCTGACGGTGGTGTGTTTGCTGGTGGTTCTGCACACCCTGACCGGTGTGCTGATCGTGCGGGCGGAAACCAGGCCCGATGCGCCGGTAACCCTGTGGAGCGGGCTGTTGATGGCGGGCATTGCTGCGGTGGTGTTGGTCATACTCTGGCTGGTGCTCGCGAAGCCGCCAGTGGAGCAATGGCTATGAGCCGGTCAGTCCACCAGCCTGTCTTCCTCGATGTTCCGGATTTTCTCGTTGCGTCGGGCCCGGTTGATGCTTTTTTCCGCTGCCACCCCGACGGCATGGTCATACACCAACTGGCCGCCGAGAAAACTGGTGATGCTGATCATCACCCCGCTGAGCAGGCTCACGTAGAGCCCCCAGGGAATGATCAGCGCTTCCACGTCCCCCAGTCGAAGCAGCCAGTTCAGGGTCGCAAGCGACAGCAGCATCACCGCCATGATGCCGTGACACCAGGCGATCACCAGGCGGCGTATTTCTCTCACCAGAACCAGGTCCAGGACGCCTATCAGCCCGGAAAACCATCCCCCCAACATGCCAATCGCGGCGAGCCAGGTGCCGGCCCGGGCCCAGAAACTGTCACCAGTCAGGGCGTAGCCGATATCCGTTCCGATCAGTCCCAACAGGGCGGCAACGGGGAAGTGGATCAGCATGGGGTGGATGGGGTGGCCGAACAGCGCCATGCGGCTGCGAATCGGGGCGACATCCATGGGGCTGCAGACTCCTTCCGTGACAGGAACAGACTTTATCCAACGTTAGCAAAGCTGGTGGCGATTACCACTACACTTCTGCTGGGCGGCTGCGGCGGGTCACTCTCAGCGTTGGACCCGGCTGGCGAGAGTGCCCGGTCTGCTGCCTGGTTGTGGTGGGCAATGCTGGGCTTGCTGGGCACCATCATGCTGTTGGTATTTGCCGTATGGTTCATTGCCGTGCGCCGTGCCCCGGCGAAGACGGAATCCGGAGCCAGGCGAGCCGCCAGGTGGTGGATTATCGGTGGCGGGCTGGTATTGCCCATGACCACCATCGTACTGATCCTGGGCTTCGGTATTCCCCTGGGTCAGCGCATGCTGCCGCTGCCGGTGAGTGATGGTGAGCCCCTGAGAATCAACGTGACGGCCCGCCAATGGCAGTGGCAGGTGAACTATCCGGATAGCGGAATCCGTCTGACGGACGAGGTTCACATACCTGCAAACACCCCGGTGGACCTCCACCTGACCAGCGACGATGTAGTCCATTCCTTCTGGGTGCCCAGGCTTGGGGGCAAGCTGGACATGATCCCCGGGCACACCAATGTCTTGCGACTGCAGGCAGACCAACCCGGCACCTACCGGGGGCAATGCGCCGAGTTTTGCGGGACCGGGCACGCGCATATGAAGTTCCGGGTGCAAGTACATGACCAGACGGCATTCCAGCGCTGGCAACAGGAGGTCAGGGAATGAGCCAGGCGCCTTCAGCGGAACAGCAGGCACGCAACGACCGGTTTGAGCGGGTGTGGGGCAACCTGCCCGGCTGGGGCACGTTGTCCGCCGTCAACCACACCACCGTTGGTCTTCGCTTCCTGATCACCGGACTGATCTTTTTCCTGGTGGGCGGCCTGCTGGCCATGTTGATCCGGACCCAGCTGGCGCTGCCCGAACAGGAGATTATCGGTGCCGACCTGTACAACCAGCTGTTCACCATGCACGGCACGGTGATGATGTTCCTGTTCGCCATTCCGGTACTGGAAGGGGCAGCCATGTACCTGATCCCCAAGATGATCGGCGCCCGGGACCTGGTGTTTCCGCGGCTGAGTGCGCTGGGTTACTTCTGTTACCTTTTCGGCGGTCTGATCATTCTCTCCAGTCTGTTCCTGCAGATTGCGCCGGATTCGGGGTGGTTTATGTATACCCCGCTGAGCAGCCGCGAGTTTTCCCCGGGCATGGGCTCTGACTTCTGGCTGTTGGGGATTACCTTCGTGGAGATCTCCGCGATTTCCGCCGGGGTTGAGCTGGCAGTATCGATTCTCCGGTCCCGGGCGCCAGGCATGAGCCTGCAGCGAATGCCGCTATTTTCCTGGTATATCCTGCCATGGCCCTGATGATCATTTTCGGCTTCCCGCCGCTGATTCTTGGCAGTGTGTTGCTGGAGCTGGAACGGGCCGCCGGCTGGGTGTTCTTCGCGGTAGAGGGCGGCGGCGATCCCTTGTTGTGGCAGCATCTGTTCTGGCTGTTCGGTCACCCGGAGGTGTACATCATCTTCCTGCCGGCGGCGGGAATCGTGTCCACCCTTATCCCGGTGTTCGCGGGCCGGCCCATCATTGGGTACCGCTGGGTGGTCCTGGCCATCATCATGATGGGATTCGTCAGTTTCGGGTTGTGGGTACACCACATGTTCACCGTGGGTATCCCGCAGATGGCGCAGGCGTTTTTCTCTGTGGCCAGCATGCTGGTCGCGATTCCCACCGCAATCCAGATCTTCGTATGGCTGGCGACCCTGTGGGCCGGCAAGGTGCGGTTTCATCTGCCCATGTTGTGGATCATGGGGTTTCTGATTGTATTCGTATGCGGCGGCCTCACCGGCGTCATGCTAGCCCTGGTGCCCTTCAACTGGCAGGTCCACGACACCCACTTCGTGGTGGCGCACATGCACTATGTACTGGTGGGGGGCATGCTGTTCCCCCTGGTGGCCGGGCTGTATTACTGGCTGCCCCACGTATCCGGTCGCATGCCGTCTGACAGCATGGGGCGGTGGGGGTTCTGGCTGTTCTTTATCGGCTTCAACATGACCTTCCTGCTGATGCACCTGACCGGTTTGCTCGGGATGCCAAGACGGGTCTACACCTACGAGGCAGGTCTGGGGTGGGACTGGCTCAACCTGTTGTCGTCGGTGGGCGGGTTTGTCATGGCCATCGGAGTCGCGACGGTGATCCTGGATATCGTTCTGCACTTCCGCTTCGGCCGCAAGGCCAGCCCGAATCCCTGGCAGGCGGACACCCTCGAGTGGGCCATCCCGATGCCGGTTAACGCCTATAACTTTGCCAGCATCCCCGAGATCCGCTCCCGCCATCCGCTTTGGGATCAGCCGGAACTGATGCGGAGCATTCCCGCTGGCGAGCACGGGCTAAGCCAGATCGAGGACGGACGACGGGATACCATCGGCAGTGACGCCGTTACCGGCGAGGCGCGGGAGGTCATGCACCTGCCGACGAACTCCTGGGAACCGTTGATTACGGCTGCAGTGCTGGCCGGGTTGTGCCTGTCGTTGCTATTGAAGACCTATCTTCTGGCTATTCTGTTCGCGGTACTGGCACTTGTGGCCTGCCTGAGATGGAGCTGGGTGAACGGCCTGCACCCGCGAATAGCCCCCCGAGACCGGACTGGTGACCTGCCCCTGCACTCCCGGACCACCGATGGCCCCGGGCGCTGGGGAATGATCGTAACCCTGATGGCCGACGGAACCCTGTTCGCTTCGTTACTGTTCGGATGGCTCTATTTGTGGCCGGTGGCACCAGACTGGCAGATGCCGGAGCAGTCCCCCCTGAGTGTCTGGGGGCTGCTTGGCAGTGGGCTGGTGCTCGCGGGTGCACTGGGGCTGTGGTGGAGACAGGTGCAGGGTGCTGTATCCGTGGGTGGCTTGTTGCTGGTTACCGTGGTGGGGCTGGCGCACTGCGTGGCGCTGGTTCTGACGGCCATTGAAGCCGGGCTCGGGCCCGGGGACTCGGCCCATGACTCGATCCTGGCGGTCGTTCTGGCCTATCTGATCTTCCATAGCGGTCTCACAACGCTGCTGACCGGGCTACAGGCATTGCGGGTGAGACAGGGTTACACCAGTCAGGCCCTGCCCTACGAGTTGCGGGTGCTGCATCCGCTATGGGGTTACACAGTGGTGGTTTACTGGATCAGCATCGTGGTGTTCCTGGCACTGCCGGCGGCCTTTGGAGGTGGCGCATGATCCGGTCGCGGTTCTGGCGACATCCGGCCAGCCTGCTGCTGGGGCCGGTGGTATGGTCACTCTGGTTTGTGATGCTCTATGCGATGTTGTCGCTGTCCTGCCTCCAGGGCTGGCTGGTGAACGGCGGTGACCATCCGGCCGCCATCAATCTGCTGCTGGCCGTTGCAGGGTTGCTGGTGACTCTGTTATTGCTCATCTCGGCATGGTCTGCCTGGCGAACGCCTTCAGAGACCGGGTTTATGCCCCGGACATCCGCCATGGTGTCGGCCTGTTCTGCGGTGGCATCGTTGCTCCTGGTGGTACCGGGGCTGATAATGGCCCCGTGCCTGTGAGGTTCTGACCCCGGGCGTACCATTCACCATCAGCCGGAGTATCCATACCCATGAAAGTCGCCGTATTCTGTGGTTCCAGCCATGGCAACGACCCGAAGTTCGCCCAATGTGCCCGGGAGTTTGGTGAGTACCTGGCCAGCCAGGGTGTGGATCTGGTGTTTGGCGGCGGCAACGTCGGGCTGATGGGTGAGGTGGCAGATGCCGTGCTGGCTGGTGGTCGCCAGGTGTTTGGCGTAATACCGGAGTCCCTGAGGGACCGGGAACTGGCTCACCAGGGTCTGACCGAACTGAAGGTCGTCGGGGGCATGCATGAGCGCAAGGCACTGATGGCGGACCGGGCCGACGCCTTTGTGGCCCTCCCCGGCGGCCCGGGCACCATGGATGAGCTTTTCGAGGCCTGGACCTGGGCGCAGCTGGGTTACCATGACAAGCCGTGTGCCCTGTACAACGTCTTCGGATACTACGACCATCTGCTGGCCTTTATCGAGAACATGGCAGGCAGCGGGTTTCTCAGATCGGAACATCAACGCATGCTGGTGGTTGAGGATAACCCGGCAGCCATGCTGCGGGCGTTGCAGAACTATCAACCGCCGGTTCGCAAATGGAGCTGAACTGTCCCTGCCAGGGTTAGCATCCGGAGGTCGCACTGGCGGTTCGCCCTGTGTCCGGCTAAGCTGGTTGCGTTAAGCAACCATATAGCCATAACAATCCAGGAGCCGCCATGAACGACATCATCCTGCACCATTACCCCGCCTCCCCGTTTGCCGAGAAAGCCCGAATCATGTTGGGCTTCAAGGGCCTGGCGTGGCATTCGGTGGATATACCCCCGGTTATGCCCAAACCGGACCTGACGGCCCTTACCGGAGGCTACCGTAGAACTCCGGTGATGCAGATTGGTGCCGACATCTATTGCGATACCGCCATGATGGCTCGCCAGCTGGACCGCATCCAGCCCATGCCAGCCCTCTATCCGGAAGGCAAGGAGGCAATTGCCGCCAGCTCTGCCCACTTTGCCGACCAGGTGATGTTCCAGCACGGCGTTGCCCTGAATTTCCAGCCCCATGCCGTCGCCGAGCGCTTCAAGGGGATGCCGGAATCGGTGATGAATGCCTTCCTGGCGGACCGTAAGAAACTGTTTGAAGGCGGCAACGCCTCCCGCCTGCATCCTTCCCAGGCCTTGGCCCAGTGGCCGACCCTGCTGGGTCGCCTGGAACAGCAACTGAAGGACAGCGGCACCTTCCTGCTGGGTGAAGAGCCGTGCATTGCCGACTTTGCCTGGTATCACCCGCTATGGTTTGTGGCCAGCAACAAGGCTTCCGCACCCGCGCTGGAACCCTATCCGCAAGTGCGTGGCTGGCTGGATGCGGTGGCTGCCTGTGGTCATGGCGAGCGCTCAGAGCTGGCGTCTGAAGAAGCCATTCGCATAGCCCGCGAGGCAGATCCGGCACCTCTGCGAGAAGCCAGCTTTGTCGATCCCAATGGCCTTGCCCTGGGACAGTCCGTTACCGTTGCTGCCGTGGATTACGGCGTGGATCCCGTCGCTGGCACACTGGTCTACCAGGACGCGGAAGAAGTCGTGATCAGCCGTGAGGACGACCGTGCCGGGCATGTGCACGTGCATTTTCCCCGTTATGGTTTCCGGGTGGAAGCGCAGAAATAGGCGGGATCCATACGCGGTTGAGCCAGCCATAAAAAAGCCCCGGCGTCCTGGGGGAGCCGGGGCAAGCCGAACATTCAGTAGGCAGTTCGGCAACCACTTCCAACCTTACCGATCAGGGCAGCAGCACACCGTCGATCACGTGTACCACGCCGTTGCTGGCTTCAATGTCAGTGGCAGTAACCGTGGCTTTGTTGCCCTGGGCGTCTTCCAGGGTCACAGCGCCAGATTCGGTGCGGGCAATGACGTCACCGTTCATGGTTTCGATGGTGTACATGGTCTCACCGGTCTCGATCAGGCCCAGCAGCTTCTGGGAAGAGACCTTACCTTCCACGACGTGGTTGGTGAGAATGCCCTGCAGCTGCTCCAGGTTCTCTGGCTTCAGCAGTGACTCGACGGTGCCTTCGGGCAGTGCGGCAAAGGCGTCGTCGGTGGGTGCAAAGACGGTAAAGGGACCCTTGCCGGCAAGGGTTTCAGCCAAGCCAGCTTCAACCACGGCGGTTTCCAGTGTGGTGTGGTTTTCAGAGTTCACCACGATGTCGGTGATGGTCGGCTTGTCTTTCATGTCGCCATGATGGTCAGCCTGGGCTGACGCCATCAGTCCAAAAGAGGCAACCAATGCAATCGCGAACTTGGGCAGATTCATATCTGACTCCTCCTGGGGCAACCGGTTATCGGAGCCCATGTGTGGTGTGTTCAGTAGTGTTTGCATCGATGCTGTGGTGGTTTACGGCGGGCTGGCTGGACTGGATTGTTGCGATTGCGAATATTTAATGAATCCCCGGTTTGCGGGCGCAAACCGGGAACTGGCAAAAACCCGGTTTACAGACGTTCGCTGTTCGTCAGGGTAATCTGTTCATTAAGGGTCCAGAAATCGTACAACACCCCGATAAAGAACAACCCGCCGGTAAACAGATAGATAATCCCGGTAATCCACTTGCCCATGTACATCCGGTGGATGCCGAACACACCGAGGAAGGTCAGCAGGATCCAGCTGATGTTGTAGCTGACCGGTCCCTGCTGGTAACGCAGGTCGGCCTCCCGATCCATGCCGGGTATCAGGACCAGGTCAATGATCCAGCCGATAAACAGCAGCCCCAGGGTAAAAAACCAGATGGTGCCGGTGACGGGTTTGCCATAGTAGAAACGGTGGGCACCCAGGAATCCGAAGATCCAGAGCAGGTAGCCCATAACCACGCTGTGGGTGTTGTTGTTCCGCTGAATTTCCATCGGGTCTCCTTGATCCGTTAAGGGTTGGCCTTCAGCACCCATCATAAAGCATTTTCCAGAATCTGCCGCTGACGCTATGCTTTTGTCATTCCATGAATTTTTGCAGGGAGGCCGTGTTGCTCATCCGTCGATGCCTGAAGGTATTGCTCTGGGGCCTGTTGCTGCTGGTTGTGCTCTTGGCAGGCACCTGGTGGCTGGCCAGAATGCAGTTGGAGGCCCTGGGCGTAGAGCAGCTCGAGGTGTCCGGTGTGGAGATGGGCTGGAACCGCCTGGCCTTTGATGCGGTCAGCTTGACCTGGACCGGGAAGGGAAGTTCGGTGGTTCTCGAGACCCTCGGGCCGGCCATCACCATGGACTGGGCTGACTGGCAGCTGGACCGGCTGGTGGCCCGCTCTGCCCGAATCCAGCAGTTGACAGCGGCAGGCCCGGAAGCATCAAACCCTGCCCCGGGTGCTGAAGCATTGCGGCTGACGCTGCCGGACTCTGTACCGTTCTGGCTACCCCGCCATTTGTCGGTGAATAACCTTGAGGCGAACTTCCCCTGTCAGGGCGGTCAGTGCCGGTTCAGTGGCGCGCTTCTTTTTGACCGGAACGACGACTCCGCCACGGCCCAGGTGGATGCCACCCTGGCGCGGGGTGACCAGACCCTGACGATAGCGGGAGACGTTCAGCTGGGCACGGGTACCGACACCGTGCCTGGCGGTGACCTGGCTATCGGTGGCCTTTTTCCCTGGCTGTCGCCGCTGGTTAGCGCAC
The DNA here is from genome assembly GCF_026013985.1 of Marinobacter sp. AN1. Taxonomy (NCBI): domain Bacteria; kingdom Pseudomonadati; phylum Pseudomonadota; class Gammaproteobacteria; order Pseudomonadales; family Marinobacteraceae; genus Marinobacter; species Marinobacter sp. AN1. The sequence goes on along the minus strand of NZ_CP110342.1, from coordinate 4,144,574 downwards.
AGTGGCACCCGCTGCTTCCTCACTCGGCGACACTGCGGTTCACCCCGTTGGCAGGCTCTGCGGCGGAGGGAGACTGGCCTGTGGCGGTAACACTGACCACTGAAGGCGGGGCTGTACCGGGGTTCGAGGGCGACCTGGTGCTGCACACCGGGGACAACTGGCGCCTGGATGTTTCAGGGGGCCGGCTCACTGCGGCACTGGAGCAGTGGCAACAGGCAGGCTGGGTGCTGGATGATGTGCGGCTCGATATGCCCCTCAGTGGGCAGCTGTCGCCTGACAGTAGCCGTGTCACGCTCGGGCCCGGGGCTGTCGTTCAGGTGCGACACCTGGACCCGTTATCCGCCGCCGAGCTGATGTGGCTGGATAAGCTGGCCCTGTCAGGAGCAGGGCTGGTATTGGTGCATCGCAATGGTGATCTGCAGGTGGAAGGCCTGGTTCAGCTCAGCATCGGTGAGGTTCGGCACAACGCCCTTGTTACCCAGGGCTGGCAGCTGGCGGCAGACCTGATGTGGGCCGGCGCGCTGACCGTTGACGGCACGCTGGTCAATGATGTCGGGGCAAGACTGCCACTGCGGGTTCGATACCATCCCGCCCAGGGCGTGCAGGGCACTGGCACCATGACACTGGATGCAGGCAACCAGGCCAACCAACTGGCTGAAACGTTGAGGGCCTGGCCCGGGTCACTGATCATTGAGGAAGGCGAGGCGCGACTTGTCGGTGAGCTGACCTGGCACCCCGAAAGTCCACTCACGGCGGATGCCACCCTGACGTTCGCCGGGGCCTCGGGCCTGTATGAGGAGATGGGCTGGCAGACACTTTCGGGGCAGGTTCAGGCGAGCCTGGCGAATGATCGGTTAACCATCGGCACATCGGATCTTGGGCTCGCTGAGCTGAACCCGGGCATGCCCATAGGCCCTGTCAGGCTGGCTGGTACCTATGGGGCTGCCCTTGCGCAGCCCATGGCTGGCGAGCTGGTGCTGGAGAGTGCCCAGGCCGGGTTTGCAGGCGGTACCCTGAGTGTTGCACCGCACACTTGGCAGCTGGACAGAGTGCCGATCAGGGTGCCTGTCACGGTGCAGGGACTGCAGTTATCCCGTTTGATGAACCTTTATCCCACTGAGGGCCTTGCCGGCGAGGGCACCCTGAAAGGTGAGCTGCCATTAATGATCAGCGACCGGGGTGTACGCATTGAGGGCGGACACCTGTCGGCACTGCCCCCCGGGGCCGGCTACAGTTGCCAGCGGACAAGCTGCAGGCCATGGCGGCCACCAACGAAGCCATGGCCCTGGTCACCCGTGCCATGGAAGACTTTCACTATGAACTGCTTGAAAGCGGGATCAGCTACTCCGAAGACGGCACCCTGGTACTGGACCTGCAACTTCGTGGTAGCAGCCCCGGGGTGGACAGCGACCGCCCGGTGGTGCTCAATATCAATCTTGAGGAAGATATACCGGCATTGCTGACCAGCCTGCAGCTGAGCGGCCGGGTTAATGAGGCGGTCACCGAAAGGGTCCGCGAACGTTTGCAGCAGGACGGTGTCGATACCCAATAGTCAGGTCTTCGCCACGGGGCGAGGCCGGAACAGGCAAGGAGAGACCATGAAGGCAAGTACCCGAGCGGGAGCGGCAGTGGCCGCAATGTTGCTGGGCAGTCTGTTGGCCGCCTGCACCCCTACCGTGCAGATGGCGGCGCCCAAGGAGCCGATTACAGTCAACCTGAACGTTAAGATCCAGCATGAGATCTACGTAAAAGTAGACCGGGAAGTGGATGAACTCTTTACCGACCAGGGCCTGTTCTGAGCCCGGTCAGCATGGTTTCAAGGAGCTGCATGATGACACTGTTCAAATACGCTACGGCCATACTGATGGCCATGATGCTGGCACTGCCGGCGGCTGCCCTGTCCCTTGATGAAGCCAAGGGCCGCCTCGAAAGCGCCAAGAGCTCGGGGCAGGTGGGTGAGATGCCGACAGGATACCTCGGTGTGGTGTCCGGAGGTGGTGAGGCCGAAGCCATCGTTGAGGCGATTAACGAAGCCCGGCGCGCCGAATATGCCCGAATTGCTGAAAAGCATGACATTCCGGTCAGCCAGGTAGAGGCCGTGGCTGGTAAGAAAGCCCTGGAGAAGACGCCTTCAGGTCAGTATATCCAGGTGAACGGTCGCTGGGTGCGCAAATAGCAGGCTGTTTGTCGGGCGCGGCGTGTGGACGCAAGACCACCCGGCGCCCCTCTGGTAATTATTCCTGTAGGCAGCTATCTTCACAGATGCAAGAGTCCTCGGATAACTTTCCGTGGGCTTGCTGAACAGGAGCATCATAATGAAAACAATAACCGACCAGCTGGCCAACTATGCCAGCTATCACCGCGACAGACGCAACATCATCACCCACTTCATCGGTATTCCGATGATCGTGGTGGCCATCGCCATCCTGCTGGCCCGCCCCGCCTTCGAAGTCGCCGGCGTTACCATGTCGCCAATCTGGTTTATCGCCCTGGCAAGCGTGCTTTATTACCTGGTTCTTGATCTTCGCTTTGGCGTTGTCATGGGTGTGCTCATGGCCCTGGCCGTCTGGGTTGGTATGCAGGTGGCTGCCCTGTCCACGACTGCCTGGCTGGCGTGGGGTATCGGGCTGTTTGTGGTGGGCTGGGTCGCGCAGTTTATCGGTCACTACTATGAGGGTCGCAAACCGGCTTTCGTGGACGATATCGTAGGACTGCTGATCGGGCCACTGTTCGTGGTGGCGGAGGCGGCCTTCGGGTTCGGACTCTGCAAATCCCTGCAACAGGAGATCGACCGCCGCGCAGGCCCGGTCCATAACGGCCACGGAGGAACGGCCGCCAGCCACTGAGCGTCTGGTCCTGACCCGCTCCCGGAAGCACATAGTCTCTCCGGGACGGGAAACTCCAACGGTTGTACCGATATTCCACCGGCCGCCCGGTTTTCACCGTGCAGGCTGTTCTGAACCCTTTTACTGGAAGCGAAGATGTCTCCGACGCCGGAACGCCCGAATCTGCTGATCATGGTGACCTGCGGGCTGCTCACCAGCCTGGTGGTTATTGCCTTTGCCCGTATGGCCTACGGGGTCATCCTGCCGCCCATGCGGGCAGATCTCGGTCTCAGTTACCAGCAGGCGGGGGTACTCGGCACTATTACCGCCCTCGGTTATCTGCTGTTTGTACTGGCCGGGGGTGTGGCCGCCGCCCGTTTCGGAGCAAAGCCCACGATCGTGTTTGGCCTGGTCTCGGTGGCGCTGGGATTTGCCGGGCTGACCGTGGCGTCCCATTACTGGCTATTGCTGGGGCTGATGGCATTGCTGGGGTTCGGTACCGCTTTCAGCTTTGCGCCGATGGTGTCACTGCTGGCCACCTGGTACCCGGAAAAACGGGGACTGGTGATCGGTCTGATGACCAGCGGCGTCGGTATGGGGATGTTGCTGGTGGGAGCGCTGGCTCCCCTGATGACCAACCTGTTCGGTGACAATGGCTGGCGCGTCAGCTGGGGAATCTTCGGTTGCGTGGCGGTTATTGTGGCGGTGCTGATTACCGTCTTCGCCAAGGACCCGCCGCGATTGGCCGCCAGCTCTGGAGAAACACCACCCTCGGATGACAAATGGCTGATCTACCGGAATCACCGGGTGATCACCGTGGCCACGGTATACGGCATTATTGGCGTCACCTACATCGTGCAGGCCATTTTCATGATCAGCTTCATGGTGGAAGAAGGCCATGCCGAGGCGACCGCTGGTGCCTTCATGGCCATGATGGGGCTGATGTCCATTGCTGCGGGTCCCCTGTGGGGCTGGCTGTCGGACCACTGGGGACGTGGCAACGCGCTGACCGCCTCGCTGGCCCTGGTGACCCTGGCTATGGGCCTGCCGCTGATTGATCAGTCACTGGTGACCTTCTTCCTGCACTTCCTGGTGATGGGGCTGTCGGTCAACGGCATGTTTGCCCTGATCCAGGCCAGCGCCACCGACCAGGTGGCGCCCAGGTACATTCCCATTGCCTTCAGCTTTGTCACGGTATTCTTCGCTTCCGGGCAGCTGGTGGGGCCGGCGGTGGCTGGCTGGCTGATCGAGTTCAGCGGGGGCTTCCGGGTGGCGTTTGGCTTTACCTTCGTGGTGTTGCTGGCAGGGGTCTACCTGACCCTGCGAATCCGGCGCTTCCCCGCCGAAGTTGCGGTAGGAGCACCGACCACAGGAGACTGAGCCTACAGCTCCTCCTGTTCAGGCGCTTTGTGGCTCGCTGGTCCAGGGTGCCCGGCAGGCAACCCGGTTGCGGCCAGCCTCCTTGGCTTCGTAAAGGGCCAGGTCCGCCTGGCGAATCAGGTCGTCGGGCGGTATCTCACGATAGCTACAGGCCACGCCCGCCGACAGGGTGACGGAAAGGAGGTTGTCGCCTACCGCCACCGGGGTCTTCTCGAACATGCGCCGGTAATCCTCGGCGCGGGCCTCTGCGGCTTCCAGCCCTGTGCCCGGTAGCACCACCAGGAATTCCTCCCCGCCAAAACGACAAACGATATCACTGGCCCGGGACAGCGCTGACAGTACGCTGGCCAGCTGGTTGATCACCAGGTCCCCTGCACTATGACCGTAGCGATCGTTCACCGATTTGAAGTGATCCAGGTCGATCAGCACCAGGCTCAGGGGGTCGCCCTGCCTCAGGCAGCGGGTCATTTCCCGGTGCAGGCTGTCCTCCAGGTAGCGACGGTTGTACAGACCTGTCAGCGGATCACGGTTGGCCTGTTCCTGTAACTGTTCCTGCAGCTGCCGGTTTTCCTCGATTTGCTGTTTGAGCTCCTGCTCGGTCTGGCGCTGTCGTTCACGGGCACCGTGAAGGGAGTGGTTACGGCTGAACGACACATGGCCCACCATCAACAGGTACATGGAGATGGAGGTTATAGCCAGGAGCGTGGTCAGCCAGTGAGTGTCAGGCTGCCACCAGAAACCGGCAAACAGCCCGCCGGCCACGATGCCCCCGGCGAGGCCGGTCAGGGCCTGGACCATGCCGGGCAGTCCCCGGAATACCGTCAGGTTCATGGTAATGCTGATGGCCAGAATGAAGGTGATCCATACCGGAAAGCCCAGGCCAGCGATCCACAGGCCGAAAATGATTGAGTCGATCACCAGGTTGTTGAATTCCGAATGCATGGAATCGGCTGATCGCCGGGCCCGGAGATAGGCCAGTTGGGGCCATACCAGAAAGCTGACCGCCAGGGTCGGATAGAGCCAGGGAGAGAGACCTTGCAGCCAGACATGGCTGGCGAGGGTCAGGAAAGCCGCCACAAAGGACAGGCTGCGGTTGCGCCGGTTCATGTTAACAACCCAGTGGGGCTGGGGGCTGGGAGTATGACGGGTGACGGACATGAGCAATACGGCCTGCTTCCACTACAATCCGGATATGAAATACCGCATTCCCGCGGTTCAAGTGTCCCAGTATAGGACACGTCTGCTGAATTTGTGCGCAATTTTTCAGGATAATCTGTGGGTAAACTACGTGATTTCTGTTTCCCCGGAGAAGGAGCTCAAAGGTGGATCTGGAGCAGCTTTATCAGCAACATTCGCGGCAGGTTCTGGCAACACTTATACGCCTGACCGGCGAGTTTGAACTGGCCGAGGAATGCCTTCAGGAGGCTTTCGCCGCGGCCCTTGCCCAGTGGCCTTCCGAAGGCACGCCCGGAAACCCGGTTGCCTGGCTGGTTCGTACCGGACATCACAAGGCCATTGATCACATCCGACGGCAACAGACCGCCCGGCGCCACAGTGAACTACTGACCCCAGAGGTAGAGGGGCCGTCCGACCAGGGGACCGCGATCTATCAGGATGACCTCCTGCGCCTGATCTTCACCTGCTGCCACCCGGCCCTGGGGCGCGAGGCCCAGCTGGCACTGACCCTGAGGGAAGTGTGTGGACTGACCACCGAACAGGTCGCCCGTGCGTTGCTGCAGAAACCCGCCACCCTCGCCCAGCGCATTGTCAGGGCCAAGCGCAAGGTCCGCGAAGCGAGGATACCCTACGAAGTGCCGGACCAGCGGGAATTGCCGACCCGTTTGCCACCGGTGTTGCAGGTGATCTATCTGATGTTCAACGAAGGTTACAGTGCTACTGAAGGTGCGAGGGTGGTGGATGTCAGCCTGGCAGCGGAAGCGATCCGGCTGGGAGCCATGATGTCCCGGCTGCTGCCACGGCCGGAGGTGTACGGGCTCCTGGCCCTGCTGTTGCTGCATGATGCCCGGTGGGCGGCGCGGGAAGACGGCGAGGGCAACCTGGTGACACTCGAGGAGCAGGATCGTTCGCTCTGGGACCAGGGTCAGATCGAACAGGGGCGCCACTGGCTGATGCAGGCGCTGGCTCACCCGGATCCGGGTCCCTATACGCTCCAGGCCGCCATCGCCGCGTCCCATGCCGATGCGAAGGACCCTGCCTCCACCGATTGGGCTGAAATTGCCGCACTGTACGGCTTGCTTTACCAGAAGTGGCCAACACCGGTGGTGGCCCTCAACCGGGCGGTGGCCATCGCCATGCGGGATGGCCCGGCGCACGGGCTGGCGTTGCTGGACCAGCTTGCTGCCGACAAGGTCCTGCAGAGCTATCACCTGTTCCACGCCGCCCGCGCCGACCTTTACCGACGTTGTGGTGACCGGGACCGGGCCCGACTGGCTTATCAGCAAGCCCTGACCCTGGTCCGGCAGGAGCCGGAGCGCCGTTTCCTGCAGCGACGCCTGGAGGAACTGTCGTCCTCCTGAAAAAATTCATCTGCCGTGTCGAAATCCGGTGTTGTGATTCGACTGGATGATAACCCGGGACTGTAACAGCGCCCGGTCTGTTTTCAGACGAACGACAACCACGGAGGACAGGCGATGAAGATACTCTATGGTCAAAGACAATGGCGTGCCACTGGGAGATGCCTATGAAATACGTGGCCCTGGTGTACTACCAGGAAAGCACTTTCAACGATATGACCGAGCAGGCCTGGCATGACCTGAACCAGGAGTGCCTGGGCTGCGTGGAGAAATTGACGGAGGGCGGCCACTACCTGGCCGGGCAGGCACTGCAGCCGGTGGAGTCCGCGACAACGTTGCGGGTCCGTGATGGTGAGGTCCAGCTCTCTGATGGTCCCTTCGCCGAGACCAGGGAGCAGCTGGCGGGTTTCTACCTGCTGGACGCCAGGGACCTTAACGAGGCCTTGCAACTGGCCAGCCATATCCCGCCGGCACGCCTGGGCAGTATCGAGGTCAGGCCCGTGCGGGAGCTGCCACCGAAGGATGAGGAGAACAGGTAATGAGCTATATCGATGGTTTTGTTGCGGCTGTACCCACAGCCAATCGTGAAAAATACGTTCGCCACGCCAGCGATGCAGGGGTGGTCTTCCGGGAGTATGGCGCCACCGAGTTTGTGGAGTGCTGGGGAGATGACGTACCCGACGGTGAAGTGACGTCCTTTCCCATGGCTGTGAAATGCAAGCCGGAGGAGACCGTGGTGTTCTCGTGGATCGTCTGGCCCGACAAGGCCACCCGGGACCGGGGCATGCAACAGGTGATGGAAGATCCGCGTCTTCAACCGGACACCAACCCGATGCCGTTTGATGGTAAGCGATTGATTTACGGCGGGTTTGAAGTGGTGGTGCAGCAATAGGCATCGCCCCGTTGTGTCCCATTGGTAATTCTACGACCCTTTAAATCCTGCCTTCCCGGTGCAATATTAAAAGTTATATCTTGCCCGGGCAGGTGGGAGGTGCTGGGGAACATGTCCTGTTCCAGAGCCCTATGACACAGACCCTGCGCGGCGTATGCACCTGGAAGTGAACAGCAACCAGGGCACCTATTGCATCGAAAAACAGGGAGGCGCCATGAATAAATCACTATCTGCTGCCATCACGGCCATGCTGCTGATCACCTCTTCAGCCTGGGCCGCCTCTCCAGAGAGCCAGGCGATTCGTCCGACCGGCGACAATATGCCAGACGCGTCGCCCACGGAGCAGGCGGACGAGGCAGGGAACCGCAATGCTGAGGGCCGTCGCGGAGGCCAGCAGGGCGACCGGATGCGGGAAGAGCATCGCCGGGACGGCGAGCAGATGCGCCAGGAGTACCGCGAGGAGCGCAAGGAAATGCAAAACGAGCATCAAGGGGAGCAGAATGGCGCTCAACGGCGCCAGGATGACGAGAACCAGTAGCGCCGTGGAAACAGCGCCCCGGAATGAATCGGGGTTTCCGGCCCCGGTAGACTCCGGGGCCGGGCCTTCATTTCCTACTTGATAGCCACCGGGTTAACCGGGGAGCCAGTACCCTGTTCCACTTTCAGGGCGCCGCCACCAGCATGAAGCTGTACTGACCGTCCTCGGCACTGTCCGCCGCCAGGTCATCCAGCCACCAGATTTCTGACAGCACCACACCCATATCCCGCATCAATGCGCCGTGCAGCGGGATAATGTAGGTCTGCCCGTCGATTTCCTGGACCACTTTCTCAACCGCGATATTGTCGGTAGCAATCATCGGGGTTTCCATCTCGTCCAGCCAGCTCAGCAGTTCATTGCTGTGGCACAGGCCGGGCTCGTTCATGGCGTTCCATTCCTCGTCCGGCTCCTCTTCCCAGAAGCGGGCGATGGAACCAGTGCGGATCACCAGGATGTCCCGCTTGTTGATGGTGGTGCCTTGGGCTTCTGCCGTGGCCTCCAGGTCTTCAAGGTTGATGCAGGTGTCTGTGGGCAGGCGATGGAGGTCATCGCTGCCCATATGGCGGCCGACATCCAGCAGGACCGCTCGACCGACGATGCCTTTTTCGCCGATCTCACCGACATCCGCGTGGGTGTGACCGTGAACGGAGGTTTCCTCACCCTTGCCGCCGTAGATCTGGTTGCCATACCAGGCATGGGCCAGGCCATCCACGTGGGTGGTGCCCTGCAGGTACATGAAGGCGACGTCGTCCGAGTACTTCATACCGCCCGGGGCCGGTTCAGCCTTGCCTGCCATGTAGACGCCGGCGTCCGTGGCCATGAAATGCTGGGTGGGCACGCGGCCGGGAAACACCGGGCCGGAGCCTGAGGTCATGGGGATCTGCAGGGTAAAGGTTTTACCGCTCTTGATGGTTCCGGCGCCGTTTTTTACCTGTTCCTCACCCAGGTAGTTGAGGGCGCCTACCTGGTCGTCCTCTCCCCATTTGCCCCAGTTGTTGGGTGCGTCGTTTTGCAGGGTATCCATGGGCGTCTGCTGTGCAATTGCCACAGTGGACAGTCCGGCAATCAGGGTTCCTGTGCACAGGGCCAGGAGGGATGGTTTGAAGGGCATGGTTGTTCTCCTTGTTGCGTTGCTTGTTGTTGTGATTAACCACCGGCGGTAACAACCGCCGGTGGGTGGTGCAAGGGAGAAAGTGGTAGCCGTAGTGTAGTTGTTATGTGTGGATTGTCAGTCGAACAGAATCACCTGTCGCACGGCCTTACCGGCAGCCAGTTTCTCGAATCCTTCGTTGATCTGGTCCAGGGTCAGGGTGTCGCTCAGCAGTTTGTCCACCGGCAGCTTGCCCTGGCGGAACAGGCTGACGTAGCGGGCCACATCCCTTACCGGCACGCAGCTGCCCACGTAACTGCCCTTGAGCGTGCGTTCTTCTGCCACTAGGCTGACCTGTTGCAAAGCGACCTTCTTTTCCGGGTGGGCCAGGCCGCCGGTCACCGTGGTGCCGCCGCGGCGGGTGATCTGGTAGGCAAACTCCAGGGCTTTCTCGGAGCCGGCCATTTCGATGGCACAGTTGACGCCGCCGTTGGTGAGCTGTTTGATCGCGTCCACCACGCCTTCTTCACCGGAGTTGAAGGTGTGGGTCGCACCCAGTTCCTTCGCCAGGGCCAGCTTGCTGTCATCCAGGTCGATGGCGATCACTTCACTGGCACCGGCCACCAGGGCTCCCAGCACGCTGTTGAGGCCTACGCCACCGAGGCCGACGACGGCCACGGTCTGGCCTGCCTTGATATCAGCGGAGTTGATGGACGCACCGACCCCGGTCAGCACGGCGCAACCGAACAACGCTGCATGGTGCAGGGGCAGCTCCGGGTCGACTTTCACCAGGGAATCCCGGGACACCACCGCATGGTCCGCAAACGCGGAAACCCCCAGGTGATGGTTGATGGCAGTGCCATCAGCCCGATGCAGTCGGTGCTCGCCGCTCACCAGGGTGCCGGCGTTATTGGTCTTCGCGGCCGGCTCGCACAGGGCCGGGCGACCCTCTGCGCAGGGCTCACAATGACCACAGCTGGGCACGAATACTGCGACCACATGGTCACCGGGTTTGAGGTCCCGGACGCCGTTACCCACTTCCTTGACGATACCGGCGGCTTCGTGGCCCAGGGCCATGGGTACCGGGCGCGGGCGGTTGCCGTCGATAACGGACAGGTCCGAATGGCACAGGCCAGCGGCCTTGATCTGTATCAGCACCTCGTTATCGCCGGGTGGGTCCAGCTCCAGCTCCTCGATAACCAACGGCTTTGTTTCAGTGTAAGGGCGTTCGGCGCCAATGGCTTGTAGTACCGCAGCACGAATTTTCATGGTTGTTCTCCTTATTCGGATCCATCAGTAATCGGTCAGTCCCGATGATTCTGACGTATCCCTGCGACCTTGTGAAACCGCGCCCCGCTCGATCCGCCAGGTGGCGTCCACCAGGTCGGCGGAATGGCTGTCATCGGACTCGGCAATAAGCACGGTCAGACCCTCGCCCCGAAGGTCGGCAATCACCGCAGACAGGCGCTTGGCCAACACCGGTGCCACCCTTCGAAGGGCTCGTCCAGCAGGATCATTTCCCGGCCCGGAATCAGGGCGCGGCCCAGAGCAACGAGCTTCTGCTGGCCCCCTGAAAGCTGCAGGGCCTTGCGCTCGCCAAAGTCGGCGATTTCCGGCATCAGCGAGTAGACCCATTTCAGGCGCTCTTCACCATCCCGGATCTTGTTGGCCCAGGCCGGCATCAGCATGTTCTCGGTGACCGTCAGCTCCGGGATCAGGCGCCGGTCTTCAGGCATGTAACTGATGCGCATGTTGGCCCGGCGGTGGGAGGGCAGCCGGGTGATGTCCTCACCCTTGAAAGTGATCGAACCCTTGTCGGGCGGCAACAGACCCATAATGGCCCGGATCAGGGTGGTCTTGCCGGCACCGTTGTGGCCGATCAGTCCCGCCATCTTGCCAGTGGGAATGGTCAGGTTGATGTCCCGGAGTATCTTGATGCCCTCAATGGAGACGTCGAGATTGGATATTTCAAGGCTCATATCAGGCGTCTCCCCCGGATGCGGTTGGTTTGTGTTGCTTGCCGGTGACCAGTTCCTGCACCTTTTCATCGGCGAGGACCTCGTCAACCGGACCATCCTTGATCACCACGCCACTGGCAAAGGCCAGCACCCTGGTGACATAGCGCTGCACAATTTCCATATCGTGTTCCACGAACAGCACGGTCAGGCCGCGGGCACGGACCGCTTCCATGACCGTGTCCATCAGGGTGTATTTTTCCTCCATGCTGACGCCACTGGTGGGCTCGTCCAGCAGCAGCATTCGGGGCTTGCCCAGCATGGCGATGGCAATGTCGAGAAGCTTGCGGGCACCCTGGGGCATGGCGGTTACCATTTCGTCCCGGTACTCGGTGATGTGCATCTGTTCGAGGATTTCCTCCGCTGCCTTCAGGCGCTCGGGGGTATGCACCGGGCGCAGCATCTGGAACTGCTTGTGTTCCGCTGCGGCCAGGGCAATGGACAGGTTGTCGATCACCGGCAGTTCCAGGAACAGCTGTGGTATCTGGAACGAGCGGGTTAGCCCCTTGCGCATGAGCTTGCGGGGGCCAAGGCCCTTGATGGGCTTGCCGTCAAAGGAGATCGACCCCTTCGAGGGCGGCAGGTACCCGGTCACCATATTGATAAACGTGGTCTTGCCGGCCCCGTTGGAGCCGATGACACCGACGATTTCCCCTTCGGTAATGGTAACGTTGATATCTTCAGCGGCGGTCACCGCACCGAAATAGCGGGACAGCCCCTCGGTTTTCAGAATCTCGGTCATGAGGCGGCCCCTTTCTTGCGGGTGAACAGGCTCCAGATGCCCTTGGGCAGGAACAGGATGATCAGCAGCAGTACAATGCCGAGGATCATCTGCCAGGCATTGGGCGCCAGCTCAATGGCGTAGGTGCGCACCAGCGTGAAGATCAGCGCGGCAATGAACGGTGCTGCCACATGGCCGGTGCCGCCGAGGATGGCGATGAACACGAATTCACCGGAAATGGTCCAATAGGCCATGGTGGGGTCCACGTGGCCGGCCGCCAGTGCCGTCATGGAGCCGCCCACGGAGCCGATGGCCGCCGCAATCACGTAGTTGATGTACAGGATCTGCTGGCGTGAGATTCCCATGTATTCCACGCGCACCTCGTTTTCCCGTATCGCCTCACAGGCCAGGCCAATGCTGGACTTGAAGTAGCGGTTCAGGAACAGGGCAACCACCAGCGCCACGGCAATGGCGAGCATCAGCGCCATGTTGGCACCATCGCTGGTTTCCGAGTCGAACCAGAGCAAGGTCCAGTCCACCACCCCGAAGCCGTCGGTGCTTCCCAGGCCATGGCTTTTCACCAGGATGCCGTACAGGATCATGGAAAACGCCAGCGACAGCATGGCGAAGAAAATCTCCCGGTACCGGGTCACCAGTAACCCGAGAATCATGGCAACAGCCACCGTGGCCACGACACCGAGGCCGATCAGCACCAGGGCGTCGGTAATGCCCAGGAAGCGTCCGCCCAGGCCTACCGCATAGCCACCAAGGCAGTAGAACAGGCCCTGGCCGAAGGAAACCAGCCCGGCCCGCATCAGCATGACCACGCCCATGACCACCAGGCCGGTGGAGATGGCAAGGGTCAGGGTGAAAACCAGCCAGTTGGGGCTGAACTGGGCAGCAATGGCAACGGCGATGGCAACGCCGATCAATGACAGTTCGGTTCTGTCTGCTTTCATCATATTTTCCTCGCTACCGCCTGACCAAAGAGCCCATGGGGCCGGAATACCAGTACTGCGGCCATGACGGCGTAGATGATGAACAGTTCCAGCTCGGGCATGGTATGGATCGAGGTGGCCCTGGCCAGGCCGACGATGATGGCGCCGATCGCGGCACCGGTAATGCTGCCGAGCCCGCCTGTAACAACTACCGCGAAGGCCAGCACGATGACTTCAATGCCGATGCCGGGCACCACGGAAATGATCGGTGCGGTGATGCCACCGGCGATGGCACCCAGGGTTGCGCCGATCATGAAGGTAATGGTGAACATACGCCCCACGTTCACACCCATGGCCTTCGATACTTCCCGGTCATGGATGATGGAGCGCAGGATCTTGCCGATACGGGTGCGCTCGAGCCAGAACCAGAGGCCGGCACCGATCACGATGGACACCACCAGTACCATCAGGTCATAGCGGGACACGGTCAGCACGTCGATATTGATCCGCCCCATGGCGGCGTAGGGCTGGTAGGCAAAGTAGGGCGTGGTGCCCCAGACCAGCTTCATGACGTCTTCAAGAATCAGCAGTACGGCAAAGGTGATGATCAGCATCAGGATTTCATCACGGCCATACATAATCCGCAGCAGGCCCCGTTCGATGGCGAGGCCGGTAACCGCACCGATGGCGACGGCACACACCGCGATAATGGCAAAGGCCATCCACAGCTGGTCGCCCCCGTCGGCGTAGTACCAGCCAAGGGCCGAGGCGGCGGCGTAGGCGCCCAGGGCATAGAGGCTGCCGTGGGCCATGTTGAGTATTCGCATAACGCCGTAGATGACGGTCAGCCCGGCTGCCACCAGGAACAGCCAGGAGGCGTAGATAAACCCGTCAATCAGTATCGCCCAGACGGTTAACATCAAGGGTTACTCCTGTGTGTGAATACACCGGTGGCGCGAACGCCACCGGTGGTCGGTTGAATAAATGGATCAGTCGCAGCTGGAGCCGGGGAAGCCCTCTTTGATCCATTCCTGGGCGTTATAGCCGTCCGGCGCTGACACACAGTCGCCCGGGTAGGATTTCACGTTACGCAGTTCGGCCTGGCCGTCCTCGAAGTGATACTCACCGTAGAGCATGGGCTGAACCGCCTGGTGACCGCCGGCCAGTCCCATATTGACGGTACCGCTGACGGATTCGAACTTCGCACCCTTGAGGGCCGCCGCCAGTTCTTCAGAGCTGGGCACGCCGTCGGCGCCGGAATTATCCGCCGCGTATTTCAGCGCCAGGATGGCCTGAGCCGCCTTGGAGGCGGGGTAGCTGGGCGGAGTGCCATGCTTTTCCTCGTAGGCCTTGCTGAACCACTCGCTCAGGTCGTTCTCGGGCATGAAGCCACCGAAGGGACCACGGCCGCCAAGAATGGTGCCGTTGGGTGCCTGGCCGTCAAACCGGTGCAGGCCGGATTCACCAGTGGTGAGCAGGGCGGTTGCCTGGGCCAGCAGGCCGCGGGCATTGGCCTGGGCCACGAAGGACTCCATGTCACCCCCCCACATGGAGGAATGCACGATTTCCGGTCTGCGGGTCTGCAGGGCTGAAATCTCGGTGCCGTAGCTGCCCTGGAAGATCTGCGGGGTCTGGTTGTTGACGATCTCCGCCTCTGGCATCAGCTGTTCCATGGCCAGGGTGAAATCCTGCCAGGAGTCCTGGCCCCAGGCGTAGTTCTGCTGGATGCCGGCGATGCGCTTGGCGTCTGGACGGGTTTCGGCCAGGTAGCGGGCTGCGCCGACGTTATCCGCAACAGCGTCCAGGCCAGTACGGAATACGTACTTGGGGTCTTCCAGTTCTTCGAACATGCGGGAGGTGCCGCAGTCGAAGGCAATGGTGAATGTCTGCATCTCTTCCGCTACCGGGCCGACAGCGAGGCAGTCGCCGGAGGAGATATAGCCGATCACGGCGTTAACATTCTGCCGCTGAACCAGGTTGCGGTACTCCTCTACCTGCTTGGTGGGGCCGCCGGCTTCGTCCACTTCAACCATTTCAAGTTGCAGGCCGTTGACGCCCACCGAGTCGTAGGGGGCAGGCAGGGTGCCTTCGTTGATGGCTTCCACCACCAGCTTGGCGCCCTGGGAGGCCGGAACGCCGAAGGGGCCGGATGCACCACCGGACAGGAAGGTGACGAAGCCTACCTTGAAACTGTCCTGGGCGTGGGCGGTTGTAGCCAGCCCCATAACGCCGGCGGATGCCAGCGCCACGGAAGTGGCCGTGCTGAGCAGGGTTTTCTGCCAGATAGTTCGTTGTTGGGTTGTTTTCATTGCGTGCTCCTTGGTTGTTTTTGTGCGCTTACGGATGCTGCATGGGTTTCGGGTTGTCGGCGGCTAGCCGCCGGTTTCTCCACGTCGCTTTTGAATCAAAGCGGGCGAGGGTTTGAGGGATTCGGCGTCATACACCCGCCAGTTGCCAAGCAGTACCCGGGCCGGAGGAAAGCGGTCATCGGAGACCGGGGTTCCGATGGCCTGGGCCTGGGCAATCTGGTGGGTCTGTGGATCAATATAGGAGGTAAATCCGTCCGGGTCTTTTGGCAGGGGGACTTCCAGGCCCTCCAGAGCCGTAATCACTGCCCGGGTATCGCTGACATCGCCGGCCAGGCGAATCGCCCGGGCAATGGCCATCATGCCCGCCCAGGCACCCTGGGCCGAGTAGCTGGGGTAGCGGCCGGACAGCTCGTGGAAGTCCTGCACAAATTGACGGTTACGGTCGGTGTCCGGCCAGTTGACGTGGTGCCGGGCAGACAAGATCAGCCCCGGGGGCGGCTCACTGCCAAGGGCTACCAGGGTCTCGTAGTCACCACCGGTATCAAAGTTGGCCACCCGCATCTGCTCGAACAGGCGAGTGGTGCGGGCCTGCTCGATAAAGGCGGTAAAATCACCACCCCACAGGCCGACGACCAGAATGTCCGGCGGGTTTTCCAGTAACGACTGGATATAGAGGGAGTAGTCTGGTTCGTACAGCCGTGGCCAGTAGGTGCCGGTCTGTTCAAAGCGGACACCTTCCAGCGCCAGGGCCTGTTGCAGGTCACGCCAGGCGACACGGCCATATTCATAGTCCGGGCCCAGGAACGCCAGTTTCCGCCAGCCTGTCTCTTTCTGCAGTTCTTTCAGGTAGCGGGCACCGGCAGCATGGGAGATCCAGGTGTCGCTGGACACGCGGAAGTAGTAATCATGGCCTTCCTCCAGGGTCGCCCGGGACGAGGCGTGGTCGGTACCGATCAGAATGACCTGCTTCTGGCGGGCGAGTCGGCTGACGGCCATCCCCACGCCCGAACTGACAATGCCGCAGAGAATATCGGCGTCGTCGTTTTGCAGGAAATCCTCGGCCATGCGCACGGCAAACGATGCCTTGGAGCGGGAGTCATCCACGATGACGCGAAGGTCAGGGCTTTGCGGATCCCGGGCCAGCTCCTGCAGCGCCATGCGAATGGCCACAATACTGTCGCGGCCATAGCTGGCGGACCTTCCGGTCATGGGGTACATGCAGGCGATGGTGGCATCCGCCTGGTCTTTCGGGGCGCCGAGTTCTACCCGACCCACAGGGGTGTCTGCAGGCAGCGCCATGGCGACCGGCGAAACCAGCAGCCATAACAGGGCAATCACGGCTGAGGTCCAGCCATGGCGACCCTGGCTGGTGCAGCCAGGAAATGCTGTGGTGTCGTTATGACGATGGCGGGTGAGGGGTCCCGACACATCTGCCTCCTGATCCGGTCAGCCCGGTATCGGATGATCGTTTGTTGTTGTCTGATTTGAGAAACCTGTAGCAAAAGAGGGGCCAACGCGGTGGTCAGCCCCGTTGCGGGCTGTAGAGAAGCTCGTTAGGGAAGGGGTGAGCGGAATCCGCTCGTGATAATCGATTCTCATGAGCGAATTCCGCTCAACGCGGGGAGGGTCAAATAAGCCCGAGTCGCTGCAGGCGACGCTTGAAGGCGTGCCTGGACATCCCCAGCTGTTCTGCCGCCTTGCTCTTGTGACCACCGGTCTGTTCAAGCGCCTGGCGGATCATCTGGCGTTCGGTCTGTTCAAGCTTTTGTTCAAGTGAGGTGGTCGTGGCCTGGTCAGAGGCAGAGCCTGGCCCCGGGTGGAACTCATGAGGCAGCTGGTCCGGGCGGATGCGCTGGCCCGGGTGCAGGATGGTGAGCCGCTCGACCAGGTTACGAAGCTCCCGCACGTTACCCGGCCACTTATAGGCCTGCAGCCGCTCCAGGGTCTCCGGGGGAATGGTCACCGGGCGGCAGCCTTCCTCGCGGGCCTGGGCCTCGATGAACCTGTCCAGCAGTTCCTGCAGGTCTTCACCCCGCTCCCGCAGCGGCGGAATGGTCAGCTCGATAACATTGAGCCGGAAGTAGAGGTCTTCCCGGAAGCGTCCGGCACGCACTTCCTCCTCCAGGGACCGGTTGGTGGCTGCGACCACCCGTACATCTGCAGTATGACTGGCCGTGGCGCCCACAGGCCGGTAATCCCCGTTTTCCAGGAAGTGCAGGAACTTGGCCTGCAGGGACAGGGGCAGCTCACCGATTTCGTCCAGGAACAGGGTACCGCCGTGGGCCAGGCTCACCAGGCCGGAGCGCTTCTGGTGGGCGCCGGTGTAAGCGCCCTTTTCGGCGCCGAACAGCTCCGCCTCGATCAGCTGCTCGGGCAGCGCGGCGCAGTTGATTTCGACAAAGGCACCGTCCGCGCGCGGGCTTTGTTCATGGATGGCCCGGGCCACCACGGCCTTGCCGGTGCCGGATTCGCCAAGCAGCAGAACCCGCCCGGTGCTGCTGGCCGCTACCCGCTGTAGCGTTTGCCAAAGTGCCTGCATGGCCTGGCTGGAGCCCACCAGACCGGAGGCGTTGGCGCTTCGTTGACGGTGGTAGTCCAGTTCCTCCTGCATGCGGGCACGGTCGGTCACCGTATCAATGATGTGCAACAGTTCGTCGAGGGCAAAGGGCTTGGTCAGGTAGTCGGTCGCTCCGGCCTTTACCGCCTGGACGGCAGCGCGAGTGTCGCCATGGGCGGAAATCATGATCACTGGCAGGCCGGGATACAGCCGGGTGACCTCCGCCAGAACCTCCATGCCGTGCATGCCCGGCAGCCGCAAGTCCAGTAACACCAGGTCAGCCGGTTCGTCCGCCAGCAGTGTCAGGGCGTCTTCGCCAGTGTGGGCGCTGCGAGTATGGAAGCCGGCCTCGCTGAGGGCGAAGGCCATGGAGCGGACGAAGCTCTTTTCGTCGTCAACGATCAGGATCTGTGAGCGCATCATGGTGCTTTGCTGTTGATTGTTCTTTTGTGTGAGACGGGGAAGCGAGTTCCAGCTTATCACTGTTTGCCGCCGGCAGGGTGACGGACACGGTGGTGCCCTCACCCGGGACGCTGTGGATCTGAAGGTCGCCACCGTTCAGTTCGATCAGCTGGCGGGTAATGCTCAGGCCCAGGCCGGTGCCCTGCTGTCGTGTTGTGAAGAAAGGCTCGGTTACCCGTTGCAGGGTCTCTGCGTTCATGCCACAGCCCGTGTCGGTGATGTCGACGCTGATTCGGTTACCGTTGCGGAAGGCGCGCAGGTGCACGGTGCCACCCGGTTCACAGGCTTCAATAGCGTTGGCCAGCAGGTTGACCAGGCACTGAATGACCTGGTCCGGACTGGCATAGACCGCCAGGCGGGAGTCGCCGGTGGCGGACACGGTCACCTGTCGCTGGTCTGCCAGGCCAGACGTCAGGACTGTGGCATGGCGGAACACTCGCCGTATACCCACGGCCTGGGGTTCCCCGGCGACAGGACGTCCGTAATCAAGAAGATCACCGACTACCCGGTTCAGGCGATCGATCTCTTCCTCCACGGCCACCAGGAGATCCCGTCGCTGGTCATCGGGCTCGCCTTTCTCCAGCGCCTGAACCGTTAGCTTGATGGTGGCGAGGGGATTGCGTACCTCATGGGCGACGCCGGTGGCAAATTCGCCCAGCACCGCCATCTTCTCGGCCTGCACGGTGCGACCGATCATATCCTGCAGCCGGTCGGCCATGGCGTTGAATGAATGGGCCAGTACGTCGATCTCATCCTTGTCATTCT
This sequence comes from Marinobacter sp. AN1, assembly GCF_026013985.1. Lineage (NCBI taxonomy): Bacteria > Pseudomonadati > Pseudomonadota > Gammaproteobacteria > Pseudomonadales > Marinobacteraceae > Marinobacter > Marinobacter sp. AN1. Next base: position 4,125,548 of record NZ_CP110342.1, on the reverse strand, counting down.
TCGGTGTCTGTAGCCGGAAATGCAAGTCACCGCTGGCGAGGGTTTCGGCGCCGTCCACAAGCCGGGTTACCCGTCGCCGGAGGCTGCGGGCCAGGGCCCAGAACAGGGCCACCGTTCCCAGGGCCATGACCCCGGCCAGGGCGTAGAGCCCCCACTGGGCGCTACGCAGGGGGCTGAGGATTTCTCCAGCTGCAACCTGATAGTCAATACGCCAGCCCGGGAGTACCTCCGGGCCGGGTTGCAGGTTTTCCGGTGGCGACTGTACCGGGTTTCCGGTTGGCTCGAGCAGGTCACCGGCCGGGGTCCGCAGATAGGGGCGCAGCACACCTGCCAGGTTTTCTGTGCGCATCAGCTCGGTGAGGGAGGCCAGCCGGACATGGAGCCCGATAGCACCCGCCACTTCCTGGCGACTGGGGTCCCGTAGTGGCTGGCGGATCAGTATCCAGCCAGGACCGGAGTTGTCGGCACGCTGGGGACCGATGACCTCGCTGTTACCCAGGGTGATCAGCGGTAAGCCTCGAATCGTCCAGTTGTCCCGGTCCCAGTAGGGCGGCCCGGAAGCAGCCTGTCCCGGCACGACTTCGGTCAGCTCATCCCGGTTATTGAAGAACAGTATGCCGTAGAGATCCGGTGAGTCCGCCTCCACCCTCACCAGTTCCCGTACGCCATCCGGCACCGCATCGCTGAAGGCCAGGTAAAGGGGCATGGAGGGATGGGTGGACAGAGTTTCCAGTTGATAGATCCGGTTCTCGATAAAGTTGGTCAGCCGATTGGCGGTACCGGCCACCTGGGCTTCCAGTCGCTCACCCGCCAGCCGTTCCGTCACCGAATCCGCCACGGCGGCGTAGAGGCTGCTGAGGATGGCCACGGAGCCGACGATCAGGGTCAGCGAAAGTAGCGAGTAACGTCCAACCAGGCTGAACTTGGGTTTCATGGCCAGTCTCGTCGTTATTTTTATCGGAATGCGATAATATTTTTATACATTTTGAGAAAATAAGGGATTGATCACCATGTCTACCACAGGAGTTTCATCGGGCAGTTCCCGCACAACAGCCAGAGGAAGCACCACGCTGACGAAGGCCTGTGTCTTGCTCAGGGCGGTGGCGACCATTTTCCCCACAGGCGGCAGCCTCTCCCATATTGCCCGTGAGGTCGGCATGAACACCGCCACCGCCCACCGTCTGCTGACAGCGCTGGCGACTGAGGGCCTGCTTACGTTTGATCCCTACGCCAAAACCTATCACATCGGATTCGACTTGCTGCGTATGGCAGAGTCAGCCCAGGAGGTTGCACCGGATCTCAGGCTGTGGCATGCCCTGCAGCCTGTCCTGGGCCGAATCGCAACCAGAACTGAAGATTACACCTACCTGAGTATCCGGGCGAACCGGGATGCAGTGTGCATTGATGTAGCCGAAGGCACTTATCCGGTCACGGCGAATACGCTGGTGGCCGGGGCCCGGCGGCCGCTGGGCATCGGAGCGGCCGCAGTTGCCCTGCTCGCAGCCCTGCCTGAGAGAGAAGCGAGGCGGGTGATGGAGCTGAACGCTCCCCGTTATCCCCGCTATTCCGGTATCACCCGTGAAGAAGTTGAACAGTGGCTGGACCAGGCCCGGGAGCACGGTTATTCGGTCAATGAAGGGCGTATCGTACCCGAGGTATCAGCGGTCGGGGTGGCCTTTCCTGTCCCTGACTCTGCTGAGTATGCCGCCATCAGTGTTGCATCTGTTACCTCCCGGATGAGCGAAAAACGCAGGTCTGAGGTGATATCGATCATACGGGAAGAGGTGGACACCTGGCTTCGCCATCAGGAATAAGCCAAATTTCTCACTATACGATAAAAAATTACAGTATATTGATAAAAATTTGACGATGGTGCTGCCAGGGACTAATTTGTTCACGGGTCTGAAATGTGAACTATGTTTGAAAACGAACCAAACAAGAAAAGCCAACGGAGATCCCTATGCCTTTTGCCAGCTCTTACCTGACGAAAACACTGGCCGCAGCCGCCCTGGGGGCGTCTGTTCTGTTTGCCGGATCCGCAGCCGCACAGGAGCTGCCAGATACCATGACCTGGTCGTCCTACGATGTCGGGTCCGCGGGCTACGCTGAAGCGTCAGCCATTGCCGATGCCTTTGGAAAGCAATACGGTACCCGTGTCCGGATCCAGCCGTCCGGTTCCGCCATCGGGCGACTGCAGCCGTTGCTCAGTGGTCGCGCTGACTATGCCTTCCTGGCCACTGAAACCTTCTTCGCGGCAGAAGGCATCCACGATTTCTCGACTCGTCGTTGGGGGCCGCAGGACCTGCGCGCTGTCGCCGGCCGACCATCATCCTTCGGTATTTTTACGGCAGCTGACGCCAACATAATGAAACTGGAGGACCTGAAAGGGGCAAGGTTTGCGTATGTAGCGGGTAACCCGTCCATCAACGTCAAGTGTGACGCCTTCCTGGCATTCGTCGGCCTGACCCGTGACGACGTTGAAGCCATCATGTTCCCCACCTATGCCAATACCATGAGTTCGCTGGCCCGTGGCGAAGCCGATGCTTCCTGTACCACCACGACGCCGAGCCATGTCTATGAGTTGGCTGAATCCCCCCGTGGCATCCGCTGGCTTGATGTTCCCAAGGACGACGAAGAGGGCTGGAAGCGCCTTCGTGAAGTGGCACCGTTCTTCCAGCCCTACACTGAAACCATCGGTGCAGGCATCAGTGAGGAGAACCCGGTTGATATCTTTGCATACCGCTATCCGGTACTGACCGTACGTGCCGACATGGATGAAGATGCCGTGTACAACTACATCAAGGCCCTGGATGAGACCTACGGCATGTACAAGGATGCCACCGCGGCCATGCATCGCTGGGATCTGGAAGAAGCCGGTACCCCCGCAATCGATGTTCCCTTCCATGAGGGTGCCATCCGCTACCTGAAGGAGGCGGGTATCTGGACGGAGGAACACCAGGCCTGGAACGATCAGCGCACCAAGCGCCTTAATGCGTTGCTGGACGCCTGGCCGGAAGCGCTGGCCGAGGCTGAAGGCAAGAGCGACGAAGAGTTCGCTGAAATCTGGGAAGCGCACCGGACCCGTGCCTTGGAGTCCGTAAAGTAACCCGGCTGTCCCCCCGTAAGTGCAGCCACCCGACCGGGTGGCTGCTTGTTCTTTCCGGAGAAACCACGTCATGAGTGCTTCCACTTCCGCTGACCAGGCGGCGCCTGCGGTTGAACCCAAGGCCGCCGCCTCAGGGGGGCCGGTTACTGGGCTGTGATCCTGCTCGGTACCCTTGGCCTGCTGATGGCCATCAACCAGACCTTCAACCTGAAGTTGTTGGGTTTCCAGCCACTTGGCAATGCCTACCTTTATTACCTGATCGGTATCTTTTTGGCGGCGGCTTACATTGCGTTTCCTGCCTGGAAGGGAGCAGCGGCGAAGGTTTCTTGGTACGACTGGCCTCTGGCTGTAATGGCTTTAGTCTGTGCCGGGTATCTCGGCTACCACGGCCTGACCATGATCAACTATGGCTGGGAGTTTGAGGCGCCCACGGAAGCGACAGTCCTGTCCGGTATCCTTCTGGTACTGATCCTCGAAGGTGTGAGGCGTTGCGGTGGCTGGCCGCTGCTCTTCGTGGCCCTGTTCTTTGGAACCTATCCCCTGTATGCGGATTCCATGCCCGGATTCCTGTGGGGCAACCAGTACACCCTGCCGGAGATCATCCGCGCTCATGTCATCGGCGTGGAGAGTGTGATCGGTATCCCGATGCAGGTCGTGGCCCAGCTTGTGATCGGCTTTGTAGTGTTTGGCGCGGCGCTGACGGCCACCGGTGGTGGAGAGTTCTTCATGCAGTTCGCTACCTCACTGATGGGCAAGAGTCGGGGTGGTCCGGCAAAGGTTTCGGTGCTCTCAAGCGGGATCATGGGCAGCCTTTCAGGCAGTGTTATCTCCAACATCCTGACCACGGGTCCGATCACCATTCCGACCATGAAGAAAACCGGCTATCCGGCGCATTATGCCGGTGCGGTGGAAGCCTGTGCTTCAACCGGCGGTACGCTGATGCCGCCCGTTATGGGCGCTGTTGCCTTTATCATGGCCTCCTTCCTCGGCGTGCCCTATGCCGAGATCATGATTGCCGCGTTCCTGCCGGCACTCCTGTTTTATCTCGCCCTGATCTTCCAGGTGGACATCTACGCAGCCCGGCGGGGCCTGAAAGGACTGCCGGAATCCGAGATTCCCAACCTGTGGGAGACCCTCAAGGACGGCTGGCCCTATCTGCTGGCCCTTTTCATGCTGATCTATATGCTGCTGGTGATGCGCCTCGAGGCCTATGCCCCCTACTATGCGACCGTTGTCCTGCTGGGCATCTCGATGTTCAAGCGTAACCACCGGCTGAACCTAAGGAAGGTCTGAATAACTGCTGATATTTGCCGATCTTGGGTTTAACCGGCAAAAAATCGAAGATTCAGACACTATTTTCCCGTTAGTTGTGTGTTTCTTGCCCGTTTCCCGCCATTTTGGCGAAAAACAGGCGCACTGGCCCTACGCCAGCATGTATTTTTCACCAATCAGCAGGTTGCTGAACGCGGCCAGCAAATGCAGCCGGTTGTTGTTCTTGGCTAGACCGCGATAGCGGACCTTGCTATAACCGAAGACCTGTTTAATGTACCGGAAGGGATGCTCCACTTTGGCACGAACACTGGCTTTGATTTTCTCGGCTTTCAGCTTGTCAGCATCCAGCTTCTTCCGGGTGCCAGGCCGTTTGGCAATGAACCAGGAGACGTTTTCACGGTGCTTATGCTCATCCCGCTTCTGAATGCCAAGGTACCCGGCATCGCCGAAGACCCGTTGCTCTTCACCGTGCAGCAGCTTGTCGGTGGGCACGATGTCGTGCACGTTGGCTGCGGTGGTATCGATGCTATGAATCAGGCCCAGCGTGTCGTCGACGCCAATGTGCATCTTCATGCCAAAATGCCATTCGTTGCCCTTCCTGGTCTGGTGCATTTCAGGATCGCGCTTGCCGGTGCTGTTCTTGGTGGAGCTGGGCGCAGAAATAATGGTGGCATCGACGATGCTGCCTTCACGCAGCATCAGGCCGTTTTTCTCCAGGTGTTTGTTCACCTCTTTAAACAGTGCCTTGCCAAGACCGTGTTGCTCCAGGAAATGCCGGAAGTTGAGAATAGTGGTCTCGTCCGGCAAGCGGTCCAGCTTCAAACCGGCGAAGTGCCGCATGGACTCAATCTCGTACAGAGCATCTTCCATCGCCGGGTCGCTCAGGTTATAGAACAACTGCATGCAGTGAACTCGAAGCATGGCAGGCAGCGGATACGGAGGCCGACCGTTCTGACCCTTGGGGTAATAACGGGCTACCTTCTTCTCCAACTGCTTCCACGGAATCAGCTTGTCCATCCGTTCCAGAAAGATCTCGCGACGCGTCTTGCGCTTCTTGGTCTGGTACTCAGCTTCGGAGAAAGTGATCTGATCCATGGTGGCAACGAATCCTATGCGGTTGGCGATGGCCATATTATCGCTGATTTTGAGACTTATTCAGAGTCTCCCTAAAACGGGCGCTGGCGTTCATGCAGGACCTGACCACCAGTGTGGCCAACCTGGTGGCTATCCTGGCAGGTATCGGCCTGGTGGTGGGTGGTCTTTCCTATACCGGCGTAGCCGGGGCCTTCTCCCGGGAGCTGTTGCTCTATGCCGACGGCAGTATTCCGTTGATGTTGATCGCCGGAGCGGTAACCAGCTTCGTGCTGGGTATGGGCATGACGGTAAGCGCCTGTTACATCTTCCTGTCGATCCTGCTGGCGCCGGCGCTGGTTAATGCGGGCCTCAATCCGCTGGCCAGTCACCTGTTCATTCTTTACTGGGGCATGCTGTCCTATATCACGCCACCGGTCTCACTGGCCGCCATCACAGCGGCGGGTGTGGCTGATGCCAAGGCCGGACGAACCGGCCTTTACGCCATGCGACTCGGCGGCATCCTGTTTATCCTGCCGTTCCTGTTCGTGATCAATCCTTCGCTGATACTGCAGGGGGACATCACCAGGATACTGACCTCAGCCTTCACGGCGATCACCGCTATATGGCTGTTGTCCTCGGCGATGGAAGGGTACCTGTACCGTATCGGTGTGCTTGCATGGCCGGCTCGGATACTGGTGCTGGCCGCTGGGGGGGCACTGATCTACCCGGAACTGATGACCGACCTTATCGGCTTTGGGTTGGTAGCCGTGATCTATCTGAGCAGCCGTTTTCTCAATTACCCGGCTGTAACTGTTGGCAGCAGCCGTTAAACCCGTTTCAACGCAGTTGGTGAATACATCGTGATCAATAAAATCGGTAACTCCATGGCGGAGGCAGTCTCCGTCGTCAAGGATGGCGATGTCGTCATGATCGGCGGTTTCGGCAGTTCCGGTATCCCGCTGGAGCTGATCGAGGCACTGCGCCGTCATGCCCCAAAGGATCTGACCATCATTTCCAACAACGCTGGCGTCGCGGAAGAGGGCATTGCCTCCCTGCTGCGAGACGGCCTGGTGCGCAAGATGGTGTGTTCCTTCCCCCGCTCGAAAGGGTCGGTATGGCTACAGAAGCGTTACAAGGAAGGCTCCATCGACTTTGAGTTGGTCCCCCAGGGCACTCTCGGCGAGCGCATCCGCGCGGCGGGGGCCGGCTTGGCAGCCTTCTATACGCCGACCGCCTACGGCACCCTGCTGGCTGAAGGAAAAGAAACCCGTGAGTTCAACGGTAAGGGCTATGTACTTGAGACAGCATTGCACGCTGACGTTGCGTTGATCCGTGGCGAGAAAGGCGATGCCTGGGGCAACCTGACCTACAACACCGCCGGTCGCAACTTCAATCCGTCCATGGCCATGGCCGCGAAAACCACCATCGCCGAGGTAAAGCAAATCGTCGAGGTTGGTGATCTGGACCCGGAGGCCGTCGTTACACCGGGTATCTTTGTGGACACCGTTGTCCTGCAGGAGGGGCTGCTCGATGCAATCGCTTAGTAAAGAAGATATGGCCCGCCGGGTAGCCCGCGACATCCCCGATGGCGCCTATGTAAACCTGGGGATTGGCATGCCGACGCAGGTAGCAAACTATGTATCTGATGACCGGCATGTGATATACCATAGCGAGAACGGCATACTCGGTGTGGGGCCCGCGCCGGCCCCCGGCGAGGAAAACCCGGACTTGATCAATGCCGGCAAGCAGTTCGTTACCTTGCTGCCCGGAGGCTGTTATTTCGATAATGCGGATTCCTTCGCCATGATGCGGGGCGGTCACCTGGATATTGCCGTTCTGGGTGCATTCCAGGTGTCAGCCACCGGTGACCTGGCCAGCTGGGCGACCAATGATCTCAGTGAACCACCCGCCGTGGGCGGCGCCATGGACCTTGCCGTTGGTGCCCGTAAGCTGTACGTGTTGATGAAGCACTGTACCCGCGATGGCGAGCCCAAGATTCTGGGTGAGTGCGACTATCCGCTCACCGGCAAGGGCGTGGTTGACCGGATTTACACCGACCTGGCCGTGCTTGATGTCACCGACGAAGGCCTGAGGGTGGTAGAGCTGGTGGGCGACAACACCCTGGAACAGATTCAGGCCGTGACGGGCGCGAGACTTCTGCCGCAGGCGTCCTGACCCGTACCGCTGCTGTAACCATGGGTTGAGGCTGGCACAGGTTAGCTGTGCCACGCCCGGCCCTGAACGAGTCCTCCATGACACAGACAACTCCCGTCGGCCCGCTGATGCAGTTGCGCTCAGCGCTGGCCTACCTGGCATTGCTATGTGGTGTGTTATCGCTGGTTCCCGGCATGGCTGTGCTGGGTGCATCAGCTATTGTACTGGCAATCCTGCTGGGCTGGGGTGACCTGCGACTGGTCGCCCGGGTCATCTTCGGGTTGTTGGTGGGCATGTCCGTCCTGGCTCTGATTGATGAGCCGGGCGCCCTGATGGACGGGGCCGTCAATATGACAAGGCTGACTGCGCTAATCCTGACGGTGATGCTGCTGTCTACGCTTCTGGGTCGTTCCAGCGACCTTGAGCGGATTTCCGCGAGCCTGTTCGCAGGCCGGCCAACGGTCCGGTACCTGAGTGTCACCTTTGGTACCACCGTGCTGTCGGTACCGCTGAACTTTGGCTCGGTCGGGGTGGTGTCGTCCATGATCGCCGGGCAGGTCCGGCGTCACGGGGATTCCGCCATGGCCCGCAATGCCGCCCGGGGGACCCTGAGAGGGTTTGGCGCCTCACCAACCTGCTCTCCACTGTCCATATCCGTGGTCATGACGGTGACCTTTCTGCCCGGACTGCACAGCTGGCAGCTCATTTCCGTCAGCCTGCCCCTCGCCACCCTGTACCTGCTCAGTGGCCTGTTGTTCACAGAACGGGAAGCCAATGGTCCGGCCGGAGATGACCAGGTCGAGACCGGCCTGCAAAAGTACCTGCCCTGGTTACGTTTCATGGCGATCATTGGGGCCATCTGCCTTGGGGCGTTTGTGCTCAGCGGACCTTTCGACCTCAGCTATTCCAAGGCGGTAACGCTCAGTTGCCTGGGCGCCGTCGGGGTACTGTTCATTCATACCATGACAGGATCTTCCCGCAGTGAGGGAAATCCGCTGCCATCTATGGCGCCGGTCAGCAATGAGCTGGTGATTGTAGGCGGCTCTGCGTTTCTGGGTGCCCTGATCAGCAGCTTTGCACTGAAATGGCTGGGTGCCGGGTTCAGTCTGCCTGACTGGGGTTATCCCGTTGTGGCTGCGCTCGTTCCCTGGGTTTTCTTCCTTGGCGGAATGGTTGGGCTCAATCCGATTGTTATCGGTACACTGACCGGTGGTGTGTTGGGGCCGATCTGGCTGCCGGAAGCCGTGTTGGGGCTGGGTATCGGAATGGTATCTGGCTGGGGGATCACCACCGGTGGAACGCCCTATTCAGCTAATTCGTTGCTGATGGAGCGGGTCACGGGGTACTCCGCCAAGGTGGCGGCCTACCGCTGGAACCTGGCTCACTCCATTGTAAGTCTGCTGGTGGGTGGCCTGCTGGCCGCTGCACTGACCGCCTGGCTGGCGGGTTAGGCCTGCCAGCCAGCTTTTCGATGGGCGCCCATTAAGGCCTCGGCCCCCCCATCATGGTATCCAGGTCCTTCGGATTTGGTACTCCGGGCTTCATGGCGATCTTGCCTTCTGCATTCCTGTAAAAGGTGCTTGGGGTGGCCTGCAAACCGAGGCTGCTCATCAGTTCACCATTGGCCATTACGTCGTTGTAGGTCTGGCTGACCACTGACCTGTCTACTTCTATACCACCCTCCTCGTAGTTTTCGTGGTGCTGCCTCAGGGCGCTTTCCGGATCGTCCGTGGCAAGGATGGTTGCCGCCTTGGGCGCACTGTCCTCCTTCAGAATGCCGACCAGGATGTGGCGCAACTGTACCTTGCCGGCCTCGATCCATGGATTGGCCATCTCCCGGAACCGGTAGCAGTAGGGGCAGTTCGGATCGGTAAAGGTGTAAAGCACAACCTCCGCATCATCGGAGCCGTCGGCAACCCAGTCGCTGTCTTCCAGTTTGCTCCAGGCCTCGGCGAAGCGGGGCTCCATCAACAGTTTTTCCACCTGCTGCTGGGAGATGTTGGTGCCATCTTCCGCAAGCAGAGTGCCGATGATCACGTGTTTGCCGTCGGCGGTGAGGAATGCCGACATGGGGCGGCCCCGCATCTCGCCAACATAGCCTTTCATGCCGCCCGGGGCATCGAACTCTCCGACGATCTCAGCTCCCCTGTCTTCCAGTTGCTGAACGGCCCTGGGGTAGCCTTCTGCGAAAGCACCGGCGGTAGCCAGGGTTAAAAGGGCGCCAGCCACGACCGGGATTTGCCTGGACGAGATGTTTGCAGGTAAGCGAATGGGCATATCTATATAACTCCTTTTTGATCAGTGGCTCCTGACCGGGAAGGAGGCATTGAGTTCCGTGGGAATATAGGTGGATTTGCGGTGGCTATCCCACAGGCAACCTGTTACTGTGCCCGCATCCTGCCTCTAAGGATCCGCAGTTTTTGGCGTAAAGCCTGCTAGCGAATACTTCATACGACCCGCCAGAGGACGTCCTCCCGTTACCGGTGAGCGACTGTAGTCGTCTTATTCCCATGCTCCGTCATGGCATCTGCCCGCGTTGATTACCGGTTAACTCCGGCGTTCGTGGAGGCAGAACAATCAAGAGTTTATCCAATATGAGTTTTTCTTCCCTCGGTCTTTCCGAGCAACTGGTCCGTGCAACCACCGACCAGGGTTATGAAACCCCGTCTCCCATCCAGCTCCAGGCGATTCCGGCCGTACTGTCCGGCAAGGATGTGATGGCAGCCGCCCAGACCGGCACCGGCAAGACCGCCGGCTTTACCCTGCCGCTGCTGCAGCGACTCAGTGAAAATCCCCGCGAGGGCAAGGGCCCGCGTGCCCTGATCCTGACGCCAACCCGTGAACTGGCGGCCCAGGTGCACGACAGCGTGAACCTCTACAGCAAGTACGTGCCCACCAAGGCTGCCGTGGTATTCGGTGGCGTCAAGATCAACCCGCAGATGATGAAGCTGCGCAAGGGTCTGGACGTGCTGGTAGCGACTCCCGGCCGGCTGATGGACCTGTACCAGCAGAACGCCGTGCGCTTCAACGAAGTGGAAATCCTGGTGCTGGACGAAGCTGACCGCATGCTGGACATGGGCTTCATCCGCGATATCCGCAAGATCCTGGCGCTGCTGCCGGCCAAGCGTCAGAACCTGCTGTTCTCGGCGACTTTCTCCAATGAGATCCGCACCTTGGCCCAGGGCCTGCTGAACAATCCGGTACAGGTGGAAGTGGCCGCCCGCAATACCACGGCCGAGAATGTCAAGCAGTCCGTCTATCCGGTGGACCAAAGCCAGAAAAGCGCGCTGCTGAGCAAGCTGGTACGGGACAATGACTGGGACCAGGTGCTGGTGTTCACCCGTACCAAGCACGGCGCCAACCGCCTGACCAAGAAGCTGGAAAGCGACGGCATTACCGCTGCAGCAATCCACGGCAACAAGTCCCAGGGCGCCCGTACCCGCGCGCTGGCGGAGTTCAAGCAGGGGGATATTCGCGTGCTGGTGGCCACCGACATCGCGGCCCGCGGCCTGGATATCAAACAGCTGCCCCAGGTGGTTAACTTCGAGTTGCCTAACGTACCGGAAGACTATGTTCACCGCATCGGTCGTACTGGCCGTGCCGGTGAAAGTGGCCATGCCCTGTCGCTGGTGAGCGCAGATGAAGGCAAGTTGCTGGCAGGTATCGAAAAGTTGATCAAGAAGCAGCTGCCCCGCCAGGAAGTGGAAGGTTTCGAGCCGCAGAACAATCTGCCGCTCAAACCCAAGGCCAAGGCGGACCCGAGCCGTGCGCGTACCCGCAGTGGCGGCGGTGGCAATGGTCGCAGTGGCTCAGGCCGGCCTGGTGGCCAGCGCCAGGCTGCCTCCGGCGCGGGCGGTCGCGGCCGGGGCCAGGGTCAGGGACGTTCAGGCCAGCGCCAGTCTGCCTGATGTGATCTGAACCACAGCCAATGCAATAAAGCCGTTTCCGGGTAACCGGGAGCGGCTTTTCATTATCGGCAGACGAAAAAAAGCGGGGTACCGGAACCCCGGACCCCGCAAAGGGAGAACGCGACCGGCACCACCAGTCCAGGGTACCGGGCACGGTCGTCTCACACTGCAAGTTAAAAGCTGTAGGTGAAGCCCACCATGTAGACCATGGGATCGATTTCGACGTCGACCTTGCTCGTGGATGAGAGGTTACCGCCGTTATAGGCTTTGATCGTGGCTTCAGTGTCGATGTCGGCATACCAGATGGCAGCGTTGAGGCCAAAACGGTCGTCCAGTTTGATGTCCACGCCCAGTTCTGCAGCAACGCCTACGCTGTCGTCCAGTTCGATGGAGGTGGAGTCAGCGCCCAGATAATTGGTCAGCGTCTCAGTGGTCTTTTCTTCGAAGAAGTTGGTGTAGTTGACGCCTACCCCGGCATACGGCTGAACCCGGTGACTGCTGTGAAGTGGGTAGTACTGCAAAGTCAGGGTTGGCGGCAGATGCTTTGTCTCGGCAAGCTTCCCAGCACCGCCCAGAACACTCCCGTCACCACTGATGTTGTGTTGGAAGGGTGTAGCTGCCAGCAATCCGATTGCGAAATGATCCGTCAGCATGTAGCTACCGGAAAGTCCCAGTTGAACATCGGAGTCTACAGAGACTTTGTGCCCCGGGAGCGAGGTGCCGTCCAGCGCAAGATTGTTGCTGGAATCCTGGGGATCAACGGCTACAGCGCCGGCCCTGAGGATAATATCACCAGCCTGATAAGCCTGTGCGGAGCCTGCTGCGAGTAAGCCGGCTGCGAGGATGCCCAGAGTGAGTTTACGGGACATAGAAATGACTCCTTGACCAAAAGTTATTGACGGGCCAAGGCTACACCGGTGGCGGTTAGGAGAATTGATCTAACGCAAGTGATACCGGGGGCTGCAGGGAATGCGATCGGAACATTGATCCAGCTCAAAAGGTCCGGATTCGACTGAACAGGCAGGAGGGGAGTCGGGTCAGGCCTGCTTCGTGTCGTCCTGCGGATCTTCCTGAACGAAAACGTCCCGCACGGACAGGGGATTGCCTTCGGCATCCTGTACTTCCAGCTGGCGAACGGGCTGGCCGGTGCGCCGGTCACGGAGGTCCAGCGGGGGCTTTTCGGGGCAGGGGTTATACTTGTCACCCCACTGGCGCAGGGCGATGACTACCGGGAACAGGTCCCGGCCCTTATCAGTGAGGCGGTACTCAAAGCGGGGACCATGCTCGCCCACATCTACCTTGCGCAGTACGTCGTTGTCGACCAGTCGGCACAGGCGATCCACAAGGATGTTGCGGGCAATGCCCAGCTCCTGCTGGAAGTCCACAAAACGACGGGTTCCGTACATGGCCTGCAGCACAATCAGCAGTGACCACCAGTCACCCACCTCATTGAGCGCACGCGCAACCGAACAACTTGAATCGTCAAAACGTTTTCTCGCCATGGTTAAATTGTACCCAACAGGGTTGCAAACTGAAACCGGATTTAATAAGGTTGCTTAATGAAACCAGATTCCGGGGCCTGGCCCCCGTTCCCTTTCAGACAGGAGATACCCCACCCATGTCCATGAATCTCGGACCGCTGTTCGAACCGTTCGAAGTGAAATCCCTGAAACTGGCCAACCGTGTCGCCATGGCCCCCATGACCCGGAATTTCTCCCCGGGCAATGTGCCCAACGATGATGTGGTGGCCTATTACAAGCGTCGTGCCGAAGGCGGCGTTGGCCTGATCATCACCGAAGGTACCACCGTCAATCACCCGGCGGCCAACGGCTACGAGAACGTGCCTTTCTTTCACGGTGAAAAGGCCCTGGCAGGCTGGAAAAAGGTGGTAGACGCGGTCCATGAGGCCGGTGGCAAGATCTTCCCCCAGCTCTGGCATGTGGGCGCAGTGCGCAAGGAAGGCATGGAGCCGGATCCTTCAGTACCGGGCTATGCGCCTTCCGGCATGAATCGTCCGGGCAAGGTGGTCTGCAAGGTCATGACCAGGGACGACATCCAGGACGTGGTCAGGGCATTTGCCGATGCCGCCGCTGACGCCAAGGCTATCGGTTTTGACGGCGTGGAAGTGCACGGGGCTCACGGCTACCTGATCGACCAGTTCTTCTGGGAAGGCACCAACCAGCGGGACGACGAATACGGCGGCAGCATGGCCAACCGCCAGCGTTTTGCCATTGAGATCATCAAGGCCATCCGTGAAAAGGTCGGTCCGGACTTCCCCATTATGCTGCGTTTCTCCCAGTGGAAGATGCAGGACTATGACGCGAAGCTCTGCCAGACCCCGGAAGAGCTGGAAGCTTTCCTCAAGCCCCTGGCCGATGCCGGGGTGGATATCTTCCACGCCTCCACGCGCCGCTTCTGGGAGCCGGAGTTTGAAGGCTCCAAACTGAACCTGGCCGGCTGGGTGAAGAAGCTGACCGGACTGCCCACCATGTCTGTCGGCAGCGTTGGCCTTACCGAAGACTTTATCGCCGGCACCTTTGCCAGCAAGAAGGAAGCCGTGGAGGACGCCGGTATCGACGAGCTGATCGAGCGCATGAACAACGACGAATTCGATCTGATTGCCGTCGGCCGCGCCCTGCTGCAGGACCCGGAATGGCTGGTCAAGGTGAAGGAAGGACGGGCCGATGACGTCGAGCCGTTCCGCAAGGCCTCCCTGGGCGAACTTTACTGAGAACCGTGTAAACAGGGTGGCGCCCGTCCCATGCGGACGGGCGCCCCTGTGTTTCAGTCGGCAGGGTTCAGTCGGTGGATTTCCAGGCGCCAAAGGAGCCCAGGAAAACATCCACCTTGCTGAACCCGGCCCGCTCCAGTACCGAGGCGGCAATCGTCGCCCGGGCACCGCTGGCGCACATCACCGTGTAGTGCCGGTTTTTGTCGAGCTCGTCTGTCTTGTCCGCCAGTTCTCCGGCATAGATATGAACCGACCCTTCGATAGCCTCCTCTTCGTATTCCGTCTTGCTGCGTACATCCAGTAACTGCCAGTTCTCCGGCGGGTTCTGGAAGCGTTCCCGGATATCGTCCACGTGCATCACCGGCAGGGAGTGGAACGGTAGCCCGCGGGCTGACCATTCCGGCATGTCGGTCGTCAGGAAACCGGCAAGGTTGTCCAGGCCGATGCGTACCAGGTGCTGTGCCGCTTCGTGAGCCTGTTCAGGGTCTGATACCACCAGCACCACCGGCTGGCCAGGCTCGATGTACCAGCCGGCAAACGCCGGGATCATCGGTGCGGGGATGGCCAGGCTGCCAGGCAGGTGCGCCCCCAGAAAGGCACTGACGGTACGCGCGTCCACGATGGCGGGCCCTCCGGGTAGCGCACGGAATTCTGCCGGTGACAGTGGTCGTGGTGTTATTACCCTGGGGGCCGGTTCCGCCCCCGTCAGGTTGAGCTTTTCCATCAGCCGGAAGTAGGGCGGCTGATAGTGGTGCTCGGCGAGCTTGGCATCAATGAATTTGTTGCGGGACGATATTCTGAGCATGTCGTTGTATTTGCGCTCATAGCCCAGGGAAGAAAACTCCCGGTCGGCCATGTTGTCACCGCATACCGAGCCCGCACCATGGGCGGGATAGACCAGGGCCTGGTCTCCGAGTTTCAGAATTTTCTGCAGGCTGTCGTAGAGCATGCCGGCCACTTCCCCGGCCCGGTCCGGGTAGAAATCCGTACGCCCCACATCACCGATAAACAGCGCATCCCCGGTGAACACGCCTACCGCATCCTCACCGAAATCCGTGTCATATATGACGAAGGACAGGCTGTCGTCCGTGTGTCCCGGTGTTTCCAGTACCCGCACCCGGAGATTACCGAATTCGAAGGTGTCGCCCTCCCGGGCCGTGTCGGCGTAGGCAACATCACCGGCAGCGTTCGGGCCGTGGAGCACCCGTGCACCGGTGAGGTTTGCCAGTATCGGCGCGCCGGAGATCAGGTCTTCATTGCGGTGGGTCTCGAAAATGTGGGTGATACGACAACCTGCCCTGGCCGCTTCCTCGACGTAGACCTCGCAGTCCCGGCGCGGGTCGACGACAAATGCCTCGCCATCATTGCCCACAAGCCAGGACAGGTGGGACAGGCCTTCGGACTTGATCTTCTGGATGAACATGGGACCTCCTGCTGAAGTGGTAATACCTGATATCAGGGGTAGCACAGATCAGCAGGAGTGTGACGGGCTATAGGATTACGGTTTGGTCAGTGGTGGCCTTGGTGAGGGTTCTGGCCAGAGCCCATGGCCCAGTGGTGGGCCTGGTGGTGGCTTCCATACGCCATCAGCCCGATATAGCCAAGGCCGTTAATCATGGCGGTGTCGTCAGGATCTTCGCTGGTGGTGGTAATACGGAACTGGTCCCCCTGACGACCGACGATCATTTCCCAGCCGGTTTCCCGGCGAAGCTGTTCAGGATGGGCAGAAAGCACCCTCTCCAGGGCTTCACCGGCACGGCTGGTCAGGGGGGCGACTACCAGTGTCACACCGTTAGGCATTCGCCGCTGGTCCATCACCTCGACATTTTCAGCAATGTCTTTCATATCCAGCAGATGCTGGCGCAAACCTTCCAGGTCGACCTTGCTCCAGTCAGTGTCCGGGTTCTGGGTCAGGTGGTGGATCACTTCCTGAATGGTGGCGAAGACCGAATTGCCGGCCTCGGTCAGCTTGGTCTGCTCCGTGGCGCCGGGGTGTTGCCCCTGGTGGGTGTTATGGTGCGGGTGTTCCTGGCCGAATGCGGGCAGGGCCAGGGTGCACAAAAGCAGGCTCAGTGTGGTTTTTCTCATTGTTCGCTCACTCTGCAGTTTGTCTGGTTCGGTTGTGACGCCAGGTCCTGACAGTAGTGCTATACGTCACTTCCCGCAAACCGGGCCAGTTTCGACCCGCGTTCTGCAGTATTCCAGGGGAATGCAGCGATGAGGTTCGTCAACCGATGTAAAAGCCGTGTAAACCCCTGGTTTCGCCCTATTATGCCGACATTGCATTACCGATAATCCATCCTGGTTTAAAGGACCACGAGTGAGGATGGAACATGGCAGCGCCGGTAACGGGCGGTTGGTACAAGCGGTTTGGCGGGTTTCTGCTGTTGGTATTGGTCATTGGCTCTCTGGTTGCCGCCTGGTGGTATGTCGACCGGCCGGCCGCCCAGCCCTCATTACTGACCGTTCCGGTGGAGCGGGGCGACCTGGAAGACCTGGTGACGGCCACCGGTGTTCTGCAGCCCCGGGACTATGTGGACGTGGGAGCCCAGGTTTCCGGCCAGCTCGACATTATCCATGTGCGCACCGGCGACCAGGTTCGCAAGGGCGACCTGCTGGCCGAAATTGACCCGACAGTCTACGTGGCCCGGGTTGATGCCACCCGCGCTCAGCTGCGCAATCAGCAGGCCCAGCTGATGGAACGGGAAGCCCAGCTCACCCTGGCGCAGATTCAGCACCGCCGCCAGCAGAACCTGTTGAAAGAGGAAGCCACCAGTCGCGAAGCCGCCCAGGTGGCGGAAGCCGCGCTACGTTCCGCCCACGCCCAGATTGAAGCCATCAGCGCCCAGATCCAGCAGACCGAATCCACCCTGCGGGCGGAAGAGGCCAACCTGGAATACGCCAAGATCTACGCCCCCATGGACGGTACCGTGGTCTCCATCGAGGCCCGCCAGGGCCAGACCCTCAACACCAACCAGCAGACGCCGGTTCTGATGCGCATCGCCGATCTGTCGACCATGACGGTGGAGGCCCAGGTGTCCGAAGCGGATATCGGCAAGTTGCGACCGGGCATGCCGGTATACTTCACCACCCTGGGCAGCCAGCAGCGCCGCTGGGAAAGCACCCTGGACCGGCTGGAACCCACACCCACCGTGGAAAACAACGTGGTGCTCTACAACGCCGTATTCGAGGTACCTAATGCCGAAGGCCGTCTGATGACCCAGATGACGGCCCAGGTGTTCTTCATCAACAACGCCGCCAGGGACGCGCTGCTGGTACCGGTAACCGCGCTGCAGCAACGGGGACCACAGGCCACCGTCCAGGTGGTGGGTGAAGACGGTGAACCCCGTGAGCGCCAGGTAACCGTGGGCGTAACCAACCGGGTGCAGGCGGAAATCCTTGATGGCCTTGAGGAGGGTGAGCGGATTGTCAGCAGTCCGCGAACCGCGGGCGGGCAGGGCGATGACAGCCGTGCACGGCGCATGGTCGGCATGAGGTTCTGACCGTGACCACAGCACTGATCGAATTGCGGAACATCACCCGCACCTATTACAACGGTGAAGTGGCGGTACCGGTGCTGCGGGGCATCAACCTGACCATCCACCGGGGGGAGTTTGTGGCCATTATGGGTGCCTCGGGGTCCGGCAAATCCACCCTGATGAACATCCTCGGTTGCCTGGACCGGCCCACCAGTGGTGAGTATCGGTTTGATGGCGAGGACGTCTCCGCCCTGGATAGTGACGGCCTGGCCCGCCTGCGTCGGGAAGCTTTCGGGTTCGTGTTCCAGAGTTATAACCTGCTGCCGGGCATTTCGGCCTGCGAGAACGTGGAAATGCCCGCCAGCTACGCCAGCCTGAAACGAGGGCAACGGCAGGACCGCGCCAGGGAGCTGCTGGCACGGCTGGGGCTGGATGAGCGTAGGGAGCATCGCCCGGGCCAGCTCTCAGGCGGTCAGCAGCAACGGGTTTCCATTGCCCGTGCCCTGATGAACGGTGGTGAAATCATCCTGGCAGACGAGCCCACCGGGGCCCTCGACAGCCAGAGTGGCCGGGAAGTCATGGCCCTGTTGCAGGAACTCTCCAATGAAGGCTACACCATCATCCTGATCACCCACGACAGCAACGTGGCGGACCACGCCCACCGGCGCATCGAAATCGCCGACGGCCAGATCATCAGCGACCCCGGCCCCGATACCTCACACCAGCGAAAGCCGCTGCAACGGGAACCCTTGCGGCACTCGCCCTCATTATTCCGGGAGTTTTATCAGGGTGCACGTACCGCGCTGCGGTCCATGACCGGCAACCTGTTCCGCACAGCGCTGACCCTCCTGGGGATCGTGATCGGCGTAGCCTCGGTAATCACCATGCTCGCCATCGGCGACGGCGCACGGGAGCAGGTGGTAGAGCGCATCAGCGCCATGGGAAGCAACCTGCTGCTGGTTCGCCCGGGTGCGCCGGGGCAACGGCGCGGCGGCTGGAACATCACCACCCTGGTGCCGGAGGATGTGGATGCCATCAACACCTTGCCCAATATAACTGCGGCGATTCCGGAACTGACCGGCAGCCAGACCCTGCGCTATGACAACGCCGACCACCAGGCGGAGGTGAACGCCACCTTCTGGCAGTTCCCTGTCGCCCGCCAGTGGCCGGTGCAGCGGGGCAGTTTTTTCAACCAGGCCGACGAGGGTGAATACGCGCTGGTGGCTGTGCTGGGCCAGACCACGGCAGAGGCACTGTTTGGCCAGCAGGACCCGTTGGGCCACTACATTCTGATGAATAACGTGCTGTTCCAGGTGGTTGGTGTAATGAGCGAGCGGGGCGCATCGCCCATGGGCCAGGACCAGGACGACGTGGTGTTTGTGCCCTACACCACCGGGAGCATGCGCCTCTTCGGGCAGCGCCACCTGCGCAACGTGACCATCGCCGTGGACGATACGACCCTGATGGACGAGGTGCAGGCCCAGGTACATCAGCTGCTACTCCAGCGCCACGGCGTGGAGGACTTCCAGATCCGCAACATGGCCTCGCTGATCGACACCGTTTCCGAAACCCAGGACACCTTCACCTGGCTGCTGGGGTCGGTGGCGGCCATATCACTGCTGGTAGGCGGTATCGGGGTGATGAACATCATGCTGGTGAGCGTCACCGAACGTACCCGGGAAATCGGGGTTCGCATGGCCACCGGAACCCGCACCCGCCATATCCTGCAGCAGTTCCTGCTCGAAGCCCTGGCGGTATCGGCCCTTGGCGGGCTGATCGGCGTCGCGTTGGGGCTGGGGGCCGCGGCCACGATCAATGAATTGGGAACACCGGTCAGTTACTCACTGATGCCGGTGGTGCTGGCCTTCAGCTGCGCCTTCGGTACCGGGCTGCTGTTCGGCTATCTGCCAGCCCGCAAGGCATCGCGGCTGGATCCGGTCACGGCACTGGCGACGGAATAGGGGAACCGGATGTTGAACATTTTTTTCAGAACGGCTGCGGTTACGGGGGTCATCGTCGCCCTCGCAGGCTGTGCCACCACCTCACCGATTGAGCGCCCGGAGTTGCGGGCAGATGAGCGATGGAATGTACCGCTGACGGCAGGTGCCAAGGCACCGGATGAGCAGTGGTGGCAGGCGTTCGGTTCAGAGCAACTCGATCAACTGATTGGGCAGGCCTTTGCCGGTAGCCCGAACCTGGCAGTGACGGCTGAGCGGGTGTTCCAGGCAGAACAGCAGGTGCGGGTGGCCGGCAGCAGCCTGTTCCCGTCCCTGAACCTCAGTGGCAGCACCGGCGAGCGGACCACGGATGATGGCGGCTCCGAAAACCGAAGTGAGTCTACCTCCGCCAGCCTCAATGTGAGTTACGAGCTGGACCTCTGGGGCCGGCTGGCGGCCGCACGGGATGAAGCGGAAGCCGGTTACAGGGCCACGGTGTTTGAATACGACAGCGCCCGCCTGTCCCTGGCCAGCAGCGTCGCCACCACCTGGTTCCGCCTGATGGCGCTGGACGAGCAGTTGCGGGTCGCCCGGGAGAACCTGGCCATCGCCGAACGCACTGAAGACATTGTCGACGCCCGCTATCGCAACGGTGCCGCCAGCCGCGCCGAGTTGGTGCGCCAGCAGACCGAAGTGCTCAACCAGCGGGCAGGCCTTGAACCCATTACGCTGGAATACCGGCAGACCCGGTCAGCGCTGGCTGGCTGGTTGGCGTGTCACCGCTGGGATTCGAGGCCGATACCGGGACGCACTCGTTGATGGACCTGACCCTCCCGGCGGTTGATGCGGGAATACCCTCAGACCTGCTGACCCGGCGCCCGGACCTGGCCATTGCGGAGGCGCAGCTGCAGGCAGCGGACGCCAACCTGGCCCAGGCCAGGGCGGCCTGGTTACCGTCGGTATCCCTTGGTCTGAATGCCGGGGCCAGCACCGCGAACCTGGCAAGCCTGGCCAATCCGGTGGAAACCCTGGGCTGGAGCATCACCCTGGCCCAAAACCTGTTCGACGGGGGCACGCGGGACGCCCAGACCGCCATCAGCGAATCCCGCCGCCGCGCCCTGGCGGAGGATTACCGTGGCGCGATACTCGCTGCCTTGCAGGAAACGGACGATGCACTGGACCGGCTACAGACCAGTCAACGCAGGGAGGCCCTGCAACGGACAGTGAGTGAGCGGGCAGAGCGGACCCTGGAGCTGACCGATTTGCGTTATCGTGCCGGCAGTGATGAACTGCTGACCCTGCTGGACGCCCAGCGCACGCTGTTCCAGACCCGGGACCAGCTGGTTCAGCTGAGACTGGCCCGGCTGCAGGCGACCGTAGATCTCTACAAGGCGATCGGTGGAGGCTGGCAACAGAAAGATGAATAAGGGTTCATTTCCCCACTGAGGCCGAACCGGTATCGTGATATATCAAGCAGCAACGGAAGGAACAACCAGTGGCCAATGCGTTGGCTACACCCAGCCCATGACTGACCCTGCGAATCTCCGAGAAGTGCTCGACCGCATCAGTGAAACCGCCACCGGCCGGCCACGGGTAACCCTTGGTGCCATCATTGATACTGTGGGACGCCGTTCCTATGGGCCGGTGCTGATGATTATCGGCATCTTGCTTTTCTCACCATTAAGCGGCATTCCCGGGGTGCCAACCCTCAGCGGCTTGCTGATCCTGTTTATCTCGGTGCAGATGCTGGTGCTCAGCGGTGGTTTCTGGTTGCCAGAGTTGCTGATGAACCGCTCGCTGCCTACGGAAAAGCTTCTCCGGGGCATTCGGTTTATCGAGCCGGCGGCGGAATATGTCGATGCCCGGCTCCATCCCCGCCTGGTGCTGGTGGTGAGGCGCCCAGGCAGTTACCTGCTTGGTGGCGTGTGTGTGCTGATTGCCTGCGCCATGCCGCTGATGGAAATCATCCCCTTCTCGGCCACCGCTGCTGGTTTTGCCATTGCGGTGTTTGGCCTTGCCATGGTGTCACTGGATGGGTTGCTGGCGGTATTGGGGCTGATCTACACGGTGACCATTGCCGGGTTGATTGCTGTTAACATGCTTTGATTGTTCCTTGCCTGTGTGATGGTCCGGCCGGGTTGGTTGGCCCGGCATAACATCGCTACCGACGAGTTGTTCAGTCATGGCCAATACGCGCACTGCCCTGTGGGTGATCGTTGTTGCCCAGTTTTTTGGAACCTCGCTGTGGTTCACGCCCAACGCTGTTTTGCCCGGCCTGGCAGACACCTGGGGCGTAACCACGGAAGACCTGGGTCGCCTGACCGGCTCAGTGCAGCTGGGCTTTATCATTGGCACCCTTGCCTTCGCCCTGTCCGGCCTGGCGGACCGCTGGCGGGCAAGCCGCATTTTCCTGGTCAGTGCGGTCACCGGAGCCCTGGTCAACGGCTTGTTCGTGTTGTCCCCATCCCTGGAAATCGGTCTGGCGTTGCGGTTTGTCACCGGGCTTTGTCTTGCAGGCATCTATCCCGTGGGCATGAAGCTGGTGGCCAGCTGGGCACCTGAGAAAAAGGGCCTGGTCCTGGGCTGGCTGGTGGGCATGCTGACCCTCGGAACGGCCTTCCCCCACTTGATGCGGGCCATCAGCCCCGGCTGGGGCTGGCAACCGGTGGTGCTGGCGTCCTCGGTGCTGGCCATTGCTGCCGGCCTGATGATCGCCCGTCTTGGTGATGGCCCTGGCCTGCCAGCGACAGGGCGATTCGACTGGGGCGGTGTGATTCGTTCCTTCCGTGAACCCCGCTTTCGCGCGGCCGCCCTGGGTTACTTCGGCCACATGTGGGAGCTTTATGCGGTCTGGGCCCTTGCACCTTTGTTGGTGGCTGCAAGCCTGGGCCCGCTGGGGAGTGATCGGACCCTGGTTTCGGTGACCGCCTTTGCCTTTATTGCGGCTGGCACCGTGGGCTGCGTCCTCGGTGGCATGCTCAGCCGCCGGATCGGCAGTGCCCGGGTGGCGTTCGGGGCCCTGTGGGTGTCCGGTCTGATGTGTCTTTTGTGGCCCTGGTTTGAGGCAGTGCCAACCTGGCTGGCGGTGATCCTGCTGCTGGTCTGGGGTATGGCCGTCATCGCCGATTCTCCGCAGTTTTCCGCCCTCGCAGCGGAAGCCGCACCCGGCCACGCGGTGGGCAGCTCCCTGGCCATCATGAACAGTATTGGCTTTTTGCTAACAGTGTTCGCCATCGAACTGACGTCGAACTACTGGCAGTCCCTGGGTACCGGTGTCACCTGGTTGCTGGTTCTCGGGCCGGTACTGGGGTTATTGGCATTGCTGCCCCTGTGTCGTGACCGTTGATGTGTTGCCAATCCACGGTCGAGGGGGCAGGATGAGAGCTCTTTCCAATCCCTGTGAGGAAACAGCCCACATGCCCTACGTAAACATCAAGATTACCGACGAGAACGTGTCTGCAGATGACAAGAAAGCCCTGATCGAAGGCGCCACCAAACTGCTGCAGGATGTGCTGGGCAAGAACCCGGCCACCACCGTAGTGGTTATCGATGAAGTGAACACGGATAACTGGGGCATCGGTGGCGAGCCGGTTACTGAGCGACGCAAGCGCGGGCAATAAGGACAGCCCGCCCCGGTGTTCCTGCTGGAGCCGTCTGAGTGGAGTCTCGCCCAGGCACTGATGGTTTTCGGTGCCTGCGCACTGGTTATCGCCATCGCCGGCACCCGGATTACCCGGGTGGTGGACCAGCTGGCGGATCGTACCGGCGTCGGCGAGGCCGCTGCCGGCGCCGTACTGCTTGGCGCGGCCACGTCCCTCGGTGGCTCTGTACTCTCGGTTACTGCAGCCTGGAACGGCCACGCCGAGCTGGCGGTCAGCAACGCCCTCGGTGGCATTGCCGTGCAGACCTTCTTCCTGGCGGTGGCCGACATGGTTTACCGCCGGGCCAACCTGGAACACGCCGCCGCTTCTGCTCCCAACATGATGCAGAACGGACTGCTGATCTGCCTGCTGTCCGTGATCATGCTGGCACCGATGCTGCCGGATATCACCGTGTTCGGCATACACCCGGTCACACCGGCGCTGTTCGGCTTCTACCTGTATGGCCTGAAACTGGTGCAGGGTGCTACTGAATCCCCCATGTGGCGCCCGGCCATTACCCTGGATACCCGGGAAGACACGCCGGATGACACTACCCAAATGCCTTCCATGGTGCGCCTGTGGACCGAGTTCCTGGGGCTGATGGCCGTGCTGGGGGTGGCTGGCTGGGCGCTGGAACCATCCGCCACCACCATCGCCCGGGAAACCGGTCTGGGCCAGACCGTGATTGGCGTCATGCTGACGGCAATCAGCACTTCCATTCCCGAGTTGGTTACCTCGGTAGCGGCGGTGCGCCGCGGCGCCCTGACCCTGGCGGTAGGCGGCATTATTGGTGGTAATGCCTTTGATACCCTGTTCACCGCGGCGTCTGACCTGGCCTACCGCGACGGATCGATCTACCACGCCATGAGTAACGACGCCCGCTTCTGGGTAGCGTTGACCATCCTCATGTCCGGCATCCTGATGATGGGCCTGATACGCCGGGAGCGGGTGGGCATTGGCCGCATCGGCGCCGAGAGTGTGGCGATTATGGTGCTATACCTCGGTGGCGTATTGCTGTTGTTGAGTTAATGGTGCCGGGCTTGCTGGCATTGCCATTGCGTAACCTTCGTGGAGCTATCCGGCGACTTGCAGAACCAGCCGCCCAGCCCCATCGTAGGTTAGTGACTTTCCCCACACTTCCACGGCCCCTTCGGCAGCCCCTGCCAGGGCAACAGCCGGGCCACGCGACAGGAGGACATTATGCCCTTTGATGCACTACCACCCATCGGTATGGGAACCTTTCGTCTGAAAGGTGATGACGCCCGGGAGGCGGTCCGCAGTGCCCTGTCACTGGGCTACCGCCATATCGATACCGCCCAGATCTATCGTAACGAAGCAGAGGTGGGCGACGGTATTACTTCCAGCGGGATTCCCCGTCGGGAAATTTTCGTCACCACCAAGATCTGGTTCGACAACTACCACCGCAGCGACCTGATCAACAGCCTGCAGACGAGCCTGCAGCAGCTGAAAACCGATCATGTGGACCTGACTCTGATCCACTGGCCGTCACCGGGTGACGAAGTGCCCATGGAGGAGTACCTGGGGGCATTGAGAGAGGCTCAGAAAGAAGGCCTCACCGACCACATCGGTATCTCCAATTTCACCTGCGCACAGATGGACCAGGCGAAGGCCATACTGGGTGACACTCCGATCTTTACCAACCAGGTGGAAGTGCACCCCTTCCTGGCCAACCGTAAGGTGGTGGAGCATGCCCAGCAGCTCAACATCCCGGTAACCGGCTATATGCCGCTGGCGGTGGGCAAGGTGATGGAAGATGAGACCCTTCAGAAAATTGCGGCTGCCCACCACGTGACCCCGGCACAGATTGCCATTGCCTGGTGCGTATCCCGGGGCGTGGTACCGATTCCATCGTCCACCCGGCCCAAGCACCAGACGGAAAACCTGGATGCCCTGAAAATCCGGCTGAGTGAAGAGGAAATCCGCGCCATCGACGAGCTGGACCGGGGTGAACGCATCGCCAATCCGGACTTTGCCCCAGTCTGGGACTGAGCCCCTCCGGCGTCACTGGCCCATGTGCGCCTGCTCATGGGCCAGCAGCCATTTCTTGCGTTCGAGACCGCCGGCGTAGCCGGTCAGCGAACCGTTGGCGCCGATGACCCGGTGACAGGGCACAATGATCCCGATGGGATTGCGGCCGTTGGCCAGCCCCACCGCCCGGGAAGCCTTTGCGTTGCCAACCCGCCGGGCCAGCTCACCATAGGTTTCTGTGTGTCCGAAGGGAATCTCCCGCAAGGCCTGCCACACCTGCTGCTGAAACGGCGTGCCGGCACCGGCCAGGGGCAGGTCGAACTGCTGTAATTGCCCCTCGAAATAGGCCACCAGCTGCGACCTGGCGTTATCCAGGCGCTGGTCATCCCGCACCCAGTGCTGGCCGATCACCGGTCGGGTAGCCTGTTCCTCCATATGAAGCCCGGTAATGGCGTTGCCATTACTGGTGATCAGCAGGGTTCCGACAGGCGAATCCAGTTCTGTGTAGAACACCGTATTCATGGCCTTCCTCCGCAACAATCAGCTTATCACCCAGGCCGGGCTCGCAATCACGGCCACCAGCCGGACTTTGATGGTTCAAGCTTAACGCTGCAGAATAGCCTTTGTCTGGTCATTTTTCGCCCTGTCTGGTGGATGGTCCCGCCAGCAGGTGGCACGGATCGACTTATTGACCGCATTCCGGAGCAATTGCATGGCACTCGATACCTCGGCCCTGAACCGCCAACGGCATAACCTGGATCACCTGGACGATGTCTGGTTGTTCGGCTATGGCTCGCTGATCTACAAGGTGGACTTTCCCTACCTGGAGCAGCGCGTTGCCACCATCGAAGGCTGGGCCCGGCGGTTCTGGCAAGGCTCCCACGACCACCGGGGTACCCCGGAGTCCCCGGGCCGCGTCGCTACGCTGGTGGAGGCTCCGGGAGTCGAATGCATGGGTGTGGCTTACCGGGTATCCCCCCGAACCTTCGAACATCTTGACCACCGTGAAAAGAACGGCTACCTGAGGTTTTTTACGCCTTTGTGGTTCAGCGAGGAGGAATCAGTGGACGGCCTGGTCTACGTCGCCGGTGCGGACAACGCTGCCTTCCTGGGGCCGGCGCCGGTGGATGAAATGGCCGAGCAGATTGCCCGTTCCCATGGCCCGAGCGGGCCGAATGCGGACTACCTGCTGAAACTGGCCGGTGCGCTGTCCGAGATGGGCGCCACGATGAACACGTCTTTGAGCTGGCAAGGCTGGTTGAGGATATCCTTATGGCCAGGCCGTGACCCAGCCTCCCCGCCGCGGTGACGCCCCGAAGCCTGGATTGCCAACCGGGTCATTGGACCCGCACCTGACGCAGTATATACTTTCGTCGGTAAAGCTCTTCGTAATCATGGACGACACAGGGAGGAACCCCAGGATGGGCAAGCCCGCCGCAACGCTCAGTTGTTATCACACCTGTCCCGATAAAACCGGAAAGAAAGACCATATAGGCGGCCCCATTGTGGCCGGCTCCTCCAACGTGGTGATAGGTGGCATGCCTGCTGCCCGTGTGGGCGACAAGGTCGTCTGCCGCGGCCCCGCGGACACCATTGCCAAGGGCTCAGCATCCGTATTCATCAACGGCCAGGCGGTCGCTCGTGTTGGCGATAAAACCGTCCATGGCGGCACTATCGTTGTCGGCAACCCGACGGTAATCGTTGGCTGATCAAACAGGGGAGGGGGCTGATCGGTCAGTGTGGTACGGTCGTAGCTGTAAGCATGATGCTAACAGGGACAGCAACTAATGATTCCGCACTGGCTTCGCCGAATTCTTGCCCTCACCGGCTTACTACTCGCGTCCGCCGCCGCCCAGGGGGCCGGCAACCCGGATAACCCCCTGGAAATCGATGGCTTCGTTGAGGAGGCCCGGAGCCTGGAGAGACTCCACGGCGTGCTGGTTGCCGTGGACGGTGAACCGGTGTTGGCCGAGGTGGTGCGCGGCCCGGCGCTGGATAAAGCGGTCAATATCAAGTCCCTGTCCAAGACGGTGATGGCAGCACTGGTGGGGGTAGCGGTCAGGGAAGGTGTTTTCGAGGGACCGGAGCAGCCGATTACCGAGGTGATCTCTGTACCGCCAGCTGCCGATCAGCGGGTACGGAAGATCACTATCGGCCATCTGCTCTCCATGCAGGCAGGACTGCAGCGGACTTCTGGTCCGCATTACGGTCCTTGGGTGAATAGCGACAACTGGGTCAACCACGCGCTGACGCAACCCTTTGTAGATGAACCCGGTGGCGACATGCTGTACTCCACGGGTAGCTACCATATTCTTTCCGCCGCGCTGACAGAAACCACAGGGAAAAGCACGCTGGTCCTGGCCCGGTCGTGGCTGGGCGAACCGCTGGATATCACCATTCCCTCCTGGCCAACCGACCCCCAGGGCATCTACTTCGGAGGCAATGACATGCGCCTGTCACCCCTGGCGCTGCTTGCCATCGGCGAGCTGTATCGAAATGACGGTCGTCACGGCGGCGTACAGATACTGCCTGAAGGCTGGGTGAACACCTCCTGGCAACCAAGAGGTGAATCCCGCTATACCGATGACCGGTACGGCTATGGCTGGTTTGTGACCGAACTGCACGGATATGAGGTCTACTACGGCCGGGGCTACGGCGGCCAGATGCTCTATGTGGTGCCGGACCTGGCGGTGACCGCCGTGATCACATCGGACCCGTCGCCCCCATCCTCCCCGTCGTTTACCCAGAAACTGGATGCCCTGATGGAGCGGTACATCCTGCCTGCCGTTGAGCAACGGTCGGGAAGCGCTCGCTCACGGTGAAGGTTGGGCCCTCCCACAAACATTGTGCCCGCGGTATAATTACTGTAAATTCATACAGCAATTAACCCACCATCACTGCGAGGCACTCCCATGGCGGTACAAGCAGTCTACTTCTCCGATAAGGATGGGCTGGACATGGCACTGAAGCACCCTGACACCCTGCTGTTCTCCAACAAGGCCGACGCCGATGCCCGTGACAAGGTGTTGGAACTGTCCGAGGAGATCCGGGAGTTCCTCACTCGCAAGGTGGAAGGCCTGGATGAAGAGACCGCGGATCGCTGCGCGCTGGCCATTGCCGAGAACAAGGACCTGTTCCAGAAAGCCCTGAAGAAGCCGCAACTCCTCAATGCAGACGAAGCCGCAGACGCCTGAACCTCTTAACGCTCGATGCTGCAGGACGCAATCTTTGACAGATGGCTGTAGGGCAGGCCGGTTTCCCGATGCCAGTCATTAAAGGCACTCTGGGCCTGCAGCAGCGCCTTTTTGCTGCCCGGTGAGGCATCCAGCAGGCCTTCCAGGCGCAGCACGGCGAGCACATCCTGTGACAGGATAAACCCGTCCCAGCCCACCATCCTCAGAAAGTACTGGGCGGTGTTGCCGCCAAGGCGGGCGCCGTGGCGTTTCAGCCATAGCAGCAGCCCGGCCTGGTCGTCGGATGGCCACTGGGCGAGCATGTTCCCGAAACTGCCATATTCGCTGGCGGCCTCAACCACCATGCGGGCGTTCTCGGGTACGGTGCGAATTTTCTGCAGGTTGCGCACGATGCGGTCATCGCCGGCCAGGTTTTCCAGCACCTCCGGGGGAACCTGCTGCCAGTAAAGTGGCACGAAGCCGTCAAAGGCTGCCTCGAAGCCCGGCCACTTGTTGTCGATCACCCGCCACACAAAACCGGCCCGGAACACACACCGGGTAAGTTCGGCCAGGTAGCGATCATCGCCCAGGCTGGTCAGTTCGACCGGCGTAGCGACTCGCGGAAGCAGGGCGCTCAGACTATCCGGGCCACCCTTGCGTGAAATGGCCCGGTCATGGATGGCGGCAAAACTCATGGTGTCTCCCCGGTCAGTGCTCGCTGAACACTAACCGGAAAGTGCTGAGCGGTAAACCAGCCTGGCCCTGCTTCTTTCTGGGGTTCTCAAGTGATTGTCTGTGTTATTTTGACTTTAGGTGTATATAGTGACTACGTATCAACAGCTTTAGCCTGCACTGGCGACACCGCAATGACTTCTGCCATTAAAGATACAACGGTGCTTGAGGCCGCTCTGGGAACGGTATCAGACGGAGTGCTCATTACCGGGCCCTATCCCTCGTTAACGATTGTCTACGCCAATGCAGCCTTTTACGCCATTACCGGTTATTCGGCTTCCGAGGTGTTAGGCAAGACACCGGCGCTGCTGGAAGGTAAGGACACGCCTGCCGACTGGCAGGGCATGTTCCGGTCGGGTAACACCACACCCACCGAGGTTTTGAATTATCGCAAGGGTGGCGCGCCGCTTCACGTGGAGTGGTCGATCCGTTCCCCGGCGTCGGCCGAATCCCCCGCTTATCGTATTGCCGTCCTGCGTGACCTCACCCAGCCTCGTGCGCTGGAACATCGGCAGGCGCAGCTTGAGCTCCTCGCCAGTATGCAGCGCAAGGTGGGCACAGCAGGCCTTGACCTGAGGGTACTACGCCAGAAAGTGGTCGATGTAGCCATGGATGCAACCGCTGCCGAAGCGGCAGCGGTCGAGGAAGTGGAAGGGGACATGCTGGTGTACACCGCCGTTGCAGGCCGGGCACGGTCGGTGGCAGGTTTTCGGTTACCAGTGGACGCCAGTCTGTCAGGAACCTGCTACAAGGCACAGATCCCGATTTTCTGTGCGGATGTACACCAGGATAGCCGTGTCGACCAGGACAAGGCCGAACAGGCCGGTTTCCGTTCGGGCATGCTGGTGCCCCTGCTCCATGCCGATCATTGTTTTGGCGCCCTGAAGGTATACTCCAGTGAGCCCGGCGCCTTTCAGCGTGACCAGCTGAAACTGCTGGAAATGGCCAGCCATGTGCTGGCAGCCTCATTGTATGATGCGCGCCAGTTCAAGAGTGAGCAGGACCGCCGCACCCTGCTGGTCGATGCACTGCCGATATTGATTTCGTTTGTGGACAACCAGTATCGCTATGGCGAAATCAACGCTGCCTACAGCCGGTGGTTCGATGTTCATCCGGACCAGATACTTGGCAGGAAGGTTGAAGACGTTTTGGGCGAAACCGCCTTCAACAAAATACGACACTATGTGGACACAGCCCTGGCCGGGGAGCGAGTGCGCTTTGAGATGACGGTCCCCTATTCAAGGGGCGGGCCCCGACCGGTTGAAGCCGAGTACATCCCGGTTTATGACGCCAACGACACCGTAATGGGGTTTTATGCCCTGGTCCGGGACCTTACCGAACGCAGGACGGCGGAGCGGGACCACTTGACCCACATCTATAATCGCCGGGGGTTCGACCGCTTGTTCAAGGGCGCCATTGCCACCGCTGCCCGTTACCGGCGCCCCCTTTCCCTGCTGTTCCTGGATATTGACCATTTCAAACCGGTGAATGACCAGTGCGGGCATACCGTTGGCGATGAGCTGCTGCGTCAGGTGGCGAACCTGCTGAGACAGCTTGCCCGGGAGAGCGATATTGTCTGCCGCTGGGGTGGTGAGGAGTTTGCTGTGCTTACACCGGAAACGGCGCTTGGTGAGGCCCAAGAACTTGCCGAACGCCTGAGAGTTGCCATAGCCAGCGATGTGGCGTCTCCCCTGGGGCCGATCACCGTCAGTATTGGTGTCGCGGAGCTCAAGCTGCAGGAACCCGAAAACTCACTGATCCAGAGAGCAGATCAGGCCCTTTACTGGGCCAAGGAGAAAGGCCGCAACAGGGTGGAAACGGTCGATTAATGCCTCCCAGGTGCCATGCCAGGGCACGGGATAGCCTTTCGCAACACACCGGCCCTGGTGAACTGCTGTGTGCTATCTTCGATACAACCCCACCGATAGCGGAGGCACTATGGACCGATTTATGGAACTGGCAATGGCTGAAGCCGAGGCAGGCATGGCGGAGGGCGGCATTCCCATTGGTTCTGTACTGGTGTGCGATGGCAAGGTGCTGGGTTCAGGTCGTAACCAGCGGGTACAGCTGGGCAGTGCTATCCGCCACGGGGAAATGGACGCCCTGGAGAACGCCGGTCGTCACCCGGCCGCTGTCTACGCCCGCTCAACCCTGTATACCACCCTGTCCCCCTGCGCCATGTGCTCCGGCGCCATCCTGCTTTATGGCATCCCCCATGTGGTCATTGGCGAAAACAAAAGCTTCCGGGGTGAAGAAGACCTGCTGATAAGCCGTGGTGTGGAGCTGGAGGTCCTGGATGACCCGGACTGCATCGCACTGATGGAGCAATTTATCCGGGAGAACCCCGAGTTATGGAACGAGGATATCGGAGTGTGAAAGGCGGGTGATTGGAAAATTCTGCGACCATCCGGATGTCTCTGCGTCTTACCTGTAGCGATACAGCAAACCAATGACGAGACGGAGATATCTGATGAAACGCTTTCATGTGCACCTGTCAGTCCAGGACTTGGACTCCAATATCCGGTTCTATACCACCCTGTTTGGTCAGGCGCCCAGTCGCCGGGAAGATGACTACGCCAAATGGATGTTGGATGACCCACGCATCAACTTCGCTATTTCAACCCGCGGAGCCTCATCCGGGCTGGATCATTTTGGGTTTCAAATGGATGATGGTGATGAGTTGGCCCGGTTGCGCGAGCGTGCTCGTAATGCGGATGCCGCCATCCTGGACGAAGGCACAACCCAGTGCTGTTACGCAAACAGTGAAAAGCACTGGCTCATGGACCCTCAGGGCGTGCCCTGGGAGCACTTCGTAACCATGGGCGAAATACGCCACTTCGGCAGTCCACCTGTGCTGGCGGAAACCGTGGATAAACCGACAGGAACATCAGGCAGTGGAGCGGAGAAAACCTGTTGTGGATAGTCAGACCCTGGGGACAAACGGTGCCACGGATCGGGCGGTAGTCGCTCGATCCGCAACGGGCGTGGAAGATGCCTACCTTACCTTTCGTAGTGGGTTGCTGGGCTTTCTGCGTACCAATGTTCATGACCCGTCACTGGCAGAAGACCTGCTGCACGAGGTATTCGAAAAAGCAACCCGGGCGCTCGAGGAAGGTGAACAGCCTGCCAATATTTCGGCCTGGCTGTATCGTGTTGCTCGTAACACCTTGATTGACCACTACCGTCGTCAACGCCCCGTCGAAGTGATACCCAACGATCTTGAGGCGGGGGAGCCTTTCTCACTGCCCCCTGAACAAACCCTTGCACTTTGCCTCAGGCCGTTTATCGACCAGTTGCCCGGAAAATACAGTGAGGCCCTCCTGGCCACCGCCATTGAAGGCCGCAGTGTGGCGGCCTGGGCCCGCGAAACCGGGTTGTCGCCGTCGGCAGCCAAAAGCCGGGTCAGCCGGGGCAGGGCCTTGCTCCGGGAAAAAGTGCTCGAATGTTGTCACGTAGAAGCAGCGCGGAGCGGGGAGGTCCTCGAGTACTACCGGCGACAATAGTCGGTACGCATTGGATCCCGCAATAAACGACATCATGTCTTGGAGGTCGTCAGCCATAACTTCCGGCCTCCTGTTGAAAACCCGGTCCGTTCAACTTTCAGGGCTTCCGTCTTCAGTCACCCATCCCAGCAGGCACTGGTAAACCGGTTGGCTATCGAGCAGGTCGAAATGGTTCAGGCCATTAAAAACTGCCTGTCGGGATTCCGGGATAGGCAGGCAGCGCGCAGGGTCACGGTGCTGGCCAAGTGCGCTCCTGAGCGGGACCAGGCCATCCCCGGGGATCAACGTGCTGGCAGCGGCCGGGGAAGACCGAATGGTTGCCGCAACAGCGTAGTAGCGGGTGCCGGGGGGAGGGATTTCTGGTGCTTTTCTGCTCCCGGGCTCCGGGCCGGTAACCTGGCCAATAGTACCCTCACGGAGATCACGGATGCCGGCACTCCGAATATTACCAAGTCGGCCAATCGGCGCGCTGTAAGGGCTGACCCCCAGAAGGAATTCCAGCCCATTCCCCAGCTGTTCCAGTGGTGCGCCCTGATGAGGGGTGCCGAGGAAAACCACTTTCCGGAGTCGGGTTGGCCAGTGGTAGCCGGCGTGCTGCGCCTGCAGGCACGCGCTGCGGGTGACAAGTCCGCCCATGCTGTGCCCGACGATCACCAGCTTCTCAACGGGTACCGGCCATTCGCTGATCAGCGCTTCCAGCATCAGGGCGAAATCCCGACCGTTCTCCAGCACCGCAAGCCCGCTGTTGTAGCGCAGATACAAGGGTGTAAAGCCAAGATCGTGGGCCAGCGCCTTGCCATGATCATGGCCGTTACGGAACCACTGCCGGTCGTTCATACACAGGCCGTGAACCATGACCAGCAGGCGGTTCGACGGGTGCGGAATGGTCGCAAGCAGTGCCTGGTGCTCCAGCATTAAGCGCCTTCCGCCGTATCGCAGTTCCATGGGAATCGCCAAAGGATTGGCAGAGGCCACCAGGTAGTCCCCGAGTACGCCGTTGATGGCGGCTAAAAGGGCCTCCCTCCGTGCGGTCGATTCCTGGTTGGCGAGCATGGGGGCGAACCGGCTGAGGGTGAACTCAAGGCCCTGGCCGGTCAGGGCGGAGACCCGACGGATGTTGCGGTAGACAAGGCCGGTGATCCCCCTGGTCGGGCCGGGCCGCCCGGGGCCAATAATCGGCGCGAGCCCGGAAATATTGCGGTGCATCACCTCGACAATGTCTGTTACCCCGTCGAAGGCGTCAATGATCAGCCGGCTGGTACCGATCAGGTCGGCTGAACGGGGCGGGTGAGACAGCTTATTGCCCGGCTCGCGCGGGGAACTACCGGTGGTATCAGAGCTGCGTTCGGTGCTCATGTCGGTCTTTCCTGTGCGCATGGGCTGGCCAGTCATGGCCAGCGAGGCGGGAGTGCGAACCCAATATAGCACGGTCCCCGAAAGTGTCAGTCAGACCGGGCTGCCAGCAACTCCCGGAGCCCGGCTGGCAACACAGACCGGGCTTTCCGGGAAATCGGCTCCTCATTCTTCTGCCACAAAACTCCGAGGTAGATGATCAGCAGGCCGATGGCCGTGAGTGCCATCGGGAAAAACCAGCTATCCTCGAAAACCTCCCACGCCAGGTGGCCAAGGTAAAAACACACACCCAGCGCGCCGAAGACTACGAAGACCCGCCGGACAATCACCACGCCGATAGTGATCATCAGAAGGTTGATGGAGAAATAGAGAAAACGGGACAACTCGCTGCTCGAATCCTGCGCCGTCATCCCGCCCCAGAAAGTCAGAACACCAAAGATATACAGCCAGAAGGCGTAATCCGCTGTTGACCGGGATCGGAAATCCACCCAGAAGGCGGTCAGCGTCATCAACAGGCCAAAGTACATGGAGAACAGCGCACGGAACTGGAAGTCGTAATACCCGGTCATCAGCATGGCGGCAACATCCATCGACAGGTACCAGAGGGTAACCGCGATGGGCATGATCATAAAGGAATAGCGATAGATCCAGGCCAGCACAACCCCGACAGCCAGTGTGCCCATCTCCATATAGAGCCAGTGCCAGCGAATGTAGCGGTGATAGTCCCGGTAAACACTGTCATCCGGCCATACGCCCAGGGCTAACTGCAACCCGTAGATGGCCAGCGGCGTCAGTGCTACCACAAAGGTCGCACAGATGCCGGCAGGGATGGCCAGGTCCATGGACCGGAAGCGCCCGGTCAGTAGCAGTCCCACGCCGGCATACAGCAGCGAGATAAAGAAAATGCCCCAACCACCAAAGGCCTCCCAGCCCAGATTCATGAACAGCGTCATGGCACCGATGGCAATCAGACCACCAAGGTAGTAAAGCACGTTGGTGAGGTTGAACGCTGGGCCCACGCCGGGCTGTTGCCCCAGGAAGTCATACAGCCGGTCTGCCTGCTGCGAGGTAAGGATCTGCTCACTGACCGCGTCGTTGAGGTGTTTCCTGGTTATTTTCATGGTGGTGGGTGCT
Organism: Marinobacter sp. AN1; assembly: GCF_026013985.1. Lineage (NCBI taxonomy): Bacteria > Pseudomonadati > Pseudomonadota > Gammaproteobacteria > Pseudomonadales > Marinobacteraceae > Marinobacter > Marinobacter sp. AN1. The sequence continues at coordinate 4,090,362 of NZ_CP110342.1, read as the reverse complement.
CCTTGTCCTTGGCGGTCAGTGGCCGGAAAACCTCGAATGTAGCTCAATCAGACAGTAATATTCGAGGTAACATCCTCAAAAAGGACTTATACACTCAAGGACCGGGAACCCATGAACGTTTTCCTGCTGTTGCTTTGCCTTCTTGCTACCCCTGTCGCCGCCTTAGCAGGCACCTACCGCTGGGTCGATGAAAACGGCCAGACGCATTTTGGCGACCGGCCACCGGCGGGCGCCGTTTCCGATGAAGTCAAAGTGACCCCGGCGCCGGTAGACGAGGACGCCGCTGCTCGTGCACGTAAAGCAAGGGTGAACGAATTCCTGGAACAGAGTGAGAAACAGCGGGCCGAGCGTAACGAGGCGAAGGCCCGCCAGGAAGCTGCGGCCGAAGAGCGGCAAGCCCGCTGCGAGCAATTGCGCGGCCGCCTGAAGTATCTGAAAAGCGTGTCGAAGATTTACCGGATCAACAACGACGGCGAACGGGTGTACGTGGACGACGAGGAGAACGAGCGTCTTCGTCGTGAGTTCACGGCGAGGGTTCAAAGCGAGTGCGGTGCCTGATCTGCGGCAGAACGGGAGCGCAGGCGCGTCTGAATACAGCCACCGATTAGCTGCGGTGCTTCAACCTGGCAGACCCTCGAACTTTGGCACGTCCTCTAATCCCTCATCCCAAACGGCTTTGCTGGATGTGAATATATGCGCAGTTGGCAGCATAGGAATTTCAGTGTCCAAACACCCTGCGGGAACGACAAGCAAACCTGCGATCTGAGTGCTCGGCAATGCTGAACCACACAACCTGCAAAAGCTCTTGTTATGGCGAGTGCCTGGCAGCGTAAAGCACGTCACCGCATCTGCACCCGACTGCCAGACCAATGTAGCGGAATGCGAGAACAGGTTTGCGGCATGAGCCGAACCTGTATCTTTTTGGCAGTGTTGACAATGGCACAGGTAGAAGCTTTCGAAATCACCTGTTACCTCAAAGCTTACGGTGCCACACAGACAAGAGCCGAAATGAGCAGTCATCAGAACCCCTTCCATGGCCTGAGAGGGAAGTGCAGAACGAACATGAATGGCTGGTTAATGCCATACTCACGCTTCACCTTTGCGACCCGCACCCTGCCATAGATCCCTCTAAACATTTAACGAATGAGATTAGCGGCAAACGGCTGCAACTGGTTATGCGGGTTTATCGGAAGGACCGACCCAGAACAATGGATTATGTGCGACTTCCCAAAGATAGCCGTCAGGGTCTGAAAAGTAGCCTGCATAGCCACCCCACTCCGTCTTTCGCGCGGACTTCGTGACAACAGCGCCCGCGGAAGCAGCCTGAGACATGACCTGGTCAACTTCACCTTCTGAACTTACATTGTGCGCCAGACTGAACCCAGCAAAGCCACCGGAAACTGCACCTACCTGCGCATCTTCCGCTAGTGCGTCACGACCGTACAAACCCAGCCATGTGCCGTTCAAAGTAAAAAAGGCTACCTCCGGCGGAGAGTCCATTCGGGGAAAGCCAAGGCCCCTTTCATAGAACTCAATCGACCGCTGTATATCACCCACGCCCAGAGTGATCATACTAATCCGTGGCTTTATGATTCCTCCTTGCATAACGCCAGGCTCACGCGCCGGTTTGGAGCCGCGAAGCGGCGGAAAATCAGTCGCTGTGCAGCCGATTGTTAAAGCCTTCCCAGCCAGTACTGCGGACGCCGGCGGTCATGGGCAACAGCCAGAACCTGAAAACCATCATGGCTCTCTCGGTAAACGATAGACAAGGGAAACCTGTGAAGGGGCGCTCTACGAATATCTGGCGGCAACTCAGCTTGCCAGGCTTTTGGTGACTCGCCAATTAAATTGGCCAGGGCCTCAAATTCCTCTATAAAGGCACCACCCAATCCCGGAACTTTTGATTCATAATAACCAACTGATTCCAGGAACTCGGCTTCCGCTGCCGGGTGAAAAGAATAGTTCATTTAATCAGTGCTCTAGCCTTCCTCATGACATCCTCACCAGACACAGCCTGAACTGTGCCATTGTCGAGCTCTTCACCCCTGCGCCGCGCCTCAAGCAACCAATCGGACCTGAGCTCTTCTTCTGACGGAGACTCCAGACTCAACACCAGTCGCTGGATCAACTGGGCTCGCTCCTCTTTAGGGAGGTGGAGCGCCTCGTCTTCAATTTTCTGGAGATTCATGGACAAAACCTCTCGTTCACATATCACTCAATTTTGACACGGATGGCTACCAGGTGCCACGACTCGGCTTTTCAGCTTTAACGCCGAAGCGCACCGGTGACTTTGACGTAGCGAAGCGGAGACAAAGGCATCCGAGTGCCGCGCCTGGTTAGCTGTTCCCAAGCATGTACGCCCGAAGCTGTCGCTCCTCTCGCATGACATAGAGAATGAGAACTCTCTTATCATCCTCACGATAAAAAATGCGACACGGTGGAACCACTATCTCCCTGTATACTGAATTAGGGAGCTCTGGTGGAATCCGTCCGGATTGGGGAAAATCTTCCAAGCGCTCGGTCTTATCGAAAACTTCTTGGACCAGGTGACTTGCGGCTGCAGGATTATCCAGAGCAATGTACTCAGCGATCGCATCCAGTTCTTGAAGGGCGGGCTCCGTCCAGATTACTTCAGCCATTTACTCATTTTTTCCATGGCCTCACTTTGACTGTACGTTCTTCCCTCAAGTACAGCCCGCTCTCCTCGTGAGAGCCCCTCAAGCAGCTCAAGTCGGCGCTGCATAAACTCGTAATCTTGCACATCGACAAGGTATGCGGATGGCTGACCGTGCTCCGTGATCAGTATCGGCTCTTTAGTCAGGTGCAGATCTGCCAGAATCTTTGTGGCTTGGCGCTTGAGGTTCGTAACCAGCTCAACTTTCATGGGCTCACCCTGAATCAGACTAAAAGTGCCACTATAGTATCACTTTTCAGGTGGGGCAATCACAGCTAACGCGAAACTTTGCGGCAATTTTGGAGCCGCGCTGCGGTGGAAAAATTGTCCGGCAACAGAGGCTGGTTATGCATTATTCGTAGTGGCTCCAGAGCCTGAGAACTTTCACCACCCGCTCGTCTTCCAGTACCTGATAAACCAGACGATGTTGAATATTAATGCGGCGTGAATAGGCCCCCGAAAGATCACCAATGAGCTTCTCAAACGGAGGCGGCTTACGGTATGGATCTTCCGCTATCAGCGCTAAAAGTTCCTGAGCTTTTGGTTTAAGGCCGCTGGAAGCCAACTTCTTTGCATCTTTCTGGGCTTGCTTGGTGTAAACCAACTTCCATGTCACCAGTCCAGCTCCTCATCGCATTCATCCACGGGGGTATCCATCCCCTCACGAATAGACTCCCGCATACCTGGTACGGAGAGCAGGTAAAGTGTTTCCTGAATTGCAGACCAGTCTTCCTCGGAAACCAGAACAGCTTTGTTCCGCTTACCCATGATGACGATTGGTTGGTGGGACTCGGCAGTCTCATCGATCAACCGATAAAGGTTACTGCGCGCCTCAGTTGCTGTGATTCCGGTCATGACGCACCTCTTGCGTGTTTAACTTTTAATTAAGTGTACGCTTTTGGGTACGTACGTCAAGACGAACGTATTGCATAACGCCCGCCATCACCGGTGACAAAACCGCAGCGAAGCAGAGGGTTTGGCATCCGGTGCATGGCCTGGTTACACCTCACTTTGGTCAGTGAAGCTGATTGAAAACTTCCGGGTGTTGCTCAGCAATGCGCAGAAGCGCAACCGCAGGCCCCTGCGGTTCACGCCGACCCTGCTCCCAATCCTGAAGGGTTCGCACACTCACGCCCATAAGACCGGCAAACGCAGATTGCGACATGTTCAACTTCAGCCTGATCACTTTAGGCGGTGAGGGCTCTGATAGCTCATGGGTTCGTAGAGCCAATTTACCCTTCTTGAACTGCTTGATTTCATTGATGCCATCAAGAATCTCTGCCCCAAGGTTCCTGTCACCCATTTTTGATTGCCTCCGCTATCTGCTTGAGCGTATGGCCAGGAATGCTGACGCGCTCTGATTTACTGTACAGCGTGAGCATCCATATCTCGTGGTCAGACTTCTTCCAGTAGTAAATGGCTCTGATACCACCGCTCTTTCCCGAACCCGCTGGTGCCCATCGAACTTTACGAACGCCACCAGAGCCTTTGATTAGATCCCCGGCATCCGGCTTCTGCAAGAGGTAGGTTCGAAGCCCACGATATTCCTCGTCCGTGAGGTAGTTCGGCAATAGCTTGGTGAACGTTGAGGTTTCGATGAATAGCATTGCCAAAATATACGGCGTTGCCGTACTATCGTCAAGGCAAGATCAATAAGGTGTAACGCCCTGGCTTTGCGGCGTGCCGGAGCGCCAGCGCAGGCGCGTCTGACAACAGCCATTGGTTAAATGCTTGCATGCGCATGGTCATGCGCATAAGATAAAATGGTGTCTTTTAGACCTTCTCGGAGGCCCTCATGGCCGAACTCTATAATTCAGCCGCCCCCAAAAAAGCAGCGAACCTCTCAATCAACAGCGATCTGCTGCGTAAAACCCGGGAACTGAACATTAATTTGTCTGCCACCCTGGAACGAGCTCTGAAAGAAGAGCTTTCGAAACGCGAAGCCGCTCAATGGGTTGAAGAAAATCGCGCTGCGATAAAAAGCTATAACGATTTCGTCGAACAACATGGATGCTTCGGCGACGAATTCAGGGAGTTCTGATGGCACAGTTCGATGTGTACCCCAACCCGAGCAAAATCAGCAAGGCTCACTACCCTTACCTTGTGGATATTCAAAGCAGCCTTCTGAGCGATTTGGCAACTCGCATTGTTATCCCTCTGGGCAAACGTTCTGCCTTCGGTGACGAAGTCATGCAAGGGCTCACTCCCGAAATCAGCTTTGCCGATCAGGAGCTGTTGCTGTTAACTCCGCAAATTTCCTCCGTGCCTGAAAAACACCTCAAGAGCCCTATTGGCTCACTCTCACATTTCAGAGACCAGATTGTTGGAGCTCTCGACCTGGCTATCACCGGCATTTAACGCGCAGCTTTGCGGCGTGCCGGAGCGCGAGCGTAGGTGCGTCCGACAACAGCGACTGGTTAGCTGTGCACCAAGGCTTGAACATCCTGACTATTGAGAATTTCATAAGCCATCTGTCGCACAGCGCATTCTAAGATATTCGTAAACTTGAATTCCTTGCCATCTTTCTTCCCTGTGAGATTGATGTTGCCATCCTTGATCCTTTTAAACTTTTCTGGATAACTGTCGACGTTGCATATTCCGGCCCATCGTGACCACCCATTCCGTTTGAACGTGACCGCCTGTTCCGGATGATCGTGACCGCTCATTCCGTTTTATCGTGACCGATTTCGGGTAGTTTTCCGGAATCGCCGGTCACGATGCCGGAATCATCGGTCACGTTCCTCCGGAATCCCTTCCAACACGCTGGAATTCTTCAACTTTATCCGGCATACCCCTTCCTTTTTCATCACGAGGAAGGGCGGATGCCGGCAGCGAGGATTTCCATGCGACAGATCATCGAGGTCTTGCGCCTCAAGTACGAAGCGGGCCTGAGCCATGAGCGTATTGCCCGTGCCTGCGGGCTCTCCAAGGGCGTGGTCGGCAAGTACGTCAGCCTGGCCACCGCGCAGGGCATCACCTGGCCGTTGCCGGAAGGCACGGATGAAGCACGGTTAGAGGCCCAGCTGTTCCCGGCTAAGACGACGCCCGAACGCTTTGCCGAGCCCGACTACTTCCAGATCCATCAGGAACTCAAGACCAAGGGCGTGACCCTGCAACTGCTCTGGGCTGAGTACGTAGAGCGCCACGGCGACAAGGCTCGTCGGTACAGCCAATTCTGCCATCACTACCGGCTCTGGCGCGGCCGGCAGCGACGCAGCATGCGTCAGGTCCACCGGGCCGGTGAAAAGATCTTTATCGATTACTGCGGCCCCACCGTGCCGGTGGTGGACCGCAGCACTGGCGAGATGCGCAAGGCCCAGGTCTTTGTGGCCGTGCTGGGTGCGTCCAGCTATACCTTCGCCGAGGCCACCTGGAGCCAGAGCCTGCCGGACTGGATCGCCTCCCATCAGCGGATGCTAGCGTTCTACGGTGGGGTGCCGGAACTGCTGGTTCCGGACAATCTCAAGGCAGCGGTCACCAAGGCAGACCGATACACGCCCCGGATCAACGAGACCTACGCGGAACTGGCGGCCCATTACCAGACGGCGGTGTTGCCGGCACGTCCCTACAAGCCCAAGGACAAAGCAAAGGCTGAAGCCGCTGTGCTGCTAGTTGAACGCTGGATCCTAGCGCGGTTGCGGCACCGAACGTTCTTCTCACTGGCCGAACTGAACTCGGCGATTGCAGACCTGCTACCGGCACTGAACCAGCGCCCGTTCCAGGGACGCTCCGAGAGCCGCCAGAGTCTGTTCGAAGCACTGGATCGACCCGCGTTGAAGCCACTGCCGGCAACGCCCTACGTCTATGCCGAGTGGCGCAAGGCACGGCCAGGCATCGACTACCACATCGAGATCGACAAACGGCTGTACAGCGTGCCTCACGCCCTGGTGGGGGTAAAGTTGGATGTTCGGGTGACCGATACCTCCGTTGAGGTCATGCACAAAGGCCAGCGCGTGGCGCTACACCCCCGCCACGGCAAGAGCCGGTTCGTCACCCTGACCGAGCACATGCCCAAATCCCACCAGGCCCATCAGAACTGGTCACCGGGCCGGTTCCTGAACTGGGCCACGGACATCGGTCCGGCAACACTCGACGTGGTACAGCGACAGCTAAAGGATCGCCCTCATCCGGAGCATGGTTACCGGGCCTGCCTGGGTCTGCTGAACCTCAGTCGCCGCTACAGCCGTGACCGACTGGAACAGGCTTGTAGCCGAGCACTGGCCATCAACTCGGCCAGCTACCAGAGCATCAGCTCAATCCTGAAGCAGGGGCTGGATCAACTGCCTCTGCCACTGGCCGAGGAAGAGCCGGAGCTGGCCGATCTGCCCTTACACACCAACGTTCGCGGCCCTCGCTACTACCACTGATCCCGGAGACACTGATGTTGACTCACAACACCCTCGATACCCTGCGACAGCTCAAACTGACCGGCATGTGCGATGCCCTGGAACAACAGCGGGCACAGCCTGACACCCACGACCTGGCGTTCGAGGAGCGCCTGGCCCTGCTGGTAGATCGCGAAGTGCTGCACCGCGAAAACCGGCGACTGGAGCGGCTGCTCAAGGCCGCCCGTCTGCGTGTGCCGGCCTGCATTGAAGACATCGACTACCATCACCCGAGAGGGCTGGAGCGCTCTCGCATGGCCGGACTGGCCAGCTGTGACTGGATCCACCAATCCCTGAACCTGTGCATTACCGGACCCACCGGGTGCGGTAAGACCTGGCTGGCGTGCGCCCTGGGCAACCAGGCCTGCCGGCAGGGGCTCTCGGTTCGCTACCTGCGGGTACCGCGCCTGTTCGAACAACTGCGCATCGCCCATGGCGATGGCAGCTATGCCCGGCTGATGAACCAGTTGCTGAAAACCGACCTTCTGATCCTGGACGACTGGGGCATGCAGAAGGTAACCGCGCAACAGCGACAGGATCTGATGGAAGTGATTGAGGACCGCCACGGCAGGGGCTCAACTCTCATTGCCAGCCAGTTACCAACGGAGCATTGGCACGATTACATCGGCTCCGCCACGCTCGCCGACGCCATCCTGGACCGGCTCCTGCACGGCGCTCACCGGCTCAATCTGAAGGGGGAATCACTGCGAAAAGCGAAAACACAAAAGACGGAATCGGTTGACCCATCGTGACCGCTCAGAGTACAAAATCGACTCCAGCGTGATGGCCGTGTGCAAATCGGTCACGATCCCCGGAATGACCGGTCACGTTCGCCGGAATACGCAGACGTGCGCTCCGCCATCTTTGTTGGCGCAAAACAGCACAAAATCTCGACGCGTATATTTATCCATTTGAGGCATTCGAAAGATAACCTCATTCCACCACTGGTGTGCAGGCATCGGACGTGACCGGGCAACTCGATCATACTGTGGGACAACCCTCATTCCCTGTGAGTCGGTCTCAAAACCTGTCAGCGTGCACGATCCGTAGGTTTTTTCGGTCTTAAAATCAAAAGTTGACGTTGAAAGTATTTGTATCTTTCCACGAACTCTAAGTAGCCCTAAGAGACTTCTGGAACGACGGCTCTCGTGCAACAAAATTCGTATTGTAGTGGCGATCCGAGGTGCCTCATCTTGGTACCCTGCATCAAATGCCTCTGCAGAACGAACCAAGTACTGGATCTGTTTTTCTAACTGGCTTTCCAGCTCATCCTGATCCATTGGAACTCCTGCTAACGAGGCTGTAGAAAAACTCGATTTCGAGCCGTCCCCAACGCCTGCTTCCTAAAATTTTTGTAGCGGCCATCAGCTAGCTGATTATCGAGATACCAATGTTCAGCCGTCAGTTTCGGCCCTTTGACGGTCTCAGCACCGGTATTACTGACATTCAGCGGCCACACTCCTAGCCTTCCACACTCAGCATTACGCCGCTAACCGCCCGTAATTCGTCAGCTTTTCAATATTGTGCACCAGGCAGTATAGCTGCCACTGGCCCTGCACCTTTTTCCGGCTCCGCAGACTGAAGCGATTCAGGCGCTTGTTCGTACCGATGTTGCCGAACACCGGTTCCACCACCGACATCCGGTGGCTGTAAATCTCTTTACCCTGCGGGCTGTCTACCCGATGCTTCATCCAATCGGTGTAGTTGGGCAGGCGCTTATTCTCGATGGTGAACGAGACCTGCCTTCCGGACCCTTTGCGATGATTGGCGGACGCCGGGTTCTGCATGCACTGATGCTTCTTCGAGCAGTGTCGACATTGCAACAAACGGCCTTCGAAATGCACCCGCATTTTGCCGTTCTCGGCTTCGCGTGTGGCTTGGTAGCTGATGGCATTGCCTGCCGGGCAGATGCACGTCAGGTTCACCGGATCGAACTGGAATTCACTGGCTGGGATGATTTTCTTCCAGCCAGTGTCCGGCAAGTTCTGATGACGCTTGCCGTACTTGTCTTTCTGGTTCTGGAACTTCGGGTCGCGACTGCGGAATTTGTTGTCCGGCACGTAGCCGTTGATCTGCCGTTCGTGCAGGTACCTCATGTTGGCTTCGTTGGCGAAGCCGGTATCAGCGGTAACGATGGTACCTTGCTGATAAATGTTGTCGGCGATACCCAGTTTCTTGAAGCGGGCTTCTACGCTCTCCAGTACCGGTTGTAAGGTGTGGTGTTCCTGGCCTTCGCCAAAGGCCTGGGCATCGATAATGATCTGGTGTTTCCTGTCCACCGTGGCCACGCCGTTATAGCCCTGGATCGTGCCCTTGCTGGTGGTCATCTTGGCGCTTTCGTTATCGGTGATGTTGCTCTTCACTTCCTTGCTCCGTTTCCCCCGGCCCATCCTTGGGCGGTTCGTCTTTAGGAAGCGGTCGACTTTCTTCGCGGCCTCATCCAGGGACAGGATGGTTTTCGCTCGTCGGATATCCCGGTCCAGTTCGGCCTCGGTTTCCGCCTCGTCCCGCTCGTAATGGGCCTTGAGATGATGACGAACCAGGCGTCGCAGCTTGGTGCGTTTCTCTTCCAGTTCCTTAAAGGTGCCGGACCATTCTTTGGCCGCATTCGACGACATCTTGCAGCCGTCGATGGCGAAGAGCTCGTTGCCCAGCAGGCCTTGGTCGTGGCAGACCAACAATACCTGCTCGAACAGCTCTTCGATCTCATCCGAGTGACTGCTAACGAACTTGGCCAACGTAGTGAAGTGCGGAACGGTGTCGCAGGACAGGGCCTTGAAGATGATGTTGGTCTCGCAGCACCACTGCATCTCGCGGCTGGAGGTGATCCCCTTGGAGTAGGCGAACAGGATGATCTTGAGCAGGATGGCCGGATCGTAGGCCAGCCGGCCGGTGTCTTCGTTGCGGTACTTGGGGTGGAACACCGACAGATCCAGCTTGTGCTCAATCAGGTAGTGCACCGCATGTTCAAAGGTGCCGGGCTGGAGCTGTTCCTGGTAGTTGATCACGACCATGGCGTCCTGGTCGTAGTTGTAATGCTTGAAGCGGGGCATATGACCACTCCTTGTCCGTTTGCCTGATCCTATCAAAACCGAGGGGGATATCGGGGTTTTTCTACAGCCTCAACGCTTGCAGCATGCGCGCCCATGGAATGGAGCCGAAGGCGCAATGTAATGGGCGTCGCCGTGCCTGCACTGGTTATGCAAATCCGGCACCATATTCATCAGTTTCTTCTCTCTGCCAATATTGAGAGAGCGACTAGGTTCGCTTTACCAGGTAGGTCCCTTACTGCCCTCATAGTCCCACTCAGCCTCGAAATCGGTGCATAAGACTTATCCGCTCTCACCAAGATTTGGGCCCATGGCTCTGAATCTTGAAGTCGCAACATGGTTTGTGACAGCTGCACCCACCAATACGCTTCACTGAGATCACTTTCAGACGAACGGATTTGGGAAAAGATGTACTCAGACTCCGAAACAAAGGTCTCAATCCTGCGCTGAATATAGATAGGATTGCTATTCAGATCTCCCAGCGCTTTTGCCATAGCGTTGGTATCAAGATTCCCAATTTTTTGAACTTCAGATTTTACCCAATCACTCTCAGAAGGGGTTGGAGCTTTAACGGACTGCTCCAGTTGACCAACCATGCCTTCAAATAGTTCTAGGCCATACGTCCGCGCTTCTCGGCTTTTGTAGCTAAATTCACCCCCGAGCAGGCCGAGAAGCACTTGCTGCCTATCCAGCTCTTGTCCTGCTGAGACCGCTGGGAAGCCAAGTGTAAGTATCAGGATAGTGATTAATATTTTATGCACTTGCTTCTCCTTAATGCATAACGAGGCTGTAGAAAAACTCGATTTCGAGCCGTCCCCAACGCCTGCTTCCTAAAATTTTTGTAGCGGCCATCAGCTAGCTGATTATCGAGATACCAATGTTCAGCCGTCAGTTTCGGCCCTTTGACGGTCTCAGCACCGGTATTACTGACATTCAGCGGCCACACTCCTAGCCTTCCACACTCAGCATTACGCCGCTAACCGCCCGTAATTCGTCAGCTTTTCAATATTGTGCACCAGGCAGTATAGCTGCCACTGGCCCTGCACCTTTTTCCGGCTCCGCAGACTGAAGCGATTCAGGCGCTTGTTCGTACCGATGTTGCCGAACACCGGTTCCACCACCGACATCCGGTGGCTGTAAATCTCTTTACCCTGCGGGCTGTCTACCCGATGCTTCATCCAATCGGTGTAGTTGGGCAGGCGCTTATTCTCGATGGTGAACGAGACCTGCCTTCCGGACCCTTTGCGATGATTGGCGGACGCCGGGTTCTGCATGCACTGATGCTTCTTCGAGCAGTGTCGACATTGCAACAAACGGCCTTCGAAATGCACCCGCATTTTGCCGTTCTCGGCTTCGCGTGTGGCTTGGTAGCTGATGGCATTGCCTGCCGGGCAGATGCACGTCAGGTTCACCGGATCGAACTGGAATTCACTGGCTGGGATGATTTTCTTCCAGCCAGTGTCCGGCAAGTTCTGATGACGCTTGCCGTACTTGTCTTTCTGGTTCTGGAACTTCGGGTCGCGACTGCGGAATTTGTTGTCCGGCACGTAGCCGTTGATCTGCCGTTCGTGCAGGTACCTCATGTTGGCTTCGTTGGCGAAGCCGGTATCAGCGGTAACGATGGTACCTTGCTGATAAATGTTGTCGGCGATACCCAGTTTCTTGAAGCGGGCTTCTACGCTCTCCAGTACCGGTTGTAAGGTGTGGTGTTCCTGGCCTTCGCCAAAGGCCTGGGCATCGATAATGATCTGGTGTTTCCTGTCCACCGTGGCCACGCCGTTATAGCCCTGGATCGTGCCCTTGCTGGTGGTCATCTTGGCGCTTTCGTTATCGGTGATGTTGCTCTTCACTTCCTTGCTCCGTTTCCCCCGGCCCATCCTTGGGCGGTTCGTCTTTAGGAAGCGGTCGACTTTCTTCGCGGCCTCATCCAGGGACAGGATGGTTTTCGCTCGTCGGATATCCCGGTCCAGTTCGGCCTCGGTTTCCGCCTCGTCCCGCTCGTAATGGGCCTTGAGATGATGACGAACCAGGCGTCGCAGCTTGGTGCGTTTCTCTTCCAGTTCCTTAAAGGTGCCGGACCATTCTTTGGCCGCATTCGACGACATCTTGCAGCCGTCGATGGCGAAGAGCTCGTTGCCCAGCAGGCCTTGGTCGTGGCAGACCAACAATACCTGCTCGAACAGCTCTTCGATCTCATCCGAGTGACTGCTAACGAACTTGGCCAACGTAGTGAAGTGCGGAACGGTGTCGCAGGACAGGGCCTTGAAGATGATGTTGGTCTCGCAGCACCACTGCATCTCGCGGCTGGAGGTGATCCCCTTGGAGTAGGCGAACAGGATGATCTTGAGCAGGATGGCCGGATCGTAGGCCAGCCGGCCGGTGTCTTCGTTGCGGTACTTGGGGTGGAACACCGACAGATCCAGCTTGTGCTCAATCAGGTAGTGCACCGCATGTTCAAAGGTGCCGGGCTGGAGCTGTTCCTGGTAGTTGATCACGACCATGGCGTCCTGGTCGTAGTTGTAATGCTTGAAGCGGGGCATATGACCACTCCTTGTCCGTTTGCCTGATCCTATCAAAACCGAGGGGGATATCGGGGTTTTTCTACAGCCTCAACGCCTGCGATAACCGGCGCCGGAGCGCCAGCGGAGGGAACCAAAAGCGCTACGCTTTTGGCGTCCGGTTGACTGCCTGGTTATGAGTTCCCACTCAATAGGTCATTTACCCTTTTCTTGGCCCAACCTTCAGCCAGCTCCCTTGCCACTTTAATAACGGTCCCAAAGCTCGCTTCTTTGAAATCCCGCTGGATCGTATTCCAGATCTCAGACTGCTTCATGAGGTCGATAAATTCATGACCCTGCCAGGTCAATTTTTTGATGAATACATTTGCAGGAACCTGAGTAGTATTTGAAAGATCATCCAACATTTTGCCTTCTGCAAGACCCGCCTCAATGACCAGAGCTTGATGGTACCGTATCTCGTCAGAATCATAGCCTTCGATTTTATCGGGATCCTCACCAGCTTCCACTGCTAAAAGGACCTGCCTGATCAATCCCATATCTCGCTTCATGACGTACCTACTCCCACTCATAACAGATTATTCTACGGCAAAAGTGACGGTATATCTGAACCAGCCTTTCCCAAGGTATAGGGCAAAGTTCTTGTAAGAACAATGCCTTGCCAGAGCCAAAGCTTCCCTCAACCTGCATATCCATACCAAAAAAAGCGACCAAACGTCGCTATACTTCGAATATATCGACAAAACCGGTGAATATCCGCTGGATATCCGAGAAAAACGTCAAAACCCGCCCACACACGAGACGCCAATCACGTGTTCTGATCGGGATTGGGCTACTGTCCAAAGCAAAAAACCCGGATAACCAAACGGCATCCGGGCAAGGGACTGTCACTGTGAACAGTGCAACCGAGGGGTTTTAATCAGCACACGGTGGTGCCGCCATCAATGGCGATGTTCTGGCCGGTGATGTGGCGGCCGGCTTCGGTGGCCAGCAGGGCGATCAGGCCCTTCATGTCTTCTTCGCCGCCGAAGCGGTTCAGGGGGATGCGCTCCAGCATCTTCTCGCCCATGGCGTCCAGCAGGCCGTTGGCCATCTTGGAGGGGAAGAAGCCGGGGCAGATGCTGTTCACGTTGATGTTGTACTTGCCCCATTCGGCGGCCAGTGCCCGGGTGAAGTTGACGTTGGCGCCCTTGGACGTGTTGTAGGCGATGGTGTTCATGCCTTCCGGGTTGCCGGACAGGCCGGCGATGGAGGCTGTGGTGATCACCTTGCCGGACTTGTTGGGGATCATGCAGCGCTTGCCCACTTCACGGGTGAGGAAGAAGGTGGCGTCCACGTTCAGGTTCATCACCTTGTCCCAGGCTTCGTCCGGGTAGTCTTCCGCTGCGGCACCCCAGGTGGCACCGGCGTTGTTGACCAGGATGTCGATGGTGCCGAAGCGTTCGATGACCTGGTCTACGAAAGCGGGTACTGCCTCACGCTTGGACATGTCGGCAGCGATGGTCATGACCTCGATGCCCTGGCCTTCCAGGTGCTTCTGGGCGTCGTCCAGTTCGTGCTGTTTGCGGGCACTGATGACCAGCTTGGCACCCAGCTCACCCAGGGCTTCGGCCATCTGCAGGCCCAGGCCGCGGGAGCCGCCGGTAATAACGGCGACTTTGCCGGTCAGGTCGAGAAGTTGTTTCAGGCTCATTGGGGGCTCCTATAATTGTTGTGATCTGCCCGGCCGCCTCGTTGTTTAACGAACGGGGCCGGGCTTTGGCAGGTGGGATTAAGCGATTTTTTCCAGCAATGCGTCGCTGACCTTGCCCAGATGATAGTCGGCATCACCGAACAGCAGGTTGATCAGGGTCAGGCGCTTGAAGATGTGGGCGGCCCACATCTCGTCGGTCACGCCCATGCCGCCGTGCAACTGTACGCCCGCCTGGCCCACTTCACGGGCACCCTGGCCGATCAGCAGCTTGGCCTGTGAAATCGCCTCGCGGCGGGCCGCACGGTCGTCGGAGTCGGCGCTGTCTGCCGCCAGGATGGCCATGGACCGGCCCTGCTGGGCATGGATGAACATGTCCGCCATGCGGTGTTGCAGCACCTGGAACTTGGAGATGGGCACGCCAAACTGCTTGCGGGTCTGGGTGTACTCCAGGGTGGCTTCGGTCATGGCATCCATGGCGCCCACGGCTTCGGCACACAGGGCGGCAATGCCCTGATCGATGGCCTTTTCCAGCGCCGGGAAGCCCTGGTTGGCTTCGCCGATAATGGCGTCGGCGCCCACTTTCACGTCCTTCAGAGTCACTTCGGCGGTGCGGAAACCGTCGTGGGTGGCGAAGTCGGTGACGGTGACGCCACTGGCATCGGCATCCACCAGGAACAGGGTAATGCCGTCTTCACTGCGGGCATCGCCGCTGGTGCGGGCGGATACGATCAGCTGGTTGGCCTGGCCGCCGTGGATGACGGCGGTCTTGGTGCCGTTGAGTACGTAGTCGCTGCCGTCAGCCTTGGCCACGGTGTTGATGTGTGCCAGGTTGTAGCGGGCACCGTGCTCGTAGGTGGCCAGTGCCATCAGCTTCTCGCCGCTGGCGATGGCCGGCAGGATGGCCTGCTTCTGGGCGTCGGATCCGGCGTCACGGACCAGCCCACCGGCCAGTACCACGGTAGCCAGGTAGGGCTCGGTCACCAGGGCGCGGCCGAAGGACTCCATTACCAGCATGGTGTCTATGCCGTTGCCGCCCAGGCCGTCGTAGTCCTCGGGGAAGGTGAAGGCCAGCAGGCCCATTTCCGCCAGGGCATTCCAGGTACCGGCGTCGGTACCCTTGCCGGATTCGATGATCTCGCGGCGTTTCTCAAAAGTGTACTCGTTGGCCAGGAAGCGGCGCAGCGAGTCCTGCAGCATTTGCTGTTCTTCTGTCAGTTCGAAGTTCATGGTCCGCTCCTTACAGCCCCAGCACCAGTTTGGAAATGATGTTGCGCTGGATCTCGTTGGATCCGCCGAAGATGGACAGCTTGCGCATGTTGAAGTAGTCACCTGCCGCCGGTACGGCGTTCATGCCGCCAACCATGGGGCCGTCGTAGTCGGGCTCCAGGGCATCCGGGATGTGGGCGAGGGCGCCCTGGCCGGTCGCTTCCATGGCCAGTTCGAACAGGCGCTGGCCGATCTCGGTGCCGCGAATCTTGAGGATGGAGGCCTCGGGCCCCGGGCCGGACGAGTTGGTCAGTACCCGCAGCACGGTCAGCTCCAGCGCACGCAGTTCGGCGTCCAGCTGGGCCAGGCGGTCGCGGAAGCGGGGGTTCTCGATGATGGCGTGGCCGTCATCCTGTTCTTCCCGGGCGATTTCCTTCAGGCGGCGCATCATGGCTTTCCACTGGCCCACGTTGGCCAGGCCGGTACGCTCGTGGCCCAGCAGGTACTTGGCGTAGGTCCAGCCCTTGTCCTCTTCGCCCACCAGGTTTTCCACCGGCACCTTGACGTTCTCGAAGAACACATCGTTAATTTCGTGCTCACCATCCAGCATGATGATGGGCTTTACGTCGATGCCCGGGGTCTTCATGTCGATCAGCAGGAAGGAGATGCCCTCCTGGGCCTTCACGTCCTTGTTGGTGCGAACCAGGCAGAAGATCCAGTCGCCGTGCTGACCCAGGGTGGTCCAGGTTTTCTGGCCGTTGACGATGTAGTAGTCACCGTCCCGCTCGGCGGTGGTGCGCAGGGAGGCCAGGTCGGAACCGGAGCCCGGCTCGGAATAACCCTGGGACCACCAGACGTCGCCGCTGACGATACCGGGCAGGTGCTTGTCTTTCTGCTCCTGGTTGCCGAACTTCATGATCACCGGGGCCACCATGCGCAGACCGAAGTCCAGCTGGCGGGGTGCGCCAGCGAGGGCACACTCTTCCTCGAAGATCAGTTGTTCCACTTCGCTCCAGCCGGTGCCGCCGAATTCCTTCGGCCAGGTGCTGGCGCCCCAGCCCTGCTTGTACAGAATCTGTTGCCAGCGGACGATCATGTCCTTGGTGAAGCGCAGGCGCTTCTGAACCCGCTCGCGGATGTCATCCGGCAGGTTGTCCTGCAGGAACTGGCGGACTTCCTGGCGGAAGGCCTCCTGTTCAGGGGTGTAGTTCAGATCCATGGTTGTCTCTCTTTATCGTCAGTTGCAACGGGGCCCCTGAATGGTTGTCAGGGGCCCCGGTTAGTCATGCAATAGCCTTATTCGTATGAAATGCCCGATCAGGCCACTTCAAACAGACCTGCGGCACCCATACCGGTACCCACGCACATGGTAACCACCACGTATTTCACGCCGCGGCGCTTGCCTTCTATGAGGGCGTGGCCCACCAGGCGGGAGCCAGTGGTGCCGTAGGGGTGGCCCACCGCAATGGCGCCGCCGTTGACGTTCAGGCGGTCCATGGGAATGCCCAGTTCACGCTGACAGTACAGTACCTGGACGGCGAAGGCCTCGTTCAGTTCCCACAGGCCGATGTCGTCCACGGTCAGGCCCGCACGCTTGAGCAGCTTGGGTACCGCGTAGACCGGGCCAATGCCCATTTCGTCCGGCTCACAGCCTGCTACGGCGAAGCCACGGAAGATGCCCAGCGGCTGCAGGCCACGCTGCTCGGCCAGCTTGCCATCCATCAGCACACAGGCAGAGGCGCCGTCGGAGAACTGGCTGGCGTTGCCCGCAGTGACTACGCCACCTTCCATCGCGGAGCGGATCTTGCTTACGCCTTCCAGGTTGGTGCCGGGGCGGATGCCTTCGTCCTGGGACACGGTCACTTCCTTGCTCATCAGCTGGCCGGTGGCCTTGTCGGCAACGCCGGCGGTAGTGGTGATGGGCACGATCTCGTCGTCGAACTTGCCTTCCTCACGGGCCGTGGCGGCCAGGGTCTGGCTGCGTACGCCGTATTCGTCCATGTCCTCTTTCTTGACCTTGTAGCGCTGGGCCACGGTCTCGGCGGTCTGTAGCATGGACCAGTACAGCTCCGGCTTGTTCTGCATCAGCCAGGGCTCGGCAACGTAGTTCTGGTTAACGGTGGCCTGTACGGTGGAGATGGACTCCACGCCACCGGCAACCATCACTGGGACCTTGTCCACGGCAATGTGGTGGGCGGCCATGGCGATGGCCTGCAGGCCAGAGGAGCAGAACCGGTTGATGGTGGCGCCGGCCACGGACACCGGCAGGCCTGCACGGATCGCGCCCATGCGGGCGACGTCGTTACCAGTAGAACCTTCCGGCAGGGCACAGCCCATCAGTACGTCTTCAATCTCGGCGGGATCCACCTTTGAACGCTCAACGGCGTGCTGGATAGCGTGACCGGCCAGGGTGGCGCCGTGGGTCATGTTCAGGCCGCCGCGCCAGGACTTGGCCAGGGGCGTGCGGGCGGTGGATACGATGACAACATCATTCATAATCTTTCTCCTGTGTGCCGGGGCCCGCGCGGGCCCCGGCGATCAATTCGTTGGTGGCCTTACTGATCGAAACCCTTGCCTTCCTGCGCGCATTTCACGAGCAGCGGTGCCGGCTCCCAGAAGCCCTGCTGGGTGTTGGGGTTCTCGGCGAAGGGCTCCATGTCGCGGACTACGTTGGCCAGGCCAACCTGTTCGGCGTAGTGCATGGGGCCACCACGGAATACCGGGAAGCCGTAGCCGGTCAGGTACACCATGTCGATATCGGAGGCACGCTGGGCAATGCCTTCCTCCAGGATGCGGGCACCCTCGTTCACCAGGGCGTAGACACAACGCTGGACAATTTCCTGGTTGCTGATCTTACGCGGGGTGATACCCATCTCGGCACGACACTCGTCGACAACCTTGTCCACTTCCGGATCGTGCAGGGCCTTGCGGTTGCCCGGTTCATACTTGTAGAAGCCGGAGCCGGTCTTCTGGCCATAGCGGCCCATCTCGCACAGGCGGTCGGCAATGAGGTTCTTCTTCATGCCGGGGTTTTCCGCGTACAGGCGCTTGCGGATGGCCCAGCCGATATCGCCGCCGGCCAGGTCGGCCATGCGCAGCGGTCCCATGGCAAAGCCGAACTTC
This sequence comes from Marinobacter sp. AN1, assembly GCF_026013985.1. Taxonomy (NCBI): domain Bacteria; kingdom Pseudomonadati; phylum Pseudomonadota; class Gammaproteobacteria; order Pseudomonadales; family Marinobacteraceae; genus Marinobacter; species Marinobacter sp. AN1. The sequence goes on along the minus strand of NZ_CP110342.1, from coordinate 4,071,715 downwards.
TCGATGGCCTTGTCGATCTGCTGCACGCTGGCGCCTTCCTCCAGCATGGTCAGGGCCTCACGGGAGTACTGGTTGATCATCCGGTTGCCGATAAAGCCATCGCAGACACCGGAAACCACCGCTGTCTTGCGAATGGTCTTGGCGAGCTTCATGGCGGTGGCCAGGACGTCCTTGGCCGTTTTGTCACCACGCACCACTTCCAGCAGCTTCATGATGTTGGCGGGGCTGAAGAAGTGCAGGCCGATCACGTCTTCCGGGCGCTTGGTGAAGCTGGCGATCTTGTTCACGTCCAGGGTGGAGGTGTTGGAGGCCAGGATGGCGCCGGACTTGCAGATCTCGTCCAGCTTGTTGAACACCTGCTCTTTAACGCCCATTTCCTCGAACACCGCCTCGATGACCAGGTCTGCGTCCTTCAGGTCGTCATAGCTCAGGGACGGTGTCAGCAGGTCCAGCTTCGCCTTGGCCTTGTCCTCGGTCATGCGGCCTTTCTTCACCTGGCCTTCGTAGACCTTGCGGATGGCTTCCACGCCACGGTCGAGGCCTTCCTGCTTCATCTCGACGATGGTGACCGGAATGCCGGCGTTCAGGAAGTTGATGGAAATACCGGTGCCCATGGTGCCGGCACCGATCACGCCCACCTTGTTGATGTCACGGGTGGGGGTGTCAGACGGCACGTCGGAAATCTTGCTGGTCTTGCGCTCGGCAAAGAAGGCGTGGCGCAGGGCGGCGGACTCCGGGGTCTGCATCAGGTACTTGATGCCGTCACGCTCGACCTTCATGCCCTCGTCGAAGGGCTTGGTGGCAGCGGCTTCCACCGCTTCGAGGCACTTCAGCGGAGCGGGGTAGTTCTTTGCCATGGCACCGATGGTGTTGCGGGCGAACATGAAGAAGCCTTCCGGGTTGGGATGCTTCACCTTCAGGTCGCGTACCTTCTTCAGTGGCATCTTGTCGGCAACTACCTTGCGGGCGAAGGCCAGGGCGCCTTCCATCAGGTCGCCTTCGATGATTTCGTCCAGCAGCGGGGTGCCTTCAAACTTCTTCGCCGGCACTACCGCGCCGGAGACGATCATGTTCAGGGCCTGCTCGACACCGATAACCCGCGGCAACCGCTGGGTGCCACCGGCGCCCGGCAGGATGCCCAGCTTCACTTCCGGCAGGGCGAGGGTGGCGTCCGGCTTTGATACCCGGTAGTTACAGCCCAGGGCCAGTTCCAGGCCGCCGCCCATGCAGTTACCGCTGATGGCCGCGATAACCGGTTTTTTGGCGGTTTCCACATAGTGGATGGCGGTGGTGAGGATGGGCTCCTGCATCACTCTCGGGGTGCCAAACTCGGTGATGTCAGCGCCGCCGGAGAAAGCCCGGTCAGAACCGGTGATGACGATGGCCTCGATGGCGCTGTCCTGCTCTGCTTTCTTGATGCCGTCGACAATGCCCTGGCGCAGTCCGAGGCTGAGGCCGTTGACCGGCGGATTGTCCAGGCGGATAACGGCTACATTGCCGTTGGTGTCGTAGTGTGCGGTGCTCATGCTCGCTCCTTATTGGCGGTGGCAACAGGTGCCGTATAGCTCTGTCGGCTCTTTCCGGGACAGGTCGGTCCCCGGTTCGGCGCCTTATGGATAATGGAATGGGGGAGTTTTATTCCATACACTGGTGTCTGGAGAGTCCGTACAGTAATGTATGTTGGCGTAAAAGGTCAACGGGGTTGTACACTCCGCGCCCCTTGGCCTTCCAGGACCCAAACTGGCACACCCGCCACCCGATCGACAGGCAGACTATGGCATCCGACTCCAAAGGTACCCCCAGGGCCTCCGGAAAAACCGGCAAGCCCCAGTTGACCCGCGACGACTGGCTGGATGCCGCCGCTGGTGAGGTAGCCAGTGGTGGTTTTGGCAGTTTGCGGGTGCTCACGCTCGCCAAGAAACTCGGCGTTACCCGGGGCAGTTTCTACTGGCATTTCCGGGACCATGAAGACCTGGTAGACAGCTTCCTGGACCGCTGGCGGGACCGGCGGTTCGTCGAGCTGGACTACATGCGGCCTAAAGGGGAACACCCGGAAGAGGAACTGCACCAGTTGCTGCAACTGCTGCTGACTGACGCCTCCCGTAACGTACGCCGGTTACAGGTGGAACTGGCCGTGCGGGACTTTGCCCGCCGTAACCGCCATGCCGCCGAGATCGTCGAGGAGGTGGACCAGGCCCGGGTCGAGCAGAACAAGCTGTTGTTCCGCAACCTGGGCAGCGCCGATAGCGAAACCGAGGACCTGGCGATGCTGATGTACGTGGCATCTGTGGGTTCCCAGGTGGTGCTTTCCGGCCGCAAGGGTAACGAGGATGCGGTCGCCAGGATCGAGAACCTGGTGGCCCGGCTAGCCCTGGGGCAGGGCGGCGGCAGCGTGCGCGTGAAGGACGAAGAAGAGTAGGGCGGCCATCAGGACCGCCCTTTACGGAATGCCCGTTCAGCGGGCGTCGAAAAAGCCGTTCATGTGACCAGCCACCTCTTCCGGCTTTTCTTCCTGCAGGAAGTGCCCGGCATCCACCTGTTCCACCCGGATCTCTTCAAAGCAATCCTCGATGTGGTTCAGGTACTCCGGAATGATCACCTTGTCCTTGTTGCCGTAGATGTAGAGGCTCGGGATTTTCCATTTATGGCCTGACAGGGTGGCCCAGCGCTTGGCATCCTCCTTGAACGCGCGGTAATAGCTGGCGCCCGCGCCCGGGGTGCCGGGGATGCTGTACATGCGCACGTATTCGGCCACAGCGTCCTCCGGAATCGGTTTCACCACGCCGTTAACGAAGAAGCGGATCCAGGTGTCCTCATTGCCGGGGATCATCGCCTCCGCCAGGCCGGGGGCCTGCTGGAAGTGCTGGTACCAGTACGCCTTGCCGCTGCCGGAGCGGACCTTTTCGATCACTTCCATGTTGCCCTTGAGGTTATTGATGATGGCGATGTTCATGATCACCATCTTCTGGATCCGGCCCGGGATCGCCAGGGCCACTTCCTGGGCCACGATGCCACCCCAGTCATGGCCCACCAGTTGGAACTCCCCGATGCCCAGCTCGTCCAGCATGCTGACCACATCTTCCGCCAGGGCCTGTTTCATGTAGTGCTGTTGGCCTTCTGTACGCTCGCTGTCACCCAGGCCCCGCAGGTCAGGTGCGATCACCCGTAGCCCTTCTTTCAGGTGGCGACCGGTGTGCTCCCAGCAATAGGAGCTTTCGGGCCAGCCGTGAATCATGACCACCGGGGCGCCGGAGGGGTCACCGCCCTCGCGCCAGGTGAACGTGCCGCGTGGGGTGGAGAGGGTTTTGGGTTCGCTGAGATACATGGTGGGGCTCCTGCCTGTTGTTCTGTCGTTGGTGTTGGTTGGAATCAGGTTGCAAAACAAAACCTGATCCTAGACAGCCGGATGGTGGCTTGTCCAGTGGGTTGCGTCAGGGGAGGTGGGCGTGAGCGGGAAAGGATCAGGAAAAAGGGGGCACCCGGCCAGGGAAGCCGGGTGCCCAAGAGGTCACCGAGTACTTCTTCTGTTGCCGGCTGGCGGATACATCGCCAGCCGGAAAGCCTTTACTACAGGCCGAGTTTGACGTTATCGATAATAATGCGGCTCGAGGTGGCGGCGCCCATCACATGCAGTCTCAGCTGGTTAATATTGCCGGAAGGCTGCAGGCTGAACTGGCTGTTGATCGTGGACCAGCTGTTGGTGGCAACCTGGCCGCCGCCGAGCTTTTGCCAGTGGGCGCCTTCGTCATCTATGTACCACGCCCAGAGTTCCACCGCATCCGTGGCCTGGCGGCGGTTGCTCAGCATCACATCGAACGACGCCTGGTACGTCTTGCCGGCTTCCAGCAACCCTGTGGCCTCCAGCACCGGGCCGGCATTGGTGCTCATCCGGAACAGGGAGGCCAGGCCGAAGTTGCCTTCACTGGCGGTGCGGGTGCGGAAGACCCAGCTGCCCATATAACCGGACCAGCCGTTGCCGCCCTGCTCGAAGCCTTCTTCCAGGAGGGTGGTATTGCCGCCGTTGTTGTCATCACCCCCGTCGTCATCCGGGGCATCGGCGAGCTTCTCAAGCCGGACTTCATCCGCCACGAAATCAACGCCTTCGGCGGGGCCAGCGATCAGCAGGCGTGCCTGCCGGACGCCACCCTCGGCAGCGACGGTAAAGGTTTCGTCGTACTGGCTGAACTCGTTGGCGGTTACCGACAGTTCCGGGAGATCCTGGAAGTGGGTGCCCTGGCTGTCAGCGATTTCCAGGCTGATCCGGACCACGTCACGGATATCGGTCCCGGCCAGCGCCAGCTTCGCGGAGACCCGGTATTGTGCACCTGCTTCCAACCCATCTTCGATCAACTGCACGGGGCCGCCGTAATACTCGGTGCGGTCCGTTACCAGCAGCAGGTTGTCGCGGCCACAGCTGGTGTTGATGCTGGCGGTGGTCAGGCTGGCGGCGTTGTTGAAGCTGCCCCAGGGCGACAGCTCATTGAAGTCCGGTGCCCGGACCAGGTTGTTCTCGGCCAGCTTCGGCTTGTCACAGACTGGCAGCTCGGGGTCGTTGCCGTTGTCATCACCGTTGTCCCCGCCGTTGTTGTCACCGTCGTCCGGATCACCCGGGTTGCCATCGCCGGGGTTACCGGTATCCGGCTCTTCCTCTTCCGGGTCACCGTCGTCAATGACTGCCGTGGGCATGAAATCCGCCACCTGCGCCGCCAGGCGGTTGATGGCGGTCACCGCATCGGCGCCATCACTGCGATTGATGTCTGAGCCACAGGGCTGACCTTCGCAACGGACCTGGTCCGGGCTGGCGAACTGTGCCAGGTGGTTGCGGGTGCCGTAGGACTGGGGGTAGGCCATGACGGTACTGAACAGGCCCGAAACCCCATGGCCACGGCCCCAGGGGAACACGGAACCGAAGGAGTTCTGGGCATGGGAGTGGCCCAGAGACATGTTGTGGCCCAGCTCGTGGGCAAAGGTGTTATAGCCGCAGCTGACGCCGGTCATGCTGTAGCCATAGGCGGAGGCGTTGGTATAGAAGCGACCGGCATTCTCGTTGCCGCCGGGTTGGTAGCCGACACCGCAGATGTAGCCGGCGCCGCTGCGTTGCGGGGTGCTGATCAATGCGACCAGGTCCGCCCCGTATTGTTGACGCAGGCGGGCGACGTTGCTGTCGGACCGGAACCGGCCAAGAACATTGCCATCTACACTGCCGTAACTGCCCTGTACCGGTTCGGTGCCCACCAGCCGCAGCTGTACGTCGACATCACTGTTACGGTAGGCCTGGTTGGCGTGTTCCACATAGGACACGATGCGGGCTTGGATGTCCTGGCCGGAGGAGGTTGCGGCGGCTTCGCCCGTGTAGAACACCAGTACGTCGACCTGGTTGGCGAGGGCCAGCGGGCTTCCCAGGGCGAGGGAAAGGCCGGCCAGCCAGTGAATGGGTTGTTTCATAGCGTCAGTCCCTGATCAAGGGTGTGTTTGTACGACGGGTACTCCTGTCCGCCGTGGGGTTCGAGGTACTGCAGGCAGCAGCCGCCGCCTTACCGCAATATCGGTTAGCCAGAGGGTGGCAGTTGCTCCACGCCAGGCACCGGAATGGCATCATCCTCACCGGCCAGGTTGTCCTGTATGTCGGTTTCGCTGGTCAGGGTGGTGTCGCCGGTCTCGTTGTCGATGACCGCCGAGTAGACCCCCTCGCGGGTGCTGATCACCACATAGGTGGATTTCTTGCCCCGGGTAACCACAACGTTGTCGTCTTCGTGGCCACCACTGACCGGGCCACGGAATACCTGGATGTCGTTGAGCTGGTTATGGGTGCTTTCCAGGCGGGCGCTGAGGGTGCGGTCCAGGTCCGGTAGCTGCAGTGCCAGTTGCTGCCCCACGTGCAGCGAAGCGGCGGCTTCCTGGTCACCTTCCATACGAATGGCCGGGACGCCGTCCACCTCGGTCTTTTCAGGGTCACCGTCGGTACGCCACAGGGAAACCACGGGTCTGGCGTTACGGGAAGGGCTGTTGGGCCTCGCTGGCAGGGCGGAGGTGGCTTCGGGGTCTGGCCAGCGGGAAACGTTATCCGGCACACCGGCATCGGCCAGGCCTGCGGCAGGTGGTTCTCGGGTATCAGGGTTGTCGGTTGCCCGGGTGCCGGCTTCCGGGGTTTGTGCCGGTGATGCAGACTCCGGGTCGCTGGAAACCGGGGCAAACAGGAACAACAGTGCCGCGATGACAACGGCGATGCCTGCAACAAAGGCCAGGGCTTTGGACATGGGCGCCTCCTGCGAATAAATCGGTTCCGTATTTGTTGAGGCCATAGTGCCTGCTCAGCGCAGCCGACCTCATGTGAAAATCTGTTAAGTATCCCGAATTGGGAACCGGTTCAAAGACCTATGCGTGGGTCAGGCCTTGCCGGTTTGGGCGAGAATGGGGTGGTTCCCTGGGGGCGCGGGTTTATGCCCCCTGGGCCTCGGCGCCCGGCCGCCGATGAATCAGGCGGCGCTTGCGGCGCTGGTTCAGGCCGATCAGCACCAGGGGAACGATAATCATCAGGCTGCCGGTAAGGAACCACAGATCCGGTATTTCGCCAAACGCCAGCCAGCCCACGGCGATGGCCCAGATCAGCCCGGTGTACTCGGCGCTGGTGACCTGGTTGGCATCCACGTGTTTGTAGCCCTTCAGTACACTCGCGTTGTAGCCCAGGATGAACACTGCCGAACCAACGGCACTGGCAATGATTTCCCACCGCCAGGGGGCCCCTTCCCACATCGCCAGCGCGAAGCTGGCGGGAATGGCCAGTAGCGAATTGAGGAACAGCTTGTGCAGCGTGGACTGTCCGGAAGGCAGCCGGCGCACCATCAGTGCTGCTACCGCCAGGCAGAAGGCGGTGCCCAGCGCTGATAGTGCGGAGAAGTCCAGCGCTGTCGGCCGCAGGATCACCAGCACCCCGGCAAAGCCACTGATCACTGCCAGCACACTCAGGGGTGAGAGCCGCTCACCGTATACCAGCACCGACAGCACCATCAGGATCACCGGCGCTGCGTAGAAAACCGCGTTGGCCGTGGCCAGGGGCAGGGTGGTCAGGGCGACTACCATGCACAGCAATCCGGCCAGCAACACATGGGAGCGAATGGCATGGACCACGAACCCCTCGAACAACCGCCCGTATTCTGCCCGCTTCAGCAGCGGCATCAGCAGGAGGACGGTAATGAGATTACGCAGGAAAGCAAACTGGAACACCGGGGCTTCCGGCTCCATCAGTTTGATAAAGACGTCGGACACAATGGCCAGGGCATTGCCGATGATCAGCAGCAGAATAGCGCTGTTGACGGTTTTGCCCGACATGGTGCCTCCCTCTGGTTAATAGTGGCGTGTGTGGTGAAAGGGGGAAGTATAGGTTGGCAAGAATATCCGATAAAATGATATTTATTGCTCATCTATGAGAAAATTCGATAATGAAACTGCCACCCCTGAAATCCCTGCCCGTGTTCGAGGCAGTTGCCAGGCTCAACAGCTTCTCCCGTGCCGCTGAGGAGCTCAGCGTTAGCCAGAGCGCGGTCAGCCACCAGATCAAGCAGCTGGAAACCTTCCTGGGTGAACCCCTTTTCGAACGTCATGGTCGCAGCCTGGCCCTGACCCGGGGGGGGCAGGACTACCTGGAGGGCATCTCTTCGGCGCTGGTCCAGATCGACCGTGCCACGGGCCAGCTTCTGGGCCGTCAGGACAGCAGCCTGCGCCTGGCGGTATTCAGTTCCTTTGCGGTGCGATGGCTGGTGCCACGACTGCCGGACCTGCACCGCCAGCACCCGGAAATCCAGCTGATACTGGAGATGACCGGTGAGCACCCGGTGTTGTCCGGCCGTGTTGCTGACAGCTTCATTACCATCAATACGGATTCACCCGCCTACAGCTATGATCTGTTATACCGGGAACGGCTGTTTCCGGTGTGCAGTCGTCAATACTGGCAGGCGCTGGAGGGGAACGTGCTTACCCCCGAAAACATGGCGGAGCACACGCTGCTATCTACCTTCAGCATCTACAACCGGACGTGTGGCGACTGGGAGGCCTGGTTCGCGGAAGCCGACATGGGCATTCCTGCTACGGCCCAGGTCCAGCACTTCAGTCATATGCTGCTGGCACTGGAAGCGGCCCGTTATCATCAGGGTATCGCCCTGACCAATGACTATATGCTGAGCAACCGGGATGATGCCGGCGATTTTGTGCGCTTGCCCCTGCACAGCGTGGTCACCGGGGACAGTTTCTATTTCGCCATCAAGGCCAGCCGGCGCCAGGAGCCCGGATTGCGATCTTTACGAAACTGGTTGCTGGCCCGGGCTATCGACAGTGGCTTGCTCGATGACAAGCCCGTTATAAACGGCAATGCGGGCAACCGGAAGGAGAATGAATGAGCCAATCGAAGGACTCCGGGTCTGCCGATGGGCATCGCCTTGACAGCCTGGAGGGTCTGCTGGACCGGATTCGGGACACCGATGGTGATGGTCGGCGGGTAACGGTGAGGGAGATTCTGGATGCGGCCGGTACCCGAAGTTTCGGTCCCGTGGCGGTGGTGGCCGGACTGGTGGTGCTGGCACCACTGATTGGTGACCTGCCGGGCGTGCCCACCCTGATGGGGATGCTGGTCATTCTTACCGTTGGCCAGCGGCTGTTTCGCCGGGATTACATCTGGCTTCCCGCATGGTTGAGCCAGCGTCGGGTGCCACGGGACAAGCTGCACAAGGGGCTGGCATGGATGCGCAAGCCGGCCCGTTTCCTGGACCGCTTCACCGGGCCCCGACTGACCTGGCTGATGACCGGGGGTGGCAACCTGCTGCTGGCGCTGGCCTGCCTGGTGGTGGCACTGGCCCTGCCGCTGATGGAATTCGTACCCTTCAGTGCCAACGGCGGCGGCCTGGCCCTGATGGCCTTCGGCCTGGCCATGATTGCCCGGGACGGCGTGGTGGCAGTGCTGGCACTGGTGCTCAGTAGCGGTACCCTGGGGTTTATCGGCTGGCAGCTGGCCAGCAATTTCTGAACCGGTCGACTGGTCAACTGACCACAGCTGAGGCAGGATGTGGCTTTTGCAGTCACACACAGGTAGCACGTATCCCATGGCAAAACTCTTTATCGTCCGACACGGGCAGGCCTCCTTTGGCCAGGCAAACTACGATCAACTTTCCGAGCTTGGCTGGCAGCAGGCCCGCTGGCTGGGGGAATACTTCGCCGAGCGTGAACTGAACTTTCACCGGGTGGTGGCTGGCGACCTGCAACGTCAGCAGGACACCGCCAAGGGGGTGCTTGAGGGCATGGCACACGCTGGTATCGACGTTTCCACCCATCCCGGGCTGAATGAGTACGACGGCGAGATGATGTACCGGGCCTTTACCGGCCAGGGGGACCAACACCTGCACCAGAAGCGGGATTTCAAGGATTACTGGCGCACCTTCCGGGCGGCTTACGAGGCCTGGATCGACGACCGCCTCACTGACGTCGACGAGACCTGGGGCGACTTCGGCCAGCGTATTGAAGACGCGATCAGCCACGCCTGCGAGGGTGCGGGTCGGGACGATGCCGTGCTGGTAGTGACCTCCGGCGGCGTGATTGGCAGCGCCCTGACCCAGTTGGTCGAAGGCCCCCAGAAGGGCGCCATCCACTTCAACTTCCAGTTCCGCAACGCGGCATTCTGTGAGGTCATTATGGGCCGCAGTGCCCGCCGGGTGCTGAGCTTCAATAACGTGCCCCACCTGGACCGGCCAGGGCGCCGGCACGCCCTGACCCACGTTTGACGCCCGCCTGACGGCCGGAAGACTACGCTTTCCGGCCGTTTGCCTTGCTGCTGGTAGCCTTGCGGGTCTTTGTCGCACGGGTGGAGGCGTTCCCGCTGCCGGCGGGCTTCTCCGGCAGGACTGACTCAGTGTCCTGGTCGTCGCTGGCCGGGCGCTCCACCACCTTGCGCTTGCCCTTGGCACAGCGGGAGAGGGCCTTGAGGCCGTCCGCATCGAAGGCGTCCACCCGGATCACGTCGTAGAGCGCGGTCAGGGCCTCCAGCAGCTTGTCGCATTCCTCATCCCTGACAATACCTTCCTTGCAGGCCCAGTCCACCAGTTCCTTGCGCTGATGCCCCAGCAGCATATCAATGCCGCCGAGCTCTTCCGGGTCACGGTTGCGGATGGCGTCGTGCAGGCGGGCCCGCAGCTCCACGGTTTCATTGGCCAGGCGATAGGCATTGAGCACCCGGCCCAGGGCGTCGTCGGGCTTGTCGTTGAAGTAGGCCCCCCGGCTGATGCGCTGTCGCAGCGGTTTGTCTTTCACAATGGTCGCCGCCACTTCCGTACCCAGGCGGTCATCCGGGCCATTGAGGCCGGTGGCGCCCAGCGGCAAAATCAGGATTCGCAGCGGCCAGCGCAGGGCCGGCACCGGGAAGTTGATCACCGCCTCCCGCATCGCTGCCTGCAAGTCTTTCAGGCAGGTTTGCAGGCACCACTCCACCAGGGGCCGCTGATCGTCCGGATAGCCTTCCTCGTGCCACTGCTTTATGACGGCAGAGGCGTAGTACAACTGCACCAGGCAGTCGGCCATGCGGCCGGACAGCCGCTGACGGGCTTTCAGGCCACCACCAATGGTAAGCAGGGTGACATCTGTCAGCAGGGCAAAGCCGGCGGAAAACCTGGCCAGTTGCCGGTAGTACTTGCCAATGTTGCCCTCACGGGGGGCGGGCTCCGCCAGTCCGTGGGTCAGTCCCAGCACCAGCGCCCGCAGGGCATTGCGGGTGGTGTGGGCAATGTGCCGATAGAAAGTGTCATCAAACTTGCGCACCGCCTCCCGTTCATCGTCCATGCCCGCAGCCTCGATTTCATCCACGATAAACGGATGGCAGCGGATCGCGCCCTGGCCGAAAACCATCAGGCTGCGGGTCAGGATATTGGCCCCTTCCACCGTGATACCAATGGGTACCGCCTGGTAGGCCCGCGCCAGGAAGTTGCGGGGGCCGGTGATGACACCCCGGCCGGCGACCACATCCATGGCGTTATTGATCACTACCCGCATCAGGTCAGTGTTGCGGTATTTCAGCACCGCCGACGGCACCGAGGGCCGCACGCCCCGGTCCAGCATGCCGGCGGTCAGCAGGCGGGCGGAGTCCATCATGTAGGTGTAGCCGGCAATGGGCTCCAGGGCTTCCTGCACCCCTTCAAACTGGCTGATGGAACGACCGAACTGCTCCCGCACCAGGGCGTAGGAGCCGGTGGCCAGGCTGGCGACCTTGCCGGCACCGGTGCCCAGGGCAGGCAGCGAGATGGAGCGGCCGATGGACAGGCACTCCAGTAGCATGGTCCAGCCCTTGCCAAGCATCTCCTGGCCGCCGATCACCTGTTCCATGGGAATAAATACGTCGTTGCCCCAGGTAGGACCGTTCATGAAAACGGTATTCATGGGCAGGTGGCGGGCACCGGCATGGACACCTTCGGTGTCCCTTGGGACCAGCACACAAGTCACGCCTATATTGTCGTCGCCACCGAGCAGCTTGTCGGGGTCATAGACCTTGATGGCCAGGCCGATCAGGGTCGCCACCGGTGCCAGGGTAATGTAGCGCTTGTTCCAGGTGACCTTGAGGCCCAGCACTTCCTTGCCGTTCCACTGGCCCTTGCAGACAATGCCCTTGTCCGGAATGGCGCCGGCGTCGGAGCCAGCCACCGGTGAGGTGAGGGCGAAGCAGGGGATTTCCTCACCATTGGCGAGGCGGGGCAGGTAGTGTTGCTTCTGGTCATCGGTGCCGTATTCCATCAGCAGTTCGCCCGGGCCGAGGGAGTTGGGCACCATCACGGTGACGGCGGCGGACACGCTGCGGGTGGAGATCTTCATCACGATTTCCGAGTGGGCGGTGTGGGAGAAGCCTTTGCCACCCTGCTCCTTTGGAATCATCAGGCCGAAGAAGCCGTTTTCCCGAATGTATTTCCAGACCTTGTCCGGCAGGTCGTAGTCTTCGTGGGTAATCTTCCAGTCGTCCAGCATGGCGCAGAGTGTTTCCACCGGGCCGTCGAGAAACGCCTGCTCCTCGCTGGAGAGGTGGGCAGGCTTGGCATCCAGCAGTTTTGACCACTCTGGCTGGCCGGAAAACAGCTCGCCGTCCCAGTCTACGGAACCGGACTTCAGGGCCTCCTGCTCAGTGTCGGACAGTTTGGGAAGTTGTCCCCTTACCCAGCCCAGCAGGGGTTTGCTGAGCTTATCCCGGCGCAGCTCGTCAGCGTGCAGGATGATCATCGCCAGGGCCAGCAGGCCGCCGCCCAGGAGGATGCTGAGGATATGCCAGTCATCCTGGGCCATGCCGGCCAGGGTCGCGGCCACCAGCACCACGGTAGCTACCGTGCCGCCAAGGCCGAGATAGATCAGCACCAGGGCACTGATGATCAGGAACAGAACACTCATTGACAGACCTCCGTATCGGGAATGGAATACACCATGACTCCGTTTACCATCGGTCAAACCTGCCAGGCTTGCAAGGGGTGGCCGGTGCAGGAACGATAGCCGTGACCGTCCACTGAAAGCCGTTTGACGCATATCACCGGTTAGCTTGCGATGAACAGGCTATACTGGAACTCCCTGAAAAGTCAGAGCCGTCAACAGGAAGCGACCCATGCCTACACCAACGCCGGACAAGCGCACGCAATTTTCCATCTGGTACTTCGTGGGGGTTTTGCTGCTGCTTTTTCTGCTGCCGGACTGGCTTTCCACCCAGCCACAGACCATTCGCTACAGTGAGTTCCGGACCCTGGCCCTGTCCGGCGAGCTCCAGGACGTGACCGTTGCCGCCGAAGAGGTTAAGGCCTCGGTGCCCCGTAACCAGCTCTCGCCGTTCCTGACGTCGGACGAGCTGAGCCGACTGCGCTCCTCCGAGGGTGACCTGGTGAACATCCGCGCCATCCGGGTGGACGACCCGGACCTGGTGCCGTTGCTGGAGGAGGCCGGGGTGGACTACACCGGCGTCCGGGAAAACACCTGGCTCACTTCCCTGCTGTCATGGCTGCTGCCCTTTGGGTTGCTGGTGCTGCTGTGGAGCTTCCTGTTGCGCCGGATGGGCGGCATGGGCGGCGGTGGCGGCAGCATGATGTCCATTGGCAAGAGCAAGGCCAAGGTCTACATGGAGAAGGACACGAAAGTGACCTTCGATGACGTGGCCGGGGTGGACGAAGCCAAGGCCGAGTTGCAGGAAGTGGTGGATTTCCTGCGGGACCCGGAGACCTACAGTCGCCTGGGTGCCCACATTCCCAAGGGGGTACTGCTTGTTGGTCCGCCCGGCACCGGTAAAACCCTGATGGCCCGGGCAGTAGCAGGCCAGGCTGGGGTGCCCTTCCTGTCCATCAGTGGCTCGGAGTTCGTGGAGATGTTCGTGGGCGTTGGTGCTGCCCGGGTGCGGGACCTGTTCAACCAGGCCCGCAGCATGGCCCCCGCCATTATCTTTATCGACGAGCTGGATGCCCTGGGCCGGGCCCGGGGTGCCAACCCCATGATGGCCAACGATGAAAAGGAGCAGACCCTCAACCAGCTGCTGGTCGAACTGGATGGTTTTGATCCGTCCAGCGGGTTGATCCTGCTGGCGGCCACCAACCGCCCGGAGATCCTGGACCAGGCCCTGTTGCGAGCCGGCCGGTTTGACCGGCAGGTGCTGGTGGACCGGCCTGACCGTATCGGCCGGGCCCAGATCCTGAAGGTGCATATCCGCAAGATCAAGCTGGATGCAGATACCGACCTGGACCACATTGCCGCCCTGACACCGGGCTTTACCGGCGCCGACCTGGCCAACCTGGTGAACGAGGCCGCCCTGCTGGCGACCCGGCGCAATGCCGACGTGGTTACCCTGGACGACTTCAATGCGGCGATCGAGCGTATCGTGGCCGGCCTGGAGAAGAAAAACCGGATTCTCAGTGAAAAGGAACGACGCACCGTGGCCTACCACGAGCTGGGCCATGCCCTGGTGGCGATGTCACTGGAAGGGGTGGATCCGGTGCAGAAGGTTTCCATCATCCCCCGGGGTATCAGCGCCCTTGGCTATACCCTGCAACGCCCCACCGAGGACCGCTTCCTGCTGTCGGAGCAGGAACTGCGTAATCGTATGACCGTACTGCTCGGTGGTCGCGCCGCCGAAAGCCTGGTATTCAAGGCCACCTCCACCGGCGCTGCCGACGACCTGGAAAAGGCCACCGATATCGCCCGGGATATGGTCACTCGCTTTGGCATGATCCCGGCCCTGGGACAGGTGACCTATGAAAAAGCCGGGCAGACCCACCTGCAACAACGCTGGCTGGACAGTTCCCGCCAGTACAGCGAAGCCACTGCCGAAGCCATCGACCAGGCTATTCGGGAGCTGATTGACCAGGCCTTCAACCAGGCTACGGCCATTCTCGAGTCCCACCGGGAAACACTGGAGAGTGGTGCCCACAAGCTGTTAGAAGTGGAAGTGCTCAGTGGTGACGCCCTGAAAAAACTGCTGGGACAGGAAGGCCAGAAAGGCGCCTGACCGGCCGGGCTCATCAGGTTGCATTGCAAACTGATGTAAAAAGTAACAAATCTGACCCGAAACATTGATCCAATCTTCGAGTTTCAGGGAACTCATAGGCTCGATCAATAAATTTACGGTGTCGGAGTATTGCCATGTTCGGTCGGCTATCGGTTGCGGGGCGCCTGGGTCTCGGTTTTGGAGTGGTTCTTTCCCTGATGGTGCTGGTCAGTGTGATTGGCAACCTCCGGGTCGGTTTCATGGATCGCACCCTGATGGACGTGCGCGAAGGTGCGTCGGTCAAGCAGCGCCATGCCATTAACTTCCGCGGTAGTGTCCATGACCGGGCCATTGCCATTCGCGATGCCGTGCTGGTTCGCAACGACGCGGACCTGCAGACGCACCTGCAGGATGTTGACCGGCTGAAGGCCTTTTATCAGGACTCTGCAGTGGCGATGGACCGGCTGTTCGATGAACTCGGTGCCAGTGAGCAGGAAACCCGCCTGCTTGGGGAAATCCAGGCCATCGAACGGCGCACCCTGGCGCTGACAGGGCAGCTGGTCACCCTTCGCCAGAGTGAAGGCCCCGAGGCGGCCCGTGTCTTCCTGCTGGAACAGGTGTCCCCGGCCTACACGGAATGGCTCGCCCGGGTAAACGCATTTATTGACCACCAGGAAGACATCATTGCCGGGGATATCGATCGGGTTCAGGATGCAGCCTCCGGCTTCCAGGCCCTGATCTTTATCATCACCGGGTTGGCCATACTGGTGGGCATCGCCGTGGTGGTGCTCATCATTCGTAACCTGAAAGCAACCCTTGGGGCGGAGCCGGAAGAAGTGGCTGAGGCAATCCGCGCACTGGCAGACGGTCAGCTGGACCAGGCGATCGATACCCAGTATCCGAACAGTGTGATGGGTGCCCTGAAGGAAACCACCACCCGTCTGTCGGACACCATGGCGCGGGTCCGCCAGGCCTCCACCCAGCTGGCTGAGGCGGCCACCGAACTGATGGACACCGCTGGCAATAACCGTGAACAAATCCGCCTGCAGTCCGAAGAGGCCCAGCAAATGGCGGCGGCGGTCAACCAGATGGCAGCCACCGTCAACGAAGTCGCCGGCTTTGCCGGCAATGCGGCCTCTGCCACCCGCACCGCTGATGAAGAAGTGGAGAAGGGCAACCGGGTAGTGGCTGACACTGCCGCTGCCATCGGTAACCTGGCCGATACCCTGGAAGGCGCCACTGAAACTGTGCGCCAGGTCAGCCAGGACAGCGCCAATATCGAGTCCATCATTGAAGTGATCAACGGCATCGCCGAACAGACCAACCTGCTGGCCCTGAATGCGGCTATTGAGGCGGCACGGGCCGGGGAGCAGGGCCGGGGCTTTGCGGTGGTCGCCGATGAGGTGCGCTCGCTGGCGACCCGCACCCAGGACTCCACCCGGGAAATCCAGGAGATGATCGGCAAGCTGCAGACCGGTGCCGGTCAGGCCGTCTCGGTCATGGAGACCAGTCGCGAACTGGCGCGGGAGACCGTGGCTCAGACCGGAGAGGCCCAGGAAGCCCTTGGTCGGATCCGCCACGAAGTGGGTGCCATCAACGATATGAATGCCCAGATTGCCAGCGCGGCGGAGCAACAGAGTGCGGTGGCGGAAGAAGTGAACCGCAACATCAGCCGGATCCACGACGCCACGGTAGAGACTGCCGCCGGCTCCGAGCAGGTAGCTTCCTCAAGCCGTGAGCTGGATACCCTGGCAGACCAGTTGCGCAAGGAGGTCTCTTTCTTCCGCGCGGGACAGGCCTGAGGCGTCCATGACGCCGGTTATGCTCAGAGGTAACCGGCGCTGAATACCAGTCCCAGTACAATGGGCATCACCACCAGGCTGCCCAGGTTGCTGATCAGTACCAGGGAGGCCACCTTGTGGGGCTCCTGCCGGTACTGCTCGGCGACCATATAGTTGAGTACCGCTGGCGGTAACGCGGCGAATACCCACAGGCTGGCCACCTGGATGCCGGGCAGGTCCAGCACCGCAATCAACGGCCAGGCCAGAACCAGGCCGCTGGCGGGGCTGGCGATAGCGCCGAGCAGGCCCAGCTTCCAGTCACTGAAGTCCACTTCCAGCATGCGGATGCCCAGGGTGAACAGCATCAGCGGAATGCAGATGCCGCCCAGCATATTCAGGGCTTCCATCAGCCATCCCGGCAGGGCCACACCCCCGATATTCACTGCTAGCCCGGCAATGGTCGCCAGTACCACCGGCACCCGCAGGCGCCGGATCATGGAGGTGTGGGGGTCCAGCATGTACAGGCCTACCGAGAAATGCAGGATCATCTCGACGATAAACAGCACTACGGCGGCGGGCAGGGCGGCCTCGCCAAAGGCGAGAACGATCAGCGGAATGCCCATGTTGCCGGAGTTGTTGAACATCATCGGCGGCAGGAAGGTTTTCAGGTTCAGCCGCAACATCTTTGCCAAGGGCCACAACAGCAGGCCGGAACCCAGCACAACGACCACGCCGGCGGTGGCCAGCCAGGCATAATCCGCCAGTGGCGCCTCCTGGTCGGCCAGCACGGCAAACACCAGCATGGGCACGAACAGCTCCATGTTGACGGTGTTCATGCTCTGGATGTCGGGTGATCGATAGCGACCGTAGAGGGCTCCGCACCCGGCAATGAGGAAGACGGGCAACATCGTTGAAACAATCTGGCCTATCATGGATTCTCCGGGAACGGAACAGCAAGCAGGGTAAAGGGTAGGGTGGCAATTGTAGTGTTTCCTGGCCGGACCGTCATGGGTGCGACGCACGGATCATCGCTTTTGATGGTCCGAAAGCCATGCCGAACAGTATCAGCAAGGACAGTGATTGTAGGAGCATGCGTGATGAGTATGTTGGAGAGCATTGAAGAAACCACCCGCAGCCGGTTGTTCGAGCGTACGCCCGACCTGGCGTCCGGCGACCCGGAGTCCAGGCGGGACGAGATCAGGGAGTATTTCCTGGCCACCTGGGCCCGTTACGAGTCCCTGTTCCGCACCCTTGCCCGGGATGAGGCCTATTTCGAAAAATCCATTCCATTGCGGCATCCACTGATCTTCTATCTCGGCCATACCGCGACCTTTTTCGTCAACAAACTGGTCCTGGCCAAGCTGTTGCCGCATCGCATCGATTCCCGCATGGAATCAACGTTCGCCGTTGGCGTTGACGAAATGAGCTGGGATGACCTGGATGATGATCACTACGACTGGCCCTCGGTTGCGGAAGTCATGGCGTACCGGGACAAGGTCCGACATGCGGTCCTCGACCTCATCGATACCCTGCCGCTGACGCTGCCGATCAACTGGCGCAGTGACTGGTGGCCGATCATGATGGGGATCGAGCATGAGCGGATTCATCTGGAAACGTCGTCCGTCCTTATTCGCCAGCACAAGCTGGACTACATCCGGAGCGACCCGGACTGGCGGCCATGCCCGAAAACCGGCGAGGCGCCCGAGAACACACTGGTGGCAGTGCCCGGTGGCGAGGTTGTCCTGGGGAAACCGTTCGATGCCCCTTTCTATGGCTGGGACAACGAATACGGTGAACACCGTGCTGACGTGCCGGCGTTTGAGGCGAGCCAATACCTGGTGAGCAACAGCGAGTTCCTGAAGTTTGTGGAAGCCGGCGGTTACCAGGACGACGAGGTATGGGAAGAGGAGGGCCGCAAATGGCGGGACTTTACCGAAGCTCGCCATCCGACGTTCTGGGTCTGGAACAACCAGTGGTATTTGCGGTTGATGACAGAGCAGGTCGAGATGCCGTGGGACTGGCCGGCAGAGGTCAACTATCACGAAGCCAAGGCATTCTGTAACTGGATGGCCCGGGAGACCGGCCAATCAGTACGCTTGCCGACGGAAGACGAGTGGTATCGCCTCTATGATGTCGCTGGCGTTGGAGAGGTGCCACGTAACACGTCTGCCGGCGCCAACCTGCACCTGGATCACTGGGCGTCATCGTGTCCGGTCAGCTGGTTCCGTCATGGTGACTTCTTTGATGTTGTGGGCAACGTCTGGCAGTGGGTGGAGACGCCCACCTATCCATTTGATGGCTTTGAAGTGCATCCGCTCTACGATGACTTCACGACCCCGACTTTCGATAATCAGCATAACCTGATCAAGGGCGGGTCCTGGATTTCCTGTGGCAACGAGACCCTGCGCTCGGCCCGCTATGCATTCCGGCGTCACTTCTTCCAGCATGCCGGTTTCCGGTATGTGGTCTCCGAAGCCGAGGTGCGGCCCCCGGCCACCCAGTACGAAACCGACAAACTGCTGTCGGAATATGCCGAGTTTCATTTCGGGGATGAAAACCTGGGTGTGCCCAACTACCCCAAAGCCATTGCGGAACTGGCGATCAGCGCCATGGGGGATCGACCCGCGATTGCCGCGCTGGATATTGGTTGTGCCTCCGGTCGCTCAACATTCGAACTGGCCAGGCATTTTGACCATGTCACCGGGGTGGATTTCTCGGCCCGTTTTATTGCCCAGGGCGTGTCCATGGCGGATCAGGGCGCGCTACGTTATACCCTGGTTGATGAGGCAGAGCTGGTTGGCTACCGTACCCGCTACCTGGATCAGTTGGGCCTGGCTGAGGTTTCCGGAAAGGTTCACTTCTGGCAGGGGGACGCCTGCAATCTCAAACCCCAGTTCACCGGCTATGACCTTGTGCTGGCGAGTAACCTGCTGGATCGGCTCTATGACCCGGAACGCTTCCTCGCGGAGATTCACAGGCGGATTAAGGCCGGCGGTTTGTTGGTGCTGGCCTCCCCCTATACCTGGCAGGAGGAGCATACGCCCCGTGAGAAGTGGCTCGGTGGTTTCAAGAAGGATGGTGAAAACTACACGACCCGCGATGCGCTGGATGAGCTGTTGGGCGAGCATTTCTCCCTGGTTGGCGAACCGGGACGGATGCCTTTTGTCATTCGCGAGACGACCAATAAATACCAGTACAATTTCACGGACATTACGATCTGGGAGCGTAAGGCTTGAGTAATCCGTTTGACCAGGTGTTCTCTCGAGAGGGCACCTGCGCCGTAAAGTTTGACGCCCGCAGAGCAGTGTTCGGGCGGGAGGATGTGATTCCCCTGTGGGTGGCGGATACCGATTTTGCTGCACCGCAGGCGGTCACCGATGCCCTGGTGGCGCGGGCGCGCCATCCGGCCTATGGCTACACGCTGTTTCCGGACAGCCTGTACGAGTCCATGATCGACTGGTTCCGGGAGCATCATGACTGGACCATTCAGCGGGAGTGGGTTCGCATGGCCCCCGGGGTGGTGCCGACCCTGCATGCGGCCGCCATGGCGTTTGCGGAGGCAGGCGAGGGAGTCATGATCCAGCCACCGGTGTACCCGCCGTTTTTCAGCAGTATTCGCAAGGCCGGTCGCCGGGTGGTGGAAAATCCGTTGGTGGAGCGGGACGGCCGGTATGAGATGGATCTGGAACACCTGGAAAGCTGTGCTTCCGATCCATCCAACAAGGTGCTGTTCCTGTGCTCACCCCATAACCCGGTTGGTCGGGTGTGGTGTCGTAAGGAGCTGGAGGGTGTGATGGCGATTGCCCGTCGCCACGAGCTGGTGGTGGTTTCTGACGAAATCCATGCGGATCTGGTTTACCGGGACCGGCCGGCGCACACCATGCTGGCAACGGTCTGTGAGCTGGGTGATCCGCTGCTTACCACGGTGGCTCCGAGCAAGACGTTCAATATTCCAGGCATGGGGCTGTCTGCGGTGGTGTCGGAGCGGGCGGACCTGCTGGGGCAGCTGAACGGGGTGTTTGATTCGCTGCATATGGTGCAGTGCAATCCGTTCAGTGTAACGGCCTTTGAGGCGGGCTATCGCCACGGTGGCGAGTGGCTGGCGGAGATGATGGACTATGTTCGCGGCAACCGGGATTTTGTGCTTGGCTTTGTGGAGCAGCGGTTGCCGGAGGTAAAGGTAACGGACCCGGAGGGGACCTATCTGCTTTGGCTGGATTGTCGGGGCCTTGGGCTGGATGACCCGGAGCTGAAGCGGTTTATGGTGGAGCAGGCCGGGGTTGGGATGAATCCTGGCATTACCTTCGGGGAGCAGGGCAGCGGGTTTATGCGGCTGAACCTTGGGTCGCCTTTGGGGGTGATTCGGGGGGCGATGGAGCACATTGAGGGGGCGGTGGCTGGGCTGCGAACTTCCTGATTAGAGATTGGGGGGCATGCGAGCTGCGGTGGGGGCTTTCTCCGCTCCAATTCACGGCACTTCCTTGTGCCGACCTTGGACCGCGCCATCCCTGGCGCTGCTCCGAAAGCCCCCACCCCATCTCGCGTGAGACTTCCGTGCAATCTTCCTCCAGAGCTGGGGTTAATGATGGTTGATTTATGCAAGATGAAAAATCGTTTCAGGATCGAATGCATCCAGGGCGATATCACCAACCAGCCGGACCTGGATGTGGTGGTCAACGCGGCCAATGCGCGTTTGATGCCCGGTGGCGGTGTGGCCGGGGCGATCCACCGGGCGGCGGGGCCGGAACTGGCTGAGGCGTGTGCGCCGCTGGCGCCGATTCAGCCCGGGGAGGCGGTGATGACCGAGGGTTTCGGGCTGCCTAATAGCCACATTATCCATTGCCTGGGGCCGGTGTATGGGGTGGATGAGCCGTCGGATTCCCTGCTGGCGGACTGTTACCGTCATGCGGTACAGCTGGCGGAGCAGCATGGGCTGAAGTCTGTTGGCTTTCCGGCGCTGTCCACCGGGGCGTTTGGTTATCCCTTGGAGGCGGCGGCCCGGGTGGCGTTCGCTACCCTGCTGGCCGAGGCGGAGCGTCTGGCGTCGGTACAGCTGATTCGTTTCGTGTTGTTCAACGAGCGGGATCGGGAGCTGCACCAGCGGGTACTTGATGAACTGGCGGCGAGAATCAGCTAACTTCATTAATTGGACGTTTTTGAAATTCGACTCATATTTTTGGCGTCAACCTGATATGGTTTGCGGCTCCCGTGACATAAGGAGCCCGACCATGAAGCGTCCCGTGCGTATTGCTGTGACCGGTGCTGCCGGCAGCATCAGCCATTCCCTGTTGTTCCGTATTGCCGCCGGCGAGATGGTTGGCCGTGACCAGCCGGTGATCCTGCAGCTTATCGAGGTGCCCGGGGCGATGGAGCCCCTGCGGGGCATTGCCATGGAGCTGGAGGACTGTGCCTTCCCGTTACTGCACAGCATCAGCATGCATGACCGCTTCGAGGACGGGGTAGTCGGCGCCCACTATGTGCTGCTGATTGGTGCCCGTCCCCGCGGGCCCGGCATGGAGCGTAGTCAGCTGATTACTGCCAATGCGCCCATCTTTGCCGGCCAGGGGCGTGCCATCAACGAGTTTGCCAACCGGGATGTGAAGGTATTGGTGGTGGGTAACCCGGCCAATACCAATGCGCTGATTGCCAGCCGCAACGCCCCGGATCTGAGCCCGGCCCAATTTACGGCCCTGACCCGGCTGGACCACAACCGCACCCGGGGTATCCTTGCCAATCACACTGGCGCCAACCCCAGGGGCATCCGGCGTATTACCGTGTGGGGTAACCACTCCTCAACCCAGTTCCCGGATCTGGGCCATGCCACCATCTATGGCGAACCTGCGCTGGCCCAGGTGGATGAGCACTGGTACCGGGAACAGTTTATCCGCAAGATCCAGAGGCGGGGGGCGGCTATTATCGAGGCCCGGGGGCATTCCAGTGCCGCATCGGCCGCCCAGGCGATCCTCAATCACATGCACGACTGGATCAACGGCACTCCTGAGAACGACTGGGTCAGTATGGGTATTGTCAGTGACGGCAGCTATGGTATCGAGAAGGGCATTTTCTACTCGTTCCCGGTGCGCTGTGATTACGGTCGCTACCAGATTGTTCAGGGCCTGGAAATCAGCGATTTCGCCCGGGACCGCATGAGGGAAACCGAGCGGGAATTGCTGGAGGAAATGCAGACGGTGGCGGAACTGCTGCCTGTGGACACAGAGGCCTCTCACCGCAATCTGTCAGTTTGCCTGCGCTCGGGCATCACCCTGTACGATGACGGTATTTCCTTGCCGGAGCAGTACCTGCAGACTGACCGGGTGCTGTAGGGTCGGTCACTCCGCCGTTTTCCGGGCCGGGGCTATGGGCGGGTTCCGGGTGGTGAACCAGAGTCCCACCAGGATCAGCCCGCCGCCGGCCAGGTGGTACCAGCCCAGGCGCTCGCCAAGGAACACCCATGCCAGCACGGCGGCGAATACCGGCGTCAGGTACATGAACATGGCGGACTTTGCCGGGCCGACGTTGAGTACCCCGTAGTTCCAGAATGCGTAGGCAAGAATGCCGGGGAAAATGGCCACGTACACCAGCGGTGGCAGGGTGGTCCGGGACAGTTCGAAGCCACCGGAGAAGAACACCAGGTCCACAAGGTAGATCGGTGCCAGCACCGCAGTGCCCAAAGCAATCTGCATGGTGAGGAAGGTCAGGCTTTTCACGGGAACGGACAGGCGTCGTAACAGCACCGAGAAGACGCCCCAGCTGGCCACTGCCGTAACCATGATCAGGTCCCCAACCGAGAATGACAGCCCCACCAGCCGGCCAAGGGTTCCCTGGCCGATTACCAGCAACATGCCGGCCAGGGCCACGGCAATGCCCAGGCCCTGGATGGCCCGGGTGCGTTCGCCGAGCAGCAGGAAGGCCAGCAGCGCCACCATGATCGGAATGGTGGAGTTGATCAGGGCGATATTAATGGCGGTTGTGGTCGTGGCGGCCAGGTAGAGCAGGGTATTGAAGGCGGTAACGCTGAACAGGGCCAGAATCAGGATACGGTGCCAGTGGTCGCGGATAACCGCCCACTCCCGTCGCACGCCGCGTAGTCCGAAAGGCAGGATAATGAGCAGGGCCAGCACCCAGCGCCAGAACGCCAGGGAGGTGGGTGGAATATCATCCACGACGCCCCGGGCAACTACGGCGTTGCCGGCCCAGAACAGGGGTGTCAGGACCAGCCCGATATAAGCCAGTGCCAGGGGATGCTTTGCATATCGAGCCACGGGTACTGCTCCGTCACGATTCTATAAGGGGAACACCGGGCCCGACAGTCTACTCCACTTCTTCTTCGGTTTCCGCCCGTGACCCCAGGTGATAGGCGGCAAATCCCGCCATCACCACCTGGTCCACGGCCATGCCGATAATGCGGCCGTCGGCATCGGCGCGGATGTCCGACTGTTCGTTGGTGATGGGGTCGGACACCGTTCCCAGTATCGTGCCTTCTGTGACATAGGCCCCCAGTTTGACGTCGCTGAACAGGATTCCGCCCTGGTTGGCACGGACCCAGTGGGACTGGTAGTAGACCGGCTCGGGGTCACCCCACTGGAACAGACGGGCGGTCATGCCCTGCTTTTCCATCAGGCTGATCAGGCTGTTGACCCCGGCGTCGATGTGCTCTTCCTGGATGCGCATGGACTCGCCCACCTCCATGGTGACCGCAGGAACGCCGGCCTCGGTGGCTGCAGTGCGCAGCATGCCAGCGCTGCCGCTGCTGTGGACCACCACCATGGAATCAAAACCCTTGCTCAGTTCCGCCACGTCCGGATTGTTCATATCCGCCCGCAGCTGGGGCAGGTTGGTGCGCTTGAGGGAACCCGTATGGATGTCCACCAGCATGTCGCAGTTAAGGATGACCTGTTCGAACAGGCTGTGGGCGATGCGGTGGGCCAGGCTGCCGTCTTCACTGCCCGGGAAATAGCGGTTGAGGTCACGGCGGTCGGCCAGGTAGCGACTGCCCTGCTGGAAACCCTGCAGGTTGACGATGGGGATTCCTACCACGGTGCCTGAGAGTTCGCGGGGGTCCAGTTCGTAGATTACCCGGCGGATAATCTCGATGCCGTTGAGTTCGTCACCGTGCACTGCACCGGTCATGCACATGACCGGGCCGGGCTTGTCTCCGTTGACTACAAGCACCGGGGTGGGCTGTGACAGGCCGGCAATCTGGATGCCGGGAGACCATGCCAGCCGTGCAGTGGTGCCGGGCAGCACCTCTCCGCTGAGCAGGCGAAATGGCTTTGCCTGGGCCGGACTGGTCTCGGGAATGACTTCGACGGTGCCTGGCGGATTATCTGCGGCAGTATCCACCGCAGGAACGTCAGCGGTGTCGGGCTCATGCGTAACGCCCGGGGCCATTGCGTCGCCTGCTGTTGCCGGAGGCTCTTCCCTGGTGGGGATGTCCTGGTCGGAGGGCGCGATATCCTCCACCGATTCGTCTTCCGGTAATTCGATGACAGCGGGTGCTTCTCCCTCTTCATCTTCGGCGCTGGCAGTGGCGGAGGCATCCACTGAAGCAATGACAGGCGCGTCGATAACCGCTGGCCCGTCATCCCGGGTTTGCGTCGGGTTTGTGGTTTCTTGCTCCGGTGCGCTTCCCGAAGACTGACTCCAGGCCACCGGGGCGAGGGTCAGGCCCGCCAGCAAGGCTGGTAACAAGCGTTGGGTCAGGCGTTTGCGCATCGGGTCTCCCATGGGTGGACAGTCGCTGAATCCGGCAACGGCGTAGGCTAACCGAAAGCGAAAACAGTGGTATAGAGGTCTGACCAAGGTTTAACCGTACTGTCATTCGCTGGTGGATTCCTGATCACCCCATTGATACCCCGTTCCGGTGTAAATTGGGGTGTGAATTTGCAACGAATTGTCAGGATTCTTGAACTTCCTGCCCGCCGCGCACCCGCCGTGCTGGCGGGGCGCGGAGCTGCGGGTCACTCGGTGAGTGAGGCCCACACCTCGCCGTCTTCCCGGGCCTTGCCTTCCTTGCGCAGCTTGATCAGGTGGGCAAGCAGCGAACGGGTAGCCAGGCCATGGATGTTGGCTGGCACGTCATCGTAGGCGTGTTTTACCAGCTCCTTGAGGGTGCCGGGGCCATGTTCGGCCAGGGCTGTGGCGATCTTCTTTTCCCGGGTCAGGCGGTGGGTGATCAGCCAGTCGACCACCGATTCCACCTTGCCGATCAGAAAGCCGTGGGCCGGGGCGAACCAGCGGATCTCTTCGATCAGCAGGCGGTCGAGGGACTCCAGGTAATCCTTCATATCGCCGTCGGGGGGGTTAATGACCACCGTCGAGCCCTGCATGATGTGGTCACCGGCGAACAGCATGCGTTCGTTCTCCAGCAGGAAGCACAGGTGGTTAGACGCGTGGCCGGGAGTGAACAGCACCTTCAGAGTGCCGGCGGCGGTTTCGATCCGGTCACCATCCACCGGCACCGAATCGGGCCGGAAGTCGTGGTCCTGTATCGGGTCTTCCGGCGGTGCTGGCATGCCTCGTAACGGGGCCCCTGTGCGCTCCCGAAGCCAGCTCGCTCCCGGGGAATGATCCGGGTGGGTATGGGTTGCCAGTACCTGGCCGATACGGCCACCGGTTACTTCCAGGATGCGGGCCATATGGGATTCGTCCGCCGGGCCCGGGTCGATGACTGTCCAGTCCTCACCCGGGTGGCCGAGCAGGTAACTGTTAGTGCCAGGGCCGGTCAGGGCGCCGGGGTTGGGGCAGGTAAGCCGAATAACGCCGTCAGCCAGCTGGACCGGCTCGCCGGGGACGATTTCCGCCAGGGCGTGGCCGCGGCCCTCGGGGTCGACCTTGTGGACTTCATCGAACGCCGGGGTACCGGGCTCCACCGAGACCGGCTTGCCCTGGCGCATTGCCGGCCAGGGCTTGTCCGGGGCCGGCGCAGGTGGCTGTGAGTGGGCATGGCGCAGCAGGTCCGAGGTGGTGTCGAAGCCAGCCAGTATGCGCAGTGTCCGCAGGGTGGGGGAGGCGAACAGGCGGGTACCCTGGCGGTGCTCGTCCATCGCCTGTTCCGGGGTCAGCCAGACGTGGTCAATGGTTTCTACCCGGTCATGGGCAGGCGTCTGTCCGTCCGGCATCACTGCCACAAAAAAGCGGGTATCAAAGCGCCGGGGCGGCCCAGGCGGTGTGATCCAGTGGGCCAGGTAGGCCAGCCGGTCAACCGGCAGGCTTAACTGGTGCTGGTGGCAGATGCCAGCCAGGGTCTGGTCACCGGCGATCATGGCGTCGCGGTCAGCGAACACGGGGTGGTCCTGGGGCAGGAAATCACCGTTGTCATCCAGGGCCAGAAGGACGCCGGCCTCCTCGAAGCTTTCCCGGATGGCAGCAATCATATAGTGACTGCCGCCCGCGTCGAGGCCGAGGTCATGGCTCACCGAGCGGTCATCGCCGCCGGTGAGGTATTCGGCGCAACGCTGGTCGGCTTCGTCCACCGCGCCTCCGGGGAAAACGTAGAAGCCGGGCATGAAGCTGGCATCCCAGGTGCGCTGGAGCAGCAATACCTGGATACCGTCAGAGGAGTCCCGGGTCAGGGCCAGGGTGGCCGCAGGGCGGATTTGCATGGGCGTTACCTTGATCTGTTGCAACTTGGGGGATGGTCGTTTTTATGGTTTTTGGCGCATTCGATAGGTCCTAACATAACGGAAGTTGCCGGAAGGCTCCAGATGATTTGGCGGCCTCATGGGGGTATGATGCGCACCTTCTTTTTCGATCCACCTGCCCGGTTACTGTGTCATGGCCCGTATCAAACTGTCGTTTCCCGATGAGGTATTTATTTTCTCCACCAACATGCCGGTACGGATTACCGACATCAACGGGGCCAATCACCTGGGAAACGATGCGCTGATTTCGATGCTGTCCGAGGCCCGGGCGCAGTTCATGGTGAAGATGGGGCTTCAGGAGCAGATTGTGGATGGTGTGGGTATTGTGGTCACCGACCTGGCCACCATGTACCAGTCCGAATCTTTCTTCCCGGAGATCCTGCGCTTCGAGGTCGGGGTGACCGACCTGAACAAGTATGGCGGTGACTATGTGTTCCGGGTTACCAAGGCAGCCAGCGGCCAGCCGGTTGCCCTCGCCAAGTATGGCTTTGTGTTCTTCAGTTTCCGACAGAAAAAGGTGGTGGAGCTGCCGGATTACTTCCGTGAGCGTTTTTCCTGAGCGCCGCTATGTCCGGGACTGCCTGAGATGGGCGATGCCCTGCCGGTAAAGCAGGTAGGCCATGGTACCGGCCATCAGGTTGCCGACCAGGGCGCCGCTCATCAGCCCCGGCAGACCGCCGAACTGGCCGCCGAGCCAGAGCATGGGCAGGTAACAGGCGAACAGGCGCAGGGTGGAAATCAGTAGCGCCCGCATGGGTAGCCCCAGGGCGTTGTTAACCGAGACCATCAGCATACAGACCCCAAGCCCGCTGTAACTGAGCGGGACCCGCAACAGATAGTCCCCCAGCACTCGGCTGACTTCGCGGTCGGACGTGAACAGCTCTGATATCAGCCCCGATGCGGCCAGCCACACCAGGGCGATGCCAAGCTGCCAGACAACCACGAACCTCACAGCAAGCCGCACCAGTTTGCGAATGGTGCCGATATCTCCCTGACCCAGCAGGCGTCCCACCATGGGTGGCATGGACATGGTCAGTGCCAGCACCACTACGATAGAGAAGAATTCCAGCCGGGTGCCCAGACCCCAGGCAGCGACAGCTGCGGAGCCAAATCCGGCTACCAGCGCCGTGGCCAGCATGGCGGACAGCGGAGGCATCAGCTGGCTGACCATGGCGGGCGCCATGATGCTGCCCAGTTGCTTGAGGGACTGGCCCAGTTTCAACGTGCCGAGGTCAAAACTCAGCCAGCCCCGCTTCAGCAGGGCCGGGTAGATGACCAGGCAGCCAACCCCGAACGAGGTGATGGTTGCCAGCGGGGCCCCCGGCAAGCCCCAACCGAACACAAAGATGTAGAGCGGGTCCAGGGCGATGTTGAGCAGGCTGGCTACCATCATCATCAGGCCCGGTAGTTTGGTATCCCCGTGGGACCGGCAGATGCTGTAGCCAAAATAGAGCACCGCCCCGGTCCAGGCCGCCACCAACCAGGGCATCCAGTACAGGCGGATCATCGGCAGCAGGGATTGCTCCGCCCCCAGCAGGGTCATGATGGTGTCCCGCAACAGCCACATGGCCAGGGCCAGCATGAATACCAGGACGGCGCCCGTTGTGACCACCAGGCCGGCGAGCCGGAAGGCCCGCTGTTCATCCCCGGCGCCCAGGGTGCGGGAAATGATCGCCGTCGTGGCAATGCCAAGACCCACTTGCAGCCCGGTGATCAGCTGTTGCATGGGCACCGTAAAGCCCAATGCCGCCAGCGGGTCACGGCCCAGTTGACCGATAAAGATGCTGTCCGCCAGCTGGAAGGTCATCAAGGACAACACGCCGAACAGCATCGGCCAGGTCATGGTATAGAGCTGGCGGGGCAGGCTGGCCTGTGGGTCGGTGGCGTTCACGGGTGCAGGTACAGCTCCGGCTGGTGGGGGAGACGGGAGTCTAGCAGCTTTATCCTGGCAGCAATAAAAGAGGCGACCGGGTGGTCGCCTCTTCGGGGTTGCGTGGACTCAATGGTTATTTCTTCTGGTCAGCCCAGTAGGGCTCACGCAGTTCCCGCTTGAGCACCTTGCCGATGGTGGAGCGCGGCAGCTCATCCCGGAACTCGACCCCGGCCAGGCGCTGGGTCTTGCCCAGCTTGTTATTGGCAAAGCCAAGGATGTCTTCCTCGGTGGCCGACGAGCCTGGCCTGCGGACCACCAGGCCCAGTGGCGTCTCGCCCCAGTGTTCGCTGGGAATGCCGATCACGGCTACGTCCGCAACGGCGGGGTGCTCCAGCAGGACCTTCTCCAGGTCCACCGCATAGATATTGAAGCCACCGGAGATGATCATGTCCTTGCGGCGATCGAGGATATAAAGGAAGCCATCCTCGTCCATCCGCCCCATGTCGCCGCTGCGGTAGAAGGTAAGCCCCTCCGGGCTGGTCCAGAGCATGTCCCTGGTCTGCTGTTCCCGGTGGTAATAGCCCCGCATCATGGAGATGGCGCGGCCGACGATCTCGCCGATTTCGCCCTGGGGTAGCTCCTTGCCGTTGTCATCGATGATGCGGATTTCTGCCCCTTCGGTAGGCACACCGACGGAATCCCACTTGGTGGGGTTGGCGGCGCAGTCCAGGGTGGTGGAAATGCCCCCTTCGGTGAGGCCATAGACCTCGCGGATATTGCCCGGCCAGCGCTTCATGGCTTCAGCAATGACGTTTGAGCGCAGCGGCGCGCTGGTACACAGTTTGAGTTTGAAACTGGACAGGTCGAACTGGTCAAAGTCCGGTTCCGCCATGATACGGCTGTACTGTACCGGAACCAGCATGGCGTGGGTTACCCGGTGCTCTTCCGCCAGTTCCAGGAAGCGGTGGGCATTGAACTTGCCCATCAGCACCAGGGTGCCTCCGTGGTACAGGGTAGGCAGCGCCGACACCAGGGTGGTGTTGGAATACAGTGGTGTGGACACAAGGTTGATGGCGTCACCGTCCAGGCCGAAGTTGGCCAGACGGATCAGTTGACGCTGGCGGAACCGGTAATCGTGCAGTATACCTTTGGGAGTTCCGGTGGTGCCCGAGCTGTAGATAATATTGAAGGGGTCGTCCATGGTGACTTCTGCCGGCTGGGCTTCGTCGCCGGTGTCACCCAGCCAGGTGTCCAGGTCCTGGCCACTGTCGACGTCACTGGTACCAAGTCCGATGCGCTGGGCTGGCTGGACCCGCTTGAGCTGGTCGCGGATTTCGTTGAACAGCGGGAGGTTTTTCTCTGATACAAAGAGGAAGCGGGTGTCGCAGTCTTCCACCATCAACGCCAGGGCTTCACCGCTGGCCATGCCGGAGAGAGGCACCATGCAGCCCCCGGCAATCAGGGTGCCAAGGTACAGGCACATATAGTCGTTGCTGTTTTCCGACAGGCCTGCGACCGTGTCCCCGGTTTGCAAGCCGTCGGCCCGCAAGCGGTTGGCAATACGGTTGGAACGGCTGATCATCTGGGCCCAGGTGAGGGTGCCTTTTTCGTCGGTGAGCGCCCTCTTTTCTCCCTGCGAACGGGCGAAACCCTGGATATGGTGACCGATGGGGTCCATGGTTTCGTGGTCAGCGCTGGAGCGTAGTTCGGCATCGCTGCAACGGTTTGTCTCATTTGGGGGCCTCTGTGGTTGTTGTGTTTTGACTAGTGAAATTTATTTCCGAATATATTGACTCAAAACTGGAAGGCGTGACAAATTAAACGCCCTGTTCAAGCTTTTGAAAAGCACGCTAATCAATTATTATGGTTTGTTTTTCAAGCAGTTCTGTCGGAATTATGTTCCGAATCAGGCGATTAAGCATCCGAATTTACAATCATAAAAGCAAGGCAAGGTTAAAGGAGCACAGACTATGACGCGTTTCACTGGGCGAGTCGCCATTGTCACCGGTGCCGGCAGTGGTATCGGCCGCGCCACTGCCCTGAGACTCGCGAGCGAAGGCGCCCGCGTAGTCCTGGCGGACTGGTCCGAAGAGGGTCTGCTGGAGACCGCCTCACTCTTGCCCTCCGAAGCTGTCCACGTCGAACGAAAGCTGGATGTATCCGATGAAGACGCGGTCAAGGCACTGGTATCGGAAGTCAAGGAACAGTTCGGCCAGATCGATATCCTTGTGAACAACGCCGGCATCTCGGGCGGTAGTTATCCCCCGGTTACCGAGAACGAAAAAGCCGACTGGGAGAAGATCCTGGGGGTGAACCTGATCGGCGCCATGCTGATGATCAAGCACGTGGCGCCCCATATGCAGGAGCGTCAGCAGGGTGCGATCGTAAATACCGCGTCGGTAGCCGGTATTCGTTCCGGCGCTGGTGGCAACCCCTATAGCGCCTCCAAGGCCGGCGTTATCAATCTGACCCAGACTGCGGCCTGTGACCTGGGTGGCTATAATGTGCGGGTCAATGCGGTTTGCCCGGGGCTGGTGGAAACTGGTATGACCAAGGCGGTGTTCGACTACGCCCGTGCCAACGAGAAAGAGCACAAGCTCGGCTCCCGCTGTGAGTTGCGCCGGTATGGCCGACCGGAAGAATTGGCGGCGGCTATCTGCTTCCTGGCGTCGGACGATGCCAGTTACATCACCGGACAGGCCCTGCCCGTCGATGGCGGCAACACCGCGTCCCTGAACATGCCCGGAATGAAAGT
Source organism: Marinobacter sp. AN1 (assembly GCF_026013985.1). Taxonomy (NCBI): domain Bacteria; kingdom Pseudomonadati; phylum Pseudomonadota; class Gammaproteobacteria; order Pseudomonadales; family Marinobacteraceae; genus Marinobacter; species Marinobacter sp. AN1. Next base: position 4,040,190 of record NZ_CP110342.1, on the reverse strand, counting down.
GTAATGAGCGAAGCAACACAGAACCTCCACATCACCGGTGGCAAGGATCTGCCCGGCTTTCACAATATGCTGGGATACCGTCAGGTTTCCTGGGAGGAAGACAAGGCTGTGATCGCCCTGGACCTCAAGCCGGAGCATCTCAACCTGGGGGGCGTGATCCACGGTGGTGTGCTCACGTCACTGCTGGATATTGTACTGGCCGAAGCTGGTACCTACTGTCCTTTTCCGGGTCGGATGCGCAAGGCGATCACCCTGACCCTGACAACCACGTTTACCGGCCAGTGTTCCGCTGGCACTATTACCGTCACTGGAATCAAGCGCGCCGGCGGTACCCGAATTTTCAACAGCACCGGTGAAGTTCGCGATGACAAGGGCAACCTGCTTGCCATTGCCGAGGGTACTTTCCGAATCCGATCCGGTAGTGAAAAACCTGAGGGCGTTCCTATCTGAACGCGCACCCCTCCTCCATCAAATAAATAATAGAGAGGCACAACGATGTTGTACGAACCGTCTGACAGAGCCAAGAAGCTGCTTAATGAACTCAACGAATTCATGGATGCCTATGTGTACCCGAACGAGCACAAGCATCACGAGCAGGTAGAACAGGCAGAGAATCGCTGGGCTCCGACTCCGATCATGGAAGAACTGAAGGCCAAGGCCAAGAGCGCCGGCCTGTGGAACCTGTTCCTGCCGGAAAGCGAGCGTGGCGCGGGCCTGACCAACCTGGAGTACGCCCACCTGTGCGAAGTCATGGGTCGCTCTCACATGGCACCGGAAGTGTTCAACTGCTCCGCCCCGGACACCGGCAACATGGAGACCATCGAGCGCTATGGTAACGAAGAGCAGAAAGAGAAGTGGCTGAAGCCGCTGCTGGAAGGCGAGATCCGTTCCTGCTTCTCCATGACCGAGCCGAATGTTGCGTCTTCCGATGCCACCAACATTGGTACTGAAATCCGCCGCGAAGGCGACGAGTACGTCATCAACGGCAAGAAATGGTGGTCTTCCGGTGCCATGACTACCACCACCAAGATCGCCATTGTCATGGGCAAGACCGACCCGACCGCTGAGAAGCACAAGCAGCAGTCCATGATCCTGGTTCCGCTGGATGCGCCGGGCGTGGAAATCGTTCGTGCCCTGCACGTGTTTGGCTATGACCACGCGCCCCACGGCCACGCCGAGGTTCACTACAACAACGTACGTGTGCCGGTTTCCAACATCCTGCTGGGTGAAGGTCGCGGCTTTGAAATTGCCCAGGGTCGCCTTGGGCCAGGCCGTATCCACCACTGCATGCGTACTATTGGTGTTGCCGAGCGCGCCCTGGAACTGATGTGTGAACGCGCCAACGCCCGTGAAGCCTTTGGTCGCCCGCTGGTGGAATTCGACTCCATCCGCAAGGACATCGCCCGTTCACGCCTGGAAATCGAGCAGGCCCGCCTGATGACCCTGAAGGCCGCTCACATGATGGATACCGTAGGTAACAAGGTTGCCCGTCAGGAAATCGCCATGATCAAGGTGATCGCGCCGAATATGGCCCTGAAGGTTCTGGATCGTGCCATCCAGGTTCACGGTGGTGCCGGCGTCAGCCAGGATACCTTCCTGGCCGCAGCCTGGGCCAGTGTACGTACCCTGCGCCTGGCGGACGGTCCGGACGAGGTGCACCTGGATTCCATCGCCAAGATGGAACTGAAGAACTACCCGCGCACCCATTAATCCCGGAGCTGTCATGACAAACCCTCTGTTTGATATGACCGGCAAGGTGGCCCTGATTACAGGGTCCACCAAGGGTATCGGCCGGTCCATCGCTGAAGAGATGGCCCGGCTCGGTGCGAAGGTGGTGATCTCCAGCCGCAAGGCCGATGCCTGTGAGCAGGTGGCCGGTGAGCTCAAGGCCCAGGGCTTTGAGGCCATTGCCATTCCCTGCCACGTGGGCAAGAAGGATGACCTGCAGAACCTGGTGGACAAGACCCTGGAAGCCTGGGGCAAGATCGACGTACTGGTGTGCAACGCTGCCACCAACCCGGTCTACGGCCCCACGTCGGAAATGACTGACGAGGCCTGGGACAAGATCATGGACACCAACGTCAAGGGCACCTTCTGGCTCACCAACATGGTGCTGCCGGGCATGGCTGAGCGTGGTGAGGGGGCAGTGGTTCTGCTGTCCTCCATCGCCGGCATCCGTGGCAATACCACCATCGGAACCTACGGTGTGTCCAAGGCCGCGGAAGCGGCCCTGGCCCGTAACCTGGCGGTGGAGTGGGGGCCGAAGGGCATCCGCATCAACAGCATTGCGCCGGGGCTGATCAAGACCGATTTCGCCAAGGCCCTGTGGGAAGACCCGGTTCGTGTCAAACGCGCCGAGGAAAAGACCCCCCTGCGCCGTATCGGCGACCCGGTTGATATTGCCGGGCTGGCGGTGTTCCTGTCCACCAAGGCCAGCGCCTATATCACCGGTCAGGTGATTGTGGCGGATGGCGGCGAAACCATTTGCTGAGGTTCTTATGAGTACTGGACCCAACCTGGTGGACGTCCTCGACGCCCACCGGTTTGATGAGGCAGCCCTGCTGAAGTGGCTGCAAAAGGAGATTCCCGAATTCGGTGGCGACCTTGAGGTCAAGCAGTTCCAGGGTGGGCAGTCCAATCCCACCTTCCTGCTGACGTCTGGTGGCAAGCGCTATGTTCTGCGCAAGAAACCGCCCGGAAAAACCCTCCCCTCCGCGCACATGGTGGAGCGGGAATACAAGGTGATCCGGGCCCTGTCTGACAATACTGATGTACCTGTGCCCAAAGCCCGGGTGCTGTGTGAAGACAGCGACCTGATCGGCACGCCGTTCTATGTCATGGACTTCATGGAAGGTCGGGTGCTCAGCCATCCAGCCTTGCCGGAGCTTGACAAGGCTGAGCGCCGACCGGTGCACTACGCTGCCATAGACACTATGGCGAAGATGCATTCGGTCGATGTGAACAAGGTCGGCCTGGGTGACTTTGGTCGCCCGGAAGGCTACGTGGCCCGCCAGGTCGCTCGCTGGTCCAAACAGTATGACGCGTCAAAGACCGACGACATGCCGTCCATGGACAAGCTGATGAAGTGGCTGCCGGAGAACCTGCCGGCGAAGGACGAAAGCGCCATTGCCCATGGTGACTACCGCCTGGGTAACCTGATGCTGCACCCGAACAAGCCGGAAGTCATCGCCATCCTCGACTGGGAGTTGTCCACCCTTGGCCATCCGCTGGCGGACCTGGCTTACTACTGCCTGCACTACCACCTGAGTTCCAGCTTTGAAGGTATGCGTGGCGTAGTGGGGGAGGACCTGGTCGAACTTGGGATTCCCAACGAGCAGGAGACCATTGAGCGCTATTGCAAGGCGACCGGCCGTGACGGCATCGACGACTGGCACGTATTCGTGTCGTTCTCGCTGTTCCGGCTGGCGGCCATCGTCCAGGGCGTCTACGCCCGGGCCCTCGCAGGCAACGCCAGTAGTGCTGACGCGCTGGAAGTGGGCAAGCGTGCCCATATCCTGGCAGACGCCGGCTGGGCCGTTGCCCAGAAGGGTAGCAAGGGCGCAGGCTTATGAGCGATCAGGCAGCGGCGGACCCCATGGTTCGCCGCATACTCATCACCAATGACGACGGCGTTGCGGCCCCTGGTCTGAAGATCCTGGTGGATATTGCCAACCGGTTGGCGGAAGAAGTCTGGATCGTGGCACCGGAGCACGACCGCAGTGGCGCCGGACAGAGCATCTCCCTGCATGATCCCCTGAGGGTTTACCAGCATGGTGAGCGGCACTTTGCGGTGTCTGGTACGCCGGCTGACTGTGTGCTCTACGCCCTGGCCGAATGGTTTGGTGAAACGCCACCGGACCTGGTCCTTTCCGGCATCAACGCCGGTGCCAACATCGGTGATTCCGTGCAATACTCCGGCACCGTGGGGGCGGTACTCAGTGCCGAGCACCTGGGTATACCGGCCATCGCGTTGAGTCAGTCCTTTGTAAACCGGGAGCAGATTGACTGGACGCCGGTGACCGAACTGGGTGAGGCGGCCATCCGGGCGCTATGGCCCTCTGCCAAGGATGACAAGTGCTGCTGGAATGTGAACTTCCCGGCGTGCGCGGCCAGTGACATCACCACCATGGAATACGCTTCCCAGTCCGCCGGTTCCATTGCCCGGCCGCAACTGCTGCCGGGGCAGGACAGTCGTGGGTTGTCCTACTGGTGGCTGGGTTTTGACCGGAACACTGAACACCAGGTACCGGACGATTCCGATGTGGCCGTTCTGCGCCGCCGTGGTGTGGCGGCCTCGCCCTTGCGGGGAGAGCACAGGATGCCTGGCGACGGGGCATCCATCGCGCTACGAAAGACCTGACAGAGCCGCTCCGGGCGGAATCAGTTGGTAATATCCGGGCATGGCCCGGCTATCGCTGGTTCGGCCCGGGGCGGTTGCCGTCTGCAAGCTAGATAACCGGAGACTACTGAATGTTTACACGACACCACAAGGTCTGGCCGAGAGAATTGCCCAAGACCATGACCCTGCCGCAGACCAGCCTGTTTACCAACCTGGAAATCTCGGCCCTGCGGTACCCGGACCACACCGCTATCATCTACTACGATACCAGGATCACCTATCGTGAACTGCTGGACGAAGTAGAGGCGCTGGCCGGATGGCTGCAGAAGAACGGCGTCAAGAAGGGCGACCGGGTGCTCCTGTACATGCAGAACTCCCCCCAGTATGTGATCGGCTACTACGCTATCCTGCGGGCAGACGCAGCGGTGATTCCGGTCAACCCCATGAACCGCGCTGCTGAGCTGGAACACTATGTCTCCGATACCCAGGCAACCATCTGCCTGGCCGGAATGGAGCTGGCAGAATTTATCGCCCCGCTGGTAGGTAACACCTACCTGGAGCGTGTGGTAGTGGCGGCCTACAGCAGCTATGTGCGCCAGCCCACCGACCTGAACCTGCCGGCGGAAGTGTCGGCGGAACCCCGCGAGCTGAACGCTCCCGGCCTGATTTCCTGGGAAAATGCCCTGAACTCCGGTGACAAGCCCGGCGAGCACACCGCAGGGCCGGACGACCTGGCGGTGATCCCCTACAGCTCCGGCACCACCGGTCAGCCCAAGGGTTGCATGCACGTGCACCGGGGCCCTATGGCGACGGCGGTACAGCGGTCATTCTGGAACATTACCACGTCCGACTCCGTCCAGCTGTGTACCCTGCCGTTCTTCCATGTGACCGGCATGACCGGTTCCATGAACAGTCCCATCTTCTCCGGCGCCACCATGGTCATCATGACCCGCTGGGACCGGAATGTGGCCGGCACACTGATCGAGCGTTACAAGGTGACTGGCTGGACCAACATCGTCACCATGGCGGTGGACTTCCTGTCCAACCCGGACCTGGGCAAGTACGACATCAGTTCCCTGGTCACCATTGGTGGTGGCGGTGCCGCCATGCCCCAAGCAGTGGCGAAGAAACTCAAGGACCTCACCGGCCTGGATTACATCGAGGGCTATGGCCTGTCCGAAACTATGGCAGCAACGCACATCAATCCGCCCAACGCACCGAAGGCCCAGTGCCTGGGTATTCCGGTGTTCGACGTGGATTCCCGCATCATTGATGTGGATACCCTGGAAGAGAAGGGCCCTGGCGAAGTGGGCGAGATTGTCTCCAATGGGTATCAGGTGACCGTGGGTTACTGGAACCGCCCGGCGGAAACCGAGGCGGCGTTTGTGGAAATCGACGGCAAGAAGTTTTTCCGCACCGGTGACCTGGCCTATTACGATGAAGACGGCTACTTCTTCATGGTTGACCGGGTCAAGCGGATGATCAATGCGTCCGGCTTCAAGGTATGGCCTTCGGAAGTGGAGAGCATGATGTACCAGCATCCCTCCATCCATGAGGTGTGCATCATCTCCGCGCCCCACGAAAAGCGGGGCGAAACCGTCAAGGCTGTCGTGGTACTGACCCCGGAGGCCGAAGGGTCAACCACCGAGGAAGACATCATCGCCTGGTGCCGGGAACAGATGGCCGCCTACAAGGTGCCCTCCGAGGTCCAGTTCGTCAGTGAGCTGCCCAAGTCCCCCACCGGGAAGCTGATGTGGCGTGCTTTGCAAGAAGAGGAATGGAAGAAGTAAACCTGTTCTGACTGACTGCCCCACTGGCCATCCTGGCCAGTGGGGTGCCTGACCTGCCACTGCCTCCCGGCCTATTATGACGGCCATTGGAGGACCTTCCTGAATTTCATTTTCACCATTAAAATTAACAATAAGGTTCGCATAGCGAAATCACATTCTGTCTATTGACAGTGCATGCTCGCAGTGTACTCTTGTGCATCGGCGTGAGGCATTTTGCCGATACGTCTGAATTGCAACGAAAAGTAAAAACAATCCAGAAAACGTAAACCCAATAAAATCAATGACAGTGTTGCGGTAACGGCAACTCTACAAAAACAACGTCGCCACGGGAGGGGCCGGTTTGACTATATTTCTCCAACAGGTTTTCAACGGGTTGACCCTGGGCAGTATCTACGGTCTCGTAGCGCTCGGTCTGACCCTTGTTTACGGGATACTCCACATCCCGAACTTTGCACATGGTGCGCTCTACATGGTAGGCGCGTTCATGTCGTACTTCTTTATGGTGGACATGGGTGTCCACTACTGGGTTGCCATGGCCGGGTCGGCCGTAGTGGTAGCCGTGCTGGGCATCATCTGTGAGCGCCTGGTTTTCCATCCCCTGAGAAATGCGCCCCCAATACACGACAAGATCGCCGCCATCGGTATCCTCCTGTTCCTGGAGGCCGTGGTGCACATGTTCTGGGGCTCCGATTTCCGCCGGATGTCCACGCCTTTCGGAGGAGTGGTGAACCTGGACGGCGTTTTCCTGCGTGAGCAGGGCATTCTGATCATTGCCTCCACCGTCGTCCTCGTCGTTGCCCTCAACCTGTTCCTGCGCAAGACCATGGTGGGTGCCACCATCATTGCCATGGCCCAGAATCGAGAGGGTGCTTTCCTGGTAGGCATCGACGCCAACCGGGTCGCGATGATGACCTTTGCCATTTCCGGCATCCTGGCCGCTGTAGCCGCCACCCTGTATGCGCCGATGAACCTGGTTTACCCCGCCATGGGCCACCTGGTCATTATGAAGGCGTTCGTGATCATCATCCTCGGTGGCATGGGCAGCATCCCCGGCGCCATTGTTGGAGGCATGATCATTGGTTTCGCGGAAGCCTTTGGTGGTTACTACATTTCTGACGCCTACAAGGACATTATCGCCTTCGCCCTGCTGGTGGTAATCCTGTCCATCCGTCCACAAGGTCTGTTTGCCAAGGGGGCGCACTGATCATGATGTTTAAACTCGGAGCCCTTATCATGCACCCGGCCAGCAAGTACGCGCTACTGGCCCTGGCCCTGCTTTTCCCGGCACTGGCCGCCAACGAATACCAGGTCTATGTAATGGCTACGGCCTTTATCTGGGCCATCGCTGTTTACGGTTTCAACGTGATTACCGGTTACTGTGGTCAGCTCAACCTGGCCCATGGTGGCTTCTTCGCCATTGGCGCCTACGCCGTGGCGCTGCTTACCGCTGACTATGGCTGGAACTTCTGGCCGGCCTTTATCGGTGCCCTGGTGATCACCGCTGTTCTCGGTTTCCTCGTGGGTGCCGTGTCGCTGCGCCTGAAGGAGCATTACTTTGCCATCTTCACCCTGTGCGTCGGCTTTATCATCTACCTGCTGCTGGACAAGTGGGAAGAGCTGACCCACGGCGCAATCGGTGTTCGTGGCATCGCCGCGCCCGACGGCTTCGGCCTGGTCAACTTCCGGGAAACGATACCCGTTTACTACCTGATCCTGTTCTTCCTGGTGTTCATTATCTGGTTCACCAGCCGTATCCAGAAGTCCCTGTTGGGCCGTACCTTCATCGCCATCCGTAACGGTGATGACCTGGCCGAGTCCCTGGGCATCAACCTGATGAAGAACAAGATCCTGGCGTTCGTGATCTCCACCACCTACGCAGGCCTGGCCGGTGCCCTGTACGCAGGCATGATCCGCTTTGTGGGTCCGGAGGATGGCAACATCCTGCACACCTTCAACATGATTACCTACCTGCTGGTTGGCGGTATTGGCACCCTGTTCGGTCCGCTGATCGGTACTCTGGGCATTGTCTGGATCACCCAGTCGCTGCAGTTCCTGGAAGAGTACCGCATGATCATCTTCGGTCCGCTGCTGGTGATCCTGGTGATCTTCTTCCCGCTGGGCGTTTCCGGCTCCTTCCTGACCTGGATGCACCGCAAGGCACAGGCCCTCGGCCTGGGCCCCAAAAAAGTGCAGCAAGAAAGCAAGGTCAACACCGCCCGGGAGGTAGAGAACAATGCTTAAGGTAGAACACCTGACCAAGATGTTTGGTGGCCTGGCTGCGGTTAACGATGTATCCGTGGAGTTTGGCGCCAACCAGATCAATGCCATTATCGGCCCCAACGGGGCCGGCAAGAGTACCTTTTTCAACCTGATTTCCGGCGTTCACCAGCCCACATCCGGCAGAATCCTGCTGGATGGCACAGACGTCACCACCATGCGGTGTGACCATGTGGCCAGGCTGGGGGTTGGCCGGACCTTCCAGACCACCAACCTGTTCGAGACGGCGACGGTGCTGGACAACCTGATTGTTGGTCACCGTCTGCGTACCCACTCAGGACTCTGGGACGTGCTGATCAACTCCAAACGCCTGCAGGCGGAAGAGAAAGCGGCCCGCGAAAAGGCCCGTGAAGCACTGGATTTCGTCGGCCTGACCCATGCAGAAAACCGCTATATCGCGGACTGTACCCAGGAAGAGCGAAAGCGTGTGGCCTTTGCCCTCGCGCTGGCCACGGATCCCAAGATCGTCCTGCTGGATGAGCCGGCCGCCGGGGTTAACCCGGAAGAAACCGAGGGCTTGGCTGAGCTGATGAAAAAGATGGTAAAAAATGGCCTGACGGTGTGTCTTATCGAGCACAAGATGGACATGATCATGGGCATCGCCGACAAGATTATGGTGCTGGACCACGGCGAGAAGATTGCCGAAGGCACGCCGGAAGAAGTGAAGAATAATCCGGTGGTCATCGAAGCGTACCTGGGGAGTGATCACGATGCTGCAGCTTAAAAACGTTGACGTCCACTACGGTAGCTTCAAGGCTCTCAACAACATCAACATGACCGTCGACACCGGTGGCCTGGTGGTATTGCTGGGTGCCAACGGTGCGGGCAAGTCCACACTTTTCAACGCCATCAGTGGTCTGATCAAGCCTTCGGCCGGCAATATCGAGTTCGAGGACAAGATTCTCAACGGCATGAGGCCCAGTGCCGTGGTTTCTGCCGGTGTGGTCCAGTGTGCGGAAGGCCGTCAACTGTTTCCGCAGATGAGTGTCCACGACAACCTGATGCTGGGAGCCTATGTCCACCGCAAGGACAAGGAAGGCAATCGCAAGCGCCTGAATGAGGTGCTGGAGCTGTTCCCCATCCTTGAAGAAAAGGCCCATCAGCCGGCTGGTTCCCTGTCCGGTGGTCAGCAGCAAATGGTGGCGATTGGTCGTGCCATGATGAGCCGTCCGCGCCTCCTTATGCTGGATGAGCCGTCGCTGGGCCTGGCGCCCCTGGTGGTCAAGCAGATGTTCGAGACCATCCAACAGATCAACAGCCTCGGCACCACGGTGCTGCTGGCTGAACAGAATGCCTTTGCGGCACTTAAAATTGCCACACACGCATACGTTATGGAGAACGGCCAGCTCGTTATGGACGGCGACCGTGAAACGATGCTGGGTAACGAGGAAGTGCGCAAAGCATACATCGGGGCCTGATACGGCCCCGGCTCGCTTGTAAATATACCTGACAAGCGCCTGTGAAAAGGCGAAATAAAACCAGGAGAAAACAATGAAAACAGCGAAAAAACTTGGACTGGCAGTTGCTGTAGCAACCACAATGGGTATGAGCTCCGCCATGGCGGCCGAGGTCAACATCGGCTTCTCTGGCCCGCTTTCCGGCGGCGCCGCACTGTACGGCGAAAACGTTCTGTCGGGCCTGCGCATGGCCGCTGACGAAATCAATGAAGCAGGCGGTTTCGACCTGAATGGCGAGAAGACCACCATTAATATCATCGCCCTGGACGATCAGTATTCCCCGGCTCAGGCAGCCACCAATGCCAAGCGCCTGAAGCAGGAATCCAATGTTCCGGCCATCTTCATTCCCCACTCCGGGGGCATCTTCGCACTGATGGACTTCAACGTGGAAGACGACTTCATCGTGATGGCCTATACCAGTGTTCCTACCATCACCGAGCAGGGTAACCCGCTGACCATACGGATCCCGCCGACGTTTGATGGCTACGTGAAGGCATTCACTGACTACGCCCTGGAGAACTGGGGTACCAAGCTGGCCATGGGTGGTGCAACCCACGAGTACGCCAAGATCTGGGCGTCCATGGTTGAGAAGGCCTGGACTGCCAAGGGTGGCGAAATCGTTGCCCAGAATCCGATGGACTACAACAAGTCTGCGGACTTCTTCACCGGCGTTAGTCGTCTGATCTCCGAGAACCCGGACGTCATGTTCGTTGGTGGTGCTTCTGAGCCGACCGGTCTGGTCATGCAGCAGGCACGTCAGCTGGGCTACGAAGGTGCCTTCATCATGATGGACCAGGCCAAGATCGACGAAGCCGCCAACGTGGTCGGCGGCTATGAGCTGCTGGAAGACACCGTCGGTGTGGTTCCGCTGACCGTGTACGAGACTGAGGCTGCCCAGTCCTTCATCGAGCGTTATGAAGAGATCTACGGCAAGACTCCGGGCTCTGAAGCGGCCTTCAACTACGGCGCTCTGCACGGCCTGGTTGCTGCGATGGACAAGACAGAAAGCACCGATCCGGAAACCATCCGGGCGGCCCTTGGGGATGCCATTGCCAACCTCGAGGACAGCAAGAACCCGTATGTAGTGGAAGGCGTTGACGAGAAGGGTGGCTTTATCACCGCGCCGACCATGGCTGTCGTCAAGGACGGCAAGATCGTCGAAGAGGAGTTCTGATCCGTCCGGACAGACACCACTGAATAAGAAAGGGGGCCTCGGCCCCCTTTTTCATGCCCGGTGACCGCCCAGCCAGTCACCGGATCACGGACCGGGTTTACGGCTTGACGTACATGGCCAGGTTCTCGGCCACGACGGCGGGCTTGTCCTCGCCCTTGATCTCGATCACCGTTTTGTAAGTCGCCAGAACCCGCTTCTCATCCACATCCTGGATATCAACCAGTTCAACCGTAGAGCGGATATCCGAGCCGGATTTGACCGCGGCAGGCAGGCGTACCTTGTTCATACCGTAGTTGATGGTTGCGGCAGGACCTGTCACGGTCATGGCCTGTTGGTTGAGCTGAGGAATCAGTGACAGGGTCAGGAAGCCGTGAGCGACCGGGGCACCCCAGGGCGCTTCTTTCTTTGCCCGCTCCACGTCCACGTGGATCCACTGGTGGTCGCCGGTGGCGTCGGCAAAGGCCTGGATCATCTCCTGGCTGACGTTCTTCCAGGTGCTCTGGCCCACAACCTTGCCCTTGTGGTTCGGCAGATCTTCGAGTGCGATACTTGTCATTATTGTCTCCTGGTTTCGTTTCGCGAAAATCAATTTCGTAAGCTATTCTCATGGACCCGGGCTTTCGGTGCAACAACAAAAACTCCCCCAGAATAAAGAGGTGTGATATGTCCAAGAAGCAACAATACACGCTGGTACAGCGTCCGGTCGGCATGCCCGACGAAACCCACCTGAAACTGGAAGAGGTGGACATGCCCGTCGCCGGTGAGGGCGAGGTGCTGCTGAAGACCCGATATCTGTCACTGGATCCGTACATGCGGGGTCGAATGAACGATTCGGCGTCCTATGCGACCCCGGTAGCCCTGGGTGATGTGATGACCGGGGAGGCGGTCAGCGAAGTGCTGGAAAGCAACCACCCGGACCTGTCGCCCGGGGACATGGTCATCGGCCGTACCGGCTGGCAAACGCACTCCGCCGCAACGCCCGACATCCTTTACCGTATTGACCCGGACCTCGCCCCGCCCAGCGCCTGGCTCGGGGTGATCGGCATGCCTGGCTTCACCGCCTACGTCGGCCTGCGGGAATTTGGTCAGCCCAAGGCCGGTGAGACGGTGGTCGTATCGGCGGCATCCGGCGCGGTCGGACAGGTCGTGGGCCAGATCGCGAAGATGAAGGGTTGTCGTGTGGTGGGCGTCGCCGGCGCCGATGACAAGTGTCAGCACGTGGTGGACCACTATGGCTTTGATGCCTGTGTGAACTACAAGGATGAGGATTTCGAGGAGCAGCTCCAGGCGGCTTGCCCGAATGGCATCGATGTATACTTCGAGAATGTCGGTGGCAAGGTGTTCGATGCGGTCATGAAGCTGGTCAATGACTTTGCCCGCATCCCGGTCTGCGGACGTATTGCCCACTACAACCAGACGAAGCTGCCGGAAGGTCCGGACCGGCTGATTCCGTTTATGGGTCAGATCCTGGTCAAGCGGCTGATGTTCCACGGCTTTATCCAGTCCGACCATAGCGAACTGCTGCCGGATTTTCGTCGGGATATGGGGCAATGGCTCAGGGAAGGCAAGGTGAAATACCAGGAAGATGTGGTCGAGGGCTTTGATCACACGCTCGACGCCTTCCAGGGGCTGCTGCAGGGGCGCAATCGCGGCAAGCTGGTGATCAAGGTGTCCTGAATAGCCGCTCTAAACGCAAAAGGGGCTTACCCGTAAAGGGCGCCCCTTTTTTGACAGCTGCTGACAGCGAATTCTCCGCCAGCAATCACCTGGACCGATCAGAGTACGGCCAGTGCTGCGTCGTAGTCCGGTTCGTTCTTGATCTCGTCGACCAGCTCACTGTGCAGTACCTTGTTGTCCTCGTCCAGTACCACAACGGCGCGGGCACAAAGGCCGGCCAGTGGCCCGGTCTGTAAGGCAACCCCGTAGTCCTGCTGGAAGCTGTAGTTGCGGAAGGTGGACAGGGTCTGCACGTTCTTCAGACCTTCGGCACCGCAAAAGCGGCCAGCGGCGAAGGGCAGGTCGGCGGAGACAACCAGTACTTCGGTGTTGTCCAGGTTGCCGGCCTTCTCGTTGAACTTGCGGGTTGAGGTCGCGCAAACGCCGGTGTCGATGCTGGGAATGATATTGAGGATCTTGCGCTTGCCGGCAAACTTGTCCAGGCCAACATCCTGCAGATCACCGGTGGTCAGGGTGAAATCCGGTGCCGTGTCGCCGGGCTGGGGAAAGGTGCCGCTGACTTCCAGCGGGTTGCCGTCGAGTGTGACTTTGCTCATGGGTGTCTCCTGACTTTCGGGTTGGTTGTTTCCAGTATCCATAACATACACCTGTTTAGTGCATTTTGGATGACCCGTCGAGGAGGAAAACTTCCTTTCGCTTCCGGTCAGCCACCGTCGGTCAGGGCGTCATTGGGTGGCCTTTGCGGGCTCAAAGCCGGGCGCGGGGTAACGCTGCACCAACAGCAGGTAGGCGCCCATGGCTGCGACCGCGCAGATGGCGATGATGCTGGCCATAACCAGCGAAGTGCCGGTGTAAAGATAGCCCACCAGTGAACCCACACAGGCTGCCAGCGCCATCTGAACGAACCCGAACAGGGCCGAGGCCGACCCGGCCATGCGGGGGAAGTTGGCCAGTGCGCCAGCCATGGTCTGGGGCAGTGTCATGCCCACGCCGGCCATGAACAGGCTTTGCGGAATCATCACCGCCCAGACGTTATAGACCTCGGCCATTGCCAGTCCGGCCATGGCGGTCCCCCCGGTCACACTGACCAATAACCCCCGCACCAGGATCTGATCCGGCAGCCAGCGCCGCCCCAGCTGCATCGCCAGGAGGTTGCCGGCGATGTAGCCAGCTACTACGCAGGCAAAATAGAGCCCGAAATGCTCCGGTTTCACACCGAGAAAATCGATCAGCACATAGGAAGAGCCGGACAGGAACGCAAACAGGCCGGCAAAGGCAAAGGCATTGGTCAGGGTATATCCGATAAAGCTGGGATCAGTGCCGATGTACCGGTAGTTTCTGGCCAGGGACCCCAGTTTGAGGGATTGGCGGTTTTCCGGTGCCATGGGTTCACGGATACCAAAGGCAACAATTCCGGCTACGACCAGTCCATAGACGCCAAGGGCGACAAAGATGGAAGGCCAGCCGAAACCGGTCAGCAGGAAACCGCCAACGGTGGGTGCCACTGCAGGGGCAAGGGCCATGATACTGGCCAGCAGTGCCATGATGCGGGCAGCCTCTCTTGGTGTATAGATGTCGCGGATAGCCGCCCGGCCAAGAACGGGGCCGGCCGAGCCCCCGAGTGCCTGCAGGAAGCGGAACAGCATCAGGGTTTCCACGTTGCTGGCCAGGGCGCAGCCGATACTGGCGAGGAAAAACAGCAACAGCCCGCCGATCATCACGGGTTTGCGGCCAAACCGGTCGGCAAGCGGTCCACAGAACAACTGTGCAACGGCAAAGCCTGCCATATAGAGGCTCAAGGTAAGCTGTACCTGGTCAGGACCCGCCGACAGTGCCTGGCCCATGGCCGGCAGCGCAGGCAGGTACATGTCGGTGGCCAGCGGTCCGAGGGCTACGGCTGCCGCCAGCAATATGGTTGTCCAGATACTGGTCAGTGCGAGCATGGATATTCCGGTCTTTAAATGGGAGCACCACTATACGGCGAGTGGCTGCAAAGATAACGACCGGCCCGATCATAGAATCCATGCACGAAATCGATTAATGGCCAAGATCCCTTGCCACAGCGGCCAACCGGTTACGCAGCCAGCGATGGCCGCTGTCGGTCTGGTAGCGCTGGTGCCAGATCATCAGGAGGTGCACGTCCCGGTAGTCAAAGGGCAGGGGCGCCGTGGCAAAGCCCCGCAACAGCTGGTGTTGCATGCGGGACGGGGCGGAAGCCACCAGGTCTGTACCGCGCAGGAATTCCGGCAGTCCCGAGAAGTTGGAGACGGTAACGGCGATATTACGGCTAAGCCCCCGCGCCCGCAGGGCATTCTCAAGCCCGGTGCGCTCACCCGTGCCGAACAGCACATCCACATGCCGTGCCCGGAGATACTCCGCCAGGGTGGCCGGAGCAGACCGCACGGAGGGGTCGTAGAAAATCACCATCTGATCCCGGAGCAGCCCTTTCTGGATAATGTCACCGGTATCGGGTGCGTGGGGGGTAATGATCAGGTCGCACACATCCTCCCTCAGCAGTTCCGGTCCGGGAATACCTGAAGGGACCACCTGCAGCCGGATGCCAGGGGCGTCCAGGGCTAGCTGCTTCATCAACGGCGGCAGTAACAGGTCCCGCTGATAGTCGTTGGCCGCAATGGTGAAGGTAAATTCGGCCGAGGCTGGCTCGAATGGGGGACCGGCGGACAGGGCTCGCAGTTCATCCAGGATTTGCTGGATATGGGGCCCGGTTTTAAGGGCATAGCGGGTCGGTGCAATACCCCGGCCGGATTTCACGAAGAGCGGGTCGCCGAGGGTCTGGCGTAGCCGCTCAAGGGTGTGACTGACCGCGGACTGGCTCATACCCAGGGACACTGCCGCCCGGGAGACACTGTTCGCCCGGAGTACAGCCAGGAAGACCTCCAGGGAGCGGGTATCAAGGTGGAATTGATCAACGGATTTCATGAATGCAGTGTAGCACGCTATAGGCCTGCCCAATCGAGGCCTCCATTGTTATGATGCACGCCTTATAACACCGGAAAACGGACGACAAGATGCTGGGATTCCTGCCTAAGCCCCTGATTGGCGTGATTGCGGTCACCCTGTTGATTCTCAATACCCTGTTCTGGGCGCTTTTTCTCTACATACCGGCCCTGCTCAAGCTGATCGTGCCCCACAAGGGTTTCCGGGTCGGCTGTACCCGCCTGATTATCTGGGTGGCTGAGAACTGGGTGGCCGGTAACAATGCCTGGATGCGCCTGACCCAGCGCACCCGCTGGTACGTCACCGGCGCCGAGGAACTGGAGCGGGAAAGCTGGTACCTGGTGCTGAGCAATCATCAGAGCTGGGTGGATATCCTGGCGATGCAGTGGGTGTTCAATCGGCGGGCACCGTTTCTCAAGTTCTTCCTGAAGAAGGAGCTGATCTGGGTGCCGGTGATCGGTATCGCCTGGTGGGGGCTGGACTTCCCCTTCATGAAGCGGCATTCCCCCCAGTACCTGTTAAAGCACCCGGAAAAGCGCGGACAGGATCTGGCGACCACCCGCAAGGCCTGTGAGAAGTTCCGCTTTACGCCGGTCAGCGTTATGAACTTTGTCGAGGGCACCCGCTTTACGCCCGAGAAGCACCGTAAGCAGAAATCCCGCTATCAGCACCTGCTGCAGCCCAAGGCCGGAGGCGTCGGATTTGTGCTGGATGCCATGGGGGACGCCATGGAAACCCTGGTGGACGTGACTATTGCCTATCCCGGTGGCGCGCCCAGTTTCTGGGATTTCGTTTGCGGCCGGGTCAGCGAGGTGCGTATGGAAATCCATACCCACCCGATTCCGGACGCCCTCAAGGGCCGGGACTACGCCAAAGACGCCGAATACCGTCGTCAGCTCAAGGACTGGTTGGGAAATCTGTGGCGGGAAAAGGATCAACGGCTGGAGCGAATGCTGGCGGAAGCCGGCAAGGGCGAGCCCAGCGTCAGCCGCTGAGCCCTTGCCCGGGCCCGGTCATCAGTCACTCTTCAGAGCGAGTCGGCGCCTGGTCAACGGTGTCAGCAACCAGTTCCAGGTTGATCTGGCGACGCTCCTCATCAATACCTGCCAGCTTTACAGTTACCGCCTGGTCCAGCTGGAAGGTCCGGGCACCCTTGGTGGCTTCCAGGCGCAGGGTAACCGGATCAAAGCTGAACTTGCCTGACAGGGTCTTGCAGCTGACAAAGCCTTCCAGCCCGTTGCTGTCCAGCCGCACGAAAAAGCCGGCAGGTACGGTACGGGTGATGACTCCGGTGAAGGTGGCGGCGCTATCCAGCTGACGTGCGTAATCACTCTTGAGCCAGCTTTCCAGGGAGTTGGATGCCTGGCGCGCCTGCATCTGGGCGGACTGCAGGCTGTTCAGGCCCTCTTCCGCCAGCCGGTCGTGTTGCTCATCCCAAAGGGCTGCCTTGATCAGCCGGTGCACGTAGAAATCCACGTAACGCCGCAAGGGAGAGGTAAACGTGGTGTAGGCAGGCAGCCCCATGCCCTGGTGGGGTGCTGCCTCGAATACCATCTCGGCCCGTGCCAGCTGGCGTGCGATGATGGTTCTCACCGGTACTTCCACGTCGAGGTCTGACGTCCGCACCATCAGTTCACGGAAGCCTTCCGGGGTGGCGGGGTCGATGCTTGCCAGTTCCGGTGCATAGCGCTCCAGCAGGGTGCGAATGTTATCGGCGCGGTCGTCTCGCAGGCCCGGATGGGCAATAAACAACCCGTGGTCCTGCCGGGCAAGGAAATCTGCGACACAGCGGTTGGCGGCGACCATGCATTCTTCCACCAGCCGGTGGGCTTCATTCTGGACAGCTGGCTCGATGGCACGGATGCGTCGGTTCTCGTCCAGCCGCAGGCGGAATTCGGGTCGGTCGCCGTTCAGCAGGGCATGGTCCGAGCGCCATTTGCGCAGTGCCGTGGCCGCCTGGTGAAGCTGGTCCAGGTTGTTGGTGACCTCCGGTGCCAGGGCATCGGTTTCCTCGTTGTGCTGGTCTTCAAGCAGCTGGCTGACCAGCTCATAGCTGAGCTTGCCGCGGGACCGGATAACCGCCCGGTGGAAACTGAACTCGCCAAGGCTGCCGTCGTTATTCACCTGAAGGTCGCACACCAGGGCGAGTCGGTCGGTGTCCGGCATCAATGAGCACAGCCGCGTGCTAATGGCTTCCGGCAGCATGGGGCGCGGTTCGCCGGGAAAGTAGATGGCAGTGGCACGGTTACGGGCTTCGGCGTCAGCAGGGGACCCTTCCGGAATCAGCGCAGTGGGGTCGGCGATAGCCACCGACAGGCGCCAACCCGTCGCGTTGGGTTCGGCCAGCAGGGCGTCGTCCATGTCCTGGGTGCCCGGGCTGTCGATGGTGACGTAGGGCTGACCAGTGCGGTCCTCACGGCCTTCCCGCAAGGGCGTGATGGAATCTTCCGATAGTCCGGCTGCCATTTCTTCCACCGCTTCGGGAAACGCATCGTCCATGTCGAAACTGGCGAGGGTAAAGTTACGCTCTATGCCCGGCTCACCAGCCTTGCCGATCACCCGGATAACCTGGGCCTGGCCCTTGCCGTCCTTGATGGGGTGGCGAAGTATACGGCAGTAGATGAAGTCATCCGGCTTTGCGTCGTTACGCTCTTTGGGCGGAATAAAGATCCAGCGACCAATGCCGGGGGTTTCAGGCGCCACAAAGTGCCCCTTTCCCTTTACCAGGTAGCGGCCCACGAAGGTGTCAAGGCTGGTTTCCAGCAGTTCCTCGACGATGCCCTGGGTCCGGCCCTTTTCACCGGACACTTCGGAGACGGTGATACGGTCGCCGGGCAGGACTTTTTGCATTTCCTCGGGCGGCAGGAACACGTCGCGGCCCTCGTCCAGTGCCACAAACCCGAATCGACCGTTGGTGGCCTTGACGGTGCCGGGGTAGACCACCTTGTGTTCCTTGATGTCGGTTTTGAGCTGGCGCAACTGGTTGAGCGCGTCGGCATTAAGCATGAATGAAACCTGGCTGGTAAGAGTGACTGTTGGCGGGAGTATACCGGTTATGGCTGGCTGAGTCAGATGGTCTGTGGTTGAGATTCAGTGCCGGTAACCCGCGAATTTCGGTGGCCTCAGGTTTCGCTCGGTTCGTGCTGAGTAGCCGTTTCGGACAGTGCATCGCTGGTGACCAGCTGGTTCCGGCCTGCCTGCTTGGCCCGATAGAGGGCCTGGTCGGCTTGCCTCAGAATTTCATCCAGCGGTTCCCCCGGCTGGGCGAGGTGGCCGCCAATGCTTACGGTCACCGGCATGCCCATGGCCCGGCTCTGGCTTTCAATATGGGTGCGTATACGCTGGCCGATATGACTGAGGGTATGGGCGTCGCAGGGCGCAAGGATCACCACGAACTCATCACCACCCCAGCGGCCAGCCTGGTCATAGGGGCGCAGGCTCGCCCGCAGCCAATGGGCGACATCGCACAGGATGGCATCGCCACTCTGATGCCCCTGTTCGTCGTTGATGCCCTTGAAGTGATCAATGTCGAGCCATAGCACACCGAAGCCGGTGCCCTGGCGGTGGCTTCGTTCAATCTCGGCGCTGAACAGTTCGTCCAGGGCCCGCCGGTTGCCGAGTTCCGTCAGGGGATCCATGCGGGCAAGCCGGTGCAGGTCCCGGGTACGCTCGTCTACCTGCCCCTTGAGATCGTCATTAATGGTTTTCAGACTGGCGGTCATGGCCTCGAAATGGGTGCTGAGCCTGCCAATCTCGTTATTCGGCTTGGGCAGGGGCGGCAGCTGGAAATTGCCCTGCTTTACCTGGTACACCGCCCCTTCCAGCGCCAGTACCGGGCTCAGCACCCGGCGGCTGATCAACCAGTGGAACAGCAGCAGGCTGACCATCAGGGTGGCGAGGAAAACGCCCACCAGCGGCCAAAGGTAACTCACCGGCAGCAGGGTTTGCAGGTCCAGCAGGGTAATCTCGAACCAGCCAATGGCGGGCAGGTAGGCGACCCCTGCCAGGTGCTTGCGACCATCCACCTCAACAAAGCTGCTGGCGACGGCCCCTTCGCGGCCACCTTCGTTCTTGAGCATCTGCAGCATGCCCAATACTTTCTTCTGGTCGTCCGGTGACTCGAACAACAGGTCGACCGTATTCTTCTGGCCCTCGGGCTTGATGATGCTGGCAAAGTCGATGTAGTTGCGGTCCCGGTACAGCTGGATGGCACCATTGTAGTCGACAAACAGGGTAGTGATGCCGTCCTGTCCAATGTCCACGATATCCTGCAGGAACTTATCCAGGTCCATTCCGGTACCCACCATGCCCAGAATCTCACCTTCCGGGCCACGCATCAGCACATCGATCCAGAGCTTGGTAACGCCCAACTCGGTATCCGGGTTCACATTCAGGTGGAAGTCGCGGCCCTCCTCAATCAGCTGGTAAAACCAGGCATCGTCCGGGTCATCGGGATTGAGCACGTAACGGAACTGGTTATCAGCGTAGTCGTTGGCCTGGTTGTTGAAGTAATAGCGACCGGATTCCCGGAGGGCGACGAAATAGCTGTTGTCGCGGAAGTTGGCCCGGAAGCTCTCCATCTGCTGGATTGCCGCGGCCTCCAGGGCAGGGTCATCCGGGTTCCGGGCCCACTGGATCAGGGTCGCAGAGTCAGCCATCTGGCGGGCCAGGCCGATCTCCCGTTCAAGGGATTGCAGCAACCGTGCACTGTCGTAACGAACCTGGATCTCGGCAACCTGCTGACCCCAGCGTTCAATAATATCTTCCGAGAGGGCGCGATAGGCCAGCCATGAGGCAGCTGAGGCTGCCATGATCAGCAGTGCCGTCAGGCCAAGGATGCGGGTTTTCAGGCTCAAGGCGGTAATCCTTCCGGCTTGGGGTCAGGTGAGTCCATGATAGACCAGGCTGCGCTCTATGCGTAGAAAACCTGCCGATTCGAACGACAGGATTTTCTGCCATATTCCAGAGATCAGCCTTACCGGTACCACCGGTTCCATGCGGATGGATGAGGCTCACCGTCAGTGGTAGTCGGCAAACACCCGGGTCTGGCCGGCCTTGTTGAACAACAGCACCTGGTAGTTGTCCTTGCGGTCACCCATTTCCATACCCGGTGAGCCTGCGGGCATGCCGGGCACGCTGAGACCATGGGCCATGGGCTTGTCTTCCACAAGCCGGCGGATATCGGCTGCCGGCACATGGCCTTCGATGACATAGTCATCGATGAAAGCGGTGTGGCAACTGGCCAGCTGTGGCGTCAGGCCAGCGTCCATTTTTACCTGGTTCATGTTGTTGGTGTCTGTGACGTCCACTTCGAAGCCATTTTCTTCAAGATGATCTACCCAGTCGCCACAGCAGCCACAGGTGGGTGATTTGTAGACCTTGATGTTCAGGTCGTCCTCGGCCCAGGCGCCCTGGCCGGTGGTCAGGACGGCCGCCAGGCCCAGGGCAATGGTCAGTTTCTTCATGGTGTGGTCCTCAATGATGATCGTGTTGGGTGCCGGCATCGCCGGATTCCGAGAGCCAGAACCACCAGACGATGGCGCCCATTAATACCAGTCCTGCAAGGTTGACTAGCACTGTTGTCATCAGTTCCCCTCCTGCGTTTCGGATTCGTGACGGGGTTTGAAAAGTCGTAACCGGTTGGCGTTGGTGACCACGGTGACGGATGACAGTGACATGGCGGCGCCTGCCAGGATCGGGCTCATCAGCACACCCCAGACTGGATACAGCACCCCGGCGGCAATGGGAATGCCCAGGGTGTTGTAGATAAAGGCACCGAACAGGTTCTGGTGAATGTTGCGGACGGTGGCGCGGGAGATCTGTATGGCGTCCGCCACCCCGTGGAGCGATCCTCGCATCAGGGTGATGGCGGCACTTTCGATGGCGACGTCAGTACCGGTACCGATGGCAAAGCCGACGTCTGCCGCCGCCAGTGCCGGTGCGTCGTTGATACCGTCTCCCACCATGGCCACCGTGTGGCCCTTGCGGCGCATTTCTTCCACAATAGCTGCCTTGTCTTCGGGCAGAACTTCGGCGCGAATATCGTCAATCCCGGCCTTGCGGGCGATGGCTTCGGCGGTGGCTTGCACGTCACCGGTCACCATCATGACCCGGATCCCCGCATCGTGCAGGCGCCGGATAGCCGCTTCGGAGTCTTGCTTTATCGCGTCGGCCACCCCGATTACGCCCAGCGCCCGGTTACCCCGGGACAGGAACAGCGGCGTGCCGGCCTCATCGGTAATGGTGCGGGCGGCACTGTCCAGGTCAGACAAGTCGATGCCTACGCCTTCCAGCCAGCGCCGGTTGCCCAACCGCAGGGGCTCGCCGTCCAGCTCGCCCTGTACGCCCTTGCCGTTCAGGGCTTCGAAGCCAGTGACGGAACGTTTGGCTGCCCCATCGGACTTTGCCCTTTCGAGAATGGCCTCTGCCAGGGGGTGCTCGGAGTGCTGCTCCAGGCCTGCGGCCAGCGCCAGCAGTTCGGCTTGGTCACCTTCCGCGGCGTGGACATGGGTAACCGCCGGGTGACCTTCGGTAATGGTGCCGGTCTTGTCCAGGATTACCAGGTCCAGCTTGCCGGCAGTTTGCAGGGCATCCCCCTGACGAATCAGGGCACCATACTCTGCCGCCTTGCCAACACCGACAATGACCGACATTGGGGTGGCCAGTCCCAGCGCACAGGGGCAGGCGATGATCAGCACGGTGGTGGCCGCCACCATCATATGGACCACCCGCGGGTCAGGGCCGAAGTTGAACCAGGCGAGGGCGGTGACCACGGCGATCAGCATGACACTGGGCACGAATACGGCAGAGATCCTGTCAGCCAGCCGGCCGATGGCCGGCTTGGAACCCTGGGCCTTTTTCACCAGCCGGATGATCTGGGCAAGGGCTGTTTCGCTGCCCACACGGGTCGCTTCGTAGACGATGGAACCATGGGTATTCAGGGTGCCGGCGGAAACCTCGTCACCGCTGGCCTTGTTGACCGGCATGGGTTCGCCGGTCAGCATGCTCTCGTCGATGCGGGTGCTACCGTCAACGATAATGCCATCCACCGGCAGCTTCTCACCGGGCCGCACGCGGATCTGGTCGCCCTTGCGCACCTGTTCGACAGGAATGTCCTGCTCCTCACCATCCCGGATCACTCGGGCGGTCTTGGCCCGCAGGTCCAGCAAGCGCCGCACCGCTTCTGATGTCTTGCCCTTGGCCCGCAACTCCAGGGCCTGGCCCAGGTTGATCAGGCCGATAATCATGGCCGACGCCTCGAAGTAGACGTGGCGGGCCATATCCGGGAACACGTCCGGGAATAATGAGACCACCATGGAGTAGAGCCAGGCGGTGCCGGTACCCAGGGCAATCAGTGTGTCCATGTTGGCGTTGTGGTGGCGGAAGGCCTTGGCCGCACCCACGTAGAAATGCCCGCCGGTGACGACCATGACGGCGAAGGTCAGTATGCCCAGGTTGATCCAGGTCAGCTGGTTGGCATCGCTGATCATCATGGAACCGAAGCCCATGCCATAGGCCATAAGCCCGATACCCAGGCCAAGGCTGACCGCCATCTTGATCATCATGTCCCGGTATTGTTTGCGATCCTGCGCCTGCTTCTGCTCATCGGCGGCGTCCGGGTCTTCGATGACGCTGGCGCCATAGCCGGCACTCTCCACGGCCTGCACCAGGGCATCGGGGTCGGCGTCGCCGGTGGCGGTGGCGGTGTTGTCGGCCAGGTTCATATGGGCGCCGGTCACGCCCTTGACGGACATCAGGGCCTTTTCGATGGTGGCCACGCAGGAGGCGCAGGTGGCACCGGTCACCGAGAGTTGCACCTGGTCATCGTTGCTGGCTGGCGCCGGTAAATCCGCTTCCGGAGTTTCGTCGTGCTCAGGTGTTTTGTGGGTCCTGTTTGTTTCCTGCTCTGGCTGCTCTGGCTGCTCCGGTTCGACGGGCTCTTCGTCGTTCAGGGGCCGTGCCGGGTACCCGGCTTCCGTTACTCGTTCAGCCGCGTCGTTCCGGTCAATACCGGGCATCAGCAGAATGGTCTGCTTTTCCAGATCCACATGGGTGCGCTCCGGCGCGCCGGTTAGTGGTTCCAGGGCGTTGCGAATCTTGCGGGCACAACCCTGGCAGGTAGCACCGGAAACCGAGAGTGCCGGCTGCCACAGGGGTTCAGCCGGGTAGCCGGCATCGGTGACCCGCTGGGCCGCATCGGCCAGGTCGGTATCAGCTGGCAGTGCCACGGTCTGGTTCTCCAGGTCCACTTCAACGCGGTCAGTGCTGCCGGTAAGGGGCTCCAGGGCCGCCCGGATCTTTTTGGTGCAACCCTGACAGCTGGCGCCAGTAATTGACAGGGCCGGTACCAGGGTTTCCATTTCAGCTTCAGCCATGGTGGCGGTCCTCCTCGGGCCTGGATGGGGTGTCGTTGTCCCAGTGTTCGATCAGCCGGCAGATGGTGTGGCCGTCGGGTGTGCCGTCCGGCATTGCCTGCCAGGCAGTGAGGGCGCTCTGCATGCGTTCCCGCAACTGCTGCAGCTGTTCGATCTCTTTCTCCACCTGGGCGAGTCGGTCCTCGAACACTTCGCGGACCATGGGGCAGGGTGAGTGGTGGTCATCCGCCTGCTCCAGGATGGAGCGAATCTCCGGCAGCGAGAACCCCAGCTGCCGCGCCTTGCGGGCAAACCGCAATCGTCGCAGGTCTTCGGCGTCATACTGCTGGTAGTTGTTGTCCGGGTTGCGGGTCGGGTTCAGCAGGCCTTCGCGGGTGTAGAACCTGACCGTGTCCGGCTTCACCTTTGCCGCCTTTGCCAGTTCGCTTACTTTCATTGGGTTTATCCGGTATTCGGTTGATATGAGCTTAGACTAGAACCTGTGAGTTGCTCATAGGTCAAGGGTTTGTTTTTGGTTCCAGCTGGCGAGTATGGGACTTTTATTCGGGGGCGGGCCCGGGGGTGGGTGGGGGTATTACTCCGCCGCAATTCACGGTCCGTCCGTGGACCGGCCTTGCTCCGCGCCATCCATGGCGCTGCTGCGTAATACCCCCACCCACCCCCAGACCTATGAGCAGATGCAGTTAACGCCGATTTTTTGCGGGGCCTGTAAGCCGGGTTGGTTATTGTTTCGCCATCGTTCGATGAGGCATCAGGTGGCATTTCAGGAGACAAGTTTCGGAGAAGATTGATCGATCCGATTGTGTTGTAGTGGTGTTGGAGGATTGCTCATTAGTCTGACGGATCTGGGGTGGCCCGGGGATTTTGGAACAGCGCCATGGATGGCGCGGAGCAAGGCCGGTCCACGGACGGACCGTGAATTGCGGTGGAAAATCCCCGGGGCGCCCCAGAGCCAGGCACCAAAACTCAGCAGGCATAGTGATGCCCAGTCCTATAAGTTTGGGGCGACATCCGGGTCAATCGGAACGAGACCGAAGAAACACCCCACAGTGCCGACACTGATCCGGCGCCATCAACTTGGCCTGCCAGCCGATAGGGTGCCCACAGGCCGGACACTTCAGCTGCAGTTGCAGGACGATGATGGGAATAACCAGAAGGGCAATCAGCACACCCAGAGGGCCCCAGCTATCACCGCTGGACAGCCCAAGCTGACTGCTGAACACCAGCAGGATAATCAGCGCCGCGAAGGCGAAAATGAAATAGCCCTTGTTAGCGGCTTCCCAACGCCGCAGGCGCTGGTTCTGTTCGGGCGTCAGATAGCTTGCCATGGGATCCTGTTTGCCAGAAATGCGGGAGATTCAGCCTGAATCCTAACACGATCGGCTCCCGAGAGACTCTCTTGGTGCCGGATTCAGTGGGGTTCCTGGAGGGATACGGGTAACACCCCGCTTTCGATCAGTCGGGGCAGCTCCCTGGCCGGTACCGGACGGCTCATCAGATAGCCCTGGGCCAGGTCGCAATGGTTCTGTCTCAGGAAGCGGAGCTGGTCCTCGGTTTCGACGCCTTCAGCCACTACCCGTATACCCAGGTTGTGGGCCAGGTTGATCACGGCGCGGGTAATCACCGCGTCATCGTGGCGCCGGGTGACATCGGTGATGAAGGAACGATCAATCTTCAGCTGGTCCACCGTAAAGTCGCGGAGATAACCCAGGGACGAATAGCCAACTCCGAAATCATCGATGGCGAGCTTCACGCCCAGCTTGCTGATACGTCGCAGCTGCTTGTGGTTGTGCTCGATATTGGCGATGAAAGACTCTTCCGTCAGCTCGATTTCCAGTCGGCCCGGTTCGACACCGTATTCCCGGAAACAGGCGGCTAGGAAATCCGGCAGGTCGGCCTCTGCCAGTTCGCGACCGGACAGATTGATCGCAATACCCAGCTTCGCAAGTGAGGTTCCCTGCCATTTTCGCAGTTGCTGGCAGGCCGCCCGGATGACCCAGCGGCCTATCTCGGTAATGCGACCGCTTTCCTCCGCCAGTGGTATGAAGTCGATGGGCGGAACCAGGCCCCGCTTTGGATGGTTCCAGCGGATCAGGGCTTCCACGCTGATCGCTTCTGAAGTAGCCAGGTCCAGCTGGGGCTGGTAGTAGAGTTCGAATTCGTTCCGCGCCAGGGCTTCGCTCAGGTCCTTGTCCAGCTCCAGGCGCCGTACTTCCCGCTCCTGCATGCCCTCGGTGTAGAACTGGTAGGTGTTACGGCCCTGCTCCTTGGCTCGGTACAGGGCAATGTCGGCGTTACGCAGCAGGGTGTCCGCATCCAGGCCGCTCTGTGGGTAGACAGCAACCCCCATGGTGGCGGTGACGTGATGGCTCTGGCCATGCACCTCGAAGGGCTCGGAAAAGCATCCCTTGAGCAGGCCAAGCAGGTGAATCACGTCGTCGATATCGTCCACATGCTGCTGGCACACCATGAACTCGTCCCCGCCGGAGTAACCGACCATGACGCGCTCATTGCTCAGGGCGTCCAGGCGTGCGGAGACCTGGGCCAGCAGCTCGTCGCCAAAGTGGTGGCCCAGGGAGTCGTTGAGCATCTGGAACCGGTCCAGGTCCATCATGACCAGGGCCACCTGTCGCAGCTGGCGGTCAGCCTGGCTCAGGGTGTGCTGCAGGTCTTCCATGAAGAAGCGACGGTTCGCCAGGCCGGTGAGGGTATCCGTGGACTCCAGCCGGGCCAGGTCCTGCTGGATGGCGACACGCTGGTCGATTTCTTCTTCCAGTTCCTGCCGGGTACGCAGCAGTGCCTGGTTACGTTTGAAAATCTGCTGGACCAGCAGGATGGTCAGGGACCCCAGCACTCCCAGGGAAAACATGCTGATGAACGTCACCCAGGGCCAGGGGCTGCGATAACGCTGGATCCATTCGGTGGTTGGTTTGACCCGCAGCTTCCATTCAACCGAGGGCAGGTTGGTTGCTGTCGTGTGGCTGAACTCTGTCTGTGCCGGCCGGGTCGCGGGGAGGCTGAACGCAACCTGGTCGTCTTCCAGCAACTCGACGCTGAAGTTGCCGCGGATGCGGGGCAGGATCAGGGCATCCGCCAGGCGTTCCATACGAAATACACCGGCTATGAAGCCGTTGTTGGCGTCTCCGGCACCCACTGGAGCATAGACCACCAACCCGGGCCCGCCCTGGGTCAGGCGGATGACTCCGGAAATGTTCAGGCTCCCTTCCTGTTGGGCACGTTTCAGCTCCCGGCGGCGCTTGGGGTTGAAGCCGGCGTTGTAACCCAGCGCCGCTTCGTTGCCAGCCATGGGCTCTACCCAGTGAATGACCAGGTTGCGGTCGATCCACTCGATGGCCTGGAAGGTTTGGAAATCCTGGAGGTATTGACGGGCATCCTCACGCCAGACGGCTTGCGGAAGGTCCGGCTGTACTTCCAGTCGGTTGGCCATGCGCCGCAGGGCGATTACGTGGTTGAGGAAGTCCTGCTCAAGCCTGCTCGCCAGGGCCTCGGTGTCCTGGGCCAGGGTCTGGCGGATCTGGGTGTTCTCCTCGGTGTCCAACCCGATTTTAAGCCCCGTCGCCATCACCAGAAACGTCAGTAACACGATGGCCGGAAAAACCGGCTTCATCAGCTGGCGTAACAGAACGACAGATATGGGACGTCTCAGCGGCACACACGGCTCCGGCGCGAGGTCAGGGAGCCTCCGGGATTCCAGGCCTCTCTGAGGGACAGAGATGATACAGGAATACCCGCGAGCACCCCGGGCGATGGCTTAGTTATTATTATGGTCCGGTAATGCTGGCCAATGGCCAGGCAGGGCCGGAAGTTCATTATCAAAATAATTTCTGGTTACAGCTAGTGTAAACGGCCTTGGCTTCCGGATCTTTAATACTTTTCGTTAATGGGAACCAGGGCACTGTTCACCAAACGTCAGGCTGCTACCGGCGGAATTCCCAGCCGGGGGATTTCCTGTTTGGGACAGCGGTCCATGACCACCCGGGCGCCTGCGGCCTCAGCCTTCGCTGCAGCTTCCTCGTTGATTACTCCGATCTGGAGCCAGATCACCGGGATGTTCTGGGTCACTGCAGCGTCCATCACCGGACCGGTCCGCTCGGATGCGAGGAACAGCTCCGCCATGTCCACGGCTACCGGCAGACTGGCCAGGTCCGGGTAGACCGTTTCTCCCAGCAGTGTCTGTCCGGCCAGCTTCGGGTTTACCGGAATCACGCGGTAACCACGGCCCTGCAGGTAGGCCATGACTTCGTGGCTGGGGCGCTGGGGTTTCTCGCTGGCGCCGACCAGGGCGATGGTGCGTACCTCGCTCAGGATCCTGCGTATTTCCTCCGGGTGTTGAACGGGCATGCCTGCGATCTCCTGATAGTCTGGTGTAGCGCGTCATACTAACGCCTGACTGTCAGAATGCCTAGGAGCCGGCGCCCAAAGCAGTCTCAAGCTGGGCCATAGCATCGATAAATCCGTATGATGCTGTGATGGAGCCCTGAATGCGGCTCTCGCTTGGTTCATTCAGTCGGGTAACCGGTATGTGGTATCTCTGTGGCCTGGGCAGCAATATTGCGCCCGAACAAAATCTGCCGAGGGCGGTGGCGAGGCTGGCTTCACGGTTCGGGGCGGTTGCCCTGTCGCCGGTTATCCGTACGTTGCCCCAGGGCATGGCGTCCGACCATCCCTTCCTGAATGCGCTGGCGGTGTTTGAGTCCGACCTGGCCCGGGCCGAGGTCAAAACCTTGCTTAATGCACTGGAGACAGAGCTGGGGCGGGACCGGGCCGATCCCCTGAGTAGCATCCGGGACCGGCCGATTGATGTGGATATCCTGCAAATCCACAGCGTGCCGGTATTTGACGGTGAAAACGTTACCGAAGACTATTTCAGGCAGCTTCTGCGAGGGGATCCGGTAGCGGGTGTGGCGCTTCTCCTTGACGGCCAGCCCCTAGGCCAGGCGCCGGCCACCGTCCACTGGAATCAGGGCACCGGTCATGAAGTGATTGTCCAGCAGGGCAAGAATTTGCTGGACCACACAGTCAAATCCCCCCTCCCGGGCTAGCAGGGTTTCTGACAGTACCCGGGCCTGGTCCTCGGCGGTATGGTCCGGCAGGAAGCAGACCGGTCCTGGCATTATGGCGTTAACCCTTACTTCCGGCGCCAGCATGCGGGCATAGCTCAGGGTCAGGTTGCTCAGGGCCGCTTTGCTGGCGCAGTAGGCCGCAAATTTCGGGTTGGGCTTTTCCACAAATATGTCGGTGATATTGATTACCAGGGTGGGAGCGCTGTTGTCGCTGCAGCCTTGGCGTAGGGCGCCGGCCAGCCCGGCCATCAGTATCATGGGAGCGGCGCTGTTGACCTGAAACAGCCGGCTTGCCTGACGGGCGAGGGCCTGCTGATCCGCTTCGTCTGCGGTGAATTCCGAGGCGTTGTTGACCAGCAGGTGAACCGCTTCGCTCTGTTGCAGAATGTTGGCTATGGCACGATCCAGGCTATCGGGATCAGCCAGGTCTGCCTTCAGGGTGATGGCGCCCCGGTCCGCAAGCTGCAGGAGGTCATCGGTTTTACTGCGGTACAGGGCAAATACCCTGTAGCCGCGCTCCAGCAAGGCCATGCTGGCCTCGAACCCCAGGCGGCGGCCAGCACCAGTAACAACGGCGACGGGGTTTGCCATGGCGTCAGTCGCGACCGCTGACCAGTTGCAGGAACTCGGTACGGGTCGCCTGGTTCTTGCGGAACCCGCCCAGCATCATGGAAGTTTTCATCACCGAGTTCTGCTTTTCAACGCCCCGCATCATCATGCACATGTGGCGTGCCTCGATCACCACGGCAACCCCGGCGGCTTGGGTGACCTGCTCCACGGCTTCCGCAATTTCCCGGGTCAGGTTTTCCTGGATCTGCAGCCGGCGGGCGTACATGTCCACGATACGGGCGAACTTGGACAGCCCCAGCACCTTGCCATCGGGAATATAGGCAATGTGGCACTTGCCAATAAATGGCAGCACATGGTGTTCGCACAGGCTGTAGAGTTCGATGTCCTTGACCACAACCATCTCGTCCATGGCCGACTCGAAGACTGCACCATTAACCAGGTCATCGAGGTTCTGGTTATAGCCATGGGTCAGGAATTGCATGGCCTTCGCGGCACGGGTTGGGGTATCCCGGAGGCCCTCGCGGTCAGGGTCTTCACCAAGGCCTTCAAGGATGGCGCGATAGTTGGCGGAAAGGGAGTCGAGAACGTCGGTCATGATAGGTTCCGTCTGCGGTAGGGCATGGCTAAACCGGCCATTGTAAGGCAAGTTGGCCGTGAACAGTATCCTATACGACAGCGGTAGCCGAAGGGACCATGCCCGCGTCGCACATTGGCGGCATAACGGGACGTGGCATTGCCGGGCGAGCGCAATAATGGCGGAGCCCGCCGGAGTTCGATAAACTCGCGCTCATCCAGGTAAACGGGCGTTTGACTCCGCGTTTATCACCCCGTCAGCTAACGACGGATCGGGCTCGACAGACCAGGGAGGTTACCATCATGCCAGCCATTCATACCCGTCCGCCGGCACTCATTGTCCGTGCGGGGCGCCGGGCGCTGGAGCGCGTTCGGGAGCAGGGGCTGCGCCCGGAAGACGTTCACGTGATCCCCGGCGCTGCTGGTGGTCCCAAGGCTCTCGGCCTGTCTGGCCTGGATCGGGCCATCTTCGGGGTATGGTTGGCACGGGCCCCCCAGGAACGGTCCCTCATCGGCTCCTCCATCGGCAGCTGGCGCTTTGCAGCGGTTGCGTCATCCGACGACCCTGCTGCCCAGCTGGCGAAGCTGGCCGAACTCTATACCTGTCAGCGCTTCTCGAAGGGCGTCAGCCCGGCGGAGGTCACCCGTAAAAGTACACTGTTCCTGGAAGAGCTTATTGGTGGACGCGAGCAGGCGATCCTGGAGCACCCCTGGTACAGGCTCAGCATCGTGGTGGTTCGCAGCCTCGCCGGCCTGGAGGATGACACCCGGGGCAGGCTCGGGCTGGGACTGATGAAGGCTATCAGCGCCAATATGGTCAGCCGCCGTCACCTCGGGCGGTTCTTTGAGCGCGGCATTATCCATGACCGGCGCTTGCCGGCGCCCCTGGCCAAGCTGGTGGACTTCCCGAGCCACCAGGTTCCGCTTACCCGTGAGAACCTCATCCCGGCGCTTCTGGCCTCGGCCTCCATTCCCCTGGTAATGTCCGGTGTGCGCAATATTCCTGGCGCGCCGCAAGGCGTGTACCGTGATGGTGGCCTGTTGGACTATCACCTGGACCTGCCCTATCAGCAACCTGGCGTGGTGCTGTATCCCCATTTCACCGACAAGGTCGTGCCCGGCTGGTTCGACAAGACGTTACCCTGGCGCCGGGGAGACGCCGGTCGGCTGCAGGATGTGGTGCTGGTGGCCCCGTCCCGGGCTTACCTGGACTCCCTGCCTGACAAGAAGCTCCCGGACCGGAAGGACTTCGAGCGCTACGCAGGTGATGATGCCGGCAGGGAGCGCACCTGGCGTACCGCCATCGCCCGCAGCGAACGACTGGGGGAGGAGTTTCTCGAACTGATGGATTCGGGGCGGGTGCAGGAGGTGCTGCAGCCCCTGTGAGACCTGCGGGTAACCTATTGTCTGGGTGTCAGTGACACACGAAATCCGGCACAGCCGCTGAGGGGGTCTTTAAGGGCCTTGACCCGCAGTGTGATAGCAAGCGACCTACCGTCCTGGGTCACCATTTCAGTATCCAGGCGCTCAATCCCCTGGTCCCTTCGAGCGGCATCGAACGTCATCGCCAGGTCGCGTTTTCCCTCTTCGGCAAACAATGCGTCAAGTGGAGTGCCTATCAGTTCGGTGGAGGGAATATCCAGCAGGATGGCAGCCTGGGGCGACAGGTATCCGATGTGGCGACCTTCGTCCAGCTCAGCAAAGATGCCCCCTCCCAGTTCGATCAGGTCCCTGGCCCGGCGGTCGCTCTCCTGCAGGGAGTGGTGCAGGATGTTTTTTCCACCCGGGTGTTGTCCAGTTGTTGGCCCAGTCTGCGGGCACGGCGGGTGCGACGGTAGAGCAGTCGTTTGTGTGCCATCAACTGCCAGCAGGCCCAGGCGGTCAGACTTGCGGCCATGAGGGTGACGGCCAGACCGACAAGCCACGCAGGCCAGAGGGCCTGCTGACGAAGGCTGCCGAGCCACGCATCAGCGGGACGGGTACTGAGCATCCACTGGCGGTTGGCGAGTGTCAGTGTGGAACGTGTAGCCGGCGTGTCAGTGGCAGGAGGGGTCGCCGAGGGCAGGGTAGCCAGGGGCTGGCGGGCGTGCTGTGAGATGTCGTGTACCTCCACCTGCCAGCGGGTGTCGTGAAGCCCATCCAGTTGCCGTTCCAGCCAGTGGTCAGGGCGTATCACCAGGGCGAGGAGGTGCCGGTCTTCCTCCGGTTTTCCCTCATCCTGGAAGGGGATAAATACCCGCAATGCACGCTGTTCACCGCCGTTGCGTTGCAGTTCGGTCACGGTAGTGGCAGTGGGCCGGTTTTCCCGCCTTGCTCGGCGCAGGGCATCCCGCCAATGGGGCACGGAAGTGGCGACCAGGCCAAGGCCGGACACGCCGGGGCCGGTTTCCGGCTGGAAAACACCCTGGCGGATGACCAGGTAGCGATCAGCCGGTTCTGCCGGTTCAGTGTCACGGGTGCCGGTCCAGCGGGCGAAACGGATAAACTGACCCGCCTGTTCACTGAGTTGCCGTTCCACCATGGCGCGCTGGTCGTGGCTGACCAGGGTGAGCAATTCCACCCCGGCAACTTCGGGAAACTCGCCAAGCAAGGACACCGCCTGGCGTTTGAACGCGTCGGTATCGGTACTGGCGGCGGTGCCGGGACTGGTGATTGAGCGAGCCGCAATGAGGACGTCTGCGGCTCGTTCCACGAGCGCACGGCTAAGCTGATCATGATGGGCCCGTGACAGGTCCTGGGTAAGGGCTTGTACCGGTGCCTGGCTCCGTGGCGCAATCAGCGTGGTCAGCAGCAGGCCACCGGCCAGCACCAGAACCGGCAGCAACCACCAGAGGTAGGCGGGCCTTCCTGACGTGGATTGAGGGTCCATGAGCGCTTCCTGTTTGCTGTCCTCCCGGCCTTGATTGCCGGAGCCTGCAATCAATCTTCACTCTAGCAGCCTGTCGGGCTTAAGCAATGTGCCCGGCGTCAGGCACGGCCGCGCCGAATCAGGGAATAGACCAGCAGGAAGGTCACGAACGCTGAAACCACAATGGAGGGTCCGGCCGGGGTATCCAGGTTCCAGGACAGGCCCAGGCCGCTGGCTACGGCAACCATGCCGAAGCCAATGGCCATCAGGACCATTTTCTCCGGGCTGCTGGCCAGGCGCCGGGCTGTGGCGGCGGGAATGATCAGCAGGGCGGTGATGAGAAGAACCCCTACCATTTTCATGGCCACGGCGATCACCAGCGAGAAAATCACCATCAGCACCAGTTGCAGTCGGGCAACAGGGAAGCCTTCAACGCGGGCCAGTTCCTCATGGATGGTGGCCATCAGCAAGCCCTGCCAGAGCCACCACAACAGCCCCAGCACCACCACGCCGCCACCAAAGATCCACGCCAGGTCCTGGCGGGTCATGGCCAGCAGGTCACCGAACAGGTAGCCGGTCAGGTCCACCCGCACGTCCGGCATGAAACTGAGCGCTACCAGGCCGATGGCCAGCGCGCTGTGAGCCAGGATGCCCAGTAATGTGTCCGTGGCCAGGGCCCGGCTGCGGGAGAGGAATACCAGGACCAACGCCAGCGCAACACAGGTGGCGGCGACACTCAGGTTGAGGTTGGTGTGGAACAGGAAGCCCAGGGCCACACCCAGTAGTGCAGAGTGAGCCAGGGTGTCGCCAAAGTAGGCCATGCGCCGCCACACCACGAAGCAGCCCAGGGGGCCTGCCAGCAAAGCTACCCCGAGCCCCCCAAGCAACGCGCGCCAGAAGAAGTCGTCCAGGATCAGGTCAAGAAGGGGCATGGTGATGGTCGTGTTCGCAGTGGGGAGTTTCCGGCTGGCCTTCGATGATATCGCCATGAAGGTCGTGGCGGTGAGTGTGGTGGTGATGGTAAACCGCCAGGCTTTCCGCCACCGGCCGGCCGAAGGTTTCTACAAAGGCAGGATCATGGGAAATATCTGCCGGGTAGCCGCTACAGCAGACATGCTGGTTCAGGCAGATCACCCGGTCGGTGGCGGCCATGACCAGGTGCAGGTCGTGGGAAATCATGATCACACCGCATTGAAGTTCGTCGCGAACCGCCCGTATCAGGTCGTACAGCACTGCCTGGCCGTTGATATCGACCCCCTGGGCGGGTTCGTCCAGGACCAGCAGGTCGGGTTTGCGGACCAGGGCCCTGGCCAGCAGCAATCGCTGCATCTCGCCGCCGGACAGGTGATGGACTGACTTGCGGAACAGGTGCCCGATACCGGTCCTGTCCAGTGCAGCCCGGGTGTCAGTCTCAGGTGCCCCGGTCAGGGCCATGAACCGGCGTACGCTCAGGGGCAGGGTTGGCTGCAGCTGAAGGTGCTGGGGGACATAGCCGATCTGTATCGATGGTGCTTTGCGGATCGTCCCGTGGGTTAGCGGCTGGATGCCCAGAACCGCCTTGATCAGGGTGGTCTTGCCGGCACCGTTGGGGCCAATAATGGTCACGATGTCGCCACGGTTTACGGTCAGGCTGACATGGTCTACCACCGGGTTTCCGTCGAACATGACGGAGGCCTGGTCCAGGCTGACCAGCGGCTGGTTGCGGCGGTCCGTCATACTGGCGTCGTCGTTTGTTGCTGGCAACGGGGGCACAGGCCAGCCACTTCGATGGTGGTTTCAACCGGGGTGAAGCCTTCGGCGCTGCTGGCAGCTTCGATAGCCCGTGCAACCCCCTCCGATGCCAGTTCGTGGACATTCCGGCAGCCCTGGCAAATCAGGAACAGGCCAGTGTGGTGTTCGCGAGCGTGACTGCAGCCGATAAAGGCGTTCAGGGAGGCGATCCGGTGCACCAGCCCATATTGCTGGAGGAAGTCCAGCGCACGATAGACCGTTGGTGGTGCGGCGTTATGGCCTTCCTGGGCAAGCATGCCGAGCAGGTCATAGGCGCCCAGGGGCTTGTGGGATTCCCAGATCAGCTCCAGTACCCGCTGGCGGATAGGGGTGAGCCGCGCGTTGCGGGCCTGACAGATGGCGCGCGCCTCGGCCAGGGCATCCCTGACACAGGCGTCGTGATTGTGGGGGCGATAGGGCAGCGCGTTATGGGGCATAGAGGCTAATCCGGGTAATGTTGTAACAGTATAACATTACCCGGATTCGGAGAAAAACGTCAGGCGGTTAGCCCACAGTCGCTGGTGAGTGGCTAATACCCTGGGCCGGTGCCAGGCCTGGTGTCATGCTGTTGTCAGCGCCTGGAGACCCAGGCTTTCCAGGTATTCGAGGTTGGGAATCCACGCCGGCTCTCCCTCCAGTTCAACCTGCATCAGGTCCGCCGGGCCGTTATCGGCCGTCTCCAGGCCTTGCACTTGTTTCGAGTCCAGTCGTGCCTGGCTGGGGATACCCCGGGTCACAATAGCTATGAAAGGCAGGCGGCCGTGATCCGGACCGATGGTGTTCAGGACGACAATCCGCCCGCGACCGGCTTCCGGCTGAGTGGCTTGCTGTTCATTGGCACCTTCATAGGAGATCACTGGCAGTTTCTGGCCGCGCCAGTCCAGGTAGCCGGCCAGCCAGGGCTGATCCCCGGCTTTGCTCAGGGTGGCGTCATGGTCCACCACCTCCGCGATGGACACGTTAGGCAGCAGCAATTGCCGGTTGTCCATCGGAATAAGTACACAGTGCAGGGTTTGTGGGGTGGTCTCGCTCATGATTCTCGGTCCTCAGGTTACATCCTGCGACGTTGTCTGTTTCACCAGGGCTGCGTCGGCCAGCGTTCGTACCAGTGCCCGGGCCAGCTCCTGCGGCGAACCGGAGTAGCTGGTACAGCCCGTGCCGGCAACGGCCTCAGGCATGGCACTGTTGGCACAGGTGTCACTGGCCTGTACCCAGATTTGGCTGCCGAAGGCCCTCAGCATGGGCGCCGCGACAGCCCCGTCATTTCCCATGCCGGAAAACAGGATGGCATGGCAGCGACCCCGGAAATGATCGCCAAAGTTCAGCAGGACCTGGTCGATGGAGGGGCCATAGGGGCCAGGCCAGGGTCGGT
The DNA here is from genome assembly GCF_026013985.1 of Marinobacter sp. AN1. NCBI lineage: Bacteria > Pseudomonadati > Pseudomonadota > Gammaproteobacteria > Pseudomonadales > Marinobacteraceae > Marinobacter > Marinobacter sp. AN1. The sequence goes on along the minus strand of NZ_CP110342.1, from coordinate 4,003,926 downwards.
CTTTTTCGGTCAGGGCGCCATCGGCGGTCAGGCCCCACTCCTTGTCCACCGGTATAACGGTCACCCTGCCACAGGCGATGCGCATGCCTTCCTGCGCCCGTTGGAGCCGGTAGTGGGCGTGGCGGCCCAGCACCCGGGCCAGCACATCGGTAAAGTTGCCGTCGATATGCTGGGCGTACACAAAGCCCACCGGCAATCCGGGTGGCAGGTGATCAAGGAAGCACTTCACTGCCGCTGGGCCGCCCAGCGAGGCTCCCAGTATCCAGATCTCCTCCGCCTGCTGCCCTGGTTGGGCCGGGATGATCCAGGTGGGCAACTCGACATCCATGCCACTGGTCGGGAGTGAAGGCTGCTCGGCGAGCTCCGCCAGGTCCTCTCCGGACTCCGTCTGTTCCAGCGGGCCGAGCTGCTTTTCCAGCTTTTCCAGCAGCCGTCGTTCCCAGCGGACAAAGTCCCGGCTGCCGGGCCTGGGCGCTGGATCGATACCGAACAGGATGGGAGCGTCGGTATGGTCCAGCAGGTGGTCGAACAGCTGCGGGTGGTCCGCTTCGTCCTCCAGGGTAATCAGCCAGAGGTTGGCTTCCGGTAAGGCCTCGTAGCCCAGTACACGCTCCGGCGAGCCGGAAAACCCCGGGCGTAGCCCGAAACGACCTGTCGTTTCCTGCAGACGGTGGCGCTGCAACACATCATCAGAGACGATGGCTACAGCTGGTCGCTCGCCGTCCGTGGTCATCAACGCCCTCCGTTTACAGGCTCTTCGCTGGTCAGGCGCTCGATTGTGTCAAGCAGCTCGGTTTCCTGGAATGGCTTGCCCAGATATTCGTTGACCCCCAGCGCCAGGGCGCGATCACGGTGCTTGGCGCCGGTACGGGAGGTGATCATGCAGATCGGCACTTCCCGAAGGTCGTCATCGTGGCGCACGAAGCTGGCTACCTCGAAGCCGTCCATCCGGGGCATTTCGATATCCAGCAGGATGATGTCCGGCTTGTGATCCTGTAGCTGGGCAACGGCATCAAGGCCATCCTTCGCGGTGACCACTTCCATGCCGTTACGTTCCAGCAGGCGCGAGGTGACCTTGCGCACAGTCACCGAGTCGTCCACCACCATAACCAGGGTGGGCCGGTCTTCCCGGTATTGTTGTTGCTGCGCGGCCTGAGCGGCCAGGCGCTGTCGCTCGGACAGGATATCGGAGCGGATCATGGCCGGCAGGTCCAGAATCACCACGACATTACCATCACCCAGGATGGTGGCACCGGATACCCCGCGCACAGAGCTGAACTGGGGCCCGAGGGATTTTACGACGATTTCCCGGCTACCCAGCAGGCTGTCTACCTGCAGGGCCATGGGCTGCTCGGAGCCCCTCACCAGGATTACCGGCAACGGCAGCGCCTGGCCCTGCAATTTGGGGCGGTGGTCGCTGTGGAGCAGGCCGCCCAGGTACTGCAGGCGGTACTGCTGGCCGGCGTACTCGTAGAGGGGCGCGTCCGGCTGGTAATACTCTTCCAGCTCCCAGGTGCTGACCCGCACGATACCTTCGATGGTGTTCAGCGGGATCGCATAGAAGTCCTCGCCGGTAGAAACCATCAGCGCCCGGTTGACCGATACCGTAAACGGCAGTCGCACGGTAAAGGTGGTTCCGTGGCCCACCTGTGAGTCAATGTCCAGGCTGCCACCGAGCTGCTTGATCTCGCTGGCGACCACGTCCATGCCCACGCCCCGGCCGGAAATCTGGGTAACCGCCTCGGCCGTGGAGAAGCCCGGCTGCAGGATAAATTGCAGGATTTCCCGCTCGCTGAGGTCTTCGTGCTCGCCCAGAAGGCGCCGCTCGATGGCCTTTCGACGGATAACCGCGCTGGGAATGCCTGCGCCGTCGTCGGTCATGCGCAACACCACTTCGCCACCTTCACGGCTCAGGCTCAGAGTCACCTGACCGGTTTCCGGCTTGCCGACCCTGGCCCGGTCCGACGGAGTCTCGATGCCGTGGTCCAGGGCGTTCCGGAGCATGTGCTCAAGAGGGGCCACCATGCGCTCCAGAATGTTGCGGTCGAGCTCGTCTTCCGCGTTGCGGACGTCGAATTCCACCTTCTTGTCCAGCTCGCCGCTGATCTGCCGGACGATCCGTCGAAGCCTGGGCACCATGGAGGCGAACGGGATCATCCGGGTCTTCATCAGACCTTCCTGCAGCTCGGTGTTGATCCGGGACTGCTGCACCAGCAGGGTGTCGGTGTCCCTCACCCGGTCAGACATGGTTTCCCGCAGGTCAGCAAGGTCAGAGGCGGATTCGCTCAGGGCCCGGGACAGCTGCTGGATCGACGAATAACGATCCATTTCCAGCGGGTCGAAGTCGTCACCGTAGTCCGGGCCATGCTCCTGCTCAGCGCGGAACAGGATCTGGGCCTCGGTCTCGATGTCCATTCGCCTCAACTGCTCTCGCAGACGGTCAATGGTGGCTGCCATTTCGTCCAGGGTATGGCCGAAATCACTGTTCTGCTGTTCCAGCCGGCCACGGGTAATACTGGTTTCACCCGCCAGGTTAACCAGCTCGTCCAGCAAGGGGGCAGAGACGCGGATGGTTTCCTGTGCTGCCCTTGCACTGTCCTTGCGGCGCTTCTCTATGGCCTTGCGGGCTGTTTGTGGCTTGCTGACGACCGGTGCCGATTCGGCACTGGCGGACGGCCCACGGTATTCGCCCGCCCTGGACTGGTCGCTACTGACCGGGGTGGCAAGGTCCGGCGCCTGGCTGGCCAGGTAGTTCTCGAAGTTCTCACGAATCCTGGCGACAGACGCTATCAATGCATCGTGGTGTTCGGTGATTTTCTTCCAGTCGTCCTGGGCGGGGGGCTGGTCTCCCAGTTCGGTGAGCATCGCCTCGAACTCGTGGGACAGGTCCCCGAGCCTGGGTTGGCGAGACAGGCGGGCGCCACCCTTGAGGGTGTGCAGGGCACGCTGGGCCTCGTGGCTGAAGTTCTGGCTTTCCGGTTCCTGGCGCCAGTCGGCCAGCAGCTGTTCCAGCTGGTCCAGAATTTCCCCGGCTTCCTCCAGGAAAATCTCCAGTACTTCGGTGTCGGGCTTATCGTCGTCGGCAGTGGCCGATTCCGGGGTCGCGTCCTCTTCTTCGTCCAGGTGACTGGCCGCCTCCTGCAGCAGGCGCAAAAGGCCGGTGTCCGGTTGCGGCCGGTTGCCTTCCTCAAGCTGCTCGAGCATGGCCTTGAGGCCCGCGTTCGCCCTTTCGCTGAGGGTCAGCACCAGCGGTTGGTTGCCGGAACCTTCCAGCAGAGGGCCGAGTGCATCAGACCAGGCTTCGGCCAGGTCTGCTACTGCGTCCATATCGGCCAATCGCGCTCCGCCCTTGAGGCTATGGAGCTCCTGCTGAAGCTGGGTAATCCCCGTGAGCTGCTCCGGATCCTCTCGCCACTGGGACAGGCTTTCCTCGATGGATTCGCTGATGTCCAGGCCTTCCTCGAGGAACATGCCCGTGAGTTCATCAGCGGTGAGTTCCGGAGCCTCTTCGCTGAGTTCGGCTTCCGGGACTTCGGCCTGATCGGGCGCGGCAGTCTCCGGCTGTGTGGCTGCGGTGTCGACGTCCGCTCTTTGAGTGACTGCGCCGGCCGGTTCCCCATTGATAATAGCCTGTACCTGATTGATCAGTCCCGTCGCCCGGGCACAGGGCCGGGCTGTCGCAATCTCATCCACCATGCCCGCGAGCCGGTCGTGGCAGGCAAACAGCAGGTCGAGCATCCCGGCGCTGGCCTCGATGCGGCCGTCCGCGACCCGTTCAAAAAGGTCTTCCAGCACGTGGGTGAGGTCCGCGATGGGGTCGACGCCAGCCATGCGGGCACTGCCCTTGAGGGTGTGCACATCTCGCTGCAGCTCGCTTGCGAGGGAGCTGTCCGCCGGGTTCTCACTCCAGCTGTGCAGGGCGCTGCCGGTGGAATTGATCAGGTCGTAGGCTTCTTCCAGGAAGATCGCCACCAGCTCCTGATCCAGGTGGGAAAGGTCATAGGTTTCGCCGGATTCTTCCGGGGGGACCTGTTCGGCTGCCGCTGAGCTGGCGACCTGGCCGGAATCGCCGGCACCATCGTCGAGGTCCTCGTGGAGCTGTTCGAGTTCGTTGCCGAGATCGCTGATATCCAGCTCCGGCAGCTCCTCGTCGCCGGCTTCAAGGTCAGCAGGCCCGGCAGTGTCAGTCGGCTCGGCGGGCTCGCCCTGCTGTACCGGCTGTTCAGGACCGTCACCGGGCTGCTCGGCGGACTCCCCGTCCGGGGGCGTGAGGTCACTGGCTCCCGGAATCCGTGTGACCGGACGCTCACCGTTGGCGTTATCCATATAATGCCGGATGTCTGCTTCCAGGTCCGGGGCCGGACGGGGAGAGTCACCGGCGGCAAGGGCGTCGACCATGCTTGCAAGGCGGTCGTGACAACGGAACAGCAGGTCCGAGAGTTCCTCGGTGACACCGAGGCGATGTTCGGCGAGGCCTTCAAACAGGGTTTCCAGCTCATGGGCCAGGTCGCCGATGGGCTGGACGCCTGCCAGGCGGGCGCCACCCTTGAGGGTGTGCAGATCCCGTTGCAGCAAACGCAGCATTTCACTGTTGTCGGACCGGGACTGCCAGTCTTCAAGGGCATCGGCGGTGCTGGCAATCAGGTCCTGGGCCTCCTCCAGGAAGATCTCGGCCAGCTCGTCATCCATGCCATCGTCGGTGTCGGGGGTGCTTGTGTCTGATTCCGCTTCACCGGCCGGCAGGTCGTAACCTTCATAGTCGATCTCTTCGGGCTCGTCGACATCAGGTTCCGGTGTGGACAATGAGTCCGCCAGTACCTCGAGTTCGGTAAGCAGGGTCTGGTCCGGCTGTGTGGCCAGGCCCGCGGCGACCTGGTCCATCAGGTTGATTAGGTGCTCATGGGCTGATTGAACGGTTTCCATGAACCAGTCGTCAGGACCTTCGGGATGTGCCAGTGCGTTGTGATAGACCTGTGTCAGGGCGCGGGTGAGCTCAGCCACATCCACCAGTCCGGCATCCCGGGCACCGGAAGCAAGCTGCCCCAGTTCATGGGAGAGCCGGCCAATGTCGCTGGTCTGCGACGGGGTCGCCGCCCAGTCCTGAACAATCCGGTCAGCATCCAGCAGTACATCCAGGCCATCGTTGAGGAACAGCGTCACCAGCTGGCTGTCGGTGCTGCCGGCCGCCTCTTCGTCGTCGGGGTCACGGCGTCCAAGGGTACGGGCAGAGACTGCGGCCAGTTGCTCAAGATAGGAGTCCGTGCCAGGCAGTGGCTGTTGCGGCGTGCTGTCAAGCTGGTCGAGACCCTGCTTGAGGAACTCGCAGCATTGATGGATCAGGGCGATGACGTCGCTGTCGGCACGACGGTTTTCGGCCCGGGCCTGCTTGACGAACTGCTCCAGTGGGGTGACGACCCGTGCAATGGGTTCGATGGCAGCAGTGTTGGCGCTGCCTTTCAGAGTATGCAGGGCGCGGGAAACCTGGTCCGTATAGGCGACACTGCTGCGTCCGCCGGTATCCTCAAGGAAGGCTTCCAGGGCAGCCAGGTGCGTCCGGGCTTCGCTCTCGAAAATCTCAACCAGTATCGGGTCCACCAGGTCTTCGCTGCTTTCCGCTGCTTCCACAGCGGCGTCAGGGGCCCCTGTACCCGCCTCGGGCTCCGGTGTTGGCTGTACATCTTCAGGAGCTTCGTGGTCCGCTTCCTGGTCGGTTTCGGGCATTGCCCGGGTGCCCGGAATTTCGCCGTTCGCCAGCGCGGTCGCCTGCTCCTGCAGGGGGGTGGTATCCACTGAGGGCGCGCGGCGCTGTTCGAAATCAGTGACCAGGGACGGAATGGTGTCGGTAACCTCCCGCAGTAATCCGGCAATGTCGTCGTTCATGAATACGGTGCCGTCGATGAGGCGGTTAAGCATGTTCTCGACGGACCAGGCCAGTTCTCCGACGACGCTGGCCCCGACCATGCGGCCACTACCCTTGAGCGTGTGGAATGCACGCCGAACCTCGGCAAGGGCGCTACGATCGTCATACTGGCGAAGCAGCATGGGGAGGTATTCATTGATGGTTCCGAGTACCTCTCCGGCTTCTTCGACAAAGATCTCGATAATTTCATCATCGATCAGATCATCGTTGTCGAAACCGCTGTCGGTGGTGCTCAGACTTTCACGCTGGCTGGCCGGTGCCGGGGTGGCATCCTCATCAGAGCCACTTACCTGTGTGTCTGTTGCCTCAATCGGCGCGCCCGCTTCGCTGTGGCTGGTCTTGCGGGTATCGGCCATGGCCTCTGCCCGCTGGATCAGTGTATCCACGTCGCCGGTTACGTCTCCGTTGCGGAATTCCTCGATGAGCGAGGGGACACGGTTGTTGACGTCGTCCACCAGGGCAAACAGGTCTTCGGTGGGACGCAGGGTCTGGTCGAGCACCCGGTTGAGGAGGTTTTCGATGGACCAGGCCAGCTCACCAATGCTGGTGGCGCCTACCAGTCGGCCGCTGCCCTTGAGGGTATGGTAGGCACGGCGTACTTCCGTGAGTGCTTCGCGATCATCGTGGTCCTGGCGAAGGCGAGGGTACCAGGTGTTGATGGTAGCCATGACTTCGCCGGCTTCTTCGACAAAGATTTCCAGGATTTCGTCGTCCACCAGCTCCATGTCGGAGTGCTTGGCGGTCTGCACCGGCGCTTCCGGCGGCGCTTCTTCGGCGCTGGTGGGCGACGGGGCAGCGTCAGTGTCCGCTTCAACCCAGGTGGGCTCGGCGCCAGGGGGGAAGCCAAGGGTGCGGAGGCTTTCCTCTGCAACCCGAAGCACGGATTCATTGTCACGGATGCCGTCTGTGAGGCGCTCCAGGTAATACTCGATACTGGTAATGGTGTCTGCCAGGGTATCGAGCTGTTTCCAGTCCGGGATACGTTTGCGCTCCAGCAATACCTGCTGGATGTAATCGCGCACTGCGGCCAGTATCAGGGCTGGCCGCTCCAGGGGAATGACCTTGAGGCCACCCTCGATGCTCGAGAGCATTTCGGGTACATGTTCGATTTCCCGCGGATCCCACTGAGACGCGATGAAGTTGACCACCGCGCTCTTGACCTGTTCCAGGGCGTTGCGGGATTCCCGGAGCAGGGCATTGTGGGCGTCACCGAGCTCCTGGCGGCCGGGGCCGGTTGACTCGTCTTCTTCGCTGCTGGTTTCGCCGTCCGGGGCCAGGTGGCGGTCCCGGTCAATACCGGACAGGGTGGCTTCGACATAGAGCAGCGCCCCTGCGATGTCCAGCAGGGTGCCATCATCCACGGTGTCACTCTGGCCAAGGAGCTTGTCCACTACATCGAGTTGTTCACCGATGATACGGCGTGGGTTACCCAGGCCGAGCACGGCGAGGGTATTGGCTACCTGGCGAAGGCCCGGCAACAGTTCTTCGAGATCCTGGTTCTGGCGGTTCTGATCGCGCACGAACAAGTCGAGCTGGTCCTTCAGGCGGGCAACTTCCTCGTTCAGCGCCAGCACGACTGAGTGAATAGCTTCCCGGCCCGGGCCGCTGCTGCTGTCAAAGCTGCCGCCTGTGGGCATCGCCTGCTCAAGGCCGTAGCGGTCGCGAATGTCAGAAATATAGGCAGACGTGGCTTCGTGGGCCTGGGCTATGTAGTAGAGCAGGTTGCGGAACAGGGTTTCCGGCACTGGCTGACGCAGGATGTCGTCTGGCTCCCGGGTCAGACGATCGATTTCGTCGTCCAGCTCTTTGAGCAGGGCATGGGTGGCCGGTGTCAGCTCGTTGATATTCTGCTCAAGCGTCTCGATAAAGCCACCGGTGGCGCGCCACAGTTGCTCACGGGGCGTGCCGGTGCACAGCTTGACCAGGCGCTGGATCACCTTTTGCAGGTTGTCGTACAGAGCGTTGTTGTCCTTGCCGGGGACAATGCTGTTCACGGCACGGTGGAACATCTGTCCCAGCTTGCCGACGTTGGCCAGGATCTTGGGGTCCTGCAGCAGGCGGGCAACCCTGGGCGAGGCCTCGAAGCGGGCCTGGGCCATGTCTGGCCGGAACAGTGACAGATCGGAAAGCAGACCCTCCCCGCGCGCAGCCCGCAGGTCGTTGAGCAGGGGCAGGAGAGTCAGGGGCAGGTCGTCAGCGCTGCTGCGAAGTCCTTCCAGGTAGCGAGGCAGGCGGAGAATGGCCTCCATCAGGCTGTCCAGGGCCTGGTCGGTGTCGACTACCTCACCCTTGAGCACGCTCTGGGTAAGTTTTTCCATTTCCTCGGTGAGCAGGGCGGCACCCTGCAGTTCGACCATCTGGAGGGTACCGTTTACCTGGTGCAGGTAATTGAGGCAGAAGCGCAGGCGCGCCGTGTCTTCACGGTTCTCGACATAGGCCTCAAGCGCCTGCTGGCTCTGCGTCAGTGTTTGTTCTATTTCGCCACGAACCCAGTCCAGGGCGATACTGTCATGGTTGTTGCCCATAACCACTCCGGTTATTCGTCGTCTGACTGGCGGCGAATCCACGCCAGCACATGTTCCGAGGGAACCCGCTGCATTCCCGGCGGTTGCCAGCCGGTGATCTCACCCTGCCCCAGCACCAACAGGCCGCCGGGGGCCAGGTGTTCCGCCAGCCTTGTCACGATCTCCCGCCGTCGCCAGCGACGGAAATAGATCAGCAGGTTCTGGCAGAAAATGATGTTCATCCCGTGCATGGGGGCCCGCTTCAGGTCCAGCACATTAAGCCGGGTGAAACAGACACGCTCGCGAATGCTTTCTGCAATTTCCGCACTGTTACGGGCTCCTGCCCGGAAATACCGCTGACGGAGGCTGTCATCCATGCCGTTCAGGCGCCTGGGGTTGAAAAGCCCCTGTTGCGCCTTGTCCAGGGCCGGCTTGCTGATGTCAGAACCGGTCACTCCGTACAGTGGTGGCAGCTTTAGCTGCGCCATACACTCGTTCAGCAGGATCGCCAGGGTATAGGCTTCCTCGCCGGTGGAGCAGCCCACGCTCCACGCCTCAAGCGGGCGATGTCGCAGTTGCTCCCGTGGCCGGGTCATCACATAGTCTGACACCAGCCGGAACGCATCCCCATCCCGGAAAAACCTTGTTTCCTGGACGGTAAGCCGGTCCACCAGGGTGGACCATTCCACGACGGCTTCCGGTCCGGCCACAATCTTTTCGTAATAGGCCTGGAAACTGCCGCATCCGATCTCCCGCATGCGGATACCAATGTTGGTTTCCAGGAAGGACTTGCGCTCAGGGGCCAGGGCCATGCCGGTCCGGTGTTCCAGCAGGGTTTTCCACTGGTGGAACTGCGCCTCGTCCATGTCAGGGAGCGGGCGCAGCGCCCAGTGTTCGGAGCCGGGTGACAGGTTGCGGGGTGCTTCAGCCATAAACCCTCATCGCCCCTGGCAACGGTGGTCAGCTGACCACCGGTACGTTGTCTTCTTCGCGCTCCATGGCATCGACCTGGTCTTCTTCCGGCAGGGTAAAGCCGGCAACCGAAGACCTCAGCTCGGATGCCATCTCGGCCAGGTTTCCGATAGACCGCGCGGTGGCGTTGGTACCGGAAGAGGTCTGGGAGGTGATTTCCTGGATGACGTTCATGGTGTTGGAAATGTGCGCCGCCGACGACGCCTGCTGGCGTGCAGCGTTGGAGATGTTCTGGATCAGCTCCGCCAGGCTCATGGATACGTTTTCGATTTCCTCCAGGGCAACACCTGCGTCCTGTGCCAGGCGTGCACCGCGGACCACCTCGGCGGTGGTGTGTTCCATGGAGATAACCGCTTCGTTGGTATCCGACTGGATGGTTTTAACCAGGGCTTCAATCTGCTTGGTCGCTGCAGAGGAGCGTTCCGCCAGGCGCTGGACCTCGTCCGCAACCACCGCGAAGCCCCGGCCTGCGTCACCGGCCATAGAGGCCTGGATAGCGGCGTTAAGGGACAGGATGTTGGTCTGGTCGGCGATGTCATTGATCAGCGATACGATGTCACCGATTTCCTGGGAAGACTCACCCAGTCGTTTGATCCGCTTGGAGGTTTCCTGGATCTGCTCGCGGATGTTGTCCATGCCGCGGATGGTGTTCTGTACCACTTCCGCGCCTTTCTTGGCGATGGCAACCGAGCGCTCCGCAACCGCGGTGGACTCGGCGGCGTTGGAGGATACCTGGTCGATGGACACCGCCATCTCATTGACCGCGGCAGAGGCACCGGCAATTTCCTGGGCCTGGTGCTCGGACGCGTCTGCCAGCTGCATGGCCGTGGACTGGGATTCCTGGGCAGCGGAGGCAACCCGTACTGCCGTACCCCGGATAGCCTGTACCAGGCCGCGCATCTGGTCGATGGCGTAGTTGATGGAGTCAGCGATGGCGCCGGTGAAGTCCTCGGTTACCGTGGCCTCGGTAGTCAGGTCACCGTCCGCCAGGTCAGCCAGTTCGTCCAGCAGTCGCAGGATCGCGTTCTGGTTCTGTTCGTTCTGGGCCTGGGTCTGGGCCAGGCGCTCCTGGGCGGCGCGGTACAGCACCACACCGATGGCCACAACCGTGGCCACCATCAGGGCGAGGATCAGGTACGCCAGTAGTGGGCTGATCACGCGGGACCCAGCCTGGTCGGCAAAGCGATCCGCCAGGGTGGAGATTTCCTGCAGAAGTAGCTGGGAGTTCTGGAAGATATCGTTGGAGGCGTTACGGACGCTGTAGAGGTCGGGAGAGGCCTCCAGAATCGCGTCAATGTTCTGGGAGACGTACTGGAACAGCTCCTGTACCGCTTCCAGGCCGTAGCGGGCCTCTTCGATATTGATGCGGGAAATGCTCATGGCCGGGTTGCCCTGCAGCTGACCCTGGAGCACGCGGCCAAATTCAGTGGCGTCGCGGCCGAAACGGTCGGCAGCGACTACCGCGTCTTCCTCGCCGGAGAGAACGCTGTTCACCGCCCGGGCAATACGCTCGGCCAGCAACGACTGCCGCTGGGCGAGGGCAACCTGGTCTGCCGGGGCATTGTTGTCCAGCAGGACGGAGACGATATCCCGGTATTCCACCTGAAGGCGGGGAATGGTCTCGTTGAGCGTGCTGGCAACCTCATGCAGGCCAAGTACTTCCTCTCGGGTGTTTACAATGCTGTCGGCGCTGTCACGAACGGTATCCCAGTAAGGCTGAACCTGGCTGTCAGCTGCCAGGTCACTGGCCGGGAGGCCGGTTTGCGGGTTACCTTCCAGGATGTAACCCCATAGTTCCGCAAACTCGTTGCGGCTGCCTTGCAGTCGGGTAAACGCTTCCTCGTTACCATCGGCCGCCTCTGTGGCGTTACTGGTGATTTCCTGCGAAAGTACCCGCAGCTCACCGGTGTAGGCAATGTACTCCTGGTCGTTACGGCTGTCCTGGTTGATAATGAACAGCACGACAACGAGCAGCACGGTAAGTGCTATCAGCACTGCGATCAGGCCGGCAACAAACCTGTTGGCGCCCTGTCCCATGCTGAATCTTCCGGCTTTGTTTTTCATCTTTGGCTCCCGGCCTCTCTTCTTTTTGGCAAATAGGTTTCGGAGGGTAAGTCGGCCAGCAGTGCCGGCACGGCCGTAAACATTACCACTGTGACACATCCAGGAAGCGCTCATCATCGATTAGCGCAAAAGTTGAGAACACGTTCCAGATTTCGTCGTCACGGACATAGCCGCCCTGCACAAAGGGGCTCACGGCTTCATGGATGTTTTCTGACCGGGACACAAAACTGTCCTCGGCGAAATACTGCATACCGGCGACATCATCCACCACCAGGCCGGTGAATATGTCGTCCTGTTCCACCACCAGCACCCGCCGGTCACGGTTGCTGCGGGCGCTCCGCGGCAAGCCAAAGAACTGGGCAAGGTCGATCAGTGGGAGCAGGCGACCACGAACGTTCGCCACCCCGAGCATAAAAGGATGAACCCCTGGCACATGGGTGAAGCGGGGGAGGTGGAGGATTTCGACTACTTCGCCCATCGGAGCAACAAAGCGCTGGCCGGCCAGCATGAAGCCGATACCGTTCCAGAGGGTCACCGCTTCCTGCTGTTCGGGCAGGCCGGCAGCCAGGGACCGGCTTCGCCGGGCAATATCCGTCAGTACGGCAAAGGGTGTGGCCTGGGCAGACATGCTTACTCCAAGGGACGGTTGTTCAGGACACGAGGCTGTTGATGGTGTTGATCAGGTCACTCTCGTTTACCGGCTTGACCAGGTAGCCCTTGGCGCCCTGACGGGTGCCCCAGACGCGATCGGTTTCCTGGTCCTTGGTGGTCACGATTACCACCGGGATGGAGGCGGTTTCCGGTGCGCGAGTCAGTTGTCGTGTGGCCTGGAAACCGTTCAGTCCGGGCATGACTACGTCCATCAGCACAAGGTCGGGGTTCTCGGCCCGGGCCATGGCAACGCCATCAGCACCGTTGTCGGCGGTCAGGACTTCGTGCTTGTGCTTTTCCAGAATGGTAGAAATTTTCTTGATTTCGGTGGGGGAGTCGTCAACGATCAGAATGCGGGCCATGTTATCCTCGGTGGTTCTCTTGTAGGGCGGATTCACTGTTCCGCCTGGGGAACATACTGGCGAATCGTGTTAAGCAGCTCGTCCTTGCTGAACGGTTTGGTCAGATACTGGTCTGACCCGACAATACGCCCCTTGGCCTTGTCAAACAGCCCGTCCTTACTCGACAGCATGATAACGGGTGTCTTGCGGAATGCGGAGTTGTTCTTGATCAGGGCGCAGGTCTGATAGCCATCCAGTCGTGGCATCATGATGTCCACGAAAATGATATCGGGGTGGGAGTCGGCTATTTTCGCGAGCGCATCAAATCCGTCCGTCGCGGTGATTACCTCGCAGCCCACTTTTTTGAGCAGCGTTTCTGCGGTGCGACGAATGGTCTTGCTGTCGTCAATCACCATGATTTTCAGATTTTCGAAGTTGTCATCCATTGTGCAACTGCCTTGCGCTCTGCGAGTGTCGGAGTTCAGAGATTGGCTTTTTTAACACACAAATTGAAGGTGTTCTATCAAGCCCCTCTATTTATAGGTTATTCGTGACGTGCAACAAAGTTTCAGTTTGTGTCGTATTGTACAGAGTCACAAAATTGCCGGACCGGAACGACAGAATTTCGGCGCAGACGGATCGCAGGTGCATTCCGGCGCCCGGTACAATACCATCATGCTGCAGCATAGCACCGTTTCATCAGTATGCTCTGTAGACGGGTTCCTGTTTTTCGTCAATTGACCGGAGAGGCACAATGACACTCAGAATCGGCGTGGTGATGGATCCGATCCAGGATATTTCGTTCAAGAAGGATACTTCACTGGCCATGCTCTGGGCTGCCCGGCAGCGAGGGTGGGAGGTGGCCTATATGGAGCTCCCGGACCTTTATATGAAAGGCGGCCAGGCACGGGCGCGGGTACGCTCCCTGGACGTCCGGATGGATCCGGCGCACTGGTATACCTTCGGTCACGAGGACGATATTGCCCTGGGTGAGTTGGACGCCATCCTGATGCGCAAGGATCCGCCGGTAGACCGGGAGTTCCTGATGGCCACCCACATTCTCGAGGCGGCGGAAAGGCAGGGTGCGCTGGTCGTGAACCCGACCCAGGCCCTGCGGGACTGTAACGAGAAGCTGTTTGCCACGCAGTTTGAAGACTGCACGCCGCCCCTGATTGTTACCCGCTCAGCCGAACGCTTGCGGGAATTCTACCGTGAGCATGGAGACGTGATCATGAAGCCGGTGGACGGTATGGGCGGCAAGTCCATCTTTCGGGTCCGTGAAAACGACTTCAACCTGGGGGTGATCATTGAAACCCTCACCAACGACGGCCAGCACCAGTGTATGGCCCAGAAGTACATCCCGGAGATTACCGAGGGCGACAAGCGCATACTGCTGATCGAGGGTGAGCCGGTACCCTATGCCCTCGCGCGGATACCGTCTGTCGGGGAGAATCGAGGCAACCTGGCAGCCGGCGGTCGCGGTGAGGGGCGGGAACTCACCGCCCGTGATCGGGAAATCTGTGACCGCGTTGCCCCGGTGTTGAAAGAGAAGAATCTGATCTTCGTTGGCATCGATGTGATCGGCGATTATCTCACCGAGATCAATGTCACCAGTCCCACCTGCGTGCGGGAGCTGGATGCGGCCTTCGGTATCGATATTGCGGGCCAGCTCATGGATGCCATCGAGCGTCGTCTGGGATAATAGCCCGATCCCCTGAGTCAGAAACCCCGGAAGTGGCAGGAATGGCAGCACAGGTCACGGCGAACGATCGCCTGATGTTTACTTTGTTCATGGCGCTCGCGCTGCATGCAGTCGTCTTGCTGGGGGTGACGTTCGCCCCGGAAGAGCCCGCCACCAGCGCATCCACCATGGAAATCACCCTGTCCCGCTTCAACGATGAGCAGGCACCGGAAGAAGCTGATTTCCTGGCGGCCACCAACCAGCAGGGCAGTGGCGAGGCCGAGGAAAAGCTCGAACAGACCACCCCGGAGGTCGCAGAGGTCAACGCCCGTGAAGTGGCGCCGGTGCAGCCGGAGCCGCCGACGGTAACCGAGCGCCAGCCACAGGCAGAGCGAAAGGTGGTGCAGGCCCGGGCTGAGTCTGACGCTACCGTGACCCGCGAAGACCGTGAGGAGCCGCCGGAAGAGACTCTGCCGGTTGCGGAAAAGAAGAGCCTGATGGAGCGAAGCCTGGAGATCGCCAGCCTGGAAGCGCGCCTGGACGCCCAGAAACAGGCCTACGCCCGCCGGCCTCGGGTCACCCGGGTAACCGCTGCGTCTACCCTGCAGTCCTCCAATGCCTGGTACGTTCGCAGCTGGGTCGACAAGGTGACCCGGGTGGGCAACAGCAACTACCCGGAAGAGGCCCGCAATCGGGGTATCTACGGTGACCTGCGTTTGCTGGTATCCTTGCGCAAGGATGGCACCATAAAGGAAGTCAGTATTCTCGAATCCTCCGGCAGCACCGTCCTGGATGATGCCGCCATCCGCATTATCCGCCTGGCAGCGCCGTTCGCACCTTTCCCGGAGGAAATGCGTGAGAAAACAGATGAGCTTGAAATCATACGTACCTGGTCATTCCAGCGCCGGGGGCTGTCGTCCGGATGAGTGAGCACCAGCAGCCCCTGCAGAATCTCAAGGATCACTTTCTCGTGGCCTCGCCCTGGCTTGGCGACCCCAACTTCCATGGCGGTATTGTCTACATCTGTGACCATGGTGACGACGGTACCTTTGGCTTGCTGATCAACCAGCCCCTGGATGTCTCTCTTGGGGAAATTCTCGAGCAGTTGGACATGGACGGTGGGCACCTGGAGGTGCCGGTATTTGCCGGCGGCCCGGTTCAGCAGGAGCGGGGCTTCGTGTTGCACCCGCCCGGTGGCGACTGGCAGAGTTCAGTCGCGGTCAGTGATTGTATCCAGGTTACTACCTCCCGGGATATCCTCCAGGCCATCGGTAATGACGCGGGCCCGGAGCGCTACCTGGTCGCCCTTGGTTACGCAGGCTGGAGTGCCGGCCAGCTGGAAGAAGAGCTGGCCGGTAATGCCTGGCTGGCCTGCCCCGCCAGTGATGTCCTGTTGTTCGATACCCCCTGGCAGGACCGTTACAAATCAGTGCTGGCCCGGATGGGCATCGACCCCGGCCAGCTGGATCAGTCGGTGGGCCATGCCTGAGGCAGGCCAGAGGGGTAGTCGCGGCCAGCAGGTTCTCGCCTTCGATTTCGGCCTGCGGCGTATTGGCGTCGCCTTCGGTCAGTCGTTACTGGGTACCGCAGGTCCGGTGGCCATGATTCCCGCCCGTGATGGCGTGCCCGACTGGCAACAGGTCGAAGCCCTGCTGGCAGAATGGCAGCCTGACCTGGTGGTGGTTGGTCTGCCCCTGAATATGGACGGAACTGAAAGCGATATGTGTGCCCGGGCGCGCAAGTTCGGCAAGCGAATCCATGGGCGCTTCCACCTGCCGGTGGAGATGATGGACGAGCGCCTGAGCAGCTTCGAGGCCAAGGATGCGGTACTGGCCAGGGGCGGTAGCAGTGACTTCGGTCGCCATGGCGTGGATGACCTGGCCGCTGTGCTGATCCTGGAAAGCTGGTTCAATCACCAGCAGGACTCATCAACGGGAGAATGACGCCGTCATGACTGATTTACCTGCCGTTCCCGCCCTGCTTGATCGTCTTGAGCAAGGGCTTCGTCACTATCTGAATGAACGGGGCATCAAACGCCCGTTGCTTGTGGGCATCCGCACGGGCGGCGTCTGGGTGGCAAGCGAACTTCATCAGCGCCTGGGGCTTGAGGAGCCTTGCGGTGAGCTGGATATCTCTTTTTACCGGGATGATTTCAGCCGCATCGGGCTTAACCCCCGGGTTACCCCATCCCACCTGCCCTTCGAAACTGAAGACCGCGACCTGGTGCTGGTGGATGATGTGGTCATGAGCGGGCGGACCATCCGTGCCGCCATGAACGAACTGTTTGACTATGGCCGGCCCAGCTCCATCTCACTGGTTGCGTTGCTGGACATGGGCGGCCGTGAACTGCCGGTGCAGCCGGATGTCTGCGGCGAACGTCTGAATCTGCCGCCGACCCAACGGGTCAAGCTGGTGGGCCCTGAACCGCTGACCATTGAGATCCGGGAGGTGAAGGCATGACTGAGCTGGCCCCCACTTCCCTCAGCGCCCACGACAAGGCCTCCCGTAATCTCCAGCTGACTGCGGATGGCCAGTTGCGGCACTTTATAACTCTGGACGGCCTGGACAGGGCCATGCTGACTGACATCCTCGATACGGCGGACTCCTTTATCGAGGTAGGCGAGCGCACCATCAAGAAGGTGCCTCTGCTACGGGGGCGGACGGTGGTCAACCTGTTCTTCGAATCCAGCACTCGCACCCGCAGCACCTTTGAATTGGCAGCCAAGCGCCTGTCGGCCGACGTGCTCAACCTGGACATCAATACCTCTGCCACATCCAAGGGCGAGTCCTTGTCGGATACCCTACTCAACCTGGAGGCCATGGCCAGCGACATGTTTGTAGTGCGTCATTCGCAAAGCGGCGCACCCCACTTTATCGCCGAGTCGGTGACTCCCGGCGTGGCTATCATCAACGCCGGTGACGGCCGACATGCACACCCGACCCAGGCGATGCTGGACATGCTGACCATAAGGCAGAACAAGCAGCAGTTTGAGGGTCTGAAAGTGGCCATTGTGGGGGATATCCTGCACTCCCGGGTAGCCCGGTCCCAGATTCGCGCGCTACAGACCCTTGGGGCCGAGGAGGTGCGGCTGATTGCGCCGGGTACCCTGCTGCCGGCAGATGTGGACAGCCTGGGTTGTACGGTGGAATACGACATGAGAAAAGGCATGGCAGACCTGGATGTGGTGATCATGCTGCGCCTTCAGAAAGAGCGGATGGAGGGCGCCTTGCTGCCGAGTGAGCGTGAGTTCTACCGACTGTACGGGCTCGATACTGACAAGCTGGCCCTGGCCAGGCCGGACTGCATAGTAATGCATCCGGGGCCGATTAACCGCGGTGTGGAAATTGAGTCAGCCGTGGCGGATGGCCCCCAGTCGGTGATTCTCAATCAGGTCACCAATGGTATAGCGATCAGGATGGCGGTGATGTCCATGGCTATGAGTGGACAGGTAGCCGAGCGTACCAGCCGCTCCCGCCAGCAGGGAGGTGAGCAATGAGTGCCAGCCTGCTGATCCATAACGCACGCCTGCCGGGGGAAGAAACCACGGTGGACCTGTTCGTCCGTGACGGGATTATTCGCACCATGGACGAAGCCGCGATCACCGAAGCTGCCGACACGGTGATCGATGCCAGTGGCCTGATCCTGCTGCCAGGGTTTGTGGACCTTTGCTGCAACCTTCGTGAGCCTGGCAATGGCCAGAAGGGCAATATAGCTTCGGAAACCCGGGCTGCGGCACGGGGCGGGTTCACCACCGTGTGTGCATCACCGGACACCTCACCGGTTAACGACTCCGGGGCGGTAACCAACCTGATTCGGGACGTGGCTCGCAGTTCGGCGCCGATCAGGGTGCTGCCGGTCGGCGCTGCAACCCGGGGTCTGGCAGGCGAGTTGCTCAGCGACATGGTAGGCCTCAGCAATGCCGGCTGTGTGGCTTTCAGCAATGGTACCCATGCCATGGCAAATGCCCGCATCCTGCGCCGATGCATGGCCTATGCCCGTACCTTTGACCTGACCCTGATGCTGCAGCCTGTGAATCAGGCGCTGGCTGCCGACGGCTATGCCCATGACGGCAAGGTGGCTGCCCGCCTGGGACTGCTGGGCGTGCCGGAAGTGGCAGAAACCGCTTCGGTCATGGAAATGCTGCTGCTGGCGGAGGAAACCGGCGTGCGCCTTCACCTGGGGCAGCTCTCCTGTGCTCGCAGCGTGGAGATGGTTGCCGAGGCCAGGATGCGGGGGGTATCGGTTACCGCCGACGTAGCGATGCACCAGTTACTTTTCACCGAGGAAGCCCTGTCCGGCTTCGACAGCCGCTACCATGTGGTGCCACCGTTACGCACAGAGTCTGATCGCAAGGCCCTGCTCAAAGGTGTCGAAGACGGCACGGTTGACGCCATCGTCAGCCAGCACCAGCCACACGACTCCGCTGCCAAGCAGGCACCTCTGGGCGTGACCGAGCCGGGTATGTCCACGATTGAGAGTGTGTTTTCGCTGGGGCTGTCACTCGTGGCGCAAGGCGAGCTCTCGTTGAAAGCCTTGCTGCGGGCATTGACTGAGGGTCCGGCTACCGTTATCAAACAGGCTTCGGACCTTGCCTCAGGTGGTGCGGCGAATTTCAGCCTCTGGCGCCTCGATGATACCTGGCAGGCTGGCCCGCAAACCCTGCTGTCCCGGGGATTCCACGTGCCTGCGCCTGGCAGGGACCTGAAGGGCGTCATCCACTGGAATATCTGTGACGGGAAAGTGGCATACCGGAGGTCCTGACAGGTTGCGGGACTACCTGCCGACCGTCAGGGGGGCAGCAGAATAAAAAAGCGCCGTGCCGTCAGGCAGGGCGCTTTTTTTCGGTCTCGGGGTCCGGTTAAAGCTTCGGACCTGCCGCCACGATGGCGTCAGACACTTCGAACTTCTTGAAGTTCTCCACGAACTGACTGATCAGTTCCTGTGCCTTGGCGTCGTAGTCTTCCTTGCTGGCCCAGGTGTTGCGCGGGTTCAGCAGGTGGCTATCGACCCCCGGTACCGCCTTGGGTACGGAAAGGTTGAGGGTGGGCAGGTGTTCAGTTTCGGCATTGTCCAGGTCGCCGTTCTGGATGGCGGCGATAATGCCTCGGGTCGTGGGGATGCTGAAGCGCTCACCCACACCGTACGGACCACCGGTCCAGCCAGTGTTGACCAGGAAGACCTTGCTGCCGAAGTCGTCCATCCGCTTCATCAGAAGTTCTGCGTAGACGCCGGCCGGGCGCGGGAAGAAGGGCGCACCGAAGCAGGTGGAGAAGGTGGACTTCAGCTTGGAGGAGGAGCCCATTTCTGTAGAGCCCACCAGCGCGGTGTAGCCACTCAGGAAGTGGTACGCGGCGGCTTCCTTGCTGAGAATGGACACGGGCGGCAGTACGCCGGTCATGTCGCAGGTCAGGAAGACGATGTGGGATGGTTCACCGGCACGGTTTTCCTCGACGCGCTTTTCCACATGCTCCAGCGGGTAGGCGCAGCGGGAATTTTCGGTGAGGGATACGTCGGTGTAGTCGGGCTCGCGGGTGTCCGGATCAATGACCACGTTCTCCACGATGGCGCCGAAGCGGATCGCGTCCCAGATAATGGGTTCGTTCTTCTTGCTCAGGTCGATGCACTTGGCGTAGCAGCCGCCTTCGATATTGAACACGGTGCCCGGGCCCCAGCCGTGCTCGTCGTCACCGATCAGGTAGCGGTCCGGGTCTGCAGACAGGGTGGTCTTGCCGGTGCCGGACAGGCCGAAGAACAGGCAGGTGTCGCCATCTTCGCCAACGTTGCGGAACAGTGCATGGGCAGGACGTCTTTCTCGGGCAGCAGGAAGTTCTGCACCGAGAACATGGCCTTCTTCATCTCGCCGGCATAGTGCATGCCAGCCAGCAGTACCTTGCGGGCGGCGAAGTTGATGATTACACAGCCATCGCTGTTGGTGCCGTCCCGTTCCGGGTCGCACTCGAAGTTGGCTGCGTTCAGAATCTGCCATTCCTCCTTCGAGGAGGGATTGTAGCTGTCAGGGCGGATAAACAGGTTTCGACCAAACAGGTTCTGCCACGCGGTTTCGGTGCGCATCTGTACCGGCAGGTAGTGGGCCGGATCAGAGCCTACATGGACATGGGACAGGAAGTGGTCCTTGGCGGAGAGGTAGCTATCTACCCGGTCCCACAACGCGTCGAACTTGTCGGCGTCGAACGGTCGGTTGATCGGTCCCCAGTGAACGGCATTCTCGGTGCCGGGCTCCTGAACAATAAACCGATCCATCGGTGAACGGCCGGTACGCTTGCCGGTCTTGACGACCAGCGAGCCGTTGGCGGCCAGTTGACCTTCCTGATTTTCCAGTGCCAGCTCGACCAATCGTGCTGAGCTCAGATCTGTATAGGTTGTGCTCACTTCGACCTCGCCCTCAAGGTGTCTTTGGACTGCTCGATCCGCCAGGCCCGGGGACAGCGGCGGGTTGGTGGATTTGTGAGCAGTCGGGTCAATTCAGGCGCGCTATTATGCCAGACGCGGTCCAAAAAAACGACAGCCCTGAAAGCCTTGCTACGCCTGGCTCGGGGGGCTGGTGTATCCGTTTCAGTGAAGGGTGTGACCAGAGAACAACTGATCAATATCAATTCGCTGGAATCGGTACGTGGTGTGACAGAACTGACAGTCCATCTCAATGGTACCCTGTTCGTCCAGAATGCTATAGCACTCTTCCTTGCCAATGGAGCTCAGTGCCGCGAGGGTCCGGTCTCGGCTGCAGGTGCAGCGGAAGGCTACCGGCTCGCGGTCGAACAGACGCACTTCCTCTTCGTGGAACAGGCGGTGCAGGACAGTTTCACTGTCGAGTTCCAGTAACTCTGCCGCACTGATGGTGGCGGCCAGGTGTTCCACCCGCTCCCAGAGTTCATTGTCTTCCTCGGTGGCCCCGGGCAGGCGCTGGATCAGCAGGCCTGCGCTCTGCCTGCCATCGGCGAACAGGAAAAGCCTGGTAGCCAGCTGCTCCGAGCGCTCGAAATATTCCTCCAGGGCACCTGCCAGAGTATCGGCTTCCCGGGGTACCACGCCCTGATAGCGCTGACCCTGCTCCGGGGTGATGGTGATCGCCATGCGGCCCTGACCCAGTAGCTGGTTGAGGTTACCGGCCGCTACGGTGGCCTCCTCGTCCACACGGGCGATCCCCCTGACATGGCGGTCATGGCTGCATTCGGCCAGTAGCGTGGTGACAGGGCCCTCGCCATTGGCCTGGAGTGACAGGGTGCCTTTGAACTTGAGGGTGCTGCTCATGAGTACGCTGGCTACCAGGGATTCCCCCAGTAGCCGGGCAACCGGTTCCGGGTAGTCGGTCTGGGCCAGGATGTCGCTATAGCTGTCACGAAGGTGTACCCAGGCGCCGCGGATCTGGCTGTGTTCAAAGAGGAATTTGCGAAACTGGTCGCTGGCTTGCATTAATGGGCTCCAGGGGAAACGAGGGGAACAGTCAGGTCAGATTCCCTGCTGTTCGCGAAATTTCTGTATATCGCGCCGGTCTTTCTTGGTAGGTCTGCGTGCAGGGGGCAACTGGGCGGTCTGCATGGTCTTGCGCTGCCAGGACAGGTCCTCCCGGCGGCGGATGCTGTCTTCGGTTTCATGGTAGAGGGTCTGGGCTTCCGGAGCGCCCCGGCGCTTATCCGAGATGCCATCAATAATCACGATCCTTTCCTGCCAGCCCAGCCGCAACTTCACCCTGGCACCGGTTTCCACTGGCTTTCCGGGCTTGCAGCGCTGGTCGTTGTAATGGACCTTGCCACCTTCAATAGCTTCCTTGGCCAGGGAGCGGGTCTTGTAGAAACGCGCTGCCCATAACCACTTGTCAAGGCGTACCTGGGAATTGTCGGCATCAGCGTGTCGGGAACTCATGATCCTCCACTGGTCAGGACTGTTCCGGGAACTGTCAGAGCTATTATAACGGTCATGCCTGCGGTTTGGCAGAGGCCTGGGCGGTGAGGGCTGGCAATACCTCGTCAAAATGCCGTACTGCGGGAAATTCCGGGTGCGGCTCCCGGTCGGGCTGCTGGCTGTCTGGCGCCAGGATAGCCAGGCACTGGCCAATACCGGCGCGCCGGGCACTTTCCAGTACCGGCATGCTATCGTCAACCATGATGGCGCGGTCGCGGTGGTGGGTGTGGTGGTCCTGGAGCCGGTCCCAGAACGCCTGTTCTTCCTTGGCGGCGCCCAGGTCATGGCTTGATATGACGCGGTCCACCAGTTGGTCCAGCCCGGTGCGTGCCAGCTTCAGTTTCAGCGGGTCCGGGTGGCAGTTGGTGAGAATGACCGGGGCAAGCCGGTTGTGGCGAAGGGCCTGCAGGAACTCTTTTACCCGGGGCCGGTAGGCAATGCGGTCACCTACCTCCGCCTTGAGGGCAGTGATGTCGAGACTGAGGCGTTCGCTCCAGTAGTCGGTGCAGTACCAGTTCAGGCTGCCACGCTCGGCCATGATCATGGGCACGATAAGGTTCCGGGCCTGGTCCGGAGTCAATCGATTTGCCTCACCATAGCGCCGGGGCAGGTGCTCCAGCCAGAAGTGGTTGTCGAAGTGCAGATCCAGCAGGGTTCCATCCATATCCAGGAACACCTGGTCTGCTTTTGACCATTCAATCATCAGTAGGCAGCCCGAATTGTCATCAAACGTTCAGGCTGCACAAGATTGACGATCCCTGCAAGTGCGGGAATTACTCAGTGACCATTTCCTGTTTGCGGCCGGAGGTAGTGCAGCCCAGGCAGCGCACGAAAGTAGCCTCCGCCGGACCTTTTACCAGAACCTCACCGGCTTCGCCGGCGTTACCGCCTAGCAGCGAGAAAGGCAGCGAAACGATCCAGACGGCAGTGCCGACTACGGTTGTCGCCAACAGCAGTGGGCGAACCAGGACTGCGTCGCCGGTCATGGCCAGGGCGGACGGCTCTTCTTCTATCGCCTGGGCGTGGCCCAGCGAGGAAAAGCCGATCAGGCATGCAGCCAGGGTGGCCAGCAGGGTTCGTGAAAGGCACTTGTACATCATTGTCAGTCTCCTGGTTCCTGATTTTCCGCAGGTCAGAAGTCCTGCGTTATTGGAAAATTCTGTCACAAGTGTAACCGAAATGTCGTTACCCGTTACGCTATCTGTGACGAATTTACCTGAACCGGTTCACAGCTACGCAAGCAGACTGGCCGCGGGTTTGCCGGCTTACCTCTGGCACCGGGTGCAATATACCGTGGTGCGCTGGTTCATGCGGATTTCACGCAGTGGCTGATGGCATTCCACGCAGGGCTCGCCGCCACGACCATAGACCAGCAGGGATTGGGCGAAGTAGCCGGGCTTGCCTTCGCTGTTGACGAAGTCCCTCAGGGTCGTCCCGCCCATCAGTATCGCAGCGCTGAGCACCTCCCGGATCGCCTCGGCCAGTTGATGGTAGCGGGCGGCGCTGATCCTGCCGGCCGGGCGGCCAGGGTGGATGCCTGTTTTGAACAGTGCTTCATTGGCGTAAATGTTGCCGACACCCACCACAACCCGGTTATCCATCAGGAAACTCTTGATGGGCGTCTTGCGATCCCGGGACTTCCTGAACAGGTAACGACCGTTGAACTCCTCTCCCAGCGGCTCCGGGCCAAGACTGGCAAGCAGGGGGTGGGCTGCAGGCTCTTCAGCCCAGAGCCAGCAGCCGAAGCGGCGGGGGTCATTAAAGCGCAGTCGCAGGCCATCCGTGAACACCAGATCGATATGGTCATGTTTTTGCGGCGGGCTGGTGTCGGTGATCACCCGCAGGCTGCCAGACATGCCCAGGTGGACAATCACGGTGCCATGGTCAAAGTGCAGCAGTAGATACTTGGCCCTGCGGTCGGCCTCCCGCAGTGTCTGGCCGACCAGCAGTGCGGGCAGGTTGTCCGGCACTGGCCACCGCAGCCGCGGGTCGCGGATGATCAGTTCGGCCACGGTCTTGCTTTCGCTGTGGGGCGCGATGCCGCGGCGGGTGGTTTCCACTTCGGGGAGTTCCGGCAAATCAGGCTCCTGAGAAAACGGTAACAAAAGACAATGTAAAGGCCATTGTTTGGGCGAACAGGTGTACGCTAAAGTACTGGTGTGTCAGTTTGCCTTTCGCAATCGGCGCCTGACGGTTTATCCGTTGGTTTTTCAGTAAGTTGAGGATCTCCCTATGTGGTACAACGGTCTCCTGGACCTTTCCTGGGTACAGCTGGTGCTGGTCACCCTGGTGCTGACACATGTCACCATTGTCAGCGTAACGCTTTACCTGCATCGTCACTCCGCCCACAACGCCCTGGACCTGCACCCGGTGTTGCGGCATTTTTTCCGTTTCTGGCTCTGGCTGACCACCAGCATCAACACCAGGGAGTGGACCGCCATCCACCGTAAACACCATGCGACCTGCGAGACGGAAAACGATCCTCATAGTCCGGTGGTCAAGGGTATTCGCAAGGTTCTCCTGGAGGGGGCTGAGCTTTACGCCGAGGCCGTGACTCCGGAAACCCTTGACCGGTTCGGCAAGAATACACCCGACGACTGGATTGAGCGTAACGTTTACACCCGCCACCGCAACCTTGGCATTGCCCTGATGTTCCTGGTCAACCTGGCCCTGTTCGGAGTCAATGGTATCTGGATCTGGGCGGTACAGATGATGTGGATTCCAGTGTGGGCCGCGGGTGTGGTTAACGGCCTGGGCCACTATCTGGGCTATCGCAACTTCGAGTGCCAGGACAATGCCCGCAACATTTCACCGTTTGGCATTATCATCGGCGGTGAAGAATTGCACAACAATCACCACACTTACCCCAATTCCGCCAAGTTGTCCCGGCGCTGGTACGAGGTGGACATAGGTTGGGGTTACATCCGCCTGTTCCAGCTGTTCCGCCTCGCCAAGCCGAAGGGTTACCGCCCGGTTGCGCATTGGGTGCCCGGTAAGCAGGACATGGATGTGGAGACCGTACAGGCTATTGCCAACAACCGTTTCGATATCATGCGCCAGTATCGCAAGCGGGTCATGGAGCCGGTGTTACGCCAGCAGAAGGCGATGATGGATGGCACAATCAGGCCACGGTACCGTCGGGTTAAAAAGCTACTGTCCCGCGACGTTTCCCTGATCCCTCCCCAAGAGCAAGCGCACCTGGAAACCGTGCTGGATAACCACCCGGTATTGCGTCAGATCTATGATATGAATCAGGAGTTGCAGGCCCTGTGGCGCCGTCGGGGGGTCAAGCCCCAGGAAAAGCTGCAGGCGCTGATGGCCTGGTGCCGTGAAGCGGAAGCCAGTGGCATCCGTTACCTTGAGGACTTTGCCGCCCACTTGCGGGCCTATTCACTCAGGCCGGCCTGAGCGTCCACGATATGATATAGGGCGTAGGTTACCTGCCCGGCCTGTTTCTGGCGGTGCAGGTGCCAACGTGCCGGGACTGATGGCGCAACCCGGTCGCTTTCATACTCCAGGTAGACCCGGCTGCCGGTGCCAATCCATCCGTTTTCCTCTATCAACGGAATCAGCAATTCCAGCCAGCCCTGATGGAAAGGGGCGTCCATGAAAAGGATGTCGTAGTCCTCCCCTGTCCGGTTCTGCAGGAAAGCCTGGACATCCACACATTCCACCCGTCCGTCCTCACTACCCAGCTTGCGCAGGTTGTCCCGGAGCGCCCTGGCCAGGGCAGGAGTGTGGTCCACGAACGTCACCTCGCGGGAACCCCTGGACAGGGCTTCCAGTCCCAGTACACCGCTACCACTGAACAGATCCAGGCAGCGACTGCCCGGCACCTTGAATTGCAGCCAGTTGAACAGGGTTTCCCGAATGCGGGCAGGGGTAGGCCTTACACCACCTTCATCCGGGAAACGCAATACCCGACTGCGCCAGTCGCCGCCAATAATACGAAGCTCTCCCTCGTCGGCTGAAGGGCCGGTGCGGCGGCGGTTGCGGGCTGGCGTTGGGCGACGTGGGCGGCTCATATCGGAATCCGTGATTGCACAAGTGCGCCATGGTAGCGAAAAAAACGGCTCGCCGGTAACCGGGCAGCATGGGAGGTTTGGACCCGGGCGTTCCCTGCCGCTAGAATGACCGCTTTCCTGACAGCGGCCCCGGCGACAGGAATCCGAGTGGGCGGCTGACCCTCCAGCAAAAATGGTAAGACAAATGATGGCAGAGTGGATTCTGATCGGCCTGCTGGTGCTGCTGGTACTGGCCTTTATTGTGGATGTGGCCGGTCGGCGCGCAGCTGCGCCGCGCCCGCAACCGGTTCCCCAGCGCAAGCCGGAGGCTTTGCCCGGGCCGGCCCCAAAACCCCTCAACCGTGAGGCAACGCCAGATGTGACGGCGGAGCCGGAAGCCGTACCGGTTGATGAGGAAACCGTGGTCAGCCCTGCTGAAACACCGCAACCTGCTCCCGAGCCCGAGCCCGAGCCCGAGCCCGAGCCCGAGCCCGAGCCCGAGCCCGAGAAAAAGGTCAGCGTCTTCCAGCGCATCCGGTCCGGTCTCGGCAAGACCCGCGCCAGCCTGGGATCAGGCCTCTCCGGCCTGTTTTCGCCCGGCAGCAAGGTGGATGAGGACCTGCTGGAGGAAATTGAAACCACATTGCTGATGGCCGATGTTGGCGTCACGGCCACCACTGAAATCATTGACTCCCTCACCGACAAGCTTAACCGGAGCCAGCTGAAGGACGGTGCTGCGCTGCGGGATGCCCTGAAGGAAGAGCTGCGTAACCTGCTCGCCGGTAGCCGAGAACCCCTGGTAATTGATAGTGGCAAGAAGCCCTGGGTGATGCTGATGGTGGGCGTCAACGGTGTTGGCAAGACGACCACCATCGGCAAATTGGCCCGCCAGTTCCAGAATGAAGGGCACAGTGTCATGCTGGCCGCTGGGGACACCTTCCGGGCTGCCGCGGTGGAGCAGTTACAGGTCTGGGGCGATCGTAACAGTGTGCCGGTGATCGCGCAGCATACAGGTGCCGACAGCGCTTCGGTTATCTATGACGCGGTCCAGGCTGCGCAGGCTCGTGGAGTAGATGTCGTGATTGCCGACACAGCAGGCCGGCTCCAGAACAAGGACAATCTTATGGCCGAGCTGGAAAAAGTGGTTCGTGTCATGAAGAAGCTGGATGATTCCGCGCCCCATGAAGTGATGCTGGTGCTGGATGCCGGTACCGGTCAGAACGCCCTCAGCCAGGCGCAGGTTTTCCAGCAGGCGGTGGGTGTCAGCGGTATCACCCTGACCAAGCTGGATGGCACTGCCAAGGGCGGCATCGTATTTGCGATTGCCCGTCAGTTGGGGCTGCCCATCCGCTATATCGGTGTTGGCGAACAGGTGGAAGATCTGCGGCCGTTCGAGCCGGAGACCTTTGTGGATGCCCTGTTTGACGACTGATCTGCCGCAGGGCTAGTACACCGGCTAATACCGGAAAAGGACCAGGGCCGTCATGATCGAATTCCGTCAGGTTACCAAGCGTTATGACAGTGATCATACGGCCCTGCGCCATGTGTCGTTCGACCTGGACCGGGGCGAACTGGCATTCCTTACGGGGCATTCAGGTGCCGGCAAGAGTACCCTGCTCAAACTGATCCTGCTGATGGAGCGCCCCACCGCCGGTGAGGTTCGGGTTGGCGGCCAGCTTCTCAATACCATGCCCCGGCGCCAGATCCCCTACGTTCGTCGCCATATTGGCGCTGTCTTCCAGAACCATCAGCTGCTGTTCGATCGGACCGTTTTCGATAACGTGGCCATGCCGCTGGAGGTCATGGGCGTGTCCCACGACGATATTGGCCGGCGGGTACGGGCAGCGCTGGACAAGGTGGGCCTGCTGAGCAAGGAAAAAATGAACCCGGTGCAGCTCTCTGGCGGTGAGCAGCAACGGGTTGGCATAGCCAGGGCAGTGGTCAACAAGCCACCGGTGCTGCTGGCGGATGAGCCTACCGGTAACCTGGACCCGGAGTTGTCGGCCGATATCATGCACCTGTTTGAGCAATTCAGTCAGGTGGGAGTCACGGTACTGATTGCCACCCACGATATTGCCCTCATCGAGTCCATGGGGCGGCGTCGACTCACGCTTTCCCGGGGTGAGCTGCGCACAGGGAGGCCCGTCATGGCCGGAGGCGGAGCATGAATCGCCAACCCCGACAAACCGCCGATCGACGCAACCGGGGTGCCGGTCGCAACCGGACTTCGCTGCGAGCCGTGCTGGCCAGCTACCGCGCCCATCACCTCAAGGTTGCCAGGGACAGTGCACGCCGACTGCTGGAAGCCCCGGTTGCCAGTGCCATGACGTGGGCGGTGATGGGGATCGCGCTGGCATTGCCAGTGGGCCTGCTGTTGTTGCTGGTGAGCCTGCAGGGCATCAGCGCCGGGTGGGAGAGTGCCGCCCGGATTACGGTCTACCTGGAGGACAGGGCTTCCGGCGAGTCCGCCGGTCAGCTACAGGGGGAGCTTGCCGGCCGGGACGATGTGGCTGATGTGGTGCTGATTCACCGGGATCAGGCGCTGGCGGAGTTTCGCGCTAACTCGGGGCTCGAGGAAGCACTGGATTACCTCGATGAAAATCCGCTCCCGCATACCTTGCTGGTGACGCCGGTGGATGATGCTCGCACTGCTGCGGGTGTTGATCGGCTGGCGGCGGAACTGGAATCCCTGGACCTGGTGACTCGGGTTCAGGTCGACTTGGGCTGGTTGCAGCGATTGGCAGCCATAACGGACCTGATCGCCCGGGCAGTGTGGGTGCTGACGATCCTGCTGGCCGCAGCGGTGATCCTGGTTATTGGTAATACCATTCGCCTCGCTATCGAAAATCGTCGGGACGAGATACTGGTGGCAAAGCTGGTGGGTGGTACGGATGCATTTGTACGGCGGCCGTTCCTTTACACGGGGGCCTGGTATGGACTGGGTGGTGGCGTGGTAGCCGTGCTGATTCTGCAGTTCGCCATCTGGTGGCTGAATGGCTCGGTACGTGAGTTGGCCGTGCTCTATAACAGTGAGTTTTCCCTGAGTGGACTGCCGCTTGACGGGGCGCTGGGGCTGCTGATCGTTGCTGTTGCCATGGGTTGGGCAGGTGCCTGGCTTGCGGTAAGGCGACACCTGGATGCCATCGAGCCCGGTGAGATTGCGGGGGCTGGGTAGCACCTGCACTTTGGTTACGGGTTGTTCACGCGGTTTGTTGCCTACTGTGTTAGTGTGACAGGTGGATACACCTTTTTATTTCATGGGCGAAGGCGTTGCCGTATTCAATCCGGCGTACGGGAAACACCGTATGGTTGCATCAGGGGGCTGGGTCCTATTTTAGGTGCATTCACAGTTTCCCGGAAGGATCTGAACACGGGGCGTGCAGGTGCGTTGAGGGTAAGCGGCAGTGCTATCTGGACGATAACGGCTTGATCGCAGATCCTGGTTATTTTTGGTTAGTGTGTTGATAAAGCCGGGAAAAGTGCCCAGGCCGGGAACTAATTTGCCACTTGGCTGTCATAAATTGAGTTGCTATATTTATGGGTTGCCGAGTACGGAGGATACGAATGGGTACAGGTTTACAGTTAGCGGATCGTCTCGTCCCGGGTGCCAATCTGGAGTCCTACATTCAGGCTGCCAGTCGGATACCGGTACTGACCGTAGACGAGGAACGTAAGCTTGCCGAACGCCTCCACTATGAAGGAGACGTCGAAGCGGCGCGTACGCTGGTGCTCTCACACCTGCGTTTTGTTATCCACATTGCCCGCAGCTATTCAGGCTACGGCCTGGCGCAGGCTGACCTGATACAGGAAGGTAATGTCGGCCTGATGAAGGCGGTCAAGCGCTTCAACCCGGAATACGGGGTGCGTCTGGTGTCCTTTGCCGTGCACTGGATCAAGGCGGAGATTCACGAGTTTATCCTGCGCAACTGGCGAATTGTGAAGGTGGCTACCACCAAGGCTCAGCGCAAGCTGTTCTTTAACCTGCGTAGCCAGAAAAAGCGCCTGGCCTGGTTGAACCAGGACGAGCTTAATGCGGTTGCCAATGACCTCGGAGTTGAGCCCCGCGTGGTCCGTGAGATGGAAGGTCGCCTGGCGTCGCAGGACACCGCCTTCGATGGCCCCCAGGATGACGATGACGACAACGCCTACCAGGCGCCGGCCTATTACCTGGAAGATCGCCGAAGTGACCCTGCGGTTCAGTTGGAGCAGTCCGACTGGACCGCGGACTCCAACGGTCGCCTGATGGACGCGTTGCAGAGCCTGGACGAACGCAGCCAGGATATCCTGCGGGAACGCTGGCTGACCGACAGCAAGTCCACACTCCATGAGCTTGCGGATAAATACGGTGTTTCGGCTGAGCGTATTCGCCAGCTGGAAAAGAACGCCATGAAGAAGATCCGGGTGAAGATGGCCGAAGCGGCCTGATCACCCACTGGTCGTAATCTGATAACGCCACCGGCCTGCCTGCTGGTGGCGTTTTTGTTTGCAGGGAGAAAAATTCGATGGCAGCCCCCCACATTGCCTTCCTGGGTATTGGCCTGATGGGTGCGCCTATGGTGCATAACCTGTTGGCCGCCGGCTTCCCCATGACGCTCTGGAACCGCACCGCCCGCAAATGCGAGCCGTTTGAAGTCAGTGCCACCATAGCCGCTACCCCGGCCGAAGCCGTTGCCGGAGCAGACGTGGTAATCACTATGCTGGAGAACGGCGATGTCGTGGAATCGGTGTTGGTAGCGCAGGGCGTTATGACAGCGCTGAGGCCGGATGCGGTCCTGGTGGACATGAGTTCGGTCCAGCCCTCCCTGGCTCGGCGCCATGCCGCGCTGGCTGCTGAACAGGGCGCCGGCTACCTGGATGCGCCGGTCTCCGGCGGTACGCGCGGCGCGGTAGCCGGCACTCTCAGTATCATGGCGGGGGGCAAGGCCGATACCCTGGGAAAGGTACGACCCGTTTTTGAAGCCCTGGGCCAGGTAACCCATATCGGGCCGGTGGGCGCCGGGCAGCTGGCGAAACTGGCCAACCAGGCCATAGTCGGTATCACCATTGGCGCAGTGTCCGAAGCCTTGTTACTGGCGGCTAAGGGTGGCGCCGACCCGGTGGCTGTACGGGAAGCCCTGATGGGGGGCTTTGCCGGCAGCAAGATCCTGGAGCAACACGGCCAACGGATGATCGACCGGGACTTTGCCCCTGGCGCACCGGCACGCATTCAGATGAAAGACCTGCGAATGATCCTGGATGAAGCCCGATCCGAGGGCCTGACCCTGCCGCTGGCGCAGCTAGCCCATAACAGCTACCTGTCACTGGTGGCCAATGGACATGCCGATGTGGACCATAGCGGGCTATTGCTGGAACTGGAGCACATTAACGGAGCACGCCTCGGTGGCTTCCGGCATGACGGCAAGGGGCAGGACTGAGTTATGCCCAGATTTGCGGCCAACCTGACGCTGTTATTCAACGAAGTGCCGTTTGAGGACCGGTTCGCCTCTGCCGCAAGTGCCGGTTTCACCGGGGTGGAGTATCTTTTTCCCTATACCTGGCCGGAGGCCTTTCTGGCGCAGAGGCTTCAGGACAATAACCTCACCCAGGTGCTGTTTAACCTTCCTCCAGGTGACTGGGACAGGGGTGAGCGGGGTATCGCCTGCCTGCCCGGGCGGGAGGTGGAATTCCGTCAGGGCGTGGAAGAAGCCATCCGCTATGCCAGGGCCCTGGGTTGTCGGCAGCTCAACTGCCTCGCCGGGCTGGCGCCTGCCGGTGCCGAACCGGAAATACTCTGGGCCACGTTGCGCGAGAATGTAGCCTGGGCTGCGCGGCGGCTAGCGGACGAGGGCATCGTTCTTTGTCTGGAAGCCATCAATTCCCGGATCGATATGCCGGGCTTTCTGCTGGATACTTCCGGCAAGGTGGTGCAGCTCATGGATGAGATAGGTGCGGACAACCTGCGGTTGCAGTATGACCTTTACCATATGCAGATCATGGAAGGAGACCTGATCCGGACCCTGCAGGATCTGCTGCCCCGCATCGGCCATATCCAGTTCGCCGACAACCCGGGCCGTCATGAACCGGGCACCGGGGAGATTAATTTCCGGACTATCTTCAATGCCCTGGACGAGGCCGGTTACACAGGTTGGGTAAGTGCGGAATACCGCCCGAAAGGTCGCACAGAGGATGGGCTGGGCTGGATGAAAGCTGTCCAGGGGTCCACAATGTGACCGTCGTCATTGGCGACACCCTCTTACAGGATCGTAACTGGCAGCCAATCATGACAGCCCTTACTCTGGGCAAACATTAACAAGGGGAGCCGGGGCCTTCGGTCAGCCGACAGGCCCGCATCCGGACACATAACCCCCGGGTTTTCCGGCCTCCCTTGCGGTACAGTGGTTACTCAGTCAGGCGGGAGGAAGACCGGTGAAAGCACTGGTAATCGAAGACGATCAGGACGTAGCAAGCTACCTGGTAAAAGGGCTCAAGGAGTCCGATTTCGTGGTGGATCACGCGGCTGACGGCAAGGAAGGCATGATGATGGCCGCCAGCGAAGACTACGACATCATGATTGTGGACCGGATGTTACCGGGTATGGACGGCTTGTCCATCATCAAGACGGTACGGGCTACCGGCAACCAGGTCCCGGTGCTGATTCTCAGTG
The DNA here is from genome assembly GCF_026013985.1 of Marinobacter sp. AN1. Lineage (NCBI taxonomy): Bacteria > Pseudomonadati > Pseudomonadota > Gammaproteobacteria > Pseudomonadales > Marinobacteraceae > Marinobacter > Marinobacter sp. AN1. Next base: position 3,971,225 of record NZ_CP110342.1, on the reverse strand, counting down.
CCCTGGGGGATGTGGATGACCGGGTTGAGGGTCTGCGTGGTGGTGGCGATGACTACCTGACCAAGCCGTTCTCCTTTACTGAACTGCTGGCCCGAATTGAGTCCCTGGTGCGCCGTAACCGCCAGTCTGCCGAAACCGAGACAGTTCTGAAGGTGGCTGACCTGGAGATGGACCTGCTGGCCCGGACCGTCAAGCGCGCCGGCCAGAATATCGATGTCCAGCCCCGGGAGTTCAGGCTGCTTGAATACCTGATGCGCAACGCCGGTCAGGTGGTGACCCGTACCATGCTGCTGGAGAAAGTGTGGGATTACCACTTCGACCCCCAGACCAACGTGATCGATGTGCACATCAGCCGTCTACGGGCAAAGATCGACAAGGAGTTCGATACCCCGCTGCTCCAGACAGTCAGGGGTGCGGGATACATGCTGCGTGAAACTGCTTAGTCAGCTACGAACCTCTACATTCCAGCTGGCCCTGCTCTACATGGTGGTGTTTGCCACCTCGGTTTTCCTGTTGCTGGCGTTCATCTACTGGCGTACCGCCGGTTTCATGACTGCCCAGACCGATGAAACCATCGAAGCTGAGATAGCAGGGCTGGCGGAGCAATACCGGGGTCGGGGTGTTAATGGCCTGATCACGATCATCCGTGAGCGGGTGGCCCGTGACCCCAATGCCAAATCGCTTTACCTGCTTACCACCGATGAGTACCTCAAGCTGGCTGGTAACCTGAACGGCTGGCCGGTGGAATCCCAGTCCCGGGAAGGTAGCTGGATCAACTTTACCCTGGACGAAAGCCTGGGCTGGACCGGTCCGCCACGGCAGGCCCGGGCCCGTATCTTTGAGGTGCAGGGCGGCCTGCGATTACTGGTTGGCCGTGATGTGGATGACCTCAATACCCTGAAAGCCCTGATCGAAACCGCTATCAACTGGGGCATGGGTATCACCCTGGCCCTGGCCTTGCTGGGCGGCTTCATGATGAGCCGCAGCACTACCCGCCGTATAGAAGTGATCAACAACACTTCGCGCAAGATCATGAACGGGCATTTGTCCCAACGGATTCCCACCCGGGGCACCCAGGACGATTTTGACCAGCTCGCCGAAAACCTCAACCAGATGCTGGACCGGATCGTTTACCTCATGGAAGGCATCCGCCATGTGTCTGACAGCATCGCCCATGACCTGCGCACACCCCTGACCCGGCTGCGCAACCAGCTGGAAACCACGCTGATGCTGGTGGATAACGACGAGGCCCGGGACCAGGCCGCGAAGGCGGTGGCGGAGGCGGACCAGCTTCTGGCCACCTTCAATGCCCTGCTTCGGATCGCCCGGCTGGAAACCCGGGGCAATACCACCGCGGACCTGCGGCCGGTTTCTCTCGGCTTGCTGGTACGGGATGCCTGTGAACTCTATGAGGCGGTCTCGGAAGACAAGTTCCAGACCTTTACCCAGGACATCGACGACGAGGTGACGGTGGAAGGCGATCGGGACCTGCTGTTCCAGATGGTCAGCAACCTGATCGATAACGCCATCAAGTATACCCCCGAGGAAGGGGAAATCGTGGTGAGGGTAGTGATAGAGAGCGGGGCAGCGATCTTCGAGGTGGCCGACAGTGGTATCGGTGTCCCGGACGACGAGAAAGGCCAGATTTTCCAGCGCTTCTACCGGGTTGGCAAGAGCCGCTCATTACCAGGTAACGGTCTGGGGCTGAGCCTGGTCAGTGCGGTGGCCGAGATCCACCAGGGCACCATTGGCGTCTTTGATCACCACCCGGGTGCCGATCACCCCGGATTGCGGGTTCGGGTTACCTTGCCCCGCTATAATCCCCAGAAGCGTCGCGTGAAGTCAGTGGCAGCCACTGCAGAGGCCGGGCAGCCCGAAGATTACTCTGTCTGAGACTTGTTGTCGTCGTTGCGGCGAAACCGGTTAATGCGCTCGGCGACGGGCCGTAGCACCGGCGAACCTTCCCGTTCAAGACTGTCCAGCATATCGCCGGCCTGGCGACGATAGCGATCGAGACGGGTTTGCAGGCTTTCCCATTCGCCTTCCAGGTGGTGCTGCTCGGCCATCAGGAAAGCGGCAATATTGTGGCGATTCACCTTATCGGTAATGCCCATCCGGTCGAGCTGATAGCCTACAGCGTCAACGCCCTTGAGGGCTGCCTGGGTGAGCTTCTCTGTGTTCATAGGTCTGCTTGTCCTCAACAGGGAGGTAACTGGCACTTGATAGTCCCATCATGGGGCCGCCGGGCCAAGTATACAACCTGCCAGTTGCGGCAGGGAAAGGCGGCAATGATGCCTGAAATAAATGTCATTGCGCGGCCACTTCGGGTTAACGGCTCCCGTGCATAATAGGTAGGGCAGTAGTGAAGCAGACCACGAAGGTTCCGTCTGCTTCTCCCTCCAGCACAGCGCTAGCCTTGACCCCGCAACTTGCGGGGTTTTTTTCGCCCGGATGAAAACCGTATTACGGTGAGGCCTGGACCTGGGGTGTGGTTCAGTCTGCCAGCTCTGGCTTTTCGTACTGGATATCAGTGACGTACCAGGTGGCTGGTCCTTCCGGTGTCTGCACCAGGGCTTCGTCGTCAACCTGTTTTTTCAGCAGGGCCCGGGCCATGGGGGAGTCGATGGAAATAAAGCGTTTGTCGAGGTCCAGTTCGTCGTAGCCTACGATGCGGAAGCGGCGGGCCATGCCGTCTTCGTTCTCAACCTCAACCCAGGCTCCGAAAAAGACACGACCTTCCTGCTCCGGGCTGTAGTCGACCACCTGCAGTTCCCGGGAACGCCGTTCCAGGTAGCGGAAGCGGCGGTCAATCTCCCGCAGCCGCTTCTTGTTGTACTGGTAGTCCGCGTTCTCGGAGCGATCACCCAGGCTGGCAGCCCAGGTTACCTTGCGAGTCACTTCGGGGCGCTCCACACGCCACAGGTGCTCCATCTCGGCTTTCAGCGCCTCGAAACCGGCGCGCGTGATCAACCTCGCGCGCATGGGGTATCAGGCCGGCTCTGCTGCCGACTCCTGTTTGTGGAGTACATCGCTGTAGAAGAACATAAGAGCCTGGCGTGCCTGGTTGAGCCGGGCACGTGACACCTGGATGCGGTCCTGCAGGTAAAGTAGGAAGAGCTGCTGGTCGGCACTTTCCAGTGTCTCCGGGGTCTTCGGTTGGTGGAAGAGTACGAAGCGCGCGATCCAGTGAAGATAGGTCTGCTGGGTGCGCTGATTCAGTTGCTGATGGCGGATGGCGTCCTGCACTCGCTGAAACAGGCCGGGTTCGCTCTGTTCAAGCGCTTCGGTCAGATGCATGGTGATTCCTGCTGATGGCTCGCGAGCCGCTTACCGGCCCTGTTGTTGTTATAGTGACGGCATCATATGACAAACGCTTGAATACCGCAAAAACCATCTGCAGGAAAGCCGGGATACTGAGGTTACGGCTTGTTCAGACGCTTCAGCACACCCACGCCCAGTTTATCCATCAACCGCGAAAGTCCTCGAGGCGGTTGATATAACGCTGCATGGCGTCTTCCCTGGACATTCCCGTGAGCTTCTTCCGGGCATCGAACTTGGCCCTGCCTACAAAGTCCATCATACCCGGGCGCTTGCCGGAGACATCCCCCTCGGTAGCCTGCTTGTAGAGGGCATAGAATTCCAGTTTCTGTTCGTTGGAGGGGCCCTGGTCGCCCCGCCCGTTCTGTATGTAATCCACCGCCTCATTAAAACGGGTTTCAAGATCGCTCATGGCAGTTTCCTTGATCTTTTTTAAAGAGGTCCGTTAGACGTCTGTGATGGCAGTATAGCGCCAGGTATCCGGCTATGGCCATGTTGACGCAGGTGGTTTCAGGTGAGCTCTCCGTCAATCAGCGCCAGTAGCTGATCGCGGGTGGACTGGAGGATACGCTCCGACAGAGCCGTATCGCTGACACTCCGTGCCAGCATAAGGCCGCCGACCATGGCTGACAGGATCAGAAAGCTGCGTTCTTCCCGCTTGTCCTGTTCCAGCCCACCCTGAATCAGCGTCAGTCGGTCATGCACAATCCGGTCTGTGGTCTCACTGGGTCGGCCAAGCTGGCCCAGTTCTGCTGATACGGTGGGTAGTGCACAACCCTGACCGGGGGAATCCCGATGGGCGCGGGAAAGATACCGGGTGATCAGTGTTGCCAGAGGTGTTGCGGTCTCATGGACCCGGGCGGTCTCTTCGTCCATTTGACGGGCCGCTTCCTGGAGGGCCGATTCGACCAGGTCGTCCTTTGACCGGAAGTGAGCATAAAAGCCGCCATGGGTGAGTCCCAGGGTCTTCATAAGCGGCTGCAGGCCGGTGTTGCTGATGCCCTGTTCCCGGAATTGCCGGGCAGCTTCGGCAAGTATACGTTGGCGGGTTTTCTCCTTCTGGTCGGGAGAGTAACGCATCGGAAGCCTCCTGGAATCGGGTTTGCCGCGGGCTAAGTACGCCCGCGGCCTGGATGCCGACATGCTACACCGAAAGCCGGGGCCGGTCAGTGCCTGGCGGGCACCGACAATAGCTATGCATCGGCGGAAGACCGTTCCAGCAGGGTTGCCACGCCCTGACCACCACCCACGCACTGAGTGGCAATGGCGTAGCGCCCTCCGGTACGCGCCAGCAGCGAGGCCGCCTTGCCCGTTATCCGGGCACCGGTGGCGCCCAATGGGTGGCCAAGGGCCAGCGCACCCCCGTCAAGGTTAACCCTGTCCCGGGGCATGTTTAGTTCCTGCAGACACGCGATGGCCTGGCTGGCAAACGCTTCGTTGATTTCCATCAGGTCAATGTCATCGATTGTGAGACCGCTGCGTTCCAGAACCTTACGGGTGGCATACACGGGGCCCATGCCCATGATCTCCGGCGGGCAACCGGCCACCGCAACAGCTCGTATCCGAGCGAGTACGGGCAGGTGATACTGGTCCGCAAAGGTTCGGGTGCAGACCAGGACGGCAGCGCTGCCATCGGTCAGCGGGGAAGAGGTGGCTGCAGTGACCGATCCTTCGAAAGCCGGCGGCAGTCCGGCCAGGGTCTCCAGGTTGGTTCCAGGCCTGATGCAACCATCTTCCCGGACCTCGCCATCAGGCGTTGTCAGGGGGACGATTTCGTCCGCCAGGCGCCCCCCGTCACGGGCGGCGGCCGCTCTGGCATGGGAGTCAACGGCCATCTGCTCTTGTTCCAGCCGGCTGACGCCATAGCGGCGGGCCACCTCCTCAGCAGTGAAGCCCATGGGCATATAGGCCTGTGGGTAGTGCTCCATAAGCTCAGGATTGGGGCAGTTGCTGAAGCCCCCCATGGGTACCCGGGTCATGGATTCGACGCCGGCGCAGAGGAAGGCGTTACCAGCGCCCAGCATCAGCTGGCCGGCCGCATAGTGAATAGCGGCCATGGAAGAGCCACAGAACCGGTTGATGGTGGCGGCTCCCGGAGTCTCCGGAAAGCCGGCCCGGAAACTGGCAATGCGGGCAAGGTTGTTGCCCTGTTCGCCCTCCGGGTAGGCGCAGCCCAGGATGACGTCTTCCAGTAACGAGGGACTGAGATCCAGCCGGCTGACCAGGCCGCCCATGACCTGGGCGGCCATGTCATCCGGGCGCAGGTTGACGAGCTGGCCTTTGCGGGCGAAATGAAAAGGCGACCGGGCGTAGCCGGCTATCACGATGTTGGTCATTCTGGCGCTCCATTGCGGTTAAATTACAACCATAATATTATAGATGTAATATCATGGGCGCAAATCCTTTTAAACCAGATAATGGGGCAGGTTCCACGGTTATTACTTCTCAGCGTTCCTGTTGGTATCGGTACACAGGAAGCGCAGGAGCCGGCTGGCGTGTTGCCAGCGGCAGTCCTTCAATCAGCGACCGTAAGCTGATTCCGACCATTAGCCTTGGACTTGTACAGCGCCGTATCCGCCTTCCTGATCAGCCGCTCCGGGTCCGCATGCATGGCACTCGCGGTAGCCAGGCCCAGGCTTACGGTAACCCCAAGCACTTCATCGTCCACCTTCACCTGGTGGCGCTCGATGGCTGCGCGGATACGCTCGGCTACCACGGACGCCTCGTCCCGGCCCGCCCCGGGCAGAATCACGACCATCTCCTCACCACCATAGCGCGCAGCGGTATCGTTCTCCCGCGAGTTGGCCTTGACCAGGTTGGCCACCTCCCTCAACACCTGGTCACCCAGCTGATGACCCCAGGTAACGTTGAACTGCTTGAAGTGGTCGATATCAATGATCACCAGCGACATCTCCCGGTCGAAGCGGGCCACCCCCGCCAGCTCCTGGCGCAGCATGTTCTGGAAATAGTCGTGATTGAACAGATTGGTAAGGCCATCCACTGCTGCCTTGCGGGATAACTCCAGGCGACCGGCAGCAGCTACGGAGATAATCTCCAGGGCCCCGATCCGCGACTTGGTAAAGCAGTTGCTGATGTGGTTGTTTTCCAGGTACAACAGCCCGATCAGGGTGCGTTGCTCCCCCTGGCCAATGGCAATGGGCAGGCACAGGATTGAGCGTACCCGTTCCCGAAGGATGTACTCCTCCCGGTCCAGTCCGGGTACCGGACTGTTCACCGACAGCGCATCGGCCACCACCACGCTCTCCCGGGTGCGGCTCACGTAGTTCACCGTAGCCTGGGAAACCGACTCACACTGTTCCAGCGGCGACGACTGCAAGATGACGGTTTCATCCGAATCCACCGAAGCTTCGGACTCGATACGAAGCTGGCCGTCACCATCGCGGAGGGCCAGTATGCCTCGCTGGGCGCCGGCAAACTCAAGGGCGATATTGATGATGGACTCCACCATACGGCTGTGGATCTGCTCGTCCGCGATGGCTTTCAGGGCCTTCATCAGCGACATCATGTCCACCTCCGCCATTGGCATGGCCAGGGTTCCTGCCTGGCTGGTGGTAGCGCGGGACTCCGCAAGCTGTGGGTGGCGCTGCTCCAGGTGCCTGACCAGGGCATGGGCACCCCAACGCCGGTAGAGGTCTCGCGCCCGGCTCAGATAGGGCAGGCTGATGGTCGTGCGGCCTGCGTTAACGTGCATGGTGCCGCAGAGCTGGCACGCCAGCGCTTGTTCTTCAATAAAACCCTGCTCTGCGGCCAGGGCGATGGCCTGGTCGTAGGCCTCGTGGGCGTCGAAGTCACGGCCTCTGTAACGCAGGAACTCTGCCTGCAAGAGCTGGTATTTATTGGCCATATTGACCGGACAGTTGCGGGCTTCGGCGCGCATCAGTCGCAAGTCCTTGCGTGCCAGTCCCAGGTAGCGCCGCCGCTGGCGGGTGGCGGTTACCGTACGGGCGTTGTGGAGCAGCACCAGGCACCGCAGGAAGCGGGTCCAACGGCTGGTGTAGAAGCCTTCTGTGCCGTATCCGGTACCGGTGAGGTAGTCCACAATGCGCGCACTATGCTCCTGGTAGCCCTCGCCATCGAACAGGTAGTGCAGGTACATGGATTTGAGCAGGGCATGTTCGATGATGGCGTTGTCAGCGGCTTCCCGGTGCCGGGGCAGCATCTCATGGATATCGTAGACATCTCCAGAGAGCTCTGCGGGGCGCGTGCTCTGTCCTCGAAGGTTGCGGATGAACTGCAACCGGGCTTCATGGTGATGTAGTACCGATCCCATATGCAGGGCGCGGAATTCTGCCAGCTCCCGGGTGGTTTGCTGCTCCAGCTTTTCCAGGTCAGCGCCACCGTGCAGCAGGTGGTCCCCTTGAATGGTTGCCGCATGGACTGCGTACTCGAAATCGCCGTTCTCCATGCACATACGGCTGGCCTGGCGCAGATTGTCGAAAGTCTTGTTGAGTGGGTCCTTCCAGTGCTGGATCAGGGCGGCGTAGAGGTGCAGGGCACGCCCCCGGCGAATATTGAAGCGTTCGCTCAGGTCCACCGCCAGCTTGCCCAGCCGGTTCCCGGTTTCTGCGTCGTGAAGCTCCCGGGCGTACATCATCCCCAGTACGGAAAAGCTGGTCGTGGTTTCCGGACTGTGACCGTACTCCAGGGCCATTTCCACGCCCCGGATGCAGAGCAGCGGCAGTAGCATGGGCTCGGCAAACATGGTGGCGCTGCCGATGGATGCTCCGATACGGCCGGCAGCCCGCTGTTCGGCGGAGCTCAAATCGGGCCGGTTCCGCAGGGCCTCCAGGTTGACCGTCTTCAGCCGGCTCTTGAGTCGCAGGAAACGGAAGGTCACATGGCTACGACGGGGATGGCGGGGATACTTGTGGCCAAGTTCCGCCAGCAGGGGCAGGGCGATGTCGATCGCCTTGTGCAGTTCACCCTGTGTGATCAGGTAGCTCATCCAGGTTTCGTGGAAGCTGACACGGCCGAGCAGGTCGCGGGCCTGCTCCAGGCCAGTGTCCACCAGTACTTTGAGCCCCTTTCTGTCACCCACGTAGGCCGCAGCCTCGGCGGCCGCACTATAGGCGCTCAGTGCCAGGGCGTAGTCCTCTTCCCAGCCGTGTTCGCCGAGCAGCAAAACCGCCTTCTGAAAATGGTTGTAGGCAATCGGGTAGGACGCCGCCTGGCGGGCGCGATAGCCGGCCTCCAGGTTCAGGCGACACAGCTCCCGACGGTCTTCCCGGTTGTCAATCAGGCCAGCGCCTATGTTCAGGTGGGTAACAGTGGCAAACAGCCGGTCCTTGCGCTCTACCGGGTCCAGGTTATGCAGTAGCTGGCGGCCGATCTCCAGGTGGGTGGCCTGGCGGGTATCGGCATCCACCAGCTGATAGGCCGCTTCCTGGATGCGGTCGTGGGTGAAGGCGAACTCGACGGTAATCCGGCCGGCATCGGTGGCCTGGGCCAGCTCGGTCAGCTGGTAGCTGTCTCTTACCGGCGTGACGAGGCCAGCGCGGGTGGGGGCGTCCAGTCCAATGGCAATATCCCCGGGCGATTGACCGGTAATCATGGACAACATCGCAAGGGAAAAGCGGCTGCCGGCGCAGGAGGCCAGCCGCAGGAGCTCAAGGCTGGCACCGGGCAGGCTTTCCAGTTTGCGGGTCATTAGCCCGGCCACGTTGTCGGTGATCCGCTGCTGGCTCAGGCGGGTGATATCCCAAACCCACCGGCTCGCCGCCGGGTCATAGGTGATATGGCCGCGCCCGTGCTGATCCTCGAGGAATTCTTCCACGAAGAACGGGTTACCCTCGGTTTTCTGATGCACCACCCGGGCCAGGACCTCTACCTCCCCGGTGGTCGTCATGAGGGTATCGGAAAGCAGCCGGCAGATGTCTGGTACGCCCAGCGGCTGCAAGGCGATATGCGTGAGGTAGACATTGGTGTCCTGCATCTGTTGCAGGGTCGACATCAGGGGGTGATCCGGGGTGACTTCGTTATCCCGGTACGCACCCACCACCAGCAGGCGGTCGCCTTCCAGCTGGTCTACCAGCAGGTCCGCCAGTTGCAGGGTGCTGGAATCCGCCCATTGCAGGTCATCCAGTACCAGCACCAGGGGATGGTCGGCATGGCTGAACACCCGGATGAAGTTGAACAGGGTCAGGCGAAAGCGCTGCTCCGACTCGGCAGCTCCGACGGCTGAAAGCCCGGGCTGGGGACCAATGATAAGCTCCAGTTCAGGGATCAGTTCGGTCATCAGTACGCCGTTGGGTCCGAGCGCCCCGGTGATCCGGTTCCGCCAATAGGCCAGGCGTTCATCGCTTTCGGTCAGGACCTGCTGAACCAGGTCTCGCAGGGCCACCGTAAGTCCACTGTAAGGGACATCCCGGTGAACCAGGTCAAACTTGCCCACGGTGAAATAGCCACGACGAGCAGTTACCGGCTTGTGCAGTTCGTTGATCAGGCTGCTCTTGCCAATACCGGACCGTCCCGCCACCAGGGCCAGCGCCACACGGTCATAGGCCTGTTCAAAGGCGGTCAGAAGTTGCTGTACTTCTTTTTCGCGGCCGTAAAGGCGCTGGGGAATGCGAAAGTGGTCCGGCACGTCATGGCGGCCGAGAGGAAAAGGATCGATGGACGCGTTGGCGTTGATCTGCCGGTAGCATAGCTGCAGGTCATAGAGCAGTCCGCCGGCGCTCTGGTAGCGCTGCTCGGCGGTCTTGGCCAGCAGCTTCATGATGAGGTCGGAGAGGACCCTCGGAACACTGCTGTCGAGGTCTGCCGGTGCGACCGGCGTACGGGCGATATGGCAATGGAACCACTCGATGGGTTCTTCGGCGGAGAACATCGGGCGCCCGGTGACCAGTTCGTAGAGGGTGGCGCCCAGGGAGTAGAAATCTGATCGGTAGTCCACGGCCCGGTTCATACGCCCTGTCTGCTCCGGTGACATATAACCCGGTGTCCCGGGAACCGTGGTGGGGTGTTTCAGGTTGGCCTGCTCCCGTTGCTGGTGGGTAGCGATACCAAAATCGATCAACCGGATCGCCCGGGACTTGCTGTTGACCAGGATGTTTGCCGGGTTGATGTCCTTGTGGGTAATGCTCCTGGCGTGCAGGTGTTTCAGTGCAGTGGCGATGGCTGTGGCAATGCCCACGCAGGCTTTCAGGTTGATGCGGCGGTGCGCAGTGATGCGGTCCAGGGACTGGCCGCCGATATCCTCTAGCACCAGTGCGGGCAGGTCACCAATCCGGGTCAGTTCATGGGCCTGGATCAGGTAGCTCCCTTTCACGTCCCGCAGGATCTCATGCTCATGCTGTAGCAGAGCGATGCTTTCCCGGGTGGCTTGTTCCGGTTTCAGGGTCTTGATGACCACGCTCTCGCCATCGGACGCCCGCAACGCCCGGTAAATCCGGGTGTTGCCACCCTCGGTAATCTTCTCGACAAAGCGGTAACCGGAGGGAACATCAATGGATTGGGGGACGACCCGGGTGCTGGCAGGCATTGTAAAGATGATCCTCCGTTACTTTTTATTAATATTATGACGGAATGGGTAGACAAAACATGTAAGGAAAAGTAATCGAATGTCATATGTCGCGACTGTCTACTCATGCACAAAAATGGCATTCCATGTCACTGGGGTTGAACTCCCGTTAATCGGTGCAATAGTTAAGGGAGATTTCCCCAAAGCCACCTTTCCGACCAGAATAGACAGGAAATCGGTGGCCGAGGCCCGGCCAGATTACGCCTTCACGCATTTGACGATCAGAAAAGGAGGCAACACATGTCGAATGACGGTATCAGCAACGACAGTTACAACACCCTCTCCACCCTGGATGTGGATGGCAAGACCTACCACTATTACAGCCTGCCCAAGGCGCAGGAAGCACTGGGCGATCTGGGTAAGATGCCTTTTTCCCTCAAGGTGCTGACGGAAAACCTGCTGCGATTCGAGGATGGCGTAACGGTAGAGAAAAAACACCTTGAGGCCATGGTGCAGTGGCTCAAGGATCGCCGTTCCGACACCGAGATTCAGTTCCGCCCGGCGCGGGTGCTAATGCAGGACTTTACCGGTGTGCCCGGGGTGGTGGACCTGGCGGCCATGCGTGAAGCAGTCAAAAAGGCTGGCAAGGACCCGGCACTGATCAACCCCCTGTCGCCGGTGGACCTGGTCATCGACCACTCGGTGATGGTGGACAAGTTTGGTGACGCGTCGGCATTCAGGGACAACGTCACGATCGAGATGGAGCGCAACCAGGAACGTTATGAGTTCCTGCGCTGGGGCCAGCAGGCCTTTGACAACTTCCGTGTGGTTCCTCCAGGCACCGGTATCTGCCACCAGGTCAACCTGGAATACCTGGGCAAGACCGTGTGGCACAAAGAACAGGGCGGCAAGAACTTTGCATACCCGGATACCCTGGTAGGCACCGACTCCCACACCACCATGATCAACGGCCTGGGGATCCTCGGCTGGGGTGTGGGTGGTATTGAGGCGGAAGCCGCCATGCTGGGCCAGCCGGTATCCATGCTGATTCCCGAAGTGGTGGGTTTCAAGATCACCGGCAAGCTCCGTGAAGGCATCACTGCCACCGACCTGGTGCTGACCGTCACTGAAATGCTGCGAAAGAAGGGCGTGGTGGGCAAGTTCGTGGAATTCTATGGCGACGGTCTCAAGGACATGCCCGTAGCCGACCGGGCCACCATCGCCAACATGGCACCGGAATACGGTGCCACCTGTGGCTTCTTCCCGGTGGACGAGCAGACCCTGACCTACATGAAGCTGACAGGGCGCGACGACCATCAGCTGGAACTGGTCAAGGCGTACGCCAAGGCCCAGGGCCTCTGGCGGGAGCCGGGCCACGAGCCAGTTTACAGCGACACCCTGGAGCTGGACATGGGTGAGGTGGTCGCCAGCCTGGCCGGCCCCAAGCGGCCCCAGGATCGCGTACCTCTGACCAAGATGAAGTCCGCCTTCGAGCTGGTGATGGAAACCGCCGAGGGTCCCAACCAGCTCCGTGAGGAGAAGTGGGAGTCCGAGGGTGGCCAGACCGCCGTGGGCATTGAGGACAGCTACGAGCACCATGCCAGCCAGCCATTGATGCTGGATGGCGAGAAATGCCGCCTTGATCCGGGTGCGGTGGTCATTGCGGCCATTACCTCCTGCACCAACACCTCCAACCCCAGCGTGATGATGGCTGCCGGCCTGATTGCGCAGAAGGCGGTGGAAAAAGGCCTGAGCACCAAGCCCTGGGTAAAGACCTCGCTGGCGCCGGGCTCCAAGGTCGTCACCGATTACCTCAAGGTGGGTGGTTTCCAGGATGACCTGGACAAGCTTGGCTTCAACCTGGTGGGTTACGGCTGCACCACCTGTATCGGCAACTCTGGCCCGCTGCCGGAAGAAGTCGAAAAGGCCATTACCGACGGTGATCTGACCGTCGCGTCTGTGCTCTCGGGCAACCGGAACTTTGAGGGCCGGGTGCACCCACTTGTACGGACCAACTGGCTGGCGTCACCCCCGCTGGTGGTTGCCTATGCCCTGGCGGGTAATGTGCGCGTGGACCTTACCAAGGACCCGCTTGGTACCGACAAGGACGGTAACCCGGTTTACCTGAAGGACCTCTGGCCCAGCCAGCAGGAAATCGCCGAGGCGGTAGAGAAGGTGAAAACCGACATGTTCCGCAAGGAGTACGCGGAAGTCTTTGACGGCGATGAAACCTGGCAGTCCATCAAGGTGCCGGAGAGCAAGGTGTACGAGTGGTCGGACAAGTCCACCTACATCCAGCATCCGCCGTTCTTCGAAGGTCTTGGACCGGAGCCGGATGCCATCGAAGACATCCGCGACGCCAATATCCTGGCCTTGCTCGGAGACTCGGTGACCACCGACCATATTTCACCCGCAGGCTCCTTCAAGGCCGATACACCGGCCGGGAAATACCTGCAGGAGCACGGGGTGGAGCCGAAAGACTTCAACTCCTACGGTTCCCGTCGTGGCAACCACGAAGTGATGATGCGGGGTACCTTTGCCAACGTCCGTATCCGTAACGAGATGCTCGATGGCGTGGAAGGTGGATTCACCAAGTTCGTGCCCACCGGGGAACAGATGGCCATCTACGATGCTGCCATGAAGTACCAGGAGCAGGGCACGCCACTGGTGGTTATTGCCGGCAAGGAGTACGGCACCGGTTCCAGCCGTGACTGGGCTGCCAAGGGTACCCGTCTGCTGGGGGTCAAGGCCGTGGTGGCTGAGTCCTACGAGCGCATCCACCGCTCCAACCTGATCGGTATGGGGGTAATGCCCCTGCAGTTCCCGGAGGGTGTGGATCGCAAGAGCCTGAAGCTGACCGGTGAGGAGACCATCAGCATCGAAGGCCTGTCCGGCGATATCCAGCCGGGCCAGAGCCTGAAGATGACGGTCACCTACAAGGATGGCTCAACCGATACCTGTGATCTCAAGTCCCGCATTGATACGGCTAACGAGGCGGTGTATTTCCGCCATGGTGGCATTCTCCACTATGTGGTGCGGGAGATGATCAAGCAGGCATCGTAGGTTCTGTCAGCAATGTTGCTTTAACTCTCCAGGCTGGCGGCGTACTTGCCGCCGGCCGCCTTTCATGCGAGGCTCTCGGCTGAATACGCTGTTGTTTCCGAGGATAAGCATGACATCCCCCCGATCCCGCAACGAAATCAGGGCTTCCCTGAACCTGGAAACCTCCCGAATTGGCTGGCGAGAGCTGCAAACCTACTATGCCCGAGGGCATGTGGTACGGGTTGCGCCGGAACTGGATCTGCTGGATGTGGCAGCGGAGCTGACGGCGGACAACAAGGCCCAGTTCCAGCACTGGATGAGCCAGGACCAGGTGGGCGACGTCAGCCCCGACCTGGCCCGTACCTGGTATGACCGGGAAGCTGAACTCTGGGCGGTGGTCGTGGCACCGTGGGTGCTGGTCCAGGACCGGCACGACAGGAAATTGCACTGAGCATGCCATGAAGCTGCACTACTTCCACGGTCGCTCGCCCCTGCACTCGCTGGTGCTCTGGCAGGGCAAGCGTCGCCTCGAGCTCCACATCAAGAAGGTGTCTGGTGGCATCTGGTCCGTGCTGGTTCTGGCAGGCGGGCCGGATGGCCAGCCCGATGTCACTCGTTGTCGGGGGCCCTACCCTGATCGTGAGAAAGCCGAAGCGGCGCTGCGACAGCTTGCCGGCAATCTGTTGGAGCAGGGGTACAGTCCCAGCCGTGATGAGCCGGTTCAGTGGACCGTCTGCGCCCAGCGCCTGGCCAGGGACCTGCGCCAGCAGGCCGAAGCAAATCAGGGCCACTACCGGTTCGATCCGGAACAGCCCGAACCTACGCTCTGACCCTGAACCCTTCCGTTTACCCGATAAGAGACTGCCATGCTGGCCGGTGCCCTGCTGATCCTTCTGCCATTATTTCTTGGCTTCGCCGTTCCACTGAATAACCGTACCGTGATGACAGCGGTTCACCACAGTGTGGATGGACTGGTGTATTTTATCCTGGCCCTGCTGGGTGTTGGCCTCGGCCAGATGGAAGGGCTGGGCCTGCAATTGGCGGCCATGGCGGCACAGGTGGGTGTGCTGGTGACCGGGCTGTTGGTGTTGAACCTTGCAGGTCTGTGGCTATGGCACCGTTGGCAACCCATGCACGTCGAAACCGGCACCGCCCGCGGTGCGACCAGTTACCGGCGCCTTTTCCTCGCTGCGGCGAAGCCGCTGGCGGCTGTGATGGCAGGCTTGCTGGCAGGCTGGTTCCTGCTGCCGGCCCTTGACTGGGTCGAAGACCTTGCCACCTGGGCCCTTATGTTGCTGCTGCTCCTGATCGGCCTTCAGCTCCGTAACGCTGGCCTCTCCCTTCGGCGCCTGCTGCTGAACCGGCAGGGTCTTGGCATTGCGGTATCCCTCTCAGTCAGTTCGCTGCTGGCGGGGGTACTGCTCTCCCCGGCGTTGCAGGTGCCTATGTTCCAGTCCCTGGCCCTGGCGGCCGGGTTTGGCTGGTATTCGCTGTCTGGTATTGTGATCGGTGACGCGCTCGGGCCCGCCTGGGGTGGGGTGGCCTTCCTCAATGACGTCATCCGGGAGATCATCGCCCTGGCACTTATCCCGGTGATCATCGGGCGGCGACCCGCTATGGCAATCGGTTATGGCGGGGCTACTGCGATGGATTTTACGCTGCCGGTCATTCGCAGCAGTGGTGGTCTCGACTGTGTGCCGGTGGCCATTGCGTCCGGATTTATTCTGTCGTTCCTGTCGCCGGTGCTGATGGCGTTGTTCCTGTCTCTGATATAAACGACGATCCATCATGGGGCGGTTCGGCTTGCCTTTCTGTGGTCGACGGGTACATGATCTGCGCTGGTCCGGGACTGCCTGGAACCCGTTCGGGAAGGGATAATCGCCCTGAAACAGGAAAACGGAAATTGTGTGATGGCGTCACAAACCTTGCTGGCCGCTCAGCCCATCTATAACCGCGACAGTGAAATGGAAGCTGTGGAGCTGCTCTACCGAAATGACCTCGGCCAGAGTGCGCTTGCGGTGGGTGAGCAGCAGGCGACCAGTGAATTGCTCTTCAACTACTGCACCGGCATCACCAACCATACAACCCATTACGGCACGCGCGCCTACATCAACGTGTCCGCCGACCTGTTGCTTTCCGGTATTGTACTGCCGGTGGACCCCGACAGGGTTATGGTTGAACTGGTGGAGCGCATTGACCCTACGCCCGAACTGGTGGCGGCGGTGCGTCAATGGTTTGACGCCGGGTTCCGCTTTGCGCTGGATGACTTCGCCTTCGGTGAAGACTGGGCGCCGCTGCTGGAAATGGCAGATGTCATCAAGGTGGACGTTTCCCAATTCACTCCGGAAGCCGTGGCGGAACACAAGCATCGGCTGGCCCATCTGCCGGTTCGCTGGCTGGCGGAAAGGGTTGAAGACCAGGAAACCCGTGACCGGTACCTGGCCATGGGGTTTGATCTGTTCCAGGGTTACTTCCTTGCCCGCCCGAAGCTTATCTCGGGACAGAAAATGACCGCTTCCGGTATCCAGTTGACCCGGTTACTGGCATTGCTCTATCAGCCAGATCCGGATATTGGTGAACTCACCCGTGTATTGTCCCAGGATCCCGACCTTTCCCTGAATCTCGTCCGCATCGTTAACAGTCCGCTTTACCGCGGTTCGGGCAAGATTTCATCGGTGAGGGAAGTGGTTATCCGGCTAGGGCTGACCAACCTGCGTCACTGGGTGTCGATGCTCAGTGCCATGCGGACGGTCAACAAGGAACAGGCCCGGCTGGTACTGATACGGGCCCACGTCTGTGAATCCCTCGCAGAGCGGGTGAGGGTCAACGCCCCTGACCGAGAGGAGGCTTTCCTTACCGGGCTGCTGTCCGGCGCGGAGATCATGCTGGGGGTGCCAGCCGATGAGTTTATTGACACCATTGACCTGCACAACGACATCCGCAAGGCCATTCTGCACCGCAAGGGCAGCCTGGGGCGGGTGCTGCGCCTGGCGATCACCCTGGAACACGCCGTGGCCATGGGCACCGACCTGGACAAGTGGGACACGCGCCTGCTCAGGATCTATGATCAGTCCGCCAGCCGGGTTCAGCGGCTTATCCGTGAACTCCATGCCCCTGCGTAAGCGAATATACGATCCCGACATCCAGATTTCCTGATTCTGCGTAAAACGCGTACAGATTATTAAAAGTTCGTTATATCAATATAGCGAGCTCGCGTGATTCACAGGCAGGTAAGGTCCTTGGTATCCAGAATTCTCCCCGGCGGGCAGCGATGGCTGTTGGCTACTGCGTTTCTCGTAATCCTGTTGGCGGTTCTGGCAATCTTGCCGGTCTTGCCTTCCCTGCTTTCCGGCAGCGGGTATTACGGTTTGCGGGTGGATTTGCCCGCCCCATCCCTCGTGGAGCCCGGTCAGGGAGCTCAGGTGCCTCCCCCGGAGGGCCTTGCCCTGGTGTTCTTTGGTTACCAGAGCTGCGGTACGGTGTGCCCGGTACAACTGACCAACCTCCTCACCCTGCAGCGCAGGCTGGCGAATGCGCCGGTCCACTTTGTGTTCGTGACCCTCGACCCGGAGCGGGACAGCCAGCAAAGGCTGGACCAGTTGATGGCGTCGCTGGGGCCGATGTTTGTGGCAGTCCGGCCGGAGTCAGGTGCGGCTGCGCGGCAGCTGGCCAGCGGTTATAACGACTATGCCCACAGGGTGGGCGGTGGTGAGGCCTACGAGCTGGACCATTCTGCCCACCTGCATGTTGTATCCAGCCGGGGGCGACGGGAATTGCTCTATACCACCCCCGACCTTGACCTTGATCGGGTTATTGAAGACCTGACTCGTATACTCTCTGAGCAGCCTGCGAAGTCGCTGGCTGCCCACACGACGCCTGCACTGGAGTTGGCAAGCCAATGATGTCTGATACCCAGTTTACCCGCCGGGACGCCCTCAGCAGTGACCGGCAAATGTTGTGGATACTGCTGGCCCATGTGCCTGTGGTCGGATTGTTGGTTCCCGTCGGTTATGGAACCCACGTGTTCGCTATCGTTGCTTCGGTGCTCGTTGGCCTGGTGGTGTCTGCCGCCTACGCATCAATCCGGGGTACCCGTGGCTTTTCGGTAGTGGCTGCCACGGCGTTGATGGTGTTCTCTGCCATCATGATCCAGGCACAGATGGGCCGGATCGAAATGCACTTCCATATCTTCAGTGCCCTCGCCCTGGTGATGGTCTATCGGGACTGGCTGCCGATCCTTGTGGCGGCCGGGGTGATTGCCGTGCATCACTTGCTGCTCACGGCCCTGCAACTGTCCGGTGCCAGCCTCGGCGGCATGCCGCTGATGATTTTCAACTATGGTTGCAGCTGGTCCATCGCCTTTCTGCACGCGGCGTTCGTGGTATTCGAAGCCGGAATCCTAGTGTTCTTTGCCCTGCGGCTGGGTCGTGAGCGGCAGGTTACCCACAGCATCATGGAGCTGGTGGAACAATTCCGCCAGGACGGGGATCTGAGCGGGCGCCTGGATGAAAGCTCAGACGACACCGCACGGGCCTTCAACAGCATGCTTGACCAGTTCTCCGGCCTTATACGGGAGGTAGGCTCGCTATCGGCCCAGCTAAGCAGCACGGCTGGCGCCCTGGATGCCATGAGTGACCGCACGACCGCAATCCTTGGTGAGCAGAATGACCGGCTCGGCCAGGCGGCCAGCGCCACCGAAGAGATGACAGCGACTGTGCATGATGTGGCACGCAATACCCAGCAAGCTTCCGAGGCATCTGCCGAGGCTTCCCGTTCAGCGAACGTCGGCACCAGGCAGGTGGGTGAGGCAGTTGCGCTGACTGATGCTACAGACCAGGCCCTGCAGTCCTCTTCCGAGGCAGTCAAAAGCCTGGTGGGCAATGTGGACAGTATTGGCCAGGTCGTGGGTGCCATTAATGACATTTCCGAGCAGACCAACCTGTTGGCGCTGAATGCCGCCATCGAGGCTGCCCGTGCCGGTGACCAGGGGCGTGGCTTCGCCGTGGTTGCCGATGAAGTGCGCAACCTGTCCCGGCGCACCCAGGAATTCACCAGGGAGATCGGTGCCACGATCGATACCTTGTCTGCCGGTGCAGAACAAGCCCTGGCCGCACTGGAAATGGGGCAGACCCGTTCCCGGGAGACATCCCTTGCCATCCGGGCAACCGGAGAGGCCATCGATACCATTCGCCAGGCAGTTACCCAGGTCACCGACCTGAGCATGCAGATCGCCTCGGCTACCGAGCAGCAGGCGGCTGCGTCAGTGCATATCAATGAGAGCGTGCAGGGAGTGGCCAGCCAGAATCAGGACGTGGTAGGGCAGGCGCAGGATGTGCGCGGGCTCGCTGCCGAACTCGATCAGCTTGCGACCGGCATCAACCGTCTGATTGAGGGCTACCGGGCCTGAGCCCGGAATGATCGCTGGCACACGGTTTGAATGGGCCGGGGATGGTTTATATGGTAGTTTCCTGATAAAGATGATGCTCAACGGCCAATCGCCCGATACCTGGTAGCCTGACCCATGAACGTACTGATACTTGACGCGGATGTTCCCATGGCGGAACTGATGGAAACCCTCGTTTCCGGCCTGTTTTCCCGGGCCCGCGTTCACAGTTATCGTACCCTTGCCGAGGCCAGGGCCGATCTGGAGGAACTGCGTCCGGAGCTGGTGGTGTGTGATTGGGACCTGCCGGATGGTCGCGGCCTGGACCTGGTGCGGGCCGTCCGCCGCCTGGATCGGGAGGTGCCGGTGTTGATGGTGTCTGAGAAGGTCGACCGGGAGCGGGTACTGGCCGCCGGCCGGCTGCATATCCAGGGTTTTGTACCGAAACCGTTTACGGCTACCGCGATGCAGGAGCGCCTCAAGACTTTGCTACCCACCGCGCAGCCCGGTGGTCCGGAAACGAGCTTTGAGGTCATGCTGCGCCGGGCCCGGGATACCCAGGCCTATCTTCCGGCGGAACTGGATCCAGCCAGCGTCATGGCCCTCGTGGAGCGGGCCGGGGAACTGTCAGTGGGGGACCTTTCCGATGCCTGGAAGAGCCAGCCTGCGGTAACCGCCCGTTTGCTGGACGTGGCGAACACCAGCGCCCTGCGCCGCTCCGGCGAACCCTGCAGCAGCCTGCGGGAGGCCATTCGCATGTTGGGCATCCGCATGAGCCTGAATCACGCCCTGGCGCTGGCCCTGGATATTTCCCACCGCCTGTCTGACCCTGCCCTGAAAAGCCTTGCCGAGGAGCAGGTCGCGAAAAGCTCGGAGCTGGCAGAGCTGGCCAGCGGTATGGCCCGTAAGGTAGGAGTGGATGCCTCCCTGTGTTACACCGCCGGGCTGCTGCACCGGATTGGTGAGTTGGCGGTCATCAGTACCGCCCAACAGTTTATTGCCTCGGACGGCGCCCTCGATGACGACGATGTGGAGCGGGCCTTATACGAGTGGAGTGGCACATTGGGCAATGTGCTCAAGGTAGCCTGGCGCCTGCCGCTGCCGTTGCGCAACCTGATTGGCGCGGCCTATATGCTGCCCCGCGGCAGTGGTGAGCGGGACAAGGCTGTCATGCGGGCCGCTTGGCTGATGTGCAACGACATGCAGGAAAGTGAAGAGTGTGATCGCCTGCTGGGGCGGCTGGGGCTGGATGTGGCCAGCGCCCGGGCGCCGGCCTGACACGAGTGTTTTCTCCAACGTAGCCTTTTGCGTCAGTGTGCCCCTTCCTCCGGGAAAAAGGTGCGCATACTGGCCTGCCAGGTGGCGCTGAGAACCTGTTCCAGCGGTAACTCCTTGACCTCGGCAATCTTCTCCGCCACGAAGGGCAGGTAGAAAGGCGCATTCTCCCGGCCCCGGTAAGGCACGGGGGTAAGGAACGGCGAGTCGGTTTCCAGCAGGATCTGCTCGACAGGAGCCATGCGTACGATGTCTCGCACGTTTTCCGCCTTGTTAAAGGTGGTTATTCCGTTGAACCCCAGGCACCAGCCCTGGTCCAGTGCATAACGGGCCAGCCCAGGGCCGGATGTAAAGCTGTGGATGACGCCCCTGCGTTCCAGGGTGTCTTCGAATTCTGACAGGATCGCGATGGTGTCCTCGTCGGCTTCGCGACTGTGAATGACCACGGGCTTGCCCAGGTCAGCTGCAATCTGCAGCTGGCGCCGGAACACCTGACGCTGGACCTCCCTGTCAGCGTTATCGTAGAAATAGTCCAGCCCGATTTCACCCACGGCGACGATCTTGTCATCGGTCGCATGTTCGCGGATTTCCGCCTCACAGGCATCCGAGTAGGCTTCCGCCTCATGGGGGTGAACGCCCTGGGTGCCGTACAGCCAGGGTTGCAACTGGCTGAGTGCTCGTACCTGGGCCAGGTTATCCGGGGAAACCGCGATGGTAATCACCCGCTCGATGTTGACACTACGCACCTTCTCAAGGGTCTCCTCCAGGGGACGGTCCTTGAGGTAATCCAGATGGCAGTGGGTTTCGATCAATGGCTGATCGAAAACCGGTATTTCTCGTCTCTTGCGACTCATAACTGCTAACCTGATCGTAAATAACGCAAGTTTATCATCAACCCGCGCGCCGCTTATATGTCGGTCCGGGTAATCACTGGTATAGGGTTGATCAATAACCCCGCCGCTGCGAGATTCTGCCCTGCATGTTTTCCACACCTTTCAACGAAACCTGGCTGTACGATCCCCGAAAACCCTCACTCCACGACTATCCCTCCGACATAGAGGATGACGGCGTACCGGCACTGCAGCCGAGTCTTGAACTGATTGGTGAGCACCAGCGCCGGCTCTGGGCTAATGGTGAAAAAGCCTGCCTGATGGTGTTTCACGGGCTCGATGCCAGCGGCAAGGATAGCCTGGTACGTACCCTGGCCACCTATATGGATCCGGCGGGTTTCCATGCCTGGTCCTTCGGGCGGCCTAACGGTATCGAGGCAAAGCATGACTTTCTCTGGCGGGTCGTGCCCTATCTGCCCGCCCTTGGCGAGTTGGTGGCCTTCAACCGCAGTCACCATGAGGCGGTAATGGCAGAGCGGCTCTGGCCGGTGCGGGATGAAAGTCATTACAACTGGCAGGCCCGCTACAGTGCCATTCGTGCCTTCGAGCAGCACCTGGTGCAGGAAGGCACGACCGTACTGAAGGTCTGGCTGCACTTGTCAGAAGAAGAACACCGGCAGCGACTGATCAAGCGGCTGGACAAACCCCGCAAGCGCTGGAAGTTTGACCACTCGGATATTGAGGCCTGGAAACGACGGCAGGAATACCTCGGTGTGGTGGAGGAGGCCATTGCCGCCACCCATACGCCGGAGGCACCCTGGTTGATTCTGCCGGGGGACCGCAAGCCGATAGCCCGCGCATTGATGGCCAGAATCCTTGCGGAACAGCTGGAGGCCCTGGCGCCGGAGTACCCACAGGAAGACGACGAAGTACTTGAACAGTATCGGGAACTGCTTCGTAAGGATAGTTAACAGAGCAACGCGCTATCCTGCTACCAGGGTCCGCGCACAACCGGATGCAACAACACCATGATTGGATTTATCCAGAAAGTTCTGGTGGATATCATCCGCACGGAAGGCGGTGAAGAGGCCCTGGTGGCCATCGGCAGGAAAGCGGGCCTGGATGAAGTGCCCGACTACCGTATTGACCGGGATTACCCGGACGATGAGTGCCTGCGACTGCTGCAGGCGACGAGCGAGTATTTCGGCCTCGACGAAGACGCGCTTTACCGGCTCTATGCGGATCACTTTATCCGGGAGTCCCGGCAATTGTTCCCCATGTTCTACCAGATGGCGGGCTCGGCGCGGGCGTTCCTGGAGCGCCAGCCCCGTATCCACACGGTGCTGGCTTCAGGCCTGCGCAACGAGGAAAGCCGGGAACGGGTCCGTGACAAGTTCGAGATTGACCAGCAGGGCGATGACCTGCTGGTCACCTATCGCTCTCCCAATCGCCTGTGTGGCTTGTATGAAGCCCTTTTTAACCGGGTGTTGCAGGAGTTTGGCGAGACCGGGTTCATGAAGATCCTCGACTGTCAGAAGCGGGGAGCGGAAGCCTGCCGCTTCTGCCTGAAGGTGGAGGCACCCGGTGAGTGATTCTGAACGCCGGCTGCGGGCCAGGATCAACGAGATTGCCGACCAGCTCTGCCAGGCGATCGACGGTCGCTATGACTTCCACCTGAGTACCGATTCCGAAGACCTGGATGTGCAGAAGCTCTCCGTGCTGTCCAACTTTGTGCTGGAATCGGTGCGCCGTAATATCCGGGAGCTGGAACGCGCCCGGGACCAGCTGGAGGAAAAGGTACAGGAGCGTACAAGGCGGCTGGACCTGATTATCCAGGGCGCCAACGATGGTGTCTGGGAGTGGGATTTCGAAGAAGACCAGCTGCAGGTCTCTGACCGTTGGCTGGCGATGTCGGGATGCCAGGAACTGGGGCACCGATTCAGGCCTTCAGAATGGGTCATGCGCATGCACCCGCAGGACCGGGGTCCGTTCAGCGAGGCCATGCTCAACCACGCGAATGGGCTGAGCGAGCGGTTCTCCTGTGAATTTCGGCTGCAGGATGGCCGTGGTGGCTACCGCTGGATGGTCGCCCGCGGCATTTGTGAGATGGATCCGGTGACCGGTTCCCCCCGCAGAATGTCTGGCACCCAGGCCGACATGACCGAACAGAAGTTCGTCGACAGCACCACGCGCCTGCCCAACGCTGAGTACCTGGACCTTGTGCTGCAGCAACGGTTAGCAGAAGGGAGCGGTCAGGTCGGACTGCTGGTGGTGGTGTTCTCCAATCTGGCCCTGGTTCGCGACTCGCTGACGCCGGCGGAGGAGCGGGCCTTGGTGCGGGAGGTACGCCAGCGCCTGCACCGCTGCCTGAGGCCCGGGGAACTGGTCGCACTGCTGGCGGATAACACCCCCGCTGTGCTGGTCCACGATGCGGATGAGGACGGGCTTCGCACCCGTGCCCGGGAATTGATGCAGCAGTTCGACGAGTCCCTGTTGCTGAATGAACGCCGGGTCTGGCTGTCCCTGGTGGTCGGGGCTATACCGGGTGAGGACGGCCGGTTCATTGGCTCAGCCGACATGCTGCAGGCCACACGCACCATGCTGCGGCGGGTCCGTAATGCGGCCACCGGCAGTTTCCTCGTCTACCAGGACGAGATGCGCCAGCGTAACCGGGAACGCCTGGATGCGGAGCAGAGCCTGCGCAGTGCCTTACGCCATGACTGGGTAGAGCCCTTTCTGCAGCCCCTGGTCAACTTGCAGACAGGTGAAGTGGACGCCTTCGAGGCACTCTGTCGGATTCGTCACCCGGACCTGGGGCTGATCTCCCCGGGCCTGTTTATTCCGGTAGCAGAGGAAACCGGACTGATCGGCGCGCTGTCCGACGCCATGCTGATCAAGACCCTGCCACTGATGAACGACCCGTTGCTGACCCAGGTCTATGGCGAACACTTTTCGGTGAGCCTCAACCTGTCCCCGGCGCAACTGCATGATCCTGCCATGGCGGACCACCTGATCCGGGAACTGCACAGGGCGGGCGTGGATCCTCGCCGGCTCAAGGTGGAAATCACCGAAACCGCGGTGATGGCCGATGCCAGTATCGCCATGGTGGTGATGAAAGAGCTGCGGCGGGCGGGTATCAGCGTGGCACTGGACGACTTCGGCGCCGGTTATTCATCCCTGGGCTATCTGCGTCAGTTGCCCCTGGACCAGCTCAAGATTGACCGGTCGCTGGTGTCCGGTATTGATTCAGACAGCGAGAAACGGGCGATCATGGAGATGATCCTGACCCTGTGCGAGCGACTCTCGCTCTCTGTGGTGGTGGAAGGCATCGAGAATGAGAGGGAGTTGAGCTGCCTGGTGGGCATGGGCGCTCATATCGGGCAGGGTTTCCTGTTCAGCCGTCCGCTACCCCGGGATGAGCTGGTTGCGCAGGTTCCCCGCCGCGGCATCCTTGCCCTGGCAGGGGGTCAATAACAGGAAGGCCCGGCCGGTAAGCGTCAGCGTCCGGCCAGGGCCGGCTGTCGGCGCTGGGCCGCCCAGGCCAGCGCCAACGCGGGAATGATCAGGACGGCGCTGATCATTGACAGCTGCAGGTTGGTCAGCGGTACCGGGCCACCTCCGGGGATAGCCAGCAACAGCCCGCCGATGATCAGTGCTGCCCGAATAGGCCACTGCATCATGCGGCTGGCGGCGAGGTTACCCACCCCGAGAATCCAGCCCTGCATGGAGCCGGCAATCAATACCACACCGGCCAGCGCCTGCAGGATGACCACCAGGATTTCGTTCCAGCTGCCCTGGAAGATCAGCGCCGGATTCAGTACGAACAGGAACGGAATAAAGTAGATCACGCTGCCCAGCCGCATGGCCTGCAGGCCGGTTTCCATTGCCCGTGAGCCCGCCACGGTTGCGGCGGCAAAGGCGCCCAGGGCGACCGGTGGGGTGATAAAGCTGAGCATGCCCCAGTACAGGATGAACAGGTGCACAGCCAGCGGATCCATGCCGCCGCCGTTGATCAGGGCCGGCGCCAGCGCCACGGCCAGGAAGATATAGGCAGCGGTTACGGTCATCCCAATGCCAAGGATGAAGCTGGTTACAGCCCCCATCATCAGCAGCACCAGGGTGTTGCCCCCCGCCAGGTAGATCAGGTCATTGGCAATGGTGCCGGATAGGCCAGTGACGGACAGTGCGCCTACCAGCAGACCCACACCGGCCAGGATGGCAATCAGCTCGGCAAACAGCTTGCCTGCTCCGCCGAAGAATTCCTTCAGGTCCTGCCAGCCCCAGCGCTGGTAGGGCAGCACCTGGTTGATGACCAGCAGCAGGGCAGTTGCGTAGAAGGGGGCCGTTGCCTCACGGCGCAGGAAGAACAGCATCCAGATCAACAGCACAAACACGAAGATAAAGTACCAGCCTTCCTTCAGGGTCTGACGCAGAGACGGCAGTTCGGCCGCCGGCAGCCCCTTGAGGTCGTGGCGCGCAGCGTAGGCGTCAATCTGGATAAACAGGCCCAGGAAATAGAGCACCGATGGCACCACGGCAGCCAGGGCGATGGTGCCATAGGGAATGTTCAGGAACGCGGCCATGATAAAGGCCGTGGCACCCATGACCGGTGGCATCAGTACGCCCCCGGTGGATGCGCAGGCCTCCACACCGGCGGCGTAGGATTTTCCGAAGCCAACCCGGCGCATGGCGGGGATGGAGAGCACGCCGGTGGTCATCACATTGGTGATCACGCTGCCGCTCATGGAGCCCATCAGTCCGCTGGAGAATACCGCCACCTTGGCGGGGCCGCCCCGCACATGGCCGAGCAGGGCAAAGGCGAGGTTGATAAAGAACTTGCCGCCGCCGGTTTTCTGCAGGGCGACGCCAAACAGCAGAAAGCCGATGACCAGGTTGGCAAAGGCCTGCAGGGGAATCCCCATGATGCCTTCACGGCTCATGGCCAGGTAGATGGCGGTCTGGTCCGGTGTTGAAGGAAAACCCTGGATCGGCCCCGGTACCTTATCGGCAAAGATGGGGTAGAGGCTCGCCAGCCCGACGATCACCGCAATGGGCAGCCCGCCGGCGCGGCGGATGGCCTCCACCACAATCGCCCAGAACAGGAAACTCATGGTGATCGCATAGTCCGGGGCCGCGTACTCCCAGCCGCGGTCCAGGATCTGCTCGGCGTTATAGACAAAGAATCCGCAGATACCGGCAGCGGCGAGGAACAGCAGGATATCGTACCAGGGCACCTTGTGGCGGCTGGCAAAGCGGTTCATGGGCCAGAGTACGAACACCAGTGGCAGCATCAGCGCCACCACCATATAGAAAAACTGGCTCTCCACCTGGGTGACCAGGTTAATGAGCTGAAGGTTGAACAGGTAGTCGATGGTAAACAGGGTCAGGGCCAGGGTGGCCAGGCGTGGCAGCCAGGGCCAGAGGCCTGGCAGGTCACGAACACCGGAAATGTTCTCCGGTTTCTTTTGATCAGTGGGGGATTGCGTCATGGTGCTGGAAACCCGGTAATACGGATGAGCGCGGCGGTGGCTGCGACCACCGCCGCGGTTTCAGGGCGCGTCTTAACGGAATACCGGGTTCATGCCGGCTTCTTCCAGGGCTGCGGCCCGGGCTTCCATCCAGCCTGCCTTGAATTCGTCCTCATCCGAGGGCGTATCGCCGGCGGTGTACTCATCCCAGGTATCCAGCAGGATCTGCTGACGCTTGACCAGCATGTCCTGGTGCGCCTGCATTTCGTCGGTCCAGTGTCCGATTTCCTTGTAGTACTCCACAACGGCATCGTGGAACGGAACCACCCACTGCATGTTCTGGTTCTCCAGGGCATAGCCGGCGTTGCCCGGGGCGGCATCCTTGTACTTGTCATAGTCCTCGGTAAAGACCTTCACCAGGCTCTTGACCAGTGTGTCATCCGTATCGGCGTTGGCGACCACGATGGGATACGGGTAGCTGGATCCAATCCAGGGATCATCCTTGCTGATGCCGGCGCCGGAGGTCACCTTGTGGGGCTGGAAGTAGGGCGCTACGTCGTTCAGGCGCTGCCAGCCTTCCTTGTCTTCCGGGTCCAGGGTCAGCCAGGTGATGCCCCGGGGACTGGCCGCCAGTTGCTGGGGGCCGCCCGCCACGGAGACGGTAAACGCGGTGTCGGTCTGGTTGGCGATAATGCCCTCAAAGGCACGGCCATAGCCGGGAAACTCCACGCGCTCCACGTCATCCCAGGTCAGGTCACCAAAGGCCAGCATCGCCTCGGTGCCCAGGTTGAGGGCATCGTCGCCCCGTATCCAGGAAATACGCTTGCCCTTGAGGTCATAGGGGGTTTCAACGCCGATGTCACCCGCCACGGCAATGCTCAGGCCAAAGCTGGCGATGGAGGTGGTGATCACCCGGATCGGCTGGGGCCCCAGTTTTCACCGGCAAACATCAGTACACCCTCGGCGCCGTAGTAGGCGGCAATGCCGCAGGCACATACCGGTACCCGGTCTGTTTTCAGGGGGGTCATGCGGGAGACGTCGTTCTCCCCGGGCAGGATGCGCAGGGATACGCCGTATTCATTCTGCAGCAGGTTACCGATCGAAACCATCTGGGCGTAGCCAGCGGAACTGGTGCCGTAGGCGGTCATGCCCAGGGTGTTGGGCAGGTCGACACCTTCAGCGCTGAACGCCAGGGCAGGGGCGGAGGCCAGTGCAAAGGCCATGACGGACCTTTTCAGGTTGAACATCGCGTTGTCCTCTTGTCTTTGTTGTATTTGTGGTTGCAGGTTCCGCAAAGCGGAACAAAATTCTGTTGTAGTACAAATACCTTAGTCAGTCATCGTTCAGACTGTCAATCAAAAATAGGACAAGCGCTCGATGTTGTCAGGGGCGGTTTCAGGAAGATTTGTCGATCTTGCGGGCAATGTTGCTGCACAGGGTATGAACGAAGCCGATATCCCTTTGGGAGAGCAGCGGCAGTTTCTCGAAAACCCACTGGTAAAGCTTGCCATCGGCCGGGGTGTCGATGTCGGGCAGTAACGATTCCAGGCGATGCCTGAGTACTCCCAGCCGGGCGGAGTCCGGTTCGGTTGTGGCACCCGCACCCGCATGGTCAGCACTGCAAGCCCTGACGGAGGATAGTTCCCAGGCATAGAGCATGACCGATTGTGCCAGGTTCAGGGAGGGATAGCTGACTGCCATTGGGATTCCTGTCAGCAGGTCGCAGCAGGCCATCTCGTCGTTGGATAACCCCCGGTCTTCCCGTCCGAATACCAGCGCTGCGGTGGTAACGGAATGACCCTTGTTTGCGATCACCCCGGCCAGCTCGCCGGGGGTGTGCCAATCCGATCGGCCATGACGGGGCTTGGCGGAGGTGCCGATCAGCAATTCCGCGGAGTTTCGGACTGACTCAAGATCAGGGAAAATGCGCGCGTTATCCAGGATATGGTCGCTGCCGTGGGCCAGCCAGTGGGCCTCGGGCCGGGTGTGCAGGTCCGAGTTGACCAGCCACAGCTGGCTGAACCCCATGGTACACAGGGCACGGGCGGCGGCGCCGACGTTTTCGGGCACCTTGGGCTCTACCAGAACAAAGGCCAGTTGCATGACATTACCTCCGCAGCGGAGTTTACACGACACAGACACGGCTGTTTACCAGCGTTGGCGACAGATTAATGACTGGCTCACCGACCATCGTGGTTTCTGGCAACCCGCGCCCTTTATGGAGCCGCAGCCGGGGTGGGTCGGACAGAATCCTGATCTGGCCAGGTGGCTTGGGCAGCTTGGCGGGGAGGACTGCGAGCACTTCGAGAACAACCCGGGCGAGCTGGCCAGCCATGTGCAGCAGTGGCTTCCGGGGGCGGCTGACTATGGACGGCTTACTACCGTGACCGACTTGCGACCCGCTCCCGCCACTGTGGCAGCCGCCACCCTGGCCGAGCGCGATGCCACCGATATGCCCGGGCGCAAGCGGTTACAGGCGGGGGCGTTGTGTGCGGCACTGTCGCCTTTGCAGCATCCGCTCCTGGACTGGTGTTGTGGCAAGGGGCATCTTTCCCGGACCTTATTTCGGCACAGTGGCTTAGCGGTGACCGGCTTTGAGTGGAACCCGACCCTGGTGGAGGATGGAAATCGCCTGGCTCGCCATTTCGGGGATGCGGTGACGATTCGACAGCAGGATGTTCTCCAGCAGGACCTGTGCTGGCCAGACCAGGTCCACGGTACCGCCCTGCATGCCTGCGGGGACCTGCACCGAAAACTGATCCGGGATGGTGCCCGGCAGGGGCAGCCGCGTCTGAGCTTCTCCCCATGTTGCTATCACCTGACCGAACAGGACGACTACCAGCCCCTGTCGGCGAGGGCCGGTAGTGCACATCCCGCCCTGGGCCTGTCCCGTCACGAGCTTCGGCTGGCAGTGCAGGAAACCGTGACAGCACCGTTGCGGGTCAGGGAACAGACCGAACGGGCAAGGCAATGGCGTCTGGGATTCGATGGTTTGCAACGGGCAATACGGGGTGAAGACAGCTATCTGCCGCTGCCGCCGCATCCGTCGCGGCTGCTGCATGAGGGGTTTGAAGCCTTCGCCCGCTGGGCAGCGGCCCGGAAGGTGCTGGCGCTACCGGCACAGGTGGACTGGAGTCACTGGGAAGGTTTTGGCGCAGCGCGTTTAAGGCAGGTTCGACGGTATGAGCTGATTCGCCATCTATTCCGTCGTCCACTGGAGCTCTGGCTTGTGTTCGATTACGCCCTGTATCTTGAAGAGGCAGGTTACCAGGTCCGGGTTGGGGCCTTCTGCGAACGTTCGCTGACCCCCCGCAACCTGCTGGTAGACGCGGTCAGGGGCTGAAACGAAGAAAGGCGCCCGCAGGCGCCTTTCCCGTTTTGTCCGAGGTACCGTCGATCAGCGACGAACCTGCAGACGGGCTTCTACCCGACGGTTGCGGGCACGGCCACCAGAGGTTTCGTTGGTGGCGACCGGCTCGGCTTCACCGTAACCCACCGGCGTCACACGATTGACGTCGATGCCATACATCTCAACCAGGCGATCAGCCACGGCTTCGGCACGACGCTGGGACAGCTGCTGGTTATAGTCAGCAGCGCCCGTGCTGTCGGTGTGACCAGCGATTTCCACGGACACTTCCTGGTCTTCCTTCATGGCATCAGCCACTTCGCGGATATCGTCGTCATACTCAGAGCCGATTTCCGCGCTGTTCACTGGGAAGGTGATGTACAGGGTGATGGTGTCGATAGTGACCACTTCACAGCCGGTTTCATCAACTTCGGTACCACGGGCGGTGCCAGGGCACTCGTCCAGGCGGTCCACTACGCCATCGCCGTCGCTGTCCAGTTCGCAACCATTGCTGTCAACGGCGGCGCCGGCGACGGTATTGGGGCACTGGTCACGGTTATCGGGAACGCCGTCGCCATCGGCATCCGGCTCAGGTGCGGGGGCTGGAGCCGGCTCGGGCTCAGGCTCGCTGGTACCACGGCTGAAGGCCAGGCTGATACCGGCGCTGACCTGGGCGTCGAATGTGCTCTCGTCAATACCGTGGAAGGCGCGTACGTCACCACGCAGGGACACCAGGTCAGTGACGTTGTAACGCAGACCACCGCCCAGGTTGACGCGAGTTTCATCGTGCTCGGTACCGGGTGTGGTTACGGTGCCGCCGTCAAAGTCGGCATGGCCAACACCGGCCGCGAGGTATGGGTTAAGCTTGTCGCTCTGGCTGCCGAAGTAGTACAGGCCGTCTACCCGCATTTCTTCGAAGTCCACATCGCCATTGGTGTATTTGCGGTCCGGCTCAGAGCGGGAGTACACCGCTTCCACAGCCCACTGGGGAAGGAACCGGTATTCCAGGCCGAAACCGTAGGTGGCTTCCTCGTCCAGGTCGCGCTTGTCACCGAAGTACTGGTAACCGGCGAACGGGTTGAGATAGACCGTCTGAATATCGTCGTCGGCGAGTGCCGGGGTACTGATCGCAGCGGCCAGCAAGGCCACTCCGAATGGACGAATTGTTTTCATTGCTGTTCCTCTTTCCATGGCATGTGAAAGCGCCTTAATCCCGGCGCCTGAAACAAGTTAAGTTTCGTAAGCTTGCGAATACAAGGGAAAATTACCGAAGTTTCGGAATCTACGAACCTTCAGGGCTAGTGATTAGCCTACGCTGAAAAATGTGACATGGGTCTCAAAGTATTGATTTTCTGGAGCTTATTTTTCAGGGCTTGCGGTACTCGACCCGTTCGACACAGCCGTTCCTGAAATAAACGTAAGTCAGCTCGTAGAGTGCGCCGTAATACTTGGTCTGGTAGACCCAGGTTTCCTGGGGGGTGGGGTAGACCTCGGAAGTGCGGCCGAAGGCTTGCTGCACCTGCTCTCGCGTCATCCCGGGGACGACCTGGTTGCGGGCCAGGTAGGTGCGCAGGTTGGTGGAGTTAATGAAACGGCAGGTATCCTCCTCAGCGGCTTCGGTCTCTTCTTCCTCGGCAGGAATCGGACCGGGCCTGTCGTCGTAGTCAGGCAGGTTGTCGGCCAGGCTACCGCCGACCCGGGTGTCGCGGACTTCCACCCGCTCGGAGCCAGGGCCGCAGGGCTGGTCGGAGAACTGTACACCGTCAGGACCTTCACATCGGTAAATGCTTGAATCCGCAGAGGTGATGCTGGAGAGGAACGTCATCAGCGCGACCGCCACCACGGCGGTTATGGCGGGCAAAGAGTGAGCGTTGGGGCAACCGGCCATCCAGGTTTCCTTACAGGTTACGCATCTGTCACGGGCCGAAAATACAGGTGCGCGCTCTTCTTGCTGAACGTCAGTGTGCGGCCCTCGTCAAAGCGTACATCAAAGGCGGTATCGGTTTCCGCCATTACCGTACCCGGGCCAAAAATGGCGTGGCTGAGGCGATGGCTGGCCCAGACCGGTGAATTGCCGGTGGTGCGGGCAGCGGACTCCCCCTGGAGGGTGATACCAGCGCGGTCAGCGTAGCGCTGGGCGACGTTGGTCAAGGGCTGGCCTGCCTGGTAGTGATCGGTATCCCGATCGATAGAACCTTCCCGTTGGTCCAGCCAGCGCCCGAACTGTTCGCTCAAGGGGAAACAGAGCTCGTCGACAAACCGGCTTGGTGCCTGATCGGCATCGATGGCCGGTCTTGGCCCCCCAGGCCGGGTGATCAGGTGCAGCTCCCGCCGGGTGCGGGTAACGGCCACGTAGAGCAGGCGCCGTTCACTTTCCATGAAAGCCTTCAGGTCATCCTGCTGCCGGGGGCTGTAGGGCAGGTATTTCTCCTGCAGCCCCGGGATGATTACCCGCGACCATTCCAGGCCCTTGGTTCGGTGGATGGTCGAGAGCAGTACGCCGCCAGCTGGTTTGGCGGTGTCATCCTGCTTTTCCAGGGCCTGACGACGCAGATTCTGAAGATGCGCCAGGGCTTCTGCCGGGGACACGTCCAGTGTTGCCAGGTAATCCCGGAATCCCAGCACGGTATCGATACGCTCGTTGGCCGACTCATGGGTCAGGGCCAGGCTGCGTATGCCCTCAAACAGGTCGGTTTGCTCGGCATACCGTTTCAGCAGGCTGGCCACCGGGCCGGAGTAACCTTCCAGCGCTGTCAGGGCCTCACCCAGGCGGCGGAGCTTTCGGGCGGGCAGGGGCCCGAGAGCCGACTCTTCCAGGCTTTGCAGGCAGCGGCCCCAACCGGACTCAAAGCCGGCCAGCATCCGTGCCATATTGCCCAGCTCCTGTTCCTTGAGGCCGACATGGGGGAATCGCAGCAGCTGGCGAGCAGCCTCCAGGCGATCTTCTAGGGTCATGCGAGGAAGCTGCCCGGTGACCACCTGAAGAAGGCTGGTCACCGCCTCTACCTCCCGGCTGAACAGGGCGCCCTTGCCCGCGCCGATGCGATAGGGAATCTGCCGGGCCAGCAGGCGCAGCTCAATGGCGACACTCTGACTCCAGACCCGGAACAGGATCGCGGTCTGCTGCTGTTCCGGTTCAGGCAGTGCTTCCAGCAACTTCACCACGATATTGCTGTCCTGGTCACTCTCGTGCAGATGTACCTGAGTGGCGGGTGTTGAAGCATGGGAGTGACACAGCACATCGTTACGACCGTGGTTATGGGTAATCAGGTGGTTAGCCAGCAGTGCCACCCGGTGCCCGTAGCGAAAACTGTAGCTGAGGGTTTGCTGCAACGGTTCGTCGAACTCCTCCCGGAACCGGCTCAGGATAAATTCCGGCCGGGCCCCCCGGAATTCGTAGATGGTCTGGTCAGGGTCGCCTACCACGGTTACTTTCGCGCGGTCCCCGGCCACATAGCGTAGCAGCAGGTGCTGGATTTCATTGGTGTCCTGGTATTCGTCCACCAGCACCAGGTCCATCTTGTTACCCACCAGCCGCTGCAGGGCCGTGTTCTGGTGAATGGCCATCACCGGCTCATAGAGCATGTCAGCGTAGGTGATCTGGCTGCGGGCCTTGCGCCACTGTTCGAAGGCGTGGAACAGGTCGATCAGGTAACGGTGGCGATCGCTGTAACCGAGCTCTTCGAACACCACGTCCACCGGGGTCAGGGTGGTTTTTACCAGGTCGATGAAACCGGTGGCGGTTTCCACATAATCCTTCTTGTTGCGGCGAATCTCGTCCGCCAGGTCTTCCGGTGCCAGTTGGCGAGTCAGCAGCCAGGCCTGGTAGCTCACTTCCTGTTCGGTAAGGATTTTCTCGGAGAAGGCCGGCAGGTAACCTTCCTGCACGAAGCGCCGGTACAGGCGAAGCCCCATGGCGTGGTAGGTGCGCACCTCCGGCAGCGCCAAGCCCAGGTCACGGGTGACGTCCCGCAGCTTGCGTTCGAAGTCCACCCGGGCGCTACGGTTGAACATCAGCACCAGCATACGGCGCGGGTCGTGGCCCTGCTGCAGCAGCCAGCGCAAGCGCCAGGCGAGGGTCGTGGTCTTGCCACTGCCGGCAACAGCGGTGATCAATGCATGCTCGTGGCCGGCAGTGATGATCTCGCATTGTTCGTCGGTGAGGAAGTCGGGGAGCGGGCTGGTCATGGCGCCATTGTAAAGGAGCGAGGGACAAATCCCGAATGGTTCTCGCCAGTGCCGGGGCACTGACACACTGCCAGTGGTACTTCATAATGACCGCAACATTCAGACAAGGAGCGATTCCATGGCACAGGCGCAGGATGAGTCCATCAACGTACTGGGCGAACCGCTGGAAGACTGCGGCACCGACCCGGTGACCGGTTTCTTCCGGGATGGCTGCTGTAATACCGGTCCCGAAGACTTCGGCAGTCACACGGTTTGTGCCGTCGTCACCGATGAGTTCCTGGCATTCTCCCGCAGCCGGGGCAACGACCTGAGCACGCCGCGACCGGAGTTTGGGTTTCCGGGGCTGCGCCCTGGCGATGGCTGGTGCCTGTGTGCCGCCCGCTGGCGGGAAGCCCTGGAGGCCGGTTGCGCTCCCCGGGTCCGGTTGAAGGCCACCCACCGCGCGGCGCTGGATATCTGTGACCTGGCGGACCTGAAGCGGCATTCGGTGGATCTGAACTAGTGAACGAAGGCAGCTGGCAGGCCCTGTCGCAGCGACTGTCGGCCCGGGGGGAGCGGCGCCTGGTGCTGGTGGAAGGCGCCCGCGAGCAGGCCCTGGCCCTGGTAAACAAGGTGATGTCAGAACTGGCCCCGTCAGGTGGTTTGTGGGTTGGTGAGCCGGCAGACTTGCCCCACCCCGCACTCACCGCGATTTCGGCCAACCAGGCCCGGCAGCACCTGGGCACTGAAAACCCGGTGCTGGTCTGGGATGGCTGGCACGGGAACCCGCCGGATTCGCTGGCGGCGCTCAGCGGCACCCTGCAGGCAGGCGGTTTGTGGTTCTGGCTGATGCCGGAACTTGCCGAGTGGGATACCTTCGCCGACCCCGACTATGCCCGGATGGGGTTGCCTGCCGAAGGGCAGCATCCCTTCATGGCCCGGATGGCCAGGATATTGGCGGAGGATTCGTCCGTTATCCGCCTTGAGGCCAATGGTGATGGCGCGCCCCCGCTCTTGCCAGTTGATGACGTGGCTATCGAGCCGTTTCGCCCGGCGGCCACGTCGGACCAGGAGCGGGCCATCGAACACATCCTCCACACCGGTCAGGGCCGCCGCCGGCGCCCCCTGGTGATCACCGCAGACCGTGGGCGGGGCAAGTCCGCAGCGCTGGGTATTGCCGCCGTGCGACTCTTGCAGGGCGGCCGCCACCGGATCCTGGTGGTGTCTCCCCGCAAGGAAAATGTCTCCACACTGTTCAGGCATGCTGCAGCGGAGGCTGGCCACGACTATACGGGTCAGACATTGCTCGAATTGAGTTCCGGCGAAACGCTGCAGTGGCTCCCGGTGGATGAGCTGCTGGCCCGCAGGCCGGAAGCAGAACTGGTCATGGTGGACGAAGCCGCCGCCATCCCGGCGCCGCTACTCCGGCAAATCCTGCTGGGCTGGCCGAGAGTGGTGTTTGCTTCCACCGTTCACGGCTATGAAGGCTCCGGTCGGGGCTTCAATCTCCGTTTCCGGGCGGTGCTGGACCGGGAAACACCTCACTGGCAGGGGCTGACCATGGAGCAGCCGGTTCGTTGGTCATCGTCCGACCCCCTCGAGACTCTGGTAAACCACCTTTTCCTGCTGGATGCCTCCGCCGTGGGCCCGGTACACCACGATGAGGTCGTGATCGAAAAATGGCGTCCGGCAGAAGCAAGCGAACAGGACCTCTCCAACGCCTTCGGCCTGCTGGTGGACGCCCACTATCGCACCACGCCCGGCGACCTGCGCCAATGGATGGACGATCCGGGTGCGGTCACCCTGGTTGCCCGGCAAGGCGCCGATATTGTCGGTGTGCTCTGGGCCACGGTGGAGGGTGGGCTGGACACCGAACTGGCGCACAAGGTCATGCGGGGCGAGCGACGGCTCAAGGGCCATCTGTTACCGCAGTCGCTTGCCAATCACGGCGGCGATACCGAGGCCGCCACCCTGCGGATGTTGCGAGTGGTCCGTTTAGCGGTTAACGACCAGTGCCGCCGCCGGGGTATCGGCCAGGATCTGCTTGACCACGCCGTACGGCAAGCAAGCGACCTCGGGCTGGATGCCATTGGCACCAGCTATGGTGCCTCGCAAGAGCTGCTGCCATTCTGGCAATCCGCCGGCTTCAAAACCGTACGCCTGGGTATCAGTCGTGAGGCCAGC
The DNA here is from genome assembly GCF_026013985.1 of Marinobacter sp. AN1. Lineage (NCBI taxonomy): Bacteria > Pseudomonadati > Pseudomonadota > Gammaproteobacteria > Pseudomonadales > Marinobacteraceae > Marinobacter > Marinobacter sp. AN1. The sequence continues at coordinate 3,934,732 of NZ_CP110342.1, read as the reverse complement.
TCTGGGGAATATGCCGTGCAGATGCTGCAGGGGCTGACAGACCGTGGCGTAGCTGCACAGCAGCGGCTTTCGAAGCGCTTTTCGGAGCAGTGGCCAGTCATGCTGCCGGTTGTGTGGCCGTCATTGTCGCCGGAGCTGGTTCTGGCCATCACATCTGATCTGCCACCGGCGCCGCCACTGACAGAGCAGGAGCGTATTGAGCTGGAGGCTTTTGCACATGGGCATCGGGGGTTTGAGCTGACCTTGGCGGCACTTCGGCGCCTGACACTGCAAGCCGGGTTGGCGGCGCGCCTGTTATCGTCGGAACAGGCTTCGCTCTGGGTGGCCAGTGTGTTTCAGAGCCGCACCTGGCCAGACCTACGACTTCAAGGGTTATGCCAGGGACAGCGGGATGGGGAATCCCGGGTGCGCAAGCGGACTTCTTCGATGCTTTCTGAATAAGCGAACTACGATGTCAATATAGCGGTCGAATCGAGGCGCCATAGATCGGCCTCTTTGGTCGCAAAGCAAACATTCATGATGAGCGATCAACGCCTTGTGCACGCTGCCGGTACGGAGCGTAATACTGGTCATTTTATCCATTGTTAGCCGCTTTTCCCAAGTACCCGTTTAGCACGAGCAAGGACATGATCAAAAGTCATGATACTGAGATTACGATAGCTCGAATTCAAAACCCTAAATGCCTTTGCTTCTACCAGGGTGTCCGGTTTCAATGGGGGCTACTACAGCTACTATACCCACTGACTACTCAACATAGCCTCCGACTGTCTCCAGCAGATCCTGTTCGTAGTTGAAGATGTCATTGAGAGTCTCGATAGGATGACGGGTTTCTCTTTTTTCACTATCGAATATCCCTATATACTTCTGAGACCGGTTGAAGTGCATCCGGCACAGTGGCTTACGGTTGTTATCATCAATCAGCACACCGCAGTAACTCTTGGTATCACGCATTACCACCCTGTCTGGATCGATAGCCTTGCGTACAATTGCCTTGACTAGGTTGTAACCTTCTACCTCATCCTCGGTTGTGATAACTCCGTTATCGGCCTCTTCCTCAACTTCCATCGTGTCTTCTAGCGGATCAGAATAGCGATTCATTGCGCTTTGCAAACGATCATTAATCTGTTCATTCAGGAACTGGTTGATCGCTTTTTTGATGATCGGCTTGAAGTCGTTTTTGACTGACTGAGTCAGTTTGCCTTCGTACACGGAGCCGGCCAGCAGCTTAACCATATCATCGCTTGGGTCACGCAGTTCTTGTTGCAACACCTTCTTGATCTGGTTGGAGAACTTCATTTCCCCGGCAGAGTTGAGTACATCCTCAAGATCGAATTTCTCCTTGGTCAGTTTCTTGAGTTCTGGCACCAGGCTTTCATCCAAGTTCTCGAAATCGATCTCCAAGAAAGGCCGTTCGTCCATCTTATTAGTGGCGTCCAGATCACTGAAAAACTGGTAAATACTTCCGTTAGTCAGAATGGCAATGCGGGCAGTAGTAACCGAGAAATAGCGATAGAGTTGAGAGGCGTGCTTTAGTTTGAGCTGCTCGCCATACTTCTTGGCTTCAATAAGCATCTGGATTTCGCCATCATGTGTGATGGCGTAATCCACCTTTTCCCCTTTCTTGGTGCCGGTGTCAGCAGTAAACTCCGGCACCACTTCGTTGGGGTTAAAGATGTCGTACCCCAAAACCGAATGGATAAAAGGCATAACCAAAGCATTCTTGGTTGCCTCTTCGGTGTCCAGCTTATCATTGACTTTTTCAATTTTTGACACCAGATTCAGTACTTTATCTTTGAATTCCATGTTTTCTCTCCAGCTCATTAACTTAAACAACATTAGTGAGCTACACGGAGTTCGTCAATATAAGCGGCTCATCTGGCCGTACCAAAGTGTAAGCGCCGCAAAGGTATCGCCACGGAACCTCAACCCTTGGGTTTGCCGGAAGCTCCAAATTAGTCACCCTAACATCGTGTGATGGCTGAACGCTTTCGGGTATTCGCATCGACCCAATTAACACCGTCAAAGTCATCTACCAAACCAATACTAGACAACTTTCCAATACCCTCGATAAATCCGTAGTCAGCAATGATTTCGTAATGGTGAAGAAAGTCATCATTCAGGTCCTCCAAGCCCATCCCGTTGAGAATTTCCTTTAAACTCGGCCGCGGCGAAGGATTCTCTTCAATAACGGTAAGCAGAGACCGTAAATACTCTTTATCCAGCTTCATGGAGACTCTCGCTAGGTCTTAGCGCACGAGCTCAGCCGCCGCTTTAGCGCTCGGCTGGAGCCCTTGGCTGAATTCTATTCTGTCCAAGAATCGGTAACGACGCTGATACTTTCCTTAACTACAAACGCGCCTTTTGGCTTGTTTGCTCTCGCCTTGCAGTCGAATTGCAAAGGAAAACTATCGTTGATAATCGCACCGTCACCGCGCTTTTGATCTGAGGATGATCCGTATTGCAGCGTGGCGTGGACCGTTCCTTCACCAATGATGTACAAAAACTGTTCGTCAACGTCGACTACTTGGAAGCCTTCAAAGTCCACCCAATCGATCACAGAATGACTCGATAGCTCATCTAGACAGTTAGGAATTTCATTGGTGAGCTCATCTCTGACATAGGCAAAAAGTGTTTCGGGAATATGATCAAGCACATCTCTCTTCCCGTCTTCTATTATCGACATGGCATTATTAAAGGTTACGATTACCTTTTTTAGACTCTGATATGATGATTTTGGGGAGATCCTAAGCTTGGCTTCACCGATGTGAGTGTACGAGTTCAGAGCATCGATTTGATCCTGGTAGCTTGATATGAACTCTTTAACGTCTTCACGAATTTCCTCTGACAACAGATGATCCTGAATTCCTCCCTGCATACAGTACTTTAGCTTTTGTCCTCTCGTTGCTTTCTCTGGATTATCTAATTGAGGGTTAAACCAGATGCACTTTCTAACTTTTGAATCCGGAGCCTTCCGATCCAGCACATGCCTAAGAAGCTCTCGCATGGCGAACGCAAAATTATGGAATCGCAATGGATTTCCATGGGAGCAATAGTTCCGTAAGGCCGAGACGAATAGTTCATTCTCGAATTCGGTCGAAAGATGGGAACTGAACTCCTCGATAAAACAATGAGACAACAGTTTTTTTAGCTTCATAAGTTTGATTCAAGATAATTCTAACGCCAACAGCACGCTCGGCTACGGAACGAAGGCGAAGCCGCAATGTAACAGATCGCCGTGCCAGCACTTTTTATAGATTCTCAGCATAGGGCAACCCTTTATGTGGGAGGCCGATACCACCGGATATGCTTACCTTCACATATGCGTCTTCCCCGAGAACCCAGTGGTACAAGTTCCAAAGATCGTCCGGAAACAACTTCAATCCCGAGCCACCGATGTATCCAAAGTGGTTGCTGATAAACATCTTCTTGACCAAAGGAAATAATTCACCTGCATATCGATCTTGCCCAGCTACCATGGCAGCAGTGATTGAGGTAACTAGATCCGCTAGTTGTAGATGCTTAACTAAGTGGGATGGAGTTGTAAGAATATTTAGCGCTACACGATCTGGGCCAACGTGTAAAGTCCCATTGTTAACCCGCTCAAGGAAATCGGACAAAAATGCCTCGTCCTGTTTATGGCTGCCGCCTGGCCGGTCAGCGATCATCAAGCCAATGGTGTCTTGCTTCTTAAGGTGAACGGATATGCGCTCGAAAGCGAAGTCCAACGCTTTGTTGAAGGCGCGTTCTCCCTTCAACGTTGTACGCCCCTCGTCCCAACAAATGACGATTGCCTTTACGCCGTGATCGAGTGCCGCTTGTATAATCTCACGGTAACATTCAGTTCTTTTCTCACCGTGTAAATTTTGATATATCCAGGATTTCTTCTTGGGCGACCACTTAATCTCTTCACCCTCGGGAATGGCATATTTTTTCTGACAGATATCGGTAATCTGCTGTTCAAGAGGCATCAGCGCCTCTGGGGATACAAAAACTCCCCCAAATGAGATTATTTTTCCCATGCCATCTCGAACTCCTTTGTGAGTTGAGTCATCGGCGAAAAACAACTCCATGGGTCATCTCCTATCCATAACAGCAGCTAGACAGCGCGCTTCACCACTGCAAAAATTTGTCTGCGTCGTTGTTACAGCCGTTGAGCCGTCAATCCCACCGCAGATAAATTTATAAAACAATAGCCTAGCGCACCATCGTGAGCTCTGCCACTGAATCAATTGGCTTCTGTAAGTGGCTCCGTCAATCAAATAGCATGAAAGACCAGTGATTCGCCTGAAACCTTCGGGGAAAAGCACTAATCGAATGTTCGCTTTTGTTTAGATTGCCTGGGATGCGGGACGGTCGCAAAGCGAACACTCGGAGTTCAGGGCAGTGCTTTCTCTTTGAGGGGCGTCATCAATGCGGGTTGCCTCTTATCTTTTTGCCGTCCGGAAAGAAAAAAATTGGGGGTCTAGGTTTGTAATGCCCTATCCGTCGAAGATGTTCCACTTCGTCTTGAACTTTTCTTCTCAAGGACGCCATTTCACGTCGTAACGGCATACGTGGTTCCCACTCGCGTTGGAGCTGCTTCTCCAGCCGAGTCTTGTATTTGCCCCATAAGGCAAAGCTAGCCGCTATAACCCCGAAAAAAAGCAAAAACCCAAATATGCCGCCCCCGTTTTCAGACCCTATGACTCCAATCGCTGCATGCCATGCCCCAATACTCAAAAACCAAGTTCCGATGCCCCAAATCCAGCCTTGCGAGGAGTCCAATTTCGGCGGGGGCCCAAATTGTGCTAATTCCTTCTCTTCCAAAGTACGAATTTTCTCCAAACATTCTGATTTGAATGCTTGAAATCTTGCCTCTCTTTGCTGCCACAGAATTTCTCGCTGCCGCGCCTCCTTCTGTTGGGCCTGTTCAAGTCGCCTTTGAGCCTCTTTTTCTTGTGCCAACTTCAGTCGCTTTTCTTGGTCTGCTTCGATATAGGTTTGACAGTTGCTAACTTTGGCGGAAAAATGGGCTCTCTTCCGTTTTGTGTGGAACATTAGCTTGCAACCATTCTCTGTAATGGCGTCTGGAACGGGTTTGCTGGCAGATGCTTGAGCTTGCCGGCAATCAGAAAGCAGATGGCAATGAAGTGGCTCGCCGTGCCGTAGCCGCGCGCACGGGCCTTGGCCGCCTGGATCAGGCTGTTCATGGCTTCGACATAACCATTGCTCAAGCCGCTTTCAAAGCCCTGTAGGACTCCGGCCCAGTGTCGCTTGATGGTGGCAGCTAGTTGTTTCATCGGTTCCAACCGACAGCGTCTGGCCCAGGAGTGCCATCGCTTCAGTAACCCTTCCGCTTGTTCACGACCAGGCTTGGCCTGGAAGATGTCACGCAAGGCCTCTTTGATGCGCCAGGCACGAGCGGTCTTCAGGTTGGAGCGGGTCAGGTCGTAGACGGCCTCATCCTGCTTTTTGCTCCAGCGGGCCATGTCCGTGAGCCAGGCCCATTTGGTTCGCTTCAGGCGGGCGTCGTGGCGTACTTCAGACTTGCGCACGGCATCCACAGCCTGATTTGCCAGCTGAATGATATGGAACCGGTCAAAGGTGATTTCGGCGTTGGGCAGGTGCTGCCCCAGGCCGCTGATGTAGGCTTTAGACATATCGATGCTGGCGTGCCGGATCTGATCAGCCTTGCCCTGATGGCTTGCAAGATCCTCAGAGAATCCTTTCAGAGTCTGGGCGTCACGACCGGGCGTTGCAAAGATGAGTCGGCGCTCGGCCAGGTCATGCACCAGCGTGATGTAGTGATGGCCACGCCGACAGGCGGTCTCATCGACCCCGATGGTGGTCACGGTGCTGTAGTCTTCACGAGCTTGTGCCTGGGTGACATGGTGGTCCAGTACCCGCCAAAGGGCCCTGTCATCAGTCCTCAGCTGCCTTGCCGTGGTCGATACCGGCATGGCCTTGGCCAACGTGAGCGCAAAGGCTTCGAATAGCAGGGTGAAACGGCTGCCCGGGCGAGCCCAGGGTACTTCCACCTGAGTGGTCTTCTTGCAGCCGCCGCAGCGCACCCGGGGCACCTCGGCATGGACATAGGCGGCAAACTGGAAGAAGTCCAAATGCCGCCAGGTTCGCGGTTTCCGGTCGTGAATAGGCTGATCAGATCGCCCACAACCAGGACACGGTAATTGCTTCGCCTCACAGGAGACCCGGAAATCGATACGCTGGGCCTTTGGGTCAAAATCGATGTCATCGACAGCCCATGGTGACGTCAGACCCAAGGCTTGTGTGAACAAGAGTTCCGGATTCATAGAGATGTTCGCTGGAGGTCAGAAGATATCAGGGAGTATGGCTCAAAAAGGCGTTAGCTGGCGACCGATTCCACACGGAATGGAAGAGAGCCGAAAAATGCGGATTATAGTCGTCTAAAATCGCTAAAACTTTTTTAACGGCATCTTCCGGGCCAATATCGAAAAACTCTCTGTTGTGCGCTGATCGGAAGTTAGAAAGTGCTGAGTGAATCGCCCTTTCGCTTACATGACAGTCCTTTACTTCAGCGCTGAATATGAGCTCGAACGGCGTGGGAACCCCGGTAGTTTGGAGCGCAGCGATTCTTTTATGTGGGCAAATTTCGGTTTTCCCGATTTTCACTTTACCGGGTATTGATTCATTGCTGCAGATATAGATGTATTGTCCCATCTGGTCCTACCCACGAAAAAAATAGACGCTCAGTTAGACGCATTGTAAGCATCTCTCTGTAGTTGCGCCACTGATTAGAGTTCTTTGACCGTTGGTGTTTAGCCAGGCTATTGCATCCAGTTAAGTGTACCGATGGATCATCATTGCGGAACCGTTCGCTTTTGTTTAAGTGTCGCGTGGGACGGTCGAAAAACGAGAATTAAGATGAGCCTCGCAAAGCCAGCCATTGGCGTTGCCGCCGATAGCACCGTCCGGTAAAGGGCCCTCGGCCCTTAAACGAGCTTATGGCCTTGGTATTCGGTCCATGACTCACGAATCTGGCATTCGTATGGGGCTGGGGTGTGTCACGCGTATCGGGGCAAGTTTAGCATCGCCATAGGCCAGCCCAACTTTTTGCTCCATTGAATAAATGAGACCTCCTGTAGACATCCCTGTTTCAGCTGAAAGACTGATCAAAGGGACCTGACAAACCCCGCAACCCCGGTCATCACAATCTCCGCAGCCATCGCAGACAGTATCAGCCCACTGATCTTCGAAAGGATATTCAGCCCCGTCTTGCCCAGCAGTTTTTCAAGGTGGCCCGACAGGTGGAGTAACACGGCCAGGATCAGCAAACCCGAGAGCAAGCCAAGCAGCCCGCCGGCCACTTCCGGCACGGCTTTCAGTTCGGCGCCGTAGACCAGGATGGCGCCGATGGTGGCCGGGCCGATCATGACCGGGATGGCCAGTGGCACGACGGCCACGTCGTCCCGGTCTTCTTCGGGCAGTCCGGTGGCGTGGTTTCGTGTGCCGCTGGTTACCAGGCTGATTGCGGTCAGGAACAGCAGGCTGCCCGCGCCAATACGGAACGAGTTCAGGGTGATACCGATGGCACTGAACAGCACCGGGCCAGCGAAGAACAGGACCAGGCCCAGAATCAGTGCTGAGATGGAGGCCCGCTTGATGATGGATGCCTTCTCTGCCGCTGGCAGTCCGCGGGTGAGCGCCAGGAACATGGACACGACAAAGAAGGGCGCCAGTAGGAACAGGAAGCGGATGGTGGAACTGACGTAGGTGGAAAGGAACATCTCAAACATCGTATCCGCTTACCTCGGTTGGGAACCATTGGAGTATAGCCGCCCGGTGTTACACAACGTGGACGGCGCCATCAGGGTGAACCCTCGGTCTTTGCGCCCGGTACGCCCCAGGGCATGGGCGCTGTCCGGATGTGGATGTCCCGTTGCGGGTAGGGAATCTCCACGTTGGCATCCCGCAGGGTGCGGGTAATGGCGGAATGTAATTCATGTGACAGGGGCATGAAGTCCAGCAGGTCGCGAACAAAGACCCGGACCTCGAAGTTGACGCTGCTGTCGCCAAGCCCGACGCAGAAGACGGCCGGGGCCGGGTCGTCCACGACCCGCTCGTTGTTTTCAGCGACTTCCTGTAACAGGTCGCGCACCTGGTCCACGTCTGAGCCGTAGGCAACGCTGACCCGGATGATCACGCGGGTAATGGGGTCGGTCAGGGTCCAGTTGGTGAGGTCCTGGGTGACGAAGGTCTTGTTGGGGATGATCTGTTCCTTGCGATCCCAGTCCACCAGGGTGGTCGCCCGGATGCGGATGCGGGCTACGGTGCCGGTAATACCATTAATGGTGACGGTATCGCCCACCCGGATGGGGCGTTCGAACAACAGGATGATGCCGGACACAAAGTTGGCGACAATTTCCTGTAGCCCGAAGCCTAGGCCCACACCCAGGGCGGCCACCAGCCATTGCAGCTTCGACCATTGCAGCCCGATCACCGCCAGGGCCGCCATGATGCCGGCGAACACGATAACGTAGGTAACCAGGGTGGTAATGGCATAGCCGGCGCCGGGCTCCAGGTTCATACGGCTGAGGAACATTACTTCCAGTGTGCCCGGCAGGTTGCGGGCGGCCAGGATGGTGCCGACGCCGAACAACAGCGCCAGCATCAGGTCGCCCAGGGTGATGGGCAGGGCCTCTTCCCCTTCTGCGCCTGCAATGGTCCACAGGGTAACGCTGTCAAACACCTGAAGGGCGGGAATGACATCCGCCCAGAACACCCATAGCACAGAGGCGGCCAGGACAAAGGCGACGATGCGGACCAGGGCCTTGCTCTGCTGGCTGATGTCCTTCAGGTCCATTTCCGGCATGTCCAGGGTCACGGGCATACCTTCCCCGGAATTTTCAGCGGTCTCGCGGGTCTCTGCCAGCTTGCGCTCGGCGGCTCGCTGCTCACGCAGTCGCTTGAGTGTCAACCGGCGCTCCCGGACGGACAGGGCTCTGAGGGCCAGGTAATACATCATCATCACGGCTGCCAGCCAGCAACCACTGAGGAACAGCAGGCCTTCCAGCTGAACGGCGGTATAGTGGTAACCCCACAGTGATGCTATCGCCAGCATCAGCGGAATGGCCACGGTCACAATCCGGGCACCGCGCAGAAAGCGACTGGACGGGTTGGCGATGATCACAGCGGACATAACCCGGTAGGCGAACCAGGCCAGCGCTCCGGAAGCAACCAGGAACAGGAAACGCCCCAGGCTGTTGCTGTAATCCGCACCTTCCGGCGTCTCCATGGTGGGCAGGATGATGACGATGGGTGTCAGCACGGCCAGCAAAAGCGGCATTTGTTGACGAATGGCTGCCAGGGTTGCGGCCTGCCAGTGGAAATGACGCTCTCCCAGTCCGTCCGGCCTGGCCACGGAGTGAAGCGTGCGGAGAAGCAGGATCACGAAGGCGGCGCCGGTAAACCCCGAGGACAGGGCAGCGAACAGCGCGTTCCCCTCCTTGAGGAGAAGCGCTACGGCCGACAGCGCCAGCACCCAGGGCAGCGCCAGCAAAAAGCTCAGGCTTGCGGCAGTGAGGGTGAGGGCCATGCGGTCCTTGCCCACGTTGCCGACATCGTCGCCGGTGTTGATGACGGTGTTGCGGAGGGACTGGCGTCGCATGAGCAATACCGCCAGTATCGCCAGGATAAGGAGTATCCAGCTGCCCCGCTCAGCGAAGGACGCACGGACCGCTTTGCTCAGTTCCGGCCACTGCAGTCCTGACAGCAGCCAGCTGAACCCCTGGTACAGCTGGCTGGCCATGGCTGGCGACACCCGCTCTGCACTGGGTAGCCAGAACAGGCGCTGCTGTAGCAGTTCCTGGTAGGCGGCGAAACGGTCACGCAGGGCGACCACTGTGTTGTAGTAGTCGTTAAGCACATCAATGTGGTCAGTAACCACACCGTGCAGTTGCACGATGACCTCAGTGCGTAGCTGTCTCAGACGGCCGCGGTCGGTGTCTTCGGGAGCGCTGAGTGCCTCAAATTCCTCCAGCCGAAGCTGTTCCTCCCGAGCGGCGGACAGTTGGGTACTGATGCCTTCGGTGAGGCCGTCGGCGATGGTCTGGCTCTGGAGCCGTTCCAGGCGTTGGCGAAGCAGTCGGGCGTAGTCATTGGTAAGGTTGAGGCCGGCGGTTTCCAGACGTAGCTCAAAGCTGCGGTACTCGTTGTCCAGTCGCTCCAGCAGGGATTGGGCCTGGGCCAGGCGGCGCTGACTGGCTTCCAGGGCCGCCTGGCGTTGCACCAGGGCTTCTCGCAAGGTTTCGATCTGCTGGCGGATATCGGCATGTTCCGCCGCTGGCAGGTCACTTTGCAGTGGTTGTTCCGGCTCTTCTTCCAATACCGGTTGAACCGGGGTTGCTGAAGGTTCGGGTGGTGGCTCTTGCTCGGCTTCTTTCGGGTCTGCTTCGGAAGTTGGCCCTGAATCTCCGCGTGGTGAGGTCGCTTCCGCGGATTCCGTCCCCTGTGCCTCTTTCATGCCCGGCAGCAAGTCGGTCACGGCCGCGGCAGTCGATGTGGGCTGCACCAGCCACAGCAGGCTGACCAGCACGATCGCCAAGGCACGCCAGGCTGAATGGAGGGCGGTTTGTGTGAACATGGTTGGAGGAGCCTGTTCTTCCCTGTTTTCAGTAGTGTAACGGTTAATGCAGCACAACTGGATAACCTGGTCCCCCAATGCCATCCCTAGAGATCCGCGAGGGGGTCTTCCGTTTCAGGCCAGGGAGGCGTGAAGTGGCTCTCCACATAGTCTTCCGGTACCTCGGTTAACGACCGGTAACGCCATGCGGGCTGGTTGTCCCGGTCGATCAGCCGGGCGCGGATGCCCTCCGCCAGGTCCGGTCCGGCGGCACAGTTGGCCACCATGGCCAGTTCCATCCGGAAAATATCCTTCAGCGACATCTGCAGACCATGGGCCAACTGGCGTTCGAGCAGATAGAGGGACACCGGGCAGGCGTGGCGTAAACCGTCGATGCAGGCACGCCACCACTCATTTCCGGGAGGGCTGCTCAGCAGCCGTTCGGCCACCCTGGACAGATCGTCACGCCGACACAGGCGTGCAATATCCTGTTCGTAGAGCGCCAGTTCACTGTCCGGCAGGGATTCTGCCGGGGCCTCTTCCAGCTGGTTCAGCAGACGGAACAGGCGGTTGTCATCTGCGGCAATATCGCCGGTCCAGTACTGGTCAGTAATGCGGTTGATCAATTCTTCCTGCTGGCTGCGCTCGACCACCAGGTCTGCCAGGCCAATGCGCATGGCGTCGGTTGCATTCATTCGTGCCCCGGTAAGGCCCATGAACAGGCCGATACTGCCAGGCAGGCGGTTCAGGAACCAGCTGGCGCCAACATCCGGGAACAGGCCAATAGTGGCTTCGGGCATGGCCAGCATGATGTCCGGGGTAACCAGACGGTATCGGCTGGCCTGTAACAGCCCCATGCCGCCACCCATGGTTATACCGTGGGCCAGGGTAACTACTGGCTTGGGGAAGGTGTGGAGGGTGTAATCCACTCGGTATTCCTGAGCGAATACCCTGGTAACGGTCATCGTGTCCGGGGCTTCTTTCAGCGCCTGGTAGACTTCACGGATATCGCCGCCTGCGGAAAAGCCCCGGTCACCTTTGGCGTTGATCATGACCAGGCGGATGCTTTCATCGTGGGCCCAGTCATCGAGTTGGGCCTGCATCTGAAGGAACATCTCTGAGGAAAGGGCATTCAGGGTAGCCGGCGAGTCCAGGGTTAACAGGCCGAGCTTACCGCCACGGCAGGGGAGTTCGCGGGTCTGAATGCTCATGGTTTTTGGATGCTTCCCTTGTCGTCGACTACTTTGGGTACAAGTACCTACTGTGGTGCTAACTGTATCAGAAATAAAGCGTACAAAGGTCGGGGGTGTGCCGGTGGCCGATAGCTCTTGATCTAACTCATGTGCGGTGCCGCGAGGGCTATGCTATAAAGCGACTCAAAGGTTCCAAAAAACTGATGGAGAGACCTATGACTCTGAAAAAACTGGCAATGGCAGGTGTGGTAATGGCAACTTTTGCAGCGCCGGGCCTGGTAAACGCCGCAGGTGATGCGGAAGCTGGCAAGGCCAAGGCAGCAGTCTGTGCTGCATGTCACGGCCAGAATGGTATTGCACAGATCCCGGGTTATCCCAACCTGGCTGGTCAGAACGAGGCCTACCTGGTGTCTGCACTTAAGGCCTACAAGGACAAGCAGCGTTCTGGTGGCCAGGCTCCGGTTATGCAGGGTCAGGCCGCGGGCCTGAGTGATGAGGATATCGCCAACCTGGCAGCCTACTACGCGAGCCTGCCTGCGGACGGTGGCAAGTAAGTCACGGTAGCTCCGCGATGAAGTGCCTCTGAACAGACGTCGAAGAAAAAACGGCCGGTCATAAACCCGGCGTTTTAGTTTGGGGGCAAACAGGGGAAGAAACGAAGGGGTTTCTCAGTACCCGCCACTGACGATGCGGTAGCTGGGAATATAGGCAGTACTTCCCGGCAACTTCATCCGGTTCTGGGCGACAAATGCGGCCAGCATCTCCTCCAGGGGGGCAAGCAGCACCGGGTCTCCGGAAATCTCGAATGGCCCCCTGGCTTCTACCTGTTTTATACCTTCTTCCTTCACGTTCCCGGCCACGATACCGCTGAATGCCTTGCGCAGGTTCGCCGCGATCATATGCACCGGCTGGTCACGATGCAGTTCCAGTGACAACATGCTCTCGTGGGTGGGCTCGAAAGGCAGCTGGAAGACCGGATCGATCTTCAGCATCCAGTTGAAGTGATAGGCGTCCTGCATCGCCCGCCGGAATGTCTCCACCTCGGCGATACCCTTTTTCATGGTCTGGGCTACGCGGACCGGGTCGTCGATGATGATTTCGTATTTCTCTGCAGCCTTGTCCCCAAGGGCGTTGCGGATAAACCGGTCGATCATCTCGAAGTATTCGGCGTTTTCTTTCAGACCGGTGAAGACGACCGGGAAGGGGATGTCGGCGTTGTCCGGGTGTAGCAGCAGGCCCAGCAGGTAGAGGATTTCCTCGGCGGTGCCGACGCCACCCGGAAACACAATAATGCCATGGCCGGCACGCACAAAGGCTTCCAGGCGTTTCTCAATGTCCGGCATGATCACCAGTTCGTTCACGATGGGGTTCGGCGCTTCGGCACCGATAATGCCGGGTTCGGTGATGCCGATGTAACGGCCATTTTTGACCCGTTGCTTGGCATGGCCAATGGTCGCACCCTTCATGGGGCCTTTCATGGCACCCGGGCCGCAGCCAGTGCAGATGCTCAGGCCGCGCAGACCCAGCTGGTGGCCCACTTCCTTGCTGTAACTGTATTCCTCACGGCTGATGGAATGCCCGCCCCAGCAAACGACCAGGTCTGGCGAGCGGCCAGCCTGGAGGGCCCGCGCATTGCGCAGGATATGGAAAATCAGGTTGGTGAGATCCTCGGGGTTATCTTTCCGGAAGCCCACCACCGAGGTGGAGATGGTGTTCGAATAGACGATGTCCCTCAGTACCGAAAACAGGTGCTCGCGAATGGCGCGGAGCATTTCGCCGTCTACAAAGGCGATGGCCGGAGCATTCACCACTTCCAGTTTCAGACCGCGGGGCTGGGGCACCAGCCGGATATCGAAATCCGCATAAGCCTCCATCAGATCCTTGGTGTCGTCGGTTTCCGCACCGGTATTGAGCACAGCCAGGGCGCACTGTCGGAACAACTGATACAGGCCGCCCTCGCTACGGTCCTTCAGGCGGCTGACTTCGTGGTTGGACAGTATTTCAAGGCTGCCTTCGGGGGAAATGAGGGCATTCACCGTGGGCTGTTTCTGCATGGATTACCTGACTCCTGATGGTTCGATATACCCATTTCCGGCGGGTTTCGGCAAGGCCGGATTTTGAGGCACTCCGGGAACCGGGTAAACTAACGCCTTTACGTTCTATACGCCAGTCACCCAATAGTCGATTTGTTCCCCCATGAAGTTATTGATTCGCCCGGCTGCTGAAGTAGCCATCAAGAGCAAGCCGGTTCGTCGTCAGCAGATGCGCCAGCTCCGCCAGAATATCCGCAAACTGCTGGCCCGCCTGGATCCGGAAATCGTTGTCGAAGGTTCCTGGGACCGGGTCGATGTGGACGTACCCGAAGGCCGGGGGCTGCTAAGCCCGGTGCTGGACGAACTGAGTCGAATTCCAGGCATCTCCACCATCCAGGAAATCTCTGTCTACCCCCTGGTCAGCCTGGAAGATGTGGGCGAGAAAGCCCTGGAGTCCTACCGGGATCGCCTGGCGGGCAAGACCTTTGCCGTGCGGGCCCGTCGTTCCGGGCAGCATGACTTTACCTCCAGCGAGCTGGAGCGCCAGGTGGGTGGCTTCCTGTTGGCGAAGACCGATGCGGCTGGCGTTAAGCTCAAGGCGCCGGATGTGGAGATCCGGATTGATGTCCGGGATGATCAGTTCCACGTTTCCCACCGCAAGCATGAGGGGCTGGGCGGATACCCGATGGGGACCGTCGAGAATGTAATGACCCTCGTTTCCGGTGGGTACGACTCCTCCGTGGCGGCCTACCTGATGATGCGCCGGGGGCTGCGCAGTCATTTCCTGTTTTTCAACCTGGGCGGCCAGGCCCATGAGGTGGGCGTGAAACAGGTGGCCAGCTATCTGTGGAACCGGTACGCCTCAAGCCATTCCGTGAAATTTATCTCCGTGCCCTTTGAAGGGGTGGTGGCGGAAATCATGCGCACGGTGAACCACCGCCACTGGGGCGTGGTGCTCAAACGGCAGATGCTGAAGGCGGCAGACAAGGTGGCCGAGGAAATCCGGGTCGAAGGCCTGGTGATGGGTGATGCCGTGGCCCAGGTGTCCAGCCAGACCCTGACCAACCTGAACGTGGTGGACCGGGCCAGCAACATGGTGGTGCTGCGTCCGCTGATTGCCATGGACAAGCAGCAGATCATTCGTATTGCCCACGAGATCGGTACCGACTCCTACGCCCGTAACATGCCTGAGTACTGCGGTGTGATCTCCCAGAAGCCCGCCACCCGCGCCAAGCTGCACCGGGTAGAGCACGATGAGTCCCAGATGGACCCGTCGATCCTGGAGCAGGCGGTCGCCGACCGCACCGAGACTCCGGTGGGGCGCATGATGATCCCGGAAATGACCCTGGATGATGTTGAACTGGTGAACACCCCGTCGGTGGACGATGTCATCATCGATGTGCGTCACCCGGACGAGGAGCAGCGTGCACCGCTGACCCTGACCAATAACCAGGTCATCAATATCCCGTTCTATGAGCTCAATCAGCAGGTGGAGCGCCTGGACAACCACCGCCAGTACCTGCTCTATTGCGACAAGGGCACCATGAGCCGGGTCCATGCCGGGCACCTGAAGGCTGAGGGGCATGACAATATCAAGGTCTATGCGCCGGGCTGAGCCGCACTCCCTGTTCAGTTCCGGACTGGGAAGCCCAGATAACCGATAACGCCGCCAGTCTCCGGAAAGGAATCGTACACGTGCTTCTGTTTATCAAATACGCGGTACTTCCGCCGTTTGCCAATATCCTGCTGGTGCTGGCCGGTCTGCTCATGATCCGTCGCTGGCCCAGGGCCGGATGGTGGCTGATTGCGCTGAGCACGCTCTGCCTTTACCTGCTGTCGATACCGCCGTCACTGTCGGTGCTGAGTACCGGTCTGGAAGATCATCCGGTGCCTACCGTGGAGGAGGCATCCAGGGCCGAGGTGATCGTGGTTCTCGGTGGTGGCCGGGACACCTCGGCGCCTCAATGGAACGGCCGTGATACCGTTGCCGAGGCACCGCTGGCCCGCCTGGCGGAGGCGGCGCGGTGGCACAGGCGTACTGGCCTGCCGCTGTTGTTGACCGGTGGGCGCAACGGGATTGATGACGCCGAATCAGAAGCGCAGTTGATGGCGCGGATGCTGGAGGAGGCCTTTGGCCTCCAGGCCCGCTGGCTGGAGCATGAGAGCCGGGATACCCGGGAAAATGCCGAGTTCAGTGCCCGTATCCTGGACGCCGGTGACATGGACACCATCCTGCTGGTAACCCACGCCGCCCACCTGACCCGGGCGATTCCCGAGTTCGAGAAGCGCGGTTTTGAAGTCATCCCCGCGCCCATGGGCTTTGCCAGTTCCGGATCAGGCGGTGAGCTGAGCCTGTTGCCGCGCAGCACCTATCTTGAGCAAAGCACGCGGCTGGTCTACGAGCACATCGGTCGGCTTTACTACTGGCTGACGGACTGAATCCCTCAGAGCCCGCCAATACCCTTGAAGAACTGCTGCACGTTCTCGCTCAGGGACTCCAGGTCATAACCGCCTTCCTGCACTACCAGGGTGGGCAGGTGCAACTGGCTCAGGTGCTTGCCCAGCTTTGAGAACCCTTCAGAACTGACCGAGACCTTGGCCTGGGGATCGTTTTTGTAGATATCGAAGCCCAGGCAGAGCACCAGTACATCCGGGTCATACAGGCGGATGTCGCGGATGGCCTTGTCCAGGGTGTCGAAGAAGTACTGCTCACTGGAGCCGTGGGGCATCGGGTAGTTGATGTTATAGCCGTAGCCGTCCCCTTCGCCGCGTTCATTCTCAAACCCTGTGACCACCGGATAGAAGTTGGTGGGATCCCCGTGGATCGATACGTAAAGCATGTCACTGCGGTCGTAGAAGATCTCCTGGATGCCCTGGCCGTGGTGCATGTCCGTATCCAGGATAGCGACGCGGGCAAACCGGTCCTGCAGGTGCTGGGCCGCGATGGCGGCATTGTTCAGGTAACAGAAGCCGCCGGCCGCATCGCGACGGGCATGGTGGCCGGGCGGGCGGCATACCGCGTAGGACACGCGGTCGCCGGCCTTGATGGCGTCGGCAGCACCCAGGGCAGACTGGGCCGACCAGTAGGCGGCCTCCCAGGTCTTGGGGCCAATGGGGGAGCTGCCGTCGGCCTGGTAGCGGGCCGCTTCCGCCAGGATGCCCTGGAGGTGGTTGGGCTCACGCACGAAGATGTTGGAGATGACCTCGTCACCCCAGTCTTCCTGTTCCATCCAGCGGCGATGGGCGGATTCCAGGAAGCGAAGATAACCCAGGTCATGGATATCCGAGATCGGCCCGGCGCCCTGGTCGGCAGGCTGCAGTATTTCCACGCCCAGTTCCTTCAGGCCTTCCAGCATCTGACCGGTCCGGTCAGCCACCTCCTGGGGCTGGCGCATCTGCCCACGGGTAAAATACGTCTTGGGGGCATGCAGGTCCTGTGACGGGTGGAAATACGCTTTCATGTTACGGCCTCCTGATGAGTCATCATTTCCGACCAGTATAGTAGGCCCTCTCAGGGTTGCCCGCTCTGGCCGATTGCCTTTACAGACGTGACAAAGGCAGCCAATATGGTTGAACAAATTATCAAACTTGCCCGGACTTCTGGGTGTCCGGAGACTTGATCAGTAGTCTCACTCCAGGACGTTTACGTCAATACCCGGACAGCTTCCAACAACTAAAAACGACTGTCTATCAGAACGAGGAGCCATCATGATCGAATCACCCCTGCTCAAGAACCTCAAAGGCTATATCGGTGGTCAATGGAAGGCGACCGGTGACAACACCTTCGATGTCTACAACCCGGCCACCGGTGAGGTCATTGCCAGCGTACCGTCCATGCCGGCCGAGGACGTCAAGGCTGCCATTGAAGCAGGCAAGTCCGCCCTGCGCCTGACCGAACCCTATGCCATTGAAACCCGTCGCCAGTGGCTGGAAGCGATCCGCGATGCCCTCAAGGCCAACAAGGAAGAAATCGGGCGTATCCTGTGCCTCGAACACGGCAAGCCCCTGAACGAGGCCCAGGGTGAGGTGGACTATGCTGCGGGGTTCTTTGACTATTTCTCCAAGACCATTGGCGAGCTGAACTCCCACACCCTGGAAGAAAAGCCCCGGGACTGCACCTGGACCATCCACTACCGTCCGATTGGTGTGGTAGGCCTGATTACCCCGTGGAACTTCCCCATCGGCATGATTGCCAAGAAGCTTTCCGCCGCCATGGCCGCCGGCTGCCCGTCGGTGATCAAACCGGCGAGTGAAACCCCGCTGACCATGATTGCCATGTTTGCGGTGATCGAAGAGAACGTCGACCTGCCCGAGGGCATGATTAACCTGGTGATGGGCAAGGCCAGCGTTATCGGCAAGGAGCTGTGTGAGAATCCGGACGTACCCATGCTCAGCTTCACCGGCTCCACCGAAGTGGGCCGCAAGCTCATCCTGGACACCGTGGAGCACGTCAAGAAGCTGGCCCTGGAGCTGGGTGGAAACGCGCCGTACATCATCTTTGACGACGCCGACCTCGACAAGGCCGCCGATAACCTCATCGCCAACAAGTTCCGCGGCGGCGGACAGACCTGTGTTTGCGCCAACCGCATCTTTGTCCATGAAAACGTCATGGAGGCCTTCGGCCAGAAACTGGCCGAGCGGGTCAACAAGATGACCGTGGGTGATGGCATTAACGGCGACGTGGATATCGGTCCGCTGATCAACAAGGCTGGCTTCAACAAGGTCAAAGAGCACCTGGAAGACGCCCTCCAGAAAGGCGCCAGCCTCGTGGCCGGCGCGAAGCCGGAAGATCTGCCGAGCGACAAGCTGTTCTTCCCGCCCACCGTCGTCTCCGGCGTCAAGCGTGACATGGCCTGCTTCCGCGAGGAAACCTTCGGCCCGCTGGTGCCCATGGTGTCCTTCAAGACCGAAGATGAAGCGATTGAAATGGGTAACGACACCGAATTCGGCCTGGCCTCCTACGTCTTCACCGCTGACGAAGACCGCGCCCAGCGCGTAGCCGGCGGCCTCCGCTTCGGCCACGTCGGCTGGAACACCGGTACCGGCCCCACACCGGAAGCTCCCTTCGGCGGCATGAAAGCTTCCGGCATCGGCCGTGAAGGCGGTATCGAAGGTCTGTTCGAATTCGTTGAGCCGCAGTCCGTTCCGCGAGGGTTCTAAGACCAACCCTTCCCCCAAAGTTGGCCTATCGCCCAAGTTTGGGGGAGTGCGTGAGGGGACGTTTTCCCCGGACCGTCTTCGGCCATGGATGGCCGAAGTCGAGCCCTACGACCGCCATGGACGGCGGAAGTGGCGTTTTGCAGGAGCAAAAAACGGCCATGGGATGTACTTGCGGGCGTGTCCGGGGAAAATGTACCGGAGCGCAATCCCCTCCACCAGAACTCACAGGCTACAGGGCTTCATCCACCCCAATCCCCCACCCATGGGTGATATACTCTTGCCTCATTTTCCACCAGGCAATGAACGGCAGAACCCATGGATGTCTCCCCCATCATCGACCCCCTGAACGACGCCCAGCGCGAAGCGGTCACCGCCCAGAACGACCACCTGCTGGTGCTCGCCGGTGCCGGCAGTGGCAAGACCCGGGTGCTGGTCCACCGCATGGCCTGGCTGATGCAGGTAGATGGCGTGCCGCCTACCGGCATCCTCGCTGTTACCTTTACCAACAAGGCGGCGAAGGAGATGCGCTACCGCATCGAGCAGATGATGAACATCCCCGCCCGGGGCATGTGGTTCGGCACCTTCCATGGCATTGCCCATCGCCTGCTGCGGGCCCACTATGCCGACGCCGGCCTGCCGGAAAACTTCCAGGTGCTGGACAGTGACGACCAGCTGCGGCTGATCAAGCGGGTCATGCGGGAAGCGCAGATCGACGAAAGCCGCTGGCCACCAAAACAGGCCCAGTGGTTCATCAACAGCCAGAAGGACGAGGGGCTGCGGGCAGACCACATCCAGGACAACCCGGGCGACCACTTCACCAACACCATGCTGCAGATCTACCGGCAGTACGAGAGGCTCTGCAACCAGGGTGGCCTGGTGGACTTCGGTGAGCTGCTGCTGCGATCCCATGAACTGTGGCTGCACCGGCCGGAGTTGCTGGCCCACTATCAGCGCCGCTTCCAGCACATCCTGGTGGACGAATTCCAGGACACCAACACCATCCAGTACGCCTGGCTGCAGATCCTTGCCAGCAACCGGGTGCCCATCACCGTGGTCGGTGATGATGACCAGTCCATTTATGGCTGGCGGGGCGCGAAGATCGAGAACATCCAGCAGTTCCAGCGGGACTTCCCCAACGCGCGCCTGGTGCGGCTGGAACAGAATTACCGCTCCACCCAGCTGATCCTGAAGGCCGCCAACGCGGTCATCGCCAACAACCAGGGTCGCCTCGGCAAGGAACTGTGGACCGATGGGCCTGAGGGCGAACCCATCAGCCTGTACGCGGCTTTCAACGAAATGGACGAGGCCAACTACATCGCCGACACCATCAGCGCCTGGGTGGACGAGGGCAACCTGCGCAGCGAAGCGGCCATACTCTATCGCTCCAACGCCCAGTCGCGGGTGCTGGAAGAAGCGCTCATGCGTCAGGGTATCCCCTACCGGGTCTACGGCGGCCTGCGCTTCTACGACCGGCAGGAAATCCGCAACGCCATTGCCTACCTACGGCTGGTCCACTACCGCCGTGATGATGCGGCCTTCGAGCGGGTGGTGAACGTGCCCACCCGTGGCATCGGCGCCAAGAGCCTGGCGGACCTGAGGGCCTACGCCACGGAGCAGGGTATTTCCCTGTGGGAAGCCTCGGAACGCATGCTCGACGCCGGCGCCGTCAAGGGCAAGGCGCGATCCGGCCTGCAGCAGTTTATCGAAATCATCCAGACCGTGTCAGAGAAGGTGGACCAGTCCTCCCTTCAGGGTCTGATGGAAGAAACTCTCAGACTCAGCGGCCTGAAGGATTACCACGCCAACGAGAAAGGCGAGAAGGGCCAGGCCCGGGTGGAGAACCTGGAAGAACTGGTCAACGCCCTGTCGGATTTTGAGGTGGAAGACGGCGAGGACGCGCTGGCGGAATTCATCGCCCAGGCCGCCCTTGATGCCGGTGAAGCCCAGGCGGATACCCACGAGGACAGTGTCCAGCTGATGACCCTGCACTCCGCCAAGGGCCTGGAGTTCCCGCTGGTATTCCTGGCGGGCGTGGAGGAAGGACTGTTCCCCCACAGCATGTCCCTGGAAGAGCCGGGGCGCATGGAGGAGGAGCGCCGGCTGGCCTACGTGGGCATTACCCGGGCCATGAAGCGACTGATCCTCACCTACGCGGAATCACGCCGTCTCTACGGTCAGGAGAAGTTCCACGCCCTGTCCCGGTTCGTGCGGGAAATTCCGGCGGACTGCATCCAGGAAGTGCGCCTGCGTAATACGGTGACCCGCCCGGCCATGGTCTCTCGGCCCAATGAAGGGCTGTTCGATTCCGCGCCCATGGAGCAGGCCGGGTTTTCCCTGGGTCAGCGGGTTCGCCATCCCAAATTTGGGAGGGGATTGTGATGAACAGCGAAGGGAGTGGTCACCATACCCGGGTTCAGGTGAACTTTGACGATGGAGCCAAGTGGCTTGTTCTGGCTTATGCTCCGTTGGAGGCTTGTTAGAGGGTAACTATCGCAGGTTGGGAATCTCTGGTGCGGGTTCAGAGATGACTAGTCCTTCTATATTCCCACACCATTGACCCGCATTTCCCCACCGTTCACCCTGAGCTTGTCGAAGGGTGTTTCCCCTTCTCTTATCCTTGTTATGGCCCTTCGACAGGCTCAGGGCGAGCGGAGTGGGGGAGCGTCTTCGACAGGCTCAGATGCCTGAGGGGCCGGGTTGGGGCATGTGTTTTAAAATCGTGCGGAGCAAGGGATGGCGGAGCCCGAGCGTCACATGGATGTGTCGGCAGGAGCGTGTTTTAAAACACATGCCCCAATTCGGACCTGCACCACATTGATCAGGCAGTCTGGTATCAGGCAGTCCAGTTAAAGCCAGCCTTTACGCTTGAAGTACCAGTAAGGCGCAATCCCGGCCGCCACCATCAGCCCCAGCGCCCCCGGATAACCCAGTAGCCACTCAAGTTCCGGCATATACTTGAAGTTCATGCCATAGATGCTGGCGACCAGCGTGGGCGGCAGGAACACTACCGCCGCAATCGAGAAAATCTTGATGATCTGGTTCTGCTCGATGTTGATGAAACCCTGGGTGGAGTCCATCAAAAAGTTGATCTTGTCGAACAGGAACGTGGTGTGGGACATCAGGGTTTCGATGTCGCGGTTAATCTCCCGGAGGGTCTCCCGTACTTCCCCTTCGTTGCGCAGGTGGCGTAGCAGGAACGAGATATTGCGCTGGGTATCCATCAGGCACAGGCGGGTCTTGCCGTTGCTGTCTTCCAGCCGGGCCAGGCGGTTGATGGCCTCGTCCAGCTCGGCCTCCTCGTCTTCCAGTACCAGGTAGCTGACATCTTCCAGCTGGCGATGCAGGTCCTCCAGGCCGTCCGCCTGGTTCTCCACCTTCTGTTCCAGAATCGTCACCATCATTTCGCAGGGATCGCCGGCCTCCACCTGGCCACGGCGGGCCCGCATGCGCAGCAGACGGAAGTCCGCCAGTTCCGTTTCGCGGATGGTGATCAGGCGGCTTTTTTGCAGGATGAATGCCACGGATACCGTGTTATGACGCCCTTCGGCCAGGTTGAGAAACATCGAGTGCACATGCACCCCGGCCTGGTCCACGAAGTAGCGGGCCGAGGCCTCGATCTCCTCCACATCGTCAAACTCGGGGATATCGGTTTTCAGCAGCCGTTGGAGAATCTGCCGCTCTTCTTCATCGGGTTCACAGGCGTCGATCCAGTCGGCTTGTCGTAACCGGGCGTCGGTGTCTTCCTCCTGGTTACCGATTTCTCTGATAAGACCGTCGACAATCCTGAAAAACCTCAGCATAGGCATGCTCCGGGTAAGCGGGTGAATCTGACTATAGTCTAGTGCCCCTTAACACAAGGGGCACTGTGCACCCGCTATCTTACGCGGGAAACCGGTCCCGCGTCCTGCCGGTTATGCTTTCAGCCAGCTGACAATTTTCGCGTGATCGGGGATAGAGCCGCTGTGAACCACCGTGCCGTCGACCGCCACTGCCGGGGTGGACATCACCTGGTACTCCATGATTTTTGCCGGATCGGTCACCTTCACCACTTCAATCGACTCGCCCAGCTCCTGGGCTACCCGCTCAATACTCTCAGCGGTAGTGACGCATTTCTTGCAGCCGGTACCAAGTACTTCGAAACGTTTCATGGCATTTTCCTTTGAATTGATTTCATTACGTTTAAAGGCATCAGAACCCTGAGAACAGCCAGGGGCTGATGGCGTTTATTACCCAGCCGACCACCATAAAATTGGCCAGCAGGATTACAAAAATGATAGCCAGCAGGCGAAAGCTCATGACCTGCTTGAGCATGATGAATTCCGGGAAGCTGGCTGCAACGGTGCTCATGCAGAACGCCAGGGTGGTGCCCACCGGCAGCCCCTTGACGATCAGGCTTTCCATTACCGGAATAACGCCAGTGGCATTGGAATACAGGGGCAGGCCGGCGAGTACCGCCGCCGGTACACTCCACCACTGGCCGGAGCCCAGGTTCTCGGCAAACCAGCCATCGGGAACAAAGCCGTGCAGGGCGGCACCCAGGCCAACGCCAATCAGTACCCACTTCCAGATCCGGCCGAGGATCTCCTTCAGTTCGTCTTTGGCGAACTGATGCCTTTCCTGAAAGGTCAGTTTTGGTGCTTCAGGCATTTCAGGGTTGTCTGTGTGGTTCCGGGCTTCGGTTGCAGCGTTCTGATAAGCCTTGGCAGCAAAGTCTTTCAGCCAGCGCTCGCCCTTGATCGAATCCAGAATCATGCCACCGACAATGCCTACCGCCATGCCGATCACGATATATGCGAGGGTGAACTTCCAGCCCAGCAGGCTCCACAACATGATCACCGCCACCTCATTGATGATAGGTGAGGTAAACAGGAACGCCATGGTGATCCCCAGGGGGATGCCAGCGCTGGTGAAGCCCAGAAACAGCGGAATGCTTGAGCAGGAACAAAAAGGGGTGATGGCACCAAAACCGGAGCCAAAGAAATAGCCCACCAGGCGGTTTTTCTGCTGGATATAGGCCCTTACCCGCTCCAGGTTGAGGGAGGCCCGTGCCAGTGCGATCACGTAGATCATCACTACCAGCAGAAACAGGATCTTGGTGGTGTCCTCAATGAAGAAATGGATGGAGGTGCCCAGTTTGGTCTCCGGGCTTAGCCCCATCAGATCATAAGTCAGCCAGTTGGCCAGGGATGTAAATAGCTCGAGCATGGGTTCGATGGCCCTTGTCTTGGCGTTGATAATGTATCGGCGCCCAGAGGACGAATGATCGCCAAAAAGGATACTCTTGTTCTACTGAAGCACCGACGGTGCCGTCTTCAACCTGGCGGCGCCGGGCATGAAATTTTCCAGCGCGTAGAAGTGCGCGGCCTGAGTGACGGATAATGAAATTTAATTGTGTATTACAGGCTTGGCATGACCACCAGGCCGAGCTTCGCGGCTTTCTCCTCGGCCAAGTGAAAGAGCCGGCGATGGCTGACGACCTGCTGCAGGATGTGTTTTTCAAGGCGATGCGTGAGGGACGGAATTTCTGCGAACTGGAGAATCCCCGCGCCTGGCTGTTCCGGGTGGCCCGCAACGCGCTCACTGACAGCCATCGCCTGCGCAAGCACTGGGTGCCGGTGCCGGATCATCTGCGCGATGAGCGTGCTGCGGAGCGGGCACCGGTGGACGAACTGGATGCCTGCATTAATGCGACCCTGCCGTACTTGGCGGAAAGCGACCGCGACATCCTCCAGGCCTGTGACCTCGGGCCCATGTCCCAGGAGGCCTACGCCCGGGCGCAGGGGCTATCGTTGCCGGCCACCAAGGCCAGAATCCGGCGCGCGCGAGAGCGTTTGCGGGAGGTTCTTGCCCGTCGTTGTAACGTGGTCCTCGATGAATCCGGCAATGTTTGCTGTCACGGACAATCAGAGGGCCTCAGGTGCTGAGTCTGAATGCCGCGAGTTCATGAAATCAGCGGGCGTCAGGCTCCTCGGCATTGATGATCCGCCGTTTGATGCGGCGGGTGACCCACCAGATCGCGCCGACCACCACGGGGATACTGGCTGCCGTCGCCCCCGGTGGCGCTGAACGACGGCTCCCGTCGGGCCGGTCAGTCCGGGAAGGCTCCTCGTGTCCGGTTTGCAATGCGCACCAGTACCAGCATTAGCGGTACCTCTACCAGCACGCCCACCACCGTGGCGAGTGCCGCGCCGGACTGAAGACCAAACAGGGCAATAGCTGCCGCGACGGCGAGTTCGAAGAAGTTGCTGGCGCCGATCATGGCACCTGGTGCGGCGATACAGTGGCGCACCTTCCACAGTCGCGCCCAGCCGTAAGCGAGGAAGAAGATCAGAAAGGTCTGCACGATCAGCGGCACCGCAATCAGTGCAATGTGCAGCGGATTCTCCAGGATCACTTCGCCCTGGAAGGCGAACAGTAGTACCAGGGTGACAATCAGCGCCGCGGGCGTCACCGGGCCGATGCGTTTCAGGAACACCTCGTCGTACCAGTGCTGGCCGTGGCGGGCAATCAGGGTGCGACGAGTCAGGTAGCCGGCGGCCAGTGGAATGACGATGTACAGGATGACCGATAGCAACACCGTGTCCCATGGGACCTGGATGTCCGAGATACCCAGCAGGAACACCACAATCGGCGCGAAGGCGAAGAGCATGATGATGTCGTTCAGTGATACCTGTACCAGGGTGTAGGCGGCATCGCCTTTGGTTAGGTAGCTCCAGACAAACACCATGGCGGTGCAGGGAGCGGCCCCGAGGAGAATGGCGCCAGCCAGGTATTCACTGGCCAGTTGAGGAGCGATCCATGGTTCAAACACCACCGTCAGGAAGAACCAGGCAATGGCAAACATGGTGAAGGGCTTGATCAGCCAGTTGACCGTGGTGGTAATGGCCAGGCCTTTGGGCTCTTTGCGTACCCCGACAATGGCACTGAAATCGATCTGGGCCATCATGGGAAAGATCATCGCCCAGATCAGGATGGCGATGGGAATGGACACCTGGGCGTATTCGAAGCGGGAGAGTATCTCCGGAACGGCCGGGGCCAGTTGGCCTAGGGCCACACCCACAATGATTGCCAGTGCTACCCACACCGAGAGGTAACGTTCGAATAATCCCATACCCCCGCTGGTTTCTTTGGCGGTGGCGATCTCTACCTTGTTGCTCATGGCTGAACTCTCACATGGACCGTTGGTTGACGCGCTTCGAGACCTCGTCGGCGCTCTCGACCCGCTCGGAATAGCGGTCGGTGAGATAGTCGCTGCGGTCACGGGTCAGCAGGGTGAACTTAACCAGCTCTTCCATTACATCCACAATCCGATTGTAGAAGGGTGATGGGAACATCCGGTCGTTGTCATCAAACTCGGTAAACGCCTTTGGCACCGAAGACTGGTTAGGGATGGTGATCATGCGCATCCAGCGACCGAGTACCCGCAACTGATTCACCGCATTGAAAGACTGGGAGCCACCGCACACCTGCATCACCGCCAGGGTCTTGCCCTGGGTGGGCCGCATGCCCCCAATGGAGAGCGGGATCCAGTCAATCTGGGTTTTCATGATACCGGTCATGGCACCGTGGCGCTCCGGCGAGCACCACACCATGCCCTCAGACCACTCCGCCAGTTGCCTCAGCTCCTGAACCTTGGGGTGCGAATCTTCCTCGGCATCGGCAAGCGGCAGGCCCCGTGGATTAAAGATGCGGGGTTCGGCGCCCATGGCTTCCAGCAGGCGGGCGGCCTCTTCCACAACCAGGCGACTGAAGGAACGCTCCCGCAATGAGCCATAGAGCAGCAGAATCCTGGGCCTGTGGCCCGATGGCGTGCTGTCAAAAAGGGCCCAGCCGGAAGGCGCCTTGAAGTGTTCGGGGTCGATGTTGGGCAGGTCATCGATGGTTGTCACAGAAATGTCCTTTACTCGGGATAAGGTGATGCCTATTATGCACAAAAACAGATATCTGTTAAATTGAATATATGGGTGATCATATGAAGCGCCGGGTCCTGTTTGTCTGTACCGCCAACAGCGCACGCTCACTGATGGCCGAAGCCCTGCTCCGGGATATGGCCGGGGACCGGTTCGAGGTAGCCAGTGCCGGAACCGATCCGGCAACGCCCCATCCGATGGCGCTCCAGGTGCTGGAAGAGGCTGGCGTATCGACCGAAGGCCTTCGTAGCAAGCGGCTTGCAAGTCTGCAGGATCAGCCCTGGGACTATGTGATCACCCTTTGCGAGAAAGCCGCCAACGAGTGTGGTGAGGTCTGCCAGCCGGCCCAGCGCATCGCCTGGGACTTTCCCGATCCTGCCCAGAGCAACCGGCACGCGGTGTTTGCCCTGACCCTGAAAGAACTGCGGGAGCGCATCAGCTTGTTCACCCTGGTGCACCAGAAGGAAACCGGCCTGAAGGCGACCGACTATAACCCCGTGACTGTATTCAAGGCACTGGCGGACGAGCTGCGCCTGGCAGCATTGTTGCTGATCCGGGATCAGCAAAAGCTGTGCGTCTGTGAGCTGACCGAAGCACTGGACGTGTCCCAGCCCAAGGTCAGCCGCCACCTGGCCACCCTTCGCGATACCGGCCTGGTTGAGACGGAACGTCATGGCCAGTGGGTCTACTATTACCTTAGCCCTCAATTGCCGGGCTGGCTGGTACGGGTACTCGATGAAACCGCCAGTGCCAACCAGGCGCTGATTCAGACACCGCAAGCCCGGCTGCAGGCCATGGCGAATCGCCCTGAAGTGTCATGCCCGTGAGTGAGCGTTCTCGACTTTTCGGATTTCAGGAAATACCAGGAGCACAGTATGAGCAAGATCAAGGTAGGCATTAACGGTTTCGGTCGCATCGGGCGGCTTGCCCTGCGTGCGGCCTGGGGATGGCCGGAGCTGGAGTTTGTAGCCATTAATGATCCGGGGGCCGATGCGGCGACCCTGGCGCACCTGCTCAACTTCGACAGTGTGCATGGTACCTGGAGCCGCCAGGCTGAAGCCGATGGCAGCGATATGGTCATTGGGGACCAGCGCATCCGGGTGACTCGTAACAAGGCGATCGGTGACACTGACTGGTCCGGCTGTGACCTGGTAATCGAGGCCAGCGGCGTCAACAAGACCGTGGAGGTATTGCAGGGTTACCTGGACCAGGGCATCAAGCGTGTGGTGGTCACCGCGCCGGTGAAGGAGGCAGGCGCGAAGAACATTGTCATGGGTGTGAATGAAGATATCTTTGATTCGGCCAACGATCGCATCGTGACCGCTGCCTCCTGCACCACCAACTGCCTGGCGCCGGTGGTGAAGGTGATCCACGAGAAGCTGGGCATCCGGCACGGATCCATCACCACCATTCACAGTCTCACCAACACCCAGACCATCCTGGACGCGCCCCACAAGGATCTGCGCCGGGCCCGGGCCTGTGGCAGTTCCCTGATTCCCACCAGTACCGGCTCTGCCACGGCCATCATCGAGATTTTCCCGGAACTGAAGGGGCGCCTGGACGGCCATGCGGTGCGTATTCCGCTCACCAATGCATCGCTGACGGATTGCGTGTTCGAGGTGGATCAGCCCACGGACCGGGATACGGTCAATCAGTTGCTGAAAGAAGCGGCCGAGGGCGACCTGAAAGACATTCTGGGCTATGAGGAGCGCCCACTGGTGTCCATCGACTACAAGACGGACCCGCGCTCGTCCATTGTGGATGCACTCTCCACCCTGGTGATCAATGGCACCCAGGTGAAAATCTACGCCTGGTACGACAACGAATGGGGCTACGCCAACCGCACGGTAGAGCTGGCACGCAAGGTGGGCCTGGCCTGATATGACTGCGGCTATCCGCCAGTACCTGGTCATAACCGGCAACTACTGGGCCTTTACCCTGACGGATGGTGCCCTGCGGATGCTGGTGGTGCTGCATTTCCATCAGCTGGGTTACTCGCCCCTGGAGATTGCCCTGCTGTTTATCTTCTACGAGTTCTTCGGGGTGGTGACCAACCTGGTGGGAGGGTACCTGGGTGCCCGGTGGGGGCTGAACCGCACCATGAATATCGGGCTGTTCCTGCAGATTGTGGCGCTCGCCATGCTGGCGGTCCCGGCGGCTGTGCTCACCGTGCCCTGGGTAATGGCCGCGCAGGCACTATCCGGCATCGCCAAGGACCTGAACAAGATGTCCGCCAAGAGCGGCATCAAGTTGCTGGTGCCGGACGAGCAGCAGGGTACCCTGTACAAGTGGGTGGCGATTCTCACTGGCTCCAAGAACACCCTCAAGGGGGTGGGCTTCTTCCTGGGGGGCGTACTGCTGATGGCCGCCGGTTTCAAGGGGGCGGTTATCCTGATGGCGGTGGCTTTAGGGCTGGTATGGCTGGCCAGCCTGTTCCTGCTGGGGCAGGACCTGGGCAAGAGCAAGGCAAAGCCAAAGTTCCGTGAGATCCTCTCCAAGAGCCGGGCCATCAACGTGCTGTCGGCAGCGCGCATGTTCCTGTTCGGTGCCCGTGACGTGTGGTTTGTGGTGGCCCTACCGGTGTACATGGCCACGGTGTTTGGCTGGGACCACTGGCAAGTGGGCGGTTTCATGGCCAGCTGGATCATTGGCTATGGCTTTATCCAGACCATCGCGCCGAGGATAACCGGCCATTCGGATGGCAAGTCCGGGGCCGTTGCCTGGGCTGCATTGCTGGCGCTGATTCCGGCGGGCATCGCGGCTGCGCTGATGGTGGGCTGGTCAGCGCAAGTTGTGGTGGTTGGCGGGCTGCTGCTGTTCGGCGTCCTGTTCGCCATCAATTCATCCCTGCACAGCTACCTGATCGTCAGCTACGCCCGGGGGGACGGGGTATCGCTGGATGTGGGCTTCTATTACATGTCCAACGCCGCCGGGCGGCTGCTGGGCACCGTGCTGTCAGGCTGGGTCTACCAGGCCTGGGGACTGGAGGCCTGCCTGTGGATCTCTGCCGCCCTGGTGGCCACGGCGTCAATGCTGTCGCTGATGCTGCCAGATCGGCACCCGGTGGCGGTGGCCGGGAACGGATAACCGACCGTCACATCCTTGATCTTCCCGCTCCCCGGGCCGAACATGGGCGAAACCAACTTATCGGAACCCTGAGGAGGTCTAATGGCTGAATCTGACGTGGTTGTGATTACCGGTGCCAATCGTGGCATCGGGCTGGAACTGGCCCGACACTATGCGCAGGAAGGTTGCGAGGTGATCGGCGTTTGTCGCCAGTCCTCTGACGACCTGGTCGACGTAGCCGCGCAGGTCATCGACGGCGTGGATGTCACCACCGATGCTGGCATTGAAAAACTGAAGGCGGGCCTGGCGGGCAAATCCATCCGCCTGCTGATCAATAATGCCGGCCTGCTGCAGGATGAGCAGCTGGGTAGCATCGACTTTGACTCCATTCGTACGCAGATGGAGATCAATGCCTACGCGCCGTTGCGGGTGGCACAAGCCCTGGTGCCGCAGATCCCGGAAGGGGGCAAAATCGCCAATATCACCAGCCGCATGGGCTCCATTGCCGACAACGATTCCGGTGGCCGTTACGGCTACCGGGCCTCGAAGGCCGCTCTCAATGCCTTCGGCAAGTCCCTGGCGATGGACCTCAAGCCGAAAGGTATCGCCGTGGCCCAGTTGCACCCGGGCTATGTGAAGACCCGCATGGTCAACTTCGGCGGCCTGATAAGCCCGGAGGAATCCGCCTGCGGCCTGGCAGAACGCATTGCCAGGCTGGACCTGGAAAATACGGGCTCCTTCTGGCACAGCAATGGCGAGGAACTGCCCTGGTGACCTGAGGGGTCAGGCCTGAATGTTGCCGTAAAGCTGCGCATAAAGGCCGTCTTTGTCGATCAGGTCAGCGTGCTGGCCTTCTTCGATGATCCGGCCATCTTCAAACACACAGGCCCGATCTGCCTGCTTCACGGCGCTGAGTCGGTGGGCGATGATCAGGGTGGTCCGTTTGCTCAGAAAGGCTTCGAGATCCCGGTGGAGCTGAAACTCCGTCTCTGCATCCAGGGCCGAGGTTGCTTCGTCCAGGATCACCACCGCCGGATCGGCCAGCACCATCCGTGCGATCGCCAGTCTCTGACGCTGGCCGCCGGATAGCCGAACGCCCTGGCGGCCGATCACGGTGTCCAGCCGATCCGGCATTGCCTCGATGGTCCGGTCAAGCTGGGCAATCCGCAAGGCTTCCCAGAGTTGCCCGTCCGATTTGTGGCGACCCAGAGTGAGGTTCTGGCGAACGGTGTCATTGAACAGCGCCGGGTGCTGCAGAACGGTGGCGATGTGCTCGCGAAGGCAGGGGAGCCCGATCCGCTGAACCGGTACCCCGTTAATCCGTATCTCCCCCTTCTGCGGGGTGTACATGCCCAGAATGATTTGTACCAGGGTGGATTTTCCGCCGCCACTGGCGCCCACCAGGGCAACTTTCTCTCCGGGTGCCAGGTCAAGGTCGATGCCTTTGAGTACCTGCTCGTCACAGTAGCTGAAATGAATATTCTTCAGCGACAGACCGACTGTGTGCTTGCCCCTGAAAGGGTTTTCCAACGCCGGATAGCGGGGTTCCTCTTCCAGTTCCAGTAAGCGATTGACCCTGCCAAGGGCTGCATTCGCTGCAAACCAGGCATACTGCATATTGAGCATTTCCTGGACCGGCGTCAGCATGAACCAGAGGTAGCCAAAGATGGCGAACATCATACCAATGCTCAGGTCGCTGAATAGTACAGTCACCATCGCAGCTGCACGAAATGCATCTACCCCGAACTGGAAAAGGGCAAAACTGGCCCGGGTAGCGGCATCACTGCGCCACTCGAAGCGGATGGCGTGGTCACGAACTGCACGGGCCCGATGGACCAGCTGGTGCAGGTAATGTTGCTCCCGGTTGGCCGCCCGGAGCTGATGGATCGCGTCCAGGGTTTCCGTCAGGTCACCCTGGAAATCCTCGTAGGCGCTGTTCTCCCGGCGCTTGAGTTCCTTCACCCGCTTGCTGATCAGCATGGTGGCGAAGATCACCAGGGGGTTAAAAAGCAGAATCAATAGTCCCAGCTGCCAGTGCACCCACAACAGCACCGACGCGGTACCCATAACGGTCAGGCTGGCAACAATGAACCGACTGATGGTGGTTCCCAGAAACTGGTCGATGGTATCCAGGTCGGTAATAAAGTGGCTGGTGATACCGCCGGCACCCCGGGTTTCATATTCCGACATGGCGACCCGTTGCAAGCGTCCCAGCAACCGTGACCGGATACGAAACACCACGTCCTTGGAAATCTTCGAAAACTCCCGGGATTGCAAGACGTTAAACCCCAACGCGAGGACTCTGAGCAGGAACGCCGCCAGCACCATGGCACCAATGTAAACCGTCGGCTGATGCCACGCTTCTGGCAGCACCAGCCGCAGGAAGGGCAAGACCGGCCCAGCCTCCTCCAGCAATACCTCATCCACCAGCACTGGCAGCAATAGCGGAATCGGCACACTGACCGCTGTTGCCAGGATGGCCAGCACATTGGCACGGACAAGCCGCGGCTTATGCTTCAACGCCAGCGCGAGTATGCTCCGCCAGCTGTAGGATTGACCTGCCGCATTGTCCGGATGGTCGTGCACAGTGCCTTGCCGTGTTCCGGGTCTCAAACAGCCTCCTGTCAGTTGCCTGTGCAGAGCGCTGCCGTATTGCAGAGTCGCTCTGTAAGTGTCGATTCCCATTGCAGGATCATTGATCCCCTGATGGATACGTCGTTAACAGGGATTCGGAGTGGTCAGGAGGGAGCGTTTTCCCGGGCGGCCGACCATTGGCGCCGTCACTCGATCATAGCGGGAACATGAACTATGGTTAATGCTTTATCACCAAGAGGAAATTGTATGGCGCAACGAGGCTGGGTGACCACGGCACTGATGATCTTGCTGGTGCTGATAGCCGGGGCCGGAGCCTATTTTTACTGGTCCCTCAACGACGAGCTGTCACAGATGACCAGCGCCTATGAGGAAACCCTGGCAGAGGCGAGGCAAGGGCAGCAGGCACTCGTTGACTTGCAGGCCGAACAGGAGCGCCTGCGTCAGCAGTTGCTCAGGGCTCAGGAACGTCTTGAACAGCGAACCACCAGCGCCGATCAGCTGGAAGCGGAGCTGAATGATACCCGGCGAAATCTGACTGGGGCCCGGCAGCAGATCATCGACCTGGAGCGTCGTATTGAAACACTGAAGAAGGATCTGGCAGTTGCTGAGACACTGGCCAGCGACCGTGGTGAACAGCTTGCCCGCAGTCAGGAACAGGTTGCAGAGTTGACGGCACGCCGCCAGGATCTGGAAGCCTCATTGGCTACCGCCAGGGAAGAACAGACCCGGGCCCGGACGCAGGCTGATGAACTTGAGGATGCGCTGGAAACCGCCCGTGCCGAACTGGATCAGACCCGAGGCCAGGTAGAGCAACGGAAAGCCGCCCTGGATGAAGTGGCTGCCGAACGCCAATCGGTCGCAGAGCAATACCGTCAGGCACGGGAACAGCTGGCCTTGCAGCAGGTCCGGAGCCAAAATGCCAGCGAAACCATCGCGGAACTTGAAGCCCGGTTGCAGCGTGAACAATCCGCCATGAACGACCTCCAGGCTCGCCTGCAGGCGCTGAGTAATGAAAAGCAGACGCTGGTGTCACGCCTGGAAGACGGCACCACGGTTATCAAGTTACCGGAAAAAATCGTGTTTGATTCCGGCTCTGCCCGGATCGGTGAGTCCGGGCGTCAAACCCTGCAACTGCTGGCCAACGCCCTTGAAAGCTTTCCCGATCACACGATCAGTGTCCAGGGTCACAGTGACAGCCGTCCCATCTCCCGCCGGCTTCAGTTCCGCTACCCCACGAACTGGGAGCTTTCAGCTTCCCGGGCGGCCTCGGCGGTAAGGGTACTCCGGGACACGGGCATCGCCGCTGAACGCATGCAGGCGGTGGGGTACGCCGATACCCGCCCGCTGGTTGAGGAAACCAATGACGCCAGCCGGCGCATGAACCGTCGCATCGAGGTCCTGCTGTATCCGGATGAACTTCAGGTGAAAGTTGACTCAGCGTTGAACCCGGAATCGGCCGACGGGACATAGGGACTGTCTGCTGGCCTTTGCGGACATCCGGTGCGCGGGGAGCTGTCAGGCACAGACGTTGTCCATCCAGATCGAGGGAGTGATGAAGTCCGGTGCAATACCGGACTGTCGGATGCAGCTGTCCAGGTCCATGCCCGCGAGCGAACCGTGGCTACTCACCAGCAGGGTGGCCATGCCGGCCGCGCGGGCACCCAGGATGTCCGTGTGCAGGGTGTCGCCCACCATCAGTATCCGGTGGGCTGGAATGCCGGCCAGGCGCGTCAGCGCTGCCGCAAAGGCAGGGGCGTAGGGTTTGCCGAAGAACTGCGGGCTGACGCCGGTGTCTTCACGCAGTCTGTGGGCAAAGAAACCGGGTTCCAGGGTCAGGCAATCGCCGCGGGGAGCCACCAGGTCAGGGTTGGCAACCTCCAGCGGGCGAGGCCGTCGCTTCAGGCTGGCGGTGAGTTGCTCGTGGAGAACCTCGTTCCAGTCTTCACTACTGAGAAAGATAAAACCGTCACAGGCATCCAGCTCCAGGTCCGTGATACCCGGTCTGACAGGGTGCTGATGAATGCCGGGTAGGGTCTGGCTGTCGGACGTGGGTGGTGCAATCACTCCCCAGAGTCCATTCCGTGGCTCTCGGCCCAGGGCATCCTCCAGTAGCCAGCGGCTGGAAATGACCTGGTGCTCGGCCAGGTCGAAGCCCATCGCCTGATACTTCGCAGTCAGTGCTGCCTGGCTGGCGGTGGCCGCGTTGGACAGCACCAGTACCGACTTGCCGCTGGCCTGCAGGCTGGCAAGCCTTTCCACCGCCCCGGGGATAACCGCCATGCCGGTATTGAGTACGCCGAAGGCATCAAACACAAAGGCGTCAAACCGCTCCTGCAGCGGCTCCAGTGAGGGTATGGCCTGGCTTGGGCCTGGATTGTAGTCAGGCCGGGGAAGCTGGTGCCGCAGGCGCTGGTACTGGTCAAAGGCCCAGGCCGGGTCAGGGGTTACCCCGGCAAAGGCGGTCAGGTGCGTGTCTTCCATAAGGTCAGATTACCGCCTGTCGTACCTTCGCGGAAACCCATTCCGACACCACCACGGTGAACAGGATCACCACGAAGATCATCGCCACCTGGTTCCAGGCCAGGGTCGCCAGTGACGCATTGAGCTGGATGCCCAGGCCCCCGGCGCCCACCAGCCCCAGGATGGTGGATTCGCGGATATTGATGTCCCAGCGGAACACGCTGATGCCCCAGAAGGCGGGCAGTATCTGCGGCACAATGGCGTAGTCGATCACCTGGGCCCCGCTGGCGCCGGTGGCGCGCACCGCCTCCACCTGGCTGGTATCGATCTCCTCGATGGCCTCATAGAGCAGCTTGGCGACAAAGCCGATGGAGCGCAGGCCGATGGCAATGATACCGGCGAGCAGCCCCGGACCGATGATGGCAACCAGCAGCAAGGCCCAGATCAGCGAGTTGATGGAACGGGACGCCACGATAACCAGCAGTGCCAGTGGTCGCACAAAGCGGGTGCTGGGTGTGGTGTTGCTGGCCGCCAGGAAGGCCACGGGAACGGCAAACAGGACGCCGAGCAGGGTGCCCAGGGTCGCGATGTTGATGGTGTCCCACAGGGGTTGCCAGAGCTGGCCGGTGTAGCCCCAGGCTGGCGGGAACATCCGATCGCCAATGTCGGCGGCCTGCTCCGGTGCGTCGCTGACAAAGGCCCAGATGGTGTTCTCGTTCATGAGTTGCCAGCTGAACACCGTCAGCGCCACCAGCGAAAACCAGCCCAGCCATCGCAGCAGTGTCTGCTTCGGTGTGCGGTAATGCCAGGCAGGGATGGATGAGCTTGTCATTGTACCCACCTGCGAATCCAGGATGAGGAATATTCCACCACCAGCACAATGGAGATGATGATGATCAGGATGGCGCCGGCAGAGTCATACTCGTAGCGATCAATGGCGGTATTCAGGGTGGCGCCGATACCGCCAGCACCCACAATGCCGATGACCGCGGATTCCCGGAAGTTGATGTCCAGCCGGTACAGGGACAGCCCCACCAGGCGTGGCATTACCTGGGGCTGGACGGCGTAGTTCACCACCTGCCACCAGCCGGCGCCGGTAGCGCGAATGGCCTCGATCTGACTGCGGTCACATTCTTCAATGTCTTCCGCCAGTAACTTGGACAGGAAGCCGATGGTGGCGAACGACAGGGTCAGGAAGCCGGCAAAGGGACCGAATCCGAACATGGCCACCAGCAGGATGGCGATGATCACTTCCTGGAAGGAACGGGACAGGGTGATAATGCTCCGGCATACCAGATAGATCGGGGCGGGAGCCAGGTTACGGGCGGCACCGATACCAATGGGCACCGATACCAGGATGCCGGCAACGGTGGAGGTCAGGGTCATGGTCAGGCTTTCCTCCAGTCCCTCACGGATATCCCGCCATCGGGTGGTGAAGTCCGGGACCAGGAAGCCCTCGATGAACTTCCAGCCCCGGTCCAGCCCCAGCCAAACCCGTTGCCAGTCGATCTCCACGCTTTGCAGTGCCAGCACCAGGTAGACCAGGGCACCGGTGTAGATTGCCCGGCGCCAGAACGGATTGGTCAATAGTACCGGTGGCCGCTTCCAGCGACCGGGATAGCTCTGTACTGCCATCTACAGCCCCTCTGCCAGGTCTACGGTGGGTGGCTGTGACTCCTCCCCGGCGTTCTCTTCCCCGCGCATGCGGGTCCAGTCCTCATCCCCGTAGATGCGGGTGAGTACCTGGTCAGTGAGGGCCTCCGGTTTGCCGTCGAAGACCACTTCGCCGGCTTTCAGGCCGATAATCCGGTCGGTGAACTGCTGGGCCAGCAGCACGTCATGGATATTGATGATGGCCGGCAGGTTGCGCTTCCGGCAGGCGCTGCCAATCAGGCGCATGATCTGGCGGGAAGTCTTGGGGTCCAGGGAGGCCGTGGGTTCATCCACCAGCAACAACTCCGGGTCCTGCTCCAGGGCCCGGGCGATACCGACCCGTTGGCGCTGGCCCCCGGAGAGGGCGTCTGCCCGCTTGTTGAAATGGTCGGACAGGCCCACCTGGTCCAGCAGCGAGAAAGCCTTGGCCACGTCTTCGGGTGAGTAACGGCGCAAAAACGACCGCCAGGCCGGCACGTAACCGAGCCGACCGGACAGCACGTTTTCCATTACCGTAAGACGTTCCACCAGGGCATATTCCTGGAAGATCATGCCGATCCGGCGCCGGGCGCGTCGCAGGGCATTGCCCCGTAGCGTCACCAGGTTGGTGCCGGACAGGATGACCTTACCGCCGGAAGGCTCCACCAGCCGGTTGATGCACCGGATCAGGGTGGATTTGCCGGCCCCCGAGGGGCCGATCAGCCCCACTACCTGGCCAGCCGGTACTTCGAAGCTGACCTGGCTCAGGGCGGTGTCGCCGGTGGCGTAGGTTTTGGACAGACGATCAAGTTCAAGCACGTAAAGGGCTCACCGCTTATTGGCAGTTGTAGGCAACGCCGTTGGCGGCGTCGATCTTGCGAATCACTTCCCAGTGCTCCTGGAAGGTAATCGGCACGAACTGCGCTTCACCGGACTTGGAGAACTCCTCTTCCAGCGCGGTACCTTCCCATTCAAAGGAGAAGAAGGCTTCCTGGATGGCTTCCTGCAGTTCCGGCTTCAGGTTGTGGGCGATGCCGTAACCGGTGGTGGGAAAGGTCTGGGACTTGTAGAGGGAGACGATCTGGTCGTCGCTGACCACGTCCCGGCTCAGCATCCGGTTAAGTACAGAGTTGGCGATGGCTGCGGCCGGGTAGTCCTGGTTGGCGACGCCCAGGATCGAGTTATCGTGCTTGCCGGAAAATACCGGCTCAAAGTCTTCGCCGGCGACCATGTTGTAATCGGCCTTGAGGATGGCGGACGGCGCCTTGAAACCGGAGTTGGACGTCTGGGAAGTGAAGGCCAGTTCCTTGCCGCGAATATCCTCCACATCCTCAATACCGGAATCCGGGTAGGTGATGATTTCCATTTCATAGCCGAACGAGCCGTCTTCCGCAGCCATCATGGTGAACGGTCGCAGACCGGCGCAGGCGACTGCCAGCGGGTTGGAACCGGTATTGAAGCCGGCAATGTGCAGGCGACCGGCGCGCATCGCCTCGATCTGGGCGGCGTTGGACTGAACCGGGAAGAACTGCACCTTCTTGCCGGTGATCTCCGCGAGGTGATCAAGGAACTCGGACCAGACTTCCCGGTAGACGGCCGGATCCTCCACGGGCGTGTAGGCAAAGATCAGGGTAGAGGGATCCACCTGCTGTGAGGCATCGGCGGGGATATCGGCGATCAGGTCACCGTCCTTGTCCTGGTAACGGTCATCCAGCTTGAATTCGGCATTGGCCGCCACAGGCAGCAGCAGGGAGATACAGGCCAGCAGCTTGAGTTTTTTCATCACAGGTATCCTTCTGGTTTCGGAAAATGCCGTTCCGAACCTATAGAAAACCGATGATATTTTTATGACAGCCGGTCAGGGTGGCGACAGGTCTTTTTCTATATTAAGGGAAGGAGGCGGGGTAGTGATTGTCCCGGCCCCCGGTCGCTGTCAACGCTAACGGGAGCCGGACGGGAACAAACGGTTATTGCTCCGGTACTTCGCGAATGCGGCCGTTCTCGTCAATGGCCACGTAGACAAACAGGCCCTCGGTCACCTTGCGGGGCGGCTTGTTGTTGCGGTCACGGGTCCAGACTTCCACATGAATCTTCATGGAACTGCGGCCGATATCCACCAGTTCACAGTAACAGCCCACCTGGGCACCGATGCGCAGGGGAGAGAGGAATTCCATGCGGTCCATGGCTACGGTGGCATTACGGCCCTGGGAGATGCGGCCAGCCAGGGTTCCGGCGGCGGTGTCCATTTGCTGCACCAGCCAGCCGGCATAGACATCGCCGTTGGCGTTGGTGTCCGCGGGCAGGGGGACCAGCTGGATCATCAGCTCGCCGCGGGGTTTGGGCCTGTCGTCGTCATAGTCGGTCATTAAGCGCTACCTGTGTTGTTATTAGGTCTGATTAATTGGTGAGCATGGTATTCATACCAGATAAGCGTGCAAGTGAAATCGACAGATAAGTGGAAATTATTTCTGCGGGTGTAACAAACTTGTCATACACTCTCCGTAATCTGCCAACCATCGGATAACCCGAAGCCAATAACCCGATGGAGACTCAACGTGATGAAACTGAAGACAGCTATTGCAAGTGTCGCCGTGGCAGGCAGCATTGCCGCCCTGTCCACCCCGGCCATGGCCCGGGACACCATCAGCATTGTCGGTTCCTCAACCGTTTATCCGTTCGCAACCGTGGTTGCCGAGCGTTTTGGTTCCAATACAGATTTTCCGACCCCGAAGCTTGAGTCCACCGGCTCCGGCGGTGGTCTCAAGCTGTTCTGTCAGGGTATCGGCACCCAGCACCCGGATATCACCAACGCTTCCCGTCGCATGAAGCCGTCCGAGTTTGACCTGTGCCAGAGCAACGGCGTTGAAGACATCACCGAGTTCCGCATTGGTTCCGACGGTATCGTGATTGCCAGCTCCAGGGACGCGGACAACCTGGAACTCACCCTTGAACAGCTGTTCCTGGCCCTGGGCAAGGAAGTTCCCTCCCCGGACGACGAGAGCAAGCTGGTTCCGAACCCTTACGAGAAGTGGAGTGACATCGACGCCAGCCTGCCGAACGTGGCCATTCGTGTAATGGGGCCTCCGCCCACCTCCGGTACCCGTGACTCTTTCAACGAGTTGGCCCTGCAGGGCGGCTGTGAAGACCTGCCGGCGGTTGCCGACATGGACGAAGACCAGATGGAATCCGTTTGCCAGAGCATTCGTGAAGACGGTGCCTTCATCGAAGCGGGTGAGAATGACAACCTGATCGTTCAGAAGCTGATCGACGACGACAGCATGTATGGCGTATTCGGCTACAGCTTCCTGGAGGAGAACTCTGATCGCCTGCAGGCCGCCACCCTCAATGGTAAGGTGCCGACCGCCGAGGCGATCGCAGCTGACGACTACCCGGTTGCCCGCTCCCTGTTCTTCTACGTGAAGAAAGCACACGTTGGCGTGGTTCCGGGTATCAAGGAGTACGCTGCCGAGTTTACGGGTGTTGGCGCCATGGGCCCGAACGGCTACCTGAAAACAGTCGGCCTGATCGTGCCGCCCCGTGATGCACTGATGGATCTGCAGGACAAGGCGGAGAATCTGCCCAACCTGAGCAAGGATGAGCTGATGTAAGCGCCGGCAGAGCGCCGGAACGGTCAAAGGGTGCGGTCCAGGAGGGCCGCGCCCTTTGGCGTATGTGGAAGGTCAGTATGAATCGGCGCCCGTGACCGGGTGTCTGCTGGCCCTGAAGTCTCTCTGACAGGAAATTGCATGCAAGCGGCCAACCTTTTCCTCGTGACGATTGTACTTGCCCTGGTGGCCTATGTGCTGGGCTATGCCCGGTCCCGGTCACTGGCCACGCCCCTGGGCGGCATCCGTCACCTAAAATCCCTGCCTTTTTACTATGGCGCCCGGGCAGCACTCTGGTGCGGTATACCGGCATTGATTGTACTCGGGCTCTGGGCAGCCTTTCAGGGCAAGGTCATCCAGTTGCTGGTGGTGGGCTCACTGCCGGCGGAAATGATTCCCGACTCGGAAGGGGCCGCCAGCCTGCTGTTGAGCAAGATCAGTAACGTTGCCAGTGGTGCACTGCCGCCGGGGTTTGCAGAGCCACCGATCGTCGAGGCCGCCGAGCGTCTCACGGCCCTCCGTGCCCAGAGCCGCTGGTATATGACAGCGCTGGTGGTTGCGGTGGCCGTGCTGGCCGGCTTCCTGGGCTGGATACGCATCCAGCCGCGCCTGAATGCCCGGGCCCAGGTGGAAAAGACCCTGAAGTGGATCTTCTTCGCCTGTGCCGCCCTGGCGATTCTGACCACGCTGGGGATTATCTTTTCCGTCGCCTTCGAAACCATTCGCTTCTTCGGCAAGATTTCCTTTGTCGAGTTTTTCTTTGGCACCCAGTGGAGCCCCCAGACGGCCTTGCGGGCCGACCAGGTGGCGGCCGAGGGTGCCTTCGGCATGGTTCCGCTGTTCACCGGTACCCTGCTGATCTCGGCCATCGCCATGCTGGTGGCAGTGCCGGTGGGACTGCTGTCGGCGATCTACCTTTCAGAATACGCCAGCCGTCGTGTGCGGGGTATCGTCAAACCCCTGCTGGAATTGCTGGCGGGTATCCCTACCGTGGTTTATGGCTTCTTTGCGGCCCTCACCGTAGCGCCCTTTATCAGCAACTTTGCAGCGTCACTCGGTATTGATGCCTCGTCCCAGAGTGCCCTGGCTGCCGGTGGCGTTATGGGTATCATGATTATCCCGTTCGTGTCCTCCTTGTCCGATGACGTGATCAACGCGGTACCCCAGACCCTGCGGGATGGCTCCCTGGCCCTGGGTGCGACCCAGTCCGAAACCATGAAGAAGGTGATTTTCCCGGCGGCATTGCCCGGGATTATGGGCGGTATCTTGCTGGCGGTTTCACGGGCCATTGGTGAGACCATGATCGTGGTCATGGCTGCGGGCCTGGCGGCCAACCTGACCGCCAACCCGCTGGAGTCGGTGACCACCGTGACGGTCCAGATCGTGACGCTGCTCACCGGTGACCAGGAATTCGACAGCGCCAAGACCCTGGCCGCGTTTGCCCTGGGTGCCATGCTCTTCCTGGCGACCCTGGCCCTGAACGTGCTCGCCCTTCACATTGTCCGCAAATATCGGGAACAGTATGAGTGATCAAAGCAAACAGGCGGAGATTGTCCGCCAGTCCCTCAAGCGCCGGTACCGCAAGGAGCGACGTTTCCGGGCCTATGGCATCATCGCTATCGCCATCGCCTTGTCGGCGCTGGTGGTGCTCTTCGCCGATATTATCGGCAAGGGCCACTCGGCGTTTATCAAGACCACCATCACCATGGAGGTGGCTATCGACGGTGAGATGATGTACCTGGATGACGCCAGCGATGAGCGCCAGATGAAGATGGCGGACTTCGTTGAGCCGCTGATCCAGGCACTGATGCGGGAGATTCCCGGGGCCGGCGAGTCTGACCGTGACGCCGTCCGTGACCTGCTCAACCCCTACGCGTCCAATCAGTTGCGGGATGCGCTCAAGGAGAATCCGGACCTGCTGGGAACCACCCAGACCATGGAGTTCCTGTCCCATACCAATGTCGATGTGTATGTGAAGCACGCTGACGACGACAACTACTCCATCAAGCTCAACCAGCAACAAAGGGAATGGGTGGATCAGTTGGTTGAGAAGGGCGTAGTGGATACTTCCTTCAACGACGTCTTCTTCAGCCGGGGTGACTCCCGGGATCCGTCCCGGGCCGGCATCCTGGGGGCCATCGTTGGCTCGTTACTGACCATGGCGGTGACGTTGGTGCTGTCGTTTCCCATCGGCGTTGCGGCCGCTATTTACCTGGAAGAGTTTGCTCCCCAGAACAAACTCACCGATTTTATCGAGGTAAATATCAACAACCTGGCGGCGGTGCCGTCGATCATCTTCGGTCTGCTGGGCCTGGCAGTGTTCATCAATCTGTTTGGTATGCCACGTTCCGTGCCGGTGGTGGGTGGCCTGGTGCTGACCCTGATGACCCTGCCCACCATCATTATTTCCAGCCGTGCCGCCATCAAGAGCGTGCCCCCCTCCATTCGCGAAGCGGCTGAAGGCATTGGTGCGTCCAAGATGCAGGTGGTGTTGCACCATGTGCTGCCCCTGGCGCTGCCGGGTATGCTCACCGGCTCCATTATCGGCATGGCCCAGGCCCTGGGTGAGACGGCACCCCTGCTGCTGATTGGCATGGTGGCCTTCATCGTGGACGTGCCCGGAGGTTTCCTGGATTCCGCCACGGTCTTGCCGGTGCAGGTGTTCCTGTGGGCAGGCAGCCCGGAGCTGGCCTTTATTGAACGTGCGTCAGCGGCCATCATGGTTCTGCTGGCCTTCCTGATCAGTATGAATGCGCTGGCGATCTGGATGCGCAAGCGTCTTGAACGCCGGTGGTGAGGAGAGTTTCCATGAATACGATGAACACAACCGTAACCAAAGAGGCCGCAATGCCTGATGAAACCCCGGTACCGGTTCAGGAAGAACGGCCCGCAGAAACCATCATCCAGGAAGGTGCCACCGTGGGGACGCCCTTTGCGGATGACCCCAAGTTCAAACTGCGCAACGTCGAGGTGTTCTATGGCCAGGACCGCGCCATCAAGAACATCAGCCTGGACATTGCCCGCAACGAGGTCATTGCCTTTATCGGCCCGTCCGGCTGCGGCAAGTCCACGTTCCTGCGCTGCCTGAACCGGATGAATGACAGCATCGACATCTGCCGGGTTAAGGGTGACCTGCACCTGGACGACGAGAACATCTACGACCCGAAGCGGGATGTGGTCGAGCTCCGGGCACGGGTGGGCATGGTGTTCCAGAAGCCCAATCCCTTCCCCAAGTCCATCTACGACAACGTGGCCTATGGCCCCCGCATCCACGGCCTGGCCAATCGGAAGTCAGACCTGGACGACATCGTTGAAAACAGTCTGCGCAAGGCGGGACTGTGGGAAGAGGCGAAAGACCGGCTGGATGCCACTGCCACCGGCATGTCCGGCGGTCAGCAGCAGCGGCTGTGTATTGCCCGGGCCATTGCGGTGAGCCCTGAGGTGATCCTGATGGACGAGCCCTGTTCGGCCCTGGACCCCATCGCCACTGCGAAGGTCGAGGAGCTCATCGCCGAAATGTCTGAGAGCTATACTATCGTTATCGTGACCCACTCCATGCAGCAGGCGGCGCGGGTTTCCCACCGCACCGCCTATTTCCACCTGGGGCACCTGGTGGAGGTCAATGAAACCAACAAGGTTTTCACAGCGCCGGAACACGAACTTACCGAATCCTATATCACCGGACGTTTCGGCTGATTGCAGGTCACGAATCCAGGAGCACAGAATGCCTACAAGTAAAGAAAACATGTATGGGGATCATATCTCCCATCAGTTCAACGATGACCTGTCCAGCCTGAAGAACGACTTCCTCAAAATGGGCGGCCTGGTTGAGCAGCAGACCACCGACGCGGTCAATGCCTTGATCGATGGCGACGGCCACGCCGCCGACGAGATCCGCGCCCGGGACAAGGTGGTGGACAGGATGGAAATGGACCTGGACGAGGAGG
Source organism: Marinobacter sp. AN1 (assembly GCF_026013985.1). Taxonomy (NCBI): domain Bacteria; kingdom Pseudomonadati; phylum Pseudomonadota; class Gammaproteobacteria; order Pseudomonadales; family Marinobacteraceae; genus Marinobacter; species Marinobacter sp. AN1. The sequence continues at coordinate 3,890,552 of NZ_CP110342.1, read as the reverse complement.
CTACCCGCCTGATCGCCCGGCGCCAGCCCGCCGCCCGGGACCTGCGCTTTGTCATCTCGGTCATCAAGATGGTCGCCGACCTGGAGCGGGTGGGAGATGAGGCCAAGAAAATTGCCAAGTTCGCCCTGACCCTGGCGGAGGAAGGCCAGGCGCCACGGGGCTATGTGGAAGTGCGTCATATCGCCAACCATGTAACCGCCATGCTGCACGATGCGCTGGACGCCTTTTCCCGACTGGATGCCGAGCAGGCCCTGCGCATCATGAAGGAAGACAAGCGGGTGGACGAGGAATACCAGGCCGCGGCCCGCACCCTGCTGACGTTCATGATGGAAGACACCCGCAATATCTCCCGCTGCATGGCGGTCATGTGGGTGCTCCGGGCGCTGGAACGGGTGGGTGACCACGCCTGTAATATCGCGGAGAACGTGATCTACATGGTGGAAGGCGAGGATGTTCGCCATACCCCGGTCGAGGAGGCCGAAAAAGTCGTCGGCCGATAAGCCCCGATAGCAGCCAGCCGGACCGGCTTATACGGTGTAGTTATAGGCGACATAATAATCATTCTGCTCAATCCGTGGTTTTATGTCGCCGGTTCAACTAATCTGGGGTTAAAGCGTCAGCACGGGTAGTCGGCCATGGTTTCCAAGCCAGCCCATGACGGGGAGACTCCAATGTTCCCCCGCCTGTTGTCGGAGTTGGCCTCCGGCGTGCCGGGTGTGCTGTTTTGTTACCGGGTCAGTGCGGACGGAACCTTCCATTATTATCCCTTTATCAGCAGCCGGGTGAGGGAAGTCTTCGGCCTGGACCCCCGTAAGCTCCAGACGGATGCCTCGGCTGTGTTCGACATTATCCACCCGGACGACCGGGCCGGAATCGTGCCCTCGATCAGTGTCTCCGCGGCGACCCTTGAACCCTGGCAGTACCAGGCCCGGCTGCGCCTTAAAGACGGCACCTATCATTGGTTTGAAGCACACTCCATGCCGCGCCGGGAAGCGGACGGCAGTACCCTGTGGTATGGGCAGTTCACCGATATCCAGACCCATAAGGAGCTGGAAGCGGATCTGCGGCAAAGAGAGGCCGAGTCGGCCTATCAGCTGCAGTTCCACAAGCTGCTGGCAAGCCTGTCGTCTGATTTCATCAATGCGCCCATAGGCGATTTCGACCAGGAGATTGACCGCTTCCTGGCCCGCATTGGCGAGTTCTTTGACGTGGACCGGGTATATATCTACCGGTTTTCCGAGGAGCTGACCCGAATGACCAACACCCATGAGTGGTGCCGGCCGGGTGTGCCTGCCCTGAAAGGCTCCCAGCAACAGGTAGACACAACCGGATTTCGCTGGTGGCAGGAGCAAAGCCGCAACCTGCTGCAACAAAACCGGGTGCTCTTTATAGAGGATGTCAGCAAACTGCCCGATTCGGCGGGGCCGGAGCGGGCCTTGCTGGAGGAGCAGGGTGTGGCTGCGATGTTCTGTATTCCTGTCGTCACCCGGGGTCTGGTGGACGGTTTCTTCGGGATGGACTCGCTGCAGGTGCGGCGCTGGCGCAGGGACCTGTCCGACCTGTTGATCCTGGTGGCGAACCTGCTTGCCCAGGCCCTGGAACGTTTCCGCCTGGAGCAGGAGCTGCTTAATCAATCCATACGGGATCCGCTCACCGGTATCCACAATCGCCGTTACCTGGAACCCCGTATCGCCGAAATGCTCGCCCGCTACCAGCGTTCCGGGGAGGGGTTCGCCCTGGCGATGCTGGACATTGATCACTTCAAACAGGTGAATGATACCTATGGCCACCAGGCCGGTGACCAGGTCTTGCGGGCCTTTGCCCGGCTATTGCAAAACCAGTGCCGGGCCTCGGACGTGGCAGCCAGGTACGGCGGAGAGGAGTTTATCCTGGCGCTGGCGGACGTTAGCCGCGAGCGGGCGACCTGGGCGCTGGAGCGGGTGATCGATGAGGTCCGCGAATTGGCACTCAGTTTTCATGGCAAGGTGATACCGGTCACCGCCAGTGCCGGCCTGGTCCATGTGAGTGACCTTGACGATCCGGCACCCACACCGGATGGCCTGATCACCGAAGCTGATCGCCGTCTCTACCGGGCCAAGCGTTCCGGTCGAAATTGCCTGATCGATGCATCAGGGGCATCACCACTATAAGAAAACCGTATTTCACTTTATATTACCTTCCAGTATATGCTTAGAACTAAATTGGCGTTACCCGGGAGGTAAGCACATGTCCAACCCCATCGTTCAACACTTTTTCGACGAGCCCACCAACACCTTCAGCTACGTGGTTCGTGACCCTGACAGCAATGCCTGCGCGATCCTGGACTCGGTACTCGACTTTGACTATGCGGCCGGTCGTACCGATGTGCGCTCGGCAGACGAGATCATTGCCTATGTCGAACGGGAAGGGCTGGTGGTGGAATGGATACTGGAAACCCACGTCCACGCTGATCACCTGTCTGCAGCGCCCTACCTGCACGAACGGCTCGGGGGTAAGACCGGCATCGGTGCCCACATCATTGATGTGCAGGAAATCTTCGGCAAGGCGTTCAACGCCGGTACCGAATTCGCCCGTGACGGCAGCCAGTTTGACCGGCTGTTTCGGGAAGGCGATACCTTCAGCATTGGTGGCCTGGAAGGCCGGGTGCTCCATACGCCGGGCCATACGCCGGCCTGCCTGACCTATGTGATCGGCGATGCGGCCTTTGTCGGCGACACTCTGTTCATGCCGGATTATGGCACCGCCCGCTGTGATTTTCCGGGGGGGGACGCCCGCACCTTGTACCGTTCCATCCAGAAGGTGCTGACGTTGCCGGCTGAGACACGGATCTTCCTCTGTCACGATTACAAGGCGCCGGGTCGGGATGAATATCACCATATGACCACGGTGGCGGAGCAGCGCGAGGCCAACGTGCACGTGCATGAAGGTGTCAGCGAGGAGGAGTTTGTCAGGATGCGCACCGAGCGGGATGCCACCCTGGACATGCCCCGCCTGATCCTGCCCTCGGTGCAGGTGAACATGCGCGCCGGGCACATGCCGCCGGCGGAGGATAATGGCCAGGTGTACCTGAAAGTGCCGATTAACCGGTTCTGAGGTCAGCTATCGTGAAGCTGACCCGTTTCCTGCCGGTATTGGACTGGCTGCCACACTACAACCGGTCCACCCTGGCCAGTGACCTGCTGGCGGCGGTGATTGTCACCGTCATGCTGATTCCCCAGTCGCTGGCCTATGCCATGCTGGCGGGCCTGCCACCCCAGGTGGGCCTTTATGCCAGCATCCTGCCGCTGGTGCTCTATGCCGTGTTCGGTTCCAGCCGGACGCTGTCGGTGGGGCCAGTGGCGGTCGCTTCACTGATGACCGCGGCAGCCCTGGGCAAGCTGTTCGAGCCAGGCTCAGGTGAATACCTGGCCGGCGCGATCCTGCTGGCCGTCATGTCCGGGCTGATGCTGGTGCTGATGGGCATTTTCCGGCTGGGTTTCCTGGCCAACTTTCTCAGCCACCCGGTGATTTCCGGCTTTATCACCGCCTCCGGGCTGGTGATTGCTGCCAGTCAGCTCAAGCATCTGCTCGGGGTGAGCGTCAGCGGGCACAACCTGCTGGAGTTGCTGGCCGGGTTGTATGGACAGCTGGGTGATATCCACTGGCCGACCCTGATGATCGGGCTCGGAGCGCTGGTATTCCTGGTCGCGGCACGACGGTATATGAAGCCACTGCTGATGGGGCTGGGGTTCTCAAACTCCGCGGCCGGCATGCTCTCCAAGACCGCACCGATCCTGGCGGTGGTGGTGACCACCCTGGTCACCTGGTTGCTCAGGCTGGATCAGGGTGGAGTGGCTGTCGTTGGTGATATACCCGGCGGCCTTCCTGGCCTGGTCATGCCCAGCCTGGACCTGTCCCTGTGGCAGCAATTGGCGGTGAGTGCCCTGCTGATCAGTATCGTCGGTTTCGTGGAATCCGTATCCGTAGGCCAGACCCTTGCGGCGAAACGCCGGCAGCGTATTGACCCGGACCAGGAACTGGTTGGTCTGGGCGCCGCTAACCTGGCCGCCGGCTTTTCTGGCGGTATGCCAGTGACCGGTGGATTTTCACGTTCGGTGGTGAACTTCGATGCCGGAGCAGAAACCCCGGCGGCAGGGGTCTATACCGCCGTGGGTATTGCCCTGGCGACACTGCTCCTGACACCTGCGATCGCCATGTTGCCGGTCGCTACCCTGGCGGCCACCATCATTGTGGCGGTGGCAACCCTGATCGATTTCCCGGCGATTGTTCGCACCTGGCGCTATTCCCGGTCCGATTTCGTCGCCATGCTGGCGACCATTGTATTGACCCTGGCCTACAGTGTGGAGGCGGGTATCGTGGCCGGGGTGTTGCTGTCCTTGTGGCTGTTCCTCTACCGCACCAGCCGGCCGCACAGTGCCGTTGTGGGGCGGGTTCCGGGTACCGAGCATTTCCGGAACGTGCGGCGTCACCAGGTTGAAACCCGGCCGGAGTTGGCCATGCTGCGGGTGGACGAGAGCCTGTACTTTGCCAATGCCCGCTTCCTGGAAGATTGTGTGCTGGGGCTGGTAAGCAGCCAGCCGGACCTCAAGGACATTGTGCTGGTCTGTCCGGCGGTGAACCTTATCGATGCGTCGGCCCTGGAGAGCCTGGAGGCGATCAACGAGCGCCTTCACGACAGTGGTGTCAGGCTCCACCTGTCTGAGGTAAAAGGCCCGGTGATGGACCGCCTGCGGCGCACTTCGTTCCTGGAGAGCCTGACTGGCAAGGTGTACCTTACCAACTTCCAGGCCTGGCAGGCCCTGACGCCGTCAGAAGTGGCCGGCGACGAGGCGCTGGCGGGTCACGTCGGCCAGCACGCGCAGGGGTGAGCCTTCGCACTCCAGGACGGTGATGCAGTCCTGGATGGCGGTCGGTGGCAGGTCCTGCTGCAGCAGGCTGTCGATGTGTCGCTGCTGGGCATGATGTTTCAGCCAGTCCGGATTCCAGGTGGAGTCCTGCTGGTCGGGGAAGATAGCCACGTAGGCGATGCCGGATTCCACCAGGTCCTGGAAGAAATGGGAGCCGAAGGACAGGTCCGGCACCATGCCATTGCCCATATCGGCGATTTCCACCAGCAGTGACACCCGGCTGATATCGGCAAAACCCACCGGAACACCCAGTTCCGGGCTGCTGGTGCCCCAGCGGCCGGGACCGGCCAGCATCAGGTTGAAATGCTCTGGTGTCTGGCGGGCCAGCCGGCCTACCAGTTTTGCCACCTGGTGCTTGCCGTTGAGGTCGAGGGCGCTGTACTCCGCTGCCCTGACCAGGATGACGCGATGGATGGCCAGGTTGATGTTACCCCCCATGAAGCGCCCTTCACTGGCCATCAGCAAACGTCTCGGGTCCGGCCGTTCCGGCAGGGAGGCAGGCTGGCTGTCACCGATGGTAGCGAGTGGACGGCACTGGACCAGGTTGAGGCGGACCGGGACCTCGCTGTTATCCAGGTGTACCGTAAACTCGACATCCACCGGGTGTTGATAGGCCTTCTCAAGGGTCGTCAGCATGCGACGGGCCAGGTCTATGAATTCTCCCTGGCGAATCAGTGGCCTGAACGTAAGGCGCCAGACCGGTGCGTCCAGGCCCAGTTCCCGAGCTCTCTGTGAAGCTGCCCTGTCGGTTTCCCCCAGGCGTTCCAGGGGCAGGGATGGAGCTTCCCGCACCAGGGTAGTGAGGTCTGTGGTGGTCAGGCCAGGTCCGGTGACGTCCAGGGTGTCCACCAGGTGCTGGCTGAAGCGGTAGTTCTCTTCCAGGTTACGGAACGGCTGCTTGAGAGGCTGGTCGAGAGCGATGACCCAGGCGTGGTCCCCCTGGATCCGGTCCACCGCACGGGTGCCCAGTCCCATCACCAGTCGCAGCATACCCGCTTTCGGGTCCATATCCGGCGCCCACACGAAGGTGTTGCGGGATACACCCACTGCCGCGGCATCGGGCAGGTACCAGTGGTCATGGAAACGGCCATTGACCCGCTGGATCAGCAGGGCCATGGGCTCTTCCAGGTCTTCCAGATCGCGGCCCCGGCGGTAGCTGAGGGCGTCCTCGCTCATAGTGGAGGCGTAGACCTGGCGAATGGCGTTTTCCAGCGCGGCAAGGCGTTGTTCGGGATCACCCTGGTTGATCAGGAACACACTCTCGTACTTGCCGGCGAAGGCATTGCCGAAGCCGTCTTCGAGCAGACTGCTGGAGCGCACCAGGATCGGGTACTGGCCGAAGTGGTCCAGGGTGCGGATCAGTTCCGGGCGTACCTCCGGCGGGAACTCTCCCTGCAGGATAGCCTTGCGCAGGGCAGGAGCCTCGTCGAAGAACCCTTCCCGGGTGCGGTGTTTCATGACCGCAGGCCAGAGCCCGTTGTGTACCAGGAAGGCATACCAGACGTCCGACGCCAGGAACATGGAGTCGTGGGGGTCCAGTGCGCTACCCCAGGTGTCCGGATCTTCCCTGGTCAGGATCGCCCGGGCTAGCAGCATGCCTACGGCTTTGCCGCCGATAAATCCACTACCGATGGTGCGGTTATGTATGGCCGTCAGGTCATCCAGTGACAGGTAGTCTTCCGCCAGCGCCAGGATGCGGGGGTCCCGGCTCACCAGAACCTGGAGGATGCGCTGTACCAGCGCGCGGGCGCTATCCGCTGCGTCACATTCCTCGGCTTCGAGGAACAGTCGGTCCCAGCCGTCCAGCAGCTGCTGGGTTGCGTGGGCCTGTTGCTCGATGGCGGCCTGCAGGCGGGTGGCGTTGCTGCTGTCGGTCACCGGAATGAACTCGCCGTCCCGGTAACGGTGGGGCAGGAACATGGTTGGCGACTGGCGCTGCCACACCTTGACCGGTTGCAGCTGCATGTCGTCATCGGCCCGATGAACGTCGATCATCACCTGGGTGGTGGCGCGGATGCGGTCGAGGGTCTGCCGCGAGTGACGCTGGGGCAGCAGCGCAAACCATGCAACGGTATCCAGCTCGAACAGGAAGGGGCAGATCACGCGGAAGAAATAGCCCACCATGGTATCGGTGGCCCAGGCATTAAGAAGGTCGCTGAGGCAGTCGCATACGTAGAACGCGCCGCGGCCCCAGGTTTCCACCAGTTCCCAGATACGGGCGGTGAAGGATTCGAAACCGTCCCGGGCGTCCACTTCGATAATGCGGATGCCCGGAGCGGGTGCCAGCAAGGGTTCATGCTGGCCAAAACGCAGGTAGATGATCTGGCGGCCGGCGGCGGTGGCAGACGCCACAAAGGGCGTCACGAACCGCCGGTAGTCGTCCAGGTCGGTGACCCGCCAGACCACATTGTCACCAATCCTCAAGCCATCCAGGACCTGGTCCAGTCCTGGCAGCCCGGTGGAGATCACCGGGGTGGCCTGAGTATCGGTGACGTTGGCCATGATCAGATCAGGCCCATGGCGTCCATGGCGCGGGCGACCTTGATAAAGCCGGTGATGTTGGCACCCAGCACATAGTTGCCCGGGGAGCCGAACTCTTCAGCGGTTTCAAAGGAGCTCTTGTGGATCTCGATCATGATGTCTTCCAGGCGCTTCTCGGTGTAGGCAAAGGTCCAGGAATCACGGCTGGCGTTCTGCTGCATTTCCAGGGCACTGGTGGCTACACCGCCGGCGTTGGCCGCCTTGCCTGGGCCATAGGCCAGCTTGGCGCTCTGGAAGATCTCGATGCCTTCCGGGGTGGTGGGCATGTTGGCGCCTTCCGCCACGGCAATACAGCCGTTCTCTACCAGGGTCTTGGCATCGTTGCCGTTGAGTTCGTTCTGGGTAGCGCAGGGCAGGGCCACGTCACAGGGTACGCTCCAGATATTGCCATCCTCCACGTACTTGGCGTGCTTGTGGACTTCAGTGTAGGCGCTGATGCGGCGACGCTCCACTTCCTTCAGGCGCTTTACGGTGGCCAGGTCGATGCCCTTTTCGTCCACGATGATACCGCCGGAGTCGGAGCAGGCAATAACCTTGGCACCCAGCTGGTGGGCTTTTTCGATGGCGTAGATGGCGACGTTACCGGAACCGGAAACGACGACGGTCTTTTCGTCGAGGGAATCACCACGGGCTTTCAACATTTCCTGGGTGAAGAACACGGTGCCGTAGCCGGTGGCTTCGGTGCGGGCACGGCTGCCGCCCCAGTCCAGGCCCTTGCCGGTCAGCACGCCGGATTCGTAGCGGTTGGTGATGCGCTTGTACTGGCCGAACAGGTAGCCGATCTCGCGGCCGCCAACGCCGATGTCGCCGGCGGGGACGTCGGTGTACTCGCCCAGGTGACGGTACAGCTCGGTCATCAGACTCTGGCAGAAACGCATGATTTCGTCGTCAGACTTGCCCTTGGGGTCGAAGTCGCTGCCACCCTTGCCGCCACCGATGGGTAAGCCGGTCAGGGCGTTCTTGAAGATCTGCTCGAAGCCGAGGAACTTGATGATGCCCAGGTACACGGACGGGTGGAAGCGCATGCCGCCCTTGTAGGGACCAAGGGCACTGTTGAATTCAACGCGGAACGCCCGGTTGATATGGATTTCGCCCTTGTCATCCTGCCAGGGTACCCGGAAGATAATCTGGCGCTCAGGCTCACAGATACGCTGGATGACTTTCTTTTCGACAAACTCCGGGTACTTCACCAGTACCGGTCCGAGGGTCTCGAGAACTTCATGTACGGCCTGGTGGAACTCGGACTCGCCGGGGTTCCGGTGCAGGACATCCTGAAAAATGGGCTCAAGTTTTTCGTCCAGGCGTGCCGGCATAGATTTCTCCTGATAGTGGGATTTAATGGTGGTTAATACTTATGGGAACCAGCTATTGCACCATGATAGGGCGATTTTGGCAATCAATGATTGATTCAAGTCAGCGTTCGCTTTCTTCTCCAGCCCGGTTCTGGCAGCATCCTGCCGGCTTTCGGTAACCTGATCCCATCCGCGTGAGGCCCGTTTATGGGACTGACAGACAACCTTTTTCCCGCCTGGTTACTGCTGGTCACAGCGGTGATGTTCGCCGGTATCCTGGTGCGGGCAGTCCGTCAGACCGACTGGCAGTGGCTTCGCTCGGAACAGCGTCTCCAGCATTGCCTGTTCGGTGCGGCCGTGGTGCTGGGCTTCCTCTGGCAACTGCGGGCCGGGCTGTCGCCAGGTCTGAGCATCCATATTTTTGGCATGACCGCCGTGACCCTGATGCTGGGATGGCGGCTGGCCGTGTTCAGCGGCCTGTTGGCGTCGGTGATCGTGGTGATCACCGGGCGGGAGCCGGCCAGTCTGTTTGCCGTCAATGGCCTGATTACGGTCATGGTGCCAGCACTGGTGACCCATGCCATCATGCGCTGGGAGCGACGGCGCAATTTCCGTAACTTCTTCGCCTATATTTTCTTCTGCGGGTTCTTCGGTGCGGGTGCCTCAGTGCTGGCGGCGGGCATGACCATGGTGGTCCTGCTGTGGCTGACCGGCGTGTACGACTGGTACCACCTGCAGCATGACTATGTGCGTTACCTGCCGCTGTTTTTGCTGCCGGAGGGGTTCGTCAACGGTGTGGTGGTGACCGGCCTGATGGTCTTCCATCCGGAATTACTGACTACCCTGGACGAACGCCGGTACCGTTAGCGGGTTCCTGGCCTGCCACTGGCGCACCCACTGGGCAGTTTTCTCCGCCGGCATGGGCCGCGCCACGCCAAAGCCCTGGATCTGGTCGCAGCCCAGCGTGGCGAGCACTTCCCCATGGCGATCGGTTTCCACGCCCTCGGCCAGTACCGTGCGATTGAAGCGCTGGGCCATGTAGATCACGCTCTCCACAATGGCCCGGTCGCTGTCATCTTCCAGCATGCGGAGGATGAAACTCTTGTCAATCTTGATGACGTCGACGGGCAGGCTGCGGAAGTAGCTCAGTGAGGAAAACCCGGTGCCGAAATCGTCCAGGGCAATCTGCACGCCCAGGTCACGGCACTCGTGAATTACCTGGCTGGCCCGCTGCATGTCATCCAGGGCGGTAGATTCAAGGATTTCCAGGGTGATCAGTGCCGGATCCAGACCCGGATGATCTGTCAGATACCGCCCCAGGAACCGGGAAAACCCCGGTGCCAGCAGGTGCGCGGCGCTGATATTGATGCTCATCCCCAGGGGCAGCCCCGCCTTTGACCACTCAGCCTGCTGGGCCAGGGCGTGCCTGAGTACCCACTGACCGAAGCGCTCTTCCAGGTGACTACCCTCGATGTAGGGGAGGAACTGGCCCGGTGCCAGCAGGCCCTTGTCAGGGTGTTGCCAGCGTACCAGGGCTTCCACCCCGATGACGGCAGAATCACGCAGCTGAAGCTGTGGCTGGTAGTGAAGTTCGAATTCGTCCTCCCGGATAGCCCTGGCCAGTTCGGTAATCTGCTGGCGACGTTGCTGGAGGTTTTCATCCAGTGTGGGGTCGAAGAAGTGGTAGTTGTTACGGCCCTTTTCCTTCGCGGAGTACAGGGCCTGGTCCGCATGGCGCACCAGTCGTTCGCCGTCAGAGCTGTCATTGGGGTAAACCGTGATGCCCATACTGCCGGTGATGTTGGCGGTTGTGGGGCCGACAGACAGGGGCTGGCGAACCGCATTGAGGATACGCTGATAGACCCGCTCATCATCCACGTTGCGTAGCAGAAGTACAAATTCGTCACCACCCACCCGGGCAACGGTGTCATCGCTGCGCACCGCCAGTCGCAAACGGTTGGCGATGGTGACCAGGGCTCGATCCCCCAGGCCCTGGCCTACCTGGTTGTTGATGGCCTTGAAGCCGTCCAGGTCCAGGTAGCAGACTGCAAGGGGCTGCTGGCTCAGGTCACTGTGGTCCATTTCCCGCTTCAGACGGGTGACCATCAGCTGGCGGTTGGGCAGGCCGGTGAGGTCGTCGTAGTGGGCGGCCCGCTCCAACTCCTCGGCGTGGTTCTTGAGGGCAGTGATATCCGAGAAGCTGGCGACGTAATAATGCTCTCCCGGCTCATCGAGCTGTACCCGGGTGATGGACAGGAATTCCGGGTATTCCTCGCCACTCTTGCGCCGGTTCCAGATCTCACCCCGCCAGAAGTTCTGCTCATGAAGGGCCCGCCAAAGGGAGCGGTAAAATTCCGGCCCCTGGCGGCCAGAACTGAGCATGTTGGGGTTGTTGCCGATGGCTTCTTCCCGGGTGTAACCGGTGATGCTGGTGAAGGCCGGGTTGACGTCGATAATCCGGTTATCGGCATCGGAGATGATAATGGCGTCCTGGCTGCGCTCGAACACACTGGAGGTGATCTTGAGGCGGCGTTCCAGTTCCTTGCGCTGAGTGACGTCAATCAATACCGCCATGAACCCGCCATTCCCGGAGGTGCCGGGTGAGATCGGATTGCATACGGCCCGCAGCCAGAGGGTGGTACCATTCCTGCGATAGGCGAGTATGTCCTTGTCGAAACCCGTGCCGGACTCCACGGCCTGGCGAATGGCGGTGTCCGTGTCGGGACCGGTCAGGAACTCACCAGGACGACGACCATGAATTTCACCAAGCCGAAATCCGGTCAGCTGTTCAAAAGCACCATTGACCCAGCGGACCCGCCGCTGCGTATCGGTAATCACCACGCCATTGCTGGTCTGGTGGGCGACTTCTGCCAGTAGTGCAGTCAGGTCGTCGTTGTGGTGATTGGCAGGTGTGTCGTCCATACTTCGGGCTCGGGCTTTATACAATGAAAAGAAATGCTGCCCTGCGATCAGTATAGACTTCCGTGGCATTACGAGTAGCTAGCTGATTATGAACAAGGTGCCAAACCAAAACAATGACAGATACAGTAAAGAGGTAAAAAGACCATGTCAGACGTAAAGGGCTATGCCGCCACCTCGGAGCTCTCCGGGCTCGCCCCCTTCAGTTTCCAGCGCCGCACTCCCCGTGCCGACGACGTCTCCATCGACATTCTTTATTGCGGTGTCTGCCACACCGATATCCACTTCGCCGAGAACGACTGGGGGCGCACCAATTACCCGGTCGTTCCAGGGCACGAGATTATCGGTCGAGTGACTGCGGTTGGAAATGATGTGAATCAATTCACAGTCGGAGAGTTGGTCGGAGTTGGCTGTATGGTGGATTCCTGCCGTTCCTGTCCCTCCTGTGAACAGGGTCTGGAGCAATATTGCCGGGAAAGCATGACCCCCACCTATAACGGTGAGGACCGTATTGACCGACTGCGCACCTACGGTGGCTACTCCGAGCGCATCGTGGTCAGCGAGCGCTTTGTGGTTCGGGTGCCGGACAAGCTGGACCCCGCCGCAGCGGCGCCAATCCTGTGTGCCGGCATCACCACCTATTCGCCCCTGAAACACTTCGGCGTGGGCAAGGGGCACAAAGTGGGGGTCCTGGGTATGGGCGGTCTCGGTCATATGGGCGTCAAGTTTGCCCGGGCACTGGGGGCCGAGGTCACCATCTTTACCCGCTCCGAAGCCAAGGTGGCCGAAGCGAAGAAGCAGGGCGCCGACCACGTCATCATCTCTACCGATCCGGAGCAGATGGCCGCCGCTACCGAGAGCTTTGACTTCCTGCTGGATACCATTCCGGTCCACCATGACCTGAACCCGTATCTGTCTACCCTGAAGGTGAACGGCAGTCATATCCTGGTGGGCATGATCGAGCCCATTGAACCGACGGTGCATTCCCGCAACCTGATCGGCAAGCGTCGCATCCTGACCGGGTCATTGATCGGGGGCATGCCCGAAACCCAGGAAGTACTGGATTTCTGCGCCGAGCACGATATCAGTTGTGATATCGAGATGCTGGACATTCACAACATCAATGAAGCCTATGAACGCATGAAAAAAGGTGACGTGAAGTACCGCTTCGTGATCGACATGAAATCCCTCAAGAGCGCCTGACCAAACGGGATGCCAGGTGTCCGGGCGATCGCGGCGGTATGATTTTCTGCTGACCGGACACTGTTTATTCCCGCCAGCGGGAGTGCTTGCCCAGCTTGCGCTGCAGGGTTCTGCGGTGCATGTTCAGGGCACGGGCGGTGGCGGAGATGTTACCGTCATTTTCCGCCAGCACCCGCTGGATATGTTCCCATTCCAGTTCCTCCACGGATGGAGGCTGGCTCCGCAGTGCGGGCTCGTGGTTGTCCGGTTCGAACCCGTCGATGATCTGGTCCGCAGTCACCGGTTTGCACAGGTAGTTCACCGCGCCCTTGCGCATGGCCTCCACGGCGGTGGCAATGCTGCCATAGCCAGTGAGAATCAGCACTTCCAGCCCGGGCTGCTTCGCCAGTAATTCCGGCAGCAGTTGAAGCCCGCTTTCGCCGGCCAGGTTCAGGTCAAGCACACAGCGACGGGCGTCACTGGCGTTCAGCTGACTCAGCGCTGCTTCCGGGTCGTTGGCCTGAACGCAGTCGATGCCCCGGCGTCCCAGGGACCGGGCCAGGGTGGCCGCAAAGGTTTTATCGTCGTCGATGAGCAGCCAGGGTGTGTCACTCATGGGCAGCCTCCTCTGAAACAGCCGGCAGTTCAATGGTCATTGTGGTGCCACGTTCAGGACCTTCGGTGCGAGCCTCGGCACTGAGTCGGCCGCCGAGTCGCTGGATGGTGGCATTGGACAGGAACAGGCCGACGCCCAGCCCCTGCTCAGAGCGCACCGGATGTTGCCCCGGAAGGGTGTCCTCAATACCGGCGCCGCGGTCAATGATGGTCAGGCGCGCGCGATTGTCCTCGACGCTGGTGCCCACCTCTATACCCTCAGGGCTTGCTCGCAGGGCATTAGCTATCAGGTTGAGTACCGCCTGGTCCAGGGTGGCGTCCACCCGGACTGCCGCTTCGGGCGGGTTCTGTGGCCACTGGATTCGGGCGCCCGGCCACAGCAGGGTGGCGGATTCCCGCAGCCTTTGTTGCCACCGGGCCAGGGGCAGGGTTTCGGTGGCTGCCTCCCGTGCCCTGACAGCGGCTTCTGTCATGGTCTGTAGTTGCTCACGGCACAGACCCAGTTGCTGGTCCAGCAGTTCCAGGTCTTCGCGGAAGGCGGTGCACTCGGGTGCCAGTTTCAGGTCGTCCACCACCAGTGTCATGATATTCAGGGGGGTGCCGAGCCGGTGGGCCACGTTGGCGGCTGACAGGCCCAGGGCAATGACCTGCTCGTCCCGGAGCCGCTCCTCACGGCTTCGGGCCAGGGCCTGCTGCTGTTCCCTTAGCTGGCTTGCCAGCGACCCTACGACCACCAGCATGATGGCTGCGGTCAGGGCAAAGGTGCCCCACATGCCCATCAGGTGCAGCTGCATATAGGCTGCCCGGGTCAGGTCGGCCGGCGGCGGTACCGGGTAAAGCATCAACAGGGTATAGACGGTAATGGCCAGCAGTGTAATGACCAGGCTGTGACGAAGCGGAATCAGCACCAGGCCGGTGGCCAGGGGCAGCAGTAACAGGGAGACCAGCGGGTTTGTGGAGCCGCCGGTCAGTGCCAGCCAGATACCCAGCGCGACCAGGTCTGCCGCCAGCGAGAAGGTGACCGGTAACGCCAGTCTTGGCGGATGACGGGTCATCCATAGCCAGCTCGCCGCTGCAAACAGTGCGTGGGCTATAGTAACCAGCAAGGGTGCGGGTCCGGCCAGGGGGGGCGCCAGGAACCACAGCGTGGCCAGCGCAAGCCACTCCATGGTTACCATGGAGAGACGCATCAGCAACAGGTAGCGGGCAGACTGGCGGAATCCTGCCTGGGAAATGGTGTGCAGTTTCATCGCGAGATTATAGTGCGCTCCTGGGAGGGTATGCCGCGACATTCTGCCTCAGTAGCACCGCATTATCCTCCATTCGTGCCTGCGGGTATCAGCGGAGTCGTCCGGAATTGATCGGCATCAGGCTGCAGGCGGTGGTTGCTGTATACCGGACTATACTGACATGTCACCATATATCTCATAAGGTTATAACGTAAACGAATGATTGTGCGCTGGGGAGTCCGGGTGATGGTAATGCTGCGTTGGTGTTTGTTGGGGATGGCATTGCTGGCGGTGCCTGCCCTTGCGGAAGTGCGGGTCAGCACGGTAGAGCGGGGTACCTTCGAAGAAGTGGTCCAGCTGGATGGGCTGATAGAGGCGGTCCAGCAAAGCACCGTTTCTGCACAGACCAGCGGCAAGGTCATGGAATTGCCCTTTGATGTGGATGATTCGGTGCCTGCCGGAGCGTTGATTGCGCGGCTGGAGGACAGCGAGCAGCAGTCCCGCCTGGCCCAGGCGGAAGCCGGGCTGGAGGAAGCTCGCTCCGGCCTGTCCAATGCCCGTCAGCGCTTTGGGCGTATTGATGAACTCTACGACCGGAGGCTGGTATCACGGCAGGAATACGACCAGGCCAATAATAACCTCGCATCCGCCAATGCCCGGGTAGAGCGGGCCCGTAGTGTGGTTGAGGAAGCCGAAAAACAGTTGTCCTACACCCGGGTCGAGGCGCCCTATGGTGGTATCGTGACCGAGCGCCATGTGGAGATCGGGGAAGCCGTCAGCCCCGGCCAGCCCCTGATCAGCGGCCTTTCCCTGGAGCAGCTGCGGGTGGTAGTGGACCTGCCCCAGAAATACGCCGGCGTGGCCAGGGACCAGCGCCGGGCCCGGGTCACCCTGGATGACGGCCGCGCCATTGCCACCGGCGAGATGACTTTCTATCCCTACGCCAACCCCGGCACCCATACCTTCCGTGTCCGTATGAGCCTGACCGAGCCCAACGGCACCCTGTTTCCGGGCATGCTGGTGAAAGTGTCCGTGCCGGTCAGTGAGCGCCAGGTGATCCTGGTACCGGAAAGCAGTGTGATTCACCGCAGTGAACTGCGAGCCGTCTTTGTGATGGAAGGCGAGGGTGAAGGCCGCCCACGGTTGCGCCAGGTGCGCACCGGGGGGCGCCAGGGTGGCCAGGTGGAGATCCTTGCCGGCCTCTCTGAGGGTGAACACCTGGTGGTAAACCCGCAATCGTTGGTGGGTACGGAGCAACTGGCACCCCGGGCAGGAGGTGAGGAGTGAGTCGCGAGCTGCCGCCGACAGGCCCCTCCGGAGCGATTGCCCGGGTCTTCCAGGATTCCCGCCTGACCCCTTTGCTCACCGTACTGGCTATCCTCCTCGGTGTTATGGCGGTGGTGGTCACGCCCAAGGAGGAAGAGCCGCAGATTGACGTCACCATGGCGGATATCATGGTGGCGCTACCCGGTGCCAGCACCCGGGAAGTGGAAAACGTTATCGCCACGCCGGCCGAGCAGGTCATGAGCGAAATCGCTGGTGTAGAGCACGTTTACTCCGTGTCTCGCCAGGGGCAGGCGGTGATCACGGTGGAGTTCGCGGTGGGCATTACCCGCCAGGATGCCCTGGTCCGTCTCTATAACCAGGTGTATTCCAACCAGGACTGGCTGCCGCCGGACCTGGGTGCCAGTCAGCCAGTGATCAAGCCCCGCTCCATCGATGATGTGCCCATCATGACGCTTACGCTGTATGACCCGACCAACCGTCATACCGGCGAGGAGCTCACCCGCCTGGCCCATACCCTGGAAGTGGCCCTGAAGCGGGTACCCGGAACCCGGGATATCTATACCGTTGGCGGCATACCGGACCGGGTGGATGTGCGCTTTGATCCGGCCCTGCTCAAGGGCTTCAACCTCACGGTGGACGACCTTCAGCAGGCCCTGGCGGCCGCCAACACCAGTAGCCAGGAAGCCCGGGTAACCCGTGATAACCTGTCGATCCCGGTACAGTCGGGCACACTGCTGGAAACGGTGGACAGCGTAAGGCGCCTGGTGGTCGGCATGCAGGATGGTGCCCCGATTTTTCTGGCCGACGTGGCGGAGGTCTCCCGCGGCGGCACCGTGCCGGACCAGAGCGTCACCATGGGCCTGGGGCCGGCGAGCGCCGACGATCGCCGGGGCGAAATCGGAACACTGTACCCGGCGGTGACCCTGGCCATTGCCAAGAAGCCCGGTGAGAACGCCATCGATATCACCCGGGCCATCGAACACCGGCTGGAGTTGCTGCGCAACCGGGCCCTGCCGGAGGATATCGAAGTGGTGGTCACCCGGGATTACGGCGTGACCGCCTCCGACAAGGCCCGCAAGCTGATTACCGACCTGGGATCTGCCACGCTGTGTGTCGTGCTGCTGGTACTGGCAGCCATGGGCTGGCGCCAGGCCACCATCGTCGGGATTGCCGTGCTGGTGACGCTGCTGCTGACCCTGGTGTTTTCCTGGGCCTGGGGCTTCACCCTCAACCGGGTCTCGCTGTTCGCCCTGATCTTCTCCATCGGCATCCTGGTGGATGATGGCATTGTCATCACCGAGAACATCAACCGACGCATCCGCAACTCCCACTGGCCGCTGAAAGACATTATCCCGGTTGCGGTGGACGAGGTGGGTACGCCGACCATCATGGCGAGCCTGACCATCATGGCCGCGCTGATTCCCATGGCCTTTGTCACCGGCCTGATGGGCCCCTATATGAGCCCGATTCCCATCAACGCCTCCGCCGGTATGGTGTTGTCCCAGATCGTTGCCTTTGTCGTCGCGCCCTGGCTGGCCATGCGGTTGCTCAAGCGGAAGCACGGTGAGGACCTGTCAGACGGCGACCGTGAGAACAACGAGGAGCAGGGTAGCTCTGCCGATGGCGTCAGCCCCGTGTCGATGAAGGTCTTTCGCACGGTGCTGGGGCCATTTCTTGGCGAACACCCCTGGCGCCGCCGGTTCCTGGGCCTGGGCGTGGTGGGGCTGACGGTTGCAGCGGCCTCACTGCCGGTGTTCATGCTGGTGATCCTCAAAATGCTGCCCTTCGACAACAAGTCGGAACTGCAGGTGGTGGTGGACATGCCAGAGCGTACACCCATGGAGCAGACACGGCGGGTACTGACAGAAATGGGTCAGTACCTGGAAACCGTGGACGAGGTGGCGAACTGGCAGGCCTATGCGGGCACCGCATCTCCGATCAACTTCAACGGACTGGTGCGCCAGTACTACCTGCGCAGCGAACCCTGGCAGGGGGACCTGCAGGTCAATCTGGCGGATGAAGAGCATCGCAGCCGCCAGTCCCACGATATTGCCCTGGCGCTTCGTGAACCTTTGCAGGTCATTGGCGAGCGCCACGGCGCCAGCGTGAAAATCGTCGAAGTGCCCCCCGGTCCTCCGGTGCTCTCACCGGTGGTGGCGGAAGTCTATGCCGCGGATGAGTGGCGCCGGCGGGAGCTCGCTGAACGGCTGGTGGCCGGTATGAAGGAGATCGACGGACTGGTGGATATCGACACCACCATTGAGGCGCCGACCCGCCAGTGGGAAGTGGTGGTGGACCGGGACCGTGCCGCCCGGCTCGGGGTTTCCCAGGCACAGGTGGTGTCCACGCTGCAGACTGCCCTGGGCGGTGCCGGGGTCAGTTACCTGCATGACGACAACGCCAAGTACCCGGTGCCCATCCGGGTGATCCTGGATGAAGGCGACAAATCACAGCAGGCCACCCTGCTGTCGTTGGCCGTGCGCAGCCGTGACGGTCACCTGGTGCCCCTGGCCAGCATTGCCGAAATCCATGAGGCGGACTGGGCCGGGGCGCGTTATCACAAGGATTTGCTGCCGGTGACCTATGTGACGGCGGATATGGCCGGCGACACCGACTCGCCGCTGTACGGCATGTTCCGCATGGTCAGCTGGCTGGAGGATCAGGACGATGCGCCGGAGCAGTATTACATCCGCCAGCCGGACCTGCCCGAGCGGGGTACCCTGAAATGGGATGGGGAGTGGCAGATTACCTATGAAACCTTCCGGGACATGGGGGCGGCCTACAGCGTGGGTGTGTTTGCCATTTTCGTGCTGCTGGTCGCCCAGTTCCGGTCCTACCTGCTGCCGCTGGTGGTGATGGCCCCGATTCCCCTGACGTTGATTGGTATCATGCCGGGCCACGCGCTGCTGGGGCGGGAGTTTACCGCCACCAGCATGATCGGGATGATCGCCCTGGCGGGCATCATCGTGCGCAACTCCATCCTGTTGGTGGTGTTTATCCGTCAGTTGCTGGATGAGGGCATGGCACTTGAAGAGGCAGTGGTATCTGCCGGTGCCGTGCGTATCAAGCCCATTGCATTGACCGCCATTTCGGCCATGGTGGGCGCCTGGTTCATTCTCAGTGACCCGATCTTCAACGGCCTGGCCATCTCGCTGGTGTTTGGGCTGGCGCTTTCGACCCTGCTCACGGTGGTGGTTGTACCCCTGCTGTATTACACCTTTGCCCGCTGCGGCTGGCTGGGGCCGGTGAGTGAAGGGAACAACGCCTGAACAGAGGCTGAGGAGCGGCTTTCATGCAATACCAGTGGCGAACGGCAGGGCACCTCGACTGGCTGTGCCGTGCACCGCAGCTACTTCACTGTGAGCAGTCCCTTGTCCTGCAGGATCAACTGCCGTCTGACCTGGATGCCCGCCTGGCCCGGTGGGCTGCGGATCCGGGCAGTCGCCCGGCTGTCCTGAATGAGCCTGCGAACCCTCGCCTCGGCTACTACTTTGAACGTCTCTATGAGTGCGTTATGACCCATCTGCTGGGTTGGCAGTTGCTGGCGAAAAATCTGCAGGTCAGGGACGGATCAGGACGCACCCTGGGCGAACTGGATTTCCTGTTGCGGAACCCGGTGACCAATGAGGTCGAGCACCATGAGATCGCGGTAAAGTTCTATCTGGGCTATCAACAGGATGGGAACGATACTCTGTGGTACGGCCCCAACAGCCGGGATCGGCTGGACCGGAAAGTGCGACGGTTGCTGGAGCACCAGAGTCGCCTGACCGAGCGGCCAGAGGCCCGGAAGGCCATGACAGACCTGGGTATTCCCGGGCCCGTGACCTCCAGGATCTTCATGCCTGGCTACCTTTTCTATCCGCCGGATACCCCGTTGACCGTGCCGGATTTCGTACCGGCGGATCACCTCAGGGGAACGTGGCTGTACCGTCATGATCTTGCCGACCAGGATATGGCTGCCTGGGTACCCCTGCACAAGCCCCACTGGCTGGGCCCATGGTCCCAGCCAGACAGACCGGATCCCGAGCTGGCTGCGCGGGTAATGGATACCGTAGCTGAGCATGCCCGCCCCCGACTGTTCGCTGTCCTCAGCGAGGACGCGGCCTCCGGCCAGTGGATCGAGGTGGAACGGGTCTTCGTCGTCCCTGAGAACTGGCCCCGGCAGGGATGTTGATGCACCGTGATGGTGCAAAATAACGTTTGCCTCGCTGAAACGTCTCTCCGGAACTGGGGTAATAAACCCGAGCCCCCTGATTTCCGGTCAGAAAAACACCCGCCGGCACAGAACCTGCACCGACCTCTGCAAGCAACATGCACCTGAGGCCCCGGGCCAGGAGTGACCGTGATACTTGCCACAGACCTTGATGGAACCTTCCTCGCCGGCGATCCGGAGAATCGCCTGAAACTCTACCAGTTGATCTCCACCCACCCCGACATGACCCTGGTCTTCGTCACCGGCCGCGGGCTGGAGTCGGTACTGCCCCTGCTGTCTGATCCCACCCTGCCGCAGCCGGATTATATTATCTGTGATGTGGGCTGCACGGTGGTCGATGGCGGCAGCCAGCAGCCAGTGGGTGGGATTCAGGCGGAGATCGAGCAGTACTGGCCCGGCGAACACGCAGTGGAAGATGCATTGGCGGGTTTTGCCGGACTGCGCCGCCAGGAAGTACCCCAGGAAAGGCGTTGCTCCTTTTTGTGCGAACCCGAAGCGGTGACCGATCACGTGGTTGCGGCAGTGGATGCGCTGGCCTGTGACCTGCTGTATTCCGCTGGCCAGTACCTGGATGTGTTGCCGCCGGGGGTGAACAAGGGCCGTACCTTGCGGCGCCTGGTGGAGCACCTGGACGCTGATCCGGAAAACGTGCTGGTGGCGGGTGACACCCTCAACGACCTGTCGATGTTCGAGCAGGGTTTTATCGGGGTCTGCGTGGGGGAGTCCGAGCCCGGTCTGCTGGACGCCACTGAAAGCCGTGCCCGGGTCTACCATGCCACCCTTTCCGGCTGTGGCGGGATTCTGGAGGCCATCGGCCATTTCGGGTTTCTCGGCCCCAATGGGATGGACGCGGAGGCCCGGGACATCCTCAAGCCCGGCAAGTCCGACCTGGTCATCGTGTACCACCGGCTGCCCTACGAGGAAGTGGTGGAAAATGGCACCCAGGTGCGCCGCCGCCCCACCTCACCCAATGGCATCATTCCCACGCTGCTGAGCTTCTTTGCCGACGGCAAGGCCGGCTCCTGGGTGGCCTGGTCGGTGCACGACCCCGCCCTGGGTGCCTTCGAGACCCATACCGAGGTGGATACCAGCCGCTATGCAAGGCTGCGGGCGGCGAGGGTCCAGCTAACGAAGCACGATGTGGATATCTTCTACAAGCGGTTTTCCAAGGAGGCCTTCTGGCCCACCCTGCATACCTTCTGGGAGCGGGCCTCGTTCCGGGAAGATCACTGGCAGGTGTTCCTGAAGGTAAACCGACTGTTCGCTGAGCGCACGGCGGCGGAGGCGGCTGAGAATGCGGTGGTATGGATCCACGACTACAACCTGTGGATGGTGCCTGCGTTCTTGCGGGAGCTGCGCCCGGACCTGACCATCGCCTTCTTCCACCATACCTATTTTCCCTCAGCGGACGTGTTCAACGTGCTGCCCTGGCGGCGGGAGATTGTGGGTAGCCTGCTGCAGTGCGACTACATTGGCTTCCACATCCCTCGCCAGGCGGAGAACTTCGTGGACGTGGCCCGGGGCGTTACCCCGCTGGACGTGGTGGACCGCACCGGCTGTGCACCGCGATTCCTCACCTATGGCTGCGCGGTGGGGCTCGATGAGATGACCACCACCATTACCGTCAACGACCGGGAGATCGGTCTGGGCGCCCACCCGGTAGGACTGGATCTCAACCGGGTGTCCACTGCATTGAAGCAGGCGGGCGTCCAGCAGAAGATGGATGAGTTGCGCAGCGAGCTGGGGAATACCCGGTTGGTACTCTCGGTAGAGCGGCTCGACTACACCAAGGGTATCCTGCAAAAACTGGAGGCGTTCGAGCAGTTGCTGGCGGAGCACCCGGAGCTGGTGGGCAAGGTCACCCTGATGGTGGTTTGCGTACCGGCCGCCCGGGAAATGACCGTCTACCAGCAGCTGCAGCAGGATATCGAGCAGGCGGTGGGCCGGATCAACGGCCAGTATGCGACGGTTGGCTGGGCGCCGATCCAGTTTTTCTTCCGGGGGTTCCCGTTCGAGGAGCTGGTGGCCTGGTATGCCATGGCGGATGTCATGTGGATCACCCCGCTGCGGGATGGTCTCAACCTGGTAGCCAAGGAGTATGTGGCCACCCAGGGCATGACCGACGGGCGCGGCGTACTGGTGCTGTCAGAGTTTGCCGGCGCGGCAGCGGAGTTACGGGGCGCACTGCTCACCAACCCCCACGACCCTGGGGAAATGGCGCGTACCTGTTACCTGGCCCTTGCCATGGGGAAGGAAGAGGCCAAAGACCGGCTGCAGAAAGGATACGAAGTGGTCAGCTACCATGACATTGAATCCTGGGGCCGGGAGTTCCTGGAGGCAGTAGGCCGTCGTCGAAAGCAGCGGCTGGCCAGGGCGGGAAAACGGTTGAAGCCACTGACCTCGGTAGCCTGACACTCAAGGAGCCCACGTTCATCCGGGAGTAACCATGAGCCTTCGCAATGCTGTCCAGCTGATGTGCTATCCCAATCGCATCGGCCGCAACCTGGCGGATCTGGGGACGTTTATCGACCGGCACCTTGCGGATGCCATTGGTGGCGCCCATATCCTGCCATTCTACCCATCCAATGCGGACGGTGGCTTCTCGCCCCTGACCCATACCGAGGTGGATCCGGCCGTGGGCACCTGGGCGGATATTGAACGGCTGGCGAGTCGCTACGATATCTGCGCTGATCTCACGGTGAACCATCTTTCCGACGAGTCGCCGGAGTTCCGGGATTTCGTTCGCCACGGCTATCAGTCCGAGTACGCCGACCTGTTTGTGCATGTGCACCGGTTTGGCGATATCAGCCCGGATGACCTGGCAAAGATCCATATCCGCAAGGAAAAAGAGCCTTTCCGGGAGGTGACCTTTGCCGACGGCACGAAAGGCCAGGTCTGGTGCACCTTCACCGAACGGCAGATCGACCTGAACTACGAGTCCGACAAGACCTTTGCGCTGATGGAGCACTACATCCGCTTCCTGACCGGCAAGGGTATCAAGCTGCTGCGGCTGGATGCCTTCGGTTACACCACCAAGCGCATCGGCACCAGTTGTTTCCTGGTGGAGCCGGAGGTTTACCGTATCCTCGAGTGGGTCAACGAAGTGGCCCATCGTTACGGGGCCGAATGCCTGCCGGAGGTGCATGACCACACCAGTTACCAGTACGCCATCGCGCGGCGGAATATGCACCCCTACGGCTTTGCGCTGCCGCCATTGGTGCTCTATTCGCTGCTGGCGGCAAACAGCGTTCACCTCAAGCACTGGTTGCGCATGTGCCCCCGCAACCAGGTCACGGTACTGGACACCCATGATGGCATCTGCATTCCGGATGTGGAGGGGGTGCTGCCGGACCAGGCCATCCAGGACCTGATCGACAATATCGAGGCCCGCAGTGCCGATCCCATCCTGCGTCGTTCTGCGGCGAATGTGCACAGTGTCGGCTCAATCTATCAGCTCACCTGTACCTTCTATGACGCGCTGATGCAGAATGACGATGCCTACATTGCCGCCCGGGCTATCCAGTTCTTCACGCCGGGTATTCCCCAGGTCTATTACGTGGGATTGATGGCCGGGTGTAATGACCAGCAATTGATGGAGCAGACCGGGGAGCTGCGGGACATCAACCGCCACTTCTACTCCCTGGAAGAAGCCGACGAGGCCATGGCGCAACCGGTTGTACGGCGGCTGCTCACCCTGATGCAGTTCCGAAGCCAGTATCCCGCGTTCGATGGCCGGTTCGAGCTGAACTATTCCAACAACTCCAGTGTGGCCATGGCCTGGCGCCACGGGGATTATTACTGCCACCTGTTCGTTGATCTCAACTTCAACACCGCCCGGGTGCGTTTCCTGGACCCGGATGACGGCTTCCGGGAGCGAATCTTGGAATGCTGAGGGTCTGTGTTAGGCTCAAAGGTGACGCACACGCCCCTTACTGGAGGAGACTGCCATGGAACTGTCCGTGCAACTCAGCTTCTACCCCTTCACCGACAACCATAAGCCGCCCATCAAGGATGTGATTGATCGCCTGCAGCGCAGCGGCCTCGACGTCTACGCCAACCGCATGAGCACCCAGGTGTTCGGCGAGTACGACCAGGTCATGCGGGTGCTGTCCGACACCATGAAGTGGGCGTTCGAGCAGTACGGCCAGGCCGTGTTCGTGGCGAACTTTGTCAACGGTGATCGCCGCCCCGAAGGCTGATTGTCGGGCCGGGGCGTTACGGTCCCGGCCGGCCGATGCAGTTGTCCAGCAATGTTTCCACCTCGGCAGTGTGGTCCGGTGCCAGTCGCTGCAGGATGCCTTCGCGCCCCTTTATGTGCCAGCGCAGCCCCACCTGTTCATCAAAGGAGATATAGCGGGAGCCGGACGCCGCCGGCCAGGGTCGCAGCAGGTGAAGCGTACCGTCATGGAGCATGGCCGCCAGGTCATCCCCCTCCGCCGGCTGGTAGTAGGTCACCTGCAGCTCCACCCCGTCCTCACAGGTATAGCGCAGGGTTTCCATGGGCCAGGGCAGGGCGCGGCTGTCCGTCGTTGATTGCGCGTTGGCTGGCGGTTCGGGCGCCGTGGATGAGGCACACCCTGCGAGAATCAGACTGGTGAGAAAAATGCTATGCCGGAACCTGACAGGCATGGAAAACTCCTGGAATCACTTGGAAGCCGATTGTGGGGCGGCTACAGCATAGCGTGCTTATGGCCAGCTGTGCCATCGGGTCACGGAAGGCCCACAAGGGGTGGTTAGCCAGTGTCACCGGAGCGTCAAACCACTGTCACCGGATCCATGGACACTCACCTCGTGCCCGGCTTCTTTCTGACCGATTTATCTGTGACCAGGAGGGCACTGTAGTACTGGTCTGACGCTGACTAAGGAGTGGTTATGAAACGCACAGTAACAGGTTCAATGACACTGGCCGTGTCGCTGATGGTAGCGGCTTTCAACCTGCCTGATACGGCATCCGCCAGGGGCTGGCAGCATGGGGAGTCGTTGCCTCCCGGACTGGAAAGGCTGCAGGACAGATTCGACAAGCTCAAGAAGGACATGAAGCATCGCCATGCCGGCATCCAGGTGGGTCCGCGCCCCGACTGGCTGGTGGATGATATGGATGACGGCCCGCTCAAGGATCGCCTGCAGCAGTGTGAAAACAAGCCCATGGGCCGCACGGACTTTTCGATCGGTCACCGGGGCGCGCCCTTGCAGTTCCCGGAGCACACCATGGAATCCTACGTGGCAGCCGCGAAGATGGGTGCCGGAATCGTGGAGTGTGACGTGGCCTTTACCGCGGACCGGGAGTTGGTGTGCCGCCACGCCCAGAATGACCTGCATACCACCACCAACATTGTCACCATCCCGGAACTGAACGCCAAGTGTACCCAGCCTTTTGTGCCGGCGGATCCAGCCAGCGGCACACCGGCCCAGGCCGAATGTCGTACCAGCGACATCACCCTTGAAGAGTTCAAGTCCCTCGAAGGCAAGATGGACGCATTCGACCCCATGGCGACCACGCCGGAAGAATACGTAGGCGGCACCGCTGACTGGCGCACGGATCTCTATGCAAGCCGGGGTACCCTGCTCAGCCACCGGGAAAGCATCGAGTTGTTCAAGGCCCTGGGTGTGAAGATGACGCCGGAGCTGAAAACCCCGGTGGTGGACATGCCCTATGAAGGGGATTACAGGCAGCAGGACTACGCCCGCCAGATGATCCAGGACTACGTGGATGCGGGTGTGAACCCGAAAAATGTCTGGCCCCAGTCGTTCCAGCTGGAGGATGTGCTGTTCTGGGTCAACGAGACTCCGCGATTTGGTCACCAGGCGGTATTCCTGGATGAGTCACCCATAACCCCGGAAACCGCCTCCCTGGCCTATATGGAAAACCTTCGTGCCCAGGGTGTGAACGTGCTGGCACCGGCGATCTGGAAGATGCTGGCCCTCAATGGCCACCAGGAGATCGTTCCCTCCGAGTACGCGGAGAATGCCCGCGTTGCCGGCCTCGACCTGATTGCCTGGAGTCTGGAGCGTAGCGGTCCCCTGGCCAACGGCGGTGGCTGGTACTACCAGACAGTGAACGACGCCATCAACAACGACGGCGACATGCTGACAGTACTGGATGTGCTGGCGCAGGATGTGGGAGTCATCGGTGTGTTCTCTGACTGGCCTGCCACCACCACCTACTACGCCAACTGTATGGGGCTGCGCTGAGCAAACCGGCGCCCGGGTCCGTCAGCCGCGCGGCAGATAGCCGACTGACGGACTTTTCGGCAGGGCAGCGGTCCGGTACCCTTGGGTTCTTTCCGAGTGCGACCGGACCTTGCGGCTTTCATGGCAGTAGACCTCTTTACACGACACTTCCTGGGCAGTTTCTTCCTGCTGATCGGTATCCTGTTTGCCTGCCGCGCCCTCGGGCTCTATGCCCGGCTGGGGTTCAGCCATATCAATTACGGCAAGTCCGGCACGGCCACCTGGTGGAACCGGCAACTGTTCAATGTCTTCCGGGCGGCTATCCTGCTGGTGTGCCTGGCACGCATGGCCTGGCCCATTGATCCCTGGCTTGGGGTGATTGGCTGGCTGTACCAGCCGCCGGTGTTGCTGACGGGGGTGTTGGTGCTGCTGGCGTCCTTTGGCCTGGCCAGTTATCTTCAGGCCTATATGCACGCCGACTGGCGTTCCGGCATTGACCGGGAGCAGAAGCCGGTGCTGATTACCTCCGGCCCCTACGCCCGCACCCGCAACCCGCTGTTCCTGTCGGTCATGCTGGGTCAGTTGGGTTTCTTCCTGGCCCTGCCAAGCCTGTTCTCACTGGTCTGCCTGCTGGTTGGTGCCTGGGTTATTCGTCGCCAGGCACTGGCAGAGGAAGCAGCCCTCGCGGAACTTTATGGCGAGCCCTACACCCATTACCGTCAACAGGTGCCGCGCTGGCTGTAACGTCAACGGGTCAATGGTAGCCAAGCTGCCAGTGCCAGGCCGGCACCTGCCAACATTCCCCAACCGATCGGCGAACCCAGCCCCAGCAGGGTAGTGCCCCCGACCAGGCTCCACAGCAGCGGTATCGGTAGCGAAAGCGCCAGCCAGCGGCCATGGGCGATTGCCAGCACAACGCCCAGCGTGGTGATTGACAGGGGGTCCGGGAACAGCAGCCAGCTGTCGGCCTCGCCCAGTGTCCGATCGTCCAGGAGAAACCCGAGAGGATGTATCAGGGTGCCCCAGGCGACAAGCATCATGGCGATCAGGTAGCGATGGCGTGCCGGTATCGAGGTCGAACCGGCCGTTCCGGCCAGCACCAGTAGCAGGCATCCCTGCAGTACAAACGGCCCGATGGCCCAGGTGATCGCCCAGTTAATGGAGCGGTACTCGGCCCACAGGAAGGACCAGGTCACAAACAGCCAGGCAGCTCCCAGGACGGCGAGGCCTGTCCTTTGCCTGGCCTGGCCCGGTTTGGCCAGTGTCCACATCAGCCACAGGCCAACCACGGGTGCCAGCAAGGCAAGGGGCCAGTAGACCTCGTTATTGCCGGCCACCAGGGTCCAGTAGACCCGGGGCGAGAACAGCAACAGGTCCCGTGGGTGGTAGCTGGCCAGTGTCTCCATCAGACAGACCGTATGGTGTCGCTGATCCGTTTCCGCAAGTCGCCGTCTGGCAGTGGCGCCTGGGCGGCGGCCAGGTTTTCCTGCACATGGTTCACCCGGGTGGTAGCAGGAATGGTGCAGGTAACCGCCGGGTGGGCGAGGATGAACTTGAGAATCAGCTGGGCCCACGAGTCCGCGCCCACCTCCGCCGCCCAGTCCGGGAGCGGCTCATTGGCCAGCCGCTTGGTCAGCGCACCCTGACGGAACGGTCGATTGACGATGATACCGATACCTTTCTCCCGGGCCAGGGGCAACAGGCGGTCCTCCGCTTCCCGGTCCACGGGGTTGTAAGTCAGCTGGACAAAGTCGACAGGTTCGGAAGCCATAATCTGTTCCAGCTCCCGGTGCCGGCGCCCGTGGGAGGTGGTGATACCAATGCTGCCTACGGCACCCTCTTCCTTCATGGCCTTGAGCGTATCCAGGTGTTCCCGCCAGCTCACCAGGTTGTGCACCTGCAGCAGGTCGAACTGCTTCACCCGCCAAAGATCCGCTGATTCACGTTGCTGGCGTCGGGTGGCGTCGCCGTCCCGGGTCCAGACCTTGTCGGCGGCGAATACCCGATCACGGGCGTCCAGCTTGTCCAGGCCATAGCCCACGGTATTCTGGGATGAACCGTACATGGGGGAGGAGTCGATCACCGTACCGCCACCGTCGAAAAAGGCTTTCATCACGTTGGCGCAGCTGTCCAGCAGGCGCTGGTTGTCGCCGACATTGAAGGTAATCCAGGTGCCCAGCCCGACGGCGGGTATGCCGCTGCCGCCTGTGGGAGAGCGACGGGTAATGGGGGAGGGTGATGCCCGGCCCCAGGAAACGGGAAGGGCAGTCAGTGCAGTGCCGGCGGCGAGTGCCTGAAGCAGGTGCCGCCGGTGTCGTGACCATTGGTGCGTCATGGGAACCTCCGGCCAGGAACAGCCGGAGTGCTCCGGCTGCCAGACATGGGTTCAGCTGAACAGTTTCACCGCCAGCTCTGCCACATGCTTGCCCTGGAAGCGGGCAATGGCCAGCTCGCGATCGTCCGGCTGACGGGAGCCATCGCCCCCGGCGTAGGTGGAAGCACCGTAGGGCGTACCACCACTGACCTTCGAAATATCGAAGAGTTCCGGGGTGCCGTAGCCGATGGGTACCAGGGTCATGCCATGGTGGGCCAGGGTCACCCAGGTGGTGGTTATGGTCTGTTCCTCGCCGCCACCAGTGCCGGTGGAGGTGAATACACTGGCCAGCTTGCCAAACAGCTTGCCCTGGGCCCAGAGGCCGCCGGTCTGGTCAAAGAAAGTGCGTACCTGGCCGGACATATTGCCGAAGCGGGTCGGCGTTCCCACCAGGATGGCGTCGTAGTCCGCCAGTTCACCCGGAGAGGCCTCCTGGTACGGCTGGTCAACCTTGCCGCCAGCATTGGCGAAGGCTTCGGCGTCCATGGTCTCGGGAATTCGCTTGACGGTGACTTCCGCGCCGGAAACACCCTGTGCGCCTTCGGCCACGGCCTTGGCCATGGTTTCCATATGTCCGTACATTGAATAGTAAAGCACCAGTACCTTTGCCATGGGGCAGCTCCTTTCAGTCTGTTCCGGTTGGGGGTTTCAATATGCCGACTACTCTAGTTCAGCCCGCCAGACCCTGAAATCGGAATATTTCGACACCCACCATCAAATCCACTGATGTTCAGGAGTCGCCGTCGCTCTCCGTTTTGCCGTAGGCCGGTGAGTAGTACACCTGCAGCATGGTTTTGGCGCCCTTCATATGGGTTGCCATGCGGGCGTCTGTGGGGCGTATGCGGATATTGGGAATGCGATAGGTATCCGGGCTGTCCACGGTGGTGTCCGGACCGGTTTCCCGGAGGATCTGGACCTGTTGGCCGCTCTTGTCCGTCAGTACCTCGTATTCCGGCAAGGCCTCCCGGTACCACTCGACCACCTCTTGCGGTGTCTGGCGGGTCAGGAATACGGCCAGCGGCAGGCTCTGTACCGGACCGTCACCGGAACTGACATCGATGCCCCGGGTGGCGTGGATCAGCAACTTGCTCTCCGGCACCACCGGCAGGGTGACCTTTTCTTCGCCACCGCTGGTGATATCGCTGAGCGTGGAATGTGCGGGTGCCTGGGTGACCGGCAGGGCCAGCAGGCAGAGCATCAGTAGACGCGGGATAGTCATGGGATCTCCGTATCGATTGTCGGTAGTGGTCTGTGAGCCAGCCGAGGACTCCGTGCTCACGTTGCGCAGACTCCTGTGGCCATGATGTGGGGCCGGTGAAAGCGGCGACACCGAAGGGTTGGCAATTTACCAACTTGTAAGATCCCTTTTTGAAAAACCATGCCCTATGACGTTGCAAAGGCTTCTGTCAGGGCTTCCGGACCGGCTAAACTGGTGGCCCTGAACAATGAACGGAGCCAGCCATGAGATACCTGCACACCATGGTCCGGGTCAGGGACCTGGATGAGTCGCTGCATTTTTACTGCAACCTGCTGGGTCTCAGGCAGGTTCGGCGCAAGGATGTGGAAAAGGGGCGCTTCACCCTGGTCTTCCTGGCTGCCCCGGATGACGAGCACCGGGCCCGGGACGAGCAGGCCCCCATGGTCGAACTGACCTGGAACTGGGACCCTGAGGAGTACACCGGCGGTCGCAATTTCGGGCACCTGGCCTATGAGGTGGATGATATCTATCACCTGTGCCAGCACCTGCAGGACCACGGCGTTACCATCAACCGCCCGCCCCGGGATGGTCGCATGGCCTTTGTTCGCTCCCCGGACGGCATCTCCGTCGAACTCCTCCAGAAAGGTGAATCCCTGCCGATAAAGGAACCATGGGCCAGTATGGAGAATTCCGGCAGCTGGTAGTTTCTCGGTCCCGCTATAGCTGTTGCTGCAGCCAGGCGTTGAGCTGGCTGGCCTGCATGGCGCCACTCTGACGGGCCACCTCCCGACCGCCCCGGAACAGGATCAGGGTGGGAATGCTCCGGATGCCATACTGGCCGGCGGCCTGCTGGGCCTGTTCCGTGTTGAGCTTGGCGAAAGCCACCTTGCCGGCCCATTGCTGTGCTGCGGCTTCGAAGCTCGGCGCCATGGCCTTGCAGGGACCGCACCAGCTGGCCCAGAAGTCCACCAGCACCGGCAGGTCGGACTTGACCACAAAACCGGCCATGCCGCTGTCGGTCAGTTCCGCAATATCACCGTTGACCAGGGGCCGCTTGCAGGCGCCGCAGCTGGGTCGGTCCTGCAGGCGATCGGCTGGTACCCGGTTGGCTTTCTGGCAGTGGGGGCAGACCACATGCTTGATGTCGCTCATGGTTGAATCTCCGTCTGGGTTTGCAGAGAGATGGGGGGCAGCTCCCGCGGATTCAAGTGACGGCCACCCGCGACCATGTGGTGGTTTGCCGCAAGTGGTAAGATGCCGTTTTTTGACTTGGAGCCGGACCATGGGCCTTCTGTTTGAACAGATCGACAGCCAGCCATCCCCCCTGGGTGAGATTACCCTGCGCCGCCGCCGGATTCCGGCGCTGGGTGACCGGGACATCTACGAGGTCAAACTGGGCGAGGAATTCCTCATGTCCAGCATGTTCGTGGATGCGGAAGTGGCGCTGGCGGACCTGACCCTGGAGGTCACGCAGGGCGACGACCTGTCTGTGGTGGTCGGCGGCCTCGGGTTGGGATATACCGCCGACGCGGCCCTGCGCAACGACCGGGTAGGCGAGCTGTTGGTGGTGGATGCACTGGGCACGGTAATTCGCTGGCACCAACAGGAGAAGGTCCCCCTGGGCCGGGTGCTGAACGAGGATCCGCGCTGTCGCTACATTCACGGCAGCTTCTTCGAACTGGCGGATCCGGACAAGGGCTTCGACCCTGAGCAGCCCGGGCGCCGGTTCGATGCCATCCTGCTGGATATCGACCATTCGCCGAGGGCGCTGCTGAACGAGTCCAACGCCACCTTCTACAATGCCGAATCCCTTGGTCGCATGGCCCGGCAGCTCAAGCCCGGCGGCATGTTCGGCATGTGGTCCAACGAGCCGCCGGACGAGGACTTCCTGGCGGTGCTGGAAGCGGTGTTCGTGGCGCCGGAGGCCAGGGTTGTGTCCTTCTTTAACCCGTTCCAGAATCGCGAAGCGACCAATACGGTCTACCTGGCCCGGGCAGCAGGGGAGCCTGACCATGACTGAACACACGGTTGACTGGTCCCGCGACCTGGCAGCGGTCTGGCGCCGGCATCGCCAGGGATTGCGCCCGATACGCCGGTTGGACCCGATCGACTGGGGCCAGCTACAGGGTATTGAGCGCCAGCAGCAGGCCCTGGCCCGCAACACCGAGCGCTTCCTGGCGGGCCTGCCCTCCAACAACGCATTGCTCTGGGGCTCCCGCGGTACCGGCAAGTCATCCCTGATCAAGGCTGCCCTGAACCGCTACGGCGAACAGGGCCTGCGAATGATTGAGGTGGACAAGGATGACCTGGTGAACCTGACGGAAATTGTCGATGATATCAGCGAGCAGCCCTGGCGCTTTGTCATCTACTGCGATGACCTGTCCTTCGAGGCGGGTGAGTCCGGCTACAAGGCCCTGAAGAGTGTGCTGGAAGGCTCCCTGGAACTGCCGCCGGAGAATGTGCGGGTCTATGCCACCTCCAACCGGCGCCACCTGATGCCGGAATTCATGGCCGATAACCTGCAGAGTGAGGTAAGAGGCGGCGAACTGCATCCGGCAGAGGCCATCGAGGAGCAGGTATCGCTGGCGGACCGTTTCGGGTTGCAACTGTCGTTCTATCCCTTCCCGAAAGATATCTACCTGCAGGCGGTGGATGCCCTGTTCCCCAGCGTGGCGGACCGGGAGACCCTACACATGCATGCGATTCGCTTCGCTACCAGTCGGGGCGGTCGCAGCGGGCGGACGGCCCAGCAGTTCTACCGCCAGTTCAGCGGCGACTTTGACTGAGCCTGCCCGCCGGGGTCCATTCAAGGCGCCGGCAGGTCCACGTCAAAGCGTAATCCGGGCACGCTGTTGTGCACCTGGTTGCCGGCCTGAACCTGTCCATCATGGTGTTCAGCAATCAGGCGGACGATGAGCAGCCCCTGTCCCAGATGGCCCTCGCCACTGCCTTTCCGCACGGATACAAACGGATTGAAAATCTCCCCGGAGAGATCCCGGGGCAGGCTTGATCCTTCGTTGAAGACCGATAACCGCAGGTGATCGCCTGATCGGGTGAGGGTGACCAGAATCAGCCCCCGGCCGGGGTGAAGTCCCTGGCGTTGTCCACCAGCTTGTCCAGTAACTGCACCATCAGATCTGGTGAACCAGTCATCCGGCAGCCCGTCTCGGGACCTTCATAGCGAATATGGTGATCCGGGTCCAGGCCCTGGTAGGCCGCAGTGGCTTCAGAGATGACCTCGGCCAGGTCGAACGGCTCACGGTCGGCCTGGTCAAAGCTCTGTTCGAGCCGCGCCGCTTCGCTCATGCCCTGCAGGATCTGGCTGAGGCGGTCGGTGGCCTGGCGGGCCCGGTCCCGGTAGCCAGCACGTTCATCATCGGTGCGGGCGTGTTCCAGGTTGTCCAGGGACGAGCGGATGACCGCCACCGGGGTTTTCAGCTCGTGGGAGAGGCGGCGGGAGAAGCTCTCCAGGTAATCCGTGTAGCCCTGCAGCCGGTCGACCATATGGCTGAATTGCCGGTTCAGCTCGCCCAACTCGTCGGCGGCCCGGCTGGGAGGAATGCGTCCCAGTATGCGGCCGTCGGGGTCTACACTGGCGTTGACGGCCCTTTGCAGTCGGGCAATGCGCCAGGAGAGCCAGCTGGCATAGCCCAGCAGCACCAGCATCAGGCCGATGATCAGCAGCACACTGCGGGCAATGACCGATCCCAGGGTATTGCCGGACAGGGCCAGGATCTGGTCAAGGGACTGGGTCAGCACGAGGTGCCGGCCATTACCGACGGAGGTCGCTGCCATCAGGGAAACCGTGTCGTCGCGCTGCACCAGCCCGACGGTACCCGGTTCCAGCATATGGACCTGATCATCAGAGAT
This sequence comes from Marinobacter sp. AN1, assembly GCF_026013985.1. NCBI lineage: Bacteria > Pseudomonadati > Pseudomonadota > Gammaproteobacteria > Pseudomonadales > Marinobacteraceae > Marinobacter > Marinobacter sp. AN1. Next base: position 3,856,754 of record NZ_CP110342.1, on the reverse strand, counting down.
GGGGCGAGGTTCGGGCTGGTAGAGCCTTACCAGTGCCCGCAGGCCGGTGAGGGTGATCTGCTCAATAATCTCCAGGGGCGACAGTTGTTCGAAATGACGGCCCGCTGCCTGCACGGGTGCCTCGCCCCGGGCGATCAGCCAGCCAGCGGGTTCGGTGACGAACACCTGCTGCCCCGGGGACAACAAGGTGGCCAGCCGGGCCTCCAGTGATGGATCTCGCCCGGTGATCAGGGGAATGGGGTCCAGCCGGGTGCCGGCGGTCAGGTACATGCCTGGTTGTGCCGGGTCTGGCCAGGCCACCTCGAACCCAAGCTGGTCGCCTGGTGTGAGCCGGGGCAGTCGTAGCTCAACCTGGTAGCCACCGTTGACGGAATGCCACTCTCCGGATACCTGGTGATCCCTGCGGGAGAGGTTGAAGGGGTAGCGACCCACCACCTTGCCCGGTGTGGGGGTATGAATGATCCGCTCGGTCACCAGCGTATCGGTACGCCACCGTAGTCGCAGGAATTCATGGGGTTTTTCCGGGGCTGCGGGGTCAAGGTAGGCAGGGTCGGGGCGGCGAACATTTACCAGCAGGTAGGAATAGCGGCCATGGGAGGCCGCCTGCCACCGAATCACCGGTTGTCCGTCCAGGCTTTGCCAGGACTGATTGCCGTCCTGGAATCCCGGCCATTCATGACCGTAGCCATCCGGGTGAATCGGACTGTCCGCCCGGTGCATTAAAACGGCATCCTCCTGCGCCATAAGCGGTGGCTGGTCGCCCAGCTCTGCGGCAGCCACATCCGCCATTCGCAGAGCCTGTCCCTGGAGCTGGTCCTGTGCCTGGTCCCGCAGGGCCTGGTCCAGTTCCAGCACGAACTGCAGGCCCGCCCAGGGGATAATCAGCATCAGCAGGCTGGCCAGGAAGAGTTGCCGTTTCAGGGTCAAGCGCTACACCTCACGGGCATGCCAGCGGTAGCCCATGCCGTAGGCGGTCTGGATGCCGTCGAATGCCGGGTCAACCTGCTGGAACTTGCGGCGAATGCGCTTGATATGGGACGTCACGGTGTTGTCGTCCAGGACGGTGCTGGCCGCCTGCATCAGCTGGTCCCGGTTGCGCACATGGCCGGGGTGGCGGGCCAGTGCGTGGAGCATCCAGAACTCGGTTACGGTGAGGTCTACCGGCTGGCCATTCCAGGCGACGGTCATGCGGTCTACGTTGATGCTCAGGTGGCCTCGCTGCAAGACTTCATCGGGTTGCTGCAGTGCCTCGGCCCAGGCGTCTGCCCGCCGCAGCAGGGCGGTGATACGTGCCAGCAGGTGATCCAGGCTCATGTCCTTGGTCACGTAGTCGTCGGCCCCCAGGCGCAGGCCGTGCACCGAGTCGATATCGCTGTCACGGGCGGTCAGGAAGATGATCGGCACCGTCGCGGACAGCCGGCGCAGGTCCTGGCAAAGATCGAACCCGCCCTCTGGCTCATCGCCCAGCCCGACGTCGATAACGGCCAGGTCAGGCAGGCGGGTTTTCAGGGCCTGCCAGGCATGGCCGCGGTCGCCGTATATCGCCACCTGGTAGCCCCGCCGTTCGAAGGCATCCCGATAGTTCTCCCGTATGGCCGGTTCGTCCTCCACCAGCACGATCTGTTTCTTCATGGTTTTCGGTCACTTCTCTGAAAGCGTGGTCCAAATGTAACGGTCCCGCCGAAGGCGGACAAGCGCGCCGGTGGTGTCTGCCACAATTCATCATTTTCTGCACGGTTCCCCGCCAGATTACAGCACGGATTCGTCGTTCCCCGACGTTTTAATGGAGGCATCGCAACAACCACACAGAAGGAACCGTACCATGCTGCCTGTGCAACCCTTACCTGGCTACCGCCGACCTGATCGACCACGCCGCCTGACCCGCAGACAATTACGACGTATGGAAGGTGCCAGTCTCTGGCTGGCCATGCTGATGCTGCTGTTCGTGCAGCCGCTGTTTGTGGAAGCCTCGGAACAGCAGGTGGCCCAGGGCAGTGGTCAGTTTCACTTCCTGAATGAAACCGGTCGCCAGCCCGCGCCGGTGTTGACGACTGACTACCAGGTGACGGTCACTGGCCTGGTGGCAGAAATCCGCCTGCAGCAACGGTTCGGTAATGAGTCTGACCAGTGGCAGGAGGGAATCTATACCTTTCCACTGCCGGAAAATGCCTCGGTCCACGCAATGACCATGACCACCGGGGAGCGGGTCGTGGTGGGCGAAATCCGCGAACGGGAACAAGCACGGCGTGAGTATGAGGCTGCCAGGCAAGAGGGGCGACAGGCCGCTCGGGTGGATCAGCAACGTCCCAACCTGTTCACCACTCGACTGGCCAATATTCCCCCCGGCGAGTCCGTTACCGTCGAGTTGCGTTTTCAACAGCTGGTTGCCTACGACAGTGGAGGGTTCCGGCTGCGACTACCTACCACCCTCACACCCCGCTATATCCCGGGTCTGCCGCAGGCGTCGACGCAAGCTGAATGGACTGGCGGCTGGGCCATGCCCACCAGTGAGGTGGCAGACGCGCACCGGATTACTCCGGCCCAGGTTTATGCCGGCGGCGTCGCTGCCGGCAGTCACCAGGCAACTGTCGCCATCGAGTTGCGAACGGGGGTGCCGGTCGAGCGGGTCGAGAGCCCCAGCCATGATATTGCCGAAGTGCGCGACGGTGGCACCGTAAGCGTTCGTCCCGTCACAGGTGCCATAGCCATGGATCGGGACTTCCGTTTGCGATGGCAGCCCCAGCGGGGGCGTGAGCCAGCGGCGGCAGTGTTCCATGAGCGCTGGCAGGGTGAAGACTATGTGCTGGCCATGCTGGTGCCCGGCGAGCAGGGCCGGCAGGCAATGACGCGGGAGCTGATCCTGGTGATTGACACCTCCGGCTCCATGGCCGGGGACTCGATCCGGCAGGCGCGGCAAGCCCTCCTGGCGGCGCTGGATACCCTGTCGCCGGAGGATTCGTTCAACATCGTTGAGTTCAACAGCCATACCCGCCGGCTTTTTCCGGAGGCCGTGGCAGCGACCGGTGACTACCTGGCCCGTGCCCGCCGTTACGTCCGGAATCTGGACGCCGATGGTGGAACCGAGATGGCCCCCGCCATTGAAGCTGCGCTGCTGCAAGGGGAGGCTTCCCGACAGGCTGATCTGCGGCAGGTGGTTTTTGTCACCGATGGCGCGGTCGGTAACGAGCAGGCGCTGTTCCGGCAGATCCGTCAACAGCTGCGCGACAGTCGCCTGTTCACGGTTGCCATCGGCTCGGCGCCGAATATGCACTTTATGCGTCAGGCGGCCCGGTTCGGGCGGGGGACCTATACGGCGATCGGGGATCTGTCTGAAGTCAGCCGTCAGCTCACCCGGCTGTTTGACAAGATGCAGGCGCCGGCGCTGACCGGTATCCGGGCGACCTGGCCGAATGGCTTTGATGCCGGTACGCAGGTTCCAGCGAGGCTGGGCGATCTGTATCTGGGCGAGCCCATGATGCTGGTGGCTCGTGGCGCAGAACCGGGGGGCAACCTGGTTGTCAGGGGGTCGCTGCCTGGCGACCAGGCCTGGCAAAGGAGCCTTGCATTGGACCAGGCGGCGCCTGGCGCGGGTATCCACCGCCTCTGGGCGCGGGGTCAGGTGGACCGGTTGCTGGATGAGCGATTGTCCGGTGAGGCCGAGGGCGCGACCCGGGAGCAGGTGCTGGCCCTGGGCCTGGCTCACCAGCTGGTGACGCCTTTCACCAGCTTTGTTGCCATTGACCGTAATCCCGCCAGGCCCGTGAATGAAGCGCTGGGGCGCACCGCTGTGCCCTCGCTGATGCCGGTCGGCAGTGCCGGGCAAGGCATCGGTTACCCACAGACGGCCACCTCTGCGCCGCTGCTGATGGTCTCCGGCCTCGCCGGGCTGTTGTTGGCCGGCTTGCTGACCCTTGGCCAGCGCTTTCGGAGGGCCTGACCATGGGGCGTATGTTGTTGATGTTGGTTACGCTTTCCGCCGGCCTGCTGTTGGCGGGGTTGTGGATTCCGCTTAAGGCGGTAATGGCCCAGGAGTTGCTCAGCCTGGCGTGGGCCCGCACCCAGGCGGCCCAGCAGCAAAGCCCGCCCTGGCCCTGGGCAGATACCTGGCCGGTAGCACAGCTGCAACTGCCAGGGGAGTCGTCTGCCCTGGTGGTCCTGTCAGGCGGGCATGGCGAAAGCCTGGCCTTCGGTCCCGGCCAGGTCACCGGCCCGGAACCCGGCGAGCGGCCCTCGACTCCGGTCGTGATTGCCGGCCATCGGGACACCCACTTTCGGCCCCTGAAGGGTATTCGCCCCGGTGAGGAGGTTCGCCTGCAATTCGCTGACGGTGCCTGGCGCAGGTATCGGGTGGCCACGGTACGGGTTGTTGACAGTCGCCAGGAGCAGATTGAATTGAACCGCTATGACCAGAACTCCCTGGTGCTGGTTACCTGCTACCCCTTCGATTCCCTTGATGCCAACGGACCACTGCGGTTCGTGGTGGAAGCGACCCGGGACCTGCCGTGGCCCGGACAGGTGCAGTCCACCGGCGCCTGAGGCTTGCATGCGATTGAAAATCAGGGCAATCTCGATGCACTGATAAGCGGACAGCCAGACCCTGAGACGGGCTGGCTGTTGTTTGGTGTGCAATGGAATCCCGACGGAGTCTGATTGCCCTCAACGGGCATATCCGGGGGACCCTGAACCGGAGAGTGGCACGGATGAACCTGATTCTGTTTCTGGTAATCGGTGGTGTGGCCGGCTGGCTGGCGGGCCTGATCATGAAGGGCCGGGGGTTCGGTGTGCTGGCGAACATCGGCATCGGTATCGTGGGCTCATTTATTGGTGGCTTCCTGTTCCGTATGCTTCAGTTATCGCCGTCGGGGCGCATTGGCGAACTGGTCACTGCTACCGTCGGTGCGGTACTCCTGCTGGCGGTGGTCAGCGCAATCAAGAAGGCCTGATCCATGCTGATGCCTGTAACGGCTGTCTATGCCGCAGTGACAGCCTTGCTGCTGTTGTTCCTTTCTTTCCAGGTTTCAAAATACCGGCTCAAATACCGGCAGGGACTTGGCATCAATGACGATGTTGAATTCCAGGTGGCTGACCGGGCCCAGGCCAACCTGGTGGAGTATGCGCCCCTCGCGCTCATACTGATGGGGGTGGGCGAACTCAATGGCGTCAGTGCCCATTGGATTTACTGGGTGGGTATGGCGTTTGTTGGCGGGCGCATCCTGCATGCCTTTGGCATGTTCAATGGCCATGGTGGTCCACACAAGGCCCGCCTGGTCGGTATCCTGCTAACCTGGCTCAGCATGGCGGTGATGGCCATCCTGCTGGTGTGGAATGTGATTCAGGTTCAACCCTGAGGGAAGTACTGCCAGGTTAAACGTAAAGCGCCCGTAAACCCTGGAGGACCGGGCGCTGGTGTATCTCAGATAACGCACGCGAGGGCTTCGGCCCCTCGCTCGGGCTGGCTCTCCTCCTGCCGGGGGTAGTACGGCAAGTCCGCAGTCCGGATGTCTGCCTCCCCATGTACGACCCTGGCCTGCTCCGCCGGGACCTGTGTTCTGGCCTGGGCTGCTTCGAGAGCTGCGGCGCGTGCAATCAGCTCCGGGCTATCCAGTACGAGTACGGTCATGTCGTAGTCCTTATCTCATTGGGTCAGGCTATTGTTCTTATTCCCGCATACTATCGTTGGTATCCGGAGGCTTGGCAATACCTTGTGGCCATTCACCCGGTTCGTTTCACCTGATTGAATGACATTGTTGTGACATCGGTATGACATGGGTCTCCTCCTTCTGGTTTGGACGCTGAAGTTTCGTCCGGTTTGTTGCCATGTCGTGCTATTACACCGGGAAATACTGGCGCCGCTATGGTAGAAACCGGTCTGACCAACGACAAATTGTGATGAAAAGTGGCCGTCGATGATTATCCTGCCCGCTGAACGGAAACTGGACTGGAAGCATCCGCCGTGGATGACTCTGGGACTGATGCTCGCCTGTCTGTTGGTGTTCCTGTTCTACCAGGCCAAGGATCCCCGTCTTATGGGGCAGGCCATCGGAACTTACCTGGATGCAAACCTGGATGAGCTGGAGCTTCCGCTTTACCTGGATTACCTGGAGCGTCAGCAGTTGCGGGGAGAGGCGGAGGCTGGAGACCGGCTGGAATACCTCAGGTTCCTTCAAGGCGAGGGCCAGCGGGCCGGGCTGGCGGCCGCGATTCTGAGTGACCGGGCGTTCATGGATTACCTGGTGGATAACCGGGAGCTGGTCATGAACAGCGTTGAACGTCGTTACTGGGCTGAGCACCGGCCTCCTATCCAGGCGCGCTTCATCGACCGGCTGAGCGCCAACGAGGCAGGCCTGATTCCCGCAGAGCCTTCCCTCTACCGGTTTATCACCTACCAGTTCCTTCACGGCGGCTGGGGGCACCTGATCGGTAACCTGGTCTTCCTGTTCCTGTTGGGTTACACCGTGGAGAAAGCCCTTGGGCCGGGCCGGTATCTGCTGGCCTATCTGCTGTGCGGAGCCGTTGCAGGGGGCGTGCACGGGCTGTTCCACTGGAACGAGCCCGTGGCGCTGGTGGGAGCGTCCGGCTCCATTTCCGGGCTGATGGGCATGTACGTGGCTTTTTACGGCCTGCAGCGAATCCGCTTTTTCTATTTCATCGGGGTGTATTTCAACTACTTCCGGGCACCGGCCCTGGTGATCCTTCCCGTCTGGCTGGCCAAGGAAATCTACGACTACGTCATGGCTGGCGCTACCGGTGTTGCGTACCTGGCCCATGCCGGTGGACTGGTGGCTGGTGCCGCCCTGGTGCTTTTGCTGGGCAGAGGCTGGTTCCAGGCCCGTGAGGACTTCTACGAGCCTGAGCAGGAGGACCGGGATGAGGCTTTCTCTGCGGACTACGCCCGCGCCCTGGATGCGGTTGCCCGGATGGATTTCGTCACTGCCCGCAAGCGCTTCGAAGCCCTGTGGCAGGCGAACCCGGACCGGCCTGTGGCGCTGGAGCATCTTTACCAGTTGGCCAAGCTGCGACCGGACCTGCCAGATTTCCGGGAGCGCACCGTGGATTTGCTACATACCTACCTGCGCCTGCAGCAGCTGGAGCACCTGGTGAAAACCTGGCAGGAATACCTGGACCTTGGAGAGAGCCTTCAGCCCCTTGACCCGGAGGACCATAACCGGGTGCTGTTTGCCGCCCTGCGTGGGGATGACCTCAAGGTCGCAGAAAAAGCCTTTGCCAAACTCCGTGAACGGGGTCCACTGGACCAGGTGAGGGAGGCGGGACAGCTGCTGGCCGACGAGTTCACCAAGCGCCGGATGGCGCCCAAGGCCGACGAATACCGTCTGCTGGTCCGGTCTCTCTGAGTTCCTGCGTACCCTTGCGACTCCCCGCCTGGATTTCACGGGCCGTACAGTTGTGTATTGAAAATATAATTTCTAATCTTTTGTTTTATATGTATTTATAGAAAATCCGCCAAAATCTTTGCGTACAGGGGCATGACAGGCCGGCTCTGGATAAGGCATTATTCGGTCGGTTATCCGCTCCCGGTTTTTGCTGAGCGGAACAGAATTCCAACGTGACATCGGCAGCTACGCCCGAAAATACTCCTGGCCCGTTTCGAGGCCGCCCGCGTGCTGCCCCAAGGAGAACAAGCATGACTGATCTGGAAACCTTCCGTCAGGAAACCCGGGCATGGCTTGAAGAAAACTGCCCGCAGAGCATGCGATCCCCCTTCAAGAGCGACAAGGACGCTTGCTGGGGTGGCCGCAAATTCCAGTTCCAGAGTGAAGACCAGCGCCTGTGGCTGGAACGCATGGCAGAGAAGGGCTGGACCGCGCCTGACTGGCCCACCGAGTACGGCGGTGGCGGCCTGAGCCGCGACGAGCACAAGGTCCTGCTGGAAGAGATGGCCCGTATCCAGGCCCGGCCGCCCCTGAACAGCTTCGGTATCTGGATGATTGGCCCGGCGATTCTGAAATTCGGTTCCGAGGCCCTCAAGCAGCAACACCTGCCGCCCATCGTGCGTGGTGAGATCCGCTGGTGTCAGGGCTATTCCGAGCCGGGTGCCGGTTCCGACCTGGCGGGCCTGCAGACCAAGGCCGAGGACAAAGGCGACCATTTCATCGTCAACGGTCAGAAAATCTGGACCTCCTACGCCGACAAGGCCGACTGGATGTTCGCCCTGGTTCGCACCAACCCGGACGTGAAAAAGCAGGAAGGCATCAGCCTCGTCCTGTTCGATATGGAAACCCCGGGGGTATCCACTCGTCCCATCAAGCTGATCTCGGGTGAGTCGCCGTTCTGTGAAACCTTCCTGGACAACGTCCGTGTTGAGAAGGACCAGGTCGTAGGTGAAGTGGACAAGGGCTGGACCATCGCCAAGTACCTGCTGACCCACGAGCGCAGCATGATCGGTAACATGGGCAGCACCGCTGCGGGCCAGAAGACGCTGTCAGACCTGGCGGTGGACGCAGTTGGCCTGGAAGATGGCAAGCTTGCCGACTCCATGCTGCGTACTGAAGTTGCCTCCTGGGTAATCGACTCCATCGGCTACGAGCTGACCGCTGAGCGGGCCCGGGACGAGGCCAAGTCCGGTCAGGGTGTGGGCAACGTGTCTGCCATGCTCAAGTACGCCGGCACCGAGCTGAACAAGCGCCGCTACGAGCTGCTGGTGGCCGCCTATGGCAGCGAAGGTCTGCTGTGGGAAGGTGACGAGCGGCCGGCCGGGGCGCTGCCGCAGCAGTGGCTGCGCACCAAGGGTAACTCCATTGAAGGGGGCACCACCGAGGTTCAGCTCAACATCATCGCCAAAAACATTCTCGGACTGGGCTAAGGGCGGAGAGAATCATGCAAAAGCTTGTACTGACTGAAGAACAACAGATGCTGAAGGACGCCGCCCGAGGCCTGTTCAGCGAGCAGGCCCCGGTGTCCCAGTTGCGCAAATTGCGGGACGAGAAAGACCCGCTGGGCTACGTACCGGAATTCTGGAACCAGGCCGTTGAACTGGGCCTGGCGGGCACCCTGATCCCGGAAAGCCACGGTGGTTCCGAGTTTGGCCACGTGGGCATGGGACAGGTGATGGAAGAGGGTGGTCGTACCCTGGCAGCTTCGCCGTTGTTTGCCTCCGGTGTGCTGGGCGCCTGCGCCCTGATGCTGGCCGGCAACGACAGCCAGAAAGACATCCTGAAAGGCATCGCCGACGGCAGCCACCTGGTGGCCCTGGCCATCGACGAAGCCGGCCGTCACCAGCCCCTGCGGGTAGCCACGAAGGCGGAGGCCCAGGGCGACAGCTTTGTACTGAATGGCAGCAAGACCTTTGTGGTAGATGGCCATATCGCCAATACCCTGGTCGTTTCTGCCCGCACCAGCGGCGGTGAACGTGATGAGTCCGGTATCACCCTGTTCCTCGTGGACCCGAAGGCGGAAGGTGTGAGCGTTGAGCGCACCATTTTCCCGGACGGCCGCAACTACGCGAAAGTGACCCTGGAAAACGTCGCTGTCGGTGCCGAAGCGGTGCTGGGCGACAAGGACCAGGCTGCCGGCCCGCTACAGAGGCTGCTGGACATCGGCAACGCCCACCTGGCGGCGGAGCTGCTGGGGCTGTCCAGCGAGGCGTTCGATCGTACCGTGGCCTACATGAAGGAGCGCAAGCAGTTTGGCGTGTACATCTCCTCCTTCCAGGCGTTGCAGCATCGCGCTGCCCATATGTGGAGCGAGCTGGAACAGCTGAAGTCCATGGTGCTCAAGGCCTTTATGGCCCTGGATGCCAACGACGACCAGGCCTCCATGCTGGCCAGCGCCGCCAAGGCCAAGGCCAGCCAGGTGGCTGAACTGGTCACCAACGAGGGCGTCCAGCTGCATGGTGGTATGGGTATGACCGACGAGTTCGATATCGGTCTGTTCATGAAGCGTGCCCGTCCGGCACAGCTGTTACTGGGTGACTTCCGCTACCATGCCGACCGGGTGGCGAGCCTGAAGGGCTTCTGATCCCTGGGGCTACTCCAGGTGGCTGTGGCGGTTGCCATGGCGCAGACACCTGAAGGAATAAAAAAGACGACAGGCCCTTTCCGGTCCTGTCGTTTTTTTTTGTAGCTGGTTACCGGGTTAGTCAGTCGCCGGTTTGAATGTCGCCCTGGGCTCCTTCAGAGGGTCCTGGTGCCGAGCCTGGTCCAGATAGCTAGCAATGTCCCCTTTGAGTTCGGGGTCAGAGGTGTGCCGCGCCGCAAACTGGAGGAAAGTCTCCGCCTTGTTCCACTGCCCGAAACCATTGGCCAGTATGCGTGCCACCAGGATATAGGCCGGCGCAATCTGGTCGCTGTCCGGAAAGCGTTTGTGGAAGTCCCTCAGCAGTTGCAGGGCCGCTTTTGGCTCGTGTTGCATGAACAGCAGGTCAGCACAGGCGACCGCCAGTTCAGGGTCCCCGGGCTGGAACTGCGGATCCTGCTGGCGCAAAAGGGTCAGCAGTGTTTTCATCTCCCGGTGACGGCGCAGGGTCACCATCCATCGCAGCAGCTTGCCGTGATGACGGCTCAGGGTTGCCCGGTCATTGCGGGCGAGGGCGAGCCGGTAAACCTGCTCGAGCCGGTTCGGGTTGGCCGGATCCCTTTTCAGGGATTCTTCCAGGATGCCGGTTACCCGGTCGTAGTTTCCTTCCTTGAGGTTCATGTCGATATCCGCATCGATACGGCGACTGCGGTCCCGCTGCGGGTCTGCCGAAGCCTCGCCTTCCTGGTAGTCACTGGCGAAGCCCAGTTCCTGCTGGTACTGGAATAGCAGGTATCCAAGCATGTGGAACAGGATCAGCATGTAGGTGCTGTTGAGAAAGCCTGTCAATGGCTGGGCAAGCAACGGGTCCAGGTGGCTGACGGCAAAGTCCTGGGCCGCACCGGACGCCATGGTCATAAGGATCAGAAAGCCGTACAGCAGGAAATAGGGCCAGCCAATGGCGGTGATCAGGGTAGTGACGTTCAGCGGGTTCAGCGCGGCAAACACCGAATTTTCCATCGCCAGTACCATGATCGAGGCAGGCAGGGCCAGAATCACCAGGGCGCCAATCACCAGGCCGGGAATCGGTCCCAGCATGGCCATGGTGAAGCCCACCAGCATGGCCATGGCGACAAACACCACCATCTGTTGCAGGCCGATGGCGAGGCCTTCACCGGACCAGGCGGTGGACACCGGTGGCGGCTTCATATGGCCTTCGGCGGTATGGCGAATCACCGCGTAGGTGTACTTGAACAGCACCAGGGCCAGCAATACGTAGGTGACCCAGCCCAGGATACCCTGGCCCAGGAAGATGGGCACGAGTGTGCAGAACGCGACTACCATCAGCGGATCCCGGTGAAACGGGTAACGGAAGAAAGCCGAGAGTCTTTGCCAGAAAGGTACCGCCTCGGTAGCGGCCCCAAGGTATCGCAGAGTGCGACCGCAGTGAGGGCAAAGCCCATGCTGGCGACGGGGGTCGGCATCGGGCATGCAGCCGGAGCAATAGTGGATCAGGCATTCACCGCACACCCACTTGGCGGGTTCCAGGGGGTGGTAATGACAGTCGTTTTTCACAGCGTTGTTCCCGGCAGCACAGGGTCCAATGATTGCAGATCGGGAGGTTGTGGACCAAGGGCGTGCTGTAATCTGGTGGACGGGTGCCTGCTTGTGCTGGGTGGGAGCGGGGCGAATGAGCGCCCCGCGCCTGGGGTCAGGCCTGTTTCATCTTGTCGGTATAGGGGGGCCAGCCCAGGGGCTTGCCTGCCAGCAGGTGCAGGTGGATGTGGAACACCGTCTGTCCGGAGTTTTCACCGCAGTTCATCACCGTACGGTAGCCGTGATCCGCAAAGCCCATTTCCCGGGCCAGTTCTCCTGCCACCCAGTAGAGGTGGCCTACCAGTTCCCGGTCGTCCTTGCCGATATCATTGATCGTGGCAATGTCCTTCTTGGGAATGATCAACAGGTGTACCGGCGCCTGCGGGTTGATATCCCGGAACGCGAGACTGATGTCGTCCTCGTAGACAATGTCGGCCGGAATTTCCCGGTTGATGATCTTGCTGAAGATGGTTTCTGCCATGTCTGGGTCCTTTTTGTTTGCTGATGTTCTGGTCGTTGTGAATGCTTGTCGGGGTAATGCTGATAACTCCGGAGAGCCCGTTACCCGGCGGCTCGCCAGGGGGAAGGCAGGCGTTCCAGCAGCGCCCGCGCTGGCAAGGGCAGTCCTTCGTCGATGCCCATGGCGTATCGAGCCACCCGGTTGCGGGCAAAGGGCAGGCCCTGGGCCAGCCCCAGCCCAAGGTTGCGCACGGCCCACAGCGGAGTCCGGCGATTGCTGAACAGGTGGTAGAAGGCATCCATGGTCAGCATCATGCGCCGGTTGGCAGGCCGCCGCTCGGCTTCATACTGAGCCAGTAACTGTGGGTTGCCGGGGTCCTGGCCCTGTCGGCGGGCCTCGTCCAGCAGCGCCTGGAGGCAGCGGGCATCCTGGAAGCCAAGGTTTACTCCCTGGCCGGCCAGCGGGTTGATGGTATGGGCTGCGTCACCTACCAGCACCACACGGTCGTGGAAATAGGTATGGGCATGCTGGCGGGCTATCGGAAAGCTGGCACGGGCGGCTACTGCGGTTAGATCAGGAAGTTCTTCCGGGAATCCCGCCCGGACCCGGGCAATGAAGTCCTGTTCGTTGAGGGCCTTGAGCTCACTCAGAACTGCCGGGTCGTCGTACCAGACCAGGGATGCCCAGCTTTCTCCCGGGTGGGCCGGGCCAGCGCTGTGCAGGGGCAGGAATGCACGGGGGCCGCTACTCTGGAAGGCCTGCCAGGTGATATCCGCAGGTGTGCCCCGGTAGCGCACGCTGGCCACCAGTGCCTGTTGCGCGTACTGGTCGCGGCTGACGCCGATTCCGGCCAGCTGGCGTACCCGGGAGTCGGCCCCGTCAGCACCGATCAACAGGCGCCCGGTGACGGTCTTCCCATTATCCAGGGTTGCGGTGATCTGCTCCCCGGTGTCGGCCAGTGACTGAATGCCGGCGCCGCTGTAGAACGTGACCGTCGGCTGGCGGCTGGCCCGGTCCCAGAGCGCCTTCTGGGTCACCCGGTTTTCCACGATATGGCCCAGGTGGGACGTCTTGAGGTCCCGGGCAGAGAAGGTCGTTCTGGGGGGGGTGACGGGCATCAGCCGTGCGACCGGGTGCTCGGCGGCCTCCCACACGGCCAGTCGGCGATAGGGGGTGGCTGCCATGGCGAGGATGTCGTTCCAGGCTCCCAGCTCTCGCAGATAACGTTCACTGCCTGCACTCAGGGCGGAAACCCGGATATCCGGGTCATCCCCTGCCGAGAACTGCGGGGCTGCGCCATGGTCAACAAGGGCGACCTGGTGGCCTTGGGCCGCCAGGCCATTGGCAATGGCGGCGCCCACCATGCCGGCGCCGACCACGATGAAGTCGAAGGTCTGAGTCATATAGAAGTCCCTGGTCAGACCCCCAGTTTACGGACCTTGCCGGCACTGGCAAGCGATGGCTGCCCGGAAAGGTCCGGCGCTGGTGTCAGCGGTTCAGTAGCCGGCCAGCTCCCATCGCTCTATCTGGTCCTCTGAAGGCATGGGCTCTGCTTTCTGGCGCCTTTGCATCCACGCTGGCTTGCGGGCGCCCGGCCGGATAAAGCCTTTCTCTATCACTACCGGGTTTACCAGGGCCAGGAAGTCCGCCGTTTTCATGTGGATGGACTCTTCGTGGGAGCCAGCGGCAAACGCAATATCCGGCTGACGGGTCAGGGCTTCGCTGCAGTACACCGGCATATCGAACAGGTTACCGAAGGGGGGCATGGCCCCCACTTCGCAGTCGGGAAAACGGTCCTTGAATTCCATTTCGTCCGCCAGTTCGACAAAGTCGGTTTCCAGGACGTCACTGAGTCGTTCCCAGTGAATGCGCCAGGTGGCGGGCATGACCAGCATGGCCATCTTGCCATCAAGCTCGATGATCACGGTCTTGGCCACCCGGTCACCGGCGATGCGGCCATGGTGGGCAAGTTGCTGGGCGGTATAGGCGGGGGGGTGTCTGAGGGCGATGTAATCTGCCCCGGATTGATCAAGGAAGGCTTTCAGTTGTTTTCCCGGCATCGTGAACCTCCTGCCAGAGCGACGGTTTTGGCCGGATACAGAGTATGCACCGACCAGCTTCGTTATTGGCTAGCTTAGCGGAGTGTGCGCGGATTGCGAGCTTCGGAATCTACGGAGTGTGATGGAGTACGCCTGCAAGGGGCAAACCAGCCGCCCCGGGGAGGGGCGGCCGAAGACCAGGTCAGTCGGCGTTTTTGGCGCTGTGCTGGTAGACGTGGACATCCCGTTGAGGGAAGGGTATGGATATGCCTTCCTGGTCAAAGGTTTTCTTGATCTTCTCATGCATGGCCCAGTACACCGGCCACAGGTCGTCGGTCTTGGTCCATGGGCGGGCGATGATGTTCACAGAGTTGTCGCCCAGGGAGCCAACGGCAATGGTGGGTGCGGGGTCTTTCAGCACCCGGTCGTCGGACTCGAGACAGCGCTTGATGATCTCCTTCGCCTTGTCGATATCATCCCCGTAGCCAATGCCGAAGGTCATGTCGCAACGACGGGTATCGTAGTAGCTGACGTTCACCAGTGAGGCGTTGGCCAGGGCTCCGTTGGGCACGATGATACGGCGATTATCGAAGGTGTTGATGATGGTATAGAGAATGTTGATTTCATCCACTGCACCCAGGAAGCCTTGAGCTTCAATGGTGTCACCCACCTTGAATGGCTTGAAGATCAGGATCAGCACCCCGCCAGCGAAGTTGGCCAGGCTGCCCTGCAGGGCAAGACCGATGGCCAGGCCGGCGGCACCAATAATGGCGATGAACGAGGTGGTCGCGATGCCCACCATGGAAGCCACGGAAATCAGCAGCAGGATTTTGAGTACGATACCGACCAGGCCGCAGAGGAACTTGTTGAGGCTGGGATCCTTGGCCTTGAGGCGTGCGTCGAGCACATTGACCAGTCGGTTGATCAGCCACAGGCCTACCACCAATGTGATGATCGCCAGTATCACCTTGGGGGCGTACAGCATGATCATTTCGACGGCCATATCCAGCCATTCACCGGCCTTGCCGTTTTCGCCAAACAGGTCTTCCATTATTGTCTCCCGGTTTTTCTGTGTGTTCGAACGTGTAGGACGGAATCCGGCGGTGAATCCGTTGAGTCGGATCAGCTCCCTCGACTACATTCCCTAAGCGGTTTCCGCCAGTGCAGCCAGTCCACCAGGTCCCGTGGGCCGCCAGCTGTCACAATGCGACCTGACTTCTGGCTGAGCTGGTAGTCATACATAGGATCATAATAGTCTGTAAGAAGCGACTTTATCCAATCATTGTGACCGGTGGGGTCTCCTGTCGCTGCCTGTTCGGTAAGGGCTTGTTCCATCACCTGGCGCAGGTGCTGATGCCGGTCGCCGCCCAGGCGCTTGTGGATTCGGTCCAGGGCGCTGAGCAGGTAATCCCGGAAGTTTTCCCAGCCAGCTGCTTCCCCGTCTCGCTCGCGGAACGCCTTGACCATATCTTCCACGTAGTCCTCGCGGATAATGTCGATACGCTCGTTAAGGGGGCGTTCCAGAATCAGCAGGGGTGCTGAGGACATGCGCTCACGCAGGTCCAGGGGCAGGGCGCAGCGGCCAACCAGGCGGCTTTCATCCTCCAGGTAGATGGGGCCGCCTTTTTCGGAGGCCTTGAGCATGGCGACCGCCAGGGCGTTTTCGAAGTCTATCTGTGACGGTTGGGGTGTCACCTGGCGGCCGAAGCTGGAGCCCCGGTGATTGGCCAGGCCTTCCAGGTCTATCGGGTTGGGCATCTCGTGTAGCACCCGTGTCTTGCCGGTACCGGTACGGCCACTGATGATATGGAAAGTACCCGAGCGGACGATATCGTCCAGGGTATCGATAAGGAAACGGCGCAGGGCCTTGTAGCCGCCCTTTACCAGCGGGTATTCAATACCGGCTTCCCGCATCCACTGCTGGGTCAGGCGTGAGCGCAGGCCACCCCGGAAACAGAACAGATAGCCCTCCGGATGTTCAAGCGCAAACCGCTTCCAGGCGGCGATCCGCTCTGCCTTGATATCGCCGGCAACCAGCTGGTGGCCGAGCCGGATGGCTTCATCCTGGCCTTTTTCCTTGTAGCAGATACCAACCCGGTGGCGCTCCTCGTCGTTCATCAGGGGGGCGTTCACAGTATTGGGGAAACTACCCCGGGCGAATTCCACCGGTGCGCGCACATCCATCAGGGGAATGTCGTTGAGGAAAAGTTCGCGGTACTGGTCGGTATCTGGTCGGGTGCTCATGCCTGGAAGACGTCGTCCGTAGTGGTCATAAAAGCGCAAGTATAACGGATCGGGTGTGGTCCTGTCGTGAGCGCCTCCCGGGCTGAAAACCGGCGTTGGCCGTGTAAAATGCCGCTCCTGAGCCACAGAGGAACTGTCATGGATATCGATGATTACACCATTCCTGCCGGTCTGGTCGGGGCCATCCGCCGGACCCTGCCCCGGGGCCGGCTGGCGGTATCGCGCCCGGCGGGCTGCCCATCACTGGCTTTATACCTGTTTGACCCGCAGGTGCTGCAAGGCCCGCTGAGCCACGACGAGGCCCAGGCGGTGGTAGCGGAGCCGGCTTATTGGTCATTCTGCTGGGCTAGTGGCCAGGTGCTGGCCCAGTGGATTCTGGACCATCCGGAGCAGGTTCGTGGGCGCCGGGTACTGGACTTCGGCTCTGGCTCAGGCATCGTTGCGGTGGCCGCTGCCAAGGCAGGCGCTGACGAGGCCATCGCCTGTGACCTGGACCCGGATGCCCTGGCCGCCACCGAGGCCAATGCCGCCCTCAACGGGGTAAGGGTAACGCTTTGTGATGACTGGCACCGGCGCCCTGCGGGGCTGGACCTGATTACGGCGGCGGATGTGCTTTATGACCGGGACAACCGTCCGTTCCTGCAGATGTTTCGCGAAGCGGCAGGTGAGGTGCTGTTGGCGGACTCCAGGGTTAAGGACCTGGTGGAGCCAGGGTATGAGGTATTGGATATGGTGGCCGCGACTACCTGGCCGGATCTGAATGAGTTTGAAGAGTTCAACCAGGTGCGATTGTACCGATCCGGGAGTGATGGCTGAAAAAGAAAAGGGCAACCCATCTGGGTTGCCCTCGTCGGAACAGGTCGTGGCTTCCATGCTCTTTCGCAACAATCCGGTTGCAAATCTTTCCCTGGCCATCTCCTTGGCGCCAGCATCCGGGCCGGCGATCCGTGTTAGGTTTTCCCTTAAGCCTGCTATCCGTTGAATCCGTGCTTCCCCTCAAACTCCTTGCGAGGGACATCCAATAAGTCTTCCTCTTCCTTGTCATCCTTGACGGTTCCCACTATACCCCTACAAAAATTTACAGCGTATGACCAAACCATGATGGTTCTTTCACAAAACGGTATCAGGAATATTTAACACTTTTTAAACAATGACATACGATTATTGATCGGGGTTTTGGCTTTTTTGCCCACCAGAAGTTCCGGCAGTTTCCTACGTCAATGTAGGAAATATCGCACACGGAATCGGGTTAATCTCTCAAGGCTGTTTATCGGAGCTCTACGGATATTCCTGGTTATGGCGCAAACTGCGTCAACCAATCCGCCGCTTGATTGGACAAGTGCTCAGGTTTCCAGTCGGGCGCCGGTCAGCCTCACAACCAGGGCAAGCAACGCATAGCCAATGAGTATGCCAGCCACATCCGCCATTACGTCCAGTACCGCAAAATCCCGCCAGGGAGTGATCGCCTGTCCCAGTTCCAGGGCAATGCCATAGCTGGCGAGTACCACAAGGGGCACCATCAAGCCGATCGACGGCCACCCCAGCCGGGCCAGTATTGCCAGCACCATAAACGCCAGCAAGTGGTTTGCCTTGTCGCTGGCAGCGGAGGGGATGGGGTAGGGCTCGCTGGTGAAACCCAGCCATGTGATGGCAATCAGTGCCATACAGAAAAGGGCGCGCCAGAGGGTTTGCAACGCGAGCAGTTTGTGAAGGGGTTGTGGAAGTCGCATACCGGGTCCGGCTGTGGTGTTACTGGCATCATGATATGCTTTGCGCCCCTTCACTGCCATGTGTCATGAGGCTGCAAGCATGTTGCAAGGTAATTTTTTCCGGGGTCTGGGTTATCTGGGCGAGGGCTTCGGCCTGATCCGGCAGCCAGGGCTGAGGCTGTTTGTCGTTGTGCCGCTGATCCTCAATCTGCTGTTGTTTATCGCTCTGGTCTGGCTGATGGCGGAGGGCTTTGCGGTGATGATTGCCACCGTCATGGCCTGGTTGCCTGACTGGGCCTGGTTGCAGGCCATCGACTGGTTGTTCTGGCTGCTGTACGGCATCGTCATTCTGCTGATGTTTGCCTATGGCTTTGTGATCATGGCCAACCTGATCGGTTCCCCGTTCTATGGGTTCCTTTCGGAGCAGACCGAAAAATACCTCACTGGCCAGGAGGTCAGTGAAGATGGCGGCTGGGTCCAGATTTTAAAGGACATCCCCCGGGCGCTGGGCCGGGAGGTTCACAAGATTGTCTACTATATTCCGCGGGCCTTGCTGTTAGTCATTATCGGGTTGATTCCGGTAGTCAACCTGGTTGCGGCGGTGCTCTGGTTTGCCTTCAATGCCTGGATGATGTCCCTGCAATACGTGGACTATCCGGCGGACAACCATCGGGTCAGTTTTGGCGCCCTGCGTCAGCGCCTGGCCGCACGACGGCTGAGCGCCCTGGGCTTTGGTCTGCCGGTGGCGTTGCTGGCCATGGTGCCGGTGGTGAACCTCTTTGTCGTGCCCGCAGCGGTTTGCGGGGCCACGGCGTTCTGGATACGCGAGCCTGATCCCACCAGGATCACTCGCACGTAACTGATCATTAAAATCTGAAGTTCTGGAGGATTCTTGGAAGCACCTGCTTTTGCGGTTGGCCAACGCTGGGTCAGTCACTCCGATGCGTCACTGGGCATGGGTATAGTCACCGATGTGTCTGGCCGAACGGTTACCCTCGGTTTCCCGGCGGCGGATGAAGAACGCACCTACGCGATCGATAGTGCCCCCTTGTCCCGGATTGCTTTCCACATGGGGGAAGAGATCGAGACCTTTGATGGCCAGGTACTGACCGTACAGGCGGTGGAAGAGGTCGGCGGGGTTCTGGTTTACCACGCTGCCGATGGTAATGGTGACCTGCAGGAAATCTCCGAGGTACGGCTCGCCAGCCAGGTCAGCTTTTCTGCGCCCCACCAACGACTGTTCGCCGGCCAGTTTGATCGCAATGGTGCGTTCCGGCTGCGCCTGGCCACCCTGGAGCACCAGGACCGGCTGTCCCGGTCACCGGTTCAGGGACTGCTCGGGACACGTACCCAGCACCTGCCCCACCAGCTCTATATTGCCAACGAAGTGGCCCGGCGGTTCGCCCCACGGGTGCTGCTGGCGGATGAAGTGGGGCTGGGCAAGACCATTGAGGCCGGGCTGATCCTGCATTATCAGCTCCATGCCGGCCTGGCCCGGCGGGTGTTGATCGTGGTGCCGGACTCGCTGATCCATCAATGGCTGGTGGAAATGCTGCGCCGCTTCAACCTGCGTTTCTCCATCGTGGATCACTCCCGCTATGAGGCCTTGTCAGAACCGGACCCGGAGCTGGAAGAGGAGGTGGCCCAGGCCAACCCCTTTGAAGAGAGCCAGCTGGTGTTGTGTTCGCTGGACTTCCTGACCAGCCATACCCTGGCCCAGCGTGACGCACTGGCGGCAGGCTGGGATCTGATGGTTGTGGACGAGGCCCATCACCTTGGCTGGCAGCCGGGCCGCCCGAGCCGGGAGTACTCTACGGTGGAAAGCCTCGCCGAGGAAACCCGGGGCCTTTTGCTGCTCACCGCCACACCGGAGCAGGCCGGTGAAGAAAGCCACTTTGCCCGCCTCAGGTTGCTGGATCCCGCTCGCTTCCATGACCTGGAAGCCTTCCGCAAGCAGGAAGCCGATTATCAACAGGTCAATGACGTGGTTCGGGCACTGCTTGAGTCAGGTGAAGTGCCTGGCCCTGACCGACAGGCCATCTTGCGGCAGTGGCTCGGGGATGACCTGGAGGGGTTGCTGGCGGCCGGTGATCCAGTGCAGGCCATTGTAAGTGCATTGCTGGATCGCCACGGCACCGGCCGCGTTTTGTTCCGCAACACCCGGGCTTCGGTCAAGGGTTTCCCCCGGCGGCAGCTGCATACTTACCCTCTGCCATGTCCCGAGCTGTACCGGAAGGAGGGGGATGTTACCGGCGAGGCGGGACTGACCCCGGAAGTCGGCTTTACGGACGAACGTTGGCTGGCGGAAGATCCGCGAGTGGCCTGGCTGGAGCAGACCCTGAAAGGCCTGAAACGGGAGAAAGTGGTGGTGATTTGCGCCCACGCCGAAACAGCCATGGCCCTTGAAGAGTACCTCCAGTTACGGGCGGGCATTCGCAGTGCTGCCTTCCACGAACACCTGAGCCTGATCGAGCGGGACCGGGCTGCCGCCTATTTCGCCGAGGATGAGCAGGGTGCCCAGGCACTGATCTGCTCTGAAATTGGCAGCGAGGGCCGGAATTTCCAGTTTGCCCGCCACCTGGTGCTGCTGGACCTGCCCGCTAACCCGGACCTGCTGGAGCAGCGTATCGGTCGGCTCGACCGGATCGGACAGGGCGAGTCTATCGACATCCACGTGCCCTACCTGGAAGGCACCAGTGGCGATGTACAGTGGCAGTGGTTCCACGAAGGGCTCAATGCCTTCGAACAGAGTTGTGCCATTGGCGTAGCGGTGTTCGACGAGGTTCGCGAACAGTGGCAGGCGGTTATGGCCGGCGATACGGCCGGGTTACCTGACCTGGTTGCCCATACATCGAGGCTTGCGGCGGAGCTGCGAGAACGCCTGGAAAAAGGTCGGGATGCCCTGATTGAACTCAACTCCTGTCGCCGTGACCGTGCGGACGCACTGATCGAGGCAATCGAGGAGGAAGAGGCGGATGCCCGCCTGCAGGACTATGTGCACACCGCCTGCGACATTTTCGGAGTGGATGTGGAAGAGCACTCTGAGGGCGCGGAGATCCTCAAGCCCAGCGAGCAGCGGCACTCCGGGCAGCTGGAGTTGGTGCCCGATGACGGCGTTACTGTCACCTACAGCCGCGAAAAGGCACTGAGCCGGGAAGATATGGCGTTCATGAGCTGGGAGCATCCCCTGGTTACCGGTGTCATGGACTCGGTATTGGGTTCCGGGCTGGGCAAGGCGGCGCTCGCGACCATGTCGGTAAAGGGGTTGCAGCCCGGCACGGTCATGCTGGAGGCCGTCTTCATCGTGCATTGTCCGGCGCCGGAGCGGCTGCAGTTGTCCCGGTACCTGCCATTATCTCCGGTGCGGGTGCTGGTGGACGTCAACGGCCGTGACCTTTCAGCCGTGCTGCCCCATGACCGTCTCAACGGCCTGTGTGCCAATATTCCCCGCCGTACGGCGCAATCGGTGGTGCCACGGATCCGGGCAGAGGTTGAAACCATGGTGGACCATGCCCGGGCGCTGGCGGAACCGGAGTTCGAGCCGGGCCGGGATGCCGCCCTGAGTCGGGTAAGGGAGCTTCTGCAACCGGAGATTCAGCGCCTTGAGGCATTGCGTCGTCATAACCCGGCCATCCGTGAGGAGGAAATAACCTTTTTCCGGGATCAACTTGATGCGGCGGAAACCGCCATCTCACGTGCCGAGCTGTCACTGGAGGGGATCCGGGTGGTGGTTACTGCATGACGGGGCTGGCCAGGTACCATCCGTTCCGGTAATTTGGGCGTAAGATCATGCAAGGCCGGGGCTTTTGTGGTGGAGCCTGCCGCAAGTCCTGGCAGCGTGCTTAGCCTGAACGCGCGCCGCGTAGAGGTATCCGAAAACAAGCAAGGATGGCCGAGCAGGCCTCACACACTCAATTTGAACCACGGAACCGCCGCGACCTGACATCGCCGGTTTCCCGTTCCGGAGGATGAAAGAGAGCGCCTATGATGACCCTGATACTGTTTGTACTGGCCCTCACCGCACTGCTGATGGTGATGCGCCGCGAGGCCGGCGCCAAACCCGCCATCATTGTGATGGTTGTGTTCGGCTTGCTGTCATGGATCTTTGCTTCCGGCTGGCTCACCCTGCTGCTGTTTGCGGGTGCCGTGGCAACCGCCGCCGCCGGCTTGCCGCAATTCCGTCGCAGCTGGCTGACGCCGCGGGTGTTCGCCATGTTCAAGAAGGTGGCCCCCAAGGTTTCAGACACCGAACAGGTGGCCCTGGATGCCGGCACCGTGGGCTGGGACGGCGAGCTCTTCACCGGGCGCCCCGACTGGCACAACCTGCTGATTAACCGGAACACCGGTCTGACGGAGGAAGAGCAGGCTTTCGTGGACAATCAGTGTGTGAAGGCCGTGTCCATGTGTAACGCCTGGGATGTTGCCGTAGAGCGCGCTGACCTGCCGGCGGAATTGTGGGAGTACATCAAGAAGGAGAAATTCCTGGGGATGATTATCCCGAAGGAATACGGCGGCCTCGGTTTTTCCGCCAAGGCCCAGTCGGCGGTGCTACAGAAGCTGGCCGCCAATGAGGTGCTGATGGTATCCGTGGGCGTACCCAACTCCCTGGGCCCCGGTGAACTGCTGGTCAAATATGGCACCGAAGAGCAGAAAGACCACTACCTGCCACGCCTTGCGGATGGCCGGGAGATCCCCTGCTTTGGTTTGACCGGGCCCCGTGCCGGTTCGGATGCCACGTCACTGCCGGATACCGGCATCGTCTGCAAGGGTGAATATAACGGCAAGGAAGTGCTGGGCCTGAAGCTCAACTTCGAGAAACGCTGGATCACCCTGGCGCCCATTGCCACGGTTGTGGGCCTGGCCTTCCGTATGTTCGATCCGGATGGCCTGCTGGGCGAAGAGAAAGACCTGGGCATCACCTGCGCGCTGATACCCCGGGATACCGACGGCATGGAAATCGGCCGTCGGCACTGGCCCGTTGGCAGCCCGTTTATGAACGGGCCGATTGTGGGCAAGGACGTATTTATTCCCCTGGACTTTATCATCGGTGGTCCGGAAATGGCTGGCGAAGGCTGGCGGATGCTGGTGGAATGCCTGTCCGTGGGGCGCTGTATCACCCTGCCTTCCGGTGCGGCGGGTTCCGCCGCGACCTCGGTCGGTGTGGCCGGTGGCTTCACCCGTGTGCGTCGCCAGTTCAATACTCCGGTTGCGGATATGGAAGGCGTCCAGGAAGCCCTGGCCCGGATTGCCGGCCAGTGCTACATCGCCCAGTCGTCAGTCTTGCAGACCGCCAACATGATCGATAATGGCGAAAAGCCAGCGGTCCCGTCGGCCATCCTGAAATATCAGCTCACCCAGATGCAGCGTGCCGTGCTTACCGACGCCATGGATGTTCACGGTGGCAAGACGGTCACCCTTGGCCCACGTAACTACCTGGGGATCGGCTTCTCGGGCTCGGCGGTGTCCATTACCGTCGAGGGTGCCAATATAATGACCCGCAGCCTGATGATCTTCGGTCAGGGTGCCATCCGCTGCCATCCCTATGTACTTAAAGAGCTGGCTGCGAAGGCCAAGGATGACGAAAGGGCATTCGACGAGGCGTTCTTCAGCCACGCCGGCCTGATCTTCGGCAACGCCGCCCGGGCATTCACCCAGGCTCTCGGGCTTGGCAAGGCGGAAGTGCCCTTCGACAGTACCGCCCGCCGCTATGCCCAGGGCGTGGCCCGCTTCAGTGCGGCCTTTGGCCTTTGCTCTGACGCCGCCATGACCACCTTGGGCTCACAGCTCAAGATGCGGGAGCTGATCTCCGCCCGTCTTGGCGATATGCTGGCCAATCTCTACATGGCCTCCATGGTCCTCAAGCACTGGCACGAGACCCAGCCGGTTGAAGGCGAGGCCGACTTGCTTGAATACAGCATGGGCCTGCTGCTTCATCGCACCGAGAATGCCCTGGACGAACTGCTGCAGAACCTGCCCAACCGGGCGGTCGCGGTGGCTCTTCGTATGGTCACCATGCCCCTGGGACGTCGCTGGGACAAGCCCCACGACGACCTGACCCGCCGGGTAGCCCGGGCCATATCCACCGACACTCCGGTGCGTGCCAAACTGCTGATGCCGGTCTGGCATACCGAGGGTGACGACAAGGAAAACCCGGTGGCGCGCTATAACAGCCTGCTGAAGGATTATGACCGGGCGGAAGGCATCTATCGCAAGGTGGGCAAGGCCGCTGCCAAGGGTGAGCTACCAGGCCAGGCCCTGCACCCGGAAGAGCAGTTCGAGGCAGCGTATCAGGCCGAGATTCTCAGCGAAGAAGAAATCACTTTCATGCGAGAGTACGAGAAGAACGTGCTCGATATGCTGACAGTAGATGACTTCCCGTTCGACGCCCTGGCCATGGACAAATCCACTCTGATTGACCACAACCCGGCATGACCGGCTGGGCCTTCCTGGCAGTAAGCGTTGGCGCTGTGATCGGCGCCAACCTTCGCTGGGGCCTGAGTCTCTGGCTCAATGGTCCGGGGCATGGGCTGCAGGGAGGGACGCTGCTGGCTAACCTGGCTGGAGCGGGTCTGGCGGGATTCTTTATCAGCTGGTTCAGCCACAGTTCGCTGTCGCCCGAATGGCGGCTGTTGGTGATTACCGGGCTGTGCGGGGCGCTTACCACCTTCTCGACGTTTTCACTGGAATTGATGGGTGCCCTGCAGTCGGGCAAGTGGCTGGTGGTGCTGGCCAGCGTTGCCGTGCATGTGCTGGGTTCCCTGGCCATGGTGGCGGTGGGAATGTGGTTGTTCGGGCTCTGGCGGCCGGTCTGACAGGGTGGCCAGGAAAGGTCTGGAATCGGCCAGGCTATGGGCAATACAGGAATTCAGTGACCCGTCCTAATATACGTTGACGGTTTTTGTTGAAGCCAGCGGCCTAGGGTTGCTGGCTTTTTCATGCACCTCTTGGGGCGTTTTCATGCCGAGACTGAGGTGTGGCCTGTAGGTATTATAGGCAGCAATGGACTCCTTGATCAGTACACCCAACTCGGCAAAGGTTCGACATCGGTTGATAAGAAACTCTTGCTTGAGGATGCCGTTGATCCGTTCAGCAAGAGCGTTCTGGTAGCAATCATACCCATCGGTCATCGATGGCCGAATCTGATGTTTCCGTAGCACGCTTTGGTACAGAGAAGAGCAATATTGGAGGCCTCGATCCGAATGATGTATGAGGGGCTGATCGGTCATACGGTGACGGACTGCCTGGTTCAACGCGGCCACGGTATCGGAAGCTTTCATTTCATGGCTGAGGTTATGGCCCACGATCTTGCGTGAGAAGGCATCCGTAATCAGGGATAGATAATGCACCCCCTCACCTGTTTCAACGTAGGTGATATCGCTCACGAAGACCTGCTCCGGGCGATGCAGCTCACATCCTGCCAGCAGGTTAGGATGCTTCCTCATCCAATGGCGGCTGTTGGTTGTTTTCGTATAGTTTTTCTTCGGGCGGACCAGTAACTGGTGCTGACGAAGGTAATCAAACAAACCATCTCGGCCAAGCTTGATGCCAAGGGCTTGAAATTCTTCGTGCAGCAGATAATACAGCTTGCGTGTTCCTAATCGTGGCAATCGTTTTCGAATCTGCTGCACAAGAGCTTTAACCGGCTCCAGTTGAATCTGACGCATTCTCCGCCGCTGAAGACGTTGATAAATCCCCTGGCGTGATACTCCAAAGAGCGAACAGCTTTTGCTCAGGCTCACTTTGCCTTTTGCTTGCAGCGTGCGCGCTCCTTGGATAAATACTTTTTTCGCAGGCCGGCTCCGTAATCCCGATCCATGATATCGACCATTTCATTGAGCAGGAGGTTGCGAAGACGCTCATCTTCCAGCTCTTTTTCCAGTCGCTTTATCTTCTGCTCGGGCGTTTCCTGGGATCGGTTCATGGGCGAGCTCCTGGGCAAGGACCAGTCCAATTTACCATGCTTCCGAAGCCACGTGAGAACCGTACTGCGACCCTGGATACCGTAGGTCTTTTGCGCCTGTTTGTACGTGAGCTCGCCTTTTTCGACCTGATCAACAACCGCTAATTTAAAGCCGAGGTTGTAATCACGCTGCGTGCGCTTCTTGCGGGTGGGAGTGATGTTGTCCATCTGTGCATCTCCAGATGACAACGTATTTCAGGACGGGACACAGGACACAAAAAAGGCAGCCCGGAAGCTGCCTTTTCTGTTTTCAGGAGCGCCTTCCCCGAAGGTCAGACGCCACCTGCGCTGAAGCCTGATTTACAGGGCTACAACGTTCTCCGCCTGGGGACCTTTCTGGCCCTGGGTGACGGTGAACTCAACCTGCTGGCCTTCGGCCAGGGTCTTGAAGCCGCTGCCCTGAATGGCACTGTAGTGAACGAAAACGTCCGGGCCGGACTCACGGGTGATGAAGCCAAAGCCTTTCGCTTCGTTGAAGAACTTAACAGTACCGGTAACAGTAGACATACTCGAAATTCCTGTATTCAAAACACTTTCTAGATTGCCCTTTCAACAGCCCCGGAACCCGGTTGCCGCAAAGGACCTTTGGGAGGAAACACAGAACTGCGGATTCAAAAACAGGACGGATACACTACTGCAGGAGAGAGATACGTCTTGGTTTATGAAATGCTTTACTGATCTTTCCTGACATCCGACTGTACTCCTGCTTTTTCAGGAATACCAGCCCTTCAGATACAAAAAGTCACGTACTTGTACTTACGGGGCGGTAGCCCGTGGCAGGCCCGCCCCGACATCACTTACTGGCTGAAAATATCCTGGTAGAAGCGCATGGTGCCTTCCCAGGAACGTTCGGCCGCATCCTGGTCATAGCCAATGGGCATGCCGTGTTCCTCGGCAACCGCATCCGCCCCGGGGTTCATGAAGGAATGCCTTACACCCGGGAAACTGGTGACCGAGAAGTCCGCTTCCGCGTTTTGCATGCTGGCCACGAAGCCCGCGACCTGGTCCGCCGGCACCATCTGGTCAGCACCACCGGTATACACCTGGATACGGGCCGTGATAGTGCCGGGCTCCGGTTCGATGGGGCTACCCAGTGAACCGTGGTAGCTCACCACGCCGTCCAGGTCCATACCCAGTCGGGCCATGTTCAGAACGACCGCGCCGCCAAAGCAGTATCCCTGGGCGGCAATCCGGCTGCCATCCACGGTGTCATGCTGTCGCAGTTCCTCCATGGCCGCGGTAAAGCGGGCCTTCAGGGACTCCAGGTCGCCGGTGGCTTCTTTCATGAAGGCCTGGGCTTCGTCGGGATGGTCAGTCACCTTACCCTCACCGTACATATCCAGTGCGAAGGCGGTGTAGCCGGCGGCGGCCAGCTTCTCGGCCTGGTCCCGGGCGAATTCGTTGTGGCCCCACCATTCGTGGACTACCAGTACGCCAGGTCGCTTGCCTTCGATGGCATCGTTCCAGGCTATGTATCCTGTGAAGGTTTTACCGTCCACAGAGTATTTGACGGTTTCAGTCTGCAGTTGGGCGAGGGCGGTGCCGGCACCCAGGGAAAGTGCAATGCCAACAGCCAGTGGGGTCAGTTTCGAAGTCATGGGTCAGTCCTTTTAACGTTGGTGACTCGGTCTGTACAACATCCTACAAGATCATAGAACACTTCTGTTCTACGGGCCGAACATGGTGGCGGATGGCTCCTATACTTGGGGAGAATGATTCCTGGAGCGAACTGGCATGAAGATAGGCGTACCGAAAGAAATCAAGAACCACGAGTATCGGGTTGGCATGACTCCCTCTGCGGTCTCTGAACTGACCGGCCAGGGGCACCAGGTCATGGTGCAGCGCGGCGCTGCAGAGGCCATTGGATTCAGCGATGACGATTACCAGGGGGCCGGCGCCGTTCTGGTAGACAACCCTCAAAAGGTATTCGAGGAGGCCGAACTGATCGTCAAAGTCAAGGAACCCCAGGCCGAAGAACGCATGTGGCTTCGTCACGGACAGACCCTGTTTACCTACCTGCACCTGGCGCCTGACGAGGCCCAGACCCGGGATCTGATAGCCTCCGGTGCTACCTGCATTGCCTATGAGACGGTTACCGATGACGACGGCCGGTTACCGTTACTGGCGCCTATGTCCGAGGTGGCGGGCCGTATGGCGGTGCAGGCCGGGGCCCATTGCCTGGAGCGAGTCATGGGTGGTCGTGGTGTGCTGCTCGGCGGGGTGCCCGGAGTCAGTCCGGCAAGGGTTACCGTCATAGGGGCTGGCATGGTCGGCCAGAATGCCCTCGCAATGGCTGTTGGTCTGGGCGCAGATGTGACTGTGCTGGACGTCAACGTGAATGTGCTGCGGGAGCTGGATCACCGCTACGGCAACCGGATTCGCACGGTATTCTCCAGCGCGGGGCAGCTCTGGCAGTGTGTTACCGAGGCGGACCTGGTGATCGGCGCGGTGCTGATTCCCGGTGCATCAGCGCCCAAACTGGTGACCCGGGAAATGCTGCGTCAAATGCCGGATGGCAGTGTGCTGGTGGATGTGGCGATCGACCAGGGCGGGTGTGCGGAGACGTCTAGGCCCACTACACATGATGATCCGGTGTTTGTTGAAGAAGGGGTGGTGCACTATTGCGTCGCCAACATGCCGGGCGCAGTCGCGCGCACCTCCACCCTGGCGCTGAACAACGCCACCCTGCCATTTATCCGGCAGCTGGCCGGGCATGGGGCGGTGGCTGCGATGCGGAACAATCCACACCTGCTGGCGGGTCTTAATGTCCACGACGGGCACCTTACCTACCGGGAGGTAGCCGAGGCGCACGGGCTGGACTACACCGATCCGCACACCCTGCCCGGACTGGGCAGGAATGGTTAACCCCACCACAACTAATGATCATGCCCGGGCCGGACGCCTGTCAGGGCGTTCAGCGTCAGAGACTGTCACGCACCCGGGCCAGGATGTCCAGCGCGTGGCGGCGTTTGGCGGGGTCGTAGAGATCCACCGTGAACATCAGTTCGTCCACCTCCACGGTTGCCAGGATCTGTTGTAAACGGTCCCGGATGGCTTCCTCGTCCCCGAGCACCTGCAAACCCAGAAAGTCTTTAACACCGGCTTCTTCCGCCGGGCTCCAGAGGCCGTCCATGGAGTCGACAGGCGGCTTCATCCATAACGGCTGGCCCCGGAACAGGGACAGGATGCGCTGGTAGCTGGTGGTGGTCAGGTGCTGCGCTTCGTCGACGGTATCTGCAGGCACTGCCGGCAGGCAGAGCATGGCGTGGGGGCGAGCCAGTTGCTCTGACGGCCGGAAGTGGTCCCGGTAGACCTTCAGGGCCTCCCGGTACAGGCGCGGTGCAAAGTGACCGGCGAAGGCATAGGGCAGGCCCCTCAATGCGGCAAGCTGGGCACTGTAAAGCGACGAACCCAGTAACCAGATGGGCACGTTGGTGCCCGCGCCGGGAATGGCCTTGACTTGCTGACCCGGCCTGAGTGGCCCCAGCAGTTCCTGTAGCCGCTGTACGTCGTCAGGGAACTGCTCTGCCCCGATACCATCACGCCGCAGGGCCCGGCTGGTGATCGGGTCCGTGCCGGGCGCCCGTCCGAGCCCCAGGTCTATGCGGCCCGGGTAGAGGCATTCCAGGGTGCCAAACTGCTCGGCGACCACGAGTGGCGGGTGGTTGGGCAACATCACTCCGCCGGATCCCACGCGGATGCGTTCGGTCTGACCGGCAATGTGTCCGACAAGTACCGCTGTGGCCGAGCTGGTGATGCCTTCCATGTTATGGTGCTCTGCCAGCCAGAAACGCTGGAAGTCCAGGCTTTCGGCATGGCGGGCATAGGCTACACTGTTGGCGAGTGTCTGCGCGACGGAGTCCCCTTCCCGGACGGAAGCGAGTTCCAGCAGAGAGAACGGTTTTGTGGACGACATGAAAACTCCGGAATTGGTTTGACGGATACCAGGCAGCTTACCACGCAGATGCCCGGATGTTTCGATCAGGAAGTAACAGGGGGCAACCATTGGCATTACCCGAAACCAGGACATCACCGTTCAGGATCGCCCTGATTTACCTGGTGGTGGGCTGCCTGTGGATCCTGTTCTCGGATCAGCTGGTGGCCTGGTTCTTTGCAAGTGCTGGTCAGGACATGCAGCTCAAGGCCCAGACTTTCAAGGGCTGGGCGTTTGTGGTGGTGAGTTCGGTACTGATTGGTGTGCTGGTATGGCGGTCCCTGCGACGACTGGACCGGGCCTCCAGCTTCATGACCTTGCAGAGCTCCATGATCGAACATGCCCATGCCGGCATTATGGCCGCCGATGCGGAACGCAAGGTGATCTATGCCAACCCGGCGATCGAGCGAATGACCGGGGCGTCCCTGGACCGGGTGCTCGGTCGGAACCTGGCGGAGTTTCGCTCTGGCGCCCACGAACAGCTCTTTTACGATGAACTCTGGCGTAAGGTGGACCAGGAAGGCATGTGGCAGGGGGAGGTTATCGCCCGTCGCCGTGATGGCTCCATGTTCAACCAGTGGGTGACCGTAACCCGGGTTCAGAACAGGCAAGGGGGACTGGCGTATTACGTGCTGTTCGCAACGGATATCACCGAGGAAAAGGCGGACAAGGAGCGACTCCGTTACCTGGCCTTCTATGACCCACTGACGGACCTGCCGAACCGTGCGCTGATGGCGGAACACCTGCGCAATGCCCTTCGCCAGACCCCGGAAGATGGTCGCACCCGGGTGGCAGTGCTGTTTGTGGACCTGGATGACTTTCAGACTATCAACGAGTCGTACGGCCACCAGCTGGGTGACCGGCTGTTGCAGAAGGCCAGCCAGCGCATCCTGCAGTGTCTCGGGGAGGGGCAGGAGCTGGGGCGGTTCGGTGGCGATGAGTTTGTGGTGCTGGTGCCGGGGGTAAACGACCAGCACGAGGTGGAGCAGCTGGCTACCCGTCTGCTGGATGCGCTGGGAGCCGGCTTTACCCTGGATCATACGGCCCGGGTCATGGTGCGTGCCAGCATCGGTATCTGCCTGGCAGCAGGAAACCGGATCAGCGACAGTGAACAGGTTTCCAGCCTGTTCAGTCAAGCGGATTCCGCACTCTCGGAAGCCAAGCTGGCAGGCAAGAACACCTTCGCTTTCTACAGTGCCGACATGACCCGACTCGCCCGGCGCAGGCTTGAGCTCGAAGAGGCATTGACCACTGGCCTGGCGCGAAAACAGTTCGAACTGTTCTATCAGCCGGTCTGGGACGTCGTCACCGGGCGACTGAAAGGGGCTGAGGCACTGATTCGCTGGCGCCATCCGCAATGGGGGCTGGTGTCGCCGGTGGAGTTCATCCCGCTGGCGGAAGAGACCGGGCTGATCACGGAACTGGGGGGCTGGGTGCTCGAGGAAGCCGCACGGCAGATCCGGCAATGGCAGGATCAGGGCCTCGACCCCGGTGTGGTGGCGGTTAATGTTTCCTCGAAACAGCTCAAGCGGGGCCACTTTCCCGGTTTTCTCCGGCAGGTGGTCACCGAGGTCGGGGTGTCTCCGCGATATCTGGAAGTGGAGCTGACTGAAAGCAGCCTGCTGGCCCTCGGCGACCGCACCACCGAATTGCTTTCCGAAATCCGTGAAACAGGGGCCCGGCTGGCCATCGACGATTTTGGCACCGGCTATTCCTCCCTCAGTTATCTGCGCCGCTTCAAGGTGGACAAGCTAAAGATTGATCGCAGCTTTGTCAGCGAGTTGTCTTCCGAGGGTGGTGGCCTGGGTATCGTCAAGGCGATCATCGCCATGGGCCAGGCCATGGACCTGGAAGTACAGGCCGAGGGTGTGGAGCTCGACAGCCAGTTGCAGGTCCTGGCGGAACTGGGATGTGACAGTTTCCAGGGTTACCTGAAGGGCGCCCCCATGCCGGCAGCCGAATTTGCCGAGTTGCTGGTAAGGGAGTCCTGATTCCGGACCGGGCAGGTTGCGTTGCGCTCAGTTGATTTGCCTCATGGCGCTCGCACCGCTTCCCGGTTGCAATAGGATCTGCGTCCCCCGGACTTGGCCGGGTTGGCGACAATGGAGTTCACCTCATGCCCCCGGTTTCCCCGAAGACGGATGCCTCAAGTGAACAAACGGCCTGGCACAGCCTGAGCGTAGCGGAGGTGCGATCCCGCCTTGACGCAGGCCAGCCCCTGGGCGCGGCTGAGGTGAGTCGTCGCACTCAGGAACATGGCCCCAACCGATTGCCGGAGCCAGTGCGCCACGGACCCCTGGCCCGGCTCGGGCGCCAGCTGAAAAACTTCCTGATCCACGTACTGGTGGTGGCTGCCCTCATCACTGCCCTGCTGGGTCACTGGATGGACACCGTGGTGATCCTGGCGGTGGTGGTGATCCAGACCCTGGTGGGCTTCCTTCAGGAGGGTAAAGCTGAGCAGGCGCTGGCGGCCATTCGGCACATGCTGGCGCCGCAGGCTACGGTGCTGCGTAAAGATGGTCGACATACTATCCCTGCCGAGGAACTGGTTCCGGGCGACACCCTGCTGCTTGAGCCCGGGGACCGGGTGCCGGCTGATGTGCGCCTGGAGCAGGTCCACGGCCTGCAGGTCGACGAGGCCATACTGACCGGTGAATCCATGGCCGTGGACAAGGCGGTGGCCGGCGAGTCACCGGACGCGGCCCTGGGTGATCAGCGCAGCATGGCCTTTGCCGGCACCATGGTTACCATCGGTACGGGCCGTGGCGTGGTGGTTCGAACCGGTCCTCATACAGAAATTGGCCGTATCTCTGGCCTGCTGGGGCAGACCGAAACCCTGAAGACTCCCCTGTTGTCGCAGATCGACCGCTTTGCCCGGTACCTTTCCGGTTTGATTATCGTGGCCGGTGTGTTGATTTTCCTCGCCGGCACCTGGTTCAGTGGCCTGGCGACAGACGAACTGTTCATGGCCGTGGTGGGCCTTACTGTCGCAGCCATTCCTGAAGGGTTGCCGGCGATACTCACCATTACCCTGGCCATCGGGGTACGCCGCATGGCCAACCGCAAGGCAGTGGTCAGGCGCATGCCGGTGATCGAGACCCTGGGGGCGGTATCGGTAATCTGTTCCGACAAGACCGGCACCCTGACCCGCAACGAGATGACCGTGACCGCCGTGATGGCGGGGGGCGAGCGTTTCGAGGTTACCGGGACCGGTTACAGTCCTGATGGCGGGGTCACCGGAGCCGAAGGTCAACCGGTGTCTCCGGCGCTTGAGGAACTCGCCCGTGCCGGGGCCCTGTGTAATGACGCTCACCTGCGGCTGCAGGAAAAGCCCGTCAGGGTGGCCGGGGACCCCATGGAGGGTGCCCTGAAAGTACTTGCGCTGAAGGTGGACAATGACCTTGCCGACGTCGACCGCCAGTGGCCCCGCAAGGACGAGATCCCATTCGATGCGGATTACCGGTTCATGGCCACCCTGAACCACGACCACCACGGTCACGCCATGGTCTATCTCAAAGGTGCCCCGGAGCAGGTCCTGGCCATGTGCTCAGGGGACTTGGCGCCTGACGGTGGCACGGTGGAACTGGATGCTGACGGTTGGCAGAGGCGCATCGATGCCATGGCGGCGGAAGGTCTGAGGGTGCTGGCCTTTGCCCGCCTGCCGGTAGCTGCCGGCACCACCTCCGTTTCGATAGACGATGTTCGGGAGGGGCTGCAGTTGCTCGGCGTGGCCGGGTTCATGGACCCGCCAAGATCGGAAGCCATCACCGCAATTGAAGAATGCCACCGGGCGGGCATCCGGGTGAAGATGATCACCGGTGACCATGCCCGAACCGCTGGCGCCATTGCGACGCGACTTGGGCTCAGGGCCCCGGACCGGGTGCTCACGGGTGCCGACCTGGACCGGGTCAGTGATGAAGACCTGGTGAAACTGGCGGCCGAAGTGGACGTGTTTGCCCGTACCAGTCCTGAGCACAAATTACGATTGGTCAGGGCACTGCAGACAGGTCAGGGAGTCGTGGCGATGACCGGTGACGGGGTCAATGACGCGCCGGCTCTGAAACGGGCGGATGTGGGGATCGCCATGGGGGTGAAGGGATCCGAGGCCGCCCGTGAGGCTGCGTCGGTGGTGTTGCTCGATGACAACTTCGCCAGTATTGCCGCCGCCGTGCGGGAAGGGCGTACCGTGTATGACAACCTGCGTAAGGGGATCGCCTTCCTGCTGCCGATCAACGGGGGGGAATCGGTCGGCCTGATTGTCGCGTTGCTGCTGGGCCTCACCCTGCCCATCACTGCATTGCAAATCCTCTGGGTCAATATGGTCAGCTCGGTCGTACTGGCCATGACCCTGGCCTTTGAGCCCACGGAGGGCGGTGTGATGACCAGGCCACCGCGCCCCCGGGCCCAGTCGCTGCTGGAGGGCTTTGTGGTGTGGCGTGTGCTGGTCGTGTCGCTGCTGTTCCTTGCCGGTATCTTTGCGGCCTGGAACTGGGGTATGCAACGCACCGGAGACCTGGAGTATGCCCGCACCATGGCCGTGAACAGCCTGGTGGCGATGGAGGTCTTCTACCTGTTCGCGGTACGTTACCTTGACACACCGTCGATTACCCTGCGTGGGGTGGTGGGTACGCCCCTGGTGCTCGGCGCCCTGGTGGCGGTGGTGGTGCTGCAGTCACTGTTTACCTGGCTGCCGCCGTTCAATGAGGCGTTTGGCTCAACCGCGATGGATTGGGCGGGGCTGGTATTTACCTTTATGGCAGGGGTCACCGTGCTGCTGGCACTGGAACTGGAAACCTGGTGCCGCCGGCGCCTGTGGCCCCTGGCGTCAGGCCAGCAGGACCTCGGGTAAACCACGCCCTTCCACCGCGGCAATTTCCTCGTCCGTCAGGAAACGGTCCGGGGCCTGCCCCAGTAACCGGGCGCCCTGATACAGGGCGTGGGCCCAGGTGCACTGGTTGGCGAACAACATGCCGGCTTCGTTCAGGGTGCCGCCCCGGTTGATGTAACCCAGCACACGGCTGTTGCGCGGGTCGCCACACAGGGTACTGGCATGGCCCCGGAATACTTCAGGTCGCATATGGGTCAGTACGACCCGGTGATGGTAGTGGCCTGGCATTAACCGCTCACGATCGGTTTCTGCCGCGCACCTGGCCGCCTCGAACCGATCCCGTGGCACGCGGAAACGTCCCGGTTCCTGCACATAGACCAGCCGGAATGGAGTATTGGTGTCCCGTAGCCGTTCACAGGCATGAATCAGTTCCGACAGCTGGTAGGCCCCGTTAGCGATCAGCAGCAGGGGTGTACCTTCGGAAAGGTCCTCGTCCACCACCTGGGCGCCGGTGCGGGCCAGGCTGCGAGCTTCTTCCGCAGTAAACACACAGGGACGATCACGCTTGGGAACGACCATGCAGGCAAGCTCGCCCCGGCTGCTGTAAATTTCCGGCAACAAGGCCTGTGTGCTGTTGTAGTCGGCGGGAAACACCACGCGCACCATGTCATTCATTTCGCCCAGCAGCGCCTCGCAGAATGTGGTGTCCTGGTGGGACTGCTCGTTCTTGCCGTTCTCCCAGCTATGGGATGTGGCAACGACGGGGAATCCCAGCCAGCGGGCAGGGCGCTCCAGTTCCTTCTGGTGACGGGCGAAGATGAGTTCCTGGCGGATTGCTCCCAGCATCTTGACGCAGAAGGCCTCGTAGCTGGCCACCAGGTTAAGTCCACCTTTATTGGCCAGACAGGCGGACACCACGGCTTCTTCATTCAGCGCGGTAATGATACTTCCGTGCACGGCCTCGGTGTCATTCTCCGGGTCGTCCACCCGGTGACGCAGCGCATGAAGAACGCCACTGAGCTTGTTGCTGGCCAACTCGTCCGGGTTGCCAACCCGGGGCCGGAGCCGCGGGTTGGCTGCCACCAGGGCCTGGAAGAAATCGTCAACTGCCAGCATGGGCGAGCAGGTATCACTGCGGGAGGGCAGTTCCGGCAGGGCCGGTGCCCCCGGATTGCGCTCGGCCAGTGGGTGGTCCTTCTCCCGGGGGCGTTGCTGGCGCTGGTGGTTGCACAACAGGGTGATGGATGCCTGGAGGTCTGCCTCGGGTACATGGAGCACACTGGCGTACTCATTGAACAGGTCCCGGGCCCGGGCATCCAGTCTCGGGTTGCCCGGTAACGGCAGGTTATGGGCCGCGTTGCGGCCCGCGCCGTAGAAGCCATAGCCCTTGACGGTTTCGGCGATGCCGTAGGGTATCGGCAGGGGGTACTGGCGCAGCCCCCTGCTGTGTTCACGGCTGGCCTTCTTCAGCCTGCGCTCCATGGTGAATAAGGTGCAAACGAAGGCTGCCGGGTCACGGCCATCGAAACGGATGGGGTCAAAGCCGCAGCGGCTTAAATGGGTGATAAATCCGTCCAGCCCTTCCCGGGTGCCCAGTTCCGTGCGTTGTTCGATACGGCGGCCGTTAGCGATCATGACCGGTAGCGGCAGACCGCTGTCCTCCGCCCGCCACCACCGTGGCGCCCAGTCACTGCCTCGCTGCTCCTCGGCAGCGCCGTCAGACAGGAAAGCCACCAGGGACTCGCCGGGGAGGGGCATATGCACATACTGAAGTTCGGCAAAACCCAGGTAGCCACCCTCGATAATGCCGCCGGCCGTATAAGGATTTACATGGCTGCCAAGCGGGGCTTCGGTGCGACCATCCGCCTGCTGACGATAGCTGTAGAAATCCGCAACCAGGTTATCCAAACCGTCGGCGCCACCATAACGGGCGGCCTGTTCCGGGTTCAGGTTGCCCAGCAGTACGTTGAGTGCATCGACGGCGGCCACACAGTGGCCCTGCCCCATCAGCCAACTCCGGGTGTCGCCCGTCAGGGCGTTCAGGGCCATGTAGGCGGCATAGCCGGGAACCATGTTGAGGGCACCGCCGGTATGGCCTTCCGGATGACACTTGAATTCGCAGGTCTGCAGGGGAGCACCGTCGGTGCGCACTCGTTCGGCATAGGTCATGTGGACGACCAGCCACATTCCGGCACTGGCAAGGCGGTCGAGGGCCGCCAGTAGCTGGTATACCGAACCGGTATCCGGTTGCAGGCCCTCGGCCACCAGTTGCTCGGCGAGGTCCAGAACCTGTTGCTGGGTGTCGGGGAGGTGGCGGATAACACCATAGCCCTGACGCCAATGCTCGAATGCGGGTTCCCGGGCTGCAACCTGGTCCAGCATCTGAATATCGGCAAAGGGTTTACTCATTGGAGCCTCCGGTGCATCAGGCGACTGCGCGGTGCAAAGGCACGGTGTGCAGGCGTCCAGGCTAAAATTTGTTCAGTCAGGGCGAAGTGTAGCCCTCCGGAAGGTGTGGTGTGTTGACCTGAGTCAGGGGGAGGTGCAGGCAGGTTTTTGGTTATGATGTCCTTGTCAGGCATCAAGGGGAGGTTGTCAGGGCGACGCCTCCCGACCATCAGGAGACCCCCATGATCCATCTTTTCACCACCGGTGGCACGATCGACAAGATCTACCACGACGCCAACAGCGAGTTCTCTGTCGGCGAAAGCCTGCTGCCGGAACTGCTGTCGGAGGCCAATGTGACGGTGGCCTGGCGCATCACCGAATTATGCCGCAAGGACAGCCTGGAACTGACCGAAGCTGACCGGGCCGATATCCGCGCTGCCGTGGCTGCCTGCCCGGAAGAGAGAGTGATCATTACCCATGGCACCGATACCATGGCGGAAACGGCTGCCGCCCTGAGCGATATAGGGGACAAGACCATCGTGCTGTTTGGTGCCATGCAGCCAGCGCGGATGCGTCGCAGTGATGCGGTGTTCAATCTCGGCTTTGCCATGGCAGCGGCGACCTTGCTGGAGCCGGGTATATACATCGCCATGAACGGTGAGGTGTTTGAAGCGGGCAAAGTGCGCAAGAATCTCAGGGCTGGCCGGTTCGAGCGCTGTTAGCAGGGTATGCCGGCTACGGCAGCGTCACATCAGAGGCTGGCAATCTCGGCATCATCCAGGTACCGGAACTCTCCCGGGCCCAGTGCCGGATCGAGGGTCAGGGCACCGATGCGATGGCGATGCAGGGCTTCCACGTGGTTGCCCACCGCTGCCAGCATGCGTTTTACCTGGTGGTAGCGGCCTTCGGTAATGGTGAGGTCGATCACCCGGTCGCTGACGTTGACGACACTGGCCGGCCTCAGTTCCTGTTCCTCGTTCCGCAACTGCAGTCCGCCGCTCTCCAGCTGGCGCCGGGCAGGGTCACTGAGCGGTTCTGAAAGGGTGACGCGGTAGGTCTTGGGGCAGTGGTGCCGGGGGGACGTTATCCGATGGGACCACTGGCCGTCAGATGTCAGCAATAAGAGCCCGGTGGTATCGCGGTCGAGGCGACCTACCGGATGTACCTTTGCCGCCAGTTCATCCGGCAGCAGGTCAGTCACCACCGGCTGACTGGCGTCGGTAGTGGCGCTAAGCACATTGCTGGGCTTGTTGAGCATCAGGTAGAGGTGTCCAGGTATCGTCAGGGATGCACCATCCAGGCTGACCGCGGTGTGATCGGCAACCGGCTCCGAGGCCTTCGTTGCCGGCCGGCCGGCAACGCTGACACGCCCCGCAGCGACGGCACGGCGTGCTTCCTTGCGGGACAGGCTGGTACAGCGGGCGAGGTAGGCGTCCAGTCGCATGTCAGGAACAGTGCTCCCCGCCGGGTAATGCCCGGAATGTGGCCAGGCAGAGTACTTCCGCTTCACCGCTGAGCCGTGACCAGAACGCCCGCAGGGCGTCCTCCCGCATGGCAGGGCGAGGCAGCTGCTGGCTTGCTGACGGTGTCAGGGAGCCATCCGCGTTCTGTCGCGCCAGGTCGAAGGTAAACGGATGGGCACCGGGAACGCCCAAACGGATATCCGTCGCCTGCAGCCTGCCTTCACGAAGGGTGACATCCACAAAACCACCGGTAAACCAGAGCAGCCGCTGGCCTTCAGGCAGGTCGGCCAGCTGCCGGATCAGTGCGGTATTGCGCGGGAAACGTTCGATGGTCAGGGGGCGGTCGGTTTCCAGCGGTCCGGTGACCATCTCCAGGCGTTCATCTCCCGCCAGCACGGTGACCCGCCACAGCAAGGTGGTGAAGGGCATGGGCTGAACCATTCGGGGTGCATCTTCCAGGCCTTCCAGTGCCAGCCGCTGCTCCACATGTCGATCCACCATGGTCTGGGCGCTCAAGGCCCAGACCAGGTACAGGGACGACAGGGCCAGTGCTGCTTGCTGAGGCCCGGGCGCTGAAGGTCTGACCAGTCCGACCATGACTGCCACCAGTAATGGCAGTGTATAGAGCGGGTCAATAATAAAAATGCTGTTGGTGGCCAGGGGTGGCCCGATGGGCCAGAACAGCTGGGTTCCGTAAGTGGTCAGCGTATCCAGTAGTGGGTGGGTGACCAGGACCAGCAGGGTAAATGCCAGCCACCGGCCAAGGGACAGCTGTGGCTTCCACCGGTGCAACACCAGCGCAAGCCCCACCGCAAACGGTACCAGTATGAAAAGGGAATGACTGAAGCCCCGATGTTGGGTGAAGTTGGCGATGGCGGTGCCGTAATCAATCACCACGTCCAGGTCCGGCAGGGTGCCCAGCACCGCCCCGGTAACCAGGGCGGTACGGCCAAGGGCGCGGCCGGCGACTGCTCCGCCGATACAGGCGCCCAGGGCGGCCTGGGTAACTGAGTCCATAGCGATACTCTCCAGCGCTCACCGAATCACGATGACGAAGGTGTAACGCCGAGGCTGTCCAGCAGTTCCGGACCGGGGAAGCCGTCGGCTATCAGTCCTACGCTGGACTGGTAACGGCGGATCGCTGAACGGGTATTTGGGCCAATGATGCCATCCGGGTTGCCGGCCTCGAAGCCTCGCTCGTTCAGGGCCGCCTGCAACTTCAGGACATCATCCCGGGACAGGGTAGGTGCATCTTCGGGGGGCGGATTGGACAGGGCGCCGGCACCCGCGATCCGGTCAGAGAGGTGGCCCACCGCAATGGCGTAGTATTCCGATCGGTTCCAGCCCATGATCACCCGGAAATTGTCGTAGGCCAGGAAGGCCGGCCCCCGGTGCCCGGCAGGGACCACGAGCTTGGCATCAATGGGTTCATCGGCGAGGGGCTGCCCGTAAACATCGGTAACGCCAAGTTCGTTCCACTGGCTCAGGGAACGCCGGCCCTGCCCCGCCAATGCGTAATCAAAGTTGTCTGGCAGTACGACTTCCCGGCCCCAGCGGTAATCCGGATCCCAGCCCATGCTTTGCAGGAAACGCCCCGCTGACATCATGGCGTCCGGTATGCTGCCCCAGAGGTCCCGGCGGCCGTCGTCGTCAGCATCGGTGGCATGTTGCAGGAAAACGGAAGGCATGAATTGCACATGGCCCATCGCGCCGGCCCAGGAGCCTTCCATCCGTTCAGGTTCAATGGCACCTTCGTCGAGGATTTTCAGTGCTGAGATCAGTTCACCGGAGAAATACCTGCCCCTTCGCTCGTCGCAGGCCAGGGTTGCCAGGGCACTGGGTACGGGCATTTTTCCGAAATAGCTGCCATAGTTGGTTTCAAGGCCCCAGAAGGCCACCAGGTAGGCCGGTGGCACGCCGGTCTGGTCGCTGACACGATTGAGCAGTTCGCGGTGCTCTGCCAGCATCTCGCGGCCCTTTCCTATACGGGTCTCACTGACCCTGCGACCGAGATAGTCGGCAAAGGTGGTGGTGAACTCCGGCTGGCGGCGATCCAGTTCGATAACCCTGGGCAGGAATTCCACGCTGGCGAGCACATTGCGGGCGGTTTCGGGAGAAACGCCTTCGGCGACAGCCCGTTGTTCTATATCCTGAAGGCACTGGCCGAAGGTCTCCGGTTTCTCCGGTACCACGGATATCTCGGCGGTGGCCACGAGGCGATCAACAAGCCTGCCGTAGCCAGACCCAGGCGGGTGATGGTACGACTCGGACGCAGGCGTTGTGGTTTGGGGGTAAACGACATCCGCTGTCGATTGTTCAGGGTTTTGACCACGTAATCCTCTCCGTCGGGTGAACGAGGCTTTATAGTAGCCTGATTGAGACAACGATAAACAGCCCATGCCGGCACCACCGGCACCGGGCAAGGGTGCAGGCAGGGGCATTTATATGGCAGTACTCAAGGCACTGGTGGTGGATGACGCCAGCTTCGTCCGGGACCTGGTCAAACGGACCCTGAGGCAGCGTTTCCCGGTGATTGAAATGACCGAGGCACCGAATGGACGGAGGGCCCAGTCACTCATGTCCCGCAACCGGTTTGACCTGATCCTTTGTGACTGGGAAATGCCGGAAATGTCTGGCCTGGAGCTTCTCCAGTGGATGCGGGCCGATGATTATTACCGCAAGGTTCCCTTCATCATGATTACCAGTCGTGGCGACAAGAGCCATGTGGTTGAGGCGGTGCAGGAAGGTGTCTCGGAATACCTGGGTAAGCCGTTCAGCCCGGAGGGTCTGAGCAAGAAGGTGGTCAAGGTCATGGGGCGCACACTCCAGAATGCCATGGCAGGTAGCGGCGCAGCAGCGCCGGGCGCCGATGCCTTCCGGGAATCTGCTGACCTGCTCACCCGCAAGCCGGCCCCGGATGCGCCTGCCCCGGCTGCCGAAAGTCGCCAGGAACGGGGCGGCAAACTGGTGGTGGCAGCGATACGTTTTGCGGACAGCACCCTCAAATGCGTGATCAAGGACATCACCCTGACCGAGGTCCGGGTCATCGCAAAGCGTGACCAGGTGTTCCCCGGTATCCTCGATCCGGCTGTGGTGGATATGGAGGTGGCCGACGGCCGGATGGCCCGGCTCAATGGCTACGTGCACCAGTTACAGGCGGTGGACAAGCGCCAGGACACGGACTTTGTCAGTGTGACGGTGCGCTTCGTGGACGACGACCCGAAGAAGCTGGAGGACCTGTCACACTTTATCGCCGGCTTCCGTCGCTGAGGCCGGAAGGGTTTCCGGTTCTGCCAGGCGCTCCCGGGGGAAGTGGCAGATAAACTCGCTGCCGTCGCCAATCCGGCTGAGGATCTCGAGCTTGCCGTCGTGGTTCAGCAGTACATGCTTGACGATGGCCAGGCCCAGCCCTGTGCCGCCGGTTTCCTTGTGTCGGCTGGGATCGGCCCGGTAGAAGCGCTCTGTCAGGCGGGGGATGTGTATCGGGTCGATCCCTATGCCTGTGTCCTTTACCGACAGGTGTGCCCCCTCCCGGTTGGTATACCAGCTGACGAAAATTTTCCCGCCCGCCGGCGTATACTTGACCGCATTGAAAACCAGGTTGGAGAATGCGCTCCGTAGCTGATCCTGGTCGCCCCTCAGGAAGTGCCGTTCGGCGATATCCAGCTGGAACTCGTGGCCAGCCTCACCACTGAGCGCACGCGCATCCTGGCAGATCTGCCTGCACATCGCTTCGACATTCACCACCACTTCGGCGCCATGGTGTTCGCCGGTTTCCAGCTTGGACAGCAGCAGCAGGTCGGTGATCAGTGCTTCCATCCGGCTGGACTGCTGTGCCATGGTGCGCAGGGCCTTCTGCCAGCGGGCGGGCAGGTCGTCACTGTTGTCTACCATGGTTTCGAGGTAGCCGCTGATCACGGTCAGGGGCGTGCGCATTTCGTGGGATACGTTGCTGACGAAATCCCTTCGCATCTGCTCGAGTTGGAACAGGCGAGTGACGTCTTTGACCACGATCAGGCGATCATCCTCGCCGAACAGGCTGATCTGGATCTGCAAGTGTAGGTGGGGGCGTGCCGGCGAGTTCAGCTCCAGGGGTTCCCGGTAGTCCCGCTGGTCAAAGTACGCCTTGAACGCTGGCGCTCGCAACAGGTTGTGGATGGGCTGGCCGCGGTCGGTCTGTCGTTTCAGCCCCAGCAGATACTCGGCAGAGCCGTTCCACCATTCCAGCACACCACGGGCGTCGGTCATTACCACGCCATCGCGCATGGCATTGGTGGATTCCTGGATACGGTTGAATTGTGCCAGCAGGCGGTCCTGGGTAGCCAGGTGCCCCCGATGGAGCTTGTGCAGGCCATCGAAGATGTCGCCCCAGAGCCCGATGCTTTCTGGTGCCTCTTCACCGGCCCCGGGGTTGGCCAGCCACTGATAGAGCTTGCGGGACTGGACCAGGGTCCACGCCAGGTATAGAAGCAAGCCAGCCAGCAGGCCTTCCAGAGGGTAACCGAACACTACTCCAGCACCGGTGGTCAGGGCCAGAAAAACCAGAATCATCCGCAGGTAGCGGGACCACTTGTAATTCATCGATATCTGACCTGTTCCGGGGGTGTGATGCCGGGGCTTATGCGGCCTTGGTCGAGAATCGGTACCCGGTGCCGCGTACAGTCTGTATCAAGTGATCATATTGGTCGCCAAGGGCCTTGCGCAAGCGTCGGATATGGACGTCAACGGTGCGCTCTTCCACATAGACATTGCCGCCCCAGACCTGGTCCAGTAGTTGTGAGCGGGTATAGACGCGCTCCTGGTGGGTCATGAAAAATTGCAGTAACCGGTACTCCGTGGGGCCCATGCTGATGGCACCTTCAGGTCCGGTAACCCGGTGACCTACCGGGTCCAGGGTCAGGCCCTCCACCTCGATGGGGGACTCGACGCCTGCCGGGGTTGTACGCCGCAGCACCGCTTTCAGGCGGGCGACCAGTTCCCGCGGCGAGAAGGGCTTGGTGATGTAGTCGTCGGCACCCACCTCGAGGCCCTGGATCTTGTTGTCTTCTTCCACCTTGGCGGTGAGCATGATGATGGGAATTTCCGCGGTGGTTTCGTCTTTTTTCAGTCGGCGGGCGAGTTCCACGCCGCTGGTGCCGGGGAGCATCCAGTCCAGCAGGATAAGGTCCGGCTGGCGGTCCACGATCAGGGTGTGGGCTTCCCGTGCATCCGCTGCCTCCAGGTAATTGTAATCGGCCATTTCCAGGGCGACGGCAATCATCTCGCGGATGGGCGCTTCATCGTCAACGATCAGAACGGTCTTGGACATCGGGCTTGTACCTGTGTTCCTTTTGTTTGTTGCTGCATCATTACATCGGGGAACTGTTACAAGTTTATGACATCGTTAACTTACTACATGAAAAATACATATCCGTTGCTGGCCGCGCCAGTTTCGTCGGCCTGGCTCAGAATAATTTGTCCAGTGCCAGCCCGGCGAAAACCACGAAGCCTGCCCAGTTATTGTTGAGGAAAGCCTCGAAGCAGCCTTCCCGGGTGCGGTTGCGTGCCAGGTATTGATGCCAACCGAACAAGGCCGCCATGGAGGCGACCCCCAGGTACCAGAAGAAGCCCAGTTCGGCCTGGGCTCCCACCATCAGCAGGGTGATGATCACCAGGCCCTGTAGCCCGCCAATAATCAACCGGTCCGCGTCACCGAACAGGATGGCGGTGGATTTGACCCCGATTTTCAGGTCGTCATCCCGGTCTACCATGGCATAGAGGGTGTCGTAGGCGACAGTCCACAATACGTTGGC
This sequence comes from Marinobacter sp. AN1, assembly GCF_026013985.1. Taxonomy (NCBI): domain Bacteria; kingdom Pseudomonadati; phylum Pseudomonadota; class Gammaproteobacteria; order Pseudomonadales; family Marinobacteraceae; genus Marinobacter; species Marinobacter sp. AN1. The sequence goes on along the minus strand of NZ_CP110342.1, from coordinate 3,812,369 downwards.
GGTAAACAGCAGCCAGGTTAGGCGACTCAGTTCACCCGCTTCGGCCGCCCAGGCCATGGGGATCGCCCAGGAAAAGGCCGCGCCGAGGAACAGTTGGGGCAGGTGGGTGTAACGCTTCATGAATGGATAGATAAAGGCGAGAACCAACCCACCGAAGGAGAGGTAGAACGTGAGCGTGTTGGTAAACAGCACCACCAGCAGGAAGGAAGCCATAACCAGCGCCAGGAAAAGACCCAGTGCCTCTTTCGGCTGGATGCGCCCGGACGTTAGCGGCCGGTCCTTGGTGCGTTTGACGTGCCGGTCCACCTTGCGGTCGGCGAAGTCGTTGATGGCGCAGCCCGCCGCCCGCATGAAAAATACACCCAGGGTGAACACGACCAGGTTGCCAATGGATGGCATGACACCATCAGCCGCCAGCCAGAGTGCCCACCAGGTGGGCCAGAGCAGTAACAGGGAGCCAATAGGCCGGTCAATCCGCAGCAGGCGGGCATAATCCACCAGGCGGTTGCGCAGGCTCGGGGAAAGGGCGGCCATTGTCATCGGATGTGCTACTCCATGGACGGGTGATCAGACCCCGGGAGTTTAGCACTATCCGGGTTGATGATTTACCCGGCTCAGAGCGGTTGGCTCAGCAATGCCGGCAGAAAATACTCGCCCACCAGCAGGCTGTGGTTATCGCTGGCGAATACGGATCGTCGTGCGTAGCGGGGCTGGTCCGCGTCGAGGGGCTGGCAAAGCCCGGCCTGCAGTGGGCCCCGGGACCATTCCCGGTGACTGAAAAGCCAGGCGCCCAGTGGCTTCCGGCCCAGGTGTCGCAGGCGTCGCCCACGTCCTTCGAGGGTGGCCAGCGGGATAATGGTGCGAGCCAGGACCCAGGGGGTGTCGTCGCCACAGAGGCGGACCTCGCGAATCCAGGCGTGCTGACGCCGGGGAATGTCCAGGGTCAGTGCTTCTTCCAGGCTGGGGGGAGCGAAGCCTTCATTGACGACTTCCACATGGAACCGGTTCCGGCACCTCAATTGCAAGTGACGGGTGAGCGATCCTTCCGCCTGCAGCCAGAACGAGCCGTTGCCCCGCAGATTGGGCTGTTGCAGGCAGGCCTGGCGGAAAGAGTCGTACCAGCGGGTGGGGGGCACGATGGACGCCCGGGAACCGGGCACCCGTGCCGGATCAGAGTCCCTTGACGGCATAGATGCCCGGGGCGTTGCGCCAGTATCCCTTGTAGTCCATGCCGAAGCCGAACAGGAAGCGGTCTTCCACTTCCAGCCCGGTGAAGTCGGCCTTCAGTCCGGGGTGTGCCTTGCGCTGGTGCTGTTTGTCGACCAGCACCGCTGTCAGCACCTGGCTGGCGCCCTGTGCCAGGCAGTAATCAGCGATAGCGCTGAGGGTGGTGCCCTCGTCGAGGATGTCGTCGACGATCAGCACCGTACGACCGTTCATGTCGGCCTCGGGCCGGAGTTTCCACTCCAGGATGCCACCGGTGGTTTCATGGCGATACCGGGTTGCGTGCAGGTATTCCGCCTGTACCGGGAATCTCAACCGGGGCAGCAGCTGGCCTGTGAGGATCAGGCCGCCGTTCATTACGCAGAACAGAAGCGGGTTACTGTCCTTCAGGGCCGTGGTGATCTGCTCGGCCATGGTATCAATGGCCTGGTAGACCTGCTGTTCCGGAACCAGGCAATCGGCTTCCGCCATCACCTGGTTCAGCTCGTCGACGGTGTCGGTCATAGTCGTCGGTCCTGTCGTAAAACGCGCAAGTATAGCGAAGATGATGGTCTTAAGGGAGAGCTGCCGCGTATCCGCAGAGTACGCAAAAACCGGAAGAGGCAGCGTACGGCCGGTTAACGGTGTCCTGCATGCCAAACGCGATACGGATTCATTCAGCTTCAAAGGTATTCCTTTGGGGGTATCGCCGCTATGCGTATCATGGGCTGACGATCGTTCCCGGCGAGTGTCTCCGGGAGAACAACCGAGATCCGGAAGTACAGAGATTTTTCAGGAGGACTGGCGTGAGAAAGTGGCAGTGCGTGGTATGTGGTTTTATCTATGACGAAGCTGAAGGCTGGCCGGAGGATGGCATTGCGCCGGGTACCGCCTGGGAAGATGTGCCGGAAGACTGGGAGTGCCCCGACTGCGGCGTCGGCAAGGAAGACTTCGAAATGATCGAGATTGGCTGAGGGAGCAAAGGCCATGACGGAAATGGGAACGGATCAGCCGCCGGTTGTGATTATTGGCAGCGGGCTGGCGGGTTACTCGCTGGCCAGGGAGCTGCGCAAGCGCGATGCCAGCCTGCCTCTGATGATGATCACGGCGGATGATGGCGCCAGTTATTCCAAGCCCCTGCTGTCCACCGGGTTCACCAAGGGCAAGGCGGCGGACGAGCTGGCACAGGCCGATTGCGGCGCCATGGCGGAGCAACTGACCATGGAAATTCGCACCCACACCCGGGTAACAGGAATTGACCCTGATGCCCATGAGATACGGATCGGTGGCGAACGGCTGCGTTATCGCCAGCTTGTGCTGGCCTGGGGCGCAGATGTGATTCGGCTGCCGGACCCGGTCAGTAGCAACCCCGCTGTCTGTTCCATCAACGATCTCGAGGATTACCGCCAGTTCCGTCGGCACCTGGGCGGACACCGCCGGGTCATAGTGCTTGGCGCTGGCCTGATTGGCTGTGAATACGCCAATGATCTGCGCAATGGCGGCTATGACGTAACCGTGGTCGCCCCTTCCGGACAGGTAATGCCCGGGCTGTTGCCTGAGGCCGCTGCATCAGCGGTTCAGGCCGCGCTGGAGGCGGAAGGTGTGACCTTTCACCTGGGCGTGGCTGCGGACGAGGTTGTCGGGGAAACTGGCTCCGTGCAGGTGCGCCTCAATGATGGTGCTATGCTGCAGGGAGATATCGTCGTATCAGCCGTAGGGCTGCGTCCGCGAACCCGTCTGGCACTGGATGCAGGCCTGAAGGTCAACCAGGGTATCGTCACCGATCGGCTGATGGCGACCAGTGCGCCCGATGTCTACGCACTGGGAGACTGCGCCGAGGTGGAAGGCCATGTGCTGATGTATGTCATGCCGTTGATGGCATCCGCCCGGGCCCTGGCTGCCACCCTCACTGGTGCACCTGCGCCGGTGCAGTGGGGGGCCATGCCGGTGATGGTCAAAACGCCTTGTTGTCCGGTCGCGGTAGTGCCTCCGGAGGTGACGGAAGATGGAACCTGGGAAGTTGAGCGGGAGGGCAACAATGTCCGTGCACTATACCGGGACAGTAGCGGAGCGCTGCTTGGCTTCGCGCTGACTGGCGACCGGGTGATTGAAAAGCAGACCCTGTCCAGGGAGGTGCCGCCGGTACTGGCGACGCTGGATGCCCGGTGAAGGGCGCTTGCACAGCCTCGAGGTATCCGGTAGAAATTACCGCTTCGTAAGCTAAGTGTCCCCGGAGATTGTGGGAGTGGCCGCCTCAGATGGCAGGCTTGCGCCCCGGTTTTCCGGCCCGGGCGACCGGGTGCGGCGGACAAAAAAAGGCCTGGCCACTGCGCTGGCCAGATGAATTTTCAGGAGCAGGCATGCTGGACGTTACCAGAGAACTGGTTGAATTAATGGATCTTGCGCCTATTGGCGATGATCATTTCCAGGGACAGAGTGAAGACCTGGGTTTTCCCAACCTCTTCGGTGGGCAGGTGCTGGGCCAGGCCCTGATGGCCACCACCCGCACCATTGAAGACCGCATGCCCCACTCCATGCACGCGTATTTTCTGCGGCCCGGCAACGCCAGGGCGCCCATCGACTATGAAGTGCAGCGGGTCCGTGATGGTGGCAGCTTCTCGGTGCGCAGGGTGATCGCCCGGCAGGAAGGCAAGGAGATCCTCACCGGGTCTGTCTCTTTCCAGGTAGAGGAAGACGGTTTCGATCACCAGATCGACATGCCGGGTGTGCCCGACCCCATGTCACTGAAGACGGAGCAGGAACTGAACCGGGAGCTGCTGGACCGGGTTCCCGAGAAGTTCCATAACCAGCTCACCCGCAACCGACCCATTGAAATCCGGCCGGTTGACCCGGTCAATCCGCTGGACCCGGACAAACGGTCGCCCCACAAGCAGAGCTGGTTCCGTGCCCAAGGGGAGCTCCCGGATGACCGCATCCTGCATTGCTGCCTGCTGGCCTACGCATCGGATTTCGCGTTCCTCGGCACCTCCCTGAACCCCCATGGCGTTACTTTCATGACGCCGAGCATGCAGGTGGCCAGCCTGGACCACGCCATCTGGTTCCACCGGGACCTGCGTATGGACGACTGGCTGCTGTATGACAAGGACAGTCCCAGTGCTGCGGGTGGCCGTGGTTTCAATCGGGGCAGCGTGTTCAACCAGGATGGCATTCTGGTGGCCTCCACTGCCCAGGAGGCGCTGATTCGTCAGCGAAAGCCTGCGAAGAAATGACGCCCACCGCCAGCTGCCGATGGTAGCAGCTGGCAATCTCCCAACCGGTATCCCCGGTAGTTGTCAGAGCGCGGAGGTGCCGGCTTCCGGCCGGAGCTGGCTGATCAGGTGAGGCAGGGGTTGTGGCCTGGCCAGTACGTACCCCTGGATCATGTCGCAGTCCATCTCCCGCAACAGTTCCGTGGTTTCCTCGTCTTCGACACCTTCCGCCACCACCTGGTAGCCCAGGCTGTGACACATATCGATGGTGGTCTTCACGATAATGCGGTCATCAATGTGAGACAGCAGGTCGGTAATCAGTGACCGGTCAATCTTCACCTCACAGGCGGGCAGCTGCTTGATATAGGACAGGGACGAGTAGCCGGAACCGAAGTCGTCGATGGCCAGGGGAATGCCGGCATGGTCCAGCGAGCGCAGGGTGCGCATGGAGTTGGCGGGATCCTGCATCATGGACGTTTCGGTAACCTCCAGGATCAACCGGCCCCGGTGCTGGTGGTGGCTGGTCATCAGGCGCTGGACAAACAGCGGGAAGTCCCGCTCTCGCAGGTTGTTGGGGGAGATGTTGATGGATACGGTCAGATCCAGGCCGGCCTCCAGCAATACCTTTCGCGCCCCCAGTGCCTGTTCCATGACCCAGCGGGTCAGGGGCCGGATCAGGCCGCTTTGTTCTGCTACGGCAATGAGCTCGTCGGCGAACACTGTCGGTTGGCGCCCCGGCCAGCGGATCAGTGCTTCGACTCCGACAATCTCATTGCGTTTGAGGCAACGTTTGGGCTGGAACCAGAGGGCCAGCTGGTTTTCGTCGATAGCCTTGCGCAGTTCGGTCACCAGGGTGAGCCGTTCAGGGCTGTAGGGATCCCTGGCCGGGTCGTAAAAGGCAAGTCCCTTCTCCCGGGCGATCGGTGTTTCCTGGGCCACATAGGCCTGTCTCACCAGTGTATTGAGGTCCTTGCCGTGGTCCGGGAACAGGGCCACCCCGATACAGCAATCCATGGGAACCTGCATGCCCAGGTAATCAATGGGTTCGCGCAGTTGTTCCATGCTGCGGGCGATCTGGCGGGGATTGGCTGAAGCGGTGCCCGCATCCATCAGATAGGCGAAGGTAGACGGCTCCAGCACCCCCAGGCAGTCCTGCTCTTTGGTGCCAATGGACTGTATCCCCGGCAGGTCCCGTGCGATCTGGTGCAGGCGCAGGCTGACCAGCTCCAGCAAGCGATCCGAATTGCGGTGGCCCAGGGTCTTGGTAACGGCTGCCAGGTTATCAAGTTTTACAACGCAGATCGCCCAGCGCCGGCCGGGGCAGAGGTGTAGTTTTTCGCTGGCGTTCAGTTCAAAGCAGGCCCGGTTGGGCAAATGAGTGAGAGGGTCCCGCATGGCCTGGTCCATGACCCGCTGCTCCGCCCTGCGCTGAGCTGACACAGCTGCCAGCTCAGCCTCCCGGGAACGGGTGCGGGACTCTCGCTCCTGGTAGATGCGATTGGCCAGGGCCATGGTGAGCACTGCCGCCTGCAGGGTTGAGCCCAGCTGCAGGCCATAGGTGGTTATAAAACTGTTGGGCAGCAGTCCGTATATGTTGGCGCCGGTGATCAGGCAACCCAGGGTCAACGCGCCCCAGGCCAGTGTATAGATACCCGACTGCGGATGGTTGCGTAACCAGAGCACCGGGCCAATAATGGCCAGCAGCAGGCAGGTCACCAGCCCGACGGCCACCGAGAACCGGACAGACAGGTTGTAGTCGAGCGCCGCCACGCCGATCAGAGCGAGTATGTCGATGTAAAGGGCCACCTGCACCGCATAGTAGATCCAGCCGCCTACCTGTTTAAGGCGCAGGAAGGTCCGCGAGAACAGGACAATGGAGATCAGCGCCAGGGGTATGGCGACCAGGATACTGTAGTTCTGTAACGCCGGGCTGCCGGGCCAGAGCACCGGGTAGGTAACGCCTCGCAGGGAGGCCAGCAGTAACAGGAAGCTTGCCGTCGAGGCCAGGTAATACAGGTAGATTTTTTCCCGCAGCGAGACGAACACGACCAGGCTGAACAGGGTGATGGTGACCAGGGTGCCGTAATAAAGGGAGTGGAGCTGGTCTTCCCGGGACAGTTGCAGGAACAGCTCGCCGGTTTCGAGTAATTGCATCGGCACATGGTGTGCGCCTTCGGTCTGGATTCGCAGCAGAATCTGTTGGCTGGCGCCCGGCTCCCCGACAATGGGAAACAGGAAGTTTGGGTGGGGCAGTGGTCTTTCGCGGAAAGGCAGTCGGTCACCGGTGCGTGTTAGCTCGCCGGGCTTACCCTCGTTCACTAGCCAGAATCGGACGTCGTCCAGGTGCGGGTAGGCGATTTCCAGTATCCGGCGACTGTGTCCTGGTGATATCTCCATCCGATACCAGAAGGTGTCCGTTTCATAGCCGAAATTCGGCGTGCGTCCCGGCAGCGTCTGCCAGTCGCCGCTGGCCAGGGCCGCTTCAGGGGAAAGGTTGGCCTGGCCCGGAGCCAGTCGCAGGTACTCGACAGACACCAGTGCCCCGGATGCTGCGCTGGCAGCCCATGCTGAAGGGCCGCACAGGCAGAGCATGGCCAGCAGTGATGTCAGTAGCGCCGTTCGCCGCACAGGAATCCTGTCTTTGGAAGCGTGTCGTGGGGGCAATCTTTCGAACGAGTATCAAGATTACAAAACGCTTACACAAGCGTCATGTTGCCACCAGATGTTGCAGGATAGTGCCAGTGTGTAACGGGATGTTGTGTGATGGGGTTCGCGCTATGGGCGTGCCACCAATCAGCGATCGGTGGACCTTACCTGTTCAAGCCACGCCCTGGCCCAGGGCAGGGCTTCTGCTTCCGGCTGCATGGTCTCCATGGCATCGATACGCAGGGTGTCGCCAACTTTGCGGGCAGCGACTTCCAGCAGGGCCTCCTCCATGAGTTCACCGGCACCGCAAAAGGTGTCTCCGTAGGAGCTGTCTCCCAGTACGATCACGCCGAAAGGCCGGCCTTCCTGCAGGGGCAGGGTTTCCCGCAGCTCGACGTAGAACGGCAGCAGGTTTTCGGGCACTTCTCCCTGGCCTGTGGTCGAGGTACATACCAGCACCGGGCCGTTGGTGTCAGTCAGGCTGGCAAGCGTGGGTCTTTCGTGTACGGTGATGCGAACGTCCTCGCCGGACAGTTCGTCCCGGAGCTTGCGGGCGGTCATCAGGGCGCCGCCGTATACGCTGCCCACCAGGATCTGGATCTCGGTCATGGAGTCTTGGCCTCGGCACTGGATTGAGGGGCGTCATCTTAGCCGGGGGCGGACGGCTCCTCAAGCGTCAGACAGAATCCTCGGGGCGGATGGATTGAAGAGCGCGGCAGGGGCAGGTGCGGGCGTCTATACTCGGCTACAAATAAAGGGCGGTTTGTTTCAATTTGGTGTCAGAAATTTTATAGTGCCGCCCTCCAATCTGCTGCATGAGAAACCCGTAATGGCGAAATCATCCGGATTCATGGACCAGGTGCTGACCAGCCAGACGACGGAACGTTACCGCATTGGCATCAGCCTTATTTTCCTCGCAATCGTCGGGTTAGTGGTAACCCAGATCGGCGGTGATATGACCGGCAAGCCGCTATTGGTTGCGGCAGCGGTGATTGCAGGCTATATGGCCATCAACATCGGCGCCAACGACGTGGCCAACAACGTGGGCCCGGCCGTGGGGTCCGGTGCTATCTCCCTGTTTGCAGCGGTGATGCTGGCGGCGGTGTTCGAAGCCGCAGGGGCCATTATTGCCGGTGGTGACGTGGTATCCACCATCAAGGGCGGCATTATCGCTCCTGAGCGACTGGATGACGTGAATACCTTCGTCTGGCTGATGACTGCCGCCCTGCTGGCTGGTGCATTGTGGCTCAACCTGGCGACCTGGATGGGTGCGCCGGTGTCCACCACACACTCAATTGTCGGGGGCGTTCTGGGTGCGGGGATCGCAGCCGGTGGCTGGGGTATTGCGGACTGGTCGGTGATGGCCAAAATCGCCGCCAGCTGGGTGATTTCCCCTGTCCTTGGCGGCCTGATTGCGGCATTTTTCCTCTACGCCATCAAAAGAACGATCCTATACCAGGAAGACCTGGTAGCAAGTGCACGCCGCTTCGTCCCCTGGCTGGTGGCCATCATGGCCTGGGCTTTCGGCACCTACCTGATGATCAAGGGCGTCAAGAAAATCATCTCTGTGGATTTTCTCGGTGCCACCCTGGTGGGCCTGGCTGTGGCGGCGGTTGTGTTCATTCTGGTGCGGGTAAGAGTCAGTCGGCGAGCCGCCACCATGGAAAACAACACCGATGGGGTAAACGCCCTGTTTGTCTGGCCGCTGATCTTTGCGGCGGGGCTGTTGAGCTTTGCCCATGGCGCCAACGACGTGGCCAATGCCATCGGCCCGCTGGCAGCGATCAATGACGCCCTGGCGGCATCCAGCATCGTTTCTGATGCGTCTATCCCGCTGTGGGTCATGATGGTAGGTGCCCTGGGCCTGTCAGTTGGCCTGTTGCTGTTTGGACCCCGGGTGATCAAGGTGGTGGGCTCCGAGATTACCGAGCTGGATAAGTCCCGGGCCTTCTGTGTGGCCCTGTCAGCAGCGCTCACGGTCATCCTGGCTTCCCAGCTGGGGCTGCCGGTGAGTTCAACCCATATTGCCATTGGCGGTGTGTTTGGTGTGGGCTTCCTGCGTGAATACCTCAAGCGCAGCTACGCCAGCCAGATTCATACCATGCTGGATCGTCACGACGAGGAAGAACGGGCCCGGCTGCAGCCTTTCCTGGACGATTTCCGCAATGCCACAGTGGAGGAAATGGAGGCCCTGCTGAAGGAAGCCCGCAAGCACAAGCAGGATATCCCCCTGTCCAAGAAGGAGCGCAAGAGGCTCAAGAAGATCTACCGGGAAGAGCTGGTCAAGCGTTCCCACCTGATCCGTATTGCCGCCGCCTGGGTGATCACCGTGCCGGTGTCCGCAATCCTCGCGGCTATCCTGTACTTCACCATCCGTGGCCTTATGATCTGATCCTGTTCCCGGCAGGCTGGTGTCCAGCAGTCCTGTCGGGGCGGTCATGCCTGTTGGCGTGCGTGAGCGCGGCTGGCCGTGGTGGCAGCGAATACTGCATACTCTTGTCTGTCCTTTCCCTGAACTTTTCCGGAGATGTCTATGAGCACAGCAAATGAAAGTCGCCAGGCGAAGGTGATTGGCGAGCTGAGGGTTTTTATCAAGAAGGTGCTGAGTGATCCCACGGTGGCGGTAAAGTGCGTCGAGGTGGCCCGCAAGCACCGGGGCAAGCCGGATGCCCACCAGTTGGTGGCTGACGAGATCAGTGCCTCAACCACGGTTCGCATTCCCGAGAACTGGAGTGAGGCGGACAGGATGTTCCTGGAGATTCTCGACGACGTACTGGATGATGAGGAAGCGCTTTACTGATTTCGGTGTTTGACCACTGTTGAAGAGGCAGTTTTTGGCAGCTAACTCACATCTACGGGTGATCGGGTGGGTGGGGGATGCTTTTGGAGCAGCGCCATGGATGGCGCGGAGCAAGGCGGGTGCCAGGGATGGCCCCTGAATTGCGGCGGAAAAAGCATCCCCCACCTGCCCGGTCGCCTTCACCATCAGATTTAGTCGACTCCTGTAAACCCCTTCCTCAGGCCCTCTTGGCCACGGGCCCACCCAGCACAGCCTCTGTGTGCTGGTAAAGAATATCCATCTCGTCCTTCAGTCCCGGCACACCAGCCAGTTCTTTCTGCTCTTCCAGGATATCGTGGAGGATATCCTTGGTGGTCAGCGGATTGGCCAGGACCACCCGGAACACAATGCAGGGGAAGTGGCCATAGCGGGCCGGCTCCAGCCGGGTCCGGGAGACAAACGCCTTGCCCCGCTCCCGCTGGGTTTTCTGGATGAACTTGGTGACCCGGTTCAGGCTCATGTTGATGCGTTCGGCCTGTTCCGGGCTCGCCGCAGCCAGGGCCTGCTGCACCCGGGCGGGAGCATAGCGGTAAGTGAGAATGTTCAGTTCCGGTTCGGTGACCAGTTCGAAGTCCGGCTCCTCCCGGATCATGTCCGCAAAGGTGCGGGCCTTCTCGATACCCTGATTGATCAGTATCTCGTAGCCTTCCCGCGCCAGGATCTTCAGGCCTGAGTGGATCAGCATGGCCATGCCCGGACGGGAGCCTTCAAGGGTGGTGCTACCCAGGTCCCGGGATCCCTTGCGGATGATGTACTGGGCGTGGTGTTCCACCGCGCTGGCCATGGTGGGGTCGCGGAACACGACAAGGCCTACCCCCATGGGTACGTAGAGCTGTTTATGGGCATCGAAGGTGACCGAGTCGGCTTTCTCGATGCCCCGCATCAGGTGCGAATGCTGACGAGAGAAGAGGGTCGGCCCACCCCAGGCGGCGTCCACGTGGAAGTGTGCGCCGAACTCCCGGGCGACGTCCGACATGGCTTCCAGCGGGTCGACGTTGCCGGTCTCGGTAGTGCCGGCGATACCGCAAATGGCCATAATCTTGACCTTCTGGCGCTGGAGTTCCAGGCACTTGTCCCGCAGGGCGTCGATCTGGATGCGGTTCTCGTCATCGGTGTCGATGGGGATCAGGGCGTCGCGGCCCAGGCCCAGTACATCGGCGGCCTTGCGCAGGGAATAGTGGCCCCGGCGGGAAACCAGGATGGCGATGCCTTCGTGGCCATAGTATTTGAGCGCCCGGAACAGACCTTCCTGGTGCAGGCCACGGAAACTGCCTTCCGCCGGGAATGCCCGGTTGCGGGCGACCCACAGGGCGGTCAGGTTGGCTATGGTGCCGCCCGAGCACATGGCGCCCAGGGCATGGCGGGGGTCGTGCATCCACTTGCGATAGTAGGCACCATCCTGCTGGTACACCAGCCGGTGAATCATTCCGAGCACCTGGCGCTCCATGGGCGTAAAGGCCTTGGAGGTTTCGGTTTTCACCAGGTTCTGGTTCAGGGCGATCATGATCTTGGACAGCGGCAGCATGAAATAGGGCAGCGCCGAGGTCATGTGCCCGATAAAGCTGGGGGAGGCGGTGTGGACCGAGTTGGCGACCAGCTTGTCCAGCAGGAACTGGGCCTGCTCGGAAACGAAGATGGGTTTTTCCGGGATGGCCGAATCGGCGAAGTACTTCTCCACTTCGCTGAGGTCACGTTCAACCGCGACAATATGTTCCTGCAGGAAACCGGTAAGGTTGCCCGAGATATTCTGGTCGATCCGGCTCAGGGTGGATTCGGGGGCCTCGGGTACGGTAAATACCCGGTACATGGCCTCTACCGACGCCTGGGCTGACTTTTTCTTACCGGTCATACGCGCCACACAGTCAGTGGGATCCCCGGGGCGGTTCCTGATGCCCGGCGAATTCAGCGGAACAATCAACAGGGGTTAGAGTCCTCAACCCCTGTGCGGAACAGGCCCTGCGCTTCGTGGCAGGGTGCTGTCAGTCCGTGTTCAGGGCCGCGTAGTATACGGCGTGATACGGCGACTTGCCAAGCGAGCGTCTGCTCGATGGATGTCGCGGCCGTTAATTAAGACGGCTCAAAGCAGTTCCCGGTGGACCTCCAGAACCGGGGCGTCAATGCGCTGTTCGATGGCTTTCTCTACCTGGTCCAGACGGGCGGTCAGCTGCTGTGAGGTACCGCCGATTGCGACAATCGTCCAGACAGCACTGTCCAGAGCCTCCAAATCGCCGGTCTCGGCCACGGCCAGGTCCGGCTCCTTGCCCCAGATGGCTCGCATGGGAGTGAAAGCCTTGCGCTTGGCCTTCAGGTCCTCAACCCCATACAACTGGAACTGCAGGGTGACAACACCGATATGGGGGGTAATGGTGGCAGGCGCGGGTTCCCGCGCCGCCAGCAGTTGCCGGAACTTCTCAGACATGGGGGGTGGCCCTTTCGATAATGGCGCGGGCGTCTATACCGGCAGGCAAGGCGCCAATGTTGTGCATGCCCTGGCCTGCAATCCGTGATCCACAGTACGCGTCTGCCACTGCAGCGGGAGCGTTGCGTATCAGTAGTGATGCCTGCAGGGATACCGCCAGCCGATCCACCAGGTCCCTTGCCTGGAAGGCGATCTGCTGGGGGTTACCTATGGCAGCGCCGAAATCCTGTTGTAGCTGGTTGACGAAAGCGTCAAAGCGCTGGTCACTGCCTACGGCCAGGTTCACTTCCGCCATGAAGGCATCCAGGCTTTCCGGTGATTTCTGCAGCGCTCTGAGGGTGTCCAGGCACTGTACGTTGCCGGAGCCCTCCCAGATAGCGTTGACCGGAGATTCCCGGAACAGCCTTGGCATGATGCAGTCCTCCATTACACCGCTGCCGCCAATGCACTCCATGGCCTCATAGGCCTGGTTGGGGGTGCGCTTGCAGATCCAGTACTTGCCCACCGGGGTGGCCAGCCGGAGGAGCAGTTTCTCCTGTTCGTTGTCAGTTGCGTCCAGGGCCCGGCCAACGCGCATGGTCAGGGCCATGGCAGCTTCGCTCTCCACTGCCAGGTCCGCCAGTACGTTCTGCATGAGGGGCTGATCACTCAACCTGGCGCCAAACGCGCTGCGGTGATGACAGTGATGCAGGGCCTGGGCGGTGGCCTGGCGCATACCGGATGAGCTGCCCACCATGCAGTCAAAGCGGGTCATGGCCACCATCTCGATGATGGTGGGCACCCCCCGGCCTTCCTCACCGACCATCCAGCCCAGGGCGCCGCGAAGTTCCGCCTCACTGGAGGCATTGGCCACGTTGCCCATCTTGTTTTTCAGGCGCTGGATCTGCCAGGGGTTCTTGGTGCCATCCGGGCGCCAGCGTGGCATCAGAAAGCAGGACAGCCCTCCCGGGGCCTGGGCGAGTACCAGGAAGGCGTCGCACATGGGGGCGGAAACAAACCACTTGTGCCCTACCAGTTCATAGGCCTGGCCCGGGCCCTCCTTGCCGGTGGGCAGGGCGCGGGTCGTATTTGCCCGAACATCGCTGCCGCCCTGTTTCTCGGTCATGGCCATGCCAATGGTGACGGACTGCTTCTCGCTGTCCGGCACGTTGCGTGGGTCGTAGTCCCGGTGCAGGATCTTCGGCGCCCAGAGTTCTGCCAGTTCGGGTTGCTTCATGATTGAGGGCATTGCCGCGAAGGTCATGGTAACGGGGCAGCCATGGGCGGCCTCCACCTGGGTGTGGAGGTAGTACTTGGCGGCCCGGGCGACGTGGGCACCCTCTCCGGGTTGCTGCCACGGACTGCTGTGCAGCCCGTGTTCCATGGCCAGGCGCATCAGTTCATGGTAGGCCGGGTGGAACCGGACCTCATCGATGCGGTGGCCGAAACGGTCATGGGTGTGGAACGATGGTTTGTTGTCGTTGGCCAGGAACCCGAGTTCAATGGTTTCACGGAGCCCGGCCAGCTTGCCAAAGGCTTCCAGTTCCTGCCGGGCCCAGCTGGCCCCTTCGCGCTCAACAGCCTCTTGCAGAGCCTTGTCCTGAAGGAACAGGTTGTAGTTTTCCAGGGCGGGGGGCTGATTCAGCACCTCATGGGTCTGGGCCAGCCAGGGGTCCGGCTCAAAGAGTGTTCCAGGGGTGTTTGGCTGCTTGGCGTTCATGTCGAGCCTCATCGTTGTATCTGTTTGTATTTGTTGTATAAAAAACCAGAATCTTTGGCGCGCAACTGGCGGTTACAAAAAGTTACAAAAAAGCCGTTGCGGCAAGATAGCGCTGTCATCCAAACACGATTATAAAGACGCCAAGGCGCCCATGCACGCAATGCCTCAGGCGCCGAACAGGAAACGGTAGTCGGCCCCGCCGGTGCGCGTTTCATTGAACACAGGGGGCCATTGTCTTGCACTGACGGTCCCCGGGTCTTCGCTGATGGAGAGTAACCATGAGTGAATTCGACGAAAACAGCCTGGAATCTTCCAGCAGCTGGAACGAATCAGAAGACAACCATTCAGTGGCTGGGCGGGCACGAATCAGGGCCCAGCTGGAGGCGGATATCCAGGCTTTCCTGAGTCAGGGTGGCCAGATCCAGGAAGTGGACACCAGTTTCAGAGTGGACGCTCCCCGTAAGGTGGATGTCGGTTTCAACAACCGCAGCCTGTCATAGAGACCTTCCCGCTACGCTCCGGTTGTGACAACTTCCAGGGCGTAGCGCACTGACCGGTTTGGGGGCGTCCTGCCGGCCTCCCGTTTTGCCGGTCGATTGCCCGTTCCGGGCCTTTCCCTTTTCCTGGCCACACATACCCTCTTATGTTCCGGTTCATCCCCCGGTAACATCCTGACGTGTATGATAGATGGTTAAACAACCCAGTTATGGAGGCATTCCGTGTTTTCACTCCCGAACCGCCATTACCCCCGGACCCGCCTTCGCAGGAACCGCGTGGACGATTTTTCTCGCCGCCTGGTGCGGGAAAACCAGCTCTGTGTGGGTAACCTGATCTACCCGGTCTTTGTGCTGGAAGGGGAGGGGCAACGGGAAGCTGTGCCCTCCATGCCGGGGGTAGAGCGTCTGAGCATCGACCTTCTGCTGGAGCACGCGGAGGAGGTGGTTGCACTGGGTATCCCGGCGTTGGCCCTGTTTCCGGTGGTGCCGGTTGAAAAGAAGGACCTGGAAGGTTCTGGCGCCTGGGACCCGGAAGGCCTGGCGCAGCGTGCCACACGGGCACTCAAGGGGCGCTTCCCGGAGCTGGGTGTGATTACCGATGTGGCTCTCGACCCCTTTACCACCCATGGCCAGGACGGCATTCTCGATGAGAACGGTTATGTGCTGAATGACCGCACCGTGGAAGCCCTGGTGAAGCAGGCATTATCCCATGCCGATGCGGGCGCTGATATGGTGGCGCCCTCGGATATGATGGATGGTCGCATAGCCGGGATCCGTGATGCGCTCGAGGCCGCTGGCCACGTGAACACCCGTATCCTCGCCTATTCCGCCAAGTATGCTTCTTCCTACTATGGTCCGTTCCGGGATGCGGTAGGCTCCGCGGGTAATCTTGGCAAGGGCAGCAAGGAAACCTACCAGATGGACCCTGCCAACAGTGATGAGGCACTGCATGAGGTGGCCATGGACCTGGCTGAAGGCGCTGACATGGTCATGATCAAGCCGGGCATGCCTTACCTGGATATCGTCCGCCGGGTTAAAACAGAATTGCAGGTGCCCACCTTTGTGTACCAGGTCAGTGGTGAATACGCCATGCACATGGCGGCTGCCCAGAATGGCTGGCTGGATGGTGACAAGGTGATGATGGAAAGCCTGGTGGCCATGCGCCGTGCCGGTGCGGACGGTATCCTGACCTATTTTGCGGTGCGGGCAGCGCGCTTGTTGAAGGGGGACTGACATGGCCATGAATCCGGTTCCGGAGGTGAGCAAGGTTGGCGAAGTGGCTGCCGTACCCGAGCCGGTGGAAGTGCCGGAGCAGGTGCTGGACCTCACCGCCCGGGAGAACTACTTCAACCGGGAACTCAGCCACCTGCAGTTCAACTACCGGGTGCTGCAGCAGGCGCTGGATGAGCACCATCCGCTGATAAACCGGCTGATCTTCCTGTGCATTTTCAGTTCCAACATGGACGAATTCTTCGAGATCCGTGTTGCCGGCCTGCGTCAGCAGATGAAGTACGGTCGCGAGATGGTGGGGCCTGACGGCATGTTACCCGAACAGGTGCTGGCGGAAATCAGCCAGGTGGCCCATGCGTACATCAGCGAACAGTACGACATTCTCAACAAGGTGCTGATTCCCGAGATGGAGCAGCAGAATATTCATTTCGTCCGGCGCCGGGACTGGACCCCGGCCCAGGCGGACTGGGTGCGTCAGTACTTCGAGGATGAAATCCTGCCGGTGGTCAATCCCATCGGGCTGGACCCTTCACATCCGTTCCCCCGCCTGGTGAACAAAAGCCTGAACTTTATCGTCGAGCTGGACGGCAAGGATGCCTTCGGTCGCGAGACGGGTATGGCCATTGTGCCGGCGCCCCGCTCCCTGCCGCGACTGGTGCGATTGCCGGACGACGTCTGCGACGGGGGCGACAACCTGGTGTTCCTGTCGTCCATGATCCACGCCCATGCAGACGAGCTGTTCCCGGGTATGGAGATCAAGGGTTGCTATCAGTTCCGCCTGACCCGGAACGCGGACCTCGAGCTGGAAGACGACCTGGAAGACCTGGCCTCGGCTTTGCGGGGCGAGCTGCTCAGTCGTCGCTTTGGTGACGGTGTGCGCCTGGAGGTGGCGGACAACTGCCCGGAGGAGCTGGTCCAGTTCCTGTTGCATCAGTTTGGCCTCACCGAGCGGGATCTCTACAAGGTTCACGGGCCCGTGAACCTGACCCGGCTGATGGCGGTCAGTGGCCTGGTGAATCGGCCTGACCTGACCTATCCGGGCTTCTCTCCGGCATTGCCGAAGCAGATCCGCAACAAGGAAGTGATCTTCGACGCCATCCGCAAGCAGCCCATTCTCATGCTGCACCCCTATGAAAGCTTCACCCCGGTGATCGACTTCCTGCGCCAGGCCGCCAAGGACCCGCAGGTGCTGGCGATCCGCCAGACCCTTTACCGTACCGGCGCGGATTCCGAGATTGTCGAGGCTCTGATGGACGCCGCCCGCCGTGGCAAGGAGGTAACCGCTGTCATTGAGCTGAGGGCCCGTTTTGATGAAGCCGAAAACCTGGAACTGGCCAGTCGCCTGCAAGAAGCTGGCGTGGTGGTGGTCTATGGCGTGGTAGGCTACAAAACCCACGCCAAGATGATCCTGATCGTGCGCCGTGAAGAAGGGCGCCTGAAGCGCTATGTGCACCTGGGTACCGGTAACTACCACGCCGGCAATGCCCGGCTGTACACCGACTACAGTTTCCTGTCTGCCGACGATGCCCTTGGCGATGACGTCAACAAGCTGTTCCAGCAGCTCACTGGCATGGGCAAGGCCCTGAAGATCAAGAAGCTCTTCCATGCACCCTTTACCCTGCACAGGCGTATCATCGAACTGATCGACCGGGAGGCGGAGTATGGTGACAAGGGTCATATCATCTTCAAGTTCAATGCGCTGACCGACCCGGGGGTCATGCTTGCCCTTTACCGGGCCTCCCAGGCTGGGGTAAGGATTGACCTGGTCATCCGGGGCATCTGCTGTCTGCGCCCCGGCGTTCCGGGCTTATCGGAGAACATCCAGGTCCGTTCTATTGTGGGGCGCTTCCTGGAGCACACCCGGGTCTACTGGTTCGGCAATAACGGCAAGCCGGAAGTCTACTGCTCCAGCGCTGACGGCATGGTCCGCAACCTGGTGAACCGGGTTGAGGTGGCGTTCCCGGTGGAGGACAAGGACCTGGTCGCACGACTGAAAGATGACCTTGATGCCTGTTTACGTGACAACTGTCAGAGCTGGGTCTTGCAGCCCGATGGCCGTTACCTGCAAAATCAGCCGGCACCGGGCGAAGAGCGCTTTGCGTCCCAGTTGGTCCTGCTGGAGCGTCTGACGACCAAGTGATCATCCCCGGATTCATCGCCCGCCCGTTAGCGATTCCCCCAGTGCTGCTGTGGAGTCCTCTAGGGAAAGGCGGGCAGGATCAGTAGACAGGGACGTCCGGGTAGCGCGCAGTAGCGCTCACTGGCTCCCTGAGTTGGAGCAAGGAAATGAAAAAAGTATGGATCATTGCCGGCGGCGTGGTTTTGGTGGCAGCCGTTTCTGCCCCATGGGCCGTGGGAAAGCTGACGGAACAGCACTGGCAGTCTGCCACTGAACAATTCAACGCCTCCCAGCCTTATTTCGTGATGGAAACCGAGAGCTATGAGCGGGGCTACCTGGGCTCTGAGGCCCATGGCCAGCTGTTTGCCGTTGACCCGGATACCGGCGAGCGCTATCCCTTGGGCTGGACTGGCGATATCTCCCACGGTGTCACTAGCAGCACCATCGATTTTGACTTCGATTTCGCCGACGATGCTGGCATGGAGGCGGTGTTTCCTGACGAGAAGCCCACCGTTACGGTTACCACCAGTGCCTGGGGATCCTCCCTGGTTGAGCTGAACGTGCCGGCCATCGACTACACCGACGACAGCAGCGGTGAGTCCCTGAATGTTTCGGCAAGCTACGCCACCCTGAACATCAGTGAAGACGGCGAAACCCTGGACGCCAGGATGCAACTGCCCGGCCTGGTGTTGCGTGGGCCCGATGTACGGGTGTCCATGGAAAACCTCAACCTTGACCAACATGCCAGTCTGCTGACAGGCAAGTTGTGGACCGGTGAAGCTACCGTGACCCTGGACAAAGTCTCGGTTACCAGTCGGGATGAGCCTGAGCTGGTACTGGAAAACTGGAAATGGTCAGCAATTCCGATGCCGACAGTGCCGGTGAAAAATTCGGCCTGGCAACAACGCTGACCCTGGACAAGGTTCACTATGGCGACGAAAGTCAGGGCCCCCACACTTTCAGATTCGGTTTGTCCGACGTGAGCGTAGCGGCCTGGAACGACATGCTTGAGGCGGTGAACCAGCTTCAGGCCATGGCCGTCAGTGGCAGTGACAACCCTCAGCAGGCCTTCGAGCAACAGATGCAGGCCACGATGGCGCTCACCGGCAGTATCGAGGCGATGATGGCGGATGGCCTGTCCACCAGTGCCCAACTGGACCTGAGTTCGCCCGATGGTCCGGTGACCGGGCGCCTGGTGATCTCCCACCCGGAACAGGCGGATGGTGAGCCGGTGCCGCTGATGATGATCGCCCGGACCATCGAAGGGGAGATGTCAGTGAAGCTGCCAAGGGCTCTGGCTGATCGTTACCCTGAGCTGGGTGAGGAGCTGATGCCGCTGCTTATCCAGGGCGTTCTGGAGGAAGAGGGCGACTTTTATGTGATGGAAGCCTCTCTGAGCAACATGATGGTGAACCTCAACGGCAACGAGATGCCGTTGCCGGTGCCTGGCATGGGTGCTGGCTTGCCTTCACAGATGTAGGTCAGGTTGCCCCTGAAACAGCAAAGCCGGGCCTTAAGAGGCCCGGCTTTGCTGATGGGCCGGAGGCCTTGTGGACTGCTAGCTCGCGAACTTGGCTTTCAGCGCATCCTGTACCACTGGCGTCACAAACTCTGATACATCGCCTCCGAGGGAGGCGATTTCACGGATCAGGGATGACGAGATATAAGACAGGTGGTTCGAGGGCGTCAGGAAGACGCTCTCCACCTCCGGTGCCAGGTGGCGGTTCATATCTGCCAGCTGGAACTCATACTCGAAGTCAGAAACCGCCCGCAGGCCCCTCAACAGTACGGTGGCCTTCTGCTGCCGGACAAAGTCGGCCAGCAGGTTGTCAAAGCCTACCACCCGAATATTGTCCAGGTGTGCCGTGGACTGTTCCGCCAGTTTGACCCGCTCTTCCAGGGTAAACAGGGGGTTTTTCTTGGAGCTGTAGGCAACGGCGATTACCACTTCATCAAACAGCCGCCTGGCGCGCTCCACCAGATCGATATGGCCATTGGTGATGGGGTCGAAGGTTCCCGGGTAAATAACCGTTGTCATTGATGTTACTCCTTGCTCATCTCAGGGGCTGATAATTGTGGTTTGGTACGTCAAATAAGCCGACGCATACACTAGCGAATAAAGAATCGATAGACCAGCTTGTGCAAGGCTCCGCCGTGGGGCGGATAAATCAGCTTGCCGCTGTTGATCTTCTGTTTGCTGAATACCGCCCGGGCATGGGAGAAGGTGAGGAAGCCCTCTTTGCCGTGATAATGACCCATGCCGGAGTCGCCAATGCCCCCGAAGGGCAGGTCATCCTGGGCTACATGCATCAGTGCGTCATTAATGCAGACGCCACCCGAATGGGTGCCCGCCAGCAGGCGCTTCTGCTCATCCCGGTCGTAGCCAAAGTAGTACAGGGCCAGCGGCCTGGGGCGACGGTTGATAAAGTCCATGGCATCTTCCAGCCCCTTGCTGGCCACTATCGGCAACAGCGGCCCGAAAATCTCGTCCTGCATCACTTTCATGTCTTCGGTGGGGTTGAGCAGCAGGGTGACGGGCATCTTGCGACAGCCGTCCTCGAAATGCTCTTCGGCGGGATTGATCTCGATGACCTGGGCGCCCTTGCTGCGGGCATCTGCCAGGTAGTCCTGTAATCGCCGGTACTGGCGCTCGTTGATGATGCCGGTGTAGTCCGGATTGTCCCGCAGGGTGGGATACATCCGCGCCATGGCATCCTGGAAAGCATCCACAAAGGCCGTGATTCGGTCTGACGGACACAGCACGTAATCCGGTGCCACGCAGGTCTGGCCTGCATTGAGAGCTTTGCCGAAGGCAATGCGCTCGGCGGCATCCTCCACCGGAACGTCACCGGATACAATAGCCGGTGACTTGCCCCCCAGCTCCAGGGTCACGGGCGTCAGGTTTTCCGAGGCGGCTTTCATGACCAGGCGGCCTACCGTGGTGGAGCCGGTGAACAACAGGTGGTCAAAGGGGCGTGCAGAGAAATCCGCGGCGACGTCAGCCTCGCCATTGATGATCGCTACCAGGTCACGGGGGAAGGTGGCCTCCACCAGGTTGGCAAGCAGGGCCGAGGTATGGGGGGTGAATTCCGACATCTTGATCATGGCCCGGTTACCTGCAGCGATTGCTGCCACCAGCGGCCCGACCGCCAGGTAAAGCGGATAGTTCCAGGGCACGATAATGCCAACCACGCCCTTGGGCTGGTAATAAACCTTGTTACTGGCCGGCTGGAAAAGCATGGACACATGCCGTCGTTCCGGCTGCATCCAGCCCTTGAGGTGTTTCATGGCGTAATTGATGCCCTCCACCGAGGGAATGACCTCGGCGATCAGGGTCTCGTCCCGGGAGCGGCCGTTGAAATCCTTGTCGATGGCCTCGCAGAACTGCTCCTGGTGTGCCAGCAGCGCTTTTTTCAGGCGCTGCAGGTTGTCGAGGCGTTCGCCCAGTGATGGCAGGGGGTTACGGCTGAAGGCCTGCTTCTGCTCCGCCAGTACCCGGGCGGTAAGCTGGATCTGCTTTTTGCTCTCGCTCAGGGGAACAACGGTTGCGGTCATATCCAATTCCTCGGGTAAAGGGAACTTTCAGGTGAAAGTTTGATCATAGTCAATGCCGGTGCCAACGGACTCGCCGGTGAGACTCAGGTCTCAGTACGTCGCAAACCCTGACGATTCCCGACCGGGAAAACCGGTCGGGTTTTTTTATGTCGGGCGCTCAGTCATCCTGCCCGGATTCAAGCCAGTCTGTCAGCCCCTTGCGGCATTCTTCCAGCCCGGTCTTGCTGGTGGCCGAGAACATGATCAGGTGCTCCAGGCACTGATTGTCCTTCAGGGCCTTGCGGATCCCCAGCATAGCCGTTTTCGCCTGGCCGAACTTCAGTTTGTCCGCCTTGGTAGCGAGAATCATCAGCGGCAGGTTGTTATGTTCGCACCATTCCACCATCATCTGGTCAAAGTCGGTCAGCGGGTGGCGAATGTCCATCACCAGTACCAGTCCTGCCAGGCTGCGCCGCTCGGTGAGATAGTGGCTCAGGTGCTGTTGCCAGTCATCCTTCATATCCCGGGAAACCTTGGCGTAACCATAGCCGGGCAGGTCCACCAGCCGGCAGTTTTCCCGGTTCAGGGAAAAGAAGTTGATCAGCCGGGTGCGCCCCGGGGTCTTGCTGGTCCGGGCCAGCTTGCCATTGGTGGTGATGCAGTTGATGGCGCTGGACTTGCCGGCATTGGACCGGCCGGCGAAGGCGACCTCACGCCCGGCGTCTGGCGGACAGTCCTGCAGCCGTGCAGCACTGACCAGAAAGCGGGCGCTGTTGAACGAAATCGGTTTGGGTGCTTCGGATGTCACAGAGAATTCCTGAATGGCGAGGATGTCGGTTTCATGGTCCTGGCGAGAGCCGATGGACAGCGGGTTGACCTGAGACAGGCCCATGGCATTTATTCATTGGCTCCTTAATGTATAATGCTACACCAATTTCCGGACAGTGCGCAGGTTACTACTGCCAATGCCCCGATAATCGTGGCTTTTCCAGTTCTGCCGGCGGCACAAAGAATAACGTTTCTGATGAGAGATAAGCGGAGCGAGCATGAAGAAACTGATCGCAGGTGTGGTTCTCGGCGTGGGCCTCTCTATGACGGCTCACGGTGCGGGAGATCCTGAAGCTGGTGAGACCCAGGCCGCTGCGTGTGCGGCCTGTCATGGACAGGCAGGTACCGCTCCGGTAATGGGCGTCTACCCGAAAATCGCCGGTTTGGGGGAGACTTACCTCTATAACCAGTTGCTGGCTATCCGGGATGGGAACCGCGAAATCCCCGAGATGATCGGTCAGCTGGATGGCAAGTCGGATCAGGACCTGCAGGACCTGGCGGCCTACTTCAACCAGGAAGACATGCCCCTTGGCCAGGCTGATCCGGAGCTGGTCGACCTTGGTGGATCGCTGTATCGTGGCGGTAACCTGGCCTCTGGCGTGGCCGCCTGTGCCGCTTGTCACAACCCGCAGGGCAAGGGTAACGAGCCTGCTGGCTACCCGCACCTGGGTGGGCAGAACGCAGAGTATGTGGTCAAGACCCTGAAAGCCTACCGTAACGGCGAGCGTGGTGGTTACCAGTCGCAGATCATGACGGATATCGCATCCAGGCTGACCGACGAGGAAATCGAGGCCGTGGCCAGCTACATCTCCGGCCTGAACTGATTCCTGTCAGTCTGACAGTGTTTCCGGAAGCCCGCTTCGTGCGGGCTTTTGCGTTTTTGGCATCCTGTCAGCACGGTAACGCCGTCACGACTGGATACCGGAAGCAGGCCTGGGACATAATCCCGGGTGAACCTTTTGCCGACGCCCCTGTCTTTTCGGGGTAGAGTCCAAATCACAACCAGAACGAATCCAGAGGTATATCCATGGGAATTTTCCGACACCTGACCACGGGCGTTATCGCCGCCACCATTGCCTTTTCCGCGTCTGCCCAGGACCAGTGGGAAGAGGGCAAGCACTACCAGCGCCTGCCCAGTGAGGTGAGTGCCTCCTCCGCTGAGGGTATCGAAGTGGCTGAGGTGTTCTGGTATGGCTGTGGTTATTGTCTGGAGTTCGAGCCCCATGTGCAGGCCTGGAAGGAGAATATGGGTGAGGACATCAACTTTGTTTATCTCCCTGCACCCATGAATCGGGCGGCGGCGGAGCATGCCAAGGCGTTTTATGCGGTGGAAGCGCTGGATGCCCGTGAAAAGACCCACGATGCGTTCTACCAGGCGCTGGCCGCTGAGCGCCAGGACCTGTCGAGTGCCTCCGATCTGGCCGACTTTGTCGCTGAGTACGGTGTTGACCGTGAAGCCTTCCTCAAGGCTTTCAACGGCTTTGGCGTAAAGGCCCAGACCCAGCGGGCCATGTCGGTGCTGCGTGGGGCCCAGGTACGGGGCACCCCTACCGTTCTGGTGGCCGGAAAGTATCGTACCTCACCGAGTATGGCTGGTGGCTATGAGGAAGCGCTGGCGGTAGTAGACTACCTTGTAGAGAAGGAGCGTGGTGAAGGCGCTCAATAAACTGGCAGCCGGTGTAAGGGCGTTTTGCCCGGAGCCGGCCATTGGCAGAAGGCTGGAATGTACAGAAGGCTGAAACAGGGGTTTGCTGATCGCACTGGCCGGGCTGCTCCATCGCGGGGTGCCTGCTCGGGTATGGATCATGTGCCGGACTTCGAGCCTGGTCACCACATCCGGCTGCTGACCTTCAATATCCAGGTGGGTATCAATACCGCCTCCTACCACCATTACCTGACCCGTAGCTGGCAGCATGTGCTGCCGCACCGGGGGCGCATCGAGAACCTGGACCGCATAGCCTCCCTGCTGCGCAACTACGACGTGGTAGCGTTACAGGAGTGTGACGGCGGTAGTCTGCGCAGCGGCTACATCAACCAGGTGCAGTACCTGGCCGAGGCCGCGGGCATTCCTTACTGGCACCAGCAACTCAATCGTAATCTCGGGCCGGTGGCCCAGCACAGCAATGGTCTGCTGAGCCGGTTCCGGCCGCTGGATGTTACCGAGCACCGCCTGCCGGGTCTGTTGCCTGGCCGTGGTGCTATTATTGCCCGTTACGGAGATGCGGATGATCCGCTGGTGCTGGTCATCATGCACCTGTCCCTGAGCAAGGCCGGGCAGGCCCGCCAGCTGGCCTATATCCATGAGCTGATTGCCGATTACCGGCACGTGGTCCTGATGGGGGACCTGAACAACCATGCCGACGAGCTGCTGACCAATACCCCCCTGAAGCACGCCAACCTGGTGCCGCTGCCGGCAACCGCCCACAGCTTTCCCAGCTGGCGGCCGGAGCGGGCGCTGGACCACATCCTGGTCAGCCCCAGCCTGGAAATCCGCAACTCGGAAGTGGTGAGCTATCCGCTATCCGATCACCTGCCCATCGCCATGGATATTGCCTTGCCCAAGGGGTACCTGGAAACGTTCTGAGTCGGACAGGGCGCTGTCGAGCGGCCACAAAAAAACCCGGCCATGGCCGGGTTTTTCGGTAAGCAGCGATCTTATTTGATCTTCGCTTCCTTGTACGCAACGTGCTTGCGGACAACCGGATCGTATTTCTTGATCTCAATCTTTTCCGGAGTGTTACGCTTGTTCTTCTTGGTCGTGTAGTAGTGACCAGTACCTGCTGATGAAACCAGCTTGATTTTCTCGCGCATGATGCGGCTCCTTATACTTTCTCGCCGCGGGCACGAAGATCGGCCAGCACAGCGTCAATGCCTTTTTTATCGATGATGCGCATGCCCTTGGTGGATACGCGCAGCTTCACGAAGCGTTTCTCGGACTCGACCCAGAAGCGATGGCTCTGCAGGTTGGGCAGAAAGCGACGCTTGTTGTGGTTCATAGCGTGAGAAACGTTGTTACCGGTTACCGGCCGCTTACCGGTTACCTGACAGACTCTGGACATGTTTGCCTCCGACCTGAGCTTGGGTCCTGAATACGAATTCGTTTTTAAGGAAGCCTCTGAAGCTGATCCTTCACAGAGGTTCCTGTCATCGGGTCTCTGGTTGCTTTACGTGTCTGCAGTGCGCACGGTGCTCGCCAGACGCCGCCAGAAAGGGACGCTTTTATACCAGAACGGGGGGGCTAACGCAAAAGATTGTTGGGAAATTGTGCAGTTTCCGGTTCGGCTACATCAGTCCCCGCTCGGCCAGTGAAATAATTTCGCCATGCCCTACAACCATATGATCCAGCACCCGAATATCCACCAGGCCCAGCGCATCCTTGAGGCGGCGGGTCAGGGAGATGTCCGCCTGGCTGGGTTCGGCAATCCCTGATGGGTGGTTGTGGGCAAAGATAACCGCTGCGGCATTATAGTCAAGCGCCTGGCGCACCACTTCCCGAGGGTAGACTGCCGCGCCATCAATGGTGCCCCGGAACATCTCCTGGTAACGGATTACCCGGTGTCGGTTGTCCAGGAACAGGCCGGCAAACACCTCATGGGGCTGGGTGCCAAGCCTGGCGCCCAGATAGCGCCGGGTGTCCTCCGGCGAGGTCAGCGGGTCACCGTGGCGCACCGGCTCGTCCATGACCCGCCGCGCCATCTCCATGGCGGCCTGCACCTGTGCATACTTGGCGGTGCCCAGCCCGCGAACCCGGCAAAAACTGTTGTGTGAGGCGGTCATCAGGCCTCGCAGGCTGCCGAACTCTTCCAGCAGGTGCCGGGCCATGGCCATGACTGGCATACCGGCGGTCCCGGTACGCAGGAATATGGCGAGCAGTTCGGTATCAGACAGGCTTTCGGCACCGTGGGCCAGCAGCCGCTCCCGGGGGCGCTCGTCCCGGGGCCATTGGGGTCGTGTGGTTGTATCCATCCTGGATCCTTGTGGGTGCTTCCTGCATTCATCAGTGGTCGCCGGGACATCTCCCGGGAGCCGCGGCCAAAACCGCAAGAATCTTAGCACGACCGACCCACTGTCGGGGAAGTGTCGGCAATGCTATCTTATAGCCCTTTGACCGGACACGGGTATTACGGAGACATCATGGCCAGACCGAACATCCTGCTGGGCATCACCGGCGGTATTGCTGCCTACAAGAGCGCGGAACTGGTGCGGTTACTCAGAAAAGCCGACTACCCGGTACGGGTGGTGATGACCCGGGGCGCGGAGGCCTTCGTTGCCCCGATGACCTTCCAGGCCCTCAGTGGCGAGCCCGTGCGCAGTTCCCTGCTGGACCCGGAAGCCGAGGCCGGCATGGGTCATATCGAGCTGGCCAAGTGGGCGGACCTGGTGGTGGTGGCACCAGCGTCAGCGGATTTCATGGCGCGGCTGGCCCATGGCCTGGCCGATGACCTGCTGGCTACCGTTTGCTGCGCCACCGAGGCTCCTATCGCCCTGGCTCCTGCCATGAACCAGGCCATGTGGGGCAATTACCGTTCGCAGCGTAACGTTCACTTGCTGGAGGAAGACCCCCAGATCACCCTTTGGGGCCCGGACCAGGGCAGCCAGGCCTGTGGCGATACCGGGCCAGGGCGGATGCTCGAGCCTCAGACCCTGTTCGGCCTGATCAATCAGTTTGAACCATCGGTGACTGTCGATTCCGGTCCCCTGGCCGGGCGCCGGGTAGTCATCACCGCCGGCCCAACCCGGGAGCCTATTGACCCGGTTCGTTACATCAGCAACCACAGTTCCGGCAAGATGGGATATGCCATCGCAGAAGCCGCCCATGCCGCTGGTGCGACGGTGACGTTGGTCAGCGGCCCGGTAAGCTTGCCGGAACCATCAGGTGTGGAAGTGGTGCCGGTTCAGACCGCCGAAGACATGTTGCGGGCGAGCAGTGCAGAAGTGGACAAGGGTGCGGATATCTTTATCGCCACCGCCGCCGTGGCGGATTACCGGCCATCCGCTATGGCAGACCAGAAAATGAAGAAGTCTTCAGAGACCCTGTCCCTGGAGTTGGTGCGTAATCCGGATACCCTCGCCACCATTGCCGCCCGGAGCGATGCGCCGTTTACCGTAGGGTTTGCGGCAGAGACCAATGACGTCGCTGCCTACGCCACGGACAAGATGAAACGCAAAAAGCTGGCCATGATAGTGGCCAACGATGTGTCTGCGCCGGGTATCGGGTTCAACAGCGACCAGAATGCTGTCACGGTATTCTGGTCCGGGGGGCAGCGTGCCATCGGCCCCGCCCCGAAGAGTGAGGTCGCCAGGGAGCTGGTTGCCCTGATAGCCGAGCGGATGCCCGCCCAACCCTGAAACTGCCCTGAGGAATAGAAGTATGAGTCATCAGCCCGTGCAGATGCGCATCCTGGATGAGCGTATCGGCCAGGATATCCCCATGCCTACGTACGCCACCGACGGTTCCGCCGGACTGGACCTGAGGGCCTGCCTGGAAGGGCCGGTGACCCTGGCGCCGGGGGAGTCAATGCTCATTCCCACCGGGCTTTCCATCTATATCGAGGATAACACCCTCGCCGCCATGATCCTGCCTCGCAGTGGATTGGGTCACAAACACGGTATCGTGCTGGGCAACCTGGTCGGACTGATCGATTCAGACTACCAGGGTGAACTGATGGTTTCCTGCTGGAACCGCGGCAGTACTGCGTTCACCGTGAATGTCGGTGAGCGTATCGCACAGTTGGTGCTGGTGCCGGTCGTGCAGGCGCAGTTCGATATTGTAGACGAGTTCCATGCCAGCGGACGCGGCGAAGGCGGCTTCGGCTCCACCGGACGACACTGATAAAGTTTCCAATACGCCAAATGTGTCATTAACGAATTCATGTAACCATCTATACTGACAGCCATTCACCCTTTGAAGGTCACGTATTGTTGTAACAGCCGTCGAGACGGAGCCGACTATGAAATTTGGCAAGAAAAAGGAAGCGGCCGGAACTGCTGACTCGTCGCCCGAGGCCACTTCCGATAACAACAAAGCCACCAGAAAAACTGCTCGGGGCAAGGCACCGAAAGAGTCCGGGGGCAGCAAGGTCCGCAAGCTTTCGTCGGTGGCCCTGGGCCAGGCCCTCGCCGTGGTTATCACCGGCCTGGTGGTGGCTGCCGTGATGTACCTGGTTGTGCTGCAACCGGCCGAGCAGCAAGGGCAGCAGTTGGCGGCCGAGCGCGGCGCTGAGCAGGCGGTGGACCGGCTGGAACAACGTATCGGATTCCTGCAGTCGTTGACTGAAGGGCTTGGTACCCAGGCCTCGGTGCGTGAGGCCCTCGGAGAAATCGGTGGGGCCAGGGAGTTGGCTGGCGAACTGCAGTCCATGATGCCTGGTATCGAGCGGGTATTCCTGTTCCCCTATGGCTCTATCCCCCGGCGGGCTGATGAGCAGGCTGGCCTTGGCTTTGCCACACTTGACCTGGCCCGGCGCGCGGAAACCGGTCGTCCGGTCACCCCGGATGCATTCCCGGCCGACGGCGGCTGGCGGGTCCAGATGGCAACCCGGGTTCGTAATCCCTCTACCGAAGTGGCGGAAGGTACCCTGGTGATCCAGTTCGATGCCGGCGTACTGGCAGACGTACTTTCAGGTGTTGAGGGTCAGGCGACCCTGGTCCAGACCGTAGGTGGGCAGTCTCGCAACGTCGTCAGTCGCGGTCAGGGCGCGGGGCCGGAAGTGACTCGATCACTTTCGGTGCCTGACTGGAGCCTCCGGTATCAGTCGCAGCGGGCCGCGGCCACCTCGGTGCCGGTGCTTTTGCTGGGGTTGGTGGTGGCAGGGTTCCTGGTCGCAGCCGTGATCGTGTGGTTGATGCTGTCGTCCGCCCAGTCCGGCTTGCGCAAGGAAACCACCGGCCTGGTCCAGTGGGCCAACAAGGCGTTCTCAGGTGATCGTTCGGCGCCCCCTCAGTTCCGTTGGGAGTTGCCCTCAGTACTGGCGGATGTCCTGCACCGACTGAGCAAGGCGGTGGAGAAGCGAATTGAAGGCACTACCCGCAAGGCTCCGGAACCGAAAGCGGCGCAGCCAGCGGACCCGGATATGGGTGAGCCCCTGTTCCAGGAGCGGGATATGCCGGACATCGACATGCTTGATGGCGATGAGGACGTGCTGGGCTTTGGGGAGAGTCCTGCCGGCGCTACGCCGGAAGTCACGGAAGCACCGGCCCCCCGGGCCGAGCTGTCCCCCTCCATCTTCCGGGCCTATGACATTCGCGGTATTGTCGGTGAAACGCTGACACCGGAGATTGTTCGCCTGATCGGTCAGTCGATTGGCTCGGAAGCACTGGACAGAAGCCAGGATACGCTTTGTATTGGCTACGACGGCCGCCACTCCAGCCCGGAGTTGGCGGATGCGCTGGCCCGCGGAGTGATGGAAGCTGGCTGTAATGTCATCCGGATAGGGGCGGTGCCAACACCGGTGCTGTACTTTGCCACCCATCACCTGGGTACCGGTTCCGGCGTCATGGTGACCGGCAGTCACAACCCGTCCAACTATAACGGCCTGAAAATCATGCTGGGGGGCGAAACCCTGGCGGAAGAGGGCATCCAGAAACTGCTGCAGCGAGTACAGATGGGCGACCTGCACCGGGGGCAGGGTGGTGCATCCGACCAGGATGTGCGGCGGGATTACCTGGATCGTATTACCGGCGACATCGCCGTAGCTGCGCCCCTGAGGGTTGTCGTTGACGCGGGCAACGGTATAGCCGGCGAGCTTGGCCCCCTGCTGCTGGAAGAGCTCGGTTGCGAAGTGATTCCATTGTACTGCGAGGTGGATGGCAGTTTCCCGAACCATCACCCGGATCCCGGCAAGCCGGAGAACCTGCAGGACCTGATAGAGCGCGTACAACAGGAGGGTGCTGACCTGGGCATCGCGTTTGATGGCGACGGGGATCGCCTGGGTGTAGTTACCAACGAAGGCAAGATTATCTGGCCCGATCGCCTGATGATGCTCTTTGCCCGAGACGTGGTCTCCCGCAACCCGGGCGCCGACGTCCTCTTCGACGTCAAGTGCAGCCGCCGTCTCAGTGGCGTGATTTCCTCCTCGGGAGGTCGCCCGGTGATGTGGAAGACCGGCCACTCCCTGATGAAGGCAAAGATGAAGGAAACCGGTGCCCTGCTGGCTGGGGAGATGAGCGGCCACATTTTCTTCGGTGAGCGCTGGTATGGCTTTGATGACGGACTGTATTCCGCGGCCCGGTTGCTGGAGATCCTCGGCATTGAGGACCGCCAGGCCAGTGAGGTCTTTGCCGAGTTCCCGGAGGATATCAGCACACCTGAGCTGAACCTGGAGGTGACGGACGAAGGCAAGTTCCGCATTATTGAACGCCTCAAGGACCTGGCCGACTTCAGCGAAGCGAACATCACCACCATCGACGGTGTACGGGTGGATTACCCCGACGGGTGGGGCCTGTGCCGGGCCTCCAATACGACCCCGGTACTGGTATTGCGATTCGAGGCCGAGAACGAAGCGGCGCTCGAGCGTATCAAGCAGATTTTCCGGGGGCAGCTCAAGGCCCTGGCCCCGGACGTACACATAACCTTCTGAACCCGGTTTTATGACCTGTGCCCGGCACGTGCCGGGCAGAACTCTCGATAAGGCAAGATTAATGGCACTGGATCGTGATACGGCAATGCAGGTGGCAGACGTCCTGAGTAAGGGCCTGCCCTATATCCAGCGATTTACCGGCAAGACGGTAGTGATCAAGTACGGCGGCAACGCCATGGAAAACGAGGAGCTCAAGAGCAGCTTCGCCCGGGATATGGTGCTGATGAAACTGGTGGGTATCAATCCCATCGTGGTGCACGGTGGCGGCCCCCAGATCGGCGATCTGCTGAACCGGCTCAACATCAAGTCCCACTTCGTCAACGGGATGCGGGTTACCGACTCGGAGACCATGGATGTGGTAGAGATGGTTCTTGGTGGCCAGGTGAACAAGGAAATAGTCTCCCTGATCAATGCCCACGGTGGCACCGCCGTTGGTCTGACCGGCAAGGATGGCAACCTGATCCGCGCCCGCAAACTGGAAGTGGTGGGCAAGTCCGACGAGGTCAGCCGTCCTGAAATCATCGACATCGGCCACGTGGGAGAGGTGGCCCAGGTGAACACCAAGGTCATCGACATGCTCACCCACAGCGATGTGATACCGGTCATTGCGCCCATCGGGGTCGGGCCCGACGGCGCCTCCTACAACATCAATGCTGACCTGGTGGCTGGCAAGGTGGCCGAGGCAGTGAAGGCGGAAAAGCTGATCCTGCTAACCAACGTGTCCGGCCTCAAGAGCAAGGACGACCAGGTGCTTACAGGCCTGACCGCAGCCCAGGTCAATGACCTGATCGAGGATGGCACCATCCACGGTGGCATGTTACCCAAGATCCGCTGCGCACTGAGTGCCGTGGAGAACGGGGTAAAGACGGCCCATATCATCGACGGCCGGGTGGCACATGCCACCCTGCTGGAAATCTTTACCGACGAAGGTGTGGGTACGCTGATTTCCCGGAATTGATTCCCCGCTATCGCCTGAAACGGCCCGGGTAGCTGCTGCAGCGTGTGTCCCCGCAGGGAGAGGAAGCCTTGAGAAAACTGTTGTCGCTGATTGTTATCCTGGTCCTCGCAGGCTGGGGTGCGTACAAAGGTGCGGTCTGGTGGTACGCGGACCAGACCATGGCGGAGTTGCGCCGATCCCTGTCAGACCATGGGGCGCTGGAGCGGGGCAGTATCAGCTCAGGGGTGAGTGGTGAGCTTGTCCTGGAGAACACCCGCTTTCAGTCGTTCCGTCTGACCCAGCCCCTGACGATTGAACGGCTGCACCTGCAGGCAGGGTCGCCACTGGCGCTGCTGAAAGGCCTTCACAGCGCCCATGACCTGCCGCGTAGTTGGCGGCTGGAAGCCTCCGGCTGGCGGTTGCCCCTGGACGCCGCCATGCTGCGTAACTGGGTGACGGATACCGATGAGTTGGCGCCACGCCCCCTGTTCATGCCCGTATGTGGCCCGGATGCCAGGCAGCAACTCGGTAGTGGCGACCTGGTTCGTATGGGTATTAATGAACTGGCGGGCGATGCCCAGGTGCGCCAGACGTCCGGTGGGGTCAGGCTGGAGATACACTCCCGGGAGTCCGGGGGCGTCGAGGTTTTCTGGCAGGGGGCACGGGTAAGGCTGGATCCGGATGGTGTCAACCTTACCCCCTCGGCCGAGACCGTCCAGGTAGTGCTGCGAGACGGGGGCATGATGCGCCGCGTTACCGCGTATTGCGCCAGGGAGACGGGCCTGCCTGCAGCTGCCTGGGCGGACCTGGTCATGACATCCTTCCGGGAAGGGCTGGAAAGCCGTGGCCTGCAGGCGTCCCCCCAACTACTGGCCCTCTACCGGCAATGGCTGACGGAAGGCGGTGAGCTGGTGGTATCGCTGGACCCGAAAGCGGCCTGGGCGGGTATTCCGTTGCGGGATGCTAACGACTCCGGGACTGAAGGAGGTGAGGCTGCGCCTGCCCTGGCAGTCTCCTACAACGGGGCTGTGGTGCCCGATGTCTATCTCTCCGCGATAGAACCGGTGACGCCGACAGTACCCGAGCAGGCGCTGGAGCCTGTGGTTGACCCGGAAAAGAGTCCGATGGTCGCAGGCTGGCAGGTTGTTGCCACAGAACATGCGGGTGACTGGCTTGGTTACACCGTCCGGGTTACCCTGAGCAACGGGCGTACCGTTGAAGGCCGGCTTATACGTGTTGACGAGCGACAGGTGGAAGTGGCGCGCCCGGTGGACGGTGGTGAAGTGGCCTACCCCATGGCGAGTCGTGCCATAGATCAGCTGGCCGTCTGGCGCCGGGGCCAGACGGCAGAAGACTGACAATCGCCACTCCGCGCCCTGACTGACCCTGCAGGAGCCTGGCAAGATGACCGATCAGACCCATCGTAATTCGTCCGGACAGAACCCCGGGCCGCCGGATGTACACACCATGCTGCAGCGCCTGGTGGGTATCCCGTCTATCAGCAGCGCATCCGCCGAGTGGGATCACAGTAACGAAGCAGTGGTCAACCAGCTGGCGGAGTGGTTGGGTGCGCTCGGGTTCCGTAACGAGATCCTGCCAGTCCCGGGCATGCCGGGGAAATACAACCTGGTGGCCACACTCGGCTCAGGCCCTGGCGGGCTGGTGCTGTCTGGCCATACCGACACAGTTCCCTTTGATGACAAGCGCTGGAAAAGTGACCCGTTTACCCTGACCGAGCGCGACAACCGCCTGTACGGCCTGGGCACCTGTGACATGAAGGGATTCTTTGCCCTGGCTATCGAGGCCGCCAGGGAGGCGGCCCGGCAACCGCTGAAACAGCCGCTGATCCTGCTGGCCACCGCCGACGAGGAAAGTTCCATGAATGGCGCCCGGGCCCTGGCGGAGGCAGGTTATCCCAGGGCCCGTTACGCGGTGATCGGTGAGCCCACCGAGCTGAGACCCATCCGGATGCACAAGGGCATCATGATGGAGCGGCTGGTGTTTGAAGGCCAGTCAGGGCACTCCTCGGACCCTTCCCTTGGTCGCAATGCGCTGGAAGGCATGAACGAGGCCATGAATGAACTACTGGTCCTGCGAGGGCAGTGGCAGGAACGCCATCGCAATCCCCATTTCCGGGTGCAGTATCCCACCATGAATCTGGGATGTATCCACGGTGGCGATAACCCCAACCGGATCTGTGCCCGTTGCGAATTGCATTTTGATCTGCGTCCCCTGCCGGGCATGGACATGAGCGAGTTGCGCCAGGCCATTCTCACCCGGCTTGGGCCCCTGGCCCGCCGTCGGGAGCTGTCACTGACCTTCGAACCCCTGTTCGACGGTGTACCCCCGTTTGAAACCCCGGCGGAAGCCGAGTTGGTCAAGGTGTGTGAGAGGCTGACCGGTCACCAGGCTGAGGCCGTGGCCTTTGCCACCGAGGCCCCCTGGCTGCAGAAACTGGGCCTGGAAACCCTGGTTCTGGGCCCCGGTTCCATCGACCAGGCCCATCAGCCGGATGAATACCTGGACCTGGCCCAGGTCAACCCCACTATTTCGCTGCTGAAACAACTGATCAGGCACTTCTGTCTATGAGCGTATCCGACTGGCTGCACAGCTTTCGTCACTCCTCTCCCTATATCAACGCCCACCGCGGCAGCACTGTCGTACTGGTATTGGGGGGCGAGGCCCTGGCCAGTGATAACCTGCTGAACATCATCCATGACATCACCTTGCTCAGCAGCCTGGGTATCCGCCTGGTTGTGACCTTTGGCGCCCGCCCCCAGATCCAGCAGCGTCTGGAGCAGGCCGGGCACCAGTCAGAGTTTGTCGGAGGCCTTCGGGTCACGCCGGAACAGGACCTGCCCCTGGTCATGGAAGCTGTGGGCGGTCTGCGCTCCTGGCTGGAGAGCCGGCTGTCCATGGGGCTTGTGAATTCGCCCATGCACGGCGCGAAGATTCGCGTTTGTAGTGGCAATTTTGTCGCCGCCCGACCGGTGGGCGTGCTGGATGGCGTGGACCATGGCTACACCGGCCGGGTGCGCCGGGTGGACACGGCCGGTATCGAGCGGCTGCTGGAGTCGGGTCACATCGTGCTGATGCCGCCCCAGGGATACTCTCCCACCGGGGAAATCTTCAATCTCTCCTATGAGGATGTGGGCAGCCAGGTAGCCTCGGCCCTGAGGGCGGACAAGCTGATCGTGTTCACCGATGACCAGGGAGTGCTGGACGAAGACGGTTCGCTGATACGGGAGCTTACCGTACGCCAGGCCTTGCAGAAGGTAGCCGAACGTGTGGTTTCCGGCCATGATGCGGACCTGCTGCGGGCAGCCTGCGATGCCTGTACTCGCGGTGTGCGCCGGGCTCACATTATCAGCTACCTGCGCGACGGTGCCGTGCTGGAGGAACTGTTCACCCGGGATGGCTCCGGTACCCTGGTCACCGACGATAACTATGAACAGATCCGCCGTGCCCGGGTAGAGGATATCGGCGGTATCCTTGAACTGATCCAGCCGCTGGAGGAGCAGGGCGTGCTGGTGCGTCGTTCCCGTGAGATGCTGGAAACCGAGATCGACCAATACGTGGTGGCCGAGAGGGATGGCATGATCATCGGCTGCGCGGCTCTCTATGCCTATCCGCAAGAGCAGTCCGGCGAACTGTCCTGCTTTGCGGTGGATCCAGCCTACCGCCGGGGTGGCCGGGGCGATGAAATCCTCGCGCTGATCGAGCGCATGGCTCGGGGCGAGGGCCTGGCCCGTCTGTTTGTACTGACCACCCAAACCGAACACTGGTTCCGGGAACGGGGCTTCGAGCCGTCGACGATCCAGTCACTGCCGGGTCCGAAACTGGCGACTTACAATACACGGCGCAATTCCAAGGTGTTCGTCAAAACACTGGGCTGAGGGTTGGCTGCCCGGTGAAGGCGTGGAAGCCTCACTCAGGAGCGAGCATTTGCTCGAAATTTTCCGGGAACTCTCTTGACGAACCGTCGTTAAAGTAGTCACATTAACAATTGGAAACAAAAGGTTCCGGTCCATGCCCCGGGCCAGTCTCCAGCGACCTTGTTTCCTGGCCATCATGGCTATACTGACCTCAGAGCCCCGTCCCGTTCGGAGGGGCTTGCCGGGCATGTGTTCCGGTTTGCTGAGGTAGCGTTGCGGGTGTCCGTTATCACTCGCTTAAAGGGAATCGCCCCGGCTGGCGCCAAGGTGCTGCCGGGCTATACCATCGATCAGGTAGTCAATGGATCCGAAGGAACGACGCTCCAGTCCCCGCCGTCCCATCAAGCTGGCAGCCCAGGTTGACCTGGGGGAGTCCGGGATGTGGCCATGCCAGATTGCCGACTTTTGTGCAGAGGGATTGTTCGTGCGATATTCAGGCGATACCTCCGCCAGAATTCGCGCCTACCTCCAGAAATACCCCGGCGCAGACCTCGGCCTCCATTTCCGCACCGGGGATGGGCGTGAGCGTCACCAGCTGGAGGCCCGGCCGGTGCGCCTGATTGACGGTGCCATGGGGGTCGAGTTTACCCGCTCCAGCCCTAAGGCTGTCGAAGCCATGCTCAGCCAGTGCGGCGCCGATGGAGCCTTCCAGGAACGAGCCTCGCTCAAGCCTCCCAGTGAAAGGGTCCAGTTTGTCCTGCGGCAGTGTGCCCGGAGTGTGTCACAGCACATCGAACCACTGATGACTGAATGCTTCGGGGCCATGGCGGAAAACCTGCGCCAGGCTGCCCTGAAGGCTGCCAACGATCAGCAGGCGAATGAGTACATGGATGCGGCTGCACAGGTGGAAAGCCGACAGCGCTCCATGTGGCTGCTGATGTCGCGGTATCTGGAGTCCCCGCTGAAACCGCAGCGTGAGGGCCAGTCCCCGTCCAGCCTGTCCCTGGTGGACAAGGGGGAGTTTGAAGACTGGCTGGCGATCAAGGTAATGGTGACCAAGGCTGATACCCTGTATCGAGCCGAGCTTCTCCAGTTGCGCATGCGGCTGGATCGCCTTGGTGTTACCAATGCCACCGGCCATCAGAACCCGCTGGGACCCTCCCTGGTCTGCGAAGCCTTTCATACCGGGCTGGAAAGTCTGCGTACCAGCCGGGCGGTGGAAAAAATCTGCCTGAAAACCTTTGAAACCCTGGTCCTGCAGAAAATCGGTCCGCTTTACGAAGAACTCAACCAGATCCTGGTTCGCCACGGCATCCTGCCGGATCTGGACCTTAGCCGGTATCTCAGTGAGCGCAGACCCCGCAGCGAGGCCCCGAAACCGGCACCTCGACCAGAGCCTGTCCCGGAGGCGGTCAGTGGTCAGCCCGAGGATGCGCCCGCGTCGTCGGGGGGAAAGTCTGCGCAGCCGGCCCTGGCACCCCTGACAGGAACTCGCAGCCAGGGTTTCCAGGAACAGATGACGCTGGCCCGTTCGGCGTTTGCCACGGTTCGTAACCTCATTGGAACGCTCAAGGCCGGGCGGGAGGCCGGAGACACGCCGGCCCCGTTCGCCGAAAATGCCCGCCCGCTGTCCCAGGGCGAATTCCAGTCCCAGCTCCATACCCTGCAGAAAGCGGCGAAGCCTCAAGAGCATGCAGCGCCTCTCAAGGAGCGTGTGATCGAACAGGTCAAAAGCTCTGGCGACCATGCCCTGGACGAGGAACAGCAGACCGCCCTGGATGTGGTGGACCGGTTCTTTCGTAGCGTGGTGGAGAGCCCCAGGCTGACGGACCATACCCGCGAGCAGATGCGTCAGCTTGAGGTTCCTGTGCTCAAGGTGGTGCTGCGGGATCCTGACTTCTTTGACGATATCGAAAGTCCGGTCCGGGGAGTGATGAATCGACTGGCACAACTGGGGATGCGTGGTGGCCGTACCAACCCGGCGGTACAGCGCCGGGTAGACGACCTTGTTGGTCGCATCGCGGCCGAATTCGAGCAGGATACCCGGGTCTTTGAGGGGGCCATGGGCGAGCTCGATACGCTGATAGACCGGCAGAACCTGATTTATCGCCGCAATGTGGAACGGGTCACCGCCGCTGCCGAAGGCGCCCAGAAAGTCAGTGATTCCAAGGCAGCTGTCAGCCAGGCACTGGATAAGCGGCTGGGTGGCCGTGAGGTGCCCCGGGCGGTGGTCAGTCTGCTGAATGCCGGTTGGCGGGATCTGTTATCGCTGACCTGGATTCGCCAGGGGCCGGACAGTCAGCTTTGGCAGGACTATCTGTCCGTAGTTGACACGCTGATGGCCTTTGCCGACGACCCGGAGATGAACATCAACCTGTCGGAGTTGCTGCGACTGATCCAGGAAGGCCTGGGCTCTATCTCCAGTAACCACCTGCCGGCGACCCAGGTGCGGGAAGAGCTCAAGCAGTTCCTGGTACGCTCGCCGGATACACCGGTGGAGCGGGTCCCCATGCCCGTTACCGAACCCGGGGAGGACGCGGATCGCAAACAGCAGGACCGCCTGCAGAAGCGTCTTCAACGCTGGATTGCCCGGGCCCAGAAGTTGCGTACCGGTGACTGGCTTAAAGATCAGACCAATGCCGATCAGGTCCAGTACATCCGCCTGGTATGGATTGCCCGGGGTTTCAACCGGTTCGTGTTTGTTAACCACCAGGGCATGCGGGTGGTGGAGCTGGAACTGGCTGACCTGGCAGAGCGCATGCAGAAAGGGCTGATTGTTCCTGACAGTCAGTATGAGCGGCCGCTGGTGGATGAGAGCATCGACCGGATGGTACGCAAGGTCTACGACCAGCTGTCGTGGGCATCCACCCATGACGAGCTGACCGGACTGCTGGAGCGCCGCGAGTTTGAACGGGTGCTGGAGCAGCAGCTGAGCCGCCATGAGGACGAGCGAACCCTGGTACGGCTGGATCTGCGTCAGTTCCGGCTTCTCAACGATACTGCCGGCCTCGCGGCCGGTGACGAGGCCCTTCGGCAAGTGGCTGGCATTCTTCGGGACCAGGTAGTGGACGGTATGCCGCTGGCAAGGCTGGATGGGGACGAATTTGGCTTCCTGCTACCATCGGAAGAAGCCGGCCCCATGGTGTCGGGTATCATCCATGCCATCGAGAATCTTGAGCTAAGCTGGCAGGGGCGCCAATACCGACTGTCGGCCAGCGCCGGCCTGGCGCCCCAGTTGCCGGTGCTGACCACCGCCGGACGCTGGTTGCGGGCTACCGAAGAGGCCTGCAAGCTGGCCAAGACCCGTGGATCCGGAAAATACGAAGTCTACCAGCTCGAACCGGAAAACTTTGAAAAGCAGGAGCAGATTGCGGCCAAGGTAGCCAGCCTGGGAGACCTCGACGAAGAGCGGATGCTGCTGAGATGTCAGAAAATCATCCCGCTGCACAAGGAAACCCGCCTGACCACCCAGTATGAAGTGCTGATCAGCATGTACGATGACCAGGGCGAGCTGATTACCGCTGCAGACTTTGTGCGTATGGCCGAGCGCTACAACCGCATGCAGTTCGTGGATCGCTGGGTGGTGGGTTACATGCTTGACTGGTTACGGACCCGGAGTGGCCGCCAGGGGGGCAGCGGAGGTGAGCGTCAGCCGGGTTACTGCATTAACCTGTCAGGCTATTCCCTCAACGACGAGGGTTTGCTGGAATTTATCTACAGCAAGCTCAGCGAAGCCGATGCGCCCATCGAGCGGTTGTGGTTCGAGATTACCGAGGTCGCTGCCATCCGGGATGTGCATTCGGTGGCGGAGTTCATCGGCGAGATGCAGGAGCTCGGTTGCCGGTTCTGTCTGGGCAACTTTGGCGCAGGCCCTACGTCCTATCAGTATATGCGCAGTCTGCCGGTGGACATGATCAAGCTCGACGGCGCGTTTGTCGGTCAGATTGCCGACAGCGAAACCGACCAGGCCATGGTCCGCTCCATGGTGGAAATGGCCCATTATCTGAACCGGGAGGTCATCGCTACCCACATCGAAAGCCGGGAATCCCTGGACATGCTGCGCAAGCTGGGTGTGGACTATGGTCAGGGTTATGTCATTGAAAAGCCGGGGCTGCTGGAGCGCCTGGGGACTGTCTGACCCTCCTCCAGCCCGGGCTTCCTGTCAGGCGGTCAGCCGGCCGCTCTGGTAGTCCCGCAGGGTTTGTTCGATTTCCTCGCGGCTGTTCATCACGAACGGGCCATACTGCACCACGGGTTCGCCAATGGGGCGGCCGCCGATCAGGAGCAGCTGTGCACCCTGCGGGCCTGCCTCCAGCACCAGCCGGTCTCCTGCCTCCAGTACCGTAGCGGCGGAGCGGGTCAGTTCGTGCCCACAAATGCTGGCGCTGCCTTCGTAAAGGTACACCATGGCATTGAGGTGTGCCGCCACCGGCAAGGCAAGGGTGCCGCCAGCCCCGAGGTGCAGGTCAGCGTAGAGAGGCTCGGTGGAGCCTCCGCTGACAGCTCCCTGCCGCAGTTGGCCGTCCAGGCAAAGTTCGCCGGCGATCAGGCGGACTTCGCCCCCGTCCAGTGCGATGCGGGGGATGTCTTCTGGCTGGATATCCCGGTAGCCGGCCGCTTTC
Source organism: Marinobacter sp. AN1 (assembly GCF_026013985.1). NCBI lineage: Bacteria > Pseudomonadati > Pseudomonadota > Gammaproteobacteria > Pseudomonadales > Marinobacteraceae > Marinobacter > Marinobacter sp. AN1. The sequence goes on along the minus strand of NZ_CP110342.1, from coordinate 3,772,133 downwards.
ATTTTTTCTGCCGCGGGCAGGTTCAGCCAGAGCTGGAAGCCCCGCATCATGCCCTCTTCCTGTTGCGGCATTTCAGAATGCACGATGCCCCGGCCAGCCGTCATCCACTGGACGCCACCATTGCGCAGATTGCCGCGGTTGCCCAGGTGGTCTTCATGGAGCATATGGCCCTCAATCATATAGGTGACCGTCTCGAACCCCCGGTGAGGATGGGCGGGGAAGCCGGCAATATAATCCTGTGGCTGGTCTGAGCCGAACTCGTCAAGCATCAGGAATGGGTCCATTCGCACCAGTTGGGTCTGCCCGAGGGAGCGGCGGATACGCACGCCGGCACCGTCCGAGGTTTCCAGGGCGGGGATAACGCGTTTGATAGTACGTTCGGTCATGATGGCCTCCGTTCAACAGTCTTGGTTGCCATCATTAGAGAACGATCAGGGGTAGGATAAAACCGGAAAATTCCGGCCCCGGTGTTCAGGAAAACTGAACAAGGCCTCCTGGCAAGTAATGGATGCCAGAAGGCCGGGAACGGGTGATCAGTCAGTGATGATTTACTGGACGTTGCGGGAGTAAAAGATTTCCAGCATTTCCCGCTTGAGGCGCTCCTCGATGGAGGCGGCTTCTTCGGCTCCCAGGTCCCTGGCATTGACGCCGAACACGTAGTTATCCAGGTCGAAGTTCTTGAGCATCATCTTGGTGTGGAAAAGGTTTTCCTGGTACACATTGACGTCGATCATCTGGTACGCGTTCTGGGTATCCTCGGTCAGGTAGTTCTGGATCGAGTTGATGTCATGGTCGATATAGTGCTTGGTGCCATCAACGTCACGGGTAAAGCCCCGTACCCGGTAGTCCACCGTGACCACATCCGAATCAAAGCTGTGGATCAGGTAGTTGAGCACCTTCAGCGGCGAGATCAGGCCGCAGGTGGAAACATCAATATCCGCCCGGAACGTGCTGATGCCCTCATGGGGGTGGCTCTCCGGATAGGTATGAACGGTCACATGGCTCTTGTCCAGGTGTGCCACGATGGTATCGGGCAGGGGACCTGGTGATTCCTCGTTGTCCGGCTCACCGCCGGTCAGCTCGTGTTCGGCGATCAGCATGGTGACCGAGGCGCCGTGGGGCTCGTAGTCCTGGCGGGCGATATTGAGGATATTGGCGCCGATGATCTTCACTACGTCGGTGAGGATCTGGGTCAGGCGCTCGGCGTTGTACATCTCGTCGATGTAATCGATATAGGCTTCACGCTGCTCTTCGGTCTGCGCATAACAGATATCGTAGATGTTGAAGCTCAGGGATTTGGTCAGGTTGTTGAACCCGTGCAGCTGGAGTTTGGATTCCATGTTCAGCCCCTCCGGAAAATGGAGATGTATAGGTACAGACTCGTCCATCGATCACGGATGGTCCGGTCTGCAGAGGCCGCCACCGATAACTGACCATTTTATGTGCGCAGACCGGCGGAGAAGGGTGCGTATTATGCACACCACCTATGCGGTTGAATAGCCTTTCGAACCACATTTTAGCATCGCGTCCGGCCGTGTCAGATCACAGGAATCCGGGGCATTGAGGCGAAGACAGCGGGCCAGGCTGGCCTGTAGTCTCAGTTGGCCCGGAGCTCGTAGCTGTGAGTGATCTCGACCCCCGCCTTTTCCAGCATGATGGAGGCGGAGCAATACTTTTCCGCTGACAGGCTGACCGCCCGTTTCACCATGTTTTCCTTGAGGTTGTTGCCGGTGACCACGAAATGCAGGTGGATCTTGGTGAATACGGCCGGTACCGCATCGGCCCGCTCCGCTTCCAGCTCGGCGTGACAGGCGGTGACGTCCTGGCGACTCTTCTGCAGTATGCTCATTACATCAAAGGAGGAGCATCCTCCGAGGCCCATCAGTAGCATCTCCATGGGGCGTGGTCCCAGGTTCTCGCCGCCATGGTCCGGCGGACCGTCCATCTGGATTTCATGGCCGGTGCCACTGGTTGCCTTGAAGCCGGCATTACCGGTCCAGTCGATGGTTGCTTTCATGGAATCTATCCTTTGGTCTGAATCTGGCCCGAAATGCTAGCACAAAGCCACAAAAACCTGTGAAATGGTTCGCTATTGAGAAGTGCGTTATGGACGAGTTTGTGACTCCGGCTTACCATCATGAGTCGTAGTACTGTTTCGTCTATAAAAGCGACATACCAAATCGGATTTGGGCGGAGTACCCTCCACGGAGGTTCCCCCGTGCACAAAAAAAAACAGTCGCAGGAGAGCGGCTTCATAAACGACAAACGTCCACGGACGGCGACACTTGAGGAGGCACGACACTTACCATGGCTACCATCGTCCGGCCTGTTGAGCAGAAAACCAAGCACCTGGACTATTTCCTGTCCCAGTGCCATCGCCGTCGCTATCCGGCCAAGAGCACCATTATCTACGCTGGTGACAAGAGCGACTCCCTCTTTTTCATCGTTAAAGGCTCTGTAACCGTCATCATAGAAGATGAAGACGGTCGCGAAATGATCATGGCCTACCTGAACTCCGGGGATTTCTTCGGGGAGATGGGGCTGTTCGACAATATGGATTCCCGCAGCGCCTGGGTGAAGGCCAAGACGGAATGCGAGGTGGCGGAAATCAGCTACACCAAGTTCCGGGAAATCGCCCAGCAGGATCCCCGTGTGCTGTACTTTATTGGCGAGCAGATGGCGACCCGGCTGCGTCAGACCACCCGCAAGGTGGGCGACCTGGCTTTCCTGGATGTCACAGGCCGGGTGGCGCGGACCCTGCTTGACCTCTGTAAGGAGCCCGACGCCATGACCCATCCTGACGGTATGCAGATCAAGATTACCCGTCAGGAAATTGGTCGTATTGTTGGCTGCTCCCGTGAGATGGTGGGAAGGGTACTCAAAACCCTGGAAGAGCAGGGCCTGGTTCAGGTCAAGGGCAAGACCATGGTGGTCTACGGCACCCGCTGACCGGGCTGACACATTCCCTGACTGGTTTCCGGTCAGGAATGCGCCAGCTTGCCAGGCGGACCGGACAATACGAGGATGGTATGAAACGCAGCCGGCTGGCATGGCTGGCGGCACTGCTGGGAGCAGTGCTGCTGACCGGATGTTCCCGTTATGATCTCTACGATTGGCTGATCGCTGAGGAGCGTGAAGAGGCTGGTCTGCAACTGGCGGAAGCTACCCTGGGGGAACTCTCCGTAACCTATCTCAGCCGGCGCGGGCCATCTGACGCCAGGGCCCTGGTAATGGTCCATGGGTTCGCAGCCAACAAGGACAACTGGGTGCGCATGGCGGCCCACCTTCCCGATGACTACCACCTGGTGATCCCGGATTTGCCCGGCCACGGCGATAGCAGCGTCGCCGGCCCAGACGCATACACGGTCGAGGCCCAGGCCGCCACTCTCATCCGGCTGCTGGACCGCCTTGGCATTGAGCAGGTGGATATGGCTGGCAACTCAATGGGTGGCGGTATCACGGCCTATTTTGCCAGCCGCTACCCGGATCGTGTGCGGACCATAGCCCTGTTTGATCCTGCCGGCTCTACCCGCTATCCGTCCGAACTGGACGAAGCCCTGGCAGAGGGGCACAACCCGCTGGTGGTTCGTGAACCTGGTGATTTCGACAAGCTGATGGATTTCGTGATGGAGCAGCGACCGTTTGCGCCCTGGCCTATTACTTCGGTCATGGAGGAGCAGGCCATGGCTCGGCAATCCGTCAATGACCAGATTTTCGATGCCATCCTTTCATCCGGGGAGCAGCTGGACCTCTCCGGTATCCTGCCAGCCATTGAAGCGCCCACCCTGATCGTGTGGGGAAAGCGGGACCGGGTACTGGCGCCGGAAAACGCTGAGGTGTTTGCTGCAGGCATCGAGGACAGCACGGTGGTCCTGCTCGAAGGCGTGGGCCATGTGCCCATGCTGGAGGTGCCGGAGAAATCCGCACAGTTGTGGCATCGGTTCCTCCAGCGTCATCCCGAGCCCTGACTCACTTCCCGTGTGGCCATACCAAAGTGGCGTTGCCGTATCAGCGGTGCTTCCGGTAGCAATTGGCAACGGGCTCCAGCAGGGAACCCTTCTGCTGGTGCCATTCTCGCAGTCCCGGAGGCAGCCGCCCGGGCCTTGGCCAGGGCACAGGGTACTGCGATGGCATGAACAGCGGTGCAAACAGGGCCCCGGCAGTCATATCCGCCCGGCTGAAACCTGGGCCTGCCAGGTACCGGCCCTCCTGGTAGACAGCATTGATCTCTTCCAGCAGGCTTTCGATCACGGTCTGCGCCCGGGCGGCAGTTTTCTCGTTGATGTTCATCAGCTCCCGCATGGTTTCATCCACGCGACTGAAGCCCAGCCGCAGCAGGTACTGGTTCCAGAACGCCGTTTTTGCCGTCAACAGTGGCGCCACTACCTTCGGGCGCTGCAGCAGGTGATGGTAGGCAAAGGTACGAACCGCCGGGCCGGCCTCTTCATCCAGCCGTTTCTCCCACGCCAGGGCCGAGGCCCGCTCATCAGGCGCTTCCGGAAGCAGGGCGTTATCCGCAAATGCGCTGTCGAGGTGGTCCAGTATCTCGACCGAACCCTGGATGGCCTTGCCACTGTCCAGGAGTACGGGCACTGACGTGGCCTTTCCTCCGGTCAGCCCACGAATTACCTTGCCGTGCATGCCGGGTAACAGGTACTCCGGTTCATAGCCGATGCCCTTGAAGTCCAGTGCCCAACGGACCTTTTCCGAATAGTGGGAGATGGCAAACTGGTAGAGTTTCAGAGGCATGTCCAGGTTACTCCTTGGTGACGTGGGCCTGACCGTGTCTGATCATAGCAGACTCTCCCCAGCCGAATGCCCCGGCGACCCTGAGGAATGCATCCGGTGGTGGGGCCGAGAGGGCAATAGGTGCCCCGGTTACCGGGTGGTTCAACCAAAGGTCACTGGCGTGCAGATAGAGACGACTCTCGCCAAACGCCTCTGCAAACGCACGGTTATGGGGGCCCTTGCCGTAGCTGCTGTCGCCGATAATGGGGTGGCTGATGTGCTTGAGGTGGCGGCGTAGCTGGTGCCGACGGCCAGTGGCAGGGCGGCAGCGCACCAGGGCGTAGCGGCTGGTGGAATAGCGTTTGTCCGCAGCCCAGTCCGCGGTGGCATGGGCCAGGCGATGGTAAAGGGTCAGTGCCGGTTGTGGTTCGGCGTCAGTATTACGGCGGGAACCCATGTCATCCTTCACCGTCAGGGCATGACGGATAATGCCGCCCAGGGGCGGATGGCCACGAACGATCGCCAGGTATTCCTTGCGCACCCGGTGCTCCTGGAAGGCCATCGCCAGTTCACGGGCGCAGTCCCGGTCCAGGGCAAATACCAGCAATCCGGAAGTGGGGCGGTCCAGGCGGTGTGCCGGCCACACCCATTGTCCCAGCTGGTCCCGCAGGATCATCATGGCAGAGCGGGTTTCCCTGCGATCAATCTCGCTGGGGTGGACCAGCAGGTTGGCGGGTTTGTCCACAACGACCATGTGGTCATCCCGATAGATCAGCGGCAGGGTTTCCTGGGGCATGGGGACAGCGATTCTCAGGGTCATGGCGTGTGTCGCCATGATACCGCTTTCACTGCCTGCGACCTATCAATCCGTTTGCCGGCTGGCGCTGCTTTGGGTATGGTTCTGCTTTCTTTCTGACCACTGATTTCACCCCATCCGAAATAGCGCGATCATCATGAGCAAGACACGAGTACTGACGGGTATTACCACCACGGGCATCCCCCACCTGGGCAACTACGCCGGCGCCATTCGACCAGCTATCCGCGCCAGCGAAGAGGGACAGAGTGAGTCCTTCCTGTTCCTGGCGGACTACCACGCCCTGATCAAATGCCAGGAGCCGGCCCGGGTTCAGGAATCGGTACGCGCTATCGCCGCCACCTGGTTGGCCTGTGGCCTGGATCCGGAAAAAGTAACCTTCTACCGTCAGACCGATGTGCCGGAAATCACCGAACTTAACTGGGTACTAACCACCGTCACCGCGAAGGGACTGATGAACCGGGCCCATGCCTACAAGGCGGCGGTGCAGGAGAACGAGGAGAACGAGGGCGCTGATCCTGATCGCGGCATCACCATGGGGCTGTTCTGCTACCCGATTTTGATGGCGGCGGACATTCTTATGTTCAACGGCGAGAAAATCCCCGTGGGCCGTGACCAGACCCAGCATATCGAGATGGCCCGGGATATTGCTCAGCGCTTTAACTACCTGTTTGGTGAGACCTTTACACTGCCCGAGGCGGTCATTGAAGAGTCTTCCATGGTGTTGCCGGGCCTGGACGGTCGCAAGATGTCCAAGAGCTACAACAACACCATTCCGCTGTTCGAGGGTGAGAAAAAGCTGCGCAAGGCCATCAACAAGATCAAGACCAACCTGCTCGAACCCGGTGAACCCAAGGACCCGGATACCAGTGCGGTTTTCTCCATCTATTCCGCGTTCGCCAGCCAGGAGCAAACGGCCGCCATGCGCCAGGAGTTCGCCAACGGTATTGCCTGGGGTGAAGCCAAGAAACAGCTGTTCGAGCTGATCAATGACGAACTGGCGCCCATGCGGGAGACCTACAACACCCTGATGGACGACCCGGCCCAGCTGGATCGTATCCTGCAGCAGGGTGCAGAAAAGGCTCGCGACTATGCGACACCGCTGATGGCAGATGTGCGCCGCAAGGTGGGTATCGGGCCCATCGCGGGGTGAGATATTTGCCGGTGATTGGCCAGGGGCATGAGGGCACAGGTGTAAGTCCGTAGTCCCGGTGTCACAGAAGTGACTTGGTGGCCGGTCATGATAGGGGGTCTGTTCCAACCCGGGAGGCCCGCCGTGACTGAACTGAAGCAGCTGACCCGCCATCGGGCTGTCGCTGCGGAAAAACAACGGCGCAGCAATCACCAGCGGCGGGCCATTCGTACCTTCCTGCCGGAACTGGTCCAGCTGGAGCGTCTATTGGCGGAAGCCCCGGAGGACATCCAGAGCCAGGTACTGACCCGGATAGAGGTCCGGGACCTGGTGCTGCCGGTTTACCGCATCGATATTGGAAGCCTGGCCGAGGACGCACCGGTTGTTTTGCTGGTGGGCGGCGTACACGGACTGGAACGCATCGGCACGCAGGTCGTTATCGCCTGGCTGGCCAGCCTGCTGGCCCGCTTGCGCTGGGATGATCATCTCAGGGAACTGCTGGGCCGGGTGCGGATTGTCGCGCTGCCGATCCTCAACCCGGGAGGAATGTTCCTGAACCAGCGGGCGAACCCTGCCGGCGTGGACCTGATGCGCAATGCGCCGATCATTGCCCAGGGCGAGAGCACCTTCCTCCTTGGGGGGCAGCGGCTTTCGCCAAGGCTTCCCTGGTACACCGGCGAGCCTGAACAGGGTATGGAGCCGGAAAGTGAAGCCCTGAAATCGGTGATTGACGAGTTGCTCCCCGGCAGGCCATTCAGTCTGGCCCTCGATTGTCACTCCGGCTTCGGATGGCAGGACCAGATCTGGTTCCCCTATGCCTACCGCCGCCGCCCGATGCGCCGCATTGATTCGGTGATGGCCCTGAAGCTGCTCTGGGAGCAGGCCTACCCCAACCACCGCTATGTGTTCGAGCCCCAGTCGGCCCATTACCTGACCCACGGCGATCTCTGGGATTACTTCTACAAGCAGGTGAATCGCCAGGGCACCGGTACCTTCATTCCCCTGACCCTGGAAATGGGCTCCTGGCGCTGGTTGCGGAAACGTCCCCGGCAACTGTTCCAAATGGAGGGCTTCTTCAATCCGCTGGTGCCCCACCGCCATCAGCGGGTGCTTCGTAGCCACCTTTTGTTGATGGACTTCCTCGTTCATGCCGCAGTCAGCCACGGAAACTGGCTGCCAACAGGAGATCAGGCCCGGATGCTGCGGGAGGCAGCGTTGACCCACTGGTACCGGGAAGCCTGAGGCCATGCCCGCAGGAGGCAACACCTTGGACTGGATCCTGTTGCGGGGCCTGACCCGTGAGAAGGCGCATTGGGGTGACTTCCGGGAGCGGTTAGAGACGGCGTTTCCCCGGCATCGGTTCCACGTCATCGACCTGCCCGGCACCGGAGAGCATTTCCGCGAGGTGTCTCCTGCTACTATCGCCGATATTCGCCAGAAGGTGCAGGCGTGCGCTGTACCGATCGAGGGCCCCATCGGCCTGCTGGGGCTTTCCATGGGAGGGATGGTGGCCCTGGATTGGGCCCAGGCCGAACCGAAGCGAGTAGGCCAGCTGGTGCTGATCAATACCAGTACCGGCTTCAGTCCACCGTGGCAGCGTATGAGGCCCGGCGCCCTCGGTAAAGCGCTGGGGTTGATGGCCAGGCGAACTCCGACTGTGCGGGAGCGGGGTATACTCGCGTTGACCTCCAATCGGCCAGTGACACCGGAGGTTCATCATCGCTGGCTCCATATTCAGCAACGCCGGCCAGTGACCTTCCGTAACGCCGTCGCCCAGCTCCGGGCTGCCGTCAGCTACCGTCCCTGCTCTGCGGCGCCAGCGGCCCGAGCCCTCCTGCTTGCCAGTGCCGGCGACCGCATTGTGCATTGGCACTGCAGCCGTACCCTCGCCCGACGCTGGCAATGGCCCTTGATGGTCCACCCGGATGCGGGGCACGACCTGGTGCTGGATGATCCGCAGTGGATCATCCAGCAACTCATGGCGTTCATCGAGCAATGCCCGGGCTAGAGCTATACCTCGACTGTCGGGTCATCCTCCTCACAATCCAGCACCTGCCATTCCTTGTTCACCGTGTACTCCGATGGAGGGAACAGGGAGAGGGGGGACTGGCCTTCCGCTTCCGGATCATGGCTATACACCAGGCATTCGTCCACATAGAGCTCATAGGCCGGGAAACCGTCGTGGGTGCCGGTCAGGCGATAGTAGAGCTTGCCGTTATACTCCTTGAGCTGTAGCCAGAGATCGGCGTTGATGGCCGGCGCGCTGTCTACCAGCGGGTTGGGTGCGTCCACCCGCAGGTATACCTTGGCGGCCAGCGGCCCCTGGGACCAATGGCTCTCGGCGGTCTGGGCGTAGTCGTACGAGGCAACCGCATGCAGGTTGTCGTCGGTACGGCCCAGTGTTGCTGTGTCAGAAGGAGCCGCCCCGTCCTTGAGCCGCTTCCACCACCAGGGCTTGCCGGCCACGTTTTCGGTGTCACCCTGGCTGTAGGCCTTCGTCTCACCAAAGCTGAAACCACCGCCGGGGGCGCCGGGCGCTGCCTCCACCCTGGGCCAGGGGTGGCTTGTACCGAAGGTCAGACGCTGATGCACCTGGACCCGGTGGCTGCCCTGGTCGTAGGAGAAGCTGCGGTTGTCGCCGCCGTAGTCGTCGGTGAGCGGTACCTGAAGCGAAACGGCCTGTGAGGGGATAAAGCACCTCAGTTTGACGTCCACGGTGCGTGTGGTGGTACCCAGGGGCTCTGATTCGATCCCACCGGGGCTATAGCTGGCCAGCATGATGCCGCTCTGGTCGTCCACCTGGCCGTACAGGTAGCGGCCGAGGGACTGGCCCTGCTCGGGGGTGAACTGGCCCCGCTCCACGGCTCGCTGGATCGTTTGCAGGTGATCGCTGAGCTGGGCCGGCGAGCTTTGCCGCACCCGGTCGCTGGTCAGGCTCTGCAGGGCCGGGTTGTTGCTGGAGGTGGTTATCGGTGCTGTCAGTGTCTTGCCGCTGCCGCCGGAACCGCTGGAGGTCGGGGTAACGTTACCAGGCCCTGACGACTGGCCGGACTTTCCGGAAGAGCCGCTACCGGAGGGGATGGGCACACCGGTATAGGCAGAGACCAGCCCGCGTACCACATCACCGGCAATGGCGTCCATGGCGGCGCGGTGCTGGCGGGTGCTGGTGAAGGCTTCCTTGGTGGCGCTTTCGATAAACTGCAGCAGCTCCGCGCCCCGGGTCAGGTCCCGGAAGATGTCCGGGGTGCTCAGCACACTGAGTGCCGAGGACATGGCAGAAGGATCCGGAGCCGCCGGCGGTTCTGGATGTTAACCATGGGAGCCGGGAAGTCCGTGGGCCGGGTGTCACTGCGACTGGCCCGGGATCCCGGAGAGACGCCGGTGATCTCGGGTGCGGTGATCTGGCAGGACTGATCCGGGTCGATAAACCGCTCCACGTCCCGTTTCTCGGTGGCATTGCAGCAGGACAGGAACACCTCGGCAAATACCCCGCGGGTAGGCACGCTGACCACGCGGCGGGAGACCAGGTGGTCGGGCATTTCCACCGGCACCAGCTTGTGGCCCTGGAGAAGCTCGAAGGCCACGTAGTTACCCAGCACGCCCACCGGCCGGTTCACGATGCGGTCCAGCAGCGAATCCCCTTCAAAGCGGAAGCGGTCAAACCGCATGGCCCGCCGGTCGGGATCCTCACTCATCCAGATGGCGCGGATGTAGCGCATGGGCTGGCTCTGGATATGGGCAATCAGTTCCTTGAGCGCGCAGTAATCCTGGTGCTCCCGGCCCCGGTAACGGCTGAAATCGGGCTCAGGTTCTTCAATGGCAATAAAGATCGAGGGGTTAGAGGTGTCCAGCCGGGCGTCAACGGCATCAACCCCCAGACGGAACCTCTGTGGGTGCGGCAGGAAGCGGGAACGGTCAGTGACCACCGATACCTGTACATCATCCAGCTGGTGCGCCTGGAGCTGCTCAAGCAGGTCGCCGAAGGCATCGCCGAAAAGGCCCGGCAGGTCCCGTGACATACCCTCCGCTGCCGCCACCGGGTCGAAGGTAATGGTCAGCCCGCGGATATCATCGTGGCGCACGGGCGAGGACTGGAAATATACCGGCTCGCGGCTGTTGCCAGAGGGGTAGAGTTGCACGGTCTGGCCGCTGTCGGTCTCAATGTAGAGTCGCAGGCCTGGCCGGTATGCCTTGCTCAGCCGGATTTCCCAGCGGGACAAGGTGGCGTAGGGCGTCTCGATGTCATAGACATCCCGGCAATGCAGCAGCCGTGACAGGGACTCGAAGGCCCGGCGATAGTTACCGGGGGCAAGGCGGCGGATCAGGCGCGAATGCCGGTCCAGGAAACGGGTGATGGGCCGTGATGGCGCTGCCACAAACTTGTCGAAGCTGGGGATGGTGTCGAAAAGGGCAGGGTCCACCTGGTAGGGCACCATCACCACCGGCTTTTCTTCCACCAGCTCGGTCTTGATGGCGTAGTGGGAAAGTACCTGGAAGTATTGCACCGTCATGGCATGGTTGCGGTTGTGGTTATGCACCGTGCGGGTCTGGATGCGTTCCGACTCCCGCTGGGTTGAGGTGGTCACTACCGTTGCCCGCTGTGATCGCAAGGCAGAGCTTCGCTGGGAGATACTGTCGGAAATATTCTGGATGGTGGAGGCCTGCAGGTTACGGCGTCCGGAAGCCGAGCTACTGGTAGAGCCCCCGCCGCCACCGATACTGAAGATGCCCAGGTCCAGGCTGGCGCCGCCACCGCCACTGGACGACGATCCACTCTGGTTTTCTTCCAGAACCGAGTCCACCAGCTCTTCAATGGACCGGTCCCGGTCCATGTCGTGGTCCAGCTGTTCGGATGCCGTGCGGGATTCCTGGCGGGTGTCCCGTTCCTGCCGGCTCCAGTCGATAAACGCCAGGTTCACGTGCTCACAGGGTGCCAGTGACAGGGAGTACAGTAGCTCGCCCAGCCCCCTGCCGATGGGGTACCAGCCCTGGCGGTACAGGCTAACTGTGCCCAGGATAAGGTTGCCGCCGGTAATGGCGTAGGTGGAGGCGGTGTCGTCGCCAAAGGGGACCGGCGCGCGGACGTCCTCCCGCTCTATCACGCGACTGGAGGCCATCAGGTGTGGCTCCTGCACCCGTATAAGCTGTCGGAAATAGTACTGCCGGGAGGCAAACTCGGTGCGGGGCCGGAGGCAGCAGTTGCCGTCGTTTTCCTCATGGTTCAGGCCAAAGGAATCCGGCGAGATTTCATAGTCTATGTCATCCGGGTCTTCGATGGTTCCCTCTGTCTCCACCTCGCCACTTTCGGGTAGCCGAAGTCGGTCCAGGATTTCCGGGCGTATCCGGATATCATGGGCAATGCCCAGATCCCGGTGGGTAGCAATGCTGTCCTTATCGATGACATGGCGGATGGGCTCACCGGCACCGTCGATTTCGATGGCAAGCTCACTCACGGACTCCACCGCGAGGCTGCGCAGGTCTACCGCTGCGTAGCCCTGCCGGTTGGTGGTGCCCCGTTTGAGTACCATGGGTTTGCCGCCGTCGGCGGGGGTGGCGGACACGCTAAAGGGTACAGCGGCAACGACTTGAGAGGGCTTGGCCTCGTTATGGACGGTGAGACGAACCTTGCCGACCATGGTCTTGGTGATCAGCTTGTTGTTACGGATCACCTGGCCGGAACGGGGCCAGCCTTCAGCCAGCGGCGTCAGGAAGGTGCCTTCAGCGGGCTCTATCTCAAGGTCCGAGCTCTTGAACTGCGTAGCCTTGACCACCTTGCCGGTTTCGATCGGCTCCGGGTCAGGGCGGGGGGAGAGGCCCAAGGCATCGGCAACATCCGGCAGGGACTCTGCCTCGGCGATGATCTCCTGCAATTCGCCCTTGAGGCTGGCAAGGTGTTTACGAACCTCGGCACTGGATTCCCTGGGGAGAGTCTCTTTACCGGCGGTTTTTTCAAGCTTTGCAATGGTACCCTCAAACTGGTGGATACGATGCTTGAATTGCTTGATCAGTGACTGGGTGTTTTTGGTGTCCATCCGAACGCCCTCCATTTCTTGTATTGAAAAATGTCGTTGAATGCGACACCTGTCCTTTGGAAAGGACGGGACTGCAGCGCAGTCAGACTGGAGGCATACCCGGTGCCAGATTCACAAAACAGGTAGCGAATCAGGCATCCTCGGGCCATCCGTTGCCCGTGGTGTCTCCTGTCGGAGACAATGTCGTAAAACTGGTGGACATGGCGTCTGGGACGGCACTTAGCGCGGCCGGTGCCTTGACGGGTTCCCCGGAACAGGCCAACCTGTGGCAGATTCCTGACCCTGCGCTGGCGGAAGGGAAACCGGCCAGTCACAACGATTCATAACAACAGTCGAGGTGTACTCACCCATGAAGATTTTCGAGACGAAAACGGCCCCCAATCCCCGTCGTGTACGCATGTTCCTGGCTGAAAAGGGCCTGCTGGACAAGGTGGAATTTGTGGAACTGGACCTGCAGAAAGGGGAGAACCTGACCCCGGAATTCCAGGCCATGAATCCCATGAAGAAGGTGCCGGTGATGCAGCTGGATGACGGCAACTGCATTGCCGAAACCATGTCCATCTGCCTCTATTTCGAGGAGCAGTACCCGGACACCACGCCCCTGATGGGGACCACGCCGCTGGAGAAGGCGCAGCTGGACCAGTGGCAGCGGTGGCTGGACTACTACTTCTTCGTGCCTACCGGTATGTGTTTCCAGCACAGCACCGGCTACTTCAAGGACCGGATGAATCCGATTCCGGAGTGGGGCGAGGAGGCGGGCAAGCAGGCTGCCAGCTTTATGGACTTCCTGGACCGGCACCTGGAAGGGCGCAAGTTCATCTATGGTGACAGCATTACTGCCGCCGACATCACCGCCCTGTGCGTGCTGGATTTCGCGAAGGTGGTCAAGATCCGTATCAGCCCGGAGCAGAAGAACCTGCAGGCCTGGTACGACCACATGAAGGAACGTCCCTCTGCAAAGGTCTGATGGCATGACAAAGGATACTGGCCTGGCCTGTGCCCTCGATGCCATCGACCGGGCCAACCGCCAGGACCCGAACATGGAACGTGTGGACGGCCAGACGTTGCCCCGGGAATACGCCTACAGCCTGCACATGACCCGCTGGCTGTTCGCCCTGGAGGCACAGCCGTCCGAACGCATGCAGATCGCCTGCCGGGCCCAGCACATCGAACGCTGGACCCGGCCCCGGGCGGATTTTCCAGAAGGGCGCAAGGGGTATTACCAGTGGCGACAGGACTGTGGCCGCTTCCATGGCGAGCGGGCTGCACAAATCATGGCGCAGTGCGGTTATCCCGAAGCGGAGTGCGAGCGGGTTGCTACCATCCTCACCAAGCGGGAACTGCGTAATGACCCCGATACGCAGCTACTGGAGGACGTAGCCTGCATGGTGTTCCTGGAGCGCTATTTTGCGGACTTCTACGAGGATAACCCGGACTTCGACAAGGAGAAGTGGCTGCGAATCGTACGCCGCACCTGGGAGAAGATGACGCCCCGGGCCCATGAGGCAGCGCTGCAGCTGGCTGGCACCATGCCAGCCCACTTGCAGGCGGTTTTGAAGGAAGCGCTTGAGGGGGGCTGACGGCCCCCTCGGTGCCTTCCGGAACGATCAGTCGAACAGTTCCCTCAGTTTTTCCCCGGGATCAGGTGCCCGCATGAACGATTCACCCACCAGGAAACCGTAGATTTCCCGCCCGGTCATGGCGGTAACATCGTCACGGGTCAGGATGCCGCTTTCGGTGATGGTCAGGCGGTCTGACGGAACGCGCTGGTGCAGGTCGAAGGTGGTGTCCAGTGACACCCCGAAGGTGTGCAGGTTGCGATTGTTGATGCCCACCAGCGGTGTGCCCAGGGTGAGGGCGTCGTCCATCTCCTCACCGTCATGGACTTCCACCAGCACGTCCAGGCCGATGTCGTGGGCAATGCCCTCAAGTTCCTGCATCTGGTCTTTGGTCAGACAGGCAGCGATCAGCAGGATGCAATCGGCGCCGATGGCCCGGCTTTCGTACACCTGGTAGGGCGCCACCATGAAGTCCTTGCGGATCACCGGCAGGCTGCAGGCGGCCCGGGCCGCTTTCAGGTAGTCCTCGTGACCCTGGAAGAAGTCATGGTCGGTGAGAATCGACAGGCATGTGGCGCCACCTTCTTCATAGCTTTCGGCGATGGCTGGCGGATCAAACGGGTCCCGCAGGACGCCCTTGCTGGGGGAGGCCTTCTTGATCTCGGCGATCACGGCGGGCTTACGCTGGCCTATCCGGTCGGCCATCGCCCGGGCAAAACCCCGTGCATCTGGCTGATCGCCCGCCATGGCCCTGAGGTCGGCCAGGGAACTGGTGCGTTTGCGCTCGTCAATTTCTTCCCACTTGCGGTCCACGATCTTGCGGAGGATGGTGGGAGTCCGGTCGTTGTGTCGGTCAGTCATGGCGTCAGGCTGCTCAGTCAAAACAGTGTGAAAAGTCAGCCAGCTCGGACATCTTGCCGCCGGCCAGTCCGCTTCCCATGGCATCCAGTGCCATGTCCACACCCATCTTCGGGGTCGCCGCCAGTCCGGCGACATAGATGGCAGCGCCGGCATTGAGGGCGATCATGTCCCGGGCTTTCTCGGCCATTTCGTCATGGCCCAGGCCAAACGCTGCACGGATAAGCTGGAGCGAGTCGTCGGCGGTATCGACGGTGAGGCCGACCAGGGACTGGCTCTTTACGCCCAGCTCCTCCGGGGTAATGTCATACTCGGTAATTTCGCCATCCTTGAGCTCGGCCACGTGGGTGGATGTGGCAAGGCTGATTTCGTCGAGGCCATCCTTTGAGCAGACCACCATGATGTGTTCGCTGCCCAGTTTCTGGAGCACTTCCGCCATGGGGCGGCACAGGGCGGGGGTGAACACACCCAGCAGTTGACGCTTGACGCCTGCGGGGTTGGTCATGGGTCCAAGGATGTTGAAAATGGTCCGGCATCCCAGTTCCTTGCGGGGGCCGATGGCGTGTTTCATGGCGCCGTGGTGGCTGGGGGCGAACATGAAGCCGACACCGATCTGTTCCACGCAGCGGGCGACTTGTTCCGGGGTCATGTTGAGGTTGATGCCGGCCTTTTCGATGAGGTCGGCACTGCCGCTTTTGGACGATACGGCCCGGTTGCCGTGCTTGGCGACGTAACCGCCAGCGGCGGCCACCACGAAGGCGGATGCCGAGGAGACGTTAAACAGGTTAGCACCATCGCCGCCGGTGCCGACGATGTCGACCAGTGGTTCGGCGTTGATCTGGACGCTGGTGGCCAGTTCACGCATGACTTCGGTGGCGCCTGTGATTTCGTCGATGGTTTCGCTCTTGATGCGCAGGCCCATCAGGAAGGCGCCGATCTGGGCGTCGGTGGCCTCACCGTTCATGACAATGCGCATGACCGCTTTCATTTCTTCCCGGCTCAGGTCCAGGTTGGAGGCGATTCGGTTCAGGGCTTCTTTCATGTCCATGGTCTGGTGGGCCTCGTTTTGGTTTTCTCTTTGAACTTGGGCTGCTTTGAGTTTGCGTACCTGGCCAGCCTACGCGGCTTTCATTCTTTTGGGACTGCCCGCTCAGTGCTATTGATGTGCTTGCTGACTTCGGTGCCGGGCCGGTGGGTGCAGGGGGCATTTTCTCCGCCGCAATTCAGGGGCCATCCATGGCGCCCGCCTTGCTCCGCGCCATCCATGGCGCTGCTGCGAAAATGCCCCCTGCACCCACCGTCCTGTGAGCAACTGTGATAACGCTACTTTTACCATTATTTACGGTCAGGGGGCTCGACCTGCGTACCTTTTTGCGGCTTGCACAGAGGACGGGGTGGGGGATTATTTTTCAGGACCGTCGGCAGCCATGGATGGCTGCCGTCGAGCCTCACATGGACGTGCTCGTGGGCGTGTCCGGAAAAATGATACCGCTCCCCGGCCGGTACCTGAACCATGGCACCTACCCAGACAGCTACAAAACTTCAGTACCGCAAAAAGTTCCGCAAAAGCTCATGCCCTTCCTCAGTCATAATCGACTCAGGGTGGAACTGCACTCCCTCAATGGGCAGCGTTTTGTGTCGAATTCCCATGATCTCCTCAACGGAGCCGTCCTCGTTGCGGGTCCAGGCGGTTACCTCCAGGCAGTCTGGCAGGGTTTCTTTCTCGATGACCAGGCTGTGATACCGCGTTGCCTGTAACGGATTACTCAATCCGCGAAACACACCGATGTCAGAGTGGTAAACCGGCGACACCTTACCGTGCATCACCTGGCCGGCGCGCACAATATTCCCGCCATAGACCTGCCCGATGGCCTGGTGCCCCAGGCAGATGCCCAGAATCGGCAGTTTGCCCGCAAAGTGGCGGATCGCTGCCATGGAAATACCGGCTTCGTTGGGCGTACAGGGGCCAGGTGAAATCACCAGGCGCTCCGGGTTGAGGGCCTCGATTTCCTCCACCGTAATCTCGTCATTGCGGTGAACCTGGACGTCCGCTCCCAACTCTGCCAGATACTGCACCACGTTGTAGGTAAAGGAGTCGTAGTTATCGATCATCAGCAGCATGATTGTCTCCCCCGCCTCAGTGGTCGTAGTCGTTGTAGGTCATGGCAACGGCCCGGAAAATCGCGCGGCCCTTGTTCATGGTTTCTTTCCACTCCAGGCGAGGAACCGAGTCTGCCACGATTCCGGCGCCAGCCTGGATATGCAGGGTCTTGTCCCGGATCACCGCGGTGCGGATGGCGATCGCGGTATCCATGTTGCCATTGAACGACAGGTAACCGACGGCACCGCCGTACACGCCCCGTTTGACCGGCTCCAGCTCATCGATAATCTCCATGGCCCGGATCTTGGGGGCGCCGCTGAGGGTGCCAGCGGGCAGGGTGGCCCGCAGTACGTCCAGGCAGGAGGTGTCCTTCTTCAGGCGCCCGGTGACGTTGGAGACGATGTGCATCACGTGGGAGTAGCGCTCGACAATCATCTTGTCGGTCAGCTTCACTGTGCCCGTTTCGGAGACGCGGCCGGCGTCATTGCGGCCCAGGTCGATGAGCATGAGGTGCTCGGCGATCTCTTTCGGGTCTGCCAGCAGTTCCTTCTCCAGTGCCCTGTCCTCGGCGTCGGTGGCGCCGCGCTTGCGGGTGCCGGCGATGGGCCGGACTGTGACTTCGTCGTCTTCCACCCGGGCCAGGATTTCCGGGGATGAGCCCACGATGTGGAAGTCATCCAGGTCGAGGAAGTACATGTAGGGCGACGGATTGAGCACCCGCAGCGACCGGTACAGGTTCAGGGGTGGCGCCTCGAAGGGGATGGTCATGCGCTGGGAAATCACCGTCTGCATGACGTCGCCGTCCAGTACGTAGCCCTTGATGCGATCTACCGCTTCCTCGAACCGGTCCTGGGTGAAGCCGGAAATGAAGTCGCTCTCGTCCACCGTCTTGCCCCGCAGGTGCTCCGGCGTGCGCGGGGCATTGGCGGTCTGACGGTGCAGGCGGGCTTCCAGTTCGTCGATCCGGGCCAGGGCCTGGTCATAGGCGCCGGGGTCCGCCGGGTTTACGTGGACAATGAGGTGTAGCTTGCCGCGGAGGTTGTCAAACACCACGATTTCATCGGACACCATCAACAGGATATCCGGCGTGCCGATCTTGTCCGGCGGGCAGGTGTTGCGCAGGCGCTTTTCGATATAGCGCACGGTATCGTAACCGAAATAGCCCACCAGGCCCCCGTTGAAGCGGGGCAGGTCGTCCAGGTCCGGGGCGTTGAAGCGTGCCTGGTACTCTTCCACGAAGGTGAGAGGGTCCTCCCGCTCGTCTTCCTCGATCACCTGGCCGTCGCGGGTGACGGAGATTTTATCTCCGTGCACTTTAAGCACCTCCCGGCAGGGCAGTCCGATGATGGAGTAACGACCCCATTTCTCCCCCCCCTGAACCGACTCAAACAGGTAGGAGTAGGGCCCACTGGCCAGCTTGAGATAGGTGCTCAGGGGGGTGTCCAGGTCTGCGAGTACTTCGCGGTAGACAGGAATACGGTTGAATCCGGCGTCGGCCAGCCGGTCGAACTGTTCGGGTGTCATGGTATTGTCCTGAAATCTGATCTGCGGTTGCCGTCCGGCGTGTGCGGGCGGCAGCGTTATTATTGTGGCGCACAGGTCGCTTGCGTCGCCTGGCCTGTCAGCCGGTACGCCATCGCCACCATCGTGTTGCGCGAGTGGTCAGTACACCGCGCGATGCAGTCAGATTCAGTCCCTGCACGGCAGGAATCCCCCGAAAGAAGAGTTGGGTGTTGTCAAACCTCTGAGAGGTTACAAAAGCTCCGCCAGCGAATCAACAACTACCTCGGCGCCGAGTTCATCCACCGGCGGCCCATAGTTGTAGCCATAGCGGACCAGAACGGCAGGAAGGCCAGCGTTGCGGGCGGCTTCGGCGTCGGCGCGGGAGTCCCCGATCATTACCGTCGTGCCCGGGGTGCCGCCAAGGGTGCGCATGGCCAGCAGCAGGGGTTCGGCGTCGGGCTTCTTTACTGGCAGGGTGTCACCGCCGATGATCATCTCGAACCAGTGTTCCAGTCCCATCCGTTCCAGCAGGGGGCGCACGAACCGTTCCGGCTTGTTGGTGATGACTGCCATTCGGCAGTCCATTTCCTGCAGCCTTTGCAGGCAGGTTTCGACGCCGTCGAATACCGTTGAGCAACTGCCGTTGAGGGTATCGTAGGACTGATAGAACTGCTCACTGGCATCCCGGAACAGGGCGTCGTCAACAGGTTCGGCGTTTTCCCAGTCTGCCCGCCCTGTCAGCGCGCGGCGCACCAGTATCTGGGCTCCGTTACCTACCCACTGGCGAACCTTTTCCTGGCCGGCCGGCGGCTTGCCCAGGGCGGTCAGCATGTCGTCAATAGCCGCGGCCAGGTCCGGTGCGCTGTCTACCAGGGTGCCATCCAGGTCGAACAGGGCCACGCCGGGCCAAAGGGAAGTGAAGCGTCGTCTGGGTTCCACGGTAATCGTTATCCCGCTCTCTCGATCTCGGCGCGCATGGCGTCAATGGTGGCCTTGTAATCGTCGGTGTTGAAGATGGCCGAGCCGGCTACGAAGGTGTCGGCGCCGGCCTGGGCAATTTCGCCGATATTATCGGCGTTTACGCCACCGTCGATTTCCAGGCGGATCTCGCGACCACTGTCGTCAATGCGCTTGCGGGCCTCCCGCAGCTTATCGAGGGTGCCGGGAATGAACTTCTGGCCCCCGAAGCCCGGGTTGACGGACATCAGCAGCACCATGTCCACCTTGTCCATCACATAGTCCAGGTAACTCAGGGGCGTGGCCGGGTTGAACACCAGGCCGGCCTTGCAGCCGCCGTCACGAATCAGTTGCAGGGACCGGTCAATGTGGTTGCTGGCTTCCGGGTGGAAGGTGATATAGCTGGCGCCGGCATCGATAAACATGCGGATCAGGTCGTCCACCGGGGAAACCATCAGGTGAACATCGATGGGAGCCGTTACGCCGTGCTTGCGCAGGGCCTCGCAGACCATGGGGCCAATGGTGAGGTTGGGCACGTAGTGATTGTCCATCACATCAAAGTGAACAACGTCGGCACCGGCGGCCAGTACGTTGTCGACTTCTTCTCCAAGGCGGGCGAAGTCAGCGGACAGAATGGACGGTGCAATCAGAGCGGGCTGTTTCATGATGGTCTCGTCAAACGGCTGTATCGGACGTGGAAGAGCTGCCGGTCTCCCTATGGTAAAATTTCCTGACACTCTGGCGTCTGCCCGGCGGGCACTGGGGAGTCCGGTTGAAATCGGGCTTTATTCTAACAGCTCTGAACGGGGAATGTCCGTGGCCTCTGCCGAAATGCATTATCTCAGTACGGCCCGCTGGCTTTCTGTCCTGCTGGTGACCGCCTTGTCTCTGCTTACCCCTGTTTCCGCCCAGGAAGGGGTGCCAGCCGACGGCGCTGTGCAGGGTGGTGGTAGTGATGAAGAAAGCTCCCAGGGGGAGGCTTCCACTGATCCGGCCGAGCGTTTTTTTATTCGTACCACCGGCGACTCAGGCATGCTGGCCCAGCTCTATCCCCACCTTGCGGTCTGGCTCGAACCGGAGGGTGCTCCCCGGGTGCTGGCCCTTGTTGAGCGGGAGGCAACCAGCGCTCCGAAAGGCGCCGTGGTGGTCCTGGCCGATGAGGGACAGACGGCCAATGAGCCTTTGCTGGAAGGTATACGAAGGCGCCTCACCAAGGCAGGCTGGGCCACCATGACCCTGGGCAATGACCAGGTAGGCCCGTCCCTGCAGCTGGCCCGGCAACGCATGGCTGGCGTGGATGCGGCTGCAGCGGGGGACAGTTCCGGCCAGGATGAACCAGTCATGATCGACGTGAATGACCAGGCCGCCGAGGATCTGCTGCAGGCTCACCGCGAAGAGATGAATGCCCGGCTGGCTTCTGCGGTAGCCTGGTTTCTGGAGAGGGACTATTCACAGGTCATACTGGTAGGTACCGGGCGGGGTGCCGTGGTAGTGAATGAATACCTGCCAGCGGCGCCGGAAAAGGTGACCAGGGTCGCCTGGATTGCGCCGGAATTCGAGGGCCTGGCCCCTGGCGAGCTGGCCGCCAGCCTCGGCGGGCTTCCGGTCGAGTTTCTGGACCTGTATCCGTCCCGGTCATCGGGTGGTGCTGAGCGCGGGGCGGCTTTCCGGCGGGCCGGGATAACCGGTTACAAGGCTTTGGGCATTCCCCTGACAGGTGGGCCCAGGGCCCTGCACAGCAGGGCCATTGCCAGCCGCCTGGCCGGGTGGGCTTCCGGAGACTGATTTGTCAGCTGCGCCGAGACCCTGGCCGTGAGCCGGACGAAATTCAGTATCTGTGCGTTATGTTCTGTGACAGATGGAATACCGCTTCAGCGGGTCAGGCGCTCCCGCCGTTTGACCACCTCCCAGGCCTGTTGCAGGCGTAGCAGTTGATCCCGGGCGTGGGCTTTTTCTGCCGCGGAAAGGTTGTCGCCGAGTTTGTCCGGGTGGTAGCGGGATACTTCCTGCCGGTACCGGCGCTTGATGTGCGTGAAACTGGCCCCGGGCTGAACACCCAGGATGTGCCAGGCATCCTGGAGGGTTTCTGGTTTCGGGGCCGGCGCGCTGATCCAGACCTCCTGTCGGTAAAGCCGGAAAACGCGATCCATGGCCGCCAGCGGTAAGCCCAGATGGTAGAACGCGTCTTCGCAGCGGTAGCGGCGTGGTTTTTCCGGTGCGCCGAAAAGCCCGGCGCTGTGGCACAGGCACAGGCCGATCAACAGGCTGGTGCGTTGCGGCCAGGGGCCCTGCAGTCGAAAGCCGGTCAGCTTCAGCGCGGAAAGCTGGGCGCTGTCGCGGCCATGGTGGAAACGCCGGATAGCCTTGCGCCGCTGTCGCGGTGACAGGCCGAGCCCGGTCATCAGGTGTTCTGCAAAGCGAATGTCGTTTTCGGTTACGCGTCCGTCAGCCTTCGCCAGGTAGCCGAGGCAATAGAACAGCGCATTGCGTGCGCCGAGCCCGATGCGATAGCGACTGATCAGCTCGCTGGGACGGTGACGACAGGCGATAAAGTCGGACAGCAGCTCTTCCAGCAGGGCCTGGGTGCGTGGGTGCAGGTGTTGAGAGTCGCGTCCGCTCATGGTGCGTTCATGCCTGCCGGGGCGGTGTCAGCAGTTGATCGAGTTCTGCCAGGCGTTCGGGTGTGCCAATATCCATCCAGTTTCCGCGGTGGTGCAGGCCGTAGACCTCGCCCTCTGCCATGGCTTCGCGGAGAACCGGCGCCAGTTTGCGGGTGCCCGGGGCCAGGCCCTCGAACAGGGAGGTGTGCAGAAGGCTGATGCCTGTGAAGGTCAGGCGATCATTACCGGTGGCCTGCACCTGGCCACCAGCATCCAGGGAAAAGTCGCCTTCCGGATGGTGGCGGGGGTTGTCGGTCAGAACCAGCAGGGCGCGGCCCTGCTCCGGCGGAACCAGCAAACCCAGGTCCAGGTCGTGCCAGATGTCCCCGTTAATGACGGCAAACCAGCCCCCGTCCGGGGCCAGCAAAGGCAGGGCCTGTATGATGCCGCCCGCGGTCTCCAGGGGTTCGCCTTCCGGTGACCATGTTATGGCGACACCGTATTCTTCGCCATCACCGAGAGCCTGCTCCAGTCGTTCGCCGAGCCAGGCGTGGTTGATGACGAGTTCCCGGAAGCCCGCCGCCCTCAGTTTGCGGATATGGTGAACAATCAATGGCTCGCCCCCTGCCATGAGCAGAGGCTTGGGCGTATGCAGTGTCAGGGGACGCATGCGCTCCCCCTTGCCAGCCGCCAGGATCATCGCCTTCACGGGCGCGGGCCTCCGTTCAGGCTATCCGGCGAGGTGCCGAGTTTGTGGTGAACGGCTGGTACCACGTCGTCCGTCAGCCATTGATGGAAGTGGCGCAAGGCCGGCAGTGGCCGGCTGGCCTCTACCAGGTAATTGACGGTACGGGGAATATCAGCGAGGTAACCGCTCTTGCCATCCCGCAGGTAGAGTCGTGCAAAGATGCCTGAAGCCTTCAGGTGCCGCTGCATGCCCATCAGTTCAAACCACTGATGGAAGGTGTCACTGTCGGCCTTGTGGAGGCCGGCTTCCTTGCCAAGGATTCGGAAGTCTTCCAGCCAGGTGTTGCGTCGTGCCGCCGGCCATTCGATGTAGCAATCCTTGAGCAGGGAAACAATGTCGTAGGTGATGGGGCCCTCCACTGCATCCTGAAAGTCGATGACGCCAGGTACCGGGCTGTCCGGACGCACCAGAAGGTTGCGGGAGTGGTAGTCCCGGTGCACCGTCACCCGGGGCTGGGCGAGGGCGCTTTCCTTCAGGAAGGCAAAGGTGGTTTCCAGCATGCAGCGTTCGCCATCGGCCAGCTCCATTTGCAGCAGGCCTTCCAGCAGCCAATCCGGGAACAGGCTCATCTCCCGGTCCAGCAGGGCTTCATCGTAAGGTGGCAGGGTGTAGTCGCCGCCAGGGGGCACCCGCTGTATACGGATCAGCTCCGCCATGGCCTCACTGTACAGTTCGTCCGCAGTGACACCGTTAAGCCGGCCAAGCATCAGCCGGTCGCCAAAGTCTTCCAGCAGCAGGAAGCCCAGCTCAAGGTCGTCCGCGAACACCTCCGGCACCGAGATGCCGTGCTGGCACCAGTGACGGGCGAGGGCAACGAACGGGTGGCAGTTTTCATGTTCCGGGGGGGCATCCATAACGATCGCAGTTATCGCCTTGCCAGTGCCGGACTTGCCGTTGGCGCGGAAATAGCGACGGAAACTGGCATCGCCACTCACCGGCGTCAGGTGGGCGCGTTCGAAGCCCGGGTGCTGGTGGACCCAGGTGGTGAGTTTTTCCAGGCGCGTATCCATGTTTTCAGGGCCTTCTGGTCAGGTTGAACGGTGTCCGGCCGGGCAGGTGTGGACCACCGAGGTACACCCGGGCCCGTGCAAGCCAGAGTATACCTTTGCAATAAGACTATGGAACCATCGCCCCGGCGCGTTAACAAGCCTCTCTGAGGCGTGTAAACTAGCCACCATTTGCCGGGCATGCTGCCTGGCCACGCCGATCATCAACAGGATCCCGATCCGGTGCCACAATATCAAAACGCCAGGGTCACTGGCTCGACACAGCCCTTTGTTGCGGCACGATGCATGCCGTTGACTGCCTTGCTGGCCGGTTTGGGCCTGCTGTCCCTCGCCATGCCGGTGCCAGCCCAGCAGCCCAGTGCCGCTGCAATGGACTGGCGCCCCCGGGCGGAACTGCCCCCGGAAGTTCGTGACCGGTTGCCCCGGTTCTGTGAGGGCGGTTACCTGCAACCGCCGGTTGCCTCGGTGGAAGGCTCGCCGGAGGCCGGTGCGCCGGTAAATGCCAGCGCCCTGTCAGCCCGCTATGAGATGGATACCCGGCTGTTGCTCCAGGGCGATGTACAGCTTAGTCAGTCCGGTATGGCCATGACCGGGCACGAAGCGGTGTATGACCAGGTGACAGGGCAGGTGGATATCGCCGGCCCGATGACCACTCGCAGTTCGGGCATGCTATTGACCGGGCAACAGGCCCGTTACGATGTGAACTCGGGCTTTTTCGCCATTGAGGACGCCACCTTCCTGTTCCACCAATCGGAAATGCGAGGCCAGGCTTCGCAGATTCGTCGGCCGGAAAACCAGATTATCGAAATTGACCAGGGCTATCTGACCACCTGCGCCCCGGATCGTAATGACTGGTCACTGGTGGCTTCGGACATCCGCCTGAACCAGGCTGAGGGCTTTGGGACCGCCAGCAATATCAGGCTGCAGGTCAAGGATGTGCCAGTGTTCTACTGGCCCTGGGCGAGTTTTCCCATCGATGACCGCCGCAAGACTGGCTTCCTGTATCCGACTTTCGGTACCTCCAACGCCGGTAGCGGGCTCTTTCTTTCCACACCGTACTACCTGAACCTGGCGCCCCATTACGACGCTACGCTCACTCCTCAGTACATCCATGGACGGGGCCTGTTCAATGAAGTGGAGGGTCGTTATCTGAGTGAGCTTGGCGAGTCCGTTCTCAGGGTGGGCTTTATCGATGATGATTCCGAGTATGAAAAGGAGTTCCCCGGGGAATCCGGCAAGCGTTGGGGGCTCGATATCGAATCGCGGGCCAGTTTCGGCGGCGGCTGGACCGGCAACGTGGATTATGCAGCGGTATCCGACAACGATTATCTCAGTGACCTGAACCAGACCCTGGATATCGGTAGTGCTACCCACCTGCTCCGTCGTGGAGGTATCCGTTACCAGGACGAGTGGCAGTTTTTCGAGGCTTACCTGTCCGGTTATCAAACCATTGCCGATGATATCGCTGACAGGAGCAAGCCCTATGATCAGTTGCCGGAAATTATCTACGGGGCGGTTGCGCCTGTCGGGCCCTTTGAACTTGGAATTGACAGTCAGTACAGCTGGTTTGACCGGGACAACGCTGACCTGACCGGACTGGACAAGGCCGTCGGGCAACGGACCCGGGCCGTGCCGGAGGTGGCGTTGCCGCTAAGGTCAATCTGGGGCTATATCCGGCCTTCCGTCAGTGTCGACCAGACCTGGTATGAGCTGGATGACTATGAGTTGGGTGACGGGTCCTTCGACCGTACCGTACCCGTTGCTGAGTGGGACAGTGGTATCTACCTGGACCGCGAGACCAGCCTGTTTGGCCGGAACTATAATCAGTCACTGGAGCCGCGCCTCTACCACGCCTGGTCAGACCCTGAAGAGGACCAGAACTACATACCCAACTTTGATGCCGGCCTGCGCTCCTTCCGCTTCGATAACCTGTTCCAGCCGAACCGGTTTGTTGGCGGTGACCGCATCGGAGATGCCAACCAGACCGTGGTTGCGCTGACCAGCCGCTTCAACGATATGGTAACCGGGGTAGAAACTGCCCGTTTCAGTGTCGGACAGGTGTATTACCATGATGACCGGGAGGTGACGCTGTTCGGGCGCGGCGCGGAAACCCGAAGCGAATCCCCCTACGCGGGTGAGGCAGTCCTCCGTCCGCTTGATACCCTGGATATCCGGGTGTCCGGGTTGTGGGACCCGCGGGAGAACCATACCCAGGAAGGCCGCAGTGTACTGGCATACCATTCACCGGACTATCGCTACCTGGTCAGCGCAGGGCATACCTATTCCCGGGGAGACAATCCCGATAACCGTTTTGAGCAAATGGACGTGGGCGCAATTTTCCCGGTGACCGACAACATCAGCCTGATTGGCCGGTGGGTCTATGATTCACAGCTGGATCAGACCGTAGGTACACTGGCAGGCTTTGAATACAACAGCTGTTGCTGGAGCTTTCAGCTGATCAATCAGACATACCTGACTGGCGATACACTCGAAGACGAAGGAGAAATGGACAACCGCATCGTATTCCAGATACAGCTCAAGGGGCTGGGCGGCTCCGGGGGAACCAGCAGTACCCTGTCCGATGTCTTCATTGGTTACAACGAGCGGGAACGCCGGCGTTTCGGCACACAGAACATCAATCCATGAACGAGGTACATATGCAGGCAAACCGTGGCCTGACAGGATTCAAGACATGGCTGGTGGCGGCAATGCTGCTGTTGGCGACCACTGCCCAGGCTGAAAGGCAACTGCTGGACCGGGTCATCGCGATTGTTGATGACGGGGTTATCCTCCAGTCCGAGCTGGATGCCCGGGTCAATACCATTCGCTCCAGGCTTCAGGCCCAGGGCACGGGGCTGCCCCCGCGCCAGGTGCTGGAGGAGCGGGTACTGGACCAGTTGATTACCGAGAACGTCCAGCTGCAGATGGCCGACAACATGGGCATGCGGGTCAGCGACAACGAGCTGAACGAAACGATCAACCGCATCGCCCAGAGCAATAACATGACAGTGCAGGAGTTCGAGGACCAGCTTGCGGCCGAAGGCGTTACCTACCAGGAAGCCCGTGAGCAGATCCGTCGGGAAATGCTGGTCAGCCGGGTTCAGCAACGCCGGGTCGACAGCCGGGTCCGGGTAACAGACCGTGAGGTGGACAACCTGTTGCAGCAGGCCGGTGGCCAGGCTGACACCACCACGGAATACCTGCTGGCTCATATCCTGGTATCGGTGAACAATTTCTCCGATGACCAGGAAGTGGCCCGTGCCCGTGAGAAAGCCGAGCGGCTGCGGGAAGAAATCGCCAATGGCCGTGACTTTCAGTCCGCCGCGGTGGCCGAATCCGACGCCAGTAATGCCCTGGAAGGCGGGGTGATGGGCTGGCGCAGCCGTTCGGACCTGCCCTCCCTGGTGACGGACGTGGTTCCGGACCTGCCAGTAAATCAGCCCTCCGAGGTGCTGCAGAGTGGCAGTGGTTTCCACATCGTGCAGGTGCTGGATCGCCGCGGTGGCGAGGCTCGTAATGTGATCGAGCAGGCCAGGGTCCGCCACATCCTGGTTCGGCCCACTGAGGTGGTATCGGATGCCAGGGCTGAACAGCAGATTAACGAGCTCTACCAGCAACTTCAAAACGGTGCGGATTTTGCGGCGCTGGCCAGGGAGTTCTCCGACGACCCGGGGTCCGGTTCTGACGGGGGCAACCTGGGCTGGGTCAGCCCTGGCCAGATGGTGCCAGCTTTCGAAGAGACGATGCTGAACGCGCCGGTGGGTGAGGTAACCCGCCCGTTCCGCTCCCGGTTCGGCTGGCATATCCTGGAAGTGCAGGAGCGCCGTCGCCAGGACATCAGCGACCAGGTACGCCGGTCCGAGGCACAGCAAGCGCTGTATCGTCGCAAGTACGAGACGGAGCTGCAGAACTGGCTGCGGGAAATCCGCGACGAGGCCTATGTGGAGATCAAGAACTCATGACCGCACCGGTCACCCTGGCACTGACAGCGGGTGAGCCTGGCGGAATCGGCCCTGAGCTTTGCCTGCAGCTGGCCACTGAAACCCGCTCTCAGCAGGTGGTTGTGGTGGCCAGCATGGCGCTGCTGGAAGACCGGAAAGCCCTGCTGGGTCTCGACGTGACCTTGCATGCCTGGCAGCCGGGGGCCCGGGTCCAGACCGCGGCAGGCCAGCTGTCGGTACTGGATGTGGCTGGCATCGCGGATACCACCGCAGGCAGGCTGGATCCGGGTAACAGTCAGTATGTACTGGACACCCTGACCATTGCCGCCCGGGGCTGCCTGGATGGCACCTTTGATGGCATGGTAACGGCCCCGGTTCACAAGGGTGTGATCAACGAGGCCGGTATTGCCTTCAGCGGCCATACCGAGTTCCTGCAGGAACTCTGCGGTGTGGAGAGGGTCGTCATGATGCTGGCCACGGAAGAGCTGCGGGTTGCCCTGGTGACGACGCACCTGCCCCTGAAGGATGTACCGGCGGCGATTACCGCAGGGCGTATCACCCAGGTGGCGCGCATCTTGAACCAGGACCTGAAAACCTTCTTTGGTATTGCCCGGCCGCGCATCCTGGTTGCGGGCCTCAATCCCCATGCCGGGGAGGGTGGTCACCTCGGCCGGGAGGAGATTGAGGTGATCGAACCAACCCTGGACAGCCTGCGCCGTGAAGGTATGGACCTGACCGGGCCGTTACCGGCCGATACCCTGTTCACGCCCCACTGGCTGGATGATGCCGACGCGGTGCTGGCCATGTACCATGACCAGGGCCTGCCGGTACTGAAGTTCCAGGGCTTTGGCCGGGCGGTGAATATCACCCTCGGGCTGCCTATCGTGCGAACATCGGTGGACCATGGCACAGCGCTGGACCTGGCGGGCACCGGCAAGGCCGACGCAGGTAGCCTGCATACGGCGATCCGGGTGGGCGAACAGATGGCCCGTTATCGTCGTGAGCACCAGTCAGCCAGAGGAGCGGGTCAGTGAGTAACAAAGCCGGCCACCAGGCCCGTAAGCGTTTCGGGCAGAATTTCCTTCATGATCCAGGTGTAATCGAGCGCATTGTCCGGTCGATAAACCCGAAGCCGGATGACCAGATGGTAGAAATAGGGCCGGGGCTGGGGGCGTTGACAGAGGAGCTGCTGGCGGTCAATCCACGGCTTCAGGTTGTGGAGCTGGACCGGGACCTTATTCCGGTGCTGCGTACCAAGTTCTTCAACTATCCTGATTTCCGTATCCATGAGGCAGATGCCCTCAAGTTTGATTTCAGCGAACTGGCGCAGGACGGGCCTCTGCGCATTGTGGGCAACCTGCCCTATAACATCTCCACACCGCTGATCTTCCATCTGCTGGAGCAGTCGGGCGTGGTGAAAGACATGCACTTCATGCTGCAGAAGGAAGTGGTGCAGCGCCTTGCCGCTGGTCCGGGTGATAATCACTACGGGCGTCTCGGCATAATGGCCCAGTATTTCTGCAAGGTTCAGCCACTGTTTGAGGTAGGCCCCGGAGCATTCCGGCCGGCACCGAAAGTGGACTCGGCCATTGTGCGCCTGGTTCCCCATGAACAGTTGCCGCATCCGGCCCGGGACCTGGCCACCCTGCAGATGGTGGTGCGTACCGCATTCAACGCCCGGCGCAAGACCCTGCGCAAGTCGCTGGGTAACCTTGTCAGTGTCGAGGAATTGCAGGCGCTTGGCATTAATGATGGGCTGCGACCCGAGAACCTGAGCCTGGCCGAGTTCGTCGCTATTGCTGACTTCCTGGTGGAGAATCGGCCACAGGCCGACACCGTGCATGAGGCAGACCATGACTGACTACGCCATTGGTGACATCCAGGGATGTTATGAACGGCTGCTGGACGTACTGGACAAGGTGGATTTCTCGCCCTCCAGGGACCGGCTCTGGGTGGCAGGGGATATCATCAATCGGGGCCCTTCATCCCTGGAAAGCCTGCGCTACATCCGTAACCTCGGCAGTTCCGCCGTGGTGGTACTCGGCAACCATGACCTGCACCTGCTGGCCGTGGCCCTGGGGGGCCACAACGTAAAGAAGAAGGACACCCTGCACGATATCCTCGACGCGCCTGACCACGACGACCTGCTCGGCTGGCTATTGCAGCAGAATATCTGCGTTCACGACAGCCAGCGAAATTTCATCATGGCCCATGCCGGGCTGCCCCATATCTGGAGCGTCGAACAGGGTGTTGCCCTGGCCCGGGAGCTGGAAGCTGTCCTGCGCGGACCGGATGTCGAGGACTACTTCCGTGAAATGTACGGTAACTATCCAGAGTGCTGGCAGGATGACCTGCAGGGCATGGATCGCTGGCGCATGATCACCAACTATTTTACCCGTATGCGTTTTATTGCCGAGGACGGCACCCTCGAGCTGGCCACCAAGGAGTCGGCCGGCAATTCCCCGGCGGGTTACGCGCCCTGGTTCAGTTATCCGCGCAGTGATGATGTCCGGGTGATCTTCGGCCATTGGGCCGCCCTCGAAGGGGAAACTGGCAGTGATCGCTACATAGGGCTCGACACTGGCTGTGTCTGGGGTGGCAAACTGACGGTCATGAACCTGGATACCGGTGAGAGGATTCACTGTGACTGCTGACGGCCGGTTTCCCGCACCCATGCAGCGGACCTGGCTTGGTGCCGGCGCGCTGCTGGCCATGCTTGCTGTCATGGCGGGGGCTTTTGGCGCCCACGGCCTGCGAGGTATGGTGAGTGAGCGGGGCCTTGAAGTCTTCCAGACGGCTGTCACCTATCAGATGTACCATGCCATTGCATTGGTGCTGGTAGCGCTGCTCTCGGTGACCGGACTGTCCCGTCGCCTGTTGGGTGCGGCGGCCGGTTTCTTCCTGGCGGGCACCCTGCTGTTCAGCGGCAGCCTTTATCTGCTGGTGCTGACCGAGATCCGCTGGGTAGGCCCGGTTACCCCCCTGGGTGGCGTCTGTTTTATGGTGGGCTGGGGCCTGTTGGTGGCAGCCGCAACGCGTCGATCCATCCGCGAGTGAGTCCGTAATGAATATCATGCTAAACGGGGAACCCCGGGATCTTCCCGATCCGTATACCCTGCAAACCCTGATTGAAGAACTCGGCCTGACCGGCAGGAGACTGGCGGTGGAGGTAAACGAAGACATCGTACCCCGCAGTCAGCACAGCGAATGTCGGCTGCATGAGGGCGACCGGGTCGAGATTGTCCACGCTATCGGTGGCGGCTGAGGCCTGAAGCCGCGTCGTGCCCGTTTGAAAGCTGTCTTACCAGACCTCCAAGGATTCCAATGACTGATCAGAACAACCAGATTCAACTGCCGGAAGACAAACCCCTGGAAATTGCCGGCCGGGTTTACCGGTCCCGGCTGCTGGTGGGCACCGGTAAATACCGGGACCTGATGGAAACCGGCCATGCCATCGAAGCCAGTGGCGCAGAAATCGTAACCGTGGCGGTACGCCGCACCAACCTGGGCCAGAACCCGGACGAGCCCAACCTGCTGGATGTGATTTCGCCGGCGAGTTACACCATCCTGCCGAACACTGCCGGCTGCTTTAACGCAAAAGACGCCGTGCGCACCTGCAAGCTGGCCCGGGAGCTGCTCGATGGCCACGACCTGGTGAAGCTGGAAGTCCTGGGCGAGGAGAAAACGCTCTATCCCAACATGACCGAAACCCTGGTGGCCGCTGAGGAACTGATCAACGACGGTTTCCAGGTCATGGTCTATTGTTCGGACGATCCCCTGCTGGCAAAGCGCCTGGAAGAGATGGGCTGCATCGCCATCATGCCCCTGGGGGCACCCATCGGCTCCGGCCTGGGTATCCAGAACCGCTACAATATCCGTCAGATTGTCGAGAACGCCCGTGTGCCGGTGCTGGTGGACGCGGGTGTAGGCACGGCTTCCGACGCCACCATCGCCATGGAACTGGGCTGCGACGGTGTGCTGATGAACACCGCCATCGCCCAGGCCCAGGACCCTATCCGCATGGCCAGGGCCATGAAACTGGCTATCGAGTCCGGCCGCGAAGCCTACCTGGCGGGTCGCATGCCGAAGAAGGCCTACGCCAGTGCGTCATCGCCCATTGATGGCACGTTTTTCTGAGGAAAGGGCCGCCCCGAACCCATTACCCCTTAACAGAGCAGTGCAGTCCTGTCATGACCAATCCGAAGCCCAGTCGCAAGGAAGCCATCCTCCAGGCCCTGGTTGAGATCCTGGAAACGGAGCCGGGTGCCCGTATCACCACCGCCGGCCTCGCCAGGGCGGTGGGCGTTACCGAAGCCGCCCTGTACCGGCATTTTCCCAGCAAGCGCAAGATGTTCGAGGCACTGGTGGACTTTGCCGAGGACACGGTGTTCTCTCGCTGCCAGTTGATCCTCCAGGAGCAGGAGGATGTCCAGGTGCGCCTGAAGCAATTGCTCCGGCTGGTGCTGGTATTCGCTGAACGCAATCCGGGGCTTTGCCGGGTGCTGACCGGCGAGGCCCTCAGTGGCGAAAACGAAGCCCTGCGCAAACGGGCGAGCCAGTTCTTCGAGCGCCTCGAAACCCAGGCCCGCCAGATCCTCAAGGAAGGGGAGATCCGCCAGGGCTTGCGACCCTATCCCAGCGCGCCCCGCGCTGCCGACTGGCTCATGACTTTCCTTGAGGGTCGAATCCAGCGCTTCGTCCGGTCTGGCTTCAGCCGTGCCCCATCGGCTGAATTTGAAGAGCAATGGCCAATGCTGGCAAAAAACCTCTGGCCCGGGGATTGAAGACGGAGTAGCCACCTCACACAAGACTTGTGGTAACGGGTGGACTAGCGTGGCAGGTATACCCATACTCCGGAGACCCTGCCATGTCTGAGCAACACCCCATTTCCCGCTTCCCGATTCCTGATGTTTCAACCCTGCCGGATGACCTGCGCACGCGTATTGAAACCCTCCAGGAAAAGATGGGCTTCATCCCCAATGTGTTCCTTGGCCATGCCCACCGCCCCAATCAGCTGCGGGCTTTCCTGGCCATGCACGATGATCTGATGGAATCCGATGAAGGCCTGAGCCGTGCCGAGCGGGAGATGATCGTCGTGGCCACCAGTAGTGCCAACCAATGCCTGTATTGCCTGGTCTCCCACGGTGCCTTCCTGCGCATCCGCTCGAAGCAACCCTGGCTGTCAGACCAGGTGGCCGCCAATTACCGGGATGCTGAAATCAGCGACCGACAGCGCGCTATGCTGGACTATGCCGTCAAGCTTGCGCAGACGCCCTGGCTGGTGGGGGAGGACGATATCCACACCCTGGAGCAGGCGGGGTTCTCCCAGGATGAAATCTGGGACATTGGCGCCATCACCGGCCTGTTCGCCATGTCCAACCGCCTTGCAGCCCACACTGCCATGCGACCCAATGCCGAGTTCTATGGCATGGCTCGCTGAGGCCATCCGGCAAGTCTGCCGAATCATTGCCCGGACCGGGTGAAGATCATGAGGAGCAAATAATGAAAACAAGAAACCGCACCGGAATCCTTTCAATGGCCACGCTGGCGTCGGCAGTGCTGATGTCCTCTGCCGCTGACGCCCGTGAGCTCAACTATGCACTGGGTGCGCCCCCGGGGACACCGGCCCATGAAGCCCTTGAGTTCTATGCTGACAAGGTGGGGGAGCTCTCCGGCGGCGACCTTACGGTAAAGGTCTTTCCATTGTCCCTGCTGAGTTTTGCTGAGATGTCATCCGGAATCCGGGACGGCATTGCTGATATGGGGCTGATTCTGACTCCATACCACGCCGGTGAGTTTCCCCCCATTAACCTGCTGGCGGAGTCTTCCATGCTGTTGACGCTGGAGGAAGAGTTGGAGGCCGGGAAAGAGGGCGTTGCGTTCGGAGCGGCCCTGTCAGAATTCATGATGTTTCACTGCCCGGAGTGTATCGACCGGTTTGAACAGCAGAACCAGGTCTATCTGGGACATGCGGCAGGCACGGCCTATGGCCTGATGTGTGATGAGCCTGTTATGTCGCTGGAGGATGTCGGTGGCAAGCGCGTCCGGGTTGGAGCGGGTAACTTCGCACGCTGGTCGGAGGCTATGGGCGCTACGCCTGTCACGATGTCTGCCAACGAAATGCGGGAAGCTATCTCTCAGGGCATCGTGGACTGTATTGCCCTCTCCAGTCCTGAAATTCAAAACTATGGATTGGTTGGCCTGGTAACAGACCTGACCATGGCCGTTCCCGGCGGGGTTTTCCCTTTCGCCTCGTTCCAGACCAATCAGGATCTCTGGCGATCGCTTTCTGATAAGGAACGGGAGACCTTGCTACGTGGTGCTGCGGAAGGTAATGCGGCCATCTCGTGGACCTATGTCGAAGCCGCTGAGGAAAGCTTCGAGCTGGTCCGAGAGGAAGGCGCACGCTTTCATGAGGCTGACGAATCGCTGGTGAAAGCAACGAGTGACTTTATCGCCACAGATATGGAAACCCTGGCGAAACAGTATGAAGAACGCTACGGGCTCGACAATGCAGAAGCGATGCTGGACGCGTTTCGTCCGATCCTGTCGGACTGGGCAGCCAGGGTAGCTCAGGTGGATAGTCAGGAGGAACTGGCAAACCTCTACTGGGAGTATATTTTTTCGAAGGTTGATCCCGCCTCCCATGGTCTTTGAAGGCTCCGGGTACCATTTGATCAATTAAGGGCTGATTTATGTTGTTTTCAAGTTCTGAAAGGGCCTCCGACCTGCTGGACCGAGTCCGGCAGTTCATGGCCGAGGAAGTCTGCCCGGTGGAGCATCTCTACCGTGAGCAGGCCAGCGGAGAGAATCGCTATCGTACGCCAGCCATCGTCCAGGAACTGAAGGCCAGGGCGAAGGCTGCCGGTCTGTGGAACCTGTTCCTCCCCGGTGATCATGGTGCCGGACTGAGCAACCTTGAGTATGCACCCCTGGCTGAGGAAATGGGCCGGGTGCTGTGGGCGTCAGAAGTGTTCAACTGCTCGGCACCTGACACCGGCAATATGGAAATCCTCTCCATGTTCGGCACCCCGGAGCAGAAGAAGCAATGGCTGGAACCGCTGCTGGCGGGCGAAATCCGGTCGGCTTTCTCCATGACGGAACCGGCGGTCGCGTCCAGTGATGCCACCAATATCCAGTGCGAGATCCGTCGTGAGGGTGACGAGTACGTCATCAATGGCCGCAAATGGTTTACTTCCGGGGCCATGAACGAGGCCTGCAAGCTGCTGATCGTGATGGGCAAGACGGACCCGGACAACGCCGACCGTCACCGCCAGCAGTCCATGATACTGGTGCCGAAGGACACGCCAGGCGTGCGTATCGTCCGGGATATGACGGTGTTCGGCTATGACGAGGCACCGGTTGGCCATCCGGAAGTCGTGTACGAAAACGTGCGTGTGCCTGCGTCAAATATGCTGCTGGGCGAAGGGCGTGGCTTCGAGATTGCCCAGGGGCGACTGGGCCCTGGCCGGATCCACCATTGCATGCGGCTTATCGGTTGTGCCCAGCGGGCCCTGGAAATGCTGTGCCAGCGGGCAGAGCAGAGGGAAGCGTTTGGACGAAAGCTGTCACAGTTTGATTCGGTGCGTGAGGAGATTGCCGAATCCTTCTGCGAAATCGAACAGGCCCGCCTGCTAACGCTTAAAGCGGCGGACAAGATGGACCGGGAAGGTAACAAGGTAGCGAAGGACCTGATCGCCGCCGCCAAGATCGTGGTACCGGCCATGGCCGCCAGGGTCATCGACCGGGCCATCCAGGTCTATGGCGGGGCCGGCGTCTGCCAGGACACCTTCCTGCCGGAAGCCTGGATGTATGCCCGTTACATTCGCATTGGCGACGGTCCGGACCAGGTACACCGGGCGGCGTTGTCGCGGCAGTTGCTCAAGGCTTATAACGTCTGATCAAGGCACTTTGCCTGATAATTCGTACTTTCAGGCGCCTGTGAGGTTTGGGTCGCCACGAGTTGAGAAGGCTTTCCGGAACCGTCGAAAACAGGGATGTTTTCGTCGAGCGTACATGGACGTATTTACCGCGTGTTCCGGAAAGCCTTATCGACTTGTGGGGGCCTGCAGCCAGACTGGCAGGCCAGATCGTAGTCCTTCACTGGAAATAGCTGACAAGGCTGTCTGGCAGCCTTAATCCGAAAAGTAACCTTCCATATCCTTGCGAATCATGTGCTTCTGGATCTTGCCAGTGCCGGTGCGTGGGAACTCCTCAACCACCACAATGGCCTTGGGCACCTTGAAGCCCGCGAGGTGCTCCCGGCAGTACTCGATCAGCTCGTCCTCGGTCACCTCTTCATCCGGCATCAGGATGACATTGGCGGTGATGGCCTCCCCCCAGCGCTCATGGGGAAGCCCGATGACCGCGGCTTCTGCCACCTTGGGATGGCCGATCAGGCAGCGCTCCACTTCCAGGGATGCCACGTTCTCGCCGCCGGTCTTGATCACATCCTTTTTGCGGTCGGTAAACCAGATCGCGCCATCCTCATCGATAGACGCGATATCACCACTGTGGAACCAGCCGTACTTGAAGGACTCTTCCGTCTTGTCGGGCTGGTTCAGGTACTCGGTCATCACCTGGGGGCCGCGATAGACGATTTCCCCGGGTTCGCCCGGCGGCAGCAGGCGGCCGTGGTCGTCCATGATGGCTACCCGGGTCATCGGGGTGGCAGTCCCCCAGGAGCCGGCCTTGCTCCACTGGTGTTCTGGCCGTATCAGGCAGGTGGCCGGGGTGAATTCGGTCTGACCGGAGCCCAGCACGACATCCGCGTTGGGGAAGGCGTCATGAATGGCCTGGAGCTTTGACTCTGCCATCGGTGCCATGGCGTAAAGTGCCCGGCGTACTGATGAGAAATCCCGCTGGCTCGCTTCCGGGTCGGTGAGTATCTCGTTGTACATCATTGGCAGGCCCACCCACATGTAGACCTTGTGTTCCTCCATCAGCCTTGCGCACTCCCGGGCATCGAAGCCCTTCGCAAGAACCAGCTTGCCGCCCATCATCCAGGTGGGTACGGCCAGGCAGTTCACTGCGGTACAGTGGAACAGCGGCAGCTGGCACAGCATGGAGGCTTCAGGGGGTAACTGGTTGGCGATGATATTGGCCATCGCAGCCATGGTGACGGCCAGGTGGCTGGTTACCACACCCTTGGGGTTGGCGGTGGTACCGGACGTATAAAGGAGCTGTACCGGGTCCCGGTCGCCTACTGCCACCTCAACGGGGGTGCTGTCACCGCTGTCAATGAGCTGTTGCAACGGCAGCCAGGTATGTCCTGCCGCGGAGTGGGTGCTGGCGCCGGTCCAGTAAAGGAACTCCAGGTCCGGCAGTTGTTCCGGAAGGGCTTGCCCGGCCTCGATAAGAGCGTCCTCGACGATGAGGATCCGGGCGCCGCAGTCTTTCAGGCAATAGGCGATCTCATGGGGTTTCAGCCCCAGGTTGACCGGCGCAAACACCAGGTTGGCCTTGGCGCAGGCCATGTAGCTCACCATCAGCTCCAGACAGTTGCGGGCCAGGATGCCCACGGGTTCGCCGGCCCTGAGGCCAAGCCCGAGCAGGCTGTGAGCCAGGCGGTTCGACTGGTCTTCAAACTCGCGGTATGTGAGGGTTCGGCCATCATCTACCATGGCCACATTGTCGGGGTAGAGGTCGGCTGCCCGGGTTAGAATATCGCCGGTGCATACCCGGTCGATCATGTTCATGGTGGGATCAGTCTCGTGCTGTGGTTGCCTGGCCATAATAAGCCTCCGCATGTCGGGGGTGCGTTGTTGTTGTTCCGACAAATTTAGCGGACAGCACGAATTTGAGCAAGCGTTTGGTCTACAATGTGGGTAAGGCCTCCCAACAGCCCCGGTAGCTTGTCTGGTGGCCGGCGATATCGGGTTTGCTATAGAATGCAGCCCGTTTCTAACCGTTTCCCAACCCTGTCGAGAGAGAGCCGGAACCTTGGAATTCAGCGAAGAGATCCGCAAAGAACTGATTGAGAGCGGGAAAATCACCGACCCCAAGAGCCCCGCGGGGTGGTGCTCAATACGGCTGCCCGCCTGTTCCGCCGCAAGGGTTATCTGCAGACAACGGTACGTGATATCGGTCGTGAGACGGGTATCCTCCCGGGCAGTATCTTTCACCATTACCGCAGCAAGGATGAAATCCTGCGCACGGTGATGGAAGAGAGCATCGTTCTCAACCTGGGCCGCCTGAAGCGGGCCCTGGAAAGTCGTCCGGCACTGGAGGACCGACTACGCACCCTGATTTCTGTCGAGTTGTACGCCATGAATGGTGAAACCGGCGAAGCCTGGAGTGTCATGGTAGACGAGTGGCGCAATCTGTCTGAGGAGGGTAAGGCAACCATTCTCCGGCTGCGGGAAGAGTACGAAGGTATCTGGCTGGACGTGCTGCGGGAGGCTCACCAGGCAGGCGTCGTCACCATGGAGCCGGACATTCTTCGTAAGTTGCTGGCGGGTTCCCTGCACTGGACGCCGACCTGGTTCCGCCATGGCGGAGGCCTTTCCCTGGAGGATCTCACCGACCGGGTCTGGCAACTGGCCACGGGTCATCGTCCCTGACGACCCGGAGTCTGTAACCCCGGTTTACTGGCCGCCGGGGTGGGTTCCCATGAACTTGGACAGAATGCCCAGCATGACTTCGTCGGCACCGCCGCCGATGGAAACCAGGCGCAGGTCCCGGTAGAAGCGGGTAATCAGGGTTTCGTTCATGAAGCCCATGCCACCGTAGTACTGCAGACAACTGTCAGTCACTTCCCGTGCAAGTCGTCCCGCTTTCAGCTTGGCCATGGAGGCCAGTCGGGTCATGTCCTCTCCGTTAATGTACCCTTCAGTGCACCGGTAAACCAGCGACCGCAGCAACTCCACTTCCGTCTGCAGTTCCGCCAGGCGGAAATGAATGCTCTGGTTGTGCAGTAGCGGCTTGCCGAAGGCGACGCGCTGGCGGGTATATTCAGCAACGTCTTCAATGCACTTCTCCAGGGAGCGAATGAGGCTGGCGGAACCCCACAGGCGTTCTTCCTGGAACTGCTGCATCTGGTAGATGAACCCCATACCTTCTTCACCGATGCGATAACGCTGGGGCACCCGCACGTCTTCAAAGAAGATCTGGGCAGTGTCGGAGCTGCGCATACCCAGCTTGTCCAGCTTGCGGGCTACGGTGACGCCCGGCGTATCCATGGGCAGAACGATCAGCGACTTGTTCTTGTGCACCGGGCCGTCGCCGGTGTTGGCCAGCAGGCACATGAAGTCGGCCTGGGTGCCGTTGGTGATCCACAGCTTGCCGCCATTGATGATGTAATCGTCACCGTCCTTGCGGGCGGTGGTCTTGATGGAGGCAACGTCAGAGCCGGCTCCCGGTTCGGATACGCCGATACAGGCGACGTAGTCACCGGAGATCGCGGGCGCCAGGAATTCCTTGCGCAGTTCATCGGAGCCTATCTTGGCCAGGGCGGGGGTGGCCATGTTGGTCTGAACCCCGACGGCCATGGGTATGGAGCCGCAGTTGGTTTCACCCATGGCTTCGCAAAAGGCCAGGTCATAACTCCAGTCGAGTCCCATGCCGCCAAAGGCCTCGGGCTTGGTGATGCCGAGGAAGCCCTTGGCACCCATCTTCCGGAAAAGTTCGCGGGCCGGGAAGATGCCTTCTTTCTCCCACTCGTCCACGTAAGGGTTGATTTCCTCTGCAACGAATTTGCTGACGGAGTCGTAGAGGCTCTTGTGCTCGGTGGTGTAACGCATGCTGCTCTCCATTGGTCAAAGGCGGTGTATGGCCTTCTTTTCAGTTATTGTTACTGACACGGCTCGCTTGCGGATCAGGTTTCCGTGTGGGCAGGGAGCGGTGCCAGTTGATCGGTGGACAGGGTTATTCAGACATGAGACCAATCACTCGGTCAAATTATTCTAGTCCCAATCTTGAATTTGACCAAGTGTTAGGTCTAACCTTGGGGTGATGATAACCGAGAGGGTAACGCAATGAGTTTTACCCCCAGCCAAGAACAAGAAAACAGTCGGCTGATGTTGATTGGCCCGCACCGGGTTTTTTACTACGGTCTGCTGGGCAGACCCGGCGTCCGGAACTTCGGGTGTGCGACGCTGTATGTTTCCGACCTGGAACCTTTGCAGGTCAATATTGGCAATGGCTGGAGTACTCGACACCTGGCGTGGGTGCCCCCCTATACCCCCCACCGTGTTCGCACGGCAGACCGGCACCTGGCTGTTGTCATGCTTGAGCCTGAGTACACGGATACGGTGATGGCCGGTGCCTGCATTCAACGGAAGTTGCAGGAGAACGCTTCGGCGGTAAGGGCGAGGATCCTCGAGGGTGTTATGCGCCTGCAGCAGGTAACTACCAGCGCCCGGCTTTCGGATGCGGAGTTTGATGACCTGCTGTTCGGCCAGCCCTTGCCGAGAAGGCTGCTAGACCCGAGGGTAAGCCATGTGGTGGACCGCATCTGTGAAAATACGGCCGACCCCTGCAGTGCCTCGTGCCTTGCCGACAGCGAAGGATTGTCCCTCTCCAGGTTCCTCCACCTTTTCAAGGCGGAAACCGGGGTGTGCCTGCGGAAATACCGCGCCTGGCGCCGTGCGCGGACGTTGCTGTACCACGTGCGTTCTCCGTCTACGCTTACGGATATTGCGCTGGAAACCGGGTACCCCGATTCCACGCATTTCAGTCATTCCATACGGCGCATCTATGGCCTTCCACCCAGGGATATTGTCAGCGGTTCCCGGCGCTTGAGGGTGCGGCTGCAGGTTTCCGGCGCAGGTCAGGCAAAGAACCTGACGGCAGCCAGTTCACGCAAGTTGCCCTCCAGGACGGCTGTTATGGTTCAGGGCTCTGCGTTCGCATGAGCAACACGATGATCAGAGGTGCATCATGACCCAAGAACAAATACAACAGAATGACCCCGGCCTCAGCTCCCACTACATCGGCGGTATCGGTGACTGGCTGCGTTACCATGCCTGGTACCGTCCGGACACTGAAGCCCTTGTCTATAACGATGACCGGGTCACCTACGCGGAGCTGGATCACCGAGTAAACCTCGCAGCTAACGTGCTTGCCAGCAAAGGTGTTACCAAGGGCAGCCGTGTCTGTCTGTTGATGATCAACAGCACCGCCTTCCTCGAAACCTTCTTTGCCTGTGCCAAGCTGGGGGCCATCGCTGTGCCCCTGAACTTCCGGCTCAGTGCGAAGGAGCTGGAGTTCATCATCAACGACGCGGAAGCGTCGGTGGTCGTCTACCATGCCCGTTTCCTGCCATTGCTGGAACCCATTCGCGGCGACACCACCCTGCAGCATGCCATCGTGGTAAACGGTGAGTGCGGCGAGGGCGTCAAGGGTGCCGACGGGGACCCGGATTACCGGGAGTGCCTCGCTGGTGCCGATGCCACCGACCGTAATGTGCTGGTTGGGCAGGACGACCCGCTGATGATGATGTACACGTCGGGCACCACCGGCAAGCCCAAGGGCGCCTTGCTGACCCACGCTAACCCCACCTGGGTGGCGATTAACACCCAGATGAGCCCGCTCGCCTTCAATACTTCGGACAGCACACTGACGGTCGCGCCACTGTTTCACATCGGGGGGCTCGCTATCTACACGCTGCCTATGCTCTATTGCGGCGCCCGCATTGTGCTGCAGCCCCAGTTCGAGCCGGAAAACCTGCTGAAAACCCTTGAGAAAGAACGCATCTCGACGCTGTTCGTGTTGCCGGCCATGTGGTTGATGCTCAGCCAGCGACCGGATTTCGACGACTATGACCTGTCATCCCTCAAGGTGCTTCTGTCCGGTGGGGCACCGTGCCCGATCACGGTGATCGAGTTCTTCCAGAAGCGGGGCTTCCAGTTCCTGGAAGGTTTTGGCATGACCGAAACCTGTGCCTCTGCCTGTGTGCTCAATAACGAAAACGCGGTACGCAAGAACGGGTCGGTGGGCAAGCCGCTGATCCACGTGCAGATGCGTGTTGTGGACGAGAACGATAACGACGTGGCGCCCGGTGAAACCGGCGAGCTGGTGCTGCGTGGCCCCAGCATGTTCCGGGAGTACTGGAATCGTCCCGACGCCACGGCCGAGGAATGGCGTAACGGCTGGTTTCACAGTGGCGACCTGGCCCGACAGGATGACGAAGGCTTCTATTACATCGTCGATCGCAAGAAAGACATGCTGATTTCCGGTGGTGAGAACGTCTATCCCACCCAGGTGGAGCAGGTGCTCTACCGTCACCCGAAAGTGCGGGATGTGGCGGTGATCGGTGTGCCCGACGACAAATGGGGCGAAGTGCCCATGGCGCTGGTGGTGCCGGAAGAGGGCGAAGAGCCCACCCTGGAGGACATCCAGACTTACTGCAGCGAACACCTGGCCCGTTTCAAGGTGCCCAAGCACCTGGCAGTGGTGGAAGAGCTGCCTCGCACCGCCACCGGCAAGGTACTCAAGCGCGAGCTGCGGAAGCAATACCAGTAATTCGCCTGAACTGACATAACCGAGGAAGATTCATGACCACCAGTAGTCCGTTCTACACCGCCGAACACGAGGCCTTCCGGGATTCGGTCCGTGCCTTTGTCCGCAAGGAAATCGAGCCCTTCGTCACCGAATGGGACGAGGCTGGCACCTTTCCCAGGGAGCTCTACAAGAAAGCGGCCGACATTGGCCTGATTCCCCTTGGCTATCCGGAAGAGTACGGCGGTATCGAGGCGGACCTGTTCTACATGATCATTGCCGCCCAGGAACTGGCCATGGCCGGCTGCGGTGGTCTTTCTGCCAGCCTGATGAGCCACGGTATCGGCTCGCCGCCCATCGTCAAGTATGGCTCGGAGGCGCTGAAGCAGCGTGTACTGCCGCCCATCTACGCCGGTGAAGCGATCAGTGCCCTTGCGATCACCGAGCCCGGTGGTGGTTCGGACGTGGCGGCACTGAAAACCACGGCGAAACGGGATGGTGACCATTACATTGTTAACGGCTCAAAGACCTTCATTACTTCCGGCATGCGGGCAGACACCTACACCGTCGCTGTACGCACCGGTGAAGCGGGTCACAAGGGCATTTCCCTGCTGGTGATCGACCGGGACACCCCGGGTTTCACTCGCACCCCGCTGGACCGAAAGATGGGCTGGTGGTGTTCTGACACCGCGACCCTGTACTTCGACGATTGCCGCGTGCCCGCTGGCAACCTGCTGGGGGAGGAAAACCAGGGCTCGAAGATGATCATGAATAACTTCAACTTCGAACGCATCTTCATGGCAGCCGGCTGTATCGGCTTTGCCCGGGCCTGCTACGAGGAGGTGGTTGACTATGCCCGCCAACGCCAGACCTTTGGCAAGTCGCTGATCGAGCACCAGGTGGTTCGCCACAAGCTCGCGGATATGTACATGAAGATCGAGGCCAGCCAGGCCTACCTGGAAAAACTCGCCTGGCGTATCGATCACGGGGACAACCCGGTAGCCGATGTATGCCTGCTCAAGAACCAGAGCACCCTGACCATGGAGTATTGCGCCCGGGAAGCGGTGCAGACCCTGGGTGGTGCCGGGTATCTGCGCGGACCCAAGTCGGAGCGTATCTATCGGGAAGTTCGGGTTAACGCCATCGGTGGCGGTGCCGAGGAAATCATGCGGGACCTGGCGTCCCGGCAGCTGGGCCTGTAAGGGGCCGGCAGTTTCATCAAGTCATTCGAGGTTGAGATGTCAGACAAGGTTATCAAAATCGGTGGTGCCTCCGGGTACTGGGGCGACACAGCACTGGGGCCGAAACAGCTGATCAGCTACGGTGGCGTGGATTACCTGATCCTGGACTACCTGGCGGAAATCACCATGTCGATTCTCGCCAAGGCACGCTCACGTGACCCGGAAGCAGGCTACGCTACGGACTTTATCGAGCGGGTCATGAAACCCTGGGTCAGGGACATTGCCGACAAGCGCATCAAGGTCATCGCCAACGCCGGTGGTGTCAACCTGGAAGCCTGCCGCCGGGCGCTGGAAGCGGTGGCAGAGGAGGCCGGTGTCACCCTGAAGATTGGTACGGTAGAAGGGGACAACCTGCTGGAACGGGCTGATGAGCTCCGGGGCAAGGACCTGCGGGAGATGGAAACCGGTGCGCCCATGCCAGACAAGGTCATGAGCGTGAACGCCTATCTGGGTGCCTTCCCCATTGCTGCGGCCCTGGATGCCGGAGCCGATATCGTGGTGACCGGTCGGTGTGTTGACAGCGCCCTCGCCGTGGGGCCCCTGATCCATGAATTTGGCTGGAAGCCCGAGGATTACGACCGCCTTGCCGCCGGTGGGCTAGTGGGTCACCTGATCGAGTGTGGTGCACAGACCAGTGGTGGCAACTTCACTGACTGGGAAGATACCCAGGCTGGCTGGGAAAACACCGGTTTCCCCATTGCCGAGGTGTCCGCCGATGGCAGCTTTGTGCTGACCAAGCCGCCGGAGACGGGTGGCCTGGTATCGGTATTGACTGCCGGTGAGCAGATGCTGTACGAGATCGGCGATGCCCACAGCTATGTGCTGCCGGATGTGATCTGTGACT
Source organism: Marinobacter sp. AN1 (assembly GCF_026013985.1). NCBI lineage: Bacteria > Pseudomonadati > Pseudomonadota > Gammaproteobacteria > Pseudomonadales > Marinobacteraceae > Marinobacter > Marinobacter sp. AN1. Next base: position 3,727,629 of record NZ_CP110342.1, on the reverse strand, counting down.
TCACCCGGGTCACCATGGAGCAGGTGGGCGAGGACCGGGTTCTGATCAAGGGTGCCCGGGGCCGTGAGCCTACCCCCACCTACAAGGTCAGCGCCACCTATATGGGCGGCTTCACCTGTATCGGTAGTTTCGTGATTGTCGGCCGGGATGCAGCTGCCAAGGCTCGTCGTATGGGCGAGGCAATCCGCAATCGGACCTCCGCCATGCTGGAGGAAGAGGGCCTGCAGGCATTTACCAAGAGCGATCTGCAGGTGATTGGGGCCGAGGCCATGTTCGGCGACCAGGCCAGGCCGGAAGCGCGTCAGGCCCGTGAAGTCGTTCTGCGCCTGGGTGTCCATCACCCACGCAAGGAAGGTGTGGAGCTTTTCTCCAAGGAGTTCGTAGGCGCTGCGTTATCCATGTCGCCAGCGGTAACCGGCGTCACCCCCGGGCGGCCGCGGCCCAGCCCGGTCGTCAGTCTGTTCTCGGGACTGATAGACAAGGACCAGGTGCCGGTAACCGTGAAGGTCGGCGGCGAGCCCGTTGCCCTGAAGGTGGCCAGTCTGCGAGGCCAGGGCCAGCCGCAACCGGCCGCGCCGGTGGCGTCGCCCCGGTTGTCGGAGGGCCGCACAACCGCCTTGCCACTGATGGACCTTGCCGTCGCCCGCAGTGGCGACAAGGGCAACTACGCCAATATTGGCGTGATCGCTCGCGACTCCCGTTATTTCGATGTGATTCGCGCTGCCCTGACCCCTGAGCGTGTCAAGGCCTGTTTCAGCGGGCTGACACGGGGCGAGGTGACAGCGTATCCGTTGCCGGGTATTCACGGCATCAACTTCCTGTTGGCGGAGTCCCTGGATGGTGGGGGTGTCAGCTCCCTCCATCTCGATCCACAGGGGAAAACCTACTCCCAGGTTTTGCTGGAACTGGAGATTCCGGTGCCGGAACAGGATGCCCGCAACTGGGGTTTGATCTGACTTCCCGGGCGACATCGATTGCCGGGGCTGAAAATAACAATGAGGTATGGATCATGAAAATGAAAACACTGGCCCGGACTACCCTGGCAACTGTCCTGTCTGCCGGCCTGCTTATGGCCGGCCAGGCGCAGGCCCGTCAGCTGACCTACGCGATGGGGTTTCCGCCCAATTCGGACTCCGACATTGCCGGGCAGCACTTTGCTGAAACGGTATCGGAACTGACTGACGGTGACTTGACCGTCAAGGTGTTCGCCCTGTCGCTGCTCAATTTTGCAGAGACCCCCGGCGGCGTCCGGGACGGCATGGCGGACATGGGTTACGTGCTGACACCCTATTTCCCGAACCAGTTCCCCCATATGAACCTGGTGGCGGAAGCCTCCATGCTGATCAACCTGATGGATGAGTCCCTTCGCGGGCGCGAGGGTTACGCCTATGTGGGTGCCATGGCGGAGTATGTCCTGCTGAACTGTCCGGAATGCCTGGCGGATATGGAAAAGGAAAACCAGGTCATGACCAGCAACGCTGGCAGCTCGCCGTATGGACTGACCTGTACCAAGCCCGTGACCAACCGTGAACAGCTGGAAGGTGCCCGTCTGCGGGTGGCCGGCTCTCACTGGTCGCGCTGGGCCCAGGCGTTTGGTGCCACACCGGTAACCCTGTCGTCCAACGAGGCGGCTGAAGCGCTGAGTCAGGGCGTAGTGGACTGCGTGGTGATTTCGGCGCCAGAGCTGACCAACCTGGGTCTGTTCGAGCATGTAACCGACATTACCATGTCGATTCCCGGCGGTATCTTTGCGGGTACGGCGACCACCAATATGAACCGGGATACCTGGCAATCGCTGAGTGAGAGTGAGCGCCAGGCCATTCTGAAGGCAGGAAGCCGCCTCGCCGCCGAGATTCCCTATGTCTACCATGATCGTGAGCAGAAAGTACTGGCGCGAATCCGGGACGAGCGGGGCGCCAAGCTGCACGAGGCGGACCCGGAACTGCTGGCCGAGATCCGGGATTTTGTCCGTACCGACCTGGAACGGATGGCTGAGTTCTATCGAACCGAGCGCGGCGTAGAGAACAGTGCCGAAATGCTGGCTCGCTTCCAGGAGATCCTGGAAAAATGGTCTGGCCTGGTGACCGAGGTGGACTCCCACGACGAGCTGGCCCAGCTTTACTGGGACGAGGTCTACTCGAAGATCGATGTGACCACTCACGGGATGTAAGGGCCCTGACCTTCATTCAGTAACCGTAATGCCAGATAGTTGCAAAACTATCTGGCATTTTTGATGGTAATTGAGGCATCATCATTACTTTGATAGCAAGCGCTCGATAAGCTTGCAGTGATGATTGATACCCTGCCGTGTCACAGGTGGGGTCGTAACACCGGAGAAAATCTATGGAACGCATCTACCTGAACGGCGCAGCGGGACTCAAGCTTGCCGCTGATGTTGCCGGCCACCCGGAAGATCAGCCTGTGGTCATGCTTCATGGTGGCGGCCAGACCCGGCACTCCTGGGGCGAGCTGACCCGCACCCTGGCGGGAAACGGCTACCGGGCCATGACCGTGGATATGCGTGGCCATGGTGAAAGCGACTGGTGTCCTGAGGGTGACTACAGCCTCGATCGCTTCGTAGAGGATGTACACGGCATTCTGTCCGACCTGGAGCGCCCTCCGGTACTGATTGGTGCATCCCTGGGGGGCATCAGCTCCCTGCTGGCTGTCGGGGAGGCGACACACCTGCCGATTGATGGGCTGGTGCTGGTTGATATTGTGCCCAGGATGGAACCGGAAGGGGTGCAGCGCATCCGTCAGTTCATGTCGGCGCACATTGGCGGTTTTGATTCGTATGACGAAGTGGTGGAGGCTGTTAATGCCTATATGCCACACCGGAAGGCCAAGCCTCGCTCCAGCGAGGGTCTGCGCAAGAACCTGAGGGTAGGGGAAGACGATCGCCTTTACTGGCACTGGGATCCGGCCTTCATCAGTGGTGACCGCACACCGGGGTCTGTCCGTAACGTGGAGCGGTTGCGGGATGCTGCGAGGCGCATCGATGTTCCCACCCTGCTGGTACGGGGCAAGATGAGTGACGTGGTCAGCGAGGAAGGGGTAAAGGACTTCCTGCAACTGATTCCTGGTGCCCGTGCGGTTGATGTGAGCGGGGCAGGGCACATGGTGTCCGGTGACCAGAATGATGTCTTCAACGATGCCATCCTTGAGTTCCTGGCGGAAGTCCAGGATGCCGGCCGCTGCGGCACCACAGCCTGATTCTCTCCGTTACCTCGTTGACTGACAGGAAGACTATCAGGGAGGGCTTTCGACCCTCCCTGTCCTGAATGGGGTTCAGGAAATACCCTGGGCTGTGGCCGCCTCTTGCTGGCTCTCCAGTGCCCTTTTGAAGGCGTCACGCTGCTGGACCCTCTCCCAGTAGGCGCGGGTGTTGGGGCCAAACTCGTTTTCCATGTTCAGGTTCTCTGCCAGCATCAGTGCGTAGGCTACAGAGATATCTGCTGCGGTGAAGGTGTCACCCAGGATCCACGGCGAGGTTTTCTCCAGTGAGGCTTCCAGGCCCCGCAGCCTTCCGAGGAACCACTTCTTATAGTCTTCCGCGACCTGGGAGACCCGCCGTTCTTCCGGCTCCAGGCGGGTGTAGCGCAGCACCAGGGTCTGGGGGAAGGTCAGGGTGGCCTCACCGAAGTGCAGCCAGTTCAGGTAAGCACCGTAACGGGCATCGTCCACCGGGATGTTCAGCTTGCCCTGTCCGTAGCGCTCCGCCAGGTACTGGGCAATGGCGGATGACTCCGTCATGAAGGTGTCACCGTCAAAGAAGGCCGGGATGGTACCCAGGGGGTTGATGCCCAGGTACTCCTTTTTGAACATCCGGGGCGGGAACGGCAGCATCATCAGTTCGTAGTCCAGGCCCAATTCTTCCAGTGCCCATAACGCCCGGAACGAACGGGCACTCATGCAGTGGTACAGCTTGATCATAGGTTTCTTTCCGTTTGTTGGTTTTTTGTGATTCTAGTATTGACCAATCGCTTGATCAAATTTATGTTGAAGAAAAGGGCAGCTCCGGAATCGCGCCAGCCAGTTCACACAAGACGGGCGCAAAGGATTCTTTCAGCATAGCCCCATAAAAAGCGCTGGTGTTCAACGCCAGTGAGGAATTCACGAACCTGGAATAGCAAGTATGGCAGTCATCGAGTCCAAACTATCCGTTGGCAGCGACACCTTCAGGGAAAACCAGCAGGGCATGCTGTCTCTGCTGGAGCGCATCCGCGAACTGGAAAACCGCACCCGAACCAAGTCCGAAGCCTCCAAGGAGCGGTTCGAGAAACGCGGCCAGCTATTGCCACGAGAGCGTATTGCCCTGGTACTGGACCCTGGCGCTCCCTTCCTGGAACTGTCTACCCTGGCCGGTTATGGCCTTGATACCCCGGACCCGGACCAGAGTGTGCCTGGCGGTGGCGTGGTTGCCGGTATTGGCTACGTTTCCGGTGTAAGGGTGATGATTGCCGCCAACGACTCGGGCATTGATGCCGGCGCCCTCCAGGCCATGGGCCTGGAAAAACAGCTGAGGGTCCAGGAACTGGCCCTCAAAAACAAACTGCCATACGTCCAGCTGGTGGAGAGTGCCGGCGCTAACCTTCTGAAATACAAGGTGGACCAGTTTATCCACGGCGGCACCCTGTTTGCCAACCTGACCCGCCTGTCAGCGGCCGGGCTGCCGGTGGTCACCGTCACCCACGGGTCGTCCACCGCAGGCGGTGCCTACCAGACCGGTCTGTCGGATTACATCATCATGGTTCGTGATCGCTCCAGGGCGTTCCTGGCCGGGCCTCCCCTGCTCAAGGCGGCGACGGGCGAGATCGCCACTGAAGAAGAACTGGGTGGCGCCGAGATGCACACCAGCATCTCCGGGCTGGGAGACTACCTGGCAGAAGATGACCGCGACGCCCTGCGCATGGTACGCGAGATTGTCGCCCAGCTGGACTGGGATGGCGAACTGCCGGAAGACAAGCCACGCGCCTTCCAGGCACCCCGCTATGACCGGGAAGAACTGCTGGGCGTCATGCCTATGGACTACAAGCGTCCGGTGGATATGAAAGAGGTGATTGCCCGTATCGTAGATGACTCTTATTTCCTGGAGTTTGGCGCGAACTATGGCTCATCCACGGTTTGTGGCCATGCCAAGGTGGAGGGCCTGCCGGTGGGCATTATCACCAATAACGGCCCCATTGACCCGGCGGGGGCCACCAAGGCCACCCACTTTATCCAGGCTTGCTGCCAGTCCCAGACCCCGATTCTTTACTTGAACAACACCACCGGCTTCATGGTGGGCAAGGAATACGAGCAGGCTGGCATCATCAAGCACGGCTCCAAGATGATCCAGGCTGTGACCAACGCCACCGTACCCCAGATCACCATATACTGCGGTGCCTCCTTCGGGGCGGGTAACTACGGTATGTGCGGACGAGGCTTCGCGCCCCGGTTCTGTTTCTCCTGGCCCAACGCCAAGACCGCTGTCATGGGCGCCGAACAGGCCGCCAAGACCATGACCAACGTCACCGAAGCGGCCATGAAGCGCAAGACCGGCGAAGTGGATCACGACAAGCTCGCCGCCATGGAAAAGAAAATCGTAGACACCTTCGAGAGCCAGATGGATGTGTTCACTACCAGTGCCAGGCTCCTGGATGATGGTGTCATCGACCCTCGTGAGACCCGCTCGGTACTGTCCTACGTGCTGTCGGTCTGTCGTGACGCAGAGCGGCGTGAGCCCCACAAGATGCAGTTTGGTGTGGCGCGCCCCTGACCCTGATGGAATCCCGGAACCCGGCCGGTATTGCCGGCCGCCCAAAGAATGAGAACGGTGTCTGACTATCATGACCACGACAACAGCAATCAAACCGACCCCCTTTACCAAGGTGCTGGTCGCTAACCGGGGCGAAATCGCGCTCCGAGTTATCCGCTCCGCCCGTGAACTGGGTTACCGGACCGTAGCGGTCTATTCATCCGCAGACAGAAATGCCCGCCACGTTCGGGCTGCTGACCAGGCCGTAGCCATAGGCGGCGACCTGCCAGCGGACTCCTATCTGCGTATTGACCGGATTATCGAGGCGGCAAAGCTCAGCGGCGCCGATGCGATCCATCCCGGATATGGTTTCCTGGCGGAAAACCCGGGCCTGCCGAAAGCCTGTAAGGAGGCGGGTATTATCTTTGTGGGCCCGTCTGCCGAATCCATTGTCTCCATGGGTCACAAGGCGGGTGCCAAGCAACTGATGATGGACGCGGGCGTTCCCTGTGTGCCCGGTTACCAGGGTGAAGACCAGGACGAAGGGCGCCTCATCAGGGAAGCGGACAACGTCGGCTTCCCCATCATGATCAAGGCCACCGCCGGCGGCGGCGGACGGGGTATGCGACTGGTCGAGAAAGCGGAGGACTTTCCTGCCGCCCTGCGTAGCGCGCGGTCCGAGGCGGAAAGTGCCTTCGGCGACCCCGAGGTGATCCTGGAGCGGGCGATTATCAACCCGCGCCATATTGAAATACAGATCATGGCGGACCGCTACGGCAACGCCGTTTACATCGGAGAGCGGGATTGTTCCATCCAGCGCCGTCACCAGAAGGTGGTGGAAGAAGCACCGTCACCGGCGGTGTCGCCGGAGTTGCGGGCACGGATGGGCGAGACCGCCGTTACCGCAGTCAAGGCCATCCATTACGAGGGGGCCGGCACCCTGGAATTCCTGCTGGACCAGGATGGCAATTTCTATTTCATGGAGATGAACACCCGCCTGCAGGTGGAGCACCCGGTAACCGAGTCCATCACCGGACTGGACCTGGTAGAGCTGCAGCTGCGGGTCGCCGCCGGTCAGCCGCTGCCCCTGAGCCAGGACGATATCGTGCTGAAGGGTCACTCCATTGAAGTGCGTCTGTGCGCAGAAAGCCCCAGCGAAGGGTTTATGCCCCAGAGTGGCACCATGGCGCTGTGGCACATGCCTGACACCCTGCGGGTAGAAGATGCGGTGGAGTCCGGTTCCGAGATCCCGCCTTTCTACGATTCCATGATCGCCAAGCTGATCAGCACCGGGGCGGACCGGGAAGAGGCCCGCCGTCGCCTGGTCAGCGGATTGAAGGACGCTACGGCACTGGGCGTGGAAACCAACCAGGCTTTTCTGAGCGCCTGCCTGGAGCACCCCACCTTTATCCAGGGGGAGGCGACCACGGCCTTCGTTGATAACCACCAGGATGAACTGCTGGCAAGGGACCAGGGCGCCGATGACCGGGCCCGGTTACTGGCCGCCGTGCTGCTCTATACCACCGACGCACAGGGTAGCTACGGTGGCTCGATCAGCACCATTACCCATCGCCTGCCGATCATCTTCCGCTTCAGTGTTGGCGGGGAAGCCGCTGACGCGCGGGTGAGCAATCAGGGTAATGGCACCTTCCGGATTCAGCTGGACGACGCCGCCGCTGAATTGACGCTGGATGCCGTGGACGGTGCCCGGGTGCGGTTCACCTGCGAGGGCTTGTCAGAAACCGCCGAGATGATTCGTGCCGGTTCCCGCCTCTACCTGCGCTACCGCGGTCACTCCTACCGTGTGGATGACCATACCCATGAGGCTGCCGTTGCCGGGGATGAAGCCGGTGATGGCGTCATCCGCGCCTCCATGAACGGACGGGTGGTAGCCCTGCATGCCGGTGAGGGCGATACGGTCGAGGCTGGCCAGCCGGTGGTTGTGCTGGAAGCCATGAAGATGGAACACGTCCACGTGGCGGCAGTGGCAGGAACGATTGTGTCGCTCACGGTCAGCGAAGGTGAACAGGTCACCGCTGGCAAGGTGATTGCCGAGGTTATCCCGGCCGAAACAGCTACCCCTGCTGAAAGCAACTGATCAACCAGGAGAGCCATGATGTCTGAACAAGAAGCGGTCTTGCTGGAACAGAAGGGGCCGGCCCTGTGGATCACCATCAACCGGCCCGAAAAACGCAATGCTATCAACAATGACGTGATTGCCCGGATTCGTGAGGGCTATCTGAAAGCAGAATCGGATCCCGAGATCCGGGTGATCGTACTCACAGCCGCTGGTGAAAAGGCGTTCTGTGCTGGCGGTGACCTGCAGCCGGGCCAGGGTTTCGCCTTCGATTATTCAAAACCCAATGCAGAGTACGCGGACCTGTTCCGGCTGGCGGTGAATACCACCACGCCCTGTATCGTACGGGTCAATGGCGTCTGTATGGCGGGCGGCATGGGCCTGCTCTGCATGGGTGATATGGCAGTAGCCCACAGCAACGTGAAATTTGGCCTGCCGGAGGTGAAAGTCGGTCTGTTTCCCATGCAGGTACTTAGCCTGATGCAGCGCCTGGTACCGCGGCGCGTGCTGCGGGAATGGACCCTCACCGGAGAGCCGTTCACTGCCGACGAAGCCCGTCAGCATGGCTTGCTGAACCATGTAGTGGCGCCGGAGGAACTGGATGCCAAGGTGGACTGGCTGATCAGTCGCCTGACGGACAAGTCTCCCACCGCCATTCGCCGAGGCAAGTACGCCATGAAGGCCATTGAGGATATGAGCTTCGAACAGGCCATTGCCTATACCGAAACCCAGCTCGCTACCATGACCCTGACCGAGGATGCAAAGGAGGGTATGGCAGCGTTTAACGAAAAGCGTGCCCCCCGCTGGCCCGGGCGCTGATAGAAGACGATAGTCATTCAGGTTGTTGGATGTTCTCTTGAGCGACTCTTACCCCACCTCTGCGTGGGGTTTTTTATTTTCGTCCTGCGTAGCCAGTCAGCACAAGAACCCCACCCCATAGCGGCCTAGAGTCGAAAGCTACTATCCAAAACGTGCAACAGGGACAATCACAACATGAAAGCGGTTCTATGCAAGCAATACGGTCCGCCCGAAGCGCTGACCCTGGAAGATGTGCCATCCCTTGAGCCGTCCGAAGGTGAGGTGATTATCTCGGTACACTCCTGTGCCGCCAATTTTCCCGACACCCTGATCATCGAGGGCAAGTACCAGTTCAAGAGGCCGTTTCCCTTTGTTCCCGGGGGAGAGGTGGCCGGAACCATCAAATCCGTCGGAGCCGGTGTTGAAGGCTTTGCTCCCGGCGACCGGGTTATCGGTATCCCGGGCTGGGGCGGATTTGCCGAGGAGGCACCTGTGGCAGCCAGCAAGGTCGTGCGACTTCCGGATGGCGTCAGCATGGACGCTGGTGCAGCGCTGGTTATCACCTATGGTACGACCCACTATGCTCTCAAGGACCGGGCCCACCTGCAGCCCGGTGAAACCCTGCTGGTGCTGGGGGCCGCGGGTGGTACCGGCCTGTCGGCCATCGAACTGGGCAAGGTGATGGGTGCCCGTGTCATCGCTGCTGCCTCCACCGACGAAAAGCTGGAAATTTGCCGCAACCACGGCGCCGACGAAACCATTAATTACAGCAGCGAAGATCTTCGGGATCGCATCCGGGAGCTGACAGACGGACGTGGTGTGGATGTGGTCTACGATCCGGTGGGTGGTGAATACAGTGAGCCAGCCTTGCGGGGTATGGCCTGGAACGGTCGCTTCCTGGTGATCGGCTTTACCACCGGGGACATCCCGAAACTACCCCTGAATCTGACCCTGCTCAAGGGCTGCTCACTGGTGGGCGTCTTCTATGGCGCCTTCCAGGACAGGGAGCCCGCACGGTTCCGTGAACTGATGGACGAACTGACCGGCTGGCTTGCCGACGGCCGTATCAACCCTCGGATCACCGCACGCTATCCACTGGAGGATACCGCAAGGGCGCTGATCGACCTGAAGGAGCGCAGGGCTACCGGCAAGCTGATTGTCTATACCGAACGCGGGCGCGATGGAGGCTGAGCCATGGAGCTGAACGGTAAGGTCGTCGTTGTAACCGGTGGGGCCAGTGGTATCGGAGCGGCAATGGCTCGTCGATTTGCGGCGGAAGGTGCCAGGGGCGTGGTGGTTGCCGACCGGGACATCGAAGCAGCAAGCCAGGTTGCGAAGGAGATCGCCGGCTTGGCGGTGCAGGTGGATGTCAGCGTTGCTGCCGATATTGAGCGGGTTGTGGATGTGGCCACAGCTCAGTATGGCCCGGTTGACCTGTTCTGCTCCAATGCGGGCATCGCGGTTCCGGGCGGTATCGAACTGCCGGACGAAGTCTGGAACCAGACCTGGGACGTCAACCTGATGGCCCATGTGCATGCTGCGCGTACGCTGGTACCCCGCATGCTGGAACGGGGCAGCGGATACTTGCTGAACACCGCATCCGCTGCCGGTCTGCTGTCCCAGTTTGACGCACCCTATGCGGTCACCAAGCATGCTGCCGTCAGCTTCGCGGAATGGCTTGCCATCACCTATGGCGCGCGGGGTATCGGTGTCAGCTGCCTGTGCCCGGGCGCTGTCGACACCCCGATGTTTCGCAGCGCTTCCGAGGTACGGCAGGAGCTGATGTCCGGCGGGCATGAACTGACCGCTGACGATGTTGCCCAGACCGTCGTGGATGGTCTCCGAGACGAGCGTTTCCTGATCCTGCCCCACGAGGAAGTGCTGACCTACTACCAGTCCAAGGCAGAGGATATTGACCGCTGGCTGCGGGGTATGCAGAAGCTGCATGCGAGGGCAGATTGATCAACCTTCGTCCCATGACAAAGAGGAGGCATTCATACCAACAGTTACCTGAATAAGCATTCGATAAAACAAAAAGAAAGAAGTAGCGAGTGTCCTGAAAGGTCCCCGGCTGAGTCCGGAACAATAACGATAATGCCCAAACCTTAGGAGCACGTGATGAACAAGCTGTTGAAATCAGTGATCGGCCTGACTGCTATCCCGTTGATCGGTGGGGTGCTTGCCGGACCTGCGGTCTCGGAAACCCGGGAGCTGCGTTATGCGATGGGACACCCGCCTGGGTCGTTCGTGGTGGATGCCGGGCAGGCCTATGCCGATGCGGTCGGAGAATATTCGAACGGAGAGCTGTCAGTGAAGGTGTATGCCATGTCTCTGCTGAACATGGCCGAGACCTCGGCTGGCCTAAGGGATGGTATCGCCGATATTGGGTTTGTGCTTACCCCCTATTTCCCCGCGGAATACCCCCACACCAACCTGCTCTCTGAGTCTTCAATGTTGTTACGGTTGTATGGCGACAAGATCGTTGGAAAAGAGGGACTAGGAGTCTGCGCGGCAGGAGCCACCTTCTGGCATAATACGTAAAAATTCTTCAGCACCGGAGAATCCGATGGGAACCACCTTCCGCCCCTATTCACCTGATCAGGAACTGCTTCTTCCCCCGAGCCTGAACGAGTGGCTGCCCGAAGGGCATCTGGCCTATTTCATCAGTGACGTGGTCGAGGAACTGGATCTGAGTGCCTTCTACGCCCGGTATGAAGGGAGCGGTCGGCGCAACTCGCCTTTCGATCCGCGGATGATGTTGAAGGTGTTGATCTATGCGTACGCGACCGGCGTGTTTTCATCACGAAAGATCGCCCGGAAGTTGGAAGAAGATGTCGCCCTTCGGGTCCTGGCGGCTGGCAATTTCCCCAGACACCGCACTATCTGCGATTTTCGCAAGCAACACCTGGCTGCGTTCAAGGCCGTATTTATTCAGGTGGTCCGGATCGCCCAGGAAGCGGAATTGGTTACTCTCGGTACGCTGGCGATTGATGGCACCAAGGTCCGGGCCAACGCCAGTAAGCACAAGGCCATGAGCTATGACCGCATGCGGGAGGAAGAAGCCCGTCTGTCAAAAGAGGTTGATGAGCTTTGTGGCCAGGCTCGCCGTGTGGATGAATCGGAAGACCAACAGTTTGGCCCGGATCAGCGGGGCGACGAGTTACCCGAAGAGCTTCAGCACCGTCAGGGGCGGCTGGACAAGATCCGGGCAGCGAAGGAGAAACTGGAAGCGGATCAAAAAACGCAAGATGAGGCCAAAGGCCGGCATCCAGACGATGATCGCCGCTCACCCAAGGGTGGCCGGAACTTCAAGAGAGATTATGGAGTTCCGGAGGACAAGGCTCAGAGTAACTTTACCGACCCCCAAAGCCGGATCATGAAAACGAATGATGGGTTCCAGCAATGCTATAACGGCCAACTGGCCGTGGATGGCGAGTTCCAGATCATCGTGGGCAACCGCCAGGGTAACAACCCCAGTGATAACGGCTGTCTGGTGCCGCTGCTGGGCGAGGTAAAAGAAACTCTGGGAAGTTACCCGGGCCAATGTCTGGCTGATGCGGGTTATCGCAAAGAGGAAGACTTGCAGGCATTGGAGACAAAAGGCATAGATGGCTACGTCTCGCTGCGCCGGGAAGGCAAAAAACCGGAGATATAAACGCGAGCCGGTACCCGGCGACGGCCCGCATGGAGGAGAAGCTTACCACGGCGGAGGGGCGAGCAGTCTACGCTCAGCGCAAGCACATGGTTGAGGCGGTGAATGGCTGGATCAAGAATGTCCTGGGCTTCCGGCAGTTCGGCTTGCGGGGCCTTCAGGCGGTGCAGGGTGAATGGGATCTTGTCTGTCTGTCGCTCAATCTCAGGCGCATGAGTTCACTGATGAGGCTGGCATAAGTCGCTGAGGCAGCCTTTGGCTCACGGTAGGTACAGCTGGGGCCCTGCGATGCCCCTTTAACCGGTTAACTGGCTGGATCGAAAGCGATGATGGAGCCGATCCGATATCGCGAACACTCCTTCCGGCCAGACAATGATCCGGTCTGGCGGAAACGAGGGCTCAAAACGTTTCTGCCGCGCAGACTCCTAGCCTACATTGGCGCCATGTCAGAGTTCGTTTTCAACCATTGCCCTGAGTGTAACGAAGAGTTTGCCGAACAGAACCAGGTCTACACCGGACAGACCGGAGGCTCCTCCTATGGCCTGGTGTGTCGGACCCCCGTTAAAAGTCTCGATGACCTCAAGGGCAAGCGTATGCGGGTCGGAGCTGGCAATTGGTCGCGCTGGGTGGAGTCTGTGGGTGGAGTTGGTATAACCATGTCGGCCAATGAAATGAATGAAGCGCTGAGCCAGGGTGTGGTGGATTGCATAGTATTGTCGGCTCCGGAGATTCATAATTTCGGTCTGACAGAAGCCGTTACTGATATCACAATGGCCGTACCCGGTGGTATTTTCACGACGGCCGGAACCAATGTTAACGCCGATGTATGGCGTAGTCTGACCGAGGATCAGCGCCGGGCCATGCTGCATGCCGCAACCGTAGAGGCTGCTCAGATTCCGTTTGTCTATCACCAGCGGGAAGACGAAGTGCTCGATGGACTTCGGGAGCGTGGTGTGGGTTTTCACGACGCGGATGACGAACTGGTAGAGGTAACCCAGACCTTTATCGAACAGGATATGGATACCCTGGCCACACATTACTCTGAAAAGTACGGTGTTGAGCGCAGTGCGGAGATGCTCTCCGACTTCAGGCCAATACTCGATAAGTGGGTTGAGCTGGTCCAGGAAATTGACAGTGTTGATTCACTTGCGGATCTGTACTGGGAGGAAGTGTTTTCCAAGGTGGACGTGAGTAGTCACGGCCTGTAAAAAAACGCCCCCTGTTCCGGCTCGTACAGGAACTGGAACAGGGGATGTTACTTACTGGCCGTAGGTCTCGACATCAACCTTTGAGAGAATCTCCTCCCAGTAAATAGCCGCCAGGTCCTCGGCGTCTTCCAGTTTGGCCTCGTCCATCAGTTTGACCCACTTCTCCACAATGGGACGAAGTGTTTCGATCTTGGCATCGGCATTGGTCATGCCATATTGCTCGGTGTAATTGCTGGCGATCCGCGGGATGTCTTCCCTGACGAAATCGCGGGAAGCCTCAACCAGCGCTTCGGAGGGCTGGTGGATATTGACCCCGCTCTCCCTCGCTTCCTTGAAATCCCGGTCGCCATAGGTCTGGTAGCGCCAGGTCATGTCGGCCATCAGGTGGCTGACTGCCTTGAGCAAATCCTCGCGATGTTCGGCAGAGAGATCCTGCCACGGGGAAAGGCCGACACTGACCGATCCGCCGGAAAAAACACCACCAGGTATGCCCACGGTGATGTCAGTCACCACATCCTTGAGTCCGAAGTTGCCAAGTTCCGGGTTGGACTGAACCGTACAGTCCACCACGCCCTGTTCCAGTGCCTCGTAGACCTCATTACCGGACAGGGAAACGCTGGTTGCCCCAAAGTGGGAAGCCCATCGTGACCACTGGGCCCCGGCAACCCGCAGCCGTTTGCCTTTCAGGTCTTCGGGTGTCTCGATGGGGCTGGTACAGAGCAACTGGTACTCCGGTGTTGCCCCCATGGGCAGGTAGATCTGGCCCTGGTTGATAAAGTCCTGTACGCAGTCCGCGCAGTTCAGCAGCAGAAACTCACCCATGACACCGGCATAGGCCATGCCCTGGCGCCCCTTTGCCCGGGAGTCCAGTGCCAGCAGCATGGTCAGCTCGGCAGCCATGTTGGCGTGGGGGTACTGCCTCGGGAAATAGGGTGTCAGCACGTTACCGATATCGGCGATGCCGTCCCGGACGCCGTCGGACATCTCGGCGAGGTTCAGCAGTGACATGGCGTAGTTCTTGGCGGTTACCTCGCCACCGGTTTCCTCTGCCAGCTTGTTGGCGAAAGTGGTCGCCGCATCATCTGCGGCAGAGTTGGGCGGGAAGCCCAGTGCATAGCTGAGTTCCTTCGCCTGGCCGGTCATGGTGACAGCAAGGCCGCTGGCCAGGGCGATCGGGAGAAGGGCTTTTCGGAATCGGGGGGATACAGGCATGGTTTGCCTCCGTTATTGTCGTTGTTGTACCGCAGGTCAGGTTTTCCCTGGTCAGGATTTCAGGGCTTTACGGCTCCCCAGAACTACGGTGTTCAGTGCAGCGCCGCCATCGATCAGAATGTCGACGCCGTTGATATAGCCGGCCAGGTCCGAACACAGGAAGGCAATCAGGTTTGCCACTTCTTCAGGTTCACCAACACGGCCGGTGGGAACCAGGCGGACGGCCTGGTCAAAGATTTCCTGTGGCATGGCCATGACATTCTCGGTGCCGATGACGCCGGGAAGAATGGCGTTGCAGGTAACGCCCTTGCCCGCAAACTCAAGGGTGACGTTCTGGGTCAGTCCCAGCACGCCGGCCTTGGAAGCGGCGTACCCGGCCTGGTTAAACAGGCCACCGCGGGCCGCTGCCGAGGAGATATTCACAATACGGCCCCATCCTCGCTCGGCCATGCCGGGGGCAATGGCCTGGATCAGGTTGAAGGGGCCGCTGAGGTTTACTCCCAGTTCCCTCTGCCAGGCTTCCGGTGCCATACGGCTGATAGGAGCAATGTTCTTCACGATACCGGCGTTATTGACCAGGATGTCAATGTGGCCGAGTTCTCCCTCAACGGATGCCACGGCCTCCCGCACTGCCTCGTTGCTGGACACGTCGGTCTTGCGATAGGTTGCCCTGCGTCCCAGCAAGCGCACTTCCTCTACCGTGGCGGCGGCCTGGTCATCAATGTCCAGGATGGCAATATTGGCACCCAGTTCGGCCAGCCGGTTTGCAGCGGCCCGTCCCAGTCCCCTTGATCCACCGGTGATCAGGGCGGTCTTTCCTGCCATTGATATCATCACTTGTTCTCCAGGTTGCGAGCGGGTATCGCCCGGTCGGCGGATGTCCAGTCCAGACCGATCTGCGCCGGCAGCGCAGGGTCCATGGCGGCCCGGTCGGCGTTTTTCTTGTAGCTGAACTGGCGGCAGGCCTGGCCAGGTCTCTGCTGGGCGTGTCCGTCGATAACGAAGAATCTGGGGTTGGAGCCTTCAGGTCCGTCCTTGAGCTGGGCACGGTTCGAGGCTGCACAGTGGGTGCAGTAGGTCGGCGCCTGGTGACGGTTGAAGTTGATGTTGTGGGGTTCGGCCATGGTCGGCGAAAGCGGCTCCCCATAGTGGAACATGTCCCGCCACATCTCACCCCGGAACAGTCGCCCGCCACTGCCACAGGGGTCGAGCCGGAATACGAAACGGTCATCTTCTTCCGTTACCGAAAAATCCGCGCAGTGGTAGTTCCAGGTCTTGGCAACTTCTTCAAGCAGCTCCTGGTCGCTCAAGGCACTGTAACGGGGGAATCCGGCGTCAAAGGCCGGTTCGTAAGTCTGGGCCAGCATTTCGTCCAGGTAGTCAGCGCCGCCCTTATCGAGTGCCGTGGCGTAGAAATACTCCAGCCAGACCACACCGAAGTCATGCCATGGCTGCCATTCCTTGCGCTGTCCCCTGAGCAGCGGTTCAATGTCGGTCTCGCCGGCGTCCAGCTTTTCCCGGGCCAGCTGGACCCGGGTTTTCGGCAGGGTCTCAAGCTCCTGGTCCGTGAACAGGCGGCTTCCCTGGCTGCTACGCTTGCGGAAGCGCATGCGGCAATGGCCATCCTCGCCCTTTTCGGTGGTCCAGACGTCCTCGCCAAGGGACTCGTTAAGGGCCCGCTGGCAGGCCTTGCAGCCCTGGCAGAAGGTGCTGATGCCATCGCTCCAGCGTCCGTACCAGTCAGGATGGCGGTCGGGCAGCCCCTGCCGGTCGAGCTTGCCGCCGCTGCCGCAGGGTGCCAGGTCCAGGGTCACCTCGTCGTCGGTTTCCTGTAATGCATTTAAGTGGGCGTCGCCCTGGTATCGATAGATGCTGACCAGGTCAGCGAAAGCACCTTTCTCGTCACCTTCGCGCAACTGGGCATGCCAGGTTTTCATCAGTTGCCGGCCGATGACTTCCAGTAGCCGACGGGCCTCGGCTTCGCCAAAGTCTTGTCTGAGCTTGCCCATTTTCCGGGCCAGGGCATGGGCCGAGAGGGCATCAAGCCCGGCGTGGCCCTGGGCCATCCGGTCAAGCCAGCTCCGGACAGAATCCAGGTCGTCCGCCAATAGCGCGTCCAGCGCATGCTCTTCAAAGGGAAGGGTCAGGTCGTCGATCTGCTGCTGGGTAAATTGTCTGGACATGGTCAGAGCCTCCCCGGAGGTATTCAGACGGTTCAAATGGAGGACAAGTGAAGGTGGAAGGGAATGCCTTCCACCCACTGTGTGGTCAAGGTGTCTCGAGGGCCCCGGACTGACGAATCCAGATGCCGTCCTTTACCTGGAACAGGCTGGCGGTGGCGGCACCGTTGCGGGTGTCCTCGTCGAAGTAGTAGTCCGCGCCGAACAGGTCCGGTGCCTCAAGCTGTTTCAGTTGGGCGACCAGGCTGTCCACGGTCAGATCCTCTCCGGCTGCTGCGGCGGCCCGGTTGAACAGTTCCACCATGGTGTAACCCAGCACCGAGAATCCGTCCGGTTCGGCACCGAACTTTTCTTCGTAGGCGATTGCCCATTCACGCAGTTGCTCAGATTCACTGCTCGCTGCGTAGGGAATTTCGACCCCGGACATGGCGTAGTAGCCCTCGACCGCCTCACCCCCGAGTTTGGGCAGTTCGGTAGTGTAGGAGGCTGCACTACCGAAGAACGCGGGGCTCCAGCCACGGGTCCGGGCTTCGTTCATGATGCCCACGGGCTCCCGCAGGGCGGCCCCGATAACCACCAGGTCACAGTCGGCGGCCATGAGCTTGGCAACACCGGAGGAGAAGTCTGTGGAGCCCCGCTGGAAGGAGGTGGTTTCGACCATTTCCTTGCCGAGTTTCTCGAGACCTGCTTCCGCCCCCTTGAGAACCTCTGTACCGAACTCGTCATCCTGGTAGATGGCGCAGGGGCGCTCGAAGGCTTTCTCTTCCATCATGTGCTGGATGCCGGCTTCCATTTGCCCGTCATAGGTGGCCACTGACGCCCACTGCAGATCGTTGATCGGGGTATAGGTCTGGCGGGCAGCACTGAAGGGAAACAGGCTGGGTACGTTGTTCTTGGTCAGTTCCGGAATGGTCGCCATGGCGGTGGCGGACCCCATCACGCCCATCATGGCGAAGATGCGGTCCCGCTGAATCATGCGCTGGGCAGCGAGCAGGGCGCGCCTGGGCTGATAGCCGTGATCGTCAACGACGAGGCGGATCTCCCGGCCGTTTATGCCCCCCTCGGCATTGATCTCGTCGACACGCATGGTCATGCCGTCGAGGGATTTTTTACTGAGGGCAGCCAGTGGGCCGCTCAGGTCCTGGATGGTGCCAATGGTGATCTGGTCATCGGTGACACCCTGGGTCCTGGCACCGGCCGGCAGGCTGACCAGTGTGGTCAGGCCTACGGTGAGTGCACAGGCGAGCTTGATACCGTTTGTTGTTGTCATGGTTCAGTACTCCTGCCACGTCAGTGGCGGTTGCTCGGTGGAAGACCCGGTGGTCTTGCCGGGTCAGTACATGCTGTTGATCAGGTCTTTGTATTTCTCGCTGATCACCTTTCGTTTCAGTTTCATGGTCGGGGTCAGTTCTTCGTCCTCGGCGGTCAGGGCCTTGTCGATAATGCGGAATTTCTTGACCTGCTCGACCCGGGCAAAACGCTGGTTCACCCTGTCAACTTCTTCTGAAATCAGGGTTACGATCTCCTCGGCCCGGCACAGGCTGCCGTAGCTGGAGAAAGGTATGGCGTTTTCCTGGGCGTAGTGTTCGGCGTTGTCCTGGTCCAGCATGACCAGGCAGGTCAGGTAGGGGCGCGCGTCCCCGATGATCACCGCATCGGTGATGTAAGGGCTGAACTTGAGCTCGTTCTCGATCTCCGTGGGCGTGACGTTCTTGCCCCCGGCGGTGATGATGATGTCTTTCATCCGGTCCGTGATTTTCAGGAAGCCGTCTTCATCCAGTTCGCCCACGTCGCCGGTGTGGAGCCAGCCATCCCTGATGGTTTCGGCGGTCTTTTCCGGCAGGTTAAGGTAACCCTTGAAGACAATGTCTCCCCTGACCAGGATTTCCCCCTCGTCGGAGATGCGGATCTCCACTCCCGGCATGGGTTTGCCGACGGTGCCCGGGCGGGACTGGCCTGGTGTGTTGGCCGTGGCAAAGCCGGAGGTTTCGGTCTGGCCCCAGCCTTCCACCAGGTCGACGCCCAGCGCCAGGTACCATCGAATCAGTTCCGGGGAAATTGGCGCCGCACCGGTTACCAGTACCCGTGCCCGGCCGATGCCGATCATGCGCTTGACGTTGCCCAGGACCAGCCAGTCCAGTAGCCGGAACCACAGGACCTGCCCAAGGCCGGGTTTCCGTTTTTCCAGCCGGCAGGCGGCCATCCGGTGACCGGCGTCGATGGCAATCCGGTAGCAGAAGCGTTGCAGGGCCGTGGCTTCAGCCAGTTGAACGCGGATGGCCGAATAGAACTTCTCCCATACCCGGGGCACGGCCCCGACCATGGTGGGCGATATCTCCCGCACGTTTTCCGGCACCGTCTCGAAGTTTTCCACGAAGTTCAGGCGAACCCCCGCATGCATGGAGGTATAGCAGCCGGCGATGCGTTCGCCCACATGGCACATGGGCAGGAATGCCATGCGTTCATCACCCTCGAACATGGGCACCGCCGTCAGCCAGGCCCGGACATTGGCGAGGATATTGTGATGGCTGATCTCGGCACCCTTGGGCTTGCCGGTGGTGCCGGAGGTGTAGACCAGTATCGCGGTGTCGTCCGGCTGGATATCCCGTTGCCGGCTCCACCATAGCTCACGGATGTCAGGAGACTGCTGCTGTCCCAGGGTCTGCAGGGCTTCCAGGCTCATCACCTGGGGGTCATCAAGGTCATGGAGCCCCTTCATTTCGAAGACAATGACCTTTTCCAGCAGGGGCAGGGCATGGCGCACCTGGAATACCTTGTCCAGCTGCTCTTCGTCTTCCACGAAAATGAAGCGGGAGGCGGAGTCCTGCATCAGGAATTCCACCTGGCTGGCTGCGTCTGTGGGGTAAATGCCGGAACAGATTCCGCCGGCGCCGAGTATGGCGAGGTCAGCGTAAAGCCACTCGCGCACGGTATTGGCCAGTATGGACGCCCGGTCCCCCGGGCCGAGGCCCAGGGCGATCAGTCCGAGGCCGAGGTCCGTGACGAATTTTTCGGCGTCGTGCCAGGTGACTTCCTGCCAGATGCCGAATTCCTTCTGGCGTAGCAGGATATCGGCTCCCCGTTTTGCACAGGCAGCCTGGAACATTTCCGGAACGGTTCGGGTGTTCCCTATCGTCATGGCTTGGGTATCCGGCATGCCGGCTTCACCTCTTGGCTGGCCAGAAGCCTGGACCGCCCGGTCCATCCCCTGGCTGTCGGTTTTCATGCCCATTTGCGTGTCTTCTTCCAGCGGCGGCGTTCAACACCGGTTTCTTCTTTCTGGCCCAGGTAGAACTCCTGTACCCCCTCATCCTGGAACAGCTTTTCGCAGGGGCCCTCCATCACGATCCTCCCGGACTCAAGAACGTAGCCATGGGAGGCCGTTTGCAGGGCAATGCTGGCGTTTTGCTCAACCAGGAGAATCGTCGTACCCCAGTCCCGGTTGATGCGTCGGATGATGGTGAAGATTTCTTCGGTCAGCTTCGGAGAAAGGCCCAGGCTGGGCTCATCCATCAACAGTACCGAGGGACGGGCCATCATGGCGCGCCCTATCGCAAGCATCTGCTGCTGACCGCCGGAGAGCTTGCCGGCCTCCTGTTTTTCCCGGTCCTTGAGTATGGGGAAGTAGCGGTAAACCGCTTCCAGATCCTCCAGGGCCTCGACCCGACTGGTACGGGTATAGGCCCCGAGCCAGAGGTTCTCGCGAACGGACAGCAGTGGGAAGACCTGGCGTCCCTCCGGCACGTGCGCAATACCCATGCGGACGATCAGGTCGGCGCGCTTGCCACCAATGGCTCTTCCCAGGTAGTGGATACTGCCTTTGCGGGGGTCAACGATGCCGGAAATACACTTGAGAATGGTGGTCTTGCCGGCGCCATTGGCACCAAGGATGGTCGCTATGGTGCCCTCCTGGATACTGAGGGAGACGCCCCGAAGGGCCTGCACCGAACCATAGGACGCTTCCAGGTTCTTGATCTCGAGCACGGTATCAGTCATTACGCCACGTCCTCCCGGGTTCCCAGATAGGCTTCCGCAACGGCCGGGTTTTCCTGGATTTCCCGGGCGGTGCCTTCTGCCAGTACACGACCGTTGCTGACCGCAAGGACCCGGTCTGACACCTGGCTGACCAGGCGCATATCGTGCTCGATCATCACCACGGTAATCCCCAGCAGGTTACGGATGTCTTCGATCCAGAAGCTCAGGTCGTCGGTTTCCTCCACGTTGAGCCCGGAAGAGGGCTCATCCAGCAACAGGATGCGAGGCCGGGCGCACAATGCCCGTCCCAGTTCAATAAGCTTCTGGACACCATAGGGCAGGTTGCCCACGACGCTGTCGCGGTAATGCTGCAGATTGAGCAGGTCGATCACCTGTTCCACCGCTTCCCGGTGCTCGATCTCGGCCCGCCGTGTCGCCGGTGTGAACAGCATCTGCTGCCAGAGACGGGTGCGGGAGTGGCAGTGACGTCCCACCAGCAGGTTCTGGAGGACGGTTTCGTGTTCGAACAGTTCGATGTTCTGAAAGGTCCGCGCCAGCCCAAGGTGGGTGAGATCCTGGGGTTTCCTGGCAGACAGGTCGTTACCATCGAACCAGATGCGGCCGGAAGAACTGCGATAGATCAGGCTGATCATGTTGAAAATAGTGGTCTTGCCCGCTCCGTTAGGGCCGATGATGGTATAGATCTCACCTTCCCCGACCCGGAAACTCACATCGTCCACGGCCCGGATGCCGCCAAACTCCATGGACAGGTTCTCAACCGTCAGTAAGGCCATGGTGTCCTCCTAGCTCAGCCGGTCCGATTTGACGTAACTTTTTTCGCGCTTCATCAGGCCCTTGCGATAGAGCGGGAAGAGCTGGAACCAGGTGCGTATCTTCACCCAGCGCCCATAGAGCCCGGCAGGTTCGAGCAGTACGAACAGAATCAGGATAGCCCCGAAGATGGTGGGCTGCAGGCCTGGTTGATAGGCCAGGCTGGAGGGCAGGTACTCCCTCAAAATGGCGATGAACTCCGGCAACATGGTCATGAAAAGTGCGCCGAGAAAGGCACCGTGCAGCGAACCCATGCCTCCGATCACAATGATCATCAGCAGCTCAATGGAAACGAAGACGCCGAACTGCTCCGGAGAGATGAACTGGAGCTTGTGGGCGTACAGGGCGCCGGCCAGGCCGGTTATGGCCGCCGAGATGACGAACGCCAGGGTCTTGTAGCGGGCCAGCCCGATACCCATGCTGCGGGCCGAGATTTCCGAGTCACGAATTGCCACGAAGGCCCTGCCGGTGGGGCTCCTCAGCAGGTTTTTCAGGATCAGCAGGGTCAGGCCGGTCAGACCCAGTGCCAGGTAATAGAAACCGGATTCCGAGTCCAGGGTAACGCCAAGAAGTGTCACTGGCTCGAGAAGCAGGCCCATGGAGCCACCCGTCACACTTTCCCATTGCTGGAGGGTAACCTCGACAATGAAGCCGAAAGCGAGGGTCGCAATGGCCAGGTAGATACCCTTGAGGCGCAGTGCTGGTAGCCCCACGACGAATCCGGCCGCAGCAGACACGGCCATGGCCATGGGCAGCGAGACCACGAAAGGAACGCCGCGGGCTGACAATACGGCTTCGGTGTAGGCGCCCACCGCGAGGAACGCCGCATGCCCCAGCGAAATCTGCCCGGTAAAGCCGGACAAGAGCATCAGCCCCAGCCCCACAATGGCGTAGATGAGGACAAAGCTGGCCTGCGAGAGGTAGTACTCGCCCAGCAGCAGGGGCAGGACAAGCAATACCACTCCCAGGGCCAGGTACCAGCCCATGGTGATCCGGTCCTTGAACAGGCGGATGTCCTGGTTGTATGACGTCTTGAAAAGGAATCGCATCAGTCGGCCCGCCTAGACTTTCTTGGTCAGTTTTTCACCAAACAGACCGTTTGGTCGGATAATCAGAACCGCCAGCAGCACCACGTAGGCTGAGACATCCTTGATGCCGTCCGGCAGGTAACGCCCGGAAAGCGCCTCCACAATGCCGATGATCAGGCCGCCAACGATCGCTCCGGGAATGCTGCCAAACCCTCCGATGACCGCAGCGGGAAAGGCCTTGAGGCCGATCAGTCCCATGTTGGCGTGAACAAAGGTGATGGGCGCCAGCAGAATACCGGCAATGGCGGCGACGGCAGCGCTGATACACCAGATCAGGGTATTGACCCTGGCGACCGGAATGCCCATGTAGTGGGCCGCAAGCTGGTTCTGCGAAATGGCCTGCATGGCCACACCCATGCGGGTATAGCGGAAGAAGGCGAACAGCAGTATACAAAGCACAATCGTCACCAGGATGATCATCAGGTGACCGGCGGACAGCACCAGCTCACCGAAGGCAACGGTCTGGTCTGCATAGGGGGTGGGCAGGCGGTGGGTCAGGGTGCCCCAGCCGGGGATGAGGCTGGCAAGCCCCCGGGCAAAGAACCCGAGGCCAATGGTGATCATCACGATGGAGAAAATAGGCTGTCCGAGAACCGGGCGTATCACGGCCCGCTCGACCGCACCACCAATCAGGGCCATCGCCAGGACGGCGAGCACTACGCTCAGCCAGAAGGGCATGAACTGCAGTCCGCCCATGGTCAGGGCAATGAAGGCGCCGAACATCATCAGCTCGCCCTGGGCAAAGTTCACCACTTCCGTGGCCTTGTAGATTAACACAAAGCCCAGTGCCACGAGGCCGTACACGCAGCCAATGGCGATACCACTGAGTATCAGTTGCAGGAATTCATTGAGCACAGTTTGTCCCCCGTCTTGGCTCTGTTATGCGTTCCCTCCGGGCACTTGGGTGCCGGGGGTTCAGGAACCGGATTCGCTCAGAGCGGGGTTGCCACCGCGCTCAGGGAGCCGGTGGGGACGCCTGTGACTTTAGGGACGATCGGGTCTTGATGGGTTGTTGTCATTATTGTTCTCACGCCAGTCGGTTATGGGTTGTTATTGTTGTGTTGTTATTTTCAGTTCCCGTTGCCTATGAATTCCCTTTCTTCCGAAATCCACAGGGGCGACCGGGCCAGATCGATGAAGCGGGCCTCATCTTCAATCAGTGCCTTGCCAGCCGCCCTGCCTTCGGGCGACGCGCCTTTCTCTGCCATTTCATTCAAGTCCGAAAACCACAATTCTGCAACGCCATCGAACGCCTCCGGTGCACCACGGGCTTCGGCAATCTTGGAGAACTGGGGGGCGGAAAGGGTGTAGCTCTGGACATAGCGCTGGATGCCAAGGGCCTGGGCATGTTTCTGCACCAGGGGTGCATGTTGGTTGGCCCAGTAATCCCGGAATGCTTCCAGGGACATCCCCGGCTTTCTTCGCAGGCAGAAAATCAGCTTTACCATCGACAATCTCCTTCAGCTGTTGGGCCAGAATAGGGAGGTTGATCTGCCTGTGACTTGCGTCAGGTGGCTATGGGTCGTTCAGCTTCCAAATGTTTTTGTTTTGAACACGGGCGGGCCTCTCAGGCAGCCAGTAGGCACAAGTGTGGCTGTCTCCCGGCTGTTAACTTGAAGGCCGGGAATGGTGAGGAACAGTTGCAACGCATCCATGTGGCCTTCCCTTGATCCCCCCATCGACCTGGTAACGGAGTGCCCATGACACTCGCGGAGAGATCCCTTCACAACCGCTGGTACGACAACACAACCCAGGCGCTGTTTGCCGAAGTCTGTGCCGCTCAGCCGGACAAGGTTGCCATCGTTTTCGAGGGCGAGGAGATCACCTATCGAGTCCTGCAGGAACGGGTTAACCAGTTGTCCCAGGGTTTGATCAGCCTTGGCGTAGGCAAGGGGGATGTGGTCTCCGTATTGCCCAGCCCGACGCCGGAGTTTGCGTGCCTGTACTTTGCGACGCTTCAGCTCGGAGCCATCATCAATCCGCTGAACCTGCTGTGGGGCGTCCTTGAATTCCAGGGTGTGTTGCCCCGTAACAATCCCAGGGTGATCGTCACGGTCGATCACTATGCTGACCGGGATTATATCCGCACACTGAAAGAGTCAATTCCTGACTTACAGGTTGAAGGGGCGCGGGTTTCCTCTGAGGCAATTCCTGCACTTACTCACATGGTGTGCCTGAGCCGCCAGCGGCTGCGTCATGACGGTTTCCTGGATTTCAGTGACCTGGAACAGCGTGGTGCGGACTGGGACCAGGCGACATTCGACCGGCTGATCACAGAGGGTCGTCCCACCGATATCCAGTTCATGTGCCAGACCTCGGGTACCACCGGGCTCTCCAAGAGCGCCCTCTGGGACCATCGGCCCCCGTTGGCGACGGCCCATTTCGGTGCCAGGAACCTTTGTTACCAGGAAGGCGATTCCTACATCAATCTCAGCCCCTTCTATCACAACAGCGGTTTGTTCGGACTCAATCTCAGTCTGACCCTGGCTGGTAGCACACTGCATCTGATGGAACAGTTCCGGCCGGAACAGGCGCTGAAAATCATAGACAAGTACAAGGTAACCGCGACCTTCGGCTTCGATTCCCACTGGCAGGGGCTTTTCAGGGCACCGGGGTTTTCCGGGTATGACTTTACGATCTGCAAGGCAGTGCTTGCCGGTGAGCCCCGTAGTTACGACCTGGTCAAGGAGATGTGCCCGGAAGGCGCGACCATCAACAACCTCTATGCCCAGACCGAGAATGGCCCGCTGGTTTCGCTGGCGGAGCATGACTGCATGGATTACCGCATCAAGAAATACACCCATGGCCGGCCTCTGTCCGGGGTGGAAGTAGTGATCAAGGACCTGGAAACCGGTGACCGGGTTGTTCAGGGCCAGCCAGGGGAAATCTGCTACCGGAGCCCCTTCCTGTTCCGGGGCTACCATCGCCAGGAGGAAGAGACCCGGCAGTCCTTTGACGAGGAAGGCTACTTCCACAGTGGTGATTACGGCACCTTCGATAACGGCTATATCACCTTCCTGGGGCGGCTCGGTGGCGTGCTGAAAACCGGTGGGGAAAATGTCTCAACCGTGCGGGTAACCAACCTCTTGCTCGAGGTGTTCCAGGACGCCTTTGACGACGTCAAGACCATTGGTGTTCCGGACGATTACTGGGGCTCGAAGATCGTTGCCTTTGTCAGGCCACGGGCCGGACACGCCCTTGGTTCAACCCGGGACATCCGGGAGGCTTGTAAGGGCGTTATGGCGATTTACGAGATACCACAGGAATTTCTCGAGTGGGAGGGCGCCTGGCCGGTGACGCCTGAGGGCAAGATCGATTTTCGTAAACTGGATGCAGAAGCCAGATCCCGTCTCGGGCTGGACCATTGAGGAGTTTAACCATGGCGTTGCTGACACCGGAACTCAATGCGGCGGTCGGGCGCCAATTACCCCCCGTCAGTGCAGAAGTGACCCGCCGCGAAATCTGCAAATACTCGGCCGCTACCGGCCAGCGCCTGCAGCGGTTTATCGATGGGGATGAGGCGCCCCCCATGTTTCTGTTTGGACTTTTCCTGCCCATATTGCCGCGGGAGCAGTTGGGCCATGATGGCCTGCCACCGGACACGGGGCTGGTGCCGGAACTGCCCCTAAAGCGGGTGATGGCCGGGGGCACACAGCAGACCTGGTTCCGGGGCATCTATCCCGGTGATGTTCTGGTTTCCCGCCAGACACTGGTGGACCTGTTCGAAAAGGAAGGGGCGCAGGGGCCGCTGATCTTTGCGGTGGTTGAGAACCGTGTTGAAACCGAAGCGGGGGAGCCGGTCATGACGGAGCACTCCACCCGCATTGCGAGGTAACCATGAAGCTATCCCGGGTTCATGTCGGCGACCCATTACCGGAGCGGGCGTTCAAGCCGGATGAGGTGCAGTTGTTCATGTACAACGCCGCCATCTGGAACCACCACCGGATCCATTATGACCACCCCTACACCACTGGTGAGGAGGGCCACCCTGGCATCGTGATTGACGGCCCGCTGCAGGGGGATTTCCTGACCCAGCTGGTGCTGGAGTGGGTGGGCACAGATGGCGTCCTGTCGGGCTTTGAATACAGCAACCGGAAGGCGGCCTATATCGGAGAAACGCTGCGCGCCCGTGGGCGCATAACGGAAGTCCGGGAGGCCGACGGGGAGGTCGACGTCGAGCTCGCCATTGTGAACGAGGCCGGAGAAGTCATAACGCCGGGGAAGGCGAGCGTGAGGCTCCACCAGTGAGCCAGCAGGCCGCCCACATCATCCCGACAACAACAAACTGCGTTCATCAAAGGGGGAAACCATGACCGCACAGCTACCACCGGAACTGACATCGGCCTTCAGCCTGGAGGGTAAGGTGGCCCTGGTTACCGGGTCGACCATGGGGATTGGCGAAGCGACCGCCCGTGTGCTTGCCCAGGCAGGTGCCCATGTGATCATCAGTAGCCGCAAGCAGGATGAGTGCGATGCCATTGCTGCCGGCTTTCGTGAGCAGGGGCTGAGTGCTGAAGGGCGTGCCTGCCATATTGGCCGTATGGAGGATATCGAAGCCATGTCTGCCTGGCTGAAAGAGGAACATGGCGGCCTGGATATCCTGGTCAACAACGCAGTGCTCAGCCCCTGGCGAACCATTGAGGACACGGAGGTGGGCCTGTTCACCAAGACCGTCGAGGTGGACCTGAGAGGCTACTGGTTTATGTCGGTGGAAGCGGTAAAGTTGATGCGCCTGAAAGGCGGCGGCAGCATCGTCAACCTGGCCTCCGTCGCTGCCCTGCATCCGGACCGGATGCTGAGCCTTTATTCCACCCTCAAGACTGCCCTGATCGGTATGAGCCGTTCGTTCGCCCTTGAGTTCGGTGGAGAAGGCATCCGGGTCAATACCGTTCTGCCCGGCGTCATCCAGACCAAGCTGGCGGATGCCTTTGACGCCGATACCAAGAAACGCATTGTTGAGAAGACTACCGTCAAGCGTCTGGGTGAGCCTGAGGATATCGGGTACTCGGTGCTTTATCTGTGTAGCAACGCCGGCGCCTATGTCAGCGGCACCAACCTGGTGGTCGATGGCGGGTTTTCGGTTGCGTTGATGTAGGGGAAAGATCGTCGGTTTGACCGAGGCGCGGTAGTTCACGACGTGATGAGATATCAGTCCCCATCAATAACAAGAGAAACAAACATGAGCGTGATCGAACTGAAAGTCGAAGATGGCGTTGCCATCATTACCCTGAACCGTCCGGAGGCAAAGAACGCCATCAACCAGGCGGTTGCCGAGACCATGGACAAGACCCTGGATGAGCTTGAAGCCAGGGACGACGTGCGAGTGCTGATCCTGACCGGTGCCGGCGGCTCCTTCTGCGCCGGTATGGACCTGAAGGCCTTTGTGGCCGGTGAGAAGGTCGTCACTGATGAAAAAGGCTTCGCCGGTTTCGTGCAGGCAAAACTGAGCAAGCCGGTTATCGCTGCTATCGAGGGCTATGCCCTGGCCGGTGGCTGCGAGCTGGCCCTCAGTTGCGACCTGATTGTCGCGGCTAACAATGCCAAGTTCGGCCTGCCGGAAGTGAAGCGTGGCCTGGCAGCGGGTGCTGGTGGTCTGCTGCGACTGCCCCGTCAGCTGCCGTACCGGGTGGCCATGGAGCTCGCCCTGACCGGTGATATGGCGGACGCCCAGCGGATGTATGACCTGGGGCTGATCAACCGGCTGGTCAATGCGGGTGAGGCCATGTCTGGCGCCCTGGAACTGGCCCGCGCCATCGCTGTCAATGCGCCCATGTCACTGAAGGCGACCAAGAATGTGATCGCACAGCAGCAGGACTGGTCCCTGGACGAGATGTTCGATCGCCAGGCTGAGCTGATTGCCCCGGTGATGAAGTCGGAGGATGCCATCGAGGGTTCGCGCGCGTTTGCGGAGAAACGTGCCCCGGTGTGGAAGAATCGCTGAGTCTCAGTGAGTTGTGAAAAGGCCCGCTAAACCGCGGGCCTTTTTCTTGGGCGTGATTTCTAGGGGCTGGTAACGGGGTGTTTCTTCAGCTCCAGCCGGCCCAGCTGGTTGCGGTGGACCTCGTCAGGGCCATCCGCAATCCGCAGGAATCGCGCTACCGCGTAGGCGGCGGCAATGCCGTGGTCATTGATTACCCCGGCACCACCGTGGGACTGCATCACCCAGTCGATGACCTTGCAGGCCATGTTGGGCGCGGCAATCTTGATCATGGCAATTTCAGCCTTTGCGACCTTGTTGCCCACGGTATCCATCATGTACGCCGCTTTCAGGGTCAACAGGCGGGCCTGCTCGATGGCGATGCGGGACTCGGCGATCCGCTCCAGGGTGACGGTCTGGGTGGACACCGGCTGGCCAAAGGTTACCCGCTGCTGGGTGCGCTGGCACATCTGCCCGAGCATCCGCTCTGCCAGGCCGATCAGGCGCATGCAGTGGTGGATGCGCCCCGGCCCCAGGCGGCCCTGGGCGATCTCGAACCCGCGACCTTCACCCAGCAGCATGTTGCCGGCGGGTACCCGCACATTGTTGAATTTCACCTCGGTGACCCGGTCCAGGGTGTCGTAGCCGAATACCGGTAGCGGCCGCACAATCTCCACGCCTTCGGCATCCCGGGGCACGATGATCATGGACTGCTGCTTGTGCCGGTCCGGGTTGTTCGGGTCGGTCTTGCCCATGAAGATGAACAGGGCGCAGCGGGGATCGGTGGCACCGGAGCTGAACCATTTGTGGCCATTGATGACGTACTCGTCGCCATCCCGGGTAATGGACGACTGGATATTGGTGGCATCGCTTGAAGCCACTGCCGGCTCGGTCATGGCAAAGCAGGAGCGGGTCTTGCCCTCCAGCAGCGGTTCCAGCCAGGTTTTCTTCTGCTCATCGGTGCCGTAGCGGGCCAGCACTTCCATATTGCCGGTGTCCGGTGCGCTGCAGTTGAAGACTTCCGGTGCAAAGGCCACCCGGCCCATGATCTCGCACAGGGGAGCGTATTCCAGGTTGGTAAGCCCGGCACCGTGCTCGGACTCCGGCAGGAACAGGTTCCACAGGCCTGACTCCCGGCCAAGGACCTTGAGCTCTTCCAGTTTCGGGGACACCTTGTAGGGCCCAAGCGAGCGGATTTCTTCGATAATGGCGGTTTCGTTGGGATAGATATGCTCGTCCATAAAGGCCTGCAGCTTTTCCTGCAGACCCCGGACCTTGTCGGTGTAATCAAAGTTCATGGGGGTTCCTCGTGATGGTCATGTCACGAGGCTGACACCGGGGCCCTGGCTTGTCTTGTGTCAGGAGGCTATGGACACTAGTCCTGCCAGAGCGGTGGCCACTTTCCGTAGCGTTTGATAAAGGCTTCGATCGATTCGCTGCGGTAACCGCTCTCATAACGGTTTTTCACGCTTCCATGGACGCAGGTCGGAATGGTCTCCGGCGCCGGTATTTCCCTGATCAGCCTGCCCAGCAGTTTGTACTTGCCCTTGTATTCATTGTGCTGGTCTGCCGAGTGCTGAAGGGTTTTCGGGAGAGTGTCATGGAACATCAGCTGGTGCTTTTCTGCTTCCCGCGCCATCCACAGCAGGGGGATGTCTGCCAGTGTGTGGCCTTTCTTGTCTGGGCCATAGCCGCCACCCACATCCGAATGGACGCCGGCAAACCAGACCTGCTCAAGGTCTGCGCCGGACCCGGGTTCCCAGAGTGTGGGTTCGAAATCCTCGCGCTGTTCATCCAGTGACAGGGCATGGCGGGCCGCCCTGATGTTGCTGCCGATTTCACGGTCATAGAACAGGTCCTTGTCCTTGATCATGCCAAAGAACGTGAAGGGCAGCCCGAGGGCGCCGACGGTGTCCCACACGCCGATGAAGCGGACAGGTGTGCGCTCCTCCACCGAGTATTGTCGTTTCCAGTCCATGGAATGCCCGCCATTGGGCTTGTACTTGCGGGTCTTGTAGAGCTTGAAGGCTTCGGGGATCCGGTTGGCGTGGCGCTTTTGCAGGATGCTGCAGTTGTTGATCATGCCCGCCAGGCTACGGGCGGTATAGGCGCCACGGCTGAATCCGAACAGGTAGATCTCGTCGCCGGGCTGGTAGTTATGGACCAGGAACCGGTAGCCATCCATGACATTTTTTTCCAGGCCGTACCCGGTACTGCCGGCCAGCAGTTCATCGTGGTAGGAGCCAATGCCCCAGTCATAGAACACCACCTGTTCCCTGCCGTTGTCGTCCCGTGGGCGAATGGCCCGGGCGAAGTGCAGCACGTTGGTGGGGAAGTCCTCACCGAGGGTCTCCTCCGGCCGGTTCCAGGTGCCGTCGAAACAGATAGCGATGCGTTTCATTATCCAGGTCCCTCTGAATGGTACCCATCGGGGCTGCCGTGTCCCTGGCCACCCTGTGTATCGGGCGGCCAGCCGGCACGTTCAGCTTTCCATCAAGTAAAGTCAGCTGCGTGCCGGTTGGCAAGTGCCGGACAGTCAGAGGGCTTTGGGGTAGTGAGGTCAGACCTCCAGGCAGATCTTGCCGAAGTGCCTGCCTGCTTCTTCGTGTCGGAAGGCCTCTCCAATTTCTTCCAGCGGGAAGGAGCGGTCAAGCACCGGGTGCAGGTCATTGGCCTCAATGGCGCGGACCATGTCCTGCTGTTGGGCCCGGCTGCCGACAATCAGCCCCTCCAGCCGGGCCTGCTTTGCCATCAGCTTTGCCGTTGGCACGTCCCCGGCACGGCCGGTGAGCACGCCGATCAGTGAGATGTGGCCGCCGATACAGACCGCATCAATGGACTGGGGCAGGGTGCCCGGGCCGCCTACTTCGATGACATGCTCCACGCCCTGGCCACCGGTCAGCTCCAGCACGCGCTGGCCCCACTCGGGCGTCGACTTGTAGTTGATAGTGTGGTCGGCTCCCATCCCGGCAAGCCGCTCCAGCTTTTCATCGGACGAGGAGGTTGAAATGACATTCGCCCCCATCATCTTTGCGAACTGCAGCGCAAAGATTGAAACGCCGCCGGTACCGAGCGTGAGCACGGTATCCCCGGCTTTCAGCCCGCCGTTGACCACCAGCGCACGCCAGGCGGTCAGGCCGGCGGTGGTCAGGGTGGCAGCTTCGGCGTGGCTGTAGCCTTTCGGGGCGAGGGTAAAGGCGCTTTCCGGCGCAACGACGAGCTCCCGGGCGTAGCCGTCGACTCCGTCGCCCGGGGTTGTGCTGAAGTTGGCGATGGGTGCAGGACCGGTCAGCCACTGCGGGAAGAAGGTCGAAACGACATGGTCACCCACCTGAAAGTCACTGACCCCGGGGCCGACAGCTTCCACCACACCGGCACCGTCCGACATGGGAATGCGGCCGTCCTCGGTGGGAATGCGACCGGTCACCACCGAGTAATCGTGGTAGTTCAGGGAACTGGCGTATATCCGAACCCGTATTTCGCCGGGGCCAGGGTCACCGGGTTCAGCGCCTGTGGTGACGCCTAGCTTATCCAGTCCGCCGGGTTTGGCCAGGGTAGCGAGTTTCATAGCACCTCCGGTTGAGGGTTGATCAGTTGTCGGGATTTTCAAGGGCGTAGGTCAGCATAGGGTAAGGGCGAGGGAGCAACAAGGCGCGCCGGCTGGAGTCGGGCCAGCCAGCGGCTTTCTATGCGCCTGGTTCGTCAGTGGGCAGGGGCAGCCCGGCGCCAGGCACCAAGGCGAAGGGCGCTGGCCGTTATGGCGCCGAACAGCAACATGCCGGCTGCGATACAGGCGTAGACCGCATCCAGTCCCAACCCGAATCCGTAAGCCGCCAGCGAGGCACCACCAATGGCGACGACAAACCGGACCAGGGCAGCAAAGACCGGCCACTGGATAAAGCCCGCTCCCTGGGAGCCGAAGTAGAGGGCAAGCCCCAGCCCCTGGAACAGGAATACCGGCCCCACGATCTGCAGGAACCTGGCACCGGCGCTGAACGTTTCCGGATCATCGGTAAACAGGCCAACCCAGAGACCCGGTGCGACTGCCAACAACAGGCCGATACTGCCAGTGAGCCCCGCCGCAAGCGCGCCACCGGTCCAGCCCACCTGCTCCGCCCTCGCCACCCGGCCAGCGCCCACATTGGTGCCAACGATGGCGGTCATGGCGGCGCCAATACCGAACACCATCGGAATCAACAGGAACTCCAGCCGGGCGGCAATACCATAGCCGGCGAGGGCAGACGCGCCGAAGCCGCTGACAATCACGTTCACCGCAGCAATGGCCAGTACGGTCAGTACCGGGGAGAGCGAGGCCAGTGCCCCGACCCGAAAGATATCGGCGAACAGCGCCCCCTGCAGGGCAAACCTGGACAGGTGCAGTCGCAACAGCTGGCTGCTGCCCGTCAGCCGGCCCAGGAGCACCGCTGCCATAAGGCCCATGGTCACCACCACGGAAACCGCCGCGCCTGCCACACCAAGCTGCGGTAGCCCGGCCCAGCCCAGGATCAGCGCGCCGGACAGGGGGATCTGGATAAAGGCACCCAGTACCATCACCACGGCAGGAAAGCGCATCTCCCCCATGCCCCGGTAAACCGCGGCGATAATACCCATCAGCCAGAGAGCGACACTGCCACCAAAAGGATATGGCCATAGAGAAGCGCGTCGTCGATCACTGCCGGGGTGACGTCGAGTTTATGGAGGAGAGCCGCGCCGCCAAGCCACCACAGCAGCCAGAACAGACCGCCCGCAGCCACCGCTATCACGATGCCATGCCAGATCAGCGCCTCGGCCTGGTCCTTGCGGCCCCGGCCCAGTGCCCGGGCCACTGAACTGCTCAATGCGCCACCGATGGCGCCGTTGGCGAGCATCTGCATCAGCATCAGTCCCGGGAACATCAGGGCAATGGCCGCCAGCGCAGCGGTGCCGAGGTGACCGATGAACCAGACTTCAGTCATGCTCACTGTGCCCTGCACCAGGAAGGCGATGGCATTGGGGGCGGCCATGGCAAGGATCAGGGGCAGCGCCGGCCGACTGAGCATCTGTTCGGTACGTGTCATGGTGGCTGGCCGGGCGGTTCCCGGCGCGGAAGCCGTCATGAATCCGCCCCGGTCGGCTCGTGGGGTGCGAGCAGGTCGAGCGACTCGTCGATCAGGCTGTGCAACGTCATGACCCGGTCTTCGCCGAGCATGCCGTTGATGCGCTGCTGGGCCCGCTTCCAGTGTGCCCTGGCCTGGTGCCACTTGTCCCGGCCGGCGTCGGTGATGGAAATGCTCCGGCTGCGACGATCCGGGCCGGGGGACTGGGAGAGCCAGCCTGCGTCCAGTAGTGGTTTCAGGTTGCGGGTAAGGGTGGAAGCGTCCATTTTCATGGCCTTTGCGAGATCTCCCGGGCGCACCGGGCCCAACTGGATGACGTGGGCCATCAAGGCATACTGGGTGCCCTTGAGCCCTGCCTGCGCCAGTTCGGCATCGTAGAACTGCGACACCTGCCGCATCAGCTGGCGAATGCGGTAATTGGTGCAGCCCTGTGGCCGGGCCTTGTCGGATACCGGGGATTTGACGGTCATGGGAAGCTCCGGATAGTATTTGTAGCTGCAAGTATTGTATATGCAATTATCGCCGTCAAGATCCGGCTCCCGGGTCAACCATTTATCTGCGTACGAGGCCACCATGACTGACAAAAATACCCCCGTTCACCCCCTCGACCAGGCCGTTGCCCTGACACCGACCGATAGCGGGCGCTGGCAGGGTGCCACCAGCCCGGCCTACGCCAATATGGTCGGGCCCTTCGGCGGCACCACCGGCGCAACGTTGCTCAATGGTGTGCTCTGCCACGAGCAGCTGCTGGGTG
Organism: Marinobacter sp. AN1; assembly: GCF_026013985.1. NCBI lineage: Bacteria > Pseudomonadati > Pseudomonadota > Gammaproteobacteria > Pseudomonadales > Marinobacteraceae > Marinobacter > Marinobacter sp. AN1. The sequence goes on along the minus strand of NZ_CP110342.1, from coordinate 3,693,104 downwards.
AGCCGCTGTCGCTGACCGTCAACTTCGCCGCACCCGTGGCGGATGGCGACTTTGAGGTTGTCGCCCGGCCGGTGCGGACCAACCGCAATAGTCAGCACTGGTGGATAGAAATGCTGCAGGGTGGTGAGACCGTGGCCTTCGCCACTGCTGTGACGGCGCGCCGGCGTGAGACCTGGGCCAGCACCGAGAGCAGCTTCCCGGAGGTGTCGCCTGCCTCGGAGCTGAGCGATGCCTCCAAGGAAGGCCGCCCGAGATGGACCCGGAACTACGACATGCGGTTCGTGGAGGGGGCGCTGATGGGGGAGCCACACCCGCACCCGGACTACCCGTCACGGAGCCGGGTATGGATGAAGGACCAGCCAGCAAGGCCGCTGGATTTTCTGTCCCTGTCGGCGCTGTGCGATGCCTTCTTTCCCCGAATCTACGTCCGGCGGCCAAAGCTGGTGCCTATCGGGACGGTCTCCCTGACCACCTACTTCCATGCTACTGGCGAGCAGTTGGCATCCGTCGGCACTGAGCCGGTGCTGGGTGTTGCCAGCGCCAACCATTTTGGCCAGGGTTTCTTCGACCAGAGTGCGGAAGTATGGAGCCCGGGCGGCGAGCTCCTTGCGACCACCCACCAGGTGGTTTACTTCAAGGAATAAGGACGCCGGGGGTCAAACCACCCGAACCAGTGCGCCTTTTTCCCAGCCAAGCCGCCCGGTCTCCACCACCTGTCGACGCATTCCGGGCACCGGGCGGATCATGAACAGGTCGCCGTTGCGGCCGAGCAGGGCCCTGGGTACGCCACACTCCCGCGCCAGGCCGGCGTGGGCCTCCATGTGTTCGGCTTCGCCGTGTACGGGGATGGCGATAGTTGGCTGAACCCATTGGTACATGGCGCGCAACTCGTCCCGGGCCGGGTGACCGGAGGCGTGTATGGGCAGGTCGGCGTCCTCGGCGGTGATGACCTCGACGCCCCGCTCCTTCAGGCTGGTAATCAGCGCTTCGATGGCGTCCTCGTTGCCGGGGATGGCACGGGCACTGAAAATCACCCGGTCGCCAGGCTCCAGCTCCACATCAGGGTGCGAGCCCATGGCCATGCGACGCAGGGCCGTACGCGGTTCCCCCTGACTGCCGGTGGCCACCGCCAGCACCTCCTCCCGTGGCAGGTAGCCCAGGTGGGCGGGAGGAATAAGGTGATCGTCCGCGTTCCAGACCCCGGCCGCCTTGGCAGCCCCACACATGTTGACCAGCGAACGCCCCAGCAGGCCCATGTAACGGCCAGTGGCCCGGGCCACGTTGGCCAGGGTATGGAGCCGGGCGATGTTACTGCCAAAACAGGCGACGATAACCCGCCCCGGCGCGTCTTCGGTGGCTGCGAGCAGACCCTTCTCCAGCGCCGACTCGGACATGGAATGCCCCGCTACCGTGGCGTTGGTGGAATCACACACCATGGCTGTCACGCCTTCCTCCGCCAGAGCCTTGAACGTACCCGGTGTATAGCCGTGGCCAACCAGTGGTTCTTCGTCCAGCTTCCAGTCGCCACTGTGGAAGATCCGGCCCGCCGGGGCACGGATCATCAGGGCGTTGGGGTCGGGAATGGAGTGGGTCAGCGCCAGCCACTGCACTTCGAAGGGGCCAATGGTGCGGCGTTCATCCACGTCCACCACGTGGATCGGCACCCGGTGCAACAGGTCGAACTCCGCCAGCTTGCGGCGCAGGATCTCGGCGGTGAAGCGGCTGGTGTACACCGGGCATTGCAGCAGCGGCCACAGGTAGGGCACGGCGCCAATATGATCCTCATGGGCATGGGTGATGATCAGCCCGGCCAGCTGCTCGCGGCGATCCGCAATAAAGGCCGGATCGGCCATTTGTACCGGCGGCTCACCGCGTCCGTGCACGGTGCCGTCAGCAATCACCCGACCGGGCCGGGGAAAGGTCACGCCACAATCCACCATCAGCCACTGGCCGTCGTGACCGTAAAGGTTGAGGTTCATACCGATTTCGCCGGTACCGCCGAGGGGCAGGAACCAGAGGTCGTTGTGGTCGGGTGTCATAAAGATCTTGTCGTGTTCGGGAAATAGGACAGAGCGGCAGTGTAACCCGGAATGCAGGGCGGTGTTTGCCAGGACTGTGGCCGGGGTTTAGTCAATACCGGGTCAGGTGGTACGCGGTGCAAACATGATAATAGCCATACCCGCCAACGCGACGGCCGAACCAACCAGGTCCCACATCGTTGGCCGAATACCGTCGACGGCCCAGAGCCAGATAATCGCCATGAAGATATACACGCCACCATACGCCGCATAGACTCTGCCAGCGGCGGTGGGGTGCAGTGACAGTAACCACGCAAATGCGGCAAGACTCAGAGCGCCTGGCACCAGAAGCCAGATGGTCTTGCCCTCACGAAGCCAGAGATAAGGTAAGTAACAACCAACGATCTCTGCCAATGCGGTGACGAGGAACAGGCCGACAGTTTTAAGTTCAGGCAATGAGCTTGACCTCTTGTTAGTGGCATCCAGTTCCTGGATAGCGGGCGCCCGTTCACCACCGGGCTATTTGTTGATGTCCAGTGTCAAAGGTACGTTATCATTGCTTGAAACCCAGTTGTCATACCGGTCGGTCAGCCAGCTTATGGGCCTGATCAAGCCTCAGCCAGCAAAGCCCGGATTTCGTCATAAATCCCCGGCGCCGTAATCAGGTTATCCCGCCCCCAAAGATCCTCCGGATACCCCTCCGGCACCTCACTGAAGTGCCCGGCGCTGGCGCCGGCTTCGCGGGCGATGAGCTTGGCCGCCGCGAAGTCCCAGGGGCTCACGGTTTCGTAGTAGGCGTCGAGCCGGCCGCAGGCAACCCAGCAGATGTCCAGGGCGGCGGAGCCGATGCGGCGCAGGTCGCGGCAGTGGTGGATCATCACGTTCAGCCGGCGTACCAGGGGTTCCAGGTTGTCCTTGGTGTAGGGGAAGCCGGTGGCAAACAGGGACTGGCGCAGGTCGGTGGCACCGCTGTGCTGGATGGGCTGACCGTTGAGGGTGGCGCCTTTGCCTTTTTCCGCGCGGAAGGTCTCCTCCGAGAAGGGCGCATGTACGACGCCCACCTGTACCCGGCCTTTTTCGGCCCAGGCGATGGAGACGGCTACCTGGGGATGGCCGTAGGCGTAGTTCACGGTGCCGTCGATGGGGTCGACGATCCACAGGGGCGTTTCCAGCTCCTCCGCCTGGGACAGGTCCGGCATGGTCTCTTCAGACAGGATGCGGTGGTCCGGCCAGGCCTGGCGGATGGCGCTGGTGATGAACTCGTCTGCCATGACGTCCGCGTGGGTGACCAGCTCGGTCTGGTGTTTGTAGTCGGTGCGAAGGGTGTTCTGGTCCCGCTCCCGGCGGATCAGCTCTCCCGCTTCCCGGGCAATGCGTTCGGCAAAGTCGGCGATGTCAGACATGGGGGCTCCGTGCAATGGATGTTGCCGATACCATTGCAGGAAGCGCCCCGGGAATCAATCTGCCGTGCTGGAAGCGATGGAGACCACCACCATCATGCCGGGGCTGAGCAGGTTGCGGTCGCCTTCCTCCACTGAGATACGCACCGGAATGCGCTGGGTGATCTTGGTGAAGTTGCCGGACGGGTTGGAGCTGGGGATCAGCGCAAACTGGCTGGTGGCAGACCGGCCAATGACTTCGATGCGGCCGGAGAAGTCCCGGTCAGGCCAGGCGTCCACTCGTATCTTCACCTCCTGGCCGGCGGCCAGTTTGCGGACATCCGTTTCCTTGACCCGGGCTTCGATCCAGATGTTGTCGGGCTCGTACATCATCAGTATGGGCTGGCCGGCGGACAGGTACTCGCCGTTTTCCACAAAGGTGCGGGCGACAACGCCGCTGGCGGGGCTGGTTACCGTCATGTCTGCGAGCAGCGATTCCTGTTTGCGGACATCCGCCCGGGCTTCTTCCAGTTCTTCCAGGGTAATGGCGTTCTGGGCTTCCAGCAGTTCCGGGGTCGGCAGGGTCATCGGGCTTCCGGTAAACAGGCCCATCTCGGCGTTGTCCAGTTCCGACTGTCTCAGGGCAACCTGCTGGCGTGCGGTTTCGACCCGTGCCCGGGCAGACATCAGGTCATAGTAGTTGCGGTCCCGTTGCTGTTTCGACAGGGAGCCGGACTGGTAGAGTGGTTCCGCCCGCTGCCAGGTCTGTTCTGCATCTTCGAGCGTTACTTCGGCGACTTTAAGGTCCGCCTCGGCGGTTTTCAGTTGTTGCCTGGCGTTGGCGATACCGCCGGTAAGTTGTTTTTGGGACTGCTGGATCTGCCGTTGTTCAAACGCGAGCCGGGCTTCCATGCGGGCGACCCGCGCCCGGCGCTGGGCCAGCTCGAGCTCTTCCGGCTGGCTGTAAAGGCGGGCCACTGTCTGGCCTTGCTCAAGCGGGTCACCGTTCTCCAGGCTGAACGATTCCAGCCGGCCCGGCAGGCGCGACGACACCGTTACCAGGTCGGTGGTGACGCTGGCGTAGTCTTCCACCACATGGGTGTGGCGATACCATAGCCACTGGCCGACCCAGGCAATGCCGGCGACAACCAGCAGCACCAGTAACAGGAGTCTTCCCATTTTCCAGGGGCCCGGTGCGGGCCCGGCCTGGTTCGGGGTGGAGCCGTCGTTGTTATTGTCATTAGCCATGAAGTAGTCCGAAGTCAGTATCTGTCTTAAGCGTGTTGTGGCGTCCTGGTCCACCGGCTGAGCAGCCAGGCGGGGATGACGACAAACGTGAGTGAGACCATCACCAGCCAGAAACCGTCCTGGTAGGCCATAACGGTGGCCCAGAACTGTTCCGTGGCTCCGAGTTTCTGCAGGGCTGCCGCCTGCTGCCAGGCTTCCGGCACCCCAAGTCCGGCAAGCCACTCCTGCCAGCGGCCGACCGTGGCCATGGCGACCTCATTGCCCGGGGTCAGGGTGGTGCTGATATGCTCGCCGTGCCAGCTTATGCGACGGTCCATCATCAGTACCAGTGCCGCCGTACCGAAGGCGCCACCCATCTGAAGGGTGAAGTTGATGACGCCGGAGCCGTAACCGGTCAGGTGTACGGGCAGGGATCCAATGGCCCTGGACAGGGTCGGGGGCGGGAACGACGCCATGCCCGCACTCATCAGGGTCAGTGCCAGCGCCAGGTAGCCAAAGGAGGTGTAGGCGTCGGCCCGGGAGAACAGGTACACCGCGAAGATGGCAAAGGCCAGCCCCGGCAGGGTCATGTAATGGGCCGGGTAACGGTCGCTCAGCTTGCCGATCACCGGGACCAGCAGTGCCAGCACCAGGGTGGATGGCAGGAACAGCAGGCCGGCCGTCACCGGCCGGTAATGGAGAATGGTCTGGGAGAACAGCGGCAGCAGGTACATGATGGCGTAGAAGGCGCCGCCAAAGACGAAGATGGCCAGGCAGCCGGCGAGGAAGGCCCGGTGCCGGAAAATGCCCAGGTCCAGCAGCGGCTGTTTTACCCGCCGTTCCCACCATACGAACCCAACACCCAGGACCAGTGACAGGGCGAACAGGCCCAGTACAGCGCTGCTGTCCCAGCCCCAGCGCTGACCGTTGGAGAGCGCTGCCAGCAGGGCAAAGATGCAGACAAACAGGCTGATGGCGCCGGTCCAGTCGAAGGGCATGCGTGGCCCGGACTCCTCCCGGGTTGGCAGGAACAGGTAGCCCATGGCCATGGCGGCGATACACATGGGCGGGGTCACGAAGAACACATAGCGCCAGGTGAAGGTTTCCACCAGCCAGCCACCGATGACCGTGGCCAGGGTCAGGGGCAGGCCGAGGCACATACCGTAGATGGCCGTGGCCATGCCTCGTTCATTGGCCGGGAACACCGAGAACATGGCTTCCAGTGCCAGCGGGCGGATAAGGCCTGTCATGGCCCCCTGTATCACCCGGGCCGCCACGATGGCAGCCATGCTGGTGGCCAGTCCGCCGATTATCGAGGCCACGACGAAGGTGCCCAGCAAGCCGATAAAGGTAGCCCGCTGACCGAAGGACCTGACCAGCCAGGGGGCAATCAGCAGGGCAACGGTGGTGGCCGCCAGGAAGCCGGTGGAAATCCATTGAACCTGCACATCGCTCAGTCCAAGGGAGCCCTTGATGTAGGGAGTGGCAACATTGACGATGGTAATGGACATACCCAGCGCCACCAGCCCGAGCAGCATGGTGAGGGTGACGAGCCACTTGTATTTGGGCCCGTAACGCTGGAACATCATCTCCACTTGCGACATGTGACTTCCGGACGTGCATGGGACTGGCGGATCAGGCAGGGGCACGGCCCCAGAAAACAGGTTAGGGACCAGCGGGTCTTATGCCTTCGTCGGTTCCGACGATTTAGCAAGCTGACGATTGGGCTGAACAGGGGCAGGTGTTTGAAAAACCAGGAACTGACACTGCTGTACGTCTTTGACGCCATCATGACGGAAGGGTCCATCACCCGGGCCGCAGAACGGCTGAACATGACCCAGCCGGCGGTATCCAATGCAGTGTCCCGCATGCGCCATGCCTGGAAGGACCCGGTGTTCGTCAAGAAGGGGCGGCAGATTGAGCCCACATCCTACGCGCTCAGCCTTTGGGACCAGGTGCGAGGCCCCATGCATGAGCTGTCACGAGCAGTGACCACCACGGGGTTCGATCCCGCTACCTCCCGCCGCAAGTTCCGTATTGCCCTGGCGGACATGATGCTGGACCTTCTGTGGCCACCGCTGGTGAGCAAGCTTGAACGGGATGCCCCTGGCATCGACCTGCATGCGGTGCCCTACACCCTCGGCGGCGCCCATATGCAGTTGCGTGAAGCCCATGTGGACCTGGCCATCGGAATGCTTACCGAGCATGATCACAGCCTCCGCAGTACCTGGCTGGCGGAGAGCGGCTATGTACTGGCCATGCGGGAAGACCATCCCCTGGCGGGGCGGCCCATCACCCTGGAAGAGTTCCTGGATGCCCGACACCTGCTCATCTCCCTGTCCGGGGACACCCACGGGCCGGTGGACTCGGCGCTGGATCGCATGGGATTGAGTCGGCGGGTGGCAGTGACGGTAAACCACTTTCCCGCCATTCCAGCCCTGTTGCAGACATCCGACCTGATCACAGCCCTGCCGGACGGCATGATGCAGGATGAACAATTGCGCAAGGGACTATGGCTGACCCGTCTGCCCATCGAGGTGGATCCGATCAGCGTGTACCTGATCTGGCACGCTCGCCATGACCGTGAGCCGGGGCTTGTCTGGATGCGCTCGCTGGTAGAATACCTGATCCGTGAGCGGTGGCAGGACCTGGTGAAAGAGATGGAGCCGTAATCCGTCCAGGTGCACTCAATACATCATTGAAATGATGTGTCAGATACCGTTAAACAATTTTTTTGTGTTGACCAACTCCCGGATACTGCACCCATCGAGATCAGCGAAGCCCAACGGGCGTTGATCTCAGAGGTGTTCAAACCAACTGTATTCGAGGAATTATTTATGTTCGGTATCAATGCAAACCTGAAGAAAACCGTTGCCATCGCCACCATTGCTGTCGTCGGTATCATGGGCGCCGCTAACGCCAGTGCTCAGCAAATCGTAGCGGAAGAGATGCTGGAAAAGCAGTTGCAGGAGAGGGCTGCCAAGGCAGAGCAGCAGAAGCAGGCTTCTGAAACTGCCGACACCAAGGCAGACGAAAAAGCAGACAGCAACGCGTCATGATTTGCTGAACGGGCCCTGTAAGCCGAGCTTCAGGGCCCGACCATTTTCGCTGTTGAAGGTCGCCCTTTAAAGGGCCTTCAACCACCCTTCAATCCTGTCCATGGCCGTTACCATCTTGGGACTGGCCGAAGCGACAAACTCATCCCCCAGCTCCTGGTCGGCAAACTCTCCCGCCGCCAGTTCCAGAGCCTTGCTCCCATCGAAGTCCACAAATGCCAGCCGTGCCCCCATATGATCCGGCACAAAGCCGAAATCACTGGCCGGCAGCATGGCCACACCGGTGTCCTCCAGCAGTCGCTTGCAGAAGGCCGCGCTGGTCTTGATGTCTTTCCTGTCGAGGGCTTCCTTGTACGCCGAGAAGTTCGGGAACAGATAGAAAGCACCCTCGGGTTTGCGAACATCTGCCTTCATGTCCGTCAGCCGGCGATGCACGTACTCGCCGATGGCTTTGAGTACTCGGCGGGAGTGCTTCAGGTAGTCGTCGATGTCCTCGCCTCCATCGAAAGCCGTGATGCCGGCATACTGGATAGGCGCGCTGGTGGAGGTGAAGGTTTCGCTGGCAATGATGGCCATGGCGTCCTGCAAAGGGCGCAGCTCGGGCGGGAAGATAAAGGCCCCCAGGCGCCAGCCACCGGCCCCCAGCCACTTGCTCATGCCGGTGCTGATGATGGTGCCTTCCGGATAGTAGCGGGCGATGGACTTGTGCTTGCCGTCGAACTGAACCTCACCGTAGATCTCGTCAGACAGGAGGATGATCCGGTACTTGCGGGCCACGTTGGCAATGGCCAATAGCTGGTCATCGTTATAGGTGCAACCGGTGGGGTTGGACGGATAGTTGAGGATCAGGATGCGCGGACGGGTAGGGTCATCGCGGCAGATAATATCCAGCTCGTCGGCCGTCAACTGCCAGTTATTCTCGGCATGGGTCGGCAGCCAATGCACCGAGCGGCCGATGATCCGCGCCTGGGGCGCGTAGGATACCCAGCTGGGCCGGGGAATCAGCAGGTCACCGTAATAGGCTAGCTGAAGGATGAACAGCAGCTCCTTGGAGCCGGGGCCGATCAGCACGTCCTCCCAGCTGCAGCGCTGGCGCTCCGCCCGGTTGATGTAGCCGGCGATGGCTTCCCGCAGGCCTTTCAGGCCCTTGACCGGCAGGTAGTCTTTCTCGTGGGCATGCTCCTGCAGGGCCTGCACCACCCGCTCCGGTACCGGAAAGGGCGACTGACCAAGACCCAGCTTGATGATATCCCGGCCCTCGGCCCGAAGCTGGTTGCTCAGTTCGTTGATGCGCAGGGTCGCCGAGGGCTGGATGCCCCGGACGTTGAGGTTGATGGCATAGCGGTGTTCGTTCTGGATTTCCATGGGCCTGTTTTCACCGTGGGTTTGAGCATGGATAACACCCGCAGTATAGGCAGAACCCGATGATGTGTGAGGGAAATACCGGTAGGGGATTGCCGAAGCCCGGGCGGCACCCGGGCTATGACAGGCGGGCCAGTTGGTTCAGCCGGTGGCGGTATCAGCAGTTGGCGTTCAGGTCGCGGGTCAGTTCCGCCAGCTCTCGGTTGAACACCCGGTCGTTCTCCCTGTAGTCCACCGGCACGTCCACCAGGTGCACGCCGCCGGCCTTCATGGCCTTCTCTAGGGTGGGTTCCAGCTGTGCGGTTTCGGTGACGCGATGGCCCGTGGCGCCGTAGGACTCCGCATAGCGCACGAAATCCGGGTTGCCATAGTCCAGGCCGAAGTTGGCGAAGCCTTCCTGGGCCTGCTTCCACTTGATCATGCCGTAGGCGCTGTCGTTGATGATCAGGATCACCAGGTTCAGCTTCAGGCGTACGGCGGTTTCCAGCTCCTGGCTGTTCATCATGAAGCCGCCATCGCCACAGATGGCCATCACCCGCTGCTTCGGGTACAGCATCGCCGCCATCATGGCGCTGGGCAGGCCGGCACCCATGGAGGCCAGGGCGTTGTCCAGCAAAACCGTGTTGTTGTCGTACGCCTTGTAGTTGCGGGCGAACCAGAGTTTATACATGCCGTTGTCCAGGGCGATGATGCCATCGTCCGGCATCACCTTGCGCACGTCGTGCACGATGCGCTGGGGAATCACCGGGAAGCCGTCATCTTCGCAGCGATCTTCCAGGTGCGCCTCCAGCGCCGCCTTTACCCGCATGAACTCCGTAAAGTCATGGCTGGCGCAGCGCCCGCAATTGTCCGCCAGCCATTCGACGGAATTGGCGATGTCGCCCACCACCTCGTGCTGGGGGAAATAGACCGGGTCCACATCCGCGCCGCTGAAGTTCACGTGGATGACCTGTTTGCCACCCGGCTGCATGAAGAACGGCGGCTTTTCCACTACGTCGTGGCCCACGTTGATCACCAGGTCGGCATGGTCAATGGCGCAGTGGACAAAGTCACCGCTGGACAATGCGGCATTGCCGATATAACGGGGGTGACGTTCATCGACCACGCCCTTGCCCATCTGGGTGGTAAAAAACGGAATGTCCGTGGTGTTGACCAGGTGGATCAGGGCCTGGGACACCCGTTTACGATTGGCGCCTGCGCCGATCATGATCAGCGGGTGCCGGGCAGAGCGGATCATCTCCGCCGCTTTCTGCAGGCTCTTCTCGCTGGCGGTGGGGCGGCGGGCGTCACTGGGATCGAAGATGTGGGTATCCGGCGCGGCCAGCTCGGCGGCGATGTCTTCCGGCAGTTCCAGGTGGACGGCCCCGGGCCGTTCTTCCGCTGCCAGCCGGAAGGCCTCCCGCAGCTTGGCGGGAATGGTGTTGGCGTTGCTGATCTGGCGGGTGTACTTGGTCAGTGGCCGCATCAGGTCTACCACGTCCAGGATCTGGAACAGCCCCTGCTTGGATGACTTGATGGGCTTCTGGCCGGAAATCATCATCATCGGCATGGCGCCGAGCTGGGCATAGGCGGCAGCCGTAACCAGGTTGGTGGCGCCGGGCCCGAGTGTAGAGAGGCAGACCCCGACCTTGCCAGTCAGGCGGCCGTAAGTGGCGGCCATAAATCCCGCTGCCTGTTCATGGCGATTGAGCACCAGTTGGATGGACGATTCTCGAAGAGCTTCCAGCAGGTCCAGGTTCTCTTCCCCGGGAACCCCGAAAATGTAGCGTACGCCTTCGTTCTCCAGGGCTTTCACAAACAACTGGCCGCCTGTCAGGGCGCCGTCAGTGCGGGATTGATCGGTCATGGGTTCAGCCTCGCCTTGATAACGGGTATTCCGTTTTCGGGGTTGGTGACAAACTGCCTGGGCCGTCGGGTGCCTTACTGGAACCGGTGTGCCTCCAGTTCAATATGCTCCACTTGCTGGCCCAGCATGATGACCCGGCCCAGGTAGCGCTCCTCGCCGGTGGTCGTAAAGTCAAACAGGAACCGGCGCCAGACCCGCAGCCGGCCCTGGCGGTCCCGTTTGAACCACAGGCCCCGGAGATATACGGCGTCGTCCAGCAAAAGGACGTCCATGCGCCGGCAATAATCACGGGCCGCAGCCAGTACGTAGTCTTTTATAGCCTTTGCCCGCCACCAGTACCAGGTGGCAAAACCGGCAGCAAAGAGCCAGGTCAGGGTAGAGAGTGTCACGATGGCAATTCCGGATTATCAGCTGGCTCAAGGCTACACAGAAACCCTGGTCAATACGAGTGTGGACCGGGTGCTGGCCGTGTCGCAGTCAGATGGTTGGATTATCCGGAAAGTGCAAATAGCGCTCAACTCGTATGCTTTGGCGACAGTTTTGCAGTATCCGGATAGGGGATTCCTGAACTTGACTTATGATCAGGGCAGCAATGTCTTAATGAACAGATAAAGGAAAGGTCGCAATGGAGACCCCGGTTACAGACCACTTCAGAACCCTGGTGGAAAGCCACCCCCGGGCCATGATGCTGGCGACGGATGAGCCAAGGATTATCTACGTCAACCGGATGTTCGAGAGTATTACCGGTTACCGGGAAGCTGAGGTTATTGGTGAGAAACCGGCAGTGCTCAGTGCGGGGTTCCATGGCCCGGCGTTCTACCGTGATATGTGGGCCACGCTGGCGGAAGAAGGCCGTTGGGAAGGTGTCATCTGGAATCGCCGCAAGAACGGTGAAACCTACCCCCAATGGCTGATGATCCACCGGGTCCCCCACCCGGAGCAAACGTTCTACGCCGGCATGTTCATGGATATTGGCGCCCTGACCTCTTTCGAGGAACGCCTGACCTCTATGGCCTACTACGATGCACTGACTGAGCTCCCCAACCGCGCGCTTTTCCTGGAACTGCTGGAAATGCGGGTTTCCCGTAGCCGTGACCATGACAACCCGTTTGGCCTGCTGTTCTTTGATCTGGATTACTTCAAGGATATCAATGACCTGTTTGGTCACTCAGTCGGGGACGAGTTGTTATTGGAGGTTTCCCGCTGTATTCGCAGTGTGGTCAGGAGGGAGGATGTCGTTGCCCGGCTTGCGGGCGATGAATTTGCGGCTATTGTCGAACTGGCACCGGATGGCACGCAAGAGTCCCAGCTTGAGCAGTTGGCCGTTCGCCTGGTTAATGCCTTTCGTGCGCCTTTCCTCGCTGGCGGCAATGAGCATTTCATTTCGGTGTCAATTGGGGGCGTTCTCTATCCGGGGGATGGCACCTCGGCGCTGGAGTTACTGCAAAAGGCAGACAAGGCGATGTACCTCGCCAAGCAGGAGGGGCGCGGGCGTTATTGTCACTACCGGGCAGATCTGTTGAATGACCAGGATGAAGGGCAGCGCCTGACCAAGGCACTGGTTACCTCCCTGAAAACCGCTCCCGGGGAGTTCAGCGTCGTGTACCAGCCCCAGTTTGAGTTGGCTACCGGGCGCGTGGACGGGCTCGAGGCACTGATTCGCTGGACGCATCCGGAATTTGGACCGATATCGCCGGCTCGCTTTGTTGCCATGGCAGAATCCAGGGGCATGATCCACCAACTGACCGAGCACCTTGTCCGGTGCATTCTCCGGGACCTCTGGTCAATGGAAAAGCCACCGGAGCCCGGGCTTCGGTTTGCCATCAACGTTTCCGCGAGGCAAATCACCGACGCAAGGCTGGATGGTTTGCTCAACCCGCTTTTCGAGCAGATAAGGCGGCTGGGCTGGCACCCGGAACTGGAGATTACCGAAACCCATCTGATGAACCTGTCGGAAGACGCACTGGAACGCCTCAGAACCTTCCGGGATGAAGGGATAAGGGTCGCCATCGACGATTTCGGTACCGGCTACTCGTCACTGGCCTACCTGCATTCACTTCCGGTCCATACCATCAAGATCGACCGCCACTTTGTGTCATGCCTGGAAGACACCCTGCCAGTCGAGGACCGGGACCGGGTAATAGCTGCCATACTGGCGCTTGCGGAGGTATTCGGCCTGGAGGCCATCGCTGAGGGTATTGAAACGTCCCAGCAACAAAGTGCCCTGCTGGCGCTGGCCTGCAAGCGTGGGCAAGGGTACTTCCTTGCCCGCCCGCAACCCTGGAGTTCCGGGCTTTTGGCGCCAAAAAGCTGTAATAGTGGCAGTCAATTGACGCCCGGGAAGGTTTGCAGGAATTGGCTATTAACTTATTCCTGAAAGGTTTATAAAGCCCCTATTAAAAAGGGGGTTATTTTGGTCGTCGGCAATCTTCAGTATCCGGGTCTCGGACATTATCTGCGTCTCGTCAGTGCCACGCCGCAGGAATGGCTGGCCGAGATGGCTTATTTTGCTGGTGGCCGACAACTCACCCTGTGTGTGCGTCCACAGGGCTTCAATGGTGCCATTTCCTGGCTGGCCAGGCCCGGTGTAAGCATTGGTGTTATTGGAACCGGGGTGGAAACAACCCTGCGTGGAACCAACACGGCTGATCCTGCGGTTATAGGGGTGCTTACCGGGAGTCTTTCCCTGACCAGCGCAAATGGCTATGTCGAGGCGACTGCTGCCAGTGGTTTTTTGCTTCCTCCCCATGCCCGGGTGGAATTTAACGGGAGTCCCGGCCTGACACTGGCTGTCGCAAGGTTGCATGGACGTGGCGGGGCGTCCTGGGGTGACGAGGCCAGGCCGATATCCCAGTCACTGGTTGCTCAAATAATCGGTTACCTGCAGCGTGCGTATTTCTTTCGCAGCTACCACCATGCCGTCGCTGAGACGGACCGTCTGGGGAATGTGCTTTGGCATTGCCTGCATGATCCCCGGGCTGAGCTCCCGGTGACACCCCCCTCGGTCATGCCTGGGTTCGATCAACGTGTAACCCGGATGATCGAACTGATCGCCTCCAGTACGGAGCGAGAGTTTGATATCGGCCGGGTTTCGGCGATGGCGGGCGTGAGCACCCGCAACCTTTACTACCTGATGAAGAAGCACACTGGGATGAGCCCCTACCAGTTCTTTGTTTCCCGTCGGTTGGTGCGGGTTCGAAGAGCGCTGCTTGACTGTCAGTGTGACGTGCCAACCGTATCATGGCATGCGCTCAGTGAAGGTTTTTCACACCTCGGGCGTTTTTCCGCCCTGTACCGGAACCATTTTGGTGAGTACCCCCGCCAGACGCTGGAGTGGCGGAGTGATGCGCAGGCGAGAGCGGCCGCAATCCAGCCTGCCGACTGTTCGGCCACCCCCCGGATGCTTTGCCTGACAACCGGTTAAGCGCCGGATCGTGAAAGACTGTCATTTTCCGACAGACCAGCACGTGTAAAATCAGGGGAGGTTTTCTCGGAGTGCTTGCAGATGCAATGGATACTTGGGCTGGGTCTGGCGGCATTGCTGTTCTACCTCCTGAAACAGTGGGGGGCGCTGGACCCGAAACAGAAAAAGGCCGCTACCTGGAAAATCGTCCTGGGCGTCGCCGGTGCGCTGCTGGTATTCATGGTGCTTACTGGTCGTGTCCATGTACTGACTGCGGCCGTGGCGGCTTTCATTCCTCTAATACGCAAGTTACCGGCATTGCTGAAGTTTATGCCCCATGCCCAGCGTCTTTTCGGAGAGCGCGACGGTGCGGACACCCATCGGGCGGACCAGGGGGCAGGGCAGAAGCGCTCGGCTACCGCCTCCAGCCAGATGTCGGAACAGGAAGCCTGCGAGATCCTCAACGTGTCGCCTGGCTGCAGTCGTGAGGAAATCGTGACGGCCCATCGTCGGTTGATGCAGAAGCTGCACCCGGACCGTGGCGGCAACGACTATCTCGCGGCCAAGGTCAACGAAGCCAAGTTTGTGTTGTTGGGCAAGCGCGGCGCCTGACGTATTAAACCCCCTCCACATTTTCCTGTTCAGTGGCGACCCCTCCGAGGCTTGTCTAGGTTTAGATGACATGCTCGGAATCAGGGATGGTCGCCATGGTGATATTTTCCATAATTTTCATTCTGTTGGGCCTCGCCTTCCTGGTGGGTGGCATCTGGCTGCTGACACTGGGAGGCTCTTTTTACTACCTGGCGGCAGGACTTGTACTGGTAACCGTCGGTGGTCTGTTACCGGTTCGGCGGGTAGCGGCCCAGGCGCTCTACGCCGTCTTTCTGGTTGCCACGCTGCTTTGGGGTTTATGGGAGTCCGGCTATGACTGGTGGCCGCTGGCGACCCGTATTGGCTGGTTTCTGTTGCTGGCCATCCCGCTGCTGATACCGGCGTCGAAACAGCGGCGCGGGGCGGCCATCACCTTCGGTGGCGTGTGGGCCCTGTGTGGCCTGGCGCTTCTTGGCAGTTTGCTCAACAGCCCCCATACCATCGAGGGTCGCCTGGGTGAACAGGTGGTGAATGAACAGCCAGACCTGGGAGAAAGCCCCGAAGCCGACTGGCTGGCCTGGGGGCGAAGCAACCTGGGGCAGCGCTATTCGCCCCTTGGCCAGATTACCCCGGATAACGTGGGCCAGCTCGAAGAAGCCTGGCGCTATCAGACCGGTGATACCAAGCAGCCGGACGACACCGGCGAGACCACCTACGAAGCCACGCCGCTGAAGGTCGGCAACACCCTGTACCTGTGCACCCCCCATAACTGGCTGGTGGCCCTGAATGCGGACACCGGTCAGGAGCGCTGGGTGTACAAGGCCGGAGTGGGTCCCAACAGCCAGCGGCAGCACCAGACCTGCCGTGGTGTTTCCTACCTGCCACCGGAAGGTGGTGTCGAGGGTGCTCCGGAAGTGCAGAATATCGGCCGCCCGGCCGAAGACCAGCCGCCGGTCAGCTGCGATGCACACCTCTACCTGCCCACTGCCGATGCCCGCCTGCTGGCGCTGGACCCGGAAACCGGCGCCCGCTGCGAAGGGTTTGCGCAACAGGGTGAGCTGGACCTGATGCATAACATGCCCTACACCCAGTCCGGCTTTTACTACTCTACGTCACCCCCGGTGGTGGCCAACGGGCTGGTAGTGGTCGCCGGCGCGGTGAACGACAACTATGACATCAACTCCCCTTCCGGTGTTATCCGGGCCTATGACGCCCGCACTGGCGGACTGCGGTGGAACTGGGACCCGGCCAGTCCCGAGCAGACCGATCCCATTGCCGAAGGGGAAGTCTATTCGACAAGCTCCCCCAACAGCTGGTCGGTCGCCAGTGCCGATGAAGCATTGGGGCTGATCTACTTCCCCATGGGTAACCGTACGCCGGATCAGCTGGGGATGTACCGCACCGAGAACGAGGAACGGTTCGCCAGTTCAGTGGTTGCGCTGGAGCTGGATACCGGGCAGGTGGCCTGGGTGCAGCAGTTCGTCCACCACGACCTGTGGGATATGGACACCCCGGCCCAGCCCAGCCTGCTCGACCTGGACACCGACCAGGGCCGGCAACCGGCGCTGGTGATTCCCACCAAGCAGGGGGATGTGTACGTGCTCAACCGGGAGACGGGTAAGCCGATCCTCCCGGTTGAGGAAGTGCCGGCACCAGAGGGCGCCATCAAGGGCGACTACACAGCGTCTACCCAGCCGGTTTCCAGCCTGAACTTCAATCCCGACCCGTTGCGGGAGGCTGACATGTGGGGTGCCACGCCCCTGGATCAGATGGCCTGCCGTATCCGCTTCCAGTCCCTGCAATATGAGGGACGCTACACGCCGCCAAGCGAGCAGGGCACCATTGTCTACCCCGGCAATTTCGGGGTATTCAACTGGGGCAGTATTGCGGTGGACCCGCAGCGCCAGGTGATGTTCGGCATGCCGCTGTACATGGCCTTTGTTTCCCGACTGGTACCCAATGAGGAGGGCAGTGAACCGAGCGGCCCGGTTAACCAGGGCGAGCAGGGCCTTAACAGCAATGCAGGTGCGCCATATTCCGTCGAGCTGAAACCGCTGATGTCGCCACTGGATATTCCCTGCCAGCAACCGCCCTGGGGCTACGTGGCGGGAGCCGATCTGCGCACTGGTGAGGTGATCTGGAAGCGCAGGAACGGCACGGTGGAAGATATGAGTCCGATCCCGGTTCCCCTGCGGCTGGGCGTGCCCGGCATCGGCGGACCTGTGATCACCGCCAGCGGGGTGGTGTTCCTGGCAGCCACAGTAGACGACTACATCCGGGCCTATGACCTCACCACCGGTGAGCAGCTGTGGCAGGCAAGGTTACCGGCTGGCGGGCAGGCAACACCGATGACCTACCTGAACAGCAAGGGTGAGCAGATGGTGGTGCAGGTGGCCGGCGGTCATGGCTCCATCGGCACCACCCTGGGGGACTATGTGGTGGCATGGAAGCTGTCTGATGAGGCGGGCCAGTGAACGATGGCGGCCAACAATGAAGGCCATGGCTAACACCGCTTCTGGCGAGGGCGATGAATCCGGTATGATGCGGGGTTCCATGCCAATCAGAACAATACCCAGGGAGGATATGCACCCATGGCCCAGCCGGATTCCGTTCACCGCCTCTACGGCGTTCCCCATTCGCTGTATACGGGCATCGCCCGCTGCTATCTGAGAACGCAGGGCATCGAGTACGTGGAGCTGCCCACCTCTCACCCGGACTTTGCCGGCCGCATCATGCCCGTGATCCAGCGCAGTATCATCCCGGTGCTGGAAACAACGGGCGGGGAGGTCGTGCAGGATAGCCTGGACATCATCGATCATTTTGAACGCCAGGGCGTACGCTATTCCGCCTACCCTCAGGGCCTGTTGCAAAGCGTGCTGGGCGTCATTATCACGTACTACGGTACCCAGGCCCTGCTGCCCCACGCCATGCACTACCGCTGGACCTACCGGGACCGGCAGGAAGGTTTTCTCAGGGACCAGTTTGCTGCCGGTATTGGGCCGGAGATGGCCGACAAGGTCATGTCGCGGATGAATTCCTACCTGCCGCAGCTGGGTGTTACTGACCACACCATCCCCGAGATCGAGGCGTCTTTCGAGCAGCTGCTGGAGACCCTGAATGCCCACTTTGCGGAGCACCCCTACCTGTTCGGTGGCCGGCCCTCCCTGGCCGATTATGGTTTGATCGGCCCCATGTTTGCCCACCTGGGCCGTGATCCGGTGCCCGAAAACCTGATGAAAACCCGCGCGCCCAAGGTGTTCCGCTGGGTAGAGCGGATGACAGCACCCGGCCTGGATACACCGGAATTCCCGGATTACGGTGATGACTTCCTGCCCAGTGATGCCATCCCGGAAACCCTCGAACCCCTGTTGCGGCAGGTTGCGGATGAAATCTTCCCAATGCTGACCGACAAGCTTGCGTTTTTGGATACCCTGGTTGCGGAGCATCAGCCGGAAGATGGTCAGCCCGTGTCAGCCAAGCCTCATCAGCGCTATGTGGGGGCAGTGGAAACCGCTTTCCGGGGTGTGCCGGTACAGGCGGGCGTGCAGCCCTACCTGCTGTATGTGCTTCGCAAGGCCGACGAGATGCTGGCGGAAAGCCCTGCCGAGGAACAGGCGCGGGTACGGGAAGCCCTGACTGTCAGGGGCCTGGTGGAAGCATTGCCCGGAGACCGTGGTTACACGGTCGACCGTCGCAACCATATCGAGGTGTGGCAGCGCGGCTGACCGGAAAGTCAGTTCAGAGGATATCCACCTTCACGGTGAAGCTCTGGTTATCCTGGCGCTCGCCCCCGACCCGGTAGGTAATGCCGGACTGCTCGCCAGTCCGGCTTTCGCTGGTGCCACCTATCTCGACCCACTCCCCGGGTGCAACCCGGCGCTGGGTAACCACGGCATCCGTTTCGTAGCCTGCCATGCCGGAATCCGGCGTGTTCTCGAAAGCGGTAATGCTGAGCTCGATCTGCTGGTCGGAGATGCGTTGGGGCGTGACGATAAAGCCGCTGCGGATGTCCACCTGCTGGTAAATGGCCGCCGGGTTGCGGCCACCGCGAATGGCCACCGGCAGGGTACGAACCTGGCCGCCACTGATATGGGCGGACTGGCCGTCCTGTACCACGATATGCCGTTGCTGACGACTTTGGGTGGTCGTCGTGCGACTCTGGCCACCGATGGTGACAACATTGCCATGGCCGCTGCTGACACCACCACCCTGCCGCTTGCCCATGCTCACGTCACTGCTGCGTACCGTGATGCGCAACTGGACCGGGGCGACGTCCATGGTTTCGATAAGCTGGCTGATCTCATCGAGCACAGCGGGCTCGCCACGGGTAATCAGTCTGTTGCCCTGGGCAGCAATGGTCAGCTCGCTTTCGGGATACAGGGCACGAAGCTGATCCGCCACCTGTTGCGCCGCCCGATTCTCCAGGATGAAAGTACGATTGCCGGGGGCACCCATGACCAGTGTCGGTACCAGCAAAAGGGTCAGTAAAAGCAGGCGAACGGGGGCAGGGACCATGGAACACTCCGCAGAAAGTTGGCAGTGGCGGTTGCAAACCGGGAAAGCCCAAGAGTATATTGAAAAGCATGAAGTCGATTAACGCACCCTGTCAATTGAACGTTATGACACGCCTCGCAAATGCGGCGGTGGGTGCTGCTGTGTATTTCTGGTGGTTTTTTGGTTATGGCTTTTATTTTAGCCAGAGCCGAGGCCGCCTGTAGCACACGCAAGAAAGATTCAGGAAAAGGCAGCCCGGCACCACCCCCAGGCTGCCACCGGACAAGAAAAAGCCCCGACTGGTAGCCTCCCAGCCGGGGCTTTTTCGTTTCAACAGGCAGAAAACAGAAGGATTGTGAACAATGAACATGCCGCTGGATGTCCGGACCACTCAGGAGGCCCAACCCGTGGACACCGTTTCTGAACCGGAGCCATCACGGTCCGCCGCCACCGCGTTGCCCACGCCCGCGAAGCTGCGGTCAGATATTCCGCTACCGGCCTACCTGTCCACGCAGATTGCCCGGTACCGCCAGCAAATCCGCGATATCCTCAATGGTGACGACGACCGTCTGCTGGTCGTTGTCGGCCCCTGTTCCATCCACGATGAGGTTGCTGCCCTGGAATATGGTGAGAAGCTTGCTGCGCTGGCTGATGAGGTCAGTGACCGCGTGCTGATTGTCATGCGTGCGTACCTGGAAAAGCCCCGCACGACCGTCGGCTGGAAGGGGCTGCTGTACGATCCGGAGCGCACTGGCGAGGGCAACCTGGGAGAAGGGCTGGTTCGTTCCCGCCGGCTGCTGGTCAACCTGGCTCACCTGGGCCTGCCATTGGCCACTGAAGCATTAAGTCCGCTCGCCATGGACTACCTGGATGACCTGGTCAGCTGGACTGCCATCGGCGCCCGTACCACTGAATCCCAGATCCACCGGGAGTTGGTCAGTGGCCTGCCCATGCCCACAGGGTTCAAGAACGGTACAGACGGGTCGGTCGGCGTGGCGGTGAATGCCATGAAATCCGCGGCCCACGGTCATCACCGACTGGGCTTCAACGCCGAAGGCCAGCCGGCCATGATCACCACGGCGGGCAACCCGGACACACACCTGGTGCTGCGGGGCGGACGGGGTATTACCAACTACGATGCGGACAGCATCAACGCCGCGGTCCAGGCCCTTGATGCCGCCGGCGTCAGCAGCGCCGTCATGGTCGATTGCAGCCACGACAACGCCTGCAAACAACCGGAACGCCAGCCGGAAATCGCCCGTGAGGTACTGGCCCAGCGCCAGGCAGGGAACCGTGCCATCCGCGGGCTGATGATTGAGAGCTTCCTTGAGCAGGGGCGCCAGGATGATAGCGAAGAGCTGACCTACGGCCTGTCTATCACCGACCCGTGCCTGGGATGGGCGGAAACGGAAACCCTGCTGCGCTCGTTCTGAGCGCTGCGGGTTAATCCGTATGGTCCTATTCAGTTGACCGGGGAGCCTCACCGGACAGGGTCGAAAACAGCAATCGTCCGGCCAGCAGCAACAGCACTCCGCCCATCAGCCGGTCCAGCCAGTGCCCGAACCGGCCGAAAACCCTGCGAACCTGGGGCAGCGTGAAGAACAGGGCAACCCCGCAAAACCAGAGGCCGGTTATCAACGCCATATAGAGGCCATAGCCCACCTGGACCACCACCGGGGTGGCAGGGCTGATCACCACAGAGAACAGCGAAACAAAGAACAGGGTCGCCTTCGGATTGAGGGCGTTGGTCAGGAATCCAAGACGAAATGCCGCCAGGCCGGTCTGCGCTTTAACGCCGTGTGTCTCTACATGAACTCGCCCCGCCTTTGACCTGAGACACTGGATGGCAATCCAGGTCAGGTACAGTGCGCCAACCACCTTCAGCAACGTAAACAACGTCAGGGATTGCTGGATCAACAGGCCGATACCCAGCAGCGAATAGGTGACGTGTACCAGTATGCCAAGACCTACGCCGGCGGCGCTGAGCAAGGCATTGCGTCGGCTTTGCGTCAGGGCCTGGCGCAACATGACGGCAAAATCCGGCCCCGGGCTGGCGACGGCCAGCAGGTGGACCAGGGCGACGGTGGCGAATTCGGCCCAGAGTGTAGTCAAAGCGCACCCCTGTGTATTTGAAGATCAGCGAGTGAGGCAGCATAGAAAAGAATCAGGGGCTTGGCCAGCGGTGGGGAGGCACCGGGCCAGTGAACCGTCTAACCTTATATCCGTTCATTCTCTGGAAAAGGAGTGCACCTGTGGAACAGCGCAAGGTGGATGTTGCGATTCTCGGCGCCGGTACCGCCGGTATGGGGGCCTACCGGGCCGCCCGTAAACATACGGATAACCTGGTGATGATCGAGGCGTCCCACTATGGGACCACGTGTGCCCGGGTTGGCTGCATGCCCAGCAAGTTGCTGATTGCCGCAGCTGACGCCGCCCATGGTGCCCGGCATGCGGACCTGTTCGGTGTTCGTCCCGGAGAAGTGGTCGTGGATGGCCCGGCGGTGATGCAGCGGGTGCGGGACGAGCGCGACCGGTTCGTCAGTTTCGTTCTTGAGGCAGTGGAGAACTTTCCCGAAGAGCACCGGGTACAGGGCCATGCCCGGTTTCTTTCCCCACATCGGTTACGGGTGGGTGATGACCTGGAGATTGAGGCAGGCCGGGTAGTGATCGCTACCGGCTCACGGCCCAATATCCCGGGTTTCCTGAAAGCAGCCGGCGACCGGCTGGTGGTCAATGATGACCTGTTCGAGTGGGAAGACCTGCCTGAATCGGTAGCGGTGTTTGGTCCTGGTGTTATCGGACTGGAACTGGGGCAGGCGCTCAATCGGCTGGGTGTCCGGGTGCGGATGTTCGGGGTAGGTGGCGCGGTCGGCCCCATCCAGGACGACGAAATCCGTGAGTGCGCCCTGAAAACCTTCAATGATGAGTTCCCCCTCGACCCGGATGCGGATACCCGGAAGATCGAGCGCACGGATGACGGGGTAGCCATCACCTTTGTTGACGCAGACCGGGGCGAGGTGACCGAAACCTTCGACTACGTGCTGGCGGCAACCGGCCGCAAGCCGAATGTTGACGGCCTCGATATCCAGAATACCGACCTGGAGCTGGATGATCGGGGTACCCCCGTATTCGATTCCTACACCATGCGCTGCGGCGACAGCCACATTTTCATCGCGGGTGATGTGAACGCCGCACTGCCGCTGCTTCACGAGGCGGCGGACGAAGGGCGGATTGCAGGTAATAATGCGGGGCAGTATCCGGAGGTCCGGGCCGGCTTACGTCGTGTCCCTTTGTCAGTGGTGTTTACCGATCCCCAGATCGCCACGGTGGGCAAGACCATCCAGCAGGTGAATGAGGACTGCCGGGGGTGTTTCGCGGTGGGCTCGGTTTCCTTCGAGGGGCAGGGTCGAAGCCGTGTGATCGGCAAGAACCGCGGCCTGTTGCGGGTCTACGGTGAGCACGGTAGCGGGCTGTTCATGGGCGCAGAGATGTTCGGGCCGGCTGCGGAGCATATCGGCCACCTGCTGGCCTGGGCCGCCCAGCAGAGGCTGACCGTCTCCCAGATGCTGGCTATGCCTTTTTATCATCCGGTCATCGAGGAAGGGCTGAGAACGGCGCTGCGGGACCTGAGCCACCAGCTCAGCCTCGGCCCGAAGGAAGAAACTCACTGCCTGGATTGTGGGCCGGGTGGCTGACCATTAGCTGCCAGAGGAGTCGGCCGGGGTTTGAGCCTGGTCAACCCACCGGCCGGAAACTGGTGGCACTCTTCAGGTGGCTGGTATTTGCCAGTTGACTGGACCTTGCCACCAGGTTGGCTGAGGCTTGCCGGCGTTTCTGCCGGCGGGCCCAAAATTTTTCGTGGAAAAAGTAGGCCACGGTGTTGATTGCGGGTTCCACCATGGCGATCAGGCTACCGATCAGGATGTCACCGGTCAGCAGGTAAGCCACGGTAAAGGCCACGGTGAAGTGGGTCATGGCAAAGGTCACTGTCTTGACCAGCGAATCATCACCTTCGTTATGGTTGTGGACAAACAGTTTCAGGGCACTCATGGCCAACTCCTGAATACCAGTGGCTATGAATTCATTTAAACGCAAGTGAGAAAGATTTTTAAGTAAATTACATCTCTGGAATCGATAGTCACGGGTTATTAACTGTGGCTGACGGGAGTGGCTTCAAGGTTTCAGGTTGGCGAGGCCTGTAAGGTGGTGTTTATTGCATCGCCAGAATGTCATTTACTAAGGCTATTGCTGGCATTGCCTGCCCTTGCTTTCCCGGGGGCGCCCTCACGTTATATTGGCAGATAGTTGTGAAATCGATCACATTCAAATCAAGGAGTTATTTTATGGGTACCAATTTTATCGGCCTCGACACTGCCAAGACAGAAGAGCTGGCGTCGTCACTCAACGAGTTGCTGGCAAATTACCAGATCTTCTATATGAATGTGCGCGGGTACCACTGGAACATCAAGGGTGAGAACTTCTTCGAACTGCACGCCAAGTTTGAGGAACTCTATGACGACCTGCTGCTGAAAATCGATGAGATTGCCGAGCGGGTGCTGACCCTGGGCCATCGTCCTGCCCATGCCTACAGCACCTATATCGAGCTCTCCAGCGTACCTGAGCGCAAGGATGTTGCCGATGGCAAGGAAGCGGTAGGCCATATCGTAGACAGCTTCGCCAAGCTGATCGGCAAGCAGCGCAACCTGCTGGCACTGGCCGGCGAAGCGGACGATGAGGGTACCGTGGCACTGATGAGTGACTATATTTCCCAGCAGGAAAAGACCGTCTGGATGTATCGTAGTTACCTCGGCCAGTAACCTTTCTTCTGCATTTTTCGCAACACCCCCTCGATGGCGGCCCTCCGGCCGCCTTTTTTGTTTTTGGGGCGCTGACATGATTTCGCCCCGAAACTGTCACATGCCTCCCCTATTGTTCCGTGTCATACGTCGTAATCAACGAGGGTTTTATGACTTCACGGAAAGCACCGCTCGCAGCCGCCATCCTGGCGGCCACACTGGGTATCGCCGGGTGTTCCGGCACTGGTTCGTCCAAGGCTGTTTCCGACAGCGCCAGCCACGGCACCGCGATTGAGCTGAAAGTCCTGGGAAGCTGGCAGTCCGAAGGGGACGTCTTCGACCAGTCTGCCGCCGAGATCGTGGCCCATGACGCCGGGAATCAGCGCCTGTTTGTGGTCAACGCCAACAACAAGACCCTGGATGTACTTGATATTCGCAACCCGGCCGATATCCAGCGGGTTCAGACAATCGACGCGACCCGCGAGGGCGGCGCTGCCAACAGTGTTGCGGTACACGGCGAACTGGTGGCCGTGGCTATCGAGGCGGCCAACAAGCAACGCAACGGCAAGGTTGTGTTCTACAGCGCTTCGTCCCTGGAAAAGCTGGCCGAAGTCCCGGTCGGTGCCCTGCCGGATATGGTGACGTTTACGCCTGACGGAAAGCACGTGCTGGTTGCCAACGAAGGTGAGCCGGATGGTGCCTATAAGGTGGATCCGGAGGGCTCGGTCAGTGTCATTGATGTGTCCCGGGGAGTGGAAAAGGCGACAGTACGAACAGCGGACTTCAGGGCCTGGAGCGGGAAAGAGGCAGAGCTTCGTCAACAGGGCATTCGGATCTTCGGCCCGGGCGCCACTGCGGCACAGGACTTCGAGCCGGAATACATAGCGGTTTCAGAGAATGGCTCAACGGCCTGGGTGGCGCTACAGGAAAACAATGCGGTGGCAGTCCTGGACATCGTCGGGGCTGAAATTACCGAAATCATTCCCCTGGGCTTCAAGGATCATATGGCTGCCGGAAATGAGCTGGACGCCAGTAACAAGGATGGCGGCATCCATCTGCGTAACTGGCCGGTCAAGGGCATGTACCTGCCCGACGCCATTACCAGCTACGGCACCGACGGCCAGACCTGGTACATCACCGCGAACGAGGGTGATTCACGGGACTATGATGCGTTTAGCGAAGAGGCCAGGGTCGCCGACCTGCGCCTGGCCGAGGGTGTCTTCCCGGCCGACATTCAGGAGAAAGCCAACCTGGGCCGCCTGAAAGTGACCACAACCCTGGGTATCAGCAATGGCTGCGACCCCACGGATCCGTCCACGGATGTCGAGGCCGATTGCGAGTATGACGCTCTCTACTCCTACGGGGGCCGCTCGTTCTCCATCTGGTCAGAAGACGGCCAGCAGGTCTACGACAGCGGCAGTGACTTCGAACGAATCACTGCGCAACAGTTGCCGGAGTATTCCAACAGCAGTAACGATGAAAACGCCTTCGATGATCGCTCGGACGACAAGGGCCCGGAGCCTGAAGCGGTTGTGACCGGTGAGATTAATGGCCAGGTCTACGCCTTTATCGGTCTCGAGCGGGTAGGGGGCATCATGGTGTACAACGTGACCGATCCCCGGAGCCCGACCTTCTTGCAGTACCTGAACAACCGGGACTTCTCAGCCTCTGAAGAAGAGCTGAGGGCCGGTCGTGGCGGCGACCTGGGACCGGAAGGGCTGGCCTTCATTGCCGCTGAAGACAGCCCCACTGGAGGACCGGTGCTGGCGGTTGGCAACGAAGTCAGCGGCACCACCACCCTGTACGGTATAGAACTGACACCTGCCAGCAAGTAACCCTTCCGGTTGGCCTGGAGCGGATATACCCTCCGGGCCTTTTTTTGTACTGAACCCTGGCAGGACATTTTATCGGTGACTTCCGGTGCACGCCGATTTTGACTGTATGTGGATTTATTGACACCGGGATGCCTGGTTAAAAATAAATCAGCTCGACTGTTTTTTGATCATATTTAAAGCTGATTCCTCCGTTATTATTTCAGTTGTATTGCAATAATATTGCAGTTTATTTTTTGTGAATTGTGAAGCTACTTTTCTGGTCTTTGAAATATTTCCTTAACAAATCCCTTTTAGGATCGGTGTCAGTTAAAACATGATCCTGAACAAAGGGTAATTTAGTGAAGCAATTCTCCATATCAATGATTGCCGCATCCATGCTGGTTATTGCCCCTGTCCATGCGGATGTGAGTTTGCAGTTGGGAGATGGCGTTAACCTTCATGCGCTCAATGGCGAGGCCTGGTCTGGCCAGGGTGTTCTCGACAGCAGGTCCCCGATCACGCTGGAAAACGGCACTCACCAGATTGTGGTGGATCTCACGGCTGAGCTGGGAAGAAGCCGTGATGACAGCGTCATCGAAAGCTCTGACAGCTTTGTTCTTCTGTTCCAGGCGAGCGACCGGCAACTGGTTCTCTCGGCCCCGGGTGTCGAATCCCGAAGCGAGCTGGAAGATTTCAATAATGAACCAGTGTGGCAATTAAATGACCAGGAAGGAAATAGCGTTTCATTCAGGATGGATGTTCTCAAGAAAACCGGATTTCAACTGGTTCGTGATTATGAGGAGGAGGTCGCAGACTTTAACAGGGATGGTACTTCCGAGGCCGCTTTAATGCCTCACCAGAATAATCGCGAATCTTTTTCAGTGTCCCCCCGATCAATGCCAGCCAGCGATGTGGCCGAAGACCAGGAAGTGGTCGGCCAGATGCTTCGCTACTGGTATTTGAAGGCCGATGACAAAACCAAAAGTGAAATGAAACGCTGGATTAATTCCGGCGAATAAACAAACCGACGTACCACTCAATGGAGTATTAATAAATGAAAAAGCTTCTTCTGGCTGCTGCTGTATCCGTCGCCGCTGGTTCTGCCAACGCCGCTACTGTTTACGAGAATGGTGGCCTCAGCTACAAGGTCAACGGTGATTTCCAGATCCAGTTCCGTCAGGCAACGAGGCTGTAGAAAAACTCGATTTCGAGCCGTCCCCAACGCCTGCTTCCTAAAATTTTTGTAGCGGCCATCAGCTAGCTGATTATCGAGATACCAATGTTCAGCCGTCAGTTTCGGCCCTTTGACGGTCTCAGCACCGGTATTACTGACATTCAGCGGCCACACTCCTAGCCTTCCACACTCAGCATTACGCCGCTAACCGCCCGTAATTCGTCAGCTTTTCAATATTGTGCACCAGGCAGTATAGCTGCCACTGGCCCTGCACCTTTTTCCGGCTCCGCAGACTGAAGCGATTCAGGCGCTTGTTCGTACCGATGTTGCCGAACACCGGTTCCACCACCGACATCCGGTGGCTGTAAATCTCTTTACCCTGCGGGCTGTCTACCCGATGCTTCATCCAATCGGTGTAGTTGGGCAGGCGCTTATTCTCGATGGTGAACGAGACCTGCCTTCCGGACCCTTTGCGATGATTGGCGGACGCCGGGTTCTGCATGCACTGATGCTTCTTCGAGCAGTGTCGACATTGCAACAAACGGCCTTCGAAATGCACCCGCATTTTGCCGTTCTCGGCTTCGCGTGTGGCTTGGTAGCTGATGGCATTGCCTGCCGGGCAGATGCACGTCAGGTTCACCGGATCGAACTGGAATTCACTGGCTGGGATGATTTTCTTCCAGCCAGTGTCCGGCAAGTTCTGATGACGCTTGCCGTACTTGTCTTTCTGGTTCTGGAACTTCGGGTCGCGACTGCGGAATTTGTTGTCCGGCACGTAGCCGTTGATCTGCCGTTCGTGCAGGTACCTCATGTTGGCTTCGTTGGCGAAGCCGGTATCAGCGGTAACGATGGTACCTTGCTGATAAATGTTGTCGGCGATACCCAGTTTCTTGAAGCGGGCTTCTACGCTCTCCAGTACCGGTTGTAAGGTGTGGTGTTCCTGGCCTTCGCCAAAGGCCTGGGCATCGATAATGATCTGGTGTTTCCTGTCCACCGTGGCCACGCCGTTATAGCCCTGGATCGTGCCCTTGCTGGTGGTCATCTTGGCGCTTTCGTTATCGGTGATGTTGCTCTTCACTTCCTTGCTCCGTTTCCCCCGGCCCATCCTTGGGCGGTTCGTCTTTAGGAAGCGGTCGACTTTCTTCGCGGCCTCATCCAGGGACAGGATGGTTTTCGCTCGTCGGATATCCCGGTCCAGTTCGGCCTCGGTTTCCGCCTCGTCCCGCTCGTAATGGGCCTTGAGATGATGACGAACCAGGCGTCGCAGCTTGGTGCGTTTCTCTTCCAGTTCCTTAAAGGTGCCGGACCATTCTTTGGCCGCATTCGACGACATCTTGCAGCCGTCGATGGCGAAGAGCTCGTTGCCCAGCAGGCCTTGGTCGTGGCAGACCAACAATACCTGCTCGAACAGCTCTTCGATCTCATCCGAGTGACTGCTAACGAACTTGGCCAACGTAGTGAAGTGCGGAACGGTGTCGCAGGACAGGGCCTTGAAGATGATGTTGGTCTCGCAGCACCACTGCATCTCGCGGCTGGAGGTGATCCCCTTGGAGTAGGCGAACAGGATGATCTTGAGCAGGATGGCCGGATCGTAGGCCAGCCGGCCGGTGTCTTCGTTGCGGTACTTGGGGTGGAACACCGACAGATCCAGCTTGTGCTCAATCAGGTAGTGCACCGCATGTTCAAAGGTGCCGGGCTGGAGCTGTTCCTGGTAGTTGATCACGACCATGGCGTCCTGGTCGTAGTTGTAATGCTTGAAGCGGGGCATATGACCACTCCTTGTCCGTTTGCCTGATCCTATCAAAACCGAGGGGGATATCGGGGTTTTTCTACAGCCTCAACGGGTCATGAGGATGATAATCGTGCCGAAATCGAGTATGACGACCTGGAGCTGAAAAACTTCATCAGCTACGACCTGGGTAATGATCTGGCCGCGTTTGGTCGCCTGGACTTTGGTTTCAAGGACGCTGCAGAAGACGATGAAAACGGCAGCAACCTGGAAGAAGCCTTTGTAGGCCTTAAGTACGGCGTGGCCTCCGTTTCTTTTGGTAAGCAGAACTTCGCCACCGACGAGTTTGGTATCGAAGAAGCGATCGAAGTTGAGACCATTGACGAAGATCGTTTTGACGACACCGGAACCGACGGCGATGACACCATCCGTGTCGACGTTGAACTGGACAAGGTCTACTTCGCTGCCTCCCATGAAATGGATGCCAGTGACGATGACGACGGCATTGATGGCGAGTTCTATGACCTGTTTGTCGCCACTGACCTGGCAGGCCTGGAGCTTGCTGCCGCCTACCAGGTTTGGAACCCGGTTGACCTGGACGACTCCGTGGGTACCTGGGGTCTGAGTGCTTCCTATGACTTCGGTTTCATGAACCTGGCCGCCGACTACAGCGTGTCTGACTGGAGCGATGTGGGTACCTGGGAAGAGGAAGACATGACCCAGTACAACGTCGCCGCGGTTTTCCCGGTTGCCAGCACCACCGACGTGGCACTGGGTATGGGTAACAAGGACTCTGATGCCTGGGAAGAGGACATCACTGAGTGGTATGCGAACGTAACCTACAAGTTCCCGGCCCAGAAGAACGTCAGCGTATTCGCAGAGATCGCCCAGAGCGATGAGGAATACGACGATGGTGATGACGCCGAGCTGGGCTTCCTGGCCGGTATGCGGGTGAAGTTCTGATTCGGGAGCTTCAACCGGTTTGTGCCTTTTGCATTTGACTTGAGTTGACGACGCTTCGCCGGCCCCCTGGGCCGGCTTTTTTGTTTCAGGCGGGGCGCCAGTAAGCGGTCTCGCGGCCGACGGGGGCTGGCGTTGGCAGGTCCAGGGGCGGCACCTGCTGGTGCAGGAACCAGCGCTCGGCGACCACCCTGCGGGTAAACCAGTGAGATTTCATCAGGCTGGCGGCCAGGGGGACCTTTACCCAGTCAGGCACCAGTACGCCATTATCCTGGTTCATGGAGCGAGTACCAAAGCGACGGGCGATGGCTTCTCCGTAGGGCTGCAGGCTGCGGGCGGTCAGGTCCGGTTCCGAGCGGATGACATTGGCTGCGATGAGGGCAGACTCCACTGCCGGACGAATGCCCTCGCCACTTTGCCCGAAGGCCAGGCCGGCTGCGTCTCCAATCAGAATCAGGCCATCGTCTACCAGTGGGCGTTCGGCATGGTCGTATAGCAGGTAGGCATGCCCCTTGAAGCGTCCGGGCAGGTCAGCCGGAATCCGGCCCTGCTGCTGCATATGCGCAATGAATTTTTCCAGGTGCCTCGACAGGCGGCGCGGGTCTTCCCGTCCCAGGCCCACGTTCAGGTGATTGGCCTTGCGGAAAATCCAGGCATAGCCTCGCAGGTCACGGCAGAACCAGAGCTCTGGACGGTCGCCCCGGGCCCGGCAGTCGGCGGCCTGCGAGGGGGTCATCTCGAACTCCATTTCCTTGGCGGTTACGACGCTTTCCCGGCTACCGGGGCCGGCGCAAATATACTGGGCAACCGGGCAGAAGTGGCCTCCGGCACCAACCAGCAAAGGAGTTTCCCAGCGGTGGTTGATCACCCAGTTGCCATTGGCCTGGTATATGGATTCTATGGGTGTGTTCAGCGCCTGGTCCGTGCGGGTGCGGCTGAGCAGGTAATGGTCGAACTCGGAGCGACGTACGCCATAGCTGACGGTTTCGCCATGGTCGTTCTCAACGGCCCGGTTGCCGATCATGCCAATGCGGAAGCCACGGATAGGTTCCAGCACATGGTCCCGGCCATAGTCTCCAGGTGTGATCTGAAGTGCATCGAAAACGGCCGGAGTTACCCAGCCGGCACAACTCTTTTCCCGTGGAAAGCGGGCCTTGTCGATCAACAGGATCCGTTTGCCGGTATTCTGCAGGGCCCAGGCCAGTGTCGAACCGGCAGGACCACCCCCGACGATAATCAGGTCGTAGTAGTCCATCTCAACGGGCCCCGTGGCATGGCAGACGCAATGTCAGCATGTGGCTGGCTCCAGCTTTATTGTTATTGGCACATCTGGTGATGTCTTAACTTTCGTTAACGCACACAGTATAGAAAATGATCGGAATTTGTCACCTGATTGTTCAGAA
Source organism: Marinobacter sp. AN1 (assembly GCF_026013985.1). Classification (NCBI taxonomy): domain Bacteria; kingdom Pseudomonadati; phylum Pseudomonadota; class Gammaproteobacteria; order Pseudomonadales; family Marinobacteraceae; genus Marinobacter; species Marinobacter sp. AN1. Next base: position 3,661,852 of record NZ_CP110342.1, on the reverse strand, counting down.
CAGGCTCCACGCCACTGCCAGTCCGGCAGTCAGTGATATCGCCATGGGTAGCCCCACCAGAAATCCCAGGCGCACGGTGCCGATAAAGGCAGCCATCATGGATTTCACCAGGTTATTGACGGAGGCGGCGATCACAATGCCCAGCACTGCCGTGGCCCCGGCAATGCTTGCCAGTGACATCCGGGTCAGGGACAGGGTGATGGCGTCTACATCGGTAATGCCGGATGTGGCCGCCAGCACGTAGATACCCAGATCCCCCAGCCACTCACTGAGCCATTCCCCCAGCAACAGGATCACTGTGAGCAATACTCCGAATACCAGTGCGGACTTCAGGTCCAGCGGGTTCTGGCTCAGCTCGGGCTGATTCACTCGGATGTTGTGCCGGTGGCTGGCCCAGATCAGTCCCGCAGCCAGGTAAAGTACGGCCGCCATGGTCAGCACAGGCCCCGTCAGCGCAGGCAAAAGCTCGCGATTGATGATGGCGCCGTAAATCAGGATGCGGGGGAACATGGTACCGCAGGCAATCAGTATGCCCGCTGCGTAGATGGGGCTAAGCTCCCCGTTGCGACGTGACTGACGGGCAAAGTGCAAGGTCAGGGCCGTGGACGAGCTCAGTCCGGCAAACAGGCTGGTAAACAGGATTCCCTTTTCAGTCCCGCCGACCCGGATGGCGAAATAGCCGACGAACGACACCGATGCGATCAGCACCACCATCCACCAGATCTCGTAGGGATTGAGGACGTTACCCGGCCCCATACCCCGATCCGGCAGCAGGGGCAGCATGACAACGCTAATCAGGAGCAGTTTCAGGGCCGCGTCCAGTTCGTGTGCCTGGAGTTTATTCAGGGCCCCGTGTATTTCTTCCTTGTTATCGAGAATCAACGCCGTGATAACCGCTGCCGCCGCCGCCAGGGCCATATCCACCGCTACCACCATGGCGCCGAAGCAGAAGGTGAGCAGCAGGCCGATAATGCCGGTAATGCTGTAGTCGCCGGTTTCCGGGGTGCGGGCCCGGTAAGACACCAGGGTGGCGCCAATAAGACCCAGCAACATGACCGGGAAGGCCCAGGGCGTAAGGGTCTGGCTGAGCAGCGCTGCAATAGCCCCCAGCAGGCCGGTGAGGGCATGGGTACGGATACCGGCGATTCGCTTGCCAGGCTCCCTGGCCCTGGCCTCCCAGCCCCTTTCAAGACCGATCAACGCCCCCAGCAGCAGGGCGACAGCTAGCTGGATCGCGATCTGGTTGTTATCCAGGAAGGTGCTTGCAACATCATCCACAGCGCGTCAGATCCGGTCTGGTAAAATTGCTTATCGGGTATCCGGGCGGGGCATGGTAATCTCGGATAAAACGGTCTGGTGCTAATTGCCCGGGCCACCCGGCCCTGAATCCTGGACAAGCATAACGGATGAGGCCGTGTTCCGTGAAACCAGGCAGCTGCCTGTTGTTCCGTTTTGTTGCTGGCCCGGCCGGCAACCTGTTGTCCGGAGAGTGCTGTGACTGCCATGACCTCCCGCGTAGCCGAAGCGCTGCGCCGTGTCCCTCGCCAGGCCTTCGTTTCATCCGCTGACCTGGAGCCGCAACTTTCCGGGCACAGCATTCCCGGCCGTGCGACGGTCAGGCATGTGCTGGAATCCCTTCCGCCGTTGCCCGCTGATAGCCGGGTTCTCCATGTAGGGGCTGGTTCCGGCTATGTTGCGGCGGTGCTGGCCAGGCTGTTCCGCCAGGTGGTGGCAGTTGACCGGGACCCCGTCATGGTTGAACTGGCCTCCCACAATGTCCATGGACTTTCCCTGGACAATCTGGGCTTCCGTCAGGGCGATGCCGAAGAGGACCTGGCCCTGGAGCAACACAGTTTCGATGTCATCCTTGTGACGACCTTTCTTGGGTCCACCGATGCCCTTGTTCCCCTGCTCGGCGAGGGCGGCTCACTGTTCTGCCTGGAAGCCGTGCCGGAGAGTGCTCCGGGGCTGGTTCACTACCAGCTTCGCTCCGGAGTCCTGCAGCGGCAGGGCCAGCTGTGCCGTGTGGATTTCCGGCGAACTACGGAAGAGGCACTGATTGACCTCGGCCTGTTGCAGGAAGGGGCAGCCGGACTTCAGGTTCCGCCAGGAACCACGCCACTGGGCCAGGCGTTGAAGAACCCGGCGGTGAGTGAGCGGGAAGTCTACCGCAAGCTGGCGGCCACCCGCCGTGGCCTGACCCTGATTGAGCTGGACACACTGTTGCCGGAAGTCGACCCGGGCCTGTTTGCGCGCTTCTCCCGGTCATTCCTTGAGCATCACCGCCTGATTCCGGTGTACAAACGGGACCGGCAGTTGTTTGTGGCCAGTGATAATCCCGACGCCCACCTGGACGCGATTGCGCATCTCACTGATGTCGAGATTTCCCCGCTCCTGGTCACACCAACAGACTTCCGTCGGTTATGGTCCCATCTGTCCATTTCCGAGCGGGGTAACGAGGTATCGGCTGCAGCCCAGGCCCAGGCTGACCGCAGCACGGGGGAGTCCTTCGAGGCTGGCCGGGAAGGTGAGGTTACCCCCTACCTGGTCTCGCTCTACGAAGGCATTCTGCTGGAAGCCGTGAGCCAGCAGGCCAGTGACATACACATCGAACGCTATGGAAGTCGGGTACGGGTAAGGTTACGGATTGACGGCGAACTTCACGACCTGGACCACTACCGGCTGACACCGGCACAGCTGCTGGGCGTGGTCAATGTGATCAAGCTGCGGGCGGAGCTGAATATCGCAGAGCGTCGATTGCCCCAGGGCGGGCGTTCGCGGCTCAGGTTTGGCGACGTCAGCTTTGATCTGCGGGTGCAGACCCAGCCCTCTTTGCATGGCGAACACGTGGTGATCCGGCTGCTCCGTCAGACAGGCCGGGCCATGACCATGCAGGAGCTGGGTATGTCCTCCAAGCTCGCCCGCAAGTACCAGCGGTTGCTGGACAATCCCGCGGGGCTGGTGCTGGTAGTGGGGCCCACCGGTTCGGGCAAGTCCACCACGTTGTATGCCGGGCTGCAGGAGCTGGCGGATGATGGTCGCCGCAAGGTCATCACTGTCGAAGATCCCATTGAGTATTCCATCGACAATATCCAGCAGACCCGGGTGCGGCCGGAAATCGGCTTCAGTTTTGCCGACGCCATGCGCTCGTTTGTGCGCCAGGACCCGGATGTGATCCTGGTGGGGGAGATCCGCGACCAGGAGACCGCGCTGGAGGCAATTCGCGCGTCCCAGACCGGCCATGTCGTGCTCTCCACCCTGCACTGTAATGACAGCGTCGATGCCCTTCAGCGACTCTACGACCTGGGCATTCACCCCAACTCCATTGCCAGTGAATTACTGGCCGTTATTGCCCAGCGCCTGGCCAAGCGGATCTGCCCCGATTGCCGCCGGCCGGCTACCGCGGACCCCACCGTGATGGCGGAGCTGTTCCCGGAAGGCGCGCCGGCGGATTTCCGCTGCTTCGAGGGCGCTGGCTGCCCCCAGTGCAAGGGCCGTGGTACCCGGGGACGCATCGCGGTGGTGGAATTCCTGCAAGTAAACCGGGATATCCGCAATGGTATTTCCCTGCAGCCGCCTGTGGGCGAGATGCGCAGCCTGGCCCTGGACGCCGGGCTTATTACCATGCGTGACAGCGCCCTGGACCATGTTATTCAGGGCAACATTCCATTGTCCGAGCTTCCCCGCATTCTGCCGGAAGACCGGATGAGCCCGGAGAAGCGGGGAGGCCGTCGTTGACATGAGCAACAAGCGCAAACAGAAACTGCCGGTGGAGCTGGAATTCCACGAGGAGCTGGAGCGCCTGCGCCAGCAGGACCAGCACCCGGTGCCGCCGGGTTGGCGGATGTCACCGGTGGCGGTGGAAACCTTCATCCAGGGTAATGAAGCCCTTGGCGTAGCCCGCAAGTTCGTGTGCCCGCCGGGGGTCATCAAGCGCATTGTGGTAGCCCTGTGCACCAACCGGGGCGCGCTGCTGGTGGGGGAGCCCGGCACGGCCAAGTCCTGGTTGTCGGAGCTGATTACGGCCGCTGTCAGTGGCGATTCCTCGCTGATTATCCAGGGCGGTGCGGTGAGCAACATCAATCAGTTGCTGTACACCTGGAATGAGGCCATCGTCCGTGACCGCGGCCCCTGCGTGGAGGCGCTGGTGCCGAGCCCGATGCTGCGGGGCATGCAGCAGGGCCGGTTCGTACGGTTTGAGGAGATCGCCCGCTGCCCGCAGCCCCTGCAGGATTCAGTGCTTGCGCTGCTGTCCGACCGGGTCATTACGATTCCCGAGCTGGAGGGTGAGGGAGGGGTCATCTACGCCAACGAAGGTTTTAATGTCATCGCAACCTCCAACAGTGTCGACGAAGGTGTGAACCGGATGAGCGCTGCCCTCAAGCGGCGTATGAACTTTGAGACCATCCAGCCCATTAACCGCATCGAGGACGAGCTGGACGTGGTGGTTCGGGAAACGGACAAACTCAACCGCAAGGGCGGCGTAGACGTGCGCCTGCCGCCGGAGATCACCGAAATGCTGGTAACGGTCTTCCACGAGCTTCGTACCGGGCAGTCCCTCAGTGGCCGTAGCACCGACAGGCTCGCCGGCGCGGCAATGTCTACGGCGGAAGCGGTCAACGTAGCCCACGCCGTCTGTGTCAATGCCTTCTACTACAGCGACGGCGTAGTTACCCCTGAGAGCCTGATGCACTTCATCCTTGGTTCCGCTCTCAAGGATCACCCGGAAGACCGGCGCCGGCTGCAGCACTATTTTGATACCGAGATAGCCGAACGCCCTGGAAGTCACTGGCGGGCGCTCTATGCCCATCGAGACCTGATCTGATTGTGGTGGGTCGGCACCGGGAGGGAACCCGGGGCGCCGGATCCGGTCAGAGCCGCCTCATTGCGAACAAATCCGACCAGAGGCGCGTATGTCCATTCTGTCCCAGACGGTATCCCTTGGCCCCCTCGGCTTTACCCTTTCCCAGCTGTTGATGGTGTTCGCCCTGATGGTGGCACTGGTGGTGGGCGCGCTGCTGGGCCGGCGCCACCGGGTGGTTGTGAGTGATGCCCTGTTCACCCTGATCCTGGTGGGTTTTGTGGCTGCCCGGGTGGTGTTCGTTCTGCGGTACCGCGAAAGCTACGATAGCCTGCTCGCCATGATCGATATCCGGGACGGTGGCTTTGATATCACCGCGGGTGTGATTGCTGCATTGCTGTGGCTGTGCTGGCGTAGCTGGCGGAGCCAGACCCTGCGAAGGCCGCTGGCGGCTGCGGTGCTGTCCGCTGTCGTGGCCTGGGGTGGCCTGAGTGGGCTGATCCTGCTGATGGATAACCAGGCCAGGCCGGTGCCCGGGCTGGAGCTGGCCTCCATGGAAGCCGGACAGGTCAATCTGCGGGCGTTCCAGGAGGATGCGGGGCGTCCAATGGTGGTGAATCTCTGGGCCACCTGGTGCCCACCCTGTCGCCGGGAAATGCCGGTGCTGGCCGAGGCCCAGACAGAGCGGGATGATATCGACTTTGTCTTCGTGAATGTGGGCGAAGAGCCGGAAACCATCAATGACTTCCTCGGATCGGAAACCCTCGAACTGCAGAACATCCTGCTCGACCGTAACAACCGTCTGGGCTCAATGACCGGCGCCCATGTCCTGCCAACCACCCTGTTCTACAACGCTGACGGTATGCTGGTGGACAGCCACACCGGTGAGTTGTCCCGGGCAACCCTGCGCCAGGGGCTGGAGAAGCTGGGCTCCCGGTAATGGCTCAGGTGGGGGCCGGGGTCAGGGCTGCGATTCCGGGGCCCTTGCTGTCATCAGCGGCATCGGCGCGGCGGGTTTTGCCTCCCGGCCCTTACGCATCTTCCGGAACCAGCGCAGCGCCGGTTTTTCGATGCCGTAATGGATTATCGCTGCCAGGCTGAAGGCCATCAGCAGGGCCAGTCCGACACCGGCCCATCCCGGTAACGCCAGCCCGTAACTCCAGCCGATCACACCATAGCCGACATTCTGGTGCACCAGGTAGACTGCGTAGGACAGGCTGCCCAGCCACAGCAATGGGCGGACGGCCAGCCGGTCCAGGTAGCCATTCACCGCAAGGGCAAATACCCCGTGGCAGCCCAGCACAAAGTAGCTGAACGGTGCCTTGTAGGCCACCAGGCAATGGCCGATGCTCAGGGCCAGTAACAGCCCGTCTGCCAGTGACAGGTGATGATAACGATGCCAGCGGTAGAGCAACATTCCGGTCACGAACAGCGGAGCATACCGGACGAACAGCAGGTCCTTGACCAGGAATTCCATGGCAGCTGGAATCTCCTTCCACCACAGGACTCCGATGTAGCTCACTGCGACCCAGGCCCACAGCAGTGGCCGGATCCGGGACCACTGTCGCAGGGTGTAAAACATCAGGCCGATCCAGACGTAGAAGGTCGCCTCGATGACCAGGCTCCAGTAGGCGCCATCCACATGGGGAAAGCCCAGGTACTCGTGCAGCAGCGTGGTATTGAGCAAGGCACTTCCCAACCCTACCGCCCGATCGTCGGGGCCTAGGGCGGCGACGAACAGCCAGGTAATGACAATGCCGGCCCAGAGGCCGGGTAACAGCCGCATGGAGCGGGCCATGGCGAACCAGCCCGCGGAGCGGGTGCGCTCAAGGGTCATGAAAATGACGAAACCGCTGAGGATAAAGAACAGGTGCACGCCGTAGCGGCCGAACTCCAGCCATGCCCAGGGTGTAAAGCTGTGGCCGTAGAGCTCATGGTAGTAGGGCAGGTAATGGAAGAGCACGACGGCGAGGGCAGCGATGCCGCGCAGTGCGTCCAGGGCCTGTAACCGTTGCTGAGAGTCACCCATGATCGTTATCCTCCCTTTGATTGAAGCAGTATATCGGAGGCTTGGCGGGCGCCGAACGGCCTGGCTATACGATCCGGTTGCCTGCGGCTTACGCTGGCGTAAGGTCCGTAACGGCTGAACAACCACCATGAACCGGGGATGCGCGGATGGTTCCAGATCTTGGAATAATGGAAGGGTTCTATGGGCCCATGTGGCAATGGGCGGACCGGCGGGAACTGATGGCGCTGTTGCAGCCCCATGGCTATAACTTCTACTGGTACGCCCCCAAGGCCGATCGCTATCTGCGCCGGGCCTGGCAGGAGCCTCACCCGCCGGAAGCCGCTGAGGCAATCGACGGGTTTGCCCGCTGGTGTGATAACAAGGGGATCGCCTTCGGTGTCGGGCTTAGCCCCTGGGAGGTTTTCAATCAGTTCGACGGGGTGGCAAGGCGTGCCCTGTCGGACAAACTGTCGTTCCTGGAGTCCGTGGGCGTCAGTCGCCTCGCCATCCTGTTCGACGACATGAAGGCGGATACGCCGGACCTGGCCTTGCGGCAGGGGGAAATTATCGACTGGATCAGCCAGCGCACCGGCTTCCGGCAACTGGCCGTATGCCCTTCCTACTATTCCGATGACTCGGTACTGGACCGGGTGTTCGGCCAGCGTCCGTCTGGTTACCTGGAAGATCTGGGCCGGGCCCTTGATCCAGACGTGGATATCTTCTGGACCGGGGAGGAAGTCTGTTCCCGGGAAATCTCCCCGGGCCACCTGCGCCGGGTGGCCGGCCAGTTGGGGCGCAAGCCGACGCTTTGGGACAACTATCCGGTGAACGACGGCGATCGCATGTCCCGCCACCTTCACCTCAGGGGCTTTACCGGCCGTCCGGCCGCCAATGCCGGCCTGGTCAGCGGCCACGCCATCAACCCGGCCCTGCAGCCGCAGCTGACCGCCATTCCGGCCCTCACCCTTGCTCTGAGCTATCAGCGGGGCGAGGACTATTGTTACGGAGAAGCCTTCCGGGAAGCCGCCCGGACCGTGGTGGGAGAGGCCATGGCGCAGCAACTACTGGCGGATTTACTGGTTCTCCAGGACACCGGATTGCACCGGATTGGCCCCGAACGGCTGACATTCCTGAACGAGGCTTACAGGAGCTATGACCAGCCCGCCGCCCGGGAAATTCTGCGGTGGTTGGCAGGTGAGTACCAGGTAACTGACGAGATGGTTCAGACCCAGTAACCTGCGTGCCGCCACCCCCCGTCAGCTGCAGTCGGGGGTAGGGCGGTTGCGGAATTGTTCCATCATCTGTTGTCGCTCACGGTTCTCGTCCCGGTACCTGGGTGGTAATGGCCACAGTTGGTACCAGTAGTCCCCTTGCACGACGGCAGGCTGGCCTTCTCCTTCCCCCATGAACGGCGTCAGCACCCGAACCTCGAGCCCCGGGGCCCGCTGCTCCAGGATGGCTACCAGCCCCTGACGTTGCTCACTGTGGAAGGTGCCGGTGATCATCAGCACCTGGTGGTCCGGAAAATCCTGCCGAGCCTTCAGGATCTGTGCGGCCATGGTGCTGTCCCGCAATAACTGGGCAAGGTAGGTGTTTTCCAGCCTTTCACGGTTTTCGGCGGAGTGATCGCCATGGCCGCCACCGAGGGTTTCGAAGAAGCGTTCGCGGTAACCGGGAACCTGTGGGAACGGCTCAGATGGCAGTGCCTGGCGGCGGTCCTCGGGCAGAGACTCCACGTAGGCGGCGCCCTCGCGGCCTGTGCACCGGACCAACTCCGACGGAGCGTTGGCCGCAATCACCGGTATCCTGTGCTGACGGGCGTACTCCATCAGCGGCCGGTAAGACCCCCGATAGTTGTCCCAGGCGCTGGCATCCTCGATCAGTTCATCTTCGCCGAGTTTATCTCCCAGGTAACGGTCGATAGCCGCCTGTACGTCGGTGTTGAACGCTTCCATGGCCAGCACCTGCCCTGGGCGGCGTTGATGGAGGCTGGCCTGTAAACGGGCCTGCAGCAGGTGGGCGCCCTGGTGGCCATGGAACTCGCCAATGACGACCACGTCGGCGGTGGCCAGGTCGTCGACAAGGCGACTCAGGGGGACAGGTTGTTGCTGGTGGTCCCTGACGGTGGTGTCGTAGAAGGTGACTGGCGCGCCAGGGTCCTCGGCGGGTGGCATTGCGGTACAACCCTGCAGGAGCAGGCCGAGGAAGGCGGTGGTTATCAGGCCGGTAATCTTCATGGTCGCATCGTGCTCCCGTACAGGTGGTCTTCGCCTTTGTCTCGAGGCAGCAGGCGCTAACTGCGTTATTCTATAGGGCATTGTTCACCAGGCAGAGATTCTATGCTTCCCTTTCGTATTGTCGATCGCGTCAAGTTCCTTGTTGAACGCCAGCTGGTCAAGGGCGCTGGCTTCCAGTTGCTGGTGGTGGCTGCTTTTATCGCCATTATCTCGTTCATCGGGGGTATCCTGGTGGTGCCCCTGGACGGCGACTTCGACCACATCGGCAATGCCATCTGGTGGGCCTTCCTGCGACTTACCGACCCTGGCTACCTGGGCGACGACGTTGGCGCCTGGCAGCGGATTGTTTCCACCCTGCTGACCATCAGCGGCTACGTGGTGTTCATGGGCACCCTGGTGGCTATCCTGACCCGCTGGTTGATTGCCCGCATGGACGAGCTGGAGCGGGGCCTGACACCGGTTACCCTGAAAAACCATATTGTTGTCCTGGGATGGAGCAGCCAGACCCTGCCGCTTCTGTCTGAACTGCTCGGCTCAACCGGTCGCATGCGGAGGTTCCTGGAGAAACACGAGGCGTCGCGGCTCAACCTCGTCGTGCTGGCCGAAGAGGCCAGCGCTGAACAGGTACATGAATTACGAATGGAACCGGGTATCGGGTCAAGGGCGCGGCAGGTCATCCTCCGCTCGGGCCTTGCCATCCAGCCGGACGCCCTGCACCGGGTGGCCTGCCTGGATGCGGCGGCGGTGATTGTGCCCAGCTCGGTCCATGAGGCGGGCAGCCTGGTCACCTCCGATGTGGAGACGGTCAAGGCGTTGTTATCCATTGCCGCCCAGGCCCGGCACTTCCAGTCGCCATTACCCTTTGTGGTGGCAGAGCTGCAGGACGTCCGCAAGCTGCCGGTGATCGAGCGCGCCTATCCGGGGGCAGTGGAGGTGGTAGCCGGTGATGTCACCATCAGCCGGTTGATGGTCCAGAATATCCTCCACCCGGGCCTGTCCGAGGTGTACAACGAGCTACTGGCGGGTGAGGGCGGCAATGAGCTCTATGTTCGCAGCGGCGAACCCGTTGCCGGTATGACCCTTGGCGAACTCTCAGCCCAGCGGCCGGAGGCCATTGTGCTGGGTTTGTTACAGCCGGCCGGCCAAGGCTGGCAGGTACGCCTGGTGGCTCCATCCGACACCCGGATCGAAGCCGTGGACCGGGTCGTGCTGATGGCCCGGTCCTATGACGCTACCGAAGCCGATAGCCACAAGGCAGCGCTGCCTGAGATCCGTCGCAATCCGGCCAGGATGCCCCCGGTGCCGGCAAAGAGTCGCCACAGGGTCCTGGTGCTGGGATGGAACCGCCGTGTACCCAGCCTGGTGGCCGAGATGGCCAGTTATGGACACAGTGACTTTGAAGTGGATGTCGTGTCAGTTGTGCCGGCCAGCGAACGGGAACGGGCGATCAGCCGGTATCCCGGTGTGAATGGCGGCGTCGGTTGCCGTCACCTGGAGGCGGATTACATGGTTGAGGAGGAGCTGCGCCAGGTGGCGCCGGCGGACTATGACGCCATCCTGCTGGTGAGCAGCGACCGGCTGGCGTCTGGGGAAGAGGCGGACGCCCGTGCCATGGTGGGGTACCTGCAGCTCGAAGACCTCCTGTCGGAGGGAAGTCGCCGACCACAGCTGATCATGGAGCTGAGCGACCCGGATAACCGTCAGCTACTTTACGGCCATCAGAGCGAGATGATGATCAGCTCCATGATACTCAGCCATGTATTGGCACAGGTTGCCCTGCGCCGGGAGCTGCGAGTGGTACTGGATGAACTGTTCACCGTTGGTGGCCCGGAGATCCAGTTCCGCGACCCGTCCGATTACCCCCTGCCGGCCAGTGCTGATTTCCTGCTGCTGGAGAAAACCCTGGCGGCGGAAGGGGAGGTGGCCCTGGGTATCTACCGCAAACAGGCCGATGAAAGAGGTCATCGCCTGCAGCTCAACCCGCCCCGGCGGGATTATCTGGAGCTGACGCCGGGAGACCGCCTGGTAGTGCTGGCCGTCAGCGTTGATACACCGGACCCCGGTATCTTGTAAATCAGCGTGTTATGAAAGCACTCCTGCATTCATAAGAAAAATGCCGGAAATAGATAATATAAATTTCAATTATGCTTCGTTAGTGACTAAAGTAGGCCCACTCTTCGGTGATCTGCTCAAATTTTGAGCGGGATGCTGGTTCACTGCAAGACCATCAACCCTCAACTGCAAGGACTGAGACCATGCCTTACGCAAAAGACGTTGACCAGATTGCTTCTATCCTGAAGCAGAATCCGACCTGGAACGCTATCAACCCGAAGCATGCCGCTCGCATGCGCGCCCAGAACAAGTTCAAGACCGGTCTGGATATCGCCAAGTACACCGCCAAGATCATGCGCGAAGACATGGCGAACTACGACAAGGACACTTCTCAGTACACCCAGTCCCTGGGTTGCTGGCATGGCTTCATTGGCCAGCAGAAGATGCTGTCCATCAAGAAGCATTTCGGTAGCACCAAGCGCCGTTACCTGTACCTGTCCGGCTGGATGGTTGCTGCCCTGCGTTCCGAGTTTGGTCCGCTGCCTGACCAGTCCATGCACGAGAAGACTGCCGTATCCGGCCTGATCGAAGAACTGTACACCTTCCTGCGCCAGGCGGATGCCTGGGAACTGAACCACCTGTTCCGCGCCCTGGAAGAAGCCGAAAACGCTGGCGACAACGCCAAGGCTGAAGAGCTGATCAAGCAGATCGACAACCACGAAACCCACGTTGTGCCGATCATTGCCGACATCGATGCCGGTTTCGGTAACGCAGAAGCCACCTACCTGCTGGCCAAGAAGATGATCGAAGCCGGTGCCTGCTGCATCCAGATCGAGAACCAGGTATCTGACGAGAAGCAGTGTGGCCACCAGGACGGTAAGGTAACTGTTCCGCACGCTGACTTCCTGTCCAAGATCAACGCCGTTCGTCTGGCGTTCCTGGAGCTGGGTGTTGATGACGGTGTGATCGTTGCCCGTACCGACTCCCTGGGTGCTGGCCTGACCCAGAAGCTGGCTGTTACCGACGAGCCGGGCGACCTGGGCGACCAGTACAACAGCTTCCTGGACGGCGACTACATCGAGGATGCGTCTGAAATCAACAACGGCGACGTTGTGATCAAGTCCAACGGCAAGCTGATGAAGCCGAAACGCCTGGCTTCCGGCCTGTTCCAGTTCCGTCCGGGCACTGGCGAAGACCGTGTTGTCCTCGACTGTATCACCAGCCTGCAGAACGGCGCTGACCTGCTGTGGATCGAGACCGAGAAGCCCCACGTTGGCCAGATCGCCAGCATGGTTAACCGCATCCGTGAAGTTGTGCCCGATGCCAAGCTGGTCTACAACAACAGCCCGTCCTTCAACTGGACCCTGAACTTCCGTCAGCAGGTATTCGACGCGTGGAAGGAAGAAGGCAAGGACGTATCTGCCTACGACCGCGCCAACCTGATGAGCGAAGAGTACGACAGCACCGAGCTGGCTCAGCTGGCCGACGAGTGGTGTCAGAACTTCCAGCGCGACGCATCTCGCGAAGCGGGCATCTTCCACCACCTGATTACCCTGCCGACTTACCACACTGCGGCCCTGTCTACCGACAACCTGGCCAAGGGCTACTTCGGTGACGAAGGCATGCTGGCCTACGTTGCTGGCGTACAGCGTAAGGAAATCCGTCAGGGTATCGCGACTGTGAAGCACCAGGACATGGCCGGTTCCAATATCGGCGATGACCACAAGGAGTTCTTCGCAGGTGAAGCGGCTCTGAAGGCCGGTGGTAAAGACAACACCATGAACCAGTTCTGATCGAACCGTTCGTTGTCTGGTCCGGGCTCCCGCGGGAGCCTGGCACCACCTGACAAAAAGGCCGGCAGGAGATGATCCTGCCGGCCTTTTTGCGTATTGTGACTCGTCCTGAATAAGGTTTACACCTTTCCACTGAAGATTATGGAGGGTGTTGTGAATACGACGAGGCGGAGGAGTCAGCGAGATTATTCCCTGGCCTTTAAATTGGCGGTGGTAGACCAGGTTGAAAAGGGCGAGATGACTTACAAGCAAGCTCAGGAACGATACGGTATCCAGGGTCGCTCGACGGTGCTAACGTGGTTACGTAAGCATGGCCAGCAGGACTGGAGCCCGGCGGCCTTGCTCTTCGTTCGTAAGGGGGCTGCGATGGCCAAACCGGATCTTCCACTCACACCCGAGCAGCGCATCAAAGAGTTGGAGCAGCAGCTCGATGAAGCCAACCAGAAAGCCCAGTTCTTTGAATCTGTTGTGGATGTTCTGCAAAAAGACTATGGCTGTCGCGTCGTAAAAAAGCGGTCCGGCAAGTCCTCGCGCAAAAGCAGATCCAGGGCCTGAGCGTCACTCGGGCTTGCCGATATCTAGGTTTCTCCCGTCAGGCGTATTACCAGCACTTCAAAGCTGATGCGGTTCGTAAGGCCCATGAGCGGCTGGTGTTGGACTTTGTGCGGGGAGAGCGCCTGCTCCAGCCTCGCCTGGGCACCCGTAAGCTGCATTCACTACTGAAACCGAATGCCGATTTATGCATGGGCCGGGATCGACTATTTGATCTCCTGAGGGCACATCGACAACTGGTTCCCCGCAAACGTGCTTATCATAGGACCACCCACAGCCATCACTACCTTCGCTGCCACCCCAACCTGCTGAAAGCAGGCCCGGGACAGGTCGTACCAAATGCCCCTGAGCAGCTCTGGGTGGCAGATATTACCTATTTGCCGACCCATCAGGGCTCGGCCTATCTGAGCCTGATTACGGATGCCTTCTCCCGGAAAATCGTGGGCCACCATGTCCATGAAACCCTCCATACGGAGGGAGTGATACAAGCCATGCATAAGGCGTTGAAGGGAAGGCAATTCTCTGGAGAGCTGGTTCATCACTCGGATCGGGGAAGCCAGTATTGCTCCGCACCATACCAACAGCTTCATGCCAAACACGGTATTCGTTGTTCAATGACAGATGGCTACGACTGTTATCAAAATGCGTTGGCTGAGCGGGTGAATGGGATACTGAAAACGGAGTTCTTGCTAGCGCGCCCCAAGGACTTGGCTGAGGCTCAAAAGATGGTTGAGCAGTCCGTGCAAATCTATAACACAAGGCGGCCACACCTGGCTCTGAAATACAAAACGCCCGATGCAGTGCACCGGGCGTTCCGATAGAAACAGGTGTAAACCTATTTCAGGACTAGACATTGACGTTTGGGTTACTGTGCGGAGGCCCGCTCGAATTGCTCGATTCGCTCCCGGGTCAGGGGGTGGGATGACAGCGCGCCGCCAATACGCTCGCCCCAGCCATTACTGTCCGTGTCCGCGCTTCCTTTCTCTTTTCTCTGTTGGTGAGAGGCCTCCAGGCGGAGCATCAGGTTGCTGAAATGGCTGGGTTCCAGGCCCTCAGCCAGCATCAGCTCCAGGGCGTAGGCGTCTGCTTCACGCTCCATACCCCTTGAGTAGGACAGGTTCATCAGTAGCGCCGGGGCAACCACGACCATGTCCGACGCGGCGGAGAGGTCGCCGGTCATCATCACGATCATCCAGCCAACCAGAGACGATTGCACCACGCCCCGAAGGCCGTGGTTGGCCACGACATGCCCCATCTCATGGGCCAGCACCGCTGAAAGCTCGTCCGGGTGTTTCGCCAGTTGCACCATGTCGTCGGTAAAGATGATGGTGCCGTCGGGCAGGGCAAAGGCGTTGGCGCCGATACCTTCACCGCTGCGGAACATCACCTGAAAGCTGTGTTCCGGTTCGCTGGCCAGCAGCGGGGTGAAATGGGCCTGGAGTGACCGCTGGCGCTCGGCTGGAAGCCCGGACGGAGACAGCATGAAATCGTCCATCTGCTGCAGCGTTTCCTGAGACATCTGGCTTGCCAGTTCATCTGGCAGGGCCCGGGCGACCAGCGACGACAGCGCAGGAATGCCGTGGGTAAACGTCAGTACCGTGACCAGAGTGGTGGCAAGTGCGGCAGCCAGGATCAGTCCAAGGTGGTTTTCCAGCCGGTGGACCAGCCTTGCACCCAGGCCCTGATGAATCCGCCGGGAGAGAATGTCCACCTGGTCGTTCTCGGTGGTTTCGAACACTCCGTCGTCCGGCAGGTAAAGATAGCGGGGGGTATTGCCCACCCGGGGGCTCAGGGTGACCTCCCGGGATGTGAGCTCACGGCGGTGTTCCGCGGGACCAGTATCTAGCTGCAGCCGACCCTCCGCCAGCGAAAGGCGGGCAGGGCGGCTGCGCGAGTCGGTGCCGGTGTAGAACCGGCCATGTATGGTGAGACCGGGCTCAGATCGCGGCGAAGCCAACGTCGAATGCCTCCCCGAGTTCTTCACCTAGGGCGCTGGTACGGCGGCTCTCGGCGGCCACGAAGTGGTCCAGGTCCCCCTGGATTGCCATGCTGGTGCGATCGGCCCGATACCTGGCCAGGCGCACCTTGGCCCAGGGCAGGTAAAGGCCCAGGGTGATAACGGTGAGGAAACTGTTGCTGACCAAGATCCAGGCCAGGCGGACGGGCTCCAGCTCGGAGGTGAGCTGGTGGTCAGACAGCTCGGCGTGGTTGATCATCAGGTTCGCCAGCCCGGCCTTGAAGTAGCCGAACAGTCCCAGGTAACCCACAGCACCGATGATCGGTCCAATAACCGGGTTTATCATGGACAGGACGATGGCTGCCACAATCACACCGATGGCAATCAACAGCCCGATTCCGAAGAAACGATAGTAGGTGCCGGTGGCTCCATGCCACTGGAAGGGTGTTGTACCGTAGCGACTGCCCTCTACCAGAAACTGATGTCCCTTGCGGGCGATCAGCGGCGTCAGCAGGAACAGGCAGAGCGCGTTGAGTACAGGCCAGATCAGCGTGAGCATCAGCGCGTCCAGGTAACGACCCTCAAAGTCGAAGCGTACGTTGCGATAGGCCGTGTTGATGGCATGGAAACGCAGCGAGCGCACGATAATCCAGGGTGTGCCAATCACCAGCAACACCATGAGCAAAAGGCCGATAACCGGGAAGAAGGCAAAGGCCGCGGAATACAGGATCAGTGCCGCCAGGGCGATCAGCCGGCCCTTGAGGATGGTGGTGGGCCTGGCGAGGAACTGGAAGCTGGCGCCGTCCAGTTCGGTGTTGCCATAGAAATACTGCAGGTTGCGTACCTTGGCCCAGGCAGAGTAGATGCCAAGGGTAACGATGGTCAGCAGGATGTTGACGATCCAGATACCGAAGTATTCCTTGCCATTGCCATTGAACCGAAAGCCGGCGATACGTGGTTCGTCATCTTCGCGGCCGGATCCGGCGGAACCTGTCGGTTTGACGGGGGGTACGGGAGGTGTCGGCGGAGCAGCGGGGGCCGGGGCTCTCATGGCGACCCGGGTCGCTACGATGCCGGCCCGCTGCATGCGGTTGAGATAATTGTCTGCGGCACCCGCATCAAGGCCGGACTTCATGACGACTGGCTGGCCGGAGAAAAGGTGTTCCAGCCTGGCATCTGAAAGGCTGAACAGTGCCCGGATGTTATCTCGGGCCTGGTCCGGCGAAACGCCCTCCGCGACACGTCCTTCGAATACGATCTTGAACTGCTGCTCTGACATGGCATTCCCTTGCTGAGAGTTGTTGGGTGCTGGGAGGGTAAACCCTTATGATGAACGATATATTAACTGACTGTCATAATGCGGCCGTGATGTCAGACACATTTTTCTGACATGATTCCGGGTTAAGCCTCTGTTTTACTGACAAATCGGGAAGGATCAGGGAAGTTGACCACAGATCAGGGCATAGTGTTTGCGGTATTGCTGGCCACCCTCGGGCTGTTCATCTGGAACCGGATCCGGTTGACCTGGTTGCCATGCTGGCACTGCTGGTGGTGGCGATAGCGGGCTTGGTGCCGTCGGCGGAGCTCTTTGCAGGCTTCGGCCATCCGGCGGTGATAACGGTGGCAGCGGTCCTGGTGATCAGTCAGGGGCTGGTGAATGCAGGGGTGGTGGACAGCATTGCCCGGGTACTCGGCCGTGTCGGCGACAGGCCGGCCGTCCAGGTCGCAACGCTGACGGGCGTGGTGGCCCTGTGTTCCGGTTTCATCAATAACGTGGGCGCCCTTGCCCTGCTGATGCCGGTGGCGGTCTGGATGGCACGGCAATCCGGACGGTCGCCCTCCTACCTGCTGATGCCGCTGGCGTTTGGCTCCCTGCTCGGCGGCACCATGACCCTGATCGGTACGCCCCCCAACATCATCATCGCCTCCTACCGGGAAGGTGGTAGCCATTTCGGGCTGCTGGATTTCCTGCCCGTGGGGGCGGCCATTACCCTTGCCGGTGTCGCATTCATTGCCCTGATCGGGTGGCGGCTGACGCCACGGCGAGGAGAGGCGGATGAGGGCGAAAAACTGTTCAGTGTTGGCGATTACCTCACCGAGTTGCGGATTCCCGAAGAGTCGGACTACATCGGTCGCCCGCTCCATGACCTGCTGGCGGACAACCGCGATGACGCTGACCTGGCAGTGGTGGGGCTGATTCGCAACGGCAAGCGCCAGCTGGCTCCCTCCACTTACCAGGTGCTGCAGGCCGGGGACCTGCTGCTGGTGCAGGCGGATACGGACAGTCTGCAGGCGGCGGTGGACAAGGCCGGCCTGGAGCTGGGGGAGGACAATGGCGATAACCGGGAGGACCTGGACCAGGACGATTACCGGATTGCAGAAGCCGTTGTGACCCCCGAATCCTCCCTCATCGGCCAAACGGCCAACCGTCTGCGGTTGCTGGAACGCCAGGGCCTGGTCATCATCGCGGTGGCGCGTCAGGGGCATCGACTGAAGGAAAGGGTGGGGCAGATTACCCTGAGGGCGGGGGATATATTGCTGGTTCAGGGAAAGGACGACACTCTCAATGGAGCCCTGCGGGATATTGGTTGCCTGCCACTGGCGGAACGGGGCCTGCAGTTTGGCACCCAGCGCCGTACCTGGATCGCCGGCAGCATTTTCCTGGGGGCTATCGCGTTGATACTTGCCGGTTGGCTGTCGGCCCCTGTGGCACTGGTTGGCGCGGCGGTTACCATGGTGCTGGCCGATATCCTGGACACCGCGGAGGCTTACCGGGCCATCGACTGGTCCATCATTGTTCTACTGGGGGCCATGATCCCTGTGGGTGGTGCGCTGGATTCTACTGGCGGCGCAGGCCTGATTGCGAATCAGCTGATGGCGGTCGGGCAGGGGCTCTCCCCTGCGGTGCTGCTGGTGGTGCTGGTGGCTGGCACCATGTTGCTGTCCAACGTGGTTAACAACGCGGCGGCTGCCATACTGGTGGCGCCCATCGCCCTGAGTCTCTCGTCGCAGTTGGGTATCGCCTCCGATGCGACCCTGATGGCCGTGGCGGTTGGTGCTTCCTGTGCCTTTCTGACTCCCATCGGACACCAGTCCAATGCCCTGGTGATGGAGCCGGGCGGTTTCCGGTTCGGTGATTACTGGCGCCTCGGGTTGCCGCTGTCGGTGCTGGTTGTCGCTATCTCGGTACCGGTGATCCTGCTGGTCTGGGCATGAGCCCGGCGCAGGACCGGGCGCTGTCAGGGGTGGTCCACCACGCTTACACCTGGCCGAAACAGCCCGCGCAGGATCACGTCCACCAGCGCCGGGGTCTGCTGAGCGAGGTCCCATTGGCTGGGGGCTTTCAGCCAGTCGAAGTAAATCCCCGTGAAATACGTGTGCATGGACATGGCTGCCAGTTCCGGGCTGACCCCCTCCAACAGCAAGTCTTGGACCCCGGGGGTGCTGAAGTACTGTTTGAGAAGCTCAACAGACCTGCCGGCTAAGCGGTCCTGGGCGGCCAGTCCGGTATCGGATTCGGTGCGCAGAAACAGAATGGAAAATACCCGGAAGTTATGTTCACTGGTGGCCAGCTGGCGGAGCGAGTCGATACAGATCGCCCGCAGGGCGGTAATGTCCCGCCGGTTCTCCAGCAGGTCCTCCAGCCGGGCTGTCATGGGGTTGCTGACCCGGCCAAGCATGGCCTCAAACAGGTCCTGTTTATTACGGAAGTGCCAGTAGATGGCACCTCGGGTCACACCGGCGGTGCAGGCAACCTGCTCCAGGGATGTTCGGGCAACGCCTTTTTCAAAAAAGACCTGTTCTGCCGCATCGAGAATGGCTTCCCGGGTTGCTTCGGCTTCCGCCTTGGTTTTTCTGGCCATGGTGGTCCTGGTTATAGAAAAGACTGGCCGCCAGCAGGCGACGTCAGGCAATGGTCAGTTGGCCCATTGTAGCCAGTTATTCGTTGCATACATACAGTCATGAATGTATTTTTATTTTCCTTGCCTTTTCTCACATTCACGGGAGTCCCTCGATGCTGTCTCAAAACCGGTCCAGGCCCGCTGTTACGGGCGCACTGATCGCTATCATCGCCACGTTGCTGGCAGCCTGCAGTAATGGCGATCAGGCACCGCCATCGCAGGGAGGCTCGGCAGGCCAGTCGCCGCCCCAGCAGGTCCGTGTTGAAACAGCCGAGCCTGCACGGGTAGAGGTACACGAGGAATATGCTGGTCGTGCCAGGGGCGCCCGCGAGGTAGAAGTGCGGGCACGCACCCAGGGCATTCTGGAAGGGCGGCTGTACGAAGAGGGTGAGCTGGTAGCGCAGGGCGATGCCCTGTTCCGCATTGACCGGGCCCCGGCAGCGGCGGCGGTTCAGGGTGCCGAGGCCCGTTTGCAGGTGGCCCGTGCCGAGCTGAGCCAGGCCCAGCGAGAGTGGAACCGGATTTCGTCCCTGTTTGACCGGGGCGCCATCAGCGAGCGGGATCGGGATGCAGCGCGGTCAACGCTGGAACTGGCCCGGGCCAATGTGGCGGTGGCCGAGGCAGGGCTGACCCAGGCTCAACTCGACCTGGATTACACCGAGGTCACAGCCCCGGTTTCCGGCGCAACAAGCCTGGAAGACCTGCCCGAGGGTAGCCTCGTCCAGCAGGGCACACTGCTGACCACCATTGTCCAGCACGATCCGATCCACGTTCGGTTTGCCCTCCCCGAAAACGATGCCACCATCCAGCGTCGCGCCCGTGCCGCCATGGCCGCTTCCGACGATGGCGACACTACCCTGTCTGCAGTTCTGATTACCGTCGACGGTGAAGCCTATGAGCATGAAGGTACCGTGGACTTTACCGCCAGCACCCTGGATCCCCGTACCGGCACGGTAATGGCCCGGGCGGTGTTTCCCAACAAGGAATATCGCATTGTGCCGGGGCAGTTCGTCAGGGTGCGGATCCAGCTGCAGACCCTGGAAGATGCCTTTACCGTACCGGAAAGCGCCGTCGGCCAGGGACCCGAGGGTGCCCGGGTTTTCGTGGTCGGTGACGAGAGCATAGTGGCCAGTCGCTACGTAACGCTGGGTCCGGTGGTTGATGGGCGTCAGGTAATCACTGATGGTCTGCAGGCCGGCGACCGGGTGGTTGTCAGCGGCATGGTAGCGCTGCGGGATGGCATGGAGGTTGAAGTGGCCGGAGAAGACGGGGAAGGAGCCGAGTAATGCTGCGCACCTTTATTGACCGGCCCATCTTTGCGTCGGTTATCTCCATTGTCATCCTGCTCGGTGGTGCCATTGCCCTTTTGGGTCTGCCGGTAGAGCAGTACCCCGACGTGGTGCCGCCACAGGTAGTGGTTGATGGCCGTTATCCGGGGGCCAGTGCCGAGGTGATCTCTGACGCTGTGGTAGCCCCCCTGGAACAACAGATTAACGGCGTCGATGACATGATCTACCTGGAGTCCAACGCCACGGACTCGGGCAGTTTCCGTATTACCGTGTCCTTCGAAATCGGGTCCGATCCGGACCAGGCGACCATCAACGTAAACAACCGGGTTCAGCAGGCCACGGCAAGCCTGCCCCAGGCGGTGAGGGACCTGGGGGTCACCGTGGAAGCCCGTTCCACGTCGATCCTGCAGGTTCTGGCGCTGTCATCACCGGACAGCAGCATGGATGTGGTGGAGATCTCCAACTATGCCCTGCTGAACGTGCTGGATGAGCTGGTGCGGGTGCCGGGGGTGGGTAACGCTTCCCTGTTCGGTGCCCAGGACTATTCCATGCGTATCTGGTTGCGGCCAGACAAGCTGGCCCAGTATGACTTGACCCCTGCCGATGTTGCCGCATCGATTCGCTCCCAGAATGCCCAGTTCGCCGCCGGACGTATCGGTGCCGAGCCAGCGCCACAGGGTCAGGCCTTTACCTATAGTGTGTCGGTTCCCGGACGCCTGGAAAGCACCGAGGAATTCGGCAATATCATCCTGCGCAGTGACGAAGACGGTGCCAGTCTGCGTCTGAAGGACGTTGCACGCATTGAGCTGGGCGCACAGAACTACGACTTTGACGCCACCTTTAACGGCGAACCCACCGTTCCCCTGGGTGTCTACCTGCAGCCCGGGGCCAATGCCCTGGATGCGGCCGCCGCAGTACGGGAGGCCATGGACGACATCAGCAGTCGTTTTCCTGAGGGGCTTTCCTACAGCATCCCCTATGACACCACGCGCTTTATCGATATATCCATCCAGGAGGTCATCAGCACCTTTATTGTTGCGGTGCTGCTGGTGGTCGTGGTCACGTTCCTCTTCCTCCAGCACTTCCGTGCCACCCTGATTCCCCTGGTGGCGATACCGGTCTCGTTGATCGGCACCTTTGCCGGCATGCAGGCGCTGGGCTTCTCGATCAACCTGCTGACCCTGTTCGGGCTGATACTGGCCATCGGGGTGGTGGTGGATAACGCCATTATCATCATGGAGAACGCCGAGCGCCTGATGAAGGAAGAGAAAATGTCGGCGTACCATGCCTCGGTGGAAACCGTGAAACAGGTCTCCGGCGCGGTGGTGGCATCAACCCTGGTGTTGGTGGCCGTGTTCGCCCCTGTTGCCTTCCTGGGCGGTCTGAGTGGCGAGCTGTACCGTCAGTTTGCGATCACTATCGCGGTGTCAGTGATCATCTCGGGTGTGGTTGCGCTGACGTTGACCCCGGCCATGTGCGCCATGCTGCTCGGTGGCCAGCCGAAAAAGCAGATGATCCTGTTCCGCTGGTTCGACAAGGGTTTCGAGGTCATTACCAGCGGCTTTGTAAAGGTCGTGGATTTCCTGCTCCGGCATGTGGTGCTGGGGGTATTCCTGTTTGTGGCTATGCTGGCGGGTACGGTATTCCTGTTAAACAGCATGGCGTCGGGCCTGGTGCCCAAGGAAGATCAGGGCTTCGTGCTGGTAGCCCCGTCGCTGCCCGCGGCCTCATCCCTTAGCCGTACCGCCGATATGCGGGACGACCTGGTTGCACAGATGATGGATGTGCCTGAAATCGCCAATGTGGTTGCTTTCGCCGGCTACGACATTATCGCCAGTGCCTTGCGTACCAATGCCGGGGTCTCCTTTGTCACCCTGGAAGACTGGTCGAAGCGTGAAGGGCCGGGCCAGAGCGCGGATGCTGTTGCCGGCAAGATCATGGGTATCGGTGCCGGTATGCCCGATGCGCGGGTTATGGCCTTTACTCCGCCACCTATTCGGGGGCTGTCCACCACTGGTGGCGTAGAGGGCTACGTGCAGGTACGCGGTGGCAGGACAACGGCTGAGCTCAAGTCCATTGCTGACCGGTTTTCCCAGGCAGCCAACCAGCGCCCCGAACTGCAGAACGTGCGGGTTACCCTGGACACCGGCATTCCCAAGTACGAGGCCACCGTCGACCGGGAGAAGGCACAGGCCGCCGGCGTGCCGGTGGACCAGGTTTTCATCACCATGCAAAGTACCTTCGGCTCGCTGTACGTAAATGACTTTACGCTGCTCGGGCGTAACTGGCAGGTGAACCTTCAGTCTGAAGGCGAGTTCCGCAGTCACCCGGAGGATCTGCGTCGGGTTTTTGTACGGTCCCAGTACGGCGAGATGATCCCGGTCAGTTCCCTGGTGGACCTGGAGCGCAGTGCCGGAGCGGATATTCTCAACAGGTTCAACCTTTACCCGTCAGCAAAACTGCTGGCAGATCCAGGCCCCGGTTACACCACCGGCGACGCCCTTCAGGCGCTACAGGAGGTGGGCAACGACGTATTTGACCGTAACACCCAGCTGGGCTGGACCGGTGAGGCTTACCAACTACAGGCTGGCGCCGACACGGGTGTGATTGCCTTCGGGCTCGGGTTGTTGCTGGTGTTCCTGATCCTGTCGGCCCAGTATGAGCGCTGGGGGCTGCCCCTGGCGGTGGCCACGGCCGTGCCTTTTGGTGTCTTCGGGGCGGCGGCTGCTTCCCTGTTGCGGGGCTTTCCCAATGATATCTACTTCCAGGTGGGTTTGCTGGTGCTGATCGGCCTGGCGGCCAAGAATGCGATACTGATTGTGGAGTTCGCGGCCCAGAACCGTCGTGCCGGTATGAGCAGTACCGAGGCTGCCAGTGAGGCGGCCCGCCAGCGTTTCCGTGCCATCATGATGACGGCACTGACGTTTATCGTGGGTTCCATGCCGCTGGCCTTCAGTACCGGGGCCGGCGCGGCAAGCCGGCAGGAGATTGGCACCGTGGTCGTCGGTGGCATGATCGTAGCCAGCACCCTGGCGCTGTTCTTTGTGCCGCTTTTCTTCAAGCTCATTGAAGATCTTGGTGATTGGCGGCAAAGCCGCAAGAGGCCCAGCGGGGACTAGTGTTCCATCCTCGCAGCGTTCACGAAAGCCCGGTCCGCCGGGCTTTCGTGTTTCTGCTTTCCTGGCGTGAAACCTGTAGATCCTCTTTACAGTCAAGATTTTGGTCTATGTGTATGAAATGGCGTTATTAATGGATTTTCGACGCTGCCAAAGGCCGCGCCGTGTCTCACCCTTGCGACATAAACTCCGGGCACACGGATTATTCACTTTCCGTTGATCCGGGGAATATCATTAAAAACAGCCGCTTAAAGAATAATCGAAATTCTGGCACAGGAATCGCAGTTCTCTCCTTTGCGGGCCTGGTGCATGGAGTACCTGTGAGCGCTCAGGTGTCGGAGGCCCTGAATAACCAAGAGCCAATAACGTAAAGGGAAGGGACATCATGAATACCAAGAGAAACTTGCTGGCTATGGCCATTGCGGTAGGACTGGGTGTTTCCGGGGTTGCCTGGGCGGACCAGGGTGGTGACGGAGATCCGAACACCAACGCTGATAATACCTCCACCGCCAACAATGACTATTCCGGAAATACCGATTCCGGCAATGACAACTCCACGGATAACTCGAACAATTCCGATAACTCGGACAGCAGCACTGATGTTGCGGACTCGTTCAAGATTGCAGACAGTGGAAATGATATGTCAGACAATTCGGACAACTCCGATAATTCTGACAATTCAGACAACAGTTCCAGTGTCGCCGATTCCTACAAGATCGCCGATACAGCGAACGACATGTCTGACAACTCGGACAACTCCGATAATTCGGACAACTCCGACAACAGCACTGACGTCGCCGATTCGTTCAAGATCGCGGACAGTGGCAACGACAATTCGGACAACTCCGACAACTCCGACAATTCGGATAACTCGGATAACTCCGACAACTCTGACAACAGCACCGCTGTGTCCGATTCCTTCAAGATTGCCGACAGCGGCAACGACAACTCGGATAATTCGGACAACTCCGATAATTCCGACAACTCTGACAACAGCACCACAGTCAGTGACTCCTTCAAGGTGGCCAACAGTGGCAACAGTGACAGCTCGGACAACTCCGCCAATGCCACTGATTCCTACAACTCCAACAGCAGCACCAACACGCTGACCCTGAGTGTCAGTGCGTTCATGAACACTGCGGAGCTGGATGGAACCGTGTCTGGTGTCACTACCACCTATGGGGATGCGAGCGGTGGCTCCTATACCCATGTCAGCAACAATAATGAAGTCTCCGGTGGCTCTGCGAACTTCACCGGTGTCGGTGCATTTGCCCAGAACGTCGGGACAGGAAGCGTGACTCAGGCCAATGTCAGCGTCATGTCGAACCTGACCACTGGCAACTAGGGAAATGAGGCCGTCTGCTCGCGCAGGCGGCCCGTTTTTCAGGAGAAATGCCATGGGTAGCGTCACCAGAAGGATTCTGCAGGCATCTGTGTTGCTGGGATTACTGTGCGGGCTGTCACCGGCGCTCGCAGAACAGTGGATGAATGTCTCGCCCCTGACGGATGACCAGCTGGCCAGCGCCAGCGGCCGTCAGGGCGTCACCATGCAGTGGCAGATGAACGACACGGAGCAGAACGCATCAGTCGCCGACAATGTGCTTTCCGGAAACGTGGTCACCGGCGACAACTATCTGTCAGACAGTGCCTTCGGGCACATGAACGGTATCGCCACCGTGATCCAGAACACCGGCAACCAGGTGGTCATCCAGGACAGCACCCAGATCAATATACTCATCAATCAGTAACCGGAGGTGGGGCATGGGCAGGTTCGCAGTGCTGGCAACGGGGCTGATGTGCAGCCTGCTCTGGCCCCAGGCCCAGGCTGGCTCGGTCATCGTGCCGGGTATCGGCGGGGACCTGGCCATTCCGGTGGAAAGCTATCGTGAGAAAACCTTCAGCGAAGTGATCCGCCAGCAATACGACTTCAGTTGCGGGTCCGCTGCGGTGGCTTCGTTATTGTCCTATCACTATGGACATGAAGTGACCGAACAGGAGGTGTTCCGCTCCATGTTTGCCCTGGCCGACGAGGAAAAGGTCCGGCGCGAGGGGTTCTCCATGCTGGACATGAAGCGCTACCTGGAGCTGGAGGGGTACCAGGCCGATGGCTTCCGCATGGGCCTGGCTGGTCTGCGGGAGCAGGTGCGGTTGCCAGTCATCGTGTTGATCAACATCCGGGGATTCCGGCATTTCGTGGTGATCAAGGGCATCAGTGACCAGGAAGTGCTGGTTGGGGACCCCGCCCGGGGGCTGAAAGCCTACAGTCATGGTGAATTCGGGGAGTACTGGGACGGCACCGCCTTTGTCATAAGAAGCCATCTGCGTGAAGGGCGGGCGACGTTTCGCAGCGATGGCGACTGGCCGGCACTGGCCCGTGCGCCGGTAGGAAGCGGAATCCGGGAATTGCCCGGAGCTCATACCTTGCCTTACTGGCCCTCTTCAAGGGAGTGGTGACCATGAACAATGTTTGCAGACTGATGGTTGCTGTGATGCTTTTCCCCGGCCCCCTGTTGGCAGCGACACCAGTGAACGAGGTATTGAACCTGGCGGGACCGGTGCTGGCCGATGAGGAACTGGACCGGCTGCGAGGCGGTTTTATGCAGGACGGGCTGGAGATCTCCATCGGCCTGGACCAGATCGTTGCGCTGAATGGCCAGGAACTGATTGTTAACCGACTGACCATTCCGAACCTGAACCAGAAGATGCGTGGGGAGGTGGCCCACCGTATGGAAACCGTGGTGCAGGTCATGCAGCCTGATGAACCGGCGGGCGCCCGGGTCGCCGTGGGGCCCGGTATCGGCGGAAGTGGCTGGACCACCGTCATCCAGAACAGCCTGAATTCCACGGTGATCCAGAACATCCACCGGCTCAATATCGAACTCAATAACCTTGCTGTTCACCAGCAGGTGCCACTGCACCTGGGCGAGCACCTCAATCGCCTGTTGAGCCGTTGATCCTGCCAGCACCCAGTAGTTAACGAATCAACCAGGCAGGACACTAGAGGTTGATCGGTAGCCGCAGGGTAATCTCTGCATTGGGGGCGTTGTCGGTCACTCCGACGCTCACCGCCATACTCAGGCTGGTATCCCGGGTCAGCCGCTGGGATAGACCGAAGGTCAGTGAGCCCACGTGTACCTGCTCAAACCGTGTGTCAAACAGGCTGTTATCCAGCTCATAGTCTGTCTCGCCGATGATCGAGTGGTCATAGCCCAGGCTGAACGAGGTGCGTTCGTTGAAGGCAAAGCCCATACCGAACCCGAACCGGATAACGTCACCCGGGTCGATGGTGCCACCGTTACGTTCACCCTCATCTTCCTCCATGGTCCAGACGTAGCTCAGGTTGCCGAACAGCACCGCCGGATCGGTGGGGTAGATAAATGAGATGCCTGGCTCTATGGACCAGAAGCCGGATCCGGTAGGGCGCTCCCTGAGTTCTACCCCGATGGGGTTGTTGTTGCTGTCGTAGATGATCCTCTGGCCCACGTCATAGGGACCTTCGCCGGTGGGCGCCTTTACCCGCAGGCTGCCGATCAGGTATGGCCAGCCATCCAGGCCATCATTGATCTGGTAGCGTGCCGACACTTCCACATCGCCCAGACCGTCACCGGATGACTCGCGGATGGTGTCGAGGGGCGTGCCCTGAAAAACCTCCCGCTCCCGCAGGTCTTCATTGATGATCAGGTAGGGCACCCGTATGCCAGCCTCGAAACGGCTGGAAAAGCCATACTTCATGGCCAGGGCCCCAGTGAAGATATCCCGTTGCACTTCCGAGATATTGATCAGCCCTACCAGCAAGGCGGGAATGACCGTATAGCCTTCTACGGCCACCACGGTGGAATTGCTGTGGGCATAGGAGACGGAAGGCTCGATGGTGATTCGCCCCGGGGAGGTTACGATCCCCCGGTCGTAGGTGATGGAGGCTACCTCGGTGGCCTGGTTGGAGGCGGCTTCACGGGCTTCGGAGCCCACGGTCGTGTCCGGGGCAGGTTGTTGGCTGAGCGCCGTAACCGGCAAAAGGCCCAGTGCGGTTGTCAGGGGTAGCAGGATCCGGGCTATGCGCATGGTCATTCCTTACCGGCGGGTTTGACGTCCGGGTGTGTTGGCTGAGTGGATGGTGTCTGATAACGGCAGTTGGTACTTGTCGATCAGACGGTAGAAAGAGGCACGGGAGATGCGTAGCAGACGGGCGGCCGCTGAAATGTTATGCCGGGTCAGCGCCAGGCTGCAGTGCAGGGCTTGTCGCTCAGCCCTGGACCGGAACTGGGCCAGGCTCAGGTCGTGGTGATCGTGGACATTGGCAGGAATCCCGTACAGGCCCAGGTCCATGGGCTCTATCTGCGGGCTTTCACCCAGCAGCAGGGCCTGCCGCAACCGGTTCTGCAGTTCCCGCAGGTTGCCGGGCCAGCTATGGGTAATCAGCCGCTGCATGGTGGCCTGGCTGACCGGCTTTGGCGACAGGTGGGGCGGTAGTCGTTGGAGCAAGGCCTCCGTCAGTTGGGGGATGTCCTCCGGGCGCTCGCGCAGCGGGGGCAGCTCCACTGCCATCTCACCCAGCCTGAAAAACACGTCCTGGCGGAAGGTGCCGTGGCGTACAAGCTCGGACAATGGCGTGGAAGCCGTGGCAATGAGCCGGGCGTTAATCCGCACTGGGCGGTTAGAGCCAACACGTTCAACGACCCCCTCCTGGAGGAAACGGAGCAGGTACGACTGTTGAACCAGGGAAAGTTCGTCAATACCCGCCAATAGCAGACTGCCGCCATCCGCAGCCTCCAGACGGCCCGTACGCTGACTCGTGGCATGGGTGAATGCGCCTTTCTCGTGACCGAAAAGCTCACTCTGGGTCAGTGAGACCGGCAGCGCCGCGCAGTTGATGGTGATCAGTGGGCCATGGCGGGCCAGGGACTGTTCATGGACCAGTCGGGCCGCGGCTTCCTTTCCGGTGCCGCTTTCGCCGTAGATCAACACGGGTTCACTGGTGCCCGCAAACCGCCTGAGCCTCGAAATAACATGGCGGATGGCAGCTGACTCCCCGGTGAGTGCAATCTCCTGGTAGTCGTCGCCGGTTGCTGGTGTGGCCTTCTGATGAAGTTCCGCCATGCCCCATAGGTGCCCTGCAACCATGGCCAGCCTTTCCCAGTCGATCGGTAACGTGTGATAGTCCGAGCAGTGCAGTGAGGTGAGGTAGGCCAGCTGACGGTTCAGGCTGGGCGCTTCTGGCAGGATGCCGATCCACAGGGGAATATTCAGCTGTTCAAACCAGCGGTCCAGGTGGGGAACGCCGTCTTTCGGGTAACGAGTCAGGTCCAGTATGCCCACATGTCCCTGATGCCCGTCGGGCAGTCCAAACCGGGGTGGGACCGTATAATCGAACTGATGTACCTGCCAGCCTGAGCTCAGGACACCAGGCACCTGGACAGCTTGGGTGCCATGGGTCAGCCAGGTGAGTTTGCGTTTGGAATCCATTGTGCCACCGTCCAGGTCAGCGTGCCGGGGCCCGGCGCACATTGTGTTTGGTGGATGCCGGACTTAAGCTGATCCGGGATGCCCCCTGTGGTCGCCTGCTTTGTAGCTGCTGGAATCGCGACCGGGGCATCCATCGGGTCCTGGCGGGAAAACAAACAGGTTATGTGCCATAAAATGAGAACTGCCGCATGACCAGTGTGTTAACTAAGTCACAAAAATGGCATCTGCTGCGGCGTGTAAAATATACGGACAGTTCAGCTTGTGTGAAGTCCGTCAGTGTTCCAGACAGGGCACAACCACTTAAATCGTCACTCGACTGTCAGCAGCGACATCATAGAGAGCTTCAAGAGAAGAAATATGGCAGATCGCGAAACAGCCCTGAAAGACGAAATGCTTGGCCTTCTGGAGAATGCCCGGCAACGTACCCTGGCGCTGGTCGATTCCCTGGATGACGACCAGCTACAGGTACCCTGGCACCCGGGAGTAAACCCGCCGCTCTGGGAAATGGGCCACTCCTCGTTCTTTTACGAGGTATTTGTTCTGAACCTGCTGGACGGTACCCCGAGCTATGACCCATCCATGGATGACCTCTGGGACTCGTTCCATATTGACCACCGGGACCGCTGGAACCGGGATTACTTTCCGGGCCGGGAGCAGACCCGGAACTACATGCTCACCATCTATGACAGGATCGCCCAACGCATCCGGGAGCAGCCGCTGGATGAGCGGTCGCGGTACCTCTATCGCTACGCGATCTACCACCAGCATATGCATATAGAATCCATGACCTGGTGCCGCCAGACCGTGGGCTACCCGCCGCCTCCGGGGGTGATGAAGCCCGCCTCCGCTCGCGGCGAGCAACTGGGAGATGCGCGGATTCCGGCTGGCACCTGGCTGATCGGCATGCCCGGGGAGTCAGCCGACTACGCCGGTGAAGACTTCGCGTTTGATGGCGAAAAACCTCGCCATACAGTGGCTCTGGACGCGTTCAGCATTTCCCGTGCACCGGTGAGCAACGCTGAGTTTCTCGCCTTTTTGGAAGATGGCGGTTACCGCCGTCCCGAGCTCTGGTCCTTCGGCGGTCGCAAGTGGCTTCAGAGCGAAACCGACGTAGCACTGGTCTTCGGTGAACGTGAACCGGTCTTGCGGGCGCCAAGACATCCGCTGTACTGGCGCCTGCATGAGGGCCAGTGGCAGGAGCGATTGTTTGACCAGTGGCAGCCACTGGAACCGGATGCCCCGGTGATCCATGTCTCATACTGGGAAGCCGAGGCGTGGTGCAACTGGGCAGGCCGACGTCTGCCGACGGAAACGGAATGGGAAGTGGCCGCCCTGGGGAATCGCCCGGGCGAAGCATTCCGACGCTTCCCCTGGGGTAACGAGCCGCCCACCCCGGAGCGCGTGGACATGGACACCACCATGATGGCCCGGCAGCCCGCCAGTGCTATGCCAGCTGGCGAGAGCCCCTTTGGCTGCCGGCAGATGATCGGCACCTGCTGGGAGTGGACCAGCGACCAGTTCCTGCCTTACGACGGCTTCAAGGTGGACATGTATCCATTCATGTCTACCCTGCAGTTTGGTGACCACAAGGTGACCCGTGGTGGCGGGTGTGCCACCTCGTCGGTATTGATTCGAGGCACCTATCGCCAGGCTTACCTGCCACAGCGCAATGACGTGTACACGGGTTTCCGCACCTGTGCCCTGTAACCGCCCCGCCCCGGGAGAGCGACGATGAACTTGTATGAAACCGACGAGTTACTGGGCCAATACCTGGCCTTTCATTACGGCGACAGCTATTTCGGTGTTGGCAATTATCCTGCCCGCTGCGCCAGCATTTGCCTGGAGCACATGGCCGGGCGAGAAAAAAAACGGGCACTGGACCTCGGGTGCGCGGTAGGGCGCACCAGTTTCGAACTGGCCCGGGCCTTTGACGAGGTCGTGGCGCTGGATCTCTCCAATCGCTTCATCGAGGCCGCCAACACCCTCAAGCGGGACGGTCAGATGGATTACTTCCTGCGGGAGCAGGGGGAACTGGGCACCCAGGCGACCGCCTCCCTGGCCGCTCACCAGCTCGCCAACCGTGCTGAGCGGGTCCGCTTCGAGGTGGCGGATGCGTGCAACCTGGGACCGGAGCAAGAGGGCTATGACCTGGTGTTTGCGGGCAACCTGATCGACCGCCTGCAGGACCCGGGCGCCTTTCTCTCTGGTGTCCACAAGCTGCTGAATGACAAAGGTGTACTGGTAATCAGCTCACCCTATACCCTGCTGGAGGAGTTCACGCCCCGGGGGAAGTGGGTGGGCGGGTTCGAGCGCCACGGCCAGCCGTTCACGGTGCTGGATGGCATGAAGGACATACTGGCTCCCCACTTTGACCTGCTCGGCGAGCCGGTGGATGTGCCATTCGTTATCCGCGAGACGGCTCGCAAGTATCAGCACACCATTGCCGAGCTGACGGCCTGGCAGCGGAAAGCTTAGCGTCTGATCCAGGGATCTTGTGAAACCTTTATGGCCTTGAGACAAGCCGCATCGGGGGCTGGGGCTTCGGTGGAATGTTCCGGGGTGGGGGTGCTTTCTCCGCTGCAATTCACGGTACGTCCTGTACCGACCTTGCACCGCGCCATCCATGGCGCTGCTGCGAAAGCACCCCCACCCCGAAACATCCAGACAACGGAGTTGCCTTCAGGGAAATGCCTGCAGCTTTAGTCGGGCTTTATATTTCGCGGTCTTGCCTCTTGTCTCTGTTGCGGTAACTGTAAGTTCGCACGGGGATGTGGTGGGGGACCTTTTGGAGCAGCGCCATGGATGGCGCGGTGCAAGGTCGGTACAGGACGTACCGTGAATTGCAGCGGAAAAAGGTCCCCCACCGCAGCCCCAGGCAACCAAGCCAAAATGCCCAGTCAAAACCCAGGCAGTCCCAGACCCCCACTCCAGATTGCATGAAACAATCAGGCCTTCGGCATGGGTAACTCAGGCAGCCCGGTTTCCCTGACCAGGCCCTGCATAAGCCGCATGCTGGCGTCCTCATCCCCCATATGGGCATTCAAACGGCTCAGCTCCGCCAACGTCTCCTGGCTGCGACGCAAATGCAGGCTGGTCTCGAAATACTCCCGGGCCTTGCCCCACAACTCATTACGCAAACTCAGGCGACCCAGGGCTAACAACAGCTCCGGATTGTTGGGCCGGTCCTGCAGCCAACGCTCTGCTGCCAGCAATTGCTCATCCGGCTTGGAACCACAGATGCGTCCATAAAGGTGAATCAGCTCGTCGCTCCAGTGATTGCGCAGTACTTTCCGCAGCAGCGTCTCTGCCTGGGCCTCCTGGCCGGCTTTCGCCAGCAATTCGGTATACACCCGGATGGTATGCTCGTCTCGGCGCATGGAGCTCGGCAGCTCGTCCCACAACCGGGTCAAAGTGGAAAGATCCTGGTTACCTTGCCGCCGGCACTCCTCGGCAGCCCGGTGTAGCAGGTTGTGCCAAACCGTCCGTTCCAGCCGGTCCAGTTCTGCTGGATCTCCCAACTGGCGCTTGCGCAGTTCTGGCAACAGTTTGGACAATTCCCGCCAGTCTTCCAGTCTCAGGTAGGTGTTCTTCAGCAACTTGAGAACGAACGGGTGATGGGGGGCCTGTTTTCGCAAACGTACCAGGGTAGCCAGAGCCTGCTCCAGGCGGTTGGCGTTCAGTTGCAGCTGGGCCTGGGTAATGCCCACCGCCAGGTCTGAGCCGGGAGTGCTTTCAAAGGCCTTGCGCAGCAACTCATCCACAGCGTCGTGGTCGCCGGCTTCCGAGGCGGCCTGGGCGGCGGCCAGGTAGTTGATCAGCGGGGTGTCCGCCTGCTCTGCAGAAGATTCGAGCTTCTTGCGGGCGTGGGGCCAGTTACCCTCAGCCAGCGCCAGCAGACCTTCGGTGGTCCGGCGGCGCGCCCGGCGTTTCTGACTGCGGGCGAGCCAGTGAGTAACCGCACCGGTGCCGCGGGTCAGTCGTCGTACCGCAGAGATCAGGAGCATCAGGGCCAGGGTAAGAACCACCAGCAGCACCACGCCTACCCAGAAATTGGTTTCCACCAGGTAGTTGCCCAGACTGATGCGGATGTATCCCAGGTCGTATTGCAGCCCGAGGCTCAGACCGAGGCCGAGCAACAGCGCAACGACGAGGATAATCACCAGTCGCATCATGACTCGTCGCCTCCGTTGCTGTTATCGCCGTCCATCTGCGCTTCGTTGTTGACGTGCCGGCCAGCGATACGCCCCTTGAGCAGGGACAGGGACTGGCTGATATCCGGCAGTTCCGGGTTGATTTCCCGGTCTTTCAGTTCCGCGAGGGTCTCCCGCAGGGCGGTTACCCGGTTATCGGTGCCGTCATACCAGTCCTCGAGGGAGGTGACGGCCTTCTCCATCGCCTGTTGGTAGAGGTCGTCATGCCCCCGCAGTACCGCGAGTTCGGCCTGCTCCAGCATCAGCTGCAGGTTCAGCCGGGCCCAGGCGCTCTGGTCGGGAGACAACAGGGGTTTGACCGGTTCGTCCAGTCGGCGGATGGATACCACCTCTTTCAGGCTGTCCTTCGCTCTTTGCCAGGCCCTGGCTGCCGTGTTTTCTTCAGTGGTCGCGGTGTCATCCTGGCTGGATTGGTCAGCGCTGAAGCCGGGGGCCCGTTCTTCGATCAGGGCCTGGTCGGTTAGCTGGCTGACAGCCTCCCGGGCGGCTTCCAGTCGAAGGTAAAGGCCAGTGCGGTCCACATCGGTCACGCTGCGCAGGGCCATGATCTCTTTCGACAACTGCTCACGAACCGGGTAGACACCCACGTCATCGGTTTCCCGGAGTACCTCGTCGGCGGAATTGAGGGCGGCGAGGGCCCCCCGGATATCCTGCTCTATCAGCAACCGCTGGTTGGCGATGCGCAGCAGGTACTCCGCCTCTGCCAGCAGCCAGTCGGTGCGGGTACGATTGCCCGCATCCAGCAGTTCGCGGGCATTGTGGTCGATCTGCCGCTGCTGTTCCCCCAGTGTTTGCTGCTGCTCGCGCAGGGTGTTTTCTACGGACTGGAGACGCTCACTGCGGTCACTGGAGCCCTGGTCAAGACGCTGGTCCAGCTGGCGGTTCAGCTCGCTGACATGTTCCAGGGACTGTTCAAGTTGCTGCTGGACCTGCCACTGCTGCCAGCTCCATAACGCAAGGGCAATCAGCCCGGCCAGCAGGATCAGGCAGACGATCCAGAGAGGCCAGGTCTTGCCCCCGGGAGGCGTGTTGGTATCGGGTACGGTGGCGGGCAGCTGATTGTTGGATTCTGTCACGGGCATCCTTACTGACGGTCAGGGCGTTCCGGGCGGCGGGTGGTGCCGGCCTGTTGACGAGGATAGCAGTGAATCACCCGTTCCACGATTTCCTCGTCGGTCATGCCGGTGGCACACACCACCCGTTTAAAACCGGCAGTCCGGGCCTGGCGGGCCACCCGGTCGACGGGCACGAGGAGCAGGCTGTCCCGGTAATTATGGCTGCTATTCTCACTCAGTGCGATGAAATTGTTCAATGTTTCCCCGGAAAGGGCAACGATGACGTCGGGCCGGAAGTGGTCCAGGCAGGCCTCAACAACCGTTGCCGGAGGTGTCGGCTGCTGGCGCCGGTAAAGGGGTAGTACAGTGACCCGCGCGCCCCGCTGTTCGAGGGTCTGCCGAAGCAGTTCGCGACCCTGGTCGCCCCGGGCCAGGAGTACCTTGTCGTGTTCCAGGTTCTGTAGAGAAGGTAGTTGCAACAGCGCTTCGCTGGTAAAGCCGGTGGGAGGGTGTTCCGGGGCCAGCCCGGCCCGGGCCATGACCGCTGCGGTGCCGGCCCCGACACCATACCAGTGAACACCCACCGGTAGCTGGGGCCACCAGGTATCGATACGCTCCAGCAACTGGCTGGCCGCGTAGGGGCTTACGGCGATCACGTGCTGGTACAGGTCCAGGTCGAGGATAACCTGGCGGGCCTCGGGTGTTTCCGGCAGTGGCACCCTCTCGATGGCAGGCAGCACCCGGGTGCTGGCGCCTGCAGCTTCAAAGGCGCCTGCCAGCCGGCTGGCCTGAGGTTCCGGCCGACAGATGAGTACGCGGGCGCCGGTAAGGGGCTGGCTTGTGTTACTTCGGGGTGTGGCCATAGATATCGGCGAGAATCCGGTCAGCACCCTGGCTGAGCAAATCTTCGGCGAGCTCCCGGCCCAGTTTTTCCCCGTCCTCGCGACGGCAGCGGCCCTCTGCGCGGAGAATCTGCTCACCGTTGACGGCACCCACCAGGCCGCGTAGCCACAGGGTGTCATTGTCTTCCAGCAGTGCGTAGGCAGCGATGGGTACCTGGCAGCCACCCTCCAGGCGCCGGTTGAGGGCGCGCTCGGCGCTGACCCGGTCCCAGGAATCCTTGTGGTTCAGTGGCGCCAGAAGGTCGATCAGCTCCTTGTCATCCAGGCGGCATTCGATGCCCAGGGCGCCCTGGCCTACAGCCGGCAGTGACAGTGTGTCGGGAAGGGTATAGCGGATGCGATCATGGAACCCCAGACGCTTGAGGCCGGAAGACGCCAGTACGATGGCCTGGTATTCGCCGGCGTCCAGCTTGGCGAGGCGGGTGTTGACGTTGCCACGAAGAGTACGAATGTCCAGGTCCGGCCGATAGGCTCTCAGCTGGGCTTCACGACGCATGCTGGCGGTGCCCACCACGGCTCCGTGGGGAAGCGCTTCAACGCTTTCATAATCGTTGCTGATGAAGGCATCGGTAGGATCTTCCCGTTCGCAGATGGCTACCAGGCCAAGGCCATCCGGGAACCCCATGGGGACGTCTTTCATGGAGTGCACGGCCAGGTCGGCGCGGCCGTCCAGCATGGCTTCTTCCAGTTCCTTGACGAACAGGCCCTTGCCACCAATTTTTGCCAGCGGGACGTCCAGGATCTTGTCACCCTGGGTCTTGATGCCCACCAGCTCCACTTCCACGCTGTCGTGCAGGCGCTCAAGTTCGGCCTTGATGAATTCCGCCTGCCAGAGGGCGAGGGCGCTGTTACGGGTTGCGATACGCAGTGTACGTTTTGCCATGATATCCATGTTCTTGAGCGGTGAGAATTGGTGGCTGAGCGGTTAATCCGAAGCCAATGACAAGCTGCCAACAAGCCTAACGCGCCAGCCTCGAAAAGTCCCGTATTCAGAGCTCCCGCAGCCGCTGACGGACCCGTGCAACATGCCTCCGGCTGACCGGCAGGGTGTCTGTGAGGTCGGTCAGTCGGAGCTGGCATGTGCCGTCATCGAGTCGCTCCAGGGCGCGGACATAGCGGGTGCCCACCAGGGTATTGCGGTGGATGCGCAGCAACTGGTCCGGAAAACGCTGCTCCAGGGCCTTGAGACTGAGGTCCGTCAGGGTTTCGCCCTTATCATGGTGCAGGGTGACGTATTTCTGGTCAGCCTCGCAATACCTCACCTGGGTCATGTCCACCAGCTCTGTGCCCCGGGCGCTGGTCACACTCAGGTGATGGCTCTCGTCCGGTCGGGCCCTGAGGGCCTGCAGCTGTGCCCGGTTGAGGCGCTCCGCCCGCCCCAGGGCATCCGCCAGCGCCTGCTGGCGTACCGGTTTGAGCAGGTACGCCGCCGCCTGCACCTCGAAGGCGCGAATGGCGTATTCGTCGTAAGCGGTGCAGAAAATGATGGCGGGCGGATCCGTCTGGGTGGCAAGGCTCTCGGCCACGTCCAACCCGTCGCCCCCCGGCATGCGAATGTCCAGCAGCACCACATCGGGAGTATGGCCGGCCACCGCCGTAAGCACCTCGGAGCCGGTGGCTGCCTCCGCGACGACCTGGTAGCCCTCGATCCCTTCGATCATGCGTTGCAGCCGTTCCCGGGCCAGGGGCTCGTCGTCGGCAATGAGTACGCGTAGCTGGTTCATCGGCTTGTGCCTGTGGTTTGCCAGGGGAGTCTCAGGGTCACCGTGTAAAGCTCACCCTGATGGCTGTGCTTGAGCACCGCGGTTTCGCCGAACAGGGCCTGGATGCGGGCCTGGATGTTACGGATGGCTACCCGGTTGCCCTGATGATTGCTGGCGCCGCTGTCCGGTTTCGGATTCTGCACCAGCAGGTAAACGTACTGCCCGCTGCGCTGGCTTTCAATAACCACCGTGCCACCCTCGGGGCGGGGCTGGATGCCATGGTAGATGGCATTTTCCACCAGTGGTTGCAGTGTCAGGGGCGGGATCGCCTGGTCATTCAGGGCATCATCGGTGCGCCAGTCCACCCTAAGTCGCTCGCCGAGGCGTAGCTGCTCCAGTGCCAGGTAGCGACGGCACAGGGCCAGTTCTTCCTTCAGCGGGACCAGCCGTTCGCTGGTGTTAAGGGATGCCCTGAACAGTTCGGACAGGTCCAGTACCGCATCTTCCGCCTGCTCCGGGCGGGTGCCGATCAGGCTGGCAATGGTGTTCATGCTGTTGAACAGGAAGTGGGGGTGAATGCGGGCCTGCAGTGCGGTCAGCCGGTAGGTCATTTCGGCCTGTTTCTGCTGGCGCCACTGATGCTGAAGATAGAAATAGCGCAGCACCATCAGGGTGGCGATCACCGCAATGAGCAGGCTTTTCCCCACGGCCTGCCATTGGGCGGCGGTTTCCCCGGGGTAGAGGAAACGGGTTGCCACGCCACTGAATAACAACACGTCAGCGATGACCAGGATCACCATGGCGAGGGTGGCGCGGGTGGTTGTCAGGCCTGTCAGCCAGGGTCGGGCGAGGCAGATCAGGGCGGCGCTGGTGAGAACGGTCCACTGCACCAGCAGTGACACGAGGCCAAAGTAGTTCCAGTCGATCCACTGGCCCCGGGCGTGGGCCATGGCCAGCAGCATCACCATCAGTTCGCTGCTGATTACCAGCATGAATACCGAGCGTACCCGGCAGAGGTCCGGCACAAAAAAGCCGGACACGCCCCCGTTAGAACTGTCCTGGTCCGGATTTTTACTATGGCCGGTGGTCATGCGGGTGAGAGTCCTCTCCGGGGTGTTATAATCCGCTCACATTTTTCGCACCCGGACCATTCTGCCGGGCAGTCAGCAGGAAAGATACACCATGACCGATCCGAACAAGAGTTCCGAAAAGCCCTGGGGCGGCCGATTCAGCGAGCCAACCGACGCATTTGTGGAGAAGTTCACGGCTTCCGTGGCCTTTGATCAGCGCCTTTACCACCACGACATCCGCGGCTCCATCGCCCACGCCACCATGCTGGCCGAGGTGGGGGTGCTGACCGTCGAGGAAAGGGACCAGATCATCGAAGGCCTGGAAGCGGTCCGCGCCGAGATCGAAAGAGGGGAGTTTCCCTGGTCCGTGAGCCTCGAAGACGTCCATATGAATATCGAGGCCCGACTCACTGACCGTATTGGCATCACCGGCAAGAAGCTCCACACAGGCCGAAGCCGAAATGACCAGGTGGCCACGGATATCCGCCTGTACCTGCGTGACGAGATTGATGCCATTGCCGAGGAGCTTACCCGTCTGCGAGCCGGTCTGTTGGACCTGGCGGAACGCGAGGCTGACACGATAATGCCGGGCTTCACCCACCTGCAAACCGCTCAGCCGGTCACTTTCGGTCATCACCTGCTGGCCTGGGCCGAGATGCTGGAGCGGGACGCAGAACGCCTGCAGGACTGCCGCAAACGGGTCAACGTCATGCCCCTGGGCGCCGCTGCGCTGGCTGGCACCACCTATCCCATCGACCGGGCCATGACCGCACAGCTGCTGGGCTTTGACCGGCCCACCGAGAACTCCCTGGACTCGGTCAGTGACCGGGATTTCGCTATCGAGTTCTGCAGTTTCGCGGCGCTGCTGATGACCCACCTGTCCCGCTTCAGCGAAGAGTTGGTGCTTTGGACCTCAGCCCAGTTCGACTTCATCGACCTGCCGGATCGTTTCTGCACCGGCTCCTCCATCATGCCCCAGAAGAAGAATCCGGACGTGCCGGAACTGGTGCGGGGCAAGACCGGCCGGGTCAATGGCCACCTGATCAGCTTGCTGACCCTGATGAAGAGCCAGCCCCTGGCCTATAACAAGGACAACCAGGAAGACAAGGAGCCGCTGTTCGACACCGTCGATACCGTCAAGGGCTGCCTGCGGGCCTACGCTGACATGGTGCCGGCCATCACCTCGAAGGCGGACAATATGCGTGAGGCGGCCCGCCGGGGTTTCTCCACCGCTACCGACCTGGCCGATTACCTAGTGAAAAAGGGCGTCGCTTTCCGGGATGCCCACGAAATCGTAGGCAAGGCCGTGGCACTGGGTGTGGCAGAGAAAAAAGACCTCTCGGAAATGACCCTGGAAGAGCTGCAGCAGTTCTCCGGCACGATTGATGGGGATGTCTTCGATGTGCTGACACTGGAAGGTTCGGTACAGGCCCGTGATCACCTCGGCGGTACGGCCCCGGATCAGGTCAGCGCGGCCGCAGGCAGGGCACGCGCACGTCTGGGTTGATTCCGGGAACAGCCATTGAAGGGGCAGGGACGCCCCGTGGAATCAGGCGATGGCGCCTGCTGACTGTCCGCCGGTGTCGCTGACAAGCTGCTTCAGTGGCCGGGGTGCACTGACATGGCGCCCCTGGATGAAATGCACGCCCAGGGTCTGTACCCGCCGGCGCGCAATATCGTTCTCAACGCTGGTTGCAATGGTGACCTTGCCGGTGGTGTTGGCGATGCGTTGCAGCGCTTCCGCCATCACCAGGTGGGTGGGCTCATCGTGGAGTCCGTCCAACAGCTCGGGAGCCAGCTTGATGTAGTCGACCGGCAGCCGGCCGGCCAGGCGGTAGCTTTCCATACTGGTGCCAGCACCATCCAGGGCTGTTTTGCAGCCCAGTTGTCGAAGCATGCGACAGAGCTGCCGGCACTCTGCCGTGAAGTTGATGGCATGTTGGGCGGGAATCTCGAAGCACAGGCTCGCCGGATCAAGCCCGGTTTTTTCCAGAGCCCGACCGATGAAGGCGGGCAGGGTGCGATCCTGGAGGGAGCCGCGGGACAGGTTGAAGCCGCAGTACCCCAGGGCGCTCGCCAGGTCCGGGTGGCGGTAAAGGTGGCAGAGTGTCTGCTTGATCACCTGCCGGTCCAGCCTGCGGGACAGCTCGAATCGTTCGATCAGGGGCAGGAATTCCCGGGGGGGCATGTCAGCATCGTCCCGGTTAGTGCCCCGCAACCGTGCCAGTATCTCCAGGCCCAGCCCGATGTCAGGATGATTCATGGCCCTTATGGGCTGGTACTCGAGGGGCAATCCTCCCGTGGCAAGGCATTCCCTGATATGAGCCAGCAGGGCCTTGGTGCGGGCGATGTCTTCGCGGTCTGAGGGGCGGGGCGCGGCTGTGACAGGCTTTTTCGGCACGGGCCGGGTGGTGGCTGACGCTGCCAGTGGCGACGTCCTGCCATGGCTGACCTTGCGGACGACGACCCTGGCTGCCATGAAGTACCCGCCGCTGTGGCGGAAAGTGACGGTGAGTGGCCGGCCGCTGTCATGGTAGCTGGCATAGTCCGGGCTCAGTGGATTGTCCTCGGGGGAGGCTATCAACTGTTTAAGGGGGCGGCCGTCGATTTCACTGTTGCTGTAACCCAGCACCAGCGACAGGTTGGGGTCCGTTCCTGTTACCTTGCCGTCCTGGCCGATTGTCAGAACGGTCGTCACACCTTCGCCGGCACCAGGGCGGTGGCGGCAGATGACGAGCTCATTCACGTCAGAGTACTCCTGTAAGATTTTCTCTTATTATTCTCTGGCGCCCAAAGCCGGGTACCTGATTGAGGGTCAACCGTGACCTTTGCGATGCGTAGTCTGGTAGGCTGTCCATGTGCCAAGCCCGTCACATTGTACAGGTTAAACACGGAAAGAAAACGTCTCAGTTCCGGAGTGTAGTCAAAGCGTGCAGGATAAGCCTGTTTTTGTCGATTTTTCTGAAGGTGTCGATCGCAAGGTACTGAAAGCGATCACTTCTCGCTTTTGCGCCCTTAACCGGATTCGGCTGGACCGTGCCCGCTCTGCGCTGACCTGGCACCAGCAAATCGTGCTTGACCTGCTTCCCCTGGTGTTTCACCTCAACCATCCCGCCTTGCCGGGCTACCATGCCGGCGAGTGTGCCCATGGGCTGGACCGGTATGAGCCGTCTGAGAAGGCCGTGCAGGCTGCCCAGCGTATTGCCCGTTCGTTCCGCCCTGGAGCGCGCAAAACCACTGCTGAACTGACCGGGCTGTTCCTGATGGGCAGCCCAGGCTCCCTGGGACATTCTGTGGCGAGTGACCTGGATGTCTGGGTTTGCCATCGCCCGGACCTGCCCCCACAGCGGTTGGAGGCGCTTCGCCAGAAAGCACTGCGGCTTTCCGGGTGGGCGGCAGAGTTCGGCCTGGAGCTTAACCTGTTCGTTTTCAGTGCCGAGGACTTCCGTCAGGGCCGGGGTGCGGCGGAGGTGAGTACCGAAGACTGTGGCAGTGCCCAGCACTACCTGCTGCTGGATGAGTTCTACCGCACTGCCATACACCTTGGTGGACGTTATCCGCTCTGGTGGCTGATCCCGGCGCAGGAGGAGGGGCGCTATGAGGAGCTCACCCGGTTCCTGCTGGATAACCGCTTTGTACGCTCTGATGAATACCTGGATTTCGGGGCCGTGCCCTCGGTTCCGGTAAGTGAGTTTCTGGGTGCCGGTGTCTGGCAGCTTTACAAGGGAATTGAGTCGCCCTGGAAGTCCCTGCTTAAACTGTTGCTGATCGAATGCTACGCCAGGGACCGGGATCAGGGCCTGTTGTCCGCACGGTTCAAGCGGGCGGTTTACGAGGGCAGTGCGGATATCGACGCTACAGACCCCTATGTGATGCTGTACCGCCACCTGGAGCAATGGTTGCTGGCAATGGAAGCGCCGGGCCGGCTGGACCTGGTCCGGCGGGCGTTATACCTGAAAAGCGGGCTTCCGTTGACCCGTGCGGCGGAGATGTCGGGTCACTGGCAGGGCCAGATACTCGACCAGCTGGTCACGGAGTGGGGCTGGGGGCGCGACACCCTCACCGAACTGGATAACCGCCACCAGTGGCGGGTTGAGCAGGTGATGGCCCTGCGCCGCCGCGTTGTGTCCGAGCTTACCCACAGTTACCGGTTACTTTCCCGTATGGCGCGAACCGGTTCTGCGCCCTCGGCCATCAGCGCGGTGGACCTGAACCTGCTCGGGCGGAAGCTGTATGCCGCCTTCCAGCGCAAGGCCGGCAAGGTTGAACTGGTCAACCCGGGCATTGCCCCGTCCCTGGCGGAGGAGAACCTGGCTTTCTGGCATGGCCTATCGCCGGGGCGGGCAGTCGCTGCTGATGGCTGGCGATTGTTCCGCAACCTGGACACCCAGTCAGCGGTGGACGGGCAGCCTGTCATCCGCAAGGCGGGCAGCCTGGTGGAACTGGTCACATGGTGTCACTGCAACCGCCTGCTGACGCCGGCCACAAGGCTCAATATGCGCCAGGAAGTCCCTGATGGGGACAGTGGTGGAACCCGACTGAGTGTCAGCGATCTGCGGAGTATGGCCAGGTTTGTAAGCTCTCACCTTGGTACCCTGACGCCGGCAAGCAGGGACGCCCTGATGGCACCGGCCCGGCCCGAGGTGCACCTGCTTCTGGTCAATGTGGGGGTGGACCCACAGGCCAGTCTGACCGAGCGTGGGCTGCACAAGTTGAGTGGACGCCACGACTCCCTCGGTTTCAGCGGTGGTCGCGACAACCTGGTGGCCACCATCGAACAGGTGTCTCTGAACACCTGGCATGAAGTCAGCCTGCAACGCTATCTGACCGGTGATGCCCTGCTTCAGTGCCTCAAGAACATGCTTGCGCTGGTGGCCAGGTCGCCGGCGCGACCACCGAGGGTCGAGGTCTGGTGTGCCGGGGGCAGCCACGCTGCAGCGATTACCCGTCGCATCCGGGAACTGGTGGACGATGTGACTCGTCAGTTCTTTGCCGGTGGCGCAGGACCGCACCCCCTGCGTTATCTGATCAAGGTGGACCAGCGTTGGTTTGTGCTGCGATTTGACGGGCACGAGCCGGGTTTCACCGGGCTGGCAAACGACCGGGAACTCATGGATTACCTGGCCCGGCCCCAGCAGGTCTACTCGCCGGTTGTTCCAGATCGCTACGCGCTGCAGGAAGATCCCGCCTTCAGGGAGGTCTGCCGGGCTTGCCAGCCAGATGTGGTCCAGATGTTCTGGCAGCAGAGTGGCAAGTGGCTGCGGTTCT
Source organism: Marinobacter sp. AN1 (assembly GCF_026013985.1). NCBI lineage: Bacteria > Pseudomonadati > Pseudomonadota > Gammaproteobacteria > Pseudomonadales > Marinobacteraceae > Marinobacter > Marinobacter sp. AN1. Next base: position 3,618,473 of record NZ_CP110342.1, on the reverse strand, counting down.
GGGTGGCGGATGAAACCGGCTCACTGTATGGCTGGCGCCAGCCTCGTTCCGGTAGCCGCCGGCAAGCACTGGTACCTTTGATGCGGTTCCTTGAAAAGTTGGCTGAGAAGCGCCGGCTCCGGCAAATGGCGGGCAGCGCCCGTGAAGACACGGAGCTGGTTTGTGCCGAAGTGGTGCTGGAAGCCGGCGAGGCCCGCCTTGAACGTACACCGCTGCCACCGGAGTCCCTGTCACTGGAGGCCATGGAACTTCAGGCCACAGGCGTTCAGCAGGGGGATGGCAGCATCAGGTTTGACCTGTACTGCGACGAGGAAGCTTTCACCGTTGAGGAATATGGCGAGTTCCAGATGGCGGCAGTTGCCGATTACATCCGCCAGCGACGCAGAGGTGGTGATTCCTACCCGGTGCATCTGACGGACCTGCACCTGCCCAACGACCTGGACCCGCAGATGTGGCAGCAGGAGCTGCAGACCTGCCAGTACGTCTGGTACCGGCACCGGCTGCAACGGGAGCTGACCGAGGCCCTGGCCCGCGCCTGACTGTACCGGAGGCTCGCTCTGGCGGACGCCGGTCAGGTATACTAGCCGGCTACTTTCATGGTGTGGCCAGGCCTGCTGATGGCTGGGCCCGCCGCCGGATGACGCAGGATATTTGCGATGCCGAGAACTGCAATTTGCCTGGTGGTAATGGCGCTGCTGGCGGGGCTGAGCGCCGGCTGCGGCCAGAAAGGTCCGCTGGAGCGCCCCCCCGCCGAACCGGCTGCCATAGAGTCCCGGGCCGGCGGCGACACCGAAAACCGTTAACAGGACCCTTTCATGGATCAGTTCAGCTATCGTGACGGCCAGCTCTTTGCCGAGCAGGTGGCCGTGGCCGACATTGCCCGGGACTTCGGTACGCCTGCGTATGTCTATTCCCGTGCAGCCTTTGAGAATCACTACCGCGCCTACGACGAGGCGCTTGCCGGTCGCCCACACCTGGTCTGCTACGCGGTCAAGGCCAACAGCAACCTGGCGGTCCTGAACGTGCTGGCGCGGCTGGGCGCCGGCTTCGATATTGTCTCGGTAGGAGAGCTTGAGCGTGTGCTCCGGGCCGGCGGTGATCCGTCCAGGATTGTCTTCTCCGGGGTGGGCAAGCAGCCCCATGAGATGCGCCGTGCGCTGGAAGTTGGCGTTCGCTGTTTTAACGTAGAGTCAGACGCCGAGCTGGATCGTCTCAATGCGGTAGCCGGCGACCTCGGGGTCAAGGCGCCGGTTTCCCTGCGGGTCAACCCGGATGTTGATGCGGGCACCCACCCCTATATTTCCACGGGGCTTAAAGAAAACAAGTTCGGAATTGATATTACCGATGCGCCCAGGGTCTATGCCCGCGCTGCAGCCATGCCGCACCTGGATGTGCAGGGTGTTGACTGCCATATTGGCTCCCAGCTCACGACCGTGGAGCCATTCCTCGATGCCCTTGACCGCGTGCTTGCGCTGGTTGACGCCCTGGCCGAAGACGGCATCACCATTCGCCACCTGGACATGGGCGGTGGCCTGGGTGTCACCTATGACCAGGAGCAGCCGCCATCCCCCGGGGACTATATCCGGGCAATGCTGGGGCGTATCGGCGATCGGGAGCTGGAACTGGTGCTTGAGCCGGGGCGTTCGATTGCCGCCAATGCCGGCATCATGCTGACCCGGGTGGAGTTCCTGAAGTGCACCGAACACCGTAACTTTGCCATTATCGACGGTGCCATGAACGATATGATCCGCCCGGCCCTGTACAGCGCCTGGCAGGCCATTATTCCGGTACAACCCCGCACTGATGTAGCCGAGCAGAGCTGGGACCTGGTCGGTCCGGTCTGTGAAACCGGCGACTTTCTGGGCAAGGATCGTCGTCTCGCGCTGGCACCGGGAGACCTGCTGGCAGTCCGCTCCGCTGGTGCCTATGGTTTTGTCATGAGTTCCAACTACAACAGCCGTAACCGCCCACCGGAGCTTATGGTGGACGGAGACCGGGTCTACGTGGTTCGCGAGCGGGAAACCCTGGAGGACCAGCTTCGCCACGAACATTGCCTGCCCGATGAGTGAGGATGCGATGACGGGAGCAAGACGCAGCCAGGGCCCGCTGTTGTCCTTCACCAAGATGCACGGTCTGGGCAACGATTTCATGGTGGTTGACGCCATCAGCCAGCCATTTCGCTTGCGCCCGGAGATGATCCGCAAGCTGGCGGACCGACACTTTGGTGTAGGGTTCGACCAGTTGTTGGTGGTGGAACCGCCGGGTTTGCCGGACGTGGACTTCCGCTACCGCATCTTCAATGCGGACGGCTCCGAGGTGGAGCAGTGTGGCAATGGGGCTCGTTGTTTCGCGCGCTTTGTGCGGGATCAGCGGCTCACCAACCGTCGGGTTATTCGTGTGCAGACCGCCGGAGGCGTCATTGAGTTGCGGGTAGGCCGTGAGGGCTGGGTTACCGTTAATATGGGCGTTCCGGAACTGAATCCCGCAGCCATCCCCTTCGCCGCAGATGAGCGTCAGGTAGTTTATCCCATAGATGTGGATGGCCAGTCGGTGGAATTGTCCGCCGTCTCCATGGGCAATCCCCATGGCGTGCTGCTGGTGGATGACGTGGACAAGGCCCCGGTGGAAACCCTCGGACCGCTGCTGGAACGTCACCCGCGATTTCCGGCCCGGGCCAATATCGGCTTCCTTCAGATAATCGATCGTGGCCGCGCCCGGCTGAGGGTGTTCGAGCGGGGTTCTGGTGAAACCCTGGCCTGCGGCACCGGTGCCTGTGCCGCTGTGGTGGCCGGCCAGTTGCGGGGATTGCTGGATAATCAGGTGCGCATCACACTGCCGGGGGGTGACCTGGTCATCGAATGGCAGGGGGAGGGGGCCCCTGTTATGATGGAAGGACCGACCGCACGGGTGTTTGATGGCCAGATCCGCCTGCCCGCCGAACCGAACCAGCGCCGGAGAAACCGGCGGCCTTCGGGTCGTCAGCCGGAACGCAGGTCGCCGGGCAACCGGTAGTGCCCCGTCGGCCGATACACAGTCACCGGCCCGCCAGAAGGCCGTCGCAACAACAGGGGAACCTCCAGTGGATGCAACCATGACCGCCGAGCAGGTCGCCGAGTACCTGCGGAATAATCCGGATTTCTTCGTCGGCCGGGATGAGCTGCTGCGCTCACTGACCTTGCCCCACGACAGCGGGCGCGCGATTTCCCTCGTGGAGCGCCAGGTGCACCTGTACCGGGAACAGAGGGATACCCTGCGCCACGAGTTGGTAGAGCTGGTTTCCATTGCCCGCCAGAACGACCGGCTGTTTGAAAAGAGCAAACGTCTGCTGATGCAGGTGATTGAAGCCCGCAACCTGACCGAAATGGCCGCCGCCATCGACGACAGCATCCGGGGTGATTTCGGCCTGGATGCCGCCTCCGTGATGCTGGTGGGTGGCGAGCTTCCTGCCGGCAGTACAACGGGGGCACTGCATGTTGTTTCCGAAGCGGATGCGGAAAAAACCTGGGCGCCCTTCTCGATGGCGACCGGGCCGTGTGCGGTCAGTTCCGTGAGGCAGACCGTAACTTCCTGTTCCCCGGCCGTGACGAGCCGGTGGCGTCGGTGGCGCTGGTACCCCTGCGTACGGACCGTCTGATCGGGGTGTTTGCAGTGGGCAGCTGTCAGCCGGGCTATTTTGACCAGAGCATGGGCTCCCTCTTCCTGTCCTACATCAGTGATACCCTGAGCCGATTGCTGCCGCCCATGCTGCAACGCCACCGCCAGGTAGAGCCGGTGCTCGATGCGGTGGCCGAATCCCGCTGATGGGGTGCGGTCGGGAGCGGCTAACCCCGGGGACCGAGCAATGACCGGCAGTGAATCGCAAACCCAGCTGTTGGAGCCGGTGGAGGCGTTTCTTCATTACCTGGCTGCCGAGCGCCGGCAGTCCCCCCATACCTGCAGCGCCTATCGACGTGACCTGACCCGGTTGATGGACTGGCTGTCGTCTCAGGTGGCGACCCTTACCCGGTGGGACCAGCTGATGGTGGCGGATGTGCGTCGCTATGCGGCCACCCTGAACCGCGAGGGTTTGTCCGGCCGCAGTATTGCGCGTGCCCTGTCCGCTATCAGGCGCTTCTTTGATTACCTGATCCGCGAGCACCGGCTGGGCAGTAATCCTGCGCTGGATGTGAGAGCTCCCCGCAGCGGCCGGCGCCTGCCGGTGGCCGCCGACGCGGACCAGCTCGCTCACCTGTTCGACACCAGTCCGGAAGGCCCGTTGGATGTGCGGGACCTGGCCATGTTCGAGCTGTTCTACTCCTCCGGTTTGCGGTTGTCTGAACTGACCGGGCTGGACCTGCGGGACCTTGACCTGAAGGCAGCGGAAGTCCGGGTGCTGGGTAAGGGCAGTCGTGAGCGACTCTTGCCAGTGGGGCGCAAGGCCCAGGCGGCCCTTCGCGATTGGCTGGGGCAGCGCCCGGCGCTGGCCGCAAATGGCGAGCCTGCATTGTTTGTCAGTCAGCGGGGTTCCCGCCTCAGCACCCGCAGTGTCCAGCAGCGGCTGGATCGCTGGGGCCAGCGCTGTGGTGCTGACCAGCACCTGCATCCGCATCTGTTACGGCATTCCTTCGCCAGTCACCTGCTGGAATCCAGTGGTGACCTGAGAGCCGTACAGGAGCTGTTGGGCCATGCCGACATTGCCACCACCCAGGTCTATACCCACCTGGACTTCCAGCACCTGGCCCAGGTCTATGACCGGGCCCATCCCCGTGCCCGCCGGCGTTCCCGGACCGAACCTGCTGCACAGGGCGACCCGGATGCACCATAATACTCCCCAGCGGTGCCCCGGGTGGTTAGTCGGCCCACGCACCACTCCACCCGTAAGTGACAACAACCGGTAAAGGCGACACAGGACCGAGCATGACATCGAACAAAAGCCAACCCTCCTCCGACGATGGTAGCGAAGCCGAGCTTCGCTACCAGGTGGAGCGGCTGCTGGCCCGGGCCAGCCTGGTGTCCCAGGGGCTGGACAGCCAGCTCGATAAGGTGCTTTCGGAGCTGCGACAGTACCTGCGAGGCCAGGAACGAAGTCCTGATCGCCTGCGGGGGTTCCAGGAGCGGCTTGATAGTGAGCTGGAGCGCCTGGATGACCATGTCGGACGTGAGCGGCGCGACGCTGCAAGGGTTCTGGGAAGGCTGCTGGACACCGCAGGGCGCAGCAGCCTGGCCGGTGCCGGTGATCTCAAGCGCCTGTCCCGGGAGCTGGGCCCGCGGGGGCTACCCAGGGAAGCGTTGCTGCCCTGGATTGAGTCATTCGCCGACGCAGTCGAGCAGGCCCTTCCCGGAAATGGTACCGGCGGTGAACGTAGCCCGGGGCTGCTGGGGCGGTTTTTCCAGCGCGGTGCATCAGAACGCTCGCAGAGCCAGGCCAGTGACTTGGCGCCTCCAGATGGCGAACTGGACCTGGAAACGGCTGATAACCTTCCCCCGGAGGATGATGACCAGTCCCAGCGCCTGAGAATCGCGCGTCGTGTGGGTGAGCTGATGGGGCGGGTGATGCATCAGGTGGAATTGCCACCAGACACCCATCGCCGGGCGGCGCTACTGAAGGCCCGCCTGTCGGACCAGCAGGACTGGGCGTTGTTGCGCCAGAGCCTGGACGAGACGGCGGACCTTGTGATTGCCGTCGTCAGTCATAGCCAGAGGGAATTCCAGGGCTTTCTTCAGCGGCTCGATGAACGACTATCGTCGTTGCACGTGCACGTTACTGACCAGACCGATGCCATGGCCGGCCGGCAGTCAGCGGCAGAGGCAATGGAGCAGACGGTACAGGGTGAACTCAGTGAGCTGGGGCACTCCCTGGTGCAGCACTCAGACCTGGAAGGCTTGCGCGCGTCAGTGTCGCGCCATATCGAACGCATTGCCAGTACGGTACAGGTTTACCGGGTCCGGGAGCAGGAGCGGGATGAGCAACTGGCAGACCAGATGGAAGCCATGCGTGAAAAACTGGTGGCCATGGAGACCCATTGTGAGCAGGTTCGTGAACAGCTGGCGCAGGAGCGCGCGCGGGCACTGACCGATATCCTCACCCAACTGCCCAACCGGGAATCCTGGGATGAGCGGCTTCGCTTTGAGCACGAGCGCTGGCAACGTTACGGCCATCCGGTCGCCCTGGCGGTGCTGGATATTGACAATTTCAAACAGGTTAACGACTCCTTTGGCCACAAGGCCGGTGACCGGGTTATCCAGCTGGTGGCCAGGGCGCTGCGGGAACGCCTCAGAACGACCGACTTTGTCGCCCGATATGGCGGTGAGGAGTTCGTGGTGTTGCTGCCGGAAACCTCCCTGGACCAGGCCATCCGGGTGATCGACAGCTTGCGGCAACATGTGGCGGAGATGCCCTTCCACTTTCAGCGCAGACCGGTGGCGGTGACCTTCTCCGCCGGGGTTTCCTGGTTCCGGGAAGGCAGTGCCCCGGATCGGGTGTTTGACGAGGCCGACAAGGCCTTGTACCAGGCCAAGTCCGATGGTCGCAACCGGGTTGTCGGTGCCAGGGGGCTGACCTGGTGATGAAGCTTCAGGCCCCGCTCGCCGTATTGCTGATACTGGCATTTTCCTTCCCGGCCGGAGCCGATCCCCAGCCGCCGACACTCTGGCCGGTTCTGGGTGCCGATCAGCTGGCCCTGGTTGAGCAAATCGAAACCCTGAATGTGGCGGTCTTCGCCGATCAGACACCGCTGGCGTTTACTACCGCCGAGGGCTGGCTCGCCGGTACCTATGTGGATTACCTGACGCTGATCGCCGCCAAGTTGCGGGTGGGCCTGGAGGTGGAGCCATTACCGTCGGGCCGGGACACGCCTTCCTGGACTGAGGGGCAAGCTGCCATTCGGATCAGCGCCCGACGCCCCGATGCACCCGTCCCGGAGGGCTGGCGACGCAGCCAGCCGCTGATGCAGGTTACCTATGGCGTTTTCTCGGACCCGGGAGATGCAAGCATCCGCAATCTGACGGACCTGGAGCGTCGTCGGGTAGCGCTGGTGGGCAAGGACGCCAACCAGTTTGCGCTGCTGGATGCTGTCAACGACTTTACCCCGGTACCGGTTACGTCGGTCAGCGAGGCGGTGTCCATGGTGTTGTCCGGCCAGGCCGACGCTTTTGTCGGCCCGGTACCGGTGGTGGTGGATTATCTTCAGTCTGCGCTGATCAATGGCGTGGCGCTGGTTGCGCTGCTGGATCAGCATCCGGTGGATGTGGTTCTTGAAGTCAGGGAGGAGCAAGCGCAGCTGCTGCCGGTTCTCGACAAGACCATTGCAGCCATCTCCCACACTGAGCACCGTCAAATTCGCTCCGCCTGGCTGCCAGAGGCCGTGGTAGAGGCGGGCCCGGCCGATGGTCTCACCCTGAGCGCCATTGAGAAGGAGTGGCTACGCCAGCACGGCCCCCTGCGGGTGGCCTATCGGGAGAACTGGCCACCCTTCGAGTTCACTGAGAATGGCAGTGCCCGGGGACTGGTCCCGGACCTGGTGCAGCGTATGGGTGACAACCTGGGGAGCCGGCTGGAGAAGCGGACCGTGTCTGACTGGACCGAGGCGGAACGTATGCTGCTAAACGGGGATATAGACATCCTGCCTGCGCTGCCGCGTACCCCTCGCCGTGAAGAAGACTTCCTTTTTACCCGTACCTACCTGACGCTGCCCATCGTGGTGGTTATCCGGGAAGACGGCCGGTTTATCGGTGATCTCAGGGAACTGCGGGAAGAGCGGGTCGGGGTCGTCAGCCAGCATGCCGCCCACGACTACCTGCTGATTAACCACCCGGACCTGAATATCTACCCGGTCAACACGGTGCAGGATGGCTTGCTGGCCCTCTCCAATGGCGATCTTGAAGTCATGGTTACCCATATTCCCGGGGTCAGTTACACGGTTGCCGAGCTGGGGCTCTCCAACCTTCGCATTACCAGCATTACCCCCTATGAATACGAGTTCCGGATGGCGGTGAACCGTAACCGGGGAGAGTTGGTGCGGATCCTTAACAAGGGGCTGGGCAATATTGGCACCGCCGAAAAGGATGAAATATACAATCGCTGGGTCTACCTGGACCTTGCGCAGGAAGAGGATTACACCGCCATCAAGCGGGTGGTCCTGATTGCCGTCGTAGTGGTGCTGATCTTCCTGTACTGGAACCGGAAACTGTCCCGGGAAGTGGACGAGCGCATCCGGTCGGAACATGCCCTGCGCCGCAGTGAAGACGAGTTACGGGCGGCCAAGCTGGAGGCAGAGCGGCTTGCCCGGGAGGCGGAGAGCGCGAACCGCGCCAAGAGTGAGTTCCTGGCCAACATGTCCCATGAGATCCGGACCCCGATGAATGCGGTCATCGGGTATAGCGACCTGCTCAGCAAAACCGTCAGCGACCCGCAACAGAAGCACTACCTGGATGCGATCCGCGCGAGCAGCCGCAGCCTGCTGATGCTCATCAATGACATCCTGGATCTGTCCCGCATCGAGGCGGGCAAGATGCGACTGGAATTCGGCCCGGTCAGCCTGCGCCGGATGCTGCAGGATGTACGGCATATCTTCGATCTTCGGGCGCGGGAGCATAACGTCAGCCTGGAGGTCAGCGTCGAGTCAGATATGCCTGCCGGCATGGTCTTGGATGAAACCCGCTTGCGGCAGGTGCTGTTCAACCTGGTGGGCAATGCCATCAAGTTCACCCATGAAGGCGGGGTAGCGGTCAGGGCCTCAGTTTCCGAGTCCCGGCAGGATGATGGGCGGGAGTTGTGCACCCTGAGTATTGCGGTGACAGACACGGGTATTGGTATCGCCGAGGACCAGCAGGAGCGGATCTTCGATGCTTTCGAGCAGCAGGAAGGGCAGAGTAGCCGTAAATACGGCGGCACCGGGCTGGGCCTGGCCATCAGCCGCAAGCTGGTGCGCATGATGGGTGGCGAGCTCAGCGTGGAGAGCCGGGAAGACAAGGGATCAACCTTTGTCGTCGTGCTGCCGGATGTAGAGATCGTACCCATGGAAGACGAGCCGGAGGAACAGCCCCAACTTGACCAGACTCCCATGACCGAAACGCTGGACATGCAAGAGCGCAGCTGGCTCAAGGAACAGCTGAAGGAAGATTTCGGTGATGAATGGTCCACGGTGCGTGAAAGCGGCGACCCCGAGCAGATGAGATACTTTGCGGCGCGGGTATTGAGTTGGGGCCAGCGTTACCGGTCCCGTGCGGTTACCCGCTACGCCGAGAAACTCATGGCCGACGTGGACGCGTTTAACCTGGATGCTATCAACGACGCGCTGGAGTCATTCCCGGGGTTGCTCGGTAGTGAGCCGCCTGCTGATCGATAGGCGCCGGTTTGGTTCAGGGTAGGCAGTCGTACTGGGAGTGACGGTCAAAGGCGACTGAAACCATGTCGTAGCCCTGTTGTGACAGGTCACTGATCAGGTCTTTATTGGTCAGCAAGGTGGTGCAGATCCGGTGAACACGGGCAATCTGTTTTTCCCGGGAGTTTTCCCCGTTGCTGCGGAAGTCCACGATAAGGTATTTACGGTCGACTCCGGAGGCCACCGGAATGTCTTCTCGTTCCACACTGTCGAAACCGATGTAGGTGAGTTCATTGTGCGGAAACAGCCGGGTCATCAGCAGGTCGATATTCTCTGCCTGGACTGGTGTGGCGGATAAGCTGATCAGCACACTGGCCAGGGTGAGCAGTGCGGAATGGCGGACCATTCGTAAATCTCCTCAAGGGATTGTGTCGTGTTACATTCTGTTACAGGAAGTATTGCAGAAGCTGGAGCTGGCCGCCGTCATTTTTTTGCGCATTTTTCAAGTTTTTACAAATCCAGGACCAGGATCTCGATTGCCTCTCGGTAATCGATGGCTGAATAGGCTTGCGCCTGGTATATGCGCCAAAAGTGGAGAGTCCGGACATGCGATTTATGGGTACGGGCGCTAGACTACAGCTAGTTACGGAAATTGAAAGGAACAACCATGTTTCAACTGATTTTCCGGGGTGAGTGTCAGCCCGGCACCGACGTACAGACAGCGCGGAATAATGCCCGCACCCTGTTCAAGGCTTCCGTTGAGCAGGTTGACCGGATGTTCAGTGGGCGTCCGGTCGTCATCCGGAACCGGCTGGAGCAGGAGCAGGCCGAAAAATACCGTGCGGTTCTCGCCCGCCATGGCATGGTGGCTTATGTGCAGCCCATGGCGACGGAGCAGCCAGCACCAGCGTCAGCGGAAGCTGCCTCGCCGGCCCGGATGGAACAGCCGTCAGCGAGCTCCGAAGAGCCACCCGCTGCGGGTGCCGGCCAGGCCCCCGCCAGGCAGCCGGGTCCGCGCATTGAGCCTGGTGATCGTCTGCCGGTTGCCGGCGAGAGGGCCGATGAGGTCCTGGCCGGATCCAGCCTGGGCCTGGATCCCGTCGGCACCCGCCTGGCGGAGGAAAGGGAAGCCCCGAGGCCGGTTTTCGAACACCTGGATGAGTGGACCATCGCGCCAGCCGGCTCCGACCTGGGCGTGGAACGGGAATTGCCACCACCGGTTGTTCCGGACGTCAGCCACCTGTCACTGGAAGAATCGCCGGAGGCCGGGAAGCACTGACTTCGCCCCGGACGATTATCAGGGAGTGACCAAGTGATTCATCCTGCCCGTCTGCCTGCGGTTGGCCCGCTTGTGCTGGCCATCACCTTGCTCATGGCCTTGTTCACGGCCATGCCGACCCACTCATCTGCTCACCCGGGGGCGCCCGCTGAGGACGGCAAAGAGCGCCCCGTTGTGGGTCTCGTCCTCAGTGGTGGTGGCGCCAAGGGCCTGGCCCACGTCGGCGTTCTGCGGGTGCTTGAAGAAATCCGGGTTCCGGTGGACCTGGTGGTGGGCACCAGCGCGGGTGCTGCCGTAGGCGCCCTCTATGCGCAGGGCATGCCCGTGGAAGCCATCGAGGATCGCATGCTGGAAATGGACTGGCTATCCAGTTTCCAGGATACACCGGGTCGCAGCTACCAGCCGGTCCGCCGCAAGGAAGACGGCTGGCGGTTCCCCGCCATTCCCGGTCTCGGTGTGGGGTTGGACGGATTTCGTGTGGGCCGGGGACTGATTTCTGGCCAGAACCTGAGCCTTATCCTTAACGACCTGACCCGGGAAGCCGCCCTGGTGAGGGATTTTGACCAGCTCCCCATCCCTTTCCGCGCAGTAGCCACCGACCTGGAAACCGGCGAGGAGGTTGTACTGGCGGATGGCAGCCTGGCCGAAGCGATACGGGCGAGTATGAGCATTCCGGGGGTCTATGCCCCGGTGAACCGGAATGGTCGCCTGTTGGTCGACGGGGGCGTCGCCAACAACCTGCCGGTCAGCGTGGCCCGGGAGCTGGGGGCAGATGTCGTCATTGTAGTGGATATCTCCGACGAGCCGGGCCGGGGTGAGAGCCTGACCCAGGCGTTTTCCGTTGTTAGCCAGCTCACCACCCTGATGACCCGGCGCAGCGTGGAGCAACAGCTCGCCTCCCTGCAGGATAACGACGTGCTGATTACCCCTGACCTGGCCGGGTTGGGCTCTGCTGACTTCTTCCAGGGGGCAGAGTTGATGGAGCTCGGGGCGACGGCGGCCCGGGAGCAGGCATCCGCTCTTAACAGGCTGGCGGCGGACGATGAGCAGTGGCGGCAGGAAATGGCTATGCGCACGTACCGCGGCTTTGAACCGGAAGTGATTTCGGATGTGATTATCCGCCAGGACAGCCGGCTGGCAGATCGTTTCCTGCGCGACCGGATTCGCCAGCAGGAGGGCGAGCCGCTGAACCAGCAACAACTGGAGGAAGACCTCAAGCGCATCTATGGCCTGGGTTACTACGAGAATGTCAGTTACAGCCTGAGCCCCGGGGACCATGGCTCGGTGTTGGAGATCCTGGTGCGGGAGAAGAGTTGGGGGCCGAATTATCTGAGCTTTGGCCTGGGCTATGAGGAAAACTTCGAGAGTGATACGCGCTTTAACGTGGCGGCATCACTGCGCATGACCCAGCTCAACCGCCTCGGTGGGGAGTGGCAAACCGGTGTGCAACTGGGCACCCAACCCTGGGTACGCACCGAGTGGTTCCAGCCCCTGGACTATGGTTACCGGCGGTTTGCGGTCGCGGGAGCGGAATATGAGAAGGACCGCTACAGTATCTTCGACCAGGATGGCGAACGTGTTGCCGAGGTGGATGTATCCAGCCGTCACCTGGACCTGGCTGTCGGTACGGAGCTGGGCGCCAACGCAGAACTGAGGGCCACCGTGGAGCGGGGCTACGCGCGGGTGGATGACCGTATTGGCGACAGCCCGGTCAGCGGTGACCGGATACAGCAGGGCAGCTGGAACCTGCGCATGGTCTATGACTCCCTGGACGACCCCTTCCTGCCGGAAAGTGGCTCGTTCGCTGGTGTCCGGGGGCGTTTCGAGCGGCCAGCCCTGGGGGCTGACAGCGAGTTTGACCGGACCGTTTTGCGGCTGGCGAAGGCGGGCCATCGGGGTGACTGGGTCGCTTCGGGTGAATTCTTTGCCAGTGTGGTGACCCGCGGCGAGGCCGGCATCGAAAACAATGTCCTGCTGGGTGGTTTTCGCCGCCTGTCAGCCTATGGGCAGGGGGAGGTGACCGGCCAGGACGCAGTACTGGGAACGGCCGTGCTATACCACAAGTTCGGTGGCCCCATCGTGCCCTTCTTTGTCGGCGCAGGTATGGAGGCGGGTAACGCCTGGGAAGATATTGGCGGTGCCCGGTGGGAGGACGTACTGACCTCGGGCACCGTTTTCGCCGGGTTCGATACGGTTATCGGCCCGGTCCAGGCGGCGCTGGCCTACAACAATGACGATCGCTGGGGCGTGTACCTGAATGTGGGGTATTCACTACGTCAGCTGTTCGACTGATTGTCCTGACGAATTACAGCAAGGGCGCCATTAGCCGAACCGATCGACAGGCCAGGCGGAACAGCAGTGACCGGTCCTCGTAATCAGCACGCTCCAGGGTGCGGCTGTTGGCCAGGTCAGCTTCAAGCATGGCTTCCACTTCGCTGACAAAGTCGGCTGCCGTTGAGAGGGCCGTGATCTCAAAGTTCAGGCGCATGGAGCGGTTATCCAGGTTGGCGGTGCCCACCGCTGCGTAGCGATCATCCACCAGTAAGGCTTTCTGGTGCATAAAGCCGGCATGGTACTGACAGATGCGGATGCCGCATTCGTTCGCAGTCACCAGGTAGGAATAGGCTGCCAGCCCGATGAGCAGGTGATCAGGTTTCTCCGGAATCAGGATGCGCACATCGACACCTCGCATCGCGGCCAGCTGCAGGGCATTCATGACCTGGAAGTCCGGTACGAAGTAGGGCGAGGCGATCCACAGCCGTTGCCGGGCATTGTTGATGCAGTTCAGGAAAAACAGGGTACACGTTTCCCACCGGTCTGCAGGGCTGCTGGGCAGGATCAGCACCTGCTGGTCGCCCCTTTGAGAGGGACTGGGCTGCCAGTTCAGCTCCGGGTTGTCACCTGTCGCCCAGTGCCAGTCTTCCAGCCAGGCCAGCTGGAGGCCCAGGGCCGCTGGGCCGGTAATCCGGCAGTGCGTGTCCCGCCAGGGTTCGACCCCCATATCGGTGCCCAGATACTCGTCCCCCAGGTTGATACCTCCCACAAAGCCCACCTTGCCGTCACACACCAGGATCTTGCGGTGGTTGCGGAAGTTGATCTGCAAACGACGCCGGCGGACATTGCCATCGCCAAACGATGCCACGCGGGCACCTGCGGCCTTCAGCGCTTTCAGGTAACGACCAGGCAGCCAGACACTGCCGATATCATCGTAGAGGAAGTAGACCCTGACCCCCTGGGCAAGCTTGCGCTTGAGGATATGCAGGATACGATTGCCGACCCGGTCAGAACGGACAATGTAGAATTCCAGCAGGATGTAATCGGTGGCGTTTTCCATGGCCTCGAACAGGGCGTCAAAGGTGGCATCACCGTTTTTCAGCAGGGTACAGTCATTGCCCCCTGTAAACGGTTGCCGGCCCAGGGTGGCGAGTACACTGAGCTCGTCGGGATTCTGGGCGTTGCCGGGGTAAGGCAGGGTTTCCGCCTGCTGTTCATATTGGGTCAGCAGGGGTTCGAGGGTACGATCGTTCAGTCGCCTGGCCTGTACGTAGCCGGCGAAGCGGTTGCGGCCGAACAGCAGGTACAGGGGCACCGCGATCCACGGCAGGCCGATCAGGCTGATAATCCAGGCGATGGCGCCCTGGGCTGTACGGTAACTGAGCAATATGCGGTAGACGCAAAACAGGGCAACCAGGTAGAGCCCGGCAACGGTTACCGCCAGCAGTGAAAAATCGGGCATGTGCTGTACTCTTGCAAACAGACCCTGCAACAATAGCAAACCCGGGCATCTCAAAGTATGGCGGCAGTATCGTGTTTTCCCGCCGGGGTCCGGCCAAACAAAAACAGGAAGAGCGAGGCATTCATGAGCGTCAGGTTACATCGTCGGATTTCTGGTGAAGGCAAACCCCTTTTGCTGCTGCACGGGTTGTTCGGTTCCCTTGAAAACCTGGGTGGCGTCAACCAGCGTCTCCAGGAGGTCCGGCAAATCCACGGCCTGGACCTGCGCAATCATGGCCGCTCTCCCCACACCGACTCCATGGACTATCCCTCCATGGCGGAAGACGTTATCGCCTATATGGACGAGCAGGGACTGGCGAAGGCCAGCCTTCTGGGGCACTCCATGGGAGGCAAGACCGCCATGCAGGTGGCCCTGAGTTACCCGGACCGGGTGGAGAAGGTGATCGTCGCAGATATTGCACCGGTGACCTACCACCCCCGTCACGATGCCATCCTGGAAGGCATGAAGAGCCTTGACCTGTCAGCAATTTCAACTCGTGGCGAGGCAGACAAGGCGCTGCAGGAATACGTGGAAACGCCGGAAGTGCGCATGTTCCTGCTGAAAAACCTGGTGCGGGTACCGGAAGAAGAGAAAGCCGATAACCCGAACGTCTTCCGTTGGCGCCTGAACCTTCCGGTCATCGAGGCCTGTTACCAGAACCTGGCGGACGCGCCGGAAGGTGATGGTCCCTTTGACGGACCGGTTCTGTTTATCAAGGGTGCTGATTCCGCCTATATCCAGCGCAAGCACCGCGAGCGCATCGATACCCTGTTTCCACAGGCGCGCATCGAGGAAATCGAGGGCACGGACCACTGGCTCCATGCCGAGAAGCCAGACGAGTTTGCCCGCCTCTGTCGTGAATTCCTGAAAGGCTGAGCCGCACCAGCACTGGCATACCAGGCAACCGGTACAGGACTCGTTCCATGAAATGGCTGCTGATACTGCTGTTGATCGTTTTCGTGATGCTTGGCGGCTTTCTGCTGAGTCCTTCACCCATCGACAGCCGGGCCTGGCCGGCGCCCTCGGCTCCCGCGATGCAGGGGCCCCTGGCACCGAACGAACGACTGCGTTTGTCAGACCTGTTGGCCAAGGGGCAGTTGGCACAACCGGAAGATACCGCCATGGATGCCTCCGGCAGGATTCATACCGGTACTGCGGATGGCTGGATTGTTCGCCTGGACGGGGAAGGGGATGGGGATCCCAACCGCTGGGTGGAGACCGGTGGCCGACCACTGGGACTGGACTTTGACCGGCAGGGTAACCTGGTTGTGGCCGATGCCGAGCGGGGGCTGTTGTCCATAAGCCCCCGCGGCGAGACCCGCGTACTCACCCGGGAGGCCGAAGGGCTGCCGTTCCGGCTGGCGGACGGGGTGGACGCAGGACCGGATGGTAATATCTATTTCACCGATGCCAGCACCCGCCACCGCCTTGAGGACCACCAGTTGGACCTTCTGGCAATGCGGCCCAATGGACGCCTGCTACGATATAGCCCCCAGACCGGCCAGACTCGGGTACTGCTCAGAAACCTCTACTTTGCCAACGGGGTGGTGGTCTCACCGGAGGGGGACTACCTGCTGGTGGCAGAGACTCCCCGTTACCGCATACTGCGCTATTGGCTCAGCGGTCCGGAGCAGGGCCGGGCGGAAGTGTTTGCCGACAACCTGCCCGGGTTTCCGGACAACCTCGACGTGGATGCTGCCGGCCGCTACTGGGTCGCCATGCCAGCCCTGCGCAGGCCCTCACTGGACTTTCTGCACCACCATCCCTGGCTGAAGAACCTGGTGGCCCGCCTGCCGCCCTGGCTGCGTCCGGGGCCGGGTGAGTATGGCCTGGTGATTGCCCTCAACGGCGAGGGTGAAATTGTCACCAGCCTGCACGATACCCGGGGCGACTACCTTTGGGGGCTGACGTCGGCCCGGGTTCATGGTGACGAGCTGTATTTTGGCAGCTTGTATAGCGATCGCCTGGGCAGGTTGCCGCTGAACGCGATTCCGGGAATGGGACCTGTGCAGTAAACCGTGACCAGGGGCATGGTGCAGCAACGAATTATGATCAGTGAAGGAGTAATGGAATTGAACACCGACCAGAACGACGGGTTCCAGGACTGGGACCTGCCGGATCCGTTCACCCTGGATATTAACGTGCGTCCGGAAGACACGGACCGCCTCGGCCATGCCAATAATGTCGTCTACGTCCGTTGGCTTGAGGACATCAGCTGGGCGCATATCGAGAGTGCGGGTATGACCTGGGCCCTCCACGAGCAGACCGGCAAGGCCATGGCCATTACCCGTACCGAGATTGACTACCTGGCCGCCGCCAATGCCGGTGACCGGCTGGTATTGGCGACCTGGCTCACCGACTTCGATGGCCGTATCCGCTCGGCCCGGCAGTTCCAGTTGGTGCGCCCGGCCGACGGCAAGACTCTGATGCGGGCGATTTCCACCCATGCCTGCGTCAATATGCAATCCCAGCGCCCCACGAGGGTGCCGGCCGAGTTCGCTGAAATTTTCCGGCATATCCGGGTTGAAGGCGGTTATAAGTTGTAGCCGCCGGGGTACAGGGGTCCGGTGGCCGGAAGTATTCATCGCAAGAGGTCAGCCTTGAGCCCGGGGGGCTGCTAAACTGACCAGTCACCATATCCTGTAACCGGTATGGGGTCGTATTCATCGGGGGGAAGGTCATGGAAAAAAACGAGGTATCCACCATGAAACAACTGGTCTACCGGGAGTTCGGGGATCCCGATGTACTTGAAGTGGCCGAAGCTCCCGTGCCTGAGCCAGGCCCTGAAGAGGTGCTGGTTCGGGTACGGGCCGCTGGACTGAACCCCATCGACTGGAAGACCCGCCGCGGCCTGGGCTTTGCTGCCCGCCAGATCGGGGACCGACTGCCCTGGACGCCGGGATATGACATGGCTGGCGAGGTGGTCGCCGTGGGCGACAAGGTGGCCACCCTGGTACCGGGCGACCGGGTTATGGGTATGGTTGGCTTCCCGACGCAGGGTGGTGCCTGTGCCCAGTTCCTGGCGGCGCCCGCGGCTGAGTTGGCCATTGTGCCGGAAGAACTGGATTTGCTGGCAGCGGGTGGCCTGCCGCTGGCGGGCCTGACCGCCTGGCAGGCCCTGTTCGATATGGGCGAGCTGGAACCTGGTCAGAAAGTGTTGATCCACGCAGGTGCCGGCGGTGTCGGGCACCTTGCGGTGCAGTTCGCGCTGGTGCGGGGTGCCCATGTGATCGCCACCGCCTCGGCCGATAACCGGGACTTCCTCGCCGGGCTCGGCGTCCATGAGGTCATCGACTACCACCAGGTGGATTTTGTCGACGAGTGCTATGGACTCGACCTGGTGCTCGACCTGGTCGGGGGTGATACCGGCAAGCGGTCCCTGCATACCCTGAGCGAGCACGGGGTGCTGGTGACCATTCCTACCATTACCGCCGATGAGATCGTCAGTGAAGCGGAGCGTATGGGCCTGAAAGCCCACGGCATGACCGTGCGCCCGGACGTGTTCCAACTGGAAGAGATCCTGGAGCTGATCGAGGATGGTGATGTGAAGGTCCACGTGGACGGAGTATTCGCCCTGCCAGACGCCCCGGCGGCCCACCACCTGCTGGAGGGCGGCCATGTGCGGGGCAAGCTGGTGCTGGATCTTCAGGAGGGCTGAGAGCCCTTTGCCGCTTTGCGGGCGATCCTGTTGACCAGTCGGGAGGCGGCAATAAACCCGAAGCTGGCGGTGACCGGTGAAGCAGCACCGAACCCGGTGGCGCAGTCCAGCCGTACCGGGCCTGCGGTGTCCGGTTTCTGATGGCAGACCTCACCGTCGGCTGCCGGGTAGATCAGCTGTTCCGTGGAGTACACCGCCTCGATACCAAACCGGCGTTTCGGATTGCGTGAGAAACCGTACTCCCTGCGTAACAGGTTACGGATCTTGGCCAGCAATGGGTCCTGGGTAGTCCGGCTCAGGTCCGCCACTTCGATTTTTGTGGGGTCAACCTGGCCGCCTGCCCCGCCGGCTACCACCAGGGGGATCTTCCTGCGCTGGCAGTGGGCAATCAGGGCTGCCTTGGATTTGACGCTGTCGATGGCGTCCACCACGCCGTCCATGTCTTCCGTGATCAACTCTGCGACATTCTTCGTGGTCACAAAACCGAAATGAACCCGGATGTCCGCCTGGGGGTTAATGGCCCGCAGGCGTTCTGCCATCACGTCGGTCTTGGTGCGGCCATAATGTCCTTCCAGCGCATGGAGCTGACGGTTGGTGTTGGACACACAAACGTCGTCCATATCGATCAGGGTTATGGTGCCTATACCACTGCGGGCAAGCGCCTCCGCGGCCCAGGAGCCCACGCCACCAAGGCCCGCGACGGCAATATGGGACTGGCGGAAGGCCAGGCTGGCGCGGCGGCCGTAGAGCCGCTCGATGCCGCCGAAGCGGAAAGCGTAGTCATCACTGCTCATGGAACTGCCACATCTTTAGGAATGGTAAAGCCAGTCATTCTACAGCAAGGTGCGCAGGAGGGGAGGCCGGGGTTGCACGGACCCGGTCGGAACAGATGTCCGACCGGGCATGCGAGCTGTCAGCGGATAAACGGATTCAGCAGGCGACCGAAGGTGCCCGTGAGCTTCAGGGGGGCGCTCAGCACGGACAGGGTAATGCAGTCGTCCCCTTCCAGGGCCACGGGCTTGTGTTCGTCTTCCTGCCCCAGCACAACGAAGTCCCACTGGTTGAATACGCCCTTGTTATCGGCAAAGGCACCCTGCAGCACGATAGTGGTTTCCTCGCCACGGTGGGTATGGGCAGGAGCCTTGCCACCGGCACACAGCTTCTGCAGAACCACCCGGTCCTGCTGTCCCGGAAAGCGGTCACTGATATCCAGCACGCTGACGTCCTTCAGTTGCCGTTTCCACGGTAAACCGTCCAGGTCGTCACCCAGCAGTTTGCTCAGCGGGCTGCGGTGAACCCTGGGCGTTACCGTCTCGGGTGCCGGTTCGCTGTCGATGCGCGCCAGGATGCTGTCGAAGGTGGAGGCTTCGACGGTCACCTGCGACTGCTGCTCCATCATCACGGCGCCCAGGCTGTCCAGGGCATCCACCCGGCTGCGGCAGTGCGCGCATTTGTCCAGGTGAAGCCGGATGCACAGGGCATGGGGCTCACTCAGGTTGCCTGCGCTGTATTCCATCAACATCAGGCTGTCGGGGTGGTGACGGGTCATACGTTCTGGTCCTGCAAAATTACCTTGAGCTTGTTTAGTGCCAGACGAACCCGGCTCTTGACCGTGCCAAGCGGGATCTCCAGCTCATCAGCCACCATCTGGTGGGACTTGTGCTCCATGTAGACCTTGGCAATCACAGTGATCTGTTCTTCCGGCAGGTGCCGGAGGGATTCCCGCACCCGGCGCTCGGACATCAGCCGGTGCAGTGAGGTTACCGGTTCATCTTCATTTTCGCCGGGAATCTGCCACAAATCCTCGGTTTCCACCTGCATCTCTGCGCTGGTGCGCTGCATCTTGCGCAGCATATCGATGCGCTGGTTACGGGCGATGGTGAAAATCCAGGTGGAGGCGGCTGCCTTGCGCCAGTCGTACAGGCAGGAGCGACGCCAGATGGAGACGAACACCTCCTGTACCAGTTCCTCGGCGTGGCTCGACATGCCATTGGCCATGGCGTAGTACTTGATCTGGGGAGCGAAGTGCTCGAACAGCGCGTGATACGCCTGGCGGTCCTGGTTCTTGCCGACCTTTTCGAGCAGCTGGCTCCAGGGATCTTTTCGCCCTTCGGCCCGCGAGGGCTTCTGGTCCAGTGTGGTCACCGGGCGCTCCTTGACAGCGGCATGGGCTGAGATGTTGTTCGTCATGATTGTAGCACTCGTCCTGCGATTGTCAGTCACGAGATTTACGCTACGGCGGTTCGAACAGATCTGTGTTGATGGGATCGGTTCAGATCAATTTCAGTGCGATTGCGGCCTGCTTATGCTTTCAGGTTATTCCTCGAGGTAGGTATAGCCCTCCAGGCCGGCCTCGAGTTCCTGCAACAGCTGATGTTGTTCATCGGCCGGCATGTCACTGCTGGCGAACCGGGCCCGGTAGGCTTTGATCAGGTCCTGGGGATCAAAGTTCACGTAACGCAGGATATCTGCCACGGTGTCGCCTTCCGTGGGCTCGCTGACCCGGTACTGGCCGTTGCTGTCCAGTTGCACGTCCACGGAGTGGGTGTCGCCGAACAGATTGTGCATGTCCCCCAGGATCTCCTGGTAGGCACCGGTCATGAAGAAACCGATGAGTAGCGGCTGGCTGTCGTCATGGTCGGGCAGGGGCAGGGTGGTTTCGATGCCCTGACCGTCCACGTAGCGGTCGATGCGCCCATCCGAGTCGCAGGTGATGTCCTGGATCACGGCACGGCGGGTGATGGCGCGGTCCAGGCCCTGGATGGGCAATACCGGGAAAATCTGGTCAATGCCCCAGATATCCGGCAGTGACTGGAACAGGGAAAAATTCACAAACAGCTTTTCTGCCAGTTTTTCGTTCAGTTCATCGAGGATTTCCCGGTGGGCCCGGTTGGCACCATTGAGCTGCTGCTGTAACTGGCGGCAGCTGGCGGTGTAGATGCGTTCGGCATCGGCACGCTGGCCCAGGGTCAGCACGCCGTGGGCAAACTGGGCATGCACGTCGCCCATGGCATGGAGCAGGTCGTGGTAAATCTCGATACGGGACCGGGGACTGACATCGTCCGTCACGTGGCAATAGTCTCGCCACAGGTCATGGAGGGGCCCGGGGGCGCTGGCTGCGGGCGCTGTGGGTATGCGGGCTTCCGGCTGCTCCCGGTCGATGACATTGGTGACCAGCACCGCGTGGTGGGCGGTCAGGGCGCGCCCCGACTCGCTGATCAGATCCGGGTGGGGAACGCCGGCCCGGTCGCATTCTGTCTGCAGGGTGTGCACCACGTTCCAGGCGTATTCCCGCATGCTGTAGTTCATCGAACAGCTGCTGCGGGAGCGGGTGCCCTCATAGTCCACGCCGAGGCCACCGCCGATATCCACTGTGTCCACCGGCGCGCCCAGCTGGCGCAGTTCGCTGTAGAAACGGGCGCACTCCCGCAGCCCTGTCTGAATATCCCGGATATTGGCGATCTGGGAACCCAGGTGAAAGTGCAGCAGTTGCAGGGAATCCAGGGCATCGGCCGCCCGCAGGCGCTCAACGACGTCCAGTACCTGTCCCGCTGAAAGGCCGAACTTGGATTTCTCACCGCCGGTGTTCTGCCAGTTGCCCTTGCCGATGGTCGCCAGCCGGGCCCGTACGCCGATAAGTGGGCGCACATCCAGCCGCTTTGCCTCGTTCAGTATCAGCTTCAGCTCGGACGGTTTCTCCACCACGATAAATACCCGGAAGCCCAGCTTCTGACCAATCAGTGCGGTGCGGATGTATTCCCGGTCCTTGTAGCCATTGCAGACGATCACCGAGCCCCGCGCTGACGACAGGGCCAGTACAGCCATCAACTCGGGCTTGCTGCCCGCTTCCAGGCCGATCTGGCTGTTAGCGGCCGCCGGCTGGGCTCGCAACAATTCTTCTACCACGCCCCGCTGCTGGTTTACCTTGATCGGGTAAACGGCGGTATAGCGCCCCTGGTAGCCGTGTTCGCTGGCGACATCGTTGAAGGCCAGGCACAGGGTATTGACCCGGTCATGGAGAATGTCGGTAAAGCGGATCAGCACCGGCAGGGCAACACCCCTGGTACTGAGTTGGCCAATCAGCTCAGGCAGGTTGATGCTGTGGTCGTTATGAGCCCGGTGCGGCCGGATCAGCACATCACCGCCGGTGTTCACATCGATATAGCCATCACTCCAGTGGGCGATGTTGTAGATCTGGCTGGCAGTGGTTCTGGTGGTCATACTGGTATCCTGAATCGCAGACGGGGCAATCTTGCCGGGCGCGCCCATTGTAGGCTGCCTGGGCAACCCATGGAAACCGCAAAGCGCCCCTGCCCGGACAACAAATCCTTTGGTTAGTATCCCGTCAGGTGAATTCGCTGACGGGACACGAGCCGCCACCTCGGCCTACAATGGCGCCAACGATTACGGGAGGTTTTTGACAATGAGTTCACTGGACAACAACTGGTTTACCGAAGTCTTCCAGGACCAGGGTACGGCCTTTTCCCTGCAGGTGAAGCGCAAGCTGCACGAGGAACAGACGCAGTACCAGAAGCTGGAAGTCTGGGAGACAGAGACATTTGGCAACCTGATGGTACTGGACGGCTGTGTCATGCTCACCAGCCGGGACAATTTCCTCTACCACGAGATGATGACGCACCCGGCACTGTTCACCCATCGCGATCCGAAAAAGGTGGTGATCATCGGCGGTGGTGATTGCGGCACCCTCAAGGAGGTATTGAAGCACCCCGGGGTGGAGGAAGCCTGGCAGGTGGAAATCGATGAACGGGTGACCCGGGTATCGGAGAAGTATTTCCCGGAACTCTGTGAGTCCAACCAGGACCCCAGGGCCAACTTCTTCTTTGGTGATGGCATCCAGTGGATGCGGGACCAGCCCCCGGGCACGGTGGATGTCATCATCGTCGACAGCACCGATCCGGTGGGGCCGGCGGAAGGCCTGTTTGCGCTGGACTTTTACCGGGACTGCATGATTGCCCTGCGGGAGGGCGGCATCGTGGTGCAGCAGAGCGAATCCCCGCTGCTGCACACTGACAGCATTATTCGCGGTATTCATGACGACATGAAAAAGGCCGGTTTCGACCACGTCCAGACCCTGCCATTTCCGCAACCCGTCTATCCCACCGGCTGGTGGAGCTGCACCATGGGTGGCAAGGACGTACACACCAGCTATTTCCGGGAGGAGGACGCAGCGGACCGGCCGTTTGTCACCCGCTACTACAATGAAGGTGTTCATCGGGGCGCCCTGGCCATGCCCCAGTTCATGCTGGAAACTCTGGATGATCCGGTGCGGCCGGCCGAAGGCTGACACAGCTCGTTCCGGCCTCGCAAAAAAAGAGGGCAGCCCGCGGGCTGCCCTCTTTGCTTTTGTTCCCCGGCAAACCGGGGAACTTTACCAGTGACCTGGTTACTTGCTGGAGACGAACTCCGGATAGGCTTCCATGCCACACTCGGACAGGTCGACGCCTTCGTACTCGTCTTCCTCGCTGACCCGGATGCCGATCACAGCCTTGAGGATGCCCCAGACGATCAGGCTGGCTACGAATACCCAGACGAAGATGGTCAGGGCACCGATCAGCTGGCCGCTGAAGGCAGCACCGTCATTGGTGACCGGTACCAGCATCAGGCCCAGGAAGCCGCAGACACCGTGGGCGGAGATGGCGCCCACCGGATCGTCAATGCGCAGCTTGTCCAGGGTGACGATACTCAGCACCACCAGCACACCACCCAGTGCGCCCCAGATCGTGGCAACCAGTGCGCTCGGTGTGGACGGCTCGGCCGTGATAACCACCAGTCCGGCGATGGCACCGTTCAGAAGCATGGTCAGGTCAGCCTTGCCGAACATGATGCGGGCGGTGATCAGCGCCGCGATTGCACCACCGGCCGCAGCAGCGTTGGTGTTGAGGAACACCATGGCCACAGAGTGCGCGCTGGCAATATCGCCCAGTTTAAGCACTGAACCGCCGTTGAAGCCGAACCAGCCCAGCCACAGGATGAAGGTACCCAGTGCGGCCAGCGGCATGTTGGCGCCCGGGAAGGCGCGGATTTCGCCGTTGGGGCCGTACTTGCCCTTACGGGCGCCCAGCAGGATCACACCGGCGAGGGCTGCAGCAGCACCTGCCATGTGTACGATGCCCGAGCCGGCAAAGTCGCTGAAGCCCAGGTCACCCAGGTTGTACATGCCAAATACATCGGCACCGCCCCAGGTCCAGGCGCCTTCCATGGGGTAGATGAAACCGGTCATGACCACTGCAAAGGCCAGGAAAGCCCACAGTTTCATGCGCTCGGCTACTGCACCGGAGACGATGGACATGGCCGTGGCCACAAACACCACCTGGAAGAAGAAGTCTGAAGCACCGGAGTAGATGGAACCACCCTCGAAGTCGCCCCGCTCGGCGTATTCGCCCAGCACGCCGGCAACATCCACCTCACCCATGCCGCTGAGGAAGATATTACCGCCATACATAATGGCGTAGCCACAGACCAGGTACATGGTGCAGGCCACTGCGAACAGGGCCACGTTCTTGGTGAGAATTTCAGTGGTGTTCTTGGCGCGTACCAGCCCGGATTCCAGCATGGCAAAGCCTGCTGCCATCCACATGACTAATGCACCGCAAACGAGAAAATAGAAGGTATCTATTGCGTACTGTAAATGAAAGACACTGTTTTCCATAAGAAGCCCTCCGCACGAGGCTTAACAGGAGATTGAAATTTTTGCGTTGGCCTGACTGCTTAAGCGCCCGGGATCAGACGGCTTCTTCGCCGGTTTCCCCGGTCCGGATCCGGATGGCCTGTTCCAGTTCGGTTACAAAGATCTTGCCGTCACCGATCTTGCCGGTGTTGGCGGCCTTGGTAATGGATTCAATGACCTGGTCCAGCAGGCCATCGCCAATGGCGACTTCCACCTTCACCTTGGGCAGGAAGTCCACCACGTACTCGGCACCGCGATAGAGTTCGGTGTGCCCCTTCTGGCGACCGAACCCTTTCACCTCGGTCACGGTTACGCCCTGAACGCCAATCTCGGATAGTGCCTCACGGACATCATCCAGCTTGAAAGGCTTGATGATCGCTGTCACAAGTTTCATTGCTGTCTCCTTGGAGTTTGCCGTCCCGGTTTTCTGCCCACGGGGTCGTGGATGGACCGGGTTCGGGATGCTGCCACCTCGCACACCAATTGTGCGGATTGCGTACGGGGGTTGTAGCATCGTGTGTGCCAACGCAAAAATATATTTAAAAATCAGTGCTTTGTTGGACCGGTGAACCAAAATGGGTCCTGACCGTGCGCCATTATAGCGCAGCTCGGTCAGGCACGAACCACATTGGTGCATCTGTCCAGGACCGGCGGCAGGCCAGATACCAGGGCTGATACGGCCGGTCACCTTCCTAGTATGGCAGGGACCACGCTGTGTTACACTCCTCAGCCGTCGAGGCGTTGCCCGTCAGGGCAGGCGCAAGCTTTCGGAACCGTGGAGACTGACGTGGTGAAGATTCCTAATGACCTGCTTGGCCAGGTTCAACAGCAGTTTGGCCAGTTCGTTCCTGATATGGCCCGTGCAGCCCGTGACGATGTGGAAAATCACGCAAAGGCTGCCGTCATGTCGGTCATTTCAAGGCTGGAACTGGTCACCCGCGAGGAGTTCGATGCCCAGCAGGCCGTTCTGCTGCGCACCCGTGAGAAGCTGGAACGGCTTGAGAAGCGGGTTGCCGAACTGGAGGCACAGGCCAGCCAGTCCGATAACTGAAGCTGATCCGGAATGGCCGGGTCTGCGCGGTTTTTACCGCACAGACTCCTGGGTGGCACAGGTAGTACCACCCTCCGGAAATCACTGAATGTCAGGGAAGACCCTATGCTCGCAACCATTCATACCCGCGCGCGGCTGGGCGTCAGCGCGCCAGCTGTTACAGTAGAAGTTCATCTCTCCAGCGGATTGCCTTCGCTTTCCATCGTCGGGCTGGCTGAAACCGCCGTCCGGGAAAGCAAGGACCGGGTACGTAGCGCCCTCATGAATGCCGGCTTCGAATTCCCTGCCCGTCGCATCACCATTAACCTTGCTCCAGCCGATCTCCCCAAGGAGGGCGGCCGCTTTGACCTGGCCATCGCCCTGGGCATCCTGGTGGCGTCAGGGCAGTTGCCACCAGAGGCCCTTGGAGAGCTGGAGTGCATGGGGGAGTTGGCCCTGGATGGCAGTCTCCGGCCAGTGCGCGGCGTGTTGCCGGCGGTCATGGCTGCCCGGGAGGCTGGTCGACGTATCCTGGTGCCCCGGGACAATGCCGATGAGGCGTCGCTGGCGGGTGGCGACGATGTACTGGCGGCGGGCCACCTGCTGGCGGTCTGCGAACACCTTGCCGGCACCACCACACTGAGTCCGGTAACGCCCATGGCGCTGAGCAGCCTCCCGGCCGAAGCTCCTGACCTGGCAGATGTGCGCGGGCAACACGTACCCAAGCGGGCCCTGGAAATCGCTGCAGCCGGCGGTCACAATCTGCTGTTATTTGGCCCTCCGGGCACTGGCAAGAGTATGCTGGCAAGCCGCATTCCGGGGCTTTTGCCGGCACTGGATGATCGCCAGGCGCTGGAAGTGGCCAGTGTGCATTCAGTAGCCGGACTGCCGATCCGCACCGATGGCTGGCGCCAGCCACCTTATCGTGCGCCCCATCATACTGCCTCGGCGATTGCGCTGGTGGGTGGCGGTAGCAGCCCCCGCCCCGGTGAGATTTCACTGGCCCACAATGGCGTATTGTTCCTGGATGAACTACCGGAGTTTGACCGCAAGGTGCTGGAGGTATTGCGGGAACCCATGGAGTCGGGGGAGATCGTTATCTCCCGGGCTGCCAGCCAGGTCACCTATCCTGCCCGGTTCCAGGTGATTGCCGCCATGAATCCTTGCCCCTGCGGCTACCAGGGCCATCCCACCATCGACTGCCAGTGCTCCCCCATGCAGGTGGCAAGGTATCAGGCCCGGTTATCCGGCCCGTTGCTGGACCGGTTCGACCTGCACGTGGAAGTCCCGGTGCAGGGTGGCGAAGTGCTCATGCAAAGTTCCTCTGCGGGCGAAACCAGTGCACAGGTGCGGCAACGGGTCGTGAAGGTGCGGGAGGGTGCCCGTAGACGGGGCGGTGCCAATGCGTCTTTGTCCGGCCGTGCCCTGGAGCAGCACTGCGTCGTGGACGACGACAGTAAGGGGATGCTCGTCGGTGCCATGGAAAAGCTGGGCTTGTCGGCGAGGGCATTGCATCGCATTCTTCGGGTAGCCCGCACGATCGCGGATCTGGCAGGTGCCGAGGATATCCGCTGCGAGCACCTGGTGGAGGCGCTGGGCTACCGCAAGCTGGACCGGAAACCGGCCAGGGTTCCCGGCTTTTCACCGTAGGTCAGCGAACAAACCGGGCGCGGCTTTGTCAGGTCACGAATAGCTCTGCCTCTGTTAGACTGTAGTCCTTAGTCATTTTGAGCATTGATCAGACCGGGGAAATCATGACTGACTCAGACAAGGCACCGAATAATGGTGAAAGCGTTACCACCCGCCGTGGCGTGCGTAGTTTCGTTATTCGCCAGGGGCGGATGACAGAAGGCCAGAAAAAGGCGTATGACCGGCTCTGGCCCGTCTATGGTTTGACCCGCGAGCAAGGGGTGATCGACCCCCGGGAAGTGTTCGGCCGCGAAGCCTGGCTGAACCTGGAGATCGGCTTCGGTATGGGGCACTCCCTTGCAGAGATGGCCGCCGCCGCGCCTGAGCAGGACTTTATCGGGGTAGAAGTTCACTCCCCCGGAGTGGGTGCCTTGCTCAAGGAAATCGAGGAGCGTGAACTGGAGAATGTCCGGATCTATGCCATCGACGCCAACGATGTGATCGACCTGTGCCTGCCGGACGCCTCCATTGACCGGGTGATGGTCTTTTTCCCGGATCCCTGGCCAAAAAAGAAACACCACAAGCGTCGACTGATCCAGCACGAGTTTGTCCAGCGCCTGCGCCACAAGCTCCGGGTGGGAGGTATCCTGCACCTGGCGACGGACTGGGAAAACTACGCCGAGCATATGCTGGAAGTGATGGACGAATCCGAAGGCTTCGTCAATGCCAGGGACGAAGGTGGTTTCTCGCCTCGCCCTGAGGATCGCCCGATTACCAAGTTCGAGAAGCGTGGCGAAAACCTTGGTCACGGGGTCTGGGACCTGGTGTATCGCCGCACCAACTGACAGCAGGGCGTTCAGGCGTCAGGCGCCTTCTATCGCGCAGACTCCCGGGCGCCCGGTGGATGCAACGGGTGGCGCCGGGCGGCGCGGATAACCACCAGCCCGGCAATTCCCACTAGCAATGCCGTGTAGTTTGTCAAAGCCAGTAAGGTGGCAGCCAGGCTGAGACGGTCGCTTGGCGCATCCAGGTTGGCCAGCAACACCGAATACTCCGTCACATGGGCCAGGCCGGCCACCACAAACAGTCCCCGCACCCATTGACCGGTCTTGCGTTCGCGCACGCCCGGGCGATCCACCAGCAAGTGGTTGGTCAGCAGGATAAGCAGGGTGGTATAAAGTGCGGCAAACAGGAAGCCGCTCCACAGGGAGGTCTCAGCCCAGAAAGAGGTGCCCCAGCTTTCCACGATGGCTGCAGCCCCTTCGCCCGTGGTGGCCAGCTGGAAACTCAGCATGCCCTGGGGTGCCGCGCTGGTCTGCAGGGGCTGGTTGAGCCCCAGTTGGGCAACCAGAACGGCGGCAGTGAAGCCACCAACCCATCGGATGCCGGTGGGAATGGGTTTCCTGGCGATGTCGTTCATGACAGAAATTGCTCCAGCACACTGTTCAGGAACTGCCGTCCTTTTGTTGTCGCCTGCAGACGGCCGGGCTCCAGCAGTTCCTGATCCCTCAGGTTTCCAAGTATTGCAGCAATCACCGTCAGCGGTAAACCCGTACGGGCCGTGAACAGCGACTCGTCCACGCCCTGTTGCAACCGCAGTGCATTCATCATGAACTCCAGCGGACGCTCGTCCCGGTCCACCGACTGGGTGCCGGCGGTACGGCTGCCAATCCGGGCCAGGTAGGCGTCGGGCTGCCGGGTCTTCCAGTAGCGACGAATGTCGCCATTTTCCAGCGAAACCTTGCCATGGGCGCCGGCGCCAATGGCAAGGTAGTCGCCGAAGGTCCAGTAGTTCAGGTTATGCCGGGAGGCCATCCCGGGCCGGGCCCAGGCGGAGACTTCGTAGTCCTGGAAGCCGGCGGACAAAAGCCTTTCCCGTCCGGCCTGCCATATGGCCCAGAGCTCGTCATCCTCCGGCAGTGCGGGGGGGCGGCTGTAGAACTCAGTGTTCGGTTCCAGGGTCAACTGGTACCAGGAGAGGTGAGGTGGTTGCCACGCCAGGGCCGCGTCCAGATCTGCCAGGGCCTGCTCCGGGCCCTGGCCTGGCAGGCCGTGCATCAGGTCCAGGTTGAAGTTGCTGAAGCCGGCGTTCATGGCGGCCTCGATTGCGTGGTGCGCTTCGTTGTCGTCATGGATGCGACCAAGCCTTTTCAGGTGTTCCGGCTGGAAACTCTGAATACCGATGGAAAGTCGGTTAATGCCAGCGTCGCGAAAGCCCAGGAAGCGGCTCTGTTCGACCGTGCCAGGGTTGGCCTCCAGGGTGATTTCGGCATCCGGACTGAACGTGAGTTGCTCAGCGAGCTTGCGGAACAGGGTCTGGTAGAAGTCTGGCGACATCAGCGACGGGGTGCCGCCACCGATAAAGACGGTCTCGATTGGCCGCCCGCGCACGAACTCAAGATCATGCTTGAGATCTTCCAGCATGGCCTCAAGGTAGGCCTGCTCAGGCAACTCGCCGCTGAATGCGTGGGAATTGAAGTCGCAGTAGGGGCACTTGCGAACGCACCAGGGCACGTGAATATACAGCCCAAGGGGTGGACATGGAGCGATTGCCCCGGCGTCGCCAGAGAAGGGGGCCATCAATGTCCGCCCAACTGCTCCACCAGCAGGCGCAGGGCACGCCCGCGGTGGCTGACGCGGCCTTTCTGTTCCCGGGTCAGCTCAGCGGCACTGCAGTCGAACTCAGGGGCGAAGAACACCGGGTCGTAGCCGAAACCGCCGCTTCCTGTCGGATGTTCCAGGATCCGCCCCGGCCAGCGGCCATGGCAAATGATGGGCGTGGGGTCTTCGGCATGGCGCAGGTAGACCAGCACACAGTGAAACTGGGCCGTGCGCTCGGCTTCCGGCACCGCTTTCAACGCTGTCAGCAGCGCCTGGACGTTTTCCGCATCACTGGCATCGACACCGGCGTACCGGGCCGATCGCACGCCGGGCTGTCCGCCGAGTGCGTCCACCGCCAGGCCGGAGTCATCCGCCAGGGCTGGCAGACCGGTTTGCTGCGCGGCATGACGGGCCTTGAGCAGGGCATTCTCGACAAAGGTGCAGGCCGGCTCCTCCGCCTCACCGACGCCCAATTCGCCCTGGGCTATCGGTTGCAGGCCAAGGGGGGCCAGCAGTTCGCCAAGCTCCCTCAGCTTACCCTGATTGTTGCTGGCAAGTACCAGCTTACCCGTTCTGGTGTCTCCGGTGGTGTCCTGTGGCATTGGGCGATCAGTCATCGGGTGGTCAGTCATTGAACAGTGCCTGGGAAAAGCGAATCGGCAGGTCGCGGTCGTGGCCACTGGGCCTGGCGGTGACCTGGAAAGTCATCAGTTCGCCCTCGGTGTACTGGTACTCGGCGATAAAGTAGACCGCATCCCCTTCCTGGATCCGTCGAAATGCCAGGAACTTTGCCTGGCGAATATCGTTGAGGACCTGACCTTCCACCTGGCCGGGCACCGTGCTCAGCGAGCCGTCCTCCCCCCGCTCCATGATGGCAATGTTGACAATGCCAATACCACGACTGCGGTTGAGATTGTTGGCCGCGGCGACTTCCGGCATCAGGAAGGTGCTGGGGAATACGTTGTAGTGAACTTCGTAGTCTCCGAAGCGAACGTGTTTCTCTTCAGCCATAGCCGGGCTGGCCAGTCCGGCAAGGGTTACGCAGCAGAGCATCAGCAGGGTCATAGGCTTCATGGTCAGTCTCCCCGGGTGATTCGGTATATGGCTATCTGCCCCAGCATATTCGGCCATAGCCGGCTTAGCCAGCGGTCCTGGTGTTCTCCGTCCACTACCGTACGGTTGCGGATGCGAAAGTTCTTTTCATGGCACAGCGCCTCGAAGTCCCTGAACGTGCACAGGTGGATGTTCGGAGTGTTGTACCACTTGTGGGGTAGGGTTTCCGACTCCGGCATCCGGCCACGGGACATCAGGTACCAGCGCAGGCGCCAGTACGCAAAGTTGGGAAAGGTAACGATCCCTTCCCGGCCCAGCCGCATCATTTCATCCAGCACGATATCCGGCCGCCTGACTGCCTGCAGTGCCTGGGTCATAAGGACAGTGTCGAAGCTGTCATCATCGAAGTTGGACAGGCCCTGGGTGTCAAGGTTCTGCTCAATGACCGCCACGCCCTTGTTCATACACTCGGTGATGTGGTCCGGATTGATTTCCAGGCCAAAGCCGCTGGTCTGCCTTTCCTGCTGCAGGTAATGCAGCAGGGTGCCGTCACCGCAGCCAAGGTCGAGGATATGGCTGCCTGGACTGATCCATTGCTGGATGATTTCGAGGTCGGCCCTCATGCGCCTACCTCCCTGGCCACCCGGGCCATGTAAGTGCTGAATACGGCGTTGTACCTGGGGGTGGGGATCAGGAACGCGTCGTGGCCCCAGGGCGCGTCGATTTCCGCATAGCTGACCTTGCGGCGGGCGGCGATCATGGCATTCACCAGTTCTTCCGAGCGGGCGGGGGTAAAACGCCAGTCGCTGCTGAACGACAGTACCAGGAATTCACAACGGGCCCTCGCCATGACTTTTACCAGGTCATTGTCGGTTTCATAGGCCGGGTCGAAATAGTCCAGGGCCCGGGTCATCAACAGGTAGGTATTGGCGTCAAAGGTTTCCGAGAAACGCTCACCCTGGTAGCGAAGGTAGCTTTCCACCTGGAACTCGGCGTCGTAGCCAAACTGATAGGCCTGCTCCCGCAGTTCCCGGCCAAACTTCTCGCCCATGGAGGCATCGGACAGGTAGGTGATGTGACCCACCATGCGTGCCAGCATCAGACCTCGCCGGGGCAGGGTGTTGTGTTCATAGTAGCGGCCTCCGTGGAAGTCACTGTCGGAGGTGATTGCCCGTCGGGCCACTTCGTTGAACGCGATGTTCTGGGCCGTCAGCCTGGGTGTGGAGGCAATCACCACCGCGTGTTTCAGGCGGTCCGGGTGACTGATACTCCACTGCAGGGCCTGCATGCCCCCCAGGGAGCCGCCCACCACCGCAGCCCAGCAACCGATGCCCAGCCGGTCGGCCAGCACTGCCTGGCTGTTCACCCAGTCCTGCACGGTGACTACCGGGAAGTCCGGACCGTAGAGTTCGCCGGTTTCCGGATTGACCGTATTGGGGCCGGTACTGCCGTGGCAGCCACCCAGGTTGTTAATGCTGACCACAAAGAACCGGTTGGTGTCGATAGGCTTGCCGGGGCCGATACAGGCGTCCCACCAGCCGGGTTTGCGGTCGCCTGGTGAATGATAGCCGGCGGCGTGGTGGTGGCCGCTGAGGGCATGGCAAATCAGCACCGCGTTGGTGTGATCCTGGTTCAGGGTGCCATAGGTTTCCACTACCAGGTCCCAGCTTTTCAGGACCTGGCCACAGGCGAGTTGGAGTGGCTCGTCAAAATGGAGGGTTTGCGGGGTAACCAGGCCCACAGAATCCGAAGGCAGGGAGTCGGGCATCGACGCGGCAGAATCCTTGATTGGTCATCGTTCGTCGTAAATCCAGCCATAACCGAGCTGGCACAGGCCAAGCAGTTTAAATGGGGGCCGCCGGTGCTGCAACCGGCCAGGGGGCATGGACGTCGGCGCAAGGGTTGGCAGCCCGGGTAAGCGATGGAGAACCCTGACTGCCCGTGCCCCTGGTGCCGGAGCCTGAGGCGTTTGTTGCTCAGGCAATGCCGGAGATGTTTACCACTTTCTGCTGGCTGAGGGTTGGTGCCGGCCGGCGGATCTGGCGCTGCATGGCATCGGCCAGCTCCAACTGACGGCGGAGGTCGGCGATGGTGTTGGTCAGCCGCTCCCGCTCTGCCTTGCTGTCCCGGTCACTGCGTACCATGTCGCGGATGCGCCGCACCTGGTGCTCCAGCAGCTGTTTTTGCTCCATGGAGAACTGCATGATGGGCAGCAGCGCTTCGCCGGGCCAGCGCTCCACGTCACGCCGGACCCGTTCGTGGAGCGTGCGTGCCTCGGTCACCATGACCTGGAAGAAACGGCGTGTGAGCCACTTCTGTTCCCTTAGCAGGTTGCCGGGAGCGCGCCGGAAACGGGTGGCCCGTTTGCGAAGCTCCCGTACGGCGATGACGTGGCGACCCGCCCGCAGCGGAATGGGCTCCAGGTGACGGGCACGGGTATCCTCGTTATAGCGGCGATAGATGGCTTCCACCATGCGCTCGGCCAGTCGCCCTTCTGCCAGCAGGTTCTGCAGGTCGCTCTCCAGAAGCTCGAAGAAATGGTCCATGGCCTGGCTCATGCCGGCGGAGGTCCAGCTTTTGCTCATCATCTGACGGACAGTGGCAGCATGGGCGTTGAAGCGGGACTCGCTGACCATACTCAAGAGGATATCGCCCTGGGACTGCATCAGCCGTCGGCTGGAGCGCAGGGTGATCAGTTTACGGTAGTAGAAGTCATAGTCGTTCTGGGCCCGGTCAGCCAGTCGCCGCAGGGCCTCGCGGTCCACGGCCTGGCCGGAGCAGGCCTGGCGCTCATCCTGCAGGCTGAGCAGTCGCGCCTGCATCGCCGCCTGGCTGTTCTGCAGCATACCCAGCAGATCGTTGATGAGGCTCTGGGTAATCAGCTCCTCCTTCTGGCGCAGAATGCGGTCGATGAGGAGTCGTTCCAGTCCTGGTAGCTGGCTGCGTTCCAGCAGGGCGTTATCATTGCGTGCCTTCGCGGTCAGGCCCTGCCTGGCGGAGATGGGAACAACCTCGTCGTCCCGCAGGCCCAGTTGGTTGGCGGTGGTGTGGCGCATCCGGTCGATGCTGTGCTGCACTTCCCTCTCGGGGCGGAGATCATCCCAGAGTGAGTCGATTTTGTTCAGAACGGCAAACCGACCTGCCCGGTGGTCGGCATCGTCAGTATCGATATGCTCCTTCCAGATGGTCATATCGCTGGCGGTGACGCCGGTGTCTGCGCTCAGCAGGAACAGGATCGCGTGGGCGGAGGGCAGCAGGCTGACCGTCAGCTCCGGTTCTGAGCCCAGGGCGTTGAGTCCCGGCGTGTCAAGAATCCGCAGACCCCGCTCGAACAGCGGGTGCCGAATGCTGATGCGGGCGCTGCGCCAGGCCGGGATGAGCACCTGGCCTGGGTGGTCCAGATCGGCTTCGAGCATGGCCTCGCTGAAGCCATAACGACGGGCTTCCTGGGGGCTGACGCTGCGCACCCTGGCCACTTCACCGAGCACCGTGCGCATGGCCTCGGGGTCGTTCTCGTCAAGCTCGTAACGGGTCCAGTGTTCCGGTTGGCGCCGGAGCTCTTGCAGGGACAGTTCGCCTTCGCGGGTTTCGATGGGTAGCAGCTGCAGGTAGTTACTGCCGTTGGCCCGGTCAAAGAAGAGTTCGGTGGGGCACATGGTGGTGCGACCCGCTTCCGAGGGCAGCATGCGCTGGCCATACTCTGCAAAGAACAGGGCGTTGATCAGCTCGGTCTTGCCCCGGGAAAACTCGCCCACGAAAGCGATGGTCAGCTCGTCTTCGATCAGCAGTTCCACACCCCGGCGGATGCGCTCACTCACATCGTCGGAATAAAGGTCGTTATCCTGCAGCCAGAGACGGTAACGGCTGATCTGCCGAATGAGCTCCTTCTTCCACTGATGGTAGGCTTCAACCTGGTTCGCCAGGATGGCTGGTCCGTTCATGGTACTGGCCCTGTTCGCTTCGAGGCTGACATCGCCTGGGGTTCCGTCCCGGAAGTGTTCAGGCGTGCACGGGTTGGCGTTGAGGTAATTAAAGAAAGACTGACCTAGGGTATGTCGATTTTGTTGTCAGGTCTGTTAACCGGGTCACAGGCGCCGTAGCGAACGGCGTGGCCTGTGAGCCGGAGTGTCCAGACGGGGATATGCCGGTGGTGGGGTCAGACCGGCATGCCGACGGCGGCACCGAGGTGGTCCACCATCACCCTCAGCACATTCAGGATGAGGAAGACAAAGATCGGGGACAGGTCCAGGCCGCCCAGCGGGGGAACAATATTGCGCACCGGGCGCATCACGGGTTCGGTGATCTGGGCTACCAGCATGATGGCCGGATGGTTACTCTGGGGAGCCACCCAGCTGATAATGACCACCGCCAGTATGGCCCAGAAATAGATCTCGATGATCAGCCCCAGTACATGTACCCCGGCCCAGGCCAGCAAGGCAATCGGATTGAGGGCGGTCAAAGGATAGCCGCTGGCAACCCACAGCAGCGTAAAGAACAGGGCGCTCACCAGCACCGCCAGCACCAGGGAAGCGCCGTCGACGCCGCCAATACCCGGAACGACCCGGCGCAGGGGACGGAGGGGCGGGTTGGTGGCCTTCACCACGAACTGGGAGATGGGATTGTAAAAGTCAGCCCGAGCCAGTTGCAGCAGGAACCGCAGCAAAACGACAGTAAGGTAGAACATGGCCACAAACTGCAGCACGGTGATAAAGATTTCGGCCAGCATTGGAGCGTTGTCTCCGTTCAGGACAGTGTATGAATTCTCGGGTTCAGCGGTTGGCCTCAGCCAGTTCCTGGGCCATTTCCTGGGAGCGGGCCCTGGCTGCCTTGTAGGCCTTTTCGACCAACGCTCGCATGCCCCCATCCTCGAAAGTCAGGATGGCCTGCTCGGTGGTGCCTCCCGGTGACATGACGTTACGTTTGAGTTGCGCCGGGTCGTGTTCACTGCGTGCGGCCATTTCGGCGGCACCGGCCATGGTCTGAATCGCCAGTTCACGGGCCGTAGCGGCTTCGATGCCAGCCTCGGTAGCCGCAGCTTCCAGCGCTTCCAGCATCAGGAAGAAATAGGCGGGGCCGCTGCCTGATAGCGCGGTGACCGCGTGCAGTTGTTCTTCATCGTCCAGCCACAGGGCCTTGCCGATGCTGTTGAAAATCGATTCGACGGTCTCTTTCTGTTCGTCGGAGACGGCGTTGTTGGCATACAGGCCTGCTGCTCCCTTGCCTACCAGCGACGGGGTATTGGGCATTACCCGCACCAGTGGCAGGCCACCACCGAGCCATTCATCCAGGGTTGTTGAAGTCAGGCCGGCGGCAATGGAAACCATCAGCGGGCGGGTGTTCTGGACGACCGGGGCGATGTCACGGCACACATCCGCCATGATCTGTGGCTTGACTGCCAGGATCACCACATCTGCCTGCTGCGCGCAGTAGCGGTTGTCAGTGGTGACGCTGACGCCAAATTTGCGGCGGATGGTCTGCAGGTGCTCATCGTCCGGGGCACTGGCCCAGATGCTGGCGGCCCGGAAGCCGCTGTCCAGCATGCCACCAATGATGGCGCTGGCCATGTTGCCGGCGCCGATAAAGCCAATCGTCGGTGAAGTACTCACAGTTCACTCCGCATCAGAAAGTTGTGATGGCAAATCATACCAGCTAAATCCTGCGCTTACCCATGCTGTCGGGGAGGTCCGGCAGGCCGGGTTGCCGGCCAGGTTCCTGCCAGGCAGCCGTCAGCGGCTGTAATCCCTCGGGCCGAACAGCGCGGTACCCACCCTGACCAGGGTTGCTCCCTCTGCAATTGCGAGTTCCAGGTCACCGGACATTCCCATGGAGAGGGTGTCCAGCGGGCCGGTTACCTGCGGGTTCTTTTGCAGGTTCTCAAGGGCCCGGGCCAGCCTATGGAAGCTGGCGCGAAGGGCGTCTTCGGACTGGTCGGGGTCAGGTATGGCCATCAGGCCCCTCAGGCTCAGCCTGGGCAGGTCGCTTATGGCTGCCGCCAGGTCGTCCAGTTCCCCGGGGTGACATCCGGACTTGCTGGCTTCCTCGTCTATATTGACCTGCACGCAGATATTAAGGGGCGGCAGGTCTTCGGGGCGCTGATCGTTGAGACGCCGGGCAACCTTTAACCTGTCCACACTGTGCACCCACTGGAAATACTCGGCAATGGGGCGGGTCTTGTTGGACTGGATGGGGCCAATAAAGTGCCACTCCAGTTGCGGCAGATCGGCCAGGGCCTCCATCTTGTCCAGGGCTTCCTGCAGGTAGTTCTCGCCGAAGGCATGTTGTCCGGCGGCGGCTGCCAGGCGCAGATCCTCCGCCGGTCGGGTCTTGCTGACTGCGAGCAAGCGCACACTCCCGTCAGTGCGTCCCGCTGCCTCTGTTGCTTTTTGTATGCGTCGGGTTACGCTCCGGATGTTGTCTGCTATGCTGCTCATAGTATTTTTCTGACTGCCGCTGGCTGTGCTGATAAGGGGCTCACGTTAACCCCGGGGTTGGAAAAACCAAGCGGGCCAGGGCATAAAAGAACCGCCTTCCGAGGAACCCTATGGATATTACCGAACTTCTGGCCTTCTCGGCCAAACAGGGCGCGTCTGACCTGCACCTGTCCGCCGGGCTGCCACCCATGATTCGTGTCGATGGCGATGTGCGCCGGATCAACCTTCCGCCCATGGAGCATAAGGAAGTCCACGGACTGATCTATGACATCATGAACGACAAGCAGCGGAAGGATTACGAGGAGTTCCTGGAAACCGACTTTTCCTTCGAAGTGCCCGGTGTCGCTCGCTTCCGGGTTAACGCCTTCAATCAGAACCGCGGTGCCGGTGCGGTTTTCCGTACCATCCCCTCGAAAGTCCTTACCATGGAAGATCTGGGCATGGGCCAGGTTTTCAAGGATATCGCTTCCGTGCCCCGCGGGCTGGTACTGGTCACCGGGCCCACAGGCTCGGGTAAGTCCACGACGCTGGCGGCCATGCTCGACTACATCAACGACAGCCGCTACGAGCACGTGCTGACCATCGAGGACCCCATCGAATTTGTCCACGAATCCAAGAAGTGCCTGGTGAACCAGCGGGAAGTGCACCGGGACACCCTCGGTTTTAACGAGGCCTTACGCTCGGCCCTGCGGGAAGACCCCGACATCATCCTGGTGGGTGAGCTGCGGGACCTGGAGACCATTCGCCTGGCCCTGACCGCAGCAGAAACCGGTCACCTGGTGTTTGGCACCCTGCATACTACCTCCGCGGCCAAGACCATTGACCGGGTGGTGGATGTGTTCCCGGCGGAAGAGAAATCCATGGTCCGCTCCATGCTCTCCGAGTCCCTGCAGGCCGTGGTTTCCCAGACCCTGATGAAAAAAATGGGCGGCGGCCGGATAGCGGCGCATGAAATCATGATCGGTACCGCAGCAATTCGTAACCTGATCCGCGAAGATAAGGTCGCCCAGATGTACTCCGCCATCCAGACCGGTGGCTCCCTGGGTATGCAGACCCTGGATCAGTGCCTGCAACGGCTCTTGCAGAAGGGTCTGATCAGCCGCGAGGCGGCCCGGGCCAAGGCCAAGATTCCCGACAACTTCTGATCCGGACTATCGGGCGTCGCTCAGCGGCTGGGCGGCGCCGGCAAACCTGACTTAAACGCTGGAAGTACTCCCATGGAATTTGAAAAACTGCTGCGACTGATGGTGGAAAAGGGCGGCTCTGACCTGTTTATTACCGCCGGGGTTCCACCGAGCATGAAAGTCAACGGCAAGGTACTGCCCGTCACCAAGAACGCCCTGACCCCGGAGCAGACCAGGGAGCTTGTCTATGGCGCCATGAACTCCAGGCAACAGGCGGAGTTCGAGGAAAGCCACGAGTGCAACTTTGCCATCAGCGCCCGGGGCATCGGTCGCTTCCGGGTCAGCGCCTTCTTCCAGCGCAACCTGTGTGGCATGGTGCTGCGGCGCATCGAGACCAAGATTCCACAGGTGGATGACCTGGGGCTGCCGGAGATCATCAAGGACCTGGCGATGACCAAACGGGGTCTGATCATCTTCGTGGGGGCTACCGGTACCGGTAAGTCCACCTCGCTGGCGGCCATGCTGGGGCACCGCAACCGCAACAGCCGCGGCCACATCATCTCCATCGAGGACCCCATTGAATTCGTCCACCAGCACCAGGGCTGCATCGTTACCCAGCGGGAAGTGGGCATCGATACCGAGAGTTTCGAAACGGCCCTGAAAAACACCCTGCGGCAGGCTCCGGATGTGATCCTGATCGGTGAGATCCGGACCCGGGAGACTATGCAGTACGCTGTGCAGTTTGCAGAAACCGGTCACCTCTGCCTGGCCACCCTGCACGCCAACAACGCCAACCAGGCGCTGGACCGGATTATCCAGTTCTTCAACCCGGACCAGCACAACCAGACCTGGATGGACCTGTCCCTGAACCTGAAGGCCATCGTCGCCCAGCAGCTGATTCCCACACCGGACGGCAAGGGGCGCCGGGCGGTTATCGAGGTGTTGATCAACACCCCGCTGGTGGCGGATATGATCCGCAAGGGCGAGGTGCACAAGCTCAAGGAGTTGATGACCAAGTCTACCGAGTCAGGTATGCAGACCTTCGACCAGGCCCTGTACAGCCTTTACTCGGAAGGTGCCATCACCTATGAGGATGCCCTGGCCCATGCCGACTCTGCCAACGACTTGCGCCTGATGATCAAGCTGGGCGCGGATGCCAAGGGCTCCGACCAGCTATCGACCACAGTCGACAAGTTGTCTATCCAGAACGACTGATTCAGCGGCACGCAGAATCGCAAAGGGAGAGCTTCGGCTCTCCCTTTTGCGTTGCAGTTCAGCGCGTGACCACGCGACCCCGGTAGATCACGGTGCGGGGCCTGGGTCCCGAATCCGGGGTGTCCGCAGTGGACTCTGGCAATACCGGCTGGCCTCTATACGTCTTGTGAGTGCTTTCCCTGCAATGCCGCACCTGGTCGGCCAGCGCTGGTACGGACTGTTTGAGTGCGGACCAGACCCGGGGCAGGGTCGCTGACCTTGATTGATCCGCGAAGTGTTCCAGCTGAAGGACCAGGTTCTCCTCCGTGAGGTGGAGCTTGACTCCAAACTCAACCTGGATGAGTCGGCGGCATTGATGGACCTGTTTGATGATGGACGGGTTCAGTAGCCAGCTTTGGTCGCTTGCCAGAGATACCATGGGGATGTGCCTCATGTCTGGAATCGAGGGAAGGGGTTTCAGCGCTTGTGAGCTCCGAGATTGACTCGAGCGGGCTTCAAGCCTGCTGTCCTGAAACCAAGCCAGAACCATGCCATGAGAGGGAGGGCGGTTATTCCTGCTATGCAGGTCCACTTAGTGGGTTTTGCCGGCACGCTCCCTGTGCACCTGCACCACTATAGACCTTAGTGGGCCTCGTCCCAGTTGTCGCCCACGCCGGCTTCCACCAGCAGCGGTACCTTCAGGTCGGCTGCGCCGGACATTCGTTCCTCAAGGCCGCGGCAGATAACCTCCAGCGCGGATTCCCTCACCTCGAGGATCAGTTCGTCGTGGACCTGCATTACCATGCGGGCGTCGTCAGCATGCTCTGCCAGCAGCCAGTCTTCCACCGTGACCATGGCCCTCTTGATGATATCCGCTGCCGTGCCCTGCATGGGCGCGTTGATGGCCGTGCGCTCGGCGGCCTGCTGCATCTGCTTGTTACGGGCATTAATCTCCGGCAGGTAAAGGCGACGCCCTGCCAGGGTTTCCACAAAGCCATCGTCATGGGCCTGCTTGCGGATACGGTCCATGTACTCCAGTACGCCGGGGTAGCGGTGGAAGTAGCGGTCAATGTAGTCCTGTGCCGTTTTGCGGTCCACCTCCAGCTGGCGAGACAGGCCAAAGGCTGACATCCCGTAGATCAGGCCGAAGTTGATGGCCTTGGCGCTGCGGCGCTGATCGGAGCTGACGTCATCAACCGTTACCCCGAACACTTCGGCGGCTGTCGCGCGATGGATGTCCTCACCCCGCTCGAAGGCGCCCAGCAGGCCCTTGTCGCCAGAAAGGTGCGCCATGATTCGCAGCTCGATCTGCGAGTAGTCTGCCGCGACCAGCTTGTGGCCTTCCGGCGCCACGAAGGCCTGGCGGATGCGTCGCCCCTGCTCGGTGCGCACGGGAATGTTCTGCAGGTTGGGCTCGGAAGAAGAAAGCCGGCCGGTGGCCGTCACCGCCTGGTGATAGGACGTATGGATTCGCCCGGTGCGGGGGCTGACCAGCTCCGGCAAGGTGTCCGTGTAGGTGGATTTGAGCTTGCTGAGGCTGCGGTGTTCCAGGATCAGCCGGGGTAGCCGGTGCTCATGGGCCAGTTCCTGCAACACTGGCTCGGCAGTGGAGGGCGCCCCCTTGGGTGTTTTCTTGATGACCGGCAGGCCCATCTTGTCATAGAAAATCGCCTGTAGCTGCTTGGTGGAGCCCAGGTTGAAGCTTTCGCCAGCCTCTTCGTGCGCCTCCTGCTCCAGCTCGGCCATGCGTTCGGCCAGTTCCTGGCTGTGCTGGCGCAAGGTGGAGGCGTCAATCAGGGCGCCGCGCTGTTCCATGCGGGACAGCACCGGTACCAGGGGCAGGTCAATGTCCCGGTAGACCGCATCCAGGCGCCCCGTGTCCCGGAGCTGGGGGCGCAGTACCTGGTGCAGCCGCAGGGTAATATCGGCATCCTCGGCGGCGTATTCCGCAGCCTTTTCCAGGTCAACCTGATTGAAGGTGAGCTGCTTTGCGCCCTTGCCGGCAATATCCTCGAAGCTGATGGTCTTCTCGCCCAGGTACTTCAGCGCCAGGCTGTTCATGTCATGGCGGGTGGCGGTGGAATTGAGCACATAGGATTCCAGCATGGTG
This sequence comes from Marinobacter sp. AN1, assembly GCF_026013985.1. Taxonomy (NCBI): domain Bacteria; kingdom Pseudomonadati; phylum Pseudomonadota; class Gammaproteobacteria; order Pseudomonadales; family Marinobacteraceae; genus Marinobacter; species Marinobacter sp. AN1. The sequence continues at coordinate 3,576,599 of NZ_CP110342.1, read as the reverse complement.
TCCTCGGCGATGCCCTCCAGGCTGATGCCATGGTTGGCGAGTACGTTCTTGTCGTACTTCAGGTTCTGGCCCACCTTTTTGTGCTTCGGGTCTTCCAGTAAGGGTTTGAGCTTTGCGAGAGTCGTGTCCCGGTCCAGCTGGTCCGGTGCGCCCATATAATCATGGGCCAGGGGCAGGTATGCGGCCTTGCCGGGCTCAATGGCGAAAGATACGCCCACGACCTCCGCTTCGCTGTACCGCAGACTGGTGGTCTCGGTGTCGAAAGCGAAAAGTTCTGCCTTGCCCAGCTGTTCCAGCCAGGCGTCCAGCTGCTCATCCGTCAGGATGGTTTCGTACTCACGCTCCGGAGTGGTCGCCGATTGAGTGTCATCTGCGCTGTCCGGGGCCTCTCCGTCCCCCGAGTATTCCGCAATCCAGGCCTTGAACTCGTATTCCTGGAACAGTTTCAGCAGCTGCTCCCGGTGTTCCGGCTCTGGCGACACCTCCTCGATACCGAAGTGCAGGTCCACGTCGGTGCGGATGGTCGCCAGTTCCCGGCTCAGGGGCAGGTGTTCAATAGCGTCCCGGAGATTATCGCCAATCTTGCCCTTAACCTCGTCGGCGTGGGTCATCAGGTTATCCAGGTCACCGTACTGTTGCAGCCACTTTACAGCGGTTTTCGGGCCGCACTTTGTTACACCGGGTATGTTATCCACGGTGTCTCCCACCAGCGCCAGGTAGTCCACGATCTGTTCCGGTGCAATGCCGAACTTTTCCACTACCCCGTCCCGATCCATCCGGGTTTCCGTCATGGTATTGATCAGCGTGACATGGTCGCTCACCAGTTGTGCCATGTCCTTGTCACCGGTGGAGATCACCACATCCACTCCCTTGGCGGTGGCCTCCGTGGCCAGTGTGCCGATCACGTCGTCCGCTTCGACATCGGGAATGATCAGCAGTGGTAATCCCATGGCCTCCACAATCTCGTGGATGGGTCTGATCTGTATCGCCAGGTCTTCCGGCATTGGTGGCCGGTTCGCCTTGTAGTCTTCATACAGGTCATGGCGGAAAGTCTTGCCCTTGGCGTCAAAAACCACCACTACCTTCGAGCCGGGAAAGTCCTGCTCCAGGCGGCGCAACATGCTGATAACCCCTTTGATGGCCCCGGTAGGGTGGCCCTTGCTGGTGGTCAGCGGAGGCAGGGCATGGAAAGCCCGGAACAGGTAGGAGGAACCATCGACAAGGACAACAGGGGGCGTCTTGGTTTGACTCATGGCAAGGGGAATCCGGAATCTGTTGAAGGTTTGGGTAGCTTGTGTAACGCTTTTCAAAGGGTGCCGTATCAGCGGCCCATCTGAACACAGAGGTTACCATGAAACCAGTCGTCATCTCGCTGTTGGCTCTTTGCCTCGCAGCTCCCGCATCGGTGCTGGCGCAGGATGCGTCCGGCTCGCCCCTGGATGAGAAACCGCAAATGCCGGACGAGCCCGTGGTGATTCCGGAGTATGAACCGCAGACAGATGGTTCCGCGATCGTGATCCGCCCCGGTGACGACGTGGTGTACTACGAGTACCGCGTCAACGGCCAGTTACGCGAGATCAAGGTGGTGCCGGAAGTGGGCCCGGCCTATTACCTGGTGCCTGCTGACGGTGGTGGCTGGATCCGGGAGGATGAGACGTCGCTGTTGATTCCCAGCTGGGTTCTGTTCCGCTGGTAGTGACCACAGACACCCCGGATGCGCCCTGTGCCGCTAGATCAGGTCTACCGTGACCGGCTCTGACCGGCGACTTTCCATGCCATTGATATCCAGGGTGCTGACCGCGAATTCGTAGGCTCCCGGGTTGAAGTGGTCGAGAGCCAGGCTATGGGCATCGGGGCCTTCCAGTTTTAGGGCACGAAAGCCGTCCTCGTGTCGCAATCGATAGTAGATCCTGTAGCCGCTGATTTCACCCGGGTAGAGCTTGCTGCCGTCTTCCCGGGTCAGTGGACTGTCCCAGTGCAGAACCGGGCGTTCTGCCACGGGCCCGGAGCTGTCCGTTTCCGGGGCGGCGAAGCCGCCAGTTTCCTCTGCGGCCGGGCCAGGGCGGTTGTCTGCGGTATCGTTACTGCCTGAATGGCTGCCGCCGCAGCCGGCAAGCACCAGGCTCAGGGTAATGAGCAGGCTCCAGGCGAACGACGTCTGGTGTGAAGACATCATGGCATTCCTCGCATTCATTTTTTTGTCACCGGCCGGATCTGATCGGTCTGGGGTGCCGGCCAGGTTGTCCAGGGATTCGGGAAGTCGGCCCCCGAGGTGCCACTGCATGCATGTAAAGGCGGGATTATGGCGTGCATTGACCGGGTCGCAAGTGACCGTTTGGTAAATTGACCAGGGGGTCACCGAAGTAGCTGGTCGGGGTAACGCCAGTGTCATCCGGGTGGGTGGCTGATTAGTGTGAACACTCTAACTTTACTCCCTATGCTGATGGTGAAATGGACGGGAAACAGCTTCCCGAAACACTCTCAGTCGAATCTGATTTCACTGGACCCAAGGGGGTATCCTTATGAGCAAGCTCAAAACCTGGCAGGAACAGCTTCAGGAAATGGTAGACAAGGGCATTGATGCTGCTGAGAAGGCGCAAAAGCAGTTGGCTGCCAAGCCCTTTGACGTCGCGGAGAAACTGGAAAGTGAAGTGCGTCAGTACCGTGTCAGAAATTTGCGAAAGCGATACAACGGTGCCAGCGGGGCTGTGTTTGACCAGTTGAGAACCTTCAATACGCGGGTTGGCAGTTTCGCTGGTGACTTGGTTGCCCGTTTGGAAAAAGAGACCGCAGATACAGCCAAGGCTGTCAGCAAGACTGCTGACGAGGTAGCCGAGGAAGTGTCCTCCGCTGCCAAATCCACGGCGACCAATGTTTCGGGCAAGGCCCAGAAGGGTGCTAATCGGGTGTCCCGGCGTGCGCAGTCAACAGGGTCGAACGTGTCTAAATCCGCGAAGAGTGCCGGTAAACAGGTCTCCAGGGCTGCGGATGAAACCAGTAAGGCTGCCTCTGCCAGCCAAGCGACCAGCAAGGCCGGCAATGGCGCAGCCAAATCCGGTTCGGGCAGTTCGTCCACCGGCCAGGCGAAGGCGGCCTCGACAGGTTCGTCTTCCAGCTCCGGCAGTGCCGGCAAGAGTGGCGCCAGTGAGAAGAGCACCACCAGCGCCTGACCGACCGGTCAAAGCTACTGATCCCTGAACGCAAAGAGCCACCTCAAGGGGTGGCTCTTTGCGTTTGCGGGTGTTCTGTGAACTGATCAGCGGGTGCTGGTTTCTGCCGTGGCTTCAGCTGGATCCAGTGGCAGGGTGCGTTGGTGTTCCGTGATCACCTCGAGTCGACGAATGTCGTCCAGATAGCGCTCACGCAATTGCTCGATTTCCTGCTCCTGGCTGGCGATTTCAGCCTCGATGTCGCGGATCTGGCTTTCCAGGCGGTCGATTTTCTGTAGCGTTGCGTCCGGGATTTCCCGTCCTGAACGTTCCAGGTCGGCGGCGCGGGACTGCTCACTATCGAGTTGCGACTCAATCACCGAGATATTGCCGCGCTTGAGTTGGTTGAGACCCTCCAGCTCGGTGATCTTGCGATGCAGGGCGCGCACGGCATCATCGGGATGGCTGTAGCGACGCAGCAGGGCACGGTCCTGTTCGCGCTGGGCCTTTGCCTGTTCCTGCTGACGTTTTTCCTCTTCCCGGCGGCGAAGCTCTTCTTCCGTGGGCGCCGGCGCTACGCGGTCTATCACGCGGCCCTGGCTGTTGAGGATTTCATAGCCCCGGGTGGAGGCTTCCTGGGGTACCGTATTGCTGATGACCAGTTGACCGCTGTCATCCTTGTAGCGATACATCCGTGCGTCCGCAAGGTTGGCGAAGAGCAGGCAGCTGGCAGCAATGATGCAGGTTGTCAGTCTAGTGGCAGGCACCGGTAACACCCTTGTCGGTCAGATGGATTGTCTCGGTATGTGTACAGTTCGAAAGCATACCAGATGCGAGACCGGCTGCTTCGTGCTGTGTCACACCCCCGGCCGGATCTGCCATCATCAGACACCGTAACGGTCACGGTACACGGTAATGGCTTCAGCATGGCGCGCGTGCCCGGGCCTGGCTTGCAGGTATTCAAGGACCTGTTCCAGCCGGATAATGCTTATCACCGGTATGCCGTAGCTCTGTTCCACTTCCTGGATGGCGGATAGTTCTCCCTGACCCCGTTCCTGTCGGTCGAGCGCAATCAGCACCCCGGCAGGCGTGGCACCGGCGGCCTCGATGATGGCCATGGATTCGCGGATAGCGGTGCCGGCGGTGATGACATCATCAATAATCAGCACTCGGCCCTGCAAGGGCGCCCCGACAATGTTACCGCCTTCGCCGTGGTCCTTCGCTTCTTTCCGGTTGAAGGCCCAGGGGCGGTTATCACCCTGGCGCGCCAGGGACATGGCGGTTGTTGTGGCCAAGGGAATGCCCTTATAGGCGGGCCCGAAAATCATGTCATAATTCAGCCCGCTACGGGTGAGGGCGGCGGCGTATGCCTCGCTCAGGCGCAGCAGGTCGTTGCCAGTGTTGAAAAGGCCGGCATTGAAAAAGTAGGGGCTGGTGCGTCCCGACTTGAGAGTGAACTCACCGAAACGCAGTACGTCCCGGTGGATGGCAAACTCGATGAAATCGCGCTGATAGTCGTGCATGACAAGGCTTCTGGCGGGGTCTGGTTCTTTCAAAAACTTGTAAAACCGGTATCATACACCCAAACTGAATCAGGGAATACGTATGCGTGTAGTATCAATCAGCGTCAATGGCCTGGAACAGGCGGTTGAAAAAGGCTTCTTTGACTGGATCGCCGACCAGGACGCCGACGTAATCTGTGTTCAGGACCATCGCATGCGGGTCTATGAAATCGAGGACCGCAACCTGATTCCCGAAGGCTACGAAGCCTACTTTATTGATGGCGAGCTCAATGAGCACGGAGGGGTCGGGATTTACACGCGTCACTTTCCGAAAGCCATCATGTACGGCTTTGCCAGTGAACAGGCGGACCGTGAAGGTCGTTTTATCCAGGCAGACTTTGACCGGGTCAGCGTGGCCAGCGTACTGGCTCCCTGTGCGCTGGGCCGTGAGGAAGAGCTGCTGGAAGACGAGAACGACCTGACCGTACTTGATCACAAGGACGAGTTCATGGATGCCTTCGGGCTGCATATGCAGAAAACCCTGCGTAAGCGTCGCCAGTTCATTTTCTGCGCTAACCTGCAGACGGCCCACCACGTCACCGATGCCAGTCCTGTCTATCACCAGTTGGATGTTTCCGGGTTCCTGCCCCACGAGCGGGCGTTCCTCGATCGCCTGTTTGATGAGATGGGTGCCATCGACGCCTTCCGCGAGATCAACAAGCAGAGCAACCAGTTCACCTGGTGGCCGGAGTGGGATGGCGGCGAGCGCAAGAACGTGGGTATCCGCGCCGACTACCAGTTGCTGACTCCCGGTATCCGCAAGACCATCCGGGATGGCTGGATCGACGAAACCACCCGTTTCTCGGACCACGCCCCCCTGATCATGGATTACGATATAGATATCGGTTTCTGAGGGACCGTCGTCTCCTGAAATGAAAAAAGCGCGCCGGGTATCTCCCGCCGCGCTTTTTCTTTGGCCGGCTATTGGCCGGTTGATTATTCCGCCAGTGCTGCTTTCTGGATCTCGAACAACTGCTCGATACCCTGCTTTGCCAGTACCAGCATATTGTCCAGTTCTTCCTGTACAAACGGCGCACCCTCTGCGGTGCCCTGGATTTCAATAAATCCGCCCTGATCAGTCATGATGACGTTCATGTCTGTTTCTGCGGCGGAGTCTTCCGGGTAGTCCAGGTCCACCACCGGGATGCCCTGGTAAACGCCGACAGAGAGTGCCGCCACCATTTGTTTGAGGGGTGACTTCTCCAGCCGGCCCTCCCTGACCAGGAAGTTCAGCGCATCCACCAGGGCAACGCAGCCGCCGGTAATGGCCGCGGTACGAGTGCCACCGTCGGCCTGGATGACATCGCAGTCGATAGTAATCGTATGTTCGCCCAGTGCTTCCAGGTCGACTGCGGCGCGCAGGGAGCGGCCAATGAGTCGCTGGATCTCTACGGTGCGGCCACCCTGCTTGCCCCGGGCTGCCTCCCGCCCCATGCGGCTACCAGTGGAGCGGGGCAGCATGCCGTATTCCGCGGTGATCCATCCCTGTCCCTCACCGCGGAGAAATGGCGGCACCTTGTTTTCCACGGACGCGGTACAGATGACGCGGGTATCGCCGAACTCTACCAGTACGGAGCCCTCTGCGTGCCGGGTGAAATGACGGGTGAGCCTCACGTCTCTGGGCTGTTCGGGCTGTCTGCCACTGGGTCGCATACTTGATCCTTCTGAATCCGGAAAGTGAACAGGGCCGGACAGCATTGGGTGCCGGCCACTGGAGAAAGGAGCGGCAGTATAGCATGGGGGAGCCAACGCCCGGACTGCTGAACGAAGACAGGATTTACGATCCCCTGAACTGGTAGACTGGAGCCGTACTTTACGGAAGAACCCCTGGAGCACCCATGATCAGAAGCATGACAGCGTTTGCCCGCCAGCAGACCCAGGCAGAGTGGGGTGTGCTGACCTGCGAGATACGCACGGTCAATCACCGTTACCTGGAGCCCTCTTTCCGTCTGCCTGAGGCGCTTCGGGAGCTGGAAAACGGTTTCCGTGACCACCTGCGCAAGGCGCTCGGCCGAGGCAAGGTAGATGTGGGTATGCGCCTGCAGTCTTCTGAAGATGCGGATACGGCTCTGCTGGTGAACGACCGCCTGGCGGCGTCCCTGAACGACGCGATCAACCACGTCAATCGTCTGCTGGACAACCCGGCCCACATCAGTGCGTTGGATATACTGCGCTGGCCCGGCATCCTGGACCGCGAAGAGCCCGACCTCAGCCCGGTCAAGGCGGCGGCGGACGAGTTGTTCCAGCGTACAGTGGCGGAGTTGGTGGTGGTCAGGGAGCGCGAAGGCGAGCGCCTGCGGCCGCTGTTTGATGAGCGCCTCTCAGCCATGGCGACGTTGGTGACCCAGGTGCGGGAGCGCCTGCCCGGCTTGATCAGCGCCCAGGAGCAGGCCCTGCGGGACCGTTTCCGGCAGGCCTCAGTGGAGCTGGACCCCGACCGGTTAAGCCAGGAGATGGTGATGCTGGCGCAAAAGTCTGACGTGGCAGAAGAGATGGACCGACTGGAGGCGCATATCGGAGAGGTTCGCGAAACCCTCCAGCGCAATGATGCCATCGGCCGCCGGCTGGACTTCCTGATGCAGGAGCTGAACCGGGAAGCCAATACCCTTAGCAGCAAGTCCATCGACGCCGAGGTCACCCGGGTAGCCGTGGATATGAAGGTGCTTATCGAACAGATGAGAGAGCAGGTCCAGAACCTGGAGTGATTCGCTTCATGGCTTGGTCGGGGGCAGGCCTTCCTGCCCCATGCCGTTGCCAGGCCCTATTTTTCGGAGGGTTTGATCGCCAGCAGGTCGGTTCTCAGGTGGGTCAGTACTTTTTCTGCCGTATTGCCGATTACCATGGCCGCCAGTCCGGTCTTTCCGCTGGTGCCAATCACCACCATATCTGCCTTGACCTGGTTGGCAACGCTTGGAATCACCTTCTGGGCCGGGCCTGAAACGATGTGAACCTGCCCGGGTTGCAGGTGCCAGGTATTACAGAGGTGTTCAATCTGCGGTTTCAACCCGGCCTGCCTTTTACGCAGCCTTGCATCCATATCAACCAGCTCCAGGTCGGCCAGTATTACCGAGGTATGCAGGGCATGAACAAGGTGCAGTTCGGTGCCCATGGCATCGGCCAGCTGTCGGGCCTCTGCGATGATCCGGTGGTTGAGCGCTTTCTTCACCGGCTTGTCTGAACTCAGGTCTACCGCTGCCAGTATTGGTCGAGCCTTGTTCCACTTGTTTTCAGCGACCAGCATGACAGGCGCGGAGCACTCGCGGATGAGGTGCCAGTCCGTTGGCGTATAAAGAAATGTCTCTGACCGGTTTCCGGTCTTGATGACCGCGTCCACCCTTTCCTTGTGGCAGTGCTCGATAATCCATTCATGGATTCGCTTGGCCCAGACGACCTGAGGAGTGATGGGGAGGTCGCTGCAGTCGCAGAGAGCCAGCACCTGCTCCAGCCACCGTTGGCGCTGGTCGGTGGTGGCTTTGCGCGCCGCCTCCTGGTCGGTCTGCTGATCCGAGATGGCGTCGAGGTATTCGTGGACAAAGGCGACTACTTCCAGGCTGGCCCCAGTAGCCCTGGCCAGTTCAATGCCCCGGGTCAGTGCCACCTGGTGCCTGTGCTCCGGGTCCATAACGATGAGCAGTTTTTTCATTCGGTGTTTCCGTTATTTGTCCGATGGTTTGGGGAATGTTAACAGTTGCGCTGCGCCCGGGATGCGGAGATAAGTCAAACCCCGTATAATTTGCCGCCTTCTGGCCGTCACGCCCGGCCAAAAAAGTTATCGGGAGTCAGTGAATCATGAGCCAGACCGGTGAGCAGGGTACCCTGTACGTGATCTCCGCGCCCTCCGGTGCCGGCAAGACCAGCCTGGTGGGGGAGATGATCCGGGCGGACGCGCGCCTGGGTGTTTCCGTATCCCACACGACCCGTCCCATGCGCCCTGGTGAGCAGGACGGTGTGAATTACCACTTTATCTCCCGGGAAGAGTTCGAGGCCATGATTGGCCGTGACGAGTTCCTGGAGCATGCCGATGTTTTCGGCAACTATTATGGCACCTCTCAGGTATGGGTCGAGCAGACCCTGGCCCGGGGGCGTGACGTCATCCTGGAAATCGACTGGCAGGGCGCGACCCAGGTACGAAGGCTGATGCCGCACTGTGTCAGTGTTTTTATCGTGCCCCCCTCAGCCGCGGTTCTGAGGGAGCGTCTGGTGGGCCGCGGAACCGATGCGCCAGAGGTGGTGGAGCGACGCCTGCGGGAAGCCGCCGAGGAGTGCCGCCATGCCCTGGAATTTGACTACCTGGTGGTCAACGATGACTTCGCAGAGGCGCTCAGCCAGCTACTGTCCATTGTTACCTGCCAACGCCTGCGTATGGATCGACAGGAAGTGCGCCACGCCGGGCTGCTGTCATCGCTGATGGACGGGGATGGGGCCTGACCTGTGTACATTATGAGCGCCTGGCGGTAAACTACGCGGTCTGCTGAATGGTCCGGTTTCCCGGGCATTGGAATTCACCTCCTAATCGTTATCTCAGTCGGGGAAGATATGGCACGAGTTACCGTTGAAGATTGCCTGGAAAACGTCGACAACCGTTTCCAGCTGGTTATGCTGGCGACCAAGCGCGCCCGCCAGATTGCCACCAAGGGCTACGAGCCGCTGGTGCCGGAAGAGAACGACAAGCCGACCGTGATCGCGCTGCGGGAAATCGCCGAAGGTAAGGTGACCCGTGACCTGTTGCGTGAGGAAGAGGAAGACTGACACCCCAATGCCATTACAGGCACTGGCTGGTCAAAAAGATCATTGAATTTCGCCCCGATGGATTTATAGTGGAAAAAGAGCGCGAATTTTTGCGCAGGCTTTCCCGGCGGGGTACAGGAAGAACCCGAATGTTCGCATTCGGGTTTTTTTATCCCTGCCTTCCTGAATAACCTGACGGAGGCGCGGTGTCGCAAGAGGCTGCTGTTGCAGAGCGTGAACGGACGGTCGAAGATCTGACCGCGACGCTCGGAGATTATCTGGATTCCGGGCGCATCAACCAGGTGCGCAGGGCCTACTATTATGCCGAGCAGGCCCATGAGGGCCAGATGCGGCGCAGCGGCGAGCGATATATTACCCATCCCCTGGCGGTGGCTACCATCCTTGCGGAAATGAAGCTGGACCATCAGAGCCTGATGGCTGCCATGCTCCACGACGTAATCGAGGATACCGGTATTCCCAAGGATGCCCTGAGCGAGCAGTTTGGTGAGTCCGTGGCGGACCTGGTGGACGGCGTATCCAAGCTGACCCAGATCGAGTTCCGTTCCCGTGCGGAAGCCCAGGCCGAGAATTTCCAGAAAATGACCTTAGCCATGGCCCGGGATATCCGTGTCATCATCGTCAAGCTTGCGGACCGGCTGCACAACATGCGCACACTCGGCCCCATGCCCTATGAGAAGCGCCAGCGCATTGCCAACGAAACACTCGACATCTACGCGCCTATTGCGAACCGTCTGGGTATGCATCGGGTGTGCACAGAACTGGAAGACCTGGGGTTTGCCTCACTCTATCCGATGCGGGCGAAATACATCTCCAAGGCGGTGACAAAGCTCCGTGGCAGCCACCGGGAAATCATTGATGACATTCGCGGAAAGCTACAGGACAAACTCCAGGAGCGCGGGCTCCCGGGGCGGATCGTGGGACGTGAGAAGCACCTGAACTCCATCTATAACAAGATGAAGTTCCGCCACAAGTCGTTCCACGAGATCATGGACGTGTATGCGTTCAGGATCATTACAGACACCGAAGACGACTGCTACCGCATTCTGGGAGCGGTGCACAGCCTCTACAAGCCACTGCCGGGGCGTTTCAAGGACTATATCGCCATGCCCAAGGCCAATGGCTACCAGTCCCTGCACACCACCCTGTTTGGCATGCATGTGAATATCGAGATCCAGATCCGCACCGAGGAGATGGAGCAGATTGCCAACGACGGTATCGCCGCCCACTGGATGTACAAGCACGACCAGTCGCCGGTCAGCTCAGCCAACCAGCAGCGGGTGGATCGCTGGGTGCAGGGCCTGATGGACATGCGCGAGCGGGCGGACGATTCGCTGGAGTTCATCGAGCACGTCAAGACCGACCTGTTCCCGGACGAAATCTATGTCTTTACGCCGAAGGGCAAGATACTGGAGCTGCCCACCGGTGCCACGCCAGTGGACTTCGCGTATGCGATCCACACAGACATCGGCAACGCCTGCGTGGCCTGTCGGATCAATCGTAACCTGGGCTCCCTGAGTCAGCCCCTGCAAAGTGGTCAGACCGTAGAGGTGATCACTGCGCCCAATGCCCGTCCCAACCCCGCCTGGCTGAGCTTCGTGGTAACCGGCAAGGCTCGCAGCAGTATCCGGCACGCGCTCAAGTTGCAGCGTCGCACCGAGTCCGTGCAATTGGGCAAGACCTTGCTGAAAAAGTCCCTTCATGGCTTTGGCCAGAAGCTGTCCGAGCTGGGGCAGGAGCAAGTCAGCGCAGTGGTCAGCCATAACCAGGTGGCCAGCTTTGATGACCTGCTGAGTGAGATCGGCCTGGGCAATCGTATGGCCTACCTGATCGCCCGCCAGTTGGTGGCCGGGGAGGCGGGTGCCGAAACCAGTTCCCTGGACGTGGGTACGTTGTCCGGGGAGGGTGATCGCAAGGGTAGCCCGGTAACCATCCGTGGCACTGAAGGCCTGCTGGTGCGTTTCGCCAACTGCTGCAAGCCGATTCCCGGAGATCCGGTGGTTGGGGTCATGGATTCCGGGCATGGCCTGGTCATCCACAGCGATACCTGCAGCCGCTTGCCGGAAAGCACCGAAGACCGCGCGCACCTGACTCACCTGAAGTGGGCCAAGGACATCACCGACGAATTCTCGGTTGAATTACGGGTAGAGCTGGAACGCCAGCGCGGCGTCATTGCCGAAGTGGCCAATGCGGTCGCCATGGCCGATGGCAACATCGAACGGATCAATGTGGAAGAGCAGAACGCCCGTCTGAGCATTGTCAGCCTGGTGGTCCACGTCAACGGCCGTCGGCACCTGGCCCGGGTCATGCGCCGGGTTCGCAACATCCGCGCGGTTACCCACATCAGCCGCGTCCGATACTGATCCCCTGATATCACTGGTTGCCGCCGGGGCGTATTGACAGCGTCATCGCCCCGGCGGCAGCATATTCTTTTAACCGCAACGCAGGATTCACCTGACATGAGCAACAAGTCCATCATCCAGACTGATGCCGCCCCGGAAGCCATCGGTACCTATTCACAGGCCGTAAAGGCCGGCGATACCGTGTACCTGTCTGGTCAGATTCCGCTGGACCCGGAAACCATGGAAGTGGTCGCCGGCGATTTTGCTGACAAGACCCGTCGCGTATTCGAGAACCTGAAAGCCGTTTGTGAGGCTGCTGGCGGTAGTCTGCAGGACATCGTCAAGCTGAACATCTACATGACTGACCTTGCCAACTTTGCCACTGTCAACGAAGTCATGGCCACCTATTTCCAGGAGCCGTACCCGGCCCGTGCTGCCATCGGCGTCGCCGGCCTGCCCAAGGGCGTACCGGTGGAAATGGACGCTGTCATGGTGATCAGCTGACGCGACCGTTTCTGATCGCTTCGATCATCGGTCGGTAACCGCTGCGGAAATCCGGGTAGGTGAAGCTGAAGCCCGTTGCCAGCAGGCGCTGATTGTCGCAGCGTTTACTGCCGCCGCGACCACCCCGGCGGCCATCGCCCCGGGGTGGTTGACACGGAAGTTGCTGGCGAATCCAGGCCACCACGTCGTCCAGTCTGGCTGGCTCGCAATCGCTGGCCAGGTAACAATTTTCCAGGCTCTTTCCTTCCAGTGCCCGTTGCACCAGGTGCACGCAGGCGGCCATCGCATCCTGCTCATGAATGCGGTTTGTGTATGGGCCCGGTGAATCAGGGTTGAGCTCTCCCGCCATTACTGATTCGAGGAAGCGCCCCCGGCCTGGGCCATAAATTCCGCTGAAGCGAATGATCGTGGCGGGCACGCCACTGTCCAGCGCCAGTTGTTCCCCCTCCAGAACCCGCTGACCGCTGAACCGCCTGGGGGCAACCGGGCTGGTCTCGTCCACCTGCGAGTCATCGTCCTGGCCATACACGCTGGTACTGCTGATAAAGAACAGCCGCTTGAGCTTGCTGGTATCCGTTACCGCCAGCAAGTTGGCAAGGCCGTCCACGTAGGCGGCCCTGTAACCCGCGTCATCATAGGTAGACGGGGTCAGGCAGTAGATCAGGATATCAGGCGCTTCTGGCACAACCTTCGCCAGGGATGGCCTGTCCATCAGGTCTGCTGGCGCCGGGTGAACGCCCTTGGGTATGGCGCTGGCGGTACGGCGAATTCCCCATACCTCGGACGTAGCGGTCAGGGCACTCGCAATAGTGCCTCCAAGTGAACCACAGCCGGCAACCAGGACATGGGGGCGGGACTGGTCTGCAGAGATTGCCATAGTCAATTTCAATCCTTATGCTTGAGCTCATAAAGAGCAATTGGAGCCTGTCATGACCCTGACCGAACTACGTTACATCGTCACACTTGCCAGGGAAAAGCATTTCGGGCGGGCCGCCGAGCGCTGTCATGTCAGCCAGCCGACCCTCAGTGTTGCGGTCAAGAAGCTCGAAGAGGAGCTGGGTGTTCCCCTCTTTGAACGCAGCAAAAGCAGCATCCGTGTTACCGAGACCGGCCAGCGTATTATCGAGCAGGCTCAGCGGGTGCTGGACCAGGTCGGCGTCATCCGTGACATGGCCCAGGACGGCAAGAACCAGCTCAACTCGCCGTTGCGCGTCGGCGCTATCTACACTATCGGTCCGTACCTGTTCCCACACCTGCTGCCCGAGCTGCGCAGGGCCGCGCCGGACATGCCGCTGTACATTGAAGAGAACTATACCGGTAATCTGCGCCAGAAGCTTCGCCAGTCCGAGCTGGACGCCATCATCATTGCGCTGCCGTTCGAAGAGCCGGAGGTCGTGACCTTGCCCCTGTATGACGAGCCGTTCGTTATCCTGCTGCCGGGTGGTCATCCGCTGGCCAGGGAATCGGCACTGACCGCCGAGCAGCTCGCTGGTGAGCAGTTGCTGCTGCTCGGGCCGGGGCACTGTTTCCGCGACCAGGTGCTGGAATCCTGTCCGCCGCTGGTGGAAACCGTTACCGAGCGACAGGCCACGGGCCCGACCCTGGTCACTGAAGGCAGTTCCCTGGAGACCATTCGGCATATGGTCGCCTCGGGCCTGGGTATTACCGTGTTGCCGCTGTCGGCGGCGACGTCCATGCCCTACGATGAGGACATCCTCGCTGTCCGGCCATTCGCGCCCCCGGTACCTTTCCGCACCGTTGCCCTGGCATGGCGGGTAACTTTCCCGCGCCCGAAAGCCATTGATGTGTTGTCATTGGCTGCCAGCCAGTGCCGCGTTATCGAGAAAGCGGAGAAGCAAAAGCCGGCCCTGGCCGCCGGCGGCTGACGGTCGACCGATGGCGTCACTGGAAGACTTGCCCGTCACCACCCTCAAGGGGGTCGGTAATGCGCTCGCCGGCACCCTGGCAAGGCTGGGCATTACTTCCCTGCAGGACCTGCTGTTTCATTTGCCGCACCGCTATGAGGACCGTACCCGTGTAATCCCCATGGGCAGTTTGCGACTGGGGGACACCGGGGTGGTGGAAGGTACGGTCATGCGGGCGGATATGGTCATGGGCCGCAGGCGCAGCCTGCAGGTGACGCTCAGGGACGACAGCGGTTTCCTGGTCATGCGCTTTTTCCATTTTTCCGCAGCCCAGAAGAACCAGCTGACCGAAGGCGTGCGGGTGCGGTGTTATGGCGAGGTGCGCCCTGGCCGGGCCGGGTTCGAGTTCTACCATCCTGAGTACCAGGTTAATCCGCCGGCAATGCCCCCGCCCGGGGAGGCCACGCTGACACCGGTCTATCCCCTGACGGAAGGCATCCAGCAGCCCAGGGTTCGCAGCCTGTGCCGACAGGCCCTGGGCTACCTGAAACGTTACCCCATACCGGATTGGCTGCCACCGTCATTATTGGCCGACTATCAGTTGCCGGATATCACGTCGGCGGTGGCGCTTGTCCACGCACCACCGGCGGATGCCCCCGTCCACCTGCTGATGGAGGGTCGTCACCCGGCGCAGCAACGGCTGGTGATGGAAGAGTTGCTGGCCCATCAGTTGAGTCTGTTGCTGGTCCGTCAACAGATTCAGCAACGGCAGGCGCTGCCATTGCTTCCTGGAGGCGACCTGACGGAGCGTTTTCTTGACCAGCTGCCGTTCAGCCTGACACCGGCACAGGCCCGGGTGGTTGCGGATATCCGCCAGGATCTGAGCCAACCGTTACCCATGCTTCGCCTGGTTCAGGGGGACGTGGGTTCCGGCAAGACCGTGGTTGCTGCGCTGGCGGCCCTGCAGGCCATCGGTGCGGGCGCCCAGGTAGCCCTGATGGCGCCCACCGAGATCCTGGCCGAGCAGCACTACCAGAATTTCCGTCAATGGCTGGAGCCACTGGGGCTGGAAATGGTCTGGTTATCCGGCAAGGTCAAGGGCAAGGCCCGTACGGAAGCCCTGGGTCGACTGGCGGAAGGGAAAGCCAGGCTGATTATCGGTACCCATGCGCTGTTCCAGGGTGATGTATTGTTTGAACGCCTGGGCCTTGTGATTATCGATGAACAGCACCGGTTCGGGGTCCACCAGCGCCTGGCGCTGAGGGACAAGGGAGCAGAGGGGCAACGGGCTCCCCATCAGCTGATCATGACTGCAACCCCCATTCCCCGCACGCTGGCCATGAGTGCCTATGCGGACCTGGACACCTCCGTAATCGATGAATTGCCGCCGGGACGCAAACCCATTGAAACCATAGTGATCCAGGATAGCCGTCGGGACGAAGTGATAGAGCGGGTTCGCAAGGCCTGTCAGTCTGGCCGTCAGGCCTACTGGGTCTGTACCCTGATCGAGGAGTCTGAGGCCCTGCAGTGCCAGGCAGCGGAAGTGACCGCCGAAAGCCTGCAGGAGCGATTGCCGGAGCTGAGGGTGGGGCTGGTGCATGGTCGCCTGAAGGCAGCCGACAAGGCGGCCGTCATGGACCGCTTCAAGGAAGGTGAGCTGGACCTGCTGGTGGCTACGACCGTCATCGAAGTGGGTGTCGACGTGCCCAATGCATCACTGATCATTGTGGAGAATCCTGAGCGTCTGGGGCTGGCACAGTTGCACCAGTTGCGTGGCCGGGTAGGGCGTGGTGAGCAGGCCAGTTTCTGCGTGCTCATGTATCAGGCGCCCCTGTCGCAGAACGGTCGGGCCCGATTACAGGCCCTGCGGGACAGCCAGGACGGGTTTGTGATCGCGGAAAAGGACCTGGAAATACGTGGCCCCGGAGAAGTACTGGGTACCCGCCAGACCGGCATGATGCAGTTTCGGCTGGCAGACTTTGAACGCGACCGTGACTGGATCGAGAGTGTCCGCACTATGGCGCCGTCTGTTATGAAAGATACCCGTGCCACCGAGGCGTTGGTGCGCCGCTGGCTGGGCGAGCGGGTTCGTTATGGTGACGTCTGAATCTACGGCGGTACAGAATCGTTACTGAATTGACCAAACCGGTCTGCTTTCCGGCTCACTTTGAGCCACACTGAAAAGCAGGTCCACAACGATTTTTTACAGGAGAACAAAATGGAGATGTCCGGTGCTGTCCGGAAGCTTCTGAACGAGGCCGCCATCGTGACTGAAGCCGAGGCCTCGGGTGCGCCAGCACCGGGTGTTCGGTTACGAATGGTGTTACTGGGGGACAACCAGGGCCAGCTGCAGGTGATCTGCTGCCATGACGACCTGCTGGACCTGGTGGGTCTGAACAAGCAATTGGGGCGTGAGCTCCGGCTGGTCTCCCGTGCCGATTACACACGTCTGCTGCGTCCGACCGGGTTGGAGGGGCTGCCTGCCTTGCCAGGGCTGACCGGCTGGCCAACCCTGATAGACAGCCGTGTTGCCGGCGCCGGGCGCCTGGTGATCGAACCAGTGGGGCGGGATGCCCGCCTAACCCTTGACCAGGCAGAGTTCCGGACGCTGGCTGGTCAACCGGAAGAGCGTTCGTTCTGTGTTCCCCTGGCAGAGATAGATGCTGTACCACGGACGCCTGAAAGGGACCAGGAACAGGTTTTCTCGGCGATACAGCGTTTTACCGGGCTACGAATCCGCCAGAGGCTGGAAGATACCCTGGAGTTACCTCCCCTGCCAGAAACCGCGCAGCGGATCATCCATTTGCGGGTTAACCCCAATGCCAATATGGGTGACCTGGTGGATATCGTCGAAAGCGACCCGAGCCTTGCGGCCCAGGTGGTCAGCTGGGCCTCATCGTCCTTCTATGCCGCAGCAGGCCAGGTTCGTTCCGTCCACGATGCGGTTTCCCGCATCCTTGGTTTCGACCTGGTGATGAACCTGGCCATGGGGCTGTCCCTGGGACGCGCGCTGAAACAGCCTGACGACCAGCCAAGAGGGTTTGTTGGCTATTGGCAGCAGGCCATATGGCAGGCCCAGGCGGCAGGCATATTGGCGTCGATGATGCCCCGCGGCCAACGCCCGGTTTTCGGGTTAGCCTACCTGGCTGGCCTGCTTCACAACTTCGGTTACCTGGTACTGGCGCAGGTCTTTCCACCGCACTTCCGGCTGGCCTGCCGCAACTGGGAGGTCAATGAGCACATTGACACTTCGGTGGTCGAGCAGCACCTGCTGGGGGTAACCCGGGAGCAACTGGCCGCTGAGCTGATGACTAACTGGGGCATGCCCGATGAGGTGGTCGTGGCGCTGAGATACCAGAAAAGCCTCGACTATCAGGGCCCGCATGACAGCTACCCGCGCCTGTTGTGGCTGGGACGCCAGCTGCTCAATGAACGGGGGTTGGAAATCGGCGCAAGGACTCCGATTCCCGAAGCGCTCTATACCGAGCTGGGCCTAGACCCGGAGAAGGTCGGGCGAGAGTTTGATGACCTGGTGGCGTCGAAGGATGTGGTGACTGCGATGGCCGGGATGATGAGCAATAGCTGAGTCGTTATTCTGCGCACAAAAAAGCCGGCCCGAAGGCCGGCAAGCTCACCCGCTTGTTGCAGATCAGGGTACGCTCGAGTCTTGCGTACCAACTACCTCTTCGCTCCGGACTGCGTTGCTCGGCTGTTTCAGGGGTCTGATTAAACTTTAGTCGACTGTCTGGAGTTTGCCCGGAGGATGCCGAATCAGGAGTGCGTACAGTTTGCTATCGGTTACAAATCGCATCAAAGCGTTTGATTTCGCAATAGCTTTACGTGCAGCGTTGTTACAAAAAATTACAAAATAATGTCAGAGCTTAGTCGAAATTGTGGTGCCGGATAGCGGTAGCGGCACGACGTATCGCGTCAGCATGCTGTTTTTCAAGGGCGAATCGCTCTTCATCCATCTTGCGCACGAAGTGGCTATCGGTCTGTTGCCGGGCCCGGTGGGTCGGCATGTGCTGTATGCTGTCATGGATCTCCAGGAACACCTGGTAAGGGGTTTGCTCGAGCAGGTCCGGCGCGACATGGTCCAGCAGCCCCTTGATACGCAGGCAGGCCTCAGAGTACTCCACCTGGTTTTCCTCGATGGCCATCGCAAGGATGCGGATACTTTCGACCATGTTTTGCCGTCGCTCGGCCTGGAAGGCCCGTTGTCGCGCCTGCTGCCTCCGGTGTTCGCGGAGCTGGCTCGCACGTCTGGTGATAAAGACCAGCAACACGACAATAGCCACCACGCCAAGGGCGATCAGACTCCATTGCAACCATTGGGGCATACACAGGCTCCGGTGAAGAAACGTCAGCAGACAGTGTAACGGATTTGACAGCCCTTGCGGCGGCTACGAAGTGGTCAGGCCTGTGAACTTCATCATCCCGGTAAGCCTTACTGAGTGGTTATGATGACGAGTCAGGGTCAGCGTAGAGCGAGCTGATCCCTCGGCGAAAGGACCATGCCATGCCCACCCTACTTCCGACATCACAGGTCACGCTGCGCCGGTTACCTCCGCCGGCCATGCTGACAGTCACCCTGTTACTGGCAGCGTGGCTCATCAATGGCGCAGGCCCGGTGGGGGTCATGGCGCCGGCTGATCCGGGAGCGGGACAGTACATCCGCGCCGAAGCCCTTTCGGACAGCCAGCAGATTGCCTTTGCACCGGTGGATCGGGCCATCCACCGACTGCGGCTGGACGGCAAGGAAAGGCCGGACCAGTTTGAAGCCTATGAAGATGTATTACAGGCGCTTGCGAAATCCTTGCCGGCCGGCCACGGGCAGCAGGCTATGGAGCGAGCGGGCCAGTTGCTTCGGAGCAGTCTCCCGGATGCCGCGGCCAGTGAGCTGATCGCTGTGTTGCCGGATTTTCTGCGCTACCGGCAGTTGGAACAGACATTACCTGAGCTGACCCCGGACGGGCCCCGTACGGCGGAGGCCGCCTGGGTGCAGCTCCGGTTACAGCATGCCCTTCGTCGCTCGGTACTAGGCGAAGCCGTCGCAGATCAACTCTATGGAACAGCCCACCGGATGACAGAAATCCACCTGGTGCGCCGGTTGATCATGCAACGGGAAGACCTGGATGATGCGCAGAAGCAGCATCTGATCCGTAAGCACATGGAGGCCCTGGTGGTGGATCAGGACAGCGTGGGGAGCGAACCATGAGGGAAAGCCCTGGGTCCCGGGGCCTTAGCTGGCAGGCCCTGGGGGCAGTGGCTACCGGCGTCATGTTGGCGATTCCCTATAACTATGCCGGGTTCTATCCACTGACCTGGGTGGCCTTCGTGCCCTTGCTGGTCGCCGTACATGGCCGCTCGGCCCGTACCCATTACGGGCTGGGGCTGCTCTCTGGCATCTCCATGTACCTGGTCGCTACCCCATGGATGGTGGAATTCCTGCAGGTCCTGAAGGACTACGCTTTCATTCCGGCGTTGGCCGGAGCACTACTTTTCTGGCTGTTGACGGCCCAGTTGCAGGCCTTCCTGATGCTCAGCTGGCGATGGGCCCAGCGGCTATCAGGTCAATACGCGCTCTGGTTTTTCCCGGTCCTTGTCATGGCGTTCTTCGGCTGCTTTCCGGTGCTGTTTCCGCTCCAGTTGGGGGAAAGCCAGAGTGCCTTCCTGCCTGCAATTCAGGGCGCAGCCTTTACCGGAGTCTACGGCCTGGACCTGATGATCGGCATCAGCAACGCGCTGGTGACCGCGGGCGTTCTGCGGGTCATGGGGCGTCATACCGGAATTGAGGGTCGCTATGGCAAGGCTGTTGCCATGGCAGGTGTGGCGGCGCTGGCTGCCTGGCTGGGGTATGGCTGGTGGGCGGTGGATCACTGGGATCGCCAGGTGGGCACCTGGCCAACGCTTGCTGTGGGGCTGGTCCAGTCCAATGAAACCCCAAGCGCCTCCGTACCGGATCCGGAACCGGGTTACGGGCGGGCCTGGCCTCCGGAAATGGCCCTGAGTGGCAAATTGGCAGCAGCCGGTGCGGAGGTGATCCTGTGGCCGGAGACCCGGTACAAGGGGTATTTCGAGGTTGACCATGTGCCCGCAGCCTTCCAGCGTCACGTCGCCCGGCTAGGGGTGCCGCTGGTCTTTCACGACGCCGAGCAGCAGGGCCGGCGCGCCGACTTCCGGGAGTACAATTCGTCCGTTTTCCTGGACGCGCGCGGAGAGCTGGCAGGGCGCTACCGCAAGCACAGACTGGTCGCGTTCGGAGAGACCCTGCCTCTGTCGCGGGAGTTTCCGTGGCTGGTGGGCTGGGCCAGTGATTACCTGGGGGATTTCTTCGCAAACCTGACGCCGGGGTCCGAGCGTGTCAGTTTCCCGGTGGGCGGCGCCAGGCTGGTACCGGCGATCTGTTATGAAAGCGCGTTTCCGGGCCATGTCGCCCGCTCTGTGTCGGCAACCCCGGACAGCCCGCTACTCGTGGTGTTGTCCAATAATGGCTGGTTTGGCGACTCGCGGCAGCCCTGGCAACATGCCGGTGCCACGGTGTTGCGGGCAGTGGAAAATCGCGTTTCCCTTGTGCACGTCATCAACAACGGCCCTTCCACGGTAGTCTCGCCATCGGGCCGACTCCTGGCTGCAACCCCCTTCCGCGAGCGGATCGGAATGGTTGCCGACGTACCCTATACGCCTGCCAGGAAGGCCTTTCGGTCCTGGTTCACGCAGTGGCCGGAGTGGTTCGCGGTAATTTTCCCTGCCTTGGGGCTCGTTGCATTGGTTGCCGTTCGATTCCGTCGCCGTTAGGCCATACCGGACGGATTGCCGTGTTGTGAACCCTGTCCCGTTCGGTCGGGTGTGTCGGCGCGTTGTTGTCCCCGGTCCTGCCGATTTCGCTGGTCGCGTCATAGCCATTGCCAAAGCCCCACCCATACACTTTTCCCTGCCTGAAGCAGTATCCCGTGGGCTGTTTCCCCAGAGGAGCAGCCGCACCAAAGCGCAAATAATACAAGCAGGAGACAAGGTGGTTATGTTCAACAACAACGTAAAACCATTAGGGCTGGCGGTGCTGGCCTCGTGCGTGGCCTTCAACGTGTGGGCCATCGGCGGCGGAGGAGGCTCGAGCGCCGACAAGATGATTGTAGGTGACTCTATTTTCGCCCTGTCTGGCGATATCCATGAATACCTGGAGGGTGACCTTGACGAAAGCATCGATACCTATGCCCGCAGCGGCTGCCAGGTGAACGGCGGGAGCCTGATTTGCAGTAGGCGGTATACCATCCCCAATCAATACGATAATGCGGATAAGGATGGCATCGAAACCGTCATCATGAATGGTGGCGGTAACGACTTCCTCCTCGGTGACGGGGCCGATTGCACCACCCAGTCCTGTGTGGAAGAGGTGCTCGCCGGTATCGAGCAAACCCTTGCGGGCATGTATAACGACATGCGTAACGACGGCATCGACGAGATCATCTTCCTTGGCTATTACAATTTGGGTGACCCGGAGCGTGATCAGATCAATTCGGTCTCAATGGCTTATAAGGCAGAAACCTACCCGCAAATGGGCATCAAGTTTATTGACACACGTCCCGCGTTTGCCGGCAACGAAGCACGTTACATCACCTCTGATGGCATCCATCCCACCGCAGCCGGCTCCCGGGTGTTGGCTGACCTGATCCTGGACACCCTGGACTAGCGCAAGGTGAGGGGCCGGTGTTCTTGCGCTTGTTGATCCCGCCGCGGCGCAGTTGTGCCTTTGCCGGGGCTTTGCTGCTGGCCGGTTATGGCCATGCAGTGGAGCCCCCGCAGTTCACCAACGCCCTGGGTATGACCTTCAACCGGGTGCCTGCTGGCACCTTCTCTATGGGTAGCGCCACCGATGCGCCGGGTCACGAGCCCGACGAACTCCTCCATGAGGTGGTGATCAGCGAGCCCTTCTGGTTGCAGTCAACTCCGGTCACCCGTGGTCAATGGCTTGAACTGGTGGACGGCATGCCCTCCGCGTTTCCGGAATGTGGTGATGAATGCCCCGTGGACGGTCTTCGTTGGACGTGGGTGCAGTGGTACATCAGGGAGCTGAGTGAGTGGGACCCGGACCACGATTACCGGCTACCGACGGAAGCGGAATGGGAGTACGCAGCTCGGGCAGGGACGACCGGCCCCTACCATACCGGTGACTGTCTGGGCCCGGATCAGGCCAACGTTTCCGGTACCTCTGTGTTGTCCGGTTGTGAAGCTTTTCCCCGATCTTCCGGGCCCCGACCGGTTGCCCTTTATAACCCTAACCCCTGGGGTTTTTACGGCATGTCCGGAAACACCTGGGAAATGTGCGCGGACTGGTACGGCCCCTACGGGGAGGGCAGGGTAGTGGACCCGGTGGGCCCTGAAGAAGGAGAGTACAAGGTGCTCAGGGGCGGCAGTTGGCACTTCTCCGCGGTGCACGCCCGGGTGGCCAATCGCTTTATGGCCCGGAACGATATTGCGGGTTTCCGCCTCGTTGCGGTGCCGGAGGCTGAATAACTGGTGCAACCAGCGGGCAGTTCAGATGGTTATCGGACAGCTTCCAGTCTCAGGTGTGGCGGCAGCCAGGCCTCTGCTGCGTCCCGCTCCGACTTTGTAAAGTAGGTGTCCACAAGGCCCTCAATCTGGCGCTGCTTCTCGTCCTCTGCCAGGCCTGCCCTGAGAACGACCTCCCGTTCCTGGTCAAACTGACGGTAGCGGCGCTGCCAATCCTGCGGGTCACTGCCCGCGAGGTCCCTTGCCGCCACCAGTCCCAGGCTTTGTTGCTCCAGGTGGCGGCGGGTCTCATTGGTCAACCCCAACTGTTGCCAACGCTCTCGGTCTGTCCGCAGCTGGCTGGCTATGGCCCCATCGCTGGAATCGACCAGCAGTGTGCCGCGGCGCAGGTCTTCGCGAACCCGTGCAAATGAGTGCCGGCGCGCCTGTTCTGTCAGCGACGGGTCCGAGCGGATGTCTTCCATGGCAATCAGATAGCGCTGGTGGGCGTCTTCACCGGCAAACAGTTGGCTCGCAGCAACGGGATCGATATATTGGCGACGAAGCGCTATGGTGCGTTCCAGACGCTGGTTGGGAGACAGCTCCTGCTGGCTGGACCATTCCGCCTCTGCTTTGGCCAGGTGGCTCCTGTAACGGACGTAGTCGCCGAGTATCTCTGCCGCCTGGGCGCCGGTTTCACCGGCGAGCCCGGCCTGCACATAAAGCTGGAGCTCCTCCAGCATCGCCATATCCACGTTCTCAACGGCCCGGAACGCCTGCTGTAAAGACGCAAGCGCTACCTCGTCCAGCACAAGGTTGCCGTCCTGATCCACGGCAATATTGGCAAGGGCATGCTGAAGGCGGTCCAGCCGGATGTCAGCCGATTCCACAGGGGCTTGCGCTGCTTCGACGGCGTTCTCGGCAGGGAATCGGGCTTCGCCGGGCCGGCTGACAGGCACAGGGGGGTGCCACTGGCTGGGGATTTCCCGGGGCTTTCCGGGAGGTGTCTCTGCTGACGACCAGGTGAGGGTTGGTTCATGGCGATCTGGCCACAGCATCCAGCCGCCAAGGAGCAAGAGCGGAGAGATTGCGGCGATCAGCCACCACCCATCCCGGTTCACTGGTGAATTTCCCTTTGTATGCTCCACACGTTCACCCTGGTTTTGCCATCGGGTTTGCCTGCACCGGTTATCGCGACTGGCATAACCGCCCTCACTTTCCCTGAGTCGTTATCAGGTGATTGAGGTGGACCCAATCAGTTGGACAACCTGATGGTGTCCCTAAGCTATGATCCGGTTGTTTCCTTGGCTCAGGCTGCCAAGGATATGGATTGCCCGTAGTACACCTCATCGGGCGTTTGGTAATCAAGGGTTTGGTGGTACCGGGTCTGATTGTAATGCCGGAAGTACCGGTGGAGCGCCTGCTTCAAGTGTCGGCCATCCTCGAAGGCAGTGAGGTAGACGCACTCGTGTTTGACGCTGCGCCAGAGCCGTTCCACGAAGATGTTGTCATGGTAGCAGCCCTTGCCGTCCATACTGATCCGGATGCCATGCTCTTTGAGAACGCTTGTGAAGGCCTCGCTGGTGAACTGGACACCCTGATCAGTATTGAAGATTTCCGGCGTTCCATGGCGTTGTAGAGCCTCCTCCAGGGCATCGACACAAAAGTCTGTATCCATGGTGTTGGAGACCCGCCAGGACAGCACCTTGCGGCTGTACCAGTCGATGATGGCGACCAGATACATGAAGCCCCGGGCAAGCGGGATATAAGAAATATCTGTTGCCCAAACCTGGTTGGGACGGTCGATCTTCAAGCCCTTGAGCAGGTACGGGTACACCTTGTGCCCGTCGCCCGGGATGCTGGTTCTGGGGCGCGGATAAACCGCCTGAATGCCCATGGTGCGCATCAACCGCTGCACCCGCTTCCGGTTGACCCGGTAGCCCTGGTGCAGCAAGTGGACCCGCATCTTGCGAGAGCCATAATACGGCGTTTTCAGGTGCTGTTGATCAATCAGGTACATCAGATCCAGATCCTCCTGACATTGCTCACGATGGACGTAGTACACCGATGAGCGGCTCAGCTTGAGCAGCTCACACTGGCGCGAAAGACTGACTTGGGGATGACCTCGCTCGATCATCGCCAACCGCTGTTGACGGCTTACTGATCGAGCTTGCGCGACAAAAAATCGCGTTCCACCGTCAGTCGACCGATCTCGCGGTAAAGTTCGTCTGTGCTGGGCTCATCGGATTGCTTGCCGGCCTTCCTCTTGCCTTCGAAGAGGTCGGGAGCGTTCTCCAGCAGCTCGCGCTTCCAGGTACTGACCATGGTGGGGTGAATCTGGAAACGGGCGGCAATTTCGGATGTGGTCTGGTCACCCTTGAGGGCGGCCAGAGCAACTTTGGACTTGAATGATGCGCTGTATTGCTTGCGTTTCTTGCTCATGATTCTCCTCCTTGTGGAGATGATGAATCAGAGCTTAGGCACCTGTCCAAAATTTGGGGTCCACTTCAGATAGTAGGATCCCAGGTGGCGGCTGGCTATGACCTGAGTAACAGTTACGGTACTGAAGCGGACGGTTTCCCGGAAAAGTTCGACGCCCAATATCTCGGCGCGGCGCCAGGTTCGTGCTAGATTGCGGTTTATCGCCACTGGAGGACTGGCACCGTATGCCGAAGATACTGATTTTGAAAACCGGGTCGACCTACCCGGATATCCAGCGGACCGCCGGTGATTTTGACCGGTGGTTCTGCGCCAGGCTTGAATATAAACAGCAGGTGGTTGTGGCTGATGTCACCCGTGAACCGCCCCCGGGCACTCCTTCAGACTGGCAAGGCGTGCTGGTAACCGGTTCCCCCTCAATGGTGACGGACCGAGAGGGTTGGAGTGAACAGACGGCAGAGTGGTTGCGGGAAGCCGTTCGCTTGCAGGTACCGGTTTTAGGTGTGTGTTACGGTCATCAGTTGCTGGCCCAGGCACTTGGCGGGCGTGTCGGGTTCCGCGCCCAGGGACGCGAGTCCGGGACCTTCGAGGTGGCACTGACAGAGGCAGGGCGTCAGGATCCGCTGTTGGGCGGGCTATCTTCACCATTTCCGGCACACCTTACCCATGCCCAGTCAGTATTGGCGCTGCCGCCGGGGGCTGTCTTGCTGGCGAATTCCGAAGGCGAGCCCCACCAGGCATTTCGGGTCGGCGCCAATATCTGGGGTGTCCAGTTCCATCCGGAGTTCAGCGACGCCATCATGACCGCCTACCTGAAAACCCAGGCGCCCCGCCTGGCTGAAGAAGGCCAGGACCCGCAGTACTTGCTCAACGCGGTCCGGGAAACCCCGGAGGCAGCCAGCCTGATCGCCCGGTTCGAAGCCTACGCGTATGCAAGAGACAGGGACGCCCCTGCGCCGGAGGACTCTGCTGGCATTGCGCAAGGTACGTATTGATCCAGTTTTGATTAGCTACGTATATTATCTTCAACAGACATTGCGACGATCTGCATTGTTGTGTTGTTGGACAAGACTTTTTACAGCCGGCGCTTGCCGGCTTTTTTTCGTCTGGAGGTGTTCTTGACCCCATAGTTTGGCCATCTTTTAATACCGAAGTTTGTCCGCTTCCCATTGCGCCTATCAATTGTGTCGTTTTGTTGAGGTGTGCCCATCGACAACAGCTGGGTTGGAAAACAAAATGCGGTCCTGGGCGCTGGGCCGCTCCGACTGGCTGTTCGCCGGTTCACTGAGTAGCGGCCAACTAGCCAGCATTATAAGCCGGGTTTTTCCAACTCTGGATGGACCTAACACGGGGTCAGGGTCATCTCTTCTTAACGGAAGAGAATTAAGTTTGTAGTGGTCAACTAATCCCGGACAGTATTTTAAGATTTTCCTCAGCTGCAACAGGCGAAATGCCGCCGTTAAACGCGTGAGGCCGCTGCCGGTTGTAGTAGTCCATGAGATAGCCACCAACATCTCTTTTTGCCTCAGGCAGATTTCGATAACCCAGGGCCGGTATCCACTCAGATTTCAGACTTCGGAACAGTCGCTCCATCGGTGCGTTGTCCCAGCAGTTGCCGCGTCGGCTCATGCTTTGTGTCATTCGATAGCGCCAGAGTCTCTGACGGAACTTACGACTGGCATACTGACTTCCCTGATCCGAGTGGAACATGACTTTCTCTGGCTGACCACGCTGTTCCCAGGCGTGATCCAGAGCTTTTACAACCAGGTCCGCATCCGGACTGGATGACATTGCCCAGCCAACAACTCGCCGGGCATATAGGTCCAGCACCACAGCCAGATAGCTCCATCGCTGGCCGCTCCAGATGTAGGTGATGTCACCACACCAGACTTGGTTAGGCCGTTCTACTGCAAACTCCCGGTCCAGATGGTTCGGGATATCTGGTCGTTCAACGGTAGCCTGCTTGTAGGCATGAGGGCCTGGTTGCTTACAGATCAGCCCCAACTCGCTCATCAGTCGTCGAACTTTAAAGCGACCAACGACAACGCCTTCCTCGCGGAGCAAGCCTTTGATTGTACGACTGCCGGCAGAGCTGCGGCTCTTGGTAAACAGGCGGTTTACCTGAGCCCTCAGGGCCAGGCGCTCCACATCTACACGGTTCCGCCGTTGGCGGTACTCGTAATAGCTGGAACGACTGATATCAAACGCTTCACAGACCAGTTCAATTGACTCCTGCTCCCCCAACCGGTCTATCAGCGCGTACGATTCATCTCGTCCGACATCAAGAGAGCTGTAGCCTTTTTTAATATTTCTTTCTCTCGCTCCAGGCGATTGCAGCGGGCTTCCAGCTCCTGAATACGTCGCTGCTCCGGGGTTAACGCCTTGCCTTTCGGAGTGACGCCCTTACGCTCGTCCGTCAGTTGTTGAACCCAACGCCGAACAGCGCTTTCACCAATTCCCAGAGACACGCTGGCCTGCGGAATCGTGTAACCTTGATCCAGCACCAGGCTGGCTGCTTCCTGTTTGAACTCAGGAGAAAAAGAACGTCGCTTTCTGGTCATCAGACACCTCGTTTATGGTGGCGATCTTACCACCTACGTTGGTGTCCGGAATCATTGAACCACTACAGTTCGACGTCTCTCCCGAATTTCTGAGAAGATTGATGAGGTAGAGGTTGGTCGAGCGCGATGGAAAGCGTTTCTCTCTCGTCACAAATAAAGCCACCTCCTTAAGCTTTTCCCCACGCTGCTCCTCTGAGAGGAGTGGTAGTAGAGACTCCCCGCTCTCCGATAGTCCTAGCTCCCTGAGCGCATAGTTTAAGCGCCCGACTTCCCGCTGGTTCCCTTTGAACAACTTGCTCTCTTTGGCATAGAGAATTGTCATTTCCATGGCATCTATGCATTTCGCAATGTCTACGTCGTCACGGATCAGGCCAGGAGAAATCACGTTGGTGTGAAACAGGTAGTTGTCCCAAAGGTGACGAAATATCGGTGGGTTCTACCCCGTTTCCACGGACGGTTTTAAAACGGCTGACAACTTCCGATCCTGAACGGCAACTCTACGTCGCATCCTGGGATTGTGGAACCGCTCAATGTAGTCGAATACATCAGCTCGCGCTTCGTTCTGAGTGCGGTAACGCCGGTGGTGGATGCGCTCCCGCTTGAGCATCCCAAAGAACCCCTCGCAGGCGGCATTATCGCCACAATGACCGACCGCACTCATGCTGCTTACCAGGCGGTTGCTGCCGAGATATCGCTGGTAGTCACCGCTGGTGAATTGGCTGCCTCGATCTGAATGCAATATTGTTAATGGCCAATTAAAATGACCCACTACTGGCCATTAATTTTGACCCATCCCCGGGTGGCCGTCCGGCCACAGAACCAGCTACTGTCCCCCGCTTTTATCGATGGCCGGGGGCATGTCAGTGAAGGAGTGGGTTGTGATACACAAGATCAAGGCACTGCACGATAACGGCAAAGGGCTGTCGATCCGCGCCATCAGTCAGGAACTGGGGTTGTCCCGCAATACCGTTCGCAAGTACCTGCGGATGGAGGTGGATGCGATTTCAGAACGGTTTGCAGACCCCTCGCGGAGCAAGCGACTCGATGATCACCGGGATTATCTGGTGCATTTGCTCCAGCAGTTTCCCAAGCTCAGCGCCGTCAAGATTGCCCGCAAGCTGCAAGCGAAGGTTGGTGAGTTACCGGCCTCGGACCGTTCCATTCGCCGCTATGTGCGGGTGCTCAAGGAGGAAGTCGCCTCGGCTCAGATGCGCTACTACGAGCCTATCCTGGATGATGTGCCCGGTGTTCAGTGTCAGGTGGACCCCGGTGAGTTGCGCGGTGTGCTGATTGGTGGCGAAGAGCGTACGCTGCACTTCGTGGTGTTCGTGCTGTCCTACTCGCGGCTGATGTACGTGGGCCTGGCCTTCCGCCCTCTGGACACCCAGACCTTTATCCAGCTCCACGATGAAGCCCTGCGGTACTTTGGTGGCCTGCCGGAGGAATGCGTTTACGATCAGACCAAGCTGGTGGTGATCAACGAGCAGTACCGGGAACTGACCCTCAACCAACGGTTCCATGAGTATGCCACCACAGCCGGGTTCCGGATCCATGCCTGCGAAGGTTATGACCCGGAGAGCAAGGGCAAGGTGGAAGCTGGCGTGAAGTACGTCAAGCAGGATTGCCTCTACGGAGAAGTCTTCCGGGATCAGGCACACGTGCACCAGCACGTGCAGGACTGGGTTGAGAGCGTAGCCAATGTCCGTATTCACGGGACCACCGGCGAACCACCCCGGGAACGCTTCGAACGGGATGAGCGAGAACACCTGGAGGCCTACCTGTCACCAGCTTGCGTGCAGCCGGTGGTCCACGAGACACGTCGAGCCGACAAGACCGGCCTGATCGCCTGGAAGGCCAACAAGTACTCTGTGCCCATGGCCTGGCAACAGGCCCGGGTGGGCGTTCTGGAGTCCGGCAGTCAGCTCCAAATTAGCGACCTGGAAACGGGCGATGTCATTGCCAGTCACGCTCTATGTTCCGACAAGGGAAAGGTGTTCAAGAACACCCATCACTACCGGGATCATGCCCAGCGGGTGGCCACCCTTGAGAGCAAGATCAACGACCTGGTCGGCAATGAAATCGGGCATCGGTTGTGCCAACAGCTCAAGCGTTCCGAGCCCAAGATCTACAAGGATCAGTTGGTGGCTGCCCGAGACCTGCTCAAGCGCCATGCGCCTGTGGATCTGGCGTTGATCACAACGCTGGCAGAACGCCCCGGCATGACCGCCACACGGCTGCAAAGTTACCTGGAAGCAGCCCAGGCAGCTACGCTGCGGGAACGGCAGCCGGAACCGCTGCCAGAACCACAGCAAGCGCTGGACCTGAGTGCTTATCGCCGTATTGGCCACTCCAGTGGCCAGGGGGTGACCCATGAGCCAGCTTGAGCAAACTGTGAGCCGATACCGCAGCCTGCGCCTGAGCGCAGCCGCCGACGAACTAATCAACCTGCTGGCCGAGGCAGAAGCCAACGAGATGTCCTACCTGGGCTTCGCGGACCGGCTCGCTGAACACGAACTGGTTCAGCGCCAGGACAAACGCATCCGCCGGAACCGGAAGATGGCTGCGTTCCCAGCGGAGAAGCGCCTGGAGGGCTTCGATTACCGGCACCAGACCACCATTACCAAACGTCAGGTAAATGCCTTGCTGGACTTCCAGTTCATCGACGAACGGAACAACCTGGTGTTTATCGGCCCGCCCGGTGTAGGCAAGACCCACCTGGCCATCGGCATTGGCTACAAAGCCGTGGAGGCCGGCTACCGGGTGCTGTTCCGCAACGCCCTGGATCTGGTGGAAGAACTGGAACTGGCCGAGATGAAAGGTGAGCTGAAAAAGCGGGTCAGCGCCTTGGCCAAATACGACCTGCTGATCATTGATGAACTGGGTTACCTGCCCATGACCCGGCAGGCCCGGTACAACCTGTTCCAGCTGATCAACAGCCTGTACGAATACCGGTCCATCATCCTGACCACCAACAAGGACTTCACCAGCTGGGGCGAGTTCTTCCACGACGACAACGTGGCGGTGCCGATCATTGACCGCGTCATCCACCATTCACACATCTTTATGCTGGGAGGAGAAAGCTATCGGCTAAAGCAGAAGACAACAAGCTAGACTATGAAAGGTGGGTCAATTTTATTGGCCAAAGGTGGGTCAAAATAAATGGCCATTGACAAATATCACCGGGACTTCCCCCTGGCGCTGCCAAACGGCCATCTCAACCGCTCTGATCACCATATGCCGATCTTGCCGGTGGTGCATGGACCAACCAACGATCAGCTTGCTGAACAGGTCTAGAACCACGCATAGAAAGAGCTTTCCTTCCTGCGTGGGTATCTCCGTAATATCCGTCACCCACTTGGTGTCTGGCTCCAGAGCGGAGAAATTCCGCTCCAGATGATTCCGGATACCCGGTGGCCGATGAGATCGACGTCCCAAGCGTCCGCGCTTCTTCCGTGGCCAGCCCTGAATGCCGTGTTTGGCCATTAACCGCGCAACACGGTTCAGACTGGTTGAAGCACCTTCGGCAACCAGGTCCTCATGCATTCGGGGCGAGCCAATCATGCCACCGCTGTCGTCATGAATCTCTCTGATTCGTGACAGCAAGTGCTGATTCGCCTTTGCCCTGGCGGACTCAGGGCGAGATACCCAAGCGTAATAACCGCTGGCCGACACCTTCAGGCATCGGCACATAAGACGTATGGGGAACTGACTGCGACAACGTTGAATCGCCTGATACCTCAGGACGACTCCTTTGCGAAGAACACTGCCGCTTCGCGCAAAAAATCACGCTCCTTCTTCACTCGGGCCAGTTCTCGCTTGAGGCGGGCAACCTCCTCGTCTCTGGGGGAGCCTGAGCCTTTGAAGGCTTTCTCCGTTTCCTCATCCGCCTCTCTGCGCCAACGGGACAGCAGATTGGGGTTGATACCGATTTCCAGAGCGATCTGCCGACAGCTGACACCGGGTTGACGGGTCAAAGCGATGGCTTCGCGTTTGAACTCTGGGCTATATTTTCTGCGTCTGGACATGAACACTCCTTTGGCACATTGTGCCTCTTTTTAGGAATGTCCGCAGTAACGGGGTAGAACCCCAAGAGGTCGATTGGTTCAGAAGCTAATCCCTTTGGCCTTTTTTTCCAATGTCTCCCTCATGTAGAGATGCAATGAGCGGGCACGCGATGCTGTCCGGCTGCGCGTGGCATTGACTGACCATTTCGCTCAGAGCCTCCTCGATTTTTACCAGCCTTTCGATCTTTTCGCGCACATCCTTCAGCTTGTGCTCGGCGAGCGCACTGGCTTCTTCACAGTGGGTGCCATCTTCTAGCCGTAGGAGGTCGCTTATCTCGTCGAGACTGAAACCCAGCTGCTGCGCAGTTTTCACAAATGTCAGCCGATCAATATCGGCGAAACCGTAGCGTCGAATACCACCTGGAGGTCGTTTGGGTTCTGACAAAAGACCTCGCCGCTGGTAATAGCGGATCGTCTCGACATTTACATTGGCCGCCTTGGCCAAGCCGCCAATAGTCAGTGAATTAGCTTTATCCAACATGATGCTTGACTCCGTACTTGACTACGGAAGTAACCTTATCTTATCGAGTCCATGGGCAACAGGTGTCAACGTCATGTCGAAACTCAAATCTAAATCCGGAGGTGCTTCTCTCGCTGTCGGGGGGATTGCAGGAATTCTCGCCTCGGCGTGCTGTCTCGGGCCATTGGTACTTATCACTCTGGGCGTTTCCGGTGCCTGGATCGGCAACCTGACAGCTTTTGAGCCCTATCGACCGCTGTTCATTGGCGCGGCCATCGTCGCCATGTACTTTGCCTGGCGACGAAT
The DNA here is from genome assembly GCF_026013985.1 of Marinobacter sp. AN1. NCBI lineage: Bacteria > Pseudomonadati > Pseudomonadota > Gammaproteobacteria > Pseudomonadales > Marinobacteraceae > Marinobacter > Marinobacter sp. AN1. Next base: position 3,544,111 of record NZ_CP110342.1, on the reverse strand, counting down.
TTATCCGCCTGTGGAGCAATGTGAGCCTGGAGAAACCTGTGCCATTCCTCAAGTGCGAAGGGCCTATAAAGTGATCTTTTGGGTAGTCATGTCGCTGATACTGGTCGCTTTAGTTTTCCCCTACGTTTTGCCTCTATTCTACTAAAAGGAGATCTTGCTCATGCGTAAACGGTTGGTTCTTGCCTTGTTCCTCGCATTGCTCAGCCTGCCCGCCTGGACTGCGCCTCAAAGAGTGACTCTCTCGGTGCCTGACATGACCTGTGCCGCGTGTCCGATCACCGTCAAGCTGGTCTTAAGTAAGGTGGAAGGGGTGTCGCAAGTTTCTGTGAGCTACCCTGATCGAGAAGCCGTCGTCACCTTTGACGATGCGCTCACTTCCATAGAGGCGCTCACCAAGGCCACGAGCGACGCTGGTTACCCCTCCACTCCCACGGCCTCAGAGGCGACCCCGGAGGGGCAATGAAGAATCCGAAAAACCTGCTCAGAGTTGGCATAATAGGGACTATTCTGGTTGCACTATGCTGCTTCACACCGATTCTGGTCATTCTGATGGCCACCGTGGGACTGGCCGCCCTGACGGGCTATCTCGACTATGTGCTTCTTCCGGCACTGGCGGTATTCATCGGCCTGACGGTCTATGCGTTCTGGCGGAAAAAACACTATGACGCCAGCCACGAGAGCAATTCCAAAGCTCCAAGGAGTTTCCCCAGTGAAAAATGACAACAAACTGCATATTGCGGTAATCGGAAGTGGTGGTGCCGCCATGGCGGCTGCCCTGAAGGCGACTGAACGCGGTGCCCGCGTCACCCTGATTGAACGTGGGACTGTCGGTGGCACCTGCGTAAATGTTGGCTGCGTGCCATCGAAGATTATGATTCGTGCAGCACATGTCGCGCATCTTCGAAAAGAAAGCCCTTTTGACGCGGGCATCAGTGCTGAGGCTCCTCAGGTAGACCGAGCAAAACTGCTTCAGCAACAGCAGGCACGAGTGGAGGAGCTGCGTGACACCAAGTACGAAAAGATACTTCGAGAACACAAGGACATCACAGTCCTGAACGGTGAGGCTCGGTTTGTCGATACCAATAGCCTGGTAGTCACGCTGGCTGAGGGTGGTAAAAAACCGGTTCATTTTGATCGCGCCTTTATTGGAACCGGAGCCAGACCGGCAGAGCCGCCAATAACGGGGCTGGCAGACACTCCTTACCTGACATCAACCAGTGCCTTGGCGCTGGATACCGTTCCCAAACGGCTGATCGTGATTGGTGCCGGTTTCGTTGCCTTGGAATTGGCTCAGGCATTCGCCAGACTCGGCAGCAAGGTTACCGTTTTAGCCCGGAGCCGTGTGTTGTCCAGCGAAGATCCTACGATCGGAGAGGCCATAGAGGCGGCTTTTCAACGGGAAGGGATTGAGGTGCTTCGCCAGACCACGCCTAGCAACGTGGACTACAGCGACAAAGAGTTCATCGTCGAGACGCCTGCCGGCACCTTGCGAGCCGACCAACTACTGGTGGCGACCGGTCGAACGCCCAATACCGAGGCCCTGAACCTGGCTAGCATTGGCGTGGAAACCTCACGCGACGCAATTCAGGTGGATGAGCATCTGCAAACCACGACCCCCGGAATATACGCTGCCGGAGACTGCACCAACCAACCGCAGTTTGTCTATGTCGCCGCTGCCGGAGGCAGCCGAGCCGCCATCAACATGACGGGAGGCGAGGCCAAACTCGACCTCAGTGCCATGCCCGGGGTCATGTTTACCGATCCCCAAGTTGCCACCGTTGGCCTCACTGAAGCCGAAGCAGTTGCAAGGGGTTATAGCGTGGACACCCGACTGCTCGACTTGGCAAACGTGCCGCGTGCGCTAGTCAATTTTGACACCCAAGGCTTTATTAAAATGGTGGCAGAGCGCACGTCAGGTCGTTTGCTCGGGGTGCAGGTTGTCGCAGCGGAAGGTGGTGAAATTATCCAAACGGCAGTGATGGCGTTACGAGCAGGTTTAACTGTTCAGGAAATCGGCGATGACTTGTTCCCTTATCTGACCATGGTTGAAGGACTCAAGCTCTGTGCGCAAACGTTCACCAAGGATGTAAAGCAGTTGTCCTGCTGTGCCGGTTAATCGCTCCGGCTCTGGTCAATGCTAGCACTGTCCAAAATTTGAACGTTCGCTTTGCGACCGAAGCGGTCGATTTGTGGTGGCACTCTTCGGTCGCAATATGATGGCGTAACCGAAGGGATAACATGCGGATCTATTGGGGGAAGTCCACTGCTCTAAGGCTGTTTTCGCCGCGGACAAGGTAGGTCATAACTTCTACTATAGTTTGGCCAAACCGGACAAACTATAGTCCCATGAACAGGAGGAAATCGGTAGAAAGGGGGAGTGGTGGGCCCAGCTGGACTCGAACCAGCGACCAAGGGATTATGAGTCCCCTGCTCTAACCAACTGAGCTATAGGCCCAAATTTACTGCATGGCAGTTTAACCAACTGAGCACAAAGCTCTTTTTGGAAAGTTGCCTGCCAGAAACGAAGCGGGCGCCATTATACCGTTGAGGAATGGCGCCCGCTACTGTGGGGTTGGATTTATCCGTTGCCCTGGTCGTCGATAAAGCCGCGCAGGTGGTCAGACCGTGACGGGTGACGCAGTTTGCGCAGGGCCTTGGCTTCGATCTGGCGGATCCGCTCCCGGGTGACGTCGAACTGCTTGCCGACTTCTTCCAGGGTGTGGTCCGTGTTCATCTCGATGCCGAAACGCATGCGCAGTACCTTGGACTCCCGGGCTGTGAGACCGGCGAGGACGGAGCGGGTGGCTTCCCGCAGGCCTTCGGCGGTGGCGGAATCCACCGGTGAAAGGGCCTGGATGTCCTCGATGAAATCCCCCAGATGGCTGTCTTCATCATCGCCGATGGGGGTCTCCATGGAGATCGGCTCCTTGGCAATCTTCAGCACCTTGCGGATCTTGTCTTCCGGCATTTCCATGCGTTCGCCCAGCTCTTCCGGCGTCGGCTCGCGGCCCATCTCCTGCAGCATCTGGCGGGAGATACGGTTGAGCTTGTTGATCGTCTCGATCATGTGCACCGGAATCCGGATGGTGCGGGCCTGGTCCGCGATAGAGCGGGTGATGGCCTGACGGATCCACCAGGTGGCGTAGGTGGAGAACTTGTAGCCGCGACGGTACTCAAATTTGTCCACCGCCTTCATCAGGCCGATGTTGCCTTCCTGGATCAGGTCCAGGAACTGCAGGCCGCGGTTGGTGTACTTCTTGGCGATGGAGATAACCAGTCGCAGGTTAGCCTCGACCATTTCTTTCTTGGCGCGACGGGCCTTGGCTTCACCAATGGACACCCGGCGGTTGATTTCCTTGATGTCAGGGATTGCCAGGTCCACTTCGCTCTGTACGTTGGCGATGCGCTTCTGCAGGCGCACGATTTCGTCCAGGCGTTCGTTAATCGCCGAAGCGTAGGGCTTCTTGGAGCGGGCAATCTTGGGCGCCCAGTCCAGGTTGGTTTCGTTACCGGGGAACGACTTGATGAACTCTTTCCGGTCCATGCGGCATTCCCGCACGCAGATTCGCATCACGGCGCGCTCGTTCTCGCGGACCACCTCATTGGTGGAACGTACCACGTTGACCAGCTCATCAAAGGCCTTGTTAGCCAGCTTGAACGGGGCGAACACCTGCCCCAGTTCGTTAAGGGCCTCCTGGGTCTTCTTGTGGGCGCGACCGTGTTTTTCCAGGTTTTCTTCGGCCACGGCGAGCTTTTCACGAAGCAGTTCGAAACGCAGCCGGGTTTCCTCGGGATCCGGGCCGCTCTCCTTTTCTTCTTCGGAGTCGTCATCGTCGTCGTCGCCGGAAGCGGTGTCGTCGTTTGAAGATGTATCCGTGGTTTCTTCGCCCATAAACGGCTCGGCGTCATCCGGATCCAGGAAGCCGGATACGATATCGCTGATACGGCCTTCGTTCTCGATGATGCGGTCGTAGGCCTGGATAACGGTGCCGGCTGTGCCGGGAAAATGGGCAATAGCAGCCATCACATCGCGGATACCTTCCTCGATGCGCTTGGCAATAACGATTTCCCCTTCACGGGTCAACAGCTCAACGGTGCCCATTTCACGCATGTACATGCGTACCGGGTCAGTTGTGCGGCCGGCGTCAGATTCGACGGCGGCCAGTGCAGCCGCGGCTTCGGCAGCGGCGGCCTCGTCGGCCGTGGAGTCGCCTTCAGTCATGAGCAGCGTATCAGCGTCGGGTGTTTCCTCGCTGACCTGGATGCCCATGTCATTAATCATGCGGATTATGTCTTCTACCTGATCCGGATCCGCGATATCCTCAGGCAGGTGGTCGTTGACCTCGGCGTAAGTCAGGTAACCTTGCTCTTTTCCTCGGGCAATGAGGTCTTTCAAACGGGATTTCTGAGAATTGCCTGACATAGACACCCTGTGAACTTGATGGTAAAAAGGAAAAAAGTTAAACAACCATTATAGCGGCCGCACCAGACGACTGCCACCGAATGGTTAGATGGTGATCAGTGGTCGTGGTTTCAAGTGGGCACTGAAAAAATCCTTTGCTTCCAATCTTTTCTCACCAAACCTCCTGATTCTTCGATCCTTCCTGTTTGTTTCATCCGTGTTTTCCCTGATGGGCTGATAGCGAAGCCTTGAGCTGTTGCCGCTCTTCCGGGCCCAGGTCGGCAAAGTTTAGGTCCCGGGCTTTCTCTGCCAGGGCCTTCAGTCGTTGTTTCTGCCGTGCCTCATCGTTGGGGGCCAGCAGTGCCCGGGCGCTGTCGAGGGCTTCCTCTCGTCCGGGCAGGTGTTCAATGCCGTCAAACAACGAGCGGAACCTTGCCTGGTCCGCCGGTGAGCGTGCCAGGGTCTGGTAAACCTGTCTGCGGGTGCGAAGGCCTTGCTGGTCCAGCCATTCGGCGAAGCCGGCGGCCTTGTCCAGTTGCCGGTCCTGGCGACACAGGTCCTTGAGTTCAACGGCCATTTCCGGTGCCTCCAGCATGGCAAGGCAGACCATATGGTTCTTGCTGAGGCGGACCGGCACCCGCTCCTGTGGTGTCGATGGCGCAGGCCCCGGGTTTCGGTTGCCGCCGTTTCGTCCCGCGCTACCGGGCTGCCAGGTCCGTGGTGGCCGACAAAGTCGCAGCATTTCGTGCCACATGGCATCCCGCAGGCTGCCTCGGGGCATACGGCTGAGCAGCGGTTCGACCCGCGAGCGCAGCTCCCCCTGGTTCTCCGGCAGGCTCAGGTCCAGGCCTTCCTGCATCCGGTCAAACAGGTAGCGGGACAGCGGGCGGGCCTGTTGTATGCGTTTCTCGAATGCCTCGGCGCCTTCCTTGCGGATGAGCGTGTCCGGGTCCTCGCCCTCCGGCAGCATCAGGAACTGCAGGTGAATGCCGTCTTCCAGCAGTTCCAGGGCATTTTCCATGGCCCGGTCTGCAGCCCGATGGCCGGCGGTATCGCCGTCAAAACAGAACACCAGGTGCCGGGTCTGCTTGAGCAGGGCTGCCAGGCTGTCCTGGTTGGTGGCGGTGCCCATGGCGGCAACGGCATAGTGAATGCCGAACTGGGCCAGGGCTATGACATCCATGTAGCCTTCTACTACCAGCAGCTTGTCGATGTGCCGCAACGCTTGCCGGGCCTCGAACAGGCCGTAGATTTCCCGGCTCTTGTGGAAGGCATCGGATTCCGGCGAGTTGATGTACTTGGCCTTGTCATCTCCCAGGGTGCGTCCACCGAACGCCACGGTACGGCCGCGGGTGTTGCGGATGGGAAACATGACCCGGTTACGGAACAGGTCCCTGGGCCTGCCGTAGCGGTCAGAAACTGTGCCCGTTTCAATCAGCGGCTTGCGTAGTTCCTCGCTGGCCGCGTTGTAAAGGGCGGTGCCGGCACCCGGGGCAAAGCCGAGCTGGTAAAGCTCGATAATAGCGTCATCCAGACCCCTTGCGGCCAGGTACTCCCTGGCCAGCTGACCCTCGGTGCTCGCCAGCCGGTTGCGATAGAACTCGCGGGCATAGTCCAGGGCATCTGTCAGCGTGCGACTTTGCCGGATCTGCTGGCTGGCAACCTTGTCGTAGGGTACTTCCAGGCCGGCTCGCCGGGCCAGTTCCTCGACTGCGGCGGTAAAGTCGAGCCCCTCGAATTCCCTTACAAAGCTGATAGCATCGCCATGGGCGCCACAGCCGAAACAGTGATAGAACCCCTTGTCAGGTCGGACATTGAACGACGGGGTCTTCTCGTCATGGAAAGGGCAGCGGGCCTTATAGTTGGCGCCGGCTTTCTTGAGGGTAATGCGGGAGCCAATGAGCTCAGCAAGGTCTGTCCTGTCCAGCAGGTTCTCGATGAATTGCTGGGGGATCAGTCCGCTCATGCCTACTCCCTATCCTGTGCTTGGGGCAACACTGCCCGACGCCACAGCGAAAAATGCCGTCGGAACTATGCCCCGACGGCATTGGTATCACGCTCTCCTGCCAGTATGAATCTGACAGGCTTCTCGCGCCATGAACAGGTTCAAAACCCTGCCGTACAGGGTTCCGGACCGTTCTTCTTAGTACAGGCGCTCGAACTTGCGTTGTTCCCGCTGAAGCTTCTTGAGATGACGCTTGACAGCAGCGGCAGCCTTACGCTTGCGAACAGCCGTGGGCTTCTCATAGTGCTCACGACGACGTACTTCAGACAGTACGCCTGCTTTCTCGCAGGAGCGCTTGAAACGACGCAGCGCTACATCAAACGGTTCATTCTCTTTCACTTTAACAGCTGGCATTAAAAATCACCTACCTTGAATTCGGTTTGAAATATTGGACAAATTTCGGCCAGTCCTATTTAAGGCCGGCAATGATAGCGCCAGTGGACCTTGATCGTCAATTGTCTGGTGAAACTATCGACAGTGTTTCTGATAGAATGCCGCCAAATTTAACAGACACCTGACCCGAGGTACCCGCCCCATGCTGATTCTGGGTATTGAAACCTCCTGCGACGAAACCGGCGTAGCCCTGTACGACAGTGAAAGGGGGCTACTGGCGGACGCGCTGTTCAGCCAGACGGACATGCACGCCGATTACGGTGGCGTGGTGCCAGAGTTGGCCTCCCGTGACCATGTCCAAAAGCTGCTGCCCCTCTGCGACGAGGTTCTGGACCGGGCTGTTTGTACGCGTAGTGATATCACGGGAATTGCCTACACGGCAGGCCCCGGCCTGGTCGGCGCGCTGATGGTAGGCGGCTCGGTTGCCCATGCCCTGGGCCTGGCGCTGGATATTCCGGTGCTGGGTGTCCATCACATGGAGGGGCACCTGCTGGCGCCCATGCTTGAGGACAACCCGCCCGGATTTCCGTTCGTGGCGCTGCTGGTGTCCGGCGGGCATACCCAGTTGGTGAAGGTGTCCGGCATCGGTGAGTATGAGTTGCTTGGTGAGTCGGTGGACGATGCCGCCGGTGAGGCGTTCGATAAGGCCGCCAAGATGTTGGGGCTGGACTATCCGGGAGGGCCCAGGGTGGCTGCACTGGCAGAGCAGGGGCGTGAGGGCGTCTATCGTTTCCCGCGCCCGATGACTGATCGGCCGGGCCTGGAGTTCAGTTTCAGTGGCCTGAAGACCTATACCCTCAATACCGTGACCGCGGAGCAGGCAGCCGGTAACTGGACAGAGCAGACCCGCGCCGATATCGCCCTGGCCTTTGAAAGCGCGGTAGTGGATACCCTGGTGATCAAGTGCCGGCGGGCGCTGGAAGCGGCGGATTGCGACCGCCTGGTCATGGCAGGGGGCGTCAGCGCCAACCGGCGCCTGCGGGCGGCCCTGGAAACCATGGCCGGCAAGCAGGGCGCATCGGTGTTCTACGCCCGGCCGGAGTTCTGCACCGATAACGGGGCCATGATCGCCTATGCGGGCTGTCAGCGGTTGCTGGCGGGGCAGAGGGATGGCGACCGGATCGTGGCAAAGCCGCGCTGGCCTATGGACACCTTGCCGGGACTTGCCGACGAGTGTCTCGACGGACTGGCGCCGTAAACGGGACGCTAGAACCGGCTTTCCCGCCCCTGGGCAAGCCGGATCAGGTTGTTGCGGTGACGGATGACGATAACAATGGCCAGCAGGCCAAACAGGGGCAGGGTTTCCGGCTCGAACAGGGCGCTGATTACCGGCCCTGAGCCAATGGCGATCACCGAGGCGAGGGCCGAGATGCGCCAGCGCCAAATGATGACCAGCCAGATCAGTGCCAACAGGGTAGTGGTCAGAGGTGCCAGCACAAGTCCACTGCCCAGGGCGGTAGCAACGCCCTTGCCGCCCTGGAACCGGTACCATACAGGCACCATGTGGCCGGTGACGGCACAAAGGGCCACCATGGCCTGGGCAAAGACGGAAAAGCCGTAATGGCCGGCGAGCCAGACCGGGACAGCGCCCTTCAGGGCGTCCAGCAGCAGGGTAAGGCCAGCAGGGAGCGGCCCGCCGCTGCGATACACATTGGTAGCGCCGGGGTTCCGGGAGCCAAGTGCCCGGGGATCGGTCAGGCCGCCCAGGCGACAGACCGGGATGGCGAAGAGGATCGAGCCGACCGCATAGGCGAATCCACACAGGGCAATAAGCAGTATCGGCTGGCTGATGGAATCCATGGTCGGGGCGCTTCCTGTTTGCGGCCTGTTGAGTCGGGACTTCCGACCTTAGCCCGTTGTTGTCGGTGGTTCAATCAGCAAATAGGCAATGGTGGAGTAACGCCGTGAGTGACAGCGTATTGATCGAGGGCCTGGTCGTAGAAACGGTGATCGGGGTCTATGAATGGGAACGGGAGATCCACCAGGAGCTGCGCGTTGACCTGGAAATGGCCTGGGATAATCGTCTTGCGGCAGCGTCCGATGATGTTCACAAGGCCCTGGATTATGCGGCAGTGAGTGAACATGTGCAGGATTTCTTCAGGGGATGTCAGCCTGCGTTACTGGAAACCGCCGCTGAAAAACTGGCTGCCTCGCTTATGTCAACGTTTGCGGTGCCAGGGCTGAGGCTCACGCTGTGGAAGCCCGGTGCAGTCCCTGCCGCCCGCCAGGTGGGGGTAAAGATCCAGCGGGGCGTCTGGTAATGGCTGGCCCGGTTCAGGTTTTTATCGGTGTCGGCAGTAATGTGGATCGCCACCACCATATTCGGGCCGGGCTGGAGGCGCTGGCGCAGGCGTTTGGTGAGTTGGCCGTGTCACCGATCTACGAAAGCGAGGCAGTGGGCTTTGACGGCTCTCCTTTCTTCAACCTGGTAGTGGGCGTTCGTACCGCGAAGTCGGTAGGGGAACTGAGCCGGTGCCTGAAAGCCATCGAGCTGGCCAACGGCCGCAAGCCTGGAGCACCCCGGTTCAGTCCGCGGACCCTGGACCTGGACGTACTGACCTACGGTGACCTTGACCAGGCCACCGATGGGGTGGAGATTCCGCGTCCGGAAATTCTTTACAACGCGTTCGTGTTGCGCCCGCTGGCGGAACTGGCTGGTGATCAACGCCACCCGGTCAACGGTCGCACCTACCGCGAGCTGTGGCAGGCCTATGACCGTGAACAGAAGCTCTGGCCAGCGGACTTCCGCTGGCCAGGGTAATCGATGCCCAGGCTACTCGCCCCGGAATAATCGCATCAGGCCTGCCGTGGAGCTGTCCAGCTCCTCGTAGCGAATACCTTCACCAAGTTGTTGCAGGATGGGCTTGCCCAGCTGTTTGCCCAGCTCCACACCCCACTGATCGAATGAGTTCAGGTTCCAGACCACCCCCTGGACAAAGGTGCGGTGCTCGTAGAGCGCAACCAGCGCTCCGAGCACCTCCGGTGTGGCCTTCTCGAACACGAGGGTATTGGACGGCTTGTTCCCGGGAATCACCTTGTGGGGTGCCAGCCGGTCCACTTCATCTGCCGACAGTCCCTGGGCTGTCAGTTCGCTGCGGGCTTCAGCCTCTGTCTTGCCCTGCATCAGTGCCTGGGTCTGGGCCAGGCAGTTGGCGAACAGGGTGGCGTGATGGTTGGCGACCGGATTGTGGCTTGTCAGGGGGATAATGAAGTCCGCCGGAGAGAGCACCGTGCCCTGATGCAGCAGTTGATGATAGGCGTGCTGGCCATTGGCCCCGACGCCTCCCCAGATTACTGGCCCGGTGCGGTAGTCCACCGGCTCACCAGTGCGATCGACCCGCTTGCCATTGCTCTCCATGTCCAGCTGCTGGAGATGGGCGGGGAGTTCCTTCAGATATTCGTCGTAGGTGAGGATAGCGTGGGTGTCGGCGTCCCAGAAATTGACGTACCAGACGCCCAGCATGGCCATCACCACAGGCATGTTTTCCTGCAGTGGCGCTTCCCGGAAATGCGTATCCATGGCCCGGGCGCCGTCGAGTATACGGCGGAAGTTGTCCATGCCCAGGGTCAGTGCGATGGGCAGGCCAATGGCGGACCACAGGGAATAGCGACCACCTACCCAGTCCCACATGGGGAACACGGCCTCAGGCGCGATGCCAAAGTGTCGGGCCGCGTCGGCATTGGCGGTAACCGCCACAAAGTGCCGGGCGAGGTCCGCCTCGGTGGCGCCGGCATCCAGCAACCACTGACGTGCGAGCTTGCTGTTCTCCAGCGTTTCCTGGGTGCCGAAGGACTTGGACTGCACCAGGAACAGGGTGCTCTCTGGACGTACCTTTGCCAGGACTTCACTGATATCAGTGCCGTCGATATTGGCGATGTAGTGGCAATGGATGCCTTCACGGCTATAGGGTTTCAGTGCCTCGGTCATCATACGCGGACCAAGGTAGGAGCCGCCGATGCCAATGGAGACCACATCGGTCAGGGGGTCACCCCGGTAGCCGGTACGCTCGCCGCCGTGCACCTGTGCCACGAAAGCCTCCATCTGCTCCAGGGTGGCCTGGACTTCCGGCACAATATTGATCCCGTCCACCCGGATATCCTGGTCAGGGGTTGCTCGCAGGGCAGTATGCAGGGCGGGTCGGTGCTCGGTGTTATTGATGGTATCGCCGTTAAACATGGCCTCTCGGGCTTCCGGGAGCCGACAGGTCTTCGCCAGGGCGGCCAGCAGGTCTGGCGTGGAGCGATCGATGCGATTCTTCGAATAGTCCAGCTGCAGTCCTGCAGCGGTCAGGGAAAAGCGATGGAAACGCTCCGGGTCGTCCCGGAACAGCGTGCGCATGTGCACCTTGTCCAGTCGGGCCTGGTGTTCACGCAGGGCGTGCCATTCCGGTGTCCGGGTCAGGGGGGAACGTACCTGTACCATCTTGCATCCTTTCTTTGGGTTTAGCGTTCGATTGAGAGGTTATCAATCAATCGGGTTGTTCCCAGGAATGCAGCCGCCAGCAGGGTGAGCTGGCGGTCTCCGGGTGAAGCCGGTTTCAGGGTAAGGCTGTTAACGATATTGAAATAGTCGGGGCGGAAACCCTCCGCGGTCAGGGCCTCCCTGGCGGCTGTTTCCAGCCCGGCATAGTCATCGCTGCCGCCAAGCAACGCAGCGCCGGTTTCCGAAAGCAGCCGGTGCAAGGCAGGTGCCTTCTTCCGCTCCGCTGCTGACAGGTAGCCATTGCGGGAGCTCATGGCCAGGCCGTCCTCATCACGGATCGTGGGCAGGCCGATGACGTCCACCGGGATGAACAGGTCACGGACCATCTTGCGGATGACCGCCAGCTGCTGATAGTCCTTTTCACCGAACACGGCGACGTCGGGCTGGACCATATTGAACAGCATGGACACTACCGTGGCGACGCCTTCGAAGTGGCCGGGCCGGCTGGCTCCGCAGTGGCCTTCGCTCACTTCGGGGACGATGACGCGGGTCTGGCGGGCAAGGCCGTCGGGATAGACTTCACTGATCGGCGGCGCAAACAGCAGGGTATTGCCTTCTGCCTCCAGCTTGCGCTGGTCATCAGCCAGGGTACGGGGGTAGGCGTCCAGGTCTTCGCCGGCACCGAACTGCATCGGGTTTACGAAGATGCTGGTAACCACAACATCGGCGGCTTCATGTGCCCTGCGAACCAGCGCAAGGTGGCCCTCGTGCAGATTGCCCATGGTGGGCACCAGGCCCACCCGCTTACCCTGGGTGCGATAGCTGCGGATGATGGCTCGCAGCTCCTTGAGAGTGTGTACGGTACGCATTACTTGAACGTATGCTCCTCGCCGGGGAAGGTGCGGTCACGAACCGCCTGTACGTAGGACTTGATGGCGCCGGGAATGCTGCCGCCTTCTTCAAGGAAGTTCTTTACGAACTTTGCCTTGCGGCCTTCGGGGATTCCCAGCATATCGTGGAGGACCAGTACCTGGCCGTCGGTGTCCTTGCCGGCGCCGATGCCGATCACGGGTGCCTGCACGGCCTGGGTAATACGGGCGGCCAGGGGGGCCGGTACGCACTCCAGAAGGATGACATCTGCGCCGGCAGCGACCAGGTCACTGGCGTGCTCGATCATCAGCTCTGCCTGTTTTTCGTCACGGCCCTGAACCTTGTAACCGCCAAACTTGTTGACGAACTGGGGGGTCAGGCCCAGGTGGGCGCAAACCGGAACACCCCGCTCACTGAGGGCACTGATGGTGTCCTTCATCCAGTCGGTACCTTCAAGCTTGACCATATGGGCCCCGGCCCTCATCAGTTCTGCCGCGTTATCCAGGGCATCGGGGATGGTGCCGTATGTCATGAAGGGCATGTCAGCCATGATCAGTGCGCCACGGTTGCCTGCGGCCACGCAGCGAGTGTGGTAACACATTTCTTCCAGGGTGACTGGAAGGGTGCTGTCGTTACCCTGGAGAACCATGCCAAGGGAGTCGCCAATAAGGATGGCGTCCACGCCTGCTTCGCTGACCACCTGGGCGAATGCAGCGTCATAGGCCGTGAGGACGGCGAAGGCCTCACCTTTTTCCTTATAGTCACGAAGGGTATTGATGGTTACCGCCATAACACTGATGCCTTTGCTGTGATGGATGGACCGGGGCTGTCAGCAGGATTGCGTGCAGCCGCTCCGGACATGCAGGATTGCTGTCAAGGTTAATGCGAGGGAGGTGGTGTGGCAAGGCCGGTAGTGATCGGGGGCTCGAGTCGTTTCAGGTCGTTATCGGTGCATTGTGCAAGCAGTCCCCGGCAGGTGCGACCGTCCGGCAAGGCTGCCTTCGGGTCGATATCCAGCATGGGTCGCAGCACAAAGTCCCGTTCTGCCAGGCGCGGGTGTGGCACCGTCAGCCTTGGCGTGCTGATTGTCTCGCTGCCATATAGCAACAGGTCGAGGTCCAGCGTACGAGGCCCCCAGCGACGGAGCCTGACCCTGCCATGAGCCTGTTCCAGTTGCTGCAGGTGGTCGAGTAGGGTCTCTGGTGACAGCGCGGTTTCCAGTAGTACCACGGCGTTGATGAAATCGGGCTGGTCCTGCGGGCCCACCGGTCGGCTGCGATAGAATGCAGATTGGCCTAACAGGGTGGTGTCCGGCAGCGTCGCCAGACCAGTGACGGCCCGGGCCAGTTGCTCTAATGGGTCCTCCAGATTGCTGCCCAGGCCGATCCAGGCGTGAACCCTTTTGCTCACGAATTACCGCTCTTTGCTGAAGAGGGACTTGCAGGCTTGCGGCGGCGCTTACGCTTGCGGGGGCCCTGCTGGCCCAGTTGGGTGAGCATCTGCTCTCGACCGCGGTCGTCCGTTGCCTGGAAATCCGTCCACCATTGACCCAGGCCCGGTTCAACCTCGCCTGCGGCTTCCCGGACCAGCAGGAAGTCATAGGCGGCACGGAAGCGTGGGTGCTCCATGACGCCATAGGCGCGTTTGCCCTGACGGCGGGGCAGGCGCATCTGCAATTCCCAGATTTCCTTCATGGGGCCGGAGAATCGCTTGGGAATGGATGTCGCCTGGACCTGCCGGCCAATGACCTTGCCAATAGACTGGTGTAATGCCTGTTGTACCGGTTCGCCGTTATCCTGGCGACGCTGCCATTCAGCTTGCAGTGCTGGCCAGAGCAGTGCGGCATACATGAAGTAGGGGGTGACTGACTTGCCCTGGTGGATGCGGGCGTCGGTATTCTGCAGGGCGCGGACGATCAGCTCATCCGGCTGGCCGTCGGCAATGGCCTTCATGGTTTCCGGAAACAGCGGATCCAGCAGGCCATACTGTTTCAGCAGGTACCAGGTGGCCTCCCCATAGCCGGCGGAAAACAGCTTGAGCACTTCCTCGAACAACCGCGCTGGCGGGATATGGGTCAGCAGGGGCGCCAGTTCGTGGATCGGTGCCTCGGTGACCGGCTCAATAGTGAATCCAAGTTTGGCCGCGAAGCGGACCGCCCGAAGCATGCGAACCGGGTCTTCGCGGTATCGGGTTTCCGGATTACCAATCAGTCTTAGCTGGCGGTTCTGAAGGTCTTCCACGCCGCCGGCATAGTCGACGACCGTGAAATCGCGAATGCAGTAGTAGAGGGCGTTGACGGTGAAGTCGCGGCGCAGGGCATCTTCTTCCTGATTTCCGTAGACGTTATCCCGCAGCAGCAAGCCGTGTTCACTGGTCTTGCGGTCGTCGTCTTCCTCGTCATTCTCTTCACTGTTACCGGCGTTACCACGGAAGGTGGTGACTTCGATCACTTCCCGGCCGAAGAGGACATGCACAATGCGGAACCGGCGTCCGATCAGGCGTGAGTTGCGGAACAGCTCGTGCACCTCTTCCGGTGTTGCGTCGGTAGCAATGTCAAAGTCCTTGGGGCGTTCTCCCAGCAGGATATCCCGTACCCCGCCTCCCACCAGGTAGGCTTCGTAACCGGCATTATTGAGCCGGTTGAGGACTTTCTTTGCAGGCTCGCTGATCATCGACCGTGACACGTTGTGCTGGTCACGGGGGATTTCCCGGCGCTGGTAGACCGGCTCAGGGGAAGGCCTGGAAGGAAACAGGGCGCGTACTCTTTTCTGTATGTTTTTCAGCATTGAAATCCATGGACTGCTTTGGCCGCGGCCCGGATCCGGGGCCGGCCGTGATTTGACGTTGCCAGCGATGGCGTCGTGTAAGGTGACGCACGGTACGGGCAGGAGGGAGAGTTTAACGGTTTGTGCAGGATTTGCCCATGCCGGCCTGGGGATCGAAAAACCGGGAGCCAGAAAATCAAAAGGCGGGAACGCTGTTGCGAACCCGCCCGGGAAGAGTAGACGATCTGCATTGTTGTTGTTTTTGCAATTTTTATTGTTGGCAGGCCAGTTGCCTGCTTGAGCCTCACTTTGAGGCAGTCAATTCTGCAAACGGAACGCTTTGAATACAGAGAGCGGTAGTGACTACGCGATGGCCGGTAGCAGTGGCAGTGGACGTCTGGAAGACGCTTCTTATCTACAACTGCGGCCCTCGCAAGCCAAGGCACCACTAAAAAGCTCAGCACCCAAAACACTCAGTTCGCTCACGCCCTGTTCTTGTTTTTGTTACCGGGCGCTTTTCCTGCAGCTTTTTGTTCTTGTTGTGGCGCTGCTTTGTCACATTGTTTTTGTTGTTGTGCGCTTGGAGTATTGCAGTGCCCGTGCCACTTTTTGAAAAACCTTTATTAACAGCAACTTGAATTTTTTTAATGGGATTTGGGAATAAAAACCGCGCCCTTAGTGTTACTCATGTCTCGGTTTTCCATTATGTCGTGTTTCGTGCGGTAACACCGGGTAACACCCCACGTGTTACCGCCACTGTTACCACGCCGGTAACACCGGTAACGGGCGAATGTTACCGGGTGGGTGACGTGTGGAGGCTATCAGGGCCGGGAATCGGGGGGCAGTAAATGGGGAAGGCGGCTGGAGGGGCGTCAGCCCTTCTTGCGGGGAATACCAAGGCGTTGCCGGCGCTCCCACAGCGACTTGCGACTGATGCCGAGTTTCTGGGCCAGTTCGGTTTCGCTCATGCGGTCCTGGTTTTCCAGCACGAAATGCTGGAAGTAGTCTTCCAGTGACAAGTCGCTGCCAGCGTCAGATTCCCGGGAGGGCGGTGGCTTCTGTTCATTGTCCCCCTCCACGAGGCTACTGGGAATGGCGTAGTCCTCGCCGGTTTCCATTTCGAGGTCGAGTTGCGCCGGAGTGATGAGGTCGCCGTCGGCCAGAATCGAGGCTCGCTCGATGGCGTTCTCCAGTTCCCTTACGTTACCCGGCCAGCGATGTCGCTCCAGGGCTTTCATGGCTTCCGGGCTAAGGCTGAGCGCGGGCTTGCCCATGCGCTCTGCCTGTCGGGCAAGGAAGCGGCTGGCCAGTCCCAGGATATCGCCCCTGCGTTCACGCAGGGGCGGAATACGTACCTGCATGACGTTGAGGCGGTAGTAAAGGTCTTCCCGGAATTCGCCGGTGCGGGTCATGGCCTTCAGGTTGCGGTGGGTGGCGGCAATCATGCGCACACTCACCTTGCGACTCTGGGTGGACCCCACTTTGCGTATTTCGCCTTCCTGCAGAACCCTCAGAAGCCGTGCCTGGGCCTCGGGGGGCAGCTCCCCAATTTCATCCAGGAACAGACTGCCGCCATCGGCAGCTTCGATCAGACCGGTTCGACCGGATACCGCTCCGGTAAAGGCGCCCTTTTCGTGCCCAAAGAGTTCGGACTCGATCAGGCTTTCGGGAATCGCCGCGCAGTTCACGGAAATCAGCGGTTTGCTGGCCCTGGGTGAGAGCAGGTGAAGGGCCCGGGCCGCCAGCTCCTTGCCGGTGCCTGACTCGCCCTGGATCAGTACGGTGGTCTCGGTGGGCGCAACCTTGCGTATCAGCGTGAACACCTGTTGCATGGCATCGCACTGACCGAACATGATCTGGGCCGGGTCACTCTCGCTGTCAGCGGCCTCATCGGCTTCCTGGGCCTGGGCGGTACCGCTGCCCGGGTGCTGCGCGAGTATGCTTTCTACGGCGCCGAGCATTTCATCATGGTCAAACGGCTTGGCGATGTACTCTACGGCTCCCTTTTTCATGGAATCCACGGCGGAGCGCAGCGATGCGTAGCTGGTCATGATAAGTACCGGAACGCCCGGAGCCTGGCCAATCAGGCTGGTACCGGCCTCACCGGGCAGCCGCAGGTCGGAGATGATCAGGTCAAAGGAAGACAGGTCATAGTCTCCGGTCGCAGCCTCTGCGGACTCTGCCACCGACACTTCATAGCCGTTGTGTTGCAGCAGCTTGCGCAGGGCTGCACGGATAATCTCTTCATCTTCTACGATCAGTATGCGATGCATGTTTTCTGTCATGACCCTTGATTTTCCCCTTCCGGGCCCTCGTCGCTGTCGGCCTCGTAGGCCGGAAGTTTCACGCGCACCAGCGTACCACGCCCACGGGATTTGTCGGCGGGGCTTTCCACATTGATGGTGCCGTAGTGTTCCTCAACGATGCTGTACACCAGCGAAAGTCCGAGGCCCGTACCCTGGCTTGCGCTCTTGGTGGTGTAGAAGGGCTCGAAGATATGATCGAGCTGATCCGGGGGTATGCCTGTGCCCTCATCGGCGACCTCGATGATAGCGGAGTATTCATCCCGGAATCCACCGACCCGGATATGCCCTCCCTCCGGGGAGGCGTCCCGGGCGTTGGCCAGAAGGTTGACGAAGACCTGGACCAGCCGCTGTTCGTCACCCAGTACCATCAGGTCGCCGGGGCATTCATTCAGGTAATCAAGTCCGCGGCCCTTGTCACTCAGCGAAAGCAGGTTGATGGATTCGTCAACACACCGGCGTATCTGTACCGGCTCATAGCGGTTGGCCTGGGCATGGTTGCCGGTGCGAGCAAAGTTCATCAGCGACTGCAGGATATTGGAAATGCGCCGGGTCTGCTGCTGTATCTGATCGGCAGTTTCCAGGATGTCCGGGTTGTCGGTTTCCAGTTTCAGGTTCTGGGCCAGCGAGGAAATACCGGTCACCGGGTTGCCTACCTCGTGGGCGACGCCTGCTGCCAGCCGACCCACTGAGGCCAGGCGTTCGCTGTGCATCAGCTCGTCTTCCAGCAGGCGGGTCTCGGTCTGGTCTTCCACCAGGATGATGCTGCCGCCCTCCGGGTGATCAGGGCCAGCCAGTGCTGCTTTATGAAGGTTCAGCCAATGGGGGCGGCCCTTGAGGTCCAGGCGGTGTTTGTAACGACGCAGGTCAGGCCCGTGGACAAACTCGTCGAGCAGGTCCCGCCAGTGGGGAGGTAGGGCCAGTAGTCGGGCGCCCACTACTTCATCGGCGGTGATGCCGGTCAGCTCTGCCATGGCCTGGTTCCACATCAGGATCTCGCCATCGTCGCCCACAGAGCAGGCGGGAATGGGCAGGTTCTGTAAAGTCTGGCGGTAGTGCCGGCGTAAGTTGTCCAGTTCACCGGCAAGCCCGGTGAGGCGGTTCTCGTACTCACCCAGAGCCCGCTCTACATACTGGATGTCCTGGGCGGTACGACTGCTGGCCATGGGCTTGAAGCTGAGATGACGCTGCACCAGGTCCTGGGCTACCGAGGGGCCCATCAGGCCGGACAGGTTGATCTCGATCTGATCCCGCAGTCGCCTCAGCTGGTAGGGGCGGTACTCCACGGGGGGCAGGTCCAGTTGTTCCAGGGCACGGACCACTTCCCGCTTGGCAACGTTAAAGCCCAGGGGTTCGGCCAGTTGGCGGACAAAGTCCGACGAGGAGGTTGCAATCAGTTCCCGTCGCTGTGGGCGGGAAAGGGCGCCCAGGGAGCAGGCCTGGGCCGCACTGGCCTCTTCCGGGCTGGTGGGGCTGAGAATGGACACCAGGGTAAAGATTACGATGTTCACGCCCAGGCTGATAAACGTAAAAATGTGCCAGTTGTCGTATTCCGGTGTTATAGGCAGCGCGGATACCCAGGTCAGGGGGGCGGTCGCATGGGACAGGGGTAACACCAGTGTCAGTGCCCACAGGATCATCCCTGCGAGCAGCCCGCTCACGAGCCCCTTGCGGTTGCCCTCCGGCCAGTAGATGACGCCCAGCGCCCCGGGCAATAGCTGCAGCATGCCCGAAAGGGCCAGGATGCCCAGGGTAGACAGGTTCAGGTTGCGGCCCATGGCTTCATTGAAAATCAGGGCGGTGAAAATGATGACGGCAATAAGGATCCGCTTGGTCCAGCGCAGCCACCGGTAGATATCGGACTGGTCCCTCGGCGTTCGCAGGGGCAGGACTATGTGGTTGAGCACCATGCCTGCCAGGGCCAGGGTACTTACGATCATCAGGCCGCTGGCAGCTGACAGCCCCGCGACATACATCAGTACGGTCAACCAGGGGCTCCCCAGTGCCTGCGGGATAGTCACTGCGTAGAAAGCCGGCTGGTCGCCGACGGGCATGGCCATGCCGCCCCACAGGATCAGGGGCACCGGCAAACCCAGCAGTAACAGGTATAGCGGTAGCCCCCAGCTGGCCCGGGACAGTGAGCGTGGGCTAGGGTTCTCGCTGAAAATCATATGGTACATATGGGGCAGCACCAGGGCCCCCGCGAAGGACATCAACATCAGTGCCCGCCAGCTGCCATCGTCAATACTCAGGCTGAGGGCGCTTACACCTGAGCCCGGCATGGCCAGCCAGTCTTCCAGTCCCGCGAAGCCATCAAACACCGAGACCAGGATAGTGGCCCCGAGCAGTAGCATGGCGCCGAGCTTGACCAGTGAGTCAAAGGCTATGGCAACCACCAACCCCTGATGGCTGCCGGAAGTCTGGTCCCGGCGGGCCCCGAAGAGCATGGCAAACAGAACCACGATAATGCTGAAAAGGGTGCTTATGGCGTGGGGCGAAGTATCGGGTGCGAGCAGGCTCGCACTGCCTGCCACGGCCTTGATCTGCATGCTCAGGAGCGCCATCAGCGCAATACCTGTGATCAGGGTCACCAGGGTGCCGGCCCACTGGCTGCGATAGCGGAAGGCGAACAGGTCCGCCAGTGAGGTGAGCTGGTAAGCGCGGCTGATACGCATGATGGGATTGAGCAATACCGGCGCCAGCAGGAAGGCGCCGCTGATGCCCAGATAGTAGGCCAGGAAGCCATAGCCGTATTCGGCGGCCACCCCGACCGCACCGAACACGGCCCAGGTGCCCGCGTAGACGCCAAGGCTGAGAGTATAGACCAACGGGTGTCGGACCCAGCGACCGGGCAGCTGGCCCTTCTCGGTGGCATGGGCAATGCCAAAAAGTATCAGAAGGTAACCCAGGCTGATAACCAGTAGAACCGGCAGGCTAAAACTCATTGGGGTCCCGTCGCCATTCCAGCCAGACGCCGACGGCGATCAGGCTGCTCCAGAGCAGGTAGGGGGAATACCAGGCATTGCCTGGTGAAACCCACCAGTCCAGGATATTGGGTGAAAAGATGTAAACAGCCAGAACCAGAAGAAAAACCAGGCGATAGATATACATCGGGTGTTTATCCGGGCCGTCGATTTCGGGGGTTATACCACGGCGGGGGTACGGCTGTCAGGTCAGACTCCCTCCGGGGAGACTGCAGCCGTGTCACAGGTACTACGTTGGGGGATGTCTGTCATCGACCAGTTTTCGAGGGCCCAGTCGAGCACGGTTTGCGGATCAGCCGTAGCAAGAGCTGTTGGTGGCTGCTGGCCCAGGATATTCAGTGCCCGCCACAGGTTCAGGCCAGGCTGTCTGTCGTCCAGTGCCGGGGCGTGGTTCTGCTTGCTCAGTTTCTGCCCCTGGTTGTTCAGGACAACCGGGATATGGGCCCAGGCGGGCGGTGTCCCACCCAGTGCCAGGCAGATCTGTCGCTGTTGGGCAGTGGTCTCCAGGAGGTCCGAACCCCTCACAACCTCGGTAATTCCCTGATCGATATCATCCACAACCACCGCCAGCTGGTAGGCCACGAAACCCTCCTTGCGGATGATTACCGGATCGTCCACTTCCGCCCGTACCAACTGATGCTGCTCGCCCAGAATTCGGTCCTGCCAGTAAGCATCCTCATCCTGCAAGGCAAAGCGGATGGCAATCGGTCGGCCGTGCGTCCGGGATCCGCCTTCGCGGCAGCGCCCGGGATGACGACCACCATTGGCGGCCAGTTCTTTGCGTGAGCAGGCGCAGTAATAGGCGCGGCCCTGTCCGACGAGTTGCTCGGCATGGTGCCGGTACACCTCCAGCCGGGATGATTGCCAGCGCACATTGCCATCGGGGAACAGCCGGTGAGTATCCAGGCTTAGTCGGATCAGGTCGGCCGCCTGGGGGCTTTCCCTCAACGGGTCCAGGTCTTCGATGCGCACCAACCACTGGCCCTGTCGGGTTTTGGCTTCCAGGTAACTGGCGAGGGCAGTTACGAGTGAGCCAAAGTGCAGGGGGCCAGTCGGGGAAGGGGCAAATCGCCCGCGGTAGGATGGGGAGGTCATGGAAACCTTGTCGCGCGGGGCTTACCCCCGCGCCCGGACCCGTTGCCGGTTAGATGCCGGTCTGGCGCTCGCGGATTTCCGCCAGGGTCTTGCAGTCGATGCACAGGGTAGCGGTTGGTCGTGCTTCCAGTCTGCGGATGCCGATTTCCACGCCACACTGGTCACAGAAGCCGTAATCGTCCTTGTCGATGCGGTCGATGGTCTTGTCGATCTTCTTGATCAGCTTTCGCTCCCGGTCACGGGTACGCAGTTCCAGGGAGAATTCTTCCTCCTGGGACGCGCGATCGCTCGGGTCGGCGTAGTTGGCTGCATCTTCCTGCATGTGATGCATCGTGCGGTCCACTTCCTCCATGAGCTCCTGGCGCCACTGCATGAGCAGTTCGCGGAAGTGTTGCAGCATCTCTGGGCTCATGTATTCTTCACCCTTTTTGGCTTCGTAAGGGGTGAAGTTGGTAAAGCGCTCGCGTGCTTTTTCTGCGGTATTTGCCATGTAACCCGGCCTCTTATTGATACTCCAAAAGGACGCAGCTTTTCCGTGCTGTCCTGCGCCCGCCTGCATCAGGAGCTTCGCGGCTCCCCAGGAATCTGCGGAAAATAGCAGATCTGTTGCGGGGGCGCCAGCCTTGTTGTGTGATCCCTGTTCAGCCTACCAACTGCCCCTGGAGACGTCATGGAATTTCCGGAAACCTGATCGAAGGACGCCTGGTCAAACGCTACAAGCGCTTCCTTGCCGATGTACGGCTGGCCAATGGCGAGATCGTGACCGCCCATTGCCCCAATACCGGCTCGATGCTGGGGTGTCAGCCGGATGATGCCCGGGTGTGGTTGAGCCCGGCCACCAACCCGAAACGCAAGCTGCGTTATACCTGGGAGCTGGTCGAGACCGGGCCGGGGGTGTTGGCCTGCGTGAATACCGGGCGTCCCAATGCCCAGGCGAGGGACGCGATTGAAGCCGGTCGGATACCCTCCCTGGCAAACTATTCCCTGGTGCGGGCAGAGGTCCGTTATGGTTCTGAAAACAGTCGCATCGACCTGCACCTGTCGGGCCATCCCGTGCAGCCGGACGCCTGGGTGGAGGTGAAGAATGTCACTCTGTGCGAGGGGGGCGTTGCCTGCTTCCCGGATGCGGTCACCTTGCGGGGTCAGAAGCACCTGCGCGAACTGATGGAAATGGTGAGTGCCGGTGACCGGGCCGTGCTGCTGTTCTGCGTGAATCACACTGGGGCCCGCGAAGTCAGGCCGGCGGACCATATTGATCCTGCCTATGGTGATCTGTTGCGCAAGGCCGCCGGGGCGGGGGTGGAGTTGATCGCCTGGCAGGCCGACCTTGCGGGGCCGGACGGCCCATCCGGCAGCCTGACCCTGGTGCGGGAGCTGCCGGTGGTTTTGTGACAGGTCGAAGTCGATGTTAGCGGCAGAAGGCTCAGCCTTCCGGGTTCATCCCGAAGTGGGCCCTGATACGGTGGGCCAACTCTCCCGCCGCCAGCGCTTCGTCGGTATGAATGTGGACGGTGTGGGTTTTCTCCACCTCAGAGAGGGGTTCTTCCCACTGCCTCTGCTGTTCCAACAGGGTTTCGTCAGCTTCTGACGCGTCGCCCTTGCGGGCCCGGATCCACTCCCGGCGAGTTGCTTCCGGCGCTTCGCAGTGGATGAGGGCGAATGGCAGGGCCAGGTTTTCTGCCACCGAATCCAGCAGCTCCCGCTCGTTTTCCCGCAGGCAGGCGGCATCCACGATCACGCCAAAGCCAGCCTGCAATAATTGCCTGGAAAGGTCCGCCAGGCGATGGTAGGTCTTGCGGTTGTTCTCTTCACTGTAAAGCTCCTCGCCAATGCTGGAGCCGGAGCTGTCCAGCGGACCAAGGCCAGCCAGGCGCTTGCGTTCCACGTCGGAGCGCAGGCGGATCAGTCCGAGCTCGCTGGCCAGGGCATGGCTGACGGTGGATTTGCCGCTGGCTGACAGCCCGGTGGTCGCCAGCAGGTAGGGGTTGGGGATTCCTGTGTACTGCTCGGCCAGGTTGGCGTAGTCACGATATTTCTGCAGCAGGGCTTCCTTTTCTGCTTCTGACAGCCCGGGGTTGCCCCGCGTGAACAGCGCGATCTTTGCCCTCACCATGGCGCGATAGGCTTTGTACAGCGGAAGCAGCTCAATGCCATCAAAGTCGCCACGCCATTCCAGGTAGGCGTTCAGGGTATGGCTGGCGAGGGCAAATTCACGGCGGGACTCCAGGTCCATCAGCAGGAATGCCAGGTCATTGATTACATCGATCCAGCGGAAAGGTTCGCTGAACTCGATACAGTCAAAGACGGTAACCTTCTCCTGGTAGACCGTGATATTGGCCAGGTGCAGATCGCCGTGGCACTCGCGCACGTAGCCGTCGGCCCTGCGCCGGGCGATGACGTCCTGCTGGCGCTCGAAGGTACTGCGGGTCCAGTCTTCAAGCGCGGTGAGTTGGTCTTCCAGTACCTGGTCGCTACCCAGCAGTGGGCGAATCTGGTCAAAGTTTTCCTGCATCGCGGCAAACACGGCCGCCGGCGTGCCCAGCGGTTTTTCCTCAGGTACGGGCGGCAAGGTGTCGTGGAACCGGGCAACCTGCTCTGCCAGCTCACTCAGCCGCTCCGGGGACAGCTGTCCTCGTTCCTGCAGTCCATTAAACAGCTGGTCCTGCCGGAACTGTCGCATGCGGATAGCGTATTCGAACGGCTCCCCGGCTCCGTTCAGCGCAGGTTGCTCCGGGCTGCCGGTAATGGGAACGACGTCCAGGTAGATTGAAGGCGCCAGGCGCTGGTTGAGGCGCACCTCCTCTTCACAGAAGTGCCGCCGCTTTTCCAGGGTGGAGAAATCCAGGAAGCCGAAATCCATGGGCTTCTTGATCTTGTAGGCGTAGTCACCGGTGAGGACGACCTGAGAGATATGGGTTTCCAGTACCTGGAAGCTGTCGACCGGGTGGTCGTAAAGGGCCGGGTCCTGCAGGTTCTCGATCAGGTTGGTCGCCGGGGCGTCGCTCACGGTGTGCTCCTTGGTCGTTTGAGGGCTGCACTATGATAGCGGGCACATTACACAAATAACATACGGGGCCGATGACGCCTGAGGGTACGGTTTGGTTATAATCCGCGAATGCCAAAGAAATCACCCGCCAAGAGAAAGAAAAGCCAACCCCGCAAGTCCCGCCCCACCTTCCGGCAGCGTTTGTGGTCGTTGGGCTGGCGGCTGGGCCTTGTCATGCTGGTGCTGCTGGCCGGCTGGATGGTCTACCTGGACGCCCTTGTCACCTCCCGTTTCGAGGGGCGGCGTTTCGAGGTGCCCTCACGGGTCTATGCCAGGCCGCTGGAGCTCTATGATGGCGCGGCACTCAGTGCGGATGCCTTAGGTCAGGAGCTGGAACTGGCCGGTTACCGAAGTGGCGACGGGAGCCGCCCGGGCACCTGGCAGCAGAGCGGCAATCGGTTCTTGATCAGTACCCGGGGCTTTGACTTCGCCGACGGCGAGGAGCCCCGTCGTCGTCTCTCCCTTACGGTGTCCGGTGGTCGTGTCAGCGGGTTCAGGGTCC
The DNA here is from genome assembly GCF_026013985.1 of Marinobacter sp. AN1. Taxonomy (NCBI): domain Bacteria; kingdom Pseudomonadati; phylum Pseudomonadota; class Gammaproteobacteria; order Pseudomonadales; family Marinobacteraceae; genus Marinobacter; species Marinobacter sp. AN1. The sequence continues at coordinate 3,519,323 of NZ_CP110342.1, read as the reverse complement.
TGGAGGGTGGCAGCTCACCCATTGTTCGCCTGGAGCCGGCGGAGATCGGAGGTATTTACCCGGCCCACCGGGAAGACCGGGTGCTGGTCAGCCTGGAAGATGCGCCCCCGTTATTCGAAGAAGCCCTGCTCACTACAGAAGACAGGGATTTCTATGATCACTTGGGTATTGCACCCCTGTCGATCGCCCGCGCCATGCTTGCCAATATCAAGGCTGGCCGCGTCGTCCAGGGTGGCAGCACCCTGACCCAGCAGTTGGCCAAGAACCTCTACCTGAGCCGGGACCAGACCCTGATCCGCAAGGGCAACGAGGCCTTGATGGCCCTGTTACTGGAGTGGCACTACGACAAGCGGGATATCCTGGAGACCTACCTCAATGAGGTTTACCTGGGACAGGCGGGCAGCCGCAGTATTAATGGCTTCGGCCTCGCCTCGCAGTTCTATTTCCGCAAACGGTTCCAGGACCTGGAGTTGCATGAATCCGCATTGCTGGTTGGCATGGTCAAGGGTCCAAGCTACTACGACCCTCGACGCCATCCGGAGCGTGCGTTAGCCCGTCGGAACCTGGTAATCGACCTGCTGGTGGAAGTCGGAGCGGTGGAGCGGACATCGGCCGAAAGGGCCCGGTCAGCCCCGCTGGACGTGGCGGCCCGTCCTTCCTGGTCAGAGAATCGATATCCTGCCTTTATTGACCTGGTTCGCCGCCACCTGGCCCGTGACTACCGCCAGGAGGACCTTCAGACCGAAGGTCTGCGTATATTCACCACCCTGCACCCTGCCATTCAGGAGCAGGCAGAACGGGTCACTTCCCAGACGCTGGATCAGCTTGACCGGGGTTCGTCGAATACCCGGCTGGAAGCCGCGATGGTGGTTACCTCCCGTGACAGCGGCGAGGTCCTCGCCCTTGTGGGGGGGCGTGATGCCGGGTTTGCAGGCTTCAACCGGGCCCTCGATGCGAGGCGCCCCATCGGATCCCTGGTGAAGCCCTTTGTATACCTGACAGCGCTTTCGCAGCCCGATCGCTATACCCTCATCACCCCGGTGAAGGACGCGGGGCTGGCGCTGGAATTCGAGAACGGCCAGCGCTGGGAGCCCAGCAACTTCGACCACAAACAACGTGGCGACGTGCCACTGCACCAGGCGCTGTCCCGGTCATGGAACCTGCCAACCGTGCGGGTCGGGCTGGACGTCGGTGTGCCGGCGGTAACCGAAACCCTGCAGGCCTTTGGTGTGACCTCGGATATCAACCGTTATCCGTCCATGCTGTTGGGTTCGGTGACCATGGAACCGGTGGCCGTGGCCCAGGCCTATCAGGGCCTGGCAACCTCCGGGTTCAATGCGCCACTGAGAACCATACGTGACGTCACCGACGCAGAAGGTGAAGCACTGAGTCGTTACCAGCTCGAGGTCAACCAGGTCGCGGACCCGGCTGCGGTCCACCTGGTGCAGTACGCCATGCAGGAAGTCATGCGTGAGGGTACAGGGCGCTCGGCGTACCGGACCATTCCGGAAAGCCTGGGGCTGGCGGGCAAAACCGGTACCACCGACGATGGCCGTGACAGCTGGTTTGCCGGCTTCAGTGGCGACCTGCTGGCGGTGGCGTGGGTGGGGCGCGACGACAACGGGCCGACTTCACTGACCGGCGCCACCGGCGCCCTGCCTATCTGGACCCGTTTTATGGCATCCATTCCCCAGCACAGCTTTTCCCCGGTGGTCCCCGATGGCGTACAGTATCACTGGGTAAACAGCGAAAGGGGTGTGCTCACCGATGAACATTGCGAGAATGCCCGCTTGATACCGTTTATTGTCGGAAGCGAGCCGCAAACCTTCGAAGGTTGTGGCGGCGATTTCTCACGACGCCTGCGTGGCTGGTTTGAAGGGTTGTTCCAATGAGTCAGACATTTCGAAATTTTCTGCTTGTGAGCGTGTTGTCGGCGGGCCTTGCTGGCTGCGCATCGGATATCTATGCACCCCCGGGGGGCGGTGACCGTAGCCCACAACCGGCGCCCCAGCCGCCAACGGTGGAAGATGAGGAGCAGCGTGATTCCCCGCGCCTGTCAGAACAGCCGGAAGAAGATACCCGGGAACGGGCGCCTGGGCCGGGTTACCAGGAGCAGGGGGATGACCTGTCCCCCGCCGCTGTCAGCCTGATCGAACGGGCCGACGCCCTGATGGCCGATGGCCAGCCTGAAGCCGCCCTGAGTCAGCTCGAACGGGCTCAGCGAATCTCGCCACGGTCCGCCCAGGTCTACTTCAAGCTGGCCGAAGCCTACGCCCGTACAAACAACCTGGGGACCGCAGAACAGTTCACCATGAAAGGGCTGTCGTTGGCCGGTTCCAACACTCGACTACAGAAAAGCGGCTGGGAGCTGCTGGCCAGTATCCGGCACGAGCGGGGCAATGTAGCCGGTGCCGAGCAGGCTGAGCGGCGGGCCAGTCAGCTCTAAACGAAAAAGCCCCTGCGGGGCAGGGGCTGTCACATCAGGCCTTACTGATTGGACTTAATCGCTGGGAATGGTTGCCGCGGTGGTGGTTTCACCGGCCTCAATAGTTACCTGCTGAGTACCGACGAAGGTAAGATCATCAGACGCTTCATTGTCGTCAATCTGGCAACTGTAGCTGACCGTGTATTCTCCTGCCGGTAGGAACGCAGCGATGTAGCTGTAGAGCGAGTCCCCGCCGTCCTGGTTGACCGGCACAACAACCAGCGGTTGGGTTTCTGCTTCGTCGCCGGTCAAAGTGACGTTCAGGTCAGTCAGGTTTTCCTCGGTGACTGTTCCCGTATAAACGTAGACGGCCCCCTCATAGTTGCAGCCCAACGTCTCATCCTGATTCAGCGTGGCGTAGTCCACTTCGCCAACCAGCGTGCCTACTTCACTGTTGTCTACCAACCGCAGAACAGGCTTCAGAAGGTATTGATCCTGGCCGGGTGGATAAACCAGCGATTTGCGTACGTCAAAGTCGATGGTGAAACTTACCTCTCCACCTGCCGGCACGACGAACCCGGATGTTTGAAGGCCTCGCTGGTCGCCGGACGGAACTCGGAGATTTTCCACGCCGCCTTCATCGGTCAGAACACTGAACTCAGACTGCTCGCCGAGTTGCAGCCTCATCCAGCTATAATCTCCCGCCGGCACATCTTCAGAAGTGACCAGGGCTTCCACTGCGCCTCCTTGAAGGTCCAGCAGATTGAGGTTTGCGGGTTCTTCCAGTGTTAAGGAAACCCTTTCACCATCAGCAGGTTGAAGAACAAGGCCGGTCACAACGATATTGACCTCGCTGACGCCATCGACGGGTGCATCGGTCAGTCCGACCGACATCGACCCGGTTGAAGCCGTGGAGTCACTGCTACTGTCGCCGCCACCACAGGCTGCAACAGCCGCCGCCAGTGCGGTAACACCAAAAGTCTTGATCAGCGCATACTTCATGAAACCTCCGTCGGGTAAGGACCCGGTTTGTATCCCTTGGTTGGCTATGGCAGTGCGGGCTCCTGGTCCGGAAAATCCGCGCACCTGTTGGTATAACGCTTTGATGGAGGTCAGGGTTCCAGCGGGTTGTATTACAAGATGTTCAAGGTGCGAGTATTCTCCCTGACGGTCGTGGTCAACGCACAGGGTGTTTTTTTCTGTTATAAAGCGCGTTCAAACACGCATCCACAGGTCGTAATCGTGGCGCTGATCCCCTTCCGACGTTCCCGGGCCCGAAAATTTGAAGACTCTGTCCGGCCCTGGCTCGATGGCATGTACCGGTTTGCCTATCGACTGACGGGGCAACGGGAAGACGCGGAGGACCTGGTCCAGGAGGTATTGACAAAACTGTACCCGCAGGCCGAGAAGTTGTATGCGGTTGAACGGCCGGGTGCCTGGCTTAACCAGGTTCTCTACCGCCACTTCATTGACCTGACACGCAAGCACGGTCGTCAGGCCGATCGCCCTGCCTCCGCTCTCATGTCTGAGGACGCCAGCCGTGAATTTCTGGACAGCCTGGTGGACAGTGGTGTCGACCCGGAGGGGCAGCTGGAAATAACGCGGTTGCAACAGGCAGTGGCGACCGCGCTGGACAGCCTGTCGCCGGACCAGCGCACACTGCTGGTGCTGCACGAAGTCGACGGCTGGCGCCAGGAAGATATTGCGGAGGTACTGGGTATCGCGGAGGGTACCGTCAAGTCACGACTGCACCGTTGCCGGGCCAGTCTGAGGAAAAACATGGTGGCCGGACTGGAACCTTTTATGCAGGGCCGACGTGTTGGTAAATGAGGTGATGGAAATGACTAGCTGCCAGCAGAGCCACGAGTTGATTGACCAGTGCGTGACCGGCGCCATTGCTCCGGCCGACGCACTTGCCCTTGAGCGTCACCTGGCCGGCTGCCCCCTGTGTGCTCGTCGTTTACGGTGGCATCAGTGCATTACTGACGAACTCGCAAACCAGGCTCGTGTGCCCGAGCCGTCCGCGGATTTCGAGGCCCGGGTGCTTGCAGCTGCCACCGGGCGTGCTCATCCGAATGCCCGCCGTCGCTGGCTGGCCCCGGTAGCGGGAAGTGCCGTGGCAGCGGCGCTGGTGTTGGGGCTCGTGCTTGGTACGGGCACGTGGACCGGCGCCCCGAGGCAGGCATCTGACGATGAGCGAGCTGTGCCCCCGGTGCCGCGTGAGCAGACCGTCAGGCTGGCCTTTACTTCCGGCTCCGAGCTGGACAATGTCAGCCTTACGCTGGAGTTGCCGGCCCATGTAGAGCTGGCCCGTTTTCCCGGCCATCAGACGTTGACCTGGCAGGTAGACCTGAAGCCCGGGGATAACGTGATTGCGTTGCCACTGCGCATTGCCTACCCGGAGGCAGGCGAAATAGTCGCCCGCCTGGATGACGGTCGTAATACCAGGACATTTCGTGCCGCTATACCCAGCATCGGCAAGTCAGAGGAATCAGAACGGGGGCCTTCATCATGAGCAGGATTCTGCGGACACCGTCCGTCGCTTTCGCGCTGGCGACGATTGGTCTGGTGGCCCCCGGTAGTCTGCTAGCCCAGGGTAATGATGACTTGGATGTCACCATGCGCATGGTGGTTGACGATGCGGAGCTGAAGGACCGGGTCATTCAGGAACTCCAGCTGCCCGAGCCGCCGGCCGGAGCCCTGCCGAAAAATAGTGAAGGGCGTCCGGGTCGGACGGAGGATCTCCGCGAGCAAGGGCGCGAGCTTGGGCGTCAGATCTCCGAAGAGGCCAGGGGGCGGCGCGAGGAGCGATCCCCTGTCGGCCGTGGCAACGCGCCTGAATTTCCGCCCGCCGACTTTCCGGGCAGGGGGCGCACTGATCGCCCCACACCAGGGATGCAGCCTGACGACCGGCCAGGTTCTGGTCGCGAACCGGGCGGGCGCCCCTGACCAGTCCCGGGTCTTTCGCTGGCACGCTTTATGTTCGCTCAAGGCGTCGTTTGCCGCCGGCCTGATACTTGGGCCTGCCTGCCGCCCTGCTATACTCGCCTGACCCTACTCCATCGATTGTCATAACCGAGCCGGGAGATCTGTTTGTCGCGTCTGCTTTTCCTGCTCCTGACCGGCCCGCTGCTGATGGTGGCTTTGCCGTCCCTTGCAGCGCCGGGTGATACCGCTGACACAGATGCCTGGCAGTTGCTGCAGGAAGGTGTCGGCGCGTTTGAGAGGGGAGAGCTGGCACAGGCCCGCCGCCTGCTGGAGCAGGCCCGGGAAAGTGGCCTGGAGTCCAGTGCCCTCTACTACAACCTGGGCGTCCTCTATTACCGGGTCGGTGATTATCGGCGTTCGCGGCAGGCATTCCGTCAACTGCTGGGCACCGAACATGAGGATCTGGCGGGCTACAACCTTGGATTGGTCGCCCTGGCGGAAGGTGACGAGAAGATGGCCCGGGTGTGGTTCGGGCAGGTGTTTGATACCGCAGGGCAGGAGAAACTTCGCCGCCTGGCCGGGCGGCAATTGCAGATCCTGAACCAGACTCAGTCCCCGGCGCCAGCGTATTGGCTGGGTTTGGTCGCCCTGAGCGGCGGTTACGAAAGCAACCTCGCCCTGAGGCCCGACAGTGCGGCATCGGACCTGTCTGATGGCTTCACGGATGTATTGCTGGCCGGCCGTGGTCCTGTGCTGCCTCTCGGAGCGACCGGGGGGAGTTCTGCAGAGGCAGTCCAGCTATCGGCCAGCGTCTTTCGGCGTCACTATCATACTGAACGCGACTTCATTACGGATGCCGCCCAGCTCGGCGTGTCCTGGGTTTCCCGGGGTGTGGCGGAGCGTTATGAGATCGGTGTGGAGCAGCGTTTTTTCCGGGAGGGAGGCGATTCCCGGGAGCTTCATACCGCACTGGTACTCAAATACCAGCAGGATAGCTGTGCAGACGACTATCTGGGCGGCCGGTGTCAGCTTGCCCTGGAAGCCTCATACGTTCGTCCGTTTGATGGGTTCGAGCCGTATGAGGGTATGCGCTACGAAGCAGTGGCAAGCTACCACCATCGCTGGGCCCGGTGGCAGGCCGCCGGGAGCCTGGGGCTGGAGTTCAACCGGCGTGAGGACCTTGCCGGTGACGGGCAGTTCGCCAGCCTGTCACCCCGACGCCAGGAGCTTGGTCTGGAACTGAGCTACCTGGGCTGGGCTGCCTGGATCTTGGGTGGTGGACTGGGCTACCGCTACAGTGATTATCCGGACCCCTATCAGATTACGTCCGACATCGGCTGGGAGTCAGGACGTCGGGTGGATCACCGTTACTCCGTCGAGCTGACAGCGGAGTATTTCCTTACTCAGAGCTGGTCTGTTGTGGCAGCAGCGAGCCATCACAGCAACGACAGCTCACTGCACCAGTATGATTACGATAACGAGGTTTATCGCCTGGGCATTGATTACCTGTTCTAATCGGCCCGATCGGGGAGCTGCCGGACTGTTGCACGCTCCCCGTTCAGGACTCACAAGGTAGCCATGACCTTTCTTGCAGCTGCAATGGTGGCTTCGATGTCCTCATCGCTGAGGGCCGCACTGGTAAAGCCGGCCTCAAAGGCGGACGGTGCCAGGTAAACGCCTTCTTTCAGCATCCCCTGGAAAAAGGCCTTGAAACGCTCAACGTCGCAGTTCATGACCTGGTCAAACCGTGTGACCTCGGGCTCGTCCGTGAAGAACAGGCCGAACATGGCGCCGGCGCTTTGCACCGTCAGAGGGATGCCCGCTTCGTCGGCGGCTTTTTTCAGGCCGTCGCAAAGGGTGCGGGTTTTCGCCGTCAGCCTGTCGTGGAAGCCGGTTTCGGAAATCAGGTTCAGGGTGGTCAGCCCGGCGGTCATCGCCAGCGGGTTGCCGGACAGGGTGCCCGCCTGGTAGACGGGGCCCAGCGGAGAGATGTGTTCCATGATCTCCCGCTTGCCGCCGAAGGCACCAACCGGTAGGCCACCGCCAATCACCTTGCCAAGGGCGGTCAGGTCCGGGGTAATGCCGTAATGGCCCTGGGCGCCGCCGAGTGAAACCCGGAAGCCGGTCATCACTTCATCAAAGATCAGCACTGTACCGTGCTGGTCGCAAACTTCCCGCAGGGACTCCAGGAAGCCTGGTACCGGTGGAATGCAGTTCATGTTACCGGCCACCGGCTCCACGATAATCGCAGCCACCTGGTCTCCGATCTCCTCGAAGGTTTTGCGAACTCCCTCTATGTCGTTGTAGGTCAGGGTAATGGTATGTTCTGCCAGGCTGGCGGGGATGCCGGGTGAGTTGGGTACGCCCAGGGTCAGGGCACCGGAGCCCGCCTTTACCAACAGTGAGTCCACGTGGCCGTGATAGCAGCCTTCAAACTTTACGATCTTGTCCCGACCGGTATAGCCCCGGGCCAGGCGAATGGCGCTCATGGTGGCTTCGGTGCCGCTGTTGACCATGCGGACCAGTTCGATGGAAGGCACCAGTTCGCAGACCTTCATCGCCATCTCGGTTTCGATGGCGGTTGGCGCACCGTAGCCTACGCCCAGTTCGATCTGGGTATGCAGGGCCTGCTTGATGTGCTCGTTGGAGTGCCCGACGATCATGGGTCCCCAGGAGCCCACGTAGTCAATGTAGCGACGGTCATCCTCGTCATACAGGTAGGCACCTTCGGCGTGTTTGAAGAAGATTGGAGAGCCGCCCACGCCCTTGAAGGCGCGTACCGGGGAATTCACACCACCGGGGATGTATTTCTGGGCCTGCTCGAACAGGGTCTCGGAATGGGTCATCTGTAGGCTCCTTGATGGTCGCCGGGGAAAGTTGGTAGTCCGGTCAGGACTCGGCAGTGAGAGTGACCGCAATGCTATCAGAGTTTGAAAAGAGGGTGGTGCTCGGCAAACAGCCGGGTGAATGCCCTGGCCCGTGATTCGATCTGCTCGCTGCTCCCGGCGAACAGGCCGCCGACAACGGCCAGAAGGTCTGCCCCGGACTGGATCAGCGACGCGCCGTTATCCGTGGTTACCCCGCCAATGGCGGTACGTGGCAGGTTCAGGTCTGCCGCCTTGCCCAAAATTACCGCTTCGGCCCGGGGTGCTCCCGGTTTGGTCTCTGAGGTGAAGAACCGGCCGAATGCCAGGTAATCCGCGCCCCTTGTACGGGCCGTCTCTGCCAGGGCGAGATCGCCGTGGCAGGTGACGCCGATAATGGCGTCGGGCCCCAGGATGTGGCGGGCTGTTTCAATGGATCCATCGGTCTGCCCCAAATGAACCCCGTCGGCGCCACATTGCTGAGCCAGGTAAGGGTCATCGTTTATGATCAGCGGAACACCTTCCCTCTGGCAAAGTTCGGTCAGTGCTGTTGCCTGTCGGAGCTTGTCCGCTGTATTGAGGTCCTTTTCCCGGTACTGGATCAGTACGGCACCGCCTCGAATGGCGGCAGCTACACCGGCCACCAGCTGGTGATCCGGCAGCAAGCGGCTGTCAGTGATGGCATAAAGGCCCGGGCGCAGGCCCTTGGCGAAAACAGGTCCTGTCATCCCTGAGCTGCCCAGGTCACACCCCGGTCAGGCACGGGTTGCCCGTGACCAACCGCAAGCGCGTGGTTAATGGCGCCACTGACAAACCGCTGAGCCTGCTCAATGGCATCTTCGAGGGATAGTCCGGCCGCTCGCCCCGCGGCAATGGCTGCGGCCAGGGTGCACCCCGTGCCATGGTACTCGCCGCCTACCCGTTCAATTTGCCAGGATTTTTCCGCCTGGTCCTGGCGGTAGAGTGTGTTGGTGATGAACTCACCGATACCGTGGCCGCCGGTAGCAAGCACGCCCTGGCAGCCCCCGTCCAGCAGGTGCCGCGCGCTGTCTCGCTGGTCTTCAAACCCGCCAAGCTGCGTCAGCTCGATACCGTTGGGGGTAATGACTTCGGCCCGCGCGAAGAGGCGCTGCTGCATGGCGCTGAGGAGTTCATCGTCAGCCAGGTCACCGCCGCCCGCTGCCTTGATGACCGGGTCGACTATCAGCGGGAGCAATGTGTGCTGGTCCAGAAAATCCGCCACTGCATTGACCACCGCAGCATTGCCCAGGGCGCCCGTCTTGACGGCATCGATCCGGCAATCTGCCGCGAGGTACTCCAGTTGCTGCCGAACCAGGTCGGCGTCCACCGCCTCGGCGTTATAAACATTGCGGGTGTCCTGCACCGTCAGGCAACTCAGTACCGGCAGGGGGTGACAGCCAAGGGCGGTGGTGGCCTGTATGTCGGCCTGCACGCCCGCTCCGCCAGACGGGTCCAGTCCGGAAACGATCAGAACCTGGGGGCGTTGATGTAGGTTGATGGCGTAACTCCTCAGAATGGTTTGACCACGGCCAGAATGACCACGATAACCAGGACCAGCACCGGCAATTCGTTGAACCAGCGATAGAATACGTGGCTGCGCCGGTTACGGTCATCCCGGAATACCTTGACCAGGTGGCCGCAATAGAAGTGATAGGCGATCAGTAGCGCCACCAGCAACAGCTTGGCGTGCAGCCAGCCCTGACTGAAATAGCCGGATACATTGTAACTCAGGAGCCAGACACCGAAGATCACCGTGGCGACCATGGAGGGAGTGGTGATACCCCGGTACAGCTTGCGCTCCATGACCTTGAACCTCTCCCGCCCTGGCTGGTCCTCACAGGCGGCATGGTAAACGAAGAGTCTTGGCAGGTAGAAGATGCCGGCAAACCAGCAAACCAGGGAAATAATGTGCAGGGTTTTAACCCAAAGCATGGTCAACTCCGTCGGTATTGGTAGTAGCTCTCGATATCGGACTTGAGCACGATACCGTAAATGCGCTGAATCATCGGTGCGACATGACGCTGCACGTAAAGTGCCTCGGCCTGGGTGGATTCGAACTGGTCCAGCGCTTCTTCCAGGGTCGCCTGGTACTGGATCGGGGCAATGTCCCGGCGGTTTGCTGGCATTTCCATCAGGTCGATTACCTCTGGCAGGGATTTGTCCTCCTCCGCCTGTCGGTTTTTCAGGTGCTCAAGGAAGCGTGCCAGGTCCACAGAGGGTAGCAGGGCAGAGGGCCCGTTACTGCCTTCGACAACCAGCCATTTCGGTTCGCTTTTGAGGAGTTCCCGCGCAGCGTCATAGCTGATTTCCCTGTCGATGCGGGTCACGCTACGATCCATGATGGCGCCCACTGAGACCCGGCGTAACGCCTGGATAATGGGTGAGTTCTGGTAACTGAGGCCCTGATTCTGAAGCATGGTCAGGAAGATTGAGCGCTTCGCGAAGACCTCACTGGTCACCAGTGAGGCGGTTGTAATGACCAGCATCCCCGGCAGGATGATGTTCGGATTGCGGGTCAGCTCCATGAGTGCCATTAGTGCCGCCAGCGGGGCCTGGAGAACCGCTCCCATCATTGCGCCCATGCCGAGCATGGCATAGAAGCCCACGGATGATGCCAGCTCAGGCGCTACCATGGCGCCCACCATTCCCATTGCGGCCCCCAGGGTGGCACCCATGAATATCGTGGGGCCAATAATACTGCTGGGCATGCCGAGGCCGACTGTCAGTGCGGTCACGAGCACCTTGGCGAGGCCGGCGCCAAGCAGGATCCAGAACGGCAGTTCACCATGAATCGCAAGGGAAACGGTGTCATAGCCGATGCCCATGACCTCCGGGATGATCAGGGCGAAGGGCATCATGAGGACGCCCGCCGAAACGACTCGCAGAAAAATGGGCCGATGATTGAAACGATTGGCCCAGGAAAGAATGTGGATAAAGCTGGCGGCTGCAATGGCGATCACTACCGCTAGCGCCAGAATCCAGGGGATTTCCAGAAGTGAGTTCATGGTCAGTGCCGGAACCGAGAACGCCGGTTCGCTGCCGTACACGGCCTGGGTGACAATGGCCGCGCTGACCGCTGACAGGATGATTGGGGTGAAGCCGGCGATGGTGTACTCCATCATCACCACTTCCATGGCGAAAATGACGCCAGAGATGGGGGTGTTGAATGAAGCGGATATTGCTGCAGCGCAGCCGCAGGCTACCAGCGTGCGGATGCTGTTATTGGGAAGGCGCATCCACTGGCCCATCAGGCTGGATACCGCTGCACCGAGATGCACTGCAGGCCCTTCCCGACCCGCTGACTGGCCGGTCAGCAGGGTGCCTACCCCGACTGCGAACTGGACCAGTGCACTGCGAAAGGTGATGTAACCCTGGTGGTAGTTCAGGCGCTCCATGACATGGGCCACCCCTACCTTGCGGTCGCGGGATGCAAGCCAGTGCAGGAGCAAGCCGAGCAGGACCGCCCCGCCCAGTGGCAGGAGTGTGCGGGTAAGCATGGCCAGGTCTTCGTAATTCTCGGCGTCGTTTTCCGGCAACAGGTAGCCAAGGGGAAATTCGATGGCGAACCGGAACAGCAGGATAACGGCGCCGGTAAAGACCCCAGAGAGCAAGCCGAGCAGCGCCAGTTGCGGCAGGGCATCTACTCCGGCCAGTCTCCGGCGGAATCCGGGTATCAGCCTGTCGCTCAGTTTCTGTTTCAGATCGTTCATTACATCGCCGCTGCACACCGCCGTTTCAGCAAGTTAGGACGCATTGTAACCGGCCCTGCCGCCTCTGCAATAAGACACTGGTTTATCATGGTAGACTAAGACGTTAATGATGACGTTCCTTCAGAGCCCTGACCGTGCGGTGGGGTGAAGGCACGCATTGTCATATTCACAGGCCGAGCAGGAGAGATTGGTGATTAAAGCAGGTATTGTCGGCGGAACAGGGTACACCGGGGTTGAGCTTCTGAGGATTCTGGCCACGCATCCGGATGTGGAGGTGTCCTGTATCACCTCGCGATCGGAAGCCGGTATGGCTGTCGCTGATATGTATACCAATCTTCGCGGCTACTACGACCTCAGCTTTACCGAGCCTGACGTGGAGGTGCTTGCAGGCTGTGACCTGGTCTTCTTTGCGACTCCCCACGGTGTTGCCATGCGCATGGCACCTGAATTGCTGGCCAGGGGTGTCCGGATTGTGGACCTGTCAGCAGATTTCCGGATTCGTGACCTGGATGTGTGGGCTCGCTGGTATGGTATGCCCCACGAAACGGCAGAATGGGCAGCGAAGGCCGTATACGGTTTGCCGGAGGTGGCCCGTGAGGCCATCAGGCAGGCCGAGCTGGTTGCCAATCCCGGTTGCTATCCTACAGCGGTACAGTTGGGCTTCCTGCCATTGCTGGAGAATCGACTGGTCCGGACGGGTCACCTGGTTGCGGATGCCAAGTCTGGCGCCAGCGGAGCCGGGCGCCAGGGCAAGGTTGGGATGCTCCATGGTGAGGTAGGCGAGAGCTTCAAGGCCTATGGTGCCTCCGGACACCGGCACCTGCCCGAAATTCGCCAGGGGCTGGAGCAGATGGCCGCTGGCAGGGTAGGGGTCAGCTTTGTACCGCACCTTGTCCCGATGATCCGGGGTATCGAAGCAACGCTCTATGCTGAACTGAATGATCCCGCAGACTTTGATCGCCTGCAGGCGTTGTATGAAGAGCGCTACCGGGATGAGCCTTTCGTCGATGTCATGCCTTTCGGTAGCCATCCGGAGACCCGCAGCGTGCGGGGTGAAAACAGTTGTCGCATGGCGCTGCACCGGCAGGAAGACAGCCCGGTGGTCATTGTTACCTCTGTTATCGACAACCTGGTGAAGGGAGCCGCGGGCCAGGCCGTACAAAATATGAACATCATGTTTGGTCTTGATGAGCGTGCGGGCCTCAGGGTTCCTGCGCTGTTGCCCTGATGGAATTGGCGCCTTGAGCGAAACGCGAAATTCCCGGGATGAGTATGTCATTGTCCCTCGCCGGCGGCACCCGAAGCCCTGGCGGGTGATAGGTGTGTTAATGCTATGCGCCCTTTCGGGTGCCGTTGGTTATGGTGTCGGCTGGTCTCAGGGCGGGCACCGTATCGTGGATGTGGTGCAGACCCGGCCTTCGTTGGCAAGGGAGCTTGCCGAGGTTACCCAGGAGTACGACGAGGTTCGCCGCAGGATGGTGCAGCTTGAGCGGGCCAGTGCGATTGACGAGCAGGCCCTGACGACAGCTCGTAACACCATTGCGGAACTGGAGGGGCGCCAGGCGGCGCTGGAAGCGGACCTCACCTTCTATCGAAAAATCATGGCACCGTCCGAGGTCAGCAAGGGGCTGCAGGTGGATCAACTGAGCCTGCGGCAAGGTAGGGTCGAGGGTCAGTACGCTTTCAAACTGGTATTGACCCAGGTTGGTGACAACAAAAGCTACATTTCGGGCGTCGTGGTAGTGAATATCATAGGGGACCGGAACGGCGAACAGGAAGTGATTCCCCTGCGGGACCTGTCCGGTGACGTGGAGGAGCTGGGCGTGCGTTTCCGCTTCCGGTATTTCCAGGATGTGGAGGGAATGCTGACCTTGCCGGATAATTTTGAACCCTACGAAATCCAGGTGGTTGCCAAGGCTGAAGGAAATAAGGCCTCTGAGGCTGAGCGAACCTTCGACTGGCGGCAAATCACGAGGAATTGAGCATGTTGAGCAGGAAAAAGCAGAAAGGCAGGCGTCCCCAGGGTCGGTTCGATACCCTGATATCGGCAAAGACACGGGTAGAAGGAAATATCCACTTCACCGGTGGGTTGCATGTGGATGGCCGTGTTCAGGGCAGCATCATTGCTGATGAAGAGTCCGGGGCAGCGTTGGTCCGCCTGTCCGAGTGTGGTGAAGTCGAGGGAGATGTCGTCGCTCCCAACATTATCATCAACGGCACCGTAAAAGGTGACGTTTTTGCCCGTGAGCATCTTGAACTGGCGCCCAAGGCCGCCATAACGGGTAACGTATATTACAACCTTGTGGAAATGGCGGCCGGTGCGTCAGTTAATGGCAATATGGTTCACAGCAGGGACCCAGACTCTTTGCCGCGACCTCAGCTGCCGGGTGCGGCGGATAAGCAGAAGCCGGTCGGGCTGCAGGGAGACGACCTGCCGGATGACAGTCCGGGTGAGCCGGGTGCGAACCCGATGGATGAACGGAAGTCAGCCGGTCAGGCTGGTGGAGAATAGTTGATCAAATTGGTCGGGAATACCATAATGGCATCATTCCAGGATGTCAGGAGGCAGAATTGAGCGCAGTTCAGGAACAAATAGCCGTACCCCTGTTTTTCAGCGACAGTGCGGTCGCCAAGGTAAAAGAGCTCGTAGAAGAAGAGGGTAACCCTGACCTCAAACTGCGGGTGTTCGTCACCGGTGGTGGCTGTTCCGGCTTCCAGTACGGTTTTTCGTTCGATGACAGCCAGCAGGAAGACGACACCGCCATCGAGCGGGACGGCGTGACCCTGCTTGTGGATCCTATGAGCTACCAGTACCTGGTTGGCGCAACGATTGACTATCAGGAAGGGCTGCAAGGCTCGCAGTTTGTGGTTCAGAACCCCAATGCCACTTCCACCTGTGGGTGCGGCTCGTCGTTTTCTATCTAGCAACAGTCGGTACCAGCGCACGCCAGTGTGCCGGTACCCGCTCACACTCCTGCCGGTAAATCACGCTGGGTAGATGCCCCCCAGAACCCGCGGGCCACTTGCCCCTGTTACTGCAGGCACGTTGCCGGCGAGGCCCTCCATGGTTTGCCTGGCTAGCCAGGCAAAGGCAGCTGCCTCAACCCATTGCGGATCAATTCCCAACTCCGAGGTGGTGCTGACTGAAACCTTGTCTGGTTCCAGTAGATCCCGCAGACGGTTCATCAATGCCACGTTCTTCGCGCCCCCACCGCAGACATAGACCGCCAACGGCCGGGCTTCGGGTAGCTGGCGGGTAATGGTGAGAGCGGTCAGCTCCAGAAGGGTGCGCTGGACGTCAGCAGGATCCGTATCCGGCCACTGGCGTAGCTTCGCATCCAGCCAGGCGGCGTTGAACAGTTCCTTACCGGTGCTTTTCGGGACTGGTCTGTCGAAGTAGGGCTCCTGAAGGAGTCCCTCCAGAATACGAGCTTGCAGCTGTCCGCTGGCCGCCCAGTCGCCGTTACGGTCAAAAGGTTCGCCCAGGTGGTGCTGGGCCCAGCTGTCCATCAGGCCATTGCCAGGGCCTGTGTCAAATCCTCCCCCCGCTGACTCATTGCCGGCGGGGAGCCAGCTGAGATTGGCGATGCCGCCTATGTTGACCAGTGCCCGGTGCTGGGTATCCGAGCCAAAAACGGCATGGTGAAACGCGGGCACCAGGGGCGCACCCTGGCCTCCGGCCGCCATATCCCGTCTCCGAAGGTCAGCGACCGTCGTGATACCTGTGCGTTCAGCGATGATGTTGGGATCACCCAGTTGCAGGGTAAACGGAGTGGCACCATCGGGCACGTGGCGGATAGTCTGACCGTGACTGCCGATTGCCTTTATTGGACCGGATTCCGGGCTCTTGCGGATCAGCGCATTGGCTGCAGTGGCGAAGAGCTCGCCGAGCTCATGGTCGCTATGACCGAGTTCGTCTGGTGTGCCCCGATTCTGGCTGAGCGCTGTCAGGGTCTGAAGGAGCGTGGTGGGAATGGCTTCGGTGTGTGTGGCAATCAAGGAAGCCCTGCCGGCCTCCGTCAGGTCCACCAGCGCGGCATCGACGCCGTCCATGCTGGTGCCTGACATCAGGCCGATGTACAGGGCCACTGGTTTACTGGTCCCGGTCGGAAACGGCTTCCTGGGCCATGGCAATCTGGCGGAAGCCCTCTCCCAGCGTGTTCAGCTGTGCAACCTGCTGTTGAGTGGCGGTCTTGAACCGGGCCATCTCGCTGTCGGGGATCGGGCTCGCCTCCGGCAGGTCGATGGTCCTGGAGTTGCGGGCGACGCCGTTAACCCGGAATTCGTAGTGCAGGTGCGGGCCTGTCACCATGCCGGATGACCCGACGTAGCCAACCGTCTGTCCCTGCTTGACCCGGGTGCCGCTGGAAATGCCCTTGCCCAGGCCGCTCATGTGGGCGTACAGGGTGCTGATGTTGTCACCATGGGAGAGCACCACGGTGCGGCCATAGCCGCCTTTCCAGCCAGCAAAGGAAACTCGTCCATCGCCGGCAGCCTTGATCGGCGTGCCGGGGGGTGCGGCATAATCTGTACCTTCGTGGGGACGAACCACGTCAAGTACCGGGTGGCGACGCTGCAGGTTGAACGGTGATGACACCCGGGCGTTGATGGGTGTGCGCAGGAAAGCCTTGCGCATGCTGTTGCCGTCCGGAGTGTAGTAATCGCTGTCGCCACTGGAATCGGTGTAGTGAAGGGCGACGACTTCGCGGCCACGGTTGACGAAGCGTGCAGCAACAATTTTGCCGTCATCGATTTTTTCGCCATCCAGGTACAGCTCCTCGTAAACCACCTCGAAGCTGTCGCCTTTACGGATGTCGTAGACGAAATCGATATCCCAGCCGAAGATGCCGGCCAGTTCCATGGTGATGCGATCATCCAGCCCGGCTTCTTTGCCAGCCAGGTAAAGGGAGCCTTCAATCTCTCCGGAGGCGAACGCCAGTCTTGGCTCGGGCTCTGCCATTACCGTTTCACCGACATAGCCTTCTTCAGCAAGGGTGATTAGTAGTGACTCAAGCCGGCTACGGTCCAGGCGCACCTTGACCAGCTCACCCTGTTCGTTGGTGGCAAAGGCCAGCGTTTCGCCAACATAGAGGTGTTGCAGTTTGTCGGCTTCGCCTTCGCCATGGATGACGGCAAGCATCAGGCGGTCATTGAATCCGGCCTGCTTGAACAGGGAAGACAGGGTATCGCCCCTCTCAACCTTCAGTTCGCTCCAGGTCAGAGCCGGTTCGGCCGGTTCGGTGGGAGCGTCTGCTACGGACTCTTCTGGTGCCTCGGCGGTTGGCTTGGTGTCTGTCGCCGTCGGGGCTTCAGCCGGCTGGGAGGGTGCGGATTTTTCCGGGCTTGGTGAGCTGGCCTGTTCGGACCGTGCTGTCAGTTGCAGTGCCGATACGGGCTGTCCAGGCTTTTCCAGGTCCAGGTTGACAGTCATGCGCTTGGCTTCGACATCAGCACTGGGGCTGAAAACCAAAGTGGCGCCCACCACGAGACTGATACCGGCGGCGGCGATGAGATGGAGCTTGGGGAACGTTTTGATCACGTCGAAAACCTGTATTTTTGTCGCTACGTCGGTAGCTTGTATGATCTGATTCAAGTTCTGGCTCAAGTATAGAGCAAGCAGAATCGTATAAAAAGCGCTCGCCGTCACAGCGAAAAACAGCGTAACGGCAGATTTTCCCGATTCGGCTGATATAATCCGCGACTTCTTTTCTGTGTCCGGGCAGCCGGTGACGCGTTAAATGTATCAGGGTTTGCCGTTACGCTCAGCTTACTTTTGTTGAGGTCTGTAACGGCAGCGCCCGTTTTTGCTATGGGGTTCGAGGATTATGGCATCGATAGAGGAAGCGCTGGCGATCATCAAGCGTGGTGTGGATGAGCTGATTCCCGAAGAAGCTTTGGTCGAGAAGCTGAAGCAGGGTCGCCCGCTGCGCATCAAGGCCGGGTTTGATCCCACGGCTCCTGACCTGCACCTTGGTCATACTGTATTGATTAACAAGCTTCGCCAGTTCCAGGACCTGGGGCACGAGGTTATCTTTCTCATCGGTGACTTCACTGGAATGATTGGTGACCCTACGGGCAAGAGCGCAACCCGGCCGCCGCTGACTGAGGAGCAGGTGCGGCAAAATGCCATCACCTATAAAGAGCAGGTGTTCAGGATCCTTGATCCGGAGAAAACCACCGTTGTCTTCAATTCCGAGTGGATGGGCAAGATGACGGCGGCGGACATGATTCGCCTGGCCGGCCAGTATACCGTAGCCCGGATGCTGGAGCGGGATGATTTCGACAAGCGCTACCGCGCCGAGCAGCCCATTGCCATTCACGAGTTCCTTTATCCGCTGGTTCAGGGTTACGACTCCGTCGCACTGAAAGCTGACGTCGAACTCGGTGGTACCGACCAGAAATTCAACCTCCTCATGGGGCGTATTCTGCAGAAGCACTACGGCCAGGAACCCCAGGTCATTTTGACCATGCCGATCCTTGAGGGGCTTGATGGTGTCCAGAAGATGTCCAAGTCCTTGGGCAACTACGTGGGTGTCAGTGATACGCCGGGCGAAATGTACACCAAGCTTCTGTCCATGCCGGATGAGTTGCTGTGGCGGTACTTCGAGTTGTTGAGCTTCCGCCCGCTGACTGAGGTGGCGGAGTATCGCAAGGCCGTTGAGGGCGGGGCGAATCCCCAGGAATTCAAGAAGATCCTCGCGGAGGAAATCATTACTCGTTTCCATGACGCGGAAGCGGCAGCCAGCGCCCATAAGTCTGCGGGTAACCGGGTGGCGCTTGGCGAGATCCCCGAGAACGTTCCGGAAGTTGAAGTGTCGCTCGATGGCCAGGATAGTCTGCCAATCTCGGCGGTGCTTCGGTTGGCCGGGCTGGTGAAGAATGGTGCAGCGGCGAAGGATGTGCTCGGGCGGGGTGCTGTCTATATAGATGGGCAGCAGCTCGAAGATGTCGGTCGGCAGTTCTCCAGGGGCGAGAATGTGGTGATCCAGGCTGGCAAGAAGAAAATTGCACGGGTTTTGGTTACCGATTGAGCGATTCTGAAGAAAAACGAACTTTTTCAAAAAGGTCGTTGACAGAAAACGGTGGGGCTGTAGAATGCGCCCCACTTCGACAGGGAACGCCGGCGACGGCGGAACCGGGAAGGGAAGTAAGCGGTTGTAAGGTTTGGGTTTTTTCGGTGTAAGGCTTCTTCGGAAGCGGCGACAAAAACTTCAAAATAACCGTTGACAAGGTAGCGATCTGATGTAGAATACGCGGCCTTGATTGAGCAGACGCTCAACGCTCTTTAACAAGTTGACCAAGTAATTCGTGTGGGCGCTGGCCGAGACCATCTGGCAACAGATATCGAGGCAGCGACTCGTCGAAATATGAGTTTTGTCTTGAGCAAGATTAGAGATCTTCGGATCTTGTATGATTTAAACTGAAGAGTTTGATCATGGCTCAGATTGAACGCTGGCGGCAGGCTTAACACATGCAAGTCGAGCGGTAACAGGGGGTGCTTGCACCCCGCTGACGAGCGGCGGACGGGTGAGTAATGCATAGGAATCTGCCCAGTAGTGGGGGATAGCCCGGGGAAACCCGGATTAATACCGCATACGCCCTACGGGGGAAAGCAGGGGATCTTCGGACCTTGCGCTATTGGATGAGCCTATGTCGGATTAGCTTGTTGGTGGGGTAATGGCTCACCAAGGCGACGATCCGTAGCTGGTCTGAGAGGATGATCAGCCACATCGGGACTGAGACACGGCCCGAACTCCTACGGGAGGCAGCAGTGGGGAATATTGGACAATGGGGGCAACCCTGATCCAGCCATGCCGCGTGTGTGAAGAAGGCTTTCGGGTTGTAAAGCACTTTCAGTGAGGAGGAAAACCTTATGGCTAATACCCATGAGGCTTGACGTTACTCACAGAAGAAGCACCGGCTAACTCCGTGCCAGCAGCCGCGGTAATACGGAGGGTGCAAGCGTTAATCGGAATTACTGGGCGTAAAGCGCGCGTAGGTGGTTTGATAAGCGAGATGTGAAAGCCCCGGGCTTAACCTGGGAACGGCATTTCGAACTGTCAGGCTAGAGTGTGGTAGAGGGTAGTGGAATTTCCTGTGTAGCGGTGAAATGCGTAGATATAGGAAGGAACACCAGTGGCGAAGGCGGCTACCTGGACCAACACTGACACTGAGGTGCGAAAGCGTGGGGAGCAAACAGGATTAGATACCCTGGTAGTCCACGCCGTAAACGATGTCTACTAGCCGTTGGGACTCTTGAAGTCTTAGTGGCGCAGTTAACGCACTAAGTAGACCGCCTGGGGAGTACGGCCGCAAGGTTAAAACTCAAATGAATTGACGGGGGCCCGCACAAGCGGTGGAGCATGTGGTTTAATTCGACGCAACGCGAAGAACCTTACCTGGCCTTGACATGTTGGGAACTTTCCAGAGATGGATTGGTGCCTTCGGGAACCCAAACACAGGTGCTGCATGGCCGTCGTCAGCTCGTGTCGTGAGATGTTGGGTTAAGTCCCGTAACGAGCGCAACCCTTATCCCTAGTTGCCAGCACATCATGGTGGGAACTCTAGGGAGACTGCCGGTGACAAACCGGAGGAAGGTGGGGATGACGTCAGGTCATCATGGCCCTTACGGCCAGGGCTACACACGTGCTACAATGGCGCGCACAGAGGGCTGCAAACCCGCGAGGGGGAGCCAATCTCACAAAACGCGTCGTAGTCCGGATCGCAGTCTGCAACTCGACTGCGTGAAGTCGGAATCGCTAGTAATCGTGAATCAGAATGTCACGGTGAATACGTTCCCGGGCCTTGTACACACCGCCCGTCACACCATGGGAGTGGATTGCACCAGAAGTGGTTAGTCTAACCTTCGGGAGGACGATCACCACGGTGTGGTTCATGACTGGGGTGAAGTCGTAACAAGGTAGCCGTAGGGGAACCTGCGGCTGGATCACCTCCTTAACGAACGCTGGAGGTTTCGGTCAGAGTCCACACGAATTACTTGGTTAACGTGAAGAGAGCAAAAGGGTCTTTGCAGGCCCGGCTGTGAAGTGCTTCTCCTGGAGAAAGCATGAAGCAGAGATTAGCGCTGTAGATTGTGGCAGCTGACAAGGCGCAGGCTGAGTGAAGGAGGGAGCGTACACACGTACGTGACCGAGTGAACGAAGACTGCAACGCAGCTCAGGTGGCACAAGATGCAGTGATAATTGGGTCTGTAGCTCAGGTGGTTAGAGCGCACCCCTGATAAGGGTGAGGTCGGTGGTTCAAGTCCACCCAGACCCACCAGAATTGACCAGCTCGTCGTTGCGCCCGGACTCGCATACTGAAGTATGCTTCGCCCGAACGCGCCTAGATCTGATCAATTCTCCGAGTACGGCGAGTCAACGAAATTGCCGGCTTGGTGAGTGGTTTCTATTAGGGGCCATAGCTCAGCTGGGAGAGCGCCTGCCTTGCACGCAGGAGGTCGGCGGTTCGATCCCGCCTGGCTCCACCATAAACAGATCGACGAACCTGATTGCCTGACGTTATGTCAGTGTGCAGAAAAAAGTGTTTCAACGCGGTGACGTTGTAAGCCCTTCTTTCTGATCACTGGGTCAGAATTGCTCTTTAACAATTCGGATGAGATTGAAACACGAAATTCTGTTCTTCTAGTTCAGAACAGAGTTTCAGCGATAACGATCAAGCGTTATCCGGTGTGTCGTTGAAGTGGTTGTTTATAGCTTCAGTCGGCTGTCTCTGAACGTCATCATTGGATGATCACGAACCTGGCTTGCCAGGGGAAGGTCAAGCGGTGTTGATGCACAGGTCAGTTGTCTTGGGGTTATATAGTCAAGCAACTAAGCGCATACGGTGGATGCCTTGGCAGTCAGAGGCGATGAAAGACGTGGAAGCCTGCGATAAGGCTCGGGGAGCTGGCAAACAAGCTATGATCCGGGCATCTCTGAATGGGGAAACCCACCGACTTTCGGGTCGGTATCTTACACTGAATCCATAGGTGTAAGAGGCGAACTCGGGGAACTGAAACATCTAAGTACCCGAAGGAAAAGAAATCAACCGAGATTCCCTCAGTAGCGGCGAGCGAACGGGGACCAGCCCTTAAGCTGGACAACTGGTAGGAGAAGGCCCTGGAAAGAGCCGCCATAGTGGGTGATAGCCCCGTATCCGAAACCTGAGTCCAGTGAAATCGAGTAGGACGGGTCACGTGTAATCCTGTCTGAACATGGGGGGACCATCCTCCAAGGCTAAATACTCCTGACTGACCGATAGTGAACCAGTACCGTGAGGGAAAGGCGAAAAGAACCCCTGTGAGGGGAGTGAAATAGACCCTGAAACCGTATGCGTACAAGCAGTCGGAGCGGACTTGTTCCGTGACGGCGTACCTTTTGTATAATGGGTCAGCGACTTATGTTCAGTGGCGAGGTTAACCGTATAGGGGAGCCGTAGGGAAACCGAGTCTGAATAGGGCGACTTAGTCGCTGGGCATAGACCCGAAACCGGGCGATCTATCCATGAGCAGGGTGAAGGTGCCGTAACAGGCACTGGAGGCCCGAACCCACTGTCGTTGAAAAGCCAGGGGATGACTTGTGGATCGGAGTGAAAGGCTAATCAAGCCCGGAGATAGCTGGTTCTCCCCGAAAGCTATTTAGGTAGCGCCTCGGACGAATACCACTGGGGGTAGAGCACTGTTTCGGCTAGGGGGTCATCCCGACTTACCAACCCGATGCAAACTCCGAATACCAGTGAGTACTATCCGGGAGACACACGGCGGGTGCTAACGTCCGTCGTGAAGAGGGAAACAACCCAGACCGCCAGCTAAGGTCCCCAAGTACCAGTTAAGTGGGAAACGATGTGGGAAGGCTCAGACAGCTAGGAGGTTGGCTTAGAAGCAGCCATCCTTTAAAGAAAGCGTAATAGCTCACTAGTCGAGTCGGCCTGCGCGGAAGATGTAACGGGGCTCAAACTGGTCACCGAAGCTGCGGCTGCATACGCAAGTATGCGGGGTAGGGGAGCGTTCTGTAAGCCTGCGAAGGTGGATTGAGAAGTCTGCTGGAGGTATCAGAAGTGCGAATGCTGACATGAGTAACGACAATGGGGGTGAAAAACCCCCACGCCGGAAGACCAAGGGTTCCTGCGCAACGCTAATCGGCGCAGGGTGAGTCGGCCCCTAAGGCGAGACCGAAAGGTGTAGTCGATGGGAAACGGGTTAATATTCCCGTACCTTGGATAGCTGCGATGGAGAGACGGAGAAGGCTAGGTGAGCCGGGCGACGGTTGTCCCGGTTTAAGCGAGTAGGCAGTGGGTTTAGGCAAATCCGGACCCATAATGTCGAGACGTGACGACGACGACCCTTTTACGGGTTGGAAGTCATTGATGCCATGCTTCCAGGAAAATCTTCTAAGCTTCAGGCTATCCGGGACCGTACCCCAAACCGACACAGGTGGTCAGGGTGAGAATCCCAAGGCGCTTGAGAGAACTCGGGTAAAGGAACTAGGCAAAATGGTGCCGTAACTTCGGGAGAAGGCACGCCGGCGTGTACGTGAAGCCCCTGCGGGTGGAGCGGAAGCCGGTCGAAGATACCAGGCCCCTGCGACTGTTTATTAAAAACACAGCACTGTGCTAACACGAAAGTGGACGTATACGGTGTGACGCCTGCCCGGTGCCGGAAGGTTAATTGATGGGGTTAGCGCTTGCGCGAAGCTCTTGATCGAAGCCCCGGTAAACGGCGGCCGTAACTATAACGGTCCTAAGGTAGCGAAATTCCTTGTCGGGTAAGTTCCGACCTGCACGAATGGCGTAACGATGGGGGCGCTGTCTCTACCCGAGACTCAGTGAAATTGAAATCGCCGTGAAGATGCGGTGTATCCGCGGCTAGACGGAAAGACCCCGTGAACCTTTACTATAGCTTCACAGTGAACTTTGAGCATGCTTGTGTAGGATAGCTGGGAGGCTTTGAAACCCGGACGCCAGTTCGGGTGGAGCCAACCTTGAAATACCAGCCTGGCCTGTTTGAGGTTCTAACTTGGTCCCCTGATCGGGGATGAGGACACTGTGTGGTGGGTAGTTTGACTGGGGCGGTCTCCTCCCAAAGCGTAACGGAGGAGCACAAAGGTGGGCTAAGCACGGTCGGACATCGTGCGGTTAGTGTAATGGCACAAGCCCGCTTGACTGCGAGACAGACACGTCGAGCAGGTGCGAAAGCAGGTCATAGTGATCCGGTGGTTCTGTATGGAAGGGCCATCGCTCAACGGATAAAAGGTACTCCGGGGATAACAGGCTGATACCGCCCAAGAGTTCACATCGACGGCGGTGTTTGGCACCTCGATGTCGGCTCATCACATCCTGGGGCTGAAGCCGGTCCCAAGGGTATGGCTGTTCGCCATTTAAAGTGGTACGCGAGCTGGGTTTAGAACGTCGTGAGACAGTTCGGTCCCTATCTGCCGTGGACGTTGGAGATTTGAGGAAAGCTGCTCCTAGTACGAGAGGACCGGAGTGGACGAACCTCTGGTGTTCGGGTTGTCACGCCAGTGGCATTGCCCGGTAGCTATGTTCGGACAGGATAACCGCTGAAAGCATCTAAGCGGGAAGCCCCTTCCAAGATGAGATCTCCCCGAGGCCTCGAGCCTCCTGAAGAGCCGTTCAAGACCAGGACGTTGATAGGCCGGGTGTGTAAGCGCTGCGAGGCGTTGAGCTAACCGGTACTAATTGCTCGTGCGGCTTGACTATATAACACCCAAGACAATTGCTACAGACAACTGCGATAACCTTGATTGTAACGCATTCAATCTCATCCATCCCAGTGATCAACCGTTTTGCCTGACGACCATAGCGGTCTGGAACCACCTGATCCCATCCCGAACTCAGCAGTGAAACAGACCAGCGCCGATGGTAGTGTGGCGTTGCCCATGCGAGAGTAGGTCATCGTCAGGCTCTTAATCCCAAAACCCCGACAGCGTAAGCTGCCGGGGTTTTTTTATGGGTTTGAGAGCCTGCGGTGCTTCAGCGCAAAGCCTTTTTGTCTTTTCCCTCCCTCTGTAGTTTAATCCAGCCCTTGAAACCTTCTTGATCATCAGCCACCAGGCAGACCCATGAATACCAGACCATTACTGAAGTTACTCTCCGACGGTGCCGTACATTCCGGGGAATCCCTTGCTGAAATCCTGGGCGTCAGTCGTACTGCAATCTGGAAGCAGGTCCGCAAATTAATCGATAAAGGCATTCCGGTGGAAACGATTCGTGGCCGTGGCTATCAGTTGGCCGCGCCGATGGATCTGGTGACCCGGGAAGGAATCGAGCAGGGGCTGAACGAGTCTGCCAGACGGCAAATGGCGCTCCGTGTCCATGACCAGATTGACTCCACCAATTCGGATATAACCCGGCGCTGGCAGGAAGGTGAGCGGGGATTGCTGGTCTCGGTTGCTGACAGCCAGCAGCAGGGACGGGGCCGTCGTGGCCGTGTATGGCAAAGTCCTGCCGGCCAGAATCTCTATATGAGCGTCGGCATCTCCATGAATCGTGGCTTCACCGAACTGGATGGTCTCAGCCTTGTGGCTGGCCTGGCGTTACTGGAGGCGCTTGCCGACAAGGGGCTGGCAAACCCAGCACTCAAGTGGCCCAACGACCTGCTGGTTGACGGTAAAAAGCTGGCCGGGATCCTGATTGAGTTGCAAGGGGAGCTTGAGGGGGCTGTCCGGGTTATAGTCGGTATCGGTGTGAACGTACATATGCTGGAGGCTGAGTCGGTGGATCAACCCTGGACAAGCCTGGACTTGAGTGCCCCGGAAGCGGACTGGCGGCGGGATGACCTGGCAGCCAGCGTTCTCAATCGCCTGTTAGGGCATCTATCCGTTTTCGAGGCATCCGGTTTTGGGCCATTCGCAGAGCCGTGGAATCGGTACGACGCTTTCAGAGGGCGTAAGCTGGTTGCCACCAGTGGTAACCTCTCCGGTGTCGGCGAGGGCGTCGACGAGTCTGGCAACTACATGATCAGCACTGACAGCAGCGTTGAGCGCATATACGCCGGTGAGATCAGCCTCCGGGTGGCGGAATGAAACTGTTGCTGGATGCCGGAAACTCGCGCATTAAGTGGCAGCTGCGGGACCGCGCGGACATTGTCTGTTCTGGCGTGGATGTAGCAGAAACCGCAGGGCTTTTCCGCGAGATGGATGACAGACTCTGGACGCAAGTCGATTTTGTCGCCATTTGTACAGTACGCTCCGAGTCTGCAAGGGAAGCACTGGTGCGTGCTATCAAGTTGCACACCCAGGTACCGGTGCGGTTCTTCTGGACTGAACCGCGGTTTGGCGACCTTGTCTGCGCCTATGAAAACCCTTCAGCGATGGGGGCAGACCGGTGGCACGCGATGGTCGCCGCCTGGGAGGTCTTCAAAGGTGCCTGTGTCGTAATCGATGCCGGCAGCGCGATTACTGTGGACTGGATCGACGCCAGCGGGCGGCATGAGGGTGGTTATATTCTGCCAGGAAAAAACCTTATGCTGGATGCCTTGAGTCAGAAAACCGCAAGGGTGCTGTTCCAGCGAGAGCAGACGCTAGCGTCGGTTTCTCCCGGTCAGACAACCGGTGAGTGCGTTCTCCATGGTGTTAACTGGCTCCTTCGTGCATTGGCGATAGAGTTAGGTCGTAAAACCACGGTGCCGGTCATGGTGACCGGCGGCGATGGGCCCTATATAAAGAAGGCCCTTAGCGAATCTGCCGATCCGGCGCTGCCGGTTCGGTTATCTCCCGACCTGGTTCTGGACGGCCTGGCTCAGGTGGCGAATTGCTGATGCGCTGGGTCGCCCTTTTACTGCTGTTGATTAATATTGGGCTGTTTTGGTGGTTGTCGTCCTCCGGGCAGGATAATGTCCGTCCCGTACAGGAAGGAAAGCTACCTCGGGTTGCCGAGATAAAGTTGATTGATGAGTGGGTAAACGGTCAGGCTGAACCGAGGGAGGACGAGGCTTCGTCCCGGTTGATAGTGGATGCGACTGAATATGCTGAGGGGAGCTCTGACGCCCTGATGCCGCCTGGATCCGGGCAGGCCGGGCCGGAGTCTGCTGCTGCCTGTTACGGGATAGGCTGGTTCAACGAACAGGCGGAGGCCCTCGCTTATCGCAACGAGATGCTCGTGCGATTTCCGTCCTTGCGTTTCGGTGGTGTACAAGAGAGAAGCGAGGAGCTTGAGCCTTTTCACTGGGTGATTATTCCGCCCCTGCCTTCTCGGGATGAGGCGATGGCGTTATATCGGGAGCTCGTAAATAAGGGCATTGAAGCGTACGTGGTACCTTCCGGAGAGAACGAAAACGCTATATCTCTGGGACTGTTCCGGTCCAGGGTCTCGGCAGAGCGAATTCTTAGCGAAAGACAGGCCGAAAATATCGATGCAACACTGGTAAAGTTCCCCCGAAATCGTATAAGCTACGCGCTCGTTTTTGAGGGGGTGCCCCAGCCTGAATTGCAGGGCCAGGGCCTTCCCCCCGCCAAAAGTGATGCCGAGCTACAACTGATTGAATTTAGTGATTGTGAAGGTGTTGCAACCGCTAAAAAAAATCCGTAGTATACCGGCCTCGCTGATGAGGCGAATGTGAGCTGGCGTAGCTCAGTTGGTAGAGCAGCTGACTTGTAATCAGCAGGTCGGGGGTTCGATTCCGTCCGCCAGCTCCACTTAAGTTTTATGAAGTGTCTCGGAATCAGGGATACCTCTGGAGGGGTTCCCGAGTGGCCAAAGGGATCAGACTGTAAATCTGACGGCTCAGCCTTCGCAGGTTCGAATCCTGCCCCCTCCACCACTTATTGATGCGGGCATCGTATAGTGGCTATTACCTCAGCCTTCCAAGCTGATGACGCGGGTTCGATTCCCGCTGCCCGCTCCAGATTGGTTCAATGCTCATGTAGCTCAGTTGGTAGAGCACACCCTTGGTAAGGGTGAGGTCGGCGGTTCAAATCCGCCCATGAGCTCCATTTTTATCCGGTCAACGTTACTGTCCAGTTGATTAGGGAGATTGGTCGAATGTCTAAGAAGCAATTTGAGCGTAACAAGCCGCACCTGAACGTGGGCACCATCGGTCACGTTGACCATGGTAAGACCACTCTGACTGCGGCGCTGACCCGCGTATGTCACGAAGTATGGGGTACTGGTGAGTCCCGTGCATTCGACCAGATCGATAACGCACCGGAAGAGCGTGCGCGTGGTATCACTATCGCGACCTCTCACGTTGAGTACGATTCCCCGACTCGCCACTACGCCCACGTAGATTGCCCGGGCCACGCTGACTATGTGAAGAACATGATCACTGGTGCAGCGCAGATGGACGGCGCGATCCTGGTTTGCTCCGCTGCTGACGGCCCCATGCCGCAGACTCGTGAGCACATCCTGCTGTCCCGTCAGGTTGGCGTTCCCTACATTGTCGTGTTCCTGAACAAGGCCGACATGGTAGACGACGAAGAGCTGCTCGAGCTGGTTGAGATGGAAGTTCGCGAACTGCTGAGCCAGTACGACTTCCCGGGTGACGATACTCCGATCATCACTGGCTCCGCGCTGATGGCGCTGGAAGGCAAGGATGACAACGAGATGGGCACTACCGCTGTGAAGAAGCTGGTAGAGGCGCTGGATGACTACATCCCGGAGCCGGAGCGTGCGATTGACCAGCCGTTCCTGATGCCGATCGAGGACGTATTCTCCATCTCTGGTCGTGGTACTGTTGTGACCGGTCGTGTTGAGCGTGGCATCGTGAAGACTGGCGACGAAGTGGAAATCGTTGGTATCCGTGATACCCAGAAGACCACGGTTACCGGTGTTGAGATGTTCCGCAAGCTGCTTGACGAAGGTCGTGCTGGTGAGAACATCGGTGCCCTGCTGCGTGGTACCAAGCGTGACGACGTAGAGCGTGGCCAGGTGTTGTGTGTGCCGGGCTCGATCAAGCCGCACACAAAGTTCGAATGCGAAGTGTACGTGCTGAGCAAGGACGAGGGTGGTCGTCACACTCCGTTCTTCAAGGGCTACCGTCCGCAGTTCTACTTCCGGACCACTGACGTGACTGGCTCCTGTGAGCTGCCGGAAGGCGTTGAAATGGTAATGCCGGGTGACAACGTGAAGATGTCTGTTACCCTGATCGCTCCGATCGCCATGGAAGATGGTCTGCGCTTCGCGATCCGCGAAGGTGGCCGTACCGTTGGTGCCGGCGTGGTATCCAAGATCATCGAGTAACAGCTCGCACGATCTGAAAGCAGAAGGGCTGCCCTTTGGGTGGTCCTTTTGTTGCACCGCAAAAAGGTTTCGGTGCAGGCCAGTAGCTCAATTGGCAGAGCAGCGGTCTCCAAAACCGCAGGTTGGGGGTTCGATTCCCTCCTGGCCTGCCATTTATAACACGTCTGGATACATAAGCTGATTCCTATGGAGTCAAAAGCCCAACAGTCGACCAGCCGCTTTGATGTTGTCAAGTGGCTGGTTGTTTTCGTTCTGATTGCCGTGGGAGTAGTCGGCAATCAGTATTTCAGCGGCGAATCAGTGCTCTATCGAGTGCTTGGTTTGGTGGCGCTGGCTCTGGTTGCTGCAGTTGTGGCGCTCCAGACCGATCGCGGGCGTCGTTTCGCGACCCTGTTGAAAGAGGCCAGGGTAGAGATTCGCAAGGTCGTATGGCCGACTCGCCCGGAGTTGATCCAGACCACGGCAATCGTCGTTGTGTTTGTGCTTGTCGTAGCACTTATCCTTTGGGGTATGGACTCGCTCATCGGCTTCCTCGTACAGGGTTTCATCGGATAGGCAGGGGCAGGCAATGGCTAAGCACTGGTTTGTGGTTCAGGCGTATTCCGGTTTCGAAAAACATGTCATGCGGTCGCTCAAGGAGCGGATCGCCATTAATGGCATGGAGGATAAATTTGGTGACGTGCTTGTGCCCACCGAAGAAGTCGTCGAAATGCGGGATGGCAAGAAACGAAAGAGCGAGCGTAAGTTCTATCCGGGGTACGTGCTTGTCCAGATGGAAATGGATGACGCCTCGTGGCATCTTGTGAAAGATACGCCGCGGGTTCTCGGGTTCATTGGTGGTACCAAGGATAAGCCTGCCCCGATCACCGAGAAGGAAGCTGAAGCAATCCTTCGTCGTGTTGAAAGCGGTGTCGATCAGCCGAAACCCAAGACGCTGTTCGAGCCTGGTGAGATTGTTCGCGTTATTGAAGGTCCCTTCGCCGATTTTAATGGCGTTGTGGAAGAAGTTGATTACGACAAGAGTCGTGTAAAGGTGGCAGTTCTGATCTTTGGTCGCTCCACTCCGGTTGAGCTGGAGTTTGGCCAGGTCGAAAAGGACTGAGTTACCTCTGAAGCGAAGGGCTCGCTCACTGCGGTGTAGCGGGCTTTTTGTGTCTCAAAACCGGGGAGCCGAAAGGCGCTAACACCCACAGGAGAAACCCATGGCTAAGAAAATCGAAGCGTACATCAAGCTTCAGGTTGCTGCCGGTCAGGCCAACCCGAGCCCCCCCGTCGGTCCCGCGCTGGGCCAGCACGGTGTGAACATTATGGAGTTCTGTAAGGCGTTCAACGCTGCCACGCAGGGCATTGAGCCGGGTCTGCCGACTCCGGTGGTGATCACTGTTTACAGTGATCGCTCGTTCACTTTTGTCACCAAGACCCCGCCAGCACCGGTGCTGTTGAAGAAGGCTGCCGGTATCAAGAGTGGTTCTGGCCGTCCGAACACCGAAAAGGTGGGCACGGTTACCCGCGCGCAGCTTGAAGAGATTGTAAAGACTAAAGAGCCTGATCTCACTGCTGCTGATATGGACGCTGCCGTCCGCACCATCGCCGGCACTGCCCGTAGCATGGGCCTGAACGTGGAGGGTCTGTAAAATGGCTAAACTGAGCAAGCGTCAGAAGCTGATTCGCGAAAAAGTGGACCCGGCCCGCGCCTATACGGTAGATGAGGCTGTAGCGCTCCTGGCTGAGCTGGGTAGCTCCGTCAAGTTCCGCGAGTCTATCGATGTATCCGTTAACCTTGGTGTCGATGCACGGAAATCCGACCAGGTAGTCCGTAGCAGCACCGTGCTGCCCCACGGTACCGGTAAGAGCGTGCGGGTTGCTGTGTTCACCCAGGGTGCCAATGCCGACAAGGCGAAAGAAGCCGGTGCTGACATCGTAGGTATGGATGACCTGGCCGAAGAAGTGAAAAAGGGCAACATGGATTTCGACGTGGTCATTGCGACCCCCGATGCCATGCGTGTCGTTGGTCAGCTTGGCCAGATCCTTGGGCCTCGCGGCCTGATGCCTAACCCCAAGGTTGGCACGGTTACCCCGGATGTGGAAACGGCTGTAAAAAATGCCAAGGCAGGTCAGGTTCGTTACCGTACTGACAAGAATGGCATTATCCACGCTCCTCTGGGAAATGTTGAATTTTCTGCACAGAACATCAAGGAAAACCTTGAAGCTCTGCTGGCAGACCTGAAAAAGGCCAAGCCTGCATCGTCCAAGGGCGTTTACCTGAAGAAGGTATCCCTGTCCTCGACAATGGGGCCTGGCCTGACTGTTGATCAGGGTTCTTTGAACCTTTGATCCCTGGTCGGCAGTAACTTTGTAGTCTGGGCGGAAGCCAAGGCTGTCAAAGACCGCAGGCCCCCGAGGGCCGACTCTCGCGAGTCGGGTCACAAGGGTTAAAGCAACGCCTGCGCAGACGGTGTGAAGACGTTCTCTCTGAACCCAAACACCGTTAGGCGCCCATAAAGGAATGTGGTTGGGATTTCGCTGATGCGTGATCCGGACAGCGTTCCCTGGGCAATGATGGGTTTGCCGGAATCTCCGGCGAAATCGAGGAGAAATCCAGTGGCAATTAGACTCGAAGACAAGAAAGCGATCGTCGCTGAAGTCAACGAGACTGCTGGTACTGCTCTGTCTGTTGTTCTGGCTGACTACCGTGGTGTTACCGCAGGTGACATGACGGCGCTTCGTGCCAAGGCTCGTGCCGAGAATGTGCGTCTGAAGGTTGTTCGTAACAACCTTGCCAAGATCGCCATTCGCGGTACCGAGTTCGAGTGCATCGACGAAGCTCTGGTTGGTCCGACCATTCTGGCATTCTCTATGGAAGATCCTGGTGCCGCTGCGCGCCTGCTCAAGGATTTCGCCAAAGAGAAAGAGGCTTTCGAGATCAAGGGTCTGGCCGTCGGCGGTGAGCTGATGGGCGCAGAACAGATCGATCGCCTGGCCAAGCTGCCGACGCTGCACGAAGCGCTGACTCAGCTGGCTATTGTCACACAGGCACCGGTTACCAAGTTGGTACGCACTCTGAACGATGTTCCGGGCAGGGTTACCCGCGTAGTAGCTGCAGTCCGAGACCAGAAGCAAGAAGCTGCTTGATTCTGTTGAAAACCATATTTTATTTTTTGGGAGAAAGTCATGGCTCTGTCTAAAGACGATATTCTGAATGCAATTGCTGAAATGAGCGTTATGGAAGTGGTTGAGCTCGTCGAAGCAATGGAAGAGAAGTTCAACGTATCCGCTGCTGCTGCTGTTGCAGCTGCTCCGGCTGCCGCTGCTGGCGACGCTGCTGCCGCTGAAGAGCAGACCGAGTTTGACGTTGTTCTGACCGGCGCTGGCGAGAAGAAAGTGAACGTCATCAAGGCTGTTCGCGAACTGACTGGCCTGGGCCTGAAGGAAGCGAAGGAAATGGTTGATTCTGCTCCGTCCACCGTTAAGGAAGCTGCTTCCAAGGACGACGCTGAAGAAGCCAAGAAGAAGCTTGAGGAAGCAGGCGCTTCTGTTGAGCTCAAGTAATCGCCGATACTTGATCGGTTCCGTGCATTAGCATGGATAGGCTGGTGGCTTAGCGCCACCGGCCTTTTTCTGTTGTATATATGCTATAGAGACGGATGCAGTTGCTATAGTTAATGACTGCCTCTGTCACCTACAGCCAGAGTCTTGTTCAAGACGGCGCAGTATGCCGAGCAACTCGGCCCCGAAGCAGGTAAATGGTTGCTTCTTGATACCAGGTATCAGGTCTAAAGCTGGGGAATGCAGATGACTTACTCCTACACTGAGAAAAAGCGGATTCGCAAAGACTTCAGTAAATTGCCTTCCGTGATGGATGTTCCCTATTTGCTGGCTATTCAGCTGGATTCTTATCGGGACTTCCTGCAAATGGAAGCCGCCGCTGCCGAGCGCCAGGAAACTGGCCTGCACGCAGCCTTCAAATCCGTATTCCCGATTGTCAGTTATTCTGGCAATGCGGCGCTTGAGTACGTGAGCTACCGTATTGGCGATCCGGTATTCGACGTCAAGGAATGTCAGCTCCGGGGCGTAACCTATGCTGCTCCCCTGCGCGTGAAAGTTCGGCTGATCATCTATGATCGCGAATCGTCCAACAAGGCGATCAAGGACATCAAGGAGCAGGAAGTCTACATGGGCGAAATGCCCCTGATGACTGAAAATGGTACCTTCGTTGTCAACGGTACCGAGCGGGTCATCGTGTCCCAGCTCCATCGTTCACCGGGCGTGTTCTTTGACCATGACAAGGGCAAGACACACTCCTCCGGAAAGCTTCTGTATTCTGCCCGGGTGATTCCTTACCGTGGCTCCTGGCTTGATTTCGAGTTCGATGCCAAGGATTCAGTATTCGTCCGGATCGACCGTCGCCGGAAGCTGCCTGCCAGCATCCTGTTGCGTGGCCTGGGGTACAGCTCCGAGCAAATGCTGGAAAAGTTCTTTGAAACCAGTAAGTTTACTGTTGGAGAAGAAACCTCCAGTCTGGAGCTGGTGCCCAGCCGACTGCGTGGTGATATCGCCACCTTTGACATCAAGGACAATGACGGCAATGTGATCGTGGAAGAGGGCCGTCGTGTCACCGCACGCCACATCCGTCAGCTCGAAAAGTCCGGCATCACTCAGCTGGAAGTGCCTACTGCCTATCTCCATGGCCGAGTCATTGCCCGTGACATGGTAGACACCAAGACCGGCGAGGTGCTGGTCGAGTGCAACACTGAGATCACCGAAGAGGTGATGGAAAAGATTCTGGGTGCAGGGATCACTGAAGTCGAAACTCTGTATACCAACGACCTGGACTGCGGCCCCTTCATGTCCGATACGATTCGTATCGACCCGACCCGCACCCAGCTCGAGGCGCTGGTGGAAATCTATCGGATGATGCGTCCGGGAGAGCCGCCCACCAAGGAATCCGCCGAGAACCTGTTCAATAACCTGTTCTTCTCGGAAGAGCGCTACGATTTGTCCGCGGTTGGGCGGATGAAGCTGAACCGTCGCCTCGGTCGCGAAGAGAGCACCGGTGAAGGTACGTTGACCAACGAAGACATCATCGATGTACTTCGTACCTTGATCGACATCCGTAACGGCAACGGAAACGTGGATGACATCGATAACCTGGGCAATCGCCGTATCCGGTCCGTCGGTGAGATGGCCGAGAACCAGTTCCGTGTGGGCCTGGTACGCGTAGAGCGTGCGGTGCGTGAGCGCTTGAGCCTGGCTGAAAGTGAAGGCCTGATGCCTCAGGACCTGATCAATGCCAAGCCGGTGGCGGCAGCAGTCAAGGAGTTCTTCGGTTCCAGTCAGCTGTCCCAGTTCATGGATCAGAACAACCCGTTGTCCGAGGTGACTCACAAGCGTCGCGTATCTGCGCTTGGGCCTGGTGGCCTGACACGGGAGCGTGCGGGCTTTGAGGTGCGGGATGTTCATCCCACCCACTACGGCCGCGTCTGTCCCATCGAGACACCGGAAGGTCCGAACATCGGTCTGATCAACTCGCTGGCGACCTATGCCCGGACCAACTCTTACGGCTTCCTCGAAAGTCCGTACCGGAAGGTCATCGACGGCAAGGTGACCGATGACATCGTTTATCTGTCGGCCATCGAGGAAAGTAACTACATCATCGCCCAGGCAAGCGCGGCGATGACTGAGGACGGCCGTCTTGCGGATGAACTGGTTACCGTGCGTCACCAGAACGAATTCACCGTAACCCCGCCAGAGAACGTCAACTTCATGGATGTTTCGCCGCGGCAGGTAGTCTCGGTGGCAGCATCGCTGATCCCGTTCCTGGAGCATGACGATGCCAACCGGGCCCTGATGGGCTCCAACATGCAGCGCCAGGCTGTGCCAACACTGCGTGCAGACAAGCCGGTGGTTGGTACTGGCCTTGAGCGGACCGTGGCCCAGGACTCCGGCGTCTGCGTTACCGCGCGTCGCGGTGGTGTTATCGAGGACGTGGATGCAGCCCGTATCGTCGTACGGGTGCACGATGATGAGACCGAAGCCGGTGACGCTGGTGTGGATATCTACAACCTCACCAAGTACACCCGCTCCAACCAGAACACCTGCATCAACCAACGTTCAATCGTAAACCAGGGTGATGTGGTTGCCCGTGGAGATGTCCTGGCCGACGGTCCCTCTGTGGACCTGGGTGAGTTGGCGCTTGGGCAGAACATGCGTATCGCATTCATGCCCTGGAACGGCTACAACTTCGAGGACTCCATCCTGATCTCGGAGAAGGTGGTCCAGGAGGATCGCTTCACCAGCATCCATATCCAGGAGCTTACCTGTGTGGCCCGGGATACCAAGCTGGGCAGCGAGGAAATCACCGCTGACATCCCCAACGTGGGTGAAAGTGCCCTGGCCAAACTGGATGAATCCGGGATTGTTTACATCGGTGCCGAGGTTGGCCCGGGTGACATCCTGGTGGGCAAGGTAACGCCGAAAGGTGAAACCCAGCTCACTCCGGAAGAGAAGCTGCTGAGGGCTATCTTTGGTGAGAAGGCGTCCGATGTAAAAGACACCTCCTCACGGGTATCCGCTGGTACCCGGGGCACCGTTATTGATGTTCAGGTGTTTACCCGTGACGGCATCGAGAAAGACGACCGCGCGCTCTCGATCGAGCAGGACCAGCTGAACCAGTACCGGAAGGACCTGAAGGACGAGTATCGTATCGTCGAAGGTGCGACCTTCGAACGTCTGACTGCCGCCCTGACCGGGCAGGAAGTCATCAGCGGGCCTGGTCTTAAGAAAGGTGCAACCCTCGACGAAGATTACCTGAAGGGGCTGGACCGGGACCAGTGGTTCAAGCTGCGGTTGAAGGATGAGGCTCTCAATGAGCTGCTGGAGAAATCCGAGCAAGGCCTGGAAGATCGCAAGAAAGAGCATGAAGAGCGTTTTGAAGACAAGAAACGCAAGCTCCAGCAGGGTGATGACCTCGCTCCGGGCGTACTGAAAATCGTCAAGGTCTATCTGGCGATCAAACGCCGGGTTCAGCCTGGTGACAAGATGGCCGGTCGTCACGGTAACAAGGGTGTTATTTCTGCTGTTATGCCGGTGGAAGACATGCCCTATGACGCCGAAGGCAATACCGTCGACATCGTCCTCAACCCGCTGGGTGTACCGTCACGGATGAACGTGGGTCAGGTACTGGAAACCCACCTGGGTGCCGCAGCCAAGGGTCTCGGCCGGAAGATCGAGCGCATGCTGGAAGAGCAGCGCAAGGTTGCCGAGATTCGCGAGCTGCTGGACAAGATCTACAACCACAGCGACGAAGTTCCGTCGGTGGATCTGCCCAGCCTGAACGACGAAGAGATTCTCCAGCTGGCCAACAACCTGCGTGGCGGCGTGCCCATGGCGACTGCGGTTTTCGATGGTGCCAAGGAGGCTGAGGTCAAGCACATGCTGGAGCTCGCCGACATGGATACCAGCGGCCAGGTGACGCTGTTCGACGGCCGTACCGGTGATCAGTTTGATCGCCAGGTGACGGTTGGATACATGTACATGCTGAAGCTGAATCACCTGATCGACGACAAGATGCACGCACGGTCCACCGGTTCCTACAGCCTGGTTACCCAGCAACCGCTGGGTGGTAAGGCGCAGTTCGGTGGCCAGCGGTTCGGTGAGATGGAAGTGTGGGCCCTGGAGGCCTATGGTGCGGCCTATACTCTGCAAGAGATGCTCACCGTCAAGTCTGACGATGTGAATGGCCGTACCAAGATGTACAAGAACATTGTGGATGGAGACCACCGGATGGAGCCGGGTATGCCCGAATCCTTCAACGTTCTTGTCAAGGAGATCCGCTCGCTGGGTATCGACATCGAGCTGGAATCCGAGTAAGCCGAATCGTTTTTTGGCAGCGTGAGCGGGCACCGCGGTGCCCGCCCGAGATTAACGCCATCCGGAGCTGTTACTGATGAAAGATTTGCTGAATCTTCTCAAGAGCCAGAACCAGAGCAAGGAATTTGACGCCATCCGAATCGGGCTGGCGTCGCCTGACATGATCCGTTCCTGGTCCTTCGGGGAAGTAAAGAAACCCGAGACGATCAACTACCGGACCTTCAAGCCTGAGCGTGACGGTCTGTTCTGCGCCAAGATTTTTGGTCCGATCAAGGACTACGAGTGCCTGTGCGGCAAGTACAAGCGTCTCAAGCACCGTGGTGTGATCTGTGAAAAGTGTGGTGTCGAAGTGGCACTGGCGAGCGTTCGCCGTGAGCGCATGGGTCACATTGAACTGGCGAGCCCGGTAGCACATATCTGGTTCCTCAAGTCCCTGCCGTCCCGGATCGGCATGATGCTGGACATGACCCTGCGTGATATCGAGCGGGTTCTGTATTTTGAGTCCTTCATTGTGATCGACCCCGGCATGACCACCCTGGAGCGTGGGCAGCTGCTTAACGATGAGCAGTACTATGAGGCCCTGGAGGAGTTCGGGGACGAGTTCGACGCCCGCATGGGCGCCGAAGCCATCAAGATGCTGCTTGAAGACATTGATCTGCAGGCGGAAGTTGACCTGCTGCGGGAAGAGATTCCCCAGACCAACTCCGAGACCAAGATCAAGAAGTTCACCAAGCGACTGAAGATCCTCGAGGCCTTCCTGTACTCCGGCAACCGTCCGGGCGACATGGTCATGACCGTGCTGCCAGTGCTGCCGCCGGACCTGCGTCCGCTGGTTCCGCTGGACGGTGGCCGCTTTGCGACTTCCGACCTGAACGATCTGTATCGTCGCGTCATCAACCGGAATAACCGCCTCAAGCGTCTGCTTGAGCTGAACGCGCCGGACATCATCGTACGCAATGAGAAGCGTATGCTGCAGGAAGCCGTTGACGCCCTGCTGGACAACGGCCGTCGTGGCCGTGCCATCACCGGCACCAACAAGCGCCCGTTGAAGTCCCTGGCCGACATGATCAAGGGCAAGCAGGGCCGTTTCCGTCAGAACCTGCTGGGTAAGCGGGTGGACTATTCCGGTCGTTCAGTGATCGTGGTTGGTCCATACCTGCGCCTGCACCAGTGTGGTCTGCCGAAGAAAATGGCACTGGAACTGTTCAAGCCGTTCATCTTCTCCAAGCTGGAGCATCGTGGCCTGGCGACCACCATCAAGGCGGCCAAGAAAATGGTCGAGCGCGAGGAAGGCGTGGTCTGGGATATCCTCGACGAGGTCATCCGTGAGCA
The DNA here is from genome assembly GCF_026013985.1 of Marinobacter sp. AN1. Lineage (NCBI taxonomy): Bacteria > Pseudomonadati > Pseudomonadota > Gammaproteobacteria > Pseudomonadales > Marinobacteraceae > Marinobacter > Marinobacter sp. AN1. Next base: position 3,480,975 of record NZ_CP110342.1, on the reverse strand, counting down.
TCCGATCCTGCTGAACCGGGCCCCGACCCTGCACCGTCTGGGTATTCAGGCGTTCGAGCCGGTGCTCATCGAAGGCAAGGCCATTCAGCTTCACCCGCTGGTGTGTGCGGCCTACAATGCTGACTTCGACGGCGACCAGATGGCGGTGCACGTGCCGCTGACCCTGGAGGCGCAGCTGGAAGCCCGTGCGTTGATGATGTCCACCAACAACGTACTGTCACCGGCCAACGGCGAGCCGATCATCGTGCCGTCGCAGGATGTTGTTCTGGGCCTGTACTACATGACCCGTGAGCGCAAGAACGCGCTCGGCGAAGGTCGTGTCTTTGCCGATGTGAAGGAAGTTCACCGTGCGTACGGCGCTGGTGCTGTTGACCTGCAGGCCAAGATCAAGGTGCGTGTCAAGGAAGTGACCTACGGCGAGAACGAAGAACTCAAGACTGAGCACGTTATCGTTGATACCGTGGTTGGTCGTGCGCTGTTGTTTGATATCGTTCCGGATGGCCTGTCCTTTGAGGTTGTCAACAAACCGATGACCAAGAAGGCGATCTCCAACCTGATCAACACCTGTTACCGGGTGGCTGGTTTGAAGGATACCGTCATCTTTGCCGATCAGCTGATGTACATGGGCTTCCATTACGCCACTGTGTCCGGCACCTCTATCGGCTTCAACGACTTCGAGATTCCTCCGGAGAAGTACGAGCTGGTTGACGCCGCTACCGATGAAGTGAAGGAAATCGAGTCCCAGTATTCCTCCGGCCTGCTGACCCAGGGCGAGAAGTACAACAAGGTTATCGATATCTGGTCCCGGGCAAACGACAAGGTGTCCAAGGCCATGATGGATCGCCTCTCCCAGGAGCAGGTGGTTGACGCTGAGGGCAAGCCGGTATTCCGTGAGGATGGCGAGCCTGAAATGCAGGAGTCCTTCAACTCCGTGTACATGATGGCTGACTCCGGTGCCCGGGGCTCCCCCGCGCAGATTCGTCAGCTGGCTGGTATGCGGGGTCTGATGGCGAAGCCGGACGGCTCCATCATCGAGACGCCGATTACCGCGAACTTCCGTGAGGGGCTGAACGTACTGCAGTACTTCATCTCGACCCACGGTGCCCGTAAGGGTCTGGCGGATACCGCTCTGAAGACGGCCAACTCCGGTTACCTGACTCGTCGCCTGGTGGACGTATCCCAGGACCTCGTGGTCACAGAAACAGACTGTGGTACCGAAGAAGGCCTGTTGATGACGCCGCACATTGAGGGTGGTGATGTCGTTGTTCCCCTCGGCGATCGCGTACTGGGGCGGGTCACCGCCCGTGATGTGTTCACGCCCACAGACAAGGAGAACGCAGTGGTTCCTGCGGGTACCCTGCTGGACGAGAAGACCATCGAGAGTATCGAGCGTGCGGGTGTGGACGAAGTATGGGTGCGTTCCGCGATTACCTGTGAAGCGCGCCACGGCGTATGTGCCAACTGTTACGGCCGCGACCTTGCCCGTGGTCACCTGGTGAATGTCGGAGAGGCTGTTGGTGTTATCGCCGCTCAGTCGATCGGTGAACCGGGTACCCAGCTGACCATGCGGACCTTCCACATCGGTGGTGCGGCCAGCCGGGCCTCCGCAGTGGACAACATCCAGGTCAAGCATGGCGGTCAGATCCGCCTGCATAATATGAAGTCCATCGAGAAGACCGATGGCAACCTTGTGGTCGTGTCCCGGTCCTCTGCATTGGCGGTCGCTGATGAACAGGGTCGTGAGCGCGAGTGGTACAAGCTGCCCTACGGTGCGGTACTGTCGGTCAAACACGGTGACCAGGTTGATGCCGGTGCCGTGGTGGCGAAATGGGATCCGCACACCCACCCGATCATCGCCGAGGGAGTTGGTAAGGCGAAGTTCGTTGGAATGGATCAGGGCATCACCGTCCGCACCCAGACCGATGAGCTGACAGGGCTCTCCACAATCCAGGTGATCGATCCGAAGGATCGTCCGGCTGCTGGTAAGGATCTGCGTCCGGCGATCGAACTGGTAGACGAAAAGGGCGAAGAAGTGGTTCTGCCCGGTGGGTCACCGGCGCACTACTTCCTGCCGGCCGACGCGCTGGTAACCCTGGCCGACGGCGCCAATGTGGAACTGGGTGACGTTGTTGCCCGTATTCCGCAGGAAAGCTCGAAGACCCGGGATATCACCGGTGGTCTGCCACGGGTCGCCGACCTGTTCGAGGCCCGTCGTCCGAAGGAGCCGTCCATTCTGGCGGAAATCACGGGTACGGTATCCTTCGGCAAGGAAACCAAGGGCAAGAAGCGCCTGGTTATCACGCCGAAGGATGCTGACCCCTACGAGGTGCTGATTCCCAAGTGGCGTCAGTTGAACGTCTTCGAGGGCGAGACTGTGGAGAGGGGTGAGGTCATCTCGGATGGCCCTTCCAATCCACACGACATCCTGCGCCTGCTGGGCGTAGTTGAGTTGGCCAAGTACATCACCAACGAAATCCAGGACGTCTACCGTCTGCAGGGCGTTGTCATCAACGATAAACACATCGAGGTTATCGTCCGTCAGATGTTGCGCAAAGTGGAAATCACCGATCCGGGTGAAACCACGCTGCTGGCTGGTGATCAGGTTGAATACCACCAGTTCCTGGACGAGAACGAAAAGGCCATCGCCGCTGACAAGCAACCTGCCAAGGGTGAGCGTCAGTTGCTGGGTATCACCAAGGCCTCTCTGGCAACCGAGTCGTTTATTTCTGCGGCTTCGTTCCAGGAGACCACCCGCGTACTTACCGAGGGTGCCGTTACCGGCAAGCGCGACTTCCTGCGCGGCCTGAAGGAGAACGTGGTTGTGGGTCGCCTGATCCCGGCGGGTACCGGCCTTGCCTATCACAATGAGCGTCGCCGCAAGCGTGACCTCGAGGAACAGGGGGTCACCGCAGAGGATGTGGTTGAAGCCCTGAGCGCCGAGCTGAACCGGGAGGGTTAACTCCCGGCGGCGTAGCCCCCCCCGGGAACTACGGATCCCGGGGTGGTCAAAAGGCATCAGTCATCTTGACTGACCCGGGGCGCAGGCTTACACTTGCGTCCCTTAATTTTTACCCCCGTTCGCCGGGGGTAAGTTTCATTGGAATGGTTTTTTTGGAGTTTGCTTACATGGCAACGATCAACCAGTTGGTACGTAAGCCTCGTAAACGCAAGGTAGCCAAGAGCGATGTTCCAGCGCTCCAGGCCTGCCCTCAGCGTCGTGGCGTATGCACTCGTGTGTACACCACCACACCGAAGAAGCCGAACTCCGCACTGCGTAAGGTGTGCCGTGTTCGTCTGACTAACGGTTACGAGGTTTCCTCATACATTGGCGGTGAAGGTCACAACCTTCAGGAGCACAGCGTTGTGCTGATCCGCGGCGGTCGTGTAAAAGACCTCCCGGGTGTGCGCTACCACACTGTTCGCGGAACACTGGACACCCAGGGTGTACAGAACCGTAAGCAGGGTCGCTCCAAGTACGGTACAAAACGACCCAAGTCCTGATGTCCCTGATGGGTGTCTTTTATCGTCCCTGTGAACGATAAGAGTAAGGCTGAGTAGCCAGTGGCTATCTCAGGGGTTCCTGAAGACCTTAATTTTTAGAAGGGCTTATCGATGCCTAGAAGAAGAGTTGCAGCAAAACGGGAGATTATCCCGGATCCCAAATTTGGTAGCGCACGTCTTGCCAAGTTCATCAACCACGTGATGGAAAGTGGCAAGAAGTCTGTAGCCGAGCGCATTGTTTATGGCGCGCTCGACATCGTTGCCGAAAAGTCAAAGGAAGAGCCGATCGAAATGTTCGAGAAGGCCCTGGAAAACATCCAGCCGATGGTCGAGGTTAAGTCCCGTCGTGTGGGTGGCGCTACCTACCAGGTGCCGGTGGAAGTGCGGCCTTCCCGTCAGAACGCGCTGGCTATGCGCTGGCTCGTAGAATTTTCCCGGAAGCGTGGTGAGAAGTCCATGGCTCAGCGCCTGGCAGGTGAGATCCTGGACGCCGCTGACAGCAAGGGCGCCGCAGTTAAGAAGCGCGAAGACGTTCACCGCATGGCAGAAGCCAACAAGGCGTTCTCTCACTTCCGTTTCTAAACAGCCGAGGTTTATACAGTGGCACGTAAGACTCCTATCAAACGTTACAGAAACATCGGTATCTGTGCGCACGTTGACGCGGGTAAAACCACGACCACCGAGCGTATTCTTTACTATACCGGTCGTAGCCACAAAATGGGTGAAACCCATGATGGCGCGTCTACCACTGACTGGATGGCCCAGGAGCAGGAGCGGGGTATTACCATTACCTCAGCGGCTGTTACCACCTTCTGGCAGGGTATGGACAAGCAGTACGATGAGCACCGCATCAACATCATCGACACCCCGGGACACGTTGACTTCACCATTGAGGTAGAGCGTTCCCTGCGGGTGCTGGATGGTGCGGTGGTTGTATTCTGTGGCTCCTCCGGTGTTGAGCCTCAGTCAGAGACCGTATGGCGTCAGGCCAACAAGTACGAAGTGCCTCGCATGGTGTTCGTCAACAAGATGGACCGAGCCGGCGCAAACTTCTCCCGCGTTGTTGCTCAGATTCGTGATCGACTGGGCGCCACCTGTGTTCCGATCCAGTTGCCGATCGGCGCAGAGGACGACTTCGAGGGTGTTGTCGACCTGCTTCGTATGAAGGCCATCTACTGGAATGATGCCGACCAGGGCATGACCTATGAGCTCAAGGATATCCCTGAGTCCATGATGGCGGATGCCGAAAAGGCCCGGGAAGAGATGATCGAAGCGGCTGCAGAAGCCAACGAAGAGTACATGGAGAAGTACCTGGAAGGTGAAGAGCTTACCTACGAGGAAATCAAGTCCGGGCTTCGTCAGCGCACTATCGCCAACGAGATCGTCCTGGCGACTTGTGGCTCTGCCTTCAAGAACAAGGGTGTTCAGGCGGTTCTCGATGCCGTTGTCGAATTCCTGCCCGCTCCGGATGAAGTAAAGGCCATTCGTGGTGAGGTGGACGAAGACGGTACCGAGGAAACTCGTCCGGTTGATGATGATGCGCCGTTTGCTGCCCTGGCGTTCAAGATCGCGACTGACCCGTTTGTTGGTACGCTGACCTTCTTCCGTGTGTACTCCGGTAAACTCGAAAGCGGTAATGCTGTCTACAACTCGGTCAAGCAGAAGAAAGAGCGTGTGGGCCGTATGGTTCAGATGCACGCCAATGACCGGGAAGAGATCAAGGAAGTGTTGGCTGGCGATATCGCCGCTGCGATCGGTCTGAAGAACGTGACGACCGGTGACACCCTTTGTGATGAGAATCACAAGATCGTTCTAGAGCGCATGGAGTTCCCTGAGCCGGTTATCTCCGTTGCGGTCGAGCCGAAGTCCAAGGCGGACCAGGAGAAGATGGGTGTTGCTTTGGGCAAACTGGCCCAGGAAGATCCGTCTTTCCGTGTTCGTACTGACGAAGAGTCCGGTCAGACCATTATCTCTGGCATGGGTGAGCTTCACCTGGACATCATCGTTGATCGTATGAAGCGAGAGTTCAAGGTTGAGGCCAATATCGGCAAGCCGCAGGTGGCGTACCGTGAGCGTATCCGCAAGGCGGTTGACGTTGAGGGCAAGTTTGTCCGTCAGTCTGGTGGTCGCGGTCAGTACGGTCACGTCAAGCTGAAACTCGAGCCGCTGCCTCTGGACGAGGAAGATGGCGAGAATTTCATCTTCGTGAACGAAATCGTTGGTGGTGTGGTTCCCAAGGAATACATCCCGGCGGTGCAGCAGGGTATCGAAGAGCAGATGCAGAACGGCTGTATTGCCGGTTATCCGCTGCTCCGTATCAAGGCAACCCTGTATGACGGCTCCTACCACGAAGTCGACTCCAACGAGATGGCGTTCAAGGTAGCTGGCTCCATGGCTATGAAGAAAGGTGCGCTAGAAGCTGATCCGGCGCTGCTTGAGCCTATCATGAAAGTTGAAGTGGTAACGCCTGAGGACTACATGGGCGACGTGGTCGGTGATCTTAACCGTCGTCGCGGTGTAATCCAGGGTATGGATGATGGCCCTGCAGGCAAGATTATCCGTGCCGAGGTTCCGTTGTCGGAGATGTTCGGTTACGCCACTGACCTGCGTTCTGCAACACAGGGTCGGGCGTCATATGCGATGGAGTTTGCCGGCTATTCCGAGGCTCCTTCGAACATTGCCGAAGCGATCATCAAAAAGGGTTGATTCCCAGGACTTTAAGAAACAGGAAGAGGTGTAACCGTGTCCAAGAAGCAATTTGAGCGTAACAAGCCGCACCTGAACGTGGGCACCATCGGTCACGTTGACCATGGTAAGACCACTCTGACTGCGGCGCTGACCCGCGTATGTCACGAAGTATGGGGTACTGGTGAGTCCCGTGCATTCGACCAGATCGATAACGCACCGGAAGAGCGTGCGCGTGGTATCACTATCGCGACCTCTCACGTTGAGTACGATTCCCCGACTCGCCACTACGCCCACGTAGATTGCCCGGGCCACGCTGACTATGTGAAGAACATGATCACTGGTGCAGCGCAGATGGACGGCGCAATCCTGGTTTGCTCCGCTGCTGACGGCCCCATGCCGCAGACTCGTGAGCACATCCTGCTGTCCCGTCAGGTTGGCGTTCCCTACATTGTCGTGTTCCTGAACAAGGCCGACATGGTAGACGACGAAGAGCTGCTCGAGCTGGTTGAGATGGAAGTTCGCGAACTGCTGAGCCAGTACGACTTCCCGGGTGACGATACTCCGATCATCACTGGCTCCGCGCTGATGGCGCTGGAAGGCAAGGATGACAACGAGATGGGCACTACCGCTGTGAAGAAGCTGGTAGAGGCGCTGGATGACTACATCCCGGAGCCGGAGCGTGCGATTGATCAGCCGTTCCTGATGCCGATCGAGGACGTATTCTCCATCTCTGGTCGTGGTACTGTTGTGACCGGTCGTGTTGAGCGTGGCATCGTGAAGACTGGCGACGAAGTGGAAATCGTTGGTATCCGTGATACCCAGAAGACCACGGTTACCGGTGTTGAGATGTTCCGCAAGCTGCTTGACGAAGGTCGTGCTGGTGAGAACATCGGTGCCCTGCTGCGTGGTACCAAGCGTGACGACGTAGAGCGTGGCCAGGTGCTGTGTGTGCCGGGCTCGATCAAGCCGCACACAAAGTTCGAATGCGAAGTGTACGTGCTGAGCAAGGACGAGGGTGGTCGTCACACTCCGTTCTTCAAGGGCTACCGTCCGCAGTTCTACTTCCGGACCACTGACGTGACTGGCTCCTGTGAGCTGCCGGAAGGCGTTGAAATGGTAATGCCGGGTGACAACGTGAAGATGTCTGTTACCCTGATCGCTCCGATCGCCATGGAAGATGGTCTGCGCTTCGCGATCCGCGAAGGTGGCCGTACCGTTGGTGCCGGCGTGGTATCCAAGATCATCGAGTAAGTGATCCGGTGATCCGGAAAAGGGGCTGCAACGCAGCCCCTTTTTCTGTTCCGCAGATACGCATGATCAGCAAGGTTGGGCAGATTTAGAGCTGCTTGACAGTGCTGGGTATTATGCATACAATGCGGCTCCTTTTTTTGAAGGTCGGCTAATAGTAGCTGCTACGAGTGGAGTTTGGTGCATCATGCAAAGCCAAAAGATTCGAATCCGGTTGAAGGCGTTTGATTATCGCCTGATCGACCAGTCCACGCAGGAGATTGTCGATACCGCCAAGCGGACCGGCGCTCAGGTGCGTGGACCTATCCCTCTGCCGACGCGGAAGGAAAAGTACACCGTCCTGATTTCTCCGCACGTCAACAAAGACGCGCGTGATCAGTACGAAATCCGTACTCATAAGCGTTTGCTCGACATCGTTGAGCCGACGGAAAAGACAGTAGATGCTTTGATGAAGCTTGATCTGGCAGCGGGTGTAGACGTTCAGATCAGCCTCGGCTAATACCGCCTGGTATTGGTCAGTGTAACTGTCCTAAGGCCATAGAGGGTGCGAGCCCCGTACACTTAAGAGGTGAAACATGGCAATTGGTGTAGTCGGTCGTAAGGCCGGTATGACCCGTATTTTTACGGAAGACGGGCAAGCAGTGCCCGTAACGGTAATCGAGGTTGAAGCCAACCGCATTACCCAACTGAAAACTCTCGAAAGCGATGGCTATCGCGCGGTCCAGGTGACTGTCGGTAATCGTCGTCCCTCCCGGGTTTCCAAGGCGCAGGCCGGTCACTACGCGAAAGCGGGTGTTGAAGCCGGTCGTGGTCTGTGGGAATTCCGCCTGGCTGACGGTGAAGGTGAAGATCTTCAGGCTGGCGGCGAGCTCACCGTTACTGTATTTGAAGACGGTCAGATCGTTGATGCCACTGCCCAGTCCAAAGGTAAGGGGTTCCAGGGCGGCGTAAAGCGCTGGAATTTCTCCATGCAGGATGCCACCCACGGTAACTCCCTGTCTCACCGTGCTCCGGGTTCCATTGGTCAGAACCAGACTCCGGGCAAGGTATTCAAGGGCAAGAAGATGGCTGGCCAGATGGGTAACAAGCAGGTAACCACTCAGAATCTTGAGGTGGTGCGTGTTGATGCCGAGCGCAATCTGCTGCTGGTCCGTGGTGCTGTTCCCGGTGCGACCGGCGGCAACGTGATCATCAAGCCTGCAGTTAAAGCCTGAGGAGCGGTGCGATGGAATTGACAATTACTGGTAGCGGCAAAGGTGTATCCGTATCCGATGCTGCTTTCGCCAAAGAGTTCAACGAGTCTCTGGTTCACCAGGTCGTTACTGCCTATATGGCAGGCGCTCGCCAGGGTACCAAGGCTCAGAAGACCCGTTCTGAGGTCAGCGGTGGCGGCAAGAAGCCCTGGCGTCAGAAGGGCACCGGTCGTGCACGTGCTGGTACCATCCGCAGCCCGATCTGGCGCTCCGGTGGTGTGACCTTTGCTGCGAAGCCTCGGAGCTTTGAGCAAAAGGTTAACCGCAAGATGTACCGTGCCGCGATGCAGTCCATTTTTTCCGAGCTGGTTCGTCAGGAGCGGCTGGTTGTGGTTGACGATATCAATGTCGACAGCCCCAAGACCAAGGCGTTCAACGAAAAGCTGAAGGGTCTGGGTGTGAGCAATGCCCTGATCCTCGCCGAGAATGTAGAGCAGAACCTTCATCTGGCGTCCCGCAACATTCCGCACGTAGATGTGCGCGACGTTGCAGGCCTTGATCCGGTAAGCCTGGTTGCCTTTGAGAAGGTTGTGGTTACCGTTCCGGCTCTTAAGAAGATCGAGGAGATGCTGGGATGAATCAGGAACGTATCTACAAGGTTCTTCTGGGACCGCACGTATCAGAAAAAGCCTCTCTGGTGGCGGAAAGCAATCAGGTTGTTTTCCGTGTGGCACCCGATGCCACCAAGCCGGAGATCAAGAAAGCCGTTGAGCAGCTGTTCAACGTCACCGTCGAAGGTGTTCAGGTTCTGAACCGTAAGGGTAAGCTCAAGCGCACTATCCGCGGGTTCGGCAAGCGTAATGACATTCGCAAGGCTTATGTGAAGCTGGCGGAAGGTCAGGACATCGATTTTCTGGATGTGGAATAAGGTAAAGGGGTCGTAATATGCCGATCGTCAAAACCAAACCAACATCTGCCGGACGCCGTCACGTTGTAAAGCTTTACAACCCGGACCTGCACAAGGGGCGCCCCTACGAGCCGTTGGTTGAGACACTGAGCAAGTCCGGTGGTCGTAACCATTTCGGACGGATCACCACCCGCCATATCGGTGGTGGCCACAAGAAGCACTATCGTGTAATCGATTTCAAGCGGAACAAGGATGGAGTGCCGGCGGTCATTGAGCGCCTGGAATACGATCCTAACCGCTCTGCGCACATCGCACTGCTGAAGTACGCCGATGGCGAGCGTCGCTACATCATCGCTCCCAAAGGTATGCAGATCGGTGATCCTGTGCGCTCCGGTATCGACGCGCCGATCAAGGTGGGCTCCACGCTGCCGCTCCGGAACATTCCGGTCGGTTCCGTGATCCACTGCGTCGAACTCAAGCCTGGCAAAGGTGCCCAGCTGGCTCGCTCCGCGGGCGCATCCGTACAGCTGGTTGCAAGGGAAGGGGCTTACGCCACTATCCGCCTGCGCTCAGGTGAAATGCGTAAGGTGCTTGTAGATTGCCGTGCAACGCTGGGTGAAGTATCCAACAGCGAGCACAGCCTCAAGCAGCTTGGTAAAGCGGGTGCATCACGTTGGCGCGGCAAACGGCCAACAGTACGTGGTGTTGCTATGAACCCAGTTGACCACCCGCATGGTGGTGGTGAAGGGCGTACCTCTGGCGGGCGTCACCCGGTTACTCCGTGGGGTGTTCCGACCAAAGGGCATAAGACTCGTAAGAACAAGCGTACTGACAAGATGATAGTACGTCGTCGTTCGGCCAAGTAAACGACTACATAGAGGTAATTGCTGTGCCACGTTCTTTGAAGAAAGGTCCTTTTATAGACCTGCATCTGTTGAAGAAGGTCGAGACAGCTCTGGAAGCGAATGACAAGCGGCCGATCAAAACCTGGTCCCGTCGTTCCACGATCTTTCCGGAGTTCGTCGGTTTGACCATTGCAGTCCACAACGGCAAGCAACACGTGCCCGTGTACGTGACCGAAGATATGGTCGGTCACAAGCTGGGCGAGTTCGCGGCAACGCGGACTTATCGTGGTCATGCAGCCGACAAGAAAGCTAAACGCTGATTGTGAGGGGAAAAGAAATGGAAGTAGCAGCCAAGTACAAGGGCGCTCGCCTCTCTGCTCAGAAAGCACGTCTTGTCGCTGACCAGGTACGTGGCAAGGCGGTTGAGGACGCCCTGAACATTTTGACTTTCAGCCCGAAGAAGGCATCGGTGATCATCAAGAAAGCTCTTGAGTCCGCCATTGCCAACGCTGAGCACAACGAAGGTCTTGATGTGGATGATTTGCGGGTTTCCACCATCATGGTGGATGAGGGTCCGACGCTCAAGCGGATCAAAGCTCGAGCCAAGGGGCGCGCTGACCGCATTATGAAGCGCACCTGTCATATCACCGTCAAGGTCGCCGACAAGTAGGAGATGCTCAGATGGGTCAGAAAGTAAATCCAACCGGCATCCGGCTTGGTGTTGTCAAAGAGCACAACTCCATCTGGTATGCGGAGAAGAAGGACTACGCGAATAAACTGCTGAATGATATTCAGGTTCGCGGATTCCTGGAAAAGCGTCTTGAAAAGGCGTCAGTCAGCAAGATCGTGATCGAGCGCCCTGCTCAGAATGCCCGAATCACGATCCATACCGCCCGTCCCGGTATTGTTATCGGCAAGAAGGGTGAAGATGTTGACCGTCTTCGTCGCGAAGTCAGCGAGAAGATGGGCGTGCCGGTGCACATCAACATCGAAGAAGTCCGCAAGCCGGACCTGGATGCCAAGCTGGTAGCGCAAAACGTTGCCGGTCAGCTCGAGCGTCGTGTGATGTTCCGTCGTGCCATGAAGCGCGCGGTTCAGAACGCAATGCGCCAGGGCGCCAAGGGCATCAAGATCCAGGTTGGCGGACGTCTCGGGGGTGCCGAAATCGCCCGTTCCGAGTGGTACCGTGAAGGTCGCGTTCCGCTGCACACCCTGCGTGCAGACATTGATTACGCCACCTATGAAGCGAAGACCACCTACGGCATCATCGGCGTAAAGGTATGGATCTTCAAAGGTGAGATTCTTGGTGGTATGGACGAAGTCCGTGCTGACAAGAATGCCTCTCGCAAGAAAGGTTCCAAGTAAAGGGGCACTCGTATGCTGCAGCCAAAACGCACCAAATTCCGAAAGGTAATGAAAGGCCGTAACACCGGTCTCGCCCAGCGCGCCAACAAGGTGAGCTTCGGTGAATACGGATTGAAGGCGACGACTCGTGGACGTATAACAGCACGCCAGATTGAGGCGGCCCGTCGTACCATGACTCGTCGGATCAAGCGAGGTGGGAAAATTTGGATCCGGATCTTCCCGGACAAGCCGATTTCCAGTAAGCCGCTTGAAGTACGTATGGGTAAAGGTAAGGGTTCTGTCGAGTACTGGGTAGCAGAGATTCAGCCAGGTCGTATGTTGTACGAGATGGAAGGGGTCTCCGAAGAAGTGGCACGTGACGCGTTCACTCTTGCCGCTGCCAAGCTGCCCGTTCAGACCACCTTTGTAACGAGGACGGTGATGTGATGAAAGCAACAGAGCTGCGTGAGAAGTCAGTCGACGAGCTGAACAAAGAGCTGATCGACCTCCTGAAGGAGCAGTTCAACCTGCGTATGCGTAAGGCGACAGGTCAGCTGAATCAGAGTCACCTTCTCGGCAAGGTGAAGCGCGACATTGCTCGTGTGAAAACGGTAATGAATGAAAAGGCAGGACAGTAACATGACTGAAGCTACCAAAACTGCCAGAACCCTTAGCGGCAAGGTCGTGAGCAACAAGATGGAGAAGTCCATCGTTGTTCTGGTGGAGCGTCAGGTGAAGCATCCGCTTTACGGCAAGTATATAAAGCGCTCCACCAAGATCCAGGCTCATGATGAACAGAATGAGTGCAACATCGGTGATCTGGTAACCATCCAGGAGACCCGCCCCATCTCGAAAAACAAGAGTTGGGCTCTGGTTGAAGTCACCGAACGCGCTTCCAAGGTGTAATTCGCCCGGAGAACAACCATGATTCAGACTCAAACCATGCTTGAAGTCGCTGACAACAGCGGCGCGCGTCAAGTGCAGTGCATCAAGGTCCTGGGCGGCTCACACCGGCGTTATGCACGGGTGGGGGATATCATCAAGGTAACCGTCAAGGAAGCCATTCCCCGCGGTAAGGTGAAGAAGGGCCAGGTCCTCAATGCTGTTGTTGTTCGCACTCGCAAGGGTGTCCGTCGTCCGGACGGGTCACTGATCCGCTTTGATGGCAACGCAGCAGTACTTCTTAACAACCAGGACGCGCCGATCGGTACCCGTATCTTCGGACCGGTGACCCGCGAACTGCGAAATGAGAAGTTCATGAAAATTATCTCACTGGCACCCGAAGTACTGTAAGGACTAGAGGCCGGTTATGAAAAAGATCAAACGAGATGACGAAGTCATCGTGACCACGGGTAAAGACAAGGGCAAGCGCGGCAAGGTCCTGAAAGTTCAGGACGACGGTCGGCTGGTAGTGTCTGGCATCAATATGATGAAGAAACACACCAAGCCGAATCCGATGCTCGGCACCCCGGGTGGCATCGTCGAAAAAGAAGCGCCTATCCAGGCTTCCAACGTGGCTATTTTTAATCCGCAGACCGGCAAGGCCGATCGCGTAGGCTTCCAGATCAAGGAAGACGGCGCCAAGGTGCGGATCTTCAAGTCCACGAACGAAGCTGTCGATAACCAGTAAGGGGTGGTGGTTACGATGCTTAACATGAAAGAGCAGTACAGTCAGGAAGTGGTACCTGCCCTGCAGAAAGAGTTCAGCTACAAGAACGTCATGCAGGTGCCGCGTATCGAGAAAATCACCCTGAACATGGGTGTCGGCGAAGCGGTCGGTGACAAGAAACTGATCGAGAACGCCGTTGCAGATCTGGAGCGTCTGGCAGGCCAGAAGGTTGTTGTGACGAAGGCCCGCAAGTCTGTGGCCGGCTTCAAGATACGTGAAGGTTGGCCCATCGGTTGTAAGGTAACGCTGCGCGGTGAGCGTATGTGGGACTTCTTCGATCGCCTGGTTCATATTGCCATTCCCCGCGTGCGGGACTTCCGGGGCCTCAACCCCAAGTCCTTCGACGGTCGTGGCAATTACAGCATGGGTGTACGTGAGCAGATCATCTTTCCCGAGATCGAATATGATCGGGTGGACAAGATCCGTGGTCTGGATATCACCATCACCACGACTGCTGAAACCGACGATGAAGGCCGCGAACTGTTGAAAGCCTTTGGCTTTCCGTTCAAGAAATAAGGAACGAGTGACATGGCAAAGGTTTCCATGAAGAACCGTGAGCTCAAGCGCGAACAGACAGTGCAGAAATATGCTGCCAAGCGTGCGGAGCTCAAGGCAATTATCAAGAACCCGAATACCAGCGACGACGAGCGCTGGGAGGCTCAGATGAAGCTTCAACAGCTTCCTCGTGATGCGAGCCCCTCACGCCTTCGCAATCGTTGCCAGGTGACAGGTCGCCCCCACGGCGTCCTGCGCAAGTTCGAGCTTTCACGGATCAAACTCCGTGAATACGGCATGCGTGGTGATGTTCCGGGCCTGACCAAGTCAAGCTGGTAAGTGTCACCGCGACTCGTCGCGGTGATCGTTGGTAAGCGGTGCGGCAAGCCGCTGCACAACTAAAAAGATCAGGAGCCTCATACCAATGAGCATGCAAGACACGCTTGCGGATATGTTTACCCGTATCCGTAACGCACAGATGGCACAGAAGGCCGACGTGGCCATGCCGTCTTCCAAGATGAAGATCTCGGTAGCCCAGGTCCTGAAGGATGAAGGCTACGTAGAGGATTTTTCCGTCTCAGCTGATGCCAAGCCGGAGCTGACCATTGCCCTCAAGTATTTCGGTGGCAAGCCGGTTATTGAGGAAATCAAGCGGGTCAGTCGCCCCAGTCTGCGCCAGTACAAAGGCTCAGGCGAGCTGCCCAAAGTGGCAGGTGGCCTCGGTGTCGCTATCGTGTCAACGTCCAAGGGCGTTATGACAGACCGCGCTGCGCGCGCTGCCGGCGTCGGTGGCGAAGTCATCTGCACCGTATTCTAGGAGAAAGACATGTCCAGGGTTGCCAATAATCCTGTCGTGCTGCCTTCCGGTGTTGAGGTTAAGCTGAACGGACAGGACATTAACGTAAAGGGCTCCAAGGGAGCGCTTGATTTCACCATTCACCAGGCGGTGGAAGTCACCCAGGACGAAAACGTCCTGCGGTTCGCTCCCCGTGATGGTGCCAAACAGTCCCGCGCTCTTGCTGGCACAACCCGCGCACTCGTTAACAACATGGTTAACGGTGTGTCTTCAGGGTTCGAGCGCAGGCTCAACCTGACCGGTGTTGGTTATCGTGCGCAGGCACAGGGCAAGAAGGTCAACCTGACACTGGGTTTCTCCCATCCGGTTGAGTATGAGCTGCCCGAGGGGATCACCGCTGAAACTCCGTCCAACACGGAGATTGTTATTCGCGGGATCGACAAGCAACAGGTTGGCCAGGTCGCTGCTGAAATCCGCGCGTTCCGTCCGCCCGAGCCGTACAAGGGCAAGGGTGTTCGTTACTCGGATGAGCAGGTCAGACGCAAAGAAGCCAAGAAGAAATAAGGCGGGACTATGAGCGCGAATACTGAAAGATTGCGTCGCGCACGTAAGGTGCGCATGAAGATCCGTAAGCTGGGCACTGACCGCCTCTGTGTACATCGTACACCGCGGCACATGTACGCCCAGATCACCACCGCTGATGGCAGCAAGGTTATTGCTTCTGCCTCGACGCTGGACAAGGACCTGCGTCAGGGTGCTACGGGGAATGTGGAAGCAGCCAAGAAGGTTGGTCAGCTGATTGCTGAGCGTGCCAAGGCTGCTGGTGTCGAAAAGGTCGCTTTTGACCGGTCCGGCTACCGTTACCATGGCCGCGTTCAGGCCCTGGCCGACGCCGCCCGTGAAGCTGGCTTGCAATTCTAAGAGGTGGAGAAGATGAGCGTTAACGAACAGAAGGCGCCTGAGCTCCAGGAAAAGCTGGTTCAGGTCAACCGCGTAGCCAAGGTGGTCAAGGGCGGCCGTATCTTTGCCTTCACTGCACTGACTGTAGTGGGTGATGGTAAGGGCCGTGTCGGATTCGGTCGTGGCAAGGCCCGGGAAGTCCCGGTTGCCATCCAGAAGGCCATGGAAGCTGCGCGCAAGAACATGGTGGACGTTGCACTTGACGGCACCACCCTGCAGTATCCGGTCAAAGCACAGCATGGCGGCTCCAAGGTCTACATGCAGCCGGCATCCGACGGTACCGGTATCATCGCCGGTGGAGCGATGCGTGCGGTACTCGAAGTAGCCGGTGTGCAGAACGTACTGTCCAAGTGTTACGGGTCAACCAACCCGGTCAACGTGGTACGTTCTACCATCAAGGGTCTCCAGGCAATGAACGCGCCTGAAGATGTTGCAGCCAAGCGCGGCAAGACCGTGGAAGATATTCTGGGTTGAAGTCATGGCGAACAAGACAATCAAGGTTACACTGACCCGCAGCCCCATTAGCTGCCAGCCCAAGCACAAGCTGTGCGTGAGGGGCCTGGGTCTTCGTAAAATCGGTCATACCGTGGAAGTGGAAGATACACCGTCCATCCGCGGCATGATCAACCGGGTGAGCTACCTGGTACGGGTGGAGGAGAACTAAGATGCGTCTGAACGAACTTAGTCCGGAACCGGGTTCGCGCCCGTCCGCCAAGCGCGTTGGTCGTGGCATCGGTAGTGGCCTGGGCAAGACCGGCGGTCGTGGTCATAAGGGCCTGAAGTCCCGCTCCGGTGGCTCAGTTGCGCCTGGCTTCGAAGGCGGCCAGCAGCCGCTGGCTCGTCGTCTGCCGAAGTTCGGCTTCACGTCACGTCAGCAGCGTTACGTAGCGGAAATCCGCTTGAACGAGCTGGCAAAGGTTGAAGGCGACGTCGCTGACCTGGCAGCCCTGAAGAAAGCCGATGTGATCCGTGAGGAAATCCGCGCTGCGCGTGTGATCCTTTCCGGTGAGCTGACCCGTCCGGTAACCGTGAAGGGTCTCAAGGTGACCAAGGGTGCTCGTGAGGCAATTACTGCCGCGGGTGGCAAAGTCGAAGAATAAGGCGAGTCGAGGACTGCATGGCCAAGACATCATCAATGCCTGCGGGCGCGGGAAAGGGACTGGCAGAGCTGCGTTCGCGGCTGTGGTTTGTCGTCCTGGCACTGCTGATCTATCGGATTGGCGCGCATATTCCCGTACCCGGAATCAATCCGGATCGCCTGGCGGCACTGTTCGACCAGAATCAGGGAACTATCCTGAGCCTGTTCAACATGTTCTCCGGTGGTGCGCTTGAGCGGATGAGTATCTTCGCCCTCGGCATCATGCCCTACATCTCGGCGTCCATCATCATGCAGTTGATGACGGCGGTGAGCCCCAAGCTTGAGCAGCTCAAGAAAGAGGGTGAGTCCGGGCGCCGCAAAATCAGCCAGTACACCCGGTATGGTACCGTTGTGCTGGCCCTGGTGCAGGGTATGGGTATCTCCATGGGGCTGGCGTCCCAGGGCGTTACCTTCAACGACAGCTTCAGTTTCCACTTTGTTGCCGTGGTCTCCTTCGTGAGCGGTGCGGTATTCATGATGTGGCTGGGTGAGCAGATCACAGAGCGTGGTATCGGTAACGGTATTTCGCTGCTGATCTTCGCTGGTATCGTCGCCGGGCTTCCCGGTGCGATCGGGCAGACCCTTGAGCAGGCCCGCAGTGGGGAAATGAGCCTGTTGGTGGTTCTGGGAATCGGCATCCTTGCGGTTGCCGTGGTTGGCTTCGTCGTCTTTATGGAACGTGGTCAGCGCCGGCTTACTATAAACTACGCCAAGCGTCAGCAGGGCCGCAGGGTGTTCGCCCAGCAGTCCAGTCACCTGCCGCTCAAGGTGAATATGGCCGGTGTTATTCCGCCCATCTTCGCTTCCTCCATCCTGCTGTTCCCTGCCTCTCTCGGGCAGTGGTTCGGACAGGGTGAAGGGATGGAGTGGTTGAGCTCGGTCTCCCAGGCGCTGGCCCCCAGTCAGCCTCTGTACATCATCCTGTTCGCAGCGGCAGTGGTATTCTTCTGCTTCTTCTATACAGCACTGATGTACAACCCGAAGGAAGTCGCTGACAACCTGAAGCGGTCGGGTGCCTTTATTCCGGGCATTCGCCCAGGTGAGCAGACCGCCAAGTATATCGATGGGGTTCTGACTCGACTGACCCTGTTCGGTGCAATGTATATCGCAGCGGTATCCCTGTTTCCCCAGTTCCTGATGGTGGCAGGGAATGTTCCGTTCTATCTGGGCGGTACGTCGCTGCTGATTGTGGTAGTCGTGGTAATGGATTTTATGGCCCAGGTGCAGTCACACCTGATGTCCCATCAGTATGAATCTCTGATGAAGAAGTCCAACCTCAAGGGCTATGGCCGGGGCTGATTCGTCAGCCCCACTGAAATCTGGAGTCGACAATGAAAGTACGCGCTTCGGTAAAGAAAATTTGCCGTAACTGCAAAGTAATTCGTCGCAATGGCTCGGTCCGGGTCATTTGCACGGAGCCTCGTCACAAGCAGCGCCAGGGCTGATTCGGTCTGAATCGCACTGGCCCTGGTTAGGGCTTGACTGATAGCGCTTGACTCCTTAGGGGGTCAAGCGCTATTATTTCGCGCCCTTTTTGTGGCGGAAAATTCACACAGCAAAGCTTTGAACGCGGAGTAATCTGGATGGCACGTATAGCCGGTGTCAATATACCCGACAACAAACATGCTGTTATCTCGCTGACCTATATCTTTGGTGTTGGCAAGACAGCAGCCCAGAAGCTTTGCGATGCAGCAGGTATCCAGCAGGATATCAAGATCAAGGACCTGTCCGACGATCAGCTCGAGACCCTTCGTACCGAAGTGGGCAAGCTGAGCGTGGAAGGCGATCTGCGTCGTGAAGTTCAGATGAACATCAAGCGTTTGAAGGATCTCGGTTGCTACCGTGGTCTGCGCCATCGTCACGGCCTTCCGGTTCGTGGCCAGCGCACCAAGACCAACTCGCGCACCCGTAAAGGTCCTCGCAAACCGATCCGAAAGTAAACAGGTAGGCAAACATGGCAAAGCCAGGTACACGTACCCGTAAAAAGGTGAAAAAGACGGTTGTTGATGGCGTCGCGCATATTCACGCGTCCTTCAACAACACTATCGTGACCATTTCTGACCGTCAGGGCAACGTCCTGTCCTGGGCCACCTCTGGTGGTTCCGGTTTCCGTGGGTCACGCAAGAGCACACCTTTTGCTGCGCAGGTAGCAGCTGAAAGAGCCGGTAATGCGGCTGCTGAATACGGCCTTAAAAACCTGGACGTAGAGGTTAAGGGTCCCGGGCCGGCGTGAATCTGCAGTTCGTGCGCTTAACGCGTGCGGCTACAAGATCACAAACATAACTGATGTGACGCCGATTCCCCATAACGGCTGTCGTCCGCCCAAGAAGCGCCGCGTTTAAAGGAGACAGTGAGATATGGCACGTTACATAGGTCCAAAGTGTAAGCTGTCTCGCCGTGAGGGGACAGATCTTTTCCTGAAAAGCGGTGTTCGTGCACTGGATTCCAAGTGCAACATCGAAACACCCCCGGGCATGCACGGCGCTCGTCGTGGCCGGCTGTCCGAATATGGCGTACAGCTCCGTGAAAAACAGAAAGTTCGTCGTATCTACGGCGTACTGGAGAAGCAGTTCCGCAACTACTACAAGGAAGCTGCCCGGATCAAGGGCGCTACCGGTGAGAACCTGCTTCAGCTGCTGGAAACCCGTCTCGACAACGTGGTCTACCGCATGGGCTTCGGCTCGACCCGCGCTGAAGCGCGTCAGCTGGTATCCCACAAGGCGGTTCTGGTGAACGACAAGCCGGTGAACATTCCGTCCTACCAGGTCCGTCCTGGCGACGTGGTGAGCATCCGTGAGAAGGCGAAGAACCAGCTGCGCGTAAAAGGTGCACTGGAGCTGGCCGCGAGTCGTGCCCCGGTTGAATGGGTCGAGGTTGACGCCAACAAGATGACCGGCACCTTCAAGTCGGTACCAGAGCGTACCGAGTTGTCGTCGGACATCAACGAGAACCTCATCGTCGAGCTTTACTCCAAGTAAAGTCCATTAGCAACGAGAGCAGATAGGGGCGTCTATGCAGCGTTCAGTACATGAGTTATTGACACCTCGTACCATTGACGTGAAGGAGCTGAGCACCACTCGCGCCAAGGTGACCCTGGAGCCGCTCGAGCGTGGCTTTGGTCATACTCTGGGCAGTGCCCTGCGCCGGATCCTTTTGTCCTCAATGCCTGGCTGCGCCATTACCGAGGCGCAGATCGACGGTGTTCTGCACGAGTACAGTGCAATTGAGGGTGTCCAGGAGGACGTCATCGAGATTCTGCTGAATCTCAAGGGCGTTGCCGTGAAAATGGGCGGGCGTGACGAAGCTGAGGTTTCCCTCAGCAAGAAAGGCCCGGGTGTCGTGACCGCCGGCGATATCGCGCTGGATCACGACGTTGAAGTGACCAACCCGGACCATGTTATCTGTCACCTGAGCGAAAAGGGTGAAGTGAACATGCGTCTGAAGGTGGTTCGCGGTCGTGGTTACGAGCCTGCCGATCAGCGGGGGCTCGACGAAGACGAGACCCGTGCGATCGGACGCCTGCAACTGGACGCCACCTTCAGCCCGGTGCGTCGTGTCGCCTACGCGGTCGAAAGTGCCCGTGTTGAGCAGCGCACCGATCTGGACAAGCTGGTTATTGACCTGGAGACCAACGGTACCATTGATCCGGAAGAAGCGATTCGCCGGGCCGCTACGGTACTCCAGCAGCAACTTGCCGTGTTTGTCGATTTCGATCATGAAAAAGAGCCGGAGAACGTCGAGGAAGAGGAAGAAATTGATCCGATTCTGCTGCGTCCGGTCGATGATCTGGAACTGACGGTCCGTTCAGCAAACTGCCTCAAAGCAGAGAATATTTACTACATCGGCGATCTTATCCAGCGTACTGAAGTTGAGCTGTTGAAGACGCCTAATCTGGGTAAAAAGTCGCTTACCGAAATCAAGGACGTTCTGGCCTCACGTGGCCTGTCCCTGGGTATGCGCCTTGACAACTGGCCGCCGGCAAGCCTTCGTGGTGATGACCGGGTTCTGGGCGGTTGATCGCCGTATTGGTAGTTTAAGGTAAGGAATCAGAGCAATGCGTCATCGTAAGAGTGGTCGTAAGTTCAGCAGGACCAGTGCGCATCGCAAGGCCATGTTCCGTAACATGACTGCGTCACTGGTTGAGCACGAGCTGATCAAGACAACGCTCCCGAAAGCCAAAGAGCTTCGCCGGGTAGCCGAGCCGTTGATCACACTGTCAAAAAATGATTCGGTAGCTAATCGTCGCCTGGCGTTCTCCCGCCTGCGTGACGATGCAGCCGTCGCCAAGTTGTTTGACGAACTGGGCCCGCGTTACAGCGAGCGTCCGGGTGGCTACCTTCGCATCCTCAAGTGCGGTTTCCGTGCCGGTGACAATGCCCCCATGGCATTTGTCGAGCTGGTCGGTCGTCCGCTGGATGTGGAAGCTGAAGAGATGGACGACGAAGAATAAGTTCTTCGTGGTTTAAGGAAGAAGCCGGGGGCCGAGAGGTTCCCGGCTTTTTTCGTTCAGGGTGAGTGCTTCAGGGAGGAGGCCGCTGTCTCTGCAGGGTTCTCCATGAACTCGAGCACCGCACGCTGGTATTCGGGCAACAGGAAAGTCCCTGCATGGGGCAGGTCAGTTCGCAGGAAACGCTTGGGCTGTTCAGCCGCCTCATACAGCGCCAGGCCATGGTGGATCGGGATGATGCCGTCCCGGACACTGTGAATCACCATCACCGGAACCGGACTGATGTCGCCGATGCGGTCGACTCCCTCGTAGTCATCAGGGATGGTCCAGCTGAGAGGGGCCTGCAGGGGCCAGGTCAGCCAGAATCCGGCCAGTTTCTCCCGGGCGATGGCGCGGAAGCCAGAGAAAGCGCTATCCACGATCACACCACTCAGTTCAGGCCTTTCCTGTCGTGGAACCCATTCGCTGGCGAGGGTGATCGCCAATGCGCCCCCGAGGCTTTGGCCCAGTAGGTAAAGAGGCCGTTTACCATCGGTTCGTTCGCCAAGCCAACGCAGGCCGGCTTCTGCATCGTGTAGGGCCCCCTCCAGGTCGGTAGCGCCCGTCGACCTTCCGTACCCCCGGTAGTCGGGGAGAAAGACGTTGTAGCCGGTCTCAGGCAGCCAGGCGACGTTTAGCACATGGCTGCTGATGTTTTGGGCATTACCGTGGAGAAAATAGACATCTCCCCTGGGCTCTCCCTGGGCCGGTAACCACCAGCCATGGAGGGTTTCGCCGTCCGGTGTTTCCAGCCATACATCTTCATAAGCCAGTTCGAGCCGGTCCGGGGTGATGTATACCTGCTGGTCCGGGTAGAAGAACAAACCGCTACATCCGGCCTGGAATGCAGCAAAGGCTGCCACCAGCGGCATCAGAAGAAAGCGTGGAATCCGAGCTTCCATGAGGTTTCGTACCTGTCGTAGTGATGGGTTCGGCTGAGTTGGGCTCTCACGCTGTAATCCCGCGCTATATGCCACGCGCCCTGCATATACAGTTCATCTTCCCGGTGGTGCTCGCCGACAACCCACGACTTGCTGCGCAGGCCGGTCATCACGCTGAGTCTGTGGTCCTGGCGTAGCAGGGCGAGGTCAGCGCCGGGGGCGATGTCGTATCCGCGTGACAGGTGCTTGCTAATCTCAAGGTCTCCGGTCAGTAATGCCAGCGCCTGGATCCGGTTAGTGATCCGCCAGGAGCCGCCGGCACCGCCATCCACATAGGGCGTGAAGGCCCGGTCACCATTCTCGAGTTCAGCACGACGGCCACCAAAGCCGACCTGCCAGGACAGCGGTTTGAAGAACCCGTCCCGGGGTGTCAGCGAGCGTATCTCCACGCCTACGAGGTTCTCCAGCTGAAGCTCCTGTTTATCGTGGTAGAGCCGTGCATCCAGCCTCAGGAATTGCAGCTGGGCGCCTGGCCGATAGCCTGCGGGAGGGTCAAGCAGGTCATGGTAGGCCGCCCGTAGCGATAACTCGCTATAGCGCCGTTCTCCCGTACTGCCGGTGTTGATCCCCAGACGCATCGTGTCGTGGCCCTGATCGTCGCGTACCTCTGGCCTTGCAGGCGAGCCCAGGGAAGGTTGGTCCTGGAGACGGCTTCGGGCCACGAGCAGGTCATGGGAGAGAGGTGCTGAGAAGTCGCGCGGCCACTCTTCAGCCTGTGTCTGGTGGCGTACATAGTCGTAGGTGGCATCGAGGACCCGGGCCTGTGCCGGGGGCGCGAGGGATTGCACCTCGTCGTCGTCCACTGCCACATAGCCGTTGGCGATGGCTGCGGCCAACCGGCGTTCGTCTGGACTCAGCTCGCCGAGGGAATGGCTGACGCGGGTAGCAGCGGAAGGGCGGTAGTGGATCTCCTCGACCAGGCCCCGGTCCACCACCCAGCGGATGGTATCCGAGGGGATTGCGTGGGTGCTGACCTCGTCCAGCAGTTGCGTACCCGGCCGGGCCACATCAATCAGCGCCAGTAGCCGGTAGGCGCAGTTTTCATCGAAGAAGTAATAATCGAAGTTGCGGTCCTGGATCTCCCAGGTGTGCGCCAGCATCTGATCCACTTCGGCAGCGGTGAGGTTGAGGCGATATTCCCAGAGGTCACGGTTCTCTATGTCGGAATAGACCTTGATCATCTCATAGTAG
Organism: Marinobacter sp. AN1; assembly: GCF_026013985.1. Taxonomy (NCBI): domain Bacteria; kingdom Pseudomonadati; phylum Pseudomonadota; class Gammaproteobacteria; order Pseudomonadales; family Marinobacteraceae; genus Marinobacter; species Marinobacter sp. AN1. The sequence continues at coordinate 3,457,573 of NZ_CP110342.1, read as the reverse complement.
GGCTGGACCGCCGTAATCCCCGGGTAACCGCCGAAGATACCGCGATAGGCAAACAGGATTTCACTGTCATGTTCGGCCGCGTCTGCCGCATAGGAAATGGTGTTGGCGAGTAGCAGGTTGGTTTCGCCGTCTTCTCGGGGTGGATCCAGTCGCAGGAAGGTGTGCCCGAACATGGAGGAGGGGCTGTTAAGGTACGAGGCGGCAAAAACCAGGGTTACCGCCTCGGTGTTAAGCTCAGCTTTCCAGTCGTTGTAATCGGAACAGGTCACCTCCGGTTCCCGCAGTGACAGGCGAGAGCGGATCCATGCGTCCCGCGCCGGAAATTCACAACGGGCGTGATCGTTGTCGTTACCGCTAGCGGGCCGGGTAATGGCCTCGATAGTGGCCCGCAATTCGGCTTCCGGGTTGGCCTTGCCGTTCGGGCTGAGGAAGAAGTCGTCATCATCTGCCTGACTGGTATAACCGGATCCCAGTGTGTCCGGGTGATAGTGCCCCAGTGTTAACCAGGCCTCGGAGCTGGCAAGTCGGGTGATGGTGCCGGGCTGTTCCGCCTGGGCGGTGGTGCAAAGCGATAGCCCGATTATCAGGGCTGGCAAGGTGCGGATTGGCATGCAGCAGGGAATCTTGTGGGTGAACGGCTGGCGTGGTGCCCTCGAAAGGGGGTGGGCAGCCTGCCTGAATTGCAGGCTGCCGCTGGGCGCTGACGTATCAGGCGACGTATTTGCTCAGGCGCTGATTCTGCTCAAGCAGTGCCACGATGGCATCCACCGCCTGGTCTGAGGTGGTGTCAGAGGTCGGGAAGATAACGGCAAAGTTGTCCTGCAGTAGCTGGCTGAACTCGCCGCGGTCGGCTTCATCAACGCCCAGCAGAACGGCCAGGGTTTCCAGGTTTTCACCGGAGCCGCGGGACATGTCACGGGCAACCTTGTCGATGTTGCTGTCCATATACATGGCCATGGACTGGACCGACTGGTTGGTCTGGCAGCCCAGGGTGCCAGTGGTCATGCCGAAAGTCTGGTTGCCGAAGGTGGCGTTGGTAGTCGCCGCCAGTACGTGGGGGGCGATGCCTGACTGGCCCTTCCAGATCATGGCGCCAACACCACAGCCTGGTTGTGCGAAGGCCATGCTGGATGCGCCGAGAAGGATGGCACCTGCGATCAGTTTTTTCATGTTCTGCTCCTTGATTATCATTTTGCGTCGCTAATGCGAAGCGGGGCCGGTCCGGTCGCCCACTCCTACGGCATCAACCCCGGTGACTCTCCGGGGCCCAACCGTTCCAGACAAGTATAGCCAAGTCAGGATAAAGGCCAACCTTGTTCATTGATATGTAGTAAAAATTCTCGATTGGTCCTCGTTCCCGGGTAGCCGTTCTAACCCCCGAGGTAGGCCGCCTGGACATCAGGGTTGGCCAGCAGGTTGGCGCCGGTGTCCTGCAGGCGGATGCGACCGGTTTCCAGAACGTAGCCCCGGTCCGCCAGCTGCAGCGCCTGGTGCGCGTTCTGTTCCACCAGGAACACCGTAATGCCCTCGTCGCGAAGCTGGGCGATGATCTCGAAAATCTGTTTGATCACCAGCGGGGCCAGCCCCAGGGACGGTTCATCCAGGATCATCAGCCGTGGCTTGCTCATCAGCGCCCGGCCAATCGCCAGCATTTGCTGCTCGCCGCCGGACATGGTGCCCGCCCGCTGGTGTTCCCGTTCCTTTAGCCGGGGAAACAGGTCGTACACATGGCGAATTCCCTGTTCGTTCTGCGTCCGGTTATTGAAGAACCCCCCCATGTACAGATTTTCCTCCACCGTAAGGCCTGGAAACACCCGACGCCCTTCAGGGACGATGGCGATGCCCGAGCGCATGATTTCCGACGTGGGCAGACGGGTGATATCCCGGTCCTCCAGCAGCACGCGACCAGCGCTGGCCTGGGGCGTGCCGCAGACCGTCATCAGCAAGGTGGTTTTACCCGCCCCGTTGGCGCCGATCAGGGATACGATCTCGCCCTGATTGACCTCCACAGAGACCCCGTGGAGTGCCTCGATCTTGCCGTAATGGGTATGAACATCTTCCAGTAACAGCATGGGTCAGGCTTCCCCCAGATAGGCTTTGATAACTTCGTCGTTGTTGCGGACTTCCTCCGGCGTACCGGTGGCCAGGGGGCGACCCTGGCTGATCACGTTGATGCGGTCGGAGATGTCCATGACCAGGCTCATATCATGTTCGATCAGCACGACCGATACGTTGTAATCTTCCTTGAGGCTGATGATGAGCTGGTTCAGCTCCCGGGTTTCTGCCGGGTTCAGTCCGGCAGCGGGTTCATCCAGCATCAGCAGCCGCGGTTCGGTGACCATGCAGCGGGCGATTTCCAGTCGCCGCTGCTGGCCGTAGGCGAGGTTGCCTGCATCCCGGTTGGCAAGTTCCTGCAGGCCCACCCGTTCCAGCCAGTAGGACGCCCGGTCCAGGGCCTTCTGCTCACGGGCCCGGTAGTTGGGCGTGGCCACCAGGCCGGACAGCAGGTTGGTATTGAGGTGACGGTGTTGCGCTACCATCAGGTTTTCCACCACGGTCATGCGATTGAATAACCTCACGTGCTGGAAGGTGCGCACCAGGCCCAGGCGGGAAATCCGGTAATCCGGCTTGCCCTGAATCTCCTTGCCATCGAGCAGGATCTTGCCACCGGTGGGGCGGTAAAAACCGCTCATACAGTTAAAGACTGTGGTCTTGCCGGCGCCATTGGGTCCGATGATGGAGACGATTTCGTGCTCCCGGACATCCAGCGACACCTGGTCCACGGCCAGCAGGCCACCAAACCGCATTGACAGGTTCTGTACTTCCAACACGTGCTATCCCCCCGCCTTCAGTTTGATGTGGCGACGTCTCATGGGCAGCAGGCCCTGAGGCCGCCAGACCATCATCAGTACCATGGCGGCACCAAAGATGAGCATGCGGTACTCGGAGAATTCCCGCGCCAGTTCCGGCAGAATGGTGACCGCAATGGCCGCCAGGATGACACCGAGCTGGGAGCCCATCCCCCCGAGCACCACAATGGCCAGGATGATCGCCGATTCCAGGAAGACGAAAGACTCGGGGCTGATAAAGCCCTGCTTGGAGGCGAACACGGTACCGGCAAAGCCGGCAAAGAACGCGCCGATAGTAAAGGCGGAGAGCTTGACGCCGGTTCGGCTCAGGCCAAGGGAGCGGGCGGCAATTTCATCTTCCCGCAATGCTTCCCAGGAGCGCCCCACCGGCATGCGCATGAGGCGGCGAATGACAAAGGCAGTGAATATTGCCAGCACCAGGGCTATCAGGTACAGGAAGATCACCTTGTGTTCACTGGAATAGGCGATGCCAAAGGTTTCGTGGAAGGAGGTGTTGCCCTCTTCCTTGACCCGCCGCCCGAACTCCATGCCGAACAGGGTAGGGTCCGGAATACCGCCAATACCATTGGGGCCGCCGGTAACGCTGGTCCAGTTGTTGAGGAGGATACGGATAATCTCGCCGAAGCCCAGGGTCACAATGGCCAGGTAGTCACCCCGCAACCTCAACACCGGAAAGCCCAGTACCAGCCCGAACAGGGCGGCCAGCAAGGCACCGATGGGCAGGGCCATCCAGAAGGAGGCGCCCCAGTAGTTGGAGAGCAGGGCGAAGGTATAGGCGCCCACCGCGTAGAAGGCGACATAGCCCAGGTCCAGCAGCCCCGCCAGGCCCACAACCACGTTCAGGCCCAGGGCAAGCATGATGTAAATCAGTACCAGCGTGGCCAGGTCCACCGCACCCCGGGACACGAAGAACGGCCAGATCAGGGCAACGGCTATCAACAGCACCAGGCCAATGTTTTCGAGCCGGAGGCGCTTTTCGTCCGGAAGAGGCTCCCGGTCGGCCAGCCTGTCTAGAATGGTGACGGCGCCCAGGCCGACCATGACCTTGTCACGGAATAGCTGGAACAGGAAGACGATCACCGCGGCTAATGCCACCGCAATCCAGGTGAACGCACTGGCGCCGACGACGGTGATTTCGGTGCCGACCGCAGTCAGTTTCAGGCCCATGATCGGCCAGGCGATGATCAGGGTGATCAGGGCGCAGAAAAGCGCATGTCGGAAGTTCTGTGCCACCATCAGATTTTCTCCACTTCCGGTTTGCCCAGAAGCCCGGTGGGCTTGAACAGCAGAATAAGGATCAGCAGGCTGAAGGAAATCACATCCTTGTACTCACCGCTGAGGTAGCCGGAGGTCATGGCTTCGGCAATCCCCAGAATCAGGCCACCGAGCATGGCGCCGGGAATACTGCCTATGCCCCCGAGCACCGCTGCTGTGAACGCCTTGAGTCCGGCGATAAAGCCGAACAGCGGATCCACCGAACCGTAATACATGCCCAGTAACAGCCCTGCCACTGCGGCAAGGGCGGCACCGATCACGAAAGTGGCGGAGATGATCCGGTTGGTGTCGATGCCAAGCAGGTTGGCCATGCCCAGGTCCTGGGAGACGGCCCGGCATGCCCGCCCGATACGTGAGCGTGAAATAAACACTGACAGAGCCGACATACAGATAAAGGTGGTGACAAAGATCGTGATCTGGATCCAGGAGATGGAGAGCTGGAAGCTCTCGTCACCGCCTAACTGAAAACCACCGTCTATCAGGGCCGGGAAACCGATATTGCGGGAGCCCTGGGAGAGGTGTACGTAGTTTTGCAGGAAAATGGACATACCGATGGCGGAAATCAGGGGGATCAGCCGGTGTCGGCCGCGAACCGGCCGGTAGGCCACCCGTTCCACCGCCCAGCCCATGGAACTGGAAACGATCACTGCGCAGATCAGCGCCACCAGTAACACCAGGGGCAGCCAGGCAATGCCCAGTGTTGCCAGTCCAGTAATGGCGATCAGCGCCGTATAGGCACCAATCATGTAAATCTCGCCGTGGGCGAAGTTGATCATGCCAATGATGCCGTACACCATGGTGTAACCAATGGCGATCAGGGCATAGGTGCTACCGATGGTCAGTCCGTTGATCAGCTGCTGACAGAAATAGAGCAGGTCTTGCATGGAAGGTATTCTCCGTCAACCTGACCGTTATGAGCTCCCCGGCAGCCTGCCTGGCTGCCGGGGAGAGGTCGAGTCGGATTGGGTTCAGTTGACGGGGGTCTTGCTGCCGTCGGCGTGCCACTCGTAGACCACAAACTCGAAGGACTCCATATCACCCTTCTCGTCGTAGCTGACGGTACCGATGGGGGTTTCAAAGCTGCCTTCGCGCAGAGCCTCGGCCACCTCGAACGGGTCGGTGGAGCCGGCCTGTTCGATGCCGTCGGCAATGAGCTGCACGGCGGTGTAGGAGGTCAGCACGAACGGGCCAGAGGGATCCTCATCCTTGTCCTTGAATGCCTGGACCAGCTCCTGGTTCTCTTCCTTCTCGTCAAAGCTCGGTGGCAGGGTCACCAGCAGCCCTTCGGCTGCATCGCCGGCAATGGTGTTGATGTCATTGTTGCCAACCCCTTCCGGGCCCATGAACACGGCATCCAGGTCGGCCTGGCGGGCCTGGCGGAGAATCAGGCCAAGCTCCGGGTGGTAGCCGCCATAGTAGACGTAGTCAACGTCTGCCTGCTTGAGCTTGGTGACCAGTGACGAGAAGTCCTTGTCACCGGCGGTAATGCCTTCGAACATCACCACGTTAACACCGGATTCTTCCAGTGTGTCCCGGACCGCCGTGGCGATACCTTCGCCGTACTGCTGCTTGTCATGGATGACCGCGACCCGCTGTGGGTCAAGGCTGATCAGGTGGTTCGCGGCAACGGGGCCCTGCATGCTGTCCAGGCCGATGGTGCGGAACACCAGTTCATAGCCCCGCTCGGTGATGCCGGGGCTGGTGGAGGCCGGGGTAATCATCAGGATACCTTCGTCTTCGTAGATGTCTGACGCAGGCTGGGTAGAGCTGGAACACAGGTGGCCAACGACAAAGCTGACGCCTTCATTGACCAGCCGATTGGCCACGGTAACGGCCTGCTTCGGGTCACAAACATCATCGACTTCGACGGCTTCAAGCCTCTCTCCATTAACACCGCCGCTGGCGTTGATCCGCTCGATGGCCATGCGGGCGCCGGAAAACTGCATGTCACCATACTGTGCCACGGGGCCGGTCATGGGGCCGGCGATCCCGATACGGATCTCGGCGAGGGCGGATGCGGGTAGGGCAATCGCGGCGGAAACACCGGTCGCCAGTGCGAGTTTCGTGAATTTCTTGATCATTGGAAGCTCCTGCCTTTTCTGATTTTTCTTTATTACCAACGAACTTACTAACCCGAAATAAAGTAAGCGAACATCATCCAGAGATATAAGCCAGGTCCGGATGACCAAAAAACGATTTCAATAGCTTTGGCAATTTCTGCAAGCGCCGAAGCTGCCGGTAAACAATGCTCCGAAGTTGTTCTTTACTGTTGATGATCTTTTTACCGACGTGGTGGTATTTGATGTAGCCCCAAACAGACTCATCAGGGTTCAGCTCCGGCGAGTACGGCGGCAGGAAGAACAGCCTGAGCTTGCCGTCGAGGCTCTCGACATACTCGCGAACGCGACGAGCATGGTGAACCGGGTGGTTATCGAGGATCAGGAAAACCGGCTTGTCAGCGTCTTGCACCAGAGCCTTGAGGAAACCGAGAAACGCATCGGTGTTCATGGTGCCCTGAATCGTTTTGAAGCGAAGCTCACCGCGAGGTGAGATGGCCGAGATCAGATTGATGCTGAAGCGACTGCCGGTATTGCGGATGATCGGAGTTTCACCCTTGGGCGCCCAGGTCGTGCCACTGTGATAATCAGACCGGATACTGGCTTCATCACCGAAGTAGATGGTGGCACCGACTTTTTTGGCTTCCTTGCGGATTTCCGGGTAGGTCTCTTCTTTCCACTGCTTCACGGCCTCTGGTTTTTGCTGGTAAGCCCTATGCAGTGGTTTCTGGGGCGTCAGCCCCAGGTTTCGAAGCAGACGACCAACCGAGACATCGCTTAACCGGACGTTGAACTTTTGCCGGATGAGCTCACGCACACGACCCCGGGTCCACAGGGCAAAATCAAACTTCAGCTGGTCCGGCGTAAAGGTTGTTATCCAGGTATACAGCTCCCGGATCTGAGCGCCGCTCAGCTTTTTGGGGCGACCAGAAATTTGCTTGGCCTTAAGTGCGTCAAAGCCACCCTCTCGGTAGGCAGCCAGCCATTCGTAAATTCGTGCCCGGCTCATGCCAAGCGCTTTGATGACGACTTCCGGGCTCTCGCCATCCATGACTCGTTGAACGGCGCGAACGCGAATGGCTTCTAATGTTTTGTGATCAAGTTTACGACCGTCATCGTGGCGCATGTGTGTAGATATCCGATAAGCTTGGCAAACGACCGCTACATTATAAATGATGTTCGCTTACTTTTGTACCCATTAGTAACAAACACCACAGGTCGCGACCTGTCAAGCGGGGGAGGCCGGGCGGCGCTTGTGAGTGGTTATATGTGGACCCGTATCACAGGGTTTTGGCCGCCTGTAGCCGGCCAGGACAGTACCCGATTATGTGATATTCATAACCAGTTTTCGAGTCATTTCGGCCCGCGTCGCCTGGTTCACAAGGAACCTGGGGTTTGTCGGTTCCCGGCACCACCCTGGCAATCAAGCAAGGCCTGGGCCAGGTTGCGCGCGGATGGAGGGTCAGGAGGGGGCCTGGGGGGTGTCCTGATCCGGATCGATCTCCTCCGGGTAGATCAGGTCCCTGAACGCCTGGTGTTCCTGCAGGCGGGCGAAACTGGGATCGACCGAGGCGTCATCCCGGTACGCGTCGGAAATCTCGATGGCCTTGCCCAGGTTGGTGACGGCATCGTCCCAGCGGCCAATTTCCGCGTAGGCGCAGGCGAGCTGGTAATGGGCGTGGCCGTTCTCGGGAGCCAGCTTGAGCGCCCGCTGACAGAGACTGATTGCCCACAGGGGCTCCTGCATTTCCAGTACGGCGTCGGCCTTGAAACTGAGGGCTTCGACGTCGTCCGGGCGAAGATCGAGGATACGGTCGTAGGCGGCGATCTTGTTTTGCTGGGAGGTTTCCTGGCTGGCCTTCAGCCATAATGAGTGCACCTCGTTGGTGCGCTCGATCTCGGCCTGGTTCTGGTGGATGATGTCAGACTTCTGCTGGAGCTGCTCCTCAATGGACTTCAGGCGGGTTTCATATTCCACGACCAGCTCGTTCACCCGCTTTTCGGCGAGGCTGGTGAGCTGGTTACGCATATCACGAATGGAGTTCCAGCCAATCACCACAAGGATGGAGGTCGCGCCGGCAATAAGATAGAAGAAGTAGGTGACGGTATCGGTGGCGTAGGACATGGTCTTGTCCGCCACAGACAGCTCCTTGTCCACCACCTTTTCGATCAGTTCCGCCCGTGTATTCTGCATTTCGGTTCGCAGGGCCTTGGTTTCTTCCAGCAGGTAGAGCTCCACGAACGGGGTATACATCGATTCGTCCAGTTCGGGAATCCGCTTTTCAACATCTTCTGCCGTGGGGCCGGTGTCCTGTTGGCCTGCAGGTTGCGCTGCCAGTTTCAGCGGTGCCAGTACCAGGGCAAACAGACTGGCGCAGAACAGTGCGTTGCGGGAAGTGCGTGAAAGGTTCGGCAGGGACAGTAACTGAAACATCGTGATTCCTGTGGTCAGCGGACAACCGGGCCCCGGGCCCCGGCCGTTTTGACGAGACCATAGCATAACCAGCCCGCAGGTGTCCGGTCTCGCCTGCCTCAGTTCGGGTCTATGGCGATAAGGGGCAACCCCGACTTGCATTCAGGGGCGCAAAGACCTCTAATAGTTAGTGGTATAAACAAATGGTAGCTGTGAGACATGTCCAATCTAAATGAGCGTCATAGCGGGCAAGCCGCCCACACGGATAGCAAGAGCTACGAGCAGGTTCTGGTGGCGCTGCGGCGGGTCATTCGGGCCACCGATCTCCATTCGAAGCGCCTGAGCAAACATGCCGGCCTGACCGGCCCGCAACTATTGATCATGCGCACGATTCGCGACCTGGGCGAGGTGACCATCGGTACTATTGCCGACCACGTCAGTCTGAGCCAGGCGACAGTCACCACCATTCTTGATCGCCTTGAGCATCGTGACCTGGTTTACCGGGTACGTAGCACCCGGGACAAGCGCAAGGTACATGCTCATCTGACGGACGACGGTGCTGCGTTGCTGGCACGGGCGCCACTGCCACTGCAGGACAACTTTATCCGCAAGTTCCAGAACCTGGACCAGTGGGAGCAGAGCATGATCGTGGCATCACTGCAGCGGGTGGCCAATATGATGGACGCCGACGATATCGATGCCTCACCGGTGCTTGATGTGGGTTCGGTGCTGCGGGAAGACGGCTGGAAAGAAAAGGGCTGAGCCCCCCGGCGCACAGTGCCCCACCCGTGCAGGTTCAGTCGTTCAGGCGGCCTGCCGTGCGGCAATGTCGCGGATTTTCCCTACCATGGCCCTCAGGCCATTACCCCGGGTCGGGGAAATATGCCGGAACAGGTCCAGCTGTTCGAACAGTTCGTCTACATCCGTGGTGAGCAGATCTCTCGGCGCCTTTCCGTTCAGGGCCACCAGGATAATCGCAGCCAGCCCTCGTACGATCATGGCGTCCGAATCAATCAGCAGGTAGAGCCGGCCGCTGTCTTGATCGAAGTGATCAATCAGCCATACCTGGCTCTGGCAGCCATGTACGTAGTTTTTCTCGACCCGTTCATCGTCCGGAAAGGCCGGCAGTTGCTTGCCCAGATCGATGATATAGGCATAGCGCTCTTCCCAGTCGTCCAGTAACTCGAAGGCATCGAGTACATCATCCAGGGTGGTTTCACTGCCCAGGGGGTTGTCGAGGAATTGCTGTTTGCTGGCGGTCATAGGTCTGCCGTGCTGGTTCGCGATTCAGGTGGCTGGTAGTAGCTCCAGGTCAGTCAGGCGCAAGGATAGCGTGTCTGTCAGAGCATGCCCAGTTCAAGCTTGGCTTCGTCCGTGAGCATTTCGCTGCTCCAGGGCGGGTCGAAGGTCAGTTCCACCGTCACCTTGTCCACGTTGGGCACATGCTCAACCTTGCGTTTTACATCATCGGTGATGACTGGCCCCATGCCGCAACCGGCCGCGGTAAGGGTCATCAGAATGTGTATGTGGTTGCCGTCAGCGCTGTCGTTTTCAATGTTGCAATCGTAGATCAGCCCCAGGTCCACTACGTTGACGGGAATTTCCGGGTCGTAGCAGTTTCGCAGTGCTTCCCACACCTGGTTCTCGTTGACCGTGCCGTCTGCGGGGGTCTCGAAGCTGCTCTCCAGGGGCTGCTTACCCAGGGCGTCGGCATCATGCCCTTCAATGCGCGCCAGATTGCCATTGACGGCCACTGTGAAACTGCCACCAAGCGACTGTGTGATGGTGACAAAGGTGTCCGACGGAATCATGATTTCGGTGCCGGAGGGGACCAGGCGGGCTTCCACCTCGCGCTTGGTCAGGACCACTTCCCGTTCTTGCATGCTGAATCAGCCTTTTCTAAAGCTCTCTTTTTGCCACGGAATCCACGGCCCTTCGACAGGCTCAGGGCGAACGGAAAAAAGGCAAAGACTTTCCTGGCCACTAAATCCACGAAAGAACACGAAATCAAAGACAAACAAGTTTGAAGCTTTCATCTGTCATTTCCCGTGGCCAAGAATCCTTTCATTTTTTCGTTCGGTGCTTCGATGGTTTCCCGTTCGCCCTGAGCCTGTCGAAGGGCCGTGGACGCCGTGGCCAATAAATCGTCAAGCCACTGTAAAACTCTCACCACAACCACACTCGGCGGTGGCATTGGGGTTACGGAACTCGAACATGGAGTTCACGCCCTGGGTCACGAAGTCGATTTCGGTGCCGTTGACCATGGGCAGGTGCTCTTTTTTCACATAGATGTTCACGCCATCCACGGTATACACCTCGTCATCCGCCGAGACTTCGTCCACCCATTGAGTTTCATACTTGAAGCCGGAGCAGCCGCTCTTCTTGATGCACAGGCGGATGCCCCTCGCTTCCGGCTTCTTTTCCAGTTGCTTGCGGACGTGTCTGACCGCACTGGGGGTCATGGTGACGCCCACAGTGGGAGTGAAGGTTTCGGCTGTCATTGTTCCACCTCCATCAGGCAAACAGGCGCTGGATCTTCTGCAGACCGGTAAATAACTGGTCCACCTCCTCCAGCGTATTGTAGAACGCAAAGGACGCCCGGGCCGTGCCCGGTACGCCATAGAAATCCATCAGCGGCATGGCGCAGTGATGGCCGGTGCGGATGGCGATGCCCTGCTGGTCCAGCAGGGTACCTATATCACTGGGGTGCAGGCCATCGATTTTAAAGGACAGTACCGGCACCTTTCGTTTGGCAGTGCCAATCAGGCTCATACCGGGCACCGTTTCCAGCAGTTCATTGGCCCGGGTAAGCAGGGCATTTTCTGCAGCCTCCATGGCCTGCCGGTCAAAACCATTGAGATAATCGATGGCCGCCCCAAGTCCCACCGCCTCGGCAATCGCCGGGGTACCTGCCTCGAATTTGTAGGGCAGGGTATTCCACGTGGTGCGCTCGAACGACACCCGCTCGATCATCTCTCCGCCGCCCTGATAGGGCGGCATTTCCTCGAGCAACTGCTCCTTGCCGTATAGCACGCCGATACCGGTGGGGCCAAACACCTTGTGGGATGAGAAGGCGTAGAAATCACAACCCAGGGCCTGTACGTCCGGCTGGAAGTGCGGCACCGCCTGGGCACCATCCAGCACGGTGATCACGCCCAGGGCCTTTGCCTGCTCGATTAACGGTGCTACCGGGTTAATGGTGCCCAGCACGTTGGACACATGGGTAATGGCCAGCACCCGGGTGCGGTCACCCAGCAGGCTGTTGAAGGAGTCCAGGTCCAGCTCGCCGTCCGGAGTGACCTGTACGGGAACGACCTTCGCACCCGTACGCTCGGCCACCATCTGCCAGGGCACGATATTGGCGTGGTGCTCCATGTAGCTCACCAGGATCTCGTCGCCGGCTTTCAGGCGCGGCGCCAGGCCGTTGGCCACCAGGTTAATGGCCTCGGTAGTGCCCCTGGTCCAGATGATCTGGCGGGTGCTTTCGGCATTCAGGAAGCCCCGGACGGTCTCCCTGGCACCTTCGAAGGCGGTTGTGGCGCGATCGCCAAGGGTATGGGCACCCCGGTGAACGTTGGAGTGCATCTCCCGGTAATACCGGTCCATGGCATCCAGTACCGCCTGGGGCTTCTGGGCCGAGGCGCCATTGTCCAGGTACACCAGCGGCTTGCCGTTCACCTGCTGGGACAGTATCGGAAAGTCCTGGCGAACAGCGGCTACGTCAAAGCCGGAGGTTGGTGCGGTCTTGGCCACGGAAAGATCGGACATACCGGATCAGGCCTCCTCAAAGGTATCGTCAAAAAACCGGTTAAGGCGCTCATTGGCGCTGTCGCGAACCTGCTCCACCGGAATCTGGGTGACCAGTTCGTTGATGAACGCCATAGTCAGCAGAACGTTGGCTTCCCGCCGGGAAATACCCCGGGATACCAGGTAGAACAGGGACGTTTCGTCCAGCTGACCGATGGTGGCGCCGTGGGCGCATTTCACGTCATCGGCGTAGATCTCCAGCTCCGGCTTGGTGTCTATCTCCGCGCCGGTGGAGAGCAGCAGGTTCTTGTTGTTCATATCCGCATTGGACTTCTGGGCGTCCTGGTGGATATGAATGCGGCCATTGAACACGGCGTGGGACTCGGCCGCAGCGATGTTGCGGTAGGTCTCTTCGCTGTTGCAGTTGGCCGCTACATGGTCAATGCAGGTGTGGTTGTCGTAATGCTGCTTGTCCTGGGTAACCACCACGCCATTGAGCTTGCACTCAGCGCCTTCGCCTTCAAGTCGTAGTTGCAGGTCGTGGCGACGCAGGGGGCCGCCGAAACCGACGCAATGGCTCTCGAAGCGGGAGCTGCGCTGCTGGCGGACACCGGTGGCACCGATGTGCTGCACGTTCTGGTCCTCGGCGGTCAGGCGGATGCTGGTGATCTGCGCGCCATCGGCCACCATGAACTCGGTGACGGTATCCACCATCACGGGCTGATCGCCACTGGAAACGTACTCTTCCACCAGGGTCAGCTGGCTGTGCCTGCCGGCATCCACGTAGATACGCGGAAAGGCCGAACCGCTGGCGGTAGCGGTCACTTCGTGGATCACAAACAGTGGCTCAGAGAGCACCGCATCCGGCTTCAGGGTAATCAGCAGGCCATCCTCGAAACGGGCCGTGTTGAGCCTTGCCATCTGGGTGGCGTTGGTGTCGAGGGTATTGTCCAGCCGCCCGGCCAAGGCAGACGCTTCGTCATCGGACAGGTCCGCAAACCGCTGAACCGTCAGCCCGTCAACCTGGGGCAGGCGGCTGGCCTGCGGATCGATCACCCCATTACGAAAGACTACCCGGTAGCCGTCTTCGGCCGCCGATGTGGTCGCACTGCCGGCCGGCAGGTTCGTTGCCAGTTTATCGGACAGCTTCAGGTGCTTGCTGGAGTATTTCCAGTTCTCCGTCTTGCGGGTTGGCAGCGGCATGTCCACCAGGGCCGTACCGCGCTGCTCGCGCAGACTCAGCAGCGGACCGGGCAGGGCGTTGCCTGACGGTTGAAGAAAGGCGCTGGAAAGCGTTGGTGCTGGTTTCATTCCACGACCTCCCGATCAGTTGGCAGCTGCTGCTTCGTCTTCTTTGATGCCCAGCCAGCCATAGCCGCGCTCCTCCAGTTCCAGTGCCAACTCACGGCCACCGGACTTGATGATACGACCACCGGCCAGTACGTGGACGTAGTCGGGCACAATATGGTTCAACAGGCGCTGGTAGTGGGTCACCATCAGAATGGCCCGGTCTTTGGCTCGCAGCGCATTCACGCCGTCGGACACAACCTTCAGGGCGTCGATATCCAGGCCGGAATCCGTCTCATCGAGAATCGCCAGCTTTGGCTGCAGCAGCAGTGCCTGCATGATCTCGTTGCGCTTCTTCTCGCCACCGGAGAAGCCCTCGTTAACCCCGCGCTTGAGGAACGCCGGATCCAGGTCCACCTGTTTGGACACTTCCTTCGCCAGCTTCATGAACTCGGCTGCGTTCATCTCCGGCTCGCCCCGGTGAGTCCGCATGGCGTTAACAGCGGTCCGCAGAAACTGCAGGTTGCTGACCCCGGGAATCTCCACCGGGTACTGGAACGCCAGGAAAATACCTTCGCGGGCACGCTCCTCGGTTTCCAGGTCCAGCAGGTTCTCACCGTTCAAGGTCACTTCCCCTTCAGTCACCTCAAATGCCTCGTTACCCGCCAGCACCTGGGACAGGGTACTCTTGCCGGACCCGTTCGGCCCCATAATGGCGTGTACCTCACCGGCCTTGATCTCCAGGTTAATGCCCTTGAGGATCTCTTTCCCCTCGACGGAAGCGTGCAGGTTCTTGATGCTCAGCATTTGTCGGATTCTCTCTAGTCAAAACGTTCGAAATTCAATGAGTCTGTCCCGGTTCACCAAGTATTGAGCAGGCCATACGCAGGTCCGGGGACAGGGGGCGGGTAGGGTTTTCCGGGACCTTCAAAAACATGGACGTTTTTGAAGAGCCTCCACGGACGGATTCACGGCGTGTCCCGGAAAACCCTACCCGCCCGCTGGCCTTCCACCAAGGCCAGCGGACAATAATTCAAAAAGGTCAGCCAACAGACCCCTCAAGGCTGACCTCAAGCAACTTGCCAGCCTCAACCGCAAACTCCATCGGCAGTTCCTTGAACACTTCCTTGCAGAAGCCGTTCACAATCATGGAAACCGCCTGTTCCGGATCAATCCCCCGCTGCCGGCACAGGAACATCTGCTCATCACTCACCTTCGAGGTGGTCGCCTCATGCTCCACAATGGCCGACTTGTTCCGGCTCTCGATATACGGGAACGTATGAGCGCCGCAGCGATCACCGATCAGCAGTGAGTCACACTGGGTAAAGTTACGGGCATTTTCCGCGCCGGGCTGGAACTTCACCAGGCCCCGGTAAGCATTGGAGCTGCGACCAGCAGAAATACCCTTGGAAATAATCGTACTGGTCGTATTCTTGCCCAGGTGAATCATCTTGGTGCCAGTGTCGGCCTGCTGATAGTTGTGGGTCAGCGCCACCGAATAGAACTCACCGACACTGTTGTCACCCTTCAGGATGCAGCTCGGATACTTCCAGGTGACCGCAGAACCGGTTTCCACCTGGGTCCAGGAAATCTTCGAGTTCCGGCCCTGACAGGCGCCACGCTTGGTCACAAAGTTATAGATACCGCCCTTGCCGTGTTCGTCACCGGGGTACCAGTTCTGCACAGTGGAGTACTTGATCTGGGCATCGTCCAGCGCGACCAGCTCAACCACCGCAGCGTGGAGCTGGTTCTCGTCCCGCATGGGTGCGGTACAGCCCTCAAGGTAACTGACATAACTGCCGGCGTCGGCAACGATCAACGTGCGCTCGAACTGACCGGTATTGGCTGCGTTGATTCGGAAATAGGTGGACAGCTCCAGAGGACAGCGAACGCCCTTCGGAATATAGACAAAGGAACCGTCGGAAAAGACTGCGGAGTTCAGGGCAGCAAAGAAATTATCCCCCGCCGGGACCACCGAACCGAGATATTTCTCCACCAGCTCCGGGTACTTCTGTACGGCCTCGGAAATCGGGCAGAAGATGACGCCCGCTTCCGCCAGCTGCTCCTTGAAGGTCGTGCCAATGGAGACAGAATCGAAAACTGCATCCACGGCAACGCCCGCCAGTTTCTCCCGCTCGTGCAGGGGAATGCCCAGCTTCTCGTAGGTGCGCAGCAACTCCGGATCCACGTCATCGAGGGACTGGGGCATGTCCTCTTTCTTCTTGGGCGCGGAGTAGTAGGAGATAGCGTTGTAGTCCACCCGCGGGTAGTCAACGTGCGCCCAGGTGGGGTCATCCATCTCCAGCCAGCGACGGTAGGCCTTCAGGCGCCATTCGAGCATGAACTCCGGCTCCTGTTTAATCTCTGACAGGCGGCGGATGACATCTTCGTTCAGGCCGGGTTCGAACGTATCGGTTTCGATTTCGGTCACAAAGCCGTGTTCGTATTCCCGTTTGATCAGCTCTTTCACCTCTTTGTCGGTGGTCGCCATGATCGTCGCTCCGTAATTCTCTCATCGTGGGCCGCGAGGCCCTTATGTGTTGCCTGCAACCGGGAGCCCGGGGTTCAGCCGGCTACCGGGAGGCATGTGCGTCTGTGCTGGTTGTTGCAGTGGTCGCTCATCCAGTGAGTACGCCCTGCAATCGCTTGTTGGATGACTGGCCGCCGGTAATGGTTGGCAGCGTCAGGATGAGGCTGTCCTGCTATTTCTGATGACCGATTGTACAATATCAGAGTATTTTAGTCAGGTATTATTTC
The DNA here is from genome assembly GCF_026013985.1 of Marinobacter sp. AN1. NCBI lineage: Bacteria > Pseudomonadati > Pseudomonadota > Gammaproteobacteria > Pseudomonadales > Marinobacteraceae > Marinobacter > Marinobacter sp. AN1. Next base: position 3,441,167 of record NZ_CP110342.1, on the reverse strand, counting down.
GTGACTGGCTGAATTATACCCCAAACCCCTGTCCGGGCACTAAGACAGGGGTTATCAGGGTAATAGGGGGAAGTGCACTTGCCGCGTGGCGAAAACCCATTCGCTCAGCAGGCTTCTCGTGGATTCTACGGACGATCAACCCGGGTCAGATAGGCGTGACCGAGGTTCTCCGGAAGGGCGGCGGATACCGGAATCCGGACACGGTAGCCACTGCCGGGCGCCCGTTCGAGGGGCTGGCCCTCAGTGGTTTCCATCCTGTCGGTGGTCAGTCGCACGTTCCCTGCGGGGGTGATCAGCTCAAGCTGGTCTCCCGGGCGGAACTGGTTTTTTACCTCCACCGTCAGCCACTGGCCCTCACGTGCGCTGATGGTGCCGACCACCTGCTGGGTGCCCAGATAGGACGAGCCCTGTTCGTAGGTCTGGTATTCCTGGGGAACATGCCGACGCAGGAAACCTTCTGTGTAACCCCGGTTCGAGAGCGCTTCCAGCTCATCCATCATCGCCATGTCAAAGGGCTTGCCGGCAACCGCCTCGTCAATGGCCCTGCGGTAGACGCCGGTTGTGCGCGCCACGTAGTAGGTACTCTTGGTGCGGCCCTCTATTTTCAGGGAGTGAACCCCCATTTTCACCAGCTCGGCGACATGCTGTACGGCCCGGAGGTCCTTCGAGTTCATGATATAGGTGCCGTGCTCGTCCTCGTAGGCGGGGATAAATCCACCGGGACGGTTGGGCTCTTCCAGCAGGATTTCCTTTGGCTCAACCTGCTCCACGCTATCGGCGGAGGTGGCGATCAGGTCTCCCGTCTGGTCGTGATCATGCTGTACCGGCTTGTAGTTCCAGCGGCAGGCGTTGGTGCAGGCGCCCTGGTTGGCGTCCCGGTGGTTCATATAGCCGGATAACAGGCAGCGGCCAGAGTAGGCCATGCACAGGGCGCCGTGGACGAAAACTTCCAGCTCCATGGTTGGCACCTGCTCGCGAATCTCGCGGATTTCGTCCAGTGCCAGCTCACGGGACAGGATGACCCGGCTGATTCCCTGCCGTCGCCAGAACTCCACAGTCGCCCAGTTTACCGCGTTGGCCTGCACCGACAGGTGAATGGGCTGGTCCGGCCAGCGCTCCCGCACCAGCATGATCAGCCCCGGGTCGGACATGATCAGCGCGTCCGGCTGCAGCTCGATTACCGGCTCCAGGTCCCGCAGGTAAGAACGTACCTTGTTGTTATGGGGCGAAATATTGGATACCAGGTAGAACTGCTTCCCCTGGCGGTGGGTTTCTTCAATGCCCTGGGCCAGGGCTGTTACATCCTTGAAACTGTTGTTGCGCACCCTGAGTGAATAGCGCGGCTGGCCGGCGTAGACGGCGTCGGCGCCATAGGCAAGGGCAACGTGGAGATGGTCAAGGGTGCCTGCGGGGGCAAGGAGCTCTGGCTGATGCATGGACTGAAACTTCCGGGATTCTGCAGTTGGGCGTGCAGTTTGCCGCAGAGGCGGGGACGATGCATTGACGCGACTCAATGTTCATCCTCACAATTTTGAGCTAACATCTGTACGCTCAAAAATGTCAGTTACTCAACAGAGACAGAGGGGTTTCCAGCTCATGAAATCGGATGCTTTGGGGACGTTGGTGGTCGCCATGGTTCAGTTTCTTCAGTCGTCAGGCTTTTCCCGGGGGGAGCTTGCCCGCTATGCGGGATTGTCGGCGGATGAGCTGGAGGAGCCCGAGTCCCGGCTGTCACCCTCACAGATGCAACGTTTGTGGCAACTGATCCAGACGCGGATTTTGCCGTCGATTACGTTCAGCCGGCAGGTACGTCCGCTGATTGCGCGGCACCTGGCCAGGGGCAAGGTAAAGGTGGAAGAGGTGGCAGCGGAGCTGAATATGAGCCGGCACACGCTCTACAAGAAGCTCAAGGAAGAGAACCTGACGTTTGCAGGCCTGCTGGAGGATGTGCGGCGGGAGCAGGCGCTCAACTATATGAATGACCGTGACCGGACCTTGTCGGAGGTAGCGGAGTTGCTCGGCTTTTCGGAACTGAGTGCATTCAGTCGGGCATTCAAGCGCTGGATGGGGAAGTCGCCGGCTGAGTTTCGGGCGGCCTGCTGAGTTTTGATTATTGCCCATTGGCGGTGGAATGAATGTGGCCCCGGGGCGGGGCGCCCAACCCGGTGAGACTTTTCTGGACACGCCCGCGAGTACATCCCTGTAGGGCTCGACGAAAACCATCCCTGGTTTTCGACGGTCCAGAAAAGTCTCCCCAGGTCGACCGCCCTTCATCGAAAGTGCTACCCGAAATAATGTCGCTCGGTCTGACTCCCCTTGACCTGTAACGAGGTGTTTCCATTAGCACTCAGAACGCCAAAAGGGTGATAAAAGCTGGGTTTCGGGGGCTAGAGATTGGGTTGTAGCGATATCTGTGAAGATCGCGAGCGTCGGGTTGGGGATGTTTTTCCGGACCGTCGGCAGCCAGGGATGGCTGCCGTCGAGCCCTACATGGACGTACTTGCGGGGCGTGTCCGGAAAAATGTCACCGGCCTGGCGCTCCTGGCACCAAACCAGCAGGGCTGGGGAACGAGGCCCCAGCCAGGGTCAGCCCTGATATTTCTTGAATACCAGAGAGGCGTTGGTGCCGCCGAAGCCAAAGCTGTTACTCATTACCAGCGGAATCTCGGTGTTCTGGACCTCGCGGACGATGGGGTAACCCTCCGCGCCTTCATCCAGTTCCTCGATGTTGGCAGACGGGGTGATGAAGTTGTTCTGCTGCATCAGCAGGCTGTAGATCGCCTCGTGAACACCAGCTGCACCCAGTGCGTGACCGGTCAGGGGCTTGGTGGAGCCCAGGGGCGGGATCTTGTCACCGAATACGTTCTTCACCGCCTTGAGTTCCGTGATGTCACCGGCCGGGGTGGAGGTACCGTGGGTGTTGATGTAGGAAATCTCGCCATCCACGTTCTTCAGGGCCTGCTGCATGCAGCGCACCGCGCCTTCACCGCTGGGCGCGACCATGTCAGCACCGTCGGAGGTGGCACCGAAGCCCACCAGTTCGGCGATGATGTTGGCGCCGCGGGCCTTGGCGTGCTCCAGTTCTTCCAGGACCACCACGCCGCCGCCGCCGGAGATCACGAAACCGTCACGGTTGGCGTCGTAGGTACGGGAAGCCTTTTCCGGAGTGTCGTTGTACTTGGTAGACAGCGCGCCCATGGCGTCGAACAGCAGGCTCAGGCTCCAGTGGACGTCGTCACCGCCGCCGGCGAACATGATGTCCTGGCGACCCATGGCGATCAGGTCCGCGGAGTGGCCGATGCAGTGGGCGCTGGTGGCACAGGCTGACGTGATGCTGTAGTTGACACCAGTGATGCCGAAAGCGGTGGACAGGGACGCGTTGATGGCGCTGCCCATGGTGCGGGGTACCCGGTACGGGCCCACACGACGAATACCTTTCTCACGATGGGTATCAATGGAGTCCATCAATTCCAGGGTGGACGCACCGCCAGTCCCCATGATGATGCCCGTGTTGTTGTCACGGATCTGCTCATCAGTCAGGCCAGACTGCTCGATGGCTTCTTTCATGGCCAGGTAGGCATAGGCGGAAGCCGGACACATGAAGCGCAGCAGTTTGCGGTCGATCAGCGACTTGTAGTCGATATCGATATTGCCGCAGATGTGGCTGCGCAGGCCATTGTCCGCGGCTTCCTGGCTGAAATGGATGCCGGATTTGACGTCCCGCAGTGATTGGGTGACTTCTTCTTTGCTGTTACCGAGGCTGGAAATAATGCCCATTCCGGTAATGACAACTCGACGCATGGTCCGGGCTCCTAAAAATCGTCTGTTGAGGTGAACAGGCCAACCCGCAGGTCCTTGGCTGTGTAAATCTCACGGCCGTCGACTTCCATGCGGGCATCGGCAATTGCCATGGTCAGTTTGCGATTGACCATTCGCTTGATATCCAGATGATACCGGACCAGCTTGTTCTCTGGCAGCACCTGGCCAAAGAATTTGACCTCTCCTGCTCCCAGGGCCCGTCCCTTGCCCTGGCCACCGGACCAGGCAAGGAAGAAACCAACCAGTTGCCACATGGCATCGAGGCCCAGGCACCCGGGCATCACCGGGTCACCTTGAAAGTGGACCTTGAAGAACCACAGGTCGGGATTGATGTCGAGCTCGGCAATCAGGCTGCCCTTGCCGTAGGCGCCATCACTGTCGTTAATGTGGGTAATGCGGTCCACCATCAGCATTTCGTCGATGGGCAGGCGCATGTCACCTTCGAACAGGCGGCCATGGCCACATTCGATCAGGTCGGCTTTATCAAAATGGTCTGGCTTCATGGGTGCAGGTGTTTCCGTTTCTGACTGTAACCCACACTTTACCGGTTACACAGGAAAAATCTATTGACCGATGGTTGTAGTTTTTTGACTGCTGGTTGCTGGAGTGTCCTCCAGGGCCCGTGGTTGGGGGCTCTGGAGGTAAATGACGCAGGCTAAAAGGAATCTTAGTCGAGGGCAGTTGGCGTGCGTTCAGCCGGGTTTTCCATCAGCCCTGGGACGTGCCAGCACACCGGTGTAGCGGGCAAGGAAGATTGCGTAGGCCAGTGCCCACAGCAGTCCGCTGGCGGTGATACCCAGGTGCCAGGGCAGCCCCTGAAACGCAGTGATGACCCGTACCAGAGCTGCCAGGTGGATAGCGACGAAGGCCAGCACCATGCCCTGTGGCAACACCAGCGGCCGGCCGGTATGGCCCAGGGAAACCCGTGCGATAACGCCGAGGATCAGGCAGGCAATGGCACCGGTACCCGCGGCGTGGGTCCAGGCGGACGCGGGCCAGCCTGCTGCAAGGTGCCCTGCCAGCAGGACCAGGGCAACCGGCACCCAGAGGATGGACAGGTGCAGAATCCACAGCAGTGGTTCCTGCCTGGCCAGCCAGCCTTTCCAGTGATACAGGCGCGTGAGCATCAGGATGGCGGCAATAATGGCGAGTCCCGCAGTGACCATGGACCAGCCGGTTACCATGGACGCCAGCAGCAACACCATGGCAAACACAGTGGCTATGTCCAGGGCAGGAATAACGCGGATGCGATCTGCTGCCAGCCCGCGCTGGCGGAGCCAGCCGGTGGTGAACGCCGGGGTGATGCGGCCGCCGATAATGCTGATCAGGGCCAGGCCCATGATCAGTGCGCCCCAGGCGTAAACCGGGTCCAGGCGGGTTACAAACGCCACCTGCATCAGCCACAGCAGGCCCAGAACCACCAGGATCATCAGCTGCCGTTTCTGGCGGGCATGCCAGATGCGCCAGCCGGCGTCCAGCATCACCAGGGGCAGGAAGGCCAGGTTAACCCCCTGCACCAGCCAGTAAGGCATGTCACCTCCAACCGTCAGCAATACCCGGGCGGCCGCCCAGACACCCCAGAGCAATAGAAGCCGAATCCCGTGGGTACGCTCGGTGCCGGTCCAGACACACACCGCGGTCAGCAGGAAGCCGGCAATTGCGGCGGACAGGAAACCGAACAGCATTTCATGCTGGTGCCAAAGCACGCCCGGCATGGCCAGGGGCAGCTGGATGGTGCCAGTTACCTGTAGCACCCACAGCGGGATGCCCACCAGCGACAGCAGTGTGAGGGACAGAAAGAAGATGCGGAAAGGGTAGGCAAAGAGCTGGGCCACGCTGGCGCTGCTGCGCTCGCTGTGGGGTGTGGATATGGCCTGCATGGCGGACCTCCGCTTTAACATGTATCGTGCGTATATATTATCGCGGAGCCATTGCGGTGACTATACCCGCTTGGAGGTAATCGTTGCCGGTATCACGTACAATGCGGCCAACACACTGGATCGGAAAGGAAAACATGGCGTACGTAATACTCAAACACCTTCATATGACCACCGCCTACCTCACGGTTGTGCTGTTTTCCCTGCGTCTGTTGCTGGACCTGGTGGGCAAGCCGGGATGGCGGGCAACGCCACTGCGCTGGATCCCCCATGCCAACGACACGGTTCTGCTGGTGGCGGGCATCAGCCTGTTGTTTGTCACACCGTGGATGCCGTTCGTCAATGACTGGCTGACCTGGAAGGTGTTCCTGCTGATTGGTTATATCGTCGCTGGTGTGTTCGCCATCAAGTCTAAATTCAGTGTGCCGGTGCGGGTAGTGGCTGCTGTCGTGGCTTATCTGCAGATTGGACTGATTTTCCATCTGGCCATGTCCAAGGCCGTGCCTTTCTGATTTCTGGGCCAGGCGCTTCCCTTCTCCGGGGAAGCGCCTGACTTGTCATCGGCGGCTGTGCTGGCTTAACTGGTCGGACAGATCGTTAAGCTGGCTCTGGATGGCGGTCAACTGGCGCGCCATCTCGTCCCGTTCGTCGTGGGCCTTCTGTGCTTCCTTTCTGTTCTGTTCCTCGCTCATCACCTCCAGGATCGCCCCGATCATCATATTCAGGAACACGAAGGCGGTAAGGAATATGAACGTCAGATAGTAAAGCCAGCTGAGCGGGTATTGCTCCATGGTGGCGTACATCACGTCGGTCCAGTCCTCGAAGGTTGCCACCCGGAAGAGGGTCAGCATGGCAATGGCCACGTCGCCCCACAGGGTTTCATCCACCTTTGCAAAGAACATGGACCCCATGGCGGCGTAGATGTAGAAGATGATGAACATCAGCAGGGCGATATAACCCATGCGAGGGATGGCCTTGAGCAGGGAGTTGATCAGGAAGCGCAACTCCGGCACCACCGATACCAGGCGTAGCACGCGGAAGACCCGCAGCAGCCGACCCAGCAGCACCGCCTCGGCATTGTTCAGGGGGATCAGGCTGCCAACCACCACCAGGGTGTCGAACAGGTTCCAGCCGTCCAGCAGGAAACGCTTCTTGTTGGGACAGGCAGCGAACCGGAACAGGATCTCGATCAGGAAGAACACTGTAATGGCATTGTCCATTACCGTCAGGCTGCTCTCTACCAGGGGGGGCAGGTCGTAGGTCTGGCGCCAATGGTGAGGGCGGACAGGATGATGATGGCGATCACCGCGCCCTGGAAGATCTTGCTGGATTCAATACGGCGCAACTGGTGCAACCCGGACATGGGGCTCAGCTCGGCGGACATAACAACGGCTCCAGGTGGACAGGACGCGGCGATTCTAATGCCAGTGCCGGATGGGGTATAGGCCTGCCGGATTAAATCAGCGCATTGCGTCGCGGCGTTTTCCGCCTGAAACGAAAAAGCCCCCGGGAATCGGGGGCTTTCGGAGCATGGGGGTTAATCCCGAGGCGGTGGCGGGTTAGTGCCGGTCTGCTGGTGTGTCCGGTTAAGTGGGTAGAAAAGGTGTGGGGCGGACAGCTCGGGAAGATCCGTCTGTTCCTTGTGGGCTGCCCACTCCTCGCGTTCGGCTGTGCGAATGGCGTAGTGCATCCAGATCAGGGCAGCGGCCACGATCACGAACATCAGCATGAAGCAGCTTTGCCAGATGCCGGTCAGGTCATTCAGGACGCCAAAGGTGAGTGGCAGGATAAAACCGCCAAGGCCACCAATCATGCCCACGACGCCGCCAACGGCGCCGACGTGAAGCGGGTAGTAGACCGGGATATGCTTGTACACGGCTGCCTTGCCCAGTGACATGAAGAAGCCCAGGGTGAAGATCAGCACGATGAACATGGGCAGGGTCATGTCCAGTGTGAAGCGGATATCGCCGTCGATACCGTGAATGATGTACTCGGTGGGTGGATAGCTGAGCAGGAACGTGCAGACCACTGACGCGATGAACGTCCAGTACATTACCCGCCGTGCGCCAAAGCGGTCAGACATCCAGCCACCAAGAATCCGGAAGAGGGATGCCGGGATGGTATAGAGGGCAGCGATCATGCCGGCTGTCCGGATTTCCAGGCCGTAGACGCCAATCAGGTAGTGCGGCAGCCACAGGGCTAGTGCCACAAACGCACCGAAAACAAAGAAATAATAGAGCGCAAAGCGCCACACCCTCAGTTCTTTCAGGGGCTCCATCTGTTCCATGAAGGACTTTGCCTTCTCGCCACCACGCTCCTGCGCCATGGGGTCCTCCCTGGCCACAAGGAGAAATACCACGCCCATGACGGCGAGCACGGTAGCGTATATCTGGGCGGTCTGCTCCCAGCCGAACGCCACCAGCAGGAAGGGAGCACCGAAGTTGGTTACCGCAGACCCCACGTTACCCGCGCCGAAAATGCCCAGCGCCGTACCCTGACGCCCGGGCTCGAACCAGGCGGCGGTATAGGCCACCCCGACAATAAAGGAGCCGCCTGCCAGGCCAACGCCCAGAGCGCCTACCAGCAGCATGGGGTAGGTGGTTGCGAAGGTCAGCAGATAAACGCACAGGGCCGTGGTAATCATCAGGATGCCGAACACCCAGCGCCCGCCATAACGGTCGGTCCAGATGCCCAGGAAGAGCCGGCTGATGGAGCCGGTCAGGATTGGTGTGGCCATCAGCAGGCCAAGCTGGGTATCCGACAGGGCCAGGTCTTCGGCAATACGGATGCCGATGATGGAGAAGATGGTCCATACCGCGAAGCACAGGGTGAACGAAAAGGTCGATAACCCCAGCGCCCGGTACTGCTGGGACCTTGTGGGACTGGTCGTCATGGCTGTTCTCCATTCCTGCATATCAGACCTTTTAACCTTATCAAAGACAGGGTTTTCGCTGGCGGGGCATTGGAGGTACCCCCTTCAGGATGAGTAGGGGTATGGAAATGCCCTCCCGTTCAGCTGAGGGGGGTAGATGCCCGGTTTCTCTGGTGGGGTACGCGGGTAAGTCGTTGATGTAAGTCAAGTAACGAGGTGACCCGGGTGTGGGGTAATGCTGATCGATATCAATAGGCCGCCTGAGGGGCGGTTGATGCGCTTATCAGGAGAACCCCATGAAAATCATGCTCGCCTACGATGGATCCAGGAATGCCAGGCTGGCCCTTGCCCAGACCATCACCATGTTCCGGGAGCTAAGGCCTCACCTCATCCTGGTGGCCGTTGCGGAAAATCCCCGGGACATTACCTCAGGCAACGAAGACCTGTTCCAGCAGGAAGTGGACGAACTCAAACAGCATCTTAGAGAAGCACTCGCGGTCTGTGAGAAGGAAGAAGTGACCTGCGAAAGCCTGATGCTCGAGGGTGATCCCCGCAAGATGCTGCTTTACGCCACCGAAAAGAAGTTCCAGCCGGATATGCTCGTTATTGCCCGCCACAGCCATGAGCCCGACGGCGGCTTTATCGCACGCTCCCTGACTTATTTCGTCGACGAACTGGATTACATGACCTTCGGCAGTGTGAGTTCCTTCCTCGCACGCCGCGTCCAGTGCCCGTTGCTGATTCTCCCCAGCCGCTGAGTGCGGTCGCTTTTACGAGTTGATAGCCCAAGGAGGCTGCCATGAAAGTCGCTGACGTGTTCCGCGTCCGCAATCCCGAGGTGAGGGCACTGCACCTGACCTGGATTGCATTCTTTATCACCTTCTATGTCTGGTTCAATATGGCGCCGCTGGCGTCGAGCATGCTCAAGAGCGTGGACTGGCTGACCGCGGATGACCTGCGGCTGTTCGCCATCTGTAACGTGGCCCTGACCATCCCGGCGCGTATCGTGGTGGGTATGGCGCTGGACCGCTTTGGTCCTCGCCGGGTGTTCTCGGTGCTGATGGTACTGATGTCCATCCCCGCACTGGCGTTTGCTTTCGGTAATACCATGACACAGCTGCTGGTCAGCCGCCTGGTGCTGAGCTCCATTGGTGCAAGCTTCGTGGTGGGGATCCACATGACCGCCATGTGGTTCAAACCCAAGGACATCGGCTTTGCCGAAGGGTTCTATGCCGGCTGGGGCAACTTCGGCTCGGCAGCGGCCGCCATCAGCCTGCCCACCATTGCATTGCACATGTACGGTGGTGAAGACGGCTGGCGGTGGGCCATAGCCCAGAGTGCCATTGTCATGGCCGGTTACGGTGTCTACTACTGGTTCGCCATCACTGACGGCCCCGAGGGCACGGTGCACCGCAAACCCCGCAAGGCCGTTGCGCTGGAGGTCAGCAGCTGGGGCGACATGGTCAAGCTGATCCTGTGGACCATCCCGCTGGTAGGGGTGCTGGGCATCCTGGTCTGGCGTATCCAGAACATGGGTTACCTGAGCACTACCTGGGCCATCGTGTGCTATGCGGTGATTGTTGCCATCGTCTGCTACCAGGTCATACAGATACTCAGGGTCAACATACCGATTCTGAAACAGGGCGTACCGGAGGATGACAAATACCCGTTCAACAGCGTTGCGGCGCTCAACAGCACCTATTTCGCCAACTTCGGCGCGGAGCTGGCCGTGGTTTCCATGCTGCCCATGTTCTTCGAGGAAACCTGGAGCCTCAGCGCCACCGCAGCTGGCCTGATTGCCGCTTCGTTTGCGTTCGTGAACCTGGTGGCCCGCCCGATGGGTGGCCTGGTCTCTGATCGCATGGGTAACCGCCGTTTTGTGATGCTCAGCTACATGTTCGGTATCTCCGTAGGCTTTGCGCTGATGGGACTGCTGAACTCCAACTGGCCGCTGATTATTGCCGTGGCGATCACCGTGTTTACCTCATTCTTTGTGCAGGGCGCGGAAGGGGCCACCTTTGGCATCATTCCTTCGATCAAACGCCGTCTGACCGGTCAGATTTCTGGCATGGCCGGTGCCTATGGCAACGTAGGTGCGGTGGTATACCTCACCATCTTCACCTTCGTTACCCCGACCCAGTTCTTCTACATCATCGCTGGCGGCGCGTTTGTCAGCTGGCTGCTTTGCATCATGTGGCTGAAAGAGCCTGAAAGCGGTTTCTCCGACGAGTACCATGTGTCCTCGGTGGACCTGCAGATTGAGGAGGAAGAGCGCCGTCGTCAGGTCAGTGCGACCACCTGACCCGTTGCCGGGGTGAGCAACCCGCCCGGAGTAATCCGGGCGGGTTTTTTTGTCGTTCTGATAAGCTGGCAGGGGGCAACGGTATTCTTATGGGAGGTGTGACCTTGGCCTGGTTTGAGCGTTGGGCAGGTGTCCTGGGTGGTGCGGCGGCCGTGCTGGTACTGGCGGGACTGTGGCTTTTCTTCCAGGAACGGGAGGATTATGAACAGAGGGATCTCCGGGGACGCACCCAGCTGATCGTCGCTGCAGAGGAAGGAGACCTTGAACGGGTTGAATACCTGCTGGAGCAGAATGTCCGGGTCGATGCAGGCGATGACTGCCAATGGACCGCCATGATGCGGGCTGCGGCAGGCGGGCACAGTGACATCCTGGTCAGACTTCTGGACCAGGGGGCTGACATCAATCATCGGGAAAAGTCCGGCTATACCGCCCTGATGGGTGCAGCCGTGAATAACCGCCTGGAGACAGCGCAGATCCTGGTAGAACGGGGGGCTGACCTCGACATCCAGGAAACGGAAAGCGGACAGACGGCCCTGATGTGGGGCGTACGCAACAGGAATCCTGACATGGTCAGGCTGCTGTTATCGGCGGGTGCGGATACCAGCCTCACCAACAGGCAGGGGCAGTCGGTAAGGGATTTGGCCTTGCAGGCCAGCGCCGGGGAGCCTTCAGCAAGACTTGAGGAAATCCGTGAAGTGCTGGGCTGTCAGCCATAAAAAAGCCGGCCCCCGCGGGGCCGGCCAATGGTGCGGATCAGACTATGGTGTCACGGATTCTTGATGTAGGCATTCTTGCGCAGATAGAACCACCAGTTCACCACCAGGCAGAGCGCGTAGAAGACAGCAAACCCGTACATGGCGACTTCCGGTGTGCCGGCCTGGATTTCCTGACCCATGACGCGCGGTGCGATAAAGGCGCCGTAGGCGGCGATGGCGGAGGTCCAGCCCAGCACCGGGCCCTTCTGCTGCTGATCGAAGATTACACCAATGCTGCGGAAGGTGGAGCCGTTACCAATGCCGCTGGCGGCAAACATCACGATGAACAGGATCAGGAACAGCGCAAAGTAGCTGTTGGGGTCGGTGGAGTTGTAGGCCAGCATCATCACATAACCAGTTGCAACGGAAGCCACAACCATTACCACGGAGATGATCTGGGTGACGATGGAGCCGCCCATCTTGTCTGAAATCCAGCCGCCCACCGGACGAATCAGCGCTCCTACAAACGGTCCCATCCAGGCCCAGGTCAGGGCGCTGGGTGCATCCGGGTTGACTACCCGGCTGACGGTGCCATCAGCGGCAACTTCCATCATATTGCCGAAAATGACGCTGATGGACAGCGGCAAGGCGGCAGAGAACCCGATAAAGGAGCCGAAGGTGAGGATGTAAAGCACGGTCATGGACCAGGTGTGCTTGTTGCCGAAGATGGCGAACTGGTTCTTGATGTTGGGTTTGATGTCACCCGGAATCAGGCGCAGCAATACCACGGTCAGGATGATCGTCAGCGGCAGGGCCACCCACATATTCAGGACACCAAGCGCCCAGACACCGGCAAGGGAGGTCAGTATGCCGACACCATAGAGCCCCAGAATCTTGCCGAAGGCTGACAGCGGGTTACCCGGATTGGGCGTGACCACTTTCAGGTTGTTCATGCCAAACCAGCCGGCAAAGGCAAGGGGAATCAGGAAGATCAACCAGATGAAGCCGGCGTTCTGAATCCAGGTGTCTGTGCCCGCCTCGATACGACCGATCAGTGTGCCGCTGGGGTTTTGCAGCTGCATCGGATCACCAGCCAGTGCACCGAAGATGCCCACTGTCATGACCAGCGGGATCAGGATCTGCATGGTGGTAACACCGAAATTGCCCAGACCGGCATTCATGCCCAGGCCGTAGCCCTGTTTGCTCTTGGGGTAGAAGGCGCTGATATTGCTCATGGAGCACGCAAAGTTGCCGCCACCGATACCGGAGAGCAGGGCCAGGGCCTGGAACACGATGAACGGGGTATCGGGGTTCATCAGTGCGATGCCGGTGCCCAGGGCCGGAATCATCAGCAATGCAGTGGTCAGGAAGACCGTGTTGCGGCCGCCGGCAATCTTTATCATGAACGACGCCGGTATGCGCAGGGTCGCACCGGCGAGGCCGGCAATGGCCGTCAGGGTGAACAGCTGTTCCACCGTGAACGGAAAGCCCAGGTTCTTCATCTGCGTGGTGATCATCCCCCACATCAGCCAGATGGCGAAGCCCATCAGCAGGCTGGGGATGGAAATCCACAGGTTGCGGGAGGCAATGCGCTTGCCTTTCTGCTCCCAGAATTCTTCGTTTTCGACATCCCAGTGTTCGATGTCTGCGTTGGTCTTGGCCATAGATTCGACTCCCTCGGTTAACGTGCCTGGTGGCGCTAACGCCGGATTTCAGGCTTCTCCCGTGCATTGTGCAAAGGTCGTCGGGGGATGATTCTTGATATTGCTCAAGGACAAAGTTCGCTGACCGGGACTGTTTTTTGAGGCCTCAATGGGGTGCTTTTCTTTTTGTTTAATTGATTTAAAAACAGTAGGTTAGTCCGGTGGTATTACCAACTGGGTAATGCGCTGGCCAGAGAGGGAAATAGAGGTAGCCAATCATTTCCGACCCCTGGTTCCGTGCAGCCAGAGCATTATCAGCTGACCGGCCACGATCAGGTAGGCAAGGCTCCAAAGGCCAGCGGAAGACCAGAGCAGGGCAGGCTCGGCAAACGGCGTCGAGCCCGCGAGGTAGCGGGTAATGGCTGCAGCCGAGGTAAGCAGGCCGACTGCCAGTGCCTGCCATGTGGGGGGGAAGCGGCGGTAGGCCCGTTGCCACGCCAGGCGCAGCATGACGCCAGTAGACAGGGTGCCCAGGGCCCCTACCGTGATCAGGTGCAACGCGGGTGCTGCCGGCTTTCCTGCCAGCAGGTGCCAGGCGGTTATGGCACTGCCGGCCGCGAGCCAGCCGTAGCCAGTGGCCAGCATTAGCAGGTCGGGACGTTCCGGGCAGTGCCAGATCTTCCAGCGCACGATGCGTACCAGGATCAGCCCGGCGACCATCAGCAGTGGCAGGCCGGTGAGCCAGTCCGGCACAACCGCAAGGCTGAGAACGATGGTTGCTCCCAGGAGAATGATCAGTGCAGCTTCCACCCTGGGCTGGACACGGGCTGTTAGCGGAATCCCCTTTTTTTCCAGGGTGCCGGCGACGGCGGGTGCGATCAGCCGGCCACCGATAAACGTCATCAGCAGTAGCAGGCCCAGGATCGCGGTTTGCATCAATTGGTAGGGATCGGGTGCGAATGGCCCGCCCCGGTAGTTCAGCGTACTGGCGAGCCAGAATGCAGGCGCAAGCAGGCAGATCGTCAGGATCAACGGCGCCGCCGTTTTATTGCGCCACTTCTTCGCGGCACTGAACCGGGGTACCACGTACCAGGCCAGAACAAGGGCAAAGGCAGGACTGAGTACCTCGGCGTACCAGCTATCAGGTGCCAGTAACCAGCTCAGCCTGGCGGCCAGCCACAGTGCCAGAAGGGCCAGGACCCGGGCGCGAGGTTGCGGGCCGAGGGTGTAGCCCGCTACCAGCACCAGTGCAAAACCGAAGATCAGCTCATGTCCGTGCCCCGCGGCCAGTAGTCCCGGAGGCCATCCGCGCCCGGAGGCCACCGCACTGACAGACAGGGGCACGGCCAGGGCCGCATACAGGGCGGCTGCGGGGAAGAATAGCCAGAACGCCTGAACAGTGGTCTTGACCGAAGTCATTGCGGATCCTTGACGGATTTATGGATCAAACCTAAAAGAATAAATGAAATGTATCATAATTTTTGTCAGACACTGGCTGGTAACTGCCGGCTTGTGGATGCAGGAGGTCGTATCATGAACATCAGCAACCTTATGCGCTTGCCGTTTGCCAATGGCGAGGGGTGGCGTGAACTCAAGCGGCTGAACTTCTCTATACCCTTCCTGGCCTGGGTCGTGGTTGTGCCCATGTCTTTCCTGCCGCCGGTAATGCTGTATTACGCAGGCACCCAGTATGGCGATGCGTTCATGTCCGGCTTTGGCGATAAGGAGTGGCGGCTGATTACCACCATTTTGTTCCTTGCTGAGCTGCTGACCTTCTTCGTGATGGGTTGGCTGATCCAGGCTGTACTGGAGGCCCAGAAGCTGAGCATCAGTTACCAGGACGCCTACCTGCTGGCGGCCGTTGCCCCGCTGCCGCTCTGGCTGTCGTCACTGGCGCTCTGGGTGCCGGTGCTGGCGGTGAGCGTGGTGGCAGTTTTTGTCGGCTTGTTCCTGTCCTGCGCCCTGATCTATCAGGGTATCCGGTTTTTGTGCGGCCGGGGCGACAACGACATCGAAACCATGTCCGCCACGTATACCGTAATGGCTGCCTCGGTGTTGGCCTGGGGCGTGCTGATGGCGATGGTCTGGGCGTTCTGAGACTGATGGGGGTGCTGAGCGGCAGTGACCCTAGGCCACGTGAGGCAGCACACCGAAATAAATCGCGCTGAAGTGACAGGCACTGCCTCCGACGACGAACAGGTGCCAGATGGCATGCATGTAAGGAGTCCGGTCCAGCAGGTAGAAAACCACCCCGACGGTGTAGACCAGGCCGCCGGCAATGGTGAGATGAAGCGCGGTTTCACTGAGGCTGTTCACCAGGTCTGCTGAGGCGAACACGATCAGCCAGCCCATCAGAAGGTAGATCCCCACACGAACCAGCCGGAACCGGTGCCTGAAGACCACTTTCAGAATGACGCCCGTAAGGGCCAGGGACCATATGATGGAGAAGAATGTCCATCCGACAGTACCCCTCATATTGACCAGCAGGAAGGGTGTATAGGTGCCGGCAATAAGCAGGAAGATGGCGCAGTGGTCCAGTGTCTTGAAGGCGGACTTCAGCTTCGGGTTCTTGCTGCCGTGGTAAAATGCGGACGAGAGGTAAAGCAGGACAAGGGTGGCGCCGAAGATACTGAAGCTGGTGACCTTCCACGCATCCCCCATCTGACCTGCCGCCATCACCAGGACAATGGTTCCAATCACGCTGAGAATGGCTGCCAGGCCATGGGTGACACTATTGAGCCATTCTTCAACACGGTGATGGATGGAGTCCGCACGGGCTTCGATAATCGTCATGGAGGCATCCCGGGGCCGAATTCGGGTTGTTTTATTGAACGTATCACAACTAGGCCAGCATACCGCTGTGCGTCCCGACTGTCAGGGGGCACTGTGTTCAGTCTGGTTGCGGATGACTGCGGTAGCCCGAAACCGGAATCATTGAAACATCAGGGAGTTACCTTCTGCCTGGTGCCCAGGACCGGTTTCGTTGCTGGCTGATTAAAAAATGGTCAATTTCTACGGCGTGATCCAGGTCCGGATTCGTGGTCGGGTCACTTACCGGTTTTGCGTTCTTGAGACGGGAGAAGGTGGCCGGCACCACGCCAAGCCAGGCCGCAAGCTGGTTATCGGGCACCCGTTGGACCAGTTCCGGGTATTCCTCCAGCAGCAGCTGGTAACGCTCCTTCGCTGGCATGGTTTGTTTGCGAAATTCCCGCATGCTGGTCAGTTCCGCCAGTTCTTCAGTGAGTGACAGGGCAAACCCCGCCCAGGCGCCTTCGCCCCGGGCGGTGACGGCAGAGCGAAAGGCCGGGAAGCTGGCCGTCCACAGGGTGCAGTTGGTGACCGTGGTCAGGCACAGGGTATTGCGGCGGGTACGCGTGCGACCGAAAACGGGCCATATCAGGTCACCTTCGGAGAAGAAGTGATGTACCGCGATGCGGCCGGACGGTGCCTCCCGGTAGAGTCGCATCACACCGTACTGGATCAGGTAGACCTGGCTCCAGGGTGCGTCGTGGACTTCCAGGGTGGTCTCCGGCTCCAGCTTGCGCTGCTGGAACAGGCCGGCCAGGTCCCCCAGAAAGCGGTTATCCGGGGATTCGCCGTGTTCGTGGTCCAGGCGCATACCAAACACCCGGCTCAAACTGTTGACCAGGGCAAGGGACGCCGGCGGCGCTGATTGGCGCAGGATCTCCGGGTGCAGGGAGTCCAGCAGGCAGGGTGACGACGCCGGGGCATCGTATCCGGTATCTTCGTAGCCTTCGCTCATGATGGGCACCAGACTCTGAGTGAATACTTTGCCATTATTCCACTATTCGCAATGCATGTTAAGGCGGGTGGCCTGATCGTCACGGAGTGGGGCCCTCCCGGCAGCAACGGGTCTCGCGAATCAGTGACTGGTGCCTTCCTCGTAGTGGATCTTGTTCCAGACATTGTACTTGCCGGAAGGCTTGTTCATGGGGATGCGCTTTTCTTCTTCCAGGGTGTCCGCATCATAGACGATGACTGCGCCGTCCTGGTCCCACACGCTGAGCAGCAGTTTTTCGCCGTACCGGTCAAATTCCACGTGGGCAGCGACTTTACCAGGCGCCGGCTGCAGGGTTTTGACGATCTCCAGGGCCTGCTTGTCGATGACGTGGACTTTGTCTTTGTTGGGGCCGAAGAACACGTCCACCCAGGCATAGCGGGAGTTTTCGTGGCTGCGCATGAAAAAGCCCGGCCCGGCGGTTTCCAGGGTCTTAATGACTTGCCAGTTGTCCATGTCGATGATGGATACGGCCGCCGCGCGGAAGTGGGGTGTTGCCATCACCCGCCGGCCTTCATATTCCCAGGTAATACCTGAGCCCAGATGGGGCATGCCGGGCAGGGGCAGGTCTGCCACGGTTTCACCGGTGTCCAGGTTGATCACCATGCCGTGCTTGCCATCCCGGGCGGCGCCGATCAGGTGGTCATAGCCCGGGTCAAAGAAAAAGTCGTCCAGCCAGGTGTCGGTCTGTATCCGTCGGACGCTGGCCATGCCGTTTACCACGGTGATCTCCCAGGCTTCGGGAATATCCTTCAGGGCTGCAATAAAGCTGTCGCGGGGCGGGGCGGTGTAGACGGCGCTCACCCGGGAAGTTTCGTCGCCGCTCGCCACGGGGAGAACCTCCAAAAGTTCGAGGTTGTCCGCATCAAACAACACCAGGGTGTGGGGCAGGTAGTTGGCTGCCATGACATAGTTGCCGTCGGCGGATACGGCGATGTTCCGCATGTTGATACCTGCCCGGACCTCGGCAGTGACCTTCAGGTTGTACAGATCGTATTTGGTGATCCAGCCATCCCGGGAACCGAAGTAGACAAAACGTCCGTCGGGGCTGTATTTAGGGCCGCCATGCAGTGCATACCGGCTGGCAAACCGGTGGATGGGCTCCATGGAATCGCCATCCAGCAGGGTGACGTGGTGGTCGCCGATTTCCACCACCAGGAACAGATTCATCATATCTGCGTCATAGGCGGGCTCGTCGGGCAGCGTCCCCGTCGGGTGGGGCAACAGATGGCTGTCGGTTATGTCTGTCTTTTCCCACGTCGGGTTAGTTGCCGGCGGCTGGTAGATATACTCGGCCAGGGCAGTGACGGAGGCTTCATCAAGTACATTCCCGAAGGCTGGCATCTGGGTGGCGGGCCGGCCATGCTGTATGGCTTCCTCGGCCTGGGGCTTCTTCAGGCGGGAGAGGTTCTCCGGTAACAGGGCCGGACCCATGCCGCCGAGTCGGTCCGCACCATGGCAGCTGGCGCAATGTTGCTGGTACAGGGTTTCGGCATCGGTTGCCGCGTGCAGAGTTGCGGGTAGCAGCAGGCTGGTCGCCAGCGCCAGCAGGGTTTTCTTGCCAGGACTCACGCCGGTCTGCCTCCTGCGGAAAGGGCCGGTTGCGGCGCGGGAGCATGGGTCCAGCCGCTACGGGCCGGCTGGGCCAGTGACGCTGCCAGTTTCACCACCTCACCAACGATGATAAGGGTGGGGGGCTGGAATCCTTCCCGGTTGATGGTCGTTTCAAGCCCTGAAAGGGTCGTTACCGCCATGTGCTGCTGCGGCGTGGTACCGCGCTCAACCAGCGCCACCGGACAAGTACCCGGCAAACCGTGGGCGGTCAGCTCCCGCACAATGGTGGGGGCGTTGTGCAGGCCCATGTAGAACACCCGGGTCTGGCCCGGGGCGGCCAGCACCTGCCAGTTCAGCTCCAGGGCCTGGTCAGACTTGCGGTGTCCGGTGACAAAGGTGACGCTCTGGGCATAGTCCCGGTGGGTCAGGGGAATGCCACAGTAAGACGCGCAACCGGCGGCGGAGGTAATGCCCGGAACCACCTGGAAGTCGATGTCGTTCTCCACCAGGAATTCGGCTTCTTCACCGCCCCGCCCGAAAATGTAGGGGTCGCCGCCCTTGAGGCGAACCACCCGGCGTTGGCGGACCGCCAGCTGTACCAGCAATTCGTTGGTTTCCTCCTGGGGGACGTAGTGGCAGCCGCTGGCCTTGCCCACATGAATCAACTCGGCCTTCGGGTTGACCAGTTCCATGATCTCGGGGGACACCAGCCGGTCGTAGACGACCGCATCTGCCTGCTGGATCAGCATCAGGGCCCGCAGGGTCAGCAGGCCCGGGTCACCGGGGCCTGCGCCGACAATGGCCACTTCCCCGACCCGCAAGGGCTGCTCCGCCAGCTGGAATTCCACCAGGCATTTCTTGTGTGGACGCTTGTTCATGGCGCGGTTCCTTACAGGTTATGGACCGGAATTTCGATGGCCTGGGCGGCCACGCGGCGGGGCAGATCATCGACCACACCGATTTCCTCGTTGGTGAGGTAGCAGCCGGGGTCTTCTTCCCAGAAATCCCCCGTTACGTTGTAGGCCCGCACCCGGGTGTTGCCGTTGCAGATGGCCAGGAACTTGCACTCAGCGCAGCGCCCCTTGACTGGGCGAGGGTGTTGGCGGAAGCCCTGCATCAGAGGATCCTGTGTCTCTGACCAGATTTGCGAGAAGGGCGTTTGCCGGACATTGCCCAGGTCGTGGTCCCACCAGAAGGTGTCCGGGTGCACCACGCCCAGGTTGTCGATATTGGAAATATTGACGCCTGAGGCATTGCCCCCCCAATTGGTGAGCCGCTGGGTGAGGGCATCCACCTGGTCCGGGTAGTGCTCCTTCGCCCATTCGATCAGGAAAGGGGCATCGGCGTCGTTGTTGCCGGTGACGTATTCCCGCTCAATGCCACGTCTGAGTTCGTCGTGGCAGTGATTGAACAGCAGGGTCATGGCGTCGCGGGTCATGTCGTACCAGGCGTCGCGCTTGCGGTTGCGGCCGCCGCGGCCGGAGTAGTTCAGGTGAGACAGGTAGAACTTGTCGATATCGTGCTCGTCGAGCATCTCCAGCATGGCCGGCAGCTCGGGGTAGTTGTCCTGGGTCAGGGTAAAGCGCAGCCCCACCTTGATGCCGGCCTGCTTGCACAGGGCCACCGCGTGCATGGACTCGCGGAAGGCGCCTTTTTTCTGGCGGAAGGTGTCGTGGGTCTGCTCCAGGCCATCAATGCTGATGCCCACATAGTCGTAGCCAACGGCGGCGATCCTGTCGATGTTCTCCTCGGTGATCAGGGTGCCATTGGTCGACAGGCCCACGTAGAAGCCCATCTGCTTGGCGCGATGGGAAATATCGAAGATATCCGGGCGCATCAGCGGTTCACCGCCGGACAGGATCAGTACCGGCACGCCGTAGGCCTTGAGATCGTCCATAACCGTATAGACTTCTTCCGTGCTCAGCTCCCCCTTGAAGTCAATGTCGGCAGAGATGGAGTAACAATGTTTGCAGGTCAGGTTGCAGCGCCGGATCAGGTTCCAGATCACCACCGGGGCGCGGGGCTTGGGCACCGGGCGCACCGGGGCGGGGTTCATCAGGCTCTTGATGTAACGGGTCATGCGGAACATGGTTTCTCTCTCTCATCAGGAGTGGCTTTCCTGCCTCTCCGGGCTGGCCCTTGCCGGCTCTGTGCCCGTTCACTATCGCCCCGGGGGCGTCGTGACTCCATACCTTTGATGGAGTACTTCAGGAGGTGGCCTTCTCTTTTCGCAGTCTTAATCCGGTCTTTTTCAGGATCGCGGAACTGTACAGAATGGTGTCTCCCGCCGAGGTCGCACCCAGCAGTTTGCGGATTTGTCCCGCCTTGGCTTCCACTTCGTCCCGACTGGTACCGTGCACCATGGCAAAGAGGTTGTAATTCCAGTAGGGCAAATGTCGCGGGCGCCGGTAACAGTGGCTGACAAAGGGTAATTCGCCCACTCGCTGGCCCATTTCCGCAATGGCATCGTCGCGCACGTCCCAAACGGTCATGCCGTTAAACCGGTAGCCCAGCTTGTAATGGTCCGGCACTGCGGCTACACGACGGATGGCACCGGTCTCCTGCATGCGCTGAAAACGGCTGAGCACATCCTCATGGTCCATGCCCAGTTGCTGGCCCAGGGCGCCCCAGGGATCGCTGACCAGGGGCAGGCCGGCCTGGGTGGCCAGCACCAGTTTCCGGTCCTGTTCATCCAGCGTGGAGCCGTTGTCAGACGGGGAAGTACAGGTGGACATGGAACTCTTCCTCTTTGGGCATGTTGTAGACCGGGTAGCCGGTGACCGCTTCGATATCGGCAATGACACGGTCGATGTCTTCGGGGGTTTCGGTGGCCAGTACAAACCACATGTTCAGGTCGTGTTCCCGGCGGTAGTTGTGGGCGACTTCATCCAGCTGATTCACTTGCCCGGTTACCCGGGCAAAGTCAGGTTCGGGGATTCGCATCGCGGCCAGGGTCAGCCCACCGCCCATTTCGCCGGCATGGAACATGGGGCCGAAGCGGGTCAGCACCTTTCGCTCAAGGAGGTCACGCAGGGTGTGCAGCAGATCGGTTTCGCTGATGCCCAGCTCCTTCGCTACGGCAGCAAACGGATAACGCACCAGCGGCAGGCCGCACTGCAGGCGGTTAATCACCGCCCGCTCAAGCCCGGTGAAAGTGCCCGGTGTGTCGGTCTCCGGTCGCTCAGTGACGGCCGACATAGCATGCTCCCCGTTGCCGGTAAGCCTTGGTACTGAACAGAACCGCGTGAGGGGTGTGCTGGAGGCCCTGGTCACCGATCAGGTTGTCCAGCTGGGCCAGCACCCGCGGTCGGTCGGTGCCGTGAATCATGCAGAACAGGTTGTAGGGCCAGTCCGGTAGTCGGCGGGGGCGCTGGTAGCACAGGGTAACGAACGGCATTCTGGCCATGGCCTGGCCGATAGCGTGAACCTGGTCGTCGGGGATGTCCCAGACCACCATGGCGTTGGCGGTGTACCCCAGGGTGCGGTGTTTCACCACAAGCCCCAGTCGCTTGATCAGGCCCTGTGCCTGCCATTGCCGGACCGCAGCCATGACTTCGTCTTCCGTCAGCCCTGAGCGGTCGGCCAGGGTCTGGTAAGGCTTTGGTGTCAGCGGGAGCCCCTTTTCCAGCTCCCGCCGCAGGCGCAGTAGTCCCCAGGCGCTGACAGGGCTACCGCCGGCTGCCTCGGGGGCGACGGCCAGGTATTCCGGTGAAGGTGACAGGATCACGGCAGCGCCTCCCAGTCGATCTCGAAGCCCAGGTCGATGTGGTAGCCCTCCACCATGGGGAGGCGCAGCATGGGAAGCCTGAGCTGTTGTTCCAGTTCGCCCAGTCGCTCTTCCAGGACGGTTTCGTCCGGTGCGGTCATGACAAACCAGAGATTGTAGGTGTGCTCCCGGGCGTAATTGTGGTTCACCCCCGGGGCACGGTTGATCCGGGCGGCCACCAGGTCCAGTTGTTGTTCCGGTGCCGCCACGGCAGCTAGCAGGCTTGCACCTGCCCGGCTGTGTTCAAAAACGGGTCCGACCCGGCTGACGACCTGGTGGTCCTGGAGTGACTGCAGCCGCCCGATCACCTCCTCTTCAGTAATGCCCAACTGCCGGGATACATCCAGGAAGGGCCGGTCACAGACGGGCAGGTCCCGCTGGTAGAGGTCGATCAGTTGTCTGTCAGTGGCATCCAGTTGCATGGGTTGTCTCCTCCGGGTCGGAACCGGTCAGTACACGTCGTGCTGGGTGTTGTAGACGTTAAACTTGCCAGTCGGTGTCACCAGCCGCTCATCGGTGATGACCTTCTTCAGCTCACGGGTCTTGTCGTCGACCACCACCAGGGCAGATTTCTTGTCCTGGGTGTTCCACACCGAGAACCAGACTTCATCACCCTTCACGTTGTACTCCGGCTGGACGACCCGCTTCGGGCCTTCACCCAGGTCCGCCCATTCGGCGATGGGCAGCACTTCGTAGCCGGCTTCGAGGTCGTTGATATCAAACACCGCAACGCTCTGGCTGATGGCTTCAGCCGGGTTCAGCGCGGTGTCGACCCAGAGGTTGCTGGATTCCGGGTGGGTTTTGATAAACAGCGAGCCACCGCCCTGACCGTCCAGGGTCCGTACCACTTTCCAGGCCTTGTCGGGGTGACCTTCCGGGTCCGTGCCGATCATCTGGATGGTGGGATCACCCAGGTGGCTGGTTGCCCAGACAGGGCCATGCTCCGGGTCCACGAAGTTGGCGCCACGACCGGGGTGGGGGATCTTGCCGACGTCGACGATGGCTTCCAGGTTACGGTCCTGGGAATCCACCACCGCAATCTGGTCCGAGTTGTTGGCGGCTGTCATGAAGTAACGCATGCTGGCGTCCCAGCCACCGTCGTGGAGGAAGCGGGCGGCATCGATGTTGGTGATGGAGAGGTTGTCCAGGTCCTCATAGTTCACCAGCATGATCTTGCCGGTTTCCTTCACGTTGACGATGAACTCAGGATGCTTGTGGGAGGCCACGATGGCGGCTACCCGTGGCTCGGGATGGTATTCCTGGGTGCCCACGGTCATGCCCCGGGTGCCGACAATCTTCTTCGGCTCCAGGGTCTGGCCGTCCATGATCACGAACTGGGGAGGCCAGTAGGTGCCGGCGATGGCCAGTTTGTCTTCCCAGCCCTTGTACTTGGAGGTTTCCACCGAGCGGGCCTCCATGCCAACCTTGATCTTGGCGACGGTGTCGGGCTCTTCCATCCACAGGTCGATCATGTTGACCAGGGCATCCCGGCCGATAACGAACACATAGCGACCGGATGCCGACATACGGGAGATATGCACGGCGTAGCCGGTGTCGATGATATGGGCGATTTCGTGGGTGTCGCCGTCAATCAGGGCCACCTGGCCTGCGTCCCGCAGGGTCACGCTGAACAGGTTTTCCAGGTTCAGGTCGTTCATCTGTTTGGTGGGGCGCTCCTCCGGCGGTATGACCACTTCCCAGGTGGCCTTCATCTCTTCCAGGCCGTACTCCGGGGGCTGGGGCGGTTCGTGCATGACGTACTTGGCCATCAGCTCCACTTCTTCCTCAGTGAAGTCACCGGAGGTCAGCCAGTTCGGCATGCCGGCGGGTGAGCCGTAACTGATAAAGGCCTTGAGGTAGTCGATACCTCGTTCCTGGGTGATGTCCGGCGTCAGTGGCTTGCCGGTCGCACCCTTGCGCAGAACGCCATGGCAGCCGGCGCAGCGTTCAAAGTAGATCTGCTTGGCCTGTTCGAACTCGGCGTCGGTCAGGTCGGGAGCACCCGGAGTGCGAACCACCTTGGCCGATCCCGGATCAATCGGGCTGGGTGTGCCCTCATAAGCCGTGGCGGCCGGGTCGTCAGGGTGTTTGGTGGCCTCATCGGCTGCCATGGCGCCAAACGACGCTACGGCAACCGCAAGTGCCAGTGGCTTGATAAACGGGTTGGTTACTCTCATCAGGTTCTCTCCTTGGATTAAAGAGTCCCTCTAGGTTTCGCCTGTTTGGCTGTATAAACATTGATCAATGTCAGGAGTTGAATGTTTGTGTGCGCACTACCCACAGGTGGGTATACCCAAGAGTGCTGGTATAGGGCCCGGCTTTTAACCATGATCAAGGATGTGTTTTTACCTGGTTGTCACGATGCCATTGACGACCGGAAAGGAGTGGGACTTGGACAAATCATCAGGCAGAACCTGGCTGGGGTGGATGGCGGTTGCTGCAATCACGGGGCTTTTTGTCGCACCGGCCTACGGGGAAGGTAACGGTAACGTTATCGATGAAGCTGAGCTGGCCAACATGGTTATCCAGGACTGTGGCTCCTGCCACGGGCTGAAGTTGAAGGGTGGCCTTGGTCCGCCATTATTGCCTGAAAACGTTGATCGCCTGCCGGAGGAGGCCATAGCTGCGATTATCCGGGAAGGCGTCCCGGGTACCGCCATGCCGCCCTGGAAAGCGCTGCTGACCACCGAGGAGATTCGCTGGGTCAGTGAACAGCTCAAATCCGGCAGCCTGATAACACCCGAATGATCCCTCTGAAGGAAGGATTCGCCATGAGTTTCAACATAATTGCCACGCCCTTCCGACTTTCCCTTGTTTTGGTGGTGTTGTTTTCACTGGCCGGCTGTCAGTCGCTGTCCGGCAAGTCGGAACAGGCCGGGCTGATGGGCACGGGCGATCTGGGACTGATTATCGAGCGGGCCTCAGGCTCGGTACTGGTGGTCAACACCACCCGCCATGATGTGCTGGGCCGGGTAGAGGGTCTGGGGGATTTGTCCCACGCTTCGGTGGTCTACTCCCGGGATGCCCGCTACGGCTATGTATTCGGTCGGGATGGCGGACTGACCAAGGTCGATCTGCTGACCGGTGCTATAGCGGACCGGGTGATCCAGTCTGGCAACAGCATTGGTGGTGCCATATCCCAGGACGGCCGCTACGTGGCGGTATCCAACTACGAGCCCGGTGGCGTGAAGGTGTTCGACAGTGAGACCCTGGAGCTGGTGGCGGATATCCCGGCTACCTGGACCAACGAACAGGGTGAGACTGCCCGGTCCAAGACCGTCGGCCTGGTGGATGCACCGGGTAACCAGTTTGTGTTCAGCCTGTTTGACGCGGGCGAAATCTGGACCCTGGGCATTGTTGACGGTGAACCTGAGGTCAGCCGCTATCCGGCTGGAAAGGCGCCCTATGACGCCCTGATCACTCCGGATGGTCGCTATTACATTGCCGGTCTGTTTGGTGAGGATGGCCTCTCCATGCTGGATTTGTGGGAGCCGGAAGCCGGCGTAACCGAGATCCTGCCGGGCTACGGCAAGGGTGAGCAGCAGCTCCCGGTTTACAAGATGCCCCACCTGGAAGGCTGGGCCATTGCCGACGGTCGCGCCTTCGTGCCGGCGGTAGGCCACCACCAGGTGCTGGTGGCTGATATGAACGACTGGTCGCTGGTGGACCGGATCCCTGTGCAGGGCCAGCCGGTCTTCGTGATGGCCAGCCCGGACAACCGCCAGATCTGGGTGAGCTTTGCCCACCCGAAGAACGATGTGGTACAGGTGATTGACTCCAGCACCCGTGAAATTGTCCGCACCCTGGAGCCCGGCAAGGCAGTGCTGCACATGGAGTTCACGCCACGGGGCGAGGAAGTGTGGGTGTCCGCCCGGGACAGCAACCGGGTGACCGTATACAACACCCGCACCCTTGAGCCGGTAGCGGAGCTGAACGCGGAAAAACCCAGTGGTATTTTCTTCACCAGCCGTGCCCATACGCTTGGGTTGTAAGGTGGTACAAACCGCCCCGGCAGTGGTAATGGCGACTGCCTTCAGCGTTCTGGCTGCACCTGTCCATTCCGAAACAGGGGTGGTGGTTATCAGTATCGAGTCTGACGGGCGTGTTTCCGAAGTGTCCCGTCGCCGCCTTGAAGGCTATCTGCAAGCACAAGGCTGTAGGGCGCAGGTCCGGTTTAACGGGGATGATCCGGCGACGGCGCTGGTATTCCGATCGGGTGTGGCGGCCAGTGGGGCCCCCGTGCTGGTGGCGGTCAGCCGCGACGGTGGCCTGCCGGTGCCGGCCTGGATCACTCGCCGGACAGCAGGCGTTAAGGCTATTGGCGAACTGCTGGGCCGGGACCTGTCCACGGTGGCTGGTGGAGACCCGGTGGGGGCTGAACTGCCGCTGGCTGCACTGCGACAGGCGGGTGTTGTACCTGAAACCGGGCAGCTCTACGAGGCTGGCGACTACAGCTCGGCTTTGGGGCTGTTGCTTCATAACAACACCCACGCGTCCGTTTCGGAGCTGGGTTTTGTTCGGCCGTTGCTGGAAAAGAATGACCTGGTCATAACCTGGGCCGGCGAGCCGCTTACCGCCGCCGGCTGGTATCGCGAAACTGGCTGGACAAGCGATGCAGGGACCTGCGAGCAGGCCCTGTCCCGATGGCAGCGCGGAGACGACCGACAGGCCTTTGCGGCCTTTCCCGAATGGGTGAATGGCTTTGCCTGGCCCGACAGTCTGAACTCAGAGGACAGTAACCAATGACGTTTTACCAACCGGTCGGTAACGAGATCGAACTCTTCCAGGCAGCCGCCGACAACAGCCTGCCGGTACTGATCAAGGGGCCTACCGGCTGCGGCAAGACCCGCTTTGTGCGCTACATGGCGGAGCAGCTGGGGCGCCCGGTGTATACGGTTGCCTGCCATGATGACCTGACCGCGGCCGACCTGGTGGGACGCCACCTGATTGGTCCGGAAGGCACCTACTGGCAGGACGGACCACTGACACGGGCCGTACGTGAGGGTGGCATCTGCTACCTTGATGAGGTGGTGGAAGCCCGCAAGGACACCACCGTGGTGTTGCACCCGCTGGCGGATGACCGCCGGGAGCTGCCTATCGAGCGCACGGGAGAAGTGCTGACGGCCGCGCCGGGCTTTATGCTGGTGGTGTCATACAATCCCGGGTATCAAAGCCTGCTCAAGGGTATGAAACCCAGTACCCGGCAGCGTTTCGTGTCCCTGAGCTTTGATTATCCGGAGGCGGAAGCGGAGCAGTCGATCGTCATGGAAGAATCCGGTTGTGACCGGGAGCTTGCCGGTCACCTGGTGAACCTGGCCCAATCGGTGCGAAACCTGAAGGACCATGATCTGGAAGAGGCGGCGTCAACCCGTTTGCTGATTCATACGGCCCGGCTGGTGAAGGCTGGTGTACCGGTGACGGAGGCGTGCCGCGCCGGGATGATTGAGCCCTTGTCCGACGATGAAGCAACCGTCAGCGCACTTATGGAGGTGGTGTATGCCGTATTCGGGAGGCCAGGCGAAGGTCAGTAATGGCGCTGTGGTGCCGGTCATCTGGTATCTGCTGAACCTGCTGGCGCTGCCGGTTATCGGGTTTGCGGTGCTGGTTTGGCTGTACCTGCGTTCGGCGGATATGCCGGCGCTGCGCCGGGCCCATGTGCGGGCCGCCTTCTATATGTCGATTCTTGGGGCGCTCCTGATTTTCAGTGGTGTGGCCGGGTTCTGGCTGGCTTTCGGTCATACCGGGAATTTCTGGACCGGGGCGATTGTGTGGGCCATCGTGCTGCATACCAGCTTTGTTTTGTGGGGGATGATTGCCCTGGCCCAGGCTATCGGGGAGAAGCCGCCTTATTTTCCCAAGCGGCTTGTTTGAGCCCGTGACTGCACTGGTTTCGGCCTCAAAGCACCCACCGAACCCCCGCCAAGGCAGCGATCACAAGCACAGCCCAGCCCTGGGCTGCCAGCCGCCACCCCCTCGGGGCATGCTTCATTTCCATAAAGTGGTCCACCAACAGGATGGCCTTGATGAGGACCAGGGTGAAGACCATCCAGACCAGGACGGTTGCATCAGCGCCCAGTTGCAGGGCGATAACCGGGGCCATGGTGCAGGCCAGCAGGACCAGGTATACCGTTGCCATTAACCGAGCTCCTTATGCCAGCACGTAGAGCATGGGAAAGAGCACCAGCCACACCAGGTCCACCATGTGCCAGTAGGAGGCGCCGGATTCCATACCGTTCATGTCGTCACCGTTGTAGTCGCCGTTCCTCACCTTGACCGCCAGCACCACCAGGATGATTTGGCCCAGCACCACGTGCATGAAGTGGAAGAAGGTGAGGAAGAAATAGAACATGAAGAAGGTGTCCGTCCCCAGGTTATAGCCGCTGCCGTAAAGCTCCACGTACTCCCAGAGTTTGCCGAAGGTGTAGATGGATGAGGCGGCGATGGCGCCCCACAGCAGCAGGGCCACACGGGTTTGCCGGTGGCGCAGGCGGTGGACGGATACCGCCACCAGGTAACTGGCGGTGATCAGGCCGAAGGTGTTGATCAGCCCGGTCCAGGGGTGCAGGGCTTCGCGGCCGGTGGCGAAGGTGTCCGGGTCCAGGCTGCGGGCAACGCCGAAGCCGATGAAGAGGATGCCGAACACCGCCAGTTCCGCGAAGATAAAGAACCATACGGCCAGGTCCCCTGGCAGGTGTCGGCTTCGTTCGTTGGTGGTGATTTCCATAGAGCTTATCGGGTCAGGTTCATGTAGAGCTTGGGCAATTGCAGCGGCAGCTGGACCGGGTCCTTGATGACCACGAAGTTGTTGCTACCGAAGACGTAGGGCAGGTACTCGCTGGCGTCGTCGTCGATGGTGACGCAGAACGGGGTCAGGCCGGCCTTGTGGGCTTCCTGCACCGCCATGCGGGTATCTTCCACGCCGTAGCGGCCCTCGTACAGGTCCAGGTCGTTGGGTTTGCCGTCGGTGAGCAGCAGCAGGATTTTCTGGTGCTCATGGCGGCCCTGCAGCAACCGGGTGGCCTGGCGTATGGCAGCACCCATGCGGGTGTAGTAACCCGGCTCCAGGGCCTGGATACGGCCTCGGCTGACATCGTTATAGGGCTCGTCAAACGCCTTGATGTGATGGAAGCGGATATGGTCCCGGCGCCGGAGGAGAACGCGAACAGGGCAAAGGGATCGCGGCTGGCCTGGAGGGCTTCGCTGAGCAGTTGCAGCCCGTCCCGGGTGATGTCGATCACACGCTGGTTGTTGTTGATGTAGGTGTCGGTGGACATGGAAATATCGGCCAGGATCAGGCACGCCAGGTCGCGCTGGTTCTGTTTGCAGCGTCGGAACAGCTTCTGGTCGATTTCTCCAATGCCCCGGCGGTGCTGGACTTCCCGCTCCATGCAGGCGTCCAAGTCGAGTTCTTCACCTTCAATCTGGCGGCGCTCCCACTGGCGCAGGGGCTTGAGGGCACTGAACTGGCGCCTAAGTCGCATGGCGGACCGGCTCAGGTGGTCCGGCAGGGGGGAGGGAACAGAGTCCTTGCTCAGCATGGGCTGCAGGCAGCAGAACTTTTCCCGGTAGCCCTGGCTGCGCCAGTCCCACTCCGGCAGGTGAATGCCGGGGCCCAGGTGCAGGTCGTCATTTTCTTCCGAGGGCAGGTCCAGGTCGAACTTGATGGCAGAGGACGACTCGCGGCGGTCGCTGGAGACAGAGATCATGTCCATGTCGTCGGCCACCGCGTCGGCGTCTTCCTCTTCGGTATCGTCACCGGCCCGGTCCACCGGGATGAATTCGCTCCAGGAGAACAGGCTTTCGAGGCGGAACAGCATCAGGCCCTGATCCTTGTCGAAGGCATCCACACGCTCCGCACGCCGGCGTTTGCGTTTCTTTTCCAGCCCGCCGGGCTTCGAGCTCATGTTGTCGTCACCGATCACCTGGGCGGTCAGCTTGCCTGGCGTCATGGTGGGGTATAGCCAGATAATAACCGGCCAGGGGTCGGAGTCTGCCTCCGGCAGGGTATCCACACTGCCGGGATGAATCAGCGCCTGGCGAATGGCCTTTTCCCGGCGGCTTTCGGCGTCGGGCAGGGTGGTCGGATCCGGGCGCCACTGGAGGCTGTTGCGAACCAGTCGCTGATAGACCGGTTCCAGTCCGGGCCACCGGCCAAGCAGGGTCTGTACCATTGCCTGGTTGCCGGTCAGCCAGTCTTCTTCCGTGCATTCGCCCTGCGCCGCCAAGGCGGCAAGCCAGAGGTAAAGATCCCGGTTGAGGTGTTTCGAGGGGAACAGGGCCAACCGGTCCGGCAGGCGCAGGCTCTGCTCATCACGCCAGGCCAGTTCGAATTTCTTGTGGGTGCCCGCCAGCTTCTGCAGGAAACGGCGGCGGGTGCGGAAGTGACGCGGCTCGGCCACCACCAGGCTGAGAGCCGGGTCGCCCCCCAGGGCACGGAACAGCACGCCCAGGGTCCGGGCCTCATCCTTGAGCTGAATCGCGTGCTCCGGAAATTCTCCCATGGCATGGCGGGTAATGTACTCATGCCATTTGAAACCTACCCACTCTTCCATATCAACTCCCCGTGTTCAGGTGTGTTGGCGGTGTGGTGTCGATCTGACGCATTGGTATCAGTACCGTCTGTTTGCCCGGGGTGCCGGGTTCCCATGTCAACAGGGAACCGTCCGGGTTGTCTTTCTGTACCTCCCGGCAGGCGCTGACGCACTGCAGGCACT
This sequence comes from Marinobacter sp. AN1, assembly GCF_026013985.1. Classification (NCBI taxonomy): domain Bacteria; kingdom Pseudomonadati; phylum Pseudomonadota; class Gammaproteobacteria; order Pseudomonadales; family Marinobacteraceae; genus Marinobacter; species Marinobacter sp. AN1. The sequence goes on along the minus strand of NZ_CP110342.1, from coordinate 3,410,126 downwards.
GGGTACAGGAGAACTTGGCCCGCTTGTGGCTGCGGGTGGGCAGCCGCATGGGGCAGGCCTCGTCACAGGCTTTGGTGCAGTCCCGGCAGGCGGCGGCCCGTTTGGTGTCAAAGGTGACAACCGGTCCCCGGCCGTTGGCCATCCAGGCGATGCTCTGCACCAGACCGACGGCACAGCCGTATTTGCAGAACAGGTGCCGGGCAAACAGGAAATCAAAGGTGAACACCGCCGTCGCAACCGCCAGGAAAATGGACGGGTAGCGGTTCAGTTCGCCGGTCACCAGGTCTGTATACAGCGGGATGGGCGGCAGCAGGTACGACAGCAGGGCAAGGGCCCAGGAGAAGCCGATCAGCGCGCATATCAGGGCCAGCCCCGCCCAGTGCAGGGCCTTGCCTGTGTTGCCCTTTTTCAGGGCCTCCCAGAGTGTTGGCCGGCCAGTGACGCGGGTCATCAGGTCATTGATGGTTTCGACCACGGAAAAGTGCGGGCACAACCAGCCACAGTAAATACGCCCCCACTTGAAGGCAATCCACAGTACCAGTGGCACCAGCACGATGATGGGCAGCACAAACCAGAACAGGATTTGCCCAGCGACTTCCGCCGGCGAACTCTGGCTCACCCAGGCCGGGTCAAGGTTGAAGGACAGCGGAAACCCGAACAGGACGAAGCGGGTCTCGGTCAGGTCATAGCGGAAAATATTGAGTACAGGCGCAAGCAGGAACAGCAGAAAGAAGGCACCTCGGGAAATCAGGCGCTTCTGCTGGAGGGTGTCCTTGCGGTTAATGGTTTGCGCATGCACGAAAATGGTCCGGATATTATGGAGAAGGCCGGGGCCCGGAGGCCCCGGCGGTTATTGCCGGTCAGGCATCCGCGGTGGCGGGACCACGGACTTCCTCAGCCGGGCTTGCCTCGCCCTTGATGAAGAAGCTGCCGAGGTACACCACCAGGCCGGCCATGAAGAAGGCACCGGCTACGAACCGCATCCAGTAGAAGATGGCGATCTGGTCCTGGCCTGCCATGAAGGACAGGGCCTCGCCGCTTTCCGGGATGCGCTGCAGCCACACCTGGAGTACCCCTGCGGCGGTCAGGAACAGGGTGATGAACACCATGGAGATGGTCATCAGCCAGAAGCCCCACATTTCCACGACCTGTGCCGTATTGCCGTTGCCGTAGGGTCGGCCGCGCATGATCGGCATGGCGTAGGAAATAATGGTCAGCACGATCATCACGTAGGCACCGTAGAAGGCCATATGACCGTGGGCGGCGGTAATCTGGCTACCATGGGTGTACCAGTTTACCGGAGCCAGGGTGTGCAGGAAGCCCCACACGCCAGCACCCAGGAACGCCATCACCGTGGTGCCCATGGCCCAGAGCAAGGCCGCCTTGTTGGGGTGGTTGCGGCGACGGCGGTTGATCATGTTGAAGGCGAATACCACCATCATAAAGAATGGCAGCGGTTCCAGTGCGGAGAACACGGAGCCCAGCCACAACCAGTACTCGGGCGGTCCGATCCAGAAGAAGTGGTGGCCGGTACCGATAATGCCGGTAATCAGTGCCATGGCGATGATGACGTACAGCCACTTCTCGATTACCTCACGGTCGACGCCGGTGAGCTTGATCAGCACATAGGCCAGGATGGCACCCATGATCAGTTCCCACACACCCTCAACCCACAGGTGTACCACGAACCACCAGAAGTATTTGTCGGTGGCGAGGTTGCTCGGGTTGTAGAAGGAGAATAGCCACAATCCGCCAAGGCCCAGCAGGCCGGTGATCAGGACAATGTTGACCACGGTCTTGCGGCCCTTGAGGGCGGTCATGCCGATGTTGTAGATGAAGGCCACCACGACAACGGCGATACCGATCTTGGTAATGGTGGGTTGCTCAAGGAACTCCCGTCCCATGGTCGGCAGCAGCTTGTTCATGGTGATATCCGCCAGGGTGGCGTAGTCCACGAACAGGTAGCCAAGTATGGTCAGGGTGCCAGCCGCGGCGAATACCCAGAACAGAATCCATGCCAGCAGCGGGCTGTGCAGTTCGGTCTGGGCTTCTTCCGGCACCAGGTAGTAGGTCGCGCCCATAAAGCCGAACAGCAACCAGACAATCAGCAGGTTGGTATGCACCATGCGAGCCACGTTGAAGGGGATTTCCGGGAACAGGAAGTCACCCACAACGTACTGGAGCCCCAGGATCAGGCCGAACACGATCTGGCCGGCAAACAGGATCAGGGCAAAGATGAAGTAGGGCATTGCTACCCTTTGGGATTCGTATTTCATGTCGGAGCCCTCAGCCTTCAATATTGGGTGGCCAGTCGTTGTCGTCGATTTTGGAGGTCCACTCCAGGAACGCTGCCAGGTCTTCAATCTCCTCATCGGTCAGATTGAAGTTCGGCATTTGCCGCCGCCCGGGAACGTTTGTAGGCATGGCGTTCATCCAGGCCTTCATGTAGGACTTGAAGACCTCTGTATCGCCACCGCCACGACGATCGAACACGTTCGCCAGTTCGGGGGCAAAGTAGGCCCCTTCACCCATGATGGAGTGACAACCCACGCAGTTGTTCTCTTCCCACAGGTGCTTGCCGCGAACCACGTCTTCGGTCAGTTGTTCGCGATTGTCCCGTTCGGGCATTGCCCTTAACTGGGTGTCTAAAGTCAGGGCCAGGAACAACAGGACGAAGAACACACTTCCCCCCAGATAGATGTTCCTGGCCATGCTTTTGGTAAAGCGTTCGGCCATAGCGCTCTCTCCATGGTTATTTTTCAAATGCCTGACTGCAGCACTAGGTTATTCCTGTAAAGAAATGCCTGACTTGACGGTTATCAAGCATGCCCGGAAGCTCCACTAATGAATCAGCTGACTACCCCATAAGGGGTAGCTGTCACCGGGTTGAAAGTGTTGGATTGGTCCTGGAGAACCGTGTTTACTGTCGTTAGAAGCGTCCCGATTTAATTCTCATTTCTCAAGGGGCGGGGTTGACCCATGTGATATCGTGGCAACATTGTCGCGAAAGGTAGCAGTGTTATGAGCTTAAGGGCCGCCAACCAGCCCGACTTCGAACTCTTCCCCTGGAACAGTCAGTTCGAGACCGGCATCGAGCAGATCGACGAACAACACCGCAAGCTGGTGGCTATCCTTAACCGGCTGGCATGGCACCTGTCTGCTGAGGAAGACGAACTGCAGGCAAGCGATGTGCTGGATGAACTGCTGGACTATACCCATTACCACTTCCGGTCCGAGGAAGGCATCTGGCAGCAGTACTTTGCTGGCAGCAGCATCGAGGCCAATCACCACAAGGCCCACGAGCACTTCTTCGAGCAGGTGCGCCATTACCAGAAACGCCGTGAGGCGGGGAACGAGAATACCCTCGCCGAGATGTTCGACTTCCTTACCCGCTGGCTCGCGTTCCACATCCTGGAATCGGATCGTCGTATGGCGCTGATGACGTTTTCCATTCGCACCGGTCACTCCCTGGAAGAAGCCGCCGACGATGCCGATCGCACCCTGGGGGGAACCACCTCGGTCATGGTGCAGGCAATACTGGAAATCTATGGCAAGCTCTCCAGCAGCACGCTGCAATTGATGAAGGAGCGGGCCGCCCGCCGGGCCCTGGAAGAGGAAGTGCGGCAGTTGCGGGCGGAAAAAGGCAAGCCGGCAGGCGAGTAGAAGGTACCTTCCCGGTCATCCTGTCGGTTCAGACATCGTGACAGTACAATGGCCACCCGCTGACCCGGAGACGCCATGACCGCCGCCCTGACCCTGCTGCTGAAACTTCTGCCCCTGTACATTACCGTCGCCCTGGGGTGGATCGCCGGTCGTTACCTGCAGGCCAGCAGTCGTCATATCGCGGGTATCATGCTGTACATCGTCACGCCGTCCGTGGTGTTCTCGGGAGTGATGGCGGCGCCCCTGTCGGCGGAAGTCATCCTGCTGCCACTGCTCACCTTTGCCCTGTGTTCGCTGATCGGTGTTGCCCATCTCTGGGTGGCCCGGAGGGTGCTGACCGATGGCAGCGCCAGCATCATCCCCCTGTCTGTGGGCACCGGCAATACCGGCTACTTCGGTATTCCCGTGGCATTACTGCTGTTCGGCGAGCAGGGTCTGGCCATCTATATCGTGTGCATGCTGGGCACCACCCTGTTCGAGAACTCCGTTGGCTTCTACCTGGCGGCCCGGGGCCGGTACAGCATCCGGGATGCGCTGGTGCGAGTGTCGAGGTTACCGTCGGTCTATGCCTTTGTGCTGGCGGTACTGCTGAACCTGTCCGGCATCGGCATTCCCGAGGTGCTGACACCGCTGTTTGATAACCTGCGGGGCGCCTACAGCATCCTTGGCATGATGATCATCGGTATGGGCATCCTTAGTTTTCGGGGGCTGGCTGGGAATATCCGCTTTACCGGCCTGTCCTTTGCCGGCAAGTTCGTGGTCTGGCCGCTGGTGGCGCTTGGCCTCTGGTGGCTCGATGCGGCGGTGCTGGGTATCTATGACACCGATGTGCACCAGGCCATCTTCCTGCTCTCCATTACCCCCATTGCCGCCAACACCGTGGTCATCGCCACACTGCTGGATACGGCCCCCCGCCAGGCGGCGGGCACAGCGTTGCTCAGCACTCTGTTCGCGCTCGTTTACATTCCGGTCATGGTGGCTATTGTCCTGTCGTGAAGGCGTACTATAGTGAGCGAATCGTTGGAAGCCTGTTCAAGGAGAACTGCCATGAAGTGCATTGCCGTGGCCCTGACTGGCCTGACCCTGGCGCTGTCCGTGCCGGTGGCCAGTGCGGAAGCTCCCGCCACCCCGAACCTCAAGGAATGGAATATACCCTGGGATAACACCCGCCCCCGTGACCCCTGGGTGGGGCCCGGCGAGAACACCATCTGGTTTGTGGGGCAGGCCGGCGACTACGTGGCCACCCTGAACCCGGAAACCGGCGACCTGAAACGGTACCGGCTGGACCCGGGCACCGGCCCCCACAACGTGATCGCCGACAAACGCGGGGCCTTCTACGCCGGCAACCAGGCGGAGCACATCGGGCTGCTGGATCCGGAAAGTGGCGAGATACGCAAGTTCAAGCTGGAAGGAGAGGGGCCGAAGGATGTGCACACCATGGCCTTTGACGCCAACGGCGATATCTTCTTTACCGAGCAGGGCGGTAACCGTATCGGCTGGCTGGACGTGGACCAGTACGACTATCGCATGTTCAACGTGGAAACCGAATGGGCCCGGCCCTACGGGTTGGTGGTCAGCAAGGGCAGCCGCCCCTGGGTGGCCCTGTTTGGCACCAACAAGCTGGCCACCGTGGATGCCCGGGGAGAAATCCACGAAGTGGCGCTGCCCCGGGAAGGCGCCCGGCCCAGGCGCCTGGATATCACCGATGATGACCAGGTGTGGTACGTGGACTATGCCGAGGGTTATCTGGGCCGCTTCGATATCGACAGTGGCGAGATTCAGGAATGGCCCGTGCCCGGCGGGACCGATGCCTACCCCTACGCCATGGCCCTGGACGATCAGGGCCGGCCCTGGTTCGTGGAAACCGGCCCCAGCCCCAACCGGCTGATCGGCTTTGATCCGCAATCTGAGAGCTTCTCGGAACCCGCAACCATCCCCAGCGGCGGCGGGACCGTCCGCCATATGGTGTTTGACCCGGAAACCCGAAGCCTGTGGTTCGGTACCGACACCAATACGGTGGTCCGGGCTACCTTGCGATAACGGCGGTAATCTTCCAGGATTGTGAGCGTTTGCTCTGGCCTGTGGCTCGCAGTATGGCTATGATTTGATAAACTGCGCTGAGGCGTCGTAAAACAACAACAAATGAGAAACACCCATGCGAACCAGACTTAACCTGCTGACCGCGATGGCGGTTGTGATGTCCTTCCTGGCCGTCCGCGAAGCCTACGCCGATCCCACCGGCCTCTGGCACACCGAAGACAAGAGCGCCAAGGTGCAGGTAGAAACCTGCGGCGACAACCTGTGCGGCAGCATCGTCTCACTGGAAGAACCCCTGGACGACAAGGGCAATCCCAAGACCGACGCAGAAAACCCTCAGCCCGAACTCCGGGACCGCCCCATTGAAGGGCTGAAAATCGTCTGGGGTCTTGAGGACAGCGGCGACGGTGAAACCTGGAAAGATGGCAAGGTCTATGACCCGGAAAGCGGCAAGACCTATAACGCGAAAATCACTCTGGAAGACGAGAACACGCTCAAGCTGAGAGGCTATGTGGGCGCGCCTTTGTTCGGGCGAACTTCCACATGGACCAGGGCTGAATAGTTAGCGGGCAAGCGCTCGATTTTTCCATCCGGCCTGCTATGCTGTCAGTCATCCACTGATCTACAACAAGACCCGGAAATCGGGCGGAACCCTGACCATGACCCCATTACCCGATGGCCTCATTGTCGTTGCCAAGCGCGACTGTCCCACCTGCCAGCTGGTAGAGCCGCTGCTGCCGGATATCGAGCGGCAGGCGGGCCCTCTGACCGTGTATTCGCAGGACGATCCAGCCTTCGCGGCGGGAGTCAGGGGTGCACAGTATGACTCCACCCTGGAACACTCCTTTCGCCTGCAAACCGAATTTGTCCCCACCCTGATCCGCGTCGAGAACGGTGAAGAAGTCGAGCGCACCTATGGCTGGCACCGGGATGACTGGCGGCGCCTCACCGGTATCGAAGGGCTGGGTGAAGACCTGCCCATGATGCGTCCCGGCTGTGGCTCGAAGACCCTGGAACCGGGCATCGCCGAAAAACTGGAGCTGCAGTTTGGTGACACTCATCTCCACGCCCGGGAGATTGAAACAGACGCCGATGACCTGATCGAGGCCTGCTACGAACGGGGCTGGAGCGATGGCCTGCCGGTGGTGCCGCCAACACCGGAGCGCGTGCTGCGAATGCTCAGGGGCACCGACCGGGACCCGGCCGAGGAAATCGGCCTGGTACCGCCGGACCTGGCACCCTGTACCGTGGAGAAGGTTGCCATCAATGCAGTAATGGCCGGCTGCAAACCGGAATACATGCCGGTAGTGCTGGCTGCCCTGGAGGCTGCCCTGACCGAAGAGTTCGGCCTCCACGGCCTGCTGTGCACCACCATGTTCGCCGGCCCAATGATCATTGTTAATGGCCCGGTGGCGAAATCCATTGGCATGAACTCCGGAGGCAATGCCCTGGGGCAGGGTAACCGCGCCAACGCCACCATTGGCCGTGCCCTGCAACTGATCGTCCGCAACGTGGGCGGTGGCCGTCCGGGCGAGATTGACCGGGCCACCCTGGGCACACCGGGCAAGTACACCTTCTGCTTCGCCGAGGCAGAGGACAGCGAGTGGCTGCCGCTGGCGGAAGAGCGGGGCGTTCCATCCGGTAACTCGGCCGTTACGCTGTTTGCGGGGGAGGGCGTGCAGGGCATCGTGGACCAGAAGTCTCGCACTCCGGAATCGCTGGCGAAGTCCTTTGCCCTGGCCCTGCGGGTGGTGGACCACCCGAAAATGGCCATGGCCGGCGATGCGGTTCTGGTGGTGTCACCGGAACACAGTCGCGTATTCATTGAGGCGGGTTGGACCAAGGCCCGATTACTCGAGGAGCTGGAGAATCTGCTCCAGTTCCCCGGAGAAGAAATGGTGGCCGGCGCGGGCGGAATTACCGAAGGTCTCCCCGAGCAGTACCGGGACAAGACCATACCCAAGTTCCGCCCCGGCGGCTTGCTGATTGTCCGGGCTGGCGGCACCGCCGGCCTGTTTTCTGCTGTCATTGCCGGCTGGGCCGCCTCAGGCCCGGTCGGTTCCAGTCCTGTAACCAGAGAGGTGAAGGTATGACCCAAACCAGTGTGATGCTCGACCCCACGGGCGAGTTGTCACCAGCGGTACGGGCCCGGCTGGCCCGGCCCGAAAGCCTGGCAGGCAAGACCGTCGGGCTGCTGGACATCTCAAAGCCCCGGGGCGATGTGTTCCTCGACCGGATCGAGGAACGCCTGGCGGAAATGGATGTTACCGTCAAACGCTACCGTAAACCCACATTCACCCGGGTTGCACCCACCGAGCTGAAACAACAGATTGCCGGTGAAGTGGACCTGGTGGTTGAAGGGCTGGCCGACTGAGGTTCCTGCACGTCGTGTTGTACACATGACATCGCAGACCTGGAAGGTCGCAATATTCCGGGCGTAGGCGTTGCCTCCACCGAGTTCATCCAGGCCGCAGCGGCCCAGTCGAAAACCCTGGGTTTCGAGCCGGCCATGGTGTTCGTTGGCCATCCGATCCAGGACCGCACGGACGACGAGATGCGGGCACTGGCGGACAAGGCGCTGGAGGACATCGTCCGGCTACTGACTCACACAGAATAGACGTCCCTGCTCCGCCAGGGATGTGGCGGAGTCCATGACAACCCTTCAGAAAGCCCTCCGAGGAGCGTCCCCATCCATGGGCCACCGGCAGATCGAACCGCTGATGGCCCGGTTTTCCGCCCCCGCGGCTGTCCCCCTGTTGCAGCACCCGGACCGGAAACGAGGCCGCTGTGATCTTTGCCACCGCCGGCCATGTAGACCATGGCAAGACCACGCTGATCCATGCGCTTACGGGGCAGGATACGGATCGGCTGGCGGAGGAAAAACGCCGGGGCCTGACCATTGACCTGGGCTTTGCCTGGAGCCGCACGGAATCGGGGCACTGGCTCGGATTCGTGGATGTCCCCGGCCACGAGAAATTCATCCGCAACATGGTGGCCGGTGTGGCGGCGGTGGACGCCGTCATGCTGGTGATCGCCGCCGATGACGGTCCCATGCCCCAGACCCGGGAACACCTGGCGATTCTCGATTTGCTGGGTGTCGAGACTGGCCTGGTGGCCCTGACCCGGGCAGACCGGGTGGGTGCCTCCAGGCTGGCAGAGGTTACGGAAGAGATCCGGGAATTGCTGGCGGATACCGGACTGGCAACCGCCCCGGTGTTTCCGGTGTCCGGCCTGACGGGAGAGGGCCTTCCGCCACTGAAGGCATGGCTGGCAGAGCAGGCGATCGTCGACCACCAGAAAGCCAGCAGCCTGGCAGCAGGCACGCGGTTTGTGGTCGACCGCAGTTTCTCGGTACCCGGGCGGGGCTGTGTGGTTACCGGCACCCTGATCGCCGGGACCTTGTCCAGGGAAGACGCCCTGAGGGTTGCACCGACAGGCCATCCGATCAGGGTCAGGGGGCTCGAGGCGCACGGCGAGACGGTGGAAAACCTGGGCGCCGGCCAGCGATGCGCCATCAACCTGGCCGGAAACGTCAGCGCTGATAACATACACCGGGGCGACTGGCTGGTTACCCCCTGGCTGCACCGGCCCACGGATCGCCTGGATGTGGGGCTGGCCCTGCTCCCGGAGACCCGGCTCCATAGGGGTACCTTCCAGGCACACCTTGGCGCGGCGGTGAGAAGTGCCCGGGTGGTGGTACTGGACGAAGGGCAGGGCGACCGCCCGATGCTGGCGCAGCTGATGCTGGAGCAACCGGTGCAGGCCTGTGTGGGTGACCGGCTGATCCTGCGGGACCCAGCCCTCAATCGCACCATCGGCGGCGGTGAGGTGGTGGACCCGTTCGGGGAGGGCCGTGGACGGTCCGCTGAAAAACGGGTGCAACTGCTTCGAATACTGCTGGAAAGCCGGGCTTTCGCGACCGTTCACTCGGAAACCGATGGCCCGAGGGCACGACTTCAGGCCTCGCTGGAAGCGTACCCGGAAGGCGTAGACGTTGACCGGTTAGCGGCCGCGGAAAACCTGCCGCAGGAACGATTGGAAACGGTTCTCGCTGACCTTGAGCCTGTCATTGTCCAGACCGCCACCGGCCCCGTTGGCTTTGCCCCTGGGCGCTGGGCTGCGCTGCAGACCCGGGTGCTGGAACAGCTCGACCAGTGGCACCAAACCACCCAGACCAGATTGGTCCCACAGAGCCGGAACTGACCCGGCTGCCCGGAATACGACTGCAACAGGAGTTGCGCCATGAGCTGTTACATCCGCTACTGGCGACCGGAGCAATCGCCCGTAATGGCTTTCGGTTTCATCGACCAGGCCACCAGCCAGAACTGACTGAGGCGGACCAGCGCCTGCTTGGCCAGGTTATGGCTGAACTGGAGGGTACCGGCCTGAAACCACCCATTGTCGGAGAAATGGCAGAGGCGCTGGGCCTTGAGCGGGAGAGCATGCTGACCTTCCTGGAGCGCATGCACCGGCTTGGCTTCCTGGTCGCCGTTGCACCGAACCGCTTCTATCGGCCGGAAACAGTGACCGAACTGGCCGCCATTGCCGTTGAACTTGCGGAGAGCTCACCCACCGGCGCCTTCGACGCCCGTGCTTATCGCGACCGCTCCGGCATCGGCCGACGCCTGACCGTCAGCGTACTGGAATACCTGGATCGCGCGGGCGTCACCGCCTTCATTAATGAGGAGCGTCGCCTGCAACCGGCCTACCGCCGAAGGGTCGCGGTAACGCTCTCAACGCCAAGCGAAAAAGGTTACACTGCCAGACCCTGATCAAAGGAAGGGGATCGCTTCCCGGTGGAGCGCCCGGACTTCAAATCCGGTGAGGTGCGCAACGCGTGCCTGGTGGGTTCGACTCCCATACCCTTCCGCCATTTCCCGCAACGTCCGCTCCAATACTTCCGGCCAAACGGTACTGCGCTGCGCTCTTTTCCGGCGGCTTGCCCAAGGTGCTCTGCGATCAATGGGGGCAGGACATTCACTGGCAGAGTCACCTTTGATGCGGGTGCTGGAGCCATTCTGGCTCCGGCACCCAGGGATGGCCTTGCGGCCCGATGCTCACCTTAGCTCTGGGGCCTGACCAGGTACTTCTCTCCGGTTGCCATTTTGCCGTAAGCAGAGATGGCATCCAGTTGTAACGCACCGGCCAGGGAGACTTCGTGGGTGTAGTGGCTGGCGAACGTGGTTTTGATCTCGGCGGCTACGCGCTTGCGCATGGCGATGTTGGTGTCCTTGCCCAGTTTTCCCAGCGCATTGAACAACAAAAAGCCGTTCACACCCCAGGCAAAACCAAAGCTGCGGTTCAGGGTGATGGGGCCGCGATCAAGGCCGCCATAGATATAAACCTGCTTGTAGACGTCTGACCCATACACGCTGTACTGAGTCATGTTGCGAGAGACGGCGGCTTCCATGCAGGTGAGGATATCGCTGGCCAGGCGACCGCCACCGATAGGGTCGAAGGCGATGGTCGCGCCGGTGTCGATCAGTGCCTGGGTCAGGTCGGCCATAAAGCTGTCGCTACTGGAGTTGACCACGTATTTGGCACCCTGGTCACGCAGCAGTGCTTCCTGTTCTGGCTTGCGGACGATATTGACCAGGTCCACGCCGTCGGCGATGCAGATGCGGTTGAGCATTTGTCCGAGGTTAGAGGCGGCGGCAGCGTGAACAATCGCCTTGTGTCCCTCTGCTCGCATGGTTTCTACCATGGCCAAGGCCGTCAGCGGATTCACGAAGCTTGAAGCGCCTTCCACTGCGGAGGTACCCGACTCCAGTTCGAGACAGCTTTGCACATTGGCGCAGACATATTTTTTGTAACTACCACCGCCAATGAACGCGACGGTTTTGCCCATCAGGCTTTGCGCAGCGGCGGATGAGCCCGCGGCGACGACGGTACCGGCGCCCTCGTTGCCCACGGGTATGGCCTTGCCAACCCGCTTTTTAACGGCACCCATAAACCTGGCCGGGACATCGGCACTGATGACCGGGCGATCGGCGCTACCGGATTGGCTGGCCGTCTTCATATCCGCCACGCTGAACATCACTCCCAGGTCAGACGGGTTGATAGGAGCGGCTTCAATGCGGATGACGACCTGGTTTTCGCCCGGCTGCGGGATCTCGATGTCGCGCAGGGCAAGTTCCAGTTTGTTGTCTTCGCTGATGGTCGACGTAAGTTCGATATTGGTATCTGACACTTTTTTCTCCTGCAAAAGTTGCGTGGTCTGGTGCTTCGCTACCCGGTATTACCCGATAAAATGAGGGACAAGCGCGTCCGCGCCTGCGGGATCCGGATCGCTGGGCTGTCTGATCGTTGTGATCAATGGGGTTAGAGTAGCTGACTTATTCGATCAATACCCCCAAGAACTGCAGACCACTATCCGGGCAGATAGTAAAACGGCTAACAAGGTGCGCAAATCAAGCCAATCCAACCTTCAACCCGATCAACGCCAGTAACCCGGCCACAACCCGGTTCTGCATCTTTTGCATACCTTTGTGGGAAGCGGTAAACGCTGCAATCTCTTTACCGATCAGCGAATAAACCAGGTCAAATCCCAGACCAATAACGGCGAGGATCAGTCCTAGTGTGGCGAACTGGGAGGCCACGTCCTGTGCCGGTTCGACAAACTGCGGCAGCAGGACCGAGCAGAAAATCAGCGACTTCGGGTTCAGCAGGTTGGTCAGGGCACCCTGGCTGAATGAGCGCAGATATCGGCTGCGGGAGGATTCCGATGCGGCCTCCACAGCTTGCATGGTGGGGGTGTCCAGTGTCAGGAACCGCCACGCCAGGTAGAGCAGGTAGGTTGCGCCGGCCAATCTGATGGCGTGGTAGGCCCAGGGGGTGGTTTGCAGCAGCGCCGCCAGGCCGATTGCAGCGAGCAGTACGTGGAGGGACCTGGCCAGGGCCAGTCCGGTGCTGACCGCCACGGCCTGCCTGGCTCCGCCATTCATGCTGGTACTGAGAACCAGGAGCATGTCGGGGCCGGGTGTCAGGTAGATGGCTACCAGCGTAAAGCAAAACAGGGCCAGGTCACCCATGTGTGCACCCTTATCTCGGAGTGGGGGTGACCAGAATCATATAGCAGATGCTGTGGCGAAAGTTTGCTTAATACGCCAGGAATCAGGCTAATATTGGCCAGAATCACTAAGCTCATCCACGTAAAAGAAGAAAGATGCCAATAATGAAATTTGATCGCTACGACCGCAAAATTCTGGAATCACTCCAGGCAGAAGGGCGTCTGGCCAATATCGACCTGGCAGCCGATATTGGCCTCTCCCCATCCCCCTGCTCAAGGCGTGTGCGCCTGCTTGAAAAGTCCGGCGTTATCAGTGGCTACAGTGCTATCCTGGATCGGGAAAAGGTTGGCCTGAACCTGACGGTGTTCGTTGATATCAAAGTGGAGAAACACGGCGAGAAAGAAGCCGAGGCGTTTCGGGAAGCCGTGAGTCTGTTGCCGGAAGTGGTGATGGCGCACCTGGTATCTGGCCAGTCCGATTTCCACCTGCAGGTCGTGGTACCGGATCTGCGCGCGTATGAGAACTTCCTGACGGGCACCTTGCTGAAATTACCCGGGGTGCGGGATATTCGCAGCAACTTCGCGATTCAGACGGTGAAACCCCAGTCACCATTGCCTTTGCGGCACCTGCCCTGATGTTTGCGACCCGTGGGGCATAAGATAGCCAAGCCAGACACCGGGCCTGTCAGGATGGTCCGCAGCTCAGCGTACGGGTTGCGTAGGCAAGTCCAGCTGTGCCAGTTGCACCGTGAAGTCTGTTTCCTGTTCGGGCGGCAGGCAGCGCAGGTCCAGCAGCAGGGCAGAGTCTTCGATGCGGCCGATAACCGGCTTGGGGAGCTGGCGGAAGCTCGCTTCAAGGCGGTTGAGCACGCCACTGCTACGCCCCCGTGAACGTACCGCGAGGCCAACAGAGGGAAGGCGGTCCACTGGCAACGAACCCGAACCGATCTGGGACCGCAAAGGAACGATCTCCACGTCTACCTCAAGGGCCGCCAGTGCGGATTGAAGGGCTGGCAATACACGCTCGGCGGCTTCACGAATCTCGGTCTCTGGCCGGGTCAGTTGCTGAAGGGTGGTCAGGCGCTGTGCCAACCGGTCCGGATCACGATACAGGCGCAGTACAGCTTCCAGGCTGGCCAGGGTCAGCTTGCCGACGCGCAACGCCCGCTTGAGAGGGTTCCGCCTGATCCGGGCGATCAGGTCGCGGCGGCCGACCAGCATGCCCACCTGTGGGCCGCCGAGCAGCTTGTCACCGGAGAAAGTCACAAGGTCAGCACCGGCTTCGATACTCTCGCGGGGAGTGGGCTCATGGGGCAGTCCCCAATGTTCGAGGTTGGTCAGGGTTCCCGAGCCCAGGTCCACCGTGAAGGGCAATTCATGCTCATGGGCCAGGCTGGCGAGTTCGTGCTCCGGAACAGCGTGCGTGAAGCCCTCAATGGCATAGTTGCTCGTGTGTACTTTCATCAACATGCCGGTACGCGGGCTGATGGCGCCGGCAAAGTCCTTGAGGTGGGTGCGGTTGGTGGTACCGACCTCGACCAGTTTGGCACCGGCGCGCTTCATGATGTCCGGCACCCGGAACGCGCCACCGATTTCCACCAGTTCGCCCCGTGACACTACCACTTTTCTCTTGTGGGCCAGGGTGTTGAGGAGCAGGAACACCGCCGCGGCATTGTTGTTGACGACGGTCGCTGCCTCGGCTCCGGTAAGATCGCAGAGCAGTTGTTCGACCACGTCGTCACGGTCACCCCGTCCACCCTCCTCGATATTGTATTCCAGGGCACAGGGATTGCGGGCCGCCTCAACGAGTGCGGTGATGGCTTCTTCAGGCAGCGAGGCGCGGCCCAGGTTGGTATGCAGGACGGTGCCTGTCAGGTTGAACACCGGGCGCAGGCGGGGCAGGGCCTGGGTCTGGGCTGCTTCGCTAATGCCGTCGATCAGGCTCGATTCCTCGGGAATCGGTGCGCCGTTCCTTCCGGCTTCGCGAACCGCGGCCAACTGGTCGCGAATCAGTCCGGTAATGACGGCGCGACCATGGGCATCAATCAGGGGCTCAATGCGGTCGTGGGCAAGCAGCTGGCTGACCGAGGGCAGCTTCGAAAGTGCATTCATCAGGGGCTTCCTTATCAGGCCAGGCCTTGTTCAGGGCAACAACACCGTAGACCCCGTCGTCTGCCCACTCGCCAGCGCCTCATGGGCCCTGGCGGCATCGGCCAGGGGGAAACGCTGGTTGATATCTGCCGTGATATCGCCGCTGGCCAGCATTTCGAACAGTTCGCCGCACATGGCTTCGAAGCGGGGGCGGGTGTCGGCGTAGCCTGCCAGGCTGGGGCGGGTGACGAACAGGGAGCCTTTCTGGTTGAGGATGCCGATGTTGACGCCGCTTACCGGGCCAGTGGTGTTGCCGAAGCTGACCATCAGGCCGCGCTTCTGAAGGCAATCGAGGGAGGTTTCCCAGGTGTCCTTGCCGACGGAATCATAGACTACCGGCACCATGTCGCCCCCGGTCAGTTCCCGCACCCGCTCGACGATGTTCTCTTCCTTGTAGTTGATGGTCGCCCAGGCGCCATGGTCCAGGGCCAGTTTCGCCTTCTCGGGCCCACTGACGGTGCCGATAAGCTTTGCCCCCAGGGCCCTGGCCCACTGACAGGCGATCAGGCCGACGCCGCCCGCAGCGGCATGAAACAGGATGGTCTCGCCAGCCTTGACCGGCCAGGTCTGGCGCAGCAGGTACTGAACGGTGAGGCCCTTGAGCATGGTGGCAGCAGCGGTTTCGAAATCCACCGCGTCCGGCAACTGGATGGCCTTGTCGGCAGGCAGGACATGTTGCTCCGCATAGGAACCCAGTGGTGCCTGGGCGTAGGCGACCCGGTCACCCACGGCAAAACCGGTGACGCCTTCGCCGACCGCATCGACGACGCCGGCGCCTTCGGTGCCCAGGCCGGAGGGCAGGCCGGGCACCGGGTAGACGCCGGAGCGGAAATAGATCTCGATATAGTTCAGGCCAATGGCCCGGTTACTGACCCGGATTTCCCCCGGGCCGGGCTCCCTGGTGTCCATGTCGAGGAATTCCAGCACTTCCGGCCCGCCGGTGCGGGAAAATCGAATGGCTTTGGTCATAACCGGGCTCCTTCATTGTAGTTTCGATGTTTCGAGACGGTTTCAGTGATAGCGTCGATTCATCATACGCCATATCAAGGAGGTTGGCCTTCAGCCCCCGGAGGGGAGGTGACTCACTGGTGCGCATGCTCAGCCAGTCGGGCCTCGCTGATATCACTGCGGGCGTGGCGGATCACACTGATGCCGGAGGTCACCGCCAGGCTACCGATAATGGCAGCAACAACAAGGTCAGGCCAGGCGGTACCGGTTCCCAGCACGCCCAGGGCCGCTACCATGACGGCCACGTTGCCGATGGCATCGTTGCGGCTGCACAGCCATACCGAGCGCATGTCGGAGTCGCCGCTGCGGTAGCGGAATAATATCCAGGCCACGGCTACGTTGGCCGCGAGCGCAAGGAAGCCCACCGCGCCCATGGTGATGGCTTCCGGGGTGGCCCCGCTTTGCGCGACCCAGATTGCCCGGCCCAGTACCGCCAGGCCGAACAGGGTCATGGTGGCACCCTTGAACATCGCCGCCCGGCCTCGCCAGACCATGCCCATGGACAGGACCGACAGCGACAGCAGGTAATTCGCGCTGTCGCCAAAGAAGTCGATGGCGTCAGCCATCAGCGAAACGGAGCCAGACTGGAGGCTGGCGGCGCCTTCTACCAGGAACATGGTGAGGTTTACCCAGAGGGCAATCCAGAGCGCCCGGCGAAATCCCGGGCTGGGGGTCTTGGGTTCCGGTGCGGAGCAACTGCAGGCCATTTCAATCCTCCCTTGATGGTTTGATGCCATTCAAAGGCCTGTAGGTACTACAGGGTCAAGCCTGGCGGCCAAAAAGGTCTCAGTGGCCATGGCTGCCAGGAATGTGATTGTTGTGGCCAGGGGGCGAGTCCTTGTCCAGGTCCTGGGTAAGGCCTCCGAGAATGCCGCATTCAGCCACGGTGCGGCCCTGGGAGCAGGCCTGCTGCAGGTCACTGAGGGTTTTCTCCAGCGCCCGAAGCTCCTGTAGCCTGGCCCGGACGTGGCCCAGGTGCCGGGCCAGCAGGGCGTCCACTTCGCTGCAGTCGGCGTCGGGCTGGTCCGCCAGGCGAACCAGCTCGCGGATTTCCTCCTGGGCCATGTCCAGGTTGCGGCAGCGGCGGATAAACAGCAGCCGGTCCAGATGCGACTGGCGGTAATTGCGATAGCCGTTGGCCTGGCGATCCGGCGCAGGCAGCAAGCCAATCTTCTCGTAATAACGGATGGTTTCCACCGGGATACCGGACTGTTCCGTCATTTCGCCGATTTTCATGCCTGCCATCCTCTTTGATCAGCCGTTTACCAGGAAGTGTACCCAGATACTGGCACCGTAGCCCAGGGCGATGGCCGGGGTCCATTTCAGGTGGCTCAGGAAGGTGTAATGGCCCCGGGCCTGCCCCATCAAAGCGACCCCGGCGGCAGAACCGACGGAGAGCAGGCTGCCGCCGACACCCGCAGTCAGGGTGACCAGTAGCCATTGCAGTTCCGGCATGTCAGGGTTCATGGTCAGTACGGCAAACATCACCGGAATATTATCGACCAGTGAGGAGATAACGCCGATCATCACGTTCGCTGTGGTGGGGCCAAGGTCCACGTAGAGGGTGTTGGACATCAGGCCCAGATAGCCGATAAACCCTAACCCGCCAACGGCCAGGATGACCCCGTAGAAGAAGAACAGGGTGTCCCACTCCGAGCGGGCAATATGGGCAAACACATCGAAACTGTGCTCACTGGAACTGTCACCGGGTGGGGTTTCCGAGGATTCCTGCCACTGATATTCCTCGTGGCGCTTGAGGAAGTAACCGAAGATCTTCAGGTAGGCAAGGCCCGTCATCATGCCGAAGACCGGCGGAATATGCAGGAACTGGTGAAAACTGATGGCGGTGGCAATAGTCGCCAGGAAAAGCCCACAGATTACCAGCCCCCCGGGGCGCAATACCCTGTTGTGGCTCTCCGGGGCCATGGGTTGTCCCTTGGGCAGGGCCAGGTGCATGAGCAGGGCAGGTACCAGGAAGTTTACCAGGCTGGGCAGGAACAGCTGGAAGAAGTCCTGGAACGGCAGAATGCCTTTCTGCCAGACCATCAGTGTGGTGATGTCGCCGAAGGGGCTGAATGCACCACCGGCATTGGCGCCGACCACGATGTTGATGCACGCCAGGGAGACAAACGCCGGGCTGTCCCGGCCAACGGCCATGACCACTGCGCACATGATCAGCGCGGTGGTCAGGTTGTCCGCCACTGGCGAAATCAGGAAGGCCAGGCTACCGGTAATCCAGAACAGCCGGCGATAGCCAAAGCCCTTGCCCAACAGCCATATGCGCAGCTGGTCAAAGACACCCCGTTCCAGCATGGCATTAATGTAGGTCATTGCCACCAGCAGGAAGAAAAAGAGCTCGGCGTACTCCAGGAAGTTGTGGCGGATGGCTTCCTCCACCTCACCGGTCACGCCCGCGTTGCTATAGACAACGGCCAGCAGGATCCAGATCAGGCCAGCGGCCATCAGCATGGGCTTGGACTTGGCGAGGTGAATTTTCTCTTCCAGCATGACCAGGATGTAGCCGATCACGAAGATGGCGATGGCAAGGTAGCCCGCCGGGTGATGGATAAGGTTAAGTGCGCGGGTGGTTTCGGCCGCCCACGCGGAACCGGATACCGACAACAAGCCAACTGCCGGCAACAACAGGTGTTTTTTCATTCGTTTACTCCGGGGATTGCCCCGATCAATGTTGATGCGAAACGGGAATCAGACGCTGAGGGCGAAGTCGGGAGGTGGCGCCCTTGGGAGCCCGGGGTAGACGGAGCGACGGGAGGCCGGTCGAGTTGCTCCGCTATTGATCGTCGCTTCGGTGATCCGGATCTCCGGAGGGCGGCTTGGGACCGGAGGAGGTCCCATGATATCGCCGGAAATACCGTCGGCAGACAGGCTGTTGGCAATCAGGCATTCATCTGCGCTGCTGGCCTGGCCGGGACCGCCGGTGTCGTTGGTCAGCCTGTCCGGTACGCCCCACAGCACCATGCCCGACAACACAAGGAATGCAGCCAGTTGACGCAGGGTGGTCGGGGCGGTTTTCGTTGCGGGCACGGGCAATACCTGATGCTGTGGACATCCGGGCGGGCACAGGGGGCGCCGACAGCCCGGTTCTGGTGGACGCTATATCTATCACACCGCGTCGGACCCGCATAGGGCTATTTAGCGATGGCGACGGTATTCCCGTAGGACCGTCAGTGATGGAACCCGGGCGCCCTTGCGTGACGCGGGACCGGTGCGCCGGGCAGGGCCGCAATGGCCTCGAGGCCGCCAAGGCGGCTGCGGTCGAAGGCCAGTGATCCGCCATGGCTGTCGATTACCCGGCGGACCGCCGGCAGACCGCGGCCGGGGGCCTGGTCCGGTTTCGCCCGGAAGTCTTCCTCGCCGAGGTGTGATGCCAGTTCAGGGTCTAAACCGGGGCCATCATCGGCTACGCCAAACACCAGCATGTTGCCCTTGATCGCCAGGAAGATGTTCACCTGGGAGGCCGCCCATTTACCCGCGTTATCCAGCAATTCGCCGAAGACTTCGGTCAGCTCCGCCTCACGGATGGACCAGGGAACGTCTTCGGTCACATCGGTAATCAGCTCAAAGTTCACGTCTGGATACCGATGACCCAGTATCGCGATAAGCTTGCGGCATTTGCGGGCCGGGAAGGACTCGTTCTTGCGGGGTGTGGGCTTTGCAGGTTCCGCGGGCTGCGCACGCGTGCCATGGGGAGGCCCGGGCCTGTCCACGGGCTGGTTACCGGTGGCGCTTCCCTGTTCTGGTTGGGTGGTTTTTCGAGGGTCTGGTTTGGGCTCGGGCTCGGGAATTGCCTCCTCGGCCTCGGCAAGGGCTTGTTCCAGGTCTGCGTCCAGTTCCCGCAGGGAAACTTCCAGGTCCCGCTCGTCCGGCTGTGTTCGCGGAGCTGGCTCAGGTGCCGGTTCCGCAGTTCGTGGCTGGTGTCCCTCTGGCGGTAATACCGGACGGGGCGTTCGTGCTGGCTCCGGGTTCCGCCTGGCTGCCGGCTCGGGGCTGGGTGGTGGAGCAGGTTCAGGCGGTTGTGATGGCGCAACCGTGAGGTCCGGGGCCGGAGCAGAGACTCCCGGTTGCGGTTTCGGTCGTTCGTCGTGGCTTGACGTGGCCCCCGCCGGATCTTTCAGGGCCGATTGCAGGATCCGGTTCAGCAGCTGCACCAGCGGGTGCATTTCCCGGGGCGCATCCGTCAGCTGGCTGCGATGGCCTTTCTGAAAATCCATCACGTCCTGCTGCAGGTTTCGCAGGTGAGTGCGGAACAGGCTCAGGGACAGCAGGGCGGTGACCGAGAGCAAAACCAGCATCCCCAGACCCAGGGCGATCCAGCCCAGCAGGCCATCCTGTACGTTGCAGATCCACGGCGCAAAGCCTCGCTCGGTGCAATTGAGCAGCAACGGGCGGTCCAGCCAAGGCCCGATTTTACTATCCACCACCCAGGCCACCAGGGTAAAGGTCACCGCAAAGGGTGCCACCATGAGAAACAGGCTGGCGCGTATGGAGCGGCTCATAACAGGTACATCTCCCTTACACTTCGGACTTCCCTGGATTCGGACGAAGGGGTATCTGACCCCAGTGGAATATTGTGAACCACCGGAGCCCGGGAGGACATTACGGGTGAGACAGGGTCAGGAAACGGAAGCTGACGGCCCTGCTCAGGAACGGGCCTGGCGGGCCAGCTGGACCAGGTCCTCGGTGATCTGGTCGGTGGGCAGGTCCGAGCGCAACAGCAGCCGGGCGTTACCCTGGCCATCAAACACATAGATGGCCGCACTGTGGGAGACGTTGTAATTACCCCTCTCATCGGGCTCATCGTAACCGAAGGTGGTGCGGTACCGCTTGGCCAGTTTTCGCAGGGTGGGTTCGTCTGCTGTCAGGCCCACGGTGCGATCGTAGAAGAAATTCACATACTCTCCAAGCCGCTCCGGCGTGTCCCGTTTCGGGTCGACGCTGACAAACAGGGGGGTAACATCGTCCTGAAGGTCTGCAGGCATCGCCTTGATCGCCCGGGTCAGTTTGGACAGGGTGGCGGGGCAGACGTCCGGGCAATTGGTAAAGCCGAAGAACATCAGGCGCACCTGGCCCTGGTATTCCTCGGCAGTGACCGTTTCGCCGTCGCTGCGGGTCAGCGTGAACTCAAGGTCCGGCAGCATCCCGTCGATTTCCTTGGCGTTCCACTGTTGTTCTTCATCCAGGCAGCCTGTCAGCACCAGCGCCAGGCCTGCGATCACCAGGGATCGGGCGAAAAGGGTTATGAATTTCATGGTGTTACTTCCTCTGCAACGTGCCGTCGGGGTCTGGGACGGTCGTCCCGCATGGCCCGGCCGATCAGGATCAGGATACCGACCACACTCATCATGGCTGGCGGAATCCAGGTCAGAATGCCGCCGATAAGCTGGTCGTCTATGGGCGACATGGGCCAGGCACGGCCGCACACTTCGTACACGTCGTAGACCATGCCCCGGTTAAAGACGATCCAGGCCCCCAGCACCATCTGTGGTACTGCCACCAGTACCAGCAGCAGGATTCGCTTGCCGTAACCCAGGGACGGGGTGTCGTGGGGAGAGCGCGGGTCAAAGATCAGCCACCAGAACAGCAGGCCATCCAGCAGCATGCTCCAGTTCATCACCCAGTACAGGTCACGGCTGAGCATGGCGTCGAAGTGGATGGGCGGCCATAGCCAGAAATACACCAGCCCCGCAAACAGGAACGCAGCAATGAACGGCTGTTGCAGTGCGTTGTAACCCCAGCGGATGGGCAGCACCCAGGCGCCCATGGCCGGTGCCAGCTGCCGGTGCCAGAAGCGCAGTATCGGCAAGGGGTTGGACAGGGCAATCAGTACCGGCCCCAGGTGGTGCAGAATCAGATGCTGACCCCGGTGGATAAAGAACATGTACTGGGCGTAGTAGTCGAACCGGGTCTGCATCACCGCATAGCACAGCAGCAGGCCCAGGAAGAATGCGAAGATGCGCACCGGTCCGGGTTTTTCTTCACCGGGCAGGGCCCGAAGCGCCACGATATAGCCGCTGGCCACCAAAAGGTAGGCCAGTATTGTCAGTGGCGAGAAATCGTAGGGTAGCAGCAGGTTCCAGTTCATGGGTGGAGCTCGGGTGATTGGCCTGTTGTTATTGGAGTGCCTCAGGCATCCGAGAATAGCAACATAGTCTGAGCAGCGGAACCCCGGCTTCAGAACAGGGTAAGTTGCTGTTCGTTCTCGCTGGATTTCGCTACTGGTCGCCGGTGCTGGTGTTGCCGCCGACGACTGCCATGGCGGGCCAGCACACGTTCGGTCTCTTCGGCGTTTACCCTGTGCCGGATAAATTCCCCCATGGCCTGGCGTGCCTCCCGGGCGGCCTGCTCATGGTCACAGACCGGGTCGATGTACTGGTCGCCACCGAAGCGTTGCTTCTGGCTGAAGGTCATCTGCCAGGGAGCGTGGATGAATTCGTTGGGTACCCCTTCCAGTTCCGGCAGCCAGCGGCGGATAAAGGTACCTTCCGGGTCCAGTTTGCGGCTCTGGAGCACCGGGTTGTAGATGCGCAGGGCGTTGATGCCGGTGAGGCCGGACTGCATCTGGGCCTGGGGGTAGTGAATGCCCGGTTCAAAGTCGGTAAACAATCGTGCCAGGTGCAGGGCCGGCTCGCGCCAGTGCAGCCAGAGCTGGTAGCTGGCAATGGCCATGAGCATGGCCCGCATGCGGAAATTGATCCAGCCGGTATGGTGCAGCGCCCGCATACAGGCATCCACCAGCGGCCAGCCGGTCTGGCCCTGCTGCCAGCGCTGCAGGCGTTCCGAATCGTCCGGGCCAGTCTTGAGCTGCTCCATATCCCGGTGCAGGGCGCGGAACTCAAGCTCCGGCTCGTCTTCCAGTTTCTGGATAAAGTGGCAGTGCCAGTGCAGGCGGGAACGGAAGCTGGCCAGGCTGCGCTGCTTGCGGGGCAGGCTGCTTTGGTGATTCCCCGTCGCCCGTGCCTGCTGATACACATGCCGCAGGCTGACCGTGCCGTAAGCCAGGTGAGGGCTCAGGCGGGAGCAGGCCCTGGGGGCCGTGTTGGGGCTGGAGATCTTGTATTGGTAACCGGCAACCCGCCGGTCGAGGAACGACGCCAGCAATTTCTCGCCATGGCCGCTACCGCCGGCCTGGCGGTCCGGGCTGGGCATGCCGTGGGAGATATCCGGCATCGACAGGGTGGCGATATCCGGCCAGTCGCGGAACTGGTCTGCCGGCATGGGCAGGTGCTCCGGCGGCGCGAGCACCGGAGCGGTCATCAGGGACTGCCATCGGCTGTCCCACTCATCCCGGTCCGGCAGCGGGCGCACGACGCCGGATTGCTGCCATTCCCGGTATTCGGTGCCGTGGCTGCGACACCAGCCCAGCACCGCCCGATCCCGGTCAAACGTCCACTGCCCGCCGGTCTCCTGGTGGCAGAAGATGCGCCCGATGCCATAGTGGGCGTGCAGGGTGCCCAGCACATCGAGAGCGTCGCCGTGGATGACCAGCAGGCGGCTACCCACCTTGCGAAGCTGGCGGTCCAGGTCTTCCAGGGATTCGCGGATAAACCCCCAGTGACGTTCGCTGGTGTCCGGCAGTTGCCAGTACCCGGGTTCCACCACATAAAGGGGGATGACCGGCCGGCCGTGCGCAGCGGCTTCTACCAGTGGGGCATGGTCGTGGGTGCGCAGGTCACGCTTGAACCAGACAACCGTTGTCATTGGGTGGAGGCTCCGGGGTTTTGCCGGTTACGTCGACAGCGTTCGCTGCAGTAGCGTACCTGTGGCCAGTCGCGGGCCCATTTCCGGCGCCAGCTGAACGGGCGCAGGCAAACGGGACAGGTCTTGCTGGGTAAGCGGCTTTTTTTGTGCATCGTGGCAGTTTGGGTTTTACTGAGAGACAACAAAACCTTACGTTCGGTTCCCGGAAACGGGTCTGTGAAGAATCCTGCAAGGAGATTCCCCGATGGCGCGATTCAGTGACTGTCTGCCACCGCCTTCCGTTATGGTGTTTGACTGGCACGGCACCCTGGTGGATACCCACGACGCCATGTTCAGCGCCATGGAGGACATGCTGCCGCAGCTGGAAGACCTGGGCCTGGTAGGGCGGCTGCTGCCGGAGGATCAGTGCCGTACGCCGGATGATGCCCGGCTGGTGCGCTATATCCGTATCTTCCGTCGCCTGCATCCGCGCATCCTGGCGGAACGCCGTGTCAGCCGCACGGATATTTTCAACGCCATCTTCGGAGATGACCGGGAAGCCAAGCTCATTGCCCACAGGGCCTATAACGATTGCTATCGCAAGTATTTCGGCCAGGTGAAACCGTTCCAGCCCGGCGCCTATGAATACCTTTCGGCACTCAAGGCCATGGGAATCCGGCTGGCGGTGTCCACCAACCGCAACCGGGAGTTCCTGGACAAGGAGCTGCGCATGGTGGATGAAGGCCGCTGGGCAAACCTGTTCGATGCCACCGTCTGCGCCGACGACGTAACGGAATACAAGCCGGATCCGCAGGTGATTCTCAAGGCCCTGGAGAAACTGGGTCTGCCAGCGGACGAGCGAGCCTGGTACGTGGGCGACAGCTATGTGGACATGCTCACGGCCAACAAGGCGGGTGTCTCCGGTGTGTTTTATAACGGCGCCGCCTGGGATCCCGGGCGTATCGACAGCTGGTTCAGCCACCGGGATGCGCCGGCGGCGATCCTGGACAGCTTCGAGGACCTGATGGACCTGCTGGCCCTGCTGGAACGTAGCCATCCCGAGGCCTTGACGGTCACCCCGGCGGAAGCGCGGCCACGCCCGTTCCCGCCCCCTGAGCGTCCGCAGCCCCGCATCGAGCCGGACTGGCACCCGGCGGTGGTCAAGCTGATCCGGCCCGCGGTCGTCCTGTTCGACTGGCACGCCACCCTGGTGGACACCCTGGACGCCATGTACCACGCGGTGGACGATATGCTGCCTGAGTTCAGTGAACTGGGCCTGATGGACCGGATGCTGGCGCCGGAGGACAGCAAGACACCGGACGATGCGCGCCTCGTGGCCTATGTGCGTGAGTTCGCCCGGCTACACCCGAAAGTGCGAGCGGACCGCAAAATCTCACGCACTGACATCTTCGAGGTGCTGTTTGGCGAAGACCAGGAGGCCAAGCAGATAGCCCACAAGGCGTTCAACCGCCATTACCGGGAACACTACGGCACGGTCAAGGCCTTCGAGCCCCGGGTGCGGGATGTGCTGGAGGGGCTTCGGCGCCTGGGTATCCAGGTAGGCGTCATCACCAACCGGGACCGGGAGTTTTTCGAGCACGAACTGGCGGCGGTGGAGGGTACTGGCTGGACAGAGCTGTTTGACGTGGATGTGTGCGGTGACGACACCCCCTTGCGCAAGCCTCACCCGGACCAGTTACTGCTGGCCATCCAGAAACTGGATTATCCGCCGGACCCCAGCGTCTGGTACGTGGGGGACAGTACCACGGATGTGATCGCCGCCAAGCGGGCCGGGCTTACCTCGGTGTTTTTCAATGGCGCCCAGTGGGACCAGCCCTGGCTCAACAAGATCTTTCCGGGTACCCACAAGCACCCGGACAAGCCGGATGTGGTGGTCAATGATTTCTCGGAATTCTGGGCGCTGGTGCTGGCCTGCGAAGAAGGGCCTCCCTGAGAGGGGGAGACCTCAAAGCTCGTCCAGGTGGTCCAGCAGCCAGTTGGCCCGCTCCAGGGTGGCCTGGCGGTGGTCCGGGTCTTGCCGCTGCCAGTTGCGGTACATCATGACCATGCGTGGATTGCGGCTGAAATCGTCTTTGTGGCGGTCCAGGAAGTGCCAGTACAGGGCGTTGAACGGGCAGGCGTCGTCTTCCGTGGTGTGGTTGACGTTGTACCGGCACTGACTGCAGTAATCGGACATGCGGTTAATATACTTGCCGCTGGCGGCGTAGGGCTTGGAACCCAGGTAACCGCCGTCCGCGTGCATCACCATGCCCAGGGTGTTCGGTAGCTCGACCCAGTCGTAGGCGTCGGCATAGACCGCCAGGTACCAGTCGCAGATCTCCTCCGGTTTGATGCCGGCCAGCAGGGCAAAGTTGCCGGTGACCATGAGCCGTTGTATGTGGTGGGCATAGCCGTTGCGCCGGGTACTGTCGATGGTCCGGTGCAGGCAGTGCATGCCGGTGTCGCCACTCCAGTAGAACCAGGGCAGGGGGCGATCATTGCCCAGGCGGTTCTCTTTGGCATAAGTGGGCATTTTCAGCCAGTAGATACCTCTCACGAACTCCCGCCAGCCGATAATCTGGCGGATAAAACCCTCCACCGCGTTGAGTGGTGCCTGACCCGCATACCAGGCCCGTTCGGCGGCTTCACACACCTCCATGGGGTCCAGCAGGCCACAGTTCAGGTAGGGGGACAGGATGGCGTGGAACAGCCAGTCCTCCTGGTCCGCCATGGCATCCTGGTAGTCGCCGAAACAGGGCAGGGCGAAGTCGATAAAGTGATCCAGGGCCTGCCGGGCCTGTTCGGCGGTAACGGCAAAGTGAAAGTCGTCGGTGGTGCCAAAGTGGTCACTGAAGTGGCGATCTACCAATGACATTACGTCCCGGGTGATGTCGTCCGGCTCCACCCGGAACGGTGCCGGGGCCGGTGGCTGGCCCTTCCACTTGCGCCGGTTGTCGG
The DNA here is from genome assembly GCF_026013985.1 of Marinobacter sp. AN1. Lineage (NCBI taxonomy): Bacteria > Pseudomonadati > Pseudomonadota > Gammaproteobacteria > Pseudomonadales > Marinobacteraceae > Marinobacter > Marinobacter sp. AN1. The sequence continues at coordinate 3,383,602 of NZ_CP110342.1, read as the reverse complement.
CGTCGTAGTTCCAGTGGCCCCCTTCCGGCTCGTCGCCTGGCGTCATCAGCAGGCCGCTCTTGCGGCGCATCTCCCGGTAGAAGAATTCCATGCGCAACTGTTTGCGACCCTCGGCCCAGCGGGCGAACTCGTCCTTGCTGGCAAGAAAGCGACGATCCGGGCGGATTTCCACGGGAACCCCAAGGGTTTCGTGCCATTGGCGGATCTGGTTATCCAGTCGCCATTCGCCGCATTCAGTGGTCACAAGTTTATCCGGGCTGAGCGACAATACCTGCTCCTGTACAACCGATAGCAGGTCCTCGTGGGGTGAGTCAGGGCCATACTCGTGGTAGATGACCTGCCAGCCTTTCGCCTGCAGTTCTCGGGCGAAGTGGCGCATGGCGCTGAACACCAGCACCAGCTTCTTCTTGTGGTGGTTGGTATAACTGGCCTCGTCGTGCACTTCCGCCATGACAACACGGTCGTGGGCAGGATCGGCCCCGTCCAGGGCAGAGAGGTGGTGACTGAGCTGGTCGCCAAGAATCAGGATCAGGTTTGCCATGGTCTATTCCTTAAGGGATACCCGAAGTACGCCATCAGCCCAAGGGTGGTTCAGCTCCCATCCCCTTATAATGAACCTGACGTCGGTCAAGATGTCCCCACGCTGGTTATCCTAGACTGGCCGACCACCATGCACCCGTCAGATCGAGTATTGCCATGCCCGCTTCCCCGGCCACTGCCGAATCCACACTGCCTGAATTTATCTGGGATGAAGCCCTGATCCGTCGCTACGACCTGAGCGGCCCCCGGTACACGTCCTACCCGACAGCGGTGGAGTTTACGCCGGACTTCCGGGTGGACGATATGGTGAAGGCAGCCGGTCGCAGCAAGGCGGCGGGTGGTCCGGTGTCGCTGTACACCCACCTGCCGTTCTGTGCACACCTCTGTTACTACTGCGCCTGCAACAAGGTCATCACCAAGAAGCGTGACAAGGCCATGCCCTATGTGGAGCGGGTGCTGAAGGAAGCGGCTATCCAGTCAAAGCTGTTCGGCGCTGACCGCCCGGTCCAGCAACTGCACTGGGGCGGTGGCACCCCGACCTTCCTGCCGAAGGATGTGATGGAGCACCTGATGGCGGGCTACGGCGAACTGTTCAACCTGCAGTCCGGCGATGACCGGGACTACAGTGTGGAGATCGACCCCCGGGAAGTGGATGAAGACACCCTGCCGACCCTGTGGAAGCTGGGCTTCAACCGCATCAGCCTGGGCGTGCAGGATGTGAATCCGGTGGTGCAGAAAGCGGTCAACCGCATCCAGCCCCGGGAGATGACCGAGGGCGTGCTTAACGAGGCCCGCCGCATCGGCTTCCGTTCCATCAACCTGGACCTGATTTACGGGCTGCCGTACCAGACCCCGGAAAGCTTCGCCGAAACCCTGGAGTCGGTGATCGAGATGTCGCCGGATCGTCTCTCGGTATTCAGCTATGCCCACCTGCCGGACCGGTTCTATCCCCAGACCCGTATCCAGGGGGATACGCTGCCCAGCCCGCAGCAGAAGCTGACCATTCTTCACAACACCATCAACCGCCTGCTGGAGGCCGGTTACGAATACATTGGCATGGACCACTTTGCCAAGCCGGACGACTCCCTCGCAGTCGCCCAGCGGGAAGGCCGGCTGCACCGGAACTTCCAGGGCTACACGACCCATGCGGACTGCGACCTGGTCTCTCTCGGTGTGTCAGCGATTGGTCAGACCGATGATGCCTACTTCCAGAACAACCACGACCTGCCGGCCTGGGAACAGGCCATCGACGCGGGTCAGTTGGCCACCATTCGCGGTGTCGGCCTGACCCGGGACGACCAGATCCGCCGCTGGGTAATCGGCCAGCTGATCTGCCAGTTCCGCCTGGACCGTGAACAGTTCCAGGCCGCCTGGGGTGCAGACTTTGACAGCTACTTTACGGACGAACTGCGTCGCCTGAAGCCGATGATCCAGGATGAATTGATTGGCGATGATGGCCGTGTGCTGCAGGTTCAGCCTGCCGGCCGGCTGCTGATCCGGGCCATCTGCCAGATTTTCGATCTTTATCGGAAGGAAGGGGCTTCTCAGCGGTTCTCTCGGATTATCTGACTTCGGCTTCAGGGTTGGGTTCAATTGCCTGTGGGTTATGGAGTTTGGGTTCGTAGCCTGCGGGTTATGGAGGTCGGCTTCGTAGCCTGTGGGTTTTGGGGGCGGTGTAAGGCTGGGGGAGGTCTTTCGCCGCCGCGTTGGAGGGGCGTCCTGCCACCCCAACGCTGCCGCGACATCCATGTCGCTGCTCTGAAAGACCTCCCCCATCCTCACACCCGTGACCTTTTGGATATCTCAACGGTTACTGTCAGCTCCGATTCTGGTTAACCAGGCGAAGGTACCGAATACCCTTATTTCCATTAGTCCTTGCCGGCGGCCAGCAGGCAGTCTGACGGCGATGGGGCAAGGGCGCTTTTGGAGCTGCGACAGGATGTCGCTTTAGCAAGGTCGGCGAATTGGCCACACGGGACACTCGGGACGGGCCGTGAATTGCGGCGTAAAAAGCGCCCTTGCGCCAGCGCCAGCCCCGCCTTCAGACTGCAAACTCCTAAAGCTGGCACTAAGCGCCAATCCCTGTCGAACGCTAATATTACGCCCACTAAAGACTGGACTCTGTGCCGGTTTTCTCGTATGGTCTGCCGCTCCCTCATTCTGACCCCGGATTTCTGCCCGAAAACCGGCGATTTGTCAGATTTTCGCATCCAAAAGCTTGAACACTGCACGGCACAATGCTGCGCCGGCCAGTTCAGTATTCGATTTTGAGGAGTGCAAATATCATGACGTCTAAAGAACTGTGTGAGCTGCTGCCACACCTGAGCTTCCCTTAGCCTCACTGAAACCGGGCTGGAAAAGCCCACCCTGCCCGTTAACACCCTACGCGGGAAACCCCAGACCCCTGTGCCTGGCGGCCGCCAATGATTGGCCCGGCCCCGGAGGGATACCTGTGTTTCAGAAAAAGAGGCCCTGACTTGAACGAGAACGGATTTACCCAGTTTTCTACACTTACCGTGTTGTTATTGCTTGCTGCCTTCTATGGCGGCACGTACCTCCTTACCCTGCTGATCCGCAAGGACAAAGAGGACACCTCCGGCTTTATGGTGGCCGGCCACCATGTTGGCTTCGGCATGGGGGCAGCCAGTATGACCGCCACCTGGATCTGGGCTGCGTCTTTCTACGCTGCGGCCACGTCCGGCTACACCTATGGCGTTTCCGGCCCTATCCATTACGGGCTCTGGGGCGCGTTGATGATCCTTTTCATCTATCCCTTTGGTCGCCGTTTCCGCAAACTGGCACCGAATGGGCATACCCTGGGTGAACTGATCCATGCCCGCCATGGCGCATCCAGCCAGATGATCCTGGCCGTTTCCAATATCCTCGGCAGTGTGATCAGCCTCATGGTCAACTTCACGGCGGCAGGCGCCCTGGTATCCGTGTTGTCACCGCTGTCCTTTGAAACCGGAGTGATCGTGGCCGGGGTCGGGGTGCTGGCCTACACGCTCACCTCGGGTTTCCGGGCTTCCGTATTTACCGACTTTGCCCAGCTGGTGGCACTGATGGCCATCGCCATTATCATTATCCCGGCGGTGCTGTTCTCCGCAGGTGGCCCCTCGGTCATGGTGGAGGGGCTCAGCCGGCTGACTGACGAGCAGGCCAACCTGTTTTCCGTGGAAGCCATCCTGCACCAGGGTGCTCCCTTCTTTGTGGCCGTGTTGGCCTATGCCATTGGTAACCAGACCATTTCCCAGCGACTGTTCGCAGTACGCGAGAAACACATCAAGTCCACCTTCGTGACAGCAACCATCGGCTACGGCGCCATTGTGATCGGCCTGGGCATGATCGGCCTGATGGCGCTGTCAGTCGGTATGGAACCCATTGACGGAAAAATGAATAACCTGATCCCGCAGATGGTTTCCACGTACCTGTCACCGGTCTTCGTCGCCCTGTTCTTTGTCCTTGTGATCGGCTCGCTGTCCTCCACGGCGGACTCGGACCTGTCGGCCCTCTCCACCATCATGATGGCGGACGTGTATGGCAAGAACATCGCAGGTGATAACCCCAGCCCTCGCGTCATGATGCTGGTGGGCCGTATCACCATGATCGTGGCCACGGTTGCCGGGCTGATCTTCGCCAGCTTCTCGCTGGATATCCTGGTCATGCTGGTGTTCGTCGGCGCATTGTGGGGCGCCATTGTGTTTCCGGTCATCGTCAGTTGTTACTGGGACCGGGTGACCAATGCGGCGTTTACCTGGTCCGTGGTGGCAGCCATGGCGCTGTTCTGCATTGCGCGCTTTGAGTTGCTGGAAATGACCGGCCTGACCGTGCTGTTTTTCGAGAGTCTTGCGTCGGTCGGCGGTGCGGTAGTGATTGGCCTGATGGTGTTCGGCTTCTTTGGCCGTGCCGCGGGGCTGGTTGCCGGGGTGATTACCCTGGCAGCGATGCTGGTGTTTGCCACTGGTTTCCTGCGGGACTATATGGTGCTGGTGGCTTCACTGACCGCCTATGGCGCCAGCGCGGTGGTGTGCACTGCCATGACCCTGTTCAGCAAGGAGCGTTTTGACTTTGACCTGATCGCCCAGCGTGTCGGTGACTACGACAACGTCGAGGACGAATCCTACATGGTACCGGAGGCAGCAAAATGAACAGCGAACTTGTCTATGGAGCCTACATCCTCATCTGGCCGGCCCTGACCCTGGGCGTGCTTGGCGTTATCTGCTGGGCCGTCGCCCGGGATGTGCGCAAGGCGAAAAGCTCGGATGAGGACCTGCTGTAACCCGGCGGGACTTCCTGTGACCCGTCCTAATATACGTTGACGGTTTTTGTTGAAGCCAGCGGCCTAGGGTTGCTGGCTTTTTCATGCACCTCTTGGGGCGTTTTCATGCCGAGACTGAGGTGTGGCCTGTAGGTATTATAGGCAGCAATGGACTCCTTGATCAGTACACCCAACTCGGCAAAGGTTCGACATCGGTTGATAAGAAACTCTTGCTTGAGGATGCCGTTGATCCGTTCAGCAAGAGCGTTCTGGTAGCAATCATACCCATCGGTCATCGATGGCCGAATCTGATGTTTCCGTAGCACGCTTTGGTACAGAGAAGAGCAATATTGGAGGCCTCGATCCGAATGATGTATGAGGGGCTGATCGGTCATACGGTGACGGACTGCCTGGTTCAACGCGGCCACGGTATCGGAAGCTTTCATTTCATGGCTGAGGTTATGGCCCACGATCTTGCGTGAGAAGGCATCCGTAATCAGGGATAGATAATGCACCCCCTCACCTGTTTCAACGTAGGTGATATCGCTCACGAAGACCTGCTCCGGGCGATGCAGCTCACATCCTGCCAGCAGGTTAGGATGCTTCCTCATCCAATGGCGGCTGTTGGTTGTTTTCGTATAGTTTTTCTTCGGGCGGACCAGTAACTGGTGCTGACGAAGGTAATCAAACAAACCATCTCGGCCAAGCTTGATGCCAAGGGCTTGAAATTCTTCGTGCAGCAGATAATACAGCTTGCGTGTTCCTAATCGTGGCAATCGTTTTCGAATCTGCTGCACAAGAACTTTAACCGGCTCCAGTTGAATCTGACGCATTCTCCGCCGCTGAAGACGTTGATAAATCCCCTGGCGTGATACTCCAAAGAGCGAACAGCTTTTGCTCAGGCTCACTTTGCCTTTTGCTTGCAGCGTGCGCGCTCCTTGGATAAATACTTTTTTCGCAGGCCGGCTCCGTAATCCCGATCCATGATATCGACCATTTCATTGAGCAGGAGGTTGCGAAGACGCTCATCTTCCAGCTCTTTTTCCAGTCGCTTTATCTTCTGCTCGGGCGTTTCCTGGGATCGGTTCATGGGCGAGCTCCTGGGCAAGGACCAGTCCAATTTACCATGCTTCCGAAGCCACGTGAGAACCGTACTGCGACCCTGGATACCGTAGGTCTTTTGCGCCTGTTTGTAGGTGAGCTCGCCTTTTTCGACCTGATCAACAACCGCTAATTTAAAGCCGAGGTTGTAATCACGCTGCGTGCGCTTCTTGCGGGTGGGAGTGATGTTGTCCATCTGTGCATCTCCAGATGACAACGTATTTCAGGACGGGACACTGAAAGGCAAAAAGCCCGGTCGTGATGGCCGGGCTTTTTGCTATCCGGGGTAGGTTGCCCCGCTACGCCTCAGGATGCGACCTTGAACTCGTTGGCCAGGTCCTGCAGCGCGCGGGCCAGGCGGGCCTGCTCGGTGGTTACCTGGGTGATCTCCTGTGACCCGGTGAGGGTCAGGATGGCGGACTCGCTGACACTTTCCATATTGCCCGCCAGTTCGCGGGTGACCGACACCTGCTGCTCCGACGCCGTAGCAATCTGGGTCGCCATGTCAGAGATGCTGTTCACGTCCATCAGGATGTCGGCAAAGGTCTGCTCCATCTGCTCTGCCTGGGAGCTGGTCTGATTCGCCAGCTTGTGGCTGGCAATGATGGAACGGCTGGCGCTGTCGGTAATGTTCTTGAAGCCGTTGATGATTTCCTCGATCTGCGTCGTGGACTCGTGGGTCTGTTGTGCCAGCGTACGAACCTCATCGGCAACCACTGCAAAGCCGCGACCATGTTCTCCGGCCCGGGCAGCCTCGATGGCGGCGTTGAGGGCCAGCAGGTTGGTCTGGTCGGCCACCTTGCGGATGACGTCGACGACGTCGCTGATGGTGCTGCTGCGGTTCTCCAGTTCCTCGATTACCTGGTTCACCTCCTGCACCGAGCCGGCCAGGTCGCGTATCTGGCGGACGCTGGAATGCAGGACCTGCTCACCGGTGCGGCTCTTTTCCATGGCGCTGCTGGACGCATCCGCCACCTGCTGGGTGTTGCGGGAGATTTCCTCGGACGTCGCAGACATCTCCTCGGTGGCCGCGGCCACCTGCTCGATCTGTTGCTGCTGGTCTTTCACCTGGGAGGTGTTCTGGTTGGCGGTGGAGCTGGTCTCCTCGGTGGCGGTGGCCAGTTGCACGCTGGCCTTGTCGATTTGGGCCAGGGCCTCTCCGAACCGGTTAAACAGCCCATTGATCGCCTTGGCGATGGTGCCGGTTTCGTCGTTACTGGAGACTGGAATCTCCCGGGTCAGGTCCTTTTCATCCATGGCGTACTGCACACCGGTCAGCAGTTGGTTTACCTGCCGGTGGATGGCATGGATGATGATGGTCATCAGGACGATCACGAACACAATGGCTGCGCCCGCGATCACCGAGGCGCTGATCAGGTCATTTCTGGCCCCGGCAACTGCCGTTGCTGCCATGACCTCAACCTGGGTCAGCATTTCCTGGCGGATAGTGTTCAGTGCGTCGATGGCACGGGTGGATGTTTCGAACCACTCGTTGGCATCCAGTGCGTACATGCCAGATGCACTGCTGAGCAGGCTCTCCCGTTGGGCATGAAGTGCCTGCACTTCAGTGCCAGCTACGAATCCGCCCAGTTTTCGCCGCAAGGGGTCATCAGAGGCAAGCATGTCAATGGCAGTTCGGTACCAGGCATTCTGCTCTCCGTTCAGTGCTGCGACCCGCCCCACCGCGGGGAGGTCGAAATCACCGGAGCGGATCAGCGCGGCGCCTGCAGCCCGCGCCCTGCCTGCCATCTCGGAGGTTTGTGCCAGGGCGTAATAGGCGTTGATCTCACGGGTAAGCTCTGCATCGGTGGCACGACGGACCAGCAGGGGAACCCGGTCGACAATTTCGGTAACCAGCCCTGTGTAGCGGCTTGCGGCCTCGCTGCCATTCAGGCTACGGCGATCGACATCCTTCCGGAGTGAGGTGAGGCGATTAAGCTCTGTCTCCAAGCGGTCAATACTCTCTGTCACGGCTCCATCAAAACTGGTGTCAGACAACAATGCCTGCAATTCCGAACGATAGTCGCTCAGGGCGGCGTTGGTCTGCTGGCGCTGGCTTTCCAGTACTCGCCAAGCTTGCTGCTCGGCGTCGGAGCGTGGTTCCGTAGCTAATGCCACCGCCGAGCGGCCACGTTCTTTCTGTAAGGTCTCCACAAGTGGATCACCCATTTCCGCCAGGTTCACCATGGCCTGCAACTGGCTCATATTCCTGTACTCGGCGGCATTTTCGGTAATGCTGCCAATGGCGAACAACATGATGACAAGAAGCGCCGGCACCACCAGTGTGATCAGCTTGCCGCGCATGGAAAGGTTGTTGATGAAGTTCATGGGTCTGCCCCTTCATTAAGTCGTGCCGCCATTGTCGTTGAGGGGGCCAGTTGCCGATATCGGCACCATGGGGTACGCGAGGGGGTAGTTACTGAATGAAAGTGCCTGTAACTCTATGTTAATCGGTTGATTTAAAAGCGTGTAATTGTGGATAGGTGATATCCCGTAGGATACTACCATATGGGTAGTCAACGGCCCTGCGGTTGCTACGCTGACAACGGTCAAGGCAGCTCGGGCACTTTAGCGTTAGCGTCTCCCGGAGTTTTTCAGCCATCGGAGAATGCCATGGAACTTGTCTGCCCTGCCGGCAGCCTGCCCGCCCTGAAAACCGCCGTCGACAACGGCGCAGACGCTGTCTACCTGGGGTTCCGGGACAGCACCAACGCCCGTCAGTTTGCCGGCCTCAACTTCAACGACAAGCGGGCCGCTGAGGGCGTTGCCTATGCCCATGGCAAGGGCGCCCGGGTGTTCTGCGCGATCAATACCTACCCCCAGCCCCAGGGCTGGCAGCAGTGGACCGCTGCGGTGGACCGGGCTGCCAGCCTGGGGGTGGATGCGGTGATCCTGGCAGACATGGGGTTGCTGGACTACGCCGCCAACCGCTATCCCGAGCTGCCCCGCCACCTGTCCGTTCAGGGCTCGGCCACCAGCTACGAAGCGCTGCGGTTCTATAAGGACAACTTCGGTATCCGTCGTGCCGTGCTGCCCAGGGTCCTGTCGCTGGACCAGGTGAAGGGCCTGGCGAAACACAGCCCGGTTGAGCTGGAGGTGTTTGCCTTCGGTAGCCTGTGCATCATGGCCGAGGGCCGCTGTTACCTGTCCTCCTATCTCACCGACGAATCCCCCAACAGCAAGGGGGCCTGTTCGCCGGCCAAGGCGGTGCGCTGGGAAGAGACCGCCGATGGCGGGCTGGAATCCCGCCTCAATGAGGTGCTGATCGATCGTTACGCCCGGGGTGAGCCTGCCGGCTATCCGACGCTGTGTAAGGGCCGGTTTGAGGTGGAGGGTGATGTGTACCACGCCATCGAGGAACCAGTGAGCCTGAATACCCTGGACCTGCTGCCAGAGCTCAAGGCCCTGGGTATCAGCGCGGTGAAGATTGAAGGCCGGCAGCGCAGTCCCGCCTATATCGCCGATGTGGCCCGCACCTGGCGCCAGGCCCTGGACAGGCTGGAAACAGGGCCGGAATTCGCGGTCGACCCGGCGTGGCAGTCGACCCTGGCCGGTTTGTCCGAAGGTGGTCTCACCACCCTTGGTGCATACCATCGCAAGTGGAAGTAAGGTGCTGAGATCATGATGAAGTTATCTCTGGGCCCCATCCTGTGGTTCTGGTCCAAGCAAAGTGTTTTTGATTTCTACGCCAGTGCGGCCGAGTGGCCGGTGGATACCATCTACCTGGGCGAGGTGGTGTGCTCCCGCCGGCGCGAGCTTAAACCGGATGACTGGCTGGACCTGGCCCGGGACCTGAAAGCCTGCGGCAAGGATGTGGTTCTCTCCACCCTGACACTGATCGAATCCGAGGCGGACCTGCGCCGCCTGCGCCGGTTCTGCGAACAGGACGAGTTCCTGGTGGAAGCCAATGACCAGAGTGCCCTGCAGGTGGCTATCCGGAATAACATTCCGTTCATCACCGGCCCGTCCATGAACATCTACAACACCGCCACCCTGAAGATCCTGGCCAGGCAGGGGCTGCGGGGCTGGAACCTGCCGGTGGAACTGGGCAAGGAGACCCTGGAGCAGCTGATCAGGGAGCTGAAAGCTGAAGGTCTGGACCTGCCCGCCGAGGTGTTCTCCTGGGGCTTCCTGCCGCTGGCCTGGTCGTCCCGCTGCTTTACCGCCCGCCATTACAACCTGCCCAAGGACAATTGCGAGTTCCGTTGCCTGGAGCATCCGGATGGCATGGAGCTACGCACCCGGGAGAGCCAGGAGTTGTTCCGTATTAACGGTATCTCCACACTCTCCGGTTCCCGCTATGACCTGATGCGGGAATTACCGGATATGGAGCGCATGGGCGTCAGTACCGTACGCCTGAGCCCGGAGCACCAGGGCATGGACGAGGTGGTCAAACGCTTTGACCAGGTACGCCGGGGTGAAGTGCCGGCTGCCGACCCGCTGCAACTGGTTGAAGCGCCGCCGTGTAACGGCTACTGGTATGGCAAACCGGGGATGGAACTGGTGGGCGCATGACCAATAGCGAAAGGCCGGGGCATTGAACCCGGCCTTTCGCGTCAGGACCCGTTATTCCGGGCCCAGCCCAGATCCTCAAGAATGGCATAGAGCGCTGGCAAGGCCACCAGGATCAGCACGGTAGACACCAGCAGGCCGAACACCACCGAGATCACCAGCGGAATCACCGCCATGGCCTGGGTGCTGGTTTCCGCCAGCAGCGGTAGCATGCCAGCCACCGTAGTGCTGGTGGTGATCAGAATGGCCCGGAAGCGGGCGCGGCTGGCAGCACCGGCGGCTTCCTGCGCGCTCATGCCCTGTTCCCGGTAGCTCTTGATGAACTGCACCAGCAGGATGGCGTTGTTCACCACAATCCCGGCCAGTGACGCGGCACCAATCAGTGACGGCATGGACAGGTTGTAGCCCATCAGCAGGTGCCCCCAGACGGCACCCATAAAGGCCACCGGGATGGCCAGCATCACGATGATCGGCTCCAGGTAACTACGGAACTGGAACGACAGGATCAGGAAGATTCCCAGCAGGCCGATCAGCAATCCCCGGGCGATGGACTGGCCGGTTTCCCGGGAGCGGGCGGTCTGGCCTTCTACCTGCAAGGTAATCTCCGGCCATTGTTCCTGAAGTTTCGGGAATACCTGGCTCTGCAAATCCGCCACGATGGCATCGGCGTTGGTTGTCCGGCTGTTAACATCGGCAGACACGGTGACCGTGCGCAGGCCGTCAATCCGGGTCACCTGCGCCCACTGACGTTCCTCGGTTATATCGGCCACCTCCCGCAGGGGCACCATATGGCCCTTGCTGGTGGTGATCACGGTGTCTTCCAGGAACTGGCGGGTGTTGCGCTCGGCGCTGGTCTGGCGCACCAGGATTTCGATGTGTTGATCACCAATCTGCACCGTATCCACGATATCCCCGAGCAGCCCGGTTCGAATCTGGCTGGCCACGTCGGATGCCGTCAATCCGAGCGACAGGGCGCGGTCGTTCAACGACAGGGTGCGTTGGGGCTTGCCGGGGCGAAGATCATCCAGCACGTTGAAGGTGCCGTTATAACGGGCAACTTCGTCGCTCAGATACCGGGCCGCGGCCTTCAGCTCATCCAGGTCAGTACCTTGCAGGCGCACTTCAATGGGGATGCCCGCGGGCCGAAACCGGGTTCCTGGATATTGAGGGCGATCAGGCTGGGGATATCTCCGATCTCTTCATACCAGCGGTCGGTGAGGGTGGCCAGGTCCACGGTGCGCAGCTCCGCCGTCAGCAAATCGGCCATCACCGTGGCCACGTGGGCGCCTTTTTCACCGGCGTCGGCGTGCTGGTTGAAGCGGGTCTGGATGTTTTGCACCAGCGCTTGCTTGTCGGGCTGGTCTGGCGTGTATTCCTCGTTGAGCCGGAGCATGGCCGAGGTGATGCGTTCGGTAATGGCCCGGGTCTGGTGCAGGGGCGTGCCCTGGGGCATCAGCACCCGGGCTTCCAGTACGTCGCCGTCGATTTCCGGCATGGCTTCCATACGCACATGGCCGCCGGCCATCAGACCGACCGAGCCCAGCAGTATCAGCAGCATGGCGGCCAGTACGCCGTAGCGGAACCGGATAGCGCCGTCGGCCAGTTGCCCCACTTTCTCCCGGACGCTTTCAAAGCCGGTGTCGAAGGCGGAACGAAAGCGGGAAGGGGCCTTCTCGCGCCTCTTGCCCAGGCCGCTTTTAAGATGGTGAGGCAGTATCCAGAAGGCTTCGATCAGCGAGGCGGCCAGCGCGGCAATCAACACCACCGGCAGTACCTCCAGCACCGCTCCCAGCTCTCCGGCCAGAAACGCCAGCGGGATGAAGACGGAAACCGTGGTCAGGAAGGAGGACAGCACCCCTGGCAGAATCTCCCGGGTTCCTTTGGCAGCCGCCTCCAGCGGGCTGTTGCCGTCGGCGTGCCACTGGGCAATATTGTCGGTGATGACCACCGAATCGTCCATCACAATACCGATGGCCATAAGCAGGGCCACCAGGGTGATCATGTTCAGGGACAGGCCGGTGAGGGCCATCACCACAAAGGCACCGGCAAATGCAGCCGGCAGCCCGAATAGCGCCCAGAAGGCGAGGCGGGGGCGGAAGAACAGGGCCATCACCAGGCCTACCAGCAGCAGGCCGGTGATGCCGTTGCCCACCAGCATTTGCAGACGGTCCTTCACAATCGAGGTCATGTTCTGGGTGATTTCCAGCTCGACATTGCCGCCACGGCGGCCCTTTTCCTCGTCGATAAAGGCTTCCAGGGAATCCATCACCCGCAGGGCATCGTCATGGCGGTTTTTGTGGATCTCCAGAACGATAGCGCGCTGGCCGTTGAAATCCACCCGTTCCTCTTCCCGTTCGTGGGCCTCGGTGATGGTGGCAATGTCGCCCAGCGTCAGCACAGCGCCGGCTGCTCCACCGATCACAGGCAGTTCGGCCAGGGCCTGCAGGGAACGGCGTTCATCCACAAACCGCAGCTGGATGTCCTGGCTGTCGGTCTCGATGGTGCCCAGAGGCATGTCCAGGTTCTGGCTGTTGATGGCCCGGGCGATGTCGCGCACGCCCAGGCCATACTGGCGCAACAGTTCCCGGGACACTTCGATGTGCCACTGGCGCTGGGACAGGCCCACGGGAATCACATCGGCCACCCCGTCCATGGCGAACAGGCGGTCTTCCAGCTGGCTGGTGTAGGCTTCCAGGTGAGAGAAACTCATGGGCCCGTACACCGCGATGGCCGCGACCAGGCTGGTGCGATAAAGCTCCCGGATGACCGGGTCTTCGGCTTCTTCGGGCAGGTCGGTCAGGGCTTCGATTTCCGTGCGGATATCGTCCAGGAACCGGCCCATATCGCCCCGGGGTTCCATGCTGGCAATGGTCTGGGCCTGGTTGTCCCGGGCGGTACAGGAAACCTCCTTCATGTAATCCACCCGCTGTAGCGCTTCGCCCAGCCGCTGGCAAATGGCTTCCTCTACATCCGCGGCGGTGGCGCCCCGGTATTCCATGGTGATGCTGACTTCCGGCGGCAGGTAGTCGGGAAAGGTTTCCCGGGTCAGATTGGGGGCAGCGAACAGGCCCACGGCCAGAATCAGGATCAGCAGCAGGTTACCGGCGGTCGGGTGCCCCGCGAACCAGCGGATCATGGCTGATCTCCCGGGGCCAGCAGGGTGCCGTCGATGGCCGGAACCAGGTCATCCAGAACCAGCCGGTCTCCCGGTGCCAGCCCGTCATCGATAATGACATCTTCACCTTGTTGCCAGGCGACAGACACTGGCTGGCGCTGCAGGCGGTTGTCCTCGTCAGCAAGGTACACCACACCCTGATGCACGGCGCTGGCCGGGATGACGATGACAGGCTCCGGAGTCTGCGCGGTAATGCTGGCCTGTACGAACATGTTGCGGACCAGGGGTGGGCGCGCCGGCGGGTTGGCGTTGCGGTAGGGTTCGTCTACAGAAATAACGGCCTGAACTGTGCGGGTGGCCTGGTCCAGGCTGCTGGTGACCCGGGTGAGTTTACCCGGCCAGTGGACATCGGGCACGTTGGTGGGGGTTACCCGAATATCCAGGTCATCCAGGGGCAATCGATCATGAAAGTCGGTGAAGTGGTTGGTGGAACCCGTTTCCGGCAGGCTGCCCCCGGACAACTGCGACAGCACCCGGCGCAGTTCTGCCACTTCCAGCTGCACGGTGGCTTCGGCGCGGGTGATATCGTCGGCAATAAACAGTGTCTGCCCGGGGCTGACATGCTGGCCGGTGTCGATGTCGGCCTGGTGTACCCGCAGATCCCAGGGCGCTTCGAAACGGGTGTCGTCCAGGTCTTCCCGGGCACTGGCCAGGGCAGATTCCGCTCGGGCCTTGCGGGCCTGCAGGGTGTCACGCCGGACCGGAACCAGGTTCAGCTGGTTGCGCAGGGTCTGGACCGCCTGCTCCTGTTGCAGGGTGGCTCGTTGCTGCTCGTCGTACCGGGTTTGCGACAGGGCACCCCGCGCCACCAGGGTTTCAGCCCGGTCCAGCTCGCGCCGGGCCAGTGTTAACCGGCGCTCCTCCAGCTTCAGTAACTCGCCGGTATTGCGCTCTTCCTGGTCCAGCTGTCGCAGCTCCGCTTCAATGCCGGCCAGGTCCGCCCTGGCGGAGGCTTCGGCCAGTTCGTAACGGGTCGGGTCGATCTCAAGCAGTCGCGTGCCCTCTGGGATCAGATTGCCGCTTTCCAGCTCCGGGTGTTTCCAGATAACCCGGCCACCCACGTTGGCCACCGCATTCCAGCTTCGGGCCGGCAGCACCTGACCATAACCGCGGGCTTCGGTACGGAACTCACGGGGAGTGATTTCCATAATCCGCACCGGCGTTGCACTTGCCTGTGCCTCGACTCTTTCCGGTGGCTGTTTCAGCTTTACCATGATCACCACAAAGACAATGCCGGCAATCAGGGTCAGCGCCAGGGTCAGTTTATTTTTCCGGGTCATTGGTCATCTCCTGGAAGCTGGCGCTGTAAAGTTTGAAGATTCGGGGGGCAGTCTGCTCAAGGCTGGCAATTTCGCCGCTGACCATGCCCTGAACCACCAACCCCTGAATGGCCCCGAGGTACAACACCGCCGCCGCCTCGGTATCGATACCGGCGGCTATGCGCCCCTGATCGATGCCGAGCTGCAGTAACCCGACCACCTTTTTGCGGTAGCGGGCAAGGGTCTGACGGACGATGGTTTTGGCCGGGCCATTGCCGGGTTTTTGCAGTTCACCCAGCATCAGGCGGGGAATACCGGGGTGCCGGGCGATAAAGCGCACATGGGCGAAAAACATGGCCTCGAGGGCCTGGTCAGCGTGCTCGTGCCGGTCCGCCTCCCGGAACACCTGGCTGGTCAGCTGCTCCGAGACCCAGCCTGCCACGGATTCCCACAACCGGTTCTTGTTCGGGAAATGTTTAAACAGCGCTCCCTGCGAAAGCCCCACTTCCTCGGCAATCCGGGCGGTGGTCAGGGTGGCCGGGTCCTGCTCGGCACACAACTGCACAACCGCCTCAATGGTGGCGGACTGGCGCAGTTCGGTGCTTTGGTAGGTGCGTTTATCGGGCGCTTTTGCGATTGCCATTGGAGCTTCCCTGAAAGAAAGTAATCAATTGCTTTATTCTGGTAGGTGATTGCCGGTTACGCAAGAAGCAAGGTGAACAAGCCGTGGTTCGGGGTGTAGGTAAAAGCCGTGTAGAGGTCCCGCGGTTTGATTTACCTCAAGCATTACGATCGGCGGTAAGCGTAGTTTGCTATTTGTTGATGGCGACGCAGAGGAAATTGCCATGTCGCGTATTCCGTTGTTTTTCTGGGGGCTGGTTGCAGTCGTCAGTGCTGTCTGGTTCGCAGCCGATAGCCTTTGGGTGAGCCCGTTTGCTTACTTTCCTTTCCGGTCGGTGTTTGTGCAGTATTCCGGCATCCTGGCGGTGGTCATGATGGCGGTGGCCCTGGTGCTGGCGCTGCGGCTCCGGGTTCTGGAGCGTTGGGTTGGTGGCCTGGACAAGGTGTACCGGCTGCACAAATGGCTGGGCATTGGCTCGCTGGTGCTGGCCATGCTGCATTGGTGGTGGGCGAAGGGCACCAAGTGGATGGTGGGCTGGGGCTGGCTGGAGAAGCCGGCCGGCAAAGGGGCCGGGCAGCAACTCACCGGCCTTGAAGCCTGGTTCCGCGGCCAGCGGGGGCTGGCAGAAACTTTGGGAGAATGGGCCTTCTATGCGGCTGCCGTGCTGATTGTGCTGGCGCTGGTGAAGGCCTTTCCCTACCACCTGTTCCGTAAAACCCACAAATTGCTGGCGGTAGTTTTCCTGCCCCTGGCCTGGCACAGCTTCATCCTGATGGAGTTTGATTACTGGGTAGCGCCCATTGGCTGGCTGACTCAGGTCGCTGTTGTGGCTGGCAGTGTTGCAGCCGTTTTGCTGCTGGTTGGCTGGCCGGGCAAGGTTCGGAAGGTACCGGGGGAGGTGGTTTCGGTCACCCGATATCCGGACCTGAAAGTTTTCGAATTTCTGGTGAAGGTAACGCAGGGTTGGTCTGGCCATAGCCCCGGGCAGTTTGCCTTTATCACGTCGGATGCTGCGGAAGGCCCGCACCCTTACACCATTGCATCAGACTGGAACCCGGAAACCCGGTGCCTGAAGTTTGTGGTCAAGGAACTGGGGGATCACACCCGCCGGGCCAGCCGCCGGATCTGCGAGGGTATGCCAGTTACGTTGGAGGGGCCCTATGGCGGCTTTGATTTTGAAGATGATTGCCGCACCCAGGTCTGGATAGGGGCGGGCATCGGCATTACTCCGTTTATTGCCCGAATGGGTCGTCTGGCGGGCCAACCGGACAACCGCACCGTCTACCTGTTCCATCCTACGGCGGATGTCAGCGAGGAGGCTTTGGCAAAGTTGCGGGCGGATGCGGAAGCGGCGGGCGTTAACCTGGTCATTCGATGCAGTCGTATCGAGGGTCGGCTGACACCTGAGGATATCCGGAACGCGGTTCCGGGGTGGCAGCAGGCCAGCTTCTGGTTCTGTGGACCCGTGGGCCTTGGGGAAAAACTGTTCCGACAGTTCCGCCAATGGGGTGTGCCGGGCAGGCGCTTGCATCGGGAATTCTTCGATATGCGCTGAGCGCCCGCCGTACTGGTATTACGGGTTGTCGGTTACGCCTGCCGGGTAACGCTGACTACCTTCAGGTGCAGGGGTTTGCGGCCTTTCACCGGCCACTCGATGCTGTCACCGATGCTCAGGCCGATCATGGCGGCGCCGGCCGGGGCCAGGATGGAAATTTTGTCGGCACTGCCATCCACCTGGTGGGGGTAAACCAGCTGAAGGCGTCGCTCCTTGCCGCTGTCCTGGTCTTCAAAGACGACCACGGAATTCATGACCACAACGGACGCCGGAATCTCTGCCAGGGGCTTGAGGTCAGCGCGGCTGAGCTCATCTTCCAGCCCCTCGGCAACGCCGGTGGGGTCGTCGGTCTTCTCCAGCAAGGCGGAAAGACGGTTGTAGTCTTCTTCGGCAACAATAATAGCGGGTAAATCGGACATGCTTGTCTCCGGTAAGGTAATCGTGAATTTTGTTTGGTAGCTGGACCGGGCGCGTGCGCGAGCCCAGCGTCAGGAAAGTAACGCTGTAGGGAGGCCGGGCTTGTCAGGGATGACAATCCGGGAATGAGTCAGGGCAGTTTCAGGTCGCAAGGCAATTCTGGAATCAAAGGGATTTGACATGAATCTAACCCGGGGTCAGGAAAAGCGCAAACAGATTCACCCTCACGTCCGTGGAAGTACTGTGTCCGGGCCACCCGGATGCCGCTGGGAAGCCCGGGTTTTGAAGGTCGGGCCTCAGACCCCCTCGCGGAACAGCATCTCCTTGATACGCCCGATGGCCTTCATGGGATTCAGGCCGCCCCACGCCAGGCGATAGTCATTGGCCGCAACCGTGGCGCATACCCGTGCGGTTTTTCGTCGCAGAGATGGAGATCTTGACAAAAGTCATAGGTGCGCCAGGTATTGAGGTGTAGCTTGAAGCGATACAAAAATTATAAGACATAAACAAAAAGAATAAGGCGCGCTGATGTTTAACCATATTCTTCGTCCGGGGACTGCAATGATGCGCAGCCTCAGTTTCAGGAAAAAATTCGCTGTCATCGCTGTCGTGTTTCTGGTTCCGATGCTGATAATCAGTACTTTGCTCCTGAAAGAGTCCGCTGATTCCAGGCAGTTTACCACTGCCCAGCGAGCCGGCCTGCAGGACCTCATACTGGTCCGGGATGTGCTCGAGAAAGTCCAGGAGCATCGGGGCATGTCGGCCGCCTATCTCAATGGTGCCAGCCAGTTCGCAACCCCCCTGCAAGCGTTACAGACCGGGATCAGCCAGAGCTTGTCGCGGCTTGAAATGCTCAGATTCCCTCAAGAACAGCTGGTGAGCGGTCTCGAGAATGACTGGCACAGCCTGACAAAGGGCCTGGAGGAGATGACGCCCGCGGAGAGCTTCCGTAGACACGTGGATCTCGTGGAGGGCCTTTTTTCTCTTATTGACCGGATTGGTGAACAGTCAAACCTGATTCTCGACCCCTCTCCGGATACCTATTACCTGATCACCCTGGTCACCTCGTCCTATCCGGGAGTGGTGGAAATGATGGGGCAGGCCAGAGGTGTTGGCGTAGGCGTGGCCGCCCGGGGAAAACATACGGATAACAGTCAGACCAGGCTTATTGCTCTGAGCAGTCAGATTCAGCGGGACGGCAGAGACATCCAGCACAATCTGCAACGGGCAGAGAGTTTCAGGGATGCCGAGAGTAATGAGCTTGGTGTTTTCTCCCGGGAGGCAGATCTCGCAATCAAAAGCTACATCGGATTACTGGAGGAGCGCCTAATTCAGCCGGGCAGCCGGATGGCGTCACCGGACGAGATTGTGACGTTGGCAACGGAAGCGATTACGACCGTCTACGACCAGTTTGACGAACTGGTGCCCCTGGTTGACAGGGCACTTGGTGAGCGGGAAGCCAATGCTACCGGGGTTTTCAACCTGACCCTGACGGTCCTTGTGGTGGTTCTGTTATCGGTGGCCTACCTGTTCACAACCTTCTATCTGAGTGTACGAAGCGGTATTTCTGCGTTGATGGCGACTACGAGTGCTCTGGCCCGGGGGGATCTCACGCATCGGGTGAGTTCTTCGGGCAAGGATGAGTTGGCGGAGGCCGGCGCCTCGCTTAATGATATGGCGGATGAGTTCCAGAGCATTATCAGGCAGGTTTCCCAGTCGGCGGAGCAAACAGCCCAAGCCTCTGAGGAACTATCTGCGGTGACGGAAGAAAGTGCCGAAGGGGTCGGGCGGCAAAAGCGGGAAACCGAACAGGTGGCCTCGGCCATGACAGAGTTGTCTGCCACGGTCAGGGAAGTGGCTGAAAATACGGGGAAGGCTGCGGAAGCGGCCGGCAAGGCCAACCAGCAGGCAACAGAAGGACAGCAGCTGATTAATCGCCTCACTGACCAGATCAGCGATCTCGCAGAAGCCTTACGCAAAGCGACCGATTCTGTGAACTCGCTGAACGGATACAGCCAGGAAATCGGCTCTGTGGTGGATGTCATCAATGATATTGCGGAGCAGACCAATCTGCTTGCATTGAACGCTGCGATCGAGGCGGCGAGGGCCGGCGACAATGGCCGGGGGTTTGCGGTGGTGGCCGATGAGGTGCGGTCTCTGGCTAAACGTACCCAGACCTCGACCGCACAAATTCATCAGAGCATACAACGGCTGCAGTCGGGCTCGGGGGAGGCAGTCTCCAGCATGGAGCATAGCCTGAGCGAGAGCGATGCGTCTGTCGACATGGTCCGCCGGACCCGACAGGCGTTTGTTGAAATCCTCGCAAGCGTTGACCTGATCTCCGAGATGGGTACGCAGATCGCGAGCGCAACAGAACAGCAGTCGTCGGTCTCCTCGGAAATGAATGCCAATATTGAGCAAATCGCTGAAGTTGCTGAGCAGACAGCGACGTCGACGGGCCAGGTTGCACAGGCCAGCGAGAATCTATCGGAACTGGCTCAGAACCTGTCTGAGCAGATTGCCCGTTTCCAGACAGAATAGGGGCCTTGGATGAGACCGCTCGCAGCGCCAGGTTACCGATCACTGGCTACGCGCGCGCCCAACTGGCTTAGCAGCTGGTGGCCGTGGCTGCTTGGCTATGTCTTCCTGTCAACGCTGGGGCATCTTGTCCTGGATGCTACCTACGGGTTTGCCCTGTACCTGGCTAATGGGGGCGTTCTTCTGGCCGGGGCTATTACCCTGTTTGATCACAGCAGGAGAGGGTTTCACGCGTTTCTGGTTCTGGCAGCTCTTTGCGATTTCGTTGTAAAGGTCTATCTGGTCAGAGAACCCTTCGCAACTGCAGGTGTGGCCAGCGTCACGCTGGTGTTACAGGCATGGGCAGGATGCTGGCTGATCCACCTCAATGCGCCTGCGTCGAAGTTGCCCAATACGCTGGCAAGGGTAACCGGTTTTCTCCTTTATGGAGCGGCCATACCTACTCTGCTTTCAGCAGGTTTGATGCTGGCGCTGTTCAGGACAGGGCTCGATGGCGCACCCTATTCCATGGACGGCTGGCTGTTCTGGATCTGGTGGTGGGTCAGGCGAATCACCTCACTGGTCCTGGTTGCACCGTTACTTTTGCTACTGCTTGATCGTGTGACCCATAAGGCAGTGTCTGACCGATACCTGGATATCCGGTTTCTGGTATCGCTAATTCTGGGGGCAGCACTTTCGATTGTCGTATTCACCCACGGCACCATCGGAAGCGGTTCATTCCCGGCGCAAAGTTATCTGCTGATCCCTGTCATGTTATTTATGGCTATCTGGCTGCCTCTCGAGAAAAGTCTCGCGGTGGTGCTGGCTGTCACCCTGGTGGCCTACTGGGCCGACTCGGCCGGGGTGCCGCTGGCAGCCGGCCAAGGCATAGGCAGTATGCTGACGCTGTCGCTGTTCCTGGTAATCAATGCAGTCATTGTATGGATGCTGGGGGCGCTGATTCACGAAAGACAAAGCGCCTATCAGAAGCTTGAGCGGCAGAACGCAATCAGCCGCATGAAAAGTCAGCTCAACGAGTTTCTGATCAAGGAGGGCAGCACCCAGCCGCAGGTTTTCCGGGAGGCCTGTCGGATACTGGTTACAGAAGGGATGTTCTCCCGGGTCTGTATTGATGAGAGTTGTCTCGATGGAGTGGTGTCTGCAGGCCGGCAGACCTGTATGTACAGTGATAGCGAGGGGAAGGTGCGCGAGGTTGCAGATGTCAGTTCTGACTGTTTCATCAGTCCTGCCGTATCACTGGACGCCCCTGCTTTCTTTTCCTGCCTCGACAATTCCGGCAAGGGAGCCAGGGGCGACCAGGTCACTCATGCCGGAGTTTTTCCGCTCATGAAGCAGGGGCAGGCGTTTGCAACCCTGAGCGTGTTTTCGGCGGACCATCAGATCTTTGAACCCGACTTGTCCCGTTCGATTCAGGAGATGATCGACGATATCGGTTTTGCCCTTGCCATGTACGATACCCAGGCGCGCCTGAAGCAAACCGCTGAGGTGTTTCTGCACAGCAAAGAGGCCATCATGATTACTGACAGGCATGGGGGCATCGTGGATGTGAATGCGGCTTTCACAAAGCTGACGGGGTACTCGAAAGATGAGGTGCTTGGGCAAAACGCCAGGGTTCTGATCTCCGTCAAGGAGGACCGGGCGTTTTATAAAGACCTGTTTGATATGCTGGCCGTGAAAGGTTTCTGGTCCGGCGAGTTATGGAAACGCACCAGGGAAGGCAAGGCGCTGCCGTTCCGGGGTACCGTTTCAGCAGTATTTGACGGTGAGGGAAAGGTTCAGCATCTTATCTCGGTCATGGAGGATGCGTCAGAGCAACTGAGTTATGAGCAACGGATTGAAAAACTGGCTAATTTCGACCCTTTAACCCGTTTGCCCAGCCGGCATTATTTACGCACACAGTTCGAGCGATGCGTGGGCGAAAATGGTACAGGTCAGGCGTGGTCACTGGTGTTTGCTGATCTGGATGGATTCAAGCATGTGAATGATGCCCTTGGGCACCATATTGGCGACCGCTTACTGCAGCATGTGGCAATGCGCATGCAGAGCTGTATCCGGGCTGGAGATCTGCTCTGCCGGTTTGGAGGCGATGAGTTCGTCCTTCTTATAAAAGGTGACCGGAAACCGGTGAAAGAGCTGGCGGCCCGCCTCAGAAAAAAGGTGGCCGAGCCTTTCCAGATCGAGTCCTATGACATCCAGATTGATATCAGTCTGGGTATCGCTGTTGCGGGTAACGACGGGGATGAACTGGATACCCTGGTCCAGGCAGCCGATACTGCCATGTACCATGCCAAAGCCACCGGGGGCTCCAGGCACTGCTTTTATTCCCCGGCGATGAAAGAGGATGCCAGGACAAGGCTGACCCTTCGCAGGGAGCTTCAGATAGCGATTGACCAGGAACAGCTTTTTGTTCTCTTCCAGCCAAAAGTTGATTGTAGTAGTGGTCAGCCTGAGGTCAGTGGGTTTGAAGCTCTGGTTCGCTGGCAACATCCGGAGAAGGGTCTGATTTCTCCCGGCATCTTTATACCGACGGCGGAAGAAAACGGCCAGATCTCGGACATTGACCGGTGGGTAATGGAACAGGTTCTTGAGCAACTTGGGGAGTGGGTTCAACGGTATCAGGACCGGGTCATGCCAGTGTCGGTTAACGTATCCGCGAGTCTTTTCTCCCGCGCGCATTTTGCTGAAACCCTGTTGGAAATGCTCGAAAACGCCGCTGTTCCGGCGCACTTGATAGAGCTTGAGGTGACTGAGCATGTTGCCATGGCGGGTTTTCATCGAACGTTGGAGACCATGCAAAAGCTCAAATCCATGGGGGTCAGCCTTGCGATTGATGACTTCGGAACCGGGCACTCCAACCTAGCCTACCTCCGGGAGTTCCCGGTAAACAGATTAAAAATCGATATTGCGTTCGTAAAGGGCATTGAGCTGTGAGGTGGACCCAATCAGTTGGACAACCTGATGGTGTCCCTAAGCTATGATCCGGTTGTTTCCCTGGCTCAGGCTGCCAGAGATATGGCTTGCCCGTAGTACACCTCATCGGGCGTTTGGTAATCAAGGGTTTGGTGGTACCGGGTCTGATTGTAATGCCGGAAGTACCGGTGGAGCGCCTGCTTCAAGTGTCGGCCATCCTCGAAGGCAGTTAGGTAGACGCACTCGTGCTTGACGCTGCGCCAGAGCCGTTCCACAAAGATGTTGTCATGGTAGCAGCCTTTGCCGTCCATGCTGATCCGGATGCCATGCTCTTTGAGAGCGCCTGTGAAGGCTTCACTGGTGAACTGGGCACCCTGATCAGTATTGAAAATTTCCGGCGTTCCGTGGCGCTGTAGAGCCTCCTCCAGGGCATCGACACAGAAGTCTGTGTCCATGGTGTTGGAGGTCCGCCAGGACAACACCTTGCGGCTGTACCAGTCGATGATGGCAACCTGATACATGAAGCCCCGGGCCAGCGGGATATATGAAATATCTGTTGCCCACACCTGGTTGGGGCGGTCGATTTTCAGCCCTGTGAGCAGGTACGGGTACACCTTGTGCCCATCGCCCGGAATGCTGGTTCTGGGGCGCGGATACACCGCCTGAATGCCCATGGTGCGCATCAGCCGCTGCACCCGCTTCCGGTTGACCCGATAGCCCTGGTGCTGCAAGTGAACCCGCATCTTGCGAGAGCCATAGTACGGCGTTTCCAGGTGCTGTTGATCAATCAGATACATCAGATGCAAATCCTCCGGACACTGCTCACGAGGGACGTAGTACACCGATGAGCGGCTCAGCTTGAGCAGCTCACACTGGCGCGAAAGACTGACTTGGGGATGACCACGCTCGATCATCGCCAACCGCTGTTGACGGCTTACTGATCGAGCTTGCGCGACAAAAAATCGCGTTCCACCGTCAGTCGGCCAATCTCTCGGTAAAGTTCGTCTGTGCTGGGCTCATCGGATTGCTTGCCGGCCTTCTTCTTGCCTTCGAAGAGGCCCGGGGCATTCTCCAGCAGTTCGCGCTTCCAGGTGCTGACCATGGTGGGGTGGATCTGGAAACGGGCAGCAATTTCGGATGTGGTCTGGTCGCCCTTGAGGGCAGCCAGGGCGACTTTGGACTTGAATGATGCGCTGTATTGCTTGCGTTTCTTGCTCATGATTCTCCTCCTTCTTGAGATGATGAATCAGAGCTTAGGCACCTGTCCAAAATTTGGGGTCCACTTCACTGGACGCCAAAAAACAGGGGCTGGTTCAGGCCATAACCGATATGGCGAAATCGCTGTCAATGGATGTGATTGCCGAGGGAGTTGAAACGGACGCTGAACGGGAATTTCTTCAGTCTGTTGGATGCACCTGCTACCAGGGCTACCTGTTTTACCGGCCAATGGCGGCGGCGGATATTGATCTTTTGCTCAAGCGTGACGGTGGCCAGGCTGGCGTAATGCACGAGAAATGAGTGCTTGCCCATCTTCAACGCGATCCAGCCTCAGACCCCCTCGCGGAACAGCATCTCCTTGATACGCCCGATGGCCTTCATGGGGTTCAGCCCCTTGGGGCAATAGGCAGTGCAGTTGCCGATACCACGACAGCGAAACACGCTGAACGGGTCTTGCAGTTTTTCCAGCCGCTCGGCGGTGGCTGTATCGCGGGAATCTTGCAGGAAACGATGGGCCTGAAGTAGTCCGGACGGACCGATGTATTTCTCCGGGTTCCACCACCAGGAAGGGCAGGCCGATGAACAGCAGGCGCACAGGATGCATTCGTACAGGCCGTCCAGTTTTGCACGGTCTTCCGGGCTTTGCAGGCGTTCAATACCGGGGGCCGGTTTGTTATTGATTAGCCACGGCTGTATACGCTTGTATTGTTCAAAAAACAGGGACTGGTCCACGACCAGGTCGCGGATGACGGGCATGCCGGGCAGGGGACGGATTTCCAGTAAATCCTTATTGCCCAGCGCCTCTTCCACCGGTGTGATGCACCCAAGCGCATTGCGGCCATTGATATTGAGGCCATCGGAACCGCATACCCCTTCACGGCACGAGCGCCGGAACACCAGGGTGGTGTCCCGGGTTTTCAGATGCTCCAGAACATCGAGCACCATCCGGTTACGAAAACTGCCGTCCACCTCGACGTCCTGGCTCCAGGGCTGATCGTCGTGCTCCGGGTGGTAGCGGAAGAGCCTCACGGTAAACGGATTCATGGTGATCTCCTGGTCCCGAGTCAGGTACTGACTATCTGAGTCTAGCCAGTTTCTTTGATTCGGGAGCCAGACAAAATGACGCAGGTCATTGCACCGTCAGAATAATAGGGTGAAGGTATATCAATATGCCCTTGAGGAGGTGCCCCGATGACAGTCAACGAAGGTCTTCGCCTGATGGCCGGCGTGTTTGTATTGATATCCATCCTGCTGGCCCATTACGTCAGCCCCTGGTGGCTGCTGTTTACTGGCTTCATTGCCCTTAACCTGATTCAGTCTGCCTTTACCAAATGGTGCCCGGCCATGGCAATTCTCAAAAAGCTGGGACTAAAGGAAGAGAAGCCGGTCAGCTGAATAAAGGGCAATTACCATGTGGCCGATACTCGCCTGGATGCAGAAACACCTGATCTGGAGCATCCCCCTGGCCATGATCGCCGGGCTGGTATCCGGCCAGTTGGCAGACCCTGCACCGCTACGACTGGCCATTCTGCCGCTGACCTTCCTGATGGTTTACCCGATGATGGTGACCATGAACCTGCGCCAGTTGGTCAAGCGGGGCAGTGGAAAGCTGCTGTGGGTGACCCAGCTGATCAACTTTGTATTGGTGCCCGCGATTGGCTATGGTGCCGGCCTGCTGTTTTTCCCGGATGAGCCCTTTGCGCGGCTGGCAATATTGCTTACGTCCCTGCTGCCCACGTCGGGCATGACCATCTCCTGGACCGGGTTTGCCAAGGGCAACATGCCTGCAGCCGTGCAGATGACCGTGGTCGGCCTGATTGCCGGTTCCCTGCTTGCGCCGCTTTACCTGAAGGGCTTGCTGGGAGCTGTGATTGAGATCCCTGTCACCAGGGTGTTTGTGCAGATTGCGTTGATTGTGTTCCTGCCCCTGGTTTTGGGACATTTCACCCAGCGCTACCTGATCTCGAAACATGGTGAACAGGTGTTTCAGAAAGACCTGAAACCAAAGTTCCCTCCGTTTTCGACCCTGGGTGTTCTGGGGGTAGTGTTTGTCTCCATGGCCCTGAAGTCACAGGACATTATGGAGCAGCCGGAGGCGTTACTGGCTTACCTGGTGCCACTGGTACTGATCTACCTGCTCAACTTCACCATCAGTACCCTGGTTGGCAGACTGATGTTTCCCCGCGGTGATGCCATTGCCCTGGTTTACGGAACGGTGATGAGGAATCTCTCCATTGCCCTGGCGATTGCCATGGGGGTATTTGGAGCCGAGGGTGCCGATGCCGCCCTGCTCATTGCCCTGGCCTATATCGTGCAGGTCCAGGCTGCAGCCTGGTACGTCAGACTCACCGACCGGTTGTTCGGACCCGCTCCCGGCTAGGGTGCCGGGCCGGTTGATCGCGTGATTTGCACGCAGCCTGGTTGCTCCGTTATCCGTTTTCACTTTTTGTCGATCATAGGAATAGAACCTTGTCTGTCAGACTGACCGAATTCAGTCACGGAGCCGGCTGTGGCTGCAAGATTGCCCCGGATGTTCTCGACCGTATCCTCCATACCGGGACGCCAGAGTTCAGCGATCCGCGATTACTGGTTGGTAACAACAGCCGTGACGATGCCGCCGTGGCGGATATCGGCAACGGCATGGGCATTATCAGCACCACGGATTTCTTCATGCCCGTAGTTGATAACCCCTACGATTTCGGTCGCATCGCCGGCGCCAACGCCATCAGTGATGTCTACGCCATGGGCGGTCAACCGCTGATGGCCATCGCCATCCTGGGCTGGCCGGTGGATCGCCTGGCGCCCGAGATTGCCGGCGAGGTGCTGGACGGAGGCCGCGCCGTCTGTGCCGCCGCCGGTATCACGCTGGCTGGCGGACACAGCATCGACTCACCGGAGCCGATCTTCGGGCTGGCAGTGACGGGTCAGGTAGCGACTGACCGCATTATCCGTAACGACACCGCCAGGGCCGGCGACCTGCTGAGCGTGCGGGTGAGTGAGAAGCCGCTGGCAGCAGGCCTGGCGTTGGCGATCTGGTTTTTCTTTGTACTGATCTTTGACCTGGTATTGCTGGGCGTACTGGTGGCCAGTGAAGGCAAGCTGAACCCGGATCTTCTGCCCTGGTTGCTGTTGCTCAATCCCACGGATATTTACCGTCTGCTCAATATCGTGGCCTTCGAGGGTGGTGCGCAGCTGACGGGCGTGCTCAGCCTGGGCTCGGACCTGCCCATGGGGCCGGGCGGGCTGTGGGTTGCCCTTGCGGTCTGGTTTGTTATTCCCCTGGCCGGTGCCTGGGCCCTGTTCCGTAATCGTCGTATCTGAACCTGGAGTCTGTTGATGAATCTTTCGTTTGTAGTGCGCACCGGTTTAATCATGGCCTTCGTGGTCGCCCTGGCCGCTTGTTCCGGGTCGGAGGAAACGGCCCAGGCAAAGCCTGAGCCGGTTCATTTCGAGTCCGGCGATGAGTGCCACGTTTGTGGCATGGTGATCACCCGTTTCCCGGGGCCCAAGGGTGAGTCGATTTCCGGCAAGGAGCAGCAGGTTCGCAAGTTCTGCTCCACCAAGGATATGTTCTCCTGGGTATTACAGCCGGAGAACGTGAACCGTGACCATGTGCTGTATGTGCACGATATGGCCGGGACCGAGTGGGACAAGCCGGATGATGCGGCGTTGATTGATGCCCGTGAGGCGTTCTATGTGGTCGGGTCTGAGCGTACCGGTGCCATGGGGCCCACTCTGGCGTCCTTTGCTGAGGAGTCAGCGGCTGAGGCGTTTGCCTCGGAATTCGGGGGTGAGGTTGTGGCCTTTGCGGATGTGACGATGGAGCATCTGAGTTCCGGAGGTGGGATGTCTTCCGGGATGGGTGGTTCTCATTCCATGTAGTGTTTGTTTTGATGGTTGATTCGCAGGCCTGTTTTCTCAGGCCTGTTTTCTCAGGCCTGCGGGTTTGGGTGGAGGCTCATTGCCCCTGGGGGCTTTCGCCGCCGCGTTGGAGGGGCGTCCTGCCACCCCAACGCTTCCGGGGCATCCATGCCCCTGCTCTGAAAGCCCCCAGGGACACTGAGCCCGGACTTGATTGCTGGCCGCCTCACGAAATTGCAGGTTTGCCACTGAAGTGAACTCCTGAATCCCGCCCCGACGCGCCGTTCGCCAGAGTCCTCAGGATTCCGGATTCCTGCCTTCCGTTTCATAGCTCACGCCATGCTCCCGCAAGTACTCCCGGATCATCTGCCGCACCACCTGTGACGGGGTCAGGTCCTGTGAGGCGCAGAGTTGCTCGAACGCCTTCTTCTTGTTCGGGTCGATCAGCAGGGTCAGCCGCGCCGTCTTCTTTTCCACCACTCGTCTCCTGTCTGTTCTATTAACATTTAATGTTAATGTTTTTGGCCGATTCCGGCAATGCGGATTCCGGCCGAATCATTTGCGAACCATAATAACCACATGTTAATGTGATTAACATAGTTTGCTTTCGAATTACCGGGTGTCCGGCTCGCTTATGCCGGGTGCCTGCTTCCGACAGAGGGGTTGCCATGGCGCGTCAACGGTTTCCGGTCAGTCTTCCCGGTATTGCCACCGGGCTTCGTGGGGCCCTGCGGGAGGGCTACGGGGCTGCAGAGTTGCGACAGGATGTGATGGCCGGGATGACGGTGGGGACGGTCGCCGTGCCCCTGTCGATGGCACTGGCCATCGCCACCGGGGTGCCGCCCCAGCATGGTTTGTATACCGCCATTGTTGCCGGTGCCATCATTGCACTGACCGGGGGCGCCCGGTTTAACGTGTCCGGTCCGACGGCTGCCTTTGTCGTTATCCTCTTTCCCATTGTCCAGCAATTCGGTCTGGGCGGTTTGCTGATTGCCACCATGATGGCGGGGCTGCTTCTGGTGGCGTTGGGCATGGCGCGTATGGGGCGATTGATCCAGTTCGTGCCCTATCCCGTGGTGCTTGGCTTTACCGCCGGCATTGCCGTGGTGATTGCCATGCTGCAGGTGCCGGATTTCCTTGGTCTGACGACCGGGCCCATGGGGGAGCATTTCACCGAGAACATCGGGATTATCCTGTCGTCCTTTCCGACACTGGAACCGTTTGAGTTCGGTATCGGTGTGTTCACCCTGGCCCTTATGCTGCTTTGGCCCAAACTGGGTATACCGGTGCCAGCGCCCCTGGTAGGCCTTGTTGCCGGCGGATTGGCAGCATGGGGTGTTAACACCATGTTCGGAAGCGACGGTGCCCAGGCCGTGGAGACCATTGCTTCCCGCTTTACCTGGGAGGCCGGTGGCGAATCCGGCCAGGGCATTCCTCCGGTGTTGCCCACGTTTATGGCGCCGTGGCAGTTGCCCGGGCCGGATGGGCAGCCGCTTGTGCTGAATTTTGACCTGTTCCGGTCGCTGATGGGCCCGGCGTTTGCGATTGCCATGCTCGGCGCTATTGAGTCGCTGCTGTGTGCCGTGGTGGCGGACGGGCTGACCCGCACCCGTCATGACCCGGATGCCGAACTGATTGGCCAGGGGCTGGGCAATATTGCCGCGCCCCTGTTTGGTGGTATCACCGCGACCGCGGCGCTGGCCCGTACCGCGACGAGCATTCGCAGCGGGGCGCGGTCGCCGGTGGCCGCACTGGTGCACGCCGTTATAGTACTGCTATCGGTGGTAGTGCTGGCGAGAGTGCTTGGCCTGGTGCCCATGGCGGCATTGGCGGCGTTGCTGTTCATTGTCGCCTGGAATATGAGTGAGGCGAGGCACTTCGTCCATACCCTGCGGTCGGCGCCTGCAGAAGATGTGGTTATCCTGGTGACCTGCTTCGGCCTGACCGTGCTGTTTGACATGGTTCTGGCGGTGGCCGTAGGCGTCGGGCTGGCGGCGGCCCTGTTCATCCGGCGGATGGCCTTGCTCACCCATACGGAGCCCGCCCTGGCTGATCACCATCCCTCATTGAACGGATTGCCGGCATCGGTGGTGGTCTATGACATCAACGGACCCCTGTTTTTCGGGGTCGCGGAGACCGCACTGCGTTCACTGCACGTTGTAGATAAACACGTTCGCACGGTGATCCTGGATATGCACGATGTGCCCAGCATGGATGGCACTGCCCTTGTGGCCATGCGTTCATTGATGGAAGAGATGCAGCGGGAGGGCGTCAGCCTGATTCTCGCCGGACTGCCAGCAAGGATTGTCGTGAAGTTGAGACGAGCCGGGGTGCGCAAGCAGGCCGGGGTGCTGACCTATGTCCGCACGCTGGATGATGCCCGGGCCGTGGCGTTGCGCTGGGAAGACGGGGCGACCTGAATATCAGCCGCCGGTCATGTTCATGAAGCGCAGGATCTGGACATCACCGTTGAGGTCGAAGTGGTGCTTCTCGGGCTTCAGGTCCATGGCATCGATGATGGTTTGCTGGAGCTTGTCGTCGCTGACCGGGTTACCGCGCAGGACGCGGCGCAGGTCGACGGAGTGCTCGTTACCCAGGCACAACAGCAACCGTCCCTCTACGGTAACGCGAACCCGGTTGCAGGTGGCGCAAAAGTTGTGGGAGTGGGGTGAAATAAAACCAACCCGCGTCTTGCTGCCAGGCATGCGGTAATAGCGTGCCGGGCCACCGGAGTCTTCCGTGGCTGGCACCAGGTCATGGTGCCGGCGAATTATGTCCCGGACTTCATCACTGCTGCAGAAGGCCTCGCCCCGGTCGTGCTCGGTGATCTGGCCAAGGGGCATTTCCTCGATAAAGGTAATATCGACACCCTTGCGACGTGCGAAGTCGACCAGCGCCGGTACCTCTTCATCGTTACGGCCCTTGAGTACGACCGTGTTGAGCTTGATGCCCCGGAAGCCTGCCTCACGAGCGGCGTCGATGCCATCCAGTACCTGTGAAAGACGCCCCGTACGGGTTATGCGGCGGAACTTGTCCTCGTCCAGGGAATCCAGGCTGATATTGAGGCGGTGCAATCCGGCGTGGCGCAGATCCTCTGCCATGGTTGGCAAATGGCTGCCATTGGTCGTCATGGCAAAGTCCCGCAGGCCGTAACGGCCGATTTCCCTCACCAGTTCGAGAATATCCTTGCGGACCAGTGGCTCCCCACCGGTAAGGCGGATCTTCTCAGTGCCCAGCTCCGTGAAGGTACGGGCGACCCGTGCGATCTCTTCCAGGGTCAGCACCTGCTGGCGTGGCAGGAAGGTCATGTCCTCTGCCATGCAGTACACACAGCGGAAATCACACCGGTCAGTGACAGACAGACGCACGTAATTGACGGTGCGGCCAAAGCGGTCAGTCAACCTGGATTCGGGCATGTCTGCTTTCCTGTCCTGTGGTAACTCGAGGTGTATCAACAAGCTTAGACCAAGTATGGCAAACCTGGGACGCGAATCCGATACCCCCGCAGGAGTATTACCTTGCCCGAAGTATCCGTCCGTCGTTAGCGCAGCTCCCCTGGGCGACTGGTCAGTTATCGCTCTGGATAAGAGCCAGATCCGCAATAAGATGCATAACACTTGCATCTTAACAATGCTTGCGCTTTAATACATGTATTGCATGTGAATGTTATAAGAGGGGGCAGCATGGCAGACAGTCAATTTATGGAGCGTCTTCTGAAGTTCGCGAACGGGGCATTGTTGGCCAGTGTAATGGCGGTGATTGCTACCGTTGTGCTTGCATACCCACTGGCCGGGAGCCTGCCAATGCCGGCTCAGGTCGGCGCCCATATTGGTACGCTGATTTTTGCGACCACGCTGAAGCTTTCCTATGTCACGCGGCTGGTATCCCTTTATTCCCTGGGCAGACCTGTCCATTGAATTAGGGTAAAGTGGTTGTTTTTGCGACTGAATGTCGCAGGCGGACCCCGCTCGTGGCAGGCATCATTGCGGAACCTGGCCTTGGTGATGCTGTCTTTTCAGGGGTAACAGTCTGATGCCTGTTGAGCAGGGGGCGGAGATAACCAATATGGGCAAAACCGGTTACCGGTTGCTTGCGTATATTAGTCTGGGGCTGGGCGTCGCAGGCATTGTCTTGCCACTGCTGCCGACAACGCCCTTTGTGTTACTGGCCGCCTGGAGCGCGAGTCGTGGGTCGCCGGCATTCGAAAGCTGGCTCCATGGCCATCGCCGGTTTGGGCCGCTGATACGCGACTGGCGTGAAAGACAGGCCGTGCCACTTTCTGCAAAGTGGCTGGCAGCATCCCTGCTGGCAACCAGTTGGGGGTTCATATGGTGGTGGCAGGCACAACCACTGGTGCTGGCTATTACTGGTGTATTTTTTCGGGCCTGGTGATCTTTCTGTTCACCAGGCCGACAGCATGACGTGTCAGGGGGTTGTCCCCTGAAAAACGAGGGTTCAGGAGTCCCAGATGCACATTACCCGTTACACCGATTACTCGTTGCGAGTGCTGATCTACCTGTCCATGCGGCGGGATCGGCTCTCCACGATCCAGGAGATTGCCGACAGCTATCAGATTTCCAAGAACCACCTGATGAAGGTGGTACATCAGCTCAACAAGAAAGGCTACATCGAAACCGTGCGAGGCAAGAGCGGTGGTATGAGGCTGCATCGTGAGCCCAGCACCATCAATATTGGCGTACTGGTAAGGGAAACCGAGCAGGACCTGGACCTGGTGGAGTGTTTTTCATCGGAAGGACACTGCGTCATTTCCCCGGTTTGCGGGCTCAAGGGAGCCTTTGCCCACGCCCTGAAGGCGTTCCTGGAAGCCCTGGACGAGTACACGCTTGAGGATGTCTTGCCCGACCGACATCGGCCCCAGTTGTTACGATTGCTTCAGATCGCCTGAACACGGATCCTGAACCAGAAAGGCCCGGCCAGTTTCCCTGACCGGGCCTTTTTATTCCCGTTCGGGTCTACTCGGACACGGCCTTGTACAGTGACCGCTTGGGCTTGGCCATAACGCGGCGCACCATGGGCTCAAAGAATTCCAGCGGCAGGGTTTCACCATCCGGGTTAAATGCCGGGGAGTCGTACTTGCTGACAAACTCCAGGGTGCGTTCGTAGTAAGGGTGGTCCCGGTACTGCTCGCGCAGGTTGCGGTCCATGCCCAGGTGATGGAAGAAGTAGTAGCCCTGGAAGATGGCGTGGTGCTTCACCATCCAGTGATTTTCCTCGGACACAAAGGGTTCGACGATTGCGGCTGCGATATCAGCGTGGTTGAAGGTGCCCAGGGTGTCACCAATGTCGTGGAGCAGGGCGCAAACCACGTACTCCTCGTCCTTGCTATCCCGGTGGGCCAGGGTGGCCGTTTGCAAGCAGTGGGTAAGGCGGTCCACCTTGAAGCCACCGAAGTCACCGCCCAGTAGTTTCAGGTGTTCCAGGATGCGGTCAGGATGGCCCTTGGCAAATTCCCGGAAGCAGCCGCCGATAATCTCCCAGTCTTCCTGGGTGCCTTCTTTCATGTCAGAGAAGTTGGCGCGTTCAGGTGCGCCTACCGTCATGTCGTTCATAGGGGGATCCTCATCAGCAGACGTTATTGTGGTTGTTTGAAATCACTATAGCTAACCAGTCGCGCCCGCGACAAGGGAAAAACGCCCCGTCCCGCGTCCGGAACGGGGCATGGCGTCAGAATTGATCGACCTTCTCCTCCCTGGGCCAGTAGCGGACATCGCGACAGGCTTCGATAAACTTGCCGGTGTCGTCCGGGCCGTTGAAGGGGATGCAGCCGTCATCCAGCATCGCCGTGATGCCGATGCTGTCGAACAACTTGCGTGCGGCCGGGGTGTAGCCAATGAACTTGCAGTGGGCAAAGGCATCGTCGACGAAGTCCCGGGCGGTGGCGTCCCTGGCCAGGTCGTCTACGCCATCGTCGGATGGAAGCAGGGCAACGGCGTCGAAGATGACCGACGGGCCGCCGTCCACCTTCTCATCCGCAGCCAGCGGGTTGCCGTCACTGTCTTTTACACCGCCGATGGTGGGGGCCACCACCGCCAGCCGCGCGCCTTCCCCCTCCAGGGTTTCCCTGAGCTTTTTGAAGATGGCGGCGTCGACGCCCTCGCTCACCAGAACACCCACCTTGCGACCCTTGAACGATTTGGGACCGTTCAGGAGGATGCTGAGTGCCGGCGACTCCGGCAGGTCGGTGCGGGGTGTCATGGCCGCTTCTGCCGCATCTGGCATGTCCTTCAGGCCCAGGCCTTCTGCTACATCACTGGCCAGGTCCTTGTCCATATTCAGCAGGTGGGACACCATCCGCTCTCGGATATCCAGCCGTTCACATTTGCTCAGCTCGAACACGAAGGCGCTCTTGATGTGTCGCTTCTCAATCTCTGTCTGGCTGATATAGAACTGGCGGGCCTGGCTGTAGTGGTCTGCGAAGGTTTCCGAGCGGACCCGTTCCTTGACGCCTTCCACTGGTGTCGGGTGTGACTGGAACCCGGTTTCCGGGCACTCCCTTGGACCGGCGGCCTCCGGGGCCCAGCTGTTGGGCTCGTAGTTGACCCGCCCGGTGGGGTTTTTCATGGTCATATGCCCGTCCTGAAGCAGGTGGTGGACGGGGCACCGTGGGGCGTTGACCGGAATGTTGGTGAAGTTCGGGCTACCAAGTCGCTTGAGCTGAGTGTCCAGGTAGGAGAAATTGCGTCCTTGCAGCAGGGGATCGTTGGAATGATCAATGCCACGCACAATGTTCTGGGTGCAGAAGGCGACCTGCTCGGTTTCGGCGAAAAAGTTGTCCACTACCCGATTAAGTACCATCTTGCCGATGGGACGTACGGGCACCTGTTCTTCCGGGATGATCTTGGTGGCATCGAGAATATCGAACTCGAACTGGTCGGCAAAGTCGTCATCAAAGACCTGAACGCCCAGTTCCCATTCAGGGTAGTCACCGTTCTGGATGGACTCCCACAGGTCCCGCCGATGGAAGTCCGGGTCCGCGCCGTTGATCTTCAGGGCCTCGTTCCAGACCACGGACTGAAGTCCTTGCAGGGGCTTCCAGTGGAACTTGACGAACTTCGACTCCCCCTGGCTGTTCACAAACCGGAAGCTGTGCACGCCGAAGCCCTCCATAAACCGCAGCGAGCGGGGAATGGCCCGGTCCGACATGGCCCACATCAGCATATGGACACTCTCGGGAGTGAGGGTCACAAAATCCCAGAAGTTATCGTGGGCGGTCTGGGCCTGGGGGAAGCCTCGGTCCGGCTCCTGCTTGGCTGCGTGGACCAGGTCCGGGAATTTCATGGCGTCCTGGATGAAGAACACCGGAATGTTGTTGCCCACCAGGTCCCAGTTGCCTTCCTTGGTGTAGAACTTGGTGGCAAAGCCACGGACGTCCCGGGGCAGGTCGGCCGAACCCTTGTTTCCAGCCACCGTGGAGAAGCGCACGAACACCTCGGTTTGCTCTCCGGCCCGCTGGAAGATATCGGCGCAAGTAATATCTGACAGATCGCCATAGTTCTCGAAATAGCCCTTGGCGCCCATGCCCCGGGCATGTACTACCCGCTCCGGTATGCGTTCGTGGTCAAACTTGAAGAGTTTCTCCCGGAGAATATGGTCCTCCAGCAGAGTGGGACCGCGAGTGCCGCCTTTCAGGGAATTCTGGTTATCGGCAATGGGGGCCCCCTGTGGCGTTGTCATGACCGGGGTGCCCTGTCCTGCCGACTGGTGAGTCTCTCCACCCTTGCCCCGGTTTGTGAAAGTGAATCGCTCTGCCATGGTTTGCTCCTTGTGGTGTCCATTCGCAAGTGCTGGTTACCGGGTCAGCGTCGGACAACGCGGGCGCCGTGGCAAATGGCTTCATTAACGCAGTGTGAGGAACGTTCAGATGGTTACGGAAGGAAAAAGTGATCCACGACGGCCGCTCATAACATGAGTTAATAACGGCGAATTCGGGCAGCGTTTAACTGTATTGAGTTGCGATAGAAGTGATGAGGAAACTGGTTATCCTGAGGCAAAACAGCCTCCGTACACTTGGGCCGACCTTAATTAATCTTCATGTAAAATTATGGTTATTCGACTTCGAAGGACACGTCCCGTCGTACGTCAGGACGTTACCGGTGCCGCATCAGGCAGCG
Organism: Marinobacter sp. AN1; assembly: GCF_026013985.1. Taxonomy (NCBI): domain Bacteria; kingdom Pseudomonadati; phylum Pseudomonadota; class Gammaproteobacteria; order Pseudomonadales; family Marinobacteraceae; genus Marinobacter; species Marinobacter sp. AN1. Next base: position 3,347,504 of record NZ_CP110342.1, on the reverse strand, counting down.
GTGGTTGCAAGAGTATAAACAAGGGGGATGACTGGATTGGTTGAACGTTCCTGGCGCTGCTTTCTGTTCGCGGTGACGGCCACCCAAAAAATATCAAATAAATAAATGATTCTGGAATAATATCCGATAAGGGGCGGTCTCGCATTAACATATATTGTGCCGCATTTGGCGGCATAAAATTATCGTTGATAATTGTTTTTAATACGCTAACGTTGGTCCTATGGGCATCACTGGTGGGATGCTGTTTTTAATCTGCTTTCATTGGTTATCCACTAACCCGCTGTATGAAATAGGGTTTCATTTTGTCCGGAGGGGCGCCTGGTATGTCGCCCGCGTGGAATCACTGTGTGCCTGAAAAAAAGATCGAGGTCGTTATGGGTTGGAGAATTCCTGAAGCCCTGAAGGAAAGAAGTGGACAGGCCGATGCCGGTAAATCCGTTGACCCTTTCAGTATCTGTAATATGTGTTCTATTTCAGTCAGTGTCTTCAAATCGGAAAACCTGTACGCGGAAGGGGACGCAGCCGGTCATGTCTTTGTGGTAAAGAGCGGCTTGTGTTTTTCATTCCGCTATGATGAAGACGGTCGCAGGCAGATTATTGACCTGGCCTTTCCGGGGGACTTTGCAGGGCTGGAAGCTCTCACCCAGCGTCGCTTCGTCAGTAGTGTTTCGGCACTGACCCAGGCGGAACTGGTTGCCTATCCCGTCGATGATTTTACCCGTCAGTGCTATGCCGAGCCGGCACTCTCCCGGGCACTGGTTGAATGCATTGCCAAAGAGCACGCGATTCTCACCAAGAGGTTGATGGGGGTAGCCCATAGTCCGGCGAGCCAGCGCATCGCGCATTTTCTGCTCGAAGTACGAAGCCGGGCCCTGGCATCCAGCAAGCTGCATCCGGTCAGTGAGAGTGCCAGGAACCGAGCGCTGATCACCGCCAATGGAGACTTTAACCTGAAGCTGCCCCAGGCGATCATTGCTGATACCCTTGGGCTCAGTATCGTCCATGTCAGCCGCACCCTGAGCAAGCTCAAGGAAGACGGGCTCATTGAGGATTCGTCGGCGGGATTGCGTTATCGCAACCTGGACGGGCTGAAAGAGCTGGCGCTCTGGGAGGGAGTCTCACCCTGGCTTGAGGCGGGTTAATGATTTGCGGGGGCAATTGTTCCGAAGGTACAGATTCCCGGACCCCGGAAGTTGGGGCCCGGGAACAAATGGATATCAGAATTCGAAGGTTGCCCCACCCAGAATGCCAGGCTCACCGTCATAGACGTCCAGCTCGGCGAACAGCTTGAAGTCAGGCTCGATAGCGTAGCGGGCAGTGCCCGTGAAGCCCACATAGTCCAGGTCGCCACTCACCACCCTGCCGCCAATGCCAAGTTCCAGATCGTTGTTGAGCTGGTGACGCAGGCCGGCACGGAGGCCAAGGCCGGTGTCATCCACCTCACCACCCCGGTCCCAGTCATACTCCTGGTATTCCATGGTCAGGCCGCCCCAGATATCGGTGCGGGCATCCAGTCCATGGCGATAGCCGGCGCCAGCGTGCAGGGCTGTCAGGTCGACGTCATCGGTCAGGTATTTGAAACCGCCGAAGGCAAAGATGTTTTCGTTCAGAGCTACGGAGCCCCGGGTATCCAGCCCGATGAAATCCTGGGATTCGAAGTCCGGGTAGAAGGCAAGGCCACCTTCCAGGTAGTTGTAGCTCAGGTTCTCTGCCATGGAAGCGGCAGGGAAAAGGGCAACGGCGGCTGCCAGCCCGCGAAGTCCGTTTTTCATAAGACACACCCTTACGGTTTGTTGTGCGTTGGTAGTCTGCGGGAAGTTCCCGGTTTCCTTAAGGAAACTGACGCCAAGGTTAACAGAGCTGGAAATGGCCGATATCGAACATTTGGTAATGAATCAGCGTCGGCAGTCCTTTGTGGCCAGTGCCGGATATTGCTGTGGAGCACTTCCGGCGGCCATCCGATATGGTAATGTGGGCATCTCTGCAATCGCGTTGTAAGGAACCCGAACCAATGACAACAAAATACATCCTTGACGAAACCCGCATGCCGAAAGCCTGGTACAACATCCAGGCAGACTTCCCCGAGCCTATGGCCCCGGTACTCCACCCGGCTACCAAAGAGCCTGTTGGCCCTGCAGACCTGGAACCACTGTTTGCCAGGGCGCTGATCGAGCAGGAAGTAAGCACCGAGCGGGAAATCGAGATTCCCGAGCCGGTACGTGAGGTTTACCGACTGTGGCGTCCGGCGCCCCTGTACCGGGCCCACGGCCTGGAAAAGGCGCTGGGTACGACGGCGAAGATCTTCTACAAGTACGAGGGCGTCAGCCCGGCAGGTAGCCACAAGCCCAACACGGCGATCCCCCAGGCGTTCTATAACAAGCAGGAAGGGATCAACCGGCTGACCACCGAAACCGGTGCCGGCCAGTGGGGCACCTCACTGGCCTTTGCCGGCTCCCTGTTTGATATGGACGTCAACGTTTTTCAGGTGCGGGTTTCCTACGACCAGAAGCCCTACCGCAGGGCGGTGATGGAAACCTATGGCGCCAAATGCGTTGCGTCGCCTTCCAACCTGACTGAATTCGGGCGCAAGGTCCTGGCGGAAAATCCGGACCATACCGGCAGCCTGGGCATTGCGATTTCAGAAGCCGTTGAGCTGGCGGTCCAGGACCCGAACACCAAGTATGCCCTGGGCTCGGTGTTGAACCATGTACTGGTTCACCAGTCTATTATCGGCCTGGAGGCCATGGAACAGATGGAAATGGCAGACGCCTGGCCGGACGTCATCGTAGGTTGTACCGGTGGCGGCTCGAACTTCGCTGGTATCGCCTTCCCCTTCATGGGCCATGCCCTGCGTGGCGGGGAAAGCCCACGTATTGTGGCGGTGGAACCGTCCGCCTGTCCGACCCTGACCCGGGGCAAGTTCGCCTATGATTACGGCGACACCGCCCATATGACTCCGCTGACCAAGATGCATACGCTCGGCTCCCAGTTTACGCCTCCGGGCTTCCATGCCGGCGGCCTGCGGTATCACGGCATGGCACCGATGGTTTCCCATGCCAAGGAGTTGGGGCTGTTCGAGGCCACGGCCTACACCCAGCGCGAGTGTTTTGAGGCGGGTGTGATGTTCGCCCGGGCGGAGGGCATTGTGCCGGCACCGGAAGCCAACCACGCCGTAAAGGGCGCCATTGAGGAAGCCCTGCGTTGCAAGCGGGAAGGCACCTCAGAGGTGATCCTGTTCAACCTTTGTGGTCACGGCCACTTTGATATGGCGGCCTATACCGCTTACTTCGCCGGTGAGCTGGGTGACTACGAATATGACGATGCCGAGCTGGGTATGGCCCTGTCGGGGCTGCCGTCAGTGTAAGGTCGCCAGCGAGGCTCGCTGTTATTGAGGAAAACAAGAACCCGCCAGCTGAACTGTCCAATGATTGTGAGCAGTTCGGTTGGCGGGTTTTTATGTTTCACGGGACTTGTTCAGAACGTATAGGACAGTCTTGCCTCAGCTTATCGTAAGTGGCTGGTCCAGGAGACTTTGGAAGAAGCGCAGCGCCCGTTCAATGCTTGTCTGGGCCTGGGTGGCGTCCGGTATCATGGCGGTTACTGCCAGTCGGGTCTGGATGACGAGGCAACTTGCAAACGATGATTTCGAAAATACTTCTCATTTCTAACAGGGTGCCGGTATGAGTTTCCTGGTGGGCGTAACCCTGTTACTGGTGCTGCAGCTGATCGGCGAGGTGACCGTAAGGTTGCTGGCCTGGCCTGTACCCGGGCCCGTGTTGGGCATGATCCTGCTGTTCGTTTTCCTGCTGGCTCGTAAAGGCGTTTCGGAATCCCTGGCTACGGCCAGTTCCGGGCTGCTGGCCCATCTATCCCTTCTGTTCGTGCCGGCCGGGGTGGGCGTGATGGTGCATGGTGACCGGCTGATGGCAGAATGGCTGCCGGTTGTGGCTGTGCTGCTGGTCACCACGGTGCTGACCATGCTGGTAACAGCAGCCGTGATGATGCTGGCCACCCGCTGGCTGGTGCCAGGTTACCGGACGGAGGAAAAGGACCATGAATGAGCCGGACCTGGCGGATATCTGGGTTTACCTGGCTGCCTCGCCATTGCTTGGGCTCACCATGACCCTGCTGGCTTACCTTGCAGCTTTCCGGATTTATCAGCGAGCTGGTGGTTCGCCCCTGCTGAACCCGGTACTCGTTGCCATGGCATTGATTATCCTGGTTCTGCTGGTCAGTGGCATCCCGTACCAGGATTACTTCGAAGGTGCCCAGTTCGTCCATTTCCTGCTGGGGCCGGCGACGGTGGCGCTGGCGGTCCCACTCTACGAGCAGCTCTCCCGCCTCCGCCAGCTCTGGTTGCCGGTCAGCCTGGCCATTGTCTCCGGTGTTGTCTTCGCGGCGGTCAGTTCCATCCTGCTGGCAAGGGTATTGGGCGCTACCAGCCAGACCCAGCTGTCGCTGGCGCCAAAATCGGCTACCGCACCTGTGGCTATGGGTATCTCTGATGCCATCGGCGGACTGCCGTCCCTGACGGCCGTCCTGGTGGTGGTTACCGGGATTGTGGGCGCTGTGTTGGGGACGCGCCTGTTTCAATGGTTCGGCATTCGGGACGACAGCGTGAAGGGTATTGCCATGGGCGTGGCGGCCCATGGCATTGGTACAGCCCGGGCATTCCAGGTGAGCAAGCAGATGGGCGCGTTCTCGGGACTGGCCATGGCTCTGTCCGCTTTCGCCACTGCCATGCTGGTTCCCTGGATCGTAGACTGGATAGAGGGCGTCTTGTAACAGGCCGGGCGCGGGTCAGACCCGGGTTCGGGCCGCCTCGAAGCGGGTTTCACCGGTGTCAGCATTGAGCTGCCGGATTTCCCTGGGGGCGCCCTCACTGTCCAGCCTTACCTCGCCAATACCCGACCGGTTCCAGAGCCTTTCTCCGTGGCTGCGCCCCGAAGGCAGCCGGGGGTAGATTCGCATTCGACGGCGCTTGGTAAACCAGTTCAGCGGTGACCGGGCGGCATACAGCCAGCGGTTCAGCCGGTCGAGCCAGTCCAGCAGGCGGTCGGGGAATTCATTGCGTATCCCGGAGCTGGTGATTTGCCAGATGCGGGGCGTCTCAGGATGGTGGCGCAGGCGGATATCATAGGCAAAGGAATAGTGCACGTCCCCGGAAAGGATAACGAAATTGTCGGGGGTGCCGCTGTGGCGAAAGATATTGAGCAGGACATTGGCCGCTCCCCGGTGGGCCATCCAGTTCTCGGCGTCGACCGTCAGGGGTCTGCCAAACCAGGTGAACACCTTCTGGATAACCTCGATCAGCTTGACCCCGAACATCGGCGCGGGTGAGACCACAATCACGGAATGCTGGTCCAGCAATTCGTGCTGGAAATCCGTGAGAGCTTCCCAGTCCATCAACCCGGATGGGCGGGAGCGAGTGATTTCACTGCGCCAGCGACGGGTCCGGGTGTCCAGTACCACTATCTTCGGAACGGTGGACAGGGTGTAGTGCCAGTTATTGAACGCCAGTAACTCTGTAATCAGCTGGTCCTGGGGCTGACGATTGAGTACGCCATCTCCACGGCGCTCAACGTCCAGCACCGGATGCAGCTTGCGGATCAGCGGCTCTACCCGCTCCGGGGCGTTGCCCCACCCCTGGCAGACCAGGTAGGCCATCAGGGCATTGCCGATGATCCGCCGGGAAAAGGGGTGTTCGTAGGCTGTACTCTCCCACAGGGCGGAGAGGTTCCAGTCGTCGGTAATATCGTGGTCGTCGAAGATCATGTACACAGGTACGCTTGCCAGCGCCCTGGCCGCCGATTCCAGGCCGTCACGGAAGTGCCGGATGTGCTCTGCTTCCTGCTGGTAACGGTGCTGCAGGGAATCATCGAGCTGCGGACCATCGTCTGTGACCCAGCGCCATGGAACAGGGGACCAGACCAGCAGGTACATGGCGATGACTTCCGCAAAGGAGATCAGGTGGTTGCCCGCGCTGGCGGTGGTAAAGACCGGCTTGCGAACCCCGCCGAAGAACTTTTCCACGAGGGCTTCGCTGGAGTGGGACTGGGGAAGTAGCTCATCCCGCCGGTAAAAGCTCTTTTGATGGGAAAAGAGCTGCTCGCTGTGGTTTACGTCAGCACCTTCAATTTCCTCCTGGAACAGGCCCAACGTGCGGATGACGCACTGAATCGCATGCAGCATCGGGCCGGCCACGTCATCCGCATACACCTGGTCACCGGACAGCATCAGCAGGGCGGGGTAGCCGCTGGCGTCTTGGGCGCTGGCAAGTTCCCGGTCAACCCGGCACAGTCCGTCCGCTGCGGGGTGGTGCGGGCGCCGGCAGGAGCCATGCAGCAAACGGTCGATGGTCGTCTTGAGGACAAAGCGGGGCGCCGGCTGGCCAGGCTGGCACAGGTGGGGCGCCCACTGGCGGGTGAACTGCCAGGGTGTATCTGTGCCGTTCCTGTCTCGCACACCAAGGTCATAGTGCAGGAAGCAGGCTTCAGGTAATGGCTCGCTCAGGATGATCTCGAGAAGCCATAGGGTCGCGTGGGCGCCAATGGGAATCTCGGTGATTTCCTTCGCCATGACAGCACGATCTGTCAGGCAGTGTTGTTTTGCGTCGGTGACCCGCAGCCTGAAGGTCAGGTCCGGCTTTGCGGCGAGCCACAGACACAATCGTCGGGGTTCTGCCCGGCGCAGGATGGGGCCGGCGTAGACCGGAACCTGTTCGTGCAGGTCGAAACCTCGAGCTTGTTCCGCCAAGATGTGTGGTTTCCTTTATTTGGTCAGGATGATCGACTGTTGAGTGTCCCTGCGGCGAGCGCGGACTGCAAGGGCAAAGACAGTGACAGTCGTTCAGGGAGATCAGTCGACAATTTGTCGTGAAGACTGTGAAAAGCTGTCAAAAATAAACCTCAGCGTTTTACTCAGGAAATAAACAGGCTAATCTTTCCTGATGGGCAATGACTAACATTACAAGAATGCCCTGAGTGGGGAGGCGCGGATGGCTGAAGACAGTTTTGGTGAGGCTCTGCTGAGTAATCTGCAGGAGTTTCTGGACTCCTCGCCGGATTGTTTGCTGGTCAGCGACTTCAATACCCATCGTTACCTGTACGTTAACGAAACCACCTGCACGATGACCGGTTATAGTCGCCATGAGCTGCTGGAGATGGAAGCGTCTGCGCTGACCCTTCAGGATCGTGACCTTGTCTCCGAGATTTATCAGAAAGCCCGTGATGCAGGCGACGAAGGTTTTACCGATGAGCCCCGGCTTATGGAAAGCAAGGACCGTTCGCGAAGGGGCTGGTGGGAGCCGCATTTCCGCTACACCGTCGTTCAGGGCAGGGAAGTCGTGGTTATTGTGTCCCGGGAAGTCACTCCCCAGGTTCTTGCTGAAAGAGCGGCACTGCGCGCCAAGAGAATCTATGCCGCCTTGAGTGCTACCAACGAAGCGATCATTCGCAGTTCTTCTCCTGATGAACTTTTCCAGGCGGTATGTGACGCCGCGATCGAAAGCGGTGGTATGACCACGGCGGTCGTCCTGATGCCGGAACCCGGCTCTGATCAGCTAATACCGAGGGCCATGGCCGGGTTTGGTAGAGACGTCACACAAAATGTGGTCATCTCTACCGACCCCGGAAGACCTGAAGGGCAGGGGTTAAACGGCAGAGCGTTTCGCAGTGGTCAACCGCAGGTGACGGATGATTTTCTGAAGGATGAGCGCACCCGTTTCTGGCACAGCACGGTGCGAACAAAAACCCGCATGAAGTCAGCGGCTGCTGTTCCGATTCTGAGGAATGGCCGATCTATCGGGACCTTGCACCTGTGTTCCCGTGAACGCAACGCCTTTGACGAAGAAATCATCGGGTTGCTGGTACGAATGGCGGACAACGTATCTTATGCCCTGCAAACGTTCGAGAAGGAAGAGGAACGCCGCCAGGCTGAAGAGCGAGCCCACTACCTGGCAACCCACTGTAGCCTCACAGGCCTCCCCAACCGCAATCTGCTGGCGGATCTCCTTGAGCAGGCCATTGCGTCAGTGGACCGCACAGGACACAAACCGGCGATCATGTTTATCGACCTGGACCACTTCAAGGAAGTGAATGACACCTGGGGACATGACACCGGTGACCGGGTGCTGGAACTGGTGGCCAGCCGGTTACGGAGTGTGTTGCGGGATCACGATGTACTGGCCCGGTTGGGCGGGGACGAATTTGTGGTGCTGGTTCAGAACATTGACCGGCCAGCCCATGCTGTACGTGTCGCGGAAAAGCTGCTGGAAGCGTCAAGTGCGCCGATAAAGGTGGATGGTCACGCGTTCGAGATCACGTTCAGTATCGGCATCAGCCTGTACCCGGATCATGGCTGTCGGCAACAGGATCTGATGAAAGCGGCGGATCTGGCCATGTATGTTGCCAAGGACAAGGGCAAGAATACCTGGGCCATTTCCGGGGATGGCGCCCAGAGCAGGATAAGCTGCGTGGATGAGCCGGCCTGAAACCAGGCCGGCTCAGGGTTTCGGGATCAGTCGTCGTCCCGCTCGACCTTGAACGGACTGAGGCTGCTATTGCGGAACTCCACTTCCAGTTCGCGGCCATTGCTGTCCTCGCCCTCGATTTCAACCCGACCGCCGGAGCGTACTTCCAGCTCTTCGATGTATTGCATACCTTCGCTGCTGGCGGCATCCAGGTAGCTCCGGATATCATCGGCGGAGAGTCCTGAGGCTTGGCCCTGACGTTTACGACGCTTCTCTCGTTCGATAGTGCCGTCAGTGGATAACTCCAGTTCGACGTACCACTCGTTATCAACCCAGCCTTCGACTTCAAACGGGTCATCCCGGTCATCATCGAATTCGAGGTTGGTGAACTGGGTAATGCCATAATCACTGCCAGCGTTCAGGACGGTCTCGGCGTCGTCAAGGGAGCCCTTGGCAAAGGCCAGCGGAGAGGCTGCCAGGGTGCCGGCCAGCGTGAGTGCTATCATCTTTTTCATAGTAAGCTCCTTGTTCGTACACAGGGTGTTTTCATCGGAGGGGCGGGGTGATTTCCGCCAACCTGGGTGCAGATTAAGGGAGGCGGTCTTGCAGGAGCATGATGGTGCCGTTCATGTTGCGTTCATCCGGGCTTTGTCAGAATCATGGTTATGACCCGCTACAGTTTTTATATCATTCGCTCCTTTATCCGGGCATCAGCACGGCTTGTTTTAGCCGCCTTCGTGCTGGCTGTTGTTGCCAGTCCTGTCGCCATTGCAGACGACGATGAAGACTGGCAACGCCTCCATCGGGAGGTTGAGGCTGGCAGGATCAAGCCCCTCGGGGAGATCCTGGAGAGCCTTTCCAGGGACTGGATCGGGGACGTGATCGACGTGGAGATCGAGGATGACGACGGTGCCATCATCTATGAGATCGAACTATTGGGTCCTGATGGACAGGTGGCCGAGTTCGAGATCGACGCCCGTACCGGGGAAGTATTGGAAGTCGAAGGGCGTAACCTCAGGACTATGGAGCGTCGATGAAAATCCTGCTGGTAGAAGATGACAAAGCATTGGCGGAAGGGCTTGCTACCTCGTTACGGGATGCGGGCCTGTTGGTGGAGGTCGCAGCGGATGGCCGTACGGCGGATTTCCAGGTCAGTACCGAGCGCTATGATGCCGTGGTGTTGGACCTGGGGCTGCCGGATGGCAATGGAACCCAGTGGCTTTCGGGCTGGCGGGAGCAGGGTATCGACTTGCCGGTACTTATCCTGACAGCACGGGAGCGCTGGTCTGACAAGGCCGCGGGATTTTCCGCAGGTGCCGACGACTATGTCACCAAGCCCTTTGAAACAGCCGAGATACTGTTCCGGTTGCGTGCCCTTGTTCGTCGGGCCCATGGTCATGCCCACCCGGTCATCCGTGTTGGCGACATTGCCCTGGATACCCATGCCGCCCAGGTTACCCGGTCAGGTATGCCGGTCGCCCTGACCGCCCAGGAGTTCCGGCTTCTGTCGCACCTGATCCATGCCGCGCCACGGGTGGTGAGCCGTACGGAGTTGTCGGAGCATGTCTATGATGGCGACCAGGAGCCGGATTCCAATGTTATCGATGTCCAGGTGAGCCGGCTTCGTCGCAAGCTTGGTAGCAGTACGATTGAAACCATTCGGGGGCAGGGCTACCGCATGGCAGGGGGAGAACCTGCCTGATGCTTCCCGGTGTGAGGCAGTGGCGGGTTGCGACCCGAATGGTGGTATCGGCATTGGTTCTGATGCTCCTGGTGCTGCCCATCGCGGGGGGTGTTCTGGCCTGGAACTTTCGCGAGGCAGTGAATACGTCCTTCAATGACCGGCTTGAATCCCTGTTGGATATTGTCATTGCCGGAACCGTCTATGTTCCCGCATCGGATCGCCTGGCGATGGAGCGGGAGCTTGGTGATGCCCGTTTTACCCGGGTCTATTCCGGCTGGTACTGGCAGGTAAGGGACCAGGATGACCGGGTTACTACCTCCCGCTCCCTTTGGGACCTGCGTCTGCCGGTGCCGCAGGCGGGCGGGCTGTCCTTTCAGGAAACGTCCGGACCGCAGGGGCAGGCGCTAAGAGTCGTCTCCCGGCAGGTACGGCTGGCCAACGCACCCTCTACCGTGCAGGTGTCGGTGGCCGCTGACCTGTCCGGGGTTAACCAGGAGGTCGATCGTTTTGAAGCGCTGCTTGCCGGGTCCCTGGCGACTCTCGGTGTATTGCTGCTGGCAATGGTATGGATGCAGGTCCACTGGGGCCTGAGGCCGCTGCGACGGCTGGAACAGAGCCTGGGGCGGGTAGAGGCAGGCCAGCAACAATTACTGGACACGGACCTGCCAGAAGAGCTCGCGCGGCTGGCACAGGCAATTAACCTGGTTCTTGAGCGGGATCAGCGACTGATCGAGCGGGGGCGGGCAACGGCAGGTAACCTGGCCCATGCCCTGAAAACCCCGGTTTCCGTGTTGCAGACACTGAGCGAGCGCTTGCCCCAGGATCAGCAAGGCGCATTCCAGGCCGAACTGCAACGCCTGAATGAAGCTGTTCGCCACCACCTGGCCAGGGCTTCTGCCGCCGGGCCTGCGGGTCTCGGTGGCGCGGTCAATGTGGAAGAGGCCCTGGAGCCGGTCCTGGCGGCACTCAGGACCCTGGCCTCTCGCCGCGGACTGGCGTTCGAGTCCGTACTGAGCGAGGCCAGGCCGGTAAGAGTCGAGCGGCAGGATCTGCAGGAACTCGCCGGCAACCTGCTGGAAAATGCGATCAACTGGGCCGAAAGCCGGGTGCGACTGAGCGTGGAAGACGCCGGCACCACAGGGTGTCAGTTACAGGTAGAGGATGATGGCCCGGGCATGTCAGAAGAGCAATGCAACCAGGCCCTGGCCCGGGGGGTGCGCCTCGACGAAACCCGCCCGGGTTCGGGCCTCGGCCTGGCAATTGTCGGGGACCTAGTGGCCCTGTATGGGGGCAGTCTGACCCTGGGCCGCTCGCCCCTCGGTGGATTGCGGGTGACGGTTTCCATTCCCGGAGAATGAGGGCCCCTGGCTGGTTGAAGCCGTGTCAGTGATCTTCCGCTTCCCAGGGTGGGCAGTGGTACTCGTCCACTATCGTGCCCTCGTCCACGCTTTCAAGGTGCACCTCAAAGCCCCATAGCCGGTGAACATGCCGAAGTACTTCCTCGGCATCCTCGCCGCCCAGCGGCACCCGGTCTACCGGGATGTGCCGCAGGGTCAGTGACCGGTCACCGCGTACATCCACATTCCACACCTGGATATTGGGCTCCCGGTAACTGAGGTTGTACTGACGGGCCAGCTTCTCCCGCAGTGGCCGGTATCCGGGATCATCGTGAATGGCGGTGACCCGGTAGACCTCTTCCTGGTCATCGTTCTGGATGGCGAAGAACTTCATATCGCGCATGACCTTCGGCGACAGGAACTGCTGGATAAAGCTCTCATCCTTGAAGTTGCGCATGGCGAAGTGAACCGTTTCCAGCCAGTCACCCCCGGCAATATCCGGGAACCACTCCCGGTCCTCTTCGGTAGGGTTCTCACACATCCGACGTAGGTCCGAGAAGATATTGAAACCCAGGGTGTAGGGGTTGATGCCGGAGTACCAGGGGCTGTTGAACGGGGGCTGATAGACCACGGCCGTATGGCTCTGCAGGAACTCCAGCATGAAACCGTCGGTGACCAGGCCCTTCTCATACATGCGATGCAGCAGGGTGTAGTGCCAGAACGAAGCCCAGCCCTCGTTCATCACCTGGGTCTGGCGCTGGGGATAGAAGTACTGTCCCAGCTTGCGCACGATGCGGATGATTTCCCGTTGCCAGGTTTCCAGTAGCGGGGCGTTCTTCTCGATGAAGTAGAGGATGTTTTCCTGGGGCTCGGAGGGGTAGCGCTGCTTGCGCCGGGCCTTGTCCTCTTCTGTTTCGTCAGGCCTTGGGATGGTGCGCCACAGATCATTGAGCTGGCGTTGCAGGTATTCCTCCCGGTCCTTCTGGCGGCGCCGTTCCTCGGCTGCAGAAATCGGAGCAGGGCGTTTGTAGCGGTCCACTCCATAGTTCATCAGCGCATGGCAGGAGTCGAGGATCTCCTCCACCGCCTCCACGCCGTGGCGTTCCTCACACTCGGCCACGTAGTTTCTGGCGAACACCAGGTAGTCGATAATGGCGCTGGCATCCGTCCAGGTGCGGAACAGGTAATTGCCCTTGAAGAAGGAGTTGTGGCCGTAGCAGGCGTGGGCGATGACCAGGGCCTGCATGGGCAGGGTGTTTTCCTCCATCAGGTAAGCAATGCAGGGGTTGGAGTTGATCACGATTTCGTAGGCCAGCCCCATTTGCCCCCGCTGGTAGCCCTTGGATGTGTTCAGGAACTGCTTGCCAAAGGACCAGTGGTGGTAGCCCACGGGCATACCCACGGAGCTGTAGGCGTCCATCATCTGCTCGGCGCTGATCACCTCGATCTGGTTGGGGTAGGTGTCCAGGCCGAACTCTTCGGCGCACCTGGCGATTTCGTCGTCGTACTGCTGGATCAGCTCAAAGGTCCATTCGGAGCCGGTGGAAATGGGCTCCCGCCTGGCTGGTGCTGAATCCGGCAGGTTGGGGCGGTCGATAATGTCAGTCATGCGGCTTTCCTCTCGAACAGCTGGCGGAACACCGGGTAGATTTCGCCCGGGTCGGCGATCTGCTGCATGGCAAAGCTTTGCGGGAAACGCTCCATGATCTTCTCGTACTCGTACCACAGCATCTGGTGATCCTGGGGGGTGATCTCCACATAGGCGTAGTACTGCACCAGGGGGATAATCCGGTCGGCCAGGATCTTGCCGCAGATGGGAGAATCATCGTTCCAGTTATCACCGTCTGATGCCTGGGCGGCGTAGATGTTCCACTCATCCGGGGAATAGCGGGATTCGATGATCTTGTGCATCAGCTTCAGCGCACTGGAGACGATGGTGCCCCCGGTTTCCCGGCTGTAGAAGAACTCTTCCTCGTCCACCTCCTTGGCGCTGGTATGGTGGCGGATGAAAACCACGTCGATCTTCTTGTAGTTCTTCTTCAGGAACAGGTACAGCAGGATAAAGAAGCGCTTGGCAATGTCCTTGTGAGTCTGGGTCATGGACCCGGAGACATCCATCAGACAGAACATGACGGCGCTGGTGGCGGGTTTCGGCTTCTTGATGTGCTGCCGGTAGCGGAGATCGATTTCGTCGATGAAGGGGATCCGGCGCACATTGGCCTTGAGCCTGGCGATTTCGGCTTCCAGTGCCTCGATCTGGTCCACGTGGCTGAAGGCCGGGTCCAGGTCATCCGGGGCCGTCTTCAGGGCCGCCAGCTGTTCTTCCAGTTCCCGTATCTTCTTGCGTCGGGCACCACCCAGGCCCAGGCGCCGGGCGTGGGCGCCGCGAAGGGAACGCACCACATCCAGCTTGGCGGGTACACCCTGGGTAGTGAAGCCGGACCGGTGATACGTGAAGGCCTCGGTGTCCTTGAGTTTCTTGCGGGCCAGGTTGGGCAGTTCCAGGTCATCGAACAGGAAGTCGAGGAACTCGTCCTGGGTGATCTGGAAGGCGAATTCGTCCATGCCTTCGCCGTCAGGGCTGGCCTGCCCTGAGCCGGAACCACCGCCGCCGCCACCTTCCGGCTTGGGGATTTCATCACCGGCAACAAACTCCTGGTTCCCCGGGTGGACCACCTCGCGCTTGCCGCCCTGGCCGTGGTGGAAGGTCGGTTCATGGATATCCCGGGAGGGAATGCTCACGCTTTCCCCCCGCTCGATATCAGTGATAGAGCGCTTGTGTACCGCATCTGCCACGGCTTTCTTGATGTGCTGGCGATAGCGGCGCAGGAACCGTTCCCGGTTCACCGCGCTCTTGTTCTTGCCGTTAAGACGGCGATCAACGATGTGGGTCATGCCCATAGTGCAACTCCTCCAGGCCAGAAAACGGTTAATGCGACTTTCTGACTCTGAGGTACCACTCTGCCAGCAGCCGGACCTGTTTCTCGGTGTAGCCACGGTCCACCATCCGCTCCACAAACTGCTTGTGCTTCTTCTGGTCTTCCTGGCTGGCCTTCGGATTGAAGGAAATCACCGGCAGCAGGTCTTCGGTGTTGGAGAACATCTTCTTCTCGATCACGCTGCGCAGTTTTTCGTAGCTGAGCCAGGAGGGATTTTCCCCCTGGTTGTTGGCCCGGGCCCGCAGCACGAAGTTGACCACCTCGTTGCGGAAGTCCTTCGGGTTGCTGATGCCGGCAGGCTTTTCGATCTTTTCCAGTTCGTCGTTGATGGCCGACCTGTCCAGGATTTCGCCCGTTTCGGGATCCCGGAACTCCTGGTCCTGGATCCACAGGTCGGCATAGGTCACGTAGCGGTCGAACAGGTTCTGGCCATATTCGCTGTAGCTTTCCAGGTAGGCGGTCTGGATTTCCTTGCCGATAAACTGCACATAGTGGGGCGCCAGGAACTCCTTGATAAAGCGCAGATAACGCTCCTGGACTTCCGCCGGGAACTGCTCCTGCTCGATCTGTTTTTCCAGCACATAGAGCAGGTGTACCGGGTTGGCCGCTACCTCGGTGGTGTCGAAGTTGAACACCTTCGACAGGATCTTGAATGCAAAGCGCGTGGACAGCCCGTCCATACCCTCGTTGACGCCGGCAGAATCCCGGTACTCCTGGATCGACTTGGCCTTGGGGTCGGTATCCTTGATGTTCTGTCCGTCATAAACCTTCATTTTCGAGAAGATGCTGGAATTTTCCGGTTCCTTGATGCGGGACAGCACCGAGAACTGGGCCAGCATATCCAGGGTGTCCGGGGCGCAGGGGGCGCCGGACAGTGAGCTGTGCTTGAGCAGCTTCCGGTAGATTTCGATTTCCTCGGTGACCCGCACGCAGTAGGGCACCTTGACGATGTAGACCCGGTCGAGGAAGGCCTCGTTGTGCTTGTTGTTGCGGAAGGTCTGCCACTCGGACTCGTTGGAGTGGGCCAGGATGATGCCGTCAAAGGGCACCGAGCCCATGCCTTCAGTGGTGTTGTAGTTGCCTTCCTGGGTGGCGGTCAACAACGGGTGCAGCACCTTGATGGGCGCCTTGAACATCTCGACGAATTCCATCAGCCCCTGGTTGGCCTTGCACAGGCCGCCGCTGAAGCTATAGGCGTCCGGATCGTCCTGGGAGAAGTCCTCCAGCATGCGGATATTGACCTTGCCCACCAGGGCCGAGATGTCCTGGTTGTTGTCGTCACCGGGTTCGGTCTTGGATACGGCCACCTGGTCCAGTACCGACGGATATTTCTTCACCACCCGGAACTGGCTGATATCGCCACCGTATTCGTGCAGGCGCTTGACGGCCCAGGGAGACATGATCGGCTTGAGGTAGCGCTGGGGAATGCCGTATTCCTCTTCCAGGATCTGGCCGTCTTCGAGTGGATCAAACAAGCCCAGGGGCGACTCGTTCACCGGCGAGCCCTTGATGGCGTAGAAGGGCACCTTCTGCATCAGGAACTTGAGCTTCTCTGCCAGGGAGGACTTGCCGCCCCCCACTGGGCCCAGCAGGTAGAGAATCTGCTTCTTCTCTTCCAGGCCCTGGGCTGCATGGCGGAAGAAGGACACGATGTTTTCCACCGCCTCTTCCATGCCATAGAACTCGGAGAATTCCGGGTATCGCTTGATAACCTTGTTGGAAAAGATGCGCGACAGGCGCGGGTCTCTGGATGTGTCGATAAATTCTGGTTCGCCGATCGCCAGCAGCATGCGCTCGGCTGCGGTGGCATAGGCGGCTGGATCGTTCTTGCAGATCTCCAGGTATTCCTCCAGGGAGTACTCTTCTTCCTGGGTCTGGTCATACCGGTCTTTGAAGTGTTGCAGAATGCTCATGGGTGACCCTCGCTTGCTAATGATTCTTCGACTACACGCAAAATTCCCCGTTGTTGGACGCCGCGGGCGGGCGTTTGTGGTTATGGTTGGATGGAAGTCATGAACGCTGTTGGCCGGATATACGACGGAATCCAGGTCCCGGTTTCCGGCGGGCCCTGTTCCGGGCCCTTTCAGTTTCAGCTTAGTCCAGCTTTCAAGCTTTGCAGCTTTGACAGGACAAAATATTGTAGGTTCGTGACAGCAAGCGAAAACTTGTGAGGTGGGCAACGGAAGGGTTGTGAAAGGCGACGAATATGGCCGGTGAGAGGCTAACGGCGATGCAGGCACCGCCGTCAGCAGGGAAGGGCTCAGCCTGCCGGACGTCCCTGGTCCGGAGCCTGGTAGTCACAGACGCCCTGTGGGTAGATCTCTTCCAGGCGTTCAATCTCGCCGGCGCTGAAGCTGACGTCGCCGTAGGTGCCGTCGGCAAGCGCCTCGCTCACCGGCTTCAGGCTGCATTTGAAAATGCTGCCTTCGATCGGGCCACCGGCCTCGATCCGCGAGGTGGTATAGGTCTGGAATTGTTCGGTGCACTCGCCGGCGGCGTTGTCATCCAGGATCCCATTCCAGACGTCGTCCCCGGCCTCGATCAGTGAACCGTCGGTATTGAAACAGGCGTCCACGGCTTCCGCGGGCCGGTTTTCGGCAATGCTCCTGTCGGGATTTTGCTGGATGTTGGTGATCCAGTCATGGAGTACCTCCAGTGCCATCCAGGTCTGGTTGTATTCCTCCAGCGGCTCCGGTTCCGATGGATCCGAAAGGTCCGTGGGACGGGTATCGGTGAACCAGATAACCTGGTTGCCAGCATCCCCCATGCGGTTGATGATGCGCTGGCGGGCGGAGAAGGACTGGTGGCTGTTATGCATGTCCAGTACTTCCTCCAGGTAATGGCGCCAGTCGATGACCGGCATGTTGAGCTCACCATCAAACACCAGGCCCGATGTGTAGGCTGCGTTGATGGCCTCGATATCCGCTTCGGTGCGGGGCGCCGGGGTGACGCCGTCCGGACTGAGCATCATGTTGCGGCGGCTCCAGGGGTCGAAGTTGGCTGGGGTGAAATCACCCAGGTAGGGGAAGCCCTCCTGCACCATGTCATTGGGGTGTTTCCAGCCGCCAATCCGGGCGTTCAGCTTCAGGAACTCTGCCGTGGTGATGTTGCCTTCCACCAGTGCATTGAGTCCGTACTGCACGCCCACGTTGTCATACACGGTACGGGGGTTGCCGTTTTCGTCCAGGCCGTAGATATTGCGGGCGTCGTCATAGTGGGTCCACTGGACGTCATTCATCACTCCGGGTGGCTGCATCAGCTCCTGGTTGCGGGCCTGGCCATAGTTGGGGTTGAGCACCAGGGCCGTCAGACCCCGCCACGCGGGTATGCATTCGGTCATGCCCGGGGCAGTTCCGTAACCCAGGGCTCGCTTGGCGTCAGCAAACGGGTCCAGGTAGTTGTCGGTCGCGTTAAGGCCTACCAGCCAGCTGCGATTGCTTGTGTTCCACCACTTCGGGTTGTCGCCGTCGGTCACGTCCATGTAGTGCTCCAGCAGTTCACAGTCCCCGATGTGAATGACCTGGGTGATCATGTCCGGGTAGGAATACTGGGGTACACCGCCGTCGAGCAGGTCCGGGTGGTTCTGGGAGTAGACATACTGTTGGATACCGCCGCCGGAGCCGCCAATGGCCACGGTATAGTCTGGCACTCCGAAGCGCTTGATGAAGTGTTCCTTCACCATCAAGGCGGTTTCACCGCCCACCTGCAGGTTGTAGTGGCTGCTGGTGCGGGTGCCGGTGGAGTAAATCACCGCATAGCCTTTTTTCAGCACCTCTGGCTCCAGCGAGCGGCCGCTGATGCGCCCCTGACTGTGGCCGATGGCGACGC
This sequence comes from Marinobacter sp. AN1, assembly GCF_026013985.1. Classification (NCBI taxonomy): domain Bacteria; kingdom Pseudomonadati; phylum Pseudomonadota; class Gammaproteobacteria; order Pseudomonadales; family Marinobacteraceae; genus Marinobacter; species Marinobacter sp. AN1. The sequence continues at coordinate 3,329,246 of NZ_CP110342.1, read as the reverse complement.
CCCCTTCGAAATGGAATAGCAGGCGTCCGTTCCAGTTTCCGGTGGAGGCTTCCCAGGGCTCATCTCCTGGCTGGGCCAGGGTGGCAAAGCTGTAGATAAAGCGGTTAATGGTGCCCCGCTCCTGCCGGACGATAAAGTCCACGGTACGGCCGTCCGTCAGGGTGGTGGTGGCCATGTCGGCAGGGCGGGAACCATCGTCGGGCAGGGGCGCCCAGCCGCCGTCTGTGGTGCGGTAGATAAAGGTGACATAGGGTTCGATGGAGCAGTCCTTGCTCAGGCCAACCTGGCTGCCGGATTCATCCAGCACCGGAAAGCCGGTATCGCCGTCGGTATCCACCAGCGGCTGCTTGCCCAGTTCCGTGGTGACGGTGCAGACGAACGGATATTGCTGCGGACCGGAGAAGATCGGCCCGGTGATCGGGTGCGCGGTCAGCTCGACAGAAGCCAGCGGTCCCTGCCGGCGATGGTGCAGCTCAAGCTGATTGTCGCCCTCTATCAGCCCGGAAACCAGAACCTCATGGCCATCGCGGCCGGCACGGATTTCCGGCTCTATAGGCTGGCCGTTCAGCCAGAATTCCAGTTGCCGCAGGCGCGACTTCACGGCAGGCATGGACTTGATGGGGCGATCCTTGAACAACACCTGTACCAGTACATCGTCACCGGACACCTGGTCCGGGGCGCTGGAAAGTACCTTCAGGTCATAGTGGGGGTTGGCTGCATGGCCTGTGGCAGCGAGCCCTGCCAGGAACAGCAGGGCGATCAGGGGCTGAAGCACTCGGTTTGAAAGCATGGTAAAGATCCCTCTTTGTAAGTTTTTGTTACAGGGGTGCCTTCACCAGCATGGTCAAACATGTACAAAAAACAAACGGGCGGAACGGGAAAGACGTTAATTATCAACCGAGGTTCCTGGTCAGGGGCGAGTAATCCACTGAAAAATCGTGGAAAGTTCCCAGACAACGGTTTTAGTATTTTTTGAGATAAAAGACGCTCTCAGTAGCACCGTTTTGCAGGCCCCGGCGCTTGGCAAACGGGTTATCCCGGGCCATTTCCCTGGTGAGGACGTGGTTGATTTCGTAATCCTCGCCATAGAGGTTGTGGACTTCCTCATCGCTGACATTGAACGGCGGCCCCTTCATCTCGTTACTGTCGTAGTCGAGGGTAATCAGCAGTATATGGGTGCCGTCGGGGATGACCGTCGTGAGGTGGTTAACGTAGTCCGTGCGCATCTCCGGGGGCAGGGCGATCAGTGCCGCCCGGTCATAAACCATGCGAATATGGGTCAGGTCTTCTGGCACCAGCTGAAAGAAGTCGCCGCACCAGAGTTCCAGGTCGTCATGGCGAAATCGGGTAAACGGCTCCCCGGGGTGAACCTTTGCTTTTTCCTTTGCTTCCTCGAAGAAGTCCTTGCAGGCAACGTCACTGAGTTCGACCCCAATAACCGGGTGTCCCCGATCGTGTAGCCACCACATATCATGGGCCTTGCCACAAAGGGGGACGAACACGGCATCGGTGCGGTCACCCGCAAACTCCGGCCAGTGGTCATGGAGGTACTTGTTGACCGAACCTTCATGGAAACCGATTTCGCCCTTTGCCCAGCGTGTGTGCCAGAATTCATGTTCCATGCCGCATATCCTCTTGGTGATTCCGGTATCTTCCGAGCATAAAACAGGAGTTATAACAGTGAAAGCTGTATTCCTTGATGCCAGCACCCTGGGCAGCGACGTGTCCCTTGAGCCGATCAAGGCGGTGACCGGACCCTTGACCTGTCACCCCCGCACCACACCTGAGCAGGTGACGGAACGTTTGCAGGGGTTCGATACGGTGCTGGTTAACAAGGTCGTTCTGGGCCGTGAGCACTTTGAGGCCTGTCCAGAGCTTAACACCATCGCGGTGGTCGCCACGGGCCTGAATAACATCGACCTGGAGGCGGCGAGGGACCATGACATCGAGGTACTTAACGTCACCCGTTATGGCCGGTCAACCGTGGCCCAGCACACCATGGCCCTGATTCTTGCGCTAGCGACCCGGCTACTGGACTACGACCGGGATGTGCGCCAGGGTCGATGGGCGCAGAGTAATATGTTTTGCCTGATGGACCACCCCATCATGGAGCTGGAGGGCAAGACCCTTGGCATCATCGGCTATGGTGACCTTGGGCAGGGCGTGGCGGAGCGGGCCCGTGCGTTTGGCATGGACATCCTGCTGGGCTGTCGTCCCGGCCAGGAGCCCGGCGAAGTGGATGGTCATCGCCGCATTCCGCTGGAGGAGTTGCTGCCTCGTGTGGATGTGCTGTCGCTGCATTGCCTGCTTACGGACGAAACCCGGAACCTTGTTGGGGCCTCCGAATTGAGCAAAATGAAAAGCTCTTCGCTGTTGATCAATACCAGTCGTGGCGGCCTTGTGGATGAACAGGCCCTGGCCGACGCACTCCGCGCGGGCACCATTGGCGGTGCCGGATTCGATGTGCTCACCGAAGAGCCACCGCGCAACGGCAACCCGTTGCTGGCGGATGATATCCCCAACCTGATTATCACGCCCCATTCTGCCTGGGCGAGCCGGGAAGCCCGGCAAAGGATCGTGGAGATAACTGCGAGGAATCTGACTGGTATTGAGGGGGCGAAGTGATGCTAGTAGATTTCGCTCAGGCAACATTTTCAGCCATACTCATTATAGTTATCTGAAAACAGTGGTATTCCTTGGTTCGTCGGCAGTGATGTTCAGGCCGGCCAGGAGGAATGCACCAGGCATCCACTAAGGACGTTGCGTGGCTTCATTCCAGTTCAAAGAGCGTTTCAACGCCGCCGAGCGGTGGATACTGTCCAATCCAAACCCGCCTGAGAAATGGCCCTGGACCTGGTTGTACAAGGCAGGCCGGATTACCTATGCGGTGGCGCGGGATATCCTTAGTGGTCAGTTGACCCTCCACGCCATGAGCCTTGTCTACACCACCCTGCTCAGTATCGTGCCGCTGCTGGCGCTGAGCTTCTCGGTGCTCAAGGCCATGGGGGTGCACGAGCGCATTGAACCGTTCCTGTATCAGTTCTTCCAGCCTTTGGGCGAGCAGGGTACGGAGGTCGCCGAGCAGATTCTCAGTTTCGTGGACAATATGAAGGTGGGCGTACTTGGATCGGTGGGCCTGGCGATGCTGGTCTACACCGTCATCGCGCTGGTACAGAAGATCGAGCGCTCCTTCAATATGATCTGGCGGGTGCCGGAGATGCGCTCCCTGGCGCAACGATTCAGCAACTATCTGAGCGTGATCATGATCGGTCCGTTGCTGATGGTTTCCGCTATCGGGATCACCGCGACGATCTTGTCCTCGGCGTTTGTGCAGCGTCTGGTCGAGATCGAACCGTTTGGTACCGCCATCGTTTCGGCCAGCCGGATGACGCCCTTCCTGCTGGTGGTGGCGGCATTTACCTTCGTCTACATCTTTATCCCCAACACCCGGGTGAAACTGCGGTATGCGTTTATCGGCGGCTTGATTGCCGGCGTCACCTGGCAGGCTGCCGGCATGGTCTTCGCGTCCTTCGTGGCGGGGTCCACGCGCTATGCGGCTATTTACTCAAGTTTCGCTATCGGCATCATTCTGCTTATCTGGATCTATATCAACTGGATGATCCTGCTGGCGGGCTCAAGCATTTCCTTCTATTTGCAGAATCCCGGAAACGTCTCCAAGGGTCGTGATGTAGACCCCTCTCCCGAATTGCAGGAGAAAGTGGCGCTGGTGCTGATGTGGCGAGTCTGCAAGCCCTTCAGCGAAGGACGTCCCGCGCCTCAGCAGGAAACCCTGGAGCATGAGATGCGGGTTCCCGGTGAGATCACCCGCCGCATTTCCGACAAGCTGATTCGTAAGGGATTGCTGAACCTCGCGGGTGCTTCCGGTGATTACCTGGTGCCCGGGCGTGCCCTGGAACTGATCCGTGTTGGTGATGTCCTGGCGGCGGTACGAGAAGACGAGGAGGGGGTGTTGGAGAGGCTTCCAGATGTGCTGCCCCCCGAGATGTACCCAACGGTCAGTGCCGACCAGACCAGGACCTTCGCCGAGCTGTTACGGCCTGCTGCTCCTTCAACGGCTGGAGAGCCCCTCGGCGAGAAAGCGTGACAGCATCTGGCGGACCTTTTCCAGCTGTCGTGGTTCCAGGGACATCAGGGCCTGCAGTTCCTCGTCGGCCAGGTTACGCTGGTGGGCGTCCCGCAGGACCTCCCGGGTCCCCAGGGTGATGCCTTCAGTCAGCGGGGCGTCGCCTTCGCCGGGGACGGGGCGCTCTGCCGCAAGCAAAAGGGCATGGTATCGGGGGGGCAGGTTCCAGGCCCTGGCTACCTTCTGGGCAGTCGCCCAGGCGAACCGGTCTATGGCCTCATAGTACATCTGTGGTGTGGCCTGCTGGTCGGGGTAGCGTCGCCGGATAATGGACTGTACTTCCCGTCGCAGGGTGAGGTAGGAGAGCGCGGGCAGCAGCCCGGCCATGAAATAGCTGGTGCTCTCTTCCTTGCGGTTCAGTGCAATCAGTTCGGCAGCCCGGGCGCAGCTCAGGCCCCAGCGCCAGACCCGCTGGGTAAAGGTGGATTCGGTGGAGTTGCGAGCTGCCAGCATGGGGCGCATAACCGAGGCCGAAACGACATTACGAATGCCATCAAGGCCCAGCAGGAAGACCGCCTGGTCAACCGTTTCCACGATCTGGTCGCCGGCCTTGAAAAAGGGACTGTTGGCTACCTGCAGCACCTGGTCAGTCAGCGCGGCATCACTGAGAATAATGCCCGAGACATCTTTCCGGGTGGTCGACTCACTTCCCAGGGTTCGCATCAGGATCGGCAGTGTCAAGGGTTGCCTGGGCAGCTCTTCCAGGCGATTTTGATCCAGCCGATTTTCGATTTCCCGCAGGATCTTGCCGGTGAACGGCGAGGGTGTGCCCAGTTGTCTCGGGCTGCAGTCCAGCAACCAGCAGAACAGGTGATCGTCCAGGCGGTCCCTGGGCTCGCGGCTCTGGTCGGCGTGCGGATCTCCTTGCGGCAGTTTGGCAGAGGATACCCTGGCGTTGCTGTCAGCTCTGTAATCCGTGGCACCGTGGCCCTGGAACAGCCTGGCTCTTATCCAGGAAAAAAGACCTGGCATCCGGTGCTTCTCCTTGAAGATATCTGGATTTTCGGGAAGTTACCGACCCGAATTTTGCTGTCGCAGTATAGTACAGTCACACAACCGGTGCCTGCTACCTGGACGAATGGTTGCAGGCTCATTCCCGGAAGTCGCCCCATAGCCACTGGCATAGGGTAATGGCTGCCACAGGGGCGGTTTCGGTGCGCAGCACCCTCGGCCCCATCGCAGTCGGATGGAAGCCCTGCTCCTGGGCCATGGCAATCTCTGCCGCAGACAGCCCGCCCTCCGGGCCAACCAGTAGCGCGATACCCTGGGCAGGCGGGTGTAGCTGGTCCAGTGCCTGCTCGGTCCGGTGGTGCAGCACCAGCCGCAGGTCACAGTCACGGCTCTGTTCGAACCAGTCGCTCAGGGACGCAAGCGGGGCAATGGTGGGTACCGTAGCGCGCCCGCACTGTTCGGCGGCACTGATCGCCACCTGCTGCCAATGGCGGATGCGCTTGTCTTCCCGGTCGCCCTTGAGGCGGACGTCGCATCGCTCGCTGGTCAGGGGCACGATGGTATCCACCCCCAGTTCAGTGCTCTTCTGAACGGCATAATCCATCCGGTCGCCCTTTGATATCACCTGGCCGAGTACTATCTTCAGGCGAGGCTCGCAGGCACTGGGTTCTTGCCGAAGCACCTTTGCAGTGACCTGCTTCTTGCCAACCTCGTCGAGTTCGGACGGGTAGTTATTGCCATCGCCGTTGAACAGCACCAGCGGCTGGCCAGGCTGCATCCGCAGCACCTTGCCCACATGGTGGGCGGCGTTATCATCGAGGATTACCTTCTGTCCCGCCTGCAAGGGCGCGCTGGTGTGGATTCTGGGATTACGCACAGAGTGAACCTGCCTGGAACGGATACAAGGGCGTCAGGTTACCGAAAACCCGGGCCCTTGCGCCAGTCAGTTACGTCATGGTCAGTCGCGAACGGCGAAGTCGATGCCCTCGGTGGCCACCTGTGCCAGGTGTCGAATCTGCTCCTCAGTGATCACGTAGGGGGGCATGAAGTAAAGCACGTTACCCAGCGGGCGCAGCAGGGCTTCCCGGGTAAGCGAGTGCTGATAGACCCGGATGCCCCGACGCTCCTGCCAGGGGAAGGGCTCCTTGGATTTGCGGTCCTTGACCATTTCAATGGCCATGGTCATGCCGTGCTGGCGGATGTCACCTACGTTGGGATGGTCCGCGAGGTGAGCGACAGACTCCGTCATGCAGCGGGACAGGGCTTTGTTGGCATTGATCACATCGTCATCCCGGAAGATATCCAGGGTCGCCAGGGCGACGGCGCAGCCGATGGGGTTGCCGGTATAGCTATGGCTATGGAGAAAGGCCCGCATGGTTTCGTAGTCGTCGTAGAACGCGTTATACACATTGTCCGTGGTCAGTACGACCGACAGGGGCAGGTAACCGGCGGTTAGCCCCTTGGACAGGCACATGAAGTCCGGGGTAATGCCGGACTGTTCACAGGCGAACAGGGTGCCGGTGCGGCCGAAGCCGACGGCGATTTCATCGGCGATCAGGTGCACGCCGTAACGGTCGCAGGCTTCCCGCAATTTGGTGTGGTAGATGGGGTGGTGCATGCGCATGCCGCCGGCGCACTGGATCAGTGGTTCGACAACCACCGCGCAGATCTCGTCATGCTTTTCGGCCAGCAGTTTGTCCATGGCTTCGAACTGGCGCAGTGCATACTCTTCGTCGGTCTCACCCGGCTCCTTGTTGTAGGCATCGGGGGAGGGTGCAGTGAGTACTTCCATCAGCAACGGCTGGTAAGTGTCCTTGTAGAGCGCTACGTCGCCAAGGGCCAGGGCGCCGAGTGTTTCGCCGTGGTAGCTGTTGGACAGGTTGACGAAGTTCTTCTTGCCGGGCTTACCGTGGTTTTTCCAGTAGTGGTAGCTCATTTTCAGGGCCGCCTCGATGGCGGATGAGCCGTTGTCGGCATAGAAGCATTTGTTCAGTCCTTCCGGCGTGACTTCAATCAGCCTTTCGGAGAGCTCCACCACTGGCTCATGGCTGAAGCCGGCGAGGATGACGTGCTCCAGCTTCTCGATCTGGTCGCGGATGGCGCCGTTGATGCGGGGGTTGGCGTGGCCGAACAGGTTGACCCACCAGGAGCTGACGGCGTCGATATACCGGTTGCCTTCGAAGTCTTCCAGCCAGACGCCTTCGCCTTTCTTGATGGGGATCAGCGGCAGGGATTCGTGGTCCTTCATCTGGGTACAGGGGTGCCAGACGGATTTCAGGTCACGGGCGACCAGGTCGGCATTGCGCATGTTTGGCTCCGGTTCTGTTTGCTTATGGGTGGGTTTGCTCTGTTAACCAAACTGGATAATACAGTTAACAGCCGTTTGTAGGAAGGCTTTGGTTCTTGACCAGTGGCTTCGTGCTCCGACTGATTGGTTTGGCCGAAGACTGGCAGGGTCGGGGGCCGGACGTATGGTGTAGGGGGAATTTTTCCACCGCAATTCAGGGGCCATCCCTGGCACCCGCCTTGCTCCGCGCCATCCATGGCGCTGTTACAAAATTCCCCCTACACCATACATCCGACGGGCCTTTTCGATAACGCGACTGGAGTTAACCGAACTTCTGTGGGGGTTACTGCCAAGCTGAAGGTTGGCGGGGTTGGGGTAAAAAGAACGCCATAGCGGCGGTTTAGTGAGGCAACTCCATCGTATGATCGGAACGGGGGTGGGGGGAGGCTTTCGCAGCAGCGCCATGGATGGCGCGGTGCAAGGTCGGTCCAGGGACGGGCCGTGAATTGCAGCGGAGAAAGCCTCCCCCCGCCACCGGTCCAGCCCCCGAATCCAGAACTCAGACATCGACCAGACAACAGAGTCAGTGCTTCAGAACCCGCGAAAGAAAAGATTGGGTCCGTTCGTTCTGAGGGTTATCAAACACATCCTCAGGCTTGCCTTCCTCCACAACCTGACCCTCGTGGATATAGATCACCCGGTCAGCCACCTCCCGGGCGAAGCCCATCTCATGGGTCACCACCATCATCGTCATACCTTCCTTGGCCAGCTCCCGCATGACATCGAGAACCTCCCCGATCATCTCCGGGTCCAGGGCGGAGGTCGGTTCATCGAACAGCATTAGCCGGGGCTCCATCGCCAAGGCCCGGGCGATGGCCACCCGTTGCTGCTGGCCACCGGAAAGCTGGCTGGGGTATTTCTTGGCCTGGTCAGCAATACCGACCCGTTGCAGCAGCCGTTCTGCCGTCCCGTTGGCCACCACCTGGGGCGTTTTCTTGACCTTCATCGGCGCCAGCATGATGTTCTTCTTCACCGTCAGGTGGGGGAACAGGTTGAACTGCTGAAACACCATGCCGACTTCCTTGCGGATCTCGGTCAGGGATTTCTGGTTGCCACCCTTGGGCGCCAGCGGGTGGCCATCCACCTCCAGCTTGCCGGACTCGAAGGGTTCCAGGCCGTTCACACAACGGATCAGGGTCGACTTGCCGGAACCACTGGCGCCGATAATCACCACCACTTCGCCAGCTTCCACCGTGAGGTCGATGTCCTTCAGCACATGGAGCTTGCCGAAGTACTTGTTCATACCCTGCATTTTGACTATCTGACTCATGCTTCCGCTCCTTAAACCGACGTCAGCCCACGCCGCTCAAGCAAGCGCAGGATCAGTGACAGTGACAGGGTGATCATCAGGTACAGGATCGCCACCACGAAGTAGACCTCGAATGCGGTAAAGGTATTGGCGATGTAAACCTGACCCTGACGTACCAGTTCGCCAACGCCGATCACCGAGAACAGCGAAGTGTCCTTGATGGAGACGATGGCCTGGTTGCCCAGGGGCGGAATCATGCGGCGGAAGGCCTGTGGCCAGACGATGGACCAGAAGGTCTGGGTGCGGGACAGGCCGAGGGAAAGGCCGGCCTCGGTCTGGCCCTTGTCGATGGACTGTACGCCACCGCGAACCACTTCCGAGATATAGGCGCCAGAGTTCAGCGCAATGGCGGCAATACCGGCTGTCAGCGGGTCAATTGGGCCACCAACCAGGTCCGGCAGACCGTAGAAGATGAACAGTACCTGCACCAGGATGGGCGTGCCCCGGAAAACCTCGATATAGGCGGTAGCGGGCCAGCGCAGGAACCAGTGTTTGTTGATGCTCAGCAAGCCGAAAATAATGCCGAGTACAAAGCCGATGGCCAGGCCACCGAAGGAAATCAGCAGGGTGTAGGGAATGCCCTTGAGCAGGAAGGGTATGGAATGGATGGCTGCCTGCCAGTCGAACTGGAACTGAAACTCCACGTTCTGTTTCTCCGTTCAGTCCAATGAAAAGCGCCGGAGCACACGAGCTCCGGCGCGGGTTGCAGTGATAGCGAAGACTTACTTGTCTTCCGGCAGTTCACCAAACCATTTCTTGTAGATCTCGTCGTAGGTGCCGTCTTCTTTCATGGATGCAATGGCGTCGTTGACTTCATCCACCCACTCGCTGCCTTTTTTCAGGGCAATGCCGTACTGCTGGCCTTCGTACAGCGGTCCAACGGTCTTGACCCGGCCTTCACCCTTGGTCTGGGCAAAGTAGCCAACATTGGGGGCATCATAGAAAACAGCGTCGATAGAACGGCTCATCAGGGCCATGTACATGTCGGAGCTGCCGGGATAGGGGGTAACGCCATCGTTATCCTCCAACTCACGGGTCAGGAAGTCATAGCTGGTGCTGCCGATCTTGGTGCCCACCTTCTGGCCTTCCAGGTCTTCGATGGCTGTCACTGAGTCATTGTCTGCACGTACCAGGATGCGCAGGCCGGAATCGTAGTAGGGATCGGAGAAGTCGACGATTTCCTTGCGCTCTTCCGTGATCGTAATGCCGGCAATGGCAATGTCTACGTTGCCGGTCTGCAGGGCAGGGATGATGCCGTTAAAGTCCATGGTCTGCAGGTCATAGTCGAACCCGGCCCGCTCAGCGACTTCAGCAATGACCTCCATATCGAAACCGATCATCTCGCCGGTTTCCTGGTCCATCATCTCGAAGGGAACGAAGCTCGGGTCGGTGACCACTTTCAGGGTTTCAGCGGAGGCGAGGGAGGTTGTCAGCGACAGCGCAGCAGCCACGCCAAGGGGTTTCATCCAGTTGGTTTTCATGGGATCTCCTTTCAGATTAGGGACATACCTGTATCAGGATAGACCATGTAATTGGGCTTTGCAGGTACCTTTGACCAAAGGAGGGCGGGAAAGGGGAGGGAAGGGCGGCCGTCCGGTCGCCCTTCTGAAGGACAGGAGCCTCAGAACGAAATCTTGTCCCGGTTGGCCAGGCCCAGGTTGTTCCAGATGTTCAGGCTGGCCTCGGCCTGGTTGAGGGTATAGAAGTGCAGGCCTGGGGCTCCCTCGGCGAGCAGGCGCTCACACATCCGGGTGACCACTTCTTCGCCGAACTTCCTGATGTTGTCTGAATCATCGCCGTAGGCTTCCAGCTGCTTGCGGATCCAGCGGGGGATTTCCGCGCCACACATATCCGAGAAGCGCACCAGGCTGGAGAAGTTGACGATGGGCATGATGCCCGGCACCACCGGGATGGTGATGTTCATCTTTTCCAGCCGGTCGATGAAATAGAAGTAGCTGTCCGCATTGAAGAAGTACTGGGTAATGGCGCTGTTGGCGCCAGCTTCCACCTTGCGGGCGAAGTTCTTCAGGTCTTCCTCGGCATTGCGGGCCTGGGGGTGGAACTCCGGGTAGGCGGCCACTTCCAGGTTGAAGGTGTCACCGCTGTGCTCGCGGATGAAGGCTACCAGTTCGTTGGCGTAGCGCAGCTCGCCGGAGGCACCCATGCCCGAAGGCAGGTCGCCCCGCAGGGCGACGATGCGGTTGACGCCGCTTTCCCGGTAGATATCCAGCAGCTCGGCAATGCTCTCCCGGGTACCCCCCACGCAGGACAGGTGGGGAGCGGTGGAGATGCCCTGGCTGTGCAGGTTCAGCACCGTTTCAATGGTGCGATCCCGGGTTGAACCGCCGGCGCCGAAGGTGACGGAGAAAAAGTCCGGGTGTACTTCCGCCAGGCGGTCGCGCACGGTTTGGAGCTTTTCCCGGCCCTGGTCCGTCTTGGGCGGGAAAAACTCGAAACTGAAGCGTCGTTTGAATTGCTTCTGGGATTCCATGTCTGTTTCCAATCAGTACTTGTAGCTTTCCGGCTTGTAGGGGCCTTCCACGGGCACGCCGATGTATTTCGCCTGCTCCGGGGTCATCCTGGTAATCACGCCACCGAAGCCTTCCACCATGGCGCGGGCCACTTCCTCGTCCAGCTTCTTGGGCAGGACCTGCACGTAGACGTTGGCCGGCTTGTCGCCCGCGGGCAGGTCGGCAAACTTCTTCTCGAACAGGTGCATCTGGGCCAGTACCTGGTTGGCGAAGGAGCCGTCCATGATCCGAGAGGGGTGACCGGTGGCATTGCCCAGGTTCACCAGGCGGCCTTCGGACAGCAGGATCAGGTGGTCATTGCTGGCCTTGTCGCGGTAAACCACGTGTACCTGCGGCTTGACCTCGTCCCACTCCCAGTTCTTACGCATGTAGGCGGTGTCGATTTCGTTGTCGAAGTGGCCGATGTTGCACACCACGGCGCCGCTCTTGAGGGCCTTGAGCATGTTGGCATCGCACACGTTCATATTGCCGGAGGTGGTTACCAGCAGGTCGGTGTTGCCCAGCAGGTCCCGGTTGATGCTGTCTTCGGAGCCGGTGTTCTCACCATTGATGTACGGGGACACCACTTCAAAGCCGTCCATGCAGGCCTGCATGGCGCAGATAGGATCGGCCTCGGTGACCTTGACGATCATGCCTTCCTGGCGCAGTGAAGCCGCGGAGCCCTTGCCCACGTCACCGTAACCGATGACCAGCGCTTTCTTGCCGGCCAGCAGGTGGTCGGTGGCGCGTTTGATGGCATCGTTGAGGCTGTGACGGCAACCGTACTTGTTGTCGTTCTTGGACTTGGTGACCGCGTCGTTAACGTTGATGGCGGGTACCTTGAGGGTGCCTTCCCGCAACATTTCCTGCAGGCGGTGCACGCCGGTGGTGGTTTCTTCGGTAACGCCGTGGCACTTCTCCAGGACTTCCGGGTACTTGTCGTGGAGCAGGGCGGTGAGGTCGCCGCCGTCGTCCAGGATCAGGTTGGGCTCCCAGCCCGCTACGTCGGCGCCGACGGTGCGTTCGAGGCACCACTCATACTCTTCCTCGGTTTCGCCCTTCCAGGCGAACACGGGGATGCCCCGGGCTGCGATGGCGGCAGCGGCCTGGTCCTGGGTGGAGAAGATGTTGCAGGAAGACCAGCGTACATCGGCGCCCAGTTCGATCAGGGTCTCGATGAGCACAGCGGTCTGGATGGTCATGTGGATGCAGCCCATGATGTTGGCGCCTTTCAGCGGCTGCTCACCCTTGTACTTGTTGCGCAGGGCCATCAGCGCGGGCATTTCGCCCTCGGCGATGTTGATTTCCTTGCGCCCCCAGTCGGCCAGGGTAATATCGCGGACTTTGTAGTCGTCGAAGCTGTTCAGTTGTTCAGCCGGAGTGCTCATGGTGTTCTCCTGTCTGTGTCTTGTTCGGCGACGGCTTCGTGGTGCCGTCGTCGTGCAAATTGAGTTAGGTGGCCCGGAGTTATCGGCGAGCATTCCCTCTCTCCAACGAGGGAGAGGGCCAGGGTGAGGGGGCGCCTGCAGGGCGCTGTAATTAGAACGACGGAGCTGGATTCTCCACCCTCACCCCAACCCTCTCCCTTCAAGGGAGAGGGAGCTGGCGTCCACTCCTTATTACCTTTAGCGAGGCATCAAATACCCGCCGCGTCCTTCAGTGCCGCCGCACGGTCGGTTTTCTCCCAGGGGAACGCAGTAAACGTCTTGCCCCCAACCGTCATCTCGTAGGCTTCACGGCCAAAGTGCCCGTAGGCGGCGGTCTGCTGGTACATGGGGTGCAGCAGGTCCAGCATGTTGGTGATGGCGTAGGGGCGCAGGTCGAAGTGTTCCCTGACCAGCTGGACGATCTTGTCGTCGCTGATCTTGCCGGTGCCGAAGGTGTTCAGGGAGATAGAAGTGGGCTGCGCCACGCCGATGGCGTAGGACACCTGGATCTCGCACTTTTCGGCCAGGCCGGCGGCGACGATGTTCTTGGCCACGTAACGGCCGGCGTAGGCCGCGGAACGGTCCACCTTGGACGGGTCCTTGCCGGAGAAGGCGCCGCCACCGTGGCGGGCCATGCCGCCATAGGTGTCAACGATGATTTTGCGACCGGTGAGGCCGCAGTCGCCAACCGGGCCACCAATGACGAACTTGCCAGTGGGGTTGATGTGGAACTGGGTGTCCTTGTGCAGCAGTTCTGCGGGCAGGGTGTGCTTGACGATCAGTTCCATCACCGCCTCTTTCAGGTCGGCCTGGGTGACGTCTGGATCATGCTGGGTGGACAGTACTACCGCGTCGATGCCCACTACCTTGCCGTCTTCATAGCGGCAGGTCACCTGGCTCTTGGCGTCCGGGCGCAGCCAGGGCAGCAGGCCGCTCTTGCGGGCCTCGGCCTGGCGCTGGACCAGACGATGGGAGAAGGTGATCGGCGCCGGCATCAATACGTCGGTTTCATTGCTGGCGAAGCCGAACATCAGACCCTGGTCACCGGCACCCTGGTCTTCCGGTTTCTGCCGGTCTACACCCTGGGCGATGTCGACCGACTGCTTGCCGATGATGTTGATGACGCCGCAGGTATCACCGTCGTAGCCCACATCGGAGGAGGTGTAGCCGATGTCCTTGATGACGCCACGGACCAGGTCTTCCAGGTCGACCCAGGCGCTGGTGGTGATTTCACCGCCAACAATGGCCACGCCGGTCTTGACCATGGTTTCACAGGCTACGCGGGCGTGGGGGTCGTCTTTCAGGATGGCGTCCAGTACGGCATCGGAGATCTGGTCGGCCAGTTTGTCCGGATGGCCTTCGGAGACCGACTCGGAAGTAAAGATGCTGTAGTCAGACATAGCACAGGCTCCTCTTGAGCTGGCGGGCGGTTTACTGCCCTGTTTTCAGTGTGATGTTCGCTTTGCTTGGCTGTTAACCAATACGGTTCAGATTGGCAACGGATTTTATATCAAAGAATTTTGATATTCATTGCTGTGTTTGGCTTTCCGGCTTGCGGAATTCCCGTACCTGTACCTGGAAGCCATTACGCAGGCCAATAAACAGGGTTTCACCGGTCTCCAGTCCTGCATCGCCGGCCCAGACGTTCAGTTCCTCCGGCTCGAAACCCAGCCACAGGTCGCCGCAGTTTTCCCGCGCCCAGTCCTGGTCATGCCGACGCAGGTCGCTGATCACCAGGTAACCGCCGGGCGACATCAGTTCGCTGGCCTCCAGGAAGATATCCGCCGGGCTGGGCACGTGGTGTAGCACCATGTTGGCCACCACCAGGTCGAAGCGCTCGTTCTTCGGGAGCAGGGTGGCGGTGGTGCCCTCAATCAGCTCCACGTTATCCAGCTTTTCGTCGGCGCAGGTCTGCTGCGCCTTGCGCAGCATGTCGGCAGAGTTATCCACCGCCACCACTCGCAGACAGATACCTGCCAGTACCGGCAGGAAGGCGCCCTCCCCGGGGCCGATTTCCAGGGCCGTTTGCCATTCATGCTGGGCGGCCCGGGCGCGGATCAGGTCTGCGGTGGGTTCCGCGTACAGGTCAAAGGCGGCAATCAGTTCCTGCTGTTCCCGGAACTGGTCTGCATGGCGGGCGAAGAACGCCTGGGACTGGTCCGCGCGCTGGCTGCGGATGTCTTCGATCTTTTCCTGCAGGTGGCCGGCCACCGGTATCCGGTCGATAGTACTGAATACCTGTTGTGCCGCAGAGTCGACGACACCGACCTGGCCCGGAGCCAGGTGCAGCGGTCGGCGATAGAAGATGGCGTTGCCTTCCCGCTGGGGTTCGATCAGCCCGGCCTTGTGCAGCACTTTCAGGTGGTGGCTCATGCCGGACTGGCGGACGTCGAACAGCTGGCTCAGTTCCAGCACTCCAAACGTGTCCCGCCGCAGCACCCGCAGAATTTCCAGGCGCAAGGGATCACCGCAAGCCTTGTAGAGCGGGGCGAGGGCATCGAGGCCAACTGGCAGGGCGGGTGCTTTCATACTGGTCATGGCGGCAAGTCTAGTGGCTGGTTGCGGATTGGGCAATATCTATATCAAAAAATTGATATAGTTTTGGTGGTGGGTTGGCCGGGTTCGGTAATCCCTGCCTTTGTAGCTGCCACGCCGATTTGCCCCGATGGCCACTAATCGGCGAAAATACGCGCCTTCTTTTTTCGTTCGATTATGTTTCCTGACAAATACTGGAGAAACGTCAATGCCGTCCCGTAACGATCTCGCCAACGCCATTCGCGCGCTGAGCATGGATGCGGTTCAGAAAGCCAAGTCCGGCCACCCGGGTGCGCCCATGGGTATGGCGGATATCGCCGAGGTGCTGTGGAATGATTACCTCAGCCACAACCCGGCCAACCCCCAGTGGGCCAACCGTGACCGCTTTGTGCTGTCCAACGGGCATGGCTCCATGCTGCAGTATTCCCTGCTGCACCTGAGCGGGTACGACGTTTCCATTGACGACATCAAGAACTTCCGTCAGCTGCACTCCAAGACGCCTGGTCATCCGGAATACGGCTACACTCCGGGTGTTGAAACCACTACCGGTCCACTGGGGCAGGGTATTGCCAACGCCGTTGGCTTTGCCATTGCGGAAAAGGCCCTGGGTGCCCAGTTCAACCGCCCCGGCCACGACATCGTTGACCACTACACCTACGCGTTCCTGGGCGATGGCTGCCTGATGGAAGGTATCTCCCACGAGGTAGCCTCGCTGGCGAGTACCCTGGGCCTGGGCAAGCTGATCTTCTTCTACGACGATAACGGCATTTCCATTGACGGCGAAGTGGACGGCTGGTTCACCGACGATACTCCTAAGCGCTTTGAATCCTACGGCTGGCAGGTCATCCCGGCGGTGGACGGCCATGATGCCAACGCCATCCGCTCCGCCATCGAAAGCGCCCGCGCAAACACCGACCAGCCTACGCTGATCTGCTGCAAGACCATCATCGGCTTCGGCTCGCCCAACAAGCAGGGCACCGAAAGCTGCCACGGCGCACCGCTGGGCGACGACGAGATCCAGCTGACCCGCGAAAAACTGGGTTGGAACCATGGTCCGTTCGAAGTTCCCGCGGACATCTACGCCGCCTGGAACGCCCGGGAGAAAGGCGCTGCCGCCGAACAGACCTGGAACGAGGCCTTCGCTGCCTATGAGCAGGCCGAGCCTGAGCTGGCCGCCGAGTTCAAGCGCCGTATGAACGGTGACCTGCCGGCAGACTTTGCGGAAAAGGCGGACGCCTACATCCGCGAGTGTCAGGATAAGGGCGAAACCGTTGCCAGCCGCAAGGCCTCCCAGAACACCCTGAACGCCTACGGCCCGTTGCTGCCCGAACTGCTGGGCGGTTCCGCTGACCTGGCCGGCTCCAACCTGACTATCTGGAGCGACAGCAAGGGCCTGACCAAAGATGATGCTTCCGGTAACTACATCTATTACGGTGTGCGGGAGTTCGGCATGGCGGCCATCATGAACGGCATTGCCCTGCACGGTGGTTTCGTGCCCTATGGCGCCACCTTCCTGATCTTCATGGAGTACTGCCGGAACGCAGTGCGTATGGCTGCACTGATGAAGCAGCGCTCCATCTACGTGTTCACCCACGACTCCATCGGCCTGGGTGAAGACGGCCCGACCCACCAGCCCATCGAACAGCTGGCCAGCCTGCGCACCACCCCTAACATGAACACCTGGCGCCCGGCGGATGCGGTTGAATCCGCGGTGGCCTGGAAAGCCGCCCTCCAGCGCAAGGACGGACCTTCTGCCCTGGTCTTCTCACGCCAGGGCCTGCCGCATCAGGAGCGTGACGACAAGCAGTTGGCAGACGTAGCCAAGGGCGGTTACGTCCTTTCTGACGACGGAGGCACCCCGGACCTGATCCTGATCGCCACCGGCTCTGAAGTGGGCCTGGCCCAGGATGCTGCTGGCGCCCTGCGGGAGAAAGGCCACAAGGTCAGGGTGGTTTCCATGCCGTCCACAGAGGTATTTGATGCCCAGAGCGCCCAGTACAAGCAGAAGGTGCTGCCGCTGGATGTGACCAACCGCATTGCCATTGAAGCTGCCATTGAAGACTACTGGTACAAGTATGTGGGCCTGGACGGCCGGGTGATTGGTATGAGCACCTTCGGTGAGTCCGCCCCGGCTGGTGAGCTGTTCCGGGAATTCGGTTTCACCGTCGATAACATCGTCGATACCGCCCTTGAGCTGCTGGATAACTGATGAGCAACGAAGCCCCTGCACGCATTGCCATTAACGGCTATGGCCGCATCGGTCAGTGCGTGCTGCGGGCGCTCTATGAAAATGGCTACCGTGACCGGTTGCAGGTAGTCGCCATCAACGAACTGGCGGACCTGGACACCATTGCCCACCTGACCCGCTATGACTCCACCCACGGACGCTTTCGTGGTGACGTGCAGGCACAGGGTGACCACCTGGTTGTAAACGGCGACGCCATCCGGGTGCTGAGAAGTGCCGAACCCGATGACCTGCCATGGGATGAGCTGAACGTGGACCTGGTTCTGGAGTGTTCCGGCTCGTTCAGTGATCGCGCCACGGCTGAGCGGCACCTGGCAGCGGGCGCCCGTCGACTGCTTTTCTCCCAGCCGGCGGAGCCGGATGTGGATCGCACGGTGGTTTTCGGTGTGAATGACACCAGCCTGGAAGCCGCAGACCGCATCGTGTCGGCGGCCTCCTGCACCACCAACTGCCTGGTGCCGGTGATAAAGGTGCTGGACGAAGCGTTGGGAGTGGAGCAGGGCAGTACCACCACCATCCATGCGGCCATGAACGACCAGCCGGTTATCGACGCCTACCACCACCAGGACCTGCGCCGTACCCGCAGCGCCCTGCACAATATCGTGCCGGTGGACACGGGCCTGTCCCGGGGTATCGAGCGGCTGTTACCGGCAATGAAAGACCGGTTCAGTTCCGTGGCCATGAGGGTGCCCACGTTGAATGTCTCTGCCATCGATATGGTGGTGAACGTGCGCCGTGAAACCTCCGTTGAAGAGGTGAACCGCCTGCTGGCGGATGCCTCGAGAAATGGCCTTAAGGGCGTATTGGGCTATACCGACGAACTGCTGGCCAGCTCCGATTTCAACCACGATGCCCACTCCGGCATCGTCGATGGCGGCCAGACCCGGGTCACCGGCGGGCGAATGGTAAAGGTGCTGTGCTGGTTTGATAACGAATGGGGCTTTGCCAACCGGATGCTGGATGTAGCCCGGTGCTGGTTGGGTAAAAACGATTAATTGGCCACGGAACCCACGCCCGCTCGCCCTGAGCTTGTCGAAGGGCCGTGGATTCCGTGGCAAAAAAGCATTCGAACTCTCAGGAAAATGGAACTGCGATTATGGCCATCAAGAAAATGACTGACCTGAACCTCGCGGGCAAGCGGGTTCTGATTCGTGAAGATCTGAACGTGCCGGTAAAGGACGGCAAGGTCAGCAGCGACGCTCGTATCCGTGCCTCATTGCCCACCATCAAGGCGGCGCGGGATGCCGGAGCGAAAGTCATGCTGATGTCCCACCTGGGCCGTCCGGAAGAAGGCGTTTACGACGAGGCCTCCTCCATGAAGCCGGTGGCCGAGCACCTGACCGGAATGCTGGGTCAGGAAGTTCGCCTGGTCAAGGACTACCTGGACGGTGTCGAGGTAGCCGACGGCGAAGTGGTGCTGTTCGAAAACGTCCGCTTCAATAAAGGTGAGAAAAAAGACAACGAGGCGCTGGCGAAGCAATATGCCGCCCTGTGTGATGTTTACGTAATGGACGCCTTCGGCACCGCCCACCGGGCCCAGGCCTCAACCCACGGTGTCGCCAGGTTCGCCCCGGAAGCCTGCGCGGGCCCGCTGCTGGCTGCGGAGCTGGACGCTTTGGGCAAGGCCCTGGACAACCCGGCCAAGCCGGTGGTCGCCATCGTTGGCGGCTCCAAGGTGTCCACCAAGCTGGATGTGCTGAACGCCCTGGAAAAGGTGTGCGACCAGATCATCGTGGGCGGCGGTATCGCCAACACCTTCCTGGCGGCCGCCGGGCACCCTGTCGGCAAGTCACTGTGTGAGCATGACCTGATCGACACCGCCAAGGACATTGCCTCCCGGGTGGAAATTCCGCTGCCGGTCGATGTTGTGGTGGCTCCGGAGTTTTCCGAAAATGCCACCGCGACGGTGAAGAACATTTCCGACGTGGCCGAGGACGATATGATCCTCGACGTCGGCCCTGAAACCGCCGGCGAATTCGCCCAGTTGCTCAAGAATGCAAAGACCATTCTGTGGAATGGCCCGGTCGGCGTATTCGAATTCGATCAGTTTGGTAATGGCACCAAGGCCCTGGCCCATGCTATTGCTGAGAGCGACGCGTTCTCGCTGGCCGGCGGTGGTGATACCGTGGCGGCGGTTGACAAGTATGGCGTAGCTGACAAGATTTCGTATATCTCCACCGGCGGCGGTGCCTTCCTGGAGTTCGTGGAAGGCAAGACGTTGCCTGCAGTAGCGGTACTGGAAGAGCGCGGCGCCTGATACATAGGTGCGGGAGCCTGGGGGCGGTGAAACTTTCCGGGACACGCCCGTGAATACGTCCCTGTAGGGCTCGACTGCAGCCATCCCTGGCTGCAGACGGTCCCGGAAAGTTCCCCCACCCCCAGTCTCGCTGACCATTGCGGATGACCTAAAAGACACAGACCTATCAAGGAGAAAACACATGGCCCTGATTTCGATGCGGCAACTTCTGGATCATGCCGCCGAGCATGGTTACGGTGTGCCCGCTTTTAACGTGAACAACCTGGAACAGATGCGAGCCATCATGGAAGCGGCGGACAAGACCGACTCCCCGGTGATTGTCCAGGCCTCTGCCGGTGCCCGCAAATACGCCGGTGCCCCCTTCCTGCGCCACCTGATCCTGGCGGCAGTGGAAGAGTTTCCCCACATTCCGGTGGTTATGCACCAGGACCATGGCACCAGCCCGGCGGTGTGCCAGCGCTCCATCCAGCTCGGCTTCAGCTCGGTGATGATGGACGGCTCCCTGGGTGAAGACGGCAAGACCCCCACCGACTATGAATACAACGTGGATGTCACCCGGCGTACCGTGGACATGGCCCACGCCTGTGGCGTGTCCGTTGAAGGTGAGCTGGGCTGCCTCGGCTCCCTGGAAACCGGCATGGCCGGCGAGGAAGACGGTATCGGCGCCGAAGGCAAGCTGGACCACGACAAGCTGCTGACCGATCCGGAAGAAGCCGCTGACTTCGTCAAGAAGACCCACGTGGATGCCCTGGCTATCGCCATCGGCACCAGCCACGGCGCCTACAAGTTTACCCGCCCGCCCACCGGCGACATCCTGGCCATTGAGCGGATCAAGGAAATCCACGCCCGCATCCCGGACACCCACCTGGTCATGCATGGCTCCAGTTCCGTGCCCCAGGAATGGCTGGAGATCATCAACCAGTACGGTGGTGAGATCCCGGAAACCTATGGGGTTCCTGTCGAGGAAATCGTCGAGGGCATCAAGCACGGCGTTCGCAAGGTGAATATCGACACTGACCTGCGCCTGGCCAGCACCGGCGCGGTCCGTCGCTTCCTGGCCGAGAACAAGGCCGAGTTTGACCCGCGCAAGTTCCTCAAGGAAACCATGAAGGCGATGACCGAGGTCTGCGTGGCCCGTTATGAAGCCTTTGGCACCGCCGGTAATGCGAGCAAGATCAAGCCGATCAACCTGGAAAGGATGTTCGAGCGTTACGAGGCTGGCGAGCTGGACCCGAAGGTCAAGTAAGTCCTGCGCACCAGTCGCTCAGTCCACCTGGAATGTCAGGGTGCTGAGTACTTCCGCCGGCGGTGGATTCATTGCTGCCGCCGTGCGGAACTGACTGATAGCCTCATGATCTCCATGGATGGCGTTAACGAACGTCGGGCGGATGCTCTGGTAGTAGAGCGTTGCCTCGACGGATAACGGCAACTCGGCACCTGCCGGCAAAGCCAGTCGGTAACCCACCGTATCAGACCCCGACCCGCCCGTATTGAAGTTGCCATCCCCCTCAACCCCGGCAGGCTGTGCGTACGCGGGGGCTCCTTCGTTTACAAATCCCGCTGGCGGAATGCGGTTGTCTTTCAGGGCGTCGGACGCGTACAGGAGTATGTGGGTTATATCGCCGGTGGTGGTTTCCAGGACGGTTTCGTATGTCCCGTCCTGAAATACGTTGTCATCTGGAGATGCACAGATGGACAACATCACTCCCACCCGCAAGAAGCGCACGCAGCGTGATTACAACCTCGGCTTTAAATTAGCGGTTGTTGATCAGGTCGAAAAAGGCGAGCTCACCTACAAACAGGCGCAAAAGACCTACGGTATCCAGGGTCGCAGTACGGTTCTCACGTGGCTTCGGAAGCATGGTAAATTGGACTGGTCCTTGCCCAGGAGCTCGCCCATGAACCGATCCCAGGAAACGCCCGAGCAGAAGATAAAGCGACTGGAAAAAGAGCTGGAAGATGAGCGTCTTCGCAACCTCCTGCTCAATGAAATGGTCGATATCATGGATCGGGATTACGGAGCCGGCCTGCGAAAAAAGTATTTATCCAAGGAGCGCGCACGCTGCAAGCAAAAGGCAAAGTGAGCCTGAGCAAAAGCTGTTCGCTCTTTGGAGTATCACGCCAGGGGATTTATCAACGTCTTCAGCGGCGGAGAATGCGTCAGATTCAACTGGAGCCGGTTAAAGCTCTTGTGCAGCAGATTCGAAAACGATTGCCACGATTAGGAACACGCAAGCTGTATTATCTGCTGCACGAAGAATTTCAAGCCCTTGGCATCAAGCTTGGCCGAGATGGTTTGTTTGATTACCTTCGTCAGCACCAGTTACTGGTCCGCCCGAAGAAAAACTATACGAAAACAACCAACAGCCGCCATTGGATGAGGAAGCATCCTAACCTGCTGGCAGGATGTGAGCTGCATCGCCCGGAGCAGGTCTTCGTGAGCGATATCACCTACGTTGAAACAGGTGAGGGGGTGCATTATCTATCCCTGATTACGGATGCCTTCTCACGCAAGATCGTGGGCCATAACCTCAGCCATGAAATGAAAGCTTCCGATACCGTGGCCGCGTTGAACCAGGCAGTCCGTCACCGTATGACCGATCAGCCCCTCATACATCATTCGGATCGAGGCCTCCAATATTGCTCTTCTCTGTACCAAAGCGTGCTACGGAAACATCAGATTCGGCCATCGATGACCGATGGGTATGATTGCTACCAGAACGCTCTTGCTGAACGGATCAACGGCATCCTCAAGCAAGAGTTTCTTATCAACCGATGTCGAACCTTTGCCGAGTTGGGTGTACTGATCAAGGAGTCCATTGCTGCCTATAATACCTACAGGCCACACCTCAGTCTCGGCATGAAAACGCCCCAAGAGGTGCATGAAAAAGCCAGCAACCCTAGGCCGCTGGCTTCAACAAAAACCGTCAACGTATATTAGGACGGGTCAGCTGGCGGGCAGGCTCCCGGCGATGACAGCATGCCGGGCTGACTTGTAATTTCGGGATTCGCGTCAAATATAGTTAGTTAGAGATTTTTTTACGATAAGGCGTGAGGAAAATCAATGGACTTCAAGGACTACTACGCCGTACTCGGTGTGAGCGAGTCGGCCTCTCCCGAAGAGATCAAGAAGGCCTACCGCAAGTTGGCGCGGAAGTATCACCCGGATGTCAGCAAGGAAGAAGACGCTGATGCAAAGTTCAAGGACGTGGGTGAGGCCTACGAGGTTCTCAAGGACCCGGAGAAGCGGGCCGAATACGACCAGTTGCGCAAGTATGGCGCCCGGGGTGATGGTTCCTTCGAGCCACCACCTGGCTGGCAGAGCGCGTCCGGATTTGGCGGTGGCGGTTATACCGAGGCCGATGCCAGCCAGTTCAGTGACTTCTTCGAGGAAATCTTCGGTGGAGGACGGCGCGCCGGCGGCTTCAGCGGAGCAGGGTTTGGCGGTTTCCGCCAGGATACCCGCAGCCGGGGGGAAGACGTGCATGCCCGCCTGGCGCTGTTCCTGGAGGAGGCCTACCATGGTTGTGAGAAGCAGGTTCAGTTTACCGTCCATGAGGTGGACGACCACGGACGCATCGTCGCCAGGCCAAAAACCCTGAAGGTGAAGATTCCCGCCGGCATGCGGGATGGCCAGCATATTCGCCTGAAAGGCCAGGGCGCTCCCGGTATCGGTGGTGGTGACAATGGCGACCTGTTTATTGAAGTGGAGCTGGCACCCCACCCGATGTTCACCGTGGAGGGGCGGGACCTGTTGCTGACCGTGCCGATCGCACCCTGGGAGGCCGCGCTGGGCGCCAGCGTTACCGTGCCGGTCGTGGGGGGTAAGGTCAACCTGAAGGTTCCCAAAGGCTCCAACAGCGGTCGCAAACTGCGGCTTAAGGGCAAGGGTCTGCCCGGGAAGCATCCGGGTGACCAGATCGTGGTGCTGCAGGTGGTGATGCCGGAGCAGCACAGCGAAGAAGCCGAGAAACTCTACCAGCAACTGGCGGAAGCCGAACAGCATTTCAATCCGCGCAGCAAACTGCATGTGTGAGAGGGGGACAGGATGACAACCAGGGATACCATCATCACCGTAGAGCTGGATGACCCGGCAGGCACCTTCACTCTGCGGGAGATCTGTGAGCGCGGGGAATGCCACGCGGAATTTGTGATCAAGCTGGTGAGCTACGGGGTCATTTCACCCGTGAACGACACACCGGACACGGGCGACTGGGCCTTTGACCTGCAGGCACTGGCACGGTTACGCAAAGCCCAGCGCCTGCAGCGGGACCTGAAAATCAACCTGCCGGGCCTGGCCATGTCCCTTGACCTGCTGGACGAAGTCCGCGACATGCGCAGGGAAGTGGATCGGCTGAACCGCCTGCTGGCGCATTTTATCGCCGACTGACATCACCTCCGCTAAATGGCAGGGGCGACCGGGCGGTTGCCCCTTGCCTCCTGGCAGCGCCTCCCTGACTGTTGAATCACCCCTGCTTCTTTTCCAGCGCCTGGATCTGGGCATAGAGGGCTTCGGCCTCTTCCATCAGGTTCGAGTGCGTCCGCAAATCCCCGTTTCGTTGTGCGTGCAGTGCCTTTTCGAGCTTGTCGTTATAGGTTTTCTGCAGTTTTTTCTTTGGATCGCCCTTCAGAAATCCCAACATTTTTCCGTTCCATTTTTGCCGTGTGTTCAGGTTTTTACGTGGCCTGGCCCGTGAGGTTCACAAAAACTTCACCGTTGCCTACTGGACTTTTCATTAATTGGGATTAAAATCCCAAAATATTAATTGGGAAAAAAGTCCCAAAAACGGAGCAAGCGTCACCGCACCGGACAGTCCAGACCGATGAGAACGGTCAAGCACGCAATGGAGAGAGCAATGAAACGCAACAAACTGACAGTCGCAGTAAAAGCCCTGCTGATCGGAACCGTCGCCGGCTCCCTGGTGGCCTGTGGAGGAGGTGGTAGCTCCAGTTCCGACTCCGGCGATACCACCAGCGAAACCAGTGCCACTGCCAGCGGCACCAGCGTGGGGCCGGTTTCCGGCTTTGGCAGCGTCTACGTCAACGGCACCTACTTCAATACCGATGACCTTGGCGGCAGCATCACCAGTGATGACGGGCTCAGCCGTGAAGCCGAGCTGGAAAAGGGCATGATCCTGCAGGTGAAGGCCGACTGGGATGACGACCGTAATGAAGGCCGGGCCCGCAGTGTGGAATACGACGACACCCTTCGTGGTGCCCTGACCGCGTTCAGCTGGGATGAGGTCGAGAACACCGGCTCGCTGACGGTGGCTGGTCAGACCGTCCTGCTGGATGGGCGCACCGTGATCAAGGCTGGCGATGATCTGGCGACCGTGGCCGGTGCGCCTGGCAGCTACCGGGTGCGGGTGAGTGCCTGGCGTCAGGGGGATGGCAGCTTCCTGGCAAGCTTTGTCGGCATTCGGCCGGTGGCGGAGCGGTTTATAGACGATGACGATCGTGAGACAGAAATCGAGGGGCTGATTGCGGACCTGGACCGGGACGCCCAGACGTTTACCATCAACGGTCTGGTGGTGAACTATGGCCTGGCCGAGTTCGATGACGACCTCGATAGCGCCGAAGACCTTCGTGATGGCCTGGTGGTGGAAGTTGAGGGCTACCTTGATAACGGCGTACTTATGGCCCGGGAGATTGAAGGCGAAGACGATTGGTTCGATGACGACGATGATGTGGAGATCTCCGGTGCCATTGCCGGTGATTACGACACCAGCGCCCGCCGGTTTATTCTCAACGGCGTGACTGTCCAGGTGGACAGCGATACCGAGTTTGATGACGGGCTGCGCGAGGACCAGTTGTCCGATGGCCTGTTCGTGAAGGTCGAGGGTGAGTATCGCGGCGGCCTGCTTTACGCGGAGGAGATTGAGCCCCAGGACGGCGACGCGGAGCTGGAAGGCGTGATCGACTCGGTCAACCTTGCGGAGAACCGTATGCAGGTATCCGGTGTGACGGTGGCCATTTCCATCAACACCCTCATTGAGGACGATGATGATGACGATGCCCGCAGCCGCACACAGGACCTGGAGTCGCTGGCGCAGGGCCAGTATGTGGAAATCGAGGGGCGCCAGCGCTCTGACAGTTCCGGCAGCTACCTGGAAGCCTTCAAGATCGAGCGTGAAGACGACGATGACGATGACTTCGAAGTGGAGGGCCGGGTGGATGAGACCACCAGTGATACGCTCAGTATCATGGGCCTGACCCTGAATCGGGGCGACGTCAGTTTCAGCGGCATTTCTGCCGGAAGCCGGGTCGAGATTGAGTTTAACGGCTCGCCGGGCAGTTACGTAATCACTGCCATCGAGCTCGAAGACGACGACGATGACAGTGATGATTGATGGCATTGGATAATTGAGGGGCCTTTCACGGCCCCTCGCTGGTACTACCCCCTTATCTGGGAATACAATCCCAAGCCATGTCAGATCATACTCCCGGGCCACTTCACAGCGCCCTCTATCGAATCCTCCGGCCCCTGGTCCGTCTGCTGCTCCGCAATGGGGTGCCTTTCGGTGACTTTGCCGAGCTCGCGCGGAGAGCCTATATCGAGACCGCACTGAAGGATTTTCCGGAGCGAGGCCGGAAGATGACTGATTCGCGGGCGGCTGTGCTTACCGGTCTTACGCGCAAGGAGGTCAAGCGTCAGCGTGAGATTCTCTCTGGCCAGCCCCTCGAGCCCCGTCAGAATCGCCAGGGAAACCGGGCATCCCGGGTGGTTGCGGGCTGGGTGCATGACCCCCGTTTCCAGGATGCGGTTGGCCACCCTGCAGTGCTCACCCTGGATGGTAGCGCCGGCTTCGCCGAGCTGGTTCGCCTTTACAGTGGTGACATGACTCCCAGGGCCGTACTGGACGAACTTCTGCGGGTCGGTGTTGTGGCCTGGAAGGCGGAGGAGGGCGGAATGGTTGAACTCCGCAAGCGGGCCTATGTGCCAGCCGGTGATGATAGTGAGATGCTCCATATCTTTGGCGAGGACGTATCTGACCTTGTTGCCACCATTGATTACAACCTGGTGAGCGCCCGCCAGGGTCGGCAGCCCCTGTTTCAGCGAACACTGACCTACGACAATATCCCGGCGGAGGTCATTCAGGAGTGGCGGACACTGGCGGGTCGTCAGTCCCAGCAGTTGCTGGAGCAACTGGACGGCTGGTTGGGACCAAGGGACCAGGATGTCAGCCGAAACGGGGAAAAAACGCCGCTAGAGCCGTCCGTACAGGCATCAGTGTCTTCTACTTTGAAGATCCGATTCAGGGCGGTCCGGACGAGGGGATAACGGAATGAACATGGTTTCGGCACTGGGGCGTGAGGTATCAACCCGCTGGCAGATTACCGGCCTGGTACAGGCGCTGGTTTCACGGAGCGCCTGTAACGTTATTGCAACCTGGCTTCGCGACGATCGCTTCCTTGATGCGGGCGGTGAGCCCTCCATGCTGCTCATCAGCGGCGATGATGGTCCGAAGTTCGAAGAGTTGGTGCATGGTGTAGACGTTCAGCTGGATGTTGACGATGTCCTGTCCGAACTCACCAAGCTGGGTCTGGTGGAGAAGGTTCACACCGGCCGGGTGATGCTTCGGCGTAGCGCCTATTGCCCCGCCAGCGCCGGCTCCATTGAACGCGCCCGTTCTGAACGGGCGCCCAGGGCATGCTGTTTCGTCGTTACACCGATGTTGACCCTGAGAAATAAATAGCCAGAGACAAGAGAAACAAGAAGGATAAGTCCATGAAAGTTCGTCCAGGTAGTCGCATTGCTGCCATCTCATTGCTATCAGCAACGTTATCGCTGGTGGCCTGCGGTGGGGCTGGCGGGGGTTCTTCTGTTGGGGGGGGACATTGCTGATGGCGGTATCCGCGGTACCGGGTCCAGCGTCGGGCCGGTGTCCGGTTTTGGCAGTGTGTTTGTCAATGGCATCCGGTTTATCACCGAGAACCTGGGCATTGATGACTTTGACGGTGAACCCGGTGTTCCGGTGGAAGCAGACCTTGAAAAAGGAATGATCCTGCAGATTCGTGGCGAATGGCAGGACGATGGCGAGGGCCAGGCCGAACTGGTTCGGTATGACGATACTCTCCGTGGGCCGGTGACCTCTGTGACTCAGCCCTGGGACGATGTCATACGTGAAGGGCGTATCGAGGTCATGGGCTTTGAAGTCATCCTTGACCGTCTGACACAGAGTACGCTGGCGGACCTGGCCACGATCGTCGTCGGCCAGGAGCTGAGAGTCAGTGGCTGGCTGCAGGCTGACGGCAGTTTCCGGGCAAGCTATGTGGGGCCGGTGTCTCCCGGCGATCACGCCCAGGAAATCGAGGGCTACCTTTCCGTCACCGGTGAAGAAGGCAACGAGCGCTACTTTGTCGATGGCCTGGAGTTGCAGATTCCCTCAGGGGCTGTATGTGACGAACTGGCGCTCGCTGACGGTACGCCGGTGGACGCCGAAGGCGAATACTCCGGCGGCGCAGCGTTTATCGTCAGCAATATCTGTAATGGCCCGACGGCATTCCTGGATGAATCCCTTGATGAGGATGTGCAGGTCGCGGGCGTGGTAACCGAACTGTTCGCAGGCGAATTCGCCAATGGCCGTTTCTCGCTGAATGGTATTCGGGTCACTACTGATGCCAATACCGAAGTCGATGACCTGGCACCATCCGACATCCTGCCCGGCGTTCTGTTACAGGTAGAGGGGCGTTACGTTAACGACAACGGTGTACTGACCCTGCAGGCCGAAGAAATTGAGTACCGTGACGCTGATGCGGGAGTTGAAGGACTGCTCGATGGCGTTGATGGCGATGTCCTGACGGTTGGCGGTGTGGAAATTCGCCAGACGCCGTTCACAATCCGTGAGGACGATGACGACGATGATGAGGGCTGCCCTGAGGTTATCGGCCCGGACCTGGTGGGCCGGGTTGAGCTTGAAGTGGCAGGCATCCAGCGTTCCGATGAGGGGTACCTGGAAGCTCTGGAAATTGAGTGTGAAGGTGAGGTGGATGACTCCGGTTATGAGCTGGAGGGGCGCATTGACGCCCTCAACAAGGACCCCGGTTCGGAAAGTCTGACCATTCTCGGGGTCGTGCTCCGAATTGATGCGGACACCGAGTTTGATGATGTGGAATTTGCTGACCTGAGTGAAAATGACCGTGTCGAGATCGACTATTCCGGTGATGGCAGTGGCGGCTATATTGCCGAAGAGATCGAACTGGAAGAAGACGATTGATGTATCGGGGTGTGCGGGAATTTCCGGGGTAGTTGTCCTGGAGCCTGTAAACCAAATTGTGTAACTGCCCACGACTGAGTAATCTTTTCAAAAGGATACCATCGTGGGTACACAATTGGACCAAGAAAAACTCAAAGCCATGGCCGCCGAGCTGGCCAAGGACATTAAGTCCGAAAAAGATCTCGGAGCCCTCACGCAGCAACTGGTCAAGCTGACCGTCGAGACCGCACTCAATGCTGAACTGGATGAGCACCTCGGATACGAGAAGCACGCTCCTGAAGGTCGTGGCACTGGCAACAGTCGCAATGGCTATTCTGCCAAGCGCCTGAAGGGCCAGCACGGGGAAGTTTCCATCCAGTCTCCCCGTGATCGGGAAGGCTCATTTGAGCCTCAGTTCGTCCGTAAGGGTCAGTCTCGGCTGACCCAGATGGATGATCAAATCTTGGCATTGTATGCCAAGGGATTGAGCACACGAGACATCGTAGATGCCTTCAAAGAGATGTACGACGCGGACATCTCGGCAACACTGGTTTCCAAGGTGACGGAGCGTGTGATCGATCAGGTTCATGAGTGGCAGAATCGCCCTGTTGATCCGATCTACCCCATCGTCTATCTGGACTGCATCGTTCTGAAAATTCGTCAGGACAAGAGGGTAATCAACAAGTCCCTATACCTGGCCCTGGGTATCAACATGGAGGGCCAGAAAGAGTTGCTGGGCCTCTGGCTGGCCGAGACCGAGGGTGCGAAGTTCTGGCTATCGGTACTGACGGAACTGAAGAACCGTGGTTTGGAGGACATCCTGATCGCCTGTGTCGATGGCCTCAAAGGGTTCCCGGATGCCATTGCCGCTGAGTACCCCCAAACCAAGGTGCAACTGTGCATCGTGCACATGGTTCGCAACTCGCTGCGCTACGTGTCCTGGAAGGACTACAAGGCCGTGACGGCCGATCTGAAGCAAATCTATCAGTCCGCCACGGAACATGAGGCCCGGCAGGCACTGGAGGCCTTTGGAGAGCGCTGGGACAGCCAATACCCACAGATCTCTCGCTCCTGGCAAAGCCACTGGGATAACCTGATCACCATCTTCGAGTACCCGCCGGCGATCCGGAAGGTGATCTACACCACCAATGCCATCGAGTCGCTGAACAGTGTTATTCGAAAGGCGACCAAGCGCCGGAAGCTGTTCCCCTCCGATGACTCAGCACTGAAAGTGGCCTTCCTGGCGATCCAGCAGGCCTCGAAGAAATGGACCATGCCGATCCGTGATTGGAAGCCGGCATTGAATCGCTTTATTATCGAATTCGGTGACCGCCTGGACGGCCACCTGTAATGGGGTGGGCAGTTACACAGATTTGTTTACAGGCTCTTGTCCTGCCGTGACAAACGCCCCACAATAACGACCCTGAAACTACCGTCCATACATTTACGGGGACCATCCATGGGTGAAGCCAAGCGTCGTCAGCAAACGGGGAGCCCCTCACCTCGCAAACGCTCCCGCATGGGCCTGGTGTTTACCGGGCTGGTGATTATTGCCGTGGCTGTCGTGGCGGTACTTTATTACCTTACCCAGCCATCACTGACCGGGCCGGGGGAATTGCCCGATGTGGCTGAAGACACCCCGGCCTTTCCGTCCCAACTCGACCGCTATGGCGTATCTGTCGGATCCGACGATGCTGAAGTGGTGGTGCGGGAGTTCGCGGACTATCAGTGTCCCGCCTGCGCCCGCTTTGCGAACGCCGGTCAGCGCCTCAAGGAAGAATATGTAGACTCTGGCGAGGTGCGCTTTGTCTTTTTCGACCTGCCCCTGCCGCAGCATACCCACGCCATGGCCGCAGCCATGGCGGCGCGCTGTGCCGGTGACCAGGACGGCTACTGGGCCATGCATGACCGACTGTTTGAAGAACAGTCGAACTGGGAGTCCCTGTCAGACGCCTCCGGGCAGTTCTCTGACTACGCGGACGACCTTGGCCTGGATACCCGCCGCTTCAACCGTTGCATGGAGTCAGAGTTGCACCGGGAAGCTGTCGAGGAAAGCCGCCAGGTGGCCAGGCAGCTACAGGTCGCCAGTACACCAACGGTACTGGTGAACAATATTCCCCTGAACCGCCCGGGCTGGGAGCAGTTGTCCGCCGTCGTTGAGCGGGAACTGAACGAACAGTAATGCCCGCCACCCCGACCGGATTGGTTTTCATTTCCCGGTTTGGTTAAAATTCGCCCGCCAATAACGATGCCGGCCTTTGTCGGCATCGTGCTGAACCACCATGCTCCGGATTTACGATCCGGCCCGCAGGAGTCACCATGTCCCAGACTGTTGTTGTCTGCGCACTTTACAAGTTCGCAGAGCTGAACGATTACCGTGATTTACGCCAGCCGTTGCTGGACCTGATGCTGGCAAAGGATGTCCATGGCACCTTGCTGCTCGCCCGTGAGGGTATCAACGGCACCATTGCCGGTAGCCGTGAGGGCATCGATGCCATCAAGGAATGGCTTGGCCAGGACGAGCGTTTCGGCGGTATTGACTACAAGGAGTCTTTCGTCGATATCCAGCCTTTCAAGCGCACCAAGGTCAAGCTCAAGAAAGAGATCGTCACCATGGGCGTTGAGGGAATAGACCCCAAGCGCACCGTAGGCACCTATGTGGAGCCCCGGGAATGGAATGACCTCATCTCTGACCCGGATGTGTTGCTGATTGACACCCGCAACCAGTACGAGGTGGAAATTGGCACCTTCGAGCGGGCTGTGAATCCCGCCACCGATTCGTTCCGGGAATTCCCGCAGTACGTGAAGGAAAACCTGGACCCGGGTAAGCACCGCAAGGTCGCCATGTTCTGCACCGGCGGTATTCGCTGCGAGAAGTCCACCGCCTTCCTTAAGGAACAGGGCTTCGAGGAGGTTTACCACCTCAAGGGCGGTATCCTGAATTACCTGGAGTCCGTGCCCGAAGAGAACAGCCTGTGGCGCGGTGAGTGCTTTGTGTTCGATGACCGGGTGACCGTCAATCACCAGCTGGAACGCGGCCAGTACGACCAGTGCCATGCCTGCCGTCGCCCCATTACGGAAGACGATAAACAGCGCCCGGAATACGAGCGTGGTGTCAGCTGTCCCCAGTGCATTGATACCGTGACGGAAGAGCAACGGGCCCGGTTTGCCGAGCGAGAGCGCCAGGTGCGCCTGGCCCGGGAACGGGGGGAGGCCCACGTTGGCGGGGAGGCTGCGCGGATTATTGCTGAGCGAAAGGCCCGCAAGAAAGCCGAACGCGCCCGCCAGGCTGCCCGCAGTGCGCGGGGAGAACAGTGCCGCAAAAAGGCCTCTGCCTGAACCGGAACCTGACAACGGAGAACCCATGACTCGCATTACCCGCACCGCGGCCCTTGTCGCCCTCGCCATGCCCCTGGCGGCCACTGCCCAGGACAGTAACTGGGAAGGCGAGGCGGAGCTTGGCCTGCTGGTGACTACCGGTAACTCGGAAGAGACCAACCTGAAGGGCCGGCTGGGCCTGGTGCACGAAACCGAAAGCTGGCGCAATATCGGGGAGTTCCGTTCTGCCTACACCGAAGCGGAGGATGAAACCACTGCGGAGCGTTACCGTGCCGAGGCAGAGACGGACTACAAGTTCTCCGAGAACCAGTTCTGGTTTCTCCGGGGCTTCTGGGAGAATGACCGGTTCTCCGGCTATGACTTCCGTTCCTCGGCGACCACCGGTTACGGTCACCGGGTCTGGGAGTTGGGTGACGACTCTTTCCTGGACCTGTCGGCGGGTGTTGGTTACCGGTTCAACAAACTGGAAGAGCCCGATGATGACGGTAACCGGGACGAGGACGAAGCCATCGCCCGGTTGGCGGGACAGTTCGACTTCGCCCTTTCCGACAATGCCCTGTTCCGTCAGAAGCTCGCCTCGGAGATTGGCCTGGATGAGAACAACGTGATTACCGAGTCTGAAACCTCGGTTCAGGCCAGCGTGATCGGTGATCTTTCCCTGAAGCTCGCTTACCGGGTGACCCATGTTTCCGACGCGCCGCCGGACTCGGAAGACACCGACACCGAAACCTCCCTGTCACTTTTGTACGGTTTCTGAGGACGGCCCAGGCACTTACTGATAGGCGCGAATAATACGGTCCAGCTCTCCGCTGGACCGCAGCCGCTGAAGTTCCTGATTGATCCGGGGTACCAGTGCCTGGTGCCGGGGCGGAAACATCAGGCGAAAACCCACTTCATCCAGGCGAATGGGCGCTTCGCGGATGCTGTCCCCCCAGGGGACGTTCTTCAGGGTCCAGTAACCGGCATGGAGATTACTGATAGCACCCGTGAACCGGGTTCTGCCGTCGTAAAGACGTCGCAGCATCGGCTCCTGATCCTGCACCGGTATTAACGATACCGCCTCCTGCTGCAATCGCTCTGCCAGCCAGGGATAATGGAAGCCCAGCCGCCCGAGCAAGGTGCCCTCCAGGTCCTCTACGGCATCAATCTTTCGATCACTGTCCCGGTGCACAAAAAGGGCATCGCGGGTCATCATGACCGGATCGGAGAAGACGAACGCTTGCGGGTCATCGACCCACTCCATGGCCCGCATGGTGACATCCACGTGACCGGAAAGGAGCAGGCTTTCACTACGTTTGGGCGGCACCTGAACGGCCAGCAGCTCCACCTGGAAACGGTCGGCAATCGCGGAGAGCACATCCCAGAAAATCCCGGAGACGCGACCGTCCCCGTGCACAATGGTAAACGGGGGATGGCCCCCGGTACTGACGTTGAAGGCAAGGGTTTCCGGCATGCTGGCAGGGACGGCGTCGTCACTTACAGCAGTTTGCGCGCCCAGCAACATCAGCAGGGCGATCACACAGTGGCGCATGGTTGTCCGGTTCCGCTCAGTGAGGGAGCTTCAGCATATAGTTCACAATGTGAATTTTCCAGTTCTGAGAAAAAGAATTATTCAGATCCGGTTCCTCAGCCCCAGGTCGTCCGGATAAGGCGAAAGGTAGTGTTGCTGGTCCAGGTAGCTGATGGGCTCCCGGCGCTGGGCCATACGAAGCAGCGTCATGGGTACGATCAACGGCACCTCGCCCCGGTGGTAGGCTTCCACCTGTTCCATCAACACCTTGCGGTCCGCATCGCCCATTGAATCCCGCAGGTAGCCCATCAGGTGCTGCATAGCGTTGACGTGGGAGCCGCGGCTGACGCGCTTGGTCATGGCCTCCATGAAGCGGTGAATGTAGCGGTCGGCGATGGTGGTGAGAGGCTCGGATTTCAGGTCACCCAGCATGGGGCCAAGCTGCCGGTAAATCTGTTCGGAGTGGGCCAGCAACTGGAACTTGTGGCGGGTATGGAACTCGATCAGGGCCTGGGGGGTGAGTCGCTCTCCGGCCACATTCTGCATCCAGTCGTCGTAGGCGAAGACCCGCTCGATGAAGTTCTCCCGCAGCTGGTCGTCATTGAGGCGTCCCTCCTCCTCAACTGGCATCAGGGGGTAGGTGCGGATCAGTGCCTCGGCAAACATGCCACGGCCGTCCCGGTGGACCACGTTGCCATCGCTGTTATGGACGCGGATGCGCTCCATCCCGCAGGAGGGGGACTTGGCCATCAGGATATAGCCCCGCAAATCGGCCAGTGAGCCCATGACCCGGTCGATAAAACCCTGCATCTCTGCGGTATGGTCGGTACCTTTTTTGACCTCGACCAGCCGTAGCCCGTCGTCGCTTTCCCGCAGGTGAATGGCCGGCCGGGGTACGCCGAGTCCGGCTTCCAGTTCCGGGCAAAGGGAGCGGAATTCAAAGTAACGGGACAGTACCTCGGTACAGTAACGGGAGTGTTTATGACCGCCGTCGTGGCGGACTTCCTTCCCCAGCAGGCAGGTGCTGATACCGACGGGAATCTTGCTCATTGTGCGGCACTCCACTGGAACGATGAATGACGCCCGGGTTGGGGCCTTACCTGAGTCAGTATACGGCATATGGCCGGGAGTCGATGACCCTCAGTCGACCTCTTTATGTGCCCGGATGAAACGGTGCTCCCGGGCTTCCGCGTCGCGGGCAGCCAATACGTAGGCATAGATTTCCCGCACGTTGCCGGAGAACTTCTCAATCGAATAGTCCCGGGCAAAGGCCCGGGCGTTGTCGGACAGTTGCTGGCGCAGGGCGTCATCTTCCAGAAGGGCTGTCACCCGCTGGCACCAGAGTTCCCTGCGCTCCGGGGTCTTGTAACCATTCTGACCATGTTGCACGACATCGTCGATTCCACTGGAACGCACTGCCACCACCGGCAGCCCTGCGGCCATGGCCTCGAGGATTACCATGCCCTGGGTTTCGGACTTCGAGGCGAACAGGAAGGCGTCCCCCAGTTGATACCAGGTGGCCATCTCGTCCGGGGGCACGGCGCCGACAAGGGTCATGCAGTCGGCCATGCCCAGCTCATCAACCCGGGCCTGCAGGCGCTCCCGCTGGTGGCCGTCACCGATCATCAGGAAATGGAACGGGCGAGACGTGTCTTGTTTGACCTCTTTCAGTGACTCGATCATGAAATCGATATTCTTCTCATTGGACAGGCGGGCAACGCTGACCAGCACCAGGGTGTCTTCCGGCAGCTCAAGCCTCTTCCTCAACGCCTCCACCTCCTCGTCATCGACCTGCTGGAAGCGCTCGTAATCGATACCCGTAGGCTGTACATAAGTGGGCGTCTTTACCCCGATCATGCGCAGGTATTCTTCCGTGGAGTAGGTGGGCACGATCACGCCGTCACAGAAGTTGGCAAAGCGCCGGATCAGGGCGTGGGAAATCAGGTTCCGGAACAGCAGGCCGGGCAGGGGCACGAAGTGGGCGTAGTGCTCCAGGCGGGTGTGGTAGGTGTAGATAACCGGCACATTGAGCAACCTGGCCATGAACACACCCAGTGACCCGAGCCAGAACGGGTGATGCACGTGGATCACGTCTGGCCGGAATGCCCGCACCTGGCGCCGGATACGGCTCAGGAAGATGTTGGCCATGCGGAATTCACGCCGTGCCCCCATGGAAAGTAGCGAAGGCACCCGGAGTACGTGGGACTCCTCTGCAGGCTGGTCCTGGTAGGTGGGTGCAACCACCAGGACCTTATCCCCCAGTTTGGCAAGGCCCTTTCTCAGTCGCTCTATGGAGATCGGTACCCCGCCGATAAAGGGCAGGTAGTTGTTGGTAAACATCACCACCCGCATGGGATTTTCCAGCCACGGAGTGGGGTCCAGGTCATAGTTTGGGTAATAGTCCCGTCCACGAAAGACCACGGTGTAGAGTTTGATGGCAAGAATGGCCAGTACCGCCACCAGCAATACAAAGTTCAGAAAGCCGGTGTAGAACAGGGAGTAGATAAAGAACCACAGGCTCTCCAGGTGACGCAGCACCGGGTGCTGCCGGGTCTCCACCGGCTGCATGTCGACTTCGATTCCCTGGTCGCCCACCGTCACCATCAGGTAGTGATAAAAACTGTCGTCGGTGTTCAGGACCAGGCCGCCCGCCCCTCCGGTAGTGATAAAACGGGTGCCGTCTTCGACCCGGTCAGACCAGGTGGCGACATTGGCGGAGAACACCAGGTCCACTCCATGCTGGCGGAACAGATCCAGCAGGGCCCGGCGGAAAGGTTCCGGTTGCAGGTAGTCGTCCTCGTCATCCAGTAACAGCGAATCCCCGGTGGCGAATAGCGGGTGGCCCACGAAAACGATGCGGTGCTCAGAGCTGTCCTCGGCCAGCAGGTCATGGAGCCAGCGGACCTGCCAGCGCCAGGGGGTCTTCCCGGTACTGTCCAGGAAGATAAGACGGGAATCCGCCACCCGGAAACTGAAGTAATGGGGGCCAAAGTGCTCATAGTAGCGGTAACTGCCGAAGGTGCTGTGCTCGTTCTCGCCGAAAGTGAGCAGCCAGGGAATCTCCAGCTTCCCGAGGGTGCCATAGAGGGCCTGGTACTTGTCCTCGCCGCCGTTGCTGACCGCATTACCGGCGGAGACCAGGAAACGGGCATCGCTGCGGTTGATCCGGGGCAGGATGCGGTTCTCGAACATGCCCACGGAGTTGTTGATATTGCCAACCACGGCAAAGCGGTAGGGGGCATCCGTGATGGTACCGGTAATCGCCTCGACCTGGTTGGTATGAACCCCTTCGAATTCCGGCAGGAAATAGTTCAGGTAGGCCTTGTAGCCCAGCAACAGCAGGACCACGGTGACGTTGAGGTAGAAGAGCAGTTTGAGGGGATTGCGGATCATTCTCTGCGACTCCGTGCCAGGTCCCTCTGCAGCAGTATGAGCCCGATCAGCATGCCAAGGTAGATGGTGACTGTCCGCCAGGCAATGGTTACCAGCACCAGGTGGCTACCCCCCAGTATGTCCCGGAAGAAGCTGCCGAATACGCCTTCGGAGATGCCCGATGCACCGGGTGTAGGCGAAAAGTACATGATGAAGGTGGTAACCACCAGCAGGCCAAGGTTATTCAGCCAGGAGACGTCATACCCCAGTCCGGTGATCAGCAGCCAGGGAAAGCTGAACAGGCTGACCAGGAACAGGGCCGTAAACAAGACGGACAGAAACACCCAGCGGCGATCTCCCCTGAGGTAATAGCCGAAGCTACGGGCAAACCGCATCATTTCGCGGCGGGCCCTGAACTGCCAGCGACGGTGGCGCCTGGGACTGATCAGGTTCCAGCGTTCCAGCAGGGTCAGGGCGCCTGTCAGTGGCGGAATCAGCCAGCGGGTACGAAACAGGACCACGGCAAAGAACGCCAGGTAAAGTGTTATCAGAACCGCCAGCACCCAGCTGACCTGGCCCAGTAAAGGCTGACCCTGTAGCGCAGGCAGGGTGACCAGGAAAACAGGGGTCAGGGAGAAAATGAACACAATGGCGAGGATGGTACGAATCGTGGTTGCCGCAGTGGCAAAGCCCAGGGGCACGCCCTCGCGCTGTAAATACCATATCTGGGCAAAGCCACCGCCAGTGGCCATTGGTGTGACGTTGGAAAAGAAGATGTTGATAAACACCAGGCGGGCGATAGCCCCGGGCCTGACCCTGTAACCCAGGGCACGGAGGGTGGCGTACAGGCGAAGACCGTCGCATGTGAAATAGATTAGCAGCAGTGAGCCCACTGTGGCCAGTGTCCAGGGAGTAATCAGCCGGCCATCAAAGGTTACATCCCGGTCAGCAAATTGCTGATGGACGACCCATAGTCCCGCGCCTGTCAGAAACAGGAACAGCAACGTGAACAGAACAAGCCGGCGACCGGATGTGGAAGGCTGTTGCGGGTTTGCCATGGAGTCCTGGGGCCCGGGGTTGAAGAGGTCACAGTGTATCCCCCCGGGTCCGGCGTATACCAGCGCGAGTAACTGGACCGTGAGCAGTTGCATCTGAACCATGGCGGCCGGGGTTGAAATCCGGTCATGTCGCGCGCAGGTATATAGGTTGATCCGTACTCAAACCCATAACCGGAGTAAACCCATGCCCCGACATTTTGAGCAGGCACCCGGCCTGCATGATTCAGTGGTGCCGGAAACCGAAGGCTACGTGTTCAACCAGACCATGCTGCGTATCAAGGACCCCGAACGGTCCATGGATTTCTATACCCGGGTGATGGGTATGCGGCTGGTGCGCAAGCTGGACTTTCCGGAAATGAAGTTCACCCTCTATTTCCTGGCCTACCTGGATGAACGCCAGGCCCAGATGGTGCCAGCGGACGATGGCCACCGCACCACCTTTATCTTCGGTCGTGAAGCCATGCTGGAGTTGACCCACAACTGGGGCACAGAGGGTGACGACGACTTCCGCTATCACAACGGCAACGACGAGCCCCAGGGGTTTGGCCACATCGGGGTAGCAGTGCCGGACGTCTACGCCGCCTGTGAGCGCTTCGAGAAACTGGGTGTCGACTTCGTAAAGCGTCCCGATGACGGCAAGATGAAGGGGCTGGCCTTTATCAAGGACCCGGACGGCTACTGGATCGAGATTCTCCAGCCCAACATGATGGAGAAGCAGCGCAAGGAAGGTTGAACCGACACTCCAGCTATTTCCGGCCCGGACAGCGTGGCGCCTGCCGGGCCGCAGATTTGTCCCTGACTGCTGGCTTTGAGCGGCTACTGATCGATGCCACGATCACCGCCAGGGTCAGGATCAAGGCACCGGCAATGCCGGTAGGACCAAGTATTTCATCCAGGACAAGCCACGCCAGCAAGGCGACGAACAGTGGCTCCAGGGTCACGATAATGCTCGACAGCGTTGCCGGCGTGGTTTGCATGCCGGTAAAGAAACACAGGTAACCCACGCAGGTTGGTACTACTCCGATATAGCCCACCATCAGCCAGTCCGTAAGTCCCAAGGTTTCCAGGCCGGTAAACCCTCCACTCAGCCAGACCGTGGGCAGCAGCAACAGCGCGGCTACCAGGAAACAGACAAAGGCCGTCGTAAAGACCGGTGTGCCGGCCGAGTTGTAACGACTCGTGAGTGTAAACCCGGTGTAGACCGCTGCCGCCAGCAGTGCCATGAGAATCCCTGCCAGGCGCAGGGTGCCGGCGGTATCCATGTCGCTGATAACCAGCATGCCTGTTCCGGCGATGGCCGCTATCAGAGCCAGCATTGTAACCAGTCGCGGTTTTTCGCCCAGCAGGGGGGCGGCGAGTATGGCCACCAGCACTGGTGGCAGGCACAGGGAAATCAGCGTAGCAATGCCTGCACCGGTCAGGTCGACGGCCAGCAGGTAGCTACCCTGGTAGAACGCCTGGAAGAGGCCCAGCCCGCCCAGCACAAGTAAGGCTGCAGGCGTCAGTGCGGGCCAGATTCGGGTTCGCTCACCCTTTGTCGAATGCTGGTCCAGCTCTCGCTTCATAAGCAGCCAGAAAAATGGCAGCGCCACCAGCAGTCGCAGCAGGCCGAGGGTGAGCGGTTGCAGTTCCGTGTCCGAGAACAGGAACTTGGCAACAATGCCAGTGGTCGCCCAAAGCAGCGAGGCGAAAGCGATCAGAAGCGCGCCCCGAATCATCGAGCGCCCCTTGCCAAGGGTACCCGCTGATTCCGGGTCTTACCGGCAGCAGGTTGCCGGGTAAGGTGCGTGTGGGGGGCGTTAGCCATTTGGGATGTCCGCGAGCAATGAATCAAGGCAACCAACGATAGGGTTCGCTGCAGGCCATGTCCAGATGACGTTGCGATTCGGGGTGGCGGCCAGGCCGGTGTGCCAGCGTCAAAAAAAGCCCCGCTGAAGGCGGGGCAGGGAGGTCAGCGGGTGGTGATGCGTTCGGCATTCTTCTCTACCGTGGCTTCACCGATGCCCCGAACGCGGGTCAGATCGCCCTCTGATTCAAACGGGCCATTGGTGTCGCGGTCAGCGACGATGGCCAATGCCTTGCTTTCACCGATGCCGTCAAGGGCAGTCAGTTCCTCTGCCGTTGCGGTGTTGATGTTGATAACGCTGGCCAGCGGCTTCGCTGGTTCCTCAGCCCAGGCCGGGGCCTGACTGGCAAACAGGCTCAGGGCCAGGATTAATGAAGCAATGATTGTCTGTATCTTTTTCATGGCTGCTGTCTTCAGGTTTGGTTGGCTGTCAATGCAGAACCGACCATTCCGGCACCGGCACCCGAAGCCGGCGTTGCCTCACCACGGAACCATGGCAAGCCACCACAGAAGGTCTGCCAACCATGTACTACGAAAAGGAGGCGCCCGGGCTTGAATTCCGATGATCCGGGAAGCGAAAACGAGGTTTGAAACGGCGAGGTCAGATGGGGACATGGTGCACGGCTGGGGCCACATTCCCTGTGACCCCCTGTCCGCGACCAGACCCGGTGCCGGTTCCTTCGGCACTGCCCGATTCCCTGGGCGTCATCCGTGACGGCATTCCCTTTTGGGCGTCCTTGCTTCGCTGACCTTCCTGGCCGGCGATGGGCGACTCCCTGCCGAATCCGCTGCTACACTCCCTGCAGTAGCCTCTACTCCATGACTACGCTTTCCCTACGTCTGCCAGTTCCTGCATTCCCTTGGTGACTTCCGTGTACAGGAACCATTCTACGCGTCGCTGGTTTGCAGGAAACCAGACATTCCCAACCGCTGGTGTAGGAAAAAGCCTACAGGCTTGTAAGCTGCCGTCTGCCGCTGTGTCTGTTGGCCGTTATTAGCCTCTTTATTCCGGGGGCTGTCGATAGGGGAGGGCATCCAGGGCGGCATGATGATAGTTTTGAACGTCCCGGGCTTCTTCCTCACAGAACTCCGCGACTGCGTCCCGAAAGCCGGAGTGGTCAACGTTGTGCCAAGAGTGGGTCAGAACCGGCTCAAAGCCGCGAACCAGCTTGTGCTCCCCCTGGGCGCCGGCATCGAAACGGGCTAATCCCTCGGCGATCGCCAGGTCGATGCCCTGGTAGTAGCAGGTTTCAAAGTGCAGGTGGTTATAGTCTTCCAGGCAGCCCCAGTAGCGCCCGTACAGGGTCTGGTCGCCAATGATAAAGAGCGCGGCGGCAATGCGCTTGCCGGCCTGCTCTGCCGTTATGATACGAAGCTGCCGGCCCAGGCGACGGGCCAGGTTACGGAAAAACTCCCGGTTCAGGTACGGACGCATGCCGCGCTTGAGGTAGGTGGCATTATAGAAAAGGAAAAAGTCGTCCAGCACTTCCTCCGGTAACGAGTCGCCGGGCCAGTGCTGGAAACCAATGCCCTGTTCAGCCACCTGCCGACGCTCCCGTCGAAGGGATTTGCGCTTGCGGGAGGTGAGCGTGGCCAGGAAGTCTTCGAAGTCGCCGTAGCTGCGATTGTGCCAGTGGAACTGGCAGCCCAGGCGGTGGAGGGCACCGGGTTTGTCCAGCAGGGCCTGGTCCGTTCCATCCGGAAACAGCAGGTGCCAGGAGTGGACCCCAAGCGCAGGCATCAGTGCATCCAGCGCCTGGTGAACCTCGCTGGCGGAAAGGTGACTCCGAATGTCCTCCCTGATCAGCAGACGACGACCCTGGCAGGGGGTGAACGGCACGGCGACAAGCAACTTGGGATAGTAGGCAAGGCCGTGACGTTGCCAGGCGTCCGCCCATGCCCAGTCGAAGACGTACTCCCCCATGGAGTGATATTTCCGGTAGGCAGGCGCTACACCGACCCAGCGACCATCAAGGTAGAACTTCAGGTGGCAGGGTTGCCAGCCGGTTTGCCGACTTACGGCACCACTGGTTTCGAGGGCTTCAAGGAAGTGATAGCTGATCAGCGGGTCTGTGGTGCCGGAGAAGGCTTGCCAGTCATCATGGCCGATGTCGGCAATGCGGTTGACGGTCAGTATGTCGAGGCCACGGGGGGCAGGGCGTGCGGTCATGGGTCTGCCTGAAAAGCATGGCCGCCTCGGGGAGGCGGCCGGGTCAAGGAACGTTGACCTACTTTACGACAGGGAGTGTGTGTTGATCACTCTTCGGACGGTTTTTCGCAGCGCTCCTTCATCTTCTCGAAGCGGCGATCGTGCTTCTGGCGGCGTTCGTCGCGCATTTCGTTCCAGATTTCCCGCTGCTCATCGGTCAGTTGCAGGCGTTCGGCCATCTGTTCATGGCGCTCATTGGCTTTTTCACGGTATTGCTCGCGCTTCTGTTTCCAGTCACCACTTTCGAACTTCTCGCACATCTCGGCGTGGTTTCGTTTGCCACCATAGGCACGGTCATCCTTGCCTTTTTCGCCGGCAAAGGCGATCGGGCTGGCGAGCAAGGCAGCGGAGATTAGGGCAGCGGTAAGGGTGGTGGCTGTTTTGTGTGCTTTCATGGCAGAACTCCCGTTTTCATTCGAGCGGTGCGGCTGTTCCCGCACCCATGTGCTGACCATAATAGGGCGCGGCGTGTAAGTTCCTGTCAGATCATGGTAAAAAATCCGTAAAGAGCGCCCCGGGGCTGCTTCGGTCCGGTGGGTGCTGATATGGTTATTGCCAACACCATTATGGGGAGAGTGCCCGATGCAGAACCGGGTATTACTGGTTGAAGACGATGAAGAGTTGCGTACGCTTCTGGCCCGGTATCTGAACGGGCAGGGGTTCGAGGTACGGGAAGCGGCCAATGGTGGCGATGGCCTGACCCTGGCGGCCGAGGGGCTGACCGACATCGTTGTGCTCGATATCATGCTGCCGGACATGTCCGGCCTTGATGTGCTGAGGGAGCTGCGGGCGCGTAATCACCTCCCTGTTATCCTGCTCACCGCCCGGGGTGATGAGACTGACCGTATTGTGGGCTTCGAAGTCGGAGCCGATGACTACATTCCCAAACCCTGCAACCCCCGGGAGTTGGTGGCCAGGATCCAGGCAGTGCTCAGGCGGGTGGCCTGGGACCACCAGGCGGAAGTTGATGCCGACCGGGTCTTCGGTGACCTGCGGGTAGAGCCGGAGCAGCGTCGGGTCTACCTTCGTGACGACCCGGTGGAGTTGACCGCCACGGAATATGAAGTACTGCAGGTACTCCTGGCCCACGCTGGCAGCGTCGTTCGCAAGACAGACCTGATGCAGTGGGCATTGGGTCGGCGCCTCGCTGCATACGATCGCACCCTGGATATGCATATCAGTAACCTGCGCCGCAAGCTGGGTCCGGAGGAGCCTTCCCGTATCGAAACCGTGCGCGGGCTGGGGTACAGCTACCGTGTCACCGGCCCTGCCCCCTCCGACACTTGATGATTCGCAGGAGTTAACTTGAACACCTCTGGAAAACGTACGGTAATGTTCCCGCTGTTCTGGCGGATTTTCCTGCTGATCTGGCTGGCGCTGGCGGCTGCGGTGGCGCTGAGCAACCTGGTGACCCGGGAGTTGCTGGACCGGGAGCGGGAAGCCATAGAGCAGCTGGAGGGGCTGAGGGACGTGGCTATTGAAGCGGCCCGCCTGCGCCAGGGCGACGATCGTGGCGCTTTCTGGCGCTACCTGCGGGCGAAAGGCGAAGAAATGGACCTGCACCTGATGCTGGTGGACGTGGATCATGCCAGCGAGCAGTTGCCCGATTCAGTAAGGGAGCGAATGCGATCCTGGTACCATCGCAAGCCGGCCGTGGTCGAGGTGAGTGATACCCAGCGGCTGGTGGCATGGCCGCGTTCGGATCGGGAGGGGCGGGTGTCGCCAGCGGTAGCCCGTACCCTTGAGCTCTCCCTGGGGGTCATCCTGCTGACTTTCGCCTGCTGGTGGATCGCCAGGCTGGTTTCCCGTCCCTTGCGTCACATGGAGAGCACTGCCCAGGCCATCGCCGCCGGCGACCTGAGCCTGCGGGTAAACGACCGGATTGCCCGGCGTCGGGATGAGATCGGTCTCACCGCCAGGGCTTTTAACGCCATGACTGAGCGTCTTTGCGAACTGTTGGACCGGCAGAACCAGTTGATGCGGGATATTTCCCACGACCTGAGAACGCCACTGGCAAGGCAGCGCGTGGCCATCGAACTGGCCGCCGACAGCGGCATCGAGCCAGAGTTACTGGACAGCATCCAGCGGCAGAACGAACGGCTGGACGAAATGACCGGGCAGATTCTCACCCTGTACCGGGTTTCCGGCGGTCGTGACGGGCTGGAACGGGAGCCGGTGCAGATCGTGAGGGCCATTAACGATGTCCTTCGGGATGCGGCCGACTACGCAGAACATCAGCGGGTCGACTGCCACTTCGAGGCGGGTCCGGATTGCCACCAGGTGACGGTGCTGGCCAACGGAGAACTGTTACGGCGAGGACTGGACAACATTCTGCAGAACGCCCTGGATTACACGCCGCCGGGCAAGGCTGTGACTATCGGGCTGGTTCGGGAGGGCGACCAGTTATGTTGCTCCATCACGGACCAGGGTCCCGGTGCCCCGGAAGAGATGCTGCCCCACCTGTTTGAGCCCTTCTACCGGGCTGACAAGGCCCGCAGCGGTCGCGGCTGGGGCCTGGGGCTGGCTATCGCCCGGGACATCGTTGCGGCCCATGATGGC
Organism: Marinobacter sp. AN1; assembly: GCF_026013985.1. Lineage (NCBI taxonomy): Bacteria > Pseudomonadati > Pseudomonadota > Gammaproteobacteria > Pseudomonadales > Marinobacteraceae > Marinobacter > Marinobacter sp. AN1. The sequence continues at coordinate 3,284,431 of NZ_CP110342.1, read as the reverse complement.
CGGATCGATGCCCGAAACGTTGACGGCGGCGGTCTGCAAGTGACCCTGTGGTTGCCAGTGTTCACGGGACCCGACGACCCGGGACTGGGTGAGCGCTTCGGGAGGAGCAGGCTGTGAGCAGGCACTATCCGGTGCCGGCGGGGCCCCTGGAGCGGGAAACGGTCATCAAGAAGAGTCGCTTTATCGCCCGGGTCGCCCCGGTGGAAAACCGCGAACAGGTAAAGGCGCTGGCAGAACAGGCCTGGCAGGATCACCCGGATGCCCGGCATGTCTGCTGGGCCTACCAGGTCGGCCCGCCCGGGTCAGCGGCCGAGGCCGGCATGAACGATGACGGAGAGCCCTCCGGAACGGCCGGAAAACCTATCCTCAACGTGATCCAGCACAAGGACATGGGGGATGTGGCGGTTATCGTGATCCGCTATTTCGGTGGCATCAAGCTCGGTGCGGGTGGCCTGGTACGAGCCTACGCCGGCGCGGCGGAATCGGTGCTCTCCGAGGTTGGCCGGCAGCAGAGCCAGCCCGTGGAGAACCTGGTCGTGTCGCTGCCCTTTGCCATGGAGCAGCCGTTACGGCACTGGTGTAATCAGCATGGGGCCAATCCGTCAGAGCCGACCTATGGCGACGGCGTCACCTTCACCATCATGGTGCCGGTTACCGAGGCAGAAGCCCTGGTGTCCTTCTGCGAGGCCAACCAGCTGAATTACCATACGGAAACGCCCCCGGCATAAACAGCACTGACCAGCCATCACTGACGTATACTGAAGCGAACATGCATTAATGGTGAATACAGCTTAACGGAGAGGCGCACTATGATCCGGTTAGCCAGAGTTCCGCATCTGTTGGCCCTCGTGGCGCTTGGCCTTTTGCTCGGCGGCTGCGCGGCGAAGGTGGTTACCGATTACGACAGCAACGCAGCCTTTGCCAGTTATCAGAGCTGGGCCTTTACGCTGAATGCTGGTGAAGGGTATACCTCCCTTGACGGTAGCCGGGTCGAGGCTGCGATCACCCGGGAGCTGGGGTCCCGGGAACTGAACCAGGTCGATGCCAGTACCGCTGACCTTCTGGTCAGTTATCGCATCGACGAAGTCGAACGCCTGGACACCACCGGTTTTTCCTATGGTCTCGGTTTCGGCAGCGGCCGTTTCGGCTGGGGGCTTGCCACCGCGCCCCCAGTACGCGAGGTTCGCGAGGGGCAGCTGATTGTAGAGCTGGTGGACAGCACTACGGAGCGGGTAGTCTGGCGCGGCGCGAGCAAACGCTACCTGAACGAAAACCAGTCACCGGAAACCCGCCAGGAACTGATTGATGAAGTGGTTGCCGAGATGTTTAACCGGTACCCTCCCGGTAGCAACACTCAGTCCGGCAACTGACAGGAGTTGATGTGAAGAAGCGAGAGTCTGGCGGCCTGGTCTATTCCACAGAACAGGGTCGCATGTGCCCCGATTGCCGCAACCCGCTGGAGGCCTGCACGTGTTCAGAGCAGCCGGCGCCTGCCGGCGATGGCGTGGTTCGGGTCAGCCGGGAAACCAAGGGCCGCAAGGGCAAGGGTGTGACCATCGTAACGGGTATCCCGCTGGCCGGCTCGGAGCTCAAGGCCTTCGCCAAGAAGCTGAAGGCCCGCTGCGGTACCGGCGGCACTGTCAAAGATAACACCATCGAAATACAGGGAGATCAGCGGGATGTCCTGGTCCCGATCCTGCAAGAGCAAGGCTGGACGGTCAAACGGGTGGGTGGCTGAGCCGCCCGCCAGCCGGTCATTCATTGAGTAATCACACAACTCAGGGGAGCGCATATGCACATACTGGTCATGGGCGCCGGTGTGGTAGGCGTCACTTCGGCCTGGTTTTTGCGCCAGGCTGGCCACGATGTGACGGTGGTCGATCGTCAGGGGCGCGCCGGGGTGGAAACCAGCTATGCCAACGGTGGACAGATTTCTGTATCCCACGCCGAGCCCTGGGCAAATCCTTCAGCCCCCCTGAAGGTGCTCAAGTGGCTCAGTCAGCCTGATGCACCCTTGTTGTTCCGGCTCAGGATGGACCCGGCCCAGTGGCTCTGGGGGCTCAAGTTCCTGACCCAGTGCACATCCGGTCGGGCCGCCTGGAACATCCGTCAGATGGTGAACCTGGGTATCTACAGCCGGTCGACGCTACAGGCGTTGCGCACTGAACTAGGGCTGGAATATGACCAGCTGGAGAAGGGCATCCTGCACTTCTACACCAGCGAGAAAGAGTTTGAGGCAGCCCGGGAGCCGACCCGCATCATGCAGGACCTGGGGTGTGACCGGCAGGTTATCGATGCCGACCGGGCCCTGGAGCTTGAGCCAGCCCTGGCACCTATCCGCAACCGCATCGCCGGAGCCACCTACACCCGGGAGGATGAATCCGGGGATGCCCGCAAGTTCACCCAGGCACTGGCCGCGAAGGCTGAGGCAGCCGGGGTCGAGTTCCTCTACGACACCGAGGTTGTGGGCTTTGAGGGTACCCGTGATCGGATCCTGGGCGTCGGCACGATTGATTCGGAGGGGGCCCACCGTACCCTGCGTATGGACAGCTACGTGCTGAGCATGGGCAGCTACAGTGCCCACTTTGCCCGCAAGCTGGGGTTTTCCCTCAATATTTACCCGGCCAAGGGCTACTCTATTACTGCGCCGGTCAAGGACGAGGAGGCCGCCTTCCAGGTCAGCCTGACCGACGACGAATACAAGCTGGTCTATTCGCGCCTGGGAAACCGCTTGCGGGTTGCGGGTACCGCCGAACTCAATGGCTATGACAGGGACCTGAACCTGGTACGCTGCAACGCCATCGTGCGGCGGGCATCTGAAATCATGCCGGATGCCGCTCACTGGGGGCAGTCAGAGTTCTGGACCGGCCTGCGTCCGGCAACTCCGTCGAACGTGCCCTACATAGGCAAAAGCCGGGTCAGCAACCTTTACCTGAACACCGGCCACGGCACTCTGGGCTGGACCCATTCCTGTGGCTCCGCTGCTGCGCTGGCGGATATTGTCAGTGGCCGGACACCGGAACTGGAGTTTGATTTTACCGGGGTGTGACGGGCCCTGTGCGGGCCCGCGATGTCGGCTGACTCCGGGTATATTGGTGTGAGTCAGGACACCCGCTCAACGGCGAGGTCGGCCAGCAGGTCCAGGGCGGTTGTGTGTGCGGATCCAGGGAGCTTTTTGACGCAGGCCTTTGCCAGGGTGGCTTGCTCCCGTGCCCGGGCCATGGTGTATTCCAGGGCCCCTGAGTCGTTGACGATCTCGAGTATCCGGGGCAAGTCGTCCAGGCCACCCTTGCGGATGGCGTTACGGATCTGCTGGCGCTGTTCCTCGCTGCTGTTGGCCATGGCGTGGATCAGGGGCAGAGTTGGCTTGCCTTCGGCCAGGTCATCGCCGACGTTCTTGCCCATGGCGCCGGCATCGCCGGTATAATCCAGGGCGTCATCCACCAGCTGGAAAGCAAGTCCCAGGTGCTTGCCGTAGTCTTTCAGGGCCTGTTCCATCTCCGGATTCGCACCAGCCAGCAGGGCGCCGGTGTGGGAGGCAGCCTCGAACAGCATGGCGGTCTTGTTGTGGATGACTTCCATGTATTTTTCTTCGCTGACGTCCGGGTTTTTCACGTTCATCAGCTGCAGCACTTCGCCTTCCGCAATTACAGCGGTGGCGTGGGACAGTACTTCCATGATGGGCAGACTGCGCAGCTCCACCATCATCTCGAATGCACGGGCGTAGAGGAAATCCCCTACCAGTACGCTCGGCGCATTGCCCCAGCGGGCATTGGCAGTGCTCCGGCCCCGGCGCATGTCCGAGGTATCGACCACATCGTCATGGAGAAGGGTGGCTGTGTGGAGGAACTCGATAACGGCTGCCAGCTTGTGGTGATCGTTGTGGTGGTAGCCGGCGGCCCGGCTGGAAAGCAGTACCAGCAAGGGCCGCAGGCGTTTGCCGCCACTTTCTATAATGTACTGGGCGATCTTTTCCACCAGGGGAACGTCTGAGGAAAGCCGCTTGATGATCAGGTCATTGACGCGGGCAAAGTCGTCCGCGACGGTGTCGTATATGCGCTGGGCAGTCATGCGGCTGTCCGGTCCCCTGAAAAGTGATTTGTCTGGAAAAACAGGCAGGTCGCGGCAATGCTAGGTATTGCCGCCAGCAGTGTCAACTTGACTTGTGTTCAGGCAGCGGTTTTCGTACAATCACGCGCCCCAACTCATCCCAACCTGCGCTCCCTGCTATAGGGTTGCCAAAGCGCTTCCCTTAGAACCAGGTGGATAAGAGCAGGGATGGGTCAATCGCGGAGAAGAGTACCTATGTACGCAGTTATTGTTAGCGGTGGCAAGCAGCACCGTGTGAAGGAAGGCGAAACACTCAAGCTGGAAAAGCTGGAAGTGGAAACCGGTGGTACCGTTGAGTTCGATCGCGTTCTGCTGATTGGTAACGGCGACGACATCAAAGTGGGTGCGCCGGTCGTTGATGGTGCCAAGGTAACTGCCGAGGTGGTTAACCACGGTCGTCACGACAAGGTTCAGATCATCAAGTTCCGTCGTCGCAAGCACCATATGAAGCGTCAGGGCCACCGTCAGTGGTTCACTGAAGTCAAGATCACGGGTATCAAGGGCTGAGGCCTTTGACACACCCCCTGAAAGAGGAGGCTGGTAATGGCTCATAAAAAGGCAGCAGGTAGTACCCGTAACGGTCGCGATTCCGAGTCGAAACGACTTGGCGTCAAGCGCTTCGGCGGTGAGACTGTATCTGCAGGCAGCATCATTGTTCGTCAGCGCGGTACTCGTTTCCACGCTGGTACCAATGTAGGTCTGGGCAAGGATCACACCCTGTTCGCAACAGCGGACGGCCAGGTGAAATTCGAGACCAAGGGTCCCCAGAACCGCAAGTTCGTCAGCATCGTTCCCGCGGCGTAAGTCGCGGTGATGCCCGGCTCTGATATCATCTGATTTCAGGGCTGGCAAAAACCCCGCAAAGCTTTACGGTTTACTGTCTGGCCGAGCCAGAGAGTGAACCCGGGCCTGCGGGGTTTTTTCGTTTATGCGCGAGGCGCAAAGGGTTGAACCATGAAATTTGTAGATGAAGCCACCATTATCGTGGAGGCCGGCAAGGGCGGCCACGGCTGCCTGAGTTTCCGGCGCGAGAAGTACGTGCCCAAGGGCGGCCCGGATGGTGGTGACGGCGGTGACGGCGGTTCCGTCTACCTGGAAGCGGACGACTCTCTCAATACGCTGATTGATTATCGTTTTCAGCGCAAGCACAAGGCGCAGAACGGCCAGCCCGGAGCAGGGCGCAACTGCACAGGTATCAAGGGTGATGACCTGGTCCTGCCCGTGCCGGTTGGCACTACGGTGGTGGACATGGACACCCATGAAGTCCTGGGTGACCTGACCCATGTCGGCCAGCGCCTGAAAGTGGCCCAGGGCGGCTTTCACGGGCTGGGCAACACCCGCTTCAAGTCATCGGTTAACCGTGCCCCACGACAGACCACCAAGGGCTCTGAAGGTGAGGCCCGTAACCTTCGCCTTGAACTGAAAGTGCTGGCGGATGTTGGCTTGCTTGGTATGCCCAATGCAGGCAAGTCCACCTTTATCCGCTCGGTCTCCGCCGCCACGCCAAAGGTGGCCGATTATCCTTTCACCACGCTGGTACCGAACCTGGGTGTGGTGAAGGTGCAGGCCCACCAGAGTTTTGTGATCGCCGATATTCCGGGGCTCATTGAGGGTGCCGCCGAAGGTGCCGGCCTGGGTATCCGCTTCCTGAAGCACCTGGTGCGTACCCGCTTGTTGCTGCACCTTGTGGATGTGGCGCCCTATGACGGTTCCTCCCCGGCCGATGCGGTTCGGGCCATCGAGCATGAACTGGAAAAGTTCAGCGAAACCCTGGCATCCCGGGACCGCTGGCTGGTGCTCAACAAGGTTGACATGGTGGCGGAAGATGAAAGGGACGCCCATTGCCAGGCCATCGTGGATGAACTGGGCTGGGAAGGCCCGGTGTTCTGTATCTCGGCCATCAGTGGCGAAGGTACCCGTGAACTGACCCAGGCTGTGATGCGGTGGATCGAAGAGCGTGCGCGGGAAGAGGCGGACAATCCCGAGCTCGCCGATGAAGAGGCTGAACGCCGTCGACAGATGGATGATGAGGCCCGGGAAGGCATCCAGCAGGAGAAGGCCGCAAGGCGAGCAGCCCGCGAAAACGACGATGATGACGACTTCGACGACGATGATTACGACGTAGAAGTTGTTTACGCCCCGGAATAGCAAGCAGGACCAGGAGCCCCATCATAATCATGACAGAACGAGTGCAGGTGCGCCGCGCCCGGCGCCTGGTGATCAAGATTGGCAGTGCGCTGCTCACCAACGATGGTCGCGGCCTCGATGTGCCTGCGCTTGCCGGTTGGGTAGACCAGATTGCCGAGCTTGTCCGCCACGGTGTGGAAGTGGTCGTGGTGTCCTCCGGTTCCGTGGCGGAGGGCATGACCAGGCTGGGCTGGAGTCAGCGCCCGGAACACCTCCACGAGCTACAGGCCGCCGCTGCGGTTGGTCAAATGGGCCTGGTGCAAACCTGGGAGGCCCAGTTCCGTCGCCATGATATCCACGCGGCCCAGATTCTGCTTACCCACGACGACCTGTCTGATCGGAAACGTTACCTCAACGCCCGCAGTACGCTCCGAACCCTGCTGGATTTCGGTGTGATTCCCATCGTCAACGAGAATGACACGGTCGTTACCGATGAAATCCGTTTTGGTGACAACGACACCCTGGGGGCCCTGGTGGCCAACCTTATCGAGGCAGATGGGCTGATCATTCTTACCGACCAGGACGGCCTTTTTGACAAGGACCCTCGCAAGAACCCGGATGCCCAGCTGGTGGCAGAGCGCCGTGCCGGCGATCCCGAGCTGGATATCATGGCTGGTGGAGGTGCCGGGGCCCTGGGTCGCGGTGGCATGCAAACCAAGCTGCGAGCGGCCCGTCTGGCGGCCCGCTCTGGAGCTTTTACGGTCATCGTGGGTGGTCGGCTTGAAAATGTTATCAGCCGACTGAGGGAAGGTAAGGAAGTGGGTACGCTCCTGTTGCCCGAGCAGGGCCGCATTGCTGCCCGCAAGCAGTGGCTCGCCAGCCACCTGCAGACCCGTGGCAGGATTATGATCGATGATGGCGCGGTACAGGTGCTCTGCAAGGGCGGACGAAGCCTGTTACCCGTTGGCGTAAAAGGTGTATCCGGGCAGTTTCGTCGGGGAGAGATGGTGTCCTGTGTAGATCAGGAAGGACGGGAAGTGGCACGTGGATTGATTAACTACGACGCCGATGAAGCCCGTGCCATTGCCGGGCGTGCCAGCGATCGAATCGTCGATGTGCTCGGCTATGTGTCTGACGAGGAAATGATTCACCGGGACAACCTGGTCATCGTGTAAGTATCGCGAGGAACGCCTGGGCGGTTCCTGCTGGTCAGTAACAGAAAAGCCACAGAGCGAGAGCCCTGTGGCTTTTTTGATGCAGCCACCAGAAGGTATCCGGCGCATCCGGTAGCAGCAGAAAACATTTCGACATGTATTGCGCAAAGTCCTGGTTAGCACGGCGACAGTATGTTCCCCGGTCCGGGACTGTGGGTTTGTCGCCGGTCGTGGTATATAGACGACCTGAAACCACCTGGTAATGAGAGGAACAGATGCCGAAAGCCAGTGAGATCAAAAAGAACCAGGCCATCGAGTACGAGGGAAGTGTTTACTTCGTAAAGGACATTGAGCGTTCTGTGCCCCAGGGGCGGGCAGGGGGCAGTCTGTATCGCATGCGCATGTACGACGTGGTTACCGGGGCCAAGCTGGACGAGACCTTCAAGGATTCGGACATGCTCAACCAGGCAGACCTGGTGCGCCGGCCTGCCACCTTTTCCTATTCCGACGGCGATGAGTTCGTATTTATGGACTCGGAGGACTATACCCAGTACAGCCTCAATCGGGAGGCCATTGCCGACGAATTGTTGTTCATCACAGAGGATACCCAGGGTGTCATGGTGATCCTGCTCAACGATGCGCCGGTGGCGCTGGACCTGCCGCCAACGGTGGACTTGCCCATCGAGGAAACGGACCCGTCAATCAAGGGGGGCTCCGCTACGGCCCGCACCAAGCCGGCGAGGTTGACCACTGGCCTGGTCGTCCAGGTGCCGGAACATATATCTACCGGCGACCGCATCCGCATCAACGTGGAGGAGCGCAAGTTCCTGGGCCGGGCCTGAGAGCGGAAGGGAATGAAAAGGGCCATGGCTCGCCATGGCCCGCTAGGCCGGAAGGACATCCGGCTGCTTGATCAGGTTGTGATAGTGGGTAGCCTCAGTATGGGCAGGTACCCCGGTATTCCGAGATATCCCAGTCGCGCTCGTGGTCCGGGCCGCACAGGAACTGGTTGTAGCGCTGGTCGTTGTCCAGGTGCAGCTTCATCCAGGACACTCCGAACCGGCTCAGGACGTCATTGTAGCTGTTGCCCCCGTTGCCGCAGTAGTGGCTGCCATTGTTAAGCTCCACAAAGGCCTTGTCGGTGGACGATGGGATCGCTTCATAGAACGGGTCAGCATGGCTGCGAACCGGAGCGATAATGTCGGACTCACAGGCAATGATCAGCGTGGGCGTTTCGATATTCCGGAACCGGAAGCTGGACGTATCCCAGGGCGCCAGTGGTATGGCTGCCTGGATGCGGCCCTCTGAGGCGACGCGAAGAGTGCCGCCACCGCCCATGGACCAGCCGATGACACCAAGGCGGTTGGTGTCGATCATGCCGGAAACAGGACTGGAACTACTGCCATTCTGCTCGATCAGGTAGTCCAGGGCATTGTTGATCTGGGTTGCACGGCTGGGGGGCTGGTCAAAGCCACTGTTGGTATCGATGGTCATGACCACGAAGCCATGGGAGGCCAGTTTCGGTCCCCACCACTCTATGGAAGATTCCGCGGAGACAAACCCGGGGATGACCACAACTGCCCCCATCGTACCGCTGGTACCGGTGGGGTAATGAATGGTGCCGCCACCAAAACCACCCACCAGGCTGGAGACTCTGTCAGTGCGGACGCTATATGGCCCACTGGAGGCTTCGAGGAAGGACTCGGTGGGGGCCGGGCCCCGTTCATAACCACAGTTACTGGTGCAGCCGTCATCCCCGCCATCAGAACCACCGCCGCCGGCGGCGAATACAGAAGCGGAGAAAAGCAGTGAAGCTGCGGCCACCACTGACCGCAATGGGTTGCTGGCATAATGATCTGACATAGTGTTTTTCCTGTTGCAGTGCTTTTTTGTGAATTGTTATCGGGTACTGCTTGCTCCCCCGGCCACAGTAGTTCGAGGGGGGCAAGCGGGCTTTCACAAATTGGCACCTCAACGGAAGTGGGTCACGGTTTGGTGGCTGGGGTTTGTCCGAGATTCGCAATATTGCTCAGAGAGGCGGGTCGGGTATCGTATTTCGGGCGCGAGTGTAGAAACTGTAATCAGGTTCCGGGTTGCCTGCGACCCGGGTCGCAGGCATGGCTCATGCAGGCCCGGTCAGGTCCCGGAGTCGCTCCAGCCAGCGCTGACCCCGCGCCGAGGCAACACCATCGGCCCAGCGGGTGGTTTCCGGTAGCCGATACCGGGTCACGCAGGCCATAACGTAGTGAATAGCCGTTGGCAGGCTGACCCGGTGGCCTGGCGAAATGTAAAGGGGTTTCACTCCGACCCGGGTTCGTAGCACAGCGCCGATGACCTCATCCTTGTCTGTCAATGGCACCCAGGCGCCCTTTTTGTCGGGTACCGGGCCATGCTGTCCGGTCAGTCGGCTTTTTCCTACCCCGATGGTTGGCAGTCCGGTGAGGATTCCCGTATGGGATGCCACTCCGAGCCGGCGCGGATGGGCAATGCCCTGACCATCGCAGAGTAACAGGTCTGGCTGCATCCTGAGTTTGTCCAGGGCCTCGAGGATGACCGGGCACTCACGGAACGACAGAAGTCCGGGGATATAGGGCATGGCCACGGGCAGGCGGGCGATGGCATAGTCCAGCGGCTCCAGGTCCTCCAGGCGGAGCACCACGATGGCAGCCCGGGCTGTGTCCCGGTTCTCGAAACCGACATCCACTCCCGCTACCGTCCTTACCTCCGGCAGGTCGTCCTGCTGGATCACCTGGCTGGCCATCTGCGTCTGCAGTTCGATGGCCTGGCGTGGACTGAGTTTGCTCCAGTTTTCCGTGGGGTTTGTCACTGGTGCTCCTTCTCTCTGAACAGTGACACAACAATAGCAGGCTGCGTTTTAGCCTGCAGGGGAGGACTCTCGATCTCAGCTGACCGCGTGCCCTTCCAGCAGTGGAGCGACCAGTTCGATGGCCGAGTCATCCAGTAACGCATCCAGGCAGGGTGGGTGAAGGAACGTGGAAGATGGCGTCAGGCCGTTTACCTGGCGATAACACCTGGACAGGTGCGCGGAGTTCGCGAACCCTCCCAGCAGGGCAGCCTCGGTGACCGAGTATCCCAGGGCCATGATGATAGTGCTGATAAAGACCCGGTAACGGACCCGGTACTGGGTGATCGGTAACCCGGCCTGTTCCTTGAAGAGTTTCTCCAGCCGCGATTCCGACAGCCGGACCTCCCGGGCCAGGTCGGACAGGGCAGGGGCATCATGGAGCGAGGTCCGGATACGACGTGCCACTGCGAGGACTCTCGGGTCGAATTCCCGGAAGGTCAGGTTTTGCAAATGCTCAGGTATGAGGCTGGCCCGGATCATGGCACTTGCGGTACCTGCAGTAATCCCCCCCCTTGTTACGGACGTCCGTCATGGTGGCGATCACCTTGGCCTCATGCGGATGGTGGCAGTATATGCCGTCGCCGACGGGAGCCATGAGACTGGCCAGCGCCGGGTAGGCCTGGGACAGCGGCGGCAGAAGTTCCTGTGTGGTGCGGTAGACCTCCTGGCGACTGCGACAGGTACCAAGAAAGATGACTTCCCGGGCGCGGAGGAGCATCCGGGGTGCTTTGTGGCACTGAGTGGACGGATTATTCTTGTTAGTCATTGTCTTCCTGCCCTGACGGACGCTTTGTCGATTGCCACCTGACCGCCGTAGCTGGACTTTAGTCCACCTTTCGGGAATCGGCTTTCACGATTTGGCACTCAGTTGTAACTGGATCACAGTGATTCCCGGGCGCAAAGGCGGTGAGACGCGATTCGTGGCCGCATCAGGAGTGTGGTGTCATCTTTTCTGGTCGAATTGCCGAGATGGGACACCCGTCATGACAATAATGACCGCGACCAACCCGGGGCCATTGGCGCGGGAGTGCATTGCGGATAGAATCCCGCCATGTCCATTCAACATGCCCTGCTCACCTCGCTTCTTGAGAAACCGTCAACCGGATACCAGCTTGCCCGCCGTTTTGATCGCTCTATCGGTCATTTCTGGCAGGCTACCCATCAGCAGATTTACCGGGAACTTCGACGTATGGCAGCTTCTGGCTGGGTAGAGGTTGAAGAAAAAGGCGACGACGGCACTCGTAAGCGTAAGGTCTACCACGTTCTGGCGGCTGGCCGGGATGAATTGCAGCGATGGGTCGCTGAACCGGGCAGCTCTGGCGAGAGCAACGAGGCGTTGATGGTCAAGCTCAGGGCTGAAGCCGTGCTGGGACCGATCGGCGTTCGGCGGGAACTGGAGCGGCTGATCCGCTGGCACGAGGATCGGCTGGCGACATACCGGGCGATTGAGGCCAGGGACTTTTCCACGGACAACCCGACCCGTGGGCAGCGTCTGCAGCACCAGGTTCTGCGCAAGGGCATATCCGCCGAAGAGGACTGGCTTGGTTGGGCCCGGGAAACCCTGGAAGCACTTTGACCTGATGTAACCCTGACCCGAGGGTCAATTGGGGGCCTGGGCGGCCCCCGGAGTGGGCTGTCAGGCAGGTTCTGTTACAGGTTGGCGGTTAGTTTCCTGCAGGGCGAGCCGCTGCCGTGCTTGCTGGTACTCGGTGATCAGGCGGGTTACCAGAGCGTCTACGTTGCCGACAGTCTTGACGGCGCCAACGCCCTGGCCGGCACCCCAGATATCACGCCACGCCTTGCTCTTGGACTCGCCGCCGGAGCCAAAATTCATCTTGGACGGATCGGATTCCGGCAGCGCCGCGGGGTCGAGGCCTGCGTTCTCGATACTCTTTTTCAGATAGTTGCCGTGTACACCAGTAAACAGGTTGGAGTAGACGATGTCTTCTGCCGTGCTGTCCACGATCATCTGCTTGTAGGCCTGGTCTGCATTGGCCTCCTCAGTGGCAATGAAGGCGGAGCCAATATAGGCCAGGTCGGCACCGGCTGCCTGGGCTGCCAGCACGGCGTTGCCGTTGGCAATGGAACCGGAGAGCAGCAGCGGACCGTCAAACCATTCGCGGATTTCCTGGATCAGGGCAAAGGGTGACTGGGTACCGGCATGGCCACCCGCACCGGCAGCTACTGCGATCAGCCCGTCGGCACCCTTCTCGATAGCCTTGCGGGCAAATCGGTCGTTGATGACGTCGTGGAGCGTAATGCCGCCCCATGCGTGGACCTTCTGGTTCAGGTCCTCACGGGCACCCAGGGAAGTGATGATGATGGGTACCTTGTACTTGGCGCAGAGGTCCAGGTCGTGTTCGAGCCGGTCGTTGGAACGGTGAACAATCTGGTTGACGGCAAAGGGAGCCGCTGGCTTGTCGGGGTTCCGGGCATTGTAGTCCGCCAGCTCGGTGGTGATCCGGTCAAGCCACTCTTCCAGCACATGGGCCGGGCGTGCATTGAGCGAGGGGAAAGACCCCACGATACCGGCCTTGCATTGAGCAATAACCAGGTCGGGGTTGGAAATAATAAACAGGGGGGAGGCAACGGCCGGTAGCGACAGGCCCTTGAGAATATCGGGTAACGACATGACAGCTCCTGACTGACTGAGCCACCGGTGGCGGTTGGTCCGGGCCCGGCGGCAGCGTGAACAAGGGAAACAGGTGGCCGAAGACGCCCGTTACGATGTGTCGCGCGTCTTGGTGCAACCAGTTGCACAAAATTACCAGTGGGTCCTGGCATGTGCAACTGGTTTCATACATGTCGCTTAGTGGATTATCAGGAGTCCCCCTGTGCGGAGGCGGCCTTGCGGAGGTATTGCACCAGCGTGTCGGGCTCCTGGGCGCCGGGCACCATATAGCGTCGATTCAGGACGAATGCCGGCACAGCACTGACCCCGGCCTGCTGCCAATAAGCCTCGTCTTCGCGGACGGCTTCGCCATAACGGTCTGAGGTGAGCACTTCGGTGGCTTCGCTGCCATCCAGGCCGATGCTCTCCGCCCGTGACCGCAGCACGGCAGGATCCGCGATGTTGTCTGCGTGCCCGAAATAGGCATCAAACAGGGCCAGCTTCATGTCTGTCTGCTTGCCATACTCGGCGGCCCATTTCACTAACCTGTGCCCGTCGAAGGTATTGCGGGTATAGCGTTCCTGCATACGGCTGAAATTCAGCCCCAGGCCCTTGGCAATCCCCATCATATCAGCCTGGGCGGCCTCCATTTCAGCAGGGGTGCGGCCGTACTTCCGGGCAAGGGCTTCAAGGATCGGCTGGCCATCACCGGTGGGGTCCGGGTTCAGCTCGAACGCGTGCCAGCGAACGTCGAAAGTCATTTCATCCGCCAGCAACTCCATGGCCTGCGCCAGGCGGGCGTACCCGATGGCGCACCAGGGGCAGGCGATGTCGGAGACGATGTCAATGGTCAGGTGGTTCATGGGTTATTTCTTCGCGATGACCCACACCGCATGCACGATGCCGGGAATATAGCCGAGCAGGGTCAGCAGGATGTTTATCCAGAAATGCTTGCCGATGCCTACCTGGAGGAAAACGCCCAGGGGCGGCAGCAGAATGGCGATCAGGATTCGAATCAGGTCCATGTGGCAGCTCCTTGTTGCGGTGTTCGGATTGACCGGAGTCATGTCCCTGACTCCCGGAAAACCATCCCTGAAGTTACCTATCTTGTAGTGAAGGTTAGCAATAAAACCCCGGGAGGTAATTAAAATTCGGAAACGCCCGTGACGATGGCAGGTCCTGTGATCGACTATGATGAACGGTGAAGCACGCAGAAACTGTGCCCTGCAGGGGCCGCCTGAATGGATCGCAAACCAGGGGAGGAAAGTTATGGCAATCAGACTTGAGCGGGTCTACGACGAGTCCGGTAGCGGTGACTATCGGGTGCTGGTCGACCGGATCTGGCCCAGGGGGATTTCGAAGGAATCGCTTGCCGCTGACGAATGGCTCAGGGAGATTGCGCCGTCATCGAAGCTGCGCAAGGCCTTCCACTCGGGGGACGTGTCCTGGGATGAGTTCCGTCGAAGCTATCTGACTGAACTGAAAGACCACCGGGATACCTTGCGCCCGCTGGCAGAACGGGCGAGCCGCGAGAGCGTCACACTGCTATACAGCGCAAAGGACGACGAGCACAACAACGCGGTGGTACTGAAACAGTACCTCAGCATGCTGGAGTGACGTCAGGCCTTCAGCATGCCGGCGACCAGCCGACCGGCCAGTGCGATAAGCAGCACGCCGAAGAAACGCTCCAGCCAGACCACGTTTCGTTTGAGGCTGGCCAGCAACCGGGGGCTGGAGAACAGCCAGGCCACGATCATATACCAGCCGATGTCGATCACCATGGCGGTGGCTGCATAGGCAAGCTTGGCCAGCAAGGGGGTGTCCGGTCCTACTACCTGGCTGAACAGCGCAATAAAGAATACCGCAACCTTGGGGTTCAGGAACGCCAGCATGAAGCCGTCCTGGGCGGCGCTTGCAGTTGTGGGTACTTCCGGCAACTCTCCAGCGTCGCCTCTCTTCGCTGTAAGGCCCTTGAAGCCGAGCCAGGCCAGGTAGGCTGCGCCGGCCCATTGCAGAGTGGCAAACAGGGTGGGGGATGTGGTGATCACGGCGGCCAGTCCGATAATGCTCAGAAAGGCATAGAGGCCGATACCGATGCCGTGGCTGACGGCCACGATCAAACCATTACCGCGCCCACCGGCCAGTGTCTGCTTCAGAACAAGCGCCAGGGAAGGCCCGGGGGACATGGCGCCAAGGGTGCATATGGTGACGACTGCGAGCCAGGTGGTCAGTGACATGATGTCTTACCTCGTGCCTGCAGCCATTCGGCGAGCGCCCAGCAAGGTCTGGAACACAGCCACGCCGAGTCCCCAGAAACCATTGAGGACCAGGCCGCCAACCCAGGTCTGGGCGGTAACATCGATTTCCTTCAGAGGAAAGACCACCAGCATGGCGACGGCCGTTGGTCCGATGGCCCCCAGAAGGACCATCAGGCCCCAGAACGCGGGGCTGGCCAGTCGTGCCAACAGTGCCCACAGAAGCAACCCCCAGAGCCCCCCGAAAAACCCAAGGGAGATAACTGCAGGCACACCAAACGGGGGCACCGGTGACAGGTTGAAGGGCGGGGCCGGCGTCATACCTGCCATCCAGAACAGGGCAAAGAGACCCTGGTGAAATACCAGTGTTGCGAGAAAACCGCTGATAAAAGCCTTGATCCAGGGCATGGGAACTCCACGAAATAAACCGATAGTTTACTGATTTGGGATAGCCCGTGCATCGTCGGGAAGCGATGAACCGGGAAAGGCGTATCAATAAAAAAGGGCCACGCCGGCTGGCAGTGGCCCTGAAGAGTACAGTTCTTGCTGGTACCTTAGTCGACCCGGGTCAGTGTGACGTCGATGTTGCCACGGGTGGCATTGGAATACGGGCACACCTGGTGAGCCTGTTCTATTAACTGGTTGGCCTGGTCGTTATCCATTCCCGGCAGTGAAATTCGCAGTTCCACCTGAATACCGAAACCGCCATTGGACGGCCCGATACCTACCAGCCCTTCTACGGAAGCATCCTGGGGCATGGGCAGCTTCGCCTTGCCGGCGACGACTTTCATTGCACCAATAAAGCACGCCGAGTAACCGGCTGCGAACAACTGTTCCGGGTTGGTACCCTCGCCCCCGGCACCACCGAGTTCGCGGGGTGTGGTCAGCGCGACATCCAGGGCTCCGTCGGAAGAAACGGCGCGGCCATCACGACCACCGGTCGCTTCAGCCGAAGCGGTGTAGAGCACTTTTTCCAGAGACATGGCAGATCCTTTTTCGTGTCAGGGATTAGTGGTCCGGCGCTGCCTGACGGCTTGCCGGATAGCTGCACTATACCTTCTGGAAAAATTGCACGCAATAAGATTGTGTGCAATGTAATAGTCCCATAGGAGCCCCAGATGGAATCTGGTCAGGTGCACAGAAGGGGCTGGCTACTGCTCCTTTTCCGTCAGCAGTTTGATCATCTCGGAGGCGCCCGTGGCGAGGGCGAGATCCAGCGCCGTGTTGCCATTTACATCGGTGAGGTCCGGGTTCGCGCCACTCTCCAGCAACAGGCGGGCGGTGTCGATATGGCCATTGCGCACCGCCAGAATCAGCAGGCTTTCGCCCTCGCTGGTGCGAACGTCAACCGGTACGCCGGCGTTGAGCAGGGTGGCCAGCACCCCGGTACCTCCGTTTCTGGCCAGCTCAAAGATTCCCTGGGCGAAGGCAATGGCGTCCTTATCCTGTTCACTGTCAGGCTTTTGTGGCTCTGGTGGTTTTGCTCTGCTCATTATTACTCCCGAAAGTTGCTGGCGTTCATGACGCTCCGTCACGGATAAGTGACAGGCCCCAGGCACCTGCCACCAAGAGCGTGATGATGACGGCGGTTTTTACCTTGTGCCGTTCGAAAATGGCCTGTGCCTTGTTCCCGGCCACCAGTACCAGAAGGGCCAATCCGAAATAGCGGATCGCCCGGGAAATGGCCGATGCGACCATGAACAGCGTAAACGAAAAACCGGTGGCGCCTGCGGCAAGCATGGCGATCTGGAACGGTATCGGAATAACGCCAACACTGAGTACAAACCAGAAACCACCGGTTTCCATGCTCTGGCGCACCCGTTCGAACTGTTCCGGTGACGATGCCCATTCCACCAGTTGCGCTCCGATGGCGTCGAAAACGAAGTAACCCACAGCATACCCTGTGGCGGCACCCAGCAGGCAACCCAGCAAGGCAATCCCTGCCAGCAGGAAAAGCTGGTGGCGGCGCGCCTGCATAAGCGGGATCAGTATTGCTTCAAGCGGAATCGGTACGATGATGGACTCCAGGAAGGACGCCAGCCCAAGCCCCCAGAGCGCGTGCCTGGAATAGACCAGTTGGCGGCCAAGTTTATGCAGGCGTGAGATGGTCGTCCGTTTCCTGTATTGCTCGCTGCCCATGGGTCGGCGTCCCTGTCTGGTGGATTGGCCGGGTGGAACCGGAGCCTGTCAGCGCTCGAGAATCCCTGTATGATTTCCACCCGTTTTCGCCGAGTATAACCCGGGAGCTGTATCGGATGTCGTCACTGGCCGCCTACCAATATGTCCTTATTGCGCTGATCTTTGTCTGGAGCGGGTTCGTCCGTTCGGGGCTGGGATTTGGTGGTGCGGTGCTGTCCCTGCCATTCCTGCTGCTGGTCCATGACCAGCCTCTGGTGTTCCTGCCCATTATCGCCGTGCATCTGCTCGTGTTCTCGTCCCTGACGATCTGGCTCAACAACCGCCGGACCAGTGCAGAACGCAGGGCTGGTGAACGCCGGGAGAGTACAGTGGACTGGCGCTACCTGTGGTATCTGCTGGCAGTGATGATGGTGCCGAAGCTGGTTGGCGTGTTCGGACTGATCACCCTGCCGTCACGGGTGCTGAGTGCCATTATCTTTGTCATCGTTGCCATATATGCCCTGTCTTACCTGTTCAACCGACCGTTTCGCAGCAATAGCCGCGTGGTGGATATCATCTTTCTGATGGTGGGTGGCTATATCAGTGGCACATCGCTGATCGGCGCGCCCCTGATCATTGCCGTGGCTGCCCAGCAGGTCGCGAAGGAAAAACTCAGGGATACCCTGTTTGCACTCTGGTTTATCCTGGTCTTCATCAAGCTGGCGGCCTTTATCTGGGCTGATGTCGACCTGCAGCTACTGCACCACCTGTGGTTATTGCCCTGCGCGGCCGTTGGCCATGTGATCGGACTGAAAGTCCATCGGAGGATGTTGCAGGCAGAGACTCCGGTATTTTTCCGGGTACTGGGCGCCGTCTTGTTGACGGTCAGTGCCGCGGGCCTGGTTCAGGCCTTCCTGTAGCGGGCACGTGCCCCGGCTCAGAGTAAGCCCAACTGCTCGCTACCGGGGCGCCTGAACAGGTCGGTCCGCAGGGCTGGCTCGGGTTCACGATTCAGCCCGACAGCCCTCGCTTGCCGGTTGAAACGCTGGCGTATGAGGTCGGCATAGGGGCCTGAACCGGTCATTCGCTTGCCGAATTCACTCTGGTAGCTCTTGCCGCCACGCAGGTCCCGCATCCTCGCCATGACATGATCCGCCCGTTGCGGGAAGTGCCTTTGCAGCCAGTCCTGGAAGAGTTCGTCCAGTTCCAGAGGCAGCCTCAGAAGGATCCAGCTTGCCCGTATGGCCCCTGCCGTGGCGGCCGCTTCCAGAATCCGCTCCAGCTCATGGTCGTTCACGAACGGGATGACCGGCCCCATTATTATGCCGGTAGGGACGCCGGCGGCCGACAGCTCCCGCAAGACTTTCAGTCGGGTTGCCGGGGCGGCGGTACGGGGTTCCATGGTGCGTTTCAGGTTGTTGTCGAGGGTGGTCAGGCTGACACGGACAGAGCAAAGCCGCTGGCTTGCAAGCTCTGACAACAGGTCAAGGTCCCGGAGGATAAGGCCACCCTTGGTGATGATGGATACCGGGTGACGGTATTCAAGCAGGACTTCCAGTAGTTGTCGGGTGATACCGCGCTCGCGCTCGACCGGCTGATAGGCGTCCGTGTTCACCCCCAGGGCAATGGTGGCTGGTCGATAGCCCGGCCTGTCCAGCTCTCGCCGCAACTGATCAGCAGCGTTTGGCTTGGCGATAAGGCGGGTTTCAAAGTCCAGGCCCGGTGAAAGGTCCCAGTAGGCGTGGGTCGGACGTGCAAAGCAGTAGATGCACGCATGCTCGCACCCCCGGTAGGGGTTGATGGACTGGTCGAAAGGCACATCCGGTGACCGATTTCGGCTGATGATAGTACGTACCCTCTCGTCCGTGACTTCGGTGGCAACCGAATCCGGGCACAGGGTGTCTTCGGGGGCCTGGTACCAGCCGTCGTCGACCTGGCGATCAGTTGCAATAGGCTGGAACCGGTTGTGAGGGTTCAGGGCCGTGCCGCGAGTCTTCAATGGAGTCACCGATACTGGTTAAATGTACAGTATTGGCTATCATATCACGGGCGCGGGCCATGACAAGCATGGTCAGCGGGCCTGTTGCTGTTTCAGAAACAGCACAATCGCCGGAGGCAGGTGCGCCACGCCGATGGCTGTCAGAAAGGCCGCCGCCCCGCCGCCTTCTTCCGCGCCCATGTAGACGCCGGTAACGGCCCATCCAAAGGCAACGGCAACCAACGCCAACAGGCCATGCCCCAGCCATCGCCGGGGGCTGGCGGTTACCTGGCGTGCCAGTTGCCAATGGGCGTAGGCGACAACGGCAATCGCCACCACCGTCAGAACCAGTGTGAAAACAAGTCGCATGGGCTTCTCCCCCGGGCATCTATCGCATAAGCTGACTGATCTGAAGTCTACTACCAAAAACAATGAAGCCGCGGCAGCCAGGTTCAAGGTGCCCGATCGGATCGGGCCCGGAACCCGGCCCCGGCCATAATCAACAGGATTACCCCCATGTCAGGAGCCAACGTTGTAGCTGGTCTGTCGCTGGACCGTCTTGAAAATATCAGTCGTCACCTGGATGAGCGCTATATCCGTACCGGCAAGTTCCCCGGTGCGGTAACCCTGGTAGCTCGCCGTGGCGAGATTGCCTGGGTGAAGGCGCAGGGTCTTATGGATATCGAACGGAACAAACCGGCCCGGCGGGATACGGTGTTCCGCATCTACTCCATGACCAAGCCGGTCACCTCCGTTGCCATGATGCAGTTGTACGAACAGGGCCGATTCCTGCTGGATGACCCGGTGCACAAGTACATTCCGTCCTGGAAGCATCTGCGGGTCTACGACAACGGCATCTATCCGAATTTCATTACTCGCCCGGCAACGACCACCATGCGGATCCGGGACCTGTTCACCCATATGTCAGGGCTCACCTACGGCTTTCTCTGCAGGAGTAACGTGGATGCCGCCTACCGGGAGCTGAAACTGGATGGCAGCCGGGACCTGACCCTGGACAAGCTGATTGAACAGCTCGCCGAGATGCCCCTGGAGTTCGATCCCGGCACCGCCTGGAACTATTCGGTGGCCACCGATGTGCTGGGTTACCTCGTGCAATTGTTATCCGGGCAGTCACTGGATGACTATTTCCGTGAGCACATTTTTGAACCGCTGGGTATGAGGGATACAGGTTTCCAGGTCCGGGAAGATCAGATGGACCGCTTTGCGGCCTGCTATCTCTACCAGCCGGGTGACCAGATGGCTCTGCAGGATGACCCGGAAACCTCCCGTTATCGGGAGCGTCCGAATTTCCTGGCTGGTGGGGCAGGCCTGGTATCCACCGTGGATGACTATTTCCGGTTTGCCCAGGCGCTTTGCCAGGGGGGTGAGCTGGATGGCCACCGTATCATTGGTCGCAAGACCCTGGAGTTCATGCGCCTGAATCACCTGCCTGGCAACCAGGACTTGCCCGGACTGTCCATCGGGGCATTCAGTGAGACCCCCTATGAAGGTAACGGATTCGGGTTGGGCTTCTCGGTAAAGACCGATGTGGCCAAGTCCCGGACCAACGGTTCGGTGGGGGAGTATGGTTGGGGGGGGCTGGCCAGCACTAACTTCTTCATAGATCCGGTGGAAGAGCTGGTAATGGTTTTCATGACCCAGTTGATTCCGTCGTCTTCCTACCCGATACGAGAAGAGTTACGGGCGATGATCAATGGGGCCCTGGTCTGATTTCAGGTCGCCACATTCCGGCTTCCCTGAAGGGAAGCGAATGTGGGTAGGCTGTTGTGTCGGCTGTTTCAGCCGGCGCGACCAAACATGCGCTCCAGGAAACCGGCTTCTCGTACGTCAGGTACCGGCAGCTGATGCAGTGATTCAGCCGCTTCCCGCCAGAACCGGGTCGGCTCGTCCAGGCCAGCGACCTGTTGCTTTTCTTCCTGGCTGAAGGAGTTATGGTCACCGGCCAGACCGGATTCCAGCACCGCACTGGTCCAGAGGTAGAGGGTGCCGCGGATGGTTCGGATGACGTCGCAGTAAGCGCTCCGGCTGACATTGATCGCCAGTTCGGCGGTCAGGTTGATCTTCTGCTGCAGTTCCCGCAGGTGCTCCGGGGGCAGGGAAATACGGTGCCCATTGCCCTTCTTGCAGTTCATGCAGATTTTTTCGAGCTCTGCCACGCCCTCGTGAAGGTCCAGGTGGCCAAATTGCTCCAGCTGCTGCTTGTCTACTGGAGCGGGAATCCACCCGTACTGCGGAGAGCGGGCTACAATATGTCCGCTGACATCATGACGATAGGCGGGCAGTTCGGTTTCAGGCGCATATCCCTCGAATTCACGGCGCAGCCAGGCGGCCATGGATCGGTGGCGAAGCATCATCGCAAGGGTGATAGCGGAGGGCATGATGTCAGTGAGTGACTCACTGGCATCGAGAAGGCGTTCCTGAAGGTGATCGACAGGTGCTGACATGATTGACGACTCCCATTCCGGATCAATCGCTGTCCGGGATTTTGTTGTTGTTTCTGGGTAATACCTGGGTTTTGTGTAGCCGGCGTGGTCAGTAACCAGCCATTACTATGACATTAGACCCGGAGCGTCCCGGTGTCTGTTCCAAAAAGTAATGAGCGGGTAACAGTTTGTACAGTATATGATCACCTCAGTCGCATTTTCTGGCTTACTCGTGTAGGTGATGTTTTTATTGGGCGTTTAGGACGTCAGGCCGGGGGTCGGGCACCGATATTTTTGAGCAGGCTCGTCACGTCCTCTTCCAGGTATTCCGGGTCGAAACCGGCGACGTCTTGCAGACCATTCCGGTCCAGGAGAGTGATGCCGTCAGGACCAAGTGTGGTAAGCCCTTCCTGCTTTAGCTCGTTCAGGGTGCGGTTTACGTGGACAGTGCTCAGTCCCAGCGCATCGGCCAGCACGACCTGGGTGAGCGGCAAGTGGTTGCAATCGTCCACATCGACACAGGCCTTGTCGAGGCGGTGTGCCATCTCCAGAAGGAAGTGAGCGACCTTCTCCCGGGCTGATCGGCGTCCCAGGTTTATCAGGCGCTCAACGAGGATGGCCTGGTCCCGTGCTGCGATCAGGAAAAACAGGTTGCACAGGAGGCGGGAGGTGGCAAAGACGTCCGTCAGGCGGTGCTTTGGGAAAGGGCACAGGGTGGCATTCGTGGCGGTAAGCAGGTTCGATACCCTGCGGCGGAACGCAAATTCCCGCAGGCCAACGATGTCACCCGGAACATACAGGTCCAGCACCTGCCTGGATCCATCTTCCATTGTCCTGAAGCTGCAGGCCCAGCCACTGCTGACCGTGTAGAAATGCTCCGACTCCGTACCCTGTTGCCAGATTACCGTACCCCGGGTGAACTCCCGGGGTGATTTCTCCAGCGAGTCCAACAACTCCCGGTCCCTCTGGTCGAGTTCGGCATAGTGTTCAAAGTGGCGAATGATACAGCTGCTGGACATGGGGGCTCCTTGTTTCGGGCTAATTTAAACCTGCCTTTTCCATAATTCTGTAGGCTTAGCGTTTCACTCTCTATTACAAACGGTCCATAATTCAACAAAGGACTACCGGTCAGGCACCTGTCATAACCTATGTTATGTCGTCGCTCATGGCAGGGTGTTAGTTTAAGTGGACCAAAATTCATGGTTTGGACAGGTTGTCTTGCCAGAAGAGTGGCCGCGCCACTGTCAGTCTCCGGTTCAGATAGCACCTCCTGTTTTTTGGGTCACAAAAGGTATCCCCGGATACCCCATGACCGTCTTGGAGGAAAGCAATGGGAATTGCACGCAGAAAAACCGGGTTTGAGTCAGTCAAAGGGGTTGTTGCTCCGCTCAATCTGAAACGGGTGTTGAGGGGCATGCCCCGGTGGCAGGAAGCGCGAAGTTTCCGCTTATTCAGCTACTCGGTAATTGTGGCCTCTGCTGTGGTACCAGCACTGGTCTGGAACAGTCTGACAAGCCCCGGTGACAGCTGGCAGGAGCCTGCGCTTCCTGTTTATGGGCCCTTCGTGCTGATCGGGGGGATCCTGGTGCTCGAAGCTGCGCTCATTCTGTGGGTCAAAATGCTCCAGTTCGGCAATGAACGAGTCCGGCGCCACCGTGAGCGCAGGGCCTCAGCATTTTCACCGGCGGCTGACACGACGCTATCGGCATCCGGTGATCTCCGCCCGGGATCTCCCGTTGAGAGCCATCAACGCGACGGGTGTCCGAGCACCAATATTCCCAGGGTTCTCGTGGTGGACGACGACCCCATCAACAGGATGATTCTGCGTAAACAGTTGTTGCGCCTGGATATCGAGCCGGTCAGTGCGGCGGATGGCATGGAAGCACTGGAAACCGTAAGGGAGGGGACCTGGGACCTGGTCCTTATGGATGGCCAGATGCCGCGGCTGGA
This sequence comes from Marinobacter sp. AN1, assembly GCF_026013985.1. Taxonomy (NCBI): domain Bacteria; kingdom Pseudomonadati; phylum Pseudomonadota; class Gammaproteobacteria; order Pseudomonadales; family Marinobacteraceae; genus Marinobacter; species Marinobacter sp. AN1. The sequence continues at coordinate 3,260,818 of NZ_CP110342.1, read as the reverse complement.
CGGCCCCGAAACCGCCCATGAGATTCGCCTGCGCGAACTGTTACCCCCCGAGGTGCCGATTATCGGAATTTCCACCAACGACACACCGGAATTCCGCGAACGTTGTCTCCGTGCCGGCATGCAGGCCTGCTATCATAAACCCGTACGCCGCTTTGTAATGGAAAAGCTGGTTGATGTTTATATCCATCAGCGCGTGGCTGAAACACCGGACCATATTGCTGGCCGTACCCTGACTTCCGTCTCTGCCTAGTCTTCGGCTGCCTGGAAGTCCCGCAGGTTCAGCAATTGGCCTGGCGGGACAGTATCCGAGTCAGTCTGAAAAGATGCCTGCCAATTAAGCTTTATTCATTCGGCCCCCTCAACGGCGATGAAAATGGCGTGTCATAACCTGTGTTATGTCTGCCACAAACAGCCGGTGTTACGTTGCCCCACATCCCTGATGGTCTCCCGTCACCTGGAGATCATCTGACATTCATCAGGGCATGTGGAGAGTGTAACCATGTTACAGAGAACCGACTTTTACCCGACCCGGGATGATTTCGTACCCGATCTGTTTCCCCGTCAGGAGCCGGTAATACATAGTACCGGTGTCGCCCGCGAACGCGGTCCGCTGGACCGGGAACAACTGGACCGTTTCGAGAGAGACGGCTTCCTCTGGATGGAGGGTTTCTTTCCGGAGCTGGCGGTTTCGCCCTTCCTGGAAGAACTCCGGCATATGGCCACACGGAACGATATCACGGACCTGGAGCAGGTGGTCATGGACAAGGAGCGACAGGAGATTCGCTCAATCTTCGCCATGCATGAGCTGTCTGATGCCTTTGATCGCATGACCCGCGATCCGAGGTTGCTCGACATGGTCCGCCAGCTACTTGGCTCGGAAGTCTATATCCACCAGTCACGGATCAACAGCAAGGCCGGGTTCTGCGGCAACGGGTTCGATTGGCACTCGGATTTTGAAACCTGGCACAGCGAAGATGGTATGCCTGCGATGAGGGCGGTAAGTGCCTCAATAATGCTGACCGAGAACAATGCCTTTAACGGTCCAGTCATGCTGATTCCGGGATCACACCAGCAGTTTGTGCCTTGTGTCGGGCGAACCCCCGACGAGAACTGGGCAAGCTCGCTGAAACACCAGCAGGTCGGCTTGCCATCCCGGGCTGACATCGAGAAACTTGCTGGCAGCGATGGCATCCAGGCCCCCACCGGACCTGCCGGCTCCCTGCTGCTGTTCGAGTGCAACACGCTGCACGCGTCCAATCGCAATATGTCGCCCTGGCCGAGGGCCAACCTGTTCTTTGTCTATAACAGTGTCGAGAACCGCCTGGCCCAGCCCTTTGCTGGTACCCGCCCACGCCCCTGGTACCTGGCGGAACGGGAGAATACCCGCCCGCTGATCGACCGTCGGTCTTAACGGATTGTCACCTCCCGGGGCAGGGGATGGGTTAACCTGAGGGTTCACCCTGAAATGGTCCACCCGCCCCGGAGGCGCATCATGACGGACTGGCTGCTGGCAAACCCGAAAGCCGGCGATGGCGAACGCAATGCTGACTTCTGGCAGGCACACCTCGCTGAGGTTGGGCTGACCGACTTGAGGTTGTGTGACCTTGACGGCCAGGGCTGGGTTGACTTGCTGGCACCGGGAGACCGCGTACTTGCCGCCGGTGGCGACGGCTCCGTTAACGCAGCGGCCCGGATCTGCCGGGATACTGGCGCAACCCTGGCGGTGTTGCCCTCCGGCACCGCCAATGATTTCTTTCGTAACCTCGGCATTGAGAACAGGCCCGAAGCCATTTGCCAGGCGGTGGCCGCTAACCGCAGTCTTGCGGTGGATGTGGCGGAATATGACGGTGGTATCTTCCTTAACGTGGCCCACGTCGGCCTGGGGACCATGCCGGCAAGGGACGCCAATTCCGACGATGAGACCAAGCAACGGTTCGGGCAACTTAGTTATGGACTGTCCCTTGTTCGCCGGGTTTTTTCCAGGCGTGGTTTCCGTGCCACTGTCTACACCGACCAGGGCACGCTATCGGGGCGCTGGCTGACCATAGCCATTGCCAATGGCACGTATTTCGGTGGCGGCAGTGAGGTACCCAATGCCGGTATCACCACAGGGGAACTGGCTGTAGTTGGTGTCAGGACGGCGTCGATACCCAGCCTTGCCATGGCCTTTGTGCTGACCCGCTTGCTGGGCCGGCCACCAAGGGATAACGATACCGTGGTTGAGGTGCAGAGCCCCTGGTGCCGCATCAGTGCCCGCCGCCCCAAGACAGTAACCGTGGATGGAGATGTGGCTGGGTCCACGCCGTTCAACGCAACCTGCCAGCCGGGAAAGCTCAGGGTGGTCGTCGGGGAGGTCAGTAGTTCGAGTAGGTCTCCGGACGCCAACGCGCAAAATGCTCGCTGAGGGACTCCGGCTCCCGTTCGATATCGGTGGCCTGCAGCTCTGCAGTCAGGCGATGGTCACGGAGCTCCTGTACCAGCAGGTCGAACCCGTCTTCCGGTCGGGGGCGCTGGTTGGCCCGGGGCTGGTTGTCCTTGCGCAGTACCGGAAAGGTTTCCGCCAGCGCCCCGGCGACTTTCAGTAACTGAACCTTATGCGAGCCGTGGTGTAACCAGGCGGTTTCACGGAGCTGTTTCCAGTCAGTGGTGGCGCTGTCGTGAAGCCGGTAGATGATGCCAGTGTTCGCCAGGGTGTCGACTGGTACTACCAGAAGCCGGGCAGTGGGAATACGGCGCTGATCAAACAGGCTGCCACTGCCATACCGGGGTTTTACGGTGAGACCGAGTTCGGGGAACGCCAGGTTCAAATGTTCCATCTGGGCGAGGAAGAAGGCGCCAATACCGGTTTCGATAAACAGGTGGCCCCGCAACGGTTCCTGGTCGAGGAAACGGATGTCTCCGGTTTCCCGGTAGCACTGCCTGCCCAGCATGGGAATCATTTCCCGAACCAGGGCGCTGCGCAGCGCCAGCGGGTGCTCTTTCAGGCGTGGGCTCAGGTCGATGGCGCGGGGGTGGTGGGTCTGGTCGCAGGTGCGCAGCCTCGCCAGGGCCTGGCCGGTATTGCCATAGCGGACGGTAAAGCGGTCTCCGGGGCGCAATGCCTGGTTGAAATAGCGCTCGTTGCACAGATCGAACAGTGCCTTGAGGTCATTGCAGGCGATGGGGTCGGCGCCGAGAGGCATAGCCGTCGTCCTCCGTAGGTCGAGACTGGCTTCCGCTGAGTATAGTGAAGTGTAGTTAATCTTCAGTGGAGGCGCCGTAACAGGGCGTAACGCTTTGTGTCGGCAGGCGCCGGTCGGGTGTCTGTGGGAGGGTCTTCAGGAGCAAATATGCATGCGACGATGCGGATAGCTGAAGGCGCACCGGGGGGCGGTGCGCCTCTGGGCCGTATTACAGGTAGGCTTTCAGCACTTCCTTGGCGATGGCGTTGCGGTGGACCTCATCGGGGCCATCCGCGGTGCGCAGATGACGGGCATAGACCCACATGTCCGCCAGCGGGAAGTCCTCAGTGTAGCCGGCGGCACCGTGAGCCTGGATAGACCAGTCGATGACCCTGAGGGCCATGGCCGGTGCTGCGACCTTGATCATGGCGATCTGCTGCTTCGCCACCTTGTTGCCCACGAGGTCCATCATCTGCGCAGCCTGCAACACCATCAGGCGGGTCTGATCGATGTCGATTCGGCAATCTGCAATGCGTTCACGCCAGACGCCCTGGTCAGACAGCTTCTTGTGGAAGGCTTCCCGGGAGACCAGGCGCTGACACATGATTTCGAAGGCCCTTTCGGCCTGTCCGATGACGCGCATACAGTGATGGATCCGGCCTGGTCCCAGGCGCCCCTGGGCAATTTCGAAGCCGCGGCCTTCACCCAGGATCAGGTTGCTGGCCGGTACCCGGACGTTGTCGAACAGGATCTCCGGATGGCCCTTGGGGGCGTGATAGTAACCGTAGACCGGCATATCCCGGACGATGGTTACCCCCGGGGTGTCCTTGGGGACGATGATCATCGACTGTTGCTTGTGGCGGTCGGCGTTGTCCGGGTCGGACTTGCCCATCACGATAAAGAACCTGGTTTCCTCGCCACAGCCGCCAGTGATAAACCATTTGCGACCGTTAACGACGTACTCGTCACCGTCCCGCTGGATACGGGTTTCAATATTGGTGGCGTCGCTGGAGGCCACGGCGGGCTCCGTCATGGCAAAGGAAGAGCGGATCTTGCCGTCCAGCAGTGGCTGCAGCCAGGTGGCTTTCTGTTCATCACTGCCGTAACGGGCCAGTACTTCCATATTGCCGGTGTCTGGCGCGGCGCAGTTGAAGACTTCGGAAGACCAAAGCACCCTGCCCATGATTTCCGCCAGCGGAGCATACTCCAGGTTGGTCAGGCCAGGGCCGTATTCTTCTTCCGGCAGGAAAAGGTTCCACAGGCCCTGGGCCCGTGCCTTTTCTTTCAGCTCGTCAACGATGGGTACCTTTGCATAGGCATGGCCCCGTTCGCGGTTCTCCTCTTTCTGCTGTTGGTACAGCGCCTCGTTCGGGTAGATGTGCTCTTCCATAAACGCCGTTAACTGTTTGCGCAGGGATTCGACCTTGTCGGAATACTGAAAATCCATTGATGCCTCCGGGCAGTGGATGTTGGTTGAGTGCTGACCACTATGAAAGCGGACAATGGATCAATCAACTGAATTGTTCTGATAGATCAGTATTAGTTTCGTTAATGAAGTGAGGCTGTGTGGGGTTTTCCGGGCGCCGGGGTGGCAAGGAAGGCGCTCCTTCGACCATACTGAGGGAACATCAAACCCTGAACAGATCTGAGGCGAAGCATGACTAACGAAGAACTGCAAAAGCTGAAAGAACGGTATGTGGCCGCCGGTGCTGCCAGCCCGAACGAACAGTTTGCGGATCACGCCCGCAACGCCGAACTGTGGGATGCCAACGGTAAACGCATGATCGATTTTGCCGGTGGTATCGGTGTACTCAATATTGGCCATCGTCATCCCAAAGTGGTTGAAGCGGTCAAGGCCCAGTTGGACAAGCTGATGCACACCTGCCAGACCGTCATGCCCTATGAGGGCTATGTCCGCGTGGCCGAGAAGCTCAGCCAGGTGGCACCGGTTCGCGGTCACTCCAAGGTGATGCTGGCAAACTCCGGTGCGGAAGCCCTGGAAAATGCGGTCAAGATCGCCCGGGCGGCGACCGGCAAGAATAACGTGGTCTGTTTTGATGGTGGTTACCATGGCCGCACCTTCATGACCATGGCCATGAACGGCAAGGTACAGCCCTATGCCACCGACTTTGGCGTGATGCCCGGCATGGTCTTCCGGGCGCCTTTCCCGGTGCCGTACCACGGGGTTTCCGAGGACGAGGCCATCCGAGGCCTGAAAATGGCCCTTAAAACCGATGCCAATCCAAAAGACACTGCTGCTATTGTCATCGAGCCAGTTCTGGGTGAGGGCGGTTTCTATCCGGCCCCGGCCAGCTTCCTGAAGAAGATCCGGGAAATCTGCGACGAGCACGGCATGCTGATGATCGTGGACGAAGTGCAGAGCGGATTCGGGCGCACAGGCAAGCTGTTTGCCATTGAGCACAGCGGTGTAGAGCCGGATATTATCACCATGGCCAAGAGCATGGCGGACGGTATGCCCATCTCTGCCATTGTTGGCACTGACAAGGTGATGGATGCCTCCGGCCCCAACTCCCTCGGTGGCACCTACACTGGCAGCCCCACCGCCTGCGCAGCTGCCCTCGCCGTCATGGAAGTCTTCGAGGAAGAGGACATCCTCGGCAAGAGCCAGGCGCTGGGCGATAAGCTGGGCAAGCGATTTGCCCAATGGCAGGAGAAGTTCGGCCATGTGGACAATGTGCGTAACCTGGGGGCCATGGCCGCTATCGAGCTGGTGACGGACAAGCAGGGCTGCGAACCCCGCGCCGACCTGGCGGCCAAGGTAACCGCCTACGCCAAGGAGCACGGCCTGATCCTGCTCAGCTGTGGCATGTATGGCAACACCATCCGTTTCCTGATGCCTGTGACTATTGAAGATGAGGTGCTGGAGGAAGGTCTTCAGATTGTTGAGGATGCCCTGGCAAGCCTGGCCTGAGGTCCGGCGTACCCGGCACTACCTAAACAGTGAGCTTTTCATTCAGGCAGCTGAGGTACTTCGTGGCGGTGTCAGAGATCGGCTCGGTCTCTGGCGCTGCCCGGGACCTTGCCGTTTCCCAGTCAACGATAACCGAAGCGATCAAAGAGCTGGAAAGTGACCTTGGCGTTGTCCTGCTGGAGCGGCATGCGCGGGGCATGGGGCTGACCCACAAGGGGCATGCCTTCCTTCGCCATGCCAACCGGATTCTGGCCGAGGTGAGCTATGCACGGGGGGTGTTCGCAGAACAGGAGCAGGTGACCGGCACCCTCAATATTGGCGTGACCTCTATTGTGGCCGGCTATGCCTTGCCAGATTTGCTGGCACGTTACCGGCGTGCGTTCAGCGCCACCGGAGTACAGGTAGTAGAGGATGCGCCGGAGTATCTCGAGCACTATCTGCTTAACGGCGAGCTGGATGTCGCAATCCTTATCCTGTCGGCGCTCGAGGAACGGACAGCCCTCAATACGGCGGTTATGGAAACCTCTCCTTTCCGGGCCTGGTTGCCGATGGGGCATCGCCTGGCGAACGGGCCTGAAATTGACCGGGACGTGCTCCTGGAAGATCGCTTTATACTCTTGAATACCGACGAAATCCGCCTGGCAACCGCCGATCTCTGGCATCGCGCTCGCCGCCAACCTCGCATGGCCATGCGTACCTCGTCAGTAGAAGCGGTGAGAAGCCTGGTGGCGACTGGCGCCGGTGTGTCGGTGCTTCCTGACCTTGTTTACCGGCCCTGGTCGCTGGAAGGCGACCGAATCGCTGGCGTCAAGTTGGCATCGCCGTTGCCGCCGGTAGAGGTTGGGCTTGCCTGGCGCCGCGGTGCCAAGCCATCGGACGCCGCGCGGGCCTTTATTGACCTGGCCCTGGAAGAGCCCGTCTCCCGCCATCGTTGATTTCCGGACCTGGTCGTTGCAGGTGTTCGGAAAAATCGAAAGTTTAACTCCCTTGACTGTTCCCTCTCATAAGCCTCCGTAGTTTTACCTATAAATATCGGAAAAATTGATATCTGTTTTCTGATTTTATTTATGGCGATACCTGTGTTGGTTTCTATACTCGAATTGGTAGCCGTCACTCATGTCGTCACAGAAGACATGGTGAGCCCCATAAAACGCGGGAGAAACATCATGAACAAGTTAATGTCGTCGATGCTGACGACCACGTTTTTTCGTTGCAACGGTTGCTTCTGCAGCCGATATGAAAGAGTCGGTTGGTCAGGGTGAAGGTGCGGTGGATATCGTCGCCTGGCCCGGTTACATCGAGCGTGGTGAGACCGACAAGAACTACGACTGGGTCACGGGCTTCGAGAAAGCGACGGGCTGCGAGGTGCGCGTAAAAACAGCGAATACCTCGGATGAAATGGTTGCGCTGATGAACGAGGGTGGTTTTGACCTGGTAACGGCGTCCGGTGATGCGTCGCTGAGGATCATCTACGGTGACCGCGTGCAGCCCATCAACACTGACCTGATCCCGAGCTGGGACACCGTGGATGACCGGCTCAAGGAGGCTCCCTGGCATACGGTCGATGGCGTTCATTACGGCGTGCCCTACCAGTGGGGCGCAAACGTCCTGATGTACAACACCGAAGTATTCGGGGATCAGCCGCCTACAAGCTGGAAGGTTGTATTCGAGGAAATGACCCTGCCGGACGGCAAGTCGAACAAGGGTCGCGTGCAGGCCTTTGATGGGCCGATCTACATTGCGGATGCCGCGCTCTATCTCAAGAAACATCAGCCCGAACTGGGCATCGAGGACCCCTACGAACTGACCCAGGACCAATACTCCGCTGCCCTGGACCTGCTGCGGCAGCAACGCCAGATCGTTGGTCGTTACTGGCATGACGCCTTTGTCCAGATCGATGACTTTACCAACGAGGGCGTGGTTGCATCATCAGCCTGGCCCTTCCAGGCAAACATCCTCAAGGCCCAGGGCGAGCCAGTGGCAACACTGATTCCGGAGGAGGGCGCGACCGGTTGGGCGGATACCACCATGATGCACGTGGATGCCCCGCACCCGAACTGTGCCTATAAATGGATGGAGCATTCACTGAACACCAAGCTGCAGGGTGACCTGGCTTCCTGGTTTGGGTCGGTGCCGGTGGTACTGGCTGCCTGTGAAGATAATGAGTTGCTGGGTGAGAACGGTTGCCAGACCAACGGCCTGGATAACTTCGAAAAGATCAGCTTCTGGCGCACTCCGGTGTCCGCCTGCGGTGACGGCAAACAATGCGTTCCCTATTACCGCTGGGTAACGGACTACATCGCCATTCTGGGCGGTCGCTAAGGCGGGTGTGAGGCGTTTCGCCCCGCCATAGGCGCGGGGCGAAGTACGACAGGAGGCTCCATGGCAACGACGGTTCGGGAAACCATGTACGACACTGAAGGAAGTCAGGTGAACGAGGCAGCCGGTCAGAAAACCTCAGCCGTTGAACTGGCTGGCATCAGTCGGCACTTCGGCAAGGTCAAAGCGGTCGACAGTGTGGATCTGAGTATCCCCGAAGGTGAATTTTTCGGCATGCTTGGCCCTTCCGGCTCCGGCAAGACCACCTGCCTGAGGCTGATTGCGGGGTTTGAGCAACCGACAGCCGGCCATCTGAAGATCTTCGGCCAAACGGTTGACGGGGTGCCTCCCTATCGCCGTGCGGTTAACACCGTCTTCCAGGATTACGCACTGTTCCCGCATATGAATGTGATTGATAACGTGGCCTATGCCCTGACCGTTCGCGGTGTCGGACGCAAGGAAAGGCATCAACAGGCCATGGAAATGCTGGAGTTGGTGCGACTGGAAGAATTCGCCAGGCGACAACCGGCCCAGTTATCCGGGGGGCAGCGTCAGCGGGTTGCCCTGGCCCGGGCCCTGGTTGGAAAGCCGAGGGTTCTGTTACTGGACGAGCCTTTGGGCGCCCTTGACCTGAAACTTCGGGAGCAGATGCAGGTTGAACTCAAGACACTGCAACGTGAGCTGGGTATCACATTTGTATTTGTCACCCACGATCAGGGCGAGGCCCTCTCCATGAGCGACCGGGTGGCGGTTTTCAGCGAAGGTCGCGTGGTGCAGGTCGGTACTCCGGAAGATATCTATGAGCGGCCCGAGCACCGTTTTGTCGCTGATTTTGTTGGCTCCTCCAATATCCTGGAGCCGGCGTTCTGCCAACGTATAGGTGCTCCGGAGGGCTTGTGGAGCCTGCGGCCTGAGAAGATTCAACTCACGGACCAGTCGGTAACCCGGGAGAACAACGTACTCACGGTGTCCGCCGAGGTCAGCCACATGCAGTATCAGGGAGCGGTGCGTCGCTGCGTGCTCTCCGTTGCCGGACACTCCCTTTCGCTGTCTGTGCCGTCAAATGTTGAAAGCCTCGTCGTCGGGCAAACGGTTTATGCCCGGTGGAACCTCGATGACATGCACAGGATGGTATCGTGATGGCGCAGCGCGGTGTCCTCATGAACCAGCCTGCCGACGGCATCCTCGGACGGGTGTCCGACCTGTTTTTCCGCAAGCCGGGACTGTTGCTGCTGATCCTGTTGGGGCCACCCCTTATCTGGATTGGTGTGGTCTATGTTGGCTCGCTGGTGGCTTTGCTGGTGCAAAGCTTCTACTCGATTGATGAGTTTTCCGGTCGTATTGTCCGGGAGTTTACGCTGAAGACCTATGCCGAACTGCTGCGCCCCTCCAATCTGGATATCGTGCTGCGTACGGTCCTGATGGCCGCCTCAGTAACCGTTGTATCGGCCCTGATTGCTTTCCCTATCGCCTATTACGCGGCCCGGTTTGCCCGGGGCTGGGTCAAGGGGTTGTTTTTTATCGCGGTAATGCTCCCGCTCTGGTCCAGCTACCTGGTCCGGGTGTACGCCTGGAAACTGATTCTGGCCAACGAAGGTGTCCTGAACTGGACGGTGGAGAAAGTGGGCCTGACGCCGCTGGTGGACGCGCTGCTATCGATGCCGGTTATCGGTGGTCCCTCCCTGTCTTTCAGCTATATCGGAACGTTCCTGGTGTTTGTCTACCTCTGGTTGCCGTTCATGATCCTGCCAATCCAGGCCGCCCTGGAAAGGGTCCCGGCTTCAATGCTGGAGGCGTCCGGTGACCTGGGCGCACGTCCTGGTCAAACCTTCCGCAAAGTCATCTTCCCGCTGGCCCTGCCCGGCATCGTGGCCGGCTCAATCTTTACGTTTTCACTGACGCTGGGTGACTACATCGCGCCGCAAATTGTCGGTTCTTCCCGGCTGTTCATCGGCCAGGCGGTCTACATGCATCAAGGCACAGCGGGCAATCTGCCGATGGCCGCGGCGTTTTCAATGGTGCCGATTGTGGTGATGGCGATCTATCTGTGGATTGCGAAAAGGATGGGGGCTTTCAATGCGCTTTAAAAGAACACGGTCCGGTGCTTCGCTGAAGCTGAAAATTGGTGCCGTAGCGGGCCTCTTGTTCCTGCATCTGCCGTTGTTGCTGATATTTCTCTACGCCTTTACCACCGAGGAAAAGAGTTACCAGTTTCCGCCGCCAGACTACACGCTGAAATGGTTTGGCGTGGTCTGGGAGCGGCAGGACATCTGGGACGCCTTTGGGCTTTCCCTCAGAATCGCGCTGATCGCAACGGGTGCGGCCATTGTCCTCGGGACCCTGGCTGCGGCGGCGGTGGCCCGGACCCGTTTCTTTGGCCGGGAAGCCGTATCGCTTCTGATCATCCTGCCCATTGCGTTGCCCGGTGTGGTGACCGGTATTGCGTTGCGGTCCGCGTTCGACATCGCCGACATCCCGTTTTCCTTCTGGACCATAGTGCTGGGGCATGCCACGTTTTGTGTGGTGGTCGTCTATAACAATGCCGTTGCACGGTTAAGGCGCACGTCACCTTCTCTGCTGGAGGCCTCCCTGGACCTGGGGGCCAACGGCTTCCAGACGTTCCGCTATGTCTTACTTCCGAACCTGGCGACCGCCTTGCTGGCGGGCGGGATGCTGGCCTTTGCCCTGTCCTTTGACGAGGTCATCGTTACCACGTTCACCGCGGGGCAACAGACGACCCTGCCCATATGGATGCTCAGTGAGCTCGTTCGTCCCAGGCAGCGACCGGTGACCAATGTGGTGGCCGTATTCGTGGTGATTATCACCTTCCTGCCCATTCTCATGGCTTACTACTTCACCCGCGGTGGCGAGGCCACTGCAGGTCATGGCAAGTAGAAACCGCCAAGGCAATCACGGAGATTTCCCATGTCCCAGACAAGTAATGAAAAAAGTACCCAGGCCCTGTATACCCGGTTGCTGATAGGTGGAGACCTGGTGGCGGGCAGGGGCCCGGAAGAGCCCATTCTGAATCCGCGTACTGCCGAGAAAATTATCGGGCTGTCCGAAGCATCGGACGACCAGGTCAACCAGGCCGTTGCGGCTGCCCGGAGGGCTTTTCCGCGCTGGTCCCGAACCACGCCGGGTGAACGTTCGTTACTGCTGCTGAGGCTGGCGGATCGAATTGAGCAACAGGCCGAGACATTTGCCGGGCTGGAGGCGCTCAACTGCGGTAAACCCTTTCACATTGTTCTGGCGGAGGAGATTCCCGCGGTGGTGGACTGTCTGCGATATTTCGCAGGTGCCGCCAGGTGTCTGCAGGGCAGTGCCGCCGGTGAGTACATGGAGGGACATACTTCCATGGTGCGACGGGACCCGGTGGGCGTCATAGGCTCCATCGCACCGTGGAATTACCCGTTGATGATGGCCGCGTGGAAAATCAGCCCGGCCCTGGCCGCCGGCAATACGGTGGTGATCAAGCCTTCCGAACAGACGCCACTGACCAGTTTGTTGCTGGCGGAAGTCGCAGCCGAGGTCCTGCCCGCGGGGGTTCTTAACGTCATCACTGGCCGCGGAGAAAGTGTGGGCACATCACTGGTCAACCACCCGGACGTCGACATGGTCTCCCTGACCGGCGACATCGCGACGGGCAAGAAGATTCTCACCAGTGCGGCCAAGGGGGTCAAACGGACGCACCTGGAACTGGGTGGCAAGGCACCGGTCATTGTCTACGACGATGCGGACCTGGATGAGGTTGTTGAGGGTATCCGAACGTTTGGCTATTTCAACGCTGGCCAGGATTGCACGGCCGCGTGTCGAATCTATGCCGGGGCGGGTATTCATGACCGATTGGTGGAAAAGCTGGCGGATGCTGTGTCGTCCATACGATACAACCAGAACGATGATGATGAAAACGAAATTCCCCCGCTCATTTCAGAGCGTCAGCGGGACCGGGTGGCCAGCTTTGTGGCACGTGCCGCGGAGCAACCCCACATTGATGTGGCTGTAGGTGGTCGCAAGCCTTCAGGGAGTGGTTTTTACTACGAGCCAACATTGATAACCGGCGCCCTTCAGGAGGATGAGATTGTTCGCCGGGAGGTGTTTGGCCCGGTGGTCTCAGTGACCCGTTTCAGTGATGACGATGACGTTGTTGCATGGGCGAATCAGTCAGAGTACGGGTTATCTTCGTCGGTGTGGACCCGTGACGTCAGCCGGGCCATGGATGTTTCGGCACGCCTGCAGTATGGCTGTACCTGGGTAAATTGCCATTTCATGCTGGTCAATGAGATGCCCCATGGGGGCATGAAGCAGTCCGGTTATGGTAAGGATATGTCTATGTATTCCCTGGAAGATTACACCGTGGTGAGACACGTGATGATCAAGCATGGCTGAGCGCTGGCCAGGTCTCTGAACGGTGGATTTATCGATGAACTCGGGTATTCTCATAGGTTCTGATTCATTCCGAACGCTTAGAGAGTGCTGAGTTTATGTCCGATACATCCCGGGAGGCGGTGTTTGTCCGCGACGGAGATCTGTTCGTACCCTCCGAACTGGGCCGCGGCCCCTGGAGTCCCGATGCGCTCCACGGTGGAGCGCCTGCGGCCCTTTTGGCTGGCTATGCCGAAGAGATGGTCGGTGACCCGGAGATGCTGCTCGCCCGCCTGACCATGGAGCTGGTGCGTCCGGTGCCACTAGCGCCCCTGACAGTCACAGCAACCATGGGTAAGGGGCGCTCGGTGCGACGGGTGGAGCTGACCCTGTCTCACAGCGAGACCGTAGTCGCACGGGCAGTAGCGCTTTTCCTGAAGGGGGAAGACCAGGGTATTGAGCCAAGGCTGGAAGGCCATCCATTGTCGGGGCCGGAGCGTTGCCACGAACCTTTCCTGGTGCCCGGTATGGAGCAGGTCACTTCATTTCACTATACCGCCATGGATATCCGGGTGGCCCATGGGCAGACTGTGGGGCCAGGGCCGGCAGCGGCCTGGTTCCGCCTCAAGTACCCGGTCGTAGCTGGCGAAACCGTTTCGCCGGCCATGAGTGCGGTGGCCGCGGCCGACTTTGGTAACGGCCTGAGCTGGATCCTGCCCATTGAGGAGTTCACCTTCGTGAACACGGACCTGACGGTTTATCTGAATCGCCATCCCCGGAGCGAGTGGGTGGCGCTGGACAGCCGGATGACCGTTGAATCCAATGGTATTGGCCTGGTCCGCTCCGATCTCTATGACGAGCAGGGGTTGATTGGGGTGGCGCAGCAGAACCTGTTCGTTCGGGCGCGTAACCGGTGACCCGCACAGGCGGTCCACACCTTTCCGGACCCTGTCCAAACTGTCACTGAAACTGACGCTTCCGACCTTGTTCCGGCCAGTAGGCCGTGGCATAAACAGGGCTCTGATTCACTGGCGGGGCAAGGTCATGCAGAGATTTGAAGGTTTATACGTGGCGACACGTACGGCAAGGCTATACCGGACCATGTTGGTCATGGTGACCCTGCTTGTCTATGGGATGGGCTCACTGGCCCATGCCTCCTCTTCGGCGGAAACCGTTGTTCGCCTTTCCCCTCTGGGAACCATTGCCGAGCAATCCCGGGGGATGATCAAGGCGGGAATCCGTGATGGCCTGATAGCGACCGGACAAGTAGAGCCACTGGTAGCGGAAACCATCGCCGGGTTCGGCAGCAGTGCATTCGATACCCGTCGCATACGGGCCCGGCTGGTCAACGATCTGAACACGGACCTGAACGACCGACAGTTGCAGACGGTGGAGCGCTGGTACGAGTCGGACCTGGGGCAGCGCCTGTCACTGGCGGAAACGGAAGCCGCTATGCCGCCGGCCTGGGAGGCTATGGCAACGGCAGCGCCTGGCCTGCGCAAGCAGTTTGACGGTACCCGGCGTCAGCAGTTGTTTGACCGCTACGATCAGGCAGTGGGTGCCAGCCAGCGTGCGGTGGAAACGGCCCTGGCGGTCCAGCTTCACCTGGCGGAGGCCCTGGCCGCCCTCAGCGAGGGAGACACCGCGGAGTCTGTGAAGGAGCAGGTTCTGGCGAACCGGCCCATGATCGAGCGCCAGGTCGGCGAGCAGGTCTACCTGGCTTATCTTTACATGTACCAGGCATTCTCTGACCAGGAACTGGCAGAATACGTCGGCTTTCTCGAGTCACCTGAAGGCCGGGCTTTTACCGGGAGTGCCAGTAAATCCATCCATGCCGCTATCATTGAGCCGGTTTCCACGGTGGGGAATCAGTTGGTCAGACTGCTGGGGCCCGGGGGCGAATGACGCTACTGAAAGCCGCGTGTCGGTGGGTGGCCTTGCTGTTTCTGGCGGGGCTCCTGCTGATATCCCTGACACTCCTGCTCTTTCGTTACATTAACCCGCCAACCACGGCATTCATTCTTACCTGGCAGATTGAAAACCGCACCGGCGTTGAGCAGGAATGGGTGCCCCTGGAAGACATTTCTCCCTGGATGCCGCTGGCGGTTATTGCCAGTGAGGATCAGCGGTTTCTGGAGCACTGGGGCCTGGACCTGGATGCGATTGCCACGGCCGTCGACGCATTCCGGGAGGGGGATAGCCTGAGGGGAGCCAGCACGATTACACAGCAGACAGCCAAGAACCTGTTTCTGTGGAGTGGTCGAAGTTATTTCCGTAAAGGCTTGGAGGCCGCCCTGGCACTCGGGCTCGAGGGCTTGTGGAGCAAGCGGCGGATTATGGAAGTTTACCTCAATGTGGCAGAGTTCGGGCCGGGGATCTATGGGGTGGAAGCGGCCAGCCGGGCTCATTTCGGGATCAAGGCCTCACAGTTGACTGCGGAGCAGGCCGCCAGGCTTGCCGCAGTGCTTCCGAACCCTCGTGTCTACAATGCTGCTGCACCATCCGACTATATCTGGCGGCGTGTGTCCTGGATTCGTGCTCAGATGGGACAATTGGGGGGGCGGGACCTGGTCCGGCGGTTTTACTGAGAACGACCTCGACGAGCGCCGGTTGGTTCCTCCCGATCGTTCAGTACTTCTTTCTCGAAATGCCCGAGTACCGCGATCGTAATCAACGCAAAGGCCGACAGCAATCCAGCTAACGACAGGTTACCG
This sequence comes from Marinobacter sp. AN1, assembly GCF_026013985.1. Taxonomy (NCBI): domain Bacteria; kingdom Pseudomonadati; phylum Pseudomonadota; class Gammaproteobacteria; order Pseudomonadales; family Marinobacteraceae; genus Marinobacter; species Marinobacter sp. AN1. The sequence goes on along the minus strand of NZ_CP110342.1, from coordinate 3,245,327 downwards.
ATACCACTGGCCACACCGACGGCTCCTGCGATCCAGATGGAGGCACCAGTGGTGATGCCCTGCACGCTGCCCCGGGCCTGGATAATGCATCCGGCGCCCAGAAAACCGATGCCGCCAATCACGCCTTCCACGATGCGAGTCGGATCGATACGGGCCGAAGGGTCGCCGGTCGCGGTGGCGAAGAGTATATGCATACCCACCATGACAAACGCGGCTGCCCCCATGGCGACAAGCATGTGAGAGCGTAGCCCCGCTGGCTTGCCCCTGAGCTCCCGTTCGAGCCCCAGCAGGAACCCGAAGCCGGTAGCCACCGACAAGCGGATCAGCATGTCCATGAAAGGCAGTTCAGATGACTCCATGAACCCCTCCAGGTTGGCGCGCTAAAAACGGCCCGACGTCCGGAGACTGTCGGGCCAGAAGTACCTGAGTCAATCATAGTCGCCCTGCGGAATAGCTGCACGTCGAAAGCCCTGAGGGCGGAGCATGCCTTGGCCGGTGACGCCGCCTCGTGCCGCAGAGAGTCTGCACCTGGCTTCCTGCCAGGTGCCGGATGGTCGGTCAGAATGTGTAACGGAGACCAACGCGAGCGGTGTCAAACTCGGGACCGTCGTTGGTCACCTGGCCGTTGAAGTCATCCTCGTCGATATCCACGTTGTAGCGGTTGTACTCCGCAAATGCAGTGAGTGAATGGGTCATCATGAAGTCGACGCCGGCGCCGACAAACGGACTGACCTCGTCATAGGTCTCGTCTTCATCGAAGGCGCTGACTTCCATGTCCGAGGCGAAGGCACCCACCTTGCCATAGATACCAAAGGCCTCGGTGAGGGGCAGGCGGCCCTTGGCTGACAGTGAGAGGCCCTTGAGGTCAGAGCGCACTTCGTCATCACCGAACTTGCCGAAGTCGATGTAGTCCGCCTCCAGGGCGAAGAAAGGATTAAACTGGTAACCGGCGGATACGCCGTACAGATCGCGGTCATCATCGAACTCGCCGCCGTGGGCCTTGTAACCACCATAGCTACCGCTGATAAAGAAGCCGGAATTATCCCGCTCACCAGCGCCCTGGGCCATGGCAACTGGCGTGGCAACCGCAGCAGCGGTAAAAAGAGTCAAACAGGCAACACTGGACTTGATGCGCATAACACAGACCTCCTGGGTCATCTGTTGAATTCATGCTTCCGTTGCGTGTCGGTGTGCTCGACATCACATTATCCAGCGTAAATGAAAATCGGTAGCATCCAAGTTAAAACCTGAATACGCTTTGGTAATGAGGCTTTAATTTGTAGCCTGTTGAATCTGCGTTACTTTCAGCTCCCTGTTCAGCGGCGGTTCATCAACTCGATGGCATCGCCGATGGCCCGCGCCTCCGCTTCCAGTACGCTGGAAAGCAAGGCGTTCCCCTGACGGCGGGCGACGGTCAGTTGCCGCTGTTTGTTCTCGTGGAGGCGCTGGAGCAGGTCAGCCTGCTGCCTGGCAAGTCCCTGGTTCATGATGGTTCTCCGGTCGAACGTCGGTTTCCTTTACAGAACCCGTATCAACGGGGCCTCAGTGAGAGAAAACAGCATATTCCGCGCCATGACATCAAACATGCGCCAGTGATGGGCAGCTCGCTGTTTTACAGCCGTCTGGATGATCTAAAGAGAGACTGGGGGAGCCACCTGGTACCCTGAAGGCGACGATAAAGGGGGTATACTGACCCTGTGCGTCACAAAGGAGGCAATCGGTGCCGGACCTGTTTTCTGACCTGGACAACAACCCGGAATCCCTGGGCCCGGGTACATGGCTGTTCCGCGGTTATGCCCTGGACGTCGCGGATGAACTGCTGCAGGCCATTGGCCGTGTCGCCGAACAGTCACCGTTCCGGCGCATGAAAACCCCCGGAGGTCGTCAGATGTCGGCGGCGATGACCGGCTGCGGCGCCCGTAACTGGGTCACCGATCGTCAGGGCTATCGGTATAGTGAGCTGGATCCTGAGACAGGGCGCCCCTGGCCGACCATGCCGCCCCTGTTAACCCAGCTGGCAGGGGATGCAGCTGCCAGGGCTGGTTACCCGGGGTTCGAGCCGGATGTCTGTCTGGTTAATTGCTATCAACCGGGCGCCCGAATGGGGCTGCACCAGGATCGGGACGAACAGGATTTTCGCTGGCCTGTGGTGTCGGTATCGCTTGGGCTGCCAGCGGTATTTCTGTGGGGAGAATTGCGTCGTAGGGGTTCGCCGGCGAGGCTTCTCCTCGAACACGGGGATGTGCTGGTATGGGGTGGGGAAGACCGCCTCCGATACCATGGTATTGCGCCGGTCGCACATGGCCGGTGTGAGGCCACCGGCCATGTGCGTTACAACCTGACTTTCCGCAGGGCGTGTTAATCAGTTGCGGCTGGTCACTTCCAGCAGATGGTAGCCAAACTGTGTTTTAACCGGGCCGATGACAGTGTTCAGGTCGCTGTTGAAAACCGCCTTGTCAAACTCCGGTACCATCTGGCCAGGGCCGAAGGATCCAAGGTCACCGCCGTTGCGGCCTGACGGGCAACGGGAGTGCTCCCTGGCAACATCCGCAAAGTCCTGACCGTTCTCGATGGCCTGTTTGAGTTCTTCGCACTTCGCTTCTGTTTCTACCAGAATGTGGCGAGCTGTAGCCTGGGTCATGTTCAGTATCCCTGTTCCGTGAATGAGTCCGGAATGCTGCCTTTCCGGAACCCGTCTGGCAAGTCTTTTTGATGCCTGTCAGGGGAGTTCCTGGTGCTTCCTGCATCCCGATTCCCAATCACCACGCCCTGGCAGGCCCGGCACTGTCAGCCAGCCGCAGGGCGGTTCGGGCGAATGTGCAGGGCGATCCAGTGCTGGGCATGGCGGATCCAGCGGGCCACCGCCTTTGCAGTATTCCTGGCAGCCATCCGGGTATAGGCCCGGCGAAGCTCGACGGCATTGTGCAGTACGGTGGAGGGGACGGGATTAACTCTGGCTCGATCTTGCATACGTCTTACCTCCTGGTTGCATGGGTGTATTGCCTGATCGGGGCTGTGCCGCGGAGAAGGTAGTTTCCTGTCCGTCAGCACATGACTATTGTCTGGTTTCTTATGCGCAGTTTAAATACGTTAAACTGCATAGTCCCGTTGCAGATATGCAGTAACAAAAATCAATGACAGGACACCATCGATGGACTGGGATTACCTGAGATATGTACACGCCCTCGCCAATGGCGGGACCTGGCCAGGGCCGGTGAGTTGCTCGGCGTGCATCAGACTACGGTGCTGAGACGACTCGATCAGATGGAGTCTGACCTGGCGACCCGGTTGTTTGAACGAAACCGTGATGGCCTGGCCCTGACTCCGGCCGGTGAACTGGCCTATCGGGAAGCTGAGCGACTGGCGGTGGATGTGGAAAACCTGGAGCGCCGGCTGGCAGGGCAGCAGACGGATCCGGAAGGACGGGTGCGGCTGGCTACGACAGACAGCCTGCTCAATGGGCTACTGGCACCGCTTCTGGGCGAGTTGATAGCGGCCTACCCGGGCCTGGATATCGAGGCAATCACCTGCACCGACGTGGCAGGGCTGACATTGAGGGACGCTGACCTGGTGCTGCGTCCTACCAACCAGCCCCAGGAAACCCTGGTCGGACACCGGGTCGGCAGTATCGAGTCGGCTATCTATGGCAGCCCTGCCTATGTAGAAAGGCACCCCTTCGATGAATCTGACCTGCCAGGCGATCACGTATGGGTAATACCGGATGAAAGCTTTGTTCACCTGGCTACCGGGCGCTGGTACCGCCGTAACCTTCGTCGCGCCGGTTCGACGCTCAGATGCAACAGCCTCTATGGTATGTTCAGCCTGATTCGCAATGGTGGGGGGCTTGGTGTTTTGCCCTGCTACCTGGGAGATCCGGCACCGGAACTGACCCGCCTGTCGGACCCACTGGAAGGCGAGAGCATCGACCTGTGGCTGCTGGCGCACCAGGACCTTCGCAAGATGGCCCGGGTCAGGGTGGCCATGGACTTCCTGGCACAACGCCTCCGTGACCGGCAACGGCAGCTTGAAGGCCAACCCTGACGGGTAACCACTGATTGCCGGGGTGGTACCAACAAACTTTTGCCAGCGCCGACAGACAGGATAGAAGCATGACAGCCCTGCGTCCCTCCAACCGATCCGTACCCATGCCCCGCACCGGGCCAGAGCCCGTGCCTGTGCAGCCGGAACAGGCAGCCGCAGCTCTCGCCGACTTCATCCGGAACCATCCCCGGCTGATGGTTCTGACGGGTGCAGGGATCAGTACAGATTCCGGTATTCCGGATTACCGGGATGCCTCGGGTGCCTGGAAACGCCGGCAACCGGTGCAGCACCAGGCCTTCCTGGCGGATGAGGGGTTGCGACGTCGGTACTGGGGGCGCAGCCTGTTGGGTTGGCCGGTTATGCGAAACGCGACGCCCAACCGCGCCCACGGGTACCTGGCTGAACTGGAGGCCAGGGGACACGTCAGTCTGTTGGTCACCCAGAATGTCGATCGCCTGCACCAGCGTGCCGGGAGTCGCCAGGTGGTGGACCTGCATGGTCGGGCAGACCAGGTCGTGTGCATGGAATGTGGTTATCGCTGCGACCGGGACCAGGTACATGGCTGGTGTACCGATCTGAACCCGGGCTTTCTCCGGTTTCGTGCGAGTGCCGCGCCGGATGGTGATGCTGACCTGGAAGTGGACTTCAGCGGTTTTCGGGTGGCGGACTGTCCCGACTGTCATGGAGTTCTGAAACCGGATGTGGTCTTTTTCGGCGACTATGTGCCGCGGGAACGGGTCAGCCGTGCCCTGGAGTGCCTGCGTTCAGCAGATGGGCTGCTGGTTGTGGGCTCGTCCCTGATGGTCTACTCCGGTCTTCGTTTCTGCCGTTATGGGCGGGACTGGGGAAAACCAATGGCTGCCCTTAACCTGGGGCGAACCCGGGCCGACGATATGCTGGACCTGCGCCTTAATGCGCGGATTACCGAAACCCTGGAGCTTTGCCTCGAGCAGCTGGGCCCACCCTGAAAACACAAAAAAGGCCCGGCAGAAACTGCCGGGCCAAGACGACACTCTGCAAGCAGAGTGTTACCCCCAACGATTGCCGGATTCCCTTCCGGCCTGAGCGACTGGTCCCTGGTCGCTGTGTTCCTCAAATCCCCCGATTGATAACTGCCTGGGTTACCACATCATCGATGGAGCAGATCGGGCTTTCCCGGTCGACCCATGCGTCGCCGCCGAAGTACTGCTGGAAGATCTTCTCGGCAGTCCGGGTAGCCAGTGCCTGGGTGCTCAGGGTTGGGTTCGGGCCGCCCAGGGAGTTGGGCAGGGCCGAGTTATCGGCTATGAACAGACCCTGCACCGCCCGCGCCTCGCAGTTCTCATCCAGCACGGAGTTGCGGGCGCTGTCACCCATGCGCATGGAGGACTGCAGGTGCAGCAGTACAGGTGCCCAGTCGCTGCGAATAATCTTCCTGGCACCGGCAGCCCGCAGGATTTCCGCTGCCCGGGTGGCCAGGTAGTCCCGGTTGCGCTGGGTACGACGTGAGCGACGGCGCTTGTTGATATCCACCCTTGCTACAGGGCCGTGGTCGTCCCGGAATACACGGGAAACGTCTACCTTGTTCTGGTATTCCACGTCGTCGTCGGTCAGCACCAGGATACTCATCTGGCGGTTGATGTCCGACATCACCTCCTTGAGTTCGGTGCCATAGACGCGACCGGAATCGCCGTCCCACGCTCCCTGGCCGCCAATACCGTTGGTGTAGGCGCCACGGATACCACTATCGCTGTTGGTCAGGTTGTTGGCCTGTACCCCTGGTGTATTGGCCGTGTTCTGGATGGCTCCGTAGCCCGGGAAGTCTGCCCGGGACGAGCAGGAGGTGCCCCTGGCGCCGCCGACGTCATGGTCGAAAATGCCGGTCACCCAGTCCAGGGCATGGTCAGTCAGGCCCCGTCCAACCCAGCCATTGGGGTCTGGCAGGTCGCTGTTCATCCACAGTCTTGGATTTTCGATGCAACCGCCGGCCATGACCACGACCCGGGCATCTTCCGAATGAATCTCACCGGTGTTGACGTCTCGCCATTCAACGCCCGTTGCCTTCTGCAACCGACGGCCCCACTGGCGGTCGGAAAGAATGCGGGTGACGTAGGCGTCGCTGATCAGGGTGATCGCCTTGCCGCCGGGCTTCCACAGATCCGCCGTCAGTGCCATGGGCATGTAACTGTTGTCGGTGGAGCGGCGGGCCTTGAGGTTACGTGGAGCTCCCTTGGGCAGCATGCAGCCCTGGAAACAGTGGCCGCACAGAGTACAGCCGCTGGCGTCGGGGTAGTTCAGCTGGGACGGGTCGCTGGTGCGTCCGGCGTTGCCGCCCGGCTGCAGGATCGCGTTCTCCTGGGGGCGGAAGCCGGCATGGGTGATGTCCTTGCCAGTGATCGGACTCAGCCCGGCTGCCTCGGCGGCCTGGAAGAAGGCTTGTTCCTTGGTGCCCATGGCTGCTGTCTGTACTGGCAGGGTTGCTTCCGTCCACTCGTAGTAGCGACGCATTTCGCCGTAACTGAACGGGAATTTGTGACGGGAGTCGTACATGCCGTGATCACGGCCGCGGTAGCCCGCAAACACGCCCGGCATGGCCCGGGGGCTGTTGCCGTAATAGTGCAATGTAGTGCCACCAACACCGGAAACCTGGGAGAAACTTCCGGGGGTGACCAGCTCACGGAACCAGGCTGGCTTGGCAGGATCAGAAGGGCCGAACCGCAGTTTGCCGGTGAGGGAGCTGTTCATGTGGTTTTCAAGGGCAGACCATTGCTGCTCCGGCCTGGCGTGGCGGGCACCCGCTTCGAGTACCAGGACGTCCAGGCCCCGCTCGGCCAGTTCCTTTGCTACTACAGGGCCACCGCCACGGCGCCAATAATGATTACATCACGCATCAGACACTCCTCCGTCCCTGGTAATAACCAATAAAGTCATCGCTGCCGATGCCGCTGGGAGGCGCATCAGGCGCGTACTGGCTGAGTACCCAGCCTAACGGGCGCTGTGCCACTTCGCGGGTCTCGGGGTTGAATACGGCGAACTCGCAGTAACTGCCGAAGCCTGCAATACGCAAGATGAAGGCAACCATGGAAGACAGAACGCCCGGTGTCGCTTCCCGGTAATCCCGGTCAGGGATGTTCCAGGTGATAGCGCGTTTGAGCCAGGAGGATTCACTTTCCAGCTCTTCAAACACCCTGCACTTCTGCTCCCAGCCCAGGTTGGCGAACGGTGACGGGAACGGACCGTCGATGCTGCCTGCAACCCGGGTGGCTGCCAGGTTGACCAGCAGCGCCACCAGCACGGAGTTGGATACTTCGCCTTCCAGGTAGTCGGTAAAGGTGCTATTGAGGTTTTCGAGAAGGTATTCACCGTTCTCACCCACATCTCCGGCGGCCATCTCGGGGATATCCATCGGCTGGATCGCCAGGTAGGTGGCAATCGAAGCCAGCATCTGGCCCATGTAGGAGGCAGGCATGGGCACCAGCAGGTTCGTGCCCCCGGCCAGGTAAAGGTCGGCGCGGGTGGTGATGCCTCCGGGGTAGGGGGTGCTCACTCCCTGGTATTCGGAATAGGGGTCATTGCCGGGAACGCCGAAGGCGATCATGGCGAAGAACGTATCATCCCGTAGTCGGTCAAGGGCAGTGCGAAGCTGCTCTACGGTCCAGTCAACGGGTTCCACGTTCTCCTGTGGATTGTCGCGGCCCCAACGGCCCTTTCCCTTGTCGCGCCCCCAATGGGCGAAAGCCATGCCGGGATTGACGGCAGCGGCAGCGCCGAGCACACCAGAGCCGATCATTAGCTGACGCCTCCCGGAACTGATGGGTGAATTCGTCGATTTGGTTTCGGACACAAGCACCTCCCTCGCGGTTATTCGGGCCCACTGGAGGTGGCTGTGCCGGCCACCGGGCCCTGTTTTTATTGGAGAAACCCTGTTTCTCTTGTGTTGCGGACAAACAACGTTTCTCCGGCGCCGTCGCCGCACTGGCCATGTTCGTCAGCGAGGTAACGGCTTGGGAAATGTTAATGGCTGTTTAAGACAAAACCAGCAAATGTCTCGAAAAATAAGACACGTCTAACACTAATTATTTGCAGTTGAGACCCAGTTTGCATTTGACGGGTCGGGGCGGACAGTGAGGGAACCCGGCTGTCCGGAGGTGGGTTGGTATACGGAACCGGCCGGCACATAGGGCCTTTACAGAAATTTTACGGCATGGGGAACATAGGTTTACATCGGCAGCGGTACGGTGGGGCATGGCTGTAACGGCCAGGCAGTGCAAGCAAGACCTGACCACGAAAAGGAGATCAACCATGAGAAACCTGCTGATTGCTTTGTTGACTATTGGCCTGTTAGGTTCAGCGCCGCTGGCCCTGGCAGACCCGGACCGGAACGAATCCGGCTTCGTCAAGGCCCACGAACGCCATGACGGCTACCTGACCAAGCGAGTATACCGGGACCATCCGGGTCACCGGGGTCGGGGACACGATAAACACCACCATAAAAAAGGGCCGAAGTGGCATCATCGGGATCGTCATCACAGGCATAGCTATCGCGACCACAAGCGCCACTACCGTGACGATTACCCGAGGCACCGGCGTTCCTACCATGACCATGACCATGACCGTCGTGGTTCCTTCTTTGGCATCGCCGATGGGGACCGGGGTGTGCTGATCTGGAAAAACTGACCTTCCTCGCACCGGACCTTCGCCCTGGATAACGGTCAGGCCCAGCAGTCGGTGTAACCTTCTCCGGGCCTGGCCGCCTGGAGGGGCCACCCGAGCGTGATAGAAATTATCTTCCTTTCTGATTGATTGCCTCTAATTTAGAAAATCTGCCAAACCGGTCTATATTTATACAGATAGACAGGTCGACCGTTCTGTCGCAATGGTGCGAGCGGATTTGAGGAGGCAGAATCTCATGGAACTGGCAAAACAGTCTGGCAAAACGTCGCTGCCCGGGCGGACCTCTCTCCAGGACTACCTTCGCGATCTGCTGGCTGAGGCGGATATCCAGGTTGGTGGTGACAGGCCCTGGGACATGCAGGTGAACAACCCCGGCGTGGCCGAGCGCATCTTTACAGAAGGCAGTCTCGGGCTTGGCGAAGGTTACATGGACGGGGACTGGGAGGCCCAGGCCCTTGATGAGTTCATCCACCGGGTATTGCGGGCCCGGTTGCACCGGCAGGTCCGGCCCGCCCGGGTATTACTCCATTACCTGAAATCGCGGCTGCTCAATCGCCAGACCGTGTCCCGCGCGAAGGAGGTGGGCGAACGGCACTACGATCTGGGTAATGATTTCTACCGTGCCATGCTGGATTCCCGCATGACTTATACCTGTGGCTATTGGAAAGACGCCGATACCCTGGAGCAGGCCCAGCAGGCAAAGCTTGACCTGATCTGCCGCAAGCTGCAGCTGGAACCTGGCATGCGGGTGCTGGATATTGGTTGTGGTTGGGGCAGTTTCATGTCCTGGGCAGCGGAACATTATGGCGTGGAGTGTGTAGGGGTTACCATCTCCCGGGAGCAGGCGGACCTGGCCCGGCAGATGTACCCGGACCTGCCCCTGGAGTTCCGGTTGCAGGATTACCGGGATGTGGATGAGACTTTTGACCGTATCGTCAGTATTGGCATGTTCGAGCATGTGGGTAACAAGAATTACCGCACCTATATGGAAGTGGCGCACCGGTGCCTGAAAGAGGGTGGCCTGTTCCTGCTTCACACCATCGGAAAGAACGAGCGGGCGCCCCAGTCAGACCCCTGGATGGACAGGTATATTTTTCCTAACGGGGAACTGCCTTCTGTCGGGCAGATTGGTGATGCGGTGGATAATCTTTTCGTTGTCGAAGACCTTCATAATTTCGGTTCCGACTACGACCGTACCCTGATGGCGTGGTATCGAAACTTCGAAAAGGCCTGGCCTCGTTTTGCCGAAGACCTGGGGGAACGCTTTTTCCGCATGTGGCGCTTTTACCTTCTGTCCTGTGCCGGTGCCTTCCGCGCCCGGGACCTGCAGCTCTGGCAGTGGGTCCTTTCCAAGGGCAACCCCGAGGGGGTCTATGCACGGGTCACCTGACCTGAATTTGCGCTGCTCTATGGAACTGATTGCCGCCCTGTGCGAGTCTGTCCCGCTATTCCGGGAACCTCGTGTTACCAGCCCACGTCGGCAGGGCATGCACAGGCTTCCCGTCCGTGTTTCAGTTTCCAGGGAGTATGACAGATGGTGGCCAGCCCCGTGGCATCCCGCGAGTTCCTGTTTCAGTTGTTCGATGTACTGGATGTCGGTGCCCTGTTGGCGCGCTCCCGCTACCAGGAGCATTCCGGAAACTCGCTGAGAGCTGTGGTGGAAACCTTCAGCCGACTTGCTGAAGGCCGCAGCAGCGCTGGTGACGGGCAGGCTGAGGCACTGGCAGAGGGATCGGTGGGTGTGGTGCCGGAAGTCGTTCTTACCCTGGGTAATGGGCTTTACCAGGCCGATGGCCAGGCAAGCCGCCTGTTCAGAACCCGCTCGGAAGATCTCCTGGCGGTACCCATGTCGGTCATTCTTTCTGCCTGGCAACTGTTTCGTCAAACGCTGGCCGGCGCCGAACGGTCGGAACTGGATGCTGTCGACTCGGTAGACCTCCGTGGTCGGCTGCTGAGCGCCAAGACCCGGTGTGAAGCAGGGTTGGCAATGGTGCTCTACGGGGCTTCGCTGGCCGAGGATGTCCAGAGTCACCCCGATCCGGGGCACCGGGAAACCAGTGAGCGGCTGCTGGCGTTTCTGGAGCCTGTGCTGGCCTGGTGGCCCGGACAGGCAGCCTGGCAGGCCGCCGTATCGCTCGGGGAGGTACCAGCCCGGATACCCGACCCGGTAACCGGCAGCCATTTCGCCCGGGAATTCCTGGGGCAGCGTGTCTGGAGCCATCAGAGCCACGGCTTGCAGCTTTTCCTGCAGACCCTGCAGAAAGACCTTGAAGCGGCGGTTACACAGGACACCCGCCAGTGGGCCCTGTCACTGAGCGAAACGCTGCAACGGGCGGTAAAGGTAACACAGGTACTGGGCAAGGAATTACAGGCTGGTTCGCGGCAGCGGGTGCTAGCCAATGCTGGCCGGTACCTTCATCTGTTTGGTGAGATAGTGGCAGGCTGGATGTGGCTTCGCCTTGCCAACGCCGCAACACTGCGACTTCCGGGGGCCGAACCGGAGGACGAAGCTTTCCTGAGGGGTAAACTGCAAGCGGCCCGTTACTTCTTCCACTGGAGTCTGCCTGAGGTCGCCCAGGACCTGGTGCTGCTGCAGAACCAGGACACAACCTGTCTCGACATGAGGTCGGCCTGGTTCTGAAGCTCAGGCAAAGACGCCGATGAGGATCACGCCCAGTATGATGCGGTAGGCCACGAACGGCATCATGCCGATGCGTTTGATGAATGCCAGGAAGTAGTGGATGCACAGGTAGGCCGATATGCCAGACAGGGCGATGCCGGCGGCCATGGCCCCCCACTGGATGGGCTCCGGGGTTTCCAGCAGTGACCTGATCTGCAGGCCACTGGCCAGCACGATGACCGGGATCGACAGCAGGAATGAAAAACGGGAAGCGGCTTCCCGGTTCATCCCCATGAACAGTGCAGCGGTAATGGTAATGCCGGACCGCGACGTGCCCGGGAACAGCGCCAGCGCCTGGGCACAGCCGATGACCAGCACGTCTTTCCAGTTGATCTGTGCTTCGGTGCGGTCGCCCCGGTGGCGCAGGTCGGCCCAGGCCAGCACTATGCCGAACACAATCAGGCCGGCGGCAAGGTACAGGGGGGATCTCAGAACGGTTTCAATCGTGTCCTTGAAGGCGAGTCCTGCGAGGCCCACTGGAATGGTGCCGAACAGTACCGCCCAGGCGACCCGGGCATCTTCATCTGGCTGGCGGTTTTGCAGGGAACGGAGCCAGCTGCCGGTCATGGCGGCCAGGTCGCGGTGGAAATAGAGTACCACTGCCAGCAGACTGCCAAGGTGCAGGGCTACGTCAAAGGCCAGGCCCTGATCCTCCCACTCAGTCAGTACCGGCACCAGGATCAGGTGAGCGGAGGAGGATACCGGCAGAAATTCGGATATTCCCTGTACCAGGGATAGGATGACGATCTGAAGCCAGTCCATGGTGGATCCTGTGGGCGAAGAGTTTGGGTGGTAGTCTGTCGAAAGCCGGCTATTCTAAACAAAAAGCGATAACAACGAACAGTGAACAGAAGGAGACAGGCAAGGACATGGCCAATCCGAGACCGGTACTCGAAACGTCCCTCCGTGCAAAAATCACCCACTATATGCTTCAGCAGCAAATCATCGAGCTGGTTTACCGGGACTCGTCCGGGCAGGTGCAGGTCGTACATTCACGTATAAGGGACCTGTTCACCCGCCCGGGTGGAGACTTCGTGGCCCTGGACAAGGGTGTGCTGCTGGCGGTCGATCATATCCTGATTATCGATGGCCATAACCTGAACGGTTATTGATTACAGGTAATAATGAGGCAATGCAAAATATACATGTCCTGCCCTAGTATCGGTGGTGATCACACGGTGACTTGAATCACGTTCTGGAATGGAGTCGTGACGCCGTGTTCTCACCAACCAAAAGGGATGACCAATGAAAAAGCTGACGCTGAGTTTCTTCACACTGATGTTGCTTCTGGGACTGGCGGGTTGCAGCGATGACAGCGACGAGGGCGCCGACCTGGACCAGGCGGCCGAGAATGTCGAAGAGATGGCGGAAGATGCAGCCAGTGCTACCGAAGAGACCTTCGAGGATGCAACCGGCACGCAGGAAGGGCCGATAGAGGGCGCCGCAGAGTCTGCTTCTGATACCGCTGATGAAGTGGGTGAGGAAATGCAGGAAGCCGGCGAAGAGATCGATGAGTCCATGGATGAGGCCGGTGAGGAAATGGAAGAAGGTGCAGACGAAATGGTCCAGTAAAACGACCCTGTATCTCTGACTATTGAAAAGGCAGGCACCGGGAGGCGCCTGCCTTTTCCGTTATTCGGATCGGGGATAGCCTGGATGACCACCCCCGATCCTGGCTTGCTCCGTCAAACGGCGATTTCGCCACCGTCTTCGCGGGTGATCACGACAGTGGCTGATCTGGGCCGGCTACCTGCCGCCCCTACCTCGGTCGCGTCCCGCGAGGCTGCCGGCCAGGTGCTGACATCCGTATTGAACAGCTCGGCCGAGCCACCCTCGCCGGGGTGCTGGACATTGACGAACAGTGTTTTTGCATCCGGTGTCAGTGAAATCCCGGTGATCTCACACCCCCGGGGCCCTACGAAGAAGCGCTTGAGCTGGACATCGGTTGCGCTTTGCCCGATCCAGGATTCGACGGTGGACGTCACACCATCGTTGTCCGTCGTCATGACAGTCTTGCGTTCGCCATCGCGCACCGAACCGGGAATGGCCACCAGCATCTGGTTGTTGGTCACATCCGTCAGCGCACCATCATCCGTCTGGATCCAGATAACGCCCCGGTGGTCGATATAGAGGCCGTCCGGGCTAGAGAACTGATTGTCCACTGTCAGGCCAGACAGGTTGTAATCGGTATCACGGTCTGCCGCAGAACCGAACAGGAAGATATCCCACTCGAAGGTCGCTGCGGTGTTGTCGTCACTGGCCTCTTTCCAGCGAATGATATGGCCATTTGAGTTAACGGCGCGGGGGTTGGCCGGATCGGTTTCGTCAGCGGGGCGATTGCTCTGGTTGCCGTTGGTCAGGGTCAGGTACACCTCGCGGTTGATGGGGTGTACGGCGGCCCACTCCGGCCGGTCCATCTTCGTGGCACCCACGTGGTCTGCAGCAAGGCGGGTGGCCACCATGACATCACCCTGGTTACGGAACGGGTAGAGGGGGTTGTTCTCGTCAAGGCCGTTGACACCGTAGCTCAGTTCTTTCCATTCGCCAGTGCCGTCCTCACTGAATACGGCGACGTAGAGTTTGCCGTCGTCCAGGTACTTGTCCCCTGCCGCCAGTCCGAGGGTGGCATCGGCCGGGTCCCAGTTGGCGGTCGAAACATACTTGTAGACGTACTCGCCCCGGGAGTCGTCGCCCGAGTAGAACACCAGGGGCTTGCCTTCAACAGCTGGCGCCGCCCAGACGCCTTCATGGGAAAAACGGCCGAACGCGGTACGCACACGGGGTTTCTGCGCAGGACGGAACGGGTCTATTTCAGTGGCGAAGCCGTGAAGGTTGGCCTCGTTGCGGTAATCGTCCAGCGGAGAGGCCGCGGTGGCGGTCACGTCAAAGCGGGCATAGACATCGTTGCTGCTTGCCGTATCCCACTCGCGATAATTCCATCCCGGACCGATCACGTTGCCATTCAGGCCAATGGCGTAGCGGCTTGCCAGGGTATTCTCGGCGTCACTGCGGTTCGCGGTGTCATCAGTGCGGGTAAAGTAGGCGTACCAGTTCTCCTCAGCAGCAATGTAAGTGCCCCAGGGAGTGTAGCCGTTGGCGCAGTTATTCATGGTACCCCAGCGTTTGATGCCCTGGGGGGAGCTCTTGGTGCGCAGCAGGTCCGAGCCCGCTGCGGGCCCCTTGACGTCCATCTCGGTGAAGATGGTGACCCGGCGGTTGTACTGGGAGTCGCGAACCACTTCCCAGCGGCCATCGACCTTGCGGACTTCAATGCAGGAGACGCCATGGCCATTCATCTCACGGTCCACTTCAATCAGCGGACGGCTGCCGCCATTGTCGGCCGCGCTGGTGACCCCGTTCTCGTGCAGCGTCGCGTCTTCAAGGTTTTCGTGGTTGACGCACAGAATGCCCCGGTCCGAGCGATTCGGGTCGTAACGGCCGTCGTCGGAGATTCCGAAGAACCACATGCCATCGTGCTCATCGCCTGAACGACGGTCAAAGTCCACATCCGTGCCGTTATTGAGGTATTCGGACAGGCCCGCTTCGATCGGGTCGCCCTTGGCATAGAGCACTTCGGCACGGTAGCCCTGAGGCACGATGACACGGTCCTCCAGGGAGGTGGGAACAGAGTCAAAGCCCAGACTTTCGGGGGTTATCGTGGCGGTGCTGGTTTCTCCGGATGCCGCTGTGCCTGATGAGGAACCACCACTACCACAGGCAGACAGCCCCAGCGCGCTGACAACGCCCAGCGTCGCGGCGGACGCGGAGCCTTTCAGCAGGGTCCGTCGGGAAAGCCTGGCGGAAACAATGGTCTCGAAGGCGGGGTTCTGGCTTTTATTACTGTCTTCAACGGGATGATGTCCCATAGTGCGCTCCTTGGTCTCTCTTTACTGCCAGCGCTGCCCGGAAGGGGGAAGGCTGGCAGGCATCGGGTGTCTTGGGTCAGGCAAAGCTTGGCGTGACTTGGTGACAGTTCGTTGACCGGCGCGTTACAGGAAGATAAAAGCATACAGCTGTGCGGGCTGTGGTTACGGAGTCGGATTCGTTCGGGTGAGTGTCAATTGATGTAAATTCCATGTCCCATATCACTAAAGTCGGATTCCCTCGGTGTTACTTTGTCGTATGCTGATTTGAGCAGAATATGATCAAAACAAGAATAGTGAGGACACCATGGGCGTTTTGAACCGGTTTACAGCACTGGCCGGACTGGGTTTGTTGCTGGTTACCTGCGCAACAGCAGGCGTAACGGTCAGGTTTGCAGGCGCGAGCCCATGGCAGGTGTTCGTGGTTACACTGATCGTAGGCCTGTTGTTGGCCCTTGTCTGGTGGTACCGGCTTGTCGTTCCCCATGCGCGGGCGTTAAACCAGCTCTCACGGGGTGAGCTTCCCGATGATCATCCCCTATATCAACGATTCAGCACCCTCCTGGAACAAGCGGCGGCCGGCAGGGCCCTCACAGAGACACTATCGGGCTCGGCGGACCATAATGCCGTTTCTGCTGCCGAAGTGTCCTGGGCAGCTGATCAGCTCAAGCAACGCCTTGATCGACAGGTCACCGAAATACGGCAAATGGCCGACTATGCCAGCCAGGTTACCGAAACGGTCCGCGAAAGTGCCCGCAAGGCAGGAGAGGCGGCGGAAGTGGCCCGGGGAGCCAGTCGTCTGAGTGGGGAAGGGCGTACGGCGCTGGGAACAGCGCTCGGGGATATCCGCCAGGTTTATCAGCAATCAGAGCAGAACCTGAACCTGATTCGCGACCTTGATGGTAAGTCAGACAAGATCCAGGGCGTGACCTCGGTTATCGAGGCCATTGCCGAGCAAACCAACCTGCTTGCCCTGAACGCCGCCATCGAAGCGGCCCGGGCCGGCGAGCAGGGTCGGGGTTTTGCGGTCGTTGCGGATGAGGTACGCCACCTGGCAGCCCGGACCACCGAGGCCACTACGGAGGTGGCCGCTGTGCTGGCGGATATCCGCGAATCCACCGCGCGCATCCTCGCAGGCGTCGAAGAGCTGGCCTATACCGTTGACCGGGGGCTGGAGTCGGTCCAGTCGGTGTCAGGTAACCTTGAGCAGATCGGGGAGCAGGCCGACCTGCTGGAAAGTGAAGTGGACGTCATCGCCGAGGGTGACCGGGAGAACGAGCGCAACCTTGAGCAGATTCTGAAGGGGGTCGAGACACTGCGGGATGAAATGGCCGAAAGTGACCGTGGGGTGGGAGACCTGGCTACCCAGGCTACCCGCCTGATGGACCTTGCGGAGCAGGCCAACGCGGCGTTTGCGGCCAACAGCCAGGCCAGCTATCACCGCTTCTTCTTCGATCAGGCAACCAGTGCCGCGGGAAAGATTGGCGAGCGTTTCGAAGAGGCACTGCGACTGGGCGAGCTGACTGAAGGTCAGTTATTTGACCGAAACCGGCAGCCGGTTGCCAACACCACGCCCACCAAGTACCACAGTGGCTTTGATGCCTTTACCGACAAGGTGCTTCCGGCTATCCAGGAGCCGGTGGTGGCCGCCCACGATGCCCTGGTCTTCGCGATCACTACGGCCCCGGACGGTTATGTGCCTACCCACAACCGGGCCTTTGCCCACGAGCCAACCGGCGACCCCCAGCAGGACCTGGTTCGCAGCCGCAGCAAGCGACTGTTCAATGATCGCACCGGTGCCCGTTGTGGCAGCCATACCGATACCATGCTGCTGCAGACCTATCGACGGGACACCGGTGAGATCATGCATGACCTTTCGGTACCGATATTCGTGAACGGCCGTCACTGGGGTGGTTTCCGTCTTGGCTATCGCCCATCCGGTCATTGAAGTGATTGAGGTACACCCTATACTGGTTGTGCATTCCCAATGACAGGACCGGCCCTTGAACGATCAGGACAGCAATCAGGAATACATACCCGCCCGTCGCCGTGAGCAGCGCTACAGCGACGACCCTCTCTGGAAAATCGTGGTCGTGGTCTACCTGTTGCAGGCCCTGGCCATACCCACCAGTGGCCTGATGGCGGTGGCCGGTGTCATTATCAATTACCTGAAACAGGACGAGGTGCGCACAAGTCCCCTGGATGCCCATTTCCGCTGGCAGATCCGCACCTTCTGGATCGCCCTGTTGTGGGCGGTGATCGGTACCGTGACGACCTTCCTGATTATTGGCTGGTTTATCCTGGTCGGGCTGGCCATCTGGTACATCTACCGGGTGGTACGGGGCGCCCTGGCCCTGAACGATGGCAGGGCGCCTTGATTGCACGTCAATCAGCTTTCTGAACCCGCAGAAACCTCTTCCAGTCGCAGGGCACTGATCGTACCAGCCAGTCCCATCAGTCCCAGGGCCAGGATAACCGCTACCTCAGAGATGATGGAGATCAGGGCAGTCAGGCCACCGGCGGCTAGCAGCAGCAGTCCGATGACCGAGTTGCTGACAGAGGTGTAGTCAGTACGCTTGTTGCCCCCGGCCATATCCACCAGGTAGGTTTTGCGGCCCAGCCTCACGCCCGCATGGGCAATGCTGAGCACAAAGAACGCCAGCGGGTAGAACCACATTCCGCCCACATCATCCCCCGCCGCCAGTGCAATGAGCCCCACCAGCAGGCAGACACCACTGGCAATGGCAGCACCGCGGATCATTACCTGGCGGCTGCTGGCGTCAGCCATCCAGCCCCAGACGCTGGCACTGACGGAACTGGCCAGGCTGCTGGCCAACAGGAACACCCCCAGCAACCAGGCAGAATCTGCCTGGTTCTGGGCCAGTAATACAAAGTAGGGTGAGGCCAGGGCAGAGCAAAGCAGGAGCGCCCGGGTAATCACGAAATGGCGAAATGGCGGGTCATCCCGCAACAGCCCCAGATTACTGATCGCATCCTTGAGGGCATTACCACCACCGCTGGTTTCCCCCTCGTATTCATCGACACTGGCAAACAACAGCCCGGCGATAATCCACAGCCCGCCGGCGAGCAACAGCAACAGGCTGTAGAACAGCATGGACGGGTCGCCCCGGTCCCAGAACAGCAATACCGTCAGGATGACGGTCATGGTTCCGCCCAGGGTGGTTGCCAGGCCCGACAGCCGGCCCCGGCGGCCCTTGGGGATACACTTGCCCTGTACATCCTTCATGGACACAGAGCAGAACCCCCGGGCCAGCGAGAACACCACCAGCGCGGCGACGACAGCACCGCCGGCTGCATACCCCTCGAGGAACCAGACGCTGGCAGCCATGGCCATCACGCTGATGGCCTGGCCGAAGGCTCCCAGGGTCCAGAACCACTTCCGCACAGGCTTGCGGCGAACCCAGGCGCCGATAACCATCTGGGGCAGCATGGACCCGGACTCCCGGATGGGAACCAGCCAGGCTACCAGGCCGGGGGCGCCCACCGCGTTGAGTAGCCAGGCCAGCACGGTTTTTGGGCTGATCAGCAGGTCGCCCAGCTTGGTGAGCACGTTACTGGCAAGGATCAGGAAAAAATTACGGGGAACCTCGCGACAGGCCTCTTCCGGCAGGTCGCTACAAGTTCGCGCATCCTCTTCGTTGGCAATCAGGGCATAGAGCTGCTCGGTGGTGCGGTTGGCATCCGGTTGTCTGCTCAAGGGCAACCTCTCGTGCTGGTGGGTGTCAGTGGCGGTTACATAGGGTACCAGCCCCGGCAGTGCATTCGTATCGGCCCCGGACTTGCCTGACGGCGGCTGAGTGGGGCCTAATGGCCGACTGTATGGTCTGAACCCCGGAGCCCGCTCGATGCTCAGTTATCTCCATGAATTCCACGCCGGTAACTTTGCCGATGTTCACAAGCATGCGTCCCTGATCCTCACGCTTGCCATGATGCAGGCCAAGCCTTCGGCAATCGCCGGCTTTGACACCCATGCGGGCAGCGCGATGTACGACCTGGCCGGTGAACGGGCAAAAAAGACTGGTGAGGCGGAGAGTGGCATCCAGCAGGTCTGGAAACTTCGCCACCGGCTGCAGTCATCGGACTGGTCACCCATGCTGGCGGAACTGGCAAGGCTGAATCCGGGCGAAGGACAACTGTCCCGGTATCCCGGGTCACCGGCATGGTTCGACTGCCTGCAACGGGAGCAGGATTCCCTGACAGCTTTCGAGCTGCATTCCGGCGAGTCCTCGCGACTGCAGGATTGGGCACGGGGGCACCGGGTGACAGTGCAGGCAGGGGATGGCCTGGAGGGGCTGCTGCGTGCACTGCCGCCCAAGGCGCCCCGTTTGCTGGTGCTGGTCGACCCGTCCTATGAAATCAAGGAGGACTATCAGCGGGTAGCGAAGACATTGGCGCAGGCCTGGACCCGTTGCCGCCATGGTGTGTTCCTGGTCTGGTACCCCATGCTCACCAGCGGACAGCACCGAGTGCTTCCAGAGCAGCTTGTGCGCCTGGGTATTCGAAAGACCTGGCACAGTGAGCTGGTACTCAGGCAGCCACCGGAACGCGGCATGACTGGTTCAGGTATGGTGATAATCAACCCGCCCTGGGGCTTCAGTGACCGCTTCGGTGCCATGATGGCCGAAGTATCGGGAGACCAGGGGCTGAACGCCGACCATAAGCAAACCTGGCTGGTTCCTGAGTAAGGCCGAAAAAGCGCGGGGCCTTATGGTTTTATTGCGGGGTCTGGTGCGGAGGCTTCTTCCTGCCCTGCACTTCGCTCAGCTTCACTTAGCCGTTGTATCCGCCCCAGGATTTGCGCCCCCCGTTTCCCGGCCTGCGCCCGGTAGGCGTCGACTGCGGGTCCGGTAGCCTCGTGAAAGCCGGTCCTCTGCTGCTCGTTGAGTGAATGAATGCGGATACGTCCGGATTCACGGAGTTGTTGAAGGCTGCGCTGGTTGTATTCCTGCTGAATCGCATCGATAAACTCCGGCATGCCTTTAATTGCTCCATGGAGCCACTCACGATGAGTGGTGTCGAGGTCCTGATACCACTCGCGATTGCTGACTACGCTGGCGACAAAGCGGGTCGCTGCTGGCAGGGTCATGTGGGACTGAAACTCTTGGAATTGCATTTCGGCGATGGCAAAGGCCGGATTACTCTGCCCATCTACCTGGCCAAGTTGCAAGGCTTCATGCACTTCGCCGTAGGGCAGGGCGACAGGGTCAGCCCCCCAGGCTTCAAAAACAGCGTTGTGCATGGGAGCCGTCATGGTTCGCATGCGCAGTCCGGAGAAGTCCCCGGGTTCAAGTAGCGGCTGGTTGGCGGTCCACGCTATCCAGCCCTCCGGAACCAGTGACATCAACTGTAACCCGGCACTCGCCCAGGCCTGTTCCAGCAAGGAGCCCAGCTCCGGGTCAGACAGGATGGTGCGCGTGGCCTGGTCATCTTCCGGAAACAGGTAAGGCAACAGGAACACACCGGCCTCGGGAACTTTATCAGCTACATGCCCGGGTGATGCAAAGGCCAGGTGAACCCGGCCGTCCCTCACCAGGCCGGTCAGGTGGGGCGAGTTTCCAATGGAACCGTAGGGATATATTTCCACCTGTACCTGGCCGTCGGAAAGTTCCTGTATCCGGCGACGGAACTCCTGTGCCCAGGCGTCCTGAACGCTGCCACCGACTTCTTCCAGTGCGAACCGCCAGGTCTCCGGTTCCGGGTCTCCCGGGAGCAAGCCAGTCATTACTTCATCGTTGTCGCTGCAGGCACCCAGGAACAGGCTGCTGGCCAGTATCACCATCAGTGACCGGGTGGGTACGGCTGTCATCGGATCGTTATCTCCGTCGGGGCTCGGATCGTGCAGTACAGGTTATCCCAGGAGGCTGTACGGAGGAAATCCTCGCGAAAGACAACGTCGTTGTTCGAGCAAAAAAGCCCCGCTCAGGGGCGGGGCAAAATCTGGCAGGAACTTCTGCGTTTGCGCATCGGGTTGCTTGCCAGCTTCCTTGTTACATCAGTGCGTCGACCCGGTTACGAACGCTGGGCTCGCTGTTGTATGCGGTAGCGATAGCGTTGTAGGTGGGGATATCGAGGCCGGCGTCCTCGATCACAGAGACCATTTCGTCATTGGCTTCGATCTGCAGCTCCTGGGCTTCTTCCTGGGAGCCGGCGTCTTCGATCTTTGCCATGTATTCATCACGGATGTCGTTGATGCCGCTCTGTGCTTCCACAAACTTGCGCAGCTCGGCGTCGTCAAAGTCGGTTTCAGCTTCGCCGGACGCGGCCGGGTTAGTGTAGGTGCTCTGGTCGGTTTCCGTCGGCTGGCTCTGGGTCTGGGCGTAGACCGCTGGCGCGCCGGCAAGGAGGGCGATGGATACGGTTGCAGATGTGAGAAGCTTTTTCATGGTCAATCTCCTTGGTCATTGAGTGGGGGTTAGCCCGTTTGGGAACATCTTTGTTTGCTGGGCCAGTGACCAGTCAATTCCTGTGCCAGATCGTCATTCTCGTTTATATCGTTTTAAAATCAATTACCTGGGTGCTTCCTATGATGACAGTCGCTTAATCCGGATTGAGGCATATTGCCACATGTGACATCCTTTTGTGGCATTTGCGCATAGGGAGTTCATTCCATGGGGCGACTTCCGGGCAGCGCCCGCGAGGTATTTCACACGGTAAGGCTGACCCTGCTGCTGAGTATCGTGGTCCCCCTGATGCTGGTGGTCGGGGCGGGTATCTTTTTTTCCGTCAGTGCCATCGAAGATAACCTTGACGAACGTTTGCGGGAAGACCTTGAGCTGGTCGCCCGGGCTGCCAGCGGGCCGCTGGCCAGGGCCATGGAAGATGGCAACGATATCGTCCTGGACGACACCCTCAAATCCATTTTCCGGATCGGGCGTGTGTACGGTGCCTCAGTGTTCGATGCAGACGGGTTGCAGGTTGCCAGTCTCGGTGTGGCAGATACCAGCATCCGTTCCAGTCGCAGTGCCAACCAGGTTATCCAGAGTGGTGAGCGGGGTGGCACGTTTCGCCGGGTGGACGGAGTGTCGGTGTTCTCCCAGTTTACCCCGCTGATTGCCGAAAACGGCCGTATCAACGGCCTTTTGCAGGTCACCCGCAAACGCAGCGACTTTCACCGGCTGGTAGCGTCGGCAAGGGTCTGGGCGGTGGCGCTGTGGTGTGCGGTGCTGGTCGTGGTCAGCCTGGTAGTGGTGTTGGGGCACTATGGCGCAGTGGGCCGTTACGTCAGCCGGCTGGTGGCTGCCATGCAGGGGATGGGGCCCGGCAACTGGCCGATCTACTCACGTGCATCTGGCCCCCGTGAAATCCGGCAGCTCCATGAAGGACTTCGGGACCTCGGTGATCGCATGGCCAGGGCGGAGGAGGAAATCCGTGAACGGGTCGCCCGGGAACGAGAACTCGGTGAGCAGCTGGAGTACCAGGAAAAAGTTGCCATGATCGGCCGTGTTGCCGGTGGCGTCGCCCACGAGCTGGGCGCGCCCCTGAACGTCATCCAGGGTCGTGCATCCATCCTCGCCCGGCAGGGGCTGGGGCCAGACAGTCAGCGACACCTGGATGACATCAACCACCAGGTGCAGCGAATGACGCGGATTATCGAACAGTTGCTGGACTGTTTCCGGCATGTGCCGGATGCACGCCGGCCGGTCGACCTGGCGTCCATGCTGCGGGAACTGGTGACTGGCCTGCGGGAGGATCCTCGCGCCGGAAACGTCCCGGTAACCCTGAATCTGCCGGAGGGTGACGTTTGGGTCAATGCCGAGCCAACCCGGCTGGAACTGGCCTGCCTGAATGTGATCCGCAATGCCTGTGAGGCCGCACGCGGCCAGGTGGTGGTGGCAGTTACCAGGGCTGGTGAGTATTGGGATGTTCAGGTCGATGACGATGGTCCGGGAATTTCCGGGGCGCTTCGGGAGCGTATTTTTGAGCCCTTCTACAGTACACGCCCTGCCGGTGAGGGCACGGGCCTGGGCCTGGCCATGGTGAAGAGTGTTGTCAAGGAACACCAGGGCCGCCTTGTTGTTGCAGACAGCGAACCGGGAGGCTGTCGCATGACCCTGTCCTGGCCCGCCGCTACGCCGCCGTCACCAACCTCTGAGGTAGCTCCATGAAAGCATCGGAAACCCTGCTGCTGATCGAAGATGACGCCAGTCTGCGTACGTTGCTGCAGGAAGAGCTGGCCCTGGACGGGTACCGCATGCTCGTGGCAGCCAACAGTGCAGAGGGTGCTGCGATGGCGCTGGTGGAGGCTCCGGACCTGGTCATCTCCGATCTGCGCCTGCCCGACGGCGATGGCCTGGATGTTCTGCGCAAGCTGCAGGCGGAAGGCCGGGTAGTGCCCTTTGTTATCATCACCGCCTTTGGCACCGTGGACCAGGCCGTAGATGCTTTGCAGGCAGGTGCCGACGATTTCCTGACCAAGCCCTTGTCCACCGAGCATCTGCGTCTGAAGGTGCGACGGTTGCTGGCCCACGCGGCCCTGAGTCATGAGCTGGCTCGCTACCGGTCAGCGTCCGGCGCACCCGCGAACCTGGGCCTGGTGGGTGAAAGTGCCGCCATGGACCGGCTGCGCCGGGAAATTCGCCAGGTTGCGCGTAGCGAGGCCTCCGTGCTGATCAACGGTGAGAGCGGTACTGGCAAGGAGCTCGTCGCCGGCGATCCATCGGGAAAGTGAGCGTAGGGACGGCCCTTTCATTCCGGTGAATTGTGCCGGTATTCCGCCTGAACTGATGGAAAGTGAGTTCTTCGGCCATGAGGCGGGCGCGTTCACCGGCGCCCGCCAGGCGCGCAAGGGCCTGTTTGCCGAGGCCAGTGGTGGCACCCTGCTGCTCGATGAGATCGGAGAGATGCCATTGGCCTTGCAGGCGAAGTTGCTGCGGGTTCTCCAGGAAGGCCAGGTCAAGCCGGTGGGGGCAGAGCGGGAAGAGCCGGTGGATGTCCGCATCGTAGCGGCTACCCATGTAGACCTGATGCAGGCAGTGCGTCAGGGAGAGTTCCGTGAGGACCTGTATTACCGGCTGGAGACGCTGATGCTGACGGTGCCGCCCTTGCGTGAGCGCGGCGATGATGTCGAACTGCTGGCCATGCATTTCCTGCGACAGTCGGCAGACCGGCATCGGCGCGGATTCATGCGTCTCGGGGAGGCGACCCTCAAGACCCTCGCGGACTATCCGTTTCCCGGTAACGTTCGGGAGCTGGCCAGCGCCATGGAGCGGGCGGTGACGTTCTGTGATGGTGAAGTGGTGCAGCCGGAACACCTGCCGGCCCGCATTCGCAAGCGCCAGGCCAGTCTCCCGGGCCAGGGCTGGCCCGGAGTGGCCGGTGGGATACAGGAAGAGCCTACGGCCAGCTGGCCAACCCTCGAAACGCTACAACAACAATACGTCCGCCAGGTGATGGACCGGGTGGATGGAAACAAGCGGCGAGCCGCCCAGATACTCGGGATCAATCGACGGACGCTGTACCGATGGCTGGAACAGCAGGACGAAGCAGGATGAAAGACCAGCGGCTGGCCATGTGGTCCGGGCTTGGGGCGGTATTGTTGTGGTCGACGGTGGCCACCGCGTTCAAGCTGACCCTGGATTATTACACACCGTTGCAGATGCTGTTGATCGCATGCCTGGCATCTGTGGGTGTGCTCGCGGTGCTGCTCGCCGGCCAGGGCCAACTGCGTGCTGCATTCCGGTTGCCAGCCAGGCAGTATGTGCAGTCGCTGGGACTGGGGTTAATCAACCCGTGCATCTATTACCTGCTCCTGTTCGGTGCCTTTGATCGCTTGCCCGCCCAGGAAGCCCAGCCGATCAATTACACCTGGGCGCTGGTGCTGGCCTATCTGTCCGTACCGTTCCTGGGGCACCGGTTGAAAGGTACCGACATACTGGCCGGCCTGGTGTGTTATTCCGGAGTCGTAGTGATTGCTACCAGGGGTAACCTTGCTGACCTCGCTTTCTCGGATCCGCTCGGGGTAACCCTGGCCATCGGCAGCACCCTGGTCTGGGCGAGCTACTGGATCCTGGCGACCCGCGACCGGCGGGATCCGCTCACCGGCCTGTTTCTGAACTTCCTGTTCGGACTGCCGTTCATCGTGGCACTGACCTGGTGGCAGGATGGCCTGCCGCCGCTTGCCAGTGGTGGGTTTATCGGCAGCCTGTACGTGGGGTTGTTCGAGATGGGGTTGGCGTTCGTGCTCTGGTCCCGGGCCATGAAGCTGGCTACCAATACTGCCCGCGTCAGCAACCTGATCTTTATCTCGCCTTTCCTGTCGCTGGTATTTATCTACTTCATCGTTGGAGAGGTCATACTGGCGTCCACCTGGGCCGGGCTGGTGTTGATCGTGGCCGGGCTCTGGTTTCAGCAGCTGGGCGCTCGCAGAGGCGCTACGGAGCCGGCCCATGGCTGACTGGCACCTGTACATCA
Source organism: Marinobacter sp. AN1 (assembly GCF_026013985.1). Lineage (NCBI taxonomy): Bacteria > Pseudomonadati > Pseudomonadota > Gammaproteobacteria > Pseudomonadales > Marinobacteraceae > Marinobacter > Marinobacter sp. AN1. The sequence continues at coordinate 3,219,659 of NZ_CP110342.1, read as the reverse complement.
TCCGCACAGCCGGCAATACGCTCTACACCGGCGTGACCACAGACGTAAATCGCCGCTTTACCGAGCACTGTAGCGGGGGACCACGCTGTGCACGGAGTCTGCGTGGGCGGGGACCGCTGGAGCTGGTGTTCAGCCAGGCGGTGGGCAACCGCTCCCGTGCCCTCAGGCTCGAATGGTATGTCAAGCGCTGGCCCCGTCGATACAAGGACGAACTGATCTCGGGGCATCGGGGGCTGGAGCTGTAAAATTGGCACCCGGTCACGTAAAAAACCCGTAAATTCCGTAACAAAGGCCGGCCACCGAGCCGAGTATGTTATTCTGCCGATACCGTAAGACGGCCGTTCGGGCCCCAGAAGACATCTGACAACAGGCGCATAGACCTACTGTGTACTGGAAAAGCGACAAGATCGGCGTTCCGGAGTGGGAAAGTGATGTGGTCCGGGAGGCCTTGCCGGCCTTCGCACCCGATGATGCCCATAGTCTGGGTGAAGACATGAAGGCCTACTGTCGCTTCTACGGACTGGATCTTTGGGTGGAGTACCCGGAAGTGCGTTACACGCCAGGACTGGTGGAAGCCGGGGGCCATTCAGTGGCAGTGCACTTCTATCGTCAGCCGGCAGGTGAGGGTACCAAGGGCACCGTCTTTATCCTCCATGGCTATTTCGACCATGTGGGGTTGTACAGCCAGCTGATTGAGCGTTGCCTGGGCGCCGGTTACGACGTGCTCGCCTGGGATCAGCCCGGTCATGGCCTGTCCAGTGGCACACCTGCGGCCATCGGCAGTTTCATGGAATACCAGGCGGTGCTGAGTGACCTGCTGGCGCAGGTTCGCAGGCATGCCACCAAGCCCTGGTACGCGGTCGGGCAGAGTACCGGTGGTGGCATACTCATCGATTATCTGCTATCCAACCACCATAACCGGGAAACGTCGGCGTTCACTGCCGTTGTTCTCCTGGCACCACTGGTACGTCCGTTTGGCTGGCTGGGTGCGCGGGCATTGCATACAGTGGCCCGGCCATTTCTGAGGCGCTGGAAGCGGGCGTTCTCCGAAAACAGTGCCAATGCGCGCTTCCTGAAATTCCTGCGCGAGCATGACCCCCTGCAGGCCCGGGCAGTCCATGTGGACTGGGTCAGTGCCTTGCGCCAATGGGTGCCTCACATTGAATCGGCCCGACCAGTAGATTTCCCGGTCACGGTCATCCAGGGTGAAAAAGACCGTACCGTCGACTGGCGGCATAACCTGCGGATTATCAGGAACAAATTTGCGTCTGTGGAGGAACTCAAACTCCGCGACGGTCGTCATCATCTGGTGAACGAAGCACAGGATTTACAGGCCGCCGTGTTCAACGGCATCGTTGATGCCTTTGACCGCGCCTGGGAGGCGCACAGGGCGGCCCCGCACAAAAAACGGTTAACAAAACAGGAGACCTGACCGTGAAAAAGACTCTGATCGCATTTTCCGTGGCTGCATTCGGCCTGTCCGGCTGTATGACCTATGACCCGTACACCGGCGAAGAGAAAGTTTCCAGCGCGACCAAGGGTAGCATCATTGGTGCTATCGGTGGTGCAGCTGTAGGGGCGGCGACGTCCAGCAGCAGTGATCGCGGCAAGGGCGCCCTTATTGGCGCGGCCGGCGGTGCCGCCGTTGGTGGCGGTATCGGTTACTACATGGACCGCCAGGAAGCCCAGCTGCGACAGAAACTGGAAGGTACCGGCGTCCGGGTTGTTCGTAATGGCGATCAGATTGAGCTGGTTATGCCGGGCAACATCACGTTCGATACAGACCAGGCTACTATTCGTTCCTCATTCACCGGCGTACTGGAGTCGGTTGGCCTGGTACTGAAGGAATTTGACAAGACGATCATCCAGATCGACGGCCATACCGACAGCACCGGCTCCGACAGCTACAACCAGCTGCTGTCCGAGCGTCGTGCCAGCTCGGTCCGTGACTTCCTGCTGAATCAGGGCATCGCCCCGGCCCGTACCCGTGCGACCGGCTACGGCGAGCGTTACCCGGTCGCGAGCAACGACACGCCGGCCGGCCGCGAGCAGAACCGCCGCGTAGAGCTGACACTGGTGCCGATGCAGCAGTAAGCGTTAGCGAAAGCGCAGTTTGGCGGGCTTTTACTGCTCGCCATTAAAAAGGGGTGCCACAGGGCACCCCTTTTTGATTGCATGGCGCCTGCTCAGAAGAGTACGCGACAGCGAATCGTGCCCTTAACCTTGCGCAGCTTTTCCAACGCCAGCTCGCCGTAGGCCTTGTCCACGTCGATCACCACATAGCCAATCTCTTCTTTGGTCTGCAGGTACTGGCCACAAATGTTGATGCCGTTCTCGGAGAACACCTGGTTGATCTCGGACATGACCCCTGGCACGTTCTCGTGGATATGCAGCAGGCGGTGCTGATTCGGGTGCGACGGTAGGGCCACTTCCGGGAAGTTGACGGAAGAGACCGAGGTGCCGTTGTCGCTGTACATGGCCAGCTTTTCCGCTACTTCCTTGCCGATGTTTTCCTGGGCCTCGATGGTGGAACCACCAATGTGAGGGGTCAGGATAACGTTGTCGAATTCCCGCAGGGGTGAAACGAATTCCTCGTCGTTGGACTTGGGCTCAACCGGGAACACGTCGATGGCCGCGCCCAACAACTTGCCGCTGCGAACCGCTTCCGCCAGGGCCTCGATGTCCACGACGGTGCCGCGGGAAGCGTTCATCAGGATGCTGCCCGGCTTCATCTGGGCGAACTGCTCCGGACCAAACATGTAACGGGTGGACGGCGTCTCGGGTACATGCAGGCTGACCACGTCAGCCAGGTTCAGCAGCTCCTTGAGAGAGCCTACCTGTTTGGCGTTGCCGATGGGCAGTTTGGACACCACGTCATAGAAATAGACGTCCATGCCCAGGCCCTCTGCCAGCACCGAGAACTGGGTACCGATGTTGCCATAACCAATGATGCCCAGCTTCTTGCCGCGAATCTCGTAGCTATTCTTCGCGGTTTTCTGCCAGCCACCCCGGTGTGCCTCGGCGTTCTTTTCGGGGATGCCGCGCAGCAACAGGATGGCCTGGGCCAGCACCAGTTCCGCCACGCTGCGGGTGTTGGAGAAAGGCGCATTAAATACGGCTACGCCGCGACGGGTCGCCGCCTGCAGGTCGACCTGGTTGGTACCAATACAGAAACAGCCCACCGCAACCAGCTTTTTCGCGGCTTCGAATACATTCTCCGTGAGCTGTGTGCGGGAGCGGATGCCGATAAAGTGCGCGTCGGCGATCTTCTCGATCAGCTCTTCTTCCCCGAGGGAGTGGGTCAGGTATTCGATATTGGTGTAGCCCGCGGCGTTCAGGGTGTCCAGTGCAGACTGGTGAACACCTTCGAGCAACAGGATGCGGATCTTGCTCTTCTCAAGAGACGTTTCTGACATGGGTAAGCTTCCAGACCTTCTATTGCGTGGTATGAAGCGCCGGATTTCCGGGCTCCCTGGACCAGAAAATACCTGTGTCCGCGGTTGTGCAGGTACCACTGCACAGCCCCGGTGCCGGGCCTTCCGTTGCCGGTACGGGCTCGGGCTCACAGAACAGGGGCGGTATGATACCATAACCGCAGATTTTCACAGCCGGCCCGTTCACCTGAGTCAACTGGCATTCCGGTGTTCCGGCCTCCTGTCTGGCCCGTTTGAGAGATCCTGTAAACCATGAATCCGGAACAGATTATCGCTGCCCTGAAAAAACTGGTGGACGACGGCAAGGTGCTGACCGATCCCGCCGACCTGGACGCCTACGGCAAGGACTGGACGAAACAGTACGCGCCCCGGCCACTGGCGATCCTGCTGCCAAAAACCACCGAACAGGTGCAGGCCATTGTGAAGTTCGCCAACGAGAACCAGGTTGCCCTGGTGCCCTCCGGTGGCCGCACCGGCCTCAGTGCCGGCGCCGTCGCAGCCAATGGCGAGGTGGTTGTCGCCTTCGATAACATGAACCAGATCCTCGACTTCAACGCCAGTGACCGCACCGTGCGTTGCCAGGCCGGCGTGGTCACCGAACAGCTGCAATCCTTCGCCGAGGATAACGGCCTCTTCTATCCGGTGGACTTTGCCTCCGCCGGCTCCAGCCAGCTGGGGGGCAACCTGTCCACCAATGCCGGCGGAATCAAGGTGATCCGTTATGGCATGAGCCGTGACTGGGTGGCTGGCCTGAAAGTCGTCACCGGCAAGGGCGATATCCTCGAGCTGAACCTCGACCTGGAAAAGAACAACACCGGTTATGATCTGCGTCACCTGTTTATCGGTGCCGAGGGTACACTCGGGTTTATCACCGAAGCGACCATGAAGCTTACCCGTCAGCCCACCAACCTGACCGTGATGGTTCTGGGCCTGGCCGACCTGACCAACACCATGGATGTGCTGCAAACCTTCCTCAAGAACATCGATCTGACCGCCTACGAGTTCTTCTCCCACCAGGCCATGCAGCACGTACTGGCCCACGGCCAGGTACAGGCGCCGTTTGCCGCCGAAGCGCCTTACTACGCGCTGCTGGAATTCGAGGCGGTGTCTGACCAGGTGATGGAAGATGCCATGGCCCTGTTCGAGCAGTGCGTGGAGAACGGCTGGGTGCTCGATGGCGTGATCAGTCAGAGCGAAACCCAGGCCAACAACCTGTGGCAACTGCGGGAGCGGATCTCGGAGTCCATCGCGCCGCGCACCCCTTACAAGAATGATATTTCGGTGGTGGTTTCGAGGGTGCCGGAATTCCTCACCGAGATCGATCAGGTGGTCACCGAGCACTATCCCGACTTCGAGATTATCTGGTTCGGCCATATCGGCGATGGCAACCTGCACCTGAATATCCTCAAGCCGGAGGACATGGCGAAGGAAGAGTTCTTCGACAAGTGCCAGCAGGTGAACAAGTGGGTGTTCGATATTGTACAGCGTCACCGGGGCAGCGTATCTGCCGAGCATGGGGTGGGGCTGGTGAAGAAAGACTATTTGCAGTACACCCGCAGCCCGGTGGAAATCGAGTATCTGCGCGGTATCAAGCGGGTTTTCGATCCCAATGGCATTATGAATCCCGGGAAGATATTCGATATCGGGGGTTGATTTGAAAGATCATGTGGTTGTTCTGACCGGCGCCGGAATCAGCGCTGAAAGCGGCCTTTCCACCTTCCGGGATGCCGGCGGCCTGTGGGAGCGTCATCGCATTGAAGACGTGGCCACGCCGGAAGCCTTTGCCCGCAACCCGGAACTGGTGCTCGATTTCTATAATCAGCGCCGGCGGCAGCTGGCGGACGTGGAACCCAATGCGGCCCACCGGGCCCTGGCCGAGCTGGAGCAGACCCACCGGGTGACAGTGATTACCCAGAACGTTGATGACCTCCATGAACGGGCGGGGTCGACCAATGTGGTTCACCTTCACGGCGAACTCACCAAGGTTCGCAGTTCTGAGAATCCCGAGCTGGTCTACGAGCGGGGCTACGACGAAATCCACCTTGGCGACACCTGCGAACAGGGCACGCAACTGCGGCCCCATGTGGTGTGGTTTGGTGAGGCCGTTCCCATGATCGAGAAGGCCGCAGAAATCGTACCGCTGGCCGATCATTTGCTGATTGTCGGAACCTCACTCCTGGTCTATCCGGCGGCCGGGCTGGTGGAACTGGTAGACTTTGACGTACCGGTCACGGTGATCGACCCCGGTGAGGTGCCGGCCATGACCCGGGCGCAGGTATTTCGTGAACCCGCCAGTGTCGGTGTACCCCGCTGGGTACAGGCACTATTGGCGCGTTAACCCGCCGGATTTGATGGTTTTTTAGTCAGGCCTGCGGGTGCCTGCGCGCCTGCAGGTATGCTGGTCTTCATGGCCGGACTATTAAACATTGTTAGCGCCGCTCCTTGACCCCCCTTTCCTTCGCTAGACTGGCAGGCAGCTACCGTCATGCTGACGGTTGATTCAGCCATGGATCCTTATAGGGGGCTGTCATGAAAACCACCATGCACGTGTCCGGTGAGGTCGTTGATCACAAGCTCGCGGCTGAGTGTGGCACCGAGACCGAGGCCGAAAAGGTTGCTGAAGACCTGTGTCGGTCGACCAGTCTCAGCCGGGACCAGATCCGCATCATACGTCCCGACGACGCCCATCAGGGAAGCGGTCTCGAGCCCGAAGACCGGGGTATCTGGCGCACTGCTGTTCGTGCACACCTGTGGTTCGGGCTGGCTGGCATGGCCGGCGGACTGGTGTTGTTCCTGGTGCTGGCGGCGTCCGGTATTCCCTTCATTGCCCAGAATGCGATGTGGGCCAGTACGTTGTTTGTGGCCTTTGGTGGCGTGGCGGGACTGTTGCTCGGGGGGCTTTTTACTCTGCGCCCGGATCACACGATTTACGTCTCCCGGGCGAGGTCAGCCCTTCGCAAGGGGCGCTTCGTGGTATCCGTCCATGCCCGCGGACGGGAGCAGTTGACCGAGGCGAAGCGCTACCTGGATGCACGACACATCCACACGGTGCAAAGTTTCTAGCCTCCTGTCTGAACCGGCGTATTGATGGCTATTCCGGTTCACCGGAAGGGCTCATTCAGTGATCTTTGAGGTAGCTGTCCAGGTGCTTGCGAAAGGCTGCCTGCACGCCCAATTGCCGCAGTATCCAGTAGTGCCCTGCCACCATGCGATCAATAAACATGCTGTCCACGGCGGGCTGCAATCGGTCCAGGTAGCGGAACACGGTATGGGTGTGGGCAGCGATTTGCCGGTGCAGGTCTGACCGACCAAAATCGTAGGGCTCGTCTCCCGCGAAGGGTTCAATCAACAGGTTGCGCCACATGGCATAATAGTCCGGGCTGATGGCCGGTTTCTCGGCTACCCTTGCGCCCAGGTTCACCAGGTGCTGATCCAGGGCCTCATAATCCTCCTCAAGTGCGGCAATCAGTGCCTGTCGATAATGGGCGACCACCGCCGGTTTGAGGGATTTTACACAGCCGAAATCGTAGAGAATCAGGGTGCCATCCGGCCGGAAAGCAAAGTTGCCGGCGTGCGGGTCACCATGAATGCACTGGAAGTCGAACAGCTCATCCGCCATGGTGATGAAAAGCCGCTCGCCCAGCAGGTTGATTGTCTTCTGGTCATACCGGTCTGGCGCTACCTGGCTGACATGGTCGCCCTCGGCAAGTTCCATGGTGAGAATGTGCCGGGTGGAGTGGCTATCGATCACCCGGGGAATGAGCACCCAGGGGTGACGCTCATGATAGGCCCGGAACCGGCGGATGTTGGCGGCTTCATTCTCGTAATCCAGTTCCTCCTTGAGCCGGATCCGTATTTCCTCAAACAGTCGGTCAGCGCTCTCTTTTGGCATTCGTAGTAGTCCGCCCAGGCGCAACGCCATGCGCAACTGTTTCAGGTCGGAATCACAGGATTCATCCACCCCGGGGTATTGCACCTTGACGATGACTTCGGTGCCATCCTTCAGACGCGCCTTGTGGACCTGGCCAATGGATGCCGCTGCGTAGGGCTCTGCCTGCAGGTCACCAAAGAGTTCGGCCACCGGCGCACCCAGTTCTGCCTCGATCTGCTGGCGGATGATATCGAAGGGCATGGGTGGGGCTTCTTTCTGCAGGCGCTGCAGCGCTTCGGAAAATTCCCGCGGCAGGAAGTCCTGGGTCTGGGAGGCCACCTGGCCCACCTTCATCACGGCACCCTTGAGTTCACCCAGGGTGTCCACGATCTCATCGGCCATACGGGCATACTGGAGGGAGCGCTCCTCATCGGATTCGCGACCAAGGAACTGCCGGGCACGGGAACCGGCAAACTGGCCGGCCACCGAGGCGGTCATGCCGGCCAGTTTGAAAAAGCGTCCGCGACGGGATGTGACGGGTTTCTTGGCCATGCCTGAGGTCGAATACCTGCGAAGTGTAGGCCGATTACTCTACGCTGGTTTGAACCTGAAACCTACCGTCCAGTTCCAGCGTCAGTTGCTGGCCGCTTTGCAGGGTGCCTACACCGGCTGGGGTGCCGGTGAGCACCACGTCCCCCGGTTGCAGGGTAAAGGTTTCGGAGATATGGGCGAGTAACGCCAGTACCGGGGTGATCATATCGCCGGTATGGCCCGCCTGGCGCTGTTCACCGTCAACGGTGAGGGAGAATCGCAGGTTCTCCAGGTCGTCATCGCTGCGCAGGGGCACGAAGCCGGACAGGGGGCAGGCGCCGTCAAACGCCTTGGCCCGCTCCCAGGGGTGGCCCTTTGCCTTGAGCTCGGACTGGAGGTCCCTCAGGGTAAGGTCCAGGGCCAGGCCAATCCCGGCGATGGCGCCCCGGGCCTGCTGCTGGCTTGCCCCGGTGAGAGTCTGGCCCACCAGAATCGCCAGCTCGGTTTCAAAGTGCACGTCGCTCCGGCCATGAGGCAAACGGATCGGGTCGGTCAGTGGTGCAAGGGCACTGGCTGGTTTGAGGAATAGCAGGGGTTGTTCCGGCACCGGGTTATTGAGCTCGGCCGCGTGGGCCGCATAGTTCCGCCCGACGCAGACGATTTTACCCGGTGGCCACTCGACCTTGCTGCCATCCTGCCATTGATGCTGGTAAGCCATGACGCCCTCCGGACTCAGTCGCCCTCGAATTCGCAGACAGTATAAACGCTCAGACCCTCGTCCCGTAGCTTGCGGGAACCACCCAGGTCCGGCAGGTCGATCATGGCGGAGACTTCGACAATCTCCGCGCCGATCTGGCGGATAAGGCGACTGGCCGCCAGCATGGTCCCACCGGTGGCAATCAGGTCATCCACCAGCACCACCTTGTCGCCAGGGCGGAAGGCATCCTTGTGAAGCTCCACCGACGCAGTGCCGTATTCCAGTTCGTAGTCTTCCACCAGGGTGTCGAAGGGCAGCTTGCCCTTCTTGCGCACCAGCACCAGCCCGGCGTTGAGCTCATAGGCCAGTGGTGAGCCGATGATGAAGCCGCGGGCGTCAATGGCCGCGATGGCGTCGATCTTCTGGTCATGATAGCGGTGCACGAATGCGTCCACCAGTTTGCGAAAGGCCGTGCGGTCCTGAAGAACGGTGGTGATATCCCGGAAGGATACTCCGGGTTTGGGCCAGTCCGGCACGGTGCGGATAGCTTTCTTGATGCTGTCGGCGAAATAGTCCATGGGAGGTCTCCGGCGCCTTCAGGCGTCGAGGAAGATGAATTTGAGTACGAAGACAATGGCAATCAGCACAACACTGGGGTTCAGGTGCGACCAGCGCCCGCTCAGGGCCTTGAGAGCGGCGTGAGTGATGAAGCCCGCGGCAATGCCATCGGCGATGGAGAACGTCAGCGGCATCATCAGCGCGGTTACCACGGCCGGTGCCGCGTCGGTTACATCATCCCAGTCGATCAGCTTGAGGCCACCGGTCATCAGTACGGCCACATAGAGCAGGGCGGGGGCGGTGGCGTAGGGTGGAATAATGGCCGCGATGGGGGAGAACAACAGGCAGGCGAGGAAAAGCAGTGCAACGACGACAGCGGTCAGGCCGGTACGCCCGCCTGCCGCAATACCGGCAGTGGATTCCACGTAACTGGTCGTGGTGGATGTACCCAGGGCAGCACCGGACATGGTGGCGACGGAGTCGGACATCAGCGCCCGGCCCAGGCGGGGCAGCTTGCCGTCCTTGTCCAGCAGTCCGCCCCGCTGTGCGGCGCCGATCAAGGTGCCGGAGGTGTCAAACAGGTCGACGAACAGGAATGCAAAGATGACCGAGATCATACCCACGTTCAGGGCTCCGGCGATATCCAGTTGCATCAGGGTGGGCGCCAGGCTGGGCGGTGCGGACACCAGGCCATCAAACTCGACCATTCCCAGCAGCATGGCCACAACGGTAACGACCAGGATGCCAATCATGACCGCGCCGGTGACATTGCGGTAAGCCATGGCACAGATGCCCACAAACCCGGCAAAGAACAGGATAGCCTCGGCGGTTTTGATTTCGCCCATACTGACCAGGGTGGCGGGGTTGTCCACCACGATGCCCGCGTTCTTGAAGGCGATAAAGGCCAGGAAGAAACCGATGCCGGCGGAAATGCCGAACCGCAGTGAGAGAGGAATGCTGTTTATGATCCACTCCCGCACCTTGAAGATGCTGAGCAGGAAGAAGATCAGGCCGGACAGGAATACTGCCCCCAGGGCCACCTGCCAGCTGTAGCCCATGCTGCCCACCACCGTGAACGAGAAGAAGGCGTTGAGCCCCATGCCGGGTGCCAGGGCAATTGGGTAATTGGCCCAGAGTCCCATGATCAGGGTGCCGATAACCGCGGCGATGCAGGTGGCTACGAAGACTGCACCAAAGTCCATGCCAGTGTTCGACAGGATGGACGGGTTGACCACCACGATGTAGGCCATGGTCAGGAAGGTGGTGATGCCGGCAATCACTTCACGCTTGACGGTGGTGCCGTGGGCCTGCAACTGGAACAACTTTTCGAGCATGGGGGCAGCCTCGATGCGGACAGGATTTGATCAATGGTTAAGGGGGCGCAATGATACCTCAGGATAGCCTGTCAGGCCACGGAGGGCGTCAATGCGGTGGGGTCAGTGGGGGTCCCGCTGGAGCCGGATGTCAAAGCGTACGGCGGCCATCCTGACAATAACGATAAACAGTAATCCGATGGTCAGCGCCAGGGTCTCGCTTTCCAGCAGCCACTGACAGACAAAGTAAAGCCAGCAGCCGGCAAAGGAAATCGAGGCGTAGATCTGGTCTTTCCTGAAAATGAACGGCACTTCGTTACACAGGGTGTCCCGCAGGGCACCGCCGAAGGTTCCGGTCATTACGCCCAATAGCGCTGCGATGAACCAGGAGTGCCCGAGGTCGAGGGCGAGCTGGGCGCCCAGGATCGAAAAAATGCCCAGCCCGATGGCATCAGGGAACACGATACGGGATTCATGGATACGCTTGCCCAGGCCGGCGTAGCTGAATACCACAGCCATGGCGAGGATCAGGATGGGCTGTTCCTGGTGCTTGATCCAGTACAGCGGATGGTTATCCATCATCAGATCCCGCAGGGTACCGCCGCCAAGGGCGGTGACAAACCCGATGGTAAAGACCCCCACCGGGTCCATGTTTTTCTGCTGCGCGGCAATCATGCCGGAAATGGCAAAGGCAATAACACCGATCATTTCCAGGACGTAGATGATATCGGGCATAGACGCGGTCAGGCAGGCTTGGATGAAGCGCGCAGGATAGCGGATTTCAGGTCAGGAATCATCTGGGGTTAAGGCGGCTTGTGGTTCCGGAATGATCCGGTTGGCCCTGAAAGCTGTAATCAATACGGATGTGTCCTTCATTCTCCAGGAGTAGATCGATGTCCCTGATCCGATTGGCCTATGCCAGTGAGGCCACTTTCAGCCCCAGCCCCGTCCACTCAGGGGTCGAGCCCCACGTGGCCAGGATCCTGCTGGCCTCCCGTCGCAATAATGCCCGGCAGGCGGTAGTTGGTGGGCTTTATTACGGCAATAATCGCTTCTTCCAATACCTGGAGGGTGAAGAGGAAGCGGTCAACGCCGTCTATGACCGCATTCGCCAGGATGAACGTCACCAGGGCGTGACAACCCTGCTGGAAGAGCCCCTCAAGCAACGCACATTCGATAACTGGTCCATGAAGTATGTGCCGCTGGCCGATGACGTACAGCGTATGTTGCAGCGTCATGGCCTCGCCAGCTTTGAGCCTGACCGGTTTGACCGAAACCTGTGTGAAGAAATGATCTCGGTTATCCGGGACAGTAACGGGGTGGAGCGGGTGATCAGCGACCAGGCACGCCCGCAGGGCGCCAATGACGGGCTATTCACCCCCGGTATCCGCAAGGGCCTGGTGCTGGCGGGCGCCACATTGGTGGCTGCATTGCTGGTGGGCGGCACGCTGTTGCTTCCCTGATCCGGGTAACGCCGTAAAAACCGCCAGCGGTCAGGGTCGGATCAATCGTGATGATGCTCAGCCATAAGCTATCTTTATTTGATTCATGACCACTGTCGGGTTAGCTTGATCCGTTATCCATATCAACCAACAACATCCATACGCGGATAAAGGATCGGAGCAGCAACATGCGTGCAATTCTCTGCAAGGAATACGGCCCGGCGGAAAAGCTGGTCATTGAGGACATTCAATGTCCGGAACCCACGGGCAACCAGGTCAAGGTCAAGGTCAAGGCCGCGGGCCTGAATTTCCCGGATACCCTTATCATTGAAGGCAAGTACCAGATCAAGCCGGAAATGCCCTTCTCTCCCGGCGGTGAAATGGCCGGTGAGGTTATTGCCGTGGGCGACAAGGTGACCCGTTTCAAGGTCGGCGACCGGGTGATCGGCATGACCGGTTACGGCGCCTTCGCGGAAGAGATGCTGGTGGAAGAAAACCGCCTGCTGCCGTTGGCGGAAGGCATGAGCGACGAGGAAGGGGCCGCCTTCACCATGGTTTATGGCACCTCCTACCACGCCCTCAAACAGCGGGCCAACATCCAGCCGGGTGAGAGCCTGTTGGTGCTGGGCGCCAGCGGTGGCGTTGGCCTGGCAGCGGTTGAGCTGGGCAAGGCCATGGGCGCCCACGTGATCGCTGCGGCCAGTACCGACGCCAAGCTCCAGGTGGCCAAGGAAGCGGGAGCGGACGAGCTGCTTAACTACAGCAACACCGACAAGCCCCTGAAGGATGTTATCAAGGAGATGACCGGCGGCAAGGGTGTGGATGTTATCTACGACCCGGTAGGCGGTGACTTCACCGAGCAGGCCCTGCGCGCCATGGCCTGGAACGGTCGCCACCTGGTCATCGGGTTCGCCGCCGGTGAGATCCCTAAGATCCCTGCCAACCTCACCTTGCTGAAGAGCTGCTCGGTTGTCGGTGTGTTCTGGGGCGCCTTTACCCAGAAAGAGCCGCAGAACCATGTGCAGAACATGAAAGAGCTCTTCCAGATGCATAGCGAAGGCAAGATCAAGCCGAAAGTCAGTGAAGTCTTTGCCTTTGAAGATTACGTCAAGGCGCTGGCTGCGCTGTCCGGCCGGACCGCCACAGGCAAGGTGGTGCTGAAAGTCAGCGACTGAGGTCCTGTCGCCGATTCAGACCTGACTTTCCCAGAGACGGGGTGCCCACAGGGCGCCCCGTTTCTCATTTCATGTCATCCCTTCCTGCTATGATCGTCGTAACAATCACTGCTGTGCCCATAAAGGAGCTGGCTTAACACGGGTTATATCCCTGCGCCCGGATATGTGCCACGCTCTGTCGATCGTCCGCCTGAACCTTCGGGCCAATGGTTATCGAAAAGGTAAATATGACTGACAGGAAACGGGTTTTGCCTGGCAAATTGTTATCTTCATCCGTTGGTATTGCGCTATTGCTGACCGGTTGTGGTGGGGGAGGAGGCTCCTCGGATGACGATGCTGGCGTCAGAGGCACTATCGAGATTGCCGCTGGTACCCGGGTAGACGGGGATTACGCCGATCTTTGGGCGGCTTCTGACGAAAGCTGGCCGAGTGGTAGCCGTGATACGGTTTCAGTGCCCGTGCCCTCAACCACCGGCGGCTATCTCAGCGACCGTAGCGATACCTACGCGAATGGGCTTGGGTACCCCCTGGACCAGGAAGACAGCTATGCGGTTTCCCTGGTGGAGGGGGATCGCTACTTCCTTCAGTGTTTTTCCGCCACCGGAGCCGATGCCGACACCCTGAAGGCATCTCTGGTACTGAACCTGGATGGAAATCGTATCGAGATCGAAGATGCCTGCGGCGGGGGCGCTTCGGTGAATGCTTCCGGCAGTGCTACCTTCACGATTTCCGCCAATGATGGCGGCCCCTTCCGGTATGTGTTATCTATCGCGCCGAAAACCTCTCTGTCCGCGCTGGATGTGAGCTGGCCAGAGCCGCCGCTGCAGGTGGATCAAGCTATCGTCAGCGGCTCTGCAGCTGTGGCCAATACTCTGTCTTCCTCCGGTTTGCGGGCCAGTTCCGTCATGGAACTGGAGCGCGCCATCGGGCCGGATACCTGGCAAGTGCGGCGTAAACCCGGTGTTAGTGCGCTGTCGAGTGTATCCGATGGGGGCAAAGATGCACGGGCCGAGACCATTGAATGGATCCGGGAAATGCGGGAGGAATTTGGCCTGAAGGCTGAGCCGAATTATCGTTTCACTTTGGCTTCGGTCAGCCCAGAAACTAATGATTACTTTCGTGATCCGGATTTTTGGAATCTCGATCAAATAAATATTGTTGAGGCATGGGGGCTCAGTGGTGGTAGCTGGGGCCAGGGCGTCGGCGTCGCAGTCATGGACACAGGCATGTTCACCACCACGCCGGACAGTTACAGCAACTGGCACGAGGACCTGGTCAATAACGTGGTGAATGAGGGGGGTATCCTGGATTTCGTCAAACCCGACTATGACGTGGATGGCCAGGAAGGGCCTGACGGGGTTCCGGGAACACCGGTGACCCCCGACAACCCTGAAGCTACCAGCTTCCATGGTACCCATGTGGCCGGCATCATTGCGGCAGAGGATAACTCCGTCGGCACCGTAGGCATTGCCCACCAGGCGACCATTCTTCCCTACCGGGTTCTCGGGGTGGGGCCCTTGGGTGGCGAGGACGGTACCGGGGCGGTTGACGACCTGATTGCTGCAATCAACAGCATTGTTGATGATCGTAATGATGTTGATGTGATCAATCTGAGTCTAGGTGGTCTGCCGCCAGTCGTTGATCTGCAGGTGGCCACTGACCGGGCCAACAGTAATGGTATCCTGGTGGTGGCCGCTGGCGGTAACAGCGGCGATGCCTCTGCGGTCTACCCGGCGGCAAACCGTCGGGTGGTAGGCGTGGGGGCCACCACCCGGGGTGGTGAACTGGCCAGTTACTCCAACTATGGCCAGTCAGTCGACCTGCTCGCACCTGGTGGCGCACTGAACGATGGTATCGTTAATGCCTATGGCCAAGTCTCCGCCACGGGTTCGCTGTCCGATAGCTACGCCTACCTTGCCGGGTCATCCATGGCGGCACCCCACGTTGCCGGTGTCTATGCGTTGATGAAGGGAGTGTCGGACTCACTGACCGCGTCACAGTTCCGCGCCCAGCTGATTGCCGGGCTTCTTACAAATGATTCGGAATTGAGCGACTATACGCTTTACGGGGCGGGGCTGCTGGATGCGAGAGAGGCGGTGACCAATGTCACGGCATTCCCGACCGTGGTCTCGGCCTGGCCCCGGGTAGTGGAACTCAGTCCGTCCGGTACTGAGCGCAGGGTTCTGATGGAGGTGCTGAAGCAATCTTCTGCGGCTGATCCCCTCGTGAGCGGCTCGCCCGATATACCCGGTGCATTTACGCTGACCGATGACGATGGCAACCCGATAAACGTCAATGACGAGATACCCGAGGCGGTGCGCATCAGTGTGGACTCGAGTGCGGTGCCCGATGACCGACCCCTGGTGGAGGAAATACTCATCCCCTACAGCAATGGTACGGACAGCTTCGATCTCAGGATCCCGGCGTATGTACAGGCGGCCGATACCTCCGGAGATCGCGATGCCGGCCGTCACTATGTCCTGTTGCTGGATGCCAACGATTTTGGCTCGAGTCGTTCCCGCCAGGTACTGGCCAGCTACAACGATGGCCGGTATAGCTACGCTATCGACGATATGGTGCCCGGCGACTATATACTGGTGGCGGGAACGGACCTGGACAACAACGGAATCATCTGTGAGAACGGTGAGGCCTGTGCGGAGTATCCCGAGACAGGTAGCCGGCAGGTAATTTCCATTGGTGACCAGGACCTGCAACTGGATATGACGACCAGTTTCCAGCGGCCAACCATCGCCGAGATGGGACTGCCGCGATACGGCTTCCGGGGCTATCCGGTTCCCGGTCACCAGGCCGGGACGCGGCCAGACCGGTCGCTGGGTGAGTAACTGACGAAACGGGGAGATGACGGCATGATTCACTGGTTACGAGTGAAAGGCCTGACAGCATCAATACTGGTGATTGCCACCACCCTGACGGCCTGCGCCGGAAGTCGGGACCAGGGTGCAGCCGATGGCCCCACAGCACGCCAGGTCACTGCCGCCAGCCAGTGCGGGTTCACAGAACCGGGCCTGCTCTATATGGATTCCCGCCAGCGGCTGGAGGAAGTGACCGGTGCACGGGGCATGAACCTCACAGCAATGGAGGATCATGATTTCACTAATGAGCACTTACTGCTGGTGGCTGCCGGGCGCAAGCCCACAGGCGGCTATGGCGTAGCGCTTGATAGCAGTCGGCTGGAGGGTGGTGTCCTGAAGCTGACCATGACGCTGCGTACTCCCTCCCCGGACCAGATGGTTACCCAGGCGCTGACCAGCCCCTGTGCCGTGGTGGCGGTCATTGCGGAAGGCTGGGAAACGGTCCATGTGACCGGCCCGGGCCTGCCGGATCTTTCCCTGGAGCGATGAGCAGGGTGGCAACTCGTCAGTGATTGCATTGATCAGACGGTGAGCCACACCGCAAACCGGCAAACGGCGACGTTGATCTTTGCCTCAGATTCCCTAAGCTATGGGCTCACACGTCCCAGCACATCCGGAGCTGTACCCTTCCTATGAGCCAGAAAACCTATAACGCCGACTCCATTGAAGTCCTCAGCGGCCTGGACCCGGTGCGCAAGCGCCCGGGGATGTACACCGACACCAGCCGGCCCAACCATCTGGCCCAGGAAGTGATTGACAACAGTGTGGACGAGGCCCTCGCCGGCCACGCCCGGCGAATGGATGTGGTGCTGTACGCTGACGGCTCCCTGTCCGTAGAGGATGACGGCCGGGGTATGCCGGTGGACATCCACAAGGAAGAGGGGCTGCCGGGGGTGGAACTGATTCTCAGCCGGCTTCATGCCGGGGGCAAGTTCTCACAGGGTAACTACAACTTTTCCGGTGGTCTCCACGGGGTTGGCGTCTCCGTGGTCAATGCGCTATCCACGCACCTGGAAGTGGCCATCAAACGGGACGGCAACCTCTACCGAATGACCTTTGCCGATGGCGAGAAGGCCTCGGAACTGCAGGTGGTAGACACTGTTGGCAAACGCAACACCGGTACCCGCCTGCACTTCATGCCGGATCCGAAATACTTTGACTCTCCGAAGTTCTCGGTTACCCGCCTGCGCCACAACCTCCGCGCCAAGGCGGTGCTGTGTCCCGGCCTGACGGTTACCTTTACCCAGGAGCAGACCGGCGAGAAAGACGAGTGGTACTACGAGGATGGCTTGCGGGATTACCTGCGCAGCGAGCTGGCCCAGGTGGAAGCGGTACCGCTGGAGCCCTTTACAGGGCGTTTCGCCGGTAACAGCGAAGAAGTGGACTGGGCCGTACAGTGGCTGCCGGAAGGGGGGGAGTCCGTCACCGAGAGCTACGTCAACCTGATCCCCACGGTGCAGGGTGGTACCCATGTCAATGGTTTCCGCACCGGTCTGCTGGAGGCCATGCGGGAATTCTGCGAGTTCCGTAACCTGCTGCCCCGGGGCGTCAAGCTGACCCCGGAGGATATCTGGGAGCGCTGCGCCTACGTGCTGTCATTCAAGATGCAGGATCCGCAATTCTCCGGCCAGACCAAGGAGCGGCTCTCTTCCCGGGAAGCGGCGGCGTTTATTTCCGGTGTGGTCAAGGACGCCTTCAGCCTCTGGCTGAACCAGCACACTGACGTGGCCGAGGCCCTGGCGGAGCTGTTTATCAGTAATGCCCAGCGGCGCCTGCGGGCCAGCCGCAAGGTGGCTCGTAAAAAGGTGACGTCCGGGCCGGCGCTGCCGGGTAAGCTGGCGGATTGTTCCGGGGCGGATGCGAGCCGTTCAGAGTTGTTCCTGGTGGAAGGGGACTCCGCCGGTGGCTCAGCCAAGCAGGCCCGTGACCGGGAGTTCCAGGCGGTGATGCCCCTGCGGGGCAAGATCCTGAACACCTGGGAGGTGGACTCGTCCGAGATCCTGGCATCCCAGGAGGTTCACGATATTGCGGTGGCGATCGGGGTTGACCCGGGGTCCAACGAACTGTCCGGGCTGCGTTACAACAAGGTCTGCATCCTGGCGGATGCCGACTCTGACGGCCTCCATATTGCCACCTTGCTGTGCGCACTCTTTGTTCGCCATTTCCGCCCGGTGGTGGACGCCGGCCATGTGTTTGTGGCCATGCCGCCCCTGTACCGGGTGGATCTGGGCAAGGAAACCTTCTATGCACTGGATGAGCACGAAAAACAGGGCATTATCGACCGGCTGGCGGCGGAGAAACGCAAGGGCAAGGTCCAGGTCACCCGTTTCAAGGGCCTCGGCGAGATGAATCCCTTGCAGTTGAGGGAAACCACCATGGCACCAGACACCCGTCGCCTGGTGATGCTGACCCTGGAAGAAGGGGACGACACGATAGAGCGAATGGATATGCTGCTCGGCAAGAAGCGGGCCGGGGATCGCCGCACCTGGCTTGAGGCCTATGGCAACATGGCCGACGTTGCAGTCTGACGTCGGCTTCAGGTGCTGGCCAGCGGGCCCTGGTCTGCAAGGATATCGCAGCAGAGTACCCGCAAGTGTCCCTTGAATCGGTACCCCAGAGACAGGGTGACGCACATATAGACCCCGGTGATGGACAAGTATGGGCTGGTCACCTGCATCCGGTTGGGCTGGGCCAGGGCCTGCTTCAGGTAGTGCTGGCGATACCAGTCGGCGCTGCTGGTGTTTTCCAGCGGGCGGTATTTGGGGTCAAGTTCGCCGCACGCTCCTTGTCCCGATGCGGTGTCGTCAATCTGTACACCACGGTCGTCGATCAGATAGCAGCGGGACACGGTATGATGGGCCAGTATGTCGGCACATGCGTCTCTCAGAGACTCGCCATTGCGCATTCTGTCTATGGCTTTGAGGAAGGGGCTGGTGAAAAACTCCGCCAGTTGCTGGGTCGGGTCGAGGCGAATGCGGTGGCGGTTCTTGTAATCCCCCAGCAGGCGCTCGAAGTCTGTCACTTCGCCATTGATCCCTTCCAATTCCAGCCTCGGATAGCAGAAATAGAACCCCTGTACGAAATCCACCCCGGCATCGATTGCAATCATGGCCTGGTCGTGGGTTTCCACACCTTCCAGCAATACCAGGCAACCGGACTGGTGAAGCAGCCCCACAATACCATTGAGGATCTGGCGCGCCTTGGGGTCGTTACTGGCCCGTAAGGCCAGGCTGCGGTCCAGCTTCACGATGTCCGGCGACAGGTTCCAGATCCGTTCGAAGTTGGAGTGACCCGCGCCGAAATCGTCGATAGCGGTCAGGCAGCCCAGCTGTTTGTAGTAGTCCACGGTTTCCCGAAGGCGCTCCGAGTCATCCGTGGGCTGTTCGACGATCTCGACGACAATGCGATGGGGAGGCAGGCCGGAACGGCGCAGTAACTCCCCGAAAAAGGAATCGTAACGGTAGCCGGAAGCCACCACTCGTGGGGAGACATTAAGAAACAGCCAGTTCACATCGTCCTGGAAGGCTGCGTAGTTGCGAATGTGAAGTAGCCGGCAGAGCCGGTCCAGCAGCACGTTTTCCTGGTCGCTGTCCGGCAGGCCAAAGAGTTGAAAGGGCGGGACGCTGGCGTTGTCCGGATCAAACGCCCTGATCAGGCTTCATAGCCGATAATCCCCTTGTGGGATATGCTGAAAATAGGCTGCAGGGCCGTCTTCAGTATGAGGCCATGAAAGCGTCCGGTCCAGCGGTTATCCTGCTGGCTCAACAGAGGGTCAAGGAGTTCCAGGTCGGCACCTGACAGCTGTGGTGACAGATAATTCATGGTCCACAATTCTGGCGACTGTTATAACCCCGGGAGACGGCTGGAGGGGCCGTGGTAATCCTGCCGGAATAAGGAAATCTGTTCCGGAGCATGCCAGAACTTCCCGGGGGGCGCCAGTAGGCGGTGTTAAACATTGTCATTCAGTGACCTGGACCACGTAATCGGCCACTTGGTCCAAGGTGGGCTGGCGGGTTGGGTATACGTGCTGGGCCTGGCAACGCTGGTCGAATTCCATGGAATGCGACCACCAAAGAAAAGGGCAGGTTAACCTGCCCTTCAATACTGTTAGTTGTTGCTCGGTACGACTACGGATTCGTCAAATTCGAGTTCCATGGTGCTCTCCTGTGGCTTTGGGCGTTTCGCCCTGTAAAAGTGATAATTCAATTATATGGATTCCATAGCAGGACTGAATCCGTAAAAGCCACATACGACCAAGGGGGTAAGCCCCGCACCAGGCGGCTCTTTCAGAAAAACTGAACAGGCTGAGCAGAATATTGCGGTTGGCTTCGGAGGCCCAGCTTCCTATGCTTCTGGGTATTCCGATGCACGCCGTAAAACCCGGTGCCGTCCAGCTCGGACTGCCCTGGCCAACGTTAAGGAAGGATCCGTGTCATGCAGTTACGAAATTCCCCCAGGCGCTTTGGTGCTGTCCATGCAACGCTGCACTGGCTGGTAGCGCTGGCGGTATTTGGGCTGTTTGGTCTGGGTTATTACATGGTGGACCTGGGCTATTACGATGAGTTGTACCGCCTGGCGCCCCATATCCACCGGAGCGTGGGCATACTGCTGCTGATCACGGTTCTTCTGCGACTCGTTTGGCGTCTGGCAGACACCAGGCCTTCGGCGCTGGGCAGCCACTCACCGGCAGAGATCCTGTCGGCACGTGTGGTGCACGGGGTGCTCTACCTGCTGCTGTTCACCGCCATGTTCAGCGGCTACCTGATTTCTACGGCCGATGGCTCGGCCATCCGGGTATTCAACTGGTTTGAGGTGCCGTCCGTGACCGGGCGGATTAAAGGTATGGAAGATATCGCCGGTGATGTCCACTACTGGGCCACCTGGGGGCTGGTCGTGCTCGCCTCACTCCATGGCCTGGCGGCCATCAAGCATCACTTCGTCGACCGGGACGACACCCTCAGGCGTATGTTGCCTGTCGCCCTGAAGGGCAGGGGCTGATCGGTTTCGGGATCCAACGGACTTCATCAGAGAACATCAAAGGAGAACACGCTATGAAAAAGACCCTTCTTGCATCGGCAATGACCCTGGCCCTGGCCGGTCCTGCCATCGCCAGCGAACACAGTGGCACCTATGCCTTCGATACAGAGGGCGCGCACCAGTTCATTACGTTCGAGGTTTCACACCTGGGCTTCAGCACACTTTATGGTCGCTTTAACGACTTTGACGGCGAGATTGTGTTTGATGCGGAGAACCCGGAAAACAGCAAGGTCAACGTAACCATCGATACCTCCAGTGTGGATTCCAACCACGCCGAGCGGGACAAGCACCTTCGCAGTGAGGATTTCCTGTTCGTTGACGAATATCCGGAGGCGACTTTCCGCAGCACCCGCGTTGAAGTGGATGACGACGGTGAGGAAGCGGATGTTACTGGCGAGCTGACCCTGCGTGGCGTCACCCGGGAAGTTACCCTGGAAGTCGAGCTTCAGGGCCATGGTGAAGATCCCTGGGGCGGCTATCGCATGGGCTTTGATGCAGAGACGGAAATCCGGCTGAAGGATTTCGGTATTCCCATGGACCTGGGACCCGCCTCGGAAACCGTCAAGCTGGAAATCTCGGTTGAGGGTATCCGCCAGTAAGTATTGGTGATTCCAGTCGGGTATAACACCGGCATGAAGAAGGACGGGGCCCTTACTTGGTAGGGGCCCCGTTTTGGTTCTGGTCGCAGCGGCAGAGTCTGAGCTGCCGGAAGAACTGGGCGACGAAGATCACCAGGGCAACCAGGATGCCGGCAATCAGGAACGGTCTTGTCAATGCCAGGCTGCCACTGAGCGAGAACTCCACCAGGAGCATCAATGCCAGGGCAAGTGCGCCGTTGATCATGGCGGTCAGAACCGCCTGACGGCATGCCTTGAGAGTCAGTTTCATAGTGTTCGCTCTGAGTAATGGGCCGGAGCAGGCAGCTGTTCCGGTGTTCAGATGTCGAATCCTTAATCCACAATCCTCGACGAGAATACGGTGACCCGCTGGCCGGAAACATGCGGGAATTCCGCTATTGGAAAAAACCGCCGGGGATTCGTCTTCCAGAATTGGTCTATTGCGCCTCGCCTCCATATAATGAGCCTCGCTATACGGCACACCGCTGTGTAACAAGCAGTATTGTGACCTGTCAGCGTGATTTTCCAGCCCCCGGTGTGGCACGTTGCGCAGGCGGGTTGCACGAGAACCCATTTCCGGAGCAAGGGGCATTCATGCCAGAGTTTCAGACCACCGACGAAGGTTTTGAGCGGGTTTCGTTACGGGACTATACGGAAAAGGCCTACCTGGACTATTCCATGTACGTCATCCTCGACAGGGCCCTGCCCAATGTGGGAGACGGACTCAAACCCGTGCAGCGGCGCATTATCTACGCCATGTCGGAACTGGGACTCAAGTCCACCAGCAAGTACAAGAAGTCTGCCCGTACGGTTGGTGACGTACTGGGTAAATTCCACCCCCATGGCGACAGCGCCTGCTACGAGGCCATGGTGCTGATGGCGCAGCCATTTTCCTACCGCTACCCGTTGGTGGACGGTCAGGGCAACTGGGGTTCACCCGATGACCCCAAGTCCTTTGCCGCCATGCGGTATACCGAGTCCCGCCTGTCGAAGTTTTCAGAAGTGCTGCTCAGCGAACTGGGGCAGGGCACGGTGGACTGGGTGCCCAACTTTGACGGCACCATGGACGAACCCTCTACATTGCCAGCCCGGCTGCCCCATGTGTTGCTGAACGGCACCACCGGCATTGCGGTAGGCATGGCCACCGATATCCCGCCGCACAACGTGCGGGAAGTGACGGCAGCCTGTGTCCGCCTGCTGGACAGTCCGGATTCGGATGTGGACGAGCTGTGTGAGCATATCAAGGGGCCGGACTTCCCCACGGGCGCCGAGATCATCACCCCCCGCAAGGACCTCCGCCAGATGTACCACACCGGTCGGGGTAGCCTGCGGATGCGGGCCCGCTGGGTCCGCGAGAACGGCGAGGTGGTGATCACCGACCTGCCGCACCAGGTTTCCGGCAACCGGGTGCTGGAGCAGATTGCCCACCAGATGCAGACCCGCAAGCTGCCCATGGTGGCGGATCTCCGGGATGAATCCGACCATGAGAACCCCACTCGCCTGGTGATCGTGCCACGCTCGTCCCGGGTCGACGTGGAAGGCCTGATGGCCCACCTGTTTGCCAGTACGGACCTGGAGAAGACCTACCGGGTCAACCTGAATGTTATCGGCAACGACGGCCGACCGGCGGTGAAGAACCTGCACACCATGCTCACCGAGTGGCTGGCCTACCGCAAGACCACGGTGACCCGCCGTTTGCAGTATCGCCTGGACAAGGTCCTGGCCCGGCTGCACATCCTCGAAGGCTTGCTGATCGCCTACCTGAACATTGATGAGGTCATCAACATCATCCGCTACGAGGACGAACCCAAGGCGGAACTGATCAAGCGCTTCGGATTGTCTGCCGACCAGGCCGAAGCCATCCTTGAGCTGAAACTGCGCCACCTGGCCAAGCTGGAGGAGATGAAGATCCGCGGGGAGCAGGATGAGCTTGCCGCTGAACGGGACGAGCTCCAGTCGATCCTTGGTTCCGAAGACCGCATGCGTGAGCTGATCAAGGAAGAGTTGCTGGCGGACGCAGAAACCTACGGAGACGACCGCAGATCTCCCATTGTCGAGCGGGAAGAGGCCCGGGCCTTCTCCGAAGCTGACCTGGTCTCCAATGACCCGGTAACGGTTGTGTTGTCAGAGAAAGGCTGGGTGCGCGCTGCCAAGGGGCATGACATTGATCCCGCAGGCCTTAGCTACAAATCCGGTGACAAGTTCGCCCTGGCCGCGAAGGGCCGGAACAACCAGAACGCTGTGTTCCTGGACTCCACCGGCCGCGCCTATTCCCTGATGGCCCACAGCCTGCCTTCAGCCCGGGGACAGGGTGAGCCGCTCACTGGCCGCATCAACCCGCCCTCCGGGGCGACCTTTGCGGGCCTTCTGGTGGCTAATCCCGATGAAAAATTCCTGTTGGCGACCGATGCGGGTTACGGGTTCGTGGCCAGCGCCGCCGACCTGATCAGCAAGAACCGCAATGGCAAGTCGGTGGTGTCGATCCCGAAGGGTGCGAAGCTGCTGGAACCGGTCCCGGTTCCGCGTCGGGAACAGCCCCGTTACCTGGCGGCCATTTCCAACGAGGGCCGAATGCTGGTGTTCCCGCTGGAACAGCTGCCTGAACTGGCCCGGGGCAAGGGCAACAAGATCATCAGCATTCCCTCGGCCCGGGTCCAGAACCGGGAAGAGTTCGTGGTGGCCCTGACCGTGTTTGGCGAGGCTGACCAGTTGGAGATCCGGGCCGGCAAGCGCAAACTCGGCCTGCGTTTCTCCGACCTGGAGCACTACCTGGGTGAGCGGGGTCGTCGTGGCCACAAACTCCCCAGGGGGTTGCAGCGAGTCGATGGCATCGATGTGATTGCAGCGGCAGGCACCGACGAGGCGGCTACCGGAGAAGAAGACAGTGAGTGAACTGGTCCTGATCAATGTGTCCGGCCGCGACAAGCCAGGCCTGACCTCTGAAATTACCGGCATTATGGGCCGGTACGACGTGCGCATCCTGGATATTGGCCAGGCAGTGATCCATGACTACCTGACCTGGGGCATCCTGGCGGAAATTCCCGATGAGAGCCAGGCATCGCCGGTGATCCGGGAACTGCTGTTCCGGCTCCACGCACTGGACCTGCAGGTACGTTTTGCGCCGATTACCGAGGCGGAGTATCAGCAGTGGGCAGAAGGTCGCAACCGGGCCTGCTACATGGTCACCCTGCTGTCCCGTGATATCAAGGCGGAGCAGATCGCCCGGGTGTCCGAGATTACCGCCCGCCACGGCCTCAATATCGACAACATTACCCGTCTGTCGGCGAGGCCATCGCTGGCGCCTGGTGATAACCGGATCGCCTGCGTGGAGTTTTCCGTGCGGGGCACTCCGGAGGACCTGGAGGCGCTGCGTTCGGATTTCCTGAAGATTGCCGGCGACATGAACGTGGATATTGCCTTCCAGGAAGATTCCATTTTCCGTCGCAACCGTCGTCTGGTGGTGTTTGATATGGACTCCACCCTGATCGAGGCGGAGGTCATCGACGAACTGGCGCTGGAAGCCGGCGTGGGCGAGCAGGTCTCTGAAATCACCGAGCGTGCCATGCGTGGCGAGCTGGACTTCAGCGAAAGCTTCGCCGAGCGCCTGGCCCTGCTCAAGGGTCTGGACGAAGCGGTGCTGGAGCGTATCGCTGCCCGTCTGACCATGACCGAGGGCGCTGAATACCTGATCCGTACCCTGCGTTCACTGGGGTATCGCACGGCCATACTGTCCGGCGGGTTCAACTACTTTGCCCGCCACCTCCAGGCGCGCCTGGGTATCGACTATGTCTACGCCAATGAGCTGGAAATTGTCGATGGCAAGGTCACCGGTCGGGTGGCCGGCCCCATCGTGGATGGTGCCCGCAAGGCACAGTTGCTGCTGGAGATTGCCGAGCGCGAGAAGATTTCCCGGGAGCAGGTGATCGCTGTCGGCGACGGGGCCAACGACCTGCCCATGCTGAGCCAGGCGGGACTGGGTGTGGCCTTCCGTGCCAAGCCGGTGGTGAAGGAGTCTGCCCGCCACGCCATTTCCACACTGGGTCTGGATGCCATCCTGTACCTGCTGGGTTACCGCGAATCCGAGACCCGGCTGGCATCACCCCGCTGAGCGCAGGGAGGCGTTAACCAGTAACCGCCGGCTCAGCTGGCTGGCTGACGGTTACTGGTCACCAAAGTCGTAGTTCATCTCCGGCACCGGCGCCTGCAGGTAGTAACCCTGGATGTAGTTCACCCCTGCCTGCCAGAGCGTTGCCAGCACAGAGGCACTTTCCACCAGCGGAATGATCGTGAGTTTGCCGCTGCTCTGCAGCGACTGGATCATCTCTTTCACCTTGTCCCGGGCCTCGTCGCTCTTCTGGATTTCCTCGGTGAAGGAACCGTCGATTTTCACGTAGTCCACATCCACGTGCTTGAGGGTATTGAAAGGGTTCAGGGCGCAGCCAAACTGGGACAGGGCGACCTTGCAGTGGAGTTCCCGCAGGGACTTGCTGAAGTCGCGGGCCTGTTTGAGGTGACTGGTAGCGTCCCCCTCTCGCAGCTGGAAGATCAGTGAGTCTCCGGGCAGTCGCGCGGCTTTCAGGGCTACGCTCAGCCACTGGCTGAAGGTCTGGTCCTGCAGGGTTTCTGCGGTCACATTCAGGAACAGCCGGGTATCATGGCCGTGGCTGCGATGCTGTGACAATTGTTTGATGGTTTGCAGCACGACCCAGCGGTCAATCCGGGTGGCCATGTCAGACGGTCCGGCTGGTGGCAGGAAGTCATAGGGGGAGACCTCCTTATCGTCCTTGTCCAGCATCCGCACCAACGCCTCGTAGTGCTCTTCGCCTTCACCCCGCAGATTGATGATGGGCTGGAACAGCAGGCGGAAACGGTTCTCTTCCAGTGCCTTGGTGATGGCGTCAAGGGAGTTGGAGTCATCGAGTGTTTCGTAGTTGGCCGGGTTGTACACCACTACGCCGTTGCCGTTCTCATGGCCCGGTTCCTTCCGTACTGCACCATGGGCGATATGGGCCCGGCCCAGAAGGTCGGCGGCCTTGGGAGCATTCTCGGTGATGGCTGCCACACCGATGGAAACCGTCACCTGGGCAGAGCGGCCCTGGATATCGAACAGGTGGTCATCGACGGCCTTGCGAATGGCTTCGCAGCGCTCGGCCATGAACTGTTCCTCACAGGGCTGGCACAACAGGCAGAACGCGTCATCACTGATCCTCGCCAGTACCATGTCGTCACCGGCGTGCTTTTCCAGCAAGGCTGCGAAGTCTCGCAGTAGCAGGTCCGTGCCGGCAATGCCGAGGTCATTCTTGAAGCTGACAAACCGGTCGATACCGATGTAGGCAAGGGCACCGGTCTGGTTCTTCTCGCCGGCGGTCGCCACCGCACGGTTCAGCTGCTCCATCAGGTACTGGCGATTGTACAGGCCCGTCAGCAAGTCCTGGTTACTGATCTCGCGGATCTTTTCCTGCAGTTCTGCGTCGTTATGTTCAGGCTGGATGACCACCTGGATGCAGGCTTCACCATCATAGGTCGCAGCCGATACGGTCATGGTGATATTGATGTCCTGGTCATCACTGCGACGGGCTACGGCATTAAGGTTCATGCCGTCTTCCCTCGTTTCAGCAAAGGACTTCATAAACTTGCGCAGGTCATCCTGGCTCCCGGGGGCCAGGGTGTCCAGCAATGGAATGCACATCAGTTCATCGAGATCGTCGTACCCCAGGAAGTCCATGTAGGCATGGTTGGCATAGACGTGCATGCCATCGTTGACGTAGGCAATGGCATCCTTTGAGCTTTCCAGCAGCAGCTGGCAACGCTGCTCGGCTTCCCGCAGGTGGGACTCCAGCACCCGGCGCCGGCGGCGTTCTTCAAGGTTGGCGAGCTCGCGCCGGATCACCAGCATCAGTCGCTCGGTTTCACCCGCCGGGCAGACGTCCTGGGCACCGGCTTTCATGATAGCGAGGGAGCGCTCCAGGTCTTCGGATTCGGTAAGCAGGACGAAGGGAATATCCTTGTCCAGCCGACGGATGATGGCCAGGGCATCGTCAGGAATAAAGTCTGACTGGTTATCCCGCGCCAGGAACAGGTCCCACTGGCCAGTGCGGATCGCTTCATCCAGGTCTTCCTCAGACGTAACCCGGTGTGCCCGGGTGGCGCGGCCTGAATTCCGCAACAGGCTGACCAGTGATTCCGCATCGTTCTGGGAGGGGTCCATGATCAGCAGGTGGACGGTGGTCTTTTGCTTCTGCATTCGCTGGCGGTCTCGCTGTCTGTCTGCTGCCCTGAAATCCGGGCACCTGATGCTTCGAAGGGCCGTCCGTGCCAGTGCTCTGATCCCTGTTGGCAGGCCCCGCAGGGCGGGGGCCGGGCAATAATAACCCCGAATGATGCAGGGGATAGGCGTCAATAACAAGCCTCAGCTGGTCACAGCGGGAGCTGGCGCGCAGTTTTGTCGTGACGGGATCAGAGGTCCGGCCAGAGGGAGTCGAACTCACTGTCACTGGTGCCGAAGGGGTTTTTCCTTGATTGCGGTCCGGAGTCCGGTTCGTCGGGGCGCTTGTAAAGCCGCAGTTCGAACTGACTGATGCTGCCGGTGACGGCGATCTTCCGGCCCAGCAGGCCCTGGTCCTGCACGCCTTGTCTCAGCAGGGTTATCCGGCTTCCGGACTGGAATGGCAGCTTCGGGGTGATAAGGCTTTCCGGCAGGTGGGCGTCGGGTATCTCTGGCAGCAGCAGGCCCCGGAGGAATTCGCTGCTGTTGCCGGTTTTCTGGATAAGTTGTACGCCACAGGGAGCCGCCCCCGGCGCTATGACCTCTATGCCGATCCGGGTTCCTTCTCCCCGGTGCTGCCGAAGCCAGCGGACCAGCGCGATACTCCAGGGATGATTACGGTGTTCCCGCACCCCCAGAATCTCCCCCGCCTGAAGGGTCGGAGGAATGTTAGCGCTCCAGACGACGCAGTAACCGCCGGGGCTGGTATTGACCACCCGGGTCAGGTAGGACCGCGGCTGATGCCGTGTCTGGGAAGTGTCACTCCCTGCGCCGGGCTTCTGGTAGTTGATGGGCGCATCGGCCAGTGGGCGGACTCGCTCTTCGGAAATACCGGCGTCGAAGGCATCGGACCAGGCATCCCGGCGGGTCGGCTTCATGAAGCGATTGTCGGGTTCCGTTACTTCTGTGCTCGCACTGCTCACCACGAATTCCGCAAAAGGCTTCTCGCCGGCCACGAAGTAATGCACGGCAGTCAGCCCGGCACAGACTTCCAGCTGGCCATCCGTCTCCAGTCGGTTGAAGTTACGCTGAGTGAGCAGGGCGAGGGCCTGTCCAAGGTGCGTCAGCAACGTGTCACTGCTCCGTGGAAGGAGGGGCAAGTCGCTGGTGTTGGAGTTTGGCTTGCCGGCCTGGGCCTTGGTGTTAACCGTCCCGGACGTATCACGGAGGTGGTTGCTGATCTGCTCGGCCAGGGACCCGGTATCGAAACCCCACCAGTGACCGCCCTCAGCATCAGGCGCGAGTGACCGATAGCAGGGAGGCTTGTCGCTGTTCATGTCCACCAGGAAAACGGCCTTTGCAGCCAGCTCGGGCGCGCACTGGACCCTGGGTGACCAGAGTTCGAATAATTCGCTGGCCTGCTCCAGTTCATTCTGGCGAAGCTGGTTCGCCCGGGCACAGCCGAGCAGCAGGGTCTGACAATAGGCATCGGCGACAGTGCTTTCGCTTCGGTGAGGCCGTTGGTCGTCCTGTACGGCAAGCGTGTGCAGGTTGTTCTGGCGCGCGAAACGGAACAGCTGATGGCTCTCGTGCCAGCTCCCGGAGGGGCTCGCAGTGTACAGTTGCTGGGCCCTGAGGATTGTGGCGCCCAGCTCTGTGAGTGCGCGGTGACAAGCCTGGGCAAGGGGCTTTCGTTGTCGGTCGATCGTGCCCGCATCGAGCAGCTCGGTGATAACCAGTTTGTAGCCTGAAGCCAGGTGCAGTTGCAGGGCCTGGGACAGGTTGGCGATCTTGCGTTGCTTTTCGGGCAGGGCGATCGCCATGCCAAGGTAGTGGCGTGACAACTCTGTGCAGACGAAGCGGATGCGCGGTCGGATCAACTCAAGGAGCTGCAGCCGTTGGGATGGCGGGCAGAACAGCTGGTTGACCTCGATAATGGCATGGTAAAGCTGGCGGGAGAGCTCGCCCAGATTGGCCATGGGCAGGTGGTCCACCCAGTACCGGAAGGCCTTCGGGGTCGCTTCGCAAAACGACAGGTGTGCGATCCTTGGCTCGGGTACTGTCAGTTCGGGTTTCTGCATCGTGTTACCAGTTGGACCTGTCATTCATGCCGCGATTACCGTTTACGCCAAAGGAGGGTTCCATACGCTGACACCCTGAAAAAATTTCCAGAATTACAGATTGTTATCGCTAACCGGGCTAACCATAAAGTAGCAAAAACCCGAGGGAAAGCCAGATAACTGTAACATGACAATCTTTGACAGTTGCAATGTTCCGCCGGCATTACTGTTCCATACCAATATCCAGCAGCGTCTTGCCGGGACGGTCGGGTATTTCCCGTACCAGTCGTGGCACCAGGTAGCCGGGCAGTCTGGCCTGCAGCGCGCGAACCAGTTGCCTGGCGCGCTGATCACTGACATCAAAGTGGTGGGCGCCGGCAACCGGGTCAAAGGCATGGAGGTAATAGGGCAATACACCGGACGAAAACAGTTGTTCGCTGAGATCCGCCAGGGTGTCCGGGTCATCATTGACCCCCTTTAACACCACGCTCTGGTTGAGCAGCGTTACCCCGGCGTCCCGCAGTGCTTTCATGGCCTTTCGGACGTCGTTATCGATCTCGCGGGGATGGTTAACATGTACCACCATAACGACCTGCAGGGGAGACTCCCTGATCCAGGCCAGCAGGGAATCGTCCACCCGTTGGGGGATGACAATGGGCAGCCGGCTGTGGATGCGTAACCGGGTCAGGGACGGAACTGTCGCAAGCGCCCGGGCCCAGGCAGACAGCAGGCGGTCGTTTACGGCAAGCGGGTCTCCGCCGCTGAGAATGACCTCATTGATTTCGGGACTTTCGGTGAGCGTGGTGATCACCTGCTCCCGCTGCTGTGGCGACAACCTGTGGTCCGGGTAGGGGAAGTGGCGGCGGAAACAGTAGCGGCAGTTGATGGCACACTGCCCGGTCACCATCAGCAAGGCCCGACTTCGGTACTTGCGGATCAACCCGGGGGTGGGCGTGGAGTCGGTTTCCTGCAGTGGGTCCCGCACAAAGCCGGGGTAGTCCTTACCCTCCTCCGCGAGGGGCAGCACCTGGCGCAGTAGCGGGTCATCCGGGTCTCCCGGTCGGATGCGGGCCAGCCAGGGTTCCGGTACCCGTACTTCAAATGCGTCATGGCCAACCCGGGCGTCGTGTTCGCGTTGCGCGGAATCCAGGCCCAGGCGGCGCAAAAGAACACCCGGGCTGGTCACGGAGCGGGCCAGCAGGCTCTGCCACGTAGGCATGGGGTTATCCGGGTCTTGGGCTTCTATACGGGCGACGGTTCGCTGTATCATAGCGGACTTTCACATTCCAACAGCGTCATTTCAGGTGAGTGTTTCATGGCTTCTTATTCTACCAACGAATTCCGCGGCGGTCTTAAGGTTTTGCTGGATGGCGATCCCTGCGTCATTCTCGAGAACGAGTTCGTCAAGCCCGGCAAAGGCCAGGCGTTCAACCGCGTCAAGCTTCGCAACCTGATGACCAACCGGGTCTGGGAGCGTACCTTCAAGTCCGGCGAGAGCCTGGAGGCCGCTGATGTAATGGACCAGGACATGGAGTACCTGTACACAGACGGTGAGTTCTGGCACTTCATGAAAACCGACGGCTCCTTTGAGCAGTATCCGGCCGATGCCAAGGCCGTAGGCGATACCGTGAAATGGCTCAAGGAGCAGGATGTCTACACGGTCACCCTGTATAACGGCGCCCCGCTGTCCGTCACGCCGCCGAACTTCGTCGAGCTGGAAGTGGTGGAAACCGACCCGGGCATGAAGGGCGACACCGCCCAGGGTGGCTCCAAGCCAGCGACACTCACCACCGGCGCGGTGGTCCAGGTGCCCCTGTTCATCTCCATCGGTGAGGTACTGAAGGTTGACACCCGTACCGGCGAGTACGTTAACCGGGTCAAAAGCTGATCAGGGGGTAGTCATGGGCAGGGGTCAGTCGCTGCCGGGAGCAGCGCCGTCCTGGCAGCCCACTGCCACCCGGCAGGTTCTTGAAGGCCGTGCACGCCAGCTGGACTGGGTGCGCGGCTTTTTTGCGCAGCGGGGGGTGCTGGAGGTGGAAACCCCGGTGCTGGGGCAGTGTGGTATCACCGATGTGAATATCGATTGCATTGCCGCCGCGCCACAACCGGTAGCGGGCTGGACCCATTCCACCGGCTGGCTGCAGACCTCTCCGGAATACCACATGAAGCGCCTGCTGGCGGCAGGCAGTGGCAGTATTTACCAGGTCAGCCATGTATTCCGTAACGGCGAGCGGGGGCGCCGCCATAATCCCGAATTTTCCCTGCTGGAATGGTATCGCCCTGGCTGGAATGACGAGCAGTTGATGGACGAGGTAGCGGCCCTGGTATGTGGCTGGCTGGGAGCGCCTGAGCCTGAGCGGATGTCCTATCGCCAGCTGATGAGGGCGCATGCGGGCCTGGATCCGATGACAGCGGACCTGCCTGAACTGCGCAATGCCTGTTATTCCCTGACCGGCGACGCAGCATTGGTGGATCAGCTGGATCGGGACAGCTGCCTGGACCTGGTCATGAGCTTTCGGGTTGAACCGGCCCTTGGCTTTGACCGTCCGGTCTTCGTCACCCGCTATCCCGCCAGCCAGGCGGCGCTGGCCCGCATCAGCGAAGAAGATGGCTGCCCGGTGGCCCACCGTTTTGAGCTCTATGTACAGGGCATAGAACTGTGCAATGGCTACTGGGAGTTGACGGATGCTGACGAGCAGCGGCAGCGGTTCGAGGCTGACAACGCCCGCCGCCGTGAACTGGGCAAACCGGAGATGCCGGTGGACGAACGGTTACTGGCGGCACTGGAGGCGGGGCTGCCGGAATGTGCCGGTGTCGCCCTGGGGCTTGATCGCCTGCTGATGCTCAAGTGCGGTGTGGACGATATCAGCGAGGTGCTGGCGTTTCCTGCTGAGCGTTCATGACCTTGCCGAACGACTGGCCCAGACGCACCTGATCACGGGATTGCAGGTTTTCCTGCCACCGGGTGGCTCCTTTCGGGAACACCAGGATGACGGTAGAGCCCAGGCGGAAGCGGCCCATTTCCTCGCCCCGTTCGTATCGGACACCCGGCGACTGATGGCGGTAATCGGACGTGGTTACTTCACGTTTGCCGTCGGTTGGTGCCACGACACCGCCCCAGCGGGTTTCCACGCTGCCGACGATCATCGCACCGACCAGTACCATGGCCATGGGGCCTGCGTCAGTGTCGAAGATGGCGACTACTCGCTCGTTGCGGGCAAACAGCCGCGGCACAGCTTCGGCGGTGACCGGATTGACCGAGAACAGCCGGCCCGGCACATAGGCCATCTCCTGCAGTTTTCCTGCCAGGGGCATATGAATGCGGTGATAGTCGTGGGGGGCGAGGTAGATGGTGGCAAACTCGCCGCCTTCAAATGGCTTTGCCCTTTCTGCATCGCCGCCGAGTAATTCGGTGAGGCTGAACGACTGACCCTTGGCCTGGAACACGCGGTCATCACTGACCTGGCCGAGCTGGCTGATGGTGCCATCCACGGGGCTGACCAAGGTCTCACTGCCCCCGGCAAGCGGGCGCAGGCCGGGCTTGAGCTCCCGGGTAAAAAATGCGTTGAAGGTGCCATAGCTGGCCGGGTTTTCATCAGCGGCTTCGTTCATGTTTACGCCATAGCGGCCGATAAACCAGCGTATAACGGCTGTCAACACGGGCGCCGGTGGCCGGCTGTCGGCCAGTTTTCCGGCAAGGCGGGAAATCAGGATTTGCGGCAGAACGTATTGTGCCAGGACAAAAAGCCGGTCAAGCATAGGTCAGGGGCCTTCGAACAAACGAGGCGTGAGTTTACCAAAATCCGGCTTATTGGTAGAAATCATTTATTGGTTTTCCGTTTACAAAATGTCATTGCTATCATGGCTGGCTAACGAATAACCTGCCAGTCTGCTCCCCGGCAGCGTTGAACAGTTCACAAATAACAGGCAGATGGTCAGGAACCCATGGGTCTAATAATCGGTAGTGTCATAGTTCTGGTCTGTGTGCTGGCAGGCTACGTGCTTCACGGCGGCAACCTGATGGTGTTGTGGCAACCAACAGAGGTGCTGATCATTGGCGGTGCGGCCATCGGTTCCTTCATCATTGCCAACCCGTTCCATACCATCAAGGAGGTCTTTGCCGGGGTCATGCGGCTGATTACCGGCTCCCCCTACAACAAGGCCTTCTACATGGACCTGCTGAGCCTGTTGTACGACATCTTCGACAAGTCCCGCAAGCAGGGCGTCATGGCGATCGAGGAAGACATTGATAACCCGGAACAGAGCCAGATCTTCAGCCGCTACCCGGCAGTGATGAAGTCAAAGCACCTGACCGCCTTTGTGACCGACTATCTGCGCATCATCAGCTCCGGCAACATGGCGCCCCATGAGCTCGAGGGCCTGATGGACCAGGAGCTGGATACCCGGCAGCACGAACTGGAAGAGCCGGCCCATGCCGTCAACAAGATCGCCGACGCCCTGCCGGGCCTGGGGATCGTGGCAGCGGTGCTGGGTATCGTTATTACCATGAATTTCATGAGTGAAGGCCCTGAAAAATCGGCCTGAGTGTGGCCGCCGCCCTGGTGGGCACCTTCCTCGGTATCTGGATGGGCTATGGCTTTGTGGGGCCGACCTCCATCGCCCTGGAACACCACGCCAAGTACGAACTGCGTGCCTACGAGTGCGCCAAGGCATCGATTATTGCGACAGTTTCCGGCCAGGCGCCGCAGATGGCCATCGAGTTCGGCCGCAAGGCCTTGCCCAGCGACAAGCGGCCCAGCTTCCAGGAACTCAATGACCATGTCCGTTCCAAGTAATGTCCGGCAGAAAGCCGGCCTTGCGCAGGTGTTGTAGTGGCTGACGAACCGATTATTGTAAAACGCGTCAAGAAAAGGGCTGCCGCCCACCACGGCGGCTCCTGGAAAGTCGCGTTTGCCGACTTCGCTACCGCCATGATGGCGTTCTTCCTGGTGCTGTGGCTCACCACCAACGCAACACCGGAGCAGAAGCTGGCGGTGGAGGGGTATTTCAAGGATCCGGTGGGATACACAGAGGGCGGTAGCCAGAACCCGGTCGACCTTGGCGGCAGTGCCGCGGTGTTGGAGGCCAGTGGCGAGGACCAGGTTGGCAGCACCATCTCGGTAGATGATCAGAGTATCGAAAGCCTTTCGGAACAGCTGGAGCAGCGCCAGATGGAAGAGCTGTTCCAGGACCTGAGGGAGCAGATCGAGAGTAGTGAAACCTTGAGCGAGTTCAGGGACCAGCTGCTGATTGACATCACCGACGAGGGTCTGCGCATCCAGATTGTCGACCGCTCCCAGCGCCCCATGTTTGACAGCGGCAGTGCCCAGCTCAAGCCCTATTCCCAGGATATTCTCTTTGAACTGGCAAAGCCCCTCGGTTCCGTGCGTAACAAGCTATCCATTACCGGGCATACGGATGCCACGCCTTTCAGCGGCCGGCCGGGTTACACGAACTGGGAGCTGTCTGCCGACCGGGCCAACGCTGCCCGCAGGGCGCTGGTGACTGGCGGAGTCCGGCCCGAGCAGATTAGCCGTGTCGTGGGGCTCAGCGATTCGGTGTTGTTCGACAAGGAAGATCCTACCGCGCCGGTTAACCGTCGCATCTCGATTATCGTGCTTAACAAGAAGGCCGTCGGTGAAATTGAAGGCCGGGCGGGGCGTACCGGTGAGCCACTTATTGATCTCACCAAGCCTTCCGAGGCTGAGGAGGAGGCTGCCCGGCAACGGCTGGAGAGCGGAGAATGGGCTCAGGAAGAAGAGCCAGTGCGCCCCAATGAGCTGAACTGGTAAGGGCGGAATCGCCCCGGTTAATTGTCTCAGCTCAGCTTCAGGCCCCTTGCCTGCTGCTCCTCCATGGCCTGCAGGATTCGCCGGAAGCTGTGCAGGCGTTCTGGCGTAATCCGGCCCTCTGCCACCGCTTCATCCAGGGCGCACCCCGGCTCTCCCTGGTGGCGACAGTCCCGGAAACGGCAATGGCCGATGACCTCGCGGATCTCACGGAAACCGAACTCGATTTCCGCCGGCGTCATGTGCCACAGGCCGAATTCACGAATGCCCGGTGAGTCGATCAGGTCACCCCCGCAATCCAGGTGGAACAGCCTTGCCGTTGTCGTGGTGTGGGTGCCCTTGCCGGTACTTTCTGACAGGGCGCCCACCTTCAACTCCCGGTCCGGCACCAGCGTCTGGATAATCGACGACTTGCCAACGCCGGACTGCCCTACGAACACACTGGTTCGGTCCTTCACCAGGCCGGTTATCACGCCGCCATGGGCATCCGGGTGATGAGCAGAGGCTTCAAGTACCTCATAGCCAAGGTGACGGTACCGGTCGAGCAAGGCATCGATGTGGTCCCGGTTCCGGTCGGTGAGCAGATCGGCCTTGTTCAGTAAAAGAACCGCGGGAATTCCGGTGTTCTCGGCCGCAACCAGGTACCGGTCAATCAGGTTGTCATGGGGTTCCGGCTCCGGCGCAATCACCAGCACAATATGGTCAATGTTCGCCGCCACAGGCTTCAGCTGACCAAAGTTGTCAGGCCGCTGCAGCAGGGAATGGCGCTCCTGCCGGGCCACGATCACCCCGGTATTGTCCGCCCCCTCGCACCAGGTGACCCGGTCGCCGGTCACCAGGCTGTCGATATTGGCCCGCACAAAGCAACGGAACAGCTTGCCCTGATGCTGCCCCTCCAGCGCCTCGACATCCAGCTGCTGGCCGTAATGGGCAATGACCAGCCCCGATTGTTCCGACCCCAGCTCACCGGACTCCCGCTGGGCCGCAATGGCCTGCTCCCGCTTGCCGGCACGGCGGGTGCGTTCTGCCTGGATCTTCTGGATACGGTGTTGCTGCTGCTTGCTGAGGCGGCGTTTCGCCATGGGAATCCTGATTGTTCTGGAAGTTGGGATGCTTCATCATATCAGACCTTGCCCAGCACACCTTCCAAACAGTGGAGATACGCCGCCATGGCCGAAGAAAACAACGACCGCCTGGTCTGGATAGACCTGGAAATGACCGGCCTGGATCCGGAAAGGGAACGGATCATCGAAATCGCCACCATCGTCACGGACTCCAACCTGAAGGTCATCGCCGAAGGCCCGGTACTGGCCGTCCATCAGAGCGATGAAGTACTCGACGCCATGGACGAATGGTGCACCCGCACCCACGGTAACAGTGGACTGACCCAGCGGGTAAAGGAAAGCCCCATCACCGAATCCGCCGCCGAGGAACAAACCCTGAACTTCCTTGCCCAGCACCTGGAGCCAGGCACCTCGCCGTTGTGCGGCAACAGCATCGGCCAGGACCGCCGCTTCCTGGTCAAATACATGCCCCGGCTGGAAGCCTTCTTCCACTACCGCAACCTCGACGTCAGCACTGTCAAGGAGCTGGCCCGCCGCTGGCGCCCGGATGTATTGGGCGGCGTCCGCAAGAAAGGCTCTCACCTGGCCCTGGACGACATCCGGGATTCCATCGCGGAATTGCAGCACTACCGGGAGACATTTTTCCGTTTGGAAAAATAGGGCTTTCCCGGCGGCTGAACTGAACAAGGAATTCCGGTAGAATTCCGCCTCTGTTTTCAGCCATCGACCAACACGAGCAAAAGGGTCCCATGGAAATCAATCCCATTGTTACGAAGATCAAGGAACTTCGTGAGCGCACTGAAGCGCTCAGGGGGTATCTTTGACTATGATCAGCGCAGTGAGCGCCTGACCGAAGTCGAACGCGAACTCGAACAACCCACCGTCTGGGACGACCCCGACCGGGCCCAGGCCCTCGGCAAGGAACGCGCCGACCTCGAACTGATCGTGCGCACCATCGACAACCTCACCAGCGGCCTCGACGACGCCGACAGCCTGCTGGAAATGGCCGCTGAGGAAGAGGACGAAGGTACCGTCGCAGACATCGAAAGCGACCTCGACAGCCTCGACAAGGAACTCGAAAAACTCGAATTCCGCCGCATGTTCTCCGGTGAAATGGACGCCAATAACGCCTACCTGGACATCCAGGCCGGCTCCGGCGGCACCGAAGCCCAGGACTGGGCCAACATGCTCCTGCGCATGTACCTGCGCTGGGCCGAGCGCCGTGGCTTCAAGGCCGAGATCGTCGAACTCCAGGAAGGGGAAGTGGCCGGCATCAAGAGTGCCACCATCCACATCCAGGGCGACTATGCCTACGGCTGGCTACGTACCGAAACCGGCGTACACCGCCTGGTGCGCAAATCCCCGTTTGATTCCGGCAACCGTCGCCACACCTCTTTCTCGTCGGTGTTCGTGTCACCGGAAGTGGACGACAGCTTTGTCATTGAAATCAATCCCGCCGACCTGCGTGTGGACGTGTACCGCGCCTCCGGCGCCGGCGGTCAGCACGTTAACCGGACCGAATCCGCGGTGCGACTGACCCACAACCCCACCGGCATTGTCGTGGCCTGCCAGGCTGGTCGCAGCCAGCACCAGAACAAGGACCAGGCCATGAAGCAGCTCAAGGCCAAGTTGTTCGAGCGGGAAATGCAGTTGCGTAACGCCGAAAAACAGAAGCAGGAAGATGCCAAGTCGGACATCGGCTGGGGCAGCCAGATCCGCTCCTACGTGCTGGACGACAGCCGCATCAAGGACCTGCGTACCAAGGTTGAAACCAGCAACACCCAGAACGTACTGGACGGTGACATCGACAAGTTCATCGAAGCCAGTCTAAAGATGGCGCTGTAAACAGCGCCTTCTGCCATCGCTCTAACCCGGAAACTCCGACCTATTCTGTGAGCCAAGATGACTGACCACAACCCGAACGCCACACACACCGAGGACAACAAGCTGATTGCCGAGCGCCGTGCCAAGCTGGCCGAGCTGCGCGAACAGGGCAATCCCTTCCCCAACGATTTTCGCCGCGACGCCACGGCTGCCGAGCTGCAGGAGAAATACGGCGACAAATCCAAGGAAGAGCTGGAGTCCATGGGCATCAAGGTGGCCATTGCTGGCCGCATGATGCTCGATCGCAAGGCGTTCAAGGTGGTCCAGGACATGACCGGCCGAATTCAGGTCTATGCGTCCAAGGACGTGCAGAAAGATACAAAGCACTGGGACCTGGGCGATATTATTGGCGTGCGAGGTACCCTGTCCAAGTCTGGTAAGGGCGACCTTTACGTCACCATGGATGAGTATGTGCTGCTCACCAAGTCCCTGCGCCCGCTGCCGGAGAAGCACAAGGGCCTGACCGACACCGAGGCCCGCTACCGTCACCGGTACGTGGACCTCATGATGAACGAGGAAAGCCGCCGGGTGTTCCACGCCCGCTCGCAGATCATCAACGTCATGCGCCAGTACTTCGCTGAGCGGGATTTCATGGAAGTGGAAACCCCCATGTTGCAGGTGATTCCCGGTGGTGCGACTGCCAAGCCCTTTGTCACCCACCACAACGCCCTGGGTATCGACATGTACCTGCGGATTGCGCCGGAGCTGTTCCTCAAGCGCCTGGTGGTGGGTGGTTTTGAGCGGGTCTTCGAGATTAACCGTAACTTCCGTAACGAGGGTCTCTCCACCCGGCATAACCCCGAGTTCACCATGGTGGAGTTCTACCAGGCCTACGCCGACTACAACGACCTGATGGATCTTACCGAGGATATGCTGCGCACCATTGCGCAGAAAGTACTGGGAACCACGACGGTCACCCATACCCGCACCCTGGGTGACGGTACCGAAGAGACCATTGAATACGACTTTGGCAAGACCTTCGAGCGCCTGACCGTGGTTGATGCGATCCTGCGCCACAACCCGGATATTACCCGGGAGCAACTGGCTGACAACATGCAGGCTCGCCAGGTTGCCCAGGACCTGGGTATCCAGGTCAAGGCTGGCTGGGGGCTGGGCAAGGTGCAGATCGAGATATTCGAGGCCACCGCCGAGCACCGGCTGATGCAGCCGACGTTCATCACCGAGTACCCGAAGGAAGTGTCACCCCTGGCTCGTTGCAAGGACAGTGACCCGTTTGTCACCGAGCGGTTCGAGTTCTTCGTTGGCGGCCGCGAGATTGCCAACGGCTTCTCCGAGCTCAACGATGCGGAAGACCAGGCCGAGCGCTTCCACGCCCAGGTCGCCGAGAAAGACGCCGGTGACGACGAGGCCATGTTCTACGACGAAGACTACGTGATGGCGCTGGAATACGGCCTGCCGCCCACGGCCGGTGAGGGCATCGGTATCGACCGGCTGGCCATGTTGCTGACAGATTCCCCGTCCATCCGTGACGTTATCCTGTTCCCGGCCATGCGCCCGGAGCACCGGCATGAGCACAAGCACGACGAGGCCGAGTAACGCCATGCATCCCGCCGAGATCCTGGCCCGGGAACTCAAACCCGGGCGCGGCTGGGACCAGTGGCTGGCCGACGAGTTCCGCCAGCCTTACATGCAGCAACTGGCGGAATTCCTGGCGGCGGAGGAAGCCGCCGGCAAGGTGCTGTTCCCGGAGCGTCGCCATTGTTTCAACGCCCTGAACAGTACCCCACTGGACCGGGTCAAGGTCGTCATCATCGGCCAGGACCCGTACCACGGCCCGGGCCAGGCCCACGGCCTCTGCTTCTCGGTGCGCCCCGGTGTCGCCGTGCCGCCATCACTGGTCAATATCTTCAAGGAAATCCGCGACGACCTGGGTATCGAACCCCCGGACCATGGCTGCCTGCAGCCCTGGGCGGAGCAGGGGGTCCTGTTGATCAATGCGGTGCTCACCGTTCAGCAGGGCAATGCCGGCGCCCATCAGGGCAAGGGCTGGGAGCACTTTACCGACAAGGTTATCGAAACCATCAATGAGCACCGGCAAGGCGTGGTGTTCCTGCTCTGGGGCAGCTATGCCCGTAAGAAAGGCCGCATCATCGACCGCAGCCGCCACCTGGTGCTGGAAGGCCCGCACCCGTCACCCCTGAGCGCCTACCGCGGCTTTTTCGGCTGCAAGCACTTTTCGAAAGCCAACCAGTGGCTGGAGCAGCATGGGCAGGAACCCATCGACTGGTCATTACCCAGCATGCAAGAACTACTTGAAAGGTACGCAAAGAGATCAGCGGGATAAAGCTCCCACCCTGGCCAGGCGGGCGTGGGGGTGGGGATGTTTTTCTGCAGGGAAAAGGTGTCTGAGCGAAGCGAGTTCTTTTCCCGAAAGAAAAATATCCCTGCCGCCGCGCCCAGGCAACGGAAGCTGAACTAACTACTTCAGTAACGCCATAGCCGCTTCCATCTGAGCGTTAAGGTCTTCCTCATCATTCAGGTTGGCATTGGGGTCCAGCCCCAGCCGGTCAAAAGCACTGATCGTGCTCCAGTCCATCTCGTTGACCGGGTGATCTGTGCCAGCAAGCAGCTGGAGATTGGCAACCATCACCAGGTCAGCGTAATCGGCGGATGCTACCTGGCGCTGGTAGTTCTGATATTCCAGCGGGACCATCTGCAGGTCTTCCGGGAAGTCCCAGCGCTTGAGAATGCTCGTGCCAATGCGCGGGTGCAGCTCGTCGATCACATTGTCCAGCATGATGCTGCTGATCTGTACGTCCTGGTCTTCCACATAACGCAGGATAGGCAGCACGCCGATCATGTGAACCAGCCCGGCCAGCGTGGCCTGGTCCGGTTTCAGGCGGGTGTATTGCTGGGCAAGTACGTGGCAGATGCCCGCCACCTCGGTGCTGGTCTGCCAGTTCGCCCGCAGGCGCTTGTCGACCATGTCGGAGGTGGCCTGGAACATCTGCTCCATTGCCAGGCCCATGGCCAGGTTGCTGGTATAGGCCATGCCCAGACGGCTGACCGCCATGTTCAGGTTCTCGATGGCGCGACTGCCCCGGAACAGCGGGCTGTTGCAAACCCGGATGAGCCGCGCGGACAGTGCAGTATCGTTGCTGATGACCCTCACCAGATCCATGATGGACGAGTCTTCGGACTCGGCAATGTCACGTACCTGGAGGGCAACCTCCGGCAGGGTGGGCAGGATCAGTTTGTCGCTTTCGATAGCCGACAGGATATCGTCGCGAATGGTGTCAACAATGTTGGACATAGTGCGTTTAGGTCCCTGATCATTCAGTTAACGTCGCAGATGGTCCCGTTATAGCAGATCCGGACGCGTTTTCCTGTCACCTTATGTATCTGACGACTCTGCCTCACGTTCCGGGACCGCGTAGGGCAGGGGCAATACTTGTAGCGGTCGTTCCGACCCGGGAAGGAACAGGTCCTTACCGGCATCAGCGTGGCGCAGTACTGCCAGGAACTGAACCGAACCATTGTCAAATGTCACTGCGCGGACTACCTCGCCGACTGATTTTTCGCCTGCCATGACGGGCGATCCCGGCGCTGGTTGCTCTCCCGACTCAACGCCAAGGCGATACAGGCTCTTCTTCAATTGTCCCAGGAAGTGCATGCGGGCAATGACTTCCTGCCCGGTATAACAACCCTTTTTGAAGTGAATGCCCTCCAGGTGCTGAAGGTTCAGCATCTGGGGAACCCAGGCTTCCTTTGTTTCAGGGGTCAGTTCGGGGACTCCGGCGGCAATCTCACTGGCGTTCCATTCCGCCAAAGAGACCTGGTGAAGCCGGCCAAGGATGTCCTGAAGGGTGCCATCCACCCCTTGCGGTAGCCAGAGCTCAAAACGGGGAGTGCCCTCGGCGGTGGCGTTGGTGCGTACGAGGTACCCACT
This sequence comes from Marinobacter sp. AN1, assembly GCF_026013985.1. Classification (NCBI taxonomy): domain Bacteria; kingdom Pseudomonadati; phylum Pseudomonadota; class Gammaproteobacteria; order Pseudomonadales; family Marinobacteraceae; genus Marinobacter; species Marinobacter sp. AN1. Next base: position 3,177,199 of record NZ_CP110342.1, on the reverse strand, counting down.
GCCCAGTGCCAGTGAGCTGTTGATTGCCTCTGGCACGGGTGAGGCATCACCCGCGACTGTCCCGGCGGCGGCTTCGCCGATAAGGCCGAAAACCTGGCCACTATCGAGTCGTTCCATGGACGTGCCCCGGAAAAGCATCAGATACTTGTTCAGGTGGGCCGCCACGTCATCCGCCAGGCTGGCGGGCATGGTCAGCAACACGTCTTCGCCATCGCGGACCAGCCGGGTCAGCAGGTAGGCGCGGCCCTTGGGCGTGCTGGCGGCGGCCCGGGGGGAGTGTCCCGCCACCACATTGGTGAGGTTCTGGCTCAACTGGCCCTGCAGGAAGTCATTGGTACCAGGCCCGCTGACCCGGAACAGCATCTGGTTGTCCAGCCGCGCGGCGGCGGGAAGTTCCGGGTGACGACGGGCGACATTATTGGCATCAGTGGTCATGGGTCTTGCCTCCGGGCCAGATACGTTGCGTGAAATTCTTGTACCACGGGGTCTCATCAATGGGGGCGGGGTGCTCCGGCATCAACCTCAGCCACACCCGCATTCGCCGCAGGGATTCAGCCGGCACATTGCCCAGCGGCCTGGGCAACAGGATAACCGGGTAGCGGCGACCACTGCTGTGCCCCAACAGGCCAAGGACCAGGTAGCGCCCAGAAACCCGGCTGTCGCCGGATACCTTGACCTCTTCCTCATCGCCATTCGCCAGGGTTGTGAAGAGGCGTGGGCCGCGGGCAGTCAGTTGCCTGACGGCGTCCGGTTCGGTAAGTGTTCCAGCCTGGCGCCAGCGGCGCATGCCCTGAAGGGCCAGCAAGGCGACAACCGGCACCAGTAGCCAGGCTCCCCTGATGGCCATGCCCAGCCCGACGAGCACCAGCAGTATCCAAGGCGCAGCGGCAAGCAGCCCGATTACCGTGGAGGGCGCAAGGGGTAGTTCAATCCGGTTGTACACGGTCCAGGATCAGCCGGACGATGCGGCGCAGGTCGGGGTCATCCGGCTCGCTGCGCTGCATGAACCATTCAAACATGTCTGCATCCTCGCACTGGATCAGCTTGTGGTAGCGTTGCCGGTCTTCTTCCGGCAGCGACGGATAGGCTTCCTCCAGGAAGGGAATCAGCAGCACGTCCAGTTCCAGCATGCCACGACGGCTGTGCCACCAGAGGCGATTGAACTCGGCTTGGGATTTTTCGGACATCGATTCAGGGCTCGCTTGAGAGTGTGGTGCCGGTTAATGGCCGGCACTCAGGGTGATGCAATACGGTATGTGGTCGGCACCAGTACGGTATCTTCCGGGTCATTCTGCAAGCCCGGGTAGTCCAGGGTGAAGTGCAGCCCCCGGCTTTCCTTGCGTTGCAGGGCCGAGCAGATAATCAGGTCCGACACGGTGACCAGGTTGCGAAGCTCCAGCAGATCGTTGGTGACCCGGTAGTTGCTGTAGAACTCGCTGATCTCCCGGGCCAGCAGGTCGACCCGGTGCTTGGCGCGCTGTAGCCGCTTGGTGGTGCGCACAATGCCCACATAGTCCCACATGAAGTGGCGGAGTTCATCCCAGTTGTGGGAGATCACCACATCCTCGTCAGAGTCGCGAACCTGGGACTCGTCCCAGTCGGGTGCTCTCGGCGGTGCGGGGATGTCGTCCTCCCGCCGGGCGATATCCGCTGCGGCAGCCCGACCATACACCAGGCACTCCAGTAACGAGTTGCTGGCCATCCGGTTGGCGCCATGCAGGCCGGTAAAGGCCGCCTCGCCCACCGCATAGAGCTGGTTGATATCGGTGCGGGCGCGCTCGTCAGTGATGATACCGCCACAGGTATAGTGGGCCGCCGGCACCACCGGGATCGGTTCGCGGGTGATATCAATGCCGAAGCCAAGGCACTTCTCATAGATGGTGGGGAAGTGCTCGCGGATAAAGTCCGCCGGCTTGTGGCTGATATCCAGGTAAAGATGGTCCGCCCCCAGCCGTTTCATTTCATGGTCAATAGCCCGGGCGACGATGTCCCGGGGTGCCAATTCGCCCCTGCTGTCAAAGCGATCCATGAAGCGACTCCCGTCGGGCAGTTTCAGCACCCCGCCTTCGCCCCGCACCGCTTCGCTGATCAGGAACGACTTGGCATGGGGGTGGTAAAGACAGGTGGGGTGGAACTGGTTGAATTCCATGTTCGATACCCGGCAACCGGCCCGCCAGGCCATGGCAATACCATCGCCGGAAGCACCGTCCGGGTTGGTGGTATAACGGTAGGCCTTGCTGGCGCCACCGGTTGCAATTACCGTGAACCTGGCCCTGAACAACTCCACGTGGCTGGTTTCCAGGTTCAGGATGTAGGCACCCACACAGCGGTTGCCGGGCAGTGCCAGCTTGCGGTTGGTAATCAGGTCGACCGCTACCCGGTTGGACAGCAGGTCAATGTTCGCCCGACTGGCGGCTTGCTGGCTCAGGGTGGTGGAGACGGCATTACCCGTGGCATCCGCCGCATGGATAATGCGCCGGTGACTGTGGCCACCTTCCCGGGTCAGGTGCAGCTTTTCATTTTCGTCGCGGGTGAACTGCACACCGTTGTCGATCAGCCAGCGGATGCTCTCGGCCGCATTCTCCACGGTGTAACGGACGGCATCTTCATGGCAAAGGCCTCCGCCGGCACTGAGGGTATCGTTGATGTGCGCCTCGATGGAGTCGTCGCTGTCGAGCACAGCAGCGATGCCGCCCTGGGCCCATAGCGTGGCCCCACTGGTAATATCGGCCTTGCTGATCACAGCGACCCGCAAATGGGGAGGCAGGTTCAGGGCGACAGTGAGCCCGGCAGCGCCGCTGCCGATAATGAGAACGTCGTATTCGTGAGACTGTGGCATGTGATCGTTATCGCGGGCCATAATGTGCCGGGTATTGAACTAAACTTTCTGCCTGCTGTCTATTTGCCCACAAAGGAACGGACAGGTTACCCGGCGTATCGGACGCCCGGGATTTCCGTCGCCAATATGTGGAACCAGCGCCTATGATCATGAGCGAAAGACGGCAGTCAGGTCCAGCGGTCCAGCTAAAGGAGGCACCCGCCGGCCCCATCATGAAACCGGATGCAGAACAGACCCGGCCCAACGCCCCGGACGGCCAGACGGACCTGCAGCTGGTTCGCAAGGCTCGTCAGGGTGACCGGTCAGCCTTTGACCTGTTGGTGCTCAAGTACCAGTCCAGGGTGGCCTCCATTATCAGCCGGTATATCTACGACAGCCAGGAAGTGATGGACCTGACCCAGGAAACCTTCGTCAAGGCCTACCGGGCCATTGAACGGTTCCGGGGTGACAGTGCCTTCTACACCTGGCTATACCGGATCGCGGTGAATACCGCCAAGAATTTCCTTGAAGCCCGCGGCCGCCGCCCTCAGGGCGTGGCTGACGTGGCAGACGCTGAAAGCTATGAAGACGGTGGGCGCCTTCGGGAAGTGGCGTCACCGGAGGGGTTCCTGCAGCGGGACCAGCTGCGGGAGGCTTTGGAAAAAGCCATCGGAGCCCTGCCGGAAGAGCTGCGATCAGCCTTCCTGTTGCGGGAATATGAAGGGCTCTCCTATGAGGACATCGCACGGATCCTGGAATGCCCCATTGGCACCGTCCGTTCGAGGATATTCAGGGCCAGGGATGCCATTGACCGCCAGCTCGGACCGATGCTGGATAACTCATGACGACTGATTATCAAAGAGGTACAGGCAATGGATGATCGGCTCAGAGAAACCTTGTCGGCCATGATGGATGACCAGGCTGACGAGCTGGCTGTGCGCCGGGTCCTGTCCCATCCTGACCAACAGGCCGTTCGGGAACAGTGGCAGCGCTGGCAACGCATCCGGGATGTGATTCACGAGGCGCCCCATGGTGATGCCGGTTTTGATGTGCGGGCGGCGGTTCGTGACAGCCTGGACCGGGCAGCCGATGCCGAAGTGGCCCAGCGACGGACCATTCGCCGGCGCCATGCGCCCTGGCGTTGGTCCGCGGTGGCGATGATCGCACTGGGTGTTGCTGTTGGCTTTGGTGCCGGCAGCGGCTGGGAAGTGATGTCAGAAGGTAGTCCTGACCACCTGGTGCCGGTTCAGGCACAGGCGCCGGCTGCCGCCAGCGGAACGGTGCCTGAGGTGGCCATTCAGGGTCTGAACGAGCGGCAGCGTGAACAGATCAGTCGCTACCTCCTTGAGCACGCCCAGTACAATAGCATCGGAGCCGGCCACGGGGCGTTGGGTTACGCACGTGTGACCAGTGTATCCGGTCAGGGTTACTAACAGGGTTGTCGCAAGATTGGGCGTTGCCGGTGGCGACTGACCGGTTACGGTTTACTGACGGGTTGAGGGTGTTTGTTTGATCCGATTGAAAGGGGTTCCCACAGGTTCGGCCAGGTCTGCGGCACAATGGTGCCCAGGCGCGCGGGGCTGGACAGTAGCCTGCCTGCTTGCGCTCATGGTCCTGGCCATGGTGCCTGCCCAGGCTGCCGCCCGGGAAACTGCCGAGTCCTGGTTGCTGAAGCTTGGCCCCGCCCTGAATATGACAACCTACCGGGGGGTCTTTGTATATTCCCGGGGTGACCAGGTGAGCTCCATGATGATTGCCCACCGGTATCGGGACGGGCAGGTGGATGAACGCCTGGTGGTCCAGGACGGTGCCAACGGCGAAATCATCCGGCGGGGCAGCCGGGTGGTGTGTGTCTTGCCAGAGCATGGCCGTATCCACCTGGACCAGGTGATCCCGTCCGGTCCCTTCGCGGAAGCCTTTGCCAGTCAGCAAGTGCCCGTGGGCGCCTGGTATCAGCCAGAGTTGCTGGGTGAGGACCGGATAGCCGGGTATCCCGCCGTAGTGATTGCATTGCAACCCCGGGATGACCACCGCTACGGCTACCGACTGTGGATGGAAAAGGACACCGGACTGTTGCTCAAGAGCCATGTGCGTCAACAGGATGAAGTGCTGGAACGTTTCCAGTTCACTACGCTCGAGATCACCGATTACCTTCCTGACTCCGAGTTCGAAGTTAATGTCGGGGCTGAAGTGAAGGATATTACGCCGGTGCTGAACCTGTCGGGGGAGCATGGTGGGATGGATGGCTGGGACCTGGGATGGCGCCCGGATGGCTTCATGCCGGCGGCCACCCCGCGAGGCGGTCGCGGCCAGGCGGTGTCGTTCTCCGACGGCCTGGCCACCTTCTCGGTTTTCGTGGAGCCCGCCGGGACCCCGGAGATGCCCCAGGGCGCATCACGAATCGGGGCTACCACCCTTTACATGCATTACACCGAGGCCGGGGAAGCAGACCGGGAGCGCTTCCTGGTCACGGTGGTCGGGGAAATTCCCCACATACTGCCATGCAGGTGGCCCAGTCCGTGACGGTTGACGATCGCAACGCCCTTGCGCGGGCGTTGGCTGACTGACGACAGGACCTTACATGATCCACGAGACCGGTACCGTCATTTCCGTGCAGGGTGGGGATGCCTGGGTACAAACCATCAGGGAGAGTGCCTGCCAGTCCTGCAAGGCACGCCATGGCTGTGGTCAGAAAGCCCTGGCCGGCCTGACTTCAGGCCAGTCACGGCAGATCCGTGTTGCCAATACCCTGCAGGCGAAGCCGGGGGACCAGGTTACCGTTGCCATCGAAGAGACTGCCCTGCTGAAAGCGTCCCTGTTGGTGTATGCAGTGCCATTATTGTTGATGGTGGCAGCAACGGCCCTGGCCGGTATGCTATTGCCGGGTAATGACCTTGCAGCGATGCTCTGTGCCGGCGCAGGGCTTGCCACCGGGCTTTGGTGGGCGGGGCGTCAGTCCCGGGTCGGCGCGGCGCGCTGGCAGCCGGTGATGGGGCGGCTGGTGCCCCGGGTCCGGGAGCTCTGAGCAAGGCATTACAGTGCCAGTAAGGCGTTGAAAATCCCCGACATGGTCACCAGATTGGAAATGATCTCACAGTGCCCGTCCAGAGGGCAGGGCACCCGGATAACGAAAAGGGTTTACATAAAACGGCACGTCATAGGGAGCGATTACATGACAAGACTGTTCCAGCCTGCATCATCTGTCCGGCAAGTGCGCCTGCCATCCTGGTTTGCGTTGCTGGTTGCCTCTATCCTTCCATTACTGCTCATCCAGTCGGCAAGCGCCCAGTCGTTGCCGGATTTCACCGGCCTGGTGGAGGAGAATTCCGCAGCGGTGGTCAATATAAGCACGGTTTCAGAACCGGATCCCCGTACACAGCAAACACCGTTCAGCGAGCGGGAGCTGGAGCAGATGCCGGATTTCTTTCGTCATTTCTTTGGGGGCCCCAGTCACCCTTCGGAGGTGGCTCAGCCCAGCCCAGGCGTTCGATGGGTTCTGGCTTCATTGTTTCCGAAGACGGTTATGTACTCACCAATAACCATGTGATCGAGGGGGCGGACGAAGTCATGGTGCGCCTTAATGATCGCCGCGAACTGCCGGCCACGGTGGTGGGTACAGACCCCCGATCTGACATGGCCGTGCTCAAGATAGAGGACGACGAGCCATTGCCGGTGGTTCGTATCGGCCAGTCGTCAGAGCTGAAACCGGGTCAGTGGGTCTTTGCCATCGGTTCGCCATTCGGCTTCGACTACACCGTCACTTCCGGCATTGTGAGCGCAACCGGACGCTCCCTGCCCACCGAGAACTATGTCCCTTTCATTCAGACCGATGTGGCCATCAACCCCGGTAACTCAGGCGGCCCGCTGTTCAACATGGATGGCGAAGTGGTCGGTATCAACTCACAGATCTACACCCGTTCCGGTGGTTTTATGGGTGTGTCTTTTGCTATTCCCATCGATGACGCCATGAATGTGTTCCGGCAGCTTCGCGACGGGGGTTCCGTGGCCCGGGGCTGGCTGGGTGTGCTGATCCAGGAGGTCAACCGTGACCTGGCGGAATCTTTCGGCCTGAGTCGGCCCCGTGGAGCGCTGGTTGCAGAGGTGATGCCGGATTCTCCGGCAGCGCAGGCAGGTCTGCAGGCGGGTGACATCGTGCTGGCCTACGAGGGCGAAGCGATTGAGCGTTCGGCTGACCTGCCGCCTAAAGTTGGCCGCACCCCCGTGGGCGATCAAGTAGACCTGACCGTATTGCGGCAGGGCAAGGAGCGCACCATCGAGGTGGAAATCGGCCGCCTGCCCGAGGAGGAGGGTGCAGGCACAACCCCGGGCGCCCCCTCCGGTTCTGCTGGTGGCCCGCTGGGCATGCAGGTGGAGCCGTTGCCGGACCAGTTGGCCAGCCGGCTGGATATTGCTGGCGGGGTGCTGGTCACCGAAGTGGGGCAGGGGCCGGCCTTCCAGGCGGGTATTCGTCGCAATGACGTGATCACCGAACTCAATCGCCAGGCCATCAGCGGCATTGAGGATTTCCGGGCGGCGGTCAGCAATTTGCCCTCGGACCGCGCAGTCTCGGTGCGTATTATCCGGGAAGGTCGTGCCACCTACCTGGTGATGAAGCCCTGATGTGACCCCCTTATCACCACCTGACTGTCAACTGTGACGGAGTTGGCAGCCAGGTGGGTTGGCGTCTGCTGTTCTGGCGGACGGCTTTCTGTTACTTTTACCTGTTAATGAATGCGACACTCGATGATGGGCGGGGTCCCGCCACTTGTGGTTTCTGGCATTCCGGTCATCTTTTGGCCACACTATTGATCCAGTGGCGCGCCCCTGTTTGCTCAGGCGGGGCAGGCATTGAATATCCAGGGAACGGACTCGGAAATGATCAACAAGAAGGATATCTCCCTCAGGGAACTGCTTCGTCCCCGCCACGCACGCATGGCGTGGTTGGTCCTGGCCATTGCCCTGTGTGTTACCGCTGCCCTTTGGGTTCTCTCTCTCCGCCTTGTCGAAGACCGCACTGAAAGCCGTTTCAATACACAGTCCCTTCAACTCAAGACCGCTATCGAGGAACGACTGCTCAACTATGAACAGGTGCTTGCCGGCAGCGCCGGTCTGTTCTCGGTGGCCGGTGAGGTCTCCCGGGAGGAGTGGCGTACCTATATCGACAAGGTCAATATTGACCGTTACTACCCCGGCATCCAGGGGATTGGCTACACCCGGCGTATCATGATCAATGAGCTTCATGGGCACCTGCAGGAACTGGAAGCAGAGGGCCTGGAGGGGTATGTGGTCCGACCCCGGGGCTGCGGCCGGAATTCCACCCCATCGTTTACCTGGAGCCCGCCACGGAGCGCAACCGGCGGGCCTTTGGCTACGATGCCTACCAGGATCCCATTCACCGGAAGGCCATCGAAAGGGCCCGCGATACCGCCGGCCCGGTGGTGACCGGCAAGGTCGTGCTGGTGCAGGAGGAGGTGGCCGAGGACCAGGCAGGCTTCCTGATGTACTACCCGGTCTATCACGGCGGCGTTGTACCCCAGTCCCTTGGAGAGCGCCGTATGTTGCTCAAGGGCTTCGTGTTCAGTGCCTTCCGGACCAATAACCTGCTGGACGGTATTGTCGGGCTGATTTCACCCTTCCTCGACGTGCGTATCTATGACGGCAGCAGCCTGGGGCGGGAAACCCTGATGTACGGTTCCAACCTCGGTTCGCTGGATGAGGACTTCAGTTTCGAAAAGACCCAGCAGATCGAGTACGGCGGTCGTACCTGGGTGATCCAGACCCGCTCCACGCCGGCCTTCGATTTCCTGGCGTCCGATCCGCGCCCGGCAATTGTGCTTGGCTCGGGCATACTGGTAAGCCTGCTGCTGTTTGCCTTTGCTCTGGCGTTGATCCGTTCGAGGGTTCTGGCCCAGATAAGCGCCGGTCGTTACCGGGCCATTACGGAAGGCGCAAGCAATATCACCGTGGTGCTGAACCGTCAGGGACGGGCCACCTATGTCAGCCCGTCCAGTAATACCATTCTCGGATACGACCCGGACGATGCCCGTGACGTGCCCTCCCAGACACGGGTGCACAGTGATGACTGGCCCCGCCTGCAGGACGGCTTCCGTGAGGCCCTTCGCAAGCCCGGCGAACAGATGCCGGTGGTACGTGCGCGGATACGGGATGCCTCCGGCGAGTGGCGGGAAATGGAAGGCTCGTTTATCGCCATGTTGGATGTCCCGGGGGTTGAGGGCGTCGTGCTCAGCCTGCGGGACCTGACCCAGCTGCGGGCGGCCCAGTCGGAACTGCACAGGCTCGCCTTCTATGACCCGCTCACCGGACTGGCCAACCGCCAGCTGTTCCGGGACCGGCTGGCCCATGTGGTTCGCCGCAGTCGCCGCAGCCAGGAGCCGGCGGCCCTGATGTTCCTGGACCTGGACGGCTTCAAACGTATCAACGACACCCTGGGTCACGACGCCGGCGACCAGTTGCTGGAGCATGTGGCCCGGTGGCTCACCGGCTGCGTGCGCGAGGAAGACTCGGTGGCCCGACTGGGCGGCGATGAGTTCGTGGTGTTGCTGTCCCGTATCAGCGGGCCCGAGGCCGCCGCCAAGGTGGCCGAAACCATCCTGCGCCGTCTGTGTCAGCGGGTGCGCCTGAATGAACATGAGGTGGGCATCACCGTCAGTATTGGTGTAACCATGATCCCCCATGACAGCGAAGACCCGGGCGTGTTGATGAAGTACGCGGACCTTGCCATGTACCGGGCCAAGGAGCGGGGGCGTAATAACTACCAGTTCTTTACCCCGGCTATGAACCTGCAGGCCGCCCGCCGCCTGCTGCAGCAGGAAGAGCTGGCAAACGCCCTGGATGAAGACAGGTTCGTACTGCATTACCAGCCAAAGGTGGACCTCCACGCCCAGCAGGTCGTCGGCGTTGAAGCCTTCCTGCGCTGGCAGCACCCGGAGCGGGGGATGATCTCGGCACAGCAGTTTATCAACCTGGCCGAGGAGTCAGGGTTGATCATCCGTCTCGGCGAAATGGCATTGCGGCAGGCCTGTATCCAGATCCAGGCGCTGGAGCGCGCCGGGTTCGAACGTCTGCGGGTGGCGGTGAACCTGTCCGTTCGCCAGGCTACGGACCAGGGCTTCCTTGATCTGTTCCGCCGAATTATCACGGAAACCGGCGTGATGCCGGAGCGACTGGAGCTGGAGCTGCCAGCGGCACTGTTGAATGAGGACCCGCGTACCTTGCGAGCATTGCTCAATGGCCTCCACGAAACTGGCGCCCACCTGGTGCTTGACGACTTCGGTAGCGGCGCCTGTTCGCTGGCTGCCCTGCAACAGCTGCCCCTGGATGCGGTGAAAATCGATGACCGTTTTATCCGTGATATCCCCTACAACTCCAATGCCACCGACGTGGCCTCGGCCGTCATCGCCCTGGCCCGCAAGCTGCGCCTGACGGTGGTAGCCGAAGGTGTGGAGACCCCCCATCAGCTGCAATTCCTGCAGGATGCCGGCTGCGCCCAGTGTCAGGGCAACCTGTTCAGCCATCCACTGGATGAAGACTCGCTGATCAGTTACCTGGTCAACCAGTACGAGCGGGCGCTGATTCCGTGATCTGTGCGCATAATTGCGGAACCTCCGGGGTTGCTGGTCGATGGTAATGAGGCCAGACAACCGGTAAAATCCCGCCTTTGCAGGCGCCTGGCATTTTTCATTCGGCCGGCCCTGAAATTCTCCACCGTGAGGGCAGCGCCTTCCAGGTGCCCGCGGCGCCCGCTGTCCGGTGAACACGTCTGCTACGGGTAACCATTTGTCTGTGACTGAACTGAGCCGCATTCGTAACTTCTCGATCATCGCCCACATTGACCATGGCAAGTCCACACTGGCGGACCGGTTTATCCAGGTCTGCGGGGGGCTGACCGACCGCGAAATGGCGGAGCAGGTGCTGGATTCCATGGATCTGGAGCGGGAACGGGGTATCACCATCAAGGCCCAGAGCGTCACCCTCAACTACAAGGCCCGCGACGGCATCGAGTACAAGCTCAATTTCATTGATACGCCGGGCCACGTGGATTTCTCCTACGAGGTGTCCCGCTCCCTGTATGCCTGTGAGGGTGCGCTGCTGGTGGTCGACGCGGGCCAGGGCGTAGAGGCCCAGTCTGTGGCCAACTGCTACACGGCCATTGAGCAGGGGCTCGAGGTGGTGCCTGTCCTGAACAAGATGGACCTGCCCCAGGCTGAGCCCGAGCGGGTCGCCCAGGAGATCGAGGACATCATCGGTATTGAGGCCCAGGACGCGGTGCGCTGCAGTGCGAAGAGCGGCATGGGCGTTGAAGATGTGCTGGAAGACCTGATCAAGCGCATTCCGCCTCCCGTAGGGGACGAAAAAGCCCCTTTGCAGGCGCTGATCATCGATTCCTGGTTCGATAACTACCTTGGCGTGGTTTCACTGGTGCGTATCCGACAGGGCGTGATGAGCAAGGGGGACAAGATCCAGATCAAGTCCACCGGCAAGGCCTGGACGGCTGACCGGGTGGGTATTTTTACGCCGAAGCTGAAGGATACCGGCGAACTCAGCACCGGCGATGTGGGCTTTGTGGTCGCTGGCATCAAGGACATCCACGGGGCGCCGGTGGGTGATACGATCGTGCACCAGAAGTACGCCGATGAAACCCCGATGGTTCCCGGCTTCCAGAAGGTCAAACCCCAGGTCTATGCCGGCCTGTTCCCGGTCAGTGCGGACGATTACGAAGACTTCCGGGATGCCCTTGAGAAGCTCACCCTTAACGATGCCTCACTGTTCTATGAGCCAGAGAACTCCGATGCCCTGGGCTTTGGTTTCCGATGCGGCTTCCTCGGCATGCTGCACATGGAAATTATCCAGGAGCGGCTGGAACGGGAATACGACATTGACCTGATTACCACCGCGCCCACGGTAATCTACGAGGTGGTGACCCGCAGCGGCGAGGTGAAGGCTGTGGACAACCCTTCCCGCTTGCCGGATATCGGCTCCATCGAGGAAATGCGCGAGCCCATTGTGGAGGCCAGTATCCTGGTGCCCCAGGAGCATCTGGGCAACGTCATAGCGCTGTGTGAGGAAAAGCGGGGCGTGCAGAAGAATATGCTGTTCCTGGCCAACCAGGTGCAGCTGTCCTACGAACTGCCGATGGCCGAAGTGGTGCTGGACTTCTTTGACCGCATCAAGTCTGCCAGCCGGGGCTTTGCCTCGCTGGATTATCACTTCGTTCGCTTCCAGGCCGCCAACCTGGTGCGGCTGGATGTGATGATCAACGGCGACCGGGTTGATGCCCTGGCGCTGATTGTTCACCGGGACCAGGCCCATCACCGGGGCCGTGCGCTGATCGAGAAGATGAAGGAGCTGATACCCCGGCAGATGTTCGATATCGCCATCCAGGCGGCCATCGGCAACCAGGTGGTTGCGCGGGTTACCGTCAAGGCCCTGCGCAAGAACGTCACGGCCAAGTGCTACGGCGGTGACGTCAGTCGCAAGAAGAAGCTGCTGCAGAAGCAAAAGGAAGGCAAGAAGCGGATGAAGCAGGTGGGTAACGTCGAGGTACCCCAGGAAGCGTTCCTGGCGGTGCTGAAAGTGGATAACTAGGGCTTTACTGAATGGATATCAATTTTCCGCTGATCCTGGTCGTGCTGACCTTCGCCACGGGCATTATCTGGCTGGGTGACCGGCTGTTCCTCCGACCGAAACGGGAAGCCGCATGGGAGGCTTCAGGCGGCGCTGCGGTTGCCAGCGGCGGTTCAGCAGGCGCCAGCGACGAGCAGGCCGGTCCGCCAGAACCCTACCTGGTGGACCTGAGCCGGTCGTTCTTTCCGGTGCTGGCCATTGTGCTGGTTCTGCGGTCGTTCCTGATCGAACCCTTCCAGATTCCCTCCGGCTCCATGTTGCCAACCCTCGAAGTGGGGGATTTCATCCTGGTGAACAAGTACGCCTACGGCCTGCGCCTGCCGGTGGCTGGTACCAAGGTAGTGGACATCGGTGACCCGGAGCGTGGCGATATTATGGTCTTCCGTTACCCGCAGGACGGCACCACCAATTACATCAAGCGGGTGGTGGGCCTGCCGGGTGACCGGATTGGCTATCGTAACAAGGAGCTGTTCATCAACGGTGAGCGTGTGTCGACCCGGTTCGTGGCGAACCTGCCCCCCTATGAAATGCTGGAAGAGCAACTGGGCGATGTGGAACACCTGATTTACCGCGACCTCGGCGCTCGCACTGGCGTGGGTGAAGGGGAATGGATTGTTCCGGATGGGCACTACTTCATGATGGGAGACAACCGGGATAACAGTAATGACAGCCGCTTCTGGGGTATGGTTCCGGATGATATGGTGGTTGGCAAGGCATTCCTGATCTGGATGCAGTGGCCCTCCATCACCAGCCTGCCCTCGTTCGACCGGGTAGGCTCCATCGACTGATTTTACGAACGTTTGTCGGCGTAATGCCGCTAGTATGAGGTACGTGCGTATGAACCAATACTTCCAGCAGCGTGGTGCTTCCACCCTGGGTATCCTGATTGCGGTACTGTTCTTTGCCAGCCTGCTGACACTGGTGATCAAGCTGGGCCCGGCCTACCTTGATGACTACACTGTTCAGGGAGCCCTGGAAGGCCTTGATGGCGAAGAAGGATTGTCACAGATGACCCCGGCGGATGTGCGTCGTCTGGTGACCAAGCGCCTGAGCGTGAACAACGTGGATGGCTTCAATGCCAAGGATATCCAGATCGAAAAGGATGGTGACATCGTGGTCATCAGCCTGGATTACGAAGTTCGTACCCACGTGGTGTACAACGTGGATGCGGTAATCAGTTTCAGTCATTTCTACGAGCTGACAGGACAGTGACGAACCAACCCGACCTGGACAGATTGCAGCGCCGCATCGGCTACCAGTTCAATGATCCTGAATTGCTGTTGCTGGCGGTGACCCACCGCAGCTTCGGCAACCAGAACAATGAGCGGCTGGAGTTCCTTGGTGACTCGCTGGTGAACATGATCATTGCCGAGCATCTGTATCATAACTTCGAGCGGGCCCGGGAAGGCCAGCTCAGCCGCTTGCGGGCGCGGATGGTCAAAGGGGTGACCCTGGCGGAAATCGGGCGAGAGTTCGAGCTGGGCCAGTACCTTCGTCTCGGGTCGGGGGAAATGAAAAGTGGCGGCTTTCGCCGGGACTCGATCCTGGCGGATGCCGTGGAATCGATCATTGGCGCCATCTACCTGGACAGCACTTTCGACACCTGCCGGGAGCAGGTGCTGAGCTGGTTCGACAAGCGCCTGGAGCGCCTCGATATCCAGGACACCCAGAAAGATCCCAAGACCCGCCTGCAGGAATACCTGCAGTCACGGCAATTTCCGCTGCCCCGGTATGAGGTGATCTCGGTGGACGGCGAGGCCCATGCCCAGACCTTCCACGTGTCCTGCGCCATGCCTTCGCTGGACCGCAAGACCACCGGCGTCGGCAGCAGCCGCCGCATCGCCGAGCAGCAGGCAGCCCGTGCTGCCCTCAAGCAGCTGGGCGTGGAGAACAGTTGATGAATGACATTACCCGGCCTGAAAATACCGACAGCCGCTGCGGTTTCGTGGCCATCGTGGGCCGCCCGAATGTAGGCAAGTCCACGCTACTGAACCATATCCTGGGGCAGAAGCTCAGTATTACCTCCCGCAAGCCCCAGACTACCCGTCACCAGATCCTGGGCATCAAGACCGAAGGGCCGGTACAGGCCATCTACGTGGATACCCCGGGCATGCACGAAGAGGAGCCGCGAGCCCTTAATCGCTACATGAACCGGGCCGCTTCCGCCGCCCTCAAGCATGTGGACGTGGTGGTGTTCGTAGTGGACCGTCATCACTGGACGCCGGCAGACGAGATGGTGCTGAACAAGCTTACCCACCTGACCTGCCCGGTAATCCTGGCGGTGAACAAGGTGGACAAGCTGGAAAAGCGGGAAACCCTGCTGCCGGTGCTTGAGGAACTTGCCGCCAAGCGGGACTTTGCCGAGATCATTCCCATGTCGGCCCTGAAAGACCAGAACATTGAACCCCTGGAGGAGGCGGTCTCCCGCTTTCTGCCGGAGAGCGTTCACTTTTACCCGGACGATCAGATCACCGACCGCAGTGAACGGTTTGTGGCTGCCGAAATTGTGCGGGAGAAGATCACCCGTCAGCTGGGTGCCGAATTGCCTTATTCAGTGGCAGTGGAGATCGAGGAATTCCGCCATGATGGCAAGACCCTGCACATCTCGGCACTGATCCTGGTGGAGCGGGAAGGACAGAAGAAGATCGTCATCGGTGACAAGGGGGAGCGCCTGCGCCGTATCGGCCAGGAGGCACGGGCCGACATGGAGCGCATGTTTGACGGCAAGGTCATGCTGCGGCTGTGGGTCAAGGTGAAGCGCGGCTGGGCCGACAGCGACCGGGCCCTCAAGAGCCTGGGCATGCACGACAGCTGAGGCCGCGATGGCAGGGCAGGTACAACAGGAACCCGCCTATGTGCTGCACCGGCGTCCCTTCCGGGAAACCAGTCTGCTGGTAGACCTGCTGACCCTCAACCATGGCAAGGTGGGGGTCGTGGCCCGGGGCGCCAACAGTACCCGCAGTGCTCTCAAGGCCCAGTTGCAACCTTTCCAGCCGCTGCTGGTGGACTGGACTGGCCGTGCCGACCTGAAGACCCTGACCCATACCGACACCCGTCCCGGCGTTCAACTCGGCCACGGCACGGCGTTGTACAGTGGATTCTATCTCAACGAAGTGTTGCAGAAATTGCTGTCCCCCTTCGACCCGGTCCAGGAGCTGTTTGCGGCCTACATCGAGGCCCTCGACCAGCTTGCCTCCGCCGACGGGGATGTGGAACCGGTGCTGCGCCGCTTCGAAATGGCCCTTGCCGAGAATCTTGGATACGGTTTCGCCTGGGATGAAGCGACGGATCTGGGGCAGGCGGTTCAGGCCGGGCAACGCTACTGTTACGATCCCCAGCAGGGCATACTGGCTACCCCGGCGGAACACACCCGCGTGCGCGGACTGCCTGGCGAGGCACTGCTGGCACTGGCCTCCGGAGACCTTCATTCTCCCGAAGCCCGCCGGGTCGCGAAACAGGTCATGAGGTCGCTGACCGACTTTTTGTTACAGGGCAAGCCTTTGAACAGTCGTGCGCTTTTTGGTGGGCGTTCAGGCTCAACCTGATTCCGAATCATCCATCCCCGTATCCAACAACACAGGACGGCAGCCATGAAAGATCGTGTATTGCTCGGAGTCAACGTCGACCATGTGGCCACCCTCAGGCAGGCCCGGGGCACCCGTTTCCCGGACCCGGTCCAGGCGGCCATGGTGGCAGAGGAAGCTGGTGCCGACGGCATCACTATCCACCCCGGGAAGACCGTCGCCACATCCAGGACCGGGACGTGCTGTTGATGCGGCAGACCCTGAATACCCGTATGAACCTGGAGATGGCCGTGACAGACGCCATGCTCAGCTTTGCCGAGAACGTGCGGCCGGAATGTGTGTGCCTGGTTCCGGAAAAACGGGAGGAACTGACCACTGAAGGCGGCCTTGATGTCGACGGCAACGAGGAGCGGGTGGCACGGGCCTGTGACCGGCTGGCTCGCATCGGAGCCGAGGTGTCCCTGTTCATCGACCCCGACCCGGTTCAGATCGACGCTGCGGTGCGTTGTGGGGCACCGGTGATCGAACTTCATACCGGTGAATACGCCGAGGCGGATACGCCGGCGGAACAGGCGCATACCCTTGCGAACCTCAAGCAGGCAGTAGAGTACGCCCGGCGCAAGGGGCTGGTGGTCAACGCTGGTCACGGGCTCAACTACCACAATACGCTGGCGGTGGCGGCCATTCCTGGCATCAATGAGCTGAATATCGGCCACGCCATTATTGCCCGGGCGGTGTTTACCGGCCTGAAAGAGGCGGTCCGGGATATGCGGGCGATTCTGGACCAGGCTCGTAGTTAGGGCTTTTTGGGCTAAACAGGGTTTACCTCATCGCTACGCCGAAACAAGGCCTGCCAGTCCGTCTGATCTCCCCAGATATCCAGTCGCTCCATGGCGGCCAGAAGGTTCTCCCGTAGCGAATTCATATCGTCACTACGCCGCTTCAGGGCGGTTTCGAACTGTTCCGAGGCGTCCCGCAGTTCCGGAACGCCGCAGTACCGGGTAGCACCGTGCAGTTTGTGCACGCATTCCAGTACCGCTTCGTAGTCATCGGCGGACCAGCGTTGGCGAATGGTTTCCTGGTCCGGGCGCAGTTGTTCGAGCAGCATACTGAACAACTCCTCCGCCAGGTCCACCTTGCCGGCGGCCAGGCGAATGCTCTCGGCCACATCCACCACCGGCTTCTGCCGCCGCCTTGTAGACGGCCGCAAGGGGCGGCGGGTGTCCCGGAACTCGGCTATGTTGCCCTGGCTGCGTTGAGTGTCAGTGGGCTGGTAGCCGGTGAAGTCCACCAGGGTGTCCATCAGTTGCTGGCTGTTCACCGGCTTGGCCAGGTAACCATCGAACCCCTGCTGCATAAGCCGTTCCTGCTCGTCTGCCAGGGCGTGGGCAGTCAGCGCAATAATGGCTGTGCGGTGGTGGGAGTCATCCAGCCCCCGCAGGCGGGCGGTGGTCTCGATGCCGTCCATGCCCGGCATCTGCAGGTCCATGAAAATCAGGTCAAAGCTCTGGTTTCGGGCCTTGCTCAGGGCCTCGAAACCGCTGGTGGCACCGTCGGCCGGAATGCCGCAATCCTTCAGCAGGGTAAGCACCAGTTTCAGGTTGGCTTCGTTGTCATCCACCGCCATGATTCTTGGCAGACTCGACGGGCTGTCAGGCGCTGGATAGACACTGCGGGCTGCGGCTTGCTCCAGCTGGCGCTGGCCGGTATCAATGCCATGCACCAGCATCAGCAGTTCGTCATACAGCGGTTCCCTGCACACAGGCTTGGTAAGGTGTCCGCTGGTCAGACCCGAAAGGGCGGTGTCGTGGGTTTCCAGGGTGGGTGTCAGTAGCAGGGTACGGCAGTCCCGGTCGACTTCCAGCGTGCGGATCAGTTCCCGGTACTGGCTGGAGTTGAGCAGGTGACGAGTGATACCGATGATCGCCAGGGCAAAGCCGGATTGCTTCTGCTGGGCCTCTTCCACCCGTTCCAGCAGGTCGGCTGGTGACTGTGCCCGCACCACCTGCATGCCCCAGTCCCGCAGGATATGTTCTACTGCAAGGCCAGTGGTTTTCTGTTGTTCCAGGTACACCACCCGTTCGCCCCGCAGGGCATCGTGGGGCAGTGGTGCATCGGTGCGTGTGGATAGCTCGGTGGTGAGGGTGAACCAGAAGGTGGAACCCTTGCCCAGCTCGCTTTCCAGGCTGATGGTGCCGCCCATCTCTTCCACAAGGCGCTTGGAGATTACCAGCCCCAGGCCGGTGCCACCGTACTGGCGGGCGGTAGAGGCATCTGCCTGGCTGAAGGCATTGAACAATGACTGCTGCTGGGCCCGGGACAGGCCCACGCCGGAGTCGGTAATGCTGATGCGAAGGGTGACCTGGTTGGTTTCCGGGTCTTCTGCCTCCAGGCTGGCGCGAAGGACCACTTCGCCGGTCTGGGTGAACTTGATGGCGTTGTTCACCAGGTTGGTGATCACCTGTTTAACCCGCAACGGGTCACCCATGATGTTGTCCGGCACGTCGGCATAGACCAGGTGCACCAGGTCCAGGTTCTTGCTGTGGGCGGCGGGCGCCAGCATCACCATGACCTCCTCGACAATCTCCCGCAGGTGGAAGGGCACCCGGTCGAGGATCAGTTTGCCGGCCTCGATCTTCGAGAAATCCAGGATGTCGTTGATGATGGTGAGCAGGATTTCCGAGGACTTTCGGATGGTGCTCAGGTGCTCCGCCTGCTGCTTCTGCATCGGACTTTTCAGCAACAGTTCGGTGAAGCCGATGATGCCGTTCAGCGGAGTCCGGATCTCATGGGACATGTTGGCCAGGAATTCCGATTTGATGCGGCTGGCTTCCAGGGCGTCCTTGCGGGCAAAGTCCAGCTCGATGTTCTGGATCTCGATGGTTTCCAGGGTTTCCCGCAGGTCCTCGGTGGCCTGGTCGATGTTCTGCTGCATTTCCGCCTGGGCCTTGCTGAGCTCCTCGGCCATGGCGTTGAGGCCGGATTCCAGCTGTTCGAACTCGGGGCCGGCCCCGGTGTGGACCCGGGTGTCCAGGTGGCCTTCCTTGAGGCGCGCAACGGCGCGGTTGAGTTCGAATACCGGATCGGTGAATGAACGGCTCAGGCGAAGGGCGATGGCAAGGCTCAGCAGTACCCCGGCGACGATCACCAGCAGGGAAATAAACAGCGCCTTCCAGGTTTCCTTTTCGGTGCGGACATGGGACATCTCGACGGCAGCCCAGCCGATGGGCTCCATGGTGCTCGGTGGCGAGTCACGGGACTCAAGGTCCAGCAGGTTCTCCAGCATCAGGTCCTGCAGGTACACCGGGGAAATGAATACCGTATTGCCGGCCGAGGGCCAGTGGGTAACGGCACTCCGGGGGAAATCTTCGGATTTGTCAAAGGTACTTGCCGGCCCGGTATGGAGCAGGCGTTCCTGGCGGGCGTCGTAGAAAGTAATGGAGCGGACGTCCCGCTCTTCGAGCAGGGCATTGGAAAGACTGCTCAGCAGGCTGCGGTTGGCTGTAAACATCCCGTATTCGGCGGCGGCCGCGAGCTGCCGTGACAGTGAGTCACCACGGTCTTCCAGCAACTGGTTGATGTTCTGGACCCAGCTCCAGGTAAAGAAAAGCCCCAGTAGCACCGTTGTAATCAGCGTGGGAACCAGGGTGACCAGCAGGACCTTTTTTCGAATACCCCAACGACGCATACGGTTCTTCTACCTCTTTTCCGATCCCTCGTCGGCTTCCATGGTGTAGTCCGGTGCCTGCAGAAGGCATTCAAGGCGGGCCTTATAGCCGGTAGTCATGGCCATAGCGGTATCGCCTATTGGGCGGGTTGCCCGGATGCGGGTATGATGCCCACCGCGAGAAGGCCTTCCGGAGCCTGCTTCAGAAGCGCCATCAGTGTAACATAGGCGGACTGAAAAGCTGTTAAAGCCAGCCCATCCCGACGAGGAGCGCGAACGCCATGCATTTCCCCACGATTGAGGATTATGTCGGTCATACCCCACTGGTCCGCCTGCAGCGTATGCCCGGTGAGACCAGCAACGTTGTTCTGGCCAAGCTGGAGGGTAACAACCCTGCCGGATCGGTTAAGGATCGACCTGCCATCAGCATGATCCAGGAGGCGGAAAAGCGAGGCGAAATCCGCCCAGGCGATACCCTTATCGAAGCCACCAGTGGCAATACCGGTATTGCCCTGGCCATGGCCGCGGCCATCAAGGGTTATCGCATGAAGCTGATCATGCCCGCGAACATGAGCGAGGAGCGTCGCGCGTCCATGCGTGCCTATGGCGCCGAGATCATCACCGTCAGCAAGGAAGAGGGTATGGAAGGCGCCCGCGACCTGGCCACCCGTATGCAGGAAGAGGGCAAGGGTACGGTGCTGGATCAGTTCGCCAACCCGGATAATCCCCTGGCCCACTATCGCACCACGGGCCCGGAAATCTGGGAGCAGACCAAGGGCCGTGTGACCCACTTTGTCAGCTCCATGGGTACCACCGGCACCATCATGGGGGTGTCCCGCTACCTGAAGGAGCGTAACCCGGATGTGCAGATCATCGGCCTGCAACCGAAGGAGGGCTCCTCCATTCCGGGCATCCGCCGCTGGCCCGAGGAGTACCTGCCCAAAATCTACGATGCCAGCCGCGTGGACCAGGTGCTTGACGTGGGCCAGGACGAAGCCGAGAACACCATGCGGGCGCTGGCCCGGGAAGAAGGCATCTTCTGTGGCGTATCCTCCGGTGGATCGATCGCTGCGGCCCTCAAACTTTCCGAGCAGGTTGAAAACGCCGTGATCGTGGCCATTATCTGTGACCGCGGTGACCGTTACCTGTCCACCGGCGTATTTCCCGGCGCCTGATATATACCGATTTCCAGAGAGCTTTCTATGAGTCGCAGACGCAGGAAACCCCTGCCCAAAGAGCCGTTGCCGTGCATCATTGAAACCCTGAGCCATGATGGCAGGGGCATTGCGCGGGAAGAGGGCAAGACCCGTTTCGTGGACGGCGCGTTGCCCGGTGAGCGGGTAATGGCAAAAATGATCTCCACCCGTAGCAAGTTCGACGAACTGCGCACTGAAGAGGTACTGGAGGCGTCCCCGGAGCGCGCCACGCCCCCCTGTGAATACGCCGACCTGTGCGGTGGCTGCAGCCTCCAGCACATGGCGCCCGATGCCCAGATCCGGTTCAAGGAGAACACCCTGCGCGAGCACTTTGCCCATTTCGGGGGCATCGAGCCGGAGCAATGGGTAGAGCCCATGCGGTCACCGCCCCTGGGTTATCGTCGCAAGGCCCGCCTTGGTGTTCGCTTCGTCAACAAGCGTGACTCGGTGCTGGTGGGTTTCCGGGAAAAGCGCAACAGCTTCCTGGCGGATATTGATCGCTGCGTGGTGCTGGACCCTCGTATTGGCGAGCGCATCGACGATCTCAGAAAGCTGATCTATCAGCTGGAGGCTTTTCAGCACATTGCCCAGGTGGAAGTGGCCTGCGGTGATGACGTGGCCGCCATGATCTTCCGCAACATGATTCCCCTCAGTGAGGGGGATCGCGCGGCGCTGGTCGCCTTTGGCCAGGCCCACGACTTGCATATCTACCTGCAGCCCACGGGGCCGGATACGGTACATCGCATATGGCCGGAGAACGGCGAAGAGCGGCTCAGCTATCGGTTGCCGGAATTTGACCTGACCATGAAGTTCCATCCCATGGACTTTACCCAGGTTAACGCTGACATCAACCAGCGCATGGTACACAGGGCCATCGACTGGTTGGATGTGCAGTCCGGTGACCGGGTGCTTGACCTCTTCTGCGGTCTTGGCAATTTCACCCTCCCCCTGGCCCGCAAGGCAGGCCAGGTGGTTGGCGTAGAGGGTGACGACACCATGGTTGTGCGTGGGCGTGAAAATGCCGAACTTAACGGCCTTTCCAATGTCACTTTCCACGGCGCCAATCTGCATGGTGATTTCACCAGGGAAAGCTGGGCCTCGGAAGGGTTTGACCGGATTCTGATCGACCCGCCACGGTCCGGCGCGCAGGAAATCTGTGAGCACCTCACAGCGTTTGGCGCAAAGCGCATTGTGTATGTGTCCTGCAATCCGGCCACGCTGGCGCGGGATGCGGGTGTGATTGTCAGCAAGGGTTATCGCCTGAAGCAGGCGGGTGTGATGGACATGTTCCCCCACACTACCCATGTAGAGTCCATCGCCCTGTTCGAGAAGGATTGACCCGAACGGGCGGGGCCCGGTTACCGACAGAGACGGCAGCAACGGCATGGTAAAAGTACGGGAAGACTACGCGGTTACCGCAGACGGACAGGTGGATATTGAAGGCTGGGTACGGCAGATCGAGGCTCAGACCCGCCTTGAAAATCCGGATCAGTTTCGCCGGGCCTGTGAACTCAGTGCGGAGATTGACCGCCGGGCTGTCGAGGAGGACCGGCTGTGGGCGCCAGGGGCCAGCAGTTTCCTCACCGGTATCGAAATGGCCCAGGTGCTGGTGGAACTGCACCTGGACCAGGCCAGCCTGGTGGCGGCCATACTCTACCGTGCCGTCCGTGAAGGCCGCATCGAGCTGGAGGAAATCCAGCGGGAGTTCGGTGATGAGGTTGCTGGCCTGATTCGGGGCGTGGTCCAGATGGCGGCGATTTCGGCCATCCATCATCCCCTCAAGGGCAATGTGCTGGGCCAGACAGAAGGCCAGCTGGACAACGTGCGCAAGATGCTGGTCACCATGATCGACGACGTGCGGGTAGCCCTCATCAAGCTGGCGGAGCGAACCTGCGCCTTGCGGGCGGTGAAGAATGCCGCCTACGAAAAGCGCATGCGAGTGGCCCGGGAAGTCTTCGATATCTATGCCCCGCTGGCCCACCGCCTGGGTATCGGGCACATCAAGTGGGAGCTGGAAGACCTGTCGTTCCGTTACCTGCACGAAACCGCCTACAAGAAAATTGCCCGCCAGCTGGACGAAAAACGCCTGGACCGGGAAGGCTATATCCAGAAGGTACTGAAGGACCTCGGGGACGAGCTTCGCCGCTCCGGAATACAGGCTGAGCTGGCAGGGCGGGCCAAGCATATCTACAGCATCTGGCGGAAAATGCGCCGCAAGGGCATCGACTTTTCCCAGGTCTACGATGTCCGTGCCGTGCGCCTGCTGGTGCCGGAAGTGCGGGACTGCTATGCCGCGCTGGGTATCGTCCATAGTCTGTGGCGCCACATTCCCAACGAATTTGACGACTATATCGCCAACCCCAAGGAGAACGGGTACCAGTCCCTGCACACTGCCGTCATAGGGCCGGAAGGCAAGGTGATGGAAGTGCAGATCCGCACCCACAAGATGCATGAGGAAGCGGAGCTGGGGGTGTGCGCCCACTGGCTGTACAAGGGTACGGATACCGGCAATCGCTCCACCGGTTACGAAGCCAAGATCAACTGGCTGCGCCAGGTACTGGAGTGGCAGGAGGAGCTGGGGGACCTGTCCGGACTGGCGGACCACCTCACTGGCGATATCGCCTCCGACCGTGTCTATGTCTTTACCCCCGAGGGCCACGTGGTGGACCTGCCCCAGGGCGCCACGCCGGTGGACTTTGCCTATCGCGTACACACCGAAGTGGGCCATGCCTGCCGGGGTGCCCGTGTTAACGGCCGGATCGTGCCGTTGACCTACCCCCTGAAAACCGGTGACCAGGTGTATATCCTCACCTCCAACAACCAGGCGCCGAGCCGGGACTGGCTTAACCCCAGCCTGGGCTACATCCAGACCCCCCGCGCCCGGGCCAAGGTTACCCACTGGTTCAAACAGCAACACCGGGACCAGAACATTGCCGATGGGCGGGCCATCCTGGAGGACGAATTCAAGCGCCTGTCCCTGTACGAGGTGGACCTGGATGAGCTGGCCCGCAAGGTCAACTACCCGGCCGCCGATGATATGTTTGCCGCCATTGGTGCCGGCGACTTGCGGCCGACCCACGTGGCCCATGTGGCCCAGGAAATGCTGGAACCCCGGGACAAGCAGCTGGATCTGAAACTGCTGGGCAACCGCAAGGGGCAGTATGAAACCGATTCGGACATCCAGATTCGTGGTGTGGGCAAACTCAAAACCCAGGCGGCCAAGTGCTGCAAGCCACTGCCCGGGGATGCTATTGGCGGTTACATCACCGTGGGTCGTGGGGTGACGGTGCACCGCCAGGATTGCCTGACGTTCCTGCACCACAAGGAATTCGAGCCCAACCGGATTATCGAAGTGAGCTGGGGCGGCCGGCCGGAAGCGACCTACCCGGTGGATATCGAGATCGAGGCCTACGATCGCTACGGCTTGCTGCGGGACATCACCCAGGTGCTGACGGCTTCACGCAGCAATGTGTTGTCCCTGAATACCCTGTCCAATATCGATGAGAACACCGCCACCATGTTGGTTACGGTGGAAATCCGCAGCCTGGAACAACTGGCCCGGCTGCTGGCCCAGATCCGTAACCTGCCCAATATCATCGAGGTAAGGCGCAAGCGTTCATGAGCTATACCATCGACGACCTGAAAACCCTGATGGCCCGGCTGCGTGACCCGCAGACGGGTTGTCCGTGGGATACGAAGCAGACCTTCCGTACCATCGTGCCCCATACCCTTGAGGAAGCCCACGAGGTAGCCGACACCATCGAGCGGGAGGACTACGGCCACCTTAAAGAAGAGCTGGGAGACCTGCTCTTCCAGGTCATTTTCTACGCGCAGATGGGTCAGGAACAGGAGCTTTTCGGCTTCGATGACATCGTGGATACCCTGGTACGCAAGCTGCTGCGGCGGCATCCCCATGTGTTTCCCGAGGGTACCCTGGAAAGTCGGGTTGATCCGGATAACCGGCCCACAGACGAGTGGATCGCTGCCAGCTGGGAGCGCATCAAGGCTGAGGAGCGAGCGGGAAAAGGAGAAACCACGGATCAGGAGCCGGCCAGCCGTCTGGCGGATATCCCTGCATCGCTTCCGGCCCTCACCCGGGCTGACAAGTTACAGCGGCGCGCGGCCCGGTATGGCTTCGACTGGCCGGATATCGGCCCGGTGTTCGACAAGCTGGAGGAGGAAATCGGGGAGTTACGGGAAGCCTGGGCCAATGCCCAGCAAGATCCGGCCGCTCGGGATGAGGTGGAAGATGAGCTGGGAGACCTGATGTTTGTCTGCGTGAACCTCGCACGCTTCATGAAGGTGAACCCGGACCAGGCCCTCCGTCGCACCAATCGCAAATTCGAAGCCCGTTTCCGGGCCATCGAACAGGTGCTGGAAGAGGAGGGCAGGGTCATGGAAGATGAATCACTGGAGGTCCTGGATGCCATCTGGAACAGCGTCAAAGGTGTGGAGCGTTCACCGGGCAAGTGAGCACCTCGCCAGCAAAAACAACAAATAAGTACAAATCGTTACCGATTTCCCCGCTTGCATTCTGCACGATTCAACTACACTGCGGGTTGAGGGACGATGTACGTTTGTACTTTTCCGGCAATAGCCCCCAGAATCCAAAACAATCGGGTAGTAGTCGAAGGCAGGAGTCGTTATGAAGATCCGTGATCTGGTCGCACATTGGGACAAGCACGCCAAGGGGCGTCTGACCCGTGACCCTTATTTCGTCAAACTGGCAGATGCTCACCATGAGGAGCTGTCGCGCCTGGCAGCCCTGTACCCCATGAAATCCCCCCAGGACCTGATGCGGGACCTGCTTTCAGCTGCCCTTGATGAGCTTGAGACGTCGTTCCCCTATGAGCAGGGTGACAAGGTAGTGGCCTACGATGAGGAAGGCTACGAGATTTACGAAGACGTGGGTCTGACACCGCGCTTCGTGGCTCTGAGCCAGAAACATATGGAAGAGCTGAAGAGTCGTCAGCTGGTGTCTGTGGCCTGACGGCGGATTTTTCCACAGTTTCGGTCGTAGCACATTTTACTCCCTCTCCCCTCGTGGGAGAGGGCCGGGGAGAATTGGACCCCCTCTCCCCTTGGGGGAGAGGGCCGGGGAGAGGGGTAGCGCGAAGCGCCTCGAGTTGACTGCCCTCACCCCAGCCCCTTCCCAACCCCTCTCCCACAAGGGGAGAGGGGCTTCAAAGCCTTGGTTAGCCTTTCTTCAGCTTATCCTTCAACGGCGTACTCTCCGCAAGATCATCCAGCGCCGCCGCAATCATATCGTTCAGAATATCCGTCTCACTGCGCCCCGGATACATCTCCGCCAGCGCTGCAACCCTGGCGGCATCCTCCAGCGGCAGGCGCAGGTTGTAGTCATGGGTCCGCTCGGCGGGCTTCTTGTCTTCCTGCCAGTGTTGGGGTAAGTCGGTAACTTTCATGGTATCTCCTGTTGATCACCCTTGCGATTGGGCGGCGACGTCGTTATTAGTATCAGTAAGTATCATTGTACGGTTTAAGGTCCGTCAATCGAGATCCCATTATTAACCAAGGAAATGCCCGTGGCCGAATTGCATCCCGAATTGCGAGAGAACGTCCGCCTGCTTGGGGAGTTGCTGGGTGACAATATCCGCAACTATCCCGGCGAGGAGATCTATCAGCTGATCGAGGAAATCCGCGCCGCAGCCAAGGCAGACCGGCGGCAGGAAAGTGGCTCCGGGCAACGCCTGGTGCGCCTGCTGAGCAGTCTGCGTGACGATCAGTTGCTGCCTGTTACCCGCGCTTTCAACCAGTTCCTTAACCTGGCCAACCTGGCTGAACAGTATCATGGCGTACGCCGCAAGCGGGGACACCAGTCTGATCTGATGGTGGAGTCCCTTGGGGAGGTATTCCAGCGGCTGCAAAGCGGCGGCGTGGATGCCGAAGAGCTGCACCGCAAGGTCTCGCAGCTGCGGCTGGAGTTCGTGCTCACAGCCCATCCCACCGAGGTGGCCCGCCGTACCCTGATCATGAAGTACGATGAGATGTCGGCCTGCCTGGCGGCCCTGGACCATGATGACCTGTTGCCGGCTGAGCGGGACGAGGCCCTGGATCGCCTGCGGCTGCTGGTAGCGGAAGCCTGGCACACGGACGAAATCCGCCACGAGCGACCGACCGCCGTGGATGAGGCCAAGTGGGGCTTCGCGGTCATCGAGAACAGCCTCTGGGAGGCAGTCCCCCGATTCCTGCGCAGCCTGGACCAGGCGCTGGACGGTGCCACTGGCAACGGCCTGCCATTGGACGCAACGCCCATTCGGATCGCCTCCTGGATGGGGGGCGACAGGGACGGCAACCCCAATGTGACCCATGATGTGACCCGTACGGTGTTCTTGCTGGGGCGCTGGATGGCGGCGGACCTCTACCTGCGTGATATCCAGTCCCTGCGGGCGGAGCTGTCCATGTGGCAGGCCAGTGATGAGCTCAGGGAACAGGCTGGTGAGAGTCGTGAACCTTACCGGGTCATTCTCGGACGTCTGCGGGAGCGGCTGATTCGTACCCGGGACTGGGCGGAAGCCCGGGTCAACGGTGAGCCGGCGGATGAGACCGATATCCTGTTCGAGAACGAAGACCTTACCGGCCCGCTGGAGCTGTGTTATCGCTCCCTCATCGACTGCGGCCTTGAAACCATCGCCAATGGCCCGTTACTGGATACCCTGCGCCGTGCCCACACCTTTGGCCTGCCGCTGATTCGGCTGGATATCCGCCAGGAAGCCACCCGCCATGCGGAGGCGGTGGCGGAGATGGTGGACTACCTGGGCCTCGGCAACTACCTGGAGTGGAGTGAGGAACAGCGCCAGGCGTTCCTGGTGAAAGAGCTACGCGGCCGTCGTCCCCTGGTGCCCCGCAACTGGGAACCTACGGGGCCGGTACGGGAGGTGCTTGCCACCTGCGAGGTGGTGGCTGGCCAGACCCCGGAGGCCCTGGGTTCCTATGTGATCTCCATGGCCAGTACGCCATCGGATGTGCTCAGTGTGATCTTGCTGCTGCGGGAAGCCGGTATGAAGTTCCCGATGCGTATCGTGCCCCTGTTTGAAACCCTGGATGATTTGCGGGGTGCGCCCGCCGCTATGGAAGCCCTGTACTCCGTGGACTGGTACCGGGAGTATTGCAACGGCCAGCAGGAAGTCATGATTGGCTACTCCGATTCCTCCAAGGACGCCGGCCAGATGATGGCGGCCTGGGCCCAGTACCAGGCCCAGGAGAAGCTCACCGAGGTGGCCAATCGCTTCGATATGCACCTGACCCTGTTCCATGGCCGGGGCGGTACCGTCGGCCGTGGCGGCGGCCCGGCCAACCGGGCAATACTGTCTCAGCCGCCGGGGTCGGTAAACGGCAGCTTCAGGATTACGGAACAGGGAGAGATGATCCGCTTCAAGTTTGGCCTGCCACGGCTGGCGGAGCAAAGCCTCACCTTGTACACCACCGCCGTGGTGGAGGCTACCCTGGCGCCACCCCGGCGCCCGAGCCGGAATGGCGGGAGGCGATGGACTGGCTTACCGAGCGCTCCCTTGAAGCCTATCGGGATGTGGTTCGGGAGAATCCGGAGTTCGTGCCCTATTTCCGCCAGGCGACGCCGGAGCAGGCACTGGGCAAGCTGGCCCTGGGCAGCCGCCCTGCAAAACGCAAGCCCAGTGGCGGCGTGGAAAGCCTGCGGGCAATTCCATGGATCTTCGCCTGGACCCAGATGCGACTGATGCTCCCCAGCTGGCTGGGCAGTGATGAGGCCCTGTCCGAGGCGGAGAAGGCTGGCAAGATGCCGCTGCTACAGGCCATGCGCCAGGACTGGCCCTTCTTCCGCACCTACATCGATATGCTGGAGATGGTGCTGGCCAAGGCGGACCTGCGTATTGCCAGTTACTACGACCAGATCCTGGTAGAGCCGCAGTTGCGCCCACTGGGTGAGCAGTTGAGGGAGCGCCTCGCCGGCTGCATCGAGCAGGTGCTGGCACTGAAGGAGCAGCAGACGTTACTGGAGCACGAACCGGTATTCGCTCAATCCATGAAGGTGCGTAACCCGTATACGGATCCGCTGCATTACCTGCAGGCCGAGTTGCTGCGCCGTAACCGGGAAGCTGAGCAGAACGTGGCCGCGGAGGGATCCGATGCTGAAGTGGTGCCCATGCCGGAGCTGGTTGAGCAGGCACTCAAGGTCACCATGGCGGGGATCGCAGCAGGCATGCGTAACACCGGTTGATACGGGCCGTTTGCCTGGCTGCCTTGTGAGCCTATTCACAGGATGGACAGGTTTGCCGTGTGGGTGACAGCGAACTTGCCGCTGAGCCGGACGGGGCGGTGGGGATATGGTAATCTTCCCGCACCCCGGTAGTGCGTCAGGGCCTTGCTGCATGGCGGCCGGGCTCGCATAGCGTCAGAGTCAGTAAGGAGACCCCCGTGGCAGCGGCCGCCAGAGTCGAGCAGTATCTCAATCGCAAGGGCATCGCCCATGACCTGATTCCAATTACCGCAGACCCCCGTGGCGGCCTGGACGCAGCCGTTCTCGGGGCGGACGTGGAGCGTCGCCAGGTGATCCGCAGCACCGCGCTCATTGATGTGAAAGGCGTCGTGCTGGTGGTCCACCCGTTCGACAGCTCGCCGGACCTGGACGCTATTGAAGCTCGTACCGGCCGCCGCATGCAGCCACTGACCGCTAACCAGGCCGGCAAGGTCTTCAGCGATTGCGCCCCGGGATTCGTGCCGCCATTCGGTTCAGCCTATGGCGTGCCGGTACTGGTGGAGGAATCCCTGTACCAGGCTGAGCGGCTGGTCATGGCCTGTGGTTCCTCATCCAGGCTGCTGGTAATGGCAGCAAGGGACTTCCGCCTGGCCATGGCGGGAGCGGACAAGGGGCACGTCACCATACGGCTTAGCGGTCAGTCCGCCAGTACCATCACCCTCGAAGAAGTAGCCGACAAGCTGCAGAAGCTTTACCGCCTGCCCCCGATGCCGGCCCTGGCACTGAAAATCCTGCGCCTGACCAGCGACCCGGAAGCCTCAGCCCGGGAGCTGGCAGAGCTGATTGAGTATGACCCCAGCCTGACGGCCCAGATCATCCGTTACGCCCGATCGGCACTGTTCAACTACCCGGGACAGATCGAATCGGTGCAGGAGGCTGTCACCCGGGTACTCGGATTCGAACGGGTGGCACATATTGCCCTGGGCATCGCCTCGGTGCGGGCTTTTGACATTCCCCGCCAGGGCCCATTGGGTATGGACCAGTTCTGGCGACACTCCCTCTATTGTGCCTTTGTCTGCCAGCGACTGGCTCCCCAGTGTGGCGCAGACCCCTCCCTGGCCTACCTCTGTGGGTTGTTGCACAACTTTGGCCTGCTGCTGGTGGGCCACCTGTTCCCTGCCGAGTTCGAGGAGCTTAACCGGCTGCGCGCCGCCAACCCCGAGGTCAGCATGAGGGCCCTTGAGCAGCAGGTGTTCGGCGCCTCAGGAGACCAGGAAATGCTCACGGTGGGTCACGGTGTGATCGGCGGAATCCTGCACAAGCTTTGGCAGCTGCCGGATGCGGTGGTCAAATCCGCCGGCGTCCATCAGCAGCCCCGCTACGAGGGGGAGCAAAAGGCCTACGTCATCATGGTCCAGCTTGCCAATGGCCTGCTCAAGGAGAAGGGCGTGGGGGATGAGTTCAACCCCGACGACATCGAGGCGCTGGCCGCGAAGCTGGACCTGCCGGCGACCCAGCTGGACCTTCTTCGGGACGATGTGGATCAGGTGTCTGACGATCTGGACAGCCTTGCCCGCTCTCTGTCATCCTGACCGGCTCGCCTGGATCACGGTCAGAACGTATTGACTGCGACTGACGTCGACTTTCTCTGACGGGCCCGACTTCGTATAATGCCGGCTCTCCGTGAACCTGCCAGGGGTGAGAGAGGCTGTTGCCAAGCCTTGCAGTAACCCGTTCAGGGTTTGGCAACCGCTTTTCAATTCAATGACATAATTATCCAGGAAATGGGAGCACAACCTATGCGTATTATCATGTTGGGGGCGCCGGGCGCCGGCAAGGGGACCCAGGCCCAGTTCATCACTGAGCGCTTCGACATCCCCCAGATTTCTACCGGTGACATGCTCCGTGCGGCCGTGAAGTCTGGCTCCGAGCTTGGCAACAAGGTCAAGGCCGTGATGGATTCCGGTTCACTGGTGTCCGATGAAATCATTATTGCCCTGATCGAGGAGCGGGTGCAGCAGGAAGACTGTCGTAACGGATTCCTGCTGGATGGTTTCCCCCGCACCATTCCCCAGGCTGAAGCACTGAAGGACCAGGGCATCAGCATCGATTACGTGGTCGAGATCGCGGTAGACGACGAGGAAATCGTACAGCGCCTGGCCGGTCGCCGTGTTCACCCGGCCAGCGGTCGTATCTACCACGTCAAGTACGACCCGCCCAAAGAAGATGGCAAGGACGACGAAACCGGCGAGCCGCTGGTTCAGCGCGAAGACGACAAGGAAGAAACCATTCGCCACCGCCTTGCGGTGTACCATGAGCAGACCGAGCCTCTGGTAGGGTACTATCAGGACTGGGCGAAGGAAGAGCCGCAACAGGCGCCCAAATACGTTCGCGTTGACGGCGTCGGTTCGCTGGACGATATCCGCGAGCAGATTCTTTCCAAACTCGGATAATAAAAGGTCCCGTCTGGCTACGGACAAGGCCTTGAGGGGCTTAACCAACACTTTACCAGACGGGATAACAGACACTTGAAGTTACTGGCAATTGATACCTCCGCTGATGCCTGCTCCGTGGCGCTGCTTGATGGCAGCGACCTGAGCGGGCATCTCCGTGTTGAGCCCCGGGGGCACACCCGCCTGATCATGCCAATGGTCAGGCAGCTGCTCCAGGAGCAGGGTGTCGCCATGGGGGATCTCGACGCACTGGCCTTCGCAGCGGGCCCTGGATCTTTCACCGGGTTGCGCATCGCCACCGGAGTGATCCAGGGGCTGGCCTGGGGGCTGGATATCCCCGTGGTGCCGGTTTCCTCCCTGCAGGCAGTGGCCCTCGCTGTAGCCGAAGAGCAGGACGCCCAGGAAGGCGACGGCATCGCCGTGGCCTTTGATGCAAGGATGGACGAGGTTTACTGGGGGTGCTATCGTCTGACCGCCGGGCTTCCTGAGCCACTGGCACCGGAGCGGGTCTGCCCCCCTGAACAGGTCAGTTTGCCTGAAGGGCCTTTACGATGGCTGGCGGGCGGCAGTGGATGGCGCTATGCTGAGCGCATGCCTGACAATGTGGTGAGCCGGGTAGCATCTCCGGAAACGGGAATGGTTCCCGACGCCCGCTTTGTTGTCCGTCTGGCTGCCGATGCCTGGGAAAAAGGTGTCGCGGTACCGGCGGCTGAGGCCCAGCCCGTTTACCTGCGGGACGAAGTGACCTGGAAGAAGCTTCCAGGGCGTTAACCAGACACGGTCCGGAAACCTGCCATGATTGGTGGACTCAACCCCAACAATCCGTATATCGGTACCAACGTTGCCCGCGAACGCAACGATGGTGCCCGTGCGCCGGCGGCCCGCCCAGAGGTCCTGGCCGATGATCGGCAGCAGGCCCGTGTTGTTCCGGCTGGCAACGGTACCACCGACAACGCAGGCGCTTCTCCGACGGAAGACACCGAAGGCTACCTGCGCCGGGTCCAGGCCCGGGCTGCCGCGGAAGACACGCGCCTCGAGCCTTTCCGCTCCGATGATATCCCCATGGCGAACCTTCGAGCGTTACAGGCCTTTGCGGCTGTGGCCAGCCAGCGCGAAGGGATGGATGGTTATGACGCTGAGCTGGCAGGTATCGATATTCGCGTCTGATACCGTTTTCCTTGAGCAGCCCCAACCATTGCCGCATCCGCCTGAGCAGACCCCTTGCCAATGAACCAGCCTATTGAACAGGACTCCAGTGACGCAGGGCACCTGCCTCCGGTGGGGTGTGCCAGCGATGAACTTTCAGGGCGGGCAGCAGCGCTGGCAACCCGCCTTGGCGTCCCCTGGCTGGGTGTGGTATCGCCAAGGCACATTGATGATCACCCCAGAATACTCTTCCTGGATGACCATGGTCTCAGCCTCCAGGCCACAGGTCGCAAAGCTCCAGGCCCGGTGAGGGCTGAATTCGTCGCCGGCAAGGCCGGCTACCGGCTGGCCCACGGCGGCGGCACCGGCCAGCTGATCGCACGTGCTGTGGGCCTCAAACGCACCCATCAGACCCTGCATATCCTGGACGCCACCGCCGGCCTGGGCCAGGACGCCTTCGTCCTCGCCGGCCTGGGCCACAGGGTTACCCTGCTGGAACGTTCCCCGGTTATCCATGCTTTGCTCGAAGACGGCCTGGCCCGTGCCGCAGCCGACGAAACCACCGCCCCGGTAATCGCCCGAATGACACTGATCCTGGCCGACAGCATCCAGTGGTTACAGGACAGGGCAGGGCAGGAACCCGTTGCTGATGTCATCCACCTTGACCCCATGTTCCCCCACCGTGACAAGTCCGCTGCGGTGAAAAAAGAAATGCAACTCTTCCGCCCGGTCGTCGGCGACGACCCGGATGCCGCCGCCCTTCTCACGGCAGCGCTGGCCTGCGCCCGCTACCGGGTCGTGGTAAAACGCTCGCGAAGGGCCCCGGCTATCCCTGGCCCGGCCCCGGCCCTGAAGCTTGAAGGGAAAAGCAGTCGATACGACGTTTACCCGTTGCAGGCGTTGCCAGCCGACTGACTCACTCAGGCCGATTCAACTGGGTCACCTGCGCAATCGCCTGCCGCTTCTCCACGCTCAGCACCAGCCGCGCATCCTCCGACACCTCTTCCAGCTCCCGGGTATAACTCAGCCGGTCATCCTCGCCGGCAACAATCACGCCATTGCCTGCGAGCTCCCCGATAAAGTTTCGGAACAGCGTCTTGTCAAAGAACTCGGGCGCATTCAGACCGAACAGCAGCGACATGCGCTCTGCCATCAGCGCACTCTCTTCCTCGAGCTCCTCCGCCGTCAGAACCCCTGGCCCATGCTTGCGCAGGGTTGCAATCACAATGTAATAGCGCTCCAGGGTCTGGATGATGAATCGCGATAACGTGTGCAGCTGAAGCCGTGCGTCGGTACCTTCCTCCGGCCCCATCACACGGTCGCCATCCGCGCGCAGAATGCCGTGATCTGACAGGGTGCCGATCCAGCGGTCCACCTCTACACCCACGGTTTCCGGGTCATACCGCAGAAACAGCTCTGAGTGCAGGTACGGGTAGATCGCACTGGCCAGGAAAATGACCTTGTCACGGGCCATAGACGTGCAGTTTTCGAACAGGCAGGCAATCAGCGCGGGCAGGGCGAACAGGTGCTGGATATTGTTACGATAATAGGTCATTAGCGTGGCATTGGTACCATCCAGCCCGATGATGTCGCCCAGCTTCTGGGGGTAACGCCCCACCAGTCCCATGGTTTCGCAGTAGCGGATCCATTCCATGCCGTCGCCTTCGGGAAAAGTCACCGTTTCAGCGTAGGTGTGCGTCTTAAGCAAGCTGAGGTAGTGGTCCATCATGGCTGCCAGTTGCCGCTCATCCATGGCAAGGCGCTCGGTGGCCAGCAGCAGGGTTGCTACCAGGTTAACCGGGTTTACTGCGGCGGCGGAATTGATACCGGTGGTTACGTGGCGGGCGAGGTGGTCCACCGCATCCGGTAACCAGGCCGGCCGGGCCTCGGCGCCCACGGCCTCATGCTTCCAGCCGGGCCGGGCCTGCTCCAGGGCTTCGTCCAGGAAGATTGCCTCGCCGAAATTCACCGATACCTTGCCGAAGGAGCTGCGCAGTTTGCGCGCCGTCTTGGCCAGGCCTACAACACTCTCCTGCTTCTTTTTCTTGCCACGCAGCTCGCCCAGGTAGGAGCGGCCTTCCATAACCTTTTCATAGCCGATATACACCGGCACCAGCACAATGGGTTTTTTGTGGTCACGAAGGAAACTGCGAACGGTCATCGACAGCATGCCAGGTCGGGGCTGCAGGGTGCGACCGGTGCGGCTGCGCCCGCCCTCCACGAAATATTCCACCGAATAGCCCCGGGTAAACATCACATGCATGTACTCGTTGAACACGGCGGAGTAAAGCGGGTTGTCCCGGAAACTGCGGCGCATGAAAAACGCCCCGCCACGCCGCAGGATCGGCCCAACCACCGGCATGTTCAGGTTGATGCCCGCCGCGATATGGGGCGGCATCAGGCCGTTGCGGTAGAGCACGTAGGAGAGCAGCAGGTAGTCAATATGTGAGCGGTGGCAGGGCACGTAGACCACGGCATTCTCTTCGGCGACTTCCTGGACTTCCCGGATATTGTTGATACGGATGCCGTTGTAGATGCGGTTCCACAGCCAGCTCAGCAATACCTCCAGGATGCGGATGGTGGCGATAGACATGCTGGAGGCAATCTCATTGGCATACTCGTAGGCCCTTGCCCGGACCTTGTCCGGGTGTTCGTCTTCCCGGCGGGCTGTCTCGCGAATGGCTTCACGCACCGCAGGGGTGCGGATCAGGTCCGCCACCAGGGTGCGACGGTGCGACAGGTCCGGCCCCAGCACCGCCTGGCGCACCCGGCGGAAATGGGTGCGCAGCAACCGGGCGGTCTTGCGGTTGGCCCTGGCCTTGCTGCGGTGGTGTTCCCGCACAATATCAGCCAGTGACATGGGCTCACCGAAGCGTACCAGGGTGTTGCGGCCATGCAGCAGGATGATGAGGAATTTCTGGAAGCGCCCCGCCACGGACCAGGTATCGGACAGCAGCAGTTTGAGCACCGATTTTTCCTTGTCCGGCGACCGCCCCCAGAACAGCGATACCGGCACCAGCTGGATGTCCAGGGTGGGGTCCTCGACGGACAGGTTCACCAGCTGTTCCATCTGTGGTGTCATTACCGGTGTCAGGCGTGGGCTGAAGCTGCTGCGGGCCCGGCGGTACAGAAAGCAGAAGGAATGGTTCAGACCGCCATGCACGGCCATGGGTGCACTGGCTGAAGGCAGCCCGGCACGAGCCACTTCCTGTTCAAGTACCAGCCTGCTGGAGAGGGAGCTGTACTGCATGACGTAGCAGACAGGCCGCTCCGGATCCAGCTTCAGCTCGTCCTTGCCGGCCCCCAGTACATCGGTACGGACCCACAGGAACAGGACCTTGCGCAGCAGTGTCGTGATGGCACCGGAAACAGCCGGGAACAATCGCATTCAGTCAGACTCCGGACAGGGCGAAACAGGGCCACAAGTTTACTTGGTCGGGGGCGCGGGACAAAGGCGAGAATATGGTACATTGCTCCTTTTGAGATTACCGTGGAGTACCCGATGGCAAACTGGAACGCGGGCTGGTCCCGCAAGGCCCCGGAGGCAGATGACCTGGTCATCGCCATGAACGGTCCTGAGATATGGTGCCCCGAGGACGACTGGTACCACCGCTGGGGCAGTGTTGATGGCGCCCTGGACGACGGTACCGAGCCGGTCTATGTGGGCGAGCTGGATGGTCGTAACGTGTATGTGGCCAGCGTTGACCCCGGTATGCTTCTGTATCTGACCCGACCGGTCCATCTCCGGGAAGCCCTGCTGACCATGCCGGACGCCCCGGCGGAAGTGCTGGGCACCGCGGCCCAGGTCCAGCAGTGGTTCCGGGACCATCGGTACTGTGGCCGCTGTGGAACCGAAACCGGTTTCCATCCCAATGAGCGGGCCCGTTGGTGCGAGCCCTGTGGCATGCCTTTCTATCCGCGGCTGGCCCCCTGTGTAATCGTTGTGATTCGCCGGGGTGATCGCTTCCTGCTGGCCCGCTCCACCAGGGCAAAGAGTTACTTCTTCAGCCTGATTGCCGGATTCGTGGAGCCGGGTGAGAGTGCGGAAGAGGCGGTCGCCCGTGAGACCCTCGAGGAAACCGGCCTGACCGTGACCAATGTCCGGTACTGGACCTCCCAGCCCTGGCCCTTCCCCCATCAGCTGATGCTGGGCTTCTTTGCGGATTATGAATCCGGGGACCTGGTCCTCCAGGAAGATGAAATCGCCGAAGCGGACTGGTTCACGCCAGACGAGCATCCCCCCATACCACCGGAAACCACCATCGCCGGGCGGCTGATACTCCGGTTGAAAGAAGAAATGCTGGGGGAACACGGAGCTTGAAGTCGGCAGCTCCGGGCCGGGTGCCCGAAATACTGGTGTTTGATTCGGGCATTGGTGGCCTGAGCATTGCCCGTTGCCTGCACCGGCAGGTGCCGGCGGCAAGGCTCACCCATGTGGCCGATAACGCCGGTTTTCCTTACGGTAACCAGCCCGAGGGAACGGTAACCGGGCGCACCGTGACCCTGGTGATGGAGCAGCTGCGGGAGCGGCCGTTCGATGTCATTGTGGTCGCCTGTAATACCGCGAGCACGGTGGCCTTGCCAGCCCTGAGGGCCGCTACCGATATCCCGGTGGTGGGCGTGGTGCCTGCCATCAAGCCGGCTTCCGCCGTGTCGGAGAATCGCCGTATCGGCCTGCTGGCCACCCCGGCTACCGTGCGCCGGCCGTACCTGGAAGACCTGATCGACGAGTTTGCAGCAGACTGCCTTGTCGAGCGGGTAGGGCACCCCGAGCTTGTTACCTGGATTGAAGACTGGGCCAGGGGGCGCCCGATGCCGGAACCTGCCTTGTCGGTCGCCCTGCAGCCGTTTCGGGAGGCAGGGGTGGATACCCTGGTGCTGGGTTGCACCCATTACCCCCTGATCACAGAAACCTTGCAGAAACTGCTGCCGGAGGTCCGCTTCTGGGTGGATTCCGGAGAGGCGATTGCCCGGCGCACCCTGTACCTGCTGGAACAGGCCGGGTTTGACAGAGATGCCCTGCAACGCTTTCAGTCTTCAGGGCACCGCTGCCTGTTTTCCGGACCGGTGATGGATGACATCGACCGTTTCCTGGATGCCGTTGGGTTCTGCCGGTTTTGATGGCACGCGTGGCCAGGCCGGGGCATCATTGACTGCCAGGTGTCAGGCGCTACTGGCGATCGGCAAGGCCTGGTGGCCCAGCAGTTCAGCAACCCGGTATCCCGGTTGCGCTCGGCCAAACAGGAAGCCCTGTACCAGGTCGCAATCGCTGGTGGACAGATAGTCCAGCTGATCCTGTGTTTCCACACCTTCCGCTACGATTTCCAGCTTCAGGCCCTGGGCCATGGCAATGATGGCGTTCACAATGCAGGCGCCGTCGTTCCCTGACCGAATACCGTGTACGAATGACCGGTCTATCTTGAGGGTATGAATGGGCAGGTGGTGAAGGTAGTTCAGAGAGGAATAGCCGGTACCGAAGTCGTCGATTGCAATGCGAACGCCGTGTCCGGCGAGTTCCCGGAGGGTGTGGCTGACCTGCTCCAGGTCGTTCATGATGACGTTTTCGGTGATTTCGATCTCAAGGTTGGCCGGCGGAAAACCGATCTGTCGCAGTTGTGACATCAGCCGTTCAGTGAACAGCGGGTGCTCTACCTGGACGGGGGACAGGTTAACCGCCAGCCGGAGGTCCTGGTGCCCCGCGGCTATCCACTGGCCCACTTCTTCACAGGCATTCTTCAGAACCTGGTGGCTGATTTCAGAGATCAGGTTGGTCTCCGAGGCCAGTGGCAGGAAATCCGCAGGCAACAGCAGGCCCCGTTCCGGGTGCTGCCAGCGTACAAGGGCTTCAAGTCCGGTTATACGGCGAGTGCGCAGGCACACCTGGGGCTGGTAATGCACTCTGAGTTCACCCTCGCTGATGGCTCTGCGAAGGTCCCGCTCCAGGGTCAGTCGCTCACTGGAGTCCACGGTCATGCTGCTATCGAAGAAGCAATAGCCGTCCTTGCCGCGGGACTTGACCTGGTACATGGCCAGGTCCGCATTGCGGATCAGATGTTCAATCGTGTCCCCGGCTTCGGGAAACATGGCGATGCCGATACTGACGCCAATATAGATATCCTGGTTGTCCAGCACAAAGGGCTCACGCAGTGTATCGATCAGCTTGTTGGCGATGACGGCGGCGTGTTCCCGGTCCGGCACGGCAGGCAATAGCAGGGTGAACTCATCACCACCGAAGCGGGAGAGCGTATCTCCCTTGCGGAGGCATCTCTCAAGGCGTTGGGTAACGGCCTGGAGCAGGCGGTCACCTACGGTGTGGCCAAGGGTGTCATTGATGATCTTGAACCGGTCCAGGTCCAGGAACATGACGGCCAGCTGCTGATGATGTCGGCTGGCGTGGTTGAGCGCCATGTTGAGCCGATCCCTGAACAGGGCCCGGTTGGGCAAGCGGGTAAGCAGGTCATGGTAGGCCTGGAAACTGATAAAGGCCTCGGCTTCCTTGCGCTCAGTGACGTCGCGGGCGATGCCGTAATAGCGGGCATGGAGGCTCAGGTCGCTGTACTCCCTGTCGCCCAGGGTGCGCCAGCTGTCATCACTGATTGGGAAAGCGGTAATTTCGAAGTGTCGTGTCGCCCGGTCTGAGCCGCTGGCCCGCAGGCAGACCTCAAAGGAAACCGGGTGATCTGCGCTGATACCGGGATTCTTGAGTGCCAGCTTGCTCCTGGATGCTTCCTCATCGTCCAGCAACAAGCGAAAGTGCTTTCCCAGCAGGTCTGCCGGCTGGTAGCCGAGCAGGTTGACGACCTTGCGGTTCAGGAAGCAGAAGCGGCCCTGCCCATCCAGCATGAAGACAATATCTGGCGAGTTGTTGACGATGTACCGGTGCAGGGATTCAGACTTCTCAAGCCTTTGCTGGACATCTTCATGGGCCTGCATCAGGGACTGCTTGCCCAAAACATTCTCGAGCGTGGCCAGCACTTCGTCCGGATCGAACGGTTTACGGATATAGTCGCTGGCACCCCGTCTCAGGGCCCGGCTGACAGCGCGGAATGAGGTCTCGCCGCTGACCACTACCAGGGCGCAGTCCGGTTGCAGGCGAGAGGCCTCCTCCATCACCTGGAACCCATCCCTGCCCGGCATGTTCAGGTCCAGCAATGCCATGGTGAAGCGGTGTTCCTGTAACAATCGACAGGCCTCGCTGCCGTTGCTGGCAGTAACCGGTCGAAACCCGTGATCACTGAGCAGGCTAGCAAGGCTGGCCAGCAGGCGCGGATTGTCATCGGCCACCAGGACCTGTTGCCGGGCCCGGAGCCGGTCGGACTCAGAATCGCTTGTCTGGATCATCGCACGTCGCTCATTCACCCTGGCCGGTTTTACCCCCGCCTATCGAGGGTTGTCGTGGCGCCCTGGTCGCGGTGGCTACCCTGGGCCGTTACCGGTCTTCTGTTGGTGTCCACGCCGGAAACAGCAGACGGAACAAGGTCCCCGAATGGCTGCTCTGGCAACTGATGATAGCATCCATGTCATCCATTAACTGCTTGACGATACTCAGGCCCAGGCCGCTATGGGCCCCGCCCTTGGCGGAGGTTACCGGCTCGAACAACTGACGTTTGACTGCATCCGGTAGCCCGGGGCCGTTATCCTCGATGATAAGCTCCACCCACTGCCGGTTCTGTTGCCACATCGGTGCGGCCGTTCGGACCAATACCTGGACGCCACCCCCCGGTCGACTTTCCGCAGCATTGCGGAGGAGGTTCAGCAGCACCTGGCGGACCTGGGGAGCAGGCACGTCCACCGCTGTACCCTCGTTACACAGTTCAAGGCGGCAATGGGTCTGGAGGTCGCGGAACAGGCCTTCGGTCAACAGGTCCGTCAGGGCCAGCACTTCCTGGTTGATCTCCGCGTTACCATGACCTGCCGGTAACAGGAAGTCATCACTGCTGCCCTGACTGGTCAGTTCTGCCAGAAGGTCGCTGGCCCTGGCAAGCTCCTCTTCAATTATGTCGATATCCCGTTCGCCGCCGGGGTCCGACAGGTGAGAGCGCAGGCGAGCAAGGTATTGTCGCACGACGGTCAGTGGATTGTTGATTTCATGGACCTGGCGGCGAACCTGCTCGGGCGTAATGGTTGCTACTGATGTTTCTGCGCTGGCGATCAGGTCGCCAGCCAGCAGGTCGCGAACGGCAGCAACCGTCAGGCGCCGGGTTGCCCCCGCTCCGTCATAGCTGGCTTTACCGGGTATGCCCATATCGTGGGCCAGGTCCAGGGTTTCCAGTCGAATACGCCGGAGTATCTCTGCACTGAGCTCCTCTTCGAGCCCGAACAGGGTCCTTGCCATGACCAGGCCATGCCCCTCCCGTGTTACGAGCTGCACGGCCACCGCGGTCATCCGGCCAAGGTGCCCTGCGCTGAGCAACCCGGTTGCATCGTCGAGTTGCCGGTTCAGGGCGTGCTGAATGTCCACGTCCAGTTTCCAGTGTTCCGCGAGACGGGCACTAAGCTCAGGGTAGGGTGTTTCGCGAGGCCTGTCAGGCTCCGCAACTTCCTGTCGCAGCAGAAGCAGCCGACCCGCATTGTGGAGCATGCCGGTGAGAAAGGCGGTGTCAGGTTCGGGGTAGCGTGTCAGCCTTGCCAGCGCACGTGACGTCAGTGCCACGGCCAGGGCGTCGTGCCAGAAACCGTGAAGGGCCTGCCAGTGTCCCTCTGCCATTTCGAAGAGCAATTGCTGCAAGGCGGCTGTTAGCACCAGGTTGCTCAGCCGGTCTGTACCCAGACGGAGCAGTGCTTGCTCGAGCGTGGTTACCGGTTGGGGCAAGTGCGCCGCAGCGCCGTTTGCCAGGGTGAGAACCCTTGCGGTAAGTGCCGGGTCCTGGTGGATAATGTCGGTTATCCTGCGGTAGCTGTCGTGCTCACGGCAGGCCTCCAGGGCCCTGAGATGGACCTCCGGTAGCGTGGGCAGGGGTTCGGTAACCGACGTTTGTGTCATGGCATTTTGTTAAGTTGCGTAAACAAATGTTACATGTCAGTGGCTTAGCATAGCTAATAAAAGTGACATATCAAGTAATTTCTGTCGATAAAATAAACACTTTACTCG
Organism: Marinobacter sp. AN1; assembly: GCF_026013985.1. NCBI lineage: Bacteria > Pseudomonadati > Pseudomonadota > Gammaproteobacteria > Pseudomonadales > Marinobacteraceae > Marinobacter > Marinobacter sp. AN1. The sequence goes on along the minus strand of NZ_CP110342.1, from coordinate 3,135,465 downwards.
CACGTTCCCGGGAGTCGGCAGGACAGGTATGATAGTGCCTTGGTAGTAGGCGCCTGTCACCTGGCGCTCGTGGAAAGGGATTATGGTCCGGGATGGCTGTCAGCGAATCGTTTAGTCAGAAGTCAGATGATCGTGGTCCTGCCAGCCCGGGGGGTAATGGCAGGGCGCCCGACGTTGTCGCCCTTACCGGTGGCAAGGGTGGCGTGGGCAAGACCTCGGTGGCTGTTAACCTGGCGCTTACCATGGCACGCCAGGGCCGGCGAGTGCTGTTGCTTGATGGGGATACTGACCTTGCCAACGTGAGCATCCTCCTGGGGCAGTATCCGCAGCGTACCCTGGAGCATGCCATCACGGGGCATTGCCCGTTGAACGATGTCATCATGGAGGGACCGTACGGCCTGCATGTCATCGCAGGCGCCTCGGGTGTTCAGCGCTGTATGGATGCGGATGTTGAAGACGCCGGGCTGATTCTTCAGCAGTTGGCCTCGCTGGAGCGTAATTACGACATTATCCTGATTGATACCGCGTCCGGCCTGCGTCCGGCGGGTCTGCACATGATTGCCCTGGCGGCAATGGCCTGTGTGGTGATTACCCCGGACCCCGCCTCACTGACCGATGCCTTTTCCCTGCTGCGAGTGCTTCAGCGTCGCGGGTACCGGCGGGTGCCGGGCGTTATTGTCAACATGGCATCAGGGCCATCACAGGCACAATCGGTCCATCACCGTTTTGCCGGTGCGGTTCGCAAGCACCTTTCCATGGACGTTGATTATATAGGCGCAGTCTGGCGGGATGAGTCCATTCGTCAGTCTGTGGAACTGCAAAGACCGGTGGCCACGCTGGCGGAGACTGACCCTTCCTTCAAGCAGTTTATAACCCTGGCCGACCAGGTGAACCGCCACCTGATGCACCGCCCCTCCAGCAAGGCAGGGATAGCGGCGTACTGGCAGCATCGTACCCGACTGTCCAGCGCGCCCAGCGAGGGGGCCTCATCAGAGGCAGGCACTGAGCCATCTGTGGCGTCACCCCAGGCGGCAGCCCCCGCGCCGGATGTGCCTGCAATGCACTCACCGGAGCCTGGCCGTCCGGCCCCCATCCAGTGTCAGGACCTTTTCCGCCAGTTGGAGGCGCTGCTGGAAGACCACTCCGACGACCGACTGCTCCAGCAGGAGGCATTGAAGTGTACCTCTGCACTGCTGTTGCGCATTGCTGCTGGCTCCAGTGACGTCGATGAAAAGTCGGCGCCGGGCTACAGTATCGCCGATTTTGGCTCACAACGGGCCTTGCTCGAGCGTCTGAGGTCGGAGCCGGACTCGGTTCGGGTGGATGGCTTTCTGGCAGGTTTTTCCGGTGCTTGTGAGCAGTAAATCGACAGTTTAAATCCCGCTGCCTGACTCCATACTGTCATGGTCCCCATGGCAAACTCGCGCCTGCAGGCACACGTAATGACGGCGTTTCTGATCTGGCCCGCATTATGCAAATCTTCCGGACAGCAGACGAGAAGGAGTTCAACCGAGATGACCCACCTGTTTCCTGAATCTGACGATGCCGAATCCTCGGTCCGCCGTGCCCTTGAGGGCAAGCATATCCTGATTACCGGCACCACCGGGTTCCTGGGCAAGGCTGTACTGGAAAAACTGATCCGTGCGGTGCCGGAGGTCGGGGGTATACATGTACTGGTTAGAGGCAATGCCCGCCATCCTGATGCCCGAGAGCGTTTCTACAGTGAGATTGCCAGCGCCAGCGTGTTCGAGCGACTTCGTAACCAGGATAACGAGGGTTTCGAGGCCTTCCTGGAAGAGAAGGTCCATTGTGTCCAGGGTGAACTTACCCGGCCGCGGTTTGGCTTGACCGACGCCGAGCACGGGCGCCTCGCCAGCCGGGTGGACCTGGTGATCAACTCTGCCGCCAGCGTCAACTTCCGGGAAGAGCTGGACAAGGCCCTGAGCATCAACACGCTCTGCCTGGATAATTTGGCAGCGCTTGCCAGGGCCGGCGGTGGCACGCCAGTGGTGCAGGTGTCCACCTGCTACGTTAATGGCATGAACAGTGGCAACATCGGCGAGGACATTATCAAGCCTGCGGGTGCAGCCATCCCCCGTCGCGAGCATGGCTACTATTGTACCGAAGCGCTGGTGCGCCTGCTCCACGACAAGGTCACCGACGTTCGCTCCCGCTACGCCGGCAAGCAACTGGAAAAGAAACTGGTAGAGTTGGGCATTCGCGAAGCCAATCACTATGGCTGGAGTGACACCTATACCTTTACCAAGTGGCTGGGTGAGCAGCGCTTGATGGAGGCGCTGTCAGACCAGGCCCTGACCATTGTGCGCCCATCTATTATTGAAAGCGCCCTGAAAGAACCCATGCCGGGCTGGATCGAAGGGGTCAAGGTGGCAGACGCCATTATCCTGGCCTATGCCCGGGAGAAGGTCACTTTGTTCCCGGGCAACCGTGAAAGTGTGATCGATGTGATCCCGGTGGACCTGGTCGCCAACAGCATCCTGCTGGCCGGCGCCGAGGCCCTGGTGCGGGAGCCGGCACGGCGTATCTACCAGAGTTGCAGCGGGTCAAGGAACCCCATCTCGCTGGGTGAGTTTATCGACCACCTGATGGCCGAGGCGAAGGACAACTACGCCGCCTACGACAAGCTGTTCAGCCGACAACCCAGCAAGCCCTTCATGGCCGTTAACCGAACCCTGTTTGATACGGCGGTGACCGGTATCCGCGTACCCCTGTCGCTGGCCAGCAAGGCCATGAAGATGGCAGGTCACAGTCGGGAGTTGAAGCTGCTCCGCAACCTGGACACCACCCGGGCCCTGGCCACCATTTTCGGCTTTTATACAGCGCCGGACTATGTGTTCCATAACGACAAACTGATGGACCTGGCGGAGCGCATGGGCGACGCCGACCGTGAGCTGTTCTCGGTCGACCCCCGCCGGATCGGCTGGGAAACCTACCTCCGCAAGACCCACCTTGGGGGCCTTAACCGCTATGCCCTGGGCGACCGGCGGGTTTACAGCCTGCGAACCCGTCGCCAGCGCCGGGCGGCCGCAGCCGCCTGACCCGGCTTGCCCTCCTTCCGCCCCGGTACTTTTCACAAGGCCCGGGGCGAACTATCCTTCAAGTATGCAGAGTGGGGCGCATTGACAGCGCCGCAAGCCATTTGTGGACCATTCAACGCTCCCCGGTAGTACGTTGGTCTAATTCAATGGGTGGCCCTTAAATGGTCAGATAGGGCAATTCACTTATTGCAGATGGCGGTTCCTGCGAACTGCCTCTGCACTGTATTTGACAGGTTTCAGGCTCGTAGCACCTGCCGGTCGCCGTAAGACACGGTGTGCCGATGACAAGTTCTGTTCCAACAATTCCGACAACTCAGTAACAGACTCTGTAACGCAAGGGGGAAACAATGACCGACAAGAAGCTATATCCGGTACCCGACCATTTCGCGAAGCGGGCGCTGCTCAGCCGCGAACAATACGAACAGATGTACAAGCAGTCCATCGACGACCCGGATACCTTCTGGGGAGAACATGGTAAGCGACTGGACTGGATCAAGCCTTACAGCAAGGTGAAGAACACCACCTACGATTACAACAACCTGTCCATCAAGTGGTTTGAGGATGGCGTGCTGAACGCCTCCGCCAACTGCCTGGACCGGCACCTGGAGAAGCGTGGCGATCAGACGGCGATCTTCTTTGAAGGTGACGACCCTGCGGAATCCCGCAATGTGACCTATCGTGAACTCCATGCAGAAACGGCCAAGTTCGCCAACGTTCTGAAAACCCTGGGCGTCAAGAAAGGCGACGTGGTCACCATCTACATGCCCATGATCGTGGAAACCGCCGTGGCCATGCTGGCGTGCGCCCGTATTGGCGCCATTCACTCGGTGGTGTTCGGCGGCTTCTCGCCCGAGGCGCTGGGCGCCCGTGTGGAAAACGGCAAGTCCCGCTTCATTGTGACAGCGGACGAAGGCCTTCGCGGCGGCCGCAAGATTCCCCTCAAGAAAAACGTGGACGCGGCCCTTGAAGGCGACTCTGTTCCGAACGTGGAAAAGGTCGTCGTGGTTAGTCGCACCGGTGGCGACGTGCCCTGGGACGCCAGCCGTGACGTTCGCTACGAAGACCTGATGAAAGACGCCTCCGCTGAGTGCCCGCCGGAGCCCATGGGCGCGGAAGATCCGCTGTTCATGCTGTATACCTCCGGCTCGACCGGCGCGCCCAAGGGGGTGCTGCACACCACCGGTGGTTACCTTACCTATGTATCCATGACCCACGAGTACGTCTTTGACTACCAGGACGGCGATGTTTACTGGTGCACGGCGGACTTCGGCTGGGTGACTGGCCACAGCTATATCCTTTACGGGCCGCTGGCCAACGGTGCGATCACGGTCCTGTTCGAGGGTGTGCCAAACTACCCGGACAGTTCCCGCATGGGTCAGGTAGTGGATAAGCACAAGGTCAACGTGTTGTACACCGCCCCAACCGCAATCCGCGCCCTGATGGCTGAAGGCGAAGACTGCATGAAGGGCACCACCCGCGAGAGCCTGCACCTGCTGGGTTCGGTGGGCGAACCCATTAACCCTGAGGCCTGGGAGTGGTATCACCGGGTCATCGGCAATGGCAAGTGCCCGATTGTGGACACCTGGTGGCAGACCGAAACCGGCGGCATCCTGATTTCCCCGCTGCCCGGTGCCGTGGACCTCAAGCCTGGATCCGCCACGGTGCCGTTCTTCGGTGTACAGCCGGCGCTGGTGGACAGCAACGGCAATGTCCTGGAAGGCGCTGCCGAAGGCAACCTGGTCATCATGGACAGCTGGCCCGGCCAGATGCGGACCATCTATGGTGACCACGATCGCTTCAAGCAGACCTACTTCAGCGCCTACCCCGGCATGTACTTCACCGGTGACGGTGCCCGTCGTGACGAAGACGGCTACTACTGGATTACGGGCCGTGTAGATGACGTGCTGAACGTATCAGGCCACCGCCTGGGCACGGCCGAAGTGGAAAGTGCGCTGGTCGCCCACGAAAAGGTAGCGGAAGCCGCCGTGGTAGGCTTCCCCCATGACATCAAGGGTCAGGGTATCTACGTCTATGTCACCCTGGTGCAGGGTGTGGAAGCCACCGAGGAGCTGCGCAAGGAGCTGGTGCAGTGGGTGCGTAAGGAAATCGGCCCCATTGCCTCTCCGGACGTCATCCAGTGGGCGCCTGGCCTGCCCAAGACCCGCTCCGGCAAGATCATGCGCCGCATACTGCGCAAGATCGCCGCCAACGAGCACGATCAGCTGGGTGATACCTCCACCCTGGCCGATCCGGGCGTGGTAGACGAACTGATCAACGAGCGCGCCTTCAAGTAAGCTCGATTGATCGCTGTACCGGTACCCGGTCTGGTCAATGTGCTGACCAGACCGGGTACTGCCGATGCCCGCAGGGTACAACCCCTGCGGGCATCGTCGTATTTGGGGTAGAATAGACGGCAGCCCCGGTGGCTGGCTCGACAATCCGGCTTGTACAGAGCCGGTTCAGCCCTGACGCCGGGTACCAAGCCGGAATAACAAGAGGATGCCCGTGGATGACTCAACACATAATCATCGCTGATGACCACCCGCTGTTCCGTGCGGCGCTGCGCCAGGCTGTAAGCCAGGCGGTCCCTGACGCGGAGGTGGCCGAGGTTGAGAGCATCAAGGCCCTGCAGGCTGCCGTGGAAAAGAAGCCGGACGCCGACCTGGTGCTGCTGGACCTGAACATGCCCGGCGCCCACGGTTTTTCCGGCCTGGTGTTCATGCGCGGCCAGTACCCGGGGCTGCCGGTCGTGGTCGTCTCCGGTTCTGAAGACCTGCAGGTCATGCGCCGCTCCATCGACTACGGCGCCTCCGGTTTCATCCCCAAGTCCGCCCCTCTACCGGAAATCACCGACGCCATCCAGGCGGTGCTGGAAGGGGACATGTGGTTGCCGGAAGGCGTCGCTGAAAAGCTCGAGCAGACGCAGGCGGAAAACACTGACTTCTCCGAGAAACTCGCCTCCCTGACCCCGCAACAGTTCCGGGTATTGGGTATGCTGGCGGAAGGCATGCTCAACAAACAGATCGCCTACGATCTGGACGTCTCCGAAGCCACCATCAAGGCCCACATCACCGCGGTCTTCCGCAAACTCGGCGTGCGCAACCGCACCCAGGCGGTGATCGCGATCCAGCAAATGGAGCTGGACCCGTCGGATACTTCGCTGTCCGGTAGCTAGGTTTTCTTCTGACTCCGTTTTTTTCAAAACCGGATCCTTGCGGGCGAAGATAGCTCCACAGTTCGAGCGCGTGGGGTGAGGGCTTGTTCCGGGACCTTCAAAAACATGGACGTTTTTGAAGAGCCTCCATGGACGGATTCACGGCGTGTCCCGGAACAAGCCCTCACCCCACGCGCTTTGCACGGAATTGAAGGCTACCCCCCTTGTGAATGCTTGATGATATTAACGTTTCCAGGATTGCTGAACGCTCCATAACTAGCGCTTCACAAACTCCAACCTGCCGGGCGCCACCCGCACATCCATCTCCGTCATACCCATCAACCGAGCACCCAGGCTGGTGCCGTCCAGTCGATAAACCGGAATGGTTTCCAGCATTTGCGCCACCACCCGCATGATATTGTCCGTTACCGGCTTCAGCTCACCGCTGCTGAAATAAGGCGTGTCCACGCTGCTTTCCAGCAACTTCAGCCGGCGGATATAGATCGCCTGTTCCTGGCTGTCATACACAGGCGCTCCTTCCACCTTCAGCCTTATGTCAGCCGGGAGCTTCGCCATCAGGGCGTTCAGGGCGACCTGGCCGGACAGGTCTATCACCGCCACATCCCGCCCATCCGGACCAAGGGTGATGTCAGCGTTGTCCAGGGAGAGGCTCAGCGGCGAGCCGGCCTGCAGCTGCTGGCGGTCGTAATTACTGACCGCATCCTGCAGATGGCGCTCCAGTGTGGCCTCACTGATCGTGAGCGGCGAGAAACCGGCACAGCCTGAAAGCAGGGTGACGGCAAGTAACAGGGCAAGCAGGGGGCGCAGGGTCATAGGGATTCCTTCGGTCATGCTGGTGAAGATTGGCTATAGAGTGAATCAGTGGCCTGTGTCAGGCAAGGGCCTGGGTGGCAGTTATTACCCTTACTGCGGGCCTTGGGCATGGTGTCATGGCCTGCCGGGTGGGTCGCTATTCGTTCTCCGGCGTGGCGGTCAGGTGAAGCTCACCGGCCTCGTCAAACACGGCATGGATGAGGATGGGCTGGCAGCAAACCTGGCAGTCCTCCACGTATTCCTGGTCACGAACCGACGGGTCCACGAAGACTTCCAGTAGTTCCCAGCAGTAGGGGCATTGCAGGGTGGCAGGTTCCAGCATGGTTGGTTTTCGCAAGCCGTTAGCCCGCTACGCGGTTGCTGGCGTAGCGGGCCGGAACAGTGGGAGGTTCGTCAGAACTGTTGCTTGGCCATCCACGGAATAATCCGGTCGAAGGCCTCCTCCAGCTTCTCGCAGGTTGTCGAAAAGCTCAGCCGCAAGGCGTTCTGCGTGTGCTCCCCAAAGGCGTCCCCGGGTACGGTGCACACCCCGGTTTCTTTCAGCATGCGCAGGGCCACGTCCGAACCATCCACGTGAGGTGGCAGGGTAGGAAAGGCGAAGAAGGCGCCGCCAGGCTTGTAGCCGGTCAGATGGGGCGTCTGGTCGATCAGTTCGACAATCTTGTCCCGGCGCTCCCGGTAGATATCCACCATGTCCCTGACACACTGCTGGTCGCCGGTCAGTGCCGCCACCCCGGCAAACTGGGACGGTGTGTTGGCAACCGACGTAGTGAACATATGGTACCGGCGCAAACTCTTGATGGTGGCCTGGCTGGAAATCACCCAGCCTACCCGCAGACCTGCCATGCTGAAGGTCTTGGAGAAGCTGCTGATGCACATGATGTTGTCCAGGTCCACCGAGCACTTGAGCACGCTGGCGTAGTCATCATCATCGAAAATCAGGTGGTCGTAGACCTCATCCGCGTAGATCTGTATGCCCCGGTAGGCACACTCCTCCACAATGGTTTCCACGGTCGAGCGGGGGTACACCGCCCCGGTGGGGTTGTTGGGGGAGTTGAGGATGATCGCATAGGTGCGCGAGCCCATGGCCCGGATGACTTCGTCCGGGTCAAGCTGGTGGTCGTTCTCGGGCCGGGTGGGAATGTACTTCACCTCGCCGCCGTTCATGCGGATCAGGGGCGCATACAGCAGGAAGGTGGGGTCGGTAATGATGAATTGCCGGCCGGGTTGGGCGGTTGAGGTAATCGCCAGGTACATGGCCTCGGTGGCGCCGCTGGTGATCAGGATGTTGTCCCGGGTCAGCTTGCGGTTATAGCGCTTGCCATAGTAGTCCCGCAGGGCCACCAGCAGCTCCGGCAGGCCCGCATCCATGGTGTAGCCGGTCTGGCCGGCGTTGAGGGCGTCCACGTAGGCATCAATGATGTGCTTGGGCGTGGGCAGGTCAGGCTGACCGATGGACAGGTGAATCACGTCCTTCATGGTGGACGCCATATTCACCATACGTCGGATACCCGGCACGGGAATCGCCTGCATCGCAGGGTTCCAGGAGGCCTTGGCCTTGCGGTATTTGACCTTGCGCGGCTGGGTTTGCCCGGTATCTTTTGCAGCCTCTGCCATAAGCACCTCTCACGGCCATGAATGGAAGTCTGGTGGGGCGTTCAGGCCCTCTCTCGCAGAGTAGTCCACGAGTCACAGCACATACAAGGGCAAGCCGGTGGTTTACTTCTAAAGTATTGTCCATACCCCGTTTGACCCGCTTAACTCCACCAGCCAAACTCAGGGAAAGCTAAAGGGACAAACCGGAGGATTCACCACCCATGAGCCACGACCAGAAACCCGTAATCACCGTACTGACTGCCCCGGGTGAGCCGGAGCCGCCGGGTATCGACGCGGTTCGAGCCAGGGGTGAGGTCCGGCTGGCCTGGGATGAGGAAACCCTGCGGGAGGCCCTGCCCGACAGCCGGGTGATGATGGTGACGGATTTTCGTACTGAGGCGCTGGAAGCGGCCTGGCCAATGGCGGACAAGCTGGAGTGGATCCATGCTACCAGTGCAGGGGTGGATGCGCTGATGTTCCCGGCGCTGATCGACAGTGATGTGACGGTGACCAACGCCCGGGGGATTTTTGACCGGAGCATTGCGGAGTATGTGCTGTGCACCATGCTGATGTTTGCCAAGGACTTCCCCCGCTCCATGCGCCTGCAGGCCGGACACAAGTGGAAACACCGTGACACGGAGCGGGCTGAGGGACGTGAAGTGCTGATCGTGGGGGCGGGCTCCATTGGTCGTCAGATTGCCCGTCTGGCCAGGGCGGTTGGCATGAATCCCCATGGCGTGGCTCGTCGCGCCAGAAGCGGGGACGAGGACTTTGTGGCCGTTCACGCCAATGAGCAACTCTTTGATCAGCTGGCGGTGGCGGATTTCGTGGTCATTGCGGCGCCCCTGACCCCTCAGACAGAAGGACTGTTTGACCAGAAGGCCTTCGCCGCCATGAAAAAAGAAGCCCGCCTGATCAACATCGGCCGTGGCCCGATCGTGAATACCAGGGACCTGATTGATGCGCTGAACAAGGGCGAGATTGCCGGTGCCGCGTTGGACGTGTTCGAAGAAGAGCCCCTGCCGGAAGACCATCCGCTATGGGAAATGGGCAACGTCATCCTGACGCCCCACATGTCCGGCGACTTCATCGGCTGGCGCAGGGCCCTGACGGACCAGTTCCTGGAGAACTTCGACCGTTGGCACAAGGGCGGAGAGTTGTTCAATCACGTAGACAAGAAACTGGGCTACGCCGGTAGCTGACAAGGTGAGTGGGGTGGGTTGGTTTACGCTACTCAACCAACCCCCAACCACGCATACCACCCGGCCAGAATCTCATCCCCGAACCACAACGCCAGCAACCCCGCTGCTGCCAGGTAAGGTCCGAACGGAATCGGCACATCCCGCCCATGGCGGTGGAACACCATCAGGGTGATTCCCACAACCGCGCCCACCAGGGAAGACAGCAAAATCACTGCCGGTAGCAACTGCCAGCCCAGCCAGGCACCGATGGCGGCCAGCAGCTTGAAATCACCGTGCCCCATGCCCTCCTTGCCGGTGACCAGCTTGAACAGCCAGTAAACGGACCACAAGGAAAGGTAGCCAGCCACGGCACCCCAGAACGCACTGTGAAAGTCCGTCAGATAACCGAAGTAGTTCAGCAGCAGTCCCAGCCACATCAGAGGCAGGGTGATGTTATCCGGCAGCAGCTGGGTGTCGAAATCGATCATGGTCAGCGCAACAAGCGCCCATACCAGCACCAGTGCCCATAAGGTGCCAACAGAAGGCCCGAGCAGCCATACGGTCAACACTGAAAACAGCGCGGTAATCGCCTCTATCAGCGGATAGCGCACTGAAATCCGGGTGCCGCAGTTGCTGCACTTGCCCCGAAGGAACAGATAACTGACTACCGGAATATTTTCCCAGGGGCGAATCCTGTGGCCGCAGGAAGGGCAGGTGGAGGGTGGCCGGGACAGGGTGATGCGTTCCTCGTTACTGCGCTCCTTCTCCGGAACCGCCAGGAATTCTTCACACTGACAACGCCAGTCCTGGTGCATCATTTTGGGCAGGCGCAGGATGACGACGTTCAGGAAGCTGCCAATACACAGGGAAACAAAAAGCACTGAAATGTAGAGCAGCCATGGAGTTGAAAGGAAAACGTCAAGGGTGGGCATTCGATACCTTCTGGATTGGGATCGTTATTTACGGCGATGAAGAATTTAGCTGAGTTACCGTCTTACACTCCCTCTCCCCTCGAGGGAGAGGGCCGGGGAGAGGGGGAGAGCCGCAGAGTGAGAGCCCGAGCTTTGGCTCTCACTCTGCGGAATCACAAGAGTCTACTTAGCCAACAACCTGACCCATCTGGAAGATTGGCAGGTACATGGCTACGATCAAGCCACCTACCAGCACACCCAGCACCGACATAATCATCGGCTCCATCAGTGCCGTCAGGTTGTCCACCATGTCGTCCACCACCGATTCATAGTGCTCTGCCACCTTGGCAAGCATTTCATCCAGGTTGCCGGACTCCTCGCCAATGGCGGTGAGCTGCACGGCCATCACCGGGAAGACGTCGGTCTGTCTCATGGCAGCTTGCAACTGGACACCTGAGGACACTTCGTCCTTGATTTTGAAGATGGCATCACGGTACACCGCGTTACCCGTTGCCCCAGCAACTGAGTCCAGTGCATCCACCAGCGGCACACCAGAAGCGAAGGTGGTCGAAAGCACCCGGCCGAACTTGGCCACTGCTGATTTGTCGATTATCTCCCCCATAATCGGGATTTTCAGGATGTATTTGTCCACCAGGTCTGAGAACTTTTGAGATCGTCTTTTTGCCTGACCAAAGCTAAAAACGAACGCTACGATCCCAAGCAAAACAACGAACCACCACTTCTGCATCCATTCGGACAAGTTAACAACCATCTGCGTAAATACAGGAAGGTCGGCACCAAAGCCCTGGAACAGGCTCTCAAACTGGGGGACAACCTTGACCAGCAGTATCGCCGTTACGATGATTGCCACCACAATAACCGCAATCGGATAGGTCATGGCCTTCTTGACCTTTTTCTTGAGAATCTCGGTTTTCTCAAGGTAGTTCGCAATCCGGTCAAGCATTTGTTCCAGCGCACCGGCCTTCTCACCGGAATCCACCAGGTTGCAGTAAAGATCATTGAAGTGCTTGGGGTGCCGGCGTAAGGCGCCCGCAAAGCTGGTACCTGAAGCGACGTCATTGCGAATGGCAACCACGAGCTCCTGCAGACCCTTGTTGTCCAGGCCATCAGCCACAATGTCGAAGCTCTGCACCAGTGGAACACCGGCCTTCATCATGGTGGCCAGTTGGCGGGTGAACATGGCGATATCAAAGGGCGTGACCTTCTTGCTGCCACCAAACAGCGGCTTGGGCTTGCGCTTGACCTTGCTGGGCATCACCCCCTGCTTGCGCAGCTGGGCCTTCACCAGTGCCAGGTTGGTGCCGGATATCTCCCCCTTGGCCTTGTTGCCCTTACGATCCTTACCTTCCCAGACATACGCCTGAAGTTTTTCTACCTTCTGTGCCTGTGCCATGCTTAATCCTTCGTTACGCGGTTGGCTTCCTCAAGGCTGGTCACCCCTTCAATGACCTTGCGAAGGGCGGACTGACGCAGCGTACGGAAACCCTCTTGCTGGGCCTGGCGGGCTATCTGGATGGAGCTGGCTTCTTCCATAATCATGTTCGCCAGTGACTCGGTAACTTTCACCACCTCGTAGATACCCACGCGGCCCTTATAGCCTCCATTGCATTTATCACAGCCCTTGGGTGTGTACAACGTAAAGCCAGTTTCAATTTGTTCTTCTGTGAACCCTTCCTTTAAAAGCGTTTCTTTCGGCACATCCAGCGGCTGTTTGCAGCTGTTACACAGGCGCCGGCCCAGGCGCTGGGCAATGATCAGGCTGACCGATGTGGCGATGTTGAACGACGGTACACCCATGTTCATCATCCGGGTCAGGGTCTCTGCCGCGCTGTTGGTGTGCAGGGTGGACAGCACCAGGTGGCCGGTCTGGGCCGCCTTGATAGCAATATTGGCAGTTTCCAGGTCACGGATCTCACCCACCATGATCACATCCGGGTCTTGCCGCAGGAACGCCCGCAGGGCTTCGGCAAAGCCCAGGCCCACCTTGTTGTTCACATTGACCTGGTTGATGCCCTCCAGGTTGATTTCCGCCGGGTCTTCCGCCGTCGAGATGTTGATCTCGGGCTGGTTGAGAATATTCAGGCCGGTGTAGAGGGATACCGTCTTACCAGAGCCGGTAGGACCGGTCACCAGGATCATGCCCTGAGGCTGCTTGAGGGCATTCATGTAGAGTTCTTTCTGGTCTTCCTCATAACCCAACGCATCGATGCCCATCTTCGCCTGGCTGGGATCCAGGATCCGCAACACGATCTTTTCACCCCACAGGGTAGGCAGGGTGTTGACCCGGAAGTCGATGGCCTTGGTCTTGGATAACTTCATCTTGATGCGGCCATCCTGGGGTACCCGGCGCTCGGAAATATCCAGCTGGGCCATGATCTTTACCCGGGCGGAGATCTTGGGGGCCAGTTTGATGGAGGGGCGGGAAATTTCCTTCAGCATGCCGTCGGTGCGGTAGCGCACCCGGTACACCTTTTCATAGGGCTCAAAGTGGATATCCGAAGCTCCGCCCCGAATCGCATCCAGCAGGATCTTGTTGACGTACTTTACGATGGGAGCGTCGTCCACATCCGTGGTTGCAACGACAGCGTCATCGTCGTCCTGCTCACCACCCTCTGTTTCCACGCCCTCCAGATCCGCATCGTCAAGATCGCCCATGGCGTCTTCAGCAGATTCCAGATACTTGTCGATGGCGATCCGCAGCGCGGCATCATCCACCAGGATCGCGTCGGTACTCAGGCCAGTGTTGAACTTGATCTCATCGAGGGCCTGGATATTGGTGGGGTCAGATACGGCAATAAACAGCCGATTGCCTCGTTTATACAGAGGCAGGGCGTTGTGCTTGCGAACGAGTTTTTCGTCCACCAGCTTTTCCGGCAGCATCTCCGGTAGAAAGCTGTTCAGGTCCAGAACACTGACGCCGAACTCCATGGCCGCTGCAAACGCCAGCTTCTGGCTGTCCGCCAGGTCGTTCTGGACCAGGTAGGTGATAAGGGGAATGCGATTATTGGCTGCCTGCAGGTAGGCATCCTTGGCGACAGCCTCCTCTAACAGGCCGTCCTCTACAAATCGCCGGGCCAGGCCCGTAAGAGTTACATTGCTTTTATCGGTTGCCATAAAGTTCGAACTTTGTCGGTAACACACTGACAGGCGGGTGAATGGCCTGTGGTGATCAGGTGACAGTGAGTTTAGATGTCCCAAGTATGATTGGAAAGACCGGTGGTTGACCATTTGTGTCACTCAGGCATGTGAGTGGCTTCGCAGTGTGACGTTTTGCGTCAGTGAGCGACCGGATAGGGCATGTGAAGGGTTCCTCAAAACCGCCTGCCAGGCAACAGTTTTTGGTTCATAAGGCCATGAAAAGGCGCAGATAATTGTCCTCTGTCAAAAACTGGCACGGCAGGTGCTGTACTCTTCGCAGGCTCATACCGGTTCGGGGGCAAAGCTCCGCCGGCCCCGGAGCCATACGGGAAAAACGCAAAACACAGAGGCATTGTTATGAAAAACATTCAGATGAATCATGGTCAGAAGGGTTTCACCCTGATCGAACTGATGATCGTTGTGGCGATCATTGGTATTTTGGCGGCGGTGGCTATTCCCCAGTATCAGGACTACACTGCTCGTTCCCAGGTGACCCGCGTAGTGGGTGAAATTAATGCTCTGAAAACGGGTATCGAAGACGCTCTTCAGCGTGGTGCAGAAGTCATTTACGGTTACGACGACGATATGGCCAACAATCAAATTGCGCTTGGGTATGACTCAGATAAGTCTAACCTTCTGGATCCGGGCGCGGGCACTGATGGCATTACCATCACCGATGGTGATACTGCAACGCCGAAAATTGAAGCTCAATTGGGTGGCCAGGCGGCCGCTGCAGTTACTGGAGCTGTAGTAACTATTGAGAGGCAGGCAAATGGAGTTTGGAACTGCTCGATTACTGGTAAAACAGATGGTACAGATGGTTGGAAGGATAGCTACGCACCTGCCGGATGCCCTGCTTCCTAAAAAATAGAAGCAGTAAAAAGGGGGCCCTAGGAGGCTGTGTGAAAACAGCCTCCCAAGCTGGCAAAATAACCGCGACATGGCTCGCGGTTATTTTTTATGAGACATCTGGAAGGCACTCCCCGAAGTCAGACGCTTCTGCTTCCGCCCAGCGTCGAAGATTACGTCCCCGAAGATCACCCGGTTCGCGTCATTGATGCCTTTGTGGATTCACTGAACCTGTCTGAGATGGGTTTCAGGAAAGCGCAGACGGCTCACACAGGCCGACGCCCTTATCATCCCGGCGATCTGCTCAAGCTATACATATACGCCTACCTCAATCAGACCAGCAGCACCCGACGGCTGGAAAAAGAATGTCATCGCAACCTGGAAGTGCTCTGGCTGATGAAGCAGCTGGCACCGGATTTCAAGACCATCGCGGACTTCCGTAAAGATAACGGTGGCGCGGTCAAGAAGGTGTGCCGCCAGTTCATTGTGTTCTGTAAACAGGCAGGACTGGTCAGTGGCCAGTTGGTGGCGATTGATGGCAGCAAGTTCAAAGCGGCTGCCAGTAAAGATCAGGCCATCACCCGCAAGCAGTTGGAGAAACAGCTGGGCAAACTGGACCAGAAGATCGATCGTTATCTCGCTCAGTTGGCGGCATCGGAACAAGGTGATGACGCCGACCTGAACCGTGACAAAGTATCCCAAGCCCTGGCTTACCTGGAAACCCACAAGGCGGAACTGCAGGATGAGCTGAAGACGCTGGCCGATGAGGGCAAGACTCAGCTCTGTCGTACAGAGCCGGACGCCAAGCTGATGAAATCTGGCCGGGAAGGCATGGTGGTGGGCTACAACGCGCAGAATGCCGTTGACGAGGAACACCAACTGATCGTTCACCACGACCTGACACAGGCAGGCAGCGATAACCAGCAATTGAAACCGATAGCCCAAGAGACCCATGACGTACTGGAGGGCGGACTAGAAACCCTCGTTGCCGATGCCGGCTATTCCAACGGTCAGCAGATCAACGAGCTTCAGTCTTCTGGGTACGATGTGGCCGTGCCATCGAACCGGGCGGTCAACAATCAGGGAAGCGGCGAGTACTTCCAGAAAAGTGACTTCACCTATTTGCCCGAAGAGGACGCTTACCGCTGCCCTGCTGGAGAGCGGTTGCTTCACAAGACGGTGAGCAACAAGGATCGTCTGCATCTGTATGCGCGTTCAGGCTGCAATCAATGCCCGCTACAAAGCCAATGCACCAAGGTGGATCGACGCTGGGTCACACGCCACTTCAATGAAGAGGCTCTGGAGAAAGCAACGAAAGCCGCCACACCTGAGCGGATGATCCGTCGCATGGCTGCCGTTGAGCCGACCTTCGCCACACTCAAAAGGCTGCTGAATAAAGGGCGATTTACCTGCTGGGGTCTGAGTTCTGCCAGTAGTGAATACAGTCTGGGGGTTCTGAGTTACAACCTGATGCGGGCGATCAACGTGCTGGGCGTGAAGGGCATGCTGGCAAGGCTGACTTGAGGCACTTACGCCTCTCTATCGCATGGAAATATATGCTGATTGAAAGCAAAAATGCCCCGGACGATGTCCGAGGCATTTTGTGGGCCTGCTCAGAAGCTATGTAAATCGAGTTTTTACACAGCCTCCCTAGTGTGCCGTTCGGTTAATTCGCTGACTCATATTGGTTATAATGAGGCTATCGATCAGTAAAAATAGGTTCCCATTGTGCCCAAGCCAGCAGCC
This sequence comes from Marinobacter sp. AN1, assembly GCF_026013985.1. Taxonomy (NCBI): domain Bacteria; kingdom Pseudomonadati; phylum Pseudomonadota; class Gammaproteobacteria; order Pseudomonadales; family Marinobacteraceae; genus Marinobacter; species Marinobacter sp. AN1. Next base: position 3,118,976 of record NZ_CP110342.1, on the reverse strand, counting down.
CCGTTTAATCTGACCGTTAACGATCAACTGGAACTTGAAGGCTGGTGCCGAACAAGCACTCTGAGTCAGCATCTGGCTCAACGCGCCAGGATCCTTCTGTTACTGAATGAAGGCGAGACGCCTCAAGGGATTGCAGACTCGCTTCAGGTGAGCACTCAAACGGTCTTCAAATGGCGCAAGCGTTATAGCGAGCAAGGTCTTGAAGGGCTTTATGATGCGCCGCGACCGGGGCAGCCTCGAAAGCTGGACAACAAAACTGTCAAAAAGATTTTAGAAGACACAGTCCATAAGGTCCCGAGAGAAGCCACACACTGGAGTCTCAGCCTCATGGCGAAACATGCCGGAGTGACGCGCTGGCAAGTGCGCCAGATCTGGAAAGCGGCTGACTTAAAGCCGCACCGGCTCAAAACGTTCAAAATCAGCAACGACCCGAACTTCGCTGAGAAAGTGTGTGACGTCGTAGGTCTTTATCTGAATCCTCCGGATAATGCGCTGGTTCTGTCTGTTGATGAAAAGACACAGATTCAGGCGCTCGACCGGACACAGCCAAAGTTACAGCTCAGGCCAGGACAAATTGAGCGTCATACACACGATTATAAGCGCCATGGCACGACCAGCCTGTACGCAGCTTTTAACATTTTGACGGGCGAGGTTATTGGTCGTGTTACTCAACGCCATCGTGCCAAGGAGTTTCTGGATTTTTTGCGACAGATCGACCGAGAAACCCCGAACGATCTGGATCTGCACGTGATTCTGGATAACAGCTCGACTCACAAGACCTCGGAGGTCAAAACCTGGCTGGCCAAGCACCCTCGCTTCAAACTCCATTTCACGCCTACGAGCGCATCGTGGCTGAACGCCGTTGAGGGGTGGTTTGGCCAACTGGAACGGCGCGCGCTTTATCGAGGCATTTTCACCAGCGTTGGTGAGTTGAAGTCAGCTATTAAAAAGTACATCAAGGTCCACAACGAAAAACTGGCCAAGCCATTCCGGTGGCATAAAAGCGCCGAAGCTATTATGACATCAGTGGCGCGGGCAAAGCTGAGCTTAATTGACAATAAGCGCGCGAATTAACCGAACGGGACACTAGGGCCCCTTTTTTTATTTAATAAAGCATATTCAATGCTAAGACCAGTTTTCACTCATTCAGTCAAACCTCGGGCAGGAGCATTCTAGAAATGAGTGTGGAACGTCAGGTCACTACGAATTTCTTTAACAAATACTCGACTTGGGTAGTGAGTATTATTATTGCATTTGTCCTTATTTATGCGATGTTTATAGATTTCTTGCCTGTCTTTTTGGGCGGATATGCGGACCGTCGCCTCCTGTTATGCTTCGTGACTTGGACGAGTGTTGTTGGGTGCCTGGCCTATCTCGTCATCGTAGGGGAACCTGGCCTGACTTGGCTCTTAATTTGGCCTTTTGTGCTCATAACTCTTTGTCTTGGATTAATTGCTTACTATTCTTCTGGCGATTTCGGTACTGTAGAGCCAATCTTCTACGCTCTTTTTTTCAACGCATTTGGATTTACGGGTGCCTGTTTAGTTAAAGCGAAAAGAGTGGGGCAGGTGCTTAATAGCTTGATACTAATCGTGACCGTGTTCTGCTTTTTTTACGGTGCGATGTCGCTAACCGTTTATATGTTTGCCATAGCTGACAATTTTTCGAATCTGGACAAGGTGATTCCCTGGGGGTACGTAAATATCCGATACTGGAGCCATATTGCAACCTGGGTGATTCCGTTATTGCCGTTGGCAACCTTGATAGGCCCATTAAAAAAGAGTCGCCTGTGGGGGGTGGGGGTAATAGTGGCCGGAGCGCTTTGGTGGTGGATAGTATTTCTATCCTCTTCCCGGGGAACTCTTGCGGCCATGGTCGTCGCCATAGTTATGGTGGCATTGATGTTTAGGGGAAGCTGCCTTCCTTGGTTGAAGGTGTTTCTCAAACATTTAGGTTTTGGCTTGATAGCTTGGTTATTCCTGTCGATAGTTATACCCTCTTTCGTGTTTGAGGAATTACAAGTTAGAAGTATAGGGTCCGGCGTGTCCGGGCGCTGGCCACTTTGGGAAGAAGCATGGGCGATGAGCTTGCATACTTTTCCTTTTGGCATGGGGTCGCATTCGTGGCTCACCCATGAAGTCATCACTGATAGCTATCAGACTTCAAAAAGATTTGGGCATCCCCACAATATGTATCTTATGTGGGCCGCTGAGTATGGTTGGTTGACGGTCGGAGCTATGGCTCTTCCCGTAGTCGTGGGATTCAGTAGGCTCTTGCGACAGCGCAGGAGAATTATAGCAGGAGAGTTTGACTCCCTCTCGGCTGGCTTGGTTGGAGTAACCGCCTCCGTTATCGCTGCACTAACGCATGCCGGTGTTTCTGCAGTGTTCTTGGCACCAGCTTCTATGCTTGTGGGCTATCTTGTACTTTCTGTTTTCTGGGCGATCGTGAGCACTGGCTATGAACCTCTATCAGTCGCCTCAAATGTATCATTGAAACGTGCCGGGAGGACCATAGCGTTCTTGCTGATGCTCTCGGTCACATTAGTTGGAGTCTTATGGCTTGAGGAGGTGTTCCGGTACCATAGGGCAATGGTGGCGGACCTCGCGTATTATGATGAGCATGTCCAGCTTCGGAAACTGCCCCGCTTTTGGTTCCATGGTAATTTCCCCCGGCACCCCTCGACCATGCCTCAAAATGAGTAGCGAGTGGGTGCACTGGAGTTGGCAAGCCCTCGATATAGTGGCCTGACTATGGATAGGCACTTGCTGCTGGCTGCCCAAAAGCTAAAGCTCCCCCCCACAATAGACAGGCACTCGATAGAGAAGAATCAGAAGTCACTGGCAAACCTCCCACCAAATAAGTTCAAATTCCTCCTAGCCTCGTCGATTGGCAGATGGAACAGGCAGTTTTGTGAGAAATAGGCGTAGTAGGCCGATATTGAGGCGGGTGCGGGCCCTGGCTTGGTGCCAGTTTGGTGTTAGGAGGATGGGGTGGTCTGGTTCAGGCTGCCGATCGTCGTCGATCCAGGTGGGCCCGCCGGTTTTCCTGGTAGCGGGCCTCGAACTCCGTGGCTTCGGTTAGCCATGCGTCGGCATCAATCTCAAGGCGGTGAAGGATAGGGGGCCGTTGTTCGGGGATGTGGCCGCGCTTCTGCGGATTGATTCGTCACCCTGCGAGATTTTCAGGCTTGAGGATGATGTACATCACCATTTATTGTATGTACAGTAATTGTCAGGGAAATCGAATTTGATCCAGGGAAGGATGCCATCAACACCGAAAAACACGGTGTGTCTTTGGCAGGCGCACGGCTGCTTGAGTGGGAGTGGCTGTGGGCGAAAGAGGATGGCCGGAGGGAGTATGGTGAGCGGCGGATGGTTGGCTATGCGCCGATCGGATCACGTGTCTATTGTGTTATCTTCGTCTCGCGAGGCGCCACACGCAGGATCATAAGCTTCCGCAAGGCCAATCGACGAGAGGTGAAGCTCTATGCAACCAAAATCTAGGTTAGGTCGGGTATTTGAACTCCCTTCTGACGAAGAAGAGGCTGATATCAATGCCGGAATTGCTTCTGATCCTGACACCCGTGAGCTGACGGATCAGGAGCTTGAGGAGCTTCGTCCAGTCGGGCGGCCCAAGGCTGCGGTGACCAAGGAACGGATTACGATCCGCCTGTCGCCGGAAGTAGTCGCCGAGTTCCGCGCGACGGGTAGTGGGTGGCAAACACGAATGGATAAGGCATTGCAGGAGTACCTGAACACTCATGCCCGGGCCGATATTGAGCGGTTAGGATAGCCGCGCGGTACTGCGAAACGCATCGAGTTTTACGAAGATTCAGAGCGCCCACCATTTTGGCCTGGGGTTTGCTGAGCTTGAACCATCCTGGTTCTTAAACAGCTCACAAGGCAGTACCACATGGTTCAAACCAATAAAGGTTTCACCCTTATCGAACTCATGATTGTGGTGGCGATACTCGGTATCCTTGCCACGATTTCAATCCCTCTCTATCAGGGCTACGTCGCCAAGACCCATGTTTCCCGGGCGGTGGGCGAACTAGGCCAGTATCGTACAGCCATCGAGGATGCAGTTGGTGGAAGCAAGCCCGTCACCAACACAGCGATCGGCTACATACCTTCCAACATCACCACCGGCACCAGTGCAACCGATATCGCCACCTTGAATGCTGACGGATCAGGGCAGCTACAAGTGACGCTGGGGGGCAATGCTCACCCCAGAGTGTCAGGGATATTGATCACGTTTCAGCGAAGCACAGCGGGAAGCTGGGAGTGCGTGATAGACAACTCGGCCAACCTGTCGGGGTGGCAAGATAGCTACCTTCCGCCGGGATGCAGGCTGTAACGCCCGGTCGGATCATGGTATTCCCGACAGACCGCTTTTCTGTGTCCCGGGACTATCCGTTCAGTCGGCAATAATGGTTGATAACGACGAGACCATATTATTCTCCCCGTGAATTCTACCGAATAAGTAATACGAATTTGTATCCGGTGCATGGTATGCATAACCTGCATGAACTTTAAAACAGCCCGGAGGAATCATGGCCTTACCAGAACTCGAAACAACCCAATATGAAGTCAAAGACGGCATTGCCACCATCACCCTGAACCGCCCGGAAAAGCTCAACGCCTACAACGCCAAGATGCGTGAGGAACTGCTGGCGTTGTTCGATGAAACGGACGCCGATGATAATGTCCGGGTGGTGGTCATCACCGGTGCTGGCCGTGCCTTCTGTGCCGGGGCGGATTTGTCGTCGGGCGGTGGCACCTTTGACCGCAAGGCACAGTCTGGCAACTTGTCCCGGGAGTCCCTGCGGGTAGGGGATGTGTATCGCGATGGCGGTGGCACCAATACACTGCGTATCTACCAGAGCCTGAAACCAGTTATAGGTGCTATCAACGGGCCGGCAGTAGGTATCGGCGCGACCATGCAGCTGCCCATGGATTTCCGTATGGCTTCCACGACGGCCCGTTTTGGCTTTGTGTTTGTACGCCGGGGTATTACGCCAGAGGCTGCGTCATCCTGGTTCCTGCCCCGCCTGGTCGGCATGCAGACCGCCGTGGAATGGACTATGACGGGGCGCATCTTCGGCGCGGATGAAGCCCTCAAGCATGGCCTGGTCAGGTCCGTGCACGAGCCAGACGAACTATTGCCGGCAGCCTACGAACTGGCCCGGGAAATCGCAGACAATACAGCGCCTGTCTCCGTAGCCCTGGCCCGGCAGATGATGTGGCGCATGTCTGCCGCACCGCATCCCATGTACGCTCATCGTATCGATAGCCGCTCCATCCAGGCCCGTGGCGAGTCTGCCGATGCCCACGAAGGCGTTACTTCCTTCCTGGAAAAACGCCCGGCCGAATTCCCCAACAAGGTTTCCACTGACATGCCGGAGTTCTTCCCCTGGTGGGAAGAGCCGGTGTTTGAATAAGCGCCTGGTTGCTGTAGGTCAGTGTTAAAGTCCGGGAGTCTGCCAACGGGATACTGGCAGGCTCCTGGCTTGATCAGGCCGGACGCTCGCCGGGTTGGCGGCTTTAAAGCTCCCCCCGGCTGACACATAAATTACTCAAGAAATCACCGGTACTGCCGATAACCAACACAGGTTATAAGAGGCCAGCTCACCGTGATTTCATCCAGCCAGATTTCTCTCACATCAAACAGTACCCGCCAGGTTTCGATGCTGGACACCAGCCAGCTACGAATCAATCAGCGCCTCCCGGGCCCCTTGCAAAGTGGGCAGCAGGCCAGTGGCACGGAGTTGTCCCTGTTCCGCCAGGCGGCCTATCGGTACAGCAGCCAGGAGCAGCTGGCATTTGGCAGCACGTCCCAGGTCAGCGGTAATGGTCAAAATGCATCGTTCAACAGCGCGGAACTGGTGGGAAAATCTTCGGAGCTGTTCCTGTTGGGTCAGCAGGCACTTAACGTCAGCCGGGCGGCCTTTGGTGAGGGCGCTGGAGCCGAGGCGAGGGGCGAGTTAACGGTGACAGCAGGCCAGTACCTGTTCTATTCGGAGAGCGAGAGTCGCAGTTTCGCGTCCACCGGCAGTATCACCCTGGATAATGGACAAACGGTCGACTTCACCTTGTCACTGCGGCAGTCGCAATCCCGGACTTACGAATACTCGGAGTTGGTGCAGATCCGGGAGCGTCCGCTCACGGACCCCTTGGTGATCAACTTCGGCGCGTCCACAGCCCGTTTGAACGACACCCTGTTCGAGTTCGACCTGACCGGAAACGGTGAAACCGGTGAGTACGCGTCGCTGGGAAGCGGTAGTGGCTACCTGGTGTTTGACCGTAATGGTAATGGCAAGGTGGATAACGGCTCTGAGCTGTTCGGCCCACAGTCTGGTTCCGGTTTCAGTGAACTGGCCAGCTACGATGATGATGGTAACCGCTGGATTGATGCCAATGACGACGTCTTCCAGTCCCTTTCCGTCTGGGTGCAAACAGCGGAGGGCGACCAGCAACTGAGATCCCTGGCGGAGGTCGGTGTGCAGGCGCTGTATGTGGATAGCGTGGAAGACCGCTTCACCCTGACCAATCCGCAGGGTGTGCCGCTTGGGCAGATCAAGGCGTCGGGCATCTATCTCACGACAGGCGGAGAGGTTCGTACGCTGGAAGAGTTGGACCTGGCCGAGCAGAATACCGAGCAGGCCCCGCCAGTGTCGACGTCGCTGGGTGTTACTGGAGCGGATGGGCAGCAAGCCGGGGACGGGCGAGCTGACGCAAGGGTTGAGGCCATCCAGAAGGCACTGGTAAAGCTGAATGAGATTCGCGAGAAACAGCAGGCCTTTATAGAGCGGGCAAAGGACGAGGGGGAGAAAGACTCTCCCCTGAAAGACTATTTCCGTATTATCGACAGGCTGCGCCTTGAACTACTGAATAGCCAGGATGAAAAGAAACAGGCAGCAAGCAAGTACCTGGAGTTTGCCAGGCTCTGACTGCTGCACTGATCCGGGTTTTGGTAGCAGTTAAAGGCCTCCGTTATGGAGGCCTTTACCCATCCGGCCCTGTTACTCGAACGTCCTGGGCCGCACGGTATCCGGCTTCAGGAAGTCTTTCTCACCCGTGTTGTCGTGATCCCCAAGGGTCTCGCCGGTGGCTTCGCTGGCCTGTCCGTAAAGCGAGTGCTTGTGGAAGGTGGGGCCATATTTTTCCAGGGTTTCCTTTACATCACCGGTGTAACGGGGGTCCTGGGGTCGTTCCTGGTTGCTGATGTAATAGGCAATGTCCCAGGCTTCCTGGTCACTCAGTGACAGGGGCTGACCCAGCGGCATGTTGTTCTTGATAAAGCCGGCTGCCGTAAACACCCGCACAATGCCAGCGCCCCAGTTGTTGGAGCCGTCGCCCCAGGGTGCGGGGAATACCGTCTTGCCATCCACCTGCAGGCCTTCACCGTTTTCACTGTGACAGACGGCGCATTGCTCCTGGTAAAGCTTTTCACCATTGGCGTAGCTCAGCTCTTCCGGGCGTTCCGGGGCCGGGAAGCCGCGGCCGTAAATGGGCTTCTCCGGATACATCTCAACACCCTTGGCCAGCCACTGGAGATAGGCGGCCAGGGCCAGCATGTTGTCACTGCCATACTCCGGTGGCTTGCCATTCATGGAATAGGTGAAACAGCCGGCGATGCGCTCTTCCAGGTTGTTGACGTGGCCGTTCTTGCCCCGGAAGTTGGGCAGGGTGACCGCAGCGGGCCACACCGGAGCACTGAACGGCATGCGGCCTTCGCCCAGGTGGCAGCTGGAGCAGTTCATATCGTTGAACACGTTCTCGCCGCGAAGTTGCTGGGTATCGGTAAACAGGTCATAGCCACGACGGATCACCCGTTTCAGCTCCGGGTGCATGTCGGACGCTTCCAGGTCCTGCATGGTGGGTGGAATATGCACCAGCTGGTTCTCTTTGGGCGCCGGATAGCCCAGTTCGGTCAGCGTGTTCAGGTAGTCTTCAGTGCGCTCGTTGGCCGCTACTCCCCCGGCAAGCAGGAGAGAGCCGGCCAGTGCTGTGATGGCGAACGTCGGTTTCATGGCTTTATCTCCTCTCAGTTGGACTGCGGGGGCTGGGTGGACAACCAGGCGGCTACTGCACGGATGTCCTCATCACTCATGCGCCGCGCAATGGTGCCCATCAGGTCCTGCGGGTCGTTCTTGCGGGTGCCTGCCTGCCAGGCTTTGAGCTGGGCCTCGATATAACCGGCATGCTGGCCGGCAATGCCCGGGAAAGCCTCGCCAGCACCCTGGTTGCCCGGTCCGTGGCAGCTCTTGCAGGAGACAATGTAGTCCGCCCAGTCGCCACGTTGTGCGAGCATTTCGCCACGAGCCAGCGTGGCTTCGTCCGCATTCTCGCCACCCTGGCCCTGGCTGGGCGTCAGCTGGCTGTAGTAGGCGGCCACATCGGCAACCTGTTGCTCCGACAGCATGTTGGCAAAGGGCTTCATGGTGGCGTTTTCACGTTGCCCGGACTTGTAGTCGCTCAACTGCTTGGCGAGGTAGGCAGCGTCCAGCCCGGCCAGTTGCGGCCAGGATTCGCCATTGGGGTTGTTCTTGCCGGTGCCATCAGCCTGGTGGCAGGCAACGCATACCACAGCAGCTTCCTTGCCCTTCTGGGGGTCGCCGTCAGTGGCGGCAAAGGCCCAGCCGGGCAGGGCGGCGGCACCTATGGCAATCAGGGTGATAGGTAAGAGCTTCACGGTCAGTTCCCTCTCGTCAGTATGTATCGCTAACAGTGTGGGCCATGGCTCGGGCGATTGCAGGCCAACATGGCGTTTATTTGATAGTTATCAATAATAGCCCGCGCTCATGAGTGGTGCCTCCCGGTGTGCCAGTGCCAATCAGGGATCTGACCGGCACACGCCTTCAGATCTCCACTTCCTGAAACAACTCCGGCGTCTCGCAATCCCAGCCGAACCGTTCATGCACCCGTTTGCGCATAACGTCCGCGGCCAACATCTCGCCGTGGGTGATGTAGACCTTCTCCGGCGTCAGCTGGCCCTGGCCCAGCCACTCGAGGATCTCGGCGTAGTCACCGTGGGCAGAAAGCGAATCCAGGTTGTGGATTTCCGCCTTAACCGGCCAGTATTCGCCGTGGATTTTGATCGATTCAACACCGTTCACCATGGCATCACCCCGGGTGCCTGGTGCCTGGAAGCCGGCAAAGATAATGCTGTTACGTGGATTGGGCAGCAGCATTTTCAGGTGGTGCAGTACCCGGCCGCCGCTGGCCATGCCGCTGGCGGAGATAATGATGGCGGGGAATTTCTTCGTGGTCAGTTCGATGGACTCTTCCACAGTGCGCACGAAGTGGGTGTTATCGTCGATCAGTTCGCACTGGGCCTGGTTCAGCCGGTGTTCCTTGTGGTGCCGGCAAAAAATCTCCGTGGCGCGGATGGCCATGGGGCTGTTCAGGTACACCGGCAGCTTGGGTATCTTGCCCTGAGCCATCAGCTTGTGCACCAGGTACAGCAGCATCTGGGCACGACCCACGGCGAATGCCGGCATGAGCACCACGCCACCACGGGCTGCAGTGGTGGTGATAATGTCGGTCAGCTCTTCCTCCGGGTCGATTTCCCCGTGCAGGCGGTCACCGTAGGTGGACTCACACACCAGTACATCCGCTTTCTGGATCGGCTCCGGCGGCCGCATAATGACATCGTTCTGCCGGCCCACATCGCCGCTGAAGACCACTGTGCGGTCGTGGCCAGCGTGACGTACATGCACGCAGGAAGAGCCCAGGATGTGCCCGGCTGGCGTGAAGGTCACATGGAAGCCCTTCACCGGTTCGAATTCCTCGTGGTAGTGCAATGACTCGAACTGCTTCAGGGCCTCGTAGGCATCTTTTTCGGTGAACAGGGGCTCGGGATGTTCGTGCTTCGAGAACTTCTTGCGGAAGGCGTACTTGGCGTCTTCTTCCTGCAGGTAGCCCGCATCCGGCAGCAGCACCTTGCACAACTCATGGGTCGCCTTGGTGCAGTAGATCTTGCCCTTGAAGCCATTCTTCACCAGCGCCGGCAGATAACCGGTGTGGTCGATGTGGGCATGGGTCAGCACCACCGCATCGATGGTATGGGGCTCCACGGGGAAGGGCGCCCAGTTACGACGTCGTAACGTCTTTACGCCCTGATACATGCCACAATCCACCAGCATACGATGCTTGTCATCGCTAAGCAGATAGCGTGAGCCGGTAACCGTGCCTGTGCCGCCAAGGAACTGTAATTTCATCCGGGTATCCTTATGGAGAGTTGTGTTGTCACTATGGAGCATAGCTTGTCAGCGAGCATTGATCTGGTGCAAAGATGTGAGTCGCTTCCTCCGGGCTGATAAACTCATTGCCTTGCCGATAAACGCTTCAACAAATCAGGAATCTCAATGAACCACCAATCCCTGCTGGACAAAGTCCTCGAGATCGCCGACACCGCAAGCCGCAAGGTCATGGAAATCTACCAGACCGATTTCGAGGTGCAGACCAAGGACGACAATAGCCCGATTACCGCCGCCGATATCGCCAGCCACCACGTGATCGTGGACGGCCTCAAGGCGTTGACCCCGGATATTCCCATCCTGTCCGAAGAATCCGCCAACGCTCCCTGGGATGAGCGTAAAGGGTGGACCCGCTTCTGGCTGGTGGACCCCATTGATGGTACCAAGGACTTCACCAACCGTACTGGCGAATTCACCGTTAATATCGCCCTGATCGAAAACGGCGAGCCCGTCATGGGCGTGGTTACTGCCCCGGCGCTCGAAGAAGCCTACTGGGGCATCAAGGGGCAGGGCGCCTGGAAGCGCGAAGCGGACGGCAGCACCCGCAAGCTGGAAGTGGCCAACCCGCCCAAAGCGGTTCGCGCCGTGGCCAGCAAGAATCACATGAATGAAGAAACCCGTGCCTTTATCGAACAACTGGGCGACCACGAGTTGGTCCAGGCGGGCAGCAGCCTCAAGTTCTGCCGCATTGCGGAAGGCCAGGCCGATATCTACCCGCGCCTCGGCCCCACCTGCGAATGGGACACCGGCGCGGCCCACGCCGTGTTGGTCGCTGCTGGTGGCAAGGTCACCCAGCTCGATGGCACGCCGCTGGCGTACGGAAAGGAAGATGTGCTGAATCCTTATTTTGTTGCATCGGGCGCCTGGTACAACGCCTGAGTTTCCACTGTCTTAGTCCCCTCTCCCCCGGCGGGAGAGGGTTAGGGAGAGGGGGTGACTTCACCCCCAAAACTCGCCGCCTCCCTCTCCCCCACCCCTCTCCCATCAGGGGAGAGTGGAGTTAAAACCACCCCAGCCAGGCAGTCGGGGCATGAAGCCAAGCATGGGACCACACCCCATGATCCAAACCAGGAAGGTAACCGTGGAAGCATTCAACACCCTCAGTATTTCCCGTGGGCATCTCGAAGGGCTGGTCAAGGTCAGCGGCGCCAAGAACTCCGCGTTGCGCCTGCTGGCGGCCAGCCTGCTGACCGACGGCAACGTTACCCTGACCAACTACCCGGCCGGCCTGCTGGATGCCCGCATCCACGTGGAAATGCTGGAAGCCCTGGGTAAAACCACCGTACAGGCTGGCGATGACACCATCACCATCGCCGAGAACGACCCCCTCAGCCAGCGTCTGGAATGGGATGGTCGGTCCATCCGCAATACCCTGCTGATTCTCGGGGCGCTGACAGCCCGCACCGGCGAGGCGGCCGTACCCTTACCCGGTGGCTGCAAGCTTGGAGAGCGCAAGTACGACCTGCATGTCATGCTGCTGGAAAAGCTTGGCGCAAAGGTCTGGGAAGACGGCGACTACCTCTGTGCCAGCGCCCCGGATGGTCTGAAAGGCACAGATATCCATCTGCCCCTGCGCTCAACCGGCGCCACCGAAAACGCCGTGATCGCCGGCACCCTGGCACGGGGCGTCACCCGCATCTGGAACCCCCATATCCGCCCGGAAATCCTCGACCTGATTGCCCTGCTGAGGGGTATGGGCGCACAAATCCGGGTATTCGGCCAGGAGCATATCGAAGTCACCGGAGTGGAAGGCCTCAACGGCACCGAGCACCGGGTGATCCCGGACAACATGGAAGCGGTCACCTGGCTGGCCGCCGCGGTGATCACGGAAGGTGACATCGAAATCGAAGACTTCCCCTACGGCGATCTGGAAGTGGTACTCGCCCACCTCCGGGCCGCCGGCGCCAAACTGTACCAGGGTGACAACTCACTGATCGTGCGAGGTGGCTGCTGCTACCCCATCGAAATCAGCACTGGCCCCCACCCCGGTATCAACTCCGACGTACAGCCCATCCTCGCCGCCTGGGGGGCGAAGGCCCGGGGAGAGTCCCGCATCGTCGACCTGCGCTTCCCGGGTCGTTACGGCTATGCTGAGGAAATGGCCAAAATGGGGCTGCACTACGAAGTTACCGGCGACATGCTGCGCATCCACGGTAATGGCGGTGGCCTCTACGGTGCCACCGTCAAGGCCCTGGACCTGCGGGCAGGGGCAGCGCTGGCGCTGTGCGGGCTGACGGCAGATGGCGAAACCACTATTACGGACGCCTGGCAGATATCCAGGGGGTATGTGGATTTCGCGGCCAAGTTGCGCAGCCTGGGGGCGCGGGTGCGGGAGAGTTGACCCGGGCCGGCGCCCGCCGGGATGGTCACAGTGTGGTTGCCTGCAATGGGCTGGTCGGTTCTGTCAGTTATGAAGGGGGCAGGGGGGCTTCAGGGAGAGTACAACCCGATGCGAATTGCCTCACGTACCGCCTCGGCCCGGCTGTTGATGCCCAGCTTGCCGTAGACGTTTTTCACATGTCGGGCCGCCGTGTGATAGCTGACGCCCATCAGGTCCGCCGCCCTGGCAATCGTGTGGCCTTCCGCAATGAGGGTCAGGGTTTGCTGTTCCCTGGGGCTGAGGGATTCCTGCCCCTCTGCTTCCAGGCCGTTAACGGGCTCGCCGGGTAGTGGCCGCTGGCGGTAGTGCTCCAGCATCCGGCGAGCAATCAGCGGCGACAGGGGGGGCGCTCCATCCGTTACCACGGAGCGGAGCGCGCCGGCGATGGCCGTCTGGGGTTCATCCTTTAGCAGGTAACCACTCGCACCTGCCTGCAATGCCGGCATCAGGTGGATGTCGTCGTCATAGATGGTGGTGACCACCTGGTAGCATGCCGGGTGCCGCGTGCGACAAGCCTCAATGAAGTTAACCCCGGTGCCATCCGGCAGTTTCAGGTCGACCAGGCAGATATCCGGCGTATTCTCCGTGATCCAGAGCAGTGCCCTCCTGAGGGTTGTGCAGCAGTTGACCTGGGCTGAAGGAAAGGCCAGCAGTGCGGCTTCCTGTAACCACTTTTGAGCATCCCTCAGGTCCTCCACGATTAGAACCTTCGTCATTTTGCCTCCTCTGCACTTTCTGGTATCAGGCAACAGATGCCGGCACCACCCTGGATTGGGCAGAAAAGCGCCATGCTCCCATGCAGTTCGGCACACCGCTCGCTGATACTGTGGATACCTATCCCCATAGAGGTCTCTGTCATATCACGGGGCCAACCGATGCCATCGTCCCGCGCCATAAGAACCAGTTGGTCCTCTTCACGGTGAAGTCTGAGTTCAATGTGTGACGCCTGTGCGTGCCGCAGGGAATTGCTGAGAATCTCCCGGATAATGCTGGTGAGGTTGCGATCCGCGCGGCTGGTGAAATCCATGGTGGCGGCCTCGGGAGACAGGGTCATGTCCAGGTCGACACCAAACAGCTCGCACCGTTTTCGGGCTTCGTTTCGCCATCGCTCGAAGCTTACGTCCAGGTGTACCGTCTGCTTCTGCAGGCCCTGAATCACATCCCTAAGCTCATGCAGGGATTCCCGGGCCAAGTTACGAAGGTCTGAGTCCTGCGTGCGGTAGACGATGGAAAGCAGGCGTGCACCCACATCATCGTGGAGGTCCCGCGCCACACGTTTCCTCTCGGTCTGGACGCCCTGGCGGAACGAGTCCCGGTAATGTTGGGCATAGCGGAAAAGGTCCAGGGCCTGGGTGGTAAACTGAAGGTCTTCCCGGTCAAACAGGCGGTGCCCCTGGTTGGCGTAACTCAGCACCAGGCTGGATTGTTGGTCAAGCATGGGTACACGAAGGCGCAGGCCATCGTTCACGATCTCCGCCTGGCTCGCCGGCGTCCGGCTCTTGCTGAGCTTCAGGGGAGCGAAGGAGGTCTGCAGCGCTTCCTGCCATTGCTGGTCCGGATTATGGTGGGCGTCAAAGGCATGGCTGATCATCGACGAAAGCTGGTTCCACAGGTCCTTGCGGCGCGATGAGGGCTGCAGTTTTGAAAGCAACAATTGGCGCAACGGAAAGTAAATCCAGCCTACGACAATCAGGCTCATAACCAGGCTCAGGTCCTGCTGAAGGTTGAGCCAGACCAGGAAGATGCCATCAAACAGCAGGATCAGGATGCCGCAGGCAAACCAGAACCAGGCCATCAGTATCCACCGGTCCAGGTCAAACAGGCGATAACGGACAATACCCAGCGCAATGCCGAGGTAGGTCAAAACGAAGAAGCCCCAGGCATACTGCTGGTGAAGCACTGAGGGCAGGCCGATCAGCTGTGGGGCAACCACCAGCGACATATAGGCAATCACGCCGCTGAACCACGCGTAAACGAACCATTTAAGCCGGGCCCGGGCCACCGGCTCCCGGCGGGTACGCCGCCACTGAGTCACGGCAAGCACAATGTCCGCCGTGGCCCAGCCAAGCAGCGTTACCCGGGCAATGAAGTCCAGGCTGGACATCCATTGCCCCCAATTGGCCGCCAGGATCAGGCCGACCAGCAGAACCATCAGCCACTCGAACCGAAAAGGGCTGATGCGTGTCGGGTAATACCACAACAAGGTGGTCCCCGCCCCGGCAAACAACATGGCGCCAAGCTGATTAACGCGGGAGAGGCCGAGGAACAGGTCAGCCGGCAAAGCCAGTGCACGGGTGGTATACACAGCGCTGGTGGTGATGGCAATCGCCATCGCAAAGCCCGCGAGGGCATAGAAAAAGGGACCACGCTCGTTCTGGGCGAACGCCCAGGCCGCAATGCCCATCCAGAAGATCAGCAGGCCACAAATCACCTGGTACCAGAAGCTGGCTGGAAGCTCTGATGGGTGGGTGGCTGGTGCGATGGTGATGGTTACCCACTCGGGCTCGTATTCCAGCAGCGCCGGGCTTCCGCCTCTCTGTACCCGGAGAGAGAGCCTTTCGGTCTCAAGCAACGGCCAGATCCGGGCCTGCCGCTCGAAGAACCGGTTGTAGGCATCGAAATGGCTGCTGTCATCCGGCTCCCTCATACCATCCGGTGGTTCCAGGCGAAACTCGCCATGCCTGTTGCCGATGGCCAGGAGCTCATCGCCCGCTGCGACAATACCGGCCAGCGGAGAGCTAGCACTGACCGAGGTGACGAGAACCCCGTCCTGGCCGGGCGCCGTCCGGATGCCCAGATACGGCAGGCTGCTGGCAAGGTAAATCGCCATTAACAGCAAACCGAGTCCGGCAATCAGACCCGCAGAAAGGATTCGGGAGGGTGCCCATTGCTTGGGCATAAGCGGACAAGTCCTTTTGAGTTTGGAATTATCGGGCAGGTCTCGCCATTAATAGTCCGACTAGTAAAGCGACATATAAGGTTGAGTGCAAGCGTTACGTCCAGTTGCTATATTTTTCAGTTAGTTACAGTCCGTTACGTTGCCAAAAAACCGTCAGAAACGCCTGCCACAAACAACAACCGGCTAACAGTTTTGCTGACGCTGACCCTCTAGGATGGAACCCTGAATTTCCCTCCGGAGGTGCTTCATGGTTGTCGCCTGTTTTCCCAGACTCTTGCTCGCTGCCAGCTTATCGGTGCTGCTCTCTGCCTGTGGTGGAGGTGGTGGCGGTAGTGACACGGCCGCCTCGCCTTCCGGATCAGCCAATACTGCTGATACCGCGAGTGACGAGAGGGCCGTCAATATTTCCGGGTACGCCGTAAAGGGCGTTATTTCAAACGGCATCATTACCGCCTGGGGCGTCGAAGATGGTGGATCCCTGGTCCGTCTGGGGGAGTCGGTTCGTACTGGCAAGACAGGCTTCTACGACCTGGATCTTTCCACCAGCGCCGATCTCATCAAGCTGGAACTCAGCAGTGATGGCAACACCCGCATGCGCTGCGATGCCGTGTACGGCTGTCAGGGTTACGGCGGATCGGCCACTGCCGCATTCGGGGAAGACTTCTGGCCCGGTCCCAACCTGCAACTGGAAACCATGGTGTCCGTTGGTGTTGACCAGGAGCAGCCCGGGGGGCACCTGACCCCGCTCACCACCCTGAGCACCAGCCTGTTTGAATCAACCGGCGCAAACACCGGATGGCAGGGCTTCCTGCAGGCCCAGCGCAAGGTAGAGGGCTGGTTCGGCCTGCAGCCGGGCGCGGTTGGACTGACCCCGGTGGATATCACCAGCGCCCTGCCGGCGGATATTGACCAGGCAGAGCTGGAAGCGGCACTGGTAAACTCAGCCTTCCTGGGCCTGGCCGAGGAATTTCCCGTGGACGGCGTGCAAGGAGTTATCGACGCTTTCCGGAGCCAACTCCTAGCCACCGGGACTATCAGTGATGATGGGGCTGAAGGGCAGCTGGGAAGTGATCTCATCCAGCTATATGCAGCCCTCCAGGCCGATACCCTCGCCGAAGACGAAACGTCGTCCGCCAAAGCGGTCCTGGCGTCAGCTGGTGATCGGCTGATCAGTGGCGTGGACATTGCCGACGACAGTGGCGCACAGCCGGACAGTGACCCGATTGTCGACACGGATGACGGTGCAACAACGGATGAATCTGAGCGGGCACCAGCGCCGGAACAGGACGTGGTGCAATCCCCGGCTCCGGCCCCGCAGCCTGAAGAGAGTGTAGAGACGACCCCTGAACAGGAAACCACACCAACCACGCTGACGGCCACACTTACCTGGCAGGCGCCGCAGACCCGGGCAGACGGAACGGGGTTGGCCATGGGTGAGATCGGTCAGTACATTGTCCGCTACGGCACCCAGCCGGATGTGGAGGCCATGACCAGCGAAGTCATTGTTGAGGACGGGCAGGCGATGGAAACCGAAGTCACTGGCCTTGAGGAGGGTACCTGGTACTTCGCCATGCGTACCGTGGACCAGAATGGGCTGGAGAGTGCCTGGTCAGATGTGGCCAGCAAGGTCATAACACGGTAATCCTGCCGGGGCTGACCACCCCGGCTTTATAGATCTCCCAGCCGGACCTTGACCACCTGCTGCTTCTGCATAAACGAAATCAGCACAATGGCCCGCTCCTCACCATCGTAGGCCTGGAAAATCCCCTCCACGCCCCGGAACGGACCTTCCTGGATCTCTACCTTCTCGCCTTTCTTTAAACCTCCCTGTTCCTCAACCGCTGTCAGACCACCATGGATGTACTCGATCACCTCATCCGGCACCGGCACCGGCTTACCGCCAAAGCCCACCACCCGCAGCACGCCACGGGTAGAGCGTAGCTTGCCCCATAGCGGGTCCGACGGATCTATATTGATAAACAGGTAACCGGGAAACAGCGGCTCCAGCCGGGTAGTGCGCTTGCCGGCGCGGATGCGCTCCACCGTGACCTTGGGGTAAAAGCAGCGGGCGTCCTGGTTCTGCAGGTTTTCCAGCGCCCGATCCCCCTGGGCGGGTTTGTGTTGGATGGCGTACCAGGGCATGGGAACGTTCCTTGCGCGTTTAGCGTCAGCATAGCCAGAGGAGGGCCTGCCGTGAACAACCGGACCCTCGAAAAGGCGCAGAGGGTACGCACAAAGCCAATAAAAACAAATGCATTCCCGAATGTTTAACAACGGTTAACCAAAAGACACACAGAAAGTCCGTGTTTGGACCAAAGTGCCCTTGCCGTAAACGTTTGATGAAGTAGAATTGCATCACATTTTTCGGGGCCCCTTTGGCCCTGCAGAAATTACAATCAATGCTATTGCCAGAATGCACTGTGAACGGGTCGGTGGGGCGGTAGCGTGGAAAACGAGCCATTGCAGGATAGCGGATGAATCAGACAGACCAATACCCTCAGCGATACGACGACGAAATCAGCCTGGTTGACCTCGCGACTACCTTCATCCGCCGCCGCCGTGTGTTTTACGTGGTTTTTGTTGGCACGCTTCTGTTGGCCCTGCTTTATGCGTTCTTCATGGTCGGTGAGGTGCGGGAATATTCCACGCTGGTGCAGTTGGCCGAGGACAATAACAAGCCGCTGGAATCGCCGGCTTCGGTGATCGCCAATATTGAGAGTCGTTGGTACCCCAGGCTACAAGGTGAATATCGGGCGCAAAACAACGAGAAACTTCCGTTCGAGATCAGGTCAACTAACCCCGAAGAAACCAATCTGATCAAGCTTACGTCCGACGCATCGCCAGAGCTGTCAGGTGAAGTGAAAACCTATCACCAGACGTTGGTAGACAGCATCAACGAACGTCAGGGCGAACTGCTTAACCGGCAAAAAAAGGAACTGGAACAGCGAATTGCCTCAACAACGGAATATCTTGAGGAGCTTTCTGAAATTGAAGCGACCGGAGAGGCCCAGGCCCAGTTGATTCAGCAGCGTGCCGCTAAGTTGTCTGAAATTGAGTCGACCAGGATAAGGATTGAGAAGCTCGAGCCAGCAGAAACACTTGTGGTTGCCCGTGAGGGGCTGGATAACAAGGGAACATCAAAAGTGCTTATTCTGGCCTTGGCCATCGTCCTGGGCGGCATCCTCGGCATTTTTGCGGCCTTCATGGCAGAATTCATCAGCCACGTACGCAAGGCCATGGCAGTGAACAATACCTGAGCGGACCTCACCAAAAGGGCAAAGGAAAATGCCAATAAAACCGAGTATAGAACACCACGGCGCCAAAACCGGCGTCACCGGCTCCTGCCACCAGCTGCACATTGATAACCACCACGGCCTGCTGGTGGATTGCGGCCTCTTCCAGGGGCAGGAGGCCGGCAATAGCCGACAAAGCCAGGACATCGACTTTGACATCAGCACCGTCAGGGCGCTGGTTGCCACCCACGTCCATATTGACCACGTCGGCCGCATACCCTGGCTGCTGGCAGCGGGTTTTACCGGGCCGATTATCTGTTCCCGGCCTTCAGCGAAGTTACTGCCCCTGGTACTGGAAGACGCGTTCAAGCTGGGGATCAGTCGCGAACGACATCTGGTAGAACGCTACCTGAACACCATTGAAAAGCGCCTGTTGCCCCTGCCGTATAATCAGTGGCACACAGTGGTGGACACCCCGCAACACCGGGTAGCTATCCGTCTACAGCGGGCAGGGCACATACTGGGCTCCGCCTATGTGGAAGTGGACCATAACGACACCCGCATCGTGTTCAGCGGTGATCTGGGCGCCAGCCACACTCCGCTGTTGCCGGCGCCGCAGTCACCGGAGTGGGCAGACACCCTGGTTCTGGAGAGCACCTACGGCGATCGCAACCACGAAAGCCGGGCAGACCGGAAGCATCGCCTGAAAGACGCCATCGACCGGGCACTGCAAAACCAGGGCACCGTACTGATACCTGCCTTCAGTATCGGTCGCACCCAGGAGTTGTTGTACGAGTTTGAGGAAATGATCGACGGCGAACTTCCCGTCATCCTGGACTCGCCCCTGGCGGCAAAATTCACCGCCGTCTACCGGGAACTGCAAGCCTACTGGGACGAGGAAGCCCACGTCCGGCTGCAACAGGGCCGTAAGCCCCTGGCCTTCGACAATCTGCTGACCGTGGAAGGTCACCACGAACACCTGAAAATGGTCCATCACCTGACCCGAAGCGCCAGACCCGCCATCGTCATCGCCGGCAGTGGCATGTGCAATGCCGGGCGCATTGTCAACTACCTCAAGGCTATGCTTGGTGACAAGCGGCACGATGTGCTGTTTGTGGGCTACCAGGCCGAGGGCACGCCGGGGCGGGATTTGCAACGCTACGGTCCGCAAAACGGCTATGTGGTGCTGGATGGTGAGCGGTATACCATTCGTGCCGGCGTCGAGACCGTTGGGGGGTATTCGGCCCATGCGGATCAGGATGGCTTGATACATTTCGTGAAGGGCATGAAGAAAAGGCCCGCGGATATCCGGTTAGTGCATGGAGAAGAACTCGCCAAGCAGGCTCTCATGAGGGGTTTGGAAGCACATGGGGTTTCGCTCGTTCAAGCATGAGGTCTAAGTGTTAAGGAAGCTCAAAAATAATACCTTGCTGACGGGCACAGGGGTTTACCTGTTGTCCAACATCCTCAACGCATTGGTACCCTTCGTTCTGCTTCCCATACTCACTCGTTACCTGACTCAGGAAGAGTACGGTCAGGTGGCGATGTTCCAGACTCTGTTTGGCGCACTAATGGCGTTCGTGGGGTTAAGCCTGAACGGGGCCGCCGGCCGAAAATTTTACGATGGACATCTTGGCGAACACGAGCTCAAGGAATTTATAGGCGCATGCCTCCAGATCCTCCTTGTAACTACCGCGAGCACGCTGGCTGTACTTGGGTTGCTCGGCGGATATTTTTCAGAGTGGTTGGGCCTGACGCCCGAATGGATCTTGCTGGCCGTCCTGGTGACCGCGTCGAAGATGATTTTTCTGATTCGCCTCGGGCAGTGGCAGGTCCGGAAGCAGGCCAAAAAATACGGCATCATGCAGGTATCGCAGAGTCTGCTGGATCTGTTGCTGTCTCTGGCTCTGGTTATTGCTTTTTCTCAGGGGGTTGGTGGACGAATATCAGCCCAGGTCTGGGCCATGGGGCTTTTCGCGCTTCTGGGCATCATACTCTTGAACAGAGACGGCTTACTCAAACTAAACGTCTGGCGGCCGCAATATACCAGTGAAGCTCTCAGGTTCGGTGTGCCTTTGATCCCCCATGTTGGCGGTGCTTTTTTACTGGTTTCGGTTGATCGGTTCGTCATCAATTCAGAGCTGGGGCTCGCACAAACCGGCGTGTATATGGTCGCCGTACAGTTCGGGGCCGCCGTGGCTTTGGTGTTTGATTCCATCAACAAGGCGTATGTGCCATGGTTATTCGAGCGACTCAAGCGCGATGATGACGCCGAAAAACGACAGATTGTTCGCTATACGTATGGCTGGTACGTACTGATCTTGTGCGGAGCGGGCCTCTCATTTCTGGTAGGCCCTTCGCTGGTTACGTTCGTCGCGGGGGAACAATACGATAGGGCAGGAGAGATCATCGGGTGGGTAGTCCTTGGTCGAGTCTTCGGTGGTATGTATTTGATGGTGACAAACTACATTTTTTTCTCCAAGCGGACGGGTTTGCTTTCATTAGTCACGATAGTTTCTGGTTTGCTAAACGTTGTGCTCCTATTGTTACTCATAAAGCAGTTTGGCCTTGAAGGGGCGGCCTACGCCTTTTGTATAGCCATGGCACTGAGATTTATATTTACATGGGTAGTGGCTCAAAAGCGGCACCCCATGCCCTGGTTTGAAATGAATTCACTCTTTCCCCGGACCAAAGTATGAACTCAACTTTATCTCTCATCGGCAGAGAAAAAGAACTTTTCACGGCCGACATTCAACGAAGCGAAGCTGAATTCTCAGCGATTGTCAGTAACTGCCGGTTTCTGGTCCTGGGAGGAGCTGGCTCTATCGGCCAGGCAGTCACCAAAGAAATCTTCAAGCGCAACCCGGCCAAACTTCACGTGGTGGATATCAGTGAAAACAACCTGGTAGAACTGGTCCGCGACGTCCGCAGCAGTTTCGGCTATATCCCCGGTGATTTCCGCACCTTCGCGCTGGACATTGGTTCGGTTGAGTACGATGCGTTCTTCAAGTCCGGTGGCGGCTACGATTACATTCTCAACCTCTCCGCGCTCAAGCACGTGCGCAGCGAAAAAGACCCCTACACGCTCATGCGCATGGTGGATGTTAACGTCTTCAATACAGACAAGACGCTGCAACAAGCGATCGAAGCAGGCGCCAAAAAATACTTCTGTGTGTCCACTGACAAGGCCGCAAACCCGGTGAACATGATGGGGGCGTCCAAGCGCATCATGGAAATGTTCCTGATGCGTCGAAGCCTTCAAATGGACATCTCCACGGCCCGTTTTGCAAACGTTGCCTTCTCGGATGGTTCCCTGTTGCATGGCTTCAATCAACGCCTGGAAAAACGCCAGCCGATTGTGGCGCCGAATGACGTTCGTCGGTACTTCGTTACCCCGAAAGAATCCGGCGAGCTGTGCCTGATGTCTTGCATCTTCGGAGACAACCGGGACATCTTCTTTCCGAAACTCAGCGAAGAACTGCACCTGATCTCCTTTGCCGACATTGCCGTGAAGTACCTTGCAGAGAAGGGCTATGAACCGGTCCTGTGTACAGATGAGGACGAAGCCAGGGATCTCGCGAAAACCCTCCCGGAACACGGCAAATGGCCGTGCCTTTTCACCAGCAGCGATACCACTGGCGAGAAAGATTTTGAAGAATTCTTCACTGAACAGGAAACGCTGGACATGGCCCGCTTTGAGAATCTCGGCATTATCAAGAATGAGGCCGTATTCGACGAGCAATTGCTGGCCGAGTTTGAAGAGCGGATTGCGGCAATGAAGCGCGATCTTGCCTGGAGCAAGCAGGACCTTGTGAGCCTGTTCTACCGCATGATTCCGGATTTCGGGCATAAAGAAACCGGAAAATATCTCGACAGTAAAATGTGAGGCAGCTTTGAGTGACCAACTGATCCAGTTTGTCAGAGACCATTTTGACACCAAAGACTTTATCCCGCTCCACGCTCCGGTATTTCCTGGTCGTGAAAAGGAGTACGTCGCCGATACCATCGAGTCCACCTTTGTCTCAAGCGTCGGTGCCTATGTGGACCGGTTCGAGCAGGATATGGCTGGCTATACTGGCTCTCCCAAGGCTGTGGCCACAGTAAACGGAACGGCAGCCTTACACATTGCGCTAAAACTTGCAGGTGTGGAGTCAGGGGATCTGGTTATCACACAGCCGCTTACGTTTGTCGCTACCTGTAACGCGATTGCCTATTGCAACGCCGAGCCCGTATTTGTTGATGTAGACCGGAATACGCTGGGGTTGTCTGCCAACGCCCTGGAAGCCTGGTTGACAGAAAACACAAGTCTGGATTCAGAAGGCGTGTGTCGTACCCGCACCGATAACAAGGTAGTTCGGGCCTGTGTGCCGATGCACACCTTCGGGCATCCCGCGGATCTGGATGGCCTGATATCGGTGACCCGTCGGTGGAATATCGCGCTGATAGAAGATGCCGCCGAGTCTCTGGGCAGCTTCTACAAGGGAAAACATACGGGTACCTTCGGCACGTTGGGTACGCTCAGTTTTAATGGCAACAAGATCATGACCACCGGAGGTGGGGGGATGATCCTGACTGACGAGGCTTTGGCCAGTCGCGCCAAGCACCTGACTACCACCGCCAAAAAGCCTCATACATACGAGTACATTCACGATGAGCTGGGTTACAACTACCGGTTACCGAATCTGAACGCAGCCTTGGGATGCGCCCAGTTGGAGCAGCTAGAAACCTTCATCGAAAATAAGCGCGCCTTAGCTGCGGCCTACGAAGACCTCTTCTCAGGTACCAAACTGGAGTTCGTGAAGGAACCTGAAGGCTGTCGCTCGAATTACTGGTTGAATGCCGTTATCTGTGAGGATAAGTTGCAGAGAAATGAACTACTTAAAACCACTAACAAGCAAGGGGTTATGACGCGGCCAATCTGGGCATTGATGAACCATCTGGCCATGTATCAGAGTTGTCGCCGTGGTAATCTGAGTAATGCGGAATGGCTGGAAGCGCGAGTGGTCAATTTGCCGAGTAGCGTTTGTGTGCCAGCTAGTGTTAGGGAAGGTCTGAATAACTGCTGATATTTGCCGATCTTGGGTTTAACCGGCAAAAAATCGAAGATTCAGACACTATTTTCCCGTTAGTTGTGTGTTTCTTGCCCGTTTCCCGCCATTTTGGCGAAAAACAGGCGCACTGGCCCTACGCCAGCATGTATTTTTCACCAATCAGCAGGTTGCTGAACGCGGCCAGCAAATGCAGCCGGTTGTTGTTCTTGGCTAGACCGCGATAGCGGACCTTGCTATAACCGAAGACCTGTTTAATGTACCGGAAGGGATGCTCCACTTTGGCACGAACACTGGCTTTGATTTTCTCGGCTTTCAGCTTGTCAGCATCCAGCTTCTTCCGGGTGCCAGGCCGTTTGGCAATGAACCAGGAGACGTTTTCACGGTGCTTATGCTCATCCCGCTTCTGAATGCCAAGGTACCCGGCATCGCCGAAGACCCGTTGCTCTTCACCGTGCAGCAGCTTGTCGGTGGGCACGATGTCGTGCACGTTGGCTGCGGTGGTATCGATGCTATGAATCAGGCCCAGCGTGTCGTCGACGCCAATGTGCATCTTCATGCCAAAATGCCATTCGTTGCCCTTCCTGGTCTGGTGCATTTCAGGATCGCGCTTGCCGGTGCTGTTCTTGGTGGAGCTGGGCGCAGAAATAATGGTGGCATCGACGATGCTGCCTTCACGCAGCATCAGGCCGTTTTTCTCCAGGTGTTTGTTCACCTCTTTAAACAGTGCCTTGCCAAGACCGTGTTGCTCCAGGAAATGCCGGAAGTTGAGAATAGTGGTCTCGTCCGGCAAGCGGTCCAGCTTCAAACCGGCGAAGTGCCGCATGGACTCAATCTCGTACAGAGCATCTTCCATCGCCGGGTCGCTCAGGTTATAGAACAACTGCATGCAGTGAACTCGAAGCATGGCAGGCAGCGGATACGGAGGCCGACCGTTCTGACCCTTGGGGTAATAACGGGCTACCTTCTTCTCCAACTGCTTCCACGGAATCAGCTTGTCCATCCGTTCCAGAAAGATCTCGCGACGCGTCTTGCGCTTCTTGGTCTGGTACTCAGCTTCGGAGAAAGTGATCTGATCCATGGTGGCAACGAATCCTATGCGGTTGGCGATGGCCATATTATCGCTGATTTTGAGACTTATTCAGAGTCTCCTTAGGGAAGGATAACCTCCTGTAGTTATCTTATGATTTCGATACGTAAAAATGTACCTTTGGGAGGTAATTTATGGATATTAGAACAATCAAAGACAAAGGTGAATTGCTAAAGTATAAAAGCGATATTCTTAAGCTTTTTTCGCAGGTGTTCGATGAAGAGCTATCCGAAGACTTGTGGAGGTGGGCGTATATAGATAACCCATTCGGAGACCCTTCTGTATCGCTTTGTCTTGATGAAGGTGTAGTGGGCCATTACGCAGCAATCCCGTATCCCCTAGAGGACAACGCTCGAAATGAATATAGCGCTTTCCTTTCCATGACCACGATGGTGGCGTCCAGCCATAGGAAATACGGGCTATTCACGAAGCTGGCAACTGCAACATATCAGGAACTAAGAGACCGCGGTGCGGATTGGGTGATGGGATTTCCAAATGAAATGTCTGCCCCGGGTTTCAGGAAAAGGTTGGACTGGACAGTATTGGATGCGGATTATGTCGTATCGGTTAACCGGAAGCAGCTACTAGAGGTGGCCGAGTCAATTAAAAGCCATATGGATGAAATGCCAAGAACACTTACTGCTAACCTCTCTGAGGAGTCTGTCCGTACCTGGAGGCTTTCAAAGCCAGGAGCAGACTATAAGTGGACAAATGGGGTTGCCTACAAAACATTCGGTGACCAAGTAGATGTGATGTACTATGAAGATGTCGAGTGTCTTCGTGAGCTTCCGGAAAGTCCATTATATAATATCTTAGTTCCAAGAGATGTAGTGAAGAATATGGAAGTCGTATCTTTTGAGTATCAGTTTGGTGGTATTGGTCTGAATAAAGATTTCTCCCCGGAGCATGTCCGCCGACAGATGTGTATGTCTGATGTCTTCTAAAAAGCTGAAAATTATTGCGTTCACCTCGATCAGGTCAGAATATGACCTGATGAGCGGATTGTATAAGGAGCTGTTTCACGAGCGGAATCATGATTTACGGCTGGTGGTATCCGGTGCTCACTTGGTGGAATCCTATGGAAATACAGTTCAGCAGATCGAGAGTGATGGATTAAATATCGGTTATCGCGTGGAAAATCTCTTGGCTGCTGATAGTGAAGTGGCTCGAATAAAGTCTGCGGCGATTCTTCACTCTGCTTGTGTTGATATTTTGAGCAACGAGAAGCCGGACTTGGTGATCTTTGCGGGGGATCGTGAAGACGTGTTGATCTACGCGATGGTCAGTGCATTTCTCAGTATCCCTTCGATTCATTTCTTTGCTGGTGATCACGCACAGGACGGTCACGTCGATAATCCGGTGAGGCATGCAGCCTCCAAATTGGCCTCACTGCATTTCGTAAGCACCGAACAACACCGCAAACGCCTATGGTCGATAGGGGAGCAAGACGAAAGGATCAAAGTGATCGGTAGTGTAGCGCTGGACAAGTTTGTTCATGAACCTCAAATTCCCAAAAGACAGTTACTGGATCTACTGGAATGCAAGCATCTTCCTGAACATGCCAAACTTGCAGTTCTTATATTTCACCCTGTCGCGGCAGAGCGAGACAAAGCTCCAGGCTACCTTGAGAGCATCGCCAACGTGCTTACTCGGAATGGGTATCATGTTTTAGCGAGCATGCCGAATAGTGATCCGGGCAATTATGCCATCCGGAGAGCGCTTACGACGCTTGGCGAATCCCCTCATTTCTCAACCTATCAGAATCTGTCTCGTTCTCTATTCGTTAACCTTCTTCGGGCCGCCAATCTTATAATTGGTAACTCATCAGCTGGTCTTCTGGAAGCCCCTTCTATACCGATCGCAACAATAAACGTGGGTGAAAGGCAGAAAGGAAGGCTTGCTGCAGATAGTGTGGTGTTTTGCGAGGGTTCAGAGCAAGCAATAGCAGAAGCCCTGAAAGAAGTGGAGTCGGAACCATTCCAGGCAAAACTATCCTCCCTGACGAACCCCTATGGCGATGGAAAAAGCGTAAAAAAGGCAGCAGATCTGATCGAACAAGTTAACAGTAAGGCGTTTGCGTTGAAACCAGAGGATCCGCTTGAAAATGCCTAACCTAAAGCTCCAATCGGCGTTAGTCATTGCCCCTCACCCAGACGATGAAACCTTGGGCTGCGGTGGTACTATCCTTAAACTGAAGGCCATGGGTGTATCGGTCCATTGGTTGATCGTTACAACCATCGATGGTGTGGCTGGCTTCCCGCAGGATAGAGTGGCTGTTCGTGCAAGAGAAATCGAGTCTGTCAGGGATGCGTATGGCTTTGATGGCGTGCACCAATGCTTTTTGCCCGCTGCTGGGCTCGACACCCTGGGAAAGGGTGAACTTATCGGGGCTATCGGAAAGGTAATCCGGTGTGTAGAGCCAGATAGCCTCTACGTTCCATACAGGAACGATGTTCACAGCGATCATGCAGCGGTATTTGATGCGGCAGTTTCCGCGGCAAAGACGTTCCGCTCTCCATTTGTGAAGGCGATATACGCCTATGAAACCCTTTCGGAAACAGACTTCGGCCTGCGGCCCGATGACCCCGGATTTCGACCCAACCTCTACGAAGACATTACCGGGTATCTGGACAGGAAAATCTCAATAATGTCTAAGTTCGACGGCGAAATGGGGGAGTTCCCGTTCCCTCGCAGCGAGGAATGCCTGCGGGCGCTGGCCACGCTGCGGGGCGCTCAGGCCAATTGCAATGCGGCGGAAGCATTCATGACTCTCAAGGAAATACGCTGACCATGTCGGTACTGATTATTGCTGAAGCCGGTGTAAACCATAACGGCGAAAGAGATAAGGCGTTTGCCCTGATAGACGTGGCTGCAAAAGCTGGCGCAGACGCGGTTAAATTCCAGACGTTCAATGCTGAACGTCTGGCGGCTATGACGGCTCCGAAGGCAGCCTATCAGAATAGGACAACCGATGCGTCCCAGTCACAACTGGAAATGCTGAAGCGGCTGGAGCTGCCAGTCGAGTGGCATAAAGAACTTCAGGCGCATGCCAGTGGGCAAGGTATACAATTTATCTCCACTGCGTTTGACCTGGACAGTCTAGCTTTTCTCGAGTCCCTCAACCTGCCTTATTACAAGATCCCATCGGGTGAAATCACCAATGGCCCGCTGTTGCTGGCTTTTGCAAGAACCGGGAAGAAAGTCATTCTGTCGACGGGTATGGCAACCCTGGGTGAAGTCGAGCAGGCTCTCGCCATTCTTGCCTGGGGCTATCTGAAAACGGAATCACCGGCTTCCCTGGCCGAAGTCTGGCAGCATTGGTCTACATCTCAGGCAGGGGCTGCTATTGCGGAGAATGTCTCATTGCTGCACTGCACCTCGCAATATCCGACTCCAATGGAAGAGGTGAATCTCCGCGCAATGGACACGCTCCGTTCGAGCTTTGGTTTACCTGTTGGCTACTCCGATCACACTCAGGGTGTGCTCATTCCGGTAGCCGCTGTGGCCAGGGGCGCCCAGATTATAGAGAAGCATTTCACGCTGGACAGTAGGCTTCCCGGCCCGGATCACAAGGCATCACTGGAGCCGGACGAGCTCTCTCAAATGGTGGAAGAGATTCGCTCTGTGGAGACCGCCCTCGGAGATGCCAGAAAACGGCCCCAGATCAGCGAATGGGATTCCCGCACGGCCGCCCGTCAACAGATCATTGCTACTTCATCGATAATCGCAGGTGAAAAAATTACATCGGCTCACCTTGGCACAGCCCGGGCCGGCATGGGTGAATCTCCCGCCTACATCTGGGATCTGATCGGCACCACAGCCACCCGCGATTACAGCGTTGGAGACACGATTGAGCGCTAAGATCATACTCGTAGGCGCGGGCGGCCACGCAAAAGTTGTTCTGGACGCTTTGCAAGCCGCCGGCCTGGTGGTTGGCGGTGTTGTGGATCCCTCCCTTGCGGGTAGCAGTGATTATTGGCGTGGTGTACCGGTTCTGGGGGATGATCGGGACCTCCTGAAACTTAAGCCTGGCGACGTTGAGCTGGTCAATGGCATAGGCAGTATGCCGGGGCAGTCATTGCGCAGGGAAATCTTCAGGAAACTCACCTCCGCCGGCTTCAACTTCCTCTCAGTTATACACCCCTCTGTGATAACAGGATCGGGTGTGCGGCTAATGGCTAGTGCTCAGTTGATGGCAGGGGCCATTGTGCAGGCAGACAGCCTCGTTGGAACGAACACCATCGTGAACACCAGTGCACATATCGATCACGACTGCAAGATTGGCTCTGATGTACACATTGCCCCCGGTGTTGCGATTTCCGGAGGAGTACAAATCGGGGACGGTGCCCATATTGGTACCGGCGCTTCTATTATTCAGGGTATTAGCCTGGGCAGAGGTGTTGTGGTTGGCGCAGGTGCCGTTGTGGTGCGGAACGTGCCGGATAATGCCAGAGTAATGGGTCCAGCGCCCAGAGTTACACCCGGGCAAGGTATGGAGTAGTGAATGAAACAATGGCGTAACGCACTCGCGAAAAGTGGTATCAGCCTGGAACAGGCCATCGAGATTCTGGATAAAGCTGCCATGCGCATTGTACTGGTGGTCGACAACGATGAAAGACTGCTGGGCACCCTGACTGATGGCGACGTACGGAGAGCATTGCTCCGGCATCTGCCGCTGGATTCAGCCGTAGACGGGGTGATGAACACAAGCCCCAAAACCGCAGACGAAAGCTGGACAGAGAGCCGGATTCTGTCGCTCATGGAACAGTACCAGGTACTTCAGTTGCCGCTAGTGGATGACGACGGGAAGGTTGTCGGGCTGGTGAATCTTCATGATCTGCTGAACAAGCACCGCCACGATAATCCGGTGTTCCTCATGGCTGGCGGTTTCGGTACCCGCCTGCGGCCGCTGACCAACAACTGCCCCAAGCCCATGCTGAAGGTGGGCGACAAGCCGATTCTGGAACAAATCCTGTTGAACTTTGTGGAAGCGGGGTTTCATCGTTTTTACGTCTCGACCCATTACATGCCGGAAGTGATACGTGACTACTTCGGCAATGGCGAGCAGTGGGGCGTAAGCATTGAATACGTTCACGAAGACGAACCGCTGGGCACAGGCGGCGCTCTGGGCCTATTGCCGCATGATGAAATAAATCAACCGCTGTTCATGATGAACGGCGACCTGTTGACTTCCCTCAATCTGCACAGCTTTCTGGACTTTCACGAAAAACACAGTGGTATAGCCACCATGTGCGTACGTGAATACGAACACCAGGTGCCCTACGGCGTGATTACCAGTGAAGGAACCAAAGTGAAATCCATGGTGGAGAAGCCCATTCATCGGTTCTTTGTGAACGCAGGGATTTATCTACTGGATCCCGCTTTGGTGAAAAGTGTAAAACCCGGCACCCGAATTGACATGCCGACGCTGCTGGAGCAACAGATCGAAGGAGGCGAGGCCGTGAATATGTTTCCGATCCATGAGTATTGGTTGGATATCGGCCGGATGGACGATTTCAACAAGGCAAATACAGAAGCAAATGGTTCACTAAATGGCTGACGCTGGCAATATTCTGGTAGTTATCCCGGCCCGGGGCGGTAGCAAAAGACTGCCTCGGAAAAATGTATTACCACTGGCCGGAAAACCTCTGATCTGCTGGACGATTGAGGCAGCGTTAGAGGCACGCCTCAACGCCAAAATTGTAGTGACAAGTGATGACCGGGAAATCCTTGGTCTGGCTCAGCAATATGAATCTCAAGGAATAATTGCGCACAAGCGCCCTGATCATCTGGCCTCGGATACTGCCGCCACAGCAAGCGCACTTACTGATGTGGTAGAAGCACAGGAGGGTGCAGGTTTTACTCCGCACACCATTATCCTGTTGCAGCCCACCTCACCGCTACGGAATGCCAGCGATATTGTCGCATCGCTGGACCTTTTCCACTCAACTGGTTGCCACGATACAGTAGTCAGTGTTTGTGAGGTAGATCATCCCACTGCATGGGTAGGGACAATGGCCAGCAACTCCGTTTTTGCCAATACCAAATTGTCGGAGATGAGATCACAGGAGTACGCAAAGGAGCATCGTTTAAATGGTGCGATCTATATAAGTCGAGCTGATGTGTTGAAAATTCTGGCTCTTTGTTCACGAGCCAGTTGAGAGGGGCCGTAATGAGTCGTGTCCGCTCGATCGACATCGATGATCTTGTCGATTTCAAGATCTGCGAGAGTCTGATAAATTATTATTGTTAATCGAATCAATATTTCAAAATATCTATTCGCATTTTCGACGGCCCTTCGACACCAATCACAATTGTATTGAGTCCTTTACAAGCATGCGCCCCTACCAGAAACTAAAGAATAGTGACTACGACATAATTGCGTATCAGGTGCACATATCGGAAATCGAACAGCTGATAGATAATGAACCAGATAGCGACGTTGGCTTTGCGGTACTTGGAAACTG
Source organism: Marinobacter sp. AN1 (assembly GCF_026013985.1). Classification (NCBI taxonomy): domain Bacteria; kingdom Pseudomonadati; phylum Pseudomonadota; class Gammaproteobacteria; order Pseudomonadales; family Marinobacteraceae; genus Marinobacter; species Marinobacter sp. AN1. Next base: position 3,087,595 of record NZ_CP110342.1, on the reverse strand, counting down.
GCTGATCAAAGGGAGGAAGCATTACGTCGATAAGATTAAGAGCAACTTCGATTATCGAAAAATTGTGGACGACTGTACGGATGAGCAGAATCGAGCTACGCCATTAGGAGATTGGTATGCCGAATTCACTTATCCGCATCGAGTACGTAGCCAATGCGAAGTGAAAGTATTAAATACGATACTTGAGAGTGCTCTTACTCTAACATTGCCAAAAAGAATTCTAGTGTGCTGGAAAAATAAATCCGCTTATGAAATTTCTCGTAAGGTCGGCGTCAGCCACAAACGTTCAGCTTACCAGAAAAGAGAAAAATTAATAAAAGCACAGTGTAAAAAGGCGCTCTACCATATTGTAAGAGCCTCGGTCGGATTGGTCAGAATCCTGAAATTTAAAAGGTCTAGCAGAGCCTCCATGAACAATATTGGTGTTCTCGTTGGTAGCTCAGATATATATCGAATAGTGGATGGACGCTATGAAAACCCGGTAACGGGAGAGGTAAGGCGAGAGTTAGAAAAACTTAATTGTAACGTTATTTATATGAGCTCGCCCCACGATTCTGGTGATAGCTACGCGAAGTTGAAGGCCTATGTTCGAGATGAAGGGGCCATAACGCCAGAAGCGGTAATCGTTTATTACGCTTTCAGGCATCCACTTACACTCCTTTTGAGCCTAATTGATCGAGTTAATCCTCTTCAAAACGATAGTAAAGCCTTTTACAGGCTAATCGTTCAGGCATTTAAGGAGTTTTTGGAAGCAACTTCGGTCGATGCGGTCCTTTTATCCGGAGAGTATTCTAGAATTCCAAGGTCAGCAATAACTGCTGCCAACGATATGAGTATCCCCACAGCGGGAATGCAGCACGGCGCTATTGCGCCACGGCACCCAGGGTATAGTTTACGGCACTACTCGGCTAGAGTGACTACACCAAAGTCACTGCTTCTTCACGGTGATGCATACCGAACGCTCCTCGAGGAATTACATGACGAATATTGTCCAAAATGTTGGGTGGTAGGAAATCCAGCCACAAAGATAAATAATATTATTGGAGATATAAAAGACCAAACGCTCGATAGTGATCGATGCTTTAATGTGTTGTTCGCGTCACAGCCTCAGCTTCGTCCTTTGTTACGGGAGGCGTTCGATAACATTCCAAGAGCTCGTCAAAATAATGCCATCAAGGCTACTTTTAAACTACATCCTGCCTACGAGGCGAGCGGTGATTTCTTTAAGAGCGAGAGGTTCCAGGTTTTTTTTAAGGCAATCGACGTTCTCCCTGTGATCTCAGATGTTGACTTAGCGTTGAGCGATGCAGATGTTGTGGTCTCAAGAACTTCAACTATACTACAAGAGTCGTTGTCCCAAGGTATCTTCACAATCGAGGTGCTGGATGAGGCTTCTGACTACTCCCTAACAGAGACGTTCGCGAAAAATGGTTGTCTCGAAAACTGTTTGGTGGTGAGAGCCGGCGATCTGCCACAAGTCCTGATCGATTTGCAGAGGAGCGGCCTTAACGGTACGTGCAATGATGAATCCTCTACCCCCTCCAGACTATGTTCAATAAATATGCCGTATACGACAGTTTCAGAATGGGTGAACTATCTTTTTGATTCTTAGATTGGCTCGTTTCTCTAGACGATAATTTAGTTTAGTTCGTTTTTGGATTTTCTTGGATGTTCTTCGACAGTTTGGCTCGTGAGTTTTAGCCGTCACTTTACCGCATCATCGTGGGGCTGTTGTTTTATTAATAGATTGTTTTGCGAAGGATTGATATGGTGGTGGCGGTTACTTTAACTCTTATGTCAATAATGCTAGCGATATTAAGCATAGCTTGGTTGTCAAAGGCTCGAATGGTTTTGAGTATTTATGCGCCAGCTGTGGTTGTGCCATTTATGATGATGTATTTGGCCCCTTTATACTATTTGTCTGGCGGAAGCGACTATCGTGTATTTAGTGATTCTGCGCTAACGTCATTCTCGCTTCTTTGCTTGGTAACGTCTTTTACGATGTTGCTGAGTGTTTTTCTTTACGTTTATTTGCGACGTAGGCATATCGTTAGTCCAATAGTTTTGTCGGAACGATGGTTTACTTTGGGAAACAGCACGCTCTTGCTTTTTTCTTTTATTGCTGCTTTGTGTGCTATTGGATTGCTGGTAATTAATTTTTCTCAGATGTTGCTCTTCGATTTTTTAAGTTTAGCTGATTCTCCAGCCGAGGCAAACTCTATAAGATACGATAGGACTAGTGCTGAGGGTGCCTTCTTTTTCAGTTTCCTTGCGATGCTTTGGTTTCCCGCCTTATTATTGATGCTGTCTTTAAGAACTGATAATAGTTTTATAAGGCTTATGCTGATCCTGGTCGCCTTGATGATAGCCAGTCTATCGTTGCATAAAGCGCCTTTAATGCTAATTCTTGCATTTGTAATGTTGTTTGGGAACAGGAAAGGTGCCGCTCCCAGAACTACGAGGTTGGCTTTGGTCGTCATTTTCTTAGTGGTTATATCGCTTGCATGGTATATTCTTGTAAAATCTTTTTTTCTGCTGGTTCTGATCGCAGTTTGGAAGAGTTTGTTTGGAGCTTTTTTCGAAGGATATTCGTTTCTCAGGCGGTTGGCGGCATTGTCGCTTTTGATGTTTTCGAAGTAGGCGGGTTCTCGGGTCTTTCTCCAGAGGTATACTCGGGCTATAAGCGCGAGCTATGGTCCGCTATCTATGGAGAAGGCCAGGGTTCTTCCACCACTCTCCTCTTGCATGACCTGTTACTTAGGTTTGGCTGGTTCTTCGGTGTCAGTGCATATTTTTTTGTTGTACTTGGCGCGACCGTTTGGTTTGCTGTAATAGATAATGTAGCCGACCTAAGTAGATACGCCGTGTTGGGAAGATTTTTCGCATATCCGACATTCTGGTTTGCGGTTGTTTTGAATATTGGTGCTTTGGCATCTACCCTCGGTCGTTTTCTTCCGTTTGTCTTGCTATTTGGTCTGGTTGTTTTTATTTATGGTTCTATATCCAAGGTTCCGATACTAAATTTTAAAAGGGTTTGATTTTTGCGGATTTTTCATAATGGATAGGTATCGTTTCGTTTTTATTCTCGGTGTTGGAAGGTCAGGGACGTCACTCCTGCAAAGTATGTTCGCCGCGAACAAGTTTGTTCGTTATCTTCCTGAGACCGCGTTTATTAGAAGATATTTGGCCAGTGGGCGTTTGAGAAAAATATATCGTGCCGGCGGGTTGGAAGCTGTTAAAAGCGATCTTGCAAACGATCGTTTATTAAATCGCACTGGTGTAGATTTTGACGTTATTCTAGATGGGGCCGAGAGTGGTTCATTTGCGGATGTCGCAAAAATCTTTGTCCGAATCGCGGATAGTTTTTGTGATGGAGAAGCTAGTTGGCTAGGTGATAAAGACCCTAGGTTGGTTGAGTTCATCCCTCTTTTACCGTTGCTAGCACTCAACACAACAGCATTACACATAATTCGTGATCCTCGAGATGTTTTGCTCTCAAAAAAAAAGGCAGATTGGTCAAGAACCAGTCATGTCTGGAAACACATTTTTGCTAATCGTGTGCAGTTGAAACTTGGTGTAGTCTCGGGCCCTAAGGCTCTCGGGCCGCGCTATCACGAAGTTATCTATGAAGAGCTGATCGCCGACCCTGAACCTGTTTTGAGAGAACTTTGCGCTTACATCGGGCTTCCATTCGATTCCGCCATGCTCGATTTTGGCGATGCGGCTAAGAAACTGGTTTCCAAAGAAGAGGTTAGTTGGAAGAAGGAGACCTTTGGCCCGTTGCTCTCGGATAATAAAGAAAAGTGGAGAGAAGGCCTCTCTGCCAGGGAAATAGTGCTCACGGAGCTCTGTTGTCGGCAGGCATTCCGGATCGGTGGCTATCAATTTGATCCCCGCCCGAAGTCGCTGTCAATCAGAGATCGGCTTTGGGTTCTCGTCGGGGCCTCCGCCATTATGCTGATGGACTGGCCCTATCGTCTGTATCGTGGCTATTCTGTGAAGCGCGCATGCAAAAAACTGACTTGATTTCCGGGCGGGTGGTCGCTGTTAAACCGCACGAGCTACTTGTAGCGCGGGGCGCGAAGCTTCTTAAAAGGTTCCAGGAAGGGGCAGGGCTGGAGTTGTGGCATACGCTGCCTGTCTCCTGGTGGCAGCAACTGGCGATGCAGGTACCTTTTGCGGCAAGAGCGCTTCGGCTGGGCGTTCATCATGTTGTTGAAGCTCAGGGCAAAACCGTAATCGTCGCCAATAAAGCGTCCTACCTTATTGATGAGGGGGGCATTACCTCCCTCGGAGAGTTACAAGGCTCCCGCCCTATGGCGCTTTGCGCCGCAGAAGGCCAGGTCTATTACGGTGAGTACCGCTCTAATCCCGAACGTTCAGCTGTGCATGTTTTCGGGCTGGATGTTGAGAGAAAGGTTTGGACGCCGGTCTGGAGCTTCCAGGGAGTCAGGCATGTTCATGGGGTCTTTTATGACCCTTATGCTCAGGCGTTTTGGGTCACAACTGGGGATTCCAATGAGGAATCAGCCATCTGGCGGACGGACGATGAGTTCTCCTCGCTGAAAAAAGTGGTTGGTGGGTCCCAACAGGTTCGGGCGGTGCAGCTGCTTTTTACTGAGGACCATGTTTACTTCGGCTCAGACGCACCGGACGAGCCCAATCATATCTACCGTATGGACAGGGGCGGGGCTAAGGTAGAACGTCTCTGCCCTGTCGGTGGTTCGGTATTCTATGGCTGCAAGGTGGGAAATCACTTGGTTTTCTCGACTGCCGTTGAGCCTAGTGACGTCAATACCGGGAAGGAGGCAGAGGTCTGGCACTCTTCCGAAGGGGAGCATTGGAACAGATTGCTATGCTTTCCGAAAGACCGGCTATCCATGAAGTATTTTCAGTATGGCCAGGTTCTGTTTCCTCAGGTGTCTGAAGGCGCTGGGAATACGCTGTATTGCACCCCATTTGCGGTGAAGGGTCACGGTAAAACCCTGGAAATCCCTTTGTGACCTCTTGATAGCATTCTGATTCTTTATCATCAAGGCAATTACTTCTATGTTTTCTGATCTGAAAATCTGTGTCGTTGGTTTGGGTTATATTGGTTTGCCCTCCGCTGCGTTGTTGGCCAATCGGGGATATCAGGTTCAGGGTGTTGATGTGGCGCCGGACGTTGTGGATACGATCAATCAGGGTGATATCCATATTGTGGAGCCAGACCTGGATTCGTTTGTCCACTCTGCGGTGAACTCCGGGCGGCTCGAGGCCTCTTTGGAGCCGGAACCTGCTGATATTTTCATACTGGCGGTTCCGACTCCGTTCCATGACGGATTTGTTCCCAACATTGACTATGTTCTGGACGCGACCCGTTCTATCGCCGGTGTGGTGAAAGCCGGCGACCTGGTCATCCTTGAGTCGACGTCCCCGGTTGGCACGACAGAGCGAGTGGCAGGGACTCTACGTGAAGGTGGTGTGGATACTACCCAGGTATACGTAGCTCATTGCCCGGAGCGTGTACTCCCTGGCCACATCATGCGCGAGTTGGTGGAAAACGATCGCATTGTGGGAGGTATTACACCAGAGGCCAGTGAAAAAGTTGCTGCGTTTTATCGGACCTTTGTCACTGGGGAGGTACTGGTCACCGATGCCAGAACAGCAGAGATGGCCAAGCTGACTGAAAACAGTTTCCGCGACGTGAACATTGCCTTCGCGAACGAGTTGTCTTTGCTTTGTAATAGGTTCGGTATTGATGTGTGGGAGCTGATCCATCTGGCCAACCGGCACCCCAGGGTAAATATTCTGCAGCCCGGTACCGGTGTGGGTGGCCACTGCATAGCGGTTGATCCATGGTTTATCGTTCATGAAGGGGGTGACGATGCGCGCCTGATTCGCACCGGGCGGGAAGTGAACACTCGCAAAACGGAATGGGTCGTTGAGAAGGTCAAGTCGGAAGTCGCCTCTTATCGTGACTCTAACGGGCGTAATCCAGTAGTGGCTTGTATGGGGCTGGCGTTCAAACCGAATATTGATGATCTCCGGGAATCCCCCGCCCTCTGGGTGTTCCAGCAATTGGTCGCTGCTGATGTTCAGCCGCTAGCAGTGGAGCCGAATCTGAGAACACACCCGAGTATCAGTCTCACGCCCTGGAACGAGGCCGTTGCTCAGGCCGATATCGTGGTGTTCCTCGTAGCACACCGGGAGTTCAAGTCGGTCAATGTGAATGCCAAAGTATTGGATTTCTGTGGGGTGACTCAGGCGTGAAAGTTTTGCTCGTTTTTGGTACCCGTCCCGAAGCCATCAAAATGGCACCATTGGTTAAAGCGCTCCAGGACGACAGCTTTTTTAACGCTCGACTGGCGGTTACGGCACAGCACCGGGAAATGCTGGATCAGGTATTGGATTTATTCAGTCTGGTTCCGGACTATGATCTGAATATCATGCAGCCCGGACAGGATCTGTATGATGTAACCAGCAAGGTGTTGCTGGGGTTGCGAGATGTCCTGACAGACTTCAAGCCGGATTTGGTGTTGGTGCATGGTGACACCGCAACGACATTTGCGGCTTCCCTTGCTGCCTTTTACCAGCAGATTCCGGTAGGGCATGTGGAAGCCGGGCTCCGTACCAATGATTTATCCTCGCCCTGGCCAGAGGAAGCCAACCGTCAATTGACCGGCAGGCTCGCCCATTGGCACTTTGCGCCGACGGAGCGTAATCAGCGTGCGCTGCTTGCGGAAGGCGTTGAGGCCGAGCAGATTCTGGTTACGGGCAACACGGTGATTGATGCGTTGCAGTGGGTAGTAAAGAAGGTTCAAGCTACACCTGAGCTACTACAGAAGATACATCAAGCGCTGGCCGGAGCAGGTCTTACCATCAAGCCAAATGATCAGCGTTACGTACTGGTAACCGGCCACCGCAGGGAGAACTTCGGCAATGGCTTTGAGAATATCTGCAAGGCGCTCAGAGGGCTGGCCGAAGCGAACCCGGAGACTCACTTTATCTACCCCGTCCATTTGAACCCGAATGTCCAGGGGCCGGTTAAACGTCTTCTGGGTGGTTTGGACAATGTCCATCTGATTGAACCGCTTGGCTACGAGCCCTTCGTATATCTGATGCAGAACGCGTACCTGGTACTGACGGATAGCGGCGGTGTGCAGGAGGAGGCACCCGGATTGGGTAAGCCTGTTCTGGTTATGCGTGATAACACGGAAAGGCCTGAAGCTGTGGACGCCGGCACGGTGCGACTGGTTGGCACTGAGAGTGGTGTCATCAGGGATGCGGTTCAGCAGCTGCTGGATGATGAGGTTGTATACCAATGGATGTCACAGGCCCATAATCCTTATGGGGATGGGCTCGCTTGCCGTCGCATTGTGGAATTTCTGAAGCAGCAATGAAGCGTCTGAAGCTGTTATTTCACACGGTGCGATATCTGCGGGTCAGACAGCTTGGCTACCAGGTCTACTACCGGATTCGTAAGCCCCGTCTGAGAAAATTACCGGCACCGGTACTTCGTGGTGAGCTGGATGCATGGCCGGGGGAGGCTTACCTTGAGCCGGCGACAAGGGATGGCCGAACGTTTACCTTCCTTGGACAGACCGCCCGTTTTGACGGCAACTGGAATGATCCTGCTGTCCCGAAACTCTGGCTGTACAATCTTCATTACCAGGATCATTTGAACGCCAGGGGCGCAGAATCCCGCATTGATTTGTGTGAGCACATGGTGGATGCCTGGGTTGAAGGCAACCCTCCACTGGCCGGAAATGGCTGGGAGCCTTATTGTCTGTCTTTGCGGATAGTCAACTGGGTGAAGTTTTTCAGTCGTCTGGGTCCCGGTCGGGTCAAAGAAACCTGGTTGCAGTCACTGACGCAACAGACAGACGCACTTGAGCAGCAGCTGGAATTTCATATTCTGGCAAACCATCTGTTTGCTAACGCAAAGGCCTTGGTATTTGCGGGCACTTATTTGGGTGGCACCCAGGGTGATCGTTGGCTCCGTAAAGGGCTTGCTCTACTGGATAGAGAAGTGCCAGAGCAGTTTTTGGAAGATGGCGCCCACTACGAACGTTCACCCATGTACCACGGGACGTTGCTTTGGGACCTTGCCGATTTGATTGCGCTTTTTCAGGCAACCCGGTTTGAGGAGCTGGAAAAGCGGGTTAATGACTGGCGGCAGAGGGTCGAAAAAGGGCTGGAATGGCTTGCCGCCATGACTCATCCGGATGGAGAAATTTCTTTCTTTAATGACGCAGCATTCGGTATTGCTCCCAATCTTACCGATTTAACCAATTTCGCTGGTTCTTTGGGGCTTGCTGTGCCTTCCGGTGAGTGCCCAGAGAGAGTGCAAGTTTTCCTGTTACAGGAGAGTGGGTTTGGGGTAATCGATTGGCCAGAGCGTCACCGGCTGTTAGTGGATGTTGCACCTGTAGGGCCGGGTTATCAGCCTGGACATGCCCATGCGGATACACTGAGTTGTGAACTGAGCCTGTTTGGTCAGCGGGTGCTGGTGAACTCAGGTATCTCTCAGTATGGTCAGGATGTTGAACGGCATAAGCAGCGGTCTACTGCCGCTCACAATACGGTTGAGGTGGATGGGCAGAACTCCTCGGAAGTATGGGGTGGGTTTCGGGTAGCCCGGCGCGCCATGCCGTTCGATGTCGGGGCCAGTCAGGGCGAGTTAGAGGTGCGTGTGTGGGGAAAGCATGACGGGTATCGGCGTCTCCCGGGAGGGGTTATACATCATAGAGAATGGCGGGCAAGCAGTGGGAGAATTGTCATAGAAGATGTCTTGTCAGGCTCTTATGGTTCGGCTGTCGCATACTGGCACTTGCACCCGCATATAAATATTGAACCCATCCAAGATTTTAGGCTTCTGTTGACCATGCCAGGTGGCCAGAAAGTTTCGTTTATTATTGAAGGCGCTAAAAGCCTTCGGTCTATTGATAGCCAATGGCATCCGCAGTTTGGTCTTTCTATCAAAAATACGAAAATTGCTTTGGAGTTATCCGGGAAAAAACTGGTAACCAGACTTGAATTTTAGCCTTCTACGTACCCGCATCAGGAATTCATGAAAAAGATCGCCTTCCTATCTACTTATTCTCTTAATGAGCCAGTACTGAAGAATAGGATAACCCCATTCATTGATATTGCATTAGAGCGCGGCTTCACCGTTACTTTGGTCAACCCGTCAGGTGGTGAGTATCATCAGAGTGCTGATAAGAACTTTCGTCACCGGGCCTTGAATATACCGCAGGCGAATAGGGGTAATTTTTTTGTCAGAACGCTCCGGGAGATAAGTCTTGCGCGCAAAATTCTGAAAAGCGCACCCGATGACGTTGACGTTACATTCGTAACGATACCATCAATGTTTTTGTTGTTCCTTTTTGGTCGAGGTCGCTTTAAATATTCCGTGCTGGACGTTCGTGATCTTACCTGGGAGTACCTAAGTGAGGGCTCCGCCGTAATGCGTTCAGCGAAGAGGGTTTTCAGGCTTTGTGCAGGATTAAAGGTGCCCAAATTTAACCTTTACACAGTGACAAACAAGGCTGAAGAAAAATATCTGCTAGACCGGTTTGGCGTTTCTCCGGAGCGTATAATCCTATGTCCGAATGGGATCTCCAGAAGGCAGTACGAACAGGTTCTGGCGATGCCAGAACCTGTAAAGGTGGCTAAAAACGAGAGTCCGACGATGGTTTACGTTGGAAACGTGGGGCTTGCTCAGAATCTTGTCACGTTGGTCGAAACAGCAAAAATGCTTCCGAATTTCAATTTCGTAATTGTTGGCGGGGGCTCAGATTTTGAGAGAATTCAGAAGTCTGCCAAGGGTGTGCCCAATATAGATCTTAAAGGCCGTATTGACTGGAATGAGGTTCCTTCAGTCTATCAGCAGGCAGATATTCTTTGGGCTCAACTCACACCCGAATTCGCTGGTGCAGTGCCATCGAAGCTCTACGAGTACCTGGCGACCGGCAAGCCCGTCATTTATGGTGGGATGGGAGAGGCGGTATCGGTTGTCTCCGGATTCGAGCGAGTTTGTCTCGTTGCGCCAGAGGATTCAAATGAACTAGTCGCTGCCATTGAATCATTCCTGAATGATAATAATGTTTCTCGCCTTAGTCGTAATAACCAAAGAAAAATAGCGGATAGCTTTATTCGTGAAAATTCAGTGCATCGTTTTTATGAAAAACTGCTGAGTAACAAGGAGCTGGATTGAAGATATTGCTAACTGGAAGTACCGGTTTTATTGGTCGCCGAACCTCAGCCTTGCTGACTTTCCGGGGACATCAGGTAACCAATGTTGTTCGGTCCCATTCCGGTGACTCCTCTAACTCGATGGTGATGGACAGTCTCGATGGGGGCAATGACTGGACCGCTGCCCTACGGGACAAAGATATAGTGATCCACACGGCCGCCTTGGCCCACAGTAGGGCTAAAGTTTCTTCGAGCGATGAATTGTCCGACGATGTTTACCGGGTCAATGTCGCAGCGACGGCGAATCTCGCCCGGCAGGCTGGTGAGGCTGGCGTCCGGCGCTTTATTTTTATAAGTTCCATTGGCGTAAATGGGTTTGTTAATGATAAGCCATTTACCGAGAGCGACCTTGAGAATCCCTGCGACCACTACGCACGGTCCAAATTTGAAGCTGAAAAACAACTTTGGGAAGTCGCTCGTCAAAGTAATATGGAGGTGGTTATTATCCGGCCTCCACTCGTTTATGGCCGGAATGCGCCGGGCAACTTCGGGACGCTAGTGCGATTGGTCGAAAAAAGGATTCCGTTGCCGCTTGGGGCGGTCAATAACACGCGGTCACTGGTAGCCCTGGACAATCTGGTGGACTTGATCATTACCTGCATTAACCACCCTGAAGCTCGTAACGAGGTGTTTTTTGCGGGTGATGGTGAAGATTTGTCGACTACTGAACTACTGCGTGCGGTGGGCCAGGCAAAGGGAAAACCTGCACTCCTGATACCGGTTCCAGCTGGCATCTTGATGTTCGTTGCAAGGCTGTTTGGAAAAAAGGTGGCCGCTCAGCGTGTGTTGGGCTCGTTACAGGTTGATATATCTAAGGCGCGTTCTCGTCTGGGCTGGGAGCCACCTCTGACAGTTCAGGAGGGTATCAGACGCTGTTTCATCTCGGAGAATAACTTTTGATTCGATTGTTTGATTTCGTTTTGCCTCTCTTGGGCTGGTGATGGGGCTCCCGGTACTTCTTCTGCTGTTGCTTGTGGGGCTGTTTGATACAGGTTCGCCAGTCTTCCGCCAGGAGCGCGTTGGCCGTAATAAAAAGCCGTTTACGTTAATAAAGTTTCGCACTATGAGAAAAGACACCGCCTCAGTAGCGAGTCATCTGGCAAACGCTGATGCAATTACGCCGTTTGGGCGCTTCCTTCGCCGTACGAAGTTAGATGAATTACCCCAGCTATGGAATGTGCTAAAGGGTGAAATGAGCTTGGTTGGACCCAGACCTTGCTTGTTTAATCAGCAAGATTTGATTAATGAACGTGAACGTCGGGGTGTTCTTGAGGCTCGACCGGGTATCACTGGGCTTGCGCAAGTGAATGATATAGACATGTCAACCCCACGATTACTGGCTGAAACTGACCAGAAGATGCTGGAAAATCTGACAGTAGGCGCCTACTTCCGCTACATCCTTATGACTGTGGCTGGCAAGGGAGCTGGTGACCGGGTCCCAGGTCGTGACTGAGATTCGTTTTTAATCGTTACACAACGTCAACTTTAGTTGAGTCCTAAGTACTCTACACTTGTTAAGAATCGCACTTTTCCAGGGATAGCCATGCTGCAAGCCTTTCTCAATTTGCCCAGAGTTTATAAGCGTCTCGTATCGGTAGTTTCCGATGTGGTTTTACTGACGTTCTCTTTCTGGGCGGCCTTTGCCTTGCGCCTGGAGAATCAGCAGTGGCTGCCGAATACAGATCAGATGATGGTAGGAGCTTTGACGGTTGGCGTCTCTATCATCTTCTTTGTCCGGCTGGGGTTGTATCGGGCGATTATACGATATATGAGCGACAAGGCGTTCGTTACCATTAGCATTGGGGTGGGGGCGTCCGCGCTCACATTGATTGCGCTAGCGTACCTGCTTCAGATTTTTGTTCCTCGTTCTGTACCTGTTATCTACGCGGCTCTTGCTTTTATCTTTGTAAGCGGCACCCGTATGGGTGTGCGCATGCTGGTTGGACGTCCCTCTCAGCGCAACAAGGAACCAGTGGCCATCGTCGGTGCGGGGGAGACAGGTATACATCTTGCGGAAGCCCTGCGCCAGGGCACTCAGTTCCAGCCAGTGATGTTTGTTAGTTACCGTAAGGCCAACCACCGGACGTTGATCCATGGCCTCCCAGTGTATGGCATCGATCATATCGAGAAGGCGGTGCGTAAGCACCGGGTCAAACGCCTGTTGCTGGCTCTGGACCCGAATACCCAGCTTGACCGAAAGCAGCTGTTGCGGGAGCTGGAGCCATTGGCGGTTCCTGTGCAGACGGTCCCTAGCATGGCGGAGCTGGTGTCTGGCCAGGCACGTATTAACGATATTCGTGACCTGGAAATCGAAGATCTACTGGGCCGTGATCCTGTTTCGCCGGATAGCGCTGTGGTGGCCTCCAGCCTGTTCGAAAAGTCGGTATTGGTTACGGGTGCCGGTGGCTCCATTGGTTCCGAGTTGTGCCGGCAAATTCTGCGTCATCGTCCCGCCCGGCTGGTGTTATTTGAGCAGTCTGAGTTCTCGTTGTATGCCATTGAGCGTGAGTTGCAGTCCATTAACAGCATTGAGGGTCTTGCGGTAGAGATTCACGCGGTTTTGGGTAGTGTGATGCAACGCCGCCGCTGTGCTGCCGTGATGAAGGCCTTCGGCATCCACACCGTCTACCACGCCGCCGCCTACAAGCACGTGCCCCTGGTGGAACACAATGTCATCGAGGGCGTGCAGAACAACACCTTCGGCACCTGGCATGTGGCGGAAGCCGCCATAGAAACCGGCGTGGAGCGCTTTGTACTGATCTCCACGGACAAGGCGGTGCGACCCACCAACATCATGGGGGCGAGCAAACGCCTGGCGGAGCTGGTGCTGCAGGGGCTGGCAGAGCGGCAGACTGGTACCCGGTTTACCATGGTGCGGTTCGGCAATGTGCTGGGGTCGTCCGGCTCGGTGGTGCCCTTGTTCCGGGACCAGATTCGTGACGGGGGGCCGGTCACGGTTACCCATCCGGATATCATTCGTTACTTCATGACCATCCCTGAGGCCAGCCAGCTGGTCCTGCAGGCTGGCAGCATGGGCCAGGGCGGTGAGGTGTTCGTGCTGGATATGGGCGAGCCGGTAAAAATCGTCGACCTGGCCCGCAAGATGATTCACCTGATGGGCCTGTCCGAAAGAACCGAAGAGCGTGTGGATGGCGATATTGAAATCCGCTTCACCGGCCTGCGCCCGGGGGAAAAGCTGTATGAGGAACTGCTCATCGGCGACGACCCCCAAGGCACCAGCCACCCCCGCATCATGATGGCCCGGGAAGCATCCATGCCCTGGGATGATGTGGAGTCCCTCCTCAAGAAACTCTCCCTCGCCAGCCAGAACTTCGACTGCGGTCGCATTGCGGAACTGATCCGTGAGGCGCCTACCGGCTATGCCCCCAATGGGGATGTGGCGGACCTGGTTTGGTGTCATTCCAATGAGCTGGTGCAGTCGGCGGACTCCGACAGTGGCGTTCGGCGGTTGGGGGCTTGAGTTTAAGGACTTGATTGGCCACGGAATCCACAGCCCTTCGACAGGCACCCTTCGGCAGGCTCCGGTAATTTTCAACCCAGTTGTCCATTTTACTGCGTTTAAGCAGCCGATTTATTCAGCTCGATTTCCTGCAATTTGCCGGGGTTGAGTGACACAGCACCCACAGGCTTCCAGTTTCGGGTTGCCTTGGACCAGCGCCGAGGATTCCGACGTTTGGCTGCCTCATACACCCGCTTACGATGCTGCAATTGCTCCAGATCCTTTCCGGTATGACGCGCACTCGGGGTGACGAAGTTGATGCCGCTATGCAGGTGATGGTTGTTGTACGCATTTTCGAACGCCAGCATCCAGTCGCGCCCCTCAACCAACGAGGCAAACCCCTTTGATGGCCAGGCCGGGCAGTATTTCAGTGTCCGGAACAGCGACTCTGAGTACGGGTTGTCATTGCTGACACGAGGCCTGCTGTGTGACATCGGCATGCCCAGTTCAGCCAGCCGTGCACGTAACGTGTGCGACGTCATAGGCGCCCCATTGTCCGAGTGCAGAACCGGTGGCTTGTTCCAGCAACCTTCGCGCAACAGCGCGCGCTCGATGAGCTGTTTTGCCAGCATTCCGGACTCAGCATCATGTATTTCCCAAGCCACGATCTTGCGGCTGTAAATGTCCAGCACCAGGTACAGGTACCAGTGCTGACCACGAACCGCCGACGGGCAGTAACTGATGTCCCAGCTCCACACCTGATTGGGGCCAGTGGCGGTAAAGCTGGTGGGCTCCGGCACCTTGCGCCTTGGCTTCATATGCCCTCTGTGGTTCTGCTGCTGATGCTTTTTCAACACCCGGTAAAACGATGATTCAGACGCCAGGTAGACACCCTTATCGGCCAGCTGAGGAACAATCTGCGAAGGCGGCAGGCTGCGGTATTCAGTCTGATTACAGGTGGCCAGAATGGCAACCTCCTCGGCAATCGTCAGCTGATGTGGCTGTTCAGCCTGCTTGACCAGTGGCCGGCGATCCGGGGTAACCATCCCGTCGGCTTGTCGCCAGCGCTTTACCGTGCGCTCGCTCAGACCCATGAGCTCGGCTGCCTTGTGCCTAGGGGCGCCGCCAGCCACAGCCTCATCAAAGTACTGCAACAGCCTTGTACGCTCAGCCAGCGAGGTCAGTTGTCCTCGTTGTCCGGGGTTTCGCCGTACAAGGCTTCGAGCTTTTTTGATAACACCAGCAAGGAGGTCGTTTCCGCCAGTACACGGTCTTTGCGACGCACTTCTGCCTGGAGCTTCTTGATAGTTTTGCGTGCCTCACGCTGCTGCTTATGAGCGGTCTTATCGCTTTCCACCTGCATGCCTGCGCCCTGGAGGCAACCCGCCTTCCAGCGCTGGATTTGCTCGGGGTACAAGCCCTTCTCGCGACAATACGCGCCGAGCTCGGCTTCAGACATGGGCGCTGTTTCAATCACAGCAGCCAGCTTGGCTTCAGGAGACCACTCGTCTCCATTGTTACGATTACCCGGCACAGGCATTCCTTGTTGTCGACACTGTTTCAACCAACTATACAGGGTCACATCGGAGATGCCTTCCTCTGCGGAGACAGAGACAACGGTCCGGTTATGGGGTGGCAAGAGCTTGTTGAGAACTGCCGCTTTACGTTCATCGGAATAGCGTGGCATGTGTGCATCCATACCGCCCCCTGTGATGTGGTTTCAGGCAAAACTGCCTACTGGACAACTAGGCTGACACAGGGGGGCTCAGGGTGAGCGGAGGTTGCGGGAAAAGGGTGGAGGGCAAGTCGGTTGGTTTCTGATCTTTATTGCGTTATTGTGCACCAATAGTGTGATTATTGGATGAATGTGGCATGAGCACGGTACGTAAGACGATCACTCTGACGGATCAGCAGAACGATTGGGTTAAGTCCCGCATTGCGTGCGGGGATTTCACCAATGACAGCGAGTATTTTCGCGATCTTATCCGACGCGACCAGGCACGCAACGCCGAGCTTGAGCGGCTTCGTGCAGCTCTGGCTGAAGGAGAGCAGAGCGGTGTAAGCAACCGTACCCCGCAAGAGATTCGCCAGGCAGCGAAAGCAAAGTGATTACGTGCTTGTGGTCAGGATACTGCGTAGTCAGGACGTGAGTGCGGCCCTGGAGGAGAAGAAAGTTTAATCGAGCGGCAGCTTGCCGTCTTTCGAATGGCTCAGCTTGGTTGTAGTACGCTGCCTCATTACTTGGCTAAGCCTATGCGAATTCTTATGAGAATAACAAAATAATTTTTTGTTCCTTTGCGTTCTAATAGCCTTGCCTTACCCTGTGGTCAGTGAAATTTTCCGCCACAGGGGGCGAAATGTCCGTTTCCAGTCTGGTTCCCAAATCCCCTTCCTCATCTGAATCCTACCGCTCGGTCGGTGTCGATTGGCTTGAGTCTGCCACCGCCGAGCAGCGTGTCGAGTGGGCGCTGGCTAACCTGCCCGGCACCTTTGTGCTCAGTTCCAGCTTTGGTATCCAGTCCGCCGTCCTGCTGCACCTTGTCACCCGTATTCGTCCCGATATCCCGGTTTTGCTGGTGGACACCGGCTATCTGTTCAATGAGACCTACCAGTTTGTGGAAGCCCTGCGTGACCGGCTGGACCTGAACCTGAAGGTGGTTTCTTCAGGCTTGACCGCTGCCCGGTTGGAGGCGGTGCATGGTCGGTTGTGGGAGCAGGGCGTTGAGGGAATTGAACGGTACAATCAGTTGATGAAAGTGGCGCCCATGGAGCGGGCGCTGGATGAACTGGGTGTGGGTACCTGGTTTGCCGGACTGCGGCGGGCGCAATCCGGTAGTCGTGAGCAGCGTCCGGTTGTGGAGCAGCGGCAGGATGGCCGTTACAAGGTTTACCCACTGATTGACTGGACTAATCGGGATATTCACCGGTATCTGGTTAAGCATGATTTGCCTTATCACCCATTGTGGGAAGAAGGCTATGTTTCCGTGGGGGATTGGCATACGTCTCGCCCACTCACGCCTGGGATGACAGAAGAAGAAACGCGGTTTTTTGGGCTTAAGCGGGAGTGTGGGCTTCATCTTTGACAGTAGTTTTCGGCGCCCTTTGGGCGCTCCCCCTCTCCCGCCAAGGGAGAGGGAGTAGCTTTCCTTACAATTGCCCGCAAACCCAACCCGCGGCAGCTTTAGCCCCTCTCCCCTTGCGGGAGAGGGGTTGGGGAGAGGGGTGTTTGCGGTCCATATCACCAGAACCTATAATCTTATGCCGTAACTCATTCCCCGGCTCAGGATTAGCCCGTGTCTTCCAATATTGTCTGGCATAACCATAAGGTCACCCGCGCCGAAAGGGCGGAAAATAAACATCAGCGTCCGTGCCTGTTATGGTTCACCGGGCTGAGTGGTTCCGGTAAATCCACCATTGCCAATGCCCTGGATGTCGCACTGCATCAACGTGGCTACCATACCTTTTTGCTGGACGGCGATAATGTGCGCCATGGTCTGAACAAGGACCTGGGGTTTTCTGATGAAGACCGGGTTGAGAATATCCGGCGCATTGGTGAAGTCAGTAAATTGTTTACCGATGCTGGCCTGATTGTGCTGAGTGCGTTTATTTCACCGTTCACCAGCGACCGTCGCATGGTGCGTAACCTGTTTCCTGCCGGTGAGTTTGTGGAAGTGTTTATGGACACTCCGCTGGCAACCTGTGAAGAGCGTGACCCAAAAGGCCTTTATGAAAAGGCGAGGGCGGGGAAGATCAAGCACTTCACGGGGATTGACTCCCCCTATGAAGCGCCAGAGCGCCCGGAAGTCAGGCTGGATACATCAAGCATGTCGGTGGATGACTGCGTGGATCATCTGATCGATTACCTGTTGCAGCGGGAATTGATCTTTGAGTCAGGCCAGGCCGGCTGACGGCGCTCGTCGCCCTATGCGCTAATTACCTTATTCGTATTCTGTATTTGGAATAGCATCGTTTTCCGGTTCTACTGTGCGATCTGGTTATTAGCGCGGTCTTTGCTATTCCTCTTCAGGTTAGTGGGTAAGGAGCCCTGATTTCATGGCGTGGGAAGCCGTCTTTACACTCGGTTTGCTGGTGGTTGTACTTGGGTCCCTGGTTCTTACCCGGGTGTCTGCTGACCTTATCCTGATGGGCTCTCTGGTTACCCTGGTGATTACCGGCGTGCTGACCCCGGCATCGGCTCTCTCGGGGTTTGCCAACCCCGGTGTGATTACCATTGCTACCCTGTACGTTGTCGCCGCTGGCCTCAAGGAAACGGGAGCGGTTCAGTGGATTGCCCGTCGCTTGCTCGGGCACCCAAAGACGTCCGCAGGGGCCCAGGCCCGCCTTGTCGCCCCCACCGGTATCCTCAGTGCCTTCATGAACAACACCGCCGTGGTGGCCATGTTCATCCCCGCCGTCCAGGATTGGGCCCAGCGCCTGAATATCTCTGCTTCCAAGCTCCTGCTGCCCCTGAGTTATGCCGCTATTCTCGGGGGTACCTGTACCCTGATTGGTACCAGCACCAACCTGGTGGTGGACGGCCTGCTGCAGAGTCGGCTGGACATTCATCTGGGGCTGTTTGAGCTCGCGTGGGTGGGTGTGCCGCTGCTAATCGTGGGTGGTGTCTTCCTGGTGTTGTTCGCCAACCGCCTTTTGCCGGACCGGGGTGGCCTGAACGAAGAGCTGGAGCAGGTTCGCGAGTATGGGGTGGAAGTCGAGGTCGTCAGCCCCGGCCCACTGGTGGGGCGCACGGTTGCAGAGGCCGGCTTGCGGGCCCTGAACTACGGCTACCTTACCGAGATCGACCGCCAGGGTCGCCTGATTACCGCCGTGGAGCCGGACCGTACATTGCAGGCCGGCGACCGGCTGTATTTTGTGGGGGCACCGGAATGTGCCAGCGAACTGCGCCGCATTCAGGGCCTTAAGCCTGCCAACGGCAGTGTTCACAAGCTGGACCTGGCCAACCACCAGCGCTGTCTGGTGGAAGTGGTGCTGGGCCCGGAATTCGCGGCCCTGGGCCAGACCGTGCGGGACAGTCGGTTTCGCTCACGCTTTAATGCCGCGATTCTGTCCATCTCCCGGGAGGGTAAGCGGGTGCCCGGCAAGCTGGGGGATATCCAGTTCAAGATGGGCGATACCCTGTTGCTGGAAGCCAGCCAGGAATTTGCCCAGCAGTACCGTTTCCGCCGGGATTTCCTGCTGGTCAGTGCGCTGAACGATTCCACGCCACCGGATTTCTCCAGGGCGCCCACCGCCCTTGGAATCCTGCTGGTGATGGTGGCGGTCAGTGCGTCTGGCTTGCTGAGCATTCTGGAAGCGGCTTTCCTTGCCGCAGGTGCGATGATCATGTCCGGCTGCATCACTGCCAGCCGCGCGCGCCGGAGTGTGGACTTGCCGGTATTGGTGGTGATTGCCTCCTCTTTTGCACTGGGTACCGCCATGTCAGAGACAGGGGCGGCTAACTGGGTGGCGGGCAGCCTGTTGAGTTTCGGTACGCTTACCCCCTGGGTTGCGTTGGCGCTGGTGTATTTGTTGACCGCTACATTTACTGAAGTGATAACCAACAATGCCGCAGCGGTGCTTATGTTTCCTATTGCGCTGGCGGTTTCCGAACAGTTGGGTGTGAGCTTCCTGCCTTTTGCCGTAGCCGTAATGTTTGCGGCCTCCGCAAGTTTTATTACGCCGCTGGGGTATCAGACCAACCTGATGGTTTATGGTCCGGGGCGTTACCAGTTCACTGATTACATGCGTATTGGTATTCCGCTGAGCCTGATTGTTGGGGCTACGGCAGTGCTGCTTATTCCATTTGTCTGGTCATTCTGAGGATTGGTCAAACTGTTGCTGGTTAAAATGCGAGCTGTTGGGTCACTTGTTCTCTCAGTTTTCAGGAAGTGTTCGGAAACATCAGTAGTGCGCAATAACTGTTTCTTATCGTTTGTTCATAATAATCTGGAAACTGGTTCTTTATTATTCAAAACATTCTTATATGATTGCCGGTGACTCAGGGATTGATTCGGAATTACCCTTCCCACATTCCAGATTTAAAAGGTTCATTTTTCATGGCAAATATCAACGATTACTACCAGAAGAAACAACTGCTCGAAAAGCTTTCTGAAGAACTGAACAAGATGGAACAGGACCAGGCCCTGAAAAGCGACCTGGAGTTTGAAAACAAGGTCAAGGGACTGATGGACGAATACAAGAAGTCCCCGAAAGATGTGCTGCAGATCCTGGGCGCGATTGATCCGTCCATCGCCGGCGGCAAGGCCGACACCACTGGCACCCGTGCCAAGCGCCCGCTGAAGACCTACAAGAATCCCCACACTGGCGAAGTCGTCAAGACTCGCGGTGGCAACCACAAGACGCTGAACGAATGGCGCCAGAAGTACGGTAAGGAAGCCGTACAGAGCTGGCAGGAAAACTGAGCCAGCCCGGCCCGGGCGTGCTGTCGCCCGGGCTGATATACCTACCACAAATCCAGAGGGAGCTGGATCTTGCCTGTTATTTCTACGTTCTTCGGTATCCTCATCCGGATGTGGCACGATGATCATCCGCCTCCGCATATCCATGTTGAATACCAGGGTTTCGAAGCACTGGTTGAGATAGAAGCCGGTAATGTTAAAGCTGGTCAATTACCCCGTAAGGTTGCGCGGATTGTGCGCGAGTGGTGCTTTGAACATCGTCAGGAATTGAGGGAGAATTGGATTAAGGCCCAATCATTTGAGCCACTCGACAAGATTCAGGGGGCTGATCGTGATTAAAATTCTTACCTGTGAACACCTTGGGAATTCACGGCTGCTGTTGGAATTTTCCGATGGTGTAAAGGGCATCTTTGATGTCAAAGCCTACCTGGACACACACAATGGCCCGTTACTGAAGCCACTGGCGGATGAAGATTACGTTCGCAGGGTATTCATCGAAGCCGGAGGGTTGACGTGGCCAAACGGGCTCTCCCTGTCTCCTGCAAGATTACATGAGCCGGCGTTGCTGGAAGCTGTTGCCTGACCATTGTTTCATTATCTCGATAAGGACCCGTCATGCTTGCGATCATTCTTTCTGGTGGTTCCGGAACCGCCTTTGGCCGCTTTCCCGTGAAGCCTACCCCAAGCAGTTCATTCCCGTTGTTTCTGAAGAATCCCTGCTGTCGGATACTATTTCCCGCGGGTTGAAGCTGGGCGCGGATGTGCGTGTCATGGCCATCACCAATGAAGAACATCGTTTTGTGGTGGCCGCGAACCTGCATCAGCTGGCGGCAGATCGTACTGCCGGTATTATCCTGGAGCCAGTAGGCCGCAATACGGCGCCGGCCATTGCGCTGGCCGCGTTGGCGGTGGCAGAGCAGGACCCTGACGAACTGATGCTGGTGATGCCCTCGGATCAGGTGCTGAAAGACGAGGAAGTGTTTGCCCGGGCTGTGGCGGCAGGCGCAGAGGCGGCAAAAAAGGGCAAGCTGGTGACCTTTGGTATTGTGCCGTCTTCCCCTCATACGGGGTATGGCTATATCCGGGCCGGGGCCAGCCAGGGCGCCTGGTCGCCGGTGGATGCCTTCGTTGAGAAGCCGGACGCCGACACCGCCCAGCGTTACCTGGATGAGGGCGGTTATTACTGGAACAGTGGCATGTTCCTGTTCTCTGCCGGCCGTTACCTGCAGGAGCTTGGGCAGTACCAGCCAGCCATGCTGGAGGCCTGCCGAAACGCCTATAACGCCCGCCAAGGTGACCTGGATTTTACCCGCGTGGACAAGGAGGCGTTTGCGGCCTGCCCGGACGATTCCATCGACTACGCGGTGATGGAGCACACCCGGGACGCGGTGGTAGTGCCACTGGACGCTGGCTGGAGTGATGTGGGCTCCTGGTCCACCCTGTGGGAAATCCAGCCCCAGGATGAGAATGGCAACGCCTGCCATGGTGATGTGATCCTGGAGGACGTATCCGGCTCCTATGTGCACTCTGAGGGGCGGCTGATCGCTGCGCTTGGCGTTAGCGATCACGTGATTGTGGAGACTGACGACGTGGTGCTGGTGGCCGACCGCAATCGTGTGCAGGATGTAAAGAAACTGGTCAATCGCCTCAAAGAGCAGGGCCGCCCGGAGTACAAACTCCACAAAAAGGTCCACCGCCCCTGGGGTACCTACGAAGGTGTCGCCAGCGGTGAGCGCTTCCAGGTGAAGCGGATTACCGTCAACCCGGGTGCCTCGCTGTCGTTGCAGAAGCACCACCACCGGGCCGAGCACTGGGTGGTCGTCAAGGGAACGGCGAACGTCCAGCGGGGCGATGATGAGATCCTGCTGACCGAGGACCAGTCCACCTATATTCCCCTGGGCGTCACCCACCGCCTGACCAATCCCGGTGTTATTCCGCTGGAACTGATTGAGGTACAAACCGGCAGTTATCTTGGAGAAGATGACATAGTTCGCTTTGAAGATACCTACAATCGGGTCTAAACTTCCTGTCTGAGTCGTTTATCGGTTTAGTCTCAAAACTCCGTTGCATTTGCAAGAGAGGAAATGTGACGGAGTTCCTGCTATGAATACCTGAATGACTCGAAATCCTCGTTCTTTGTCGTAAGTGTGATCAAGGCGAAGGACGGGTATCGGCGGGGCAGGGTAAGCTCGTTACTTTCTTCGAGGAGGAGCTTTCCGGCTCCCGCGTACCGTAGGCAGGGGTGGGTTTATGCGACTGGGTCAGGTACCGGCAACCGGGCGGGCCGCCAATCCGGTAGTGATTACGGATGCTTCCTGGTATCGCCTGGCGGATGACCTGGCCGTTGCGCTGGCATCATCGCCCCGGGGGCTTATCTGGGTAACCGCTGACCGTGGGACGGGCAAGACCGCCTGGTTGCAGGCCCTGATGCCAGCCATGCGCACGGATTTTTACCTGATGGACCTGCGAGACCAGTTGGAGACCGCTGCGACTCTCGAGCAGCTGCAGGATTATTCCAATCACTTGCAGGGCACCCTGCCGGCGTTGTTGCTGGACAACCTTTCACCCGCCGACCTGATGGCACTTCTGGCAGAGCCAGACCACCCCGCCAGACAGCTGGTCCCCAACCATAACGGCCCGATACTGCTTCTCAGCCCTGAGCAGGAGGACGATGCTGTAGCCGCCCGCCGCATGGAAAGGGTGATGGGCCGGTCCATGATACGCCATGATCTGCCGGCCAGCAGTCGCTCCCAGAACCAGGCGGTGCTGGTGGCTCACCGACCGGTGATTGAAGCCCGCTGGAAGGTAAGGATTACCGATGCAGCCATGGGGCTTGCGGTATCCGGCCTGCACTACCGGGCGACCCCGGGGCAGGTTGTGGAATGGCTGGAGCGGGCAGCCGCCAGGGTCGCGGTGGTCGCCGATGAGGGGCCAGCAGAGAGCCGACGTCTTCGGTCGGAGCTGGAAACCCTGGCTCGTCGCATCGAGGTCAATCGGGAGACCGGCGAGCCGGTGGAACCGTTGGAGCAGGAATTCGAACAGCGTTCGCTGGAACTGACCGCCGCTGAGGTGGACTGGTTTGAACGTCAGTCCCAGGGCACCCTGCGCCAGGTTTTTCCAGAAGATGTCCGCGCCGAACTTGAATCCCTGACCGGCAGCAGCGATCATCCCGACTTGCATGTACCAACTGATGTCGCCGGAGGCGCCCGCCGTGCAGGATCTGGAAATCTACGTTCGTGACCTTGACCCCGCCCGCCTGACCGCGTGGCTCGAAATCAACTTCGACCAGTTGCTGGTACCCCTTACTCCCTTCGGTAACAAGCCTGGCCTGTACAAGGGTGAAGGCCGTTATGGCGATGGCCTGGTGCGCATTACCGTGTATGCGGAAGCCTTTGGCAAACGCTTCAGCTCCGTGGTACTTGAAGGCGAGGACCTGCCCTGGAACACCGACCTGGACTGCGCCCGCAGTGCCTGGCGAGCCCTGGACACCGAGATCCGCTGTAGCCAGGGCGAATGGCAGGAAGGTGACCCGGTGGAAGAAGAAAAATGGTGGCGCCTGGATGACCGGGGTGAAAAGCTCGTTGTCTGGAACTGAGGATTGCTATTTTGTAATTTATGGTGTGATGTGTCCCCCGAGGTTGTTAACGGGTTCGGATCTTCTGGTGTACCCCCAGCCATACCCAATACATGTTGGCAGACTATGGTGTCCAGCCAGCTGTGGTGGTCGAGGGTCTTGTAGAACCGAAGTTAGGCCATTGGTTAGAGGATGCTGTTTGTCGACTTCACGAAGCAGCAGTAATCCGGTATCGGCGGTGACTTGGTCTGCGGAATAACCGGCTTCTATCTGGTCGTGGATGAGTGGCGAGAAGATCAATTTTTCAGGTTCCATTTTGGAAACGGCTTCTAGTGCTTGGTGGATTGGGTAGTTTATTGAAAAAATAGCACTTTCAGCCGCTTCCTTTTATGCTCAATGAGAAAATTGGGCTAATTAGCGAACTGTTAAGCCTTAACCGAGGCTTGGTCCGGTGGAGGGTGTTTCGTCCAAAAAATGACTGTCGTATATTCGCACCTCGAGCGGCGCATAGACTTCTGTTATCGGACCTGAGCCCCCTTTTGAACGCCCTTGCAAAAACTGTCCGTAATTGCTGCGCGACCGAGAAGACCGGTGCCCAAGCACTTTGGATAGAAACACATTGTTTTGCCAGAGAGCTTTTAGATCCGCTGAGAGTTGGTGGCGGTAAGAATAGGGACTTAGGTCTCCCCAGCCCAGAGACTTGGCGGCGCGCTTGAAGGCTCTGTACCAGCTGCTGTAGCTTGATGTTTTTACGTAAAGTTCGCGAGTTTTCTGAGATTCCATGATAGCAAGAAGTTCTCGGGCTAGGGGGAGAGATTGGTTAATTGTCAGGCGCCGAAATGGTTGTCCCCCCTCCGTAAGATCACTGACTTTGGCACCGAGGATTTCGATGATGAGTTCTTGGTTTATGATCATCACAGACACCCCTTTTCCTAGCTCAGATGGGCGGCACCCCGTAAGTGCCGTAACAATACCATAGACCTTGTACGGTTCTGCTAAAGCCTCATGAACGCATTCTCTCCAATTGTCGGGTTTTCCTCGAAGTGATTTACGTTTCGTTCCTTTCTTTCGCCGTACTGCTGGGGAATAGCGAACTGATCGGCCGTCTCCAAGCTCCGAGACTTTTTTTGGCAGAATTCTATATAGTAGATATAGGTTTTCTATCCTTGTTTCGGTTTTGAGTCCGTCGAGAAGGTACTTGATAGTATCCGCACGATGAAAGCACCATGCGGCTCGGTAAACTTGAGCGGTGTTCTGTTGGAGCTGATTTTCGATTGCGTAGTCGCGCCAATGTCGTCCACCGAGTCGTATATGATTCGCCTTGTATTTTTTTAGCGTTTCGTCGCTTAGGTCTCGGCAATACTGTCCTACCAGTCCCTCTGCCAGGCTGCTGGTTTGGGTGTCTAAGGGTTTTATCTCGATCATCATTTTCTCCGTGGTGGTTTTTTGTCACCCAAATATGATAAACCGACGAGCACCCTTAAAACCGCGCTTACCCCTATTGATGCCAGCACCCCGATATCGTCATGGCTGGCGTGGTAAAATTGGCGTAGACGAGTATTTTTGCGGCACTGATATCATCGTGTGCTATGGAGGATGGAAATGATCACTTCTGGCGGCGCGACTGCATGTTTCAGTGTTGCCGGTATGTTGAATGATTAGAATGCGGCGAATAGCGCTAGCGAACAGCGCCGAACTTGCCCGTGCTTCCGTGTACTCGAGACAGGGCTGTGTCGGGGAAGCTTGGAGTTTGGCTGTGATTCAACACCGGACAAAGTAAAAAGAACTCGGCGCACCAATGATCTTGAATGGCTTTAGCAAGGTTCTACTCAGGGGCGCAGCTGAATTTCCGCAGGGTCAGATTGATGATGGTCAGCGGGACCTCTGTTTCTGGGCCTCATTCTCAATCTGGAGTATGGTCGTTGATCTGCATTCGTCATTTTCAGTAGTGAGGCGGTGGAGAATCCTCATGCTCGGGTTTGATGTTCGATGGTGAAATTTCAGAAATTTGCTTCTTCAGATGCTGCTTGGCTTCCCACAGTTTGCGGATATCCAGCTCCTGCTGGGCGACCTGGTCTGACAGGGTGTTGATCAACTCATCCTGGAAGGCCAGGCGAGTTTCCAATTCATCCATTCTTTCCAACAGTTTTTCTGTCGTGTTTGTGTCGGTATTCGCCATTATGTGGAACGCTTTGGTCAGGTTTGTGGGGAATCTGGTATTATGCCCGCTTTATTTGCCGGGGTGTCGGGTTTTGGCACGTGTCCGGTGAATAATGGTTATTTCCACAAACGTTATCAATGATTTTACGGAGCCCGTTGTATCCATGCGTAATCCAAAAAGAGCAATTCTGTCAGCGGTATTGGTTGCGATCCTCGCCCCGCTGGTTCTTGGATTTATCCTTGTAAACACCACGCCAGAAGTCCTTTACATCCTTTCCGCCGCCGGTAGCAGTGCGATTGCAGACAGCCCGCAATTTGTTCTGGGCAGCGCCCAGGGTATTGCTGCCTATATCATCACCTTTGTGTTGTTTGCCATTGTGGGTGTGCTGACGGTTGTCATCAATGAGCGCAAACCCGGTAAGGTATCCCGCCCCGTCAGCAACCAGGGTCAGCAGCGTTCACGCCCGCAGGCTCAGGACGACAATGACGAATACGATGATGAAGATTACGGCCCTGAGGGTGAGGAAGAAGGCACCGTCAAGTGGTTCAATGTGAAGAAAGGCTTTGGCTTTATTGTCCGCGAAAGCGGTGATGAGGTGTTCGTGCACTTCCGCGCCATCCGCGGCCGCGGCCGCCGGGTCCTGCGTCAGGGCCAGGCTGTGCGGTTTGATGTGGTCGAAGCGTCCAAGGGCTTGCAGGCGGATAACGTCTCTACCCTCGATTGACCGTTATATCCCTCTCCCTGTGATCAGGGAGAGGGATAGGGTTCTCAGCCCAGCAACTCCACCAACACCTGTTCGTAAATCTCGGACAAGGTGTCCAGGTCCTCTGCTTTAACGCACTCATCCACTTTGTGGATCGTCGCATTCAGCGGCCCCAGCTCCACTACCTGTGCGCCCGTCGGGGCGATAAAGCGACCGTCGGAGGTGCCGCCGGAGGTGGACAGTTCGGTCTCACGGCCGGTCACACGACGGATGGCGTTCTGTGTGGCTGTCACCAGGGCTCCCCGGTCCGTCAGGAAGGGGCGACCGCTAAGGTGCCATTGCAGGTCGTACTTCAACTTGTGCCGGTCCAGTATGGCTACGACCCGCTCTTCGAGGCTCTCCGCCGTGTTTTCCGTGCAATAGCGGAAGTTGAAGTGCACCAGTAACTCGCCGGGAATCACGTTACTTCCCGTCCCCGCCTCGATCTTGGTGATCTGGAAGGTGGTGGGCGGGAAGAAGTCATTGCCATTGTCCCAGAACTCATTGGCCAGCGCGTCCAGCGCCGGGGCGGCCAGGTGGACGGGGTTCTCCGCCAGGTGGGGGTAGGCCACGTGGCCCTGCACGCCGTGGACGGTCAGGTACCCGTGTAGCGAACCACGGCGACCATTCTTGATGATGTCTCCCACCTGATGAGTGCTGGACGGCTCGCCGATCAGGCACCAGTCGATCTTCTCGTTGCGCTTCTCAAGAGTATCCACCACCTTGACCGTGCCGTCCTGGGCGGGGCCTTCCTCGTCGCTGGTGATCAGCAACGCGATGGAGCCCCGATGCTCCGGGTTTTTCGCCACGAAGCGTTCGCAGGCGGTAACGAATGCCGCCAGGCTGCCTTTCATATCGGCGGCGCCTCGGCCATACAGGTAGCCATCGCGGATCACCGGATCAAACGGCGGGTGGGCCCAGTTTTTCTCAGGACCGGTCGGTACCACATCGGTATGGCCGGCAAAGGCCAGCACCGGTCCTTCGGAGCCCTTGCGGGCCCAGAGGTTGTCGGTTTCGCCAAAACGCAGGTTCTCACCCGCAAAGCCCAGCGGGGCCAGGCGGGACATCATCAGTTCCTGGCAACCCGCATCGTCCGGTGTGACGGACTGACGGCGGATAAGGTCGATCGCGAGCTTGAGGGTGGGGGACAGGTCCATATCAGTTATTCGCGTGCAAATCTTCGTTCAGCTCGATGGCGGTCTTGTTGGTCTTGCACTCCACCGCACCAGTCTGGCTGTTGCGACGGAACAGCAGGTCCGGCTTGCCA
This sequence comes from Marinobacter sp. AN1, assembly GCF_026013985.1. Taxonomy (NCBI): domain Bacteria; kingdom Pseudomonadati; phylum Pseudomonadota; class Gammaproteobacteria; order Pseudomonadales; family Marinobacteraceae; genus Marinobacter; species Marinobacter sp. AN1. The sequence continues at coordinate 3,059,736 of NZ_CP110342.1, read as the reverse complement.
GCCAGGTCGCGGGCCTTGATGACTTCTACCAGGTTGTTCTGGTCATCCAGCAGGGCAACCTTGGTGCCAGCGGTAATGTACAGGCCGGCTTCTACGGTGCAGCGGTCGCCCAGGGGGATGCCGATACCCGCGTTGGCACCCAGCAGGCAGTTTTCGCCAACGGAGATGATGATGTTGCCACCACCGGACAGGGTGCCCATGGTTGAACAACTACCGCCCAGGTCTGAGCCCTTGCCGATCATGACGCCGGCCGATACGCGGCCTTCGATCATGCTGGTGCCTTCGGTGCCGGCATTAAAGTTGATGAAGCCCTCGTGCATCACCGTAGTACCTTCGCCCACATAGGCACCCAGGCGGACACGGGCGGTGTCGGCGATGCGCACACCACGGGGTACCACGTAGTCGGTCATCTGCGGGAACTTGTCCACGGATTTGACTTCCAGGATGCGGCCTTGCAGGCGTGCCTGCAGCTGGCGCTCCGGCAATTCATCCAGGTCGATGGCGCCTTCGTTGGTCCAGGCCAGGTTGGGCAGCAGGCCGAAGATGCCGTCCAGCTTTACGCCATGGGGCTTCACCAGACGGTGGGACAGCAGGTGCAGCTTGAGGTACACCTCAGGGGTGCTGCTGGCGGTGTCGTCGGTTTCCAGGATGGTGACGGCCACTGGCCTGTTGCTTTCGGCGGCCTTCAGTGCCAGCTCTGCCTGGGCTGTTTGGGCGGTGGAGCCCAGTGCATCGGCGAAGGCCTTGAGCTGCTCCGCGGTGGCTTCAATGGCCTGGTTGCCGCCCTGGTAGCCCAGGGTGTTGCCGGCAATCTCGATCAGGTCGCTGTCCGGCATCAGCACCGGCTGCTGATAAAAGACTTCCAGCCACTCACTTTTCTGGTTCTGGCTGCCGATGCCAATTCCGAATGCAAAACTCATCTGGTGCTCCTCTGAAATCATTTCTTGAATCGTGTTGCCCACTCTTCGGCGTTGAAGCCAACGCTCACCTGATCACCGCTCTCCACCACCGGCCGTTTAATAATCGACGGGTTGTCGAGCATGATCTCGTGGGCGGTCTGGGCGCCAATGGTATCACGAAGCTCCTCCGGCAGCTTTCGCCAGGTGGTGCCCCGTTTATTGATCAAGGCTTCCCAGCCGATGGCCTGTTCCCAGCGGGACAGCAGGGTTTCATCCAGGCCGTCTTTCTTGAAGTCGTGGAAGTCGTAAGCGATGCCGTTGTCGTCCAGCCACTTGCGGGCCTTCTTGACGGTGTCGCAGTTCTTGATGCCGTAGAGTTTCATTGGTTGGTCCTGGTTTTTAAGCTTCTCTGCTCCGCAGAAACTTCACAATCCGCTCAGCCGCTTCTACACACTCTTCCAGCGGCGCGACCAGCGCCATGCGTACGCGGTTCTCGCCGGGGTTGTAGCTGTCGACGGTGCGGGACAGATAACGACCTGGCAGCACGTGTACGTTCTGTTCGGCGGAAAGATCACGGGCGAAGGCTTCGTCGCTCATGGGCGTTTGCGGCCACAGATAGAACCCGGCGTCCGGGAAATCCACCTTCATGACCTGCTGCAGGATGGGCACCACCGCTTCGAACTTGGCCCGGTAGGCGGCGCGGTTTTCCTTTACGTGGTCCTCGTCCTGCCACGCGGCGATGCTGGCCAGTTGGTTGTGGATCGGCATGGCGCAGCCGTGGTAGGTGCGATAACGCAGGTATTCTTTCAGGATATTCGCATCGCCGGCCACGAAGCCGGAGCGCAGGCCGGGCAGGTTGCTGCGCTTTGACAGGCTGTGGAACACCACGCAGCGGGCGTAGTCGTCCCGGCCGATGGCGGCGCAGGTCTGCAGCAGTCCTTCCGGCGGGTTGGCTTCGTCCGGGTAGAGCTCGGAGTAGCATTCATCGGAAGCAATGATGAAGTCGTGCCGGTCGGCCAGTTCGATGACCCGAACCAGGGTATCCCGGGGTATCACGGCGCCACTGGGATTGCCTGGCGAGCACAGGAACAGGATCTGGCAGTCTCTCCAGACACTCTCGGGCACAGCGTCAAAATCCGGGATGAAGCCGTTGCTGCCATCGCAGGGCAGGTATACGGGTGTGGCACCGGCCAGCAGGGCGGCGCCCTCGTAGATCTGGTAGAAGGGATTCGGGCTGACCACGGTGGCCGGACGGCTGGCGTCAATCGCTGCCTGCACAAATGAGAAGATGCCTTCCCGGGTGCCGTTAACGGGTACCACGTTGCCATCGGCCCTGAGGGTGCCCGGGTTCAGCTGGAACCGGCGGGTGGCCCAGTCAGCAATGGCCTGGCGCAGTTCCGGCATGCCGCCGGTGGTTGGGTAGTTGGCCAGCCGGTCCAGGTTGTCGGCAATCACCCGTTTGACGAATTCCGGCGAGGGGTGCTTGGGCTCGCCAATGCCCAGGGAAATCGGGGGGGTGTCAGCCGGTGGCACCACATCGGCCTTCAACTTGGCCAGTTTCTCAAACGGGTAGGGGTGTAGTCGGGACAGGTTGGAGTTCATCGCTATCGTTGCGAGAAATCCCCACGTTGGGTGAGGGGATAGCGTGTCGGTGCTAACCGACTCTGTTCTCGCGGCCTCCTTTAGATTGATTTCTATTTTACAGTTTTATGGCTATTGTGTAAGCCATGAAGAAGCGTGCCTACAAATACCGATTCTACCCAACGTCCGCGCAAGAACAGCTTCTTGCTCGGACGTTCGGGTGTGTACGTTTCGTCTACAATGCGGTGCTTCGCTATCGCACTGATGCTTTCTATGAGCGCCAGGAAACAATTGGTTATATTCAAGCCAATGCCCAACTGACGGCCTTGAAGAAAGACCCGGAATTGGCCTATCTGAGTAGGGTTAGCTCGGTGCCGTTGCAGCAATGTCTCCGGCATCAGCAAACCGCGTTCAAAAACTTCTTTGAGGGTCGGGCTCGTTACCCCCGGTTCAAGAGCAAGCGGCACAGCCAGTCGGCGGAGTTCACCCGTTCGGCATTCAAGTACCGGGATGGGCAGTTGTACCTGGCCAAGTCCAAAGAGCCGCTGGCGGTTCGCTGGAGTCGGGACCTGCCCTGCGAACCCACAACGATCACGGTTTCCAAAGACAGTGCCGGACGCTATTTCGTGTCCTGCCTGTGCGAGTTTGATCCAAGGACGTTGCCGGTCACTCCGAGAATGACCGGCATAGACCTGGGCCTGAAAGACCTGTTCGTGACCAGCGATGGATACCGAGTCGGCAATCCCCGCCATACGGCGAAATACGCGACCAAACTGGCGAAGGCGCAACGGCGCCTGAGCCGGAAAAAGCTTGGCTCCCGGAATCGGGCCAAAGCTCGGATGAAGGTGGCGCGTATTCACGCCAAGCTCTCTGATTGTCGGATGGACAATTTGCACAAATTGTCCCGCAAGATCGTCAACGAGAACCAAGTGATCTGCGTCGAATCCCTCAATGTCAAGAGCATGCTGCGCAACCGGGCCCTGGCCAAATCCATCAGCGATGCCGGCTGGGGCGAGTTCGTCCGCCAACTGGAATACAAAGCTGACTGGGCCGGTCGCCAGGTGGTGGCGATTGGCCAGTGGTACCCGTCCAGCAAACGCTGTTCGGGATGCGGCTTTGTGATGGACTCCATGCCTCTGAACATCCGGCACTGGACGTGCCCGAAATGCTCAGCCAAACATGATCGCGACCTGAACGCCGCGATTAACATTAAAGCCGCCGGGCTGGCGGTGTTAGCCCTTGGAGAGAATGTAAGTGGCATGGAGTCAGCCTCCTTGTCCGGTTCTCTGTGAATTGGGAATCCTCTTCCTTCAGAAGGGCGAGCAGTCAATGAATGTTATCCAGCATGATACGCAGGTCTTCTTGTAGGGCCTGGCAGACTTCCGGGTCGCGGATTGGCCAGCCATGCTCATCAGTGACAAAGAAAGCATCTTCTACCCGTTCGCCGAGGGTGGCGATCTTGGCGTTAGTTAGCCGCACCCGGTGATCCAGCAGGACCTGCCCAACCCGGGCCAGCAGCCCAGGGCGGTCGGGGGTGATCACTTCGATAACCGTGCGCTGATTATAGGTATCATTAGAAAGTGTGATCTCGGTAGGAAACGAAAAATGCTTCAGCCGCCGGGGCGTGCGCCGTTGAATGATTTCCGGGTAGTTGTCAGGGTCAGCCAGTTCTTCCTCAAGCCGTTGGCGTACGCGCTCCTTGCGGGCAGGATCCTTGCCAAGGGGTTGATCTTGGTCATCCAAAACCACGTAAGAGCTGATGGACCAGGGCCCCTTGCTGGCCACGCTGATGCGGGCGTCCACGATATTGAGGTTGAGCTGTTCCAGTATGGCGGTGGTCGCCGCGAACAGGGCTACCCGGTCCTTCACGTAGATGACGATGTGGGAATAGCCGTCAGTGGGGCCGCCCCGGGTGTCACGGATCAGCACCAGCGGCTTGGGGTCGTCACCATGCCGGATAATGGCGGCCGTCTGCCAGGCGATGTCCACCGTGGAGTCCTGCAGGAAGTATTCCTCGTCCAGGGTGTCCCAGATGCGGTCAATCTGTTCGTCGGTAACGCCCTGGGCATTGAGGATGCCCCGGGCTTCCGCCTGGGTGGCACGCACCCACTCTTCCCGGTTGAAGGGCGTCTCGGTGCCCCGGCGCAGGGCCCGCTTGGTTTCCACGTACAACTGGCGCAGCAGGGAGGCCCGCCAGGTATTCCACAGTTTGGGATTCGTCGCGCTGATGTCGCAAACCGTCAGCACGTACAGATAGTCCAGGTGGACCTGGCTGGGCACCGCCCGGGCAAATTCGTTGATGATGTCCGGGTCGGAGATGTCCTTGCGCTGGGCGGTCATGGACATGAGCAGGTGGTTCTCCACCAGCCAGGCGATGAGCTGGGTGTCCCGCTCGCTCAGGTGGTGGCGCTGGCAGAAGGCTTCCGCGTCCTCTGCGCCCAGCTCGGAATGGTCGCCACCACGGCCCTTGGCCACGTCGTGGTAAAGGCCGGCCAGGTAGAGCAGTTCCGGTTTTGGCAGCTGGTGCACCAGTCGCGAAGCCAGGGGAAACTCGGTGCGGCTTTCCGGGTGGTTCATCCGCACCATGTTGCGGATCACCCTCAGGGTGTGGGTATCCACCGTGTAGATGTGGAACAGGTCGTACTGCATCTGGCCGATGATCTGGCCGAATTCCGGCAGGTAGCGCCCCAGCACGTTGTACTTCTTCATGTGGGCCAGGGTTTCGTCCAGGGGATGGGGTGTCTTGACCAGTTCCATGAACAGGGAGGTCACCGCCAGGTCGTTTCGGAACTGGTCATCAATCAGGTGCCGGTGCGCCCGCAGGGCACGAATGGTGGACGCCCGTATACCCTTGATGGAGGGGTGCTGGGCCATCAACAGGAAGATTTCCATGATGGCGTAGGGGGCGTAGGCAAACACCTGGGTATTGATGGCTTCGATGTACTGGTCGCGGATGCGGAAGCGGCGGTTCAGGGGCTGGATCTTCGCTTCCTGGTCCTGCTGCAAGATGGCCTCGTCGTAGTACTGCAGGATAACGTCGGTCAGCTCGGACAGGGCCAGTACGGTGCGGTAATAGACCTGCATCATCTGCTCGACGCCCAGCTTGCGGCCCTTGTCCCGGTAACCCAGCATATCCGCCAGGGCCCGCTGGTGGTCGAACAGCAGCCGGTTCTCGTTGCGGTCGGCAATCAGCTGCAGGCCGTATCGCAGGCGCCACAGAAAGGTCTCGCCCTTGAGCAAAATGTCGTGCTCTTCCTGGGTGAGGATACTGAACCGGGTCAGGTCGGCGATGCTGTCCAGGCCAAAATGGCGTTTGGTGATCCAGCCGATGTTCTGGATGTCCCGCAGGCCGCCGGGCGCGCCCTTGAGGTTCGGCTCCAGGTTGTAGTCGGTGTTGCTGTACTTGCGGTGGCGGGCCAGTTGCTCTTCCCGCTTGGCGATAAAGTAGCTGCGATCGCTACAGACTTCATCGGAGTAAACCATGCGGGTGAGTTCGGTGCGCAACTCTTCCGGACCCGCAATCATGCGGGTTTCCAGCAGGTTGGTGAGCACCGTGACGTCGTCACGGGCGGCCTGGCGGGATTCGTCGAGGCTGCGCACACTGTGGCCGATGTCCAGCTTGAGGTCCCACAGCAGGGTGACGAAGGCGCCCAGGTCATCGTGCCAGCTCTCCGCAATGCCATCGCGGGTCAGGATCAGCAGATCGATGTCTGAATGGGGGTGCAACTCCCCGCGGCCATAGCCGCCCACTGCCAGCAGGGCAATGTCCGGGGAGCTGGCAAAGTCATAACGGTTCCAGATGGTTCTCAGTACCCGGTCGACCGTATCGGCTCGGGACTTCACCAGGTCGCGGACATCGGCGCCATTGCGGAACGCCTGGGCGTCGGCCTCGTAGGCATCCCGTAACAGCTCCCGGGCGGCCCGCACGGGTGACGGGTCGTTAGCGATCTGGTAGGTGAGAACCGTGGTGTCCACTCAGAAAGACTCTTCCTTGCGCTTGGTGAGCACTTCGTGGCCATCCGCGGTGACCAGGATGGTGTGCTCCCACTGCGCGGAAAGTTTGTGGTCCTTGGTGACGGCGGTCCAGCCATCCCCCAGCACCTTGGTGTGGTACTTGCCCTGGTTGATCATGGGCTCAATGGTAAAGGTCATGCCTTCTTTCAATTCCATTCCGGTGCCGGGCTTGCCGTAATGCATCACCTGGGGCTCTTCGTGGAAGACCTTGCCAATGCCGTGGCCACAGAAGTCCTGCACCACGGAATAGCGGTGCTTCTCCGCGTGTTCCTGGATCACATGACCAATGTCCCCCAGGCGGGTGCCAGGTTTGACCAGCTCGATACCCTTATATAGGCACTCCTGGGTAATTCGGATCAGTCGCTCGGTGCCCGGCTTGGGGTTGCCGACGACCCACATCTTGCTGGTGTCACCGTGGTAACCATCTTTGATCACCGTGACATCAATATTGATGATGTCGCCGTCCTTGAGCACCTTCTTCTCTGTCGGGATGCCGTGGCAGACCACATGGTTGACAGAGGTGCAGATGGACTTGGGGAATCCCTTGTAGTTCAGGGGCGCCGGAATGGCCTGCTGCTCGTTGACGATATAGTCATGGGCAACACGGTCGAGTTCCTCAGTGGTAACGCCGGGCTTGACGTGCTCGTCGAGCATTTCCAGCACCTCGGCCGCCAGGCGACCGGCCACACGCATCTTCTCGATTTCGTCCGGTGTCTTGATGGATACAGTCATTGGAATTCCTGCTGAATGAATGGGGTCGCCTGGTGGGGCCGCACTGGTTTATCGGGTACCGGCATGGCACCTGCTGCGGCCTCTGCCGTCATGGGCAGGCGGGGCGAAGTCCCTATTTTAAGGGGCTGCCTCCACAGGTACAAGGAAGCACGAAAGACTGGCCTCAACGGGCCGGTTTATGGTATAAACGCGCCGCCGAAATGCGAACCCGGGCCTGGCCCGGAGCCGCCGGCAAAATCACACACGCGTCAGCACGTTGTTCCAGGGTGCCTGTTTTATGGCTGAAAGCCGCTCAGGTTGGAGCAATCGGACGTGTGGAGGACTAACCCGAAGCTAAAAGGTAACTATCATGGCTCAGGTAAATATGCGTGACCTGCTCAAGGCAGGTGCTCACTTCGGTCACCAGACTCGCTACTGGAACCCGAAAATGTCGAAGTTCATCTTCGGCGCCCGCAACAAGATTCATATCATCAACCTGGAACAGACTGTTCCTGCCATGAACGATGCGCTGCAGTTCATTGAGCAGCTGGCAGGTAACAAGAACAAGATCCTGTTCGTCGGCACCAAGCGCGCCGCCGCCAAGATCATCAAGGAAGAAGCCGAGCGTTCCGGTCAGCCGTTCGTCAACCATCGCTGGCTCGGTGGCATGCTGACCAACTACAAGACCATCCGTCAGTCTATTCGTCGCTACCGTGACCTGGAAACCCAGAGCCAGGACGGTACCTTCGACAAGCTGACCAAGAAAGAAGCCCTGGACCGCACCCGTGAAATGGAGCGCCTGGAGCGTTCTATCGGTGGTATCAAGGATATGGGTGGCCTGCCGGACGCCATGTTCGTTATTGACGTGGACCACGAGCGTATCGCCATCAAGGAAGCCAACAAGCTGGGCATTCCCGTTATCGGCGTTGTCGACACCAACAGTGATCCGGACGGCGTTGACTATGTGATTCCGGGCAACGATGACGCCATCCGCGCCATCCAGATCTACGTGAAGGCCGTCGCCGACACCTGCATCGAAGCTGCCCAGGCTGGCGGCGCTGCTGACGAGTTTGTTGAAGTCAGCGAAGAGCCTGCAGCCGGCGAAGCCCCCGCAGCCGAGTAACGCTGCTGGTCATACGGCTATCACGTTGACCCGATTGAATGGGGGGCGAGGGTAACCGCCTCCCTTTCGCTGGATTCAACCGCCGGGCCCAACCAGGGTCCGGCTGGTTCTAACTGTTAAGAGGATTGAACATGGCTGCTATTACCGCTGCAATGGTCAAAGAGCTCCGCGAGCGCACCGGCCTTGGCATGATGGAATGCAAGAAGGCACTGGTGGAAGCTGAGGGCAGTGTTGAAGCTGCAATTGAAGAGCTGCGCAAGTCGTCCGGTCTGAAGGCCGCCAAGAAAGCCGGCCGTACCGCCGCTGAAGGCGTGTCCCTGGTAAAGATCTCTGACGACAACACCGTCGCCTTTATCCTGGAAGTGAACTCCGAGACTGACTTCGTGGCCCGTGACGACAACTTCGTCAACTTCGCCAACGATGTGCTGGATGTTGCTTTCGAGCGTGGCGAAACTGACGTCGCCAAGCTGATGGAAGGTGACCTGGAAGCCAAGCGTGAAGCGCTGGTCCAGAAGATCGGTGAGAACATTACCGTTCGCCGTATTGTAAAGGTAGAAGGCCCTGTGGTCGGTGGTTACGTGCACAACACCAACAAGATTGCCGCTGTCGTGGCAATGACTGCTGGTGACCCGGAAATTGCCCGTGATGTCGCCATGCATGCTGCTGCCGTTAACCCCCGTGTAGGCAAGCCGGAAGACATGCCTGCCGAGGAAGTCGAAAAAGAGAAGGACATCATCAAGGCCCAGCCGGATATGGAAGGCAAGCCTGCCGAGATCGTCGAGAAGATGATGGGCGGCCGTATCAAGAAGTTCCTCAAGGAGAACAGCCTTGTAGAACAGCCTTTCGTGAAGAACCCGGACCAGACCGTTGGCGAACTGCTGAAAGCCAACGGCGCTGAGCTGGTCGGCTTCGTTCGCCTGGAAGTGGGCGAGGGCATCGAAAAGGAAGAAGTGGACTTCGCTGCCGAGGTGGCTGCCGCCGCCGGTACCGGCAAGGCCTGAGTCTGCTGACCCCCGGGGCGGTGTTCATCGCTCCGACGGGGTCTCCGGTTTTTGCCGGAGCCCCCTCAGTCTGCCACGCCAGTGCGGGTTCGCCCGGGCTGCCGTGGCGGGCTTGTATCTGAGATGCCCCTTTTGCCAGGGCATGAGGAGCATGTCAGATACAGGTCCATAGCACCCAGAAACTCCAGCGACGAGGGGAACAGCATGCCAGCATCATCCAAAACCCAGCCCAGATACAAGCGCGTTCTGCTCAAGCTCAGTGGCGAGGCCCTGATGGGTGAGCACGAGTTTGGTATTGATCCCAAGGTCCTCGACCGGATGGCACTGGAAATTGGTGCCCTGATCGGTATCGGTGTCCAGGTGGGGCTGGTGATTGGTGGTGGTAACCTGTTCCGGGGCGCTGCCCTGAACGCCGCCGGGATGGATCGCGTGACCGGTGACCACATGGGCATGCTGGCGACCGTCATGAACGGGCTGGCCATGCGGGACGCCCTCGAGCGCTCGAACATCCGCACCCGGGTCATGTCCGCCATTCCCATGAGTGGTATCGTGGAACACTACGACCGTCGCCGGGCCGTGCGTGACCTCAAGGACGGCGATGTGGTGATCTTCTGTGCTGGTACGGGAAATCCGTTCTTCACCACGGATTCCGCGGCCTGTCTCCGGGGTATCGAGATTGAGGCGGATGCGGTGCTCAAGGCCACCAAGGTGGATGGCGTTTACTCCGCGGATCCCATGACAGATCCTTCAGCGGTGAAATACGACCGCCTGACCTATGATGAGGTTCTGGACAAGAAACTGGGTGTGATGGACCTGACTGCCATCTGCCTGGCACGGGACCACGGCATGCCGCTGCGGGTATTCAATATGACCGCGCCGGGTGTGCTGACCCGCATTGTGACCGGTGAGCCGGAAGGGACGCTCGTCGAATAGGCGCCCCACCCAGCCACCGGGTGGAACGGGCGAGCTAGCCTCCCGGCCAGACGAATTCATGCTCCATGCCTGACTGGCGTGGGCAGAGACAAACAGACAAGCGAGGACGCGCAAAGTGATTGACGATATCAAAGCCGATGCCGAAAAGCGCATGAAGAAGAGCCTGGAGGCCCTTTCATCCGCCTTCAACAAGATCCGTACAGGTCGTGCCCACCCTGCGATCCTGGACAGTGTGCACGTTAACTATTACGGCCAGGATACACCGTTGAAACAGGTGGCCAGCGTTAACGTCGAAGATAACCGCACCCTGACCGTATCACCCTGGGAGAAGAACCTGATTCCCACCATCGAGAAGGCCATCATGTCCTCCGACCTGGGCCTGAACCCCGCTACCAGTGGCGACATCATCCGCGTGCCCATGCCCATGCTGACGGAAGAGACCCGGCGGGAGATGGTCAAGCAGGCCAAGCACGACGCGGAAAATGCCCGGGTAGGTATCCGTAATGCCCGTCGTGACGCCAATAACGACCTGAAAGAGCTGGAAAAGGAAAAGGAAATCACCGAAGACGACCAGCGTCGCGGTGAAGACCTGATCCAGAAGCTGACTGACCAGTACATTGCCGAGGTCGACAAGGCGCTCAAGGCGAAGGAAGATGACCTGATGGCGGTATAACCGCCAGAAGTAATGCCCGATCGGTACCAGGGGACTGCATGACGGATTCAGTAACAGCGGAAATACCGGTAGAAGCCGGCAAGGTTCCGCGTCACGTCGCCATTATCATGGATGGCAATAACCGCTGGGCCAAGGCCCGGCGGCTCAACGGAGTGGCTGGCCACAAGGCGGGCGTGAATTCGGTGCGGTCGGTGGTTGAGACCTGCGCCCGGGAAGGGGTGGAGGTGCTCACCCTGTTCGCCTTCTCCAGCGAGAACTGGCGACGGCCGGAGGACGAAGTGTCCGCCCTTATGCGCCTGTTCCTGTTTGCGCTGGAACGGGAAGTTAAAAAGCTTCACCGCAACAACATCCGCCTGCGTATTATCGGTGATCGCAGCGCTTTCACCCCCTTGCTGCAGGAGCACATGGCGAGGGCGGAAGAGCTGACCCGGGATAATACCCTGATGACCCTGGTGATTGCCGCCAATTACGGAGGCCACTGGGACATCACCCAGGCGACCCGTCAGGTCGCGGCCAGGGTGGCAGCCGGTGAACTGACGCCGTCGGACATTACTGACGACCTCATCCAGCAGTACCTGTCCATTGGTGATCTGCCCATGCCGGACCTGATGATCCGCACGGCAGGGGAGCAGCGCATCAGCAACTTCCTGTTGTGGCATCTGGCCTATACCGAGTTCTACTTCTCCGAGGTGTTCTGGCCGGATTTTCGCAGCGACGAGATGCGCAAGGCCCTGGAGGCCTACGCCCGGCGCAAGCGCCGGTTTGGCCAGACTGACGACCAGGTGGACCAGCGTCTGGCTGCCCAGCAATAATTGCTCAGTAACAAGGCGTTGCGGGCTGCTCCCGACGGGTTCGCTGGCCAGGCTCCGGTGGCTATCGGGGCTGGCCTGCGCCAGAGAACAAGAAACAGACTGAGCCAAGGACAAGAGCGAATAGCGACGTGCTCAAGACCCGAATTCTGACCGCGCTGATCCTGGCGCCCATTGCCGTCATCGGCATCTTCTTCCTGCCGCCGCTGGGCTTTGCCGTATTTACCGGCGTGGCGATCACCCTGGGTGCCTGGGAGTGGGCCAATATGGCCGGCTATACCAGTGGTCCGGCCCGCGCAGGCTATGGTGCCCTGGTGGCCCTTATCCTGGTTGCCGTCTATAACCTGCCGACCCTGCCACTGCTGTGGCTTGGCCTGGCCTGGTGGCTGGTGGCCCTGCAGATGGTACGCCTGTATCCGCGGGCCAGCGCCCTTTGGAGCAACCCGGTGGTCAGGGGTCTGATGGGCCTTCTGGTGCTGGTGCCGGCCTGGGTCGGCCTCAATCACCTTCGCAACGGCACGCTGCTGTTTGGCGAGCTGGACAGCGGCCTGCTGGCGATTCTCTATGTCTTCCTGGTGGTCTGGGTGGCTGATATTGGTGCGTATTTCTCCGGCAAGGCATTTGGCAAGGCCAAGCTGGCACCCCGTGTCAGCCCGGGCAAGTCCTGGGCCGGGGTCTGGGGTGGCCTGGTGGCGGTGGCCCTGCTGGCCATTGCGGCGGGGCTTGTAGCAGGCGCCCAGACGGCCGATATCCTGTTGCTGCTGGTGGCCAGCGTTGTGGTGGCGGCGGTTTCCGTTGTAGGGGATCTGCTCGAAAGCATGCTGAAGCGTTTTCGCGGCATCAAGGACAGCAGCCAGCTTCTGCCCGGCCACGGCGGTATTATGGACCGGATTGACAGCCTGACCGCCGCCATTCCCCTTTTCGCCCTGATCATTACCCTGGTGGGCTGGTTATCCGCAGGAGCTACGCTGTGACGATCCAGGCTGCCAAGCGTCACCTGACCCTGCTGGGGGCGACCGGATCCATCGGGCTCAGTACCCTGGACGTGGTACGCCGTCATTCGGATCGATTCTCTGTGTATGCGCTCACGGCGTCCACCAACGTGGACGACATGGCCGCCCTGTGTCGTGAGTTCCGGCCTGCGGTCGCGGTGATGGCGGATGCTGCAGCGGCGGAACAGCTGGAACGGGCCCTGGCGGACCTTTCCGATACCCGGGTGCTGGCCGGTGAAGCCGGGCTGGTGGAGGTCTCTGAGGCGACAGAAGCCGATACCGTGGTAGCCGCCATTGTCGGTGCCGCAGGACTGGCTCCCACGCTGGCCGCGGTCAAGGCCGGCAAGCGGGTGTTGCTGGCCAACAAGGAAGCCCTGGTGATGTCCGGACAGTTGTTCATGGACGCCGTGGCGCAGTCCGGCGCCCTTCTGCTGCCCATTGATTCCGAACATAATGCCATCTTTCAGTGCCTGCCGGCGGAGCGGGTGCGGGACCTGCCCGGTGCAGGGGTGCGGCGCATCCTGCTGACCGCCTCTGGCGGGCCTTTCCGTAACCATACGCAGGACATGCTCCGTGAGGTGACCCCTGCCCAGGCCTGCAAGCACCCCAACTGGTCCATGGGCCAGAAAATCTCGGTGGATTCCGCCACCCTGATGAACAAGGGGCTGGAGCTCATCGAGGCGTGCTGGCTGTTCAACACCGGCCGGACCAGATCGAAGTCCATGTGCACCCTGAGAGCATCATCCACTCCATGGTGGAATATGTGGACGGCTCTGTGCTGGCCCAGCTGGGCAGCCCGGACATGCGCACCCCCATTGCCAATGGCCTGGCGTGGCCGGAGCGGGTGGATGCCGGGGTGGCGCCGCTGGACCTGTTCGCCCTGGGGCGTTTTCATTTCGAGCGCCCGGACGTGGAGCGCTTCCCCTGCCTGCGCCTGGCGGCGGAAGCCTTCGAGGCGGGCGGCACGGCACCGGCGGTGCTCAATGCTGCCAATGAGGAGGCAGTGGCGGCCTTCCTCTCCGGGGAGCTTTGCTTTGCCGATATCCCGGTTATCATAGAGCATACCCTTGCCAGGGTGCCCACCCGGGCCGCGGATGATTTCGGTGCCATCATGGCGGCGGACCAGGCTGGCCGGGTCGAGGCTCGCGCTGAAATCGAACGCCGGACCAGACGCACCCTGGCGCCCTGACGTTGTAACGGCCGGAGGCCACCCTGACACCATGTTGGACATTCTGCAGACAGTACTGGCGCTGATCGTCACACTCGGCATCCTGGTGACCATCCATGAGTTCGGCCACTTCTGGGTGGCCCGCAAGTGTGGTGTGCGGGTGCTGCGTTTTTCGGTGGGCTTTGGCAATCCCATCTGGTCCCGCTATGACCGCCATGGCACCGAGTTTGCGATTGCGGCCATCCCACTTGGTGGCTACGTCAAGATGCTGGACGAGCGGGAAGGCCCGGTGCCGGACGACCAGCGTCATGAGGCATTTACCTCAAAGCCACCAGGGCAGCGTATCGCCATTGCCGCCGCGGGTCCTGCCGCCAACTTTATCTTTGCCATTGCCGCCTACTGGCTGCTCAGCGTGGTGGGCTTCACCACGGTCGCGCCGGTGACCGGCGAGATTGCCGAAGGCTCCATTGCAGACCGCATGGGGCTCCGGTCCGGCATGGAGATTCACCAGGTGGATGGCCGAAACGTGACCTCCTGGCGGGACATCAATATGCGCCTGCTGGAGCGGGCAGGCGAACAGGACGAAGTCAGCTTCACCATCAGCGACGGTCAGGGCGAGCGTACACTGACCACCACGCTGAACGGCTGGCAGCTGCCGGACGATAACCCCGATCCTCTTGGCCAGTTTGGCCTGAGTCCGCTGCGTCCGGATGTACCGGCGCAAATCGGGCAGGTTGTCAGCGGCGGACGTGCAGAGGCAGCGGGACTACAGGAAGGCGACCGGGTGCTCGCAGCCAATGGCGAGCCGGTAGCAGACTGGTTTGCACTGGTGGAAGTGATCCAGCAGTCACCCGAACAATCCCTGGAGCTGCGGGTCCGGCGTGGTGATGACACCCTGACCCTGCAGGTTACCCCCGCTGTTCGAGAGGTGGAGGGTGTCGAGCAGGGCTATGTGGGTGCCGGTGTGGCCCAGGTCAGCTGGCCGGATAACATGCTGCGGGAGGTTCGTTACGGGCCACTGGCGGCGATTCCCAACGCATTTTCGGAAACCTGGTCCGATACCCGGTTGACCCTGGTGGCGATACAAAAGATGATTACCGGCCTGCTGTCGCCAACCAATCTCAGTGGGCCGATCACCATTGCCCGGGTAGCAGAGGCCAGCGTCAGCTCCGGGTTTGAGGACTTTGTCCGTTTCCTGGCCTATCTGAGTGTCAGTCTGGGCATTCTCAACCTGCTGCCCATACCGGTGTTGGACGGCGGGCACATAGTTTATTACACCATCGAGGCCATCCGCCGGCGCCCGCTCTCCGAGCAGGTACAGGCACTGGGATTGCGGATCGGTATGGCCATGATTCTGACTTTAATGGTGTTTGCTCTTTACAACGACCTGATGCGGTTGTGAGAATTGCGAGCTCCTTACGCGCATAAACAGGCGATCTGACTGAATGAGACGTTCTTTACTGGGTGCAGCGATTGGTCTTGCCCTTGCCGGTATGGCCAGCCAGCCGGCCACGGCACAGGAATTTACGGTGGCGGATATCGAAGTCGAAGGCCTGCAGCGGGTTTCGGCCGGTAACGTGTTTTCGGCGTTTCCTGTCGATATTGGCGAATCCCTCAGCGAACAGGAGCTGGCCGAGGCCATTCGCACCCTGTTCAAGACTGGTCTTTTCACCGACATCGAAGCCTACCGTGACAACGGCACCCTGATCCTGGAGGTCCAGGAGCGGCCTGCCATTGCCTCCATTGATATCGAGGGCAACAAGAACATCGAAACCGATGTGCTGATGGATGCGCTCTCCGGTGCCGGCATGCAGGAAGGGCAGGTGTTCCGCCGGGCCACCCTGGAGCGACTTGAACTGGAGATTTTGCGCTCCTACGTCGGGCAGGGCCGTTACAATGCGCGGGTGAAGGCCAACGCAGAGGAGCTGCCCCGTAACCGGGTTGCTATTCGCCTGGATATTAACGAAGGCGACGTCGCCGCCATCCGCCATATCAACATCGTGGGGAACGATGCCTTCTCTGACGAAGAATTGCTGGACCTGTTTGAACTGCGCACCAGCAGCTGGTGGAACTCCCTTACCAGCAAGGACAAGTATGCCCGCGAACGCCTGAGCGGTGACCTGGAATCCCTGCGCTCCCATTACCTTGATCAGGGCTACCTGGACTTCAATATCGAGTCCAGCCAGGTGTCCATTTCGCCGGACAAGCAGGATGTCTTTGTGGCGGTCTCTGTGAATGAAGGCCGTCAGTACACGATTTCTGATATTCAGTTGCGTGGTGAGCTGATTGTCGGTGAGGAAGAACTGCGTGAGCTGATCGAGCTGGAGCCGGGGGATGTGCTCTCCCGCTCAGAGCTGACTGCCACTTCCGAGCGTCTGTCCCGCCGGCTTGGGCGTGAGGGCTACACCTTTGCCAACGTCAACGCCATTCCCGAGTCAGACTCGGAAGACACCGCGGCTGTGACCTTCTATGTGGAGCCGGGCAAGCGTACCTATGTGCGTCGTATCAACTTCACCGGCAACGTAACCACTAAGGACGAGGTCCTGCGCCAGGAAATGACCCAGATGGAAGGCGGGGTGGCCTCCACCGACCGCATCGAGTTCTCCAAGGACCAGCTGGAGCGCCTCGGGTATTTTCGTTCCGTTTCTGTAGATACCATACCGGTGCCCGGCTCGGACGACCTGGTGGATGTTAACTACAGCGTCGAAGAGCAGCCTACCGGCAGTCTGTCTGCCTCTATCGGTTTCTCCCAGGTTTCCGGGGTCATCCTGGGGGCGAATATTTCCGAGAACAACTTTTTCGGCACCGGCAAGCGGGTGTCCATCGGCGCCAACGTGAGCGATTCCATCAAGAGCGCCAACTTCTCCTACGAAGATCCCTACTACACCGTGGACGGCGTCAGCCGGGGCTTCAGCCTGTTCGCCCGGGAGACGGACTTTGAGGAGCAGGACATTTCCTCCTACCTGCTCGACGAATACGGCGGTCGCCTGACCTTCGGTTATCCCATCGACCGCTTCACCCGCCTGAATTTCGGGGTGGGCTATACCCTGTCGAAGATCAAGCCCGGTGATTACACCGCAGACGAGGTGCTGCGCTTTATCGAGGAAGAAGGCAACGACTTCAACAACTACTTCCTCACTGGTTCGTGGCGCCGCAGCACCCTTAACCGGGGCATGCTGCCTACGGATGGTTACAGCCATACGCTGTCGGCCGATGTGGCAGTGCCGGGCAGTGACCTGACCTTCTATAAGCTGCGTTATCGGGGAGACAGCTTCTGGCCGCTGAATGAGCAGGAAACCTGGGCTATCCGTGCCCGTGGCGAACTGGGTTACG
The DNA here is from genome assembly GCF_026013985.1 of Marinobacter sp. AN1. Taxonomy (NCBI): domain Bacteria; kingdom Pseudomonadati; phylum Pseudomonadota; class Gammaproteobacteria; order Pseudomonadales; family Marinobacteraceae; genus Marinobacter; species Marinobacter sp. AN1. The sequence continues at coordinate 3,042,499 of NZ_CP110342.1, read as the reverse complement.
GTGATGGTTACGGCGACCGCTCCCAGATGCCGTTCTATGAGCACTTCTATGCTGGCGGTTATGGCTCGGTAAGGGGCTTCGAGGCCAACTCCCTGGGTAACCGTGTCGATACCAACAAGACCTGGACCGACGATGATGACCCGTTTGGCGGTAACGTCCTCACGGAGGGCAGCCTGGAGCTGATCGTACCGACCCCGTTTGCCGGCGACACCCGCAGCATGCGCACGGCATTCTTCCTGGACGCCGGCCAGGTGTTTGACACGGCCCGCGGCTTTGACCCGGAGTTTGGTGAAATCCGCGCCTCGGTAGGTGTCGGCTTCCAGTGGATTACCGTAGTTGGCCCGCTGGCGTTCAGCCTGGCGAAGCCAATTACCGACAAGAGCGGTGATGAGACCCAGATATTCCAGTTCTCGCTGGGACAGAGTTTCTGACGACCGCATGCCATGGGGCGATCGCGGTCACAGCAATGGGGTGGCTTTTCAGGCAAAAAGAGCCTGGAAACCGCATGGCAGGACAGGAGGCAACACAATGGCTGGATTCAGGAAATTCGTAAAGCGTGCGCCGGGCGTGCGAGTGTTTGTGGCTGCCGTGGCGCTGGTCATGGCTATGCCAGCCCTGGCGGAAACCCGTATCGGCGTGGTTGACCTGCGCCAGGCGTTGTTTTCGTCTGACGATGCGCGGGCGTTCAGTGATCAGCTGGAGCAGGAGTTCTCCGGTACGGAGGCCCAGGTTCGTGAGGCCCAGCAGGAGGCCCGCCGGCTGCAGGAACGCCTGCAGAAAGACGGTGCCATGATGAACGAAAGCGAGCGCCAGCAGCTGACGGCCGAGTTCCAGCAAAAGGCAGAGGCGTTCACTCGCCAGAAGCAGCAGCTGGATCAGACGCTGAATAGCCGTAAGCAGGCGTTCCTGGACCAGGCGCGTCCGGAAGTCGATGCCGCCGTGAAAGCGCTGATGGAAGAACACGACCTGGATATCATCCTGCCTTCTGAGGCAGTGGTTTCGGTCAAGCCGGAACTGAACCTGACCGAACAACTGCTGGAAAAGCTGAATCAGTAATATGCCTGCCAGGACCATCACGCTCGGGGAGATTGCCAGTGCACTGGGTGCCGAACTCAGGGGTGACCCGCACCTGGTCATTACCGGGTTGGCGACACTGGAGGCGGCGCAGCCGGATCAGCTGAGCTTTCTGGCCAACCCCTCCTACGGTCGTCACCTGGAACGCACCCGGGCAGGGGCGGTACTGGTTTCCCCGGCCATGGCCGACAAGGTACCGACCAATGTCCTGGTACTGGACGATCCCTACCTTGGGTATGCTCGCATCAGCCACGAGTTTGATACGTCACCGGCGCCGGTGGTCGGGGTGCACCCACGGCGATTATCGATGAGTCGGTGACGGTCCCTGCCAGTGCCAGCATTGGTCCCTACGTGGTCATCGAGGCAGGCGTCAGGCTGGGTGATGGCGTGGTCGTTGGTGCTCACTCCATTATTGGCGCCGGTTGTGTCATCGGTGACCAGAGTATACTGCGTCCGCGGGTTACCCTGGCCCACGGCGTCACCATGGGCAAGCGTTGCCATATCCTCAGCGGGGCCGTGATCGGTTCTGACGGGTTTGGCTTTGCCGTTCACAAGGGTGCCTGGCACCGCATCGCCCAGATAGGCGGCGTGACCCTGGGGGACGACGTGGAAGTGGGCGCTAACACCGCCATTGACCGGGGTGCCCTGGACGATACCCGCCTGGGCAACGGCGTCAAGCTCGACAACCTGGTGCAGATCGCCCACAACGTCCAGATTGGCGATCACAGCGCCATGGCGGGCAAGGTCGGCATTGCCGGCAGTACCCGCATCGGCAGCCACTGCATGTTTGGTGGCGCTGCCGGAATCAGTGGCCACCTGACCATTGCCGATGGCGTACAGGTAACGGGCATGTCGCTGGTTACCGGAGATATCCGTGAGCCGGGGGTGTACTCCTCCGGTACTGGTCATATGACCAATCGCGAATGGCGCAAGAACGCTGCTCGCTTCAGACAGCTGGACGCCATGGCGCGCCGGTTGAAGGAACTGGAAAAGAAAATTGAGGGCTGAGGCCAATACCCGATGATGCAAATTGACGAAATAATGAACTTTCTGCCACACCGATACCCCTTCCTGTTGGTGGATCGCGTGGTGGAAGTGGAAGCCGGTAAATCGATAGTCGGCTACAAGAATGTGACTTTCAATGAGCCGTTCTTTACCGGCCATTTTCCGGGCAAGCCCATTATGCCCGGCGTGTTGATCATCGAAGCCATGGCCCAGGTATCGGGTATCCTCGGCTATGTTACCGCGGGCCGCTCTGCCGCGGATGGTTCTATCCACCTGCTGGCGGGGTCCAACAAGGCCCGTTTCAAGCGTCCGGTCGTGCCGGGAGACCAGCTTCGCCTGGAGTCTACCCTGTTGTCCAACAAGCATGGCATCTGGAAATTTGACTGTCGCGCGCTGGTGGATGGCGAGGTAGTCTGTGTTGCAGAAGTCATGTCGGCCGAGAGAGACGCTTGATGACTGAAAAGCACTGGAATGGTGTCCATCCCCAGGCAATCGTTGATCCTTCCGCCAAACTGGCTGACGGGGTCAGTGTGGGGCCGTGGAGTTACATCGGACCGGGGGTCGAGATCGGTGAAGGCACCGAGGTGCATTCCCATGTGGTGATCAAGGGCCCGACCGTGATCGGTCGCAACAACCGCATATTCCAGTTTGCCAGTGTGGGCGAGGACTGCCAGGACAAGAAGTACGCCGGCGAACCGACTACCCTGGTCATTGGCGACAATAACGTTATCCGTGAGAGCTGCACCATCCATCGTGGTACGGTGCAGGACCGGGGCGAAACCCGTATCGGCAGTGATAACCTGTTGATGGCCTATGTTCACGTGGCCCATGACTGCGTGATTGGTGACAACACCATCCTGGCCAACTGTGCGACCCTGGCTGGCCATGTAACCATTGGCGACTGGGCGATCCTCGGTGGTGGCACATGGTGCACCAGTTCTGCCATATCGGCCCCCACAGCATGAGTGGCGGGGGCAGCATCGTCCTCAAAGATATCCCCGCCTATGTGATGGCCAGTGGCCAGTCGGCCAGCCCCCATGGCATCAACACCGAAGGGTTGCGTCGTCGTGGCTTCAGCAAGGAGGTGCTGGCCGAGCTGCGCCGGGCCTACAAGATGATCTACCGTCAGGGCCTCACCACAGCCCAGGCACTTGAGGAGCTGGAGAAGGCGTGGCCCTCCCTGCCCGAAATGCAGCCTCTGATGGAGTCCCTGCGCATCGCCGACCGGGGCATCGTCCGCTAGGTCGTCCGGTGACTTCCGCCGACGTTTCCATTACTGAGCAGCCTTCGTCGGTGCCCGGGGTTATTCACCGGTCACCGGTCACCATTGCCATGGTGGCTGGTGAGGCTTCCGGGGATATTCTCGGGTCCGGCCTGATTCGCTCCCTGCGCAAACGCTATCCCAATGCCCGGTTCGTGGGTATCGGTGGCGAGGAAATGATTGCCGAAGGCTTTCATTCCCTGGTTCCCATGGAGCGTCTATCGGTGATGGGACTAGTGGAGGTGCTTGGCCGGCTGCGTGAACTCTTTGCTATCCGTGCCCGCCTGATGAACTACTTGCTGACCACGCCGCCGGACGTGGTCATTGGCATCGACTCACCGGATTTTACCCTGGGTGTGGAAGAGCGCTGCCGCAAGGCGGGCATACCCACCGCCCATTACGTCAGCCCCTCAGTCTGGGCCTGGCGCCAGAAGCGTATTTTTCGTATCGCTCGCTCCGTTGACCTGATGTTGACCTTGCTGCCCTTCGAGGCCCGCTTCTATGAGGAACACCAGGTGCCAGTGGCCTTTGTGGGCCATCCCTTGGCGGAGCGTGTGTCGATGGAAGTGGACACCGCCGGTGCCCGGGACGCCCTCGGGCTCGACCAGGACAAGCCAGTGTTGGCGATACTGCCAGGCAGCCGGGCCGGGGAGGTGGAACGACTGGGCGGCCTTTTCATGGAAACTGCCCGAAAGTTGCAGGCGGTACACCCGGACCTACAGTTGGTGGTGCCCTGCGTAAATCGTGAAAGGGAAGTGCAGGTCAGGGCATTGGCCGATGCCCTGGATGTAAAACTGCCGCTGACAGTGGTCAGGGGCCGATCCAGGGAAGTGATGGCGGCCGCAGACGTCGTTCTGCTGGCTTCCGGAACCGCCACCCTGGAAGCCATGCTGCTGAAAAAGCCCATGGTGGTGGGCTATCGCCTGAGTAATCTCAGTTATGCGTTGGTCTCCCGACTGGTGAAGGTGCCCTGGGTGTCCCTGCCCAACCTGCTCGCGCAGGAGGAACTGGTCCCGGAATTGTTGCAGGATAACGCCACGCCAGAGAAACTGGCTGCAGCCGTACTGGAGCGGCTGGACAATCCAGCGGAGCGGGAGCGGCTGCATGAGGCCTTCACTCGCCTGCACCACATGCTGCGTCGCAACGCTGACGAGCGTGCTGCCGAGGCGGTGTCCGCATTGATCGAAAAGGAAAGACGCTGATGGCCGCTAAAGCTGTACTGCCTCCGTTCGAATGCCAATACCAGGGCTGGAAGCTGGCTGGTGTCGACGAGGTAGGTCGCGGTCCCCTTGCAGGGCCAGTGGTGACTGCAGCCGTCATACTGCACCCGGACCGTCCCATCAAGGGCCTGGCGGATTCCAAGAAACTTACCGAAAAGCGCAGGGAGGCGCTGTACGACGAAATCATTGAAAAGGCTGCTGCCTGGAGCCTCGGCCGCTGCGAAGCCGACGAAATCGACCGCCTTAACATCTACCAGGCTACCCTGCTGGCCATGGAGCGTGCCGTAGCCGGGCTATGCGTGCCGCCGGAATACGTGCTGGTAGACGGCAACCGCTGCCCGAACTGGCACTGGCCATCCGAACCCGTTATCAAGGGCGATGGCCGGGTTGCCGCCATCAGTGCAGCGTCTATCCTGGCAAAGGTTACCCGTGACCGGGAAATGGTCGCTATGGAAGAAATCTATCCTGGCTATGGCCTGGCCGGCCACAAAGGCTATCCCACACCCGTACACCTGGAGGCATTACAGCGCCAGGGCGTCACCCCCATTCATCGCCGCTCATTCCGCCCGGTCCAGGAGGCACTGGAGGCGTTCGGGGTCTGGCAGGGTGAACAGGCTGGTATTGCTGACATCCACGGGGAAGAACTGCATTGGCCGGAGGACCTTTTCGAGAAGGTCTGAAACCACTCCCCGACTGGTGTAAGCTCAGGGTGTCACGGTGTACCTTGGTCAGGAAGCCAGCCCATGTGCGGTCGTTATAACGTCACAGATTCGCCAGAGGTCCAGGAACTGATGGGGCAACTGGGCTTGCCGGGCATTGCGCCGCGCCCCCAGTTGAACGTCCCCCCGGGCGGTATTGGTGAGTTTGTTATGGAAGCTGGTGGAGATCGTTACCTTGAACCGGGTATCTGGTCGCTATTGATCGAGCCCCGGCCGGAGGGGCATGGCTACCGGCCAAATCCGAAGTTCCAAACCTTCAATGCGCGCAGTGACCGACTCACCAGCAGCCCGCTCTGGAAGAAGGTCTATCCCTCCCACCGCTGTATTGTGCCGGTCAGCGCCTTCCATGAATGGCAGGGCAAGCAGGTCTACAACATCCACCCGCAGGGGGAGGCCACCGCCCTGGCCGGGCTATGGCAGTCGTGGCATTTTGGTGAGGAACAGGTGAGCTCTTTCACCGTCATCACCTTGCCGCCACACCCAAGGTTCAGTCACATTCACCCCGCGAGCATACCGTTGATGCTCCGGCCGGAGGATTTTGACCTGTGGCTGGACCCGGACTTTCATCATACCGATGCCTTTGCACACCTGATGAAGACACATATCCCGGCGCCGTTGGTGTGTGAGCCGGTCAGGGGTACCAGGGACCTGAAACCCGTCGCAGAGGGCGAAGTGCTTCCGGCAGATTAGGCATTGAGAAAGAGCCAGAGAATGGCGCTACCCAGTGATTGGGGGGTGAAAGGAGAGAGCAATGACCAGATCCAGGTTGTGGTACGCTTCTTAAACCAGTACTTTGCAACCGTAAATAGATCAGCGCGGCGGACGTCTGTTTCCTGGAACTGAGTCAACGGTCCCGTTCCTCACGAGGAACGGGACCTGCGCTGCAACACCTATAAGTCAATATTCACTTGATGGCTATCGGGTTCACCATCATCTGTACGGCACCCTTAACTTTGGGTTGCCCCAGAACGAACATGAATTCATGCACATTATCTTTGGCTAGTTCAGCCGTATTCATGTTTTCAAGAATATAGACGCCATTCTTGGCCAGCAGGGTCTGATGAACTTCGAATACGCCGGTACCTTCTTCAAAGGGGATGACTTCCAGGCCCCAGTTATCCGCACCGACGGCAACGACGCCCTGGTCAGCCAAATAGTTAGCACCATCGACACCCAGTCCCGGTTGAGCCTTGCCAAACCGTTCATTATCTTCACCGACCAGGCTTAGCCAGCCGGTATGGAACAGCACGACGTCTCCCTCCTGAATCTTCACACCTTGGGCTTCCGCTGCAGCGCGGATTTCTTCGCGGTTGAAACCCTGTCCCTCGGTGAGCATGTCCTGGCCGAAGTGTTTCGTCATGTCCAGAAGCACGCCACGGGTGACGATAGGAGGAATACCTTCTGTGCCCAGCTTTTTCAGGCCATCAACAGCTACGATGTCCTCAGCTGCCAGCCCGTTGTAATGTTTGTGATCGATGCCGATGTGGCCGAAGCCATCGATCTGACTGCCAATGCCCAGCCAGGTATGAAGAATGTCATCCGTGCTGGTCAGCTTGGTTGGCCCGATAGCCTGACCGCCGGCCCTGGGCTCCATCACGGTGATGTCAAAGAAGCGCGTGCCATACGCAGGGAAGTCACGATTTAGCTCAACACCCAGGGAGTAGGCCTTGCCTTCAGTGACCAGGCGTGTCGCTTCCAGGATACGATCTGCGGACAGGTAATTGGCGGCACCAATCGTATCGTCGTCACCCCACTTGGAAGTCTGCCAGTCATCGTTCGCAATCGCGCCCGGCGCGGTTGCGGCGATTAAAGTACCTGAGACGATTGTTGCCAGAAGTGGCTTTATTATTGCTCTCATGGGATCTGCTCCATCATGTGGTTTTTTGTTGGGGAATGCTGGCTGCGTATGATTTGTGTCAGTGATGCAGCACACATCGGCTCATTTCCATTTACTGATGAAATCCACTGCGGCAGCATTGACCTCTTTTGGGTCTGAGGCACTCAAGAAGTGCTGGCCACCCTCAACAACTTTCAGCTGCGCATCCTTCGACCCGGTGAAACGGGCGATGCCGTTTTCGGCGTTGGCAACGGAGTAAACCGAGTCCGCAGTGCCATGAATCCACAGCACCGGACAGGTAACGCTGTTAAGCCGTGCCAACAAGCTGTCCCGGTCGCGCAGGTTGATCGAGCAAATCCGCAGACGCTCACGGCCGGCATCTCCGGAATAGTTCCTGCGGTAGACGTCCAGCCAGAAGGCCCGGTCCTCGTCTGATACCGAGTCGCCCAGGCCGGCGTCGAGCACGCCAATAACGAATTCATCCGGTACCACCCAGTCGTCGGGGACGGATTCAGCCAACGCGTCAATGGCTGGCGTACAGAACTCGGTGCCATCCCAGCAGCCGAGCGCCTGGCTTTGCTGGCTTTCGCGGTCCATGGACGTGCCCAGCGGAATAATGCCCTTGATTCGGTCCGGCGCGAGCATGGCGGTTTGGGTAACAATCCAGCCCCCTTGGGATGTGCCCATTGCGAAGGCCTGGTCAATGCCCAGTGCATCCAGCACCTGCAGGTTGGCGATCGCGCTGTCCCAATAGGTGAACTGGCGGTAGGTGGGGTGGGTTTTGCCGTGGCCGTATGGCTCGATGGCCAGGAGGTTGGCCACCTTCAAAAGTTCCTCGTCAGCGAATTGTGGCCTGAACAACTCAGCCGAGGTGGTAAACGAGTTATTCAGGATCAGTGTCGGGAGCGATGGATCGTAGGGCTTGCCAAAGCGGTAACCCACAGTGGAGCCACCGAGGTGGGGGATATCGACGGTTTGGGTGGTGTCAGTCATTGACCAATCCTTTTGTTATTAATATCAGAAAGGAAATATCGAGACATTTGTTACAGCTGGGCGTGGGAGTAAATGCCCAATTCAGTCAAAGCTACAATGGGCTGGAAGTCAAACCCGGGCGGGTGGCAGCCGGTTATTGCGCCGGGGTGCCGAGTGGGAGTTCTTCTGATTGTACTGAAGAAGGGCCGTCCCCGGCGATCACATCCGGGGACGGCTGAGCAGTGTTACTCCTGCCGACGGTAGGGATCCTGGTTATAGGCCTTTACCTCGGCGCGGGCGACCACATTATGGTGGACCTCGTCCGGTCCGTCTGCCAGTCTCAGGGTGCGCTGCTTGGTATACATGTCGGGCAGCTCTGACCACTGGCTGACGCCGGTGGCGCCGTGGATCTGGATTGCTTCGTCGATAATCTTGCAGACTTTCTCTGGCACCATGGCCTTGACCATGGAGACCCAGACGCGAGCTTCCTTGTTGCCAAGCACATCCATCGCTTTGGCGGCCTTGAGGACCATCATGCGCATGGCTTCAATTTCGATCCGCGCGCGGGAAATGGTTTCCATGTTCTTGCCCAGATCCAGGATCGGGCGACCGAAGGCTTCTCGGCTCTGACCGCGTTCGATCATCAGGTCCAGTGCTTTCTCGGCGGCGCCGATGGAGCGCATGCAATGGTGGATGCGACCCGGGCCCAGCCGCAGCTGTGAAATCTCGAAGCCGCGGCCTTCACCCCACAGTATGTTCTCTTTCGGCACTCGCACATTCTCGAGTGTGATGTGCATGTGGCCGTGGGGGGCGTCGTCGTGGCCGAACACGTGCATCGGGCCGACCACAGTCAGGCCCGGCGCATCCATGGGTACCAGGATCTGGGACTGTTGACGCCAGGCCTCGGCATCCGGGCTTGTCTTGACCATGCAGATCATGATCTTGCAGCGGGGATCGCCGGCGCCGGAAATGTAGTATTTTTCGCCGTTGATGACCCACTCGTCGCCTTCCAGTACCGCGCTGGTTTCAATATTGCGAGCGTCTGAAGAAGCCACATGGGGCTCGGTCATACCGAAGCAGGAGCGGATCTTGCCTTCCAGCAATGGCTTAAGCCACTGCTCTTTCTGCTCGGGGGTACCAACCCGTTCCAGTACTTCCATGTTGCCGGTGTCCGGCGCGGAGCAGTTGAGGGTCTCCGAGGCCAGGGGGTTCTTGCCCAGCTCCACCGCCAGGTAGGCATAGTCGAGGTTGGACAGACCTTCACCGGTTTCGGCGTTGGGCAGGAAGAAGTTCCACAACCCGGCTTCCTTGGCTTTCTGCTTCGCGCCCTCAAGCAGCTCGAGCTGGCCGGGAGCGTAGCTGAACCGGTCTGCGCGGCCTTGGCCCAGGCGCTCGAAGTCTTCCAGAATGGGGTCGACATTGTCACGGATATGTTGCTTGACGGCCTCAAGCAGTGGCCGGGATTTTTCCGACATGGTGAGGTCGTTCATTTCTGCTGGCGTGGTAGTGATGTCCACGGGGCTTCTCCTTGTTGTAGTGAGCTTTCCAGACTCGGGGTTGAGGGTGCTTTCCGACAGTTTACGGATTGCCTTCTGTTATTCTTCGTCCAGGTTCTGGCAGAGCCGATGCAGACTCTTGTGGTCCACAATATCAATCAGGCGGGACATAGGTCAGCTAACGCTAAAGGGCAGACCGGGAAGTGTCAATAATAAAACGAGCGGTCGCTCTATTGCTATTGCTCGGTGGTGCGCCCGGGAATGAGTGAAACTCTTTGCACTGGCTTTCCAGTCGTACCAGCCTCAGGGTAGGTGGTCCTGATAGCACAGCGGCACTTTTTTCATCGTCTGCCATGGGATGCGCCCAGGAATCACACCAACGAGAAACAAAAAAGGCAGACCAGTAACTCACTGATCTGCCTTTCTTTTATAGGGTAGCGGGGAGCAGGGGCGACCCAGCGCCGCGGCAGCAAACTTGCTGCAAGCTTTGCGGGTGTAAGGTGCTGACTCAAAAGCCCACTTTAGAAACGAGAAAAGCCAGCTATAAGCTGGCTTTTCTTAATATGGTAGCGGGGGCAGGATTCGGTTATGAGCCTGCGGCAGCAGATACTGATAGATAGTCCCTAATTGGCGTAAATCGGTAATAAATCGTAAGATAGCGGAAAATCTCTAAAAAGAAAGCTTTCGGACGATAGGTCGATTAATGACAAACGAAACAGCTCAGGGATGGCACGGCAGCCACGCTGGAATAGCAAAAAAAATGACCTTAAGGCTCGGTGGGCTTTTTCAGGAGTTATGCGATTGGGCTGTCCGAGAGGAGCTAGACCAATTGTTAGAGGTCAGTTACCACATCCTTGGCTTGGACAGCCAAACGATGGGTATCCCCAACCTCATCAAAGAGCTCGCCTATCCCGAATCACAACGGGTGTTAAAACTCTGGTCAGACAACTCCAGTACGGACAGATTTCTCCGACTCGCCGAAAAATTCAACAACAATGAAACCATCCGTAACAGCTACCAACCACTGAGCCATAAGGGCTCCGCAACACAAACGAAGCGTCGGTTTCCTGACTTATCAACACGTACATTTTTGCTGACTTTATTTACGCATCCATTAGCAGTCACCGATCAAAGCCATATTTTCGAGTTGAGGCGGGCTCTCAGGCTGTGGCTGTTTTTTCAGGCCGTTGATCGGCTTGTTCGTTATGGTTGCATAGCCGACTCAGCTATATCCGATGCAGCCCGCTTCCTGATTCTGGATTCGACAGATCCAGGCTGGGCTCTTGTCGACAGGTTGCTGAGTGACGTCCTGATCCAGTTACAGAACAAAGGGATGACTTACCAGCGATTTGGTAACGCTCTGAAAAGTGCTGCCGAGCGCGGAAGGCAGGATGTGAAATCAACACGGGAAACGCGTTTCCTCAACAGTATCGGCGCAATCGCGAAGGGCAACTGTCAGATTATTGAGGCTCGACAGTCCAAGTGGTTTTCGACCGAGCACCTCAAAGACTGGCGTTTCCAGGCTCAGCCTCGGGTTTCCTTTGAAGCGGACGGGACTCGGTTTGAAGTGTTAGCCGGAGAGATTCAGGAGGAAGAAGGGGGACCTTACAGCTTTCTGGCAGAAGTTGATCCCACTGACTCTCCGGCTCAGCAAACGCTATCCTCCGGTAGCGTTCTCATCCAAAGTATTGAGTTGTCCCATTACTTGCCGTGGTCATGGGATAGGTTGTTGCCCCCGGAAGCTGAGGCAATCGACGAATGGTTAAACGAAACGTTAAGCGCTGACGGTATCCAGGACCGGCTTGGTGCAGTGTTCGTTTGGTTATCGATGAACCTGTCTCGCTCACTGGCTTTAGTCGAACGGATCGTTATTGGTGACGAAGAGGACGGTGATGAATGGGGGTTTTCAAACGACTTTCAACTTTTGTATCGAGCTTCACCTCGACGGCATAGCGGCTGGAAACCCGATGACGAATCCACCCCGTTTGTTGCCCCGACAGAGGAGATCTTGACAGTTGAAACACCTGAGGCTGCAAGAACAGTGCTGCTTGAATCCAGTGAAAGGCTTGATCGGTGGCCAGCTAGCCTGGGTGAACTCTGGGCCGGGATCCACAAGACGTCAGTTGAGCGATGGTTTAACCAGCAAACTACCGGAATTTTGAGGCGCATTACCAGTGCCAAACTGGCAAACCGTAAAGCACAGACTTTGTTCGAGTCTACAGCGGATCACCGGTTTGCCAGGCTGTTAACATCTCATCCTCAAACGGCCTTGCCTGGCGCATGCAGTTACTCAACTTGGAATATGACCGCGATAGAAAAAGGTCTCGGCCTCTCGGTTTATAGAGCGGATCAGCTTCCTGAGGGCCTGAACCTGATTGGCAGTCGATTGGTACCCTTCAAGGCGGTCTTGGTTAGGGAAATCCAAGAGGCACAACGACGGCTGCATTCCACGCAACGCACGGACATGATTGATTACCACAACGCGCTAGCACAGTACGTGGTGATGGCGCTGTACGCCGCAACTGGCTCACGCCCCCTTCGGGATCCTTTCGAGTCGGCTCGGCTTTTTAGCCTAAGCGCCGCTTGTGTTTACGTGAACGACAAAAGCGACGATGGGCTTCATAACGGTCGTTTAGTTCCGTTGCCATCTTTGGCGATTGAGCTGGTGAAGTACTATCAGAGTCACTTGATTACTCTGGCCCGAGAAATATCATTACATCGATCTGAGCTCTCAGACTCGATACGGTCGCTGCTTGAGGTAACGGGGACTGGTATGCCCCTTTTCTTTTTACTGGACCGACAGCTGAGATGGCATTCAATGGCGGATGCAGGTGACGTAAGTGAGGAGCTTTTTCGCTGGCCGTTGCCGGCCAATCTTTTTCGTCATCACTATGCCCAAGAGCTGTCTGCGTCAGGAGTAGATGCCGAGGTAATTGAAGGATGGATGGGGCACGCTGAACGCGGTGTGGCAACCTACAGTGATTACTCTCCTCGGTGCTGGGAAAACGATGCCAGACACTACCGTGAGGTCATCGATGAGGTATTCGAGCGTCTCGGTTTTTCTGTGCCGAATCTTTCAACTAATCCTCCTCCCTTAAAATACCTGCCCAGCGAAGATCGATCATATAAAGAACCCAAAACGTTTGGTATTAAGTCCAGAGCAGCGCAACGAAAACGCCGGCTTCAGGCAGCGATTCAAGATGCAAAGTACGACATCGCACTCTTCCTTGGCGAAAGGGCACTCGAAGATATAAGCGCCGACGAGCTAGCTGAGTTGAGTAATCAGATGCTATTACGCTCGAATCAGCTTCCGCACCCCCAAGCCTCCCTGAGATTCCGTATTCTGGCAAAAAAGGTTGAAAGGTCGTCGTTGGAGGCGAATAAAAAGTTCAAAAAGCGTGTGGTTACTCTCAAAGAAGAAAAGACACTGGTGAAACAGGATGTTATTCGTGCACTTGAGGTTTTCCCGTTGCTCCAGGGCTGGGCAGATAAGATCCGGCTGTCAGCCCAGAAGGCTAAACTGACGAAAACTCACGCATTATGTATCGGGGCGGCACTGCTCGCTATAGAGAAACGGCTGAGTTATCGACGCCTTTTGATCGACGTGACCGCCGGGCGACACTTTCGTGTTGTACAGTGCAAAAACCAATTCTTTTTCGAGTATAACGAATCTCTGATCGCTGAAGATTTTTCAGAGCCAGTCCAGCGGCATGAAATTAGCTATAAAACAGCATCTCTATTGGCCCACGGCCTCGAGCGTACACAAGACATTGCGCCGCCTGAGCCAGGTAAAATCACCGCGTTCCAGGAGCTTTTAAGCCATTTTCGTAACGATTGTGCGCAACAACTCCAGCCTTCAAACGAGGAATTTTTTGACTGGCTTGCCGACACGATTAGCCAGTGTAACCTCGTTCAGCTTCCTGGCATGGTGAGTGCCGCGCTGAGTGAACGAGTCCCTCCAACTAGCGCTTCTTGGGCGGACACACTTCGGCTTACCCACAATTGTTTCATTCAACTCCCGGAACATGCGATTAACGCAGAAAGCGTTAACCTGCCTAATACCGCGATCCCAAAATCGAGAAAGCCCGAGTCTGACAAGTGCGTCCTTCAAATCAATGCAGATCAGTTTATATCGACTGTTCATAAGGAGCTGAAGCAGTATAGACAATCAAGCGCGCTGGATACGGCGAAGGCCATCGAACAGCTCTGTATAGAAAACCGGGCTGCCGTGTCAGTTGCGCTCATATTATTGGCACACTGGATCGCCGCAACCATTCGAAGAGGGAAGGGGGCCAAGGGACGAAAATTCAAACCGTATGCCGGTAGCTCGTTGGAAAACTATTGGGGTGTGATGAATAAACCTTTCGCGCAGCTGGCTTATAGTGCCAACCTGGTCGCTATGGACAACGAGGAAGTCACCGAACTATGTGACCAGATGCTACAGTTCAAGCGACAGTCTTCCACCAACACCCGGTACTTTGCTCAACGGTTGCTCGGGTTCTTCAATTGGGCGGGCCAGATTGGTGTAGAAAGCCCGGATTGGACTGAACTGGATATGGACGTCGATGTGCGGACTGTTAGTCCAGGGCTGATCGGCGAGCAGGAGTACCTGGAAACACAACATCATATTCGCTCAGATTCAGGATTAGCTCGAGAGCAGCGCTTGATGTTGGGCTTTGTGCTGCTTTGCTGTTACCGATTTGGGCTTCGCGCACGTGAGGCAATTTGTTTGTTGAGACGGGACTGGCAACTGGCTAATGGTCACCGCTGGATCCTGGTTCAGAATAATCAATACCGGCACCTGAAAAGTACCGCTAGCCGGCGAGCGGTGCCACTGCTGTTCCAGCTTTCCGGTCAGGAGGAGAAGCTGATCGAACAGGTCCTGAGTCGATACCACAGTATCTGTGGCGACGACACCAAACGCCCCATTTTATGTGAGACGACGGGTGACACCACACCCGCATTAACCGGTTTGGCGTCACGGCTGTCTCTTACCTTAATCCTCGCGATCAGAACGATCACTCGAAGCGATACTTTGGTACTTCATCACTGCCGGCACACTTTTTATAATCGCGTAGCCACGGCGTTACTGGCGCTCGATACGCCGTCATCAAGGCAAATAAGATCCGGGCTTGACCCCCAGCTAGTTCAAAAAATAGTGCTGGGCGTCGAGGTCAACCAGTCTCGTCGGGTAGGTATGGCGTTAGCGCGCCTGATGGGCCATCAGTCACCACGTCCCGGGATGCTTAATTATGCCCATTTATTGACCGAGTGGGCGGATCAGTTAACGCCTGTCAAGAGCCATCGATTAAGAAAAATACGCACGGTCAAGGACATGATGGCCCTCTCCATGGCGTCGCCAAGGCCTGCGCCAGCATTAAAAACTGCACTGGAATACCCGGAGCCGACAATAGCGACTTTGCTGCAGACTCTGCATCTGGTGGCATTGGGGCAATCCTGGGCACGTGCGGGATCGGCGATGCAGTTACCTCCAAATTGGGGGGGCTGTCTCGAAAAGGTATTTTCAAACGCCAACAACAACCAAAGTCACAAAGGCCTTGATGGTGAGAGGGGCTGGCTTGATGGAAAAGACTGTCCCAATGCGCTTTTGGAGAGTATTTCGCCCTCCGCCTGGCACCGTTTAATACATCACGCCAACGAATTGGACGGTCGTGGTGTATTAAAAGACAATCAATATCAAAGCCTGGATTTAGATGAACTGCCGATACTGATCAGCCGGCGACGCCACCTGGTTATGGATCAGCCGGAGCATGCACTTTTCGCGAGGCAATTTCTGAAACTATTCGATATCGCCGATGAGCAATACCATGTGATCGCCCGATTCGATGACCCAGAGATGATCGGCATTCTGATGGATGCGGGATTTGGCGTCGAATCAGAGTATTATATTGCGAAGGAAGACGTAGATGCAGGATCTAAATACCGAGGCAAATTAATAAAGAAACCTACTTATTTGCATGGGTTCCCTATTTATAATCGGCGTCAAGGGCGATTCAGCTATGGCGAGATTATTATTCCGCGATCGCCTACAGGCGTAATACGTAATAGCTACGAGCTCGCTGTTTCATTTTTGACTATTGGAGTTTATAGTGCCATGACTTAAAAATTTAGTTTTTGAAAATTAATTATGTGTGATCCAGGTTCGCGGTTCTTATTTTAGAGTGAAATCTTCATTGTCCTTAACCTCTTTGATACCTTCTAGGTACCAGTGAGTTCGTCCCCTCCCGTCCTCCGTCTGTCGCGCCCGTATGTGCAATATTTTTGATGCCTCCCCAGAGATGGTACATATGCGAGCAATAATTTCATCCAGGTCGGATACAAAAGTCAGAAACTTACCACTCACGTCTTCATCTTCCAATAGTCGCAAAAACGCAATTTTCTTTGAAATTTGGGCGCCGTCAGCTTCTGCGAGACCATCGTAGGATCTAACGTGCCTCTCAACGTCCGGCGCGCGCTGGAAGCGCCCTTGGACTGCAATTTGGTGAGATGGCAATAGCTGTGGGAAATTAATGACAAACGGATCATTTATTACAGAACCACCGTTTTTGGCTATGAATTCGTCCGCGAATATTTTGACATGATCGAACTGAATGTCAGACAGTTGATAATCGATTTCCCGGTTGAATAGATCTTCGGACTCCTGAATTGCAATCGAGAAAAACAAGTGTATGACATGACTGATAATTTTTATGAATTTTTCATTGCATTCATGTGTGATCATTACTGTGCATGAGTGTTTTATGAGTGAGTTGTCATTTTTTCGAGAGATGAAGTCGTCATGTGTGGCAGTCGCCTGATTGCCACTGTAAACTGGTCTGAAAACTGATTGATTAGATTTGCAGCTGAATCAAGTAGCTTTTTTAATCTGGAATCGCTCAGTCGCGTTGGATCGATCTGGTAGAGTTCATCCGAGTGTGGTTGTACGGGCGAATTATTAAACTGAGCTTCAACTATAAGATCACGACGTAGTTCTAGGGTCGTGCGATCGCTATCTTGGCTTATTGCATGATAATTCATTGTCGTTACCTCGCCTAATGCAATTAGGTATTAAAAATGGTTTATCAATTTCGAGTAAACCTCGAGAGTAAGATTTTCTATAGCCGAAAAACCATTTAGAGATAACGTATCTCCTCATAAGCCGAACTACCACACCGCAGCATCATGTTGTCGGGTAAACCGGACTTTTCTAGAAGGTGGCTATCGAGGTAACGGATCGAAGCGGCTCGGAATGTATCATCGCTGCCTCACCTGGTAGCAGAGGAGTGACGCTGTCCGAGCATTCGTTAGTACGTTTCAGTCATTGCTCTGCAATCGTCGATCGGCAGTCATCGACCGGTAAATCCATTTACAAGGCCATAACGGCTTCGGTGAGCGCTAGAAAGGCATGTTCATTCGTTTAAACCTGACCGCCTGACCATGCTAACTGCAGTGGTAAGGCCACCGTCCATCTACAGATGCTGATACAGTTTCCAGGCTCATACAAAGTTCCGAGCCTGAACAGGCCGACACGGTATGTCGTTTTTCTAAGGTAAGATGTCAGCAAATCAAAATTTCCGGAATCTCCGGCACGGCGATTGACAACTTCTGAACAGGTTGAGGGCTACAAGATGCCAAGGTTCTTGCACACGGCAGACTGGCAAATGGGGCGGTCATACAGCCGCTTTGATGCAGAAGATGCGGCTGCGCTGGTTGAGGCCAGATTTCAGGTTATTGAGAGACTTGCTGATTTGGCGACGGAACATGAATGTGATGCTGTTTTGGTGGCGGGAGACGTATTTGACGCTCAAACCGTATCAGATCGCACCATTCGCCGAGTTTTTAACGCAACCAAAGGGTTTTCTGGTCCCTGGATCATGCTCCCCGGCAACCACGATGCAGCACTGGTGGAAAGCGTCTGGACCAGGGCCCGGCGCCTTGAAGCCGTGCCCGATAACGTCCATTTCGCCCTCGAACCCGGCGTGATCGAATTGGAACAGGCGGGCCTCGCGGTTCTTTGCGCACCCCTCACGCAGCGTCATACCTATAGCGATCTGACCGAGCCGTTCAACTCCCTGGAAACCACGGAAGGCCTGATCAGGGTTGGCCTTGCCCATGGCAGCGTGCAGGGCGTGTTGTCCGACGACATCGATGCCACAAATCCCATTGCCCCTGAACGTTCAGTCGTTGCCCGGCTGGACTATCTCGCACTGGGGGACTGGCATGGCACAAAGCAGATTGATGAGCGTACCTGGTACTGCGGGACCCCGGAGCCGGAGCGATTCCGGAATAACGAGACCGGCCAGGCATTGGTGGTCAACGTTGCCGAGCCGGGTGAAAGGCCAGAAGTTACCCAGGTCAGCACCGGTCGTTACGAGTGGCACCAGTGGCGCGAGACGCTGGCCGTCGACTCCGATCTTGATCAACTGCTGGAGCGGCTGCTGGCTCTGCCCGAATCGTCCGTAGTTGACCTCCGTCTGGATGGGTCGGTCACCCTTGTCGGTGAAGAAAAGCTTCTGCGGGCACTGTCAATAGCAGAAGCCAGGTTCCGGAGCATACAGTGTGATCGAAGCGGATTGCATCTGGAGCCCACTGAAGATGATATTGCTGACCTGAAAGCCGATGGCTATGTGGGAGAGGTTGTTGAAGCACTTCGCACTAAACAACAGGAGGAAGACAGTGATGTTGCCAGGGAGGCGCTGGCCATTCTGGCGGGACTGTTGCGGGGCAAAGAACAGGAGGCCGGTCAATGAAGCTTCAGCGCGTACGTATCGAGCAGTTACGCCAGTTCCGCAAACCGCTGGTGCTGGACAACGTGCAGCCGGGTCTGAATCTGATCCACGGCCCCAATGAATCTGGTAAAAGCACCCTGGTACGGGCCATTCGCGCTGCGTTTTTCGAGCGATATCGTTCAACAACGGTGGATGACCTCGCCCCCTGGGGAGATTCAGCCGCCGCACCCACCATCGAGCTGGATTTCGAACACCAAGAGATAAACTGGCACCTTACCAAGAGTTTCCTGAAACGAAAACGCTGCGACCTAAAGGTCGGTACGGACACTTACGGTGAAGATGATGCGGAAGAAAAGCTCGCGGAACTGCTCGGCTACCAATACCCGAAACGGGGTGTCAGCAAGGCAGAACACTGGGGTATTCCGGGATTGCTCTGGGTCGAGCAGGGCACCGGTCAGGATATCGATCAGGCCGTAGAACACGCCGGAGACCACCTGAAATCCGCCCTCAATTCACTGGTCAGTGAAGTTGCCAGCTCCGGAGGCGACGAACTGATCGAGTCCGTACGCTCCCGGCGCGACACCCTGCTCACGTCAACTGGCAAACCCCGGGGTGATTATCTGCAGCTGGAGAAAGACCGTGATCAGTATCAGCAAGACATCGAAGCGCTCAAGGGCCGGATCCGTAATTACCAGGACCAGGTTGACCGACTACAGAAGCTGAACCACGAGTACGAACAGGCCGAGAAAGAACGTCCCTGGGAGGACGCTCAACGGCAACTGGATCAGGCCAAAGCCCGGTATCAGCAGGTAGAACGTCTGGAGCAAGATCAGAAGCAGGACGAGGCTGCGCTCGAGCAATTGCTACGACATCAACGTTTGCTGAAGCAGAACAAGGATCATCTTGAAAACCTGACACGCCAGCTTGAAGGGCGAAAATCCGAGCTGGACAGGGCGCAGCGTGAGTTCGAGCAAACGCAAGCAAACACAGCGGCCATTGCCAGAGGTCTGGTTGATGCGAAGTCCGCCTATGAGGCGGCTGAAAATCAGCTCAAACTGGCCCGATTGCTGGAAACCCGTACCAGGCTTGAAGAGGACATCCGCCGCCTTGAGCAGCAAAACCGTACCTTATCTCAGAACCTGGACAAAGCTCGCGATCACCAACGACAGCTTGACGAGGCCAGGGCCGAAGCCCGGGCGAATCAGATCGAGGCCAGCGCAGTAAAAGCCCTGAAACGCACCGAACAGCAACTCAATGAAGAAACCATACGCTCACAGACCATTGCCACTCGCCTGAGCTGGCAACTTGAACCGGGTGTATCGGTCACCTTGAACGATGCACCATTAGATAAGCAGGGAGAGGAGCTACTGCTGGAAGACTCCAGGCTGGCCATTCCGGGCGTAGGAATCCTCGGCATCACGCCCGGGGGCGAGGAACTGGCCAGCACCCGTCGCAAACTGAATGCGCTTCAGCAGGCCCTGGCCGAGCAGATCAAGACGTTGGGTGTGGATTCGGTTGAGCAGGCCGAGACGCGGCTGGCGACCTATGAAGCGGCCCGGCGCACGCTGCAGCACGCCGAAGAGTTATTCAAATCAGTCGCGCCGAAAGGCATGGATCCGCTGGTTTCCGAGCAGAAGGACATTGAGGTCGGACTGGAGAAGGTCAGGGGCCAGCTGCAGGCCACACCAGAGCCCGTTACGGCGCAGGGTGTGCCTGATATGGCCGGAGCCGAAGCGGCCTTTACCCGGGCAGCAAGCAAGGTTGAGGCGGCCGAAACCGAGGAGCAAAAGCATCGGGCGGATTTGCTCACCCGAGAACAGGCACGGAACAGCGCCAGGGCAGAGTGGCAGCGTCTGGCCGAAGAAGAACAGAGCCCCGAGCGCCAGCAACAACTACGGCAGCTGAGCGACGATCTGGTCGACAACGAAGCCCGGAAGACGGTGCTCGAAACCCGCATCAAAAACCGTGAACAGGAAATCCTTGAAGCCAGACCGGACATGCTCCGGCAAGATATCGAGCGATACCAGAGGAGCATCAACCATCTTCGGCAGGCACAGGAAACCCGCGGGCGTGAGCTGAGGGACATCAAGGTCAGGCTGGAGGCCTGGGGTGCCGAGGGCCTGGAAGAACAGCTGAATGAAAGGTGGGCAGAACTGAAGCAATGCGAACGCCGCCATCAGGAGTTGCATCGCCGGGCCCTTGCCCTGGACTTGTTGCTGACATTATTGACGGAAAAGCGCCAGGCACTGACACGACGCTTACAAGCACCGTTGCAGAAACACCTCAATCACTATTTGTCGGTAATGTTTCCCGAGGCTTCGCTTGAAGTGAATGAGCAGTTAAAGCCCGGAACCTTCTGTCGGGGGTCTGAGCTGGGACAGATAGCTGAGTTGAGCTTTGGTGCCAGGGAACAGATGGGTCTGATCAGTCGGCTTGCCTATGCGGATCTCTTGCGAGAGGCGGGGAGGCCAACTCTGGTGATACTGGACGACACCCTTGTACACAGTGACAGTGATCGGCTTGAGGACATGAAACGCATCCTTTTCGATGCGGCTAGTCGACATCAGATCTTGTTGTTTACCTGCCATCCGGAAAACTGGAACGATCTTGGTGTCCCACCTATTGACCTCCAGAGCCTGAAGGTTCAGACCGTTGAAGGGACGTAAATGGTGGTGACAAGCGTCGGCTCTGCCAATTATGCACGGCTGACGTGACAAGCTGGATACCTTGTTTGGAGGCGGATTGAGGGAACATAACCGGCTCAGGGTGACATCAAGTCTGAAATGCACATATCCATCGCAAGTTTCCGGTTGTGATTTAACCTTGCCGCACTTAACGGATATCCCCTTGTATTTGGCTATAGAATATCGAACAAATTTCATTGTGTATCGTCAGGTGAATAATTGAACGACTATCTCCAGAAAATCCTTCGCGGCGAGGCGATCAATTATGAGGTCTTTCTAAAGAAACTCCCGAAACCGTTTCGTCGTCGCCATCGGGACCTCTTTGCAACGGAGAAGGTTGGAGGCAATCGTTGGATTGTCACGATTTTGGATGAAACGGCTTTTGTCGAGCTCCAGAACTTGGCAGCGGTTCCTGTGAGCCGTGCGGATGCAGCCAGAAAGGGAGATTCCCACCGCCACGGGACCAATGTCAGTTTCCTTCTTGCATACCATCAGGCACTGACCTCCAGCCGACCGGATGTAGTAGTGATTGCTGGCGATGCTGTCGACAAGGGCTTTCGTCGGGCGTCACGGGTGTTGGTGGTGGAGAACGAACGCAATTTCTATTGTTACGAGCAGATGTTGGCGTTTGCTGACGAGGTCCTGGATAAGCGACTGGATCTGGCGACATGCGATGTAGTACTTGGTGGAGGAAACCGGATCACCCGGGCGGCCGTTATTGAATGGCTGGGTGATTACGAGGAAGTGTTATGTGCATTTGACTATGACGCGGGCGGGCTGCAAATGTACGCATCTATTGTCGCGGCGCTGGGTAATGCCGCTGTCTTTGTGCAGCCAGCTAACTGGCAGGCCTGGCTTGGCCATTTCGTCAAAATGCCTGACTCCACCGAACGATTTACAAGAGCCCTGAGACTGGCGGAAGATCTGGGGTTTACATCGCTGGCACAGGTTTTTCGCGCCACCGGTAATTTTATGGAACAGGAAGTGATTCTGGATGAATGATGTACAGGCTGGTTCCAGCGCCTTCAACTTTGGGATCCGTCGGCTGGTTCTGGTGGACTCCGCTGGCTTCTGTTATGTGGAAATTCCGGTAGACAACCATGGCCTGATTCTGGGGCCGGGTAATCTTGGCAAATCCAGTCTGCTCAATTCCTTGCGCTTATTTCTGCTGCCCGAGAACAATTTCAAGAACAGCCGTAAGAAATTCGCCTTCCGCAACGCCAGTGCCGGCAGTTTCTACACCAATGAGGAAAGCTACCAGCATTACTTTCCCACCCAGTTCAGCTTCCTGATCATGGAGGCGGAAAACCCGGCTGGTGTGCACTGCCAGATTCTGTACCGGGAAAATAGGAACCAGCTCAGCTATGGCCGGGCATTTGTGCCGAAAAGCTATGATCAGCTCCGGCCTTTGTTCTGGAGTGGCGACGACTCGGATGGCATTGGCCAAGCAGTGCCGGATTTGTCATTCAGCCGTGTGTCGGAAGCCGTAAAAAAACTCTCCAAAGATACCCGCTTTATCAATGAGCCGGCCCAGCTCAAGAGGATGCTGTATAGCAGCGAACTGATGAACGTGGATGCAGTGCGTTACTCCGTACTGCCGCTGGGAGAATCCGACGAGCGTCGTGTACAGTCCCTGCGTACTTTGATCCTACTGCTGTTCGAGATGAAAGCCGACGACCAGGCCATGGCCAATGCAGTAGCCAGCATTATCGAGGCGGACAAAAAGTTCGCGGACGATGCTTTCGATTTCAATATCGATGATTTTCTGAACCACCATGATCAGCTTAAACAGCAGCAGGCCCAGCTCAACCGAATTGAAAAAGAGCGTGCGCGGTTCGACAAGCTCAATAATGATTACCAGAAATATCAGGCGTTACTGCGCAGCCAGACTGACTTTGCGGCCTTCCGGGATGGTTTGGACAATGCCTGCGCTGATATTGCCCGCCGCCGCAAGACGGCGATGGAGGCTTACACCGAGCAAAACGAAACCCTGCGTCATGTTCGTCGAACCCTGGATAAACTCAAGCAGGAAGCCGACAACCTGACTGGAGAAATCCGCTCTGCCGATCGCCGGATAAAGCAGGCGGAGCAGAACAAAAAAGACGGTGATCTACTGGTCTCGCGATATGGGTCGATGTCCCTGCAGGAAATTGAGGACATACAACGCGATGAATTGAAGAGCAAAAAGGACCACCTGGCGGCCTTGAAAAGCGCTGCCCAGGCTGAAATCCGGTTGCAACAGCTCGAAGAGAAGAAACGACGACTGGACAAGAAGCTTGAAACTGTCCGGGAGCGTGAGAGCAAGCAGCAGTGGCAGTTGCAAAATCAGCTTGATGAGTCCGTGGCTGGGCCACTGCGCTCTGTCGACCCACGTCTGATGATGGCCAGTTCGGGTCGAGACCTGGACGCCAACAGCAAGTCGGCGATCGAAGCCTTCGCCAGGTTGTTTGAGCCCAGCGAACGGGGCTTTGAGTGGTTCGATACCGAATACCAGCCACAACCGGTGCGCCAGGAAAACTTTGCCGAACAGCGACAGCGTCTCCACGGCGAGTTGAATGGCCTGGAGACAGAGCGGTTAGAGCTGACAAATACCACCAATCAGCAGCATGATCGGCCGCGTCTGATTGACCGTACGGAAAAGGAAATCCGAGCGATTGAAAATGACCTGGATACCCTGGCTCGCTATCCAGCGGTTGAGACATCACTGAGTGATGCGACGGAGGAAAAACGAGCGGCGAAAGAAGCCTTGGCAAAACAGGAGGAACAGGCCCGGCAAGAGCGAAAGAAACAGGACGCGCTGCAGGAAAAGGCCGCCAAGGCAAAAGCCGAAAAGGAGCGCATTGAAGAGTTGGAGCGCGAGCTCGTTGGCCTCAGCCGCAGTGTGGGTGTGGTGGAGCACCGCTTTCCTCATCTGAAATCAGTGCAGTCCGAACAACCTCTGGCCATTGAGCACGTCTCCGCGGTTGCGTTTGATGACCTGCAGGCTCAGTTGAACGAGCTGGAAGACCTGCGTCGGGATATTCTGGAGCACCTACGTCGGTTCGTTTACGAGGGCATTCATGAGGACACTGATGGCGAATTGCAGAAGGACAGCCCCACCTCGGCCGCGATCCGCCAGGCATTCAAAAGCCTGTCTGACCTGTTTGCCGGCTTGGCCGAGCGCTGGCGGGTACTGGAAGAGCAGGTCGGCATTCACAATGAAACCGTGGCGAGCTACCGGCAGGCTCTGAAATCCAATGACGAGCATGTTACCCGTTTCGAGTCTCAACTCAATCGGGAGCTGGATGGGGTTCAGATCAACGACCTGGTGGAGATCCGGGTGGATATCCACAAGGATCCGAAGTTCCGCAATCTGGTGGAGGAAGCAAA
This sequence comes from Marinobacter sp. AN1, assembly GCF_026013985.1. NCBI lineage: Bacteria > Pseudomonadati > Pseudomonadota > Gammaproteobacteria > Pseudomonadales > Marinobacteraceae > Marinobacter > Marinobacter sp. AN1. Next base: position 3,018,133 of record NZ_CP110342.1, on the reverse strand, counting down.
CAACATCGACCCGTTCGGCAGTCAGCTGCAATCTGACGCTTTCTATGATCGGCTGCGGGTATTTGTGGCGGATTTTTTCGGAGAGCAGGGCGAAAGCAGACGGCTGACCATGGACAAGGTGATCACTGGTATTTCCTACCGTACCCGCAAGGAAAACACCTCCACGCTGGACCGGAAAGGTCAGTCCACATCCACCACAGCCCTGATCAATCTGGAGTTGGTATACCGTCTGCTCAAGCGGGTACTTTATCCGGGCGTACAATTGTCGTTTCCGATGGTACTGGACGAATTGGCCAGTGTGGACATCAGCCAGGTTCCGTCCCTCCTGGAGCGTTTGCGCAAGCAGGGCTTCAACCTGTTTTCTGCGGCCACTCACAGTGCCAGTGCCGAAATAATTTATCTCATTGGCCGCCATCTGGAAGTGGGGCAGATGCGCACGGCTCGACCGTACAGCCCGCAGCGAACGCTGGTTTTCTGGGGCGGGCCGGAAGGCTTCACCGATGGCGAGTCCCTGAGCCACTGGGCGGACCATACCCAGAACAGTTTGCTGGAGCCCTCGGATGAGTAAGCGTTTCAGCACGCTGGATACGACCCGGTTGATCTTTGATCACCCGAAAATCCTATTCCGGCTGATCGAACGGATGGATCGTAATGAAACCCGCTACATTCGCGAGAGCGACCTGGTGGCTGAGGTCATGGAGTACACTCGTAATCTGGGCAAGGCTGACCGGGACCGGTTGCGACTGGCCATGAACACCGACAACCTGTTCCGCACCGGTCTGGTGATCGACATCATCAAGGCGGAAGGCGAACGTCGGCTTGTCTTCCAGGATGCGCTGATCAACCTGATGCGGGCGTGCAATGCCTCGCTCTACCAGGAACTTACTGATGCCCGATTGCGGGGCCACCTGGTTACCCTGCGAGATGTGCGCGATCGTTTGGAGACGAGCAGCTTCAGCGAGGCCGATCTGGATTACACCGAATTGCGAGATGACCTTAACGAGCGGGTAAGTCAGCTGATCGGCATGCTGCGCCAGAATGTGCTACGTATGCAGACTATCAGCGCCCGGCTGGCGGATATGTCGGGTGATGCCAGCCGGGCGCCCGATAAGTACCTCGAATTTCGCCAGAACCTGTTTGAGCAGATCGTAACCCTGTACAACCGGCACATTAAGCCTATCCTTGTATTCCTGAACCCGGACACCCGGTTGCCTGACGGCACCAACCTGTTTGAAACCCTGGAAGCAATGGTCCGGCTGCTGGAAAGCCATGGTGATCTCAGCCTGGCGGACCAGTTGTTCCGGTCATCTCTGAGTCTTAACGCGCTCTACAAGCCTATACAGTCGGTAGCCCAGGAGGTGGAGCACTTCCTGCGCAAAACCCGTCGAGGCATGGTCCAATACAACGCCATGGAGAATTTTTACGACAAGCTGCGGGAACTTAAGGGTGAAACCGAAACCCTCAGCCTGCGCCGCAAATGGCTGGAAGGTGGCGAATTCGCCCGTGGTACCGGCTTCCTGGTGGGCTTGCGAGCCCAGCAGCGACCCAAACACTATGCCTTTGGCGGCTCTGCCAGCTACTACCAGCTGTTGTTTAGCGAGCTGGAACTGCGCCTGGCGGACCTGCAGCGTAAAGATGAAGTGCCGGTGCTGCAGGAAGTTGAGGGCAGTGGACGCTATGCCCGGGTGGATGTGCAACGAATCAATCAGCTCTACCAGTGGCTGGAAACCCTGCAGCTGAGACCCACCCAGGACCTTGTGCGGGAGCTGCACGGTCGGCTGGAAGGTTTCATGCCCGGTTACCGGTTCCCTGATCTGCTTGCTGCCCTGAACTGGCTGATCAATACACCGCCGGAGGGCATGCAGGTGATTACCACCAATCGCTTCCGCACCCTGGAGCAGGAGCCGGAATCCGGGCAGTTCGTCTATCGCAAACGTCTCCTGGAGAACCGGACGCCGCAAACGCAAGCGGAGGCACAACATGTCTGAATCGAGTGATATTCAAGAACTAGCGAAAGCCAATAGCGATTTCGATCAGATCCTTCCCGCCCATAGCGCTGCCATCTACCGGGAATTTCAGGCTGGACGTGTGATTGTCCGGGATGTCTGGGACAGCAACCGCTCGGAGCTACGGCCCAATCTGCTCTATAACGTACTGTACAACCATCTGTCCCATTTCCGGACCTTCTACGAGCACCTGGGCAGTGAACTGGTGTTTAATGAGAGCGGAGCATTCTTCTTTCTGAAAGAGAGCAGCGACGACGAAAGTGAGGAACACGATGAGAACGCTTTCCGGGTACAAGTCATCCTGCTGCTGATCGGGCGTTATTTCGCTCGCAGCGGCCGGGACCTGGATTACCTGGGCCGTCCCGATGCTGGCTTGAATGATCAAGACGTCAGCGCTATGGCAGACGATGACGAGTATCAGGACATACTCAGGGCGGCCCGCTTCGACAAAGGCTTGCCTGAAGCTTTGGAGTATCTGGACAAACGTAATCTGCTGTTTCGCTCTGGCGCGGACCGATGGTTTCTGAGTTCGGCAGGGCTTTATTTTTTGCAGGAGCTGGTTAGGGAATATGAGCAGGATTAGGAGCCAGATTTTCCAACTCTGGTTGAACCTAATACGGTGACAGGAGGGAGCTCCACTCCGAGCAGGATGACTCTCTCCGAGGGTGCAGTGTTGGAGACACGGTTGCTCAAACCGCTTGGGGGCACTTGACCTCAGCTGGCCTTTTAACACCGTTTAGTATCTGGATTTACTAATTAGTAAGTAAGCGTTCGAGCATTACACCTTGTCAGGTATAGCCGGCTTCCAGTTGTGGGGCAATAGCTCGTCGATGGCGTTGTTCTTCTGTGTCGGCAGCCGGGTCAGCACATCCTTCAGATAGGCGTACGGATCATGCTCATTCAGCTTGGCTGACTGGATCAGGGTCATCACCGCAGCCGCACGCTGACCACTGCGCAGCGATCCCGCGAACAGCCAGTTGGAACGGCCGAGTGCCCAGGGTCGGATCTGGTTTTCCACCCAGTTGTTGTCGATGGGTACAGCGCCATCATCCAGGTAGCGCGTCAGCGCTTCCCAACGTTTGAGGCTGTAATCCAGGGCTTTGGCTGCGTATTCCAGACCAAGGTTGCCACTGATTCCAGACGAAGCCTGCCACCCATTCCACGCGAAAGCTGCCACTGATTCCACGGCAAAGCTGCCACCCCGGCAGGCTGCCTGAAGCTCCATCAAAATCGTCCGGCGCGGGATAACTTAACGGTACTCTGACCCTTTTCATCCGGAGATGGGCCCGATGCCAGCGAAGAGGTTATCCATGCGTAAGATCAAAGAAGTTCTTCGCCTCAAGTGGGAGCGAGGGCTGAGCAACCGCCAGATTGCGGCGGCCTGTGGCGTCAGCCGTCCCACCGTGAGCGAATACCTGCGCCGCACGGTTGAGGCCGGTCTGAGCTGGCCGTTGCCAGCGGATCTGGATGAGGCCCATCTGGAGCAGTTGCTGTTCCCGCCGCCACCGGACCTGCCGGCACAGGCCAGAGGTATACCCGACTGGCAACACATTCGCGACGAACTCACGGGCAAGAATGTCACCCTGTTCCTGCTCTGGCAGGAGTATCGGCAAGCCAACCCGGACGGTTATCAGTACAGCTGGTTCTGCGAGCACTACCGGGCCTGGCGGGGCAAGCTGGACCTGGTGATGCGCCAGGACCACCGGGCCGGTGAGAAGCTGTTCGTGGACTATGCCGGCCAGACCGTGCCCGTCATTGACCGCACCACCGGAGAGATCCATGACGCGCAAGTCTTTGTCGCGGTGATGGGCGCATCCAATTACACCTACGCCGAAGCCACCTGGAGCCAGACATTGCCGGACTGGATCGGCTCTCACACCCGGGCCTTCCAGTACCTGAACGGAGTGCCGGAATTAGTGGTCCCCGACAATTTAAAATCGGGCGTTACCAAGGCTCACCGATACGAGCCGGACCTCAATCCAACTTACCAGGATATGGCTACCCATTATGGGATCGCCATCGTCCCCACGCGCGCCCGTCAGCCCCGCGACAAGGCCAAGGTGGAAGGGGGTGTGTTGATCGTCGAGCGCTGGATCCTGGCAGCGTTGCGCCATCGCCAACACTTCTCACTGGGGCAACTCAACGCCACCATCCGTGAGCTGCTGGAGCGGCTGAACACCCGCCCCTTCCGCAAGTTACCCGGCTGCCGGCGCGACCACTTCGAACAGTTGGACAAGCCGGTCCTGCAACCGTTGCCGACGGAGCCGTACGTCTACGCGGAGTGGAAGAAGGCCCGTGTTCACATCGACTACCACGTGGCCATCGACGGGCATTACTACTCGGTGCCCTACACCCTGATCAAGAAAGAGGTGGAGGTTCGCATCACCCACAACACCATCGAGTGCTTTTACCGGGGCAACCGGATCGCCAGTCACCGGCGTTCCGACCAGAAGGGACGGCACACCACCATCGCCGCGCACATGCCCGAATCCCATCGCCAGGCTGGTGAGTGGTCGCCGGAACGGCTGATCGCCTGGGCAGCCAAGACCGGACCGGCGACGGAGAAGCTTATCCGCACCGCACTGGGTGCCCGCAAGCACCCACAGCAGGCTTACCGCTCCTGCCTGGGCATTCTCCGGTTGGGTCAGAGCTACGGCGAGTCCCGGCTGGAGGCCGCCTGCCAGCGCGCCCTGATGCTGGGCAGCTGCCGCTACAAGAGCATCGAATCCATCCTCAAGCATCGCCTGGATCAGCAGCCCCTGGAAGAGCAACAGGAGCTGGCCTTACCCGACACTCACGACAACATCCGTGGCCCCGCCTACTACCACTGAAGGACCTCTGACATGCTGAAACATCCCACACTGGACAAGCTCCACGCCCTCAAACTGACCGGCATGGCCGCCGCCCTGGCGGATCAGTCGGCCACTCCCGACATCACCGATCTGAGCTTCGAGGAGCGCCTCGGGCTGCTCGTGGACCGGGAAATGACCGAGCGAGATAACCGGCGCATGAGCAGCCGGTTGCGCCGTGCCAGGCTGCGACACACGGCCATCCTCGAAGACATTGACTACCGGAACTCACGCGGCCTAGACAAGGGGCTTGTACAGTCCCTGGCTGGCTGCCAGTGGGTCAAAGAACACCTGAACGTGCTCATCACTGGTCCCACCGGGGTTGGCAAAACCTGGCTGGCCTGTGCACTGGCACACAAGGCCTGCCGGGAAGGCTACACCGCACAGTACGTGCGCCTGACCCGACTGATGCGGGAGCTGACCATTGCCAAGGGCGACGGCCAATACTCAAAACTCCTGACAAGTCTGGCCAAGGTCGACGTGCTGATCCTGGATGACTGGGGGCTGATGAAGCTGAGCGCGGAGAACCGAAGGGACTTGCTGGAGGTGCTGGAAGACCGACATGGCCGGCGCTCCACTATCGCCACTAGCCAATTACCCATCGAGGAATGGCATGGCGTGATCGGTGACGCCACTCTGGCAGACGCCATTCTGGACCGGCTCGTTCACAACGCCTACAAGATCAGTCTGCGGGGCCAATCCATGCGAAAGCGGCAGGCAAAGTTGACGGACACTACGGCTTCGGAGTAAGAAGAGAAACCCCGCGTCGCTACGCTCCGATGGGTGGCAGCCTTGCTCCGGTCCGGGTGGCAGGCTTCACGTGGAATGGGTGGCAACCTTCGGCGGTTTACGCAGCTTTGGCCGTGCCGGAGCCATCCGGCACTTTCTGGCGATGCGCCAGCATCCATTGATGCAGTGCATCGGCAATCGGCTTCGCTTTGGCTTGTCGTATTTCCTGCCGCTTGTCCGGGGGCAGGTCTTTGGTGTCCCGCTCGATCTCGTACAGCCCGCCGATGTATTCCAGTGCCTTCGCGGCCAGCTCGCTCTTGTTGGCTTCGTGCAGGTCGTAGAACTTGCGCCGGGCGTGGGCCATGCAGCCGATTTCGGTGATGCCGTTACCGAACCCGGCCTTGTAGCCGGCGTAGTCGTCACGCACCAGTTTGCCCTGCCAGTCGCCCAGGAAGGTGCGGGCGTGTTCACCCGCCCGACTGGGCGCGAAGTCATAAACAGTGGCTTTCAGGTCCGAGAACGGTGTGGTGCAGTAGGCCCAGACATAGGCCTTGTGGGTTTTCTTCTTGCCCGGGGCCAGCATGCTGACCGGGGTTTCATCGGCATGCAGAACGTTGTGTTCCAGCAAGGCGCTTCGCAGCGCATCCGCCAGGGGTTGCAACTGCACACCACAGGCACCCACCCATTCAGCGAGCGTGGAGCGTGGGATCTCCAAGCCAGCACGACCGAAGATGCGTTCCTGACGGTACAGAGGTAGATGATCCGCGTACTTGGCCACCAGCACTTGGGCCAGCAGACCGGCGGTGGGGATACCTTTGTCGATCACCTGCGGTGGTACCGGTTCCTGGATCAGGGTCTCGCACTTGTCGCAGGCCCACTTGCCCCGGATATGACGCTCCACGGTGAACTCGCCCGGGACGTAGTCCAGCTTCTCGCTGACGTCTTCGCCAATGCGTTTGAGCTGACAACCACATCGGCACTGGGTGTTTGCAGGTTCGTGGTGGATCAGGGGACGGGGCAGCTCTGGTGGCAGTGGTGTGCGCTTGGGTTTTTGCTTTGGCCGTGCCGCTTTCTGCTCCTCGGTCATCGCCTGATCCAGCTCGGCTTCGATCGCGGCCAGGTCGCTGTCGATCAGTTCATCCAGCAGCTTTCCCTGAACCGCGTCCAGCTGCTCGCTACGCCGGGCGTACTTGTGGCGCTTGAGGATGGCTACTTCGTGAGTCAGCTTCTCGATGATGGCGTTGCTGCGCACCAACTCTCGCTCCTTCCGGCCCAAGACTTGATCCTTGGCATCCAGAGAGTCCATCAGTTCCGTCGCCAGGGCACGGAGCTGATCGGCAGAGAGTTGGTTGATGTCAGGGCGCTGAGTCATGCCCCTTAGTATGCCAAGCCCTTGTGCTGTGGCCGATTCGCGGTTCTGGCTATAGCGGCATTACGGCACTTGTGGTTACAGGATGGAGATGACGCCGTCGGCTCCAAGGCGCTGCCAGGGCAGACCCTGAACGAGGGCGGATAACTGTTCCTCGGTCAGGCTCAGTTGGTCACCGCGCCAGGTTTCGCCCCAGTGGAATTTGCCTCGATTCAGCCGGCGGGCACAGAGCCAGATGCCCAGACCATCATGGATCAAAACCTTCATTCGGTTGCCTCGCTTGTTGGCGAACAGGTAGGCGCAATGGGGTCTGGCAGAACCGAAGACCTGAATAACCCGGGCCAGGGCCTTGTCTGGCCCGGCCCGCATATCCAGCGGTTCGGTGGCCAACCAGATCTCGTCAATCCGGATCATCCCAGCAGGTCCCGCAACAGAGCGGCACACTGGTGGGCCTGCTCCGCAGGCCACTCTACTATCACCGCGCCACCGGCGCGGGGAATCTCAATTCGGATAGCGCTACGCTTGCCTGAGACCGATTGATTGTCCGGTGTAGAGTTTGCCGCTGGCAGGCTAACCGGAACAAATCCAGGTGTTGCTGGTGTTTTATGAGTTATGGTGATTTCTGGTGTATGGAAGCAGGCTGAAGGGGTGGCGTATCCTGTTGGTTGATTTCCGCCAAGATCACAACCAACAGAGGAATGATACGCCATGTCCAAGTCTAACCTGCATGCTCTTTCACAACCAGAGGTAGCCAGCAACGACCCGTTGCACGAGTTGATCCGGCAGGGTGCCCGGGATCTGATCGCACAGGCCGTTGAGACGGAGCTGGAGAGCCTGTTGAAGCAGTACGCGGACGTCAAGACGCCGGATGGCCGCCGTGCTGTGGTGCGTAATGGACACCTTCCCAAACGCACTGTCCAGACAGGCGTCGGCGACGTGGAAGTCCGGGTTCCCAAGGCCCGGGACCGCAGTGGCGCTGGCATTCGCTTCAACAGCCACCTGCTGCCACCGTACCTGAAGCGCGCCCGGAGCCTGGAGGAACTGATTCCCTGGCTCTACCTGCGTGGCGTTTCCTCCGGTGACTTCCAGGAGGCCCTGAGCGCGCTGGTCGGCGAGCAGGCCAATGGCCTGTCGGCTAACACGGTATCCCGGCTCAAGGTGAAATGGCTTGATGAGCACAAGGACTGGCAGAGACGGGACTTGAGCCAGAAACGCTATGTGTACTGGTGGGCCGACGGCGTGTACAGCAACGTCCGCCTGGACGACCGGCTCTGCCTCCTGGTGATCATCGGCGTGACCGAGCATGGTCACAAGGAGCTGGTTGCTGTCGAGGACGGCCACCGGGAGTCCGAGGCCAGTTGGCGAGAGCTACTCACGGATTTGCGGGAACGGGGCCTGGAGCCCTCGCCCAAGCTGGCTGTTGGCGACGGCGCACTGGGCTTCTGGAAGGCCCTGAGCAAGGTGTTTCCGGATACCCGGCATCAGCGGTGCTGGGTCCATAAAACCGCCAACGTGCTGGACAAGCTGCCCAAGTCGGTGCAGCCGAAGGTGAAGTCAGCCTTGCATGAGATCTATCTGGCCGAGACACGAGACAGTGCCCACAAGGCGTTCGACAGCACCCTGCGGCGGTTCCGGGACAAGTACCCCAAGGCCATGGAAAACCTGGAGAAGGATCGGGATGAATTGTTGGCCTTCTATGATTTTCCGGCGATTCACTGGATTCACTTACGGACCACCAATCCGATTGAATCCACCTTCGCCACAGTACGACTGAGAACCAAGCGGAGCCGCTCCTGCGGCAGCCGTGACACCACCTTATCGATGGTGTTCAAGCTGCTCCAGTCCGCCCAGAAACGCTGGAAGCGGATCAAGGGGTTCGACCAACTGAAGCTGGTCGTGGACAACGTACAGTTTCAGGATGGAATACAGGTGGAAGACCAATCTGACAGGAACGCTGCCTGATGGTCATACACCAGATTTGACAATAACTCGTGTTTTATCCGCTCGCTGCACTTCTCTTATCCAGCGCCGGACCATGTTAGCGTTGAGGCCGTTATCCAGGGCGATCCGGGAAACGGAGGCACCAGGTGCCAGACATTGGGCGACAATCTCGGCTTTGAATTCGCGGGAAAACCGGCGACGGCGTTGGTAGGGTTTGGTTACGCTTAAGTCATTCATGTTAAGTGTCCACTAGAAAATAAGTGGACACTATCCTGACGGCGGCAGCGGCTGGCTCAAGATGGGATTACCGGCCGCTTACATTAGTAAATCGGACTACTAAAACCTATTAACCAAGACATACCGTACTCACTCAAAGCGATTCTAATGCCCGGTTTGCAACCACGGGGGGTAGACTTTGCCCTGGGCCCAAGTGATTTAGATAGTTGGATTTCAGCAGCGATGTCGGCTCGGCCTCGGGGCATTCGCTGGATGCGGAATCTGCGACTGCACTCAGTGTTCGGCCGTCAGCGGGCGTTGTCCGGTACCGAGTGTGCTCATGATTGGACTCTTTTTCAAAGTGGTTTACCGCCAAGGCCTGATGGGGGGACAGTGGAGGCTCCCACCAAGGTCTTGAGCCCCGGATCCCTAATAAACACTCAGTCACCAAAACTCAAAACATTAGACAATACCGAGACGCCGGGCGATAGCCACAGCCTGCGTCCGATTACTCGCATTCAACTTGGAATTAATATTCCGTAAATGAGTCCGCACGGTGCTGTCGGAGACGCACAGTTTCTCCGCCATGGTGCTGTTGGAATAGCCCTCGGACAATAACTGCACTACCCGGGTTTCCTTGCGGGTGAGGGGATCCAGCAGGGTGCTTTGCGGCTTTGGTGAGGCTGCCTGCTCCTGGATTTCTGGACCGAAGGTATCCAGCAGTGACTGGATATGATCGATGCGGAGCGGCTCGGTATGCTCATTATTTTCCTTCAGGCTCTGGGATAAAAGCAGCGCCAAGGTGCCAACCGCTTGGCCTTCATCCTCGATTCGCCTCACGTACACTTCCGAAGAGGCGATGTGTAACACACCCCTCATAATCTCCAGGGCTTCCTGTAGGTGGTGTTTAGAGCTGAGGACGATCAGGTTCAAGCTACAAGGCGCGGCATCCTTGCCCTCAGGGTGGGCGTCAATCTCCTCCAGCCACTCTACGAAGTCTTCGCTGGGACGTTGATTAAGGCCCGGAAAGGCGTCCTCGACACCGTTGAGGCGGCTTTCTACCTCTAGTTCCAGGCCCGAAGTGAGAAACATGGGAGCAACAATGGCCGGGGCTTTGAGCCGGCCCTGAAAGGATTCGGGAGTAGCCATAAACAAAACTCCTGTCTTGTGCGTTGCGAAACCCGGCGGAAAGGTTATTGGTCTTGGGGCTGGAGTGCGCTAGCAGCTTCGCCGGATATCTGTTTTCTTGCGCCGAAAGAAATAACCCCAGAGGTAACAGTTGGTTTTTGTCAACTCTCGGCCGACACCTCATAAAGCTCTCTCAGGTTTCGCTTGAGGATTTTGCCACTCGGGTTACGCGGTAAGGCATCGGCGACAACCACTCGCTTGGGAACCTTGAAGCTTGCCAGTCGCGCCTTGCAATGATTGACGACCATCTCTTGGTCGATGGTCGAACCGTCCCGGGGAACAACAATTGCAGTAACAGCTTCAACCCAAACAGGGTCGCTTACAGCAATAACGGCTACCTCTGAAACCTGGTCCATCTGGAAGATGGTTTCTTCTACCTCTCTGCTTGAACGTTCTCGCCTCCGGTCTTGATCATGTCTTTCTTGCGGTCGACGATCGTCAGATAGCCTTCCTCGTCGAAGAATCCTAAATCTCCACTATGAAACCAGCCGCCCTTGAATGCCTCCCTGGTGCGCTCTTCATCATTGAAATAACCACTCATAAGCTGGGGTGACCGATGCACGATTTCACCAACGGTCCCTGCTGGCACCTCCTGCTCAGCGTCATCCACCACACGAGTCTCAACATTGAACACAGGCTTACCTGCTGATCCGGCTTTCCGTATCTGGTCCTCCGGCCCGAGAATAGTCGCCGTGGGAGCAATTTCGGTCTGGCCATACAGGTTCCATAAGCGGACCTCTGGCAGGCGCTCTTGAAGTTCCTGCAGAACGGCGACTGGCATAATCGCGGCGCCATAGTATCCCTTGCGCAAACTGGACAATTTTTCGCTGTCAAACATTGGGGAGCGAAGCAGTGATATCCAGACGGTGGGTGGAGAGAAAAACGAGGTGACCTGGTACTTTTCAAGCGCTGGGAGAATGACCTCCGGAGAGGGAGTGGCGGTGATGACGTTCGTGACACCTGCGTAAACGCAGGTCCCGAAAAAGGTGTCGAGTTGCGCGCAGTGAAACAGCGGCAATGCGTGCAGCATTATGTCTGACGACTCGAATCCAGCAGCCATGACGCAGCTCATATGCTGGGTCACGACGGCTTCATGTGTAAGCATGGCACCCTTTGGAAGGGATTCGGTGCCACTGGTATAAACAATTTGTGCCAGCATGTCCCCTGATACACGGGGGCGCTGTTGATTGGAATCGGCTCCCTCAATAAGGAGGTCGTCGAACGACGTCATACCTGAAAGGGGGGCTGAGCCAGCCTCATCCGGAATCCAGAGAAATTCGTCGACATTGGTATTCTGGCTGGCAGCCTCCCTGGCCATGTCTGCCATTGAGGTGTCCGTACATAGGATCCTGGCCTTTGAGTGGGTAAGGATGTAGGCCATCTCTTTGGCATTCAGCATGAAATTGACCGGCACCAGAACCGCGCCAATGCGGGCAAGTGCAAAGCGCATTGCGACGAAACCATGGGAGTTTCTAGCCAGGATGGCGACCTTGTCACCACATTGCACGCCGCGCCGGATCAAAGCGTTGGCGAGACGGTCGCAAATGTCATCAAATTCGCGATAGCTCCAGTTTATCTGACCGCAAATAACGGCTGTCTTGTCAGGGTTCCTCCTGGCTGTACGCCGTAACATGCCGGAAATAGTCTGTTCGCGGGCTGCAGCAATGGTTTGCTCCAGAGCATTTGTTGTCATTATTGGCTCCTAGGTCCATCAGGGCACCGCCAGATTGGATGTGACGGGCATTGATGCTTTGTTGATGTATTCGCGTTTGATGGTTATAGTTACTGAAACATTTAACATATAAGAGCATGGCGTTCGAGGTCAAGCCGGCCGAATGACTTGCACCAGCATAGGAAGGTTTCCTTGAACTCAACAAAGTTCACCACAGCGTGTTACATCCTTTCCTTTGTGGCGTATCACAGCGAGAAGCAGCACTCCTCACGGACCATTGCAAAGTGGGTGAATGTTAATCCGTCAAGGGTGCGCCAACTCATCTCACGCCTGGTCCAGGCGGGCTTGCTGACATCAACCAGGGGAGGGAAAGGAGGGGTCACAATGGCCCGCGCACCATCCACTGTCTCTTTGCTGGATGTATTTGAGGCAGTTGCGGAGCCAAACGTGGAGCTTTTCTCGATAGATAATCCGTTTTCAGACTGGAAAGACCGGTGCTATGTGCATGACGTACTGAGCGGTCTTCGGAATGAGATGGACCGGGATTTCCGAAATCGTCTGGCCTCAATCAAGGTGTCATCCCTTTATAGTGCTGACAGGGCACTGGAAAAGGAGGGGCTGGCCGATGCTATTACCCCATCCCACATGAAAGCCTGATTCCTTGGTTTTCCTGGCAGTCGCTGCGTGCATTACACAGGTGCGCCCCATTAATTCCACAACAAAAATGAGGGTTCGAAATAATGAGTAGTACACCATCTGCTTTTGCAGTTACTGATTCGACAACCGGTGAGGAATACAACCTGTTTCTGGATTCGGTTCGAAAAATCCTCCATCAGGAAGTGGCGCCCTTTTATGACGACTGGGAGGAAGCCCACCAGGTTCCCAGGGAACTTTGGAACAAACTGGGCGAGGCCGGCCTGCTTGGCGTGGACCTTCCCGAGGAATATGGCGGCTCTGATGCAGGGCCGGATATCTGCCTGATGATCGTTGAGGAAATATCACGGCAGGGCTTCGGGGGCCTGACCGGTGGCTACAACATCCATTCAAATATTGTCATTCCCTACATTGAGCGGCTGGGCACCGACGCGCAAAAGCAGCAGTGGCTGCCGCGGATGGCAAGTGGCGAGGTGTTGGGCGCTATTGCAATGACGGAACCGGGTGCCGGCAGCGACCTTGCGGGTATGCGTACCTCAGCCCAGAAAGTGGATGGGGGCTGGAAGATCAACGGGGCCAAGGTATTTATTACCAATGGCATCCTCGCAGACATGGTCATCGTCTGTGCCAAGACCGATCCGGGCGCCGGGGCTCGTGGTGTGTCGCTGTTTCTGGTCGACACCACCTTGCCGGGTTTTGCCCGTGGCAAGTCGATCCGCAAGATTGGCCAGCATGCCAGCGATACCGCTGAGCTTTTCTTCGATGACCTGGTCGTTCCTGACGATGCCCTGCTGGGTGAGGCAGGCAAAGGGTTTGGTTACCTGATGCAGGAATTGCCCCGCGAGCGTCTGGGCGTCGCTGCCCAAGCACTGGGAGCCATCGAGGGTGCGCTGAAACTGACCCTGGACTACGTCCAGGATCGCCGGGCATTTGGCCAGCGCATCGCGGATTTCCAGAATACCCGGTTTACCCTTGCCCAGGTGCGGGCGGACCTTGATATGGGGCGCGGGTATTACAACCAGTGCCTGCAACGCTACCTGGCGGGTGAAATGACAGCGGTGGATGCGGCTGTCATCAAGCTGCAGCTAACGGAGATGCAGTGCAGCTGTATTGATCGCTGTATGCAGCTGTTTGGCGGTTACGGTTATACCCTCGAATATCCTATCTCCCGGTTTTATGTGGATTCCCGGGTGCAGACAGTCTATGCCGGTACCTCTGAAATTATGAAGGAGGTTATTGCTCGAGATATGCTAGGACGGGCACATTAGGGGAGGCAGGTTCCGGCAGGGTGTGTTTCCCTGCCCATGAGGGCAGGGAAACAGTGCTCAGGCGCCGTGGTTGTTAACATCCACTTTAGACCAGACTTCCTTCCAGAAAAGCTCCGTCAGCTCCTCGCTGCTTTCAACGCTTTTAACGAGTGGCAGCCACCGATTGAGCGTTTCCGAGAATTCCTTGACGATCCGGGCAGCATCTTCCACTCCATATTTTTCTTCATAGGCCGAGGCAATCTGTTCGGCATCCCTGCGAGTAAACTCGGCTGTCGCCGTAATCAGGTCCTGGTCGGGCTGATGTACTTGAATCTCAGGGTCCGACTCCACAGAAGCCATGTTTTCCTCATGGCTAAGCATGTAAGACCAGCTTATATCGGCGGCAAACAGCGCAGACCCGCGCATCACGTGGGTGCGCTGCTTTTCCGTCAGGCTACTCCAGGTATCGCTATTAATATTGTTGACCGCCAAACCTGCGAACAGGCCACCGGGCACGTTTACTGTGATATCGGTTACGACTTCCATCAGGTTGATCAGGGTGAGTTCTGGAGTGGACATCATAGAGCAGTCCAGAACTCCCTGGCTCATTGCCTCGTAAACCTCGTTCTGGGGAATGGACACCGGTGAGGCATCAAGGTCCTCCGCCCAGCGCGCCCATTGGGCGCCCCCTGCACGCAGGCGCTTTCCTGCAACGTCTGCCAATGAGGTTACGGGAGTGTTGCATAGCAGGTAGTAAGGTGTGGTTGCCCCTGCACCGGTAAAGACCTGTCCCTGTTGTGCGAACTCCTGCATACATTCCGGACAATCAAGCATCAGGTACTCTGAGAGAGCGCCAGCATAGGCAAGCCCCATGAGTTTTGAGTCTATTGATTCCCCAAGCTGCACCACCATAGAAAGTTCGGCGAGCATGCTATTGAGCGGATATTGGGCAGGAAAGTAAGGAAACAGAAGTGTTCCACTGTCTGCCATGCCATCTCGGATGCCATCAGACATTTCCGCCCAGTTTAACAGTGACAAGGCATACACCTTGGCGCTGACATCGCCCCCTGAGATCTCTTCCATCGCTTCGGCGTAGGTTGTCGTTGATTCTGCCCCCATGGAACCGGGTGCATAGCCGGTGGCATGACGAAGCTGTACTGCTTGAGTGCTGGTTGAGGCTAAAGTAACACCCACAGCGAGTGCAGACAGGAGTGAGATCGTTTTGTTTTTGTTCAGTTTCATAATGAATCTCCTAGGCTAAGGTTATTGTTATCGTAACCAATACCGAAGTGTAGAGGAAGTTGGAGATACGTCAATAAATCTTTCATACAGAAGACGAACTCCATGCCGGAATCCTAGGCTAGGCGTGTCCACTACACCGGGGGAAGTCCAAACTCTTTCTAGAAGTGTCCGCAGTAACGGGGTAGAACCCCTTCGCAGTCAAGTCGCTATTCACTTTAGGGGATAGCCCCACCGTCTTCTTCACTATCTAACTCGTAGTTGCATAGCTGAGTCTGCGTAGTTCCTCGCACATGACCGGATTATCACGCTGGCGTTGGCTTTGTTCGCTGAGAAGCCGCGATCGGTCGAGACGTGCAAAGTTACCAGAAACGTTGATATTGTACCTTCGTATATTATGCTATACAGTCGTATAGTATTGATGAATTCGACAGGTGATAATGATGAAATCGGTTGCTTTAATGAGCACTTCCTCACCGGAACCACTGGCCGGGATTCGGGTCGTCTCGCTCGCCTCCAACCTGCCAGGCCCCGTCGCGGCCGCGCAACTGGCTAGCATGGGTGCACAGGTCACTAAAATTGAGCCCCCAGCTGGAGATCCGCTTGCTGCAGTGGCCCGAGCTTGGTACGACGAGCTTGTGGGTGATCAAGAGATCGTTGTCCTGGATCTAAAGCAGTCCGAGCAGCGAGGCCGTCTCGATGATTACCTTGCAGATGCTGATGCCCTAATAACGGCCATGCGTCCGTCTGCGTTAAGCCGTCTTGACCTACACCGACTCTCCGAGACTCACCCTGCTCTGGTTCACGTCGAAATAGTCGGCCACGACGGAGATGCGGCTGAAGTTCCCGGGCATGATCTGACCTATCAGGCTGCACACGGCACGTTGTGTCCGCCGACCATGCCACTCGTTCCGGTGGCGGACTTTCTGGGTGCTGAGCGTGCGGTCTCTGCTGCGGTCGCGGGACTCCTGAGTCGAACGCGCGTTGGTAGGGGTGGCCACTACAAGATAGTACTTGACCATGCCGCTCAGATGGCTGGTGCCGCAGTTCGCCACGGTCTGATGGGGCCTGCAACGCCTCTGGGGGGAGCGTTACCCACCTACCGCATATATCCCACTTTGGACGGCTATGTCGCTCTCGGTGCGCTCGAGCCCCACTTTGCCGCCCGGGTTTCAGAGCATATCGGTCGTACGATTGAGGAGCTCGAGTCCACTTTTAAAACACGGCCTACAAGCTACTGGGAAGTGATCGGTCGCGAGCTCGATATTCCTCTGGCCGAAGTCAAGACCCCTACCTCCGGAGTAACAAATGACTAATCGTGAAGCAGTTATCGTCGATGCCGTAAGAACCCCGGTCGGCAGACGTGGTGGAATACTGAGCCAATGGCATCCCGCCGACCTGCTCGGCTGCACTCTAAGATATCTTGTTGATCGCAGCGGCGTTGATCCATCCACAATCGACGACGTGATCGCTGGCTGCGTGCTGCAGCACGACCAACAGTCCTCCAACATCGCCCGTCATGCCGTGCTTTCCGCCGGCTTGCCCGAGTCCGTGCCCGCGGTAACTGTGGACCGCCAATGTGGTTCCGGCCAGCAGGCAGTCAGCTTTGCCGCCCATGGTGTCATGGCTGGTAGTTATGATCTGGTGATCGCAGGTGGGGTTGAATCGATGTCGCAGGTGACTATGCCGTCAGCATTTCAGCCAGGTGCGCCACTCGGCCCGCAGTACGGACCGCTTGAGCTGGAGCGCTACGACGGTCGACTTATGGCACAGGGGCCAAGTTCCGAACTCATGAACGATCGCTTCGGGCTTAGTCGCGAGGAACTTGATGCTTACAGTGTTCGAAGTCATAAGCGGGCCCTCGCTGCTACCAGGGCTGGTGCTTTTGTCAAACAGATGGTGCCAATCACCGCCGATCCCCAAGACCCCAACGGTCCATGTATTTCCGCTGATGAGGGCATTCGCGAGCATCTCGATACGGAGAAGATAGCGGGCCTGAAGACGGTCTTTGCGAAAAATGGCCGCACGACGGCCGCGAACGCATCTCAGGTTAGCGACGGTGCGGCGGCACTACTGGTCGCTGATCGTGGATATGCTGAGCAAAAAGGCCTCAAACCACGCGCCCGCTTTCGTGCTATGTCGGTCGCGGGTGCGGACCCCGTGATCCAGTTCACCGCGATACTTGAGGCTACCCACAAGGCACTAAAAATGGCGGGACTAAGCGCGGCGGACATTGATTTGTACGAGGTCAACGAGGCTTTTGCAGGCGTACCGCTGATGTTTCAGCGCGAATTCGATATTCCGGATGACAAGCTCAATGTCAACGGTGGCTCAGTCGCAATCGGGCACCCGCTGGGCTCAACCGGTGCCCGCATGCTTACGGATTTACTTTGTGAACTTGAACGCTCAGGGAAGAAGTTGGGCTTACAGACTATCTGTGAAGCTCATGGCACTGCCAACACAACAATAATTGAACGCATCTGAGGAGAAAGATATGCAATCGACATATATTACTAAGGGCCGTCCTTCCACCCATGGTGACAGCTACCAGCTCAACACAACGACCATGATTCGGCATGCGGCCCGGACTTATCCAGAACAAGAAATCGTCTACCGTACCGCCGATGGCGGCTGGGACCGGTACACCTACGGCGAGTCCTACCTCCGGATCTGTCAGGCGGCCAACGCATTGCGCAGACTCGGCGTCGGCCCTGGGGACGTAGTTGGCATCCTGGACTGGAATAGTCGCCGACATTTCGAGCTTTATTGGGCGATCCCCGGCCTCGCTGCCGTCATGCTGCAGATGAACCTTCGTTTGGCGCCCGAGGATTTGGGCTATGTTACCGACCACAGTGAGGCGTCCTGGATTCTAGTTGACGAGACCCTGCTGCCAATTGCAGAGAAGCTCGCTCCGCTGGTGCCTCAAGTCAAAGGCTGGATCGTGATGACCGACCGTCCGCTGTCGCAGATCAGCACGACCCTGACGAACGTGCATCACTTCGAGGATCTGCTCCGGGCAGAAGATAAACACATCGATTGGCCGATGGTGGACGAGACGTCGGCCTACAGCGCCTGCTACACGACAGGCACCACCGGTAGGCCCAAGGGAATCTACTACTCCCACCGCGGTATCTATCTGCACACCTTGGCGATGGACAGTGTGATCGGCATGAGTAGTGACGACACCGCCATGCTCATTACGCCGATGTTCCACGGTCAGTGCTGGGGTCTTCCGCAGGCCGCCGTCCAGGCGATGGCTAAAGTCGTCCTGCCAGGCCGCTACGTCGCTGAGGATACGTCGGTTTTGGTCGATGCAATGATAGAAGAAAAGGTTACTGTAGCTAACGGTGCGCCAGCGATCTTTACACCGATGCTGGAGTACATCCGATCACTGGACAACAAGCCCGACTTCAGCCGTGCGAGGCTGCTGAGCGGTGCCACCGAGCCATCTTTGAGTCTGATGCGTGGCTTTTATGATCTAACCGGGGCCGACATTATTCACGCCTATGGCGCCACCGAGACCACTCCGCTGGTCACGGTCAACAAGGGGCTTAAACCGTCGCTGCGCGAAGTGTTGAGCGACGAGCAAACATGGAACCGCAAGCGCTGCCAAGGCTTGATGGTATCGGGCGTCGACTTCCGACTTGTTGACGGTGCCGGTAAGGATGTGCCCTTCGACGGCATTTCCCAGGGCGAGGTGTTATTAAGAGGACCTTGGATCATCGAGAAGTATCATAAGCTTGACGACGATGGAGATCGCTTCCTCGACGGCTACTGGCGGAGCGGTGACGTCGGCACGATCGACCAGCACGGCTACCTCAAGCTGACCGATCGTCTAAAAGACGTGATCAAGAGCGGCGGCGAGTGGATCTCCTCCATCGACATGGAAAATGCGCTGATCGCACACCCGCGCATCCGCGATGCTGCAGTTGTTGGCATTGAGCATCCCAAGTGGCAGGAGCGCCCTGTCGCCCTGTTGGTTACCGACGACGGCACCGAGTTGCCGCTGGACGAGATCCACGAAGTTCTAACACCCAATTTCGCCAAGTGGCAGCTGCCAGATACTGCCTTGTTTCTCGAAACGTTGCCCCGCACCAGCGTCGGCAAGCTCGACAAGAAGTCGATCCGCGCCACTTATAAAGATATCTACAAGGACATCTGATGGCTATTCTCAATATCCGCCGCAACGAATCCATCGTTATCCTCGAACTCAATCGGCCAGAAGCCCGCAATGCACTTAACGAAGAAGTCTTAAGCGCACTGGGACAGGCGCTGGTGACTTTTCAGTACGACGACAGTGTGCGTGCCGTAGTAATCCACGGTGCCGCTGGGAACTTTTGCTCGGGCGCCGACATCACTGCCTTTGACCGTATTCGTGAGGATGCGCTGATCGGCCCGCGCAAAGCCCTTGGTGGTACGTTCTGGGATGACTTGGCAGGCTTTCCCAAGCCCGTTATCGCCGCTATAGAGGGCCTGGCGTTGGGCGGCGGCTGTGAGCTTGCCCTTGCCTGTGACATCGTCATCGCAGCTGAAACCGCGAAATTTGGGGTGCCCGAGGTGAAGCTCGGCGTCATCCCCGGCGGCGGCGCCACGCAGCGTTTGGTAAGCGCGGTAGGCAAAGCCAAGGCAATGACCATGCTGCTAACTGGCAATTTCATCAGTGCGGCTGACGCATGCGCCGATGGCATCGTCGCCCGCGTGGTCCCAGAGGGTGAGGCTCTTGACCAAGCACTTGCAATGGCTGGACATATTGCCGCCAATTCGCCGCTGGCCGTAGCGCTGGCCAAAGACGCGGCGTTGCAGGCCTTTGAGACATCACTCAGCCATGGTCTCAAGTATGAAAAGCAGAACTTTCATTTGGCAATCCACTCAGCCGACAGCCACGAGGGTCAGGCCGCCTTTCTGGCGAAGCGAGCACCTCACTACACAGGAAAGTAAACACCATGAGCGAATTGTTTCCCGATTATAAGGCACCTTGGGAGGCCGAGGACCACACGTTGCTGCGCGACCAAGCGGCCAAGTTCTTCGCCCGCGAAGTCACGCCTAACCAGGAGCGATGGGCTGAGCAGCACCAGGTTGACCGTGAGTTATGGAACAAAAGCGGCGCTGCTGGTTTATTGTGTACTGGCCTGCCCCATGAGTACGGTGGTGGTGGTGGCAACTTCGGCCACGAGGCCGTGGTCCAAGAGGAGCTGGCGCTGGCCCGAGACACTGCGTTCGGATTCAGCGTACACTCGACCATCGTCGCCCATTACATAGCGGCTTATGCAACAGAGGCGCAGAAGCAACGCTGGATTCCGGCAATGGCGAACGGTGAGAAGGTGATTGGCATCGCTATGACCGAGCCCGGCACGGGTTCGGATTTGCAGGCAGTGCGTACGACCGCGATCCGCGACGGTGATCACTACGTGATCAATGGGTCAAAGACGTTCATCTCGAACGCCACCCACGCTGACCTGATGGTTGTGGTGGCTAAGACTGACACGTCAGAAGGCGCCCGTGGTATTTCATTATTCGTGGTCGAGGTGGACAAGGTCGAGGGCTATGAGCGCGGACGGGTGCTGCAGAAGGTTGGGCAACACGGCCAGGACACGCGCGAGCTTACCTTCATTGACATGCGCGTACCCGCGGAGAATTTGCTTGGTGGCAAAGAAGGCCAGGGCTTTTTCCAGTTGATGGAGCAGCTACCCCGTGAGCGCTTGATTATCGGGATTGCCGGTGTCGCGATGGCCGAAGCCGCAGTCTTGGAGGCGATCAAGTATGCCAAGGTACGGACGGCGTTTGGCAAGCCAATCCTGGATTTTCAGAACACGCGCTTCGTGCTTGCCGAGTGCAAGACCGAGGTCTTGGCCGCGAAAACCTTTATGGATCACTGCGTCCAGCGCTACATGGACGGTGATCTCGACCCTGCCACCGCTTCAATGGCTAAGTTGCTCGGTACTGACAAGCAGGTCGCCATCATCGACCGTTGTCTGCAAGTGTTCGGCGGCTATGGTTATTTGATGGAGTATCCAATCGCGCAGATGTACGCCGCTGCGCGGGTGCAAAAAATCTACGGTGGCACCAACGAGATCATGAAGGAGCTGATCGGGCGATCACTTTGACGGAACCTGTTAGCATACTATCGTTGCGATGCTGTAGTAGCCCCCATTTAAACCGGACACCTTGTTAGAAGCAAAGGCCTAGGCATAGACCTAGTGCAAAGGAGTGTCCAAGGTGGAGAGAATCGAAGTCATAACCGGAGTGCAGCGTCGTCGCCGGTATTCCGCGCAGGAGAAGGCATTCATGGTCGCGGAGTGTGAGCGGCCTGGCATGTCGGTATCGCTTGTCGCACGACGTCATGGTATATCAGCAAGTCTTTTGTTCCGTTGGAAGAAGCTGATGAAAGACGGTGGCATGTCCGCGATTGAATCCGGTGATGAGGTTGTCAGTGCATCCGAGGTGAAGGCCCTGAATAAGAAGGTTCGGGAGCTGGAGCGGATGTTGGGCCGCAAGACAATGGAAGCTGAAATACTCCGGGAAGCCCTGGAGGTGGCTCAGTCAAAAAAGTTGATCTCGCGCATGCCGTTGCTGCCACCGGACGATACCCTCTGAAACGGGTTGCGGAGGTAATGAAGGTATCGCGCTCCAACCTGTTGGATCGCCTTCATGGTCGCCAGAAAGGGAGAAGTCCTAGATACGACAAGCAGGACGATGACCGGCATTTGCCGTTCATCCGAGAGCTGTGCGATGCCCGTGCTGCCAATGGTTATCGAAGGATCACTGCTCGGCTGAATCGTTTGCTTGCAGCCAACGATGAGCGAGTGAACCACAAGCGCGTGTACCGATTGATGAAGCAGGATGGACTGTTGTTGCCCCGTTACACGGGCCGACCCCAGGAGCGCTGCCATAACGGCCAGGTCATCACCTTGAAGCCAGACCTTCGCTGGTGCTCAGACGGCTTCGAGATCCGTTGCTGGAACAAAGAGGTAGTTCGTGTGGCCTTCAGCCTAGACTGCTGTGACCGCGAACTGATGCGCTACGTGGCGACCACCGGCGGAATCACCGCCGAGATGGTTCAGGACTTACTGCTGGAAAGTCTGGAGTACCGCTTCGGCCAGTCAGAACAGGTCCCACATCCGTTGGAATGGCTGACGGACAATGGCAGTTGCTACATTGCCAAAGAAACGCGAACCTTCGCATCCTCTCTGGGTTTTGTGGTGTGCACCACGCCTGTGAGAAGCCCTCAGAGCAACGGTATGGCTGAAGCCTTCGTGAAGACGTTCAAAAGGGACTATGTTTACCTGAACGATCTTCCTGATGCAGCCTCTGTGATGGCGAAACTGCCGGAGTGGATCGAAGACTACAATCGCAGCCATCCGCATAAGGGACTGAAAATGAAATCGCCCTGGGAATACCGGGCGGAACTGGCATCAAATTGATGAGGTGGTGTTCGGTTTAGCGGGGGCAACTACAGATGCAGACCGGGACATTGATAACAATGTCCCGTGATAAAGGTAGCCGATGAATGGAGATGGAGCATCCTCTGGGCCACGCATTAACACTGCGGGCAGCTGCCTAGATGAGACTGTAAATAAATCTGTGTAACTACCCTCCACATTACAGGTGGCCGTCCAGGCGGTCACCGAACTCGATACAAAAGCAATTCAATGCCGGCCCCAATCACGGATTGGCATGGTACATTTCTTTGAGGCCTGCTGGATCGCCAAGAAGGCCACTTTCAGTGCTGAGTTATCCGTGGTGGAAAGCTTGAGACGCTTGGTGGCTTTGTGGATGACGCTATTCAGTAACGCAATGGCATTGGTGGTGTAGATCACCTTCCGGATGGCCGGGCGGGACTCGAAGAGCGTGATGAGATTGTTCCAATAGTAGTGCCAGAATCAGGGAGATCTGAGGGCACGGGTTGTTGCAGGTTCGCCAAAGGCTACCAGCGCCTGCCGGGCCTCGTGTTCTGATAGATGTACTTCAGATCGGCTGTATCGGCTCTGTTCTGCCGTTCCGGATACTTAACGAATCATGTGCACGATGCACAGTTGCACCTTGATCTGGGCCACTCAGCAGCAATGGCATTTGCAAAGCATTTGAGGCAGCCCAGACGGACGATCAGTATATCCTCCAGACCACAGTTCTTCAGTTCCGTCAGAACTATAGCCAGAACTTCGCACCCTCTGTCTTGGCTAGCCAGAGGCCTAGCAGTTCCTTCAGGCCCTCCATTTCGATGCCCATGGCCAAGTTTGTTGATCACTCTCTTGTCCTGACGAATGTTCAGAACGACGCAGCAGCCCAGATAGACGATGTGGGGAATTGGATCAACCGGACGATGCTGCCATTTGTGAAGCGTGTCGATCACACGTTCGGCCACCTTGGACAAGCACGTGGTCGAGATTTCCGCGTCTCAAACCTCCTTGCAGGGGGCCACGATTTCCCGGCTGCTCAGGCTCTTGGTGTAAAGCGCCAGGATCTGGTCGTCAATCTTGTCAGGCGGGTCTGTCTTATGAAGATGGACTGAGGTCCAACGGAACCGTCCCGGTCACGAGGAGACGTTATTGGCATTGCTCCGTGCTAACCCTTCAGGTGCTTGGCGGATATCCCTTACGGCTGTTGCTGGTGCCACGGCACCAACAATCGACCGCTCGCAGCAATGGCAAAAAATAATCATTCAGGCATTTCTCGACAGAGAATAATGCCAAAAGTTCGGATGTCGTCGAGCGACACTGCAGGGTAGCAGTTTCAGACTACGCCACTAGAACGTTCGTGGATGAGGCTGAGTATGGCGAATGGCCTATTTATATTTTTTTTGCATAGAGCAAAGTCGATCTTGCAGCATACAGCCATGTCGCCATGCTTTTTATTTAAATATCAATATAAGCGGTCTTTCTATAACCCATATTTCGATACATCAACTTTCGAAAATATTTCTTCCCAATAAATTTCCGAAAGCTCTTCCGAACTATCAGCTTCCTTTACACGATCAACCCACTTTCTCAGAATCTCAGTGAAATCGCTGAGCAAGGCGTCTCCATTTTTAACTCCGTGTTTAGTTTCGTAGTATGAGACCAGCTCAGACATATCATCTTCAATGAATTCCTTTGTTAGTTTTACAAACTGCTCAGATGCATAATGCATTTGGCCATCATTTTTCCTGAAATCTTCCATAACCTCTCTTGCCTGAAGCTCTGATTGCCAAGCTATTTCGGCAGTTAGAAATGCTCCGGCTTTTAGGATTGCCTTGCGCTGATCAACGTCAAGGCTTCTCCATGTATCCCTGTTAAAGGTAGCCCCACCAACACCAGCATAAACGCCGCCTGGCAGGTCAATTGTCACGTGGTTTACTACCTCTGAAAGTCCAAGATTTCGAAGCTCAGAAGGCTGTGCCAATGTACAATCAACGACACCTTGGGATAACGCTTCCCGAATATCGTTAATTGTCATATTAACTTGCGTGGCATCAAACTCTTTCAACCAACGAGCCCAGTGAGATCCCCCGGCTCTAACCCGAGTACCATTCATCTCTGAAGGCTTCGTTATTTTCTTGTTACACAGTAGGGCATAATTTGCTGTAGTCACGTTAGCTGTATACACCTGATTTTGAGATTGATATTCATTTAAGCACTCAGGGCAGCTATGGAGTATGAATTCAGCCATCGCCCCCTGAAAAGCAAAGGTCCCCTTACCATTTAAGTTATTTTCACTGATAAGTTTCATTTGCATTGCGGACTCATTAACCATATTGCTATGAGCATAACTTCCCGGCCAATAAGCCATGATTACGAATCCAACATCAGCAATTCCGTCCCTTATTCCTGGGGATGCTTCAGCTGCGCTCAGAAGAGAAAGAGGGAACACTTTAGCGGAGACCTTGCCGCTTGAATATTCGTTCACCTTAGAGGCCCACTGCTCAACGACATTTGTTGGTAATGATCCAGATGGATAGGGAGAAGCAAAATTAAGCGTTGTAGCATTAGCGGTAGATACAATCAGAGATATTAATATAACAGTTGACAATAAGTTGGTAAGGCTTTGTTTTTCATGATATAGTTCCTTATATTATGTTGTTTTTGTTCGATTTTAAGGGGTATTTTTATCCTAATTCGTCATATTCTCCTTGTGGTGCGTAGGGTGGGGAATGCTTCGCTAGAAAGGAAGGCTGACTTTCGTGGCTGTCGACTGAGTGGATCGTCAAGTGAAAATTTTGACTTACCTCCCTCAGACTTGGGCTGGTGGATATCTCAAAGGTTTGAAATGTTGTGTCTTCTACGCGAACTGCAGCCAACGGCGATTTGGCAGCCGGAGGCGGGCCGGGCAGGTTGGGGGCGAGCGAGCCCCTCCAAATCCCGGTCGATTGTTCAGGTGCGTGAGCGCTCATAAGCTGGGCATCCGCAGATATATCAACATCGTCAGAGCAAGTACCTGTCTGCGACTCTGGTTCACTAATCCCCCCGTTAACGCGACCTGTATGCGGCCGCGTTCGGATTGGCCCTGAACATCTTCGATGACAGTGAATCCCGTAAGAGTGTCGCCCGGACGCACCGGGTGGCGGAACTCCAAGTCACGGATACCGGCGCCGCCTATCACATCCCAGTGCCGGAAGAGACTACCGACGGTGAGTCGTTGGTATACCGCCAGGGTTTGTACACCACTTGCAATCAAGCCTCCGAAGTATCCTTTGTTCGCAGCGCGACGCTCGTCGATGTGGAAGAACTGCGGATCCCACTGGGTTGCAAACGTTACGATTTCTTCTTTGCTGAGCGTGTAGCTGCCTAGCTCGACCCGGTAGCCGGAGCGTAGGTCCTCTCTATCTGGGACAAAGGTTGGAGTAAACGATTTCATCATTATCACCTGCCGAACGCATCAACACTATACGACTGTATAGCAAAATATACTAAGGTACAATATCAACGTTTCTGGTAACCTTGCACGTCCCGACCGATCGTGGCTGCTTAGCGTACAAAGCCAACGCCAGCTTGATAGTCCGGTCATGTTCGAGGAACTACACAGACTCGGCTATGCATAGGAGTTAGATAGTGAAGAAAACGGTGGGGGTATCCCCTAAATTGAATAGCGACTTGACTGCGAAGGCACGCATCCGCAATGCGGCATTCGCTCTGTATGCGAACTACGGAGAGGACGCGACCTCGATGCGTGCCATTGCCGAGGCGGCGGGTGTAACGGTTGGTTTGGTGGTGCACCACTTTAGAACCAAGGACGGACTGCGCGAGGCCATTGAGCAACATATTGTTGATTTGTTCTTCGGCGCGATCGAGCAAGTCCCCCTCGAAGGAACCACTGCGGAGATTGCAGCTGCTCGTGACGAAGCAGTCGCGGACATGCTCTCTGATAACCCAGCGGTAGTCGGTTACCTCAGGCGGGCTTTGCTCGATCCCATGGGGCACCGCGGCCGTATTCTGGAGATGCTCACCGATCTCGCTGCCAAACAAGTGGCGACTTTGCGCAATGTCGGCGTTGCGTCGAAGGCACACCGTGACTCCAGTCAAGTAATCGGCGTCATGATTCGCCAGCTCGGGCAGCTCTTTCTTCAACCCATGGTCGATTCCATGTGGAATCAATTGGCCGGACCGAACGCGGCTGAAGATGACAAGCCGCTCCTGGTAGTAAAGGTGCAGGAGTCCTGATCCGAAGGAGCGTCTTGATACAGATCTATTCGCTCCTTAGCATCATTTGCTTGTTTATCTTCCAACACCCCCTAATATCATTTCACTGCTGCGGGTCCCAGTCCGGTTTAAATGGGGGCCACTACACTGATAGAGTCAGTCGATACAGCCAGTTCCGAAAGTCTCGCACGCAAAGGGCAATGTCAATGGCCATTTATTTTGACCCACCTTTGGCCAATAAAATTGACCCACCTTTCATAGTCTAGCTTGTTGTCTTCTGCTTTAGCCGATAGCTTTCTCCTCCCAGCATAAAGATGTGTGAATGGTGGATGACGCGGTCAATGATCGGCACCGCCACGTTGTCGTCGTGGAAGAACTCGCCCCAGCTGGTGAAGTCCTTGTTGGTGGTCAGGATGATGGACCGGTATTCGTACAGGCTGTTGATCAGCTGGAACAGGTTGTACCGGGCCTGCCGGGTCATGGGCAGGTAACCCAGTTCATCAATGATCAGCAGGTCGTATTTGGCCAAGGCGCTGACCCGCTTTTTCAGCTCACCTTTCATCTCGGCCAGTTCCAGTTCTTCCACCAGATCCAGGGCGTTGCGGAACAGCACCCGGTAGCCGGCCTCCACGGCTTTGTAGCCAATGCCGATGGCCAGGTGGGTCTTGCCTACACCGGGCGGGCCGATAAACACCAGGTTGTTCCGTTCGTCGATGAACTGGAAGTCCAGCAAGGCATTTACCTGACGTTTGGTAATGGTGGTCTGGTGCCGGTAATCGAAGCCCTCCAGGCGCTTCTCCGCTGGGAACGCAGCCATCTTCCGGTTCCGGCGGATGCGTTTGTCCTGGCGCTGAACCAGTTCGTGTTCAGCGAGCCGGTCCGCGAAGCCCAGGTAGGACATCTCGTTGGCTTCTGCCTCGGCCAGCAGGTTGATTAGTTCGTCGGCGGCTGCGCTCAGGCGCAGGCTGCGGTATCGGCTCACAGTTTGCTCAAGCTGGCTCATGGGTCACCCCCTGGCCACTGGAGTGGCCAATACGGCGATAAGCACTCAGGTCCAGCGCTTGCTGTGGTTCTGGCAGCGGTTCCGGCTGCCGTTCCCGCAGCGTAGCTGCCTGGGCTGCTTCCAGGTAACTTTGCAGCCGTGTGGCGGTCATGCCGGGGCGTTCTGCCAGCGTTGTGATCAACGCCAGATCCACAGGCGCATGGCGCTTGAGCAGGTCTCGGGCAGCCACCAACTGATCCTTGTAGATCTTGGGCTCGGAACGCTTGAGCTGTTGGCACAACCGATGCCCGATTTCATTGCCGACCAGGTCGTTGATCTTGCTCTCAAGGGTGGCCACCCGCTGGGCATGATCCCGGTAGTGATGGGTGTTCTTGAACACCTTTCCCTTGTCGGAACATAGAGCGTGACTGGCAATGACATCGCCCGTTTCCAGGTCGCTAATTTGGAGCTGACTGCCGGACTCCAGAACGCCCACCCGGGCCTGTTGCCAGGCCATGGGCACAGAGTACTTGTTGGCCTTCCAGGCGATCAGGCCGGTCTTGTCGGCTCGACGTGTCTCGTGGACCACCGGCTGCACGCAAGCTGGTGACAGGTAGGCCTCCAGGTGTTCTCGCTCATCCCGTTCGAAGCGTTCCCGGGGTGGTTCGCCGGTGGTGCCGTGAATGCGGATATTGGCTACGCTCTCAACCCAGTCCTGCACGTGCTGGCGCACGTGCTCCTGATCCCGGAAGACCTCACCGTAAAGGCAATCCTGCTTGACGTACTTCACGCCAGCTTCCACCTTGCCCTTGCTCTCCGGGTCATAACCTTCGCAGGCATGGATCCGGAACCCGGCCGTGGTGGCATACTCGTGGAACCGTTGGTTGAGGGTCAGCTCCCGGTACTGTTCGTTGATGACCACCAGCTTGGTCTGATCGTAGACGCATTCCTCCGGCAGGCCACCGAAGTAACGCAGGGCTTCGTTATGGAGTTGGATAAAGGTCTGGGTATCCAGTGGGCGGAAGGCCAGACCCACGTACATCAACCGCGAGTAGGACAGCACGAACACCACGAAGTGCAGCGTGCGCTCTTCGCCACCAATCAGCACGCCGCGCAACTCACCCGGGTCCACCTGACACTGAACACCCGGCACATCGTCCAGAATGGGTTCGTAATAGCGCATCTGGGCTGAGGCCACTTCCTCCTTGAGCGTTCGCACATAGCGGCGAATGGAACGATCCGAAGCTGGCAACTCACCAACCTTCGCTTGCAGCTTGCGGGCAATTTTGACGGCGCTGAGCTTGGGGAATTCTTTGAGAAGATGAATCAGATAATCCCGGTGATCATCGAGGCGCTTGGTGCGTGAGGGATCTTCTATCTGTTCCGAAATCGCGTTCTCATCCATCCGCAGATACTTGCGAACGGTATTGCGGGACAACCCCAGTTCCTGACTGATGGCGCGGATCGACAACCCTTTGCCGTTATCGTGCAGTGCCTTGATCTTGTGTATCACAACCCACTCCTTCACTGACATGCCCCCGGCCATCGATAAAAGCCGGGGACAGTAGCTGGTTCTGTGGCCTGACGGCCACTCGGAGGTGGGTCAAAATTAATGGCCAGTAGTGGGTCATTTTAATTGGCCATTAACAGGCAAAGTCGACCTTTCGATGAGCTCATTTCATTTTGATGTCCCGGCATACGGCCAGCAACCGGATGGATGGCATAGCTAACAGTGATTAAAAGCAACTGCCCCTCTGGCTTAATGGTTGTCAGCTTCGTAATGCTCAGGTAGGCCCCTACCTGAAAAGGTCTGCTTTGTGGTTTGGGCGCCAATGTGACCGCGGCAAACATTGGAAAGCCGACCTTTTTGCCCCGCCGAGATGGGCTAGTCAAGGAAGCTTGGGTTGTCGCCCAAAGAGCACGGTGCTTGATTTGACGCAAAGCTAAGCACCATGAAAAGGGCGTCCGGTGGGTGCCACTGGGCCAGAATGGCAAGCTCTCAAAATTACGAGTAGTCGCCGTACTTCAGCTTCTTAATGTACCTTTCCAGAACTTCACACCCGGTGGGCGTCCCCATCAGTGTCTGTGGTGACTCGCCAGCCAGAGCCGGTACCGGTGTCTCCAGCCAGCGGCTGATGAGCTGTTCATCACCATCGAAAAGGTTTTTTAAAGCGTCTTCGAAGAGTTCTTTAGCTTTCTGATCGCTATCCATGCCGTTGACCACCCACCGTAGTTTCAAAGTATTCTGCGCGTTTTCTTGACCTCCACCACGCGGCGGTGGCCCCGGTGGGTCATTATAATATTGATTAGTAACAAGATTTACTAATTAGTAAATCTTGTTACTAAAACATACTAACCTCAATGGGCCAGACTAATTTGTAAGGTGTCGAGTGCTTGGCGGGCGTCGAGGGGACTTGTCATTTATTGCGCGACCAGATTGTCAAACCCTCTCGTGTGATGTTCGCCAGAAAATCCGGGTTGGAGTGCTTCGAGGGTTCCCGCCATTCCGCTTCCCAGATGGGGAAAGGCTGAATCCTTACGCCCGTTTGCACTAACACATCAAAGGCTCGGCGTGCCATTTCCAACTTGGTTAAATCCCTTGGCACACCCTGCAGAATCACCGCAACGTCGACATCGCTCTCGGAGTGATAATCTCCTCGAGCCCGACTGCCGAACAGAATCAGTTGGATAACATCATAGTCATCAGCGAGTCTCTCGCGGAACTGGAGGATCACGTCGCCGATATCAACCTGGCCGTCCATGATCGTTTGCTCAAAGCCAACAGAGGGCGCGTGGTCCCAATCTTTCTGCTCATCTGGGATTGGCGCGGCTGGATCACATTGCGCCACCAAATCTGTCAGGTTGTATCGCTTCCGTTGTGACATGGGCTTCTCCTATCGCAGCGGTCCACGACGTCCCAGAATCACGGCGGCCTGCATGATGCCGGCGGCCGGCTCTTCGAAGCGCTCCGGCGGTTGATACTGACCATCCCACGGCTGGGCATGACGATAGCGCACCACGTCTTGCCCTTTAAGCTCTATGACCTCGTCAAATCCGTTCTCATACCCCTCCACCAGAACGGGTGTGTCCGGAGGCAACGCTCTCAATCGGGCGATCAGTTCATCAGCGGTCATCGACAATCTCCTGTTTTGCTCAGATCGAACACAATGGGTGGATTGGTAGGCTCGTATCGAGTGGTGCAGGTGCTCGCGTTTATGAGTCGGGTCTGCCCTCGCAGGTATTGGCCGTAGCCTTCGTGAATGTGACCGAATACGTGGGCCTGAAGGTCGGTGAGTTGTTCCAGACGCTGTTCGAGGTCAACACAGCCGACATGCCTGGCGCGAAAATCCACCGCTACCTGGTCACCGATGCCTCTTGGTGGACCATGAGTTATCAACACGTCGGTATTTTTCGGAATCAGCTGCCATTTTTCGCGCAGTGCCTGGCCCCGCTCAAGAATAAACGCCCAGTCCAGGAACTGCGGCGTCCAGGGGGAGCCCCAAAACCGCAACCCATCAAGTTCGACCCCACTGTCTTCCAGGTATATCGCATGGGTTAACGTCTCCCGAGCCAACCCTGGTGCTTCCTGAAAGACCCAGTCGTGATTGCCGGCGATAACGATTTTATGCTGGTGGGGTAGGGTGCCCAGCCAATCGTTCAGGTCGGCCAGATTTTCCAGCGTACCCTGGCCCAGGCTGTCACCGGCGTGGATCAGTATGTCGCCGTCCGGAATCTCGGGGATACGCCGGTGCATGCCGTGAGTATCCGAAATACACACGAGCCTCATCGCGATCTCTCCTGAGCGCCTGGATGGGTGAGCAACTGAGCTTCGAGCGACCAATCCATATACGGGAGTAGGCGAACCATATTCCTTGCGTCGTCCACACCACGATGATGATGCCCCTCGAATTCAAGGTGGTGGTAGGCGAGCGCGTGAGCTAGACCGTTTTTCCGTTTCTGTCCGGTCGTGCGACGCCAGATCCGCTTGAGGTTTAGATGGGGCGACAACATGAAGCCAGGGGCCACGTTATGCTTCGTGCTATCGGCCAGAATATGCAATCGGTCGTAGTTTCCCCAACTACACCAGACAAACGATTCCGTTAGCTCACCCAGCCAGGCATCTAACTCCCTTACGACCTCCGGGAATGCTGGCGCATCGTCGACCATGGATTGATCGATACCGGTCAGCGATGTGCAGAATTGGCTGAGCTGGGGTGACCAGGTTGGCCTGACCAGAAACGACTTGCTGTCCAAGAGTTTTCCATGCCGGGTGGTCAGGGCGCAGCCAAATTCAATGATCTCCATATTGTTGACGCTTTGGGGTTCTCCATCAGGCGTCCGGCGGTTCTCCCAGCAGGTAGCCTCTAGGTCCACCACGAGCAGTGGGCTATCAGGGGCCTGTTCTGTCATGACGATTCGTACCCCGCGAGCGTGATGAGTTCCTGCACCGTTAAAAGAGTGGGCTCTCCCGATGCCTCCAGCGTGTCGATCCAGAGCTGGTTTCCTCGTTGAACGATTCCATGGGTACCGATATGGCCGGAAACGACGGTGCCCACACCCCCGATCGTCTGCTCGGGACCGGTGGCTCGGTTCCACGGCCAGGTGCAGTCGATGGCGACCTGGTCGGTGTATTCAATCGTGGCCAGCTCACGCCAGTCATCGACCGGCGACTGGGCGTGCACGAGCCCCAGCAGGCCTTGTTCGGTCTCGATCGTCATGGTCAGCGGTAGATGGTTCGCGCAACCCGTGGTCAGATCGCGATACTGACTGAAACCCAGCTCATCGACCCATTCACCGCCGATGCGCCGATGTTTCTCCCGGTACCCCGGCCGGTGGCACCACTGATAAACATCAGTTCGTGATTGCCCATCACCGAGAAGACGTTGTCGGTGTGCAGGACCCAGCTGAGCAGGTCCGCTGATTGAGGCCCCCGATCGATCAGGTCGCCCAACAGAAAGAGTCGGTCCACGCCCAGTTCGATATGCTTTTCTTCAATAAGCGCCATCAAGAGCGCGCGATGGCCATGCAGATCGCCGCAGACCCAGTCCCTGCCAAACCGGTTACACCCGAAATGCTGATGGACAACCAGGCTTCGTCTCATGAGGGAGGCTGCTCGTCATCTGGGCTTGGGTCGCGCTGAGGTCGGTTTCGGCTATGCCCATCACCCGTAACGCTGTTCGAAGCTTCGCCCAGTAGCCGCTCCCCCATATCGATGAATGCGGTCATGGCCTCGCTCATCGTCTGATCCGGCTTCGTCCCGGAGTGTTGCTGCCAGTAAATAACCGCTAGCCGCATCAGTGCCTCGTAGCTGAGCGGATCCAGCACGACGCCAAGAAGATTCTCGCCATCACTGATCCCAATCGGAGCAGCCTGGAGACAGGCTGCAGAGTGGGTACTTAATGTGTCAGTTGTGACAAAACCGTTGACAAACGACAGGCTCGACATTTTTCGCATACCTCTTGGGTGTCTCATTTTTTTACGGTAATCTGTTTCGTAACTAGATGCAAATGCTCATGGGTAGCACACTACTACACTGTGTATTGAAAAATGAGGGCAACATCCAGAGGGTGGAGGGCATGAAGTGGTTAAAAAAATCAGTGAAAACAAAATTCTGGAGAACCTGGATGCCGATGGGGCCCACGCGGACGAGCTAAGCACGGGCCCGCTGGCGAGCATCTTTGCATATCGTGCATTTGATATGAGAGGTCGGTTCCCTGAGCCGTTTGCGGATTTTCGTGGTGCTCTGGAAGCTCTTCAAAGTGACATCGCCTATCTACCAGAGATGTCCGGTGAGATCGTGGCCTACTCCCGCGATGGTCGCTGGTTCGAGATCCCCACGCGGTTCTTTATTCGTCGGCCACCGCGGTTTGCTGACCGTGAGGCCGCCGAGCAATGGGTGCGGGAACGTCAACAGGCCATCGAGCAGGGTAAGCCCGGCGCCAAGTCGATGGGGTATGTCGTGGCGCGCCCGGGGGATCCCATCGAAAAGCAGATCGACGATGCGCTCGCCTTTCGCGACTGCCGCCTGGTCGGACCCGAGGAGAACGATGCAATCTGTGAGCGGGTTGCCCGCTGGCTGGCTGAGCAGGTGGACGGAGAATGGTGTGCATCGTCCGTGTTGAACAGGCCCCTTTCCATGAACTGCCTCATCGCACGGGTGGCCCGTCAGGGAAACCGCTGCGCAATCGTTTGCCGTTTCATCGGGCCTGGGCCACTGGGCTGCCCGATGGTGTGGACGCGCTGATTTTTAGCTCCGACCTGCAGGGCCGTGAAGACGGCGGCGCCAACCGGCTGATGGGGGTGCCTGTAGCAGAAGCGCTGATGGCATTAGTGGGGGAAGGAACGATTCCGCAGCCGCAGGCGGCGTTTCTGTGTGGCGATCTGTACGACTACCCAGACTGCCACAAACGCGGTGGAACCGGCCCGGTGGATGAAGTCTACGAGGCATTCGCTCGGCTGGTGCCACAGGTCCTCGCCGTGCATGGCAACCACGATGAACTGGCCGACCCGAAGACATTGCCAAGGAATGTTCAAATCCTTGATGGTCAGGTCTTCAACACAGCCGGACTGCGCGTCGGTGGCGTCAGCGGCATCATAGGGAGCCCCAGGCGCCACCAGCGGCGTGATGAAGAAACATTTTTGGAAGTCATGGAGTCGGTCTCCGCACGGCGTCCGCACATCATCCTGTTGCACCAGGGGCCGGAGGACATTGAACGTCGCCGTCGTGGCGATCCCGGTATAACGCTTTCACTGGCGACAGGGTATTCCGGCCTGACGGTCTTCGGGCACTCTCATTGGGACTGGCCCTGGCTGATCTCGCTGGGCGACGGCCAGGCCCTGAACGTGGATGGTCGCGTTGTGGTTCTATTGAGAGGAGATGACCATGTCTGTGGTTGAACTCGAGCGCTGGGGCCCGGCAGGTTGGGATACATTGGCGGGGATTATTATTGACCGGCCGGAGTCCGGCCTACTCAGTCCCATGCGTCTGGATTATCAACGCCAGGACGGTTGGACCTGTGTCCCGCTTGCTGGAGTCACCCTCGGCCTTGAGGATTTTCAGGAAGACGATTTCGTACCCGTCATTAGCCTGCCATTCGTGCAGTGGGCCAGTCCCCAGGTGCCGGGCGACGTACTCGAAACCTATGAGGGCGAAGCGGTCGCGGCCTTGCTGAGGGATCTGATTCCCAGCGGCTGGGCCCGTCGGCGCCTGCTCAAGCGGTTACGGTCACCACGGTGGCAAGACGGGACGATCCAGGATGGCCCTCAGCACGATGTGCGCCTGTTAAAAGAAGGCGCCCTCTCTCCCATTGGCAATTTTCGCATCAAAGGGCCGAGCGTTGACGACGGCCTTTTCCCTTCCATTCCCCTGGATGTTGAGCGTGCCGGCGACTGGTATTGGCCATACGAACCGTTCAACGAAGCCCTCGGCCTTTCTGATATCCACCCGATTTGGGCGGGTCTGGGTGCCGGCGGTGAAAACCCCAAACTGCTGATCAACCGAGCCGATGACGGTCAGTTCTATCTGGACGGCAACGAACCGGATAGCTGTATGATTACCGATTACTGGCTGGTGAAGTGGCCCCGTGAGCCGATAAGCCGGAATCGAATCGACATTCTCCGTGCTGAATACCTGTACCTGAAGGCCCTCGGTTCATTAGGTTTTGATGTGCCGGAAGTACGCTGGCAGCCCGATGCCCTTTGGGTCCGTCGTTTCGACCGCGGGCCGGGCGGGGAACGTTATCCGGTGGAGTCCCTGTATAATGTGATGGGAAAAATTGGTAACGGTGCCCGGCTGAGCCACATCGATGCGCTGGAAGTCATTCTGCCCCTGGCCAGTGATCCGGATGGAATGCTCGTCGAATACCTTATCCGGGATCACATTAACCGGTTGCTCGGAAACAGCGATAACCACGGGCGCAATACGTCGTTCCATCGAACGTTCCACGGCCTGGAACTGACGCCCATCTATGATGTGTCACCCATGGTGATGGACGAAGACGGCATTGCCTGGAGCGCCACCTGGCCCAGAGACTGGCAAAAGGGTGGGAATCCAGACTGGCAGAGCGTCATTCAACGCTTCGCACATTCACCGGATCGAGCCTGGGCCGGGTTGCAATCCCGTAGTGCGGCCCTCACTGAACTACAACGCACCGATGCCTGGCAGGCGCTGCCAAAATCCGTGACCCGACACCCACGGGTCTTGCCCATCGGTGTACCCATTAGTCTGTAAATGCATTTACATTTATACCTCACCACAAAAGGATGACTCGGCCAACCATGGCGATTCAGTTCTACGACAAGGGCGAGCTCTCGTCCGGCTTTTACGGTTGGCGTGTTGCCGCAACGATTCGTGGCAAGCGCTATCAGAAGTATTTCAGCCTGCGCCGTCCCAGTGACGCCGTGCCCGAAACGCTCTGGCACCGCTATCAGAAAACCCGTGCCGAGTACTACGACGCCCGTTGGGCCATGCGGGCCGCGGCCATCAAATACCTGGACTTCATTCGTACCGAGCACCCGCGGGTCAAACCCTTCCGGGGTGTTGGATTCCAGGGCATCACCCTGGGCATCGGGACCATCGGCGGGAACCAGGCGGAACAGTGTTACTTCCAGGTAAACGCACCGGGCAATCCCATGCGCATTGCCATCACCGAGAACCAGACTCTCTCCAAAGCTTGGGACCGCGCCGTCAGGCTGTGGGGCGAAGCTTTCGGTATCCGCCAGAAGGACATTGAGTCTAAACGCCAGACTCCGCCCACGCCGGAGCAGTTCAAGCGGCTGCGCAAGCACATGAACGAGGAAGAGAGCGCCAGTTTGGGGGTGGGTGTGTTGCACCACGTCTATGCCGAACAGCGCGCGGAGATCGAGCGGAAGAAATCCCGGACCAGTTTGAAGGAGCGGCCCGTCGACCAGGACGACCTGCTGGATGTGCATGCCCGCCTGGAGCGGGAAATCAGCGAATTCATGGAAAAGTCCGGGGCGCGGGCTTGATTCAGCGATCAGTCCGACATGCCATCCCTACCAATTGAAGGTGAAGTACCCACATGGAAAGCAATGAAGGCCCAGCAGTACCCACCGATAAGGCGGCGGTCGCCCTGAAAGGGTTTCGGCACATCATGGCGCAGTGGGGCTGTTTGGAGGCCGAGCAGAAGCAATTGCTGGGTCTGAGCCAGGCTGAGTTCGACGAACTCACGGCCGACAAATCTGCTGAAATGTCCGGGCAGGTGCTTGAGCGAATCAGTTATCTGATGGGAATCGCCCGCGCACTCGATACGCTTTACCCGAGCGACGATCGAGCTGCCGAGCGGATCCGAAAGCCCACCACGGATCAGCCGTTTTGCGGGCTGTCGCCACTGGCTTTCATGTTGGCTAATCCGCAGGATGGGCCGAGACTGACCCGCCGGTACTTTGATTGGAAAACGCAGGTGTGACCTTTTCGGAGCGCCATGGTTTATGCCGGATGCAGGTTGATCGCCATGGCGCTACATGTTTACCCGAGACAGGTGAAATGCCGCCACAATTTGGCCGCTCGGGTCGCAAAGCGAACGTTCAAATTTTGGACAGTGCTAGCGTTGACCAGAGCCGGAGCGATTAACCGGCACAGCAGGACAACTGCTTTACATCCTTGGTGAACGTTTGCGCACAGAGCTTGAGTCCTTCAACCATGGTCAGATAAGGGAACAAGTCATCGCCGATTTCCTGAACAGTTAAACCTGCTCGTAACGCCATCACTGCCGTTTGGATAATTTCACCACCTTCCGCTGCGACAACCTGCACCCCGAGCAAACGACCTGACGTGCGCTCTGCCACCATTTTAATAAAGCCTTGGGTGTCAAAATTGACTAGCGCACGCGGCACGTTTGCCAAGTCGAGCAGTCGGGTGTCCACGCTATAACCCCTTGCAACTGCTTCGGCTTCAGTGAGGCCAACGGTGGCAACTTGGGGATCGGTAAACATGACCCCGGGCATGGCACTGAGGTCGAGTTTGGCCTCGCCTCCCGTCATGTTGATGGCGGCTCGGCTGCCTCCGGCAGCGGCGACATAGACAAACTGCGGTTGGTTGGTGCAGTCTCCGGCAGCGTATATTCCGGGGGTCGTGGTTTGCAGATGCTCATCCACCTGAATTGCGTCGCGTGAGGTTTCCACGCCAATGCTAGCCAGGTTCAGGGCCTCGGTATTGGGCGTTCGACCGGTCGCCACCAGTAGTTGGTCGGCTCGCAAGGTGCCGGCAGGCGTCTCGACGATAAACTCGTTGTCGCTGTAGTCCACGTTGCTAGGCGTGGTCTGGCGAAGCACCTCAATCCCTTCCCGTTGAAAAGCCGCCTCTATGGCCTCTCCGATCGTAGGATCTTCGCTGGACAACACACGGCTCCGGGCTAAAACGGTAACCTTGCTGCCGAGTCTGGCGAATGCCTGAGCCAATTCCAAGGCAACGAAACCGGCACCAATCACGATCAGCCGTTTGGGAACGGTATCCAGCGCCAAGGCACTGGTTGATGTCAGGTAAGGAGTGTCTGCCAGCCCCGTTATTGGCGGCTCTGCCGGTCTGGCTCCGGTTCCAATAAAGGCGCGATCAAAATGAACCGGTTTTTTACCACCCTCAGCCAGCGTGACTACCAGGCTATTGGTATCGACAAACCGAGCCTCACCGTTCAGGACTGTGATGTCCTTGTGTTCTCGAAGTATCTTTTCGTACTTGGTGTCACGCAGCTCCTCCACTCGTGCCTGCTGTTGCTGAAGCAGTTTTGCTCGGTCTACCTGAGGAGCCTCAGCACTGATGCCCGCGTCAAAAGGGCTTTCTTTTCGAAGATGCGCGACATGTGCTGCACGAATCATAATCTTCGATGGCACGCAGCCAACATTTACGCAGGTGCCACCGACAGTCCCACGTTCAATCAGGGTGACGCGGGCACCGCGTTCAGTCGCCTTCAGGGCAGCCGCCATGGCGGCACCACCACTTCCGATTACCGCAATATGCAGTTTGTTGTCATTTTTCACTGGGGAAACTCCTTGGAGCTTTGGAATTGCTCTCATAGCTGGCGTCATAGTGCTTTTTCCGCCAGAACGCATAGACCGTAAGGCCGATGAATACCGCCAGTGCCGGAAGAAGCACATAGTCGAGATAGCCCGTCAGGGTGGCCAGTCCCACGGTGGACATCAGAATGACCAGAATCGGTGTGAAGCAGCATAGTGCAACCAGAATAGTCCCTACTATACCGACCCTGAGCAGGTTCTTCGGATTCTTCATTGCCCCTCCGGAGTCGCCTCTGAGGCCGTAGGAGTGGAGGGGTAACCAGCGTCGCTCGTGGCCTCGGTGAGCGCCTCTATGGAAGTGAGCGCATCGTTAAAGGTGACGACGGCTTCTCGATCAGGGTAGCTCACGGAAACTTGCGACACCCCTTCCACCTTACTTAAGGCCAACTTGACGGTGATCGGACACGCGGCACAGGTCATGTCAGGCACCGAGAGAGTTACTGTTTGAGACGCAGCCCAGGAGGACATGCTGAGCAAAGTGAGGAACATGGCAAGTACAAACTGTTTACGCATGAGCAAGATCTCCTTTTAGTAGAATAGGGGCAAAACGTAGGGGAAAACTAAAGCGACCAGTACCAGAGCCGTAACTACCCAAAAGATCACCTTATAAGTCTTTCGGACTTGAGGGATCGCACACGTTTCACCGGGTGAGCATTGCTCTACAGGGCGATAGATTCGTCGCCAAGCAAAGTACATGGCGACGATGGCCGCGCCAATGAACAGCGGTCGATAGGGCTCCAAAGCTGTCAGGTTGCCGATCCAGGCACCGGAAACGCCCAAAGTGATAAGTACCAATGGCCCGAGACAGCAAGCCGAGGCGAGAATTCCTGCAATCCCCCGACAGCGAGAGAAGCACCTCCGGATTTAGATTTGAGTTTCGACATGACGTTGACACCTGTTGCCCATGGACTCGATAAGATAAGGTTACTTCCGTAGTCAAGTACGGAGTCAAGCATCATGTTGGATAAAGCTAATTCACTGACTATTGGCGGCTTGGCCAAGGCGGCCAATGTAAATGTCGAGACGATCCGCTATTACCAGCGGCGAGGTCTTTTGTCAGAACCCAAACGACCTCCAGGTGGTATTCGACGCTACGGTTTCGCCGATATTGATCGGCTGACATTTGTGAAAACTGCGCAGCAGCTGGGTTTCAGTCTCGACGAGATAAGCGACCTCCTACGGCTAGAAGATGGCACCCACTGTGAAGAAGCCAGTGCGCTCGCCGAGCACAAGCTGAAGGATGTGCGCGAAAAGATCGAAAGGCTGGTAAAAATCGAGGAGGCTCTGAGCGAAATGGTCAGTCAATGCCACGCGCAGCCGGACAGCATCGCGTGCCCGCTCATTGCATCTCTACATGAGGGAGACATTGGAAAAAAAGGCCAAAGGGATTAGCTTCTGAACCAATCGACCTCTTGAGGTTCTACCCCGTCACTGCGGACACTACGAAAAGATAGGCAGATTTATCGAACCGAGGTGCGCGAACGTTCGCTTTTGTTTAAAAGGAGCCCCGGCTTTGGCCCCTTCGCGAGCCCAGAAAGTCAATCGGGCGCTCACCGCCGAGCGCGGGCACGGAGCTGACGAGCCACCGGATTGCCAGGCCTACCGACTTCCATCTGGTGACCGCTTTTCGAAAACCTGGATAGCCGCTTCGTAATCCTCGTTAATCTCGGTAGTCATGGTGTGCTCTACTCCAGCCTGATTTTGGACGATAAAGTCATCATACCTTGAGCCTTTTGGGCAACCCTATTGGGAGTTCTGTGCGATAGTTGAGGACCACTTCGCAATTTAGTGCCACCCATAAATGTAGTAGAGGTAACCTGTCATGAGCGAAACCATGAAAGAACCGACTCAAGGGATCCGCATAACGACTGTAGATCGAAACGGAGCCGCATATCACGCTGGTCTTGAGCCAGGTGACGTGATTATTAGATACAATGGCCAACCCATCCGTTCGGTCAAAGACCTTGATCAGGCAGTCCAGGAGACGACAGGACTCTTCAAGGTCAACGTCGAGTATCAACGGGAAGGGAAAGTCCTGAACAATAGCATCACTACTGGCAAGTTGGGCATCCATTCGAACGAGTCCGGTATGGATCAGTCTGTAGCTCCAGCTGCCTCGGTTCAGCGTCCCCAACAACCGTCCATACAGCAGCCACGAATGTTCTGGACATCGTTAATCATGTTCATGGCCACCCTGACGTTGATCATAAGCGTCCTGGGCGGCGTCATGGTTTTGGTATCCAGCCAGAATGCCTTTGGCTTCTTCACCGGAGCTCAGGCCATATTGATTGGGTTGTTTGCCTACGCCATTGCCAAGGTCATGGTAGAAACCTGGAAAAATACTGCAGCAATCCGGAATATTCTGGAGAGGCAACAACTATAGAGATCTTTGCGGAGACCTCTCAAGCCAATCAATACGACATACAAGCCTCACTATTGGTTGGCCAGCAAGGAAAAAATTGAATTCAGGAGTATCCAATGAAAACAACCCCAAGTCAGGATTCGCGTGTGATCGTGGATAACACGTTAATGCTATTGGGGTCTGCCTACCGCCGGGGTCACCAGCACGCCAAGCCCGGCGTTCGCACCTCTCATCACTCTACACGACAAATTGGCGGCAGTTGCCCGTCGTGCACTGAGATGGCTGGGTCACAATCTTACGAACAAAGCGAGAATCAATCACCTCGATTTTCGAGGGTGTTGAAAACGATGTTTTCGGTCAGCATGTCGACATGCTGCTTCGCACAGTTTCGCGTTCAGTGGCCGGGGGGTGTCGAGTCGCTCCATCATAAGATCTGCACTTTCCCAAGTAAGTCTGAGCGTCGTTTCTTGCTGTATGCCCTGCTTGGCTGTCTTGGTGGCCGCATTGACCAGGAACTGGTTCATACTCAATCCTGACAGCTCAGCCGCACGCACGATGCGTTGATGCGTTTCAGGGTCGACGCGGGCGCTCAAACGGGTGATTCTGGTCGGATCGGCGGTCATGATTAAATCACTGCTTGAGGGTTGGACAAAGTCGCCTGCGACGTAGTTGTTCTAAAAATAGACATTGAAGGAGACAGTACAACGGTACAAAAGCCATCGTAGCAACTTCTCAAGGCTACAGACGGTGTTTTTGACGAGGGTTTGCCGGGGTATATAGCATAAGGGGCTTTGATATGTGCGGTCGCTACAACGTAACCGATTCCCCTGTGGTTCAGGAGCTCATGGGACAATTAGGTCCGCCGGGTGTCGCGCCGCGCCCCCAGCTCAATGTCCCTCCCGGCGGCACCGGCGAGTTTGTTATGGAGGCCGGAGGTGACCGTTACCTGGAGCCGGGTATTTGGTCTCTACTGATCGAGCCACGGCCGGAGGGGCATGTGTACCGACCCAACCCGAAGTTTCATACCTTCAATGCGCGCAGCGACCGGCTTACCAGCAGCCCGCTCTGGAAGAAGGTTTATCCGTCCCATCGCTGCATTGTCCCGGTCAGCGCCTTCCATGAATGGCAGGGCAAGCAGGTCTACAACATCGACCCGCAGGGCGAGGCCACCGCCCTGGCCGGGTTATGGCAATCCTGACATTTTGGTGAAGAGCAGGTGAGCTCGTTCACGGTCATCACCTTGCCACCGCACCCGAGGTTCAGCCACATTCATCCCAAGAGCATTCCACTGATGCTCCGGCCAGAGGACTTTGACTTGTGGCTGGATCCGGATTTTCATCATACCGATGCGTTCGTGCACCTGATGAAGACGCATATCCCTGCGCCGCTGGTTTGTGAGCCGGTAAGGAGTGCCAAGGATCTATATTCCAC
Source organism: Marinobacter sp. AN1 (assembly GCF_026013985.1). Lineage (NCBI taxonomy): Bacteria > Pseudomonadati > Pseudomonadota > Gammaproteobacteria > Pseudomonadales > Marinobacteraceae > Marinobacter > Marinobacter sp. AN1. The sequence continues at coordinate 2,975,605 of NZ_CP110342.1, read as the reverse complement.
CGGGGCAGGTGCAGTGCTTCCAGCGGATTAGGTGCTGGATACAAGGCGCGAATTTGGTAAATTGATTGGCATGGCAGTTCGCCAACTATCGGGAGCATCGCCATCTGCGTAGGCAGAAGTATGCGATCGTTAAAGTCAGGTTTCCTGGGTTGGTAAAACTTCGACCTGGTGGGGATCATTTTTTGTTTGAGCTATCAGAATCAGCGGACAGACGGAGGCTTAAAATGATCCGGGATGAGAAACCAGGCCTGACCGACCGGCACGGTGATGCTGGTCTTCGCTGGCTACTGGATCGGCGGAATTCGTGGGGCCTCACTGATTCGGAGCTGGCCTCCTTGCTGGGCGTTTCCACCGAAACATTGCTCAGCTGGCAGTCGCATGTAGTGGTTCAATGATCCCGGACACCAACGTAGGTGGTAAGATCGCCACCATAAGCGAGGTGTCTGATGACCAGAAAACGACGTTCCTTTACTCCTGAGTTCAAACAGGAAGCAGCCAGCCTGGTGCTGGATCAAGGTTACACCATTGCCCAGGCCTGTACGTCCTTGGGCGTGGGTGAAAGTGCTTTGCGACGCTGGGTTCAACAGCTGACGGATGAGCGAGAAGGCATTACCCCAAAGGGGAAAGCTTTGACCCCGGAGCAGCGACGGATTCAGGAGCTGGAAGCCCGCTGCAAACGCCTTGAGATGGAGAAGACCATACTAAAAAAGGCTACCGCTCTCTTGATGTCGGACGACCTGAATCGTACGCGCTGATAGACCAGTTAAGTGAGCAAATGCCTGTTGAAATGGTCTGCAATGCGTTCGATATCAGCCGTTCCAGCTATTACGAGTATCGCCAACGGCGGAAGCACGTGGATGTTGAGCGTCTGGCCCTGAAGGCTCAGGTTAATCGCCTGTTTACCAAAAGCCGCAGCTCTGCCGGCAGCAGAACAATCAAGGGTATGCTCAATGACGACGGCGTTGTCATTGGTCGCTTCAAGGTTCGACGACTGATGAGCGAGCTAGGGCTGATTTGCAAGCAACCTGGCCCTCACGCCTACAAGCAGGCCACCGTTGAGCGACCGGATATCCCGAACCATCTGGCTCGTGAGTTTACGGTAGACCAGCCCAATCAGGCGTGGTGTGGTGACATTACCTATGTATGGAGCGGCCAGCGGTGGAGCTATCTGGCTGTCGTGCTGGATCTGTTCGCCCGCCGCGTTGTTGGTTGGGCTATGTCGTCCAGTCCGGATGCGGATCTGGTTGTAAAAGCTCTGGATCACGCCTGGGAACAGCGTGGTCAGCCAGAGAAGGTCATGTTCCACTCGGACCAGGGGAGCCAGTACGCCAGCCGTAAGTTCCGCCAGAGGCTCTGGCGCTATCGGATGACTCAAAGCATGAGCCGTCGAGGCAACTGTTGGGATAACGCACCGATGGAGAGGCTGTTCCGGAGCCTAAAATCCGAATGGATACCGGCCCTGGGTTACCGAAATCTGCCTGAGGCCAAAAAAGATGTGGGTGGCTATCTGATGGACTACTACAACCGGCAACGACCTCACGCATTCAACGACGGCATTTCGCCCGTTGCCGCTGAGGAAAACCTTAAAATACTGTCCGGGATTAGTTGACCACTACAGCAGGTGTCGACTGGAGAGATGGTAAGGCTGCCTTCCGATACCTTTGAACGGATCGGCTTGCTGTTGGGGGTGCATCAGGGTTTGGTCAATCTGACACCCTCAGGCCATGAGTCGCTAGCAGCGGAGTGGTTTCAGAAACCAATACAGCTGTGGGGACTTGCCGGTCACTCTATCCGCTCACATCTGTTGAACGATTCGCGTCGTGCGGTACTGATCGAAATGGTTCGACGGATTAAGTCGGAAACAGCTTAGAGGATCGAGTTCGCTGGCACTCGGGTGCCCCTTCGCAAACGCGGCCCTGCTTCTCGACGGCTTCACCTCCAGCAATGCACTAAATCTCTATTCACCCAGCACCTTCAACCAGATTTTGATTGCCACCGTCTGATACTCCTGCATCAGACTGATCAACCTGAGCCGCTGCTTGCTGGGTACAAGCTCCTCCGGTAACAGAGGGTCGCGAATAATCTGACGAATGACGGACCGACCGAAGACCAGAGATTCCGCTGCAGCCGTCTCTGGTGACAAGGTTTCCAGTCTCCCCAGCTGATCAGATACCTGATCAACCAATCGCTTGTAGTCCCGGAGCAAAGTTTGTTTATCCCAAAGTGACCTTGCTGCCTGCTCATCGTCCTCTGAGAAACCCTGAATCTCGAATACATGCGCTTCAGCAGCCAGGCCAAGCCCCTTCAGGTCCTTGCGCAGGACCTTGACGCCACCAACCAGGTTATCCGGGCGAACACTCAGCCCTTCAAACAGTCGCTCAAATCCTCGAAGCTTCATTGATCGTTCGTGAGCCCGCCACTCTGTCTTGTTCCGACGTGGTACCCCACTATCCAGGATACCCACCCAGCCACCGTGCCAGGGCGAGCTGCGACGCTCTTTCGCGATCCAGTTTTCAACGTCCAGGAAAAGACTGTTACCAGCCGGGTTCCAGGCATAAACGCCCCGAGCCGGGTTGGTCACCTTGCCTTCTTTGACCAACCGCGTCAGAGCCACCCGGACGGTTTGTTCCGTGAGCCCCACAAGTTCTCCGGCCTGACAGAGTGATGAAGCTGACAGCTCGTGTGCGGGGTGGGTTGCCAACAGATCCAAGACCAGATCGCTACCGGTCAACTCGGCACTTTCATTACATACTTTATCTTTATTGGCCATTGCGTGTAATATTACTCTAAAACATCAAGGTGGACATAAATAGTAACAAATAGCGAGGGCTACGTGGACAATTCCCCGGTACGAATAGAAGAGAACGGTCAGGTTTGCACGATCATCCTGGATCGGCCTGCAAAAAGAAACGCCGTTGATCGACAAACGGCAGCGGCTTTGTTGGAAGCCTTCGAGCAATTTGAAGGTAACGATCAACTTCGCATTGCCGTCCTTTGGGGGGCAAACGGCACGTTTTGCGCCGGTGCTGACCTGAGCGCCATGGCCGATCCGCAGACGAGGAATGTGGTAGATCCGGAGGGCGAGGGAGACGGTCCCATGGGGCCAACACGCATGATGTTGAGCAAGCCGGTAATCGCGGCGGTTTCGGGGTACGCCGTCGCCGGGGGCCTTGAACTCTCATTGTTTTGCGATCTGCGTGTCGTGGAGGAGTCCGCTGTCTTCGGGGTTTTCTGCCGTCGCTGGGGCGTGCCGCTGGTCGACGGCGGTACCGTGCGCCTGCCGCGGGTTGTGGGCCAATCGCGAGCCCTGGACATGATCCTCACGGGAAGGCCGGTCGATGCGCAGGAAGCGTTGCAAATCGGGCTTGCTAATCGGGTGGTACCGGATGGGACAGCACGCAGTGCCGCTGAAGAACTCGCCGCCGAAATTGCCCGGTTTCCCCAGCAATGTATGAATGCCGATCGGGCCTCGGCCTACCGCCAATGGGACCTCTCCCTACCAGATGCGCTCAAGAACGAGGGCAAGCATGGCTATCCCATCGTGTATGAAGAGGCCATTGAAGGCGCGGACCGATTTACCAAAGGGGCCGGTCGACACGGCCAATTCGATAACTGAGAAAGGAGTACGACAATGACAACAACTTACCTTGATCTGATAAACCGTGGCGCAAAGCACTATCCGGACCGGACGGCGATCGTTTATGAAGACCAGACCTTCACATTCAAAGACGTGGACCAGCTTAGTAGTCAGCTGGCACACGCACTCTATGCGGAAGGCGCCCATCAGGGTGACCGTGTTGCCCTGTTGCTCAATAACGGCCCCTACAGCGTTCCGCTGGATTTTGCCTGCGTGAAAGCAGGCTTGAACCGCGTGCCTTTGAATGCTCGGCTTTCCGTCCAGGAACACGCTCGCATGCTCAAAGAAACCGGCGCCCAGCGTATCGTTTTCGGTGCTGATGTGACCGATCATGCAGAGGCGCTCAAGCAGGCGTTACCCGGCCTGAAGTGTCACGGGCTGGATAGCCAAATCGACGGTGGCGATGACCTGATGGCTAGCGCGCGCTCCCAGCCTACATCGGCACCAGATATCACAGTCAATGATGACGATGTCATCCTTACCCTGTTCACGTCCGGTACGACCGGAACCTTGAAGGCAGCTCAGCATACTCAGGCATCCTACGCTGGCGTATGCAAAAACGTCCTGATGAACTTGATCAACGTGGAACACGAGGACGCCATGCTCCATGCGGCGTCACTCATTCATGCCAGTGGGGTGTTCGTCCTGCCTTTCTGGCTGCGGGGTGCAAAAACCGTCATCATGAAGGCGTTTGATCCAACCGCCTTCCTGGAGCTCATTGCCCGGGAACGGATTACAGCTATCAATATGGTCCCGACCATGCTGCAGATGCTGCTCGGGCATCCGGATTTCGAGAAAACCGACGTTTCTTCATTGAAGCAGGTTATCTACGGAGCCTCGCCAATGCCGAGACCGGTCATTGAAAAGGCGATGGCGCTTTGGGGAAGAGAGCGTTTCTGGCAATACTATGGTCAGACCGAGTGTCCCCTGACCATTACCGTTCTCCGGCCGGAGGATCATGAGGGGGATTTGCTTGGTTCGTGTGGCAAGCCTTGTGTGGATGTTGAAGTGCGCCTGGTCGATGAGGCTGGTAACGACGTGCCGCACGGAGAGCCCGGTGAAATCGCCATAAAGGCGCCCTCCATGATGAAGGGGTATTACAACACCGACCACCTGAACGCTGAAATGTTTACTGACGACGGCTGGCTCCGTACGCGGGACGTGGCGATTATGGACGAGCGCGGCTTCTTGCATATGAAAGACCGCACCTCCGATATGATCATCACCGGCGGCTACAACGTCTACCCACGGGAGGTCGAGGATGTCCTTATGGAACATCCTGCGGTAGCCGAGTGTTCCGTCGTTGGCACCAAAGATGAAAAATGGGTCGAGGCGGTGACCGCGGCTATTGCGCTCAAGCCTGGTCAGGAAGTTACCGAGGCAGAGCTCATCGACTTTGTCAGCGGGCGCCTGGCCTCCTACAAGAAACCAAGGAAGGTGGTCTTCGTCGACAGTGTGCCGAAGACGGCGGTTGGAAAGCTGAACCGCAAGGCATTGCGGGATATGTTGGCGGGCTAGCCGACTCCCAGGTCAGGAGAAACCACTCGCCATGACAGCCCGGGCAAGAGTTGGCCCGGGCGTGTCCACGCTCAGTTCGATTTATTGATGAAATCGAAAGCGGCGGTATTCACCCCGTTCAAATCTGACGCACTTAAGAAGTGCTGCCCACCGAGGCGGTAGGTTTTCAGTAAGCGACCGCTTTTGTCGCTCCGGTCGCTTAATCTGACGACACATCTTGAGGGAGTGCGATCTGCAACAGAAAACAGATCAGCACGACAAGACAGTGCCGCCAGATTCAAGGAGACAGAACATGCTGGATACCATCCGATCCTGGGTGAACGAGACCAATCTGCACTTCGCAACCTCCAGGCGCCCATGCACGGAGTTCAAGGAGCTGTTTGCCGGTTATTTCCCTGAAAGTTTCCTCGCCCGGAGCTACTACGTCGAAGTGCCCGAAGTACCGTTGCCACCGCTGGAGTATGTTTCGCAGGCAGGCCTGGATGACCTGTTTGGCCAAAGTGTTGCAGGCCTGACTCTCGATGACACCTATTACCTGACGCCCTCAGCGGCCAATAACCTGCGAATTCATTTCCATGAACTGGTCCATGTGGCCCAGTGGCAGCAGCTTGGCTATCGCAACTTCATCTCTCGTTACCTGGAAGAAATTTCTATTTACGGATATGACCAGATGCCCCTGGAGCGGATGGCCTATGACCTTGATGCCCGGTTTGTTGCTGGCGGGCCGGTTGTGGATGTTCGTCAGACCGTCCGCAAACTCCTGGAAGACAACGATACGGACGTCAGTTTGCGCAGTCACGAGGAGATCGAGTAGCGATGTCGAAGCGAACCCTGGTCTGGAAGATTGGATGCCTTTATCCGGTTCCTGCAGTAACGGCAGGCGGGGATAACGAAGTGGCACTGCAGCGGAGCACTCTGACCCAGTTTTCATCTGAGATGAAACAGCTATTTTCAGGATGCCTGGTCATGACCGCTTCTCCCGACTGGCCGGCTATCTGTGTGTATTCCTCTGATCGATGGGGCCATGTGCGGACCCAGCTTGAAGCACTACCCAACATGGAGCCGGAGGCGCGGAGGCTGCAGCGGCGGATGCTAGGGCATGCCCACTCGATGGATCCTAATGAACGGTTACAGGTCTCCGCCCCGTTGGCTGAACTGGCTGGGGTGAGCGACAAGACGGAACCCTGCTGGCTGATTGGCTTCAATCCGGATACCGCAGAACTCTGGACCGAATCGAACTTGATCAGGCTTGCGGCAGGCGAGCTGGACCTGGAAAGCCATTTGATCCGATTTTTCCGTGGTGGGGTCGGGGACCACAAGGGGCGAACCTTTGAGGATATTCTGGCCCTGGAGGATTTCTGGCTAGAGCACACCCATGATGTTATTCAGTGGCTGTTCCCGATTCCAGAACGCAGCGTCCACAAGCCATCAGCGCCCGTTCTGACGGAAGGTGATCGACGTTGCTTCGCCATCGACGAACAGCTCAGGCAGCAACACAGAAGCGCCCTGGACCGGATGTTGGCATTTTACGGACTGACTCGTCGCGGCAATAAGATAGAAGCACTACCGGAGCTGAACCCCAAAGACCATATCTGGCTGAAAACCGGCGGTCACAATCATCTCAGGATATCCCGGATAATCCGGAGTCTGCAGTACTGTCACCAGCAGGAACTGGCGAAGGCAGTACAGCAGGCCTTCGTATCGATCGGCTCAGAGCGCGGGTTCGTCAGCCCAAGGAGTGTCGAGTACTGGCTCAGAGCGACGGATTAGCCGTCGTCAGTCACTTACACCGAACTTCTACCACCACGACCGTGAACGGCTCTGGGGCAAGAGCTTTTTCATTTTCGGGGTTGTCGTCTGATTCCGGAGATTTCCAGGCCGCTTTAACCGTACAGTCGACGTCGTTGACGATCTTGCCCTGGCCGATCAAGCTTTCGGAGACGATTTCCTGAAGCCTTTCGTTCCAGTCTGACATGGTGCGAGAGAGGGTGCGTTTCGTTATAAATACCAGATAGCTGGTTTCGAGTCGGCTCCCTTGCGGCACGGCGTCAGCCAAAAGAGCCAGCCGCTCGATATCCTTCTTCAGTTCAGCCAGCTTGTGGCCTTTCTTGAATTCGATAATGTGTGCAGGCCGGCCTCGTTTACGAGTAAGCAACACAAGATCAAAACGGCCGTTTTGGCGCAGTTCCGGAAAGGTCTCAAGAGCTTCCTGGTTATAATCCGGAACGCCGGCCTGTTCGAGAATCTCGGCGACGGACGCTTCCAGGTTATAACCAAAATTACTGAACCGATTGAAGAAATGCTCCCCAACCCGTGTTCCCATGAAATACTCCGGCATATCACGGAGCGGCTTTTTGCACGCATGGGAAGAGTGCTCGTGGGCAGCTTTGAGAGCATTAACAATTTCGTTGATGCGGTTTTCCCTGGATGAGCGCATTGGGTGGGCGGTCAATGTCATGTGGCTTCCTCGATAATTTTCAGATTGAACGCGATTAGCCGGGAATACCGCTGGTATTGCAACCATCTTGCTTGGTGCTGTTGAAAAAGATTGTTAAATCCATTTTGTGGGCAGGAATGCCTGAAAATGGCGGTACCTGTGATCGTGGTCTGATAGTTTTTCGCTTATCTGATCCACCAGGGTATAAAAAGAGCCGGTGCAACCAACACTATCGGAATCTTCATCCATACCGGCAAGGCCTCCCACTCCTCCCAGCCCTCGACATGGTCGTTGAAGTAGCTGATACACAGCATGGAGGCTGCAATCCAGAGCACCACATTCAGGACGAAAAGGCTAAAGATCATCGCACACCTCGCTTGATGATGAACTGGAAAGTCATGGCATTGTGCTCACTGATCGTCAGCACGTGTATGGTAACGACATCCTGGCTGCGGTTCAGGTGGAGACGTTCCACCACTGGGTTTTCATAGCGCAATTCAGTCATCCAGCGGTTATAGAAATGCTTAACCGCAGCGGTCAGGTCTCCGGTATTGGTAAGCAGTTCACAACGAATCATCGCGTCGGGTGAATGAGGTTGCTGATGGACCTGTGAATACGGGCTGAAAACAGGGTCGTCGTGAATAAGCGCGTTATAAATCTCATGCTGGAAACCGAGCATGGTCGATGCGAAGTCGTAGGACTGGGGGGTGAATCCATGTTCGACCAGAAGGTGGGTAAAGTCTGAGTGATTCAGGGTTACTCTCCTTTGCTTGCTGATTTGTCGGAAGCTTTACTTGGTATGGGTAAGAATCTAGCATGGCGTTACGACATTTTATGTCGTCTATGGTGTCGTATAGATCATGCAAGGAATCTGCTATGTCCAACACCGCCGTTCGATACCTCACCATGCTTCGGATGGTGCCCCGTTACCCGAAGTCGATCACCGCACCTGAGCTTGCGAGCCGGCTGGAGGGGCAGGGATTCTCGGTGACCATGCGTTCCATCCAGCGGGACCTGGAAAAACTGAGTGCAGATTTCCCGCTCTTGGTGGATGAAGATTCCCGCCCTTATCGTTGGTCATTCGACCGGGATGCCACCATGGACATTATCCCGGCGCTGGACCTACCTGCAGCACTCACGTTTGAGCTTGCCAGGGCTTACCTTTCTCCCATGCTGCCTCCGAGGGCCCTGTCCCATCTGAAGCCGCATTTCGACGAGGCTCACCGCACCCTGCTTCGGGAGAAAAATCCGCTTGGCCAGTGGCCAGATCGGGTAAGGGTTATCAACCGTGGCCTTGGTGGGCAACGCCCGTCGATAGACGCCGATGTACTGGAAGCGGTGACGGAAGCCTTGCTGCGGGAATATCAATGTCAACTGACTTACCAGGCCCGGAACTGGCCAGAGCCGGAAGAAATCGTGGTGCACCCATATGGGCTAATCTTCCGCGACCCGAACGTCTACCTCATCGGTACTATCGAAGGCCGGGAAGGGATTCGCCAGCTGGTTCTGCACAGGGCGACAGCGGGGGCCGTCGTGGAAGAGCCCACGGTTCGCCCGGATGACTTCGACCTGGATCTGTACATCCGCTCGGGTGCCATGGGGATTCTCAAGTCAGAGCAACCGGTATACCTCAAGCTGCGCTGCGACAGGCCGGTGCTGAATCACCTGATTGAATCCCCATTGGGCTTTGATCAGCTGACCAAAGAACTTGACGACAAGACCTTCGAAATTGCCGTTACCGTAGGCGATACACAGGATTTACGCTGGTGGCTGACGGCCCAGGCCGTACATTGCGATATTCTGGAGCCAGCGTGGCTGAGGCAGGAGATCGAGACCACGCTGGAGCAGGGGCTAGGGCGAGTCCGGCAGGAGCCGTAAGCTCTTTGCGGGCTTCCAAAGCTCTGCAGTAACGGGCTGGGAGAGGTGGGTTATCCGAGACGCCGCAGCGCCTCTTCCCGGGCAACTGTCCAACTGGCATCGTCCGTAGGTAACCCATTGGCACCAAGCGGAGGTACTCCAAGCTTTTGGCGGCGTGAATTTACCTCGGCGGTGTAATCCGCACTCATGGGATTGATTCCCTGGCGGCGGTCATTGGCGTCAGCAATGGAGTCCATCATTGCGTCGTACTCTTCCGGAAACAGCTCGAAATGAATCTTGTTGATCATCTCCTCGAGCTGGTCCAGCTTGCGACTTTCCTCCTCAGAAAGTCCTTTGCGTTCCTCGATGCGCTTCTTGAGCATTTCTTTTTCTGCACGGTTCATCGCTTGCTCCTTGTGATTATTTGACTGCTATAAGGCTAGAACAGCAGTGCGACGCACTGTGTCGCAGGATGCCGTTAAGATGCTCCGGTAAGAGCGGTGAAGAGCGGGTGTTTCTCAATGTAAACAATGGTTACGTGTGCTTGGAATCGACGCTTCCTTCAAGCAATATTACTTATACTCCGAATGAAGCGCAGCCTAACTTTCAAGCATAGACAATGGCAGTCGCGCAGGAACAACCACCAGGCAAGGACGAGCGATGTACGACCTGATCGGCGATATTCATGGCCACGCAACCGAACTTAAAGCCCTCCTAACCAAGATGGATTACCGAGAAACAGACGGTGTGTGGCAGCACCCGGAGCGCAAAGTCATCTTCCTGGGGGATTTTGTTGATCGCGGTCCAGAGCAGGTGGAAACCGTTACCATTGCCCGTAACATGGTCGAGGGCGGCCAGGCTCTGGCTGTGATGGGCAATCACGAGTTCAACGCGGTGACCTGGGTCACTGCTGACCCGCAAAACCCTGGTGAGTATCTCCGCCCCCATATCGATAAGAACCTGAAACAGCACAGAGAATTTCTGGAACAAGTTGTCGAGGGCAGCGAACTGCACCACAGCATGATTGAGTGGTTCAAAACCTTGCCGGTTTATCTGGATCTACCGGAATTCCGCGTAGTCCACGCATGCTGGCACCCGGAACACCTGGCGGCGATCGCCGATTACACCGATTCAGACAACCGGCTACTGCCAGGTGCCTGGGAAGCAGCAAGCCGAGAGGGTTCCGCGGCTTATGAGGCGATTGAAGCCCTGCTTAAAGGCCTGGAAGTGCCGCTACCCGGAGATCACCACTTTTTCGACAAGTATCAGCAAAAGCGCACCAATATCCGCACAAAATGGTGGCAGCAGGGTGAGTTAACCTATCGTGACTTGGCCATGGTGCCTGGCAATGTAATCGACCAAATTCCTCATGAACCGGTGGTAGCTGACGTTTTGCCAGGGTACGACGGCGAGAAGCCGGTGTTTGTCGGGCACTACTGGATGTCCGGAGAGCCGGCGCCGTTGAACGAGCATGTTGCTTGCCTGGATTATAGTGTCGCGGGTGACAAGGGTGGGAAGCTTTGCGCCTATAGGTATGGATCGGAAAAAGAACTTAAGGCGGACAATTTCGAATGGATTGCGAGGGTCTGAATTGGGCCGGGAAGACTTTCTATGCAGCTTAGTTGCAAACCTCAAACACCCATGAAAACAATCACCTGAAATGTAAAAAATCACTAATCTCTCTTCACCTTTGCAACCTGATAGACCATTATCCAGCTAACTAAACGGTAACCTTTTAAAGCGACAGAGGATGTCGGAGCCAGCAGCTACCCTCCAGGCATCCACGTCAGTAAATACAGTCGGGAAGGGCACATGTCTTCACTCTACGCACCAGGCGCCAGAGTACTCATCCGGGATTGCGAATGGATCGTCCGTCGCGCAGATGCCAGTGATGACGGCGGTTACGTCCTCACCGTAGACGGCCTGTCGGAACTGGTGAACGGCAAAAGCGCCCGTTTCCTCACCAAGCTGGAAGAGCAGGCCGATGCCATCCGCGTGCTGGACCCGGCGGAAACCCGCTTTGAGCAAGACCTGACCCCCGGCTTTGAAAAAAGCCGCCTGTTTATCGAAACCCAGCTGCGCCAGATCACCCCGGCGGACGAGAAAATCCACCTCGGCCATAAAGCCGCGATGGACCCGGTGCCTTACCAGTTGGACCCGGCCCTGCAGGCCCTGAAACAGAACCGCCAACGTATTTTGATTGCCGATGCCGTGGGCCTGGGTAAAACCCTGGAAGCCGGAATATTGATGACGGAGCTGATGCGCCGGGGCCGCGGCAAGCGCATCCTCGTGCTCACCCTCAAAAGCATGATGACCCAGTTCCAGAAAGAAATGTGGAACCGCTTTACCATCCCGCTCACGCGACTGGATTCGGCCGGCCTGCAACGGGTGCGTAATCACATTCCGGGCAACCACAACCCCTTCTACTATTACGACAAGTCGATCATCTCCATCGACACCCTCAAGCAGGACAACGAATACCGCCGGCATCTGGAAAAGGCCTATTGGGACATCATCGTTATCGACGAAGTCCACAACGTGGCCGAGCGGGGCAGCAGTTCCCAGCGGGCGCAACTGGCGCAATTGCTCAGTGGCCGGTCAGACACCCTGATCATGCTTTCCGCCACGCCCCACGACGGCAAGGCGCGGTCTTTCGCCAGCCTGATGAACATGCTGGACCCAACGGCCATTTCCGACCCGGACGATTACGCCAAAGAAGATTTCCGGGACAAAGGCCTGGTGATCCGCCGCTTCAAGAAAGACATTCGGGACCAGGTGCAGCAGGAATTCAAAGAGCGGGTAGTAAACGACATCTACCTGAACGCCAGCCCGGAAGAAGAAGCCGCCTACCAGTCACTGCTGGACGTGCCCTTCACCTACCGGGGCGAGCACAGCGCCTCAAAAAATGGCCAGCTGGTGCGCATCGGCCTGCAAAAAGCCATCTTCAGCTCTCCGGCTGCGGCGGAAGTGTCTGTACAGCAACGCATCAAAAGGCTGGAAAGCAAGCCAGACATCAGTGAAGACGAACAACAGGAAATCCAGGCCCTCAACAGCCTGCTGCTGTCGCTGCGTAACATTACCCCGGCCAACTTCCACAAATACCGGGACTTGCTGAACCTGCTCAGCAGCAAGGATTACGGCTGGAAGAAAACAGATACCGAAGACCGCCTGGTGATCTTCAGCGAACGCATCGAAACCCTCAACTGGCTGCACAGCCAGCTGCAAGGTGACCTCAAGCTCAAAGACGATGCCATCCGTATTCTGCACGGCGGCATGGGCGACCTCGAACAGCAGGAAATCGTCGAAGAGTTCGGCAAACCGGAAAGCAAGCTCCGCGTACTGCTGTGTTCCGACGTGGCCTCTGAGGGCATCAACCTGCATTACCTCTCGCACCGGCTGGTGCATTTCGATTTGCCCTGGTCGCTCATGGTGTTCCAGCAGCGCAACGGCCGGGTAGACCGCTACGGCCAGGAACAAACGCCGATCATCACCTATCTGATCAACCAGAGCGACAACCCCAAAGTACGTGGCGACCAGCGCATACTGGAAATCCTCAAAGAGAAAGACGAGCAGGCCTACAAAAACATCGGCGACCCGGCCACCTTTATGAAAGTGCACGACGCCGAAGCCGAGGAAGCCCTCACCATGGAAGCCATGGCCGAAGGCACCGATGCCAAAGCCTTTGATGACAAATACCAGGCCGACGACAGCAACGAAGGCGACGACTTACTGGCTCTGTTCCTGAACCCCGAGGCCGCACAACCGAAAACCGAGGAAGAAGCGGAGCAATACATCGTAGAGCGCTACAGCCTGTTCCCCAGCGACTACGAATTCGCCCGCCAGGCGCTGGAAGCCATCAACCGCGAGCGCAGGCAGGTGCATTTTACCGCCAACAACGACAAGCAAACCCTCACGCTCACGCCGCCGGATGACCTGGACTACCGCTTCCGCTTCCTGCCGCCGGAAATCCGCCCGGTAGACGGCAGCCTGGTACTCACCGCAGACAAAGCCCGGTTTGAAAACGAAATCCGCCGCAGCCGGCAGGATGAAAACGCCTGGCCCAAACTCCATTACCTCTGGCCCCAGCACCCGGCCATCCAGTGGCTACAAGACAAATTGCTGGCCCAGGTAGCCCGCCACAGCGCGCCTGTGCTGGCCCTGCCGGATACCGATGCCGTAAAACAGGCCCTGCAACCGGGCGAATCCGTATTCCTGGTCAGCGGGCTGATCCCCAACCGCAAGGCCCACCCGGTGATCTGGGAGTGGTTCGCCATCAAAACCCGCCAGGGCGAAGTAACAGCGGTAGAGCCGGCTGAACACTGGCTGCAAAGCCTGCAACTGGACAACAAACTGCCCAATCGCGCCCAGCCGATCAATATCAGCGAACTGGAAGCCCTGCGTCAGCCCGTTATCAACGCCGCCAAGGCAGAAATGCACCGGCGCCAGCAGGCCTATACGGAACAGAAGAGCGACGAGCTGGCAGACCAACTGCAGGCGCTGGAAGCACTCCAGCAGCGGCAGGTAAAACAGATAGAACTCCAACTGGAAAAATCCGCCCAGGCGGAACACTTCAAAGCCGCCAGAAGGGAAGAGCGCATCGGGCGAATAGAACGGGTGTTCGATGAATACCAGGCCTGGGTACGGGATACCCTCACCATCGAGCCCGTGCCGTTCATCCAGATCATCGCCGTATTCACCCGTGAAGCCGGGGAGTAAGTATAACCATGGCCGTACAAGACACCGCCGCCACCTTCATCGGTTTAACCAACGACAACGAATTCTTCAGCGCCCACTACCTGGCCGAAGTGTTCCAGGGTGACTTTGCCGACACCATCAAAGACTGGGATGCCCGCGAAGAGCAGGCCAAAGAGGCCGGGACAGAATACACCACGCCCCACCGCGCCCTGCGCAACCTCAACCAGACCTACTTCGCCCTGCGCCACAAGCTCAAAACCGAGCGCAGCGCCGCCGAGCGTATTCGCCTGCAGCGGGACTTCTTCAAAGACCTGCTGGGCACCCTGGGCATTCCATACCAGCCAGAAAACCGCACCATTGCCCCCAACACCGAGTTGCCCGTGCTCAGCACCCTGGGCGACCAGCTGTGGGTACTGGGCGCGCTGGATGCCAACAACGAAGGGGAAGACCCGCTCTCCCTGCAACTGCACAGCAACCAGTTCTTCGGCCCCGGCCCGCACCACGACAAACTGAAAAACACCAGCTGGTACAGCATCCTCAACGAAGCCGTATTCCGCCAGCTGGCAGGCCATAACGACAACCCGCCGCGCTGGGTACTGCTCATCAGCGACCGCCAGGGCATATTGATCGACCGCTACAAATGGTCGCAAAACCGCATGCTGCGCTTCGACTGGGAAGAAATCCTCGGCCGGCGCGACGACAAAACCCTCAAGGCCACCGCCGTGCTCCTGCACCGGGAAAGCCTTGCTCCGGACGAAGGCCAATGCCGCCTCGACAGCCTGGACGAAAACAGCCACAAACACGCGTTTGCGGTCTCCGACGACCTGAAATACGCCCTGCGCCAGGCCATCGAACTGCTGGGTAACGAAGCCGCCGAACAACTCATTGAACAGGCCCGCGACCGCAAGGAAGGCATCTACAGCGGCAGCAACGCCCTGGATGCCGACCAGCTCTCCAAGGAATGCCTGCGCACCATGTACCGCATTCTGTTCCTGTTCTACATCGAAGCGCGGCCAGAACTGGGCTACCTGCCGGCCGAAGACGAAACCTGGCGCATGGGCTACAGCCTCGACAGCCTGCGCGACCTGGAAAGCGTGCGCTTGACCACCGAAGAAAGCCGCAAGGGCCACTACTTCCACTACAGCCTGCAGCGCATGTTCACGCTGATCTACGAAGGCAATCAGGTTAGCCGGCAGAAAGACGACCTGCATGAAAGCACAGCCAACGCCTTCACCCTGCAAGGCCTGGACAGCCACCTGTTCGACCCGGCCAAAACCCCGCTGCTGAACCGCGTCACCTTCAGCAACGAAACCCTGCAGCAGGTCATCCAGAGCATGTCGCTAACCCGGCCAACCAAAGGTAAAAAGCGCCGGGGCCGCGTGAGCTACACCCAGCTTGGCATTAACCAATTGGGTGCCGTATACGAAGCCCTGCTCAGCTACCGCGGCTTCTTCGCCACCGAAGACCTGTACGAAGTAGCCCCCAAGGGCCAGAACATCAACCCGGACGAACTGGACACCGGCTACTTCGTCACCCAAAGCCAGCTGGACGAATTCGACGACAAAGAGCGCGTGTACGACCTGGACAGCGACCGCCGCAAAACCCTGCGCGTGCACCCCAAAGGCAAGTTCATCTACCGCATGGCTGGGCGCGACCGGGAAAAATCCGCCAGTTACTACACCCCGGAAGTGCTCACCAAAAGCCTGGTGAAATACACCCTCAAAGAACGCCTGACGGACGAGGTAACGGCAGACGACATCCTCGACTTAACGGTATGCGAACCCGCCATGGGCAGCGCGGCCTTCCTCAACGAAGCCGTGAACCAGCTGGCGGAAGCCTACTTAACCCGCAAACAGCAAGAGCAGGGCGAACGCATCCCCCACGAGGATTACCAGCGGGAACTGCAGCGGGTAAAAATGCACATCGCCGACCACAACGTGTACGGGGTAGACCTGAACCCCATTGCCGTGGAACTGGCGGAAGTGTCCCTGTGGCTGAACGCCCTCAGCGGCGGCCACAACGTACCCTGGTTCGGCTACCAGCTCTTTACCGGCAACAGCCTGATCGGCGCCCGCCGCGAGGTGTACCCGAAGATCGCCCTGAAAAAACAGGCCAAAGAAGGCTACTGGTACAACAACGCCCCGCGCCGGCTAAACCCGGAAACCCTGCAGAACCCCGCAGGCGAGGGCGGCCGCAGCGAAAACGACATCTATCACTTCCTGCTACCCGACCCCGGCATGGCCGGCTACAACGACAAAGTGGCCAAACAACTCCGCCCGGATGCCTTCAAGAAAATAAAAGACTGGAAAAAAGACTTCTGCGCCCCGCTGGACCAGCAGGAAATCAAAACCCTGCAAAGCCTGAGCGATGCCGTAGACCGCCTGTGGCGCGAACACACCCAGATGCTGGAACAACACCGCCGGCGCACCGAAGACACCTACCCCCTGTGGGGCCAGGAGCAGGTGGAAGAACACCACACCACCACCCGGGAAAAAGACAACCTGCGGGCACACGGCATCTTCAACACCAACGCCCGCATCGCCTCCCCATACCGCCGCCTGAAACTGGCCATGGATTACTGGTGCGCCCTCTGGTTCTGGCCTCTGGACAAAGTGGACGAACTGCCGGACCGGCAGAAATGGCTGTTCGACCTGAACACCATCCTCAACAGCGCCGGCACCTTTGAGTTTGCGCCGGAACAGGAAAGCCTGCTGGGCGCCACCTCAAACCCGGAAACTGCCACCCCGGAAAACGAAAAGCCGGCAGAGCAGGGCGAAGACTTGTTTGCCAAGCCGGTAGACGACCTGTTCGCCGCCGACGAGCCCCAGCAAACCCTGCGCGCCGAAACCCAGGCCGCCCGCGAAGTCAGCAACCAGCGCGGCGAACTCAACCTGGAAAAGCTATTCAAAAACCCGTTCTTCAATACCCTGGCGATTGCCAATGAACTGGGTGAACACTACCGCTTTTTCCACTGGGAACTGGCCTTCGCCGACATCTTTGCCAAGCGCGGCGGCTTCGACATCACCCTGGGTAACCCGCCCTGGCGCAAAGTGGAATGGCAGGAAGGCGGCATCCTCGGCGACCACAACCCGGCCTTTGTGCTGCACAAACTCAGCGCCAAGCAACTGACCGATGAGCGCGAAGCCGCCTTCGAGCGCAGCCCCCAATTGCAGCAGGCATGGTTTGACGAACTGGCAGAAGCGGAAGGCTCGCAGGCATTCTTGAATGCCACCCAGAACTACCCGCAGCTCAAGGGTGTGCAGACCAACCTCTACAAATGCTTCCTGCCCCGGGCCTGGGCCAATGTAAACGGGCAGGGCGTGAGTGGCTTCCTGCATCCGGAAGGGATTTACGACGATCCCAAGGGTGGAGGATTTCGACGGGAGGTATATCGGCGGTTGCGAGGGCACTTCCAGTTCCAGAACCAACGGATTCTTTTTCCGATTGGCGACCGCGTTAAGTTCAGCACCAATGTCTATGGGCCAGTGCGCGAGGTGCCCAGCTTCAATAACATTGCCAACCTGTTTGTTCCGCAAACAATTGATGCGGCTTTTGCCCATGATGGACAAGGTATGGTTGGTGGTATCAAGGACGATGAAACCGGTGACTGGAACCAGAAAGGTCACCGTGACCGCATTCTCGAAATTGGCCAGCATGAATTGGCCCTGTTCGCCCAGCTCTACGACGAAGCCGGTACCGATGCCCTGGAAGCCCGCCTGCCGGCCCTGCATGCCCGGCAGCTCACCAACGTACTGGAAAAATTCGCCGCCCAGCCCCGGCGGCTGGGGGATCTGAAAGGGCAGTACTTCTCGACGGTAATGTTCGACGAAACCTACGCCCAGCGTGACGGCACCATCAAGCGCGATACCCAGTTCCCGGAAAACCCGGAACAATGGATACTCTCCGGCCCCCATTTCTTCGTCGGCAGCCCGCTCTACAAAACCCCGCGGGCAGTCTGCACCGAGAAAGGCCACTACGACATCCTCGACCTGCAAACCCTGCCGGACGACTACCTGCCGCGCACCAACTACATCCCCGCCTGCGACCCCGCCACCTACCGTGACCGCACTCCGCGCGTGCCTTGGGTGGACGAGGGCGAGCACCGGAACGGATTGGTGACGGATTATTACCGTTTAGCGTTGAGAGCGATGATTAGTATCGGGGCGGAAAAGGGGCTGGTGCCCGCTTTGATACCGCCGGGTATCGGACATACCAACGGCGTGCGGACATACAGTTTCACCGATCAGGACTTGTTGATCTTGGTAGCTGGAGCCTGTTATTCGCTTGTTTACGATTTCATGATGAAACTGTCTGGGCGTACGAACCTTCACCAAAGTATTGAGGACTACGCTCTACCCGGTAGGCTGCGCGGTGATAGTCGTTTGACTGTTCGAGTCCTTGGCCTATCCACGCTAACTAGTTATTACGCTGATCTCTGGCAATCCAACTGGCAAGACAATTTCTGCCAACAACACTGGGCCACCCGCGAACCCATCGCAGCGCTGCCCCAGGACTTCTTCGCCAACCTCACCCCCGAGTGGCAACGCAACAACGCCCTGCGCACCGACTACGCCCGCCGCCAGGCCCTGGTAGAAATCGACGTCCTCGTCGCCCAGGCCCTAGGCCTCACGCTGGAAGAACTGCTCACCATCTACCGCGTCCAGTTCCCCGTCATGCGCCAGTACGAAGCCGAAACCTTCTACGATCAGACCGGCCGCATCGTCTTTACCCCCAGCAAAGGCCTGGTTGGCGTAGGTTTGCCCAGAAAAGCCAACAAGAAGGAACTCAACGAAGGCACCTTCTACTGCATAGACACACCAGAAAGAAAAGGCTCTCCACAAGAACCGGGCATCGCCCTCGGCTGGGAAGACATCCAGCACCTGCAGGAAGGCAGCGTGTACAAAACCTATATGGACGACACGCTCCCCGGTGGGCCGGTGGAGCGGACAGTGGAATACAAAGCGCCGTTCTTCCGGCCGGATCGGGAGGAGGATTATCGGGTGGCTTGGGAAATTTTTGAGGTGAAACCATGATTCTATTCGCACTGCAAGATGAAATTAAAACTCTGATTGAACGGCAACAGGGATTGATGCGTAGGCTTAGGAATGAGGAGGCTATTTGGCAGCAGCAGGAAACCACTGCCATGCTGTCACCCGCTGAACTTGATCGGCAATTGGCAGCCCTGAGCAGTGACACTGTAAAGGTTCAGGCACTTGAGTCGACCATTGCGGTGATAGGCACCATGAAGGCGGGCAAATCGACCACAATCAATGCGCTAGTTGGCACTGAAGTATTGCCCCATCGCTTGACTGCCATGACCACCCTGCCGACCCTGATCCGCCATAAACCCGGTCAAAGAGAGCCTCTGCTGAGGCTGCCAAAGGTTGAGGTATTCAAGGCATTACTCAATGAAGTGATAGCGAAACTGCCAGCAGTGGATGATCACGTCAGCGACTTGTCAAAGATAGCTGACGCACTGAAAACCGTAAAAGCTGGGGCTGACGATATTCGTCAGGAATATGTCGGCAAGGACGCTATCCATCAGGCACTGTTTCTGATCAACGATACCTTCCGCCTGGCTGGCCACGACAGTTTCGGGGTTAACCTTGACAATTACCTGCAGCATTTTACCGATATCAGCAGTTTGCCAACGGTAGAGGTCGAGTTCCGGTGTCTGGCTGGCAAACCGGAATCTGTGCATAACGGTTCATTGGCGTTGCTGGATACGCCGGGTCCGAATGAGGCCGGTCAGAGTAAAGTACTCAAGCGTATTCTGGCAGAGCAGATTGAGAAAAATGCTTCGATGGTGCTGCTGGTGATGAACTACACCCAGCTGGATACTGAGCAGGATGCGGAAATCAGAAAACACATCAAGGGTATTAAGGAAGTTTTCAGAGAACGCTCCTTCGTGGTGGTGAATCGGTTTGATGAGAAAAAACATAATGATCTCGACGCAGATCAAACCAAAAAGAAGGCCAGCGATTTGCTGAATGAAAGTGTTGATGATGAGTTTATAACCCCCAGCGAGGTTTTTCCGGTCTCGTCACACTATGCCTTCATTGTGGAAAGGGTTAGGCAGCAAATTGAACAAGGTGTGGCAATTTCAGACTTCATAAAAAGCGAGCTAAACAAAGACTTTATCAAGGCTGCGTTTGGGGAGTTGGATGAGGATGAGGTTGAGGAGCTGACTTACAAACAGATCAACAGCAAAAGTGACCGTTTGCTCAAACGCTCAGGGTACGAGGCTTTTACCAAAAACATGCTGGAAAAGGCCTACACCAAAGCCGGCGAGAGCAGCTTGCAAGCTGCGTTGGCACGGCTGAAGGATAATGCAGGCAAGATTGATCGTTTCTCGGCTTCGGTACGAGGTGGTCTGGCGCAGGAAATGGATGAATTGTCGGGTAGCATCGACAGAACCAAAGCCCTGGTCGAGAGTATTCAGTCGGTCTACGGGAAACTGGATGAGGTCAAGGGCGTTGGTATTTCTGAGTACCGCGCCAACGCCAGCAGCGCGCTTAAAGAGCACGTGGGGATTGTGAAGGAGAAAATAGGTAAAGAGTTCAGTGCAGAAAGGACCAAGCAGCTCGAAAAGCTGCAGAATGCACTGGAACACAAATCCAGTGAGAAAAAGGGGCAACGCGAGCGTGACTGGCTCGGAAGAGAAAATAAAGACTTCCAGCTAATTGAAAATGAACTGAAAAACCTCCGCGCAGAAATTACAAAGCACTCGCAGGCTGGTGACGGCGTGCTTGATTTTGGTGAGAACCGACAAGACGCATTGAATTTCAGCAGTAATGCGAGTGCAGTTGTCAATTCGCTGTTGTCGTCAATGGTCGATTCATTGCAGCAACAGTTGAATGACCTTGAAGATAGAACCCAGCAAAAGATTCAGGTTGAGTTGTTTGGGCAGCTGGAAAGGTTATGCAGTGACTATGAGAGAGAGATGAAAACTAAAGGCTTCGAGTTCAACGTCAGCCTAGCGGAAAGCTTTTGCCTTGATGTGCTCGCAGACTCAACCTTCGACCTAGATCCGTCTAGTGCAATAGAGGGATATAGCGAAACTGTTGTAGAAACAAAGAGAAAAAGGGTTTTGCGCGATGGCTGGGTTCACAAAACATTAAAAGTGCTGAGCTTCGGATTCCGAGATGACTACGAAGATAAAGTCGTTGCCAAAACGAGAGAGGTAAAAAGATATAGGGTTGTTCTGGATGACTATGTGAGGGAGGCAGAGCAGCTTGCAGATGCATTCTATAAAGATATTGAAGGCAAGCTTTCAAAGCAGTTTGA
The DNA here is from genome assembly GCF_026013985.1 of Marinobacter sp. AN1. Taxonomy (NCBI): domain Bacteria; kingdom Pseudomonadati; phylum Pseudomonadota; class Gammaproteobacteria; order Pseudomonadales; family Marinobacteraceae; genus Marinobacter; species Marinobacter sp. AN1. Next base: position 2,954,174 of record NZ_CP110342.1, on the reverse strand, counting down.
GGACAAGCTTGTTCCTGCGGTTGACGATGTATTTTCCGATGTCATGTTAGATGTAATGGGCATTGAGGAGGCGCTGAATAATTCAAAAAAGTTGAAGGCTGAAAGTGTATCCATCATCGCTAGCATCAAAGAAATGATGGAACAGGTGAAAAGCGATAACCTGACCCACTTAAAGCGAATTGGCGTTGCATTACGAGGCATTGAATCGCTGGCCCGGTGAAGGTAGGAGTTATAATGGGAAACAATATTGATGTCTCTGGCCTCGATTGCCTGTTGGAGAGTTATCCTCATCTAGAAGAAAAAGCCATTGTTGATTTTATCAATGGCCTGAGTGTGATGTCTGACCATCTTGAGCAGAAAGCCAAGGTATCGGCTAAGGGGTTTTCAGGCCGTTTTTTTCAAAGAATCACGGGGCATACCAGAAAACGCCAAGAATTGATCGATGGCAGTTTCGAAAACAGCTTTGTCTTTATAAAAGATTATATTGTGAGCAATGAACAGCGTCTGGCAAAAAATGAGCATTTTCTGCATCAGGTGATGGATGGCGTAAGCCTTATATCTGGCAGACTTCAGGATGTGGTTGGTGATACTCAAGTGCTGCGTGAGGATCTTGTGGAATTGTCTCAAAAGGTTTCTGACATGGAGCATTCCATATCACGGAAAATGGACTATTTCGAGCTGCAAAACAGTGCTATGGCTGAAAAGGAGCTGGCATTAAGCGTGTTTGCATCAAAAGATGCCATGTTTACCCCGGAGCAGAGCCTCTGGATGCTGTTAACGAGACTCAGGTACGGTGACTTCGGTGTCTGGTTGGCGTCTGCAGAGGGTGGTGAAAAACACCCGCAGACAGTACAGAAAGTCATGAAGTCCTTACGTCTTGATTGCATCAGAATTCTTTCAGAGCACACTGGTAGGTCCCCCCATGCCCTGATTGATCGAAACACTCTGTTTGCCAACCTGTGTTCAGCAGACGAGGTGTTGAGTGAGGCTTTGTGTCTGGTTAGTGACAGCGAATCTAGCGAAATAGAATCTGTCATCCTGATGCTGAACAATGCTCAAACGCCTGCACCGGGTGAAGAAATGCCTTTCGTCTTTTCCAATACCAGCATTTATGAAGAAATGTCGAATGTAATTATTGAGGGAGAAGGGCATGCTGCAATCCACTAAGTTGGGTCTGGTCCTTTCCGGTGGCGGGGCCAAGGGCGCTTATCAGGCGGGGGTTCTGCGCTATCTCGCTGAGCAGGACATCCAGCCCGATGCCGTGTCCGGCGCGAGCATTGGTTCTTTGAATGGTTCCGTCGTGGCCGGTTCTCGGAATGTGCATGAGGCGGCCGAGACCCTTGAAAGGGTATGGCACGAGGTGGCTGAAAGCTCTCCATTAAAGATGGATGCTCTAGCCCGAATTTCTCATGAGGGGATAAAAGAAAGCGGCTGAAAGTGTTAAAATTTCAGGACCTTACACCATCAATCAACACCAACAACCGCTATCCAAAATGGTACCTCAAAAACTGACCTTCTCGCCACTTTCCCGCCGCCAGATTGAAACCGACTTCTCCGGAGGCCATATCACCTCCGATGCCGGCTTGCTGTTACTGCGCGAAGTCGACAAACAACACCGGTTAACCCAACGGCTGGCCGAGACTCTGACCGACCAGCGGGATCCCCGGATGATTCGTCATGAGCTCAAGTCCCTGGTCCGGCAACGGGTCTACGGTGTGGCCGGTGGCTACGAAGATCTGAATGATCATGAAGCGCTTCGCTTTGATCAGGCACTACAAACCGCCACGGGGAATGCCTCGACTCTGGCCGGCAAGTCCACGCTTTGTCGAATGGAGCAGGCGATGGATCGGCAAACCATTGTCAAAGCGCATGAGTTGCTCTGGCACCACTTTATCGAGCAGCATGAGAAGCCGCCCAAGGAAATCGTGCTGGATTTTGACGGCACCGATATTCCGGTGCACGGCGACCAGCCGGGTAAGTTCTTTAACCGGTATTACGACCATCACTGCTACTTCCCGCTTTACGTCTTCTGCGGTAGGCACTTGCTGGTGAGCTATCTGCGCACCAGCAATCGAGGTGATGCCCGGCACAGCTGGGCCATTCTGGCGCTGCTGGTGCGATTTATTCGCGAGTATTGGCCACAGACCCGGATCGTGTTCCGGGGCGACTCCCACTTCAGCAAGCCCCGACTGCTGGCCTGGTGCGATCGCAACCAGGTGGATTACATCGTAGGCATGGCCCGCAACCAGCGGCTGGAGGCGCTTGCCGCCCCAGCCATGGACAAAGTCCGGACCTACTACGAGGCTCATGGCCATAAGCTCGCCAGCACCTTCCGCTTCCGCTACAAAGCCCGAAGCTGGCATAAGCCACGCTGGGTGGTTGCGCGCCTGGAATATGGCCCTCAAGGCCCGAACCCCCGGTTCGTTATCAGCTCCCGCTACGATGACGGATTCAAGCTCTACTACGAACAGTATTGCGCACGGGGTGATATGGAGAACCGGATCAAGGATCAACAACTGGATCTGTTTGCCGGTCGCACCTCCAGCACACACTGGTGGACCAACCAGTGGCGGCTGATCTTATCCGGCTTCGCCTACACCCTGTTCGAGCGTTTGCGGGTGCATCTGAAAAACACGCCCTTCGAACGTATGAGTGCCGGCACCTTGCGCTTGAAGCTGATCAAGGTTGGCGCAGTCATCATCCGCAACACCCGCCGAATACGGGTGTTGATGAGTGATAGCTATCCACACAAGAACGATCTCTCAGCACTGGTTCAGCGCTTGGTGCCCCAGTAGATAATCGGGCTCCCCCGGCCCGATACCAATGGGGGAAAGGGGGAGTTGTGCCTGAATGCCGGAAACTGGCTAAATAATCGCCAACTTCGACCATGACCACTCGGATCTGGCACTACCAGGCTTGGTCTGCGAAGGTTGTTGGAGCACTATGAGAAATCCGGGCTAGCTGTACTGGCTTTTATGGTGAGAATTGCTGCTGCCGTTTTTGGAGGCCCTGCCGGTCGGCGAGCTGCAGCGTCAACACAGATTTTCGAAGGCATTCTACCCGAAAAGTATCACAAGTATATTGGTACCCCAGCCTTTTTCGATAACTCACCAAGTATCGATATACTTCGCCGCTATGCAAGTCTGGACTCGAAAGATATGGCGCTGCCTTTCTGGGCTTCCGTCTATGAAAGTGATGGTGTTGTAACTGATATTTGGAAATTTATTTCTACGAGCCTGGATGTGTACAAAGAGTCAAAGGCCTCCAGTTTTATTCATATAAACACCCTCTCACCAGGCGAGAAGTTGAAAGCTTTGCTGGCTTCTTCGGCTATTCCACTGGCCTATGAAGCGCAGAGAATTGATGGCAAGAAGTTTTACGACGGTGGTTTGGGTGGTGGTAGCAATTTTCAGGGCAACACTCCCATAACGCCGCTGATAGAAAATGAAAAATGCAGTCACATTATCGTCACCCACCTTCAGGATGGCGCATTTTGGGATCGCAAGCGTTTTCCAAACGTCAGTATTTTGGAAATTCGACCACGGGGAATCTCCAAGGGCAAGCTGGATATGCTTAACTTTGGGAGCGGCGCAATACTGGAATGGATGGAGCAGGGCTATCAGGATGCCAAAGCCAGTATTGAGCCAGTTGCAGAGGGGCTAGATACTTTTCAGCGCAGTCGGAAAACCCAAGATCGATTGATCGATTCTGCTTCGGAAATGACTGATGCGCTTAAATGGCTCAAAGAATGATTGCCTCGGCTCATACTGATCGGGGCGTAGGATATTTCACGGTGATTAATAAGTGCCATGCGTCGCGCGCGAATCAATGAGGCAAATGACCTGGAGGAAGGCAGTCGGCAACTGCGGGATATTTCTGAAGAACTGAGATCTTGCCTATAGTTCTCTCTTTTTTCTGATTAATATCGCGATTGCGATCCAGGGTTGTACTGTTTTTGTGTAACGCTGGTCACTACCGGGTTTAGGTGAGAGGGAGTTTGATGTCTTTAGAACAAAAACTAGAGCTGGCAAGGCTGGAACTTCTTGATATGGGTTTGCGGGGTAATCCGCTCCTCAGTATCCCGAAGACCATGAAGTTTCTTGAAGTGGTCGAGGAGCGATCCGAAGACGTGTTCAGTATTCTCGTAGAAAACCGGAAGACCATGAGCTTTCTTCCGTTGCCGGAGGTTTATGAGAGTGATGAGGGCGACGAGGAGGGGGAGGCGCTGCCATCTCTTCGAGAGTATCTCGAAGATACTTCAGGCGAGTCCCGGTTCGGTGATCGCTTTCTTCAAACCGAACAACCAGCGGAGAAGCTGGACACCCGGTTGCTGAAGATAGAGAGCGAGGCCCACACACTCTTGCAGGAGCAGGGTATCGATGTACTCCATCTGGCGATGGGTATCCTGGAGTGGTATGAGGACCCCAATGCCAGAACTCCACGCTATGCACCTTTGGTGTTGATCCCGGTTGAGATGAAACGGGAATCTGCGCGTGCGGGGTTTTCTATCGCTTACACCGATATCGAGCTTTCTCCGAATCTGACGCTCGCAGCCAAACTCAGGGGCGAGTTCCGGGTTCAGTTGCCGGACTATGCGGACGAGTTTACGCCCTCAGAATACTTCGATGCCGTTGAAAAGGTGATTGCCGGGCAGGCGAACTGGAAGCTGCACAGGGACAAGATGTATCTCGGACTGTTTTCTTCCGGCAAGTTCCAGATGTATGTCGACCTGGACCCCGTTAGTTGGCCGAGCGATGCTCCGCTCACGGACAACCCTCTTTTGGGAAAAGTGCTTGAAAGCGGGTTTCGCAGAGATGGCGAGGTGCTGGAGCAGATAGCCGGTCACCAGCACATATCCGAGCCTGAAAAATTGCACCTGGTCAAGGACGCTGACACATCGCAAATGGAAGCCCTGATTGCGGCAGTGGAGGGTGCAAACCTGATTGTTCAGGGGCCGCCGGGAACCGGGAAGTCGCAAACCATTACCAACCTGATTGCTGAAGCGGTGGGGCGCGGCAAAAAGGTTTTGTTTGTTGCCCAGAAAATGGCTGCTCTTGAGGTGGTTAAATCACGGTTGGACGAGACCCATCTTGGGGATTCTGTGCTTGAGCTGCATAGCCATAAGAGCAGCAAGAAAGCGGTTCTTGATTCGCTGAAATCCTCGTTCGCCCAGGGAGCACCTTCCGTGCCGGACCGTGGATACGAGTACCGACGTTTGGCCGAGTTGCGACAACATCTGGACACTTATGCCGCTGAAATCAGCCGTCCCATCCTGAATTCCGGTATGAATTTCCTCCAGGCTCTGGGCGAGATGCTTCGGTTACAGAAGAAGGAATCCCTGGCATCTTTGAACCGAATTCGGTTTGATCTCCTGAAACGGTGGTCGAGCGAAGACCTTGATCGGGCGAGCCGAACGCTGCAGACAGTAGAGGCCTATTTGCGCGAGTTTGGGCGGCCAGATGCCAATGTGTTTGCAAAGTCTGCTCTTGGTCGACTCTCCCCCTCGGGAGAACAGGATATTCGCCAGTTAACAGAGCAGGCTCACCAAGGGCTGGGTGCATTAGTCGCTGATTGTAAGTCCCTTACACAGCTGATGCGCCTGCCGGAAACAGAGACCTTCAGCGACATCGATCTTGTCCATCAGGCTGGCCAGCGCGCTTTGAGTGCTCCTCATCTTCAAGGAGTTAAGGTCAGTACCCAGGATTGGCAACTTCGCCGGGATGATATTCGCGAGCTCGTTGTTCTGGGTCGCGAACTGAATAAGAAGCGGGAGCAATTGGATGGCTTCTTTATCGAGTCCGCTTTGTCTGCGGATCTGCTGCCCGTTCGCATGGGGCTGGCAGGTCGGGCCGACAAGTGGTGGCGTATCTTTTCCGGAGAGTATCGCAGAGCCAGGGCGACGCTTCGTGGGTACGTGAAGGACGGCCTTGTGGGAACACCGTCAGACTGGCTGGCCAACGTAGATCTTGCTCTGGAGCATCAATCCGAATTAAAGCGCTTTGGTGAGATAGAGGGTATTGGCCAACTGTTATTTGGCGCTCAGTGGCAGGGCCGAAAGTCTGACTGGGATGTACTGTCTCGGATCGCCGAATGGATCTTTGCGCTTTACGACGAGATCGGAAATGGGGAGCTTCCGGAGGGGCTCACGGACTTCCTCGAAGCCAACCCTGATGTGCGCGAACGATCCGGTGACATTGAGGCGCTCGCTGACCAGTCTAGAGAAGTCACAGGGCTTCTGGAGGGTTTGGCTGAGCGACTTGAATGGAGTGAGGCTTTCAGCAAAGCCGGCCCCATCACCGTTTGGTCGCAGAATCTTGAGTCCTGGTTGGAGAACCCGGACCACCTGTACGCAATAGTGCGCTTTAACCAACTGGAGTCGGATATCCGGTCTGTGGGATTGGAGGTCATCCTTGCGGAATTGAGAGGGTGGCGGCACTCGCCGGACATCCTTGTGGACTGGCTCAAACTGAGCTTTTATTCCGGACTGGTTGATACTGTTTACACTGAGTCAGACCGGATCGGTCGTTTTGACCGGGTCTCCCACGAGCGAATGATTCACGAGTTCCGGGAGCTGGACACGGCTTGTCTCAATTTCGCGCAAGAAGAGCTGGTGCGCAAGCTGCATGAGTCTTTGCCGAGTTTTAACGCACCGGGGGAAATGGAACTGATCCGGCGGGAAATTGGTAAAAAGCGCCGGCACATTCCGATTCGAAGATTGATTTCGGAAGCAGGAAATGTAATCCAGCAGGCAAAGCCGGTTTTTATGATGAGCCCAATGTCGGTGGCCACCTATTTGCCACAGGGGAAGCTTTCATTTGATCTGGTTATTTTCGATGAGGCGAGTCAGATCCCGGCTCCTGAAGCACTTGGCGCAATGTCCCGTGCGCAACAGGCCGTCGTTGTTGGTGACAGCAAACAGATGCCGCCGACTAATTTTTTCAGTAAGGCGGTGGAGATCAGTGATGAGGAGGCTGACCAGAGTGTCACCGCCGATGTAGAAAGCATTCTGACGATGATGCAGGCGAGGGGGGCTCCAGAGCGGATGCTGAGTTGGCATTACCGAAGCCGGCATGAGTCGCTGATCGCCGTGTCTAATGATCAGTTTTATGACAATCGGCTGGTATTTTTCCCCAGCTCAGGGGCGAACCCTGATGCCTGGGGGTTGAGCTTCAATTATCTGCCCGATGCTTTGTATGACAGGGGGAAAACCAGGGCGAATGTTGGCGAGGCAAAGGCAGTTGCACAGGCGGTGCTGGAGCACAGTGTGAAACGCCCTCATTTGTCACTCGGCGTGGTTGCATTCAGCACTGCGCAGCGCGAGGTGATTCTGCTGGAGGTGGAGCGTATACGCCGTGAAAATCCGGAAACGGAGGAATTTTTCCAGCATCATGCCAGCGCGGATGAATTCTTCATTAAGAACCTCGAGAACGTTCAGGGTGATGAGCGCGATGTCATTTTCATCAGCGTTGGCTATGGCAGAACCGCTAGCGGCAATGTCAGTCAGAACTTTGGCCCTTTGAATGGGAAAGGTGGCGAACGTCGACTTAACGTTCTCATTTCCCGGGCAAAGCTCGCCATGCAGGTTTTTGCGAACTTCCGGGGCGATGAGTTGCGTACAGACGCAAGCTCATCGTTTGGTGTGCGGGCTCTGAAAGTGTTTCTCGACTATGCCGAGAAGGGCGACCTCCCTGCCATATCTGAAACCGGCAAAGAGCCAGATTCCCCATTCGAAATTGAAGTGATGAGCGCGATTAAATCCCTGGGCTTTGATGTTGAACCGCAGGTGGGCTGCTTGGGCTATTCAATTGATTTGGCCATTGTGGAGCCTTTTAATCCAGGCAGGTATCTCCTTGCAGTTGAATGCGATGGTGCCAGGTATCACAGCTCCGCTTCCGCTCGTGAGCGTGACCGCTTGCGACAGGGTGTACTTGAGGGGCTGGGCTGGCGGTTTCACCGTATCTGGAGCACTGAATGGTTCCGTAATCCTGCCCAGGAAATTACCCGGATGCAGCAGGCCATTGAGCGGGCAATAGAAGAGCAGGCCCGTATTGATGAACGTGGGGCTGCAGAGGCTAGACTTTCACAACTGCAACAACATAATCACGCACCGACCATTGAGCGAGCTGAGTTCTCCGAGGAAGAGGCAACCAGAGCGATTCCTCATTACAAACCTGTCGACGAGGATGCGTTGGGGCTTCCGCTGTATGTAGACGACTTTCTCGAGGTTCCGTCCAGCAAGGTAAAAAATGCAATCCTTGTTGTTTGCGAACACGAGGGGCCTGTTCATGTATCGATTCTAACGACGCGGCTAATCAGTTCGGTCGGACTGAGTCGCGCAGGCCAGAGGATACAAAATCGGGTGCTGGAGTGCATAAACGATTTGGAGCGCGAGGGTGCTATCGACTTTGATGGCTCATTCGTAAAGCTTGCGGACATGAATTCTGTAACTTTGAGGGACTGGAGTGAGCTGCCGGCTAATCACAGGAAGTTTGATTTCGTATCGCCCGCTGAGCTATCCGAAGCCTTGTTTGTAACTGTTCAGGATGCGCATTCGGTGGATCGTGAAGGCTGCATGAGCGCAGCCCTGAACCTGATTGGGTTCAAGCGTTTGACCGGAAGTATCCAGGCCCGCCTCGATGAAGTGATTGATGACCTTATCGAAGAAGGCCGTCTGTTTGAACGGTCTGGGCGGCTGCAGGTGGCTGTATGAGCTTGGGAGTGGGGGTGGAAGGTCATCGGCATTTGGTTCTTGAGCAGGCCCTCGGTCTCACCCTGGAAGACCAGCTAACCATCTACCGCGTTCAGTTCCCCGTCATGCGCCAGTACGATGCGGAAACCTTCTACGACCAAACCGGCCGCATCGTCTTCACTCCCAGCAAAGGCCTGGTAGGCGTAGGCCTGCCCAGAAAAGCCAGTAAGAAGGAGCTGACCGAAGGCGTCTCCTATTACATCGATGCTCCGGCCAGGAAAGAGGATGGCATCGCCCTTGGCTGGGAAGACATACAGCACATGCAGGAAGGCAGTGTTTACAAAACCTACCTGGACGACACGCTTCCCGGCGGGCCGGTTGAACGGACAGTGGAATACAAAGCCCCCTTCTTCCGGCCGGATCGGGAGGAGGATTATCGGGTGGCCTGGGAGGTGTACGGCAATCAACCTAACTGAACCGAACACCGAGCCCATTGGCACTCAACGAAATTGATATTGGTTTTGCTGGTCGTCATGGTTCGGAGTCAGCAATCCATGACCTTATCGCCAAGCTCAAGCCTGGAGCGCCTTTGCAGGGGAAGGTCGAGAACAACCGTTATCTGTTTCTTGATTCCGATGGCAATGTCGTGGGAAGAACCGCTGCCTCGTTTCGCCTTGATAGACAGCTTGAGTCCAGCGAGGTGGCAGCAGTAGTTATTCGATATAACGAGGACTCGGAAGAGCAATACCGGCATTTCAATAAAGTTAGCCGGTGGGAAGTGGTTGTTCCTAAGGTGGTTTTGAGTGAGTAAGGTTTGGGGGCATGATGCGGTTCTCACTGCAGCCAGAAAATTTCTACGCGATGGAGCTTCTAAGCTCCGAGTTCGGTAAGCAGGTGCGCACCTATTCACCGATAAAGGTCTATTCAGTAGCTCCTGCGGGAGATGGCAGCCGACGCTTCGATTTGTCGTTTTACCATGCCGCTTACCCGGAAGGTGTTCAGAATAAGGTCTATACCATTCAGACCATAGAACGTAGCGCCAACTTTTTACTTGGGCGTGTTTTGGGCACAGATCGTGTCATTCTCGTTATGGATCTGACGGACGTCTGGCTGCACAAGCATTTCGATGACAAGGCTGTCCGGTCATTCCTTCAAGAAAATAATCTGAAATAAGGATTTTCATGAAAATCTCCACCCTCCTGGACCAAATCGAATTCGGCCAAATCGCCTTGCCGGAATTTCAGCGTGGCTATGTCTGGAACCGTGACCAGGTTCGTGGGCTGGTTCGTTCGCTCTATAAGCGTTACCCGGTAGGAAGTCTTCTGGCGTGGATTACTGATAACTCCCAGGCGAAAGGGCGTGGTGTTTCAGAAGCAAGCCCGGGACAACAGGTGAAAATGCTGCTGGATGGTCAACAGCGGATGACTTCATTGTATGGAATTATGAAGGGTGAGCCGCCCGCCTTTTTTGATGGAGACGCCAATGCCTTCAAGGGGCTGTATTTCCATGCGGAGACTGAAGAGTTTTCGTTTTATATGGCCTCCAAAATGCAGGGAAATCCTTTGTGGGTCGATGTTACACGGTTAATGAAGGAGGGTGAGGAAGACCGGATCCAGGACGAAATCCTGGAGTACACGCAGGATCTGAAGCGAACCTCCAGCCTTACCAAGAGGCTGATCAAGCTGAGAAATATCCGTGACATCGATGTGCACATCGAGGACGTCTCCGGCCCGGAAATGACCCTGGACGTGGTGGTGGATATCTTCAACCGGGTAAACAGCGGTGGCCGTAAGCTATCCAAGGGTGACCTGGCCCTGGCCAGGATCTGCTCGGTAGAGCCGGATGCCCGCTCTCGCATGCGTAAGGCGCTGGATGAATGGAACGAGGCAGGCTTCGGTTTCTCTCTGGATTGGTTGCTGCGCAGCGTGACCACGATTGCCACGGGTGATGCACGTTTTTCAGCACTGCATGATCTTGATGCGGCAACCTTTAACAGTGCGCTGCAGCGTGCCATTAACCATATCAATACCATTCTGGATCTGATCGGTGCGCGGCTTGGTCTGGACCATCAGCAGGTGCTGACGGGGCATTTCGCGTTCCCGATACTGGCTCGGTTTCTGGACGATGCCGGTGGTGCCGCCCAGGACCACGATACCCAGAACAAAATCCTGTTCTGGTATGTGCAAACGGCCATTTGGGGCCGGTATTCCGGTTCCACGGAGAGTGTTCTGTCCCGCGACCTGAATATTCTTATGGACGCGGGGCCAGGGGTCGGGCTGGATGCGCTTATCCGTGAGCTGCAGCTGTGGCGGGGTAATCTGCGCATCCGGCCAGAGCATTTCACGGGCTGGAGCCGTGGCAACCGCTTTTATTCGATTCTATACATGCTCACCCGCGTTGGCGAGGCACAGGACTGGGGCTCTGGTCTGCCATTGAAGAAAGGCCTGTTAGGTAAAAATACGTCTCTGGAAGTTCACCATATTTTCCCCAGGGATTTTCTCAAGAAGAATGGTCATGACGACAAGATGGCAATTAACGCTTTGGGCAACTTTTGCTTTCTGACCAAAAGCAGCAATCTGCAGATCAGTAACAGGCCACCTCAGGAGTATTTTTCAGAGGTAGAGGACCAGCATACCGGTGCGCTTGCCAGCCAGTGGATTCCTGCAGATCCGGAGCTGCGTAAGCCGGAAAACTATATGGAATTCCTCCGCCAGCGCCAGGCGCTGCTGGCTGAAGCGGCTAATCGTTTTCTGGATACTTTGTATGACCTGCCATCGGAGGAAGAGGCGCCTGGATATCAGGCTGTAGAGCAGGGCGAGTCTGCTCCAGGTGGAATAGCGGATGAGCAGGAGGAGAAGCTCCTGGATGAGGTGAATGCCTGGATTACAGAGCACGGCCTGCCGTCGGGAGACAAGGAATTCGAGCTGAGAGACCCGGATACCGGTGAACTGAAGGCTTTTCTGGATCTTGCTTGGCCGGAAGGTTTGCAGGAGGGTTTGTCTGAGCCGGTTGCATTGATTCTCAATGAGGAGATGGATGTCTTTAAACTGGCGACCAATGCGGGATTTCAGGTGTTTGATGATGCCGAGAGCTTCCGGGTTCATACTGCCCGGAAGGTACTTGGTGACCTGCATTATGGTCTGCCTGATTGGGCGCAGCAGGTGGAAGAGGCTGCCATCCCGGTAGTGAACCATATTCTGAAGAGCGAGCTGCCCGCGCCTGAGTGCGGTGCTGAGATCCAGATGGATAACGGTGAGGTAGCCGGTGAGTTCGAGTTTGTGTGGGATGATCTGCGGGTTGCTGTGTGGGTGTCGGCAGAAAGGGCACCCCAGCGGGCAATGCTGGCGGCTCAGGGCTGGCGTTTGTTTGGCCTGGAAGAGGTGTTGGAGGTGCCGCGCTTACTAGAGGTGGCTTTGGATACGTACAGGTCAAAATGGGCTGAGTAATGATCCGATTCACCAATAAGCAGTGGCTTTATATTATTTTCGTTTCCTTGGTGCTTACGTTAGGCGGGTCGCTGGCCTTCTGGCTTTACAAGACTCGAACGCAGGTGGACCTTACCACTTTCATCGTAGCTACGCTGTCGGCGCTTATATCTCTTGTTGCGCTTTTTGTCGCGTTGCAGACGTATTTATCGATTGATAGCGTTAATAATATTACAAAGATGGATGGAAATATTTTAGATAACGAGAATTATGTCACCTCGATTCCAGAATTCGTCGATAAATATAAGGAAACTGATAGGGAAAAACTTTGTCGGCACATTTTCTCAGAGGTAAAGCAGAACCTGAAAAAGAATTCGAATACCGCAGTAAACTTTGCCGATACTATTCAAGGTATGATTGATATTCTGGTTCTTCTTCCTGCTCTTGATTTGAAGGCCGAGCTGCGTAACAAGGAATTTCGTAGGGATGTCCAGTGGATCCTGAACCAGGTTGAAAGGCGTGCAGAAGAAATTCAAAGTATTAGTAAAGGTAGCTCGATACAGATCAGGGAAGCCGTTAAACTGTTCCTTTCCGTATACGAGTACCAGATTTCTGTAGAAAACAAACGTATGCTTGGGAGCAGTGGCTTACTGAAGGTTCGGGCAGCGATGATTCGAAATCCGGTAAGCTCGACTGTGTATTACAACTACCTTGGACTTTATTACCGAAAGTGCGCGGTACAGGTTATCGACTCAACTGATAAAGCTGATATACCGACGTTAAAGTCCTGGGCTTATCGGAAAGTATTACTATCAGGCGGTGAGTCAGAACGGCTCAGGCGGTACCTAAATAATTCAATAAATTCGTTTCAAAAGGCATGGGGCTATTCTTCCGAGGACCCCATGTGGCGTGGGTATATCCTTTTTAATCAGGCTCGTGTTGCCTTTATAGAACACGTATTTTTTGGCGATTCCCATGCTGACCCCTTTGAGAAAATGGCGGAAGCCATCAATGCTCGTGCGACCCTTAACGAGTTGATATCGGAAGTTCTAGGGGACCGCGATGAATTAACAGTCTTGCAAAAACACTACCTATATCAAGAAGAATATGCTCGGGAGCTTCTCGTTAATTATAATTTAACTATGAATGATCAGGCTTTCTATAGAGGAATGTTAATGAGGTCAACTGAAGAATATCTTGAAACGATAGCGCCCTATATAAGCCAGTTAGAGCCAAAAAATCAAGCTGGATTAGAAGCGATTAGAGCTGGGCTGGAAATCCCTCGCCAAGTGACGTAACGCTGTGGCATCGACAGTATGGAATATTAGGTCGCAGGTTAGGCACTCATGTTGCGGTCCCCTCTATTGATGGTTTTTTATTGAGCAATTGAATCTCTAAGGCAAGGACATACCTCTCGTTTTAAGCTAAGGTTACTACTTGTAGTAACCAATAAAGGAGCCCCCATGATCCCCGGCTTGTTGGCCAATGAAGTATCGGCCGCATTGCGTGAATTCATCATCACCGGTTACGAAACCGAGACCGATCCCTTCAAAGGCGAGTTCCGCCGCCTGGTGGAGGAGCAGCAAGACGGTGAGGCGTTTATTAAGGGGCCTTATGTTTCCGTCGGCCTTCCGTTTCTCACCGGCTCTTCCGGCCGGGATTTCTTCAAAAGCTTTGAAACAGAGCACCCGCCTTATGCCCACCAGGAGCAGGCCTGGCAACGTTTGGCATCAGACCGACGTGCTGCAAATACGCTGGTGGCGACTGGTACCGGTTCCGGTAAGACCGAGTGTTTCATGTATCCGGTTCTGGACCACTGCCAGCGTGCGGCCGCGCCGGGTATCAAGGCGATTGTCATTTATCCGATGAACGCTCTGGCAACGGATCAGGCCAAGCGCTTTGCTGCGGAGATTCATCGGCAGCCCACGCTAAAAGGCCTGCGTGTCGGGCTGTTTGTGGGCGGGGATGGTCAGGGCACCAAGGCCATGGGCCCAGACCAGGTGATCACCGACAAGGAAACCCTGCGCAATAACCCGCCGGATGTGCTGCTCACCAACTACAAGATGCTGGATTACCTGTTGATGCGCCCGCAGGACCAGAAGCTGTGGGCTCATAACGGGCCGGATACCCTGCGCTATCTGGTGGTGGATGAGCTGCATACCTTTGACGGGGCCCAGGGCACGGATTTGTCGTTGTTGATTCGCCGGCTTCGGGCCCGGTTTGATTTGAAGCCGGACCAGCTGGTTTGTGCGGGCACGTCCGCCACGCTCGGTGGTGATGACAGTATTAACGGGCTGCTGGCCTACGCTTCGGATATTTTCTCAAGCCCGTTCCGGCGTGATTCGGTGATTGCGGAGCAGCGGCAGAGTGATTCGGAGTTTCTGGATAACCTGGCGTTTCTGGGCTTGAACAAGGATATTGGGCCGGAAGATCTTTCCGTGGCGTTGAATGAGGGTCTGCAGGCGTATCTTAAGAAGGCCTACGAGCTTTATTTCAGCAAGCAGCCGGAAGTGCCACTGGATTCTAAAGAAGGAAGGATTCAGCTGGGCAAGGACCTGAAGCAACATGGCCAGCTGGCGAATCTGCTGCGCCAGCTCAAGTTGGGGCAGGGTACACCCCGATTCCGCGAGTTGGTAGAAAAGCTGGCCTCACAGATCCCACCGCTGTTCAAGCGCCAGCCGGAGCAGGCTTTGATTGCTCTGCTGGCATTGCTGTCCCATGCCCGGAATGATGTTGGCCTGCCTTTCGTGCAGCTGCGCTTGCAGCTTTGGTCCCGTGAACTCCGGCGTATTGTTGGGACGTTGCGGGAGCCAAAGCCCCTTGGACTTGTCGACGACGACTCTGAAAACGGGCGCTCTTCGGTATTACCGCCATTGCTGGCGTTCGGTGATGATAAACCTCCGAAAGATCAGCGCCAGGTTCGCTTGCCGCTGGTGCAGTGCCGCGAATGTCACGGTACCGCCTGGTTGACTCGCATGGAGAAGAGCCACGTTTCTGAACAGGTGGTGGAAAGGGAGCTGCAGAATATCTATAGCGCGTTTTTTGGAAACCATGAGGAAACAGCTTTGCTGCTGCCCTGGCAACAGGGAGCGGGAATATCTCCGGCTGGCATGGACCTGGAAAATTTTCGGGTGTGCCGGGACTGTGGCCGCACCGCAGCGGCGGATTATAGCGGGGAGTGTAAGGGCTGCCAGGCGGGCAATGAGGCGCTGGTGCGGGTTAGCCCGGATTTCTCATAGTGCTCCAACAACCTTCGCAGACCAAGCCTGGTAGTGCCAGATCCGAGTGGTCATGGTCGAAGTTGGCGATTATTTAGCCAGTTTCCGGCATTCAGGCACAACTCCCCCTTTCCCCCATTGGTATCGGGCCGGGGGAGCCCGATTATCTACTGGGGCACCAAGCGCTGAACCAGTGCTGAGAGATCGTTCTTGTGTGGATAGCTATCACTCATCAACACCCGTATTCGGCGGGTGTTGCGGATGATGACTGCGCCAACCTTGATCAGCTTCAAGCGCAAGGTGCCGGCACTCATACGTTCGAAGGGCGTGTTTTTCAGATGCACCCGCAAACGCTCGAACAGGGTGTAGGCGAAGCCGGATAAGATCAGCCGCCACTGGTTGGTCCACCAGTGTGTGCTGGAGGTGCGACCGGCAAACAGATCCAGTTGTTGATCCTTGATCCGGTTCTCCATATCACCCCGTGCGCAATACTGTTCGTAGTAGAGCTTGAATCCGTCATCGTAGCGGGAGCTGATAACGAACCGGGGGTTCGGGCCTTGAGGGCCATATTCCAGGCGCGCAACCACCCAGCGTGGCTTATGCCAGCTTCGGGCTTTGTAGCGGAAGCGGAAGGTGCTGGCGAGCTTATGGCCATGAGCCTCGTAGTAGGTCCGGACTTTGTCCATGGCTGGGGCGGCAAGCGCCTCCAGCCGCTGGTTGCGGGCCATGCCTACGATGTAATCCACCTGGTTGCGATCGCACCAGGCCAGCAGTCGGGGCTTGCTGAAGTGGGAGTCGCCCCGGAATACGATCCGGGTCTGTGGCCAATACTGGCGAATAAATCGCACCAGCAGCGCCAGAATGGCCCAACTGTGCCGGGCATCACCCCGGTTGCTGGTGCGCAGGTAGCTCACCAGCAAGTGCCGGCCGCAGAAGACGTAAAGCGGGAAGTAGCAGTGATGGTCGTAATACCGGTTAAAGAACTTACCCGGCTGGTCGCCGTGCACCGGAATATCGGTGCCGTCAAAATCCAGCACGATTTCCTTGGGCGGCTTCTCATGCTGCTCGATAAAGTGGTGCCAGAGCAACTCATGCGCTTTGACAATGGTTTGCCGATCCATCGCCTGCTCCATTCGACAAAGCGTGGACTTGCCGGCCAGAGTCGAGGCATTCCCCGTGGCGGTTTGTAGTGCCTGATCAAAGCGAAGCGCTTCATGATCATTCAGATCTTCGTAGCCGCTGGCCACGCCGTAGACGCGCTGCCGGATCATGGTGTTGAGCCCATGACGAATCATGCGGGCATCCCGCTGGTCGGTCAGCGTCTCGGCCAGTCGCTGGGTTAGCCGGTGTTGTTTATCGACTTCGCGCAGTAACAACACACCGGCATCCGAGGTGATATGGCCTCCGGAGAAATCGGCTTCAATCTGGCGGCGGGAGAGTGGCGAGAAGGTCAGTTTTTGAGGTACCATTTTGGATAGCGGCTTTTAGTGTGGGTTTTTGTGTAGGAACTTGAATTCTAACACTTTAAGCCGCTTCTTCCTTCCTCATGCTACCTTCTTCATGAGAAATCCGGGTTAGCAAGCCTCATCAATTGAAGGAGGTGAAGCGGGATAATGTGAACCGGATGGTTCACGAACACGATTGCCCGTATTGCTCTGCTAAATCTTCGTTGGTGGTGTTTGGTGCCCGGGCCGCCAGTTTGAGTGCGGTGGCCATTCACCAGTTGTTCAGCAGTCGTGATAACGATGACCGTAAGCTGCTGACCTTCAGCGACTCCGTGCAGGATGCCACTCACCGTGCGGGTTTCTTCGCGGCGCGTACCTGGCAGAACAACGTGCGTATGGCGCTGACTCAGCTTCTTGAAAGCAAGCCGGAACCGGCTCCGTTACTCCAATTGCCGGAGCTGTTTGAGGCTTACTGGCTGAACCAGGGCGAACATCCGGGGCGGTTGGACCTTGCCAAATACCTGCGCGAGTTCATGCCACCGGACAAGCGGTTTACCGCCGAGTTCGAGCATTTCGAAACCACCGGGGAAGTGCGCGACCCTGCCCGGCTGCTCAAGCTGATTCGCGGGCGCATGTTGTGGCAGGTGTTGGAAGACCTGGGATGGCGTTCCCAGGTGGGGCGTTCTCTTAACCGGTTGGGCATCGCCGCGCTGGACTGGCCGGCTGAACCTGTAGCCAGTGCTGCTGCATCGTGGCGCGAGATTGCTGATAACACCCTTGGCTACCGGATTGATAAAGAGGCGGCTGAGGGCCTGATGACCGGGCTGGTTCAGCACATGGTGAACCTGGGAGCTTTCGGGCTGAAAGACCTGGCCTTTTACCGTGAGAAATCCGGCAAAAGTTACCTGCTCAAGTTTGTGGACTATGCCCCGCCTTTGGGGCCGTCCTCGCCCAGGCCCCGATACCCGGCTCTCGCCACAGCGGAAGGCTATGAGCCGCTGAGCCATAACAATGCCTCCCGCTCCTGGTATGAAAACTGGCTGAGCTGCCTGAACCCGGATGCCATGGTCGACCGCAAGCAACAGGAACACGTGCTTGCGGCGGCACTGGATGCGTTAGCCAGCGCCGGCATGGTGCAAACAGAAACCAATGAGCGCGGCGTTAAACTCTGGGCCCTGAATCCCGAGGTGCTGACCATTTCTACCGATATTCAGGCCGTGGAGTGTGAAGGCTACCGCCCTGTGCACGTGCCTGCAGGTAAAGCTCGTGGCTGGCTCGGGCTGCCCATGATCAGTGCGGCCGGGCCGGATCTTTTGTATGAAAACGTGGTGCCTGTGCGCAACACGCTGTATCGGAATTTATACCGCCACGGTGAAATTCACCGGGTGATTGCCCACGAGCACACCGGCCTGCTGGCGGCCAGTGAGCGTATTCGGGTGGAAAACAGCTTTATCAAGGGGGAGAAACCCTGGGAATACAACCTGTTGTCGGCCACGCCAACGCTGGAAATGGGTATCGACATTGGTGATCTGTCCAGCGTGCTGCTGTGTTCGGTACCACCGGCCCAGGCGAATTATCTTCAGCGGGTTGGCCGGGGTGGCCGCCGCGACGGCAACTCCTTTGTACTGACGGTAGCCAACGGTCGCCCGCACGATTTGGTGTTCTACGCCGATCCGGGCCGGATGCTGGACACCCCGGTTGAGCCCCCCGCAGTGTTCCTCAAGGCCCGCCATGTGCTGCGCCGTCAGTTACTGGCTTACACCATGGATTGCTGGACCCGTTCGGCCAAGGGTGACAACCAGGTGCCGCATACCATGCAGCCGGTGCTGGATGCCGTGGAGAAGGCCCAGGAGGATCGCTTTCCGTACACGCTGCTGAGATTCCTGAAGCACAACATGCAGGAAATCTGGGATGGTTTCAGCAGCCATGTCGCGACGGAGTTGAGTGGAGAAGACCTCGAGCTGCTCCGGCAGTATTTGTTCGGTGGGCCACAGTTTGATGAAAGCCGATTGGAGATTTATCTGCTTGATCGTTTGAGGCTGGTGGCGGATGAACGCGGCCTGATGGCCACTACCATCAAGAACCTGGACAAGCAGTTAGATAAGTTGCGAAAGCAGCCGCAGGATGAGCACACCCAGGCCGAGATTCTGGAGCTGGAGCGTGAAGCCGCCGGCTATCGGGGAATGCGCATTCGCCTGAACAAGCGTGAGACTCTGAACTTCTTTACCGACGAAGGCCTGCTGCCGAATTACGCGTTCCCGGAAGAGGGCGCGACCCTGCACTCGGTGATCTTCCGCTCCGATAAAGCAGCCGCTGGCGATGGTGCCGAGCGCGAGTTCGTTAAGCGGGAATACGAGTACCAGCGCCCGGCCCAGGCCGCGTTAACGGAACTGGCACCGGAATCGGTGTTTTACGCCGGCAATCGTAAGGTAAAAGTAACGCGGGTAGAAACGTCCAAGGGCCGCAACATTCAGGACTGGCGATTTTGCCCCCGCTGTCATTATTCCGCACCGGCTGACGACCCGACAGCAGGCTTCAGCGATAAAACCTGTCCCCGCTGCCACACCAACCAGTGGGGCGATGAAAGCGCCCGCACCAAGATGCTGAAGATGACGCAGGTTTATGCGTTCACCAATGCCAAGGACGCGATTCTGGATGACCGGTCCGATGACCGCGAACCGGTGTTCTTCAACAAGCAGATGCTGATTGACTTCAAGCCCTCTGATGTGCCGATTAGCTGGGTGCTGGATGATAAAGACAAGCCGTTTGGCTTCGAATTCATTCGTTCTGCCAACTTCCTGGAGGTGAACTTTGGCCGCCGGGAAGGGGAGGAGATGTACTTCGACGTGGCCGGCGAGCACATCCAGCGGGCGGGTTTTCCGATTTGCCGCGAATGTGGCTCGGTGCAGACCAAGGCGGCAGCCAAGGGCAAAAAGGAAGCAGAACATCTGAAGTCCTGCAGCTATGCCCGTGGCCCCAAAAAGCTGGCGGGTGGTAAGGAAGATACCGGCCTGGAAAACTGCTTGTACCTGTACCGGAAGTTCTCATCCGAGGCCCTGCGGATTCTGTTGCCGAGGTTGTCTACCGGTGGCACCGAAGAGCAGGTGAATTCCTTTGTGGCAGCATTGCAGCTTGGCCTGAAGCGGCGGTTCGGCGGCAAGGTGGACCACTTGCGGGTGGCTTATCAGAGTGAGCCGATTGGCGAAACCGACGAGCGCCGGCACTTTATTGTGCTTTACGATTCGGTGCCCGGTGGTACGGGTTACCTGCATGAGCTGCTGAGCCGCGTCGAGAATATGCAGGAGGTATTCCGCAAAGCCTACGATGTGATGGATGCCTGCGACTGTTACGACAACACCATGGATGGCTGCTATCGCTGCCTGCTGGAATATCGCAATGCCTACGGCATGGAAAGCACCAGCAAGGAGCTGGCGCTTGAGATGCTCAAGGATATCGTTGATGGCGATCACCAGTGGGTTGAGGACAAGCAGGGCCTGAGCGCACTTGGTGGCAATCCCTGGATAGACTCCGAGCTGGAAGCCCGATTCCCGGAGGCCCTGGCGCGATTCTCCGGCGAAGACTGTGCGGGTAACCACAAGGTGCGGGTAGGTAAGGACATTATCCGAGGCAAAAGCGGTTACCGGCTGACGATTGGTGATCTGGCCTATGAAATCGAGCCCCAGGTAAATCTTGGCATGGCAGAGGGCGTTCAGTTCGCCAGCAAGCCGGATTTCGTGCTGTGGCCGGTGCGGTCTGGCTTGCTGCCAGTAGCTATTTTCCTGGATGGCTACAAGTTCCATGGTGACAAGGCCAGCGAAGACCTGCTCAAACGCCAGGCATTAATGCGGGCCGGCTTCGTGGTCTGGACCCTGAACTGGTATGACGTCAACAAGGTGATGGGCGATAAGGCTATGGACGTGCCCCTGCCTTTGAGCATGACTTCGCCGGAGCAACACCATCAGGCCATTGCCGGCTTGGCTAAGGTGGCTGGGGTGAGTAATACGGCCCAGCACCTGAACAAGTGCACCTTCGACCTGCTGATGCATTTCCTCACTGAGCAGGATGCCACGTTGCTTCGGCAACAGGCCCTGTTTTTCCTCCTGCAATGCCTTCCAGCCCGTTCGCTGGCGGACCCTGGCGTAAAAACAGCCGTTCTGGAGAGTCTGAATGGACTGCCAGCAAGTTTCACCGACCTGACACCAGACCCCGCCGCTTTGGCGGGTTCGGTTGAGCTGACCGACGATAAAGCAGCCGCCGTGATTTCACTGAGCCTGTTGGCTGGCCCGGATCTACTCAAAAACTTTGACCTCAACAAAGCGCTGGTTTCCGCCAGTTACACCCTGAAAAAAGGCAGCGAAGACCAGGCCCGTTACCAGTGGCAGCGATTCTGGAACGCCGTCAATTTCCTCCAGTTCCTCCCCGTATTTTACGCCTGGACTCCAGACTCCAAGAACAGCGGCATAGCTGCCGGCCTTGAGTGGGGTCCGACCCAGGCCCAGAATGACAAGCCTGAAAAGCAGGGGCAAACTCCGGCCTGGTTTGAGAATCTTGAGGATGAACTCCGCATAGAGCTGGAAGCTCACCAGATTAGTTGGCCTGACGAGGCGCTGGTGGCTGAGGCTGTGGTTGCCGGTGAGTTGGACGAGGTGGTGGGCGAGGCCGAGCTGATGTTTGCTGATGCAAAGATCGCTTTGTTGCTTGAGGACATTGAGGATCAGGTGGCGGCCAGACCTTACCTGGAAGCCGATGGATGGCGGCTCTGCGCTTCGGTTGAAGAGCTGGTTGATGCCGTGAATGAACTGGAATCGGGAGCCTGAGATGGCGAGTGTTGCGTTCTCTGACAAGTACTTTGAAAGCCTGCTGAAGCTGACACCCAACGAGCAAAGTCAGGCCAATAAAGCCGTAATGTTGTTCCAGCAGGACCGGAACCACCCCAGTCTGAACTATGAAAAACTACCGTCTTTCAGGGATGACAAGGTGCGTTCGATTCGAGCCAATCAGGATGTGCGCATTATTCTGGCCGCCGCCGAGAAAGAAGATTTGTACTTGATGCTGTATGTGAATCACCACGATACGGCCTACAAATGGGCGGAGAAGCGCAAAATCGAGATTAACCCCAATACCGGTAGCCTGCAGGTGTTCACCGTTGAGGAGAGTGCGCTGGAGCCGGCATCGGGAACCCAAGAGACGCCCGCTCAGCCCGGATTGTTTGATGCGATACGAGACCGCCAACTGCTGCAGCTCGGTGTGCCTGAAGATGCTCTGGCGGTGGTGCGTAGCATGAAAATTGAGGCAGACCTGGAAACGGCCCTGATTAACGAGCAAATACCCAAAGATGCCCATGACGGACTGTTCATGCTGATGGCCGGGGCCACGTTCGAGGAAGCCTGGAACGAAGTGGTTCCGATAGCTCCGGAGGCGGTGGATACCGAAGACTTCACCGCAGCACTGACTCGGCCCGAATCCCGCGCTTTGTTCACGGTGGCCGAGAACGAGCAGGCGTTGCAGGAGGTGCTAAACCAGTCCATTGAGAAATGGCGGGTATTCCTTCACCCGGCCCAGCGCCGCCTCGCGGAGGGTAAAAAGAATGGTCCGGTTCGGGTACTGGGTGGGGCTGGTACAGGTAAGACGGTGGTTGCCATGCACCGGGCCAAGTGGTTGGCCAATCAGCTTGATGAAGGTGATGGAAAAATTCTGTTCACGACCTTTACCAAAAACCTGGCTGCGGATATTCAGCAAAACCTGAACAAAATCTGCTCCCAGGACGCTCTTTCCCGGATTGAGGTACAGAACCTCGATGCCTGGGTGATGAACTTCCTGAAAAAGCAGGGCTACGATTACGGATTGCTTCTGGATAGCCGTGAGGAGAAGAAGCTCTGGGAGCAGGCCTATTCCGAGAAACCTGCCAGCATTGAACTTGGAATGGCCTTCTTTCAGGAAGAATGGGCGAGGGTGATTCAGCCTCAGTCGGTAGGCAGTGTGGATGAGTACAAGAAGGCATCCCGTATTGGCCGCGGTACCCGCCTGAATCGTCAGCAGCGGGTTGAGATCTGGCCGGTTTTCGAGCGCTATCGCCATTTGCTTGCCAGCAACTATCTGAAAGAAACTGATGACGCCTATCGGGATGCTCGGGAACTGATTGAGAACAAGCCTGAGCTGCGGCCGGACCTGGCCGCCGTAATCGTGGATGAGGCCCAGGACATGGGCAGTCAGGCATTCATGCTGATCCGCGCGCTAGTGCCACCTGGCGCGAATGATCTGTTTATTGTGGGGGACGGCCATCAGAGAATCTACGGCAAGAACAAGGTGGTCCTCGGCCAGTGCGGTATTGATATTCGGGGCCGTAGTGCCCGCCTGAAGATTAATTATCGAACCACTGACGAAACCCGAAAGATGGCTGTAAGTATTCTGGAAGGTGTGGAAGTGGATGACCTGGACGGCGGGCAAGACACTCAGAAGTTCTACCACTCGCTGATGCATGGCCCCGTACCCGAGGTACGTTGTTTCGAGTCCATGGACCAGCAGGCGGAAGCCATTCTGGAAGCAGTGAAAACGAAGAACCTAGTACCGGAAGCCTGCTGCGTGATCGCCCGTACTCGCCGGGAGGTAAATGAACTGAAAGCAGCACTGGAAAGCCGGCAGCAGCTTTGCCACGTTCTGGAAGGGCAGAGCGCGGCCACGCCAGATGGTGCTCTGAACCTGGCCACCATGCACCGGGTAAAGGGCCTCGAATTTGATGGGGTGTTCCTGGCCTCGGCGAATCAGGGGCTTGTACCTCTGGACTTTGTGGTGAAGTCCGCCGCCGATGCAGTGACGCACCGGCAGCGCGAGAATGAAGAGCGAGCTTTGGTGTATGTGAGCCTTACCCGGGCCAGGAAGTTAGCCTTTGTGTTTGGGTATGGGCGGATCAGTGAGTGGTTTGTACAGGCGTCCAGCTGAGTTTGCCACATACGTTAGTGTAGGTGACGGCGGAAACCGCAATCGTGAAGGGGTTGCATGATGGAATGCACCCCCTCTGGTTGTTGCGTAATCCTCATTGAGCGGGAAGGGATGGCCGCCAGTAGTCATTGCGCCCCAACTTTCCAAAGCCTGTTGGCTCGCGTTTCTGAAAGGCCCGACTTTGATTGTCCGCCATGGCACTCTGTCCATCCGCATCGCGAACATACCGAGCAAGGGTCATCGCAGCGGGGGCTCCGTATCGCGCTCCAGGCGAGGCGCAAGTCCAGATATGCCTTAAAGCCAGCGCCGCATCGGGATTAACCTTGTCGAGATAGGCCAGGCCGACAGCGCAGGCCTCAAGGGTAAGGTCCGCATGGTCACAAAGTCTGGCCGTGGCAGTTGGGCGGCCATTTACGTCATTAGTAAACGTTTTTCCAATGTCGTGAAGCAGCCCGGCGACAAAACCTACTTCCTGCATTGCTCTCGGCATCTGAGGTTCGTTGATTTGAACCATGTTAAGTACACCGCGGGCGACAGCCAGAGAGTGGACAAGCAGTCCGCCAGGATAACTATGATGATAGCTCTGGCTGGCAGGGGCCTTAAGGAAAATTTCCAACCTGTCCCTGCGCTCGAGTACTCGTTTGATGAACAACTGAAGATGATTAGAGCCAAGCGAGCGCACTGCTTCGACCAACTCATCCAAAGAGTTCGGCTGGGGACAGAACAGGCGCGGCAGTGTCTGTAGCGCTGGCAGCCGAACCACTTCAGGTTGTAGTGGTCGGCGGATCTCGGTTAGCAGGATGACGCTTTCTTCAGGGCCAATACAGATCTGTCCCTTTACCACAACGAGTTCCATGTGCCCGAGCCGGTCAGGTATCGCGACAGAATCGATGGCCACCAGAACCACGCAGTCTGCTTGGCAGCTGCTGAGGCGAAGTTTGAGATAAGGAATGCCTTCATCATCGAAGGAGGCTACGCGCCCGGTGAGGCGGTACGTACCTGCGAAAGTTTCCTTCAGAATAGGGCGCAACTCATTCAGTTTCATCGGTCACCTCCTGTTGGGTGGTCCCACGGCTCAGGATCAGTCGCTCGAAGGCGCTGCCGTCCATACGTGTCAGGTTGGGGATGTAGCGGGAGTACACCTTGAACAGCATCTCTGTGGAAGCATGTCCAAGCGTGCGGGCAACCCATTCCGGGTTCTCCCCGGCTGCGAGCAGCAATGTGGCAGCGGTATGCCTTGTCTGATAAGGGCGCCGTTTTTTCAGCTTCAGCATTTCCAGTAGGGGGTACCAGACCCGCTTGGCAACGTTACCGTGTTCAAGCGGTTCGCCCTCACGGTTACAGAAAACGTACTCGCTGAGCTTTCCGGTTGCTTCGTACTGGTCTTTCAGCGCTTGGTATACCGGGCCAAACATGGGGATTTCCCGCTGTGATTGGTCCGTTTTGGTGTACTCTGGCTGGCCATTTACCCGGGTCTCTCGAATCAGAATTTCTCGCCTTTCAAAGTCAACGTATTGCCATTTCAGACCATCAACTTCACCAGTGCGCATGCCGGTATAGAAGCGAACCAGATAGTAGTTCCGGTAATCCGGCCGTACGTACTTGAGGATTCGCTCCACTTCGTCGAGGGAAAAAGGCTCAATATGAGTTTTCTTGAGCTTCAACGGCTTGATGTTTCGGTAAGGATTGTCGAAGTCGTACCGGTCAGAAGCCTCCCTCAGAATCGCCCGCAGGATAGACATCTGATTGTTGATGGTTTTAGGAACCTTCAGCCCGTTATCACCTCGTCCTTTGCTCTTCGCCAACTTGTTTCTTAACTCGAGGATATCGGTTTTCGTGATGTCCCCGATCCGTTTCCTCTGAAAGGCAGGTTTTAGGGACCGGTCGAGAATGTTCACCATGTTGCGCTGGTGTGATGCCCGCCAATGGATTTTGTTTTCCAGGAACCACTGGTCAGCGAATTCGGGGAATAGTGGTGTATCGATCCTAGCTGCCTTATCAAAGGCTTGCGCACCGGAAATGTCAGCCAGGCTGGAATCGCCTCGCGCCTTGGCGATCTTATCTACGTTTTTGCTGCCGGGGAAAAACTCCGCATAGTCGAAATCACCGAGCAGGATCTTTGCTTCAATCTTCTGCAGAAGTGCTTCACATTTTTTGCGATTAGCTGCGGTGTTGGGGAGGGCGGTCTGTTCCCGGCAACGAATGCCCTCACACGTGAAATCTAGGTAAAGCTTCCCAGTCTCTTTGCGCTCTCTGACTTTACCCATGACAGACCACCCCGCTTGCCATTGGAATGGCGAGCTGCTCGAGCTCCTGAGCCCCATGGAGCATTTCCTTCTCCACCTCTTCCCACAGGAACAGAATTTTTCTGCGACCAAAGGGTTTGATGTAGTGCTTGCCCTCAAGTAGCACTGTGTCTTTCAGGCACTGCCGGATGGTTCGACAGTCATACTTGATTCGGCCAGCGAGTTCTTCGGTTGTCAGGTAGGTATAGGAATCCATCGAAACTCTCCTTTCACTGCGCTATGCTAGATCGACAAAAGACATTCTCCGTATCAGAATGCCATCCTAAATGACATTTTAGGTGACATAAATTCATTTGCAAGAGTTTTTTGTCATTCTGAATGGCATTTTTTAATCAGGGATATCTCAGATGATTAGATGCCACCTCGCCCGCTTGATGGGGGAGCACAAAATGAAAATCGTGGATGTAGCCCGAGAAACCGGCCTGAACAGGAACACTGTGACGCTGCTTTACAAAGAAACTGCCCAGCGGATCGATCTTGAGGCAATAGATAAGCTTTGCAGTTTATTCGACTGTGAGGTGGCTGATCTGCTGGAGTTTCAAAAGGAGGAGTAGGTGAAAACCTTGCCGAGATTTTGAACTAGGGTAGTCGTCTGTTGGGGTGCCTGATCGCTGGAGCCAGGCAATGTGCTGTACTGGGGCAAGGAGTGACTTAAGGTCATTTTGAAGTCGGACCCCAAAACCACCGTCACCGGTTTTGGCACGGATTTGTCACATATACGTCACAGAGAGGTTCTGGAATCCCAAACGCAAAAAAGGCAGACCAGTAAGTTGCTGATCTGCCTTTCTTTTATATGGTAGCGGGGGCTGGATTCGAACCAACGACCTTCGGGTTATGAGCCCGACGAGCTACCAGACTGCTCCACCCCGCATCAAACTTGTCGTCATCACAAAAAGTTCTGGTTAACTTTTTGTTTTAGCAGTGTTTTCTGTTTGCTTCACCGCTCAACGTGGTGCGTATATTAAGGATTCGGCGGAGGGCTGTCAACGGCTATTTGAAGATTTTCTGTTGAGGATAACCCCTACGTCCCCTCGGCCTGTGAGAGTCGCGCCTGGAAAGGGTGATAAGATTCCCGGGCATCGTAAAACATTTCAGTGCTTAATGTTCTGGCCAGGAGAGTCGCATGACTGAGGGAGTTATCAGGCGCACGGTGTTGCTTTTGTTGTTTGCTGTCGTGACGGGGTGTGCAACCGGTCAGTCGGTGCCGGACCAGCCGTTGCTGAATACCTACTGGAAACTGGTGAGTCTGGAAGAACCAGGAGTGACAGTTATCGAGGGACACCGGGAGCCACACCTGGTACTGCACCAGGAGGGTCAGCGTCTTGCAGGTTCAACCGGGTGTAATAACCTTTCCGGTCGTTATCAGCTGGATGATGATCAGCTCAGGTTCCGGAACCTGGTTACCACGCTGATGGCCTGTCGGGAGGTGATGCAACAGGAAGCGTTATTCCTGAAGGCACTGAAAGACACTGTCAGTTGGACGGTGGATGGTGACGTGCTCGTGTTCCGGGATGAACGGGGGGCCAAGGTGGCTGAGTTCCTGGCGGTTTACCTGTACTGACGGTGGGGACAAGCGACCGTCGGGCTCATAACCCGAAGGTCGACGTCGCTTCCGCTACCACTATCACAGCTTACACGGCTTTATCGTGAAAATTCCCCGGAATAGCCCCACTAAGTGATAATGCACTATACTGGACAGAGCAGTTCACGAGGAGAAAAGTGATGACCCTGGCCGCCGCCACGCAAAACCGGACCAACGATCGCACTTTGCTCGCCAAGGCGCTTTTTAATGCCGCCGATGCCATGGGGGTTGCCAAGGCTGACGTGTCAAAGATCGTTGGACGGGATCGTACCGGCATCACTCGCGACGGCATTGATCCGCAGTCAAAGTCCGGCGAACTGGCGCTTATGTTTGTTCGTGTATACCGGGGGCTTTATGCACTGGTCGGTGGCGACCGGGACAATATGCGGCACTGGCTAACCACTGATAATGAGTACTTCGGCCAGGCGCCCCTGCAGACGATGAAAACCTGCGAGGGCCTGGTGCGGGTAGTGATGTACCTCGATGCCATCCGGGGCAAGGTTTGAGCTACCTGGAGCGAATATACACCCAGACGGGGCCACTCAAGGGGCAGGTTTACCGGGTGGCGGAAACCCAGGAGAAATCCGCCACCACCGATATCGTCGACACCGCTGAAGAGCAGTCTCGCCTTGAAGAGCTACTGGAAGAAAGCAAGCCGCCTTACACGCACCCTGATCGTGGGCTGCACTACCTGTTGAAAACGCCATTTCGATATCCGCCGTTGCGTTATGGTTCTCGCTTCGGGCGAGTCTTCGAGAAAAGCCTGTTTTACGGTTCTGCCGACACCCAAACGGCGTTGTCGGAAACCGCTTATTACCGGCTGGTGTTCGTTCGGGACACTACAAAGCCGTTCCCCAGGCCGGTCAAATCCCACCATACAATCTTTGAAGCGTCGGTAGGGGTGGAAAAGGGGCTCCAGCTTCAATCGTCCGCCTGGCGCGATGTTCGGGACAAGCTGACCCATCCGTCGGATTATGCGTTTACCCAGGCTCTGGGGGGCGAGATGCGGGAAGCTGGTGTTCAGGCGTTCCAGTTTATTTCAGCCCGGGCAGTGCAGGTGGGGCTTCGGGCTCCCGACGCTGAAGACAGGGCTGCAGGAAAGTCCAAGTCGGGGTTGAACGCAGTGGGCCTCAACTGGGGGGTGTTCACGCCAAAAGCCTTCCGGCGGCGTCAGCCGAGTAATTTTCGGCCGATGATTGCCGTGACCACCCGAGAGCACGTATCCATTGTCGTGACGGAGCGTGATGGTACCTCTACCGCCGCGGAATTCCCTGCCGACAGATTTATGGTAGCCGGGCAGCTTCCCCGTCCCGCGGTCTGACCAATTCGCCTGCTATTCCTATCAGTAATCCGCCTGGTGGGTTGTAGCCCGCCACTGCCTGGTCGAGGGGGTGAATAGTTTCATTGCTATCTGCCATAATTCCTTTTCAAACTACGGCGCCCGACTGGAATGCGGCCGGCAAATGGTGGCATGCAACCGGTACGGCAGATCCCCATATAAAACAACGATAAAAGGAGTATTCATGGACACCCCGTTCCGCTATTACATGCAAGTCCGTTACGGCGAATGCGATGCCCAGAAAGTGGTTTTCAATGCCCGCTACGGTGATTACATCGACCTGGCGGCCACCGAATTCCTCCACCACATCTGCGAGCAGGACCAGCTGCCCGGTGGCGGCTTTGACTACCAGGTGGTCAAGCTGACCATCGAATGGAAAGCCCCGGCGCGTTACCGGGACCAGCTGGAAATCACCGTCCAGCCCGGGCATATCGGCAATACGTCGTTCACCCTGGATATGGACATCACCAACGCCCGCACGGGACAGTTCCTGGCAAAGGGCGAGATGATCGGCGTGACTGTACATCCGGAAACCGTTGAGAAAATGCCCATTCCCGACCTGATGCGCCAGGCGCTGGAGCAGGGCGGTCGTGGTGAGTTTATCGACCATGCGGGCATGCATACTGCCACCAAAGCTACCGCCCTCGCTGAAGCCTGAGGGCCGCCTTGGGCCCAGGGCCATCAGATTCTGGTGGTCCTGGGGCGGCTCGTCGCAACTTGCCGTCATCGTCAAAGCAATTCTGGACTAAGCTCATGCATGGACAGGAACCTCTATCATCGGGAGGAACTACATGCAGGCGAGTTCGGTTAATCTGCCGGATTACGAGCAGTTTTGTGCCAGTTTTTCGTGGGCCCAGGCCTGGCGGGAACTGGCAGGCATGGGCGATGGTCGGCTCAATATCGCCTTCGAGGCGCTGGACCGGCATATGGGCACAGAGGTGGCAGAACGCACCGCCATCCGCTTTATGCCCCGTGACAGTCAAACCCCGGTGGATATCAGCTACCGGGCCCTGAACGAGCGCGCCGCGCGATTTGCCAATGTGCTGCAGGATCTGGGGGTCAGGCCCGGCGAACGGGTCTACGGTCTGTCCCATCGGATTCCGGATCTTTATGCAGCGGTGCTGGGTACCCTCAAGCACGGCTGTGTGTTCACGCCCCTGTTTCCTGCCTTCGGCCCGGAACCCATTCGTCAGCGCGTGGAAATCGGTGAGCCAGCGGTGCTGGTCACCAGCGAGCGGTTGTATCGGAAAAAAGTCGCGGACTGGGTAGCAGACACACCGTCGATACGCCATGTATTGCTGATTGACCAGCTCGACGAGGCGCCACCCGGAACCGAGGATGCCGCGTCGCTGATGGCGGCCGCCAGTGATCAGTACGCCACCCGGGCCATGGACCCGGAAGATCCGGCGCTTCTGCATTTTACCAGCGGCACGACGGGCAAGCCCAAGGGCGCCCTGCATGTGCACGAGGCCGTGGTGAACCATCACATGACCGGTCGCTATGTGCTGGACATGCACCCGGGTGACATCTACTGGTGCACTGCTGACCCTGGTTGGGTAACGGGCACCTCCTACGGCATCATCGCGCCGCTGACCAATGGTGTGACCATGGTAGTGGACGAGGCCGAGTTCGACGCCGAGCGCTGGTACCGGATCATCCAGGACCAGAAAGTTGCCGTCTGGTACACCGCACCCACCGCCATCCGCATGTTGATCAAGCTGGGTCCGGAACTGCCCCGGTCCCATGACCTGTCGTCGCTCCGGTTCATGGCCAGCGTTGGCGAGCCCCTCAATCCGGAAGCCGTTGTCTGGGGGCGCAAGGTGCTGGGCAAGCCCTTTCATGACAACTGGTGGCAGACGGAGACCGGCGGCATCATGATCAGCAACTATGCCTCCATGGAGGTTCGTCCCGGCTCCATGGGTAAGCCCATCCCCGGTGTGGAGGCGGCCCTGGCCCGAAAGACCGAAACCGGCATCGAGCTGATCACGGAACCGGACGAGACGGGCGAACTGGTGCTGAAAAAGGGCTGGCCTTCCATGTTCCGTGGCTACCTTCACCAGGAAGAGAAATACCGCAACAGCTTCGTCGGTGACTGGTACCTCACCGGGGACCTGGCACGCCGGGACGCCGATGGTTACTACTGGTTTGTCGGCCGTGACGATGACGTTATCAAGTCGTCGGGGCACCTGATTGGCCCGTTCGAGGTGGAAAGCGTGCTGCTGGAGCACCCCGCCGTAGCGGAGGCCGGTGTTATCGGCGTACCCGACGAGATTGCGGGAGAAACCGTGAAGGCCTTTGTTGCCCTCAAACCGGGCTATCAAGCGGATGAGAGCCTGCGCAAGGAGCTGATGGGACTGGCCCGCAAAAGGCTGGGGCCTGCAGTAGCGCCACGGCAGATCGATTTCCGGGACGAACTGCCGCGCACCCGCAGCGGCAAGATCATGCGCCGCTTGCTGCGGGCGCGGGAACTGGGCCTGCCGGAAGGTGATACTTCCACCCTGGAGAGCGGAGGTGCGCAATGAGTCCGTCCGGGAAACCCAGGATGTCCCGTGAGCACGCGCTTCGCCTGCTTCGGGACATGCTGCGTGCGCGACGGTTTGAAGAACGCTGTGTGGAACTGTACACCCAGAAAAAAATCCGTGGCTTCCTCCATGTCTGCATCGGCGAGGAGGCCGTTGGCGCCGGCGTCATGTTCAATATGACAGAGGACGAGGCTGTCGTGGCCACCTACCGGGAACATGGCCATGCCCTGCTCAAGGGTATCTCCATGGAGCGGGTCATGGCGGAGATGTACGGTAAGGTGTCGGGTTGCGCCAGGGGGCGGGGCGGTTCCATGCACCTGTTCGACGCCGATACCCGGTTTTTCGGCGGCAATGCCATTGTCGGTGGCGGAATTCCCATGGCGGTGGGGCTGGCGCTGGCAGACAAAATGCAGGGCCGCACCCGGGCAACGGTCTGTTTCTTTGGTGAGGGCGCCGCCTCGGAAGGCGTGTTCTACGAAAGCCTGAACCTGGCGGCACTCTGGCAGTTGCCGGTTGTATTCATCTGTGAAAACAATCACTACGCCATGGGGACGCCCCTGGACGTTGAACATGCCCGGGGCGAGGTCTATCACAAGTCGGAAGCCATTGGCGTACCGTCCGAGCGGGTGGATGGCATGAGCGTGGTCCAGGTGGAGGCGGCTGCCCGCAACGCCCTCGATGCGGCACGTTCCGGAAAGGGACCACGATTGATCGAATGCGACACCTACCGGTTCCGTGCCCACTCCATGTTCGACCCTCAACTTTACCGGGACCCGGCAGAAGTGGAGGCCTGGAAGGAAAAGGACCCCATTGTCCGCCTGGCCGACTGGATGGCACAGACCGGGCTTATCCAGGAGGGCGAGCGGGAGGCCCTGGAAAAGGAAATCACCGAAGAGATCGACAAGGCGGTCCAGTTCGCCGAGAACGCCGACTGGGAGCCGCCGGAAACCCTGCACGACTATGTTTCCCTCCCTTTGCCCAGTCCCTTGGCGCCACCACCGGCACCGGAGTCGGAACCCTCACTAACCAGCATGCGAGAGGCGTTCAATCGCGGTTTGCAGGAAGCCCTTGAGCACGATGAGCGGGTATTCCTCATGGGGGAGGATATCGGGCGCTATGGTGGTTGCTATGCGGTTACCCGTGACCTGTTTGCCGAGTTCGGGGCCGATCGTGTGAGGGACACACCGCTGGCGGAGAACGGCTTTACCGGCGCCGGGCTGGGGGCGGCCCTCGGGGGCATGCGGCCCATCGTGGAAATCATGACCGTGAACTTCAGCCTGCTGGCCATGGACCAGATCGTCAATACGGCCGCTGCCTTACTGCACATGTCCGGTGGCCAGTTCAATGTGCCCGTGGTGATCCGCATGGCAACCGGCGCCGGGCGGCAGGTAGCGGCACAGCACTCCCACAGCCTGGAAAACTGGTACACCCATGTGCCCGGTCTTCGTGTGCTGGCACCGGCTACGGTGGAAGATGCCCGGTACATGCTCTGGGCCGCACTGCAGGACCCCAACCCGGTACTGATCTTCGAGCATGTGATGCTCTACAACCACACCGCCGAACTGACGCCGCAACCGCAGGGTGTGGACATCGAGAAAGCGGCTATCCGCCGTCCGGGCACGGATATCACCCTGATTACCTATGGTGGCTCCCTTTACAAGGCACTGGAAGCGGCGGAACAGCTAGCCGGCGAGGGGATCGAGGCCGAGGTGATTGATTTACGGGTGTTGCGGCCGCTGGACACCGATACGCTGGTGGAGTCGGTTAACCGCACACACCGGGCGGTCATTGTCGATGAGGGATGGAAAACCGGCAGCCTGGCCGGTGAATTGATGGCCATCCTCAATGAGCGCGCATTCTGGGAACTGGATGCACCGCCGGCCCGGGTTTGCAGCGAGGAAGTTCCGGTGCCTTATCCCCGGCACCTTGAGCAGCTGGTCTTACCCCGGGTTGAGCAGATCGTGGAGGCAGCCCGCCGGACGCTCGGAGAGAAGCCATGAGTGAGTTCACCATGCCGTCCCTGGGTGCCGATATGGATGTCGGCAAGCTGGTCCAGTGGAAGGTGAAGGTGGGCGATCGGGTAACCCGGGGGCAGGTTATCGCCGCGGTGGAAACCTCCAAGGCGGTGCTGGACGTGGAGGTGTTCGAGGATGGCGTGGTCGAGGCGCTCTACGTCGGAGAGGGAACCGAAGTGGATGTGGGCACGCCACTGGCGCGGATTGGTGACGGTAGCGGCAAGGGTCGGCCCGGCCCGGAAACGCCATCACCAGGGACCACCAAACCGGCCACCGAACCTGGTGAGACAATCGGTGCGCATGCCAGGCCGGAAAAGGCTTCGAAGGAAGACCGGCCACTGCCGTCACAACCGGTGTCTGCAGGGTCAGTCCCGGCCGACAACGGTGGCCATGCTGCGGAGCGGATCCTGGCATCACCGGCGGCCCGGCGCAGGGCCCGGGAGGCTGGTGTGGATCTGTCGGGTATCCGGGGCAGCGGACCGGATCGCGCCGTTGTGCTGAGAGACCTGCAGGGAACGACGCCTGGGCGCAGGCCGGCGCCCGCCGGAGGCGGCTTTGACCGGGAGCAGATGCGCGCCACTATCGCAGCAGCAATGACCCGGTCCAAGCGCGAGATTCCCCATTATTACCTGGCGACCATGGTAGACCTGCATGCGGCTGAAGCCTGGCTGGCGGACTATAATCAGCATCAACCGCCGGAGAAAAGGCTGTTGCTTGCTGCCCTGTTCATGAAAGCCACCGCCATGGCCCTGGCCCGTTATCCTGAGCTCAATGGTCACTATGGCGAAGCGGGCTTTGCCGCTGCGGACCAGGTCAATCTGGGCATGGCGGTGCACCTGCGTGGCGGCGGGCTGGTGGCCCCGGCTATATCGGACACCGACAAGCTGTCGCTGCCGGAGTTGATGCAACGGTTTCAGGACCTTGTCCGCCGTGCCCGGGGAGGTGGCCTGCGCCTGTCCGAGATCACAGGCGGCACCGCCACTTTGACGGCCCTTGGTGATCGCGGCGTAGACACGGTCTACGGTGTGATCTACCCGCCCCAGGTCGCCATGATCGGCATTGGTCGTGCCCGCCGCCGGCCCCTGGCAGTGGGGGACGGGGTCGCCGTCCGCCTGGCCGTGGACCTGACCCTGGCGGCCGATCACCGTGTCTGTGATGGCCACCTTGGCGCACTGTTTCTCAACGAGATTGAACAACGACTACAGCAACCGGAGGCACTGTGAATCGGGACGAATTGCGCAAGGCGGTGCTGGAGGAGTTGTCGGATGTGGCACCGGACATCGACATGGCCACGTTTGACGACAGGGCCAGCCTGCAGGACGAATACGACCTGGATTCCATGGACCTGCTTAACCTGGCAGCAGCGGTACACAAGCGGCTGGGTGTGAACATTCCCGACCAGGACTACGCGCGCATGCGGTGCGTTGCGGACCTGCTGGATTACCTGCAGGAACGGGTCTGACGGGGCAGGTTGGAGCCTGCTGGTCCGGGGTGGTCCATGAACAAGGATTCTTTCAGCGGGGGATGAAAAGCATGCACGCAAGCTCGGCAATCACGTCCATTTCAAAGCGGCTGTCCCAGGTCGCGATTCCCTTTGATACGCTCCAGGATATGCCCATGGATGGCCTGATGCGACGCATCGGAAATGCCCGGGTGGTAATGATCGGCGAGGCGTCCCATGGAACGTCCGAGTTCTATGCAGCCCGGGCGCGAATCACCCGCCAACTGATCGAACGCCTGCACTTTGACTTTGTGGCTATTGAAGGCGACTGGCCGGACGCCTCGCGGGTGGATCATTATGTGCGTGACCGACGTACCCCTTCATCGGAGTGGACGGCGTTTGCCCGCTTCCCCACCTGGATGTGGCGTAATGACGAGGTACGACTGTTCGTGGACTGGCTTCGGCGCTGGAACCTGGACCGCCCGGAATCCGGCCGGGTAGGGTTCCACGGGCTGGACCTGTACAGCCTGTACCTGTCCCTGGACGAAGTGCTGGCCTACCTTCGTCGCCATGAGCCGGACCTGGCGAAGCAGGCCCTTGCCAGCTACCAGTGTTTGCTGCCGTACCGGGATGACCCGGTCAACTACGCAAGAACTGCATTGAACCCCCGTTTCCGCAGTTGTGAGGACGATATCCTTGCCACCCTGGCAAACCTTTACCAGCATCGTCGTGAGCTTGCCAGACACGATGGTGAATCGCTCTTCGATGCCCTGCAGAATGCCAACCTCGTAGCCAGCGCCGAAGAATACTATCGCACCATGTTCTTCAGTGATGCCAATGCCTGGAACCTGCGGGATACCCATATGTTCTCCACCCTGGAACGGCTGCTGGAACATTACGGTGAGAACAGTCGCGGCATTGTCTGGGCCCACAACTCCCATGTCGGTGACAGTGACGCCACCGACATGGGGCGCAGGGGTGAATACAACATTGGCCGACTGGCCCGGGCACGTTATGGCGACGACCTGTTCAGCATTGGCTTCGGCACCCACCAGGGTACGGTGATGGCAGCATCCGACTGGGGCGGCGAGGCGGAGGTCAAATCGGTCAATCCCCCACTTGCCGACAGTTATGAGCTGGCCTTCCATGGCAGTGGCGTTGAACGGGCGCTGGTGCCACTCAGACATGGTGATGGGGAATTACTGCACCTGCTTCGCCCGAAGCGCCTGCAGCGGGCCATCGGGGTGATCTATCGGCCCGAAACGGAGCGGCACAGCCATTACTACCACGCCAGCCTGCCGCAGCAGTTTGACGAGTACATCTGGTTCAATGAAACACGGGCGGTGACGCCGCTGAAAGCGCAGACCCTGCAGGGAGTGCCGGATACCTATCCGTTCGGCCTTTGATGCCGGCTATCAACAGGGGCAGGGAGCTTGCACGATGGCCGGTTACGTCCCTTCTGGGTTCCGACCCCGGAGGTCTGCCATAGACGCCTTCAGGGCTTGAATGACTTCGTCCTCGGACACCTGGTTAAAATCGAGGTACCAGAGGCCCACTGAACTGAAGCGCGGGGGTTCCAGCAGGCAGACACACTGGTCGGCGACCTCAGAGAAGCGTTCGATGGTGCCCGGTGGACCGACCGGTACAGCAACGATAATCCAGTCGGCACCGCGTTTTCTCAGCACCTGGACTGCCAGCTCCATGGTGGCACCGGTGGCAACACCGTCATCCACCAGTATCACCGTGCGGCCGGTGACGTCGGCCTGCGGTCGCACCTCCCGGAACAGCCGGGTGCGGACGGCCATAACGGCCTTTTCCTCGGCCTCGACCCGCTCAATTGCCTCCTGCGGGATGTGCAGCCGGTCGACCAGCAAGGTGTTCAGATAGCGGGTTCCATCTTCGGCGATGGCGCCCATGGCCAGTTCAGGCTGCCCCGGCAGGCCGAGCTTGCGGAGATTGATGATGTCGAGCTCCAGCCCCAGTTCCCTGGCGATTTACCAGGCAACCGGAACCCCACCCCGGGGCAGTCCCAGCACCACGGCATCGGGTGGTATCGAAGATTCCCGGAGTTTCTGTGCCAGCGCCTGACCAGCCTCAACCCGGTCCCTGAATGATGATCCGGCCATGGTGTCTGTCCTTATGGTCTGCCCGTCACACCTTAGTTTATTTAAGTCCAGTCCAGCTCTCCTGACAATTGTCCATGACCAGTATCAACAGGACGTCTTGTATTGTCCGGGGCTGCTTGCAGGCTCCTTGTTCAGGCGCCGGTAAAGCGTGGAACGGCTCACCCCCAGGGTTTTGGCGGCAGCAGAGTAGTTGCCATTGCAGGCTTGCAGGGTTCGCTGCATGTGTTCCCATTCCAGGTCTTTGAGGTTTCGTGGCTGTTGTTCGGGGGTGGCAAGCCTGGTGTCTGCGCGAGCTGGCACCAGGGCGTGCTGCTGGAATTTCCGGCGCCAGCGTATCGGGAGGTCTGCGGTGGTCAGATACTCAACGCCAGGCTGCGCCCCGACCAGCAGGGCTTCCAGGCAGTTTTCCAGCTCTCGCCAGTTGCCGGGCCAATGGTATCCCGCCAGCTGTTCCAACAGTTCCGGATCAAGTTCGGCGGAGCTGCCGTGGCGTGCACAGACGTCGTGCCAGAGGCGGTCGACGGCTTGCGGCAGATCGGCTTGCTGGTGAAGCGCCGGCAGTTCGACCACTACCGCGGCCAGCCGGAAATAGAGGTCCTCCCGAAAACGTCCCTGGTCGACAAGTTCTTCCAGGTCGTGGAGGCTTGCCGCTACGATGCGACAATCGATCGGCAGCTCTTCGTGGCCGCCGAGGGGTGTGACGGCTCGTTCCTGGATAACCCGCAGCAGCCGGGCTTGTAAATCCAGGGGCATATCGCCAATTTCATCCAGCAACAGGGTGCCACCCTGGGCCTGCAGGAAACGGCCGTTGTAACCGCCCTTGCGGGCGCCGGTGAACGCTCCGTCGCGATAACCGAACAGCTCACCCTCGATGACTCCCTCCGGTAGGGCAGCGC
Organism: Marinobacter sp. AN1; assembly: GCF_026013985.1. Classification (NCBI taxonomy): domain Bacteria; kingdom Pseudomonadati; phylum Pseudomonadota; class Gammaproteobacteria; order Pseudomonadales; family Marinobacteraceae; genus Marinobacter; species Marinobacter sp. AN1. Next base: position 2,916,231 of record NZ_CP110342.1, on the reverse strand, counting down.
AATTGATGGCCACGAAGGGGCCAGCGGATTCGGTGTCGGTATGGAGGGCCTTTGCAAACTGTTCCTTGCCGGTGCCGGTATCGCCCTGCAACAGCACCGGCATTCCGGCTTCCAGGGCCCGTACCGCCCGCCGGGCTTCCGTGGCCAGTTCGCTCGGCCAGGACCGGATCAATGCGTCCGTTGCCGATAGTTTCCCGGGTTTGCGTATTGGAAGCGAGGTGACCGCACGCCAGTTCGACGGTGGCGACAACCGACCGATCATCTGACGCCCTGTCTTTTCCAGGCTCAGTACGCCGGGATATTTCCTGCAATGGTCCACCAGGGCGCCCCAGGACACCCCGAAAATCGACTCTACCGGGCACCCGACCAGCCCTGTCTCGGTCGTTACGAAGGTCTTGAGTGCGTGTGAGCTGGCGGCAATCAATGAGCCGTCTTCGTTAAAGGCAAGGAGGCCCGAGGGCTCCTGTTGTGACCAGGTGGACAGGGCCTGCACCTGCAGGATCCAGTGATCACGGTAGCTGTCCAGGAACAACTGGTGCTCGAAAGCCGCCGAGAACCAGTTTGCATGGTCAAGGAACTGGTCCGGTCGTGGGTGATTGGCCGCAAAGGTAAAGTCGATTAGCCCCAGCACGTCACCGTGCAGATCGAACAGTGGCGCAGCAACACACCCGACGGTCACCTCCGGGTACAACAGGTGCTCACACGAATTCACCAGCACCGGTTTGCGCTCAATCAGACAGAGCCCGGGGGCGTTTGTGCCGGCCAGGGACTCGGGCATCAGTGTGCCGGGATCCATGGTGACGTCCGCCATGAAGTCCTGGTGTGGCCCTAACCGTTTAAGGATCGTCGCATCGGGGGACGCCAGGATCACCTGGCAGTCGTTCAGATTGCTGGAAAGTCGCTCTGCCAGTGGTGACGAAAGCTTGAGAAAACGCTGGTTGCGGCCAAGTTCATGCCTCAGTTCCCCGCTGGCCATCTGAGGTAACTCCGGCTCGGAACCTACCCGTAAACCGGATTCCAGGCATCTGAGCCAGGACTGGCCAATACTGGCATCGAGTAAATCGGTGGAAACATGGCCCCGCTCTGCCTGGAGGTAGGCCTGCTTGATGACTTCCGGTGTACGGAGGACTGTCCGAAACATCCCGTGTACTCCTGTAGGGGTCTTGTTCTTGTTGTCTGATTCTGCAACACCTGTCTCACTCTGACACAGGCGATGCCTGCTTAATATTAGCAAAGTTTCTGCTAACCACATGTCCACCAAGCTTTCCTTGATATCTCCCCTGGTTGGCACGGCTCTTGATGAGCATCTGGACGGGCTGTTTCAGCCTGCACACCAACAATGACAACAAATGTGAAAGGGAAACGCTATGACTCAGAGTTCCAGGAAATCGTTCAATGGCGCACACCGTGCCGGGGAGGTTCGCTGGTATGGCTATTGACCAGGCATCACAGATGTTCCTTGAGGCCCTCGCCAAACCTGGCGCCCCGGCAATCCACGAGAGCACACCTGCGGTCGCGCGCATGAGTGGCCCGATACTGGCCGGCATGAGCGGAAAGGGGCCGGAGGTCGGTGCGGTTGAGGCATTCAGGCTTGCGACCCGTGACGGTGACGAAATCCGGATGCGGGTCATGAAGCCCGAGGGCGTGGCAAAGTCGGTCATCGTCTATTTCCACGGTGGAGGTTGGGTCATTGGCGACATCGATCTTCAGTACGACAACCTGGCTCGTCAGCTGTGTGTCAAGACACAGTCCGTGGTCGTACTGGTGAATTACCGCAAGGCTCCGGAATACCGGTTTCCGACCGCTATCGAGGACAGCCTCGCCGGACTGGAGTGGGCTGCAGAGCACAAGCGGGACCTCGCCGGTTCGGATGTGCCACTGATCGTCGCCGGGGACAGCGCAGGCGGCAATATCGCGGCCGTGATGACCTTGCGAGCCCGGGATGCAGGCGGCCCGCACATCGACTACCAGGTCCTTGTGTATCCGGTCACTGACTGTGACTTTGACCGGCCGTCCTATGTCGCCCCCGAGAATCAGTTGCTACTCAATCGCGATACGATGATCTGGTTCTGGGACCACTACCTGCCCACCGGAGACCGGACCCACCCCGATGCGTCGCCACTGCGTGCGAAGGACTTATCCGGCCTGCCGCCGGCGCTGGTTTACCTTGCCGAATGCGATCCTCTCCACGATGAGGGTGCCGAGTACGCGAGCGCCTTGAACGAGGCAGGCGTCGAGGTGGAAGTGAGCATCGCCGAGGGCCAGATGCACGCATTTTTCCAGATGGCAAACATTCTGCCCGGGTTTGACGTTGGCGTTGACTATGTCAGTGAGCGGATCAATGCCCACCTGAACAAGCTTGCGGAGGGTTAGGGTCATGACAACATCGGCAGCACCTGATCGGCATAACAAGCCTGGAGGCGTCGACTACGACGTGGTAATCATCGGCGCGGGGTTCGCCGGTATGTATCAGTTGCACAAGCTCCGTCAGATGGGGATGAGTGCGCATATCTTTGAAACCGGGGACGACGTCGGCGGTACCTGGTACTGGAACCGTTACCCGGGCGCGCGGGTGGACATCGAGTCGATGGAGTACTCGTATTCGTTCGATGACGCCCTGCAGCAGGAGTGGCGCTGGAAGGAGCGGTATGCGCCCCAGCCCGAGCTGTTGGAATACGCCCGCCATGTCTGCGACCGTTACGATCTGGCCAGGGACATCAGCTTCTCGACCCGGGTCAATAAACTGGCATGGGATGACGACGCGCGGAGCTGGACGGTGAGCACATCGGACGGAAAGTCCACCACTGCCCGATACGTCATCGCCGCGACTGGATGCCTGTCCAGGCCTTCTGAACCGACGTTCGAGGGTATGGAAGACTTCAGGGGAGAGATGTACTGGACCTCCCGGTACCCCCGTGAGGGTGTCGATCTGTCGGGCAAGAGGGTCGCTGTGATTGGTACCGGGTCGTCGGGTATACAGACCATCACCACAATCGCACCGGAAGTTGGTCACCTGACCGTCTTTCAGCGAACGCCGACATTCGCGGTGCCTGCTCACAACACCCGTATCTCTGACCAGCGAGACGCCGAAATCAAGGCCAACTACGATGAAATCCGGCGCCTCGGTCGCGAGACCACGGTCGGCTTCAACCAGCCTCCGGGTAACGTGATGTTCGCCGATGTTTCCCCGGAACAGGCACGGGAAGACCTGGACAAACGATGGGCCCGTGGTGGCCTGGGGTTCAGTTTTGGCTTCGAGGATGTCTTGTTTGAGCCCGTGGCGAATGAGTTTGTGGCGGACTATGTCCGCAACAGGATCCGGGAGAAGGTGAAAGACCCGCAAACGGCGGAGCTGTTGTGCCCCACGAGTTACCCCATTGCCAGCAAGCGGATGTGTGTCGATACCGGTTACTTCGAGACCTACAACCGGGACAACGTCGATCTCGTTGATCTTCAAACCGAACCACTGAAGCGCATCACGGAAACCGGGATCCGTGTGGGCAGTCGGGAGATCGAGTTCGATGTCATCATCTTCGCGACAGGCTTTGATGCGATGACCGGGGCATTGAACAGTATGGACATCCGCAACGGTACCCAAACGCTGCGCGAGAAGTGGAACCATGGACCGCGAACCTATCTCGGCCTGATGAGCCATGGGTTCCCGAACCTGTTCATGGTCACCGGCCCCCAGAGCCCATCGGTACTTTCCAACATGATGGTATCCATAGAGGATCACGTGGACTGGATAAGCCAGGCCCTCAGCGACCTGAACGCCTCGGGGCAGACCCGGATCGAACCGGCCGCTGACGCAGAGGAAAACTGGGTCCATACCACCAACGACCTCGCCAACCTGACACTGATGCCACAGGCCAACTCCTGGTATATGGGCGCGAATATTCCTGGCAAGGAGCGGGTATTCATGCCCTTCGTGGGCGGGGTGGATACCTACGCCCAGATCATCACGGGTGTGCGCGTGGCCAACTACCACGGCTTCGAATTGACGTAAGTTGCCGTAACCCGTGCCTGGCCTGGCAGATACCGGTTCCTGTGAGGGTGTCTGCCAGGCCAGGCCAACCTGCAAACTTTCCCTCCGGGTCCACCTGCCGGCAAGCCGGATTTCCCTGTCCAGATTGTCCGATTTTGCGACACCTGTCGCACTCTGACACAGGCTCCGCCAGTGGCATTATTGCCAGGTTGCCCCTAACCACATGACTACCAAGCCTTCCTTGATATATCCGTTGCTGGCATGACTCTTGATACAGATCAAGACGGGCTGTTTCGTGGCCTGAGCACCAACAATGACAACAACGATGAAAAGGTAATGCTATGACCCAGATTTCCGATTCGGTAAGGGCCTGGCTGGATAAAGAGCACAAGCTTTTTATTGGCGGCAAACCGGTGGACGCGGTAAGCGGCAACTCGCTGGACGTATTCAACCCGGCAACCACTGATCGAATTGCCCGCGTGGCGTCCGGTGGTGCTGAAGATATTGACCGTGCGGTAAACGCTGCCAGGGAAGCCTTTGGCACCTGGCGCAAGGCACGCCCGGCTGTTCGCGAGAAGCTGCTACTGGACCTTGCGGATGCGATAGAAGCCCGCGCCGATGACTTCGCCGTTATTGAAACGCTGGATAACGGGAAGCCAGTGACCGTGGCCAAGGCCATGGATGTGGCCAGTGTGGTGTCCTTTATCCGCTATACCGCTGGCTGGGCTACCAAGATAGATGGCCGCTCCATGACCCCCACCTTGCCCCCGGTCCCGGATGAGGCACAGATTGTGGCATACACCCGCCGGGAGCCTGTCGGGGTGGTCGGTGCCATCGTTCCCTGGAACTTCCCTTTGCTGATGACCGCCTGGAAGGTGGCACCTGCCCTGGCGGCGGGCTGCACCGTGGTTCTCAAACCAGCAGAAGATACGCCCCTCACCGCACTGCTGCTGGCGGAAGTAGTCAACGAGGTTGGCTTTCCGCCCGGCACCCTGAACGTGGTTCCGGGGCTCGGCTATGAAGCAGGCGCCGCCCTGTCAGGACATCCCGGCATCAACAAGATTGCCTTTACTGGCTCCACTGCAGTTGGCAAGCAGGTGGGCCGGGCCGCCATGGAGAATATGACCCGTACCACCCTGGAGCTGGGTGGAAAGTCACCCGTTATGGTTTTGCCGGATGCCGATCTCGACATGGCGGCCGCGGGCGCCGCACAGGCCATCTTCTTCAACCAGGGCCAGGCCTGTACCGCAGGCTCGCGTATCTACGTACACGAGAGTATCCACGATGCCTTTGTGGGCAAGCTGGTGGACCAGGCCAAGGCGCTGACCCTCGGCTCGGGAATGGATGAGACCACCATGATTGGTCCGCTGGTATCGGCCAAGCAGCAGCAGCGTGTTCTCGGTTACATCGAACAAGCCCGTTCCGACGGGGGCAAGATCGAGATTGGTGGTGGCAAGGGACTGGACCAGGGGTATTTCGTAGAACCCACCGTCATTACCGGACTGGCCCAGGGCAGCCGTTGTGTGCAGGAAGAAATCTTCGGGCCGGTCGTGGTGGTCCAGAAATTCAGTGACAACCAGGAACTGGTCAGACTGGCGAACGACAACTGCTACGGCCTGGCCGCCAGTATCTTCTCCAACGATCTGTCACAGGTCAATCGGCTGATTCCCGAGATCGATGCCGGCTCGGTATGGGTTAACGGGCACCACCTGATTGATCCTTGCATGCCCTTTGGTGGCTTCAAGCAATCAGGCACTGGCCGTGAGCTGAGTGACAGCCTGGTTGCCCATTACACCGAGGAGAAGTCGGTGGTGATCCTTTGCTGAAGACCCTTCAGAACGACTTCTGAGAGTCTGGGCCGGCAAATAGCCGCTGCCCCCATAAAAACAAGTAACAGGACTTTCTCATGATCAAGAAACAAAGCATAACCCTGCTGTCCGGATGTCTGCTGGGAGCCATTGTCGCCAGCCACGCCATGGCTGATGACGCTAAATATGTGGACGACAATCACCGAGCCATTGCTGAAAACCGTGAAACCGGTAAAAACTGGCCTGCCCATGGTTTCGACTACTGGGAGCAACGATACAGCCCGCTGGCCCAGATCAATACTGATAACGTCAAGGACCTGAAGCTGGAATGGACCTACAACCTCCAGTCCACCCGGGGTGTTGAATCGACGCCCGTGGTTGTTGACGAAGTCATGTATGTCACCGCCCCCTGGAGTATTGTCCACGCGGTGGACGCAAAAACCGGGAAGAACCTCTGGACCTACGATCCGAAAGTGCCGAAATCCTACGGTGAAAAAGGCTGTTGCGACGTGGGTAACCGTGGTGTCGCCGTCAGCGGCGACCGGGTATATTTCGGCGCATTTGACGGCCGCCTGATCGCCCTGGACGCGGCGTCCGGCGAAGTGGTGTGGGAAGTTGACACCATCGAGGATCGTGAAAAGCCATACACCATCACCGGTGCGCCGCGAGTGTTCAAAGGCAAGGTGATTATCGGTAATGGCGGGGCTGAATACGGTGTCAGGGGCTATATCACTGCCTATGATGCCGAAACAGGTGAAGAAGCCTGGCGCTGGTACACCGTCCCGGGTAACCCGGACGAGCCCTTCGAGAACGAAGCCATGGAAATGGCTGCCAAGACCTGGGATCCCAGTGCCAAATACTGGGAAAACGGCGGTGGTGGCACCGTATGGGACAGCATCGTTTTCGACCCCGAGCTTGACCTGATGTATATCGGTACCGGTAACGGTACACCCTGGTCGCACCACCACCGCAGTCCGGCCGGTGGCGACAACTTGTTCCTGGCTTCAATCGTAGCGCTGGACCCGGATACAGGCGAGTACCAGTGGCACTACCAGGAAACGCCGGCGGATAACTGGGACTATACGTCGACACAGGACATCATCCTCGCTGACCTTCCCGTGGACGGCGAAACCCGCAAGGTGCTGTTGCACGCGCCGAAGAACGGGTTCTTCTATGTTGTCGACCGTAAGACGGGTGAGTTCCTGTCTGCCGAGAATTTCGTGGACGTGAACTGGGCGACCGGCTATGACGAATCCGGTCGCCCCATCGAAAACCCGGAAGCTCGCTCAACGGACGAGCCTTACGACTCGATTCCGGGGCCTTATGGGGCACATAACTGGCACTCGATGTCTTACAGTCCTGACACCCGGCTTGCCTACATCCCCGCGCAGAATATACCGGTCGCCCTGCAGGACATGCCTGAGTGGACCTACAATTCCGATGAACCGGGAGTTTTCCAGGGCAGCACAGGCTGGAATACCGGTATGTACCTGAACCCGACAGCACCCGGCAGCGAGCCCTTTGGCCGCCTGGTCGCCTGGGATCCCGTGAACCAGGAAGAAGCCTGGCGCCATGATCATATCTCGCCGTGGAACGGCGGGACCATGACGACCGCTGGTAACCTGGTCTTCCAGGGTACAGCGGACGCGCGGCTGATGGCGTTTAACGCACAAACCGGCGAACAGCTCTGGGATACCCTGGTGGGCACTGGCATTGTGGCAGCACCGGTCACCTACGAGGTTGATGGCAAGCAGTTTGTTTCCATCGCGGCCGGCTGGGGTGGAGCCTACGGGTTGGTCCAGAGAGCCACCGAGCGGACCATTCCCGGAACGGTCTATACCTACTCTCTGACCGGTACCGCCGAGGCACCAGCGCACAGTGAAAACCAGCGGACCAGCCTGGTATCGGGTGTCGAGTATGATCCGGAGCTCGCCGAGGAAGGTACAGCCCTGTTCATCACCAACTGCGTTGTCTGCCACGGTGTTCCTGGTGTTGACCGTGGAGGCGCGCTGCCTAACCTGGGCTACTCCAGCCCGGAAGTGATCCGTAACCTGGAATCCTTCGTGCTTGAGGGTGCCCTGGCCAGCCGTGGAATGCCGGACTTCTCTGACCGGTTGACCCAGGAGGACGTTGACAAGATCCGGGCGTTTATCATGGGTACCGCGGACACCATCCGCGCCAGCCAGTAGTCCGGTTAGCAGACCGTGGCTTTCCCCGGGGCCTGCTCCCGGGGAAAGCCTCATTTCCCAGCCAGATTTACATGACCTGGATGACTCCATGACAATAAAAAGCCGTCTGATAATAAAAAACGACCTGCGTGCATTTTTCCTGATCGGGGCCGGAGTGGTCTTTCCGGGGCTGGCCATTGCCCAGCAAGCCGTGCCGGAAGGCCAGGCGACAACAGCCACCACAGGTCAGAACCGACCGGCCATCCTGGTAACAGCTCCACGCATGTCCCGTTCACTCCAGGATACTCCTGCCGCCGTCTCGGCGGTTACCCGGGACCAGATCCAGCAGGGCCAGCAGGGACTCCAACTGGATGAGAGCCTTGTTATCGTTCCCGGCCTGTTTCTCCAGAATCACAACAACTTCGCCCAGGGCCAGCGTATCGCCAGTCGTGGCTTTGGCGCGCGCGCACCCTTCGGCATACGTGGCATTCACGTCCGTGTGGATGGTATTCCCTATACCTTGCCCGATGGGCAGGCCCAGGTTGACGCCATTGACCTGGACAGTGCCGAGCGCATTGAAGTTATCCGGGGGCCGGCCTCGGTCCTTTATGGCAACGCCGCTGGCGGTGTCATCGACGTCACCACAGCGGATGGCAGTCAGCGCCGTGACCGAGCGGACATTGGCCTGCAAGGCGGCAGCGACGGATACCGCAAGCTGTCGGCGAGTCTTGGCGGCGAGAATGGCCGCTGGCGGCATAATCTGAGTTTTTCGGCACTGGATTTCGAGGGTCAGCGGGACCAGAGCGAGGTCGAGAAGCGCCTGTTTAACGGACAGGTTGGCTATCAGATCGACGAGGACCGCACACTGTCGGCCCTGGTCAACGTACTGGACATGCCACTGGCGGAAGACCCCGGTGGCCTGACCCTGGAAGAAGTCGAGGAGGACCGGGACCAGGCTGCGCCCATGTCGGACCTGCTGGACGCCGGCCAGGAGGTGGAGCAGCAGCTGGTGGGGCTCCATTACCAGGACCGGAACCTCGGCGGTGGCGACCTCAACCTGAGGGCTTTTGCCAGCTGGCGGGATTTTGAGCAGCAACTGCCGTTCCCGGGCAGCAGTCGGATTCGTTACGACCGCTTCTATTACGGTGGCGGTGCGGACTACCGGCGGGGGCTGCAGCTTTGGGACCTTCCCACCACGGTTATGGTGGGCACCGAAGTGGGCCGGCAGGAAGATGACCGTTCGCGGTTTGCCGTGAACACCGACCGGGAAATCACCGCCCGTACCGGCGATGAGCAGCAGGACGCCACCGCGACCGGCGTGTTCGCGCTGGCTGACATGGACCTGAATGATCGTCTCACCGTTAGCGCTGGGGTACGCCACGACTGGGTCCGTCTGTCTATCGATGATCGTTTCCTGGCCGACGGAGTCGACAACAGCGGCAGCCGCACCTTCCGGGAATGGAACGGCAGTCTCGGGGCGCTTTATCGCCTGAGCTCAGCCCATTCGCTTTATGCCAACGTTGCCACCGCCTTTGAAACCCCCACGTTTACCGAGTTTGCGCGACCTGACGGGCAGGGTGGGTTCAATAGTGACGTGGAGCCGCAGAGGGCGATCAGCCGGGAGCTGGGATTGCGGGGTTACCTTTCGATGGGTATCGAGTATGACCTCAGCGTGTTCCGCATCGACGTAGACGATGAGCTGCTTCCGTTCGAAGCGATTGACGGCCGGACCTACTATCAGAACGCCGGGCAGACGTCCCGCCAGGGTGCCGAACTGGCCCTGGACTGGTACATGACCCCGGCGTGGCGCTGGCACAGTGCGCTCACCATGGCCAGCTACCGGTTCGAGGACTTCGAGACCGAAACCAGCGATTTCAGTGGCCTGAGAATGCCGGGCCTGCCACGCCACCAGTGGAACAACCGACTGACCTGGTCAGGCCTGGGTGACACCTTTGCCAGCATTGAAGGACTGTATTCCGGCGATTTCTACGCCGACAACGCCAACACCGTGGAAGTCGACAGTAGCTGGGTCATGAACCTGCGGGCTGGTACAGGCTGGCAGCTGGGGGGTGACCGCACACTGAAGGTCCATGCCGGCATCCGTAACCTTCTTGAAGAAGAGTACTACGCCAACGTGCGTATCAACGCCAATGGTGGCCGGTACTATGAACCGGCACCCGGGCTGACTTTTCATGGTGGTGTTGAACTGGCCTTCTGACCGGTTCGTAACCACACTGTGTTGAACGAATTGCGGGCTGGCACCCGCCAGGACATAACGCCGGCGTCTCAAGCGCCGGAGAGGGCCTCCGCGCTGCGACGGGCCACACAATAACAGGATGAGGGAGAGCACCATGATCAACCTGACAATAAACGGGCAGGAGCACGAACTCGACGTGCCCGGCGATATGCCCCTGCTTTGGGCACTCAGGGATGTCGTCAAGCTTACCGGCACCAAGTTCGGGTGCGGCATTGCCCAGTGCGGCGCCTGCACGGTGCACCTTGATGGCGAGGCCACCCGCTCCTGCGTGACCCCGGTTGCAAGCGCAGAAGGCAAGGCTGTGACCACCATAGAGGCCATGGCCGATGACGACGTTGGTCAGCGGGTACAGCAGGCCTGGCTGGAACTGGGCGTGGCCCAGTGTGGCTATTGCCAGGGGGGGCAGATCATGACGGCAACGGCGCTCCTCAAAGAGAACAGCAACCCGGACGGTGCCGAGATCCGTGATGCCATGAACGGCAACCTCTGCCGATGCGGCACCTACAACCGTATCGAAGCAGCGGTTGCACGGGCGGCAGGCATGGAGGACAAGTCATGAGCAGGATAGGCAATTCGGTCATGCTGGCCAACGTGAGCCGGCGCCACTTTCTGCGCGGGCTTGCCGCCGGTAGTGCCTTTGTCATGGCTGCCCGCTGGGGCCTGGCCACCGCCGCTGACGCAGCCGAGGTAAAGTATGGTGCCGCCGCCATGCCGGGCGGTTGGGTTGATAACCCCAATGTGTTCATTCGTATCGATGCGGACGGCACAGTCACCATCACCAATCACCGGGCCGAGATGGGGCAGGGCATTCGTACCAGCCTGGCGCTGGTGGCCGCCGATGAGCTTGGCGCCGACTGGGATCGGGTCAAGGTAGAGCAGGCTGATGCAAACCAGGACAAGTACGGCAACCAGAACACCGACGGCTCCCGCAGTATGCGCCACTGGTATGAGCCCATGCGTCGTGCTGCCGCCGGTGCCCGCCTCATGCTGGAACAGGCTGCTGCCGATCAGTGGGGCGTGCCGGTTGACGAGGTGGAAACCCGTGTACATGAAGTGGTCCACAAGAACAGCGACCGCAGCCTGGGCTTTGGCGAACTGGCGGCGGCTGCCCGTGAACTGGAGGTTCCTGATCGCGACCAGTTGACACTGAAACCCGATAGCCAGTTGCGCTATATCGGCCGGGAAACCGGTCTGGTCAATGGTGACCTGACTAACCGCGATACTCGTCCGCCCGCCATCGATGGAGAGGACGTGGTGACCGGCAAGGCCCGCTTCGGTGCCGACGTGCAGATGGACAACATGCTGTATGCGGTGATTGCACGGCCGCCCGTGCTGGGGGCAACCATCAAGAGCGTGGACGACAGCGCCACCCTGGGCGTTCGTGGTGTGGTAAAAACGATCACCCTGGAAGGCACCGGTATGCCGGCAGCGTTCAGCCCCCTGGGTGGTGTGGCGGTTGTCGCCGAGAATACCTGGGCCGCAATCAAGGGTCGTGATGCCCTCGAAATCGAGTGGAACATGGAGCCCGCTGGGGACAACGCCCGGTATACCTCCAACGACTACCGACAGATGCTGGAGGAGCGGGCCGAATCCGCTGGCAAGGTGGTCCGCGAGTCCGGAGATATTGAAAAAGCCCTGAAGGAAGCGAACAAAACCGTCACAGCTACCTACTATATGCCCCATATGGCCCAAGCTCCGATGGAGCCACCGGTGGCCATTGTTCAGTTCAATGGCGACACCGCAGAAGCCTGGGCGCCGGTACAGCATCCCCGAGCCACCCGGCAGGGTGTCGCGGGCGCCCTGGGGCTCGACCTGGAAAAGGTCACTGTTCACCAGACCCTGCTTGGCGGTGGCTTCGGGCGCAAGTCAAAGCCCGACTTCGTGATTGAAGCGGCCAGGCTGGCCAGCCAGTTCAAGGGCCGCCCGGTGCGGGTGCAGTGGACCCGGGAAGATGACATCCACCATGCCTATTTCCATGCCGTGTCTGTAGACCGTCTGGAAGCGGCACTGGACAGTGACGGCAAGGCCACCGGCTGGCTGCACCGGACGCTGTCACCCAGCATCGGCTCACTGTTCGCTGAAGACCCGAAGCACAAGGCGGACTTCGAATTGGGCATGGGCTTCAACACCATGCCGTTTGATATCCCGGCCATTCGCCTGGAAAACCCTGAGGCTGCCGCACATACCCGCATCGGCTGGTTCCGGGCGGTCTATAACCTGCCCCATGCCTGGGCGATCCAGAGCTTCGCTGCAGAAATGGCCGAGGCAGCGGGCAGGGACCACCGGGACTACCTGCTGGAGCTGCTGGGAGAGCCACGTAAAATCAACCCGTCTGAGTTCAAGGACGGCTGGAACTACGGGGAAAACCCGGAGGTCTATCCCATCGATATCGGCCGCATGAGAGCGGTGGTGGAGCGGGCAACCCGCGAGGCGAACTGGGATAACAAGGACCGGGGTGAACGGCGCGGGCTGGGCCTGGCCATGCACCACAGCTTTGTGTCCTACACCGCCATCGTGATGGATGTGGAGGTGGACGACGCCGGTGAGGTGATCATCCACCGGGCCGACATTGCCTTCGATTGCGGCAGGGCGGTTAACCCGGAGCGGGTGCGCTCGCAGATGGAAGGTGCCTGTGTCATGGGCATTGGTATTGCCCTTCAAAGCGAAGTGTCGTTCCGGGACGGCAAGGCCGAACAGGATAACTTTGACCGTTATCTAATCCCCCGCATGGAAAACGCGCCCCGGGAAGTGCATGTGCACCTGGTGGACGGTGGCGAGGATGCCCCCATGGGGGGTGTGGGTGAGCCTGGCTTGCCGCCGGTAGCGCCGGCCCTCTGCAACGCCATCTATGCGGCCACCGGCAAACGTATCCGCCGGTTACCGGTAGCGGATCAGTTGGGCTGACCATCATGCAGAACCTGGATTATCGGGTGGTCGGCCAGGCCATGGCCTGGCTAAAGGAAGGCCGCACGGTGTGGTTATGCACCGTGCTGTCTACCTTTGGTTCATCGCCGAGGGAGCCCGGTTCGCTGATGGTGGCCAATGCCAATGGCGAACACCTGGGCTCGCTCTCCGGTGGCTGTATGGAGGAAGATTTCCTGGAGCGGTTGGTGGCCGGCGAGTACCAGCAGCCGGCCGTAGTGGTACGTTATGGCGGACCGGAGGATGGGGGCAACAAACCCGGGGCTGCCCGGGTACAGCTGCCCTGCGGCGGAATTCTGGAAGTGCTGGTTGAGCGCATGGCCGCCAGCGAGGAGAACGTGGCACATCTCGAACAGATAAAAACTGCGCTGGGCGGTGAGCACGACCGGATCCGGCAGGTACGGCTTGCCGATGGGCACCGTTCCCTGTCAGAGGCGGGCCCGAGCGGACCCCAGGTGCAGTGGTATCCGGGGGAGGAGGTTGTCCAAATCCGCGTGGGGCCCGTGGCTAAACTGATACTGGCTGGCTACTCCAGCGTGGCCGAGGCCTGTGCCGGCTTTGCGCTCACCCTGGGCTACCAGGTCGTGCTTTGTGACCCCCGCAGCGAGGTTACCGATGGCATGAACCTGCCCGATGCCGTGGAGTTCATACCCCAGCTGCCGTCGCTCTACATTGCTTCGCCGGGGGCCTGTACCCCGTCAACGGCAGTAGTCGCCGTCACCCATGACCCCCGTATTGACGACCTCGCGATGATGGCGGCGGTGAAAACCTCCGCCTGCTATATCGGCGTTATGGGTTCCCGCCGTACCTCACAGGCACGGGCGGAGCGGCTGGCTCGCACCGGTGGCCTTGCGCCCGATGAGATCAGCCGCATTCATATGCCCATCGGCCTGGATATCGGTAGCAAAACCCCGGCGGAGATCGCCCTGGCGATCATGGCGGACGTCTTGCGGGTTCGCCGGGGGCGGGTCCTGTCAGAGGTATGACCTTTTGTGTCGGGTTTTACGTGCGGCCACACCCCGAACGGTTCAACGAGGACTCGCCCGGTGGCTGATATCGCCGCGCTGATTCTGGCCGGCGGCGCCAGCTCTCGCTTTGGCGGGTGCAAGCTGCTGGCGGAAATCGATGGCCGAAACCTCCTGCAGCGCAGTATTGAGCTGGCATCCGGCGTGTTACCGGGCCACGTCCATGTGGTCACCGGCGCCTGGCATCCGCAACTGATGGCGGCGAAGGCCGAGGGGCGGCTCTGTGGGGCGGAGTTCATCCACGCCACTAACTGGTCCGAGGGCATGGCGGCATCCTTGCGGGCCGGAATCAACAACCTGACCGCTGACTACCGTGCGGTCCTGGTACTGCTGGCGGACCAGGTGGCGCTGACGAGGGCTGACCTTGCCGCCCTGTTGGAGGCTTTCGACGGTCACAATATAGCCTGCGGCGTATACGGCGGCCGCCGGGGCGTGCCTGCCGTTTTTCCCCGCAGCAGCTTTCCACGATTGGGGCAGCTGGGTGGCGACCAGGGTGCCAAGGCGGTGCTTTACGAATCCACGGTCCCCGTTCGGGAGTGTTCCATGCCCAACGCACAACGGGATATTGATACTCCGGAACAGCTTGGAGCCTGGCAGGGTAGCGGGGCTGTGTGAGGGTCAGCCGTAGTAACGGCCGGTCCAGCCCGTGGGTTTGCACGCAAATTGCCAGAAATGGCGTAGTTGTTAATACTGTGCTGCAAGCCGCAAACAGACATGTCCGCCAACCTGTGTCGTAAGGAGCCCTCCGATGTCCATTTATCTCCGCCAGATTTGCCTGGTGGCCGAACAGCTTGAACCGGTTGTCGAGCAGATTGAAAACCTGTTCGGCGTACCGGTATGCCATCGGGATCCGGAGGTAGCCACCTTCGGGCTGGAAAACGCCCTGTTTGCCTTTGGCAGCCAGTTCCTGGAAGTGGTGGCACCCATCCGCGAAGGCACCGCCGCCGGGCGTTTTCTGGAGCGACGGGGTGGACCTGGGGGCTACATGGTGATCTGCCAGGCCACCTCACTCGAAGAGCAAGCTGGCGTGCGGGCCAGGGCTGCTGAAAATAACGTCCGGGTAGCCTGGGAGTCGGATCACGAAAGCGGGAACCTTATGCAACTGCACCCCCGGGACATGGGCGCAGCCTTCCTGGAAGTAGACTGGGACGAACAGGCTGACCCCCAGGGTCACTGGCAGCCAGCGGGAGGTATGGACTGGGTCAAACACACCATGACCGACCGGGTGTCCGGAATTACCGGCGTCACCCTTTCCGACACGCGACCGACCCACCTTGCACGGCACTGGTCAAACGTTCTGGGTATGCCCGTGAAAGACCGGGACGGCACCCCGGTGATCGAGACTCCTAACGCTGTATTGACGTTTGCAGAATGCGATCATCAGGAGTCCGCCGGGCTGACAGCGATCGACCTGGCCGTCGGTGACCCGGCGACGATTCTGACACGTTCCATCGAGCAGGGGGCCGATCACACCGGCCACAGCCTCAAGCTGTGCGGTGTGGAGATTCTGTTGCGGTAGTTCGTGACCTTGCTTGCGGCCGGGCTGGCCACAACGTTGTACTAAAACCGATATCGGGCGATGGCCTTTATTCAACCGGGTAGGATGCGCCGATGCTTTCAGGCAGGGAGGCAGCGTCGCCGGCCTTGAGCATACGCCCGAGCAGGTCGGCCATGCCTTCTGCTATCTGGTTGGAGGACCAGGCTCCACCGCGTCGATACCATTTCGATACCCACGCCATGGCGCCAATCAGCGCGAAGGTGGTGAGGGCCGGGTCACAGGGCGCAATGGAGCCGTCATCAATCCCCTCTTGTACCTGCTCTCTCAGGCTGTGCTCAAGTCTTTTCCGAAGTGCGCGCACTTCGATAGCCTGCTGTTCACTGAGGGCGCCGTCTTCAAGATATAGAAAGGTCTCGATTTGTGACTGGGTGACAGACGCCAGGTAGTTCCGGACGATGGCCCTCACCCGTTCAAAGCCATTTGTGCCTTCCTGGACGCCGGTCCTGACCGCGTTACTGGTCGCCTCCGCGGACTTCAGGTGGATTTTGTAAAGCAGGTCACCTTTGTCTTTCACATAGTGATAGAGGGCTCCCTTGGTTAGCCCCAGTTCCTCGGTCAGCATGCTCATGCTGGTGCCGTGAAACCCGTAGCGGTTGAAAAGCCTGGCGGCGGTCTCCAGCAGGATTTTCTCCCGCGCTTGACGCTGCTCCTCAAGGGTCTGGACACCTCCGCCCCAGGATCTCCGTCGGCCATTGGTGGTTTTGGGCTGGGTCTTGCTCATACAGTTTGTCCGATTCTGGTGTACTGAAAACAGAATTTCCTATGCCCCACCATGCATGGGCAGGGTGACGCCCGGTAAAGTCTCAGTGCGGCGACGTGCCGGGCTTGGCCCTGCGCCGGTTCAAAAGGTCGCGGATCATACCCACGATGCCCTCGCGGAACAGAAGAACGCAGCTCATGAAAATCAGCCCCTGAAGGATGGTGACCCAGGCTCCATAGGGCGCCAGCAGGTACTGCATAGCCACGACGATCAGGGCACCGAGGGCGGGGGCCCAGATAATACCAAGCCCGCCAAGCAATGCCATTAACACCACTTCACCGGAAAGCAGCCATGAGACATCTGTCAAAGTTGCAATGCTGAACACAAACACCTTCAGCGAGCCTGCGATGCCGCTGAAACCAGCAGAAATCACGAACGCCATTTGCTTGTATTTCACCACGTCATAGCCGAGGGAAATGGCGCGGTCTTCGTTGTCCCTGATTGCCTTCAGGGACTGGCCGAATGCACTCTGGGAGATACGCACCAGTGCGAGCATGGCAATGGTGAATACCACCAGGATGGTGTAAAACAGGGCGAGATTTGAGGATACATCGATTACGCCGAAAACAGGTGGCCTCGGTATGGATTGAATGCCGTCTTCGCCTCCGGTAAACGGCGCCTGGAGGGCGATGTAATAGATCATCTGGCTGAGTGCCAGTGTGATCATGGCAAAGTAGATGCCCTTGCTTCGGACGGCGATCAGGGCAAATACCCAGCCCAGAACCAACGAGACCAGAACTCCGCAAGCGACAGCCAGTTCGAAGGTAAGTCCCCACTCCTTCGCTGCGTGACCTGTGACATAAGCGGCAGATCCAAAGAAGGCGGCATGCCCGAATGACAGCAGTCCACCAAATCCCAGCATCAGGTTGAACGCACAGGCAAACAGCATGAACACCAGGACATTCATCAAAACGACCGGATAGATGAAAGCTGGAAGAACTAGTGCAACCAGGAAAATTCCAGCCCAGATGGCTTTCTGATTCTTATAGGAGCTCATAGGTGCAGCACTCACTTTCCAAACAGTCCATTAGGGCGGGCCACCAGAACAATGGCCATGACCACGAAGATCACCAGGTTAGAGGCCGGCGGGTAGAACACCTTGGTCAAACCTTCAATAATGCCCAGCATGAAGCCGGTGATAATGGCGCCTCCAAGTGAGCCCATGCCGCCGATTACGACCACCGCAAATACGGTGATCATCAGGTTTACCCCCATATGCGGGTTGACCTGGTAAAGCGGTGCGGCAAGCACACCTGACAGGGCGGCGAGCCCGACACCTGCGCCGTAGGTCAGCGTGATCAACAGGGGGACATTGATGCCGAACTGCTGAACCAGGGCCGGGTTCTCTGTCGCGGCCCTCAGGTATGCCCCGAGTTTGGTTTTCTCCACCACAAACCAGGTGATCAGGCAGACCACCACGGAGAACACAATGACCCAGCCTCGATAAGTGGGCAGGAACATGAAGCCCAGGTTGAGCGCTCCCTGCAGGGCTGCGGGAACGCTATAAGGTTTGGAGATTCCACCGAAAACTTCGTGCATTACCCCTTCGATAAAAAGGGCCAGGCCGAATGTAAACAGAAGACCGAACAGGTGATTCAGGGAGTACAGCCTGGAGATAAAGGTGCGTTCCAGCGCGATGCCGATTGCACCAACCATCAACGGAGCAAGGAGCAGGGCGAGCCAGTAGTTGACTCCAAGCCACTGCATCAGCAGCCAGGTGGCAAAACCGCCCAGCATGTAGAACGCGCCATGGGCAAAGTTGATGATATGCAACATGCCAAAGATCAGTGCCAGCCCCAGGCTCAGCACGGCGTAGAATGAGCCGTTCACCAGGCCCAGCACCAGTTGGGCCATAAGGGCATGGGACGAAACGCCCAATAGTTCAAACATGTCAGACCCCTAACATCTGGTTTATCTTGTCTTTGTTTTCGAGGGCGTACTGTCGATCGAAGGAGGCCACCACTTCGCCCTGATCAAGCACGTAGAACCGGTCCGAAACCTTCAGTGCAAAGTTGAAGTTTTGTTCAACCAGTACCACGGTCAGGCCTTTTGCCTTCAGTTCCAGCAGCGTCTGACCAATCTGCTTGATGATCACTGGCGCCAACCCTTCGGTAGGTTCATCCAGAAGCAGAACCCGGGCGCCGGAGTACAGTAGCCGGGCAATCGCGAGCATTTGTTGCTCACCACCGGAGAGCTTTGTGCCCATACTGTTCCCGCGTACTTTCAGTTTCGGAAAGAGTTGATAAATGGCGTCGAGCGACCAGGCCAGGTCGGTCACCCTGGGAGGAAGTGTCAGGTTTTCCCTTACCGTGAGGCTGGAAAAGATGCCTCGCTCCTCGGGGCAGTAACCAAGGCCTTTGCGGCCGATCCGGTAAGAGGGCAGGCGATCAATTGGCTCACCAAAAAAACGGATGTCACCCTGGCATCGATCGAGCAGGCCAGCGACGGCTTTAAGCGTGGTGGTTTTGCCTGCCCCATTACGTCCCAGCAGGGTGACCACTTCGTGTTCCTTGACGTTGAGTGATATATCCCTGAGTACGTCAATTTCGCCGTAACCGGCATTCAGTCTTGAGACATCAAGCACTACCTTACTCATCGTCGTCACCCGTGCCGAGATAGGCCTCCATGACCCGTGGATTGGAAGAAACCTCGTCGTAGTTGCCCTGACAAATGACCTGGCCGGCCTCAAGAACGGTAATGGTGTCTGACAAGTCGCGCACGACGTCGAGGTTATGCTCCACCATGACAATGGTTCGCCCACTCCGGATCTCCTGGATGAGGTCGGAGATGGTTGCGATATCTTCCCGTCCCATCCCTGCCATGGGCTCATCCAGCAGAAGCACGGATGGGTTCATGGCCAGGGTGGTCGCGATTTCCAGGGCTCGGCGCTTGCCATAAGAAAGGCTGCCGGAACGATCAGCCGCCTGTTGTTCCAGGCCAGTGCGATAAAGAAGGTCCATGGTTTCTTCACGATACTGATGAAGCGTTCGCCGGGGGCTCCAGAAATTAAACGACATGCCCTCACGTTTCTGGATAGCGATCTCCACGTTTTCCGCGCAGGTCAGGTCGGGAAAGATGGAGGAGATCTGGAACGAACGTATCATTCCCCGTTCGGCGACCTCGGCAGGCTTGAGGGAGGTGATGTCATGACCCCGATAGAAGATCTGGCCGCTGCTGGGTGCAAGAAACTTCGTGATCAGGTTGAAGCACGTGCTCTTGCCTGCACCATTCGGGCCGATCAGGGCATGGACGGCACCCTCTCGGACGTCGATATCCACCTCCGAGACCGCGCAAAAGCCATGAAAGTGCTTCGTCAACTTTCGCGTTGAAAGAATATAGTCAGTCATTTGTCGAACCAGTAGGCAGGTAGCGGAGGGGGCAATTGCCCCCTCGGTGGAAGCGTTTTACTGGATAAAGCTGCAGTTGCCCTGTTCGAGGGGACGGAAGGCTTCCTCGCCGGGAATGGTCTCAACCAGCTCAAACAGGTCCCATGGGTGGTTGGCGTCTCCGGGAGATTTGACCTTGACCAGGTACTGGTCATGAACCATGCGTCCATCCTCACGAATGTAACCCTCGGCGAACCAGTCGTTGACTGGCAGCTCCTTCATGGCCTTTGTTACATCGACACCGTTATCCGTTCCGGCTTTTTCTACTGCCTTGAGATAGTGCATGACGTAGGAATAAGCTCCCGCCTGTGCCATGGACGGCATGGCGTTCATGCGCTCGAAATAGCGCTCGGACCAGGCGGCACTTTCTTCACTCTTGTTCCAGTAGAAAGGTGAGATGAGCATGGTGCCGGCGGCGACTTCCGCACCGATACCCTTGATGTCAGGAATCATGACCAGTGGTGCAAACGAATTCTTGCCGGACTGCTGAAGGCCGAACTCCTTGGCTGTCTTGATCGCGTTGGCGGCATCGCCAGCGGCACTGGCAAACACGACAACATCGGCCTCCGACGACATCGCCTGCATGATATAGGAAGAGAAGTCGTTGGCACCCAGTGGGTGCTTGACCGAGCCAACGATTTCGCCACCGTTCTGTTTCACGAAATGGGCGATGGCGTCCTGCAGTTGCTGGCCGAAGGTATAGTCAACGGTAACGAAGTAGACTTTCTTGCCCAGGTTTTCTGTGATGGCCAGCGCTGATGCTTTCGCCATGGAATAGGTGTCATAGATGTAGTGAATACCGGTCGGAGAACAGTTCTCTCCGGTCAGGCGCGCTGTTGCAGCACCACCGCCAATGATGACCTTGCCTTTTTCCCGACCGATCTCCTGTACGGCGAGGGCAATCGAGGAATTGGGCAGGTCAACGATCGCGTCGACGCCTTCCCGGTCGAACCAGCGGTTGGCCACTGAGGTGCCAACGTCCGGCTTGTTCTGGTGGTCTGCCCCGATGACCTCGATGGGTGCGCCTAGGACTTCCCCGCCAAAGTCTTCGGCAGCCATCTTTGCGGCCTCCAGGGAACCGGGGCCGGCAGCGGGCGCGTAGACACCCGACATATCGTTGAGCACACCGATCCTGACGACGTTGTCTGATACTGTTTCGGCGGCGGCTGCCATACAAACACTGGTGGCAGCCAATGACATCCCTACGGTTCTTACTATGTTCTTGTAGTTCATGATCGTTACCTCGTTTCGATTATTGTTGTTGGCAAGTCGGCTTCGGGAAGAATTCTTCGGAAGAAGAAACGCCCCGTATTCACTTTGTCCCGATGAAACCGGGATTCCTGGTTACAGCAGGCTGTGATGATGCGGGCCCAGGCAGAACCGCACAGCAACAGGTAAAACGCCTCCAGAAAACCACAGAACTCGGCACTGACATCCGGGTCTTCGTTTTCCATCCGCTCGATGAGAATGGAGCCTGCGTTCTTGATCCTCCCATTCAGGTGGGTTAACGCATTGGCCTGGTCCGCGAAGCCTTCAACACGGCTCAGGCGCAATGCACTGACAGCGACCTCATCAAAAACACTTTCAAACTGGACAAACTGTTTCAGCAGTTTTCGCTGAACCAGGTCTCTGGCCTGAATCGCATTGGTGCCTTCGTAAATCGAGGCGATCCGAACGTCCCGAACCAGTTGTTCGATGCCGTTCTCGTGGATATAGCCATGGCCACCCAGGACCTGCATGCATTCATTGGCCACCGATGAGCCCAGCTCGGATAGCGCGTATTTCAGGACCGGCGTGTAGATTTCAAGGCGGGACTGGATCTCGAGGGCTTCATCCTCATTCCTGGCCAGATCCGCGAGGTCCAGCAGCAGGCTGGCGTCATAGGTCAGCACCCTGGCCGCGGTAATGCGGGCTTCCATGTCCCGGAAGCGGCGCTGGATGTCCGGGTGTTCAATGATGGGGTGTGGTGGCCGGGTGTTGGTTCCTTCGTGTACCGGTGCCTTGCCCTGTCGGCGCTCGCCAGCATAGGACAGGGCCTTGTCATAGGCTTCCTGCGCCGTCCCCAGGCCCTGCAGCCCCACGGATACCCGGGCTGCGTTCATCATGGTGAACATGCAACGGAGGCCTTCGCCCTCGTTGCCCACCAGCCAACCGACGGACTCGTCAAAGGCCAGGGCACAGGTGGGTGAGCCATGGATCCCCATCTTGTTTTCGATGCCCATGGTCTGAACCTGGTTCGACCTCTGGGCACTCTCGGCGCCGAGCCATTTTGGCACCAGGAACAGGCTGAGGCCTGCCAGGCCACTTCCGGGTTCGCCGGACCTGGCCAGCACCAGGTGGACAATGTTGTCCGTGAGGTTGTGGTCGCCCCAGGTGATGAAGATCTTGTTGCCCGAGATTTTCCAGTGGCCGTTATCAAGGTCCCGTCGGGCGACGGTCCGGATCAGACCCAGGTCCGTGCCGCAATGGGGCTCCGTCAGGCACATGGTGGCTGTCCATTTTCCGGAAACCACTTTCTCCAGATAGTGGGCCCGGAGTTCGTCCGAACCGTGGCGGCTGAGCGCCTTGTAAAAGCCGAAGTTCAGGTCATGCAGCAGGCCAAAAGCGAGGCTTTTGCCATTCAGCGTTTCGCGCAGGAAGGCGTGGCACAGGTGGGGCAGGCCTTCGCCCCCGAAATCAGGACTGCAGGCCAGGCCGTTCCAGCCATGGTGGCAGAAATCCCGGTAGAGCGACTGCATCGCCTCTGGCAGGCACACGGTTCCCTGGGTCAGGGTCGCACCCTCCTGGTCCAGGAGGGGGTTGATTGCTCCTATGGCGGGTGCCATATCAGTGTCGAAATGGCCGGCAATACCTAACAGGTCGGAGGGCTCTACCTGCTTTGCAGCGCAGACGCGCTCAAGGTTCGTCGAGTCCAGCACCTGCCTGACAATAAAGTCGCGCTCGGTTTGCGTGTTCATGGCCGGACCCTTACGCCTCGTCGGTTTTCAGGGAGTAGCCTTCGAACTTGCGACGCAGTTCCAGCTTGGACAGCTTGCCCGTTGCCGTGTGGGGCAGTTCGTCTACGAGGATTATTTCGTCAGGTATACACCACTTCGCCACTTGCCCCTCATAGACCGCCTTGATGTCTTCCGGGTCGGCGTCGGCGCCTTCCTTGAGCACGACACAGACCACCGGTCGCTCGCCCCACTTACTGTGCTTGATGGAGATACAGGCGGCCTCTGCCACTGCGGGGTGGCCCACGGCGACATTTTCCAGTTCGATGGAACTGATCCATTCACCACCGGACTTGATCACATCCTTGGTCCGGTCAGTGATGATCAGGTAGCCTTCCGGATCTATGGCCGCCACATCTCCGGTTTCGAACCAGCCGTCTTCGGTAAAGGAATCCGGCGAGGCATCCTTGTAATAACTGCCCACTACCCAGGGGCCCTTCACCTGGAGTGCACCGATCGCCTTGCCATCGTGGGGCTGTATGTTGCCGTCCTCGTCGACAATGCGCAGGTCTACACCAAACAGCGGGCGCCCTGCAGGGCCTGTATCTGGTAACGGTCCTCCGGCGACAGGTTGGCCTGGTGGCTCTTAAGGGCGCCCAGGGTGCCTACCGGGCTGAGCTCGGTCATGCCCCAGCCATGCATAACCCGCACGTCATACTTTTCTTCGAACTCCCGGATGATGGCCATGGGCGCTGCTGAGCCGCCAACCATCATTCGGTCGACTGAATCTATCGTGAGGTTATTCCGGTTGAGGTAATCGAGAAGCCCGAGCCACACTGTGGGGACGCCGGCCATCAGGGTCACCTGCTCCTCATTGAGCATGGTGTGAAGGTTGGGTCCGTCCAGAGCATAACCGGGCAGTACCAGCTTGGCGCCATTCATCAGGGCCGCATAGGGAATGCCCCAGGCGTTGGCATGGAACATGGGTACCACCGGCAGGATGCTGTCCTTCTGGCGCACGCACAGCCAGTCGCCGCCGCTGACGGAAAGGGCGTGTATCAGGGTAGAGCGATGGCTGAACAGGACACCCTTGGGGTTGCCGGTGGTACCGGAGGTGTAACAGAGGGCACTGGCCTGTTTTTCATCAAGTTCCGGCCAGTCGAAGCTTTCAGCTTCGTTGGCGATGAGGTCCTCGTATACCTCCACGCCCTGAGCATCTGCGGCTTCCGGTTTGGCGTCAGAGAGCACAATATAACGTTCTATGGACTCGAAAGTGTCTTTTAGCTCAGACACCTTGCCGTAGAACTGGGGATCGAAGAAAAGGAACTTGTCTGCGGCGTCATTGGCGATAAAGGTCAGCTGGTCGTCAAACAAGCGCGGGTTGATCGTGTGGCAGACTGCCCCGATGCAGGAAGCAGCGTAATAGATCTCCATGTGGCGGTGGTCGTTCCAGGCCAGTGTCCCGATACGATCATCGGACTGGACACCAGCCTTTACCAGGGCATTGGCCAGCTGGCATACCCGGCGATAGAACTGGTCATAGCGGAAGCGGTGAATCTTGTCGTCGGAGGTCTTTGATACGATTTGTGACCCCGCGTGGAACCGGTTTGCGTGCTGAAGGATCTTTGTGATTGTTAGCTGGTCTTGCATCATCTGGCCGTAAAGCATGGCAAGCTCCTGATTGTTATTGATGTTTTCTGATTATTCGAGCACAGGCCGCCGGGACCCCGTAACGGCCTGGTGCCAACCCTTGTTGTTTTTCTGATTCCAACTACACCGCTCAGACTAATATCCGGAGCATATCTCTATGCTAATTAAACGATCGGTTAGTCGGTATTCCGAGTGTTCAATGGATTCGAGGCTAGTTCAGTTTTTGACAAAAGGCAAGCCGTATGAACGGGCAAAGTTGCCCGTTTCTGTCTTGGGGAAGCGAGGTGTGTCAGGAAAGCACCGTCATGGTGCCCAGCTGCGTGTGCGACGGCAGAATGCGGGAGCACACACCCGGCAGCTCGACGCTGTCAGGTGTGCGGTTCTCGAAGGTGGGAATCGGCTTAGTAGGCTTTGTAGGGAAGGAACTTGCCGGACAGCACCACGTTAACGCGATCCCCATTGGGGTTTTCCTCGCGCTGGATGTCCATGTTGAAGTCGATGGCGCTCATGATGCCGTCGCCAAATTCCTCATGGATGAGTTCCTTGATGGTGCTGCCGTAGACATTGACCACTTCGTACCAGCGGTAGATCAGCGGGTCGGTGGGCACGGCTGTCGGCAGGGAACCCTTGTAGGGAACCACCTGCAGCCAGGCAATAGCCTCATCGGTCAGGCCGAAGATGTCGCCGACAATTTCGGCCTGCTTCTTGTCGAAGGTCATCTGGCCCAGGCACGCAGCGGTGGTCCATTCCTTGGAGAGGCCGATGGCATCGGCCACCTGGCTCCATTGAATGCCCTTGCTGACCTTGGCAGAGAGGATCATGTTGGTCACTTCTTCGCGGGTATGGATCATGATGTTCACCTTTGGTTGACGTCATTGTCGGGACTGGGACGGTGGCCCGGCCCGGTAAGATCAGGCGGCCTTGCTTTGCATGGGCTGGCCAAGGCTCAGTGTGGCGACGATGGTGTCGCCGACCCGTTGTTCCATCACCATGCTGTTGCCTTCCCGCTGGGTGATTGCCCAGCGGCCATTGGGTTTTGGCAGGCCGTGCAACACCAGCGGCAGCGACCGGGTTTTCAGGCGTACCACCGGTCGTCTGTGTTCATAGGCTGGTGCCTCAACACCCAACACCGCCGCCGCAATGGTGCGGGCCTGGTGCTGGATGGGTTCGATAAAGCGGCAGGGCTCACCGTTCAGGCTGATACAGTCGCCAAGGGCATGGATCCAGGGATCGCTGGAGCGCAACTCCTGGTTCACCTCAATGCCACCGTTGAATGCCAGCCCGGCCTGGCGGGCCAGCCGGTTGTCGGTTTTCAGGCCGGTGGCGGCGATCACCTGGTCCACGGCTAGGGTTTCACCGTTTGCCAGCAGAACGTTCTTGCCGTCACCGTCGGCGCGGACTGCCTTGACCTGGCTGTCGGGCCGGTAGTGAATGCCCAGTTCCGCCAGGCTTTCCTGGAGTGCCTGTCCGGCTTCCGGGGGAATCAGGCCACACAGGGGATGGCTCTGGCGGTCCAGCAGGGTGACCGTGTGGCCGGCGCGAGCCAGGTCTTCGGCCAGTTCGCAGCCCACCATCCCTGCGCCGACAATGGCCACCCGCCGGGGGCCGGTGGCCAGTTGTTGCTGTAATCCGCTCCAGCCGGCCAGGTCATTGATGCGCCAGCACAGTGATGGGGGCAACTCGTCAGGCAGGGCGGGTTTCGCGCCCTGGGCCAGCACCAGGCGGGTGTAGGCCACGGTGCCCCGGGTGGTGCGCACTTCCCGTCGCTCCGGGCTGATGCCCACCACGAAGGTGTCCGCCAACAGGCGAATCCCGAGTCGGTTTGCCGCATCGGCAGCGCTCTCCCGCACCAGGTCCCCAGGCTGCTGACCCCGGCTCAGGGCCACGGACAGCTCCGGTTTGTGGTAGCGGTCACCATGGCAGGCGCTGACCAGGGTGATGGGGGTCTCGGCGTCCAGGTGGCGGATCGCTTCCACGACTGACCACCCGGCAATGCCGGCACCCACCACCACAATGCCCGGCACCTTGCTGAAGGTGGTGATGCCCACCGGTGCGGCTGCGGTAATCTCCTGCTTTTCCAGCAGCTCGAAGTCGGACTTGGTGACACCGCACAGGGGGCATTCCCAGTCATCCGGAATGTCCTCAAATCGCGTGCCCGGGGGCAAGCCGCTGTCCGGGTCGCCTTCCGCCTCGTCGTAGATCAGGCCACAGGCGAGGCAGATATACTGGCGCCAGGGGCGTTCTTCCAGGTCGGTTTTACGGGTACTCATGCCGGAACCTCCTCTCGCATCAGTTTGTCCATCTCCCAGCGCAGGTGCTTGATGGCCGGTGTCACGATGGCTACGAAGTGGGCTTCACGGATCCGGCGCTGGGGGGCGGAATTCATCAGGTACCCGCGGGCGCCCTGGTGAAGCAGGGCGGACTGGGAGGCCTTCAGGGACAGCTCGGAACCGTGGGCTCTCAACTCCAGCACGTCGAGCAGGTAGTCCTTGCTGCCGTCATAGGGGGTTTCTGCAAGACGGGCTGCGCGTTTGGCCACCTCGTCAAATTCGGCCTGCAATTCGTCGGGGCGGTTATGCAGGTACTGATTCACGTGCCCCAACTGGTTCTCCACCGCACGGATGGAATCGATGGAGCCCTGGATGACACCGGCGGCGATGCCCACCTGCAACAGGATGAACGCACCGCGGATCTTCTGGATAAACGGCCGGGCCGGGTCTGCAATGATCTGGTCCTCGCTCACGAAGTAGTCGTCCAGGGGCACCGACCAGGTGCTGGTGCCTTCCATACCCGAGAACTCCGGGCAGGGTCGCAGGGGCACCCGGTCATCAATGTCCAGCAGGAACATAACTTCGTGGGAGCGGCTACCGTCGTCGCGATCCACGGCGGCAATGGCGCCACAGTACTGGCCCGGGCCAATATGGCTGACCCAGGGCAGGGTACCGCTGACCCGGTATCCGCCCGGTACCTTCTTCGCTTTCAGGGCCATTTTCTCGATGCCGGTCAGGGCCTTCATCGGATTGGACAGGGCAGTGCCCCCGAAGGTCTGGCCGGCAGCATGGCCCTGCAGTCGTTTCAGCAGCGCCGGGTTGCCGGACTGCTCCATGTAGAGTCCGCAGACATCGTGGCACCAGGTCATGAACCCGGTGGAGCCACAGTGACGGCTGATCTCCTGCATGCTCGACAGCGCCAGTCCGAAGCGACTACCGTGTTGGTCCAGGTGAGTGGCGAAGGCGCCGGCCTGGCCCAGGTCTGCCATGATGTCGGTCGGGTAATAACCTTCATGGTCGATGCGGTAGGCGTTGGGCGCCAGCTGCTCGCTGGCAACCCGGGCGACCTCAGCCTGCACCATGGCGTCATCGGCCCAGGGGCTTAACGGTGGGTTGGATACGGCGACGTTATTCATGGCAGTTCTCTCCTCTTGGTCCTCGCCTCTGTGTGGGCCGGTTCAGTCCATCAGGCTGATGCTGAACGGGATCGGGTTGCGCATGGTGTTGGCCACCGGGGAGAAGTAGTTGGCGTGCTGAACGATCTCGTCCAGCTGTTCCCGGGTGGCATCGCCTTCCACCAGCACCTTGACGCGGATTTCCTGGAAGCCCATCTGATCGGGCTTCATTTCCGCACCACCGGCACCCCAGGCCGCCGGGTTGCCGATATCCCCTTCCAGGAAGATCTCCAGTTTGCTGAGTTTGACCTGCTTCCAGGTGGCCACGGCGGTGATGCCGACGGCGAGGCAGCCACCCAGGCCGGACAGCACGATCTCGCCGGGTGCCGGCGCGGTGTCCTCACCGAACAGGTGCAGGGGCTCGTCCACCACCACTTCATGCTGATTGACGTGGCTGATGGTCCGGTACTGGCCCTCGGTAACCGTGTGGACCTTGTTGGTGCCGCGGGTGCCGGGGTTGTTGCGACCCTTCTCGGCGAAGGCCAGCAGACCCTCCCGGTCGATCGGACGCAGGTAGGTGGATACGGTTTCGGGTTTGGTAGGCGTTGCAGTGGTCATTGGCAATTCTCCAGTGGCTTTGATGACACCGCGCGGTCCGGGACGGGCCTCGCGGTAACCTGTTATGTCCAGAGCAGGAGCTGTGCCAGTTTCGCCATTTTTATTTTTTAGCGTTTAAAACAGATGCTTATGGTTTTCGGTGTGGCGGTAGAAAGGAGTGAGGCGGGAAGTGTCGGACATTGTCCTGATGACAATGTCCGACAATGTCGGTTGGTGGTCAGGGCGCATTGGTCAGTTCAAGCTTGTCCAGCCGGTAGCGGAATTGGCGCGCGCTCATGCCCAGTAATGCCGCAGCTCGCGTCTTGTTACCGCCGGTCTGTTGAAGGGCGTTCAGCAATTGTTCCTCTTCATCCTCCCGGACCCAACGATACGGACGGGAAGAGGCGGCAACAGGGGCTACAAGGCCCGGTTCCGTGATGCGGGTGGTGGCAGCAGGTTCCGCGGCGCGCGGGTAATTTGATACAGCCGCCTGGCCCGCCTCCAGGTGCTTGTTGATCACCGATTCCTGGCGCAGGATGCTCTCGATGTCGCTGACGCTGATGTTGCCGTCCAGCGCAATCAGCACCGCCCGCTTGATCACGTTTTCCAGCTGGCGGATATTGCCGGGCCAGTTGTAGCTCTCAAGTCGCTCCAACACCCCCCGGCCAAACAGGGTGTAGCGGCCGTACTCGCGATTGGCGCTGAGCAGGAAGTGCCGGGCCAGGATGCGAACATCGCCGTCCCGTTCCCGCAGCGGTGGCAGGTGGACCGGAAACACATTCAGTCGATAGAAGAGGTCCAGGCGGAAGGTGCCCTGGTTGACAGCCTCCTGCAGGTTCTTGTGGGTTGCGGTGACAATGCGCACATCCACCGGTACATCCCGGGTACCACCGACCCGCTGGATAACCTGGCCTTCCAGCACCCGCAGCAGCTTCGACTGCAGTTCCATGTTCAGGTCACCGATCTCGTCCAGGAACAGGGTGCCACCGTTGGCCAGTTCGATCTTGCCCGGCTTGGTGGCGGTCGCGCCGGTGAAGGCGCCTTTCTCATGACCGAACAGCTCGGACTCCAGCAGTTGCTCTGGAATGGCGGCGCAGTTAATGGCCAGGAAGGGCTGGTCACAGCGTTTGCTGTTGAGGTGGAGAATCTGGGAGAACCGCTCCTTGCCGGTACCGGACTCGCCGGTCAGCAGCACCGTGACGGGGGTATCGGCTACCCGGGTAATCTGCAGCAGGGCATCCTTGACGGCGGCGCTTTCCCCCAGGATGCCGTGGTTGTTCTGTTGCTGCTCCAGGGCCACCTTCAGCTCCTGGTTTTCTTCCCGCAGGTGGCTGGTGCGCTCTTCGATCAGGGTGTTGATCTTGATGATCTGGGCAATAAACGTGGCCAGGATGCGCAGGATCACCAGGTCGGCATTGATGGCCCTGGGTCGCATGCGTAAGCGGTGTGCCGCCAGTACACCCACGGTCAGGTTGCCCTCCATGATGGGCACCGCCAGGTAGGAGACAATGCCTTCAGGCAGGGTCGCCCGGTCCACGGTCCGGAACAGGAAGCCGGGCTCCTGGTCTACGTCCTGCACCACCGCCTGCTGTCCGGTTTTCATGACCTTGCCGGTGACCCCTTCCTCGAAACTGTAGAGGCCCCGTTTACGCTCCTGGTCGGTCAGTCCGTAGCTGTAGCGAATGGCCAGCAGGCCGTCCTCATCCGAGGGTAGCAGCACCCGGCCCCGGTTGAGACCCAGCATCTGGGACATCAGGCGCAAGGTACCGGTGATGGCCACCCCGGGGGTGGCGGACTGACCGATCAGCCGGGCGGCTTCCTGCACCACGGTGAGGTCGGCAGCGCCGGTGTCAATGGGTGCGTTGGTGGTCACGGACGAAATCGGCTGCGTGTCCATGGTGTTCATTCTCCTGGCTGGGCAACGACAAAAGCCCGCTCAGGGAGCAGGCTTGTTGCAGGTACGGGAATCCGGGCACTGGTTATTCGACATGCCAGTTGAAGCGCTTTATGAGCAGGCCGCAGATGGTATCCAGCCCGTAGCCTATGAGGCCGATGACAAGGACAATCGCTGCCAGTGTGTCGTAGGCCAGGGTGTCCCGGGCATCATTGATGGCGTACCCCAAGCCGCTGGTCACCCCCAGGTATTCCGCGGGCACCAGCACCACCCAGGCCACGCCCACGGCAAGCCGGATACCGGCCATGACATCGGTCATGATGGCTGGAAGGATGATCCGTCGCAGCATCTGCGGGCCGGAGGCGCCGAGGTTCTTCGCCACCTTGAACCAGTTCGGGTCGATGCGGCGAACGCCGTGTGCGGTGGAGAACATGATCGGCCATACGGTGGCCATCACCAGAAGGAAGATGATGGCAGCGTCCCAGGTGGCAAAGGCCAGCACCGCAATCGGCATCCAGGCCAGGGGGCTGATCATGCGCAGGAACTGGAA
This sequence comes from Marinobacter sp. AN1, assembly GCF_026013985.1. Taxonomy (NCBI): domain Bacteria; kingdom Pseudomonadati; phylum Pseudomonadota; class Gammaproteobacteria; order Pseudomonadales; family Marinobacteraceae; genus Marinobacter; species Marinobacter sp. AN1. The sequence goes on along the minus strand of NZ_CP110342.1, from coordinate 2,885,353 downwards.
CGGCACGTTGGCGATCTTCATCGCGGTGCCCACGTAGCCGATCAGGACGCCTACGGGGACGCCGATAACCACGCCCCAGAACAGGCCGATCAGGACCCGGTAAAGGCTTGAGACGATGGTGGGCCAGATGTCACCACTGGCCACCAGGTCGTAGAGGGCGCTGAAGGTAGGCGCCGGGGCGAAGTTGGCGAAGGCCCACATGTCCGGGTCATTGGCGACTACGTAGCCCCCCAGCCACCACAGGGCGAGGAGCGTTGTAATGCCAATGGCCGGGTAGCAAAGGGCCGCCAGCCAGCTGATGACAGGGGCGAGGTTGACCTGCGCCCCGTTGGCACCGCTGAGTGCCTGTGTTGTCTGAGTACTCATAGCTTGATGGCCTCCTCCCGTTCGAACGGGTTATCGGCGTTAAACCCGGGGCCTTGCTGCCAGCCGGTGTGTTTCTCCATGGCGGCTTTCACAAAGCGGTAATCCACCAGGTCATCGGCAACAAAGTCCGCGTCCAGGTCTTGCAGGAAGGTGGTATCGCCACCCACCAGTGTGTTTTTCAGTTCATTAACGATCAGCCGGGTGGCGGAGGGGTAAGGCCAGGGCTGGAAGTCGATCCGTCCGCTGCCCCATTGCGGGTTCTGGATGGCGTCCGGTGTGGCGTAGCTGTCCTCGTCGTAAAGGGTCATGGCCCGTTCGACAATGTCAGCTTTCATGGGCAGGTAGCCCTTGCCATCCTTCGACAGCATGCGGGCCACTTCCGCCTTGTTCTGCTGCGAGTAGATCTGCGCCCGGACGATGGCGTTCATCACTTTCTGACTCCACTCCGGGTTGGCGTTCACCTGGTTCTCATTCATGCAGACTACGCAGCAGGGGTGGTTTTTCCACATGTCGCCGGTGAAGCGCAGCATCTTGCCACCGGCCAGCATCTCGCCAACGGCGTTGAAGGGCTCAGCCACGATAAACGCGTCGATCTTGCGCGCGGCCAGGGCCGGGGGCATGTCCGGTGGGGGCATGATCTGCAGGTTGACTTCGTTGGGTGCCAGCGTGTCCCCCTGGGATTTAATCACTGGCGTCAGGCCAGCGTGGCGCAGGCCCATCTGCAGCACAATGTTGTGCATGGAGTACCAGTAAGGCACGGCGATCTGCTTGCCACCCAGTTCGGCAAAGGTCTCCACATTCGTGTGTCGACCCACCACCAGCCCGGAGCCGTTCAGGTGGGCCCAGGCCATGATCTTGACCGGGAAACCGTTGTTGTAGCGCATCCAGACGGGGATCGGCTTGAGCAGGTGCACCAGGTTGAACTTGGCGGCGGCAAAGCCTTCCACCAGCGGTGACCAGCCCCGGATCAGGGTCGGCGGCTCGGTTTTCAGGCCTTCATCCTCGAAATAGCCCATGGCATGGGCGACCAGCAGAACCGTGGCGTCGGTAATCGGCAGGTAACCGATACGCACCACTTCGTCCTCAGGCGCCTGCATGCTGCCCCAGGCGGAGGCGCTGGCGGTCAGGCCGAACCCGGCCGCCAGGCCGCCGGCGGCCATACTGTCCAGCAGGAAGTCACGCCGGCTCATCTCGTGTTTTTGCAGATAGGCCAGCTCATCGGCGGGGATATTGCTTTGCTTGCTTCTTGGCTTCTTCATGGTCAGGACCTCAATGATTCAGGCAGAGTCTCAGGCGGCGTTTTCGGCGTCGTCATCGGTGGTTTCAGTGATGGCCTTGCGGCCGGCCAGTCCGTCATCGGTATCCTTGAACTGGGTCATCAGCTGGTCGCGCAGGGACTGGAAGCCCGCGTCCATGTGGCGGCGGGGCCAGGGTAATTCCACATCCAGCTCGCCCACGATGCGGCCGGGGTTCTGGGACATGATCATGACGCGATCCGCCATGGCGATGGCCTCATCGATGTCGTGGGTAACGATGACCATGGTGATGTCCAGGTCGCGGCAGATAGCGGGAACCTCTTCCTGCAGGGCGGTGCGAGTGAAGGCGTCCAGTGCGGAAAAGGGCTCGTCCAGCAGCAGGATTTCCGGATCGGTTGCCAGCGAGCGTGCCAGTGCAACGCGCTGTTGCTGTCCCCCGGAGAGGCTCTGCACATTGACGTCCCGCTTGTCATGGAGGCCCAGCATCTCCAGCAGTTCGTCCACCCGGCTGAAGGCTTCGGTCTTGGCCATGCCGGAGAAAAGCAGACCAAGCGCCGCGTTCTCCCGCACGCTCATCCACGGGTAGAGCGAGGCCTTCTGGAACATCATGTTCCACTTGGCGCTGGGCCGGGAAACCTGGTGGCCGTTGACGCGGACACAGCCTTCGGAGGGAATCAGCAGGCCAGCCAGCATGTGCAGCAGGGTGGACTTGCCACAGCCACTGCGGCCAATCAGCGCGACCATCTCACCGGGTTCGATCCGGTTTTCGATCTTCTCCAGGGTTGGTGCTGCCCCGCGGCTGAAACGGTGGGTGATGTAGTCGAGGGAAATCGTGGCGCCCATAGTGATGCTCCGGTCAGGTATCTGGTCCGGTATCAGCAGGTTGTATGCCACATCAAGAAAGTAATGGTTATACAGCGGGTTGGCTGAAATAGTGAGGCTTTGTCAGGCATTGTCACCACCGGACAATGTCCGACAATGGCGCACTATGGGAAATGTGCACCGGGGCCGGGCGTGGACCAAGTAGCCAGACGGGATACCAGCTCTCAGATAACGTTCGCCACTCCGAACGGAATATGCACCATCGGGATATTGCCCCCGGCGGATTGGAGGTGGCTTTGCTGGTCGTCGAAGAACATGTGGGGGCGCAGCACGCTCAGGATCCGGTCCTTGGTCATGCCGCCGAGGAAGAACACCTCGTTGGCGTCGACGCCCCAGTGTTCCAGGGTGGTGATGACCCGCTCGTGGGCCGGGGCGCTGCGGGCGGTGACGATGGCGGTACGCAGGATGCGCTGGTAGTCCGGGTCAGCGTTGCTGGCCTCGTCTTCCAGTTGCTGCAGCAGGGACAGCTTGCGGAACAGGTCGGCCAGCGGGCCCGGGCTGTGGGGGACGTCGGCCCGGGAGGTTTCATGCTCGTGGAAGGCTTCCAGTTCCTGGCTCTTGTAGACCCGCTCCGAGGCGTCGTCTGCGATGACTCCGTCGAAGTCGAAGGCAATCCTCAGCTCCACGTCGTCTTCCTCATCCACCACATGGGAGGGCAGCACTGTCCCTGCCGGGTATTCATAGGCGATCGCCTTCTGCACATCCTGTTCGTTGGACGACAGGAACAGTGAGGCATTAAAGGCAGGAATATAGGGGTAGGGCGACTTGCCCTCCAGAAAGGCCGCCCGGCTGATATCCAGGCCGTGGTGGGCGATGGAGCGGAACACCCGCTTGCCGGTAATGGCAGAATTGCGGGACAGCAGCACCACCTCCACCGGGCTTTTTTCCGGGAAGCGCTTGTTGATATTCAGAAACCGGCGCACAAACGGAAACGCCACACCCTTCTCCAGCGGCTGGTCCAGGTGCGCCTCCTGGTAATCGCGGTAGGCGACGGCGCCTTCCTCCTGGAACACCCGGTCCGACTCGGTCAGGTCAAACAGCGCACTGGAGGCGACGGCGATGACCAGTTTCTGTTCAATGGGGAAGGGCATGGGGTTACTCCTTGAGTGCCAGGATTCGCCGGGCCCCGGAAAGTACGATCAGCCCCACAATGGTCCCGATCACCAGGTCCGGGTAGTTGGAACCAGTCCAGGCCACCAGGGCACCGGCGAGGATAACGCCCAGGTTGATGACCACGTCATTGGCGGAGAATATCCAGCTGGCCTTCATATGGGCGCCGCCTTCCCGGTGCCTGGATATCAGCAGCAGGCAGGCGGTATTGGCGATCAGCGCCAGGAGGGCGATGGCCATCATCATGCCGGATTCCGGCTCGCTACCGAAAACAAAACGCCTGCCCACTTCCACCAGCACGCCGATGGCCAGTATCAGCTGAAGCACACCGGCCACCCGGGCTGCCCGCACCTGCATCCGCACACCGTGACCGACCGCATAGAGGGCAAGGCCATACACCGCTGCATCCGCAAACATGTCCAGCGAATCGGCAATCAGCCCGGCGGACTGGGCGATAATGCCTGTGGTCATCTCCACCAGGAACATCAGGCCATTGATAGCCAGCAGTATCCAGAGCGTACCGGACTCTTCCGCTTCTGTGGCGCTGGTGGCCTGGCGGGCGTTTGCGTCCGCCTTGCGCGTTTCACTGAGTTTGGCGCCTAGCCCCAGGGGTGTCAGCTTGTTGGTAATCGGCTCGGCACCGTCGTCGTGAAGTACCTCCAGGGTGCGCCCGCCCAGATCAAACGACAGCCCCCGGATGTTGTCGAGACCACCCAGCGCCATGCGGATCATCCGCTCTTCCGACGGGCAGTCCATTTTGGGGATTGAGTACTTGCTGACCCATTCGCCAGCGCCCGTAGTGACGTGCTGTGATGGTGCCTCTGGGCTGTCGCAACTGCATGGGGTGCGGCAGGAATCACTCATGGAGAACTCCGGACGTTGCATTGGGCTATCGCTGACCTGGGAGCTGATGGGGCTCGTCGATCAAGGATTTCTGGCGGTCTCTTGTTGATGAACCTATTGTGTCGTGATCCAGTGAGCGGCAGCAAGGGCACTATCGCTCGTGGTCAGCAACAACTCGCGCCTCGGATTTTTGGTCAACAGTTTGTGATTTGACGACGAATTGTGTCGCAACGGGTAACCAGAATACCCTTGTAAGTCGCGGGCGGTGCGAACTCACGAAACAGAGTTGTTAAACCTATGGCAGTGACCGAACCAAAGAAAAATCACTACTCAGATACCTTTGATGAAGGCTTCAGCACGGTGCCTCATTACCTGGCCTATCCCCGAATGCGCCCTTTCGTTGGTTGTCGGTATGCTGGGGCCAAAGCTCGAATCCTGTTGGTTGGAGAGAGTCACTATCTGCCGAAGAACCAAACCCTGCACCTCGACGCACAGCGCTGGTATCAGGGGCAGGAAGGCGACTTCAGGCCCGGCCAAGGACTGGGCTGGATTCACACCAGAGAAATCCTGAACAAGAGTACCGGCGAGTGGCGAAAGCAGGGCCATGCCATTTATCGCAATCTTGATAGAGCATTATACGAGGCGGGTTTTCAGAGCGGCGATTCTGCATTGGAGCACATAGCATTCATGAACGGCTTCCAGCGCCCGGCCAGAGAGCGGCTGTCTCTGGAAGTTGCGCCTGAAGACATCGAAGTGGGACGGGAAACCCTTGCGGCGGTGATAGACATACTTCGGCCCGATGGCGTCATCTTTGTGTCCCGTAAGGCCGCCCGTCACCTGTCCGGGGAACTGAAGGTGCCTCACGGCTCGGTTCCGCACCCCGCATCTGCCTGGTGGAACCGTGCTTCCAGGCGAGGCACCGGCAAAACCAGTTTATTCAGCAAGTGTCCCGGATTTGTTCCGGTAAGGCGGGCTCATGAACTTTGATCCGGATTTTGACCAAAAGCAGCTTGACCTACTGGCAAGCCAGTATCTGCAGGACACCACGGTGAATGGCAAGGTGATCTTCTTCAGCGACAAGGAGAACCGCATCAGCCACGCGACCTGGAGGTTTAATGATGCCGACCATGCCACTTTGCGGGAGATGGGGTTAAAGTTTGCACTGATGGACGTACTGGACAACCTGATTGCCTACAGGGTTCGGGAAGAGCAGCCGAACGCTGGTCAGGGTGTGGTATCGATCAGCGACGGCATAATGACCCTCCGATGGACTTCACTGGAAGTCGCTGAGGCATTGAGGGAACAGGACTGACAATCAATGCGCCCCATGAAACTCGTCTGCATCTCCGACACCCACAGCATGCACCGCCGCATACCCGAGATTCCGGATGGTGATGTATTGATCCACGCCGGCGACTGCCTGGGTGCCGGCACGCTGGAGGATGTGGCCGACCTGAACGACTGGCTGGGGACGCTGCCCCATCGACACAAGATCGTCATTGCGGGCAACCACGACTGGATCTTCCAGGAAGCGCCGGACCATGCCCGGGAATTGCTCACCAATGCCACCTACCTGGAAGACAGTGGTATCGAGATTGAAGGCGTGCGCTTCTGGGGCTCGCCCTGGTCACCCACCTTTATGGACTGGGCGTTCATGCAAGACCGGGGTGAGCCCATTGACCGTTACTGGCAGCGCATCCCGGCCAATACCAATGTGCTGATTACCCACACCCCGCCCAATGGTATCGGGGACGAGGTAGACACCGGGCTGCGTTATGAAAGCGTTGGCTGCGAGGATCTGTTGGTGAGGGTCCGCCAGGTGAAGCCGCAGGTTCATATCTACGGCCATATCCATGAAGGTTACGGCGAGCATGCCCGCTGGGACACAAGGTTTATCAATGCCAGCACCTGTGATGAGCGGTATCGACCGATTAATCCACCGATGGTTGTAGAGCTGGGGATGGGAGCGCTCGAAGCAGAAACCTCAGACTGAGCATCGAAGTATGGGACACTCGGAGGTAAGTGGCATGGCTCTCATGTCGCGGATTCCGGCATAGCGAACCCTCAAGAACTTTGTTAATTTTCCAGTTCAACAGGAAGTTGTCCGTTATTAACCGATACCCTCAGGGACGAACCATGCCTTCATCCATCTACTACCCGAACCGCGCCTGCTCATCCCGTGACATCGCTAGCATGTCCTGTCCATCTGATCTGTCGCCTGAAGATTTCGAGCGGCGCCTTCTGGCAGCAAATGGTCGGCGACCAACACCAATAATCTGTGCGCACCGCACAAACCGCTCCTGCTGCCCTCTGCCAGGCAGAACGATTCAGTGGATATCAGCCAGGTTCTGTCATGCACGCCGGAGCAACAACACACGCTGTCACACCTGAGCCATTACGCTGGCGGCGCTGCCGTAATGGGCATGGCGGATTTTCTGTGGGACACCAGGCTGCCTGACGTTATGGGTGACCTGAATACCTTTGGCGGTAACGGCATGGGTGCCGCGGTGGCCCAGTCCAACAAAGTGTTGGACGCCATCAACCGCTACGATATCGCGAACAAACGGTTTGAGGACCTGAAGAATCACCGCGCTGCACCAAGAATGGTGAACGCTGCAAAGCTACGGGCAGACGCTGCGTTCCGGGAAATGAACCAGGTTCTCTACAGCCGTTCACTGAACTACCTGAATAACAATGCGTTTCGCATGCGTCAGACCACTAACGCCACCGGCCGGCCAGTATGGGAATCCATACCGGTCCGCGACACAGCTGACGTACAGAAGCTGGCAAGGTTCGCGAAGGTGGGCCGGGTAGCAGGCCCCGGTTTTATTCTGCTGGATGGCTACCTGCGAGCAAACAGCGTTCACCACGCCTGGAAAAATCGCGATCCGACCTGGAAGCGTGAGGCCGTTGTCCAGAGTGGGGCGTTTGCAGGTGGTATTGTTGCCGGTGTATTAATCGGCGCAGTTGTAGCAATAACGCCTATTGGGCTGGTCATCGGGGTGGTTGCTGGTGGCGCAGCAGCGGTTGGTGCCGACTATATTGTTAAAGGATTCCTCGGCAATTTATATGACTGGGTGACCGAATGAGTGTCCCGCTCGGAGTCTTGATTTCGCTAGTCGGGATCGCAGGAATGTTGGCGGCCTTTATCGGACTGGTTATCCTCCGCCTGACGCTGACCCGCCGTTTGAACTCCAGGTTCAGAACCAGGCACAACGACTGGACTGCTGGAACGACAGACCTCGGTTTCGTTAACACGGCGCTGTTTGCCTGGGCTTGCGCGATACCTTCCATCCAGCAACTGCCACGGTTTCAGTTGCTGTTTAACGAATTGGACGTCCGAGCTTTTGCAAGTTCATTTGAACGGGGAACGGCTTACGGAACCATAGGAGGATTGGTTCTGTTCTTCCTTTGCGGCGGCTTGTACCTACTGCTCACTCCCTAGCGCTGTCTATGGTACAGCAACAGAGCTCTGCAGGCCCTTTACGCAGGCACATGCCCACTACCTGACCAGTGAACACTTGCCCCGTACATCTTTATTGATCGTTCAGACTATAAACCCCGGCATTACACAGGGGTGCTCGAAGCAGAAACCTCAGGCCGAGCATCGAAGTATGGGACACGCGGAGGTAAGTGGCATGGCTCTCATGTCGCGGATTCCGGCATAGCGAACCCTCAAGAACTTTGTTAATTTTCCGGTTCAACAGGAAGTTGTCCGTTATTAACCGATACCCTCAGGGACGAACCATGCCTTCATCCATCTACTACCCGAACCGCGTCTGCTCATCCCGTGACATCGCCAAGATGTCCTGTCCATCTGATCTGTCGCCCGAAGACTTCGAACGGCGCCTTCTGGCAGCCAATGGCCGGCCGATCAGCACCAGTAATCTGTGCGCACCACACAAACCGCTCCTGTTGCCCAATGCCAGGCGGGACGATTCAGTGGATATCAGCCAGGTTCTGTCATGTACGCCGGAGCAACAACACACGCTGTCACACCTGAGCCATTACGCTGGCGGCGCTGCCGTAATGGGCATGGCGGATTTTCTGTGGGACACCAGGCTGCCTGACGTTATGGGTGACCTGAATACCTTTGGCGGTAACGGCATGGGTGCCGCGGTGGCCCAGTCCAACAAAGTGTTGGACGCCATCAACCGCTACGATATCGCGAACAAACGGTTTGAGGACCTGAAGAATCACCGCGCTGCACCAAGAATGGTGAACGCTGCAAAGCTACGGGCAGACGCTGCGTTCCGGGAAATGAACCAGGTTCTCTACAGCCGTTCACTGAACTACCTGAATAACAATGCGTTTCGCATGCGTCAGACCACTAACGCCACCGGCCGGCCAGTATGGGAATCCATACCGGTCCGCGACACAGCTGACGTACAGAAGCTGGCAAGGTTCGCGAAGGTGGGCCGGGTAGCAGGCCCCGGTTTTATTCTGCTGGATGGCTACCTGCGAGCGAACAGCGTTCACCATGCCTGGAAGAATGGCGACCCGGCCTGGAAGCGTGAGGCCGTTGTCCAGAGTGGGGCGTTTGCTGGTGGTATTGCTGCCGGGGCCGCGATTGGCTTTGTGATAGCGTTGACGCCGGTTGGGTTGGCTGTTGCTGTGGTCGCTGCTGGCGCAGTAGCAGTCGGATCCGATTACCTCCTCAAAGGCATTTTCGGAGACTTGTACGATCTGGTAACAGAGTGGTGAACATGCCAGTGGGATTGCTTATCTCTATAGTGGCGGGAGGGGGTATGCTGCTAGCAATGCTGAGCATGCTGTTACTCAGGGTTACTCTCACGTACCGCTTAAAAAAGAAGCTGAAACCGACTGGGGAATACTGGCGTACCGGTACCCTCGACCTGGACTTCGGCAATACCGTTCTGTTTGCGCTGGTCTGCACGCTCCCCTTCGCGCAGAGGTCGGATTTTTACAAGGCCGTCTATCCAGACCTGGATATAAAGGCGTTTGCGAATCCGTTTGAAACGGTTTTAGCCTACAGCATGGTGACCGGGTTCGCGGTGTTTTTTATTATGGGGCCTTTCTACTATATCTTCGCGTGATCATTTCGTTGGAGATGCGAAGCATTTGCCCGGCCGCCCCGAAAGGCGCTCCCCATAGTTGCAGCGACAGACCTCTACAGGTCCTTTACGCGGGGTAGGCAAGTGCTCACTACCTGACGAGCGAACACTTGCCTCGTACATCCTCATCGATCGTTCAGACTATAAACCCCCGGCATTACGCCGGGGCACGTTGCTCAGATTCCGTAGGAGCTGACATCGACCTTAGAGAACACCTCTTCCCAGTACAGGTCGCGGAGCTCTTCCCGGGTTTCGATGCCTTCGACCTTACCGACCCATTCATCCAGCATCTCCTTGAACTCGGCCATCCTGGCCTCGGCCTCTTGCACGTCGTAACGCTCTGCGTAGCTTGATGCCACCGTCTTGAGGTCTTGTTCGATAAAGTCCCTGGTCATCTGACGAAACTCCTCATCTGGCTCGTGGAGCGTCAGTTCCGGCTGCTCGTCGATCCTCCTCAGGGCCTCCTCATGGTCCTCCAGGTAAAGCTTGGCTATCTCAGCCGCCGTAGTCGCGGCGCCATACAGCACTGTTGTACGGTCCTCTTCAGACAGAGCCTTCCAGACGTCAGCATTCATACTGGTACCAACCCCGCCGAATGTGCCGCCAGGAACCCCCATGGTGACGTCGCTGGCGATCTCGATAAACTTGAAATTGAGATAGTCCGACAGGTTATGGGCCGTACAGTCGACAACGCCCTGGCTGAGCCCTTCATAGGTTTCGTTAACCGGAATGGACACAGGTGAGCCGCCCATGGCGGTTACCCATCGCGACCACTGGGGGCCGCCAATACGGATGCGTTTCCCTTCAATGTCCTCTTTGCTGGTAATCGCACCATTGCAGAACAGACCGTAAGGCGAAGAGCTGGCCAGTCCCAGGAATATCTGATTACGGTCATGGTGTTCCTGCAAACAATCGGGACAATGGTTTATCACATACTCGGACACTGCGCCGGTATAGGCAAAAACGGCATCCTGTGGGCTCACATCCGCCAGCTCAAGGGCCATGGTTAGTTCTGTGAGCATGATGGTATTGGGGAAGTCAGACGGGAAATATGGTGTAAGAACGTGGCCCAAGTCTGCGATACCGTCTCGAAGCCCGGTCGGAGTTTCCATGAAGCTGAGCAAGGACTGAGCGTATCCTTTCACGCTGATATCGCCGCCGGAGCGTTCTTCAACAGCTTCGATAAAGGCATCCATGGCCTTGGTGCCTAGAGTGTTCTGGGGCGCACCGGTTGCAAAGCGGAGTTCGGTGGCATTTGCAAAGTTGGCGGTGGACAGTCCTGCGATGGCAATGCCGGCCGCGATGGTTTTGAGAGAGGGTATCGTTTTCATTGTTGTGTCCTCACTGATTGAGGTTGGGGGGTAACCACCACTGAGACAGAGGTGGTCGTGCAAAAATCACCCACTAGTTCACAACGTAGATGGTGGTCCGGTTTACAGCAAGGAGGCGAAAGGGTGTTTTGCGAGGTTTTTTGGCAGGTCGGGGAGTGTCGTTTCCAAGGATTCCATGGAAAACGGTATGTTAAGGGGTAACGTTCCCTTACTGGCTTTCGTTAGCTAGCGAGCATATATGAATGCCCGTAGTCACGGTGCCGTTCTCCTGGAAGTCATCAACGTGGAACGTAAATGATGCAGCAGACCGGAATCTATGAGCAGCTGATCACCAAGCTCATTGAAAGCCGCCTGGATAGAAGCAGGTTTTACGTTGGCGAACGCCAGCTCGACAGCAGCGAAGCGTCGGTTTGGCTGTCACGATTCCTCTCCAACATCCTGGAGTTTGCCATTGAAGCGGTGCCGTCGGGCGAAGATCGGCTGCAAGAGCAAATCGAACTCTCCAACCAGCTGCTGATGTGGCTCAAGAACCAGATTTCAGACGAAGGCTTTCTTGAGGAAAACCTTCTCGATAGCCAAGGCAAGATCCTCACCGCGCTCTACGAGTTGGAGAACCCCGTTGCTGCCAACCTTAAACAATACGTCGAAGACATTTTCCCGCTAACAGGCTTGACCCAAAGCGAATTGTTCTCCGGTAGCAATGCCGGCCTTTCACTGGAATCTGAGCTCAAGCGCGAGATTCTGTCGGCAGACAAGATTTACTGGCTGGTGTCGTTCATCAAGTGGGCCGGCATCCGCATTTCCGGAAAGAGCTGGAAGCCTTCACTGCTAGTGTTCCGTCCGGGTATTTCCTAAGCGCATATATGCTATAATTCGAGCTATTATTCACGAGTTTGGAGACTCTGTTTTGGCCCGGAAACCAGCTCCCTTTAATCTTACGGTAAACGATCAACTGGAGTTGGAAAGCTGGTTGCGAACAAGCACGCTGAGTCAGAATCTCGTTCTGCGAGCGCGAATCGTTTTGGCCCTGAATGCCGGTGAATCACCCAAAGTCGTTGCTGAGCGACTGGGAACCACGACGGCCACGGTATTCAAGTGGCGTAATCGTTACACCGAACAGGGCCTGAGCGGTCTTCAGGATGCACCAAGACCCGGGCAACCCAGAAAGCTGAATCAGAAAAAGGTTAAGGCAATTCTTGATGACACGGTCAAAAAGCTGCCCAAGGAATCAACCCACTGGAGCGTCCGGTTGATGGCCGAATATGCCGGTGTTAGTCGCTGGCAAGTGCATCAGATCTGGAAAGCCGCTGACCTGAAACCGCACCGGCTGAAAACTTTCAAAATCAGCAATGATCCGGACTTTGCTGATAAAGTTTTCGATGTTGTCGGTTTGTACCTGAATCCGCCGGATAACGCCCTGGTGCTGTCTGTTGATGAGAAAACGCAGATCCAGGCACTGGATCGCACTCAACCAAAGTTGCAATTGAAACCCGGCCAGATCGAGCGTCGCACCCACGATTACAAGAGGCACGGCACGACCAGCTTATACGCGGCTCTGAACATTCTGAACGGCGAAGTGATTGGGCGCATTACGCAACGCCACCGAGCCAAAGAGTTTCTCGACTTTCTGCGACAGATTAATCGAGAAACACCGAAAGAGCAGGACCTTCATCTGATTCTGGACAACAGCTCGACTCATAAAACACCAGAGGTAAAAGCCTGGCTGGAGAAACATCCCCGGTTCAAGCTTCACTTCACACCAACCAGCGCCTCCTGGCTGAATGCCGTGGAGGGCTGGTTTGGTCAACTGGAACGCCGTGCTTTGTACCGTGGCATTTTTACCAGTGTCGGCGAACTGAAGAAGGCGATTCGTCGCTTTATCCAAACTCATAATGAGAAGCTGGCAAAGCCCTTCCGCTGGCACAAAAGCGCAGAATCGATTATGACTTCAGTGGCGCGAGCAAAGTTGAGTGTCATTAATGATAAATAAACGAATTACCCAGACGGGACACTAGTGGGCGAGAGCTGAAAATCATCACCACGTCCTATATGGGGGCGACCGATGCTAAAGCCGTTGAGTACCTGGCCAGCCTGCCGAATACCGAAGTTAAACTGAGCTACAACACCGAGCGGGAAAGACTGCACGCCAAAAGCTATTTATTCCTACGGAACACGGGCTTTCACACGGGTTACATTGGTTCATCAAATCTGTCCCGATCGGCGCTGACCAACGGTCTTGAGTGGAACCTGAAGATCACCTCGCAGGAAATTTCGCACATCATCAACAAGTCTTTGAGTACTTTCGAGACTTACTGGGCGTCAGATGAGTTTGAACGGTTTGATGGGCAGGCCGAGAGTACTGAAAACTCAACCGAGCACTCAAGCAGCAAAAAGGGTTGGATGCTCCAGGTGTCTCCCACTATTTCGAAATAACCCCGTTTCCCCACCAGAAGGACATTCTGGAGCAGCTGTCTGTGGAAAGGGACGTGCACCAGCGTTTCCGGAACCTCGTTGTGGCCGCCACAGGCACTGGCAAGACCCTGATCTCGGCTTTTGATTTTCAGCGGTTCATGAAAGCAAAGCCGTCCGCCCGTTTTCTGTTTGTGGCGCATCGGGAAGAAATTCTGCGGCAGGCCCGCGAAGCCTATCGTGGCGTGCTGCGAAACAATGGCTTCGGCGAACTTTGGGTGGGCGGTCAGTTGCCTGAGCACTATCGCCAGTTGTTCGTGTCTATCCAGACCCTGAACAACCAGCTGGGTCAGCTGAAGCTGACGGAAGACTATTACGACTACATCGTAATCGATGAAGTGCACCACATCGCTGCATCGAGTTATCGGGCGGTACTGGAGCACTTCTCGCCCGGTATATTACTTGGCCTGACTGCAACACCGGAGCGTAATGATGAAGCAGATATCCTTAGCGACTTTTGTGGAGTCATCGCCGCTGAAATTCGGTTGCCGGAAGCGATAAACCGACGTCATCTTTGTCCTTTCCAGTATTTCGGTATTGATGATGATACTGATCTGCGAACTATCCCGTGGCGTCGGGGCCGTTATGAGCCCGCTCAGCTGACCAATCTGTATACACATAATCACAGCCGTGTAAAAAAGATTGTTCGCAGTTTGAGAGAGATCGTCACCGATATAGGAAGTATGAGGGCTTTGGCCTTTTGTGTTGATCATCAGCATGCGAACTTCATGGTGGAGCAATTCCTGCTGCACGGGATCAAGGCAGACATTCTCACCAGTGACAATAGTCACGAGCGCCAACAAAAGCAGCAAGCCGTTCGCTCAGGGCACATCGACGTGCTGTGCGTGGTCGACATCTTCAACGAAGGCGTCGACATTCCTGAAGTCGATACCTTGCTGTTCCTGCGCCCAACCGAAAGCCTGACCATCTTCCTGCAGCAACTGGGCCGCGGCCTGCGTTTGGCGGAGGACAAAGAATGCTGCACGGTATTGGATTTTGTAGGCAACTCCCGTCCTGAATATGACTTTGCCAATAAGTTCAGGGCACTGGTGGGTAAGTCGGAACGCTCGATCACCGAGGAGCTCAAGCAGGGTTTTCCCCATGCACCGCTCGGCTGCCGAATTGAGCTCACCAAGAAAACCCAGGAAATGGTGCTGAGCAACATACGGCAAGCCACACTGACCATGAAGCGGTTGGTATCTCTTATTCGCCAGTTTCCGCAGCATTCCACTAAGCCACTCACGCTGAAAAACTTCATAACCCATCATCCCTACATCGATCTGAACGAACTATATAAACGGGGCAGTTGGGCGGAACTAGTGAGCAAAGCGAATGACGAGGACGTAGACGATGAATCGTTGTTCAAGCTGGCGAAAAAGGCCATCTACCATCGCATTTTGATCTGTGACGATCACCAGTATCTGCTGTTCCTCAAGAAGCTATGCCAAGCCGGGTTCAGCTGGGACGATGCAAGCAACCGCCAAGCACTCATGTGCCATTACGATTTCTGGCAGAAAACCGGGCCGGAGCTGGAATTTGATTCGCTTGCACATAGCCTGGCAGAACTCAGCAAGCTGGGGCTGGAAGAAGAGTTGGTGGACGTGCTCGATTGGAAGCTGGCGAAAACCAAGCACGAACAACCCGCTATGCCGGAATTACCGCAAGTGCCCTTGCGTCTCCATGCCCGCTATTCCCGAGAGCAGGTTCTGGTTGGCTTTGGGGCTATGACGTTCGAGAATCAGCCGCCATCGAGGGAGGGTGTTTATGTCATCCAGGATCAGAATATCGAACTTTTGTTTGTCACCCTGGATAAAAACGAAAAGCAGTTTTCCCCGACTACCATGTACCATGATTACGCCATCAACGAGCAGCTGTTTCACTGGCAGTCTCAAAACAGCGCTCGGCCTGACCGTGGGAAGGGGAAACACTATATTCAGCACCAAGCCCTCAACAAACGGTTGTTCCTGTTTGTAAGAGAGCAGGCGAAAGACGAATATGGTCGTACGATGGGGTTTGTGAATTATGGTGAGGTGGATTATGTATCTCACACTGGTTCCCAGCCGATGAGTATTACCTGGAATGTACGGCGTCAACTATCTTGGCCGGTCCAGCGTCGATTAAGTTGGCCGGTTGACGGTGAACCTATGTTGTCTGCTTCTTGAGTGAGGCTTTTCTCCGGTAGCTTTCCCCCGTGCATTGAAGGATGGTGGCGTGATGGACCAGTCGGTCGATGGCGGCGACGGTCATGATGGTGTCCTCAAACAGCTTGTCCCAGTGCTCGAAGTCCTGATTGGAAGTGATGATCAGGCTGTGGCGCTCGTAGCGATGGGCGATCAGCTCGAACAACACAGTGCTTTCCTGCTCGGTTTTCCGAACGTAGCCCAGGTCATCGATGATGAGCACAGCATACTTGTCGAGACGGGCCAGAGCATCGCTAAGACGCAGGGCTTCCTTGGCGCGTTGTAGGCTTTGTACGAGCGCCGTGGCGGCCACGAACTTGACCCGGATGCCGGCCTCTATCAGGCCGTAACCGATGCTGCTGGCCAGGTGGGTTTTACCGATCCCGCTGGCACCGAACAGCAACAGGTTGTCACCACGTTTCACCCAGTCTGGCTGGTTGATCAGCTGGCTGATGTGAGGCTTGGTCACCCCCGTCACCGCGTCGAAGTTAAAGCTGCCCAACTGCTTGCCCGGTGGTAATGTAGCGTCCTTCAGATAGCGCTGTAAGCGCTTGTCTTCCCGTGAGGCAAGCTCCAGGGCACACAGCTCGCTCAGGTACTGTTCCGGACGCCAGTGTTCCGTCACGGCCTTATCCGCCAGGGGTTGCCAGTGATCCTTGATGCTGCCCAGGCGCAGGTGTTTCAACATCAAGGGTAGTGAAGCCGTCACGTCACTCATGGCAGCCTCCCATGTGCAGCAGCGCCTGGTAGTCGCCCAGCGCATGCTGATGAACCACCATAGCCGGCAGAGCCGGATTGAGGCTCAGGAAGCGGTCTTCGCATTCCAGCAGACTGGGGAGTTTGCCGCGCTCAATGCCGGCCAGCACGTAACGACCCAGGGCGCTTTCGCGGTCGCTCTTCTTGGCCAGGTGCAGCAGTCTTACGATGTAGTGGCAGGCCTTGTCTGCGTTCAAGGTTTCGTCGACATGCTGCCAGATACGCCGGTAATCGTCGCCGGGTAGCAGGTCATCGCGCCACTGAGAGTGCCGGAAGGCGCGGGGCTTTTTAACCAGGGATTCGATCACATGGCAGTAATTGACGCTGCGCCGGCGTTGCTGTCCCCGGGCGTGGATGCGGGGCAGTGTCAGCGTATGCACACCGGCGCACCACAGCTCCAGGCGGGCATCGAACAGGCGTACCGTCAGCCGGCTACCGATCAGTCGTGAGGGCACCGAGTAGGTCACCCGCTTAAGCGCGATGGTGCTGGTGCGGCTGACCCGCAAGGTATGCTCACTGTAGGTATTGCTGTCATGAGCAGGCAGTGGTTGGAGACGTTGCTGCTCTGCCTTGAACACGGTGCTGATCCGGCGGTTGCGCCGTGTCACCACTGCCTGAACGAAGGCTTCGTAGGCATCACGGGTGGTAAAGTCATGGCTTCCGCGCAGTAACAGGGCTTGTTTGAGTTGCTGCTTGATGTGGTTGTTGGGCGATTCGATGGCACCGTTCTCGTGAGCCACGCCCCGATTGTTGCGGGTAGCTCGGACATCGTAGTGGTGACAGAATTCGGCAAATCGCTCGGTAAAATCCTCCTGCTCCTGCCGGTTCTTATAGGCGGCACTCAGACTGTCGGTGCGTAATTGTCGCGGCACTCCGCCACTGTTCCGGAAGGCCTTTTGCAGGCCATCCGACAGCGCACTGAAGCTCTCGCCACCATAGGTGACCTGAGCGTAGGCCCAGCCGCTGGCAACCAGGCGGTAATGGAACAGCTTGTGCGGTAAGGCCTCACCCGCAATGGTCACCGGCTCTTTAACCCAGGTGAAGTCGGCAATGCCCAGTTCTCCAGGCTCGTGGCTCTGGACGAACATGACCGGTTGGGCTGGCCCGTGTAATTGTCGCCAGCGGCCAATACGCCGTTCCAATGTGCGTCGTGCACGGGGATCGAACTGATCTGTATGGTACTCACAGAGGTGATCAAAAATACCCACTGGTGTGAGGTCAGGCGATGACTCCAGCAGCGGTAACACGATGCTATCCCAGACTTCTGCCAACGGGTCTTTACGAGTACGCCAGTTGCGCTCTCGCTTCTGGGGCTGGTGCAATTGCTGGTCTATGCGACGGGCGGACCGCTCTGAGATACCGGCCTTGGCCGCGGCGACGGTCTGTGTCTGGCTTTTGCGGTGGTGCATGAATAACCTGACCTGTTGATCTGTAATGTGTTTGCCCGACACAGCGACTCCTCCGTTCTGCTGTGTCGGACCCTATCAGATCAACCGGCCAACATAGTTGTCGCTGGACCGGCCAAGTTAATTGTCGCGCTATACTGGAAACTCCGAACGCCGATGCCGAACTTTATGTGGCAACAGGCTGCTAAGTTGGCGGTGGCATGAGTTACGGTCCTTACAACCAAAACGCCCGGAAGTTCTTTGATCAATACCAGTCCCTGACCTTCCAACAGGTCCACAGCGATTGGTTTCCCCTTCTGGAGAAAAGCTCCGGCCTGGCACTGGATGTCGGTGCGGGCAGCGGCCGCGATGCGCTGGCCCTGGCGGAGCGTGGCTGGGATGTGGTGGCGGTTGAGCCGGCGGCGGAGTTACGCCGCCTGGGTGAAGCGGCTACCGTCCACCAGAGTATTCAGTGGGTCGACGACAGCCTGCCGGATCTGGCGGAAATTCGTAAACTCAGTTACCGCTTTGACCTGATTCTGGTATCGGCCGTGTGGATGCACATTGCTCCATCGTCGCGTGAGCGGGCGTTCCGGATTCTGACGGAGTTGCTGGCACCGTCGGGCAATTTGGTTATTACCCTGCGGCATGGTCCCGGCGATGGGGAACGGGTGTTCCATGAGGTCAGCAAGGCTGAACTGGATGGTTTTGCACGAAATAGTTTTGTAGTGCCAGTTACCTTCCAGTTAGCGTCATCACCTGACCAACTGAAGCGCCCCCAGGTCCGGTGGGAAACTGTGCTCTATCGCATGCCTTAGGTAATAGCTCATTGATACCCGAGGTTCTTGGCCAGAGACATCAGAGGTTTCATCTTTCCTTCCAACGCGGCTGCAACCAGATCTGGGTTTAATACCTCGTCTGCACTTAGGGATAGCCCCTCAAGGTAAGGCTGGACGATTCGCGGCCAACTTTTTCTGTTCTTAGAATGGTGTATCTCGATACCAATTAGATGCTGCTCAATAAATGGCTTGAGTTTATTTTCGCTGGGGATCGCCCGTCCCTTTTTTATATTTGCAATCGGGTCTGCTGGAATGAGATTCCAAAGTTCATCGTGGCAGATGAATGACCAGGGGATAAAGTGGTCGAGTGCAAAATCTCCTGACATTAGTGGTTGGTTGGAGTAGATGCAGAATAGATTGATGTTTTCGGAAACAAGATTCCAATAATCTGTTTGCTTTTTTAGTGGGGATCTACTTGCGGGTGGTTGTAGTTTGTTGAGTATCGCTGGTGTACTCGGGTTTTTCTTCTGAAGGTAGTTTGCCCATTCGAAAAGCACCCATCCTTGTACAATCCGCCAGTTATTCGAGAGATAGTTAAGCCAGTTATCGTGAAGTATTATCGAAGAGTGGTCATCGCTAAATCTGTAGATTGGGGGAGCGTTGGTGACAAAGCTCTGGCTACTTAGTTCAATGACTTTATTGTTGACCTTGGCGTCGGGTAAACCTTTTAGTTCCTTGGTGAAAAAAGGGCTTAATAGTCGGTAAGGTACATATCGCTCGAGGGATTTTCCTCCGATTCTGTTGAATTGCTCTTCGATAGCGGTTCTGAGTTCTTCAAAGCTTTTGCTGTTGGTTATAGCAGAGCCTTGGATATCAAAATTTAGCATGTCGAGTGAACGAGCAATTTTGTCCTGAATTCCAAAGGATAGATTGAAAAATCTGTGTGGGTACCACGCGAATTGCAGCATGCGAATTGAGAGGTTATTTAGTTGAAGTCTTTGGCTATTTTCTCCCTGTATGAGATTTGTTTTTATCTCTTCCATTATGGCCAAGAAGAATAAAAGCTTATATGAGTTGGTTGTGTTGGAAAATATTGAAGACAGGGCCGAAATATTCAGCTGAGGGTCGTCTGGTAAGATTTGGTTAATGGACATTGTCTTGCCTTGATATGAAACGCTGTCGCTTTGAAAATCCGGAAAAATTGATGATCTAGACCGGCCCGGTTTTCCCGGCAGGCCTGGAAGTCACCCCGGGCTCTTTATATACATCGCATTCTTCTCCCGCACACTGACCTCGAACAGCTCACTGGCCCGGACCAGGTCGCTGAGTTTTTTGTAGCCGTAGTTCACGGGTGAGAAGGAGCTGTTGTTGGAGATGTATTGGCCCACTGCACCAAGGTGTGCCCAGCCATCATCATCAGCGGTTTGTTCCACTGCCGTGCGCAACGTTCTGACCAGTACCGAGTCGCCCCGCAGCTGGTTGCGCTCCCAGCGGGTCTGCTTTTGTGGGGCAGGCTCGCCATTGGCCTGGCTGTCTTCGCTGTCCTCGCTCTCTTCCCGCAGGTTTTCGGTATAGATGAACTGCGAGCAGGCGTTGACGAATGGCATCGGGGTTTTTTGTTCCCCGAAGCCGAAAACCGGCAGGCCGGCTTCCAGAATTCGCATGACCAGGGGGGTGAAATCGCTGTCACTGGTCATCAGCGCGAAGGCATCCACGTTGCCGCTGTATAGCAGGTCCATGGCGTCGATGATCATGGAGGCATCGGTGGCATTCTTGCCCGTGGTATAGGCAAATTGCTGGACCGGGCGGATGGCGTTGGCGTGCAGTTTCTCGATCCAGCCGCCGAGCTGCGGTCCGTTCCAGTTGCCGTGTGCGTGTCGCACGTTGACGGCGCCGTACTTGGCCAGTTCCTGCAGGACACCTTCAATGGAGCGGTGGCTGACATTGTCGCAATCAATCAGCAGGGCGATTTTGTAGTTGCTTTTCATGGTCCCGAAACCTTCCTGTGCGGGGTGGTTGGGAACACACTACCATGTTTTCCGGTGCCTACCTTCTCCACGTCCGGCCAACGCCTGCTACCGGCGAAGACTGGAAAGTCACCTCAACGCATTGTTTTCAGCGCATTGGCCCATTTGGCCATTTCTTCCAGCATGGTGTTGGCAGAGCTGGTATGCATATCGGCGGCGGTAAAGCTGCCGTCATCGGCCAGGTTTTCCCAGGGCATCTGCACCATCACGCTTTCCACCATTGGCATCATCTTTACCGTGGTGACCAGGTTCTTGGCGGCCTGGGCAGAGCGTAAGCCCCCGGATACGCCACCGTAACTGACGAAGCCGCAGGGCTTGTAGTTCCATTCGTTGTAGACGTAGTTGATGGCATTAACGAACGAGGGCGGCGGGTTGAAGTTGTATTCCGGCATCACAAACACATAGGCATCGGCACTGGCCACGCTTTCGGACCAGGCCCTGGTGTGGTCGTGCTCGTACTTCTGGGTACGCGGGTGGTTGGGTTCGTCATAAATCGGAAGGTTGAAGCTGGCCAGGTCGACCAGTTCGCTGTCGAATGCTCCGTGGGTACCGGCAACCTCGTGAAACCACTCGCCGACAGATGGGCCGATACGCCCGGGGCGGGTGCTACAGATGATGGTTTGGAGTTTGAGCGACATGATCGGAAATCTCCTTTTTGAGCCACTGCATGGGGTGATGAAGTTATTCGCTTACTAATTTAATCTAGCGCCGATTCGAACATAAAGATATCGGGGCTTTTTGGCAGAGTTGTTCAGCCGATTCGACGGTTGATCCGATTTCTGATTGCCACTCGACGCCCGGCATGGGCATCTCTATAATCCGCCACTCCGCAGGAGAGAGGGCTACGAGCCCCGCCGAAGGCGCAAACTCCCATAAACGCTCAGGCACAGGTACTGCGGGCATTTTTCAACGCCGTCTGGAGAGAGGTTGCACAGCAACCCACCGAAGGGGCAAGCAGGGTCAGGCCCTGTAAACTCTCAGGTATCAGGGACAGGGGGAGAGGCCACAGAAACGCAGGAGTGCTGTGTGCTGACCTCTATCTATATGATTGCCATTACCGCCGAAGCCATGTCCGGCGCGCTTGCTGCCGGCCGGCGCAACATGGATCTGTTCGGTGTTGCCGTGATTGCCTTTTTCACCGCCCTGGGCGGTGGCACGGTGCGGGATATCCTGCTGGGTAACTTCCCGGTTACCTGGACCCAGCACCCCCTCTACATCTATATGACGATTACCGGCGGTCTGGTAACCATTGTTATCGCCCGGTTCATGCGCCACCTTCATCAGCTGTTTCTCGTGCTTGACGCCATTGGCCTGGTGGCCTTTACCGTGATTGGCTGCAATGTGGCCCTCAGGCTGGGCTATGAGACGGTCGTGGTGGTCATGGCAGGAATAACCACAGGGATTTTTGGCGGCATTATCCGGGACATCATGTGCAACCGGACTCCCCAGGTGCTGCGCCACGAGCTCTACGCCAGCGTTTCCCTGGTGGTGGCGCTGTTCTATCTCACCCTGCTGAACCACGGGGTGGGCGAAAACATCACCCTGCTGGCGGCGTTCAGCCTTGGGCTGTTGCTGCGGATGTCTGCCATCCGCTGGAAGCTGTCGCTGCCGGTGTTCAGTTATTCCCGCGCCCGCTGGGATTGAGGTGGTTTAAACAAGCCGTGTATACCTGAATAAGGGGGTGCCGAATTTGTTTATACCATTCGCTTAAGCACAGCCTCGCCCCGGAAGTGGTGCAGCAGGGCCATGCCGATGTGCCCGATGATCAAAGCGGTCAGTGCCCAGGCCAGTGGCGAATGCAGGCTGCCCAGCGTGGCGGCCCAGCCGAGTTCTTCGCCCTTGGCAATAAGCTGCAGACCAAAGGCATTAACCCCGTAACCGCCCCCAAGCATCACCATCATGCCCGTGAGTGGCATCAGTAACATACCTGCGTAGAGGAGTCCGTGACCTGCCTTGACCAGTCTGGCCGTCTGCGGGTCCTGCTCCGGACGGTGTTTGTGCTGACTCGCTGCCCAGATAATCCGCGCGACAATGAGCACCAGCAACAACGAACCGATAGATACGTGCCAGGGGACCATTGTCTGGCCAACCCAGTGTTCTCCATCCGCGATCCGGTCGCCGAACTTCATCAACTGCCAGCCGATGAGCAGGGCCATGCCCCAGTGCAGGATCTTGCTGAGCATACCGTATTGGGTTCTGGAATCGTTGATCATGGGTGTCTCCCTGGTTGTGTTAGTGTCCTGGCCAGCCAAATCGAAAGGCTGAGAGTTGTGTTTCGAGTACCTGCCCGGACCACGCTTTCTGCCCGGTGTCTTCACCTGCGGCGCCGGCGGCCACCATCAGTGGCAACAGGTGTTCCTCGTGCCCTGACGGGTGGCACTGGTGGGCATAGGGTGCTGAGCTCCAGTGGTCGAGCCTGTCCTCCCTTTGCGCAGGTGTCGCCGCCATGGATTCGCCCAGCCAGGTGTCGAAAGCCTCGGAGATTGGCGTAAAGCGCTCGTCGCCGTAGCCGCGCATATTATGAAAACTCATTCCGCTGGCGATAATCAGTACGCCTTCCTGGCGCAGGGCCTGCAGGGCCTTGCCAGCCTGCTGGTGAGTTGCAGGGTCCAGGTCCGCGCGCAGGGAAAGCTGCACAACCGGAATGTCAGCGGCGGGGAACATCAGCTTCAGCGGGATAAACATGCCATGGTCAAATCCCCGCTCCCTGTCCTGCCGGCTGGCCAATCCTGCCTGGGCCAGCAAATCGTTGACCCTTATTGCCAGCGCCGGATCGCCCGGGGCGGGGTAGGTCAGTTCGTAGGTGTGCTCGGGAAAGCCGTAATAGTCGTAGATGAGCCCGGGTTGTTCGCCGGCGGTCACGGTGAAATCCTCCGCCAGCCAGTGAGCCGATACCATGAGGATGGCCCGTGGTTTTTCTGGCAACGATGAGTGAATGTTGCGCAGAAAATCTGCCATACCATGCCAGGCGTCAGCGGGTGTCCAGTCCATAAAGAAGCACGGGCCCGCGCCATGGGGAATGAAAAGGACCGGCTGGGTAGCGGGTGCAGCGGAGGCCTCTGGATTGGTCATGGTTGGTACCTCGCTGGAAAGTGCGTTTGATCAATAGCTGGTAATTTACGTTTTATTCGCGGGTGCGAGAACCTGCTAAAATCGGAACACACCTTTAACCAGGAGTGTGAAATAGAATGCTGGACCGCTTTATCAGCATGAGGGTGTTCGTACAGGCGGCCACCCATGGCAGTCTTTCTGCTGCCGGCCGGGTGATGGACATGTCTCCGGCCATGGCTACCAAGCATATGGATGCGCTGGAGGCTCGGCTGGGCGTGAAGTTGCTGCACCGCACCACCCGCAAGCTGACACTGACGGATGCGGGCACGGAGTTCCTGGAGTCGTGCCGCAGCATTCTGCAGGAGCTGGACGAGGCGGAAGCCGAAGTCAGCGTACAGCGCACGGAAGCCGTCGGACGACTGCGCATGAATCTGCCCCACTCTTTCGGCACACGTTTTATTGCGCCCCTGTTACCGGAGTTCAGTCGTCGTTATCCCGGAATCGATGTAGAGGTGGGGCTCAGCGATGCGCAGCATGACCTGATACGGGAAGGCTGGGACCTGGGCGTTCGTATTGGTCACCTGGCGGACAGTTCGCTCAAGGCCCGTCGGCTGGGCAACTGTCAGCTATATGTGTGTGCCTCACCCGACTACCTGGCGCGGCACGGCCGACCTCGCCGGGTGGCGGACCTGGCTGAGCACAACTGCCTTGGCTATACCTTGTCGCCCCTGCAGGGCAAGGGCCCCTGGGCCTTCGGTCGCCAGGGGGACATTAAGGTGCCGGTGCACGGCAATCTGACAGCCAATAATGGCGATGCCTTGCTGGCTGCGGCGGTGGGAGGGCAGGGCATCATCTACCAGCCGGACTTTATCGTGGACCGGGCGATTGCCAAGGGTGAACTGGTGTCATTGGAGCTCGACCAGCCGTTGGTGGAGCTTGGCGGGCTTTATGTGATGTTTCCGCCGGATCGCCGTTTGCCAGCCAAGGTCCGGCTGATGATCGACTTCCTGGTTGAGCAGTTTGTGGGTTCACCCGCCGGATAAAAAAATGCCCCGATACCAGCGGCACCGGGGCGAGGCCTTGAACCGGGAGATGGTCCAGGTCAAGGAGGCAACTTCAGCAAGTCACCGAAGGGTTCTGTTGTTGATTGTCAGCCGTTATCGCGCTTCCAGTCACGCTTGATTTTCTTGGCCAGGGACCACTTGTGGACTTCGGTGGGGCCGTCGTATACGCGGAAGGCGCGGATTTCACGGAACACCTGTTCCACGATGGTGTGCTCGGTCAGGCCGTTGCCGCCCATTACCTGGACGCAGCGGTCGGCAATGCGCATCAGGGCTTCACTGACGGCGACCTTGGCCATGGAGCTTTCGGTACCGCCTTGTTCGCCCCGGTCCAGCACGCTGGCGCACCAGTCGATCATCAGCTGACATTGCTGCAGGTCGATCTTGTTCTCGGCCAGCATGAAGCCGACACCTTCGTGGTCAATCAGCTGCTTGCCGAAGGCCATGCGACGGTTAACGTAGTCGGTGGCAATCTCGTTGGCGCGGATACAGGCACCCAGCCAACGCATGCAGTGTGACAGGCGGGCCGGCGCCAGGCGTACCTGGGCGTAGCGGAAGCCGTCGCCGGCTGCGCCGAGCATCTGTTCTTCCGGCACCCGCAGGTTCTTGATGGTCAGGGTGGCGTGGCCGCCAGGCATGGAGCTGTCCATGGTATTGGGCACGTTATCAATCTGGATGGCCGGGTTTGGCAAGTCCACCAGGAACATGCTGGCCCCTTCCGGCGCCTTGGCCATGATAATGCCGACACCCGCGCCCTGGGCACCGGTAATAAACGCCTTGCGGCCGTTGATGACCCACTCGTCACCGTCTTTGTGGCACTCGGTCATCATCATGGACGGGTCAGACCCCGCACCACCTTCCTGTGATGGCTCGGTCATGAAGAACGCGGAGCGCTTCTCGCCAGCCACGATAGGTTTCAGGAAGCGTTCCTTGATCAGGTCGCTGCCCATCTTGCCCAGCAGGAACATGTTGCCTTCGTCTGGTGCGGCCGTGTTACAGGCCAGCGGGCCAAGGGGAGAGAGACCGCTGCGGATCAGCACCATGGCGGTGCCACGCTGGCTCAGGTGACCGCCTTCCGGGAAGATGTGGGGTGTCAGTACGCCGGCCTCCCGGGCCTTGGCGCGCATTTCCTGGGTCAGCTCATCGGTAGGGCAGTCGTGGTGGTCACGCCGCGGGTCGCTTTCATAGGGAATGACCACATCGCGAACAAACCGTTCGACTTTCTCGGCGATTTCTTCCGCCCGAGCCCGGTCCGGAAAGCTGTCGTCTGTTATCGGGTCCATGGTGGTGTTTGTCATTGTTATCTCCGGCAAAGGTCTTGCAGGCAGTTCGCTCCGTTGAAGGGAGACGATGCCGATCAGTCTGGTATAGGTATCATTGTGGCTTCGTGGGCCATAACCGCCATCGTCGTTATGGACGAAATAGTGCGAGCGCTCTATAGATTAAAGCGAGGTGATTGGCCAGACAAGGACTTTTATTAAGGAGGTGGATAAGGGTTGGAGTGCGGATTGACCTGGAGTGGAAACGGCGGGTGGTTCCGCAGGGCCTGGTGGCGAAGCAAGGGCTCTTGAGCTTTACTGTATTTGTCGTCCACATCGTTTCGCAGGAGGTTTGCGATGAACAGAATTGTGCGATTTATCGCCGTTTCCATGATGCTCGTTGCACCTTTTGCCCTGGCTCAGGGGCAGGGCAGTCAGGGGCGGCCCGCGGGCACCATGATGTCCCAGGAGCAGATGCAGCAAATGCAGCAAAATATGTCCCGTATGCAGGAGATGAACCAGAGAATGCGGGGCGATACCGGTCAACAGCGCGAGCAGCGGAATGAGTTGATGCAGCAGCATATGGAGCAGATGCAGCAGCACATGCAGATGATGCGGGGCATGTCCGGGCCGCAGGGAATGATGAATAACCAGGGTATGGGAAATCGCCAACAGGGCGGTAACAGCCCGGGCATGCGGAATAACCAGGGCATGTCCCCAGGTCAGGGTGGCCCGGGACAAGCCGGCTCCGGGATGAACACTGATGAACGCGTTCAGCTCATGGAGCAGCGCATGGACCAGATGCAGCTGATGATGGAACAGATGCTGGAGCACCAGCGTCAACTTCAGCGTGACTTGCGGTAACGTTTAAGCCCAGTAGATTGTCGTAAAGGTCTGGGGCCTGTCGGCCCCGGCCATTCCGAAGTCTGGCTTCGGGTTATTGTTGGGGGTACTCAGGAACTCTCTGCAGCAACGTATCCCTTGAACTGCTCCCTTAGCTTCGTTTTGAGCAGTTTGCCGGTGGCGGTGTGGGGCAGCTCGTCGACGAAGGCGATGTCATCCGGCAACCACCACTTGGCGACCCGTTCACCAAGGAATTGCATCAGGTCGTCGGAGGTAACCGTGGCGCCTTCTTTTGCAACCACGATCAGCAACGGCCGCTCCTGCCAGGTCGGGTGGTGGATGCCGATGACAGCGGCTTCGGCCACGTCAGGATGTGATACCGCCTGGTTCTCAAGCTCCATGGTGGAGATCCACTCGCCGCCAGACTTGATGACGTCCTTGGAACGGTCAACCAGTTGCAGGTAGCCATTGCTGTCGATGGTTGCGATATCGCCGGTCGGGAAGTATCCATCGGCGTCGAGTTGGTCACTGTTGTCTTTCTTGAAATAGCCTGCGGCAATCCATGGGCCCCGTATCATCAGGTTGCCGACGGACTCGCCATCCCAGGGTTGCTCGTTGCCTTCGTCATCGGTGATCTTGGACTCGACGCCCCAGATGCCGCGCCCCTGCTTGGACTTGATGGCAAAGCGCTCGTCCTTGGAGAGGTTTTTGTGCTTGGGTAGCAGGTCGCCGTTCACAAATCCGAGGGGGCTGGTCTCGGTCATGCCCCAGCCCTGCATGACGTCAATACCATTATCTTCGAACCGCTCGATCATGCTCCTGGGTGGCGCAGCCCCACCGATGCTGACTTTTCTCAGGGGCAGTTTTGACAGGTCCAGCCCGGGCTTTGAATCAATGTACTGCAGGAACATCAGCCAGACGGTTGGCACACCCTGGGAGAAGGTGACACCTTCCGTGGCCATCAGGTCATACAGGTTTTCACCATCCAGCCGGGGTCCCGGCAGCACCACCTTCGCGCCGGTCATGGCGGCGGCGTAGGGTATGCCCCAGGCATTGGCATGGAACATCGGAACGATCAGGAGCAGGCACTCGGATGCGCTGATGTTGGCGCCGTCCGGGGTTGCGGCCATGATGGTATGGAGGACGGTGGAGCGGTGGGAGTAGAGGACGCCCTTGGGATTGCCGGTGGTGCCTGACGTGTAGCAAAGCGATGAAGCCGTTCTCTCGTCAAACAGTGGCCACTGGTAGTCGGGCTTTTCTGCCTGCACCAGCTCCTCGTAACAGTAGAGGTTTGGCAGGTCCATGTCCGGCATGGAGTCCTTGTCGGTCATGGCAATATAGAATTCAACGGACTTCAGCTTCGGCGCCAGTTTCTGGACCAGGTCAATAAAGGATATGTCGAACATCAGCACCCGGTCTTCTGCGTGGTTGATGATGTATTCAATCTGCTCTTCGAAGAGGCGGGGGTTGATGGTATGCAAAACCGCCCCGGAGCCGGAGACGCCGAAATAAAGCTCCATGTGACGGTAGGTATTCCAGGCCAGGGTGCCGACCCGGTCACCTTGCTCGATACCCAGTTTTTCCAGTGCGTTGGCTACCTGTTTCGATCGGTCTCTCAGCTCTAGGTAATTGGTCCGGTGGATCGGACCTTCTACTGTTCGGGTGACAATTTCCGAGTCCGGGTGAAACCGGGCGGCGTGCTCGATGAGGGAGGAAATCATCAGGGGATGCTCTTGCATTATGCCCAACATCGCGATCTTCCTTATTGTTGTTGGTGTTCCAGGGAATCGCGGCTCCTCTCTGTCGGGAGTGGCCGCGAATGCGTTGAAGCTAATAGTGAGCTTGATTGCTACTTAAACAACGTAGAAGTGGCCGGGAAATCCGGCCATCGTCGGAATCGACGAATTATCGTCAGGGGAGGGTAGGAGCAGGGGGGCACTAAGGAAGAAGTTTTTCAGCCTGGAACATTCGCCATGGTTGCCTGCATCAGGGCAACGGTTTTTACACTGTCGCCGGAGTAGGCAACAACCTCGCCCCGGCAAACCGACAGCATCCGGCCAGCGGTTTCCAGCCTGCCAATGGCGACGAAGCGCTCACCGACGGCGGGCCTGACAAAGTTGGTCTTGAATTCGACGGACACCACGGTATGTCCTTCCGGTGCCCGGGTCAGGGCGGCATAGCCGCAGGCGGTATCCACAAGGCTGGTCACAACGCCGGCATGCAGGTAGCCAAGTCCCTGGGTGAGGTCTGCCGAGAAAGGCAACTCTATCTGGACTTCACCGTCGGTAACGGACAGCAAGCGGGCCCCCAGGGTTTTCATCAGGCCCCGGGCGTAGAAACTGGATTCAAGTCGGTTCTGGAGATCGTTCATGGGATGTTTTCGGGTCATTTGTCAGGGTTGTGTTGAAGTACCAGGCACAAGTCCAGGATGGCGTGGCCCAGGCAGAGCGACCTTCGGCCGCGCAGAGTGCTAACTCGCCTTGCGCTGGTTTCTCAGCATCTGGGCTTCTTCCAGGGGCAGCCACTGTATGTTGAGCTGATTTTTCTCGATGTTCACGACGCCCTGGCAGAGGTTGGCCTGGTGCTGGCTGGCCCGGTGGCTGATCAGGTCATCCAGGAGTTCCAGCAGTGCCGATTTGAACCCGGATTCCTGGAGGCTGCGCTGGTCCTTCTGGGACAATTGCCAGGTAGCATGGCTCAGGCGTTCACCCTCGTCAGCAAAGAAAATCACATCTCCTGTGACCGGGGTATTCCCCAGATACTGGCTCGCCAGTTGTGCCAGCCTCTCCTGATCCACGGACGGTGTATAAGACATTTCTGTACTCCTGATACTTCAATCACCTGCGCGCCCATGTCCACCGGGGTTCAGGTTGACTGCGGGTGTTACCTTGCCGGCCATGGTCGCACGCATGCTCTGGATAGGGAACTAATAAACAGGATATCCGGATCCCGGAGGTCAGCGCAATAAAATTGACCGATCGTTTGGTGGGTACTAGATTGGGATTTGTGCGTGGAGGGCAAAACATGACAGAACAAAAATTCGAGCAGCGGTTCTGGCAGAAATTGTATGACCCGGGCCAGCCTGGGGAGATACACCAGGAATACGGCGATATGTTGTCGGTATTCCGGGATGCGGTGCGGCAGCGCCCGGACATGCCGGCCATTTTGTACTTTGACGGTAGCTTGTCGTTCAGTGAGGTCGACAAACTTTCGGATCAAATGGCCAGGGCATTTATCGACAATGGGCTTGGCGCCGGCGACCGGCTACTGATGGTGATGCAGAACGTGCCTCAGTTTGTGCTGGTTCTGATCGCTGCGTGGAAGGTCGGAGCGATCGTGGTGCCTGCAAACCCCATGTACAAGTCGAAAGAGTTCGGATTTGTCCTCGAGGATTGCGAACCGACCATCGTTGTCCTGCAGGATGAGTTTTACCACGCTGTTGGCAAGGACGTTACCGAAAACCACGGGGTGGGAAAGGTTTATGTCACCTCGGAGGCGTTTTTCCAGGGCGAGAACGATCCGAGGGTATTCGGTGATGCAGCCTCCCGTGCAGGGTACCCGGAATTTATGGAGGAAGTTTCTTCGTTACCGGCAGGCGACATCCCCGTTATTGAGCGGACGAATACGGACACAGCAACCATCGTCTATACCTCCGGCACGACCGGCAAGCCCAAAGGCGCCATGCACTCCCACGGCAACCTGTCTTTCAACGCCCAGGTATCCCGGGAATGGCTCAGAATGGCGCCCGGGGAGCCCAACCTGGCCATCGCGCCCCTGTTTCATATTACCGGCCTTGTGGGCAACCTTTGTTCGGCGCTGTTGGCCGGGTCGCCCCTGGTTCTGTACCGGCGATTCGTGCCCGACATGGTGCTGGACGAGATCAGAAGGCACAAGCCGGTGTTTACGGTGGCGCCAATTACCGCATTGATTGCCCTGATGAATGTGCCCGGCGTGAAGCCCGGGGATTTCGAGAGTTTCAGGCTGGTTCTTTCCGGCGGGGCGCCGGTACCTCCCGCGGTGCGGGATGCCTTGCGGGAAAAGCTTGGCATCATTGTCCGCAATGCCTACGGGATGACGGAAACCAGTGCCACGGTGACCGTGACGCCCCTCCAGTACGAGGGGCCGGTCGACCCGAAATACGGCGCCCTGTCGATCGGTGTTCCGGTGTTCAATACCGATATCCGGATCGTGGACGACCAGGGCAAGGAAGTACCTGCAGGAGAGGAGGGTGAGCTGCTGATAAAAGGGCCCCAGGTCATCTCCGGTTACTGGCGGAGGCCTGAAGATCAGTCCATTGTTGATGGGTGGATTGCGACGGGCGACATAGCCACTGTCGACAAGGACGGCTGGGTTTACCTGATTGACCGCAAGAAGGACATGATCATTGCCTCCGGTTACAAGGTCTGGCCCAGGGATGTGGAGGATGTGCTTTACACCCCGCAGGTTCGTGAAGTCGCCGTGGTGCCGGCCAGGGACGATTACCGGGGTGAGACTGTGAGAGCCGTCGTCAGCCTGACCGAGGGCGCAAAGGTGACGTCGGAGGAACTGATCGACTATTGCAAGGAGCGCCTGGCGGCCTATAAGTACCCCAGAATCGTCGACATTATTGAGGACCTTCCAAAAACCCCGACCGGGAAGATTTTGCGGCGGGCCTTGAAAGAGACCTGAATCAGCTACCTGTCGAAAATCGGAGATATCCCACCCATGTCAGACATAGATCTGTCGGTCGCCGAGCATGTGGCTACCATTACCCTGAGTCGTCCGCCTGTGAACGCGCTGACTCTCGGCATGATGCAGGAGTTGGTCGAGGCCCTGAAAGCAGCCGATGCCGATGATGAGGTACGAGCGGTCATCCTGACCGGTCAGGGCCGGTGTTTCTCGGCAGGGGTTGATTTGCGTGAGCAGCTGGCGGCGCTTGAAAGTGATACGCCCGGGCCGACCAGTGTTGGCCTGGATATGTACGATGCCCTCCTGAACAGTCGCAAACCCTCCATTGCCGCCATCAATGGCCCCGCGCTGGGCGCTGGTCTTGGTATCGCGTCGAGCTGTTGCATTCTGGTTGCCAGCGAGAATACCTATGTCGGTATTCCGGAAGTCAATGTGGGCATGCTCGGTGGCGCCCGCCATGCCATGCGCCTGCTAGGCCACTCCACGGTTAACCGAATGCTACTCACTGGTCACCAGATGGATGCCCGTGAGCTTTTCCATCGCCGGGTTATCGAAGCCTGCCTTCCACAGGAGGAATTGATGCCCTATGCGCGGACCATTGTCAGGGAAATAGCGGAAAAAGATCCCGCCGCGGTTCAGATGGCCCGGAAGAGCCTGGCCGATGTAGAGCAGATGGGGGTGCTGGAAGGTTATGGCCTGGAGATGGGCCTGGCGACAGAGTTGGGCAAAACTGAAAATGCCCGTAACGCCATGAGGGCGTTCCTTCAACGGTGACAGCCGCTCTCCAGGCGATGCTGACAGTGGTGGAGTGAGCAGACTGGCTCAGGGTGGGTATCGGATCGTTGGGCTGCTGTGATTTTGCGTTTGCCTGGCCAGGGGGTCACTATGGAGGTCAGGTTTTCTGGTTGTTCCCTGTCACAGTGCAAACGAGGAGGTTGGTATGACTTATACCCTGGATCGCACAATCCGCGATGCGGACTTTGAAACTGTTGACGAACGCACGCGCAAGGCGTTGGCAGACAAAGGCTTTGGTGTGCTGACCGAAATTGACGTCAAGGCCACCATGAAGAAGAAGCTGGACAAGGACATGGCCGGCTACCGCATTCTGGGAGCCTGTAACCCCGGCATGGCCTGGGAGGCCATCGGCGCTGAACCAAAAGTCGGGGCCATGTTGCCATGCAACGTCATTCTGCGTGAGACGGACGATGGCATTGAAGTCAGTGCCATTGACCCGGTGGAGTCGATGATGGCTGTCGACAACCATAAGCTGAAGCAGATTGCCGCAAAGGTCCGCGATATGTTGGCCGAGGCCGTCCAGGCCATCTGACTCGCTGGCCGTTCAGCGGGGTTTCGGGAGCGGCGGGAAGTGGAAGATAATACTTTGCAATGCGGGAACCATGGATTCCCGGCGATGGGATACGTATAGTTGGGTCCGCACCAATATGGTTTCATTTTGAAACAACAATAAAGGAGCTCCCCCAATGAAAAAGTATCCCCTTGCTGCGGCTATCGGTCTGATGGCCATGGGTTCTGTGGCTGTCCAGGCTGCGGAGCTGCGGTTCGCCTCGGGTTATCCGCAGGGCAGTATCACCAGTGATGCCCTGGGCGTGTTTGAAGAGCGCCTGGACGAGCTGTCCGGTGGCGATGTCAGCGTTCGTGTATTCGAGCTGTCGCTGCTGAACCTGCGGGAAACCCCGGCTGGCATCCGCGACGGCATGGCCGATATGGGCGTGGTACTCACGCCGTACTTCCCGGCGGATTTTCCCCACACCAACATGGTGGCGGAAGTGTCCATGTCCATTGAGCTGACCGAGCGTGGCTCATCCCAGGCGGGCCTGGTGTATACCGGTGCCATGTCCGAATTCATTTTCAGCGAATGCACCGAGTGCCGTGACGAGTTTGCCGCCCAGAACCAGCTGTTCCTGGGTAGCGCTGCCACACCGCCTTACTCCCTGTTGTGCCGTGAGAAGGTGGACAGCCTTGAGGCCCTGGAAGGCAAGAACCTGCGTACGTCCGGTGCCCAGTGGGCACGTTGGGCCGAGTCTGTGGGCGCCAACCCTATCACCATGTCTGTTAACGAGATCTATGAAGGTCTGAGTCAGGGTGTGGTGGATTGCTCGGTTCAGTCCACCTCGGAACTGTCCGTCTTCAACTTGTTTGAAGTGGTGGACGACATCACCGTGAACTACCCCAGCGGTACCTTCAGTGGTGTGGGCTCAGCCAACATCAACCTGGACAGCTGGCGCTCGCTGAACGAAGAGCAACGCCAGGCGCTGCTGGAAGCCACGGCGGTTCTGTCTGCCGAGTTCAGCTGGGGCTATGAGAAGGGCGCCGTAGACAACGAGCGCACCGCCGAGGAACAGGGCATTGGCCTGACCCAGCCCTCGGAAGCCATGGTTGAGAAGAACCGTGAGTTTATCCGTGAAGACCTGAAGACCATCGCCTCCGCCTACGAGGAGCGCTACGGTATCCAGAATGCTGACGAGAAGATCGAGCGCTTCCGTGAGCTGCTGGGAGAATGGCGCGAGCGTATTGATGGCGTCGAAAGCAGCGAAGAGCTGGCGGACCTCTACTGGGAGCACGTGTTCTCGAAGGTCGACGTTTCTCAGTACGGCCAGTAATCCCTTTCAGGACGATTTGACCGGGCCAGGGACGGCCTGCCTGATCTCTTCCTGTCCATTGCGCTATTCTCCCGAATAGCCTGGCGGCTTCCTGAAGCCGGCCAGTCCCTCTGCTTCAAGCAGCCGTGCGAATCCCAGTGTTGTCAGATCCCTGCCCGGTGCACCGATCACCTGGATGCTGTATGGCAGTCCCGCGTTGGTCACGCCAATCGGAACGGAGGTGGCAGGCAGCCCCAGCAACGTGGCCAGGGCAATCCAGCAGAACTGGTCGTAGTAGGGGCGGTTGTCGCCGTTGACCCGGATCTGCCGGCGATAGGGCGGGTCACTCTGGTCGTGGTGGATGGCCGTGACCGGGTTTACCGGCGTCAGCATGACATCCACTTCCCGGAAAATGTCCTCTACCTGTTCCCGCATTTTCTCCCGGGTTTCGTTCCAGTGCATCCAGTGGCCGATGGTCTGGCTGGTGCCACGGGCGAATTCCGCCATGCCGCAGGTCATGGGTGTTATCCGGCGCAGGGGCTTTTCGGCCAGGGCAAAGAGTTTGAGGCGCCGCTTCTGGCGGCTGGTCATGCCGCTACCCAACAGGCTGCCCAGCAGGTTGAAGTAGGCCGGCATGATGTGGGCCAGGGATAACAGCGGATGGGCCAGGTCCGTCACCAGGGCGCCACCGGCGGCCAGGGTATCGGCCAGTTTTCGATAGGAGTTGGTCAGTTCGTGGTCTACGGGGCACTCCGGGTCGTCCAGCCACAGGCCAATGCGGGCTTCGGCCAGGCTTTCAACAGCTGCCGGCTCCATACTCAGTTGCCAGCTGCGCGCCAGGTTCGGGCGCGGGCCGGCAATCACTTTTAACAGGGTTTCCAGGTCCTCCGCCGACCGGGCCATGGGCCCGCCTTCTGCCAGGTCCGGCTGGCTGATGGTGCCCGGCGGGCCAGGGATATGGCCGCGGAAGGAGATCAGCGTGCGGCTGGGCTTGTGCCCGAATACGCCACAGAAGTGGGCCGGGGTGCGGATGGAACCGGCCAGGTCGCTGCCCACTTCCAGTGGTGTCATGCCACTGGCCAGGGCCGCGGCGGAACCACCGGAAGACCCGCCGGGGGTGTGGTCCCGGTTCCAGGGGTTATAGCTGGTACCGTAAACCCGGTTGTAGGTCTGTATGTCGGAGGCGTAGTAAGGCACATTGGTCTTGCCGATGATAATGGCGCCGGCGTCCTGGAGCCGCCGGATTACATCCGCCGGCTGCTCTGGCCGGTATCCGGACAGCACCGGTGCGCCTGCGCAACAGCCCAGGCCGGGTACTTCCCAGGTGTCCTTCACTGTCATGGGCAAGCCATGGAGGGGGCCGCAGGGTTCACCTGCCTGGCGTTTACGGTCGGCTTCCCTGGCGAGGCCAAGGGCCCTTTCCTGGTCCAGGTCGATGACGGCGTTGAGGGCCGGGTTATGTCGTTCAATTCGTTGGAGCAGGGAGCGGGTGAGCGCTTCACTGGTCAGGTCGCCTGCCTCCAGTAATTGCATTAGCCCGGAAGCGGTAAGGTAATGCAGCGGTTGATCCATGTACGTCTCCCGGATAAGGCATCGGCCCTGACAGGGTCAGAGTTCCTCGCGCCACCGTTTGTGGTGAACCTGGTCCTTTATAGCGTCAATGATCTCCAGCGTCAGGTTGATCAGTACCTCATTGTCCTGGCGACGGGACACTTCGGGTTCTCTGGTGGCGTCGAAGGTCCTGGGTTGTGGCATGAATACATCCACCAGGTCGGCAATGAAATCGTGGTTGCGACTGCTGGAAAGGTCTTCCATCACCTGGTTGATGATATTGGCGGTGATGTCGCCGATGGCTTCCTCCAGCGTGCCCCGTACCTGGTTACCGAAGATGGGCAGCAGCTTGAGGCGCGAGAGTTCCGGGTTCTGACGGATGGCGTCGCTGATGCGGTCCTCCATATATCCGCGCAGGGCGTCCCGGTTGGGCACATAGCCCTGGTTGGCCATGTCAGCCACCCGGTCCGATATCCAGCCCACCAGGACGTCCCGGCGGGGCAGGATGATGTCATGTGAGATGCGGTCCAGCAGCGGGGAACCCCGGCGTACTTCCTCCTGCATGCCTGACAGTACCTTCAATACGATGCGGTCGGACAACTCTTCCATGAAGGCTTCATAGTAAAACGCGAGGAACTGGTACAGCCGCGTCTTCGTAAAGTCGATAACGCCGTAGCGGTGCAGGCGGTAGATAATGCTGATCACCCGCAATACCCGCAGGAAGCGCATGCCACTGGTTGGTATACAGCCAAGCAGGTCGTACCAGTGGATAAACGGATAGAAATACCACCGCTGATAAAGCCCGATGCGTATGGCGTAGAGCCAGCGCACGAAGAACTCTGTCAGAAAGATGCTGACGAAGATCAGGTCGTAGAAGATGAAATTGCGGTGTACCGGGTGATAGGCATTGTAGAATGCCGGCAGGGATTGCTGGAAAAAGTCCTGGATGGCCGCGAAGCTGTATATGGAATCGAAGATAATCAGTGCCAGGTTGAGGATCAGCAGACCCAGCATCAGAAAGTCGACGACAAACCAGACGGTCTGATGGCTTTTCTTGAGATTCTCCCTGTTGATGGTGAACATCCGCTGGCAACAACTCCCCTGACGCCTGGTTGAATGGAGACGTGTCCGGCAACGACCCCGGCGATCAGTATTTGCCGCCGATTCATGGTGTTGTCAGACGCTTTCCAACAGACTAGCGTATTTGGACGTCCACGACGAACTCCTGACAGGGCAGCCATTTGCCGGGGAAGAACCACGGGCGTCGTTAAACCGGAGCCGGATTTGCGAACCAATTACACATCAGGACGATTCTCCCTCGGCGCTGTGGTGTCGCTGGTGCTGGCACTGGCGCCTTTGGCAAACGCCAACCAGGTTGATATCCGGATTGAAGGGGATTACCCGGAGCTTCTGCAGAACGCCCGCGCTTTCGTCGGCGAGGTGGAGAACCGCAGCCGTCCGTCATTGCGCCGCTACGGTCGCACCGCGGAAGACCAGGTCCGTGAAGCCCTGCGCGCCCTGGGTTACTACAGTCCGTCTATTACCCGCCGGATTCAGGACGGTGACCCGCCGGTACTGATTCTGGAGGTGGTGCCCGGTGAGCCGGTGCGTGTTGCCTCCCGTGAAGTGACAATTTCCGGTCCTGCGTCCGAGGACCCGGACTTCAGCGCCAACCTGCCGGAGCAACCAGCACAGGGCGATATCCTGAATCATGGCCAGTACGAAACCCTGCGCCAGGTGATCAGCAGCCGCGCCTCACGTCTTGGTTATTTTGACGGTGAGTTCGAGCAACGCACGCTCAGAGTCAATCCGGAGACCCGGGAGGCAGATATCGTGCTGCACTTTGTCAGCGGCGATCGCTATCGCATGGGTCAGGTCAGCTTCAACGAAGACCACGTGTTCGACCAGTCCCTGCTGCGGCGGTTTGTGCAGATTGAGCCGGGTACGCCCTACCATGCGGACAAGGTGGCGGAGCTGAGCTCAGACCTGTCCAACAGCGGCTATTTCGAGCAGGTACTGGTGACGGCACCGCCCTCGGAGGCAGAAGACGGCGTTATCCCGGTGACCGCCCGGGTCAGTGAGCGTGATCCCCGCTCGGTGGCTGCCGGTGTTGGCTTTTCCACGGATGTTGGCCCCCGTTTCCGGGGCACCTGGACTGAGCACTGGGTGAACGAATGGGGCCATCGCCGTGGCGCGGAGACCGAATTATCGGCGCCACGCCAGAACATCACTGGCTGGTATGAGTTGCCACTCGACCCGCCCATGACCGATTCCATACGCCTCTCGGCCGGTTACCAGCGGGAGGATATCGAGGATGTGCAGTCAGACCGGTTCACTGTCGGCCAGCAGTGGCGCCACCAGATGGACAATGGCTGGACGCGGGTACTTTCCATGCGCTGGGAGAATGAGCGGTTTGATATCGGCAACGCAGAGTCCGGCAATACCCGGTTATTGCTGCCAGGCATTGCCTTCTCCAAACGCCATGCCGATTCCCCCATCGATCCTTCCCGGGGATACAGGCTGCAGTTTGATTTGACCGGCGGCTTGCGGGACGCTTTCTCGACGGTTGATGTGCTGCATGTGAACTCCGAGGCTCGGGGGCTGATAACCCTGGCAGACAATCACCGCTTCCTGACCCGGTTCCAGCTGGCCGGCGTGGCCACCAACCGGTTCTCTGACGTGCCGCCGTCGCTGCGGTTCTTCGCTGGCGGTGACCAGAGTGTTCGGGGTTACGGTTACGAGACCCTGTCGCCGGAAGACAGTGAGGGCAACGCCGTGGGCGGTCGCTATCAGGTAGTAGGCAGTGTGGAGTATCAGTACGAGGTGGCGGATAACTGGCGCGTGGCCGCGTTTGTGGATGAGGGCAATGCCATTGATAACCTGAACGATCCGCTGGCCACCGGCGCCGGCATAGGCGTGCGCTGGATCAGCCCGGTTGGGCCGATCCGCTTCGATGTGGCCAGGGGCCTTGATGATCAGTTTGGCGGCGGCTGGCGCCTGCACTTCTCCATGGGGCCAGAGCTATGAGCCGGGCGACCCGTTTGTTGACCAGTCTGTTCAAGTGGCTGCTGATCACCCTGGTGATCTTGCTGTTGTTGTTGGTAATCGTGGTTGGCGCAATGCTGGCGGCCTTGCGGTCGGAGACTGGCACTGCCTGGGTGCTGGAGCAGATTCCGGGACTGACAACGGAACAGGCGAGGGGCTCTTTGCTGGGGCAGTGGCAGGCAGCGCAACTTTCCTGGAATGGGTATGGTGTGCAGGTGCATGCCGAGGAGCCTGTCATCGACTGGTCGCCCACCTGCCTGTTCCGCAAAACCTTCTGCCTTGATCGCCTGGAAGTGGCGTCACTGGACGTTACCCGGATGCCCGATAGTACCGTGCAAGAGGACCAGGCCTCGGGGCCGGTGCAACTGCCCGAGGTCAACCTGCCGGTTAACCTGGATATCGGGTCGGTGGACGTTGGCAGGTTCCGTTTCAACGACACCCTGATCTGGGATCGCCTCAGGCTGCAGGGCGGCGGTGGCGGTGCCGACTTTCATATCCGCGAACTCAGCCTGGTCCGGGAAGACGTGACGCTGGCGCTTGACGGTCGCCTGGAAACCCGTGGCGACTGGCCCCTCGCCGTACAGGTGGACCTCAGCCTGCCGCCACCCCGGGGCGAGCAGTGGCGTATCGTCGGCCAGTTCCGTGGCAGTGTGCGTGATTTACGGGCGGAACTGGTGTCCAGTGGCTATCTCGACGGACAACTACAGGCCGAGCTGGCGCCGCTGGCGCCGGACCTTCCCGCCAGTGCCCAGTTCCGATCCGAGGCTTTCCTGGCCCTGGACACGCTGCCAGAAACCCTGACCCTGCAGGAGTGGCGGGTCGATGCCCGGGGCAACCTGGCGGGTGGCTATCGCGTCAATACCCGGGCGCAGCTTCCGGGGCAGCGGGGACCGGTGGACCTTGAGCTGTCTGCCCTGGTGACCGCCCAAGAGGCCAGTGACGTGCAACTGAACCTGACCGGCCCGTCCGCCGGGGGTGATGGCCAGGCCGCGCTGAACCTGGATGGTGCCGTCGATTGGGCAGATGAACTGTCCGTCCGCGCCAGTGTGGACATGGGGACCTTTGCCTGGTTCGACCTGTTACCGGATATGACGCCGCCCCCGGTCACCATTACCGCCCTGCAGGCAAGCGGTGAGTACAGGAACGGTGAATACAGTGCCACCGTGGACCTCGACGCGTCCGGTCCCATGGGCGACGCTACCCTCGACAGTCGTGTACAG
This sequence comes from Marinobacter sp. AN1, assembly GCF_026013985.1. Lineage (NCBI taxonomy): Bacteria > Pseudomonadati > Pseudomonadota > Gammaproteobacteria > Pseudomonadales > Marinobacteraceae > Marinobacter > Marinobacter sp. AN1. The sequence continues at coordinate 2,845,596 of NZ_CP110342.1, read as the reverse complement.
GGTGACCTTGAAAAGGTACGGCTGGACGAGCTGACCATGACCACGGGTGGCGGTCGTCTTCAGGGGCAGGCGGACGTCGGCTTTGCCCAGGCGCTGAGCTGGCAGGGCGAGTTCGTGCTGGAGGAGTTTGATCCAGGTTACTGGGTGCCACAGGCATCGGCCAGCATCAATGGTACCGTTACCTCCCGGGGCCAGCTGGATGATGAAGGTCAGCCGGAGTTTACCGCCACCTGGGACCTGGACGGCCAGTGGCGGGAGGCGCCGCTGACCAGCCGTGGCGAGCTCAGTGCTGCGGACCGGTTGTGGCAGGTATCTGACGTCATGGCTGCCATTGGGGCGAACCGGCTGTCGGTTTCCGGCGAGCTACGTGACCCGCTGGGAGATGCCCCGGCCATGGCCCTTGAAGGTTCGCTTGATCTGCCTGAGCCGGAAACCCTTCACCCGGAACTGGCCGGCAACCTGCGGGCGGAATTCGATCTGGAGGGACCGATGCTGGCCCCTGCCGGTACCCTGACGGCCTCGGGCGAAGGCCTGGCCTGGCAGGACCAGCTGAGCATCAGCAACCTGTCCCTGACCGCCCGCCTGGACGCGAACCAGGCCCTGGAGGCCCGCCTGGAGGCTGGCATGATTCAGGCCAGCGATCAGACCATCGAGCAGGTGCAGGCAGACCTGGCCGGCACCCTGGAAGACCATCGCCTGGAACTGGGTGTGCGGCATCCCCAGGCAGTTCTTGATATCACGCTGGCCGGCGGCTGGACGACGGAGGATGGCGGCCAATGGAGCGGGCAGCTGGCGGATGGCCAGGTGCAGCTGTCGGAGCCGGATCAGACCTGGCAGCTTGAAGCCCCCGCGGACCTGGGCTGGCGCAACCAGACCCTGACCCTCGGGGCCCACTGCTGGCGCTGGCAGGACAGCACCCTGTGTGCTGGAGACCAGACCCTGTTACCCGATACCGCGCTGGACCTGGAAATCAGCAATCTTCCTGCCTCTGCCCTGTCACCCCTGTTGCCGGAAACCATTCGCTGGAAGGCTCGAATTGATGGTTCGCTGGTGTTGTCCCTGGGTGGCGAAGGCCCCACCGGCGACGTGCGGGTGTCCGCCGGCCCGGGTGAGGTGGACGTCGTGCTGGATGAAGACTGGGAGACACTCAGTTACCGGACCCTGACCCTGTCAGCGAATCTGATACCGCAGCAGGCGGATGTGGCACTGCGGCTGGACGGTGACAGCCTTGGGGCGCTGTCGGTGGACCTGACCGTTGATCCCAATGCCCCGGACCGACCGGCCAGCGGAACCTTCAGTCTTACCGGTTTTGACCTGGCGATGGTGGGCTCGTTGCTCAACATGGAGGAGGTCAGCGGCCTGGTGGAAGGTTCCGGGCGGCTGGACGGTCCCCTGCTCGCCCCCCGTGTGGACGGTGAGCTGGTGCTCTCTGATGGCCGTGTGATCGATCCCATGGTACCGATTCCCGTGTCTGACCTGAACCTGCGGCTGGCCTTTGCCGGCAAGCGGGCCACCCTGGAAGGCAACTGGCGAAGCAACGGTAGCGGCCGTGGCGAGATCGGTGGTGCGCTGGACTGGGAAGACGCACCGGTGCTGACGCTGGTACTCGAAGGTGACCAGCTGCCGCTCAATTACGAACCCTATGCACAGCTCAAGGTTTCGCCGGACCTGGAGCTGCGCTTTGTCGATGGCGACCTGACCATAGCGGGCCGGGTGGCGATGCCCAGCGGTCAGATCGAAGTGCGGGGACTGCCGGAACAGGCCGTGGCGGTGTCTGGTGACGAAGTGATTGTCGGCCGGGAGCCGGAGCCGCCGCCGGTCCGGTCCATGAATATGGATGTCACCGTTGTGGTAGGGGAAGACCGGGTATCTTTTGAAGGATTCGGGGTTACTGGCAACCTTGAAGGCGAACTGCGCATTGGTAACAACATGGATACCCGCGGTGCGCTACAGCTGGTTAACGGTCGTTACGAGGCCTTCGGCCAGGAGCTGGACCTGCGGCGGGCGCGGCTGGTGTTTGTGGGTTCGGTGGGCGAGCCCTACCTGGATATCGAGGCCGTACGGCGGGTCGACAATGTGGTGGCGGGTATCCGGCTCAGTGGATCCGCCCAGGAGCCACAAACGGAAGTGTTTTCGGAACCCCCCATGTCCCAGGACCAGGCGTTATCCTATGTCATTTTGGGGCGTCCCCTGCAAAGCCAGGGCGACCAGGGCCAGGTGAGCCGGGCGGCCCTTTCCCTGGGGCTCAACCGGGCCAGTGGTATTACCCGGGATATCGGTGAGGCGTTCGGCATACAGGACCTGACCCTGGAAGCGGAAGGCTCCGGGGAGGGCTCTGCCGTGGTTGCCAGCGGTTACCTCACAGAAGATCTCAGCCTTCGCTATGGCGTGGGCCTGTTCGAGCCCATTACCACGGTGGCCCTGCGGTATGACCTGGGACGTTATTTCTATGTGGAGGCGGCCAGCGGGCTGGCGTCGTCACTGGATATCTTCTACACCCGGGATTTCTGATGATCGCCTGCCCGCTACGCCTGCCTGTTGTTCAACTTATTCCATTGTGAACGTCGCCTGCACCGTGGCGGTGATTTCCCGGGGCCCACCTCACTCACGGTGTCGGCCTTTGCGGATGCTTCTGCCATGCGCATCATCACCGGGCCGCCTCCTGAGGATTGCAGGTTCAGGGATTTCACTTCACCGCAGGTCATGTCCAGTTGTGCGGCGGCAAACCGGCAACGCTCCCGGGCATTGCGGATCGCAGCAGCCAGGGCGTCCCGCTGGAGTCTTTCCTCGTCAGAATGGAAGAACTGGTGCTGGCCCAGGCTGTAGTTCATTCCCAGATTCTGGGCTTTCTCCAGTACCGGGTTGAGCAGGTCCAGGTCGTGGATCTCGAATGTGATGGTCTGGCTGGCCACGGCAATGGTTTGCGGCTCTTCGTCCTGGCTGTTTCCGTCCCGGACTGGCCGTGGTGGTTCCCGGCGCTGGTACAGGTGGGCTGAGGCGTCGCTGTAATCCACCAGTTCCCCCCGTATGTCTTCGATGGCGTCACGCCACTGTTCCATGGTGGACCGGACCTGCTCCAGCGCCTTGTCGGCGTCCGGGTGTTCTGCATTGATGGAGAAGCTGAGCCTGGCACTGTCCGGCATATAACGCACCTGGCCCTCACCACTCAGGCTGACTTCGGGAGTATCGGCAAGTGCTGCGCCGGCTGGTAGCATCAGGGCCAGCATTACCGGGCTGAAGATTCGACGAAAAGGGTGGTCACTCATGGTCTGTTCCTTCTGACGTTGGCGGCGGGCCTTCGGGTTCCGGGTATTCACCCCGGGTCAGGCGGGCCAGTTTCAGTTGTTCGGCGGTGCGTACAAAGTCCCGGAATATGCGGCGGTGTACGCCGTGGTAGAGCAGGTACTCCGGGTGCCACTGAACACCCATCAGCCACTGCCCGTGGGTATTCTCGATGGCCTGCACGAACAGGTCATTGTCCACGGCGCTGACCTTCAGTCCACTGCCCAGCCATTGGATGGCCTGGCTGTGGATGCGGTTGGCGCCGATTTTCCGGGTACCGGCAATACGCCCCAGTCGGGTAGGCTCCACGATGCCCACCGGTTGCAGGGGTAGTAACAGCGGTCGATGGCGGGTTTTAACCCGCAGTGGCGTCACATCCTGGCACAGGGAGCCGCCCCGGAAGACGTTGATCAGCTGCGCGCCCCGGCAGATACCCAGTACCGGCAGGTGCAGCCGCTCCGCTTCGGTCAGCAGGACCTGGTCGGTACTGTCCCGCAGCCGGTCATAGCGCGCATTGATGGTTGGCTGTTGGCCATAGAGTTCCGGATGGATATGACTGCCACCGGACAACACGATGCCATCAAGCAGCGAGACATCGACCTTGCTACCGGGCCTGATGTAGTGGGTATGGGCTCCATAGAGCCTCAGCCCCAGGGCAATCAGTCGGTCTGCCGTACGTTTTCGGGACGGGCCGCTGATGCCGATGGTGAGGCCGGGTACTTCCTGTTCCGCGGCGTTATCGGTTTCAGACATAACCCCGGTTCTCCAGCCAGTGCTGGCAGCGGGTACGCCAGGTGCTGGTGAGGTTACGGAACGACAGGGTGCGGCTCTCCCGGAACAGGTCGTTCAGCTCCTGTTGATGTTCAGGGTTGGCGACAACCTGCTCCAGCACGACCCAGTCGTTCCAGACGGTGGAGAAGTGCCAGCGGGGGTTGTCGATGTCGCAGTCCGGGAGCCGGTAATGCAGGGTAGGGCGGGACTTGATGCGAGGGTCTTCCACATATTCTGCCAGCAGGTCCGCGTTGATATGGGCAAACAGTGGCAGCAGGTCGAGGGCCCGGTTGCGGGTAGGATTATCCTTCAGGTAATCCCGCATCAGGGTTTCCATATCCGGCGAATAGCCTTCTGCGACCAGCTTGTCGACGTATTTGCTCGCCCAAGGTTCAATGTAGGTGGTTACCTTGCGACTGAAGTCCAGCTGGTGACGGCCCTTCAGCCAGTCATACAGTGCCGCGAATGTCTGCAGGTAGCGGCGCAGTGTGTCTGCGTCCAGCGCAGGCAATTCGGGATTCAGCTGCAGGCCGAAGGCATAGAGAATGGCCTCACGGCTGCCTACGGCCCCGGCTTCCCGGAGGTGATCCACCAGGGCCTCAATGGTCTCCAGTGCCTCGAACGGGATGGGGGGCGAGACGATTTCCAGTGGCACCAGCCGCTCAGCCGCATAGTCAATAACGTCCATGGCATGGCCGCCCAGCTCGCGCAGGGACTCCGGCACCCTGTGGTCCTGAAGGTCCAGGTCCTTGATCGGGTCAGAGTCCAGTTCGACAGTGAACTCCCCCAGCGGCGAATCAATCCGGCTGACGTAGCGGCTGGCGGTGCTGGCCTTGCCGCCCAGCAGGTCGGCCGTCAGCGCTACCAGTTTTTCGTAGCCCAGGCCCGATATCTCGATTTCCACGCCCACCCGACGTTTTTCACCCTCGTCGGTCGTTAGCACATCGGGCATCTGGCAGCGCTCTGGCATGTATTCTTACTCCCTGAAAGTGGCACCGGATTGAGGTCAGTACGTCAATGTAACAGCTTCCCGGCCCGCTGGAAAAAACCTTGGTAACAGTTCACCTGTGCACCGCAGGCAGTTGTGCGGGGGTAAAAGTCGTGTCGGGGTTTACACTGGATAGAATACTGTATAAAGTTGAGTTACTGTATATAACACCAGCACTAGCCACGAGGGCCACTGCTCATGAAACTCACTGCGAGACAAAGCCAGGTACTGGACATCATCCGTCGTCACGTGGATGAAACCGGGTATCCGCCCACCCGTGCGGAGATTGCTGAAGAGCTGGGCTTCCGTTCGGCCAATGCTGCCGAGGAGCATTTGCGAGCACTGGCTCGCAAGGGTGCCATCGAAATGGTGCCGGGTACCAGCCGTGGCATACGCCTGCCGGAAGAAGAGCAGGACCCGGGGCTGCCGGTCATCGGCCAGGTGGCGGCTGGTAGCCCCATCCTTGCCCAGGAACACATCGAGGACTATTGCACCCTGCAGCCGGAGTTCTTCAACCCGTCTGCCGATTACCTGCTGCGGGTGCGGGGCATGAGTATGAAGGATATCGGAATACTCGATGGTGACTTGCTGGCAGTGCACCGTACCCAGGATGTCCACAACGGCCAGGTGGTGGTAGCCCGTGTTGGCGAGGAAGTCACGGTCAAGCGTTACCGGCGGGAAGGCCCCCAGGTTTACCTGGTGGCGGAGAACGAAGACTTTGAGCCGATTGTCGTCGACCTGCGGGAGCAGGAGCTGGTCATTGAGGGCCTCGGGGTTGGCGTGATTCGACAGTCCGACCTGCACCAGGTGCATTGATTGTTCAGGCTGGTGCCATCCGGTGTCAGCCCGTAGTATTCCGGGAGGAAGTCATGGAACAGCTGGGTTTGAGTGTAAACACAGAGTTGCTGCCGGTCGCCGAACCGGCACCGGAACCGCGTGGAAACGTGACCGAGGTAATTCTGCCGCCGGGGCAGGTAGAAAACTTCCAGTTGTTGTTGCCCATGCTGACCCAACTGAACCAGGAGCGGCGCTGGCTGGCCTGGATCGACCCGCCCCAGGAGCTGGTCAGCAAGTGGCAGACCATGCATGGAATTGTTGCCAGCGAGCTGCTGGTGCTGAGGTCAAGCCGCGACTATTCCGCTTTTGAGCTGGCAGAGCGGGCATTAGGGGCTGGTACCTGCCATGCGGTGGTAATGTGGACCACCCGGTTGTCGAATCGGGATTTCGGGGCGCTGGAGCAGGCATCTGCCCGCGGCCAGAGCCACGGGGTGATTCTGCGGTGCCGCTAATGACGCAACGTTGCCTGGTTAGTGCAGGGTGTGGTGGGCGTGCAGTTCGAAATCCTCCGGGTCGGCATCTTCCCAGTCTACAGCATCGTTGATGTGGCTCACGGCCTGGATGCCGGCGTCGATCATGGCGCGGGCAACGGTCATGTCGCGGTTTTCCATCAGCTCACGGGCTTCCTGGGAAAACGAGATCTTCACCAGCGGGGCCGACTCATCGTCCACACGCTTGAGCGCATAGTCGCCGTCGCTCAGTTGTACAATTTCAAAGAATGAAGGTGACATAGAATCCTTACATCAAGCCCGGGCTGCTACCATTCAGCATGGCGCTCGCCCAGGTCTGTCATGAATGCTTTCATGGCTGCCAGGGTTTCCAGCAGGCCGTCCGCAGAGCGATCGGGCCCGGCAGCCGTCGATACAGCGATAATATTCTCTTCCGATACCGTTTTCTGCTGCCGCGGAGGCTCGCTCTGGGCGACCTCCAGCTGCTCCAGGTGGTTCAGCCAGCTACCCGGGGTGCGGGCCAGGTCAGTCAACAGCTCAGCGTCCGGCGTATCGGCGATGAGTGTGGTCAGCTCTTCCACGGTGGCTGGCGTCGCCCGGTTTTGCTGGTGATAGCGGGCTACCAGGGCAAACATCAGTTTGCGAGCCCGCAAAGCCAGCTCAATAGCCCCCTGCAACGTGGCTTCCCGATCAGTGGCGGAAGCCTGCTTACGGGACAGTCCGGCCAACTGGGTTGCCAGGTAGAGCTTCTGTGACACCAGTGTCTGCCACTGTGCTGACATGGCTGGCTGTACCTCGTCGGATGAATCGCTGATTAACGGGGTATCTTACCAGAATCTGTGTGCAATTTCTTCCGCTTTCTGGCGCTGGCACGCGGCTGCGTGTGGCATTGTTTCGCCTGGCTCCCCATGGCCAGGCAGCGACTTTGTAGCGCCGTGGCCTGTATACTCGAACGAAGCTGCCTGAATTGGATAAGCCGTCGGCTTAACTCGGGCAACCCTGACAGTATACGGAGGCCTGGCATGACCAATGACGCCCATGAAGCCCTTGCAAGGCTGGATGAACGAATTGACCAGCTGCAACGGGCGCTGGAAGCCCGGGACTGGACGCGACTGGGTGAGCTCAACGCGGATGTCCGGACGCTGATTGACCCGGTGATGGATGCCATGGAGCAGAGACAGCTGGCGCCCACCGAGGTGCAGAAACGTTTGCGCACCCTGGAGCAGTTTGTGCAGCAGGCGGACTCAAGGGCACGCGAAGCCCGCGACGAAGCCAGGGAGGCGCTGGAGCAGGTAGGGCAGAACCGCAAGGCAGCCAGCACCTACGCCAGGGTGTCGGGGCGGGACCGTTCCTAGAGTCCGGGACACTAGCGTCCTGGACACTGGTAGATTGAGGGAGATTTCCGTCATATCAGGTCGCATCCTGCGATAACTGTGTGACCCGCGTCATAAAATTGACTCTCACCGATTAAACGTCTTAAATAGCGCTCAAACAATATCGCCGGACGGATCAGGGCTTCCCCGGGCCCGTGTCCGTTTTCCATGCTGTGCTGACCAAGAGATTCAATCTGAATGTCGATGACCGATACTGTGCTGGTGCTGAGCAGGGATGACTCACGGGCCAGGGATCTGAAAACCATACTGGAGTTCATTGGCAAGGAAACGGTACTGGACGACGGTGCATCCCGTGAACGGTTGGCAAGTAACGACGAGGCTGCCCTGGAAGAACTGGGCCTCGCTGTGATCAGTGCCGAGGATGACAGGGAACTGCGGGAGGACATCGAGCTGGTCTGTCACGCTGAGGCGGGGTTGCCCATACTGGTGGTCGGGGACCCGGATCTGGGCGGGCTGGACAAGGACTGCCACGACCGCGTGCTCGCCCGGGTGGAGTGGCCCCCCAATTACACCAAGCTGATCGATTCACTGTACCGGGCTCAGATCTACCGGGACCAGCACACCCGCGCCCGGGGCCGGGGCCAGCAACGGGACATCATGCTGTTCCGCAGTTTGGTGGGTACCTCCCGCAGCGTAAAAGGCGTAAGGGAGTTGATGAGCCAGGTGGCAGACAAGGACGTGAGCGTACTGATTACCGGCGAGTCCGGTACCGGCAAGGAAGTGGTTGCCCGTAACCTCCATTACCATTCACCCCGGCGAGAGAAGCCCTTTGTACCGGTCAACTGCGGCGCCATTCCTGCGGAGCTGCTTGAGAGCGAGCTTTTCGGTCATGAAAAAGGTGCGTTCACCGGTGCCATTACCGCCAGGGTAGGTCGCTTCGAGCTGGCAGAGGGCGGTACCCTGTTTCTCGATGAAATCGGCGACATGCCACTCAATATGCAGGTCAAGATCCTGCGGGTGTTGCAGGAGCGTACCTTTGAACGGGTGGGCAGCAACAGGACCCAGAGCGCGGATGTACGGATTGTTGCGGCCACCCACAAGAACCTGGAGGACATGATCGAGAAAGGGGACTTCCGCGAAGACCTCTACTACCGCCTTAACGTATTCCCCATTGAAATGCCTGCCCTGCGCGAAAGGGTTGAAGACATTCCGTTGCTGATCAACGAATTGATTGCCCGCATGGAAAAGGAAAAGCGGGGTTCGTTGCGACTCAACTCCGCCGCCATCCTCAGTCTGTGCCGCCACGACTGGCCTGGCAATGTTCGTGAGCTGGCCAACCTGGTTGAACGTCTCGCGATCACGCACCCCTATGGGGTGATCGGCGTCCAGGAACTGCCCAAGAAGTTCCGCTATGTGGACGACTACGACGAAGACTTGCCCATCGACGAACAGGCCACACCGTCAGGCGGCATGCCCGGACTGGTCGGGTTGGATGCGCCGGCTTTGTTGCCGGTCAATGGCATCGACCTCAAGGACTACCTGTCGAACCTGGAAAAGCAGCTGATTCAGCAAGCGCTCGATGAGGCCAACGGTGTTGTGGCCCGGGCGGCAGAAAAACTGCGAATCCGCCGGACGACGCTGGTAGAAAAAGTGCGTAAATACGGTCTTCGCGACGAAGACGACAGCTGACGGATTTCTGTCAGCGCCGGCGGTCCGGGTCGGGTTTTTGCTTTTTGTGGTCTCCAATCGTTTGTAATTAAAGAAAAATGACGTTCTGGCACGGGTCCTGCTAATACCCTTCTGAATCATTACATTATGGTCAGGGGGAAGCATGAGACAGATCCAGACGGCAGTACCTGCCTCCCGTGCCGGGAAGTTCGGTTCCGCGAGTACGAGGGATGCGGCTGCGGATGCCAATGACAAGGTAACCGCGTTGTTCCCGGCCCAGGAAGACGATGCGGTGGATTCCGCGCTGGATCTGTTCAATCAGATGTCCCGCCAGATCACCGACTCCTACCGTACCCTGGAGTCCCGGGTGAACCAGCTTTCCGGCGAACTCACTGCCGAAACCCGTCAGCGCCAGCGTGAGCTGGAAGAAAAGGAGCGCCTGGCGGATCGCCTCTCCACCCTCTTGTCCGCCTTGCCTGCCGGCGTGATTGTTCTGGACAGCCAGGGCACGGTTGCCCAGTGCAATCCCGCTGCCATTTCCCTGCTGGGTGAGCCCCTGGAGGGCGAGCGCTGGGTGAGTGTGATCCAGCGCTGTTTCGCACCCCGGCGCGACGATGGCCATGAAGTCTCCCTCAAGGACGGCCGCCGTGTCAGCATCGAGATTCGAACCATGGAGAATGAGCCGGGTCAGCTGATCCTGCTCACTGATCTTACCGAGACCCGTCAGCTCCAGGCCCAGTTGGCCCACGCGCAGCGGCTGTCGGCCATGGGCCGCATGGTGGCGTCCCTGGCGCACCAGATTCGTACGCCGTTGTCCGCCGCCATTCTCTATGGTGGGCACCTGTCCCAGCCAGACCTGGATGAAGAATTGCGCCAGCGCTGCGCAAGCCGTCTGATGTCCCGCCTGACCCACCTGGAGTCCCAGGTACGCGACATGCTTACCTTTGCCCGGGGTGAAACCCGGTTGGCGGAGGCGCTCTCTTCGGACCGTATTGAGGAGGGCCTGCGGGCGGCGGTCGATGGCCTCAACCTGGCGGATAACCAACAGGTAGAACTGGTCGCCGATGGTGCCCCGGTTCCGCTTATGTGTAACCAGGAAGCACTGGTAGGCGCCTGTATGAACCTGGTTAACAACAGCCTGGAAGCAGGTGCCGGGCGCGTGGAAATCTCGCTCACGGGCTGCCAGGACGAGCTGGTCATTGCGGTATCTGACAATGGTCCGGGCTTCCCCGGCCATAAGGCCGAGCAGCTGATGGAAGCCTTCTACACCACCAAGTCCCACGGCACTGGCCTGGGGCTGGCGGTGGTACAGGCCGTGGTCAAGGCCCACAACGGCCAGTTTAGCCTGGCGCCCACGCCTGGCGGGGGCGCCTCTGCATCGGTTCGTTTGCCTGCCGCCCGCAACCCGAAAACAACATCCTGACAAAAAAGGACAGTCGGAGGACATCATGGCCCGACCCCAGATTCTCATTGTTGAAGACGATCATGACCTGCGCGAAGCGCTGGTAACCACCCTGGAACTGGCCCGTTTCCGGGTGCGGGAGGCCGCATCCGGTGAGAAGGCGCTGGATGAACTGGCCCGTGGGCCCGTGGATATGGTGGTCAGTGACGTCAATATGCCGGGAATGTCCGGCCATGACCTGTTAGCCGAGGTGCTGAAAAAGTACCCCGGCCTGCCCATGATGCTGATTACCGCCTACGGTCAGATCAGCGATGCGGTCAGCGCCATGCAGACCGGCGCCATCGATTACCTGGTCAAGCCCTTCGAGCCCCAGGTGCTGGTGGAGGCGGTGGACAAGGTGGTGGGTGCCACGGTAAGCCGCCGTCGCAGCAGCGACGACCCGGTGGCTGAGGATCCTATCAGCAAGCGGCTGTTCCAGCTGGCGAAGAAAGTGGCTGCAAGCGATTCCACGGTGATGATTTCGGGTGAAAGCGGCACTGGCAAGGAAGTACTCGCCCGCTTTATCCACCAGAACTCCAGTCGCAGTGACCAGCCCTTTGTCGCCATCAACTGCGCTGCGATTCCTGAAAACATGCTGGAGGCCATCCTGTTCGGCCATGAGAAAGGCGCCTTTACCGGGGCCCACGCGTCGGTGCCGGGCAAGTTCGAGCAGGCCAACGGCGGTACCATACTGCTGGACGAGATTTCCGAGATGGACCTGGGGTTGCAGTCCAAGCTGTTGCGGGTCCTGCAGGAGCGGGAAGTGGAGCGGGTTGGCGGTCGTCGAACCATTTCCCTGGACGTGCGGGTGCTGGCCACCACCAACCGGGACCTGGCGGACTACGTTCGTGAAGGCAAGTTCCGGGAAGACCTCTATTATCGGTTGAGTGTGTTGCCAATGCACTGGCACCCGCTCAGGGATCGTCCGAAAGACATCCTGCCCCTGGCTGAACACCTGCTGCGCCAGCACAGCCGCAAGATGAAGCTTAGCGGTATTACCCTGGGCGCCAATGCCCGCCAGGCCCTGGAGAATCACCGCTGGCCAGGTAACGTGCGGGAACTCGACAATGCGATCCAGCGGGCGCTGGTGCTGCACCAGGGAGCTGAAATCCAGGCAGAGGACCTGTGCCTGGATATGGGAATCACCGGACTTGGCGGTGTCGCTGCCGTCCCTGCCGCACCAGCGGCACAGGCGGTATCTGCCCCGATGGAGGCCACGGCTAGTGCTGCAGTATGCGGTGATACGGGCGCGACAGCACCTGTGGCTGCAGTGTCGGAGCCTGCGGATGAGTCGGCCTCGCTGGGGGATGAGATCCGGCGTCGGGAGTTCCGGATTATCATTGACACGCTTCGCCGGGAGCGCGGACGTCGCAACCGGGCGGCAGAGCAACTGGGTATCAGCCCCCGGACCCTGCGTTACAAGCTGGCACAGATGCGCGATTTTGGCATCGACCTGGACGCCGAGCTGGCAATGGCGGTCTGACCCTGAAAGCTCTCCGGAGAAGGCGCCTGCGGGCGCCTTTTCTGTTTCTGGCCCGGGTATGCGCCTTCTCCAGCACGTCAAAATCCCGACAGCGTTCTGTGGTCGCAGCGGGCCTTGTTATTTAACACGCTGTAATCATTGATTAATTGTTAGTTGGTCAGAACTTTGCATTCACCCCGTCGAAACCTGTTCAGCGCCACCCCGGGACACCGGGCGCGCAAGAGCTTTTGGAACCGGGAGACGAGCAATGGTCCAGCGAGCCGATATCAATAACGTCCTGTCCGAGATGCGCAATCTGCGGGCGCAGATGATGCAGAACCAGCGCATGGATAACGACCTGGCGATACGTGGCCAGGTGGACAAGCCGTCGGGCCCGGAAAAGGTCAACGAAACTCCGGGCTTTGGCGATATGCTCAACCAGGCCGTTAACAAGGTCAACGACCTGCAGTCGACCACCGGCGAACTTCGAACCGCCTATGAGCAGGGCGACCCAAACGTGGATATCACCCGGGTGATGATTGCCTCCCAGAAATCGTCGGTCGCTTTTGATGCCCTGTCCCAGGTTCGTAACCGGGTGGTCAAGGCGTATGAAGACATCATGAACATGCCGATCTGACGGCCGGTATAACGAGTTAGTAGCGGAGCAACCCCATGGCCAGTATACCTGCAGACGCCACCTCCACTGAGCTGTCCACCACCGGTTCGGACACCGAAAGTGAAAGCCGCAGCGACCTGCTGTTTGGCTTCAACCGCCTTAACCTGCTGCGGCAGATCGGCCTTATGGTGGGGCTGGCTGCCAGCGTGGCACTGGGCGTGGCCGTGGTGCTGTGGGCACAGGAGCCCAACTACCAGCCGGTGCTGGGAGATCTCTCCAGCTACAACCCGGAGGACGTTTCCCGCATCCTTGACCAGAGTGGCATCGAGTACCGCATGGACGGCCGCTCCGGTGCCCTGCTGGTGGCATCGGACCAGGTCTATGACGCTCGCCTGAAGCTCGCTGCCGAGGGCGTGACCGACAGGGACACCATTGGTTACGAGTTGCTGGACCAGGAGCAGGGACTGGGCACCTCCCAGTTCATGGAAACCATCAGCTTCCGCCGGGGCCTGGAAGGTGAGCTGGCCCGGACTATCGGCAGCATGCGCAGTGTCAAATCCGCACGGGTGCACCTTGCCATTCCGGAGCGTTCCGTCTTTGTCCGTGATGCCCGCAAGCCAACCGCCTCGGTATTCCTGAATGTCTTCGCTGGTCGCCGGGTGGAGCAGGAGCAGATCAAGGCCATCGTCAACCTGGTGGCAGGCAGTGTGCCGGAGATGAGTCGGGAGCAGGTGACCGTGGTCGACCAGAACGGCAACCTGCTGACCGGCCGTGAGGAGGATGCGAATCGCCGGGACATGCAGGAACAGTATGAATACACCGAGCGAACGGAGGAGCGCCTGACCAGCCGGGTGGCTTCCATGATTGCACCGATTGTCGGCGACAGCCGCTTCCGCGCGGAAGTCAGTGCCGACCTGGACTTCTCCTCTGTCGAGCAGGCGGAAGAGCTCTTCAACCCTGAACAGCAGGCCATTCGCAGCGAGCGGGAAATGTCCGAGCAGCGCGCCAGCGGTGCCCAGGGCGGTATTCCCGGAGCGCTCTCCAACCAACCCCCGGGTCAAGCCGCTGTGCCTGAGCAGGCCGCAGCTAACGCGGACGAAGAAGAGGGTGGCCAGGCCCAGCCAGTGGACATCCGCCGTGAATCCACCCGCAACTACGAAGTGGACCGCACCGTCAGCTACATTCGCCAGGCGCAGGGAGGTATCAAGCGCCTGACCGTTGCCGTGGCCGTGGATGACAAGCGGGTGGTGGATCCGGACACCGGTGAGGTCAGTTACCAGCCGTGGCAACAGCAGGAGCTGCAACGCCTGAATATGCTGGTACGTGATGCCGTGGGCTACTCCGCTGCGCGGGGTGACAGTGTCACAGTGATGAACACGGCGTTCGCACCGGAACAGCCGGTGGAGTACGTGGAGCCTTCGTTCTGGGAGCAACCCTGGTTCTGGAACCTGATGAAGCAGGTGCTTGCCGGCGTGGTCATCCTGGCGCTGGTGCTGGGCCTGCTGCGCCCGGTCCTCAAGACCATTTCCGGTGGCAGCCGGCATGGCCGGGAGGATGACGCTGGCGCGGGCGGAGGCTCCTACGATGACCTTGGTATGGGTACCGACAGGGCTCTGGCGGACGCTATGGGCGGTCAGGATGAGCTGCTTTTGCCTGGCGCCGCTGACAGCTATGATAGGCACCTGAACGCTTTGAAGGGGCTGATTGCCGAGGACCCGGCCCGGGTCGCCCAGGTAATGCGCCAGTGGGTGAACGTCGATGAGTGAAGAAAATCGCCAGGACGGGGACAAGAAGCAACTCCGCCGCAAGATTCCCCGGGTAGAGCAGGCCGCCATCCTGCTGATGTCGCTGGGTGAATCCGACGCCGCCGAGATCCTGCGTCATATGGGCCCCAAGGAAGTCCAGCGGGTCGGTGTGGCCATGGCCCAGATGAAGGATGTGAGCAAGGATGAAGTGTCCTATGTGCTCAATGAGTTTGTCGACGCCGTTGGTGGCCAGACCGGCCTGGGTGTGGGCAATGATGAGTACATCCGTGCCATGCTCACCCAGGCCCTGGGAGACGACAAGGCCAATAGCCTGATCGATCGGATCCTGATCGGCGGTAACACCACCGGCCTCGACACCCTCAAGTGGATGGAGCCTCGCGCCGTGGGCGATATCATTCGCTATGAGCACCCCCAGATCCAGGCCATTGTTATCTCCTACCTGGATCCGGACCAGGCGGCCGAGATCCTTGGTACCCTGGACGACAAGGTTCGGCTGGATGTGATGATGCGGGTAGCGGCCCTCGAGAGCATCCAGCCCCAGGCCCTGCAGGAACTCAACGATATCCTCGAGAAACAGTTTTCCGGTGGCTCCGGCGCCCAGACCAGCCGTATCGGTGGCGTCAAGCGGGCGGCCGACATCATGAACTTTATGGACCGTTCCATTGAGGGCGGCCTGATGGATTCGATAAAGGATATGGATCCGGACCTGGCGTCAACCATCGAAGACCTGATGTTCGTGTTCGATAACCTGGTGGAAGTAGACGATCGTGGCATCCAGACCCTGCTGCGGGAAGTGTCCTCCGAGGTACTGGTGGTCGCTCTCAAGGGTTCTGATGATGCGGTCAAGGACAAGATCTTCCGCAACATGTCCAAGCGTGCCGCCGAGTTGCTTCAGGATGACCTGGAGGCCAAGGGCCCGGTCCGCGTCAGTGAAGTGGAGTCCGCCCAGAAAGATATCATCACCATTGCCCGTCGTATGGCGGAAGCGGGTGAGATCACCCTCGGTGGTGCCGGCGAAGAAATGATGTGATGAAGGATTCCCGTCGCGGTACCCGAGTTCCTCCCGAAGAACTCAGCGCCTGGGAGCGTTGGGAGTTGCCGTTGCTGGACGAGCAGGGCAACGAGATCGCCCGTGAGGAAGAGGTGGACGTCAAGCCGCTGACAGCCGCCGATATTGAGTCCATCCGTCAGTCGGCCTGGGAAGAGGGCCTGGAAGAGGGCCGCAGTTCCGGCTATCAAGAGGGCTTCGCGAAAGGTTCGCAAGACGGCCGTGAGCAGGGCTATCGCGAGGGCCGGGAAACCGGTGAAAGGGAAGGCCGGGAACAGGCCGAGCAGAATGCCCGCAGTGCCATTGACGAAAAACTGGCGCGACTTGAAAGTGTCATGGCCGAGTTGGTGGCACCCATTGAGCAGCACCAGGACGAACTGGAGTCTGCCCTGGTCAACCTGGCTACGGTACTGGCTCGGGCGGTCATCCACCGGGAGTTGTCCCTGGACTCGTCACAGATAAGGCAGGTGGTTACCGATGCGGTCAACAGCCTGCCGTCGACCCGTGAGAATGTCCGGGTTCGCGTTCATCCCTCTGACCTTGACTGGGTCAGTGAAGTCGCCGGGCGCCTCGATGCGGAAGTCGCGATTACCGGGGACGAGTCTATCCTCGCGGGGGGATGTAAGGTGGAAACCCGCCACTCGCTGGTGGATTACACCGTTGAAAAGCGTTTCCAGAAGGCCGTTCAGGGCATGCTGGAGCAGCAGATCGGCAGCGCTTCAACCGGCGAGAGCGAACAGCTGGAGTCGGTGATGGGAGAGCTGTCTGATTTCCACCGGGATGTACTGGACGAGCCGGGGGAGTCCGACGATGACCAGCAGCCTGGCTGATCGCCTGCAGCGACTGAGCGGCAATATACCCCCTGAACCCGCGCCGGAACTGTCCGGGCGCCTGACCCGTATGGTTGGCCTGACCCTGGAGTGCGTGGGCTGTCCCATGGTCGTGGGCGATCGCTGCCTGATCCTGGGCCAGGGTGATGCCACCGTGGAGGCGGAAGTGGTGGGGTTCGAGGACGACAGGGTCTACCTGATGCCCCTGACCGCCATTGATGGCCTGCGCCCCGGTGCCAGGGTGGTGCCATTGTCGGCGGCCAGCAAGGTTCCGGTGGGCGAGGGTTTGCTGGGGCGAGTGATCAATGGCAACGGCGAACCGCTGGATAACCATGGTCCATTGCAGGCCGAAGCCCGGGTGCCGCTCTCCGGCGAGATCATCAACCCGCTGAACCGCGCCCCCGTTCGCACCTCCATGGATGTGGGTATCCGTGCCATCAACAGTCTTCTGACCGTGGGCCAGGGCCAGCGTCTTGGCCTGTTCGCCGGCAGTGGCGTGGGCAAGAGCATGTTGCTGGGCATGATGACCCGGTTTACGGATGCGGATATTACCGTCGTTGGCCTGATTGGCGAGCGGGGTCGGGAGGTCAAGGAGTTCATCGATGACATCCTGGGGGAGGAAGGGCTGTCCCGTTCAGTGGTGGTTGCCTCGCCGGCGGATGACTCGCCCCTGATGCGCCTGCGCGCCGCCATGCTGACCACCCGTATCGCGGAATACTACCGTGACCAGGGCAAGCGCGTTCTGCTGCTGATGGACTCCCTGACCCGCTATGCCCAGGCCCAGCGGGAAATCGCCCTGGCGGTAGGAGAACCACCGGCGACCAAGGGTTATCCGCCATCGGTGTTTGCCAAGCTGCCACAACTGGTGGAGCGCACCGGCAATGGCAAGCCCGGAGGAGGCTCGATTACCGCGTTCTATACCGTGCTCACGGAGGGTGACGACCAGCAGGATCCGGTGGCGGACTCGGCCCGGGCCATTCTTGATGGCCATATCGTGCTGTCCCGGCGCCTGGCGGAAGAGGGCCACTACCCTGCCATTGATGTGGAAGCCTCCGTCAGCCGGGTTATGCCCCATGTTACGGACAAGGACCATTTCGCCCGGGCCCAGCGTTTCAAGCAGGTGTATTCCCGCTACCAGCAGGCCCGGGACCTGATTAGCGTGGGAGCCTATGTGAAGGGCTCCGATCCGGAAACCGACTTTGCCATCCGCTATATTGACGCCATGCGTGACTTCCTCCGGCAGGACCTGAATGAGGGCGCCCCGTTTGACCAGTGCGTGGAGCAATTGCTGGCCTTGCTGCCAGAGAAGCCTCCAAAGCCCGGCAATGCGGACAGAAACCAGGCCGGGGGCCGTGAATGACGGTACGGTCGCAACGCCTGCAAGTAGTGCTGTCGCTGGAAGAGCGCAAGGAACAACAGGCCCTGGACCGTATGAACGATGTACGGCGCCAGTGGCAGGAGGAACAGGACCGCCTTGAGGAATTGCAGCGCTACCAGCTGGAGTACCACCAGCAAATGCGGGAACAGCAGCAGGGGACCGTGCCGGTGGCGAGGCTGCAGGGTTGGCAGAACTTCATTGCCCGCCTGGACTTGCTCCTTGGGCAGCAGCAGGCCCGGGTCGAGCAGGCAGAGCAGCGCGTCGAGCAGGCGCGACAGCAATGGCAGCAAGCCTGGGAGCGGCGCCGGGGCATGGAAAAGTACATCCAGGCCTGCCGTGCCCAGGAGCAACGGGACCGTGACCTCGCCGAGCAGAAGCAGTCTGATGAAGCCGCCGCCCGTCAGTTCTCACGGCGGCGCTAAGTATCCGTGCGAGACAGTGCTGGAATACAAAAGCCTACACATTGGCTATCCTGAAGGGCGTGCGCCTGTTCAGAAGTCCTGCCGGTCCACGGATCACAGTGTTGCAGTGGCAGGCGATCAGCGGCAGGATTACCCCAAAGTCAGACCCGGTGTCTGACCCAGGTTAGCGGAGGGAACGACCATGCCTGTGCACACCCGACAAAGCGACGACGGTGAAACCCGCACCATTGCCATCGAGGGACGTTTTGATTTCAGTACCCACCAGGCCTTCCGTGATGCCTATGAAAACGATTCGGAGGGAGTCCGGCACTGGGTGATCGACATGTCTGATACCCGGTACCTGGACAGCTCCGCACTGGGCATGCTCCTGTTGCTGAGGGACTTTGCCGGTGGTGACAATGCCAGCATCTGCATCGAGAACTGCAACGGCGACGTGCGCCGTATCCTGGCCATCTCCAATTTCGAGCAGCTTTTTTCCATTCGTTGACGCGACCGGTGAGGGTGCTGCTGTGTCTGGCAGGCCCTCCGGGTGAGAGGATGCACCCGTGACAGATCCCGATAACCCCAGGCCGTTGCGGCTGCTGATTGCCGATGACAGCAGCACGGACCGGCTGATTCTCCAGGCCATACTTCGACGTCAGGGGCATGAGGTACAGGCCGCCGAGGACGGCCAGGCGGCACTTCAGCTCTATCACCGCTGGCAACCGGATATGGTGTTGCTGGATGTCATGATGCCAAGGATGGACGGTATGGAAGCCGCCCGCCAGATCAAGGCGCTGGCCGGCGAAACCCTGGTGCCGGTGATCTTCCTTACCTCCCTGTCCGATGCCGGTTCCCTGGCCCAGTGCCTTGAAGCCGGGGGTGACGATTTCCTGCCCAAGCCCTACAACCCGGTCATCATCCGGGCCAAGCTTTGGGCGTTTGATCGCATGCGCCGGATGCAGGAGACCCTGGCCCGGCAGCGGGACCTTATCCATATGCGTAACCAGCAATTGCTGGATGAACAGGTGACGGCCCGTCGGGTGTTCGACAATATCGCCCATACCGGCTGCCTCGACGCGCCGAATATCCGCTACCATGCCTCCCCCATGTCCGTCTTCAATGGTGACATCCTGTTTGCCTGTCCCCGACCCGCCGGCGGCATGCACCTGCTGGTTGGCGACTTCACCGGACACGGACTGCCGGCGGCTATTGGCGCCCTGCCGGTGGCAGAAATTTTCTACGGCATGACCAGTAAGGGTTTCAGCGGGCCGGATGTATTGCGTGAGCTCAACCAGAAACTGGTGCGGATCCTGCCCACCGGCATGTTTTGCTGCGCGACCTTTGCTGAAGTGGACTTCCGTCAGGGCGTGGTGCGGGTCTGGAACGGGGGGCTGCCGGATGGTTACCTGATGGACGTCGACGGCACCTGCCATTCCCTGGTATCCCGACACCTGCCGCTGGGGGTTCTGGGCCCGGAGCGGTTTGCCGCGCCCATGGAAGAGTACAGGGCGAAGCCGGGGGACCAGCTACTGCTGATGACGGACGGCGTGCTGGAAGCCACCGATGCCGGCGGACAGCACTTCGGTGAGCAGCGATTGCTGCAGGCGCTGGCGACCCAGCCGGCTCACGTCTCGCCCGTCGACCATGTTATCGAGCAGGTTCAGACCTTTGCCGGTGGCGGCCGGGAATCCGATGACCTTACCCTTCTGGGACTCCGGATGACCAGCCAGGACCCGGTGACGACGCGGTCAGTGCCTGCTACCCAGTCGGCCCTCACCGGCCCGGCCTTCTGGCGCTGCAGCTATGAGGTGGAAGGCCCCACCCTGGGCCAGTTCAATCCGCTGCCACTTTTGCTCCATGTCTGCATGGCCGTGGCCGGGCTGCGGCAGCACAGCGGCGAAATCTATACCTTGCTGGCGGAACTCTACAATAACGCCCTGGAGCATGGCGTGCTGGAGCTGCCGTCGGCCTGGAAAAATAGTCCGGAAGGCTTTGCCCGCTACTATGCTGAACGGGAGCGGCGCCTTGCCGTTGTGGAGGGGCATTCTATCCATTTTGACCTGGAGCACTGTTTGCGCGACAGCGGGGGGCGACTGATCATCCGCTGCCGGGATTCCGGGCAGGGCTTTGATCCCGAGGCGGTGACTGAGCCCGGGGAGCGGGCATATGCCGGTCGCGGACTGGCGTTAATTCGCCGGTTATCCAGTGGCCTGACCTACAACAAACAAGGAAATCAGGCGGAAGTAGTATATGATTGGGAGCTGACCGAGCACGGGAGCGGGCAAACTTGAGGACTGCCGGGTACGCTCTCCGGTCATCGGGTTGCAATATCACCAACTGCCCAGACTATGATTAGACAAATACATCAAGAGTCACGTTTCACCTGTGGCTCCCGTGAGGTTGGGTATGAACGACAAGCCACACCTTGATGAAGAAGCCCTCGCCGAGCTGCGGGATGTGATGGAGGATGAGTTCGACATCCTCATCCAGACGTACATCAGCGATTCCCGTGAGCGAATCCAGGCGCTTCATCAGGCCCTGTCCGACAACGACCCGGACGCATTCGCCAAAACGGCTCACAGTTTCAAAGGCAGCAGTATCAATATCGGCGCGGCCCGGCTGGGCGAACTGTGCCTTGGTATTGAAAAGGCGGGCCGTGAAGGAGCGCTGGCCGATGCCCGGCAAAGGATGACGGAGCTGGAGGCGGAGTTCGCCACCGTCCGGCGTCTCATGGAAGAATCCCTGCTCGCCTGACGGGCCTCGCCGATATAGATCCCGGAGCCGGTTTTACCGGCCCACTTCCTCTCTGGCACCTAATTTGCAGTATTACTGGAAAACCTGCCCTCCCGGGCGATTTTCAGTGATTCAGCGGCAAGAGGTTGCCATGTCATCGATGGTACTGACCCAGTTACTTAACCCCGAGTCGGGCATTGACCGTAAGGCCACCGGCAAGCTCCCGGACACCCAGGGGGCGGCCGATCAAGGCCCCAGCCGGTACGACGAAGTGGTTCGACAACAGGAAAAGCGCCTCGAACAACGACGCGTTGAAGACCGCGCTCGCGAGCGGGCCATGGAGCGGGAGCGTCAGGCCGAGGCCCGCCATGATGACCGGGCTGAAGAGACAAGGCCGGACCCTTCTGCACGGGTGGAGAAAGCGGAACGGCGAAGTGACACGGCTTCTGCAGCAAGGCGAGGCAGGAGCGACGAGGACGAGGCTTCCCGCAAAACTGACGCGCAGGAAGGCGCTGGCAAGGGTACCGACCCCGTGGCCGAATCCCGGTCTGTAAACGGCAAACCTGCGGAGGAGGCGGTAACAGAGGGCCAAAAGCTGTCCCCGGAGGAGTTGGCTGGCGAATTACTGGACCTGGCAGATGCCTCGGGCACGCCCTCTGCCCTTCCGTTCAATGGATCACAGTTACAGGGTGTCCCGGCAACCGGTTTGATGGCGCCGGGCCTGGTGGCAGGCCAGCAGCGCGGTGCTTCGGCGACTGTTGGCCGTCTGTTTGCCGCCATGCTTGAGACAGGGAAGGAATCCGGTGGCAAGGGTGGCGACTTGCTGGCGGGTTTACAGGGAAATAATACGCAACTGCTGAGTGAGTCGTCGGGTAAGGTTGCAGACAGCCTGATGACGCGGCTGTCTGCACCGGAACTGACTCAGTCACTGAACCAGTCGGCCACTCTTCGGGGTCAGGAAGCCCAGGCCCTGATGCGAAGTTACAGCACGAGTGTTGACGCCCCCGTTGGCGAAAACGAATGGGGTGAGAAAGTCATGGGTAAGCTGGCATGGCTGACGGCCAGCCAGATGTCGGTGGCTGAAATCCATATTACGCCCCCGGAGCTGGGTCCGCTGGATGTGCGGGTTCAGGTGCAGAACGACCAGGCCACTGTGACGGTCCATGCCAGCACCCCTGCCGTTCGGGAACAGCTCGAACTCCATGGCCACAGGCTGCGGGACATGCTCAGCGAGCAGGGCCTCAGCCTTGAGGGGTTTGATGTAAGCGACTCACCCGGTCGCGAAACTGCCGGCCAACAGGGAGACGGTGATGGCCAGGGCGAGCGGGGTCCGGGTCAACGGGTCAGCAGCGCGGAAGAAGGGGACACCGGGACGGTAACCTCCGGAGCCCTGGACCTGTCCTGGCGTGGTGAGGTAGACCTGTACGCCTGAGCCGCAAGCCTGTTGTCTGGTCCCGTGAGAGAGCCGCTCAAAGAATTCGCCTCCGGGCCGGTCAGAGGTTACACTTTGGCCAGTTGAATCAGAAACGCCAGCCACCGGGCTGGCGTTTCTGTTTGTGGACGGACGTTTCTGTTCGCGGACTGATAGAGGTACACTCTGACGGCACTTTTAACGGTTTATTCAGGGTTGGCGCAGTGATTGCTTGAGAACCTGGAATAGCGAATCCTGGCCGCAATCGGCAAAAAATTGACGGACTCCGGAATGGCGGAAAACAATGAGGTGGCAGCGCCACCCAAGAAAGGCAAACTCAAGACCATCCTGCTGCTGGTCATTGTTCTGTTACTGGCCGTCGGGCTGTCAGTGGCGGGTACGCTCTGGTTTCTTTCCGATAGTAGTGGCGAAATGGTCGACGATGCTGCGGCGGAAGTGGAGGAAACCTTTGTGCCCAGTGGCTACATGGTCATGGACCGGCCACTGGTTACCACCGTTCGCCACCCGGGGAGACAGCGCTATATCCAGGTATACCTGGCATTCGAGTCGACACAGGAGCCCGCCCTGGCGGCGGCCAGCAAGCACCTGCCGTTGTTGCGTAATGCGCTGATTTCCGAGTTAGGGCAGTCGGAGTTCATGGAGCTGCAAACCCTGGAAGGGCGTGAGGCCTTGCCGGACCGGCTACTGGCTGTGGTCAATGAGTCCCTGGCGGCGGAAGGCGAGCCAATCCTGGACAGGGTCCTGTTACGGAATTTCGTGGTTCAGTAAAAACCCATACGAAGGCGGTATGCGGGGGTAGATATGCCCGCATTCGCCGGAGCTGCAGGCAGTCAGAGGCTGATTAAGATGCAGGATCTACTCTCGCAGGACGAAATCGATGCGCTGCTCCACGGTGTGGACGACGGCGATATCGACACCTATGACGAGGTTGATGAAGAAGGGGTCAAGACATATGACCTTGCCAGCCAGGACCGCATTGTCCGTGGCCGGATGCCGACCTTGGAAATGGTCAACGAGCGCTTTGCCCGTTACACCCGCATCAGCCTGTTCAACCTCCTGCGCCGGAACGCCGACGTGTCCACTGGCGGTATCCAGATCATGAAGTTCGGGGAGTACATCCATACCCTGTACGTGCCTACCAGCCTCAACCTGGTGAAGGTGCGGCCACTGCGAGGCACCGGGTTGTTCATCCTCGATGCCAAGCTGGTGTTCAAACTGGTGGACAACTTCTTCGGCGGTGAGGGCCGCCACGCCAAGATCGAGGGCAGGGAGTTTACCCCCACCGAGACCCGTATCGTGCAGATGGTGCTCAACCAGGTCTTTGTCGACATGAAAGAGGCCTGGCATGCGGTGCTGAAGGTTGATTTCGACTACCTCAGTTCCGAGGTCAATCCGGCCATGGCCAATATTGTCAGCCCCAGTGAAGTGGTGGTGATCAGCACCTTCCATGTGGAGCTTGACGGCGGTGGCGGTGAACTGCACATGGCGCTGCCGTATTCCATGATTGAGCCGATCCGCGAGGTGTTGGACGCCGGCGTCCAGAGTGATATCGACGACGTGGATGAACGCTGGGTTAACGCCCTGCAGGAAGACATCAAGGAAGTACTGGTACCGGTTAATGCAATGGTGTGCCGACGCCGGATTTCGCTACGGGACGTGGCCAATTTCAAGGCAGGGGATGTGATTCCGGTGGAGATGCCGGAAGCCCTGGACATGACTGCCAATGGCATTCCCATCTACAAGGCCACCCTGGGTACCCGGGATGGCAAGATGGCCCTGAGAATCAAGGAACGCACCAGGCTTCCGAAAGTGAGAAAACAACTGAAGGTAGGTAGACATGGCTGACGATAATAAAGACGACCGCGAGCTCAGCGAAGACGAGAAGCTGGCTGCCGAGTGGGAAGCAGCCATGGAAGAGTCCGGTGACGGTGAAGGCGGTGAAGATGGCGCCGGTGACAACCGTGCTGACGAGTGGGCGGCGGCCATGGCCGAAGCCGGGGAGTCTGATGAGGGCGCGGGTAAACAGGTTCGCACGGCCCCGATGGAAGACTTCGGTGATCAACCGGAACCAGGGGGCGCCCCGGGCACCGAGCCGGACCTGGATGTGATTCTCGACATCCCGGTGACCATTTCCATGGAGGTGGGCAATACCCAGATTCCCATCCGCAACCTGCTGCAGCTTAACCAGGGCTCGGTGATCGAGCTGGACCGGCTGGCCGGGGAGCCGCTGGACGTGCTGGTCAATGGCACCCTGATTGCCCATGGCGAAGTGGTCATGGTGAACGAGAAGTTTGGTATTCGCCTGACGGATGTCATCAGCCCCGGTGAGCGCATCAAGCGTCTTCAGAAATGACCATGGGCTTTCGTATCAGCCATGTCCTGGCTACAACGCTGCTGGCACCCGCGCTGGTGCTGGCCCAGGATGAAACGGTCCGGGAAGCGCCGGAGCGCACCAGCAGCCAGAGTGATGCCGTAGCCACCCTCGCCACTATGGGCATCGGCCTGCTGGTGGTGGTGGCACTGATTTTTGGCTGTGCCTGGCTGATCCGCCGCATGAATGGCCTGACCGGCATGAACAGCGGTGCCATGAAAGTTGTTTCGGTGATGGCCCTGGGCGCCCGGGAGCGTATCGCGCTGATTGATGTGGCCGGTACCCAGATTCTGGTAGGCATCACCCCCAGCTCCATTCGAACCCTCCATGTCTTCGACGAACCGGTGGTAGTGCCGGGGCAGGCTGTGAGTGGAGACTTTGCCAAAAAGCTCCACGGGCTGATGGGGCGGCACTGGAAACCCGGTGACGCCGGTCGTAAGGGAGACACAGACTGATGCGGTGGCTGTTGATCCTGGCGGGGCTGGCGCTGGCCCCGGATGTATTCGCCCAGGACGGGATTGGTGGTATTCCGGGTATTCCTGCGGTTACCGTGACACCGGGTGAACAGGGGGAGGAGTATTCCGTTACCCTGCAGATCCTGGCCTTCATGACGGCGCTGACCTTCCTGCCCGCCATGCTGATGATGATGACCTCGTTCACCCGCATCATTGTGGTGTTTGCCATCCTGCGCCAGGCCCTTGGGCTGCAATCCACGCCTTCCAACCAGATCCTGCTGGGGCTTGCGCTGTTCCTGAGCATCTTCATCATGAAGCCGGTGTTTGAGGAGGCCAATCGGGTAGGGCTGCAGCCGTACCTGGCGGAGGAAATGACTTCCCTCGAGGCAGTGGAGGCAGCCAGTGTCCCGTTCCGGCAGTTCATGCTGTCCCAGACCCGGGAGAGCGACCTGGGGCTGTTCATACGTATTGCCGACGAGGAGTACGACAGCCCTGAAGACGTATCCTTCTGGGTGCTGATGCCTGCCTTTGTAACCAGCGAGCTGAAAACCGCGTTCCAGATCGGCTTTATCCTGTTTATCCCGTTCCTGATTATCGACATGGTGGTGGCCAGTGTTCTGATGGCCATGGGTATGATGATGCTGTCGCCAATCATTATTTCTTTGCCGTTCAAGATCATGCTGTTTGTGCTGGTGGACGGCTGGGCACTGATCATGGGCACACTCGCTGCCAGCTACGGAATTTAGGGAGGCCCGCCATGACGCCGGAAACCGCCATCGACATCATGCGTGAAGCTCTCTGGATGATCGTAATGCTGTCGGCCTTTATCATCGGACCGGGCCTGGTCATCGGCCTGGTGGTGAGTACCTTCCAGGCTGCAACCCAGATCAATGAACAGACCCTGAGCTTCCTGCCAAGATTGCTGGTGACCCTGTTGGTGATCATCTTTGCCGGCCCCTGGATGCTGACCCAGCTGATTGACCACGCCGAGGGGCTGATTGGCAGCATCCCCTACCTGATCGGATGAGCCGGGTATGATTCCCGCCGATCTCAGTGCGGATGTGATCAGCCAGTGGGTGGGGCAGCACCTGTGGCCGCTGTTCCGCATTGCCAGTTTCTTTATGGTGATTCCGTTTATTGGTACTCAATTGGTGCCGGCGAGGGTTCGCCTGGGTCTGGCCCTGCTGACCACGATCCTTGTGGTGCCCATGCTGCCGCCGGTTCCGCAGGTTGAGGCGCTCAGTGGCGAGGCGGTGATTATCACGCTGCAGCAGATTCTGATCGGTGTGGGTATGGGCTTTGCGCTGACGGCCCTGTTCCAGCTGTTTACCATCGCCGGCCAGATGATCGCCATGCAGATGGGTCTGGGCTTTGCCTCGATGAACGATCCGTCCCACGGGGTCAACGTGACGGTGCTTTCCCAGATCTACACCATTACGATCACTCTGTTGTACCTGGCGATGAACGGGCACCTGGTGGCTATCGAGGTGTTCCTGGAGAGTTTTCGTACCCTGCCTATTGGCCTGGAGGGGCTGGGTCAGGAGGGTGTCTGGCAGCTGGCCCACCGGATTTCGTGGATGTTTGCAGCGGCCCTGTTGCTGGCTTTGCCGGCGGTGACGGCGGTGTTTATCGTGAATATTTCGTTTGGTGTGATGACCCGGGCGGCGCCGCAGATGAACATTTTTGCCCTGGGTTTCCCGATTGGCCTGATTTTTGGATTGTTTGCCATATGGGTACTGCATGCCAATTTTCTGCCGCACTTTGAGCAGTATACCCGTGAGACCTTTGAGTTTATGAGACAGCTTCAGGGGCAGCCCTGAAGCTCACTACTTCGATGTGGCCTGGTTGTTTGGGTGGCGGGTCACGGCCGGCAACCCCCTTTCCGAAACACGCCCCGCAAGTACGTCTCTGTAGGGCTCGGTCGGCGCCGTCCTTGGCGCCTCACGGTTCCGGAAAGGGGGTTCCCGGCCATGCCCCTCTTACTATGTGCCGCGCCTGCGTGGATGTTTGACGGTAGATATGGCCGAAGAGAACGACAACAGTCAGGAAAAAACGGAAGAGCCGACGCCCCGACGCCTTGAGAAGGCCCGGGAGGATGGCCAGACCGCTCGTTCCAAGGAGCTGGCCACCATGGCCGTGCTGCTGGCCGGTGCCGGTGGGCTGCTGGTGTTTGGCAAGAGCCTGGCCATGTCCATGGAGCAGATCATGCGTGGCGCGTTTGTGCTGGAGCGGGGGGAGATTTTTGATACCCGTTTTATGAGCACGCAGCTGATTGGCTCTGCCTGGGACGCCACCGTTGCCCTCAGTCCCCTGTTGTTACTGTTGTTGATTGCCTCGATTGCCGGGCCCATTGGCATTGGCGGTCTGCTGTTCAGTGGCAAGGCCATTGCCCCCAAGCTGAACCGTATGGATCCCATCAAGGGTCTGAAGCGGATGTTTTCTGCCCGGTCGCTGGTGGAGCTGGTGAAGGCGATTCTGAAGGTGAGCCTGGTGCTGGCGGTGGCTATCCTGATTCTGAACCTGCGTACCGAGGATCTGCTGAGCATCGCTGAGGAGCCAGCGGTGCCGGCCATGGCCCATGTGGTGTGGACCATGGCGTGGAGTTTTTTCTTCCTTGCATGCGCCACCATCGTTATCGCTATCATCGACGTGCCGTTCCAGATCTACGATCACCAGAAAAAACTGCGGATGACGAAGCAGGAGGTGAAGGACGAGTACAAGGACACGGAAGGCAAGCCGGAAGTGAAGGGCAAGATCCGTCAGCTGCAGCGTGAGATGGCTCAGCGGCGGATGATGGCGGATGTGCCGACGGCGGATGTGGTTATCACCAACCCGACGCACTATGCGGTGGCGTTGAAGTACGATCAGAAGTCCATGGGCGCGCCGGTGGTGGTGGCCAAGGGGGCCGATGAGGTGGCCTTCAAGATCATGGAGATTGCCCGGGAGAACAAGGTGGAGCTGCTGCGCACGCCGCCCCTGACCCGTGCGGTTTACCACAACACCAAGGTAGGTGAGGAGATCCCTGATGGCCTGTACATGGCGGTGGCCCAGGTGTTGGCCTATATCTTCCAGCTACGGCAGTTCCGCAAGGGGCACGCGCCCAAGCCGACTATGCCGAACTTCCCCATTCCGAAGGATATGCGGCGGGATATCTAGGCTCTGGGTATTTGAGTTCTGCTTGCTGGTCTGAAGCTTTTGGTGGAGGTACAGCTTGGCCGGGGGGCTTTCTTCACCGCATTGGGGTGGCAGGACGCCCCTCCAATGCGGCGGAAAAAGCCTCCCCCTGGTTGCCGCCTCCCCGCAAACCTGCAGTCTAGGAGCAGACAACACCCGTCCGAGAGAAGGCTTTACCCTCAGTGCTCGTGATGAGCCCGCTCACCCCAGGCAGTATCCGACCCGGGAAGCACCAGGTTCAGCAGAATGGCAACGATGCCACACAGGGCAATACCCTCCACCCCGAAAATCGCCATACCGCCAATACCGAACACCAGGGTCACACCCACGATTACCAGGTTGCGGGCCTGGGACAGGTCCACCTGGTTGCGGATCAGGCTGTTCAGCCCCACCACCGCGATAGAACCGAACAACAGGCACAGGATGCCGCCCATCACCGGAACCGGGATTGTCTGCAGGGCCGCGCCGAACTTGCCCACAAAGGCCAGTACGATAGCCACCCCTGCAGCCCACAGCATTACCCGCGGGTTAAAGTTCTTCGTCAGCATCACCGCTCCAGTCACCTCGGAATAGGTCGTGTTGGGCGGTCCGCCCAGGAACGCGGCGGAACTGGTGGCCAGGCCGTCGCCCAGCAGGGTGCGGTGCAGGCCCGGCTTCTTGAGGAAGTTCTTGCCGGTCACGTTGCTGATCGCCAGCACATCACCGATGTGTTCAATGGCCGGGGCAATGGCCACCGGAATCATGAACAGGATCGCCCCCCAGCTGAATGAAGGGGACTGGAAGGCCGGCATGGAAAACCAGGCCGCTTCCGCAATCGGGGAGAAGTCCACAATCACCGGCGTTACGTTGAAAACGCCGGACAGCCATGTGAGCAGGTAGCCAACGATAATGCCGACCATAATGGGGATCAGCCGGAAAATGCCTTTCGCCCATACGGAAACCACAATGGTCACCAGCAGGGAAATCATGGCAATCACTATGGCTGGCTTGTACGGAACCAGTTCGACTGAGCCATCACCGGTATGGCCAGTGGCCATGTTTACCGCGACCGGGGCCAGCCCCAGGCCGATAACCATGATCACCGGGCCAATGACCACGGGCGGCAACAGCCGGTTGATGAAGCCGGTGCCCCGCAGGCGCACAGCGCCGCTCAGCAGGATGTAGAGCAGGCCGGCCGCCACCAGGCCGCCGAGAATCTCCGGAATGGAGAACTGGTTCTTCGCCGCCATGATCGGTGCAATAAATGCGAAGGACGATGCCAGGAATACCGGCACCTTGCCGCCAGTGACGATGTGGAATATCAGCGTGCCCAGACCGGCAGTGAATAGCGCGACGCTCGGGTCCAGACCGGTGAGCAGGGGCATCAGCACCAGGGCACCAAAAGCCACCAGCAGCATCTGGGAACCGGCCAGGGCCTGGCGCCAGACCGGCTCGCCGGCGTAGTCCTCCCTCAGGGAAGTGGTGTGATCAGCATCCTGCATGTCAGACGTCCTTCTGCTTGGTGCCGAAGATCTTGTCACCGGCATCACCAAGGCCGGGAAGGATGTAGCCTTTCTCGTTCAGGCGTTCGTCCACGGAGGCGGTATAGATGGAGACATCGGGGTGCTTTTCCAGCACCTTTTCGACACCTTCCGGAGCTGCCACCAGGACCAGGGCCCGGATTTCTGTGCTGCCCGCCTTTTTCAGCAGGTCGATGGTGGAAATCAGCGAACCACCGGTTGCCAGCATGGGGTCGACGATCAGTGCCATGCGCTGGTCCAGTTCACCTACCAGTTTCTCAAGGTAGGTGGAGGCTTCCAGGGTTTCCTCGTTGCGGATCTGGCCCACGACACTGACCCTCGCCACCGGTATCAGGCTCAGCACACCGTCCAGCATGCCCAGGCCAGCCCGCAGGATCGGTACGATGGTGACTTTCTTGCCACCGATCTGCTCCACCTCTACCGGGCCTGCCCAGCCATCAATGGTTTCCTTGCTCAGGGTGAAATCCTTGGTGGCTTCGTAGGTCAGCAGCGATGCCACTTCCTGGGCAAGCTCGCGGAAATTCTTGGTGCTGATGTCGGCTCGGCGCATCAGGCCGAGTTTGTGCTGGATAAGGGGGTGTTTGACTTCGTGAATGGGCATGGTTCACCTGTCAGCTGGTCGGGTGGGATTTGCGCAAGGATACCGTATCGGCGCAGCTCAGTCAGGGGGGATTCTGGAGAAAATGTTAGAAATGGTATGGATCTTGCCGCTAGTCCGGGTAAGGCGGCCCGGGCGTCAAAAAAACGGCCCTGGCCATTGCAGCAAGAACCACCATTGTGGAGATTTCCGTCAACATGGACCGGGCCCTTGTCCTGAATAACGTCAAATCCCTGACGCGGGGAAACCTGGGCATTCCCATTATGCTCGTGGCACTGCTGGGCATGATGATCCTGCCGATGCCGGCGTTTCTGCTGGACGTACTTTTCACGTTCAATATTGCCCTGTCCATTACCATCCTGCTGGTGTGTGTGTATGCCCTGCGACCCATGGAGTTCGCGGCGTTTCCCACCGTCCTGCTGGTAGCTACCCTGTTGCGCCTGGCCCTGAACGTGGCTTCCACCCGGATCGTCCTGCTCAACGGGCACGAGGGTGGCGACGCTGCCGGTAAGGTGATCGAGTCTTTCGGTGCGGTACTGATCGGCGGTAACTACGCTGTGGGCCTGGTGGTATTTGCCATTCTCATGATCATCAATTTCCTGGTGGTCACCAAGGGCGCTGGCCGGGTATCCGAAGTCAGCGCCCGTTTTACCCTGGATGCCATGCCCGGCAAGCAGATGGCCATCGACGCCGACCTCAACGCCGGTCTGATCAACCAGGACGAGGCGAAGCACCGCCGGGAAGAGATTGCGCAGGAAGCGGACTTTTACGGCTCCATGGACGGTGCCAGCAAGTTTGTCAAAGGCGATGCAGTCGCCGGCCTGCTGATCCTGTTCATCAACCTGATCGGGGGTATCGGTATCGGCATGCTCCAGCACAGTCTGGATTTTGGCGTTGCCACCCAGAACTATGCCCTGCTGACCATTGGTGACGGCCTGGTAGCCCAGATTCCGTCGCTGTTGCTCTCCACGTCTGCGGCCATCATGGTCACCCGGGTAACCAGCAGCCAGGATATGGGCGGGCAGATCCTCAAACAGATGTTTGATGCCCCCAAGGCGCTGGCCATCGCCGCAGCTATCCTGATCATGCTGGGCCTGATTCCTGGCATGCCCCATGTGGCCTTCCTGGGACTGGGGCTGCTGGCGGCCGGAGCGGCCTGGTGGATCTGGAAGCAGGGCCGCCAGGCGGTTGAGGAAGACGGCAGCAGCAGCTGGCCGACAACCTCACGTAGTGGTGGCGGCCAGGCCGCGCCAACCGGCGGTGCCCGTCCGGAGGCAGGAGACCAGGGGCATGCCTTGCCGGCGCCACCGGAGAATAAGGAACTGGGCTGGGACGACGTGGCAACGGTGGATATTGTTGGCCTGGAAGTGGGCTACCGCCTGATTCCCATGGTGGACAAGTCCCAGGGTGGTCAGCTGCTCAGTCGTATAAAAGGGGTGCGGAAGAAGCTTTCCCAGGATTTGGGCTTCCTGATGCCGTCGGTGCATATCCGTGACAACCTGGACCTGATGCCCAACGTCTATCGCATCACCCTGATGGGTGTAACCATCGCCGAGGCGGAAATCCATCCGGAACGGGAACTGGCGATTGATCCGGGGCAGGTGTTCGGCAAGGTGGACGGCATTGCCGGCAAGGATCCCGCCTTCGGCCTGGATGCCATCTGGATCGAGCCGGACCAGAAAGACAATGCCCAGACGCTTGGCTACACCGTGGTTGACGCCAGCACCGTCGTCGCCACACACCTGAACCAGATCCTGCAGAGCCACGCCCATGAACTGCTCGGCCACGAGGAAGTGCAGAAGTGGCTCGACCAGTTGGAGAAAGTTTCGCCCAAGCTTGCGGAAGAGCTGGTGCCGACCACCGTGTCTATCTCCATCCTGCTGAAAGTGCTGCAGAGCCTGCTGCAGGAAGAAGTGCCCATCCGTGATATGCGCTCCATTGCCGAAGCCATCGTCAACGTCCATCCCAAGAGCCAGGACCCGAAGGTCCTTACCACGGCTGCCCGTCAGGCACTGCGGCGAATGATCGTGCAGAGCATCTGCGGTAACGACAAAGAGATACCGGTTATCACCCTGGATCCGGAACTGGAACAATTATTGCTGAAGAGTCAGCAACAGAGTCAACAATCCGGCGGCGGTGACGACATCGGCCTGGTCCTTGAACCGGGCATGGTGGAGAAACTGCAGCGCTCCCTGCAGGAGAGCGCCCAGCGGCAGGAAATGATGGGCAAGCCCGCCATCCTGCTGGTATCCGCCCCCCTGAGGCCGGTGCTGGCGAAGTTCGCCAGCTACGGGGTAGAGCGCCTGCACGTGCTCTCGTACCAGGAAGTGCCGGATAACAAGCAGATCACCATCGTGGCGTCGGTCGGCCAGTAACGACCCACCGGGAGGTAGAGACAGATGAAGGTAAAACGGTTCTTTGCGGCAACCATGTCCGCCGCCCTCAAGCAGGTCCGCGAGTCCATGGGCGACGATGCGGTGATTCTTTCCAGCCGCCGGATAGATGGCGGTGTCGAGATTGTTACGGCACTGGACTATGACGAAAACATGGCACGCCAGAAGCTTGGCGACGCTGCTGCGGACGCCACCAGCGATGGCCGCCTGGCCGAGCTGCAGGCGGAACAACACCTCCGCTTGCAGGAAGAACTTGACCGCTCCCGTAGCCGTATCCGCAACTTGCGGGAGCAGCGCGGTGGCTACGAGCCCCGGCAGCGGACTCCGGCTGGCAAGGAGTACCTGGATACCGACGACCTGCCATCCCTGTCATCACCCCGTCAGCCTGGCGTGCACGCGAGTGCCGCGGGCGCGGAACGGGCCCATGTTCCAAGTGAGTCCGGTGCCAGTGACGAACTGGCGGTGATGCGCCGTGAGCTGGACTCGCTGAGGGCCATGATCAGCGAGCAGGGCGCCGCTGGCCACAAGGTCACTCCGCTGGCCAGGTCGCAGGCTGACGCGGAAGAGGCCCTGGATGCAGTTCGCAAGCGCCTCGCGGAGCGCCTTGAGGAATTCGGTCTCAGTGGTTCGCTGGCGGCAAGCCTGGCCCGTCAGAGTGGTCGTGGCAAACTCGAGGATAACTGGAAGCGCTCGCTGCGTACCCTGGCAGCGGGCCTCAGAACCGGTAGTGGTGACTGGGCTACTCGTGGTGGTATCTACGCCCTGGTAGGGCCTACCGGCTCCGGCAAGACGACTACGATTGGCAAGATTGCCGCCCAGTACGTGCTGGAGCATGGCGCCGACTCCCTGGCGCTGGTCACCACCGATCGCTATCGGGTAGCGGCCCATGAGCAGCTGTTCGTGTTCGGCCGTATCCTGAATGTGCCGGTACGGGTGGTGGATGACAGCCACAGCCTTGATGAGGTGCTGGATGAGCTGGAAGACCGGCACCTTGTGCTGATTGATACCGCTGGCCTGTCCGGCGCCGATCCCGGTTGCCAGGAGCAGCTGGCCGAGCTGGCGAACAGCCGGCACCGGGTGAGTCCGCACCTGGTGGTGCCGGCCACCAGCCAGTCGAGAATCATGAAATCCATGTGGCATTGCTATAAGATGGCGGGTCTTGCAGGCTGCATAATGACCAAGCTGGATGAGGCGCTGACCCTCGGTGAAGTCCTGGGCTTTGCCCTGGAAACCGCCCTGCCTGTGGCCTGGGTCACCGACGGCCAGAAGATTCCCCAGGACCTGCATCCAGCCAATGCGGCGTCACTGGTGCGTCTTGGCGTGGAACGACTGCGGGACGTGCGCAAGCAGCAGGCCATGGCTGAAGGTGCCTGAAGTGCAGCAGCGGCCGGGAACCGGACGTGGTCGGCGCCCTGCAGGCTTATTGTGTGAATAAGTACAACCTCGGCAGGAACAGACAACCACTATGAGCAGACCACATCCGGTTCAGGTAATCGCAGTCACCGGTGGCAAGGGTGGCGTGGGCAAGAGCAACGTTTCGGTCAACCTTGGCATTGCCCTGTCACAGATGGGGCGGCGGGTCATCCTGCTGGATGCCGACCTGGGCCTGGCCAATATTGACGTCCTGCTGGGAATCAGTGCCAAGCGCAACCTCGCTGACGTGCTGTCCGGTGAATGTGACCTCCGTGACGTACTGGTTAACGGCCCCGGCGGTGTCAGGATTGTACCGGCCTCTTCTGGCACCCAGCGTATGACCCAGCTCTCCCCCATGGAGCACGCCGGCCTGATCAATGCCTTCAGCGAGCTGGGTGACCAGGTAGACGTGCTGATCGTCGATACTGCCGCCGGCATTTCCGAAAGCGTGGTCAGTTTCCTGCGGGCCGCCCAGGAGTTGCTGCTGGTGGTCTGCGACGAGCCTACCTCCATTACCGATGCCTACGCCCTGATAAAACTGATGAACCGGGACTACGGTATTAACCGTTTCCGCATACTCGCCAACCAGGTCCGTAACGAGCAGGAAGGCAAGCATCTGTTCGGTAAACTGACCCGTGTCACCGAGCGGTTCCTTGATGTTGCATTACAATACGTCGGCATGGTTCCTTATGATGAGGCCGTGCGCAAGGCCGTGCAGCGTCAGCGAGCCGTGCTGGACGCCTACCCGCGGGCCAAGGCGTCACTGGCCATCAAGGCCCTGGCGGAGCAGGTGGACAGCTGGCCCCTGCCCACATCGCCCCGGGGGCACCTGGAGTTTTTCGTGGAGCGCCTGGTAGGCAGTAACACTTGATCCATTCCTGAAGTACGGGTTAACCGGATAAATGACTTTGGCCAGAAGACTCGGAATCTACCACCAGACCGGTCGGGACAGCGCCCATCAGCTGGTGGAACAGCATGCGCCGCTGGTCAAGAAAATTGCCCTGCACCTGATGGCCCGGTTACCGGACTCGGTTCAGCTTGACGACCTTGTCCAGGCGGGCATGGTTGGCCTGCTGGAAGCGGCTGCCAAGTACCAGTCTGACCGGGGTGCATCCTTTGAAACCTATGCCGGCATTCGCATCCGGGGCGCGATTGTGGATGAGATCCGCAAGGGTGACTGGGTGCCCCGCTCCGTTCACCGTAACGCCCGTCGGGTATCGGCCGCCATCAAGGCTGTGGAGGATCGGGAAGGGCGCGAAGCCCAGGACCAGGAGGTGGCACAAGAGCTGGGTATGAGCCTTTCCGAGTACCACTCGTGTCTCAGTGATGCCAGCTCCGGCCGACTTTTTTCCCTCGATGAGCTCAATGAAACCGGCGAGCTGCCGATACAGGAACAGGAAGGTTCGGATAATCCGCTGGATGATGTGTCCGGCGCGGCATTCCGGCATAACCTGGCGGCCGCCATCAATGACCTGCCAGAACGGGAAAAGCTGGTACTCAGCCTGTATTACCAGGAAGAGCTGAACCTCAAGGAAATCGGCGCGGTGCTCGGCGTGAGTGAAAGCCGGGTGAGCCAGATTCACAGCCAGGCCGCACTTCGCTTGCGGGGCAGGCTATCGGACTGGCAGGCAGGGGACGCAGGCTCGGTCTGACGCCTGGCATGGCCGGTATAGAAAGATGGTTACAGCAGAATCGTTCGATAACACATTGAAACGGTAAGCATCGCTCAGACTGCTAGAATGACGCCACGGCTGAGGATCTGACAGCAGTGCGGGCAGGGCAGCGCCTGCCAACGGCCCTGACAGGGCCAGGTCAACATTCCGGCGAAGACCAACTGGAGGTCCCATTGGACAAGAACATGAAAATTCTCATTGTGGACGACTTTTCCACAATGCGGCGGATCATCAAGAACCTGCTCCGTGATCTCGGATTCACCAACACCGACGAGGCGGATGACGGCAACACCGCCCTGCCCATGTTGAAAACAGGCAAGTACGACTTCCTGGTGACGGACTGGAACATGCCAGGCATGTCCGGGTTTGATTTGCTCAAGGCGGTACGGGCCGACGAGAACCTGAAGGATCTGCCGATCCTGATGGTGACGGCTGAAGCCAAGCGAGACCAGATCGTAGCGGCGGCCCAGGCCGGCGTTAACGGTTATGTGGTCAAGCCATTTACGGCTGCCGTACTCAAGGAGAAGATCGAGAAGATCTTCGAGCGAATCCAGTAAGGCCCGTTTACGCCTTGAACCCTGAACTGACTGTCCGGATGTGCTCCCATGAGCGAAGACAAACAGAACAGCCCCGGCCTGGACCCGGAAATCACCAGCAAGCTCAAGGAGCAGGCCCAGGCGCTTGTTGAGCAGGTCAACGCTGGTGACTATGCCCGGGCCATGACCCTGATCAATGACCTGAGTGAGGTGAGGGATCAGAGTCTGTACCAGGAGGTGGGTCGCTTGACCCGCAGCCTCCACGAGGCTATCCGCAATTTTCAGATACAGCCCCAGAACCCGGAGCAGCAGGAAGCCCTGTCGAAGATGTCCGATGCCTCGGACCGGCTGCAATACGTCGTTGAAATGACCGGCAAGGCCGCTAACCGCACCATGGACCTGGTGGAAGACGCCATGCCCCGGGCCAACGCCATGTGCGAACAGGCGCGGTCCCTGCGGGATGACTGGCAACGATTGCGTCGCCGCGAAATGGCGCCTTCAGAGTTCCGCGAGCTGTATGGTCGCATTGACCGTTTCTTCGAGAGCCTCGCGGACGACGCCGAGAAGATGTACACCGATCTGTCTGAAATCCTGCTGGCCCAGGATTTCCAGGACCTGACCGGCCAGGTCATCCAGAAAGTGACCGCGCTGGTGAAGGAAGTGGAAGAGAACCTGCTTAGCCTGGTGGTCATGGCCAGCCACGTGGACCAACTGACCGGAACGGTCCACGAATTGAAGGAAAAGGAATCCTCGATCAAGGGGGAAGGACCCCAGATGCGCGCCGCAGAGCGGTCTGACGTTGTTTCCGGACAGGACGACGTTGACGACCTGCTGTCCAGTCTCGGCTTTTAAGTGAGGTAGTTGCATGGCATTTGATGCAGACGAAGAGATTCTCCAGGACTTCCTGGTGGAGGCCGGGGAGATCCTGGAACTGCTCTCCGAACAACTGGTGGACCTGGAACAGCACCCGGAAGACAGTGATCTGCTCAATGCCATCTTCCGTGGCTTCCACACCGTTAAGGGCGGCGCCGGTTTTTTGCAGCTTGACGCGCTGGTGAACTGCTGTCACTCCGCCGAGAACGTGTTCGATACCCTGCGTAACCACAAGCGCACGGTGACCTCGGACCTGATGGATGTGGTGCTGCAGGCGCTGGATAACGTCAATGCCATGTTCGACGAGGTCCGCAACCGGGAAGAGCCTACCCCCGCGCCCCAGTCACTGATTGCAACCCTGGACCAGTACGCCCTGCCGGAGGGTGAGTCACCGGTGGACGCTCCGGGGGATTCGCCGGCCCGGCCTGCAGACGATGCCGTGGCCGCCGCAGCCGAGGAGGACCACGGCGATATCACCGATGAGGAATTCGAGCAGCTGCTGGACGCCCTGGAAGACGGCAAGGGTAAGGCGGGGGACAGCGCTTGCGAAGATGCCGGCTCCATCGAGGGTGCGGGTTCATCCAGCAGTGATGACATCAGCGATGACGAGTTCGAGGACCTGCTGGACCAGCTCCACGGCAAGGGCAGGTTCTCCGGCGAGGTGGCCTCCACCGACGTGCCGGACCCGGATGCGGGTGGTCAGCCGGAGGCTGAAAAGCCAGCCGCAGCGGATGACAAAAAAGCCAGTGGTGGCGATAGCGACCTGATTACCGACGACGAATTCGAGCGTCTGCTGGACGAACTCCATGGCAAGGGCAAGAGTCCGGCCCACTCTGCGGGTGATGAAAAGCCCGGGAATTCCGCTCCGCAACCGGCAAGTGACGGTCCTGCTGCGAACAAGTCCGAGCCTGCCACGCAACCCACGGAAGCGTCTGCCCGGCCGACGGCAGCCGCCAAGGCGGCGACGCCTGCGCGTGACAGCCAGGCCCAGGCGGAAACCTCGGTGCGTGTGGATACCAAGCGCCTGGATGACATCATGAACATGGTGGGTGAACTGGTGCTGGTTCGTAACCGCCTGCAGCGCCTGGGTTCGGAGAGCGAAGACAGCGAGATGCACAAGGCGGTGTCCAACCTGGACGTGGTGACCACTGACCTGCAGTCTGCGGTTATGGCGACCCGGATGCAGCCCATCAAAAAGGTCTTTGGTCGCTTCCCAAGGGTTGTGCGGGACCTGGCCCGTAACCTGAAGAAAGAAATTAACCTGGTCATGCACGGGGAAGATACGGACCTGGACAAGAACCTGGTGGAAGCCCTTGCGGACCCGCTGGTTCACCTGGTGCGCAACTCCGTGGACCATGGCATCGAGATGCCGGATGTGCGTGAGCAGGCCGGCAAGCCCCGTCAGGGCACGGTCACCCTGTCAGCTGAGCAGGAAGGAGACCATATCCTGCTGTCCATCGAGGATGACGGTGGCGGTATGGATCCGGAGAAATTACGCCGCAAAGCGGTGGAGAAGGGCATCTACGACCAGGATGCGGCTGATCGGCTGACGGATAATGAGTGCTTTAACCTGATCTTTGCCGCCGGTTTCTCCACCAAGGACCAGATCTCTGATGTGTCCGGGCGTGGTGTGGGCATGGACGTGGTGAAGACCAAGATTAGCCAGCTCAACGGACAGGTGCACGTGGAATCGAAACCGGGCAAGGGCACGGCGATTCGCATCAAGGTGCCGCTGACCCTGGCGATCATGCCGACGCTGATGATCATGCTTGGCAACCAGTCGTTTGCCCTGCCGCTGGTCAACGTGGTGGAGATCTTCCACCTGGACCTGAGCAAGAAGAACGTGGTGGACGGCCGTGAATGTATCGTGGTGCGGGACAAGGTGTTCCCGCTTTTCCACATCAAGCGCTGGCTGGTGCCCTCGGACACAGGTACTGCTGAACCTGAGAATGCCCATGTGGTCATCGTGGCCATGGGTACCCGCCAGGTGGGCTTTGTGGTGGACCAGCTGGTTGGTCAGGAAGAGGTGGTCATCAAGCCCCTGGGCCGGGCCTTACAGGGAACGCCGGGTATGGCGGGCGCCACCATTACTGGCGATGGCCGCATCGCCCTGATCATTGATGTGCCCAGTCTGTTGCAGCATTACGGCTGACGGGGCGGGTATTGGATAGGGGGAGTGAATGACAGTTTCTGTCCTGGTCGTTGATGATTCCGGGTTCTTCCGCAAGCGACTGACGGAAATTCTCAACGCTTCCGGCTCTATCAAGGTTGTGGGCGCTGCTACCAACGGCCGTGAAGGCGTGGAAATGGCGGAAAAGCTGCGACCGGACGTCATCACCATGGACTATGAAATGCCGGTGATGAACGGCATCGCAGCGGTGAAGGAAATCATGCGCCGTTGCCCGACGCCGGTACTGATGTTTTCCTCCCTGACCTACGAGGGCGCCCGGGTGACCCTCGACGCCCTGGAAGCCGGCGCCGTCGACTTCCTGCCCAAGAACTTCGAAGACATTGCAAAGGACGGCTCGGAACTCCAACGCATCCTGCGGGAGCGCATCCTGGACGTCGCCCGCAGTAGCCCGCGGGCTGGCCGGGGTCATGCCGCACCATCCTCACCCCGGCCGGCGCCAGCCAGCCCACGACCAGCCGCTGCCCCGCCGGGCCGTCGTGAGCCAGCCGTTTCGCGTCCGGCACCGGCTGATACCCAGGCACCCCGCCAGGAGCCGGAAGCACCGCCACGCTCCAGCCGGCGGCGTACCGCCAGCCGTCACTACGATGTGGTGGCCATCGGCACCTCCACCGGCGGCCCCATCGCCCTGCAGAAAGTGCTGGTGAACCTGCCTGCCAATTTCCCGGCGCCACTGGTATTGATACAGCACATGCCTGGCAGCTTTACCCCGGCCTTTGCCGAGCGACTGAACAAGCTTTGTCGCATCCAGGTGCGCCAGGCGGAAGACGGTGACATGCTGCGCCCCGGCCTGGCCCTGCTGGCACCGGGTGGCAAGCAGATGATGATCGAGAACCGGGGTGGCCAGGGTCGGGTACGTATCCTTCCCGGCGATGACCGGCTCAACTACAAGCCCAGCGTGGATGTCACCTTTGGCTCCCTGGCCCGCAGCTTCCCCGGGAAGACCCTTGGGGTAATCCTTACCGGTATGGGAGCCGACGGCAAGGAAGGCAGCCGGATGATGAAGCAGACCGGATCGGTGATCTGGTCCCAGGACGAGAAATCGTCGGTCATCTATGGCATGCCCATGGCGGTCGCCCGGGCCGGCCTGAGTGATGAAATCCTGTCGCTGGATGAGGTCGGGCCGCGCCTGGTTGAAGGGGTCCACTGATGGATATCCTCAGCCTGCTGGGCATTATCCTGGCCTTTGCTGCGCTGCTTGGGGGCAATATGCTGGAGGGTGGCACCCTGGCCTCCCTGTTCAACCTGCCGGCGGCACTGATCGTTATCGGCGGCACCCTGGCCGCTACCATCCTGCAGACGTCTGCCGGCCTCCTTCGCCGCGCCTTTAGCCAGGCCCGTTGGGTGTTTTTTCCGCCCTATGTCGGCCTGGAAGAAGGGGTGGGCAAGGTCATGGACTGGAGCGTCAAGGCCCGCAAGCAGGGCCTGCTTGGCCTGGAGGGCATCGCCGAGAAAGAGCCCGAACCCTTTGCCCGCAAGGGCCTGCAGTTGCTGGTGGACGGTGCTGAAACCGAGACCATCCGCAGCGTGTTGGAAGTGGACCTGGAATCCCGCGAACAGCGTGACCTGGAAGCGGCCCAGGTGTTCGAGGCCATGGGTGGATATTCCCCCACCATCGGCATTATCGGAGCGGTAATGGGGCTGATCCAGGTGATGACCAACCTGACGGATCCATCCACCCTGGGTGCCGGTATCGCCACCGCGTTTGTGGCAACCATTTATGGGGTCGCCCTGGCCAACCTGCTGTTCTTTCCCGTTGCCAACAAGATGCGGGAGATCGTGCGCCGCCGCAGTCGCTACGAAGACATGATGATTGACGGCATTATCGCCATCGCCGAGGGCGAAAACCCCCGGTCCATCGAGATGCGTTTGCGGGGGTTTATTCAGTCATGAGCCAGCGCGCAGGGGGAACCCATGAGGCGTCGATCCAGGCGGGCTGAAGTAGCCCAGAACCGGGAGCGGTGGCTGATTTCCTACGCGGATTTCATCACCCTGCTGTTCGGGTTCTTCGTGGTGATGTACTCGGTATCGTCGGTGAACGAAGGCAAGTACAAGGTGCTTTCGGAAACCCTCACCGGGGTCTTCAACGCGCCCCAGCGGGCAATTACCCCCATTCCAGTGGGTGAGCACCCCGGCCTGGTGGCACCCGCCCGCGACCAGGTAATCCCGCCACCGGTTGCACCCGCGCCGGCTGAGCAATCGACCACGGTCCGTGAACAGGCCCAGCGCAGTGAAGCCCTGCAGAGCATGGCCAACCAGTTTGCCCTGGAGTTCGACAGACTGATAGGGCAGGGCGTGGTCAGCCTGCAGAGCAGTGACAAGTGGATTGAGTTGAGTATGCGGGATAGCCTGCTGTTCGGTAGCGGTGAAGCCGAACCCCACTATGATGCCTTTCCGGTCATGGAGCGTATCGCCGACATCCTGCGGGACAAGGACAATGCTGTACGGGTGGAAGGCTTCACTGATGACCAGCCTATCCGTACCAGCCAGTACCCCTCCAACTGGGAGCTGTCCTCCGCCCGGGCGGCAGCGGTGGTTCGCATGCTGGCGGGGGAGGGCGTGGATCCATCGAGGATGGCTGCTATCGGCTATGGTGCCTGGCAGCCGGTAGCCCGTAACGATACGGAAGAAGGTCGCCGTCGCAACCGCAGGGTGGTGTTGCTTATTTCCCGGGACGCTGCGATCCGGGGCGTGGTCCGGTCAAGGTGAACCGGCCGGCTGCAGACCGGGGCGCCAGGGGTGGCACGATATCTGTATTACTGTCTGAGAAAGGTTGAATTCGACCGGACAGGAAGCCTGCCGCCGGCAACGGCTTGCCGGCGGCAGGCTTCCGGGCGCATCGGTAAATTTCAGGTAACAGCGGTTTCCCACGGGGGATACCGGATCAGGAGAAGGCTTTGTGCGGATCTGGGCAGTAGCGAATCAGAAAGGCGGCGTGGGCAAGACCACGTCGGTGGTAACCCTTGGCGGCCTGCTCGCCGAGCAGGGGCACCGTGTACTGGTGGTTGACCTGGACCCCCACGGCTCCCTGACCAGCTGGTTTGGCTATGATCCTGACCGGCTCTCCCACAGCGTGTTCGACCTGTTCCAGCACGGCGGCAAGGTACCCGAGGACCTGCCCGCGCAGCTGGTTACCGAGACCAGCTGCGAACACCTGTCACTGTTGCCGGCGAGCACCGCCCTGGCTACCCTCGAGCGCAAGATGGTGGGTGTCGAGGGTATGGGACTGATTGTGTCCCGTGCGTTGGCCCGGCTCTGGGATGACTTTGACTATGTGCTACTGGATAACACCCCGTCACTCGGGGTGCTGATGGTAAACGCGCTGGCGGCTGCCCAGCACCTGATCGTTCCGGTGCAGACTGAGTTCCTCGCCCTCAAGGGGCTGGAGCGAATGCTGCATACCTTGCAGATGATCATGCGCTCCCAGAAGAACCGGCTGGAATACACCATTGTCCCGACGCTCTATGACAAGCGTACCCAGGCCTCGGTAAAGAGCCTGAATGAACTGCGGCGCACCTATCCGGAAGAGTTATGGCGTTTCATGATTCCCGTGGATACCCGCTTCCGGGATGCCAGCCAGGCCGGTGTGGTGCCGTCCAGGCTGGATGCGGACACCCAGGGCGTTCGGGCCTACCGGCGGCTGTTGCAGGATCTGCAGGAGGGCACGACCTCATGGCAGCACAACTAGCAATTTCACCGGGCAGGCTTTCAGGTGACGGTTTTTCGACGCCGGGCCTGGGTTGCCAAGGGGGGCGTCATGGCAGCAGAGCGTAGTCCTCGCCGGCGAGCGGAACTGGCAGACCCTTCTGCGGCGCTGGTCAGTTACCTGGACGACCTGCTCCATACCGCCACATCGACGGAGCCAGAGGTGGAGGAGCCTTTGCCTGTCGAGCCGGAGGTGGACACTCCATCCACGGCAGCGAATACAGGGACTGGAGAAGCCATTGCGCCGGACCTCACCCCTGTCGAGGCAGCACCCGAACCGGAAGTTGCCGAGCAGCTGGCGCCGGTTCCCGCTCCGGTGGCCGAGCCGGTCGTTCGCGAGCAGGCTGAAAACCTGACGGTCCCTGAACCTGAGCCCCTGCCGGAAGGGCGTCCCTGCTGGGCAGACCGACCCTTCGAATGCCTGATATTCCGGGTAGCGGGCCTGCAGTTGGCGGTCCCACTGGTACTGCTGGGCGCCATCCACCGGATTGAAGAGCGGATCAAGCCGATTCCCGGACGTCCGCCCTGGTATATGGGTATGCTGCCGGACCGTGGGGTGAACCTGAAAGTAGTGGACTCCGCCCAGTGGATCATGCCCGGCCGTGCCCCGGCGGATGCCCGTGACGGCTACCGTTTTGTGATCCGGCTGGATGACAGCGACTGGTCACTGGCCTGTGACGAAGTGGCGGAATCCTTCACCCTCGATCCGGATCAGGTACGTTGGCGTACTTCCCGTAGCAAGCGCCCCTGGCTGGCAGGGACGGTGGTGCAGCATATGTGTGCCCTGATTGACGTGGGCGCCATGGCCAGGTTGTTGGCTAGGGCAGAGAAAGAGCAGAGGCTGGACCTGGAGTAGGCGATTACCCCCTGGATTCCGGGGTCATACTCAAGTTTTCCCCGGCGCCGGCCGATACTCACCTCAGACCGGCATAATGGTACCCGCCGGCAGTTACCAAATGAAACCGTACCACTCTGGCACG
The DNA here is from genome assembly GCF_026013985.1 of Marinobacter sp. AN1. Lineage (NCBI taxonomy): Bacteria > Pseudomonadati > Pseudomonadota > Gammaproteobacteria > Pseudomonadales > Marinobacteraceae > Marinobacter > Marinobacter sp. AN1. The sequence continues at coordinate 2,801,278 of NZ_CP110342.1, read as the reverse complement.
GTTTGTGCCCCTGACTATAGTATGGGGCGCTGACGATGGTTTTTTGACATCAGGCTGTCCCGTTGACGGATGGCCTGCCAGGAGATAAGGCATTATGGCATCCGATAACGGACAGAACAGTCAGGCCCGAGACGACAAGGTTCTTCAGTACGTCACCTTCCGCCTGGATGACGAGACCTACGGCATTGATGTAATGCAGATCCAGGAAGTGCTGCGTTACACCGAAATCGCGCCGGTTCCCGGTGCCCCGGACTATGTGCTGGGCATCATTAACCTGCGCGGTAACGTGGTCACGGTAATCGACACCCGTCGCCGGTTTGGCCTGGCGGACGCGGAGGTGACGGATGCCACCCGCATCGTGGTCATGGAGTCTGACAGCCAGGTGATGGGTATCCTGGTGGATTCCGTTGCCGAGGTGGTATACCTGAAAGCCAGTGAGATCGAGACGGCACCCAATGTGGGGAACGAGGAAAGCGCCAAGTTCATCCAGGGTGTCTGCAACAAGAATGGCGAGCTAATCATTCTTGTGGAATTTGACAAGATGCTGTCCGATCACGAGTGGGCGGAAATCGCCGCACTCTGACCCTGAAGATGGTCACCCTCCCTCCGGGAAGGTGATTGGAAAGCAGCGGTCAGGGCTGGTCCACCGCCTGGCGTGATCACTACCTGACGAGGACTGAGTGATGATGACCACCGACTGGACCACCCTGGCACCCTGGGCCCTGACCGTTCTGGCTTTAGTTCTGCTGGGCGTTCAGGGGCTGATGAATGCCCGCCGCATTGCCCGCCTGCGCCAGCAGTTGCGGGATAACAGCGAAAACCTGGTTCGTGAGCTCCATGCCACCAGCAGTGGCAGCATCGGGGTGGGCAACCGGGTGATTGCCTGCGAACGCCAGCTCCATGAGCTGCGTGCCCAGTTTGACGAGATGCGCCAGAACGATCCGCTGAGGGTCTCCTATGATGAAGCCTCGCGCCTGGTGGACCTGGGTGCTGACGTGGATGACCTGATGAATACCTGTGGCATCTCCCGCCCGGAAGCGGAGCTGGTCTCAGCCCTGCGCCGGCGCCAGAAACGGGCGGCGTAAGGCGGAGATTCAGCCAACGTCACCTGGCGTCTTTCCCTGCAGGTGGAAGGCAAACGCCAGGATTTCGGCGATCACCCGGTACAGCGTTTCCGGGATTTCCTCGTCCAGGTCCAGCCGCGCCAGGATTCCGGCGAGTTCGGCGTTCTCGTAAAGAGGCACGTCGTGCTCCCGGGCTATGCGGATAATCTCCTCCGCCACCTCGTCAAGCCCGCTGGCCGCGACGGTAGGCGCCCGCTTGCCGTCGTATTTCAGGGCCACGGCGGTTTCCCTTCCCGGTTTGCGTTGCTCAGTCATGGTGCCCATCCGTTGTCGTGACTCTCATGCCCGGGTATCCAGCAGCCGGTGTTCCAGCCGGGTCGGTGTGACTGGCGGCTGGCCCCGGCGGCATTCCAGTTCCGATACTTCCAGTCCCAGTTCCGTCAGGCGCGTGCGCAGGTCTCCCAGTTGCCGGGTGACCAGTCTGGCGGTGCCTTGCTGTTCAGCCCAGACGCGGGCGGATACCGCACTCTGGCGCAGAGCCACGTCAAAGAACACCTTGCCGGCCTCGTCCAGGTCCATGGCGAGGGACAGTCGCCACTCGGCCACGCCGGTTTTGCGGGGACTGGACGCCCCCTCCTGGCCGGGTTTCTCATAATCGATGCGAAGCTGGGCGGTTCTTACCTCACCCCCCGGAGCCATCCAGGGCAGGTCGGTGATCAGGGTGTTGGCCGGCGTGCCGGCATCGCCGCCGGCGCGGGTGGTCAGCAATTGGCTGTGAAGCTGGTTAACGGTGATCCGGTTAAGCATTCCTGCCAGTAAACGAAGCATCTGGCCTGGTGAGGCCGGCTCCCGGGCTTCGGCCATCGCCACTGGCGGTGTGGTCGGTACCGGGAACTGCAGGGGAGAGGTGACCAGTTCCTGGCTGGGAAGCGGGGTGAAGCGGGTGAACTGGTCACTGCCGAGGCTCTGATGCTGCAGCAGGGTCAGAGCCAGCCGACCCAGTGCCAGCTTCAGGTCCGCGGGGCCGGCTTCAGTGCTGCCACGTGCCAGGCTGGCCTCGGCGAGTACACCACTGCTGGCCAGCCACTGCCTGACGGCTGCGGCATCCAGCGTACTTTTCAGCGGTGTAGCCTGAGCGGTGGCGCCCGTGCCCTGACCGGTGACGTTCTGGCCGGCCACCGGCCTGAATGTCGGTGGCCCGTTATCCGCCGGCACTTGTGGCAACAACCGGGCAATGACCTGCAAGGCTTCCCGGACCGGCGCGGGCAATGCCTCTATGGAGCCGGGCAGGGTCGTCGCCCCGGGGGCATTCCTGAACCCGCCGGTTAACGTGGCCAGTAATCGGGTCAGGCCGCTGTCCAGGTTCTGCTGCCAGGGCAGGTGACGAAGCAGCGCTTGTCCCAGCCGGGTCTCCGCGGTGGCCGGTAGTTTGTCCAGCAGGGTGAGGGACTGGCCCTCGCGCATGAGACGGATGAGGTCACCGGCTTTCAGCTCGGGTCCGTTGGCAGGCAACTCCACCGTCACTCGTTGCCCGCGCACCTCAAGTATCGCTTGCTGGCCCCCGCGCTGAGTCAGCAATTCGGCCACCCGGGCCACCACCGCCTGGCGGTTTTCCAGCTGCAGTTGCCGGAGTTGTTGCATCGGGTCCGGCTGGACGCTGGCCTTCGCCGCAGACGGTGGTTTCGACGGCTGAGGGGGGATCGGGTTACCGTGCGGTAATTTCATGGCTTTTGTTAAGTACGACGCGTGGTTTTGATGTCAGGCAAGAGTAATCAATGGCCTGTTTCTATATAATAGCGACCTTGCCGGGAGTTCACCCGGTCGCCGCCGGCACTACCGGCGAAAACGCATTATCCGGGGTGGCTTCTGGGGCTGCCCCCCGTACGTCGGGGCCTTGATGACTGAGCCGCTGCAACACGCTGACCACTTGCTGAGGGCCGAGGCCCTGGAATGCGAGCGAGACGGCCGGACGCTCTTCAGTGATCTGAGTTTCTCCATAGTGCCGGGAACCCTCACTCGTGTCGAGGGCCCCAATGGTTCCGGCAAGACTACCCTGTTGCGAATCCTGGCGGGCCTCAATGACAACTGGTCCGGCCAGGTGTATTGGTGCGGCGAGCCCCGGCAACGGCACTGGGACCAGGTGCGCAGGAATGTGCTCTACCTGGGTCACCGTCCGGGTATCAAGATGCTGCTGACGCCGCTGGAAAACCTCCAGGCCCTGGTGGCCGGCCGCCAGTACGTACCGGATAACATTCTGACACAGGCCCTGGAACAGGTCGGTCTTGGACCCTGGACACAGGTACCCTGTAGCCAGTTGTCCGCCGGCCAGAAACGTCGGGTGGCACTGGCCAGGTTACTGTTCGCGGACGAACCAGTGTGGCTTCTGGACGAAGCCTTCACGGCCCTGGATGTGGACGCCGTAGCCGCGGTTGAACGGCTGCTGGAGGACAGGGTGCGTCAGGGAGGGGCCGTGGTCATGACCACACACCATGAACCAGCCCTTAAGGGTATGCGACGTATTCGCCTGGGCGCAGCCGGTGAACCAGAGTCGGTCGCCCACGCAGTGGGGGAGGGGGGCTGAATGGGGCAGCAGGAATCCATGTCGGTAAGGGTACTCGACCCTGTCACCACGTCCCCCGGCCTGTGGCAGTCCATGATCGCGGTGCTGCGGCGGGATCTGCGCCTGAGCGTTCGCCAGAAACAGGACCTCCTGAATCCACTGCTGTTCTTTGTGATGGTGGTGGCGTTGTTCCCCCTGGGCGTCAGTCCCGAGTCGGACTTTCTGAGAGAGGCCGGTGCAGGAATACTGTGGGTTGGTGCCCTGCTGGCGACACTTCTGTCCCTGGATCACCTGTTCCGGTTTGATTACGAGGACGGCACACTGGAGCAGATGGCCCTGCAGCCGCAGCCGCTTTTCGTGCTGGTTCTGGCAAAGACCCTGGCGCACTGGCTGGTCACCGGGCTCCCGCTGGTCATCCTGACCCCCATGTTGGGTATGATGTTGTTCCTGGACGGGAACTCTGTTGCCGTTCTTTGTCTAACGCTGCTGATCGGAACGCCGGTGCTGAGCCTGATCGGGTCGGTGGGAGCAGCGCTGACTGTGGGATTACGGGCCGGAGGTGTGCTCTTGTCGCTGCTGGTGATCCCTCTGTATATTCCGGTGCTGATTTTTGGTACCGGGACTGTCATGGCTGCGGCCGGCGGCTCGGACGTGTCCGGGCACCTGGCCCTGATGGCCGCGATACTGGTCCTGGCGCTGGTGCTGGCGCCACTGGCCGCAGCCGTGGCCCTGAAAATCAGTTTATCGGCGTCCTAGGCCGCGACCCTTTATCACGCAGGCCGATGTCGCCCACAGGTATAAAATCAGGGGATATACCCGATGTGGCAATTTTTTCACAAGCTGGGGTCACCGAAGTGGTTCTATGGTATCGCTGGCCGCTTCATGCCCTGGTTGCTGGGCTTCGGGCTGCTGCTGGCCCTGGCCGGGATCGTCTGGGGGCTGGCATTTGCGCCGAGGGATTACCTGCAGGGTAACAGTTACCGGATCATCTTCATTCATGTGCCAACCGCGTTCCTGGCTCAGTCTGTCTACATGATGATGGCCGTGGCCGGGGTCATTACCCTGGTATGGAAAATGAAGCTCGCGGATGTGTTTGTCCGCGCGGCAGCACCAGTGGGTGCGATTCTCACCGTGCTGGCCCTGTTCACTGGTGCGGTCTGGGGCAAGCCTACCTGGGGAACCTGGTGGATCTGGGATGCACGGCTGACCTCCATGCTGATCCTGCTGTTCCTCTACCTGGGCATTATCGGACTCGCCCATGCCTATTCCGACGAAAAAACCGCAGCCCGGGCGGTGGCGGTGCTGGCGGTCGTGGGGGTGGTGAATATTCCCATCATCAAGTACTCAGTGGAGTGGTGGAACACCCTGCACCAACCGGCCACCTTCAAGCTGACAGAAAAGCCGACCATGGTCCCGGAAATGTGGGTGCCGCTGTTGCTGGCCGTGCTGGGCACCTACCTGTTGTTTGGCTGGGCGGCGCTCTATCGCATGCAGACCGAGGTGTTGCGGCGTGAGCGTCGCACCCGCTGGGTGAAAGAACTCATCGCCGCCGGCGGCGGTTCGCAACTCAAATCCGGAGGGGCCTGAGAACATGGCGTTTGATTCCTTCAGTGCCTTTGTCGTCATGGGGGGGCATGGCCCCTATGTCTGGACCTGCTACGGCGTGTTCTTCCTGTTGGTGGCTCTGATAGCCTGGCTCTCCATAAGGGACCGGCGCCAGGTGGTGCGCAGCCAGCAGCGGGAACAGGCAATGGTATCCTCCGGGCAGGCTGACACGGCCCGCAGGGACCTTGCCGGCGGCAGCTTCCAACGTATTCCAACTACCCAAAATGAGTCGATCAGCAAGTCATGAACCCAGCACGCAAGCGCAAGCTCACCATCGTCCTGTTCCTGCTGGCCGGAGTGGCCGTCGCCGTCGGCCTGACCACCTATGCGTTCCGGCAGAACATCAACCTGTTCTACGATCCCACCCAGATTGCCGAGGGCGAGGCACCCGTCAACGTCCGCATCCGTGCGGGCGGTATGGTGGAAGAAGGTTCCGTGAAGCGGGATCCGGACAGTCTCAAGGTTCAGTTCCGGGTAACGGATTACTCGTCCTCGGTGACCGTGCGCTACGAAGGCATCCTGCCGGACCTGTTTGCTGAAGGGCAGGGCGTGGTGGCTACCGGGCAGCTCAATGAGAACCGGGAGTTTGTCGCCAGTGAGGTACTGGCCAAGCACGATGAGCAATATATGCCCCCGGAGGTCAGCGAGGCTTTGGAGCGCTCCGCTGCCCGCGCCCGGGAAGAGGGCCGGGAGATGCCCCAGTACTGATTGCCTGACGCCATTTACCCGACTCCAGAACGGAGAGAACCATGCTTCCCGAACTCGGACAAGTCACTCTCATTATCGCCCTGCTGCTCTCGCTGCTGCTATCGGTAGTTCCGCTCTACGGCTCGCTGACGGCCCGTGACAGCCTGCAGGCGTTCGCCCGCCCCCTCAGTGCCGGGCAGTTCGTGTTTATCGCCATCGCCTTTGGCATTCTTACCAATGCCTTTATGGTAGACGACTTCTCGGTGGCCTACGTGGCCAACCAGAGCAACAGTCTGATGCCCTGGTACTTTAAGTTCAGCGCGGTATGGGGTGGCCATGAGGGTTCCCTGCTGTTGTGGATTCTCATGCTCAGCGGCTGGACCCTGGCGGTTGCGACCTTCAGCCGTCGCTTGCCTTCGGTGATGGTTTCCCAGGTGCTTTCCGTAATGGGTATGGTGGCTGTTGGCTTCCTGCTGTTCATCCTGATGACCTCCAATCCCTTTGATCGCATTCTCCCCAATGTGCCGGCGGACGGGGCTGACCTGAATCCGTTGCTGCAGGACTTCGGCCTGATTGTTCACCCGCCAATGCTTTATATGGGGTACGTTGGCTTTTCGGTGGCCTTTGCCTTCGCCATTGCCGCGCTGATCAATGGCCGTCTGGATGCCGCCTGGGCACGGTGGTCCCGGCCCTGGACCACGGTTGCCTGGGGTTTCCTGACGCTGGGTATTGCCCTGGGTAGCTGGTGGGCTTACTACGAGCTCGGCTGGGGCGGCTGGTGGTTCTGGGACCCGGTGGAAAACGCTTCCCTGCTGCCCTGGATTTCCGGTACCGCGCTGATGCACTCCCTTGCGGTGACCGAGAAGCGGGGCGTGTTCAAGAGCTGGACAGTGCTGCTGGCGATCCTCACCTTCGCGCTTAGCCTGCTGGGGGCCTTCCTGGTTCGCTCGGGCGTTATTACCTCGGTACATTCGTTTGCATCCGACCCCACCCGTGGCGCGTTCCTGTTGCTGTTGCTGGCCATTACCGTCATTGGCAGCCTGACGCTTTACGCCTTCCGGGCGCCGGTGGTGCACACCCGGGCAAAGTTTGGTCCGTTGTCCCGAGAAGTCTTCCTGCTGATGAACAACGTCCTGCTGATGGCGGCCATGCTGCTGGTGCTCGTCGGGACCATCTTCCCCCTGATTTCCGACTATTTCGAGCTGGGCAACATCTCCATTGGCGAGCCTTTCTTCAACCTGACTTTCAGCCCGATTGCCGTAGTAGTCGGCATATTGCTGGGTGTAGGGATTTTCTCCCGCTGGAAGAAGACCGATGAGGGCTATTTGCTCCGCAAGATGGTTATTCCCACCGTGGTGAGTTTGATTGTCGCGTTCGTCGTGGTGCTGACCATGGGTAATGCGGTGTCACCTGAGGGTACCGGTTTCTGGAACAACTTCAGTCTGTGGGCGTTTTTTGGCGTACTGTCAGCCAGCTGGTGCGCCGCAGCAACCCTGCAGGATGTATGGAACAAATCCGGTTCCCGCCATGGTCGCCTGCACGGGCTGCGCCGTCAGTCCCGCAGTTTCTATGGCATGGTGCTGGGCCACCTGGGCCTGGCCATGGTGATCGCCGGAGCCACCGTGGTTAACAACTATGGCATCGAGCGGAATGTTCGTATGGGCCCTGGTGACACCGCCTCGGTTGGTGACTATCAGTTTCACTTTGCGTCAGTGGGCGAGCGGGAAGGAGCCAACTTTACCGCCCTGGTTTCCCGCTTTGAGATAAGCAGGGACGGCGAACTGGTGAGTACGCTTTACCCCGAACGTCGCCGGTACGTTGTGCAGCGCAACGTGATGACGGAAGCAGGTATTGATGCCGGCTTCCTGCGGGATATCTTTGTGGCGGTGGCCGAGCCGGTATCCAGCAATGCCTGGGCGGTGCGGCTGCAGTACAAGCCCCTGGTCCGCTGGACCTGGCTGGGCGCGCTGGTGATGGCGATTGGTGGCTTCCTTGCCATTGCCGACCGTCGTTACCGCATCAAGGATGAGGCTACGGAACGCCGCAAGGCCACGGTTACCGGTAATGCAGGCACTGACGGCCGGCCGGCGGAGGCAGGGGCATGAAGCGTGCACTGCTGTTCCTGCCCGTTATCGTCGCCGTGGCATTCGGTATTTTCCTGTATACCGGGCTGGGCAAGGATCCCCAGGAGCTGGAATCCGCCCTCATTGGCAAACCGGTGCCGGCGTTCGAGCTGGCGGATCTGAAGTACCCGGATCGCACGCTCACGCCGGACGTATTCCAGGGCCAGGTATCCCTGCTTAACGTGTGGGGCACCTGGTGCCCTGCCTGCCGGGATGAGCACGATGACCTGATCTGGCTGGCGGAAGAAAAGGGCATTCCGGTGATTGGCCTGAACTACAAGGACAACCGCAACCAGGCCCTGCGCTGGCTGCAGGACCTGGGTGATCCCTACCAGATCACCCTGTTTGATCCCCAGGGCAAGCTCGGCTTTGACCTCGGTGTCTATGGTGCGCCGGAAACCTACGTGATCGACAAGCAGGGTATCGTGCGCTATCGCCATGTCGGTGTGGTTAACCCTGAGGTCTGGGAACAAAAGCTGGGTCCCGTGGTTCGCCGTTACCAGCAGGAGGGTTCATGAGACATTGGCTGATGATGCTGCTGGCTATGGCGGTAGCAACGGGTGCCCTGGCTCAGTCCGGCAATTCGCCAGCGACTGCCCAGGATATCTACCCGCTGGCTACGGAAGCAGAGCGTGAGCGGTTTGACCGCCTGCTCAATGAGCTTCGTTGTCCGAAGTGTCAGAACCAGAACATTGCCGACTCTGACGCGCCCATCGCTGAGGATATGCGGGACGAAGTCTACCGCATGGTGAAAGACGGAGCGGATGAGCAGACCGTGGTGGCTTCCATGGTCGAACGTTTCGGCGAGTTTGTGCATTACAAGCCAGCCTTCGACGCCCGCACTGCCCTGTTGTGGCTGTTGCCGGCCATCGTGGTGCTGATCGGGTTGCTCGTTATCGTGGTGATCGTCCGGCGTTCCGGCAATGGCGGCGAAGACGATGGCGCCCAGCTGACCGAGGAACAGCGCCGCCAGGCTGATGAACTGTTACGGCGCCAGTAACCGGCTCCTGAACCCATCCCCGGATTCAACTGACTGATTCTTATGACCAATACTTTCTGGATCATTACGGCGATACTGATCGTTCTGGCTTTTCTTTTTGTACTCTATCCGTTGCTTTTCAGTCGTCCTGAAAAGCGCATATCAGCGGACATTCGCAACCAGAACCTGTTGGCCTATCGCACCCGCCTGTCCGAACTGGAAGAGGAATACCAGCAGGGTGTTATAGACGAGGAAAACTTCCGCATGCTGCGTGAAGAGCTGGCTGGCTCCATGCTGGACGATGTCGGCGAGGAGCAGCCGGCTGCAGAGGTGCGGGCGGCTGACCTGAGAATGGATCATCGTCGTCGCAGCACCTGGGCGGTTGTGGTGCTGGCCGTCGTGCTGCTGCCAGTGGGTGTTTTCCTGCTTTACCAGGAGTGGGGGGCACTGGGTAAGGTGGAACAATACCAGGCCATGCGGGAGCTGCAGCAGGGCGGTGACCGTATGGCCCAGATGACGGAACTGACCCGCCAGCTGGCCGATAGGCTCGAAGCGGACCCGGACAACCCGGATGGCTGGGCCATGCTGGGTCGCAGCTACATGCGGATGGAGCGTTATCCGGACGCGGCGCGGGCGTTTGAAAAGCTTGCTGAAGTGGCTGGTCGAGATGCCGACAAGGCCGTTGCCTGGGGTCTTTCGGCCCAGGCCTGGTTCTTTGAAAGCCAGGGTGCGATGACGGAAGAGGTAACCCGTGCCATGGACCAGGCCCGGGAATACAATCCCGATGAGGTCAACACCCTCGGGTTGCTGGGCATCCACGCCTTTGAACAACGGGATTTTGAAGGAGCCATTCGCCACTGGGAAAAGATCATCGAGGTGGCTCCTGACCATCCGCAACTGCCTTCCATTCGCGAAGGCGTTGCCAGGGCTTACCAGCAGCTCGGCATGGATGTGCCGGAAGATATCCGTAGTGAACCGGCCAGTGGCGGCGAGGCCGTATCTGATCGCGGCGTGACCGTGCGAGTGGAGCTGGATGAGGCCTTTGCTGGCCAGGTAGATCCGGACACAACATTGTTCGTTTACGCCCGTACACCGGACATGAAATCGGCGCCACTAGCGGTGGCCAGGCTGAGGGCAGGGTCGTTGCCCACCGAGCTCAGGCTGGATGACCGCCTGGCCATGGCGCCCCAGTTCCGGATTTCCGGGGCCGACGAGGTGGTGGTTGCCGCTCGTATCAGCCCCTCCGGCGCAGCGACCCCGCAACCTGGTGATTACCAGGGTATCCGGGACGAGCCGGTGCCTGTGGTGAGCGGTGAGAGTGACCCGGTGCTGCTGACCATTGATCAGCAGTTGCACTAGTGTCCCGGGATCCGGTCTGCTGTCAGGGCCGGATTCCCTCCGGGTAGAAGTCCGGTAGACCGGGTCTGTTGCCGCGCAGCCGTCGGTCCTGCTGCCAGGACCCGCGCGAGCGTTTGAGGGATTTTTCCAGTGTGGGTCCGTCCGGGGCCGGGGGTCCATCCTTGCCGAACAGGTGCCGTTGCCACTGACTGACAGCCTGGCGAAGCGCTTCGTCATCAAGGCACTCCAGGGCGGCTCCCACGGTATGGCAGGGCTGACCGGTCAACTGCCGGACCCAGGCCGGAAGGTGGTCGAAAAATGCCGGGTCCAGTGCCCGGGCCTGGTCACAAACGAGGGCGAACCGGCCTCGTTCACTCTTTCCTCCCGCTTCGGCAGGCGAACCTGTGTCGGGCTGGCTCCGGTCTGAACGGCGGGTCTGCAGCCACCAGGCTGCGCCCGTGGTCAGCCAGCCCAGGGCGAAGGCCGCCGCCAGCAGCGGCCATGTCCAATGAGTCCCCGCCGACTCGACACCATTATCAGGTGAAAAAGCGCGATCTTCTGTTTCCCCAGAGCCAGGTGTAGCTGGTGTAATGTCAGCGGTCGCCGCCGGGCTGGCCAGGCGCAGTGTTCGCGCTGGTAAAACCGCGATTTTCTCCCGGTCCTCCTCTACATCCCACCAGGGAATCCGGATCTCGGGCAGGGTGGCTTCACCATTGTGGCCGGGCACCGGCACCAGTGCCACGGTCTGTTGCAGCTGCCCCATTACGCCCTCATCGGTGGCGGAGGACTGCCGCCGGGCTGGCTCCGGATAGGCTCGCAGGGCGTCCGGATACTGAGGCGTCACATCAGGCAGGGTAGTGGCGGGCAGACCTTCCGTTGTCAGAGTCAGGGTACGGGTCAGGTTCTCTCCCGGCTGCACAGGACCTCCCTGGTCGAGGCCCCTTTCGCTGATCTCAACCGAGGTGGCAGGCAGCCAGGTGCGGCCACTGAAGCTGTCCGGAATGTCCCGGACCTCCAGCGGAAACAGCGTGGCCGAATCGGTGATCCGGTATTGATGGCCACGGGCGTGGCGGGCCGTGCCCTGGAAGTTGATGGGCGGCAATTGCAGTTGACCGGGTTTTTGGGGAAACAGCACGAAGTTGCGCTCGACCACCCGGTACCGTTCGCCATCGAGTAGTTCCCGGTACTGCTTTTGTTCCCCGATCTGTTCAATCATGACGTCGGGGTGTTCCGGATCTGACAGCTGGCCCTGAATCACGTTGTTGGTGTAGTAGAGCTTTACTCGCAGATGCATCTGTTGCTGCACATACAGTTCGTCTTCACTGGCAGAAAGCTCGATAAAAGCCTGGCGGGCCTCGTTATCCTGTGCCAGCGCCAGCAACGGCAGGCAGGCAAGCAGGGCGGCCAGGAGTCGGTGATGCAGGCAGGTAGTGAGCTTTACCATGGTGTGTCATTCTCGTCCGGTTGCGTGTTGCGGCCTCGGAATTGCTGCAGGAACTTGCGTCGCAGCAGACCACCGGGGTCATCCGGTATCCGCCGCAGCCATTGCTCCTGGGACTGGGTCAGGGCATCGGCCCGGGTGCCTTTGCCTGGCCGGCCGTCAGCGGAGCCCTGACCCGCGGGGTCGCCGTTACTCTGTTCGCCAGGCCCGGATGCGGCCTGTCCCTGACCGGCGTGTTGACCTGCCCGGGCACCGGGTTGCTCCGACAGCTCGTTGCCTTCTGCCGTGCCGGCCTGGCTTGCCGGGTCATCACCGCCGGGACCGTCGTAGTCACCGGACCCGTCTTCCGGCAGGGACCGGCTTCCCTTGCTCCCGCCACGTTGGCTGTTGCCCTGTCCTGAACCCTCCTGGTCCTGGTTGTCCCGTTTATCGCCAGACCGGGCTTGCTGTTGCTGTTCCAGGTATTGTCTGACGATCTGCTGGTTCTGCCGGGCTCCCTCGTGATCCGGGTTGCGTGCCAGGGCTTCCTGCCAGGCTTCCAGGGCAGCCTCCGGTTTGCCGGCCCGGGCCAGGGCATTACCCCTGTTGTAATGGGCGGTGGCGGAATCACTCCGGGCAAAGGCATCGACCGCTCCCTCATACTGCCCATCCCGATAAAGCGCGGTGCCCCGCCACAGGGGATCCTGCAGACGATTGGCGGCACTGGCCGGATCCTGCTCAATCAGTTCCGGTGCCCGTTGTTCCGGCGTACGCCACAGGTCTTGCCATTGTGTATTCCAGTCTGCCGCCCGCGCCGGCTCGGATGGTGTCCACCAGAGGGTACAGGCTACCAGCACCAGCGCGCCCCTGTGCCAGCCGAAAAGGACCAGCGGCAATGCCAGCCAGAGCAGCCAGTAGCCGTCATCCTGGCGGCGCTCGGTCATGCGCTCCCTGACGGCCTGCTGCCAGACATCATGGTCCCGGGCTCGCAGGCCCAGGCGGGTAATGTCCTGATCCGTCGTGGTCATTGGCAGGACCCTGCCGCCGGTGGATTCGGCAACGCTTGCCAGCTCATCCAGGCTGGCCCGGGTAATGACTACCTGGTCGCCGTCACGGATAAAGCCTCGTTCTGGCAGGGGAATGGGGGCGCCATTTTCCGTACCCACCATCAGGCCGTTCAGTTGCCAGGGTGAGTCTGCCAGTTGCTGGCGAATCCGTTCTCCGTAACGGGGATTCAGGCTGTCGGTAATCAGCAGGATGCGGCCCCGGCCCGGTGCGCCCTGATCCAGCAGTTCCACGGCCCGGGCCACGCCCAGGTCCGCCCGGTTTCCGCTGGCTGGCATGATCACCGGGTCGAGTGCGCCGAGCATCCCTTCAACTGTGCGGCGGTCGTCGGTTAACGGGGTGACAACGTGGCCATCCGCCCCATAAACCACCAGGCCCGTAAAAGCGCCTTCCCGGGTTGCCAGCAGATCGCGGATCTTGCGGGTCGCCCGGGTCAGCCGGTCCGGCTCTGCGTCGGTGGCCAGCATGGACAGGGACAGGTCGAGTACAACCACCAGCGAGTCGTCCTGCTGTTGCAGGGGCGATGGGGCAGACCGGAACGAAGGGCCGGCCAGGGCCAGTGCCGTCAACGCCAGCACCAGCGGGGCGACCACCCGGATCCTGGTAGCAGAATATGGCCTGCCGCTACCGGCGGGCAACAGCGGTTGCAACAGCGCCCGTGGAATGACCCGGTGCCATTGGCTCTGGCCGGGGCCAGCATGATGCTGTAGCCAGATCAGCAGGGGTATCAGCAACAGGACAAGCAGCCACAGGGGGCGCAGGAACTGGAAATCACTCATGGCATCCTCCCGCCAGGCGGTCGGGCAGCCAGCCTCAGGGCCGGGACCCTGCTGAAGGTAAAGCCAGCCAGCCAGAGGGCCAGCGCCGCCGCGGCCGGCCAGGCGAACAGGTCTGTCACCGGTCGCCAGCTCCTGCCTTCCAGTTCCATGGGTTCCAACCGGTCGATTTCCTGGTAGATACCCTGGAGTTCCTCGATGCTGCGGGCACGGAAGTACTGGCCGCCGGTTGCCGCAGCCACATCCCTCAACAGTGCCTCGTCCAGGTCGCTGGACGGGTTGACCTGGCGACGACCGAACAGGCCCTGGCGTATAGCAGTCTCAGCACCGATACCGATGGTGTGGATACGCACGTTGCTGTCAGCCGCGATGTCCCGGGCTTTGCGAGGGGACAGGTTGCCGGCCGTATTGGCCCCGTCGGTAAGCAGGATCAGCACCCGGTGCTGTTGGGGCCGCTCCCGCAGACGCTTGACCGCCAGGCCGATGGCGTCGCCAATGGCGGTAGCACGGCCCGCCATGCCCAGCCCCGCCTCGAACAGCAGGGTGCGCAGGGTCTGGTGGTCGAAGGTCAGCGGCGCCTGGATGTAGGGTTGTGAACCAAACAATAGCAGGCCCAGGCGATCCCCCTCCCGCTGACTGATAAAGTCGTCGAGTACCACCTTCAACGCTTCCAGGCGATTGAGCGTGCGGCCCTGCAGCACCATATCCCGCTCTTCCATGCTGGGGGAGATATCCACGGCCAGCATCAGGTCACGGCCGGTGACTGGCACCTGAGTGTTTTCCCCTATGTGCTGGGGGCGTGCAAGGGCGATCAACAGCAGCAGCCAGGCGAGGGTGAACAGCATTGTTAGCCAGCGGCGGTTGCCAGCGCCTTGTGGGCCGACACGGGGTAGCCCCGCCAGCCTGGACTGCAAGGGCAGGGCCGGTGCCGCTTCGGTACCGATGGTGGCAGGTGAGGGCCACAGGCGACGTAACACCCAGGGCAGGGGCAGCAGTGCCAGGAGCCAGGGCCATGCCAGGGTTACCATCGCTGCCTCCGTATCCAGCGTTCCGCCAGCCGGTAGGCTTCTGCAGGGGGCAGCTCACTCTGGCGCTGGTAACTGGCGTTTACCAGCTGTTGCCAGCTGTCACGGGGAATATTCGATGTGCGGGTCAGGAAGTCACGCCATTGATTGCCGCTGAGTGCGGCGGGATGATCGGCCGGGTACAGGCTCAGGGCGGTCTGTTTCAACAGTCGGTTGACGGCGGCGAACCATTCCGGGCCAGCGTTGTCGGGAATGCCATGGCCTGCAAGCCTTGCCAATGCCTCCCGCCGGGGTGCGTGGCGACGGTGTCGGCGCCGCGCCAGGACGAGCCCCGCAACGACCATGACGACAATCAGTCCGACCAGAAGCCACCACCCCGGCGCCGGCGGCCACGGGCCGGCCAGGGGTGGTGTCTCGATGTCACGGAGCTGTGCCAGCACGTCGGCAGGAATCAAAGTAGTCGCCCCCCGGCCGAGGTCAGGCCATGCATGAGGGAGACCGGGTCTTCTCCGGTAGCCAGGGTAAGGCCGTTGACCCCGGTCTGCTGGAACAAGTGTCGTAATGCGGCCTGGCGAGCATGCGCCTGCTCCCGCCATGCTCGCTGCAAGGCCCGGTCATTGCCATCGAACCAGAGTGTCCCGGAGGGGCCTGACACCGCATAGCGGCCCTGGTCGGGCAGGTGCTCGTCCAGTGGGTCGGTAACCATCACTGCAGTGACCTGGTTGTGCATTGCCAGTCCGGCCAACAGCGCGCGGGTATCTTGGCTGACCCCGAGAAAGTCGCTGATGATGAACAGCCGGCTGCCGGTATGGGCAATACGCCGGGCCTCGGTGAGTGCTGCGTCAAGGTCGCCGGTCCCTGCCCCGAAATCGGCCGCGGGTTGCTGGCGCTGGTTGGTGGCGAGGGCACTGAGTAGTTGCATGACCGATCGGCGCCGGCGGGACGGGCGGACGATGGCAGTCTTGTCGCCACCAAAGATGATGCCTCCCGCCTGATCGCCGGATCCATGGGCTACCCAGGCCAGCAGGGAGGCCAGTTCTGCGACCCGTACCTGTTTGTAGCTGCCCTCACTGGCGTAGAAAAGGGTAGGGCCAAGGTCACAGAGCACCAGCACAGGGCGCTCCCGCTCTTCTTCATAGACCCGGGTATGGGGCGCCTGGCGGCGGGCGGTGACACGCCAGTCGATACGACGCACGTCATCTCCTGGCTGATAGGGCCTGACCTCGGCCAGTGACATGCCGCGGCCCTTCAGGTGCGACTGATGGCCTCCCCGGCGCTGGCGCAGGGCCCGGCGCGCCGATGGCATTTGCAGGGTGCGGGCCCGGGCCTGCAGCTGAAGCAGCTCATCCAGTGTGATGGCTGATCTGTGCTGGCCGGTGCCGGCTGGTGTCGAGGCGAAAGCTCCCATGCTTGCCACCTTCCTCAGGCGCTCACCGGAACCCGCTCCAGCAGGCGCTGGACCACCTGGTCCGGGGTAATGCCGGCGGCTTCCGCCTCAAAGGTGAGTATCAGGCGGTGACGCATAACATCAGGCGCGACCGCCCTGACGTCGTCCGGAGTGACGTAGTCACGGCCGTCCAGCCAGGCCAGGGCGCGGCTGCAACGATCCAGGGCGATGGTCCCCCGGGGGCTGACGCCAAATGCCAGCCAGCGGTCCAGGTCGTCATCCAGGGCCAGCGGATCACGGGTAGCGAGTACGAGGGCCAGCACATAGTCTTCCACAGCCTCGGCCATAAACACATCACTTACCGCCTTGCGGGCTTCACTGACCTGCTCGGCGGTCACCGGTGTGGCATCGGGAGTCCGGGCTTCCCGTGTCTGCTGGCGGACAAGGTGGAGAATTTCCCGCTCGGCGGCCGGTTCCGGGTAGCCGATGGTCACGTGCATCAGAAAACGGTCGAGCTGCGCTTCCGGCAGCGGATACGTACCTTCCTGTTCGATGGGGTTCTGGGTCGCCATGACCATGAAAGGCTCCGGTAACGGGAAGGTGCGCATGCCGACACTCACCTGGCGCTCCCCCATAGCCTCCAGCAGGGCCGACTGTACCTTGGCGGGAGCGCGGTTGATCTCGTCGGCAAGCACCAGGTTATGAAAGACCGGGCCGCGCTGGAACTCGAACTGGCCGGTTTCGGGCCGAAAGATTTCACTGCCGGTAACGTCGGAGGGAAGCAGGTCGGGAGTGAACTGGATGCGGTGAAAGTCCCCTTCCAGGTGCTCGGCCAGGGCCTTGATGGCGGTCGTCTTGGCAAGCCCAGGGGCGCCTTCCACCAGCAGGTGACCATCAGCCAGCAGGGTAATCAGCAGGCGTTCCACCAGCGCGTGCTGGCCGATAATGCGACTGGCGAGGTGCTGCTTGAGCTCACCGAAGGTCTGTTGCAGGGAGGACATGGCTCTGGCTACTCCGGAAGTGGTTATATCTCGGTTTTACCGTATGAAGTTTTCGCGAATTTACAGCAAATTATCAAGGGTTTGACTATGCTGGAGTTACCATTCGTTCACATCGGTGCCTGACCCTTTTCAGCAGGTGCCCGGACCACAGACAGAGGTGATTGATGAATACCCTGACCGTGACCAGCAAGGAGCAGTTCCTTGAACAACTGGATGAGGAATTATTCCGCAAGCTGCCGAAAAAGGAGGCGGAACGGATCAGTCACTTCAGTCATCAGTACCTTATGCACCTGCCCCTGGATGAGTTGCTGAGCCGGGCGTTCCACGATACCTACGGCGCCGTGCTGGCAGCCTGGCAATTCCTGCAGAAACGGCCTGAGGGCAAGACGCCGGTCGCTGTATTCAATCCCGATCTGGAGAGCGATGGCTGGCAGTCCACCCATACGGTGATCTTTATACTGCATCCGAACATCCCGTTCCTGATCGATTCTGTGCGCATGGCCATTAACCGGCGGGATATTGGAACCCACACCATTCACCACTCGATCCTGGCGGTGGACCGTGACAAGGACGGCACGCTGGTGTCGCTTGAGGCACCAGACGAGGGCGATGAGTCAGGCCATGAGGCATTCATCGTACTTGAGATTGACCGCCACAGCGATCAGAAGGACCTGGCTAACCTGGAGAACCTGCTGCAGGAAGTGCTGCACGAAGTGCGTATCGTGGTCTCGGACTTCGGAGCCATGAAGCAGAAGGCCCTGGAAATCGCCCGGGAACTGGACAGCTCGCCTGCGGACATTACCCCCGACGATGTTGACGAAGCCAGGGCGTTTGTGGACTGGCTTATCGACGATCACTTCACCTTCCTTGGTTACGACGAGTATGACTTCGTCAGCGACAAGAAGGGGACGAACGTTTGCCGGGTGGAGAATTCGGAGCTCGGCATACTGCGGGTCAATAACGAACGCAGTGCAAAAGTGGCCATGCGTGAGTTGCCACGGCGTACCCGCAGTCAGATGACCCGCACCGATGAACTGTTTATCTTTGCCAAGTCGGCCCAGCGTTCGCGGGTTCACCGTCCGGCTTATCCTGACTATATTGCGGTCAAGAAGTTCAACAGCAAGGGCCAGGTGGTGGGTGAGCGCCGTTTCCTTGGCCTGTACACCTCCCGCGCCTACAGCGGTCGCCCCGAGGATATTCCCCTGCTGCGTCGCAAGGTCGAGGCAGTAGTCGAGCGCTCTGGCTTTATGAAGGATGACTACGCCGGCAAGGAGCTGGACCAGATCCTGTCAGTCTATCCCCGGGATGAGCTGTTCCAGATCGAACTGGACGAGCTTTACCAGACGGCGCTGGACATCCTCTATATCCAGGAGCGGCGGCAGATTCGCCTGTTCATGCGGGAGGATGTCTATGGCCAGTTTGTGACCTGCCTGGCGTTCTTTCCCCGGGACATCTACAACACCGAGCTGCGGCTGAGGGTCGAGGAGGTCCTGTGTGACCGCCTGGAGGCCGAAGACATCAGCTTTGTGACCCATTTCTCCGAGTCGGTGCTGGCGCGGGTTCAGTTCACCATCCGGGTGCCCCGGGCCGGAAGTCGACGCCTGCCGGTGGCGGAAATCCAGGAGCGGGTCATTGAGTTGGCCCAATCCTGGCGGGATGGCCTGGCGGAGGCCCTGCACGAAACCTGGGGCGAGGAGCGGGGCAACGAGCTGATGCGCTGCTATGCGTCGGCCTTTCCTGCCAGCTACCAGGACATGTTTTCCCCTCGCCGGGCTGCCATTGACCTGGAGCATATCTGTGCGGTCTCGGACGGCCGCCCCATGGCCATGAGCTTCTACCGGTCACTGGAAGAAGAAGAGAGCACGGTTCACTTCAAACTGTTCAACCCCACCGAACAGCTGCCCCTGTCCGATGTGATGCCGATTTTCGAGAACCTGGGCTTCCGGGTGATCGGCGAGCACCCCTTCGAGATCGTGGATCATGATCGCAATGTGGTGTGGATCCATGATTTTTCCCTGCAGGCCCGTTCAGGCGCGGTAGTGGATATCCATCGCATACGGCCCATCTTCGAGGAGCTGTTCGAGCGGGTATGGTTCGGCGAGGCTGAGAACGACGCTTTCAACCGGCTGTTACTGTCCGCATACCTGGGCTGGCGGGATATTGCGATCCTGCGCACCTATGCCCGTTATATGCGTCAGATCCGCTTCAGTAACAGCCAGACCTTTATTGCCAATACCCTGGTTAACCACGTCGGGCTGGCCGGCTTGTTGCTGCAGATGTTTGACACCCGCTTCAATCCGGGCCGAGAGCAGAGCCAGGCCAAGGGTGAGGCAGCGCAGCAAAAGCTGGAGCTGGAATTCAACGCCAGTCTCGACGAGGTGGACAACCTGAGTGAGGACCGTGTACTGCGGCTATACCTGGACCTGGTCCGTGCCACCCTGCGTACCAACTTTTTCCAGCGGGATGTGCAGGGTCAGCCCAAACCCTACATCAGCGTGAAGCTGGATCCGGCGAAGATCCCCGATGTGCCCTTGCCCCTTCCGATGTTTGAGATCTTTGTCTATTCCCCGCGGGTGGAAGGGGTGCACCTGCGTGGTGGCAAGGTCGCCCGGGGTGGGCTGCGCTGGTCTGACCGCTTCGAGGATTACCGTACCGAGATACTGGGGCTGGTAAAGGCCCAACAGGTGAAGAATGCCGTTATCGTGCCGGTCGGCGCCAAGGGCGGCTTCGTGGCCAAGCGCCTGCCAGACCCCTCTGACCGGGAGGCCTTCCAGGCGGAAGGTGTTGCTGCCTACAAGACGTTTATCCGGGGGCTGCTGGATATCACCGATAACCTGGTCGACAACGGGATTCAGCCACCAAGTGACGTGGTGCGCCATGACGGTGATGATCACTACCTGGTGGTAGCAGCCGACAAGGGCACCGCGACCTTCTCCGATATTGCCAACGGCCTGGCCGCCGAATACGGCTTCTGGATGGGGGATGCATTCGCCTCTGGCGGCAGCCACGGCTACGACCACAAGAAAATGGGCATAACGGCCCGGGGCGCGTGGGTGTCGGTTGAACGACACTTCCGGGAGCTGGGTATCAACCCGGCTAACGATACCTTCTCGGTGATCGGCATTGGCGATATGGGCGGCGATGTTTTTGGCAATGGCCTGCTACGCTCCGACAAGGCGCGACTGGTGGCGGCGTTCAACCATATGCACATTTTCATCGATCCGGATCCGGACCCCGGAAAGAGCTTCGCAGAGCGCAAGCGGCTGTTTGAAATGCCCCGGTCCGCCTGGTCGGATTACGACGAGTCGCTGATTTCGGAAGGGGGCGGTGTTTTCAGTCGCAATGCCAAGTCGATTCCGGTCAGCCCCCAGATGAAGAAACTGCTCGGCATCAAGTCTGACCGGGTGCCGCCGAACATGCTGATCACCCATATCCTGAAGGCCCAGGCAGATCTGCTCTGGATCGGTGGTATCGGCACCTACGTCAAATCTGCCCATGAATCCAACGCCGAGGTGGGCGACAAGGCCAACGATGGCCTGCGGATCAACGGCCGTGATCTGCGCTGCCGCATTGTGGGTGAAGGCGGCAACCTTGGGATGACCCAGCTCGGGCGTATCGAGTTTGCCCTTAATGGCGGCCTTCTCAACACGGACTTCATCGACAACTCCGGTGGTGTGGACTGCTCCGACCACGAAGTGAACATGAAGATCCTGCTCAACCGGGTGGTCGCAGCCGGGGACCTGACCGAAAAGCAGCGTAACCGCATGCTGGAAGACATGACCGAGGAAGTGGCCAACCTGGTGCTCACCAACAACTATCGTCAGACCCAGGCCCTGAGCCTGGCCAATGACGAGGCCGCCAACCGCCTGGAGGAATACCGGCGCCTGATCAACGGGCTGGAAGCGGAGGGCAAGCTCAATCGGGAGCTGGAATTCCTGCCGGATGACGAGGCCCTGGAAGAGCGCAAGGCCGCCGCCAAGGGACTGACCCGCCCGGAACTGGCGGTGCTGATTTCCTATGTCAAAGGTGACCTCAAGCAGGTGTTGATCGACAGCGACCTGCCAGACGACCCGTTGTTGGTGTCTGAAATGCACAAGGTCTTCCCTCAGCCGATGGTGGAAAAATTCCCGAAAGAGCTGGAGTCACACCAGTTGCGTCGAGAAATCATCGCCACCCAGATTGCCAATGACATGATCAACCACATGGGGATCACCTTCGTGGACCGGCTTGCCCAGTCCACAGGTGCCGATGCCCCGGCCATTGCCCTGGCCTGGATCATAGCCCGGGACGTATTCCGGCTTGACACCTGGTGGCGCAGGATCGAAGCGCTTGACTACCAGGTGCCGGCCAGCCTGCAGGTCAGCCTGATGAATGACCTGATGCGGCTGGTCCGCCGGGCGGTACGCTGGCTGTTGCGTAACCGGCGCAGTGAACTCAATATCCAGTCCCACCTGGACCGTTTCACCGACAGCATCGCCAGAATTTCTGCCAACCTTCCGGATTACCTGGGGCAGGGGGCCGAGAAGGACTGGAGGAGCGACCTGGAAAAACTGGAAAAGCAGGGCATACCGGAAGACCTGGCAGCGGTGGTGTCTGGCAGTTCATACCTGTACTCCGCGCTGGGTATTATCGAAGCCCACGAGTCCGCGGGTGTGCCCCTCAAGACGGTGGCAAACCTGTACTACACACTGGGCGAGCGGCTCGACCTGAACTGGTTTGCCGCCGCCATCGCCAATCTCAAGCCAGCCTCCCACTGGCAGGCGCTGGCCCGGGAAAGTTTCCGGGAGGACCTGGACTGGCAGCAGCGCGCCCTGACCACGGGTGTGCTCAGAATGGCGGATGACCACCATAAGGTGGAAGAGTGTGTGGAGAGCTGGATGGCGCAGCACGACACCATGATCCGTCGCTGGAAGAGTATGCTGGCGGAACTCAAGGGGGCGCGCCAGCCGGAGTACGCGATGTTCTCGGTGGCCCTGCGGGAATTGCTGGACCTGGCGCAAAGTAGCATTCATGCACCACTGGCTGAATGAACCCGGGAGTCCGTTCCGGTCACATCCCGGAGCGGGCTTTTCCCGGAGTGTTGCGATTCTCCCGTGAATGCCGTTCAATTCGCCCCACCTGAATCACTGGCTGAGGCAATCACATGACGGCACGCAAGGCATCCAATCGGGATCAGACCGGAGGGCGCAACCCGCTGGCTGCGCTGGAGCGCAACGCTGAGCTGGTGACCGGGCGGACAGGCCTGCTGGGGCTGTCCCTGCCTGAACTTCCCGACCTGCCCGGTGCCGGGCAGCCCCTGGTGATTACCGAACACGCCGGAGTCGCCGCTGCACTGGAGCAGCGGGGCGACTGCCGGGTGCAGTTTGGCTACGAACTGTCTGAGACAGAACGGGGATCGCTGGATACCCTGGTGATCTTTGTGCCCAAGGCCCGGGAAACGCTGGTCATGCAATTGGCGCTGGCCCGGGACCTGCTGTCAGCGCAGGGCCGGCTGGTGCTGGTGGGGGAGAAACGCGAAGGTATTGCCGGCGCCGCCCGCCAGTTGCAGGCCGTCGCACCTGAGGCCCGCAAAGTCGACAGCGCCCGCCATTGCCAGGTCTGGACGGCACGGTTACCGGCGGCAGACACGCCATTCTGCGCCCAGCAGTGGGTACAGTGGTATGACGTTGACTGCGCCGGCGCCCGGATATCGGTTGCCGGGGTGCCCGGTATTTTCAGTGACGGCCGCCTGGATGAGGGTACAGCCCGGTTGCTGGAAACCCTGGCGGATACACCTGTTCGCGGACCCGTGCTGGACTTTGCCTGCGGCGCCGGTGTGATTGGTGCCTGGCTGCAGGTCCGGTATCCGGAACTGGGGCCGGTGGACGGTGTTGATGTCCAGGCCCAGGCGGTATTCTGTGCTCGCCAGACCTATGAGCGTAACGGCGCAAAGGGTGACATCCTTGCCAGCGATGGCCTGCCGGACCAGCTGAGCAGCTACCTTACGGTCATTACCAACCCGCCCTTTCATACCGGCGTTCGTATCGATACATCGATGACCGAGAGTTTCCTCAGGCAGGTAGGGCGCCACCTGGCCCCCGGGGGAGAGTTGCGACTGGTCGCTAACCGGTTCCTGCCTTATCAGGAGCTGATCGAGGCATACATCGGGCCTTGCCGGGTGCTGGCGGAAGACAAGCGCTTCACTGTTTACCAGGCCGTTCGCCAGAAGCCCGCGAGCGGGAGGGGCAGGCGGTGACCCCTGCCAGCGATGGCAGTTCCGGTTTTCCGGCAGGTACCGCCAGCCTGACGCTCCACCGCCCCCATCGTGGTGGCCGCAGTCTCAGGGCCTGGGATGCGGCCGATGAGCAGTTGGTCGCCGAGGCCCTCAAGAGGCTGGCTCCGGGTCAGCGGGTCGCAGTCGTCGACGACAGTTTCGGAGCGCTTGCCCTTGGTTTGGCAGACTTCCTGCCGGATGTGATTGCGGATAGCGCGGCACTGGCGGAGGGTCTTGCCCTCAATGCCCGGGCCAACGGGCTTCCAGTGCCGGCTGTCCGAAGCTGGGACCAGGAGCTGGAAGCTGTCGCCCGCGGTTCAGCCTCGTCGGCTTCTGGTACGGCCCGTTATGACGCTGTGATTCTCAAGGTGCCGCGTCAGCTGGAGTACCTGGGGTTCCTGTTGCGGTGGTGTAACCAGGTGCTTCGCCCGGGGGGGTGGATTCTCGCCGGCGGCATGATCAAGCACCTGCCGGACCAGGCCGTCAGGGTCTATCAGGAGTTGGTGGTGACCGAGGCGGTGCTGCCAGCAAAGAAGAAAGCCCGGCTGGTGCTGTGTCAGCCGGGCACTCAGACCCTGGCGCACTGGGACCGCCTGTGGCGGGGCTACACGGTCGGGGAGCTGCCCGCACCGGTACAGGGCTTGCCGGCAGTCTTTGCCCGTGACCGGCTCGACATCGGCAGCCGCGAGTTGCTGCCTTTCATAGCAGAAGCCGTAACGGCCTTACCACCCGGGGCCCCGGTGCTGGACCTGGCCTGTGGCAACGGGCTGCTGGGCCTGGTGGCCCTTTCCGGGCGGCCGACCTTGCAATGGGTTTTGCCGACATTTCATCACAGGCGATTATCAGTGCCCGGGTCAATGTCTCCGCGGCGGGCCTGGAGAGGGGTCAGTGTCGCTTCTACCATGCCGACGGGGCGCCACGGCAGTCAGGACCTTTCCGGATGATTCTGCTGAATCCACCCTTCCATGAGGGTGGGGCTGTGGGGGACCACATTGCCGTGCGGCTGTTTGCGGAAGCCGCAGGCTGCCTGACAGGTGATGGCGAGTTACTGATGGTCGGCAACCACCACCTGGGCTATCACCGCAGCCTGCGGTCATTTTTCACGCAGGTGCAGCAGCTACACGCCTCACCACGTTTTGCGGTGTTCCGGTGTACTGGTCCCCGTCAGCCGGCAGGACGGTCGTAACCCATCCGGGCCAGGGTATCGACAATGGTCTGGGTCTGGCTGTCCACCTCGATGTTCACCCTGTCGCCTGGGTGGATATCGGAGAAGGTGGTGGCCCGCAGGGTCTCCGGGATCAGGTGGACGTTGAACCGGTTCGCCTCCACATCGCCGATGGTGAGGCTGGCGCCATTGACCGCGATATAGCCCTTTGGGAACAGGTACTTCTGCCAGGCTTCCGGCACTTCAAAGGTGAGGGTGCAATTGTTTTCAGGCTGCTCCCGGCTGACTACCCGGGCGGTGCAATGGATATGGCCGGACAGCAGATGGCCACCGATCTCGTCCCCAATCCTGGCGGCACGCTCAAAGTTCACCTGGCTCCCCTCAGCAAGCTCTCCCAATGTGGTCAGCCTCAGGGTTTCCTGCATGGCATCAAACCATAGCTGGTTATCCTGCTGGGCCGTGACGGTCAGACAGGTACCGTTGATGGCCACGGATGCACCTGTGGTTACGCCTTCCAGGCTGCCCTCCGGAAAACGGATCACAAAGGTGGTCAGGCCAGGACGGGCGTCCAGTGACTCCACCGTGGCAATGCCCTGCACAATACCGGTAAACATGGTTGCACCTCGTTACATTTCGGAACACGCAAGTGTATCGCCCCGGGAGTAAGCTATCAAAAGGGTTTCGCATGGGCTTCAGACGTTAGCCGCTAAAGAATGCCGCCAGGCAGGCGATAACCTTTCAGGGTCCGGCCATTCTGGTGGCCGGGACACTAGCAGGGCGCCAATAACAGAACCGGGCTGACAGCAATGGCAGATACTTTCGTGAAAACCCGAGATACCGCCCCCCCCGGGGCAAGATCCGGTGCTTCGCCCTGGCCGGCCAGCGGACCCGGAAGCCTCACCAGGGCCGGCGCGAAATACACCGACGGTATCGGAGCGAAAGGGCCGCCTGCCAGCCGAGAAGCCGGCCAGTACAGAACTCGTCAACCCCCGAAGCGAGGAGGTCAGTGCCGCGACCGGCAGTGTTGGTGACGATCAAGTGCTTGTAGCGAGTGATGCCGAATCCGAGGAAATCGAACGCCGCTACGCCGAGTCCTATCAGCGTCGGTTGCGCCGGCTGCTGCGACAGTGCGAACGGGTGAACCTGCTGGACTTTAATCTCCTCTCCCTGTCCGGCTGGCCCGACAGTTATACCCTCAATGCCGCCCGCCGGCGCCGGGACAGCTGGTTGTTGTCGGCGACCATCGCGGCGCTGGTATTTCTCAGTGGTATGACCGGCGTGGTGCCGGCCTGGATTGCCGGCGGAGGCTTTGGTGCGTTTGTGGTTATCCTGTTACTGGGGGTGCCGTTTGTACGTCGACTCTATACCTCGAATCCGTCCTACCTGGACCTGATTCTTTACCGGCAGCAATTGTTGCGCGACGCCCGTCGCCACGTTGCCCACCTGGAAGGGGAGCTGGGGCTTATCTGGCAATGTAACGAGCTCTCGGAGTTCAACTCGACCCTGGCAGCGCCCCGATTCAGCACACTCAGGCACCTGTCTGAGCAACGCCGGCTGGCCGCCTCCCTGACCCGGCGGGAGCATTTCCGGCTCTACCTGATTTTCATGCTGGAGGCGGAGAAAGCCTACGAGCGTATGCAGTCTGCCTATTTCGAGGGGCACCAGAAAGCCATCGACCGGGGCTGGCAGTCCGTGGCGCAAACGGTGACTGAATCCGTGCAGGATCCGCAGGCGGAGGATACGCCCTCCGCAGTGCCAGACACAGGTGCAAAGGACGGGGAACCGGGTTCAGAACCGGATGCAGCGGAGGGCGGGCAGGAGCGCAAGCGCGCTTGACAGACTTGCGTTTGAAACGTATGTTTTAAACATTCGTTTACTCAAGGAAAGTGTTGTGGCCCAGTCAGATACAGTGGACCGGATTCTTGATGCTGCGGAAGAGCTTTTCGCTGAACGGGGGTTCGCGGAAACCTCTCTCAGGATGATAACCAGCAAGGCTGGTGTCAACCTGGCCGCCGTGAATTACCATTTCGGGTCCAAGAATGCGCTTATCCAGTCGGTATTCGCCCGTTTTCTCACCCCTTACTCTTCCACCCTGGACGCCGAGTTCGACGAGCTGGAAGCCCGTCCCGGTGACCGGGCGTTGACCGTTGAAGAGATCCTCGGGGCCCTCACCGGAAGTGCGGTGCGTATGCCCCAGCGAAATGAGCGCGGTATTTCCATCTTCATGCGCTTGCTGGGACTGGCCTATACCCAGTCCCAGGGCCACCTGCGGGAATACCTTGAAGACGAGTACAAGGATATCTTCAATCGGTTCATGGCGTTGCTGAAGCAGGCCACACCGGAGCTTTCCCCGGTGGACCGCTACTGGCGTATCCAGTTCATGCTCGGCGCCACCGCCTTTACCATGTCGTCCAGTGATGCCCTCAGGGATATCCTGCAAACCAAGACCGGGGTGGAAACCCCGATCCAGGAGATTGCCGCCCGCCTGATACCCTTCCTTGCGGCAGGAATGCAAGCGCCGGACCTGATGCTGGTGCCGCGTCCGGAGGCCTCCGCCACGGGTAATAACCGGTCGGCAGGCTGAAACCATCCGCCAGCCATGAAGGCTGTGCAGTTGCCTCCGTCAGCCGGGTCCGCTAGCCTTTGCTGCTCAACGTCAGCATGGCAGGAGCGCCGGAGTGTCCACTTCAGTTTCCACCCCGGAAGGGGCGCAGCGTGTAATTGTCAGCCTGGACCACCAGACCCTGGACTGGTTCGGTGGCCGTGGAGAACACCTCAGCTGGCCCGTATCCACCGCTCTGAACGGTCCTGGCGAGGCCCAGGATTCCGGCTGTACGCCCCGGGGGCGTCACTATGTCAGGGCCCTGGTTGGGGGGGGCAGGCCCGAAGGAACGGTCTTTATTGCCCGTCGCCCCACCGGTGAGACCTGGTCGCCGGAACTGTCACGGCACTATCCCCAAAGGGACTGGATTCTCTCCCGCATAATCTGGCTCTGCGGCCTGGAAACCGGCTTCAATCGTGGTCCTGGTGTCGATAGCTTTCGTCGTTTCATATACATTCATGGCACCCCGGATACTGAACCCATGGGAAAACCAAGGTCCCATGGATGTATCCGTATGCGAAACCGCGATGTCATCGAGTTGTTTGACCGGCTGGTTGCCGGCACGCCGGTGATCATTGAGCCCGGTCCCCGTCCTGTCAACCAAGAACAGTAAGAGGAGATGTCAGTGGAAGAGACCCCGGAGGTGCTGACCAGTTGGATGGATAACTGGAGCCTGCTGTCCCAGAGTTGGCGAGTTGCCATTGTTGTGTTTGGTCTCGTATTTGCCACTGCAACGGTGGCTTTCCTGGTCAGCCGTATCATTCTTTTGCTGGAGCGTCGCTTCGAGCGCACCAGTAACCTTTGGGATGATGCCATTCTCCACGCCCTCCGGCGTCCTATGGTCGGTTTCGTATGGCTTCAGGGTGTCTATTGGGCAGCAGAGGTGGCGCACAATTATTCTGAAGCCGAGATCTTCTCGGCTAACGAAAAGCTGCTTGAACTGGGGTTTGTATGGATTATTGTGTGGACCCTGTTCGGTGTCATCAAGCAGTCGGAAGAAATCCTGACGTCGCCCATCAAGATGAAGCGGCCGATGGATTACACCACGGTCAATGCCATCAGCAAGCTGCTACGGGCTGTTGTGGCGATCACGGCGGTGCTGACGGTGATGCAGTCCCTGGGCTACAGCATTTCCGGGGTGCTGGCGTTCGGTGGCGTTGGTGGCATAGCGGTGGGCTTTGCCGCCAAGGATCTGCTGGCCAACTTCTTTGGTGGATTTATTATCCACCTGGACCGGCCGTTCAAGGTGGGTGACTGGGTGCGCTCTCCGGACCGGGAAATCGAAGGTACGGTGGAAGTGATCGGCTGGCGTCTGACCACCATTCGTACCTTCGACAAGCGCCCCTTGTATGTGCCCAACTCCGTCTTTACCCAGATTGCGGTGGAGAACCCGTCGCGGATGCAGAATCGCCGTATCTACGAGACGATTGGGATTCGCTATGCCGATGTGAAGGAAATGTCCGATATCGTCTCGGATATTCGGCGTATGCTGGAAAACCATGAGGAAATTGACGCCAACCAGACCCTGATAGTGAACTTCCTCGCGTTCAACAGTTCGTCCCTGGACATTATGGTGTACACCTTCACCAAGACCACCCAGTGGGTGAAATTCCATGAGATCAAGCAGGATGTATTGCTGAAAATCAGTGACATCATCGAGTCCTACGGTGCCGAAGTGGCCTTCCCCACGCGCACACTGCATGTGGCAGAAACCGTGCGTATTGACCGGGAAGCGCGCGATGACAATGAGGAGCGCGATGACGACCGGGATGGTGAGCGCGGCGGTGACCGCGAAAACCGACGCCGGCAGCGGGACAGCGAAGGCAAGGCCGCAGCCCGGGGGCCGGTGCGCGAGCCCTCCGGCCCCGGCCAGGAAACAACCCAGGGCGACGAGGGTGAGGCATGACGGATTTATCGCAAGCGCCACAGGCACCAGCCGAGACGGCTATCATAGGTGGCACGGGCCTGACCGAGCTTGAAGGTCTGGCCGTTGTTGATGAGCGGGTGTTCGACACTCCCTGGGGTGCGCCCTCAGGGCCGGTTATTACGGGGGACTTTCGTGGGCACCGGGTGCTGTTCCTTGCTCGCCATGGTCACCCTCACACAATCCCGCCCCACCAGGTCAACTACCGGGCCAACCTCTGGGCGCTGCGCGAAGCCGGGGCAGCCCGGGTCATCGGGGTGAACGCAGTCGGGGGCATTACACCGGCCATGGGGCCCGCCCGCATTGCCGTGCCCCACCAGGTCATCGATTACACCTGGGGGCGTGGGCACACTTACTATGAACAGGTGGGGGAGGCCGTGCTGGAAGGCGTCACCCATATCGACTTCACCTTCCCCTACGACGAATCCCTGCGCCAGGCCCTGCTGGAAGCTGCTTCCCGCAGGCAGGTAATCGCAGTGGATTATGGGGTCTATGGTGCGACCCAGGGGCCCCGTCTGGAGAGTGCCGCCGAAGTGGCGCGCCTGGAAAGGGACGGCTGTGACCTGGTGGGAATGACCGGGATGCCGGAAGCTGCGCTCGCCGCGGAGCTTGGGTTGCCCTACGCTTGCCTCGCCCTTTCCGTTAACTGGGCGGCTGGCAAGTCCGACCACATTATCACCATGGAAGAAATTGCCAGCGCCCTTGCCGAGGGGATGGCCGGTGTCAAGGCCGTGCTTGAAGAGGTGATTCCGGCACTCAAGGGTGTGGAACCTGTCGGCAATCCCTGATGCCCTGTGACCACTGGCGGCAACCAGGGGTGTCAATATTGCAAAGGCGCCTGGAGCTGTTCCAGGCGTCGGCCCGTTAGTCGAGGGGGCGGAAGTAGACCAGCACTCCGATGGTGGGGGAGTCCAGGAAGTGGATTTCCTCGCTGCGCATGCGCCGGGTTTCGCGAATCCAGGTGACAAGCTCCTTGTCGGAGCGGGCTGGCTGCATGGAGTCTTCGATCGCTGCCATACTGCTGTCGCTGCCTTTTACTGGCCCATTTTCAGTGCCCTGATCGTCATCGTCCCTGGATTCCCCTGCCTCCCCGGAGGTTTCCACCTGCATCGGAGCGCTACCGCCGGTGGCTTCCCGCCAGTGGTTCAGGGCGACGGTGACCAGGAGGTAGCGGCGGCGGTTGATCTCGATGGTGCCTTCAATGGCCCGATGCCCCGCTGCGTCCAGGTATTCGCCAAGCTCGATGGCCAGTGGCTCGCCGTTATAGTTGTCCGGGAAGCTCTCGATCCAGCCGGTTTTCATCAGCACCCTGTATTTGCCACTGCTTTCGAGCCTGGCCGCGGCGCTATTGAGGGTCAGGTTGGAGGTGGTGTCGATGTCGGAGATGCGGTTGCCGGTACTGTCTACCACCCACAGACGCTTGCCGGCTTCAGTCCGTTCCGGCAACCTGTCGGCCATATTCTCATTCAGAATAGGGTCCGCCAGACGTTCGAGGACTACGATTTCGGCGCGGTAACGGTCCTGGGCCAGGGACGGTGCAGACAGCACCGTCAACAGGGCCAGGATGGCAAGCAGTCGGCTGGCGAAGGTGAAGGCCGGTTTGTGCAAGGTGGGTCTCCTGATCCGTTCGTCGGAATTGACGGTCCGGTTATCAGTTACCGGCCATCTCCTTATCTTCCCGCAGCTGAGCTGCTGGCTGGTTATGCCGCCAGGTCCGCCAATGCCGCCGAGATGGCGTCGAGTTTACCATCGGTTGTATCGTCTTTCAGCCGCACGCTGAAGGTATTTGCCCCTTCCAGCCGGTACTGGTCCGGCGCCTGCTGCACCTTTTGCACCAGTCTGAGCGGGTCAACGGTCGTGTTGTTGCCGAACTCCAGCTTGAGCCAGTCCCGGCCGGCGTCCACTTTTACCACCCCGAGCCCCTCGGCGCGGATCCGCAGGCTGCTCTGACGGATCAGGTTTTTTGCCGGCTGGGGCAGCAGGCCGAACCGGTCGATCATTTCCACCTGCAACTCCTTGAGTTCTTCCTCGGTTTTCACGCTGGCGATGCGCTTGTAGAGCATCAGGCGATTGTGTACATCCGGCAGGTAGTCGTCCGGGATCAGTGCCGGAATGCGCAGGTTCATTTCCGTACCGTGGCTCAGGGGCAGGTCGGCATTGGGTGTTCGGCCTTCGCGGATCGCCTGCACGGCCTCATCCAGCAACTGCATGTAGAGTGTAAAGCCGATGCTTTCGATCTGCCCGCTCTGTTCATCCCCCAGCAGTTCGCCGGCACCACGGATTTCCAGGTCGTGGGTGGCGAGCATAAAGCCTGCGCCCAGGTCCTGGGCTTCGGAAATGGCATCCAGCCGTTTACGGGCATCCGCTGTCATGGCCTTGGGGGGCGGGGTCAGCAGGTAGGCATAGGCCTGGTGGTGGGAACGGCCGACACGGCCCCGCAGTTGGTGAAGTTGGGCCAGGCCGAACTTGTCCGCCCGTTCGATGATGATGGTGTTGGCGCTGGGAATGTCGATGCCGGTCTCGATGATGGTGGTGCACACCAGCACGTTGAAGCGCTTGTGGTAGAAGTCCGACATGATCTGTTCCAGCTCCCGCTCCCGCATCTGGCCGTGGGCCACGCCCACCCGGGCCTCGGGAATCAGGTTGCGCAGATCTTCGGCGGTTTTCTGTATGGTCGCCACATCGTTGTGCAGGAAATACACCTGACCACCCCGCAGGATCTCCCGCAAAATGGCTTCCTTCACCATGGCATTGTCTTTCTGGCGCACAAAGGTCTTCACCGACAGGCGTCGGGCCGGCGGGGTGGCAATGATGGACAGGTCCCGCAGGTGGCCCATGGCCATGTTCAGCGTGCGTGGAATGGGCGTGGCAGTCAGGGTCAGCATATCCACCTCGGCACGCAGGGCCTTGAACTTCTCTTTCTGGCCGACACCGAAGCGGTGCTCCTCGTCGATAATCACCAGGCCCAGGTTGCTGAAACGGATATCGCCCTGCAGCAGCTTGTGGGTGCCGATGACGATGTCCGCCTTGCCCTCTTCAATGCGCTCAATGGCCTTGCGGGTCTCGCCGGTACTGCGGAAGCGTGACAGCAGTTCCACGGTGACCGGGGTATCGGAGAAACGGTCCCGGAAGGATTCATAGTGCTGCTGGGCGAGAAGGGTGGTGGGCACCAGGACCGCCACCTGTTTGCCGGACCAGGTGGCAATAAAGGCGGCGCGCATGGCGACCTCGGTCTTGCCAAAGCCCACATCGCCACAGACCAGCCGGTCCATGGGGCGCTCACCGGTCATATCCTCGATCACCCGTTCGATGGCTGCCTGCTGGTCCGGGGTTTCCTCGAACGGGAAGCCAGCGGCAAAGTGGCGGTAGGCTTCCTCCGGGTCGCTGAACTGAAAGCCCTGGCGGGCCTCCCGTCGGGCATAGACGTCAAGCAGTTCCGCGGCGGTATCGCGGATCTTCTCCATTGCCTTCTGCTTGGCATTGCTCCAGCGGTCCGTGCCCAGTTTGTGCAGGGGCGCGTGTTCTGTATCCGAGCCGGAATAGCGGGAGATCAGGTGTAGGCTAGAAACCGGTACATAGAGTTTTGAGCCGCCGGCGTATTCCAGGGTCAGGAATTCCGTCGCATCGCCATCTACGGTGATGGTTTCCAGGCCCTGGTAACGACCTACACCATGGTCAATGTGCACCACCGGTGCCCCGACCCGAAGCTCGGACAGGTCTCGATAGCCGGAGTCGTCCACTTCGGTGGGTTTCTCCCGGCGCCGGCGCTGAAGTACCCGCTCACCGAACAGCAGGGTCTCGGTGATGAGGGCAAGGCCCTCCCGCGGTAACAGAAGCCCCGGTTCCAGCGGCGCGACGGTAATGCCCAGGCTGGTGTCGGTAGTGAGGAAGGCGTGCCAGTTATCGACGCCCTCAACCTTGATGCGGTTCTCCGCCAGGTTGTCCCTCAGGGCTTCCCGCCGCCCGGAGGATTCGGCACAGATCAGCACCCGGCCATCGAACTCGCCGATGAACTGACGCAGGCGGGCGGCGGGGTCGCTGGCACGGCCGTCCATGGCGACATCCGGTAACGGCTCGGAATGCAGGGAAGTGATGCCCTGGCCGGAGCGCGTGGTTTCACCGTGCACGAGGGTGACCCGGGGGCGCTGGCGCAGCAGGCCGAACAGCTCATCGGTTTTCAGGAACAGGTGGGCCGGCGGCAGGATGGGACGCATGCGATCATGGCGCCGCTCCTCGTAGCGGTTGGCGGTGTCCTGCTGAAACAGGTCCACCGCTTCATCCAGTCCGTCGGCGGTGAACACCAGGGTTTCGCCGGGCAGATAGTCGAACAGGGTTGCGGTTTCATCAAAGAAAAGTGGCAGGTAGTACTCGATACCGGCCGGAGTGATGCCCTGGGTCACGTCCTGGTAGACCGGCGCACTGCGGTCGGCATTGGGGAAGTACTCGAACCAGCGGTTGCGGAAGCCGGAGCGGGCATCCTTGCTCCATGGGAATTCGAAAGCCGGCAGCAGTTCCACCCGGTCGATGCGATCCAGGGAGCGCTGGGTCTCTGGATCGAAGGTGCGCAGGGTTTCGATTTCATCGTCAAACAGGTCTATGCGATAGGGCTGGCTGGCCCCCATGGGGAAGATGTCGACAATCGCCCCCCGCACAGCGTATTCGCCATGCTCGTAGACGTTTTCCGTATGGCGGTAGCCGGCGGCTTCAAGCTGCAGTCGCCACTGAGCCGGGTCCAGGGTCTGGCCTGCCTCGAGCAGCAGGGTGTTACCCTGCAGATAGGAGGCAGGTGGTAACCGGTGCATCAGGGTGCGTGCCGGAACGATCAATATGGCGTGACGGGTTTGTGGCAACCGGTGCAGGGTGCGAATACGCCGGGAAACGATATCCTGGTGGGGCGAGAACAGGTCGTAAGGCAGGGTTTCCCAGTCGGGCAATGACAGCAGCTCCAGGCCGTCGTCGGTAATGGACGTGGCCTCGTCATCCGGAGGCAGGTCCAGGTAGAAGCGGACAGCCTGTTCCAGCCGTATGGCCTCGTCGGTGCTGCGCGTGATTACCAGGGTCAGGCCGCCAGTGGCCCTGGCGGTTTCACTGATGGCCAGGGCGTCAGCGCTGCCATGCAGTCGGTCCCAGATCCGGTGATCTGCTGCGCGGGTTGGGGCAGCGGGAACAAAGTCGGCAATGGGAGTGTGCGGGGTGCCCGTTTTCATCGGGATGATATGCTCCTGGCCTTGGCATGCTGGATGATATTCAGATCATGAACGGACGGTAAGCCCGCAGCCCGGGTTTCGGCTGGCGACCGTTCCGAAAAGGGGGGTATTCTAGCGGTGACAGCCTCGGCTGTCATGACAGCCCGGTTAAGCTGTGTTGTGAGTCAGGGGTGTCTCGGGTGGTGTAAGCAGTCAGCGCTGGTCGTGGTTTGCGATCACGGGATTTAAATTGGATAATACGCACCCATTTTTTCGAGTGCCAACTTGCAGAGGTTCAAGCGTGAGTCACGAACAGATCAACCAGTACCTGTCCAACTGGACCGAGCGGGAGTCCACCGCAGAAGCGATGATCCCCCTGATCGGCCGTCTGTACCGCAAGAATAACGTGGTCACATCAGTCTATGGCCGTGCCATCATTAACCAGTCGGTGATTGGCATCATTCGTGCCCATCGTTTTGTCCGCCAGGTTGAAGACAGTGAACTGTCGGTGCACGACACCCTGCCGATGCTGGAAGCCATGGACAAGCTGGAACTGGGCCAGGCTCACGTGGATATTGGCAAGCTGGCAGTCAAGTTCAAGGCTGAAGGCAATGGCCGCTCACTGGAAGAGTTCCTGCGGGAGGAGATCGGACCGGTCGTCGGTCAGTATCGCGCCGAATCCGAGAAAAACGCCGTCGAGGAAACCAAGGACGTCGTGCTCTACGGTTTTGGTCGTATCGGGCGCCTGCTTGCACGCATCCTGATCGAGAAGGCCGGTGGCGGCAATAACCTGCGCCTGCGGGCCATTGTGGTCCGCCAGGGTGGTGCCGACAACGACCTGGAGAAACGCGCCAGCCTGCTGCGCCGTGATTCCGTGCACGGCCCGTTCAACGGCACCATTACCGTGGATGAAGAAAACTCTGCGCTGATTGCCAATGGTAACTTTATCAAGGTGATCTACTCCGACGGCCCGGACAAGGTCGACTACACCGCGTATGACATCGATAACGCCATTATCATTGATAACACCGGTAAGTGGCGTGACGAAGAGGGTCTGGGGCTGCACCTGAAGTCGAAGGGGGCCAGTCGGGTCATCCTGACCGCACCGGGCAAGGGCGATATCAAGAACATCGTTTATGGCATCAATAACGACACCATCACCGACGATGACCGTATCCTGTCTGCCGCGTCCTGCACCACCAACGCCATCACACCGGTTCTGAAGGCTATCCATGACGAGTTCACCATCGTTGATGGTCACGTGGAAACCGTGCACTCCTATACCAACGACCAGAACCTGATCGACAACTACCACAAGGGCAGTCGTCGTGGTCGCAGTGCCCCGCTGAACATGGTTATTACCGAGACAGGGGCCGCCAAGGCGGTTGCCAAGGCCCTGCCTGAACTGAAAGGCAAGCTCAGTGGTAATGCCATCCGGGTGCCCACTCCCAACGTGTCCATGGCTATTCTCAACCTGAACCTCGAGAAAGACGTGACGGTTGACAGTGCCAACGAGTACCTGCGGGAAATGGCCCTGCACTCCGAATTGCAGAAGCAGATCGATTTCGTGAACTCTCCGGAAGTGGTGTCTACGGATTTCGTGGGCTCCCGTCACGCCGGTGTCGTCGACGCCCAGGCTACCATTGCCAACGGCAAGCGCCTTATCCTGTACGTCTGGTACGACAACGAGTTCGGCTACAGCGCCCAGGTGGTTCGCTGCGTTAACCAGATGGCCGGTATCACCTATCCGATTTTCCCGAAGCGTTCCCGTGAATGGGCCCAGGCCCTGGCTGACTGAGGTCAGCTGAGCGGAAAAACCCCGGCAGCCGTGTGGCTCCCGGGGTTTTTTATCGCCTCGCAACCAGTTAGCCAGGCTCGTCGCCTCGTCGTGGTACCTCCGATGGGCAGGGTAAAATCCGATAACCTGTTCAGGTTACCGGTAGAAATAGGTTCTCTTAATCTCTATAATTGGCGCGATTTTGGGTACGTCTGGCACCCGCTTCTCATCGCTTTCCTGAACACTGACCGTACGCCGTGTGCAATGCCGGGCACGGTCAGCCATCATTCGGGCTGTACAAGCACCGCTTGAAACGTCGGGGAACAGGGCCGCAGGGTCAGGCGTGACAATCCTTTTAACAGTTCCTGATGATTGGACGAGGCTAATGATCAACATCAAAAAAGGCCTGGATCTTCCCATCAGCGGCGCTCCTGATCAGACCATCTCAGAAGGAAAGCCGGTACGCCACGTCGCGCTGATCGGCTTTGATTACAACGGCATGAAGCCGACGATGGAAGTCAAAGAGGGAGACCGCGTCAAGCGCGGGTCGCTGCTGTTTACGGACAAGAAGACTGAAGGCGTTCGCTATACCTCACCGGCAGCCGGTGTTGTAAAAGAGATCAACCGCGGTGAGCGGCGGGTGTTCCAGTCCATCGTCATCGAAATCGACGGTGACGAGGCAGAAACCTTTGCCCGCTACAGCGAAGGCGACCTGGCCTCACTGGAGCGCCAGCAAGTGGTGGATAACCTGGTTGAGTCCGGTTTGTGGACGGCGTTCCGCACCCGGCCCTTCAGCAAGGTTCCTGCTATCGACAGTGCGCCCCATTCCATTTTTGTCTCCGTGATGGACACCAACCCGCTGGCGGCGGACCCGGTTGTCATCATCAAGGAACAGGCTGCCGCCTTCGAAAAGGGGCTGCAGATTCTCACCAGGCTCACCAATGGCAAGGTGTTCGTCACCGGCAAGCCTGGTTCTGACGTGCCGGTGCCAAACTCCGATGCCGTTCAGGTTGAGCAGTTTGACGGTGTGCACCCGGCCGGTAACGTGGGTACCCACATCCACTACCTGGACCCGGTTTCCCTGGGCAAGACCGTCTGGACCATTGGCTACCAGGATGTCATCGCGATCGCGAAGCTGTTCGAAACCGGTGAGCTGCTGGTTGACCGCGTTGTGGCGATTGGCGGACCAAAGGCGAACAATCCCCGCCTGGTGCGTACCCGCATGGGTGCCAGCCTGGAGGAGCTGCTGAAAGACGAAACCGCAACTGACTGCGAGATCCGACCGATCTCCGGTTCTGTGTTCGGTGGCCGCCGTGGCATTGGTCCCTGTGCTTACCTGGGACGCTTCGATAACCAGGTCTCGGTACTAGAGGAAGGCTACAAGCGCCAGTTCATGGGGTGGCTGTCGCCGGGCACCAACAAGTTCTCGGTGCTGAACATCTACCTGTCCAGGCTCATGGGCAACAAGAAGTTCGACCTCACCACTACGACCAATGGCAGTGAGCGGGCCATGGTGCCAGTGGGTGCCTACGAGCAGGTGATGCCGCTGGACATCCTGCCAACGCAGCTATTGCGTACCCTGATTGTGGGCGACACCGAGATGGCACAGAAGCTTGGTGCACTGGAGCTGGATGAAGAAGACCTGGCCCTGTGTACCTTCGTGTGCCCGGGCAAATACGAATACGGTCCGATTCTCCGCGAGAACCTGACCCGAATCGAGATCGAGGGCTAACCGATGGCAATCCGACAGTTTCTCGATGGCATCGAGCATCATTTTGAAAAAGGTGGCAAGTACGAACGCTGGTACGCCCTGTACGAGGCGGTCGACACCATCTTCTATACGCCTAACAGCGTAACCTCCACCACATCCCACGTACGTGACGGCGTTGATCTCAAGCGCATCATGATCACTGTGTGGTTGTGCACCTTCCCGGCCATGTTCTTTGGTATGTGGAACATCGGTTTCCAGGCCAACAGCTTCCTGGCGGAGAACCCGGACGCGCTGGTCGGGGACGGTGGCCTGCGCACGGCCTTTATCCAGGCGCTGGCAGTGACCGGAGCCGGGGCAGGGGTGTGGGATAACTTCGTCTACGGTATGGCGTACTTCATTCCCATCTACTTTGTCACCTTTGCTGTCGGTGGCTTCTGGGAAGTGCTGTTTGCCACCGTGCGTCGCCATGAGGTGAACGAAGGCTTCTTCGTGACCTCCATCCTGTTCGCCCTGATCTGTCCGCCCAGCATTCCCCTGTGGCAGGTGGCGCTGGGTATCACCTTCGGTGTGGTCATCGGCAAGGAAGTGTTTGGCGGAACCGGCAAGAACTTCCTGAACCCGGCCCTGACCGGTCGTGCTTTCCTGTACTTTGCCTATCCGGCCCAGATCTCCGGTGACACTGTGTGGACCGCCGTGGATGGCTTCTCCGGTGCAACTGCCCTGAGCTGGGCGGCGTCTGGTGGCCTGGAAGCACTGGAGCAGAACATTGGCTGGATGAGCGCCTTCCTGGGCACCATCCAGGGCTCCATGGGTGAGACGTCCACCCTGGCGGTGCTGATTGGCGGGATTGCCCTGCTGGTAATGAAGATTGCCTCCTGGCGGATTGTCGGCGGTGTCATGATCGGCATGATCGCCACCTCCCTGCTGTTCAATGTCATTGGTTCGGAAACCAATCCGTTCTTTGCCGTTGGCCCCCACTGGCACCTGGTGATGGGTGGCTTTGCCTTTGGCATGATGTTCATGGCTACGGACCCGGTTTCCGCCGCCATGACCAATACCGGCCGCTGGTGCTTTGGTATCCTGGTGGGTGTCATGACCGTGCTTATCCGCGTGGTCAACCCGGCATTCCCGGAAGGCATCATGCTGGCGATCCTGTTCGCCAACCTGTTCGCACCGCTGATGGATCACTACGTGGTTCAGGCCAACATCAAACGGAGGCTTGCCCGTGGCTAAAGCTAAAGATACTGTCTCCAGAACCCTGATGGTGGCGCTGGTGCTGAGCATCGTGTTCTCGGTGGTGGTGTCCACCGCCGCCGTCATGCTCCGCCCGGCGCAGATCCAGAACCAGAACCTGGACATCAAGACCAACATTCTGTCCGCTGCTGGTATGCTTCAGTCCGGGATGAGTGTTGAGGACATCGAGGAAACCTTCGCCCGTTTCGACGTGCGCCTGGTGGACCTCGAGACTGGTCAGTTTGTGGAGCCTTCTGCCGTCGGCGTGGAAGACCCCATGAAGTACGATATGTACAAGGCAGCTTCTGACCCTGACATGTCCACAAACATCCCGGCAAGTGAAGACAAGGCCGGTATCAAGCGTCGTCCGGACGTGGCCAAGATCTATATGCTGCAGGAAGGCGGTGAAATGGTCCGGGTGGTGCTGCCGATTCACGGTTACGGCCTGTGGTCAACCCTGTACGGTTTTGTGTCCCTGGAAGGGGACCTGAACACCATTGAAGGTCTTGGCTTCTACGCCCATGCGGAAACGCCGGGTCTGGGGGGTGAAGTGGACAACCCCCGCTGGAAGCAGCAGTGGGTTGGCAAGGAACTCTACGGTGATGACAAGACCGAGCCGCAAATCCAGCTGGTCAAAGGCGGTGTGAGCTCCGATACCCGTGACAGGGAACACAAGATTGACGCTCTGTCCGGGGCAACCCTGACCAGCCGTGGTGTCCAGCAGCTGGTTAATTACTGGATGGGCGACCGCGGTTTTGCGCCATTCCTGCAAAAACTTCGTGAAGGGGAGGTCTGATCATGGCAGGCGCTTCAGCCAAACAGGTTCTCTTCGAACCGATTTTCAGTAATAACCCCATCGCCCTGCAGATCCTGGGGATCTGCTCGGCGCTGGCGGTAACCACAAGCCTGAATGTGACCATTGTCATGTGTCTGGCGGTTATCGCGGTAACGGCCTTTTCCAACCTGGCAGTCTCACTGGTGCGTACCCAGATTCCGGGCAGCATCCGGATCATCGTGCAGATGACCATTATTGCGTCCCTGGTTATCGTGGTAGACCAGATCCTCAAGGCCTATGCCTATGAGATCTCCAAGCAGCTGTCGGTATTTGTTGGACTGATTATTACCAACTGTATCGTTATGGGCCGTGCGGAAGGCTTTGCCATGAACAACCCGCCGCTCCTCAGTTTCCTGGATGGTGTCGGTAACGGCCTGGGCTACTCGGTGATGCTGCTTTTCGTGGCTTTCTTCCGCGAGCTGATCGGTGCCGGTTCGCTGTTCGGGCTCACGCTGATGCCGACCGTTAACGAAGGTGGCTGGTACGTGCCCAACGGCCTGCTGCTGCTGCCGCCGAGTGCGTTTTTCATCATCGGCCTGGCCATCTGGGGCCTGCGCGCCTGGAAGCCTGAGCAGGTTGAAGAGCCTGACTTCAAGATGTCACGCCACAAAGCCAAGGAGGCCTTCTGATGGAGCACTATATCAGTCTGATCCTCAAGGCCATTTTCGTTGAGAACATGGCGCTGGCCTTCTTCCTGGGGATGTGTACCTTCCTGGCCATTTCCAAGAAGATCGAGGCCGCCATTGGTCTTGGTATTGCCGTTGTGGTGGTGCTGACCGTCACTGTGCCGGTGAACAACCTGCTGTATAACACCATCCTGCGGGAAGGTGCCCTGGAGTGGGCGGGTCTGCCCAATGTGGATCTGAGCTTCCTGGGGCTGCTGACCTACATCGGTGTTATTGCCGCCATCGTACAGATCATGGAGATGGTGCTGGACAAGTACATCCCTGCGCTCTATGCAGCTTTGGGTGTGTTCCTGCCGCTGATTACCGTGAACTGTGCCATCCTGGGTGCGTCACTGTTCATGGTGGAGCGTGACTACACCTTTGGCGAAAGCCTGGTATATGGGTTTGGCGCTGGCGTGGGCTGGGCCCTGGCCATCGTTGCACTGGCGGGTATCCGTGAGAAACTGAAGTACAGCGACGTTCCCGAAGGCCTGCGCGGCCTTGGCATCACCTTCATCACTGTGGGTCTGATGTCACTGGGCTTCATGTCCTTCTCCGGTATTTCCCTGTAACCAACCCGGTGATTCGGTTTAACGAAAAGGCGAGACCATGAATACAGAAATAATTCTCGGCGTGGTCATGTTCACCGTTATCGTTCTGGCGCTGGTGGCGATCATCCTCGCCGCCCGCTCCCGGCTGGTAAGCACCGGTGATGTGACCATTGAGATCAACGATGACCCCGAGCACACGGTAAAGACCAGTGCCGGTGGCAAGCTGCTGGGTACCCTGGCCAACAGCGGTATCTTCCTGTCCTCCGCCTGTGGCGGCGGCGGTACCTGTGCCCAGTGCAAGTGCAAGGTGTTTGACGGCGGCGGCGCCATGCTGCCCACCGAAAAGACCCACTTCACCCCGCGGGAAGAGAAGGAAGGCTGGCGCCTGTCCTGCCAGGTTCCTGTCAAGCAGGACATGAAGATCGAGGTGCCGGAAGAGTTCTTCGGCGTGAAGAAGTGGGAGTGCGAGGTGGTTTCCAACCACAACGTTGCCACTTTCATCAAGGAGCTGGTGCTGAAGCTGCCGGAAGGCGAGGAAGTGGACTTCCGCGCAGGTGGCTATGTGCAGCTGGAGTGCCCGCCCTATGAAATCCCGTTCAAGGATTTCGATATCGAGGAAGAGTTCCACGAAGACTGGGACAAGCACGATATCTGGCGCTACAAGGCGATCAACAAGGAAGAGACTATCCGCGCCTATTCCATGGCCAACTACCCGGAAGAGAAGGGTGTTCTCAAGTTCAATATCCGGATTGCCACACCGCCTCCTGGAACCGACCACCCGCCGGGCATTATGTCGTCCTATGTCTTCAACCTGAAGCCGGGTGACAAGGTGACCGTGATGGGGCCGTTCGGGGAGTTCTTTGCCAAGAAGACCGAAGCTGAGATGGTCTTCATCGGTGGTGGTGCCGGCATGGCGCCCATGCGTTCTCACATCTTCGACCAGCTCAAGCGCCTGAACTCCAAGCGCAAGATCAGCTTCTGGTACGGTGCCCGGAGTGTCCGCGAGATGTTCTATGTGGAAGACTTCGATATGCTGGCCCGGGAGAATGACAACTTCGAGTGGCATGTGGCGCTGTCTGATGCGCTGCCGGAAGATAACTGGGACGGCCCGACCGGGTTCATTCACAATGTACTGTACGAGAACTATCTGAAGGACCACCCGGCACCGGAAGACTGCGAGTTCTACATGTGTGGGCCCCCCATCATGAACGCTTCCGTGATCAAGATGCTCAAGGATCTTGGTGTGGAAGATGAAAACATCATGCTGGACGACTTCGGGGGTTAAGACACTCAGATGACATCCGGCATGTCTCGACCCGTCAGGGTAACCAGAGCCAGCATCCTCGCGATGCTGGCTCTGGTCGCCCTGGCGGGTTGTTCGTTTGAGCCAGAGGAAAAGATCTGGGAAATCACCGGGGGAATCTTTGGTACCGGGTACCATATCAATGTCGTATTGACCGACGACAGGGAAACCCTTGAAGATTTGTCGCAAGGTATAACAGAAACCCTGGAGTCTGTGGATGCCAGTATGTCCACCTGGCGGGAGGATTCGGAGCTCAGCCGCTTCAACCTGAAGGATGATCAGTCGGAGTGGACACCGGTCTCCGATGCCATGTTCGAGGTGCTGGCAGCCGCCCTGCAGGTTTCTGAGCGATCGGGTGGTGCCTTCGATATCACCATTGGTCCGGTGGTCAACCTGTGGGGCTTCGGCCCGGAGGGGCGCCCTCAAAAGATACCGGATGACCAGCTGTTGGCAGACAAGCTCGCCAATACCGGTTTTCGCTTTCTGGAACTGGACCCTGAGCGGAAAGCCATCCGTGCTGAGCGGAAGCAATACCTCGACCTCTCCGGCATTGCCAAGGGCTACGGGGTCGATGCGGTCGCCCGGTACCTTGAAAGTGAGGGTGTGGACCGGTACCTGGTAGAAATCGGGGGTGAGGTCAGGGTGAATGGGCGAAAGCCCGATGGATCTGCATGGCGGCTGGCGGTCGAGCAGCCGGACGTCCAGGGTCGGCAAGTAAACCGTGTCGTGGCCATGGACCGGAGTAGCATGGCAACATCCGGGGATTATCGTAACTATTACGAATCCAATGGCCAGCGATTTTCCCATACCATAGACCCTGCAACCGGACGGCCGGTTGGTCACAGGTTAGCCTCGGTAACGGTTATTCATGATTCATCGATGATGGCTGATGCCTGGGCCACAGCGTTTACCGTACTGGGGTTCGAGGAGGGTTATCGGCTGGCTTTGCAGGAAAACCTGGCGGTCTATTTTATCGTGCGTGAAGGTGAGGGGTTCGAAACCCGTTACACCCCTGCCTTTGCCACCTGGCTGATTGAGTGACTGGAGGTAGTCATGGGTACGTTCTTACTGGCGTTGTTGATTGTGGGCCTGCTGGTCGCCGCCATGTCCGTAGGGGTTATTTTCGGGCGCAAGCCCATCACCGGCACTTGTGGTGGTCTGGGCGCGGCGGGCATTACCGGGCCTTGCGAAATCTGTGGCGGTGATACCAGCAAGTGCGAGAACAGCGAAGAAGACCCGGCGAGCAACAACCTGGCCTATGACGCGGCAGACGCAGGCAAGCGTAGCGGGTCTTGATGCCGTACTGACATAACAAGAGGATCCCTGCTCCCGGTGGCCTGGGGTTGCCGGTGGGCTGTTTTTATTTTAACGACCACGCGATAAGGAGTGACCGTCCTGATGCCTGAACATCATTATGACGTCGTGGTGATTGGCGCAGGCCCCGCCGGAGAAGGTGCGGCCATGAATGCCACCAAGCATGGCAAGCGCGTTGCAATCATTGAAGACAAGCCCACTGTCGGGGGCAACTGCACCCACTGGGGCACCATTCCCTCCAAGGCCCTCAGGCACTCCGTCAAGCAAATCATTACGTTCAACACCAATCAGATGTTCCGG
This sequence comes from Marinobacter sp. AN1, assembly GCF_026013985.1. Classification (NCBI taxonomy): domain Bacteria; kingdom Pseudomonadati; phylum Pseudomonadota; class Gammaproteobacteria; order Pseudomonadales; family Marinobacteraceae; genus Marinobacter; species Marinobacter sp. AN1. The sequence goes on along the minus strand of NZ_CP110342.1, from coordinate 2,757,429 downwards.
GACATCGGTGAGCCACGCTGGTTCTCCTTTCCCAGGGTCTTGCAGAATGCACAGAAGGTGATCGACAAGCAGGTCAAGCTTCGCACCCAGTTCTATTCCCGCAACCGGGTCAACCTGATCAATGGCCGGGCCTTTTTCCTGGACAAGAACCGGCTTGAGGTCCGCGGTGCCAAGACTTCAGAGGTGCTCAACTTCAAGCAGGCCATCATTGCCACGGGTTCAAGACCTTACATGCCACCGGATGTGAACTTCCGCCATCGCCGTATCTACAACAGCGACACCATTCTCAATCTGTCCCACACGCCACGCACGCTGATTATTTATGGCGCCGGGGTAATCGGTTCAGAGTATGCCTCCATTTTTGCGGGGCTTGGGGTCAAGGTTGATCTGATCAACCCGGGTAACCGCCTGCTGTCGTTCCTGGATGACGAAATTTCTGACGCTCTCAGCTACCACCTGCGAAACAACGGGGTACTGGTGCGCCATAACGAAGAGTACGAATCGGTGGACGGCGATGACCATGGGGTGGTGCTGTCGCTCAAGTCCGGCAAGAAGATCCGCGCGGATGCCTTCCTTTGGTGTAACGGACGCGCTGGTAACACCGACAACCTGGGGCTGGAAAACCTGGAGCTGGAGCCGAATAGCCGGGGCCAGCTGCAGGTGGATGAGCATTATCGTACCGCGGTTCCCAATATCTACGCTGCAGGCGATGTCATAGGCTGGCCCAGCCTGGCCAGCGCTGCCTATGACCAGGGCCGCTCTGCATCCTCGGACCTGGTCAAGGATGAGTACTTCCGGTTTGTGTCGGATGTGCCTACTGGTATCTACACCATTCCCGAAATCAGTTCCGTCGGCCCGACCGAGCGGGAGTTGACTGAGAAGAAAGTACCCTATGACGTGGGCCAGGCGTTCTTCAAGGACCTGGCGCGCGCGCAGATCACCGGCGAGAAAGTGGGCATGCTGAAGATCCTGTTCCACCGGGAGACCCGGGAAATCCTCGGTATTCACTGTTTCGGTGACCAGGCGGCCGAGATTGTTCACATCGGGCAGGCCATCATGAACCAGGAAGGGGAGGCCAATTCCCTGAACTATTTCATCAATACCACCTTTAACTACCCGACCATGGCGGAAGCCTACCGGGTAGCTGCCCTTAACGGCCTGAACCGGATTTTCGAATAAACCGGGGGCCGTACGGTCCGGATTCGGCTTGGGCCAGTGTGGCCTCGCCGGATCAGGCTGTCGTGGCGCCGTGTCCTTCCTCTTGCTCCGCCGTCGCCTCAGACGGTCGGGGTAGCCTCACCGCCCGGTTGTCGAAGTAGATCCGGGTGCTGGTGGGGAAGTCCGTGATAATGCTGTTCACGCCCATATCTTCCATGAGCAACATGTCGTGGATGCGGTTTACGGTCCAGACCGACACCTGCATATCATGCCGGTGCGCCTGGTTGACCATATCCGCTGAACATATCCGCCAGCTCGGAATCAGGTAACTGCACTCCAATCGCCGGGCCGTGAGGACAGGTCGGGGAAACCGCCGGCCTGCCACGTAACCCGTGTGAATTTTGCGGTTCCGTCGCTTGATCTGTTGCAGGAACCAGCCATCGGACGAGGTAACGACTACGGTTTCGAACAGCTTCCTGCGCTGAATCATCTCCGTTAGCCGGTTGCAGAGGATATTCAGCCGGTTGCGGCCATCCGGCTTGACTTCCAGTTGATAGTGGGCGACCTCGGGGCAGGCATCCAGTACTTGCTCCAGGGTGGGTACGCCCACCGGGTCCGGCCAGGGCACTGTGTTATTTCGGGCATCCAGCCGGGAAAGCTCGGCGACGCTCTGGTTGGCCACCTTGCCGGTCTTGCCGGTGGTGCGCTCAAGGGTCAGATCATGAATGACCACGGGGATACCGTCAGACGACAATTGCACGTCCAGTTCAAAGTGCCGGATTCCATGACGGTAGGCCGTGGTGAACCCGGCCAGAGTATTCTCCGGGGCTTCACCCCGGGCTCCGCGATGACCATAGATGATCATTTGCCCTGGCTTCTCCTGTGTTCCGGTAAAGCTGCTGGCGTTTCTTCCAGAGTTGGTGACATTCGCGGACGTCTTCAAGGTACGCAGGCAGCTCGTCCATCAATAGCGCCTGTGGGCCGTCGACCAGCGCTTTTTCCGGGCGCGGATGGAAGTCTACGAGCACCATGTTGGCACCGGCAACCACGCCCTGGGCGGTAGCGTGCATGACGTCGGGGATGCCATCCGGGGCCTTGTCTCGGCTACCGACGGAGTGGGATGGATCAATGCACACCGGCATACGGGTCAGCCGTTTCACGGTGGGCACATGGGCGAAGTCGACCATATTGCGATGGGGCTGGCCAGCGTCGGTTTTCATGCCGCGCAGGCAGAACACCACGTTGGCATTGCCCTCGCTGGCGAGGTATTCCGCCGCGTTCAGGGATTCGTTCAGGGTAATGCCGAAACCACGTTTAAGCAGTACCGGATAGGTTTTCTGGCGGCCGATGGCCTTGAGCAGCTCGAAGTTCTGGGTGTTACGGGTGCCCACCTGCAGCATGACGCCAGTAGGGCGCCCCAGTTTCTCCAGGCACTCGTCGATTTCCTCGATATGGCTTTCATGGGTAATTTCCATGGCCACCACACGGATATCGTGTTTGCCGGCGGTCTCGAATACCCAGGGCAGGCAGCTTTTGCCATGGCCCTGGAACGAGTAGGGGTTGGTGCGGGGTTTGTAGGCCCCCATGCGAGTGCAGTGCTGGCCCTGCTCACTCAGAGCCCGCATCATGATTTCCACGTGCTCGGGGGTATCCACCGCGCACAGGCCCGCGAACACGTTCAGGTTGTGCTGGCTGAATTCCACGCCGTTATAGGTGAATCCCGACTGGCGCTGGTCGTCCCGGTGCCGGCCCAGAATCCGGTAGTCATCGGAAATCCGGATAACCCGCTCCACTGCTGGCAGGGCTTCGATTTCGTCCTTGTCCAGGCTCTTGGTGTCGCCAAGCAGATAGATTTCGGTCAGTCGCTGACTGGCGCCTACCACTTCATGGACCTTGACCGCCACCCCGGGCAGTTGCTCAAGAAAGCTCATGGTCTGACGATAGCTGTCGCTGTCCAGCTGCGTGTCCGGATGGAGTATGGCGAGCATGTTGGTTCTCCTGAAGCAGGTAGACCCGGGCGACGCAGGGGCGGCCCGGGTTTTGAATGAGTGCAGCCGACGATCAGGCCGGCTCGTCACTGGCCCGGTGGCGGGCCTGCATGTATTCCCGATGATTAAGGTGCAGCAGTTCGGCCATCCGGCGAATCAGGTGTTCTTCGTACTTGTCGATACGGCCATCGGCCAGTGCTACCCGCCAGATACTTTCCAGAACCCGCTGCTTGGCATCCTGACTTAGCTGCTCGTTGAGCTGGCCGGTGAATTCATAGATCGAGGTGGAGTCATCGGCATGGTTCAGGGCGTCGTCGAGGATCTGCCGGGCCTCTTCCGGTGTCACCTGGTGAACCTTGACCGCACAGTCGACGATGGTTTCCAGCTCCCGTTCATCCTCGTGGTTGTCGATGCGGGAAAGCTGGACCATCAGTGCCGTGGCCGCCACTGCCAACTGGTGATGGTCAGGGTCGGCGGGTGCGCCCCTTGCACCGGTATCCGGAAACAACAATTGACGAAGTTGGTTGATCATCCAGCTATTGTCCTCCGGTCAGGCAGCCCGGGCGAGCTGACTGACCCTTTGTTCCAGTTCCACCTGGTCAGCGGCAAAGCGACGAATGCCCTCGGCCAGTTTCTCGGTCGCCATGGCGTCTTCGTTGGATTCCCAGCGGAACAGGTGTTCGTCGATAGCCATGGGCCGGTCCGCACTGTGGGCATTGTCTGGTGACAGTTGGCGGGGCAGCTCCCCGGTATCCTCCTTGAGTGCCTTCAGCAGGGCCGGGCTGATGGTCAGCCGGTCACAGCCGGCCAATTGCTCGATCTCACCGGTATTGCGGAAGCTGGCTCCCATAACCACGGTGTCGTAGCTATTGGCCTTGTAGTAATTATAGATACGGCTTACCGACAGCACACCGGGATCTTCTTCCGGGGCGAAGGCATCCCGGTCGCAGTGGGCCAGGTGCCAGTCCAGGATGCGGCCCACAAATGGTGAGATCAGGTAAGCCCCGGCGTCGGCGCAGGCTGCCGCCTGGACAAAGGAGAACAGCAGGGTCAGGTTGCAGTGGATGCCTTCCTTTTGCAGCTGCTCCGCTGCACGGATGCCCTCCCAGGTGGAAGCAATCTTGATCAGTATACGGCTGGTATCCACACCCTGACTGTCGTACAGCTCGACCAGGCGCCGGGCCTTGTCGATGGTGGCCCGGGTATCAAAGGACAGGCGGGCATCCACCTCGGTGGATACCACGCCGGGAATCAGGTCCAGTATCTGCTTGCCGGCCAGTACCGCCAGGGTATCGGTAGCCCAGCTCAGCTGTTCCTGGTCGGAGCCGCCCTGGCGGGCTGCGAAAGCAACCGCCTGGTCCAGCATGGGACGGTAGGCGTCTGAGCCTGCGGCCTTGAGCAACAGCGATGGATTGGTGGTGGCATCCTGTGGCCGCCACTCGGCGATGGCTTCCAGGTCACCGGTGTCGGCGACCACGGTGGTCATGGCTTTGAGTTGTTCAAGCTTGCTGATCATCGATGATTGTTCCTCGTGTCCCTGTTGTCGTCAGGCATGCTTCCTGTTGCGGCAAAGCGCGTGGGGCCTTCGGCAAAAACCGGGAAGGGCCGGAATCTGCTGGAAGGCTGTCGTCATATCGTTACGATAACCGGCTGGCGTGGCGGGAACAAGACAGCAAAGGCTTACCGGCTGGTCATGCAGAAGCTATGCAGGGTCTGGTTGAGGGAGAGGCTCCCGAACTTTGGCCAACGCATCAAGTACCACCTCTATGCCGCTGCCCGGACGATGGGCGTTCTCGCTGATATGTCGGCGGAACTGGCGCCCCCCGGGCTGGCCATGGAACAGGCCCATGATATGGCGGGTGATGTGACTGAGGTATACGCCTCGTTCCAGTTCTGCCTCAATAAACGGCAACATGGCCCTGAGGGCGTCGTGGCGACTGGACACGGAGGGCTCTTCGCCGAACAATTCAGGGTCAACACCGGCAAGCAGCCAGGGGTTGTGGTAGGCCTCCCGGCCGAGCATGACCCCGTCAGTGTGTTCAAGGTGCTGGTGACACTCCTCGAAGGTCTTGATTCCCCCGTTTATGATGATTTCCAGCTCCGGGTAGCGAGCCTTGAGGTCATACACCCACGGGTACTTGAGCGGCGGGATATCCCGGTTCTCCTTGGGGCTCAAGCCTTCCAGCACGGCAATGCGGGCATGGACAATAAAGGTCCGGCAGCCGGCCGCCGCCACGGTTTCCATGAAGTGGCAGAGATCTTCCCAGGACTCCCGCCCGTCGATACCGATCCGGTGTTTGACGGTGACCGGCAGGGAGGTGGCGGCGATCATGGACCGCACTCCGTCGGCGACCTTTTCCGGATGGCCCATCAGGCAGGCGCCGATCATGTTGTTCTGCACCCGGTCACTGGGGCAGCCGACGTTCAGGTTGACCTCGTTGAAGCCATACTCTTCCGCCAGGGCTGCGCATCGGGCCAGTTCGTCCGGGTCCCTGCCGCCCAGTTGCAGGGCAAGGGGATACTCCAGCGGGTCATGTTGCAGAAAACGGGCGGTATCGCCATGGATCAGGGCGCCGGTGGTGACCATCTCGGTATACAACAGTGCCCGCCGGCTCAGAATCCTGGCCAGGTAACGATAGTGGCGGGTGGTCCAGTCCATCATGGGTGCCACACAGAAGCGGCGGGACAAAGGAGCAGGGGACTTTAGAAGTGTCTCTGGCATAGACATGAACGTATGGCCTGATACAGCAGTGAATCTGGCAGGTATTGTACCTGAACCTACCATCGGCGATGTAGCAGAAACCCGTGAAAAAGCGCCTGTAGCCTTTGCCCGGGGGGGCATTTTCTGAAAAAATAGCCCGCTCATTTCAGGGGCGCTGCTGATGACACAGAAGACGCTGCTTTCTCTCCGAAATCTGGGCAAACAGTTCTCCGGCAAAACGGTGCTGGACTCCCTCGACCTGGATATCGCGGATGGCGAGTTCATCACACTGCTGGGGCCCTCAGGGTGCGGTAAAACCACCCTGTTGCGGTTGCTGGCTGGTTTTGAAATACCCGCCAGTGGCACCATTGAGCTCAACGGCACAGATATCACTGCCTTGCCGCCGGAGCAGCGACCTCTGAACACCGTTTTCCAGCACTATGCGCTGTTCCCTCATATGACGGTGTATGACAACGTCGCCTATGGCCTGAAGATGGAAAAACGGCCAAGGGACGAGATTCGCCAGCGGGTGGAGGATGCCCTCGCCATGGTGCAACTGGGTGACTTTGCCCGGCGCAAGCCCCACCAGCTTTCGGGCGGCCAGCAACAGCGGGTGGCCATCGCCCGGGCTGTGGTCAAGCGCCCGAAACTCCTGCTGCTGGATGAGCCGCTTTCAGCGCTGGATTACAAGCTGCGCCGGACCATGCAGATCGAACTCAAACGGCTGCAGCGGGAGCTGGGCATTACCTTCGTCTTCGTCACCCACGACCAGGAAGAAGCCCTGTCCATGTCAGACCGGGTTGTGGTGCTGCAATCGGGCAAGGTGCAGCAGAAGGGGACGCCGCGTGAAATCTACGAGCGCCCTGCCAACCTTTTCACCGCCCGCTTTGTTGGAGAAACCAATCTTTTCCCGGGTGTCCTGGAACAGGTGGATGAGCAGCGCATAACGGTGAACGTCTCCGGCTACCGGCGCACCATGAGGCGACCACGGTTCCCGGTTTCCGAAGGTCAGGGGGTGCATGTCCTGCTGCGACCAGAGGATATCCGGGTGCTGGAGCCGGACGCAGACCACGGCTTTGCCGGCAAGGTCGTGGAGCGCAACTATAAAGGCAGTACCCTGGACTCGGTGATTCACCTCGACGATGGCACCGAGGTGCTTGCCAGTGAGTTCTTCGACGAGGACGACCCCGCCTTTGACTACCGCCTGGGTGAGCCGGTTCGGGTCAGTTGGGTCGAGGGCTGGGAGTGGCTGCTGCCCCAGGAAGAAGTGCACGCTCCCGAGGACCAGGCAGCGAATGCTTAGGGGGTTGCGGCAACCCTTCCGGACCGGTGTGCTGGTACTGGTCTGGACTTGGCTGCTGGCACTGGTGTTGGCGCCCAACCTGCTGGTGATCGGTGCCAGTTTCCTGACCCGTGACCCGGGGACCTTCCTGTCGTTACCAGTGACGCTGGAGAATTATCGCAGTCTGCTTGACCCGCTGTACCTCGAGGTCTTCCTCCACTCCCTGTACATGGCCTCGGTAACGACCCTGGTTTGCCTGGTCATTGGTTACCCCTTCGCCTGGGCCCTGTCCCGGGTTGCAAAGGAGCGCCAGCTGCTGCTGATCTTCCTGCTGATCGTGCCCTTCTGGACCAACTCCCTGGTGCGTACCTACGCACTGAAACTACTGATGGCCACTAATGGACTGATCAATACCGGCTTGATGGAGATGGGGCTTATCGATGAGCCGCTGCGCATGCTGTATACCGAAGGCGCCGTTATCGTCGGCCTGGTCTATTTGCTGTTGCCGTTCATGATACTGCCCCTGTACTCGGTCTTTGATGACCTGCGCCGGGAGTTGCTGATGGCCTCCCACGACTTGGGGGCCGGGCGTTTCAGCACCTTTATCCATGTGGTGGTGCCCCTGACCCTGCCCGGCGTCCTGGCCGGTGTGATGCTGGTGCTTTTGCCGGCTATGGGGCTCTTCTTTGTCCCGGACATCCTGGGTGGTTCCCGTAACCTGCTGGTGGGCAATGTGATCAAGAACCAGTTCCTGGATGCCCGTGACTGGCCGTTCGGTGCCGCCGCTGCCATCATGCTTACCCTGGCCATGGCCCTGCTGTTGTTTACACACCGTCTCAGTCAGCGGCGCCTGGGTGAGGAGGCCGAGGTATGACTCGCTGGTTGCCAAGGGCCTACCTGGTGCTGGTGTACCTGGCCCTTTATATCCCCATCGGTGTGCTGGTGGTGTTTTCCTTCAATGATGGTCGCACCGGCTACCGCTGGGGTGGCTTCACCTGGCGCTGGTACGAGTCACTGTTCAGCAATGACGCCATGATGCAGGCCTTGTGGAATTCCCTGTGGCTCGCGGTATCGGCGGCCACCCTGTCGACCCTGATCGGTGCGCTGACGGCGCTGGCGCTGCACCGTTATCGGTTCCGGGGAAAGAAGGCCCTTCGGGGTATGCTGTTCGTGGTGATGATGTCGCCGGAGATTGTGCTGGCCATATCCCTGCTGTCGCTGTTCCTGCTGGTGGGGGTGCAACTGGGTTACTTCTCCCTGTTACTGGCGCACGTCACCTTCTGCCTGCCTTTTGTGGTGATTACTGTGATGGCCCGTCTCAGCGGCTTTGACGAAAGCTTGCCGGAAGCGGCCAGGGACCTGGGTGCCTCGGATTTCACCATGACCCGCACTGTGCTGCTGCCGGTGATCATGCCGGCGCTGCTGGCGGGCTGGCTGCTGGGCTTTACCCTCAGCCTGGACGATGTGGTGGTGAGCACCTTTGTTAGTGGCCCCGGATATGAAATCCTGCCGCTACGCATCTACTCTATGGTGCGAGTCGGCCTGAAACCCGAAGTGAATGCACTGGGTACGCTGTTGCTGGTGTTTTCACTGCTGATGCTTGTGTTGTCCCAATGGATTCTGATGAGGAGTAAACAATGAAGAAACTTGCCATTGCCGGTCTGGCAGCGGTCACCCTGGCAGGCTGCAGCGACCAGCAGGAAGAGGCGCAAGTGCTGAACCTGTACAACTGGTCAGAGTACATGCCGCAGGAAGTTCTGGACCGGTTCGAGGAAGAAACAGGCATCCAGGTGGTCTACACCACCTATGACAGTAACGAGGCCATGTATGCCCGCCTGAAGCTGCTGGATGACAGCAGCCAGTATGACCTTGCCGTGCCGTCCACTTACTATGTGAACAAGATGCGGAAGGAAGACCTGCTGATGGAAATCGACCACAGCCAGATCGAAGGTTTCGATAACCTGGATCCGGAGCTGGTCGACCAGAGCTTCGACAAGGACAACGCCTATTCCGTGCCTTACCTCTGGGGCACCACCGGCCTGGCCATCGACAGTGATGCGGTGGAAGAGGGCGAAGTAACCGGCTGGGCCGACCTGTGGGACCAGCAGTATGAAGGCCAGGTGATGCTGACGAACGACATGCGGGAAGTGTTCCATGTCGGCCTGCGCGTACTGGGTTACTCCGGTAACAGCACCAATCCGGAAGAAATCGAGGCTGCCTACGAAAAGCTCAGTGAGCTGATGCCGTCCGTTCGCACCTTCAACTCTGACGCGCCCCGTATGCCCTACCTGGAGGGTGAGACCGACATCGGCATGATCTGGAACGGCGAAGCCTTTATGGGCAAGGAAGATATGCCTTCACTGGAGTACATCTATCCTGAGGAAGGTGTCATCGTGTGGCTCGACAGTTTCGTGATCCCCAAAAATGCCGCCAATCCGGAAGCTGCCCATAAGTTCATCAGCTTTGTATTGCAGCCGGAGATCTCCGCGCTGATCAGCGAGGACATCGGCTACGCGACACCCAACCTGGCTGCCCGTGACCTGCTGCCGGAGGAAGTTGCCAGCAATCGCACCAGCTATCCCACCGCGGAAGACATGGAAAACGCCGAGTTCCAGGAGGACGTGGGGGATGAGGCCATGCAGATCTATAATCGTTACTGGGAACAGCTGAAAACCGGACGATAGGATCCGGCATCGGGGCAGGGTGCAAGGCCCGGCCCCAGTGCTCCCCGGGCAGACCCCGGGGAGCAATAATGATAGTATCCTCAGCTTTTCAGCCTTGAGGGACAGATATGTCAGTTGTGGTTCAGGCCCTGATACCGGTGTTTGTGCTGATCGTGATCGGGCACCTGTTCCGGCGCTGGCAGTTCCCCGGCGAGGGTTTCTGGATCCAGGCTGAACGCTTCACCTACTACGCCCTGTTTCCGGCCATGCTGATCTACAAGCTGGGACAGGCACGCCTCCCCGCGTCCGCCTACGGCGACATCCTGTTACTGATCGTCGCCATGCTGGTGGCCATGACGCTGATTCTCGTGTTGATCCAGCTGATCTGGCGCTGGCCGGGGCCTGTCTATTCTTCCGTGTTCCAGGGTGGTATCCGCTTCAATTCCTATGTGGGGCTGGCGGCGGCAGGTATGTTGCTGGGGGACGAGGGGATATCACTGATCGCGGTGGCCGTGGCGGTGAAGGTGCCGCTGCTGAACCTGCTGTGCATCCTGATGTTCTCGGTGACCTGTCGGCAGGGGAAGTTGCGCCTGGCACCAGTGATCAAGGCCATCGCCACCAACCCGCTGATTATCGGGTCGGTGATTGGCGTGATCTGGAGTTTCTTCCGTATCGGCTTTCATCCGGTGGTGGCCGGTATCCTGGCTCCGCTGAGCGACCTGGCACTGCCCATGGGTCTGATGTGCGTGGGTGCCGGGTTGCAACTGAAAGCCCTGCGTAATGCCTCGGCACCTTTCCTGGTGTCATCTTTCGCCAAGCTGGTGATCTTCCCGGTACTCACCCTGGGCCTGGCCATGCTGCTGGGTATGAGCGGCACCCTGGTGCAGGTCGCCATCCTGCTCGCGGCACTGCCCACCGCTACCTCATCCTACATCCTGGCTCGCCAACTGGGGGGCGACGCCCCCCTGATGGCCGCTATCATCAGCGGGCAGACCTTGTTGGGCATGGTTACCCTGCCGCTGTTACTCGGCGTTCTCTGGCAGGCAGCGTAGAACGGCATCTGCAAGGCTCTGCTGGAATTCCAGGTAACCTGTGGCGGTAGGCTCGATATCACCGGCCAGGGGATCCCAGGTGCTGATCGGTATCTCTACATCGGTCATCAACGACTCCCACCATTGCCGGTTGAACTGGGGTTCCGTCAGCAGACAGGGCTGGTCCGCCTGCTGCAACCGTTGCTGCACCTCTGCCAGGTGACGGGCACCCGGGCTACGCTCGGGACTGAGGGTCAGTACGCCGGCGATGGTCAGCCCGTAGTGCTCAGCGAAGCGACGGAAGGCATCATGGTAGGTGAACAGGTCCAGGTCCTTCGCCGGCTGCAGTTGTACACGGATAGCGGCCTCACGCTCTTTCAGCGCCACTTTGAAGTTCGCCAGGTTCCTGTCGACCTGCTCAGCATCGATGCCCTCAAGGTCTTCGATGCTGTGGGCGACCTTTCCTGCCATGTCCAGCGCCAGGGTCGGATCCAGCCAGATATGAGGGTCTTCGCCGTCGCCGTGGTCGTGACCATGACCGTGATCATGAGCGTCGGCGCTGTCGTGCTCTTGCCCATGCTCCGCTTCAGTATGGTCGCCCTGACGAACCTGGTCGTGATGCCCTCGGGCGTCATCGCCTGGTGAGTCGGCTCCCTGGGCCAGGGCCACACTCTGGTCGCGAAAATCCGGCCCCGTCAGCAAGCGTTCAAGGAAGCTCTCCATGCCCGGGCCAACCCAGAAAATCCGGTCAGCGGCGGCCAGTTGGCGGCGCTCGGAGGGACGTAGCTGGTAGGTGTGTGGGCTGGCACCGGCGGGCACCAGCGTGGAAACAGTCACCTGATCGCCCGCCACGGCCCTGACCAGTAGCTCGATCGGGGAGAGGGAGGCCACTATCTTCGGCTTTTCATCAGTGGCATGGGCAGTAACTGCCCCGAGGGTCAGAGCCGCCGACAGGCCGACTATCGGTAGTAAACGGGAGATCTGCTTCATGATGGAGACTTGCCCTGATCGTCTTAATGGAAATGTTATAATATTACATTAGGGGTGGAGTGGGAAGTTCCATATGCGTATGAACCCATAACGTCCTCAGCATTCATGGGATTTCCGTCGTGGCTCGGTATAATGGCGCCTTTTCATTCATTCACTGCGTCAGGCTGGATCCTTTAATGACTGTACGTACCCGAATTGCCCCGTCGCCCACCGGTGACCCCCATGTGGGCACAGCGTTTGTCGCCCTGTTCAACCTCTGCTTTGCTCGCCAGCACGGTGGCCAGTTTATCCTCCGCATCGAGGACACCGACCAGGCCCGCAGCACCGCCGAGTCGGAACAGGACATTCTCCGGGCACTGCGCTGGCTCGGTCTGGAATGGGACGAAGGTCCCGATGTGGGCGGCCCCCATGGCCCCTATCGCCAGTCCGAGCGCAAGGATTCCTATCGCCAGTACGCCATGGAACTGGTTGAGAAGGGCCATGCGTTCTACTGCTTCCGCACCCCGGAAGAACTCGACGCCATCCGTGAAGAGCGCAAGGCCCGGGGCGAAAACCCGGGTATCAAGGGCGACCTGGAATTGCCGGCAGACGAAGTGCAGAGTCGTCTGGATGCAGGCGAGCCCTATGTGATTCGTATGAAGGTGCCGGATGAAGGCGTCTGCAAGATTGACGATATGCTTCGTGGCGTGATCGAGATTGACTGGTCCCAGGTGGACTGCCAGATCCTGCTCAAGTCAGACGGCATGCCCACCTACCATCTGGCCAACGTGGTGGATGACCATCTGATGGGTATTACCCACGTGCTGCGGGGAGAGGAGTGGATCAACTCTGCGCCCAAACACCAGCTGCTGTATGAGTATTTTGGCTGGGATATGCCGGTGCTGTGTCACCTGCCACTGCTGCGTAACCCGGACAAGAGCAAGCTGTCCAAGCGCAAGAATCCCACCTCGATCAACTTCTACGAGCGTATGGGCTTCCTGCCGGAGGCAGTGACCAACTACCTGGGTCGAATGGGCTGGTCCATGCCGGATGAGCGTGAAAAGTTCACCCTGGACGAGATGATCGCGCACTTCGATATCAACCGGGTGTCCCTCGGCGGTCCGGTGTTTGATGTGGAGAAGCTGCGTTGGCTGAACGGCCTGTGGTTGCGGGAGGACGTTTCCGATGACCAGTTCGTGGAGCGCCTGCACCAGTGGTGGTTCAACGAAGATGCCCTGCGCGCCCTGGTGCCTCATGTAAAGGGCAGGGCGGAGGTGTTCTCTGATGTGGCGCCCATGGCTTCTTTCATGTTCTCCGGCATGCTGGAACTGACTCCGGAGGACTTTGCCCACAACAAGCTGGACGAAGGCCAGGTGAAGCGGGTGCTGCAGTTTGCCCTGTGGAAGCTGGAAGCCCAGCGTCACTGGAGCAAGGAAAATATCTTCGCGGACATCAAGGGTCTGGCCAAGGCTATGGAGCTGAAGATGGGCGACTTCATGTTCGCCATCTTCGTTGCGATTGCCGGTACGCCCAATTCCTGGTCGGTCATGGACTCCATGGCGCTGCTGGGTCCGGACATGACCCGTGCCCGTTTGCGCCATGCGCTGACTGTTCTGGGCGGTTTTTCCAAGAAGGAAACCAAGCGGGTGGAGAAGGAGTACGCTGCGCTGATCGCAGAATGAGCGATCTGGTGGTGTTTTGAACGGTCTGGACAGGGATGTCCAGAAAACTGAAAAAAATGCGTTTTAAGTGTTGACGCCCCCCGGGCGGATCCTTAATATACGCAGCCGTTGAGGGGCCATAGCTCAGCTGGGAGAGCGCAACACTGGCAGTGTTGAGGTCAGCGGTTCGATCCCGCTTGGCTCCACCAATTTCTAGTCCCCTTCGTCTAGTGGCCTAGGACTCCGCCCTTTCACGGCGGCAACAGGGGTTCGAACCCCCTAGGGGACGCCAATTTGGTAACACGGTTTAGTCCACCGGGTTATCAGCAAAAAACCGCCTTCGGGCGGTTTTTGTGTCTGCTTTCTTGTTTTCTGGTTTCTGGTTTCTGGTTTCTGGTTTTGGTCGGTTTTTCCGGCTGCACGGTTGGGGTTCTGGTTTAGGTGCCGGGGACCGGGGCCGGTGACATCTTTCAGGACACGCCCCGTGAATCCATCCATGGAGGGCTCCGTCGCGCCATCCTTGGCGCTCCAGGGTCCTGAAAGATGTCCCCAACCCCACTCCCTATGTACCTGCTCGATATCGCCGACACGTGTTGTTGGCACCTGAGCTTCGCAAAAATATTGGGCGCAGTGTTGGTTCTGGAACTAGACATAAACAGTCTTCACCTTGCGCAGATTGCCAGTAGACAGAGTTCTAGAAGTGGTTGTGTCGGTTTATCGTAGAGATATCAAAAAGCTTCGTAAGAGATGGGGTGGGAAGACTTTTCTGGACCCTGGAGCGCCAGGGATGGCGCGACGGAGCCCTACAGGGACGTACTTGCGAGGCGTGTCCAGAAAAGTCTTACCGCCTCAGCTCGACCACCCGGATACAGCAGGCTCCTAAATCAAATCAACAGGCCGCCTCCACAGTCAGAGTGGCAACTACCAACTCAGCGAACAGCAATAGCACCTTTCCCAACCCCCTCAAAAGCCCGCACGCGAACCTCATCAGTGGGATGTGACGCCTTGATCTGGTCAGCCAGGTAAGCGGCAATCAACTCAACGGTGGTATCGGTTTCCAGGAACCACACCCGCTGGCGGGGCAGGGTCAGCCGGAACTCACCCTGTTCGGCGTCGTAATGGAAACTCACATACTCGGTGCCATCCCCATCCGTCCAGCTCTGGCTCAGGTCTTCTCGGGTGCCGATGTAGATATCCTGCCACTGCCGAGCCCAGTGCTTCTCCAGCTCCGCGTCCCGCCGTCCGTTGATATCAATGCGGATCGGGGAACGGTGACCGTGGGCAATGCGTTGGCAGTTGCCAAGGTGCTTCTTCAGGCCATGGACGTAATGGTAATAGGCGCCCTCGATCAGTTCCTCCCGCAGGGTGACCTCAACATCCGTCACATTCGCCGGCAGCACAGCCTTCAGTTCCTGCTCCAACAGGCGCGCTACAGCGGATGGCACGACTTCCGTGTGGTCCAGGAATACTACGGACTGTTCCGGCCCCTCGTGGCGGATCTGGCTGCCGTCTGCCAGGGTCCAGGTGAGATGTCCGGGGCTGTCGCCCCGTGCAAGGCAACTTGCGCCGGCCGGTACCACGAGTCGGTGGTCTACCCGCTCGTCGATCACCCGTTTGATGGTGCGCTTCACGTTGCCGAAATCGAACACCATGCCCTGCTCATCCAGCTCGCCGCCCAGCACGATGTCGGCAATCCAGCTCTCGCCGACCAGGCCGCGGTGGTGGTCCAGGTAGGCAAAGTCGATAACGGTGAGGTTGTCGATAAACAGGTGATTCATGAAGGCATCCGGCAGGAAGACTGCGACCGTGGGTTGAGAACTGGTCGCATTCTATCAAAGTTCCGTACCGGTGGGTGAATGTGAAGGCGGCGTTCCCGGGTAGCAAATTCCGAAGTATGCAGGCCCCGGGCTGATTATATCGGCAGCAAGCCGTTCATCCAGGCAAGGCTCAGACCGACGACACCGAGACTCACCAGCAGGATGCCGAGATAAACGTTGCGGGCAGACTTGTGGCGACGGTCAGCTGCCAGCTCGTCCAGGTGTCGAGCCACTTGCTCCGCCTGATGGCGGGCGGCTTCCGTAGCCTGTTGCAGGGTGTCGGTCTGCAATGACTTCCAGAATTCCTGGTCCTGGTCACGCTGCCGGTCCAGTTCTTCGCGCAGGTGGGTGTTCCTGTCGGCAACCAGTGTTTCGATGGCCTTGACGGTGTCCCGCTGGTGTTGGCTGAGCAGCTTTTTCAGTAACTCGTTGACCTCCCGGGTCACCGTCTTTGCCACGGCTTTCTGGTGGACGTCCAGGATGGCTTCCAGGGCCGCCAGTTTTTCGTTGATCAGGGTTGTATTCAGGCTGTTGTGCTCGTCCATGCCCTGGCGGAGGTAGCCCACTTGCTCATCAAAGAGTTGGGTCAGGCGTTCGTGGAGCTGTTCACTGATCTGGGACTGGACTTCGGCCCGGGCCGCCATGGCGATCTGGTCTTCGGTCAGCAGGGGGATGTCCGGGTCGTTGGCCGGGGGTACCTGGCTTTCCTCGCTGACCGTTACCGGCTGGGCCTCGGGCATGGCCCGGAGTTTGTCGAGTACCCGAGTGACCCCATCCCGCTCAGGTGGCTTGGGCAGGATGACGTCCACGCCCATGGCACGGGCGGTTTGCTCGAACTCGGCGGATTTACCGGAGGTACACATCACGATGGGTATGTGGGCGGTGGCGGGATTGTTGCGGATGGCGCGGGCGGCCTCGACGCCGTTCATGCCCGGCATCAGATGGTCGATAAAGATTACGTCGGGGTGCTCACTGTTACTCAGCAGGTCCAGCGCCTCCTCGGCGGAGTTGGCAGTGCTGACCTCCATATTGCTGCCCTTGAGTAGCTTGCTGAGGGTAAAGCGGGCCACTTTTGAATCGTCCACCAGCAAGGCGTTCTTGATCTCCATCCGGATACTCTCCCCAGTCCGCTAACTTCTTGGGAGTGTATCCTGATACAGATACAAAAGTTTACAAAAAGACTTGGCTATTGTTGCCGAATCAAACCCTGTTCACACTTCGTCTGGTGGCACCAGTCCCTGGCTCTGTGACCAGGCCCGCATGTGAACGTCGGCCTCTTTCTGGAACGGCGAGCGAAACGGATTGATCACTACGTCGAACAGGAAGAAGAACAAACCGATCGACGCCCAGCCTGCGAGAACCGTACTGATCGAACGGGCCTGGACTTCCGGGTTTGCGGACACGAAGGCGTCCAGGTGGGGCAGCAGTGACTGCACCATCACTACAGGGTTGAATTCGGCCAGAACCAGGGGGACCCAGAAGGCCAGGATGATCGGAAAGAAACCGAACGACCAGGCGCCCCGCAGCAACAGATAACCAGCCAGGTTGCGCAGATACCGCTGGCGCAGGCCTGGGTTGCGGCGGGCCCGGGCGAGGTAGCGGCGCCGTTCACTGTGGTAGGCGCTGGCGTCCGGCATCCTGGGGCTGGTGGAGCGGAGGCTGCGCTCGGTAGATGTGTCGGTCATGATCATGGCTTACCTTGGTCTCTGGTTCTCCGGCGGATACCGCAAACCAGGCAGTGGCGGCATCAGGCATTTTGCGATATTCGTTCCGGGGGCGGGGTTTCAAAAGCTCCGCCTCGTCGCCATCATAGGTGAACTATTATCGGGGAAGTTCGCTCCCGGTCACAACTGGAGGTAGTCCTCCCGGTGACATCCACCGGCGTGTCGAGGATACCGTGATAAGCTACATAACACTATTTTGCCAGACAGGACGAATGCATGACCGTAACCAATGAGTCCATTGTACACCCGGCGTTCGAGCGCGTTCGCAGTCATCCCATTGCAGCCCTGAACCTCACCATGGAGGAGTATGTGCACCGCAAGACCGGCGCGCGGCACCTGCATATGGCTGCAGATAATGACGAGAATGTATTTTTCGTAGCCCTGCGTACCTTCCCAATGGACTCCACCGGTGTTGCCCATATCCTGGAACACACGGCGCTCTGTGGGAGCGAGCGTTACCCCGTGCGGGATCCGTTCTTCATGATGATCCGGCGTTCACTCAATACCTTTATGAACGCCTTCACCAGCAGTGACTGGACGGCCTATCCCTTTGCCAGCAAGAACCGCAAGGATTTCGACAATCTGCTGTCGGTATACCTGGACTCGGTGTTCTTTTCCAAACTGGATCCGCTGGATTTTGCCCAGGAAGGTCACCGCCTTGAATTCGAGACACCGGATGATCCCACCACGCCCCTGGTTTACCGTGGGGTCGTGTACAACGAGATGAAGGGTGCCATGAGTGCACCCACGTCCCAGTTGTGGCAGAACCTGTCCAGCCACCTGTTCCCCACCACCACCTACCACTACAACAGTGGTGGTGAGCCGGACCATATTGTCGACCTGAGCTACGACGACCTGGTGGCCTTCTATCGTCATCACTACCATCCCAGTAATGCGATTTTCTGCACATACGGCGACATTCCGGCCCGTGAGCACCATGAGCGATTCGAGGAGCTGGCCCTCGCCCGGTTCGATGCCCTGGAAGTGGACCTTCCGGTACGGGACGAGAAACGACTGTTCTCGCCATTGAGGGTGGAGCAGGGCTATGCCGTCAGCGCTGGTGAGTCAGTGGAACGCAAGACCCATCTGGTAATGGGCTGGCTGCTGGGGCACAGCTTCGACCTGCAGCAAAACCTGGAGGCCCAGTTGGTGGCCAGTGTATTGCTGGAAAACAGCGCCTCACCCCTGTTGCACGCCCTGGAAACCACAGACATTGCCGCGGCGCCATCGCCCATGTGCGGGCTGGAAGATTCCAACCGGGAAATGACGTTTGTCTGTGGCGTGGAGGGCTCTGAGCCGGAGCGCCGGGAAGACCTGGAAGCCCTGGTGGAAGGCGTCCTGGAAAAAGTTGCCTCGGAAGGAGTTCCCCGTGAACGCCTGGAAGCCATTCTTCACCAGCTGGAGCTGCATCAGCGGGAAATTGCCGGTGACAGCTTCCCCTATGGCCTTCAGCTGATCATGACCGCAATTTCTCCCATGGTTCATGGCGGCGACCCGGTGGAGCTACTGGACCTGGAGCCGGTACTGGAAGCCATGCGCGACAAGATCAGTGATCCGGACTATGTGCCGGGACTGATTCGTCGCCTGCTGATCGACAATCCCCATCGGGTAACGTTGACCCTGCGCCCGGACGACCAGCTGGAAGGTCGCCGTCAGCAGGCCGTACGCCAGGCCCTGGAGGCCCGCAAGGCCCAGCTGTCGGATGATGAGAAGCGGCAGATCGTGACCCGGGCCCAGGCCCTGGAAGCCCGTCAGCTGCAAAAGGACGATGACTCCATCCTGCCCAAGGTGGACCTTTCTGATGTGCCCCTGAAAATCCATGTCCCGGAGGGACGTAACCTGGAAGCCTTCCCGGCAGCCCTGTATGCCCAGGGAACCAATGGCCTGGTCTATGAACAGGCCATCTTCCAGTTGCCGGAGCTGTCCCAGGACGAGCTGCTTTTGCTGCCCCTGTACACCACCATTCTGACGGAAGTGGGCTGTGGCGACCTGGACTACCTGCGGATGCAGGACCGGATTTCAGCCTGTAGTGGCGGGATCGGTGCCAGCATCTCCGCCCGGGGCACCGTGGATGACGTGCAAAGTCTGAACGGTTATATGATCCTCAGCGGCAAGGCCCTGGCCCGTAATCGCAAGGCGCTCTCTGAGCTTTTGCGGGATGTCTATGACAACGCACGTTTTGATGAAAAAGGGCGTATCCGTGAGCTGGTGGCACAAATCCGTGCCCGCCGGGAGCAGGCCGTGACCGGCAGCGGTCATGGCCTGGCCATGGGGGCGGCATCCCAGGGGCATAGCCCCGGCGCCTGGCTTTCGTTCCGCCTGGCCGGCCTGGCAGGTATCAAGGGCACCAAGGAACTGGACGACCGCCTGGATGACAGCACAGCCCTGGATAAGCTGTGTAGTGACCTGGCCAGCCTGCATCAGAAGTTTCGCAGGCAAAAGCGACAGTTCCTGCTGGTGGCGGAAAGTGAGCACCTCGATGCCATGGCCGAGGGTGTGGCCGGACTGTGGCCCGAGGCTCCTGAAGTCAACGGTGAGCAGTGGCAGATGGAGCCGGTCAGCTATGACACCCGCGAGGCGTGGCTCACCTCTACCCAGGTCAACTTCTGCGCCCGTTCCTATCCCACCGTGGCTCCGGACCATCCGGATGCGGCAGCACTGACCGTGCTCGGTGGCTTCCTGCGCAATGGCTTCCTGCACCGGGCTATCCGTGAAAAGGGCGGCGCCTATGGCGGCGGAGCCGGCCAGGATAACGTCAACGGGACCTTCCGTTTCTTCTCCTACCGGGACCCGCGGCTGGTTGAGACCCTGGACGATTTCGATGCTTCACTGAAGTGGCTGGGAGCGGAGGCCCACGACCGGCAGTCCCTTGAAGAGGCTGTGCTGGGCGTGATCAGTCAGCTGGACAAACCCCGGTCTCCGGCCGGGGAGGCCCGTCACGCGTTCCATAGTCGTCTGTTCGGACGTACGCCGGAGCAGCAGGCCCGGTTCCGTGAGCGGGTGCTCTCGGTAACGGTGGAGGATCTGCAGCGGGTGGCACGGGACTGGCTGCGGCCGGATAAGGCCAGCACGGCGGTTATTACCAGCCACGACAACCGTGAAACGGTGGCAGGGCTCGGCCTGGACATCCGGGAACTGTAACTGCGACGCCCCCGTCCGGAGGAGTGTCCAGCAACAAAAAAGGGTGGCGGGGTCGTCTCGCTACCCTTTTTTGTTGCTGGACGGGTCTATCAGCGCAGTCGTTTCAGGCCGGTGGATACCATAATGCGAGTGGAGATTTCCTCGACAGAGTAGGCCGTAGTGTTCATGAAGGGAATCCGCTCCCGCCGGTACATGGTTTCTATTTCTTCCACCTCGTGCATGCACTGTTTGATGGACGAGTAACGGGAGTTGGGCCGGCGCTCGTTGCGAATCACTGCCAGGCGTTCAGGGTCGATGGTCAGGCCGAAGATCTTTTCCCGGTGGGATCGCAGTACCTCCGGCAGTTGCTGGTCGTCCAGGTCATCCTCGGTGATGGGATAATTGGCGGCTTTTACCCCATATTGCAGTGCCAGGTACAGGCAGGTGGGTGTCTTGCCGGAGCGCGATGCTCCGACCAGGATCAGGTCCGCCTCGTCGTAGTGGCGGGTACGGGCGCCGTCGTCGTTGTCCAGGGCGAAGTTGACAGCGTGGATCCGTTTCTCGTAGTTGCCCTCGTTATTGATCGAGTGGGACTTGCCCACGGTGTACGACGATGAGGCCTGCAGTTCCTGCTCCAGCGGGTCCAGGAATGTACCGAAGATGTCTACCATGAAGCCATCGGCCTCACTGATGATCGCCCGGATATCCTTTTTTACGATGGTATCGAACACCAGCGGACGCATGCCGTCTTCCCTTGAGGCCTTGTTGATGCGGTCGACCAGGGCCTCAGCGCGCTCCTGGTCATCCACGTAGGGAACCGTGACCCTTTCGAATTCGATTTTCTCGAACTGGGCCAGCAGACTGTTGCCGAGTGCCTCCGCGGTAAGGCCCGTGCCGTCAGAGATGAAGAAGACTGTGCGTTTCATGAGCAGAGGTTCCCTAGGTAATCTTCACAGGTTACAGTATGATACACGCCAAATTCGATAGTCGGGAGCAACCTTATCATCCCCGGGGCCCTGTCGTGGAGCCCTGTTCGCCCGTCAGGGGCATGATTTACAGGGGATGAGTGCTCCTCTATTCTTTGCAGTTTGCTCGACTGAACCAAGGGAGACGCGCTTTGGAAGATTACATTATCTGGTTTGAGAACCTGGGCATGTCAGATGTTGAGCGGGTGGGGGGAAAGAATGCCTCTCTCGGCGAAATGATCAGCAATCTGGCCAATGCCGGCGTGTCCGTACCAGGTGGATTTGCGACCACAGCCCATGCCTACCGGGAATTCCTGGCTAAGGACGGGCTGAGGGAGCGTATTGACGAAGCGCTGGATGCCCTTGATATCAATGACGTGAATGAGCTAGCCCGGGTTGGCGCGGATATCCGCCAGTGGGTACTGGAGCAACCGTTCCCAGCCGACCTGGAAAAGCATCTGGAACAGTCCTTCATCAAGCTCCAGGACGGCAACCGTAACCTGGCTGTCGCTGTGCGGTCCTCTGCCACGGCCGAAGACCTTCCCGATGCCTCGTTTGCCGGTCAGCAGGAAACCTTCCTGAACGTGGTTGGTTTCGAGCAGGTGAAAAAATCCGTCAAGGAAGTCTTTGCCTCCCTGTTTAACGACCGGGCCATTTCCTACCGGGTCCACCACGGCTTTGATCACAAGCTGGTGGCCCTGTCTGCAGGCATCCAGAAGATGGTTCGCAGTGAGACCGCCGCCAGCGGTGTCATGTTTACCCTGGACACCGAGTCCGGGTTCCGTGACGTGGTGTTTGTGACTGCTTCTTATGGGCTGGGCGAAACCGTGGTTCAGGGCGCTGTAAACCCGGACGAGTTCTATGTCCACAAACCGACCCTCGAAGCTGGTCGCCCGGCGGTACTGCGCCGTAACCTGGGTAGCAAGGCCATCAAGATGGTCTACTCAACTGACAAGGATTCCGATCATTTCGTCGATACGGTGAAGGTAGAGCAGGACGACCGCAACCGTTTCTGCATCAGCGATGCAGAGGTGACCGAGCTGGCCAAGCAGGCCATGATCATCGAGAAACACTACGATCGCCCCATGGACATCGAGTGGGCAAAGGACGGCGACGATGGCCGGATCTACATCGTCCAGGCCCGCCCGGAAACCGTCAAGAGCCGTGCGTCCGCCAACGTCATGGAGCGCTACCTGCTGAAAGAGCAGGGCAAGGTAATTGTTGAAGGCCGTAGTATTGGCCACAAGATTGGCAGCGGGGCCGTGCGTGTTGTAGACAGCATCAAGGATATGGACAAGGTCCAGCCAGGGGATGTGCTGGTCACCGACATGACGGACCCCGACTGGGAACCGGTGATGAAACGTGCCGCTGCGATCGTGACCGACCGTGGTGGGCGTACCTGTCACGCCGCGATTATCGCCCGTGAGCTGGGTATTCCTGCCGTCGTAGGCTGTGGCGATGCCACTGAGGTACTCAAGGACGGCCAGGCAGTGACGGTTTCCTGTGCAGAGGGCGACACCGGCCTGATCTATGAGGGCAGCCTGGACTTCGAACTGCGGGAGAATACCGTCGAGTCCATGCCGGCCATTCCGTTCAAGATCATGATGAACGTGGGCAACCCGGACCGGGCCTTTGATTTCCAGGCCCTGCCCAACGAGGGTGTGGGTCTCGCCCGGCTGGAGTTCATCATCAACCGGATGATTGGCGTACACCCCAAGGCGCTGCTGAACTATGACAGCCTGCCCCGGGATATTCGCCAGACCGTGGAGAAGCGCTTCTCCGGCTATGCGTCTCCCGTGGACTTCTACGTGGACAAGCTGGTTGAAGGTATTTCCACCCTGGCTGCCGCCTTCCATCCCAAGAAAGTGATCGTTCGCCTGTCGGACTTCAAGTCCAATGAATACGCCAACCTCATCGGTGGTACCCTGTACGAACCCGACGAGGAGAACCCCATGCTCGGTTTCCGGGGCGCGTCCCGCTACATTTCGGATACCTTCAGGGACTGCTTCGAACTGGAATGCCGTGCCCTGAAAAAAGTCCGTGACGAGATGGGCTTTACCAATGTGGAAATCATGGTGCCCTTCGTGCGCACGGTGGGTGAAGCCAGCCAGGTAGTGGACCTGCTCGCTGAGAACGGCCTCAAGCGGGGTGAGAATGACCTCCGCCTGATCATGATGTGCGAACTGCCGGCCAATGCACTACTGGCGGACCAGTTCCTGGAGCACTTTGATGGCTTCTCAATCGGTTCCAACGACCTCACCCAGCTGACCCTGGGGCTGGACCGGGATTCCGGCATCATTGCGCACCTGTTTGACGAGCGGAACGACGCGGTCAAGGCGCTGCTGTCCAATGCCATCCAGGCCTGCAAGCGTGCCGGCAAATACATTGGTATCTGTGGGCAGGGGCCATCGGACCATCCGGACCTGGCGAAGTGGCTGATGGATGAGGGCATAGACACCGTATCCCTTAACCCGGACTCGGTGCTGGACACCTGGTTTTTCCTGGCTGACGAATCCATTGACTGATACCGGCCTTAGAGGCTTGGGATAAGGAGACCGACAACGTGGACATCGTAACCCCCGATATTTGTGATGATCATCCCGAAGTCCAGGTGGTGGAGCCTGGCTTTCGTAACTTTGGCGGCGTCGATGCTTTTGGCGGTGAAGTGGTCACAGTGAAATGCTTCGAGGACAACTCCATCGTCAAGGAGCAGGTGGCCAAGCCAGGTAACGGCTGCGTCATGGTGGTCGACGGTGGTGGTTCGAAGCGGGCGGCCCTGCTGGGCGATATGCTGGCCGAGAAAGCTGCTGCCAATGGTTGGGCCGGGCTGATTATCTACGGTTGTATCCGTGATGTGGACGTTATCGGCAAGACTGAGTTGGGTGTCCAGGCGCTGGGGACACATCCCCGCAAGACTGAAAAGAAGGGCATTGGCGACCTGAATGTGCCAGTCACCTTCGGGGGCGTTACCTTCCATCCCGGGCAGTACGTCTATGCTGATAACAACGGCATCGTTGTATCAGAGACAAAACTGGGCTAAGCGCGGTTACTGCTGACTTCAAGAAAGCCCCGGTGGTTTACCATCGGGGCTTTCTTGTCAGTGGCTGACCCTCTCGATTACGACACCGAGCAGGAAAGCATCTCCGCTAGGCTCCGTGCGCAATACCCGAACCTCGGTCTCGAACGGCGGGAACTGATCACTGGTAGCCGGCAACAGGGTGTGCAGCACTGCGCCTTCAGGAATAAAGTCAGCGACCTGCAGTTGCATGCCTGTGCCACTAAGGTCGCGGCAAATCCCCGTGAATGAACGACCTTCACCGTCGGTAATCTGGATTTCAGAGTTTACCTGCATCCGGTGGAAATCGCGCTTTTCCGAGTAATCCCTCATGGTGATCGACATGACTAACTTTCCCTCTCTGGTCACGAAGGCTGTGGATTGGTCAGCCCCCTGTAAGTCCTTTTAGTGGTTATGCGTCGATTGGTCAAAGAATCTGACGTCATAACCACCATATAGAACCATAGATTTAGTGCCGGGAGAGTGAACGGATCCCCAGATCTGGTGCGTTGGAAGACTGTACGTAACACGACCGAATCCGGGGGGAGGATAATGGCCTGAGATGTATCAGGCCCAGGTGTCGTTCTTCTTGCTGGGTTTCAGCCAGGGCAACACAACGGCGAGGAACATACCCAGAATCAACAGACCAGCGCCCAGTAACATGAAATCGGACTCCTTGCGGGCTTCAAGGCGTTCGACTTCAGCAGTGAGCACTTCGACTTCGTTCTTCAGCTTCTGATTGCTCTCCTGAAGTTCCCGGTTGCGGCGGTCGAGGTTGAGGGCATTGGCGGATACTGAACGGATGTCTTCCAGTTCGGTGGTCACTTCGTCCACACGCTGCTGCAGTTGTTCCTCACGGGACGACAGTTCATCACGTTCTCCGGAGACCTCGCTCATGCGATCCTGGAGTTCCTGCAACTGGTTGCGGGCCTGCTCCAGCTCACGGTTGGCCGCCTCCAGTCGATCCCTGGCGATGGGCTGGTTGGTGAGGTAGCGAGTGGGTACCCAGCCTTCGATACCCTGACTTGTCCGTATTTTGCTGTAGCCGGAGTCCTCGGACTGTTCCAGCAGGGTTACAGCGGTTCCGCTGCGAAGGCCATTGTGGAGAATGCGGAACTGGGTGCCCTGACCGCTACGCACGGGTGCGTAAAGGGTATCATCTATATAGACAGTTCTGGCGTGGGCCAGGCTGCTGGCCAACAGCAATACCACCAGAGGTAGTACAAGCAGTCGAAGACCGACGAATGCGCGGGAAGAAGTTACAGCTCGAGCCATCACAGGGTTATTCCTGGCAGTTGGGGGTCCGGATCAGTGTGGTTCCGCCGATAAGGTGATCGTCCGGAAGTCGATCAGCTGCCCTCGGTCGCTTAGCCGGCAATTTTGTCATATCGTTACTGTTGATCAAGTCGTTGGCTATTACAAAATGCTCATGGAGTCCGGGGCGCGACCTGGTCCGCAGTCAGGGCAGAACGGCCTTGAACGGTTTGACGGTGACTGTGTGATAGACACCGGCCTCTACGTAGGGGTCTGCGTCGGCCCAGTTCCTGGCATCCTCCAGGGAATCGAACTCCGCGATCACCAGGCTGCCAGTAAATCCGGCTTCACCGGGTTCCGGTGTATCGAGTGCCGGGTGGGGGCCGGCGACCAGCAGGCGGCCCTCATCCCGCAGGGACTCCAGGCGTGCCAGGTGCGCCGGGCGAGCCTCGGCGCGCAACGGCAGGCTGTGTTCGATGTCTTCGCTAATGATGGCGTAGTACATAGAGTTGTCGTCCTCGTGAATTCCAGGTCTGCGGGAACGTGTTAGACTGGCGTTCAACGCTTTGAACCCGCTCAGGATAATTCGTGACTATACCCCAGGCCAGCCGCTATTGCATTGATCTCCATTGTCACAGTACCGCTTCTGATGGGGCCCTCAGTCCGGTGGACCTGGTTGCCCGCGCGGTTGAGCAGGGGGTCACGCACCTTGCACTTACCGACCATGACACCCTGGACGGAACCGGCGAGGCCCGGGAGGCGGCTTTGCAGCAGAATCTCGTCCTTATCAACGGTATCGAATTGTCCTGTGTCTGGCGAAAGCATACGATCCACGTGGTTGGGTTGGACATGAGAGAGGGCGACGCTGGCTTCGCTGCGCAGGTGGCTAACCAGCAGGCGAATCGGTGGAAGCGGGCCGCGGCCATTGCGGACAAGCTGGTCAGGCACGTCGCTGGCTGTGAACGCGCGGTTCTTGACCAGGCGACTACGCTGGCCGGCGGCGATGTCCCGGGTCGGCCGCATTTTGCCCGGGCACTGGTGGAAGCGGGCCTGGTGAAGGACCAGGCCCAGGCTTTCCGCAAGTATCTGGGTAGTGGCAAGCCAGGGGACGTCAAAGCCTTCTGGCCAGAGCTTGAAGAAGTCGTTCAGTGGATTACCGGGGCGGGTGGTATCGCAGTACTGGCCCATCCCCGTAAATACAAGCTGACCGCGACCCGGTTGCGGGCCCTGGTAGCTGACTTCATGGATGCGGGGGGAGAAGCAATCGAGGTGGTAACTTCCGGTCAGTCCAGTGGTGATCTTGGCTTTCTCGCCGAACTGTGCCGCAGGCATTCGCTACTGGCATCTCAGGGCAGTGATTTTCACTTTCCCGGTGCCAGCTGGTGCGAACTGGGACGTATCCCGCCCCTGCCTGATGGTCTTGTGCCGGTCTGGGAGCGGTTCCGGTCACCCCCTCAGTAATGGGCCTTGCGGCTCGTTACTGATTTTGGTCAGTCCGGGGCGTGAAAGTGAAGGTAGAGGTCCGTAAGTGCGTCAGGTAGCGCTTCAGCCATCTGTTGCGCTACCTTTTCGTCCTCCCGGGCCTTGCGGAAGTCCTCGTCATCAAACAGGCCAGACAGGGTCAGCATGGGCACCAGCAGTTCTGCTGTGCCGGCTTCGTCGTCCTGTAACCACTCATCTTCATACTCGAGGAAACTGTCCACAAAGCCGGCACACCAGTTTTCCAGCGCATTCATGGGGTCGCCATCTTCCGGCTCCGGGAGCTCCAGGGCTTGTCCCATATCGAGGGAGTGGGCGAGTCCCCGGGACAGCTGCTCGGTGAGGCGAGTGAACGCCTCAGGCACATCGGCCGGCGACACCGATTCCTGGCCGGTGGCGAGGCGGAATATCTCGGGGGTATCCAGTGGTCTGGGGCCCACTACACTGGCGCAGACCACCCCATGCAGCCCGAAGAAGTCCAGTGACTCCTCTCCCCAGGGTTCTGCGAAGAGGATGTCTTCCAGTACTTCGATTTCGTCGTTATTCAGCATTCAACGGCTCCTGGCACAAGGCCATGGTGAGGTATCACGGATACACCCGTGGTGTATCCGTGAGTCTTGCAACGCTTACTGTTCGGAGCTGTCAGCCCCGCCGCTGTCCCCGGCAGAGGGGTTGCCTTCAGACGCCTCGGCCTTCCTGGCGGCCTCCGCTGCCTTCCGGCGCTTGCGCACTTCCCGCGGGTCATTATAGGCACGGCCTGGCGTTACCGGAATCTGTGGCTCGGCCTTGCCATCCGCACTTCCGGTGGCCTCGTCTTTGCCACGGGGCCCGGCCTTGTCGCTTTCGCTGGCAGTCGCTTCGCCCTTGCCCTTATCGGCGGGCTCATTGGTCGCTTCTGCGGCCTGGTCAGTCGCTTTAGCCGGCTCGGCCGGTGTCGCAGGCGCCGCTGTTTCGGACTCGGCCGGCCTGGCTGCTTCGGGCTGCTCAGCGGTTGTGCCTTCCAAGGCGTTGGCGGCGGCTGGGGCAGCTTCGTCCGACGTTCTCATGCTGGTGGAAGAAGGTGTGTCGGACTTTTCCGGCCCTGCCTCAACTTGCTTGTCCGTTCCGGGACCCTTTTCCGCCGTTGGCTCCTGTTCGGTAGTAGTACCGGTTGGCGCAGCTGCTTCCGTTGCAGGCTTCTCAGCCCCGGCTTCAGACTGGGTGCTGCTTTCACTGTCGTTGGCGTTCTCAGTGGCTGCAGAAACCGTTGCTGCAGTCGCAGCAACCTTTGAACCGGCCCTGGCCCCGGGCGTCGACTCCCGGGTTTGAGCGCCGGTATCCGCGCTGGCCTGCTCAGCTGCGCCCCCTTCCTGGTTGTCGCGTTCGTCTTTGCCACCACTACGAGGTTTGCGACCACGGGTACGGCCTTTGCCAGACGACTTCTCGTCACGGGCTTCGCCAGTGGATTCACCATCAGCCCCTGCGGCGGTATCAGCAGCCGTTGCCTGGTCAGTTCCAGTCGGCTTCTCCGCTTTCTCCTCAGACTCTTGAGCCTTGGAAGCTGCCTGAGCGGCGGGCGTGCCCTTGGCTTCGCCCTCTGGTTTCGGCTCGGATGAGGCGGGCGATTTTTCCGCTATCTTTGCGCTCTCTGTCCTGGCGCCGGCTGCCTTTGCGTTTGGTCCGGTTTCACGGTCAGCAAGCTCGCTCTGATGCTTTTCAGTGCGCGCGGCCTTGCGGCTGGAGGGAGTGCTTTCCGGAGCATCAGCAGGTGAACCGTCACGGTTGCGGTTCCGGCGGGCTCGCTTGGGCCGGGAAGGTTTACTGTCCTGGGATTTCTCCTGGACGTTGTCCCGTGCCTTGTCTGCAGGCTTTTCCTCGCCCTTGCTTTCAGGCTGAACCTGGCGATCCTGGGGTTTTCCCCCTTTGTCGTCGTCCTTGGCCCTGGTGCCTTTCTGGCCCTGGCCGCCGCGGCGGCTGTCCGGCCTGGAGCTGTCTTTCTGGGTACTATCCCGGTTGTCGGAGCGGGACTGGCTGTCTTGCTGATTCTGCCGGTTGTCGCCGGAGCGCCGGTTGCGACCACCACGGTTGCTGCGGCTACGGCCACTACGGTCGTCTTCGCGGCCCTGGCCGGACTGGTCGCGGCGTTCGCCGCCCTGACGATTGTCCGGTGTGCTGCGATCATCGCGGGCTACCCGTGTCTTGCGGCGGTCCTGGCGGCCCGGCTGGTTACGGTTACTGCCGGAGCCCTGGGCACCTTGCTGGCCGGCCCGGCTTGCTGTCTCATCAGCGGCCTCTGCACCGAAGAAACTGGCAAGCTTGCGGGACAGCTTGCGGAACATGCCTTCCTCGGCAGGCTCTTCGGCTTTTGCGCTGGCCGTGGGTGCTGCAGGCGTTGGGGCAGGGGCCGCGGGGCGAATGGATTTAACGGCCGCCTCTTCCCGGGGCGGTGCCTCGCGGGTGACATGTACTTCTGCCTGTTCTTCTTCCTGGGCAGCGTACTCTTCGGCCATTCTGTAACTGGTCACCTTCTCGCCGGCTTCGTCGTCTCGAACCCGCAGGATCTCGAAATGGGGCGTTTCCATATGGGCGGCCGGTACAACCAGGATTTCCACCTGCTGCCGGGCCTCGATGTCTGCCAGTTGCTTGCGCTTTTCGTTCAGCAGGAAGGTGGCGACGGAAACCGGCACTACGGCACGTACTTCACCGGTCTTGTCCTTGGATGCTTCCTCGAAGATGAGGCGCATGATGCTCAGGGCCAGCGATTCAATGCCGCGAATGGTGCCCTGGCCGCTGCAGCGGGGGCAGACTTCACTGCGGGTCTCGCCCAGGGACGGGCGCAGGCGCTGCCGTGACATTTCCAGCAGGCCGAAACGGGAGATCTTGCCCACCTGTACCCGTGCCCGGTCCAGCTCAAGTGCCTGGCGCATACGCTGTTCCACTTCCCGCTGGTTGCGGGCGGGAGTCATGTCAATGAAATCGATAACGATCAGGCCGCCCATATCCCGCAGACGGAGCTGGCGGGCGATTTCGTCGGCCGCTTCCAGGTTGGTCTGGAGGGCGGTTTCCTCGATATCCTGGCCCTTGGTGGCCCGGGAGGAGTTGATATCGATGGAGACCAGTGCTTCGGTAGGATCAATCACGATGGAGCCGCCGGAAGGAAGCTTCACTTCCCGCTGGAACGCGGTCTCGATCTGGGCTTCGATCTGGTAGCGGCTGAACAGTGGAATTTCGTCTTCGTAAAGCTTGATCTTGTTTTCGAAGGTGGGCATCACCTGGCGTACGAAGCCGAGCACGTTCTCGTAGACTTCCGCCGAGTCGATGAGCACTTCACCAATGTCCTGGCGCAGGTAATCCCGCACCGCCCGGATAATCACGTTGCTTTCCTGGTGCAGCAGGCGCGGTGCCTTATGCTCCTTGGCAGCCCCGGTAATGGCTTCCCAGGTGGCGACCAGGTAGTTGAGGTCCCATTGCAGCTCTTCAGCGGTGCGGCCTATGCCGGCGGTGCGGACGATGATGCCCATGGACTTGGGTACGTCCACCTCATTCAGTGCTTCCTTGAGTTGGGCCCGCTCTTCGCCCTCGATGCGGCGGGAGATGCCGCCTGCACGTGGGTTGTTGGGCATCAGGACCAGGTAGCGGCCGGCGAGGGAGATAAACGTGGTGAGGGCGGCGCCCTTGTTGCCGCGCTCCTCCTTGTCGACCTGGATGATCACTTCCTGGCCTTCGGAGACAACTTCCTTGATGTTGATCTTGCCTTCGATCTGCCCGGGGGGCTTGCGGAAGTATTCCTTGGAGATTTCCTTCAGGGGCAGGAAGCCGTGGCGGTCGGCGCCAAAGTCAACGAATGCCGCCTCAAGGCTGGGCTCGACCCGGGTGATGCGGCCCTTGTAGATGTTGGCTTTTTTCTGTTCGCGGGTGGAGGATTCGATATCGAGGTCAAACAGCCGCTGGCCATCAACCAGCGCGACGCGCAACTCTTCGGGGTGAGTTGCATTAATGAGCATTCTTTTCATGGAAAAGACGATTCCTGTCAATTAGTTAGACAGAAAACCGCGGGTCATCGCGAAGCGCAGCTGCCGGCGGCCGGGCAAACCCGGTTCCGGCGGGGGTCAGGCCTGTAAGGCCGGCCTGTGTCCCGGTCCTTTCAGGTCACTGCATACGCTCTTCCTGTGGTTTGACAGGGAAGGGCGGTATGGAGTCAGTCTCTGTGGACGCATGCTACGTATCTTTCGGTTCACACGGGTACCTG
This sequence comes from Marinobacter sp. AN1, assembly GCF_026013985.1. Taxonomy (NCBI): domain Bacteria; kingdom Pseudomonadati; phylum Pseudomonadota; class Gammaproteobacteria; order Pseudomonadales; family Marinobacteraceae; genus Marinobacter; species Marinobacter sp. AN1. Next base: position 2,726,334 of record NZ_CP110342.1, on the reverse strand, counting down.
GGTCTCACGTCGTATTGGTCAGCTGACGGCCCGGCCCTGCGTGGTGGTAAAAATCTTCGCGTTACCCGCAGGGTTTCCTGCGTGGTTACTGTCATGTGCCCGGTCTGAACCTGTGAAACTCCGCGTACACGGTTTCCGGTACTGGAGCAGGTGGCTTGCCTTGTCCTGGCGCGCGCTCCGGGCCTGGCTTTGCCAGGATGCCCGACCGGCTGATAGCCTGGCTCGATCGGGTTGCGGGTGCTGGTCTGCCTGGCAGCTATGACTGCCGAGAGGACACCCGGGTTTCTCTGTCTGCTTCTGCCGTGTTGGTTGCCCGCGGGAATGCCCGGTTGTCAGGGCTTCGGGCATTCAAACTCCCGGTCAGTCTCTGTATACTTTCACCGCTCCGGCGGTCGGCGTGTTGGCCGGGCCGTAGACAAACGGAAAAGCATGCCGGAATATAGCAGTAAAGCCTCGTATCATCAATCCCGCATCCTTCAGGAATCAGCCCCTTCTATGGCGTCACCAAAGCGTAGTCAGTCCACGGTTTCCCGGCAGCGCCCGGGGGCGGCCGGCGTCTCCGCAGGTGTGCAATGGATAACGGTCGATCCGGATATGGCCGGCCAGCGGCTGGACAATTTTTTGATGGCCCGGTTGCGCGGCGTGCCCAAGGGCAAGATATACCGCATCGTGCGCAAGGGTGAGGTGCGGGTGAACAAGGGGCGCGTGCGCCCGGACACCCGCCTGAAAGCGGGTGATGAGGTGCGTATCCCTCCGGTGGTCCGGCCTGAGAAGCCGGTCAGCGCCGTCCCGGGACCGCGTACAGGCGGTGATGGAAAACGCAGTGGTCTTCGAGAACGACGACCTGCTGGTTGTCAATAAACCCTCGGGCATTGCCGTACATGGTGGCAGTGGTCTCAGTTTTGGTCTCATCGAAGTGCTCAGGGCGGCGCGCCCGGACGCCCGTTTCCTGGAGCTTGTCCATCGCCTGGACCGGGATACTTCCGGGTTGGTGATGATCGCCCGAAAGCGTTCTGCGTTGCGTTTCCTGCAGGATGAGCTGCGCCACCGCCAGGTTCGTAAGCATTACCATGCCCTTGTCAGTGGACATTGGCCTGCCTCTGTCACCGAGGTGAGTGAGCCCCTGCTGCGTTACGAGATGCCCAACGGCGAGCGGCGGGTGAAGGTCGATCCCGAAGGCAAGCCTTCCCTGACCCGTTATCGTGTTCTCGACACCTGGCAGGGTTATAGCCTGGTGGAGGCGTCCCCGGTGACCGGGAGAACCCATCAGATTCGTGTCCATTGTGCCTGTACCGGTCATCCGATTGCCGGCGATGACAAGTATATGGATGCGGCCGGCCTGCGTGCTTTCCGTAGTATGGGCGGAAATCGCCTGATGCTTCATGCCCGGGCATTGGAGTTCCGTTTGCCGGGTGCGGGCGAATGGCTTCGCCTTGAGGCGCCCTACGATGAGGCGTTCCGTCAGGTGCTGGCGAAACTGGCCGGCTGAAGTAGTCAGGAGATGAGCGGTTATGACCTATAAGGTGGTGATATTCGACTGGGATGGAACGCTGGTCGACTCAGTGGAGCATATCGCGGGCAGCCTGCACCAGGCAGCCGTTGAGCTGGGTTTTCCCGCCAGGGAGCGGGAGGCTTATCGGGACATTATCGGTCTCGGCATGGTCGAGGCCCTGGAGGCGCTGTACCCGGGTATCTCCCGGGAAGAAATGCAGGCCATCCGTGAGGGTTATGCCCGTTATTTCTTTGCCAGGAAAACCATGCCGCAGAATGTGTTTGACGGGATGGCGGAAGTGGTTGCTGATCTCAAGCTGGATAGCCGCCTGGTGGCGGTGGCCACCGGGAAAAGCCGCCGGGGTCTCGACCCGGCCCTGATATCCAGTGGGCTCGGGCCACACTTTGACGTCACCCGCTGCGCTGACGAGACCCGGTCAAAACCGGATCCGCGGATGCTGGTGGAAATCCTGGAGCATTTCGAAGTTGAGCCCTCCGACGCAGTCATGGTTGGTGACACCCGTTATGATCTGGACATGGCGCGTCGTATCCGCATGCCTGCCATCGGGGTGGAGTGGGGTGTCCACAAGCGGGACGAGCTCGGCAAATATGATCCGGTCTGCGTCGCTACCAGTGTGACGGAGCTTCGCGAGGCGCTGGGTCTGTAATCTCAGGGGCCAGTGACCACATCAGGCAAAGGGGTAATACATGTCAGAATGGAATTCGTCGGGAGACTGGAATGGTCCCACCCAGCGCAGGGCCGGGAGTGAACCAGCGCCGCAGGCGCCTGAGGCTGGCTCCGGGGCTGTCGACTCCCGCGTGCTGGAAAAGCTGGTCGGTGCCCTGACTGCAGAACAGCGCCGGAGCCGGCGGTGGGGTATCTTTTTCAAGCTGCTGACGTTTGCCTATCTGATTGCGTTGCTGTTCCTGTTCCGGGCGCCCCTCACCGGAGGGATCGACAGCGGCAAGGCGTCGGCTCATACCGCGGTTGTCGAGGTTACCGGTGCCATCGCTTCGGATACCCATGCCAGCGCCGATAACCTGGTCGGGGCGCTCCGGCGTGCCTTTGAGGCGGAGAACAGCCGTGCTGTCGTGCTTCGCATCAACAGCCCGGGTGGCAGCCCGGTACAGGCCGGCTATGTCTATGATGAGATTGTGCGGCTGCGGGACGCCTATCCGGACAAAAAGGTGTACGCAGTAATCAGTGATATTGGTGCGTCCGGTGCCTACTATATAGCGGCAGCTGCCGACGAGATCTACGCCAACCGGGCCAGCCTGGTGGGTTCTATTGGTGTGGTTTCCGGCGGATTTGGCTTTACCGGGCTGATGGATAAGGCCGGCGTCGAGCGGCGGCTCTACACCGCCGGCGAGAACAAGGCTTTCCTTGACCCGTTCTCACCGGAGCAGCCGCAGGAGGTGGCCTTCTGGGAGAGTGTCCTGGAAAACACCCATGACCAGTTCATCGACTATGTCCGCAAGGGGCGTGGCGATCGCCTGGCGGAGGATGAGCGCCTGTTCAGTGGCCTGGTGTGGACGGGTGAACAGGCTGTGGGCCTTGGCCTGGTTGACGGGCTCGGCAGTACATCCTGGGTGGCTCGGGAGTTGGTGGGTGCCGAGGAAATCGTGGACTATACCCCGCAGCCATCGCCTTTCCGCCAGTTTACCGATGCCCTGGGTGTCTCTATTGTCAGCGCGCTTCGCACGGAAATGGTGGGCTCCCGCTACGACCTGCGCTGATGCGCGAGGATATTGACGCCCGATGCCTTCAGCAGGTCGGTCAATGCCATCAGTGGCAGGCCGACCAGGGTATTGGGGTCCCGCCCTTCAAGCCGGTCGAAGAGGACAATGCCCAGCCCCTCCATCTGGAAGCTGCCAGCACACTGGTAGGGCTGCTCAGCTTGCAGGTATTGGTCGATCTCTTCCCCGGTCAAGGTCCTGAAATGCACGTAAAAGGGTTCGCAGAGACTCTCGGTTTGACCTGAGCGCGTGTCGTGCAGGGCCAGCCCGGTATAGAAGGTGACGATCCTGCCGCTGCATCTGGCCAGCTGTTCACAGGCGTTTTCATGATTGCCGGGTTTGCCCAGGATGGTGCCGTCGTCCAGCGTGGCCACCTGGTCTGAGCCGATAATCAGGTGTGCCGGGAAGCTGGCGGAGAGGGCCATCGCCTTGGCCCTGGCCAGGCGCTCTACCAGCTCTGGACCGGTTTCCCCGGGTAGCGGGGTTTCGTCAATATCTGGCGAGGCGCACTCAAAGGGAACGCCGAGGCGTTCCAGCAGGGCTCTGCGCCAGGGTGAAGATGAGGCCAGTACCAGCGGCGGGGTCGGTTCCATAGTAGGGCTCCTCATGGACAGGTCCTGAACCTTATCGGTTTGCACAAGCCCGGTCCATGTGCGCAGTTTCCGTGATCCGGGCCCGTTATGGTGGTGGTGATGCAAGGAAGTCTTTGACAGGGCGCTGCTGCGTCCCTAAAATTGCGCGCCTATGTCAAACGCCGAGTTGCCCAGGTCTGTCGACCCACATCGCATGGCGGAAACCGGAGCCGAGCTTACGGGAACCATTCCCCTGGCGGAGCTGACCCGTTTCCGGGATGCGGTATTGGCTGTTCCCGAGGGCGGTGTTTGCAGGGTACACCTGGTGTTCAGCGCTGACAGTCAGCGTCGCCGCATTGTCCGCGGCGAACTGGAAGCGGATGTTGAACTCCAGTGCCAGCGCTGTATGGGGAGCATGGGCAAGGCCCTGAGATCGTCCTTCGAGCTGGGGCTCGTGTCCACTGATGAGCGGGCCCGGCAGTTACCTGCCGAACTGGAACCCTTCATTACTGGAGAGGATTCAGCGGACCTCTGGCCCCTGGTGGAAGACGAATTGCTGCTGGCTTTGCCGTCCTATCCGCTTCACGAGCGCGAGGAGTGCCCGGCAACATCGGAACTGGAGGCCCTGGAGCCCGGTTCCGGCGAAGATGACAAGGCAGGGGCTGAATCCGGCGAACATCGCGAAAACCCTTTCAAGGTGCTGGAAGGGTTAAAGAAAACCAGACACTAGCATTTATTTTCACGTGCCCGAGTGCACACACAGTTAAAAGGTCAGGAGTACAGTCATGGCTGTCCAGCAAAACCGAAAAACCCGCTCCAAGCGCGGCATGCGTCGCTCTCACGACGCCCTGAGCAAACCGACCCTGTCTACCGATACGACCACCGGTGAAATTCATCGTCGTCACCACGTGTCTCCGGACGGGTTTTATCGTGGCAAGCAGGTCATCGAAGCTCGCGACGAGTGAGTGTGATGTCGGGGCGCCCTGAACGGCATTCCGGCTCATGCACGGTGAGATAGACTGGTGACTTCAGTAACACTTGCGATCGATGCCATGAGCGGTGATCGTGGTCCTGAAGTTGCCGTAGCGGCAGCCCTCGAGGCTGTTGCAGAAAACGAGGCCTTGACGCTGATCCTGGTGGGAAACCAGGCACAGCTCAAGGCCTTGTTGCATTCCGGCCATCCGCGTATCCGGGTAGAGCCCGCAGCGGATGTGGTGCGCATGAATGAACGACCCTCCCATGCGTTACGCCACAAGCAGAATGCCTCCATGGCTGTTGCCTTGCGCCTGGTTCGCGATGGTGACGCACAGGGCTGCGTAAGTGCTGGTAATACCGGTGCCCTTATGGCGTTTGGTCGCTCGTACCTCAAAATGTATCCGGGTATCGAGCGACCGGCTATCACCAAGCTTATTCCTTCGTTGCGTGGTCAGTGCCATGTGCTGGATCTGGGGGCCAATGTCGACGCCTCCGCCGAAAACCTCTACCAGTTTGCCCTGATGGGCTCTTTGATGGCATCGGCCGTCAGCGGTATACCAGAGCCCAGGGTGGCCCTCCTGAACGTCGGAGAAGAGGAGATCAAGGGCAACGAACAGGTCAGGCTCGCCTCCCATATGCTGGCGCAGTGCGAGACCCTGAACTATATCGGGTACGTTGAAGGCAGTGACTTGTTCCGCGACGTGGCGGATGTGGTGGTGTGCGACGGCTTTGTTGGCAATGTTGCACTGAAAACCGGCGAGGGGGTTGCCGGACTGTTGATCGAGTTACTTGAGCAGGCCTTTACCCGCGGCCTGTACAGTCGTCTGGTGGGCTTTCTTGCCAAGCCCATTATCGGTCGCCTGCTGCGGGATATGGATCCCACCCGCCACAATGGCGCCAGTTTGTTGGGATTGCAGGGTGTGGTGATCAAAAGCCACGGTAACGCCAATGAGCTGGCCATGAAGGCCGCTATTCGCCAGGCTGTACGGGAGGTGCAACTGGAAGTGCCCCGCCGCATCAACGAACGGCTGGACGACCTGGTGTTGTAACACCTGCGGTGAGAGTCCTGTAAGTCGACGCTCGTCACGGTGCCTTCATGGTCCTGGCAGGCGATTGCTTGTACTATTGGCTAATCTTACTGAACCACCAACCACGGTAAAATTTTCGTCATGAAAACAGCTTTTATATTTCCGGGACAAGGGTCTCAGTCAGTGGGTATGCTCAAGGCCGCGTCTGACGCCTGGCCGGTGGTCGAGCAGACCTTCACCGAAGCCTCCAATGTGTTGGGGTATGACCTGTGGGAGCTTTGCCAGAATGGCCCGGCGGAAGAACTTAACCAGACCATGGTGACCCAGCCGGCCCTGCTTACCGCCAGCATCGCCCTGTGGCGTCAGTGGTTTATTGCCGGTGGCCCCGAGCCTGACTACCTGGCAGGCCATAGCCTTGGCGAGTACAGTGCCCTGGTGGCGGCTGAAAGCCTCGATTTTTCCGATGCAATTCGCCTGGTTCGCCTGCGCGGCGAGTTGATGCAGACTGCGGTACCATCCGGTGAGGGCAGCATGGCGGCCATTCTCGGCCTGGATGACGAGCAGGTTATTGCCGCCTGTGAAGAAGCGGCTGAGGGGGATGTTGTATCAGCGGTGAACTTCAATGCCCCCGGCCAGGTGGTTATCGCCGGCAACAAGGCTGCGGTTGAGCGGGCCATTGCTGTTTGCAGTGAAAAGGGTGCCCGCAAGGCAATGCCGCTGCCGGTGAGTGTTCCGTCCCATTGCGCGCTGATGAAAGGGGCCGCAGAGGAGCTGGCAAAGGCCCTGAACGATGTCAGTTTCGGTAATGCCCTGACACCGGTAGTACAGAACGTGAGTGCCGAGCTGGTACAGGATGCTGACCAGCTCAAGGCGAACCTTGTGCAGCAGCTCTATTCACCGGTTCGCTGGACGGATTCCATGCGCCTGTTGGTGGAAGAAAATGTTGCCGTTGCGGCCGAGTGTGGCGCTGGCAAGGTGCTTGCCGGCCTGGCCAAGCGCATCGATCGCAGCCTCAAAGTGTTCAGCCTGGAGTCACCGGAGAGTCTGGACGGCGCCGTTGAGGCATTCCGCAAAGACTGAATCAGAAGACGCGCCGGCCGTTCTGGCCGGTGTTATCCAACATTGATGGAAGGGAGCATTCCATGTCTCTTGATGGCAAGATCGCACTGGTCACCGGTGCCACCCGCGGTATTGGTAAGGCCATTGCCGAAGCCCTTGGCAAGCAGGGCGCGACGGTTGTAGGTACTGCGACTTCCGAAGGCGGTGCAGACACCATTACCACCAATCTCAAGGATGCCGGCATAGAAGGCTTCGGTATGGTAATGGATGTATCCGATGCCAGTAGTGTCGAGGCCGGCCTGAAGAAAATGGCCGACGAGGTCGGAGCCCCGGTTATCCTCGTGAACAATGCTGGTATTACCCGCGATAACCTTCTGCTGCGTCTCAAGGAAGATGATTGGTCCGCCGTTATCGACACCAATCTTTCCAGCGTCTACCGTTTGAGCAAGGCTGTGCTTCGTGGCATGGCGAAGGCCCGCTGGGGACGCATCATCAACATCAGTTCGGTCGTGGCCGGTATGGGGAATGCCGGGCAGGGCAATTACTGCGCTGCCAAAGCCGGTGTTGAAGGATTTACCCGAAGCCTGGCGAAGGAAATGTCCAACCGCGGTATAACTGCCAACTGTGTAGCACCGGGGTTTATTGACACCGACATGACCAGGCAACTGGATGAAAACCAGCGTGGAGCCATGCTGGAAAATATCCCTGCGGGTCGCTTCGGTGCTCCGGAAGAAGTCGCTGCCGTGGTGGCATTCCTGGCCTCGGATGCGGCAGGTTACGTGACGGGTGATACCATCAACGTGAACGGTGGCATGTACATGGGGTGAAGGTGCTTGCTCCGGCCCCTTAATCCGAAAGGGTTTTATCTTCGTCCCTGCTTGTCTGCAGGTAGGGTTTACCATAAACTGGCAATCTTTCATTGCCTGGTCGACAAAAAGTGAGGAAATTATGAGTACAGTTGAAGAGCGCGTTAAGAAGATTGTTTGTGAACAGCTGGGCGTCAAGGAGTCCGAAGTTCAGAACTCTTCTTCTTTTGTAGAGGACCTGGGCGCTGACTCACTGGACACTGTTGAGCTGGTCATGGCTCTCGAAGAGGAATTCGAAACTGAAATTCCTGATGAGGAAGCCGAGAAGCTGACCAGCGTTCAGGATGCGATTGATTACATCAACGCACATAGCTGATCGTCTGTAAGCCAGGCAGAAGCCGTCCTGCTCCCGAGCAGGGCGGCTTTTTTGTATCTGCCGGAGTGACAGAGGCCTCATGGTGACGATCCATCTCGCAGATAATGAACCAGGGGACCTGGTGGTGCCCGCTGATGATCGTGGGCTTGCCTACGGGGATGGTTTGTTCGAGACCATCCTGGTTCACAATGGGGTGCCTCAGTTGCTGGAGGCTCATTGCTGCCGGCTGCTGGAAGGCGCCGCTCGTCTGGGTATCCCGCTGACGGCAGAAGAATTGCAGCAGGCGTTGGCCCGGGTGAGCCACCGGATGTCTGCGGTTCCTGCCCGGCAGGTGCTGAAGCTCTTGCTTACCCGTGGCAGCGGTGGCAGGGGTTACCGTCCGCCGGCAAGTCCCGGCCCCCGGCTCATTACCTCGGTAATGCCTGCACCGCCAGAACCGCCCGAGGCCGGTGTCGCTGTGGTGATTTCCGAAATCCCGTTGACCGTGAATCCTCGTCTGGCGGGTATCAAGTCACTCAATCGCCTGGAACAGGTCATGGCCAGCCGGGCCATGCCCGATGATTGCTATGAGGCGCTGATGTGCGGGGAGCAGGGTGATCTGCGGGAGGGTACCAGGACTGCTCTGCTGTACCTGTGGCAGGGCCGCTGGTTTACGCCCCCCCGTGACCGGGTTGCTGTGCGTAGCATCATGCTGTCCCATGTGGAGTATGGCCTGTCCCGGGAGGGTGTGCCGGTCAGCGAAGGGGAGCTCTTCCCGGCGCAGTGCTGGCAGCCGGAGTTTGGCGGGCTGTTTCTGCTGAACAGCGTTATCGGGGCAGTGCCGGTTCAAACTCTGGACGGTCGCAAGTTGCCTCGCCCGGAACAGCTTGCGACAATCGTCAGCCTTGCCAAACAACCTGAGGAGTTCCGTTGATCAAGTCTTTCCTTGTTGCCGTTGTCGCTTCGGTACTGGTGGCTGTTGCCGGCGCCGGATTGTGGGGCTGGCAGGGTATTGAGTCCCTGGAGGCTGACGCCGGGCTTGAAGAGCCAACGCTGTACATGGTCCCCCGTGGGTCGTCCTTTAACGCCGTTGCCCAGGACCTGGAAGAAATGGGTGTGGTGGACAAGGCGGTCTGGCTTAAATTGCTCGCCAGGATTGAACCTGAGCTGGCGTCCATTCGTGCCGGGGAATACGAGTTCCAGCCAGGCATGTCGGCCCGTGACATGATTTCGCTGATGGTCAGGGGTCAGACCAAGCCCCGCTTCGTGCAGTTTATTGAAGGCCGTCGCTTCCAGGATGCCCGGGCAGCCCTGGCTGATGCCGAATACCTTGAGCAAGTCACGGCAGACTGGTCGGCTGAGCAGATCATGTCGGAGCTGGGTGATGAAGGTGCACATCCGGAAGGCCGCTTCTTCCCGGATACCTACTCCTACCGACGGGGTGATTCTGACCTTGATATTCTCAGGCGGGCCTACGTGCGAATGAACAACGTGCTGGCCGAAGAGTGGGCCAATCGGGCCGAGGACCTGCCGTATGAAAGCCCCTACGAGGCCCTGATTATGGCTTCGATTATTGAGCGGGAAACCGGTGTTCCGGGGGAGCGCCGGGATATCGCCGGGGTTTTCGTACGTCGGCTGGAAAGGGGGATGAGGTTGCAGACCGATCCCACCGTTATTTACGGAATGGGTGACAGCTACCAGGGGCGCATTACCCGCCGCGACCTGCGTACCCATACACCTTACAATACCTACCGAATCTCCGGACTCCCTCCTACTCCAATCGCGCTACCAGGCCGGGCGGCTATCAATGCAGCGGTTAACCCGGCGGATGGGGATACATTGTTCTTCGTCGCCAAGGGCGACGGAAGCCATCAGTTCTCCCGGACGCTGGAAGACCACCAGCGGGCCGTCAGGGAATACCAGCTTAACCGTCGTGAGGACTATCGTTCGTTTCCGGCGCCAGCGAACGACAGCGAGGCCGGTAAATGACCCGCGGTCGCTTTATTACGTTTGAGGGCACCGAAGGGGTTGGCAAGTCCACCCAGCTGGAAACCGCCCGATCAGCCCTGGAGGCAGCCGGCATCGGGGTGCTGGTCACCCGGGAGCCCGGCGGCACGCCCATGGCGGAAGCTATCCGTGAACTGCTGCTGACACCACGGCAGGAGTCGGTCAATTCGATGACCGAGCTGTTGCTGATGTTCGCGGCCCGGGCCCAGCATCTCCATGAGCGTATAGTCCCCGCGCTGGAGCAAGGCACATGGGTGCTGTGTGACCGCTTTACGGATGCCACATACGCCTATCAGGGCGGTGGCCGTGGTGTCCCGCAGGAGCAGATTGCGGCGCTGGAACAACTGGTCCAGGGCGACCTGCGGCCCGACCATGTCATACTGCTTGACGCACCGGTCGAGGTAGGCATGGCAAGGGCACGAAGCCGCAGTGCGCCGGATCGGTTTGAACGGGAACAGGCAGCGTTCTTTCAGCGTATCCGTGATTGCTACCTGGAGCGGGCGCGGCTACAGCCACTGAGCTACCATGTGGTGGATGCGGCACAGCCCCTTTCGGATGTCAGCCGCCAGGTGTCGGGGCTGATAACGGGCCTTCTGGCCTGACGCCTCCGGAACTTCCTTACGGGCAGGCAAAAGAGAACCCACCATGCTGTCAGCGCGCCTCCAGACACTGCCTGAATTCACCCACCAGCACACCCATGACCACCATCAGGCAGTGATCGGCCTTTACGGGCGGGCGGAAGTGAACGTTGCCGGTCGGGAAGGCCGCCTGGATACCTGGCGAGCCTGCCTGGTGCCGGCCAGGATACCCCACGAATTTTCTGGCGGTCCTGAAAACCAGGTGCTGGTGATCAATGTGGATGCCTGGCACCCCCAGCCCGGGGAGGCGCATTGCCGGGACTTTGCTGCCATCAGGCGACTGTTCAGCAAGACCGTGGTAGTCGGGCTTGATGCCCATCTGCAACAGCTGGTACAGGTCTCGGCCACCGAGATACGACGGCCCTGTGCTGAACAGGGTATCCGCAACCATCTTGCCACGGCCATTTTGCTGGCGTTATCCGACCGGCTTGCCCGGGGAGCGGAGACCGTACCTCTGCGGCGGCCGGGGCTTGATCCGGAAAAGTTGCGGCAGTTTGTTCTCGAGAACCTCAATGAACGGATTACCGTCGAAGACCTGGCCGCCCAGGCCTGCCTGAGTCAGAGCCGGTTTCACGAGTTGTTCCGTAAGACCATGGCCACCAGTCCCTACCGGTTTTTGCTCAACACCCGTCTTGACCAGGCCTGTCAGATGCTCCGCACCACGTCGCTCCCGGTGGCGGATATCAGCGCCCGAACCGGGTTTTCCAGCCAGTCCGCTCTCACCACCGCCTTGCGTAAACACCGTGGCCTTACGCCGACCCAGCTTCGTAGTCACGCCTGAAACTGCCTGATTCCGTGAAACATCGTAGGAATTTGTAAAGTCTCAGAAGGAATTCGGAAGTGTCCCTGTCGGTGTAAGGTTAAATTAAACGATTATTAATCCGCAGCAGGTTTTCTGTTCGGTTGTGGCGCGCGATCAAGGGAAATGCGTGCTTCCAACAAGGTGCAAGTGGAATTTTTCGTTGAGCATCTATACTGAACAGTACTGATTAATCCTGTCGGGGGCGCAATTATGGCCCTCCGCTGCGGATCAGGAGGAACAAGGCAAAAGGAATTGGCCACGAAGTGATAAAAAATAACAGGTATTGCCCGCTTGTCCGTCGTGCGGCTCGCGGTTTGCCTGACGGTCGCTATTACCGGCCGTATCAACAAACTGGAGGAATTACATGGCTACGGGTGTATGGATTAGTCTGTTTGTCTACTTCGGGCTGATGATTGTCATCGGGCTCTATGCGATGCGCACGTCGACATCGTCCTCGGAGGACTACATGTTGGGCGGTCGGGCGCTGAGTCCGAAAGTGGCAGCGCTGTCTGCCGGTGCATCGGATATGAGCGGCTGGTTGCTGCTGGGGCTGCCAGGGGCTCTGTTCGTATCGGGGCTGGCGTCTGCCTGGATCGGCATCGGCCTGTTCGTGGGGGCGTTTATCAACTGGGTTATCGTCGCTCCACGTTTGCGGGAGCAGACGGTCCATTATGGTAATGCCATCACCATTCCCGCCTTCCTGGCCAACCGGTTTCCGACCCAGGCGCTTTCACTGCGAACGGTTTCGGCGATCGTCATCGTGATTTTCTTCGCCGTCTACACGGCATCAGGCCTGGTGGCCGGTGGCAAGCTGTTCGAGAGCGCGTTCTCTGAAATCATCAACGTACCCGGCATGAGTGACTATGCGGTCGGCATCCTGATCACCCTCGGTGTCGTCCTGGCTTATACGGTTGTTGGTGGTTTCCTGGCAGTGAGCATGACTGACTTCGTACAGGGCTGCATCATGATGCTGGCACTGGTCATCATGCCGGCCGTCGTGCTCTTTGGCGAAGGTGGTGGCGGCTATGCCCAGGCATCCCAGACCCTGAACGAAGTGGATCCGACACTGCTGTCCTGGACCGAGGGACTGACCATTATCGGCTGGCTCTCTGCGGTAACCTGGGGGCTGGGCTATTTCGGCCAGCCACATATCATCGTGCGTTTCATGGCCATCCGTACCCTCAAGGATGTACCCATTGCTCGCAACATTGGTATGACCTGGATGGGGATCTCGCTGATTGGCGCTATCTCACTGGGCATCTTTGGTCGGGCCTACGCCGTACGTAATGGCCTGGATGTCGCCGACCCGGAAACCATCTTCATTATCCTGTCAGACCTGCTGTTCCATCCGCTGATTACCGGTTTCCTGTACGCAGCGTTACTGGCTGCGGTGATGAGTACCATTTCCAGTCAGCTGCTGGTGTCTTCGTCATCACTGACTGAGGACTTCTATCGCTTGTTCCTTCGCAAGGAGGCAACAGACCGGGAGTGTGTGAACGTAGGTCGCGCCTGCGTAGTGGCTGTAGGCCTGGTGGCAGCGCTCATTGCGTCTGACCCGGAATCCCAGGTACTGGCGCTGGTCAGTAACGCCTGGGCCGGCTTCGGTGCGGCCTTCGGCCCGCTGATCATCCTGTCCCTGATGTGGCCACGTACCAACGGTGCGGGCGCCATTGCAGGCCTGGTGGTTGGGGCGGCAACGGTGATGATCTGGATCTCCCTGGGCTGGAACGGCTCGTTCATGGGCGGCCCCGGCGTCTATGAAATCATCCCCGGCTTCATTGCCGCCTGGGTTGCCATCATGGTGGTCAGCCTGGCGACTTCCGACGCAGGTGAGTACCAGCATATCGAGCGGTAACACACCGGTGTCACGAACCAGTGATTGACAGGGCTCCTTCGGGAGCCCTTTTTTACAGGTGCTTACGGAGCCCGGCCGGCGCACCACCAGGTGAGCCAGCCAGCCTCCAGCCATAAAAAAAACGCCAACCCGAAGGCTGGCGTTTTCGATATTCAGGGGCCCGATAACACCGGGCCCTGAAATCAGGCTACCCGAGCGGACTTCGCCTTCTCGGAATACTCTTCCATCTGGTCGAAGTTCATGTAGCGGTAGATTTCCGCCGACATGCTGTTCAGGTCCTTGGCGTACTCCATGTACTCTGCCGGTGTCGGCAGTTTGCCCAGTACCGCACCCACAGCCGCCAGTTCCGCAGAGGTCAGGTACACATTGGCACCATCGCCCAGGCGGTTCGGGAAGTTACGGGTCGAGGTGGACAGAACCGTGGACTTGGCAGCCACACGTGCCTGGTTACCCATGCACAGGGAGCAACCCGGCATCTCGGTGCGAACACCGGCGGTGCCGTAGGTGTTGAAGTAGCCTTCGTCCATCAGCTGCTGCTGATCCATCTTGGTGGGAGGAGACATCCACAGACGTGTTTTCAGAGGCTCTTTGTTCTGCTCCAGCAGCTTGCCGGCTGCACGGAAGTGGCCAATGTTGGTCATGCAGGAGCCGATGAACACCTCGTCCACCTTGTCGCCTGCGACTTCAGACAGGAACTTGGCATCGTCCGGGTCGTTGGGACAGCAGACGATGGGCTCCTTGATGTCGGCCAGGTCGATTTCCACCACGTGGGCGTACTCTGCGTCCTTGTCGGCGCGCATCAGCTTCGGATCCTTCAGCCATTCTTCCATCTGCTGGGCGCGACGCTCCAGGGTGCGCGGGTCGCCGTAACCTTCGGCAATCATCCAGCGCAGCATGGTGATGTTGGAGCGCAGGTACTCAGCCACGGACTCTTCAGACAGGTTGATGGTACAACCGGCTGCAGAGCGCTCGGCGGAGGCGTCAGACAGCTCGAACGCCTGCTCAACAGTCAGGTGCTCCAGGCCTTCGATCTCGAGGATGCGGCCGGAGAATTCGTTGATCTTGCCCTTCTTCTCGACGGTCAGCAGGCCTTCCTTGATGCCGTACAGCGGAATGGCATGGACCAGGTCACGCAGGGTGATACCCGGCTGCATTTCGCCCTTGAAGCGAACCAGCACAGACTCAGGCATATCCAGCGGCATAACGCCGGTGGCCGCAGCAAAGGCTACCAGGCCGGAACCGGCCGGGAAGGAGATGCCCATGGGGAAGCGGGTATGAGAGTCACCGCCGGTACCAACGGTGTCCGGCAGCAGCATACGGTTCAGCCAGGAGTGGATGATACCGTCACCCGGACGCAGGGATACACCGCCACGGGTACGGATAAAGTCCGGCAGGGTGTGCTGCATTTCCACGTCAACCGGCTTCGGATAGGCAGCGGTGTGACAGAAGGACTGCATGACCAGGTCGGCCTGGAAGCCCAGACACGCCAGGTCTTTCAGCTCGTCCCGGGTCATCGGGCCGGTGGTGTCCTGGGAACCCACGGTGGTCATGTGAGGCTCGCAGTAGGTGCCCGGGCGAACGCCCTGGCCTTCTTCCAGGCCGCAGGCCTTGCCAACCATCTTCTGGCCCAGGGTGAAGCCCTTGGTGCCGGCTTCCGGGTCCTTCGGCAGGCGGAAGATATCGGTGGCGCCCATGCCCAGTGCCGCCCGGGCCTTGGTGGTCAGGCCACGACCAATGATCAGCGGGATACGGCCACCGGCCTGCACCTCGTCCAGGATCACGTCAGACTTGAACTTGAACTCGGAGATGGTCTCGCCAGCCTCGTTCAGGATCTTGCCTTCATAGGGACGGATCTCGATCACGTCGCCCATGTTCATGTCGTCTACGGGTGCTTCGAAAACCAGGGCGCCTGCGTCTTCCATGGTGTTGAAGAAGATCGGGGCAACCTTGTTACCGATGCATACGCCACCGGCACGCTTGTTGGGAACGCCCGGGACATCTTCGCCGAAGAACCACAGTACAGAGTTGGTGGCGGACTTACGGGAAGAACCGGTACCTACCACGTCGCCGACAAAGGCAACCGGCAGGCCCTTGGACTTGATTTCATCGATCTGGCCCATCGGGCCAGTGACGCCAGGCTCTTCCGGCTTCAGGCCATCACGCTCCATTTTATAGGCGGCGCGTGCGTGCAGCGGAATGTCCGGGCGGGACCAGGCATCCGGAGCCGGGGACAGGTCGTCAGTGTTAGTCTCACCGGTTACCTTGAACACTACCATTTTGGTGCTCTCGGGAACCTTCTTCTTGCTGGTGAACCACTCGGAGTTGGCCCAGGATTCGACCACCTCTTTGGCGACGGCATTGCCGGCGTCCATCTTTTCCTTCACGTCGTTGAAGGCGTCGAACATCAGCAGGGTTTTCTTGAGCTTCTCGCCGGCCAGCTTGGCCAGCTCATCATTGTCCAGAAGCTCAACCAGGGTAGCGATGTTGTAGCCGCCCTGCATCATGCCCAGCAGCTCAACCGCTTTTTCCTTGTTCAGCAGCGGGCTGGTAGCCTCGCCCTTGGCGATGGCAGACAGGAAACCGGCCTTCACGTAGGCGGCTTCGTCAACGCCCGGCGGAATGCGATTTTCCAGCAGGTAAACCAGGAACTCTTCCTCACCCTTGGGCGGGTTTTTCAGCAGTTCCACCAGCTCGGCGGTCTGCTCGGCGTTCAAAGGCTTGGGGGGAATGCCCAGAGCTTCGCGCTCTGCAACGTGTTCACGATATGCTTCTAACACGATATAGACCCTCATCAGTTGGGGAAACCCGCGCGGGCCCGTGAGCTGGCGGGCGTTGTTGTGTGGAAAAGGCCACGAATCGGCGCTGCATTCTATAGGAATCAGGGGGTAAAGTTAAGCTGGCCTATGGTCGGAGACTGAACATATCCTGATGTATACTCCCCGCGCCAATCGAACCTTCAGCCGGATTCCGTTATGTCTGATACCAGCGCCGCCCTTGCCGAAATTCACGATTTCCTGCCCTGCCGCACCCCTCAACTATGGATCGACAATGCCCTGGCGAACCAGGACCTGATGTTGATTGACCATGCCCATTGCGAGAAGAAGGCGGCGTCGACGGCATTGAGTCTGATGTACCGTTACGTGGACAACACCGATTTGCTGAACAAGATGTCCCGGTTGGCCAGGGAGGAGTTGCGGCACTTTGAGCAGGTGCTGGCGATCATGAAGAAGCGGGGGGTCGAGTACGGTCATTTGTCGCCGGCCCGCTATGCCGCGGGGCTGCGGTCGCTGGTTCGTAGCGAGGATCCTGGCCGGCTGGTGGATGTATTGATTGTTGGTGCAATTATCGAGGCGCGTTCCTGCGAGCGGTTTGCGGCGCTGGCGCCGTTTCTGGACGACAAGCTGGCGGATTTCTATAACAGCCTGCTGAAGTCCGAGGCCCGGCATTACCAGGATTATCTGAAGCTGGCGGAGCAGGCGAATGGTGGGCCGGTGGAAGATCGAGTGGCGGAGTTTCTCGCCATCGAGAAGGAGTTAATTGAGGCTCCTGATGATGCGTTCCGTTTTCATAGCGGCCCAGTAAATACTTGAGGCCAGGGTTCTACGGGCGGTATCGCTGTAGTTGCAGCGAGTCGGGTTGGGAACGCTTTTCCGGACCCTGGAGCGCCAGGGACGGCGCGACGGAGCCCTACAGGGATGTATTCACGGGGCGTGTCCGGAAAAGCGTTACCGGCCCGGGTCGCCCGGCAGCACATTAACAGGCTGGTTACTGTACCTCAACGAAGCGGGCAAAGGCTGAGCCTTGCCTCCCATGTAAACTTGTTTCTTGAACACGGTCTGCGGAACCTGTGCAAGGGGAGCCGGTCCGGAGAGGTCTGTCCGGAAACGCCTCGCAAGTACATCCTTGTAGGGCTCCGTCGCGCCATCCATGGCGCTCCAGGTTCCAGACAGACCTCTCCGGCCCGTCTCCCTTAATCCTGGGAGTTACCGCCAGTTTGGTGGAGGTTCGTTTGGAAGGTACGGTTATTGGTGACTATCCGAGATTTCTACAAAGCTCCATCCACCGATCAATACCGGCACTTTTGTACTTCTGCTTGTGCAGGATGAAGTAGAACTGCCGGTCAAAGCGGCGGTGGGCTGCGGCTTGCAACGGCACCAGTGAACCTCGCCGGAAGGCATCCTCAAGGCAGACCTTCGACAGACATCCGATACCCAGATTGGCCTCGACGGCCCGCTTGATGGCCTCGGTGTGCTCCAGTTCCAGCAGGATGTTCAGTTTCGGTAACAGCCCATGCATACCCCGCTCGAACGTCTGGCGGGTGCCGGATCCGGGCTCCCGGGCGATCCAGGTGGCGGAGACCAGGTCCTCGTCGGTCAGGCCGCGCTTTTCGGCCAGGGGGTGGTCCGGGGAACAGAAGATCACCAGTTCATCATTGCGCCAGGGGATGACCTCCAGTTCCGGTGCCTGGAGTTCACCCTCAATTAATCCGATGTCCAGTTCAAAGTCTGAAACCCGTCGGGCGATGGTGCTGGTGTTGGCCACCTCCAGTGAAACCCGGGGCTGTGTAGGGGAATTCATGTATTGGGCCATGACCCCAACGGCCAGATAGTTACCTATGGTAAGCGTGGCGCCGACCTTGAGGGCGCCCACTTCCGTGTGGTGGCTGAACGCCTGCTCCAGTTCACCGGCCTGCGCTAGCAGGCTTTCGACCTTGGGGCGGTAGAGACGGCCCAGTTCGTTGAGTTGCAGGCGCTTGCCGACCCGGTCGAACAGCTTGATATCAAACTGGTTTTCCAGTTCCTTCAGGGCGCTGCTGGCAGCCGACTGGGACATGGCCAGTGATTCGGCCGCACGGGTAATGTTCTGGAAGTGGGCAGCGGCCAGGAAGACCTCGAGTTGGCGGAAGGTGTACTTCATAATCGGTTTTCCCGAATAACGTTATGAAAATATCCCATTTCATCGATAGGTTACACGTCGGTTACCATGCACACAATGCAGTTAACCTTTCCATAAGGCATTCAGATATTCAGGTGGATTGACGACCATGAGCAAGATGAACGTAGAGACGGTGACCAGCGTAAGGCACTGGAACGATACCCTGTTCAGCTTTACGACCAGCCGTGACCCCGGGTTCCGGTTCAAGAACGGTCATTTCACCATGATCGGGCTGGAGACCGACGGCAAGCCACTGATGCGAGCGTACAGTATTGCAAGCGCCAACTATGAGGAAGAGCTGGAGTTTTTCTCCATCAAGGTGCCGGATGGCCCGCTGACTTCCCGTTTGCAGAAAATCCAGGTAGGCGACGAGATCCTGGTCAGCCGCAAGCCGACCGGTACGCTTATTCTTGATAACCTGCTGCCCGGAAAAACCTGTGGCTGATCAGCACCGGCACCGGGCTGGCGCCCTTTATGAGCATCATCAAGGATCCGGAAGTATACGAAGCCTTCGACAAGGTGATCCTGACCCATGGCGTTCGCTATATTTCCGAGCTGGCGTACCAGGACGAAATTGAAGGTCTGCCCAGGAACGAATTCTTCGGTGAAATGGTGGACGGCAAGCTGATGTACTATCCGACCGTGACTCGCGAGCCGTTCCGTAACGAAGGCCGTCTCACCGACGCCATGAAAAACGGCAAACTGACCAGCGACCTGGGCCTGCCGGAGTTTGACCTGGAGAATGACCGTTTCATGGTCTGCGGCAGCCCCAGCATGCTGAAGGATACCTGCCGTATCCTGGATGACATGGGCTTTCGTGAAGCCCGCGCCGGTGACCTGGGTCATTACGTCATTGAGCGTGCGTTTGTAGAGCAGTAGGTGTTCCAGGCCCCTCGCCTTGTACCCCGGCCCCACGCCGGGTTTTTTATGTCTGAAAGGGTGAACCTGTAAAATAATTACACTCTTGTTGCCGGAGGAGGTATTGGTTAGTTTCTGCAAATGTTACGGGGGAACACACCATGCTACCAGGCAGTTGGAACCTGCCGGGCGCCAGACAGGAGGCCAGGATGCCAGGGAATATACCGTACGACGGTCACCTGATGATCATTGGGGCCATGAAATGCGGTACCTCATCCCTTTATGATTATCTGTCCGGCCACCCACAAATCTGTCCTGCCATGACCAAGGAACCGGAATATTTTTCGTCCCTGCAGCGTCACGGGACGGGTGTCGGTGACTACGACGAGCTGTGGAACTTTGACGCAGGCGTCCATCGCTACGCCATGGAGGCCTCGACCGGTTATACCAAGTACCCGCGGGAAACTGGGGTTCCTCAGCGTATCCATGGTTACGGAATCCGGCCGAAGTTTCTCTACATTGTTCGTAATCCACTGGAGCGCATCGTCTCCCACTACAACTACATGCTCCGGGATATGGCATTCAACGACCGGATTGTGGATGATCATCTGATCAATACCTCCAGTTACCACTTGCAACTCACCCAGTTCCGGCGGTTTTTCCCGGAGCGGGATTTTCTGGTGCTGGACTTCGACGACCTGAAAGTCTCCCCGGATCAGGTCGTGGCAAGGGTCTGTCGTTTCCTTGGTATCGATGACCGTTACCGGCCGTCGTCGTTTGAAGTGGTCAACCAGACCCGGGTTCAGAGCACACTGGAACGTTGGGTCAAACGTTCGCCCCTGGGCCGGGTGACCCAGGGCATGCCGGCTGCGGTGAGACGTTCCGGGCAGCGGATTCTGGCTTTGGTATCACCCCGGCGCCCACGCTTGCTGGCTCCGTCCGAGCAGGCCTATATCATGGCTCAGCTCGCGCCGGACATGCAGCGGTTCTACCAGGCCTACGGATTTGATATACGCCGCTGGGGATTCGAGCTGCCAGTCACGCCGACATCGGGTCCGGGTAGCCCTGCACTTGAGCGTTACCGTGCGGAACCCGGCGCTCATTGACGCAGTGCCACAGAGAGTATGGATCTATCCAATGAGACGTTATTGCGCCTTCAGGCGCACCGTAGTCCGGGTATTGTTGGTTGGGGCGCTGTTAATGGCTACCACGGGTTGTGCCGTCGGCAAGCGGCTATCTGGTTTAAATGAACAGCCACAGCTGGACCTGTCAGAAAAACAACTGGCCTGGATAGGCCAACAGGTCTACCGCAACGAGTGTTCCTCCCGCCGGCCCTGCCTGGTGCACTGGAACCAGGGCGAAGCCTTTCCTTCCCTCGGTATTGGTCATTTTATCTGGTATCCCGAAGGCGTGGACGGCCGTTTTGTGGAAAGCTTTCCGGCACTGGTGGGTTTTCTGGAAGGGCAGGGAGTGGAACTGCCCGCATGGTTAAAAGCGCAAATCCTGCGCGGGGCACCGTGGCCGGACCGGCAGGCTTTCCTGCGGGCCGAAGGGCGTGATGGCCGCATTGAGGAACTGCGACGTTTGCTGGAGCGCGAGCAGGCAGGGCAGACTGCTTTCCTGCTGCAGCGGGCGCAAGCTGGCCTAGAACAGATTGCATCCGCCTCCGGTGACCCGGCCGCTACTCGTCGCAAGATTCGCCTGCTGACGGAAACGCCGGGTGGCGCCTATGCCCTGATTGACTATGTCAACTTCAAGGGCGAGGGGCTGGCCGAGTCGGAACGGTATGATGGTGTTGGCTGGGGCCTTCTACAGGTGCTGGAGACCATGGAGTCCCCAGGTGCGCAGGAGGCACTGCCGACGTTCCGGCAGGCGGCAGCCGCAGTGCTGGCGGCCAGGGCCCAGCGGGCAGAAAACCCGATAGAAAGGGAGCAGTGGCTGCCGGGCTGGCTGAACCGGGTGGACACCTACCGTGAGCCTGCGGAAGCCCTTTGAAATCCCTGCCCACAGCCATTCCCGACCAAAGGGGCGGCTATCTCAGCCAGTTCCGCAATTTTAGCGCCAGGCGTTCCCCATCGGTAAGCTCTTTCCGGGCTGACAGCAGCCGGGCCAGGACATCCGGCCGGTCGGTGATGATGTTGTCGACACCCATGTCGATCATGCGGGACATCTCTGCCGGCTGATTGACGGTCCATACGTGCAGTTCATAGCCCAGCTGCCGGGCCCTTGCGACAGCGGCGGCACTGGCCTGGTTATAGCGCAGGCCGAGGATGTCGAACTGCCCGTTATCCAGAGGACCGATCACGAACTGGGCCAGCAAGGCCGTGCGCAGGGCAGGCTCCAGGGCCCTGGTTTCGTCCAGGACATGCCGCTGTGCGGCAGCTATGATGGTGCCCGCCACGGCATTTTCCCGCTGCAGGAGCTCAACCACCTTTTGTGCCAGGTCGCGGCTGTTATGGTCTGGTTTCAGGTCCAGGAACAGTCCTGCCCGGCCCCTCGCGATGTTTATCAGCTCTTCCAGGGTGAGAATGGGTTCCCCCGCGAAATCCGGAGAGAACCAGCTGCCGGCATCCAGTTCGCGAATCTCGTCCCAAGCGAGCGCCGAGATCCGCTCTGGCCGTCCCAGGAGCCGCTCAAGGTTCGCATCGTGCCATAACACGAGCTTGCCGTCCCGGGTCATCCGCACATCCACCTCCAGGTAGTCAGCACCATCGCTGATAGCTCGGTGGATCGCGCTTGCGGAGTTCTCGGGGGCAACAAAGGCATTGCCCCGGTGGGCAGTAATCGTGACCTGTTCTGCTGTGTCAAAGGCCTTGACGACCAGGCCCGCCTGTACCAGCACGGCAACGATCAGTACGCCCTCAACCAGCCAGGCCTTTGCGCCGGTATGGGCCGGCGGCGGAACCGTATGGTGCTTTCGGGAGTGGCCGCTGGTGGCGAGATAGACCCGGTAAATCAGCACGCTGTAACCGGCAGATAGTGCGAAGGTCACGGCAACCATCAGCAGCAGGTAAAGGGCAATATAGGCGGTTATGGCAGGCAGTAACGCCCGGGGGCTGGCGGGCATGAGTGCCAGGTAAGGTGTACCGAGCAACTGGAACAGCCAGGTGAAGAGTATCGGCAGGGCGAATAACAGCACTGCGCCGACCGCCAGCGGGGTGATCAGGGCCCTTTTGCTACCGTGGATTCGCTTGCTGCTGGCGGCCAGTGCCCTGATGGCGGTTGTTCGTTCCAGGCTGACGATGGGTTCGGCCAGGCTCCAGCGCAGGAACAGCCAGCCATTGCAGGTGACCATTCCCGCGACTGCGATTCCGGCAACGGCTAGGAACCACCAGAGCTCCGGCGGTCGTGTCAGGCGGATAAAATAGACTTCATAGGAAGACAGCAACCACCACCAGGCAAGGGCAATGACCAACAGGAAGGGCAGGGCGATGGCTATATGACCCAGCACCTGGAGCACTGTGAGCCAGAGCAGCTTTCCCGATCGCAGGGCTGTTTGCCAGAGTGCGGCCAGGGTAAGCCGGTACTCGCCGGTACGCTCCACTGAGGAGGCGATAACGGTCATGCCGGCCTGTTCCAGGGTCAGCGTAGCCATGAGGCCGGTCAGGGTCGCCGCCATCCAGAGAATCCCGCCCGGAGACAGCAGGAAAGTGGCTATGCCGCCGGTGCTGATTGCACCTTCTCCGGTCACAGGCTCCAGCGCCGCCAGCAGGGCGCCGACAGCTGGGCCCAGGAGGGCCAGCGTCAGGCCGGTAAAAAACAGATGGTAAAGCAGCAGGCTGCGACGGTGCCGTCGCAGAATGCCAAGCGAATCAACAAATAGTCGCATTACTCACTGCTGACAGAAGGGCCTGTGGGCATTCTGGCGGATTCGCCGAACAGCCGCAGCCGTTGTGCCAGGGTCAGAAAAGGCTCGCTGTCGGTTGGTGACAGGGTACCGAACAGGCGCCCGGGTTCAAAGGTCCATGTCTCGCAGCGTAACAGGCTCTCGGTGCAGGCCAGCAGTTCGCCGCTCTCCCGCAGAAAGAATTTCATGCCGGTGTAGGTGTCTGCCAACAGCAGATCCCGGGGGTTTGAGGTTTCCCCGCTCAGCAGGCTGCGCCCTGTCATCGCGATCATCGGCTTACTGGTACCGGTGGCATCCAGAATGGTCAGCGGGATATCCAGCTGGGCGACAATGCGATCGCGATCCGCATACTCGTCCAGTGCCTCGGGCCGGGGCGGCTTGACCGCCAGTACACCGGTGTTGCCGTTGAGGGGAAAGGACTCCTGGTCCTGTCGGACAAAGCCGCCTGACTCGTCAGAGGTGAGTATCACCAGGGTATTGTCCAGGACACCAGCCTGGTCCATTTCATCGAGGAAGGCAATCAGGCTCTGCTCCATGACCCGCATGGCATTACGCCGTGCCTGTAACGGCTCGGTGGGCAAGGGGGGCTCGCCTTGTTCACTGCTGGCCTGTTTGCCGCCGGTATCGAAGGGGTGATGGGTGCCCACGTTGAGCAGGGTAACCATCCATCGGGGGGCTTCCTGGTCCAGTGCCCGCAGGCGCTTTGCCACATTGGCAAAGTAGATCGGGTCGGGCGGCCCCCAGCCCTCAGGGGTTTCACCGTCTCGCTCGAAGGCTTCCGAACCGGTAACCCGTATAAATCCGGCGCGCGGCATGAAGCGGTCCTTGCTCATGTAGCTGAGCGGGGCGGCCTGCCAGTACGCGGTGGTGTAACCATGTGAACGCAACAACTCCGGCATGCACAGGGGGAAGGCCTCACCGTCGGCAACGTCTTCCATTTTTGTCGACAGACGCCTGAAGTCAGGGTACTGGCCACAGAGGATGGCAAATGTGCCCCGGTCTGTCTGGCGCTCCATGCTGAGGGTGTTGCGGTACAGCCGGAAGCCGGTCTCGGCAAGCTTGTTTTCCAGTTCCGGCAGGGAAACCACGGGTGTCAGTCCATGGTACTTGCTGACAGACGGAAAATAGCCTGCGGAAAGGCCTTCCACCATGATCAACAGGACATTGGGGGGCTCCGGTACATCCGGGCTTGCGACGTCTGCTTCGAAGAACTCACGTTCAGCTTGTGATCGCTCCGGAGCGGTGGTGTCGGCGACTTCCTCTCCCACCAGGGCACCTGCGGGCGCCATCAATGCCATGGGTATTTGTGCCAGGAAACTGGCCACCAGGTTATTCCGGGAGGTGGTCAGGCTATGGGAAGCGGCGAGGTAAAGACCCGTGGTTACGACAATCAGCAGGGTTGCAAAGGTAATACGGCGCGGCGGGATAGGAACCAGCCATCGATAGATGCGTACGAGCAGCCAGGCCAGGCCCAGATAAAGGGGGAGCATCAGCAGCTGGCTGTTGAAAACCGATGATGCCAGGAAGACCGGGTCAGCCCCCTTGCTGATCATGGAAAGCCTGGGGTAGGTGCCGTGGGCTGCGAGGTGCATGGCGGAGGCCGTCATCAGGCAGCCCAGCGCCACAACCAAAGCCGTTCTCAGCCAGAAGGAGCGCGCCAGGATCAGCAGTCCGGCAACCGTGACAGCGCCTGCGGCATCGCTAAGGAGCAGCCAGCCTGTTTCCGGCCAAACACCGCTTTGCAGGAACAGGCACAGCCGAACCACCAGCAGCCAGAAAAAGGCCAGCAGCACGGTAAGCCCGAGCCGCTGGTCCTGGAGCGCTCTGTAAACCGACATGGGAAGCTCCTGTCGCAGGCAATGGAACCTGCTTAAAGCGGCCGCTTGTGAAGGGCGGGCTCCTGGTCATCGGTGACATCAAGCCACCAGGCATGGGTGTCCCAGTCTCCCAGCACGATACGCCACGCTGGTTGGCCGCTGGCGGTCAGCGGGTGGATCGCCGGCCGATGAGTATGGCCGTGAATCAGTCGTTGCACCCGATGATGCTCCATTTCCCGGACCACTTCTTCCGGCGTTACGTCCATGATGGTTTCAGCCTTACCCTGATTCTTGGCCATGCTGATTTCCCGCAGCTGGCGGGCAACCATCTGCCGGTCTGCCAGCGGGCGTTGCAGGAACATCTGCTGCCATTGCTCATTACGCATGTTGGCACGGAACTTCTGGTATTCGACGTCAGCCGTGCACAGGCTGTCACCATGCATCAGCAGGGTCGGCGTGCCGTGCAGATCTACCACCGTGGGGTCCGGCAGGAGTTCTGCACCACAACGATTGCAGAAATCCTCGCCGATCAGGAAATCCCGGTTGCCGTGCATCAGGTACAGGGCGGTGCCGCTGTCGCTGACTTCCCGCAGGGCGTCTGCCACCCGGTTTTGCAGCGGGGTCTGCTCGTCGTCGCCGATCCAGGCCTCGAAAAAGTCGCCAAGGATGTACAGGGCTTCGATGCCCATGGCCTTGTCCTTCAGAAAGGCGAGAAAGGCGTCGGTGATATCCGGGCGTGACTCTTCAAGGTGCAGGTCGGAAATGAAGCGAATGGTCACGCTTCGCCCCCATCCTCCAGCACCTCGGCTTTTACGATCACGACGTTCTCTGACGGGACATCATCGTGAAAGCCCTGGCTTTCGGTGCGCACGGCACGGATGCGGTTCACCGTGTCCATGCCTTCCACCACCCGGCCGAAGACACAATATCCCCAGCCCTCGGCGGTCTTGGCGGTATGATCAAGGAAGCCGTTGTTTTCCACATTGATGAAAAACTGGGCGGTGGCCGAATGGGGATCCATGGTGCGAGCCATGGCTACGGTACCCTGCATGTTGCTCAGGCCATTATCGGCCTCGTTCTGGATCGGGTCGCGGGTCTTGCGGGGCTGCATGCCTGGCTCGAAACCGCCGCCCTGAATCATGAAGTTGCTGATTACACGGTGAAAAATAAGCCCGTCATAGAAGCCGTCACGAACGTACTGTTCAAAGTTCTTCGCGGTTTCGGGGGCCTTGTCGTAGTCCAGTTCCAGCTTGATATCACCGTGTGTGGTTTGCAGCAGAATCATTGAAGCTTCCTGTATTGAGGGATCGGTCATCGATATAACGTTTATTGTACGCAAGACTTGGCCGCCATGCATGAGTCCGACCGCCTTTTATGCGTATAATAGGCCGTTTAAGATCCACCTCTTTCATTCCGAGACCCTATGAGCGCCGAGTCGAAGAAAGCCCACAATTTTATCCAAAGCCTGATCGAAGACGCCATTGCCAAAGGTGACCACACCGGCAAGGTGGTGACCCGTTTTCCGCCGGAGCCCAACGGCTACCTGCACATCGGTCATGCAAAGTCTATCTGCCTGAATTTTGGTATTGCCGAGACCTTCGGTGGCGAGTGCAACCTGCGCTTTGACGATACCAACCCGGAGAAGGAAGAGCAGGAGTACATCGATGCCATCAAGCGGGATGTGAAGTGGTTGGGGTATGACTGGGCCGATGACGTCCATTTTGCATCCGACTATTTCGATACCATCCATGATTTCGCGGTGGAATTGATCGAGAAGGGCAAGGCTTATGTCTGCTCCCTGTCTGCCGAGGAGATGACCGAATACCGCGGTACCCTTAAAGAGCCGGGCCGCAACAGCCCCTACCGGGATCGCCCGGTGGAAGAGAATCTGCAGTTGTTCCGTGATATGCGGGACGGCAAGTTCGGCAACGGTGAGCTGGTGCTGCGGGCGAAGATCGACATGGCATCGCCCAATATCAACCTGCGGGACCCGATCCTCTATCGTATCCGCTATGCTGAGCACCACCAGACCGGTAACAAGTGGTGCATTTACCCGATGTACGACTTCACCCACCCGATTTCTGATGCCATGGAGGGTATTACCCACTCCCTGTGCACCCTGGAGTTCGAGGATCACCGCCCACTGTACGACTGGGTGATCGACAATATCTCGGCGCCCTGCAAGCCCCGGCAGATCGAGTTTGCGCGACTGAACCTGAATTACACGGTCACCAGTAAGCGCAAACTCAAGCGGCTGGTGGACGAAGGCTACGTGGACAGCTGGGATGATCCTCGCATGCCGACTATCTCCGGCATGCGCCGCAGGGGCTATACGCCTGAGTCCATTCGCGCGTTCTGTGACATGATCGGCGTCAACAAGGCCGGCGGCACGGTTGATGTGGGCATGCTGGAACACGCCATCCGTGAGGACCTGAACACCCGTGCGCCCCGTGCCATGTGCGTCATGCGCCCGCTGAAGGTGGTGCTCACCAACTATCCTGAAGACAGCTCTGAAACCCTGGAATTGCCGGTGCACCCCCAGAACCCGGATATGGGCACCCGTGAAGTGTCCTGGACCCGGGAGCTGTATATCGATCGGGAAGATTTCGTGGAGGAGCCTCCCCGCAAGTGGAAGCGGCTGGCGCCGGACCAGGCGGTGCGGTTGCGTGGCGGTTACGTGATGACCTGTCGTGAGATTGTTCGGGATGATAGCGGCGACATTGTCGAACTGCGCTGCGAATACGATCCGAATACTCTCGGCGTTAACCCGGAAGGCTACAAGCCCAACGGTGTGATTCACTGGGTGTCCGCAACGGACTCGGTTGAGGCGGACATCAATGTCTATGATCGCCTGTTCAACCATGAGAGCCCGGACAGCGACAAGGAAGGCGACTTCGTTGACCATATCAATCCGGAATCCCTGGTTCGCCTGGAAAAGGTCCGCGCCGAGAAGAGCCTGGGGCAGCCCCGTGCCGACCTGCCTTACCAGTTTGAGCGGGAGGGATACTTTTTCTTCGACGAAGAGGCCTCCGAGTCCGGTCGACTGGTCTTCAACCGGACAGTAACTCTGCGGGATTCGTGGGGGAAGGGTAAGGCGTAAACCCCGCCGGATTCCTTCACCCGGTGTCCGAATGGCTTACGCTGAAGCCTTTTATTCTCGCGATTTGTCAAACCTATGCACAAAGCGAATGCCTTAACCGTGATCAGAATCTACAACACCCTCACCCAGCAAAAAGAAGAGTTCCAGCCTATCCAGCCGGGCAAGGTGCGCATGTACGTCTGTGGTATGACGGTCTACGACTACTGTCACCTGGGGCATGCCCGGGTGCTGGTGGCCTTCGACGTGATTACCCGTTACCTGCGCCACCGGGGCTACGACGTCCACTACGTGCGCAACATTACCGATATTGACGACAAGATCCTGCGTCGGGCCGACGAGAACGGTGAGCCGTTTGACGCCCTCACGGACCGCATGATCCAGGCCATGCATGAGGACGAGCAGAAACTGGGTGTGCTGGCCCCTACGGAAGAGCCCCGGGCGACCGATTATATTGATGAGATTATCGCCATGATCCGCGTGCTGATTGCCAAAGACCACGCCTACGCGGCGGATAACGGCGACGTTTACTTTTCGGTTAACAGCTTTGACGGTTACGGCAAGCTCAGCAAGAAGAAACTGGAAGACCTGCTGGCCGGTGCCCGGGTGGATGTGGAACAGGCCAAGAAAAGCCCGGCGGACTTCGCGCTTTGGAAAGCGGCCAAGCCTGGTGAGGTCAGCTGGCCGTCGCCCTGGGGGGATGGCCGGCCGGGCTGGCACATCGAGTGTTCCGCCATGTCCACCCGTTGCCTTGGGGACACCTTCGACATTCACGGTGGCGGCCCGGACCTGTTGTTCCCGCACCACGAAAATGAGATTGCCCAGTCCGAGTGTGCCACCGGCCATCATTTCGTGAACACCTGGATGCACGCCGGAGCGATCCGGGTGAACAAGGAGAAGATGTCCAAGTCCCTGGGCAACTTCTTCACCATTCGCGAGATTCTCGACAAGTATCCGCCCGAAGTGGTGCGCTACTTCCTGGTGTCCAGCCATTACCGCAGCCAGGTGGACTACTCCGAGGATAACCTGGCGGAAGCCGGGCGTACCCTCGAGCGGCTATACCATGCGCTGCGGGGTGTGGTGCCGGCCAAGAATGTGCCGGAAGGGGAGTTCGACCGCCAGTTCCACGAGGCCATGGACGACGACTTCAACACTGCGGGGTCCATCAGCGTACTGCACGGCGCGGCGAGCGAGCTGAACCAGGCCCGCCGCGATGGTCATGATGACCGGGCGGCTGAGCTGGCTGCCGTGCTGGTTCGTCTGGGCGCAGTGCTCGGGATCCTCCAGCAGGACCCGGAAGCCTTCTTCAAGGCTGGAGTGGAGGGTGATCTCTCTGCTGAACAGATTGAGGCCATGATCCAGGCCCGGGCGGATGCGCGCAAGGCAAAGAACTTCGCCGAAGCCGACCGCATCCGTGATGAACTCCAGGAAAAGGGCATCATACTGGATGACAGCCGTGAGGGTACCAGCTGGCGCCGTGGGTAAAATCGAACGGCGGTATGAAATGACCGGGGAGATGGCGTAAACTATCGCGCCCCGAGGTATGAGTGAGAGGCAATACGTGGAAATCGTAACCACCTTGCTTCTCAGGGAATACAGACAACATTGAGGCAGACAACGATGACTGAACGCGTGCAAGTCGGCGGCCTGCAGGTCGCTAAGAACCTGTTCGATTTCGTGAACAACGAAGCGATCCCGGGAACCGGCGTCGACGCTGACAAATTCTGGGCGGAATTTGACAGAATCGTCCACGAACTGGCGCCCCGTAACAAGGAGCTGCTTGCCAAGCGTGACGATATCCAGGAAAAAATGGACGGCTGGTACCGCAATCACAAAGGTCAGCCATTCAGCATGGACGAGTACAAGTCCTACCTGAAGGAAATCGGCTACCTGGTGGATGAGCCGGGCGAGTTCAGGATCTCCACTTCTAACGTGGATCCGGAAATTGCCACCATGGCCGGCCCGCAGCTGGTTGTGCCGGTAATGAACGGCCGTTTCGCCCTGAACGCCGCCAACGCCCGCTGGGGCAGCCTGTACGATGCCCTTTATGGCACCGATGCGATCTCAGAGGAAGGTGGCGCCCAGAAAGGGCCTGGTTACAACCCGGTGCGTGGTGCCAAGGTCATCGAGTTCGCCCGCAACCTGCTGGATGAGTCTGCGCCACTGGCTTCCGGCAGCCACAAGGATGCCGCGAAGTACCAGGTTGAGGGTGGCAAACTGGTGGTCAAGCTGCAAAACGGTGACACCACTGGCCTGAAAGACGAGTCCGGCTTTGTGGGTTACACCGGTTCTGAGAGCGAACCCACCGGCATCCTGCTGGTGAAAAATGGTATGCATTTCGAAATCCAGATCGATGCCAGTCATCCCATCGGCCAGGATGACGGCGCCCACGTCAAGGACGTGCTGATGGAGTCTGCCCTGACCACGATCATGGACTGCGAAGACTCGGTTGCCGCCGTCGATGCCGACGACAAGGCCCTGGCTTACCGCAACTGGCTGGGTCTGATGAAGGCTGACCTGGAAGAGAGCTTCCAGAAGGGCGGTGAGATGATGACCCGGCGCATGCACGCTGATCGCACCTACACCGCAGCGGACGGTAGTGAGCTGAGCCTCAAGGGGCGCAGCCTGATGTTCGTGCGCAACGTTGGTCACCTGATGACCAATCCGGCCATCCTGCTCAAGGACGGCAGTGAAGTGCCGGAAGGGCTGATGGACGGCCTGATCACTTCCCTGATCGCGATCCACGACCTGAAGGGTAACGGTCAGTATCAGAACAGCACCACCGGCTCGGTCTACATCGTGAAGCCGAAGATGCACGGCCCGGAAGAAGTGGCGTTCACCAACGAGTTCTTTGGCAAGGTGGAGGACGCCCTGGGGCTGCCGCGCTTCACCCTGAAAGTGGGCATCATGGACGAAGAGCGCCGTACCACGGTGAACCTGAAGTCGTGTATCCATGCCGCCAAAGAGCGTGCCGTGTTCATCAACACCGGCTTCCTGGATCGCACTGGTGATGAGATTCACACCTCCATGGAAATGGGGCCGTTTATCCGCAAGGGGCAGATGAAGCAGGCAGCGTGGATCCAGGCCTACGAGCAGTGGAACGTGGACATTGGCCTGGAAACCGGTTTCCGGGGCGTCGCCCAGATCGGCAAGGGCATGTGGGCCATGCCGGACCTGATGGCAGGCATGCTGGAAGCCAAGATCGGCCATCCGAAGGCTGGCGCCAACACGGCCTGGGTTCCGTCTCCGACCGCTGCTACGCTGCACGCGATCCATTACCACCAGGTGAGTGTGGCAGACGTGCAGAAGCAGCTTGAGAGCCGTCAGCGCGCGGCCCTGGAAGACATCCTTACAGTTCCGGTGATGGACGATCCCAAGTCCCTGTCCGAGGGCGAGATCCAGGAAGAACTGGACAATAACGCCCAGGGTATTCTTGGCTACGTGGTTCGCTGGATCGACCAGGGCGTGGGTTGCTCCAAGGTGCCGGATATCAACGACATTGGGCTGATGGAAGATCGCGCCACCCTGCGTATTTCGTCCCAGCTGCTATGCAACTGGCTGCACCACGGTATCTGCAGCGAAGAGCAGATTGTCAGCACCATGAAGCGCATGGCAGCGGTGGTTGATCGCCAGAACGAGGGTGATCCGGCCTACCGCAATATGGCACCGAGCTTTGATGACAGCGTGGCCTTCCAGGCTGCCCTGGACCTGGTTCTGAAAGGCCGTGAGCAGCCGAACGGCTATACCGAGCCGCTTTTGCACGCGTACCGCCTGAAGGCCAAGGAGAAGTTCGGGCAGTAATTGTCTGGGCTGATCCAAAAACCCCGCTCGGTTCTGCTGTGCGGGGTTTTTTATTGGATTCGCCCTTCGACAGGCTCAGGGCGAACGGTCGTTATGGCGGGGCTCAGGGCGAACGGTCTTTATGACGGGGCTCAGGGCAAACGGTCCTTATGGCGGGGCTCAGGGCGAACGGTCCTTATGGCGGGGCTCAGGGCGAACGGTCCTTGTGGCAGGGCTCAGGGCCTCTTTATCCCGTTCGCCCTGAGCCTGTCGAAGGGCGTTGCCAGATCCGTCTTATCAGCCGTCGTGCAGCACGTTCGCCGCATAAAGCGTGTTCTGCAGCAGTGTGGCAATGGTCATTGGGCCAACACCACCCGGCACCGGAGTGATATACGCCGCGCGTTCGCAAGCGGCCTCGAATTCCACGTCCCCGCGCAGCTTGCCGTCTTCCATCCGGTTAATGCCTACATCGATGACGGTGGCGCCGGGTTTGATCCATTCGCCCTTGATCAAACCGGGTTTGCCGGCCGCAGCGATAAGGATGTCTGCCTCACCGACAAACTTCTCAAGGTCCCTGGTAAAGCGGTGGGCAACGGTGGTCGTCGCACCCTTGAGCAGGAGTTCCATGGACATGGGGCGGCCAACGATGTTGGAAGCGCCCACGATAACGGCGTGCTGGCCCTTGTAGGGAGTGTTGATGGTGTCCAGCAGGGTAATGATGCCCCGGGGGGTGCAGGGGCGCAGGGCAGGCTGACGCTGGACCAGGCGGCCGATGTTATAGGGGTGGAAGCCGTCCACGTCCTTGTCCGGGCGGATGCGTACCAGGATGGGGTCGTCGTCCAGGTGGTCAGGGAGGGGTAGCTGCACCAGGATGCCGTCCACCTCCGGGTTTTCGTTCAGCTCGTCTATCAGCGCTTCCAGGGCCTCCTGGGAGGTGTCAGCGGGGAGATCGTAGGACAGGGAGTGAATGCCGGCGGCTTCACAGGCCTTGCGTTTATTACCGACATAGACCTGCGACGCAGGGTCGCTTCCGACCAGTACGACGGCGAGGCCGGGTGCGCGCAGGCCTTTCTGGCGCCGGGCTTCAACACCGGCAGCGACTTGCTGGCGGATACCCGCGGCGATCTCTTTTCCGTTTATGAGTTCTGCGGTCATGGGAATATCTGTCAGGTGAAAATGAAGGCGGCCATTCTCGCATGGAACCGTTCCTGCGCCAATTGCTGGCGCAACCCCGGGGCTTGTGTTCCGGCAGTTTCCGGAGAAAAATGGTGATGTGCTGGTTGACGCCCCCCGGATCCGCCGGTATTATTCGCGCCAACTTTGCTGAGGCATATGTTGTTCAGGTTACGGGGTATAGCGCAGTCTGGTAGCGCGCCTGCTTTGGGAGCAGGATGTCGGGAGTTCGAATCTCTCTACCCCGACCAACCCACACTGGATATTCAGGTGGGCAAGCGGTCAAGCGCCCGTAGCTCAGCTGGATAGAGCATCCGCCTTCTAAGCGGATGGTCGCAGGTTCGAGTCCTGCCGGGCGCGCCAACAGCCGTTCAGGTAGACTCGGGCACAGGGGCTTCGCAAGGTTGCTGTCAGTCGGTACCATCCGGCAGCAGTGTTTGAAATGATTATGGTGGACGTAGCTCAGTTGGTAGAGCTCAGGATTGTGACTCCTGCGGTCGAGGGTTCGAACCCCTTCGTCCACCCCATTTCCCTCTTTCTGATCTGTTCTCCCTATTTCCCGTGCTCGGCTCAAAGTCCCTTACAGGCCGGGAAAGATGTTGCAGGATGCGGCCACAACGTTTGCGAGAGTGGCGGAACTGGTAGACGCGCTGGATTTAGGTTCCAGTGGGGCAACCCGTGAGAGTTCGAGTCTCTCCTCTCGCACCACCTCTAATTCAACGACTTACGTAAGTTTTCAGAAAAGGACATTTTGAGTTTTATCAGAATGTGTCTTAAATGTGCCTGAATGGGTCACGACATTTTGTTTTCTACCGCTAGTCTAGAGTCAGTCGAAGGTATTCGCTCTGGCCCGGGAAAGCCTCTAGGGATGCCTTAGAGGCTTTTTTGTTTTAGGGGTGGCAGGGGTTGGGCTCAGCATTGAAGGGCTGGTCTAGTGGCTCTCAGGTGTCATGATGAGGCGTAAGCCTCCTTCCGTTACTGCCTATGATTTCCGTTCTGTCAGAAGGCCCCGTGTGCCCGCCAAGCTCAGCTAGCTTTATAAACAGCAGTTACCGCAGCTGGCAGGGGGCAAAGCAGGCATTGGCCCTGAACATCGTCGATGCTACAGACTGGCCGATCAGCCTCCTCGGAGCCGCGGGCACTTTTACAGGGCCAGCCACGACAACACCTGATACAACCCCACACCGGCGAACAGGGGCAGCAGGTTACCGCGCAACTTCAGGCATAAGGCAAAGGTGGCAGCTACAGTCATCAGGCCAACGACCAGCCGGGGATCACTGACCGCGCTGGTCAGTTCGCCGCCGCTGACTAGAGCACTGCCGATGATGCCACCGATGATCGCGTAGGTGGCGTAGTCGAAGAAGCGCAGCAGGTCGGAGCCACTGTCCACCAGGTCCAGCCGCGACATCACCAGCAGCGGCAGGCTGCGAAAGCCGTAGCTGGCCGCCGCGCCCGCCAGGATCACCAGCCAGATCAGATGGTTTTCGGACATGCTTTGGGCTCCAGCAGCATTAAAAGGGCGGCCACCGCCAGGGCTGTGACAATCAGACCAAACCCCGGCAGCAGGCTGTTGGCAACCGGGGTCAGCACCAGCCCCAGCACCCCGGCAGCCAGGAAACGGGTCCGGGGCCAGACTCTGGCAAGAAAGGTGACGAAGTAGATGGGCAGCACCATGGTCATGGTCTGTTGCAGCCAGGGCGGAATGGCGTCCTGCACCAGATAACCGGTGGCGGTGGCGATGACGGCAGTCGGGAAGGAGGCCGCGCAGACCCCCAGAAAATAGCTTAAAGGATACTGCAGGCTCCCCTCCCGCAACGGAATGAAGCTGGTGGCAAAGGTGCTGGCGCTGAGCATCTGCACCGAAGCCAGCAACCGGCCACGACCGGGTTTGCCCAGATAGGGCGCGATCGAGGCGGACATCAGCAGGAAGCGGAAGTTGATGACGATAATGGCCAGCAGCGCCGGAAGCCACGCACCCTGGGCAATCAGGTCGGTGGCGGCCATCTGCGCCGGTGCGGCAAACACCAGGGCGGTCAGGGCCAGGCCCTGTGCCAGATCCAGGCCACTGGCCTGGCTGTGGGCGCCAACCACCACGAACAACACGCTGAAGGTCAGCGTGACCGGAAGCGCGTTGCGGCAACCCTTGAGGAACTCACGGGCGGGGGTGGTCATGGGAGGCTCCTTTCCCGGTTGGCTGCCATATCCTGCGGCGGTATCTGGTGGCTGTGCTCCGCTCTGGCGGGTACCCCGCGATGGGGTGAGGCCAGCCGGAAGGGACCATTGTCCTCAATTCGTTGGGCCAGAGCCAGCGCACGGGCGTCCTGCCAGGGGCCGGTCATGATTTGCAGACCCACCGGCAGGCCACAGTCGGTGAACCCGGCAGGCACCGAAGCCACCGGAAACCCGGGCAGACTCCAGAGGAAGGTCTGGGCCACCCAGTCTATGTAGCTGGTCATGGGCCGGCCGGCAATGTGGCTCGGGTAGTTTTCCGCCACCGGGAATGGCAGTACGGTCGTGGTGGGCGTCAGCAGGGCATCGAAGTCGTCCAGCAGGGCGAGCAGTCGCTGTCGCAGGGCCGCACGCCGATGCTGGGCGTGGGCAATGTCCCGGGTGCTCAGGGCCAGTCCGGTTTCAAGGTTGGCCTGCAGGTTTGGCCCCAGAGCCTCCCGCTGATCAAGCCAGGGCAGCAACTGGCTGACGATCACCTGACCCCGCAGTGTCAGGTAGGCGGGAATCTCGGCCGCAAGGTCCAGCTCAAGATCGACCACCTCACACCCGGACGCGCTCAGGCGACCGGCGGCCTCCCGGCACAGGGTGGCAATGGCCGGATCGATGCCGAAGCCAGCGATGTCCGCAATATAGGCCACCCGGCGTGGCGCCGGTTGCAGCTCCAGAGGCAGGCCACGCCCGGGCAGGTCACCGGCGGTGGACAGGGTAGCGTGGCGACTGCTGCCCGCCATCGCCTGCAGCGCGAGCCAGGTATCGGCTGACGTACGCGCCATGGGGCCGTCCACCTGCAGACTGTCCCATGGGGCCGGATTCGGAGCGCTGGGCACCAGCCCGGGGGTTGGCCTGAGGCCGACCACACCGCAGAAGGCCGCGGGGTTGCGCAGGGAGCCGCCCAGGTCGGTGCCCTGGGCCAGGGCAATCATGCCGGTGGCCAGGGCGGCAGCGCCACCGCCGGTGGAGCCCCCCGCGCTGAGGGCCGGGTTCCAGGGATTACGGGTTGCGCCGAACACCGGGTTGACGGTGTTGGCGCCGGCCGCAAACTCCGGAGTATTGGTCTTGCCGATGACGATGGCGCCGGCCCGGCGCAGGCGGGCAACCACCTCGGCGTCGTAGGCAGGTACATGATTCCGGCACAGGGGTGAGCCAAACGTGGTGCGCAGACCGGCGGTGGCGGTAATGTCCTTGATCCCCACCGGCACACCGGCCAGTGATGGCAGCGGCTCGCCCTGCTGGCGCTGACGGTCCAGGCGGCGGGCATCGGCGATGGCGGCCCCGGTGTTGAGGGTGCACAGTGCGTTGACCACCGGGTTGCAGTCTTCAATGCGGGCGAGCGTGGCCTCGGTGACCTCAACGGCGCTGAGATCCCCTCGCCGGATCGCGGTGGCCAGGTCCGTCGCGCTCAGAGCGCAGAGCTCGTCGGCGAGCCGGCTCATGGGGCCAGCTCCGGTTTGCGGGCGATGGCGGTGACGGTGCCGCCACCATCCGGCCCCTGATGTTCGGCGCCGCCGGACACGAAAATCCGGGTGTCTGAGAAGACGGCGGCGGCGATGGCCCCGACCGCACCGCGGATATGCCGCTGGGGGTTGAGGTCACCGTCGTTGAGCATGGTGTGGGGTTGCCCGCGGATCAGTCCGCGCCGGTCCGGCTCGCATTTTACAAAGGCGGCGGCGATCTCAGGGGCTGCGGGATCCAGCCCGAGCTCATCGATCAGGTCGTAGATGGCCCGGATATCCAGTGCGTCCGCCATGGGCCGGTGGCCGATGCGGTAGTCGCTTTGCCAGTGTCGGCTGTTGCCGAGCAGCACGATTTCATTACAGGACACCTCGATACCGGAGGAACAACTGGCGACTCCGGACCACAGCCGGAAGTCGGTCAGGAAGGCCGCTTCCTCCAACTGGTCCTCCTGAATTTCACCCAGGGCCAGAGCGACGCCAAAGGCCGATGCGACCCGGCTCAGGGCCATGGACTGGTCGGCACTGGTGCCGGCAACGGCCAGACCCTGTGATCTGGCCTCAGCCATCTTTGCGGCGGTCAGGCAGGGGCCTTTGACCTGCACGAAGTGAACGTCAGCCGGGTCGTTGATGCCGGCTGCGGTCATGGCATTGCGCACCGCCTCCGCAGTGGCCAGCGCCTGGCCGTTGCGACCGATGGCATCCGGCGCCAGCGCCGGTGTGAAGGCGGTGGCGATGGCCAGGCCGGGTGAGGCGCTGGTATCGGCACTGGCGCTGTAAATAGAACTGGCCCTGGAACGCTCACCCGGCTCAGCGCAGAATACCGTGATGTGGGGCGTGAGCACGCCCTCGGTACCGCCGGAAAAAATGAACGGCACACGTTCCGTCACCTGCTGCCAGCTCTGACCGGTGTGGCTGCCAATCAGCAAGGCCAGGCTCTGGGTCAGGTAGCCACGGGTATAATCGTTGACCAGACCGTTGCCCGGCGTTTTGCCGATGACGGCCACCACCGTAGCCGGGTCCAGTTGCCCGCTCCGGAAGGCCTCAGCCAGCGGGCTGACGTTGCCGGGATCGGTCAGGGTAAAGCGATGAACATGGCTGCGCATGGTGATTTGATCTCGTTCTGTCTGGGCCATACGGCCCTGGTCGTGTCCGGTTGTGCATGGGCGGTTGCCAAGTGATGCCTGCGACCGTATGTTGTTGAGCAATGTGTCAGGAACCTGTTTCACAACCAGCGGATACCGCCCGTGACGCCTTCAGACTCCGCCTTTGTTTTCCCGGACAACGCCACCGAGGATGTGCATACCGGTCGCCGGTCCAGGCTCTCGGCCCAGCAACGGGCGGTCCAGCAGATCCGTGACCTGATCGTGTCCGGCGAGCTGGCCCCGGGGATTCGTCTTCAGGAACAGGCCCTGAGCGATTACCTGGGCCTTTCCCGGACGCCGGTCCGGGAGGCATTCCGGGTACTGGCCGCGGAAGGCCTGGTGGTTATCCGCACCAACCGCGGCGCAGAAGTCCGGCGTATGGAGCTGGCCGAACTGATGGACACCTTCGAGGTGATCGCCACCCTGGATGGCCATGCCGGCCTGCTGGCCGCCACCCGGGCAACCGAGGCCGACATTGCCGCCATCGCAGAACTGCACAGGCAGATGATCGGCTGTTATCAGCAGGGTGAGCGCCTCAACTACTTCAAGTGCAATCAGGCGATCCACCAGAAGATCATCGAGGCTTCCGGTAACCCGGTGCTGGTGCGTCAGCTGGAGGGGCTCAATGCCCTGGTCCAGCCCTACCGTTACAACGTCAACGCCCTGCCTGAGAGCTGGCGCCGGTCGGTGGAGGATCATGAACGTATCCTTGACGCCCTGCAGCGCCGGGACGGCCCGGCCCTGCAGGCGGTGTTGTGCCGCCACCTGCCAGACAAGTTCAGCGTGCTGAAGCAGCTGGAGGCCATGGCCTCCAGCTGACCACCCCTGCCGCTGCTCAGCTGGCCTTCCGTTGCTCGCCACCGGATTCCGGCGCCTGCCCCGGGGTCGTTGCCCGGAACAGCTCACTGAGCTGGCCCAGAAATTCTGACTGCGTTTTCTTGCGGGTCATAGCCACGGTGTCGGATCCCGGCAACATGGTGTCTGACGCGTCCCGGGACAGGTCCATGATGAACTGCGCCCGGGCCATGCGTGCTTCACCGATACGAGCGGTCAGCGCCGCTACCGACACCGGCCCTGCCCTGACCGCATCCCGTATCATGGCGGCCGCGACGCAGGCGTCTTCAATGGCACTGGTGGCGCCCTGACCGAGGGTTGGCACCATGGCGTGGGCGGCGTCCCCCAGTAACAGTACCCGGCCCCGCTGGTCGGTAAACGCCGGTTCGATCTCGGCCACCCGGGCCCAGTGAATGTCATCCACATACCGGCAGATGTTGTCGATCAGGAAGCGGGCCTGGTCGCTGGCCGTGCCCTGCTGCGGTGTGTACAGGGCCCGCAGGTGCTCAGCACTGCGGGCATCATCGTCGATACTGGCGCCGGGGGTGATCGGGAAGGAGCCGGCAATGTAGATGGCATTGCCCGGCACCCGGAAGGCCAGCAAACGGTAGGGACCGTTAAACCACTGCTCATAGTCATCAATCAGACCGTTGGCGGTGTCCGGCACCAGGACCCGATAGATCACCACCCCCAGGGGCCTTGGCCCTGGTTTGCCGAGAAAGGTTTCCCGCACGGCGGAGTAGCGGCCATCGCCGGCAATCAACAGGTCCACCTCATGGTCTTCGTGGCGGGTGCTGCCATCGGTGGCGGACCAGCTCACCCGCAACGGCGAGTCGCTGGCGTCGGAGGCATAGGCCATGTCGGTGACCTGGGTGTTGAAGTGAATCTGTTCCCGGGCGTGGCTGCGCAGTTGCTGATACAGGTCGGCCCAGCGGATGCGGATGCCGTCGTTGTCCGCCACCTCCGTCAGGGTGAGATTCATCAGCTCGGTGCCATCCGTGAGGGAGGTGCGCCAGCTCTGCCAGGGCAGACTGATGCCCGGCGCCCGCAGTTTCGCACACAGGGCCGGGTCCGCCTGGTGCAGCAGTTTCAGGGCGTTGGGGCCGATATTCAGGCCGGTGCCGGCATTGGAATGATCCTCGGGATCAACCCGCTCGAGGGTGGTCACCCGCACACCGGGCTCATTCTTGAGCAGGCCGGCGACAATAGCACCGGCGACCCCGGCACCACTGATGACAATATTCAGGGGCTTGCCAGACATTATTTACCTCCCCAGTGGACAATGCGTTTCTCGATCATCACCGAGCTCCAGTTAAGGCCGTAACCCAGGGCGCCGGCGGCGAAAATGGCGGCGTACATTTCCGGCATCCGGAACAGCATCTGGGCCTCCACCAGACGGTGGCCGAGGCCTTCGGTGGAGCCGATGAACATTTCCGCCACGATCACGATGACCAGGGCCAGGGAAATACCGTTACGCAGGCCGATGAAGGTTTGTGGCAGGGATTCCCAGAACATCACGTCCCGCAGGGTCTGCAGCTTGTTGGCGCCCATCACTTTAGCCGCCAGCAGGCGAGTCTGACGGGCGTTCATCACGCCATAGGCGACGTTGAACAGGATCACCAGTCCGGCGCCGAAGGCGGTCACCAGAATCTTGGAAAGGTCGCCGGTGCCAAACAGCACCAGAAACAACGGGAACAGCGCCGAGGCCGGGGTCGAGCGGAAGAAATCAATGATGAACTCCACCGATCGGTACAGGGGTACGGACGACCCCAGGAAAATACCCAGCGGAATGGCAATAACAGCTGCCAGGAGAAAAGACACGGTGGTCAGCCTGACGGTAGCCACGAAATCGTGCCACAGGCTGCCATCGGTCATGCCGGACCAGAGGCTGAACATTGTCGCCTGGGGCGATGGCAGCAGCACCGGGTCAGCCACTTTGATCTTCCACACCAGCCACCATACGGCCAGCAGGCCCAGCACGCCCCACAGGGGTTTGGCGGACTGGATAGAGCGTTCAATTGCGTTCATCGGACACTGGCCTCTTTCAGGAAGATTTCCAGGCAATGCTTCTGTACCCGCACGAACTCCGGGTCAGACACAGTGGTGGCGGTACGGGGCCGGTCGGCCTCAAAGGCCACCATGTCGGCAATCCGTGTCGGTTTGCGGGTCAGCAGCAGAATGTGGTCCGCCAGCCAGACGGCGTCTTCGAGGTTGTGGGACACCATCATCATGGTGGTGCCCCGTTCCTGGAAGATCTTCTGCAGGCGATCCCGCATCAGCAGGGTCATTTCGTAGTCCAGTGCCGAGAAGGGTTCATCCAGAAACAGCACCTCCGGATCCACCACCAGCGCCCGCATGATGCAGATGGTCTGCATCTGGCCGCCGGAAAGCTGATAGGGGTAGGCGTTGAAGTCGATGGGCACGTCAAAGCTCTCGATCAGCGCGTCGACCCGGCGTTTGCGCTCGGCAGCCGGCACCCCCATGAGTTTCAGGGGGTAGTGGATGTTGTCGATGGCCCGCATCCACGGAAACAGCGCTTCCCGGTAATTCTGGAACACATAGCTGATGTGGGTCTCGCTCAGGGACTTGCCATCGAACAGGATTTCGCCGCCATCGTAAGGTATCAGCCCGGAGATCATGTTGATCAGGGTGCTTTTTCCGCATCCATTGGGGCCGAACACCGAGGTGATCTTGCCCCGCGGAATGTTCAGGTCGAAACCTTCGTAGATGGTGGTGTCCCCGAAGGCCTTGTCGAGGCCGCGGATGGTGATGTGAGTATTGGGTGGAAACCAGCGCAGGCGCTCTTCCAGCTCCGGGTTGCGGCCGCGACTGTCCTCTGGCGGCGGGGCCATCGGCGGTTCGGGTTTGGCAAGCTTCAGGGCCATGGTGTCAGTTCTCCAGGTCTTTCAGGAAGGTGCTGGCAGCGACGTTCTGGCGCATCAGGCCCAGTTCAGTGCCCCAGTCGAGGAAGGTCTGGAAGTCCGCAAGATCCTGATCGTCCAGGTCCTTGATCATGGTGAATTTCGGCAGCGGCACGGTGGCGGCAATGTCATCCGGGGTAAAGGTGTTGCCTTTCAGGGACTCGCGGGCGCCCGGGTCATTGGCGATGTCGTCTACCGCCTTGCTCCAGGCCAGGGCAAAGCGTCGGGCAACATCCGGATTGGCGTCGATAAAGGCCTGATTGAGAGCAGCACCGGCGGCCCAGGCCTGGG
Organism: Marinobacter sp. AN1; assembly: GCF_026013985.1. Lineage (NCBI taxonomy): Bacteria > Pseudomonadati > Pseudomonadota > Gammaproteobacteria > Pseudomonadales > Marinobacteraceae > Marinobacter > Marinobacter sp. AN1. The sequence goes on along the minus strand of NZ_CP110342.1, from coordinate 2,684,631 downwards.
CACCCTCACGCTGGATCACCCGGTTGGCGATGATGCCGGACTCAATAGCCACCAGGTTGCCGCGGCCCAGCATGACCGTGGCATTGGGTTCCAGCGTCATGCCCAGATCAAAGGTGCCCGCCAGCATGGCTTCGACGTGCAGGTTCATGGCCAGCTCGTTGAGGATGTAGTCCTGGCCTTCGGTCAGCCCGACGGCCGACAGACCCGCCCGGGCCACCGCCATATTGGCCGGCCCCGGTGCCGACATGACCCTCAGCGGACGCTTGTCCACATTGACGAGTTCTTCCAGGGTTTCGATGCCGAGCCGGCCATGGGCGACGTACTGCTCCATCGGGTACTCGGTGTTCTGGCCATTGATGGCAATGTAGGTGGCAACGCCGGCACGCAGCAGGTTGCCGTTCATGCCTTCCAGGGTGACCAGGTTGGCAGCCGCGTCGATCTGGCCCGAAATAAGAGCGCTGAGCAGAGCCGGGCCACCCATCAGACGGACCTCCTCGGTTTCAATGCCCTGTTCGGCAAAGTAGCCCCGGTCCTTGGCAACGTAATAGGGCAAGGATGATGCGACCGGGAAGGAGCCGACCCGGACCAGATCGGCGGCAGCGGCCATGCCGGCCGTCATCAGGCTGATACAGACAGTGGTTGCGAGTGCTGCGCGCTGCAGCGGGGGGAAGCGTTTGATCATGGGGTTAACTCCCGAGGTGACGGTAGAGGTCTGGGTTGAAAAAACAGGTTCCGGCGCGGTAGCACCGGTGTTCACTCATTTCTGGTGGCGGCCCTTCCTCCGTCCGGCCGTCGAAAGTCAGTTCCAGCTGCACTCCGCTGGGGTCGTAGATGAACAGTTGCCAGAGATCCGTGCCCGGCACGAGAAACTCCCGCCAGTCGAGGCCTGCGGTTGCGAAGGCGTCACGAAAGCGGTGATAGCCGGTGGCGTTCAGGGAAACGTGGTCAATGGCCGCCGTACCGGTGGCGACAATGCCGTCTGGTCCCAGCGCCGGACCTCCGGCGTAGACATGAATGATGGCTTCACCACCGGGGGTGGCGAGCCAGGCGCCGGGATAGCCGAAATCCGGACGTGTGACCGTGTGCAGGCCGATGAACGCCTCATAGAAGGCCACGGTGGCGGCCAGGTTCGACGTCTTGATGGCGATGTGGAATAGCCCGGTAATCTGCATGCCCGACAGACTCCTGTTGCAGGTAACTTGGATTGCATACAATAAGCACAAGTAATGCCAGGTATAATTTAATGCATAGAAACAGATAGATACTGTCATTATGTCCGTGAATACGGTCGGGCAGTGTTTGGAATGGAGTGGTTATGCACGGAGTTCGTGCAGGTCTGTCCTAAAACGATGCAGGCTCAGGCCGCCATCCATCACAGGATGGTGATGCTGACGACCTGATGAGATGAGGTGTGTACAGGGTTCAGTTCCGGGTTGGTTCCGGTGCCGACAGGGGATGGCTCAGGCGTCCATGAACGAGACGTGGGCGGCCACCACCCGCCAGCCCTCTGGCTGACGGGTCCAGACCTGGCTCTGGCGGCCGACCCGGTTCACGCCGGGCCGCAGGAATTCGGTCCAGACCGTCGCCAGGTCCGTGCCGTGGGTGGTGATGACGGTGTTGCGCAAAGTGCGCTCCAGCCCCTTCGAGGGCCGGGATTTACGGAATTCAGCAATCTGGTCGTAGCCGTAGAGGTTTTCACCGGCGCCGTAGCGGACCACTCGGGGGTCGTTCCAGAACAGGCCGTCGAGTACCTCGACGTCATTCTCGATCAGGGCTTTTTCATACTGCTCGAACACAGCAGTGACTTCCGCGACAACGTCGGGCAGGTTGATCTCCATAAGGTGCTCCGTGTAGATGGGGTATTAATTGCTTAGCTTAAGCAATTATGAGGCCATAAGCAGGGATGGGTGGCTAGCGTATGGGTGTGGGAGGTGGGGTGGGTTGGCTCCTGCACCTACTAATGCGGAAGTTCCTGACGCATTCTGCGATGCTGCGCCGGTTGATATGCGAATCCTAGGCCCTCTCCCGTATTCCGGTCACAAAATCGCTTTCCTGCCATTCGATGCCCGATTTCCTGCGTTCCAGGTGATTCTCTCCATTGTTTGTTCCGTGATAGACTACGCCTTTTAACCAAACCCAAATCCACTTAACTGATTCGGTAATTTGAGGAACTTCCATGCAAGTGTCTGTTGAAACGACGTCAAACATCGAACGTCGGATGACGATTGGTGTGCCCGCCCAGGAAATTGACAAGGCGGTTGAAAAGCGTCTTCAGGAAACCGCGCGCACCGTCCGTATGAATGGCTTCCGTCCCGGCAAGGTGCCCTACAAGGTAGTCAAGCGTCGTTTCGGTGACAGCGTTCGCCAGGAAGTGGTTGGCGAAGTCATGCGTGACAGTTACGTCAAGGCACTGGAAGAGAGTGATGTGTCCCCGGCGGGCTGGCCCCGTTTCGAGCCGAAGACGATGGAAGAGGGCAAGGACCTGGAGTTCGTTGCCATTTTCGAGGTTCTGCCGGAAATCGAACTCGGTGACCTGAGCAAGATCGAGGTCGAGAAGATGGTCGCCGAGGTGACCGACAAGGATATCGACAAGATGATCGATAACCTGCGTCGTCAGCAGGCCACCATGAAGGAAGTCAAGCGCAAGTCCAAGAACAAGGACACCGTAACCATTGACTTCAAGGGTTACATTGATGGTGAAGCCTTTGAGGGCGGCGAAGCCCAGGACCATCGCCTGGAGCTGGGTTCTGGCCAGATGATCCCCGGTTTCGAGAAAGGCATTGTTGGCGCCAAGACCGGTGAAGACATCGAGGTCGAGGTGACCTTCCCCGAGGACTACCATAACGAGGACCTCAAGGGTAAGCCGGCGAAGTTCGAAATCAGCGTCAAGAAAGTCGAAGAAGCCCAGCTGCCTGAATTGAACGAGGAGTTCTTCCAGCGTTTCGGTATCGAGGCTGACTCCGAGGAAGCCTTCCGCGAGGAAGTGAAGAAGAACATGGAGCGGGAACTCAAACAGGCCATGTCTGCCAAAGTGAAGAATGACGTGGTTGATGGCCTGCTGGAAACGACCGAGGTAGAGGTTCCGCAGGCGCTGATTGACCAGGAAATTGATCGTCTTCGCAATGACGCCGTACAACGTTTTGGCGGACAGATGGATCCGCAGCAGCTGCCGAAGGAAATCTTCCAGGACCAGGCATCTCGCCGTGTCAAAACCGGCCTGCTGTTCCAGGAAATCGTCAAGGCTAACGACCTGAAGGCTGATGATGAGAAGGTTGACGAGAAGATCCGCGAGATCGCCTCTACCTACGAGCAGCCAGAAGAAGTGGTTACCCACTTCAACAGCAATCCGGAGCAGAAGGCTCAGATCGAGTCTGTTGTACTGGAAGATGCGGTGGTTGACTTTGTCCTTGATCAGGCCAAAGTTAAGGAAAATAAAGCCAAGTACGACGACGTCATCCAGGCGGCCCAGCAACAGCGGGGCTAAGTGCCAGGCACTTGCCCCGGGCTGAGCGCCCGGAGGAGAAACAGCCGGTCCGCCCGGCTGTTTCTTTGTTCAGAACCATTCAGTCCGAATCCGATAAGGAGTGCAGGCACACATGTCCCAGAAACCTTTTGATGGTTCCTCCATGGACGCCAACGCGGCATTGATTCCGATGGTCATCGAGCAGACTTCTCGTGGTGAGCGGTCTTTCGATATTTACTCACGGCTCCTGAAGGAGCGGGTGATCTTCATGGTCGGTCCGGTAGAGGACCACATGGCCAACCTGATTGTCGCGCAGATGCTGTTCCTGGAGTCCGAAAACCCGGACAAGGACATTCACCTGTACATCAACAGCCCTGGTGGCTCCGTAACGGCTGGTATGTCCATCTATGACACCATGCAGTTTATCAAGCCCGACGTTGCGACACTGTGCGTTGGACAGGCTGCCAGTATGGGCGCATTCCTCCTTGCAGGCGGTGCCGCCGGCAAGCGGGCGTGCCTGCCCAATTCCAGGGTGATGATTCACCAGCCTCTGGGCGGTTACCAGGGACAGGCCACGGATATCGAGATCCATACAAAGGAGATTCTCAAAATCCGTGACACCCTGAACCGTATTCTGTCGGAACATACCGGACAGGACCTGGAGACGATCGCCAGGGATACCGACCGGGATAACTTCATGGATCCGCACCAGGCGAAGGAGTACGGGCTTATCGATACCGTACTTGATAAGCGCGTCCCGAATAAATAATACTGACGGTAGTCGAATCGGTGTGTGGCCGCGTACTCTTATAAGGTTCCAAGGCGGTAACGGTGCATACCAGGCCACACATTGGCACCGAAAACCAGACCAGAGGTAATTCAATGGCAGATGACAGAAACGGCAGGGGCGACGATAACGGCAAGTTGCTGTACTGCTCGTTTTGCGGAAAAAGCCAGCATGAAGTCCGTAAGCTCATAGCAGGGCCGTCGGTATTCATCTGCGACGAGTGTGTCGACCTGTGTAACGACATTATCCGGGAGGAAATCCAGGAAAGTGCACAGGAAGAGGCCAGTGACCGCCTGCCGACACCTTCGGAAATCCGCAACACCCTCAATGAATATGTGATTGGCCAGGACCGTGCCAAGGTGGTGCTGTCGGTGGCTGTCTACAATCACTACAAGCGTCTGCGCTATGGCGAAGGCAAGGGTGATGTGGAACTCGGCAAGAGCAACATTCTGCTGATCGGTCCTACCGGTAGTGGTAAAACGCTTCTGGCAGAGACCCTGGCACGTATGCTCAATGTGCCATTCACCATCGCCGATGCCACCACGCTGACCGAAGCCGGGTATGTAGGCGAAGACGTCGAGAATATCATCCAGAAGCTGCTGCAGAAGTGTGATTATGACGTCGACAAGGCCCAGCGGGGTATTGTCTACATCGACGAGATTGACAAGATTTCCCGCAAGTCCGACAACCCGTCCATTACCCGGGATGTGTCCGGTGAGGGTGTACAGCAGGCACTGCTGAAGCTGATCGAAGGAACGGTTGCCTCGGTACCGCCCCAGGGCGGTCGGAAGCATCCCCAGCAGGAATTCCTGCAAGTGGATACCGGCAACATGCTGTTCATTTGTGGTGGTGCCTTCGCCGGGCTGGACAAGGTTATCCGGGAGCGTACCGAAAAGAACAGCATCGGGTTCTCGGCGTCTGTCGCCAGTCAGGACGATACCAGGAATACCGGCGATATCATTCGTAATGTCGAGACCGAAGACCTGGTCAAGTATGGCCTGATTCCGGAGTTTGTCGGTCGCTTGCCGGTGGTTGCCACCCTGACGGAACTGGACGAAGAAGCCCTGGTGCAGATCCTGACGGAGCCCAAGAACGCCCTCACCAAGCAGTACCAGAAGCTGTTTGACATGGAGGGGGTTGAGCTGGATTTCCGGGACGATGCCCTGCGTGCAGTGGCCCGCAAGGCCATGGAGCGCAAGACCGGGGCTCGTGGGCTGCGGTCCATCATGGAGGCGACGCTACTGGACACCATGTATCAGATCCCTTCAGAACCTGGCGTGACCAAGGTGGTGATTGATGAAAGCGTGATCAACGGCGATTCCGAACCGTTCAAGATCTACGCAAGCAGTGATCACGCCAAGGCGGTTCCGGAAGACTGAAGTCAAAGGTACAGGGATCTTCCCGTGCACGAAGAAAGGGCGGCAACGCCCTTTTTTTGTGCCCGCCGCTCGCCGTTTTCGACTATTGCCTCATGGATGGATTTCTATGGGGCAAAGCCCTTGTAAAAACATTGCAATCCCGCGAATAACCCCAATGTTCGGTGGTATGCTGAAAGAAATGTCGTCAGAGGATTCCTTATGACCCCGACACCTGAAACCCGTACCGAATACCCTATGCTTCCCCTTCGGGACGTGGTTGTTTTCCCCCACATGGTGGTTCCGCTGTTTGTGGGGCGTGAAAAGTCTATCCAGGCCCTGGAAGCGGCCATGGAGGGTAGCAAGGAAATCCTGCTGGTTTCGCAGCGGGATGCAGGCACCGATGATCCTGGCCCGTCGGACGTCTTTGATGTCGGTACCCTGGCTACTGTCCTGCAGATGTTGCGTCTGCCGGACGGTACGGTGAAGGTGCTGGTTGAAGGCAACGCGCGCGCCAGCCTCGATGCCGTGGCTGAAGGTGAATACCTGACCGCTACGGCCAGTGTGCTCGAGACCGATTCCCTGCCAGAGCGGGAAGAGGATGTGCTGGTACGGACCCTCAGTGAAGAGTTCGAGAAGTACGTCAAAATGTCCCGCAAGGTGCCGTCGGAAGTGTCCAGCGCATTGCAGGGCATTGATGAACTGGAGCGCCTGGCGGATACCATGGCTGCGCACCTTGAGCTGAAAGTGCCTGAAAAGCAGGAGTTGCTGGAAGCGCTGGATATACGCAATCGCGTTGAATTGCTGCTGGGCCGGCTGGACAGCGAGATCGACCTGATCGAAGTGGAAAAACGCATCCGTGGTCGCGTCAAGAAGCAGATGGAGAAGAGCCAGCGGGAGTACTACCTCAACGAACAGATGAAGGCCATCCAGAAAGAGATGGGCTCCCTGGGAGAGGGTGGCGGTGACTTCGACGAACTTGAACAGAAGATCGAGGAAGCCGGCCTGCCGGAAGAGGCCCGCAAGAAAGTCGATGCCGAACTCAACAAGCTCAAGATGATGTCCCCGATGTCGGCGGAAGCCACCGTGGTGCGGGGTTATATCGACTGGATGCTCTCCATTCCCTGGAAGAAGCGAAGCCGGGTTCGCCACGATATCGAAAAGGCTCGCGAGATCCTGGACGAGGATCATTACGGTCTGGACGAGGTCAAGACCCGTATCCTGGAATACCTGGCAGTCCAGAGCCGTGTTAAGAAGGTAAAGGGTCCGGTACTTTGCCTGGTTGGCCCCCCCGGTGTGGGCAAGACCTCCCTGGGTCAGTCCATTGCGCGGGCGACCAATCGCAAGTACACCCGCATGGCCCTGGGTGGCGTACGTGATGAGGCTGAAATCCGCGGCCACCGCAAGACCTATATCGGTGCGTTGCCGGGCAAGTTGCTTCAGAAGCTGTCAAAAGTGGGGGTAAAGAACCCGCTGTTCCTGTTCGACGAGATCGACAAGATGGGCATGGATCATCGTGGTGATCCCGCCTCGGCATTGCTGGAGGTGCTTGACCCGGAACAGAACCACACCTTCAACGATCATTACCTGGAAGTGGACTACGACCTGTCTGATGTCATGTTCGTGTGTACTTCCAACTCCATGAATATCCCGCCGGCGCTCCTGGACCGGATGGAAATCATCCGTATCCCAGGTTACACCGAGGATGAGAAGGTCAACATAGCCCTGAAATATCTGCTGCCAAAACAGCTCAAGGCCAACGGCCTGAAAAAGGATGAGCTGTTGGTGCCGGAACAGACCCTGCGGGACCTGATCCGCTACTACACCCGGGAGGCTGGTGTACGGGGCCTTGAGCGAGAGTTGGCAAAGATCTGCCGGAAGGTGGTACGTGAGCATGTGCAGAAGGGTGAGAAGACCGCCCTCGAGCTGACCCCGGAAAAGCTCGAAGACTATTCTGGTGTCCGCAAGTTCAAGTATGGCCTGGCTGAAGAGAAGAACCAGGTTGGCTCGGTGACTGGCCTTGCCTGGACGTCGGTTGGTGGCGAATTGCTGACCATCGAAACCGCCGTCACCCCAGGTAAGGGACGTGTGGTCAAGACCGGCTCACTTGGAGATGTGATGCAGGAGTCCATTCAGGCGGCCCTGACGGTGGTCCGGAGCAGGGCACCGGGGCTTGGGATTCGTGACGATTTTCACGAAAAGCAGGATCTTCACGTTCACGTTCCGGAAGGTGCGACCCCGAAGGACGGGCCCAGTGCTGGCATTGGTATGTGTACTGCGCTGGTTTCCTCGCTCACCGGTATTCCGGTCAGGGCGGACGTTGCGATGACCGGTGAAATTACCTTGCGCGGCCGGGTCCTGGCCATTGGTGGGCTCAAGGAAAAGCTGCTGGCGGCTCATCGTGGTGGTATCAAGACCGTCATCATTCCTGATGAAAATGTCCGTGATCTCAAGGAGATACCGGATAATATCAAGGAGTCCCTGGAGATCCGTCCGGTGAAGTGGATTGATGAGGTACTCGATATCGCACTGGAGTACACCCCCGAGCCACTGACCGAGACCGCCGCCACCCAGGGCCAGGCAAGTGGTGCCCGGGATGACGAAGGTGATGCCGGAGAGCGAATCAACACACATTAAAAGCTGAGTGCTTTGTTGACATGCCGGAGAGCCCGTTGGTATAACTGTTTCGCCGTGAAGCAGCCAATACCAAGGGCTCCCGCGCAATCAAGACCTATTCCGTGGACCGGTTAACAACCGCAGGGAATAAAAAAAGCGAAGAATGGAATTCTCCGACCGCTTATGCGATAGTCGGAAACGTCCGAGAAAAATAAACAGACCGAGAACTTCTCCAACCTGAAATCGAAGGGGTTTAGTGTGAACAAGTCCGAACTTATCGATGCAATTGCAGAGTCTGCCGATATCTCCAAGGCCGCCGCTGGCCGTGCCCTGGATGCGATGACCAACTCCATCACCGGCGCTCTCCAGAAAGGCGATCAGGTCACTCTGATCGGCTTTGGTACTTTCTCTGTCAAGGAGCGCGCCGCACGTACTGGCCGCAACCCGCAGACTGGTGCCGAGATCAAGATCCCGGCCTCCAAGGTGCCCGGGTTCAAGGCAGGTAAGGCTCTGAAGGACGCCGTCAAGTAACGGACTCCTTCGGCAGGCGGTGCCGGGATCGAGTCACCTGTGCCGCCCTGCCCGAATTCAAGGCGCATTCCATTCCGGGTGCGCCTTTTTACGTTCAGTCAGTGTCCAAAGTTCCGGCCCCCTTGTTCCGGACCACCTTGCTGACTGTTTCCAGAGCAACGCTGAACGAGGCCTGACGCTGAACCTGGTGCCATCTGGACGGTACAGAGGGTCGAGCGATCCGGGAGGAACATGCTTCAAGATATTCGGGACAATGCCCAGGGCACCATCGCCAAGATAATCATCGCTGTATTGATCGTTTCCCTGTCAATCTGGGGTATGGACGCCATTGTCGGCGGTTTCCGCGGTGAACCGGAAGTCGCCACCGTCAACGGCGAGGATATTACCGAGCGTGAATACCTGCGGATGGTACAGATTGCCAGCCAGCAACGCCTCAGTGAGATGGAAAACCCGGATCCCACCCTGCTGGACGAAGACCGGATCCGCCAGGAAGTGCTGGAAAGCATGATCCAGGCAGAGGTGCTGGCCCAGGACGCTGGTAACCAGGGCCTGGAACTCACTGACCAGGGGGTCGACCAACTGATTGTCAGCATGCCCCAGTTCCAGGTAAACGGTGAATTCAACCAGCAGAGCTTTACCTCCTTTGTTCGTAACCTGGGAATGGGCGTTGGCGAGTTCCGGGAGTTGCTCAAGCGGGATTATGTCAGCAACCAGATTCGTACCGCGGTGATCCGTGGCGGTATTGCTCCGTCAGAAGCCGCCCGCCAGGTCCTGGCGATTCAGAGCCAGACCCGGGAGTTCAGCACACGGAGGCTTGAGGCGGCATCCGTTGCCGACCAGGTGGACATTTCCGACGCCGACATTGAGCAGTGGTATAACGAGAACCAGCAGCGGTTCACCCGTCCTGAATCGGTGGACGTAGCCTATATCGAGCTGTCACTGGAAGATGTAGCCAGGGAGGTTGACGTGCCTGAAGACGAGGTTCGTCAGCGCTATGATGAGCTGGTTGCCGAGCAAAGCTATGAGGAGCGTCGTTCCGCTCACATACTGATTGAGGATGGTGATAACGCCGCTGAACGTGTTGAGGCCGTACGGCAGCGCCTGGATGAAGGGGAAGAGTTCGCCGACCTGGCCCGGGAGTTTTCCGATGATCCACTGTCAGCGGAGCAGGGTGGTGACCTTGGTTACCTGAGAGAGGGCGACCTTGGTGGTGCCTATGATGAAGCCATGCTGTCGCTGGAAGAGGGCGAAGTGGCCGGTCCGGTGGAAACAGAGTATGGCATCCACTTCATCAAGCTGCTCGATATCCGTACCTCTGAGCCCGCCAGCTTTGACGAAATGGCGCCGGAAATTCGCAATCAGCTGGCCCGGGCCCGCGCCGGTGATGAGTTTGCCCGCCAGCGGACAGAGCTGGCCGACATGGCGTTTTCAGCTGACACCCTGGAGCAGCCGGCAGAGCAGTTTGGCCTTGAGGTAAAAACACGCTCCGGTGTCACCCGGGAGGGTAACGAGGCGCCGTTCAACCACGCCGGCCTGGTGCGTCAGCTCTTTTCCGGCGATGTACTGGAAGACGGGTTTAATACTGAGCTGATCGATGTGGACCAGGCGACCGCGGTTGTGGCACGGGTTACCGAGCATCATCCGGAAGCGCCGCAGCCGCTAGAGGAAGTGACCGGCGAGGTGCGTGATCGTCTGGAGCGTGAGCGTACGCTGGCACTGCTGCAGGAACAGGCTGATCAGTTGCTCGAGCAGCTCCGTAGTGGTGAGGTCAGTCCGGAAGGCGACGACTGGACAGTCTATGAGGGTGTGGCACGCAATCAGTCTGCGGTGCCTGCGCCGGTACAAGCGGTCGCGTTCTCGCTGCCCTCTCCGGACGAAGCTGGTTTCAGCTTTGGTACCGCTGAAGCGGGCTCTGACCTGTTCGTTATTGCCCTGTCCGGGGTGGCCGACGGCGAGGTGGACGCCGACAGCGAAGAAGTGCGCAACATGGCGCAGTTCCTGGCGCAGTTGAATGGGCAGCAGGAATATAACGCCTATGCCCGGACACTTCGTGACCAGGCCGAGATTGAACGTCCCTGATCGCTCCGTTACCTGAAACGGTGATCAACAAGGTCTGCCCCGGGTTTCCCGCGGCAGACTTTTTTGGGCAGAGTCTGGCTGCCCGGCCTCACTGGTGTCTCGTCTGGCTGATTCCTTAATCCAGTGCTTGCCTCTGAGGTCTCTGCCCCCTCGGAAACATTTCCGGGACACCACTGGCAATCCCCCTGGGGTATTGTCATGCTTTTTGTATGATTCTGTTAAAACCCGGTATCTGACCACCTGGAGGCACCAAAATGGGGAGTGGAGGACAAGCCTGTGACCTGGTCATGTTCGGAGCCATGGGTGACCTGGCCCTGAAAAAGCTGTTTCCTGCGCTGTACCAGTTGCATCGGGCGGAGCTGTTGTCAGACGACAGCCGGATCCTGGCGTTGGCGAGGCGTGACTATGAACCGGACGAGGCCCGTCGCCATATCCGCGAGAGCCTGGCCGGACAACTGCACGAAAGCAGCCTGGAGCCGGAGGTACTTGACGGGTTTCTTGCACGGGTAAGCTATCTGAAGCTGGACTTTACTGATGCACCGGCTTACCCGGAGCTGGGAGACTGGCACCGGCAGGGTCCTGGTACGAATACACTGGTGTTCTACTATGCCACGCCCCCCGGGCTTTACGGCAGGATCACCGCGAACCTTTTCAGTGCGGGTATCTGTGACGACCACACGCGGGTCGTGGTGGAAAAGCCCATCGGTCATGACCTCGCTTCCTCCCGGGAGCTTAATGACCAGTTGGCGAGGGCTTTCCTGGAGGAGAACATCTACCGGATCGACCACTACCTGGGCAAGGAAACGGTGCAGAACCTGATCGCCCTGCGTTTCGCCAACAACCTGTTTGCCTCGCAATGGGATCAGAACCATATTTCCCACGTGGAAATCACCGTTGCGGAAAGCGTGGGGGTAGAAGGGCGCTGGTCTTATTTCAACAGTGCAGGACAGCTGAGGGACATGGTGCAGAGCCATTTGCTGCAGTTACTGTGCCTGCTGGCGATGGACCCGCCCTCGGACCTGTCACCCGACAGTATCCGTGATGAAAAGGTGAAAGTTCTCAAGGCGCTCTCACCCCTGACGCCGGAGCGGATAAGCAGCCACCTGGTGCGGGGGCAGTACACCGCCGGAACGGCCGAAGGCATCCCGGTACCGGGCTACCTGGAAGAGGAGGATGCCGAGGGTCCCAGTCACACTGAAACGTTCATCGCCCTCAAGGTGGAAATCGAGAACTGGCGCTGGGCTGGGGTGCCATTCTATATCCGAACCGGCAAGAGGCTGCCCGAAAAGCGTTCAGAGGTAATTGTTCACTTCAAGCCGGCGCCCCATTACATTTTTGACCCGGACCAGAAACACCTGGCCAACAACAAGCTGATCATCCGCCTGCAGCCGGATGAGGGTATGGCCCTGCAAATACTCACCAAGGATCAGGGGCTGAGTCGTGGCATGCGGCTGCGCCAGGGGCCCCTGGAACTGACCTTTGCGGAGGCGTTTGCGACCGACAGGATTCCCGATGCCTATGAGAGGCTGTTATTGGAAGTCATGAAAGGCAATCAGTACCTGTTCGTCCGCCGTGATGAGGTGGAGTTTGCCTGGCGTTGGGTGGACCAGCTGCTTGCCAATTGCGAGGAATGCGGTGCCCACCCCAAACGTTACGCCGCTGGCACCTGGGGACCGGTAGCGTCTATCGCCATGATCACGCGGGACAATCGGAGCTGGTATGAAGACGCCTGAAGTGATCCCGGGGACGGGAGTTGCCCTGTACCGGGGTGAGGACTCCCGAACACTCGCCGAAGCGCTGACAGTAAGGGTTGTCGATCAGTTACGCCAGGCTCTGACTCAACACGGCGAGGCATTATTGGTGGTTTCCGGTGGCAGGACGCCAGAGGCATTCTTGCGTCGATTGTCGGCTGCCGACCTGGACTGGGCGAGGGTCCACGTGGTGCCGACGGATGAACGCTGGGTGGCGAAGGATGACCCGGCACGCAACAGCCGCATGATCCGGCAGTTTTTGCTGCAGCACAGGGCTGCAGAGGCACAGCTTCACGAGTTAGTGTCTGACGGGCAAGCTGATCCCGTGGCTGCCGCTACTGAGGCCAGCACCCGGCTGAGGGAGCTACCCTGGCCGGCCGCAGTTGTGGTTCTCGGGATGGGTGAGGACGGCCACACAGCCTCCCTGTTCCCTGGTGCCCCCGAACTGCAACAAGGCCTGGCAAAGGATGCGCCCCTGGTGATCGCCATGACACCATCATCGAAGGATACCAGGCGGCTCTCACTCAGCGCGAGCGCCCTCTCGGGGGCAAATGCAACCCTGTTGTTGCTTCAGGGTGAAGGTAAACGAAAGGCACTGGAGCTGGCCCTCGCCCAGCCGCAGGCGTTAAGTGAAAGGCCCATACGGGTGTTTTTCCAACAACCGCTGGAGGTTTTCTGGTGCCCCTGAGGGGGTCGGAAGCAGGAGAAATGCGCTCATGACAGAGTTATCGCACGAACAGAAACAGCGAATTGAAGCGGTTCTCGCGGCGGGTCCCATCATTCCGGTAATTTCCCTGCATCGGGAGGAGGATGCGGCGCCGCTGGCCGATGCGCTGCTTGAGGCGGGCATCCGTGTGCTGGAAATTACCCTGCGAACCCCCGCGGCCCTGCCAGCCATCGAATTGCTGAGCAAGCGGCTACCCGGTGATGTATTTATAGGTGCGGGAACCGTGACCGACCCGGCCGCTTATCGTCGGGCAGAGAGTGCCGGAGCCGGGTTTGTGGTCAGCCCCGGCATAACTCCACGGCTCCTGGATTACGGCCTGACGGCGAACGCGCCCTTGCTGCCGGGCGTGGCAACGGTTTCCGAGCTGATGCTGGGTTATGAGCTGGGTTACCGTTCGTTCAAGTTTTTCCGGCAGCCGTGTCCGGCGGGGTGAAGGCCCTTCAGGCCTTCGCAGGGCCCTTTCCGGATGTGACTTTCTGTCCGACGGGAGGCATACGCCAGAATACAGCCAGCGAATATCTGTCACTGGATAATGTCATGACGGTGGGTGGGACCTGGCTGACCCCGGAGTCCAGGGTCCGCACGGGGGACTGGGCTGGTATTGGCGAGCTGGCAAGGGAGAGCCTCGCCAGCTGCAAGGGTTAGGCAGACGTCGCTTAACGGATGTCGTCACCAACCCGCAGGATTTTCATGGTGTTGGTTCCGCCCTGCGCATTGACATAGTCGCCCTTGGTCACCACCACCAGGTCACCGGGGTTGACGATGCCCCGGTCCTGCAGCTGTTTGACCGCCAGGGCGTTGGTCTGGTCCGGCGAAACCTCTGCCGAGTCAAAGGGAACCGTCTGCACACCACGGTACAGTGCCACCTTGTGCTGGGTGGAGAAGTGTCGGGAAAAGGCAAAGATGGGCAGTCCGGACTTGATGCGGGACATTAGCAGGGGCGTGGCACCTGTTTCGGTGAGGCAGATAATGGCGGTAACCCCCTGCAGGTGGTTGGCGGCGTACATGGCTGACAGGGCAATGGCTTCATCCACCCTTTCCATTTCCTCGTGCATGCGGTGGCCTGACTGATGCATGGAAGGGTGACGTTCGGCACCCTTGCAGATGCGATCCATGGCTTCTACTGCCTGCACCGGATAATCGCCCACGGCGGTCTCGGCGGACAACATGACGGCATCGGTATAGTCCATCACCGCATTGGCCACGTCGGAGACTTCCGCCCGGGTTGGCATGGGGTTGTCGATCATGGACTCCATCATCTGGGTGGCGGTGATAACGACCCGGTTCAGGGCACGGGCACGACCAATGATGTGTTTCTGGACGGCGACCAGCTCGGCATCACCGATTTCCACAGCCAGGTCACCCCGGGCGACCATAACGGCGTCAGAGGCCAGGATTACCGAGTCCAGCGCTTCGGTGTCGTGGGCCAGTTCGGCTCGTTCGATCTTGGCCACCAGGGCAGCCTGGGAGCCAGCGTCCCTCAGCAAGTGGCGGGCGGTGTGCATGTCGTCGGCGGTGCGGACGAAGGAGACGGCCACATAGTCTGCTGCCAGCCGGGCCGCGGTTACAATGTCTTCCCGGTCCTTGCTGGTCAGGGCATCGGCGGACAGGCCGCCACCGCGTTTGTTCAGGCCCTTGTTATTGGACAGGGGGCCGCCGATCAGCACTGTGGAGGTGATGCTGTGGTCGTCTACCCCGGTGACTTCCATCTCGATCCGTCCATCGTCAAGTACCAGGATATCGCCGGGTACCACGTCGCGGATGAGCTGCTCGTAGTCGATGCCAACGGCCTGGTCATCGCCGGCTTCCTTGTCCATCGCGGCGTCCAGTACGAAGGTCTGGCCTGCCCTCAGGGTCACCTTGTTGTCTCGGAAGCGGGCAATGCGCAGCTTTGGCCCCTGCAGGTCCGCGAGTATCGCCACAAAACGGCCTGCCCGGGCGGAAGCTTCCCGTACCTGTCGCGCCCGCTCGCCATGCTCTTGGGCGCTGCCATGGGAGAAGTTGAGGCGGGTGACATCCACCCCAGCGCGGATAATGCGCTCAAGGGCCTCGGGTGCATCAGTGGCGGGGCCGAGGGTGGCGACAATCTTGGTGCGCCGCAGCTGCTCTGGCATGGTGTTGGGGTTCCTTGTATGGCGACAGTACGTATGGGTAACTCAGTAGTCATGGTACTGTCAGAGTGTAACAGAATGGTGAAGGAGCGCTTCGATGCACCCCACGGTTACCCGGGTTACTGAACGGATTATCCGGCGCAGTCGCGACAGCCGGCAAGACTACCTTCGGCGGATGGACGCCCTGGGCCGTCAGTCGCCCCACCGCGCTGCACTCTCATGTGGCAACCTGGCCCATGGTTTTGCCGCCTGCCAGCCTGGCGACAAGCAGACACTGAAGCTGATGAACCAGGCCAATGTGGCCATGGTGTCGGCATACAATGACATGCTTTCTGCCCACCAGCCCTACGCCACTTTTCCCGATGTGATTCGCCAGGCCGCCCATGGCATGGGTTCGGTGGCCCAGTTCGCTGGTGGTACGCCGGCAATGTGTGATGGCGTCACCCAGGGCCAGCCAGGAATGGAGCTCAGCCTGGTGTCAAGGGATGTGATCGCCATGAGTACGGCTGTCGCCCTGAGCCACAATATGTTTGATGCCGCCCTGCTGCTGGGGATCTGTGACAAGATCGTACCCGGTCTGCTGATCGGTGCGCTCAGCTTTGGTTATCTGCCCATAGTACTGGTGCCGGCCGGTCCGATGCCTTCGGGACTGCCGAACAAGGAAAAACAACGTATCCGCCAGTTGTACGCCGAGGGGAGGGTGGGCCGTGAGGAGTTACTGGAGGCAGAAAGCCAGTCGTACCACAGTCCCGGGACCTGTACCTTCTACGGCACAGCCAACAGCAACCAGTTGCTGGTTGAGGTGATGGGCCTGCACCTGCCTGGCGCGGCTTTCGTGAATCCTGGCACGCCGCTTCGGGAGGCACTGACCCGGGCTGCAACAGAGCAGGTCATAAGGCTTTCGCGGCCCAATGGCGGTGACCAGGGGCTTGCCCACATGGTTTCTGAAAAAAGCATTGTCAACGCACTGGTCGCCCTTCTGGCCACCGGGGGGTCCACCAACCATACCCTGCATTGGGTGGCTATTGCCCGGGCCGCGGGCGTCCATATTGACTGGGATGACTATTCCGAGCTGTCCCGGGCCACGCCGCTACTGACTCGCATTTACCCGAATGGCGACGCCGATGTAAACCACTTCCACCAGGCCGGGGGAACACCGCTGCTGATACGCGAGCTGCTCGATGCAGGCTTACTCCATGAGGATGTGGACACGGTCGTAGGCAAGGGCTTGAGTGCTTACACGCAGTCACCGGTGCTCGAAAACGGGGAGCTGCGGTGGCGGCCGGCGGCAACGGCAAGTGCGGATTCCAGCGTCCTGCGACCGGTATCTGCGGCCTTTGCAGCTGAAGGCGGGCTTACGGTCGTTGAGGGTAACCTGGGCCGGGGCATTATCAAGACCTCAGCGGTGGCGCCGGAACACCAGGTAGTGGAGGCGCCTGCCCGGGTATTCGATGATCAGTCTCAGTTGGCAGAGGCGTTCGAACGTGGTGAGCTGAACTCGGACTTCGTGGCGGTGGTGCGCTGGCAGGGACCGGTGGCCAACGGCATGCCGGAACTGCACAAGCTGACCCCATACCTGGGCAGCCTGCAGGACCATGGCTACCGGGTAGCACTGGTCACCGATGGGCGCATGTCCGGCGCCAGCGGAAAGGTGCCTGCAGCCATCCACGTATACCCGGAAGCGGCCCGGGGCGGCCCCCTGTCCCGTGTACGTGATGGTGATATGATTCGGGTGGACGCCACCCGGGGGCAGCTTTCCATCGCCCTGAGCGAGGATGAACTGGCCTCCCGTGAGCCGGCGGTCCCGGATCTCTCCGGCAATCAGTCCGGGCTGGGCCGAGAGCTGTTCAGCTGGTTCCGCCAAGGGGCATCGGAGGCGGAAAAGGGCGCCACCCTGTTTTTCCGGGACCACAATGACTGACGACCGAAAGCGGACACAACAATAAGAAGGAGCATGACCACCCATGACACAGTACCTGCTGGCCATTGACCAGGGCACCACGAGTTCCCGGGCCATCCTGTTCACCCGGGAAGGCCGGATCCATGCCGTGGAACAACAGGAATTTGACCAGATCTACCCCGACAGTGGCTGGGTGGAACATGACCCGGAGGCTATCTGGGACACGGTGGTTGCCACCTGCCAGGCGGTGCTGGACCACAGTGGTGTTACCGCTGACCAGATCCTGGGGGTGGGTATTACCAATCAGCGGGAAACGACCATTCTGTGGGACCGGGAAACCGGCAAGCCGGTGCACAATGCCATTGTCTGGCAGGACCGCCGTACCGCCGGCCTGTGCCAGCAGCTGAAGGAGGACGGCCACGAGCCGCTGGTGACCGAGCGTACGGGCCTGCTGATTGACCCTTATTTCTCTGCCACCAAGATCCGCTGGGTGCTGGATAATGTAACAGGTGCACGGGAGCGGGCCGAGCGAGGCGAACTTGCGTTCGGCACCGTGGACACCTTCCTGCTCTGGCGCCTCACCGGCGGCCGATCGTTTTTGACGGATGCCACCAATGCCTCCCGCACTATGTTGTTCAATATCCATGAACAGTGCTGGGACCCGGACTTGCTGAAGTTGTTCGACATTCCCGGGTCGCTGTTACCGGAAGTCCGCGATTGTGCCTCTGACTTTGGCACCATCGCCGATCATCTGCCCGCCGGTGGTGTGACGATCGGCGGTATTGCCGGGGACCAGCAGGCGGCCCTGTTTGGCCAGACCTGTTTTGCCGAGGGTACCGCGAAGAGCACCTATGGCACCGGCTGCTTCCTGATTCTCAACACTGGCGACCGTGCGCTGAAATCGTCCAACCGGTTGCTTACAACGGTAGGGTATCGGCTGAATGGAAAGACCACCTACGCCCTGGAAGGCAGCATCTTCATTGCCGGGGCGGCCATCCAGTGGCTGCGGGATGGCCTCAGCCTGATCCGCATGGCCGATGAGTGTGAAATGCTGGCGGAACAGACTCCGGTGGACCATGGCGTCTACCTGGTTCCCGCGTTCACTGGCCTGGGAGCGCCCCACTGGGACCCCAAGGCGAGGGGGGCAATGTTCGGCCTGACCCGGGATACCGGTATCAAGGAGATCGTCACCGCCGGGCTGCAGTCCGTGTGCTATCAGACCAAGGACCTGCAGAAGGCCATGGAAGACGATGGTGTCCGCCCGGTGGCGCTTCGGGTCGACGGCGGCATGGTGGTGAATAACTGGGTACTGCAGTTCCTGGCAGATATTCTCGGGGCCACGGTCGACAGGCCAGAGGTGATCGAGACCACCGCCCTGGGTGCCGCGTTTCTTGCGGGCCTGCAAGCCGGGGTGTACAGGGACCTGGACGACATCGAAAAGCTTTGGCGGTGCGAGCGACGTTTCGAGCCGACCATGTCAAAGGATGACCGGGACCGGCTGTACGCCGGCTGGCTGGAAGCGGTCCGGCGCCTGCAGCAAACCTGAGGCTATACAGGCGCCAGAGCCGTTATTGCAGTGTCAGTGGGGCACCGGCTTTGCGCCGGGCCTCCTGCCATTGCTCCAATGTTCGGGCAGCTTCTTCCCCGGGAACCGTGTCCAGGATCTCGTAGAATGCGCTGTAGTACTTGTCTTCAAGCACTTCCGCCCTCGGCTTCATACGCACCACGTAGACCGACTGCACGTTCTGGTGATCAAAAGCCCGCCACTCCTGTTCGTCTTTCAGCAGCGAATAGCGATGGCCCTCAAGCGCTTTGATCACGTCGGCGGTATTGGTGGTGCCGGCCCGTTCCACCGCGTCCTTGTACTGGTAGACAATGCTGTATGCCGAGGCCGCCGCCGAAGACGGCCGCATGTTGTAGGCATCCGAGAAGGCCTCGACGAACTCGATCCCCCGGTCATAGCCTTTCTCATAGGGCAGGTTCCAGAACCATGGGGCAGCACCGATAATGCCCTCCATCAGCGAGGGGCCCAGTTGCAGGGCCGTGCCCAGGCTGGTATTAGGCCAGACAATCTGCATTTTCTCCTTCAGGTCCATGTCATGGGCTATGTTCACTGCGCGAACCATGTCGCCCCCACCGAGAATCAGCACCAGCACGTCGGCATTACTTGCTTCCGCGGCCTCCAACGCGGCCTGGAAGTCCTGGGTACGGGCGTTAGGGAAGGGGGTCCGGGTAACCGGGTGGCGCTCGGTATCGTCAGTTCCGGACTGGGTGCGCATGGATTCCTCCACCGAATAGCCCCAGGAGTAATCGGCGGTAATGTAGAAGTACTTTTTGTCGCTGTAGTGCTCGGCCAGGTACTGTCCGATGGCGCTGGCCGTCATCCAGGCGTTATACGATTCGCGGAACATGTGGGTGTGGCCGGCGCTGCCGGTGGTGGCATTGGCGTATGTTAGGGTACCGAAGTAAATGCGGTCCCGTTCTTTCGCGGCCTTGCCGGAAGCAATTGCTACCGCGGATGAAACACCGCCGAAAATCATCTGGACATCGTGCTCGTCAATCATTTCCTGAACGTTGGCGACACCGCGTTTCGGGTTGAGCCGGGTGTTACGAATCACCATTTCAACGGGGCGTCCCAGGATGCCCCCTGACGCATTAATCTCCTCGACGGCCAGGAAAGCCCCCAGACGCTGTTGCAGGCCGAGGTACTCGTAGCGGCCGGACTGGGGATAGTTGAGCCCGATTTTCAGGGCCTCCTGGGCCACGCAGGACAGGCTTGTCAGCAGCAGAGCAAAGGCCAGGGCAAGGCGGCGTATCATGACGGTGGTTATCTCCTTTATGTGTTATTGAAGGGTTAGGGGCATTCCTGCCTTTCGCCGATCGCTCTGCCACTCCTCCAGAGTTCGGGCAGCCTCATTGCCGGGCAGGGAATAGACAATCTCGAAGTAATTGGCCGAGTATTCATCCGCCAGTACCTGCTCCCGGGGTCGCAGCT
The DNA here is from genome assembly GCF_026013985.1 of Marinobacter sp. AN1. Classification (NCBI taxonomy): domain Bacteria; kingdom Pseudomonadati; phylum Pseudomonadota; class Gammaproteobacteria; order Pseudomonadales; family Marinobacteraceae; genus Marinobacter; species Marinobacter sp. AN1. Next base: position 2,664,316 of record NZ_CP110342.1, on the reverse strand, counting down.
TGACTACATAAACAGACTGTACGTTCTGGTGGTCAAATGCCCGCCATTCCTGCTCATCTTTCAGCAAGCTGTAACGGTGGCCTTCCAGGGCCCGAATGACCGCAGCGGTACGGGTGGTGCCGGCCCGTTCCACCGCATCTTTGTATTGGTGCACAATGCTGTATGCGGATGCCGCCGCTGACGATGGACGCATTTCGTACCGGTCTGAAAAGGCCTTCACGAACGCTTCGCCCCGTTCATAACCCTTCTCTGCCGGCAGGTTCCAGACCCATGGAGCTGCACCGATGACGCCTTCCATAATGGTGGGGCCGACCTGTCGCGCCATTCCCAGGGTGATGTTGGGAACAACGATCTGCATGCGTTTATGTAGCCCCATGGAGTAGGCGATATTGATTGCCCGAACCATGTCGTCGCCGAAGAGTACCAGTGCCAGCACATCTGCGTCGCTGGCTGCGGCCTCATCCAGCGCGGCCTGGAAATCGCTGGTCAGGGCCGTTGGGAAGGGTGTGGTAATGCCAGGGTGGGCGCTGGTATCGGTGGTGCCGGTGAACTGGCGAAGGGATTCCTCAACTGACCATCCCCAGGTGTAGTCCGCGGTGATGTAGTAGTATTCGCTGTCACTGAACTCTTCGCTGAGGTATGCGCCAAGGGCCTTGGCTGACATCCAGGCGTTGTAGGGTTCACGGAACATGTGAGTGTGGCCGGCACTGCCCGTGGTGGCATTGGAGTAGGTCAGGGTGCCGAAGTAAATCCGGTCCCGTTCCTTTGCAGCCTTGCCAGAGGCAATGGCGACGGCAGAGGACACCCCGCCAAACACCATCTGCACATCGTGGTTATCAATCAGGTCTGCGGTGTTGCGAGCTCCCCGTTCAGGGTCACTGCGGGTGTTACGAATGACAAGCTCTACCGGTTGTCCCAGAATGCCCCCCTGCTGGTTGATCTCCTCAACGGCCAGGAAGGCTCCAAGCCGCTGCTGCAGGCCCTGGTCCTGGTAGCGGCCGGACTGGGGATAATTCAGGCCCAGCTTGAGCGTTTCAGCAACGGACGTCAGTGAAGCCAGTGACAGGCTCAGAGCGACCAGCAGCGTGCGGATTTTCATCTGTAAAACTCTCCTGCCAGGCGCAACGTATGTGCCGCCTGCATTTGTTGGTTTTGTTAAATGATGCAAAAGGGAATTGGCCCCGGCCAGTTTTGTCGCTGGCGTGGGTTTTGGCAATGGTCCCAGGGTGGAAAATTGTCAGGGAGCTGTAACTGGGCGTAATAAAGCGTTACCCGGGGAACTGGTTCACGCCGGGCAACGCGGTATGCGAATCAGCCGTGGGCGCCCATGCCACCGTCGATGCGATACTGGGCCCCGGTCACGAAACCGGATTCTTCCGACGCCAGGAACACGACGACGTTAGCGATATCGATGGATTCGCCGTAGCGGCCAAGGGGAATACTGGCGGTCAAAGCTGCCTTGGCCTCCTCTGCGTGACCCGGCTGAAAGCCTTCTTCCAGTGAACGCATCATCCGGGTATTCACGGGGGAGGGGTGTACCGAATTGACCCTTACACCATGGGGGCCCATCTCCAGTGCGGCCGACTTGGTAATGCCAACCACGGCATGCTTGGACGCCACATAGGGTGCGACCCCCGGGCTGCCCATCAGGCCGGCCACCGAGGACATGTTGATGACCGAGCCGGAACCCTGTTGCTGCATAACCCTCAGTACATGGTGCAGGCCCAGGAATACGCCGCGCACGTTCACGGCAATAACCTTGTCGAAGTCCTGGATTTTCTGGTCTGTGATGGGGGCAACCTTGCCCTCAATGCCGGCGTTGTTGAAGAAAACATCGATTCGGCCGAATTCATCCATGGTCTTCCTGACGTAGGCGGCGACATCTTCCTCCTGCGATACATCGGCAGCCACCGTCACAACCTTGCCAGCGTCTTTCAATTCCTCGGCGGCGGCTTTCAGGTCCTCTTCCCGGAGATCCACCAGCACCACCCGGGCACCTTCCTCCAGGAAACGACGGGCGGTTACCTTGCCGATGCCGCCGCTGCCACCCGTGATAATCGCTACCTTGTCTTTGAGTCTTGCCATGATTCCTTCCTCCTGATTCAGGCGTGGGGCAGGTTTTCTGCCATCCGCTCTGCCTGGTTGTCGTCAGTTTCCAGTCCGGTGAGCCGGAACTGGTTACGGCCTGCGGCCTTGGCCTGGTACATCGCTTCGTCTGCCCTCTCCATCAGGGCATCGGCGGTTTCGCCGTCGAGGGGGTACAGGCTGATGCCAATGCTGGAGCCCACCCTGAGCAGGGCATCACCGCAGCGATAGGGCCGCGCATTGGCCTCGATCAGGCGATGTGCAACCCGTATGGCGTGCTCGGAACTGTCCAGTTCGGGGAGAAGTACAATAAATTCATCGCCGCCCAGACGTGCCAGGGTATCGTCTTCCCGAAGGCAGCTTTGCAGCCGTCCGGCAATTTCCGTCAGCAGGTGGTCGCCGGCGGCATGTCCATGACTATCGTTGACGGCCTTGAAATGATCAAGGTCTACGAACATGACTGCCAGCATCTGCTGCTTCCTGTGGGCGTGGCGAATGGCATGCTGCAGGCGGTCTTCCAGCAGGCGCCGGTTGGGCAGGCCTGTCAGGGCATCGTAATAGGCCAGCTGGCGAATACGCTCTTCGTTCAGGCGGTGCTGGGTGATGTCGGTGAACAGGCCGGCGTAGTGCGTTACATTGCCGTCCTCATCGCGGATTGCGGTGACGGTGAGTAGCTCGAGGTAAAGCTCGCCACCTTTGCGCCGGTTCCAGACCTCTCCCCGCCACCGGCCGGTACTGCTCAGCGTCTCCCACATTTCCCGGTAGAACTCCGAGTCGTGGCGGCCGGATGAGAGTATGGCCGGTGTTCGGCCAATAACTTCTTCCGGCTGATAACCGGTGAGTTGGGTAAAGGCCGGGTTTACGAACTGAATGGTCAGCTGCGGATCCGTGATTATGATGCCCTCAAGGGAAGACTCGATCACCCTTTCGGCTAGCTGGAGGTGGCGGCGTGACTGGGCGAGGGCTGCGTCACGCTGCTCAAGGGTGGTCCTCAGGTCCTCAAGGTACATGTGTTCAGCACCGGCGATCAGGTCCGAGAAGCCCAGCAGGCCCATCAGCTCGCCGTCATGGTTGGTGACTCCGAGGTGTCGTATACGTTTTTCCAGCAGCAGGTCCCGGGCGCGGATCAGAGGCTCGCTCATGCCGATGGTCTGCAATGGGCGACTGGCCAGCGACGCAACGGGTGTGTCGCCGGGATAATTGCTGATAAACCGCAGCATATCCCGTTCGGTGATCACTCCGGGACCTTCGTCTTCACACAGGATAAGTGCGGCATCATGGTGGGTCTGGTGCATCAGGCGGGCAGCGGCGGAGAGCTTTACCTCGCCAGTGATCATCAATGGACGGTCGCCGAGGGCAGAGTGGACTTCCCGCAACCTCAGGTAGGGTTCCAGGCCCTGGTTCATGGCGATATCACTCTGGCTCAGAATGCCGACAATTTCGCCCCGGGCGTCGGTCACCAGAAAATGCCGCCGGTGTTCCTGCCGGAACCGCATGGCCGCCTCGGCTATACTGGTTCCGGTGATGAGGGTGGCGACCGGTGTGCTCATGACGTCGGCAATGGGACGGTGGAGCGAATCCGGGTCGGAGAAGTTCACCAGCAGTGCATCGTGCTCGGTCCAGATACCCAGCGGCTCCCCGCCGGCCATGACCACAATGGAACTACAGCCATGCTCGGCCATCAGCTGCGCCGCACGGTTCAGGGGTGTGTCCGGGGAACAGTGCACAGGAACGCCGGAGCGCATGATGCTCTCGATCGGTAGATGATTGGCCATGGTACTTCCGCTTGTGGTTATTGGTCCGCAAGGTATACGAGGCATTGTGTGTTGCCGGTCGCGGCCCGGTTTTGACGGACGTCAATTGCTCAGCCATTCTTTCCGATATCCTTACGGTTTTTTACATTTTCGCTTGTCAAAGCACGACGTCACCCCGGAGGTGGTTTTACTATGGCCAATACCCGTACAGAAGAACTTCAGCGCCTGAAGCAGGAACTGACTCGCCGCCTTGAGCGCTACGAGGCCCACCAGCATCGGGAGAGCGGCAAACTGGAAGCCGATTTCGAGGAACAGGCAGTGCAGTTGCAAAATGATGAAGTGGTCGACTCCCTTGAACAGGAAGTGCGGGAAGAGCTGCGCCAGGTCATCCATGCCCTGGACCGCATCGATCAGGGAGAAGGAGGTCTGTGTGAAAGGTGCGGCAACGAAATCAACCCTGAGCGCCTGAATATTCTGCCCTGGACGTCGCTTTGCGTTCGTTGTGCCGAAGCTGCAGAATAGTCCCGTCTTTTCTCCCCCTCACTAAACTCACCACCGGGTGCCGGCGACTTCAGTCTCAGGCTGGGTCGGCCTGTTGCCGATAGAAAAAGGACCGGACCCCATGACGCAGACAGTTGATGACACGTCCTGGAAGATGCCGAAGAGCCGGGTTATCGGATTGTTTACCGGCCTCGCACTTTTTGCCCTTACCCTGGTGGTGCCGCCGCCGGGTGACCTGGACGGGTCCGCATGGGCGGCACTGGGACTGATGATGCTCATGGCCGCCTGGTGGGCAACTGAAGCGATTCCAATTCCGGCTACGTCGCTGTTACCCATTGTGCTGATCCCGGCGCTGGGCCTGGGAACCGTCACGGATGCTACCGTACCCTACGCCAACCCCATCATATTCCTGTTCCTGGGGGGGTTTACCCTGGGGCTGGCGATGCAGCGCTGGAACCTGCACCGCCGTATTGCCCTGCACATACTGTTGCTGGTAGGGACAAGCCCACGGCGCCAGATTGCCGGGTTCATGGTGGCGACGGCCTTTCTCAGCATGTGGGTTTCCAATACGGCGACCGCCATCATGATGCTGCCGATCGGCCTGTCGGTATTGAGCATGGTGCACGCACCGGATGACGAAAGCCGCCGGCGCTTCGGCGTTGCACTGCTGCTTGCCATAGCCTATTCCGCCAGCGTTGGTGGTATCGCCACCCTGATCGGAACCCCGCCGAACGCGCTGTTGGCAGCTTACCTGTCAGATCAGCAGGACATTCCCCTGGGCTTCGCCCAGTGGATGATTATCGGCGTGCCGGTGGCGGCACTCATGCTGCTGGTGATCTGGTGGTGGCTGAGCCGTCGGGATTTCGGTATCGGCGCCTCAGCCGGTGCGGGAGAGGCAATCCGTGACGAACTCAGGAGTCTTGGCCCTATGGGCAAGGCTGAAATCCGCGTGGCGACCCTGTTCGGCCTGACCGCAGCAGCCTGGATCTGCAGGCCCCTGCTATCGGGTACGTTGCCGTGGCTTAGTGACACGGTGATCGCCATCTTCGCGGCGGTGTTGTTGTTCATCCTCCGTTCGGGCCAGCGGGATGGTAACGCCCTGATGGACTGGGACAGCGCCCGTGACCTTCCCTGGGGCGTCCTGTTGCTGTTCGGTGGTGGCCTGGCGCTGGCGGGTGTGATCAGCAGTTCCGGGCTGGCGGATGCCATTGCCGAAAGCCTGTCGTCACTGGAAACCCTGCCCATGTTGCTGATGGTGGGACTGGTGGTGGCAGTGATCATTTTCCTGACCGAGGTGACCAGCAATACCGCCACGGCAGCGGCTTTTCTGCCCTTGCTCGGCGCGCTGGCTGTGGGGCAGGGCATCTCGCCGGTGCTGCTGACGGTGCCAGCTGCGATCGCTGCCAGTTGCGCCTTCATGATGCCCGTGGCCACGCCACCCAATGCGATTGTCTTCGGCAGCGGGTATATGGCCATCAGCGATATGATCCGTGCCGGCTTTGTGCTCAACCTGATCGGTATCGTGCTGGTGACCCTGCTGGGTTACCTGCTGATGGGCGTGGCATTTACGGTGTGATCGCAGGGCCGGGACGGGAACCGGTCACGACAACCGGCTCCGCTCCCGTCTCAGTCTTCCGGTCTTGAGAGGTCTACCCACTGGCGGGAGAACCAGTAAAAGCGTCCGTCGCCGGCAGGATAGGTGCAGTTGTACCGAAAACGACGGCTGCTGAAAGGCTCCGGAGCACGGACAGAAACCGTCTGTTGGTCTGCGGTTAAAGGGATGCGACCCTGGCCGGAGGCAAAGCAGGTCAGTGCTCCGGTGCGGAAACCGTCGGGAAGGGTCAGGCTCAGTTCCGGTGGATTGTCCTGGACGATACTGTTACCCGGGGCATCGTCGATCACCGGTAGCGATCGGCTGCGCAGCTTGTGATCGAGGCCATCAAGCTGGCCATGGGCCGTGGCCAGGGGGAAGCGAGGCAACCGGCTGGTGTCCGAGGTTTGGCCGATGGCGCCGGACTGTTGTCCGTAGGCGAGCCAGCCGCGCTGATCGATCATCTCTTCCAGTGCTGAGTCATATTCACCATAGGGGTAGGCAAACAGTGGTGCCGTTGCCCCCAGTTTCTCGTCAAGGATCGATTGGGCCTGGTCCAGGCTGGCGGTGATTCGCTGGAGCCACGCCCCCTTCGGTTCGTCGGGGCGCCTGGCCAGGTGGCCATGGTCATGGCTGTGGTTGGCGATGGTGACGCCTTCCCGTTCACTTGCCTGTTCCAGTTGCTCCCAGGTCATATAGCCGCGGCTGCCTACGGCATCGGTGTTCACGAAAATGGTGTAGGGATAACCATACTCTTCCAGAATGGGGGCTGCGGTGGTCCACACCGAGGCATAGGCGTCGTCGAAGGTAATGGCGACCTGTTCCTGATCGCTCAGTTCGCCACTGAGGGCAGACCGCGTGGCAGACTCCAGCGGCGCCACGTCCAGCCCCAGTTCCCGGATACGGGACAGGTGGGACCGAAAGAGCTCAACCGTCGTGCTGGTACTTGGCGGTGTCTGGTCACTGACGTGGTGATATTGCAGTACCACCAGGTCGGACTGGGCTGTGAGTGGCGTAAGGGTGACCAGGGCAGCCAGCACGGTCCGGTTCAGCATCGGGACTCTCCGTGGCGGAAGTAGTGTCGCAGTGTCGTAAACGCGTCGTTCAGTTGCTGGACCTGGGCGGTATCACCGCCGCGATCAGGGTGGGCCTGCATGACCGCCCGTCGGAACCGGTGCTTGACCGAGGCAAAGTCCGCCGGCAGCGTTTCGAAGCCCAGTACCGCGGCGGCACTTTCAGCCGAGTCCGCCCCTGGGCCCTGGCCGGCACGTCCGGCCCAGAAATCATCCACCATGCGGTGGATGTCGGCCTCGGGCATTCGGTACTGGTCCAGGTCCAGGTAGAAATCCCGCAACGGGTCTATTTGGCCAGGGAGGCCGGTGCCGGCAATGACATCGTCATGTTGCAGGCTGATCGTAAGGGGTGAGATGACCAGCGTCTCACCGGTGGCAGCCAGGTCATCCCGCAGACGGTAAAGTACATGGAACAGCAGGAAGTGCACCGGGTACAGGGCAGCGGGGTCCGCATAATCTACCGGGCCGATCAGTTCCCAGGGCGGCCGTTGCAGTTGTCGGATCAACTCCAGCTCCGACAGGTTGCCTGCTTCACGCAGGCAGGACTCTGTGGCTGCGGTCAGTAACTGAACGTGGTGCTCAAGGGCCTGGCCCTGATGATCTGCAGGCTCGCCTTCGGTGGACGATTTATCTGAAATGGCATCCTCACTCATGCTGCCATGTTATGTCAGCGGGTGCGGTATCCCAAGCCCGAAAGGGTGAAGAATCGTACCCGGTTCGGCGGATGGTGGCTTGTACGCAGCCACAGGGCCTGACTTGGGTGGCGTAGCTCCGGTATAATCGCGGCCGATTGATTCACCCCATTCCATCATGGCCACAGGTTGATTATGTCAGACGTAATGACGCCGGAAGCGGTATCTGTCACACCCGACAGCGAGGCGGAGCGTGAGCGCAAGCTGGAGACCAACAAGCTCCAGAAGCGCCTGCGACGGGAAGCCGGCCAGGCGATCCAGGACTTCCGCATGATCGAGTCCGGTGACCGGGTCATGGTGTGCCTTTCCGGAGGCAAGGATTCCTATACCATGCTGGATATCCTGATGAATCTACAGAAAAGCGCCCCGGTACCTTTCGAGCTGATTGCGGTGAACCTGGACCAGAAGCAGCCGGGATTTCCGGAGCACGTGCTGCCGGAGTATCTCGCTGGTCTGGGGATTGAATATCACATCATCGAAAAGGACACCTACAGCATCGTCAAGGAAAAGGTGCCCGAGGGCAAGACCACCTGTGGCCTGTGTTCCAGGCTACGGCGGGGCATCCTGTATAACTTTGCCGAAGAGCATGGCATCACCAAGATCGCCCTGGGCCATCACCGGGATGACCTGCTGGAGACCCTGTTCCTGAACATGTTCTACGGCGGCAAAATGAAGTCTATGCCTCCCAAACTGTTCAGTGATGATGGTCGCAATACCGTCATCCGTCCCCTGGCCTACAGCCGTGAGAAAGACATTGCCCGCTATGCGACGCTAAGGGAATACCCGATCATTCCCTGCAACCTCTGCGGTTCCCAGGAAAACCTTCAGCGGCAGGTGGTCAAAGACATGCTGCAGCAGTGGGACAGGCAACACCCGGGGCGGATCGAAACCATGTTCCGGGCCATGTGTAATGTGGAACCATCCCACCTCGCCGATACCAGCCTTTATGACTTTGCCGAGGGCCGCTCACGCGCAGGTGGCGTGGCGCCGGTGCAGACCGTTGAGGCAGAGCCGGACTATGGTCGGCTGGACGTGCTGAATCTCTGATTCGTCAGCAGGCCGGGGCGGTGCATTAACCTCCGTCCCCGCCTCCACCAACCAGTTCCATCAGGCCGCCAATCATCTGACTGATCAGCGCGAGCTGGGTGTTCAGGCCATCTACCGTTTCCGAAAGGCTGTTGATCTGTAGCCCCAGAAACAGCGCCACCAGAACGAAGACCAGCGTTGTAAGCATCCACAATCGACGCACCTTGCCCACCCGGGACTCGAGTTCCTCCTGGAACCGGGCATCAACCCGAGCCATGTGCTGCTTCATCGCACGGATGTCCTCGTTGGCCTCTTCATAGGCAATTTCCAGGGTGGAAAGGCGGCCGGTGAGCTTGCGCAGGTAGGACTGGTCGGCCACGGTCTGGTAGGGGCTCAGTTCCGGTGCCGCAAAATCCGGTTCACTGTCGCCGTCTGCCAGGATGGTGTCGATCATCTGGATGAGCTGTTCACGTTCCACCTGCTTGCCGATCACGCCCGCGGCGCCCCGGGCCTTTGCGTCCTGGAGGTAGCGATCAGCGTTCTGGGAGGTGTACATGAACACCGGGATGTCCCGGCTCTCCGGTTGCCCCTTGAGCTTGTCCAGCGCCTCGAAACCGTTCATGCCTGGCAACAGGTGATCCAGGAAGATCAGGTCAAATTGCTCATGCTGAACCAGGCTCAGGGCTTCCTCGGCCGAGCCGACGCCCTTGCTGGTGAGATCGGCTTTCTCCAGCAGCCTGGCGAGGATGATCCTCGCGGTGGAGGAGTCATCAACAATGAGTGCGTTGCCACGGGGCATGGTGTTCTCCCTGTCTTTACGAGGGCCCTCGTTCCGCTTCGGTCTTGCCAGTCCCTGACCGATCCCTGAGGGCTCGCAACACGTTAGTCCCGGGTGGGGGGGTAATTCAAGTCAACCGTTAGCAAATTGTGGCACAGGTTGCCGAATCCAGCTTTGCTAACAATGATGTCTGCCTATCACACAACTCAAGGCAGCCAGATTTCGAACACACCACCGCCCAGTTTGCCCTCATTATGCAGGCGTATCGTACCGTGCTTGCCGTTATTCTGATGCAGGTGGGCTATGGCGGAGGCGAAGTAAAGCCCCAGGCTGGTAGAGCCGCTGCTGAAGTCCGGGGCCTTCAGGAGTTCTGCACCGGCTTCCCTCATATGTGCCGGGTAACCGCTGCCATCGTCTTCCACGGTAATAACCAGCCAGCCATCCTGCTCCCGGGCGCCAAGTTGCAGGCGACTACGGGTATAGCGAATGGCGTTGTTCAGGGTGCTGGCGATGACGCCCGAGATGAGCTCGTCGTCGAAAAAACCAACGACATCGTTATCGGCGTCAATGTCATAGTTGACCCCATAACCCTGCAGGAGTCGTTCATGGCGGGCCAGCTGTTGCTGCAGGAATTCCGCCACATAGTGCTCGTCGCTATGGGCAGAGAGCTTTTGTTCGCCCAGGCGATAGATTCCCAGTAGCTGCACCAGGTCACTGTGGACCCGCTCCGCTTCATACTGCAGGGTATTGAAGCGCGGGTTATCCCCCAGGACGCCCTCCTGTTCTTCCCGCAGGTCATCCAGGGTACTGAGCAGCATACCGAGGGAGTTCTTCATATCGTGCACCGCCGAGGCGATGACCATGGAAAATCCGGATTGTCGATCTTCCGGTCTGCAGCGGCTGGCTGGCGGTGGTCACTCATTCATAGACTCCATTTTTCTTTTCATGGCCAGGTAGCGGCGGTACTGACGGTGTTGCGGCGGCAGGTTTTCCAGGGCCTGGAAGCAGCGGTGGCACTGGGCGAGTGCATGCTGGCGTACCACTGAGCGGTCGCCATCCTGCAGCTGCTTCATGCGGGTCTGGACCAGGTTGAGGTTGAGCGCGGCGTGGTTTGGCACAATGTCCAGGGCCTGTTCGAAGAACCGGGCCGCCTCGGGAAGGCCGCCTTTTTCAAAGGCCTGGATACCTTCCCGGTTGAGCGTTCGGGCCTGCAGACGCTGTTGCAGGCCCACGGGTTCATCCATCAGGTTCTCGATCTGCTCAATGGTATCGGCCTCTCCCTCGAATCTCTGGGCCAGCGAGGCCAGCAGCTGCTCGGCCTCCCGGTTTTGGCCCACCCGGTAGAGTGTCTTGGCCAGGTCGAGTCCGGCGTCGGCCGAAAGCTTGTCTTCCGGCAGGGCTGCCCGGGCTTCCTCGAGGAATTTCATGGCCTTGGTGCGATTGCCCCGGGCAGCAACGATGCGGGCCCGCACCAGCATGGTGCGGGGGCCGATATCAGGTGCTTCCGGAAACCTGCGCTCCAGGTGCTTCAGCACCCGCACGGCTTCATCGGCGTATTCCTTGCCTTCGCCGCCAGGGTCGCCCTCACTCAGGTCCGTGAGAGACCGGCCAAGGGCCAGGTGATGGTCCGGGTTATCGTGAACGGACCAGGTGCCCAGGTTAACGGTGCGTCGCCAGGCGTCGGTGGCTGTGTCGATGTCGTGGTTCTGGGTCGCCAGTTTCGCAAGGTCCCGTTGGCGCAACAGGGCGTTGGGCGACAGTTCTGCGGCCCTCTGCAGGACTTTCTGGGCCTGGCCGGACTTACCATTGCGTTTGAGGCTTTCTGACAGCAGGTCGTAGGCTTCCAGGTAGTCCGGGTGATCCTCGACCAGGCGTTGCAGGGCAACAATCGCTTCGTCCAGGTGACCTTCGGCCAGCAGAACCCTTGCCTTGCCAAGCCGTGCCCAGGACAGGGAGCGCTGGCTGAGTATGTCATCGTAGATCTTGCGGGCCTGGCCATAGTCGCCTACCTGTACATAAAGTTCCGCGAGGGTCTTGTAGATCCAGGAACGATGCCGGGGATACTGGGACAGCAGCGAAAGGCATTGCTGAATGGCTTCCGGGTTGTCCTCCAGGTCCATTGCCCGGGTGACCGGAAGCAGGGCCTCCCGGCGCTCAGCCAGTGCGCCCAGGCGTTTTTCCAGCATCGCCCGGTTAATCGGCTTGGTGAGGTAGGCGTCCGGGTGATATTCCCGCGCCCCCATGACCATTTCCCGGGAGGTTTCGGCCGTCACCATCAGGAAAAGGGACGAGTGATGCAACAGCTTGCGGTGGCGCAGTTCTTCCAGCACATGCTGACCGCTCTTGCCTTCCCCGAGGTTGTAATTGCATAGCAGGACGTCGAAATGATCATAGGCACAACGTTGCACGGCGGCGGCGCCATTATGGACCAGTTCGATTTTTTCAGCCCCCAGGGAACGCAGCATCTGTCGCATGGAGTTGCGGAAGTTCTCGAAATCATCCACCACCAGAAAACGGAGTTTGCGGATGCTGGTGGAAAAGCTGTGTTCACCGGACGTATTGATCATGCGCGCTTCTTGATGAGTTTGTTGACCAGTGCCCGCAAGGCCGCGGGCTTAACCGGTTTATAGAGTACATGGTAGCCCCGCCGGATGGCATCTTCACGGACCTCTTCCCCAAGGTAACCGGTAATGAGTACTCCGGGCACAGCAAAACCAAGGTCGTCCCTAAGCGCGTCCATGGCGTCCAGGCCATTCTGGTCGTCGTCGAGCTGATAGTCTGCCAGGATAATGTCTGGCCGTTCACCGCCAAGGGCAGTACGGGCATCCTCCAGGCTGAGTGCCGTGGTGGTTTGGCAATGCCAGTTGCCCAGCAAGGCTTCCATGCCTTCGAGGATGTGGGCGTCATTGTCGATACAGAGTACTTTCAGACCCCTCAGGGTGGACAGGCCGCGACTGCCGTTACGCGTGGTGGCCGGCGGTGCATCCCTGACCTCGGCCTTTGCCAGCGGTACGGTAATGGTGAATGTGCTGCCTCGGCCGACACGGGAGTGCACGTTAACGGGATGACCCAGCATGCCACTGATACGGTCAACGATAGCCAGCCCCAGACCCAGGCCGTTCTTGTCGCGGCCCTGCCGCAGGCGGCGGAACTCCTCGAAGATGTACTTCAGCTGGTCGTCCGGAATGCCCGGGCCGGTATCCCACACTTCAATGCGCAGGTAGCCCTTCAGCCTCCTGCACCCCAGCAGTATGCGTCCGCCACTGCCGGTGTAACGAATCGCGTTGGACAGGAAGTTCTGGACCACCCTGCGTAACAGCTTGGCGTCTGACGTCACCCAGGTGGAGCTTGGGACTACCTTCAGGGACAGTTCCTGGTCTGCGGCAATGGCACTGAATTCGGTGGCCAGGTGTCGCAGCATGTCGTTAACCGGGAAGCTGCTGATATCAGGCTCCAGTGCACCCGCATCCAGTTTCGAGATATCCAGTAGTGTGCTGATGATTTCTTCCGCCGCGCCCAACGAGCTGTCCAGGTGACTGGCCAGTTCCCGGGTTTCCTCGGTGATGACCTTGTTCTGCAGTGCCGAGGCAAACAGCGCGCCGCATTCAGTGGTTGCAGAAGGTCATGGCTGGCGGAGGCCAGGAAACGAGTCTTGCTCTGATTGGCCTGTTCGGCAACGGACTTGGCCTTGAGCATCTGTTCGTTGATGACCTGTAGTTCCTGGGTGCGCTCCTTGACCCGCTGCTCCAGGTAAATATTGGTTTCCTTCAGGGCCTGCTCCGTGCGGCGCATGGCAGTAATGTCCTGGAAGGTGGTGACGTAACCACCGCCGGGAATAGGGCTACCTTCAATTTTCAGCACCGTGCCATCCGGCCGGTGCCGCTCATAGGACAGGGGGCGGCCCTGTTTCATCGCATCACAGCGGTCGCTGATAATCTCGTCGATGCGTCGTGCAGGCAGGTTGGCGCTGGTCAGGTTGTAGCGCATCAGGTCCTGCATGGGGCGGCCAGCCCGGACATAGCCTTTGGGGTAGGAAAACAGTTCAAGGTAACGGCGGTTCCAGACCACCAGCTGTTGCTGGTGGTTGACCACCGATACGCCGAGGCTGATGTTCTCGATGGCAGATTGCAGCAACTCCCGGCTGAAGGTCATGGCCTGGGAGGCCTCGTCGACGATGCTGACCACATCCTCGATCTGCATGTCACGACCGGTCAGGGTGGACTCCAGCACCACCCGCGCGGTGGAAGCACCGATGACCGAAGCCAGCTGGCGCTCGATGTAACGCATCAGGTGCGTACTGGCGGGGCGCTGGGGGGAGAGCCTCATGGCGTTACGGCGTTCGTAGTTGGTGAAGAGGGCCTCCGCACGTTCCTCACCCATGAACCGCTCTGCCAGGGCCTGCAGGTCGGCAGTAAGCACCTCGCCCTGCCAGACCTGTTGCTGGGACGTTTCCGCCCGTGGATGGGGGTCATGGAAGAACGAAGCAATCTGGATCTTCTCGCGAACCCGCTGGCGGGTGGTCATGGAGAGGAGTACATAGACCAGGGTGTTGATGCCCAGGGACCAGATGATGCCGTGGCTGATCATATCCAGTTCCAGCCCGAGCAGGGCCGTTGGCCGGGTCCAGTTCAGGCCCCACAGCCCCTGGTCGATAAGGGTGTCGCTGAGCCAACCGGTGGAGGCCAGCGCGGGGATCAGCAGGGTATAGCACCACATGGCAAAGCCGATGGCGAGGCCCCAGATTGCTCCGTTGTAGTTGCCCCTGCGCCAGAGAATTCCGCCAATCAGCGAGGGGCCAAACTGGGCGGCGGCCGCAAACGACAGCAGGCCGAACGCAGTCAGGCTGTAATCGGCCCCGGCCAGGCGGTAGAAACCATAGGCGGTCATCAGTACCAGGAATATGGTGACACGGCGTATGCTCAGCAGCAGCCGGCTGAGATCCGCCTGCCGGTTCATCCGGGGCCGGAAGAACTTGAGCAGGCCCGGCATGACGATTTCGTTGCTCACCATGGTGGCGATGGCTACTGAACAGACGATGACCATGGCGGCGGCAGCGGAGCCCCCGCCAAGGAAGGCCAGGATGGCCAGCCACCTCTGCTCTTCCATAATGGGGAGGGTGAGGGTCAGCATGTCCGGATTGACGCCTTCGCCGCCGGCGTTGAGCAGGCCGGCCGCTGCAATGGGCAGTACGAACGCACTGGCGATGATCAGGTAGGCCGGCATGGCCCACCGGGCCGTATTGAAGTCCCGGTACTCGGCGTTCTCCACGACCATGACGTGGAATTGCCGGGGCAGGCAGAGGATCGCCAGCATGGAGACGATGGTCTGGGTAATAAACGCTGGTGCCTGCACGCCGTCCCAGGTGAGCTGGCCTACCAGGTCCGCTTCCCTGACGCGGGTAAGCAGGTCCCCGAAGCCTTCGTACATGCCGTAGCCCACGAACAGCCCGACGGCGACAAAGGCGATCAGCTTGATCATGGACTCGAAGGCCACCGCCTGGATCATGCCCCGGTGGTGTTCGGTGGACTCAAGGTGGCGGGTGCCGAACAGGACGGTGAATGCGGCCAGAACCAGGGTGATGTACCAGGCGGAATCACTCCAGGCCGCCTGGTGGGACGTGCCCGAGCCGCTTTCCGACAGCACACTGAATCCCAGGGAGATGGCTTTAAGCTGCAGGGCGATATAGGGCACGCTGCCGATCAGCGCGAATACCGCTATCAGCGCAGCCAGGGACTGGGATTTGCCATAGCGGGAGGCGATAAAGTCGGCAATGGACGTACTGTTGCTGCGTTTGCTGATGTAGATGATGCGCCGCAGCAGCGGGGTGCCGAACAGGAACACCAGCAGGGGGCCAAGATAGATGGGCAGAAAGCCCAGACCCTCCTGGGTAGAGCGGCCGACGGCACCATAGAACGTCCAGGAGGTAAAGTAGACTGCCAGGGAGAGGGCATAGATATGGGGGCGTGCGAGCTTGTTCCGGTAAAGGCCCGGGTGCCGGTCACCGGCCCAGGCGATGGCAAACAGCAGGGAGATGTAGGCGATGGAAATGACTACCAGTAGCCAGACACTGATCATCTCCGGTTACTCCCTGACGGTCGGGTTCAGTCGCAGACTTGCCTGAACAGAGGGTCTTCTCCGCTGAGGCGACGGGCTTCCCGGGTATCGGGTTTGCCTTCGTCAGTCAGCGCAACCAGCTCTCCGCTCGGGCAGTTAAGCAGCCATGTGCCCTTGGAAACGCGGCCACCGTAGGTCTGCCGGAAGTGATAGAGCTGAAAGCGGGCTGTATCCCCGTTCGCGGGGTTGCGGGCGATACTGCTGGTATCCAGCACGGTAATGCGGTTGATCTGGGGAAAAAAGAAGCTCCAGGGACGCCAGAATTCGGCCTGTGACTCGGTAGCCACCACCACCGATTCTGACGGCATGCGTGCGGTCATCTGGTCGTACCAGTTGTATTCCATGTAGATCTGATAGCCCATCATGCCCAGCCCGGCAAACACCGGAATCAGCCAGCGGGGCGCCTTCTTGGCGGTTGCTGCGCGAATGCTCATGGCAATGCCAGCAGCGGCTAGGCCACAAATGATGGTGGCGACAAAGTTCCAGAACATAGTACTTCCTCTGGGAGCGTCTGAAAAAATCGGGGGAGCCTTGGCTTCCGGGACTTTTTGAGAGGCTCGGTAAAAAAACGGGCCTCCTGAAAAGGAGGCGTCCTGGATCAACCCGTTCAGATTCGCATCTGAATGCGGGGCGTATTATGTCTTAGTGATCCACTGCCTTGCCAGCACCCCGCGGATAGCGAACGCTTTCCACGAGTTCCTGGATCTCTACCGGCGGCTCCTCGGTGGCGTTGGACACCACGAAGGCCACGATAAAGTTCACCAGGGCACCGACGGCACCAATGGACAACGGGGAGATACCCAGTACCCAGTTGGCAGCGTTGTCAGGCAGGTTGGCGGTTCCCGGAATGAAGAGCCAGCCCTTGTACACGAAGATGTACACCAGGGTGAAGCTGAGGCCGGCCAGCATACCGCTGATGGCACCCACATTGTTCACCCGCTTGGAGAAGATACCCATCATCAGGGCCGGGAACAGGGAGGCAGCTGCGATACCGAAGGCCAAGGCCACCACCTGTGCCGCGAACCCGGGTGGATTGGCCCCCAGGTACGTTGCCACCGCGATCGCCACGGCCATGGAGATACGGGCCGCCAGCAGTTCGCCCTTTTCCGAGATACCGGGGTTGATCGCGCCCTTGATCAAGTCGTGACTGATAGCCGACGAGATGGCCAGCAACAGACCCGCCGCCGTGGACAGTGCCGCTGCCAGACCACCCGCTGCAATCAGACCGATGACCCAGCCCGGCAGGTTGGCAATTTCCGGGTTCGCCAGCACCAGGATATCCCGGTTGTAGGAGAACTCGTTGCCTGCCCAGCCGCGGGATTCGGCTTCGTCAGCGAAGTCGGCGTTGGCGTCATTGTAGTACTGGATGCGTCCGTCGCCGTTCTTGTCCTCATAGGTGATCAGACCTGTGACCTCCCACTCTTGGATCCACTGCGGGCGCTGATCGTATTCGATGGGCTCGGCCGCCGTGCCTTCCGGATAGATGGTTGTCATCAGGTTCAGACGCGCCATGGAGGCAACGGCCGGAGCTGTCAGGTACAGCAGGGCGATGAACACCAGTGCCCAGCCTGCAGACCAGCGTGCGTCAGCCACCTTGGGAACAGTGAAGAAGCGGATGATAACGTGGGGCAGGCCCGCGGTACCGATCATCAGCGACAACGTGAACAGCACCATGTTCAGCTTGTTGGACACATCCGCCGTGTAGGACCCGAAACCGAGGTCGGTGATGACCTGGTTCAGCTTATCCAGAACCGGCAGGCCGGACTGGGTGTGTTCGGAGAACATGGCCAGCGGCGGGATCGGGTTACCAGTCAGCTCGATGGCAATAAAGATCGCCGGAATGGTGTAGGCGATGATCAGTACGCAGTACTGGGCCACCTGGGTGTAGGTGATGCCCTTCATGCCACCGAGTACGGCGTAGATGAAGACCACAACTGCAGCAATGATAAGCCCTGTCGTTGCGTCCACTTCCAGGAAGCGGGAGAAGGCTACACCAGCACCGGCCATCTGACCGATTACGTAGGTTACCGATGCCACGATCAGGCACAGTACCGCTACCAGGCGGGCGTTACGGCTGTAGAACCGGTCACCGATGAACTCGGGTACGGTGAACTTGCCGAACTTCCGCAGGTAAGGCGCCAGCAGCATGGCCAGCAATACGTAACCGCCGGTCCAGCCCATGAGGAAGGTGGAGTTGGCGTAACCACCGGCGGCAATCAGGCCCGCCATGGAGATAAAGGATGCCGCTGACATCCAGTCTGCGCCGATAGCGGCGCCGTTGGTGATGGGGTGAACACCGCCACCAGCCACGTAGAAATCACTGGTGCTGCCAGCCTTGGCCCACACAGCGATAAGGATATACAGGAGGAATGAGCCCCCGACAAATATGAGGTTAATCGCAAACTGACTCATCGGATCACTCCTCCTCGGCCAGGCCGAATTGCTGATCCAGCTTGTTCATACGCCAGGCGTAGAAGAAGATCAGGGCAATAAAGGTCAGTATGGAGCCCTGTTGGGCAAACCAGAATCCGAGGTCGGTACCGCCCACCGGAATACCGGCAAGCAAGGGTCGTAGCAGGATTGCGAAGCCGTAGGATACGAGTGCCCACACGATGAGGCAGCCCAGTATCAGACGCAGATTCGCCTTCCAGTACAGAACAGCATTGCTGCTTGCGTCAGACATAACAGGTCTCCTGTTTTGTTTTTGTAGGATTTAGACGCTTGTAAGTGGGAGAAAAGCCAAAGCCAGCCAGGTCACTGTTCTGCCGTTATACGGCGGGCATTGACCAGTGCTGTCCTTGATGAGCAACCATGGGAAATTGTTATTCACGGGTTTTTCTCCTGCTGGTTACCATCTCTGACTTTACCTTTCGCGACGTTAATGGATATTGGCAAAAGGTCTAAGTGAGCTTTGCAACAATGTAAAAAGTTGTTTTGGCGGGGATTAATCGGGGGCCAGGGCGGGTGTTCGGGAACTTTCCGAACGGGATGAGAAATCCGTCACAATTGCCGCATGGTCTTTAGGCGCTGGTGATATTTCAGGCGCTGGTGGAGGTCGTCGAGCGTGACAACACCCTGTTCGCGAGCTTCCCTGAATGCGATCAGGGAGAGTTCGGCGGTGGCCAGTGCGTCGGCGGCGGCATGGTGCCGGGCTGAAATCTCAAGGCCGAAGTGGTCCGCCCAGTTGTCCAGCCGTTTGTTGCCTTCCAGGGCGTGGGGGAAGAAGGCGGGCATCAGTTCGGCGACATCGAGCCAGGTGTGCGTCTGGGAGTAGTTCAGTTGCTGGCGCAGGGCCTTTTCCAGGAACTTGCGATCAAACGCCGAGTGAAACGCCAGCACCGGGTCGCCGTTCATCCATTCCAGCAATCGCAACAGGGCGTCCTGGGTCTCATGACCACGGGTCAGGGCTTCCGGGCCGATACCGTGGATCAGTACCGTCTCGCGGATATCCAGTTCGGGCCGGCGAAGGATCAGGTCAAACTGGTCGCTCAGGGGGATGGCCATGCGATCGATGGCGACGGCACCTATGGCGATCACCTTGTCTTTCGCCGGATTGAGGCCAGTGGTCTCCAGATCCAGTACGATGAACCGGAGGTCGTCCAGGTGCTGGCCCCCTGCTGATTTTGGTGGCGGCAAATGGGCGACGTCGTGGTGCTCCGCGGTGCCGGTAAGTTTGCCATTAATCCAGTTCTTGAACTGATCCAGCATGGTTGTGTTTTCCTAGAGCTGGTAGGTGACTTCCAGCTTCTGCTGGAGGCGCTGGGCCTGCCGGAAAGACTCCCTGAGGATACGGCGGTCCAGCGGGTTCAGGTTGTCAGGGTTGATGTAGTTGGACAGTTCCTCTCCCTGCTGCAACTGCTCCTGGTGAGCACGCATGCGGATCGCCTGGATCAGGCTGTAGGCCTCCTGCCAGGCGTTGGCATCCTTGGCATCGAACACGCCCTTGCGAACCAGCTCCTCCATCCGTTCCAGGGTGTTGGCGGTTGCAACGCCGTTGGCCAGGGCGAACACTCGCACCGATTCCACAAAGGGTGACAGCCCCTGGCGTTTCAGGTCCAGGCTGTGGCGGTCGCCGTCAGGCGCATACCGGAAGCCGCGAAAGATGTTCAGCGGTGGTCGCCGTTGCAACGCGTTGCCGGCCAGCATTTTCTGGAAAAGTGCGTTCTTGCGGATACGGGTCAGGATCTTTTCCAGCAGTTCCTTTAGCGGCTCTATTGGTCCGTACACCGCCCGCATGTCCAGGAAGATGGACGAGTAGACAAGGTTCTGGGGGGTGGAGGCGTCGATGAACCTGAGGAACCAGTCGTCCCATTCCTCACCACTGAGGCACAGCTTCGGGTTGCTGGCCATGATATTGCCCTTGCACCAGGTGAAGCCACACTGTGCCAGCTCCTTGTTGATGGTCTCGGCAAAGGGCAGTAGCTTTTCCCGCACCTGGTCCGGGGTCATGCCTTCAGGGGTAGTGAACAGGATTCCGTTGTCCTGGTCTGTCAGCAGGGTCTGTTCCTGGCGGCCTTCGCTGCCAAAGGTGAGCCAGGTGAAGGGAATTCCGGGGTCGTTCTTTTTCAGGTTCAGTTCCAGAACCCGGCGCACGGTAATGTCGTTCAGGGTGGTTATGATTTTCACGACCTGACCCGAGTCTGCGCCATGGGCCAGCATGGCGTCCACCAGCCGGGACACATCCTCTCGCAACGCAACCAGCGACTGGAGCTGGGGCGCGGTGCCGATGGCCCGGGCCAGGTGCACCAGGTCGACCCGCTGCAGGGCAAACAGGTCCCGCTCGGACACTACCCCGATCAGCCGGTTGTCCTCATCCACCACGCAGATATGGGCAAAGTGGTGCTCGGCCATCAGCATGGCTGCCTCGAAGGCGTCCGCCGTGGCCGGCAGGTGGTGGGGGTCTGCTGTCATCACCTGGGCGATGGGTGTCTCCAGGGAACAGGTTTCCTCTGCCACCAGGGTGCGCAGGTCACGAAGGGTGAAAATGCCCTTGGGGTGGCGCTGGTCATCGGTGATGATGATGCTGCCCACGCTGTTGTCGTGCATCTTGGCTACGGCCTTGCGCACCGGCATGTCAGGGGAACAGACAATGGGGTTGCGCAGGGCATAGCGTTCCAGCGGCGTGTCCAGTGAATTGGACGAGCCCAGTGAGGCCATGGCCCCGGACTGGATGCGCTGGTTGACCTGGTCCAGCAGGCTGCTGACGCCGCGCAGGCAGAAGTCGCGGAAGGAATCGCTTTCCGAGAACAGGGTGACGAAGTCCTTGTGGTCCAGGCTCAGGCAGAAGGTGTCACCAGTGGCCCGGTGCAGGGTTTGCGTAGGTCGTTCCCCCACCAGTGCGGCCAGCGGGAAGCATTCGCCCTGGCTGATCTCGAAGGTGGTTTCCGGCTCGCCGGTTTTCGGGTTGTTACGCTCGCCCCGGATGCGCCCCTGCTTGACCACGTTGAAGGTGGTGACCGGGCCATCCTCGGGTGCAATCACCTTGTCGCCGTCGGCATAGAACCGCAGGGTGGCGTGTTCGGCGAACAGCGCCAGATGGGCGTCATCCATGCTTGAAAACGGCGCGTGCTCCCTGAGGAACGCCATGATGGAGCGGGTGTTCTGGGGCAGGGTGGCTTCCTGTTCCTGGGTCATGAACCTGGCTCTCTTTTTGTTGTCACTACCGTGAGTGTAACCCATTGTGGCACCGCTCCGGTTTCGGTCTTTGGTCGTATAATGATCAATTGGTCCGGCGCCGTGTCTGCTGCTTTATGCCGGTGATAGCCGGTGGTAAAGTGCCGGTTCAACCCTGCTCAGCCCGAAACGTACCATGACTTCCAAAGACGAGCGCCTGTTATTCCTGGAGCAGATGAAAGACGTCCAGCGGATCCGTCGGCCGAACCGTGCCGAGGTGGTGGCTCCCCGTGAGCTGACACCGGGTCACCTGGAGCGTCAGCGAGCAGCAGTGGATGCACCCTCCCGGGATGCGAACCCGCTGACCGCATCGGATGTAGACCCGCTGACGGCCCATGACATTCTCAGTTGGCAGCGTCCGGGCGTCCAGCACGGCGTTTTTCGCAAGCTGCGGTTGGGACAGTACCCCATCGAGGCGCGGCTGGACCTGCATCGAATGACCGTGGAAGAAGCTCGCCGGGAAGTGTTCGGGTTCGTGAAGGACTGTGTTCGCTATGGCCTGCGCTCGGTGATCATTCTCCACGGCAAGGGCGAACGTAACCCGGACGGAATCGCCCAGCTGAAGAGTTACCTGGCCCGTTGGCTGCCGGAACTGGATGAGGTGCTGGCGTTTCACTCTGCACAGAAACACCACGGCGGCACCGGCGCGGTGTATGTCATGGTTCGCAAGGGCGACCAGCAGAAGCAGCGCAACCGGGAAATTCACGGCTCACGATAACGAAATCGTTGTGGCCCGGACTTGGATGACACGAGGTATAACCATGAAAAAGCTGTTCGTTGCTGTACTGGCTACCCTGGTACTGGCGGGCTGTGAAGGCCGCGCCATATGGAATGACAATGGCAAGATCGATGAAGCTACCAGGGATCGAGAAGTCTGGGATGATAATGGCAAGGCAGAAGAGGCCACCAGTAATCGCGAGGTCTGGGACTCCAACGGCAAACTGGACACCGGGGACCGAGCGATCTGGAATGATCGTGAAGGCAATCCGGTAATCCAGTGAGCAGTTTCGATATTACCCGCTATAGCCAGGCCGCCAGGGAGATCTGTGCCGCTGGCGGGTTTCTCTATGCCAGCGGCTGGTCCCCTGCAACCAGCAGCAACTATTCCCGGCGAATCGATAGCGCCCATGTGGCCATCACGGTGTCCGGCCGCCACAAGGGGCGGCTGAGCCAAGCCGATGTCATGGTGGTAGACCTGGATGGGCAGCCGGTTCAGAGCGACTGTCGCCCATCGGCCGAGACCCTGCTCCATACCGTCATCTACCGGGACCGGCCTGATGTCGGCGCGGTGCTGCACACCCATTCGGTGAAGGCCACGGTACTCAGCCGGCTGATCCCTGACGGTGAGGCGCTGATACTGGAAGGCTACGAGCTTCAGAAGGCCTTTGCCGGGGTCAGTACCCACGAGGGGCAGGTAACCGTGCCCGTCTTTGCCAATACCCAGGATATCGCAGCGCTCGCTGGCGAAACCCGCCAATGGCTGGCCAATAACCCCGAGGCACCAGGCTACCTGATTCGTGGCCATGGTCTGTATACCTGGGGCCGAGACATGGACGAATGCCTGCGTCATGTGGAAGCCTTTGAATTCCTTTTTGATTGTGAACTTGAAACCAAGAGGGTCCGCCCATGACAACCCTGAGTATCTTTAACCCGGACAAACCGGAGTCTCCGGAACAGGTGGTAGAGAACCCCGCTGAAATCGCTCGGCTGCTGAAGGAGCAGGGCGTTCGGTATGAGCGCTGGCCCACACGTGCCTTGCCGGCGGAGGCCACCGGTAACGACATTCTTGAGGCCTATGCTGACGAGGTGGCGCACCTGAAAGAGGAGAGCGGCTTTGTCACTGCTGACGTGGTCAGCCTTACGCCAGATAATCCGGACAAGGAGGCTTTCCGCCAGAAGTTCCTGGACGAACATGTCCACAGCGAGGATGAAGTGCGTTTCTTTGTCCACGGCCAGGGCCTGTTCTATCTTCACCTTGGCGAAAAGGTCTACGCTATTATGTGTCGCCAGTGCGACCTGATCAGTGTGCCCAATGGAACACGGCACTGGTTCGATATGGGGCCGGATCCCGAGTTCACCTGTATCCGCCTGTTCACCAACCCCGAAGGCTGGGTAGCGCAGTTTACCGGTGAAGACATCGCCAGCCGCCTGCCCCGCTATGAGCAACTCGCCGGAGCCGCCTGATGATTCGCGTGATCCTGACGGATATTGAGGGCACCACCAGTTCGATTTCGTTTGTCCATGAGGTGCTGTTCCCCTACGCCCGTGAGCATATGGCGGAATTTGTCCGTGAATGGCAGCACGAAGACCTGACCGTGGCGGAGCAGCTCGATATTGTGGCCGAAAAGTCCGGCTGCGACCGGACGGATATCGACGGCCTGGTCAGGGTGCTGGAGCAATGGATCGACGAGGACCGCAAGGAAACCGCCCTCAAGACCCTGCAGGGCATGCTCTGGGAGCAGGGCTATCAGCACGGCGCCTTTGATGGTCATGTGTACCCTGATGCCGCCGAATACCTGCGTTTCTGGCATGACCGGGGGCTACGCCTGTATGTGTATTCCTCTGGTTCGGTGAAGGCCCAGAAGCTGATTTTTGGATTCTCCAGCGAAGGCGACCTGACGCCGTTCTTCAGCGGTTATTTCGACACCAATGTCGGTGGCAAGAAGGAAGCCGTGTCCTATCGTAATATCCTGGATCAGCTGGGCGTAGAGCCACAAACGGTACTGTTCCTTTCGGACGTGGAAGCCGAGTTGGTCGCCGCCGAGTCAGCCGGCATGAGAACCTGCTGGCTGGTGCGTGAGGGCGACCTTACGGAAACGGACAAGCGACCCGTAGCCCGGGATTTCCGTGAGGTTGATGATCAGTTGCTGCAACACCGGTAACCCAGTGCCCGGTAATGAGCCTGTTACCGGGCAGGAAAGCCTCTGTTCCGGGTGGTGCTCCGCTGTGAAAAAGCTTGTCTCTCTCGTCACTCCCGCACTGCCCGCGTTACTGGTTGGTTGCAATCCCTTCAGCGCCCCGGAATCCCTGATGGATGAATACACCGAGCGCACTGCCCGGGTGCTTGACCAGCCTTACGAACTGACGTCGATTCCTGCCACGGATCCTCTGCCGAGGCGCCGCGACCGGGTACTGGAGATGCCGGAAGTGGAGCTGGGTATGCTGGATTTCCTCTCCCTGTTCGGCTGTGAGCTGCAGGTGGTGGCAGGGGAGAAGGCATCCATCCTGGGTCGGGTGATGCAGCCGGCCAACCGGCTTCGGTACGAAGTCCGCTTTATCGAGGCAGCAGACGACTGCCTGCCCGGGATTGAGGATGAGGCACTCCGGGAAGCGGTGTCCGAAGCGGTGGCCAGCAAACGGGCGTCCCTCCCGACAGCGGCCTGGAACGCCACCTGGGGCGTTGAGGAAGTCGAGAACCTGTTCACCCGCACCGAAGGCCTGTACCCCCTCGAGCCTGGGCCTGGCACAGCCAACCTGGCCACAGACCTTAACACCCTGAACGCCGTGCTGGCGCCTTTGCTGGAGGGCGGAACGGATACCAGCCTGGCAAGCCTCGGTAATATCCACCAGCAGTGGCAGACCCACCAGGCCCCCGGCCAGCTCATCCTGACGGCACAGATGCTGATTACCCGCCTGAACGACGCCAGCGATGTCATCGAGTCCCGCCTGCGGGGCCGGCCCCTGTGTCTGGACGGCAAGCCCAACAACCAGTCGGATATTGTCCAGGGCATGTTTTTCAGCGTCTTCGTCGAGAAGGTGCAGCCGTACCTGGTCACGGTGCGACGCGCCCGGGACGATATTATCCAGCCGCTGGCGACCCTTGCAGAACAGCAGCGGGAGGTGATGCCGTCCACGTTCGAACAATGGTATTCCCGCTACCTGGCGCTCGAAGGCGAAGACTCGCTATGGGCGGAGCTGGACGCCAGCCAGCAGCGCCATATCGAACTATGGCAGCAGCAGCTGGAACAGTGTGGGATGCGGCCGGGTGCCTGAAGCTGTTTGCGCGCAACGCTAGCGCTGGCTCTCCGGCGTCACCCGCAGCACTTCCTCAATGGTGGTCAGCCCGGCAGCCACTTTCTGGGCACCGCTCAGTCGCAGTGATTTCATGCCGTCCTTGTAGGCATCCAGCCGAAGCTGTTCCAGTTCGCAGCGGTCGTTGATCTGGCCGGCGATGGCGCGGGACAGGCCGAGGATTTCGTAAACGCCGGCGCGGCCCAGGTAGCCGGTGTCCCGGCATTCCAGGCAGCCAACGGGCTGATAGATGCGTTTGGGGAGCGGCGCCTTCCAGGGGCGGGTCAGGCTGGTCCAGGCATCCTCTTCCAGGTTTGTCGGCTTTTTGCAGTGGGGGCATAACAACCGCACCAGGCGCTGGGCCATGGCACCGATGACCGTTGCCCGGATCAGGTAGGGCGGTATGCCCAGTTCCAGCAGGCGGGTAAAGGCGCTGGGGGCATCGTTGGTGTGCAGGGTGGATAGAACCAGGTGGCCTGTAAGCGCAGCCTGCACGGCCATCTCGGCGGTTTCCAGGTCGCGGATCTCACCGATCATGATGATGTCCGGATCCTGGCGGAGCAGGGCACGTACGCCGGAGGCAAAGGTCAGGTCGATGTTGTGCTGCACCTGCATCTGATTGAAGGCCGGTTCCACCATTTCAATGGGATCTTCGATGGTGCAGATGTTCAGGTCCGGTGAGGCCAGGTTTTTCAGGGTAGAGTACAGGGTTGTCGTCTTGCCGGAACCCGTGGGGCCGGTGACCAGTACGATACCATGGGGGCGGCTGGTCATGGTGTGCCAGCGCTCCTGGTCCTCCGCCGAGAAACCCAGTTGCTCAAAGCTTTTGAGCAGCACCTCCGGGTCGAAGATCCGCAACACCATCTTCTCACCAAACGCGGTTGGCATGGTGGCCAGGCGCAGCTCCACCTCACTGTTGTCTGGCTTGCGGGTTTTGATACGACCGTCCTGGGGGCGGCGTTTTTCGGCCACGTTCAGGCGTCCCAGGATTTTGAGGCGACTGGTGACGGCCACGCCCACCTGCTCGGGAAACTCGTAGACATTGTGCAGTACGCCATCGATGCGGAAGCGTACCCGGGTGACTTCCCGCCGGGGTTCGATATGGATGTCGCTGGCCCGTTGTTCGAAGGCGTACTGCAGCAGCCAGTCGACGATCTTTACCACGTGTTGGTCATTGGCGTCGTGGCTGGTGCCCTGTCCGAGGTCCAGTAGCTGCTCGAAGTTGTGCAGGTTGCCACCGGCGCGTCCCTGTTGTCCGCCGGCCTTACTGACCGAGCTGGCCAGCTGGTAGAACTCCACCGTGTAGCGGCGGATGGCCTCCGGGTTGGCGACCACACGCTTGAGTGGTCTTTGCAGTACGTGGCGCAGGTTGGCTTCCCAATCTGCCTTGAAGGGCTCGGCGCTGGCGATCAACGCTTCCTGGTCCGTCAGCTCCACCGCCAGGATGTGATGGCGCTGCGCAAAGGCATAGGACATGGCCCGGGCGATGGCCGGGGCGTCGATTTTCAGCGGATCAATGTGGTAGTAAAGCTGGCCGGACCATTCCGCGAGCCACCGGGTGAGCCGTTCCAGGTCCAGGGTGCGGCCATCCCGAAGGCTGGTGAGACCGGCAATGGCGATGACTTCGAGGGGGTGGCGGCTGCGGGATTCGGCCCCGAGGTTGGCGGCCAGTACCCGCTCGGCATCTTCCCGGTTGATCTCGCCCGTGTCCGCCAGGGCATTGCAAAGCTCCCGGAGGGTGAGGGGATGGTCGGGGCGGTAATCGGTGGTAGCCATAGTACTTCTCGTGAACCGTCAGGGGCGGTTGGTTTTCAGGTGAACCATGGCAGTCGTGAACAGCGCGAAGGTCAGCAGCGCCATGAACACAGCTACCGGCGCGCCTTCGCTGAGCCAGGCCGTGACCACCGCCTGGGTGAAGTAGAAGATCACGACAAAGCTCATCCAGATATAGCCCCGGTTGTGCCCACGGAAAATGACCCAGACAAAGGGGACCAGGGGTACCAGTTTGACGGTGAGCATCAGTATGACGGATACGTCCTGAACCGGGGATGGCCAGAAGGTGGTGACCACCAGCATGACCAGCAAGAGGGAATAGAGTGCCGCCGTGATGGCGCGGGTGATCCTGGCTTTTTCGGAGTACAGCATGGGCGTTCCTGGGAAGGTGACTTGGGTGACTGCGCCTGGTCAGTCCGCGAGTTTGACGGCAAAACGTGCCAGGCGTTCACCGAAGGTCTGGCAAATGGCTTTCTCGTGGTCGCTGACCTTGCCCCCCGTTTCGTTCCCGCCCCAGTGGGAGGGACCGTAGGGCGTGCCGCCGGTGCGGGTCTCTGACAGGGCCTTCTCGGAATAGGGCACACCACAGAGCACCATGCCATGGTGCAGCAGCGGCATCATCATCGTCAGCACGGTGGCTTCCTGGCCGCCGTGCAGGCTGCCGGTGGAGGTGAACGCGCCCGCCGGCCGACCCGCCAGGGTGCCGTTCAGCCACAGGTCTCCGGTGGTATCGAGGAAGTATTTCAGAGGCGCCGCCATATTACCAAAACGGGTAGGGCTGCCAATGGCGAGGCCCGCACACCCTGCAAGGTCCGCTTTGGTCGCCCAGGGCGCACCCTCGTCCGGTACCGCCGGTTGCGAGGCTTCGGTATCCGGTGAGACCGGCGGTACAGCGCGGATTCTCGCTGTCATGCCGTCTACCCGGCCGACGCCCCGGGCGATCTGGCTGGCCAGGACTGCCGTGTGGCCGGTGCGACTGTAATAGAGGATCAGAACGTAGGGTTCCTGGTCGGACATGCGACGGCTCCCGGGTGCAAGTAGAGGGTTGGATCGGTATCAGAAAATCCGGAGCACGTTTTCCGGTGGCCGTCCAATGGCGGCCTTGCCCTCATGGGTAACGATGGGGCGTTCGATCAGCTTCGGATGCTGGCTCAGTGCCTGCAGCAGGGCAGCGTCATCCAGCTCCGGGCTGTCCAGACCCAGTTCCTTGTATTCATTTTCCTTTACCCGGATGATGTCCCGCACAGAGCACCCCATGGTGGCAACCAGGTCAGCCAGTTCATCCGCCGATGGCGGTGTTTCCAGGTATTTTATGACCTGAGGATGCAGCCCCTTCTCCTCCAGTAGCGCCAGGGTCTGGCGGGACTTGGAGCAACGGGGGTTGTGGTAAATGCGGGTCGATTGATCGGCCATGTTGGTCTCGCTGCTTCTGGCAATGTTTGGTTATGGGCGACGGCCCGGCGTGCGGGCGGTACAAGTCTATCAGGAGGTGCCATGGGTAAGTACCCTGTTATGGTTGTGATGGTGTATGCAGCGCTGTTGGCGGGCTGTGGGGAGTCAGCCTCGGTGACTGGCCCTTCTGACCCGGAATTCTCCACCGCATCCGGCGACACGTTGGCCTGGGAATCCCTGAGGGGGGAGTGGGTGCTGGTCAACTATTGGGCCGAATGGTGCAAACCCTGCCTTAAGGAAATACCGGAGCTGAACGACGTCGATGGCCTGGAAAAGGTGACAGTGCTTGGCGTGAACTACGACGGGGTCACTGGCGAGGAGCTGGTACAACTCGGTGACCGCATGGGTATCGGCTTTACCATGCTGGCCAGGGACCCGGCCGCGGACCTCGGTTGGGAGGTGCCCCAGGGCTTGCCAGCAACCTTCGTGGTGGCACCGGACGGTTCCCTGAGTGACACCCTCATGGGCGCCCAGACAGAGGCGGATCTGAAAGCGGCCATCGGGCAGGACTGAGACGCCCCTTTCAGGTAGAATCCGGACTTCAGAACTGACCAGCACCAGGCGGGAATACGAGATCCATGAGCAGCAACTTTGTCCATCTCCGCGTCCACTCCGAGTACTCCATGGTGGACGGCCTTATCCGGGTAAAGCCGCTGATCAACCGGGTCAAGGAACTGGGCATGCCAGCGGTGGGCCTCACCGAGCAGTCCAACATGTGCTCCCTGGTGCGTTTCTACAAGGCGGCCATGGGCGCCGGCATCAAGCCGATCCCCGGCGCCGATCTCTGGCTGGAAAACCCGGATGAGCCGGATAACCCGTTCCGCCTGACCCTGCTGGCCCGCAACCAGAAGGGTTATCTGAACCTCACCGAGATTATTTCCCTCGGCTATACCGAAGGTCAGCGCTACGGCAAGCCCATCATTACCCGGGAGTGGCTGGAATCCCGCCCCGACGGCCTGATTGCGCTCTCTGGCGCGAAGATGGGGGATGTGGGCAGGGCCATCCTGGCCGGCAAACCGGAGCTGGCCCGGGAGCGGCTGCAGTACTGGATGGACCTGTACCCGGGCAGCTATTACCTGGAATTGCAGCGAACCGGCCGAGCCGGGGATGAAGACTGCGTTCACGGGAGCGTGGAGCTTGCCCTTGAGACTGGCTGCCCGGTGGTAGCTACCAACGATGTGCACTTCCTTCACCAGGAAGACTTTGAGGCCCACGAGGCCCGGGTCTGTATCGGCGAGAGCCGGACCCTGGCCGATCCCCGTCGCGAGCGCCGCTTCAGCGACCAGCAATACCTGCGCAGCGCCGACGAAATGTCAGAGCTGTTCGAGGACATCCCCGAGGCTATTGAAAATACCGTCGAAATCGCCCGCCGCTGCAGCGTGCCGGTGCGTATGGGTGAGTACTTCCTGCCGAACTACCCGATTCCCGATGGCATGACCATGGACGAGTTCTTCCGCAAGGTGTCGGAGGAAGGTCTGGAAGATCGCCTGGCAACCATCCTCAGCCCGGATGATCCGGAATATGACGAGAAGCGGGCAGCCTACTACAAGCGCCTGAACTTCGAGCTGGATATCATCATCCAGATGGGGTTCCCCGGGTACTTCCTGATCGTGATGGACTTTATCAAGTGGGCCAAGAACAATGGCGTGCCGGTAGGACCGGGCCGGGGTTCCGGTGCCGGCTCGCTGGTGGCCTACGCGCTGCTGATCACCGACCTGGATCCGCTGCAGTATGACCTCCTGTTCGAGCGATTCCTCAACCCGGAACGGGTTTCCATGCCCGACTTTGACGTCGACTTCTGCATGGAAGGCCGTGACCGTGTGATTGACTATGTGGCCGACAAGTATGGTCGCGAGGCGGTTTCCCAGATCATTACCTTCGGTACCATGGCCGCCAAGGCGGTGGTGCGGGACGTGGCCCGGGTCCAGGGCAAGTCCTACGGCCTGGCGGACCGCCTGTCCAAGATGATCCCCTTCGAAGTGGGCATGACCCTGGAAAAGGCGGTGGAGCAGGAGGAACAGCTTCGCGAGTTCCTGGAACAGGACGAGGAAGCCCAGGAAATCTGGGAAATGGCCCTGAAGCTTGAGGGTGTCTGCCGGAACGCCGGCAAGCACGCCGGGGGCGTAGTGATCGCGCCTACCAAGATTACCGATTTCTCGCCGCTGTACTGTGATGACGAAGGCGGTAGCCTGGTGACCCAGTTCGACAAGGGTGACGTGGAAGACGCCGGCCTGGTGAAGTTCGACTTCCTGGGCCTGCGTACCCTCACCATCATCGACTGGGCACTGAAGATGATCAACCCGCGCCGGGAAAAGCGGGGCGAACCGGAACTGGATATCAACGACATCCCGCTGGATGACGTGCCCTCGTTCACCATGCTGAAAAAGGCGGAGACCACGGCGGTTTCCAGCTGATCCCGGGGCATGAAGGACCTGATCCGTCGGCTGCAGCCGGATTCCCTGGAGGACATGATCGCCCTGGTGGCGCTGTTCCGCCCGGGGCCTCTGCAGTCCGGCATGGTGGATGACTTCATTGACCGGAAGCACGGACGGCAGCCGCTGTCCTACCCGCACCCCGACTATCAGTATGAAGGTCTGAAGCCTGTTCTGGAGCCCACCTACGGGGTCATCCTTTACCAGGAGCAGGTCATGCAGATCGCCCAGGTGATGGCGGGCTATACCCTGGGTGGCGCGGACATGCTTCGCCGTGCCATGGGTAAGAAGAAACCCGAGGAGATGGCCAAGCAGAAGGCCATCTTCCTGGATGGCTGCGCCAACAATGGCATTGACAAGACCCTGGCCGAGAACATCTTCGACCTGGTGGAGAAGTTTGCCGGCTACGGCTTCAACAAGTCCCACTCTGCGGCCTACGCCCTGGTGTCCTACCAGACCCTGTGGCTGAAAGCCCATTATCCGGCCGAGTTCATGGCGGCTGTGCTCACCGCCGATATGCAGAACACCGACAAGGTGGTCACCCTGGTGGAAGAATGCCGCGCCATGGGGCTGGACCTGGTACTGCCGGACGTGAGCATGTCGGAGTATACCTTCACGGTTAACGACGAAGGACAGATCGTCTACGGCCTGGGCGCAATCAAGGGGTTGGGTGAAGGCCCCATCCAGAGCATCGTGGAAGCCCGTCGGCAAGGCGGCCCCTACAAGGACCTGTTTGACTTTTGCTGCCGTGTGGACCTGAAAAAGGTCAACAAGCGTGCCCTGGAAGCGCTGATCCGGGCGGGTGCGGTGGATAAACTCGGCCCGGGCCGGGCCCAGCTGATGGCCAGTATCGACAAGGCCATACAGCAGGCGGGTCAGCAGTCCCGGAACGAGTCTGTGGGTATGACCGACATGTTCGGCGACCTGCTGGGCGGCGATGACGGCGGAGACCCGTTTGCCGATGTGGCGAATGTCCGGGAGTGGCCGGAAAAAGAACGCCTCAAGGGCGAGAAGGACACCCTCGGCCTTTACCTGACGGGCCATCCATTCGATGAATATGAGAAGGAAGTGCGCCGATTCGTGCGCTCCTCCATCGCTGACCTGCAGCCTTCCCGGTCGCCGCAGCGGGTCGCGGGTCTGATCGTCGCCCAGCGCACCATGAAGACCCGTACCGGCTCCACCATGTGCTTTGTGACCCTGGATGACCGCAGCGGCCGTATCGAGGCGACCCTCTTCTCGGAGGCCTTCAACGAGAACCGGGAATTATTGCAATCGGACCAGGTGATTGTGCTGGAGGGGCAGGTCAGCCACGATGACTACTCCGGCCAGATGAAAATGCGGGTAAGTTCGGTGATGGATGTGGCGACCGCACGGCAGTCCTTCAGTCGTGGCCTGCAACTGAAGCTGGAGGCCGGCCAGTTGCAGAATGGCCTGCTGGACAAGCTGGACAATACTCTCAGGCCCTTCCGTAACCAGGGCAGCCCGGTGTGGATCGAATACCGGGGCGAGGGCGCCAGTACCCGGATCGAGCTGGGAGAAAACTGGCGGGTGCAGCCCGATGATAACCTCCTGTTGGAGCTGAGATACCTGGTGGGCGATAACCGTGTGGAACTGGTCTATGATTGATGGATGTTCCGCCTGGCTGATGTTTAAGGCAGATGGTTCGTCAGGCCAGGTCACATTAATACCAAGGTCCGCTTTTTTACAAAGCCTTGCATTGGTATCTTTACACAAAATTTGAACCTGCTGCCCCTGCGATGGTTGGCCTTCCTGAAAGGCCGGGCTGGAAACTGGGCGGCGGAACAGACACAAGTTGATGGAATACCATGAACCCTAATTACCTGGACTTCGAACAGCCAATTGCCGACCTTGAAGCCAAGATTGAAGAGCTTCGACTGGTAGGTAATGACACCGAAATCAACATTACCGACGAGATCAACCGGCTGCGCACCAAGAGCATCAGCCTGACCGAGAGCATCTTCTCGGATCTTGCCTCCTGGGATATTGCAAGGCTTGCCCGCCATCCTCGCCGACCCTACACCCTCGACTATATCGAGATGATGTTCGACGATTTCGACGAGTTGCATGGTGACCGGGCCTATGCTGATGACCTCTCCATTGTCGGTGGCACCGCACGGCTGGAAAACCAGCCGGTGATGGTGATTGGCCACCAGAAAGGTCGCGAGGTCAGGGACAAGGTACGCCGCAACTTTGGCATGCCCCGCCCGGAAGGCTATCGCAAGGCCATGCGCCTGATGGAAATGGCCGAGCGTTTCCGCATGCCGGTGCTGACATTTATTGACACTCCGGGTGCCTATCCGGGAATTGGCGCGGAAGAGCGCGGCCAGAGTGAGGCCATTGCCCGCAACCTGGCAGTCATGTCCCGCCTGAATACGCCCATTCTGTCGACGGTAGTGGGTGAGGGCGGCTCCGGTGGCGCCCTGGCGATCGGTGTTTGCGATCATCTGTACATGCTCCAGTATTCCACCTACGCCGTTATTTCACCGGAAGGCTGTGCCTCTATCCTCTGGAAGAGCGCAGACTATGCCTCCCAGGCGGCCGAGGCCATGGGTGTTACTGCGGCGCGGCTCAAGGAGCTGGGCGTTGCTGATACCGTAGTGAAGGAGCCGCTGGGCGGTGCCCACCGTGATCCCCAGAAAACGGCTGACGCCCTTAAAGAGGAGTTGCTCAAAGGGTTGCACGAGTTCGGCAGCCTTAGCCAGGACGAGCTGGTGGCCCGGCGCTACGAGCGCCTGACCCGCTATGACACCGGGCGGTAATCATCGCCCGGAGACCTTTTTCCCGGAACTGCTGGCGCCCTTCCAGGCGCTGACGGTTACCGGTCATATCCGGGTCGCCCTCTCCGGCGGCCTGGACTCCATGGTTCTGCTTCACCTCGCTCACCAGGTCTTTGGCCACTGTGCCAACGGGCTTTCTGCCATCCACGTTAATCACCAGCTACAACCCGCCGCAGCCGGCTTCGAGGCTGCCAGTGTGGAGACCTGCCAGGCACTGGACATTCCCCTGGAAGTGGTGCCCGTGCGGATCAGAGCCGCCGGCAGTGTGGAAACGTCCGCCCGTGACGCTCGCTACCAGGTGTTCGCAGATCGCCTGGGTCCCGGAGATGTGCTCCTGATGGCCCACCACGGCGATGACCAGGTGGAAACCCTGCTGTTCCGGTTCCTGCGTGGTACCGGTGTGCGCGGGCTGGGGGGGATTCCGGCAGAGCGCCCCCTGGGCGAGGGCCGGCTGGTGCGTCCGCTGCTCGGAGCAGACCGTGAATTACTGCGGCGCCAGGCCCAGGCAGCGGGCATCGGCTGGCAGGAGGATCCCACGAACGCAGCCACCGATGTCGACCGCAACTTTCTTCGTCACCGGATCATTCCCCTGTTGTCTGCACGCTGGCCGGGCCTGGGTGCGCGCCTGGCTGCGACGGCTCGGGCCTGCCGGGAAGCGCAGGAACTTGCCGACCTTCTGGCCCGTTCCCATTTCGAGCAACTGGCGGACGGACCGCACCGAATTCGTCTCGAGGGGTTTGGCGAGTTGCCGCTATCGGCCCGTCGCAACCTGTTGCAGTGGTGGCTGGGTGATAGCCTGGATCGCACCCTGTCAGACCGTGAGCTCGATGGGCTGGTATTGGCCGCCGCCGATGCCATGCCGGAAATCCCCGTTGGCCCATTTGCCCTGCGTCGTTTTCAGGGCCATATTTACCGGGTTACCCGTTACCCCGATCCGGTAGCCGGGGATCAGTTCCTGGAGCCGGGCCGGACGATCCGGGACGGCGATTATACAGTCAGCCTCAAGGGCGAGGCTGGTTCCGGGGTCTCCCTGCTGCTCACACACCGGCGGGGTGGTGAGCGTCTGCGGGAGCGGGCTGGCGGCCCTTCCCGGCCCCTGAAGAAATGGCTGCAGGAACGGAGCGTCCCGCCCTGGGAGCGGGATCGTTTGCCACTGGTATTCCGGCGCGACGAACTGGTGGCCGTGGGCGACCTCTGGCAGTTACCGCAGAAGGAGCATACGACAGAGGCTGGCTGGCAACTGGATATTCGACGGGAGGAGGGCATTGTCTGCGATCGTAAATAGCAGGCTGTCCGGATTGAGCAGTGGGGGGCTTTCTGGTAATCTGGCGTCCCATCTTGAGATGACAATCTCCCTCCTTTACTGAACCTGATAATCACGGAATCTGCATGACGCGTTATATTTTCGTCACCGGCGGTGTTGTGTCCTCATTGGGGAAAGGGATCGCGTCTGCCTCCCTGGCGGCTATCCTTGAAGCCCGTGGCCTGAAGGTCACCATTCTCAAGCTGGACCCCTATATCAATGTGGACCCGGGTACCATGAGCCCGTTCCAGCACGGTGAGGTCTTCGTGACCGAAGACGGTGCAGAGACCGACCTGGACCTGGGGCACTACGAGCGCTTTATCCGTACCCCCATGACCCGTCGCAATAACTTCACTACCGGCCGGGTCTACGAAGAGGTTATCCGCAAGGAACGCCGGGGTGACTACCTGGGCGGCACCGTGCAGGTGATTCCGCACATTACCGACGAGATCAAGCGCCGGGTTGTGGAAGGCGCCGCCGGGGTGGACGTTGCTCTGGTGGAAATTGGCGGCACCGTGGGTGATATCGAATCGCTGCCGTTCCTGGAGGCCTGCCGTCAGCTCAAGGTGGAAGTGGGGCCGACTCGTGCGCTTTTCATGCACCTTACCCTGGTGCCCTACATCGCCACCGCCGGCGAAATCAAGACCAAGCCTACCCAGCATTCGGTGAAGGAAATGCGCTCCATCGGCCTGCAGCCGGATATCCTGCTGTGCCGTTCCGAGCATGAAGTGGATGCCAGTTCCTGCCGCAAGATCGCCTTGTTCACCAACGTGGAAGAGCGGGCCGTTATCCCGTTGCAGGATGCAAAATCCATCTATGCCATCCCCCGTATGCTGCACGGCTTTGGCCTGGACCAGCTGATCATTGAACGCTTCGGCCTGAAGGCCGGTGAGGCGGACCTGGGTGAGTGGGACGCGGTGGTCGATGCCATTATCAATCCCCAGCAGGAAATCACCATCGCCATGGTGGGCAAGTACATGGAGCTGCTGGATGCTTACAAGTCGTTGATCGAGTCGCTGCTCCATGCCGGTATCAAGACCCGCACCAAGGTCAATATCGAATACATCGACTCCGAGGATATCGAACGTAACGGTACCGGTGTACTGGAAAGGGCGGACGCTATCCTGGTACCGGGAGGTTTTGGCGAGCGGGGCGTGGAAGGCAAGATCCGCACCGTACAGTACGCACGGGAGAACAAGGTTCCGTATCTGGGTATTTGCCTGGGTATGCAGGTAGCCGTTATCGAATACGCCCGCAACGTGGCCGGTCTCGAAGGTGCCCATTCTACCGAGTTCCGTGAGAACTCCCCCGCACCGGTGGTCGGTCTGATCACCGAGTGGCTGGATGCCAGCGGCAAGCGGGAGGAGCGCACGGAAGAATCCGATATTGGCGGTACCATGCGTCTGGGCGCCCAGGACTGTGTGCTCACTGAAGGTTCTACCATCAACCAGTGCTACGGCAAGTCAGTGATTCGCGAGCGGCACAGGCACCGTTATGAAGTGAACAACCACTTTGTACCGCAACTGGAACAGGCCGGCCTGCGTGTCGCTGGTCGTTCCACCGACGGCAAACTGGTGGAAGTGGTGGAAGTGCCCGACCATCCCTGGTTCGTGGCCTGTCAGTTCCACCCCGAGTTCACATCCACGCCCCGTGACGGCCACCCGCTGTTTACCGGGTTTGTGGAGGCTGCCCTGAAACACGCCGGGCGCTGATCGCCCGGCCATAATCCGACAAGGACATCGCGGCCATGGCCCAACCGACTCTCAATGTTGCCGACCTGACTATCGCCAACGAACGGCCGTTTGTCCTGTTCGGTGGCATGAATGTGCTGGAATCCCGGGACCTGGCCTTTGAAGTGGCCGATGCCTACGTCGACATTACCCGCCGGCTGGGTATTCCCTATGTCTTCAAGGCCTCTTTCGACAAGGCTAACCGGTCCTCCATAAACTCCTTCCGGGGACCGGGCCTCGAAGCTGGCCTGCAGTTGCTGGCGGACATCAAGGACAAGTATGGGATGCCGGTGATTTCCGATGTGCATGAACCCTGGCAGGCGGAACCCGCCGCCAAGGTGTGCGACATCATCCAGCTACCGGCCTTTCTAAGTCGCCAGACCGACCTGGTGGTGGCCATGGCGAAAACCGGCGCGGTCATCAATATCAAGAAAGCCCAGTTCCTGGCGCCCCGGGAAATGGCGCATATCATCCGCAAGTGCGAGGAAGCCGGCAATGACCGGGTCATCCTCTGTGAACGGGGCACCAGTTTTGGCTACAACAACCTGGTGGTGGACATGCTCGGTTTCCGCCAGATGAAGGACCTGGGTGTGCCGGTATTTTTCGACGTAACCCATGCGCTGCAGATGCCTGGTGGCCGGGCGGACTCCGCTGGCGGCCGCCGTGCCCAGGTCGGGGACCTGGCCCTGGCGGGTATGTCCCAGGGACTGGCCGGCCTGTTCCTGGAAGCCCACCCGGACCCGGACAAGGCCCTGTGCGATGGCCCCTGTGCCCTGCGACTCAGCCAGCTGGAGCCGTTCCTGAAGCAGGTGAAGGCGGTGGACGACCTGGTCAAGGGCTTCGAGCCCCTCGATACAGCCTGAGGTTGTCTCTGGCACAGCTACGAATCGTGGAATGTTTCTTCAAGTCAGACACTATCCGGAGATAGAAAAGCATGACCAAGATCGCTGATATCAAGGCCCGTGAGGTCCTGGATTCCCGCGGTAACCCGACGGTTGAAGCCGATGTCATTCTCGAGGATGGCACCCTGGGGCGGGCTTGCGCCCCTTCCGGCGCTTCCACCGGCTCCCGGGAAGCCCTCGAACTCCGTGACCAGGACAAGGGCCGCTATTTGGGCAAGGGCGTGACCAAGGCCGTGGCAGCGGTGAATGGTGATATCCGTAACGCCCTGGTGGGCAAGGACAGCGCGGATCAGCGTTCCCTGGACCAGATCATGATTGACCTGGACGGTACGGACAACAAGGCCAATCTGGGCGCCAACGCAATCCTGGCGGTATCCCTGGCCGCAGCCAAGGCCGCTGCTATCTCCCTGGGCAAGCCCCTCTACGAGCACATTGCCGACGTCAACGGTACCGCCGGTCAGTACTCCATGCCGGTACCCATGATGAATATCCTCAACGGTGGCGAGCATGCCGACAACAACGTGGATATCCAGGAATTCATGGTGCAGCCTGTTTCTGCGAAGAACTTCGCTGAAGCCCTGCGTATTGGTGCAGAGATCTTCCATAGCCTTAAAAAGGTGCTTAAAGATCAGGGACTTAACACAGCGGTAGGTGACGAGGGAGGCTTCGCTCCCAACCTGCCTTCCAACGAGGCCGCGCTCGCTGCCATCAAGGAAGCTGTTGAGAGTGCCGGCTACAAGCTGGGTACCGATGTGACCCTGGCCCTGGATTGCGCTTCCTCGGAGTTTTACCGGGATGGCCAGTACCAGTTATCCGGTGAGGGCAAGAGCTTCGATTCCGCCGGTTTTGCTGATTACCTGGCAGGCCTGTGCGAGCGGTTCCCCATTGTATCCATCGAAGATGGTATGGACGAAGGCGACTGGGACGGCTGGAAGGTGCTGACCGAAAAGCTGGGCAGCAAGGTGCAGCTGGTTGGCGACGACCTGTTTGTGACTAACACCCGCATACTGAAAGAAGGTATCGAGAAGGGCATTGCCAACTCTATCCTGATCAAGTTCAATCAGATCGGCAGCCTGACTGAAACCCTGGATGCCATCAAAATGGCCCAGGACGCCGGTTACACTGCGGTGATCTCCCATCGCTCTGGCGAAACCGAGGACACCACCATAGCCGACCTGGCAGTCGCCACCCGGGCTGGCCAGATCAAGACCGGCTCGCTGTGTCGCTCCGATCGTGTGGCCAAGTATAACCAGCTGCTGCGTATTGAAGAGGCGCTGGATGGGAAGGCACCGTACCGCGGCCTGAAGGAAATCAAGGGCCAGGGCTGAAAGGCCTGTCTGCCGGTCCGTGCATCATTGCGCGGACTGGGCTAGACTCTGGGTGCCTGCGGTGGGTGGCAGCTCCTTGCACCGGTATCCGTCGCAGGCTTCGTGGTCTGACCGCGACCCAAAGGAATAATGGAATCGTTTCATGAAAGTGCTCTGGTCCGTCATGGTGATACTGATTGTCCTGCTGCAGGTGCGCCTGTGGGTGGGGGAAGGCAGTTACGCCCAGGTCTGGAGTCTGGACGAGACTATTGCCGAGCAGCGAGCGGAAAACGCAAAGCTCGCTGCCCGTAACGAGCGCCTGTACGCCGAGGTTCGCAACCTGGGCTCAGGGCAGGGAGCGGTTGAGGAGCGTGCCCGCAAGAACCTGGGCCTGATTCACCGTGACGAAACCTTCTTCCTGGTTGTGGAGCCCTGAGTTCCCGGCCACTGTTGCTGCCACCCTATGAGTTCTCCGCGCTTCTGGCTTGTTGTTCCCGCCGCCGGCATTGGCCAGCGCATGCAGGCTGACCTTCCCAAACAATACCTCACCCTCAATGGGCGCTTTGTGCTGGACGTGACGCTGGAACGCCTCCTGTCCTGTGGGGCCTGGGCAGGCTGTGTGGTTCCCCTCCATTGCGATGATCAGTGGTGGCCGGCCAGCGCGAGCGCCGGTGATGCCCGGATAGAGCCGTGTCCCGGCGGTGCCGAGCGTGCCGATTCCGTACTGGCCGCACTGAAACATCTGCAAGGCCGGGCCGCTGCCGATGACTGGGTGCTGGTCCACGACGTGGCCCGCCCCTGCATTCACCCGGATGATGTCGCCCGGCTCAGGTCCACCCTTGCGGACGACGCATGCGGCGGACTGCTGGCAGCGCCGGTCTCCGACACGGTCAAGGAAGTGGCACCTGGTTCAAACCAGGTTCTGGTAACCAGGGACCGCCGACAGCTCTGGCGGGCCTTTACCCCTCAGATGTTTCGCTATGGTGACCTGGTCGCAGCCTTGCAGCGGGGTGTCTGCGAGCAGCCCGGGGCCATTACCGATGAGGCCTCTGCCATGGAGCAGATGGGCTGGCACCCCAGGGTGGTGACAGGGCGTACTGACAATATCAAGATAACCGTTCCGGAAGACCTGGCGCTGGCGGAGTTTATCCTTGCCCGCCAGGCAGCTGGATAAACCCTTTCGTACCAGGCGGGTATTATGAGAATAGGACAGGGTTTCGATGTCCACGCGTTCTGCGAGGGCTCGGAAATTATTATCGGCGGTGTACACATTCCCCATGACCGGGCACTGAAAGCCCATTCAGACGGAGACGTATTGCTGCATGCCGTAGCGGACGCGTTGCTGGGTGCCGCTGCCCTGGGAGATATTGGTCACCTGTTCCCGGATACCAGTGACGAATGGGCCGGCGCTGACAGTCGGGTGCTGCTGCGTGAAGTACGGCGGCAGATCGCTGAAAGGGGGCTTGAAGTTGTCAACGTGGACAGCACTATCATTGCCCAGTCGCCGAAGATGGCACCCCATGTGGCGGCCATGCGCCAACACATTGCGGAGGATCTGGGAATTCCCATGGACCGGGTCAGCGTCAAGGCCACTACAACCGAAAAGCTTGGCTTTACCGGGCGGCGGGAAGGCATTGCCTGCCAGGCCATCTGTCTGCTTGACGGGGGCCGTCCGTGAGCCGTTGGCGACTGGACTGGCCATGGCCTGATGGCGAGCCTGTGGGCACCGGGACGCTCAAGGCATGTCCGGAAGACTTCAGGGTGACAGAGCTCCTGGACGTGGGCGGGCCCGTGCTGGAACTCGATCCCGGGACGCTTCCAGGCCAGCTGGCCGTACCCGGAGAGGGTGAGCATTTGCTGATTTACCTGGAGAAAACCGGTGACAACACGCCCTGGGTGGCCAGTCAGTTAGGCAAGCTTGCGAGGTGTGGTGATCGCGGAGTCGGCTACAGCGGTCTCAAGGATCGCCATGCGATTACCCGGCAGTGGTTCAGCGTCCAGCGTCCAGGGCTGGAGGCCGACGATGCCTCCTTCCTGCGGAACATTCAGCAGGTGCAGGATCAGTGGCGTGTACTGGCCGTTGTCCGTCGGGGCCGCAAACTTCGAACCGGGGAACACCAGGCCAACCGTTTCGAAATACGGCTGCGTGATCTGAACGGTAACGCCCAGGCCATCACCGATCGGCTTGAAGCGCTCCGCCAGCGCGGCTGCCCCAATTATTTTGGTCTGCAACGTTTTGGCCATGAAGGCGGTAACCTGGACCGCGCTGTCGCCATGGCGGGAAACACCGGTGGCAAGCGCCGTAATCGCCGCGCCGGCAGCAACCGTGAGGGGCTTTACTTTTCAGCGGCCCGCTCCTGGTTGTTCAATGAGGTGTTGGCAGAAAGGGTGCTCCGGGAAGACTGGGACCAGATGCTGGATGGTGAGCCAGCGTCGGAGCCCACGGGTCCACTGTGGGGTGATGGGGGCACCCGCGCCACCGGACAGCAGGAAAGCCTTGAGCGGGGGGTGGTTGCGCGTTATCCCGACGTGGCGCAGGTGTTTGCCAGCACCCGCATGTCGCCTGATCGTCGCTCGCTCAGATTATTGCCGGCGGATCTGGAATGGTCGTTCCCGGCCGAAGGTGGTGGTCGATGGCTGGACCTGTCATTCACTCTCCTGCCGGGTCAATATGCCACCACCTTTCTTTCTGCGGTTGTCTCTCCAAAGGACGTTGACTGAGTTCTGACGGTATTCTGGCGCCTGAAGCTTGCAGAACTTCCGTACCGTGACAGAAATAACACGTTTTATCCGTTAGAATTCCTCATCGCTTTCAAAAATGGCGGCACATACCGCCAGGACACTTTCGGAGAGACTGAAAATCGTGCGTATCTTGCTGTCCAACGATGACGGGGTTCACTCCCCGGGACTGGTGGCCCTGCACGCCGGCCTGGAAGGGCTGGCCGAACTTGAGGTGGTCGCCCCGGACCGGGATCACAGTGGCGCCAGTAATTCCCTGACCCTGAACCGGCCATTGACCGTGGAGAAGCACCCAGGGGGCTTCCACTCAGTGGATG
Organism: Marinobacter sp. AN1; assembly: GCF_026013985.1. Taxonomy (NCBI): domain Bacteria; kingdom Pseudomonadati; phylum Pseudomonadota; class Gammaproteobacteria; order Pseudomonadales; family Marinobacteraceae; genus Marinobacter; species Marinobacter sp. AN1. Next base: position 2,622,265 of record NZ_CP110342.1, on the reverse strand, counting down.
GCACTCCCACGGACTGCGTACACCTGGCCGTTAACGGGTTGTTTGATAAACCCTTTGACCGGGTCATTTCCGGTATCAACACCCATGCCAACCTCGGCGACGACATTATCTACTCAGGCACAGTGGCTGCCGCTACCGAGGGCCGCCACCTGGGCCTGCCGGCCATTGCCGTTTCCCTGGTCAATGATGGTCACTTCCATTACGAGACGGCGGCGAAGGTAGTGCGCATGCTGGTCGAGCGGGAAGACTGGCCGGATCTCGGCGGCCGCTGCATCCTCAACGTTAATGTGCCGGATGTGCCCTGGGACGAGGTCGCCGGCTTCCGGGTAACCCGCCTGGGACATCGTGCGCGGGCCGAGGGTGCCGTGCCCATGACCTGCCCGCGGGGCAAGTCCCGCTACTGGATCGGGGCGGCGGGTGAAGGTGCCGACGCCGGGGCGGGAACGGACTTCCATGCAATCAGCCAGAACTACGTTTCGGTAACACCAGTCCATATCGATATGACCAAACACGACGCCCTTTCATCGTTAAGGCAATGGGTGGAGGCCGGACGCTGATGGTTGCCATTGACGGAATCGGAATGACTTCACGGCGCACCCGGCTGCGGCTGATCCAGCGCCTGCGGGAGGCGGGCATCCGGGACGAGCGGGTGTTGGGCGTTATGGAAGAGATCCCCCGCCACATTTTCCTGGACGAGGCCCTGGCCCATCGTGCCTACGAGGACACCGCGCTGCCCATAGGTTACAGCCAGACCCTGTCCCAACCCTACATCGTCGCCCGGATGACGGAAGTGCTCATGAGTGCGAGTCCGAAAAAGGTGCTGGAGCTTGGCACCGGGTCCGGTTACCAGACCGCTATCCTGGCCCGCCTGGGCGACGAAGTATACAGCGTAGAACGTATCAAGCCGTTGCAGGACAAGGCCCGGGAACGTATGCACCTGCTGAAAATGCGCAACGTCATGCTGCGCCTGGCGGACGGGCCCATGGGCTGGCCTGAGCACGCGCCCTACGATGGCATCATCGTTACTGCTGCCCCAAGGGTGGTCCCCCAGGAGTTGCTGGACCAGCTGGCGGACGGTGGTGTCATGGTGATTCCCGTGGGCGAGGAGCATCAGATGCTGGTCAGAATCACCAGGGATGGCGACCAGTTCCATACGGAAGATATTGAACCTGTTCGCTTTGTGCCTCTCCTTGGAGGAGTTGTTCGTTGAAGGGATTCAAGCACTATGCCGGGGTGTTCATCCGGGGCATGGCCATGGGGGCTGCGGATGTCGTGCCCGGGGTTTCAGGCGGGACGGTCGCGTTTATTACCGGCATCTACTTTCGCTTGCTGGGCGCTATTGCGGCGGTGCCCTCTGCCATTATCAACGATCTGTTCCGGGGGCGGGTTCGCCGGTTCTGGAACCAGGTAGACGGTACCTTTCTTGTCGTACTTCTCACTGGCATCCTGGTCAGTATTGCAACGCTTGCCAACCTCATTACCTGGGCCCTGGACGCCTACCCGATCGCCCTCTGGAGTTTCTTCTTCGGTCTGATCCTTGCGTCCGTATGGCACGTGTTTCGTCAGTTGAAGGCACCTGCGGCCTGGCTTGCCATGCCCGTGGCAGGCGGTGCAGTTTTCGCCTGGTGGGTGACGACTCTGTCGGCCGGGCAGGTGGATCCGGGGGCGCTGGGTTTCTTCCTGTCCGGGGCGGTGGCCATCTGTGCGATGATCCTTCCGGGCCTGTCAGGCAGTTTCATATTGTTGATACTGGGTATGTACGCACCGGTGCTTGCAGCGGTGAGGGAACTGGACATAGCGCTCATTGGCCTGTTCATGGCAGGGTGTGTGCTGGGGCTGCTGAGTTTCGCACGTTTGTTGGGCTATGCCCTCCGCAAGGGCCATGATGCGGTGCTGGCAGTGTTGACCGGTTTTATGATCGGTGCCCTCAACCGGGTATGGCCCTGGCAGGAAGTACTCAGCTGGCGGATAGACAGCGGTGGCGCCCGGGTGCCAATGGAACAGGTGAGTGTTTTACCCGTGCGTTATGCGGAGGTTACGGGAGAACCTGCGCAGGTACCGGTGGCTATCATGGCCCTGATTGCCGGAGTCGGGCTGGTCCTGGTTGGTGAGTGGCTGGCCGGACGTTCAGAGCGTCGGCAAAGCGCGACAGCTGATGTGTGACGAAACTGGCGGTTTGAGGAGTATTACCGAAAGGTATTGAGGGATTAATCACAGGACGTGTGAGATGAGTGTTACTTTTTGGGGCTATTTGTTTCCTGAGGTAACAGCCCATGGCGCCAGGTAACCCGGATATGTGCATAAAAGATGCAATAAATTAGTGGGTTAGGGGATTAACTGGTAAATCATGTTAAGCTGAAAAGATAATTTCGAGATAAAAACGATATCAATATATCTGTGAATTATAGGTCCAGTCAGCACCAAGCGGCTTCCGCCCCCCGTTCCCGGGTCCACCAGGATCTTGGGAGACTGGTCCTTTTGCTGTTGCTGACCGTGATGGCGCTCCCCTCCCTGGTTGGTTGTAACACCTCGGCCATATACGGTGACAGTGCCTATAACCCGCCGGTTTACTGGGGCCGCCATGTGGTCGAGCGGGGGGAGACACTGTACAGCATTGCCTGGCGCTATGGCCGGGATTACCGGGAACTGGGCGACGCCAATAATATCGCCCCTCCTTACCGTATCTACCCTGGCCAGGTCATCCGGCTTGACCTTCGGGGCAGCCGTCCCGCCGGTTCCCCAAACGTGGCATCGTCACCTCCACCACCCCGCAAGGCGGCAAAGCCCAGGCCCGCCCCCAAACCCCAGCCTGCACCAAAGGTGACCCGAAAACCCGACACCAGTGTGGATGTCTCGCGACAAACCCAGACTGTGTCCAATATCAATTGGCGCTGGCCACACGTTGGTACGGTAATTGCAAAATATTCAACATCGGGAAAAGTCAATAAAGGTATTGATATTGCCGGAAATTCCGGGGATCCCGTCAAGGCCGCAGCGGATGGGAGTGTGGTCTATGCGGGTAATGGGCTGCTGGGTTATGGCAACCTTATTATCATCAATCACAACGAGCATTATCTTAGTGCCTATGCGCACAATCGGCGCATACTGGTGAAGGAAGGGCAGGAGGTCAAGCAGGGGCAGACAATCGCCGAGCTTGGCAGCACCGGCACCGATGGGGACAAGCTTCATTTCGAGATCCGCCGCAATGGTAATCCGGTTGATCCGCTGCCCTATCTACCAGGACGCTGAGGGTGTTCCGTACAACGCAACCATCGGTAAAAAATGCAGGGAGGCGCAGGAACGACAAATCAAACCACGCATTGTCATCAGACCGACGTTGAACTCGGATAACAATAAGAACCACATAACCGGTCATGGACTGGCCAGAACAAGAAATGACCTGATGCTCGATCAATAAGAAAACGGTCCCACAACAAGAAAAAACCGTGGGAAGACATCCGGCAGAGCCCGGGGACGTCCAGACCCCTGAGCCCGGAGCGTGCCGACAGGATCATTTGAAAGGCGGGGCAAGAGTTATGTCTGCAGAAGAAGAGATGATAATCGATCGTGTTGCTGATGTAGAAGAGACCGAAGATGATACACAGACGCCGGAGGCGTCTACTACAGATACCCCCCCTGACGCTGCAACGACAGCGACAGAAGAGTCGGGGTTCACTCCCCACGACCGTTATTTTGGTACCCAGAAGCAGCTGGATGCGACTCAGCTGTATCTCAATGAGATCGGCTTTTCGCCATTGCTGACCCCTGAGGAAGAAGTCTATTTTGCCCGCCTGGCCCGCAAGGGCGAGGAGTCCGGTCGCAAGCGGATGATCGAGAGTAACCTGCGGCTGGTGGTGAAGATTGCCCGGCGCTACGTAAACCGCGGTCTGACTCTGCTGGACCTCATCGAGGAGGGTAACCTTGGCCTGATCCGCGCGGTGGAAAAATTCGACCCGGAACGGGGCTTCCGGTTTTCCACCTACGCCACCTGGTGGATCCGCCAGACCATCGAGCGGGCCATTATGAATCAGACCCGCACCATTCGCCTGCCCATCCATGTGGTCAAGGAGTTGAACCTCTACCTGCGTGCTGCCCGGGAGCTGACCCAGAAACTGGATCATGAGCCGTCAGCGGAAGAAATTGCCCGTATGGTGGACAAGCCAGTCAGTGACGTTGAGCGCATGCTGGGGCTCAACGAGCGGGTGGCCTCCATGGATACACCCATCGGTGCCGGTGGCGAAAAATCCCTGCTGGATACCGTCGCTGACGAAGGCGCCACTGACCCGGCCGACCTGCTTCAGGACGACAACCTGTGTGCCTGCCTCGAGCAGTGGATCGACCAGCTCAGTGACAAGCAACAGGAAGTGCTTGCCCGTCGTTTCGGTCTGCGCGGTTACCCCACATGTACCCTGGAAGAGGTGGGCCAGGAAATCGGGCTCACCCGGGAGCGGGTACGCCAGATACAGGTGGAAGCCCTGCGCCGCCTGCGGGAAATCCTGGAAAAGGAGGGGCTGTCCAGCGGCCTGCTGTTCAAATAGCCCTGTGGAATAGCCCGCCAATCCAGTGAACGAAGCCGGCCCCTGTAGGCCGGCTTTGTCATATTTCGTGAAAGTGTGATCCCGTCCTGAAGCGTCGTGCCGGCAAAGTCATTATCTTCGGTAGTATCCGACATCCCCGGCTCAGACGCGGGGCTGCCCCAGAGGTTATTCCAGGTAATCCCTTTTCTGTTTGAATTCACACAGGTCTTCGATAATACATGACCCGCACCTGGGCTTGCGGGCTGTACAGGTATAGCGCCCATGGAGGATAAGCCAATGGTGCGCGTCCATCAGGAATTCCTTCGGTACCAGCCGCATCAGTCGTTTCTCCACTTCCAGTACGTTCTTGCCAGGAGCAATGCCAGTACGGTTCGATACCCGGAATATATGGGTGTCCACGGCCATGGCCGGTTGCCGGAAGGCCGTGTTGAGAACCACATTGGCAGTCTTGCGGCCTACGCCGGGTAGTGCTTCCAGTTCCTCGCGGGTGTCCGGCACTTCGCCGCCGTGTTTGTCGATCAGGGCGCGGCAGGTCTTGATGACGTTTTCTGCCTTGCTGTTGAACAGGCCAATGGTCTTTATGTACTCCTTGAGCCCGTCCACCCCCAAAGCCAGAATGGCTTCCGGGGTACTGGCTACGGGGTACAGCCGTGCGGTGGCCTTATTGACCCCCACATCCGTTGCCTGTGCAGAGAGAATCACTGCAATCAGCAGTTCGAACGGGGTGCTGTAGTTCAGTTCGGTAGTGGGCTCCGGATTAGCATCGCGCAGGCGACTAAAAATTTCGATGCGTTTCTGTTTGTTCATGGTTACCGGTTGCTTGGTGTGTTATCAGGAAATATTGCCGGTGACCCGGACCCGCTTGCTGCCAGTGGTCACGGTCTCTGTGGATCGGGCCTTGCGGCGTGCTTCCAGCTGGCTGTCGATGCCATTCTTGAGCGCAATCAGTAGCCCCAGGCCAACGAACGCACCTGGAGGCAGCACCATGAACAACATATCCGGGTAGTCACGGAACACATGCAGGGTCCAGTCAGCGGCGACCGGGCCCAGCAGCAGGTGCATGTCGGTGAACAGGTTACCCTGGCCGATCAGCTCCCTCATGCCGCCAAGCACCACGAGCACCGCCAGGAAACCGAGGCCCATCATGGCACCATCCAGCAGGGCCGGGGCCGGGCCGGTCTTGGATGCAAAGGCGTCGGCGCGGCCCAGAATGGCGCAATTGGTGACGATCAGTGGAATGAAGATGCCCAGAATCTGGTAAAGCTCGTAGGTGAAGGCCTGCATCAGCAGTTCGGCGCAGGTTACGAAAGAGGCAATGATCATTACGAAAGCGGGCAGGCGAACCGAGTCCGATACGAAGTTGCGGATCAGGGATACCGCCAGGTTGGAGCCCATCAGTACCATCAGGGTGGCGATGCCCAGGCCCAGTGCGTTCACCACGGTACTGGTCACGGCCAGTAACGGGCACAGGCCCAACACCTGGACCAGGGCAGGGTTGTTGGTCCACAGCCCGTCTCGGATGATTTCCCGGCTGCTCTTGGTGCTCATGTCAGCGTTGCTCCCTGTTGTGCTTTCGGCGGCCAGCCCCCTGCCGTTGGCCGGTAGTATCGGCGCCGATGGCTTCGAGGATTGCCGGTCGGTTCTGGCGGAAGTAGATCAGCGTATGCTGCACCGCCTTGACCACGGCCCTGGGGGTGATGGTGGCGCCGGTAAACTGGTCGAACACTCCGCCGTTCTTCTTCACGTTCCAGTTGCGGGGCTCCGGATTGCCCAGGGACCGCCCTTCAAAGGACAGCACCCAGTTGGATTTTTTCAGCTCGATCCGGTCGCCAAGCCCGGGCGTCTCCCGGTGACTGGTGACCCGCACGCCAAGCACCTCGCCTGACAGGTCTATACCCACCAGAAGCTGTATGTCGCCGGAGTAGCCGTCAGGGGCAACGGCCGGCAGGATCAGGCCTGTCGGTTCCCCAGCGCGGCGGGCGACCCGCGCGGTCACCGGACCCTGGATCGCAATCCGGTCACTGGCAGGCAGGGTGACGGTATCATTCAGCAGGTCGTTATCATGCTCCGATTCCGGAATGATTTCGTAAAGGGCGGCGGCCTCGGCACGGGCCCGCTGCTCCTTAATACGGTCCGCTGTCAGCTGCTGGGTGAAGGCGATGGTACCGCCAGTGATCACCGCAAACAGTCCCAGACCAATAGCGCTGCGTCGGATGGATTGGGCCAGTGCCGCCATAGCTCTACCCCGCCTTGCCCGGAATACCGCGCCGGGGCTTGTGGTGCCCGTAGGTCCGCGGTGGTGTGTAGTGATCGATAAAGGGCACCGCAAAGTTCATCAGCAGCACACTGAAGGCCACCGCGTCCGGGTAGTTTCCCCAACTGCGGATGGTATAGATCAGTACCCCGATACAGGCGCCGTAGATCAGCTTGCCCTGATGGCTGGTCGCCGCTGACACCGGGTCGGTAGCGATAAAGAAGGCTCCCAGCATGGTGCCGCCGGCCAGCAGGTGCAGTGACAGCGGTGCATACTGGTCTGCATTGCTGCCAAAGGCCAGGCTCATCAGGCCCAGCGATGCCAGCAGGCTGACCGGAATGTGCCAGGTGATAATGCGCAGGGCGACCAGCGCCAGCCCCCCCAGCAGGAAGGCGCCGTTGACCCACTCCCAGCCTTGTGCAACGCCGGCACCGAAGGTGGGGTGCTGCAGCACTTCGGTTGCCGTGTGGCTGGCAATCTTGTGCTTGTACTCGTCGAGCGGGGTCGCCATGGTCCAGGCATCGATGGCGGCTTGCTGTCCGCCAAAGATGGTATTGAGGGTTTCGCCGAACCCGGGGGCATCGGGCAGAGTGACGGCGCCGGCCCAGTTGGTGGTCATGGCCACCGGAAACGAGACCAGCGCCAAGGCATAGCCGACCATGGCGGGGTTGAAGGGGTTGGCCCCCAGGCCGCCATAGAGTTGCTTGGCCAATACAATGGCGGAGATGACCGCAACCGCCGATACCCACCAGGGCGCGAACTGGGGCAGCGACAGGCCCAGCAACAGGCCGGTAACTGCGGCGGTGTTATCCCGCAGGAAAAAGGCGACCGGCTTGTGCCGGAGTTTGAGCATGGCGGCTTCGGCGCCGAGGGCGAGCAGTACGCACCAGACCACGTTGATCAGGTTGCCCCAGCCAAAGAACCAGGTCTGGGCCACCAGGCCAGGCAGGGTCGTGAGGATCACGACCAGCATGACCCGGGAGGTCGGACGCGCACCATGGGCGTGGGGCGAGGACTGTTGTACCAGGCTCATTGGCCGTCCTCCGTCTCAAGTTGCTTACGGGCCTCGGTGAGGGCATCTTCTGCGCGCTTTACCCGATCCAGGTTCTTGGCAACGGCGCGTTCCAGCTTCTCAACATTATCAGCCTGGGCGGCCCTGGCGTCGTCCAGCATACTTTCCATGGTCTCGAGTTTGCCCTTGGCCTGGTTGAGCTGTTTTTCCAGCGACTCGATATCGGGCTTTTCGGTCGAGGCTTCCGATGTGGCTGCCGCAGCCGGTCTTGCCTTCTTGCGCTCCAGGGCCTGTTGTACCATGGCTGCCCGGGCAGAGCGCTCATCGGTGGCTTCGCCTTCGGCAACCGCTTTCTCTGCCTCTGCCTCCTTTTTCTTCTGGGCCTCGGCTGCTGCCCTGGCCCTTTCCTCGCGGCGGCGTTCTTTCTCTTCCTGCTCACGCTCCAGCCGTGCCTGGCGGGCCTCGAAACGTTCCCGGGCCCGGTCTGCCTTGATCTGTTCGGCCCTCTGGGTGCGGATCTCGCCCTTGGCGTAGCGATAGTACTGAACAAGGGGAATCGAGCTGGGGCACACAAAGGAGCAGGCCCCGCATTCGATGCAGTCGAACAGGTTCAGGTGTTCTGCCCGATCAAAATCCTGGGCCCTGGCGTGCCAGAAAAGCTGCTGTGGCAAAAGCTCCATGGGACATACCTCGGCGCACATGCCACAGCGAATACAGGGTTGCTCCGGCGGAGGCATGGGCAGTTCGTTTTCGGTGGCGGCGATCAGGCAGTTGGTGGTCTTGATCACCGGAACCGAGGTGTCTTCCAGGGTGTAGCCCATCATCGGGCCCCCGAGGATCAGGCGATTGACCCGCTCTGGGTGAAAGCCAGCCTGGTCCAGCAGGTGCCGGGTCGGCGTACCGATCAGGGCTTCAAAGTTGCCCGGGTCGTCCACACCGGCGCCGGTTACCGTGGTAATGCGGGAAATCAGCGGTTCCCCCCGGTTGATCGCCCGGTAAACAGCCATAGCCGTGCCCACGTTCTGGCACATGACGCCAATATCGGCCGGGATACCGCCGCTGGGTACTTCCATACCGGTAAGAATCTGGATCAGCTGTTTCTCCCCGCCGGACGGGTATTTGGTGGGGACGACAACCACTTCTGCCTGGGTGCCTTCGGAAGCCTTGCGCATGGCTTCGACGGCTTCCGGCTTGTTGTCCTCAATGGCGATCACACAACGTTCCGGGCGCAGGATCCACGACATGATCTTGATGCCGCCATGGATCTGGTCGGCGCGCTCTCGCATGGCCATGTCATCTGCAGTGATGTAGGGCTCGCATTCCGCGCCGTTGATGATCAGGGTGCTGACCTTGCGGTCACTGGGGGGCCTGAGTTTGATATTGGTGGGAAAGCCGGCGCCGCCCATGCCACTGATGCCGGCTTCCCGGATCAGGTTCAGCACGTCATCGCGATGCAGCTTGCGGTAATCCGCGATCGGTGACAGCTCGCACCAGGCGTCATCGCCATCCGGCTCCAGCACAATACACCAGTCCGACATACCGGAAGGGTGGGGGACCGGGAGCAGCTCGATGCCCACGATGGTGCCGGATGTGCTGGCGTGGACCGGTACGCCCATACCGGAGGTGACATCGGCGAGCTTCTGGCCCTTGAGCACCTTGTCGCCTGGTTGCACGAGGGGCTCCGCCGGTGCCCCGATGTGCTGTTGCAGCGGTAATATCAGCCGTTCGGGAATACCTGCCTTGCGGATCGGGCGGGCAGTGGACTGGTGCTTGTTCTCGGGCGGATGGATGCCACCGGGGAAGTTCCACAGTTGTGTCATCAGGCACTGGCTCCCTGGCGGTCGGTGGCAATAATGGTCGGCTGCGGGGGCTGCCAGCTCCAGCTGCGTATGTCAGGCTCAATAGTCACCATGTCGATGCAGTCAACCGGGCACGGCTCCACACACAGGTCGCAGCCGGTGCATTCACTCTCGATGACCGTATGCATGTGCTTGGCAGCACCGAGGATGGCGTCCACAGGGCAGGCCTGGATGCACTTGGTGCAACCGATGCACTCGTCCTCCCGAATAACGGCCACGCGGCGGGCCTGTTCCACACCATGTTCGGCATCCAGGGGCTGGGGTTCCACGTCCAGCAGGTCGGCCAGGGCCTTGATGGTGGCCTCGCCGCCAGGTGGGCACTTGTTGATGGCATCGCCATGGGCAATGGACTCGGCATAGGGGCGGCACCCCGGGAACCCGCACTGGCCGCACTGGGTCTGGGGGAGTAGGGCGTCGATCTGATCGACCAGGGGGTTGCCCTCAACGCGGAAGCGCTCGGCGGCGAAACCCAGCAGGGCACCGAACACCACCGCAAGGGCCAGCAGGACTGCGACTGCAATCAGGATGCCTGTCCACATAGCTTCAAGCTCCGTCAGACGCTGACCAGGCCGGTAAAGCCCAGGAATGCCAGTGACATCAGCCCGGCGGTCACCATACCGATGGCCGCGCCCCGGAAAGCGACCGGCACGTCGGCCACGGCGATGCGCTCACGCATGGCGGCGAACAGCACCAGCACCAGCGAGAACCCGGCGGCGGCGCCAAAACCGTACAGGACTGATTCAACGAAGTTGTTGTTCTTGTTGATGTTGAGCAGCGCCACACCCAGCACTGCGCAGTTGGTGGTAATCAGGGGCAGGAAGATGCCCAGAACCCGGTAGAGCAGGGGGCTGGTCTTGCGCACCACCATTTCGGTGAACTGGACCACCACCGCGATCACCAGGATAAAGGTGATGGTCCGCAGGAAGGTCAGGTCCAGCGGCTCCAGCAGCCAGGTATAGGCCAGGTAACTGCATACCGATGCCAGGGTCAGCACAAAGGTGGTGGCCAGGGACATGCCCATGGCAGTCTCCAGCTTCCCGGACACGCCCATGAAGGGACATAGCCCGAGAAACTGCACCAGCACAAAGTTGTTGACCAATATGGTGCTGACCAGGATCAGCAGGTATTCCGTCATCGGTACGCGTGCTCCGATTGGTGGTGCGCGGTGCTACATCACCCGCATGCCGGGGGTGGCGCCGGAGTCAGGGGAGAGGATAAAGATATCCTTGCCCCCGGGGCCTGCGGCCAGGACCATGCCCTCGGAAAGTCCGAATTTCATCTTGCGCGGCTTGAGGTTGGCCACCATGACGGTCAGCCGGCCCTCAAGATCCTCCGGCTTGTAGGCGGACTTTATACCGGCGAACACATTGCGTTCGCCATGCCCTACGTCAAGAGTGAGGCGGAGAAGCTTGTCGGCGCCTTCCACGTGCTCTGCCTTGACGATCCTCACCACCCGCAGGTCCACCTTGGCGAAGTCCGGGAACTCGATTTCATCAGCGATGGGCTCCAGGTCAGCAGCTGGTGCCTTTTCCGCTTGCTGGCCGGTAGCGGCCGGCAACTCTTCCTTTGAGGCCTCGATCATCTTTTCGATCTGGGCCATGTCCACCCGGTTCATCAGGGGCTTGAACTTGTCGATGGGGTGGTCTTCAAGCAGTTGGCTGCGCTCGTTCCAGTCCAGGCGAGCGTTGAGGAAGCTCTCGGCGCCTTCGGCGGTTTTCGGCAGTACCGGCGCGAGGTAGGTCATCAGCAGGCGGAACATGTTGATGGCGTTGGTGCAGATGGCCTGGAGTTTTTCGTCCTGGCCTTCCTGCTTGGCAATGACCCAGGGCTGCTCGTCGTTCACATACTGGTTGGCGATGTCTGCCAGCTCCATGATGCGACGCATGGCTCGACCGAATTCGCGGGCCTCGTACAAGTCAGCAATGTCTTCGCCGGCTTCGATAAAGGTGTTGAGACGGTCGGTCTCGGTAACCTGGCCCAGACGCCCGTCAAAGCGCTTGGTGATAAAGCCGGCACTGCGGCTGGCAATGTTCACCACCTTGCCGACCAGGTCCGAGTTTACCCGGGCGGCGAAGTCTTCCAGGTTCAGGTCCATGTCGTCCACGCCGGCGGTCAGCTTGGCGGCGAAGTAATAGCGCAGGTATTCCGGATTCAGGTGATCCAGGTAGGTGCGGGCCATGATGAAGGTGCCCCGGGACTTGGACATCTTCTTGCCGTTCACCGTCACGAAGCCATGGGCCCAGACTGCCGTCGGCGTGCGGAAGCCGGCGTCGTGGAGCATGGCAGGCCAGAACAGGGCATGGAAGTTGATGATGTCCTTGCCGATGAAGTGATAGACCTCGGCGGTGGAATCCGCTTTCCAGAAATGCTCGAAGTCGATATCGGTCCGGTTGCACAGGTTCTTGAAGCTGGCCAGGTAGCCGATGGGGGCGTCCAGCCAGACATAGAAGTACTTGCCCGGGGCGTCAGGGATCTCAAAGCCAAAGTAGGGTTTGTCGCGGCTGATGTCCCACTCCTGCAGGCCTGCATCCAGCCACTCGGCCAGCTTGTTGGCCACCTGCTCCTGCAGGGTGCCGCTGCGGGTCCACTCTTTCAGGAAACTGTCGAAATCCGGCAGTTTGAAGAAATAGTGCTCGGACTGCTTCTCCACGGGGGTGGCGCCGGATACGGCAGAACGGGGGTTGATCAGTTCCGCCGGGGTGTAGGTGGCGCCGCAGGCCTCGCAGTTGTCGCCGTACTGGTCTTCTGCCTTGCACTTGGGGCAGGTGCCCTTGATGAAACGATCCGCCAGGAACATCTCCTTCTCCGGGTCGAAGAACTGGGTAATCTGGCGGGTGGCGATGTGGCCGTTTTCCTTGATCTTGCGGTAGATATACTTGGAAAACTGCTGATTCTCCTCAGAGTGGGTGGAGTAATAGTTGTCAAAGCGGATGTTAAAGCCCGCGAAGTCCTCCTGGTGCTCGTCCCGGATGCGGTCGATCAGCTGTTCCGCAGAGATACCTTCCCGCTCGGCCCGTAACATGATGGCGGTGCCATGGGCGTCGTCAGCGCAAACGTAGTAACAGTTGTGGCCACGCATCTTCTGATAGCGCGCCCAGATATCCGTCTGAATGTACTCCAGCAGGTGACCCAGGTGAATCGGGCCGTTGGCATAGGGCAGGGCGCTGGTAACCAGAATATCGCGCTGTTTGTCGCTCGCTTGCGTCATGGTGATGTCCGAACCTCGGTGAACTTGTCGGAGAAGCCGCCGTCGGGGCAGCTCCTTATGGTCAGAAACGGGCACAAATGATACCTTCCAAGCCAATACTTTTCATCTTCCCGGGCGGCGTTTTGCCGTATTCCACCGGATATCTGATTCACGGAGCAACCATGGCCGAGATTTCCCGGGCAGCCCTCGAGGCCGCCGTGCGCGAATACCGCGATCCCTACCTGGACAAGGACCTGTACGAACTGGACGCCGTCAAGGCCCTGGACGTGGATGCGCAGGGGCGGGTCAGTCTCAGCGTTCAGCTGCCATACGCCAGTGCCGGCATCGCCGGTGCCCTGCGGCAGATCGTTAGCAATAGCCTGGAAAATGTAGACGGGGTGACCGGCGCCGAGGTGGCCGTCAGCCAGAAGATCCACGCCCACAAGGCCCAGCGGGACCTGGAGTCCATGGGCGGGGTTAAGAACATTATTGCCGTGGCCTCCGGCAAGGGCGGTGTTGGCAAGTCTACCACCGCAGTGAACCTGGCCCTGGCGCTGGCCGCCGAGGGGGCCCGGGTGGGTATCCTTGATGCCGATATCTATGGCCCCAGTGTCGGCATGATGCTGGGCATTCCGGAGGGCCAGCGCCCGAAAACCGAGGGTAACAAGTATTTCCTGCCGGTGGAGGCCCATGGCATCCAGGCCATGTCGATGGCCTTCCTGGTGACGGACAAGACGCCCATGGTCTGGCGCGGGCCGATGGTCAGTGGCGCCGTTCAACAGTTGCTCACCCAGACACTGTGGAACGACCTGGACTATCTGGTGGTCGACATGCCCCCGGGTACCGGGGACATCCAGCTCACCCTGGCCCAGAAGGTGCCTGTTACCGGTGCGGTTATTGTCACCACACCCCAGGACATCGCGTTACTGGACTGCAAGAAAGGCATCGAGATGTTCCGCAAGGTGGATATCCCGGTCCTGGGCGTCGTGGAAAATATGAGCATCCACATTTGCAGCAACTGCGGCCACCAGGAACCCCTGTTCGGTCAGGGAGGCGGCGAAAGGGTAGCGGAAGACTATCAGACCGAACTGCTGGGTCAGCTGCCGCTGCACCTGACCATTCGCGAGCAGACCGATGGCGGCCGTCCCACCGTGGTCGCCGAACCGGATTCGGAAGTTGCACGCCGGTACCGGGACATTGCCCGCCGGTTATCTGCAGGCCTGTCGACACGGGCTCGCAATGACAGCGCCCCGATTCCCAGTATCTCGATCAGCGACGACTGAAAACCGCCATTACGGCTTCGGCTGTGCAAAGTGACCGTGCCGGGAGAGGGCGCGGCTTTGCGACAATGGCTCGTCGCGGGTAAACTATGGCGCCCCGAATTTCAACCGGTGCGCGACCGACGCCGACGGACCAACGAGAGATCACATCAATGAGCATCAAATCCGACAAGTGGATTCGCCGCATGGCGGAACAGGAAGGCATGATCGAGCCCTTCGAAGCAGGCCAGGTCCGGGAAACCTCCCGTGGCCGTGTGATCTCTTACGGTACCTCCAGCTACGGTTACGACGTGCGCTGCAGCAACGAGTTCAAGATCTTCACCAACGTGCACTCGGCCACCGTGGATCCGAAGAACTTCGATGAGAACAGCTTCGTCAACTACACCGGCGACGTCTGCATCATTCCGCCCAACTCCTTTGCGCTGGCCCGCACGGTGGAATATTTCCGGATTCCACGCCAGGTACTGACCATCTGTCTTGGCAAGTCCACCTACGCCCGCTGCGGTATCATTGTTAATGTCACCCCCCTGGAGCCGGAATGGGAAGGGCAGGTGACGCTGGAATTCTCTAACACCACCAATCTGCCGGCCAAGATCTACGCCAACGAGGGTGTTGCCCAGATGCTGTTCTTCGAATCCGACGAGGAATGCGAAACCAGCTACAAGGATCGGGGCGGCAAGTATCTGGGGCAGACCGGAGTGACGCTGCCCAAGACCTGACAGGTTGTGTGCAGACAGGCGGGACACTCGTGTCCCGCTTTTTGGTTGTTGGGCCCTCAAACGATGGTCTTTACCGGGAATAAACGCAGGAGCCGTACGTGAACGCCAACCAGTTTCTCAAAGCGGTCGAACAGCTCCAGGGGTGGCGCCAGACCGCCTTTCTGCTGGCCCTCGCCGAGCGGGCCTTCCCCAACTACGCCCTGTTCAGCGATGCCATTGGGGCCAAGGCCGGTGGCAAGATGCGGCAGTTGCTGGACACCGGCTGGAACCTGTTCGAAGACAAGGCCACCGAGAACCATATCCCCCAGTTGCTGGCGAAGCTCGAAAGCCTGAGCCCGGATGTGGATGCCTACGATGCCTACGGGGTCTATCCCGCGTTCGATTTCTGCCGCTTGCTGGAAGAAGCCCTGCTGAGCCGGCTGAACCCGTCGAAGCACCGGGCCCTGGAAGCATCCGGTATTGCCACCGGCACGGTTATGAACTTCATTACCTTCTCCGAGGGTGAGGGCCTGGACGAGGATGAAATCGTCAGGCTGCTGGACAGCCATCCGCTGATGAAGGAAGACAAGATGTTCCAGCGGGACCTTATTCTCAGTCTCAAGCGACAGCGGGTGCCAAAAGAGCGCTATATTGCGGAGCTCCAGGGCCTGTCAGCCAATGATGGGGTGAGCAACCTCGGTATCACCCTCGCGGATGACGAACCGGAGGCCTGAGGGCCTCCACAACCACTGAATACCAGACGACCCAGCCATGAAACTCTCAGCTTTTGGACGCAAGTTTACCGCCGATGCCGGCATTACCTCCCTGATGGATGATCTGGGCAATGCCCTCGCCAGCGGCGATGACATGATCATGATGGGAGGGGGTAATCCCGGGCAGGTGCCGGCCATCCAGGAAAGGCTGACCGAAGTGCTGGGGGATATAACCCGTGATCCGGAGGCGATGAAACGGCTGGTCGGTATCTACGACCCACCCCAGGGGGAGAAACGGTTTATTGCCTCGTTGGCGGAGCTGCTCAACCGGGAGTATGGCTGGGGTCTCACGGAAGACAACATCGCACTGACCAACGGCAGCCAGGCGGCATTTTTCATGTTGTTCAATATGTTCGCCGGGGACTTTGACGATGGCAGCCAAAAGCACATCCTGTTGCCGCTGGCACCGGAGTATATCGGTTACGCCGATGCCGGCATCGCGCCGGAACTGTTCCGGGCAGTGCAGCCGGAAATTACCTTTACCGGGGCCCATGAGTTCAAATACCGGGTCGATTTCGATGCGGTGGATGTTACGTCGGATACCGGTGCAATCTGCGTTTCCAGGCCTACCAACCCGACCGGTAACGTGGTTACCGACCAGGAAATGGAACGCCTGGAGTCACTGGCCCGTCACCACGACGTGCCTTTGATTGTAGACGGCGCCTATGGCACGCCCTTCCCGAGCCTGCTTTACGTGGATGCGCAGCCGCGCTGGAACGAACAGATCGTTCTGTGCCTGAGCCTCTCCAAGCTGGGCATGCCGGCGGCCCGCACCGGCATCGTGATTGCTGCGCCGGAGATTATCCGTGCCTTGTCCAGTATCAATGCCATCATGAACCTGGCCACTGGAAGCTTTGGCGCGATGCTGGCGGAGCCACTGGTACGCAGCGGAGAAATACTGTCACTGAGCCGCGAGGTGGTTTGCCCTTTCTACCATCGCAAAATGGAGAACGCGGTGAAGGTGTTCACGGACGCCATGGGAGAGGGGTGCCGCTGGTATGTGCACAAACCGGAGGGCGCCATGTTCCTGTGGTTCTGGTTCCCGGATTTGCCAGTGAGCAGCCTGGAGTTATACCAGCGCCTGAAGGCCAGGGGCGTGCTGGTAGTATCGGGTCATTACTTCTTCCCGGGACTGGCAGAGGATGGCTGGCGGCACCGACATGAATGCATACGGGTGACCTACTCCCAGGACGATGAACGGGTGGCGGAGGGGCTGCGGCGCATCGCCAGCGAGGTGCAGGCCATCTGGGCAGAGCAGGGCTGACGCAACTGCCGGCTCAGTCGGTCAGGTCCGCGTCATCCAGCCGGACTTCGTAGCGACTGCCGTCCGGTTCCACCTGGATCAGCCGCACCAGCAGGTAGTCCAGTGCCGGAGCGAACCACATCAGTGTTTCTCGCTTGCTGTCGTCTTCACGGACTTTTTCGACCTTGACGGTCTGCAGTTCCCCGAAACGGGTGGACTCGACTTCTTCGCCAATAACCCTGAACTGGTCCTCGTCGAAATCGTCTTCATCTGCCACCGTGTAGTGCATTTCCTTTTTGCCGGCCTTCAGGTCCTGTCGGAGCTGGAGCTGGAAGCCGAGAGGGTCCAGCGCGTTGGCGGCCAAAGGCACGGTAAAGCTCTCACCATCGTAGCTGCCACTCATGCTTTTGGCCGGCCAGTTAAAGTTCAGCGCCCGGCTGCGGTCCCGCACCATCAGTCCGTCCAGGCGATAACGGTATTCGATTGGTACGACGCGACCCTCGTCCCAGCGAAAGATAACGGATTCGTTGATATCGGCGATGAAGGAATCCACATTGAAATCATATTTCCAGCTCCCGTCGGGCTGTTGTTTGAGCGTACGCTGGGCAGAACCATTAATGGAGAGGCCTTTATCCATACTGGCGCTGTAGCTGGCGGCGATTGGATTCAGCTCTGAGGGCGTAGCGTTGGCCTCCCCGGTGAGGGAGGCGGCACTGAGCGTCACCAGGGCCAGGGCGAGTAACCCGGGCAGGCTGACGAGTTGGCGGAGGCTGGCTGAGCGAATAAGGGTCACTGGATGTCTCCCGTTACAGCGGTCACTGGGTCTGAGTGTAACCGGCCCGGGCAGGGCCCCGTATGACGATTCCTTTAGTCGTGGTCATTCCCGGCCTGTCCGGACATTCCGTCGGCCTGGGAATCTCAGGCTGCCGGCAAGGTCATGACGGCCGGCATTGGCTGGCCGTCAAACAGTATGCGGTCGTGTCCGGCCAGTTGCAGCCGTCCCTCACAGAACCACCGCACCACGATGGGGTAGAGCACGTGTTCCTGTTGCTGAACCCGTTCGGCGAGGGTTTCGGCGGTGTCATCCGGCAGTACGGCCACTTCCGCCTGGGCGATCACCGGTCCTCCATCCAGGTCCTCGGTCACGAAATGGACAGAGACGCCATGGACGGGGTCGCCGGCGTCGATCGCCCGCTGGTGCGTGTTCAGTCCCCGGTATTTCGGAAGCAGGGATGGATGCACGTTCAGCATGCGCCCCTGGAAAGTCCGCACCAGCTCGGGGGTAAGGATGCGCATAAAACCAGCCAGTATCACCAGGTCGGGCTGCCAGCGTTCCATCTCCAGCCGTAATTCGGCGTCGAAGGCTTCCCGCGAGTCAAAGCGGGTATGATCAACGGTAAAGGTTTCAAGGCCGGCCTGGGCAGCGCGCTCGAGGGCGAAGGCCTGGGGGCGGTTGCTGCCCACGGCGACGATCTCACCCGGGAAATCACGTTCCCTCGTTGCGTCAATCAGCGCCTGCAGGTTGGTACCACTGCCCGAGGCGAGTACCAGGATGCGGGGTTTGTCGACCGGGTCTGCCTGCATGCCACTCATCCCCGGATCAGCCCCGGTGCGTACCGCACATCCGGTGAGGAAGCGGGATCATCCTGTCCTTCAATGGCACCAATCTGCCAGGCAACTTCGCCCATGGCACTGAGGGTGTCCAGGGCAAGCTCTTGCTGGTCAGCCGGTACGCAGATAACCATGCCTACACCGCAGTTAAAGGTACGGTACATCTCTTCGTCGGCAACGCCGCCCTGTTCTTTCAGCCACTGGAATATGGCCGGCAACTCCCAGCTTTCTGTGTCGATGGCAGCGCGGGTGCCATCCGGCAATACCCTCGGAATATTCTCCGGAAGTCCGCCACCGGTGATATGGGACATAGCCCTGACGTCAATTGTTTTAATAAGTTGCAGAAGGTTCTTGACGTAAATTCTGGTGGGCGCCATCAAACCTTCTGCCAGCGTGGTGTCTCCTACGGACTCGCTGAGGTCGGCACCGGATACTTCCAGGATCTTGCGGATCAGGGAGTAGCCGTTGGAGTGGGGTCCGGAGGACGCCATGGCAATCAGGGCATCGCCAGGCTGGACACGACTGCCGTCGATTACCTGGTCCCGCTCCACCACGCCCACGCAGAAGCCTGCGAGGTCGTAGTCGTCACCTTCATACATGCCCGGCATCTCCGCTGTCTCGCCCCCCACCAGGGCACAGCCCGCCAGTTCACAGCCCTTGCCGATACCTTCCACTACGTTGGCGGCCACATCCACGTTGAGCTTCCCTGTGGCGTAGTAATCCAGGAAAAACAGCGGCTCGGCACCGCCCACGACCAGGTCGTTCACGCACATGGCCACCAGGTCGATGCCGATAGTGTCGTGGCGCTGCAGTTGCATGGCCAGCCGCAGCTTGGTGCCCACCCCGTCGGTGCCGGATACCAGTACCGGTTCGCGGTAGCCGGTGGGCAGCGACACCATGGCGCCGAAGCCACCCAGACCGCCAAGTACCTCGGGCCGGC
This sequence comes from Marinobacter sp. AN1, assembly GCF_026013985.1. NCBI lineage: Bacteria > Pseudomonadati > Pseudomonadota > Gammaproteobacteria > Pseudomonadales > Marinobacteraceae > Marinobacter > Marinobacter sp. AN1. The sequence goes on along the minus strand of NZ_CP110342.1, from coordinate 2,602,870 downwards.
GGGTGCGCCTGGCAGTATCCTTGATACGGTTCACCAGTTCATTACCGGCGTCGATGTCCACGCCAGCGTCACGGTAGGTGAGGGAGGGCTTTTTATCACTCATGTCGGGGTCAGCCATGTTGGTGGGTAGGGTTGGTCTGAAGCGCGGGATTTTACCAGTTGCCGGTGGGCGCTCCAAATGTGTTTCACGTCGTGTTCTGGTGTGGGCGGGTTGCTACTCACTGTCAGGACCATCGTGTATCCTAGGGCGGCCTGCAGAAACAGTGGATTAATCATGGCTGTACAAACCCGAAGCGACGTGCGACTGACAATGGCAGCGGCCCTGGTATCGCTGCTTCTCACCCTGCTGCCAATACCCCATGCCCATGCCGTGGTGGTAGACGATCTCTACCATGCCACAGTGCCGGTCTCCGGCGAAGGTGAGGACGCGTTGGCGGAGGGCTACCGGCAAGGGCTGTCCCGCGTGCTGGTTAAAGTCTCCGGAGACCGGTCGGTGGCCGACCTGGACGGACTTGCCCCGGTACTGGACGACGCCGGCTCCCTGGTGGATGGCAGGCAGCTGGAAAAGGGCCGGGACGGAGGTGATGAGCTCACACTTCGGTTTTCACGTGCAGCCGTCAACCGGGCCCTGGCCGACGCCGGTGCGCGGGTGTGGGGGTTGAATCGCCCCCTGACCCTGGCCTGGGTGGCCGTCCAGGATGGTGGTGACCGGGGCTTGCTGGTGCAAACCGGTGAAAGCTCTGATCAGGGCTGGTCAGCCCTGATCCTCGAGCAGACGGCCAGCCGTGGGCTTCCGCTGGCGCTGCCACCGGCCGACCGGGCGGGCGACAGGCGCCTGCTTTCCGAAGTTTGGGGACAGTTCATGGGGCAGGTGTCCCGGGCATCCTCGGGGCTGGACCATGACCTTTTGGCGGTTGTGCGAATAAGCCGCCGCGATGATGGCTGGCAGGCCAGCTGGAATTACGAGGGGGCGGGTATTGATCAGTCCAGGTCGGTCACCGCAGAAACACCGGAAACCCTCATCAGCGAAATGGTCGAGAATTGGGTCGCTGAGCTGGCATCCCGCTATGGTGTCAGTGGTGGGGCCATCGAGACCGGACCCCGGGTCAGGTTAATGCTGGAAGGGGTTGCTTCGCCTGGCGATTACGCGGCCGCCAAGCGGGCGCTGGGGCAACTTAACCCGGTGAAGTCAGTTGGTGCTGTGTCAGTATCATCCGACCATATCGTGTTCGAGCTGGAATACGAAGGGGAGCTCCCCCAGTTGCGGCAGAACATCGCGCTGGAAGAGCGGTTCAGGGCGCTGGATCAACCAGGTACCGGGGCTGGCAACGCCGGGGATGAAGAGGATTTCCGGACCGTCCGACAGACCCTGTACTACCGCTGGCAGCAACAGGTAGCAGCACCGCCGTCATCGGACAATGATGCCCGCTAACTGGCCACTGGCAGAAGGAATGCGACTGTGCAGCACTGGCGATGGATACCCAACGGCCTGTCCTTTCTGCGGATGCTACTGGTGATACCTTTCGCCTGGGCCCTCGCCAGTGGTCGCTATCGTGAGGCATTGATATTGTTTGTTGTAGCGGCCGCTACCGATGGACTGGATGGTTTCCTGGCCCGGTTCTTTGGTTGGAAGAGCCGGTTGGGGGCAATTCTGGATCCCCTGGCGGACAAGCTCCTGATGGTGACCACCTACCTGGTGTTATCCATTACGGGTGTGTTCCCGCTATGGCTGTTTATGCTGGTGTTGGGACGTGACGTCGTAATCGTGGTTGGCGGGTTGCTGTTCCATCGGTTTGTTGGCCGGTTCGAGGTTGAGCCAAGTGCCTTTGGCAAGCTCAATACACTGGTTCAGATCCTGGCGGCGCTCGCGGTCATGCTTCACCAGGCCGGGTTCGAGCTGACAACCTGGACGCAGCCTGCCGCACTGTGGGCAGTCACCGTAATGGCACTGATCAGTGGAGGCCATTATGTCACTGTCTGGGGGTTGCGGGCCCTGAGGGGAGGCGTGTCATGAGTGGCACCCAGCTGGCCCTCGGGGTGCGCCTGCGGGATGATGCCCGCTGGGCGAATTTTCATGGCGGGCGCAATGCTACGGCTGCGGGCATGGTCCGCAATGCCTGTGGAGATCCCGCCCACCCGCTGGTGGTTCTCTGCGGTGATGAGGATACCGGCAAGAGCCACCTGCTGCAGGCAGCCTGCCATGAGTATGAGCAGCGCGGCCAGAGTGCTGTCTGTTTCAGCCTGGCGGAGCTGGAACCCCTGGGGCCGGATGCGCTTTCCGGTGTCGAGGTAATGGACCTCGTTGCGCTGGACGATGTGCACCGGGTGCTGGGCAAGCCCGCGTGGGAAGAAGCCCTGTTCCATCTTTATAACCGGGCCCGGGACCTGGGCCACCAGGTCATGCTTACGTTGAACGATACGCCGGTGAGGCAGTCGTTTGTCCTGCCGGACTTGCGCTCCCGGTTCCAGGAAGGGTTGCTGGTCCAGTTGGGAACCTATCGGGACGACGACCGAATTACTATCCTCCGGCTGCGGGCTGAGCAGCGGGGCCTTGTGCTCAGTGACGAGGTGGCCGGCTTTATCCTGCGTCGCTCCTCCCGCCGACTGGGCGCCCTGCTGGCGATACTGGACCAGCTGGACGAAAACTCCCTGCAGGCGCAGCGACGGTTGACCATACCCTTCATCAAGTCGGTTATGGGGTGGTAGACTCATCCCCTCCACATCGATGTCTTCTTCCATTCAGCCCTGAGGAGCCGATTCTGATGAGTGCGTCATCAGACATTTTCAGTGATGTAGCTGACCGTCTGCTGAGCATCGAGGCAGAAATGCGCCGTATCGGGGTCTGGTCCAGTGAGCCCCCTTGCGCAGAGGCCCTGGCCAGCACCCAGCCGTTCTGCATCGACACCCTGGCCTTTACTGAATGGCTCCAGTTTGTGTTTCTGGTGCGAATGAAGGTCATCGTGGAGCAGGGTTACGGTCTGCCCGATGTGTCGGGGATTGCTCCGATGGCCGAAGAGTATTTTCGGGTCCGCCCGGAACCGGGGGAAGGCCTGGCCCGGGAACTCGAAGCCATTGACCGACTGATCAGCGGTTCCTGATCGTCCCGGTATCCGGGAGTACCGGCAGTAGTTCCCGGCCTTCACGGAGTTCAGCAAACAGCTCTGGAAGCTCCTCCGAAGTCACTGGATAACAGAATCGGTGACCCTGCAGCATATGGCAGCCGGACTGTCGCAGAAAACGATCCTGTTCCTCGGTTTCGACACCGGCAGCAGCCACCTTGAGGTTAAGCTGGCGGGCCAGGCTGATAAGGGTATGGGTGATGGCGGCGGTATTCTCATCCTGTGGTGCCCACTGCATCAGCGGGGGATCAATCTTCACCTGGTCGAAAGGGAGCTCCCGCAACAGGGTGAGGGACGAAAGTCCGCTGCCAAAACGATCCAGCACCAACCCGATGCCTTTCTTTTTCAGGCTGTGCAGCACCGTCGCTGTTTCTCCCAGGCGCTCCGCCAGGATACGCTCGTCGATTTCCACCATCAGCAGAGAGGGATCCAGCCGGGTTTCGGCAATGGTCTGGCTCAGTTCCTCTGCCAGGCCGGGGTGATTATATTGCCTGGACGACAAATTGATGCTGATGCGTACCGGGGTGCCGCTCATGGCCTGGATCGCCCGGGCCTGCAGGCAGGCATTGTTGCAAATCCACTGTCCGATGGCATGGAGCTGGCCGCTCTGCTCGGCGACTTCCAGGAAGTCCGCCGGCGTCAGTAAGCCCCGTGTCGGATGGTTCCAGCGCAGCAGGCTTTCCAGTGCCACCAGCTGGCCTGAACGTGCGTCGAGCACCGGCTGGTAATGGAGCTGCAGCTCGCCGGCGCGGATGCCAGCGCGCAGTTCCTGCTCGAGACTCATGAGCCGCTGCATTTCCTGGTTCATATCCTCGCTGAAGAACTGGATATTGTTGCGGCCGGCCTTCTTGGCCCGGTACATGGCCATATCGGCGTTCTTGAGCAACTGCTCGTAGTGGCTGCCATCGTCCGGAGCCAGGGCAATACCGATACTGGAGGTGATCACCAGCTCGCTGCCGGGCACGGAAACCGGTTCGGTGAGCGCTTCCAGGATACTTCGGGCTACCTTTTCACAGCCGTCTGCACCGCTGACGTGGTGGAGGAGCACGGCGAACTCGTCACCACCGAGACGGGCGATGGTGTCCTCTTCGCGAACGCTGTCTTTCAGCCGCCGGGACAGGGTTTTGAGCAGGGCGTCGCCGGCATCATGTCCCAGGGTGTCGTTGATGCGCTTGAAATGGTCCACGTCCAGCGCAATCAGGGCGCAGTGGTGACCATGGCGGCTGGCACTGGCCAGGGCGCGCTGACAACGGTCCTCGAACAGGCGGCGATTGGCAGTGTCGGTGAGCACATCGAAATGTGCCAGGTAGTGGAGCTGGTCCTGGGTGCGCCGGATTTCCGAGATGTTCTGGCCAATCAGGATCAGCTGGTTCTGTTCATCTTCCTCATCCTGCAGCAGGTTCAGGTTCCAGAGCACGATGTGGTCGGTACCGTCATAACCCTGGATACCGGTTTCCAGGGTTTCCTGTAGCTGGCCTGCCCCGAGGGTTTTAAGAATCTTCCAGCTCATTTCATCCCGGTATTCCTCGGGAATGAAGGTTTCCACCAGGTTGCGGCCCACAGCTTCGTCCCGGCTGTAGCCGAAAAGTGCCTCGGCCGAGGCGTTCCATTGGCGGATACGGAATGATGAGTCGATCAGGATGATGGGAGACGCTGCCGTATCAAACAGCGCGCGGAAATGTCGCGATGAGCGCCGAAAAGAGCGCTCCGCCTGTTGGCGTACGAAGATTTCGTCCCGGAGTTCCTGGTTTATGGCCTGCAGTTCCCGGGTGCGTTCTTCCACCACGTCTTCCAGTCGGGTCTCGATGCGCCGGCGCTCCCTCAGCAAGTCACGCACGTATACGAAGGTGCCTGCGAGCACCAGCATGGCTGGCCCTGCGGAGCCGAAGAAACGGATCATGGCTTCACGGCCGATGGGCACTTCTGGTGTTGTCAGCAACAGTAACGGGCTGAGTGCCAGTGCCAGGATTACCAGGCTGACCAGGCTATCCGCCAGGATTGCCAGCCAGCGCTCACGGGTTTCGGTACTTCTGGTTTTTTCCACGTATCCCTGCCTGTATCGGGCGTGCTTTCACCCGCCCGGTCGTCCCTGTGATGAAGGGGTCAGCCCGGCGCGGGGCTGTTATCGACGTGCAACCGCATTGAAAGGTCAACGGCCTGCACGTCCTTGGTCAATGTGCCGAGGGAAATGTAATCGACCCCGGTTTCCGCAATAGCCACCAGTGTGGATTCATTGATCCCGCCGGAGGCCTCCAGCCGACAGGCGCCGTCAACTTTCCGGACGGCAGTGGCCATGTCTTCAAGGCTGAACTCGTCGAGCATGATGATATCGGCTCCGGCGTCCAGTGCCTGTTGCAGTTCGTTCATGTTTTCCGTTTCCACCTCCACGGGGCGTCCTGGCGCAATCTGTCGGGCCTGGCTGACAGCTGCAGCAATAGAGCCGCAGGCAGCAATGTGGTTCTCCTTGATCAGGAAGGCATCCCACAGTCCTGTGCGGTGGTTATAGCAGCCACCGCACGTCACTGCGTACTTTTCGGCCAGGCGCAACCCGGGCAGGGTCTTGCGGGTATCCAGCAGCTTCACGCCGGTGTGGGCGACCTGGTCGGCAAACTGCCGGCAGCGGGTGGCCACCCCGGAGAGCGTTTGCAGCCAGTTCAGGGCGGCCCGTTCAGCTGTGAGAAGGCTGCGGGCAGGACCTTCGCAAGTGAACAGCACCTGGTTTGCCGTTACCTGTTCACCGTCGCGAACCTCCCATTGGACCTGTACTTCCGGATCTACCTGCCGGAACACTTCATCAACCCAGGCCTGCCCGGCGATGACCGCTGGTACCCGGGTGATAACCCGCGCTGTACCCCGGCGGTCCCGGGGAATGAGGGCGGCGGTGATATCGCCATTGCCGATGTCTTCCCGGAGGCTGGTAGCGACAGACTCAATGCGGGATTGGCGTAACAGTTCGTTCAGTTCAGCGGACAAAGAGGCCATGCTTGGATCTTCCGGTCAGAATGGGTCGGGCCGGTGATTGTATCGGCAGGGGGCCACTACTGAAAATACCGTACCGGTCTGTGTGCCGGATCGCGAGGTGACGTTGTACGTCAGATCCAGGTGAATTGTGACCAGCCAGATCACTCCAGATCCAGCGAATTGCCCAAAATGTGCCAAAAATGTGACGCGGTTCGACGGTTCACAATCGGTGACAAAAACTGACACATATTGACGGAGCAAGGGCCTATGATAGCCGATGACTGTTAATAAATGTTAAACGGGGCCTGAAGCCATGGCACAGGAACGAAAGGTAGTGAGTCTCAGAGAGGCGCAGGGACCGCGCGTGGAGTTGCAGTTACCCGCCGCCCTTATCCGCCTGAGGGACGCCTCTGCCAGATCCCTGTCCACCATCCTGTCTGATTTCTTCGACAGTGCCGATGATGTGCTGTTCGGCATGGCCGACCGGGCGGGCTCCAACCAGGACCAGATCGCCTATTTCGATGCCATGCGGGAACTGCGGTTACGTCGCAAGACCATGGCCAATACCATGCTGGCCTGGGTGACGCGGGCGTTCAATGAGCTTGGTCAGTTTGATCCCATGCCGCGTAGCCGGGGCCTGGAGGAGGTTGAGCAGGACTCCCTCTCACTGGTCGATGACAGCGAACTGGAGAAGCGGGTAGCCATTGATAGCCTGGTTACCAAGCTCTCCAACCGCTATGCCGAACCGGTGCGGCTACTGGGGGCGCGGATTGCCCATGTCTCCGGTCACCGGGAGCTGGCTGAGCGGCAGATGCCACTCAGCCCGGAAGTAATCTGTACCGGTCTGGGGCGGGCCAGCGAGGACCTCGATATTGATATCCGGGCTCGCCTGGTGGTGATCAAGCTGTTCGACCGCTTGCTGGTAGACCGGCTGACGACACTGTACCAGGAGGCTAACCGGCTGCTTATTGCAGAAGGGGTGCTTCCGGAGCTCAAGCATGTCCCGGTGGGCGGCCGGAAATCGCAGGCATCGATCCGCAAGCCGGTACCAACCGCCGGGGCTCCAGTGGCGCAGCCAGTCACAACGGGCGGTAGCGAAGCCCCGGACGGGCAATCAGCCGTTACCTTCTCCGAGCTCACCGAGCTGTTACACCGCAGTGATGGATTGCGCTCCGGTTCACCGATTGCGCCGGGAACTCCCCAGGGCAATGCTCCGGTACTTGCTACTGGCGATCTGATGCACAGGCTCGCGGGTCTGCAGAACTCCACCATGACCAGCGAGAATGGCCAGGTGCTCCCGTTGTCGGTGCTGCTAAGCCGCGTTCTCAGCCAGGGGCCCGACCAGCGCCTGCCAGTGAACCAGGTTGATGGCGATGTCATCAACCTGGTTGCCATGCTGTTCGAGTTTATCCTGGACGATCGTCAGTTGCCGGCCGTGATGAAAATGCTTATCGGGCGTCTGCAGATACCGGTGCTCAAGGTGGCATTGCTGGATCGCAGTTTCTTTAACCGGGGTGGTCACCCGGCTCGCAAGCTTCTCAACGAGTTGGCCATGGCCGGCATTGGCTGGACGCCCCGTTCTGATAACCAGCGTGACCCGCTGCGGGACAAGGTGGAGTCAGTCGTCGAGCGGTTGCTGAACGAATTTACCGATAATGTCGGGTTGTTCGATGAGTTGCTGAAAGACTTCCAGCATTTCATGGACCTGGATCGCCGTCGCCGGGAGCTGGTCGAGCAGCGGTTGCGTGATGCCGAGGAGGGCCGTGCCCGTCACGAGCTGGCCAGGGAGAGGGTCCGCGGACTGATCGATGGCCTTCTGGATAGTCGCGAGTTACCGGACAGGGCCCTGGTGCTGATCAATGAGCCCTGGCGCAAGTACCTTGAGTGGGTGTTCCTGCGTGAGGGTGAGGAGTCGCAAGCCTGGCAGTCAGCGACGGAACTTACGGACCGGCTGGTCTGGAGCCTGGATCCTGAACCGGTTGGTGAAAGCACTCGGGACGAGTTGCTGAGAGCTATTCCCGGTATCACCGACGCCCTGCGCAGTGGCCTGCACGAGATCTCCTGGGATCCCTTTGCCATTGATGCCGCCATCCGCGACCTGGAACTGGCCCATGTAGACGTACTCCAGGGACTGGTTACCCGTCGGCATGCGGCGCCGGTGCCTGATGAGTTGCCTGCAGGGCCTGCGGATGTGCTGGGTGCCCCGGCCGAATCGATGGCAGGGGCAGCAGGAACGGATCCCTTGCAAGCAATTGACGTCGCGGCCGGCCCGGAAGCACCGATACCCGGTGCCGAAGCCTCCCCGCAAGTTGCCGACACCGGTTCGGTGATGCCGCCTGAGGAGAGGAAAGAGCCTGTCGCAGGGCCGGTTGGTTCCGTATCGGAAGACAGCAGCGTTGCGGCCCGGGTGTCCGAGCCGGAAGTCAGTGAAGACTGGCTTGAAAAAGCCGCTGGCCTGCGGGTTGGCTGCTGGGTGGAGATGCCCCGGGACAATGGCCGTCTGCGGTGTAAGCTGGCCGCGATTATCCGCGCCACCGGAAAATACATCTTCGTCAACCGCAATGGTGCCAAGGTGGCGGAATACCAGAAGGGTGAGCTTGCCCTGGCGCTGTCAGAAGGGCGAGTTGTAATGCTGGATGATGGCCTGATTTTCGACCGGGCCCTGGAATCCATCATCGACAATCTCCGCCACAACCGTCGGGACTGATCCCGGCCTCAGTTGGCGGCACGGCAGGGTGCCGTCAACTGGTTCTGCCCCCGCCAATATGGTTCAATTCGGGCACATGCCCGATCGCCTGCAGGAACACCGTGTCTGAATCCGAAATCCTTCACCTTGGCTCACCCCTGAGACAGTCCGGGCGCTTGCCCGCCGCACGCTGGTGCCCGTCACCCAATTTCGGCCCACGGCCGGATGAGAATGACATCTCGCTGCTGGTGGTGCACAACATCAGCCTGCCACCGGAGCAGTTTGGTGGGCCGTGGATCGAGGACTTCTTCTGTAACCGCCTGGATGTCTCGGCGCACCCCTACTTCCGGGAGATCGGTGGCATGACCGTTTCGTCTCACCTGTTGATCCGCCGGGACGGGGAGTTACTGCAATTTGTCCGCTTCCAGGACCGGGCCTGGCACGCCGGGCGTTCGGCTTTCTGTGGCAGGGAAGAGTGCAACGATTACGCGATTGGTATCGAGCTGGAGGGGGCGGACGAGATTCCCTACACCGACGCCCAGTACCGGCAGCTGGCGGCGGTAACCCGGCAAATCCAGTTCGCCTGGCCTGCCATTACCGAAGACCGGATCACCGGACATAGTGACATCGCTCCGGGGCGCAAGACCGACCCGGGCCCGGCCTTTGACTGGCTTTACTTTCGGCAGTTACTGGCGGGCTGAGTATTCTGCCAGCTCCGCCGGAGCTTTCTCGGGAGACTAGCGGTTCAGATTGTTGAGCGGTGTTGCTCCCACAACACTTCCTCGCCGCCATTGCGACGGGCCAATACCCGGGCCACCACGAACAGCAGGTCTGACAGCCGGTTGAGGTAGTGGCGGGAGTTCGGATTGATGGAGTCTTCCTGACCCAATGCCACGACGACTCGCTCTGCCCGGCGGCAAACGGCCCGGGCCAGGTGGCACTGGGCGGCCGCCGGAGTGCCACCTGGCAGGATGAAGTTCTTCAGCGGCGGCAGGTCGGCGTTGAACTGGTCCAGCGTCTCCTCCAGCCACTGGATGTGCTGTTCATTGATCACGTTGCTCCCTGGGATGGCGAACTCCCCCCCCAGGTCAAACAGGTGATGCTGGATCCGTCCCATGGCAGTGGCGATTTCTGCCTCGTCGTTCAGGTGTTCGACCAATACACCGATGTGGCAGTTAAGCTCATCGGCGGTGCCCATGGCTTCTACCCGGCGTGCGTTCTTGGCAATACGGTTGCCGTCCGCCAGGCCTGTTGAGCCATCGTCCCCGGTACGTGTGTAGATCTTTGATAGTCGGTTGCCCATGAGAGTGTCTCCGGCTCGGTCAGTTGGAAGGATGAGGTACCAGCTCTTTTACTCGGTCAGTGAGCATCTGGTTCACTGGCGCAGTCAGCCCCAGTTCCCGGGACCGGTTGGCAACGTAGCCGTTGATATAGTCGATTTCCGTGGTGCGGCCGCTTTGCACATCACCCCGCATGGATGACGTATTGGAGGCGGTGTTCCGGGCGACCCGTTCGATATCGTTCCGCAGTATCCGGGGCGAGTGGGGTGGCAGGCCCTCAGCGGCGATCAGGTTTGCCAGTTCCTCGCACAAGGCATCGATGGAGTCCAGAAACAGCCGGGATTCCAGAATCTCTCCATTGGGGCAGTCCAGCAGTGCCGTAAAGGGGTTGATGCCGGCGTTGATGGCAAGCTTGCCCCACAGACGCTCAAGGATGCGAACTTCGCCCCGCACATCAAGCCCTGACGGTGACAGTTGGCGGATGATGCCGGCAACGAGGTCTGTGGCGGGCTCTGTCAGTGCGCCAATCCAGGTATGCCCCCGGGCAGCATGTACAACCCGGTCAGGCGCCGGGCGATTGGCGGCTTCGGTAGTGCTGGCGGCCAGTATCGGTCGCGCCGGCCATCGCGCTGCGACGGCCTGTTGACTGCCAAGTCCATTCTGGAAAAGCACGACCGGGCAGGATTCAGGAATACGCCCGATCACCTGCTCGAGGGCCTCAAGGGTATCTCCTGCCTTGGTGGTAACCAGTAAAAGCGTGACATCAGACAGGGTGGTCAGCCAGGGGCGGGTAACGGCGTGCTCCCGACCTTCGCTGTCCCGGAAATGGTAATGGAGTCTGAACGAGGACAGCGCAGAGGGGTTTCTGGGCACAAAGCCCGAGGCAGTCGGTGGCAGGCGGGCGGCCCAGAGCCTTCCCAGTGCACCCGCCCCGAGGATGGCAATGCCGCCACCCTCGGGATCGGACGCTGACGGCCTGGCAGACCGCTGCGAACTCACTTACATGGCCTCGATTTCGGCGCGTTGTTCGCCAAGACGCTTCTGGCTGCCCTGGGCATCGCGGAGTTTTTCCTTTTCTTTTTCCACCACTTCGGCGGGGGCCTTGGCGGTAAATTTCTCGTTGCCCAGCTTGCCTTCCAGTCGACTGATTTCCTTGTCCAGGCGTTCCAGCTCCTTATCCAGGCGCTTGAGCTCGGCATCCTTGTCAATCAGGCCCGCCATGGGTACCAGCACTTCCATTTCACCCACCAGCTGGGTGGCGGACATGGGAGCCTTGTCGCCCTCGAACCATTCCAGTTTCTCCAGCTTGGCCAGGGACATCAGGAACTGACGGTTCTGGTCCATGCGGCGCTGGTCTTCTCCGTCGTTACCGCGCAGCAGCACCGGAATCTGCCTGGCGGGGGAGATGTTCATCTCGCCGCGAATGTTACGCACCGCAACGATAACGCCCTTGAGCCATTCAATATCCTTCGCAACGTCCGCGTTCTGCTTGCTGGTATCCGGCACCGGGAAGGGTTGCAGCATGATGCTGTCGCCACCCTTGCCAGCCAGGGGCGCAATACGCTGCCAGATTTCCTCGGTGATGAATGGCATCATCGGGTGCGCCAGGCGCAGTACCGCCTCGAGTACCCTGACCAGTGTACGACGGGTGCCGCGCTTGTACTCCGCGCTGGCGCTGTCGTCGTTCAGCATCGGCTTGGACAGTTCCAGGTACCAGTCGCAGTACTCGTTCCAGATGAACTCGTACAGGGCGTAGGCCGCCAGGTCGAAACGGTACTGGTCCAGGTGACGGATCACTTCGCTTTCGCAATGCTGCAGCTCACTGATGATCCAGCGGTCGGCCAGGGACAGTTCCACCGGCTCATCGTTGACGCCGCAGTCTTCACTCTCGGTGTTCATCAGTACATAGCGGGCGGCGTTCCACAGCTTGTTGCAGAAGTTGCGGTAGCCTTCCAGGCGCTTCATGTCCCAGTTGATATCACGGCCAGTGGTGGCCATGGCCGCGAGGGTGAAGCGCAGGGCATCGGTACCGTGGGCGGCGATGCCTTCAGGGAATTCCTTTTGGGTCCGCTTGGCGATCTTCTCTGCCAGCTTGGGCTGCATCAGGTTACCGGTGCGTTTCTCAAGCAGGGTATCGAGCTCGATGCCGTCGATCATGTCCAGGGGGTCAATGACGTTGCCCTTCGACTTGGACATCTTGTCGCCGTGCTCATCCCGGATCAGGCCGGTGACGTAGACGGTTTTGAAGGGAACCTGGGGGGTGCCGTCTTCATTCTTCATGAAGTGCATGGTCATCATGATCATGCGGGCTACCCAGAAGAAGATAATGTCGAAGCCGGTTACCAGAACATCGGTAGGGTGGAAGTCCTTCAGACGCTCGGTAATTTCCGGCCAGCCCAGGGTGCCGAAGGTCCACAGCGCGGAACTGAACCAGGTATCCAGCACGTCTTCGTCCTGGCGCAGCTCCAGGTCCTCCGCCAGGCTGTACTTCTGACGCACCTCGGCTTCGTCCCTGCCAACATAGATATTGCCTTCGGCGTCGTACCAGGCCGGAATCCGGTGACCCCACCACAACTGGCGGGAGATACACCATTCCTGGATGTCCCGCATCCAGGCGAAATACATGTTTTCGTACTGCTTGGGCACAAACTGGATACGGCCGTCTTCCACTGCTTCGATAGCCGGTTTGGCCAGGGTCTTGGCGTCCACGAACCATTGATCTGTCAGCATCGGCTCGATGATCAGGCCGGACCGGTCACCCCGGGGTACACTCAGTACGTGGTCTTCCACCTGGTGCAACAGTCCGGCGGCGTCCATGTCAGCCACGATCTGCTTGCGAGCCTCTTCCCGGGTCAGGCCGGCGTAGGCCTCCGGCATGGTGCCGTCCAGGTCAGTGTTTTCGGTACCATCGGCATTGAACACCTCGGCCACGGCCCGGATGTTCGCATCCTCGGTCATGACGTTGATCATGGGCAGGTCGTTGCGCTTGCCCACCGCGTAGTCGTTGAAGTCATGGGCCGGGGTGATCTTCACGCAGCCGGAGCCTTTCTCCGGGTCCGCGTGGTGGTCGGCCACGATTGGAATGCGACGGTTTACCAGCGGCAGCATCACATGCTTGCCCACCAGGTGCTGATAGCGCTCATCGTCCGGGTGAACCGCTACGGCGGTGTCGCCCAGCATGGTTTCCGGGCGGGTGGTGGCTACCACCAGGTACCCTTTGCCGTCCCTGGTCTGCTCACCGTCAGCCAGCGGGTAGCGCAGGTGCCAGAAGTAACCCTTCTCTTCCTTGTTCTCCACCTCCAGGTCGGAAATGGCGGTGTGCAGCTTCGGATCCCAGTTCACCAGCCGCTTTCCACGGTAGACCAGGCCATCGTCGAAAAGGCGGATGAAGACTTCCTGTACGGCTTTATAGAAGCCATCGTCCATGGTGAAGCGCTCGTTGCTCCAGTCCACGGAGTTGCCCAGCCGGCGCATCTGTCCGGTGATGGTTCCGCCGGACTGTTCCTTCCACGCCCAGATGCGCTTGATAAATTCTTCCCGGCCCAGGTCGTGGCGGGTTTTGCCCTCTTCGTTGGCCAGTTTGCGCTCCACCACCATCTGGGTGGCAATGCCGGCGTGGTCGGTACCCACGGTCCAGAGGGCATTGCGGCCCTGCATGCGCTTGAAGCGGGTGAGGGTGTCCATGATGGTGTGCTGGAAGGCGTGCCCCATGTGCAGGCTGCCGGTCACGTTGGGTGGCGGGATGGCAATGCTGTAGGACTGTCCTTCACCGCTGGGGCGAAAATACCCTTTGGCTTCCCAGTTTTCGTACCACTGGCGCTCGATGTTTTCTGGCTGGTAGGTTTTTTCCATGGGTTCTGCTGGTGACCGTTTGGTTGATTCGCAAGGGAAAATGAGAGCGTCCGATTATACATTGTCGTGGGGGATGCAGCGAATGTGGACGCTTGCTTGACGAGCTTAATGCACAGCCGGGCTTTTCAGCGGTCCGCACAGCTGTTGAGGCGGGTGGGGCAAGACCTTTTGCCGGGACCTTCAAAAACAGGGACGTTTTTGAAGAGCCTCCATGGATGGATTCACGGCGTGTCCCGGGAAAGGTCTTGCCCCGCCCGCCTGGCACGTGCTTCGCCGGCCTGGGCATTTGGAGCTGGGTGCCGGGCGCCCGGAGCGATACCATTATTCAGGACACGCCCGCAAGTACGTCCATGTAGGGCTCGACGAGCGCCTTCCCTGGCGCTCGACGGTCCTGAATAATGGTCTCCCACCGGACGCTGCAACCAAGGTGCAGGCCTCGACCTGAATCACTGCGGAATTGCTTGAGGATATCCGGAGTTGGCCCTGCTACTTTCGGCGGATTATAGGCGCGAGGGCGAAACAGTTGCGTTATCGCCGGCTCTTCCGCTGATCATGCACCTTCGGCTCGATCCCCAGGGTTCTCAGTTGCCGGAAGTGGGACCGGGCAATATTCAGAACCTCGGGGTCGTTGTGGGCCACCAGGGCCAGGCGTTTGAAACGGTCAGCGTCCGCCGGCAGCTTTGAAGACAGAATCACCACCGTGTCCCAGTCATCCGCCGCCGGCTCGCAGAGCAGGATACCCACCGGGTCCGGGCACCGGGTGGTGGCGTCCGGAACGATACTGTGGGGAATGAACGCATCCGGCATAAACGTCCACAACAGGTCGTCGAGTTCCTCGGCCTGGTTGTGCTGATCGCAGACGATGCACACCCTGTCGCCCTGTTGCCAGGCCTTGTCCACCAGGCGGACCGCGTGGAGATTGCGGTCCGCAGGTGTAGCCCCGGCCAGGATATGGAACCAGTAGGACCTGGACTGATTGCCTTCAGGGCGGGGAGAGTCGCCGTTACTTTCCGGCATGGGACATCAGGTAATCTACCAGCAGCGGAACTGGCCGGCCGGTGGCACCTTTCGCCTTGCCGGAAACCCAGGCGGTGCCGGCGATGTCCAGGTGGGCCCAGCGGTATTCCTTCGCAAACCGGGACAGGAAGCAGGCGGCGGTGATGGTGCCCGCCGGTCGTCCGCCAATGTTCTGCATGTCGGCGAAGTTGCTGTCCAGCTGGCTCTGGTACTCGTCCCACAGGGGCAGGCGCCAGGCCCGGTCACCGGTCCGTTCGCCGGCAGCAAGGAGTTCCTCTGCCAGGTCATCGTTGTTGGACAGCAGTCCGGTGGCGTGGTGGCCCAGGGCGATGATGCAGGCGCCAGTCAGGGTGGCCATGTCCACAACCACCTCCGGGTTGTACTTCTTCACGTAGGTGAGGGCGTCGCAAAGTACCAGCCGGCCTTCGGCGTCGGTGTTCAGGATTTCAATGGTCTGGCCGGACATGGAGGTGACAATGTCGCCCGGCCGGGTGGCGGTACCGCTGGGCATGTTCTCGGCGGCGGCGACGACGGCCACCACGTTGATTTTCGGCTTCGTCTCGGCGATGGCCTGCATGGTACCAAACACGGCCGCGGCGCCGCCCATGTCGTATTTCATCTCATCCATGCCTTCACCGGGCTTGAGGCTGATGCCACCGGTGTCGAAGGTGATGCCTTTGCCCACAAGTACGTAGGGTTTGTCCTTGGCCTTGCCACCCTTGTACTCCATCACGATCAGGCGTGCTGGCTGGGCACTGCCGGCAGATACAGACAACAGGCTGTTCATGCCCAGTTTCTTCATCTGCTTCTCGTCCAGTACCTCGGTCTTGATGACGTCGTGGTCCTTGGCGAGTTGCTGCGCTCGCTCAGCCAGCCATGTGGGGTGACAGATGTTGGGCGGAGTGTTGCCCAGGTTGCGGGTGAAGTTCATGCCGCGGCCAGTGGCCAGACCCAGGTCGAATGCATCCTTGAAAGCCTTGCCGGTGCCGGAGGCGAGGACGGTAACCTTGCTCAGCTTGCGCTTGGAGGGTTGCTCGCTCTTGAACTCGGTAAAGGTATAGAACTGCTCTTCCAGGGTTCGGCCAATCAGGCGGAGCTTGCTGGCCTCGGAGGTGACCGCGTCGTCTCCGTTGAGTGTTGTGTCTGCAAGGGCGATGACCGCATTCCTGGCGGCGCTATCCTTCAGCACATTCGCCATGGCGATCAGGGCCTTGCGGTAATCAGCCGGCTTTCGATCCTTGTCCGAGCCAGTGCCAACAACCAGTACCCGGCCCCAGGGGGCGTCGTTTACTGGAATCATCAGGGTGGAGCCGGGCTTGCCAGTCAGGTCGCCGTTCTTGTGCAGGGCCTTCAATTGCCCTCCCATGGCTTCGTCTGCCTGGGTGGTGCTGGCCGGCCAGTCGCCTTTCTCGGGGACCGCCACGACCAGGCAATCGGTTCGGGAACTGCTGAGGGCTTTGCTGCTGAGCGTGAAATTCATGGCAACTCCTGGGTGTCATTGGCAGGTGCCGGAGGCACCGGGATTGAATCAATGGTTATAGCATCGGGGTCTGGTGCCGATTTATCAAGCGGGTAGCTGCAATTTGCGCTGCTTCGCGGGGCCGCCGGAATCTGTGCCGAACCCTGTCATTTGGAAGCGAGGTTCCATAGAATAGCCCGCATCAGACGGGACACTAGCCGTGCAAGCCCTGAGAGGCCGTTCTTGAGTATCATCTTTCGTTATCTGACCCGCCAGACCCTGACCACAATGGCCGCCGTTTCCGGCGTGTTGTTGCTGGTGTTCATGAGCGGGCGCTTTATCAAGTACCTGGCAGAAGCTGCCGCCGGCGAACTGTCCGGCGATGTGTTGTTTGCCATCATGGCCTACCGCTTTCCGGGCTTCCTGGAACTGATCCTGCCGCTGGGGTTTTTCATTGGCATTCTGCTGGCGTACGGCCGGATGTACCTCGAAAGTGAAATGACTGTGCTGTTTGCCTGCGGGGTCAGCGACCGCCAGGTGCTCGGGCATACGCTGATTGCCGGTTTCCTGGTGATGCTGCTGGTGGGTGCCATGAGCCTCTGGATTACGCCCTGGGGTATGAAGAACGTCGAGCGCATCTTTGACGAGCAGAGCCAGGCTACCGAATTTGAAATGCTGGCGCCGGGGCGTTTTCAGACCCTGGGGTCCGGGGGGCGTGCCACCTATACCGAATCCCTCAGTGATGACAAGCTCAGGTTGCAGGGGGTTTTCATTGCCGAGTATTCGGAGGCTGACCAGTCCCTGAGTCTGGTGGTGGCGGAAGAAGGCTCACAGTTTATTGACGACGACACAGGCAGTCGTTTCCTGGTACTTGAGCGGGGTACCCGCTTCCAGGGGTTGCCAGGTGAACTTGATTACGACATTACCGAATTTGAGGCCTATGGCCTGAAGGTCGCTGAGTCGCCGGTGATGGGCAGTGAAGACGAGGAGGGTATGTCGACGCTGGCGCTGATGCGCTCGGACGACCCTGAGCTGCGGGCGCTGCTGCACTGGCGCGTCTCGTTACCGCTGATTGTGCCGGTAGTGACCCTGCTGGCCGTCCGGCTCAGTCGTGTGAACCCGCGCCAGGGCCGTTTTTTCCATCTGCTGCCTGCCATGATGATCTACATCCTCTACCTTGGCCTGCTGATTGTGGCCCGGGACGCGCTGGCCTCCGGCCATATACCGGAATGGATCGGAATGACCTGGGTGCACCTGCTGTTCCTCGGCCTGGGCCTGTGGTTGCAGTTCGGCCCTGTCTGGATGCGAAAACGCCGGCTGGAGCGTAAGGGAGGTACCCGTGCGACTACTTGACCGCTACATCATGGGCAATGTCGGCGGAGCCATGTTCCTGGTGATGATGGTGGTGCTGTCGCTGGATGTGGTGTTCGGCTATATCGCGGAACTGGAAGATGTCCGTGCGGATTACCAGGCATTGCAAGCCGCCCTGTACATGCTGCTGACCCTGCCCAGGCGCATCTATGACTACCTTCCGCTGGGGGCATTTATGGGCTGCCTGGTGGGGCTTGGGGCCATGGCCAGTTCGTCTGAACTGACGGTGATCCGTGCAGCCGGTGTCTCCATACGCCGTATTGTCTGGTCCGCCATGAAACCGGCCCTGGTGGTGGTGCTGTTCGGGCTGGTTATCGGTGAGTACGTGGCCCCGCCTGCCGAGCGGCTGGCCCAGAGCCAGAAGGCCGTTGCCCGGGGTGGCGATGGCAGTATTGCCAGCGCCGAAGGGGTCTGGCACCGGGAAGGGGATACCTTTATACATCTGAATGCGGTGACCCCGGACGGTGACCTTCAGGGGGTCGCACTGTTCCGGTTCGACGACGACCGCTGGCTGGCGACCGCGAGCTTCGCCAGCCGTGCAACGTTTCAGGGGGATCACTGGCTTCTGCAGGATGTCAGGCGGACCCGATTGTCCCGCGAAGGCACCGAGCGGGAGGTCAGCGCCCAAGAGCGGTGGGATAGCGGTCTGACTCCCGACGTTCTGAGTGTGCTGGTGGTCAAGCCCGAGAATCTGCCGCTGACCGGTCTGTATACCTATGCGCGCTACCTGGATCAGCAGGGGCTTACGTCTGCTCAATACTGGCTGGCGTTCTGGAAAAAGGTGCTGATGCCGGTGGGTACGGCCGTCATGGTGATCGTCGCCATTTCCTTTATCTTCGGGCCGTTGCGTTCGGTGACCATGGGCTTCCGTGTGTTCACCGGGCTCATTGTCGGCCTGCTGTTCAAGTACATGCAGGACCTGCTCGGCCCCATGAGTGTGGTGTTCGGTTTCAACCCGGTGCTTGCCATCCTGATACCTATTGCCGTTAACGGGCTGATCGGTGCCTGGCTGATGCGCAGGGCCGGGTAGGTGGTGGCTCAGGACTTTTTGCGAGCCTCCCTGGGCACCTGGACCACTACGCTGCCGGAGACCCGGTCAGTCACTGACAGGCCATTGATAGGGTAGAACAGGGCGATCACCACTGGCACGGTCAGAAACAGCGACACCGGACCAAGATAATAACCGGCCAGCAGGGCGACGAAGATGGCGGCCCCCGCAGTACCATAGCGAAGCAGTGCCTGGGTCCAGCTCACCGAGGTGCCGTCCAGGTTCTCAATACGAATGCGCCATACCTGCATACCCAGGGTCTGGCCGATCCGGGTCCAGAAGTAGGCAAAGAAAAGATAGAGCACCAGGAACAGGACGAAGGTCAGCCCGGGATCGCCGGAAAGCTCGCCTGCTTCAGCCATCTGTTCGTACTTGTCCCAGCCAGTCAGCCAGCCCGCGATCATGGTATAGATCCAGGTGGCGACCAGGAGCACGGCGATACTGATCAGGCCATCGTAGATAATAGCGAGCGCGCGCTTCAGTACGGTGGCCGGTGGGAAGAGTTCCTCGGCGTCATGAAAGCGTCGGGGCATGGGGTCTCCTGGCTGGTTACACGTTTTTCCTGATTTTCGGCGTGTGCTAGAGTAGCGGATTTGCACACGCATGTAAGTATCCGACTTCAATCGTGGACCCGCCGGATTCCTCGGCGGGTTTCTGGAAAGGTATCAAAGGTCTATGAAAACCGCAGAGTTGCGTCAGGCGTTTCTCAAGTATTTCGAGCAGCAGGGGCACACCATCGTACCGAGCAGTTCGCTGGTACCCCACGATGATCCCACCCTGCTGTTCACCAATGCGGGTATGAACCAGTTCAAGGACGTTTTCCTTGGGCGGGAACAACGGGACTACGTTCGCGCCACCACCTCCCAGAAGTGTGTGCGTGCCGGTGGCAAGCATAACGACCTCGAGAATGTCGGATATACCGCCCGGCACCACACGTTCTTTGAAATGCTGGGCAACTTCAGCTTCGGTGATTATTTCAAGCGCGAGGCCATCAACTTCGCCTGGACATTCCTGACCGGTGATCAATGGCTCAAACTGCCAACCGGGAAGCTCTGGGTAACCGTCTACGCCGATGACGACGAAGCCTATGATATCTGGAACAAGGAGATTGGCGTGCCGGCGGACCGGATTGTCCGTATTGGTGACAACAAGGGCGCCCGGTATGCATCTGACAATTTCTGGCAGATGGGCGATACCGGTCCCTGTGGCCCCTGCACCGAGATTTTTTACGACCATGGTCCGGAGGTAGCCGGGGGCCCTCCCGGGAGCCCGGAAGAAGACGGTGATCGGTATATCGAAATCTGGAACGTGGTTTTCATGCAGTACAACCGCCAGGCGAATGGCGACATGCTGCCATTGCCCAAGCCTTCCGTGGATACCGGTATGGGCCTGGAGCGTATTACTGCGGTGCTGCAGGGTGTTCACAGCAACTATGAGATCGACCTCTTCCAGGACCTTCTCAAGTCAGCATCCGAAGTGCTGGGCGGCGCAGCCACTACCGAGGCCTCCCTGCGGGTCGTCGCTGACCACATTCGCTCCTGCGCCTTCCTGATTGCCGATGGTGTCATGCCTTCCAATGAAGGCCGGGGCTTTGTTCTGCGCCGTATCATTCGCCGCGCAGCCCGCCACGGTAACAAGCTGGGCGCGACGCAGCCCTTCTTCTACAAACTGGTTGATGCGTTGGTATCACTGATGGGCGAAGCCTATCCGCAGTTGCGCAGCAGTCAGAAGCAGATCGCAAAGGTGTTGCTGCAGGAAGAAGAGCAGTTTGCCAAGACCCTGGACAAGGGGCTGCGTCTGCTGGAGCAGGACATTGCTGACCTGGAGGGTACCGAAATTCCTGGTGAGACCATCTTCACCCTCTATGACACCTATGGCTTCCCGGTAGATCTGACCAACGACATTGCCCGCGAGCGTGGCCTGACCCTGGACTACGAGGGCTACGAAAAGGCCATGGAGCAGCAGCGGGAGCGCGCCCGGGCGGCCAGCAAGTTCGGCATCGACTACAACGCTGCCGGCATTCGTATTGAGGGTACCACGGAGTTTACCGGCTATGAGCGTATTGATGGTCACGAGACCATCCGTACGGTATTGGTCGGTGGTGAGGAGAAAGCGGCCGAAGCCGGCGATGAGGCGGTGATCGTACTCGAGCGTACACCGTTCTATGCCGAATCCGGTGGCCAGGTGGGTGACACTGGCCTGCTGACCTGGAGCGGTGGTCGCTTCCAGGTCAATGATACCCGCAAGGAAGGGGACAACCACCTGCATATCGGCACGGTAGTGGAAGGGGAGTTCTTTGCTGGCCTTGAGGTTGATGCCCGTATTGACCACCAGCGTCGGGAAAACACCAAGAAGAACCACTCCGCCACCCACCTGATGCACGCCGCCCTGCGCAACGTGCTGGGTGAGCATGTGGGCCAGAAAGGTTCATTGGTGGATCCGGACAAGCTGCGGTTCGATTTCTCCCATTTCGAGCCAGTCAGCCAGGATCAGCTCCGGGAAATCGAGCGCCAGGTCAACGAACAGATCCTTTCGAACACCCCGGTCCAGACTGACCTGATGGACATGGACAGCGCGAAGGAAAAAGGCGCCATCGCCCTGTTCGGGGAAAAGTATGGTGATACGGTGCGGGTACTCAGCATGGGGTCCGATGACTACTCCGTGGAGCTTTGCGGTGGCACCCACGTAGCCCGTACCGGGGATATCGGCCTGTTCCGTATCACCTCCGAGAGCGGCATCTCGGCCGGTGTTCGCCGTATTGAGGCAGTGACCGGGTTTGGCGCACTGCGCTGGGTGACTGAAACGGAAAATACCCTGGATCGCGTGGCAAAAATGGTTCGCGGCACCCGCGATTCCGTAGTGGAAAAAGTCCAGGGTGCCCTGGATCGCAGCCGTCTGCTGGAAAAGGAAGTAGAGCAGCTCAAGGGCAAGCTCGCCAGCTCTGCCGGTGCTGACCTGGCCGGTTCAGCCGTTGAGGTGGCCGGGCTTAAAGTGGTCGCAGCGCAACTGGAAGGAGCGGATCGCAAGTCCCTGATGGAGACCGCGGACCAGCTCAAGAACAAGCTGGGTGAAGGTGTGGTTGTCCTGGCCAGTGTTGAAGACGGCAAAGTGACCCTCGTAGCCGGCGTGACCAAGTCAGCCACCGACCGGGTCAAGGCTGGTGACCTGATGAAGCACCTGGCGGCGCAGGTTGATGGCAAGGGGGGCGGCCGACCTGACATGGCGCAGGGTGGTGGCAACGATGCGGCTGCCTTGCCCGCAGCCCTTGAGGGCGTGGCTGGCTGGGTTGCGTCGCAGGCTGGCTGAACCGATACAGTAATTGCATTTGCGCTACTGTTATCTGCTTATGATGTAGGGGTATAATTCCGCGATTTTTCAGCCGGGACACGAGTGTTGTCCGGTGTCTGATATGGGAAGGCCCGTCGTCGAAGCTTCGTCGCGGGTCGCTGGTCATCTCCCGGGGTGCAAAAGGCCCCCGCCAGGAAATTTGGGAAGATCATGGCACTGCTGGTTCAGAAATTCGGAGGTACGTCCGTCGGCTCCACCGACCGGATAGAAGCAGTTGCGGACAAGGTGTGCCGGTTCCGCGAGCAAGGGCACGATGTCGTGGTTGTGGTTTCAGCCATGAGCGGTGAAACCAACCGTCTCATCGCCCTGGCGAAAGATATTATGGAAGAGCCGACCCCCCGGGAAATGGATGTGCTCGTTTCCACCGGTGAACAGGTGACCATTGCCTTGCTGTCCATGGCCCTGCAGAAGCGGGGCTGTGATGCTCGCTCCTATACCGGTTCCCAGGTGCGTATTCGCACCGATAGCTCTCACACCAAGGCCCGGATCCAGGAAATCGACGAGCACAACATGCGCGGTGACCTGGAAAAGGGTCGTGTGGTTGTTGTGGCAGGTTTTCAGGGTGTGGACGAAAAGGGCAATATCACCACCCTTGGCCGCGGTGGATCGGATACCACCGCAGTGGCCCTGGCGGCTGCACTGAAAGCGGACGAATGCCAGATCTATACCGATGTGGACGGGGTGTATACCACCGATCCGCGTGTTGTGGACTCCGCACGCCGCCTTGACCGAATTACCTTTGAAGAAATGCTTGAAATGGCGAGCCTTGGCTCCAAGGTTCTGCAGATACGGGCCGTCGAATTCGCCGGCAAGTACAATGTTCCGTTGCGGGTGCTATCCTCCTTTGAGGAAGGCGAGGGCACCCTGATTACCTTTGAGGATGAAAGCGCCATGGAACAACCGGTTGTTTCCGGAATTGCATTTAACCGAGACGAAGCCAAGCTGACCATTGCCGGTGTACCTGATACACCCGGCATTGCCCTTCGCATACTCAAGCCGGTGAGCGATGCCAACATCGAAGTCGACATGATTGTCCAGAACGTCGGTGCCGATAACCATACTGACTTTACCTTCACAGTGCATCGCAATGACTTCCGGCGTACCCGGGAGATCCTCGAGCAACTGGCGAATGAATTGGGTGCCCGTGAAGTGAGCGGGGACGACAGGATTGCCAAGGTGAGCATTGTAGGTGTGGGCATGCGCTCCCACGCCGGTGTGGCAACCCGCATGTTCGAGGCGCTGTCCAATGAAGGTATCAATATCCGGATGATCTCCACCTCTGAAATCAAGGTGTCGGTGGTGATCGATGAAAAGTATCTTGAGCTGGCAGTCAGGGCGCTACACAGTGCCTTTGACCTGCACAAGGCCGAGACAGAGGCCTGAAACGGCGGATAAACAGGTCGGTCCGCCAGGGTCTCGCCACAAAGCGGGAACCAAACCGGTTCCATGGTCGTCTCATGATTGCCTGTAAGGGATTATTCGACTGCTGGTTTGGTAAATCCCGTTATATAGTTATAACTAATTGTTCAAGTCGGAACAGGTAGCTCTGGAATAGGGAGTAAAGGACATGTTGATCTTGACCCGCCGTGTAGGCGAAACCCTGATGGTTGGTGACGAAGTCACCGTAACCGTGCTGGGTGTAAAAGGTAACCAGGTACGTATTGGTGTGAATGCCCCGAAGGAAGTGGCTGTCCACCGTGAGGAAATCTATCAGCGTATCCAGAGTGAGAAAGGCGAACCGGAAGGCCCGGAGCCCGGTAATCACTAAGTAAGTAGCAGTTTCTGTCTTCGCTGGTGGAAACTGACTGAAAAACCGCTGCAACCGTCTGGTTTGGCGGTTTTTTTGTGGGCGTAAAGCCAGTTCATAAAACCGGTCAGAAAAATTCCCTGTCAACCCTATGAAAACAGAAAAATTATGGTAGTATACGCGCCGTTGTCACGGAGAGGTGGGTGAGTGGCTGAAACCAGTTCCCTGCTAAGGAACCGTACGAGCAATCGTACCGAGGGTTCGAATCCCTCCCTCTCCGCCATTTTCTTCGCTATAAATAGAAGGGAAGTGGCGACAGGTCGGGGTAGCGCCTAACCAAAAGTTTGATGCGCGGCTGTAGCTCACCGGAGCGCCGGCCGGCTGGATAAAGCACCTGGCTACGAACCAGGCGGTCGAGAGATTGACCGAGAGTAAAGTTTGATGCGCGGCTGTAGCTCAGCTGGATAGAGTACCTGGCTACGAACCAGGCGGTCGGAGGTTCGAATCCTCCCAGCCGCGCCACTTATTGCAAAATCGCATCGTAAACCCGGAGTATGCGACAAGTCCCGGAGTACGATGGGATTCGAACCGGAAGAGGTTCGACCGGAGTGCGCAGAGCGCACGGAGGAACGTCGACGCAACGCGACGACGACCCCGAAGGGGCGAGGGCCACAGGCCCGAGTAATCCTCCCGGCGGAAGGCAACGCCAAACGTTGCCCGGAGTTGTCCACCAAGTTTTTGCGCGGCTGTAGCTCACCGGAGCGCCGGCCGGCTGGATAAAGCACCTGGCTACGAACCAGGCGGTCGAGAGATCGACCGAGAGTAAAGTTTGATGCGCGGCTGTAGCTCAGCTGGATAGAGTACCTGGCTACGAACCAGGCGGTCGGAGGTTCGAATCCTCCCAGCCGCGCCATTTATATAGAAACGCCGCAGTCTGGAGCACCCCTCTGGCTGCGGCGTTTTTCGTAGTGCACTGGGAGGATTTGAACCGATAGAGGTTCGACCGGAGTGCGCAAAGCGCACGGAGGAACGTCGGAGCAACGCGACGACGGCCCCGAAGGGGAAGGGCCGCAGGCCCGCCTAATCCTCCCAGCCGCGCCATTTATATAGAAACGCCGCAGTCTGGAGCACCCCTCTGGCTGCGGCGTTTTTCGTAGTGCACTGGGAGGATTTGAACCGATAGAGGTTCGACCGGAGTGCGCAAAGCGCACGGAGGAACGTCGGAGCAACGCGACGACGGCCCCGAAGGGGAAGGGCCGCAGGCCCGCCTAATCCTCCCAGCCGCGCCATTTACATAGAAACGCCGCAGTCTGGAGCACCCCTCCGGCTGCGGCGTTTTTCGTAGTGCACTGGGAGGATTTGAACCGATAGAGGTTCGACCGGAGTGCGCAAAGCGCACGGAGGAACGTCGGAGCCACGCGACGACGGCCCCGAAGGGGAAAGGCCGCAGGCCCGCCTAATCCTCCCAGCCGCGCCACTTACAACGAAACGCCGCAGACTGGAGCTCCCCTCTGGCTGCGGCGTTTTTCGTAGTGTACTGGGAGGATTTGAACCGATAGAGGTTCGACCGGAGTGCGCAAAGCGCACGGAGGAACGTCGGAGCCACGCGACGACGGCCCCGAAGGGGAAAGGCCGCAGGCCCGCCTAATCCTCCCAGCCGCGCCACTTACAACGAAACGCCGAAGACTGGAGCCCCCCTCTGGCTGCGGCGCTTTTCGTTGTGCCCCCTTAAATTGAATGAAAAAGACAATAAATGCCGTCTTGCCCCTTTAACAAATCTGCCCTACTTTGTTACATACGGATACAAAATAATGTTCCGCACAGTGAAATAGTTAAGGGTTGAAGCATAAAAACAAAGTGGAGAGATGGAATGAGTCATAATAAAACTATCCTGACAGTCGCCTGTGCTGCCGCAATCGGACTTGCAAGCCCTGTTCTGCAGGCAAAAAACTCTGTTGGAAACCAGGGTCAGGGTATTGGCTGGGGTGTCAACAAGGATCTCGTCCGGGAGCACGACAGCAGGGAGTTCACTGTTGCAGCAGAGCTGTCATTCGAAGCACTACCAGGGGCGTCGGCCTATTGGGGAACCTATACCGGAATTCAGGGACCAGCTGCCTATACGGCAGAATTCCCGCAGGACTGGCATGGCGGCGTCATCATGTACGCACATGGCTTCCGTGGTGAAAGCCCGGTGGTTACGCCTGAAGTGCCCAACCTGGCCTTCCGAAACACAGTACTTGCACTTGGTTATGCTTGGGCAGCGTCATCCTATTCTGCCAACTACTACGACGTCAGGGCAGCCGTAGAGGATACCAACCGGCTTGCAATTGAGTTGACAGACATATTACGCAACGACTGGAGTGTCGATCACGGAGAGATCAACCAATATCTCATCGCCGGTGTTTCCATGGGTGGCCACGCTGCAGCAGCGGCGGTGGAGCGCGAAACGCTTGAAACGGCGCGTTATCCGGTGGCCTACGAGGGCGCGTTGCCGCTTTGTCAGGCTGAGCAGAATCAGTTCTATTGGTTAGGTGATTACAACCGGGTGGCGCAGGAGCTCGCGGGACTGGGGCACTTGCCTTATGAAGATTTTCAGCAGAACCTGCCATCGATCGTTTCAAATCTGTTTGTAGCCACCAGCGGTGAAGATGCGTTTGTTCCCAAGAATGAAGCGGGCCAGCGTCTGAAAGATATTGCGATGAACCTGACGGGCGGCGAACGGCCAATATTTGACGAAGGTTTCAGTAGCCCCGTATGGCAGGGTGCTGTATTGGGAACCGGGGGAGCAGATGGCACTATTACCGGTATTCTTGCAAAGGACTTCTACGACAATACCGACCGGGTTTACCGGTGGACGGATGGACCGCGTTTTACCGGTCAGGAGAGGGCTTTAACGGCAAAAGTTGGTCGCTTCCTTGCGGACAAGGGTGTTAATCCCATTCAGGATGACAGTGTGCGCTGGATGCCGCTGGTTCAGGGCGACTTCGATGTCCCCGTTTTAACGATGCATACCCTGGGCGACTTTTTCGTTCCGTTCGTGCATCAACAGCTCTACCGTAAGGGCGCTGAAGCGAATGGCAGTCAGGATCTTCTCGTTCAGAGGGCCATTCGTGCTCCCGGGCACTGCGGTTTCTCCGGTTCGGAGTTCTCCACAGCGCTTGTGGACCTTGTGACCTGGGTGAACTTCGGTATCAGGCCAGGTGGTGATGACGTGCTCGATCCGGAGGTCGTTGCTGACGATCAGTATGGATGTGACTATACGATCAACGATGCTTCAACACCTTCACGTGCGGCTCTGCCACAGTGTGACTGAGAACCGGGTACTGTAAGCTGATAGCAAGGTCCATTCTCAAGGGCCTTGTTATCTCATCTCGCCAGAATACCCAGCAGTCCGTAACCTGCATGGGCCACGCCCCAAGTTAATTCCTGATGGTTTTGCTGGTGCGAGAGACAGGCGCCAGACGTGATAACTTTCGTTGATCTCCCCCCTGATAAGCCACGCCCCTGAGGGCGCTTCATGCCTGCGTCAATTTGTCACACCCCTGTCCTGGTACTCTTCAAGCGGTTTGGGGTCTCCCGGCCCTATATGAGGGGTATTCCTTGTGCTGCGTCATAATGTGGCTAAAAGTTAATAAATCCGCGTTCTTTCGATTATTTAACGCTAACGGCGAGCAATGTCCGGTTTAAACCGATCTCGTCGCTATGAGTAATAAACTCATCTGAACCTTATCCGCTTGTCGCTTATTCCAAAACGTTATTTTGGTATTCATGCGAGTGCTATCTAACGTTAGTGCCGTGGTATCCGAAAAATCTGAACTCCCAAGGGTAAGCTCTATGACAATAATGACGAGACGGTTTGTGAGGCAACCGCTGGCCTGAGCGGTTATGTGTTCGGCTCTGGGTGTTGCGCCAGCAGCGTTCGCGGCAACGGTAGACAGCGTCAACACCGATAACCTCGCTGTCCCGCCAGTGGAAGGCAAGACATTGATCTATACCGATACAGCGGGTACTGCGAGCTTCGGCTGGCTCGACCCGGTTAACGACAGTGGTGAAATCGGGCTGGGGATCTCGGTCTATAACGAGGCCTTCAACGGCACCATTGATGAGCAGGTTTATCAGTTTGCGGGCTGCATCATGGCGCAGCCTGACCTTGAGGTTAATTGCCAGGCGCCTGGTGATTCCGGAAAGCGCTTCAAGCTGAAGACAACGGAAACCAACGGCCCGATTGATCTCGTGTTCAATGTATCCGCCGATGATGCCTCGAAACTGTATCGGGTGATCGGCAAGTTCTCCAACCTGACGGATACCACAAATTTGGTAGAGGGCGGCCTCAAGGCCTTCCGGATTGAAACCGGTTTTGGCGTGGGCAACGATTTCACACCTTCTTCAGCGGAAGATGGCCTGTCCTTCGGCATGGCTGCGGACGGGGCCAGCAAACTCTCTATTGGCCCTATCGGCAAGTACCCTGGTGGTCTGTTCGGCGGTAGCCGCGTAGAAGGCCTGCCATTCTTCAGTACCAGTATTGCGGCGTTCACAGAGGGCACCACGGCCTCTGATGAGGACACCATGGAAACGGATGGTGTGATCCCAGTCGAGTATTCGGAGCTGTTTGGTGACTGGAATGCCCTGGCCAACGTGCCGACGGGCTGGTTCATCGACCACGATGGCAACCCGGCCAACGATTCCATCTTGCTGGCCTGGAATGATGGTACAGACTGGCAGACCAACGAGAAGACCTTCGAGGCTGTGGATATAGAAGCGATACTTCTGGCAGGTGGTACAGAGACAGCGCCAGCCACCATCTATGATCCGAATGGCACTTCCTTCGATGCCGAAGGGGAAAATACAACCATCTACGATCTGAGCAACGTTCGGCCGGTAGTTGACACACTGGACGAAGGTGACCCGGACAATATCGTTCCTGCGGCCCTGTCGCTGTCGAAATTGCTGGCGTCCGAGCTTTACGACGGCACCTTCCGGGTGTTGATCGACGGTGAAGCGGTAACCATCGCTGACTTCGAAACCTGGGCGGATAATCCCCCAACCGTTGAAGACACCACCGATGGTTCCACCCTCGCTACCTGGCTTCCGGATGCCGGCGATGAAGGTCTTTACGAGTTGGCAGACGGCTCAACGATGACCCTCGAAGACATGAACGAGATGATTAACGCCTCGGAGGGTGAGCTGGTGCGTGTTGCCGGTTACGTGCAGGGTCCGGTTGAGGACCTGGCCAACGTGAACCTGAATACGACCATCAGTGTTGCCGATACGGCTTCCTGGCCGACCTGTACCAGTGATGGTACCGAAACAAGCTGTACGTTCACGATGCGAGTCACCGGTCTGAACGAGCTTGTTGATGATCCGGCTATCCCGGCAACACCCGCAACACCCGCATCTCGCTCCAGTAGCAGTGGTGGTGGCTGTACCGTTGGTGGACCGGGCTCGCCGTTTGATCCGGTACTGCCTGGCATGGTGCTGCTGGCGCTGGCGGGTCTGTGGGCGCGGAAACGTCGTGCTGATGCCTGAGTCTGCGACAGGTCAGTAAAGGCATAAAGGAAAACGGGGCTGGAGATCAGCCCCGTTTTTTTATGGTTGGCGAGGTTTACCGGTTACCGCCACCCTGGCCGGAACCTTTTGGCTGGTATTCCTGGCCACCGCCAGAACCTTGCTTGTTCTGGCGGTTACCCTGGTCTGTCCCCATGCCTTGCTGGTTGCCCTGGCCCTGGCCTTGACCTTGACCTTGACCCATGCCCTGTCCCTGACCGGCTCCCTGGCCTTGGCTCATGCCCTGGCCCGGACCATTGCCGAGCTCAACGCCGCGCTCGCGGGCACGCTCCAGCATGCGTTCACGATGAAGCTCGCGGTACTGGGCGCGCTCTTCATTGGTATTGAAGCCGCGCATGGTCTGACGATGTTCCCGCAATTCCTGCTGGGTCATCAGTTGCTGGCCAAATACCGGTTCGTCGTCCTGTGCCGCAAGGGGCAAGCTGGTCATGCCGACTAGCAGGGCTACGCCGGCAGTACGCACGAATGATCTTTTGATGTTCATGGTTCGGCTCCTTTGCCTGTTACACCCCTTTGAGTCTAGATCAACCTGCTGGGCAAGGAGCGTTGGCATTCATACCTATTCGCCACCTGAGTCCTGGCATGGCCAGCCTGGATTGTAAACGTTGTCAATGGGACAGGATTCCCTGAAACTGGATGCCCGAAATAAAGGGACCTGTTAAATGACCTGGTATGGCGTAATTGACGCTGGAGCTCCCAGGCCCTGGCGAGATGGCCAGGTCCTGGTACTGCTTGTTGTCACCGCAGTAACCGGTGTGTTGATGCACTGGCTGTTACCGGATGGTTTTGCCGCCGGCTATTTCGGTGATGCAATGACACTTTCCGCATTCCTAGTGATTTACCCTCTGGTGGAGGAGGTGCTTTTCCGGGGCGTTATCCAGGGGGAGCTTCTGCGGTGGCCATTTTTTGTCCAGTCATTCGGTGGTATCAGCGCGGCAAACGTGGTGACAAGCGCGTTGTTTGTCCTGCTCCACCTTATTCACCAACCTTTGGGGTGGGCGGTGGCGGTGGCGGTGGCGCTGCCTTCATTGGCGCTGGGGTATTTTCGGGAGCGTTATCAGGGGGTCGGGATGCCCATTCTGTTACATGTACTTTTCAACGGGACGTTCCTCGTAGCTGGTATGCCCTGAACGGGACCTGGAATAACTGACTTCCAGTGACCAGTAATCACCAGGGTTCGGTTCGACCCCGGAGTGATGGCCGGGGCAGGCGGCCTGAGACGGTCTCCCGGAGCCGTCCGCAGCCATTTACCACATCAGGTCATCCGGGATCTCATACCCGGCATAGGGATCGTCTTCATCCTTGTCGGCCTGGCTGTTGCGATCATGCAACACCACAACTACTTCTTCGTCGCGTTCCATGATCTTGCGGGCGACCGCTTCCGGCACCACCTCATAGCTTTCATTGACGATAACTACGGCCAGGCGGCCACGGGCCAGCTGGTCCGTCATGGTATCGTCCACCAGGATCTTCTTGATCTTCTTGCCGTGGACAAACTGGTAGTCCACATCGCAGCGGCTTCGGTCCAGGCGATTGGTTTCCACCAGTTGACGGATCTGGGCGGTTATGGCCTTCCGGCGGGCTTCCTCGTTGCGTTGCTGGTTGAGTTGCCGGTCCCTCTCGGCCTTCTCCTGGCGGGCCTGCTGGGCCCGCAGCTTGCCTTCGTCAGTCTGGATGGCGCCCTTGGGTTGCTGTTTGCGCTGCTTTTTCTTTTCCTTCTGCAGCTGTTTGAGCTTTTTCTCATCGGCCAGGCCGGCCTTGAGCAGTTGGTCCTGTAATGAAGCCATGGTGGGTCCTGCTGATGTTTCTGAATCTGGTTCGTAGTTACGGTATTATACGGGGCTCATGGCCTCCGCCGTAACCTCCCGTCTTTCCGGATTCCTCCACTATGTCTTTTCAGATTTCCGGCCTGTCTCAGGCCATGCTCGACAATCTCGGGAACCTGGGCTTTACCGAGCCAACACCTATCCAGCAGCAGGCGCTGCCACCAGTTCTTGCCGGCCAGGACGTAATTGCCATGGCCCTGACCGGGTCGGGCAAAACAGCCGCCTTCGGTATAGGCCTTGTCGAGAAACTGGACGTCCGCCGGTTCGCGGTCCAGGGGCTGGTGCTGTGCCCGACACGGGAGCTTGCTGACCAGGTTGCGCGAGCGATCCGTGAGCTGGCTCGCAGCAGGCATAACGTCAAGGTGCTTACCCTGTGTGGCGGTACGCCAATCGGTCCCCAGATTGGCTCGCTGAGTCATGGTGCCCATATTGTTGTGGGTACGCCCGGCAGGGTAAAGGACCATCTTGACAAGGGCACGCTGACGCTGGACCGGTTGCAGACATTGGTACTGGACGAAGCAGACCGGATGCTGGATATGGGGTTTGAGGAGGCTGTAAACGCGATCGTGGCGAGGTCTCCGGAGCGTCGACAGACGCTTCTTTTCTCTGCGACCTGGCCGGAGCACGTTCGGCGGCTGAGCGAACGCTATCAGCAGACCCCGGTTTCCGTCACCGTTGAGGCCGGTGCTGAGGCTTCGGCCCTGGCGATCAGGGAGGTCTTTTACGAGGTTCCCGAGGGCCAGGCGCAAAAGGCGCTTGCGGGTCTATTATCAACGCAGCAGCCGTCCTCCTGCCTGGTGTTCTGCGCCACCAAACAGCAGTGTGGCGACGTGGTCTCGTTCCTCACTCAACAGGGCTTTGGGGCAGCGGCATTGCATGGGGACATGGACCAGAAAGACCGGGACCAGGTCCTGATCCTGTTTGCCAACCAGAGTTGCCCCATCCTGGTGGCAACGGATGTGGCCGCCAGGGGGTTGGACATCGATGACCTGCCGTTGGTGGTGAATATGGAGCCAGCCCGCTCCCCGGAGACCCACACCCACCGGATTGGTCGGACGGGCCGGGCCGGCAACCAGGGGGTCGCCGTCACTTTTTTCAGCCCGTCCGGGGCGCACAAGATCGCCCGCCTGGAGCAGGTTCGGGGGCATGGAATCGAGCCACTGGATGCCAGTGACCTGGTTTCGGCCACCCCTGCACCATGGCGTCCTGCACGGGTAACGCTCTGCATTGCCGGTGGCCGCAAGGAGAAAGTCCGTCCCGGCGATATCCTGGGTGCACTGACCGGCGAGGCGGGACTGCCCGGCGGAGTGGTGGGAAAGATTACCATTCAGGATTATCAGAGTTTTGTGGCCGTGGATTCGGCGGTGGCTGACAAGGCCCTCAAGCGCCTTGAGCAGGGGCGAATCAAGGGTCGCCGGTTCCGCGTGAGGGCGCTCGGGCCGGGCCTTTGAGAGGCCTGGCAACGGTGTAAAGCTGATACGTGGTTTTGCCCATTGTTTTTTTGGGAATACTGAAAAAATGCGGGCTTGCGAGGGGTTGTTTAGTTGCTCCCCTATGGATAAAACGGTAAATTACGCAGGATTTTGCCTCCGACAATGGTCTAAGTTCCAACCGTTGTAAGGGCTGAATACCGCTGTCAGAGGAAAGTCATTTCATTCAACACAGGTAGCACATGTTATGAGTGAGCTGATGTCACAGGCGATCGACCTGATGATCGCAGGCATGGGTTTCGTGTTCGTATTCCTGATTATTCTGGTATTCGCGACACTCCTCATGTCCAAGATGATTGGTCGATTTGCACCGCCCGAGCCGGCTACACCGGCCAGGACGCCACGTGCCAAAGCGTCTGCACCCGCTGCGGTTGATCCCGACACGGCGGAAGCAATAAAGAAAGCGATTGCACAATACCGGTCACGCCACAAGAAGTGACCGGCGCAGAACACTAGAACCTTTTAACAGAAGGCTGACACGATGACTGACACCAAGAAACCACTGGGGATTACGGATGTTATCCTGCGGGATGCACACCAGTCCCTGCTGGCCACCCGCATGCGGCTTGACGACATGCTGCCGATTGCCGAGAAGCTCGACAAGGTTGGCTTCTGGTCATTGGAATCCTGGGGTGGAGCCACATTCGATTCCTGCATTCGCTACCTGGGCGAAGATCCGTGGGAACGGATCCGCGAGCTGAAAAAAGCCATGCCCAACACCCAGCAGCAAATGTTGCTGCGCGGCCAGAACCTGCTGGGTTACCGTCACTATGCAGACGACGTGGTCGACCGGTTCTGTGAGCGTGCCGCCGAGAACGGCGTTGACGTGTTTCGGATTTTCGACGCCATGAACGATCCCCGTAACATGGATCGTGCCATCAAGGCTGTCCGCAAGACCGGCAAACATGCCCAGGGCACCATTGCCTACACCACCAGCCCGGTGCATACCGTCGATATGTGGGTAGAGCTGGCCAAGGAAGTCGCCGACATGGGCGCCGACTCCATCGCCATCAAGGACATGGCTGGCATCCTCAAACCGTACGTAGCCTATGAGCTGGTCAGCCGCCTGAAGAAAGAACTGGATGTGCCCATTCACATGCAGTGCCATGCGACCACTGGTATGTCCACGGCTACCGCCATCAAGGCCGCCGAGGCCGGTATCGATAACGTGGATACCGCCATTTCCTCCATGTCCATGACCTATGGCCACTCGCCCACTGAGGCTGTCGTTGCCATCCTCGAAGGCACTGACCGCGACACCGGCCTGGACCTGGAACTGCTTGAAGAAATCGCCAGCTACTTCCGCCAGGTGCGCAAGAAGTACGCGAAGTTCGAAGGCAGCCTGCGTGGCACTGACTCCCGTATCCTGATTGCCCAGGTGCCCGGGGGGATGCTCACCAACATGGAAAACCAGCTTCGTGAGCAGAACGCGACCGACAAGTTCGATGAGGTTCTGGCGGAAATCCCCAAGGTCCGTGAAGACCTGGGCTTTATTCCGCTGGTTACCCCGACGTCCCAGATTGTGGGCACCCAGGCAGTACTGAACGTACTGACCGGCGAGCGCTACAAGTCTATCTCCAAGGAAACCGCCGCTATCCTCAAGGGTGAATACGGCGCAGCCCCTGCAGAGTTCAACAAGGAACTGCAGGAGCGTGTCCTGGACGGTAAGGAGCCTGTGACCTGTCGTCCGGCAGACCTGATCGAGCCGGAGATGGACAAGCTGACCGACGAACTGAAGAAATTGGCGGAAGAGAAGAACATCAGGCTGGCGGACCAGGAAGTGGACGATGTCCTGACCTACGCCCTGTTCCCGCAGATCGGCCTGAAGTTCCTCGAGAACCGTGATAACCCGGATGCATTCGAGCCGGTACCCAGTGCCGACGACGTCGCCCCGGCTGCAGCGAAGAAAGCTGACGGCCCGGAAACCTACACCGTGAACGTGAATGGCAAGGACTACGTGGTTGCCGTGAACGAAGGTGGTGAGATCAGCCAGATCGAAGCAAAAGGTGGCGCGGGCGGTTCATCCGCACCGGCGGCTTCTGCTCCGGCCCCGGCTGCTGGTGAGGGCGAGCCCCTGCTGGCACCGCTGGGTGGCAACATCTTCAAGGTTCACGTGTCCCCCGGGGATCAGGTGGAAGAAGGTGATGTGGTGATCATCCTCGAGGCCATGAAAATGGAAACCGAGGTTCGCGCCAACAAATCCGGCACGGTCGGTGAAGTCTTCGTC
Source organism: Marinobacter sp. AN1 (assembly GCF_026013985.1). Classification (NCBI taxonomy): domain Bacteria; kingdom Pseudomonadati; phylum Pseudomonadota; class Gammaproteobacteria; order Pseudomonadales; family Marinobacteraceae; genus Marinobacter; species Marinobacter sp. AN1. The sequence goes on along the minus strand of NZ_CP110342.1, from coordinate 2,567,874 downwards.
AAGGTCGGTGATGCCGTTTCCCCTGATGATGAAATGCTGACAATCGCATAAGGGCCAGCATTCCATGGATAAATTACTAACGCTGTGGACAGGCAGTGGCCTGTTCAACATAACCGCGGGCCAGACGATCATGATCCTCGTCGGTCTGCTGCTGCTGTTCCTTGCGATCCGCAAGGGCTTTGAGCCGTTGCTGCTGGTGCCGATTGGCTTCGGTGGCATCCTGGCGAACATCCCGGAGGCAGGGCTTGCCCTGACTGCGGCGGAAAATGCCATCCACTTTGCACTGAAGGACGGTGGCAGTACTCAGATCCTGGCTGCGCTGGCAGCGCCGCTGGATGTGGCCTATCAAGCTGGGCAGGCAGTTACACCGGAGCTTAAAGAAGCATTCAAGGTGGCTGTGAAAGAGGCCAGCTATTCCGAAATGGCATTGGCCAACTCCATTGCCCAGGATTTCGGGTATGGCAATGGCATGCTCTATAACTTCTACTCGGTTGTTATCGGCAGCACCATCGGGCCGCTGGTTATCTTCATGGGTGTTGGTGCCATGACCGACTTCGGTCCACTGCTGGCCAACCCGAAAACCATGCTGCTGGGCGCTGCCGCGCAGTTCGGTATCTTCGGTACGGTATTGGGCGCTGCACTGCTCGACTGGCTGGGCATCCTGGACTTCACCATCCTGGAAGCGGCTGCTATTGGTATCATCGGTGGTGCAGACGGCCCGACGTCTATCTACGTGTCCAGTGTGCTGGCTCCCCACTTGCTTGGTGCGATTGCGGTATCGGCCTACGCCTACATGGCGATGGTGCCGATGATCCAGCCGCCGATCATGAAGGCCCTGACTTCCAAGGAAGAACGTGCCATCAAGATGACCCAGCTGCGTCCGGTGAGCAAGAAGGAGAAGATCGTCTTCCCGCTGGTCGTACTGATTGCCGTGGTTCTGTTCCTGCCGGATGCAGCGCCGCTGCTGGGCATGTTCTGCTTCGGTAACCTGATGAGGGAATGTGGCGTGGTCGAGCGTCTGAGCGATACTGCCCAGAACGCCCTGATCAACATCACCACGATCTTCCTGGGTCTGTCGGTTGGTTCCAAGCTGATGGCGGACAAGTTCCTGGATGCCCAGACCCTGGGTATCCTGGCGCTGGGTATCGTCGCCTTTGGTGTGGGTACCGCCTGTGGTGTTCTGATGGCCAAGCTGATGAACGCCATAGTGAAGGAGAAGATCAACCCGCTGATCGGTTCTGCCGGTGTATCGGCGGTGCCGATGGCAGCTCGGGTATCCAACAAGGTTGGACTTGAGGCCAATCCGCAGAACTTCCTGCTGATGCACGCCATGGGCCCGAACGTGGCCGGCGTTATCGGCTCTGCGGTAGCTGCCGGTGTCATGATCAAGCTGCTTGGCTGATTGTTGTAGCTGGTAGTCTGAAAACCCCGAAAGACTTTGAGTCTTTCGGGGTTTTCTTGTTTTTGGCCTGGCTTTATTTAAAGCTTTCGGACACGAGTGGAGTTAGTAAGGGCAGTAGGGTGGGGGATGCTTTCGTCGCAGCGCCATGGATGGCGCGGAGCAAGGCCGGCCCAGGGATGGGCCGTGAATTGCGGCAGAGAAAGCATCCCCCACCCTGGTGCCCCTCCACCAAAACCTGCAAGCTGGGGCCCACAGCCCACAGCCCACAGCCCACAGCCACAGCCCACAGCCCACAGCCCACAGCCCACAGCCCACAGCCAACACTAGCAGTAACTCAAGAAGCCGTAGGAGCTACTGAAAGTCCCGCGAAGGCACCGGCAAGGTCTGAATCAGGTGGCTGAGGTCGGTAAGCTTCCCGGCCATGACATGAACAATGTCCCCCTCCCGTTCCACAATGCCTTTCACATGCAGTAACCGTGAAGTCAGCAACGGCTTGCGTTGCTGCCGGGCCGTATTGAGCCAGACCACCACATTGATGTTGCCGAACTCGTCCTCCAGGGTAACGAAGGTGACACCGGAGGCGGAGCCGGGGCGTTGGCGGCCGGTGACCAGGCCGGCGACCTGGACCGGGCGATTGGGTTCAGCGGTTTTCAGTTGCAGGGCGTTCAGGCAGTTACGCAGGTGCCCCTGCTCTCTCAGCAGGGCCAGCGGGTGACGCTGCAGGGTAAGCCCCTGACTGGCATAGTCTGCCAGAACATTCTGGCCTTCTGACGGAGCCGGCAGGTCAACCCTGTCACTGCCGGGCAAATACGACTGATCTTCCCCGTCTTCCGAAACCCAGAGAGGCGCCGCCTCTTCATGACCCAGCAGCTCCCAGTAACTCTGGTGCCGGTGACCGCTGATGGCAGCAAGGGCATTGGCCCCGGCCAGCAGTTCAAGGTCCCGCTGCGGCAGGGCAGTGCGCTGGCGGAGTTGCTGCACGCTGGTATAGCCGCCAGGTGGCCGTTGCCGACACAAGGTCTCGGCGCTTTGGTGGTTCAGTCCGCGTACTTGCCGCAAGCCGACCCGGAGGCGGCCATCGGAGCCTTCCAGGGTGTAGTCCCAGTGGCTGTGGTTAACGTCCACCGGTAAAACCACAACGTCATGCCGGCGGGCATCCTGGATTAGCTGGGAGGGGGAGTAGAACCCCATGGGCTGACTGTTCAGCAGGCCGCAATAGAAGGCCGCCGGGTGATGACGCTTGATCCAGGCCGAGACATAGACCAGCAACGCAAAACTGGCGGCGTGGGACTCGGGAAAGCCATAGCCGCCAAAGCCACAGATCTGGTGGTACAGGCGTTCGGCAAAGTCTTCGTTGTGGCCCCGTTCCCGCATGCCACTGATCAGCTTTTCCCGGAACACCGTCAGGTCGCCATGGGACTTCCACGCGACCATGGCACGTCGTAGCTGGTCGGCTTCGCCGGCGGTAAAACCGGCGGCCGCCATGGCCAGCCTGATCACCTGTTCCTGGAAAATGGGTACGCCCAGGGTCCGCTCCAGCACTGCCCGGACTTGCTCGTTGGGGTAGGTGACCGCTTCCAGCCCGTGTTTGCGTTTCAGGTAGGGGTGGACCATATCGCCCTGGATGGGGCCGGGGCGCACTATGGCTACCTCAATGACCAGGTCATAGAACTTCTCAGGCCTCAGCCTGGGCAGCATGTTGATCTGGGCCCGGGATTCCACCTGGAAGACACCGATGCTGTCGCCGGTGGTGAGCATGTCATAGGTGGCCTTGTCTTCCCGGGGCACATGCTGGAGGGTAAAGGGCTCGCCTTGCGCCTCACTGATCAGGGTCAGGGATTTGCGGATGGCGGTCAGCATGCCCAGGGCCAGCACGTCCACTTTCATGAGCCCCAGGCTTTCCAGGTCATCCTTGTCCCACTGGATGACGGTACGGTCAGCCATGGCTGCGTTTTCAGTGGGTACCAGTTGCGACAGGGGGCCGGAGCTGATGACGAAACCACCCACATGCTGCGACAGGTGTCGGGGAAAACCCAGCAGGGTATTTACCAGGGTAAAGAACTGGTTGGCAACCCGCTTGTGGCGGGTCAGGCCCTTATCGAGGATCTGGCCTCGCCAGTCGGTTTCCCGGTCCCGCCAGTCGATGCCGTTGAGCAGTTGCTCCACCTGGGCGGGATCAAAACCCAGGGCCTTGCCCACGTCCCGGATCGCGCTACGGGGGCGGTAGCGGATAACAGTGGCCGCCAGGGCTGCCCGTTCCCGGCCGTAGCGCTGGTAGATGTACTGGATGACTTCTTCCCGGCGTTCGTGTTCGAAATCCACGTCGATGTCCGGTGGCTCGTCCCGGTCCTTGGAAATGAACCGCTCGAACAGTAGCTCGATCTGGCGGGGATCTACCTCGGTAATGCCCAGGCAGTAGCACACCGCCGAGTTGGCGGCGGAGCCCCGGCCCTGGCAGAGGATGCCCTGGCGACGGGCAAAGCTGACGATGTCATGGATGGTGAGAAAGTAATGCTCGTATTCCATTTCACGGATCAGGCCCAGTTCCTTTCGAATCAGGGCCTGTATGTGTGCCGGGGTACCTTCCGGGAATCGTCGTTGTTCCCCCTGACGGGTCAGGGCTTGCAGCCAGCTGGCGGGGGTTTCCTCCGGTGGCACCAGGTCGCCGGGGTACTCATAACGCAGTTCGCCGGGGCGAAAGGTGCATCGTTCGGCAATGGCGAGGGTTTCGTTAATCCACTCCGTCGGGAACAGTCGTCGAATGACCGGTATGGGCCTCAGGTAACGCTCGCCATTCTGGAACAGCCGGTGCCCGGCCTGCTCCAGGCTGGTGTTATGGCGAATGGCGGTGAGAACGTCCTGCAGGGGTTGGCGTTGCCGGTCATGCATGTGCACATGGCCTGTGGCTGCTATGGGGCGTGCCAGTTGTCTGGACAGGGCACGTATGCGATGAAGTTGCTGCTCTTCACCGGACTCCAGGGTGCGGCTGGCGGCAAGCCAGAAGCGGTTGGGGAACCGGTCGCGGAGCCATTCTCCGGCTTGCAGTGCACCGGTAAAACTGATTTCGCGGGTGGCTGGGGGTAGCCACAGGCACAGGCAGTCGTCCAGGTGCTGTGTGTCCAGGTCTTCCGGAAACAGCTGGTAATGTCCCTTGGGGGCCCGGCGACGCCCGAGAGTGATCAGCTGGCAAAGCTGGCCGTAGCCCTGGCGGGTGCAGGCCAGCAGGATCAATCGAAGGCCGGGGGCATCCGGGGCTGAGGGTTCCAGCTCAAAATAACTGCCGGTAATCAGGGCCAGCTTGCTGTTTCTGAGTGCCTGCCAGGCCCGGGGGATGCCTGCTACGGAGCAGGCATCGGTGATGGCCAGGGCACGGTAGCCGTTTGCCAGTGCCTGTTCGGCCAGTTCATGGGGGTGCGAGGCACCGGTCAGGAAGGTGAAGTTGCTGAAACAGTGCAGTTCGGCGTAGCTCATGGCCTTGCAGGTCATCCAAACCAGCCATGGACAAACCAGCCCTGCTGGTTGTGCCGATAGATCCAGGCCAGCTGGCCTGCGGGCAGCCGGGCAATGTAGTAATCCCGCAATACCCGCTCGCCGTCCCACCAGCCACCGCTGATTCGTTCCGGTCCGCTCAGCCACTCTTCCGGAGCCACCTGCAGGGGTGCGGGCTGGGACAGCAGCCAGAGGGGGCGAAGGGGCAGGTGCTCCGGCATTGGTTCCCGCTGCTGGCGTGCCAGGCTGCATGCGCTCCAGGCCCTTTCCGGGCGATGGTCCGCCGCCGGGGCCAGGTGCTTCAGGGCCTGCTCACCTAGCCGGGCCTGCAGCCGGCTGACCAGGGTGTGCCAGGCTTCCCCTGTGTCCCGGGTTTCACCCAACAGGTCTGTGGATGTGGCCGTGTGCCGGTGGAGAAAGCGGGTTACCCGCAGTTCCAGGGTCTCTACCGGGGCCTGCAAGGGGTGTTGCTCCAGTCGAATCCGCAACAGGTTGAGAAAGGCCTCGGCGCGGTGTTCCGGGCCAGTGGTCCGTACTTGCAGGTGGCTGGGCTCCTGGCGGTAATGGTGCAATATGAGTAACAGGCTGTCAGTGTCCTGCTGTCGCCACTGGAGGTCACTTTCCAGGTCCGCAAGGATGCGCTGCAGGGCAAACAGGAGCCCCTGGGCTTTCTCGACTGGCAGGCCGAAATCCGCCCTTTGCCGGAATTCATGGGGGGGCTGCCAGCTGGTTTGGGGGTCAGGCCGCTGGCCAAGGATGCGCTGGATATGAACCAGGGTTTCCGGGGCCAGGCGGCGGGCGAGTTCGGCCGCCGGCAGTTGTTGCAACTCACCCAGTGTGGTCAGCCCCAGACGGGTGAGGCGCTGCAGGGTGCGCTGCTCAAGTTCGGTGGCGGCCAGGGGCAGGGTAGCCAGGTTAGTGGCCATCTCCTCAGTGCCTTCTGTAAAACAGTCAGCGCCGGCCCGGGCCAGCAAGCGGGCAGCCAGCGGGGTAGTGCCAGTGGTCAGGGTGGCATGCAGCTGGCGCTCCCCCAGGGCTTTCTGCAACGCTTCCCTGAGTGGCTGCAGGCCACCATACAGGCGCCTTACACTGCCGGCGTCTGCCAGCAGGCCATCCGGCGGGTACAGGGTGATCCGGTCCATATAGCGATAAAGCCAGTGGGCCTGCTGTTCCAGGATACGGGCCTGGCGATTGTCATCGGCGTGGACCATGACCAGCTCCGGCGCCAGGTTGAGAGCGGTTTTGAGGGCAGTGCCTGGCTGGACGCCCCGCGCCATGGCCCGGGGGCAGGCCTGCAGGACGCGCCGCGATCCCTGGCAAAGAACGGCCAGAGGGGCACTGGCCTCCCGGGCACGGGCAATATGGTCCAGCAGCAGGTGCTGGAAGTGCAGGTACAGCCAGGGCATGGTCTATCCGCTCTGATGATCAGGCCAGGGGCCATGAATAACGGTACTGGCTTCGGTCATGTCCTGCTGGACCCGGGCGGCCATGGCAAGTCTGCAACCCTGGCCGGGCCAGCCCCCGCGGCGCTTGAGGATGTTCACCTTCAGGCCGAGGCGGTCATCTGGAACCAGTTCCAGCCGGAGTGCTGCCGGCGAACTCTGGCAGGCCTCTTGCCGGCTGCGGAACAGGATGCAGGTGCTTTGACCGGCCTCGGCGGCCAGCTGCAGGCGGCGGATATCCCGGGCGGCCAGGCTGTCAGGCCAGGCCAGTACCAGTCCGGTAGCCTGTGAGCGCAGGCAGTTTTCCAGGGTCCACAGAAGGTCAGGCTGGTTTTCGGTCCGCACCAGGACCACCTGGCCCAGGTCGACGTCCGCCCGGGCGAGGGCAGGAGCATAGGGAGTAAACGGCGGGTTAACCCAGAATACGCACTGCTGCCTTTTGGTCATTCTCTGGAGCAGGGGCAGAACCAGTTGCAGTTCGCCAATGCCTGGGCCGTCCAGCAGGCATTCGCTGAGGGCACCCCGGGGCCAGCCAAGGCCCCCGAGTTCTTTGTCGAGGGTGGCAAAGCCGGTGTGCTCCGGGGTTGGCTCTGTTGCAAGCTGGCGGTGCCCGCGCCAGAGGCGGGCGTCGTCGAGCAGGGAATTCAGCAGGTCACTCATGGCCTTTTCCGATACTGTTTAAATATACAGTATTCGGGATGCGCCCGAATTTCAAGCCCGGAGACCAGTCACTGGCCCAGTGAGTGGCTTGCCCGTCAGGCCATGGGTCTGTAGGGGGTGGTCTGTTCCTTGCCAGGCAAGCTCAGGTAGGTGAGCAGGTCTTCCGACGACATGGGGCGAGCAAACAGGAAGCCCTGTCCGAAGTGACAGTCCGCCTCTGCCAGGACCTGCAACTGATCTTCCGTTTCGATGCCTTCAGCCACCACTTCCAGGTCCAGGCTGGTGGCCATCTGCAATATGGCCCTGACCATCTCCATACTCTTGCGGTCCCGGGGTATCCCGTCCATGAATGATTTGTCCACCTTGAGCTTGTTGACCGGCAGGGAGCGCAGGCGGCTCAGAGATGAATATCCGGTGCCAAAATCGTCAATGGCAATCTCGAATCCCCGGCCATGCAGCGCTTCCAGGAACTGCTCGGTTTTTACGATATCCGTCATCATCGAACCTTCGGTCACTTCCAGCATAAGCGCGCTGGCCGGAAGGTGATGCTGAGCCAGCATCTGTTCCAGCTGATCGATCAGATCGGCCTGCCAGAGTTGGTTGACGGACAGGTTCAGCGAAAGGCGTAGTTCCGGGAACAGGGTGCGCCAGGAGGCGAGGGTGCTGCATGCCTGCTCCAGCATCATCTGTCCGGAGCGGGAAATCAGCCCGGTTTCCTCCAGGGTCTGCAGGAAATGCCCCGGGGTCGTCACCGTGCCGTCCGGGTGAATCAGCCGCATCAGGGCCTCGACATAGACCACCTTGCCGGTGCGGATGTCGATAATCGGCTGATACCAGGCATCAAAGGCATTGGCATCCACCGCCCGGTGCAGGTTGTTTTTCAGGGTCAACTTGTGACGGTTCCGCACGGAAAGCTCTGTGTAGTAGAAGCGGAAGTGCCCACTGCCGGCGGACTTGGCTTCGTACATGGCAATATCCGCAAAGTTGATCAGGTCGCTGGCACGGGTGGTGTCTGCCGGATACAGGCTGATACCGACGCTGGCGCCGAGGTGGTGCTCCAGTGCGCCATGGTGAAACGGTTGTTTCATGGAGCGGGTCAGTCGCTCTGCCAGGTGGGCGGCCGCCTCGGCAATGGCTGCAGTGGGGTCTGCCGCCTGGCTGATAATGTCGTCAGATTCATCAAATCGCATCAGGATGAGGAATTCATCACCCCCCAGCCGGGCCACGAAGTCTTCTGCGCGGGCCACCTGGGTCAGTCGTTTTGCCACGTCATGGAGCAACTGGTCGCCGACTTCATGACCCAGGCTGTCGTTGATACGCTTGAAACCATCCAGGTCAACGAAAAGCACAGCGGCGACCCGCCGGTGCCGGTTGAATTCCGCATCCAGCTGTTCCAGCTCCTCCATCACCCATTGGCGATTGGGGAGGCCGGTGAGGGTGTCCCGGTAGGCGCTGTTCCAGGCCAGTGTGCGTTGTTCCTGCAGATGATCTCGCATGCGCAGTGTTTCCACGCCAAAGGAGACATTGGCGGCGAGACGCTCGAGCAGGCTGACCTCGTCATCTGTAAAAGTGTGTGGACGGGCGCTGTAGATGGCCAGTACACCCAGATCGTTCTCGCCGAAGGCCAATGGTATGGCCACCGATGAGCGGATGCCGTGTTCCCTGGCCAGACTGCGCCAGGGTCGGACCATGGCGTCCGTTTCCACATCTTCGCAGACAAAGGGCATGCCGGTTTTAATGGCACGTCCCGCTGGCCCTTGGCTGAAGCGGTCTTCCTGCCAGCGTACCTGAAGGTTATGGATGTATTCCTGGGCGTCTCCGGACCATGCCAGTACCTCGACCGAGCGGTTATCATCGTTTTTCGCCCGTCCGATCCAGACCAGGGCGTAGTCACTCAGGCGTATCAGAGTGTCGAGGACTGACCGGAACAGCTGGGTTTCGTCTTCCCCCCGCAAGACCACCTCGTTGCCTGCGGCCAACACGCGGTAGGCCCGGTCTGTGCGAACCCGGCTCCGTTCTGCGAAATCCAGCTGCACCTGTTGCTGCCGGGACAGGTCGTGGAGTTTGAGCAGGTTGTCAATACGCGCCGAAAGCTCCACACGGGAGGAGGGTTTAACCGTGATGTCGTGAATCTCGCTGCCGAGAAGCTCTCGCACACGGGTTGTCTGGGCCTGTTGCAACAGCACCATGACTGGCATAAGGGCAGGGCTGAGGGTTTGTCTTCTCTCCCGGAGACTTTCCCGAAGACGCAGGAAGCTGGCCAGGTCCAGGATGGCCAGGTCGAAGAGAGTGTCCGGCAGCTGCCCCTGTTGCGTCTCCAGGATCTGGTGCTGCGACAGGGCTTCCCTGAATACCCGTTCATTACCGGGTTGGCTGAACGATACGAATAAACGAGCCAATCCGTTGCCTCCTCTGTCAGCTGAGCGACTGCGTTGGTGTCTTGTGATTCCGGGGGGACCATGGCAGGCCCCGGAGTATGCCCTGCAGATGATGCAGGGGAGCACCCACCCACAGGCCGGTGGGCGTGACTTCGAACTCTCGCAGGCTTTTTTCGAAATCCCCCGTCCTTTTTTTAAGTACCCCCACGGTCTTGCGGACCTCGCCCTGGAATTCCAGATAACGCAGCAGAATCAGGGTGTCGCCCAGATGGCTGATGCGGGGATCCGTTGGCTGGACATTTTCCGACGCTATCATGGGGGTTTCGTTGATGATGAGCACCGTTACCCCCATGCCGGTCAGATAGCGACACAGAGCATGCAGGCGCTCAATGATCTCGTCGCCGGCCACGGAAAGGCGGGAGACAGACATCTGGTAGCCGGATGAGCTGTCCAGCATGACCGTGCGGGCGCCGCGCTGCTCCACCTCCTGGCGTACCAGCAGGGCAAGCTCATCCGGCGAGTACCGCATGGGTTCGATGGGAGTGACGTTCAGGTCGTCCCTTTCCAGCAGTCGATCTACCGGCATACCAATGCTGCGGCACCGGGCAAGCATTGTCTGGGCGTCTTCCTCGAAGGTATACACCACGCTGCGCTCACCCCGGCCTACCGCTGCCATGACAAACTCCATGCCCAGCGTGGTCTTGCCCACGCCGGTGGGGCCGGCAATGATCGTAACCGTGCCCCGGTTGATACCGCCATGGAGAATCTGGTCCATCTCCGGAATACCGCTGCTGAGCAGGTCCGGGCTGAAGGCCTGTGAATGGTCCTCCGGCACCAGTCGGGGGAAGACCTGCATGCCTTCAGGGCTCAGCCTGAGAAAATGCACTCCGTCGGCAAAGCCTGACCCCCGGAATTTGCTGACACTGATGCTGCGCCCCTCCCGCATGCTCTGTAACTCAATAACGCCGTCACAGATGAACCGGAGATCACCATCGGCGTCACCGGGGATCTGACCGGCTTCCGCTGTGAACAGAACGGTGGCCCCGGTACCCGTCAGGTAATCAAACAGAGCGTGGCACTGGCGGCGAAACTGGTAACGGTCCGGTGCCAGGTAGAGCAGGGAAGACAGAGGCTCGATCACGATCCGGGCGGGCTGATGTTCCGAAACAGCTTCCCGGATACGCTGCAGCACCGGTCTTATGCCCAGTTCAGAACTGGGCAGCAGGTCAAAGGCTGCTTCTACCTCGTCGTCGATATCGCCGGGGGACAAGTCGACAAAATGGAGGTTGGGGGACGTCAGGCCAAGGGTGTCCGCCAGCCATTCAATGGTGCTACTGTTCTTGTCGAAGGTGATGTAGAGAGTGTCCTGGTCCTGGCGCTGGGTCAGGAAGTGCAGGCTGAGAGTGGTTTTGCCACTGCCTGCGTCACCATTAACCATGTAGGTGCGCTGGGCAATCATACCGCCATGCATGATTTCGTCCAGCCCGGGTATGCCTGTGGAGACGCGTTCTGCCACAAGGGCTCCTTGAGGTTTGCCGTTGCCGGCGTGCATAACCGGTTAATTCCATAAGGAAATGGCCGGAGTGAGGTATCCGGGGCAGGCGATTAGCGACTTGACCCCACGCTCACCGTACAGGTGTCGCCGAAACAATCCCTTAACATAGGTTTACATAAGCGAAATTATTCAGTGTTTCATGGAGGAGCTATGAAGAGACTGGGCGAACAGAATTGCGAAGCCTGTCGTGCTGATGCGCCGCAAGTATCGGCCGAAGAGCAGGACAGCCTGCTAATGGAGCTGCCGAACTGGGAAGTGGTGCATCAGGAAGGGGTTCCGCAGCTAAGGCGAGTGTACTCTTTCCGTAACTTTGTCCAGGGGCAGGCCTTCACCAACCGGGTGGCGGACCTGGCAGAAGCGGAGGGTCACCACCCGGCTATCCTGCTGGAGTACGGCAAGGTTACGGTGCGGTGGTGGACCCACAAGATTGGCGGCCTGCACCGCAATGACTTCATCATGGCAGCACGTACGGACGCTATTTACGAAGTGTAAACGGGTCGGAAAGCCGCCTTGCGTCAGGGCACCAGCAACACCGGGCTGAGACTTTCCCGGACAACGGTCTCGGACGTATGCCCAAGGGGCAGCTGTTCCACTGGCGTGGTCCCGCGCTTGCCGATCAGGGTGAGCGCCGGCCGACTTTCGCTGATCAGCTCCAGCAGCTCCCGGGCGGGCTGGCCGTTGAGAATCCGGGCATGCACCGACGATTTGCTGTTGGCGATGTCATGGACCAGCTGGTCGACACGGTCTGCCTCCTCGGGGGCATCGTCAGGCCGGACCCAGACCACCCGCCCTTCCTGGCCGTCATTGACCAGTTGCCGGAACAGATCGAGCGCCCGGTCCGCGTTCTCGGAGCCATCTGTTGCCAGGAATACGGGCGACTGGCTGGATGAGGGTTGTCCCTCCGTGGGCAATATCAGCAGCGGGCGTCGGGCCATTCGAGCCAGGTTCATGGTGATATTGCCCATGAACAGTTCGCGGCCGGCAGAGTGGTGGGTGCTGCAACAGATAATGCCATCGGCTTTCAGGTGCCGTGCCAGCTCCACCATGCAGGAAGCCACAAAGCCGTGGCGTACCGCGATATCGGTTTCCACGCCCCAGTCATCCGCGTATTTGCCGGCCAGGTCCCTGAGCTTGCTCTCTACGGCCCCTTCGCTGTCCTCGATATGTTTCCGGGTATGAGGTTCGATGACGTAGGTCAGGGTCAGCCTGCTGACGCCCAGGCGCCTCAGCAAGGGGGGAAGCTGCCGGATGGCCAGCTCCCAGCCGTCGGAGTAATCCACACTCAGAATCATATGGCTCAGCATACAAACACTCCCCGAAAGAATGGTGGGATGACTTTGTCTTTAAAGCTAGCACAAAGTGCTGTTAGTGCTATTGATTCCGGTCAGGGTGCTGAACCCCTCACTGGCGAGTTGGGGGTCGACGTGGAACTGGACGCCATTCCTGGCGCGCAGCAGGCTGGTGGGCATGATGCCGAGCATGCTGTGAAAGGTATTGGAGAAGTGTGCCAGGTCCGAAAAACCCGAACCCACGGCCGCCTGGGTAAAACTCTGACCCTGGGCAATGGCCAGGGTCGTGGCGTGGAGGCGGTGCCACTGTCGGTATTTGCCGGCTGAAATTCCGAGATACTGTCGAAACAGTTGAATGACCCGGGGAACCGACAGGTTGACGGCCGAAGCGAGGTCTTCCGTGGTGATATTGTGCATGCGTTTGCTGCGAAGAAGGCCCACCGCCCTGGCGACCCGGGGATCAATGCTGCCGGGATCAAGCCGGGATGAGTGGCTCAGCCCGAGTCGGGCAAGCATTGCCAGGACAACCTGTGGTGGTGGCCGCGATGTGCTCACCTCGTGCCCCATGGCAGCCAGCTGTTCCTGGTTGTCGAAATCCCAGAGTATCCCGTGGGACTGACGTAAGGCGTGGCGTTGAAGTGCCTTCAGATCGTGGAGGAAGGGGTCCAGAAACAGCACCAGCAGGCCCGGACTGTCGGACTCCAGGTAAACCGGGAGTCCCGGGGTAATCACGCAACACCGGGTAGTTACCCCTTCAGTTGCGTGGGTCTGGCGATGCAGTTGCAGCATGCCATCGATACCGATGACCAGCGCGGCACTGCCATAGCACCGGTAACGGGGCTGGGTGTCCGGGCCGGTATAGAGTACCCGGTTGTCCCAGATATAGAGATGGGTGGATGACTCGCCGGCGCTTGCTCGCACTGTGTTCCCTCCGTGGGATAAATCCTTCTCGGCACCGACGTTCGGCACTCTCCTATCCTAACCGGTAATTGCTGGAAGTGAGGTCACATCGCCGTGATCAACTGCTCAGATGCCATGGAATTATCATTCCACACAAATGGGCGGCGACGGCCCGCAGGTATCCTGCAGGTGCCAGTCGGGGCGCCACCAGGGTGCCCCTTGCAGTATGGACGATGCGTCAAGCAATGAAGGTGGTCCATGGAGTAACGGGCCTCCTCTCAGGGAGAGATCAATGGAGAGTTCCAATGAATAAGAAGATCATACGACCGTTTAGCAGGTCATGTGTGCCCAGGAGCCGGTCTTTGGTATCGGGGCTTGCCCTGGCCATGGCTTCAGCCAGTGCGCCCGCAGCGGTCCTTTTTGAAGAAACGTTCGCTAATGGCCTGGGGGCCTTTTCCGACCAGGGCCGGGTATACACCATGACCGCCGGAGAAGTCTCCATGCGCGGTGGTGGTTCTATTGAGACGCTGGTCCGGTCCGGACCGATCACCGTGAATGGTGCCAGTGACCTGACCCTGTCTTTCTATCGTGATATCTCGGGCTTCGACAGTGGCGAATCCCTGACAGCCTTCGTGTCGGTCGACGGCAGTACCTTCCAGTCAGTGCAGTCCGTGAGCAGTGGTTCCGGCGTGGTGACGGTTGATATTGGCGATATGGTTGCCGGACAGGACCAGGTTTACCTCCAGTTTGCCATCAATGCCTCGAGCTTCTTCGAGCGCGCCGGGCTGGGCAGCATCCTGCTGGAAGGGATCACGAGCAGTGATCCCGGAGATCCTGGCGACCCCGGTGATCCCGGTGACCCTGGAGACCCCGGTAACCCGGGTGGCGATGACGAGCCCATGCCGGAGGCCGGTGACTTCGTGACTTTCGAGTCTGGCCATGTCCGGCCAATGGCGCTGTCATCCGACGGCAATCGTCTGTATGTGGTGAACACGCCCGATAATACCGTCCAGGTGTTCGATGTTTCCGGGGAAACCCCCACGCCTGTGGAAACCATTCCTGTGGGAATGGAGCCGGTTGCGGTCAATCTACGGAATGACGGTGAGCTGTGGGTGGTCAACCACCTGTCGGACAGTGTGAGTGTCGTAGATGTGTCAAGATCCCCGGCCCGTATTCGCAATACCCTGCTGGTAGGCGATGAGCCAAGGGACATTGTCTTTGCCGGTGACAACGACAAGTGGGCGTTCATCACGGCTGCCCACCGCGGCCAGAACGTGCCCCTTGACCCGCAACTGACTAGTCCCGGTGTTGGCCGGGCTGACGTCTGGGTGTTCGATACCAACAACCCGGGCTTTCAGCTTGGTGGCGAGCCTGTCACCATCCTGAACATGTTCGGTGACACCCTCAGAGGACTGGCTCGCAGCCCGGATGGTAGCAAGGTCTACACCGCCGTGTTCAACTCGGGTAACCAGACCACCGTGCTGGACGAGGAAATTCCTGACGGTGGCCTCGACAAGCCCGGTCCCAACCGCGCGGCCGATGGCACCGAGCAGCCTCGTACCGGTCTGATTGTGCAATACGACGGCCGTAACTGGATGGGTCCGGGTGATCCTGTACGTGGTGAGGCGCCCCGGTCGTGGAACGAGTACGTCAAGCTGGAGCTGCCTGACTACGACGTTTTCGAGATCGACACCTCCGGTTCCGTGCCCAGGGTGGCGTCCAGGACATCAGGGGTGGGTACCACCCTGTTCAACCTGGTGGTTAACCCCGGCAACGGCAAGGTCTACGTATCCAACCAGGAAGCGAATAACCTGACCCGCTTCGAGGGGCCCGGCCTGAATGCCACCACCGTTAACGGTAACTTCGTACAGAGCCGGATTACCGTGGTGGATGGCAATAACGTACAGCCCCGCCACCTGAACAAGCATATCGACTACACCACTGAACTGGGTACTGCGTCCGAGAAGGAGAGGGCGGTAGCGACCCCGCTGCAGATGGCGGTGTCTTCCGACGGTAACGAACTGTTCACGGCTGCCATGGGCTCCAGCAAGCTGGTGCGCTATGACACCCGCGCGCTGGAGAGCGACAGCTTCCAGCCCAACACTGAGGACCAGTTGGTCGTCAGCGGTGGTGGTGCAACGGGTGTGGTCCTGGATGAAGCCCGCAGGCGCGCCTTTGTGACAACCCGCTTCGACAACGGGGTGTCGGTGGTTGATGTGGAAGGTGGGATGAGCGAGCTTGCCCACGTTACCATGGCGAACCCGGAGCCGCAGAAGGTCGTGGAGGGTCGTCGCTTCCTCTACGATGCTACCTACACTTCCAGCCGCGGTGATTCGTCCTGCGCCGGGTGCCATATGTTCGGTGATATGGATCACCTGGCCTGGGACCTGGGTAATCCGGATATTGCTTCCGAGGACAACCCCAACGCCTATAATGACAACGTCCCGGCAATTGGGCGTAACCTGACCTTCCATGCCATGAAGGGCCCCATGGCGACCCAAAGCCTGCGAGGCCTCAAGGGAAATGGACCGCTGCACTGGCGGGGTGACCGCACCGGTGAGAACCGTAGCCGTGGCGAGAGCCTGGAACTGGCTGCTTTCAAGGAGTTCAACGAGGCTATTACCGGCTTGCTGCGTCGTGAGACTGAACTGAGCGATGCAGAAATGACCCGGTTTGCTGAATTTGCCCTGGAACTGACTTACCCGCCCAACCCAATCGCAGCGCTGGATAATAGCCTCAGCCCGCAGTTGCAGGAAGCGCTGGAGATCTACAACACGGTCAACTCAGATTTCGTGACCAACTGTAACGGCTGTCACGTTCTGGATCCGGACCGTGGCATGTTCGGTACCGATGGCACCATGTCCGTCGAAGGTGGTGACGTGGACGAGGATATGAAGATCCCTCACCTGCGTAACATGTACCAGAAGGTGGGTATGTTCACCAAGAATGGTGCCGACCGCCCGGAAACCGGCCCCCAGATCCGTGGTTTCGGTTACGACAACCAGGGTGCGTCTGGTTCCGTGGACAACTTCCTCAGTGCCCCGGTGTTCCTGTTACTGGGTGAGCGGCGTCGTTTGCTGGTACAGGACCTGGCGCTGGCTTTCCCGTCTGAGATGAATCCCATCGTAGGGCAGCAGGTGACCCTGACCCCGGACAACCGCAGCCGGTCTGATGTGCAGTCCCGCCTGGACCTGCTGGTAGAGCGTGCACTGGTCACCAATCCGCGGCCAGAGTGTGACCTTGTCGCCACAGCCGTGCTCGATGGCCAGAACCGGCGTTGGGTGTTCAACGCCAACGAGAAGTTTGTGCCGGGCGACCGGGCTACGCCGTCCCTGACCCGCAATCAGTTGCTGGACCAGGTAAGCGCACAGGACACCTCCGTGACCTTCACCTGCACACCTCCGGGCAGTGGTGTGCGTAACGTGGCCAGCCGCTGATAAGCGATCGGCAGTAAAGGTAAGAACCCCGGCTTCCATACCGGGGTTTTTATTACCTGGACATTGAACGACTGGCTTCAGTTGTCCGGAGGGGCGGTCGTGTCGTCACCCTGTAGTTCCTGCCACGCCTGGTTGAACCTGCGGGCCATTAATCGGGTGCCCGGGGCCGAGGCTGAGAAAATAAAACTCAGTGGCCAGCTTAACAGGTTGGTGTGCGCCAGGTCGGGCAAGGGTGACCGTTCGATGGTAACTTCCATGGGAGCCTGGAAATTGACCAGGTAATCGCCGCGACGGAATGCCAGCATGCGGATCGCCGACTGATGGTCCGGGGCGAGGGTGACATAGGTGTTTGGGTCGACCTTGAGCTCATCCAGTAGCCGGAAATAAGTGTAGCCGCGAATCAGGATCAGCCGTTTTCCCTGCAGGTCTTCCAGGCTCTTTACTGGCGGCGTATCCCCCCGGTGATAGGCGTTGAGTCGAATCTCGCCAGGACGAAAGTCGGTTTCGTGTGTGAATCCGGCGAGTTCGGGAACGCCCGCTGAGCCGGGCCAGAGGTCAATATCACCCCTTTCAAGATAGAGATATACCCGTTCAATCGGCAGTCCCTGCCACGCCACTTCGTAACCGGCCCGTCGGGCCAGTTCCTCGGTGAAATGAATGAAACTGCCTTCTGGATGCCCGTCAGCGCCGCTGTAGGCCAGGGGAGGAAATTCGATAAAGGCAGCCCGAATGGTTTTTCGGTCCGTTGCAGCGGCGCTTGCAGCCATCACGAGGGTGCCTGCCATGATTGCAAGGCTGAGTGTTTGCAGGAATCGTTTCATCACCGAGGGTTTTTCATTGGAATTGTTATATCGCTAGAATGGCGCGAATCCCGCTGACTGTAAAGTCGCCCCTCCATCCAGCAACACACGGTGTGAAGGGGTTGCGTCAGCGCCCGCAAACCATCCGGAAACCAGGTATGACCACAGACAATATCAGGCATCGTGGCCGCTTTACGGCCTTTGACCCCATCACGACCCGCTGGGCGGACAATGACCTCTATGGCCATGTCAATAACGTGACCTACTACGCCTGGTTTGATACCAGCGTGAACCGTTACCTGATTGAACAGGGCGGGCTGGATATTCACCAGGGGCAGGAGATTGCCTACGTGGTGAGTTCGTCCTGTGACTATTTCAGTCCGGTAGCCTACCCGGAAAGGATCGAGGCCGGGCTTCGCGTGGAGAAGCTAGGAAACAGCTCGGTTACCTACAATATCGGCATCTTCCGGGAGGGTGAAGAACAAGCCTGTGCCGTCGGGCGCTTCGTACACGTTTTTGTCAACCGGGACACCGACCGGCCGGTGCCTATCCCGGCCGGTGTGCGAGAGGCCCTGGAGCGGCTGGTTTAGTAACCCTGGGCCGTAGAGGTGCTGCGGCGGGGGTCGGCGGCCCCCCAGCGGCGCCCGTCAGCGTCGATCAGTACGCTCTGGATAGCCCCCATGGCGGATCGCGTTTTTACGGTATGGCCCATGGATTCAAGCAGGTCAATGGTGTCCGGGCTGATGCCCTGTTCGATACGAATCTCATCCGGCAGCCACTGGTGATGAATCCGGGGCGCCTCCACGGCGGACTGGATGTTCATACCGTGGTCAATCACGTTCATGAGAACCTGCAGGGTGGTGGTAATGATCCGCGAGCCGCCAGGGCTGCCGGTGACCAGGTAGTTCTGGCCATCCCGCCGGACGATGGTTGGTGACATGGAGCTGAGCATGCGCTTGCCCGGCTCGATTTTGTTGGCTTCGCCCCCAATCAGTCCGTAGGCGTTGGCTACGCCGGGCTTGGCACTGAAATCATCCATCTCGTTATTCAGCAAAAAACCGGCACCTTCCACGGTAATACCTGAGCCGTAACTGAAGTTTATGGTGTAAGTGTTTGAAACAGCGTTACCCCAGCGGTCCACAATGGAGAAGTGGGTGGTTTCATTGCTTTCATAGGGTGTGGGGTTGCCGGGCCCGATATTGTTCGAGGGGGTAGCCTTGTCCGGGTCGATTTCCTGTCGCAGTGCATCGGCGTAGTCCTTGCTGGTGATGCCGTCCAGCGGCACCTCAACATAGTCCGTATCCCCCAGGTACTCGGAGCGATCGGCATAGGCCCGCTTCATGGCCTCAGCCATCAGGTGGATTGTTTGGGCGGAGTTGTGGCCATAATCGCCAATGGGATAGTCCTCAAGGATATTGAGGATCTGAACGATATGCGCCCCCCCGGAGCTGGGGGGAGACATGGAAAAGATCTCGTGTCCCCGATAGGTGCCCCGGACCGGCTCGCGCATGACCGGCTGGTAGCCGGCCAGGTCGTCCAGTGTAATCAGGCCCCCGCCACGCTCCATTTCCGCGACGATCAGATGGGCGGTCTCTCCTTCATAGAAGTCCGCAATACCATGATCGGCGATGCGCTGCAGGGTGGCTGCCAGTTCCGGCTGGCGAAAGCGGTCGCCGGGTCGGGGCGGGGCGCCATCCTGGTTATAGAAGGTAGCCCGGGTGGCCGGCCAGCGGGTAAGGCGCTCCCGTGCCTGCTCAAGGCCCTCAGTGAATCGGTGAGGAACCTCGAACCCGTCCCGCGCCAGGGCAATGGCAGGAGCCAGCGCCTCTGCCAGGGTGATGGTCCCGTATTCCTCCAGGGCGAGGGCAAACCCGGCAACGGTACCCGGTACACCGGAGGCAAGGTGGGTAAAGCGACTGCGCTCCGGCACCACCTCACCATCCTCGTTCTGGTACATGGTTTCGGTAGCGGATGCGGGGGCCGTCTCACGGTAATCAATCGCCTTTACCGCGCCGCCATTCCCGGGTGCGTAGAGCATGAAGCCGCCGCCCCCGATATTGCCTGAGCGGGGCTGGGTGACCGCCAGGGCGAAACCCGCCGTCACCGCCGCGTCCACCGCATTGCCGCCGTTGCGAAGCACCTCCAGGGCTACGGCGGTAGCATGGGGGTGGCTGGTTGCCACCATGCCATGGTTTCCGGGTACGGGGTGGTGGCGTTCTCCCTCAAGGATTGCCTGGGCATTGGCCAGGCCTGCTAACAGGCTGAACAGGGCCAACCAGAAAATTCGCAGATACCAGGGCAGGGCGGGCATGGGTGCTCCTTCTGTGTCGGGGAGATTTATGGCGAAACGGGGTTCATCACCTTCGTTCCGGAAACGGTTTAAGCTATGATAGCCGGTCATTTTCAGTTGCGGGGCCGGTAACGGTAAATCATCGGTCGCGCATCTCCCAGTCGTTTTACAGGACAGGTCCATGGAACACACATACCGTCTGGTGATTTCCTGCCCGGACCGGGTGGGTATTGTTGCAAAGGTCAGTAATTTCTTGTCCACCTACAATGGCTGGATAACCGAAGCCAGCCACCACTCGGACAACCAGGCCGGGTGGTTCTTCATGCGGCACGAGATCAAGGCCAGCTCCATTCCGTTCGGCCTGGACCAGTTCCGCACCGCGTTCGAGCCCATTGCCCGGGAATTCGACATGAGCTGGCATGTGGCCGATTCCGCCCGGCCCAAGAAGGTGGTGCTCATGTGCAGCAAGGAGTCCCACTGCGTCGCGGACTTGCTGCACCGCTGGCACAGTGGCGAGCTGAACGTGGATATTGCGGCGGTTATCTCCAACCATGAAGACCTGCGCCGCATGGTGGAGTGGCACGAGATTCCCTATCACTGCATTCCGGTCAGCAAGGAAAACAAGGCCGAGGCGTTCGCCGAGATTGAGGGGTTATTCCACACCTATGAGGCTGACGTGATTGTACTGGCCCGGTACATGCAAATCCTGCCAGCGGAGCTGTGCGAAAAGTATGCCGGCAAGGTGATCAATATCCACCACTCGTTCCTGCCGTCCTTCGCCGGTGCTCGTCCCTACCACCAGGCCTACAGTCGTGGCGTCAAGCTGATCGGTGCCACCTGCCACTATGTGACCCAGGACCTGGACGAAGGGCCCATCATCGAGCAGGACGTGATCCGCATCAGTCACAGCGACACCATCGAGGATATGGTCCGGCTCGGCAAGGATGTGGAGAAGAATGTGCTGGCCCGGGGACTGCGTGCCCATGTGGAAGACCGGGTCATCACCTATGAAAACAAGACGGTGGTTTTTGACTGAGCCGGTTACCCGAATGTGGTAACATCGATAGCTTGTTTATAACCACCAAAACGACTTCCAGCAAATTCAAAGGAACCATTCTCGATGGGTGAGTTAGCCAAAGAGATCCTGCCGGTCAATATCGAAGACGAGCTCAAGCAGTCCTACCTGGACTATGCCATGAGTGTCATCATCGGCCGGGCGCTTCCCGATGTCCGCGATGGCCTCAAGCCGGTACACAGACGTGTTCTCTTCGCCATGTCCGAATTGGGCAACGACTGGAACAAGTCGTACAAGAAATCCGCCCGTGTGGTGGGTGATGTTATCGGTAAGTACCACCCCCATGGCGACTCTGCGGTCTACGACACCATCGTTCGGATGGCCCAGCCGTTCTCCCTGCGATACCCGCTGGTGGATGGGCAGGGTAACTTCGGTTCCATTGACGGTGACAATGCGGCGGCCATGCGTTACACCGAAATCCGCATGGAAAAGATTGCCCATTCCCTGCTGGCGGACCTCGACAAGGAAACGGTGGACTACGTCGATAACTACGACGGTACCGAACGGATTCCGGAAGTACTGCCTACCCGCGTACCCAATCTGCTGGTGAATGGTTCCTCCGGTATTGCGGTAGGTATGGCGACCAATATCCCGCCCCATAACCTGACGGAAGTGGTCAATGGGTGCCTTGCCCTGATCGACAACCCCGATACCACCATTGATGAGCTGATGGATATCATCCCCGGGCCGGACTTTCCCACCCAGGGTATCATCAACGGCCGGGCCGGCATCGTTGAGGCCTACCGGACCGGGCGCGGGCGTATCTACGTCCGCGCCCGTCACGAGATCGAACATGACAACAAGACCGGCCGTGATGCCGTCATCATCACTGAGCTGCCTTACCAGCTGAACAAGGCCCGCCTGATCGAGAAGATCGCCGAGCTGGTGAAGGAGAAGCGCCTGGAAGGCATTACCGAGCTGCGGGACGAGTCCAACAAGGAAGGCATCCGGGTGGTCATCGAGCTGCGCCGGGGCGAGAACCCGGACGTCATCGTCAATAACCTGTTTGCCCAGACCCAGCTGGAAACCGTCTTCGGTATCAACATGGTGGCGTTGCTCAACGGCGAACCCAAGACACTGAACCTGAAGGAAATGCTGGATGCCTTCGTGCGGCACCGCCGGGAAGTGGTGACTCGTCGTACTATCTACGAATTGCGCAAGGCACGGGAGCGGGGCCATATCCTCGAAGGCCTGACGGTTGCCCTGGCCAACATTGATGAAATTATCGAGCTGATCAAGGCGTCCCCCTCTGCGGCGGAAGCGAAGGAAAAGCTTATCGACAAGGGCTGGGCGCCGGGTGACGTGCTCGCCATGCTGGAACGCGCCGGTGAAGATGCCTGTCGTCCGGACGACCTGCCGGAAATCTACGGCTTGCGTGACGGGCTCTATCACTTGTCACCGGAGCAGGCCCAGGCCATCCTGGACCTGCGCCTGCATCGCCTGACCGGCCTGGAAACCGAAAAGCTCCAGAACGAGTACAAGGAGATTATCGAGAAGATCGCCGATCTGCTGGATATCCTGGGTAACCCGGAGCGCCTGTTGCAGGTTATCCGTGACGAGCTGGCCGCCATCGTCGACGAATACGGCGATGAGCGCCGTACCGAGATTGTCAGCTCTCGCCGTGACCTGACCGTGGCGGACCTGATCGACGAAGAAGACCTTGTGGTGACCATCTCCCATAGCGGTTACGCCAAGACCCAGGCCGTGGAAGATTACCAGGCCCAGCGCCGTGGTGGTCGGGGCAAGGCCGCTACCTCGATGAAGGATGAAGACTTTATCGAGAAACTACTGGTTGCCAACTCCCACGACACCATTCTGTGTTTCTCGAACCACGGCAAAGTCTACTGGCTGCGGGTCTTCGAGATTCCCCGGGGTAGTCGTGGCTCCCGTGGCCGGCCCATGGTCAATATCCTGCCGCTGGACGAGGGTGAGCGGATCACCACCTTCCTGCCGGTACGGGATTACCCGGAAGATCACTATGTATTGATGGCCACCTCCAACGGTGTGGTCAAGAAAACCCCGTTGCCGAACTTCTCCCGGCCCCGGTCCAACGGCCTGATTGCCCTGAACCTGGATGAAGGTGACACCCTCATTGGTGCCGCCATTACCCAGGGTGATGCGGAAGTAATGCTGTTCTCCACCGCTGGCAAGGCTGTTCGCTTCAACGAGGAGGCAGTGCGTCCCATGAGCCGCACTGCCCGTGGGGTTCGTGGTATCCGTATGCCGGAAGGCTACCATGTGGTCTCGCTGATCATTCCCCAGGAAGGCGGCGTTATCCTGACCGCCAGTGAGCACGGCTATGGCAAGCGCACCGCCATTGAGGAGTTCCCCACATACAGCCGTGGCAGCCAGGGCGTGATCGCCATGCAGTGTTCAGAGCGTAATGGCAACCTGGTTACTGCGTTGCAGCTGTTTGACGGTGACGAAATGATGCTCATCTCTGACAAGGGCACCCTGGTGCGTACCCGGACCGATGAGGTCTCGATTCTCAGCCGTAACACCCAGGGTGTGCGGTTGATCCGTCTCAGCCAGGAAGATGAGCGCCTGGTGGGTGTGGAGCGGATCGCAGAGAGTGACGATGAGGACGAACAGGCGGAAGCTGGCGAGGATTCCGTGATGGAAAACGGTAGCGACGATAACAGCGGGGAGTCAGCCGATGAGTAGGGCGTACAATTTCTGCGCCGGCCCGGCCACACTGCCGGAGCCAGTGCTCCGGCAGGCCAGGGACGAAATGCTGGACTGGCGGGGTACCGGCATGTCGGTGATGGAGATGAGCCATCGCAGTGACGAGTTCGTGGAGATCGCTGAAACCGCCGAACAAGACCTGAGGGAACTTGCCGGTATTTCAGATGATTACGCGGTACTCTTCATGCAGGGTGGAGCTTCCAGTCAGTTTGCGACCATACCCTTGAACCTGTTGGGGGAAAATGGTCGGGCTGACTATGTAAACACTGGTATCTGGTCAGAGAAAGCCATTGCCGAGGCGAGCCGGTACGGCGACATTCAAGTGGCTGCCTCAAGCGAGGCCAGTGGCTTTACCACGGTTCCCCTGCAGGAAACCTGGAATACCCGCCCGGATGCGGCCTACCTTCATTACACGCCGAACGAAACCATTGGTGGCCTGGAGTACGACTTTATTCCCGAGAGCGGGAATGTTCCGCTGGTGGCCGACATGTCCTCCACCATGCTGTCCCGTCCGCTGGATGTGTCCAGGTTTGGCCTGATCTACGCTGGTGCCCAGAAGAATATCGGCCCTTCCGGGCTGGTCGTGGTCATCATTCGCAAGGATCTGCTGGGTAAGGCGCGGTCGGAAACCCCGACCATGATGAACTACCAGGTCATCGCCGAGAACGGTTCCATGTACAACACGCCGGCAACCTATTCCTGGTACCTGGCGGGCTTGGTTTTCAAGTGGCTGAAAGAGCAGGGTGGTGTCGATGCCATGGCGGCGGTGAATCGTCGCAAGGCCACCAAGCTCTATGAGTTTATTGATGGCAATGACTTCTATGCCAATCCCATTGATCCCCGCTTCCGTTCCTGGATGAACGTGCCGTTTACGTTGGCAGATGACGCCCTGAACGGCACCTTCCTGAAGGGGGCAGACGAGCGTGGACTGCTGAACCTGAAAGGGCACCGTAGTGTGGGTGGCATGCGCGCCAGTATCTACAATGCCATGCCCGAGGCCGGCGTCGATGCCCTGATCGACTATATGGCCGGATTTGCGAAGGAGCATGGCTGACCATGAGTGACGAGCAGATCCGTCTGGGGGAACTGCGGGACGAGATCGACAGCCTGGATCAGCAGATCATGGACCTGATCAGCGCCCGTGCCCGTTGTGCCCAGGAAGTGGCCCACGTGAAGATGGCCGCCAACCCGGGGGAAGATGTGTTTTTCTATCGTCCGGAGCGGGAAGCCCAGGTACTGCGCAGAATCAAGGAGGCCAACCCGGGACCGCTGGCAGATGAGGAAATGGCCCGGCTGTTCAGGGAGATCATGTCGGCCTGCCTGGCGCTCGAACAGCCCATGCGCATCGCCTTCCTTGGACCGGCCGGAACCTTTACCCAGGCCGCAGCGCTTAAGCACTTCGGGCACTCGGTGATTTCTGTTCCCATGCCCGCAATTGATGCGGTGTTCCGGGAAGTGGAGTCCGGCGCCGCACAGTACGGCGTGGTGCCGGTGGAAAATTCCACCGAGGGTATGATCAATCACACCCTCGACATGTTTATCTCCTCGCCGCTGAAGATCTGCGGAGAGGTACAGCTGCGCATTCACCATCACCTGATGCGCTCCCCGGAAAGCGGCGACCAGCCCCTGAGCCGCATCTATTCCCACCAGCAGTCCTTTGCCCAGTGTCGGCAATGGCTGGATGCCCATCAATATGGCGTCGAACGGGTTACCGTCAGCAGTAACGCGGAAGCCGCCCGCCGGGCAGCCAGTGAGCCGGGCACGGCGGCCATCGCCGGTGATATGGCAGCGGAACTTTACGGTCTGGAGATCATGGCAGGCAAGATCGAGGACCGGCCGGATAACACCACCCGGTTCCTGATCGTGGGTCGTGAATCTGTCGGCCCCAGTGGTCAGGACAAGACATCCATCCTGGTATCCATGCGTAACCGGCCAGGGGCGCTGTATCAATTGCTGGAGCCGTTTCATCGTTCCGGCATCAGCCTGACCCGTATTGAAACCCGTCCTTCTCCCAGCGGCACCTGGGCCTATGTCTTCTATATTGATTTCGAGGGCCACATGGACGACACCAATATCAGTAAATTGCTGGAAGACCTGGAAGAAGACGCCGTTGAACTCAAGCGCCTGGGGTCCTATCCGGCCGGCGTGCTCTGACGGTCAGGAGTGCAGCGGTTGTCTGTCCCGGCGATCAACCAGGAGGTTTTTGGTTTATGTCTATCGACTATCAGTCACTGGCGGTTGAGGGTGTTCGTAGTCTGACGCCTTACCAGCCCGGCAAGCCCATCGAGGAGCTGGCCCGGGAGTATGGCCTGGAGCCGGATGAAATCGTAAAGCTGGCCAGCAACGAGAATCCCCTGGGGCCCAGCCCGGTGGCTATGGAGGCTGCCCGTGAGGCCCTTGAAGAAATGTGCCGTTACCCGGACGGCAATGCCTTTACCCTGAAGCAGGCGCTGGCCCGCTATCTCCAGGTGGCGCCCAGCCAGCTCACCCTGGGTAATGGTTCAAACGATGTGCTGGAAGTCATTGCCCGCTGTTTTGCCGGTCCGGGTGATGAGGTGGTCTATGCCCAGCATGCCTTTGCGGTCTATCCCCTGGTAACCCTTGCCATCGGCGCGAAGGGCGTTGAAGTGTCAGCAAAGGACTGGGGCCATGACTTGCCTGCCATGGCGGATGCCATCTCCGATCGAACCCGGCTTGTCTTTATTGCGAACCCCAATAATCCTACCGGTACTGTGGAGGGTGAAACCGCCATCCGGGCTTTCCTGGACCGGGTGCCTGAGCGGGTGCTGGTGGTGTTGGATGAAGCCTATTGCGAGTACCTCGCGGGTACCGACGATGACGTAGACGGAATCAGCCTGCTGCGCGACTATCCGAACCTGGTGGTTACACGAACCTTCTCAAAGGCCTGGGGGCTGGCGGCTTTGCGGGTAGGCTATGCAGTTTCATCCCCCTCCATTGCCGATATCCTTAACCGCGTCCGCCAGCCGTTCAATGTGGATACCGTTGCCCAGGCAGCGGCCACTGCGGTGCTGGGTGACCTGGAATACCTGGAGCGGTCGAGGGAGGTCAATCGTAAAGGGCTTGAACAATTGACTGCCGGTTTTGCCGATCTGGGCCTGGAGTGGATACCCTCGGCAGGTAACTTCGTGGCGGTGGATGTGGGTGCCAACGCCCAGGAAATATTCCAGGGGCTGCTGGAACAGGGAGTGATAGTCCGACCCGTTGCCGGTTATGGTATGCCTCGCCATCTGAGGGTTTCCGTGGGGCTGGCGGAAGAGAATGAGCGATTCCTTGAGGCCCTGAAGCGGGTACTGGAACGCCGTGAAGCCTGACCTGCAGGCGCAGCCATCAGCTCGCAAACCTCTGTTCAGGCGGGTCGCGGTCATCGGGTTGGGGCTGATCGGTGGATCCCTGGCCCTGGCTGCGAAGCGTTCCGGCCTGGTCGGGGAAATCCTGGCGGCAGATCGCAGCGATGAAGAACTGGCCCTGGGCGTGGAGCTCTGTGTCATCGATGGATACGGCACCGTAAGCGAAATCGTGGCCGGCGCTGACCTGGTCGTGATTGCGGTACCGGTAAGGGCTACGGTAGCTGTGCTTCAGGCCCTTCAGCCTCACCTGGCACCGACCGCCATTCTGACCGACGTGGGCAGTACCAAGGGTAGTTTCGTCAAGGCGGTGCGGGAGGTTTTCGGCGATTTGGGTCCCAGGGTCATTCCTGGCCACCCTATCGCCGGCTCGGAAAAAAGTGGGGTGAGGGCGGCCCGCGGAGACCTGTTTGAAGATCACAAGGTGATCCTTACGCCTCCGGATAACGTTGACGAGGCAGCACTGGAGCAACTGGCCAGGCTCTGGACTGCCTGCGGCGCTACCGTGCTGACCATGGAGGTTAACCGACATGACGAAGTACTCGCCGCCACCAGCCACCTTCCCCACCTGATCGCGTTCTCGCTGGTGGATACCCTGGCCGGCGAAGACCAGAATATGGAGATCTTCCGCTATGCGGCGGGGGGGTTCCGGGATTTTACCCGGATAGCCGCCAGTGACCCGGTCATGTGGCATGACATCTTCCTGTCAAACCGGGAAGCGGTACTGCGGGTGATTGACCATTTCACCGAGGACCTGGCCGGTTTGCGACAGGCCATCGAAGCACAGGATGGCGCCGCGTTACTGCGGGTATTTACACGTGCCAGGGCGGCACGCAATCATTTTTCCAAAATGCTATCAGGACAGGCGTACGTGACAGACATGAGTCAGAAACCCGTGAGGTTCCGGCTGCAGCCGGGTGGCAGTATTAATGGCGATATCCGGGTACCCGGCGACAAATCCATCTCCCATCGGTCGATTATGCTCGGCGCGCTCGCTGAAGGGGTGACTGAGGTTGATGGGTTCCTGGAGGGGGAAGACAGCCTGGCCACCCTGCAGGCCTTCCGGGACATGGGCGTTACCATCGAAGGCCCGGATGACGGCCATGTTCGCATTCACGGGGTCGGTATGGGCGGCCTGCAGGCACCCCGTGGCCCGCTTTACCTGGGCAACTCCGGCACCGCCATGCGCTTGTTCTCCGGTCTGCTCGCAGCACAGCCCTTCGATTCCGAGCTGACAGGTGACGACAGCCTGTCCCGCCGCCCCATGAATCGGGTGGCAGACCCCCTGAGGGCCATGGGTGCAGTCATCGATACCGCTGAAGGCGGCAGGCCGCCCCTGAAGATCCGTGGCGGACGTAAGCTATCCGGTATCCACTATGACATGCCGGTAGCCAGTGCCCAGGTCAAATCCTGTCTGCTGCTGGCTGGCCTGTATGCAGAAGGTATGACGTCGGTGCATGAGCCCGCCCCGACCCGTGACCATACCGAGCGGATGCTGGAAGGTTTTGGCTACCACGTACACCGTGATGCCGCTACCGCCAGTGTTATCGGCGGTGGCAAGTTGACGGCTGGCCATATTGATGTGCCTGCAGACATCTCGTCAGCAGCGTTCTTCCTGGTGGCCGCCAGCATCGCAGAAGGCTCCGACCTGACCCTGCGCCATGTGGGCATGAACCCCACGCGAACCGGGGTCATCAATATCCTGAAGATGATGGGCGCGGATATCGAAGTGTCCAACGAAAGAGAGATCGGTGGTGAGCCCGTTGCTGATCTTCGGGTACGCAGTGCACAGCTGAGCGGCATTGATATACCGGAGGAGCAGGTCCCGCTGGCGATCGATGAGTTCCCGGTCCTGTTCATTGCTGCCGCCTGTGCCGAAGGGCGCACGGTTCTGCGCGGTGCGGAAGAGCTGCGAGTCAAGGAAAGCGACCGTATCCAGGTGATGGCAGACGGTCTCAGGGCCGTTGGGGTGGAAACCACGGTAACGCCTGATGGCATCATCATTGACGGTGGCCAGGCCATTGCCGGGGGAGAGATAGACAGTCATGGTGATCACCGGATTGCCATGTCTTTTGCCGTGGCGTCCCTGTGTGCCACCGGCGAAATCGTAGTCAACGACTGTGCCAACGTGGCGACCTCGTTCCCGGGCTTCGTCGAGCTGGCAACCCGTACGGGTATCCGGATTCAGTCCGAGGAGGGTGAGTGATGCAGGGGGTGGCGGATAACTCGGTGCCCGTGGTTACCGTCGACGGGCCAGGCGGTTCCGGCAAGGGAACGGTGACACAGATGCTGGCGCGCCGGCTCGGCTGGCACCTTCTCGATAGCGGTGCACTTTATCGGCTGACCGCCCTTGCAGCCCGTCGGCAAGGCGTGGACCTGGCAGATGAGGCCGGGCTGGTGGGCGTGGCGGCCGGCCTTGATGTTTCCTTCCAGCCGACACCCGAGGGCGAGCCGGTGCGGGTGTTCCTGCATGGCGATGATGTCACCCGTGAAATCCGTACCGAGGAAACCGGGGACGGTGCCTCCCGGGTGGCGGTGATCCAGGCGGTGCGGGATGCGTTACTGCAGCGCCAGCGGGATTTCCGCCAGGCGCCTGGCCTGGTGGCGGATGGCCGCGACATGGGCACGGTGGTTTTTCCCGATGCGCCGGTCAAGGTCTTCCTTACCGCCAGCGCCGAGGAAAGGGCTCGGCGACGCTACCTTCAGTTGAAGGAAGCGGGTATGGATGTTAATATTCAGAATCTTTTAGACGAGATCCGGGCCCGCGACGACCGTGATATGAATCGTTCGGCGGCCCCGCTTAAACCTGCAGATGATGCGCAAGTCATTGATTCTACGGGTTTAAGTATAGAGGAGGTGCTATCGAAGGTTATGGCTCTTGTGGGTCAGGCCTGACTGCACCTTTTTGCTATTTCTGCTGTATTTTTGAGCAGTTCTGCGGCGGAAATGGTGGTTGAAGGATCCGGCAATGGCGCGAAAGCCAGCCCCTTGCCATAACCGGATTACTACTAATAGACCGTGCTGCTGGCCGCACGGATGAAACTTGCGTTGAACACATAGGACACATAATGAGCGAGAGCTTTGCTGATCTTTTCGAAGAAAGCCTGAAAGAAATTGACATGCAACCGGGTTCCATCGTCCAGGGAACCGTGGTGGATATCGACAACGACTGGGTCACCGTTAACGCCGGACTGAAGTCCGAGGGCGTTATCCCCGCCTCCCAGTTCCTGAATGAAAAAGGCGAGTTGGAAATTGCTGTCGGCGATGTTGTCGATGTAGCTCTCGACGCGGTTGAAGACGGTTTCGGTGAAACCCGTCTGTCCCGCGAAAAGGCCAAGCGTGCCGAAGCCTGGAAGGTACTGGAGAAGTCCTTCGAGGCGGAAGAGGTTGTCAAGGGCATGATCAATGGCAAGGTCAAGGGTGGTTTCACCGTCGACCTGGCTGGCATCCGTGCCTTCCTGCCAGGCTCCCTGGTAGACGTTCGTCCGGTTCGCGACACCGCGCACCTGGAGAACAAGGAACTGGAATTCAAGGTTATCAAGCTGGACCAGAAGCGTAACAACGTGGTGGTTTCCCGCCGCGCCGTTCTGGAAGCCGAGAACAGTGCCGAGCGTGAAGCGCTGCTGGAAACCCTGACCGAGGGCATGACCCTGCAGGGTATCGTCAAGAACCTGACCGACTACGGTGCGTTCGTTGACCTGGGTGGCGTTGACGGCCTGCTGCACATCACTGACATGGCCTGGAAGCGCATCAAGCACCCGAGTGAAATCGTCAACGTGGGTGACGAGATCACCGTCAAGGTCCTGAAGTTTGACCGTGAGCGTAACCGCGTATCCCTGGGTCTGAAGCAGCTGGGCGAAGATCCCTGGGTGGACATCAAGGGTCGCTATCCGGAAGGCAGCAAGGTTACCGCCCGCGTAACCAACCTGACTGACTATGGTTGCTTTGCTGAGCTGGAAGAAGGTGTTGAAGGTCTGGTTCACGTATCTGAAATGGACTGGACCAACAAGAACATCCACCCGTCCAAGGTGGTCCAGGTAGGTGACGAAGTTGGCGTCATGATCCTGGATATTGACGAAGAGCGTCGTCGTATCTCCCTGGGCATCAAGCAGTGCGTACCCAACCCCTGGGAAGAGTTCTCTGCGAACTACAACAAGGGCGACAAGGTTTCCGGCAAGATCAAGTCCATCACCGATTTCGGTATCTTTATCGGTCTGGACGGCGGCATTGACGGCCTGGTGCACCTGTCTGACATCAGCTGGAACGAGACAGGCGAAGAAGCCGTCCGTGAGTACAAGAAGGGTGACGAAGTTGAAACCGTTATCCTGTCTGTTGATCCCGAGCGTGAGCGTATCTCCCTGGGTATCAAGCAGCTGGAAAGCGATCCGTTCGCCGAGTTTGTTCAGCTGAACGACAAGGGCTCCATCGTCAAGGGTACTGTGTCCGCCGTTGACGCCAAGGCAGCCACTATCGCCCTGAACGACGAGGTTGAAGCGGTACTGAAAGCTTCTGAAATCAGCCGTGACAAGGTGGAAGACGCCCGTAACGCGCTGAAGGAAGGCGAAGAAGTCGAGGCCAAGATCATCAGCATCGATCGCAAGAACCGCGTAATCAACCTGTCTGTCAAGTCCAAGGACGTTGAAGACGACAAGCAGGCGCTGGAAAGCGTACGCAGCAAGGCCGCTGAATCTTCTGGTGCGACCACCATTGGTGATCTCATCAAGGAGCAGATGCAGCAGCAGAACGCCAACAAAGAGTGATTCATTCCTCTTGAAGGCAAAAAAACGGGCTCTAAGAGCCCGTTTTTTTGTCTTTTTTCAGTTTTGGCTAAACTAGCAGTGTCCTCGTTGTCTGGATCAGCCGCCGCTCGGGTTAGCTGGAATCTGAAGGACCGGCGCGGACGGGGAGTTGAGTAGCCGAATCCCGGCGTCTGTGCAGTCTGCTTCGCAGTCCCGCGTTGGCAACGTGCACAACGATGGCCAGGGCTTGGTAATAAAAACGAAAAGGGATGGGCCTCATGACAAAGTCTGAACTGGTCGAACTGATTGCTTCGAAACAGACTCAGCTGTCTGTGAAAGACGTGGAACTGGCGGTTAAAACCATTATCGAACACATGTCGCAGTCCCTTGCGGACGGCCAGCGGATCGAGATCCGAGGGTTTGGCAGTTTTTCTCTCCATTATCGTGCAGCGCGTACCGGACGAAATCCGAAGACTGGGGAGGCGGTGCAACTGCCGGCCAAGTATGTGCCACATTTCAAACCGGGCAAGGAATTGCGTGAGCAGGTCAATGACAGCATGAAGAAGGGCTACTGAGCGCTTCCGGATTGATTCTGCTCAGAAAGCCCGGACTCCGCTGCGGGTTACAATGAGCGTCATTGGCAAGTCAATTCCCTATTCCTGGAGCAGGGGTGCTATGGCAGGGTTTCAGAAGATCATCATCCTTCTGGTGGTCATACTGGTAGCTATTATGGTGCTGGTGTTTTCCATGAACAACCAGATGGCGGTATCGCTCAATTTCCTGTTTTTTGAGACCCAGCCTCGCGGGGTCGCCGTCTGGCTGATCCTGGGCTTCGTCTTTGGCATTCTGCTGGGAGTTATACTTACGCTGATGGCGACGGTTCGTGTATCCGTCTCTCGCCGTCAGCTGCGCAAGCGCCTCGATAAGGCTGAAAAAGCCCTGGAGCAGAATAAAACCCCTGAAGACCGGGCTATCTAGATGGATATGCTTTTTCAGTGGCTGCTGCTGACAGCTGCGGTTGCCGCTGGCTGGTTTGTGGGGCGCTATTTCCGGGCTGAGCGCAGTTCGGTCAGGGACATATCCGATGAGTCTTCGGTCCGCGAACGGCTCCAGTTCCTGTTTACCAATTATTCTGACCAGGCTGTCGAAAACTTTGTTCAGTCACTCGCGGTCAACAGGGAGACGGTTGGCCTGCACCTCTCCATCGGTGCGCATTTTCGCAACAAGGGTGAAACCGACCGCGCCATCCTGATTCATCAGAACCTCCTTGCTCGCCCGGAATTGCCCGGGCATTTCTCGCCCCAGGTTACCTTCGAGCTGGCCCGGGACTACCTGGCCGCAGGCCTCCTTGATCGTGCCGAGGCGCTCTTTCACCAGTTAATGGATGATCGGGGTTATGGTGAGCGGGCCGCAGCCGAGCTTATCGAGCTGTACCAGCAGGAAAAGGAGTGGGGCAAGGCCGCCCAGGTTGCCCGCACCCTGATGAAGAGTCGCCTTGATCCTCAACTGGCACGGCAACTGGCGTATATCACCTGTGAGCTTGCAGACGATTGCCTGCATCGGGATGACCGTTGGGGTACCCAGAAACTGGTCAGGGAGGCGCTTTCCATCGATGCTAACTGTGTCCGCGCCAGCTTTATTCTGTCTACCCTGCAGGCCCGTCAGGGGAACTACCGGGAGGCGGCTAATCAGTGCCTGAAAGTGTTCGACCAGAATCCCGAGTTTGGACCCGAGGCCGTGGATCGTTTCATGAAGCTGGAGCGCTCCCATGGTGATGTCGGACGCAATGCGAAAAAACTTCGCAAGCTCTATGAGCAGCATCCCGGAACCAGCCTCCTGCTCGCCCTGGCAGAGGCGGTGGAGCACGTGTCCGGGCGCCAGGCCGCCATTGAGCTGCTGCGTAACGAACTGGAAACCCGTCCCAGCGTCGGGGGGCTTTTAAGGCTGGTAGAGCTGTCGGGCTATGAACGGGGGCTCGCTACCGGTGAAGGCCGCCTGGTCAGTCGGATCGGTCAGCTCATTCTCACCAACCGTCCGGTATATCGTTGTGTCAGCTGTGGGTTCTCCGGTCAACAGCTGCACTGGCTGTGCCCCAGCTGCAAGGAGTGGGAAACCGTACGTCCGATTCAGGGTGTAGAGGCAGAGTAGGGCGTTTTCTGCCATAATCCCCGCCCGATCGCCTCCGGCAAAGCCGGATTCCCCCGTTCGGACACAGGAGTCTCTCCCCATGCAGGATTCACTCGGCCCACGCATCATCGTTGCCCTTGATTTTCCCTCCGAGGCCCCGGCCCTCGCCCTGGTAGATACCCTTGATCCCACCCTGTGCCGCCTGAAAGTCGGCAAGGAGCTGTTTACTCGCTCTGGTCCGGAGCTGGTTCGAAAGCTCCAGGATCGTGGTTTCGATGTGTTTCTGGATCTGAAATTCCACGATATTCCGAACACGACGTCGGCGGCGGTAGCCGCTGCCGCGGAGTTGGGTGTGTGGATGGTCAACGTGCATGCCTCCGGGGGTGAAAAGATGATGGTTGCCTGCCGGGAGCGACTGGAATCCTTTGGGGCGGATCGGCCTTTGTTGATCGCGGTGACGGTACTGACGAGTATGGGTGCTGAGGATCTTGCCGGTATCGGCATTACCGACTCACCGGCGGACCAGGTGAATCGCCTGGCGACGCTGACTCGCAACTGTGGTCTCGATGGGGTGGTGTGCTCGGCCCAGGAGGCGACCGCGCTCAAGCGTGATCAGGGCGCGGAATTCAGACTGGTAACGCCGGGTATCCGGCCGGCTTCCGCTGAGCGGGGTGATCAGCAGCGGGTTATGACGCCTTCTGCGGCCATTGCGGCCGGTAGCGATTACCTTGTGGTTGGGCGGCCGATTACTCAGGCTGCTGATCCTCTGGCTTCCCTGCGGGCCATTGTCGCTGAGATTTCTTGATCTGGCTTCTGTGACTGGCCGTGTAGTCTGATAAGCCGTGCCGGAGGGCTCAGGTCGATACCCTTTTCCGTGGGACGTACTTGCGGGGCGTCTCCCGAAAAACGTTATCGGCCTGCCGCTCCCGGCACCAAATCTGAAGGCTGCCAGGCCCATCATCAAAGTCAGATTCCAGGAGATCTGAGAACGAAAAAAGCCGCGTCTGCAAAACAGAGGCGGCTTTCCGGAATTAGTGGCTCCCCGACCTGGGCTCGAACCAGGGACAAACGGATTAACAGTCCGTTGCTCTACCAACTGAGCTATCGGGGAACAGTCGATGTCGACGAGGCGCGTATATTAAAGAGCCGGTACCCCCTCGTCAACCCTTTCAAAAGACTTTTTGATCCCCGCTGAAGAATCCCTCAGCGGGCACCGAAAGCCAATCGTCAACGCTTATGATAGCGCCTTCTTCAGGCGGGCAACCGCCTCCTTCAGAACATCCATACTGGTGGCGAAGCTCAGCCGCATATGGCCCGGGCAACCGAATGCCGAGCCTGGAACCAGTGCCACGCCGGCGCCCTTGAGCAGAACCTCCGCCATTTCCACATCGTCGGAAACGTTCGGGGTTTTCTCGATGGCGCCCTGGAAGCTCGGGAACACGTAGAAGGTGCCGTCACCCTCCAGGCACTCGACGCCTGGCAGCTCGTTCAGGGCCTTTACCAGGTAATCATGACGTTCCCGGAAAGCTTTCACCATTTCGCCGACACAGGCCTGGTCGCCATCCAGTGCTGCCTGGGCCGCAGCCTGAGAGATGGACGCCGGGTTGGAGGTGCTCTGGGACTGGATTTTCTTCATGGCGCCGATAACCTTGGCAGGCCCTGCGGCGTAACCGATCCGCCAGCCGGTCATGGAGTAAGCCTTGGACACCCCGTTGAGTACGAAGGTGCGGTCGTACAGCTCCGGTGTGGCGTTAAGGATGTTGCAGAAAGGCTTGCCGGTCCACAGGATCGGCTCGTACATGTCGTCGGTGGCGACCATGATGTTCGGGTGCTTCTTCAGCACCTCACCAATGGCCTGCAGCTCTTCCATGGAGTACGCCATACCGCTGGGGTTGGAGGGACTGTTGATAACGAACAGACGGGTGCGGTCGGTAATGGCGTTTTCGAGCTGCTCCGGGGTGATCTTGAACCGGGTGTCAGCGCTGGTTTCAATAATGACCGGCTTGCCTTCCGCCACCAGCACCATGTCCGGGTAGGAAACCCAGTAGGGGGCAGGGATAATGGCTTCGTCGCCGGGGTTCAGTGTGGCAAGTGCCAGGTTGAAAAAGCTCTGCTTGCCACCACTGGATACCAGTACCTGGTTCGGCTCGTAGTCCAGACCGTTGTCCCGCTTGAACTTGGCGATGATCGCTTTCTTCAGCGCGGGAGTACCATCCACTGCAGTGTATTTGGTCTGACCGTTACGTATGGCCTCGATGGCCGCTTCCTTGATGTGGTCAGGGGTATCGAAATCCGGTTCCCCGGCACCCAGGCCGATGATGTCCTGGCCTGCGGCCTTGAGTTCCGCTGCCTTGTTGGTGACAGCGAGGGTTGGGGATGGCTTGATGGCCTGTACACGGGTGGAAAGTTGAAGGTCCAAACTTGCGCTCCTTAAAGATGCGTCTGAGAGGGCTGCAGCGGGCATGTGGCGGCACAGAGCCGTCAACACGGGCTGTTTAACCCGTGGATGTTACCATGAGAGATTCGCAACGATAAGTTTCCCGCAAGGGTGGAGGTAAATCAGTGTCCAGGTTCAGAGTGGATTCTCCCTACAAGCCGGCCGGTGACCAGCCGAAGGCCATCGAGGGCCTGGTGGATGGCATCGAGTCGGGGCTGGCCCACCAGACGCTGCTGGGGGTGACCGGTTCGGGGAAGACCTTCACCATCGCCAACGTCATCGAGCGGGTGCAGCGGCCAACTATTGTCATGGCGCACAACAAGACCCTGGCGGCGCAATTGTATGGGGAGTTCCGGGAATTTTTTCCGGACAATGCGGTTGAGTACTTCGTGTCCTACTACGACTACTACCAGCCTGAGGCCTATGTCCCGTCCTCCGACACGTTTATCGAGAAGGATGCATCGGTGAACGAGCACATTGAGCAGATGCGCCTCTCTGCAACCAAGGCTCTGCTGGAGCGGGAAGATGCGATTATCGTTGCGACGGTATCCTCCATCTACGGCCTGGGTGACCCCCAGTCGTACCTGAAGATGATGTTGCACCTGGACCGGGGCGACCAGGTTGACCAGCGCACCATCCTTCGGCGACTGGCAGAGTTGCAGTACACCCGCAATGATGTGGAATTCCACCGGGCCAACTACCGCGTGCGCGGTGATGTCATCGATGTATTTCCGGCCGAATCCGAGAAAGAGGCCATCCGCACCGAGCTGTTCGACGACGAGGTGGACAACCTCAGCTACTTCGACCCGCTGACGGGGGAAGTGTTAAGGCGTGTGCCGAGGGTAACCATTTACCCCAAGACACACTATGTCACCCCCAGGGAAACGGTGTTGGGTGCTATCGAGCAGATCAAGGTAGAGCTGGATGAACGGCTTAAACAGTTGCGGGACAACAATCGCCTGGTGGAAGCCCAGCGGCTGGAGGAGCGCACCCGCTACGATATCGAAATGATGCTGGAGCTGGGTTATTGCAACGGCATCGAGAACTACAGTCGCTATCTCTCCGGCCGCAATCCCGGAGAAGCGCCGCCCACATTATTCGACTACATTCCGCCCAATGCCCTCTTGGTGGTGGACGAGTCCCACGTGACCATTCCCCAGATTGGTGCGATGTACAAGGGTGACCGCTCCCGCAAGGAAACCCTGGTTGAATATGGTTTCCGCCTGCCGTCGGCGCTGGATAACCGGCCCATGCGATTCGACGAGTGGGAGCGGATTGCGCCCCAGATGATATTCGTGTCGGCCACCCCGGCCAAGTACGAGGAAGAACATGCCGGACAGGTGGTGGAGCAGGTGGTACGCCCCACCGGTCTGCTGGACCCCGAGATCGAGGTACGCCCTGCCTCCACCCAGGTGGACGACCTGCTCGGGGAGATCCGCGAACGGGTAGCCGTTAACGAACGGGTGCTGGTTACCACCCTTACCAAGCGCATGGCGGAAGATCTCACTGACTTCCTGATGGAGCATGACGTGCGGGTACGTTACCTGCACTCGGATATCGACACGGTAGAGCGCGTGGAGATCATCCGTGACCTGAGACGGGGTGAGTTTGATGTGCTGGTGGGTATCAACCTGTTGCGGGAAGGGCTGGATATGCCAGAGGTTTCCCTGGTCACTATCCTGGATGCCGACAAGGAGGGCTTCCTGCGGTCGGAGCGGTCGCTGATCCAGACCATCGGCCGGGCGGCACGGAACGTTCATGGCAAGGCCATTCTCTATGGTGATGTGATCACCGGGTCCATGCAGAAGGCTATCGACGAAACCGAGCGTCGCCGGGCGAAGCAGGCGGCGTTTAACGAGGAGCACGGTATTACCCCGCAGGGCCTCAACAAGAAGATCGCCGATATCATGGAGGGCGCCGCCGGAGGCGGTGGACGTGGTCGCCGCAGGGCCGAACGGCCGGGTCAGAAGGCCGCCGAGGAGGCCGAGAAATACCAGGTGAAGGCCAAGGGCAAATCACCGGAGGAGCTGCTCAGGGAGATTACCCGGCTGGAGGACGACATGTACAAGGCGGCTTCAGACCTGGACTTCGAGACTGCGGCGCGTATCCGTGACGAGATCTCGGAGCTGAAGGAGGCGGCCGTTCGTCTGGGTTGAGATTGACGTCGCGCCGGATGGCCGTTATAGGCCTTGCATTCCCGGGGGCGGCTTGCCAGTCTTAGGAAGCATGCGCAGTCGCGCACCCGGCTCATCCACCTTTCACGCGGTATTCCTGCATGAGTAACCTGAAGCACACGCTTTTCTGGATGTCCCTTTTCCTGGCCATTGTGGTGGCAGTATGCGCGGCAATCTACCGGCCGCTGCAGACAGCCTTCATGGCGAACTGGGTATTCAACCTGCTGATCCTCCTCGTTCTCCTTGTCGGTATTGTGCTCACTTATCGCCAGGTGCTCGTGTTGTTCCCCGAGCTGCGCTGGGTAGCCCAGTTTCGGACCGGGCATTCCGGGCTCTCCGTGCTCCAGGAGCCTCGCTTGCTGAAGCCACTGGCCCGGCAGTTGGGAGAAGACACCAAGCGCGACCAGTTCCGCTTGTCCACCCTGTCCCTGCGGACGGTGCTCGATGGCATCCACAGCCGGATGGACGAGCAGCGGGAAATTACCCGGTATTTCATCAGCCTGTTGGTCTTTCTCGGCCTGCTTGGTACCTTCTGGGGCCTGCTTGGCACGATTAACGCGGTTGGAGCGGTGATTGGCGACCTCAATATGGATCAGGGCGATTTTGGTGCCGTGTTTGCAAACCTCCAGGGTGGTTTGCAGGAGCCACTCAAAGGCATGGGGACCGCGTTCAGTTCCTCGCTGCTGGGTCTTGGAGGCTCCCTCATCCTGGGGTTCCTTGATATCCAGGCCGGGCATGCCCAGAACCGGTTTTACGACAACCTGGAAGAGTGGCTTACCGGGGTGACCGACCTGGTGGGTGGTGTCGACAGCATGGAGGCCCAGCCGGCCCGGGCGTCTGATGACCTGGAGCGACTGGCCGTCGAAAACCAGCGGCTCAGAGACCAGTTGGCGGACCGGGAGTAAGCGCCCATGATCGGCTATCGACGCCGCAACCGCAGTGCGGTCAATATCTGGCCGGGCTTTGTTGACGCCCTCTCGGCCCTGCTGATGCTGGTTATCTTCATGTTGCTGGTGTATGTGGTCAGCCAGCTTTACCTCTCCCAGACCCTGTCTGACCGGGACACGGAGTTGGCCCGCCTCAACAGCCGCTTGCAGGAAATTTCTGCGTTACTGGGCCTGGAACAGGGCCGAACCGAGGCACTTGAGCGGGAGATGCAGCGGGTCCAGGACCAGCTCGGGGCGTCACTGGCCCTGAATGAT
The DNA here is from genome assembly GCF_026013985.1 of Marinobacter sp. AN1. Taxonomy (NCBI): domain Bacteria; kingdom Pseudomonadati; phylum Pseudomonadota; class Gammaproteobacteria; order Pseudomonadales; family Marinobacteraceae; genus Marinobacter; species Marinobacter sp. AN1. The sequence goes on along the minus strand of NZ_CP110342.1, from coordinate 2,528,428 downwards.
GAACTGGAAGTGGAGCTGGAAGAGGCCCGGGACGAGTCGCTGGGGCGTCTCAATGATATCGAGGCCCAGTCCATGCAGATCGCAGAGCTGGAGGATTCAGTGGCCCAGGCCCGTGAACAGCTTGACGAGAAGGAGCTGCTTTCGGCCACCCAGCGGGCCATGTTGCAGCAGCTGTCCAACCGTATTGGCCAACTACAGGCCCAGTTACAGCAGATCGCCACTGCACTGGAGATGCAGGAGGTTGAGACGGCTGAGAAAGAGGCGGAATTGCAGGAAGTCAGCCAGCGGCTGAATACCCTGCTGGCGGAGCGGGTCAACCAGTTGCAGCGTTACCAGTCTGAATTCTTCGGGCGCCTGCGGGAAATCCTGCAGGATAATGAGAACATCCGGGTGGTGGGTGACCGCTTCCTGTTGCCCTCGGAGCTGCTGTTTGGCTCCGGTTCGGCAGACCTGGGGCCATCCGGCCGGGCTGAGCTGGACAAGCTGGCAAACGTGCTGCTCGACGTGGCTGGGCGCATACCAGACGATATCGACTGGATTCTTCGAATTGATGGCCATACCGACCGGATTCCCATCAATACCGCAGAGTTTCCCTCCAACTGGGAGCTGTCCACGGCCAGGGCGGTGGCGGTTGTGCGCTACCTGGCGGACAAGGGCGTGCCGGAGGGTCGCATGGCCGCCGCTGGTTTCGGTGAATTCTTCCCGGTGGCGGAAGGCCGTACCGAAGAGGCTCTCCGCCAGAACCGGCGCATCGAGATCAAGCTGACGTCCCGCTGATGCGGGCATCGCCGGTGCGTTTGGGGCCGACGATGACTGCCGCTTGCAGGGGCTGGTTACGCCCGTACCGGGACATGCGGTCGAAGATCCGGCGGTCAACAGGCAGATACTGGTTGTCAGCGATGGTTTCGCCTTCCTCGACGTCCACTTCCGGGTCATGGAGATAGACGAACTGCTCGTCGACGGCGCAGACGGTTACCCAGTGGGGCACCCGGCTGCGGTTCAGTTGCCAGGTGCTGATCAGTATCACCGGTACCTGGCCTTCTCGCAGGGCCCGTTCGATTTCTTCAAGGGTCAGGGGGTCGTGGTGCAGCTCGATACCGGTCTGACCGATGTCGTGCAGGAAACCCTCATGGACCAGCTCCAGAACCCGTTTCTTGTCATCATTGCGCACCGTTTCCCGGAACAGGGGGCCTTCCTGGCTGATCCATGCCGTGGCGTTGTAACCGCGATTCCAGGCGGCCAGGGCCAGGCCGTGGGGGCCACAACCGCCGTGCCCGGCGAGCATGAAGATGGTAGTGGCCTCCCGCCAGATGCGAAGCTCTTCCAGGGTAGTCAGGGATTGGTCATGGGCTACCGCCGCCATCGCCATCAACAGTGATGCGGGGCCACAGGTAAAGTCCGTGGTCTGGGGGTAGTAGGGTACCTCCGGGAATTCTGCAGACGGCTCATAGAACAGGATTCGTCTCTCAAACCGCAGCGCATCGCCGTGATCCTCGTAGTAATCCCGCAGCGTGCCGAACTGACGATAGCCCAGGCGCTCATACAGTGCGATCGCGCCATGGTTATCGGTGCGCACTTCCAGGCGCATCAGAATACGCCCGACGTCAGCAGCCTGTCGCTCCGATTCCCGCACCAGGGCTTCGCCCAGACCCTCGCCGCGTCGTTCCGGGGCCACCGCAATGGAATAGATCCTGGCCAGGCGGGTGTTGGCTTTCATCAATACCAGGCTGTAGCCGGCCAGCTCTCCTCCCTGTTCCGCCAGGACCAGGCGATCACGGGGCATATCGATAAAGCGGCGGAAACTGCGGCGGGAAATACGATCGTCCCGGAAACACCGGTTTTCCAGCGCGACGAGGGCATCGATATCGGCCAGTGAGGCGTTACGGAAAGTAGTCCTGGTCATAGTGACAGCCGCCAGCAGAGGGTGGAAACGCCGCTATTATGGGTGACAGGGCTCGTACCGGATAGCGCCCTGTCATGCGTAAAAGCACGCATCCGGTGACGATTGCCGAAACCGGTTACTGGTACTACTGTAGCCAACATTGCGTTCACGGGTGAACGCCTTTGCCTGTGCTGGCCGGGAGGCCTCTTCTGATGTCACGATTGCTGCTTGTAGTGGACCATGCCAGGGACTGGGCGCCGTACTATCCCAGTGAGGATCTGCTGACCTTCGATCAGTACCTGCAGTTTTCAGCGCCGGCACACAGCCGGGTACGGGTCATCAACCTCTGCCAGAGTGCCCGCTACCTGAGTCAGGGGTACTACTGTTCCCTGCTGGCAGAGGCCCGGGGCCACCACGTGGTGCCCTCGGTCATGACCCTGAATGACCTGGGGCGCAAGGGTTTGTTCTCGCTGCAACTGGAAGAGTTGGATCCCTCAGTGATCCAGTGGCTGGACCAGGCAGCGAGGGATGAGGTGCCGGACAGCAAGGGTGGCCGTAATGTAAGGGTGCGCACCTTCTTTGGCCAGGCCGAGGTGCCCGATCTCAAGCCAGTGGCGCGGGCCCTTTTTGAACGTTTTCCATGCCCGATCCTTGAAGTGTCCTTCCGGCACCGCAAAGGCAAGGGTTGGCAGATTGATGCCATGAAGCCGGGTGCCCCGGCGGACCTGACGGAAGCCCAGCAGGATGCCTTCGCCGCAGCCCTGGACCGGTTCAGTAGTATCGTCTGGCGCAAGCCCCGCACCCGCAGGCGATACCGTTTCGACCTGGCGATGCTGGTCAACCCGGAAGAAGACATGCCCCCCAGTGACGAAGTGGCCCTGGGCCGCTTCGAGAAGGCCGGGCGCAAGCTGGGTATCAATGTGGAGCGAATCACCCGCCGGGATTACATGCGCCTGCCGGAGTACGACGGGCTGTTTATCCGGGAGACCACGGCCATTGACCACCACACCTATCGTTTTGCCCGCAAGGCGGAGGCAGAAGGCCTGGTGGTGATTGACGATCCGGTTTCCATCCTGCGCTGTACCAACAAAGTGTTCCTGGCGGACCTGCTGAAAACCAACAAGGTTCCTACGCCACGAACGCTGATCCTGTCAAAGGACCAGAAAAACGCAGCGAGCCAGGTGATTGAGCAGCTGGGCTTGCCGGTGGTGGTCAAGATCCCGGACGGGGCGTTTTCAAAAGGGGTACTCAAAGCCCGGGACGAGAAAGAGCTGAGGGAAGCGCTGAAGACCCTGTTCCGCCAGTCCGCACTGGTGCTGGCCCAGGAATACCTCTACACCGACTACGACTGGCGTATCGGGGTACTCGGAGGGCGGGCCATCTACGCCTGCAAGTATTTCATGGTCAAGGGGCACTGGCAGATCTACCAGCACGGGGAAGCCAAGCAGGTGGACAGCGGCGACTTTGATACCTTGCCCACCTACGAAGTCCCCAGGAACGTGGTCCAGGCTGCCCTGAACGCAACCCGGCTGATCGGCAATGGCCTCTATGGCGTAGACATCAAGCAATCCGGGAACCGGGTGGCGGTGATCGAGGTGAACGACAACCCCAGCATAGACTCCGATGTGGAAGACAGGTTCCTTGGGGGAGAACTCTACACGCTTGTCATGCAGGAATTTCTCTCCCGCATGGAGGCCAAGCGCCGGTAGGCCGCCGTAGTTGGGATCGTTTCCCCGATAGTGGGCCGGATTCAGCCTGGCTGCCAGACTCTCAGGCTGCCCAGCCAGGCGGGGGAGTCAAGCCTTGCCATCACAGTGTCCCCAGAAAGGGGGTGTGGCGGGGATTCGTCGAGGAAAAGCTCTACGTGTACCTGATTGCCAAGATAGTGCAGGCGCAGGTGGTGCCGGGTTTTGTCCAGTTCCGGAACCTGCCCGCGTAACCACTCGCGGATCGACTTGCGAGACGGCAGTTCGGGGTTGGTAATGATGCCTTGCTGGTCATTCTCGGCGTCAATATGGAAATTGATGTCGCGGATCTCAGGCAGGGTTTCGCGCATGCGCCGGATGACCTGCATGCCCACCTGGTGGCCTTCTGACACGCTGATTTCCGGCTTTACCACAAGGTGTACATCCACCAGGATATCGCTGCCCATGCGCCGGCTGCGCAGGTCATGGACATTCCGTACTCCCTCCGTTTCCATGGCCGCAGAGCGCAGGCGCTGGGTGTCTTGGTCAGATAGGCCGGTATCCAACAGCTCCCTGACGCTGCTCCAGGTAAACTGCCAGCCAACATGGGCAATAATGATCGCAATGATGATAGCTGCCAGGGCGTCAAGCCAGGGGAAGCCGGCCATGGCACCTATGGCGCCCACCAGTACGACGACCGACGAAAAGGCGTCGGTACGGCTATGCCAGGCATTGGCGACAATCAGGTCCGAGCGTATTTCTTCACCCACTTTACGGGTGTAGCGGAAGATCCATTCCTTGCCGAGAATCGACAGGGCTGCAATCACCAGTACGGGCCAGCCAGGAATCGCCAGTTCATTGGACGTGAGTACCCGCCACAGGTTGTCCCAGGCGAGGGCGCCGCCAATCGCGATCAGGAAGCTGCCCAGGATCATCGTGCCAAGGGTTTCGAAACGCTGGTGCCCATAAGGGTGGTCCGCGTCTGGCCCCCTCCTGGAGAGCTTCATGACCACAAGGACGACCAGGTCGGATGCCACATCGGTGAAAGAGTGGATGCCGTCCACAAACAATGCCTGGGAGTTGAACAGCAGCCCTACGATACATTTAAGGAGACCAAGCACGGCATCCAGTATCATCCCGATGACGGTCACCCGGGAGGCGGCGCGGTACTCTCCGTCCAGGCGATGCTGGTGGCTGGCAGACATGTCAACTCCTGTAAAATGGACTTGCTTTTGAGATCTGCGTCACAGAACTGTGTTCGTTTTATGCACAAGAACCGTGTACGGATATTCGATTGCTAAAGCGTAGCGTAAAGCCTGAATCAATGCGTTGACTAATATAAAATCATGAAAATAAGAGAAAAAATAACTGGTTAAAAAATGATCAATTTGCAGGGGGCGGCTTGAGGCAAGGGATCAGCCCGGTTGAAAGGCGATTTTCAACAGAGTTATCCACAGAATTCGTGGAAAAGGTCACAAGACCTTAACCAGACAGTCATTTAGAGGTCATCGCGATGCAACAGAAGCCACTGTGGAAAACTTCCGCTATACTCGCTGCCCGTTCACAAGGCGCGAAATAATACCAGAAGATTTCACAAGGTCACGTTGTTTTGCCGGTTTTCTGACCAGCGCCGTAGTCGCGATATCAACCAGGGTCTTCTATGTATACGTTGCTTCGCAGGATTTTGTTCACCTTGCCTCCAGAAACCGCTCACCGGGTTGCGCTGGCCGGCCTGGATGTGGCCGCGGCCAGCGGCCTGCTGAAGGCCCTGATCCCGCCGCCGGCCAACCTGCCTGTCAAGGTTATGGGGCTGGACTTTCCCAACCCGGTGGGGCTGGCGGCGGGGCTGGACAAGAACGCAGACCACCTGCTGGGGCTGGGTGCCCTGGGCTTCGGTTTCATTGAAGTGGGGACCGTCACGCCACAGCCGCAACCAGGAAACCCGTCTCCCCGTATGTTCCGCCTGCCGGAGCACCATGCAATTATCAATCGCATGGGCTTCAATAATGAGGGCCTCGATCACCTGGTAGCCCGGGTGGCCAAGCGCCGCTATGCCGGTGTGCTCGGAATCAACGTAGGCAAGAACAAGGACACGCCTGCCGAGGAGGCTGAGTCGGATTACCGAAAGGGTATTGCCGCTGTCTACGATTACGCCGATTACATTACGGTCAATGTCTCTTCTCCCAACACACCGGGATTACGCGACCTCCAGTTTGGCGACTCCCTCAGGCAGTTACTGACGGCAATAAAGGAAGAACAGGGGATCCAGCACCAGGCAACCGGCCGCTACGTTCCTCTGGCGGTAAAGATCGCTCCGGATATGGACGACGAGGAAATCCGGTTTGTGGCGAATGCATTGCTCGAGGCGGGAATTGATGGTGTTGTGGCCACCAATACCACCATCAGCCGAGAGGCGGTGAAAGGGCACCGGCATGCAGGCGAGGCGGGGGGCCTGAGTGGTGACCCGGTTCGTGAACCTTCCTTGCGAGTGATCCGGGGGCTGTATCAGGTTCTCGGCGATGAGATCCCTATTATTGGTGTTGGCGGTATCCGGGATGGTGCGAGTGCTGCGGAGAAGATCCGCGCGGGTGCGCGCCTGGTCCAGGTGTATACAGGCTTTATCTACCGCGGACCGGCATTGGTGAGGGAGTCGGTGGAGGCGATCCGGGCATTGAAGGCGGGTCATCAGGCGTAGCGAGGCAGAGTCTGACGGGCGCACAAAATAAAGGGCCCGCTGAGCGGGCCCGTGCGGGGAATAAACCCCGTGGCGACATGGTTATGTCTGGTTCGGGTCGGGTGGACCCGATTTCAGGTTCCGGCAGTTGATGGAGGGGAGCCGGTGCGCCCCTGCAGAAAACCAGATTGTCAGTTTGTATGGTCCGTCAGTGTGACGACGCCTTGATTTCGTTCTGTGTTATGTGTCCGCCTGAAAGCGGTAAGTCTCTGGTCGTACTTTCACTAAAGTACTGAAAAAACATCCGTCAGAGACATTCTTCCAGCCCGGAGCACGCGGGGTTGTCCAGGGTGACCGTCAGGTCGTGCCGTTGACGGCAAGCCTGTGAATGCCGGAAACGCCGGTCATACCCTCCCAGTTATCGGTGCGTCCTTCCCGCCACCCGTTCAGCCATTCCTGCCTTATTTCTGGCTGGTCCAACGGGCAGGTGTCCTTGGATTTACCGGACACGCCGGCCTGGTATCCCCGCTTGAATGCGCGAGCGTACATGTCTCTTTTCTGTCTTTTCATGCCGTTCCTCACCTACATGGATTTACAGAACAAGCGTGTACACGTCTGCCAGTGTGCGATGAAAGAAACCCTTGAAAAACAAGACCCTCAAGGTCCCGGGTTACTTTCTGACAAGGCAGTCAGGATCCTGAATCAGGGAGGCCACCTGGCACTCCCCTTTATTTGACGCGTCTATGACACCCTATGATGAATCTGGTGGCGGAGTACAGTACTTATTTCATCTATGTGACCGCACCTTTATGTTTATGTGAAATAACCAGGGTCGGTTACCATGCGCTACCCTGACTCTTTGACACCCAATCCCCACACCGGCGTCCCGCAAACCAGGGGCGAGGTGCTGATCCGGAGGTTCCAGTGACCGAGCAATACGAATTTTTTGTGACCTGTCCCAGAGGCATGGACAACCTGCTGCAGGCGGAGCTGGCCTCGTTCGGATTGGAACCCCTGAAGACGGCACCTGCCGGCGTATGGGTTCGGGGCGGGCTCGCCGAAGGTTACCGTGCCTGTCTCTGGTCCCGGCTGGCTAACCGGGTGCTGTTGCACCTGGCAACGGTGGATGCCCGCACCAACGAATCCCTTTACCAGGGTGTCCATGAGATACCCTGGGAAGCCCACCTGGCGGTAACCGGCAAGTTTCGTGTGGTGTTTACCGGGACCAACGAGCTCATCCGTAACACGCAATATGGCGCCCAGAAAGTAAAGGATGCGGTTGTTGACCGGCTCCGGGGGAAGGGCACGGTGCGTCCCAGCGTGGACGCAAAGGATCCGGACATTACCGTGTCAGCTCGCCTGCACCGGGGAGAGCTGGACATTGCTGTTGACCTGAGTGGCGATAGCCTGCACATGCGGGGCTATCGCACAGAGAAGGGGATCGCCCCGATAAGGGAGAACCTCGCGGCAGCGCTGCTGATGCGTGCAGGCTGGCCGGACATTGCCGCAGAGGGTGGGGACTTCATTGATCCCATGTGCGGTTCCGGAACGCTGGTGATCGAGGCGGCCATGATGGCCCTGGACCAGGCGCCGGGAAGGCTGCGCAAGACCTTCGGCTTTGAGCGTTGGCTGGGCCATAAGCCGGAAACCTGGATGGAGTTGCGCCAGGAGGCGGAACGCCGGGCCTGGGAGGGCAAGCAGGGCCGGATACCCCGTTTTGTCGGCTACGACCGGGACAGCCGGGTGATTGCCACCGCCTGGCGTAACATTGCCCGGGCAGGGCTGGACGGTATCATCCACGTGGAGGCAAGGGCGGTGGCAGACTTCCACCGGGACGGACAGTGGGCATCTGAGGGCCTGGCCCTGGTCAACCCGCCCTATGGTGAGCGCCTCAGTGAACGGCGCGAGCTGGGAAGCCTTTACCAGGCCCTGGGAGAAGCCGTCCGTGAACACTTGCCTGGCTGGCGTCTGGGGGTCTTCACCGGTGCCCCTGAGCTGGGGCACTCCCTTGGCCTGCGGAGCCATAAACAGTACCGGTTCTTTAATGGCAAGATACCCGCCCAGCTGCTGTTGTTCGATATTAACGAGGGCAATATCGTCCGTCCGCGGGATGTCACAGCGCCGGGAGAGATCCGCGCGAAGATCAGCCACCCCGAGCGGGCGCAGATGCTCGCCAACCGTCTGAAGAAAAACCTGAAAGCCCTTGGCCAGTGGGCCCGCAAGCAGAATATCCAGTGCTATCGCCTGTACGATGCGGATATGCCGGAATTTTCCATGGCGATCGATATCTACGGCGACCGGGTTCATGTGCAGGAGTACGCCGCCCCGAAATCGGTAGACGAGAAAAGTGCCAGGGAGCGGCTGGCGGAAGCGCTGGCGGTCATACCCGAAGCACTGGGTGTATCTCCGGAACAGGTGGTGTGCAAACAGCGCCAGCGCCAGACCGGAACCCGCCAGTACGAAAAGCAGGACGCTACCGGCGAGTTCATGGAAGTGGACGAGCTTGGCAGTCGCCTGAAGGTCAATCTGAGGGACTACCTGGATACCGGCCTGTTCCTGGATCATCGCCCGGTACGACGCTGGATTCGTGACCATGCCCGCAACAGGCGATTCCTCAACCTGTTCTGCTACACCGGTGCTGCCACGGTGCAGGCGGTGGCTGGGGGCGCCAGCCGGTCACTGAGCCTGGATATGTCCAACACCTATGTGGATTGGGCCCGGGACAATCTGGCGCTCAATGGCGCAGATCCGAAGAAACACGTGGTTGAGCAGGCGGATTGTCTGAAATGGCTGGCGGACAAGCCGGCGGCGGATCAGCGTTTCGACCTGATTTTCATGGACCCGCCGACCTTCTCGAACTCTGCCCGTATGCAGGGGGTTCTCGATATCCAGCGGGACCACGGCAAACTGATCCACCAGGCCATGTCCCGGCTGACGGCCGACGGCGTGCTGATCTTCTCCAACAATTTCCGGCGTTTCCGGCTGGATGAGGGCCTGGACGAGCTGTTCGAGGTGGAGGATGTGACCCCGGCCACCCTGGACCGGGACTTCCAGAGGAATCCCCGGATCCATCAGTGCTGGCATATCCGTCACAAGGTGTGATGGTCACCACTCATCGTTATGGTGGTCTGCGTCCGGAGCCTCGATAAGGCCTTCCTGACGGGCGAGCAGGAGCAGGGCGTAGACGCCGTTTTCCGGCAGTTGGGGCTCCAGGCCCTGTTCGAACATGAGGTCCCGCCGGTGGTCTTCGAGGGCATCCCGGTCCAGGCCCGGTATCAGGTCGTCCAATGGTGCCAGCTCGAAGGGCACGGGCATGGCGACGGCGTCGAAGATCAGGTCGATCAGGGTTTCGTCCGGGTCGAGGCCGTCGGTGTAGACCTGCTGGTCGGGCAGGTCTTCGTGGAGTGCCCGGGCCAGTTCGATGAGGGGGACGCCCTGTTCCCGCAGGTACCGGAGTTCGTCTTCGGCCAGTTCGGCATCCTGGGGCAGCCAGCTTTCGTCCGGTTCGATGACGACGGTTTTCATTCGGCCATCGGCGAGGCTCCAGGCGATGGCGGTGGGGAAGAAGAGGTCGTCGTTCTGGAAGTATTCGATGTCCAGAAAGTGGGGGATGCCCTGCGGCATATTGGCTCCTAAGTATTCGATGATCAGCGACTGCAAGCTAACAGTCTACCCGAGAAGTAAGGCACGGTGTTGGGGGGAGGTTTCCAGGACCGTCGAAAACAGGGATGTTTTCGTCGAGCTTACAGAGATGTATTCACAGCGTGTCCTGGAAACCTCCCCCCAATGGCGGGCCGTCAGGGTAGCACCGTATTCGAGTTCTAGACTATGTAGGCCTGGGAGTGCGTGCCAGGGGCCAGGGAGCGGTATAATTTTCCGGGACACGCCGTGGATCCGTCCATGGAGGCTCTTCAAAAACGTCCCTGTTTTTGAAGGTCCCGGAAAATCATCCCCCACCCTGTCCCTCCAACAGAGGGGTGGCCTCTAATTCAGAATAAGCTTTAAAGCTGAAAACCAACTTAGTGTTCGCCGAACATTTTGCCCACTGATCACCTGCAGCTCGAGTGTGGCTGTAAGCTTAACCCCTCAGTAGAGTACACCCCGGTCCCCATGCGATACTCCCTTCAACTGAATTCCCGTGCGAGTCTTTGAGAACCTATGGAACACACCAGCTTTAACCAGAAACTGCTCGAATTCCTTTCCGCTTCACCAACCCCCTGGCACGCAACCCGCAACATGGCCCAAACCCTGGACAAGGCCGGGTTCCAGGTCCTGGATGAACGGGAGGAGTGGAACCTGCAGCAAGGTCAGGGTTACTACGTCATCCGAAACGGCTCATCCATTGTTGCCTTCCGGACCGGTAAGCGGTCGCCGCTGGAGGCGGGTGTCCGTATGGTCGGTGCGCATACCGACAGCCCCTGCCTGAAGGTCAAGCCCAACCCCGAACTGCGTCGTAAAGGGTTCTACCAGTTAGGGGTGGAAGTCTACGGTGGTGTACTGCTCAACCCCTGGTTTGACCGGGATCTGTCACTGGCGGGGCGGGTAACCTTGCTGGACGGGCAGGGCCGGGTTCAGGACCGGTTGGTGGATTTCCGGCGGCCGGTGGCGTTTATTCCCAGCCTGGCGATTCACCTGGACCGGGACGCCAACAGCAGTCGTTCCATCAATGCCCAGACGGATCTGCCCCCGGTGCTAATGCAGGCTCCAGATGATGACAAGACGGCGTTCAACGACCTGCTCGAGGCGCAGGTACTCAAGGAGTACCCGGAGCAGTCCATCGGCAAGGTGCTGGGTTATGAGTTGAGTTTCTACGATGCCCAGCCGGCCAGTTTGTCCGGCCTCCGGGACGAGTTTATTACCTCTGCGCGGCTGGATAACCTGCTCAGTTGCTACATTGGCCTGCAGTCGCTGCTGGATTCAACCGGTGATGAGCCGGCACTGCTGGTATGTAACGACCATGAAGAAGTGGGCAGTATGTCCGCAGAAGGGGCTCAGGGGCCGTTCCTGTCGTCGGTGCTGGACCGCTGGTGCGGTGCGGAGAACCGTAGCCGGGTGATCGCCCGTTCCATGATGATCTCTGCTGACAACGCCCACGGCGTGCACCCTAACTACAGTGACCGGCATGACGAAAACCATGGTCCGTTGCTGAACCAGGGGCCGGTGATCAAGGTAAACCACAACCAGCGCTACGCCACCAACAGCCGATCAGCGGCCCTCTACCGGCATATCAGTGACGAGCTGGGCCTGCCGCACCAGACGTTTGTGGTGCGCAGTGACATGGGCTGTGGCAGCACCATCGGACCTATTACGGCGGGTAACCTTGGGGTGACCACCCTGGATATCGGTGTGCCCCAGCTGGGCATGCACTCGATCCGTGAACTTTGTGGCACCCGGGATGGCTATACCCTGTACCAGGTGCTCAGGGAGTTTATGGGGTGGCCAGAGGTTAACTGACCACCCGAGCTGTCAGCGCTTCTGGTGGATCCGGGAGGCCAGTTCCCTGGCTTCCCGGGCCATGCTTTCCAGTTCCGGTACCCGGCGCAGGTTCTCTTCGGCACTGGTACGCATGTTCTCTGCGGTTTCCGAAACGTCGGTGACATTACGGTTGATGTCGTCGGACACGCTGGTCTGCTCTTCGGCCGCGGTCGCTACCTGGATAGTGGCGTCGCTGATCTGTTTCATGCGGTCGTTGATGCCGGCGAGGGTCTGACGGACGGCGTCTACCGCCTCACTGGTCTCGCCGGCAACGATTTCACTGGCGCGCATGAACTCGGTGGCGTCGTTGGAGCCCCGGGTGATGGTGTCCACGATGGTATCGATACGCGTGGTTGCCTCCTGGGTCTTGGCTGCCAGGCTTCGCACTTCGTCTGCCACCACCGCAAAGCCGCGACCTGCCTCGCCGGCCCGGGCCGCTTCGATAGCCGCATTCAGGGCCAGCAGGTTGGTCTGGTCGGCGATTTCGCGGATCACGCCCATCACTTCGCTGACCTTCCGGCCGTCGCCTGCCAGGCGCTCCACGGTCGCGGCTGATTGGCGGATCTGGTCGCTCAGCCGGCCCATGCTGTGTGTTGCCTGTTGGGTACGGTCGTCAGCGTCGTCCACCTCAGCGGTGGCTTCCCGGGTTTCCACCGACACCGAAGTGGCGTGGTTGGCGACGTCCTGGGCGGTAGCAGACATTTCATTCATCGCCGTGGCAATCTGCTCGATGCGCTGGTGGGACAGGTCGGAATGGTTCGCGACCGCCTGGGCGTTGCTGCGGAGACTCTCGCTGGTACTGGAAAGCTGCTCTGCAAAGCGTCCCATAAGGGCTCCGGTCTCAGACAGGAAGGCATGCAGGTTACGTGCTGCATCAGCCAGGCGGCCGAGTTCGTCCTCGCGTCGCAGGGTGGCCGGATCTGAAAGGTCGCCTTCGCCCAGGCTGTGAAGTTGGGCCGTCAACGTACGGACCGGTCGCACTACGGAGCGGGATAGCACCAGGATGCACAGAAGGGTTCCTGCGATGATGGACAGCAGCATCAGCGACCCGATAAGGGTGGTGTTGCGGCTGACGGATTCGTTCAGGGCGGACGCCTGCGTCAACGCCTGCTCACGGATCAGCGTAGACGCTTCTTCGATCAGTTGAGCCGGCTCACGGTCAATGCCCTGCACAGCCTGGTCACCGGCCTGGTGGTCATAATTTGACCGGCTGAAGGCTTCGAAGCCTTCCCGGTAGGCCAGGCCCATACGCTGGTGGGCGTCCCGGAAACGACTCATCAGGTCCCTGGCTTCACCGTTCTGGAGCCGGGGTAGGAGGTCGCCCAGTGCCTGTTGAATGCTGGTCTCCTGCTGCTGGAACTGGCGCCAGTACTTGTTCCGCTGGTCACTGTCACTGCCACGGATCAGCACGTTCTTCCATTCCTGAACCTGGGTCTTGAACTGATTGAGGATGTCTTCAGCTTCCAGGGCGTTGACCATCTGGTCGCTGGCCAGGGCGTGGTATTCCCGGTTCGAACTCAGCGAGTGACTGAAGTAAAGCAGGGCACAGATAGCAACCAGCAGGTTAGCTGCCAGGACAACGGAGAGGACTCGGGCGAGAATACTTCTGGAAAACAGGGACATTAGTGGTCTGGCGCTCCATGGCAAGGCGGGCATATGGTGGAGTTAACGGCCGTGGCACGGATTTCTTGAGCGTTAGTAAGCGGGTATTTTCCGAGTTCAGGAGATGGCAGTGGATGTGGGAGGGAGGCGAGCTACGAGCAAAATAAAAAGCCGCCAACCTTGTAAAAGGTGGCGGCTTTTCGGAATATGGCTCCCCGACCTGGGCTCGAACCAGGGACAAACGGATTAACAGTCCGTTGCTCTACCAACTGAGCTATCGGGGATTGGCGTCGAGATGGCGCGCATATTAAGGTCTTTGGGGGGTGGGGTCAAGCCCCTGAAAACACAGGATTCGAATTTTCACCATGTCTGAAACAGCGGTATCCGCAAGTCCTGAACAGGCACCGGCGGAGGTGGCTTCCACAACGCCTTATCGGGCTCCATTGCTGCTTCGTAGTGGCCACGCCCAGTCTATCTGGCCCAGCCTCTTCCGGCGGGTGGACCTGTGTGAGCCCGAAGCGGAAGCGATTGTCACACCAGACGATGATGAACTCTGGCTGGACTGGTACCGGCAGGGTTCGGATCGGGTGGTCGTTGTCTGCCACGGGCTGGAAGGGCACAGCCGGCGCCCCTATGTGCAGGGACTTGCCCGTGCGCTGTTGGCGACAGGCTGGGATGTACTGGCCTGGAACTATCGCTCCTGTGGCGGTGTCATGAATCGTCAGCCCCGGTTCTACCACAGCGGCGCTACCGAAGACCTCGATGTGGTGGTTCGCCATGGCCTGGGCCAGGGTTACCAGGCCATGGCGCTCGCCGGTTTCAGTATGGGCGGTAACCTGGCGCTGCAATACCTTGGCGAGCAGGGTGAAAGGGTGGACAGCAGGATTGCCGGTGCGGTGAACTTCTCAGTCCCCTGCGACCTGGCCGGGGGCGCTGATGTATTGGCGCTCCCGAGCCGTCGGCTGTATATGTCCCGCTTTATCCGGGACCTGAAGCCCAAGATGGCCGAAAAGGCCCGGCGCTTCCCCGAGCTGATCACCATGGAGGGCTATGACCGCATCCGCACCTTCCACCAGTTTGATGAGCGGTATACGGCACCACTTCATGGCTTCGCCAGCGCGCAGGATTACTGGCACAGGGCGTCTTCCCTGTTTCGCCTGAGGGATATCCGGGTGCCGGCGCTCATAGTGAACGCCGCCGACGATCCTTTCCTTTCACCCGCCTGTTTTCCCGGAGATCCGGGAGTCCTCGGTGCGTGGACGCAACTGGAGACTACCCGCCATGGCGGGCACGTGGGGTTTGTGCAGTACGGCCGTGGTGGCTGGTACTGGTCCGAGCAGCGGGCCGTGGGTTACCTTGGCGCGCTCGTCCGTTAGACATGGCTCTGCAGGGGCGGCCAGGCAAACTACCGGCTGGCGGATGCTGTTTCCTGCAGGAGCGGCTGAAGGTGCGGCCAGACGTTTTCCAGCAGGAGTGGCTGGGCTTCGCTGGTAGGATGAATGCCATCATCCTGCATCAGGCCATCGCCATTGTAGATTCCGTCCAGAAAGAAGGGAACCAGGGCCGTGTCATACTGGTCTGACAGGTTTGGGTACATCTCGGTGAACAGGCGGGTATAACTGGCGCCATAGTTGGGAGGAATCTGCATACCGACCAGCAGTACACGGGCACCGGCCTGCTGGGAGGCTTTAATCATGGCCGACAGGTTGTCCCGGATGACCGGCGGCTGGAAGCCCCGAAGGCCATCGTTGCCGCCCAGTTCGATGATGACAATATCCGGTTGGTGCTTGTCCAGCAGCGCCGGCAGGCGACGGGCACCGCCATCAGTGGTTTCTCCGCTGATGCTGGCATTGACCACCTGCCACTGCTCGTGGTCGTGCTCTTCCAGGCGCTCCCGAAGCAGGTTGACCCAGGCAATTTCTGTTTCCACCCCATAGGCGGCACTCAGGCTGTCGCCCATAACCAGGATGGTCCGGGCTGCAGCGGCACCGGGCAGGACCAGGCAAGCCAGTAACCAGAAAAGCAGAACCGTTGATCTCTGGCGGGAAAATACCGTAGTTATAGAAGCAACCACCGAGTTAACGACCATTAAGCGTCCTCTTGTCTTTCTATCAGGCAAGGTAGAGTGGCAAATACTGAATCAGTTCCCGGAGCATACGTGACAGACCTTTCCAGCGGACCCCGACAGACTTCCGAAGCCATTCTCACAGTAACCGATCTGACTCAGCGGGTAGACCTGGGCAGAGATACGCTCACCATCCTGCAAGGGGTCAGTCTTGAAATCAAGCGTGGAGAATCCGTAGCCATTGTGGGGCGCTCAGGGTCTGGAAAGACCACGTTGCTGGGCCTGCTGGCAGGGCTGGATACGCCCACCGAAGGTGAAGTGGTGCTGGAAGGCAAGGCCATCAGCCGACTGAGTGAAGATGAGCGGGCCGCGTTGCGGGCCCGGCGTGTTGGCTTCGTGTTTCAGTCGTTCCAGTTGCTGCCCGCACTCACTGCGCTGGAAAACGTGATGCTGCCGCTGGAACTGGCGGACTTCCCGGACCCGCAAGCCCGGGCCCGGGAGTTGCTTGGGCGTGTCGGGCTTGGTGATCGCCTGACTCATACCCCGCGCCAGCTTTCCGGGGGTGAGCAACAGCGGGTGGCCATTGCCAGGGCGTTCGCCTGTGAGCCGGTGATCCTGTTTGCGGATGAGCCCACCGGCAACCTGGATAACCAGACCGGCCAGGAGATCCAGGAGTTGCTGATGGCCCTGAACCGGGAGCAGGGCACTACCCTGGTGATGGTGACCCACGATGAAACCCTCGCGGCCCGTTGTCAGCGCCGCCTGACCATTGAGGCCGGACACCTGGAAGCCGCCCGTGAGGAGACCGCCTGATGTCGGCCAGCCAGAAACTGGGTTCCGTCAAGAGGGACTGGCGCCAGCGTGACGTCAAGGTGGTGCTCAGTGCCCTGATCATTGCGGTGGCCACCGTTGCGATCATTGCCCTGTTCGCCAGCCAGCTTCAACGCACGCTGATTACGTCTGCCAGTTCCTTCCTGGCGGCGGACCGCCAGCTCGAGGCCGAGCACGGCAAGCCCATTCCTGCCGAATGGCGGGAAGAAGCCCGGAACCGGGGACTGCAAACTGCCCGTATGGTGGAATTTTCAACCATGCTGAGCGGCGGAGAACGTTTCCAGCTGGTGTCTATCAAGGCAGTCAGCGATGAGTATCCTCTGCGGGGGCAGATTGAATTCCAGCAGGATGCCGACAGTGACCGGCAGTTGCTCGGGCAGGGCCCACGTCCCGGGGAAGCCTGGCTGAATCCCCGCCTGGTGCGACTGCTGGAGATTGATGTTGGTGACACCGTCGAGGTGGGTAACCTTGAACTTACCGTATCCGGCCTGCTGGTCCGTGAGCCGGATGGGGGCTTTAACCTTGGCGGGCTGGCCCCCCGGGTGATGATGCACGCGGACGACGTGGATGCTACCGGTGTCATCCAGGAAGGCAGCCGTGTCGAGTACGTCAACCTGTTTGCCGGTGAAGAAGCCGCACTCGATGGCTTCTACCAGTGGCTCCAGCCACGGCTGGAACCCTCCCACGAATGGGAAAGTATCCGGGATGGCGAAGCCCTCTCCGAGTCCCTGCAGCGGGCGGAGCGTTTCCTGCTGCTGGGGGGCAGTATTGCGGTTCTGCTGGCATCGGTGGCAGTGGCGGTGGCCAGTCGTCAGTTTGCCGTCGGCCAGCGGGACACTGTCGCACTGCTCAAGACCCTTGGCCTGTCCAGCCGACGCATCGGCCATATGTACCTGGTGCGCCTGTCTGTCTGGGGCCTGGCTGGCATGGCCGGAGGGTTGCTGGTGGCGCTCCCTGTCTATGGCTTTCTCAACAATCTGATGGCCAGGGTGCTGGAGCAGGAGATTCCGTTCACGGTGGATCTGCCATCCCTGATGCCCGCCCTGGCCACAGCGGTCGTTTCACTGTTTGCGTTTGCGTATCCCCCGATTCGTCGCCTGCGCCATGTGCCTGCGATGCGGGTGCTGCGCAGTCAGCCCGGTGAGGCAGACAGTCGCGCCTGGAGCGATATCGCCATTGCCGTAGTGGCCATATTCGGCCTGGTATGGCTGTACGCCCGTGAAGTGATGCTGGTAGTGGCACTGATTGGCGGGCTGGTGGCGTTACTGGGCACCCTGGCCCTGCTGGGCTGGTTGTTGCTGCTCGCCCTGCGCCGTGTCACCGGTGGTGGCAACGCCTGGCGACTGGCGCTGGTGGGCCTGTACCGGCACCGCCGCGCCAGCCTGTCACAGATTGCCGTGTTCGCCATGACGCTGATGCTGGCCAGTACGCTGATCCTGGTGCGTTCCTCTCTGCTAGCGGACTGGCAGGCACAGTTGCCGGAGCAAACCCCTAACCATTTCCTGATCAATATTGCCCCGTCGACTGTGGATGAGGTTGACGCCTTCTGGCGTGAGCAGGGGCAGGGCCTGGATACCCTCTATCCCATGGTCCGGGGACGCCTGACCGAGATAAACGGCCAACCGGTGAGGCAGGTGGTCAGCAAGGATGACAGCGTGAACGCCCTTAATCGTGAGCTGAATCTTACCTGGATGGAAAGCCTGCCGGAGGATAATCGCATTGTTGCGGGCGACTGGTTCGGGAGTGATCAGACGGAAGGGGTTTCCGTCGAAGCGGAGCTGGCGGCTGAACTGGGCGTTGAGGTTGGCGATGTGCTTGGATTTACCATCGGCTCGGAAACCATCGCCGAACCAATAACCAGTATCCGCACGGTGCAATGGGAGAGTATGAAGCCCAACTTCTACATGGCATTTCCCCCTGGCGGCGCATTGGAAGGGTTGCCTGCTACCTGGATTACCAGTTTTTACCTGCCGGAGGACCGCAAGGACGCCCTTAACGAATTCACCCGCGAGTTCCCGACGGTTTCCCTGCTGGAAGTCGATCACATCATCGAGCGAATACAGGCAATCGTGGGGCAGGTAACCCAGGCCATTGAAGCGATACTGGCGTTGATCCTGGCGGCTTCCCTCGTCGTCATGGCAGCTGTGGTCAGTGCCACGCTGCAGGACCGGCAACGGGAGGGCGCCCTGTTGCGGACTCTGGGAGGTCGCCAGTCGTTGCTGGTAAACAGCACCATGCTGGAATTCGGCCTGGCGGGTTTGCTGGCAGGGATACTGGGCGTACTGGCGGCGGAAAGTGCAGTGTGGGCCCTGCAGTACCGGATGTTTGGCGGCGAATTCCGGTGGCACTGGCAGGTGGCGCTGCCCATCCCGCTGATCAGCGGGTTCGTACTGGCACTGCTGGGCCGATGGCAATTGCGGCCCGTGTTGCAGGTCAGCCCGATGCTGCTGTTACGACGGCTGGAATGACGACCGGGATGCGCCCGCCGTCGGACGAACCGTGGCGGGTGCATTGGCTCAGCGGTACTGGTTGAGGATCTGCTCCAGCTCGCCACTGGCTTTCATTTCGGCCAGCTCTTTGTTGAAGGCTTCGGCAAACGATGCCCAGTCCTGGCGGAGCATCAGGCGGTAACCATAATCGCTGAGTGCCTGGTCGCTATGGCGAAATCGTCCCTGCCAGTTATTCTGACGAATAATCCACTGGCCCACGGCCAGGTCGGCGATTGTCGCGTCCAGGCGCCGTCCATGGAGCAGGTAGGTGAAGATGTCCCGGTCGTCAGACACCTCGTACCGCCCAATAATGCCGCTTTCAAACAGCGGCTCCAGTTCAGGGTAATGGTAGCCGAGCGGTGTCACCAGGGTGACATCCTTGAGTTTTTCCAGACCGTCGAACCGGAAGTCAGATTCAACCGGTGTAAAGAAGACTTCCCGGATGGATACGATGGCATCGGTGAACAGGAAATCCCCCGGCGTTTCCGTCCATTCCCTGGCCCTGGGTGTCGCATCAATGTAGCCATCCTGCAGCATGGCATCTACGCGCTTGCGTGGAATTTCATGGGGCTTGAGGTGGTAACCGAGGCGCTCGGAGATCCGGCTGACCACCTCATAGGCGATACCACCATAACGGTCTTCACCAAGGTGAATCAGGTAGGGGGGGTAGCCGCTGGTAGACACGTTGAAGTTGAGGGTCGGGTTCTCGCCGTTCAACGGTTCGGACGAAGTCACCGGTTCACTGGCATTGGCCACGGTGGACGCGAGGGGAATGACAGCCGTGGCCAGCCAGCGCAGAAGGGGATGGAGCATGGTTAAGATACCCTGTTAATGCTGTTTCACACGGTATGGATGTCGCGCCAAAACCGCAGGGTTGAGACTCAATGCCCAGTGAGCAAAAAGGGCATCCGATCCGTCTGCCTGTCCCGTAAGCGTTTTCTGGTTCCTTGTTAGCTTGCAAAGATTGTTACCCGTTTCGTTCTGCTATTCAACCCTCAAAAAGTCGGAACTGCTTCATCCCCATGCCTTATCGAGTATTGACCGGACTTCTTTGAGGCTGGCCTCCCGCGGGTTGTAGATAATGGATCCATCATCCAGCGCCTGGCGGGCGATGGCATCCAGCTGGTCTTCTTTTACCTTGCCGGTCTCCCGCAGGGTTCTGGGCAGTTCACAACGGTGGTGCAATTCGTCCCTGAGGTGACGGATGGCAGAGATGGTGGCCTCTGCGCGACGGGACGCGGGAGTGGCTGACCAGACTTCCGGACCCTCCAGGTAAAGCAGGAGCTCTGCCAGCGGCTCACGTATGTCTTCCAGGTTGTATTCAAGTACGTATGGCAGGTAGAGGCTCATGCAGAGACCGTGGGGAAGGTGACAGATTGCGCCAGTGGCATGGCCAAGGGAGTGGACCAGGCCCACCATGGAGTTGGAGAACGCAATACCCGCCATGGTCGAGGCTTCCGCCAGGTCCAGCCGACCCTTGGCGTCGTCAGGGTTGTCCATAACCGCCAGTAATGAACGACCGATTTTCCTGATCGCGGCCGTCGCATAGGCGTCGCTGAGAGGGTTCTTGGCCAGGCAGGTGTAGGCTTCCGTGGCATGGGTCAAGGCATCCATGGCGGTCGCTGCCGTGATGTGGGGCGGCAGGGTCAGGGTCATTCTCGGGTCGATGATCGCGGCATTGGGCAGCAGGAATGACGACGTGAAGGGCAGCTTCACTGACCGCTCGGTGTCGGCAATCACGGCTACAGAGGTGACCTCCGAGCCCGTGCCAGCGGTTGTCGGAATCACAAAGAAGGGACGCAGGGGCCGGGTCAGGACACCTGCACCGCTGTACGCGGCGATGTTATCACCGCCCTCGGAGACCAGGATATTTACGGCCTTCGCGGTATCGATGGAAGACCCACCTCCGATCGCGATAATGGCGTCGCATTGTTGCTGCCGGTAGAGGTTGGCGATATCCCGGACGATCGTGGTGGAGGAATCCGGCGGCACTTCATCGTAGATGGCCGCGATGGTGACCGCGCTCTCTTCACAGGCAGCGATGACCGGATCCAGCAGGCCAGCGGCCCTTACGCCTGCATCGGTGATGATCATGGGGCGGACAGACGCGATGCCGGTCAGCTCGTAGGGCAGGTGCTCCAGTGCGGCTTCACCGGCGATGACCTTTACCGGGCAGAAGAACTCGTAATAGCGACTCATTGTGACAGGCCCTCTTTGCGTAAATCGCGGATCATCGAAAAAGCCACCCGGCGATACACACCGATGGCTCCGGGTACCTTTTCCAGCAGGCCAAGTTCGGACGGGTATTCCTTAACCGCCCTGCGGGCAACAAGCCTTGGCAGGATGATCGCTTCCAGGCGATTGAGAATCCGGGTCATGCGTACTGCCAGGGCAATGTCACCGTCCACCACCATCCGGTCGTTGGCAAAGGCCTCCACCGTTTTTTCCTGGAAGGAAAGCACCAGGAACGCATGGGCAAGGTGCTTGAAGCGGATGGACAGGTCCACGGGGCCCTGGTAATGGCTGCCCAGGTAGCGAAGAGAACCGCCCCCGGTGTGTTCAACCGCCAGCGAGGGGCCGGCAGGTAATACCGTCATCTGGAATACCAGGCCTTCGGGCAACGCTGAGGCCTCATCGATAACCGTCTTGTCGAAGCGGGAGATGGCCTCCAGGGCATGGCCCATGAAGCGGAACATCATGCCGACATACTGTCGGCGCGCGCGACGCGCGGTTGAGCGGGAGAAGCTTTCCAACATGGGCAACACCTTCGTGGGCAGGCCAGGAATACTGAGTTTCAGGGGGATTGCCCAGCCAAGTCAATGCCGGATGGCGGGAAGGGAGACCCGTGACCGAAGGGCAGGGAGCTGCCCTTCGGTATGCAGGGGGTTACCTGAGGTTTGACAGCTTGCGTTTTGCTTCTTCAGCCAGTTCGCCATCCGTCTTGGCGACTTCGTTGTAATAGGCTGCCGCCTTGTTACGGTCACCCTGCCGGGCCGCAATGTCCCCCAGCCTCAGATAGGCAATGGACGTGGGAACCACTTGCGCAGACGCCTCCAGGTCGGTCCTGGCGCCCTGCAGGTTACCCTTGTCCAGCCGGTCAAGGCCTCGGTACAGGCGATAGCTGAACATCTCCGGGTAGAGCTCGACGGCTTTGTCAAAATCCGCTTCGGCCTTGTCCGGGTTGTTCATGGCGTCATACAGACGGGCCCGGGTGGCAAAGAACGCCGCCTCGCGGGGTGCTTGCTTGAGGGCCTGGTTCACCTTGTCCAGCGCCGCCTGGTACTTCTTCTCACCGGCGAGCTTGAGGGCTTCATCGTGCAGGTCGTAGGCCGGCTGCAGGCGCTTTGCTTCGGCGATCATCTGCTGGTACCTGTCCCGGTTTCGGGTACCTCCAGTGCCCAGCTCCCGGGCCATTCGCCGGTTCTCGTCAACCCGTCGCTGTGACGGCGGGTGAGTAGCGAACAGACCTTGCAGGAAGCTGGACGAGCGGCCCTCGGACAGTTCAAGGAACAGCTCCTGTAGTTCCACCGCTGCCTGGGGGTCATAGCCGGCTTCCACCATGTATTCGATACCGTAACGGTCAGATTCCAGCTCGTGGGACTGGCTGTACTGGGCCAGGGCCAGCTGGCTACCGACGGCGGCGCCGCCCATGATCAGGCCACCCCATTCGTTATCACCCAGTGCCAGGCCCAGCCCCGCCATACCGGCGCTCAGCAGCATGCCCTGTTGCATACGCTGAACACTGTGGCGGGCAGCGGCGTGGACGATCTCGTGGCCAAGGACGGATGCGAGCTGGGCTTCATCCTCCAGCTTCACCAGCAGCCCGCGGTTGATGGCAATCTTGCCGCCCGGGAGCGCCCACGCATTGGGCACACTGCTGTTCAGTACGGCGAATTCGTAGGGCAGGTCAGGTCGGTCACTGACCTGTGCCATCTTGTTGCCCACTTCCTGGACATAGACTGTGAGCTCCGGGTCCAGGTAGAACCGTCCACCCTGGGTCTGGATGGTGGGGGTGTAATTTTCCTGACCGAGCTGACGTTCCTCGTTCTCGCCGATCAGTGACAGCTGGGACTCACCGGTAACCGGGTTGGTGGCGCAGCCGCTGGTCAGAACAACCAGTGCCGTCGCAGCAGAGATAATGGCTGCCCTGGCCCTGGTCAAAGACAGTTTGCTCACGTAGGTCTCCTTGCCTGTTGTTTGAGATGTGTGCCCAGAGTGTCCCTCAAGAACACCCTGGTATAATAGCTGAATCTGTTGCTTCAGGTAGTCCTCCAGCAATCGGGGTGTCGCCGCTGAACCCATCGATTAAATGGGGTATGATCCGCCCGTTTTTCGCCCGACGACAGGATCGCTATGACCGATAAAGTGCTTATGGACCGGGTCGACCGGTTCATCAACATCCTTAACCAGGCCCGTGACCTGGGGCTGACCGTTGCGGATGCCGACGCAGGGCAGTTG
The DNA here is from genome assembly GCF_026013985.1 of Marinobacter sp. AN1. NCBI lineage: Bacteria > Pseudomonadati > Pseudomonadota > Gammaproteobacteria > Pseudomonadales > Marinobacteraceae > Marinobacter > Marinobacter sp. AN1. Next base: position 2,505,267 of record NZ_CP110342.1, on the reverse strand, counting down.
ACCCTGTGCCTGCCCTACAGCGAAAAAATCATCGGTAACCCGGAAACCGGCGTGATTCACGGGGGGGCCATTACCACGCTGATGGACACCACCTCGGGCTCTGTCATGATCTGCGCACTGGACGAGTTCGAACTGTGTCCCACGCTGGACCTGCGCGTCGATTACATGCGTCCCGCCGAGCCGGGCAAGCCGGTCTACGCCCGGGCAGAAATCCGCAAGATGACCCGAAACATCGTGTTTACCCGCTGTGAAGCCTTCCAGGACGATGGCGAGATCGTGGCCACCTGTGTGGGCACCTTCATGCGTATCGGCAAGGATGCCACACCCAAGGCGTACCGCGACATGATCATGGGGGTGGACCAGTGACTACTGCAGATATTCTTCGCGAAACCCAGCAGACCGGTGACTTTACCCGGCTCCTGGAGAGCATCCCCTACGCCGGTTACATTGGTCTGCAGTGCGACCGGTTCGGCGATGACCTGATCTTCCGTCTGCCCCGCAAGGACTCCAACCTGGGCAACCCCATGCTGCCGGCCATCCACGGCGGTGTGATCGGCGGCTTCATGGAAGTTTCCGCGGCCATTTACCTGATGATGTCCCAGGACACCTTCCGTATGCCCAAGATCGTGGATTTCTCCCTCGATTACCTGCGTGCGGGACTGGACCGTGAAACCTACGCAGAGTGTCACCTGACCCGCCAGGGTAACCGGGTGGCCAATGTGATGATCAGCGCCTGGCAGAAATCCCGTAACGAACCCATCGCGACGGCACGGGCGCATTTCCTGCTGGAAAAGTGAGTCCTTTCTGGGGCTTGAAATGGCCCTCGATATCCCCAAATTAACTCCACACCATGAATCAGCCACACCGGCCGGTTGTTATCGGCCGGTGTGGGACGTTTGTCAGACATTGAGCAGGAGATACCGCGCCATGACGGTTGATACCGGTAAAGAAACCCTGGGTTTTCAGACCGAGGTGAAGCAGCTGCTTCACCTGATGATTCACTCCCTCTATTCCAACAAGGAAATCTTCCTGCGAGAGCTGATCTCCAACGCCTCGGATGCGGAAGACAAGCTGCGCTTCGCCGCCCTCAAGGACGACAGCCTGTACGAGGATGATCCGGAGCTGAAAATTCGCCTGGACTATGACGCTGATGCAGGCACCGTCACCCTGACTGACAACGGCATCGGCATGTCCCGGGACGATGTAATCGAGAACCTGGGCACCATCGCCAAGTCCGGAACCGCCGAGTTCCTGAAACAGCTGTCCGGTGACGAGAAGAAGGACAGCAAGCTGATTGGCCAGTTCGGGGTTGGCTTCTATTCAGCATTTATCGTGGCCGACAAGGTGGAGGTCTATACCCGCCGCGCCGGCGCACCCAAGGCCGAAGGCGTGCACTGGGAGTCCCTCGGTGATGGTGAATTCTCCATCGAGAACCTTGAACTGGACAACCGTGGTACCCGAATCGTCCTCCACCTGAAAAAGGACGAGAAGGAGTTTGCGGACGGCTGGCGCCTGCGCAGCCTGGTCAAGAAGTACTCGGACCATATCTCCTTCCCGGTGGTCATGAAGTCCGAATCGGAAGACGAGGACAAGAAGGGCGAGGACGAAACCGTCAACGACGCCACCGCCCTGTGGACCCTGCCCCGTACCGAGATCAAGGACGAGGAGTACAAAGAGTTCTACAAGCACATCGCCCATGACTTCGAGGACCCGCTCACCTGGTCTCACAACAAGGTGGAAGGCAAGCTGGACTACACCAGCCTGCTGTACATCCCCAAGCGTGCACCGTTTGACCTCTATAACCGGGAAGCGCCCCGCGGGCTGAAGCTGTACGTACAGCGCGTGTTCATCATGGACGACGCCGAGCAGTTCCTGCCGCTGTACCTGCGCTTTGCCAAGGGTGTGATCGACTCAAACGACCTGTCCCTGAACGTCTCCCGGGAGATCCTGCAGAACGACAGCACCGTGGAGTCCATCCGCAGTGCCATGACCAAGCGCGTACTGGACATGCTGTCCAAGCTCGCCAAAAAGCAGCCCGAAGACTACCAGGGCTTCTGGAACGAGTTCGGCACAGTCCTCAAGGAAGGCCCGGCGGAGGACTTCAGCAACCGGGAGAAGATTGCCGGCCTGCTGCGGTTTGCCTCGACCCACACCGGCGAGAGCGCCCAGAATGTCTCCCTCGACGACTACATCGGCCGTATGAAAGACGGCCAGAACAAGGTCTATTACATCACCGGCGACAGCTTCCAGGCAGCCAGCAGCAGCCCGCACCTGGAAGTCTTCCGCAAGAAAGGCATCGAGGTGCTGATCCTTTCCGATCGCATCGACGAGTGGATGATGGGTTACCTCAGCGAGTACGACGGCAAGCAGTTCCAGGACGTGGCCCGTGGCGACCTGGACCTGGGCGAAGTTGAGACAGAGGAAGACAAGAAGCACCAGGAAGAAGCCGCCAAGGAGCACAAGGACCTGCTGGAGCGGATCAAGACTGCCCTGAGCGACCAGGTGCAGGAAGTACGCGTGACCAACCGGCTGACCGATTCACCGGCCTGTCTGGTGGTCGGGCAGTTCGATATGGGCGCCCAGATGAAGAAGATCATGGAAGCTGCCGGCCAGAAAGTGCCGGACAGCAAACCCATCTTCGAAATCAACGTGGACCACCCGCTGGTACAGCGACTGGAAACCGAGCAGGGCGAAGAGCGCTTCAAGGAGCTGTCCGCTGTCCTGTTCGACCAGGCCACCCTGGCCAGCGGCGAACAGCTGAAGGATCCGGGTGCCTACGTCAGCCGCCTTAACCGGTTGCTGCTGGAGCTGTCGAACTGATCTGCCATGCAGCAAATTATTGTGGACATCCAGATCAGCCCGGACGAGTGGATCAAGCTCTACCAGGGCGTTGCCACCGATGTCCACACCACGGCCCGGGACGGACGATCTGTCCGTTTCCCGGCCCGTATCCTCTCCCGCTTCTTCCTCCGCGATGGTATCCGCGGCAGCTTCCGCATCCTCTTCGACGACGCCGGCAAGTTCCTGTCCATCGAACGGTTATAGCTTTCTGATCTGACCATTGTGGGTCAAACATAACCACCTGCCCGTCGATCGATAGTAAAAAGCTTTCAAAAAAGTTCTTTTAATTAATTGTAACCAGGACTGCTCCCCGGCGTACAGTGAACCTGTTGCTGATAACGCAGGAGTTGCCCTATGTCAGTGTTGACCGATTTCACGCAGTTAGCATGGAAAGAGACGCTCGCAATCCTTGCTGAATACTACGGCGACTATGCCAGCGCTCAATGGCCCGCTGGCTATAGCGATTCGCTATCCAGACGTTAGGAAAGTTTCAAGCAGGGGCGATCAGCTTGACCTATGTTAAGTGATGCCCCTCAACAACGTGTCCCTTGCCGAAGTGGTAAACACAGGAGTGAACGATGAGTCAGAATAACAGTACAGGTGGAAAGTGCCCGGTCATGCACGGAGCCAACACCGCCAGCAGTCAGAGCGTGACTGGCTGGTGGCCTGAATCCATTAACCTCGACATCCTCCATCAACACGACATCAAAACCAACCCGATGGATGAAGGCTTCGACTATCGGGAAGAAGTGCGCAAACTGGACTTCGACGCCATCAAGCAGGATCTGCATGCACTGATGACAGACAGCCAGGACTGGTGGCCAGCAGACTGGGGTCACTACGGTGGCCTGATGATTCGTATGGCCTGGCACTCTGCCGGAACCTACCGTATGGCCGATGGCCGCGGTGGCGGTGGCACCGGTAACCAGCGGTTTGCCCCGATCGCTTCCTGGCCGGATAACGCCAGCCTCGACAAGGCCCGACGCCTGCTGTGGCCTGTCAAGAAGAAGTACGGCAACAAGATCAGCTGGGCGGACCTGATGATCCTGGCCGGCAACATTGCCTATGAGTCCATGGGCTTGAAAACCTACGGTTTCTCCTTTGGCCGTGAAGATATCTGGCATCCGGAGAAAGACATCTACTGGGGTGCCGAAAAAGAGTGGCTGGCTCCCTCCGATGAGCGTTACGGCGACATCGAGAAGCCGGATACCATGGAAAACCCGCTGGCAGCGGTGCAGATGGGGCTTATCTATGTAAACCCGGAAGGCGTTAACGGCCAGCCCGACCCCATGAAGACCGCTGCCCAGGTGCGTGAAACCTTCGCCCGTATGGCCATGGACGACGAAGAAACCGCTGCCCTGACGGTGGGTGGCCATACTGTGGGTAAATGTCACGGTAATGGTGATGCTGGTGCACTGGGGGCCGAGCCAGAAGGCGCGGATATCGTTGGCCAGGGCTTCGGCTGGGATAACCCCAATATGCAGGGCAGGGCGTCCAACGCCGTCACGTCGGGCATTGAAGGCGCCTGGACCAAGGAGCCCACCAAGTTCGACATGGGCTATTTTGACATGCTGCTGGACCACGAGTGGGAGCTGAAGAAGAGCCCTGCCGGTGCCTGGCAGTGGGAGCCGGTGGACATCAAGGAAGAGGACAAGCCGGTGGATGCCACCGACCCGTCCATTCGCCACAACCCGATCATGACCGACGCCGATATGGGTATGAAGGTGGATCCGACCTACCGCAAGATCCTCGAGGACTTCCGCAAGGATCCGCAGCGGTTCCAGGACGCCTTTGCCCGTGCCTGGTTCAAGCTGACCCACCGTGACCTGGGGCCCAAGTCCCGTTACATCGGCCCGGAAGTGCCGGATGAAGACCTGATCTGGCAGGACCCGATCCCGGCCGGCCCCACGGACTACATCGAGGAAGTGGTCAAAGAGAAGATCGCCGATGCCGGCCTGTCCATCAGTGACATGGTCAGCACCGCCTGGGACAGCGCCCGGACCTACCGTGCCTCCGACATGCGCGGTGGTGCCAACGGTGCGCGTATCCGCCTTGCACCCCAGAAGGACTGGGACGGTAACGAGCCGGAGCGCCTGGCCAGGGTGCTGAAGGTGTATGAGCAGATCTCTGCCGACACCGGGGCCAGCATTGCCGATGTGATCGTACTCGGCGGCAGTGTTGGTATCGAGAAAGCTGCGAAGGCGGCTGGATACGACGTGCACGTACCCTTCCTGAAAGGTCGCGGTGATGCTACCGACGACATGACCGATGCGGCTTCCTTCGATGTGCTGGAGCCGGTGGCCGACGGTTTCCGTAACTGGCAGAAGAAGGACTACGTGGTCAAACCCGAAGAGCTGCTGCTGGATCGTGCCCAGCTGATGGGCCTGACCGCCGCACAGATGACCGTTCTGATCGGTGGTATGCGGGTATTGGGTACTAACCACGGTGGCAGCAAGCACGGTGTATTCACCGACCGGGAAGGCCAGCTGACGAACGACTTCTTCGTGAACCTGACCGATATGGCCTACAGCTGGAAGTCCGCCGGTGACAATCTCTATGAGGTTCGTGACCGCAAGACTGACCAGAAAAAGTGGACCGCTACCCGGGTCGACCTGGTATTCGGCTCTCACTCCATCCTGCGGTCGTACGCCGAGGTGTATGCCCAGGACGACAACCACGAGAAGTTCGTTCGTGACTTCGTCTCAGCCTGGGCCAAGGTCATGAACAATGACCGGTTCGACGTACAGGCCTGATACGCCAGTAGTGTCGTAAAAAGTCAGCCGGACACCCTGATTTCAGGGTGTCCGGCTACCATCTTCCCCGCATATTCCTTACAATCCGCCCCGCCTGATTTTTGATCAGCTGAACCCTGACTCACTTCGCTCAGACCCTGGAGCTTCCATGCGAATTATCCTTGCCCCGATGGAAGGGCTGGTGGACGCACCGATCCGCGAAACCCTGACCCGGGTTGGTGGTATTGACCGGTGTGTTACCGAGTTCATTCGCGTGACCCACGGCATGTTACCACCGCGGATCTTCTACAAGTACGCGCCGGAACTATACAACCAGGCTGTGACAGAAGCCGGCACCCCGGTTGCGGTCCAACTGTTGGGCTCTGACCCTGAAATGATGGGCCGCCATGGCGCCAAAGCCGCCGAGCTGGGTGCAGGGCAGGTGGATATCAACTTTGGTTGTCCCGCCAAGACCGTCAATAAACACAAGGGCGGTTGTGTGTTAATGCGGGAACCCGAGCTGATGTACGAGATCGCTGCTGCTGTGCGCAGGGCTGTACCGGCTGAAATCCCGGTGACCGCCAAGATGCGCCTGGGCTACGATGACCGGTCCATGGGTGTCGCCTGTGGCCAGGCCCTGGAGGCAGCGGGTGCTGCCGAGATCGTTATCCACGCCCGCAGCAAGGTTGACGGCTACAAACCGCCAGCCTACTGGGAGGAAATTGCCCGGGTACGGGAGGCGGTCAACGCCCACGTGATTGCCAATGGCGAGATCTGGTCCGTCGAAGACTACTGGCGCTGCCGCAGGGTGTCTGGCTGTGACGACGTGATGATCGGCCGGGGCCTGATTGCCCGGCCGGACCTGGCCCGGCGCATCAAGGCCAGCCAGGCTGGAGAGGCCGAGCGGGAAATGACCTGGGCTGAGGTGGTCCCGCTCATCGCCGAGTATGCCGAGGCCCTCCAGGCCCGGCTCGAAGACCGCTATGTGACCGGGCGCATCAAGCAATGGCTCAATTACCTGCGCCAGGGCTTTGTCGAGGCGGAGCAGCTTTGGCCCCAGGCACGCAAACTGAAACAGGTTGATGCTATGCTGGGTTGTCTGGCGGGTACCGCTGGTGAAGAACAGGCAGCTTGAAGCTGTTGCCGTTAAAGACCGTAAGGGAATACCCCATGAAATTTCTGGTAGCGCTGATTCTTGGAGTCAGCATGATTTTCTCCGCCTCGCTGCTGAAGGATGGCCTGACCGAAATGCGCACCGGTGACCGCTATGTCACCGTCAAGGGCGTGGCCGAACAGGAGGTCACCGCAGACCTGGCCCTGTGGCCGATTCGTTTTGCCGCCAGCGGCGATACGCTGGACGCGGCCCGGGAGCACGCTCGCAAGAGCAGGGACGGTGTCATGGCCTTCCTGAAGCTGCAGGCTATCGCCGACGATGCCGTGGAGCTGCAACGACTGGATGTGGTGGACACCGGGGCGAACCCTTATCAGCCTGAGGGGGGCACCCGCAAATTCATCATTAACCAGGTTCTGATGGTGCGCACCGATGAAGTGGACAAGGTGCGACAGGCGGCCCAGAACGTCAGCGACCTGGTGGACTCCGGCGTCATCCTGTCGTCGGATTATGGCCCGGCCGGACCGACCTACCTGTTCACCCGTCTGAACGATATCAAACCGGACATGATTGCCCAGGCCACAGCCGCGGCGAGGGAGTCTGCGCAACAGTTCGCCCGTGATGCCGACGCCGAACTGGGCGGCTTGCGCCGCGCCAACCAGGGTGTCTTCCAGATCCTGGCTCGGGACCAGGCGCCGGGTGTCATGGCTGAACAGCAACCCGTGAAGACGGTGCGTGTTGTCTCTACCTTCGATTACTACCTTAGGTAGCGCTGGCGATGCCAGCTGCCCCGGCATATCCTGGCTATGCGCTCTTGCCCTGTGACGGGTTGCCGTTACCGGATTTTATGCGGAAAATCGCATAGTTGCCGTTGGCCTGGGCCACCAGCACATCATCCACATACAGGCGGGACTCCAGGTTGGCGATGGTCTTGCCGCGGTTGATCATTTCGGTGCGGCACACCACCTTTCCGGCGAACACCGGCTTGAAATACGTCATCTTGATCTCGATGGTGGCACACACCTGACCCTCATCCAGGGTGGGGAACAGGGCTGAGCCCATGCCGGTGTCGGCCAGCGCGTAGAGTACGGCGCCGTGGGCCACGTTATTGGTGTTCATGTGCTTTTCGCCGATCTGGATACTGTTAACGCTCCAGCCGGGTTCACTCTCATCCATGACCATATCGATCAGGTCGGGAAAGGGGTGTTTCATCATGGACTGTCAGCCTGTTATTGGGGGTATTGTTATTGTGGTCAGGTACGGAAGTTATCGGCACCGGTAAAGAGAGTAGTTTGCAAAGGATTTGTGTGAAATGGAAGCCTGTTGATGCTGCCAGTGTCACAGGAGGCCCCGGGTGGGGCCTTCAGGGTCTTAGCCTGCCGCTTCTTCGTCGTAGTGAGGGTAGGAGTGCTTCAGGGTGGCGTGGTTCAGGAGCATTTCCGCCTTCAGGGTCTCTCCGGCAGCATCGTAGATGCGTGATCGTACCCAGTAGGACTCTGTACGCTTGCTCTCTGACAGGGCAACGATTTCCCGGCGAATCAGGTAGTCTTCACCTACAAAGAGCGGGCCGTCCACCATGCGGATTTCCTGGTCGGCAAAAAGGCCGACAGTGGGCTGCTTCACCGGGAAGCGTGCATCCTTGCTGCTGTATTCGGCCAGTACACTGACCATCTCCAGGGGGATAATCGCCCGACCCCAGGGGGTCGAGCTGCCATCGCTGTACCAGGGGGTGTTTTCGGTGATGCGTTCGAGCTTCTGGTTCAGGGAGAAGGGGTACAGCTTGCCCATGTTCTGGTCCGGGTCCATGCGCACAGGCTCGTCTTTCTCTCCAGTCATGCCAATGCGGAGGTCCGACAGAATCACCAGCTTTTCCGGAGCCCGCAGTTTCGCCATCCGCTGGTCCAGCAGGGTGTCGCCGTCACCAGGGCCGAGGCTGGCACTGGCTTCCAGCACCGGGGTGCCGTCTGCCTTCTCGGCCCAGGCCCGGACTCGGGTGGCACCTGGTGCCGGCCGCTCAATGAAGGCACGCACCTGCTCCCCCTCAACCACCATGTTCTGGAAGTGAGCGGAGAAGCAGCCCCGTTCGAACCAGTCCCGCCCCCAGACTTCCGCCAGCAGCGGTACAAACTGACTGAAATGGGTGGGTCCTTCAATGGGGCCGGCCTGGAAGCCCAGCTTCTCGGCCATGCTGTCATCGTGGATGGAGGTGTGCCCGCTGTACTCCTGGTCCGCCAGCATCTGCCGGGGCTCGCGAAGTGGGCCACACAGGTAGAGAGGTGTATCAAAGGCCATGGCTTGTCCTTGTTGTCGGTGAACCACAAACGGCACCCTCGGTCGGTGCCGGACGTTATTGGAACGCTAACTTTAGTCGATTCCCCGGTCTGGGCGAAAGCACTGAAGTATTCACTGGCCATCGCTGGCAAAGACGCCATCGCCGCAAACCGTCCCTGGTTTCTGGTTACCTCATCACCTACAGGATGGATCAGGGTCATAGGCTAACCACCATGCAAGCGGTAGCCTTGGTCTAGACTTGCTGAGAGGAGTCAGACCATTCACCCGGCCAACCAAAAGGAGGCCGCTTATGTACAGCAAGATTCTGGTACCCGTGGACCTTGGTCACCTGGAGAAACTGTCCAAGGCGCTCAACACAGCCATCGACATTGCCAGGCACTACAAGGCCACCCTCCATTATGTGACCGTTACCAACAGCACGCCTTCGTCGGCTGCGCACAGCACCCGGGAACTGGAGGAGGAGCTTGGCCGGTTTGCGGAGGAGCAGGGAAAGGACCATGGTATCGACACGTCCTGGTCGATGATTACTTCACCAGATACTGCCGTTGAGCTGGAAAAGCGACTGGTCTCAGCGGTCAGGGAGACCGGGGCGGACCTGGTTGTCATGGCCTCGCACGTGCCCGGTATTGGGGACAAGCTCCATTTCATCCATTCCAACGCCGCCAACCTGGTGAAGGATACGGATGTTTCTGTCTTTGTCGTGCGTTAACCGGGCAGTCCAGACTCTACCGTGAAGTTACTCATCGGCCTCAGCCGGCTGTTGCCGGCGTGGCTGACCCTCAGCGACGATCTGATCACGGCCAGACCGCTTGGCGCTGTAGAGTGCCTGGTCAGCCAGACGCATGAGGCGCTCCGGGTCTGCCGGATCCCCGGGTTGCCAATGAACCAGTCCCGCGCTGAAACGAACCGTATGAGAGGCGGGTAGTCCGGGTATATCCAACCCGGCCAGTGCATCCCGTATACGTTCAAGCAGCTGAAAGGCGGCAGCTGTGTCTGTTTCCACCATCAGGATGACGAATTCCTCTCCGCCGAAGCGTGCCAGCAGGTCGGTGCTGCGCAGGTTTTTCCTGCAGCATTCTGCGAATGCCACCAGGACCTGGTCACCCGTGCCATGACCATATTGATCATTGATCCGCTTGAAGTGGTCCAGGTCGATAACCGCAAATGACAGGTTGTGCCCATATCTCTGGCAACGCTCCATTTCAGAGCGAATGCCAGTATCAAAGGCTCGCCGGTTGAGGGTTCCAGTCAGCGAGTCCCTGGTGGCCAGCTGGTTCAGCTGGTTTTCGAGGGCTTTGTGGTGGCTGATATCGCGAGCTCCAGAATGCTTTGTGACTCGCCGTTCCCAATGGGAGAGAGGGTGATTTCGCAGTCAAAGGGGCCATTGTCTCTGTGGACTGCCAACAGGTCCTGCTGACGGACACCGCCCTGATTGAGGTAACCCCTGAGTCTGACCTGGCTGCTGGCGCTGAACAATCCACTGACGGGCAGGCCCAGCAACTGGTCGCGATTGAGCCCTGTCAGCTGTTCCAGGCCGGTGTTGGCATCGGTGATAACCTTGTCACTGAGAATGGCTACGCCTGAGGTGGAAGCGGACATTAGCCGCTCGAAGCGTTCGGCACTTTGCCGGGCTTCGACAGCGTGGCGCTCGCTCTGGGCGAGGATTCGCTGCATGGTCATGAGCGTCACGCCAATAAAGCCCATGACAAGGGCCGGAATTGCAAAGTTGTAGGGCAGCAGGTAACTGAAGGAGTCATAGGGCATCTGGTAGGGTTTGCCCTGCCACCAGTCCAGGTACCCCAGGGCACCCCGCATCAGCGTGACCACCGAGTAAACCAGCAGGCTCAGCCCAACCAGGAGGCGTGCGGGGCGAGTCACCGTATCGTTCCTGGCCTTGATCAGCAGCCAGATGGCCTGTATTGGCAAAAGTCCCGCAATAGTGGAATAAACGCCCATCAGGAAATCGGAGTTTCCGGAGTAAACCCAGTAGTGGATATTGAAGGCCACCATGGTGCCCACGCTGGCGGCAACAATCCACCAGGGCAAGGGGCGGCCCATAAACCGGAAAATGCCCAGCAGGAATATGGCCTCACCGGCAAGTTGTCCCGCGTTACCCAATACATTCAGTACGGGGTTGCCGGTAACCATGAAACCGATAAAGAAGACGATGCCGCCGATCAGTGACCAGCAACCGGCCATCCAGAATCCGGGGCCGGCGTAGGGTCTCGACATGCGCCACAACGCGGTTGCCGCAATGGCGACGGCAACCAGCAGGCAGAGCCCAAGGAGCATGGGTGAGAAATACAGCTGGCTCATCGGTCTGATAACTCCTGTAAATAAACGCCGATGGTAGCTCAGCGACAGATGGGTATCACAAACGGTTGACGAGGGCGCTCTGATGTAGCCGAACAGTATAAATCGGCTATGCGGATAGAAAAACTGCCCGGTGCGGCCTTAGCCTGTCTGGCCAGGCTCGTCCACTTCCTCTTTTCCGTTCCTGTTAATCTCGGGCAATACCAGTACCGCGCAGTTGGCGTTGACCGTCACATACTCTACGGTAGCTTTTCTCAGGGGCCAGTGGCCACTGCTGCCCCTGGATACCAGTATGACCAGGTCAACGCATAGCTGTGCGGCCAGCGCCACGAGTTTCTCGCCAGCTGCACCCGCCACTACGTGAAGACTGGCGCTTCGGTTCAGTGGCAGGTACTTGCGGGCAAGGAGGTCAAGCTTCTCCCGTACCCTTGTCTCCTTTTCTTCAGGGGCCTCTTCGGTGACATGCGGGAAGAAGCCGCCGCTGACAGGCTGATACACGCTGGCCAGGTGGAGCTCGCCAGTCTCATCCAGCAATGCCAGCGCCGCTTCCAGCGCACGCTTGCCTTCACCGTCGTCTTCCGGGTCAATCGCGATCAGTAGCTTCCGGTACATAGTCGGTCTCCTTTGGTTGGGGCGGTACGGCTTCCACTTCCGGATAGGCCTGGCCTTTTACCAGTTCGTCAATGCTGTAGCCCCGGTAGTCGGCATGGAGAGCCCGGTACAGGGCAACCGCCATGAAAATGAGTAGGACACAGAATGGCAGTCCCAGTGAGGTGATGACGTTCTGCAGGGCATCCAGACCCCCAGCCAGTAGCAGTGTGGCCGCAATTACCCCCTGGGCAGCTGCCCAGAATATGCGTTGCCGTATCAGTGACGGCTGGTCTTCCCGACGGGTGAGCAGGTCAATCACCAGTGAGGCAGAATCCGATGAGGTCGTAAAGAAAATGACGATAATCACCACGCTGAGCGCGGACGCTGCCTCTGCCAACGGGAATGCCTCAAGGAACGCAAAGATGGCTACTGAGGGGTCCTGCTGAACCTGCTGTGCGAGGGCCACCCCACCGCCGGATTCCACCTGGATGGCGGACAGGCCGAAGACGCCGAACCACACGAGGGTAAAGGCCGTTGGCGCGAAGAGTACACCGGCCACGAATTCACGGATGGTTCGCCCCCGGGAGATCCGGGCAATGAAGATGCCGACGTAGGGCGCCCAGGAAATGGTCCAGGCCCAATAGAACAGGGTCCATTGGCGCTGCCAGTCGCTCTCGCGAAAGGTTTCGGTCCAGAAGGCGAGCCAGGGAAGGGCATGGAGGTAGTCGCCCACACTTTGCACCATTCCCTCGGCGATAAAGACGGTGGGGCCGACGATTGCCACAAATCCGATCAATACGATGGCGAGCACGATATTGAGCTGCGAGAGGCGGCGCACGCCCTTGTCCAGACCGAGCGCGACAGAGGTTGCGGCAATACTGGCAATCACCGTGATCAGCACTACCTGGACGAGGCCACTGACGGGCACTCCGAACAGGTAGTTGAGACCGCTGTTCAACTGAAGTGTTCCGAGGCCCAGGGAGGTGGCGACACCAAACAGGGTTCCCAGTACGGCGATGACGTCCACCGTCCAGCCCCAGGGGCCGAACGTTTTCTCTCCGAGGATCGGGTAGAACAGGCTGCTGATCCGCATCGGGAGGTTGTGGCGGTAGGCGAAGTAACCGATGGCCAGGCCGGGCATGGCGAAGATGGTCCAGGTGTGCAAGCCAAAGTGGTAGAGTGCCAGGGTCATGGCGTCGCTGGCTGCCCGTTCAGAGCGGGGTTCCACGCCATCGAACGGGGGACTGGCAAAGTGGGAGACCGGCTCGGCCACACCCCAGAACATCAGGATGGTGCCAATGCCGGCGGCGAACAGCATGGTGAACCAGGTAAGGTTGGAGTAATCCGGCCGGCTGTCATCCGCGCCCAGACGGATGCGGCCGTAGCGACTCATGGCCAGCGCCAGCAGGAAAATCAGCAGCGAACTGACTGACAGGATATAGAACCAGCCCATATTGCGGGCAACCCAGCCGGTCAGGTCGCCAAACCGGATAGCCACTTCCTGGTCGAAGGGAATGGCCAGGGCTACAAACACAATGGCAATACCCGCCGAGGTAAAGAACACCCCGGGAATGGTCTGCAGGCCGAGCCGGCGTTGCAGCCGTTCTAGCACGTGCGCCTCCGTTACCGTCGTGAATGGGGGGCAGCCGTGAGCTGCCCGACCCAACAACGCTATCACATGCGGGCTGCTCAACGCCCTTGTCAGGTCAATTTATAGCGAATCGGCCTGTCAGGATCAGGGTGTTACCGTCAGAGGCAGGCTTAGCTCCGTCAGCAGGTTGTCGGCGCCTGGCTCGCTGAACAGGCTGCAGGTGCGGCTGATCACCAGTTGCGATGCGCCTTCTTCCTGCAGTGCCCGCGTCACGGCACTGGCCGATGCCATGGGCAGTAGCCGTATGCGAGCGGCGATGCCCTGTTGCTGCAGATAGCTCAACAGGTCTTCAGTGACCCGCTGATGGTCGCCATTCGTGGTACGAACCAGGACCGAGAGCGGCTGATGGTACTGCAGGGCAAGGTCTGCTCCCACGCGTACAGCCCGGTGGTTGGCCCCCTGGTCGTGATTGAGCAGGACCACGACCCGGCCTTGCGGTCGCTGGCGGGGACGGGTCCAAAGCAATACGTCTCCGGGGGCCTGGCGCACCAGTGACCGGGCGGTAGAGCCAATGCGCGAGCCCGGCGCAGCGGACCAGCCCACCCGGCCCAGAACCAGAAGGTCTTCCGGGCTTGCCAGGCCCAGGACTTCCTGCACTACCTGGCCCCGGCAAAGCTTCAGCGTCTGGGGAATGCCGCGCCGGGACATGGCCTGTGCCAGTGAACGCCTGGCCTGTTCCGCCAGGGCATGCATCCGTGCCTCGATGTGGGCTGAATCCAGGGGGCGGGCCTGGCCTGAGCTGGCGCCCACCTCCCGGGCAAAGCCATAACCGGCGCTGCGCAACAGGTTCACCTCTTCGACAAAGATGCCGAGTACTTCGGCACCGCGTGAATGCGCCAGATCCGCCGCCGCTTCAAGGGCATCGAGGCTGAGGCGGGATCCGTCCAGCAGCACCAGCACCCGGCCCGCGGGCCGGGTCGGGTCGGGGATCTTCGGTTCACTGGTCATCGTCGCCCGCTCCACTGCCGCTGTCGTTACCGTTGCCGCCGTTATCCCCGTTATCGTCCTTCTTGCGCCCGACTTCGGCGAACTCTGCAAGTCGGTCAGCGACCCGCCGGTTAAAGCTGCCTTCGGGGAAGTTGCCGTCTGCGTCAGGTTCACCGGGCTCCATACCGGTCATCAGGGTGATGGCCTGGTTGATGTGGGTGACCGGGTAGATGGCAAACCGACCCTCACTGACGGCTTGCCGGACCTCGGCGTTCAGCATCAGGTGTTCGACGTTACTGGCAGGTAGCAATACGCCCTGGCCGTCTACCTTGCCGGATTGCTGACAGACGTTGAAGAAGCCTTCGATTTTCTCGTTTACGCCGCCAACTGCCTGGACCTCCCCATGCTGGTTCATGGAACCGGTCACTGCCAGGGATTGGCGCAGGGGTACACCACTGATGGCGGATAACAACACGCAGGTCTCAGCAACCGAGGCGGAATCGCCCTCGACGCCGCCGTAGGACTGCTCAAAGGCCAGGCTGGCGGAGAGCGAGAGTTCGCTCATGGGTGCGTAGTGGTTGGCCAGGAACCGGGACAGGATCATCACCGCCTTGCTGTGAATGGGTCCCCCCAGTTTGACCTCCCGCTCGATGTCCACCACCTGGCCCTTGCCGGGCCGCGCGGTGGCGGTAATACGGGTAGGCTGGCCAAACATCATGGCCCCCAGGCGCAGTACGGAAAGACCGTTGACCTGCCCGGTGACCTCGCCGCTGGTGTCGATCATCACCACGCCACGGCGGATCTGTTCAAGGCTGCGTTCACGGACCCGGCTGGCCCGGTAATCCCGCTCATCAATGGCCTGCTGGATATGGCTGGCGGTGATGAGGTCGCTCTCATTCCGGGATGCCCAGTGGTCGGCCTCGTTGAGCAGATCCTTTAGCACCCGGTCATGGGCAGTGAGTTTCTTCTGGTCGCTGGCCAGGCGACTGGCGTGTTCGATCAGGCGCGCAACGGCGCCCCGGTCCAGGTTTCGTGCCTGCACCGAGCGAGCCATGGTGGCGATCATACGGGCATAGAGCTCATAGCTGCTGTCATCCCGGTCCAGGTCATCCTCGAAGTCTGCCTCAACCTTGAACAGGTCAAGGAAGTCCGGGTCGTAGTGGGAGAGCAGGTAATAAAGCATCCGGTCACCCAGCAGCACGACCTTGACGCTTACCGGAATCGGTTCCGGTTGCAGGCTGACGGTACTGACCAGGCCGTAAAGCCGTTCCAGCGACTCGATACGGATCTCACCGGAGAATAACACCCGCTTGAGGCTCTCCCAGGCCATGGGGTGAGTCAGGATTCGTCGGGCATCGACGATCAGGTAGCCACCGTTGGCCCGGTGCAGGGCGCCACCCTTGATCAGCGTGAAGTCAGTATACAGGTTGCCCTGGTGGGCCCGGTGTTCGATCTGTCCCGCCAGGTGCTGATGGTTTGGCAGGTCTTCGTAGATCACGGGTGCGCCTTCGGTACAGGCGTTATCCACCATCAGGTTGACCCGGTAACGATTGAGCAGGCCCGATGGCGGGCCGTTGCCGTCATCCTGGAAGGCCTCGGCGTGTTCTACGATGTCATTTCGCACCCTATCCAGGTGTTCGACCACCGCTGGCACGTGGGTCCATTTTTCCCGGAGTTCTCCAAAAGGTCCGCCAAGGGTGAGCTGAACCATTTCCTCATTGAGCGCATGGATACGTTCGCGGACTTCCTTGCGCAGCCGGGGAATCTGCTGGATCGCCTGCTGCAGTTTCTTCTGCAGTTCCTCAACCTTGGATTCGATGAGTTCCTTCTCGTCGTCGGAGAATTTCTTGTATTCATCCGGCTCGATGACCTCTCCATCCCGCATGGGGGCGAAAGTGAACCCGGCCGGAGTGGTGATCATGGCGATGTTACTGCGGTTCGCTTCCTGCTGGATTTCGAACAGGCCCTGATGTTGACGCCGGGCCACCTCTTCCTGCAGTTCCTGCAACCTTGCCTGGTATTCCTCGCTTTCGAAGGTGGCCGGGACGGCGGTTTTCAGTTCGTTGGTCAGTTCCTGCATATCCTTGCGGAATTCCCGGCCCTGACCGGCGGGCAGTTCCAGGGCGCTGGGCTTGTCTGAGGACTCGAAGTTATAGACATGACACCAGTCCGGGGGCACTGGCTGAGTGGCGGAGTGCTTTGCCAGGAAGCGTTCGACCAGCTCATTCTTGCCGGCACCGGAAGGGCCGAGAACGAACAGGTTGAAGCCGCGGGCGGCCATGCCTGCGCCAAATTCAAGGGCGCGGAGCACCCGCTCCTGGCCAAAGGGCTGGTCCAGGTCTTCCAGGGTTTCCGTGGTATCAAAGGATAGCTTTTCAGGGGGGCAGTAGTGGTAAACCTGGTCCTCTGTCAGCGCGGTGGGTAACGTCATCCGGTCCTCCTTGGTGGTCCGTACTGCAGTGACAGTACCTTTTGGATCATTTCAAGGATAGACCAGTTGGCGCTCCCCGCGACTGACAGGGATCAAAAGGGACTTTTACTCGGTATACGGCAGCTTGGCGTAGGCGTGGCCTCCGTCTACTGCGATGGTGTCGCCAACCACATAGTCACCGGCGCGGGACGCCAGGAAGATCGCCGCACCGGCCATATCCTCGTCGTTGCCAACCCGCCCCAGAGGGGTCTTGTGGGCGACTTCATCCCCGTTATCGCGGGCATCCCGGTTCATTTCTGACGGGAACGGGCCCGGGGCAATGCCGCTGACCACGATGCGATCCTGTACCAGGCGTGCAGCGATGCGGCGGGTCAGGAAAATCAGGCCAGACTTGGAGGCGTGGTAGGAGTATGTTTCCCATGGGTTGAGGCGGATGCCGTCAATGGAGGCGATGTTGATCACCTTGGCGGGCTTCTGGTCGGATGCGCCGGCCTTGAGCATACCGTGCAGGGCCTGGGTCAGGAAGAACGGCGATTTCAGGTTCAGGTCCATCACCTTGTCCCAGCCGTGCTCGGGGAACTCGTCAAAGTCAGCGCCCCAGGCGGCGCCGGCGTTATTGACCAGGATATCCAGGTGATCTTCCCGCTCCTGCAGCTTGCGGGTCAGCTCCCGGCAGCCTTCCACGGTGGACAGGTCCTGGGGCAGGGAGAAGCAGCGGCCATTGCCCTCGGAGAGTTCCTGGGCAGCGGCATCGCACTGGTCCGCCTTGCGGGACGAGATATAGACCTTGGCACCCTGGGCGATAAAGCCCGCGGCAATCATCTTGCCGATACCACGGGATCCGCCGGTGACCAATGCCGTGCGGCCTTCAAGGGAAAACAGGTTTTCGAACATCAAGGTTGCTCCGAATTATCGTTATGGGTAAATGACCGTGGCTGACAACAGGCCGGCCATTCAAGGCCGGCCACCAGCACGGCTTGGCAACTTAGCGCACCCATTCTGACGCTTTCCGGGCTGGATGAGAAGTTATTGGGCTATGACGGCGAGTGCGTCACCGGAAGATGTCCGGTCTTGACCCAGATTACGGTCTCCTGCTCCACGAACGGATGATGCTGGCCCATGTGCGGGCTGCGTAGCCAGGTACCGGCTGGATACCTTCCATGCTCGTCGCGGAACTCACCGGAGAGCACGAAGATCTCTTCTCCACCAAAATGGCGGTGGGGCTGGAAGCGCTCGCCGGCCGGCCATTTTACCAGGGCAACGTGTTCATGCTCGAAATCGTGAAGGGGCATGACCTGCAGGCCGCCCTGGCCAGGCAGCCAGGGGGTAGTCCTGGTATCAACCCGTACGGTTTTCAGATCCCGGGGGTCGAACTGGTGCAGTTTGACCAGCAGGGTGCAACCCTCCCGGGAAAATGGAGCGTGGCCACTGCCGGGTGGGTTGCGAAGGTAGGTGCCGGCGGGATAATCACCGGTTTCGTCGGAGAATACGCCCTCCAGTACGAGGATCTCTTCCCCCAGTGGGTGCTCGTGACGATTGAAGCTGGCGCCAGGCTCGTAGCGAACCACAGAGGTGGCGTGTCCGCGCTCAGCCTCTTCCCGGGCCAGGGGCTTGCGCAGAACGCCCCCCGCCGGACTGGGCACCCACTCCTGCTGGTTGGTGTTGATCACCACCCGTTCATCAAAATTCATGTTGAGCATGTCGGCCTCCGCAAGGTAGTTGGCCAGTGTTACGTCCGCTCGCGTACGACGGATGACGGTCACCGGATGCCTGAATAATCCTTGACCCGGCAGGTGGTTTAAAACCCCTGGGCGGCTTCGTCTATACCGGGGCACCGCAACAGGTGGTGTTGCCACCTTTGCCGCCGGTTAATCCGGCCCCTTGAGATTGTCTAAAACGCATCCATCAAGCAGGGACTGTCGGTGAGTATAGGCAGGGTGGGTTGATGCAGGTAACCGGTCAATCGGGAAAGAGCGTTTCCAGAACCCGCCGCATACGGCGGGTATGACTGCCCGGCCAGTATACCCGGCCACAGCCGGGGCACCTCAGAAACGGCCCCGGGCGGGCGCGTGCCTTGTCCGGCACCAGCGTTGCGACTTCCTGTTCAGTGGCCTGCCGCAACTCCGTATTACACACCATGCACCGGGTGAACAGATCCTCCGCCATACCGATACCGCATGCCTCGGCCACCTCCAGCAGTTGCTCGTGTGGCGACAATGACTGCAGCAATAAAGAGTTGCGGGGTCTGAGATAGGTGACCAGGTGGCGGTCACGGGTGAGCAGGATCCTGCCTTCCCGGTCGGCCAGGGCCACCAGGTCATGGTCATCAACATCCGGGATGTGAACGGTATCGAAGCCCAGCACCCGAAGCCATCGGGCCAGGCGGCCCAGCATGGCGTCTGCGGCAAACCGTTTTTCTGCTTCAGGGTAGCTCACAATAAACGCGTCCCGTCGTGAGGACGTTCACCCCGGAGTGGATCGCCAGCGTGCCGCCGGATCGACCCCGGCAATGTCACGGAGGCCGTCCACATCCATGAGGGTGATGCCCTGATTCTGTGTGGTGATCATATCTTGTTCACGCAACTGTCGCAGCACGCGGCTGACGTGCACAATGCTTAGACCCAGGGTGTCTGCAATCACCTGCTGAGGGATGCGGAACGTGAGTGGAGATTGCAGGCCCTTGTTCGCCTGGTCCGCTTGCTCGGCCGGCACTTTGCGCAAGGACCGTACCCCAATGGGGTTGGCATAGCCACCCCGGTGCAGAATCTCCAGCAGGAAGTGTGCGACCCGGCGAAGCGCACCGTGGCGAGCGAGGCCTACGATGCGCTCCGTCATGATTGCCTGCCCCCGTGAGACCATGTGGAGCAGTAATCGGGC
This sequence comes from Marinobacter sp. AN1, assembly GCF_026013985.1. Taxonomy (NCBI): domain Bacteria; kingdom Pseudomonadati; phylum Pseudomonadota; class Gammaproteobacteria; order Pseudomonadales; family Marinobacteraceae; genus Marinobacter; species Marinobacter sp. AN1. The sequence continues at coordinate 2,485,501 of NZ_CP110342.1, read as the reverse complement.
AAGGGCCGGAGAGCCCGTAAACAGGTGCATTACCGAAAGCTTGTTGTACATGAACAGGGCTGTATCGGTCATAGCCGCCAGGCCAGACAGGTGCAGCGGCTGCGAAAGCTGGTCCAGCCCAACGATCTCGCCGGGAAAGTGTACATCGATAATATGGCGTGTACCGTCGTGCAGGAAACGCTGGGTATAGCAAAGTCCCTTTTCCACCACGAACAGACCATGGGCAGGCTCGCCTTCTCGAAGAATCACCTCATCTTTCGGGCACACGAGGCGTTCTGACGGTAGTTCCACCAGTTGCCGGCGCTCCCGTGCCGGCAACGTGTCCGCATCTTCGAAACATGCATAGAGCCCTGCTTGTGATGCCATGGCGCACCTCCTGGTTCGCTGATTCCGTTACCTTTCACACCAATCCTGCGGCGCCGGCGACAAGTACCGGGGCTGGACAGGCCGTAACGCCTGTGTCTCAGCTGCCGCTTGCAGGTCATAAATTACGGTTTGTACGTATCCAAGCTATTGATTAATCGAATTTTCTGTACATAAAAGATTGCAGGCAGGTGCTCGGGTTTTCAATAAGGAGGGGGCGCAAGAACCGGGTGCCAGGGTGAAATCAAACATCCGTTTAATGTTTTCGGGTGTGCTTAAGTTGTTCTTGTGAACCATTAACCACGTGATCCGTTAGTGATTGTGGGGACGGATTCCGGGGAGGTTATTAAATTTCTGTAGTTGGGCAGGGACTGGATGTTTGCCCGCTTGCAGTGCCTTCCGTGGCGTGGTGCCGTCAGGCGCAGACGGTGTCCCTTTCCTTGCGGCCGTGTGCCTTGTCAGTCAGTTCCTCCGTGTCCACTCGCACAAAGACTGAATCTGCCACGACGGTCATTACCTCACCTGCCCAGACTTCACAGATGACCCGACTCTTGCGGCCAACGTCGCCTTCAACCCGGGCTTTCAGGGTAAGTTCCACGCCCATGGGTGTGGGCTTCAGATAGGTCAGGTTGAGTTTGCCGGTGACGCAGTCGATTCGGGGCAGGGTGCCGGGCTCGCGGCCTTCGGCCCGATAGTGCCAGGCCATGGCAGTCCAGTTGGAATGGCAATCCACCAGCATGGCCAGCAGGCCGCCATAGACCAGTTCCGGCCAACCAGTGTATTCGGGGGCCGGTGTGTGCCGCGCCACGACATGGGTGCCGTCGTCTGACCAATAGCTTTTCAGTTGCAGGCCGGTGGGGTGAACGGTGCCACAGCCGAAGCAGATCCCGTCGGGGCTGGCCAGGTCCTGCAGTGCGGTGGGTGTATCAGTCATTACTGCTATCCTTTGTCGGTTTCTTAGATCGGGATAGCATAACCGCAGATCAAAAAGGAATCGAGCGGTCGCTCGGTTTTGGCAGGTAATTTCTCACTCAGGGTTACCGATGAGCGACGCGGGCGTCGTCGCTCATCGGCTTGACGGCCAGGTTACGCAGAACGCGCAGTTGCAGCCTGTGCCCGTGCAGCCCGCGCTGCATGAAGCTTGTTGTAGCTCTCCAGCAACCGCAGGTGCCGGTCAAGGCCTTCCAGCTGCATGTTGGTCGGCGTCAGGCCCTGGAAGCGCACACTGCCGTCCACGGAACCCACCGCGGCGTCCATGGTCTCGTCGCCGAACATGCGTCGCAGGTTGACGTCAAAGTCCTCCAGTTCCAGTTCGTCATCCAGCACGATTTCCAGTACCGCATTCATGGCCCGGTAGTAGAGGTTGCGCTCGACCGTGTTGTCGTTGAACTGGAGGAAGGCATCTACCGTGTCCAGGGCCTCCTCATGCTGCTGCAGGGCCAGGTAGATCATGAGCTTGAGCTCGAGGATGGTGAGCTGGCCCCAGATGGTATTTTCGTCGAACTCCACGCCGATCAGGTTGATGATCTTCATGTAGTTGTCCAGCTGGCTCTCTTCCAGGCGCTCCACCAGGTCGGCCAGCTGCTCGTCATCCAGGCGGTGGATGTTAAGGATCTCCTCCCGGTAGTCCAGGGCCATGTTGGTGTTGTCCCACACCAGGTCTTCCACCGGATAGACCTCGGAATAGCCGGGTACCAGGATACGACAGACGGGGGCGCCCAGATCCACGTGGATGGCCATGTAGACCTCCTTGCCCAGGTCTTCCAGGATACCGAACAGCCTGTCCGCTTCTTCCTGGTTGGTGCCGGAAAAGTCCCAGTGACTGAATTCGTATTCGGAACGGGCGCTGAAGAAGCGCCAGGACACCACGCCGGTGGAGTCGATGAAGTGTTCCACGTAGTTGTTGGGCTCGGTAACCGCCAGGCTGTTGAAGGTGGGCGGGGGCATGTCGTTCAGGCCTTCAAAGCTGCGGCCCTGCATCAGCTCGGTCAGGCTGCGTTCAAGCGCCACCTGAAAGCTGGGGTGGGCGCCGAAGGAAGCAAACACGCCGCCGGTTTTCGGGTTCATCAGGGTGATGCACATTACCGGGTACTGGCCGCCCAGGGAGGCGTCCTTGACCAGGATGGGGAACCCCTGTTTTTCGAGTGCCTGTACACCTTCCAGAATGTGGGGATACTGCTCCAGCACGGACAGGGGTACGTCCGGCAGGGCGATTTCCTCTTCGATGATCTGCTTCTTGACCGCCCGCTCGAAGATTTCCGACAGGCACTGTACCTGGGCTTCCTGCAGGGTGTTGCCGGCGCTCATGCCGTTGCTGAGGAAGAGGTTCTCGATCAGGTTGGAGGGGAAATACACCTCCTCGCCATCAGAGCGCCTTACAAAGGGCAGTGAGCAGATACCCCGGTCCACGCGGCCAGAATTGGTGTCAATCAGGTTGGACCCCTGCAGCTCGCCTTCCGGGTTATAGATGGCCAGGCAATGGTCATCCAGGATGCCTGCAGGCAGTTCATCATCCGGTCCGGGTTTGAACCACTGTTCATTCGGGTAGTGGACGAATGCCCGATTGGCGATGTCCTCGCCGAAATACTGGTCGTTATAGAAGAAGTTACAGCTCAGACGCTCGATAAACTCACCCAGGGCGGAACACAGGGCGCTTTCCTTGGTGGAACCCTTGCCGTTGGTGAAACACATGGGGGAGGAGGCATCCCGCACATGGAGCGACCAGACGTGAGGCACGATGTTGCGCCAGGAGGCGATCTCGATCTTCATGCCCAGGTCCCGCAGGATTCCGGTCATGTTAGCGATGGTTTCCTCAAGCGGCAGGTCCTTGCCCTCAATAAAGGTGCGGCTGCCCTCCGGCGTCGTCATCAGCAGGGCCTGGGCGTCTTCGTCCAGGTTGTCCACGGTCTCGATCTCGAAGGTCGGGCCGGTCTGGACCACCTTTTTCACGGTACAGCGGTCGATGGAACGCAGGATGCCCTGGCGATGCTTCTCCGGCAGGTCTTCCGGCAACTCCACCTGGATTTTGAAGATCTGGTTGTAACGGTCCTCCGGGTCGACAATATTGTTCTGGGAGAGCCGGATATTGTCCGTGGGTATATCCCGGGCCAGGCAGTAGACCCGCACGAAATAGGCGGCGCACAGGGCAGAGGAGGCCAGGAAGTAATCAAACGGACTGGGCGCGGAACCGTCACCCTTGTAGCGAATAGGCTGGTCTGTGAGAACGGTGAAGTCGTCGAACTTCGCTTCCAGTCTCAGGTTGTCGAGAAAGTTAACGTTGATTTCCATGGCGAGTCTACCGGATCCGGAAAAATGGCGGGCTTACTGAACTGGCCGCCATTATCCAGATTTTGCCGGGTCCCGTCTCGGTGGATTACCCCGACGTCGGGCTGGCGCTGGCTGGATCGGTCGGGGCGGGGCTGGAAAACCGCCCTACAAGGCCTTGCGCATGTTGTACCGCAGGAAATGGGCACCGCGCACGGTAGTCTGGTACTCCTGCTCGATTTCGAAGCCGTGACGGAGGAAGAACGGGCGGGCAACCACGCTGGCTTCGGTGAGCAGTTCCGTCACGCCCAGTGTCCTGAGGTGTTCCTCAGCCCTCCGCAACAATGCGGAAGCCACGCCCTTGCGAGCATAGTTGGGGGCCGTGTAGATCAGGTCAATCTGGCCGGTGAGTTCATAGGAAATGAACCCTGCGAGCTGGCCGGCCTCCTCTGCCACCAGGGTCTCCAGAGAGTCCAGCCGGTGCTGCCAGGTATCCAGGTTGGGAGTCCGTGATGCCCAGGCATAGCGCTGGGTTTCGTCGTAGGCGGTTGCGGTCAGCTCATGCACCGACTCGGTAAACAGCCGGACAAGCGGGCTGAGATCCTGAATCTGGTATTTACGGATACTGATGTTACTGTCGAGCGGCATTGGCGATTCCATCGGGTATGTTACTGATGAACACAGTACGACAAATCCGCCCCGTGGCAAACCGGGAATTCCATTACAAGCTGGAAGGATGGCCCCCTCAAGGTTCAGGCATTGGACGCTTGATCCGTCAGGGGCCTGCTGGCCGCCAGGGCATCAGAAGTTGACCAGGATCCCGAGGCCGATACCGTCGATGGTTACGTCACGGTCGTCATAGTAGCGCATGTACTCAAGGTTACCCGAGAGGTTGCGGGCGAGCTGGACGTTCACCCCGGCGCCGTAGGAGAAGTCTGACTCGTCGTCGGAGCGCGAGCCTGCCTCCAGTTCCACCCGGGTGAAACCAAGAATGGCATAGGGGGTGACGGGGGTCTCGTTGGCCATATTGATGGTGGCATAACCGCCGAAGAAATTATCCAACTTGACCTCAGTGCCATTGACGGTGTCATCGTTTACGCCGAATCCGGCCCGCGCTTCGGCACCGAAGTACTTGTTAGCCTGGACGCCAACCTTGGCGGAAAGCGTGCCCACGTCTGCGTCCTCCTGGGCATCAATATCGATAAAGGTGTAGTTCACGCCGGTGTAGAGTCCGCCCACACCAGATTTGTAGATGTCCTGTGCAAGGGCTGCAGATGACATTGTGATACCTGCGGCAGCCGCGGTTGCGACGAGAATGGTCTTGCGCGTACCCATGGGCAATCTCCTTTGATTGGAAGGTCAGGGTTGATCGCAATCGGAACCAGGTGTGCCCGGGTCCGGTATATGACGGTCAGGTTTCAGCACATCCTGACTGTTCAAATACAGGCTGCACCAACGATAGTGATCCTGCCATCGGGATAGCCGGTGTTTACAAGGACTTTACGCTTATCCCCAAGGCTGGGTGGGGCCTGCCATTATTGGAACAGAAGAACTGAAAGTAGTTCGGGACGTGTTGGAAAGCGAAACGAGGACACGTCGCATTTTCATGAAAATGCAGTGATCTAGTGGGTTATGCCTACTAAAATGTCCTAAATGTCACAAAAAAGATCGAACCTTTTTTCTTTGTTAGCGTCATAACTAATGTGTACGGGCAATTTCACGCCCATTTAAAGAGAGGTAGTTATGAATGCAAAATCCCTGATCGCCGCTACGCTTATCGGTTCCCTGGCTCTTGGTAGTTCGTCACTTGTCCTTGCCGGCCCCGGCAACGGTAACGGTAATGGTAACGGAGGACAGTCAGTTGACGCCCCCACATCCGCGGTTGTCGATCCGGACCTTACTGAGATCGAAATCAGCGATCTCCGTTATATGAGGGAGGAGGAAAAGCTGGCCCGGGATGTATACCTTACGCTCGATGAACAATGGGGCAAGCAGACCCAGGTATTTGCAAGGATCGCTCTTTCCGAGGAAACCCACACAACAACAGTGGACTATCTGCTCGACAAGTTTGGCGTTGAGGATCCCGTCGTTAACGACACGATCGGCGTATTTACCAATCAGGAGTTGCAGGCCCTTTATGACGAACTCGTCGCCAAGGGCAAGACATCCTTCATTAACGCACTTTATGTCGGTGCACTGATTGAAGAAAAGGATATGCGCGATATTCTCGCGGCCATCGACCAGACCGACGAACGCCCCATTATCATTGCCTACTCCAACCTCCTGGATGGGTCCAAGAGTCATTTGCGGGCCTTTGTCAGGGTGATCGAAGCCCAGGGCCTGACCTACGAAGCCCAACTGCTGGACCCTGAAGAAGTCCGGTTAATCCTTGAAGATAACAGCGCGGTTGAAGAGTAACCGGCCCTGAAAACAGCAAGGGCAGCCTTCCGGGGCTGCCCTTTTTTATGTCTGTGTCCCGTTCTACAAAACTGTGTCACCCGTGCTGCTGGTAAGCACCGCGAGGGTTTTCTGCACATGCTCGGCAACTTCCGCCCCCAGTGGCGTGAGGTAACCGCCATCCTTCTGGGATATCAGGCCTTTGCCATGAAGGCGCTCGGCTGCGGCTACCACATCCGGGTCGGCAGTGTGTTGATGTACCTTGATGCCTTCCTGCGTAGAGGAAGAGTCAAACAGCGCCAACAGGTTGAGCTCGCTGAGATGGTCCTGGGAAAAGGGCATGGGGTTTTCCTTTTTTGTAACTGGAACAGCGGTCATCCCGGCAGAAAGCCGGGGACGACCCCGGTCTGTGACTTTCGCAGTGTCGGTCAGATCCGCTGCCTTGTCCAGATAACCGGCCTTATACTGCGACACCCAGGTTCCGGAGGTAGTCGTCGTAGGTACCGCTGAAGTCAGTCACGCCATCTTCGGACAGTTCGATGATGCGAGTGGCCAGGCTGGAGACGAACGCCCGGTCATGGCTTACGAAGATCAGTGTGCCAGGGTAGTGCTCAAGGGCCAGGTTCAGGGCCTCGATAGACTCCATGTCCAGGTGGTTGGTGGGTTCATCCATGACCAGTACGTTGGGCTTCTGGAGAATCAGCTTGCCAAACAGCATGCGGCCCTGCTCTCCGCCAGAAATGACCTGCACCGATTTGCCGATATCATCGTTGGAAAACAGCATACGCCCAAGCGTGCCCCGGACAAGCTGTTCACCACCCTCGGTCCATTGGGACATCCACTCAAACAGGTTGCTGTCGTCAGCGAAGTCGTCGCCGTGCTCCTGGGCAAAGTAGCCAACCTGGGCGGCATCTGCCCATTTCACGGTGCCTTCGAGGGGGGCGAGGTCTCCCACCAGCGTGCGTAGCAGGGTGGTCTTGCCGATACCGTTGGGGCCAATGATGGCCACACGCTCACCGGCTTCGATCTGCAGGTCCAGGTTGCGGAACAGCACCTCGTTGTCAAAGCCCTGGCTGACTTTCTCTGCTACCACGGCCTGGCGGTGCAGCTTGCGGTGCTGCTCGAAGCGGATAAAGGGACTCATGCGGCTCGACGGCCGGATTTCCTCCAGCTGAATCTTGTCGATCTGCCGGGCCCGGCTGGTCGCCTGCTTGGCCTTGGAAGCGTTGGCAGAGAAGCGGCTCACAAAGGTCTGTAACTCGGCGATCTGGGCCTTCTTCTTGGCGTTGTCGGCCTGGATACGCTCCCGGGCCTGGGTGGCGGCGGTCATGTATTCGTCGTAGTTGCCCGGGAACTGGCGTAGTTCGCCGTAGTCCAGGTCAGCCATGTGGGTGCAGACACTGTTCAGGAAATGGCGGTCATGGGAAATGATAATGATCGTGCTGTTGCGGGCGATCAGGATCTGCTCCAGCCAGCCGATGGTGTTGATGTCCAGGTGGTTGGTGGGCTCATCCAGCAGTAGTACATCCGGATCAGAGAACAGCGCCTGGGCCAGCAGCACGCGGAGTTTCCAGCCGGGAGCAATCTCGCTCATGGGTCCGTTGTGCTGTTCCAGCGGAATACCCAGGCCAAGGAGGAGCTCCCCCGCCCGGGACTCGGCAGTATAGCCATCGAGTTCCGCGTATTCATTCTCCAGCTCACCCACCGCCATGCCGTCTTCTTCGGACATTTCCGGCTTGCTGTAGATCCGCTCCCGTTCAGCGTGCACCTGCCAGAGCCTTTCATGGCCCATGATGACCGTGTCCAGCACGGTGTAGTCCTCATACGCGAACTGGTCCTGGCGCAGCTTGCCCAGACGCACGTCCGGGGCAAGCATGACCTGGCCACTGGAAGGCTCGAGCTCACCACCGAGGATTTTCATGAAGGTGGACTTGCCACTGCCATTAGCGCCGATCAGGCCATAGCGGTTACCGCCACCGAACTTGACAGAAACGTTCTCGAACAGGGGCTTGGCACCGAATTGCATGGTGAGGTTTGCGGTAGAAATCAAAAGAAACAGTCCTGGAAGGAAGAGGGCGGCCCGGCACAAGGGGCTGACCTGAAAAATTGGGTGCGTAGTGTACAGGTAGTCGGCGATCGTTAATAGCCTGGTAACGGCAATCCGGATTCAGGGGTTTGTACTTATTAAAATAAATTAGGTAACGGGGACTTTATGGGTTACTGTGGGTGGGTAGAAAAGATTTGTTTCGAACTTCAAGAATAAGACGTTTCTCTGGTTATTACTGGTAGTCCACCGTCCTGTTTTCGAGTCTTCATATTTTTTCCGCATATCGCTGACCGGTCATCATTCTGATGAACTGGCGGCAACCAAAATTAATGATTACAGGATATTTCTATATGTCTATTACTACCGGTACTGTCAAGTTCTTCAACGAAGCAAAGGGCTTTGGTTTTATCACTCGTGAAAGTGGCCCGGATGTGTTTGTTCACTTCAGCGCCATCCAGGGCAGCGGCTTTAAAACCCTGGCAGAAGGCCAGCAGGTTGAATTCAACGTCAGCGATGGCCAGAAAGGCCCGCAGGCGGACAATGTAGTCGCTATCTGATATAGCCAACTACATGATCTGAAAAAGGCAGCTTCGGCTGCCTTTTTGCTTTGTGTCTGAAATAGAAGCCGCTGTTCTGGCTCCCGTGCCGTTAGATATCAACAGCCTGCCGGTGTTCTTGACATTCGGGTGTCAGATTTCCTCACCGAAAGCCGAGCGATGGAACGCCACGGCCTCTTCAGCCTCCGCAATACCGGGTTCCTTGAGAACGGGTGCCTCGCCGCCGGCGAGTACTTCCAGAACGGCATGCACACCCCGGCCCAGGGAGGTCAGGTTATAACCGCCCTCCAGAACGCAGGCGATCCGCCCCTGGCAGTGCCGGTCCGCGATGTCCCGGACAATGCTGGCCATCATCCTGAAACCGTCATAGGACACGTTGAAAGCCATATCGTTGCGGTGGGGGTCGAAACCGGCTGAGACCAATACCAGGTCTGGCTTGAAGTAATCAGCGGCAGGTACCAGGATCTCCCGGAAAACCTTTTCAAAAGCGATGTCACCCGCCGCCTCCGGCAGGGGAACGTTGGTGGTGTAGCCTTCCCCCATACCCTCACCCACGTCCTGTAACAGCCCGGAACCGGGATAGAAGGGTGCCGCGCAGTGGGTGTCGAAGAACAGCACATCGGGGTCTGCCCAGAAGATTTCCTGGGTTCCGTTGCCGTGGTGGGCATCCCAGTCGACGATCAGAATGCGCTCGCAGCCGAGTTTCGCATGGGCATGGGCGGCAGCTATGGCGACGTTATTGAGCAGGCAGAAGCCTCGGGCACGTACCGGCTCGGCATGGTGGCCCGGTGGTCGCACCAGGGCAAACGCACTGTCTGAGTTCCCGGCCATGACACTCTCTACGGCGGCAATGGCATTGCCTGCGGCCGTGGTAGCTGCATGGATGCTGTCCGGTGATACAGCGGTGGTGTCCCTGTCCAGCCAGGCGCGTTGGCCCTCCAGAGAGAAAAGGTGGTCCAGGTAGGAGGTGGTATGAACCCGGGAGAGCTGTTCATAGGTTGCCGGAGCAGCCCCCTGCTCAATTCGCACGCCGGGCACCGGGTAGTTGTCCAGCCAGGCCTTGATTGCGGACAACCGGCCCGGATGCTCAGGATAGCTCCACTTGAACTCCAGGTTCTGAAGAATCGACCGGACACGTTTCTCAACCCGGCTCGGAATGAACGGCAGGTCAACCTGGGGGTTGTGTCCCAGCATGACTTCATCATAGAAGACACTGACAGTTCGATCGCCTATCACGGGGTTTTCCCTTCCCATAGGTTGGTTTATCTCCCTTCAGACTAGTCGGCCCATGGCCAAATTGGGAGTAAATCAACGATGAGTGGGAGGTGGGGCTGTGCTGGCTTGCGGCGTTTACTGGCTGGTATCAACAGCGGTGGGGAGGTTGCCGCCCAGCATGTTTTCCACAACAGCGGCGTTATAGAAAGCTTCCACTGTGAGAATCCGGTCGTCCTCAACCCGGAACCAGAGGGCAAGCCTTACATCGCCGATTGGCTCGAAGTGGGTCTGGTAATCGAGGATGGCGAAGACATGCTCGCCGTCAGCGCTGAGCTGGCGGACAATCAGGTCCTTCTGGATGGCCGCCATGCCAAACTGGTAAGCCAGCATGTCATCGCGACTGAGGAAGCGCATATTGGGTCCAACATATTCGAAGCCTTCAGTGGCCAGCAGCTCTTTCGCCTCATCGAATCGCTGGGCGTGTATATGGGCAATAAACTGCGCGACCAGCTCTTTAGGTTTCATGAACGGATTCCCTTTGTCTCAAGCGTTGCTGATGAGTGGCGATATGGCCGGGTTTTACAGGTTGGAGGTGCCAGAAGCGTTGTACCTTGAGACCTTCCCCGGAAAGTGTACAACGAAGGTGAGATTTTCGGTTGCCCGGGAACCTGCGTCAACCCCGGCCCTCGTCACTTTCGTCAAGCGCCGCTGAGCCCGCAGTGGGTTCTGGCGTCACGGGGCTGAAGGGCTCGCCGTGCTCGTCCTGTAACTGATAATCATAGGCCGCCTGAAGACCGGTTTGCTCTTCGCCGGCCTCGTCGGCTTCCTGCTCAATATAGCGGGGATACAGGGGGGAGAACATTGCGACGATGATTCCCGCTGCTGAAAACATTGCAAACGCGAAGGCGTAGCTGAACTCATTCACCAGTATGCCAACCAGTGGAGACCCTGCGGCCTGTCCCAGGGAGATTGCCACAAAGGGCATGACCGGTCCCATGGATAGCCTTCCGGGCAGCAGGCGGATCCCGGTCATGAGATAGAGCCCGGTCAGGCTCATGTACGCCAGGCCGAACACCAGCCCAGAGAATATAGAGATCACCATCTGGTCGGGGCTTGCAGCGAGCAGTGACAGGCTGGCAGCCAACATCACCAGCATCAGTGCGTGGGTGATCGGCGGGTTATTGCGATCGGCAAGGTCCGCCACCACGGCACCGCCGAGGCCAGCAACACCGACTGCGAGCCACAGCCAGCCTGTCATGCTGGCTGGCAGGTTTCCGAGGGTGACCACCAGGTCCGGCGCGAAGACCCAGTAGGCAGCGGAAACAAAGCCCATCACAAAGGCAAACAGCGACAGCCTGAACAGCCGGGACCATTGGGCAAGGGTGATGCCAGGTGGGGGTGCGGCGTTTGCCGGGGTGACCCGCGATACCGAGGGAATGAAATACCAGGTGGCGACGATGCCGATAACAGCAAGGACAGCGAAGGATGCATACGCATAGCGCCATGCATCCGCGAGGAATAGTACGGCCGGCACTGACACTGCCACGCCGATGCTGGTACCGGCGTTCATCACCGAGCTTACCCTGCCATGCAGGGAGCGCTTTACCAGCGCCTGCATGGCCGCCGTCAGAGCCGGCATCATAAGGCCTGTACAGAGACCGCACGCAAACACACCCACCCCAAGGGACACGGCTCCGGACGCCTGGCTTATCAGCGCCAGCCCTGCTGCACCAAAGCCACCGGACAGGATGGCGGTGTTGCGTGAGCCGAGCCGGGTGGCAGCCCGGGGGGCAACCAGGCTGGCCAATACAAAACTGATGAGCGGCAGCGCGCCAATCAGGCCGATCACCTCCGGCGACAGGTCCAGTGCGCCCCTTATCGGCGGAACGAACAGACCGAAGGCGAAGCGCGCCAGCCCATAGCTGATGGCGATGAGGGCTGCCCCCAGAAGGGCAAACGCTGTGCTTGAAGGAAACTTCATGCTGCTCCCGCCGGGCTTTAAACGAACATTCCGGACCACCATGGGACACTGTGGTCCGGGCGGATGCTGTAATGCGGCTACAGGGTGCACAGGCAGCCACAGCGTTTTCAAGTCAGCGTAGACCGCAATGAAACGATCGGCCAACGTCGACTTTCCACGACATTGATGACTTCTGGGGGAGGGAGGGTGACCCGGGGCCCGGGCAAAGTGCTCCGGGCGCCGGTGTGTGTCTCAGGAGTGAAGAGCTGCTGTGGCGGGGCGGTTCAGATACCGTAGAGCGCCTTGAGGTGAGCCATGAACTGCGGCCTGTTCTCGGCAGCATCGGCCTGGACCTTCTGCACTGCCGGCCTTTGGGCCATACGCTTGAAGTACTCGTGTAGCCCCGGCACCTCAGCCAGTGGGTCGCGGTCAAGGAATGCCTTGCCGACGTTACGCACGATGGGCAGGTTCAGAATCGCTGCAATATCCGCCACGGTGAACTTGTCGCCATAGGCAAACTGATCAAACGACGACAGTTTCGGCAGTGCTGCCGCGGCCTTGTCGAGACTGGTCTCCACTTCTTTCAGTACGGCAGGGTGCGGCTGTGTGCCCCCGAGAAGGTTCGGGATCAGGCGGCGGGCCACCAGCTCGAAATACAGTTCGATGAACTGCGACAGTTCCTGGACCTTGGCAACGTCAAACGGTGACTGGGGTATCAGGGAAGGCTCCGGGTAGGTGCGCTCGATGTATTCCAGAATGGGGCGGGATTCACTGATAAAACCTTTCGGTGTTTCCAGTGCCGGCACCTTGCCAAGCGGGCTCTTGTCCAGGTATTCCGGCTTGTACTTCGGGCCGACGCCGGTATAGGAAAGCACTTCCTCAAACTCGACACCTTTCTCCAGAAGGGCAAGCTTGGGCACGTTGTAGTAGTTGCTGGCAGAAAAACCGTGGAGTCGAATCATTGTTGTTCCATTGGTTGGTGATGGGGCGTTGTTTTGTGGGTCAGTATAGGTGGTACGTCACCGTAAACACCACCCGCGAGTGGCTTCGCTGCCAGCTCCAGCCACGGGCATTTGTACTACAGTCAGAGCGTGGTCTTTAATGATTGATGCACATACGTGCTGACTGGGAGGGTTTGCTATGAAACTGGAAAAGATTGTTGAATCCACCGCACGCCCCTTGCTGATCTTGTTGTTTTTGGGAACAGGCCTGGCGGGCTGTAATACCATGGAAGGCTTTGGAAAGGATGTCGAGGCGGCTGGTGAAAAGATCGAGGAGGAGGCAGACTGACGGGCTTGCTGGCTAAACTCCTAACACCGCCCGGGCTCAGGCGCCGGGTGGTGCGGATACCTCAGGCGGCCCAGCCGGGGTTCCCTTTACGGTTATTTATCCGTTTTAAGGTTAATTTGTTTTGACCCGGTGAGGGAGAGTTGCCCACTCTTGCCCTTGTCGACATACTCAATGGTTCCGCCAGACTTCAGAAAAGCAGCGGTCTGCTCCTCAATCATGGCCGTAGTTAGCGTCGCTTTTACCGGTTTCTTGCTCATATTGTTCTCCCGATCGACGGTTGGCTTGTTTGCCACCGTCAAACACTCATTATATCGGAAATCGCAACAAATTGCTGGGCTGGTCGCTCGGGCAGTAATCCGTTGTGATGATAACGGGGGTCGGTTACTACGGACGCCGGGCTGGCCGGCATCCTGTGCAAAGTGGAGGCCTTTCCTGTAGGGTGCGCCGTTTTTCCTGAAGGCCTGACCCTATGACTGCTGAGTCCGTTCCCGCAACGGGAGCCAAATCCCGCCTCCTGACCGATAGTGATCCCGTGGTACTCACGCTGACCATCGGTTTTATCCTCCTGTTTGTTGGTGCCTCCGTGGTGGACAGTAACTACGTTGCCGGCCTGATTGGCAACGGTTTCACCTGGACCGCCAAATACCTGGGGTCGTTCTTCCAGGTATTGTTGCTGCTGACCTTCTTTATCGCCATTGGTACGGCTATGAGCCGTGCCGGCGCCGCCCGGCTTGGTGGGCTTGATAAGCCAGAAATCAGCCGCTTCCGCTGGTTATCGATGATCCTGTGCACCTTGCTGGCAGGTGGTGGTGTCTTCTTCGCCGCCGGCGAGCCGGTGTATCACTTTGTGGTATCACCACCTGCCTCCGGCGCTGAAGCCGGCACATCCGCGGCTGTGGCGCCAGCCATGGCCCAGTCGTTCACCCACTGGGGCTTCCTGGCCTGGGCCGTACTTGGGTCGCTGACGGCACTGGTGCTGTCCCGGGCACATTACGGCCAGGGCAAACCACTGCAGCCACGCACGCTGCTGTACCCGGTATTTGGGGAGAGCGTCATCCAGGGGCGTCTGGGTGGCGTAGTGGACGCTTTCTGTGTCATCGCCGTGGTGGCGGGCACCGTGGGACCGATCGGCTTCCTGGCAACACAGATGAGCTTTGGCCTGCATGAACTGTTCGGCGTTACCGATGGCTATGGTACCCAGTTGACCGTACTGGCGGTGGTGGCCGGGGTGTATATGACCTCTGCCATGAGTGGGCTGCACAAGGGTATCCAGATGCTGAGTCGTTTCAACGTGCTGCTGGCCCTGGCCATCGCAGCAGTGATCCTTGTGTTCGGACCGACCCTGTTCCTGGTGAATACCTATACCCAGTCCATGGGTGAATATATGTCCTCATTCTTTGCCATGGCCACTATGACGTCGGAAACCGCTCCAGCCTGGTGGATGAAGTGGTGGACGGTGTTCTTCTTCGCCTGGTTTATCGGATACACCCCGCTGATGGCGGTGTTTGTCTCCCGGATCTCCCGGGGCCGGACAGTACGGGAGATGATCGTAGCGGTGGCCGTGTTAGCGCCGATAGCGACCACGATATGGTTCACCCTGCTGGGCGGCTCCGGCATCTACCACCAGCTGGCCGGCACCTTTGACCTGACCGAGGCACTGGGCAATTTTCAGTTTGATGTGGCGACCCTGACCGTAGCCCAGGCCCTGCCAGGTGGCACCTGGATGGCCGCTGCCATACTGCTGTTGACCACGATTTTCGTGGCCACCACGGGTGACTCCATGAGTTATTCCATAGCCATGGTTGGCGCCGGGCATGACGAGCCAAACCCCTGGATCCGGGTGTTCTGGGGCGGCGCGATGGCCCTGATGGCGGCAATCCTGTTGTACATGGGCGCCGGCCAGATCGGCGTGCTGCAGCAGTTTATTGTGCTGACCGCGATACCCGTTTCCCTGATCATCCTGCCGTCCCTGTGGACGGGGCCAAAAGCCGCGATGGCGATGGCACGGGAGCAGGGCGTCGCCTGATACCGGTTCAGGCATATCTGGTGCGATCCGGCAAGGCCACCCGTCTTAATTGGGGCCCTGTCGGTTGCCCGGTCAGAAGAAGCTGTTTATTCTTTTGAGAAGGCCCTGATCGGGCTGAATGAAAACGTACGATTTTACGTAACGAGGGGCTCATGGAGGAACTACGAGGATCCTTATTGTACTCGATCAGATACGACCTGGGTGGCTCGATTGTAGAAGAAGGAGTTCTAGACACATGTCTGGCTCGCATGAGGGAGGTGTTTCCTGATCTTCGTCCCAGACTTTCTGACCTTTCCGTTTTCAATTTCAGTTATCTCGCCCGGGCAGATCAGAAATACGTACTCGCAGAGGAAGAGATAATTTTCAAGGGACAGCATTGGCACTTGAGAACGGAGTTGGATCCAGCAGGTACACTTGGTTTCTGGCTGCAAAGCCCAAAGTACGAGGCGAAAGAACCTTGCGAACTAGCCAAAAGACTTCTTGGCTCACATCAGCAGTTCCTTGATGATAAAAACCTTGACTATCTGATCTATCTTTCGCGCAATGGTGAGGTCAGGGGAAGGTTGAGTTCGTTCGAGATTCCGGCGGATCGCGGCGAACTTGATTTTGGTCGTCGAGTGGACCAGATACTCTCACTGATCAGTGACCAGGTCGCCCAACGAAAGCGGTATAAGTTTCATGATTTTCGCCCGATCTTTCTATTAAGCGATGATGCGTTCGCCAGCGAAGAGACTCGAAATGCGTTGGTGTTCCTTGACCAAAACAGCGCCATAAAACAGGGTTGCGGTCTGAACAGCTCTGCAACGGATGAGCCCTTGCGCGGTTCGGAGGGGCGGTATGTTGCTAACACCTGGTCGTTTGTCGTTCGGGAGCAGTGCTGGACGAATGAACTGGAGCAGATGTTTTCCCACGCCCATTCGCACTGGTTCCAGATCCATGGCTCTATCTTCGAAATCAGGGATCTTGAGGCTTATATTGACAGGACAGTAATCAAGCGTCGTGAGCTCAATGTTGCTTATCTTCAAAGCTTCGGGAGATTTCTTGAGGCGCGTAAGAACGAGATGTTCTCCAGCATTTTTGCAGCACAGAATTCAGACTTTATCACCAAGAATGCACAGTATAGAGACGATCTTGAAATATTCATGACTGACTTCGGGATCGATAAACAGATCGGAATTCTGAAGGACTTCGCTGAAAGGATCAGTAATTATATTGTTGAGCAGAACAATTATTTGTCTCTGCTGGAAAGTCGGGCGCTCAACCGAAACACCAAAATGCTGGAAGTGCTTTTCTTGTTGAATACCGCAGCCGGGATTGCAGCATTTGCTCCGTCGATTTTCTCCAGCGACATTCAACCAGAGTTTGTTTTTGACCTTCCGCGTATGCTTGCCCTGCTGATACTGTTTGGATCTTTCATCTTCTACTTTGGGGTTATTTTCCTGGGGAGTCAGCTTAGCCGCCGAGAACAGGTCGCAGTTGCCAAAAAAGACTGGATGAAGATGATTGATGACTAACCGTGTTGCTACTGAAATTCAGTACCTGGAATGCCTAGCTCAGGATCCTGCTGCCTCTTCTGGAGTCTGGGATATCCTGAAGCTGGTTGATCAGGAGTTTGTTCCTCCCCTCTCTGCGCGCGAGGGCACGAAAGATGTGGTTTTCGGGAAAGATTCCAAGGTTATCGCAGAGCCACATCAATATTTTGCGACTATGAGCCAACAACCGGTATTTTTGGCCAGGATTGGGCCGGAAATTGCGGGCTTTCTGTCCTTCAGACGCGATTATCCCTATGACGCGGCCGCTTTCAGGTCATCGGCCTATGTCACCACCATTGCGGTGGCTCCAGCTTTTCGTGGCAGGGGTGTCGCCAACGCCTTGTATGAAGCCATTGAGGATTATGTAAGACAAGCCGAACCCAACGGCATCGTCAGTGTGAGGTCATGGTCTAGCAACTCATCGCATCTTCGTTTGCTGGAAAGTCGCGGTTACGAAACCAGGCTTCAGTTATCAGAGGATCGGGGGCCAGGAGTGGACACGGTTATTGTTGCTAAGGCAGTCTGAACGCTTTTTGTTGAAGCGATCAAGGTACCTGTAGTTGGCTGAACTGGTCTAACCGGCCAGGGGTCTAACTTTAGCTCAGGCAGCACCCACGAATTGACCCTGAGTCGGATGAGCTGATCAAGAGGGACAACCATGAGCTACGCCAGCCAATACAACGCGGACGCACCCAGTCGCGAAGAGATTGACCAGACACCGGGGCCGCTGGTGCTGGAGTTTGGAACCGGTTGGTGCGGTTTCTGCCAGGCCGCCCAGGCCGACATAGCAAAAGCCTTTGAGTCCCACCCGGAAACGCCCCACCTGAAAGTCGAAGACGGCAAAGGCCGCCGGCTGGGGCGGACCTTCGGGGTCAAGCTCTGGCCGACGATCATCTTTCTGAAGGACGGGCAGGAAGTTGATCGGGTGGTGCGGCCCTCCAATTGCAGTGCTGTTGAGGCCGGGCTCGATCAGATCAGTTGAACGATCAGAGCACCGGCGCTGGCGAAGACCAGCAACCATCCCAAGGCGCATCATCTACCCAGGTAATGCCCGTGATGAAGCGATTGCTCGCTGGTGCGCAAACGCCTTCCCGGTTGCCTGTTCACGCGGCGGCGGAAGGCGCCATCTCGATGGGCAGTGACTCATCGGCACTCCATTCGTACCAGCTGCCCAGGTAATTCCGCAGTCGGGTGAAACCCGCCATTTTCAGGGCTGCAAAGGTGTTTGAGGCCCGCGATCCCTTGAAACAGTAAATGATGATGTCATCGTCCTGGTGAATGCCCTTGGCGGCCAGAATGTCGGTGATCTCACTGGCGGATTTGAAGGTCGGGATGTCACTGTTATCCAGCAGTTCGTACCATTCCAGCCAGCGAGCCGTCGGTATCCGGCCACGTCGGGGCGAATAGTCGACACCATCGGCGTCGTAGGGCGAAGACCCTTCGCAGAGCCACTCCCGGGCATCGCGGTTATCCAGCAGGACGACGCTGTCGTCTTCAATAGCCGCGAGCACATCATCCCTGGTGGCGATAATGTCGTTATTCACCATCACCTTGAAGTCGCTCGGCGTTACCGCAACCGTGTGGTTATCGGTGGCCAGGCCCGCTGCCTTCCAACCGGCCAGGCCCTTGTCCAGGATGGCGGTATTGTCATGCCCCAGGTGATTGAGCAACCACCAGCCGCGACAGGAACTCCCGAAGCGCGTAGTCAGGCCGTCTTCGTAGAGCACCGCTTTCTGGCCCGGCCGGAGGCCGACGCCGGACAGTATGTCTTCGAACTTCTGGTAGGTAGCACTGAGTTCATCCTCTGAGGTGGTTGTCAGGTGATAAAAGATATCGGGCACGTTGACGGCCCCCGGGATGTGTTCTGCAGCGTAATCGGCGGCATCCCGGACATCGATCAGAAGGATATCGTCGTCGTTGTTGTCGAGTGTGGCTTTGAGTTCAGTGGCGGTCAGTACGATGGATTTGGTCATGGTCCACTCCTGGAAGTCTGTCTGAGCCCGGGCAGGAAAGCATGTCGGACAGGCTGAATGCCTTGCTGACGGACGGTGCAGGTTCAGGTTTGCAATGGGTATGCCATTGACCGGGCGCCGGGAAAGACCCTGGCGAGACATGGCCAGGCCCCGGGCCGATGTGGGGTGTTATGGGTGAGCGCCGTCAGCGGGACTTGTGCAGATCCCGGACAAACGCAATGACACTGTCAGACATTGTTCGCCATTTGAGCAAATCGGGGAATCTTGTATCCGTATAAGCAAAGTTTTAAATTGGCCGTATAACAATTAGAGCGAAATACATGAATGCGCGATGTCTGGCCGCACGCACACTGTGGCTGATGCACTGATGAGTCGCAATGGAAGGCGGGAGGAAGAGCTGATCGCCCTGCTTGGGGAGCTGCCCGTTGCCTGCATGCTTCTGCGCGAGGCCGACCATACCGTGGTCGCCGTCAACCCGGTGTTCGAGGCTTTGTTCGGTTGGAGTGCTTCCCGCATGATCGGTCGTTCCTACGCTGAGCTGCCTTTATGGTCCAGTTCGCGGCAACGCGAGGATTTTCGCCGGCAACTGTTAACCAGCGGCCGCATTCAGCAACATGAAACCCACTTCCAATGCGGCGATGGCCAGACCAGACCCTGCCTGGCCTATGTCGAGCAGGTCCGCATCGGTGACCAGTTGTACCAACTGGCCACGGCCCACGACATGTCCGAGCGGAGCAACGCCAACCAGGAACTGAAGCAGAGCGAAGCCAAGTTTGCTGCCCTGTTCATTGACTCCCCCGAACCCTATGTACTGTTTTCCAAACGTACTGCAAAGATAATCGAGATCAACCACCGGTTTACCCAGGTGTTCGGCTACCAGTCACAGGATGTGATCGACAGGAATGCCAACGAATTCGGGTTCTGGCGGTATCCGGAAAAACGTCCGGCGGTCATCGACAAACTGATGCGCGAGGGTTGCCTGCGCAATGAGCCGGTTGACCTTGTCGCCAAGGATGGTCGCGTGCTGAACTGTGAGGTTTCCAGCAACTTCATCCTGGTCGGCGAGGAGTGGTGCACCCTGTCCAGCTTCAAGGATGTCACCGAGCAGAGAAGAATCGAGGCGCGTGTCAAGCATCAGGCATATCACGATGCGCTGACGGATCTCCCCAACCGCCTGCTGCTACACGACCGACTGCAACAGTACCTGGCCCTCAGTGAGCGCCATGGTCTGAGTTGCGCGCTACTCTTCTTCGACCTGGACCATTTCAAGCGCGTCAACGACTCCCTCGGTCACGGCTGTGGTGATGCGGTCCTGCAGGAGGTAAGTCGCCGCCTGCAGGAGCGGGTGCGCAGGGCTGATACAGTCGCCCGCCTGGGCGGCGACGAGTTCGTCATCCTGCTTACCGGCCTGTCCGGCAAGCCGGAACAGATTGCCGAGCAGGCGCGAGCCAACGCGGCCGAATTGCTCGAGGTTGTGTCCGCCCCCATGCAAATCGAGGGTTACGGACTGCAGCTGAGCTGCAGCATCGGTATTGCCCTGTCCTCCGAGCATGGCAATACACCGGAAGACCTGCTAAAGCATGCCGACACCGCGCTGTATGGCGTCAAGGCCAGCGGACGCAACAACATCGCCTTTTTTGAGCCGCAGATGCAGGTGGCCGTCAGCCAGCGTCTGCAACTGGAAACCGAGTTGCGCAACGCGCTGCTGGAGGGGGAATTCCAGTTGCACTACCAGCCGCAGGTCGACGCCTGCACGCAGCGCATAACAGGTGCCGAGGCGTTGTTGCGCTGGCAGCACCCCGAAATGGGAATGATCGGTCCTGGCACCTTCATGCATGTGCTCGAAGAGAGCGCCATGATCCTCGAAACCGGCCACTGGATCCTTGAGCAGGCGTGCGACTTCATCGCCCGGCTTCTCGATCAGGGGCTGATCGCAACTGACCAGTTCTGCCTCAGTGTCAACATAAGCCCCCGGCAGTTTCGCCAGGCCAGTTTTGTTGCCCAGGTGGCAGCAGCCATTGCCCAGAAGCAAATTCCCGTGCAGTGCCTGAAACTGGAAATTACCGAAAGCATCATGATCCACAACATATCCGACACGGTGGAGAAGATGAACGAGTTGCGGGACATGGGCATCCGTTTCGCGATTGACGATTTCGGGACGGGCTACTCTTCGCTGAGCTATCTCAAGCGATTGCCGGTAGACCTGCTCAAGATCGACCAGTCATTCATCGACGACTGCACCCATGACGGTAATGACGCCGAGATCGTCCGCGCTATTATCGCCATGGCCCGAAGCCTGAAGATGGAGTTGATTGCCGAGGGCGTGGAAACCGCTGAGCAGTTGGATTTCCTGAAGCAGCATGGGTGCCGAACCTATCAGGGATACTACTTCAGCCGGGCAGTCAGTGAAGAAGCCTTCTGTGTACTGCTTGGTCCACCCGCGACCCGTTGATCAACTGCGAAGTAACCTGGGACGTTCGACTATTTTTCCAGGGGGCTGTCCCAAATAGCCCATGCCCCAAATACCCAAAATACACCATTCGGTGTTCCGCCCTGAGTGCTTCATTGGTCGCGGATGACGATTGACATATTTGGTCTATTCATTCGTGCCACACGTATTCTTTACCGTGTTGTTCTTCATCAACTCATAGCCGGGCGGAACTCAAGTGAGAAAATTTACAGGTCTACTGTTGGCCATCTGCGCACCTGCATTCTTTGTTCAAACCGCATTAGCACAGGAAGAAAAAACGGCGTTGGTGCCATTACCCTCGCTCGACGACTTCACGCGGGGTGAGGACGGCTGGGGCTTCGGGTTGGGCCTGGGTGTTGAATACGAATCGGCCTACGAAGGGTCGGATGAATTCGACTTCGAGGTCAGTCCTGCTGGCGCGGTACAATGGCGCAAGGGCGATGATATCTTTTACTGGGCCGGTGAAGCGTTGGGGTGGCGTGGTCTTCGTTCTGACACCTGGCTATTGCAGGCATCAGTAGGCTTCGAAGAGGGACGCGAAGAAAGCGATTCTGACGACGGTCGGCTGGATGGACTTGGCGATACCGACGAGGGCGTTGAATTCGTGCTGCAGGCACGGCGTGCGTTCGATGCTGACTGGCGTTACTGGTTGGATGGTCGAATTGTGACCGGTGAGACTGGAAACCTGGGTATTGTGGGGGTAGGTCGTCGCTTCGGGGATCGGAACGATGGAGCCGGCTCTGAACTTTCGATCGCGGCGGTTTTTCACGATAGCGATCTCGCCAACGAACAGTTTGGCGTAGACCCAGCCCAGGCTGCGGCATCAGGACTGGACGAGACCGAACTAAGCGGGGGCTTCCGCTCGATTGGCGTCAATTACAATTATCGTGCTTACATCAACGATAACTGGCAGATTTTCGGTGAAGCGCTCTATGAGCGCTATAGCAGCGATATTGCGGATAGCCCGATCGCACGCAACAACTATGAAGCCGAAGTAGGTGTCGGGTTTATTTACGTCTTCTAGACTGCTGAACGCCCTCGCTGGAGCATATGGATTCTGTAGCGAGGGTACCGGAGGACAAGCAATCGGGACGACGAAGCAATCGCGACGAGAAAATAAGTCTGTCCCGGTTTTCAATTAACCCACCCTCCACGGCAAAATTTCGAGACTGGCCATAGCCAGGGGCCCCGGTCGGACTCAATTCGGTAGTTTATGCCTGATTGTCGCGAGACTGGTCAAAACATAGATAAATATGCTGGGTAGCGTGTGATCACGACTGAGGCAGCAGCCTCGGCACGCGGTTTATTGGTTTTCTTCCTTGGTAGTGCCTGTCCATGGTTTTATCTGCGTGGTCTTCGGTCTGATACCTGGCTCTTGCAGGCATCAGTAGGCTTCGAAGAGGGACGCGAAGAAAGCGATTCTGACGACGGTCGGCTGGATGGACTTGGCGATACAGACGAGGGAATTGAGTTCGTGCTGCAGGCACGTCGTGCTTTCGATGCGGACTGGCGTTATTGGTTGGATGGCCGAATTGTGACCGGTGAGAATGGAAACCTGGGTATTGTGGGGGTGGGTCGTCGCTTCGGTGAGCGGAACGATGGAACCGGCTCTGAACTTTCAATCGCGGCGGTATTTCACGATAGCGATCTCGCCAATGAACAGTTTGGCGTAGACCCAACCCAGGCTGCCGCATCAGGACTGGACGAGACCGAACTAAGCGGGGGCTTCCGCTCGATTGGCGTCAATTACAATTATCGTGCTTACATTAACGATAA
The DNA here is from genome assembly GCF_026013985.1 of Marinobacter sp. AN1. NCBI lineage: Bacteria > Pseudomonadati > Pseudomonadota > Gammaproteobacteria > Pseudomonadales > Marinobacteraceae > Marinobacter > Marinobacter sp. AN1. The sequence goes on along the minus strand of NZ_CP110342.1, from coordinate 2,462,631 downwards.
CTGGCAGATTTTCGGCGAAGCGCTCTATGAGCGTTATAGCAGCGATATTGCGGATAGCCCGATCACACGCAACAACTATGAAGCCGAAGTAGGTGTCGGGTTCATTTACGTCTTCTAGTGTCCCGTCTGGGTAATTCGTTTATTTATCATTAATGACACTCAACTTTGCTCGCGCCACTGAAGTCATAATCGATTCTGCGCTTTTGTGCCAGCGGAAGGGCTTTGCCAGCTTCTCATTATGAGTTTGGATAAAGCGACGAATCGCCTTCTTCAGTTCGCCGACACTGGTAAAAATGCCACGGTACAAAGCACGGCGTTCCAGTTGACCAAACCAGCCCTCCACGGCATTCAGCCAGGAGGCGCTGGTTGGTGTGAAGTGAAGCTTGAACCGGGGATGTTTCTCCAGCCAGGCTTTTACCTCTGGTGTTTTATGAGTCGAGCTGTTGTCCAGAATCAGATGAAGGTCCTTGTACGGCGTCAACTATCTTGGCCGGTCCAGCGTCGATTAAGTTGGCCGGTTGACGGTGAACCTATGTTGTCTGCTTCTTGAGTGAGGCTTTTCTCCGGTAGCTTTCCCCCGTGCATTGAAGGATGGTGGCGTGATGGACCAGTCGGTCGATGGCGGCGACGGTCATGATGGTGTCCTCAAACAGCTTGTCCCAGTGCTCGAAGTCCTGATTGGAAGTGATGATCAGGCTGTGGCGCTCGTAGCGATGGGCGATCAGCTCGAACAACACAGTGCTTTCCTGCTCGGTTTTCCGAACGTAGCCCAGGTCATCGATGATGAGCACAGCATACTTGTCGAGACGGGCCAGAGCATCGCTAAGACGCAGGGCTTCCTTGGCGCGTTGTAGGCTTTGTACGAGCGCCGTGGCGGCCACGAACTTGACCCGGATGCCGGCCTCTATCAGGCCGTAACCGATGCTGCTGGCCAGGTGGGTTTTACCGATCCCGCTGGCACCGAACAGCAACAGGTTGTCACCACGTTTCACCCAGTCTGGCTGGTTGATCAGCTGGCTGATGTGAGGCTTGGTCACCCCCGTCACCGCGTCGAAGTTAAAGCTGCCCAACTGCTTGCCCGGTGGTAATGTAGCGTCCTTCAGATAGCGCTGTAAGCGCTTGTCTTCCCGTGAGGCAAGCTCCAGGGCACACAGCTCGCTCAGGTACTGTTCCGGACGCCAGTGTTCCGTCACGGCCTTATCCGCCAGGGGTTGCCAGTGATCCTTGATGCTGCCCAGGCGCAGGTGTTTCAACATCAAGGGTAGTGAAGCCGTCACGTCACTCATGGCAGCCTCCCATGTGCAGCAGCGCCTGGTAGTCGCCCAGCGCATGCTGATGAACCACCATAGCCGGCAGAGCCGGATTGAGGCTCAGGAAGCGGTCTTCGCATTCCAGCAGACTGGGGAGTTTGCCGCGCTCAATGCCGGCCAGCACGTAACGACCCAGGGCGCTTTCGCGGTCGCTCTTCTTGGCCAGGTGCAGCAGTCTTACGATGTAGTGGCAGGCCTTGTCTGCGTTCAAGGTTTCGTCGACATGCTGCCAGATACGCCGGTAATCGTCGCCGGGTAGCAGGTCATCGCGCCACTGAGAGTGCCGGAAGGCGCGGGGCTTTTTAACCAGGGATTCGATCACATGGCAGTAATTGACGCTGCGCCGGCGTTGCTGTCCCCGGGCGTGGATGCGGGGCAGTGTCAGCGTATGCACACCGGCGCACCACAGCTCCAGGCGGGCATCGAACAGGCGTACCGTCAGCCGGCTACCGATCAGTCGTGAGGGCACCGAGTAGGTCACCCGCTTAAGCGCGATGGTGCTGGTGCGGCTGACCCGCAAGGTATGCTCACTGTAGGTATTGCTGTCATGAGCAGGCAGTGGTTGGAGACGTTGCTGCTCTGCCTTGAACACGGTGCTGATCCGGCGGTTGCGCCGTGTCACCACTGCCTGAACGAAGGCTTCGTAGGCATCACGGGTGGTAAAGTCATGGCTTCCGCGCAGTAACAGGGCTTGTTTGAGTTGCTGCTTGATGTGGTTGTTGGGCGATTCGATGGCACCGTTCTCGTGAGCCACGCCCCGATTGTTGCGGGTAGCTCGGACATCGTAGTGGTGACAGAATTCGGCAAATCGCTCGGTAAAATCCTCCTGCTCCTGCCGGTTCTTATAGGCGGCACTCAGACTGTCGGTGCGTAATTGTCGCGGCACTCCGCCACTGTTCCGGAAGGCCTTTTGCAGGCCATCCGACAGCGCACTGAAGCTCTCGCCACCATAGGTGACCTGAGCGTAGGCCCAGCCGCTGGCAACCAGGCGGTAATGGAACAGCTTGTGCGGTAAGGCCTCACCCGCAATGGTCACCGGCTCTTTAACCCAGGTGAAGTCGGCAATGCCCAGTTCTCCAGGCTCGTGGCTCTGGACGAACATGACCGGTTGGGCTGGCCCGTGTAATTGTCGCCAGCGGCCAATACGCCGTTCCAATGTGCGTCGTGCACGGGGATCGAACTGATCTGTATGGTACTCACAGAGGTGATCAAAAATACCCACTGGTGTGAGGTCAGGCGATGACTCCAGCAGCGGTAACACGATGCTATCCCAGACTTCTGCCAACGGGTCTTTACGAGTACGCCAGTTGCGCTCTCGCTTCTGGGGCTGGTGCAATTGCTGGTCTATGCGACGGGCGGACCGCTCTGAGATACCGGCCTTGGCCGCGGCGACGGTCTGTGTCTGGCTTTTGCGGTGGTGCATGAATAACCTGACCTGTTGATCTGTAATGTGTTTGCCCGACACAGCGACTCCTCCGTTCTGCTGTGTCGGACCCTATCAGATCAACCGGCCAACATAGTTGTCGCTGGACCGGCCAAGTTAATTGTCGCGCTATATCGTGGGTGCGACGCTCGATCTGGCCGGGTTTCAATTGCAACTTTGGTTGAGTGCGATCCAGTGCCTGGATCTGCGTTTTCTCATCAACAGACAGCACCAGGGCGTTATCCGGCGGATTCAGGTACAAACCGACAACATCGAAAACTTTATCAGCAAAGTCCGGATCATTGCTGATTTTGAAAGTTTTCAGCCGGTGCGGTTTCAGGTCAGCGGCTTTCCAGATCTGATGCACTTGCCAGCGACTAACACCGGCATATTCGGCCATCAACCGGACGCTCCAGTGGGTTGATTCCTTGGGCAGCTTTTTGACCGTGTCATCAAGAATTGCCTTAACCTTTTTCTGATTCAGCTTTCTGGGTTGCCCGGGTCTTGGTGCATCCTGAAGACCGCTCAGGCCCTGTTCGGTGTAACGATTACGCCACTTGAATACCGTGGCCGTCGTGGTTCCCAGTCGCTCAGCAACGACTTTGGGTGATTCACCGGCATTCAGGGCCAAAACGATTCGCGCTCGCAGAACGAGATTCTGACTCAGCGTGCTTGTTCGCAACCAGCTTTCCAACTCCAGTTGATCGTTTACCGTAAGATTAAAGGGAGCTGGTTTCCGGGCCAAAACAGAGTCTCCAAACTCGTGAATAATAGCTCGAATTATAGCATATATGCGCTTAGGAAATACCCGGACGGAACACTAGACTGCCGAAGTCCCTCGCTGGAGCATATGGATTCTGTAGCGAGGGTACCGGAGGACAAGCAATCGGGACGACGAAGCAATCGCGACGAGAAAATAAGTCTGTCCCGGTTTTCAATTACGTTTTCTTTTTTAAGAGTGCCTGTCCTTGTGGGGTGGAGTTTTCTTCCTTGGCAGTGCCTGTCCATGGTTTTCATCGGGACCAGGGTTCGGACGTTTCTTCTTTGGGAGTGCCTGTCCATGATCAGGTACCGGCCTGTCCCAGTTTCTGCTCCGGCCTGGATTTGGCAAACTGAGCCAGTAATTGGCCGAAATGACGAATTTGGCTGCGATCCGGTCTGCTTCAGGTTCGGGGCACCTGGATCAGTGGTGGAATAGCACTAGCTACGCGTTTTCTTTCTTGTGAGTGCCTGTCCCAGATATCCTTTGTCCCAGATATCTTGAATCCGGCAAAATCGGCGCTCAGCTATTCAGTCAGCGCCTGTCCCAGCAGTCTTGTTAACCAACTCACTCACACGGGTACTGCCTGCTGAACGCAAACGTTGTCAATGCTCCTGCGCTGACGTGTAGTACTTCTGGGGATTCGGCCAGATGCTTGTTCATGATTCTTGCGAGCTGAATGATCGGTACTCCTTCCGGGATGCAGAATAGCTTAGTGCCGTGCTCAAAACCTGCGAACTGTGATGCATGAATTACTCCGCTTATAACGCCTGCGCAAAGCCCTGAGTCAAAATCTACTGCATCCGGATTCTCAGGCAGTTGAACCAGTTTTTCGCAGCCTTTGAGAAGGTCGTTACCGTCGAAATCCGACGAAGCATGGGCTGTAGCTGCACCCATCACAAGAAACAAAGTGAGAAGTAATTTCATGTGTGCTCCGGTCAAAATTTCGGTGTAGAAGCGAGCTTTATTTTATCCCAAGACTCTAACACGAACGTTGCTAGCGTATGGGCGCTGTGGATCGCCAATCGAGCGTGCCGTGGTTCGAGCTTGTATATCTGCTTGCCTGCTCCGTGGGCTGAACTGGCGTGTGTGCGCAGCGCACCAACCCCATCAACGACTGAGTTCATACCGGAGAGGATTTTCCGTAGATCAGTGTCCTCTATCCGCTTTGGGTCGAAATTTAGGTAATCTGCAACCGGCCTCCACAGGTTTTTCAGGTCCTGTTTCGAGGGTTTCTCCAGTTTCTCTTCGTCGATCATGATTTTGAAAAGAGACTCAAGAATGTTGCACGCTGCTGAGCACGCTTCCCTCGGCTCGCTGTTCGCGTTATCAATTGCTCTCTCGAATTCCATGTCTATAGATATTAACTCGCGCCCCTTTATCAGGTCAGAGAGACTTTTGGTGGCCCCCTTCATGCCCACTGCAGGCTGAACCTTTCCGCCGATCCGATATACTAAATCATAACGTTCGAGTACTTCCTTTACCTTTTTCTGAAAAGTCTCACGTGACAAAGCCCCGTAAGGTGTTCCCAGTGATTTCGACCAGTCATCGTCAGGAGTCTCCATTTCCTCTTCGATTAATTTTCCCAGGACCGCAAGAGGAGTAGAGGATTCTGCGTTAGTGCGCCTGAGCCAGTCTTGGCACTTAACAGGCTTGCTGCCTTCTGGCGGCTCCCCAGGAGCGTCTGCGTACATAAACATACTGTCCAGGTCCGCGTGGGTTTTAACCTGAGACAAGTGCTTTGCAATGATAGCAATGATCGGAGCTGGTATCTGCGTCTTCAAACTGGTGTCCTCTCATTTGACTCACACTCATATTGTACAGAAAGTCTGAGGAGTCATCTTTTCCCGATAACAAAATGACAGCTCGCTAAGCAGATACTGCCTCCGAGATCTCGGCATGCCCCGATTTTTATTGGTATCAAAACCAAACCCAGCCCCTAGCCCGGATTTCTCATAGTGCTCCAACAACCTTCGCAGACCAAGCCTGGTAGTGCCAGATCCGAGTGGTCATGGTCGAAGTTGGCGATTATTTAGCCAGTTTCCGGCATTCAGGCACAACTCCCCCTTTCCCCCATTGGTATCGGGCCGGGGGAGCCCGATTATCTACTGGGGCACCAAGCGCTGAACCAGTGCTGAGAGATCGTTCTTGTGTGGATAGCTATCACTCATCAACACCCGTATTCGGCGGGTGTTGCGGATGATGACTGCGCCAACCTTGATCAGCTTCAAGCGCAAGGTGCCGGCACTCATACGTTCGAAGGGCGTGTTTTTCAGATGCACCCGCAAACGCTCGAACAGGGTGTAGGCGAAGCCGGATAAGATCAGCCGCCACTGGTTGGTCCACCAGTGTGTGCTGGAGGTGCGACCGGCAAACAGATCCAGTTGTTGATCCTTGATCCGGTTCTCCATATCACCCCGTGCGCAATACTGTTCGTAGTAGAGCTTGAATCCGTCATCGTAGCGGGAGCTGATAACGAACCGGGGGTTCGGGCCTTGAGGGCCATATTCCAGGCGCGCAACCACCCAGCGTGGCTTATGCCAGCTTCGGGCTTTGTAGCGGAAGCGGAAGGTGCTGGCGAGCTTATGGCCATGAGCCTCGTAGTAGGTCCGGACTTTGTCCATGGCTGGGGCGGCAAGCGCCTCCAGCCGCTGGTTGCGGGCCATGCCTACGATGTAATCCACCTGGTTGCGATCGCACCAGGCCAGCAGTCGGGGCTTGCTGAAGTGGGAGTCGCCCCGGAACACGATCCGGGTCTGTGGCCAATACTCGCGAATAAATCGCACCAGCAGCGCCAGAATGGCCCAGCTGTGCCGGGCATCACCTCGATTGCTGGTGCGCAGATAGCTCACCAGCAAGTGCCTACCGCAGAAGACGTAAAGCGGGAAGTAGCAGTGATGGTCGTAATACCGGTTAAAGAACTTACCCGGCTGGTCGCCGTGCACCGGAATATCGGTGCCGTCAAAATCCAGCACGATTTCCTTGGGCGGCTTCTCATGCTGCTCGATAAAGTGGTGCCAGAGCAACTCATGCGCTTTGACAATGGTTTGCCGATCCATCGCCTGCTCCATTCGACAAAGCGTGGACTTGCCGGCCAGAGTCGAGGCATTCCCCGTGGCGGTTTGTAGTGCCTGATCAAAGCGAAGCGCTTCATGATCATTCAGATCTTCGTAGCCACCGGCCACACCGTAGACCCGTTGCCGGACCAGGGACTTGAGCTCATGACGAATCATCCGGGGATCCCGCTGGTCGGTCAGAGTCTCGGCCAGCCGTTGGGTTAACCGGTGTTGTTTGTCGACTTCGCGCAGTAACAGCAAGCCGGCATCGGAGGTGATATGGCCTCCGGAGAAGTCGGTTTCAATCTGGCGGCGGGAAAGTGGCGAGAAGGTCAGTTTTTGAGGTACCATTTTGGATAGCGGTTGTTGGTGTTGATTGATGGTGTAAGGTCCTGAAATTTTAACACTTTCAGCCGCTTTCTTTTATCCCCTCATGAGAAATTCGGGCTAGGACACCTGAGGTGGACACCATCAGGTTGTCCAGCTATTTGGGGCCCTCACTCACCGTTTGGGCTCTGCTTTTTCTTTGGAAGCATCATGCTCTTGAATAAAGCTCCACTTGTTCCCTTATTTTTCTGAGTTGATCATCCAACGTGCTTAAATGTCGACGAAGTTCCGAAACTCTTGAGTTTAAAGCGTCGAAATCTTCTTTTAAAAACGACCTTAGATCTTCTGTTTGTATTGTTATATCCAACGATAGTTGGTCGGAATATACGGAAAGCCAATGGATTGTACTGTTCATAGAAGTCAAACAAGAATTGACTATTTGGTTATGTATATCTGAGTATGTTTGACAACTGATTTTTTCGTAGCCGTCCTCCATTTTTCTTACATTCCGAACGAAGGACTCAATTGGATCATTGGCCTGTACAGATCTAAGACAATAATCTGCTCTTCCATCCAGTTCAGTCACTATTCTAATGAGGTAGTTGGTCCTATGAGCCACATCCTTATGCTCTTCATAGTGCCGAACTATTTCAGAGTGAGTTATAGCTCTTGTGCTTACCTTGGTTATAGTAAGAACGGAAATAAGTATAGCAACTACCGAGAAAAGGACTGCTGCGTCTTCATATCTCTGAATGAAAATGAGGTAGATCAACCTCGCTACGGCAAAAACTAATATCACAACTACGAAGCGCGACAGGGCAGAAATGTCTTTAGATAGTGCTCTAAATTCTTTCTGAAGGTTTTCGATAACTGTCACGAACCGCTCCCCTGACTTAAGGCAAAAAAGGCCCGACAATCACTGATTGCCGAGCCTCCTAGAGTACTACTTCATCTGTCTACCAACCCCTCAACCACACTTGGAATCGCCACAAGAAAGACAAGTAGCACACCCATCCATAATAACGACAGCCTTGGTATTACACTTCCCACAAAGCGTGGAATTAGCAGGGTACTCCGAAGCCGACTCATCATTCACAGAAGTCTTCTGGGCCTCTTCAAACTCAGCCCGCTTCTCCGCCAGGATCCGCTTGGTAACCTCACTCATCTCTTCACTTTCAATAAGGCCAATGGCCTTCAGGTGCCGCTCGATGACTCCGCCAATCTCGGCCACAAGGGACGGCATGAACACGCCGCCTTTCTTGAAGTAACCCCCGTTGGGGTCATAGACCGAGCGCAGCTCTTCCACCAGGAAGGTGACGTCGCCGCCCTTGCGGAACACTGCGGAGATAACCCGGGTGAGGGCGATAACCCACTGGAAGTGCTCCATGGACTTGGAGTTGATGAACACTTCATAAGGCTGCCGGCTTTCGTGGTCGGTGTCCTCGTTGAGGATGATGTCGTTGATGGTGATGTACATCGCGTGCTCGGCCACCGGCGGCTTGATCTTGTAGGTGGTGCCCAGCAGGAAGTCCGGCCGTTCGATGTTTTCGTTCATCTTGACCGGGTTGGGGCCCTGTTGCTCGGGGGCCGGTGCCTGGGCCTCCGGGTCTGCTTTCTTGACCCGGTAGCCGACGATCTTGTTGGTAATCTTTGCAGTCATGGTCATAAGTTCCTGTCAGTTCCCGGATCAGTATTTGCCGTAAGTGCCTTCTTTGAGGGCGTCGAAGAGGTTGGCGGCGGTGTGGATTTCGCCGTCGTACTCGATCTGCTCGTTGCCCTTGAAGGTTACCTTGCTGCCGTCGTCCAGGGTGAACTCATACAGCGTGTTTTCCAGGTCGGATTCCTTCACCAGTACGCCCTGGAAGGCTTCCGGGTTGAAGCGGAAGGTGGTGCAGCCCTTCAGGCCCTGCTCATAAGCGTACATGTAGATGTTCTTGAAGTCCGGGTACGCGAAGTCTGTGGGCACGTTGGCGGTCTTGGAGATGGACGAGTCCACCCACTTCTGGGCCGCCGCCTGGATATCCACGTGCTGGGTCGGTGTAACGTCGTCCGACGTGGTGAAGTACTCCGGCAGCTTCTTGTCGGCGTCGTCAGAGAACGGCATGGCGCCGGCGTTGATCAGGTGGCGGTAGGCCAGCAGCTCGAAGCTGAATACGTCGACCTTCTCCTTGGTCTTGCGACCCTCCCGGATGATGTTGCGGGAGTAGTGGTGGGAGAAGCTCGGCTCGATGCCGTTACTGGCGTTGTTGGCCAGTGACAGGCTGATGGTGCCGGTGGGTGCGATGGAGGTGTGGTGGGTGAAGCGGCCACCTTTCTCGGCCAGTTTCTCCACCAGCTCCGGCTCTACCTCGGCAATGCGCTTCATGTAGTTACTGTATTTGGCGTGGAGGATACGCCCTTTAACCTTGTCGCCCACCTTGTAGCCGTCGTCCGCCAGCTGCGGGCGCCAGGCCATCATCTTGGGGGTGATTTCAAACTCTTCGTCCATGATGGGCGCCGGGCCTTTCTCTTCAGCCAGGGCCAGGGACTGGCGCCAGCCTTCCACGGCCATTTCACGGACCACTTCCTCGGTGAACTGTACGGACTCGTCAGAACCGTAGGGCATGCGCAGCATGGCCAGGGTAGAGCCCAGGCCCAGGATGCCCATGCCGTGACGGCGCTTGTTCATGATTTCGTGCCGCTGTTCTTTCAGGGGCAGGCCGTTGATTTCCACCACGTTGTCCAGCATGCGGGTGAAGATGGCTACTACCTGGCGGTACTTCTCGTAGTTGAAGCTGGCCTTGTCGGTGAAGGGGTTCTCCACGAACTTGGTCAGGTTGACCGAGCCCAGCAGGCAGCTGCCATACGGGGGCAGGGGCTGTTCGCCGCAGGGGTTGGTGGCGCGGATTTCCTCGCAGAACCAGTTGTTGTTCATCTGGTTCACCTTGTCGATGAGGATGAAGCCCGGCTCGGCGTAGTCGTAGGTGGAGGTCATGATGGTGTCCCAGATGAACTGGGCCTTCACCGTACGGTAGATGCGGCAGGCCACCTTGCCTTCGTCGTTGGTGACGTAGCCTTCCTGCACCGGGAAGTCACGGTAGACGAACTGGCTGGCGTCGTTCAGGTCCAGGCCTTCGTCTTCGGCTTCCTTGGCGGTCACCGGGAACGACAGGTGCCAGTCGTCGCCATTCTTCACGGCTTCGATAAAGTCTTCGGTGATCAGCAGGGACAGGTTGAACTGGCGCAGACGGCCATCTTCACGCTTGGCCTGGATAAACTCGATCACGTCCGGGTGGTGCACGTCGAAGGTGGCCATCTGCGCGCCACGGCGGCCACCGGCAGAAGACACGGTGAAGCACATGCGATCGAAGATATCCATGAACGACAGCGGGCCGGAGGTGGTCGCACCGGCACCCGCCACGTAGGCGCCACGGGGGCGCAGGGTGGAGAACTCATAGCCGATACCGCAGCCGGCCTTGAGGGTCAGGCCGGCTTCGTGGTTCTTCTCCAGGATATCGTTCATGGAATCCTGGATGGTGCCTGAGACGGTACAGTTAATGGTGGAAGTGGCCGGCTTGTGGGCCTCGGCACCGGCGTTGGAGGTAATTCGCCCGGCCGGGATGGCGCCGTTCTGAAGGGCCCAGATGAACTCCTTCATGTAATGGTCACGCTTGCCCTTGGCCTCCACTTCCGACAGGGCTTTGGCAACCCGTTTGTAGGTCTCGTCAATGGTGCGGTCTACAGGTTCGCCGGTCTTGGTTTTCAGCTGGTACTTGCTGTTCCAGATGTCCAGTGAGGCATCCTGCATCGGAATATCTGTGGTTACTACCTGTAGTTTCGCGCTCATCTCCACCCTCGGTTATGCCTGATTTTTTATGGTCCGAACGCCGCGTAAACGGCGCTCACTGCGGGTTTGGCGACCCTGTCGGGGGTTTGGGCCAAACACTATATCTAGTTGGGATGTGCGGGAGTATAGACACTATATAGTGTTGTGTGAAGAAAGGAGGGGCTATTAAAAGGGGCTTGCTGGTGCAAAAAAATTATCACTAAAACGGTTGCAACGGCGGCAAGCCAGACGGGGCAAGGGTTCGGGTATTTATGGTCTGCAAAGCGACAGATGTTTCGGTTTGTGAAGCAGGGCACTGTTGCTGGTCAGGCCCTGCTCACATTGTCCAAGGGGTGAGCAGCGGTCAGCCCAGCAGCAGGCTGTCGTCTTCCACTTCCAGGCCGCGCTGTTTCTCGAACAGGTCCAGAAGGTCTTTCACCTCAAGCCCCTCCCGCTCCGGTCCGGCAATGTCGAAAACCACCTGGCCCTGGTGCAGCATGACCGTACGGTCGCCCACTTCCAGCGCCTGTTTCATGCTGTGGGTGACCATCAATGCCGTGAGTTTCTGCTCGGCGATGATGTCCTGGGTGAGTTCCAGCACGAAGGCAGCGGTTTTCGGGTCCAGGGCGGCGGTGTGCTCATCCAGCAGCAGGATGGAGGAGGGCGTCAGACTGGCCATCAGCAGGCTGACGGCCTGGCGCTGGCCTCCGGACAGCAGACCCATCTTGTCACCCAGGCGGCTTTCCAGGCCCAGGTTAAGCTTGGCGAGGGCCGCCCGGAAGCGTTCCATGTAGCTGCGCTTGACGGCGCTGGTGAGCCCCCGGCGTTGGCCCCGCTTGATGGCCAGGGCCAGGTTTTCCTCGATGGACAGGCCTTCACAAGTGCCCGCCAGCGGGTCCTGGAAAACCCGGGCTACCCGGCGCGCCCGTTTGTGGGTGGGCAGCCGGGTCACGTCCTTGCCGTCCACTTCGATACGACCGGAATCGACAATCACTTCCCCCGCCAGGGCGTTGAGAAACGTGGACTTGCCGGCGCCGTTACTGCCGATCACCGTGACGAATTCGCCCTGGTTCACGGTCAGGCTCATGCCCCGCAGGGCCGGGTTCTCCAGCGGCGTGCCCTTGCCGAAGGTGAGCTTGAGGTTGTCTGCACTGATCATGTCTCGCTCCTTCAGGCCTTGTTGCGGGTCATTCTGGCCTGCACCCTGGTGCGGAAACCGGGCAGGACGATCGCCAGGGTCACCAGTATGGCGGTTATCAGGTTCAGGTCCTGGGCGCCCAGCCCGAGCACATCCGCGTTGAGGGCGAAGGCAATGGCCAGGCGATAGATAATCGCGCCCACCACGCAGGCCAGCAGGGCTCTCAGCACCGAGGCCGGGCTGATAACGGCTTCACCACCGATGAGGGAGGCCAGGCCGATAACAATGACACCCACACCCATGGTCACGTCTGCCGCGCCCTGGCTCTGGGCGACCAGGGCACCGGCCAGGCCCACCAGGCCGTTTGATAGGGCCACGCCCAGCACCACCATGGCACCCGTGGCGATGCCCTGGGCCCGGGCCATGCGGGGATTGGCGCCGGTGGCACGCATGGACAGGCCAATCTCCGATTTCATGAACCGCCACAGCAACACCAGTACGATGGCGGTGACCACGACAAACAGCAAAACCGGCGCCAGGAAATAGTACTCCGGCGGCAACAGGCTGTCCCACCAGGTGACGACAGTGTCCTGCATCAGCAGTGGCACGTTGGGACCGCCCATGACCCGCAGGTTCACAGAGTACAGGGCGATCATGGTGAGGATGGACGCCAGCAGGTTGAGAATGCCCAGCTTGACGTTCAGCAGGGCCGTGACTGCACCTGCAGCCATACCGGCAACAATGGCCATGCCGGTGGCAAGCCAGGGATTCCAGCCAGCGATGATCAGCACGGCGGCCACAGCGGCACCCAGGGGGAAGCTGCCATCGACGGTCAGGTCAGGGAAGTCCAATACCCGGAATGAGATATAGATGCCGAAGGCCACAAGGCCGTATATGAGGCCGGTCTCGACAGCACCGAAAAAAGCAATCTGACTAAGCATGAGAGGGCGTTCGCAAGGCTGGAGCAGGCCCGGCACAATGGCCGGGCCTGCCGGGTGTTCAGTCGTTGCCGACTACTTTGGAGGCTTCGGAGATGAGCTCATCACTGAGGGTGATGCCCATTTTCTCTGCGGCGGCCGGGTTCACGTAGAGTTCCAGCTTGTCCAGGGTTTCCACCGGCATATCGGCCGTGGCGGCACCTTCCAGGATGCGCGCGACCATGGCGCCGGTCTGGCGGCCCAGGTCATAGTAGTTGAAGCCCATGGCGGCAACGGCGCCGCGCTCAACCGTGGCGGTATCGGCCGCGAATACCGGAATCTTTGCGCGCTCGCCCACAGAAATCACTGCTTCTGCGGCACTGATAACGGTGTTGTCCGTCGTCAGGTAGATGGCGTCCACCTTGTCCGAAAGGGAGCGTGCGGCACCCAGCACTTCGGAGGTCTTGGTGGCAGCGGCCTTCTCCAGTTTCAGGCCACGGGCCTCCAGGCGCTCTTCCAGTAGTTCCACCAGGGCGACGGCATTGGCTTCGCCCGGGTTGTAGACGGTACCAACGGTCTTGGCGTCCGGTACGACACGCAGGACCATGTCCAGGTGCCGGTCCAGGGGCAGCATGTCGCTTACACCGGTGATGTTTGCGCCAGGAGCTTCAAGACTCTTTACCAGCTTGGCAGCGACCGGGTCAGTTACGGCGGAGAACACCACCGGGATGTTGCGGGTAGCGGCCGCTGCAGTCTGGGCAGACGGCGTGGCAATGGCGACGATGACGTCCGGCTGGTCACCCACAAACTTGCGGGCAATCTGGCTGGCGATGGCGGAGTTGCCCTGGGCGCTTTCGTGCATCAGCTCCAGGTTGTCACCTTCGTTGTAGCCACGCTCAGCCAGCTCGTCCTTGACGCCCTGGTGCACGGCATCAAGGGCCGGGTGTTCCACAATCTGGGTGATGGCAACGGTTTTGGTTTCATCCGCCTGGGCCAGGCCGAAGCCGGTCAGCAGGAGGGTACTTGCCAGGATGCGCAGAAAAGTCTTGGCCATGAGCCGTCTCTCCGGATATTTGGCGTGTTGGGTAGGCCCGGTATGGCCGGGCCAGCTGCAAAAAAGGAGGCGGGAGTTTACCACATGGTGCCGGCTTTTGCGCCATCAATAACACCAGCCAGTGGCTGGTCCGGAGCTGCAGTCCGGTCGTAAAAGTATGGGTATTGCCGCAAATTTGTTGTTAACGGCTTTGACGGGGTCCATGGTCTTGCCATAGTCTTCAGATACCGGCAGCAGATACGTCGGAAATTCCAAGGATAACAACAAACAGGCGCAGTTCCGCAACGGCGGCGCCTGATACAGCCAGAGGTCTTCGGGAAGACGCATGAGTACACAACAAAAACTACCGCTCAACTTGATTTACCATTGGGAAACCGCCCGCGCTGAAAACGTTTACATGACCCAGCCTTTCACCGACGGCAAGGTGGTGGATTACACTTGGCGTCGTGCAGTGGGCGAGGCCAGGCGCATGGCCACCTATATCAAGTCGCTGAACCTGCCAGAGAAAAGCCGTATCGGCATCGTTTCCAAGAACTGCGCCCACTGGATCATGTCGGATTGGGCGATCTGGATGGCCGGGCATATATCCGTACCCCTGTACCCGACCCTGAACGCGGATACCGTCAGCTATATCATCGAGCATGCCGAAATCGAGGTAATGTTTGTCGGCAAGCTGGACGACTGGGAATCCATGAAACCCGGTGTGCCGGATTCGGTGAGGTGTATCAGTTACCCCCTTAGCCCGCCCACCAGCTTCGAAACCTGGGACGATATTGTGTCCCAGAATCCGCCCATGGAAGAGAACACCGCTCGTGAGGCGGATGAGCTGGCCACTATCGTGTATACCTCCGGCAGTACCGGCCGACCCAAGGGCGTTATGCTGAGTTTCCATAACCTGGCCTATGCGGCTTCGGGCGCCGCGGACCGGCTGGAGGTCACCAGTGAAGACCGCTACCTGTCCTACCTGCCCCTGGCCCACGTTTTCGAGCGCTATGTGGGCGAGCTGGTCTCCATGAACAAAGGGTTCCACCTGTATTTCGCCAACACCCTGGACACCTTTGTGGAAGACCTCCAGCGTTGCAGGCCGACCCTGTTCATCGCCGTACCGCGGATCTGGACCAAGTTCCAGCACGGTGTGTTCGAGAAGATGCCCAAGGAGAAACTGGACAAGCTGCTGAGGATTCCGCTGCTGAACCGCCTGATCAAGAAGAAGGTGCTTACCGGCCTGGGGCTGCAGCATGTGCGTTACGCCGGCTCCGGCTCCGCGCCCCTGTCCCACGACATCCTTGAGTGGTACCGGAACCTCGGCCTCGAGCTTCTCGAAGGCTATGGCATGTCCGAAAACATCGCCTACTCCCACACCACCCAGCCTGGCCGTGCCCGTACCGGATATGTGGGTGAGGCATTACCCGGTGTGGAGTGCAAGATTGGTGAAAACGGCGAGGTGCTGGTGAAAAGCCCCACCACCATGATGGGCTACTACAAGGACGAGGAAAAAACGAAGGAGGCCTTTACCGAGGATGGCTTCCTGCGCACCGGTGACGTGGGCGAGATTGACGAACTTGGTCGCCTGAAACTCACCGGTCGCCTGAAGGAAATCTTCAAGACCAGCAAGGGCAAGTACGTGGCGCCGGCCCCCATCGAGAACAAACTGATGCGGGATGACCACATCGAAGCCGTCTGCGTATCCGGTGAGAACCAGGTATCTCCGTTCTGCCTGGTGATGCTGTCTGAAGCCGCCCAGGCGAAGCGGGAAGATCCGGCTTTCCGCAAGAAGCTTGAGAAAGACTTTGTCGAGCTGCTCAAGGACGTCAACCAGACCCTCGATCCCCACGAGCACCTGCGCTTTATGGTCGTGGTCAAGGAGCCCTGGACCATCGAAAACGACTTCCTGACACCGACCATGAAGCTCAAGCGCAACGTGGTGGAAGACGCCTACCGGAGCCAGGTGGAAAACTGGTATGCCCAGGACAAGACCATTATCTGGGAATAACGATGCCGGTTGGCCGCCCGATGGCTTTCCATTAATCTTTGCGGTAAGTAATACTGAAACCGGCCCCAGGGCCGGTTTCGTCGTTTGAGTCCCTTTTCAGCCTGCACCGGAGAAGTTGATGAGCCGCCTGTCCGATTTCCAGCAACGCATCCATCGGGTGATTCCGCTTACTGACGCCATGGCAGCGGAGCTGGTGGCCTACGATGGTCAGAGCCTGCTGGTACGCGCGCCCCTGGCACCGAACAGCAACCACCAGGGCACCGGCTTCGGTGGCTCGGTCTATTCCATCGCCGTGCTGGCTGCCTGGGGCCTGATCGAGCTGGTCGTGGAAGACGCCGGGGTGGATGGCCACGTGGTTATCCAGAGCGGCCAGATGGACTACAGCCAACCGGTGGATGGTGACTTCTACGCCCTGTGCCAGCTGCCGGGCGAACAGGAGCAGCAGCGCTTCCTGTCTATGCTCCAGCGCAAGGGGCGGGGCCGGCTGGCGCTGACCTCACGGGTGTATTGCGGAGAGCCCACCACGGCACCTGAATCCGAACCGGTTGCCACCTTCGAGGGCCGGTTTGTGGTCCGGGCTGCCAGCGCGTAACAGGTTTATTGCTGGCTGTAGGCCCGGGCAGATCCGATTGAACGGCTCATCAGGATGATGGGCACGATGCCGGCCAGTACGATGATCAGGGCGGGCAGGGCGCTGATGCCCAGCAATTCGTCCGAGGCGTACTGGTACACGTGGGTGGCCAGGGTGTCGAAGTTAAAAGGCCGCAGGATCAGTGTGGCCGGAAGTTCTTTCATGCAATCCACGAACACCACCAGGGCTGCCGTCAGCATGGTGCCACGCAGCATGGGCAGGTGTACCTGTAGCAGTGTCGCCGTGGTGCTGCGACCGAGGGACCGGGCGGCCATGTCCATGCTGGGGGTAATCTTCTGCAGGCCGCTCTCCAGGCTGCCGGCGGATACGGCCAGGAAGCGAACCGTATAGGCGAACACCAGGGCAAAGGCCGTGCCGCTGAACAGCAGCCCGGTACTGATGCCGAACCAGTCCCGCATCCAGGAGTCCAGCTGGTTATCAAATGCCGCCATGGGAACAATGACCCCCACCGCCAGGACCGCCCCGGGCATCGCATAACCGAGACTCGACAGCCGCATCATCACCTGCATGGGCTTGGTGTCATGCAGCCGGCGGCTGTACGCGAGGATCAGACCAATCGTCAGCGTGGTGAAGGCAGCGGCCCCGGACAGGAACAGGCTGTTGAAGGTGTTTTCCAGGAAGTCACCGGTCCAGCTCTGGTCAAAGTAGATCACCGCGTAGCGACCCAGAACCACTGCCGGAACAATAAAGCCGAGGATGATGGGGGCAGCGCAAACCGCAACACAGATCCACTGACGGGGCCGGCTCATGGAAAAGCGCTGGATGGGCGCGCGATTGTCGCGGCCGGCGTATTGCTGCTGCCTGCGGCGTGAGTAGCGCTCCAGGGTCACCAGGATGACCACGAACGTCAGCATGATCATGGCGATCTGGGCGGCGCGCCGAGGTTGCCCAGGTTCATCCAGGTGTCGAACAGGCCAGCAGTGAGGGTCTGCACCGCGAAGAAGTCCACCGTGCCGAAGTCATTGAGGGTTTCCATCAGCACCAGTGAGAGGCCAACGGCCACCGCAGGGCGTGCAATCGGCAAAACCACCCGGAAAAACGTGCTCAGGGCCGAGTGGCCCAGGCTGCGGCTGACGGAAAACAGGGAAGGCGACTGCTCCAGGAACGCCGCCCGGCGAGCAGGTAGACATAGGGGTAGAGTACCAGCCCCAGCATCAGGGTGGCGCCCCACAGGCTGCGAATGTCCGGAAACCAGTAGTCCCGGGCATTGGTCCAGCCGAACCAGTCTCTCAGAGCGCCCTGGACAGGCCCGGCGTACTGGAGGATGTCGGTGTACACATAGGCAATCACGTAGGCCGGCACCGCAAAGGGCAGCAGCAGCGCCCATTCGAACATCCTGCGGCCAGGAAAATTGCACATGGTGACGGCCCATGCGGTCGCCAGACCGATACTGAGGGTGATGGCCGAAACGCCCACCATCAGCAGCAGGGTAGTCCACACGTACCGCGGCAGCGTGGTCTCCAGCAGGTGGGGCCAGATATTCTCGTCAGGGAACAGTGCCAGCCACGCCACGGAAAAGACCGGGAGGGCAACGATCGCGGTAATGAGGGCGGCAGACGTCAGCCAGCGCTTGGAGGTACGGCCAGGTGTCAGCGGTGATGGGGTTACCGGTTCCTCGAAGACGTCGGCCTGGTTCATGCTGATCCTGTTCGGTGGAAAAGGGCAGAAGTGTAACCAACAGCACCCCGAACAAACAATGCCAGCGGGTCATGGAACCCGCTGGCACAGGGTTTTATTGACCGGGATCAGAGATTGTCGTAGTCAACCCGGTCAACCATCCGTACCGCCTCGTTGGCGTTTTCGGCGATGGTCTGCAGTGACAGGGTGTCAGCATTAAGCTCACCCCATTCCGCGACGATGCCAGTGGGCGATACGTCGGGGTTGGCCGGGAACTCGTTGTTGGCTTCGGCGTAGATCTGCTGGGCCTCGTCGCTGGACAGGTATTCCATCAGTTTGATGGCGTTGTCGCGGTTAGGCGCACTTTGGGTCAGGGCAATACCGCTGATATTGATGTGGGTGCCCCGGCCTTCGGCATTGGGGAATACGATGCGTACCTGCTCCGCAATGGGACGCTGCTCTTCATCCTGCAGCATGACGCCGTAGTAGTAGCTGTTACCGATGGCGACGTCACAGACGCCTTCTGCAACGGCACGGATCTGGTCACGGTCGCCACCCTGGGGTTTACGGGCCAGGTTGTTCTTGACGCCTTCCAGCCACTCTTCGGCTTGTTCAGCGCCGTGATGGGCGATCATCGAGGAGATCAGCGCGATGTTATACGGATGCTTGCCACTGCGGGTACAGATGCGACCTTCCCATTTCGGGTCTGCCAGTTCCTCGTAAGTGGTGATCTCGCCTTCCTCAACCCGGTCAAGGGAGGTGAAAATCATGCGGCCACGGGTGGTCAGGGCGAACCACTTGCCCTCGGGGTGGCGCAGGTTCTCCGGGATGTTCGCTTCCAGGGTTTCGTTATCCACGGCGGCGGTCAGGTCACGATCTACCAGTTCGGAGATGCGCGAGATATCGACGGTCATCACTACGTCTGCAGGGCTGTTACGACCCTCACGCTCAAGGCGTTCCGCCAGGCCGTTCTTGGCGAAAACCACGTTGGTCTCGATGCCGGTGTCCTTTGTGAACGCGTCCAGCAGGGGCTTGAGCAGAAATTCCTGGCGGTAGGAGTAGATGTTGACTTCGCCGCTGGCGGCAGCAGGCAGGGGAGCGAGGGTAACGGCGCAGGCGGCAACGGCCGCGGCAAGTTTCATCTTCATATGTTGAATCCCGTTGCTAATCTGGTGAAAAACAAAAACCATTCTCATTTGTTGTTGCGGCGCTGTCAACAGGTTCACATTCTTTTAACACTGAAAATTATTGTTACGAATCAGTGCTATGTTTTAAGTCAATTTTTCTGGTTAAGTGTGATGCATATTCAACAAACTTCAGGCAGGCGCCAGAGAGCCATGACACAGCCGGATCGACGTGAACATATCCGTACCGCACTCAATGCCAGGGTGAGTGTTGTCCATGACACCCTTGGCACGCGTCACTTCGCCACCCGCGATATCTCTGATGGCGGTGTATTCGTGGTAGTAGAGGAAGACGACTTCAGGCCCGAATTGGGGGATGTGGTGACGGTGCAGGTTCAGGGATTGCCCGTGCCGGCCCCGGAACTGCGCATGGTGGTGGTGCGGCTGACGGTAGACGGGTTCGGGTTGCAGTTCGCTGACCACTGATCCGCCGAACGCCACCTTTAATCGGACACCTCTCTCTTCCGTAGCCGGGTTGTGATCCTTGTCACGGTATTACGCTATATTGCAGAAGGACAATAAAAGTAACCAAACGTAGTTGTCTGGTAACGGTTTTCCATCCGGTTGTAATGGACTGGCGACAGGGAGGTGGCGACAATGGATGTTGTCGAGAAACAGGCAGGTCAGAGGTGGAAGGTGGGTGTAACCCAGAAAAAGGTTAACGCGCAGGACCTTGAGGTCGGGATGTTTGTCTCGGACCTTGACCGCCCATGGCACCTGACGCCCTTTCCGATCCAGGGTTTCTACATTCGCTCGCAGGACGATATCCGTGCGCTGATTTCCCACTGTCGCTGGGTCATGGTGGATGTGGCCGAGGGTCGGGACAGCCTGGAATATGACCAGGCCGGCGCGCCCAGCTTTGCCCGCCGCACCAGTCGCAAGGTGCGACAGCAGGATATCCTCGAACTGCCGCCTATTCAGCTGAAAACCCGGTTCGCCACCAGCCCACACGTTCGCTACAGCGCGAGTTGCGCGCCAGCCGTAACCTGCTCCGGTCAGCGGAGGACGCAATCCGGAAGGTAGCGGGCAGCCTTGGTAATGATATGGTGCCTGATCTGCGCCCGGTCTCGAAGGTTGCCCGCCAGATGACCGCCAGTGTGCTGCGTAACCCGGATGCCCTGCTTTGGCTGGCCCGGGTACGCGAGCAGGACGACCATAGCTATCGCCACTCCCTCAAGGCCGCGGTATGGGCGCTGGTGCTGGGTCGCCACCTGGGCCTGGATGAGCCGTTGCTGACCACCCTGGCCACCGGATGCCTGCTGGCCCATATCGGCAAGGCTGAGTTGCCCCGGGCGTTACTGTTCAACGAGCATCAGCTGGATGCTGACCAGTACCAGCAGTACCGGACCTACGTCGAACTTGGCGCACGGCGACTGGAAGAAGCGGGTCTATCCCGCGCAGTGGTCGCGGTGGTGCGAGGTCACCGGGAACGCCACAATGGCTCGGGCTTTCCGGCGGGGGTTCGGGGTGACCGCATCCCGCTACTGGCCAAGATCGCTGGTCTGGTGGATTATTACGAGACCCTGATTGCACCCCGTGAAGGCTATCAGCCACTGTCTCCTGCCCAGGCGGTAAGCCAGCTGTTTGAATTGCGCAATGTGGAGTTCCAGGAAGACCTGGTGGAACAGTTTATCCAGTCCATCGGCATCTATCCCATCGGGACCCTGGTCCAGCTGACCAATGGCCAGCGTGGGGTTGTGGTGTCGCATTCACCCAAACGCAGGCTGATGCCCAAGGTCATGGTCATGACCGATGTTGGCCAGCAACCCCTGAAAGCGGCAAAGATGGTTAACCTTGCCACCTGCAACGAGGGACGCCCCGTGGAGCAGAGCCTGAGGGTGGAAGGTTGCCTGCCCAACGGTACCGACGGCCTCGACCCGGCCAGGTACGATATTACCGGCGTCGAGAGCCGCTGGAACCTGCGTCGACTGGTAGGCGCCTGACCTCCCGCCCGGCCCTTCCGGCCGGGCCTGTTCCTGGAACCCCTTACCCACTGGCGGCAGTTGTTAGCGGGCTACCCTTGAATTTTCCCCGGTTTGGCTCAAGATATAGCGCTTTCTTAAACTCACCTCCCCGCCGGTATTTTTGATGACAGTCCAAGCCAACCAGGAAGCGCCAGCCACCTGGGCCCTTGAAATCGAAGGTTTGAAGAAACGTTACGGCAGCGGGTTTGAAGCCCTGAAAGGCATCGACCTGCGTGTCCGTGAAGGAGATTTCTTTGCCCTGCTGGGGCCTAACGGGGCGGGCAAGTCCACCACCCTGGGGATCGTGTGTTCGCTGGTGAACAAGTCGTCCGGCAAGGTAAGGGTGTTCGGCCACGACATCGACACTGACCTGGCGGGTGCGAAGCTGAACCTGGGTGTCGTGCCCCAGGAGTTCAACTTCAACCAGTTCGAGAAGGTGTTTGACATCGTTACTACCCAGGCCGGGTATTACGGAATTCCACTGCGCAAGGCGCGGGCGTCTGCAGAGCGTTATCTCAGAAAGCTTGGCCTGTGGGACAAGAAGGACACGCCTGCCCGGATGCTCTCCGGGGGTATGAAGCGCCGGCTGATGATCGCACGGGCGCTGGTCCATGAGCCAAGGTTGTTGATCCTGGACGAACCGACTGCCGGCGTGGATATCGAGTTGCGCCGGTCGATGTGGGCCTTCCTGGAAGAAATGAACCGCAACGGCACCACGATTATCCTGACCACCCATTACCTGGAAGAGGCGGAAGCCCTGTGCCGCAACATCGCCATTATTGATCATGGCGAGATTCTGCGACACACCAGCAAGAAAGAGTTGCTGACCCAGTTGCACGTGGAAACCTTTATCCTCGACACCGACCAGTCCCTGGCCACTGCCCCGGTGCTTGAGGGCTTCGAGACCCGCCTTGATGGCGAGGGGGCTGTCGAGGTTGACGTGGAAAAGAGTCAGGGGCTCAACGGCGTGTTTGCCCAGCTTGATCAACAGGGCATCCGGGTACTGAGTATGAGGACCAAGTCCAACCGGCTTGAGGAGCTGTTCCTGCGTATGGTGGAAGACAACGCCCGTCAGGGGGAGGTGACCCAGTGACAGCCAGTGCAATCCTGACCGCATTCCTGACCATTGTTGTCCGGGAAATCCGCCGGTTTACCCGGATCTGGCCGCAGACCCTGTTGCCGCCGGCAGTAACCATGACGTTGTACTTCATCATTTTCGGCAATCTGATCGGCTCCCGAATCGGGACCATGGGCGGTTTCGACTATATGTCGTTCATCGTGCCTGGCCTGATCATGATGTCTGTTATTACAAGCACCTACGCCAATGTCGTGTCATCTTTCTTTAGCATGAAGTTCCAGCGCAGCATTGAGGAACTGCTGGTGTCACCGACACCGAACTGGACGATCCTCGCCGGCTATGTGGTCGGTGGCATGGCCCGGGGACTGGGTATCGGCCTGATTGTTACCCTGTTGTCGCTGGCGTTTACCCGGTTGCAGATCCATAACCTGCCGATGATGGTGCTGACCGTGTTTCTTACCTCGGCACTGTTTGCGCTGGGGGGCTTTATCAACGCCATGCTGGCGACCAAGTTCGATGACATTTCCATCGTACCAACCTTCGTGCTCACGCCGCTGACCTACCTTGGTGGCGTATTCTATTCCATCGAGCTGCTGCCGGAGTTCTGGCAGGGCGTGTCGATGATCAATCCGATCCTGTACATGGTGAATGCCTTCCGCTACGGCATTCTGGGTGTATCGGATGTGAATCCCTATGTGGCACTGGGAATGATCCTGGTGTTTATCGTCATTCTGTCCGTGGTGTCCCTGCGCATGCTGCAACGGGGCAAGGGCATACGTCACTGAGGAGTTGTCATGGCCCTTGACCATGCCCCCCTGGGCAAGTCCAGTGAGTACCCTGATCGCTATGCACCGGAGTTGCTGTTCCCGGTGCCGCGGGATGATAACCGTCGCCGTATCGGGTTGGAGGACGGCCGGTGGCCCTGGTTCGGCGATGACCTGTGGCAGGCATGGGAGCTGTCCTGGCTGCGCCCTGGTGGTGTACCGGTGGTGGCGTGGGGTGAGTTCCGCGTGCCGGCCGCGTCGCCGTCGCTGATCGAATCCAAGTCCCTGAAGCTCTACCTGAACTCCCTGAACCAGGAGGTTTTCTCCAGCCATGACCAGGTGAGGGAGACCATCGAGCGAGACCTCTCCAGTGCCTGTGGTGCCCAGGTGGCGGTGAGCCTCTATAGCGTTGACCGGGGCATGACAGCAGAAGGGCGTCCCCCGGGGGCGATCCTGATTGATGACGAGCCTGTCAGTAGCGTGGGCTATGACTATTGCCCCGAGGTATTGAAGGCGAGCGGCGAAACGGTAACCGAGAGTCTTTGCTCCCATTTGCTGAAGAGCAACTGCCCGGTGACCGGTCAGCCCGACTGGGGGTCTCTGCTGGTGGAGTACACCGGCCCCGCTATTGACCGCTCAGCGTTGCTGCAATATGTGGTGGGTTTTCGCCAGAAGCAGGATTTCCATGAGCACTGTGTGGAAACCGTCTTTACCGACCTGATGCAGCGGTGTCAGCCAGAGCACCTTGTGGTGAGCGCCAGGTATACCCGCCGTGGCGGGCTGGACATCAACCCCTGGCGCAGTACCGATCCGGGTGAGGCACCGCGAATGAGGCTGGTGCGGCAGTAAACTGAGGGGGTGTTCTGGCAAGTCGGGCAGTTCAGGTCTGCTCGGACTCCTCTTCAACCCGCAGCCGTTCAGCGGCCTCCTCAAGGGCTTGCAGTATGGCCTTGCGGTCGTTGTCCGCAATCTTGCCGGAATCCAGGTACATGGCAAAGCCTGCGTGTTCATGCTCCAGGAAGCTGCGGTTGGGGCCAAGATCGCGGCGGAAGTCGATGACCTCATAGATGGCCACCGGGCGACCGAAGCCCTTCACGGTAATTTCCCCCTTGTCCCGGCACATGATCCGCTCCTTGATCAGCGAGAAGGTTTCGTAGGAAACCAGGATCTGCCCTGGTTCCGCCAGTTGCTCCAACCGGCTCGCCAGGTTTACTTCCTTGCCGATGATGGTGTAGTCCATGCGGTTTTCGGCACCGAAGTTGCCCACGGTGACAAACCCGGAGCTGATGCCCATACGGATTTCCAGCGGGGTACGGATACCCTGGCTGCGCCAGCGCTGACGCATGATTTTCATGTGGTTGCGCATGTCGACAGCCATGGATACGCAGGCCAGGGCGTCTTCCTTCTGGCCCCGGGATGAAGGGTCGCCAAAGAAGATCATGATGGAGTCACCAACGAACTTGTCGATGGTGCCGCCATATCGCAGGGCGACTTCCGACATTTCGTTGAAGTAGTTATTGAGCAGTTCGGTGAGGGCCTCCGGTTCCATTTCCTCGGACAGGTCGGTAAAGCCCTTTATGTCAGAGAAGAAGACGCTCAGTTTCTTGCGGCGGGTTTCCAGCCGCACGTCCCGTTCACCGGTAAAGATGGACTGCCAGACCTGGGGTGACAGGTACTTCGAGAGCTTGTCCGACAGGGCAATGGACTGCTCCCGCTGCTTCTGGATCTGGGTCTTGGCGGCCAGCAGGATGCGGGCCTGCTGGTGGGTGTAGAAGGCTGTTACGCAGATATAGAGCCCGGTACCCGCAAGTGAGACCAGGCTGGTGAGCAG
This sequence comes from Marinobacter sp. AN1, assembly GCF_026013985.1. Lineage (NCBI taxonomy): Bacteria > Pseudomonadati > Pseudomonadota > Gammaproteobacteria > Pseudomonadales > Marinobacteraceae > Marinobacter > Marinobacter sp. AN1. The sequence goes on along the minus strand of NZ_CP110342.1, from coordinate 2,437,758 downwards.
GGGCGTGGTGAAGTCCTCGGTGACGCCCAGCAGGCCCACCACCAGGCCGGCGGCCGCAACCAGCAACAGGGTGCCGTAAAACCACAGGTAAAGGCCGCCAACAATCAGGCAGCTGAACATCAGCATCAGCGCCATGGCCAGCGAGGGCACTGGGGTCAGGCCGGTGAGGCCGATAACCAGGCCACCGGAGATGCATTCTACCAGTAACAGATACTGACGGATGCGGGGCTGGCGGTCGGCACCCAGCTTGCGGCTGAGGAACAGGATCGTATGGGGCCAGAAGACACCGGCGGCCAGTAACCAAAGCAGGGACTCGGGAAAAATGCCATCCACAACGCCGGCAACGATGATGCCGCAGAAGGCCGCGGCACCGAGCACCCGGCCGTTGAAATCCGGTAGTGGCGGGATCGCCTGAGGCGCGTCTTCCGGCGTAGAATCCGCGCGGACTTGCGGCTGGTATCCGGCGTGCTTACATACCCTGACATGCTTCGTCCCTGTGGAAGACGGATCGTGATCGTGGATTCCGGTGCCGGCCGGGGTGGCGCGGCAGTCTTGTTATTTTCGCTGGTGACGGTTACGGTTCCAGCGGAAGTGTCCTGAATCCAGCCGATGAGATTACCAGTAACGGCGAGGGCGGACAATCCGGTGCGGTTTCACACAGCGGGAGATAACAGCTGACCATGCACAGCATAACCGAGGCTCTGCTCAATCGTAGTTCTGAACCCCGCCTGAAAGCACCGGCGCCGCCGCAGGACGTGCTGGACCTGGCGCTGGCCTGTGCTGCCAGGGCGCCGGACCACGCCCTGCTGCGACCCTGGCGCTACCTGGTTATTGAAGGGGAGGGCCTGGAGCGCCTGGGCGAACTTTTCGAGGCCAGCGCCCCGGCAGGTGCCAGCGACGCCCAACGGCAAAAACTGCGCAAGGCGCCGCTGCGTGCGCCCATGGTCCTGGTGGCCATTGCCTCCCCGGTATCACACCCCAAGGTACCTGAGTATGAGCAGGAGTACGCCTGCGCGGCCAGCGCCGCCTACCTGGTGCTGGCACTGCAGGCCGAAGGTTACGGTGCCATGTGGCGTTCGGGTGAAGTGTCGGATAACGACCAGGTGTGTAAAGGGCTGGGCCTTGGGCACAGGGAGTCCATCGTGGGCTTCATTTATGTGGGTACTGTTGACTCGGAAAAGCCGCCGGTGCCCCGGCCGGAAATCAGTGAATTTACGTCCCGCTGGCCCCAATAGCTTGCAGGGGCCCGCCTGTCTGCGGCAAGGGAAAGGGGTTGCCGCTCCTGCTACCATCGATCTCCTGCATTGCCTCTCCGTATTGGCCGCATACCCTTAAGTCAATGAAATAAAATAATAAAATAGATTTCCAATAACTCTGGCACTGTCATTGCTTCTTACTCTGCAAAGACCCCTGACCGGCAACAAGCGGCAGGGTGGTGCAGTTACTGGAGGCATTATGGCAATCACCTTCGACAAGGCCCTGGGTATCCATGAGCACGCACTGGCAGCTCGCAGTCAGCGGGCCCAGGTGCTGGCGAATAACCTGGCCAACGCCGACACCCCGGGCTACAAGGCCCGTGATGTGGACTTTCAGTCCATGCTGAAGCAGGCAACCGAGGCGTCACAGGGAGAGGGAATGGCCCGTACCCATCCCTCCCACATGGACGTTTCCGGTTCCGGTGGCAGCCCCGAGCTGCTCTATCGCACGCCGCACCAACCCTCCCTTGACGGTAACACCGTAGACGCCCAGCAGGAACAGACCCGGTTCATGCGCAACGCCATGGACTTCCAGGCCAGTTTCGAGTTTTTGAGCAGCAAGTTTTCCGGCCTGAGCAAGGCCATCAAAGGCGAATAAGCCGGCCACCGGAAACAGAGGAGAAATCGCATGTCCCTGGGAAACATCTTTGATATCGCCGGCTCCGGCATGACCGCTCAGCAACTGCGGTTGAACACGACCGCATCGAACATTGCCAACGCCGAGACGGCCAGTTCCAGCGTCGATCAAACCTATCGCGCCCGTAAGCCGGTGTTTGCCGCTATCCAGCAACAGCTGCTCAACCCGGACCAGTCAAGCGGCCACTTCCGTTTTGGCCAGGAGCAGGGCACCGGCGTTACCGTTGAAGGCATCGTTGAAAGCCAGGAAGAGCTGCAAATGCGTTACGAGCCGCATCACCCCGCTGCCAATGAGGAGGGGTACGTTTTCTACCCCAACGTGAACGTGGTGGAGGAAATGGCTGACATGATGTCGTCGTCCCGCAGCTTCCAGATGAACGTGGATGTGATGAACGCCGCCAAGACCATGATGCAGCGCGTGCTCACCCTTGGGCAGCAGTAACAGGCCAGTGATTCTTGTTCGGGGAAATGACCAATGAGCATTGTAAATAACACCACCTCAACGGCCGACGTGCTTGCGGAATACCGTACCAGGCAGGAGAGCAAGGGTGCCGGTAGTGAGGAGTTGGGCAAGAACGAGTTCATGGAACTGATGATTGCCCAGCTCAAGAACCAGAACCCGCTGGAGCCCAAGGGCAACGGCGAATTCATTGCCGACCTGGCCCAGTTCAGTTCGCTGGAGGAAATGCAGAACCTGAGTTCAACGGTTGGTGACGTTGTCGGCGAATTCCGTTCCTCCCAGGCCCTGCAGGCGTCAGCCATGGTAGGCAAGAGTGTGCTGGCGCCAGCCAACTTCGGCACCCTGGGACAGGACGGTGAGATGAAAGGTGTGGTGAGCGTGCCATCCAGCACCGGTGGCCTGAGAATCAATATCGAAAATTCCGCCGGCGAGATGGTACGCCAGCTTGACCTGGGCCAGGCCTCTGCCGGCCAACAGGCCTTCACCTGGGATGGTGAAGACGGCAACGGCAATCCCTTGCCGCCCGGTCGCTACTACGTCACCGCCCAGGGCAGTTACCCCCAGGGCACAGAACAGCTGCTGACCCTGATGAGCGCAAACGTGGACAGTGTGTCACTGGGCCAGGGCGGCAGCATTACGCTTAACCTTGCCGGCATGGGGTCGATTCCCCTGTCGGACGTACAACAAGTCAACTGAGTGAGGTTGAACCATGGCATTTAATATCGGACTCAGCGGGCTTCGTGCCTCACAGGTTGACCTGGACGTTACCGGCAACAACATTGCCAACGCCAGCACAGTCGGTTTCAAGGGCAGCAAGGCCCAGTTCGGCGACCTTTACTCCAGCGGCTTCCTGAGTTCCGGCAAGATGTCGGTGGGCAGCGGCGTGAAGGTTCAGGACATCAAACAGAGCTTCGCCCAGGGTTCGATTAGCGGCACCCAGAATGGCCTGGATATGGCGATTGATGGCGATGGCTTCTTCGTGCTGAGCAACAACGGCCAGGTACAGTACTCCCGCGCGGGCCAGTTCAGCATCGACAAGGATGGCTTTGTGGTGAACAGCCAGTCCATGAAAGTGCAGGGTTACCAGGCCGACGGCGATGGTAATCTCAGTGGTGTTCGCGGGGACCTGCAGATAGATACAGACAACCTGGCGCCAAGGCGGACCACCCGGTTTGATTCCGAGGTGAACCTGGATTCCCGTGAGTCTGTGCTGGAAGTGATCCGGCAGTCCTATGAAGTGAATGCGCTTGACCCTTCGGACGCTACCAACCCGGCTGAAGAAGATACCCTGACCTTTACCTACGACGATAATCGCACCAGCGAACTTACGTTTAACGGTGACCAGCAAGCACGGGAGATCGCTGAACAGCTCAATGAGCTTCCCGGGGTAACGGCGTCAGCGCGCACGACTTATGATATTGACCCGGCCCTGATTCAGCCGGATACCAATTTCCGCATCCAGGGCACTGACTTCAGCATTCCCGGCGCACCGGACGTGGCCGACGCGGGGGAAGCGCTGAGCTGGCTACAGGACGCAATCAATGCTTCTCCACTGAATACCATCAATGCGACCAACCAGGGTGGGCAGCTGAGGCTGATTGACAGTCGTGGTAATGACCTGGATATCTCGCGGGTGGATGATGATGGCAACCTTGAGCTGGATGGCTCCGGTGCCGCGATCCTTGATGAAAGCGTTCGTGGGCAAGTTAACGAGCTGGTCCTGGACAGGACCGTAACGGTCAGTTCCGCCAATGGCACGGACGGACTCCTGGCTACGGCAGATCCTTCTGTGACCCGAACCAATACGTTCAATCCGGAAGACCAGCGCACCTACAACCATGCTACGTCTTCGACCATCTACGATAGTCTGGGTAATCCTCATACCATGACCCAGTACTTTGTGAAGGAGCCGGTTACCGGTGGTGAAAGTGTCTGGGCAATGTATATCCAGATTGATGGTGAAGACGTCGGGGACCCCCCTTTCACAACCGGGGAGCCGACCCGGGCCCGCTATGAACTGGAGTTCAACAGCGACGGCAGTATCGCATCGGTGGATGGTGATCCTGACGGGCAGGTGCTGATCTCCAACTGGACACCGAAAGATCAGTCAGGCCAGCCCAATGGTTCGGACGGTCCGCTGCCCATCGCCAACGGCGGCCAGCTGCCGATTGCCGATCCCCCCGTGTCCTCGAACTTTGCCATTAACATGAACGAGACTACGCAGTACGGCTCTTCGTTTGGTGTCGTTGATCAGCGGCAGAACGGTTATACCACTGGCCGCCTGTCAGGCCTGGATGTATCCGGAGAAGGGGTTATCTTTGCCCGTTATTCCAATGGTCAGTCCCAGAACCTGGGGCAGGTTTCACTGGCGACCTTTGCCAATGCTGACGGCCTGTCGCCGGTCGGAGATACCAACTGGGTGGAAACCTTCGAGTCTGGCCAGCCGATTTTCGGCGCGCCGAGTACGGGTACTCTGGGTTCGATTTCCGCAAGTTCGGTGGAGGAGTCCAACGTGGACCTGTCGCAGGAACTGGTGAACCTGATTATTGCCCAGCGTAACTACCAGGCCAATGCCAAGACCATTGAGACTTCGGATGCGGTGACTCAGACCATTATCAACCTTCGTTAACTCAGTGGATGATTGAGGCGATACGCTAACTGGGCTTGTCTGATACGTATGGTGGAGGGCCCCGGGGGTCAGGGGCTCTTTCTTCGCCGCAATTCACGGCCCGTCCCTGGGCCGGCCTTGCTCCGCGCCATCCATGGCGCTGCTACGAAAGAGCCCCTGACCCCCGGGACCTTATGAACCCCGTGCTGGCCTGATGATCCCAGCGGGATCTTCAGGCGATTGTTTCACGGCTGGTTGTTGCCGCTGTTTTAGTAGTGTTATCACAGCAGACCATAGAGACGGAGTGTGGTGGTCCTTTTTCGCAACAGCGCCAGGGATGGCGCGGAGCAAGGCCGGTCCAGGGATGGACCGTGAATTGCGGTGGAGAAAAAGGACCACCATGCTCCGGCTCGGCACCGAGCTTTGGTCCCGTACAACAATTCCCTTTCCCCGCCAAAAACGCCAACTAAGTTTTTGGCACGACTCCTGCAAGAACCAGGAAAACGACGAATGAACGTCAGATTTCCGGCAGGAGTTTTCCCATGGATAAATCCATCTACATCGGCATGTCCGGCGCCAAGCAGAACATGATGGCGCAGCAGGCCCATGCCAATAACCTTGCCAACGTCAACACTACCGGCTTCAAGAAAGACTTCGCCCAGGCCCGCAGCATGCCCGTTTTCGGCGAACACCATCCTACCCGCGCCTACGCCATGACCGAACGCCCCGGCACCGACTTCAGCGCCGGACCGCTGCAGCAGACCGGTCGCAATCTCGATGTCGCAATGGATGGTGAAGGCTGGCTGGCCGTCCAGAACAACCAGGGCGAAGAAGTCTTCACCCGTTCCGGCAGCCTGCAGGTGGATGTTAACGGAATGATTCGGCTTGGCTCCGGTGAAATGGTTCTTGGCAACGGTGGCCCGGTGGCATTGCCTCCCTATGAGCAACTCCTGATCGGCGCTGACGGCACTGTCTCCATCCAGCCTGTGGGTGGTCCGCCGGACCAGTTGGTGGAAATCGACCGCCTGAAACTCGTCAATCCCCCATCAGACGCCCTGATGAAAGGGGAGGACGGCTTTATCCGTCGCAAGCCTGACCAGGCTATCGATGGACCGGAGCAGCCTGATGCAAACATGCGGGTGGCGTCGGGCTTCCTGGAAAGCTCCAACGTCAATGCCGTTGAAGAAATGATCGCCAACCTGGAGCTGTCTCGGCAGTTTGAAATGCAGGTAAAGGTCATGCAGACCGCTGACGAGAATTCCGAGGTTACGGCACGACTGTTGCAAAACCTCTGATAACGACACGTACAACGGCCCCGTTGCCCGAAAAGCGGCAAACCCTCGCCGCCCGGTGGCCGGCCTGAAAGGAGTACCGACATGCATCCAGCACTTTGGGTCAGTAAAACCGGTCTGAGCGCCCAGGATACGAAGATGACCACCATCTCCAACAACCTGGCGAACGTTAACACCACCGGCTTCAAGCGCGACAACGCCGTGTTCCAGGACTTGCTGTACCAGGTGAACCGGCAGCCAGGTGGCCTCAATGCCCAGAATGCCGAGCTTCCGTCAGGCCTTCAGCTGGGTACCGGTGTGCGGGTAGTGGGAACCACCAAGCAATTTACCCAGGGCAACCTGCAGGTAACCGAACAGCCGCTGGACCTGGCGGTCGATGGCCGTGGCTTTTTCCAGATCCAGATGCCGGATGGCGAGATTGCCTACACCCGGGATGGCCAGTTCCAGCTCAACTCCGACGGTGATGTGGTCACCCCGGACGGTTATCTGCTGGAGCCCAACATCAATATCCCCGAGAACGCCACCAGTGTGACCATTGGCAAGGACGGCACCGTGTCTGCGGTGGTCGAGAACCAGGCCGATCCGGTGAACCTGGGCGAAATTCCCCTGGTGGACTTCATTAACCCCCAGGGCCTTCAGGCCATGGGTGGCAACCTGTTCCGGGAAACCGCCGCCAGTGGTGATCCACAGGAAGGGGAGGCCGGCATCGGTGGGCTGGGCTCTATCCAGCAGGGGATGACCGAGGCCTCCAACGTGGAGGTGGTGGAAGAACTGGTCAACATGATCACCACCCAGCGGGCCTATGAAATGAACTCCAAGGTGGTGTCAGCTTCTGACCAGATGCTGCAGTTCATCACCAATAATATTGGTTAATGGTTGACAGGTTAATGAGCATGACAGTCCATCCCAACAAGTCTGCCAGCAGCACCGCCCGGAGCGCCCTCGGGGCGGCGCTGGTCATGGTGCTGGCCCTGCTGCAGGGCTGTCAGTCCATGACCCGGGAGCGCCCGGTGCCCAATGACCCGGCCTATGCCCCGGTGCGCGCCGAGGCGATGGTTCGCCGGGAGCCCCATACCGGCAGCATCTATCAGAACTCCCGCAACTACAGCCTGTACGGTGACAGTACGGCGCTGAACGTGGGCGACATCCTGACCGTCACCCTGCAGGAGTCCACCAGCGCCTCCAAGAATGCGGAGAGCAGCATTACCAAGGACACCGAGATTGGCCTCGGCACCCCGTCCTTCTTCGGGCGTAACTTCGAACGCCTGGGGGGCAGTGTGAACAGCGAGCGTGATTTCGAAGGCCAGGCAGAGGCGGACCAGAGCAACAGCCTGGCAGGCAGTATTACCGTGACGGTCACGGAAGTGCTGCCTAACGGCGTACTGCATATCCGGGGTGAAAAATGGCTGTCGCTGACTAACGGCGACGAATATATCCGCGTCAGTGGGCTGGTCCGTCCCCAGGACATTTCCCCGGACAATACTGTCTCTTCCCAGCGCATTGCCGATGCAAGGCTGGCCTACGGCGGTACCGGCGACTTTGACCAGGCCAACCAGCCAGGCTGGCTGACCCGATTCTTCAACAGTGAGTGGTGGCCCCTGTGAGTGCTGTCAGAATACTTGCAACCTTCCTGATGTTCGCCCTGGTATCCGGCCCGGTGTTGGCGGATCGGCTAAAGGATCTGACCCGGGTGAAGGGCGTGCGTGACAACCAGCTCGTGGGTTACGGCCTGGTAGTGGGCCTCGACGGCACTGGCGATTCAGCGCCTTTTACCAGCCAGACCTTCCGCAACATGATGAACCGGTTCGGCATCACTATTCCCGAGGGCGTGAACCCGGATACCGACAACGTGGCGGCGGTCAGCGTCCACGCCACCCTGCCGGCATTCGCCAAGAACGGGCAGACCCTGGATATAACCGTGTCTTCCCTGGGCAACGCTGACAGCCTGCGCGGCGGCACCCTGTTGATGACCCCGCTGAAGGGTGCTGATGACCAGGTCTACGCGATGGCGCAGGGCAGCCTCGTGGTGGGTGGTTTCGGTGCCCAGGGCCAGGACGGTTCCCGGATTACCGTGAATGTCCCCAGTGTCGGGCGTATCCCCAACGGGGCAACCATCGAGCGGGAAGTCACCAGCCCCTTCACCGAGGGCGACACCATTACCCTTAACCTGCTGAGGGCGGATTTCACTACGGCGCGCCGGGTGGTGGAGACCATCAATGGCTTCCTGGGTGAGGGCATGGCCTACGCCCACGATGCCACGTCGATTTCGGTTAAGGCGCCCCGCGACCCCTCCCAGCGGGTGAGCTTCCTGTCGATCCTGGAAAACCTGGACGTGGATCCGGCGCAGGAAGCGGCCAAGGTGGTCATTAACAGTCGCACCGGTACCATCGTGGTGGGCCAGAATGTGGAAGTAAGTCCGGCAGCCGTCACCCACGGCAACCTGACGGTCACTATCCAGGAAAACCTGCAAGTGGACCAACCGAACCCCTTTGCCGGTGGTGAAACAGTGGTCACGCCCAACACCCAGATTGCCGTTACCGAAGACCCGGCCCGGATGTTCCAGTTCGGCCCGGCCACCACCCTGAACGAAATCGTGCAGGCCGTGAACCAGGTAGGCGCGGCGCCGGGTGACGTGATGGCGGTGCTTGAAGCCCTGAAGCAGGCAGGCGCGTTGCGTGCCGAGCTGATTGTCATATAGGTGATCTGATGCAGCAGTCCGGAATCCAGCAGGCACAGTTCTACACCGAGTTCAGCGGCCTGAACGCCCTGAAGACACAGGCCCGTACGGATCGCAAGGCAGCGCTGGAAGAGGTGGCCCGACAGTTTGAAGGCCTGTTCCTCAACCAGATGCTCAAGAGTATGCGCTCGGCCAATGATGTGCTGTCACAGGGCAACTATCTGCAGAGCAACGAGTCGGGGTTCTACCAGGACATGTTCGACAGTCAGTTGAGTCTGTCCATGGGCAAGGACCAGGGCTTCGGGCTGGCGGATGCATTGGTCCGGCAGCTCAGTCGGCAGATTCCGGGCATCGATGACCAGGGCAATGCCATGCAGGGGGCCCGTCGCACCCTGGCGGATTATGACCGCAGCCTTCCGCCCCTTTCTCCAAAGCTGCCCGAACGGGTGGATGAGGTCAGGGCGCTGGCCGAACAGCCCCTGAATGAAAGCCCGGCCGAGGTCAGCGAGGAGCAGGTCCGGAACCCGGTCACGACGGGCGACCAGCCCATGCCGGACCGCTTTGAAAGCCCTGAACACTTTGTCCGCACGCTGCTGCCGCTGGCAGAGGATGTGGCAGCAGAGTCGGGTATTGACCCGCGGTTGATGGTGGCCCAGGCCGCCCTCGAGACCGGCTGGGGCAAGCACATGATCCGTGGCAATGACGGAGCTCACAGCTACAACCTGTTCGGTATCAAGGCGGACAGCCGCTGGCAGGGCGAATCGGTGAACATCGCTACCACTGAGTTCCGCGAAGGCGTGGCCATGAAGGAGCGCTGGGATTTCCGTCGCTATCCGGATTACCGGGAGAGCTTCCGGGATTACGTCAGCTTCCTGCAGGACAACCCTCGTTACCGGGCTGTCTGGGAAGTGGCCGATCAGCCGGAGGTCTTTGCCGAGCGTCTGCAGGAGGCCGGTTATGCCACTGACCCGGCCTATGGCCGCAAGATTCGAAATATCATGGAAGGGGAGCCCTTCGAGGCGGCCCTGAACCAGTTCCCGACCCTGTCCATGGTCGGTGAGGAGTAATCGCCATGGCAGGTCTGATTGGTATCGGTCTGAGTGGGGTTCTGGGTCATCAGTCTGCCCTGAACACCACCGGCAACAACATCACCAACGCCAATACCCCGGGCTACAGCCGGCAGGAAGTGCAGTTCGAGTCCAGCCCCACCCGCTACACCGGCAACGGGTCGGTGGGCACGGGTGTAGATATTTCCAATATTCGCAGGCTGGCGGACCAGTACCTGGTGGATCAGGTGCGCTCCGATACCGCCCTGTACAACGAGCAGGAAACCCTCCGCAAGGAACTGTCTCGCCTGGATGACCTGCTCGGTGGCCAGGACACCGGGCTGTCCCAGACCCTGAACAACTTCTTTGCGGCCATGCAGAACGCCGCCGAAGATCCGGGTTCACTGCCCCAGCGTCAGTTGGTGCTGAGTGAGGCCCAGAGTGTGGTTAACCGGTTCCAGGCGCTGCACGAGGAATTCATCCAGCAGCGGGAACTGGTCAAAACCCAGCAGACCCAGAATGTGGCGGATGCGAACACGCTGCTGAATACGGTGGCTCAGCTGAATCTGGCCATTTCCGAATCTCCCGGTGTGGCCCAGGGGCGCCTGCCTAATGACCTGGTAGACCAGCGGGATGAGGCCGTCCGCAAGCTATCCGAGATTCTCCAGGTCCGGGTGAACCAGGTTGGCGGTGGTCAGCTGAACGTTTCCCTGGCCAATGGGCAGGCGCTGGTTGTGGGAGCGGATGCCTCCCAGTTGGGCACCCGTCGTAACGCGGATGATCCGACGCGGTTGGAGTTCACCCTGACAAACGGGAACCGTACCCAGGTAATTGATGACCAGATAACCGGCGGCAAACTGGGTGGTCTGCGTCGGTTCGAAAGCGAAGGCCTGGCCCCGGCCTTCGATGAACTGGGCCGGGTGGCCATTGCGCTGCAGGAATCCGTCAATCATCAACATCAAATCGGTATGGACCTGGAAGGTGACCTGGGCGGTTTATTCTTCAGCGAAGTGAACAGCCGTGAGAAGCAACTGGCCCGCGCCATTGCCAGTGGAGACAACCAGCCGCCACAGAATTCCGTGGTGGGGGTGGATATCACCAACCCCTCTGAGTTGCCGGCAGGCTCCTGGACCCTGTTGTTTACCGAAGAGAACGGCCGCAGCTACGAGCTGATTGACCAGAAGAGTGGTAAGGTGGTGAACCAGGGCCGTCTGCCGGATGAACTGCCGGCCGAAATTACCATGCCTGGTTTCAACATATTCGTGGAGTCCGGTGACTTCAGCAAGGGGGACAGCTTCCAGATCCAGCCGACCCGTTTTGAGGCGGCCAATATTGACCTCAAGGTTGAGCGGGAAGAAGACCTGGCCTTCGCGAGCCCGGTGCGTGCGCAAGCGGATAGCGGTAACAGTGGCGATGCCAGGATCAACCAGGGGCTGATGTTTGATGTACGCAATCCGCTCACCAACGCCCCCCTGTCCGAGTTCAGCCAGCGGGGTCAGTTATCGCCGGAACTGGAAATCTATTTCACCAGCGATACCGAGTATGTGATCCGGGACCCGGCGAATCTGGGCACGCCGCTTGAAACAGGCACCTACCAGCCGGGCATCAGCAACAAACTGTTCACAGAAGATCCGTCGGACCCGGACTACCGCGGGTTTCAGTTCGAAATCAGCGGTAACCCGAAAACCGGGGACAGCTTCACCATTGGTTATAACACTAACGGCACTGCAGATAATCGTAACGCCGAACTGATGGCAGCGCTGGCCACCAAAAACACCATGAACAACGGCAGCCAGAGCTTCACCGAAGGCTATGCAGGACTGGTGGAGCAGGTCGGGGTGAAAACCCGACAGGCCCAGCTGGACAGCGACTCCGGCCGGACCCTGCTGGATCAGTCCGTAAACCAGCGGGAAGCGGTATCCGGCGTCAACCTGGACGAGGAGGCCGGCAAGCTTATCCAGTACCAGGCTGCCTATAACGCCTCCGCCCGGGTGATGGGCGTGGCCCAGGAACTGTTCGATACACTGCTTGGCACCTTCCGATAGGCCAGGGTTGAGGTGATGTAACATGATCAGAATTTCATCGCAGCAGATCTTTACCGGCGGCATCAACCGCCTGCAGGACCTGAATGTCAACCTGAATCAGACCCAGGAACAGGTGTCCACCGGCAAGCGTGTCAACCGGCCCTCGGATGATCCGGTAGCGGCCGCCCGTATCCTCAAGCTGGACCAGGAAGTGGGTCGCATCGAGACCTACCAGCGCAATGTGGGGCTGGCGGAAAACCGACTGCAGCTCGAGGAAAGCTCTCTGGACAGCATGGTGGATATCATCCAGCGGGTACGTGAGCTGACGGTTCAGGCGGGTAACGGCTCGCTGACCGCGAACGACCGCCAGTCCATTTCTGCGGAGCTGAAACAGCGCCTGCAGGAACTGGCTTCCCAGGCCAATACCCAGGACAGTGCCGGCTCCTACATCTTTAGCGGCTTCCAGGGGGAGACCCCCGCCTTTGCAAAGAACATCAATGGCGACTGGGTATACCAGGGCGATGAGGGGCAGCGGAAGCTGGAAATTGATGATGGCGTAAACGTAGCCATCAGCGACCATGGCAAGGACCTGTTTGTGAACGTGCCTGCCGGGGGGCCAACGTTCTTCACCGAAGTAGGGCCGAATGTCGGGTCCGGGGCGCGGATCAGTAGTGGTGTGGTGCTGGATCCCGAACAGGTGGCCGGTGCTTCGCCCACGGATTACCTGGTGACAATTGAACAGGACGCATCACAGACGTCGGGGTTTCGTTACGATATCCGTGACAAGAACGACCCAGCGGGCCCCGTGTTGGAGTCCGGTGAATATGTCAGTGGCGGGAGCATTCGCTACCAGGGAATGCAGTTCGAGGTTTCCGGAGCCGGGGATGGCGACGAGTTCCTTATCAATACCAGTGAAAAGCAATCGATATTCCGCACTATCGAGAAGCTGATCTATGGCCTTGATAATCTACCGAAGCAGCCGGAGGCAGGCGCGATCACCAGCTTTGCGCCCGCAGTTGGTGATGTACTTGAAATCAATCAGGCTGTTTTTACGTTTGATGGCAGTGAAGACCTGGCGGATCTCGCCGCGCTGATTAATGACTCGGACGATGAGTCACTTGCAGGGATAGAAGCGAGGGTTGAGAGCGGTGAACTCAAGCTGATCTCATCGGGTAAAGAGATCAGTATTGATGCCACTGGAATGGCCGCAGGGGAGCTGCAAACGTCCGGTGCCCGTTTTGACAATATCAACGTGGGCCCGTTGGTTGCTGACCCGGTCGCTGAGGCCAACTTCCTCAGCACCCAGGCTACCTATGACCAGCTGATCGGTGACTCGCTGGCGAACCTGGACAACGCCCAGGAGTCCATCCTGCGCACCCAGACCGAGATCGGCGGGCGGATGAACCAGCTGGAGTCCACGGGCAAGTTCCTGGAAAACTCGTCCCTGTACGCGAAAGACCTGCGCTCCCAGTTGCAGGACGTGGATTACGCCGAGGCCATCAGTAACCTCTCGTTCCAGAGTTTTGTGCTGCAGGCGGCCCAGCAATCCTTCGCCCAGACCTCCCAGCTGTCACTCTTTGACCGATTGTAGGACAGCTTTGCTATTCCGCCGTTTGCTTTCGCAACCGGCGTCAGTATAATCCGGGCTCTCGACAACCGGGCAACCTGTGTGGCGGCGTGGTGAAATTGGTAGACACGACGGATTCAAAATCCGTTGGGGTAAAACCCGTGGCGGTTCGAGTCCGCCCGCCGCTACCATTCCTCATTGGCCCGGTGTATTCAGAATTCCGGCCTTCTCGGGCCGGCCCCGAGTCGACCTGTCCATGAAAGTCTCTGATTTCCATTTTGATTTGCCCGCTGAGCTGATTGCCCGTTATCCGATGGCGGAGCGCAGTGCATCCCGCTTGCTTTGCCTTGACGGCGTGTCCGGCGCACTGGCCCACCGCCAGTTCCGCGACCTGCCTGACCTGCTGGAGCCCGACGACCTGCTGGTGTTCAACGACACCCGGGTTATTCCCGCCCGCCTGTTCGGCACCAAGGACACCGGCGGACGGGTGGAGGTTCTGGTGGAGCGGGTTGAATCCACCGATACCGTACTGGCCCATGTGCGTGCTTCCAAGGCGCTGAAACCCGGTCAGCGGGTAGTGCTGGAAGATGGCTCCGCACTGGTGATGCTTGACCGGGAGGACGCCCTGTTCAGGCTGAAGACCGAATCCGGCGAGGCCATGCTGGATCTGCTCGAACGGGCAGGGCACATGCCCCTGCCCCCCTATGTCGACCGCCCCGACGAAAGCACTGACAGGGAACGCTACCAGACTGTCTATGCCCGGGAGGCCGGCGCCGTAGCCGCTCCCACGGCTGGTTTGCACTTCGATCAGTCGATCTTTGATCGCCTCGCCGAAAAGGGCATACAGACCGCCTTTGTTACCCTTCATGTCGGAGCGGGCACTTTCCAGCCGGTGCGCGTGGAAAAGGTAGAGGACCACGTGATGCACAGTGAGGTGGCTACGGTGCCGGAAGCCACGGTCGAGGCCATCAGGGCGGCCAGGCAGCGTGGTGGGCGGGTTATCGCCGTTGGCACTACCTCGGTACGTTCCCTGGAGTCCGCCAGTCGGGGTGGGGTGGTGCGCCCGTTCCAGGGTGAGACCGATATCTTCATCCGGCCCGGGTACCGGTTCCAGACCGTCGACGGGATGATCACCAACTTCCATCTGCCGGAATCCACCCTGATCATGCTGGTGAGTGCCTTCGCTGACTATCATCACACCATGTCGGCCTATCGGGTGGCAGTGGCCGAAAGCTATCGCTTCTTCAGCTACGGTGATGCGATGTTTATTACCGGTCAGGAGCCCAGTCTCGGGGCGCTAGCCGGACCAGGAGCCTGAAAATGCGCGACAACTGTTTCCTGTCATTTGAAAAACTCGGTGAAGACGGCAAGGCCCGTCGGGGCCGCCTGACCTTTCCCCGGGGTGTGGTTGAAACCCCGGCATTCATGCCTGTGGGTACCTACGGCACCGTAAAGGGTATGCTGCCCCGGGATATCGAAGCGACCGGCGCCCAGATCATTCTCGGCAACACCTTCCACCTGATGCTGCGGCCGGGCACTGAAGTGATCAAGGCCCACGGCGACCTCCATGACTTTACCCAGTGGCAGGGGCCCATCCTCACGGATTCCGGGGGCTTCCAGGTATTCAGCCTTGGAGACATGCGCAAGATCACTGAGCAGGGTGTGAGCTTCCGTTCGCCGGTGGATGGTTCGCCGGTGGAGCTGAACCCGGAGATTGCCATGCAGGTCCAGCGGGACCTGGGCTCGGACATTGTGATGATCTTTGACGAGTGCACTCCCTACCCGGCCACCGAGAAGCAGGCCCGGGAGTCCATGGAAATGTCCCTGCGCTGGGCGGCCCGTAGCAAGGTGGCTCATGGCGAAAGCCCGTCCGCACTGTTCGGCATCATCCAGGGCGGCATGTACAACGACTTGCGGAAGCGGTCCCTGGAGGGCCTCGTCGACATCGGCTTTGACGGCTATGCCATCGGCGGCCTGTCAGTAGGGGAGCCGAAAGAGGAAATGATCGCGGTATTGGACTACCTGCCGGTGCGGATGCCGGAAGATCATCCCCGCTACCTGATGGGCGTCGGTCGTCCGGAGGACATTGTCGAAGCGGTGCGTCGTGGTGTGGACATGTTTGACTGTGTCATGCCCACACGGAATGCCCGTAACGGGTATTTGTTCACTTCCACCGGTATCGTCAAGATACGTAACGCCACCCATCGCCACGACACCTCACCGCTCGATGCCGAGTGTGATTGCTATACCTGTTCACATTTCTCGAGAAGTTATCTGCATCATCTTGATAAGTGTGGTGAAATGCTGGGCTCGCAATTAAATACCATCCACAACCTTCACTACTACCAGAAGGTGATGGCCGGATTGCGTGGGGCTATTGAAGCAGGTACATTGTCCGACTTTGTGGAATCCTTCTACGCCAAGCGTGGCCTGCCTGTGCCGCCCCTGGCCGGTGGCTGAACCTCCACGCACCCGTATTCATTGCAGAACGACTAACGGAGACATCCTATGAAAGCAGTAAAAGCCATGTTGGCCACCCTCCTGGCCTCCGCCGTGCCGGGTGTTGCCCTGGCCCAGGACGCCGCCCAGGGTATGGGAGTTATGGGGCAGGTCATTTTCTTCGGTGGTTTCATCCTGATTTTTTACCTGCTGATCTGGCGCCCGCAGTCCAAGCGTGCCAAGGAGCACAAGGCCCTGATGTCGGGCCTGAACAAGGGTGACGAAGTGGTGACCTCTGGCGGCATCGTTGGCCGGATCATCCGTGTGACTGATGACTTCGTGGTGCTGGAAGTGGCCGATAACGTGGAACTGAAAGTTCAGAAGGTTGCGGTTGGTGCGGCCCTGCCCAAGGGCACTCTGAAAGACATCTGAACACAATGACCAGGGAGGCCACCGCCATGCCGGTGGCCTGGTAGCGGTCAACAAAGGGCTCCTATGCTGAACAAGTATCCGCTTTGGAAAAACATACTGATCCTGGTCGTTCTGGCGATCGGGTTCGTCTATGCCTTGCCGAACGTATTCCCCGACGACTATGCCATCCAGATTACCGGTGCCCGCAGTGGTACCGAGATCAGCCAGCAGACAGTCGACCGGGCGTCCGAGGCACTGGAGGAAGCCGGCATCACCATCAAGGGCATTGACCGGGAGGAGCGCAGTGCGCTGATCCGCGTGAACAGCTCTGATGACCAGTTACAGGCGCGGCCGGTTGTTCAGCAGGCCCTGGGTGACGAATTCCTGGTAGCCCTGAATATGGCAGAGTCCACCCCGGACTGGCTGAAGGCAGTGGGTGCCGGCCCTATGAAGCTGGGCCTTGACCTTCGAGGGGGCGTTCACTTCCTGCTCGAGGTGGATATGGAGACCGCAGTTGAGCAGCGCCTCGATGCCACCGCCAGTCAGATCAAGCGGGAGCTGAGGGAGGAGCGCATCCGTTATCGTGGTGGCGATGTTTCTGACGGCAACCGTATCGAGCTGTCTTTCCGCAGTGAGCAGGACCGCTCACAGGCGTTCGACATTATCCGCGATCGTTACAATGAGTTCCTGCTCGACGAGAGTACAGAGGAAGACAACTATCTGTTGAACCTGAGCCTGTCCGAGCAGGAGATCCAGCAGATCCAGGACTATGCCATCGAGCAGAACCTGACCACTATCCGTAATCGTGTCAATGAACTGGGTGTCGCTGAGCCGCTGGTGCAGCGCCAGGGGGCCGACCGGATTATCGTGGAACTGCCTGGGGTACAGGATACCGCCCAGGCCAAGCGGGTACTTGGTGCAACCGCCAACCTGGAGTTCCGCCTGGCGGCGCGCCAGGATGCTCCCGCAGCCTCTACCGAGACCTATCCTTTCCGGGATGAACCTGGTCGTACCGCACGGCTGGAGCGGGAGGTGATTGTTACCGGTGAGAACGTCGCCAACGCCAGTCAGAGCTTTGACGAAAACGGTATGCCACAGGTCAACATTACCCTTGACGGGGTGGGTGGTGACCTGATGACCCGCGCCACCCGCAACTCGGTCGGTCGCGGTATGGCGGTCCTGTTCATTGAATTCCGTACCGAGATGGAACAGGAAGTTGTCGACGGCGAGGTGGTGACCCGTGAAGAGCGGGTACAGGAGACCAGCATCATCTCCCTGGCCACGATACAGTCCACCCTGGGCTCCAGCTTCCGTATTACCGGGCTGGACTCCATCCATGAAGCGTCAGAACTGGCCCTGCTGTTGCGTGCCGGTGCCCTGGCAGCGCCCATGTACTTCGTCCAGGAGCGGACCATCGGACCGAGCCTTGGACAGCAGAACATTGATGCCGGCTTTATGTCGGTTGTCGTCGGCTTCTGCCTGGTGCTGGTGTTCATGGCGGTTTTCTACCGGGCTTTCGGCCTGGTCGCCAATGTTGCGCTGACGCTCAACCTGATGCTTTTGCTGGCCTGCATGTCGATCATTTCCGCCACGCTGACCTTGCCGGGGATTGCCGGTATCGTGCTGACGGTGGGGATGGCGGTGGACGCCAACGTACTGATCTTCGAGCGTATCCGTGAAGAGCTGCGGGAAGGGGTTTCACCCCAGCTGGCGATCAATTCCGGCTATTCGCGGGCCTTCGTTTCCATTGTGGACGCCAATATCACCACCTTCCTGGTGGCGATTATTCTCTTCGCCATGGGTTCGGGGCCGGTAAAGGGGTTCGCGGTAACCCTCAGTATTGGTATCGTCACCTCCCTGTTTACCGCCCTGGTGGTGAGTCGTGGAATGGTGAACGCCATATACGGAGGCCGGAAGGTCGAATCTCTCTCGATCGGAGGCAAGCTGGCCAATGTCTGATACCCGTACCGAAAAATTTGATTTCATGAGTTTGCGCAAGCCCTTCGCCATCATCTCGTTGTTGCTGGTGGTGGCATCCATTGTGGTGCTGGGAATGCGCGGACTTAACTTCGGCCTGGACTTCACCGGCGGCACGTCGGTGGAGCTGGAGTACGCCGAGGCTCCCGAGCTTGATGACGTCCGCGAGGCGTTGACCGATGCCGGCTACGAGGACTTTGTGGTGCAGAACTTCGGGTCTGACACGCTGGTGCTCATCCGTATGCAGGAAGCCGGTGATGACGAACTCGGCCGCAGCATACTTGCGGATATGCAGAATCGTTCCGACATCGACGTGGAGCTGGTGAGCTCGGAGTTCGTAGGCTCCCAGGTCGGTGATGAGCTCAAGGAGAGCAGCGGCCTGGGCATGTTGCTGGCGCTCGCGGTGGTGCTGATCTACGTGGGTATGCGTTTCCAGTTCAAGTTCGGTATCGCATCGGTGATACCCCTGGCCCATGATGTCATCATCGTACTGGGGCTCTTCGCGCTGTTTCAGTGGACCTTTGACCTTACCGTACTGGCGGCCCTGCTGGCGGTTATTGGTTACTCCCTGAACGATACCATCGTCATCATGGACCGTATCCGGGAGAATTTCCGGAAGCTGCGGATTGATGATCCGGAGGAAACCGTCAACCTCTCTATCCATGAGACGATCAACCGGACCATCAATACGTCTTTGACGACGTTACTGGTGCTGATGGCACTGTATTTCCTGGGCGGTGAAGCCATCAATAACTTCGCCATCACCCTTGCTATTGGCGTGATCGTGGGCACGTACTCATCCATCTATGTCTCTGCGAACCTGCTTGTTGCGTTGGGTGTGACCCGCACAGATATGGTCGTGCCCCCGAAAGAGGGCATTGCCGGAGAGGGCGAGGAAGAGGAAGCCCCCCCGGAGTGGCTGAATCGGATGTAACTGGTGGAAGGGTCTTCGGCGACACGGTTGTCCGCCGGGGATCTTCCAGGCATAAAAAAACCGGGCTGGATGATTTCAGCCCGGTTTTTGTGTTCGGCCGACCGCGTTACCGGATCAGCGTGGCAGCCTGGCCTGGAACGGGCGCAGGGTGCGCAGCACTTCCCGGATCAGCTTCGGGTTGGCAATGGCCAGCTGGCGGGTGTCACCTGAAGACGGGTTACCGGAAAAATCGCTGCTGAGAACACCGGCTTCGTTGGCCAGAGCCAGTCCGATATCCAGGTCCTCCTGCGACGGGCGAAACAGTATCGCGACATCCAGGTGGCCGGCAGCCACCCGGGCAATGTCCAGCACACTGCAACCGGTGCTGCGGACCTGTCGGGCCTGGGAGGCCAGTCCCGCTGACAGTTCACCCCAGACCAGCGGCTCTTCAGCGCCACGGGCCTGGTCCAGCAGGTTGGAAACCACAACCGCCTCGCTCAGGTGTCGGGTCTCGCTGACCCGCATACGGCGACTGTTGAGGGCGGCGCCCCGGCCACGGCTTGCGGAATACTCCTCACCGGTTACCGGGTTTATCACAAGCAGGTTGTCGGTGCGACCGTCTTTTTTCTGCACCAGGGCTACCACGAAATCCGGGATGCCGCGCAGAAGGTTTTCGCCACCAATAACCGGGAAGATATGCCAGCTAAGGGCGTGTCCATCGGCATTGCCGTCGCCGGCGGGGGCAATGTAATGATCCTTGTAGGCCTTCTGTAACTGCTCGGAAAAGTTCTCGAACATGTTACCAGTGACCCGGTCAAGCTGACGCTGACGATCTTCGGCGGTGTTGCCGGCAATGTCCTGGCGTTCGAAGTGGGCTTTCAGGTAATCGGCACCCTGGCGCGCGACACGCAGGGCCATTTTAATGGCTGGTTGCATCGGATTCTTCAGTTTCTGGAGTGATCAAAGGCGCGATCATAGCAAATCGCCGTCGGCCCTTGAAACTTTTCCGGTCCGTAAAGACCCCCATGGCGGCCAGGGCAGCAGTTACCGGAGGCCAATACCATCAAAAAATCGCTGCCTTCTGGTAACATGTTGGCTTGTTTGCTGATCTCTTTTTACCGCTTCGGAACCGGACCACTCATGCACAAGCCCGCATTGCCAAGTACCTTCGACCTGCCTGCCCGTGACTATGTCCGCGTGGTAATGGTGGAAACGTCCCATTCCGGCAACATTGGCGCCGTTGCCCGGGCTATGAAAAACATGGGGCTGGGCAATCTCTGGCTGGTGAACCCCGCCTCGTTTCCTGACGAAACCTCCTACGCCCGATCTTCCGGTGCATCCGATGTGCTTGACCATGCGCGGGTTGTGTCCAGCCTGGATGAGGCTATCGAAGACTGTGTCCTGGTAATGGGCACCAGTGCCCGTGGTCGCAAGGTGCCCTGGCCAGTAATGTCGCCAACCGATGCCGCCCGCCAGGTGGGTGAGTACCAGGGGAGGGGGCAGGTGGCGCTGGTGTTTGGCAGAGAGAGCAATGGCCTCAGTAACGAAGAGTTGCAGCGGTGCCATGTGCACATACATATCCCGACCAATCCGGACTACAGCTCCCTGAACGTGGCGATGGCGGTCCAGGTCATGTGCTATGAAATTCGCATGGAATACCTGCGGGGGCTTGAAAACAGTGACAATAACCCGCAACTCAAGCCTATTACGGCGCCCGGGGACACGGGCTGGGTTGTGCCCGCCGCTACTGTGTCGGAGCTGGAAGGCTTTTTGCCCATCTGGAGACGACACTGGCGGAGATTGATTTTCACCGCAGGGACAACCCCCGCCAGCTCATGACCCGGCTACGCCGGCTTTATCAGCGGGCCCGGCCGGACCAGATGGAAGTCAACATCCTCCGGGGCATACTGACAGCGGTACAGAAATCCACCTCGGCATCGGGCAGGGGTGACGGTGGACGCAAACAGGACCAGACAAATGTTTGAGCGACTCAAAGAAGACATTGGCAGCGTATTTCACCGGGACCCTGCTGCCCGTAACACGTTTGAGGTTCTGACCAACTATCCGGGGCTGCACGCCCTGTTGCTACACCGCCTGGCACACCGGATCTGGCAGGCCGATTTCAAATGGCTGGCCCGGAGCATTTCCACCTTTTCCCGCTGGCTGACCGGTATCGAGATTCATCCCGGCGCGACCATTGGCCGGCGATTCTTCATCGACCATGGCATGGGCGTTGTAATTGGTGAAACCACGGTGATCGGGGATGACGTTACCCTTTATCAGGGCGTTACCCTTGGCGGCACTAGCTGGAACAAGGGCAAGCGCCACCCCACCATTGGCAATGGCGTGGTGGTAGGGGCCGGCGCAAAGATACTTGGTCCGTTCGAGGTGGGTGAGGGGGCCAAGGTGGGCTCTAACTCGGTGGTGACGAAGGCGGTTCCCGCCGGCGCAACCGTTGTCGGCATACCCGGAAGGATGGTGGTGAAGACCCGCGAAAAAGATGACCGTCGCAAGGAAATGGAAGAACGCATGGGCTTCGATGCCTACGGTGTGACCGAGGAAATGCCGGATCCCGTGGCCCGGGCGATGCGTAGTTTGCTGGATCATATGCACGCCGTGGACGAGCGTATCGAAAAGATGTGCGCCGCCATCCACAAGGTCAACCAGGACTATGTGGACAATGGCAAGTTGCCGCCGCTGGATGCGGGGGAGTTTGATTGCGTGCGGTATGATTCTGCTGAGTCAGTGGATCACGCCGGGGAGGACCGGCGGGCAGCGAGCGGCGCCGAGGACCGCTGAATACTTGACCAAAAAGGTTGGTCAATTCATACTCAGCGGCTGGAATTCCATGAACTTCTGAGCCGGGGCCGCCGTTATGCGACTGACTACCAAGGGCCGCTACGCCGTAACTGCCATGCTGGACCTTGCCCTCCACGGAGACGAGGGGCCTGTCAGCCTGGCCGACATATCCCGGCGCCAGGGAATTTCCCTGTCTTACCTGGAACAGTTGTTCTCCCGTCTGCGCCGTGAAAAGTTAGTGAGCAGTGTGCGTGGCCCGGGTGGCGGCTACCGTCTGGGTCGGTCCAGTGACCAGGTGTTTATTGCGGATGTGGTAGATGCCGTCAATGAGTCCCTGGATACGACTCGCTGCAGCCACAAGGGGGATTGCCAGAACGGCGAAATGTGCCTGACCCACCACTTGTGGTCCGATCTGAGTGACCAGATCCACCAGTTCCTGAGTCGCATTAGCCTTGCCGACCTGATGAACAAGCGCGAAATCCAGGCGGTGGCCAGTCGACAGGATGGCCAGGCCCGGGAAGATGCGCTGGCCGATACCATCAACACCGAGCGTCTGGAAGACCAGGCGCCCGCCTGACCTGAAACAGAGCATGAAAACACCGGTTTATCTTGATTACGCAGCCACTACGCCTGTGGACCCTGCCGTTGCCGAGCTTATGGCAGGCTACCTGACCCTGGACGGGGTTTTTGGTAACCCGGCCAGTCGTTCCCATGGTTATGGCTGGCAGGCGGAAGCCGCTGTAGAAAATGCCCGGCGACAGGTGGCGCAGCTAATCGGTGCCGACCCAAGGGAGATTGTCTGGACCTCCGGAGCCACCGAGTCGGACAACCTGGCGATAAAGGGCGCCGTTGGCGCTAACCGCAACCCGGATGTGCGCCCACACATCATCACTTCCGCCATTGAGCACAAGGCGGTCCTGGATACCTGCAGCTGGCTGGAGGGTCAGGGCTGCGACGTTACCCGGCTGACACCGGATGCCACCGGTCAGATTGCCCTGTCACAGGTGGAACAGGCTTTAAGGCCGGAGACACTGCTGGTCAGCCTGATGCTGGTCAACAACGAGCTGGGCACCATAAACGATATTGGCAAGATCGGAGCCATGTTGCGTGAGCGTGGCGTGCTGTTCCATGTGGATGCGGCGCAGGCCGCTGGCAAGGTGCCGGTGAACGTGTCTGACCTTAACGCAGACCTGGTCGCCCTTTCAGCTCACAAGGTGTACGGGCCCAAGGGCGTGGGGGCGCTTTACGTGCGACGCTCACCGGATGTTCGCATCGAGGCCCAGATCCATGGCGGCGGCCATGAGCGGGGCATGAGGTCCGGTACGCTGCCTACCCACCAGATTGTCGGGATGGGCAAGGCCTTTGATATGGCAGGAGAGCTGCTCGAAAATGAAATGGCCCGGCTGGAAGCGTTACGGAGCCGGTTCCTGGGAGCTGTTGGCGAACTCGAGGGCGTGACCTTAAACGGCCATGAAACTAAACGGGTCCCCGGGATCATCAACCTTTCCTTTGACGGCATCGAAGCGGAGTCGCTGATGCTGGGTCTGAGGGAGTTGGCGGTCTCATCGGGTTCGGCCTGTGCCTCGGCGACCATGGAGCCCTCCTATGTACTTACGGCCATTGGCCTGAGCGAGGCCCAGGCCCATGCAGGTCTGCGGTTCTCCCTGGGGCGTTTTTCCACGGATGAGGAAGTGGATTTCGCCGCCGGCCAGGTGGTCTCGGTGGTCGAACGGTTGCGTGAACGTCGGCGCACCTCCGCCTGAGCCCGCTGGTCTGTCATGGTAAGGGGCCGCTGTCGGTAGGCAGCCGGCCCCTTACTGCGTATAATCTCAGGCCGGAATTTCCACCTGAAACCCAACTGGAGCAAAGATTATGTCCAACGAGCGCACGCTCTCTATCATCAAGCCGGATGCTGTTGCCAAGAACGTCATTGGCGAGATCTACTCCCGCTTCGAAAAAGCCGGCCTGAAGATCGTTGCCGCGAAGATGATACACCTTTCCCAGGAGCAGGCTGAAGGCTTCTACGCCGAGCACAAGGAGCGCCCGTTCTTTGGTGACCTGGTGGCGTTCATGACCTCTGGCCCGGTTGTGGTTCAGGTTCTGGAAGGCGAAGGCGCCATTGCCAAGAACCGTGACCTGATGGGCGCAACCAACCCGAAGGAAGCGGACGCAGGCACCATCCGCGCGGATTTCGCTGACACCATTGACGCCAACGCCGTCCACGGTTCCGACTCTGCGGCTTCCGCTGAGCGGGAAATTGCCTATTTCTTCAACGACAGCGAAATCTGCCCGCGGGGCTGATGCTGTCCGGGGCGGCTGCGGCCGCCCCGTCTGTTACCTGATCGAGACTGACCATGACTGCTGCTGTCGAAAAAACCAATCTGCTGGGAATGCCCAAGGCCAAGCTTGAGGCATTCTTCGAAACTTTGGGGGAGAAGCGTTTCCGCGCAACCCAGGTGCTACAGTGGATCCATCAGCGGGGTGTGGACGACTTCGATGAGATGACCAATATGAGCAAGGTCCTGCGGGACAGGCTCAAAGAGGTCGCTGAGGTTCGTGGCCCGGAAGTGGTCTACGATGAAACCTCCAGGGACGGCACCCGCAAGTGGGTCATGCGCATGGACTCCGGCAACAGCGTGGAAACCGTGCTGATACCGGATGGCGAACGGGGCACCCTGTGCGTGTCTTCACAGATCGGCTGCAGCCTTGACTGTACCTTCTGTTCAACCGGCAAGCGGGGGTTTAACCGTAACCTGACCGCCGCCGAGATCATTGGCCAGGTATGGGTGGCACGTAAGGCCTTCATGCCCTTTGAACCCAATGCGGACCGTCCCATAACCAACGTGGTCATGATGGGGATGGGTGAACCGTTGCTGAATTTCGACAACGTTGTCGACGCCATGAACCTGATGATGGAAGACCTGGCCTATGGCATTTCCAAGCGCCGGGTAACGGTGAGTACATCAGGGGTCGTGCCTGCGCTGGATCGCCTGGGGGAAGTGACCGATGTTTCCCTGGCCATTTCACTCCATGCGCCGAACGATGAATTGCGAAATCAGCTGGTCCCTCTCAACAAGAAATATCCGATTGCCGAGCTGCTGGCAGCCACTCGCCGCTACTTGTCCCGACTGCCGGACAAGCGCAAGGCCACCATCGAATACACGGTCATTGAAAATACCAATGACCAGCCGGAGCATGCACGGCAACTGGCAGAGGTCTTGCGGGGACTCCCGTGCAAGATCAACCTGATTCCCTTTAACCCGTTTCCGGAAAGCGATTTCCGTCGTCCGAGTATGAATGCGACGCGTCGATTCCAGAAAATTCTCAATGAAGCGGGGTACATCACAACCATTCGTACCACAAGGGGCGATGATATTGACGCCGCTTGCGGTCAGCTCGTGGGTCGTGTGGAAGACCGGACCAGGCGCAGCCAGCGCTATATCCCGGTGCACCAGATGACACCCTAACCCCGATACAGGCTTCAGGAAGAGACCATGCGTTCAGTGTTGTCACCAGGTTCCGGCATTAGTAACCGTTTTATCCTGTCCCTGTGCATGCTGGTACTTGCGAGCCTGTTTGCCGGCTGTGTTACGACCACGGACAGCCGGTTTGCGCGGGAAGAAGACGAGGACAAGGCGGTCGCCAACTACGTTCAGCTGGCCACAGCCTACCTTTCCCAGGGGAACACTGACCGTGCCCGAAAACACCTGGAGCGGGCCCTGGACCTGCAGGCAGATGACCCTGCGGCACTGGCTACCCAGGGGCTTCTGATGCAGCGTGAGGGCGAGCCCGAGCTGGCCGAGGAATCCTATCGTAAGGCCCTTCGCAGTGACCCGGGGTATACTCGAGGCCGTGTGTTCTACGGTGCCTTTCTGTACCGTGAGGAGCGCTATGAAGAGTCCCGGGAACAGTTCGTCACGGCCTCCCGTGATACCGGTTACGAGGATCGTGCTTCCGTTTTCTATAACCTGGGGCGGGCCAGCGAACGTACCGGAGACATGGATGCCGCGGTCGGAGCCTACCGCCGCGCACTGGAACTTGATCGTGGCAATCCACGGTGGTTGCTTGCCCTGTCACGGGCGCTTGTGGAGACGGGAGACTACGCTGCGGCCTCAGGGTATTACAGTCGCCTGACCACCATGATGCAGCGTAACCCACAGCTGAGCCATACCCCTGAAAGCTTGCTGGTGGGTATCCGGATTGCCAGGCACTTCCGTAATTACGACCAGGAATCCAGTCTCGCACTGCTGCTTCGCAACCAGTATCCGGACTCCGAAGAATATCGACAATACAAGGTGTTAACGGCCGATGACAACGGATAACGCCAAGCAGGAAAGCCATCAGCCAGGTGTCGGTGAGCGCCTGAGGAAGGCCCGTGAAGCTGCCAGACTGACCATTACCGAAGTGGCTGATCGCCAGCACCTTCGCCCGGCTGTGATCTCGGCGATCGAGAACGGCGATTACAAACAGATTGACAGCGAGCTGTTTCTAAAGGGGTATGTGCGGACCTACGCATCACAGGTAGGTCTTGACCCGGAAAGCGTGATTCGGCAACTGGACAGTGAGCTGGAACCGCTGCGGGAAGAACAGAAGGCTCGGGTGGAGGCCAATCCCCTGATCAACATTGAGCGCCGTAAGCGCCGCAAGCGTCAGATAGCCCGTATCGTGGTGATTCTGGTAATCCTGGCGGTGCTTTTCTATGGCGGATCACTGTACCTGGCTCGCGAGCAGGCGGAGGTCACAGGGCAAACTGCAGGCGAGGGCAGCGCCCCGCAGCCAGGCCAGGTGGAAGAGGGCACGGGGGACGCTCTCCCGACAGGCACCCAGATTACATCGGAACGAATTCAGGGTGGCTCGGATGGCACACTGGAATCCACGGGTTCTCCCAATGACACCAGCGGCTCCGGTGTCGATTCCGGCATCAGCGATGCGGCCGGTGCAGACGATGGGTCATCCGTTGATGCGACCGTCCAGACTCAGGTTGAATCGGGTCAGGACGTTGATGACAGCACGGCTGAACTCGTGGATAACAGCGCCGGTGCCCCGTCGGAAGCTGCTGACCAGGACACCGCCGTCCGCTCTGAACCCCTGGACGAAGTTGACCCTGCTGTTAGTGTTGCCGATGAGGGCCGCCTGACGATCGAATTTTCTGGTGACTGCTGGGTCGAGGTACAGGACAGTACAGGTCGCACCCTTGAGGCATCTCTGCGTTCAGCCGGCGATACCCTGGAGCTGACCGCAGAGCCACCGCTGCGGGTCGTACTTGGAGCCGTTAGCGGCGTGGATTCGGTGCGATTCGGTGGAGAGGCAGTAAACCTGTCTGAGCGCCAGGTACGGAATAACCGGCTGGTCCTGAACCTGCCGTAACAGGGTGGCCGGAGCGGTCTGTCGCATCGGCCCTCCCACAGCAACGATCTAAATTTCACATCGGTTTGGCCGTTTATGAAACTCGAATCCCCCATTAAAAGACGCAAGTCCCGCCAGATTCATGTCGGCAACGTACCGGTCGGTGGTGATGCACCCATTGCGGTTCAAAGCATGACCAACACGGAAACCTGTGATGTGGATGCTACCGTTGCCCAGATTGAGGCACTCCAGCAGGCTGGCGCCGATATTGTCCGGGTTTCGGTCCCTTCCATGGACGCTGCGGAAGCGTTTGGCAAGATCCGCGCCCGGGTTTCGTTGCCGCTGGTGGCGGATATTCACTTTGACCACAAGATAGCCCTGCGGGTTGCCGAGCTGGGGGTTGACTGCCTGCGGATCAACCCCGGCAACATCGGCCGGGAGGACAGGGTGAGCGCGGTTATCCAGGCTGCGCGGGATCGCGGTATCCCCATGAGAATCGGGGTAAATGCGGGCTCCCTGGAAAAAAGCCTTCAGCGCAAGTACGGCGAACCCACGGCAGACGCCCTGGTGGAGTCTGCCATGCGGCACATCGATATTCTGGACAGGTACGATTTCCAGGATTTCAAGGTCAGCCTGAAGGCCTCCGAGGTTTTCATGACCGTGGACGCCTATCGCAAGATTGCCAGTCAGATCGAGCAGCCCCTGCACCTGGGCATCACCGAGGCCGGTGGCTTCCGTTCCGGCACGGTCAAGTCGTCTATTGGTCTGGGCATGCTGCTTATGGACGGCATCGGGGATACGATCCGGGTGTCACTGGCGGCGGACCCGGTACAGGAAATCAAGGTGGGCTTCGATATTCTCAAGAGCCTGCGCCTTCGGAGCCACGGCATCAACTTTGTCGCGTGCCCGAGCTGTTCCCGCCAGAACTTTGATGTCATCCAGACCATGAATGACCTGGAAGCCCGCCTGGAGGACGTTAACGTGCCCCTGGACGTGGCCATTATCGGCTGCATCGTTAACGGCCCGGGCGAAGCCAAGGTGGCGGATCTGGGACTGACCGGTGGTTCGCCGAAAAACCTGTTCTACGCCGCTGGCAAACCCAACCAGAAACTGGACAATGCCAACCTCACTGATGACCTGGAGCGGCTGATCCGGGAAGAGGTTGCCCGACGCCAGGAACAGGAAGAGTCAATTATTGCGAAGTCCGCTGAGTAATCATTCCGGGCTTCTATCCAACAGAAAAGGTTCTACTTTGGCTAAGATTCAGGCAATCCGCGGGATGAACGATATCCTGCCCGAGCAGACCCCCGTCTGGCAGTATCTTGAGGCCAGGGTGCGCGGGGTGTTGCAGTCTTACGGTTACCAGGAAATCCGTATGCCCGTGGTGGAGCATACCGAACTGTTTCGTCGCTCCATCGGCGAGGTTACTGATATCGTCGAGAAGGAGATGTACACCTTCGACGACCGCAATGGCGACAGTCTCACCTTGCGGCCTGAGGGCACGGCGGGTTGCGTACGCGCCGCCGAAGAACATGGCCTGTTGTTCAACCAGACCCGGCGTTTGTGGTACACGGGTCCCATGTTTCGTCACGAGCGGCCCCAGAAGGGGCGTTACCGTCAGTTCCACCAGTTTGGCGTGGAATGTTTCGGCATGGATGGCCCGGATATTGACGCTGAACTGCTGATCCTTACCTCAAGGCTGTGGCAGGCCCTTGGCCTGGAAGCCCATGCCCGGCTCGAAATCAACAGCATCGGTACCGCAGAGGCCCGCGCCGAGTACCGCCAGGCGCTGGTGGATTATCTGGGGGATTACCGTTCCGACCTGGACCCGGACAGCCAGCGTCGCCTGCTGACCAACCCGTTGAGAATCCTCGATTCAAAGAATACCGAGACCCAGCGGATCCTCGAGAAGGCACCGTCACTTGACGAGTACCTTGATGATGAGTCCCGTGAACACTTCGAGCAGCTGACCGCCATGCTGGATGCGGCCGGGGTGCCCTACACGGTGAACAACCGCCTGGTCCGCGGGCTGGACTACTACGGCAAGACTGTCTTCGAGTGGGTCACAGACAGTTTGGGCGCCCAGGGTACTATCTGTGCCGGCGGTCGCTATGATGGCCTGGTGGAACAACTGGGTGGCCGCCCCACCACAGCTGTCGGCTTTGCCATGGGGGTGGAGCGGCTCATCCTGCTGCTTGAGACCCTTGAGCTGGTGCCGCCGGACGTCAACAACGAAGCGGATGTATTCGTTACTGCCATGGGAGAGGCTGCGGTTAGCGCGGCGTTCCGGGCCAGCGAAGCAATACGCTCAGCCATGCCTGGGCGTACAGTCGTGACCCATTGTGGCGGCGGCAGCTTCAAGAGCCAGATGAAAAAGGCCGACCGCAGCGGCGCCCGGGTAGCGATCATCATTGGTGAGAACGAAGTCCGGGACGGAGCCGTTGGCGTCAAGTACCTGCGCGAGGAGCGAGACCAGGAGCAGGTTTCGCTGGACCAGGTTGGCAGCCACCTGGCCAGTCAGTTCGCTAACACCTGACCTCTGCCACGACAGACAATCGCATCAAACACAATCAGAACCGGACAGGACACTCAGGAGTCACCATGGCCGAAATGCGGACCGAAGAAGAACAGATAGAAGCCATCAAACAGTGGTGGAAGAAAAACGGCAGTTCACTGCTGATCGGTATTGCCCTTGCCCTTGCCATTGTCTTTGGCTGGCAGGCCTGGCAGAACCACCAGGCCACCCAGCAGGCGAAGGCTGCCGCGGACTTCGGGCAGCTGATACAGCAGGCCACCGAGGCTTCCTCTGACGAGGACCGTGAATCTGTTGCCTACCTGGCCAACAAGGTCCGGGACGATCATGCTGGTACCGCCTATGCGGTTTACGCCATGCTCATTCTCGCGAACCAGCAGATGATGGCGGATAACGATCCGGCAGCTGCGGCCGAATCCCTTCAGTGGGCCCTGGACCAGTCGGGCTCCAGCGAGGCCCTGTCTCTGGTGGTGCGTACCCGGCTTGCCCGTGCCCAGTATGGCGCCGGTGACTATGACGCAGCCCTGGCTACGGTGCGTGGCGCAGACAACGCAGGTGAGTTTGAAGGCCTGTTGGCCGAACTGGAGGGGGACATCCTGCTGGCAACCGGCGACCAGTCCGGTGCCGAGGAAGCCTATTTGAGGGCTCGTGAGTCTGGTGGTGACGGTGGTATCGGATTACTGCGCCAGAAGCTCGCCAGCCTGGGTGTCGGAGGTGATGCGTGATGGGTTTCAGCCGCCGTCTGAAATCACTTGGCATGCCCCTGGCACTTGCTGGCGTGGCAGCAGTGATGGTGGGTTGTAGCTCGTCGGAAAACCTCGAGAAGCCGGATCCGGTGCCTGAGGTTGTTTCCTCGGTCACATTGAAAGAACAGTGGTCCCTGAACGTGGGGGATGGCCACGACGGTCAGTATCTTTACCTCGAACCGGTGATCGTGGGCGGAAGCCTGTACGCGGTCTCGGCAGACGGTGAAGTGGTCGCAGTGGGTCCCGCTACCGGGGATATACGCTGGCGCGTTGACCTGGACGACCGCATTATGGCCGGTGTTGGCGGCGACAGCCGTCAGCTCTACGTGGTGAACGATAACGCAGAGCTGATTGCCATTGACCGGCAGGAAGGCGAAGAGAACTGGCGTCTGAACCTGCCCAATGAGGTGCTGGCTCCGCCCCAGTCCAATGGCAACCTTGTCTTGACCCAGACCATCGACGGCAAGGTGGTTGCGGCCAACGCCCAGAGCGGTGAACGTCTCTGGCAGTACGATGCGCCTGCACCGTCCCTGTCGATACGCGCAACTGCATCACCGGTGGTCGGTGGGGAACTGGCACTGGTCTCGTTGGCGAACGGACGTGTCGTAGCATTGGCGCTGGCCAGCGGGCAGCCGGTCTGGCAGTACGTGGTTGGCGAGCCCTCCGGCCGTACCGAGCTGGAGCGCCTGGTGGACGTGACCGCCGAGCCGGTTATCGTAGAAGGCGCCGCCCTGCTTGCCGGGTATCAGGGTAAGCTGGCACTGGTGGACCTGCGTAATGGCGAAGAGATCTGGAGCCGGTCAACATCAACGTTCCGTAGCCCCGCGCTGGGTCCCGAGCGGGTCTTTGTGGTCAGCGACAATGGTGATGTGACCGGACTGGATGCTCGCAGCCTGGATGAGGTATGGACCCAGGATGCGCTCTCCTGGCGCCGGTTGTCCGCACCTGCCGTCATTGGTGATCAGTTGGTGGTGGGCGACTATGAGGGCTATCTTCATATCCTGTCCCAGGAAAACGGTCAGTTCCAGGGCCAGGTATCCTTTGACGATGAGGGGATCCGTGCGCCGATGCAGCGCTGGGAGGACCGCCTGGTCGTCTATGGCAACGGTGGTCGCCTCGCTGTGTTTACCCTTGAGAACCGCGATTGACATGCTTTCTGCGGCCTGGTGTTACCAGGCCGCGGTTATAGGGCGATACGTAACGGATCTGCTCCAAATATTCAGGTTATTAACCTTGGCTTCTAACCCCAGGCATACCCAATGACACCGGTAATCGCTCTGGTGGGCCGCCCCAACGTGGGCAAGTCCACCCTGTTCAACCAGATGACCCGTTCCCGCGATGCGCTGGTGGCGGACTTCCCGGGCCTGACCCGCGATCGCAAATATGGCGACGGTAACTATGAGGGCCGTCGCTTCATCGTTATTGATACCGGCGGGCTGACAGGTGATGAGGCAGGGCTGGATGCCGAGATGGCCCGCCAGTCCATGCAGGCGGTGGAAGAAGCCGATATCGTTCTGTTCCTGGTCGACGGGCGCTCTGGCCTGACCGCCGGCGACGAGATGATTGCGGACCACCTTCGCCGCTCTGGAAAACCGGCCCACCTGGTGGTCAACAAGACCGATGGCCAGGATCCGGACGTGGCTGCGGCTGACTTCTACTCCCTGGGCTTCGAGTCAGTCTACCAGATTGCCGCGGCCCATAACCGGGGGATCCGCTCCATGCTGGAGCACCTGCTCGGCGAACTTCCCGAGGAGGAAGAGGACCGTGCCGACAAATACCCCGGCATCCGTATTGGCGTCGTCGGTCGCCCCAATGTGGGCAAGTCAACCCTGGTGAATCGCCTGCTGGGAGAAGAGCGGGTGGTGGTCTATGACATGCCGGGCACCACCCGCGACAGCGTGTACATCCCCTATGAGCGCCAGGGCCAGGAATACACCCTGATCGACACCGCCGGGGTAAGGCGACGCAAGAACGTTCGGGAAGTGGTGGAGAAGTTCTCCATCATCAAGACCCTCAAGGCCATCGAGGATGCCCATGTAGTTATCCTGGTGATCGATGCCCGGGAAGGCCTGGTGGACCAGGACCTGCACCTGATCGGCTTCGTACTGGATGCCGGGCGTTCGCTGGTCATTGCCGTGAACAAATGGGATGGCATGGATCCGGAAGAAAAGGACCGGGTGAAGGAGCAGGTCCGGCGCCGGCTCGACTTCCTGGACTACGCCGACAAGCATTATATTTCCGCATTGCACGGCTCCGGGGTAGGGCTGTTGTACGACTCTATCGGTGATTGCTACGAGTCGGCCATGGCGAAATGGTCCACCAACCGCCTGACCGCGATTCTGCAGGATGCCGTTGCCCAGCACCAGCCACCCATGGTTCGGGGGCGTCGGATCAAACTGCGCTATGCGCACCAGGGTGGCTCAAACCCGCCGGTAGTGGTGGTGCATGGTAACCAGACGGATGCACTGCCGGGTGCCTACAAACGCTACCTGGAAAACACGTTCCGCAAGGTGCTCAAGGTCAACGGCTCACCTATCCGCTTTGAGTTCCGCTCTGGTGAAAACCCGTTTGCCGACAAGGTGGACCGGCGAACGCCGCGGCAGAAGGTCAAGCAGGATAACGACCTCAAGAGAGGGCGTCAGATCAAGAAAACCCGCATGAAGAGCAAGAAAAAGGGCTGAGCCAGGCTCAGCCCTTTCCCTCCCGCTATCCGGCAGACTCGGCCTGGGCGGCCTGCACCGCAGTCAGCGCGATGGTAAAGACAATGTCATCGACCAGGGCGCCGCGCGAGAGGTCGTTTACAGGCTTGCGCAGGCCCTGAAGCATGGGGCCGATGCTCACCACGTTTGCACTGCGCTGAACCGCCTTGTAGGTGGTATTTCCGGTGTTGAGGTCCGGGAAGATAAACACCGTGGCCTTGCCGGCCACCGGGCTATCCGGAGCCTTGCTTTTGCCAACATCCGCAATAGCAGCGGCGTCATACTGCAAGGGGCCGTCAATCACCAGGTCGGGGCGCAGTTCCCTGGCAATACGGGTGGCTTCGCGCACTTTTTCCACATCGGCGCCGCTGCCAGAACTTCCGGTACTGTAACTGATCATGGCTACGACAGGATTGACGCCGAATGCTTGCGCAGAGTCCGCGCTCTGAATGGCAATATCTGCCAGTTCCTCAGCATTGGGGTCCGGGTTGATGGCACAGTCGCCGTAAACCAGTACCTGCTCCGGCAGCAGCATGAAGAAGACCGACGACACCACTTTGGCATGGTCCGCCGTCTTGATCAGTTGCAGGGCCGGACGCACTGTGTTCGCGGTGGTGTGGATGGCGCCTGATACCAGGCCATCAGCTTCGTCCAGTGCCACCATCATGGTGCCAAGGACCACGTTGTCTTCCAGCATGGCTTCCGCCATGTCCGGGGCCAGTCCCTTGTGCTGGCGAAGCTTGACCATTGGATCCACATACCGTCCCCGAACGGCCGCAGGATTGATGATCTCCAGTTGCTCGGGCAGGGTCAGTCCCTGAGACTCGGCAACCGCTTCGATTTCGTCCCGTTCGCCCAACAGGATGCAGTGGGCCAGCTCCCGCTGGGTACAGATGATAGCGGCTTGCACCGTACGTGGCTCACTGCCTTCCGGCAACACGATGCGCTTGCCGGCCTCCCTGGCCAGCCTGGAAAGCTGGTAGCGAAATGCCGGTGGCGACAGGCGACGCAGGCGCTCGACCCGGAGATGTTGCTGCAGCCAGTCGGCGTCCAGGCGGGATGCGACCGTTTCCATCACTTTCTCGATGCGGTCCGGGTCATCGGCGGGGACCGCGCCAGGGAGGTTGGCAAGCTGATGAGCGGTCTCATAGGTGTTTGTGTCCGCCTTCAGCACCGGCAGGCCCGTCGCGAGGGCGCGGCGGCACAGTTCAATGGTGCGCTGGTCAGGCATCAGGCCACCTGTCAGCAGCAGGCCAGCCAGGGGAACGCCGTTGAGGGCAGCGACCGCAGTGGCTACCAGGATATCCTCCCGGTCCCCGGGGGTGACCATAAGGGTGCCCGGTCGCAGGGTGTCGATCATGTTGGGAATGGTCCTGGCGCAAACCGAAACCTTCTGTACCCGCCGGCTGTTCAGGTCGCCTTCGTGGAGAATATCGGCCGGCAGAGCCCGGGCGATATCGGACACCCGGGGTGCAAGCAAGTCAGGTTGCCAGGGTATGGAGGCCAGCAGTCGCAGCCGTCCTGAACTGAACATCCGGCACTGGCCCTCGTAGTCCAGGCTCTGCCCGGCCTCCCGCTGGCTGAAGCTGGGCAGGAACCCGGTCTGTTCCGGCTTTCCCACCTTGTTCAGTACCACCCCGATGACGTCCGGGTCTTCCGGGGCAGCGAACAACCTGGCGGAAAAGTCCAGCCAGTCATCCAGTTCCTTGCAGCTGCGGCCGTTGGGTGAGCACACCAGTATCACATCCGAGCCCAGGTTGCGGGCCATTTCCACGTTCATGCGCGCGGTATAGGCTTCACTGCGGTCGGGGACCAACCCTTCCACGATTACCACGTCCACGTCGCGGGCAACCTGCTGGAAGCGGCCGACCATGTCTTCCATAAACTCATCGGTCTTGCCCCGGTTGAGCTGATTCTGGGCTTCTTTCAGGGGGACCGGGTTCGGCGGGTTGAGATCCGAGCGGGCCCTGACAAACGGTACCGAAAAGTCTTCCTGGGAGCTTTCGCCGGCAGAGCGGGCCGGCTGGCTTACCGGCTTATAGAAGCCGACGCGAACGCCCACGCGGTCGAGGGCACGGAGCAGGCCCAGGCACACAGACGTGAGGCCGCTGTCCAGTTCGGTGGGCGCGATAAAGAGACTCTTTGCCATGGAGAATTCCTTCAGTGTTGCCGGCTTGTTTGTGCGTGGGAGTCTGCCACAAGTGCCCTGGCTTCGCGGGCAATCATGGCCTCTTCGCGAGTCGGGATGACCATGACCGGGAAGCGGCTGTTGCCAGCGGCGATATGACCCCCGTTGTTTCGGCCGTGGTGAGCGTTGGCGGCTGGATCTACGCGAAACCCGGGCAGGACAAGGTGCTCGAGGGTGCGGGCACGAACGTCCGTGCTGTTTTCGCCGATGCCACCGGTAAATACCAGGGCGTCGAGCTGTTCCAGTGAGACCATCATGGCGCCAATGTAACGGGCGAGCCGGAAGCAGAACACTTCGAAGGCATCCTTGCATTGCCCGTTGCCTTCACGGGCTGCGCTGACCAGGTTTCGCATATCACTGGTATGTCCGGAGAGGCCCAGAAGTCCGCTTTCACGGTTGAGGATCCGGTGAGTTTCCTCTGCGGTGACGCCCTTGGCGGCCAGGAAATCGAATAGCCCAGGGTCCACGTCACCACTGCGGGTGCCCATGACCAGTCCTTCCAGGGGCGTCAGGCCCATGCTGGTGTCGACACTCAGGCCGTTACGTATGGCAGTAATGCTGCAACCATTACCCAGGTGGGCGGAAATGATGGAGGTTTCCTCCAGCGGTTTGCCGAGTCGTCGGGCTGCTTCTTCGGCCATGTACTGGTGACTGGTGCCGTGAAACCCGTAACGACGAACCCCGTAGTCGTCATAGAATCGGCGTGGTAACGCATAAAGCCACGCATGGCGGGGGAGGCTCTGGTGGAAAGCGGTATCGAAAACGGCCACCTGGGGTACTTCTGGAAAAAGCCGGCGTGCGGCCTCGATACCGGCGAGGTTCACCGGGTTGTGGAGCGGGGCAAGGTCTGCGCAGGATTCAATGGCACGGATGGCATTCTCATCCAGCAGGGCGGCCTTGTGGAAGGCCTCGCCACCGTGCACTACCCGGTGGCCGATCGCGGTTGGCTCGGTGGAAAGATAACCGGCCCCTTGCAACCACTTGATGGAAGCCTCAAGGGCCTGGTGATGGTCTGCCATGGCCGGCAACGATACGGACTCCTCCCCGTCGGCAACCAGCCGGGCGTCGGGCTGGCCGAGCTTTTCGGCCAGGGCGCTCACAAGCACCGTGCCGTGGGAGTCGAATACGGCGATCTTGACGGAAGAGCTGCCGCAGTTAACGACCAGTATCTGATCATCCATGGGTGAAGACATCCCTGGTTGATTGGGTTTGTAACGACGCCGATATCGTCAGTTCCGGTATTTTCAGTGTCGGCTCAATGATCCCGGAGCCAGGCCACGAAGTCTGGTTCGGGGGCTGGCCGGCTGTAAAGATAGCCTTGGGCAAAGTCGCAGTGATGTTCCCTGAGGAAATCCTGCTGGGCCGGCTCTTCAACCCCTTCGGCGACTACCGTCAGTTTGAGACTGTGGGCCATGTTGATGATGGCGAGGACCAGGGATGCATTATCCCCAGACACCATTACATCGGCCACGAAGGCCTTGTCGATCTTGAGGGAATCAAAGGGGTAGCTTTTCAGGTAACTGAGGGCGGAAAAGCCCGTGCCGAAGTCATCGACCGACAGGCGGATACCGGCCTCGTCCAGTTGCCGGAGGATGGTAGCGGTTTCGATACTGTTGTCCAGTATAAGGCGTTCCGTGATTTCCATTTCCAGTCGATTCGGCGGCAAATCGCAGGCAGTGAGGATTTCCAGCGTCGACTCGACAAACTCAGGATCGCGGAACTGCCGGGGGGACACGTTGACCGCGATCTGCAACTCCCGCCCGGTTGCCTCCTGCCAGCGTCGGGCCGCCATGCATGCCTGTTCCAGGACCCAGCGACCAATCGGAATGATCATACCGGTTTCTTCGGCAAGCGGAATGAACCTGTCCGGCATGATCAGGCCCATCACAGGGCTGTTCCACCGCAACAATGCTTCGGCGCCGGTGACGTGGCCGGTCGCAGTTTCCACAATGGGCTGGAACCAGAGCTCGAACTCATCCAGCTCCTGGGCCCGGCGCAGGCGGGACTCCATCTGCAGTCGTTCGTGGGAGACTTCTTTCATCTCTGGCGCGAAGCGCTCCCAGGCGCTCTTGCCCTTGTGCTTGGCCTCGTACATGGCCGCATCGGCATTCTGAAGCAGGGTGCCGGAATTGTCGCAATCGGATGGGTAGATCGCGATGCCGATGCTGGTGGTGACGAACACTTCCTGCCCACCCAGGACAAAGGGTGTGCTGAATCCGGCGAGAATGCGGTCTGCCACCTGCTCGGTGTCGCCAGGATCCTTCAGGCCAGGCAATACCACCAGAAATTCGTCACCACCGAGACGGGCCACGGTGCTGGTTCCGCGGAGACTGGCGGAAATCCGTCGGGCAGCCTCCACCAGCAGGGTGTCACCGGCATCATGGCCCAGGGTGTCATTGATGTGTTTGAAGTTATCCAGGTCGAGGAACATCACCCCCACCAGGGTGTTTTCCCGTTGCGCCTGGGCAAGGGCCAGCTTGAGCCGGTCAAGGGCAAGCATCCGGTTCGGCAGGCCGGTAAGGATGTCATAGTTCGCCTGGCGCAACAGCTGTTGTTCGTAGCGTTTGCGAATGGAAATGTCTTCGCCCACGACCAGGAAGTTGGTGACGCGACCTTCCGGATCCTTGATAGAAGTCACCACAATCTGCTCCCAGAAGCGGTCGCCGTTACGGCGAACACTGTTCACCTCTCCCTGCCAGACACCCACTCGTTGCACCTGAAGGCGGATGGTTTGCCACAGTTGCTGGGTGCTTCGGGTATTTCTTCCCCCCAGGGCGAGATCCCCCGGGCGTTGGCCAAGGACCTGGTCTGCCGGGTAGCCGGTGAGCTGGCTGAACTTCTGGTTGACGAACTCGATACGCCACTGTCGGTCGCATATCATTACCGACGAAGGGCTCTGTTCGACGGCCATGGACAGTTTCCGGATTTCAGATTCGTCCCGCTTGCGGCGTTCGAGGTCCTCAGTGAGTCGCTCACGCATCTGATTGAACGCATCGGTCACCTGGCCGAGCTCGTCTGACCGATAGCGGAGGGTATCAGGTCGGTCAAGCTTCAGTGGCTCATCCAGGTTCTCGAGGGAAAAGTTACGTGCGTAGGAGGCCATCCTCGACAGATGGCGGGTAACCAGCTGGCGCAGGATCCAGACAATGAGGATCGATACCACGAAGGTCTTGAAAAACTGCGTGGTGAGAATAACCCAGATCCTTTGTTGGAGGTCGCTGTAGCTACGCTCTAGGGAGGCTGTGACGACCAACTCTCCCAGTTGGGTATCAATGCTCCCTTGATGGCCAATCTGGAAGCTGTGCTGACGGATGGCTGTGCCGTTCTTGGGTCGTTCACCCATTACCAGCTCCGAGTCAGGGTAGATGCGAAGGCGCAGATGTACGATATCCGGCAGTGACAGTATGCCTTCGAGCTGTATCTGGATCAGGTTCTGGTCGAGGGCCCACAGACTGCGGGACAGGCTGGAGCGATAGCCGGTTTCAATGACATGGAGCCTGTCATCGATGACTGAGACGTCTTTCCGGAAATCGGTGTAGATCTGCAAGCCGGAGGCAATCAAGGTGAATACGGAGCTGAACAGCAGGATATACGCCAGCAAACGGAACGACAGGGGCGAGCCGCGGCGAAACTGCTGAAGACGCGAAATCAATCTGGGCATCCCGTTTGTCAGTTTGTCTTCCTGGGTGAAAATTCTGGCAGCTGCCATCAATGCGGTAATAACGCAAGGTATTATCGGAATTGATGAAATGCCATACACGTGTTTCTCGAACTATAGCAGTCTGTCGTCATCAGTGCGTGTTCCGTATCAACTGCGTCGCCCAAAAAGACCGGTTAAAAGCCGTGTACGCTATTGATACACGTCAAGATCAACTCGCGAGGGCAGGCGTAATCTGGATTCAGAAACAGGTTGAACCTAGCATCCACAGGAGGATAAGCCATGTATATGGACGCGGTAGTAATCGCTGGTGTAGGAACCGTACTGTTGATGGTCGGCTTTATGGCCGCAGTAGGTTATTTCGTGCTAAGGGATGCCCGACACAAGGCTGTAAAGGCAACGGACCGTAAAACCCACGGTCACTGAGAAAGAGTGGCGTCCCCTAGGGGTTCGACCCTGTTGCCGCCGTGAAAGGGCGGAGTCCTAGGCCACTAGACGAAGGGGACGCATTCCTCAAAACCTTGCCTCGTCGAGGTGGCGCGTATATTAAGAATGCGCCTTGCGGGTGTCAACTATTGCCGGCAAAAAATCCTTTAACTGACCGCGACGCTTCAGGCAGGACGGTCAAGTGCCTCGCGAAGTGCCGGTTCCAGGTCAGGGTAGCTGAAGCTGAATCCCCCTGCCTGCAAGCGTTCTGGCAGCGCCCGCTGTCCGGTCAGCAGTAGGCGGGACATCTCTCCCAGTGCAACTTTCAGTGCCACCGCAGGTACCGGAAGTATTGCCGGACGCCCAAGCACCCGGGCAAGGGTACGGGTGAACTCGCGATTCGTTGCAGGGTGGGGACTGACCACGTTATAAGCTCCCTGAGCGTCCCCGTTCTCCACCATCCACAGGATCGCCCTTACCACATCCCGGCGATGAATCCAGGGCATATATTGCACTCCGGAACCTATACGGCCGCCAAGCCCCAGTCGGAAAGGAAGTACCATGCGTTCCAGGAACCCGCCATCGCGGCCTGCGACCACGCCGGTACGCGAATAACAGACCCTTACGCCCTTGTCAGCCAACGGTGCGGCAGCCTTTTCCCAGTCCGCACACAGGCGGTGGCTGAATTCGTCCTTGGGGGGACTGGATTCGGTGACAGGGCGCCCCCCCTGATCCCCGTAAAAGCCCACCGCAGAGCCTGATACCATAACCGCTGGCAGCCGGTCGCAGCTGAGCAGCGCGGTGACCAGCTCCCGGGTCAGGGCAATACGACTGTCCCTGAGTGCCTGCTTGCGGGTCTCGCTCCAGCGTTTCTCGGCGATTCCCTCTCCGGCGAGGTTGACCACGATGTCATAGCCCCGGCTGCCATTGATGGCGGACAGTTCCCGGATGGGTGTCACTCTTCCACAAAGGGCACGTACTGCCTCGGACGGTTGCCGGCTCAGAACATCGACGCTGTAGCCGGCCTTGATCAGCTCCTGGCACAGAACCTGACCGATAAATCCGGTGCCACCGGTGACCAAGACGGCTCCTTCAGTCATGGGTGGCCTCCAGGGAATCAGCGACAATGTCCTTAAGTGCCAGCCCCAGTCGCGGATCCTCACCGATTGGGGGCAGCAGGGTAACCTGCACCCCCAGGCGGTCGCGGTAGGCATCGAGCATGGCCGGGACGTCCTTGCGCAGGTGACGACCGGCAGCGAGGAACAGAGGTACCACACGGATGTCGGTTATACCCTCAGCTACGGCTTTCTCGACCTCGGCTTCCAGTGAGGGTTCGGCCAGTTCCATATAGGCCACCCGGGCTTCAGGCAGGCTGTCGAGGGTTGGTGCGGCGAGCGCTTCGAAGGTTTCACACCAGCGACGGTCGCTGCTGCCGTGGGCGAGTAACAGAATCCGTGTTCTGGCCGTCATGGGTCTGGGCTCCTTTGGCGGGTTTCAGAATCAGTGTATAACTGCGAAATCCTGACTGCGAATACCAACAGCCGGAGACTATATGTTCGCTTGGCATGAACTTCTGGATTTCTGGTTTGGCCCGCTGGACCAACACGGGCTACCTGACAAGGCTCATCGGGAAAGGTGGTTCCGGTCTTCACGGGCCTTTGACCAGGAAATCCGCCGCCGTTTCATTTCCATGGTGCTGTTTGCCTCCGAGAACGGCCTGGATCACTGGCGTCGGGAGCCCGGGGGACGGCTGGCAGAAATCATTCTGCTGGACCAGTTTACCCGACATATTCACCGGGGGGGTGAACTTGCCTTTTCCAATGACCGGCAGGCTATCGCCCTGTGCCTTGAAGGGCTGGAGGCAGGGGCTGACACCAGGCTGATTCCCATCCAGCGGGCCTTTTTCTACATGCCTCTCCAGCATTCGGAAAAGTCGGCGCACCAGGAACGTTCCGTGGCCCTTTACGAACAGTTGGCGGCCATGGAGGGTGGGCCGCTGGGGGCCTTCCTGGCCAGTTTCCTGGAGTCGGCAAGGGACCACCAGTCAGTTATCGAGCGGTTCGGGCGCTTTCCTCACCGCAACCGGGCCCTGAAGCGGCGTTCGACACCGGCGGAGGAAGCCTACATGGGCGGTGGGGGCAAGAGCTATGGGCAGGGCTGAGTTAACGATGACACGAGGGTTCAAAAATTTTTAACAAAACGGTTGACGGCTTCGGTCCGATCAGTAGAATACGCAGCCGTTGACAGGCCAAGCGCCTTCGACAAGCGGGAATAGCTCAGTTGGTAGAGCACAACCTTGCCAAGGTTGGGGTCGCGAGTTCGAATCTCGTTTCCCGCTCCAGATTCCGAAAACCCGGCCAGAAATGGCCGGGTTTTTTCGTCTCAGGCCCCCTCACTGCGGCCGAACTTCAGTATACTGGCGCGGTTTCTGTAGCCAGCCAGGCCTGCATGCCCATGAAGATCAAAGCGCTCTACTATTATCCGGTCAAGTCCCTGGCCGGAATCGCTACCAATACCTTGCCCCTTGACCGGTTTGGACCGGTAAATGACCGGCGTTGGATGCTGGTAGATGAGCAAGGTCGGTTTGTGACCCAGCGGAAGTATCCTGCACTTGTGCAAATAAAACCGGCATTCTCCGATGATGGCCAGCTGGTCCTGGATATCCCGGCGCAGGGCATTGTGACTGTGACGGTGGGTAACCGGGAGCGGGAAGTAACCGTCTGGCGTGACCAGGTCGCTGGTGTTGTCGAAGCCGGCCGTGATGCGTCAGGGGCGCTCTCGGAGTTCCTGGGCAGCACCGTTACCTTGGTATACATGCCGGAGAACGTCACCCGGCCGGCGCGGCACGATTGCCTGACTAAGGTTCATCCGGTCAGCTTCGCGGATGGCTTCCCGTTCCTGGTCACCAGCCAATCCTCGCTGGACGACCTGGCTTCACGGAGACCAGGATACGGTGATATGAGGCGTTTTCGCCCAAACGTCGTGGTGGAAGGCGCACCGGCCTGGGATGAGGACCAGTGGCGTTCCATTCGGCTTGGCGAGGTCTCCGTCGACCTGGTCAAACCCTGCAGCCGTTGCATCATGACCACCGTTGACCCGGACACCGGCATACGCTGCCCCAAGGGCGAACCCCTGAAAACCCTCGCGGGTTTCCGGCGTACCGATGACGGCGTGATGTTCGGTGTCAACGGAGTACATCAGAGCCCGGGTACCCTGCGTGTCGGGGATCCGGTGACGCTCATTGCATCAAAGGAGTAACACCGGTCATGCCATTGCTGACCCTTGAGAACATTTCCCTGGCCTTCGGGATGCAGCCTTTACTGGACCACGCCTCGCTGGTAATCGAGCCCGGTGAGCGGGTCTGCCTGTTGGGCCGCAACGGTGAGGGCAAGTCCACACTGCTGAAGATCATAGCCGGTGACGTGACTCCCGACGGCGGGGTGGTGCGTCTCGACAGCGGTGCGAAGCTGGCGGTGCTGCCCCAGATGCTGCCCACAGACGATACCCGTACGGCCTACGACGTGGTTTCCGGTGCCTTTCCGGAAACCGGTGAACTCCTGGCGAGGTTTCACCACCTTTCCCATCAGGCGGATGAAGCCTCCCTCGATGAGATGATGAAGGTGCAGGAGCGACTGGAAGCGCTGGATGGCTGGCGCCTCGACCAGAAAGTAACGGCGATCCTGCAACAGTACCGCATCGATCCTGACCAGACCCTGAACACATTGTCGGGCGGCTGGCAGCGCCGGGTACTGCTGGCAAAGGCCCTGGTGGCAGAGCCTGACATCCTGTTACTGGACGAGCCCACCAACCACCTGGATGTACCGGCCATTGCCTGGCTCGAGGACGCGCTGGCCCAGTTCCGCGGCGCCATTGTGTTCGTATCCCACGACCGTGCGTTTATCCGTCGTATGGCTACCCGGGTTGTGGAGCTGGATCGGGGGCACCTGGTCAGCTTTGCGGCCAGTTATGACAAGTACCTGGAGCTTAAAGAGAAGGCCCTGGAGGAGGAGGAGCGACAAAATGCACTCTTCGACAAGCGCCTGAAACAGGAAGAAGCCTGGATTCGCCAGGGCATCAAGGCCCGCCGTACCCGGAACATGGGCCGGGTGAGGGCGCTCAGGGCCATGCGGGAAGAACGACGTCAGCGCCGAGAGCGGGTCGGAACAGCAAGCTTTTCCGTGGAAGATGCCTCACGGTCCGGCAAGCTGGTGGTAGACGCCTCCCACGCCGGTTTCCGTTATCCGGATGGCAGGGAGGTTATCCGGGACCTCACCCTGACAATCCTTCGGGGGGACAAGATTGGCCTGGTGGGGGAGAACGGCACTGGCAAGACCACCCTGGTCCGCTTGCTGCTGGGTGACCTGGAGCCGAGTGAAGGCCACATCCGCCTGGGTACCAATCGCCAGGTGGCCTATTTCGACCAGCTGCGCGGTGAACTGGACCTGGAGCGCAACGCGCTGGATAACCTGTCGGAAGGCCGTGAGTTTATCGAAATCAATGGTCAGCAGAAGCATGTGCTGGGCTACCTGCAGGAGTTCCTGTTTTCCCCGGAACGGGCACGGTCGCCGGTGCGGGTTTTCTCGGGTGGCGAGCGCGCCCGTCTGCTGCTGGCCAAGCTGTTCAGCAAGCCCGCCAACATCCTGGTGCTGGATGAGCCTACCAACGACCTGGATGTAGAA
The DNA here is from genome assembly GCF_026013985.1 of Marinobacter sp. AN1. Taxonomy (NCBI): domain Bacteria; kingdom Pseudomonadati; phylum Pseudomonadota; class Gammaproteobacteria; order Pseudomonadales; family Marinobacteraceae; genus Marinobacter; species Marinobacter sp. AN1. The sequence continues at coordinate 2,393,378 of NZ_CP110342.1, read as the reverse complement.
ACCCTGGAACTGCTGGAAGCGCGGCTGGTGGACTTTGCCGGCACTGTTATCGTGATCAGCCACGACCGGGAATTCCTCGACAATATTGCCACCGATACACTGTTCCTCGACGGCTCCGGGCAGGTCCGGGAATACGTGGGTGGCTATTCCGACTGGCGACGCCAGGGTGGCCGCTTTCCGACCGAACTTGAGTCATCCAAGCCAGGGGAATCCGGATCCGGTAAGGGAGCGAGTCCTCGAGCCGCCAGTGCTTCGGAGTCGGGAAAAGCTACGGCATCTGTGGTTGCCACAGAGAAGAAGCCAGCCAAGCTCAGCTACAAACACAAACGGGAACTTGAACAGTTGCCGGGCCAGATCGAGGCCCTGGAGTCACAGCTCGAATCCCTTAACGGGCAGGTGTCGGCGCCGGATTTCTATCAGCAGGGGACCGAGGCGGTGAACGCAGTGCTCAAAGAACTGGCTGATACCGAGGCGAGCCTGGAACAAGCCATGGAGCGCTGGATGGAGTTGGAAGAGATGCAGAACGGCGGCTGATTGCCACCCGGGGCATTACCAGAAACCAGCGGTTGCAGGCGCCCACCGAAGCCGGTCACGGGCGCCTGCAAGGAATCAGTGAATCCTGACCGCCAGCACATCACACTTGGCACCGTGCAGCACGCCATTGGCCGTTGAGCCCAGCAAAAGCTGGATACCACTGCGGCCATGGCTACCCACCACCACCAGGTCCACGCCCTTGTCTTCTGACAGGTGGTGAATCTCGGATTCCGGCCGGCCCACGGTCACAATCTGGTTTTCAGCAGGAATGCCATACTCCTTGCCATACGTAGCGAGCTGTTCCCGCGCCGCCTTGTCGAGTTGATCCTGGAGTTCGCTCAGGTCCATGGGAATATCGCCGCCATAGGCATAGCCCACCGGCTCAACCACGTGGGCCAGCAACAGCTGAGCATTATGTTGCTCGCTCAGGGATACGGCCTTCTTGAGTACCTGCGGCGCCTCCTCAGTGAGGTCGATCGCTACCATGATCTTGCTGTATACAGACATAGACACTACTCCTTGTTCAGGGAAGAGCGGGACTTGCCTGGTTGAAGCGTGCCCACTCCGGATTGATTACCCAACACTTTAGGCAAGTTTACACCACTGTAAACTGACTGGGGTCAAATAACGAAAAACGGGCCATCCGAAGATGGCCCGTTTCGAGGAACGGAGGCGGGTCTGGTCGGTAATCAGGCGTTCTGCAGAGATGATACAGCGGCGTTCAGTTCTTCCAGGATCGAGCGGGAATAGCGCTCTATCACGAAAACCACGTTCTGCTTGTTGTAGTTAATGTAGGAATCGCGAATGAACCCCCACTTGGTCTTGATTTCTACTGCCGTGCCCCTCAGGTTTCCCTGACCTGTAGACGTTACGAATTCGCCGATCAGTTTGTCCAGTTCACGGGCCTGCTCATCCAGGGGCGCAAGGCCGGAGGCACCCTGGAACGTCTGGGTGACCGGGCTGTAGGAACGGGCGGCATAACGGGAAAGCATCTGTGCCATCAGCACGGACGCCGAGCGGGCAGTTTCAACTTCCGGCTTGACCGGGGTCTGGGAGCTGTCCCGGGCCTGGGCATAGAGCTCCTGGGCAACGTTGCTCAAGGTGACTGCCTGGTTGGCCATTTCCCCCACCAGTCGCAGGTCGGGGTAGCCAATCTCGGTAACGTCGCTGACGTTCTGCGCCATCAGTTCGCTGAAGGTGCCGAACTCGCTGCGCAGGGAGGCAACCTGGTCAGCCGTCAGAACGTTGGCGCCGCTTTCGGATACCGCCTGCAGGTTGCGGGTGGCCTCGCCCATCAATTCCTTGATGGCGGCCTCGGCGGCGGCGTCATTGGTTGCGCTATATCGATAGTAGTTGCTGAGCGCCATGAAATTGTTCACCCGGAACTCGTGGAGGTCACGGAGAAAGGCAGCACCTTCATCGGCACGAACCGAGAACGAGCTGACCAGCAGCAAGACCAGTGCTGCCAGAACAGAGGGTAAGCGGAGGCGAGAGTTATTCATCGGGGCGGTACTCCATGGAGATGCGCTTTCTTGTTGGAATGGACGGGATCCGGGTCACAAAGCTAAATTAAGCCTTACGGCCAATCAAGCGCGACGTTATAGATTGCGACGTCGTTCCGCGATTTTACGGAATTTTGCAGTTTCCCGGTGAAGTCAGCCCTCCCGGCCGCGTTGGGCTCGTGTCACAAATTGATTGACAAAATCGCTGTTTTTTCACAAGGTGTGCCCTCCGGATTCAAACGACTGTATGAATTTTTGGTCCGAAGGCTGATGCCCGCTTGGTACAGGGGTGTCAAGGCAGTGACCGACAATCCGCTGTCAGGCCGGTTCCGTGGATCGCGGGCTGGGCACAGCAATTAACACAGACTGGAGATCAGTTGATGATTTACGAAGGTAAAGCCATCACCGTAAAAGAGATCGAAGGCGGAATCGCGCAGCTGAACTTTGACTTGCAGGGTGAGTCAGTTAACAAGTTCAACCGCCTCACCATCGAGGAATTGCGTGCTGCCACCGATAAGCTGAAGGCGCAGGGCAGCCTCAAGGGGCTGGTGGTCACCAGCGGTAAGGACAGTTTCATCGTCGGTGCCGATATCACCGAGTTCACCGACCTGTTTGCCGGCCCTGAGGAAGAGCTGATCAACAACAACCTCACTGCCAACGCCGTTTTCAACGACATTGAAGACCTGCCATTCCCGACGGTCACCTGCATTAATGGCATGGCCCTGGGTGGCGGCTTCGAGATGGGCCTGGCCACCGATTACCGGGTTATGGACAGCAAGGCGAAGGTAGGGCTGCCAGAAGTAAAACTGGGCATCTTTCCGGGTTTCGGCGGTACCGTGCGCCTTTCTCGCCTGGTCGGCGTGGACTATGCCATTGAATGGATCTGCATGGGCTCCGAGAACCGTGCCGACAAGGCCCTGAAAGTGGGCGCGGTAGATGCGGTCGTGGAAGCGGACAAGTTGGTTGACGCCGCCCGTGCCATTATCGACCAGTGCAACGAAGGCAAGCTGGACTACCAGGCCCGCCGTGAAGAAAAGAAGGGCAAGATCCAGCTGAACAATATGGAAAGCATGATGGCCTTCGAGACCGCCAAGGGTTTCGTGGCCGGCCAGGCTGGCAAGAACTACCCGGCACCGGTAGAAGCCATCAAGGTCATGCAGAAACACGCAAGCCTGCCCCGTGACAAGGCAATCGAAGTGGAAGCCAAGGGCTTCGCCAAGATGGCCAAGACCAACGTGGCGGCCTGCCTCGTGGGCCTGTTCCTGAATGACCAGAAGCTCAAGGCCAAGTCCAAGCAATGGGAAAAGGAAGCTGCTGAGGTCAAGCAGGCTGCGGTACTGGGCGCAGGCATCATGGGTGGCGGTATTGCCTATCAGTCTGCCTATAAAGGCACACCCATCCTGATGAAGGATATCAATGAAGACGGTATCAGCCTGGGCCTGAAGGAGGCCAAGAAGCTGCTGTCCAAGCGGGTTGCCAAGGGCAAGATGAAGCCCGAACAGATGGCTGACGCGCTGAACAACATCCGACCGACCCTGAGCTATGGCGATTTCGGCAACGTGGACATTGTTGTGGAAGCCGTCGTGGAAAATGTGAAGGTCAAGGATTCCGTGCTGCGTGAGGTTGAAGACCAGGTGTCTGATGACACCATTATCACGTCCAACACCTCTACCATCTCTATCGATACCCTGGCGACCAACCTGAAGCGCCCGGAAAACTTCTGCGGCATGCACTTCTTCAACCCGGTGCCGATGATGCCGCTGGTGGAAGTCATCCGTGGTGAGAAGTCCAGTGACCGTGCCATCGCCACTACCGTGGCCTATGCCAAGGCCATGGGCAAGACCCCCATCGTGGTCAATAACTGCCCGGGCTTTCTGGTGAACCGTGTGCTGTTCCCGTACTTCGGCGGGTTTGCTGGCCTGGTTCGCGACGGCGCCGACTTCCAGCGTGTAGACAAGGTGATGGAAAACTTTGGCTGGCCCATGGGCCCGGCCTACCTGCTGGACGTGGTGGGCATGGACACCGGTAAGCACGCCAACGAAGTGATGGCAGAAGGCTTCCCGGATCGCATGAAGACCGACTGGAAATCCGGCATCGACGTGATGTACGAGAACAACCGTTACGGTCAGAAGAACGGCAAGGGCTTCTACGCCTACGAGGAAGACCGCAAGGGCAAGCAGAAGAAGGTCGTCGACGAAGAGACTTACAAGCTGCTTGAGCCGGTTGTCCAGGACAAGAAGGAATTCACCGACCAGGACATCATCGCCCGCATGATGATCCCCCTGTGCATGGAAACCGTTCGCTGCCTGGAAGACGGCATTGTCGAAGAGCCTGCAGACGCCGATATGGGCCTGATCTACGGTATCGGCTTCCCTCCGTTCCGTGGTGGTGCCCTGCGCTATATCGATGACATGGGCGTCGACAAGTTCGTCGAACTCGCAGACAAGTATGCAGACCTGGGGCCGCTGTACCACCCGACCGAGAAGCTGCGTGAAATGGCGAAGAACGGCGAGAAGTTCTTCGGCTGAACCCTATTCCGAACGGAGAAAGATCTATGAGCCTTAATCCGAGAGACGTTGTCGTAGTGGATTGCGTGCGGACTCCGATGGGTCGTGCCAAGAACGGCTGCTTCCGCAACGTTCGCGCCGAGAACCTGTCTGCCGCGCTGATTGATGCACTGCTGGACCGCAACCCCAAGCTCAACCCGAAAGACGTCGAAGACGTGATCTGGGGCGCGGTTAACCAGACCAAGGAGCAGGGTTTCAACGTGGCACGCCACATCTCCCTGATGACCCGCGTACCCCACGAAGCGGGCGCCCAGACCGTAAACCGCCTGTGCGGTTCCTCGATGACTGCGATTCACACCGCTGCCCAGGCTATCCAGACCGGCAATGGCGATGTGTTTGTGATCGGTGGTGTGGAACACATGGGCCACATCCCCATGACCGAGGGCTTTGACCATAACCCGGCGTCTTCCAAGTATTCCGCCAAGGCCTCCAACATGATGGGCCTGACCGCGGAAATGTTGGCCAAGATGCACGGCATCAGCCGCGAGCAGCAGGACGAGTTTGGTGCCCGTTCTCACCGCCTGGCCCACGAAGCCACGCAGGAAGGCCGCTTCAAAAACGAGATCGTTCCCATCGAAGGCCATGATGAGAACGGCTTCGTCAAGCTGATCGAAGAGGACGAGACCATTCGCCCGGAAACCACCGCTGAGTCCCTGGGCCAGCTGAAACCGGCGTTTGATCCGAAAAACGGTACCGTTACCGCCGGCACTTCCTCCCAGCTCACCGATGGCGCGTCCGCCATGTTGATGATGTCGGCCGAGAAGGCCCAGTCCCTGGGGCTGACCCCGATCGCGAAGATCCGTGGTATGGCGGTCGCCGGTGTGGATCCTGCGATCATGGGCTACGGCCCGGTGCCGGCTACCAAAAAGGCGTTGAAGCGCGCAGGCCTGACCGTCGACGACATCGACTTCTGGGAGCTTAACGAAGCCTTCGCCGGGCAGTCCCTGCCAGTGCTGAAGGATCTCAAACTGCTGGACGTGATGGACGAGAAGGTCAACCTGAACGGTGGCGCCATCGCCCTGGGCCATCCGCTGGGATGCTCCGGTGCCCGGATTTCCACCACCCTGCTGAATATCATGCAGGCCCGTGGTGGTAACCTGGGTGTTTCCACCATGTGTATTGGCCTCGGCCAGGGCATCGCAACGGTCTGGGAACGGGTGTAAACCTGGATTGACAGCAAGCCCGAAAAAGCCCGGCCCAGTGCCGGGCTTTTTTGATCATGGTGCCGTCAGGGCCCACTTTCGATATGTGTTATAGCTTTACCAAAAATCAAAGTATGGGTTGTCTTGACTTTGCTGACACTGTAAAACAGTGCACCTATGCGCTCCGGCCAGCCACCGCAGGCACTCCAGTTGGCTGATTTTTCTTGCGGTTTGAAGTCTGGCTATTTATTGAACTGTTTCCAGGGGTAATGTCTCTGATATGGGTAAAAGTCTCGTTATCGTCGAGTCGCCAGCCAAAGCGAAGACCATCAACAAGTATCTGGGCAACGATTTCATTGTAAAGTCCAGTGTTGGTCATATTCGCGACCTGCCCGTCAGCGGCAGTGGCTCCACCTCAGACCCCAAGGAGCGTGCCCGCCAGGCCGCCCAGACCCGGAAGATGAATCCGGACGAAAAGGCCACGTACAAGAAACGTAAGGCCCGTGAACAGTTGATCGCCCGCATGGGCGTTGACCCCGACCATGACTGGCAGGCCCGCTACGAGATTCTGCCGGGCAAGGAAAAGGTGGTCAGCGAACTCAAGCGGCTGGCGAAGAATGCCGACCACGTGTACCTCGCAACGGATTTGGACCGGGAAGGGGAGGCCATCGCCTGGCACTTGCGGGAAACCATTGGTGGCGAGCCAGACAAGTACCGTCGCGTGGTGTTCAACGAGATCACCAAGCGCGCCATCCAGGCGGCCTTTGAGGATCCCGGCAGCCTCGACACTAACCGGGTAAACGCGCAGCAGGCCCGCCGATTCCTTGACCGGGTCGTGGGTTACATGGTCTCGCCGTTGTTGTGGTCCAAGATTGCCCGGGGGCTGTCTGCCGGACGTGTACAGTCCGTTGCCGTCCGCCTGATCGTGGAGCGGGAAAAAGAGATACGCAGCTTTGTACCGGAAGAGTACTGGCAGCTGCATGCGGACCTGAAGAAAAACGACGCACCGGTCCGTTTTGAGGTCACCCGATACCAGGACAAGGCCTACCGCCCGGAGAACGAGAAACAGAGCAGCGAACATGTTGCCCGTCTGGAGCAGGGCAAGTTTCGGGTAGACAAGCGTGAAGACAAGCCGACCCGCTCGCGGCCCTCTGCTCCCTTTATAACCTCGACCCTGCAGCAAGCGGCGAGTAACCGGATGGGCTTCAGTGTCAAGAAGACCATGATGCTGGCGCAACGACTGTACGAGGCCGGCTACATCACCTACATGCGGACCGACTCCACCAACCTGAGCCAGGACGCGGTCAGCAGCGCCCGTGACTATATTGCCAAACAGTTCGGTGACAGGTACCTGCCTGAAGCGCCGCGAGTCTATGGTAGTAAGGAGGGTGCCCAGGAAGCACATGAGGCGATTCGCCCAACGGAAGTTACAAGAAAGCCTAGTAATATCAGTGGCCTGGAAAAGGATGCCGAGAAACTGTATGAACTGATCTGGCGGCAGTTCCTGGCCTGCCAGATGGCAGATGCCGAGTTCCTGAGCACCTCTATCGTTGTTGCCAACGGTGACTACGAGCTTCGTACCCGTGGCCGGATTATCAAGTTTGAGGGTTTCCTTAAGGCGGCACCACAGTCTGCAAAGAAAGATGAAGATGTCGCCCTGCCGGATATCAAGGTGGATGAGGTGCTGGACCTGGCAAAACTGGACCCAACCCAGCATTTCACCAAGCCTGCACCGCGCTACACGGAAGCCAGCCTGGTCAAGGAACTGGAGAAGCAGGGGATTGGCCGGCCATCAACCTACGCGTCCATCATTTCCACCATCCAGGACCGGGGTTATGTCCGGCTCCAGAACCGTCGCTTCTATGCCGAGAAAATGGGTGACATTGTCACCGAACGGCTGTCCGAGTCCTTCCCGAACCTGATGGATTTCGACTTCACGGCGCGCATGGAAGACGAACTGGACGATATCGCCGAAGGCGAGGAGGACTGGAAGAAAGTCCTTAACGATTTCTACGCCCGCTTCCGCAAGCAATTGGAAGAGGCGGAGAAGCCGGAAGGCGGCATGCGCAGTAATACGCCCACGGAAACCGATATTCCTTGTCCCAGCTGTGGCCGCAATATGCAGATCCGGGTGGCCAGCACCGGGGTCTTCCTGGGTTGTTCTGGCTACTCGCTGCCCCCCAAGGAGCGCTGCAAGACCACCATCAACCTGGTCTCAGGTGATGAAGTGGTCAGCGCGGATGATGATGTGGAAGGTGAGGGCGAGAGCCGCCTGTTGCGCAAGAAACGTCGCTGCCCCAAGTGCGGCACTGCCATGGACAGCTACCTGGTCGACGAGAAACGCAAACTGCACATCTGTGGTAACAATCCGGATTGCTCTGGGTACGAGGTGGAAGAGGGCACCTTCCGTATCAAGGGCTATGACGGGCCCACCCTGGAGTGCGACAAGTGTGGTTCTGAAATGCAGCTCAAGACCGGCCGTTTCGGCAAGTACTTCGGCTGCACCAACCCCGATTGCAAGAATACCCGCAAGCTGTTGAAAAACGGCGAACCGGCACCGCCCAAGATGGACCCGGTGCCCATGCCGGAACTCCAGTGTCAGAAAGTGGACGACACCTATGTACTGCGGGACGGTGCCTCCGGCCTGTTCCTGGCGGCCAGCAAGTTCCCCAAGAACCGGGAGACACGTCCGCCCCTGGTGATGGAGATCAAACCCCATCGTAAGGAAATCGACCCGAAGTACGATTACCTGATGGACGCACCGGAGAAAGACCCGGAGGGCAATCCCACAGTCATCCGGTACAGCCGCAAGAGCAAGGAGCAGTACGTCATGTCCGAGAAGGACGGCAAGGCGACCGGCTGGTCAGCGTGGTATGAAAACGGGCGCTGGGTGCCGCGGGACAAGAAGAAATAGGAGCTTTTGGCCACGGAATCCACGGCCCTTCGACAGGCTCAGGGCGATCGGCCCCTCGGGATGGTCGGCCCTTCGACAGGCTCAGGGCGATCGGCCCCTCGGGATGGTCGGTCCTTCGACACGCTCAGCGTGTGACGCCTTTCGACAGGCTCAGGGTGATAGGCCCTTCGACAGGCTCAGGGTGACAGGCCCCTCGGCAGGCTCAGGATGCTCGGCTTGCCAAGGTGTCCGAAGCTGCCACAAAAACGTACCTGCGCGTGTTTCCCGGGATTAAAAATTTTCGTTCGCCCTGAGCCTGTCGAAGGGCGGGGTTCCATTGTAAACGATCAGTTCCTCCGAAGCCTTTGCACAAGCGACGACGTATCCCAGCGCTTTCCTCCCATGTCCTGTACATCGGCATAGAACTGGTCCACCAGCGCCGCTACCGGCAGCTTGGCGCCATTGCGGCGTGCCTCCTCCAGACAGATGGCCAGGTCCTTGCGCATCCAGTCCACCGCAAAGCCATGATCAAATTCACCAGCGATCATGGTGGCTGAACGATTTTCCATCTGCCAGGACTGGGCGGCCCCCTTTGAGATCACGTCGATGACCTTCGACACATCCAGGTCCGCCTGCTCGGCAAAGTGAATGGCCTCGGACAGACCCTGTACCAGCCCGGCAATGGCAATCTGGTTCACCATCTTGGTCTTCTGGCCGCTGCCGGCCGGTCCCATCAGGTTCAGGGCCCTGGCATAGAGGCTCAGGGTCTTGCTGACCCGGGTAAAGGCATCCTCCTCTCCGCCGCACATGATGGTGAGCTGGCCGTTCTCCGCCCCTTGCTGGCCACCTGACACGGGCGCATCGATAAAGTGCTGGCCGGCGGCAGACGCCGCTTCGCTGAGCTCCTCGGCAATGCCGGCGGAAGCGGTGGTGTGATCCACCAGTACAGCGCCCTTTGGCGCGTTGGCGATAATGCCCTGGTCACCCAGGTAAACCTCCCGCAGATCCGGATCGGCCCCTACACAGGTCAGGACCACATCGGCGCCATGGACGGCGTCGGCAATAGTGATACAGGCCTCACCGTCGTATTCATTGGCCCACTGACTGGACTTCTCGGCACTGCGATTCCAGACATTGACCGTTAGCCCGGCATTCGCCAGGTGTCCGGCCATTGGATAGCCCATTACTCCAAGGCCGATAAACGCAATGTTCTTCATCCGCCGTTCTCCTAATTTCCAGCTTGTTGTTTGGTTTAAGCATCGATGATTACAGATGTACTCAGGTTGTTAAAGGCAGGGGGTTCAATGTCGCTGGCATTTATCGCTTCATTCAGTGGGTTGGGGTTGGTGCTACCCAGGGGATTGGGGTGGGCGGGTAGTGGGGTGCTCTTTCAGAGCAGGTGCAGGGATGCCCCGGAGCAAGGCCGGTCCACGGATGGACCGTGAATTGCGGAGGCGAAAGAGCACCCCACTGGCCGGCCGCCTTTCACCCAAGCAAGCAGCCTGAGACAGAACGAACACCATAAGCTGGCAAGCGAGCCATACAACCGAAACACCCGGCAGAATTTGCGTCCCCTGCAATCAAAAAGGCCGCCAGGAAACCCCGGCGGCCTTCAGGTAGTTCCAGCCAACAAAGGCAGGATTTACTTCTTCGGATAATCCCGCTTGTCGGACCCGGTATAAAGCTGACGGGGACGACCGATGCGGTAGTTGCCAGACACCATTTCGTTCCAGTGGCTGTACCAGCCAATGGTGCGAGCCAGGGCAAAGATCACCGTAAACATGGACGTCGGAATGCCAATGGCCTTCAGGATAATGCCGGAGTAGAAGTCCACGTTCGGGTACAGCTTGCGCTCCACGAAGTACTCGTCTTCCAGGGCAATCTTCTCCAGGCGCTGGGCGATCTTGAGCAGGGGGTCGTCTTCCAGACCCAGTTCCTGCAGTACCTCGTGGGCGGTCTCACGCATAACCTTGGCGCGGGGGTCGAAGTTCTTGTAAACCCGGTGGCCAAAGCCCATCAGGCGGAAGGGATCGTCCTTGTCCTTCGCCTTGGCGATAAACTGCTCGATGTTCTTCTCGTCACCAATTTCAGCGAGCATATCCAGTACCGCCTCGTTGGCACCGCCGTGGGCCGGTCCCCAAAGGGCAGCTATACCAGATGCGATACAGGCATAGGGGTTGGCGCCGGTGGAGCCGGCCAGGCGTACAGTCGAAGTGGATGCATTCTGCTCGTGGTCAGCATGCAGGATAAAGATCTTGTCCATGGCCTTCGCCAGAACCGGGTTCGGCTTGTACTCCTCGCAGGGCACACCGAACATCATATGCAGGAAGTTTTCTGCGTAGTTCAGGTCGTTGCGGGGGTACATAAACGGCTGACCGATGGAGTACTTGTAGCACCAGGCCGCAATGGTCGGCATCTTGGCGATCAGGCGATGGGCAGTGATCTCACGCTGACGGGGGTCGGCAACATCCATCTGGTCATGATAGAAGGCGGACAGGGCGCCCACTACACCACACATGATAGCCATCGGATGCGCATCCCGGCGGAAACCGTGGAAGAAGTTGCGCATCTGGTCGTGCAGCATGGTGTGGTTCTTGATGGTGGTGTGGAACTGTTTGTTCTGTTCCGGGGTGGGCAGTTCACCATTGAGCAGCAGGTAGCAAACTTCCAGGTAGTCGGAATGCTCGGCCAGCTGATCGATGGGATAGCCACGATGCAGCAGGGTCCCCTGGGCACCATCAATATAGGTAATGGCAGACTCGCAGGCCGCGGTGGATACAAAGCCCGGATCGTAAGTGAAAACGCCTTCCTGGACGAGGCCGCGAACGTCGATGACGTCAGGGCCGACGGTGCCTGAATAAACCGGAAGCTCAATGGATTTGTCACCCACCGAGAGCGTTGCTTTCCTGTCGGTCATGGTGCTCTCCTGTTATCAGCGTTAGTAGCGCGGGAAGGCGCGTATTATTGGTAAACCGGCGGCAAAATATAGGGTGTTGGCTTTTTTTGTCAATGCGCGGCGAGATAAAACATCGTGAAACAATCCGGGCATCATAACCGATTGTGGGGAGAATGGCAGGCACCGCTCCTCCACAGGCGTTTGTTTTCCGTTGTCGAGGGTAAGTGAGACTGTTGTTTTTTCAGTCTCAAATAGCATTTGTCAATCATCCCAATAGCTGAGTCCGTGGCCTGATGTATCAGGGTTTTCCAGACTTGCCGGTTTGTAATTCCGGGGGGCACTCCTTATAATCCCTAGCCCGGAAACGGGGACTAACCAAGCCGGAACGCCGGCAACGACGTCTGCGGTTATGTCCTCCCTCCTGAATAACCTGTGCGGGCACAACGGTGTGCCGACACGGTCATCCTTCATACCAACCATCCGCTCCGGTTCGCCCGGAAAAGCGGAGCAACGAGAGAGTGTGAGAGCGCTGTGAATAGCAAACGACCAGTTAATCTCGATCTCGGCAAGTTTCATTTTCCGCTACCTGCCATTACTTCCATACTGCACCGCATCAGTGGCGTCATCATGTTTGTTGGTGTTGCCTTCCTGTTGTACGGGCTGGACCTGTCATTGTCCGGGGAAGAGGGCTTTGCTCGCGTCAATGAACTGCTGGACAGCTTCCTGGCGAAGCTGATCATCTGGGGCATCCTGTCCGCCCTGCTGTACCACCTGGTGGCCGGCATCAAGCATTTGCTGATGGATATGGGTATCGGTGAAGAGCTCAAGAGCGGTCGTCTGGCGGCGAAGCTCACAATCGTTATTTCGGTGATCCTGATTGTTCTTGCGGGGGTATGGGTATGGCAGTGAACAGCGTAACAAATCTCGGCCGCAGCGGCGTCTATGACTGGATGGTCCAGCGCGTCAGTGCATACCTGCTCGCGCTTTACACAATTTTCCTGCTCGGCTTCATGCTGACAACGGACCTTGATTATGAAGCGTGGGCCGGCCTGTTCAGTCAGACCTGGTTCCGTATTTTCAGTCTCGGCACCCTGATTGCGCTTGGCGGACATGCCTGGGTCGGTCTGTGGACGGTTTCCACTGACTACATCAAGGCAACACTGCCGCGGTTCCTGTTCCAGGCTATCTGCGGCACCGTGATGTTCGTATATGTTGTCTGGGGCATTCAGATTCTTTGGGGGCTTTAATAGATGGCTAATATCAAGACCATTTCCTACGACGCGATTGTTATCGGCGGCGGCGGTTCCGGCATGCGTGCCGCGCTACAGCTGACCGAGTCAGGCCTGAACACTGCCTGTATCACCAAGGTGTTCCCGACGCGCTCCCACACCGTCTCTGCCCAGGGCGGCATTACCTGTGCGATTGCCAGTGCCGATCCCAACGACGACTGGCGCTGGCACATGTATGACACCGTCAAGGGCTCCGACTACATCGGTGACCAGGACGCCATCGAGTACATGTGTTCCGTAGGTCCCCAGGCGGTCTTTGAGCTGGAGCATATGGGCCTGCCGTTCTCCCGTACCGAGCAGGGTCGTATCTACCAGCGTCCGTTCGGCGGCCAGTCCAAGGGTCCGGACAATCCCACCCAGGCCGCTCGTACCTGTGCCGCGGCTGACCGCACTGGCCATGCTCTGCTGCACACCCTGTACCAGGCCAACCTGAAAGGCGGGACTACCTTCCTGAACGAGTGGTACGCCGTCGACCTGGTCAAGAACAGCAAGAACCAGGTGGTGGGTGTTGTCGCCATTGAAATCGAAACTGGCGAAGTGGCGTACATCAAGGCCAAGGCGACGGTTCTGGCCACCGGCGGTGCAGGTCGTATCTACGCCTCCACTACCAACGCCCTGATCAATACCGGCGACGGTGTCGGCATGGCGCTGCGCGCCGGCTTCCCGGTCCAGGATATGGAAATGTGGCAATTCCACCCGACCGGTATTTACGGCGCTGGCACCCTGGTGACCGAGGGTTGTCGCGGTGAGGGCGGTTATCTGATCAACGGCGAGGGTGAGCGTTTCATGGAGCGCTACGCACCTAACGCCAAAGACCTGGCCGGTCGTGACGTGGTGGCCCGTTCCATGGTTCTGGAAATTCTCGAAGGCCGCGGCTGCGGTCCCGAGAAAGACCACGTTCTGCTGAAGCTGGACCATCTGGGGGAAGAAACCCTCAACCTGCGTCTGCCGGGTATCTGTGAGCTGTCCCGTACCTTTGCCCACGTAGACCCGGTCAAGGAACCAATCCCGGTTGTTCCTACCTGTCACTACATGATGGGTGGCATTCCCACCAACGTGGGCGGCCAGGCCCTGACCCAGGACGAGAACGGCAACGACAAGCCGATCGAAGGCCTGTTTGCCTGTGGCGAAGCTGCCTGTGTATCCGTTCACGGTGCCAACCGGCTGGGCGGCAACTCCCTGCTTGACCTGGTGGTCTTCGGTCGCGCCGCCGGCCTGCACATCGAGAAGATGATCCGCGATGGCTTCGAGATCGACGCTGCCACTGACGAGGAAATCCAGAAGGCCATGGCTCGCCTGGACCGTCTCAACAGCACCGAAGAGGGTGAAGAAGTGGCCAAGGTCCGCAAGGATCTTCAGAACTGCATGCAGCTGTACTTTGGTGTATTCCGGGACGGTGAGAGCATGGAGAAAGGCCTGAAACTGCTCGACGAAATCGGTGAAAGGGTGCGCCGCACCAAGCTTTCCGATCGGAGCAATGCTTTCAACACGGCCCGTATCGAGGCGCTGGAACTGGACAATCTGTTCGAGGTTGCCTATGCAACGGCAGTCTCCGCTGTAGAGCGTAAGGAAAGTCGTGGCGCCCATGCCCGAAATGACTTTACCGAGCGTGACGACGAAAACTGGCTGAAGCACTCTGTCTACTTCCCGCTCGAAAAACGGGTAGGCAAGCGTGACGTTAACTTCGCGCCGAAGACGGTTCCGACCTTCGAGCCGAAAGTCCGGACTTACTAAGGGGGATAGATCAAGATGTTGGTAAGCCTTTACCGTTATAACCCGGAAACTGACAACGCCCCTTACATGCAGGATGTTGAGCTGGAGCTTCCGGAAGGCAAGGACCTGATGGTGCTGGACGTGCTCAACCTGCTCAAGGAGAAGGACCCGTCACTGGCGTACCGTCGCTCCTGTCGGGAAGGGGTCTGTGGCTCCGATGGCATGAACATGAATGGCAAGAATGGACTGGCCTGCATTACCCCGGCTTCCGAGGTGGTCAAGCATGGCAAGCTGGTTCTGCGCCCGCTGCCGGGCCTGCCTGTCATCCGTGACCTGGTGGTGGACATGAACCTGTTCTACCAGCAGTACGAGAAGGTGCAGCCGTACCTGATCAACAATACGCCTGAGCCGGCCATCGAGCGCCTGCAGAGCCCGGAAGACCGGGAGAAGCTGGACGGCCTGTACGAGTGTATCCTGTGTGCCTGTTGTTCCACGTCCTGTCCTTCGTTCTGGTGGAATCCGGACAAGTTCATCGGGCCGGCCGGTCTGCTGCAGGCCTATCGTTTCCTGGCGGACACCCGTGACACCGCACAGGCTGAGCGACTGTCCAACCTGGACGATCCGTTCAGTGTGTTCCGTTGCCGCGGCATCATGAACTGTGTCAGCGTATGTCCCAAGGGTCTGAACCCGACCCGCGCTATCGGGCATATCCGCGACCTGTTGTTGCAGCGGGCCACCTGATCTGCGGTTTGCTGTAAGACCGCTATACTGTTCTGGAAGTGTCAGGCCGCCGGTCTGCCTTCCGCCTGGCTGAATAGCCTTCTACCAAAGGCTCATTGGCAGGTGGGGACCGGTAAGGCAAGCTATCGTGCCGCAGCATATGCCCAAAAAGCGTTGCTGCGGCCCGATTCAGTATAAAAAACCACCGGGGAACGGAAAACATCCGTGTAAGTTGTGGTGGCTACAGTCGATCCCGTAAAAACCCGTATTGACTGAGAAATACCCCTGGCCGACCATGATGAGCTCCCCCGCACCAGTCCAAGGTGAGCTATTCAAAATGCATGAAAGCATAATGGAGCAGTTATGGCAGACCTCCCATCTACAGGGTGGGAATCTGGCCTATGTTGAGCAGCTTTTTGAAACCTACCTGACCGATCCCAATGCCATTCCAGAGGAGTGGCGAAGCTATTTTGACAAGCTTCCGGGCGTCGACGGCAATACCCGTGACGTTGCCCATTCCACCATCCGTGAACAGTTCGAACATATCTCCCGTAACCAGCGCTTTTACAGTGGCGCCGGTGTTCCCGCCTCTGCCACGACTGACGCCGACCGGAAACAGATCCGTGTCCTCCAGATGATCAACGCCTACCGCTTCCGCGGACACCAGGAAGCGCAGCTTGATCCTCTGGGCGTTTGGCAGCGGCCGCAGGTGGAAGATCTGGATCCGGGCTTTCATGAGCTGTCCGACGCGGATCGTGACCTGGAGTTCCAGACCGGTTCGCTGAATTTTGGCTCCGAGAAGATGAAACTCGGCGATATCGTCGATGAACTGCGCAAGACGTACTGCAGCAGCATCGGGGCTGAGTACATGCACGTGGTCGACACCCGTATCAAGCGGTGGTTCCAGCAACGCATGGAGCCCGTCAGGTCCCGCCCCGCCTATGAGGCCAAGACCCGCAAACATTTGCTGGAACGGCTCACTGCTGCCGAGGGCCTGGAAAAGTACCTGGGCTCACGCTATCCGGGCGTCAAGCGTTTCGGTCTTGAAGGCGGCGAAGCACTGATTCCCTGCCTCGACGAACTGATCCAGCGTGCCGGCAGCTATGGTGCCAAGGAAATCGTTCTGGGCATGGCACACCGTGGCCGCCTGAACGTGCTGGTTAACACCCTGGGCAAGAACCCGAAAGACCTGTTCGACGAGTTCGAAGGCAAAAAAATGGCGGATTCCGGCTCCGGTGACGTCAAGTATCACCAGGGCTTTTCTTCCAATGTGATGACGGAAGGTGGTGAGGTTCACCTGGCACTGGCCTTCAACCCGTCGCACCTGGAAATCGTTTCTCCCGTTGTTGTCGGGTCTGTTCGTGCGCGGCAGACGCGACGCAAAGATACCGACGGCAGCCAGGTGGTACCGATCATCATGCATGGTGACGCGGCCTTTGCCGGTCAGGGCGTGGTGATGGAAACCTTCCAGATGTCCCAGACCCGGGGCTTTGGTGTGGGCGGTACCATCCACATCGTGATCAACAACCAGGTTGGCTTCACCACCAGCAAACAGGAAGACGCGCGCTCCACCGAGTACTGCACCGATGTGGCCAAGATGATCCAGGCGCCCATCCTGCACGTGAACGCCGACGATCCCGAAGCGGTTATGTTTGTCACCCAGATGGCCATGGACTACCGCAACGAGTTCAAGCAGGACGTGGTGATTGACCTGGTCTGTTACCGCCGCCGGGGGCACAACGAGGCCGACGAGCCTTCCGCGACCCAGCCGGTGATGTACGACAAGATCCGCAAGCTCAAGAGCACCCGTCACCTCTACGCCAGCCAGTTGGTGGAGGAAGGGGTCCTGTCCGAGGACGACGCCAAGAAAATGGAAACCGAGTATCGGGACGCCCTCGATAACGGTGAGCATGTCGTGAAGTCCCTGGTCAAGGAACCGAACACCGAGCTTTACGTTGACTGGACTCCGCACCTGGGCCATGAATGGACTGCCAAGTGCAAGACCAGCGTGACCCTCAAGAATATTCAGCGTCTCGGCAAGAAGCTGACCTACGTGCCGGAAGGCTTCTCCATTCAGCGCCAGGTCCAGAAGATTGTCGAAGACCGCAACAAGATGACCGCCGGTGCCCTTGGTCTCAACTGGGGCTATGGTGAGATGATGGCCTACGCGTCCCTGCTGGACGAGGGCCATCCGATCCGTATCACCGGCCAGGACGTGGGCCGTGGCACCTTCTCTCACCGCCACGCTGTGTTGCATAACCAGAAGGGCGGCGATACCTGGACCTCCCTGGCCAACCTGTCCGAAAAGCAGCCATCTTTCGAGATCTACGATTCCCTGCTGTCGGAAGAGGCGGTGATGGCCTTTGAATACGGCTACTCAACCACCACGCCGAACGCACTGATCGTTTGGGAGGCCCAGTTCGGTGACTTTGCCAACGGCGCCCAGGTAGTGATTGACCAGTTCCTGACCAGTGGCGAGCACAAATGGGGCCGGCTTTGTGGCCTGACCCTGCTGCTTCCCCATGGCTATGAAGGGCAGGGGCCTGAGCATTCGTCTGCACGACTGGAGCGGTTCCTGCAGCTGTGTGCCGAGCACAATATCCAGGTGTGCGTGCCGACCACGCCATCGCAGGTCTTCCATATGTTGCGCCGTCAGGTGAAGCGTCCGCTGCGCAAGCCGCTGGTCGCGATTACGCCGAAGAGTCTGCTGCGCCACAAGGAAGCGACCTCATCCCTGGACGACCTGACCTCGGGCACCTTCCAGACCGTATTGCCGGAAAAGGAACCGTCTGACCCGAAAAAAGTCACCCGTCTGATCCTCTGCAGCGGCAAGGTGTACTACGATTTGCTGGAGAAGAAGAAAGCTGACGGTCGCGATGACGTGGTCATCTTCCGCATCGAGCAGCTGTATCCGTTCCCCGGCGATGACCTTGACGAGCTGCTGGCGCCCTACACCAGGCTCAAGCATGCAGTGTGGTGTCAGGAAGAGCCGATGAACCAGGGTGCCTGGTACTGCAGTCAGCATCATATGCGTGCGGCCCTGCATCGCCTGAACCCGAAGCTGTATCTGGATTACGCAGGTCGTGATGCTTCTGCTGCACCGGCTGCGGGCTATATGTCCGTGCACGTTGAGCAGCAGAAGAAGCTGGTAAATGACGCCTTTGAACTGTGACGAGCTACCGAACGTAAGGAATTGAGATGTCAACAGAAATAAAAGCCCCCGTTTTCCCCGAGTCGGTCGCTGAAGGCACCGTTGCCACCTGGCACAAGAAGCCGGGTGAAGCCTGTGAACGCGACGAACTGATTGTCGATATTGAGACCGACAAGGTGGTTCTTGAAGTGGTTGCGCCTGCCGACGGCGTGATCGAGGAAATCATCAAGGACGAGGGCGACACCGTTGAGAGCGGTGAGGTGATTGGCAAGTTCAAGGAAGGCGCTGCCGGTGAAAGCAAGTCCGGATCGAAGGATGATTCCGGCCAAGAGAAGCAGGCCGAGGAAAAAGCGGAATCTGCGTCCGCCGGCGATTCCGGTCAGGGCAGCGCGGCCGCCTCCGGTGATGCCATTCTGAGCCCGGCAGCCCGCAAGCTGGCCGAGGAAAGCAACGTTGACCCGGATTCGGTCAAGGGCACCGGCAAGGGTGGTCGCGTAACCAAGGAAGACGTACAGGCTCATATCGAGGGAGGCAAGTCCTCCAGCGGCCAGGCCGCGCCGCAACAGGCGCCGGCTCCGGCAGCAGATCTGCCCGCTGGCGAACGTCCCGAGAAGCGCGTGCCCATGACCCGTCTGCGTGCCAGCATCGCCAAGCGCCTGGTACAGGCCCAGACCGATGCCGCCATGCTCACCACGTTCAACGAGGTGAACATGAAGCCGGTCATGGAGCTGCGCAAGCAGTACAAGGACTCCTTCGAGAAGCGTCACGGCGTCAAGCTGGGCTTCATGTCCTTCTTTGCCAAGGCTGCCACCGAGGCGCTCAAGCGCTTCCCCGCAGTCAACGCGTCCATTGATGGCAACGACATGGTCTACCATGGCTACCAGGACATCGGTGTGGCCGTTTCCACTGACCGTGGACTGGTTGTTCCGGTGTTGCGTGATGTCGACGGCATGGGCCTGGCGGACATTGAGAAGAAGATTATCGAGTACGGCCAGAAGGCCAAGGGTGGCAAGCTGGGCATCGACGAGATGACCGGTGGTACCTTTACCATTACCAACGGTGGTATTTTCGGTTCGCTGATTTCCACACCGATCCTGAACCCGCCGCAGACGGCCATCCTGGGTATGCACAAGATCCAGGAGCGTCCGATGGCGGTGAACGGTCAGGTCGAGATCCTGCCAATGATGTACCTGGCGCTGTCCTACGACCATCGCATGATCGATGGCAAGGAAGCGGTACAGTTCCTCGTCGCCATCAAGGAAATGATCGAGGATCCGACCCGCATCCTGCTGGACGTCTGAACCTATCAAACTCATTCCGGAGCCCCGGAGGCGAACACGCCTGCCGGGGCTTCCGCCAGATAACGGGATAGAACATGTCTGAAAAGTACGATGTGATCGTCATTGGCGCCGGCCCCGGCGGTTATGTGGCCGCCATCAAGGCCGCACAGCTTGGCCTGAAAACCGCCTGTGTGGAGTCCTGGACCTCCGAGGACGGTAAGCAGCAGGTGCTTGGTGGTACCTGCCTGAACGTGGGCTGTATTCCGTCCAAGGCGCTGCTGGAGATTTCCCACAAGTACGAGGAAGCCCAGCACGGTTACGCGGACCAGGGCATCGAGCTGAAGGACCTGAAAATCAATGTTGGCAAGATGATGGAGCGTAAGGCCGGCATCGTTCAGCAGCTTACCGGCGGTATCGCCGGGCTGTTCAAGTCCAACGGCGTTACCTCCATCCACGGCCATGGCAAACTGCTGGCGAACAAACAGGTGGAAGTGACTGACAAGGACGGCAACACCACGACCTATGAGGCTGACAACGTCATTCTCGCCAGCGGCTCCAAACCTATCGAGATCCCGCCGGCGCCTTTCGACGGTGACTACATCGTTGACTCTGAGGGCGCCCTGGAGTTTGATGAAGTTCCCAAGCGCCTGGGTGTGATCGGCGCGGGTGTTATCGGCCTTGAGCTGGGCTCTGTTTGGGCACGGCTGGGTTCCGAAGTGACCGTACTGGAAGCCATGGACACCTTCCTGCCGGCGGTTGATCAGCAGGTCGCGAAGGACGCCCTCAAGCATTTCAGGAAGCAGGGGCTGGACATCAAGCTGGGCGCCCGCATGACCAATGCGGAAATCAAGCGCAAGCTGGTGTATGTGGACTATGAAGACGGCAAGAGCAAGGAGCAGGTCAAGTTCGACAAGCTGATTGTTGCCGTTGGCCGTCGTCCCAACACCGAGAACCTGCTGGCGGCGGATGCCGGTATCAACATGGACGAGCGCGGCTTCATCTATGTCGATGACCAGTGCAAGACTGAAGTACCGGGTGTATGGGCCATTGGCGACGTGGTCCGCGGGCCGATGCTGGCGCACAAGGCGTCGGAAGAGGGTATCATGGTTGCCGAGCGCATTGCGGGCCACAAGCCGCAGGTCAACTATGACGCCATCCCCAATGTTATTTATACCTCTCCGGAAGTGGCCTGGGTTGGCAAGACTGAAGAGCAGCTTAAATCCGAGGGTGAGGCCTACAAGGTCGGTACCTTCCCGTTTGCTGCCAACGGTCGCGCCATGGCCGCCAATTCCACCGGCGGCATGGTGAAGATCATAGCTGACGAGAAAACCGACCGGGTGCTGGGCTTCCATGTTGTGGGCCCCCAGGCATCCGAGATCGTGGCGCAGGGTGTGATTGCCCTGGAATTCGGCTCCAGTGCCGAAGACCTGGCGCTGACCTGCTTCGCGCATCCGACCCTGTCGGAATCCGTGCACGAGGCGGCCCTGGCCGTCGACGGTGGTGCCATCCACAAGGCCAACCGTCGCAAGAAGAAATAACGCCGGTGGTGTCGGCGGGGCAGGTCAGGACGACCCGCCAGTACGGCGTACACGGGCCGTGTCGACACCCGGTGTTTAGGTGCGCTGAGGCGATCCCCGGCGTACCGTAGCGAATTCGCATGAAGGAGCGCATCGGAGTCAGGCTGCAAGCGTATTGCGCGGGCCTTGTTCCGATGGGTTCCGGCGGGTTCAATTCCGTATGTGGTTATCCTCCATCAAAAAGCGGGACACTTGACTATGAATTTGCATGAATATCAGGCCAAGCAGCTGTTCGCTGAATACGGCCTGCCCGTATCCAAGGGCTATGCCTGTGATACTCCTGAAGAAGCTGCAGCGGCGGCAGACAAGATCGGCGGCGACGGCTGGGTTGTGAAGGCCCAGGTTCACGCCGGTGGTCGCGGCAAGGCTGGCGGTGTCAAGCTCGTCAAGAGCAAGGACGAAATCAAGGCCTTCGCCGAGCAGTGGCTGGGCAAGAACCTGGTGACCTTCCAGACTGACGAGAAGGGCCAGCCCGTCAGCAAGATTCTGGTTGAGTCCCTGACCGATATCG
The DNA here is from genome assembly GCF_026013985.1 of Marinobacter sp. AN1. NCBI lineage: Bacteria > Pseudomonadati > Pseudomonadota > Gammaproteobacteria > Pseudomonadales > Marinobacteraceae > Marinobacter > Marinobacter sp. AN1. The sequence goes on along the minus strand of NZ_CP110342.1, from coordinate 2,371,603 downwards.
ATCAGGAACTGTATCTGGGTGCAGTGGTTGACCGCGCTACCCGTCGTATCGTTTTCATGGCCTCCACCGAAGGTGGTGTTGAAATCGAGACAGTGGCCGAGGAGACTCCCGAGAAGATCCTCAAGGCCGAGATTGATCCTCTGGTTGGTGCGCAGCCGTACCAGGGCCGTGAGCTGGCCTTTAAACTGGGCCTGAAAGGCGCGCAGATCGGTCAGTTTGCCAAGATCTTCGTTGGCCTGGCCAAGCTGTTCGAAGACAAGGACCTGGCCCTGCTGGAAATCAACCCGCTGGTTATTACCAGTGAAGGTAACCTGCACTGCCTGGATGCCAAGATCAATGTAGACGGCAACGCCCTGTACCGCCAGAAGCAGATCCAGGAAATGCACGATCCTTCCCAGGAAGACGCCCGCGAAGCGGAAGCGGCCAAGTGGGAACTGAACTACGTGGCGCTGGACGGCAACATTGGCTGTATGGTCAACGGTGCTGGCCTGGCCATGGGTACCATGGACATTATCAAGCTGTCCGGTGGCCAGCCGGCCAACTTCCTGGACGTTGGCGGCGGTGCGACCAAGGAGCGCGTCTCCGAGGCGTTCAAGATCATCCTGTCCGATGACAACGTGAAGGCGGTCCTGGTGAACATCTTCGGTGGTATCGTCCGTTGCGACATGATCGCCGAGGGCATTATCGGTGCCGTGAAGGAAGTGGGCGTGAAAGTTCCTGTGGTGGTACGCCTGGAAGGCAACAACGCTGAACTGGGCACCAAGGTCCTCGAAGAGAGCGGCCTCAATATCATCGCTGCAAGCAGCCTGTCCAATGCTGCAGAGCAGGTCGTTAAAGCCGCAGGGGGTAAGTAATGAGCATCCTGATCAACAAAGACACCAAGGTTATCTGTCAGGGCTTTACCGGTGCCCAGGGTACCTTCCACTCCGAGCAGGCGCTTGACTACGGCACCAAGCTGGTTGGCGGTGTAAGCCCCGGCAAGGGCGGCACCGAGCACCTGGGTCTGCCGGTGTTCAACACCGTGCGTGAGGCAGTCGAGAAGACCGGTGCCGAGGCTACCGTTATCTACGTGCCGGCGCCTTTCTGTAAGGACGCCATCATCGAAGCGGCTGACGCCGGCATTCAGCTGATCGTCTGCATCACCGAGGGCATCCCCACCATCGACATGCTCTATGCGAAGGAGTACGTCGACAAGAAGGGCGCCCGTATGATCGGCCCGAACTGCCCGGGCGTGATCACCCCGGACGAGTGCAAGATCGGCATCATGCCCGGTCACATTCACAAGAAGGGCAAGGTGGGCATCGTATCCCGCTCTGGTACCCTGACCTACGAAGCGGTCAAGCAGACCACGGACTTCGGCTATGGCCAGTCTACCTGTGTGGGCATCGGTGGCGATCCGATCCCCGGCTCCAGCTTCATCGACATCCTGAAGCTGCTGCAGGAAGATCCGGAAACCGAGGCCATCGTGATGATCGGTGAAATCGGTGGTACCGCTGAGGAAGAAGCCGCCGCCTTCATCAAGGACAATGTGACCAAGCCGGTAGTGTCCTACATCGCGGGTGTTACTGCGCCTCCGGGCAAGCGGATGGGCCACGCTGGCGCCATCATCTCCGGTGGTAAGGGTACTGCAGACGAGAAGTTTGCTGCCTTGCAGGATGCCGGTGTGAAGACCGTGCGCAGCCTGGCTGATATCGGCAAGGCCCTGAAGGAAGCAACTGGCTGGTAAACTGCTGGTTTACTGGCTTGAATGCCCAGAACCCCCGCCCGGTGTGACCGGTGCGGGGGTTTTGCGTTTTCAGGACGGCAACTTCTGTCATCCGGCAACGGTCTGATTTATCATGACCGGTCAATTATGACCATAAGGAGTTCATGCTTTGGGTTCTGTTGATTCCCAGCAACGGGTCTTGTCCGGAATGCGGCCCACGGGGCGCCTGCATCTGGGGCATTACCACGGAGTATTGAAGAACTGGGTGAAGCTGCAGCATGAATTCGAGTGCTTTTTCTTTGTGGCCGACTGGCACGCCCTGACCACCAGTTATGATGATCCCTCGCAGATCCGCGAGAATGTCTGGGAGATGCTGATCGACTGGCTCGCAGCCGGGGTAAATCCGGGGTCGGCTACCCTGTTCGTGCAGTCCCAGGTACCGGAACACGCCGAGCTACACTTGCTGCTTTCCATGATCACGCCCCTGGGCTGGCTTGAACGAGCACCGACCTACAAGGATCAGCAGGACAAACTACGTGAGAAAGATCTCGCAACCTACGGATTTCTGGGGTATCCGTTGCTACAGAGTGCGGATATTCTGCTCTACCGGGCCGGCAAGGTACCCGTAGGGGCGGACCAGGTCTCCCACGTGGAAATTACCCGGGAAATCGCCCGTCGGTTCAACCATCTGTATGGCCGCGAGCCAGGCTTCGAGGAGCAGGCGGAAGCCGCCATCGTCAAGATGGGGAAGAAAAACGCCCGGCTTTACCGCTCTCTCAAGCGCCGGTACCAGGAAGAGGGCGATATGGAAGCGCTCGAAACTGCGCGTGCCCTGCTGGGCGAACAACAGAACATATCCCTTGGCGATCGGGAGCGGCTTTACGGCTACATCGAGGGTGGGGGCAAGGTGCTTCTGCCCGAACCCCAGGCCCTGCTCACGGACGCTTCAAAAATGCCAGGGCTTGATGGCCAGAAAATGTCCAAGTCCTACGGCAATTTTATTGGCCTGCGGGAGTCACCGGACACGGTGGAACAGAAAGTTCGCACCATGCCGACTGATCCGCAGCGGGTTCGCCGTACCGATCCTGGAGAGCCGGAAAAGTGTCCGGTGTGGGAATTCCACAAGGTCTATTCCGATGAGGCTACCCGGGAGTGGGTCCAGACTGGCTGCCGCAGTGCAGGCATTGGCTGCCTGGATTGCAAGAAGCCCGTTATCGACGCCATCGTCGAGGAACAGCGACCGCTCCATGAGCGGGCCAGGGAATACGAATCCAGTCCGGACCTGATCCATGCCATTATCCAGGAAGGGGCGGACCAGGCACGGGATGCAGCGCGCGACACCCTGGAAGAAGTTCGTGAAGCCATGGGCGTGGTCTACCGTTGAAGACACCGGGGGGTAAAGTGTGACCGCACCGGAAACTGGCGCTGAAGACTTGCCGGAACAAACGTCGGCAGAGCCTGTCAGGGACGAGGCTCGGCCCCCTGTTGCCCGGGTGGAGGGCAGGCCGGTATCTGACCTTCCCCAGGACCTGTACATTCCCCCTGATGCGCTGGCTGTATTCCTCGAAGCGTTCGAGGGCCCACTGGACCTGCTGCTTTACCTGATCCGGCGCCAGAATATGAACATTCTGGATATCGACGTCAGTGAGATCACCCGCCAGTACATGGAATATATCAGCGCGGCTGAAGCCATGCGCTTCGAGCTGGCTGCGGAGTACCTGGTAATGGCTGCGACCCTGGCCGAGATCAAGTCGCGCATGCTGTTGCCAAGGCAGGAAGTGGAAGAGGACGAAGAAGACGATCCGCGGGCGGAACTGATCCGTCGCCTGCAACAATACGAGCGCTTCAAGAAGGCTGCCGAGGACGTGGATACACTGCCACGGATGGAGCGGGACACTTTTCCGAACTCGGCTGCTTTACCAGATCTGCCAAGGGGAGACGCGCACCCGCCGGTGGACCTGAGGGAAGTGTTGCTGGCTTTGCAGGGTGTGCTGCAGCGGGCAGACCTGTTTACCAGCCACCACGTGGAGAAGGAGCGCCTGTCGACCCGTGAGCGGATGTCGTCAATACTGGCGATGTTGCCGGCGGACCGGTTCATGCCCTTCGAAGCCCTGTTCACCCGGGAAGAAGGGCGTCTCGGTGTTGTGGTGACCTTTCTTGCGATGCTCGAGTTGGTCAAGGAAGAGCTGATAGAGATTGTGCAGGCCGAAACCCTGGGCGCCATCCATGTACGGGCCCGGACCAGCAACTGAGGTTAAAAACGCATGAACGAGGAAAACCTCAAACGCGTACAGAACATTGTCGAGGCCGCACTGCTTGCTGCAGGTCGTCCCTTGAACATTGACCAGTTGCGGGATCTGTTCGAAGAACATGAACGACCCGCCCGGCAGGTGATGGAGCATGTCCTGATGCTGCTGGAAGAATCCTGCATTGATCGGGGGTTTGAGCTTAAAAAAGTGGCCAGTGGCTACCGCTTCCAGGTACGGCAGGAGTTTGCCCCCTGGGTGGGGCGCCTGTTCGATGAGAAACCTCAGCGCTATTCCCGGGCCTTGCTGGAAACCCTCGCGCTGATCGCCTACCGGCAGCCCATTACCCGGGGCGAAATCGAGGATATCCGGGGTGTTACGGTAAGCAGCAATATCATTCGTACATTGCAGGAACGAGAATGGGTTCGCGTAGTCGGGCATAAGGACGTACCTGGCCGTCCAGCCATGTATGCCACCACCCGCCAGTTCCTGGACTATTTCAACCTGACCAGCCTGGACGAACTGCCGCCGCTGGCGGAAATACGGGACCTCGAGGAGATAGGTCGCGAGATAGAGCAGGAAATACAGGCCGAGATCCAGTTTGATACACCTGAATCAGGAAAAGGTGAACAACCCGGCAGCGACGAGCCGCCGACAAACCCGGATGAGTCACCGGCGCAGAAACCGCCCGGTGATTCATCGCAAAGCAATACCACACTTCATTAAGTCAACAAGGATTCATCATGGCGTCGCAACGCCCCCCCAAGCAGTCCCAGCAGGGCGCCCGTCCGGTATCCGGAGAACCAGAGCGCCTGCAGAAGCTCCTGTCCCGTGCCGGGGTAGGTTCACGGCGCGAAGTGGATGCCTGGATTCAGGCTGGTCGGGTCACCGTTAACGGTAATGTAGCCGCGCCAGGCGACCGGGCACTGCCCACCGACCGTATCGCGGTGGACGGGAAGCCGGTGGAAAGCCGGTCCGCTGAAGCGGTTGTGCGCCGGGTGCTGATCTACAACAAGCCGGAGGGTGAAGTCACCACCCGTAACGATCCGGAAGGGCGGCCCACGGTTTTCGACAGCCTGCCACGGCTGAAAGACCAGCGCTGGGTGGCGGTAGGTCGACTGGATATCAATACCACGGGGTTGATGCTGTTCACGACGGACGGCGACCTGGCCAATCGACTGATGCATCCTTCCAGCGAGATTGACCGGGAATACGCTGTGCGGATCTTCGGCGAGGTGGATGATGACATGATCCAGCGACTGCTTGAGGGCGTGCTGCTGGAAGATGGCCAGGCGTCTTTCTCAGACATCTCGCCGGCCGGCGGCAAGGGCCATAACCAGTGGTTCCATGTCACCCTGCTGGAAGGACGGAACAGGGAAGTTCGTCGGCTCTGGGAATCCCAGGGCGTGAGGGTCAGCAGGCTCAAGCGGGTGCGATACGGACCGATCTTCCTGCCCAGCAGGCTGAGTGTTGGCCGATGGGAAGAACTCGACCAGAAAGCGGTTGATACGCTAAGCCGTGCCGTGGGTATGACGCCGGTAGACGTTCCGGTAAAGACCCCCGGGGAGCAGGCAGAGCATGATCGCCGGCGACGCAAGGCGCCTTCACGCGGTAACAAGAAGCCTGCCGGTGGCAGGAAATGGCAGGTAGACGACAGCAAGCCGGCGCCGGGTAGCAGTCGTACCCCTGCGCCACGCAGGAAAACCTGAGAGAACCGGCTTTTGCCGGTCTTCAGGCAATCACATGGGCAATATGGGTGCGGTTGCGGCCTGCATCCTTGGCCCGGTATAGCGCATCGTCTGCCCGTGCGAGCCACTGGACCGGGGTTTCTTCCTTGCGACGGGTGGCGACGCCGGCGCTGGCGGTAACACGGGCCTGCCTGTCACCACAGGGAATGCGGATGTCGTGAATGGCTGCCCGAATCCGGTCAGCCACCTGTTCTCCGTCCGTTGAGTCCGCGTGGGGCAACAGGACGGCAAACTCCTCGCCACCGAATCGGAAAATACTGTCGCCATCCCGGGTGGCTTCCCTTAACGCCTTTGCCGTGGCCTTCAGGATATGGTCACCGATCACGTGACCGAAGGTATCATTAACGTCCTTGAAATAATCCAGGTCACAGAGAATCAGGGTAAAGGCATCCCCGTGGCGGTCACCGATACTGCAGTCCCTGGCCAGGGCCATGTCCAGGGCGCGCTTGTTGGGAATCTCCGTTAACGAATCCGTCAGCGCAGCCTGTTCCACTAACGCATACTGACAGGCATTGCGCAGGGGGCAGATCAGTATGCCTAGCAGGAATTCAATGGCCTCCAGTTCATCCTCAGTGAAACGGGTCCGGCGGGTCAGGGACAGAGCGCCATAATGATTGCCCTCCAGGTTCAGCTGGTAGTCACAACGATGAGGGCCTCCCATGCCCGACGTGTAGACAAAATCCTGGTGCCCCAGGCGGTGCCGGTAGACCAGTTGGCCAAACGGTAACACCTGGCCGAGCTCCTCAGCGAAGATGCCCAGCAGGGTTTCCAGCGAGAGTGTCATGCTCACCCTGCGATAGAGGCGTGCCACCGGATCGTCAGCCTGGGTCCAGGCTTCCCGGGCCTGGCGCAGGGCAACAAGGCGGGCGGGCCGGGCCGATGAGGCTTCAAGGGGGGTGCGGTTGTTTCCTGCCATGGGTAATGCCTTTCGGGAAGATTTCCCGTTAAGAAGCAGGCATCATGCCATTCGTTACAAAGTCATATTTATCAATAATATGAGAGCAATGATTGAGGTCAGGATCGAGGTGTGTAGCTGGAGGCGGCAATTTTCCGTCATGGATGTTCCCGGCTAACCGAAGTCTCTGGAAATGGGAGGGAATCGAACTGGGCATCCGGCGACGGTATGGTACACTTCGGCGCTTGTGACCACGCCATAAGGGCCAGAGGTAGATACGGAACAACATGCGCCTGAAGTCCATCAAACTCGCGGGTTTCAAATCCTTTGTTGACCCCACCACCGTTCCCTTTCCCTCCAATATGACGGCGGTGGTTGGACCCAATGGTTGTGGTAAGTCCAATATCATCGACGCCGTTCGCTGGGTTATGGGGGAGAGTTCCGCCAAGTACCTGCGTGGTGAGTCCATGACGGACGTTATCTTCAATGGCTCCAGCGCCCGCAAGCCAGTGGGCCAGGCGTCCATCGAGCTGATCTTTGACAACTCTGACGGCTCGGCCCCCGGCGAGTTTGCCCGCTTCAATGAAATCTCGGTGCGTCGCCGTGTCTCCCGGGAAGGGCAGTCTGACTACTTCATGAATGGCGCCAAGTGCCGCCGGCGGGATATTACCGATCTTTTCCTGGGTACTGGTCTGGGCCCTCGCAGCTACGCCATTATCGAGCAGGGCATGATCTCCCGCCTGATCGAAGCCAAGCCGGAAGAGTTGCGGGTCTATATCGAAGAAGCCGCCGGGATATCCAGGTACAAGGAGCGGCGACGGGAGACGGAGAATCGCATCCGTCGGACCCAGGAAAACCTGGAGCGGCTGACTGACCTGCGGGACGAACTCGGCCGCCAGCTACAGCACCTGCAACGCCAGGCGCAGTCTGCCGAACGTTACAAGGAACTCAAGGCCAGCGAACGGCAGTACCGGGCGGAGCTGGCGGCGTTGAAATGGCAGGGGCTGGACCAGGAACTTGCCCAGCGCCGGGAGCAGTTGCGGGAGACCGAGCTGGAGCTGGAAAACACCTGACCGATCGGGTCAACCTTGAAACAGCGCTTGAGCGCTTGCGGGATGACCACCAGCAGCGTACCGATGACTTCAACCGTAACCAGGCCCGTTATTACGAGGCGGGCGCGGACATTGCCCGGGTAGAGCAGAGCCTGGAGCACCAGCGGGAACGCAGTCGCCAGGTGGCCACCGAGCTTGACCAGGCCCTGGCCAGCCGTTCGGAGATCTCCCGGGAACTGGCCCAGGACGAAGACAAGCTGGAGGCCATCAACGACGAGCTGGCGGCCATCGAACCCGAACAGGAAAGCCTTGCTGCCCAGGCTGAAGAGTCTGCCTTGCAGCTACAGGCTGCCGAAGAGGCTATGGGTGACTGGCAGCACCAGTGGGAGGCTTTCAGCGCACGTTCCTCCGACACCAAGCGGGAAGCTGAGTTGGCTCAGAACCGCATCCGTAACCTGGAGCAGGAGATCGAAAGCCTGATTGCCCGTCAGCGACGCCTCCAGGATGAACGGGATTTGCTGGACGGGCAGCTGGACCGGGACGAGCTAGACGAATTACTGGCACGGCAAGAGGAGCTGAACCTGCGCCAAGAGGAGGCCGTAGAGGCGATTGAAGACGCTGGTGACCGGCTCCAGGATCTCCGGGGCGACCTTCGCGAACAGGAACAACAGGTCAGTGAATTGAGCCAGCGGGACCAGTCCCTCAGGGCTTCGCTGGAGTCCCAGCAGGCCATGCTCGATGAGCAGCTGGGGGCGGATGACGAAGCCCTGCAGCAATGGCTCGGCCAATCAGGCCTCCACCAGGCACCTCGTCTTGCGCGCCAGTTGCAGACGGAGCCCGGGTGGGAATTTGCCGTAGAGGAAGTGCTGGGGAACCTGCTGCAGGCGGTGCAGGTTAACAGCCTGGAGGCCCTGACCCGCGAGCTGGCCGAGGCCCCGAAGGGCCTGGCGCTGGTGCAGGCTGGCTCTGAATCGGCCAGCCCTGCGGCAGGCAGCCTCGCCGCCAGGGTAAGCAATGCCGGTGGGCTGGGCCATTGGCTGGGACAGATTCGTACTGCCGGGAGCCTTGCTGAGGCCCTGGCGATGCAGGGCAGCCTCGCGGAGCAGCACTCAGTCATCACTCCGGACGGCATCTGGCTGGGCCGGGGCTGGCTGAGAATGCGGCGTCAGATCGATCTCGCACCGGGGTTATCGAACGCCAACAAAAGGTGGAAGAGCTTGCGGCAGCCCTGGATGACGCCGAAACACGACTGGCAGAAGGTCGGGAGAGGCTTGCCGAGTTGCAGCAGCGGACCTCGGAGGCAGAGCTCCTGCGGGATCAGGCACAACAGGCCGCCAGTGATGTCCAGGGAGAGCTGTCGTCCCTGACTTCCCGCGTCAGCGGCCTGAAAGCCCGGGCTGAACAGATCAATGAACGCCTGCAGCGGATTGAGGAAGATGCCGGTGACCTGCGCGAGCAGCTGGCCATGAAGCAGGAAGAGCTGGAAGAGGCGCGCATGCAGTGGGACCAGTCCCTGGCCGAGAACGAGGGTGCGGAAGATGAACGGGAGCGCCTCCTGGGTCAGCGGGACGAGCTGCGTGGACGTCTCGACCATCTGCGCCACCAGGCCCGCAGTGATCGCGACCATGCTCACCAGCTGCAACTGGAGATTCAGTCCCTGACCAGTCAGCAGGATGGCCTGCGCCAAACCCTTGATCGCACCCGGCTGCAGGACCAGCGGCTGGAGGAACGGCTCGAAATCCTGCGCGAAAACCGGGAAAGCGCCGAAGCGCCTATCGAAGACCTGGAAATGCAGCTTGAGGGATTGCTGGATCGGCGCCTGGCAGAAGAGGAAAAGCTCTCGATGGCGCGGGATGCCCTGGAAGACATCGATCGCCAGGTCAGGGAGAAGGAACAGTTCCGCAGCCAGGCTGAGCACCGTGCCCAGGAAATCCGTGGTCAGCTGGAGAAGCTTCGGATGGAATCCCAGGCCCTGGAGATCCGTTCCACCAACCACCTGGAGCAGCTTGAAGAGCTGGAGGTGAAACTTGCCGATATCCTCGGGCAGTTGCCAGAGGAAGCTACCGAGCAGGCCTGGTCAGAGGAGCTGGAAAGGATCGGCAACCGGATCCAGCGACTTGGTGCCATCAACCTGGCTGCGATCGAGGAATACCAGGTCCAGAGCGAACGAAAGACCTACCTGGACAGCCAGCATGAAGACCTGATGGAAGCCCTGGAAACCCTGGACAGTGCGATTCGCCGAATCGACCGGGAGACACGCCAGCGTTTCAAGGAAACCTTCGACAAGGTCAACGGTGGTCTGCAGGCGCTGTTCCCGAAAGTGTTCGGTGGCGGTACCGCCTACCTTGAGCTTACTGGTGAGGACCTGCTGGAAACCGGTGTTGCCATCATGGCTCGCCCACCCGGCAAGAAGAACAGCACCATTCACCTGTTGTCCGGGGGCGAAAAGGCGCTCACCGCCATTGCCCTGGTATTCTCCATTTTCCAGCTGAATCCGGCGCCGTTTTGTATGCTGGACGAAGTGGATGCGCCACTGGACGATGCCAACGTGGGCCGTTACGCCAATATGGTGAAAGAGATGTCATCTCAGGTTCAGTTCATCTACATTACCCATAACAAGATAGCCATGGAAATGGCCGACCAGTTGATGGGCGTCACCATGCACGAGCCGGGTTGCTCGCGACTGGTGTCAGTGGATGTGGATGAAGCCGCCGCCCTTGCGGAAGCGTAATCACGGGGCTGATTTGTCGCGCGACATGAAAATCCGCCACCTGGTCGTCCATTGCGTTGTATTCACGCCGGTCTTTTCATAGAGTTACCGCTTTAAGGACCACAGACAGGATCAGGTTGTTATGTCGCTTCGGGAATGGTTGATTGCCATTGGTGCCCTGATTATCATCGCCATCGTTGTTGATGGCCTGCGCCGGATGCGGCGTGCCCGCAAGGACGCCATCACTATTTCGAAGGGGATGGGTGCCGACGATATTGAGGGCACTCCCCTGGATGACGACTTCAATCCTGAGCTCCCCAACGGCGGCGCTCGCCCGGTGTCGCGTAACACCCTGGAGGAGAGGGGATACTTTACCTCCGCCCCGGCCGCCGATGAACCATCTGCGGAAGCAGGGGATGAACCGAGCGACCACGACCTGCGTCCTGCAGCGGGGCAAAAGGCCCATGACACCGAGTCCGAGCCGGACATTCCCTCGTTCACTGCAGACCCGGAGCCTGAGCCGGAACCGGAGCCCTTCCGGGAGCCCGAACCCGAATTCCATACCAGTGACGTCCCGGGCCAGCATCACGAAGAGCTGCCCGGGGAGTCCCGAACCGTCCGTGCACCACGCCGGCCGGAAAAGAAAAAGCCCTTCTTCCGCAAGAAGCCTGAGCCTCCGACTGTCACAGAAGTCGAGGAAGACACAGCAAGCAGGGGAGACCGTGCCGAGCCGCCCGCAGCCGATCAGCCCAAGGCCGGTGCCAATCGCCCTCCGGCAGAAGAAGTGGTTGTCATTAATGTACTGGCCTCCTCAGAGCAGGGGGATTTTTCCGGTGCAGCCCTGAAGAACCTGTTTGAGGCCTGTGGCCTGGAACATGGTGACCTGGATATCTACCACCGCCACGAGACAGAGGAAACCACCAGCCCGGTCCAGTTCAGCGTAGCCAGTGCGGTCGAGCCTGGTACCTTTGTTCCCGGTGAGATGGAAAAAATCTCGACGCCAGGGATCAGCTTTTTTATGAGCCTTCCCGGGCCCACCAATTCCATGCAGGCCTTCGACTTTATGCTGGAAACCGCCCAGACGGTGGTACGCAACCTCGGGGGTGAGCTCAAGGATGAACGCCGTAGTGTGATGACGGCCCAGACCATTGAGCACTGCCGCCAGCGCATCCGTGAATACGAGCGCAAGCGCCGCTTCAAACGCTGACTGCAGGGCCGGTGTTCTGCCCGTTCGCGCCCGGGGCGGAACATCGGCGCCTTGAGTCCCGGAACCAGAGACCATGAGCCAGAACTCATCCCCTGAACGTCGTATCCAGGAACTTCGCCAGGTCATTGACGACCACAATTATCGTTACTACGTGCTGGACGAGCCCGCCATTCCTGATGCGGAATACGATCGTCTGATGCGGGAACTGCAAACCCTGGAATCCGCACATCCCGAGCTCGTGACACCGGATTCCCCCACCCAGCGTGTTGGTGCCGGCGGTGACAACACCTTTGCCGAGGTGGTCCATCGCCTGCCCATGCTTTCGCTGGATAACGCCTTTTCTGACGATGAACTGCGGGATTTTGACCGACGGGTACGGGACCGTCTGGGGCGTGATGAATCGGTGGAATACGTTTGTGAGCCCAAACTCGACGGCCTTGCGGTCAGTCTGCATTACGAAAAGGGTGTGCTAACCCAGGCAGCAACTCGTGGCGACGGCTATTCCGGCGAGGACATCACTGCCAATATCCGTACCATCGAGTCCGTACCTCTACGGCTACGAGGTAAGGATCTGCCGGAGGTGGTAGAAATTCGCGGTGAGGTGTACATGCCCAGCGCCGGCTTTGAAGCCCTGAACCGGAGACTGGCCGACCAGGGTGAAAAAACCTTCGTTAACCCACGCAACGCCGCCGCCGGCAGCCTTCGGCAGAAGAATCCCCGTATAACCGCCAGGCGGCCGCTGGAAATGTGTGCCTACAGCGTTGCGGTTCCGGACGAGGGCATACTGCCCGATAGCCATTACGCGGCCTTGCAGATGGTTCACGAATGGGGCTTCCGTATCAACCCGGAAATGAGCCTGGCTACCGGTCCGGAAGAGTGCCTGAAGGCCTATCAGGACCTGTTGGACAAGCGGGACAGCCTGCCCTATGAAATCGATGGCATCGTGTTCAAGGTCAATCAGATCGACCTGCAGCAGCAACTTGGCTTTGTCTCTCGCGCCCCCCGCTGGGCCATAGCCCACAAGTTTCCGGCCCAGGAAGAACTGACGGTGCTTGAGGCGGTAGAGTGGCAGGTTGGTCGAACCGGCGCGGTCACCCCGGTTGCGCGCCTGAAACCGGTGTTCGTCGGCGGGGTGACCGTCAGCAACGCCACACTGCACAACATGGACGAGATACGGCGGCTGGATGTCCGCATCGGTGACACGGTATTCGTGCGCAGGGCGGGAGACGTCATCCCACAGGTGGTCAAGGTGGTCAGGGACAAGCGACCGGAACAGGCTCCCGAGGTGAAGTTGCCGGCGCATTGCCCGGTGTGTGGCTCTGATGTTATCCAGATTGAAGGCGAGGCGGTGGCCCGTTGCAGCGGTGGGCTTTATTGTCCGGCCCAGCGCAAGGAGGCCATTCGCCACTATGCTTCCCGCAAGGCCATGGACATCGAGGGGCTGGGTGAAAAGTGGATTGATATGCTGGTGGAGCGGGAGATGGTCCGCACTGTGGCGGACCTGTACCAATTGCGTAAGGCCGACCTGGTGCGGCTCGACCGGATGGGGGACAAGTCAGCGGACAACCTGCTGAAGGCCATCAACGACTCCCGTGAGCCTGAGCTCTGGCGCTTTCTCTATGCCCTGGGTATCCGGGAAGTAGGTGAGGCCACGGCCAAGGCGCTGGCGATGCACTTCGGGACCCTTGAGAAGATCACTGAAGCGTCGGAAGAGGAACTGCAGGAGGTTCCAGATGTGGGGCCCATAGTGGCGGGCCATATCTACAGCTTCTTCCGGCAGTCCCATAACCAGGAGACCATCGATGCGTTGTCGAAGCAGGGCGTTCGCTGGCAGTCGGTGGACGTCCCCGAGCCTGAGCAGATGCCTCTGAAGGGAGAAACCTGGGTATTGACGGGCACCCTGTCCGACATGACCCGGGACGAAGCCAGGGACAAGCTGGAGCGACTTGGGGCGAAGGTGGCCGGTAGCGTTTCGAAAAAGACCAGCTGTGTGGTGGCCGGAGAGGCTGCGGGGTCTAAGTTGGCGAAGGCTGAATCGCTGGGTATTCGGGTTATGAACGAAGAAGAGTTTGTGGCCTTTCTCGCCAAGACTTCAGAGCGTTAGATGCCAGTAAGGCTAGCATCTCTAGCGGGCACCTCAATCATTCGAGGCACGTGGGGTGAGGGCTTTTTCCAGGACCGTCGAGCGCCAGGGAAGGCGCTCGTCGAGCCCTACATGGACGTACTTGCGGGCGTGTCCTGGAAAAAGCCATCGCCCTGCGGGCCCTTCACCATTGCTGCAATCCTGTAAGACTGGGACTCTGTGCCTGGGCACGCGAAGCGAGGGCCTTTTCCGGGACACGCCGTGAATCCATCCATGGAGGCTCTTCAAAAACGTCCCTGTTTTTGAAGGTCCCGGAAAAGGCCCTCACTCCCCGTGCCGAAGCTTGTGTGCAGGTCTCATAGACTGTCAGCGATTGATCCGGGGGAGTTTAGACTTCGCCTTCCTGTCGACTGAGACTCGCATAAAGCCTCAGATAGTCCGTACTCGTGATAATGCCGGACGGAGTACCGTCTGCCTCCACCACCAATGCTGCATCAAGCTGGTGGGCCAGCATCAGCCGGGCCAGTTGGTGGGCATCCGTTTCCGGGGATGCGGTCAGAAAGGCTGGCAACTCGATGTTCAGGAAGCTCCGTGAGGCATCCTGGTCCTGGTTTTCATGGAGCCAGTTCAGGATCCAGCGCATATCCACCAGGCCTCCGACAACCCCGCCCGAGGTAATAACCAGGTGATGAACACCATGTTCATCCATCACCGCCAGGCCCTCCGCCAGGGAAGATTCGGCCGCGAGGGTGTGAATCCATGGACTGCAGACGCGGCTGACCGGCAGGTAGACCCGTTCTGGCTCTGGCCGTGCGTCCTCTGCCTGGCTGTACCGGGCAACTGCACGACGAGCGGTTACCTCCCGCGCCTGCTGGTACTCGCCGTCAGAAATTTCTTCACTGCTTTCTCGTAAAGCGTGGGATTCTGCCATCTCGTCGAGGCTGCCCACACGGCGGTTCCGGAATATTTCCGGTAGCCGGGTTCCGGTCGGGCGTCCGGGTTCACTTACGTGTATCGACATGGCTGCTCCGGGGCTCAGGGACAACGAAAAACGGTTGGGCGCCCATTGGAAATTGCTGGTATTGGCAGGCGTCCGTTAGATAGTTATACCTGTTTATCGGCTACCCGTGCCAGAACTGGAGCCCATATCAGGCCGGGGACTCACTTGTTCTGGTTGCAGCAAGGCACCGTGCCGGGTGGACACGACGGGTCAGGGAGTGGGGAAGGGCCAGCGGCTCACCGGTAATAAGGTCGGCCAGGTATTCAGCCATCAGTGGCGCCCACATCAGCCCCTTGCTGCCAAGGCCGGTGAAGAGCCACGCGCCACCCAGGGTGTTACCCTCGCTGTTAACAAGCGGTCCGACAATGGGTTGGTAGTCGTGGGTGGTGCAGCGGAAGGAAACCCGGCCAGTGATATCGTCTGTCGGCTTAATGCGCGGGTCCAGCAGGCCCGGTAGCATCGAGTCCAGGCCTTCAAGGTTTTCCTGGTGGCTGTTGGTTCGGACCAGGGGATCATTGTCCCTCAGATCGAACGTGGCGCCGGTAACCAACTGTCCGTCAGCAGGCGGGTTAAGGTATCGGGCGCCGGTGACCACAGCCCTGGGGGCTGCGGTAAGCCTGTCCGAAGGAATCCCGGTGATCTGCCCACGAATGGCCTTTATCCGGAACTCGCCGGTGACCGGCATGAGCTGGCGGGTAAGGTGTCCGGCGGCGAGTATAACGGTATCCGCCACCAGGTCCTGGCGGCCTTCACCGGACAGGCACCAGCGGTTGTTGCACGGAAGCAGCCGGCTTGCGCGGAACTGGAACTCGGTCCGGATGTTGGGGTGATCGAGCAGTGACTGGCATACCCTGGCCGGCTCCAGCCAGCCGGAGCGGGGAAACCACAGCCCGCCCTTAGGACAGGCTATGCCGGTCAGGTCGCTGGCTTTTTGGTCGTCAACCGGGTACAGCACGGTCCGTGGGTAGGTATTGGCTTGAAGGAATTTTTGCTGGCGCTCCCGCTCGTGCTCGGAGTAGCCCATCATCAGCAGGCCGGTCGGGTGCCATTGCTCGGGGGTTTCCGCAGGGTAGAAGCGCTGGGCGTGGAGCAGGGCGGCCAGTGCCAGCCTGACCTGGTCGTTCAGCTGTACTCCGAGCTTTGCGTAAAGGGCGCCCTGGGGGTTTCCGGAGGCCCCGGCACCGGGGCTTTCGCCCTGGTCAGCTACCGTCACCTGGTAGCCGCGCACGGCCAGGTTGCGCGCAACCATGGCACCGGCGATGCCGGCTCCCACCACCAGTATCTGCCCGGTTGGTTCGGCACTGCGGTGCGAACCCTGTTCCAGGACACCCCGTAGCATATCCCGTTTTGGGCCGAACCCGGCCACGCGTTCCATCCGGAAACCGACGTCAGACAGTGCTCGCCGGACCCTGCCTACGGCGGTGAAGGTTGCCAGTGTGGTTCCCCGGTGGCTGTGTTCGCGCACCTGGCGGATCAGCCGGTCCTGCCACAGGCCGGGGTTGCAGGCGGGGGCAAACCCGTCAAGGAACCAGGCGTCGGCGCTGAACTCCAGCGAGTCAAAGGCTTCCAAGGCGTCACCGAAATAAAGGGTCAGACGCACCCGTGCCTGATCAATCACCAGCCGGTGGCAGCCGGATACCGGCTGCGGGTAGTTATGGGCCAGCTCCCGGGCAAGGGGCGCAAGCTCGGGCCAGAGTGCCAGGGCCCGTTCCAGGTCTGCCGAGCCAAGGGGGTATCGTTCTACCGAAACAAAGTGCAACCGGGCGCTTGCCGGCGCGTACTGGCGGAATGCCTGCCAGGCCGCAAGAAAGTTGAGGCCGGTGCCAAATCCGGTTTCTGCAATGACAAAGGTATCTTTGTCGCTCAGTTCACGGAATCGCTCTGGGAGATGATTGTGGTGCAGGAAAACGTAGCGGGTCTCCTCCAGGCCGTTTTCGCGGCTGAAATAGACGTCGCCGAACTGTTCGGACACGGGCTGTCCGTCCCGCCAGGCTAACCGGGCGGTTTCAATCAGTGGTCCACCAGTCGTTCCGTCCATGGATCATTGGCCGTTATCAATACGCCTGACCGATTCGATCACGACCGGTTCGACGGGTACGTCACCCATGCCATTGCGACGGGTGGTGGAGACCTTGCCGATGGCATCGACAACGCCCATGCCTTCAGTCACTGAACCAAACACCGTATAGCCAGGCCTGGCCCGGGTAGCATCCAGGTGGGGGTTGTCCACCAGGTTGATGAAAAACTGGGCAGTGGCCGAGTCCGGGTTTGCTGTGCGCGCCATGGCAATCGTACCCCGCAGGTTTTTGGCGGTCTGGCGGGACTCGTTTTCCACCGGGTCACGGGTGTCCTTGCGGTTCATGTCCTGGTCAAAACCGCCAGCCTGCACCATGAAGCCGGGAATTACCCGGTGGAACAGGGTGCCATCGTAAAATCCGTCGTCCACGTACTGGAGGAAGTTAGCCACGGTTTTCGGCGCGAAATCTGGGCGCAGGCGGATGTTGAAGGCACCCTCAGTGGTCGAAACACGGACCTCCGGCAGCGCTTTGTCGCTGACACCGGACTGCTGGGCGTGGGCGGGAAACGTTGTCACCAGGGCGACCATCGCAGCAAAGACCAGGTACAGGGCGCTGGAAAACAAGGGGAAACACTTGGGGCGCGGGCAGAAATCCATGACAGGCTCCGGTTCGTGAGAGGTTGCACGGGAGTCTAACAGAACCTGCCGGGAAGAGGGTCGTCAACTGCTCCGAATTAGTACTCGGTGGTAACAACGGTACCGGACTGCGCCAGGGGACGGTGCCATCCGGATAACCTGGACTACAGGTGCGTTGCCCCGCCTGGTGTCCCATGAAGGGATACCGGGTCGGGACTCTAGGCACTGGCCAGTATATTCCGTTGGCCAACGGAGGTTTGTTGGCCGGTGGCACCGTACAGTTTTTGCTGTCCGGAGCTGCCCCGGAAAATGTCAGTGAGACGGGACAGGCGGCTCTGCAGGTGGGCTACAACCTTGCTGTTCTGCTGGTTCAGGGAGTGACACCGGGCCAGGACCGACTGGGCGGCCTCCCAGCTCTGATAGAGCCCGGTCAGTCCGGCACTGCGGATAAAACGGGAGGGGTGGCCCTGATCCGGGCGGAACCCCATCTCCACCAGCAGGTGGACTTTCTGGCGGGCCCGTTCGCGGATGTCCCCGAGCAGGGCGTTCTTGCGGCTGGTCACTGGCTCTATAGCCCGAACGTCGGCATCGCCCAGCAGGGCTTGTTCTTCTTCCAGCAGGGTTTCAAGCTGCCGGAGCTGCTCCAGGTCCTGGTTCAGCAACGCCTGGAGTTTGTCTGTGGTGGACATGGTCTACCTCACCCAAAAATGCTTTCATCCATCTCAAGCATTTTCTGGGCCACTTTTTCGGCATCCACTTTGTAAGAACCATCGGCCAGGGCAGCACGGATCTGTTCAACCCGGCTGTCGTCCACTTCCGGGGTGCTCTCCAGCCTTTCACCCATCTGGCGAATTTCCCTGGCCTGCTTGCTCAGGTTGACGTTTTCGCCCCGGGCCGCTGGCGCCTGGGCCTTGGCCTGTTCTGCGGGCGCTGGCTGAGCAGGCTGCTTGGCTGCACCTTTATCCGCAGAGGTGCGCGGGCTGTTAACCTGACTGTTGCCAATTCCGTTGAAGTCAACTGTCATGACGATTACCTTCTTTGTCTCATGCCGCTCCATGGCGGTCGAAATGTGTCTCTGACCCTTTATCGGCCGGGCTTACTGCAACTTTAGTTAAAACTTTCTTCATGTTTGGCCAGTCAGAAAGCGCACTGTGGCATGACGCTGCCGCTGGCCGGCAATGCACTGCCGGTACGTCACATGGTGATTTCAACCTGCCCAGGCCCCGTAACCCTGGCGCGGATTTTTCGGGCAGAGGAAAGATTTTCCACCAGTACCTGCTCACCCACCCGGGCGTTCGCGAGGGCCTTCCCCCGGGTTTTAACCGCGAACGAACCGCTTCTGGCGGTGATCATAACATGGTCCCCCCGGGCCACCGCATCCGGTGAGGTCACCAGGTCCGGGGTAAAGGGGGTGCCCGCATTAACCGAGCGTTTCAGTTCCAGGCCCAGCAGCTGTTCACGGTCCGTAATGGCGCCACGGCGAATGGCATTAACCACAACCCGATCGGTCGCCACCATCGCTGCCGTCAGCCGGTCACCACGGCTCAGTGGTCGGGCGGCGATCAGGGCATCGCCGTAGATATCGAGTGAAACCGACAGATACATGCGCCATGGACGTTTGCCCTGGCAGGACACCATCAGGGAAGGCTGCGTGGTTTGCCAGGGATCGCTGCTGAACGAGACATCAATGCCGTCTTCCGGGCAGGGTGCCAGCGCCAGTCGCGGGTCCAGGTTGCCGAGGGTGTATTCTGCGTCAAAGCCTTGGCTGGCATGGGTCTCCACGAACTCTTCCATAAACAGCTGACCCGCTGCCAGGATGTCACTGGCCTCGGTCTTTTCAGAGCCGAGGGTGGTGGCGCTGTAAAACAGGATGAGCGTAAGCGTTATCAGAATGCGCATTTACCCGGCATTGTCCTATGCTGTTGAAGGGCAGGGGAATATGTGACCTGCCTGACACGAATGATGTGATCGTTTGCGCAGCCCGTTAAACTAATCCGGATACCAGCCGTTACATACGCTATGGGAAAGCGGCGTTACAATGCCCCAACTGCGGGTGGAAAGCAGTCACCGGCACCGCGGCGGAATTCCGTCACTGGCTTGTTCAAACTGCTGCTTGACGACAATAAAGCAACTACCGTGCCCAGCTGGCAATCCGACATTCCGGAAGCCGTGGGTCTCAGTACAGGTTTCGGAGACTATTTCGATGGCAGGCGTCCTTGACAGTGTTAACCAACGCACCCAGCTGGTAGGGGAAAACCGTCTGGAGCTGTTGCTTTTCCGCCTACGTGGGCGGCAGATGTATGGCATCAATGTCTTCAAGGTCAAGGAAGTGCTGCAGTGCCCGAGGCTGACATCCATCCCCAACAGTCGGTCAGTGGTTCGTGGCGTGGCCCATATCCGGGGCGAGACCATTCCGATCATCGACCTTTCCATGGCGATCAGGGGGCCGGGCATCCCTGCCGAGGAGCTTGCTACCAGCTTCGTGATAATTACCGAGTATAACCGGCGTACCCAGGGCTTTCTGGTGACCGGGGTGGACCGAATCGTAAACATGAACTGGGAAGACATTATGCCGCCGCCCAAGGGCGCAGGTAAGGATGTCTACCTCACTGCGGTTACCCGCATGGACGACGCCCTGGTGGAAGTGATCGATGTGGAGAAGATCCTGTCCGAGGTTTCACCACTGAGCGAGGACGTGACCGAGGCGGTTCTCTCGAAGAACACCCGGGATCGCAGTGCTTCAAGGCCGGTACTTGTCGTGGATGACTCTTCCGTTGCCCGTCGTCAGATGATTCGGTGCCTTACGGCTATCGGGCTTGAGGTGGAGTCAAGGAACGATGGCAAACAGGCGTTGGAGTATCTTCAGGGGCTGGTGGCGGACGGCAGCAGCATTACTGACCATGTTTCCCTGGTGATTTCGGATGTTGAGATGCCCGAGATGGATGGTTACACGCTGGTGGCGCGCCTGAAGAATGACCCTGCCCTGAAAGACCTGTACATTATGCTTCACACGTCCCTTAGCGGCATATTCAACCGTGCCATGGTACAGAAGGTGGGTGCTGACGATTTCATGGCCAAGTTCAGCCCGGACGAACTCGCTGAGCGGGTCATGGAAATTCTGGATCGTGGGTAAGACAGTCGGCAAATCCCATGGTTTGACCTATAGGGCAACTGCAGAGATTCGATGAAAGCTGATATCACGCCACAGGAATATGAGGCCTTCAAGAAGTTCCTGCAGGATGCCTCTGGCATTTTGTTGGGCGATAACAAACAGTACCTGGTCAAGAGCCGGCTGCGTCGTCTGCTGGAGGATAATGGGATGGATTCGCTGGGGGACCTGCTCGGTCGCCTGCAGCGTCCCGGATCGGCCCAGCTCAGGGAAACCGTCATCGATGCGATGACCACCAACGAAACCCTGTGGTTCCGGGATACCCACCCGTTTCGCATCCTTTCCGAAAAACTCATGCCGGAGTTGGCTGCACGTAACAGCACCCAGCCCCTGAGAATCTGGTCCGCTGCCTGTTCCACAGGGCAGGAACCCTATTCCATCGCCATGGTCATCGAGGAATACAAGCGTTTCCAGCCCGGGCGGTTGAAAAGCGACGTACGAATCGTTGCCACGGATATTTCACGGCCGGTACTGGAAACGGCCAAGCGGGGTGAATACGAAATGCTCGCGTTGGGCAGGGGGTTGTCGCCGGAACGCCAGAGGCATTTTTTCTCCTCCCTGCCCAGCGGGGGCTGGAAGGTCAAGCCACAGGTCCAGCGCATGGTCGAGTTTCGTGAAATGAACCTGCTGGAGCGGTACCTGCTCGGGAAGTTCGACCTGGTTTTCTGTCGGAACGTATTGATCTATTTCTCTGCTGACCACAAGAAAGACATCCTCACCCGTATGCACGCCTGCCTGAACCCGGGTGGTTACCTTATCCTGGGCGCTTCCGAATCATTGAACGGGCTTTCCCACCTCTACGAAATGGTGCAGTGCCATCCGGGTATTATTTACCGCAAAAAGTGATCCGGATAGCGAGTCAGAAATCAGCTGGCACCTCAGCCTCAGTAAGGGAATCCTGCCCAGGCAGGATAAAACGACAGGTGTTTCTTCCAGCCACCTTGCTTTCATACAGCGCTTTATCCGCAAGGGAGTACACCTGCTCGGCTGACAGCTGTTCATCCGGAGGGATAATGGCAACCCCCGCGGACACTGTCAGTCCCCTCTCGCCAGCCGGACCCGTAAGTGACTCTGACAGACTGGAACTCAGTGAGCTCAGCTTATCCCTGAGGTACGCCGCCGGGGTCTTACTGACGACAATGCCAAACTCTTCACCGCCAAGCCGATAGAGCTGGTCTGTGGTGCGCTGCCAGTGTTTACGGATAAGGGTCGCAACATGTTGGAGCACGCGGTCGCCTTCCGGATGTCCATAGAGGTCGTTTACTTTCTTGAAATGGTCAATATCCAGAACGATTAACGCCGTTTTGCATCCAGTGCGATTGCCATGTTTCAGCTGATTGCCCAGCGATTCGAGAAATGTCCGGCGATTGAGCAGGCCAGTGAGTGAATCCGTGACGGAGTCCTGTGCCAGTCGGCGATTGACTTCACGGAGCTCCCTTGTCTGTTGGTCAACCTGCTTTTGGAGTTCCTCTTTCAGTTCCCGTTCCCTGCGGATGAGGGAGGTTTTGTCTTCAAGCTGCTGTCGTTCCAATTGTTTGATTCGGTCAGCCAGTGCAAGGGCCAGTACAAGCATCTCGACCAGCGACCCGATGTTGAGCGCATTCTCGGTAAGCCACGTGGATGGCAGCAGGTCCAGTACCCTGGCGTAGTAAGCAAATGCAGAGAGAATCAAGAGTGTCCATGCGAGCAGGAATATTCTTGCACTGCGATTCCCTTGCAGGGAGAGGCGTGTAGCCGCGAGGAGGATCAGCACCATGTTGATCATGGCAATTGGAATCAGGACTGCGAAGGTGGTGCTGTAGACTCCGATTATCGCCAGCCAAAGCGGGTACAACATGAGTCCGCACGCGAGAAGCAGACCTTTCCGAAGCCAGGGCGCATTGTGTGTGAGCTGGAGAAAACGCAGGGTGAACGCGTTCAGGGTTAGGAATAGACAAACGGAGAACACACCAACCGCTGCGTTATTCCACCAGGTGCCGCCCGGCAGGCTGAAATACGACGCGTAACCCCGGAACGGAAGATTCCACAGCAGAAACATCGCGAGGTAAAGGCTATAACTCAGGAAGTTGCCTGAACGGGTGACGAGCCCAATGATGAGGTTGTAGAGCAGCAGAACCACGATGGCTCCGTAACAGAATCCGAACCAGAGATTCTCGATTTGCCGCTTGTTATGGAATTCAAGGTAGGACGTTAATGAGAGCGGAAGAGAGTCGTAGAGCCCGTCGTGGGTATCAAGGCCCAGGTAAAGTGTGCGAGCGTCGTGCCCCGGAATCTGCAGGGGAAAGGCGAATCCACGATAAGCTAGCGGTCGGGCTTCGGCTGGACGACGGTCGCCGGTTTGCCAATAGTCAAGCACGTCGCCGGCTGACGAGATATACCAGGCGTCAATATAGTCCTGCAGCGGCTGCTCCAGGTCCAGCACCAGTTGCCGTGGTTCCTCACCCTTGTTGGTGAGCTCAAGTTTTATCCAGTAACGACTGTTACTGAAACTGAAGTTGGGTGCCAGATTGACCAGAGGTTGCCAGTCTGCAACTGGCCTTTGTCTGACCTGCTGTATCGTCAGATCCTGGCCCGGGTCTTCCAGCAGATAATAACTGGCCTCAATTGGCGGGTTGCCCGAGGTGCCATGACTGGCCGCAGGAACTAGTGTCCCGTCTGGGTAATTCGTTTATTTATCATTAATGACACTCAACTTTGCTCGCGCCACTGAAGTCATAATCGATTCTGCGCTTTTGTGCCAGCGGAAGGGCTTTGCCAGCTTCTCATTATGAGTTTGGATAAAGCGACGAATCGCCTTCTTCAGTTCGCCGACACTGGTAAAAATGCCACGGTACAAAGCACGGCGTTCCAGTTGACCAAACCAGCCCTCCACGGCATTCAGCCAGGAGGCGCTGGTTGGTGTGAAGTGAAGCTTGAACCGGGGATGTTTCTCCAGCCAGGCTTTTACCTCTGGTGTTTTATGAGTCGAGCTGTTGTCCAGAATCAGATGAAGGTCCTGCTCTTTCGGTGTTTCTCGATTAATCTGTCGCAGAAAGTCGAGAAACTCTTTGGCTCGGTGGCGTTGCGTAATGCGCCCAATCACTTCGCCGTTCAGAATGTTCAGAGCCGCGTATAAGCTGGTCGTGCCGTGCCTCTTGTAATCGTGGGTGCGACGCTCGATCTGGCCGGGTTTCAATTGCAACTTTGGTTGAGTGCGATCCAGTGCCTGGATCTGCGTTTTCTCATCAACAGACAGCACCAGGGCGTTATCCGGCGGATTCAGGTACAAACCGACAACATCGAAAACTTTATCAGCAAAGTCCGGATCATTGCTGATTTTGAAAGTTTTCAGCCGGTGCGGTTTCAGGTCAGCGGCTTTCCAGATCTGATGCACTTGCCAGCGACTAACACCGGCATATTCGGCCATCAACCGGACGCTCCAGTGGGTTGATTCCTTGGGCAGCTTTTTGACCGTGTCATCAAGAATTGCCTTAACCTTTTTCTGATTCAGCTTTCTGGGTTGCCCGGGTCTTGGTGCATCCTGAAGACCGCTCAGGCCCTGTTCGGTGTAACGATTACGCCACTTGAATACCGTGGCCGTCGTGGTTCCCAGTCGCTCAGCAACGACTTTGGGTGATTCACCGGCATTCAGGGCCAAAACGATTCGCGCTCGCAGAACGAGATTCTGACTCAGCGTGCTTGTTCGCAACCAGCTTTCCAACTCCAGTTGATCGTTTACCGTAAGATTAAAGGGAGCTGGTTTCCGGGCCAAAACAGAGTCTCCAAACTCGTGAATAATAGCTCGAATTATAGCATATATGCGCTTAGGAAATACCCGGACGGAACACTAGCAACAACAGAATGCACACCGGTATCAGTTTCGACAGCAATGACATTATGAATACTTTATGGATCAGGTTGGTTTGATGCTCTCTGAGGCCGGGCCATGGAGGCAGGTTCCCGGTTAAATCCGGTTGCCTGGGGTGGGCAGATGGCCGCTGGTCGAGAGTATAGCCGGATATAGGCCAGTTAGGACTGGACATTGCAAAGTATTACAATCCTGCTCCACTGGAGCCGTTGTTATTTGACCGGGTAGCGCTATGAAAGACCTTAACTTCCGCCATCTCTATCATTTCTGGATGATTGCCCGGGAAGGTGGGTTGAACCGCGCTGCGGAGCAACTGGACCTTACGGCCCAGACCCTGAGCGGACAGCTGGCTTCATTGGAAAACCAGCTAGGCGGGGCCCTGTTCCACCGTCGCAATCGTCGCCTGGTGTTAACGGACTTTGGTGAAACCATCTTCCGGTACGCTGACGAGATGTTCACCACTGCGGAGTCTTTGTCGGAACTGCTGCAGCAGCCACCGGAGCATCGACCGCTGACACTGTCAGCGGGGCTTTCTGCGTCCATTCACAAACTGATCGGTTATCACCTCCTCGCGCCGGCGCTTGGCCTGAGCCGGGAAGTGCGTCTGCAGTGCCAGACCGGTGATACCGATAACCTCCTGGACCGGCTCGCTCGCAAGGAGCTGGATGTGGTGCTGACGGACAGGCAGCCCCCCTCGGAGCGGGCCGGGGCGTTCCAGGCCCATCGCCTGGCGAGTTCATCGATTTCGCTTTTTGCCGAGCCAGCACTGGCCAGTGAGTTGCGTGACGGCTTCCCTGGCAGCCTCGACGGTGCGCCTTTCCTGGCCACCTCCCTGGACGCTCCGTACTTTACTGAATTGATGAACTGGTTCGCCGGTAACCGGGTTCGGGTGCGGGTGACCGCACAGGTGGATGACAGTGCCCTGATCAAGGTCTTTGGCCGGCAGGGGGTGGGGTATTTCGCCGCCCCTACCGCCATTTCCTCCGAGGTTTGCCGACAGTACCAGGTGGAAGCCATCGCCAGTATTGAAGAAGTCCGTGATGTGCTCTTTGCGGTCACCCGCGCTGGACAGATCCACCATCCGGCGGTTGACGCGATCATCAAGCCGAGGGGGTCTATCGGCCAGGAATGAGCCGGGAACCGCTGGCGAGGTCTGCGCGGAACCAAATAGTTCGATAAAACCGAACTTTCAATCTTGTTAAATATGATTTATTGAGGTGCCTGGCCACGGGATACTGGCAGCGTGTTCCACAGAGGAGGACCTGCCATGAAAACCATTCACAAGTTCCGTATCGACCTCTCCCGGGAGCCGACCCGGCTGACACTGAAGCAGGGCTTCCGGGTTGTCCGCTGCGAGTACCTGGTGCCGGACAAGGGGGTTTACCTGTGGGTCGAGCAGCCCCTGAACATTACGACCCCTACCGTGGAGCGCCAGTTTGCCCTGGCCTTCTCCGGTGACCCGGTACCAGACAGTTATGGTTACCTCGATACCGCCCTGGATCCCTTCGGGCCCGAGGCTTACCACGTGTTCGAGGTGCCGGTGGAATCAGAAGCGCCGTTACTCCGGGGCGCAGCCCAGAGCCAAGTGGATTCCCCATTGCTTGGCGAGGCCAGGTATCAACGAGCTACAGCCAACTGACCAGATAGTTGTGCACTCTCTTGGGCCCTTCGGGGCCCTTTTTTGTTTGGATTCCCGGATCCATCAATGATTGTGTCGAAAATGGACAGTAGCTGTGTCAGGCTCTGTTCCTGCTTTGGTGCTTATCGGCATCGTGATTTGCCAAACCAGGCGGGGCGGGATTGAATAGGTAAAGGCAGCGCTTTGGGCCCGCGGCCAAGGCGCTGCACGAGACCTTGCCACCAGGAGATGTTATGACAGGACTCATACTGCTCGGACTGGCACTTTTACTGGTGGCTGTTACTGTTCTCGGCAAGGTACCGGTGCATGATTGGTGGGTGAGGGCCTGCGAGTTCCCCAGGATACAGATTGCGGTCTTTGCGCTGCTCCTTGCAGTGGTCTCACCGTTGGCTGGTGAGTGGTTTGCCTGGGTCCTTCCGGCATCGGTGCTGGTTCTGGTCGTCCAGTTCTTTCGCATCCTGCCCTGGACCCGTCTGTGGCCGCTGCAGGTTCAGTCCGCTGAATCGGGGCAGGACGAACGGTGCTTCACCCTGATGGTGGCCAATGTGCTAACCCCGAACCGGGACAGCGACGGACTGATCCGCCAGGTTAAAGACCAGCAACCGGACCTGCTGTTGACGCTTGAATCGGATCAGTGGTGGGGAGATCGCCTGGACGAGGCCTTCGGAGAATGGCCCTGCATAATCCGCATCCCCCTGGATAACCTGTACGGTATGCACCTGTACTCCCGGCTGCCGCTGGAAGACGCCGAGGTTAAATACCTGATCCAGGACGATATTCCGTCTATTCACGGCTGGCTGCGCCTGCCTCAGGGGAGCCGTTTCCGGTTTCACGCGTTGCACCCTCGGCCGCCGGCCCCCAGCGAGAGTGAAGAATCGTTGTGGCGGGATGCGGAGTTGTTACTGGTCGGGCAGGAAATCCGTGAATCGGGCTTGCCCTCGGTTGTGGCAGGCGACCTGAATGATGTGGCCTGGTCAAGGACCACCCGCCTGTTCTGCAAGGTCAGCGGAATGCTGGATCCACGACGGGGCCGGGGCATGTTCAGCACATTCCACGCTGGCCACTGGTTTCTCCGTTGGCCTCTGGACCACGTGTTCACCAGTGAGCATTTCACCGTAAAGCAGGTTCGACGCCTGGCGTACTTCGGTTCCGACCATTTCCCGATGCTGGTTACCCTGTGCTACCGCCCGGCCCGCGCGGGCGAGCATGAAACACCAGAGGCGGATGCGGAGGAACACCAGGAAGCGCGGGAGACCATCCGGGAAGGTAAGATCCGGGACCAGGAAACCTGATGGGAAAAGTCGTCGTATTTGCCAGCATTCACTTTGTCAGCAGGGTATAGATATGGGTATCAGAACTGTCATTGTAAGTGTACTCGGCCTGTCCCTGGCGGGGTGTACCAGCCTGCCCGAGGGCATAGAGCCGGTGCAGGGATTTGATGTGGACCGCTATCTGGGCACCTGGTACGAGATCGCCCGGTATGACCATTCCTTCGAGGAGGGGCTTGAAAGCGTCACCGCCGAATACGAACTGAACGAGGATGGCAGCATTAAGGTTATCAACCGGGGCTATTCACCAGAAGATGGCGAATGGCAGGAAGCCGAAGGCAAGGCCCGGTTCGTGGAGGGCGAGACAACAGCTCACCTTAAGGTATCGTTTTTCGGTCCTTTCTACGCATCTTACGTAGTGTTTGGCCTGGACCATGACAATTACCGGTACGCCTATGTCACCGGATATGACCGGGACTACCTCTGGTTCCTGTCGCGAACGCCCACGGTAAGCGACCAGGCCATGGAAAGGTTCCGAGAGGCCGCCCGTGCCAATGGCTTTGACCTGGACGAACTCATTATGGTGGATCAGGGCCGTAATGAGTGATCGAGGCTGAGTATGGCACGCTGGTTTGTTATTGCAGGCATTATCCTGCTGGTTATCGGCCTGGTGCTCCACTTTGCTCCCGGGTTGGTTCAATGGTTCGGCAAGCTGCCCGGCGATCTGCACTGGCGCTCGGAGCGAACCCAGGTATTTGTGCCGATTACCTCCATGATCATTATCAGCATCGTGCTGACTATCCTGCTTAACCTGTTTAACCGGTAACCCTATGACCTCAGAGTGGCAGATTGGCGTAGATCTGGGCGGTACCAAGACCGAGGTTATCCTCATGGACTCCGCCAGTCGTGAGCACTTCAGGATGCGCCTGCCTACCCCACACGGAGATTATCAGGGAACCCTCGCGACCATTGAGCGGCTGGTGCACGAGGCTGAATTCCATGCGGGCTGTTCCGGATTGCCGGTGGGGGTGGGGATCCCCGGTTCAGTCTCCCGGCTGACGGGAAGGGTAAAGAACGGCAATTCCACGTGGCTGAACGGTCAGCCCATGGCGGAGGACCTTGCCCGGATACTGTGCCGCCCGGTGACCCTGACCAATGATGCCAACTGCCTTGCCCTCTCGGAAGCGACCGATGGTGCTGGTGCAGATTCTCCAGTCGTTTTCGCGGCCATTCTGGGGACAGGGTGTGGTGCGGGGATCAGTATCGGGGGGCAGCTACTTACCGGGCCCAATGGGTTAGCGGGGGAGTGGGGCCACAATCCCTTGCCATGGACCAATCAGCGGGAACTGGACGAGCGCCCCTGTTTCTGTGGGCGTCGGGGTTGTAACGAAACCTTCCTCTCCGGTACTGGCATGGCGCTGACCCATCAGTTGCGATGGCAGGAAATGCGCACCAGCCAGCAGGTAGTCGCTGCTGCGGCCAAGGGCGATATCCGGGCACAGGAAACCCTCGACCTATACCTGGACCACCTGGCCCGGGGGCTCGCATCCGTTATCAACCTGCTGGATCCGGATGTCATTGTGCTCGGTGGCGGGTTGTCCAATCTTGAAGCCGTTTATCAGCAATTACCCCGCCGTCTTCCGGACTACGTGTTTGGTGGCGAGTGCGATACGCCTGTGGTTCGAGCGATTCATGGCGATTCGAGTGGGGTGAGGGGGGCCGCCTGGCTGGCTGTGAAACCGGCCTGAGCAATCCCCTGTCAGATCAAGCCTGCGCTCTGCAGGATAAAGACGCCAAGGGTTACCGTCACACTGGCCAGCAGCGTGGTGATGGCGACGATATTGGCCGCCATCCGTGCATTCCCTCCCAGAGCCTTGACCATCACAAAGCTGGCGGCTGCCGTTGGGCTGGCAAAATACAGGAACATCAGCCCCAGCTCACGGCCCTCAAATCCTGCCGCCCAGGCCGCCAGCGTGCACAGTGCGGGCAGCGTAACCATCTTGAACATACTGGCGCCCATCGCCGGCCCGCTTTCTTTACGGATCGCACTCACCGAGACGGTTGCACCGATACACAGCAGTGCGAGGGGCAGGGTTAGGGAGGCGAAATAGTCCCCACTGGTCATCACCCATTCGGGGAAGGATACCTCCCACCACGCAAAGGGTATCGATATCAGTACTGACAGAATCAGTGGGTTGCGTGCGATATCTCCGAGAATTTTTCCCCAGCGGAGCTTCTGTTCGGACTGGTAGGTCAGCAATACCAGTACTGACAGAATGTTATAGCAGATAATCACCAGCCCCAGCAGGATCCCGCCCGCCGACAGGCCATAGTCGCCGTACAGACTGGCTGCCAGTGCGAGGCCAACAATACCGCAGTTGCCACGGAAAGCCCCCTGCACATAGACGCCACGGTCGGCACGAGGGACGCGCCAGAGCGCCCAGGTCCATACCAGGGCGAAGCTACCTGTGGTGGCCAGGGCGAAGAAACCCAGCAGCTGGGGGTTGAAAGCGGTATCCAGGTCCGCCCGCAGGATGCTCAGGAAGATGAGAGTGGGCAGCGTTGCTTTAAAGACCAGTGCTGAGGC
This sequence comes from Marinobacter sp. AN1, assembly GCF_026013985.1. Classification (NCBI taxonomy): domain Bacteria; kingdom Pseudomonadati; phylum Pseudomonadota; class Gammaproteobacteria; order Pseudomonadales; family Marinobacteraceae; genus Marinobacter; species Marinobacter sp. AN1. Next base: position 2,341,794 of record NZ_CP110342.1, on the reverse strand, counting down.
GGTATTCACAAAGGCCGCGTCTATCCAGCCGAGTTTCCTCAGCCCCAGCCCGATAAACACCATGGCGAACACCGGAAGGGTGGTAGCCAGTGTTTGCAGAAAAACCTCAATAACTGTATACAAACTGAACATTCCTTAACTTCTCCCTGCGTGGAACAGGGAGTTAAATAGGTCAGGTAATAAGCAGGGATCGTTGAATGCTATCACGCTTTACGCTCCGGGATTGCCGTAGCATGTGTCCCTGACAAGTCGGAACTCAGCCAGTCATTGGATGTCATGTCTGCTAGCAGGCGTCCCGGGAACAGGGGGGGTTGTGTATACCAAGAGGAATGAAACCGGTTATGCCGACGCCCTGATCCGAGAGGCGGAGGGGCTAGAGTTGCTTCGCAACGCCCTCGAGATCGCGGGTGTATCTACCGTGCGGGTGCCCCAGGTCTATTCGGTCAATGAAGAACGGATGGAAATGACCGCCATAGTTCCAAAACGCCAGACCGATGACCTGCTGGCAAAGCTGGGAGAGGGGCTGGCCGCCGTACACAGCCTGCCCCAGGCCTGTTACGGTTTTGGCCGGGATAACTATATTGGCCTTAACCCCCAGAAAAACCGGGAAACCGACAACTGGGGTGAATTTTTCCTGGACTACCGACTGGGCTACCAGGTAAGGCTGGTCTCCGACGCTTCCATCCGTAGGCAGTTTACAGAAGTACTTGAAAGCCGGCGCCAGGTATTGGTGGACTGGCTAAACGACCACAGCCTGGGTCCCAGCCTTTTACACGGCGATCTCTGGTCCGGTAACGCCCTGTTCGATGAAGAGACCGCCTGGCTGATTGATCCTGCGGTCTATTACGGCGACAGCGAAGCCGACCTGTCGATGACCGAAATGTTCGGCGGCTTCGGCCCGGCTTTCTATGATGCCTATAACGCCAGGCGACCGTTGAGTGGGGAGTACCAGCGGAAGCGGGTGATTTATAATCTCTACCACTTTCTCAACCACTATAACCTGTTTGGTGGCTGGTACCTGGGGCCGTGTGAAAAGGGGTTTGAGGTTATCAGGCGGCTCTAAGGCGAGAGGGAGGGATTATTCGGCACTTCGTGCCTCACCCCCTTCGGGGGCCGTCGTCGCGTTGCTCCGACGTTCCTTCCGCTGCGTTGCAGCCTCCGGTCGAACCCACGAGGCTTCTCACCCGCCCTCACGGCCAATAAAAAAAACCCCAGCATTTCTGCTGGGGTTTCGTATTGGCGGAGAGGGAGGGATTCGAACCCTCGATACGCTATTAACGTATACACACTTTCCAGGCGTGCGCCTTCAGCCACTCGGCCACCTCTCCAAAACGGTATAACTGTGCCTGATTTATCGCGCGGCGCTTGCTCTGCAAGCGAACTTTCCAGGCGTGCGCGTTATTCGGCCCTGCGGGCCTCACCCCCTTCGGGGGCCGTCGTCGCTTTGCTCCGACGTTCAGTCGGCCTGGCGGCCTTGGTGTCAGCCACTCGGCCACCTCTCCAATAAACTGTTCCAAATCAGCGACATTGTCGCTCATTTGAGGGCGCAAACTGTAATGGTTTTTTTTGGGCTTGGCAACCGTTGGAGGAAAAAATTATTGGGCGGGTTACAGGGTGAACACACTCGTTTGCTGGATAGCCATGTAGACGGCAGTGCCTGCGACGATGGAGAGCAGGGCATTTCTGCGCCAAAGGTGAAGGAGGATCACTACCAGGCTGGGGATCAGGGCGTCGGCTCCGAAGGCCGGGGCTGTCCAGTTGGCTGATCGTAGCAGAAACACCAGCACCAGCAGGGCCATCACGGCGGCTGGCAGATAGCGCCCAATGTGCAGCAGTAATGGGTGCTCATGGTGCCTGGACAGGAACAGGAACGGGATCACCCGGGTCATGAACGTCGCCACGGTCGCCACCGCGATAAAGGCGAGTATATAGGTGGTGTTATCCATGGGCAGGCCCCTCGCGCCGGCTCTTGCGCCAGCGATATTGCAGCAACAGTGTGCCCGTAGCGATAACCACGGCACCGATCAATTGATGGGCGGTCGGCAGCAGTGTCACGGCTATGGCCGCCGCCAGGGCACCTGTCCACAGGGGGAATTGCTCGCCCAGGGCCTTGTATTGCTCGATGGTCAGCACAATGAAGAGCGCCACAAGGGCGAACTCGATGCCTGTACTGTCAAAGGCCATGTTGTCGCCCAGAAGTGCCCCCACGGCGCATCCCACTACCCAGTAGAGCTGATTGAACAGGGTAATGAGGAAGTCATTACGCTGTTCCTCGCTCCTCGTGCCCGGCCTGGGCCGGCTGGTCAGCAGGGAGTAGGTTTCATCGGTCAGCCCGAAAATCAGGTAGAGCTTGCGCCAGCCGGCACCCCGAAACTGGCCCAGCAGGGACAGGCCATAGAACAGGTGGCGGGCGTTAAGCACGAACATGGCCACGAAGACTTCAAGCAGGCCCGCACTGGCGGCGATCAGGCTCACGGCCAGTATCTGACCGGCACCGGCAAAGATGGTGATCCCCATCAGAGGAGCGTACCACCAGGCATAGTCCAGCTGTGCGGTAAACAGCACCCCGAAAGCCATACCCAGGGGCAGGTAACCGAAGAGGATGGGGAGGGTTTGTCGAAAGAGTACGGCGCTCATGGGTGTCAGGAGGATCCTCGGAGCGTGGAAAAACCGCCAATCATACCGCGGCCGCCTGTGCCTGCCTACTGTTGTTTGGTACCTACTGGTTTTTACAATTTTTCACCGTAAACCGCACTGTTGCGTTATTTCTGAAACCGGACTGTCATATAGGCGACTTAGGGTGCGTGCATTGCATCTGATCCGGAGTTGCCATGTTCGCCACTGTTCGCGCCCGTATATTCACCTTCGCCTTTCTCGCCCTGGCCGCATTGGCGGCGCTGGGCGCCGTCAGCTGGTCGATCATTGCCCAGTCGTCGCGCGCGACTGACTCCCTGATCAACGACGACCTGGAACAGAGCTGGCAGTTGTCGGCACTGGATGAGTCGCTGCGCCAGCTTCAGGATCTTTCCTACAAGACCAAGGCCCAGTTGCTGCTGTGGGATGAGATTGAGCCGGCCTTCAGCCAGCTTGAGGTGACGCTGCCCGGGCACTGGCAGACACTAACCGCGAACCCGGGGCTTTCCGATTGGGCACAAGGGCATCAGGACGACTTCGGCAGGGTTCAGGAACTTCTTGGGGCCATGTCGGAAGGAATCGGGGCTCGCTCATACTACCAGGTGGGCCAAGTGGTCGATTTCCGCTTGATGCCGGCCGTGGAACCACTTTTGCTGGCCATCCGCGGGGAGCAGCTCAAGCGTCGTGAAACTATCCAGGCCAGTGCTACCCGGTTGCTTGCCTTTATGGATCGGCAGGGAGGGTACCTCCTGGCCGGATCACTGGTATTTCTTTTGTTAGTAATGGGAATGACCCTTTGGCTCCGTCACTCAGTGATTCTGCGCCTGCGCCGCACCGAGCTGACCCTGCGTGAAATGGAGGCCAATTCGGACCTGCGACAGCCCCCCGAGATATCAGGGCGGGACGAAGTTGCCGGTGTGGCAGCCGCCATCAATAGTCTGGTAACCCGGTTCGGCCGGTTCATCCATGACATACGCCATGCCGCAGCCTCCCTGGATGATCGTGCTCGTACCCTGGAAGAGCAGGCGGAAACCGTGCAGCAGGCCTCAGCCAGGACGCGCAGCCAGATAGACGAGGTGTCAGGCTCCATGGAGGAGATTGGCGCCCAGGCAAATCGTGTAGAAGAGTCGGCGAGGGACTCCCGGGCAACCATTGCCACCGCACTTGAGGGAAACCAGGGTGTGCAGGATGGGTTGCAGCGTTCGGAGCGGGCGGCCGAACATACGGTGGCGGTCATTGGTGAGGTATCGGCCGCCATACAGGTGCTGGCGAATTCTGCAGGCAAGGTAGAGCAGGTGGTCAGTGTGATCGCCGATATTGCCGAGCAGACCAACCTGCTGGCTTTGAACGCGGCCATCGAGGCTGCCAGGGCGGGGGAGCATGGCCGTGGTTTTGCGGTCGTTGCGGATGAAGTTCGCACTCTGTCCCGGCGTACTTCGGACTCAACCGGGGAAATCCGCCAGTGGGTGAATGACCTGGTGGAAAACGTTCAAAGCATTGAGGATCGACTGCTGGAAATGCGTTCGGCAGGAGATGAAAACCGGAATGAACTTATACAGTTACGGGACCATCTTGAAAGCCTTGATAAGCATTTTGACCGCCTGGCCACCCTCAGCGAGACTATCGACAGTGCTGTCTTTGCCCAGCGTGAGAATATCGAACGGGTTGGCAGACGAAGCCGCACCCTCTCCGACAGCGCTGACCTGCTGGTGCGATCGGTGGAGCAGGCCCGAAACGTTAGTGATGCGCTGCGACTGGAGTCTGGGGTCATTCGTGAGATCGGGGCCCGCTTCGAGGTTCAGGAGGCCTGACCTGCGACTGCAACGCCTGGTTCCGTTATCATGGCCGCCGACCTTTGCTGATGGAGCTGAATCCGTGGAAGAGACCGAGAAGACCCCGCAACAGGACCCTCGCGAGGAACCCTTTGTCGTTGATACGGCACTGCTGACAGAGGATCAGCTGGAAGGCCTGGTCCAGGAGTATTGCACCCGGTACCACGGCCTGAACGATCAGGAGAGCCCCTTGCAGGAGCATAGCCGGGTACTGTCCGCAGTTCGTCGCGGTGACCTGGTCGTCTGGTTTGATCCGGTGGAAAACGCCGCCGGTCTGGGGCATCCGCCAGGCCAATAAATTCCATGCATGGAAGGTTATAACCATTAGCCGGTTCAGTTGATGGGGTTTCCCCTTTATCATGACTCTCCCGAAAACCCGGTTGCCTTCCTTTACACGAAGTGTGCCGGCGGCTGATCAACAATAAATGGAAACATGCTCATGGCCAGTTTTCGCAGTGTCCTGATTGCCAACCGTGGTGAGATCGCCATCCGTATCGCCCGTAGCCTTTCCGAGGCCGGAATACGCTCTGTCGGCGTGTATGCGCCTGATGATGCTCAGTCCCTCCATGTCCGTCGGGTGGACCATGCAGTGGTGCTGAGCGGGCAGGGCGTAGAGGCCTATCTGGATGCTGTCCAGTTGGTAAAGCTGGCCCGCGCCGAAGGCTGTGATGCCATCCACCCGGGGTACGGTTTTCTTAGCGAAAACCCCGACTTTGCACGTCGTTGCGAGGAAGCCGGCCTGGTCTTTATCGGTCCATCCGCCGGTTGCCTTTCGCTGCTCGGCGACAAGGCCCGGGCGCGAGACCTGGCCCGGGAGTGCCGGGTGCCCCTGGCGACGGGTACTGATGGCGACCTTACCCTGGACAAGGCGAGCGTGTTCCTCGGGCAGCTTAAAGCTGACCATGGCGATTCCGCCGGTATGATGCTCAAGGCTGTGGCCGGCGGTGGCGGTCGCGGAATGCGCCCCGTGTTCAACGCCGGGGAACTGGAATCCGCCTGGCAGGCCTGTCAGCGCGAGGCGCAGCGAGCCTTCGGTAATGACTCACTGTATGCCGAGCGATTGCTGGCTAGCGCCCGCCATATTGAAGTCCAGGTTCTGGGTGACCAAACCGGTGCGGTAACCCACCTGTGGGACCGTGATTGCAGTCTGCAGCGTCGGCGCCAGAAGCTGGTTGAGCTGGCTCCGGCCCCTCACCTTACCCCGGGGCAGCGCCAGGGGATGATTGATGCGGCCCTCGCCATGTCTCGCGCGGCTGGGTTGCAGGGACTGGCGACCATCGAATTCCTGCTGGATATTGGTTCCGGTGATTTTGTGTTTATGGAAGCCAATCCGCGCCTGCAGGTTGAGCATACGGTTACTGAGATGATCAGTGGCCAGGACCTGGTTGCCTTGCAGTTGGCACTTGCTTCCGGCAAGACCCTGGCCGAGCTTGGACTGGCCGGTACTCCCGCCGAACCGGGCGCAGCCAGCGCGGTTCAGGTAAGAATCAATATGGAGACCCAGGGCCCGGACGGCCAGGCCATGCCGGCATCGGGTACCCTTTCGGTCTACGAGCCGCCGGGCGGACCGGGAATTCGCGTCGATGGCGCCGGCTATGCTGGCTACCAGAACACCGGTGGCTATGACTCGCTGCTTGCAAAGCTGGTGGTGTCCGGCCAGGGCCCACTCAATGAACTGATGCGCAAGGCCTACCGGTCGCTGTGCGAATTCCGTGTTGAAGGCATCGATACCAACCTGGAGTTTCTCCGCAACCTTGCCCGCCTGCCTGAAATGGCCGACTGGTCAGTGACCACCGCCCTGGTGGAAGAACGGATGGCTCAGCTGAGCGATGCCCGGGAGGATGCTCATCCACGTTACTTTTTCGAGCAGGCGCAGCAACCGGCGACGAACAGCATTCAAAAAACCGGGAGTCAGGCCCCGGAGTTGCCTGAAGGCCAGGCCGCCGTTAACACTCCGGTGCAGGGCACGGTGGTTCGCATTGCCGTGTCTTCCGGTGAGACCGTTACCCCCGGGCAGGTGCTGGCCATCATCGAATCCATGAAAATGGAGTTCGAGGTGAAAGCCACCTCAGCGGGTCAGGTCAGGGAAGTCCTGGCAGGGGAGGGTACAACCCTGCGGGAGGGCGAGGCACTGTTCCACCTCGCGATGGATGGCACGGTCGCCGAAGACATACTGACTGAGGAGAGCTGGGACCTGGAAAAGATTCGCGAGGACCTGGCGGATGTCCTGGAGCGCCATGACCGGTTGCAGGATCACCGGCGGCCGGCGGCTGTCGCCAGGCGACGCAAGACCGGTCAGCGTACGGCCCGGGAGAATATCCTTGACCTGATGGATGAGGGCAGTTTCACGGAATACGGGGCGCTTGCCCTGGCAGCCCGCCGTCGGCGGGTTCCCATGGACGAATTGATGGAATCGAGCCCGGCGGATGGCCTGATCGCCGGAATCGGCACGGTCAACCGGGACCAGGTAGGGCCCGAAGCCGCTCGCTGCATGGTGATGTCCTACGATTATACGGTTTTCGCCGGCACCCAGGGCATGATGAACCACAAGAAAACCGATCGTATGCTGCAACTGGCTGATCGCTGGCAGTTGCCCCTGGTGCTGTTTGCCGAGGGTGGTGGTGGCCGACCCGGGGACACCGACCACGTTGGGGTGGCAGGGCTGGATTGTCACACCTTCACGGCCATGGCAAACCTGTCTGGCCGGGTCCCGCTTGTTGGTATCGTTTCCGGGCGGTGTTTTGCCGGGAATGCCGCGTTGCTTGGCTGTTGCGATGTCATCATTGCCACCCGGGATGCCACGGTCGGCATGGCGGGCCCGGCCATGATCGAGGGTGGCGGCCTGGGCCGCTTCACTCCCGAAGAGGTGGGCCCGGTGTCGGTGCAGGGGCCGAACGGGGTGGTCGACATCATTGTAGAGGATGAGGCTGAGGCAGTGGCTGTGGCGAAACAGTACCTGTCTTACCTGCAAGGAGGTACGCCGGACTGGAGTGCGGAAGACCAGCGCCTGCTCCGTCACCTGATTCCGGAAAACCGGTTGCGGGTCTATGATATCCGCCGGGTTATCCGGGCGCTGGCGGACCAAGCTTCGGTAACCGAGCTCCGCCAGGAGTTTGCACCGGGCCTGGTCACTGCACTGGTACGCATCGAGGGACACCCGTTTGGACTGATGGCCAACAACCCGGCGGTACTCGGTGGCGCAATCGACGCTGCTTCCGGTGACAAGGCTGCACGCTTCATGCAGTTATGTGACATCGCCGGGCTGCCCATTCTGTCATTGTGCGATACCCCAGGCTTTATGGTGGGGCCGGACGCCGAGCGGGAAGCCACCGTGCGTCACGTGTCCAGAATGTTTGTCACCGCCGCCAAGCTTCGGGTACCGTTCTTTACAGTGGTGTTGCGCAAGGGTTACGGGCTGGGGGCCCAGGCTATGGCGGCTGGCAGCTTCCATTCGCCCATGTTTACCATTGGCTGGCCGAGCAGCGAGTTCGGCGCCATGGGGCTGGAAGGCGCAGTAAGGCTCGGGTACCGCAAGGAACTCGAGGCGATTGCAGACCCCGACGAACGGCAGGCAGCCTTTGAGAAAATGGTGGCCAAGGCCTATGAGCACGGCAAGGGCATGAACATGGCCAGCTTCCTGGAAATCGACGCGGTCATAGACCCAGCAGAAACCCGGCGCTGGGTTATCCGTGGCCTTGAGTCTTCACCGCCGGACAGTCGGCAGGGGTATAACCGGAGTGACCGCTTCATTGATGCCTGGTGATCCTCGGGAAATGGAGCGGTTGGTGACCCGCGAAGATATTGATGTGCAGGCTATTCGTTGATTCTGGTAGGCGGTACAATCGCCGAAACACTATTGTTGTATATCCAGGCATTGTTCCGGTGTTCCGCTACGCGGGACAGGTAGCGAGAGGTGAACATTGATCAGCGTACTCGTTGTAGACGACCATGACCTGGTGCGTTCGGGAATTACCCGGATGCTGGCCGATAACCCGGACATTGATGTGGTTGGCGAGGCCTCGTCGGGGGAAGCCGCCATCGAGGCCGTCCGCCAGCGCCGGCCAGACATTGTGCTGATGGACATCCGCATGCCCGGTATTGGTGGCCTTGAAGCGACCCGCAAGATTCTTCGCCTGGATGACTCCATTCGGGTCATTGTTGTTACTGCCTGCGCCGACGACCCGTACCCCACCCGTGTGATGCAGGCCGGGGCCACGGCTTATATCACCAAGGGTGCTGACCTGGACGAAATGGTCCGGGCTATCCGCAAGGCGCACTCTGGCCAACGCTACATCAGCCCGGAAATTGCCCAGAAGATGGCGCTCAAGCAACTGGGTGGCGACTCCGAAGACCAGGACGAATCCCTGTTTGACCGCCTTTCGGAACGTGAGTTGCAGATCGCCATGATGGTGGTCGATTGCCAGAAGGTGCAGGATATTTCCGACAAGCTTTGCCTGAGCCCGAAAACGGTCAACAGTTACCGTTACCGCATTTTCGAGAAGCTGGAAATCTCCAGCGATGTGGAGCTGGCGCTTATGGCGGTTCGATTCGGGTTGCTTGATGCCGACAAGGTCTGACACCCCGCCCCGGGAGAGCAACGACCAGGGATTTGACAGCAAGGCATTCCTCAAACGGCTGACGGAACGGCCTGGCGTTTACCGCATGTACGATGATGGCGGTAACATTCTCTACGTGGGCAAGGCCCGCAACCTTAAAAAACGGGTAGGCAGCTATTTCCGCAAGTCCGGCCTGGCGCCCAAGACGGCCGCCCTGGTTACCCGTATCCACCACATCGAAGTGACGGTGACCGGCAGCGAGACAGAAGCGCTGCTGCTGGAACAAAACCTGATCAAGTCCGAACGGCCGCCATATAATATCCTGCTGAGGGATGACAAATCCTACCCCTATATCTACCTCTCCGGGCATGACGACTATCCGTCACTGACCTTCCGCCGGGGTCGAACCCGGAAGGGGCAGGGCACCTGGTTCGGGCCTTATCCCAGCTCGGGAGCGGTCAAGGAAAGCCTTAACATCCTGCAGAAGATATTCCGCATAAGAGATTGTTCTGAAAGTTATTTCAGAAATCGAACCCGTCCATGCCTTCAGTACCAGATCAATCGTTGTACCGCACCGTGTGTCGGGTATATCACTCCGGAGGATTACCAGGCGGATGTGCGTCACGCCACCATGTTCCTGGAAGGTAAGAACCCCGCCATTATCCGTGACCTGATGGACAGCATGGAGCAGGCGGCGGCTAACCTGGAGTTTGAAAAGGCTGCAGCCTGTCGTGACCAGATCAACCACTTGCGCCATGTTCAGGAGCAGCAGGCTATCGACAGCGAGGGTGGCGATGCGGATGTGATTGCCATGGCCCAGGACGCCGGTATTGTCTGCGTGGTGGTGATCATAGTGCGGGGCGGTCGGGTGCTGGGAACCAAGGATTACTTCCCGCGTTTCTCGCTGGAACAGACCGACGCTGAACTGCTGGCGGCGTTCCTCGGCCAGTTCTATTTCGGTAGCGCCACCCGGCGAGAGATACCCCGGGACGTACTTGTAACCGCCATGCCGGACGAGCATGAACTCCTCTCCGAGGCCCTCAGTGACCAGGCTGGCCGTGAAACCCGCATCCGGCAGAACGTCCGTGGGGAGCGCCGCAAATGGCTCGAACTCGCCCAGACCAACGCCCGCCAGACCCTCATGACCCACCTTGCCAGCAAGGAAACCGTGTACCGGCGCTTACTGGCCCTGCGTGACTTGCTGGACCTGGCGGAAACCCCGTCCCGTATGGAATGTTTCGACATCAGTCATAGCCATGGGGAAAACACGGTCGCATCCTGCGTGGTTTTCGACGAGAATGGCCCGCTCAAGAGCGATTACCGACTCTATAATATTGAAGGGATTACCGGCGGCGATGATTACGCTGCCATGAAACAGGTGCTGACACGCCGTTACCGCCGGATGGTCAACGGCGAAGGCAAACGCCCTGACCTTGTGCTGATTGATGGCGGTAAGGGTCAGTTGAGAATGGCCAGGGAAGTGTTCGAGGAACTGGGCATACGGGATATTCCATTGATTGGTGTCGCCAAGGGCGTTACCCGGCGGGCGGGTATGGAGCAGTTGATTGACGCCCTGACCGGTCGGGTCTTCCGGGTGCCACCGGATTCGCCGGCCCTGCACCTGATCCAGCACATCCGGGATGAGAGCCACCGCTTTGCCATTACCGGGCATCGCGCACGACGGGACAAGAAACGTCGGCAGTCGACACTGGAAGGTATCGAGGGGGTAGGGCCCAAACGCCGTCGGGACCTGATCCGCTATTTCGGCAGCGTAAAGACGCTGCGTGATGCCGGAGTCGATGAAATTGCCAAGGTACAGGGCATCAGCAAGACCCTGGCTGAATCCATTTATGCCGCATTACACGATGAGTAAGGAATCCATGAACCTGCCAAACATCCTCACCCTGTCCCGTATCGTGATGATTCCGGTCTTCGTGGCGATCTTCTACCTGCCGGCGCAATGGAGCTATGTGGTCAGTGCAGCCATTTTCGCCATTGCCGGGGCCACTGACTGGCTGGACGGTTACCTGGCCCGCAAGCTTGATCAGTCCACCCCGTTTGGCGCATTCCTGGATCCGGTGGCGGACAAGCTGATGGTGGCCGTGGCGCTGACGGTACTCATCGAGGAGCACGCCAGCTTTATTCTCACGGTTCCGGCCATGGTTATCATCGGTCGTGAGATCGTCATTTCGGCCCTGAGGGAGTGGATGGCAGAGATCGGTAGCCGTGCCAGTGTTGCGGTTTCCTATATTGGCAAGATCAAGACCACCGCGCAGATGGTATCCATCATCATGCTGCTTGCGGTTCCGCCCGGGGGGACGATTGCGTGGTTTGGCACTGCACTGCTGTACCTTGCTGCCGTACTCACGCTCTGGTCCATGGTGTTGTATCTGCAGGCAGCCTGGCCGGACCTGTTTCCGGAAACGGAACAGCGTCAGTAATTCTCCAGGACCCCGGCCACCCAGTCTGCTACTTCGGCGGAAAGCCGGTCCGCGGCGCGGCCGAAAGCGGTTACAGCGTCTTCTATCGAGCCCCCCGTTGCATCGCTTTGCAGGGGTATGTTGATACGGAAGTCCCGGGTTGCAAGGACGGCGCGGCTGCCGTTCTCCACCAGCTGGGCCTGGAGGAAGAGGCGAACCCGGCGCGGGTCTCCTGCGCGGTCTTCCTGGAACTCCAGCATCGAGGAATTCAGGGTAATTTGACTGGCGGCACCACTGTCGTCGGAAACCACCGTGCCTATTCGAGGATCCTCCCGAAGTGCCCGTAGCAGGTGGTCGCGGAGCAGTTCAGGAGCTTCCGTTACCCAGCGCACACTGCCATAGGCCGCCAGTTCGTTGGGGCGAGTCTCAAGTACGATGCGTTTACTCCCAATCAACCCACTTGCTCGCGGCCGGTCAATTCTGAGCACCGGGACACCACCTTGTGCCTGGGGGGATGATGAATCCGCCTGGAAATGGTAGGGCAGGCTGAATTGCCGCTGAGGTTGTTTCTCGGGAAACAGTGAAACGCTGCAGGCGGTCAGGGCCAAAACCAGGGCAGCGGTGCCGGCGGCTTTTAAGATACCGGGACGAAAAAGACGACAGGGCTTCATGGTGATACCTCCTGAATCGGGTCCTGACCCAGCAGCGCCTTGCCCGGATCCTCTTCCAGGCGCTGGGTAAGCCGTCGCAGGTTGCGCAGGGTAGTTTCCAGCTCCTGCATGACTGGCGCCAGTTCCCCCAGGCTTTGCAGTCCCTGGCCGACCGAGCCTTCGTTATCGGCCACCAGGGTATCGATACGGATGGTCGCCTGTTCCAGGGATTCGGCTGCCGAGCGGGCTGAGGCGAGCATCGGCTGGCCTTCCTGCTCAAGCAGCTCGTCCAGGTAGTTTCCCAGCCGATCGTATCGCTCAAAGGTCTGTTCGGCCCGCGCTGCCGCTTCGTAAACCGCCACCAGGGCACGGTTGAGGTTTTCCCTCTCACCCACCAGCGAATCCGAGGCGGTACGCAGGTTTTCGAGCGCTGCGGTGAGGTTGTCGGCGTTTTCCTCAGACAGGAACTGGTTGGCATTGGTGAGGAAATCATCGGCCCGCTGGAAAAGGCTCTCGCTATTGCTCATCAATGCGCTGAGCTGGGAGGGTTCTGCCTGTATATAGGGCGGGTTGCGCCGGTCGCCTTTGAGTATCTTACTGTCCGCTGTGCCTCCGGACAGCTGGATGGTCATGGCGCCGGTAATATTGGCCAGGCTCAGGGAAGCCTTGGTATTCTCCCTGACCGGTACATCCTCGTACACCCGCACCAGCGCCAATACATGGCTGGGATTCTCCGGGTCCAGCCGAAGTTCCGCCACGTTCCCCACCTCGATCCCGCTGTATTGCACCGGGCTGCCTTCGGACAGTCCGCTGACACCCTGGCGGAAGCCGATTTCGTACCAGGTGTATTCCCGGTTGCCTTGCGAGTCACCCAGCCAGAGTGCAAACAACAGGATGGCGGCAATGGTGACAACGGTAAACAGGCCGATCAGTACATGGTGGGCCCTGGGTTCCACGTTAGTGGTCCTCCCTGCTCAGGCGTTTGTGGGCGTCTGCGGCGGCACGGCCACGGGGACCGTGGAAGTAGTCCTGTATCCATGGGTCCGGGTTGTCTTCAACCTGGCCAAGCGAGTCGGCAACAAGTACCTTGCCCCTGGCCAGCACTGCCACCCGGTCACAGGTAGTGTAGAGGGTGTCCAGGTCGTGGGTAACCAGGAAAACGCTAAAACCAAGGGCATCGCGAAGGGTCCGGAGCAAGCGGTCAAACCCGGCCGCACTGATCGGATCCAGGCCAGCGGTAGGCTCGTCGAGGAAAAGCACCTCCGGGTCCAGGGCCAGCGCCCGGGCCAGGGATGCGCGCTTTACCATGCCACCCGAGAGTTCTGAAGGATAGTTCTGTGCGGCCTGTGCTGGCAAACCGGTAAGGGCCAGTTTCATCCGCGCCAGGTGTTCGGCATCGTCACGGCTCAGCCCGGAGTGTTCGACCAGGGGCAGGGCGACGTTCTCCTGCAGGGTCAACGAAGTGAACAGGGCCCCGGTCTGGAACAGGACACCGAAGCGTTGTTCGGTTTGTGAGCGCTCCCGGGGCGACAGCGTTGCCAGATCCTGGCCAAACACCCGGATGGTGCCGGCGGTGGCCTGTCGTAATCCGATAATACTGCGCAGTAACACCGACTTGCCGGTGCCGGACCCACCCACAACACCAAGGATCTCGCCCCGATAAAGGTCAAGGTCCAGGTCTTCGTGAACGGTATGGTCGCCAAACCGGTTAACCAGGCCCCGTACTTCAATCAACGGTTGCCTCACCATCCCATCTCCATAAAAAACAGTGCAGCAATGGCGTCCAGCAGGATTACCATGAATATCGACTGCACGACGCTTGAAGTGGTGTGTTCACCAACGGACTGGGCGCTGCCGCTGACCTTCAGGCCTTCAAGGCAGCCTATGACGGCGACCACAAAGGCGAAAATCGGCGCCTTCCCCAGCCCGACAAGAAAGTGGGTCAGGGCGATGTCCCGCTCGAGAATCGTCAGGAACTGGGTGACAGATATATCCAGGCTGTACAGGCACACCAGCATACCGCCGAAAATGCCGGAGAGCATGCCGGCAAAGGTGAGGAAGGGGAGGCTGATAACCATTGCCAGTACCCTGGGGAGCACGAGCATTTCCATCGGGTCCAGCCCGCCTGCCCTCAGTGCGTCTATCTCCTGGTTAGCCTTCATCGAGCCCAGTTGGGCAGTGTAGGCACTGGCTGTCCTGCCGGCGAGCAGTATGGCTGCCAGCACCACGCCGAATTCCCGCAAAAACGCGTAGGAGACCAGGTGAACCGTATAGATGGTGGCACCAAAGTCATCGAGCACTGTGGCCCCGAGCCACGCAACGACAGCGCCGACCAGAAAGGTCAGCAGTGCCACGATGGGGAGTGCGTTAAGCCCCGTTGACTGGATATGGGATACCAGTGAAGTGATCCGCCAGCGACCAGGCCGGGGCAGTACAAACATTAAGGCGGTCAGGGTCTGACCGATGAACCCGGCCAACAGCTTTTGGCCCTGGTAGAACCCCGCTACTCCGCGACCAACCAACGCCAGTGCGTGACGTAGTCCGGTGGGCGGTTTTATCTCTTCCGCCTCAAGTTCTGCGGTAGCCCTGGCCACCGCCACCATAAGTTCCCGGCGTTCCGGAGCCAGTGACGCATCTGCCTCGGCCAGGGCAATGAGGCGTTCGCTACCCACCAGTTCCGCAATCAGCGTTGCGCCAGCGCTGTCCAGGCGCCCGAGTCCTGACCAGTCCACAGACGGCTTACCGCCTCCCTGATGACCGGCGAGGGCTTTATGCACCTGTTGACGGAGTTCGCTGAAATGACCAAGAACCCAGTCCTCGGTGAGGACCAGGCTATCCCTCTCAATGATCAGGTTGCCGGCTGTCGGCATCCGTCACTCCCTAACTGAAAAAAGACTTGTGCCTCAATGATAGCGGATAGCAAGCCAGAGGTAATGTCGTGATCGTTGCGAGCGGGCAATGAGGGTGGCAAACCGGTTGGCCTGAGGTTTGTCTGAATTTTCACCACAAAACCTGACAAAACAGAAACTTGTTAAAAAGGTGTTGACGGCGGAACCGGAATCCGTAGAATACCCAGCCGTTGACGAGGCAATGCCTCCAGACGAAGAGCGGGAATAGCTCAGTTGGTAGAGCACAACCTTGCCAAGGTTGGGGTCGCGAGTTCGAATCTCGTTTCCCGCTCCAATTTCTCTCCGGTTCCGCCGGTTGGAAAGCACGATCCAAGTCTCTCAACGCCCACCTGAGAGCAGAAAGCCCCTTCGAATGGCTTTTCCGGCGCGGTGGCAGAGTGGTTATGCAGCGGACTGCAACTCCGTGTACGCCGGTTCGATTCCGACCCGCGCCTCCATTTTTACCTTTTAAAATCAACCAATTACCTCATCTCCATTTAGTTGATTTTCTCACCCAAAAAATATCCAAATTAAACCCAAAGTATTATCCGCTTCAATCCGTGACAGAAGAGCGGACAAGTGAATGTGCAGGGCATCTTGAACAAGCGTGATTAGCTGTCTGTTGCGACCAAAAACACAGCCTCTTGCTCTAACGCCTTACCGCTCAGCTTAAGGGCCGCAATAAGCTCCAGCACCTCATCGGGTTCCTGATCCAAATTTAAACTTGCCTCGGCATTGGCGACATATTTGAGATTATTTCGCCATACCTCTGAATTGCCATAGCGCTCCAATTTGGTTGTCCAGTCAGGCATTAGCCAAAGTTCGACATCGTCACCCAGCGCTTTGCGTAGGCGGGCGTAGTTCTCAAGTCCGACGCCATCGTAGTCTGGAAACATGAGAATCCGTGGACTGCGTTTTTTCTCGCATAGCCACTCTATCAGCCGTTCACTGACTTGGCCCTGATAATAGAGTACGGATCCGTGCAAGCCCTCAGGTACCCAGCTGGTGTCATCCAGCAACCCCTGGTTTTCCACCAGCCATAAGGGACTGTCGGTGGCCAGAGGCGTTTCATTCCGACTGATATCGATGGCGAGGGCTCCGGCGATGGATGTCAGCTGCCATAGGTCGAGCAACTCTCCATCACGATTCCAGCTTACGCCCGGCATTGTTGCCTTCAGCAGGCGGTAAGAAGCGGCGTGTAAACTCTTTCGACCTTTGGTGGACCGAGTAAACGCGAGGTTTTGTGCCCGGACTGGATGAGCTCGGTTGGCTGAATCTGCATCGGGCCGCAACTCCCGAAGGTGTTGCTCAAACACCGGTGAGTTGCTGATGCGATAAACGAAGCCATTGCCCTGGCGCAGCTTGGCGACACATGCCGTTCTGCGGAGGAACTCATCAAGCACCCGCTTCTGTGTGGGCGTGAACCGTGATCCATGACATTCTCCGCCGGAATCCTCAAGCTTAACCAATGCTTCTCTGAGCGATCTTTTCATTACGGGGAGCTCATACCTCGACAGCCTCAAGCGGCTGCAGAATCTGCCAGTGCTTGCGGCTGATGTGGTTTTTTCCGTTGCTCAACTGTTGGATAGGGACGCAGTAATGAGCGGTAATCAACGGTGAAGGGGAAGCGAACATAAGAGCGAATCCGAATTCGGAAGCGGTTTTGATCAAACTTCTCTGGTTTGCAGCATCCAGCGCCAGGGCTTCGTCCAGGTAGCAAAGGGCTTGAACATTACGGCTCTTATCCTGCATCAGGTGGAGCATGGCCAGGCCGGTCACCAACTTGGCCATGAGCACGGTTCCGTTGGAAGCTGCGCTGTCGATGTCGTCAAAGCTTTCTACGTCTTGGTTTTCTTTGCCCAGCTCGAAAGTGAGGCGAAACAAATCGGCAACCTTCAGCCCTTGTCGAGCGCTACCTTCGTCGATCAGTAACTGGCGGGCTTGGTCCAGCTGTCGGTCGTCCAGTACGCTGGATTGGTTGAAGAGCTCGAAGGATTCGCCAGACTCCACTTTTTCTGCCGTTTGGATCAACAAGTCGATCGCTTCGACAAGGTGATTCTCGTGAACCGGCTGAATGCGGAAGACCTTGAGATCCGACAGTTTCCTGCGGCTGATCAGACGGTTGAATTCATGCATGGCGTTTTCGAATGACTGCAGGTTGTCCCGAAGATCCCTGAGGCTGGCCGTCACAGTGACCACGGCACTGCGGGCTTTCTTTTCCAGGGCTTCTGCCTCTCGGGCCAGATGATGGCGGAACTCTACCATCAACCGGATTTCCTCTTCCGGGTTGGGGGCATACTGGAATTTCGTCAGGCCACCGCTATGCAGCGTGATGCGTCGGTGCTGCAGATCCCGGTCCAGTTCTTTTAACTGATAGCAGTCCTGCTGATAGTTACGCAGCGTTTGCGCCAGTTGGTCGAGCGGTAGCTCCGGGTCGCCAACCCAGGGGGTATAGGGCAGGTCAGCAAGCCAGTTGAACTGCTCGTCGGTGTCGCCACGGTTCTGGCGGATACGATCTATCTCCTGGTGAGCGGTATCCAGTGCTTGCCGCTGCTTGGCGACTTCCTGGATCTGCTCCCTGAGCGTTTGTTGCTGGGCACCCGCCTGTTTCTGAGCGTGCTCTATCTCTGCCAGCTCTTGATTGGTTGCCTCCATTGCTTTCAGGCGATCCGGGCGCGATTTCTGAAGTTGAGCCAGTTCGTCAAACTGTTCCAGGTCCTTTTCCAGGCGTTTTACTTCCTGCTCCAGTTCTACCTTGCGCTTCTTCTGAGTGTCCAATTCGTCGGTAGCGGCCTTTTGTTCCTGCAATTGCCGGTGCCGGTCTTGGCAATCCTCAATCAGTTGGGCAATCTCTTCGTCTGATCGTTGTTCATACTGCGGCGCTTGGTGTTCAACAGACAGATTCAGCCCGGGTAGTTGAAACCGATCTTCGCGCATTTCCTGCAGCCATTGGCGCAGCTGGCCCGAATCCAGTTGATAGTCCCCAGGCGGCAAGGTAAGCAGTTGGCGGTTGAGCCCTCGGTTGAGAATACTGATCTGCTCTTCGGAGAGGTGCTGTTTAAGTGTGAGATAAAGATTGTCCGAGAGTGTTTCCTGTTCCTTGCGCAGTGCTGATAGCTCCTGCTCCTCCCGCCGCAATTGATGATCAGTGGCGGTCGCAGACTGCCCATGGGCATTGGCGAGTAAAGCAATCTGACGGTCGCGTTCTGCGGTGGCACTAGCAAGTTGCTGCTCAAGCTGGCTGCGGTCATTGACCAGCGCGAACCGGTTCTCCAGTTCGTCACGGCGCTGCTCGTCCTTGTTCAGTGCCTCCAACTGCTGATTGAGCTCACTCTGGCGGCGGGTCTGCTCCCTGTCCCTCTGAAGCAATTCTGCTTCCTGCTTGTGCAATTTCCCATGCTGATGCTGGAGGCTTTCGCTTTCTTTCTGGTAATGGTTCTGCCAGCGTTGCAGGCCATCGTCGATGAGCGGTCGGCGGGCAATGATTCGGCCTCTGGTGGCGAGTCGTTCGTCCTGCTGGCGTTCCAGATCGTCAATCTGAGTTTGCTGGTTTTTGGCGGCCCGGTATTGTTCCCGATCCTGGTTCACCTCGGCAAAAGCCTTATCCCATTCCTGTTTGAAATCCACCACGGAGTCCGGCAACAAACGGCTGAAGATCTGCAGCAGGTGGCGTTTTACTTCGCCGGAACTGAGTTTGTCGAGACGTAGGGTGCGGGTAAGAACCTGACGGTAGGCGTTTGCATCCTTGCGGTTCTCTAGCCGGAAAATGGTAAATTCGGAGCTGGACTGTCCCCGCTTTCGGGCACCGCCGTAGACCATTTCGGCAAACTCAGTCGATGAGTAGAAATTGGCCGTTCGCCCATGATGAGCCAGCTGCTCCAACAGCTGTGGCTGCGTCACCAGCTTGCCATTGGCCAGCCTGTACTCCTCAATTTTCAGAGGGCCCCGATAGGCAAAATAGGCGTAGTCATGACTAAAGCCCTTGCCCACACACCCCAGCACCACAGAGCCAGCTTCAGGTAAAGTGACTTCTAGCAGGATATAGCTGCTATTGGATGGGAAGTAGAAACGTCTCGCTTTGTCTTTGTCGTGGGCACCAAAATCCAGGTGCCGCTTGTCGATAATCAGCAGATATTGCAGGGCATTAATCAGGCTGGTCTTGCCAGTATTGTTGGGGGCAATGAGAGAAACTGACTCATCCAGAGGGAGCTCTGCGCGCTCATAGCCGGCGCTGTTGAGAAGTACCAGCTGCTGGAAGCCGTAATCGGAACTCATAGGGAATTATCCTCGTCATCCTGATCGCTAGCCCAGGAAACATCTTCATCCTGATCCACCTGGCTGGCCAGTTCTTCGTAATGATCCAGGTAACGACACACAGCAGGCAACAGCTGCCAGGCTCCGCTATCGTAACGGGCAAAGCCGAAGTTTTCTGCGGTTCTCATCAGGCTCGCCAGGCCGGACAGATCCAGCTCTTCTGCCTTCAGCAAGTCCTGGTGTTGCTCGAAAACCGTTGTCAGCAGGGTTTGATCGATTCGCCAATGCTCGAATTTCATCAGCGGAATGCCGGCATCCGCTTGAGTATCAAAGATGACCATGAACAACAGGGCCAGTTGTCGGGTGGCTTTGTTTGTATTGCTGCTGCCGTCGTCCTGATGGAACCAGGCGAAGCCCCGGCCATCAAGGCGAAGGTCAAAACCCAGTGCGGTAAAAATGGCCACATAATCGTCGAGGTTGCGTTCAAGCTCTTCCCACAATACTGGTTCTGAGATCCGGTTGAGATGCCGGCCCCGGTTGAACCACCGAAAAAGATGGGCCAGGTTTGGCAGGTTGCTAGCGATTTGTTGGAATTGGCTGGTATTACTCACGAGTTTTATTCACCGGTTGTGTCAGACGGTAGGGCCAGTAGTGCACTGAAATCAGGGAAAGGGCGGATATTGTAGGCTGCGCTTCCAGCTCCATCTCCCATAGGTCCTCTCGTGCCAGGTCATGATAGAGCCGCAGAAGAACCTGGTCAGGCAGGGAGGGGTAGTGGTGCTTCAGCCACTCCAAAAGGTTGCCGACCGGGAGGTCCTTTAACAACTGTTGCCGGAGCTGTTCTTCGTTAATCCACTCAGCAATGGTTATGGGTGCCGCATCGACTTCGCCCGGGAACTCCCGTTCAGAAGGCTCAAAGTTCCTCGCTTCCGCCATGATTGTTTTTATTTCGTCGCCTACAGACACACTGCGGCTTTGATTCACGCGCCACACCGGCAGCCAAGACTGATCCTGGCGTTTGCGAAAGGTGCGGTTGAGCCCTTTTTTGCGAACCTGTCCCAACAACCGGCTGATAGCTGAGGAAAGATTGTTGTGTTGGCGTGCCTCTTCTCGGAGGGGCAACAGAATTTCAGCACATTGCTGAGCCGTGATTCGCCCCAGTCGTCGCAGTTCCTTGGCCTGATAACCAACGTGCCGGAGACGGTTGAGGTGGCTGTAGAGTGCGCCTTTGGTATTCAGGCGATTGTATCCGAGGTCGAGGGCGTCTTCCGCTGCGGCGAGGTGATGGTAGAAAATGCCGGAAGGTCCGGAATCCATCATCTCGTTCATCGGTTCTACATATTGGTCGTACGCGTCGAGGACGGACTTGTAGCGTTTTGCAATGGGAGCCCGGGTGTCTGCTGATTTTGCTTGCTCGGCCAGCTCGGCAATCGCATGGCGGTCCTGCTCGAGCTGGCGGGCAATATCTCTGAACAGGGTAGATAGTTGGTTAATGGCTTGAGTCTGCTGACCGGTATCTCCGGCTTCGATACCCGCGGTGAGGGTCTCTGTCGCGCCACGAATTGCTTCGATGCGCGCCTGAATGACTGATGACAGTCCTAGTTCGTGTTCATGCGTCAGGCCACGGACAAACTCAAGTACATGGGCATTGACCACGAAGCTTTCAGAGCGGCTTTGAGTCTCCATTACGCCACTTCCCAAAAGCCTACGTAGGGCCTCCCTGACTTGAACGTCGTCCAGGGCCGGTTGAGCCTGGCGAATGGCAGCAAGAACCTGTTCCTCGGAGAACGCCGGCATCTCCCGGGTGGCCCGAACCAGTGCCTCGACAGTTTCCCATTGCTCATAAAGTGTTCGAGTGAGGTGTTTTGGGCTAGCCATGGTGTTAGTCGCCCTTCGAAGCAAGGCGGGCGTCGATGCCAAAGAAAACCGCCGCGTTCACCAACGCTTCATCCTCACTGATAAGTTGAGCCTGGTGATGTTCTGCGCATGCCAAATGAAGTGCATCCAACGTTCTCAAGCTTGTCTTCCTGGTGCCAATCCAGTGGCTGGCCCGTTTATAGTGGGCCGTTTCAATGGGGCACAGGCTGAAGCGCCCATGGCTGACATCATCGTGGAATGCACTTTCGATCCGGTTCGCCTGGGGTTCGCTGAGCTCTCCCATCCGAACCCACCGGGCCAATGCGCTTGCCACCTCAACTTCAGTCAGATGACTGATAAGAACCGGCTCGGTCTGTGATTCAAGCAATACCTGAACACGATCGCTGGCGTGCTCTTGTCGGTAGTAGGGGAGAACGGCGCTGGTATCGAAGTACAACATTAATAGCGCTCTTCGTCTCTGAGTTCCCGCACCGCCTGAGCAGAGCTTTCCCGGACGGGGGGCAGAGATGCCCTGAGTTCCGAACGGTTTGGAAACTGAATCTTTTCGGGCAAGGCCGCGGTTAGGCGTGCAGCAGGTTTACCGTGACGCAGAATTACAACCTCTTCTCCTGCGGCCACAGCGTCCAGAAGATTTGAGAGCTTTTCCCGAGTTTCTCGAACATTGATCGTTTGCATAATTCTCACCATATCCGTGTACACAATGAGTGTACTCTCAGTAGAAGTTCTATAGCAATCAGGTCCGTTGGAGATTTTTCGGTTTTATCTAACTCACTCAGAAAGTTTCTGTTCCCGCTCAAATCTGATCGTTGTCCTCGCCCGCTTAGGCGGCTTGATCAACCGATAATGATTCCGCATGGCCTGCGTTTCATGTCCGCCTTTGTCGTTTTCTCCTTGGCTCAGGAATTCTTCGGTCAGTCCTTTCTTGCGGAGGTCTCTGAGGTGGTACATGCCTCCATAGCCTGCTGTCTTGCAGGCATCTCGCCAGGCGGCCTGCATAGTTCTGTGTTTTACTTGTTGAGCTCTGGAGCGCTTATCGAAGTAGCGTGGGTATACTAGGAGGTATTCGCTTATGATGGCCTCCTTCCGCTTGAACTGTCCCGCCGGATGTATTCTCCGGCAGGCTTCCTGATAGGCCCTCACAGCTGATGGTAACCCCATAAACTCAGGGTCAGGCTTGCACCAGCTTATGAATTTTCCTACGGGAGGGCAGTGCGCGGAGCCGCTTTTCAGAGTTTTATGGAGTCCGCACTGGATTTCGAGGTCGCTTCGAATATTCGCATCCAAAAGTGCTTTCACCCAGAATTTTTTTGCTTTTTTCTCAATCGATTCATTTGTCCAAATATACTTCCAGCCCGGACAGATCAACTTAATCTGATCGAATATAACGTTCACGGCTTCGGCCATTTTTATTTCAGCATCACTCGGCTTTTCATTTGGCTGCATCGTTAACCCTCCCATAGCCAGGAAATGTCCCCGTGACTAGATTGATTCACCAATGTCATTGGCTCGCCACCTGACCTGGTTGCCTTCTTTTCTCTGTCCAGGGTTGGCTTCTTTCGCCTAGTGCTCGGTTTTAGCTGCGCATTAGTGATGTTTTTATTTTTTGAATATTTCTTTTTGGAAATTGTCTTACATAAAGGGCCGTTTGCACCGGTGTCGGATTGACCGTGGCCCGAAAAGCCGGCATCGGTATCCCCGTTTTTGGTAACGGCAGGTTTCTGAGGGGTCTGGTGAATCGTGATGCCAGTGATCCAGCGCCCATATGCTCCACGCACTTTTTCCCGAACCAAATAGCCGGCATCCTCAAGTTCTTTGAAAATTCGCTGTTGTTTATCTTTCCCAATGCCAAATTTCTTCCGAATATGGTCCGCACGGACCTCCCAGTCCTTTGGGAGCGATAAGAGGTAAACCAATACACCGATAGTGTCCAGGGAAAGCCCCTTTTCCTCGAATAAGGCATTTGGAATCGAAGCGAAGTTTTTGGTTAATCGCTCTTTTTTAATCGGCTTTGCAGCTTTCTCCCGGAGTTTGAATTCATTAATTAAGGAATCCCGCGGAACTGCTGTTGCCGCTGTTGCGGTAATTTTCAACCCAGTTGTCCATTTTACTGCGTTTAAGCAGCCGATTTATTCAGCTCGATTTCCTGCAATTTGCCGGGGTTGAGTGACACAGCACCCACAGGCTTCCAGTTTCGGGTTGCCTTGGACCAGCGCCGAGGATTCCGACGTTTGGCTGCCTCATACACCCGCTTACGATGCTGCAATTGCTCCAGATCCTTTCCGGTATGACGCGCACTCGGGGTGACGAAGTTGATGCCGCTATGCAGGTGATGGTTGTTGTACGCATTTTCGAACGCCAGCATCCAGTCGCGCCCCTCAACCAACGAGGCAAACCCCTTTGATGGCCAGGCCGGGCAGTATTTCAGTGTCCGGAACAGCGACTCTGAGTACGGGTTGTCATTGCTGACACGAGGCCTGCTGTGTGACATCGGCATGCCCAGTTCAGCCAGCCGTGCACGTAACGTGTGCGACGTCATAGGCGCCCCATTGTCCGAGTGCAGAACCGGTGGCTTGTTCCAGCAACCTTCGCGCAACAGCGCGCGCTCGATGAGCTGTTTTGCCAGCATTCCGGACTCAGCATCATGTATTTCCCAAGCCACGATCTTGCGGCTGTAAATGTCCAGCACCAGGTACAGGTACCAGTGCTGACCACGAACCGCCGACGGGCAGTAACTGATGTCCCAGCTCCACACCTGATTGGGGCCAGTGGCGGTAAAGCTGGTGGGCTCCGGCACCTTGCGCCTTGGCTTCATATGCCCTCTGTGGTTCTGCTGCTGATGCTTTTTCAACACCCGGTAAAACGATGATTCAGACGCCAGGTAGACACCCTTATCGGCCAGCTGAGGAACAATCTGCGAAGGCGGCAGGCTGCGGTATTCAGTCTGATTACAGGTGGCCAGAATGGCAACCTCCTCGGCAATCGTCAGCTGATGTGGCTGTTCAGCCTGCTTGACCAGTGGCCGGCGATCCGGGGTAACCATCCCGTCGGCTTGTCGCCAGCGCTTTACCGTGCGCTCGCTCAGACCCATGAGCTCGGCTGCCTTGTGCCTAGGGGCGCCGCCAGCCACAGCCTCATCAAAGTACTGCAACAGCCTTGTACGCTCAGCCAGCGAGGTCAGTTGTCCTCGTTGTCCGGGGTTTCGCCGTACAAGGCTTCGAGCTTTTTTGATAACACCAGCAAGGAGGTCGTTTCCGCCAGTACACGGTCTTTGCGACGCACTTCTGCCTGGAGCTTCTTGATAGTTTTGCGTGCCTCACGCTGCTGCTTATGAGCGGTCTTATCGCTTTCCACCTGCATGCCTGCGCCCTGGAGGCAACCCGCCTTCCAGCGCTGGATTTGCTCGGGGTACAAGCCCTTCTCGCGACAATACGCGCCGAGCTCGGCTTCAGACATGGGCGCTGTTTCAATCACAGCAGCCAGCTTGGCTTCAGGAGACCACTCGTCTCCATTGTTACGATTACCCGGCACAGGCATTCCTTGTTGTCGACACTGTTTCAACCAACTATACAGGGTCACATCGGAGATGCCTTCCTCTGCGGAGACAGAGACAACGGTCCGGTTATGGGGTGGCAAGAGCTTGTTGAGAACTGCCGCTTTACGTTCATCGGAATAGCGTGGCATGTGTGCATCCATACCGCCCCCTGTGATGTGGTTTCAGGCAAAACTGCCTACTGGACAACTAGGCTGACACAGGGGGGTTGCTCCCTAATGCGTGAAAACTAATTTACTCGGTTACAACCCGTCTGACTGAACACACGCAAGCGTAAAAATGGCTGCGTGTTGCGTTGACAAAACCAATGAGCGGTAATTTCGAGCGATCCCGCTACTATCTACAGATATTGCGTTCGCACTAAAGCGTAGGGATCAAACGAGGATGAATCTCTCGAGGCAAGCCGTATTAGTAACTCGTTGGCTTCTTGCGGCCCCATCTCACGAGGCTGCTTTATCTCCATGATGTGATTCCTTGCAAAGAGCTGAATATTTGAACAATGTCACCTATTGCGTAGTTCAAAGATGTCACAGGATTTCATCGCAAGGTTGCTTGCAGTGGGCTAAGCTTCTGTTTTCTATGTCTAAGGGCTGGCGAATGGGGATTCAGCGACCGGATTAATGAAACGGTCAAATTTCTACACTCGCAAAGCAGCGCTCTGTGCAATTACTGTTATGTATCACCGAAGGGGTTGAGAAAGCGATGACTGTAATCATCAATACGGTATGGGGAGGGCGGATATCACAAATCGTCGACCGCCAGATTTCTCGAATCCGTCCGAGCGGTGGGCACACTGTAGTAGATAATGAATCAAACAAGGTTATCGTCTTACTTGCAAAAGATGCCTTGGCAACGATCGCGTATACCGGAATAGCAGTTGCGAATCAAACGTGGATGGATTGCCAGATCGCTAACTGTATTGCGCACAGAAAACTGGACCTCGCCTATATTCAGCCCGGCACCAACTACCTCGCAAGGCCCATTCACACGGTATTGAGTGAGCTAGCAATAAATCTAAACGGGTGCTTAAACTCTGACTCTAGCCCGAATTTCTCATGAGGGGATAAAAGAAAGCGGCTGAAAGTGTTAAAATTTCAGGACCTTACACCATCAATCAACACCAACAACCGCTATCCAAAATGGTACCTCAAAAACTGACCTTCTCGCCACTTTCCCGCCGCCAGATTGAAACCGACTTCTCCGGAGGCCATATCACCTCCGATGCCGGCTTGCTGTTACTGCGCGAAGTCGACAAACAACACCGGTTAACCCAACGGCTGGCCGAGACTCTGACCGACCAGCGGGATCCCCGGATGATTCGTCATGAGCTCAAGTCCCTGGTCCGGCAACGGGTCTACGGTGTGGCCGGTGGCTACGAAGATCTGAATGATCATGAAGCGCTTCGCTTTGATCAGGCACTACAAACCGCCACGGGGAATGCCTCGACTCTGGCCGGCAAGTCCACGCTTTGTCGAATGGAGCAGGCGATGGATCGGCAAACCATTGTCAAAGCGCATGAGTTGCTCTGGCACCACTTTATCGAGCAGCATGAGAAGCCGCCCAAGGAAATCGTGCTGGATTTTGACGGCACCGATATTCCGGTGCACGGCGACCAGCCGGGTAAGTTCTTTAACCGGTATTACGACCATCACTGCTACTTCCCGCTTTACGTCTTCTGCGGTAGGCACTTGCTGGTGAGCTATCTGCGCACCAGCAATCGAGGTGATGCCCGGCACAGCTGGGCCATTCTGGCGCTGCTGGTGCGATTTATTCGCGAGTATTGGCCACAGACCCGGATCGTGTTCCGGGGCGACTCCCACTTCAGCAAGCCCCGACTGCTGGCCTGGTGCGATCGCAACCAGGTGGATTACATCGTAGGCATGGCCCGCAACCAGCGGCTGGAGGCGCTTGCCGCCCCAGCCATGGACAAAGTCCGGACCTACTACGAGGCTCATGGCCATAAGCTCGCCAGCACCTTCCGCTTCCGCTACAAAGCCCGAAGCTGGCATAAGCCACGCTGGGTGGTTGCGCGCCTGGAATATGGCCCTCAAGGCCCGAACCCCCGGTTCGTTATCAGCTCCCGCTACGATGACGGATTCAAGCTCTACTACGAACAGTATTGCGCACGGGGTGATATGGAGAACCGGATCAAGGATCAACAACTGGATCTGTTTGCCGGTCGCACCTCCAGCACACACTGGTGGACCAACCAGTGGCGGCTGATCTTATCCGGCTTCGCCTACACCCTGTTCGAGCGTTTGCGGGTGCATCTGAAAAACACGCCCTTCGAACGTATGAGTGCCGGCACCTTGCGCTTGAAGCTGATCAAGGTTGGCGCAGTCATCATCCGCAACACCCGCCGAATACGGGTGTTGATGAGTGATAGCTATCCACACAAGAACGATCTCTCAGCACTGGTTCAGCGCTTGGTGCCCCAGTAGATAATCGGGCTCCCCCGGCCCGATACCAATGGGGGAAAGGGGGAGTTGTGCCTGAATGCCGGAAACTGGCTAAATAATCGCCAACTTCGACCATGACCACTCGGATCTGGCACTACCAGGCTTGGTCTGCGAAGGTTGTTGGAGCACTATGAGAAATCCGGGCTAGGGGGTAATCCCCCCATTTTTAGCGGGGTTCAAAAGTAGACCTCAGGCCATCATGGCCAACTTCTGTTGAGGGGTAATCCCTCCAAGTCCCATGTTGGGCCGTTCGTGATTGTAGTGCCATAGCCAGCGGGTGGCGTAATCCTGGACTTCGTCGGTGCTGTCGAACAGATAGTGAGCCAGCCAGTCATACCGTACCGTTCGGTTGTAGCGTTCGATGTAGGCGTTCTGCTGGGGCTTGCCGGGCTGGATAAACACCAGTTGGATGCCCTGGGTTTCGGCCCAGGTCGCCAGCTTGCCACTGATGTACTCCGGGCCATTGTCACAGCGAATAGAGCGTGGCTTGCCTCGCCATTCGATGATTTGCTCCAGTGCGCGGATCACACGCTCTGCCGGCAACGAGAAGTCGACCTCAATGCCCAGCCCCTCTCGATTAAAATCGTCGATGACGTTCAGTAACCGATAACTGCGGCTGTCACTAAGTTGGTCATGCATAAAGTCCATGGACCAGCTGTCGTTAATCGTTTCCGGCACGGCCAAGGGCTCCGGCTTTTGACGAACCAGACGCTTCTTGGGCTTGATGCGCAAATTCAGCTCCAGCTCCCGGTAAATCCGGTATACCCGCTTATGGTTCCAGGTAAAGCCTTTCACATTACGCAGATGCAGGAAGCACAGACCGAAGCCCCAATTCCGCTGGTTGTGGGTTAACCGGATTAGCCAGTCCGCGATCTCAGCATTTTCGCTGCTGAGCTTGGCCTGGTAGCGGTAACAGGTCTCGCTGATACTGAACATCCAACACGCCAGGCGAATACTGACGCCCTTCTCACCGACGGCTTTCTGCGCCATCTCACGGCGACGAGACGGCTTCACCACTTTTTTTCGATGGCTTCCTTGAGGATGTCCGACTTGAGCCGTTCCTCGGCGTACATCTTCTTGAGCCGGCGGTTCTCATCCTCCAGCTCCTTCAACCGGGCCATCATGGAAGCGTCCATGCCACCGAACTTAGCGCGCCACTTGTAAAAGGTTGCACTACTCATGCCGTGCTCACGGCACAACTCCGGAACCGGGACGCCATTCTCGGCTTGCTTCAGGATCGACAGGATCTGGCTGTCGGAAAAACGTGATTTCTTCATGCAGAATCTCCCTGCGTGTAGCTTACGGAAAATTCTACTTTTGACTACCGCTGTTTTTCGGGGAGATTACCAGATACCTAGTGTCCCGTCTGGGTAATTCGTTTATTTATCATTAATGACACTCAACTTTGCTCGCGCCACTGAAGTCATAATCGATTCTGCGCTTTTGTGCCAGCGGAAGGGCTTTGCCAGCTTCTCATTATGAGTTTGGATAAAGCGACGAATCGCCTTCTTCAGTTCGCCGACACTGGTAAAAATGCCACGGTACAAAGCACGGCGTTCCAGTTGACCAAACCAGCCCTCCACGGCATTCAGCCAGGAGGCGCTGGTTGGTGTGAAGTGAAGCTTGAACCGGGGATGTTTCTCCAGCCAGGCTTTTACCTCTGGTGTTTTATGAGTCGAGCTGTTGTCCAGAATCAGATGAAGGTCCTGCTCTTTCGGTGTTTCTCGATTAATCTGTCGCAGAAAGTCGAGAAACTCTTTGGCTCGGTGGCGTTGCGTAATGCGCCCAATCACTTCGCCGTTCAGAATGTTCAGAGCCGCGTATAAGCTGGTCGTGCCGTGCCTCTTGTAATCGTGGGTGCGACGCTCGATCTGGCCGGGTTTCAATTGCAACTTTGGTTGAGTGCGATCCAGTGCCTGGATCTGCGTTTTCTCATCAACAGACAGCACCAGGGCGTTATCCGGCGGATTCAGGTACAAACCGACAACATCGAAAACTTTATCAGCAAAGTCCGGATCATTGCTGATTTTGAAAGTTTTCAGCCGGTGCGGTTTCAGGTCAGCGGCTTTCCAGATCTGATGCACTTGCCAGCGACTAACACCGGCATATTCGGCCATCAACCGGACGCTCCAGTGGGTTGATTCCTTGGGCAGCTTTTTGACCGTGTCATCAAGAATTGCCTTAACCTTTTTCTGATTCAGCTTTCTGGGTTGCCCGGGTCTTGGTGCATCCTGAAGACCGCTCAGGCCCTGTTCGGTGTAACGATTACGCCACTTGAATACCGTGGCCGTCGTGGTTCCCAGTCGCTCAGCAACGACTTTGGGTGATTCACCGGCATTCAGGGCCAAAACGATTCGCGCTCGCAGAACGAGATTCTGACTCAGCGTGCTTGTTCGCAACCAGCTTTCCAACTCCAGTTGATCGTTTACCGTAAGATTAAAGGGAGCTTGCGTATTCCGGCGAACGTGACCGGTCATTCCGGGGATCGTGACCGTTTTGCACACGGCCATCACGCTGGAGTCAGTTTTGTACTCTGAGCGGTCACGATGGGTCAACCGATTCCGCATTTTGTGCTTTTGCTTTTCGCAGTGATTCCCCCTTCAGATTGAGTCGGTGAGCCCCGTGCAGGAGCCGGTCCATGATGGCGTCAGCCAGCGTGGCGGAGCCGATGTAGTCATGCCAGTGTTCGGTTGGTAACTGGCTGGCGATGAGCGTTGAGCCTCGCCCGTGCCGGTCTTCGATCACCTCCATCAGATCCTGACGTTGTTGTGCCGTGACCTTCTGCATACCCCAGTCGTCCAGGATCAGCAGGTCGGTTTTCAGCAACTGGTTCATCAACCGTGCGTAGCTGCCATCGCCGTGGGCGATGCGCACCTGCTCGAACAGGCGCGGCACGCGCAAGTAGCGAACCGAGAGCCCTTGCCGGCAGGCCTGGTTGCCCAGGGCGCAGGCCAGCCAGGTCTTGCCGCAACCGGTCGGGCCGGTGATGCACAGGTTCAGGGATTGGCGGATCCAGTCACAGCTGGCCAGCCCCGCCATACGGGAGCGCTCCAGCCCTCTCGGGTGGCGGTAATCGACGTCTTCCACGCAGGCAGGGACCCGCAACCGGGCCGCCTTCAGCAGCCGATCCAGACGTCGATTTTCACGATGTAGCACCTCCCGGTCGATCAGCAAGGCCAGGCGTTCCTCGAACGCCAGGTCGTGGGTGTCGGGCTGTGCCCGTTGTTGTTCCAGGGCATCGCACATGCCGGTCAGCTTGAGCTGGCGCAGGGTATCGAGGGTGTTTTGAGTCAACATCAGTGTCTCCGGGATCAGTGGTAGTAGCGGGGGCCGCGAACGTTGGTGTGAACGGGCAGATCGGCCAGTTCCGGTTCTTCCTCGGTCAGTGGCAGAGGCAACTGATCCAGACCCCGCTTCAGGATCGAGGTGATGCTCTGGTAACTGGCCGAGTTGATGGACAACGCCCGGGCACAGGCCTGCTCCAGCCGGTCACGGCTGTAACGTCGGCTCAGGTTCAACAGCCCCAGGCAGGCCCGGTAGCCATGCTCGGGATGAGGACGATCCTTGAGCTGGCGCTGCACCACGTCGAGCGTGGCGGGGCCGATGTCCGTGGCCCAGTTCAGGAAGCGGCCCGGTGACCAGTTCTGGTGGGCCTGATGGGACTTGGGCATATGCTCGGTCAGGGTGACGAAGCGGCCCTTGCCGTGACGGGAATGAAGGGCGACCCGCTGGCCCTTGTGCATCACCTCCACGGACGTATCGGTCACCCGAACATCCAGCTTCACGCCCACGAGTGTGTGAGGCACGCTGTACAGCCGTTTGTCGATCTCGATGTGGTAGTCGATGCCCGGTCGTGCCTTGCGCCACTCGGCGTAGACGTAGGGCGTTGCGGGGAGCGGCCTGAGCGCGGGTCGGTCCAGTGCCTCGAACAGGCTTTGGCGGCTCTCGGAGCGCCCCTGGAACGGGCGCTTGTTTAGGGCCGGTAACAGCCCGGTGATGGCTGCATTTAGCTCGGCCAGGGAGAAGAACGTCTGATGTCGTAACCGGGCCAGGATCCAGCGCTCAACCAGCAGCACAGCGGCTTCGGCCTTCGCTTTGTCCTTGGGCTTGTAGGGGCGTGCCGGTAATACCGCCGTCTGGTAATGGGCGGCCAGCTCCGCGTAGGTCTCGTTGATCTGGGGCGTGTATCGGTCTGCCTTGGTGACCGCTGCCTTGAGGTTGTCCGGAACCAGCAGTTCCGGCACGCCGCCATAGAACGCCAGCATCCGCTGGTGGGAGGCGATCCAGTCCGGCAGGCTCTGGCTCCAGGTGGCCTCGGCGAAGGTGTAGCTGGACGCACCCAGCACGGCCACAAAGACCTGGGCCTTGCGCATCTCGCCGGTGCTACGGTCCACCACTGGCACGGTGGGACCGCAGTAGTCGATAAAGACCTTCTCGCCGGCCCGGTGGACCTGGCGCATGCTGCGCCGCTGCCGGCCTCGCCACAGCCGGTAGTGATGGCAGAACTGGCTGTACCGGCGGGCCTTGTCGCCGTGGCGTTCCACATATTCGGCCCAGAGTAGTTGCAGGGTGACGCCCTTGGTCTTCAGCTCCTGATGGACCTGGAAGTAGTCGGGCTCGGCAAAGCGTGAAGGCGGCGTTTTGGCCGGGAACAGCTGGGCTTCCAGCCGCGCTTCGTCCGTGCCTTCCGGCAACGGCCAGGTGATGCCTTGAGCGGTGGCCAGGCTGACGTATTTACCGACCACACCCTTGGAAAGGCCACAGGCGCGGGCAATGCGGTCATGGCTCAGGCCCGCTTCGTACTTGAGGCGCAAGACCTCGATGATTTGTCGCATGGAAATCCTCGCTGCCGGCATCCGCCCTTCCTCGTGATGAAAAAGGAAGTGGTATGCCGGATAAAATTGAAGAATTCCAGCGCTTTGGCAGTGATTCCGGAGGAACGTGACCGATGATTCCGGCATCGTGACCGGCGATTCCGGAAAACGACCCGAAATCGGTCACGATAAAACGGAATGAGCGGTCACGATCGCCCGGAACAGGCGGTCACGTTCAAACGGAATGGGTGGTCACGATGGGCCGGAATATGCAGGAGCTGGTTTCCGGGCCAAAACAGAGTCTCCAAACTCGTGAATAATAGCTCGAATTATAGCATATATGCGCTTAGGAAATACCCGGACGGAACACTAGACGACAAACCTAATTGTCTTCCTCAATAAAAACACCGGTGCACCATATTTAATTTTTTAAAAAAGGGAAAATGTGTGACAAATATTTACAAAGAAATACTCGGTGATGAAGCAAGTCAATATATTCCAATTATTGAAAAGATACTTTCTGAGTGTGGATCGTATAACTATGAGTTTCTCAATGAGGAAGATTTTAAGGATCTTATAAGGCGAGATGTTGCGGAGTCGCAGGCCCAATATATAAAAGAATTACTCTACAGGTCTCACTTTGTTTCTATGTCTGCAATTGCTCGGAATTTTCAGTGGTTGGAGGGGATGAAGTGTGCTTATGAGGCTGGCCTATACTTACCTTTCGCAGCGTCTATGCGCTGCTTTCTTGAATCAACTGCTGACAGCTATTTCTCTCTGCAAAGCCTTTGCACAACACTATCAAAAAATATTGGAACTATTAACGATACGATAAATAAATGTACTACCCAGTTTGGGATTTTTACTGAGCTTGAAAATTTTCTTATCCACTATACCCACGCAAGAAGGCTTGAAAAAACTGAGATTGCACCAGACTCCCATGAAGCAAAAACTGCCGCAAAATATATCAGAGACCTAGAAGAAAAATCCAGTGCTCAAGTTCAAAGATTGTAATCCCCCCATTTCTAACCGTTCTTTTGAATAGAGAATTAAGCGGCCTCCAGTAGTCTGGACGGGGGTATTCCTCCAATGGCCGTGTTCGGTCGTTCGTTGTTGTACTGCCAGAGCCACTGAGTCGCTAATAGCTGAGCATGGGCAATGCTTTCGAACTGATGCAAGTCTAGCCATTCATGTCGTGCGGTCCGATTGAACCGCTCGATGTAAGCATTCTGGGTGGGCTTGCCAGGCTGAATGTAGATCAGCGTAATTCGGTTTCTGTTGGCCCAGTTTATCAGTGACTGCGAGATGTATTCTGGCCCATTGTCACATCGAATCGCTGCGGGTTTGCCGCGCCATTCAATGATCTGGTCCAGGGCACGAATCACCCGTTGTGCGGGTAATGACAAGTCGACTTCAATGCCCAGGCCTTCCCGGTTGTAGTCATCAATCACATTGAAGGTTCGGAACGTCTTGCCGCTAACCAGTTGATCGCTCATGAAGTCCATCGACCAGACCTGATTGGGCGCGGTCGGCACATCCAGCTCACCTGGATAATCCCGCTGGATCCTTCGTCGGGGCTTGATGCGCAGGTTCAGTTCCAGCTCCCGGTAAATGCGATACACGCGTTTATGGTTCCAAGGGTAGCCCTTCACGTTACGCAGATACAGGAAGCACAGGCCAAAGCCCCAGCGCTTGTGCGTTTGTGTGAGCCGTAACAGCCAGTCCGCCACCAGTGCGTTCTCGCCACCAAGCTTCGCCTGGTAGCGATAGCAGGTTTCGCTGATGCCATACACCACACAGGCCAACCGAATACTGATGCCATGTTTGGCCACGCCCTTGATGGCCATCTCCCGGCGTTGAGATGGCCTTACAACTTTCCCTCAAGAGCTTCCTGGCGCAGTTCAGCTTTGAGCCGCTCTTCGGCATACATCTTCTTCAGGCGAGCGTTCTCAGCTTCCAATTCCTTCAGGCGCTTCATCATGGATGCATCCATACCGCCAAACTTCGAACGCCACTGATAAATCAGGGCCGTGCTGACGTTGTGCTCACGAGACAACTCAGCCACCGGAACACCGGCTTCGTGCTGCTTCAAAATCGCCATGATCTGGCTGTCAGTAAATCGAGACTTCTTCATCTGTCGCTCCTTCTGCGATCATTGTAAAAGTCTCTACTCAAAACCTCGATTATTTTCTGGGGGGACTACAAGATGTTACTCAGAATTGTGCCAACTAAGCCACCCAGCTGCGCAAGGTGTTCTGCATATGATGGTTCCTGTCAGTGAAACTGAGTTTATGTTTGAGCACGGGCACGGTGAGGTAAAAATAGAAGCTCTACTAAGTAAATATCGTCAAGATTTCGTGTCATTATTAACTTTTTCTTTTAATCCTTCTATTCTAGCCTTAAAAGTTATCAATTATGTCGATTGGTCTCACCTGCATGTGGAGCCGATAAATGAAATTAATATGAATAATATAGTGGCTTGGAATAAATGTAAGAAAAATATCGACGAAGCAAGATTTCAAAGGGCGAATTAAAGGGGCATAGATAAAAAGCCATTCCACTTCCTCACGGCCCTCCACCGGGCGGCCTTTTCTCCACTTCGCTGAGCAAAGGCCGCCGTTGAATATTTACGTTGAGGTTGACGAAAAATTTCGAAGTCTCACAACCCCGGCTTGGTAGGATCAGGTAAACGCACAAAGAGCTGTTAGCATGCACGGTTTCAAGCATTACAACTACTGCCAGAACGCCATCGTAGTGACTAGCTACATATAAGATGCTGAGAATTGGGGAAGCGAGTGCACTGCGAACGTAAGTGGTACCTATGGAAGCTCAAATT
This sequence comes from Marinobacter sp. AN1, assembly GCF_026013985.1. NCBI lineage: Bacteria > Pseudomonadati > Pseudomonadota > Gammaproteobacteria > Pseudomonadales > Marinobacteraceae > Marinobacter > Marinobacter sp. AN1. Next base: position 2,307,023 of record NZ_CP110342.1, on the reverse strand, counting down.
TTCACCCAAAAAATAATAACGTAACTTATTGAGCAGAAACGCTTTAATAAAAACTGAATAAGCGTAGTTTCGCTTTAAAGAATATCCCGTAACATTCTGTATTTAAAGAAGAAATAATTTTCAGGAGGTTCGTCCTGCAACTCCGTGTACGCCGGTTCGATTCCGACCCGCGCCTCCATTTTTCCTTTTAGTGTCATTATTTGGCCTTTTCCAGGTTTGTTGTATTTATCGGTTTCCGATAGAGCCCTCAGGCGTTGAGCTCCGCCAGGAACGCAGGCATTTGAGCTGCCGGTCGTGGCGTGGCATACAGAAAACCCTGAGCCAGGTCGCAACCCAGATTCTTGACGAGAATATCCTGCTCCTCGGTCTCAACCCCCTCGACGACCACCGTTAAACCAAGGGTATGTCCTACCGTGATCATGGCTTTCATTATGGCCATATCACTGTCGTTGCTCATCGCGTGGTGGAGGAAGCTCCTGTCAATTTTGATGCTACAAACCGGCAGCTTGCGCAGATACACCAGCGAAGAATAGCCGGTTCCGAAGTCGTCGATTGATATATGAACGCCCGAACGCTTCAATCTTTCAAGTTGTCTTATCTGTCCGTTGTCGCTGCCAAAGACTTCGTTTTCCGTCAGTTCCAGGCCCAATTGGGAAGTGGTCAATCCATGACGTTGCAGTGTCTCCAGAATCTCATCCGCCAGGCGGGGGTTGTTCAACTGCCTTCCCGACAGGTTGATATCAATCCGCATGTGTCCAAGGGCTGTGCCCTGCCAGGCTTTGAGTTGCCTGCAAGCCGCTTCGATGACCCAGTTGCCAATCCGGTGTATCAACCCTGATTTCTCGGCTACCGGTATGAAGTCTGCTGGCGAAACAGCCTGACCGTGTTCATTGAAACATCTCAGCAGGGCCTCACAGGAATCCATACCACCATTCACCAGGTCAATTTGTGGCTGGAAGTACAGTTGCAGGGTATCGCTGGCGATCGCTCGGCGGAGCAGGGTGGTGATATCCTGATAGTGGGTGAGCCGGTCATTTATGTCAGGTGTATAAAAGCAGACGCTGTTCTTGCCTGTTTCCTTTGCCTGATACATGGCGGCATCGGCGTTGCCCATAAGCTCAGCGCTTGTTGTTCCATTGTCAGGAAACAGGCTTACACCGAAACTGGCTGTTACCTGGAAATAGTCCCCATCGATGGTAAATCCACGATCCAGGGCGTCGATCAGGCGGCGCAGCAGTTCATGGATGCCTTCAGGCCCGTCAAAATCGAACAGCAGCAGTACAAATTCATCACCCCCGAACCGGCTCAACAGATCAGCACCGCGGATTTCTTTCTTAAGAACATCAGATACCGCTTTTAACAGCTTGTCTCCCTGATGGTGGCCAAGCGTGTCGTTGATCAGCTTGAAATTGTCCATGTCGATAAATACGACTGCCACTTCCCGCTTTAGACGGGACGCTTCCGCCAAGCGCACGGTTAATTCCGCTTCCATAAAGCGCCTGTTGGGCAGTTCGGTTAAGTCATCAAAGAAGGCATTCCTGTGCAATTCCGCCCTGGCTTTCTTTTGCTCCTCCAGGCTGATATCAACACAGTACATTTCACATTCACCGGTGTCCTGCTTGATCATGACATGACTGGAATACACCGGGACCAGGTGGCCCTCCTTGTGTTTGAGTTCCAGTTCTTCTGAAGGAATCCCGACGTTTCTCTCGAGCCAGTCTGTGTGCGCCTTTATAACACCGTCCCGCATAGAGTCCGGGATTATCAGGTCTTCCAGTAACTTCCCCTGGGCTTCTTCCCGGGTATAGCCGTACAAGCGCCGGCTGGCCTCATTCCAGTAGATAACCTCTCGGTTCCGGTTATAGCCCTGAACGGCCACCATGGGGAGGCTTTCTATCAATTCATGGAACTTTCTCTCGCTTCGATCGAGGAAAGACTGTGAACGTTCTTTGCGGGTCGCAGACGATCCCTGCATGTTCAGCGTTTGCTTCTCCGGCATTATTGGTAACCCCAAACATCGATCAAAAACCAGAAGCCGAATTGCCTACCTTTGGTACGAGCATAGGTTGGTATTTGGTCACTTTCTAGCCTGTTCTCCGGGGGCGATGCGAATCTCAGGTTCCAGGACTGGTAACCCGGGACGCTTGCGGTTGGTTTTCTGACTCAGAATTCAGCCCCAGGAAGCTGTCTGCCGGTTGTGCCATGAGCTCCCGAATGGTGTCGGTCTCGAACTGGCGGCGGATGTTGATGGCATAGAACTCTTCGTACACCCCTGGCAGGGCACCGTAATCCTCAAGGGTACCGTTGCGTAGCTCATCCCTGACAACCACCGGGGGGAGGATGGCAAGGTGTCCGGTATCCCGGGTCAGCAGGCGCATCAGTGCCATATCATCCACTTCTGCGGCGATCCGTGGCTGGAACCGGTGGTAATCGCACAGCTGCTCGAAGGCCTGGCGGATGCTGTTTTCTGCACCGGGAACCAGCAGGGCGCGGTCAGACAACATGGCCGGGAAGCCGTCCCGTGATTCCAGGCCCGGCGGACCGATAATGCTGACCGATTGCCGGGCAATGAGTCGTGAACGCCAGGGGTTCTGATCATCTCCCTGTATCGCCTGGTTGGCCAGGATCAGATCCAGGCGGTGAGCTGACAGTCGTCTGAGAAGTTCATCAAGGTGGCCGCTCTGCAGGCTGAGTTCCAGGTCCTCCCGGCCCAGGAGTGGCTGCAGAAAGGCTTCCTGGAAGTTTCTGGACAGGGTGGCAACCGCACCGATACGCAACACCTCCCGGTTGGGGCGTGCGCCAGAGGCAAACATGGCGGCCAGTTCCTCGCCCTGGCGGAAGATGTCCTCGGCGTAGGAAAAGGCCAGTCGACCCGCTTCCGACAGCTTCAGGCGCCGGCCCTCCCGGATAAAGAGCTCATACCCCAGGCTGTCTTCGAGTTTTCGAATCTGGCCGGAAAGGGCGGATTGGGAGATGTGGAGCGCGTTGGCCGTCCGCGTGAGATGGCCGGTACGGGCAACCTGCCAGAAGTAATACAGGTGGTGGTAATTGAGCTTCATTGGATTCTGTTCCTAAAAAAAGAACGATAAGATCAGTATAAACTATTTTTTATATTGAACGAAAAGAGGCAAAGTGCCCCTCATCAGGAGGTAGCGCTTATGAGTCCTTTCGGAGAAATCGTTTCATTGACCGTGCTGGCAGTCTGGCTGCTGCTGGCTATATCCCTTTTCCTGCTTGCAGGCTTGGCAGGGTGGGTGCGGAACCCATTGAAAATAGATCACTGTTGGCGGCTGTCCGGACACCTGTTGTTGGCGTCGCTAATGGTAACGTTACTGGTGGCAGCTACGGTTATTGCCCAGGCTCTCGCCGGCAACGCCATGGTCACTGACGCAGGGCGACAGTTAGGGCTATATCCTGGCGGCATCAGTGTCTGGATGGCGCTGATGGTTACCTTCGTGGGCTGGGTGATTCTCAGGTTCGCGGATACTTACCTGAGGGGTGATCCCGGGCGGGAGCGGTTCCTGCCCTGGTTCCTTGTGATCATCGGTTCTGTGCTGGTTCTGGTCTTCACCAACCACCTGCTGGTTCTTGCCGGAGCCTGGATTGGCGTGAGCCTGGCGCTGCACCACCTGCTGACGCTTTATCGGGACAGGCCCGAAGCGCGCATGGCGGCGATCCAGAAGTTTATTGTCAGCCGCCTCGGGGACACCCTGATTGTCGCGGGCGTGATGTTGCTTTACCTGCACTATGGCACCTTCTATATCCCCGAGATGTTTTCCCTGAGTGGCAATCACTCCGCTGACAGCATGAGCCTTGCCCTCGCATCCGTGGCACTGGCCCTGGCGGCTGCATTGAAATGCGCCCAGATTCCATTCCACGGCTGGCTGATTCGGGTGATGGAAGCGCCAACGCCAGTGTCGGCCCTGCTCCATGCCGGCGTGATCAACCTTGGCGGCTTTCTCTGGTTACGACTGTTTCCCCTGTTTGATGGATTCACCGCCGGTCATATGATCCTTCTGGTCGTGGGGGGCGTTACCGCGGTGGTCGCTGTGATGACCATGATGACCCAGTACTCGGTGAAGCACGCGCTGGCCTGGTCAACCTGCGCCCAGATGGGCTTCATGCTGTTCGAGATCGGTATGGGCGCCTACACACTGGCCTTCCTTCACCTGTTGGCCCACTCGTTGTACAAGGCTCATTCGTTCCTTGCCTCGGGCCGAACTGTGGTGGTCACGGCTAAACGGCCTTTCCCGGACGCGTCTAACACAACCCGCGTACTGTGGGGGGTGGGGGCCGGTACCATGGCAGCGATGCTGCTGGCGATCGAACCCCGCATCGTTGAGCACAACATTCTGCTGGGGGCATTGCTGGTCTTTGCCGTTGCGGCCGCGACACTGGGAATACCTGCAGCCACCACTCACATGGCGCGGCTGCGGCTGGCCGGGATGGCGCTGATGCTGGTGCCAATCTATGTGCTTTGCCACCTTTTGATCGGGCCCGCGGTGCCGGATCACAGCGGGTTTGCCTTGACCGCAATAGCAGAAGTCGCCGGTGGGCTGATTCTGGCGGCCCTGGTCACTGGCTCGCTTCTGGTGACACTGGCACCGAAGCACCCGTTAACCCGCAGTCTGAGAGTGCACTTCAGTCATGGCTGCTACCTGGAACAGCCCTTTGATCGCCTGACGCGCAAACTTGCCTCGGAAGCCCTTCGGGCGCCAGCCATGTTTTACAGGCATCCCCACCGTCCGTTTACCCGGGAGGAAAGGTCATGAGTAATATGAATGCGATGCTGAAGTCTCCCCTGGTTCAGCAGGATAACTGGCAGGGCGTCCTGCGTAGGGCCAGTGAACTGGTTGCTCCGGTGTGGCCACTGGATGAATGGATAGCGGTTAATCCCTTCTGGGGAATGAGGCAGATGCCAATCCATCGTGCTGACGAACTGTTGGCAAAACGGGGAGGCTTTTCCATGCTGATGCCGGCAGAATTCTACCGGGAAGCCAGGGCCGGTGGCCGGATCTGTGACACTGATTTGCAGGCCAGTATCGATGAGTTGGGTGCCGGTGGCGACATCGGGTTTTACGAACAGTGGTTGTCACGTCGATCGAGCCTGGAAGACACTGCGAAGGTCTCCACCCTGGACGTGTTCGAGCCGCAGCGAAGTGGCGTAAGACCGGTGGCTGAGGCGGTGAGGGGTCAGGTCGCCGGGGTTTGCGCCCGGTTTTTCGACGCTCGCCAGTCACAATGGATGACGTCTGCTGATGGCGGTGATCTGTTCAGCTACTGGTTGCGGTCATCCAGGGAAGATCGGGCCCTGGACGGTCGCACGGGCATCCGGGGTGCAAGGAAACGGTTGCTTGATGTTCCGCAAAACCTCTCGGAGGCCCTCCCCATTGTCGTATCAGCCCTCGGCCTGACTGAGAGGGAACTTGAGTCTGTCGCCCACAGCTTGCTGCTGCGGATCAACGGCTGGGCGTCCTGGTGTCGGGGTGTGGATTGGCGAGAGGGCCTGGAAAACCGTGCATCCGACCGTTGCGGCGAATTGCTGGCTGTTCTGCTGGTTTGGGAACTGGTGGGCCTGGGGTGCAGCACGCCGGAGCAACGGGCGTTGTGGCACAAGGCCCGCAGCAGGGCACGGCAGCCCTTAGATGATAGTCACCCTGATGGCTTGTGGGTCTGGCACCGTGCCTATGAGGCCGGCTACCAGCGTCGTCTTTGGAGGGTGCTGACCGCTTCACCGGTCCCTGGGAGCGAGGGCGCCGCAAGTGAGACGGACGTACAGGCAGTCTTCTGTATCGACGTGCGCTCGGAGGTTCTGCGTCGTCACCTTGAAGAGGTCTATCCGTCTGTCCGGACCCTCGGGTTTGCCGGGTTTTTTGGCTTGCCGCTGACTTACCGGGCATTGGGACCGTTGCAGCCGTCACGTCACCTTCCGGGCCTGCTTCCTGCCTATATGGAACTTGTTGATACCCTTGGCAGCCTGGGTGATGACGCTGCAGAAAGTCGCCGGCTGGACCAGGGGGAGGTAACCCGGTCGTCGGTAAGGAAGGCCAAATATGGGAGCCTATCCACCTTCACCCTGGTGGAAACCACCGGCCTGGCCTGGGCCTGGAAGCTGGTGCGGGACAGCCTGAAACAGGGCCATTCCGCAACAGACGAGGCAGCAACGGTACGAATGACAGCAGGGCAACTGGTCCACCGGCATAACGGCAAAGTGCTATCCGATCAGGAAAAAGCCGCGCTGGTGGCTGGCATGCTTCGGGGTATGTCATTAACCAGGGACTTTGCACCACTGGTGGCTTTTGTGGGCCATGGCAGCCATACCGACAACAACCCCAATGCAGCAGGCCTTAATTGTGGGGCTTGCGGGGGCCGCAGCGGTGCGGTCAGTGCCCGCCTGGCCGCTGAACTGTTCAACGACCCGGGTGTCCGGCGAGCGCTGGAAGAAGAACAGATCGTTATTCCCGAGCAGACATGGGCTGTCGCCGCTGAGCATTGCACGGTGACCGATGAGGTGACCGTACTCGATGCCCACCATGTGCCGGATACTCACGCCGATCGTTTACGTCAGCTCCAGGCAGGCTTTGAGCGCGCTGCCTGCGGGGCCCGTGCGGAACGCGCCACTGTCCTGAAACTGAATGGCATGGCGGACCAGCCGCTGAAAGAAGCCCTGGAAACCAGGACCAGGGACTGGTCTGAAGTTCGACCTGAATGGGGCCTTGCCAACAACGCCGCTATCCTGTTTGCACCCCGGGCCAGAACCCGTGGCAGGGATCTTGGGGGGCGGGTTTTCCTCCACGACTATGACCCGGAACAGGACCAGGACGGAGTGATTCTCGAGGCCCTGCTGGCGGCACCGATGGTGGTGGCCAACTGGATCAACCTGCAGTACATGGCCTCGGTCACTGTGCCGGAGGTGTATGGCTCCGGTAACAAACTGTTGCATTCGGTGGTGGGAGGGAATCTGGGCGTCGTTGAGGGAACGGGCGCTGATCTCAGGATCGGCCTGCCTCTGCAGTCAGTCCATGATGGCACCTGTTGGCGGCATGAGCCGCTCAGGCTCACTGTGTTGGTGGATGCTCCCCGGGCAAGGATAACAACCGCCCTGCAGCGCCAGTCGGACGCAGCAGCGTTGGTCAACAACCACTGGGTACTGCTGTATCGTCTCTGCGACGGGGGTGTCGAGCGTTATGAGTCCGGTCAATGGAAGGTGGTGGAATCTACGTGACGGGGGTACCCACCCCGTCACCCGACGCGATTTCACAGAAACTGACAAAGTGGTGGCCGCCTCGGTGTGTTATGTAAAGACATAGGTCCATTTTTTCAGTAACTTGTCATGGGTATAACGAAGAGGCGCCAGGCTGGACGAGCGCCCGTAAGCCATAATCCGGAAGCGGACCCATGACAATAACCAGTAACCTCTCACGACAGGTGGCATTATTCCTTCTTGTCACTGGCTGCCTGTCCGTGTCCGTGCTGACCTTACTGCTGATGCTATTGCCGAACTATCCGGTTTCCCTGGTCTGGAAACTTTCCCCCGGTGGAGCCATCGGTGTTGCGCTGGCCAGTTCGACGCTCAGCGCAGTGTTACTGGGGGATCGTCTGGGGCGGCTGATCCTGCCGATATTACTGAGCCTGTACGGTCTGGGCAGCGCGCTCTATCAGCTGGTATCCCCGGCCTGGGGGCAGACGTTACCTGCTGAACCCTTCCTGATGCCGGTGGCGCCCAGCCTGATCCTGGTACTGATGGCGTTTTGTTGCTGGTACGGCAACAGGCGTCGGCCAGGCCGTTTTCTCTGGCGAGTGGGGGGATTGCTGGGTATCGCTTTCGGACTTGCGGCGGTTGTGGGTTCAACAGACCTCGGTGCAGGCGGCGCGCTGGAAAAGGTAGGGGAGCAGGCCACCCCGCTGGGCGCCATTTCGGCCATCGCCCTGGGCTCGGCCTTCCTGCTGGTGGGTACGGGTAGCGGGGGCATGGACAAGCTTAGGCTCTCCCAAACCGTGATGATGCTAGGCCTGGGCGCGCTTATCGTGACCATGTCCCTTGCCTACCAGGCCACCCACGACCAGGAAACCACCCGTCGTGCGCTTGCCGATCAGTGGCTCAATGACTATTCCCGCGCCCTGCAAGGTGCGCTCACTAACCGGGCCCAGATGCTGGAGCGATTGGTAGACAGCTGGGCAAGGCTCGATATTCGCCTCGGTAACGAGGACCTGGTCAGGGATGCCCGAATCCTGTTCTCCGATCACCCGGATTTCCGCGCGTTACTGAAGATCAATAAACGGGCGAGGGAAAACTGGCGTTTTTCGGATGACCCGGACCTGACCCTGTGGCTGGAAAATCAATTGCTGACTGACGCCGGGCTGCGCTGGGTCAGGCTATTCCCTGAACGCAGTGAGATTCGCTCGTGGCTGGTCCCCGACACGGACTCCCCGGAGCGGCTGCTGGTGATTACCCGCCCGGCAGACAGCACCCAGTACTACCTCGTAGCGTTGCTGGACCTGGGCGTACTGGTAGATCGCGAGTTGTTGCCGGACCATGATGAACTGGGTTTGCGCCTTATCGGGCCGCAAGGGGAGATGGACGTGTTCAATCAGTCAACCTCCGGGGGCAGGGCCATCATGGCAACCCGCTCGTTTGATCTCGGCAATAACTCCGCCACACTCACCCTGGCGGCGACCGGACAGCCAGGCAGGATGGGAATACTGCCTGCCGCGATCCTGCTCTTTGGCTCGGTCCTGGCTTATATAGCCATGGCTTCCCGGGCCTGGATGGAGGACAAGGCCAGCGAGGCAAAGGAAGGGGCGCTGGAAATCCAACGGCTACGATCACTGATGGACCGGAACCCGGCCCCGGTTTTCGTGATCGATCGGGAGGGGCGTTTCACACGTCTCAACCCGGCGACCGCAGAAATACTGGGGATGAGCAGGAACCGGCTGACGGGCATGGATTTCCGTGAGCTGATCAACGAAACCACTGTGCCCGCAGAAGACCTGGCAAACCTGGAGAACGCCTTTAGCCAGGCCCTGAACGGGCTGGCACCGTCCGGTATTACGATGACCTTCCAGAACTTTGGTAAAGATCCCAGACGTTTCAGCCTGCTGTTTATCCCTGTCATGGTCATGGGCAACCTTGAAGGGGTGTTCGGACTGGCAAGGGAGCAGCCGGCCTGAGCGTGGCTCAGGCAGATCGGGAGTGACCGGTACTCTAAAACTTAGTAAGCTTACGGGTTTCTTCCAGTCACCCTGCCATGACCAAGAGGACCTGCCATGACCACCATCCGGCTCTGGGACTTGCCCCTGCGACTGTTTCACTGGCTCCTGGTCATTGCCACATGCCACGATCAAGGTTGGTGGCGACTGGATGGCCTGGCACGAGCAGTTCGGGCTTGCGGTCGTTGGGTTGCTTATTTGCTCATTCCGTAAAGCAATAGCAGCTTAATGTTACGGCAAGGAGAAAACCTCAGTAAAGAAGAGGTTATGTCAGGAGACCTGTTCTAGCACTGTTCCGGCAGGGTCTGAAGCAACGCGGTGAATGCCTTTGGTGGAACTGGCCGGCCGAAGTGGTAGCCCTGAGCCTCATCACAGTCCAATTGGGCGAGATGCTGTGCCTGTCGTTCAGTTTCCACGCCTTCCGCGATGACGTTCAGGTCGAGGCTGTGTGCAAGCCGGATGATGGCGGTAACCACGGACGCACTGTTCCTGTCTGTATCCATCTCGCGGACAAAGGACTGGTCAATCTTGAGTTTGTCCACCGCAAACCGGTTAAGGTAGGCCATGCTCGAGTAACCAGTACCGAAGTCATCGATAGCGACCCGGATGTGATGGTGTTTCAGCAGCGCTATGGTCTGGGCAACCCTTGCCTCGTCACCCGCAAGCACGGATTCAGTCAGTTCCAGTTCCAGGTGACGTCCATCGAACCCGGTTTCGTCGAGAATGCGGGCTACCGTTGAGGGAAGGTCATGATGCTGGAACTGGATGGCCGACAGGTTTACGGCAAGGGTGATTGGTGGCAGCCCCGCTTCGTGCCAGGCCCGGCCCTGGCGGCAGACCTGGCGCAGCACCCACTCACCGATTTCCACGATCAGGCCGCTTTCCTCAGCGATGGGAACGAAACGTGCCGGGGACACCTGTCCGAGAACGGGGTGGTGCCAGCGTAGCAGCGCCTCGGCGCCGATCAGCTCACGATCAATGAGGCTGACCTGGGGCTGGTAGTGCAAGGAAAACTCGTCCCGGGACAGTGCCCCGCGTAGTTCTGCCAATAGTTGCTGGCGCTCGGACGCTTTTTCCTGCATGGCTCTGTCAAATCGCCGCCAGGTGTTTCGACCGTCGGTCTTGGCGGCATACATGGCAGTGTCCGCATTACGATAGAGGGTGGTGAAATCCTGGCCATCCTCGGGGTATAGCGATACACCGACCGATACGGTGGTCACCAGTTGATGCCCGTTTACCGTTACCGGGGCCAGGACCGCCTGCTGTATGCGGGCCAATTCCGTGGCTACCGAGGCTTCGCCTGACTCCACTTCCAGCAGGGCAATGAATTCATCGCCGGAGGATCGTGCAAACAATCGTTTCGGATCCGCGAGTGCTTGCAGTCGCTGACCAAGTTCCCGCAGTAAGGCATCGCCCATGTAGTGACCGAGGGAGTCGTTAATGTCCTTGAAGTTGTCCAAGTCAATATACACCAGCATTCCTTCCAGTCCGTTCCGGGCTGCCTGCTTGAGCCGCTGCTGGGCAAGTTCCTCGAATCGGGCACGGTTGGGTAGCTTGGTGAGGGCATCGTACCGGGCGAGGAATTCGATGCGGCGCAGGTCCGCCCGTTGCTGACTGATATCCCGCACGAAGGCGCAGAAGCCGTTATTGACCACCCCGTCAAAGAGCTGGATGCTCAGCTCCACGTCCCGAACCTCGCCATCCTTGCTCCGCCAGCGGGATTCGAATCGACCTGACCGGTCGTGGGAGACCCGTTCGAGGCGGAAGCCGATGGCGTCGTTCCGTTCGCTGACATCAATGTCCCGGAGGTTCATGGCAAGGAGTTCTGGCTCGGTATAACCTGTCAGGACCACTGCAGCCTGGTTCACCTGGACAAAGTTGCCTTGTTCATCCGCCAGCAGCAGGGCGTCCATGGAGGCCTGCAGCATCAGTTCGTAGTTGGTCTGCAGGCGTCGGTGTTCGGTCACTTCGGTAGCGATGGCACCGGTACCGCTTATCTGGCCGGCCTCGTCAAACAGCGGGAAGTGCACGGCCTCAAACAGCCTTTGCTGGCCTTCTACGGTTACTGCCTCTGTGGAAGCCACGGCCTTGCCGGCACGGATAGCGGTCTGGTTGTTACGCTCGATGGCGTCGGCAATCTGCGCGTCGATTATTTCGTGCGGTGGCTTTCCCGTCATCTCACTCGCTGGCCTGCCTGCCAGGGTCTCAAAAGCCGGGTTTGCAAGGCTGATTCGACCGTCCCGGTCAGTGATTATCAGGATGGCGGGAGAGTTGGTGACGAAAGAGTTGTTGAGCTGCTCGCTTTGCCGGAGCCTGGCAGTCCGCTCCTCTACCAGCTCTTCGAGGTGTTCCTGGTGGCATTTGAGGTCGCGGAACATGAGCTGATAGGGCGTAGTCAACCCGGTAACAAGAATTCCGCGATATATCAGGTAGGTCGAGATAAACAGGAAATAGTGCCCGATTTCGTTGGCCAATCCGTAGACGCTGACATAGCGGGTAAAGGCTAATGTGGCCAGGATGTTGAATACCAGTGACGCCTGGATAAGCCAGTGAACCCCGGGCTCAAAAAGGCCTCGCCGGGCAAACAGCAATAGCATGGCGAGCCCGAACGTGAACGCGATGACGTATTCGGCGTTAATCTTGAACGGAGTCAGGCCGGCTGGCTCAAGGTAGGCATCGGGAAAGAGCCCGGTAACAATAAGCCCGGTAAAAAATGCTGTAGCGGCTGCATAGCCGGCCAATAGCCAGCCAGGTCGAACAGCTCGGGCCGCCAGCAAGGCGGCCAGCAGGAACGCGAAGGCCTCCAGCGACCGGAACGCCACCCACAGCTGGGTAGGCAGGTTACCATCATCCGGGCCGAACAGTCCGATGCCCCGGTAGGCCAGGGTATGGAAGACCTCAATGCCTGCAATAAAGATAGCCGCTTTGCCGACGATCCGGAGGAAGTGGTTATCCGACCATTGACGGGTGTGCCAGGCCAGGGCAAACAGCCCACACAGAACGATGATCCGGAGCAGCTCGACGAGGGTGTGAAACAGCAGGAAGTGTTCCCTGGCAACCAGGTGCAGCACCATGACAATTGCCAGCACACCGGCAAGCTGGGGTGCTGCAAGCAGGGAGTTGGCTTTATCCGCAGACGGTTTCGGTCCGGCCATGGGCTCTTTGAGTTGTTGAAAAAAGTTTCCCGAGTGTACAACAGCCGTAGAGACAGGCGATATCAATTTGATCAGGGTTTGACCTGGCTCAGTTACCCGGGGTAACCCGTGATCCTTCGTATATTTCGGTAAAGGGGAGCAAGGCGCCGGTACATGGGGCGATAGACGTCCTGGTAAAGCTCATTGTAGAGCGCGCTGGCTTCCCGTTCCGGCTGAAAAACCTCGGGTGCTGCCGCCATCCCTTCGGCCGCTGCAGCCACGGAGGGATAAAGCCCCAGCCCGGCGGCTGCAACCATGGCCGCCCCCAGGCCGGACGCCTCCGGTGTGCCGGGACGGCCCGCCGGCATACCAAAAATATCTGCGGTCAGCTGCATGGCGGCGTTGCTGCGGGAGCCGCCGCCGGCAACGCGTAGTGTTGTAACCGGACGACCACTGCGCTTTTCGATGCGCTCCTTGCCTTCCCGGAGTGCATAGGCCAGCCCTTCCAGCATGGCACGGTAGATATGCGCCCGTGTATGCACATCGCCAAAACCAATCATGGCTCCCTTGGCTTCCGGCCCGGGGTGCCGTACTCCGGGTGACCAGTAGGGCTGCAGCATCAGGCCCATGGAGCCCGCTGGCACCGCATTGACCAGTTCATCGAACAGAACTTCGGGCGCAATCCCCCGCTTCTCTGCCATCCGTTGCTCACGCAGGCCAAACTCCCGCTTGAACCAGCTCACCATCCAGTAGCCACGGTAGATCATCACTTCCGATGAATAATGGCCGGGCAGGGCAGAGGGATAGGGAGGCATGAGCCTGATGGCTTCGATATAGCGCCGATTGGTCACGTTGACGGTGGCTGTGGTGCCATAGCTCAGGCAGGCGACCTCCGGCCCGGTACCACCGCTGCCGAGGACTTCACAGGTCTTGTCTGAAGCGCTGGCAACGAGCGGCAGGCCGGTCGCCACTCCCAGGTGGGCGGCTGCCTCCGGGGTGAGTGATCCCAATGATTCACCCGGGGCGACCAACTCAGGAAGCTGGCTGAGGCGTACTGGCATCAGCTTCCATTTGAAATCGCCCGGGCGGGCCCAGCGGTGGCGCTTATAGTCGAAGGGAAGGTACCCCACCTGACTGCCGGTGGAGTCCCGGTAGTTGCCGGTCAGCCGCCAGGTGAGATACCCGGACAGCAACAGGTATTTCTCGGTAGCGCACCACAGATCCGGCTGGTTGCGGGCCAGCCAGTTTGCCTGGGCGTTGCGGCGGAACTGGTCAATGGTTTCCCCCAGGCCGAGCCCACGGAACAGCCATCCCCAGGGGCCTGGCAAGGGGCCATCAATGTCGGCATGGCGTTGGTCGAGCCATAGTATTGCCGGGCGAAGGGGTTTGCCGGCACCATCCAGAGAAACAACCGTGCCCCGCTGTGTGGTGAGGGTTACTCCCTTGACTTGCCCGGGGCTGGCGTCAGTACTGCGCCATAACAGCTTGCAGGCCTCGCCCATTTGCTGCCAGAAATACTCGGGGTGTTGTTCCGCCCATCCGGGCTGGTCTGAAAATAGGGCTCGATGGGCTGGTGTCCGCGGCCCACCAGGCGGCCTGCAGAGTCGAACAGAAGCGCCCTGACACTCTGGGTTCCCTGATCAATCGCCATGATCAGTGGGCGGTTATTGTCTGCCAGTGTCATGGCGATGCACGCTCTGCAGGCAGGGAGAATGCCTCGCGCCACAGGGCCCGGTAGCGCTCGGTCTCGTCTTGCCAGCGTTCATCCGACCAGTTCAGTTCCGGCTGCAGTCGGTTCCGGAGTTCTTCCAGTAGGTGATCGCCTCCCTCCGGTGTCAGTAGCCCGAGGCGGGTGCGGCGTATCAGTAAGTCATCCAGGTGCTCCACGCTCTCTGACCTTGCCGCCCAATGTAGCTCAGCCCAAAGGTACGGAGTGCCGGCAATCGGTTCCAGGGGGCCCGCCGCCAGAACTTCGGACAACAGCGGGCCGTAATAACCCTGCAGGCGGCGCCAGGTGAGGTGGCCGATCTCCCGCGGCCGGGCCAGGTCCGGATTTGGAGGAAAGGTTTGCTGCTGCTCGTCAGTGAGTTGCAGGTTGTCCAGCCAGGGGCTGGCGGTCAGCAGGACTTCCCGGGCGATGACCCGCCAGGTGGTCAGCTTGCCCCCGGCAACGGAGATCAGGCCGTCCTCAGCCCAGACCACATGCTCCCGGCTCTCGCCGGACGGTGCCTTGTCGCCACCTTCCGTAACCACAGGCCGAACACCTGCCCAGGTGGAAAGAACATCCTGCCGACTGACCTTCGCTCCAGGACAGACCGAATGGATCGCCTGCAGCAGGTACTCCACTTCCTGCTGACTGATCCCTGGCTCCTGGTCAAGGTCATCGGTATGGTCCAGGTCGGTGGTGCCTACCACGGTCTGCCCCAGCCAGGGGAAAATAAAAACCGGGCGGCGATCCTCCGGGTGTTGGAGAGTAAGGGATACTGATACCGGTAGCCGGCGAAAGGGCACGATAAGGTGACTGCCCCTCAAAGGGCGGATGCGTTCGTCCGGATGGGGCGTCTGCCACAGGCGGTCGGCCCAGGCGCCGGTGGCGTTAATCACAGCGTTTGCGGTCAGCGTCCGGTTTGCGCCGGGCACGGTGTGGTGATCCTCAAGGGTGACCTGCCAGGGTTCGTGGGGCGGACGCCCAAGAGCCGTAACACGGGTGTAGTTGCGGGTAACAGCGCCTTGGCGTTGAGCCTCGGCCAGCAGCCGCAGTACCAGCCGGGCATCCTCCGTGACGGCGTCAATAAACCCCGTGGCTGCCTTGAGCCCCTCGGTTGATATGCCAGGCAGCCATTGCAGGAGCTCGGAATGGTCAATACGGTGCCGGTAGCGCCTGCCGGCAAACCGGTCGTACAGCCACAGTACCTTGTCGAACAGCCAGGGGCCCGGGAAGCCCCTGTGATAATAATGGGGCATCACATAGCGCATGGGATCCACCAGCCCGGGCAACTCGTCCAGCATGCGCTGGCGCTCCCTTACCGCATCCCGGGTCAACCTGAAATGACCACTGGCCAGGTACCGCAGGCCACCATGGACCATCTTCGACGACCGGCTCGATGTGCCCCAGGCGTAGTCGCTCTGTTCGACCAGCAGGATGTTCAGTCCTGCCGAGGCCGCCTCCAGCGCAATCCCGGCGCCAGTTATGCCACCACCGATGACGATGAGATCGTAATGGGGGTCCAGATCCTCCATAGTCATCCGCCATTATCCTTGCCGGCCCCGGGGCGGACCCGACGCTCCCGCAACAGGATGCCCGGATTGAGGCAACCCTGGGGGTCGAACGTTGTCATCAGGCCCCGAAGGGCCAGCATGCCGGTTTCGCCCTTTTCCACATGCAGCCAGGGTGCGTGGTCCTTGCCGACCCCATGCTGGTGGGAGATCGTGCCCCGGTTTTCCACAATGACGGCTGATGTGGTGTGCTTTAGCTGCTGCCATCGCGCCAGCGTCTTTTCGTAGCTTTCAGCCACCGGGAAGACGTAGGTGGTATAGATACTGCTGCCCTGGGGATAGACGTGGGACAGATGGCTGAATACATGTACCGGCTGGTTCTCGTCCGCCAGGCCATGACGGAGGCTTTCCTCGATTTTACCCATCAGGTGATCGACGTTGTCCCAGTCCGTGGCGGTTTCCAGGGTGTCCACCGCATAACCCTGCTGCCACAAGCTCTCTCTCAGGTAGGGCATGGCAAAGCGATTCTCAGCCCATTTGCGTCCCATACCCGAACCGAGGTAAACACCCTGGAACGCTTTGCAGCAGCGCCGGGCTTCGTTCAGCGCAAAACGACACTGACGCTTCGAGCCAGTAACGCCAATGGTCATCATGCACTTGCCGGTGCCGGCCCCCCGCAGGCTCAGATAACGCTCCAGCATACGGATTTTCCCGGGGTGCCCGGCCAGGGCTAACTGGGTTTCCGTTTCAGTGGGATTGCTCAATCGCACCATCGACAAGGGCATCCTGCCCTGAACCATGTGCCTGGCGGCTTCCCGTGCCGTGTGCCAGTTCGGGAAAAAGAGTACGTGGAACGATTCCCGTTCAGGCAGCTGGGTAACCCGAACCCTGGCTTCAGTGATGATTCCCAGGCGCCCTTCGGAACCCAGCACCATCTCCCGGACATCCGGGCCTGCCGAGGAAGCGGGCAGGGTGGGTATGGTCAATGTGCCCTGCAGGGTCTCAACGGTGCCCCCGGCAAAGAGTTGCTCGATACGACCATAGCGAAGGGATTGCTGACCGCTCGACCGGCTCGCCACCCAGCCACCCAGGGTAGATAACTCAAAGGATTGCGGAAAATGCCCGAGGGTATAGCCCCTTGCCCGCAACTGGGACTCTACCAGCGGGCCAGGTGTGCCCGCTCCAAAAGTGGCGATCTGGCTTTCAGGGTCCAGGTCCAGCAAGCGGTTCATGCGAGCCAGGCTGAGGGTCAGTACGGGCTTGTTGCCGACTACGGGGTTGATGTGACCTGCCACGCTGGTTCCGCCGCCGTAAGGAATGACCGCAAAGCGTTCTTTGACGGCGAGTTCCAGTAGCTCACGGACCTGCTCCCCGGCTTCGGGTTCGGCAACCCCGTCCGGAAACACCTCAAATTCCCCGCTGCGCATGGCTAGCCAGTCCGGCAGGCTCTGGCCGCGGGCGTGGCGGACCCGGATCTCGGGGTCCTTGTTGATCAGCGGATGGTCAGGGAGGCGAGACCCGGGCACCTGCCGGAGAACGTCTTCCAGGGTGGCGTCCGGGAGTGGTTGGGCGGTGCCGGTTCTTTCTCTGAGGTGGGTGACGCCGCTGGCCGGGAGTTCTGGCCGGATACTGTCATCACCCCAGCCGTTCCATCTGCGCATGAGGATTCCCTTGCTGGTGTTTTCTGGCTGCCTGAAATCCTACTGATCTTGTCAGTAAATCAGCGCTTAATAAAGTGCCGCCGGATCTTCCCATTCCATTCTATAAGCCATCCGGCGACACAGGATGAGGTTTTATCGCGGGAAGACGTGTAATCTGCCCTCCTGTTTATTCCCCACTGACTTTGACCGAGGTAACCCATGGCCCGTTTTGAGCAGCTTGGCACCGCCATTATTCCCGGCAAGGGGACACAGCTGCGTTTGCTGCAGCGAAATGATGAGTTTTCCATCAGGATTGCGGGTAGTCCGGGTGAGTTGATGAACAGTCGTCTGCATGGGTCGGAAGATGCACTGGCCACCCTGGCGTGTGAACGCCTGGTTGATAACCCTGCACCGAAGGTTCTCATCGGAGGGCTGGGGATGGGGTTTACCCTGGCCGCAGCGCTCGGCGCGTTGGGGTCGGAAGCTGAGGTTACCGTAGCTGAACTGGTGCCGGAAGTGGAAACCTGGAATCGCGGGCCTTTAGGCAGCGCGGCAGGGTA
Source organism: Marinobacter sp. AN1 (assembly GCF_026013985.1). Classification (NCBI taxonomy): domain Bacteria; kingdom Pseudomonadati; phylum Pseudomonadota; class Gammaproteobacteria; order Pseudomonadales; family Marinobacteraceae; genus Marinobacter; species Marinobacter sp. AN1. The sequence goes on along the minus strand of NZ_CP110342.1, from coordinate 2,289,263 downwards.
CCCGCTGAACGATCCGAGGGCCCGGGTACACATCGGTGATGTGGTTGAGCTGATCCGGACGTCGCCGGGGGCCTGGGACGCCATCTTGCTGGATATCGACAACGGTCCGGAAGGCCTGACCCGGAAGGAGAACGACTGGCTCTATACCACCCCGGGCATTGCTGCCGCACAGGCAGCGCTGACCCCGGAGGGAATCCTGGCCTACTGGTCTGCCGGCCAGGACCCCGCTTTCACAGAGCGTCTCAAACGGGCCGGGCTATCCGTGGAGCCGGTTACTGTGCGTGCGCTCCGGCCCGGCAAGGGCGCCCGCCATGTGATCTGGCTGGCCTGGTGAGCTGACAACAAGACGGTATTAATCCTCTTCCGCATCCTGTTGCCGTTCGAGGCGCTCCCGTTCTTCCTCCGTGGCAGCAGCAATGACTTCCATGACTTCATTGACATCGGCAATACCCTCGTCGCGAACGAAGTGACCGGTCAGTTTGCTGTCGGGGTGTAGCCTGCCCGATTCGTACAGCGCCCAGATCTCACCAGCATAGTCAGTCTCCAGCAGATCCGGGGCAAAGCGGCCAAAGTAACGGCGCATGTTGTCCACGTCCCGCTGGAACATGCGTTCGGCATTGTTATTACCAGCAGCGTTCACGGCCTGGGGCAGGTCGATAATGACCGGGCCTTCTGGGTCAACCAGCACGTTGAATTCCGACAGGTCGCCATGAACCAGTCCTGCGCAGAGCATGCGGACAACATCAGCGATGACCTTGCCGTGATAGTCGCGGGCCTGCTCCGGGGTAAGGGTGACGTCATCAAGTCGGGGGGCAGCCTCGCCGTTGCTGTCGGCCACCAGTTCCATCAGCAGGACACCGTCCACAAAGCCGAAGGGTTCCGGCACCCGTACGCCGGCTGCAGCCAGGCGGTAAAGGGCGTCAACTTCGGCGTTCAGCCAGGCGTCTTCCTGTTCCTTCTGGCCATACTTCGTTTTCCGGCTCATGGCCCGGGCACGCCGGCTGTTACGTACCTTGCGACCTTCCTGGTACTCGACCGCCTGTTTGAAGCTGCGTTTCTGTGCCTCCTTGAAGACCTTGGCGCAGCGGAGCTGGTTGGCACAACGCACCACGTAGACCTGTGCCTCCTTGCCACTCATCAACTGGTAGAGAACCTCATCTACCAGACCGTCATCTACCAGTGGTTGTAATCGCTTTGGAACCTTCATAGAACCTTTTGGTGGTATTTGTGCTCGTTCTGGCCTGGTCCGGAGAGGCATGCTGGTTTCCGGGACCAGCAAGGACCCCCCGGGTGTTCCCAGGAATGGTTGTGGGGGCAGTATAGAGCGCTGAATAATAAAAAGGCAGTGATAGCGCACACGGCGGCACCGCGAAGCCCTTTGACCGCCTGTTGCAAAACGCAACAGCTGTGGTAATCTGATTCACGTGATCCAAAACGTCAGGAGGTTCCATGACGACTCCCGTCCGGCTAGAAGACACCCTGGTACGCCATGCTGCCGCCGAGGCCCAGGTTCAGCGGCGCTCCACGCCGAAACAGATTGAGTTCTGGGCCGAGATTGGCCGTGCGGTTGCCGGCGAGGTAAGCGCTGAAGACCTGATTGCCATCAGTCAGGGCATACGCAGAGTACGAGTGGAACCGGTATTGCCTGACCCGGTAACAGGTGACGATATCTGGGCGGAAGTTGAGGCTGACCGTGAGTCAGGCTCGTTGTCCCGCCACATTGCCAGTGGTCGTATTGTCTACCAGGCTTCCGAGCGACGCCCCGGTTACCTTGAAGCGATTTACCCGGATGGCCAGAGAATTACCGGGCAGTTCCGCAATGGCCGTTTCGAGCCACTGAGCGGACAGGACCATGCAGCCTGAACTGTGGCTGCTGGCTGGAGGTAATGGTGCTGGTAAATCAACGTTCTACGATCGCTTTTTAAAGCCAAAAAACATCCCTCTCATCAATGCGGATAATATCGCCCGCACCCTGTGGCCGGCTGAACCGGAGGCCCATAGCTACGAAGCTGCGTTGATCGCAGAGAAGGAACGGTTCCGGCTGGTTGAGGAAGGGCAGACCTTCTGCTTCGAGACGGTGTATTCGCATCCGTCCAAGCTGGACTTTATCGCCACCGCCAAGGCAGCGGGTTTCCGCATTCACATCTTCTATTTCTACCTCGGGGACACCGGGCTGCACAACGCCAGGGTCGCGTCACGGGTCCAGGCCGGCGGCCACAATGTCCCGGAGTCCAAGGTGAACAGCCGCGTACCAAGAACCTTTGCCAATATCCGCGATTCCGTTGGGTTGGCGGATGAACTTCATCTGGTGGATAACTCCAGTACCGCCAAACCCTACGTCAGAATCGCCTCCTGGAAGGACGGTACCTGGGAAATCTTTGTAAAGGAGGTGCCGGAGTGGGCAGCCCGGATCATGGGCTGAATTGTCCTTCCCGAAAGGGGCGAAGCCAAAACCTTGCCAGACGCCCCCTAAGCCCCTCCGGATACCTCAGCAGGGACAGCGGCCTGTAGACAAGATGGGGCAGTCACTGCTCTTGGACATCCTTGTAAGAGCGGGCTTTATCCAGCTCCGTACTCCCCCAAGGGCCAGTAACGACCGCTACTGGCCCGGAACCACGCCGCACGCAACACGGGCTCCACCACCCCCGAGGGGCTGGGGCTCATCAGCATAGTTATCGCCACCCTGATGGATCACCAGAGCGCGACCCCGGAAATCATCCATCCGTAATCTTGGAACGAGATAGGTCTGCTCCGACTTGCCTTCCTGGCCAACGTGAATGCGGGGCAGGTCACCAAGATGCCCTTCAGTACTGAAAGGGCCTTTATGGGAACCGGTGTTGTCGGGATCGTAGTGCCCGCCGGCGGCGCCGGCAGGCGTGGTCTCGCCGTCCTTGGTGGCAGGGCCGCAATCCGGGTTCTCGTGCAGGTGGAAGCCGTGGGGTCCGGGCCCCAGTCCGTTCAGCGCGGTCGTTATCAGTACGCCGTGCTCATTCTCCTCAAGGGTGACGGCTCCCAGGGCATCAGCACGTCCCTCTGTGGTGGCCTGGTAGATGTCGACATCAATGGAGTCATTGGCATAGGCAAGGGACGAAGAAATCAGGGTCGCCGAAACTAGAAGGGCCGGTACGGTGGATCTGGTCGGGTTCCTCATGTCTTTCTCCTTGGAAGGGCAAGGGATGTTCACAGGTTATGTCGTAACGCCATTTACGTTGGTACAAAAGACCTCAATCGACGTGTACTTCCCGTTACCAAGCCTAGTAAAGAAAACAGACTGAACGTAACCAGTGGCAGGAACCTAATAAAAATTAATATTCGGGCAACAAGGGTTTCCGAGGGTTTGCTGGGCACAGGGAAATGCCAGGTATTACCCCCGGAAAACTGCGACGTTCTCTCAGGCCGTCAATGCCTTTCCGGTACGGGAGGGATTATCCCTGGCAAGGACGTTACAGATAGACGCGCCAAGCTCCGCGACGTGTTGCAGGTTGACACCTGTCTCGAATCCTTCGCCTTCCAGGAGGTATAGCACATCTTCGGTGGCCACGTTGCCGGTGGCCCCGCTGGCATAGGGGCAGCCGCCCAGTCCGGCAACGGCAGAGTCGAATATGCGGATGCCACGCTCCAGCCCGGCGGTGATATTGGCGATGGCCTGGCCGTAGGTGTCATGGCAGTGCAGGGCGAGGATGTCGGTGCCGGTATCCGGAATGATGGCGTCCAGCAGGGCGTGAATTTCCCGCGGGCGGGCGACACCAATGGTGTCGCCCAGGGAGATCTCATCCACGCCAAGGTCCAGCAGTCGCTGGGTGACGTGGGCGACCTGTGAGGGCTGGATACGACCCTCGTAGGGGCAGCCCACCACACAGGAGACATAGCCCCGGACCCTCCGGCCGGCCGCCCTGGCGCCTTCTACCACGGGCCGGAACCGCTCAATGCTTTCCTCGATGGAGCAGTTGATATTCTTGCGGTTGAAGCTCTCGGAGGCCGCGGTAAACACGGCCATGACCTCGGCGGAAGTCTGCAACGCCGCCTCAAGCCCCTTCTGGTTAGGCACCAGCACCTCTGCGGTAACCTGGGCGGGTTTGCGGATAAGGGACATCACCTCGTCGGTGCCGGCCATCTGCGGCACCCATTTGGGCGAGACAAAGCTGCCGGCCTCAATGCGGCGGTGACCAGCGGCCACCAGGGCATTGAACCATTCCGCCCGCTGCCCGGGGGAGACCGGTGTTTTCTCGTTCTGGAGCCCGTCCCGCAGTCCCACTTCTACCAGGGTTACGGTATTGTCCGCCATGGTCAGTCCTCCGGCTTTTCCAGGGTAATGAGTACCTGGGCTGCTTCCACGTTACTGTCTGTTTGACAGTGAACCGCCTCGACAGTGCCATCAAAGCCGGCTTTCAGGGTGTGCTCCATTTTCATGGCCTCCATGGTCAGCAGCGCCTGGCCGGCCTTGACCGATTCGCCAGGCTTGCAGAGTATCGCGGTCACCCGCCCGTGCATGGGGGCCGTGAGCTCGGTTTCATCGGCCGCAGCTCCCTGGGCCACTTCCGGATGATTGACCCTGACCTTCCAGGTCGCAGCATCGGCAAATACCGCAAGCTCGTCACCCCTCGATGCGCCACCAAGACGGATCCGTCGGCCGGAAAGGCGTACCTCAAGGGCACCGTCATCCATCCGGCCCCAGCGGATGCGGGTCTCTTCATCGTCCATCAATACGGTAAGGCGTCCATAGACGTTTCCCACCCGCAGAACCTGGTAGTGGCCGTGGTGACGATCGCCATCCAGGTCCAGTTCAAAGGGCTGCCAATGGCTGTCCCCCGTGCGGAATCCACTCAGCCGCCCCCAGACATCCCGGCTATCCCGGTGGGAGAGGGCGCCCACCTCGCTGAGCCAGGCCACCAGGCTGAGACGCTTGCGTGCCCAGGGCGAAAACAGGGGTTTGGCAAGCGCTTCCTCATGGATCTCCACGAAACGGGTGGTTAGCCTCGCTGCGGCAAAGTCTTCATGCCGCAATACCCGGCTCACGTAATCCGTATTCAGTACCACGCCATCGGTGTGATAGCGATTAAGGGCTTCGATCAGGTTGATCCTGGCCTCGTCCCGGTCTTCGCCGAACGTGATCACCTTGGCAAGCATGGGGTCGTACCAGGGGGTGATTTCCAATCCCTGCCGGACACCGGAATCGACGCGAACGGTGTCGTTTGCTGCCGGCTCCTGAAGCGTATGCAGGCGCCCCGTCTGGGGAAGAAAGCCGTTGTCCGGATCTTCCGCGTAGACCCTGGCTTCCATGGCGTGCCCCTGACAGCGCAGGTCCTCCTGACGCCAGGGCAGACGCTCGCCGTTGGCAACGCGGATCTGCCATTCGACCAGGTCAAGCCCCGTGACCATCTCGGTGACCGGGTGTTCCACCTGCAGGCGGGTGTTCATTTCCATGAAGAAGAATTCGTGGCTTTCCGGTTCGTAAAGGAATTCCACTGTGCCTGCGCCAACGTAGTCGATGGCTTCACCACAGCGTACGGCGGCCTCACCCATCGCCTTGCGCACGTCATCCGGGATGCCGGGTGCCGGCGCCTCTTCGATGATTTTCTGGTGGCGGCGCTGAACCGAGCAGTCCCGGTCGAACAGGTAGACACCCTTGCCGTGTTGGTCGAACAGCACCTGGACCTCAACGTGGCGGGGCGTTTCCAGGTAGCGTTCAAGCAGCAGTTTGGGGTCACCGAATGAAGACTGTGCTTCCCTTTGGGCGGCCTCGATCTCCGATTGCAGTTCGGAGGCATGCCGGACCACACGCATACCCTTGCCGCCGCCACCGGCGCTGGCCTTGATCAGTAGCGGGTAGCCGATGCGTTCGGCTTCCCGCCGAAAGACATCCGGGTCCTGTGAATCACCGTGGTAACCGGGAACGAGGGGTACACCGGCACCCTCCATCAGGACCTTGGCCGCACTCTTGGAGCCCATGGCGGCAATGGCGCTGGCAGGGGGGCCGATAAAACGCAGGCTGGCCTTTTCACAGGCGGCGGCCAGCTCGGTGTTCTCGGAGAGGAAACCGTAACCCGGGTGAATGGCGTCGGCCCCACTGGTGCGGGCTGCCGTGATTATTTTTTCAATGTCCAGGTAGCTTTTTGCCGCTTCCGCCGGCCCGATGTTCAGGGCAGTATCTGCTTCGAGCGCAAAGGGGGCATTTGCGTCGGCGTCTGAGTACACGGCGACGGTGCTGAGGCCCATGGCTTCTGCGGTTTTGAAGATCCTCAGGGCAATTTCACCCCGGTTGGCGACCAGTATGGAAGTGATAGCGTTGCTCATGAGGTTACCGCCCAATCTGGAGTCCGTTTTTCAAAAAGGCTGCCAGGCCTTCCTGCCCTTCATCCCCGGTGCGCAACCGGGCAATCACTTCAGCGGTGTACTGGATAATCTCATCGGAAACGGCTCCGCCAGAGACAGCAGATACCAGTTCCTTGCCGGCGGCCATCGCTACCGGGCCATTTCGGAGCAGGGCCGTGATGAGTTCTTCGGCCTTGCTGGCAAGTTGATCCTCCGGGACGCACTCGTGGATTAGCCCCAACTCGTGGGCCCGCTCGCTCCGAATCACCTCAGCGGTCTGGAAATAGCGGCGGGCGTGCCGCTGACCCAGGGTACGGACCACATAGGGTCCGATGGCAGCAGGCGTGATGCCGAGCCTTGCTTCGCTGAGACAGAACTGGCTGTTCTCGGTCCCGATGGCAATATCAGCGGCGCAGATCAGGCCCAGGGCGCCACCATAGGCAGCTCCCTGCACCAGGCAGAGAGTGGGCCGGTCAAGCCGGTCCAGTGCCTGCATCAGTCCCGCCAGGCGTTGCGCGTCTTCCACGTTCTCCCGCTGGCTGAGTTCTGCGGTGCGTTTCATATAGTTGAGGTCGGCGCCGGCGGAGAAATGCTTGCCTTCCCCGGCAAGCACCACAACGCGGCAGTCAGGGTTGGTCCCGGCTGCCAGGATGGCGCTGGTAAGTTCCGTAATGATGCGGTCGTCAAAGGCGTTGCGCTTGTCCGGCCGGTTAAGGGTAATGCGGGTAACACCACGGCTGTCAGTGGTACTGATAACGGCAGATTGGTTCATGGCTGATCTCCTTACATCCGGAAGACACCGAAGCGTGTGTCTTCGGCCGGGGCGTTGAGGGAGGCGGTCAGGGCCAGGCCCAGCACATCGCGGGTGTCGGCAGGGTCAATCACCCCGTCGTCCCACAAGCGGGCCGAGGCAAAGTAGGGGTTAGACTGGTGTTCAAACTGATCGATGATCGGCTGCTTGAACGCCTGCTCTTCGTCATCACTCCAGCTCTTACCCTTGCGCTCCAGCCCTGCACGCTTTACGTCTGCCAGTACGCCAGCCGCTTGCTCACCGCCCATAACGGCAATACGGGCGTTGGGCCACATCCACAGGAAGCGGGGGTTGTAGGCCCGGCCACACATACCGTAGTTACCGGCACCAAAACTGCCACCAATGATTACGGTGAATTTTGGGACCCGGGCGCAGGCGACCGCGGTAACCATCTTGGCGCCATTCTTGGCGATGCCGCCGTGCTCAGCCTGTTTACCGACCATAAAGCCGGTAATGTTCTGCAGGAATATCAGGGGGATACCCCTTTGACTGCAGAGTTCTATGAAGTGCGCTCCCTTGAGGGCGGACTCCGAAAAGAGGATGCCATTGTTCGCCACGATACCCACCGGATGGCCATACAGGTGGGCAAAGCCACATACCAGGGTGGTGCCATAACCGGCCTTGAATTCGTCGAATTCCGAGCCATCTACCAGGCGCGCGATGACCTCGCGAACATCGTAGGGTGTGCGAAGGTCAGCAGGCACCACTCCATGGAGTTCGCCGGGGTCGTAGAGTGGGTCTTCGGCCGGCTTCGTGGTCAGCTGGTTCTGCTTTTTGTGGTTGAGGTTGGCGATACAGCGACGGGCGCGTTCCAGGGCCTCTTCCTCGGTATGGGCCAGGTGGTCCGCTACCCCTGAAATATTGCAATGTACGTCAGCACCACCCAGTTCTTCGGCGGATACGTTCTCACCAGTAGCGGCTTTCACCAGCGGCGGTCCGGCAAGGAAGATCGAGCTTTGCCCCTTCACCATGATGCTTTCATCAGCCATCGCCGGCACATAGGCACCGCCGGCCGTGCACAGCCCCAGCACCACCGCAATCTGGGGGATGCCCTTGGCGGACATGTTGGCCTGGCGATAGAAAATGTGGCCGAAATGCTCGGCATCCGGAAAGACCTCGTCTTGCTGTGGCAGGTTTGCGCCGCCGGAATCAACAAGGTAGATACAGGGCAGGTGGTTCTCCTCGGCGACGGTGAGGGCGCGGATATGTTTTTTTACCGTCAGGGGGTAATAGGTACCGCCCTTTACCGTGGAATCGTTGGCGACGATCAGGCACTCCACACCCTGAACCAGGCCGATACCGGCAATAATACCGGCAGCGGGAACGTCGTCATCATAGACGCCGTCCGCAGCAAGCGGGGCGATTTCGAGGAAAGGCGAACCCGGATCGAGCAGGCGGTTGACCCGCTCGCGGGGTAACAGTTTGTTGCGGCTTCGGTGGCGTTCCTGGACTTCCTTGCCGCCACCCTGGGCCACCCGTTCCAGGCGCCGGGCCAGGTCGTCGACCAGTGCCTCCATGGCTTCCTTTCTTTGCCGGAATTCATCCGATTGGGCATTGATGGTGCTGTGGATAATGGCCATGGCAACCTCAGTTGGATTCCTTGAACAGTTCGCGGCCGATCAGCATACGGCGGACTTCCTGGGTGCCGGCGCCAATCTCGTAGAGTTTCGCGTCTCTCAACAGGCGACCGGTAGGGTAGTCGTTGATGTAGCCGTTGCCGCCAAGAATCTGGATGGCTTCGAGGGCCATTTTGGTGGCACGCTCGGAGGTATACAGGATGGCGCCGGCGGCGTCCTTGCGAGTCGTTTCGCCCCGGTCACAGGCCTGCGCCACGGCATACAGGTAGGCGCGGCTGGCTGCCAGTTCGGTGTACATGTCTGCCAGCTTGCCCTGGATGAGCTGGAACTCGCCGATGGGCTGATCAAACTGTTTGCGCTCATGGACGTAGGGCACGACCACATCAAGGCAGGCCTGCATGATGCCGGTGGGGCCGCCGGAAAGCACCACGCGTTCGTAGTCCAGGCCGGACATCAGAACTTTCACCCCTGCGTTTTCGTTGCCGAGGATGTTCTCCTCCGGCACTTCCACGTCTTCAAAGATCAGTTCGCAGGTGTTGGATCCGCGCATACCCAGCTTGTCCAGCTTGGGGCCGCGGGAGAAGCCTTTCCAGTCGCGCTCCACCAGGAAGGCCGTAATACCCCTGGGGCCGCCCTGGGGGTCGGTCTTGGCATAGATGACGTAGGTGTCGGCATCCGGGCCGTTGGTGATCCACATCTTGCTGCCGTTGAGGATGTAACGGTCGCCTTTTTTGTCTGCTCTCAGTTTCATGCTGACAACGTCGGAACCGGCGTTGGGTTCACTCATGGCCAGCGCACCAATATGTTCGCCACTGACCAGTTTGGGCAGGTATTTCTGCTTCTGGGCTTCGGTTCCGTTGCGGTGGATCTGGTTAACGCAGAGATTGGAGTGGGCCCCGTAGCTGAGACCGATACTGGCGCTGGCCCGGCTGATTTCTTCCATCGCGATAACATGGGCCAGGTAACCCATGTCACTGCCGCCGTACTCTTCGCTGACAGTCATACCCAGCAGGCCCATGTTACCCAGCTTGGGCCAGAGGTCGTTGGGAAACTGGTTGTCCTTGTCGGTCTTGTCGGCGACCGGGGCGATTTCGTTCTGTGCGAAGCGCTGTACCTGGTCACGAAGCGTGTCCAGGGTCTCGCCGTGGTTGAAGTTGAGGGTGGTGTATTGGCTCATTGTTATTGTGCCTCTGGTCAGTCGGGAGTTAGTGGATTATTCAGGTTTCACCAAGTGCCTCCCGGCACTTGGTTTCGGCCTCGTCCAGCTCTTCCTGCATCAGGCGGATATCGTGGAGCTGGGCCTCTAGCTGTTCACGTCGTTTCTGAATTTTGCTCAACAACGCATTGATTTGATGTCGGTTATCAGAGTCCGGGTCGTACATCTCGATGAGTTCCCGGGATTCTGAAAGGCTGAATCCCAGGCGCTTCCCCCGGAGGATGAGCTTGAGTTTGACCCGGTCAGCGTCGTTGTAGAGCCGGGTCTGGCCGTCTCGGGTGGGGCTGAGCATGCCGGATTCTTCGTAATAGCGGATGGTCCGGGTGGTAATGTCGAATTCCCGCGCCAGGTCGCTGATGGTGTATTGCCTTGGTGAAGCCATAGTCTTGTTCTTATGCAGTTTACGTTAACGTAAACCAACTCCGGTTCCTGCGCAAGAGGTACATCACTGGAGTGAAGGGGTTATTTGAGGACGTCGATGAGGCGTTCCTGCAGCGATCGCCAGTGGCGTAATTGTTCGGCGTCGCCAGAACGCTTGCTTCGGTTGCCGCGTATGCGCCAAAGGCCTTCGCCGTTGAAGCTGTATACCGGCTCCAGGTCGTCACGTTCCGAAGCCGGACGAATCTGGTTAACAAGGTTATCAAGGATAAGCGGATCGGCGTCGGGGGTGGGGTACCAGGCGACGACCATGTGGGCCTGGTTGAGTTCCAGGGCTTTGACGTAGACGATACGAAGCTGGTCGTCCGGCACTCCGAGGGAGCGCAGGGTGAGGTATTTGGCGATGGAGAAGTCTTCGCAGTCGGCACCGTTGGTTGCCAGCATTTCCACCGGGGTGGCCCAGTAGTCCTCCTGGTCCCAATGTTGCAGGTCGCTGACAAAGGGGGTTCGGTTGAAGAAGGAGTTGACCAGCTGTATCTGGCGCCGGATCGGGGCTGGTTCAGCCAGGCTGTGCAGGCGTTCCCAGTTTTCCAGCCTGGCCCTGGCTTCCAGGCCATACTCTTCCTGGATGTATTGCAGCAGGCCTGAGCCCAGCTCGAAAGCAGTGGCAATAGCGGCAAACACGATGACCAGGAGCAGGGAACTGCTTCTGGCCGCCTGCCGCGTGTATGCCATGGAGTTACCTCAACGTTATTGGTCCTTCAGCCGTTGACGAAGCTCCTCGAGCCGCTGGCGGATCTGTTGGCGACGTTCGTCGGTGGCCTGGGGTGTTGCCATGGCCCGCCGGGACTGGCCGCTAGCCGTGTTCGCGCCGCCAGCATCGGCCTGGTCATTGGGCTGGCCCCGGTTATCAATGGCCGCCAGCTCCATACCCCGGGAGTCGTCCGTCTCGGGAAAGTACAGGTTCTCCAGCTTGCCGCTGCGCTCAATGATGATCCGATTTGCATGCACGGAACGAAGCCTTGCATTCCCCGGGAGCTCATCACCAATGATATAGACCTCAGTGCGGCCTCTGTCATCCTCGACGAGGGCGCTGCCAGGCTGCTCTTCGGTGCCGGCCAGCACTCCCCGCAGGAAGAGCCGCAGGTTGGTCTCCGGCAGGTTTTCCGTGTCCTGCCCGGAAGCGAGGGCCTCGGGGTCGGCGCGTCCGAACAGATCGATACTATCGAGCGCCACCTGAGGTTGCTGCCGCTGCTGGGGGCTGGGCCGCACAGGCTGGGTAGTGGTTGCCTGGTCGTGCAGTGTTTGTTCCTGTTCCCAGAACCGGTAGCCCTGCCAGGCCAGGCTGGCCACCATGGCAACGGCGAACAACAATGCAGTGATCATGGGAAGTCTGGCAGTTAGAGCAGACATGGCTATCCTTTTTTCAACATGCTTGGCCGTATCGCAAGGGCTTGAGAACCCTGACCAGTCTGGCGCCAGACGCTGCCCGGACACTGGTCGTGCGATGTTTCTTCCTTAAAACCTCCGGCATGGTGCCGTTTGCCCGTCATGCATTCCCGGTAGGGCAGAGGCTTCCGGTGACAACTTTCGAGGTCCTGAACGCTCATCACAATGTAACATCCTGTTGCCGATTATAGTGTATTGAGTTATTCAGAGGGCGCCAAAACCTGTGGTAGCCTTCACACCTACAGGGAATAATAAGCGGAACGGTTGTCAGGGAGACAGATAAAAAGCCTCTGACGTCAGTTCTGAACAAGACACGGGGACAGCCTTGACTACTGAAACGCACATCCAGCCGCAGGATGCTCCGCTGGGACGCCTTCCTTTCACGTTCGCCAAGCGCAACGGGGTGATTCTGACCCGCAACGTGTCGGGTGAACCTGTGATACTGGTCCGTCCCGGTGCACCACACAGCGCCCTGGCTGAAGCCAACCGTATCAGCGGAGGCCGCGCCACGTTCGAACCTATCGAACCTGGCGACTTTGATGAAGCACTGAACAATGCGTACCAGAACGATTCTGCCGAAGCCATGCAGATGGTGGAGGGCATTGGTGACGATATGGACCTGGCGTCACTGGCAGAGTCGGTTCCAGAGACAGAGGACCTGCTTGAACAGGAAGACGATGCACCCATTATTCGCCTGATTAACGCCATTCTCACCGAAGCCGTGAAAACCGGAGCTTCGGACGTGCATATTGAAACCTATGAAAAGCGTCTGGTGGTTCGCTTCCGGGTGGATGGTGTCTTGCGGGAGGTCGTTCAACCGAAACGCGCCCTTGCGCCGCTGCTGGTCTCGCGGATCAAGGTTATGGCGAAGCTGGATATCGCCGAGAAGCGCGTTCCCCAGGATGGTCGTATTGCACTGCGGGTGGCGGGCCGTGAGGTAGACATCCGGGTATCCACCATGCCCTCGGCCAGTGGCGAGCGCGTGGTACTCCGTCTGCTGGACAAGCAGGCTGGTAATATCCGGCTGGAATCCCTGGGCATGAAAGGGCGTGACCTGGACCTGCTGCGAAAGATGGTCAAGCGGCCGTATGGCATTCTACTGGTCACTGGACCGACTGGTTCCGGTAAGTCCACGACCCTCTATGCCGGCCTGCAGGAAATCAACGATCGCAGTCGCAACATCCTGACCGTTGAAGACCCCATCGAATACAACCTGCCGGGTATCGGGCAGACCCAGGTAAACACCAAGGTGGACATGACATTCGCCCGGGGACTCAGGGCCATCCTGCGCCAGGATCCGGATGTGGTCATGATCGGTGAGATCCGGGACCTGGAAACGGCCGAGATTGCCATACAGGCGAGTCTCACAGGTCACCTGGTGCTTTCCACACTGCATACCAATACAGCGGTGGGAGCCATTACCCGGTTGATGGACATGGGTATTGAGCCTTTCCTGATTTCCTCCAGCCTGGTCGGGCTGGTCGCCCAGCGACTGGTCCGTGTGCTTTGCCAGGAATGCCGCGAACCCTATGAGCCTTCGGCTGAACAGTGCGAGTTTATCCAGGCAGATCCTTCCAGGCCGCCCACCATCTATAAGGCAAGGGGTTGTGAGCACTGCAATAACCTTGGTTACCGCGGGCGTATCGGTATCTATGAAGTGGTTGAGATTACCGACGCCATGAGCTCAATGATCCATAAACGCGCTGGTGAGCTTGATCTCGAAAAAGTGGCGAGGGAGGCCGGGCCGAGTATCCATGCCGATGGCGTGAACAAGATCCTCGACGGCGTTACCACGGTGGAAGAGGTCCTCCGTGTGACCCACCGGAGCCGCTGATGCCTGCTTTCGACTACAAGGCGCTTGACCGGCGCGGCAAGCAGACCAGTGGGGTTATCGAAGCTGACAGCGCCAGGGCCGTTCGCCAGCAACTTCGCGACAAGGGAATGGCCCCCCTGGCGGTGGAGCCGGCTACCGAGAGGCAGAGCAAGGGTGCGTCTTTCAGTCGGCGGGGCAGCCTGAGTACTTCCGACCTGGCCCTCGTTACCCGCCAACTATCCACCTTGATCCAGTCGGGCATCCCGATTGAGCAGGCCTTGTCGGCAGCCGCCCAGCAGTCCGAAAAACCTGCCATGAAGAGCATGCTGATCGCCATCCGGGCCAAGGTCATGGAGGGCTATACCCTGGCCGACAGCCTGGGTGAATACCCCAGGGCATTCCCCCGCCTTTACCGGTCCACGGTTGCAGCAGGCGAACACGCGGGCCACCTTGACCTGGTACTCAACCGGCTGGCTGACTATACCGAGGCGCGCCAGGAGGCACGGCAGAAAATCCAGCTGGCTGCCATCTATCCGATTATCCTGACTGTCGTTGCCATTGCCATTGTGGTCTTCCTGCTGACGTATGTCGTGCCGGACATTATCGAGGTCTTTGTCAAACAGGGGCAGGAATTACCCGCACTGACCCGGGCCATGCTGTCGGCCTCCGACTTTCTCTCCAGTTATGGCATCTGGCTCTTGCTGGTGCTGGTCCTCGGGGGCATCGCCTTCAGCTTTTCATTGCGAGCAGAGGGTAACCGTCGTCGTTTCCACAAGGCGCTGCTGGACATCCCGCTTCTCAAGGGCATGGTTCGCGGCGTTAATACCGCCCGCTATGCCAGCACACTCAGTATCCTCACAACCAGCGGTGTGCCGTTGGTGGAAGCTATGCGCATTGCCGGTGAGGTATTGGGTAACGACCATCTTCGGGCAAGGCTGCGGGATGCGGCCCAGACCGTCTCGGAAGGTGGCAGCCTTAACAAGGCCCTTGAGCAGACCGGTTATTTCCCGCCCATGATGCTGCATATGATTGCCTCCGGTGAGGCCAGTGGTGAGCTGGACAGCATGCTGGAGCGCACTGCCCGAATGCAGGAAAACACCCTGCAGTCGAAGATCGCCGCCATGGTCGGCCTGTTCGAACCCATGATGCTGCTGGTCATGGGCGTCGTGGTGCTTATTATCGTACTGGCTATCATGTTGCCGATCCTGAATATGAGTAACCTGGTGGGGTGAACCAAAAAACCGTTCACCTGCCAGAACCAGACAAGCAAGACGATCCGTCCAGACCTGGAAGTTCACTGCAAAGCAATCTGAAACCACAAATGGAAGAGAGTACAACGATGAAACAACGCAACCAGCGAGGGTTTACCCTCATCGAAATCATGGTGGTCATGGTCATTCTTGGCCTGCTGGTGGCGGTGGTCGCCCCCAATATCATGGGCCGCAGTGACCAGGCCAAGGTCACCATCGCAAAGACCCAGATGAACAATATTGCCAATGCCCTGGACATGTATCGGCTGGATAATAGCCATTACCCCAGCACCCAGCAGGGCCTGGAGGCACTGGTCAGCCGCCCCTCCGGCTCTCCTGAGCCCAGGAACTGGAACCCGGAAGGCTATCTGAAGAGTGTTCCGGAAGACCCGTGGGGAAATCGTTACGAGTATCAGAGTCCGGGTGCAGAGGGTGCCTACGACCTTTATTCGTTCGGATCCGACGGCCAGCAAGGTGGTGACGGTGACGAAGCTGATATCAGCATCCACGACCTCAACTGACCCTGTGGCGATGCCCGCACCCCGGTGGCTCCGTCAGGCCGGCTTCACCATGATCGAAATCCTGGTTGTGCTGGTACTGCTGGGGCTGCTGGCTTCACTGGCCATCGTCAATCTTGGGGGTGGCGAGCAGCGGGAACTGAACAGTAAGGTTCGTGAACTGTATGTCCTCATGCAGACCGCCGCGGAGCAGGCCATCCTCAATAATGAGGAACTGGGCCTGGTGGTTGACGAACAGGGTTATCGTTTCCTGGTATATGACGAACTGGAACAGACGTGGCGCAGTGAGAGTGAACGACTGTTCCAGGGCCGCAACTTTCCGGAGTGGATGAGCGTCACCCTGTTCAGCGAAGATGATATCCCGCGCCTCGCCCGGGGAAATGACGAAGAAGACGAAGAGGGCAGCCTGCGCCCCGATATTGTGTTTTATTCAAGTGGTGAAACCACGCCGTTTGAGCTGGAGTTCCTGGCAACTACCTCTCCGGATTACCGCTTTCGCCTGGAAGCCGACGGACTGGATGACATCAAGATGCACACTCCATCGGACACGGACGATTTCTGATGCGACAACACGGGTTTACACTTATCGAAGTGCTTGTGGCCCTGATGGTCTTTGGCCTGATCGCAACAGCAGCGTCCCAGGTGGGTAGCCAGTACCTGGGCAGCTTCGAGCGGGTGAGGGATCTGACCATGGCGTCCTGGATTGCCGGCAACCGGATGAACGAGGTTCGGCTTCAGGAGGAATTTCCTTCCATTTCCGAGAGCAGTAAAGAGCTTGAATATGCCGGTCGTCGCTGGCGGGTGGTGACTGAGATTTCCGGTACGGACGAAGAAAGCATGCGTCGGATTGATGTCCGCGTCGAGGCCTATGGTGGTTCAGGCGAGCCTGCGCAGTTACAGAGCCTGTCCGGTTTTCTCCGTGATCCGGAGCAGAGCCTGTGAGCGTTGCGTTGGCTTCCTGTGGCCGCGGTCGCCCTTGGAGTGTCAGCGCTCGCCAGTCCGGGTTTACCCTGATGGAAGTGCTCATCGCTGTCTCCATCACTGCGGTCATTGGCCTGGGTATCTGGCAGGTGCTATCCAGTGTGGTGACCGCCCGGGACCGGGTGGATGAAGTATCGGCGGAATTCGAAAACCTTCAGAAGACGTTTCTTCTGCTGGAGCGGGATTTGCGCCAGGTGACCAGCCGGCCTGTCCGGAATATCTATGGCGACTATGAACCCGCGCTGACCTCGGCAGGAGAAGCCTTTCTGTTGCAGGTAACGCGGCAGGGCTGGCGTAACCCGCTGGGTAAACAGCGCAGCGAATTGCAGCGAAGTGCCTGGGAGTTTACCGGCGATGAAGTCCGGCGCCGGTACTGGGTGATGCTGGACCAGGCTCAGGAAGAAGAAAGCCACGACCAGCTCATGCTCGATGGGGTGACCGCTTTTTCCATGCGCTTCCTCGATGAAGAACGCACCTGGCAGGAAGACTGGCCACCGCCCAACCAGGGAATCCCCAGTGGGCCTGGCGCCCCGGTCATTCCCTTGCCGCTGGCCGTGGAAGTGACCTTGGAGCATGAGCGTTACGGAGAGTTGACACGCCTCTTTCTGATGCCTGATTTCAACGTGACGGCCGTACAGACATCGATCTCCCAGGGGAACCAGGGGGAGGACGAAGCTGAGGAAGGGGAAGACGACGATACTGGCGAAACCGGCGAAACCAGTAGTCAGGCCAGTGACCAGGATCAGGCACCTCAGACCCAGGGGGACGGCACATGACTTTTCGCCCTGCCAGCGGGGGGTGCGGAGTATCCGGCTTCGACCGTTACCAGCGAGGTATGGCGTTGATCATGGTGCTGCTATCCATGGCCCTGGTAGTCATGATGGCTGCCGGCATGGTCAAACAACAGGGGGTGCGGGTTTTTCGGGCAGGGCACTTCCTGGCCCAGACCCAGGGCTACAACGTGGCGCTGGGAGCAGAGGACTTTGCAAAACAGGTTCTGTTCCAGGACCTGAAAACCGATCGTGAGAACAACGAGCTGGTGGATAGCCCGGACGAAGTCTGGTGGCGCTACGCGGCAGTTCTGCCACTGGATGATGGTGGTGTTGCAGAGATTCAGGTGGATGACCTGTCCGGCCGCATTAATCTCAATGACCTGGTGAACCCCGCTGGCGCTATCGACCAGGCAACCAGGGACCGATTGATGCGGTTGCTGATGGTACTCGGGATTACCGATGTTCACGTCGATGCCCTGGTGGACTGGGTAGACCCCGATGAAGAGCCGGTGTCCGCCTATGGTGCCGAAGATGGTCAGTATCTTATGAAAGACCCTCCATACCGGGCAGGCAACCAACCCTTTGCCAGCGTGACCGAATTGCGACTGATCGAGGGTATGACCGAGGAAGCCTACCAATTGCTGCGTCCACACGTTGCGGCGCTTCCGGTTTCTGGAACCGGTATCAATGTTAACATGGCTTCAATACCGGTGATTCGCTCGCTCCACCAGCAGATCACCGATGCCCAGGCCAATACCGTCGTTGAGCGCCGGAAAGAGGAGCGCTTTCTGACCACTGGCGATTTTACGGCGTTGCCCGAGTTCGCAGGACTTGGACTGCGGCCCCAGGGGCTGAAGGTACGGTCAGAGTTTTTCGAAGTGGTTTCCCGTATTACCTGGGATAACCGGGTAACCAACCTGGTGAGCACGGTGTACCGTGACAGCGAAGGCGATTTATCGGTGGTTCGCCGCGACACCGGGCAGAAGCACAGAATAACCAAGGAGCCCTTCGGGGTGTCCGGGGAATAGACCAAGGACGCAGACTATGTCATACCACCTTTACGCAAGGCCGGTAAGCACCAGCGCAGACCCGGCAGATGGCCAGTTTCGCATGGACTGGGTGCTGCTTGACGCCAGCGGTGAACTGCAGGCCAGTGGCCAGGGTGAGACCAGGGACAATATCGAAGATGCACTCAGCCGGAATTCCCTTGAAGGCGTGCGTCTGATTGGCCTCATTCCCGGCGATGAGGCCCTGTTCTGCTTTGCTGATATTCCGGCAAAGCAAGTCCGTTTTATCCGTCAGGCCTTACCGTTTGCTGTCGAGGAACAATTGGCCCAGGACGTCGAAACGGTCCACCTCGCCCTTGGCGGAGCAACTGAGGATGGCTACCGTGTTGCCGCCATTGATCATAAGCGGATGGCCCTTTGGCGGGAGACCTTCCTGGAGTGGGAAGCTGCAGACCTCGAGGCCATCTATCCCGACGCAGCCCTGGTTCCGTTAAGGGGCCATGATTGGGCCATATGCCTGGGCGATGACATGGCGTTGCTGGCCTCTCGCCGCGGCGAATGGATGACCATGAGGACAGAGAACCTGTCGGTTTTTGCCCAGACCCTGGCCATGCCTACGGAAGATGAAGTGGCTGCCGAGGTTCAGGTGGTGGTTTACGGTACCGAAGCCGCCATGGCTGCCAACGAGCAGGCATTATCTGCGCTGGTTGATACCCCGAGGCTGAGCGTGCACCGGGAGCCGATGGAGGGCTCCATTGTTGAGCTGCTCGCGAGCGCGCATTACTACCATGCGGCAGAACCCATCAATCTTTGCCAGGGTAGTTATGCTCCAAGCCAGCGTGAGGGTGGTGCGCTCAGGGCGTGGCGGCCCGCCATTGCCATCGCAGCCGCCTGGTTCCTGCTGGTCATCGGGGCCCAGCTGGGCATGGGGTACTATCATCAACAGCAGGCCAGGGCCCTGGAGGAGCAGGCCATGGCAATCTATCACCAGGCATTCCCGAACGATCGCCGCGCCACCCCGCAGAACGTTCGCCGAGTCCTGGAAGGTCAACTCAGGACTGCAGGTCAGCAGGGTGGTGACGCAGGTTTCCTGCCCTTGATGAAGCATACCGGGCAGCAGTACAGCCAGTTGCCCGGGAATCAGTCGGTTCTGTTCAACTCGGTAAACTACACCCGTTCCCGGGGTGAGTTGGTTGTGGATATACGTGCGGACAGCTATGAACGGCTTAACGCGCTGCGTTCAGGCATCAACGATCAGGGGCTCGATGCCAGTATCGGTTCCGTGGTCAACGATTCTGACGGTACCCGTGCCCGTCTGACGGTATCAGGAGGTTGACCGTGTTTAGCAAACTCAAGGAAAACCCGTCCATCACCCGCCTGGTAGCTCGCTACGATCACCTGCCACGAAGGGATCAGCAGGCTCTGAAGCTGATGGTTGTGGCGCTGCTTCTGGCGCTGGTCTACTTTGCAGTCTGGCGTCCGGTGTCCAGCTACCATGAACAGTCTGTGACCGGCCGCGAGAATGCCAGCGAGTTGCTGGCCTGGATGCAGCAGAACCGTGAGGCGATCCGCCAACTGGGCGGTGGCAGCGCGGCGGCCACCGCGTCAGCCAACAAGCCTGAGAACGGAAGACAATTGATGGCGACGGTTACCTCCACCGCGAGGGAGGCCGGGCTCGACCTGCAACGCTTTGAACCCAGTGGTGACAATGCCATGCGGGTGTGGCTTGAGGACGTACCGTTTGGCCAGGTGGCGCAATGGCTGGAAGGCCTGAGCACCAACCACGGTATCCTGATTGACCAGGCGGCCATGGACCGGCGTGACACCCCGGGTGTGGTATCAGTACGTCTGACGCTGGCAATCTGAGGCTTTATAAGGGAAAGTAAAGGAAAGTGCGCCGCTATTGGCGGCATAACGCTAACAGAAGGGGAGCCTTTCGATGGCAGAAGGCATTGCAACGGCAGACAACGAAAACAAGATCGCCCGGGAACCTTCCATCGTCCGTCTGGATGACACCGCCTTTAACGAGGCCAAGTCGATTCTCTATCAGGCGTACCGGCACGAACCCACCTTCCAGTACCTGTTCGATCATCGTAAGCCCGGGTATGATAAGCGGGTTCGTGCAACCATCCGTGAATTGCTCAACCTCTACTTCGAACTCAACCAGGACGCAATCGGTGTCATGGCGGATGACACGCTGGTGGCGGTGGCGTTCATCGGTGATCCGGAACTGCGCCTGAACCTGGCCGAGCAACTCAGTTGGCGTCTGCGAATGGTGCTAACAGCCGGCTTTGCCTCGACCCGACGCTACCTTGACTATCATGAGAAAATCCGCAGCATGCTGCCGGGTGAGGGAACTCACCAGTTGCCACTGATGGGTGTTCACCCAAAATACCAGAACCGCGGCTTTGGTCGTCGATTGCTGGCGGCGGTAGAGTCGCTGTGTTCAGAAAACCCCCGAGCGAACGGACTGGTACTTGATACCGGTAACAGTCGCTACCTGCCGTTCTATGAGTCCGAAGGCTTCCGGAGCCTGGGCACTATCCGTCTGGGGGACTATGAGGATTTTGTACTGTTCAGGGATGCGGACGTTTCATCGACCAGGGCCGGTTCCCAGGCGTCCTGAACCCCTGACCGGGGCAAAGGGTGGGCAAGCGGTCTGTTTTTACTCAAGTTGAACAGGAGTCCACGTGTCAGAATCCCGGGATTATGATCTTATCGTTATTGGCGCCGGTTCCGGCGGCGTTCGCCTTGCCCGCATGTCCGCCCAGCGGGGCGCACGGGTGGCCGTGGTGGAGTCTCGCTACCTGGGAGGTACCTGCGTCAATGTGGGTTGCGTTCCCAAGAAGTTGTTCGTGTACGGTGCCCATGTCGGGGAGGACCTGGAGGACGCTGCCGGTTATGGCTGGCAGGTTCCCCGCTCGGATGTCCGTTTCGACTGGCCAACCCTCGTCGCCAACAAGAATGCCGAGATCGAACGCCTTAATGGCATTTACGGTCAGCTGCTCGATGGTGCAGGCGTAACCGTTATCCAGGGTACCGCCTCTATACGTGATCCCAATACCGTCGTAGTGGGTGAACGGGAATTGACCACCGATCGCATTACCGTTGCGACGGGCAGCTGGCCTTCCACGCCCGATGTCCCGGGCCGTGACCTGATCCTGTCATCCAACGAAATGTTCTACCTGCCACAGCTCCCCCGGGAGGCCGTCATCTGGGGCGGGGGTTACATCGCAGTGGAGTTTGCCGGCATTCTCGCCGGTCTCGGCGTGGACACGACCCTGATCTACCGCGGGGAGCTGTTCCTCCGTGGCTTTGACGATGATGTTCGTCGCTTCCTGGTTACTGAACTGGA
This sequence comes from Marinobacter sp. AN1, assembly GCF_026013985.1. Taxonomy (NCBI): domain Bacteria; kingdom Pseudomonadati; phylum Pseudomonadota; class Gammaproteobacteria; order Pseudomonadales; family Marinobacteraceae; genus Marinobacter; species Marinobacter sp. AN1. Next base: position 2,267,823 of record NZ_CP110342.1, on the reverse strand, counting down.
AAAGAAGGGCATCCGCCTGCGTTTCAATACCAATATCACCTCGGTGGAAGAGTCCGGCAACGGTTTTGCCGTTTCCCTGTCCGATGGCAGCATCATGGAGACTGGCCTGGTGATGGCAGCTACCGGGCGTCGGGCACTGACCGATGGGCTGGGCCTGGAAGCTTTGGGAGTAGAGTTCACCACTTCGGGCCACGTCCAGGTGGACGAGTTTTTCCAGACGGCAGTCCCGTCTATTACCGCCCTCGGCGACGTCATTGGTACCCCGCAACTGACCCCCGTCGCGCTGGCCCAGGCCATGGTGTTATCCCGCCGGCTGTTTGGCGATGGCGAAGGGGAGATGGACTACCGAAACATCCCGACCGCAGTGTTCTGTCAGCCAAATATCGGGACGGTAGGCCTGACTGAGGCAGAGGCGAAGGAGGCAGGGCATAGGGTCGTTATCTATCGCTCCGAGTTCCGCCCCATGAAGCATACGCTCAGTGGACGGGACGAACGCAGTATGATGAAGCTGGTGGTGGATGCAGAGGACGACCGGGTATTGGGCGCTCACATGGTCGGGCCAGATGCCGGGGAGATTATCCAGGGTATCGGGGTTGCGCTCAAATGCGGCGCCACCAAGGCAGATTTCGACAGTACCATCGGCATTCACCCCACCTCGGCCGAAGAATTCGTCACCATGCGCACGCCGGTGGCCTGACCGCTGTCTTTGCCTTTCTGAATGATCTCGGGTGCCCTACAAGGGCACCCAGCGACTCAGTACATTCCTGAGCTGGTGCTTGCGTACCGGCTTTGCCAGGTAATCATTCATTCCCGCCTCAAGACAGGTTCTTTCGGTCCCTGGGAGTACATCCGCAGTCAGGGCGATGATAGGCGTTTCGCGGTGCACCTCCCTGTGCTCCCAGTCGCGAATGGCCTGGGCGGCTGTGAAACCATCCATCACCGGCATGTGACAATCCATCAGGATTACGGTGAACGGGGTATTGCTGCCCGTAACGGAGCGAATGGCTTCGCGTCCGTTGGCTACCACTTCGGTCTCGAATCCGAGCCGATCGAGAAGGTTGCGGGCCACGCGCTGGTTGACCGGGTTATCCTCCACGATGAGCGCCCGGGGCGGCTGCTTTCGTTCTTGGGGTGACAGGTCCTGTTGGTTATCCGGACGCGGCAAGTCCGACGCCCCCGCCGGTGCAAGGTTAGAGTCGGTCAACTCGAAAGGCACCTCGAAACGGAAGCTCGAACCCTGGTCCGCATCACTGGAAAGATCAATGTGACCGCCCATCAGTTCCACCAGTTTCTGGACCAGTGTGAGTCCGATGCCGGTGCCTTCTGAACCGCGAGACAGCGACGAGTCGAGTCGCTCAAAACTGTTGAACACCTGCTCCAGCTGTTCTGGCGGAATACCGTGACCATTATCCCGGACCTCGCAGGTGATGAATACGCAATCCCCGGCCTCCTGGTGCCAGTCCAGTGTCACCTTGACGGTGCCATGGTCCGAGAACTTGATAGCATTATCCAGCAGACTGGCCAGGACCTGGCGGTATCTGACCGCATCCCCCGCGACTTCTGGCTGATCCGGCCAGTTTCCGGTGAACTGCAGTTCCAGGGCCAGGCCCCTGGCTTCGCTGGCATGCCGGAAACTGGCCATGCAGTTCTCCGCGAGTACCACAGGATTGAAAGGCCGGTTTTCAAGCAAAAGGGTGCCCTGGTCAAGGCGGGAGACATCCAGAATATCGTTGATCAGCGTCAGCAGGTCTTCAGTAGAGCGCCGGGCTGTGTCCAGGTAATCTCCCTGACGATCAGTGAGAGGCTCTTCGGATACCAGGTCAACCATGGCAAGCATGCCATTGAGGGGCGTGCGCAGCTCATGACTCATCACCGCAAGGAATTCTGTCTTGGCGTGGTTGGCCTGTTCGGCCTTCTCGCGTGCACTTTCAGACAGGGCCAGCGTCTGGTCCCGGGATTCCTGGAGCTGACGGAGGTTACGGGCAAGCTGGTTGAGGTTGTCCTCAAGCTGGGCGATTTCCGCTACCCGGGTACCAACCGGGTCAGCTTCCCGGTAATCCCTCCGGGTCATTGCCAGTACCCGCTCGGCAAGCGTCTGCATGGGATCCAGAAGTGTGGCGGTCAGTCGGTTAACCAGCATCAGGGCAAACACCAACAGGGAAACACCCACAACACCAGACGTCAGCAGGATATCGGTACGGCGCTCAGTCAGCCGTTGCTCACTGACGGCGACCTCGACCGTTCCGACCTTCAGGGCGCCACCGGAGATCCGGTAGTCCGGTTCGAACCAGTCGTCGGTTTCTCCGCCCAGGGCAACGGGCAGCTGCAGGATGTCTGAAGTGAACCGGTGAATGTTCTGGTCCTGCACCTTCTCACCCGGCCACTGGCTGATACCGCCACTGCCGGCGAACGCCACCTGGTTTCCGACCACATCGGTAACCCTTATCCAGGCCAGGTCGGTTTGATTGCTGGCTTGCTGGAGAATGTCATCAAGCACCTTTCGGTTACCGGATACCACCGCATATTCCATGGCCGGGGCCAGGTTGTCCGCCAGCGTCTGGGTTGAGTCAAACAGATCCTGTCGGGCATCGGACAGGCGGGCATTGGTAAAAAACAGCATCAGGCCCACGAACATAAGTACGGCAGGGAGTGCGCCAAGCAGCAGCAGCTGATTTGCCAGGCTCCGTTTGGGGTTGCTATGCCTCATGGCCTTGCCTCCCCGTCAGACTGGTGGAGCAGGCGCCTGACCTCAGCCCTGATTTCATCCCGGTCCGGGAGCGGGAGATTCAGTGAGCGGGCGACCTGATGGTTAATTTCGATGCTGAAGGTCTCCGGGTAAGTCGGCTCAGGGAGCACACCGGTACGTTGCCATTCTCGAATAAAACGCGCTGCCTCTGCGGCGTAGTCAGGCAGGGGCACATAGGAGGAAGCCAGCACCCCGGCCTTCACAAAAGCATGGCTGGGACCGATGACAAGCCGGTTACGCCGGTAGGTCGTCAGCAGGATGTGCTTGATCGTGCGGGGGTTGTAGATCACATTGTCCGGCGTTGCCAGCAGGAAATCACCGTAACTTAACGCGCGCGAAAGGGTCGGAATCAGGGCCTCGTCTCCGGTTACCACAAAAACCCGGGCCTCAATGCCATAGTCGGCAAGCTCTTCGGTCAGCGATTCGTAGTCCCCGATCTGTTCAGGGCGGGCCAGCAGGGCCATTCGGCTGGCCTGGGGCAGGATGACCCGGCCAATCAGGGCCTGTCGTAGCAGCGGTGGATCATAGTAGACCGTGGACATTCGGCCCCCGGCGTTCTCAGCCGCCCCTGCGATCGTCTCCGGGCTGACCAGCAGGGCGAGGATCTGGCGCTGGGTCCCGGTTTCAAGTACCCGGGCCAACGCCTCCTGGCCCAGGGTGATGACCGGTCCGGCTGGGCCATCGAAGGTGCGCAGGGAAGCGAAGGCCCGAACCTCAGTGTCAGGCCCCAGCTCTGCTTCCAGGAGTTCGGTGAATCGGAGGTTAAACGTTGGGTTGGCGGATCCCTGAAGATAGACCACATCGGCGCTGAGCGGTTGGGCAAGCGCCGCCATGGCAACCAGGATGACAAGTGAAGCAAGCAGGCGCAGGCGAGGGGCCCGCACGTGATTGGTTATGTTCATTCTGGCTTTAGGGGAAAAACAGCTGCCCATACCCATCCTGGTGGTTGTCAGTTTCCGGCGACCGGGTGCGTCAGAACCTGACGCCTGCCTCAAGGAAAAACTGGTTTCGGTCCGTGTAATTGTTGTCGCGGCTTAACAACGGGTTGTCATTGAGGTAATGCTGGACGATCACCGCTATATCGTAGCTCACTCGGGGTCCGTGGACTGATTTTGCAACCCGCAGGTCCGCCCTCTGATAAGGCCCGCTGCGGAACTCGTCGGCGACGTACCAGGCAAGCGCTGAACTCCAGTCCTCCGGGTAGCGCTGTATCCAGGACACACTGCCTGTATGGCGAACGGAGAGTCGGGCTTCTCGGGCCAGGGTTTCCTGCTGTTCTTCAACCGACAAGCCATCGTTGGCCGTGTAACGGCCTTCCTGGTCCATGTAACCGTAGGCCAGGCGGAGCCTTGTATCACCCAGGTCAAGGGCGGTTTCCAGCTCGATGCCTTGCTGGTCAATGGCAACACGGTTACCCAGGTCAAAGTCTTCCACATTGATGATCCCGGCAACCAGGTCGCGAAGCTCGTCATAGAAGTAACGCACTTCAGTGGAAAGAACGCCATGTCCCAGCCGGAACTGGCCATAGTAGCTGATTTCCCGGCTGGTGATCCTCTCCTCGTCCAGGTCGCCGGTTGCCTCGGCATAGTATCCGGAAAAGTCCACGGGGCTGGATGCGTCGTATTCGGCATCAATTCTCTGACCTTCCAGGTCCTGGTAAACAGATGGTGAGACGTTTTCCGGTGTATAGGCCCAGTTGGCGCGCTGTTCCAGTGCGTCGGGTGTGCGAACGGCCCGGGAATAAACAAAACGGAGTGTCTGGTTCTCGGTCAGGTGAAGGTTTGCGGCCAGGCGGGGTGACAGGAAGTTGTCGTCCAGCAGGGAAGTGTGCTCGTAGTTCGCTCCGGCATTAAACGTGAGCCAGTACACAGGGGTGTATTCGAGGTTGGCAAACAGGCGGGACTGATAGATCTCGCCGCTGCCACCGAAGAAGGTTTCGGACTCGTAGCCATCCTCCCGGTACCCCAGGCCACTCACCAGTCGCAGGTCCGGATTCAACTCCCAGGTGTCCTGCAACTCAAACTCCAGGCGTTGTTGCTGGAGGTCCTCATTGAGACTCGTACACAGGGGCAAGGGGACGCCATCCAGCTGGATACAGCTGGTCCAGTCCTTGTCGCGATTGTACCTCTGGTAACTGGTCTGGAATTCGATCAGGTGCTTGTCCAGCCCTGAGTAGCCGTACCTGGCTTGCAGGTAATGATCCCGCACCTCATCGTCCGGCTCGCCCTGGATGCCAAGATCGGCACCCCCCATCTTGAGGGGATCATCCTCATCGATTCCGTCTGTCACCCCGGCCCGGAATTCGAAAGAGTGGTAGGGTGATGGCTGTAGAACACCATCATAATAGAACTGATTGAACTCGAAGCCATCCCGGATGGGCACCTTGCGAAATGCATCGTCGCTGTCGTATTGGAAATCATAACCGTCCGACTCCCGCCGGTGCCATGCCACCCGCCAGCTGTATTTATCCCGGGCATGGCCATGATAGGCTGTGTAATTGCGGATGCCTGGCCCGCCGCCCTGGGCGTGCAGGCCGGTGCCGGCCGTGTTTTCCGGTGACAGGGTTATGATATTGATGGAGGCCAGAAAGGCGTTGTTGCCATAGGCTGCCGAGTTCGGCCCACGGCTGACTTCAATCCGGTCAATCAGTTCAATGGGAACCGGCATCGCATTCCAGTCCACGTCCGCCAGGCTTGGCAGGTAACCGGTACGGCCATCGATTAGTACCTGCAGGCGCCGCTGCTCATAGGCTACGGTGCCGTGGTAACTGACAGTCGGCTGGTTTGTCCCCACGGCAGCGACCGTCATGCCGGGAACCAGTCGGAAAACGTCAGCCAGTGCGACCATACCGAGATCACGGATGGTTTCGCCGGAGATAACCGTTGTCGTACCTGGTACCCGGGCCTTGGGCTGGCGCAGGCGGGTGGTGGTCAACACCTCGGGAACCGCGCTGTAAATGTCCTCTGCGGTCCCTGACTCACCGAGTGCAAGCCATGGGGGGACCTCTGTGCCATCCGCACCGGCCGCCGGACTGGTCAACAGGGTTGCCACCAGTGCCAGGCTCATACTAGCGGGCATTACTGGAGGTACTGCTTTGCCGAGTATGTAGATCATTCTGTCCGTGGCCTTACCGGGAATGAGCCAGATGAATATTATTTTAAGATTAGCTCAGGAATTGGCATCATATCGGAAAGTCAGCCGCCTGCAACCTGGAGCACCTTATTAGATGAACTGTTGGGAAACACTGGGGATCGAGCCAACCCGAGACACGGCGCGGATTCGCAACGCCTTCGAGCAGCAAAGCAAGTTTGCGGAGGGAGAGGAAGCCCGGCGCCTTGAGGCGGCTTTCCGCGACGCCATGGCGGAGGTTGGTCATGACGTGCCTTCTGCTGCAGCGCCAGAGGTGGTTTCAGCCCCGGCCAGCGAGTCCCAACCCTCCGGTGCCAATGCCTCGCGCTGGCAGTCCGAAGCGCACAGTGCTCCCCTGTCCTCCAGTGAACAGCAGGTGGTACGAGAGGTCGTGATACAGGTGAACGCCATGTTGAATGACCATGTCCGGCTACAGGATGTGGCTATCTGGCGAGCAATCCTGACCGAACCACCAGCGGACCAGGAGCATGTGCGGGCTGCCATTGGTGAAGAGCTTGAGTCCAGCTTGCGACCACTGGCCGAAGAGTCACGCCTGCCCGCGCCAGTGGCCCGCTTCCTGGAGGACTGGTTCGGCTGGTACGGCATGACCGATGCCCTGGACCGGCAGGAGCTGGAAGGCGATGCCAACCTTGATGACGCGGGGCGCTACCAGGGAATCAGCTATCCATCATCCGAAGAGGGCGACAATCCACAGCCCGAGCGTCCCCAGATGACCAATTTCTGGCCCGCAGTAATTGGCTGGATCGTCGGTATCATCATCCTGACCAGCCTGTTCGGGGCCTTGACCGGGGGAGGGGGCTGAAGAGCCCCTTCCGCCAATGGCTCAGGGCGTTGCAGTCCCTCTTTGTTCACCGGCAGCGTCAATAAGCCGCCGGTACCGCTGCGCCAGCATCGCGCCGACAATCACCTGGATCTGGTTGTAGCACATGATGGGCAGCACGATCATGCCGAAGCCCGGATGACCGGAGAACAGCACCTTCGCCATGGGCAGCCCGGAAGCCAGGCTTTTCTTCGATCCGCAGAATACCACCGCTGCCTCATCCTCCAGGCTGAATCCGAACCGCCGCACGAGCAAGTGCGCGACCAACATAAAGAAAGCCAGCAAGGCAAAGCACAGCACGATGGTCAGTCCGATGGCCGTTACCGGCAGGTTTTCCCAGAGCCCGCTGACCACGGAGTGGGAAAAGGCTGAGTACACAATCAGCCAGATCACACACTGGTCGTAGCGGGACGCCAGGTTTTCGTGCCGCGCCAGGAATCCCCCCAGCCAGGGCCGCATGGCATGGCCGACAGCAAACGGCAGCAGCAACTGAATAACGATATCCCGCAACGCTTCCAGTACCGAGAAGCTGCCACCCCCCGACGTACTGACCAGCAGGATCAGCAAAAACGGCGTTAGCATCATGCCGAACACATTCGACGCCGCTGCACTGCATATGGCTGCGGGTACGTTGCCCCGCGCCATGGCCGTGTAGGCGATGGACGACGATACCGCCGAGGGCAGGACCCCGAGATAGAGAAAACCCAGCCCCAGATCTTCGGGCATCCATTGGGGGGCGATCCCGCTCAGGCCGTTGATGGGAAGCACCACCAGGGGAAAGAACACAAAGGTGAGGGCGGTGATTACGATGTGCAGCCGCCAGTGGGTGGCACCATCAATGATCTGCTGCCGTGACAGGGCAGCCCCGTGAAGGAAAAACAGCAGGGCAACCGCGATGGTACCCGCTACGGACAGCGTCTCAGCAGCGCTCCCCCTGACCGGCAGGAAGGTGGCCAGTACGATGGCACCCAACAGCAGCATCGTGAAGGTATCCAGGCGGAATTTCATGATTGCGGCTCCTCCAGGGCAGCAAGGCTGGGCTTGAGAAGCGCACGGGCCAGGACGGCGGCCTTGTCAGGATTCTGTTGCCGGATAGCGGCGAGCAGCAGCTCATGATCTTCCTGGGAAGGTTCCGGCAGGTCGGCTTCCTGCTCAGTCCGTTGAATGGTTTCCGCTACCGACTGGGCAAAATACCGGTACAGCTCCAGCAGGGCAGGGTTGTGGGCAGCTTCCACCAGGGTGTGGTGAAACGCCTCATCGTGGGCGATTCGCTGTTCCAGGTTATCGCCGGCCCGGGCCCGCTGGTCCAATGCCTCTGTCATCCGTTCGATGTCGCTGGCGGTCCGGCGCCTGGCAGCCAGACCCGCAGCCTCGGCTTCGAGCATGATTCGCACTTCCAGCTGATCACGGAGACGGGAGCGGCCAATTCGTCGCAGTGACTCGCCAGGATCTCGGGTTGAACGGACGTAGGTGCCGTCTCCCTGCCGGGTTTCCAGCATGCCCACATGGGCCAGAACCCGCACCGCTTCACGTATGGTATTGCGACTGACACCGAGGGATTCTGCCAGCTCAGCCTCTACTGGCAGGCGCTGGCCAATTTGCCACTCGCCCTGCTGTATCGCCTGGCGCAGGCTGTCGATGGCTGTTTCCACCAGGGATCCGCGACGAATGGGGCTGAGATTTTCATAAACAACCTATCCTTTGATCAGATAACCAATCATCCTATGATTGGTTGATTAATACAAGGTCACGGGTAACAAGCTGAAAAATCGGTCTATACTGCCTCGGTACAGGCCACATTCTTTTTCATAGCGACGAGGTTCCCATGGAAAAACCGGTGCACACACTGTCAGAACTGTTCGAGCAACTGGGATTGCCCAGTGACAGCGACGCCATCGAAGCATTCATTGCAGAGCATCGGCCGCTGCCTGAAGGCACGCGGCTGCCCGATGCGTCTTTTTGGAATGAAAGCCAGCGCCACTTCCTGAAGGAAGAGTGGGAGGAGGATGCAGACTGGGCTGAACTGGTCGATACGCTGAACAACCGGCTACGTTAGCGCCGGTTATCCAGGTGTAAGAGTGGAGTCGGGGGATCAGTACCGCAGCAGGGCTGATCCCCAGGTAAAGCCACCACCGAAGGCTTCCAGCAGAACCACTTCATTACGCTTGATACGACCATCACGGACAGCGACGTCCAGCGCCAGCGGAATAGATGCCGCCGAGGTATTGCCGTGCTGATCCACCGTGACGACGACCTGGTCCATCGACATATTCAGCTTCTTCGCGGTGGCCGCGATGATCCGGAGGTTGGCCTGGTGCGGCACCAGCCAGTCAATATCGGATTTTTGCATCTGGTTGGCGGCCAGGGTCTCGTCAACAATCTTGCCGAGCGTGTTTACGGCAACCTTGAACACTTCGTTGCCCTTCATTTCAATAAAGGCCTGGCCTGCCTTTACCTGATCGTAGTTCGAGGCAATCCCGCAGGGAACGTGCAGCAGTTCTTCATACTGGCCGTCAGCGTGGATATGGGTTGAGAGAATACCGGTCTCCTCGTCCGCTTCGAGTATGACCGCCCCGGCCCCGTCACCAAAAAGCACGCACGTGCCGCGATCTTCCCAGTTAACAATGCGGGAAAACACCTCGGCGCCAACCACCAACGCCTTGCGGCTGCTGCCGGTGCGAACGAATTTGTCAGCCACCGACAGGGCGTAGACAAACCCGCTGCACACAGCCTGGATATCAAAGGCCGGGCACCCCTGAATACCCAGCCGGGCCTGCAGAATGCAGGCACAACTGGGGAAAATCTTGTCAGGGGTAGAGGTTGCAAACACGATCAGGTCGATGTCCTGCAGCTCGATACCGGCGGCTTCTGCAGCCCGACGGGCAGCGACTTCGGCCAGGTCAACCGTGGTCTGCCCCGGTTCAGCCACATGGCGCTGTGATATGCCGGTACGCTCCCTGATCCACTGGTCGGTGGTATCCACCATTTTTTCCATGTCTTTGTTGGTCAGGACATTGTCCGGCAGGTAGGACCCTGTGCCGGTAATTCGAGCGTATGGCATGCGTGACGTTTCCCGGGATTGCAAAATGATGTCAAAGTCGAAGTTTATGAATGCATCCTACACTGTATCAAGCGCTCGGGGTTATTAGCGATTTGTCAAAGATGCCCCGAAACCCGTTTTCCGGTCGCAAGCAGCAACCCGAAACATGGACGAGAGGCAACTTGACCAACCCTTGACCAGCGTCCTTTACTGATTAAGACCCACATAACCGGTCACTTCCGCTGGCTGGTTCAAGGGCATGAACAGGGCTCCGGCGGTTAGCCAGGCAATGGCTACGGGGTAATTCCCGAAGAAACGCTCAACAGTAACCCCCCCAACGAGAGCGATGCCATGGCACAAGCAGAACCGTTATACCCGGTTCCGGTCGAGGAACCAAACGCGCCAGAAGACTGGCTTCAACCTTTCAGGGACGTCCGGGCTGTGACGGAACAACTGTGCAGCCCCCTGGAAACCGAAGACTATGTCATCCAGAGCATGGACGATGTAAGCCCACCCAAGTGGCACCTGGCACACGTTACCTGGTTTTTCGAGACATTCCTGCTCAAGCCCTACCTGAGGGGGTATGTGCCCCTGAACGACGCTTACGACCATCTTTTCAATTCCTACTATGAAACCCACGGCGACCCGTTCCCCAGGCCTCGGCGGGGGATTCTGTCGCGGCCCACGGTGGCCGAGATCTATCGCTACCGGCATTACGTCGACGAGGCCATGGGACTTTTGCTGAGCAATCCGCCAGCCGAACACAGCCGAACGATTGCGGAGCGCGCCTGCCTGGGCATCCACCATGAGCAGCAGCACCAGGAGCTGCTGGTTATGGACATCAAGCACATCCTTGCGCAAAACCCGCTGCGCCCGGCCTATACCAACCGTTTGCAGACTCCGCCGCCCCGGCACCCTGTGGCGATGGGCTGGTACCCGTACGAAGGGGGTGTGGTGTCGGTTGGCGTCGAGCCTGACGGTGAGGAGTTTTCCTTCGATAACGAACAGCCGGCCCACAGGCAGTACCTTGAACCATTTGAACTCGCCACTCGGCCGGTGACAAACCAGGAGTTTGTGCATTTTATAGAGCAGGGCGGTTACCGGGATCCGGCCCTTTGGCTGTCAGACGGATGGAATCTCGCAAGGCAAGAGGGCTGGGAAGCACCCCTTTACTGGCGCCAGGAGGGAAAACAGTGGTGGCACTATACCCTGCGGGGCTGGTGTCCGATTGATCCCGACGCGCCAGTCTGCCATGTCAGCTTCTATGAAGCCGATGCCTTTGCCCGTTGGGCCGGGGAGCGGCTGCCGACCGAGGCTGAATGGGAACATGCGGCGACCCACACGCCCAACCGGCACGGAAACTTCCTGGACAGCGGTTACCTGCAGCCCGTCGGCACACGGGTTCGCCACGACTTCGACAAACGACGCCCCGGGCAACTGCTCGGAGACGTGTGGGAGTGGACGGGAAGTGCCTACCGGCCGTATCCGGGCTTCCGGGCCCTGTCCGGCAGCCTTGGGGAATACAACGGCAAGTTCATGTCCGGGCAGATGGTGTTGCGGGGCGGATGTTGCGCGACTCCGGCCAGCCATATTCGTCCTACCTACCGGAATTTCTTTCCACCTTCAGCCCGCTGGGCTTTTTCAGGATTCAGACTCGCCAGGGAGGCACGCCAGTGAGTACCGCAACCGTTCAGTTCCACAATCAGCTACCGGAACACCATGCACCCACCATGGCGCAGGAAGTGCTTTCGGGGCTTACTTTCCAGCCAAAGTATTGCTCACCAAAATTCCTTTATGATCATAAGGGTTCAGAGCTTTTCGAGAAAATATGTGAACTACCGGAATATTATCCGACCCGGACGGAGGAGGCGATCCTGGCCAGGGTGGTACCGGAAATTGCCAACCTGGCAGGCCCCGGCGCAACCCTGGTGGAGTTTGGCAGCGGCGCCAGCCGCAAAGTGCGGTTATTGCTGGAATGCCTGTCGGTGGACCGCTATCTGGGAATCGACATTTCCCGGGATTTTCTGATCAATAGTACACGGCGGTTGGCGGCAGACTATCCCTGGCTGGAAGTGCACGCCGCCTGCGCAGACTTCACACAGCCGGTGGACCTGCCAGAGTCCATTGAGCCGAGTCGGCTGGTGGGCTTTTTCCCGGGATCCAGTATTGGTAATTTCACACCGCAGGAAGCTGAGCGCTTTTTAAGGGGACTGCACCGACTTCTGCCACCGGGCAGCGGCCTGTTGATCGGTGTCGACCTGGTGAAGGACCAGACTATCCTGGAGGCAGCTTATAACGACCGCGCAGGGGTGACCGCAGAATTCAACCTGAACCTGCTGGACCGGCTGCGGCGGGAGCTGGGACTGGAGATTGACCGCAAACGGTTCCGGCACCACGCGTTTTTTGATCCACGGCAATCACGGATCGAGATGCACCTGGTAAGCCGGGTAGCCCAGGTACTCAAGTTCAACCACGAAACCATCCGTTTCCGCGAGGGCGAATCCATTCACACCGAGAACTCCTACAAGTACTCCGTGCCAGGCTTCCAGCAACTCGCAGCCCGCGCCGGTTATACGGGACGACGGGTTTGGGTGGACGATAAAGGTTTGTTCAGTGTGCATTACCTGGTAGCCGCTCCGGCAAGCTAGTAATCTCTGATATCAAATAACCGACACGGTAGAGCTGGCTATATGAACTTGATCATCATCGGCGCGGGCATTATGGGGACCACCTTTGCCACGCTGGCAAAAGAGCTGGCGCCAGAGCTGGATGTCACCATACTGGAGAGACTGGACCGTGCCGGTGCGGGCAACTCCTGGGTATTCAACAACGCCGGTACAGGTCATGAAGCGAATTGTGAGCTGAATTATACCCCGGTCGATGAAGAGGTTATCTCGGTCGAAAAAGCCCTGAAGATCCATGCCCAGTTCAATGTGGCCAAACAGTTCTGGGCTTACCTGGTAGAGAAGGGCGCCATCAAGGACCCTGGATCCTTCATCAATCAGACCAGGCACTGCACCATTGTCTCCGAGTCAGCCATTGAAGAACTGCGCCTGAGATTCAAGGAAATGGCCGCTCATCACTTTTTCGAGCATATGCGGTACTCGGAAGATTTCGATGAGATAAAGAGCTGGATTCCATACACCATGGACGAACGGCCACGCCAGGAGAAAATGGCGGCGACCATCGTCGATACAGGTACAGACGTAAACTTCGGCGCACTGACAGAGCAGATGGCCGAGCATGCGGTGAACAACCTGGGTGTGAAGATCCAGTACGGTACCCATGTCAAGCGTGTACACCGCAGCCCCTCGGGAAGCTGGCTTGTGGAAACACAAAGCCGGGACGTTGCCACGCAGTACAAGGCGGATGTTCTGTTTGTAGGTGCCGGCGGGGGCGCATTCCCGATCCTGAAAAAGAGCCACTTGCCATTCGCGAAACGGTTCACCGGCTTCCCTGTGGGCGGGCGCTTCCTGCAGGCGCCTATCAGCCCGGAACAGGCCGACCAGTACCGTGCCAAGACCTATGGCAAAGCGAAGGTCGGCGCACCTCCCATGTCGGTGCCGCACCTGGATTTACGGGTGGCGGATGGTCAGTACTACCTGCTTTTTGGTCCCTTTGCATCGTTCAAACCGGTCCTGGAGAAGGGCCGTGGATTTATGGATTACCTCCGCTCGATGCGACTCCACGACGTTCCGGGCCTGCTGAATGTCGCCATGGAGCATTTCCCCCTGGTCAAGTACCTGGTCTCCGAGACCTTCAAGGGTGAAAAAAGTATGTTCGAGGAGCTGGACAGCTTTGCCCCTGGCATGAGCAAAAAGTTTAACTGGAAGCCGGTTGAAGCGGGCCAGCGGGTGCAGATTATCAGGGACGGTGATTTGCAGATGGGCACCGAAATACTCGTATCAAGCGACAAGACCTACGGAACGATCCTCGGGGCATCACCCGGGGCATCGGTTTCTCCCGAGGTCATGCTGCGCTGCCTGGAGGAAATGCTGCCTGACATTTTCTCCAATGAAACGGCCGAGAAAAAGAAAAAGGAAATCTTCCCCGAGGATAATCTCGCGAACCTGGCCAACAATCCTGATCGCTACCGGGAGATTCGGGACACCGTCAACAAACGTCTGGGAATAACCCAGCCACCACGTGACTGAAGCCGTACGGTTGCGCCTGGCAAATTACCTGAGAACTACGTTAACCATTCCGAGACCGTTGGGGATGCTTCGACCACGCCACTAAGCCTTTTCAAGCCTGCGGTTCCGCCTTGCTCACCCTTGTGTACCGCCACATAACCCAGACCGGGATCAGGGTCAGTACAAAGACCCCCGTCAGGATCAGAAAGCTGTCCTGAAAGCCCCTGACCGAGGCCTGAAAATAGATGGCCTGGCGCAGAAAGCCAAGGGATGCTGGCCCCAGCTGATCCGGCGTCAGCCCGGCAGCCGGGGCCATGCTCTGGAACCGGGCCAGTAGCTCCCCGGTAAGCGCATTGGCGGCGGTCTGGGTATCGGTGATCACCCGGGCGTGCTGCATGGTGCGCCAGTCGAGCGTGACCGACAGCAGGTTGACGCCGATAGCACCACCGATCTGACGGGAGAAGTTAGCAGCACCAGAGCCCTGGCTGACCAGGCTGTAATCCAGTGCCCGCAGGGAGCCGGTGCCGATGGCAGGCATGCCGAAGCCCAGCCCCAGGCGGCCGATGGTTACCCAGAGCACGATCAGCCACGGCAGGGTATACACATCCATCAAGCCCATCATGTAACTGGACCCCGCCAGCATCACGGTGCCCAGGGTAATCACCGCCGGCGCCGGGTAACGGTCTGCCATATAACCGGCCACCGGGAAGATTAACGCCATGGCCAGTCCCGCCGGCATCAGCAACAGGCCGGCCGCCGTGGCGGTAAAGCCCTGGATCTGCTGCACAAACAGCGGAATGAGGTAGGTGGAGCCGAACAGGCCGGCCCCGTAGCAAAAGCTGATGGCGCAACCGGCGGCAAACCCGGGAATGGCGAAGATCCGCAGGTTCAGCAGGGGTTTGGGGGTCACCAGCTCCCAGGCGATGAACGCCACTGCCATTAGCAGCGCAAACAGGCCGGTGCCCACGATGAGCAGGGACCGCCAGTCTTCCCGCTGGCCATTGGACAGGGTCCACAGCAGGCTGACCAGAAACAGGCACAGAAACCCGAAACCGATCCAGTCGAAACGGGATGACGGGCTGCCCTCGGCTTTGTCCGGCGCAAAGTACAGGGCAAAACCGATGGCCATCAGACAGGTGGGCAAAGGCATGAAGAACACTGCCCGCCAGCTGATCCAGTCCACCAGTACCCCACCGACAGCAGGACCAAGGGCAGGGCCGAGGATTACCCCCAGGCCGTAGATCCCCATGCCCAGCCCCCGCTGTTTCTCCGGGAATACCTGGAAAATGATGGTCATGGCCAGGGGCTGGATAACTCCGGCCATGGCGCCCTGCAAGACCCGGGACAGAATCACCAGGTCCTCGTTCGGGGCGACGCCACCCAGCACTGAGGCCAGCATGAACACCACCAGGCAACCAATGTAGGCCGCCTTCATGCCGAACGCCTGCAGAGCCCATGCGCTGACCAGCATGAACGCCGCCATGGCGGCCAGAAAGCCGGTGGATAGCCACTGTGCTTCCGTCTGGGCGATGCCGAAATAGCCCATGATGTCGGGAATGGCCACGTTGACAATGGTGGTGGCCAGGGTCATGGAGAGAGTGCCTAGCATCACCGTGGCGGTGCCCAGCCATTTATAGGCGGTACCGTAACGGTGAAACAGGTCCTCAGTCGTCTGCGACATGGATACCCACCTCGACCATCATGCCGGGGCGCAGGCGCGGATCCGGCTCGTCAAAGTGGATTCTCACCGGAATCCTTTGCGTGGTCTTGGTGAAATTTCCGCTGGGGTTGGGGCTCGGCAACAGGGCGAACTCGCTGGTCGCTGCGGCGCCAACGCGCTCGACCCGGCCACTGAAACGCTCACCGGAGAAGGCGTCCACCCGGATGCGTACGGCCTGGCCTGTCCGCACCCGGGCAAAGGTGGTTTCCTTGACGTTGGTCTCGATCCAGAGCGTGTCCGGGTTGTACACCATCATCAGGTTCTGGCCGGCCTGCACATATTCGCCCGGCTCTACAAAGGTCCGGGCCACCACGCCGGTCAGGGGACTGCTCACGCGGTGATCCGCCACATCCAGTGCCAGCCGCTGGCGACGGGCCGCTACTTCACTCAGACGTGCATCGAGGGACGCCAGCTCCTGCCTTAAAACCTGCTGGTTAAGGGCCTGGGCCTCAGCTTCCGCGAGGGCGGCTTCGGCAGAGCTCTGGCCGGCGCTTGCTGCGCGTAGCTCCGTTTCGGCGCTGTCGACCAGGTATTGGGTATCCGCCAGCTGCTGGGCAGACACCATGTTATTGCTCGCCATGCCCTTAAGCCGGGCCAGATCGGCACGGGCCTTGTCCAGATCCAGCTGGCGCTTCTCCCACTCCACGTTCGCAGCCTGCAGGGCCCGGCGGGCGATCATGATGCGGCTTGCATCCACTGCTTCGGCCAGCGCCAGTTCCGCTTCCAGCCGGCCACGCTCGACCTGCAGCGCCACCTGGCTGGCTTCGATCACCCGCAAGTCCTGCTCTGCCTGGGCACTGTCCAGTCCCAGTAACAACTGGCCCTGGGTGAGGCTATCCCCTTCGGTAACCGGCATCTCGAGAACACGCCCCGCCAGACGGGCAGCGACCGAGACCATGTCCGTCTTGATGCGGGCGTCGGTGACATGTACATGGGTGAGGCGATAATGCACCCAGCGACCGGCCCAGAACAGGGTGGCAGCCACCAGCAGAAGCACAATTACGAGTCGGACGATCTTGCCGCCCGCACGCCCCGGCAAGGGGTTGGCGAGTGTGGCCATAAACATCACTGACCTTATAATTTTGTTATTGAGGCAGTCACTGCAGAGGGATAAAACGCAGGCTAATGGATAGGCTTCCATTAACCGAGCTGAAAATCAACGATTTTATTGAAGCGATTCAGATGTCAGTAGACGACCACGGCAAGGACTAAACCTCTGTGAGGATCTATCAGTAACTTACCGCCAAATTCCACACAATTCGCAAGCACTGCGGGGCCAAATCAGGTCCAGCGGTATCTCTATAGTCCTGATCCGCCCCGGCGACTTAAACACCGGCTTCGGGGCGCCCCACACTCGGGCTTTCGGAACAGCACTGAATAACATGCCGCAAAGTGCTAAATTCGTGCTGTTGGCCATAATCCAACCAACGCAAGCGGAGCCCCTATGAATAAGCGACGTCACCAGGATACGCCCATAACGGTCGCCACCCTCGACGATCTCTCAGCGTTGGCAGACTATTCGTTCATGGATACGCTCAACTGCGATCCCGAGGCGAAAGCAGACGGAGTTGACCACGCGCCACGACAGGTCTTTTCCGGCCACTATGTTCCGGTCAGACCCACACCAATCGAAGACCCCGAGTACGTCGCGCACGGGAAAGCCCTGTTTCACGAACTGGGTTTCGCCGACAGCATAGCCCAGTCAGATGACTTTGTTCGCATGTTCTCCGGCGACTTATCCCGGGTTCCGGAGCCTCTGCGCAACGTCGGGTGGGCCTGTGGCTACGCACTTTCCATATACGGCACTGAGTTCTATCAGCAATGCCCGTTCCATACCGGCAACGGCTACGGCGACGGTCGCGCGATTTCAGTGCTTGAGGCCGTCATCAACGGCCAGCGCTGGGAAATGCAGCTGAAAGGGGCAGGGCGCACGCCCTACTGCCGAGCGCGGACGGCCGGGCCGTTTTACGGTCTAGTGTGCGGGAGTTCCTGGCTCAGGAGCACATGCATGCGCTCGGCGTGCCCACGTCAAGGTCTCTGAGTCTGTACGTGTCGAAAACCGAGAAAGTCAGGCGCCCATGGTATTCGGAGGGCTCACGTTCAATCGATCCTGACGTGCTTATCTCCGAGCCAGTTGCAATCTCTACGCGGGTCGCGCCATCGTTCATTCGGGTGGGGCAGCTTGAGCTCTTTAGTCGTCGCGCCCGCAAGCAGGAACACCCACAGGCGATGGAGGAGCTCGAGAAGATCGTCTTGCACCTGATCGATCGTGAGTACAGCGACGTTATCGACCAGTCACTGGCCACCGCAAAAAAAGTGGTATTGCTTGCAGACGAGTTCCGCAGCCGACTAACGTCGCTTGTTGCTAACTGGATCCGTGTTGGCTACTGCCAGGGCAACTTCAACAGCGACAACTGTGCGGCAGGCGGTTTCACGCTGGATTATGGACCATTCGGATTTTGTGATGTATTTGATCCGCATTACCAACCGTGGACGGGTGGCGGGCATCACTTCGCGTTTCTCAACCAGCCAGCGGCGGCCGAACGCAATTTCTACTTGTTTTGTTCGGCGATGCGGCCACTGGTGGCAGGTCATTCGGACTGTCTTCGACAACTAGAGGACATTCAAAGTGATTTCCCGAAAGTGATGCAGGCGCAAATGGAAAAAATGTGGGCCGCCAAACTCGGACTCGACGCTTTCGATGCGGATTTGCTTCGCGAGCTGGCAACGCTGATGATGCAAACACCTGTTGATTACACCCTGTTCTTCCGGGAACTCTCATACTTGCCAGAGGACATCGAGGCACTCAAGAAGAGTTTCTACAAGGGCCGGACCTACGCTGCCGACCCCGAAGGGCTGGACAAGCGCTGGTCAGCGTGGCTCACACATTGGCATTCACTCACGCGACCTGGCACGCGTGAGGAGCTTTCCAGTCAGATGAAGCTCGTCAACCCGAAGTACAGCTTGAGGGAGTGGTTCGTGGTGCCTGCTTATCAGCAAGCGGCAGCGGGAAACTACGCTTTGCTGCGAGAACTCCAGGACGTGATGACGCAGCCATACGCCGAGCAATCTGTGGACGTAGAGAAGAAGTACTACAGGCTGAAGCCGCTGGAGCTCTTTGACGTTGGGGGGGCGTCACACTATAGCTGCTCGTCGTGACCATCACCGGCACCCGGGCAGCAGCGCAAGATAACAAAGCGCCACAGCCCAGGTGGAGGGTGTGCACGGCCATGGGGATCCACCATTAATCAATTTACGTGGGAATTAAGTGCTTTGTTATGTAGTGCATTGACCGCCTTATATTTCAGATCTATTTCACAGGTGTCGGATCAGGAAATGACCAACTGCCGTCGAGGAGGGCCTGACGCGGTTGATAGAGGCGCACTAGGTAATTCCACCCATCGGTAATGGGTATGCAGTTCACCCGACCGTCGTCGCAACCACCAAAGAATACTGTTACCCCTCCGTTTGGATCAGGTGTCGCCGTTAAGTTGTTGATCGAATTGATCCCGAGGTCGTTCGCTTCCATGAAGCCGTCGTTGTTGTAGACAGTAATTGAAAAAAATCCATCAACAGGGACGTCTTTGACATACAGTCTGTGGTTCACCGAGCCATCGTTTTGCTCGGGGTAGACGTTGATGTACATTGCGTCCTCCTTCGGGTTGCCCCCGAAGCCAAACGCCGTTCCAAGAAGATGGTAGATCGGATTGAGTTTGTCTTTTTCCCCAAACATGGCAGACGTGTCGCTGACGGTAGCAGACAGGACATTAAGCGCGTCGCGTACTGTACTCAGTGACTCTTCATC
The DNA here is from genome assembly GCF_026013985.1 of Marinobacter sp. AN1. NCBI lineage: Bacteria > Pseudomonadati > Pseudomonadota > Gammaproteobacteria > Pseudomonadales > Marinobacteraceae > Marinobacter > Marinobacter sp. AN1. The sequence goes on along the minus strand of NZ_CP110342.1, from coordinate 2,248,409 downwards.
CCATTCCGGGACTTCCAACGCGCCCGCGTCCGCCTGTTGCACCGTTATTTGATCCTGCAAAGCGTTCGCCTGGAGGACGTCATCGGGGTCATTCGGTAAGCTAGACGACCACATTAAGTACTAAATCTACGTTACTACATATCAGAGTGTTACCTGCCAAATTCCACGCAAAGTACTAAAACAACTTCAAGTAGATTCTAGGATAGTATGATGGATCGGTTTTCCACACAAAGTACTAAATTTGTCGTCCAAATCATTTACGCTAACCCGGATTTCTCATGAAGAAGGTAGCATGAGGAAGGAAGAAGCGGCTTAAAGTGTTAGAATTCAAGTTCCTACACAAAAACCCACACTAAAAGCCGCTATCCAAAATGGTACCTCAAAAACTGACCTTCTCGCCACTCTCCCGCCGCCAGATTGAAGCCGATTTCTCCGGAGGCCATATCACCTCGGATGCCGGTGTGTTGTTACTGCGCGAAGTCGATAAACAACACCGGCTAACCCAGCGACTGGCCGAGACGCTGACCGACCAGCGGGATGCCCGCATGATTCGTCATGGGCTCAACACCATGATCCGGCAGCGCGTCTACGGCGTGGCCAGCGGCTACGAAGATCTGAATGATCATGAAGCGCTTCGCTTTGATCAGGCACTACAAACCGCCACGGGGAATGCCTCGACTCTGGCCGGCAAGTCCACGCTTTGTCGAATGGAGCAGGCGATGGATCGGCAAACCATTGTCAAAGCGCATGAGTTGCTCTGGCACCACTTTATCGAGCAGCATGAGAAGCCGCCCAAGGAAATCGTGCTGGATTTTGACGGCACCGGTAATTTTCAACCCAGTTGTCCATTTTACTGCGTTTAAGCAGCCGATTTATTCAGCTCGATTTCCTGCAATTTGCCGGGGTTGAGTGACACAGCACCCACAGGCTTCCAGTTTCGGGTTGCCTTGGACCAGCGCCGAGGATTCCGACGTTTGGCTGCCTCATACACCCGCTTACGATGCTGCAATTGCTCCAGATCCTTTCCGGTATGACGCGCACTCGGGGTGACGAAGTTGATGCCGCTATGCAGGTGATGGTTGTTGTACGCATTTTCGAACGCCAGCATCCAGTCGCGCCCCTCAACCAACGAGGCAAACCCCTTTGATGGCCAGGCCGGGCAGTATTTCAGTGTCCGGAACAGCGACTCTGAGTACGGGTTGTCATTGCTGACACGAGGCCTGCTGTGTGACATCGGCATGCCCAGTTCAGCCAGCCGTGCACGTAACGTGTGCGACGTCATAGGCGCCCCATTGTCCGAGTGCAGAACCGGTGGCTTGTTCCAGCAACCTTCGCGCAACAGCGCGCGCTCGATGAGCTGTTTTGCCAGCATTCCGGACTCAGCATCATGTATTTCCCAAGCCACGATCTTGCGGCTGTAAATGTCCAGCACCAGGTACAGGTACCAGTGCTGACCACGAACCGCCGACGGGCAGTAACTGATGTCCCAGCTCCACACCTGATTGGGGCCAGTGGCGGTAAAGCTGGTGGGCTCCGGCACCTTGCGCCTTGGCTTCATATGCCCTCTGTGGTTCTGCTGCTGATGCTTTTTCAACACCCGGTAAAACGATGATTCAGACGCCAGGTAGACACCCTTATCGGCCAGCTGAGGAACAATCTGCGAAGGCGGCAGGCTGCGGTATTCAGTCTGATTACAGGTGGCCAGAATGGCAACCTCCTCGGCAATCGTCAGCTGATGTGGCTGTTCAGCCTGCTTGACCAGTGGCCGGCGATCCGGGGTAACCATCCCGTCGGCTTGTCGCCAGCGCTTTACCGTGCGCTCGCTCAGACCCATGAGCTCGGCTGCCTTGTGCCTAGGGGCGCCGCCAGCCACAGCCTCATCAAAGTACTGCAACAGCCTTGTACGCTCAGCCAGCGAGGTCAGTTGTCCTCGTTGTCCGGGGTTTCGCCGTACAAGGCTTCGAGCTTTTTTGATAACACCAGCAAGGAGGTCGTTTCCGCCAGTACACGGTCTTTGCGACGCACTTCTGCCTGGAGCTTCTTGATAGTTTTGCGTGCCTCACGCTGCTGCTTATGAGCGGTCTTATCGCTTTCCACCTGCATGCCTGCGCCCTGGAGGCAACCCGCCTTCCAGCGCTGGATTTGCTCGGGGTACAAGCCCTTCTCGCGACAATACGCGCCGAGCTCGGCTTCAGACATGGGCGCTGTTTCAATCACAGCAGCCAGCTTGGCTTCAGGAGACCACTCGTCTCCATTGTTACGATTACCCGGCACAGGCATTCCTTGTTGTCGACACTGTTTCAACCAACTATACAGGGTCACATCGGAGATGCCTTCCTCTGCGGAGACAGAGACAACGGTCCGGTTATGGGGTGGCAAGAGCTTGTTGAGAACTGCCGCTTTACGTTCATCGGAATAGCGTGGCATGTGTGCATCCATACCGCCCCCTGTGATGTGGTTTCAGGCAAAACTGCCTACTGGACAACTAGGCTGACACAGGGGGGCACCGATATTCCGGTGCACGGCGACCAGCCGGGTAAGTTCTTTAACCGGTATTACGACCATCACTGCTACTTCCCGCTTTACGTCTTCTGCGGTAGGCACTTGCTGGTGAGCTATCTGCGCACCAGCAATCGAGGTGATGCCCGGCACAGCTGGGCCATTCTGGCGCTGCTGGTGCGATTTATTCGCGAGTATTGGCCACAGACCCGGATCGTGTTCCGGGGCGACTCCCACTTCAGCAAGCCCCGACTGCTGGCCTGGTGCGATCGCAACCAGGTGGATTACATCGTAGGCATGGCCCGCAACCAGCGGCTGGAGGCGCTTGCCGCCCCAGCCATGGACAAAGTCCGGACCTACTACGAGGCTCATGGCCATAAGCTCGCCAGCACCTTCCGCTTCCGCTACAAAGCCCGAAGCTGGCATAAGCCACGCTGGGTGGTTGCGCGCCTGGAATATGGCCCTCAAGGCCCGAACCCCCGGTTCGTTATCAGCTCCCGCTACGATGACGGATTCAAGCTCTACTACGAACAGTATTGCGCACGGGGTGATATGGAGAACCGGATCAAGGATCAACAACTGGATCTGTTTGCCGGTCGCACCTCCAGCACACACTGGTGGACCAACCAGTGGCGGCTGATCTTATCCGGCTTCGCCTACACCCTGTTCGAGCGTTTGCGGGTGCATCTGAAAAACACGCCCTTCGAACGTATGAGTGCCGGCACCTTGCGCTTGAAGCTGATCAAGGTTGGCGCAGTCATCATCCGCAACACCCGCCGAATACGGGTGTTGATGAGTGATAGCTATCCACACAAGAACGATCTCTCAGCACTGGTTCAGCGCTTGGTGCCCCAGTAGATAATCGGGCTCCCCCGGCCCGATACCAATGGGGGAAAGGGGGAGTTGTGCCTGAATGCCGGAAACTGGCTAAATAATCGCCAACTTCGACCATGACCACTCGGATCTGGCACTACCAGGCTTGGTCTGCGAAGGTTGTTGGAGCACTATGAGAAATCCGGGCTAAGGCGTCTATTCTGGGTGGTATCAGAGTCATCCGACAGGTGCCATAAATCTTGCCGAGCCGTTCCTTAATGCCTGTAGATTTGGCGTAACGCTATCAGACGTCTACTGTACCGGGGGGGCGCCAGATCAATGACTTGTAACATAAAATCAGGTACTTTATCAGCGGTTTTTCTGTCGCCAACCAGTCGAAGAAGATGGGATGATTTTTGATGAATTTTAGGGCTATAAGATGGTGGTGCGGGTGCATGTCGAGTCACTCGGGTGCTGACAAAACCTGGGGGCTTCTCCCACTAACACCGGAATTCATCGAAAAGGAACATGGAGGTTATCTAAAGGCACTTCAGCAAGCCCTCAAAGCCCCCCAAATCCGAAATATTGCACTATCCGGTCGATACGGCGTTGGCAAAAGCAGCATCCTTCAGGAGCTAGCCAGGTCACAGAAGAGCAATGTCGTTGAGCTCTCCCTCTCCACGTTGGCGCCTTTGGCCGACGAAGGGCTTGACGATGCGGTACCCAAGCAAGCGAAAACCACCACGAATCGGATTCAGCAGGAAATAGTCAAACAACTTCTTTATCGTGAAAAACCGAGTAAGACGCCAGGCTCGCGGTTCAGAAGGATCGAACGCTTTAGCCTTTTTCGGGAGCTAGTCCTGGCCGGTCTGGCTGGATCAGCCATAGCAGTCGTTGGTCTGTTGACCGGATGGACTAGCCAGATTGACGCAGCACTCTTACCAAATACGGACCTTGGCCGGTGGTCCCACGGTATTATTCTCGCGGTCGGTATTGTGGTTACAAGTCTCGTTCGGTGCGCTCTCTATGGGCGAATCCAGATCCGCCAACTTTCGGCAGGGGCAGCCACCGTTACGCTGGACGATCACTCTGTTTCGTATTTTGACCAATATCTCGACGAAATCGTTTATTTTTTTGAAGTTTCAAAACGCAACATCGTAATTTTTGAGGATATCGACCGGTTCAATAATGCCCGGATTTTCGAGACATTACTGGCCCTAAATACACTGTTAAACACACAACGTCCCGACGATAACCCGATTCGATTCATCTATGCGATTAAGGACAGCATTTTTGATCAGAGTAAGTTCAAAAAGGATGAAAAACCCGATGTAGAGGCAGGTGAAGATCCGGCGCAGGCTGAAGCGGTGCGGGCCAACCGAACGAAATTTTTCGACCTGGTTATACCGGTCGTGCCGTTTATTACACACCGAAGCGCCAAGAACCTAGCCTGGGGAATTGTTAAGGACCTGGACTCGGAAGTCGGTGCCGCATTAACCGATCTTGCTGCTCGTTACATACCCGATATGCGGTTAATCAAGAATGTGCGTAATGAGTTTATTGTGTTTCGCGATCGGATCTTCTCCGGCTCAGGCGCAGACTTGGCATTACGCAAAACCGAACTGTTCGCGATGATGCTATACAAATGCACGCATCTCGCAGACTTCGAGGCCATCAGCCTCGGCAAAAGTGACATAGATGAGATATACCAAGCAGAGCGCAATCTCGTTTCTCTCAATATCAATCGGATCCAAAGAGAGATTCGCCAGGCCCGCAACAAACTGGAAACTGTAGAGTACATTACGACCGAAAGTGAGTCCCTTGGGGATAAACTCTTGAGGCACATCGAGCGTACTGTTCGCTCAGCAAGGCACAATTCAACTGCCGGAGAAATACTTTTCAACGGAAAGCCGGTAGGAGAGGGCTACCTTCGAACCAGCCAGTTTTGGCAAGAGTTTACCCAAATCCAAAATGACCAAGCGTTAGTATGGAGATTTTCGAATATTTCGCTCGTTTTTCCTCGTTCAGATATAAAAGAGGTGTTGAATAACTCCCTGAATCCAGATAGGTGGAATGAACAAGCGGAGGAACAACTCAAAGACGAGATTGACAGTCACCTAGAAGACCTCAGATTTCTTCGAGGGGCCAATATGTCGGACTTAATAACCCGTCCAGAGTTTACCGTTGAGTATGACGAAGAGCCTAAATCATTCGACGAGATAGTCCGAAGCAATTTTGTTGACCATGGCTTGGCGTATGAATTGATCCGCAACGGCTATATCAATCGAAATTTCACGCTATATACAGCCACATACCATGGAAATCGGGTGAGTGCGGCCGCTCAGAATTTCATAATGCTCCACGTAGAGCGCGATCTAATGGACGAACATTTTGAGCTCGATGGTCCGGATGTTGACGCCGTGATTCGCGAATGTGGATCACAATCGCTAGCGGAGCCGGCTCTCTACAACGTGGCGATTTTGGACCATTTATTGATTAAAAAGAACAAAAAGACTGCGGACATCATGATTGGCTCCCTTGTCCAGTTTGGGGAGCGACAACAACGTTTTGTACAAGCATACCTGAATAATGCGACAGAACGAGCTGCTTTCGTTGAGCGTTTTACTGCGTTCGCGCCCGATGTTCTGAAAAACTTGGTCGAGAACATTGAACTGGCTGATTCAGAGCGTCTTGAATTTGTGAGCCGTGCCTTAGGCAGTATTCCAAAGAACTTGGAGTACCACACCAATAAGCCCGTACGAGCCTACCTCATCGAACACTACACAGAATTCCCAGTGCTGACGTCTGAGTCAATTAGCACTGACAATGCAGAACGAATTGCCCGTATCTATGCAGCATCTAAGATTCAGGTATCAGCACTTGAGCCTCTGACCTCGCCAGTTAAACGGGTCTTCGTCAACTACGACTGTTACGCCATTACGCGAGAAAACCTCGCAATTGCCTTAGAGAGCGATACTGAGCTTACGTTAGATCGTGCGAAAGAAAAGAGTGAAGTCGTCTACCGGCGTCTTCTACAAGACCTTCCGGATTATCTGTCAGCAATTGAAGGCACATCATTCACAGTCGGTACTGCATCGTACTTTGCCTCTGTAATCGAAGATGTAATTGAAGCGGACGCAAACCAGCTCAACAAAATAATTGCGGCGGCATCGAATGACTGTGTTGTTGATGAGATAAAGGATGTATCTGAGGAAGCCTGGCCCCACCTAGCCCAACATGGGAGGTTCCCCATCACCTTCACCAATGTGGATGAGTACGTTGAGGTGATGGGGGAGGTAGATGCATATCTGGCCCGGTTGCTTGACTCTTCGAACGCAATTATCGAACACAAGTCTGGTGATGAAGAGCATAAGGAAGCGCTCGCACTGAAAATACTTGCGACTGATAATTCCCTATTGTCAGCTTCTTCCCGAGTCAGGCTGGTGGTGAGTCTACAGCTCGAAAACTACCTTAGCGTAGATAGTATTGAAGTAGAGAGCGGCGAGCTATTTGGACTGCTTTTACGGGAAAATGAAATCGCGGATTGCGCCAAGAACTATATCTACCTCTCCGAAACCGATTGGCCCACTCGCGAGCAATTTATCGAGCAGTCGGGAAAGTTCCACGAATATATGACCCCCGATTTGGTGGGAGGGGACGTTGCCGAACTTTTGCGAAGTGAACGTGTTTCTATTGCAGTCAAAGAAGAAATCGTTAGTGCCGCTAGCGAGTATGCAGAAAGCTGCGATTATCGGGGGCTAACCGAGCTGGCAAGGTATGCGGCTCAGAATGATTATGTCCTCGCACCTGAGTTAGTAGAAAAAATGGCGGCCAATCAGGTCTCGGAGCGCAACATCCTTCAGTTGCTGCGCCCGAACTTAAACTCCATGCCTTACGATCAACTCGCGCGAACACTCCGCTACCTTGGTGAAAACTATATTTCTTTGACATCGCCTGGGCGGGACCAGCCTAAGTTTCCCGATACAGACGAGGATAGAGAACTTCTCGACAAGCTAAAGGAATATGGCTATGTCGTTTCAAACATCAAATCAGCACGCGGAGGTAGGCTGAAGGTGACGAAACGGCACAAAGCTAACTAGACGAAAATAGAAGGGGATATGGGGCTAGCATAGTTGTGGGCCTGACTGGCAAGTCTGTAGTGGTTCAATGATTCCGGACACCAACGTAGGTGGTAAAATCGCCACCATAAACGAGGTGTCTGATGACCAGAAAGCGACGTTCTTTTTCTCCTGAGTTCAAACAGGAAGCAGCCAGCCTGGTGCTGGATTGACCTGCCCCCAGTCTTTAATCCAACTGCTCCCTAGTAATGTCCGTTACTTTTGAATCAGTTGTTCCAAGTCGGAGAGCGGAGGCAAACTCCAGAGGTGTCTGATACCCCAAGGATGAATGCGGTCGCTGCTTATTGTAGTCCAAGCGCCAGTTACTGATTTTCTGCCGGGCGTGAGCAAGATCCCGGAACCAATGTTCATTCAGACACTCATCCCGGAATTTTCCGTTAAAGCTCTCGACGTAACCATTCTGCATCGGCTTTCCAGGCTGGATGAGCTTCAGCTCAACGCCATTATGGTAAGCCCATTGATCCAATGCTCTGCCAGTAAATTCCGGCCCCTGATCTGTTCTGACGGCTTTCGGGTAACCTCGGAAGGCTGCTATGGCGTCTAGGGTGCGCGTCACCTGCTCCCCTGAGATGCCCATGGCAACGGGAATGTCGAGGCATTCCTTGGTGAAGTCATCCACGATCGTCATGTAGTCCCCCCAGAAAATAATCGAGGTTTTGAGTAGAGACTTTTACAATGATCGCAGAAGGAGCGACAGATGAAGAAGTCTCGATTTACTGACAGCCAGATCATGGCGATTTTGAAGCAGCACGAAGCCGGTGTTCCGGTGGCTGAGTTGTCTCGTGAGCGGTAATTTTCAACCCAGTTGTCCATTTTACTGCGTTTAAGCAGCCGATTTATTCAGCTCGATTTCCTGCAATTTGCCGGGGTTGAGTGACACAGCACCCACAGGCTTCCAGTTTCGGGTTGCCTTGGACCAGCGCCGAGGATTCCGACGTTTGGCTGCCTCATACACCCGCTTACGATGCTGCAATTGCTCCAGATCCTTTCCGGTATGACGCGCACTCGGGGTGACGAAGTTGATGCCGCTATGCAGGTGATGGTTGTTGTACGCATTTTCGAACGCCAGCATCCAGTCGCGCCCCTCAACCAACGAGGCAAACCCCTTTGATGGCCAGGCCGGGCAGTATTTCAGTGTCCGGAACAGCGACTCTGAGTACGGGTTGTCATTGCTGACACGAGGCCTGCTGTGTGACATCGGCATGCCCAGTTCAGCCAGCCGTGCACGTAACGTGTGCGACGTCATAGGCGCCCCATTGTCCGAGTGCAGAACCGGTGGCTTGTTCCAGCAACCTTCGCGCAACAGCGCGCGCTCGATGAGCTGTTTTGCCAGCATTCCGGACTCAGCATCATGTATTTCCCAAGCCACGATCTTGCGGCTGTAAATGTCCAGCACCAGGTACAGGTACCAGTGCTGACCACGAACCGCCGACGGGCAGTAACTGATGTCCCAGCTCCACACCTGATTGGGGCCAGTGGCGGTAAAGCTGGTGGGCTCCGGCACCTTGCGCCTTGGCTTCATATGCCCTCTGTGGTTCTGCTGCTGATGCTTTTTCAACACCCGGTAAAACGATGATTCAGACGCCAGGTAGACACCCTTATCGGCCAGCTGAGGAACAATCTGCGAAGGCGGCAGGCTGCGGTATTCAGTCTGATTACAGGTGGCCAGAATGGCAACCTCCTCGGCAATCGTCAGCTGATGTGGCTGTTCAGCCTGCTTGACCAGTGGCCGGCGATCCGGGGTAACCATCCCGTCGGCTTGTCGCCAGCGCTTTACCGTGCGCTCGCTCAGACCCATGAGCTCGGCTGCCTTGTGCCTAGGGGCGCCGCCAGCCACAGCCTCATCAAAGTACTGCAACAGCCTTGTACGCTCAGCCAGCGAGGTCAGTTGTCCTCGTTGTCCGGGGTTTCGCCGTACAAGGCTTCGAGCTTTTTTGATAACACCAGCAAGGAGGTCGTTTCCGCCAGTACACGGTCTTTGCGACGCACTTCTGCCTGGAGCTTCTTGATAGTTTTGCGTGCCTCACGCTGCTGCTTATGAGCGGTCTTATCGCTTTCCACCTGCATGCCTGCGCCCTGGAGGCAACCCGCCTTCCAGCGCTGGATTTGCTCGGGGTACAAGCCCTTCTCGCGACAATACGCGCCGAGCTCGGCTTCAGACATGGGCGCTGTTTCAATCACAGCAGCCAGCTTGGCTTCAGGAGACCACTCGTCTCCATTGTTACGATTACCCGGCACAGGCATTCCTTGTTGTCGACACTGTTTCAACCAACTATACAGGGTCACATCGGAGATGCCTTCCTCTGCGGAGACAGAGACAACGGTCCGGTTATGGGGTGGCAAGAGCTTGTTGAGAACTGCCGCTTTACGTTCATCGGAATAGCGTGGCATGTGTGCATCCATACCGCCCCCTGTGATGTGGTTTCAGGCAAAACTGCCTACTGGACAACTAGGCTGACACAGGGGGTGAGCACAACGTCAGCACGGCCCTGATTTATCAGTGGCGTTCGAAGTTTGGCGGTATGGATGCATCCATGATGAAGCGCCTGAAGGAATTGGAAGCTGAGAACGCTCGCCTGAAGAAGATGTATGCCGAAGAGCGGCTCAAAGCTGAACTGCGCCAGGAAGCTCTTGAGGGAAAGTTGTAAGGCCATCTCAACGCCGGGAGATGGCCATCAAGGGCGTGGCCAAACATGGCATCAGTATTCGGTTGGCCTGTGTGGTGTATGGCATCAGCGAAACCTGCTATCGCTACCAGGCGAAGCTTGGTGGCGAGAACGCACTGGTGGCGGACTGGCTGTTACGGCTCACACAAACGCACAAGCGCTGGGGCTTTGGCCTGTGCTTCCTGTATCTGCGTAACGTGAAGGGCTACCCTTGGAACCATAAACGCGTGTATCGCATTTACCGGGAGCTGGAACTGAACCTGCGCATCAAGCCCCGACGAAGGATCCAGCGGGATTATCCAGGTGAGCTGGATGTGCCGACCGCGCCCAATCAGGTCTGGTCGATGGACTTCATGAGCGATCAACTGGTTAGCGGCAAGACGTTCCGAACCTTCAATGTGATTGATGACTACAACCGGGAAGGCCTGGGCATTGAAGTCGACTTGTCATTACCCGCACAACGGGTGATTCGTGCCCTGGACCAGATCATTGAATGGCGCGGCAAACCCGCAGCGATTCGATGTGACAATGGGCCAGAATACATCTCGCAGTCACTGATAAACTGGGCCAACAGAAACCGAATTACGCTGATCTACATTCAGCCTGGCAAGCCCACCCAGAATGCTTACATCGAGCGGTTCAATCGGACCGCACGACATGAATGGCTAGACTTGCATCAGTTCGAAAGCATTGCCCATGCTCAGCTATTAGCGACTCAGTGGCTCTGGCAGTACAACAACGAACGACCGAACACGGCCATTGGAGGAATACCCCCGTCCAGACTACTGGAGGCCGCTTAATTCTCTATTCAAAAGAACGGTTAGAAATGGGGGGATTACAGTCAGGCATTTGATCCTGCGCCCGTTGGCCAAGGAATCCATCACGAAGTCCATGGACCACGTATGATTCGGTGCATCTGGCAACATCAGGGGCTGCCGTTCCACCATCACGCCTTTACGGCGCTTGCGTTTGCGGACGGCCAGGCCTGCCTCTCGGTAAAGCCGATAAACCTTCTTGTGATTCACCTCAGCACCCTCACGGCGCAGCAACTGGTGAACACGCCGGTACCCGAACCGGCGACGTTCGAACGCAATGGCTTTGATGCGCTCCGTCAGCTCACGCTCTTCTGGGGAACGCTGAGACTGATACCGCATCGTTGCGCGGGATAACCCGACGAGTGAACAGGCTTTGCGCTCGGATATCGCTGTCTCCGACAGCATGGTGCGCACAGCCTCGCGCTTGTTCCCGACGGTCAGTACTTTCGGTTGAGCGCGGCCTTCAGAGCTTCTGTGTCCAGCATGGACTCGGCCAGCAACTTCTTGAGCCGGGCGTTCTCTTCCTCAAGAGCTTTCAGGCGACGGGCTTCAGAGACTTCCAAGCCGCCATACTTCTTGCGCCAGGTGTAGAAGGTTGCGTCCGAGATGTTGTACTTCCGGCAGAGTTCTTTGACCGGAAGGCCAGCCTCGGCTTCCTTCAGAATGGGAATGATCTGTTCTTCGGTGAATCGCTTCTTCATGTTCATCGTCCTCTCTGGTGATGAACATTACTAAGATCAGGGTGGATTAGAAAGTTGGGAGCAGGTCACTTTTTGCCGCGACGAGATGGGTTGACCCTAACTAAGCAGACAGCGGTTTAGTACAAGGGAAGCAGGTCAGGGTTTGTGGACCGTTTACGTCAAAAAATGTCTTTAGATAGAGCCACTGGCCGTTTTACGCATTCCTTTAAAAAGCCATGAATAAGGCTTCAGCGTTTCTCTTTCTTCTTTTGTAGAAATGACTCAATGGAGTTTCCCTTAATAGTAACGTCGCCACCTGTAACTTCCGGGAGACCGAGCTTACTCCGGAATTCGTTAATGGTGATGATCTCTTGGGCTAGAGCCGAATCTAGTACACGGTAAATACCGGCATTGTCTCTATCAGCTGTGCTCATTACACGACTTCCTCAGAGGTGATAATTCTATTGTAAGAGACAAATGGAGAAATATGATCGCTTGTTTTTTCTAAGCTAAAACCTGTACTAAAGAAACCACCACAATCGTTTTTCCGCTCGCAAGGGGTGCATTTCTCCAAGTAATCATTTTTCCAGTCAGAGATGCTATTAACGGAAAGCTCACGAACAAATGGTGACAAAATACACAACTGATGGTTATAGACCATTGTTTTAACGCGTGCGGATTGCAGAATTCGGCAAGCCTCGTCTAGCTCGCTCCTATACTCATAAGGATCTATCCATAGAGCACCAAAATTAGCCTTTGTAAATCCTGTGAGCTCTAACCCCATGAACGCGACATGTTCCACAAAGGCTAAATTTCGAACAATGAAGCGTGCCAGTTCGGGCAGGCGTGCATAGGTTTGCTTATGGATTACCACACGTAGTTCAACATTCTGTCCATCACGCCGTAAGTTCACAATTCCGCGAATGGTTTCTTCAAACGCTCCTGCTGCCTGAACCACGAAATCGTGTCGTTCGGGGAGGTCTGAATACAAAGGAATGCCCAATACTAACTTGGGGTGCCCAACATTCTTCAGAGCGGCTGAATTAGCCCGCTCTGAGAATGAACGGCCATTGGTAAGAACGTGGAGATGGGTCTCTGGCAAGTAACGTGCTGCACTGCGAACTATGCGTAGAAAACCGTCGCCTAAAAGCGTTGGCTCTCCGCCCGTGATTCCCAAAGATGCAGTGCCTCTTGGCACGTTCTTGATAACCTCGCATGCATCTTCGATAAGATAGCTGTCATCAATTTTCCTGGGAGGTTGCGAACACATGAGGCAAAAACTGTTGCATCGTTCTGTTACTAGAATGCTGTTGTGATCCGAGTCCGATCTAAAGAGCACTCGAACCTCCCCGCCCACTGGATTCAGGCGGACGACGTCAGAGCTTTTTACGTAAGACAACTCAGCAGAAAGCTGAATAACTCTATACAAACTCCCACTTTTTACCGGACATCGACTCAGGATGGCCCCATAACTAGCCAAGGAGTCACTGGGCTTGTCTGGAATTCGATCGCAAACGAGGGCGTATTTTTTCGCAACCACCTTTGGCAGACTTGGATTCTCCGTAACGGGCAAGATGAGCGGCTCAGACCCTTCTTCCCAGTTAATAAACTCACAGGTTTTGGAGTAGAGGCTAATCATTTTTATATCCAGCTCTGCAAAATTTGCCGTCTAGCGGGATCATTTTCCATGATGTCCAATAGGTAATTTGTGATCGTTTTGGTCTTCGTGCAGAAACCACTGAGAGCTTTGTTGCCGACGGGGTCTCTCTGGGTCGCATAGTGATACACCGGTTCGCTTCCACAAAAGGGCTTGTAGGCGCACTGGTAACACTCAGGAACGCTGTCGGTTAAGGTTTCCTCAAGAATTTCAAGCAATCCAGATTCGAGGAAAATCTCTTCATATGTATTAGAAAGAATATTGCCTAGTCTAAATTTATGGTCGCCCATCTCAGCAAGCATGCGTGACTCATCTGACGCATAAACGTCACCATCATAGTTGAAAACGATGGCCGACACTCCCGCTCCAGCCGGAGATTGGAGGTCTACATAACCGGTCGGGTAGGGCAAGGAAATCTTTCGCAGTAAAAGCGCCGAGAATTCCTCTACAAACGGAATACCAGCTTCATTGATTTCAAAGATGTACTCCATTGAATCCTGGTAGAACTCGAAGAATCTCTCGAAGTCGTACTTTTCAATCTGATGAGTTTTTACCGCAAACCCATATGGCGAGAGGGGGCGGAGAAAAATGCCTTTAAAATCGGCATCTAGGTATTCATCAATGATTTCGCGTGGATGAGACAGGCTCAACTCAGAGGTCGTCATTAGGGCACTGATGCGATCCGGACCCAACTTTTCACGAACCCGTTCAATCTGGTCTCGTACAATTTGGTGTCCGTCTTTCCCCGGCCTCGGGCGATTGCGATTATGAACATGGGCTGGCCCATCGAGCGAGGTCGAAATGAAAACATCGTGCTGATAACAAAATTCTAATATTTCATCAGATATCAAAGTTAAATTGGTGGCAATGACAAAAGCTAAATCTCTTTTCTCTGTTTTATTTATTTTCTCAGCTTCAAGAACGGTAAATTCAATGACTTCCCAATTGAGCAGAGGTTCGCCCCCCTGAAACTCAATCTTAATATGCTCTGACGGTGTTCGAAAAACAAAGTCAAGGGAGCGCAGCGCTGTCTCTTCATCCATGTCATATCTATCGGCATCTTCAGTCTGTCGAGAGACTTGACAATAAGGGCATGAATAGTCGCACCTCAGTGAGACAACGAAGATGTGAAGCGAGGTGAATTGGCGAAAAACTGCGTGTTTCGTTCGCAATTTTAGTGATAAAAGCTCAATTGCACTCTCAGAACCAACTTCGTATAAGAAATGGCGGGATTTTAGTGAGCTGTAGACATCAGACTTCGGGTCGAGCGTCTCGTGGACGAGAGAGTGTAAGTCCTCTCCGCTGATAAAGAGATATTCCCCGACCTCGTTTGTTAATAGGTAGGAATCGCCAACGCGCTCAAAATTAAAAGGTAACAGTTTATACCGCGCGTCTTGTCTCTCAGTGGAGTAGTAGTGCTGAGGGGAGTTAAATTTTTTGGCAAGTCCGTTTACCGCTTCGCTCATCATTCCTCAACCAAATCGGTGTTGGCAAACGCATTCATCAAAATCAGATTGCGCACGGTTTCGGTTTTTTGAAACACGACCTCTCGAAGTTCCTGATCCAACGCATCGCGATTGAATCGTTGTAGGAGTTCCTGTTTGTCGTCGTCAGAAAAACTCTCTGGAACTCTGAACGTTACATTGGCGGCTTCACCGCTGTCGTTAATGCTTAGGCTGTAATAGTAGGAATCGGAAAAGCGGTAGCAAGTTTTCTTTAAGGCCTCTAACGAAATGACCCTCAAATCAATCCTTACCGAGAGCTCCTCCGATAATCCAGTTACATCAGCAGCTTCGATTCTTTGCATAATTGAACAGCCTTCTAACGCCCCATACCTCAGTAGGAAGAGGAGTAATGAGAAGAGTGTGACGAATGCGAGCTGTGCGAGGAGTGCGATCGGTGTGAACTGTGGGAACGGTGTGAAGAGTGATAGGCCAAAGAGTTTCCGTCAACTACAGTTTCTGGCCGCTCAATGATGAAGAGGTCTTTCGCCGTGGGCGCGTTGGACTGCACGATTTCTGTCAGAGTGCCGAATTTCTCTTGAAATTGCGGAACCTCGGTAGCATCCGCGGCGCTGACGGTCGCCAGTGCTGCGGCTAGGACACTAGCTGGCTTCAGGAATTTTTTCTTGTCCATTTTTTGTCCCTCCTCGACTTCTCCCGATAGTACCACTAGTCCCTTAATGTAGCCAATCCATCCATGTATGTCAGCTCCAGCCAGCGCGTCGCAGCCTCGTAGGGGGGCGAGCCCCGATATCCTAGACACCTCGCAGCTGCTTAAAATATGCTTTTCGAAGTCTGCTTTGTGGTGGAAATATTCCGGAATAGGACGATTCGAAGATGGCCAGTAGGTTTGTCTTGGCAAGGGATAGACGCACGGGCAAAGTCGTCCATATCAGCGACGTTGAGGAAGGGTACCCGCATGCTTTCTGTGACGACTGCGAGGCGAGTTTGGTTGCTGCCAATCGTCGACAAGACACACGCAAGGTAGCCTCCTATTTCAGACACCAGGGCGGCGGTGAGAGGTGCTCATCGATGACAATGCTGCATGCTTACGCCCAGCAAGTGGTGCGCGATCATGGTTTCATCCAGCTTCCGAACTTCCACACGACTGTTTCACCCCAGAATGCCAAGAGCGCCAACGAGTCTCTGCCGGTTCAGCGCCCGGGCTATCTGGCTGCGCTGAAGGACACCTCCTTGGAAAGGGGCTATCCAACCCGACCAAGGTTAATCGCCGACGTTCATGGCATTGAGCCAGGCGTAGGAAGCCTCTATGTCGAAATCCGGGTCCACCATGAAGTTGATGATTCGAAAATCGCGGCTCTTAAAAACGCGGGCCTTGATGTGATTGAAGTGGATTTACGTTCCCTGGTCGATCAGCCGGGCCTCACCAAAGAGCAAATTGTAGAGGCAGTCGTTTCCTCGGCGGGGAGAGAATGGATTTCACAGCAACGGTTCGAGAGGGACATTCGCGCTGCCCGCGAGAAGATGCAACGATTGGAAGAGGCGGATGCTCAGGAGCGTCGCCTAGCCCGCGCAGCCCAAGAAGCCTGCGGTGCGACGAAGAAGCAGTGGCGTGCCGAGCATCAGCATGAGCTAGGTTTGATCAGCGCTTACGCTGAGCTTGAGAACCGAAAACGAGCCTTGGATAAACTTTGGGATTGGTGTCATCACCCGCGTCGAACTGAAAACCGCGTTTTCACGCGGTTGATTGACCAATTTGGCGAAGTGCCTCAAGCGGTCAACCTGCCTGTTCGGGGCGAGTTGGCGTTCAAGGTTCATCGCCTCTATTGGCAAACGCTGATATTTGAGGGCGTGATCCTGAGAATCTTTGACAACCAGGTGAAGCGGATTGCCCAGTACAAGCGCAAGAACCGGCGTTTTTTCTATGGAGAGGAAATCGCCTGGCTTAGTGATACGCCTCAGATTTCACCCGTCGGGGTTTACGAATTTCTGAAGCAACAGGAGGTGCGCCTCACGGATGTGGCCAATACCTTTGAGCAGTTGGCCGGAGGAGAGCCTTTGGCGGAGAATCACAGCACTCGACCGGCTTCGATCCGGCACGTCACGGTTAAGGAATACGCAATATTGCCAAAGCCCGTCCCAACGATCAGGCGCTACCTCAAAGCCTTGGCCGGTGCCGGGATTCTATCGGTGTCGAACGATACCTTTTTCATCCCATACCAACGACGCCCATCTGTGGATACGCCTATCACTGATTTCGAGAAGTTAGCGCAGGCAGGTCTGATGCAATACCAGGAGTGAATCGGCACCCCGCAGTACAGTCCGATCAACTACGGCGATTTAGACGCGTTGTAAGTGGCGCGCCTCGTGGAAGGTGAGGGTGGTCTTACGATGCCGTACCTGCAGCTGCAATGAGGAAAGCAGCTACAATGAGGCAAACGGAGAACAGGCATCAGAAAATCAAGGTACAGCGAGTCACAGATCGTCAAGATCTCTGAAAGAGGTCGAGGGCGGGTTAGATCGGGCCTACAGTCTGTAAAAAATCCTAGAAATCCATAAAAAGTGTCGAAAACCTTAGTCTGATATAGATTTTTCGGCCGTCCATCGGAATCCAATCTCCATGCAATACGTCGGCTATGCACACCTGATTCAGCATCGTGGTATTGCTGCTCTGAAACCGCCAGTGTCGGCGGAGGTTCGACCGGTTGCCCGGATAGAGACCGTCGACAACGTCCTTGCCGTACCCGCTCGATTGGCGCCACACCCGGATGACCGTATGGGCCATGTTCTGTTTGCCGTAAAGCACGAGGGAATCAACCTCCAGGTCCTGGCCCAGGTGCTCCCCACGATTCCCGAACCCCAGCTGCGTGAAGCGTTCGACGCGTCTCCCAATAGCCAGTACCTGCGCAAAGTTTGTTACCTGTGGGAGCAGTTTACCGGCGAGACCGTGCATCGGAAGGTGGCTCGTATACAACAGAGCTACGTCCCACTGTTCGACCCCAAACGGTACGTCACCGGGCGGAGCGTCAACAATTCCCGGTGGCGAGTCCGCTTCAATGGGTTAGGCTCCCTGCGGTACTGTGCGACGGTCCGTCGTACTGCGTCTCTTGAGCGGTTGCTGGATGAGAACGCCCTTGAAGCGTCAGCGGCTTTTCTTGAGGCGTTGCCGACGGACATCCGGCACCGGACGCTGGCATGGGCCTATTGGCAGGAGGCGAACGATTCCTACGCCATCGAACAGGAATCGCCGGCCCAACGCAAGGTGCTGCGGTTCGTCCAGGAGCTAAAGAACACCTCCCAAAATGTACCGTTGAGTGAACAACAACTGGTGACTTTGCAGAACGCCGTGCTCGAGCCAACACACGCGCCAGAGACGTCCTTCCGGACCCAACAGAACTATCTCAGCGATGGCGTCCCGGGACCCTTGGGGGTCACCTACGTGCCGCCCACCCCAGAGCTCTGCTCGGAGTTGATGACAGAATGGAGCACCTTGACCCATGTGCCGCCCGGTCAGGTTCATCCACTGGTGCTGGCCAGCGTCGTGTCCCTGGGGTTTGCGTTCATCCATCCCTTTATGGATGGCAACGGGCGCCTCTCACGCTATCTGTTTCATCACGTGCTCCGTCAACAACGGGTGCTCCAGGGCGACCAGATACTGCCTATCTCGATCGTTTTGCGACGAAACCAAGCGGATTATTTGAGGGCCCTGCAGGCCTATTCGAGACCTCTCAGATCGTACTGGAGAGTACGCGTGCCCGCTGATGGACAGCCGACGTTCGAGTTCACTGGGCATCCGTCGCTTTATCGCTATTGGGATGCCACGGACAGCGTTATTCTCATGGCGAAGGCCGTCAGAAGGGTGCTTGACGATCATCTCAAAGGCGAGGTCGTCTTTCTCAATCGCTATAATGAGATCTATCGAGAAGTGGACCGTTCCTTCGACGTCCCCCATGTAGATCTCTCAAAGCTGGTGACGTTTTGTCTGAATCACCAGGGACGGATTCCCAAGCATCGGCGCAACCTGTTTCAAGATAGGGTGCCACCGGAGGTGTTCGAGGCTTTGGAGAACGCGTATCGCCACGTCGTCGTTAACGCAAAGACGCCCTGAGCCGCTACACTGAACCTAATCGACGATTCATGGTAACCGTCCGGTGATCCCATCTTGAGCCTGGCGCTGCCGCCGTCAGGATAGTGTCCACTTATTTTCTAGTGGACACTTAGCATGAACGAATTAAGCGTAACCAAGCCCTGCCAACGCCGTCGCCGTTTTTCCCGCGAATTCAAAGCCGAGATTGTCGCCAAATGCCTGGAACCCGATGCTTCCGTTTCCCGGATCGCCCTGGATAACGGCCTCAACGCCAACATGGTCCGGCGCTGGATGAGTGAAGCGCAGCGAGCGGATAAAACACCGGGATTTGTACCGGTCAAACTGCCAGCGGCAACCTCTGCACCGGGCAACCCATCGGTCTCAGATAAGCGTAGCACCATCCGCATCGAGATTCCCCGCGCCGGTGGCGCGGTCGTGGTGGAGTGGCCTGCGGAGCAGGCTCACCAGTGTGCTGCCCTGTTGCGGGACCTGTTGGGATGATACGCATCGACGAGATCTGGCTGGCCACCGAACCGCTGGATATGCGGGCGGGGCCCGACAAGGCCCTGGCCCGGGTGGTTCAGGTCTTCGGTTCTGCCAGGCCCCACTGCGCCTACCTGTTCGCCAACAAACGGGGCAACCGGATGAAGGTGCTGATCCACGATGGTCTGGGTATCTGGCTGTGTGCCCGCCGGCTGAACCGGGGCAAGTTCCACTGGGGCGAAACCTGGCGCGGTGACCAACTGCGCCTGACCGAGGAACAGTTGTCCGCCCTGGTTCAGGGCCTGCCCTGGCAACGCCTTGGGGCCGATGGCGTCATCTCCATCCTGTAACCACAAGTGCCGTGATGCCGCTATAGCCAGAACCGCGAATCGCTTGCCGCACAGGGACTTGGCATACTAGCCCGGATTTCTCATAGTGCTCCAACAACCTTCGCAGACCAAGCCTGGTAGTGCCAGATCCGAGTGGTCATGGTCGAAGTTGGCGATTATTTAGCCAGTTTCCGGCATTCAGGCACAACTCCCCCTTTCCCCCATTGGTATCGGGCCGGGGGAGCCCGATTATCTACTGGGGCACCAAGCGCTGAACCAGTGCTGAGAGATCGTTCTTGTGTGGATAGCTATCACTCATCAACACCCGTATTCGGCGGGTGTTGCGGATGATGACTGCGCCAACCTTGATCAGCTTCAAGCGCAAGGTGCCGGCACTCATACGTTCGAAGGGCGTGTTTTTCAGATGCACCCGCAAACGCTCGAACAGGGTGTAGGCGAAGCCGGATAAGATCAGCCGCCACTGGTTGGTCCACCAGTGTGTGCTGGAGGTGCGACCGGCAAACAGATCCAGTTGTTGATCCTTGATCCGGTTCTCCATATCACCCCGTGCGCAATACTGTTCGTAGTAGAGCTTGAATCCGTCATCGTAGCGGGAGCTGATAACGAACCGGGGGTTCGGGCCTTGAGGGCCATATTCCAGGCGCGCAACCACCCAGCGTGGCTTATGCCAGCTTCGGGCTTTGTAGCGGAAGCGGAAGGTGCTGGCGAGCTTATGGCCATGAGCCTCGTAGTAGGTCCGGACTTTGTCCATGGCTGGGGCGGCAAGCGCCTCCAGCCGCTGGTTGCGGGCCATGCCTACGATGTAATCCACCTGGTTGCGATCGCACCAGGCCAGCAGTCGGGGCTTGCTGAAGTGGGAGTCGCCCCGGAACACGATCCGGGTCTGTGGCCAATACTCGCGAATAAATCGCACCAGCAGCGCCAGAATGGCCCAGCTGTGCCGGGCATCACCTCGATTGCTGGTGCGCAGATAGCTCACCAGCAAGTGCCTACCGCAGAAGACGTAAAGCGGGAAGTAGCAGTGATGGTCGTAATACCGGTTAAAGAACTTACCCGGCTGGTCGCCGTGCACCGGAATATCGGTGCCGTCAAAATCCAGCACGATTTCCTTGGGCGGCTTCTCATGCTGCTCGATAAAGTGGTGCCAGAGCAACTCATGCGCTTTGACAATGGTTTGCCGATCCATCGCCTGCTCCATTCGACAAAGCGTGGACTTGCCGGCCAGAGTCGAGGCATTCCCCGTGGCGGTTTGTAGTGCCTGATCAAAGCGAAGCGCTTCATGATCATTCAGATCTTCGTAGCCACCGGCCACACCGTAGACCCGTTGCCGGACCAGGGACTTGAGCTCATGACGAATCATCCGGGGATCCCGCTGGTCGGTCAGAGTCTCGGCCAGCCGTTGGGTTAACCGGTGTTGTTTGTCGACTTCGCGCAGTAACAGCAAGCCGGCATCGGAGGTGATATGGCCTCCGGAGAAGTCGGTTTCAATCTGGCGGCGGGAAAGTGGCGAGAAGGTCAGTTTTTGAGGTACCATTTTGGATAGCGGTTGTTGGTGTTGATTGATGGTGTAAGGTCCTGAAATTTTAACACTTTCAGCCGCTTTCTTTTATCCCCTCATGAGAAATTCGGGCTAGGCGGCATGACTCAGCGCCCCGACATCAACCAACTCTCTGCCGATCAGCTCCGTGCCCTGGCGACGGAACTGATGGACTCTCTGGACGCCAAGGATCAAGTCCTGGGCCGGAAGGAGCGAGAGTTGGTGCGCAGCAACGCCATCATCGAGAAGCTGACCCACGAAGTCGCCATCCTCAAGCGTCACAAGTACGCCCGTCGCAGTGAACAACTCGATGCGGTTCAGGGGAAACTGCTGGATGAACTGATCGACAGCGACCTGGCCGCCATCGAAGCCGAGCTGGACCAGGCGATGACCGAGGAGCAGAAAGCCGCTCGGCCCAAGCAGCAACCCAAGCGCACCCCACTGCCACCGGAACTGCCCCGCACCCTGATCCATCATGAGCCCGAAAACACCCATTGCCGTTGCGGATGTCAGCTCAAGCGCATCGGCGAAGACGTCAGTGAGAAGCTCGACTACGTCCCGGGCGAGTTCACAGTGGAGCGCCACATCAGGGGCAAGTGGGCCTGCGACAAATGCGAGACCTTGATCCAGGCACCGGTGCCACCGCAGGTGATCGACAAGGGCATCCCTACCGTCGGCCTGCTGGCTCAGGTGCTGGTAGCCAAGTACGCCGACCACTTGCCGCTGTACCGCCAGGAACGCATCTTCGGTCGCGCCGGCCTCGAAATCCCGCGCTCCACCCTCGCCGAATGGGTGGGTGCCTGCGGTGTGCAGTTGCAACCCCTGGCAGATGCGCTGAGAAGCGCCTTACTGGAACACGGCGTTCTGCACGCCGATGAAACCCCCGTCAGCATGCTGGCCCCGGGCAAGAAGAAAACCCACAAGGCCTATGTCTGGGCCTACTGCACCACACCGTTCTCGGACCTGAAAGCCACCGTTTATGACTTCGCGCCCAGCCGGGCGGGCGAACACGCCCGCACCTTCCTGGGTGACTGGCAGGGCAAGCTAGTCTGTGACGATTACGCTGGCTACAAGGCCGGGTTCGGCAATGGCATTACCGAGATCGGCTGCATGGCTCACGCCCGGCGCAAGTTCTACGACCTGCACGAAGCCAACAAGAGCGAGCTGGCTGCCAAGGCTCTGGAATACATCGGCGGACTCTACGAGATCGAACGGGACACCAAAGACCTGCCGCCGGATAAACGACAGGAGATCCGGGAAACCAAGGCTCGACCGATTGCCGATGCACTGCATCAGTGGATGCTGGCGCATCGCCAGAAAGTGCCGGATGGGTCCGGCACGGCCAAAGCCCTGGATTACAGCCTCAAACGGTGGGAAGCGCTGAGGCGCTACCTGGACGATGGTGCTGTGCCCATCGACAACAACTGGGTGGAAAACCAGATCCGACCCTGGGCGCTGGGGCGCAGCAACTGGCTGTTCGCGGGCTCACTACGGAGCGGTCAGCGTGCTGCTGCGGTGATGACTCTGATCCAGTCAGCCACGCTGAACGGGCATGATCCCTATGCCTACCTGAAGGATGTGCTGACCCGGCTGCCGACGCAGAAGAACAACGCCATCGACGAACTATTACCCCACAACTGGATGCCGGCTATACCTGACAAGGTGTGATGGCCGGACGCTTACGATTCATGACCAGCGAGAAGACGGACATGCGTGTGATGAGAGAACGCATTGAGAAAGCCAACGAACGCAATCGCGCCAATCTTGACAAGACCATGGCCGAGTTCCAGCGGAGGCTGATCGACGAGGCCAATGGCGTCCCGATGGAAGCCACTCGCGAAAACCGGTATATCTATACCATGCTGGAGGACGGCTTTCGTCAGTATGACTCGAAGACGGGAGTTACGCGCCACCTAACGTTTGAAGAGTTTGGCCGAATTGTCGTAAAACACCAGCCGTAACGAAAGCCCCAAACCTCATCCCCCTCAGCACTCCATCGCGGGCCATGAGCGGATGCGGATTCGTACGCTCTGTACGGGTTACGGCGTTCCATGAAACCTAGCCCCGGTCGGCTGCCCACGGATTGCACGACTCCTAACCCGTCTTGGTTCTCGAGGTGAGCCGCGGTTAAGATTATTGGGTGAGATGATGAGTGCGAGATTCGCTCAAGGGTGCTTTACACACCCTGCAATCGATGTCCGTGACCGACTGCTCTGACCATGAACACCAGGTGTCGCTCGTCCAACTGTAGCCACTAGTCAGCGCCTTGAATCGCGGCACACACTCACTGAACAAGCGATGTATTTCATCAGTGCTAGGCCGCAACGCCCCTTCCGGGATCTCCCAAATCAGAGGCGCATCGGCTTCCCGTTGGGAGACGCAATGCACGCACTTGACGTTCATGTCCTTCAAATGGCCTAGCTCGTCTAACGGAGAGGCAAACAGATAGGTTGCGGTCATTTGTCGATAACCCGCGTTGGGCTCTAAGTCCATCAACTGGGAAGCCAACGCAGGAATGATGAATCGATGGCTTGAGTGATACATCGTCAGGCTGTAGTGGGTAGGCTTGTGCCTGAGACGCTGACGAAACCAGGTGGCCAGGTGGAGCAACTCAAGGAACAGATAATCGCTCGATCTAAGATACAGCCACCGCTCAAACGATGCCGAAGGACGCCACCACTGGTCCTTTGATCGCTTCACAGCTACCGCCTCGGGGGTGACTGGAAAGTGATCGTAATCAGTGTAGCGGCAGCCCTCGTGCGCAATGGCTGCACCTTTTATTGGCTGAGCAGAAGGATGGGCAAATTTCAGAAGCAGCGCCGGCAACCATAAACTGAACGCCCAGCAGACAGGACACAGGTGGCCCTCTTCCAAGTACTCGTCCGGACGAAGTCTGCTGTAATCTCGCCAGGTGAGCGCGTGTGGATGCCGGATCGTTTTAGCCTGCCAGCGAAGTAGTCTCCGAATGGCGAGTTGAATGAGGGACCTGCTGTTAGCAGGTAGGGGAGCGTTCGGGTCTTTTCTGTGAATCGGCGTTCGACCAATTTCCGGTGTCCAGGGGCGAAGTTCTGTGGTGCGACGGCGACTTGGGGTGGCCACGGTGACGACCTCCAGCTTTGCCAGTCTGGCCACCCGGTCTCGCCCGCTCTTCGCGGCCTCGAACGCCAGGTAGAACGGATGAGTAAGGGTAGGCGATTCGAAACGGGGCCGCTCCATGGTTCCCACCCAATCCGTCAGTGCCCTTAGGTCAATCAACTCCACGCGAGGATGGACTTCTCGAGCCAATACCGTTCGCCTGGTCCAACGCTCCAGCCACCCCAGGTGCCGATAAGCACGTTGGGGTAAGTTGAGTGTCGCCAGATCGCCCCAACTTGGGATTCCGCAGCGTTCGCATCGGGGCCAACGCTCCCTGAGGGGACGTTGCCATGGTTGGCTACATAGCGGACACCGGGAGGTAAATGCCTGATGGTGGATCGGGCACCGTCGCAGCCCCGGCACTTGGTAGATCGTTGGATGGAACAGGTGTCGTGCGCATTCGGCGCATTGCCGTGGCTGACGACAGGCGATCCCATTCCGGGGCAGGCTGGCTTCCAGCCCCTCGGGTATCAGATTCGGCCCCCAGGCCGAGAACTGATGGTTGATCGCCGGCAGTCCAGCCATGGGATTGGCGACGATCAGCCGGCGCGCGCGCCCATAGCTGCTTTCGATCGGATGAGCGAGCCACCGCCCGGAATTGAACTGAGTAGGGGATCCATGCGTACAGGCGCTGTGCCGGCTCACGAGACGGGGGCCTCTACAGTCACCTCCCTCACGGTGTTGTCCAGCTCGTCCGTCAGATTGGTGAGAAGGATGGCTTCGCGAAGCAGGTCGTCCTCCACATCATCAGTCCCATACCGTGGCAGCAGGTCGGTAACCAGAAGACAGAGTGTGGGAATCAGAAACTCCAACCCCCAGGAGGTCAGCCCGTGCGCCCGGGCGATCTCGCTGTAGACGCGCCACAGCGGTCTGGCCAGTGATTTTAGGCGCCAACCGGCGGCCACCGCATCGGGCAGGAAACGACCGGTCAGGGTTGGGCCATGCTCCGGAAAACAATGGCCATCGAGTTGCGCCATAATAGCCTCGAGCTCGATACGGGTTCGGACACCGTAAAAGGTCTCGAATTTTTTGAAAAATCGTCCGGTGATGCGCCGGTAGCGTGGCTGTTTCAACGTATTGAGCAGGGGCAGCGCCTCATCCTGATTGCCCACGAATACTGTCATCAGGGTGCGATTGAGCCGGTCCAGCCGGTCATACAGTTCCGCAAAGAAACTGAACTGGGCGGGAACCAGCAAACCAAACTCGTCAACGATCAGCACGGAGGTACGGATTCCCGAGGTCGCCTGAGCGTCAAGGACATGATGCAGGAAGGTCTCGGAAAGCTGGTCCGCTGTGTCCGCCTTTGAGAAACGGAGCCCCTGGTCGATACAGGCCCGTCGGGGCACCTCGGCGACCGTCATCCGGTCGCGCCGGACGATGGACATGTAACTCATGGGGACCTCACGTCCATCGCGCAGTCGTAACCGGTTCTGCAAGGCTCGTACCGCCCAGCTCTTCCCGACGCGGTTGTGTCCGACAAGCACCCCACCGGAGGCTCCCTGCCATAACCAGGCGGTCAGCGTCTGGTGAAGACGCAAAAACTCCGGCGTCTCCAGCCAGAACGATTTGGGCTCCAGCAGGGGATGGCTGTCGATCGGCAAGCGCTGAATCAATGCCATGGATGCCCCCCAGGGTTCAGATCCAGGGACCAGTAGCGCGTCTTGGAGGGGGGCCGTTGGCGCGGGCGAATGACCTCCGCTGGCTGCGGGTCGGGCTCGATGCTCGATTCCGCGCCCCAGAGGGTAAAGGGGATGCCAAAGGCGCCTACGAACTCCTGATACGTGCGCAGGAACTGACGCACCTCGGTGGGTTTGGCCATGGTCCGGCGCAGTGTATCAAGATGGTCACTCAGTGGATCACAGCTCTGACTCACCAAGGCCCGACAGCGTTTGTGCAGAAAGCTTCGGGTTGCGAGGGAGTGTGGGTAGGTTTGCCATCGAGCCGGCGCCCAAAGCTCACCCAGGCTCGAACCATCCAGCCGGAATGCCTTGAGGCGACGGATATCGCGTCGATCAAAGGCAACGCGGATCCGGGTTTCGTCCGGCGGTACGGCGAGAAGTCCCGGTCCCTTGTAGCGTTCGTACTGGAACTGCACATAAGGGCGGCGCTTCGGGTCGGAGCGCGCATGAACCACAACCGTCTGATGGCCACAGAAGGGCTGGCAGCTGGCCTGAAACCCTTCGTCCACATCGGCCAGATAATGATTGTCAGCCTGGTGACGGAGGACGTCCAGCGGTGAGGATGCCCCGAGTGCGGCCCGAGGCCGTGCGTTGGAGAGCCCGAACGCCAGGGTGAGCGCTTCCTCGAAGACGGTCAGGGACACGGCTGGGACCTGTTCGGACAACCGTCGTGACTCCTTTTTCGGATCGGTGACACTGGACCCGGTCGTCGAGGCAAACCGGTGACTGACACGCTGATTGATCATATGAAAGGCGCGTTCCACGCTGTCGCGCACCCAAGGGCTGGCGGCATGGCCGTAGCTGGCCGTGGCGTTCAACCCCTCGCAAATGAACTGTTGAACGGACTGCGCATGGTGGCACCAGGCATTGTCCAACGCGATTTCCTGAGGCATGCCAATGGGGTAGCCCGGCAGGGTGGTCGGGAACCCGGCACCCGGCGGTAATTCGAACCCCGGTGTCGTCAGTGGGCGTTCAGGCAAGGCCAGAAAACAGCGCTCTAATAAACAGAGAACATCATCCTGCGTCGGTGCATCGGACAGGGCCAAGTGAAAACCCAGACAACTCTGCGACGCCACTTCGATGGCCACCAGTAGGTGCAGGCGTGCCACACGCAGCGGCGGCAGTTGGGTGCCAAGATTGAGCTCAATACCCACCGTTGAGTTCCGACAATCAATGTCTTGCTCGTCGATTTCCACCCGGTCGTAGATCCACGGCAGCGGCGACTCAGTCAGGGCCTTGGTGTGGCTGGTCTTACGGGCCTTGGCCGCTTGGCAGAAGAGGATCCAGCGCTGGTGTAAATCCTTGCGCACCGACTCGCTGGCGCATGAGGCGTCGGTGTAGGGATACGCGTCGAGCGGCCACTGCGCTGCCGCGAGCAAGGTTTTAAAGCGCTGGTGATAGCTTTTGGGTGTGGGGATTTCCGCCCAGGGCCGGTCCTTGAGACGGTCCAGAAGCATCTGGTCCAGGCCGTCGCGCAGCCCGGGTACCGAGGCCAACAGCTGGGCGAATCGCCCCCGACAAGCCTCCGTTGTTGCTGAAAATGGCACCAGCCCTTGCCTCAGTCTTGGTGGCGAATCGGTGTGGCCGCCGAGGCACCGGTTCAGCAGCTGGGTTACCCGTCCGGGACTCAGCTCTTCGGCATGGGCCACCTCGACGATGCGCTCACCAGTGAGTACGCGACGCACCACACGCAGATTTCGGCTAAACATCCAGCGCCGTTGAACCGGGACCAGGTTGGGGTCCAAAGGCGGCCAGGTGGCCATATCAATCAGACGGGGACATTGGAGGAGACGGGCACGCCAGGTCATGGACATACGCGTAGCTCCGTCTGGTAATCCAATCGGTGGACCGTCAGGTCGGCTGACAGCTCGCCCCGGTGGAGCAGTCGAAGCAGCGCGATCTCCTTCGCCCTGGAGGCTTCACGATCGCCAGAGTCTACCCAGTCGCCCAACGTCGTGAGGCCTCGGACACCCACCCGCTGCAGAATCTCAAATTCCAGCGCGTCTGTGATAAATGCCTGATGACGGACCAGGGTCTGGACAATACGAAGCCAGTTGCGGGCCTCGATTTCACGCTCCAAGACGGATTCGTTGGCCACCACCGAAAAGCGGATCCGATGACGTTCGAAAAAGCGGGTGAGATGTGCTACGCGCGCTTCAGGGGCAACGCCTTGGGGCTTGAGTTCCATCACTTCAATCTGATCCCGCCGCACCACGTAGCAATCCGGGATGTAACGTTCCTTGCCGATCCGCAGGAGAAACGGTTGCGGTACGAAGCTGGCGACGTCGGGATCGCCTTCCAGCAGGCCTGCGTGGAGGTATTCCGCCAAGCTGTGAAACTCACTGGGGTGGGGATGTTTGAGCAGCTTCACCACCCGGAAATCGGAGGCGGTGCGAAACGACCGGCGGGTGGTTTGCTGGGCGGGGGTCAGGCTCGGTGCCCGAATCAGGTCGGCGTTTGGTGGTGAAGACACGTTGCACCCTCCGGTGGCTCGCCCGTGGGAGGTCACGAGGCCGACCGCCAACCTGACCGCGCTGGAACCGGAACCGTCCTAATCCGGATTGATCAATTATTAACCAATACGGTCGTAATGTCCAGTCCATCATTGCGTTGACTCTCCCAGGTAGTTCGTCAACTGGACCCCGTTTCTTGCGCTTTTCCCGCCGCTTGCCATACTGACAGGGTCGGAGGAGGGCGGTTATCGGGCCTTCTAATTCCACCTCAAAATTGACAGAACCCCGGAGGGGAAATGTCAAAATCCATCACCAGCGCGCGCTCATTTCCGCGCCAGCCACGAAACAAGCGCCCGCTCGCGTTTCAGGAGCGCCCTCTGGTGTCGTTCCCGATCCAGGAAGTGACCATCGATTGGGATCGGCTCATCGACAAGCGGCCGTTGTTGCTGGAAACCCTCGATACCATGCCCAAGTACCTGCTCAAGCCCGAGGTGCTGACGCTGTTGGAGTCCGAGAGCCACCCGATGCACCGGCTGATCCTGGATCTGATGTGGTGCACCGGGGCGAGGGTCTCAGAAGTACTCGCCACCACGCCGGCCAGCTTCATCGACGACGGCTACGATTTTGGCGTGATGCTCAAGACGCTTAAGCAAGGGGCAGGGCGGCCGAGCAAACGCAGCCTGCAACGCTCTCCCAAGCGGTTTATCCCGATCCTCGACCGGGACTTCCAGACCCGGATCCAGAGCTACCTGTGGATGGGGAAGTTTCGGAAGGACGAGCGGATCTTTCCGATCACGCGCCAGGCGGTCAGTGCGAACATCGACCGGCTGATCGAGCAGGTGGGGGGAGAGCCGCCGTTCAAAATCGGGTGTCATACCTTTCGGCACAGCTTTGCGGTGCATCTGCTGCTGCACGGTAGGCCGCTGAAGTTTGTGAGTCAGCTATTAGGGCACCGAAGCGTGGAGTCAACCGAGGTGTACACGAATGTGCTAACGTTCGACGGAGCGCATTTTTTGGAAGGGGTGGAGTTCCACTGAGGGAACTCTTGATTTATTAAAGCTAGGAGTTCGGATGCCATTTCCGCAACAGCCGCCTTTGGGGGACGCAACGAGAGAGGCTATCGACTCTCTGCGAGGCTATGCATACCAAATCTATCAATCGGCCCTTGCATGGACTGATATTGATTTTGACGAGTTTCTGTACCTTGAAGTGGCAGAAGATTATGCAGTCGCGGCCGCTAACGCACTTGAAGCTGTTCAAGTAAAAGACACCACAGGCACCGTGACCATAAACTCGGATGGTATTGTTGCCTCGATCGACAGTTTCGTTGATTTGGTGGAGCGTAACCCAGATGTAACCATCTCTTTACGTCATCTAACGACTTCAAAGATCGGTAGGGAGAAGAAAGCTGAACATCGAGTCGATGATAGTCCGACATTGGAGTCGTGGCGTAGCGTCGCAAAGGCAGGCAATTTATCTGAACTTCGCAGAGTTCTCGGAAACTCAAAGCTGGCTGACAAAACCAAACGCTATATAGCTTCACTTGACGATAAAGATTTGCGGGAAAAGTTTTTGCAACGAATCCACTTTGATTGCGGCGCTCCCGATTCGCGATTCCTGAAGCGGCAAATTGATTCAAGAGTTTCCAAGCTAGTACTCGAAAAGGGGGGCCTTTCCTCGCAAGTCCCCGACTGTATCGCTGGGCTTCTTCTCTACATACTAGAACTCTCAACTGAGAGGGATCCAAGTGAACGGGTTGTAACTCGGCCTGTATTGGAACGGATTTTAGAGAAAGCAACCCAAATCACCCTAAATAGAGCACAATTTGAAGCGCACAACCGCCAAGTAACGAGGGCGCTATCAAAATCTCTACCTAGCGAAAACGGAATATCTCAAGAGACAAATCTAAGGCCAAGCCCGGTCTCAGACGTGCCGCTCCCGCCAGCTTTAGCAAGGCGGGAGAGCGAAATAACAAAAATGCGGCTATGCCTGGAGAGGTTCGGTTCATGCTGGATCACTGGTGCTGCGGGGATGGGAAAAACCGTAGCGGCTCGGGTCCTAGCGCATGAATTAGATGGGGCGTGGGGCAGCATAAATATGCGAGGGCTTGCCAAAGACCAAACTGCTATAGCCTTGTTGGATCTGGCCAACTCTTTACCAGATTATGGGGTCAGAGGCTTAATCATAGATGACCTCGAGCATACGGTGGACACATCTGTATTAGATAATCTCAACTATTTATTTTTTTCTGCTGGGCGGTCCGATGTCCTATTAGTAATAACGGCTCCCAACGAACCTAATAACGAATTTCTCTTTGCCTCAGGTCTCCAAGCAAATATCGCCGTCGTTCTTACTGAGTTTTCCGAAAATGATCTTGTAGAGATCTTTGAGAAGATGGGAGTACCAGAAATCCCGAAATGGGCCAACTACACTCATCTCGTTTCTGGCGGGGGGCATCCTCAATTGGCAATGGCCTTTATCCAGAGCATGGCTGCAAGAGGGTGGGACTCCTCGGAGTTTCAAACCCTAAACAGCCTAATTGAAGGGTCCCCAGCAATCACCGAGGTAAGAAGGCGAACTCGCGAACGACTTTTGCAAGATCTTCCCGAAACTTCTAGGCGACTGATTGAGCGCCTGTCATTAAAGATCGGAGGCTTTCGTAGAGAACTAGCCCTTGACCTCGGCAAGATAGCTCCACCGATTTACGACACTGGAATTATTCTTGATAGTTTAATCGGCTCTTGGATTGACCAACATGAAGGCGACAGATTTAGCCTTTCTCCACTTCTTACAAATTACGCGTCAAATTCCCTAGGAGAGAATGACAGGAAAGTCATACAAAGTGCAATTGCTGAGTCACTAACAAAAGGCAGAACACTAGATGTCATAGACTTAAATGCAGCAGTAATATCTGCGCTCAGAAGTCACAACAAATCGGTAGTGATCAAAATTTGCCTGTTTCTACTCAATGCAGGTCAGGAAAAGCTTGAAATGCTAGCTCCGCACCTCTCGGTGTTTACATTATTCAGAACTGACGTTGAACCATACCCCGATGATGCAACCGCGAGCCACATGTTCCGCGGAGTCCAGTTGCTTCTTTTAAGTCAAGAAAATGAACCCAAAAAGCTAGAGAAAGCTCTAAAACGGTTTTTCGTTGAAGAGAAGAACGTGCAGAGCGCGAAGATGCGAGCGTTAATGAACCTGCTGGTCTATTCAAAGCTTTTGCTTCAACACTCAAACTCGCTGCTCGGTTCTAACTTCATAGACATCATTAGAGATCTTGGACCGATTCTACAAAACGAAGACGGTATTTTGCCTGAAGAAGCAGTAGAGAATCTGAAAGAACTTACCAACAAGGAAGGATGCGATCCCGTAAGTTTCATGTTTGTAAATCAAACACGACAACTGCCCAGGATCGCTGATTTAATTCCAGTTTTTTATTTCTTAGACAGTGCCTCCTCGGAGACCCGAACAGAACTTTTGAAACCGTTTGATCGAGATGATTTTTCGATAGATACACTCGTTGCGGGGGCCTGGTTGAATGAGCATAAAAACGGCACGATACAACCTCAAGTTCACAGCGACATCTTTGCCAGTCTAGAAAGACAGGCCTCCGGATGGGGTCGCAACGATCTTTCAGCCTCCTGTCGGAAATACCGCGCTGTTATCTTGGATGAATATGGAAATGACAAAGATAGCGCACTCGCAATACTGGATGAGGGGCTTTCAATTTATGGGCAAACCAACTCAGAATTAATTCGTGCCAAAGCGAAGGTTTTGTATCGTTCAGAAGATCACGAGGGTAGTTTAGCACTTTCCAAAGAACTCATTGAAAACGACGCGCCACTATCGGAAGTTGAGAAGGCTTTCCTAGGAAGAGACGCAGCAATCAGTGCAGAAAAGCAGGGCGATTACCAAACTGCGCAGAGATATTATCTTTACGGAAGTGAGGCGGCAGGCAAATCTGAACTTCCAGATATGGAAGCTATGCGACTAGGGCTCCTGGCAGACGCAGCATTGGCGAGTTGGCACAACGGTGAAAGGTTAATCTGTCTACAGCACTTCATTGAGGTTTTAAAAGGATTGTCCCAATTGAAACCAGACATCACATTACGCGCCGCGCACTGTCACGCTGTCAGTCGGCACGCGTTGCTATGGCTGGCCCAAGATGCAGCAGGAGAAGCTCATCGATTTGGCGATGGTGAGGAAACAAGAGTTTTCCCTGGATGTGTAAGCAATCCAGAGCCTCATCCGAAGATCGGGGAACGGCAGCTTATGCCGATAGAGTACGCGTGGTACATGTTGGCTAAGATTGAGAACTATGCATCTATTGATGTGGGTGTAACCAAAAACCTGAAGACCTACCTGCCCAACGGCCCTTTGATTCAAGGCGAGATTCTTTTGGTTCCTTCCCTTAGACACAAAGCTTTTATTCGCCGTGATGCTAAGCTATTTATTTTTGCTTTGCAGGATACAATATCATCGTTTGCGTACGCTCAAACATGTTCCCAGCAAACCGGCGAAATCAGCCTCAATAATCTTGACTATAACACGCTTCCTTTGGCGACTGAGCGGCAGCAACAAGACCTTAGGGATATTTCCGAGCAGCTGATCCTACTATATTTTTCTATCTCGATATTGAATGACGACGTCGCTGCTGTCGAGGATATTCTCCGAGAGCTCCCTGCCTCCAGCGGTTTTGAAATCCGCTCAGATTTGCTTGATGCTGTTAAAGGGAAGGGGGTGGTCGCTGACTATCTCACTGACTTCGGACATCTTATCTTCGCGCAGGCCAGAGCCATTCGAGGGTTACAGGCCGTCTCTCCAAGACACATTTTTGAGATCGCCTTTAAAACTTTACAGATGGCCAAAACATTCGGGCACTTCCAGTTCGCCTGTGAGGTTTTGCTCCCTTGGATACAAAGAAGGTGGGCCTTCATGCGAAAAAATCAACGTTTTATGCTTTCTAATCTGGCCCTTCACGAAGGTCTTATTATCCTCGAACTGAACAAATCTGAAGCTCCGACGTGTATAAAAGTTGTTAACTTCCTATTAGCATTACTACCCACACTTGGAATTAATAACCGCAGCGATGTCCAGAAAATGCTATCGAGTATGCAGGCGCAATAACTAGACCTCTCGCTCAGAAGCCATTGCTATCGAAAGGGTAGTTCAGGATAGCTTTAAGGCTGGCAACTATGTCCAATACTGTTTAGTATTGGACATAGGGTAATATTCTGATTTAGAGGTTTCAAAGGGCAGTCCATGGCCAAAAAGCAGTTTACTCCACTATATCCCGCACACGAACGTTTAGGAAACTTCGAGCTCCGAAGCTTTCCGGATCTGATGCAATTCATAGAGGAAGGACCTGGCTGGCGAAAAAGGGTCTGGGGACATGGGAAGGCGTTCCTTCTGTATATCGGCCGCAACAAATCAGAGCATACTTTTCTTAGATTTCGCTCGGAGGTTGAGAAGTTCTTACTGTGGTGTTTTATCGTTAAGGGTGAAGATCCAACCGGCTTTCGAAAACATGAGATTCTCGAATATGTTGACTTTTGCTGGGCACCACCGACCAGTTGGATCAGTCAATTCAATATGGAAAAGTTTCGTCAGAAAAATGGGGTTTACCACAGTAATCCTCATTGGACACCGTTTCGCGCCGATTCGCCTTCATCAGAGCATGATAAGTCTCAAACAAACAGATATCGTCCATCGCAGCAATCGCTAATTGCGACGTTCACCGGTGTGATTGCCTTTTATCGGTTCTTAATGGAAGAGGAGGTCTGCCTCGGAAATCCCGCTCAGTTAGCAAAACGAGACTGCAGGTACCTTGTTCGAGACTCTCAGGTCCAACAGATAAAAAGGCTGACGGAAAGCGAATGGCAAACCCTACTGCAGTCTGCTTCGTCTATGGCAGACGGTGACGGTGTTTATGAGCGCAATTTGTTCCTTATTGCGGCGCTAAAGACGTTGTTCTTGCGAATTTCCGAGCTCTCTGAGCGGAAAGAATGGGTGCCAGCAATGGGCCATTTCTGGACCGACTCGAACGGCAACTGGTGGTTAAAAGTCTACGGAAAAGGTCGAAGAATTCGGGATGTGACGGTCCCACCGAGCTTTCTCAGTTATTTAAAGAGATATCGATTACATCGTGGTCTCTCAGCTCTACCCGGTATTGGTGAAAACGCCCCCATAATAGAAAAGATTAGAGGCCGCGGGGGTTTAACGGCCAGGCAACTATCACGACTCGTCCAGGGTGTGCTCGATCACGCGTATGAAAACATGCTGGCTAGCCACGGGCCAGATCGAGCTCAAAAATTCAGAGAGGTTTCGAGCCATTGGCTCAGACACACAGGAGCCAGCCTAGAGATAGAAAGAGGCCGGGCATTGAAAGATCTTTCTGAAGATTTGGGACACTCCAGCATGGCGACAACGGATACCATCTACGTCCGTTCCGAAGAGAAGAAACGAGCCGCTAGTGGAAAAGGTCGGCGTGTAGAATGAGTGCTTTAGTCCCAGGGGCATTCACTGCGCTGGTTGAGTTCTAAGTAAACATTTTTGGGCTCAGCACTTAATAACTCCTGAAAGTATAGATGATACCGATCTCCAGAGATGATTGACGCTTTCGTGTGTAGTGGTCAACTAATCCCGGACAGTATTTTAAGATTTTCCTCAGCTGCAACAGGCGAAATGCCGCCGTTAAACGCGTGAGGCCGCTGCCGGTTGTAGTAGTCCATGAGATAGCCACCAACATCTCTTTTTGCCTCAGGCAGATTTCGATAACCCAGGGCCGGTATCCACTCAGATTTCAGACTTCGGAACAGTCGCTCCATCGGTGCGTTGTCCCAGCAGTTGCCGCGTCGGCTCATGCTTTGTGTCATTCGATAGCGCCAGAGTCTCTGACGGAACTTGCGACTGGCATACTGACTTCCCTGATCCGAGTGGAACATGACTTTCTCTGGCTGACCACGCTGTTCCCAGGCGTGATCCAGAGCTTTTACAACCAGGTCCGCATCCGGACTGGATGACATTGCCCAGCCAACAACTCGCCGGGCATATAGGTCCAGCACCACAGCCAGATAGCTCCATCGCTGGCCGCTCCAGATGTAGGTGATGTCACCACACCAGACTTGGTTAGGCCGTTCTACTGCAAACTCCCGGTCCAGATGGTTCGGGATATCTGGTCGTTCAACGGTAGCCTGCTTGTAGGCATGAGGGCCTGGTTGCTTACAGATCAGCCCCAACTCGCTCATCAGTCGTCGAACTTTAAAGCGACCAACGACAACGCCTTCCTCGCGGAGCAAGCCTTTGATTGTACGACTGCCGGCAGAGCTGCGGCTCTTGGTAAACAGGCGGTTTACCTGAGCCCTCAGGGCCAGGCGCTCCACATCTACACGGTTCCGCCGTTGGCGGTACTCGTAATAGCTGGAACGACTGATATCAAACGCTTCACAGACCAGTTCAATTGACTCCTGCTCCCCCAACCGGTCTATCAGCGCGTACGATTCATCTCGTCCGACATCAAGAGAGCTGTAGCCTTTTTTAATATTTCTTTCTCTCGCTCCAGGCGATTGCAGCGGGCTTCCAGCTCCTGAATACGTCGCTGCTCCGGGGTTAACGCCTTGCCTTTCGGAGTGACGCCCTTACGCTCGTCCGTCAGTTGTTGAACCCAACGCCGAACAGCGCTTTCACCAATTCCCAGAGACACGCTGGCCTGCGGAATCGTGTAACCTTGATCCAGCACCAGGCTGGCTGCTTCCTGTTTGAACTCAGGAGAAAAAGAACGTCGCTTTCTGGTCATCAGACACCTCGTTTATGGTGGCGATCTTACCACCTACGTTGGTGTCCGGAATCATTGAACCACTACAGTGCTCATGATCATGTCCCGCTGGTTCTCTGGATCAGGGTATGCCAGGCGTTGAAAGTATGCCACTTAATTCCCTGGTTCACGGATCGAAGCGCCTCTAGATCGCTCTACGATGATATTCATGTAAAACAGGGGCTTACCAAGGTCACCGACAGGTTTAGCGGTTTTCATGGAAATTTAGTGCTTTTCTTGGAGATTCTTTAGCACTTTTTTGGTCGTCCAAAAACCGGTAAAAAATGCCCCGGGTTTGACCGGTATCTATGCGCATAATGTATATTATGTTAAATGCGATATGGATGCGAGGACGAGTACTCCGTTTAATCGGCCCCCTGTAACTCGGCCTCAAAATACTCCAGCAGGTTATCCACCACCCGCTGCCCCATCGCCAGCCGGGTCTCGGTTGTACCGCTGGCGTAGTGCGGAGTCAGCACAACATTCTCCAGCTCGAGCAAGGCGTCCGGTACGTGGGGCTCATCCGCCAGTACGTCAAGGCCGGCAGCCCGAATGCGACCCTGCTCCAGGGCACGGATAAGCTCCGGCTGGTCTACGGTGCTGCCGCGGCCCACATTTACCAATATGCCCTCTGGCCCCAGGGCGTCGAATACCTTCCCGTCTACCATGTTTTCCGTGGCGGGACCGCCAGGGACAATGACCACCAGAAAGTCACTGGCCTCCGCCAATGACACGACGGAACCGTGATAGGTATATGGAACGTCGGGATTGCGGTTACGCTGATGGTAGGCAATGGGCATGTCAAATGCCGCCGCCCGCTTTGCGAGCGCTTGTCCGATCTTGCCCAGGCCAAGAATACCCAGGCGCTTGCCTGTCATCCGGTTCCCCAGCGGAAGATCCTTCAGCCAGCGACCGGCGCGGACGTTTCGCTCGGCCTGCATGAGCCGTCGGCTGGTCGCCAGCATCAGGGCAATGGCACCGTCGGCAACATCTTCTGTGAGCACCCCGGGCGTGGTTCTGACACTGATTCCCCTGGCTTGGGCTATATCCATATTGAGCGCATCGGTTCCCACCCCGGACGACGAAATAATCTCCAGCTTCGGTAACGCGCTCAGCAGTTGTTCCGGCGCCCCCTGTGCGGCATTGGTCAACATCCCCCGGATCGATCCGCCCACTTCCTGCAGGAAGGCGCCGGCCTCATTCCTTTCTTCCGGCAGTTGGTGCAGTCGGAATCGTTTTTCCAGCTGGGGGAGTACGTTCGGGGGTAAACGCCCTGCTATCAGGATATCAATGGCCATTACCGCGCTCCTTTTCTTGAACTCAAATGGGCTTCAGAGTCGATGAGCGCATTGATCAAGCATGCCCGGCAACCTCGTGGGGAACATAGTGTTCTTCGAGGCGCTCCTTCTCCTCGGTGGTCAACTGGATTTGCAGGGACGCCAGTGCGTCGTCGAGTTGCTGTTCCTTGCTGACACCGACAATGGGTGCGGTGACGACCGGGTTGGCGGCCACCCATGCCAGTGCAATCTGGGCCATGGGCAGGTTTCGCTCTTTGGAGATCGCTTCCAGGGCGCTGATGACTGGCTGGTCAATATCGCTCCCCAGGTGCCATTTACGGGTGTTCTCGTCGGTACGTCCACGGGTGGTTGCCGCGCCCTGCCCCTGAGCCTTGCCAGCAAGGACGCCACGTGCCAGCGGGCTCCAGGGTATAACGCCCACGCCCTGATCATGGCAGAGTGGAAACATCTCCCGTTCCTCTTCCCGATAGATCAGGTTGTACATGGGCTGCATGCTGACAAATCGCGTCCAGCCGTTGCGCTCTGCGACATGCTGGGCCTTGGCAAACTGCCAGGCAAACATGGATGAAGCACCAATGTAGCGGGCCTTGCCTGCCTTCACGACATCGTGAAGCGCTTCCATGGTTTCCTCGATGGGTGTGTCGTAGTCCCATCGGTGAATCTGATAGAGGTCGATGTAGTCTGTTCCCAGCCGCTGAAGGGACCGGTCAATAGCGTCCATGATGTGCTTGCGGGACAGGCCGCCACGATTGGCGCCCTTTCCGATCGGCATGAATACCTTGGTGGCCAGGACAAACTCCTCACGGTCGGCATAGTCCATCAATGCGCCACCGACCACCCGTTCCGATTGCCCCTCGGAGTACATGTCTGCGGTATCGAAGAAGTTGATGCCAGCATCCAGTGCCCTTTTCAGGAACGGTCGGCTGGCCTGTTCGTCCAGCACCCATTCACGCCAGTCCGGGGTCCCATAGGTCATGGTGCCCAGACACAAGGGAGATACTTTCAGGCCGCTATTGCCCAGACGCCGGTATTTCATTGATGCACTCCTGGCTCCGATGTGCTGATTCGGACCCTAAATATGGTCAATCGGCGCAAGGAAATCAAACAGGTATATCAGTCCTTGTCTCTCACCCAGCGATCACCCTCCTTATGGTATTCCTGCTTTACCGCCGACCAGGCCACACGGTGGGCCGTCTCCTCACGACCGGAATCGCCGCGGCGATCGTCCGGGTCCTGGTAATCGTCCCAGGCCGAGTTGAAGGCTTTGCGATAAATTTCCTGGGCGTGTGACGGCAGGTTGTCTTTCACATTATCGGGCAGCTCGCTGTTGTTGCGGTATGGCATCGCTTCATCCTCCTGGTTTAACCGATTATCGGCGCCCGTGGCTGCGTCGGTGCTTTCCGGGTTACCTTGTGATCATCCCCAGTCAGCTTCAGCTTTTCGCCTCCGGTAGTTCAGCGATCTTTTCGATAGCGTTGTACTCGCACTCGGCCTCCGCCAGGAAGCTGTCCGTGGAATCCACCAGCACGTTGTCATCACCCATGAATCGACGTCCGAGCAAGGCGGGATAGGTAAAACGTCCGCGATCAGTCAGGGAAAACTGGGTTTCATGGATTTTGCCTGCAATACAGAACTCCATACGAACAACGTAACGCTGCTGGGAGGGCGCCCCCTTGCGTTTTATGAGCACGGTGCGCTCTACTGGCCGCTCGAATTCCAGCACTATGCCTTTATTTTCCGGTGAGTCGATATCGTTGTGGTCATCCAGTGGCAGGCGAAACCTTACCCAGTCTCCGCCGTCCTTCTCGAAACCTTCAATATCCGTAGCGTGCAGCGAAGAGGTCTTGGCGCCGGTGTCCAGACGGGCCTTCATGCGCAGGCCGGTGTCTTTCATCACCACCCATTCGACGAAGCCCATGCGCTCAGGGTCGGGCTTTGCCTGGTCCTTTGTGGAAGCCGTGGCACCAACCTGAAACGTCAGCCCGACTGCCGCGATCAACCCCAGGGCGAAACCTCTCAATGACCTCTTCGGAACCATAGGTGCCTACCTCCTCTATCCGTTGACGTTCAGCTTTGTCATTAAGCCGCTTGCCAAAACTTTACGTGACCCGGTTCCCAAAGTTCAGTTTCAGTCCTGTAATTTGCCGGTGGCGGAGGCCGGCTGTGTACGGTCCAACACAGTGAGTTCCTGACGACGAAGCCGATTCTTCACCCAGTCCCGAGAAGGCTTTTCTACCCACTCATAGCTATAGCGGGACAGGTAAATGATGAGAATCAGCATGGCGCTATTGAGAGCGACAGAAGTCCACCCGGTAGGGGCTTTGGGGTTAATGCCCAGAACAAATTCGAACACGTTGGACACGCCGAACTGGAGCAGCCGGTGCATCATATAGATGGAGAAGG
This sequence comes from Marinobacter sp. AN1, assembly GCF_026013985.1. Taxonomy (NCBI): domain Bacteria; kingdom Pseudomonadati; phylum Pseudomonadota; class Gammaproteobacteria; order Pseudomonadales; family Marinobacteraceae; genus Marinobacter; species Marinobacter sp. AN1. Next base: position 2,208,436 of record NZ_CP110342.1, on the reverse strand, counting down.
ACCAGATGCCGATCTTGCGAATGAGGTCCAGGTCCAGCAGCCGGCTGACAAGCCCCCCACCCTTTGCCGCAAAGACAAATACGGTGAACGCGAAGCTGGCCATGGCGGCCACGATCATCAGGTAGCCATCGTCGGACGCCACAACGGTACCAATCATGGTGGCAAAAGCAGCCAGTTCCAGCGCCGTCAACGTGGCGAGCGAAAGCGTATCCGGCGTTCCCACACGCCTCAATCGGTATACAAAAACTCCGAGGTAGAAAGCAGCCAGGCACCGGATCAATCCGAAGTCGTAGGTAATCTGTAGTTCATCGGGACGGATTACCAGGAAAATAAACCCGTAAAAACCCGCTGAAAGCGTCAGTGGTAACCAAAGACGACGGCCCCGGTCGATGGTGACAGCGGTGAGGAAAAACGCGATATAGGCGAAGAATTCGGTGCTGATACTCCAGCTGGGCTGGTTCCAGCTGAGTGAGTCGTTAACACCAAGACCATGGATCAGGAACAGGTTGGTAATGAAAGTAGTCGGGTTGTTCTCGTCCAGCTGACTGGTGCCGCCAAACCCGGTTTCATACAGGTACTGTTTGATCAGTATGTAAGGCACCCACAGCATCAGGGTGAACAGGTGCAGTGGATACAGCCGCCCCAGGCGCAGGGTTACGTACTCACCAAACCCCATACCACCACGTATCTTGTCGCCGTAGGCATAGGCCATGACGAATCCGGACAGCACAAAGAAGAAATCAACAAACAGATAGCTGTTGGTGATGATCGGAGCGGAGGTTTCACCAAAGCGGAACGGCGAATGGTAAAGCACGACCATGATGGCCGCGAGCCCCCGCAAGGATTCCAGTCGGGTAAACATGCCCTTGCTCCCTGGATGGTGGAACTCCGTGCTAACCGCTTATCAAGCGGAACAGGACTTGAAGAAAGTCGAGGTTACCAGACTGGGGGTGACTGTCATGTGTCCGGATTATGGAGAGTTTTTCAGTTGCCCAGGCTTCGGGCATCGCTGAAGGCTTTGAGGTCCGGGAAAAAGGCCAGGAAACGGGCTTCGAGTTCATCGTCGAGGGGACGGATTTCCTCGATAATGCCAGCAAACTGATGACGGAATCGGATCCGTTGAGCCACGCGGTCCATGGCCATGCCAACCTTGTCCAGGTCCTGGTAGGCGTGGAACCAGTCGTGGTTGACCATTCTTCGGGTTACCTTTGCCATATCTTCGGGCATCAGGCCTGCGCCCTGCTCCAGGTCCCGGTACAGCTCATGGATGAAGCCGCTTTTATTGCAGTGGCCAAATCGATCCCAGTGGCGCAGCAGATAGTGGTCAAACAGGATATCCAGGGCAATACCAGCGAAGCGGCGCCGACTCGACGAAAACAGCGCCTTGCAAGCCAGCACCTCCGGGTGGGCGTCGGTAAAGGCATCCACCGCCCGATGGTGCTCAAGCCCGGACCGCACAGGTGCGGGTAGCTGTTCCGGGTCCAGGCCCCGGGCGAAATCACCCAACAGGTTGCCCACCCGGGATTCTACCGAGGGGCGGGCAAGGTACAGGTGGGCGAAGTGATTCACAGGGCCAGAACGTCGCGCAGGAACCGTCCGATGGCGTGGATTTCTTCCAGGCAGACGGCGTGTTCCATGGGATAGGTCTCGTATTCCACGCTGTAGCCCATGTCCTGAAGTTTCGCGACGGAATCCTGTCCCAAGGCCTCCGGTACCATAGGGTCATGGGTGCCGTGGAATACGCTGATGGGGATGTCCCGATTGGCCTCTGAACAGGTAACCGAGTCTGCTGTCGCAAAATAGGTGGACAGCGCGAGAATGCCTGCCAGTCGCTTCGGATAGCTCAGACCCAGCTCATAGGCAACCGCCCCACCCTGGGAAAAACCTGCAATCACAATCCGCTCCGGCTTGACGCCCCGCTCGATTTCCTGCTCCACCAGGGCGGCGACCGAGTCGGCGGATGCCATCAGTTGGTCTTTATCCACAGTCCTGCCCAGCTCCAGCGACTTGATGTCGTACCAGGCAGGCATACGGATACCGCCATTGATGGTTACGGGCAGGTCCGGTGCATGGGGGAAAATAAAGCGCACACTGGCGTCCTGGGGCAGGCCCAGCTCCGGAACCACCGGTTCGAAATCATGGCCACTGGCACCGAGGCCGTGCAGCCAGATAACGGCTGCCCCCGGGTTTTCGCCAGTATCGAACTGGATATAGTCGAGCTTTTGCATACTACCTCTCGGGTTGCGTCTGGTGCGTTTGTTGCGCGTTCAGTGCGGTAAGGGAGCTGATGACCGGATTGGCGTACATGGCAACCAGGTAGGGTCGGATGGCCTCATCACAGGCGTTGATCCGTCGTTCCAGCTCTTCCTCCGCAGCTTCAAGTTCGGCCGGGGTCCAACTCTCGGCCGTGATCACCTCTTCGCTCACGTTTTCCGGTGTGTCGTGGGCCGAAGGGTGCGTGCCCCGCATGTTGTAGGCTACCAGGTTGGACGCGTGCAGGTGGTAGTTGGCATGGATTTCGGCATCGATCAGGGCTGCCAGGTCCCTGGCATTATCCGGCGCATCGGAAATCGGCAGCCCAAAGTGCACGTGTACGTGTCCCTTGAAACCGGTCAGCCCTTTGACGATCTGTTCGGAATCTTCGTTCTCCGCCTTGGTATAAGTGCCGGTTCGCTCTCGGGTTTCCAGCTCGCGCGCCTTGTCGGTATCACAGGGGTCGTACTCGTAGGCTATGGATACCGGCACGATACGCATGCGGTTCATGGCTTCGGCAAAACCCAGCCCCTCCTTTTTACGACTCATGTAGAACATCTTGATGATAGCCGGATCGGTGAGGTCAACCCCGTCCTTGGCACGGCCTTCCCGCTGGGCGATCCAGATGCTGTGGCCATCGTCCAGGCTATGGTTGATAAAACCCGACAATGTAAGGAACACCTGTCGCATTTCCCTTGGGCTCTGGATGTCCCGCTGCACCACAAAACTCTTGTTCAGGCGCATCATCTCGGCAAACACCGGGTTCTTGAGCAGGTTGTCACCTATGGCAATGCGGGTAGTGTCAAACCCGTGCAGGTGCAGCAGGTGGTTGACCACCATGGGGTCGAAGACAATGTCCCGGTGATTGCAGATAAACAGGTAAGCACTGTTCGGATCCAGGCGATCCAGTCCGGACGACGTCAGCCTGGTGGTGGTCCGGTTGACCAGTTCGGTGACATGTTCGGCCACCCGTAACTGAATGTCCCGGATGGTACGGGCATTGCCGAACTGTTTCCAAAGCCAGGTCTTTACCCGTCTGCGCAGCAGGCCCGGCAACCAGCGGGCCAGGAATGGCGAGCGGAAGCGGCCCACCATCAACAAGAAGTCGGGGTCGTTGGAAAGACGCTTTACGGCGCCTTCGACCTCTTCGTCCCCATAGGGACGTATAGCATCAAATTCTTGCATTACGATCCTGTTTTTGTTGCCTTTTCTTGAAAAACGACAAGCTCCGGCCTGGTGGGCCGGCGTGAAAAACCGCGCTATTGTATCGTGGCAGGGCTTATCGTGCCTCCTCCCGACAACAGGGGGGTGGTTTTGGTATCATCCCGGCTTCGTTTCAGAACCGGCCACACAACCCCATGGACCAATACGCGGATTTCGACAGTCTCAGCACGGAAAAGCCTGTAACCCCCACCGTCAGTCCGGAACAGGTACTGCACCAGGTGTTCGGTTACGAGACTTTCCGTCCGTTGCAGGGCGACATCGTCCACGAGTTGGTCGACGGGGGCAATGCCCTGGTGCTGATGCCCACGGGCGGTGGTAAATCCCTCTGCTACCAGATACCTGCCATGGTTCGTCCGGGCACCGGCATTGTTATCTCTCCACTGATCGCGCTGATGCAGGACCAGGTGGCCGCGCTGAATCAACTCGGGGTGCGGGCGGCTTTCCTCAACTCTTCCATGGCGCCGGAGCAGGCCTGGCAAACCGAGAACGCCCTGCTCCGTGGCGAGCTGGATCTACTGTACTGTGCGCCAGAGCGCCTGTTGCAGCCACGCATGCTGGAACTTCTTGAAAGTGCCTCGCTGTCGCTGTTTGCCATTGATGAGGCCCACTGTGTTTCCCAGTGGGGCCACGACTTCAGGTCTGACTACCTCGGCCTGAGTATGCTCGCCGAACGATTCCCTGCCATTCCCCGAATCGCGCTCACCGCAACAGCTGATGAGCGTACCCGCAAGGAAATCGCCGAGCGGCTTTCCCTCACGCAGGCCCGGCACTTCATCAGTGGCTTTGACCGCCCCAACATACAATACCGCATAGCCCCCAAGACCAACGCCAACACACAGTTGCTGGACTTTATCCGCGAGGAGCACGCAGGGGATTCCGGCATCGTCTACTGCCTTTCCCGTAATAAGGTGGACGCTACTGCCCGGTTGTTGCAGCAGAAGGGTTATAACGCCCTTCCCTACCACGCCGGCCTTGCTGCCGGCGAGCGGGCGGAAAACCAGGAGCGATTCCTGCGGGAAGATGGGGTGATCGTAGTGGCCACGATTGCCTTCGGCATGGGCATCGACAAGCCTGATGTACGCTTTGTCGCTCACCTGGACCTGCCCAAAAGCCTGGAAGCCTATTACCAGGAAACGGGCCGTGCCGGTCGCGATGGCAACCCCTCCACGGCGTGGATGGTCTACGGCCTCCAGGATGTCATCAAGCTTCGCCAGATGCTTGAGGCGTCCCAGGGTAATGATCACTTCAAACGGGTCGAGCGCCAGAAAATGGACGCTATGTTGGGCCTGTGCGAGATCACCAGCTGCCGCCGACAGGCCTTGCTGCGCTATTTCGGCGATGTGCTTGAGAAGCCTTGCGGTAACTGCGATACCTGCCTGACGCCCCCTGAAACCTGGGACGGCACTGAGGCCGTGCGCAAGGCGCTTTCTTGCGTTTACCGAACAGGGCAACGGTTCGGCGTTAACTACGTTATCGACGTGCTGCGGGGGGCGGACAATGACCGCATTCGCCAGGCCGGCCACCAGGCGATCTCCACCTGGGGTATCGGTACTGAACTATCCGCCACCCAGTGGAAATCGGTGTTCCGGCAATTGGTCGCGAACGGTTACCTGCGTGCTGACCCGGAAGGCTATGGCGCCCTGGTCCTGACTGAACAATGCCGCTCGGTACTGCGGGGAGAAGCCACCCTGGAACTGCGCAAGGACCCGGAACGAAAGGCGTCCCGGCGCACGTCCAGGCCCGGCGCAGAACGGAGCCAGCACATTGCCGATCCGGTTGGCTGGGAAGCCCTGCGGGCAAAGCGCAAGGAACTGGCCGACGAGCAAGGGGTTCCGCCGTTCGTGATCTTCCACGACACCACATTGCACGAGCTCCTGGAGCGTCGTCCCGCTGACCTGGACGAAATGTCCCAGGTCAGCGGTGTTGGGGCGGCGAAGCTGGAACGCTATGGCAAGACCTTTCTGGATACCCTGAACTCATTGCCGAAAGAAGACTGAAAATTGAGTGATCGGGACTATCCAGCTTCCATAAAAACGATACACTCAGGGTGAAGTGACGTATCGGCACTGATGCCGAACGTCCAGCAGTATGGAAACTGTCTATGCCTATCGTTGCCACCCGGGTATACCGAACACTAGCCGCCGTAACCCTGGCCTGTGCCCTGTCCTTCGGCGCTGACAGTCAGGCCCGCGAGTCTGCGTCTTCTTCTCCCTCTTATGAAGAACCACGGGAATACCGGCTCTGGTACCGTAATTTCGACAGCCCGGCCGTGCATGCGGCTTTGAGGCTCGCTTTCGACAAAACTCCCGAGTATGGCGCGTATCGGATTACCCGCTCGGTTGAAATGGTTCAGGGCCGCGCCCTGCTGGAATTGCACCGCGACCCCGATGAACGCCAGGTAGACATTGCCAACGTGGCCACTTCCCCGGCGCGGGAGGAATCGCTTTACACGATTGCCCTGCCAATAGACGGTGGTTTGCTGGGCTTCAGGGTCTGTGTGGTGCGCAAGGACAGGCTGGACCGTTTTCAGGGAAGTAGCAGCATTGCCGACCTGGTGGAACGGGGCCTCAGCATCGGCCAGGGGGCTCATTGGCCGGACGCTGACATCCTGCGGGCTAACGGGGTTCCGGTGGTAACCCATACCCGTTACGAAACGCTCTTTACCATGCTGGCGGGCGGGCGCTTCGATTGCTTCGCCCGGGGCGTCAGCGAGGTGTTATACGACCTGGAGCGGGTCAACAGAGACGACCTTGCGATCGAACCCGATTTGCTGCTGGCCTACCCCATGCCTTCCTATTTCTTCGTAGGCCCCAGAGACCATGACACCGCCCAGCGAATCCAGCTGGGGCTGGAGAGGGCCATCGAAGACGGCTCCTTTGCCCGTTTCCTCGCCGACTACTACGGCCGGGCCGTGGAGGCGCTTAACCTGGAGCAACGTCAGTTACTGATACTGAAAAACCCCTTCCTCAGTGCTGACTCAGCCCCTGTCGGACGTGTAGCACTGGAAAACCTGCGTCGCCGTATCCAGGCAGGCGTCACGTCACACTGAGCTGTCGATGGATCCCAGCGAACCGTGAGCCCGGTGAATCGGTCCGATCCTGCTCCAAGAACCACATCCATTGCGGGAGGCACCCCGTAAACGTCTATAATCCTTTCATTCGTTTCCATTTCAGCAACCGGAGCCAGTCTCTATATGGCACATGAAGAACTGCACCTGAACCTGCGCAACCTGACAGAAACGGACTATGAGCAGCTCAAGGTGCTGATGGACCGCGTCTACGACGACATTGGTGGTGCCTGGCCGAGGGAAACCATCAATGCCCTGATCGAGCAGTTTCCGGACGGGCAAATCTGTATCGAAGACAGTGGCGAGCTGATTGCGGTTGCTCTTACGGTCTGTGTGAAGTACGAGCGGTTCAGTAACCCCCACACCTATGACGACCTGATTCTCCGTAATGAGAAAATCTGGCATAACGCCAACGGCGATTCCCTGTACGGCTTGGACGTATTCATACACCCGGATTACCGCGGCTATCGCCTGGGCCGCAGGCTCTATGAAGCCCGCAAGGAGCTTTGCCGTTCCAAGAATTTGCGGGCAATCCTGGCCGGTGGTCGCATTCCGAACTATCACAAGTACGCGGACCAGTACACGCCGGCGGAGTACATCCAGCGGGTAGACCGCAAGGAGATCTACGACCCGATTCTGAGCTTCCAGCTGTCCAATGATTTTCAGGTCACCCGCCTGATGCACAAGTACCTGCCGGAGGATCAGAAATCACTGGGTTACGCGACATTGCTGGAGTGGAATAACATTCTCTACACGCCGCCCTCCACGGTGCTCAATACCCGTAAGACCCAGGTGCGAATGGGCGCTGTCCAGTGGCAGATGCGGGAATTTACCTCGGTGGATGAGGTGCTGCGCCAGGTGGAATACTTCGTTGATGCCCTCTCCGACTACAAGAGTGACATCGCGATTTTCCCGGAATTTTTCAACGCACCCCTGATGGGTCTGACTGACCAGATGGACCAGACCCGGGCGATCCGCTTCCTGGCCGGATTTACCGAGCAGTTCCGAAACGAAATGTCCGACATGGCAGTGAGTTACAACATCAATATTATCACCGGCTCCATGCCCCTGATCGAGGATGACCGGGTCTACAATGTGTCCTATCTCTGCCATCGTGACGGCCGAGTGGATGAACAGCGCAAGATTCACATTACGCCACATGAGCGTCGCGACTGGGTTATCGAGGGTGGCGACCGGTTCCAGGTGTTTGATACAGACTCCGGCCGGGTGGCCATTATGATCTGCTATGACATCGAGTTCCCGGAACTCGGGCGTATCGCCGCAGCTGAAGAGGTGGACATTATCTGTGTACCCTTCTGGACAGACACCAAGAACGGTTATCTGCGCGTGCGCCACTGTGCCCAGGCACGGGCTATCGAGAATGAGTGTTACGTGGTGATTACCGGCAGTGTTGGCAACCTGCCAAAGGTGGAAAACCTGGACGTTCAGTATGCCCAGTCCTCGGTATTTTCGCCGTCGGACTTTGCGTTTCCCCATGATGCGGTCATGGCGGAAACCACTCCGAACACCGAGATGATCATGTTCTCGGACCTCGACCTGGAAAAGCTCACGCTGGTTCGCGCCGAGGGCTCCGTAACCAACCTCAAGGATCGACGTACGGATCTTTACACCCTGCACACCAACGACAGGGAACATGATATCGTAGAGGATGATTCCTGAGGCAAAGCCCCGAAACTTCTGAAACGGGCGTTATTTCACATTAAGTCCGTTAGCTACCGTCCTGAAAATATTGCCTTCACCGGGATCCGTGGCTAAGGTTTAACCAGACTCACGAGGATCACATCCACATTCGCCGATGGCCCGCTCACACCGTCCGGGCCAGTAATGGTGAGAGTTACAAGTGTCGGAATGTACCATGCAGATGCCAGATAACCGTTACCACACCCCGCTGCCAGACCTGCTTGCGCGTTTCACGCTCCGTAAGGGCTTTTTTCGCAAGGAACTGGTGGAAGCCCGTCTGTTTGACCTGAATCAGTTCGGGTGTGTCCTCAAAACCGATAAGGTATTCGAGCCAGGCGATACCCTCGGCCTGGAACTGGAGATGTCCATGCCCTTCGAGAACCTGATTGCAAGCGGGCTCACGGGGCTGGTAACCGAACGAAGAAAGTACTGTAGCAATTTTTTCTATTCTATTGATTTTATTGGTAGCGACTACCGGCCGAAAGCAGAGGACTCTGACCAGTTAATGCGAATTCGTGATGTCCTCGATCGAAAACAGTCCCTGCTGTCACGGCGTGACGGCGCCGGCGTCAGTGCGCCTGCCTGACCAGGGGGTTCCTCGCTTTGGGCCTCACGGCAATCATCGGATTTTCCGGTCGGGCAATCCGACTGGCCTTCAAAGCGGTATAAACCATCAGCTCGTCACACGAAGTGAACAGGGAGTGGCACCATGGCAAAGAGCAAGAACACCAAGAGCAGCAAGTCCGGCGATAACCGACCAAACGTTGACAAGATCGTCAAGAAGGTCAACAAGGAGTTTGAGAAAACCTCCACCCAGATCGAAAAGCTCGTGGACGATGCTTTCAAACAGTTGGACTCTCTCCAGAACCAGATTCAGGAGCCGGTTCGCAAGCTGATGAAGGAAATCGACGAGCTGCGTGATCGGGAAATGAAACGGTTCCACGATGAACTGGACCGTCGCATGGAGGAATTCCAGAAAATCCAGAACACGGTTATGGAACGTCTTGGCATTGCGCAACGGGAAGCAAAGCGTGGCCAGGAGGCAGTAACCCGCTCCCTGGAAAAAGAAGCCACCAGTACCGCAAAGACAGCGAAAAAAGCTGGCAAGAAAACCGCTACCAAGGCCAAGAGTAGTGCCACCAGGGCGAAAACAGACGCCAAGGCCGGTGCTCGAAAGGCTACCGCTACGGCGAAGGCCGCCAGCAAGGGCAACGACCTCAGCGACCTGACCAGAATCAAGGGTATTGGCCCGGTTACCGCGCGCAAACTCCAGGGTGCGGGCATTACTTCCATTAACCAGATCGCCAATCCGACCGAAGCCGAACAGGAGAAACTGAACCAGTTCTCAAGTACGAAAGGCTTCCGGACCTGGCCCGACGAAGCGAAGAAACTGATCGGATGAAGGAAACGGAACAGCCGGTACTGCGTGACATCGTACTGATTGGTGGTGGCCACAGCCACGTTGGAGTCCTCAAGCGTTTTGCGATGAAACCGGTGCCGGGTGTTCGCCTGACACTGATCTGTCGCGACACGCACACCCCCTACTCCGGCATGCTGCCCGGCTACGTGGCCGGGCACTACAGCTACGACGACTGCCACATCGACCTCAGCAAGCTGGCGGAGTTTGCCGGCGCCCGGTTCTACCGGGATGAAGCGATTGGCGTTGATCGTAACACCAAGCGCATCCTCTGCCGGGGGCGCCCTTCTGTTCCCTATGACCTGCTATCCATCAATATTGGCTCCACGCCACGGGTCAACGAAGTTCCAGGCGCCAGTGACCATGCCGTACCGGTCAAACCCATCAACGGGTTCAATCAGCGCTGGCTTTCATTACTGGAACGGGCAGAGACCCATGAAGGGCCGCTGTCGGTTGGTGTTGTAGGCGCGGGGGCCGGTGGTGTTGAGCTCACACTCGCCATGCAGCATCGGTTACGCAAGGAATACAAGACCCGGGGCAAGGATCCGGACCAACTGTCGTTTCATCTGTTCGACCAGGCGAGCGAACTTTTGCCTACCCATAATGAGCGAGTTCGAGAGGCGTTCAGCAAGACACTCCGTAAGCGCGGTGTCCATCTGCATCTTGGCAGTGCCGTTACCCGGGTTGAGCATGGCCATCTCCGTACCGAAAACGACCACTCCTTTGACCTGGACGAAGTGCTCTGGGTCACCCGTGCCGGTGGCCCTGCCTGGCTCAGGGAAACCGGGCTGGCGCTGGACGATGGTGGCTTTATTCGCTGTCGGGATACGCTTCAGAGCGAAACCGATGACGATGTCTTCGCCGCCGGCGATATTGCGAACGTGGTGGACCATCCCCGGGAGAAGGCCGGCGTCTTTGCAGTCCGCCAGGGGCCGCCACTGGCAGACAACCTGCGCCGCGCCGCCCTTGGCAGGCAACCAAAACCGTTTACCCCCCAGAAGACCTGGCTGGCCCTGATAAGCACTGGCGACAAGTATGCCATCGCCTCCAAAGGTGACCGATTCGCCCAGGGTCGCCTGGTGTGGCGTTGGAAGGATTGGATCGACCGACGCTTCATGAAGAAGTTCAACGAGCTACCAGCCATGGAGGAGTCCTCTGCCCTGCCGGATACCTCTGCCGCGCAGAACCCGGAGGAAGCCTCCCAGGCCATTTCTGCAGTGGCTATGCGCTGCGGCGGCTGTGGCGCCAAGGTGGGCAGTACGGTGCTGTCCCGGGCACTCAGCGAGCTGCGCCCCATCGAGCGGGATGACATTCTGGTGGGGCTGCATGCGCCGGATGATGCCGCCGTGCTGACCGTGCCTCCGGGCAAGGCCGTGGTTCACACCGTGGACTTTTTCCGGGCATTTATTGACGACCCTTATGTTTTCGGCAAGGTAGCTGCCAATCACAGCCTGGGCGATGTGTTTGCCATGGGCGCCGAAGCCCAGAGCGCGACCGCCGTTGCTACCGTGCCCTATGGCATTGAGTCCAAGGTGGAAGATGTGGTCTACCAGATGATGTCCGGTGCCGTGGAAGTGCTGAATGACGCCGGCTGTGCCCTGGTAGGCGGGCATACAGGTGAAGGTAAGGAGCTGGCCCTGGGTTTTGCGGTCAACGGCCTGATTGATCCTGACAAGGTGATGAGCAAGGGCGGCCTGAAGGCCGGTGACAAGCTGATTCTGACCAAGGCGATCGGTACCGGTACCCTGTTCGCAGCCCACGCCCGCCTGGCCGCCAGGGGCCGCTGGATCGATTCAGCCCTGGCCTCCATGATTCAGTCCAACCAGGAAGGCGCCCTGTGCCTGCTGCGTTATGGAGCCACGGCCTGTACCGATGTGACCGGGTTCGGGCTACTGGGCCACCTGGTGGAAATGACCCGTCCCTCCGGTGTCGATGCTGTCCTGGAGTTGTCGGCTATCCCGGTCCTGCCCGGCGCCGAAGAGACCGCTGCGGCAGGTATCCTGAGCTCGCTGCAACCGGCCAATATCCGCTTGCGTCGGGGTATCCGGGACCAGGGAAAATGGGTGAATCACCCCCGCTATCCGCTGATCTTTGACCCCCAGACTGCCGGCGGATTACTGGCCAGTGTGCCAGCGGACCAGGCGGAGGCTTGCGTAGCAGAGCTCCGGTCCCTGGGCTATCCGCTGACCGCCATTATCGGCGAGGTCACCGAACAGGGGGACGCCATAGAGCCCATCAGTCTACGGGACTGAGGGTTACGGCCTTTGCCAGGGCCTCCTCCAGGGAGGCTTGCTCCTTTTCCGGCGTAAATCCCAGCGCCAACCTGTCAACGAGGCGGCGCAGGTTATCCAGCCACTCAGGCTCCTGCTCTGCCCTGAGCATGAGTTCTGCAAGGGCCTGCTCATCGCCAACAGGGTAGACGCCCGGATAATGCTCCCCCAGTAAACCAAGATTGCCGGGAATGTCCGACGCCAGGACCGGCAGGCCCGCCCGGCAGGCTTCCGAAACCACGTTGGCGCCGCCTTCCATGGTAGAGCTGATCACCATGGCGCGGCATTGGCCCATCAGCTGTGAGGCCTGCTCCCTGGGAAGCTCACCCAGCCACTGGTAACGGGAGTTGTTGGCCATTTCTTGCCTGGCAGCCCTGGCCCAGCTGTTATGTTGGGCCTTGCCGGCCTGCAGTATGTGAATCCTTGATTCAGGCGGTAGCAGCCGGGCAGCGAGGGCGGCCCGCAAAGGGTCCTTCTCTTCCCGGAGATGGCCAATGACACAAAGGTCAAAACGATCGTTGTCAGCCGGTAACCTGCTGGCTCGCTCCGGCGGGGTGGCCGCAGACTGCAGCACAACAGTAATACGAGACCGGAGTTCTTCTGGCACGACCTGCCATGCGAGGTGGTGCAGTACGATAAGCCCGTCTGCCGCTGCCATGGTGGCAAGGGTCTGCTCCGGGTGGCTGTACTGGAACCGATACAGGTCCGTTCCAGTCAGCGCGACAATCACCGGCTTCTGCCCCTGTTCCCGGCGCCAGCGCGTCACGGCATCCCGGCTGCGCCACGCGTGCAACGCAATCAGCGCATCGGAATCGCGAGCCTGCCGGGCATCATAGTTGGTGCCTACTGTGACCCGATGACCAAGCCCCTCCAGTAATCCTGCCCAGCGCTCGGCCGTCGCCCGGTTGCCGGAGAGTGAACCCTGGGGGGCGGGAGTCAATAGCAGTAGTTTCATTAAGTTGCTACCATTCAGTAGTGTCAGATGATTTCTACGGTAGGCCAATCCAGTCAGGTCATCGTAGAGTATCATTACAACCGGCACATGCGCTGCCTGAACCCTTCACCTCAAGGACCGATCCCTATGTTCAAAAAAATTCTTGGCCTGGCTACCATAGCCGCCGCCATGCAGACCTATGCCATTTCCGCGGCTGCAGACACGTTTGTCTTCACCGCCATTCCGGACCAGGACGAGACGCAGCTGATTGAGCGCTTCGGTGCCGTCGAGGCCTACCTGGAAGAGCAACTGGACGTGGACGTGAAGTACATTCCGGTAAAATCCTATGCGGCCGCTGTTTCCGCCTTCCGCAACAACCAGGTTCAACTGGCCTGGTTTGGTGGCCTTTCCGGCGTGCAGGCCCGCCGCCTTGTCCCGGGCTCTGAAGCCATTGCCCAAGGTGTGGAAGATCCCGAGTTCCAGAGTTATGTGATCGCCAATACCAGCACTGGCCTGGAGCCCATGGACGAGCTGTCAGAGGATCTTGAAGGCATGACTTTCACCTTTGGCTCGAAGGGTTCAACCTCTGGCCGGTTGATGCCGGAGTTCTTCTTGCGCGAAGCCTACGGTGAGGCCCCGGACGAATTCTTCTCGCGGGTCGGCTTCAGCGGAAACCACACCCGTACCGTCCGCCTGGTGGAGGCCGGCACCTATCAGTTGGGTGCGGTCAACTACAAGGTCTGGGAATCCGGTGTGGAAGATGGCTCTATTGATACCGACAAGGTACAGGTGATCTGGAAGACGCCTTATTACCCGGATTACCAGTGGACCATTCGCGGTGACGTCGATGAGCGCTTTGGCGAAGGTTTCAAGGATCGCGTAACCCAGGCCCTGCTGGACATGGACGACCCTGAGCTGCTCAAGCGGTTCCCCCGGGCTGGCTTTATCCCGGCATCGAACGAGGACTATGCGCCCATCGAAGAAACCGCCGAAGCACTGGGCCTGCTGAACTGATGAAGGCACCGCTGGAACTGGATGGACTGTCCGGCTACTTCGGTGGACAGCGGGTTCTTGGCCCGCTGTCCCTGTCGATTGCGCCAGGGGACAAAATCGCCCTGGTCGGCAAGAGTGGTGCTGGCAAGTCCACCCTGATCCGGCTGATCCACGACCGGGTGGGCGATGAGGCGGCCCTGGTTCCCCAGGAACTGGGCCTGGTCAACGCCCTGCCCGTCTTCCATAACGTTTTATGGCCAGGCTGGAGCAGCATAACGCGCTCTACAACCTGGCTACCCTGATTCGCCCGTTCAAGGCCGACCGGGAAGCGGTGACTGCCATTCTGGGCGAGTTGGATATGTCCGACAAGCTCTGGAGTCCGGCAGCGCGGCTGTCGGGTGGCCAGCGCCAACGCGCCGCCATTGGTCGCGCCCTTTATCGCAATGCCAACATGCTGCTGGCCGACGAGCCGGTCTCCGCCCTCGATGGCCCACTGGCCCACAAGGTCATGGCGCTGCTCAGGGACAGATTTAACACCTCGATAGTGGCGTTACATGATGTGGAGCTTGCGCTGGCCTACAGTAACCGGATCGTGGGCATCCAGGACGGCAAAATCGCCCTGGATGAGCCAAGTCAGTCCCTGACGGCGGCGGACATCCGCCCGCTATACGACTGAAGGCCACACCATGATGCAGGGTTGGGCCAATATACCCATAAGTCGCTCCAGAACGGCCAGAACCAGCCTGTTCTTCGTGGCGCTGGCCCTGGTGTGCCTGGCCATGGCGGATATTGCCATTACCACGGCGAACCCCTGGCAAGACCTGATGCGCTTCTTCTGGGGCGTGATGACCCCGGACTTCTTCTCAAGCGCGGGACTCGCCACTGCCCTGCTTCGCACCCTGGCCTTCGCCTTTGTGGGGGTGACCCTCGGAGCTGGCGCCGGCTTCCTGCTGGCGCTGGTTTACCGGTTCCGGGTGGTTCGTACCTTCTGTGCGTTTATCCGCGCCATTCACGAGCTGTTCTGGGCGCTGATCTTCCTTCAGTTCTTCGGCTTCCATCCCCTCACCGGGGTGCTCGCCATTGCCATTCCGTACGCCGGAATATTTGCCAAGGTGTATTCGGAAATACTGGACGAGGCGGACCAGGAGCCCCGCAACCTGCTTCCTTCTGGCGTCGGGGCACTCTCTGCCTTCGTCTACACCCGCATCCCGGATTGCTGGGAACAACTGCGTACCTATACCTCCTACCGCCTGGAGTGCGGCTTTCGCTCCAGCGCCATCCTGGGGTTTGTCGGCCTGCCTACCCTGGGTTTCTACCTTGAATCGGCGTTTTCCCAGGGGCATTATTCCGAAGCAGGCGCAGTACTGCTTCTGTTCTATGCCCTGATCGCAACCATCCCGTTGTGGGTGCGGCCGCGACTGCTGCCATTCTATATTGTGGCGGCGCCGTTCTTCCTGGGGGACGGAATGCCCATTATGTGGGGGAATGTCCGCCGATTCTTTACCGAAGACATCGTGCCGGCGCCCCTGCGTGAGACCTCTTCAGAAGCCTTCTGGCCCTGGCTGAGCGACCTGGTGGTGAACCAGGCCTTGCCCGGCATCTGGAACACGTTGTTACTGACACAGATGGCCCTGGTGGCGACCGGTGTTATAGCGTTGCTGGCCTTCCCGCTGATTTCGCGCCACTTCGGAAACCGGCTTTCCCGCACCGGGGGCCACGTGCTGCTGGTGATTGCCAGATCCACCCCTGAATACATCCTGGCCTATATCCTGCTGCAGCTGTGGGGGCCGTCCATGCTGCCGGCAGTGGTGGCCCTGGCCCTGCACAACGGCGGTATTATCGGCCACCTGATCGGGCGTCAGTCCAGCACCATTGGGCTGCGCCCTGACGCACCCAGGGGGCTGATGCGCTACGGCTATGAGCTGGTACCCCGGGTGTACCCGTCGTTCCTGGCATTCCTGTTCTATCGATGGGAGATCATCATGCGGGAAACCGCCATCCTGGGGATTCTGGGCATTTATACATTGGGCTTCTATGTCGACAGCGCCATCCAGAATATCCAGTTCGACAAGGCCATGATCCTGATTCTGGTCACGGCGTTACTGAATATTGGGATCGACGGGCTATCCCGCCGTATTCGCCGGCGCCTGGCCTTGCAGACCATGCCAACCTGCTGACATTGCTGATGCTCAGGAAGCTTCGGAAGGACTGAACAGGGCCCGGAAAGGCAGTTCGAACGGCTCGCCGGCAACCTGCACGTTAATCCGCCAAACCATCTCGTCACCGGTGGTGCAGAACGGTGGTACGAAGCGCACCCGGTATTCCCCGGGCAGGCCTGTCGCGCTCAGTGCCATGGGATACTCCCCCATGTACATACTCTCACCGGTGAGTACGATCAGGGGTTTGGCAGCCACGCCGGGTATGGTCACGTCCAGTTGCAGCTCATCCCCTGAAAGCGGGATCAGAGTCAGTTTTGCGGCGCCACCTGGCGTTTGCCACTGGCAGGTTTCGACCAGTGGATGGCAGGTGGCTTGACTGGCGTTGTCCGTGGCCGATTCAGGCGCACCCAGCCATTGCGGCAACCACCAGGCAAAAGCCGCCAGGGCAACAACAAATAATACGGCTAACGCAGTGCGAATCATGGGTACTCCAACAACCAGGCGGGACACCGATCCGGTGGCATTATGCCTGTGGCCAATGACCTTCTCCACTGGTCCGGCACAGGATTTGTCCGTATACGCACCGGAACGGGGTGCCCTGTTCACCCATAACATGCGAAAATGCCCGACTTTTCCAAAACCTGCTGACGGAGAACCCGCTGTGCAACCGGATATATCGGTCCAGAACCTCAGCAAGACCTATGGCGATGGCTTCCAAGCCCTCAAGAATGTCAGCCTGGACATACAGAAGGGGGAGATCTTCGCCCTGCTCGGCCCCAATGGCGCCGGCAAGACCACCCTGATCAGTATCATCTGTGGTCTCGTAAACCCCTCCAGCGGCACGGTAACCGCTGCAGGGCACGATATCGTCCGTGACTTCCGGGCGGCGCGGCAGGCGATTGGCCTGGTACCCCAGGAGCTGAACACCGACTCCTTTGAAAAGGTCTGGAACACTGTCAGCTTCAGCCGCGGGCTGTTTGGCAAGCCGCCCAATCCGGCCCATATCGAGAAAGTCTTGCGAGACCTGTCGCTGTGGGACAAGCGCAACAATCGGGTCATGTCCCTTTCCGGTGGCATGAAGCGCCGGGTGATGATTGCCAAGGCACTGTCCCATGAGCCGGATATCCTGTTTCTCGACGAACCCACCGCCGGTGTCGACGTGGAACTGCGCCGGGATATGTGGGAAATGGTACGCAAGTTAAGGGAAAGTGGCGTTACGATTATCCTCACGACCCACTACATCGAGGAAGCCGAGGAAATGGCGGACCGAATCGGCGTGATCCGCAACGGCGAACTGATCCTGGTGGAGGATAAGGCCACCCTTATGTCGAAGCTGGGCCGCAAGGAACTGCGCCTGCATCTGCAAGCCCCGCTGGAAGAGTTGCCGCCGGAACTGAAAGACCAGCCCATCGAGCTTTCCGAAGATGGCTATGAGCTGATTTACACCTTCGACAGCCAGCAGGAGCAGGCCGGTGTGGCCCTGCTTTTGCGCACACTGGGAGAGCTGGGTGTGGAGTACCGTGACCTGCAGACCCGGGAGAGTTCCCTTGAAGAGATTTTCGTAGGGCTGGTTCATCACGACTGATACGCCCCACAACCGGAGAGAATCTATGAACCTGTATGGCATCCTCGCCATCTACAAGTTTGAAATGGCCCGCATGTGGCGAACCCTGATGCAGAGTGTCGCCTCACCGGTGATCTCTACATCCCTGTATTTCGTGGTGTTTGGCTCCGCCATTGGCTCCCGTATGGGAGATATTGACGGCATCAGCTATGGCGCCTACATCATCCCGGGGCTGATCATGCTGACGCTGCTGATGCAGAGCATTTCCAACGCAAGCTTCGGCATCTACATGCCACGGTTCTCGGGCACGATCTACGAGGTACTGTCGGCGCCCGTGTCCTACATTGAGGTAGTAATCGGCTATGTCGGGGCGGCAGCCACCAAGTCGGTAATCCTGGGCCTGATCATCCTTGCCACCGCACGGCTGTTCGTGGATTACAGCGTCTTGCATCCCTTCTGGATGATCTCGTTCCTGGTGCTGACCGCGGTGACCTTCAGCCTGTTCGGGTTCATTATCGGTGTGTGGGCGGATGGCTTTGAAAAGCTTCAGATCGTGCCGCTAATGATCGTTACGCCTTTGGTGTTTCTGGGCGGTACCTTCTATTCCATCGATATGCTGCCGGAGATCTGGCAGACCATCACCCTGTTCAACCCGGTGGTATACCTGATTTCCGGTTTCCGGTGGGCTTTCTATGGCGTCTCCGACATTCACATCGGTATCAGTGTCGGCATGATCATGGTGTTCCTGACCTTGTGCATGGTACTGATCGCATGGATCTTCCGCACCGGGTACCGGCTCAAACCATGACGTCCCGGTACCGGATTGCTCGCTTATCCCGGGCGCTGATCGCCTTCTGGCTGGTCGTGGCAGCGTCCTTTGCCCGGAGTTCCCCACCCCAGCACCTTGAGAGCTGGGAGGCCTGTCTGATCACCAGCGAAAGGACCGTTCCGATAGCCCTTGAACACGCGGTGACAGCTGAGCAGCGTCGCTGGGGCCTGATGGAGCGGCAAAGCCTGCCGGCCCGCGCCGGTATGTTGTTCTTCTATGATTCTGATCGACCGGCCACTGCGGGTTTCTGGATGTACCGAACCCGAATTCCCCTGGATATCGCCTGGCTGGATGAGGATGGTGTCATCCTCGCCATGGACACCATGACACCCTGCGAAACCGACCAGGCCCGCGACTGCCCCACCTGGCCTGCCGGGGTTCCACACCGGAACGTGCTGGAAATGAACGCCGGTTTTTTCGAAAAACATCATGTCGATGTTGGCGACAAGTTAGTTGCAAACCTGAACGACAATATACCCTGCCCCATGGCTGATTGAATCATTGGTCCGCTACCAGTCCTTGATAGATATCACAGCCTTCTGACAAGCCCCTGTTCCTCCCTCTTCACAAAACCCTATACTCGCCGCGGTTATTACGGGCGCCACCTGTAAGCCATTGTCATATTTAATGAAATTTATTTAATGGTGTGATCCTGGGTGGCGCTGCCGGAGCAGGATGTACCGGCTGACGGATACAGCACAAGGAAGCGGAGCCATGGAACTGCCCCCCGTTGATACCCTGAAAACCCTTCTTGTCGCCGGTCACCTGGTCGGCCTTGCCTTTGGCGTAGGCGGTGCCCTTACCCTCGATATTATCGCCTTCCGTTACTTCTACCTGGACCGGATCACCCGCGAAAAGCTCGTGCTCTTCAACTTTATCGCCCGCCTGGTGACCTCGGGACTTTTTATTCTGTGGGTGACTGGCCTCGCGTTTCTCTGGATTTACTGGCAATTCGAGCCGGACCTGCTGGGCAACCCGAAGGTATGGGCGAAGGTGGTGATCGTCATGGTGCTTACGGTTAATGGTTACTTCCTGCACCACAAGGTGTTTCCGATCCTTGCGCGCAACCTTGGCAAGCCCCTCTTCCACCGCGTCACAGTGGACGAGAAGGCCATGATGTTTACCTTCTCCAGTATTTCTGTCATTTCCTGGGGCTTTCCACTGGTGCTGGGCATTGCACGATCCCTCAACTTTACCACCGGCATGCAGAACATACTGGCCTTCTACTTTCTCATGCTCAGTGCCACCTGCCTCCTGATGTTGCTGGTGTTCAAGCTGTTGCTGGAACCGTTCAAACGATTCGTTATTGACCGTCCCGCACGGAGGCGGCCACTCCAACACTGAGTCTTGCAAGGGGGCCGGTCCAGGCACCCCTGACCCCGTTTTGCACTCAGCAGTAAAAGTGCTGCAGCAGTACCCCTTTGTCTCCAGTCCGGTTGCGTTGTACGGGCGACTTTTTGCTACCCGTGGGTGCGCGGGATAGTCGTGTTCAACCATCAGGTACAGGATTAAAAACGTGTGCCATGAAGACTAGATCCAGACTGGCACTGCTGTTGTGCGGCAGTGCACTCACCGGCACGGCCTTAGCCGATTCGCTCTGTGAGGTCGATTATCGAATCCAGCACAGCTGGCAGACCGGTGCAGTTCATCGGGTGCAGCTGACCTACAACGGTCCGGAAGTGCGGGGATGGAATCTGGGCTGGCGCTTTGCCGGCCAGGAGCAGATCGACTCCATTTTCAACGTGACCCACACCCAGGACGGGCAGGATGTTGCAGTCTCCAACCTGCCGTGGAACGCCGGCCTGGCGGAAGGCAGTGAGATCAGGTTCGGTTTCAACGTCCGTAACCCTTCCGGCGAAGTGCCGGAAACGTTCTACCTTAATGGCCAGCCTTGCAATACGGACCAGGGCGAGCCAGCACCGAACCCGGATTCTCCCGAAGAGCCGCCGGTCGACGGCGGCGAACCGAACAATCCCGAAGCCCCCGTTGTCTGGAGCCTGGACGAGGACGCCTCCCATCTCGGCTTCGTAACCACCAAGAACCAGCACACCGTCGAAAGCCATGACTTCGGCGCCCTCTCCGGCACTGTCTCCGAAGACGGCATCGCCACCCTGAACATTAACCTCGATACCGTCGATACCGGCATTGATATCCGCAATCAGCGCATGCGGGAAATGCTGTTCAACACCAGCACAAATCCAGAGGCCACCGTAGCCATCGAACTGGGTGACAACCTGGGCCGGGTGCTCGGACTATCCGCCGGGGAAGTTCTGGCGCTGGAAATTCCTGCGGCCGTCCAGATCAACGGCGAGAGCCGGGAGCTCAACACCAGTCTGCGCGTACAGCACCTGGGGAGTCAGCGGTTCCTCGTCAGCAGTTCACAGCCGTTAATCATCACCGCCGACCAGTTCGAGCTGGGTGATGGCGTGGAAGCCCTCCGGGAGGTGGCCGGCCTGAGCGCAATCAGCCTTGCCGTTCCCGTGGACTTTGCCTTGTTCTTCGAAGCTGACGAGCTCCCGACACCGTAAAGAGAGGCATTTATGAAATCCTTATTCAAACTGTTGACACTGACCGCGGGGGCAATAGCCGGCAATGCCGCAGTGGCCAATGAACAGTGCACCGTCGACTACAAGGAAACCAACAACTGGGGCATGGGTGCCACCCACCAGGTGGTGGTTCAGTATCATGGCCCTGGCCTGGAGCAATGGGACCTGTCGTGGCGTTTCTCCGGCAATGAAACCATCACCCAGTTGTGGAAAGGCCATTTCGAGCAGGATGGCAACCAGGTGGGCGTCATCGATGCCGGCTACAATGCCAAGGTGCCCAATGGAGGCCAGTTCGATTTCGGCTTCAACCTGGAAAACCCCTCCGGCGACCTGCCCTCGGAGTTCCTGCTGAACGGACAGCCCTGTGGCTCTCCGGAGCGGGGCGATGCAGAGCCGCCGGAAGATGACACCCCGGTTGACGCCGATCCCGACATTCCGGTGATGGGCTGGTCCCTTAACCGAGCGGACTCCGATTTCTCGTTCGTGACCGTGAAGAACACCGATGTCGCCGAGGCGCAGCGCTTCCTGAACCTGGAAGCCTTTGTGGACAGCAGCGGCCAAGCCACCCTGGCCATTGACCTGAACACCGTCGACACCGGCATCGGAATCCGCGATCAGCGCATTCGTGATCATCTCTTTGCCAGTGGCCTGCTGCCCACGCTGTATTTCACGACCCAGGTGAACATGGCTGAAGTGACAGCCCTGCTCCCTGGCGAGTCCACGTTGATGACCCTGGATGGGCACCTGACCATGAACGGAGTGAGTCAGGACACCACCGCCGAAGTCCTGGTCGTCCGCGCCGCAGATAACCGTGTTGCCGTGCGAACGGCCCGGCCCGTTATGGTCGAAAGTGGTGACTTCGAGCTGACCGGTGGCATTGAGACCCTGCGCAACCTGGCCAGCCTGTCTGTCATCGGACAGACCGTACCGGTCTATTTCAACCTGTCATTCACCGCTATCCAGCAGGGCAATGGCGACAACCTGATGCCCGTTAGGGCCGGCCAGGCTCCGTCTGCCCCCGCCATTGTCGGTGCAACCTACATAGGGGGCAATAACGCCGTGACGGTGAGCTGGCAGGACCTCAGCGACAACGAGACCGGCTTCGTTATCAAGCGCCGCTCCGGCAGTGGCTACTGGGAAACCCGTGGCGCAGTCGATGACAACCAGACCCGGTGGATCGATGAAGTGGCAACCGAAGGCAACTACAGTTATCGGGTAGTCGCCGTCAACGGCAGTGTACCCTCCCCGTCGTCCAGCAATGTGATTGTTACCGTGGACCCTGACAGTGGTATGCCAGGTGATGACAGCCCTGGCGATGGGGACAACGGCCAGAACCCCGGCAATGGGGATAACAGCGATAACCCTGGCGGTGGAGGCAACTCCGGTAATGACGACAGCGGAAGCAGCGACGGAGATGATGGCAATGGCGGCTCCACACCGGACAACGGTGATGATGGTGCGACCGACCTGCCGGACGGCGCCGACATCTATGCGACCCAATGTGCTTCGTGCCACGGCGCCGACGGTTCAGGCGGCGCCATCGGTGTCTCCCTGACAATACCGTCAGACCTCGACTCCCTGGTGGCATACATTGACCGCACCATGCCCCTGGGCCACAGTGGTCGTTGTCAGGATGACTGTGCACAGGCCGTCGGTGAATACATCGCCGACAATATCTGGATTGACGGCAGTTCCGGTGGCAACAATGGCGGCGACATTTCCCTGGAGAACGAAACCGCCGGGCCCCGTCAGCTGAACCTGATGACCCGCTATCACTACGCCAACGCCATTCGCGACCTGGTGGGTATCGATGCCAGCAACCTGACCACCAACTTCCCGGTGGAAGCACGTGTACTCGGCTTCAATAACAACGCAGCCAAGAACTATGTCTCGGCCCGTCACCTGGACGAGTACCTGAAGGCGGCAGAAACCGTGGCGTCCCGGGCTATCTCACAGCGCAAGTCAGCCCTGCTGCCCTGTGACGCCGGCACCGATGGCTGCGCGGAGCAATTTGTGGAGCAGTTCGGTCGCAAGGCATTCCGCCGCCCGCTCACCGATAGCGAGCACCAGGCATATACCGCCATTTTCATCGACGAGGGCGATTTCGATGCCGGGATGGAAGCGGTAATGACCGCCATGCTGGTATCGCCTAACTTCCTCTACATCAGCGAGCTAGGTGAACAGACGGGCAGTGGTGAATACCAGCTGACCCCGTACGAAATCGCCAGCCAGCTGTCGTTTATCTATCAGGGCACCATCCCTGATGATACCTTGCTGGCCGCGGCCCAGGCCGACCAGTTGCGGACGCCGGAACAACTGGCAGCCCAGGCCCGTCGCCTGCTGCAGTCCGACAAGGCCCGGGTACACCTTGGTCACTTTGCCGAGCAATGGCTGGAGTCTGATCCGGCATCCATGGGCAGCAAGGACCCCAATCTGTTCCCCCGCTTCAATGGCGACGTACGCAATGCCATGCACCGGGAACTACGGGCGTTCTTCAACCATGTGGTATTCCGCTCAACCGGCCGCTTTGAGGAACTGTTCACAGCAGACTATGTCTTCGTCAACCAGCCGCTCGCCCAGTATTACGGTCTGCAGGGCGTCAGTGGCGACCAGATGAGGCTTGTAGAGGACACCACTGGCTCCCGGGGCGGCCTCTTGGCCCTTGGTGCCGTGATGGCTTCCCATGGTCATGCCAACGAATCGGCACCTATTCCCAGGGGTAACTTTGTCCGCCGTCGTTTGATGTGCCAGGACCTGCCACCACCCCCGGAAGACCTCGATACTACCGGTCCCGCGCCGGATCCCAGCCAGACAACCCGCGAGCGCTTTGCCGCCCGTACTGGTGGTGACGACTGCCAGACCTGTCACCTGTACATCAATGGTATCGGTTTCGGCTTCGAGGCGTTTGACGGTGCCGGCGGCTTCCGTACCACCGATAACAATAAACCGGTGGACACCTATGGTGTCATCTATGGCCTTGAGAGCCTGTTGGAGGAAACCAGCGCAGCCTACGACGGTGTTCGTGAGATGCAGCAGGTACTGGCGCAGACCGACAGCGTCAAAAGCTGCATGGCCAAACAGTTCTATCGTTTCGCCCGGGGTTACGTCGAAACCGGCAGTGACACCAATACCCTGGACAACCTGAACCAGTTGTTCGCCAGCAGCGGCTACGACCTGCAGGAACTGATGGTCGGCCTGACACAGCTGCAGACGTTCACACTGCGCCGGTAAGAAAAGGAGTTATCCAATGAGATCCAATCGACGTCAGTTTCTGAAAACCCTTAGCGGTGCCGCCCTCACGGCGCCGCTGGCCTCCCTGCCCTGGGCCCGCACCGCCGTGGCCCAGCAATCCGGGGCGCCCAGACGCGCAGTGTTCGTTTTTATCCCGGATGGATGCATCCCTGAGCGATTCCATCCATCGGGCAGCGAGTTCAACTTCCAGCTTAACGACATGACACGTCCGCTGGAGTCCATCAAACAGCATTGCGTTTTCACCAGCGGCCTGACGATGTACGAAGGCGGCCATACCCATGAGGGAGGCGTGGCCAAGGTGCTTACTGGCAATAACACCGAATCCCTGGATTATTTCCTCGCCCAGCGCATTGGCCAGGGCACCCCGTTCCGGGGCATCAACCTTGGTGTGCATGCCACCTTCCAGAATGGTGAGGGTAACGTCCCCAGCTTTTCCAGCGGCAACGTACCGATCACCCCCAACGACAACCCCATCAATGCCTTCGACAATATCTTTGGTGGGCAGGATCCGGGCAACGTCCCGGTCAGCGACCGGCGTAAGCGCAGTATCCTGGACCAGATGCTGTCCGAGATCCGTACGCTGAACAGCAAGGTGGGCGCCAGCGAGCGGGAAAAACTGGAATTCCACACGCAGAGTATCCGTGAGGTGGAGAAGCGCATCCTCAGTAGCGGCGCCGAAGCCGGCATGTGTAACACCTCTGGCTTCAACTCCGCGGGCTTTACCGTGCCGGAAGGCTGGCACGGCTATCCGCCCAAGATCCACCTGGATGAGCACTACGAAACCATCGGTCGCCTGCAGATGGACCTGATCACCCAGGCCTTCGCCTGCGATATGACCCGGGTTGCCACGTTGATGTGGTCACACCCCGTCAGCCCCCTGCGAGTGGAAGGTATCGACCAGGGTCACCACGACACCTCCCACTTTGGCCAGGCCAACGGGGATATCGCCGACAAGTTCGTGCAATACAAGCAATACCATATGCGCCAGTTCCGTTACCTTGTGGAAAGCCTGGCCAGCCGCACGGACACGGACGGCAACAGCCTGCTGCATAACTCGGTGATCTTCCTGTGTTCGGAACTGGGCCACAGCGACGCCCACGACCACCGTAACATGCCGTTCGTGTTGGCAGGTAGCGCCGGCGGCGCCTTGCAAACCGGCCGCTACCTGAACTTCGAAGGCGATGCACACACCAAGCTTCTGGTATCCATTGCCAACATGATGGGGGTGGCTATCGACCGATTCGGATATGCCGGCCACGGCACCGGAGGTTTGCCCGGCCTGATCGGTTGAGAGGACAACAGGCCCAATAGAAAAGCCCCGGCGAGGCCGGGGCTTTTTATCTCAGCGTGGAAACTGCTCCTACATACCGTGGGTAGATGCATCCACTTTCGAAAACACCTCGTCCCAGTAAAGTTCCGCCAGCTCCTCCTGGGAATTGACATCCTTTACAAGCTCGACCCATTTCTCGAGCACTGGACGGAATGATGCAAGCAGCTCTGCCCCGTTCTCCACGCCATAGGTCTTCTCATAGTATAGGGCGATAGCATCCATATCTTGCCGCACAAACTCCCGGGTAGCCTCCTGCAGTTCAGGAGACGCCGTGTGAATTTCTATACCCATCTCGTTTTGCGCACGCTCCAGGACTGCAGCTTCCCTTTGATGGTATACCCAGGGAATTTCCGCAGAGATATAGGCCCCGGCATGAAGCATGGCAGTTCGCTGCTTGTCGTTCAGGCTCTGCCAGGCATCGCCGTTGGTGTTGGTAATCTCGGCGCCGGCAAACACGCCCCCGGGCACATCAGTGGTGATGTCGGTTGTGGCTTCTATAATCCCCAGGTTTTCAAGGTCCGGAGCTGAGATAACGACACAGTCCACTACGCCCTGATCCAGTGCTTCATAAGCCTCATTGCCTGAGAGCGTCACCGGGCTGGCACCAAACTTCTGGGCCCACCGGGACCATTGCGACCCAGCAGCCCGCAGACGCTTGCCTGCCAGGTCTTCCACGGTTGTAACGGGCTTACTGCAGTTCAGCATGTAGTTGGAGCTTGACGCAATGCCGGTAAAGACCTGGTTCTGTTTCTGGAAGTCTTCATGGCACTCTTCACAGTTGAAGAAGACAAACTCCGCCAGTGCGCCTATGTAGGCGGGCCCCTCCTTACCCTTGATCTCGTCACCAAACAGTTGCAGCTGCATTGCCGCTTCAGCGAGCAGGTTGGTATGGGGGTATTCTGCCGGGAAATACGGGCTCAGCAGATAACCAATGTCTGCCATACCGTCCCGCACTCCTGCCGATGTCTCAGCGAAGTTGAGCAATGACAGGGGATAGACCTTTACGGACAGCTCACCGTCGGAAAATTCAGCGACCCGGTCCGCGTAATTCTGGGCCGCCTTGGCAGAGTCACTTCCGGGCGGGTAACCGATCGCATACGA
This sequence comes from Marinobacter sp. AN1, assembly GCF_026013985.1. Taxonomy (NCBI): domain Bacteria; kingdom Pseudomonadati; phylum Pseudomonadota; class Gammaproteobacteria; order Pseudomonadales; family Marinobacteraceae; genus Marinobacter; species Marinobacter sp. AN1. Next base: position 2,181,796 of record NZ_CP110342.1, on the reverse strand, counting down.
GAGGGTTCTGGCATCCGCAACTGAGGCCAGGGTCATTCCCCCGAGAACCAGGGACGTCGATAAAATACGAACCAGGGATGATGTTACAGGCATGGCAGTACTCCGGATATTTGTTGTTGTAGTACGGGTGGTGGGCTCCCTCCCGAAATGGTTCATATCCTGAAATATCACGATAGTCGCGGAACAGACAACCAATCAACTGGTTGGTAAAAAAATCGTCGGAATGGACGAGGGAAAGCGGAGCAACCTGAGACGATTGACGGAAAAGTTTCTTCAGCAGATGGTGCCCGGGGCCGGACTCGAACCGGCACGACCTAACGGTCAGGGGATTTTAAGTCCCCAGTGTCTACCAATTTCACCACCCGGGCATTTCGAAAGGGTAAAGACGCGCCGAATTGTATAAGGCCATGGCGCGCAAAGCAATTGGCAGGCTAACCGCTGTCTGGGGTTGCGGCAATTTTGACCGCCGTACCATGATAGAGGTAGCCGGCGATCTGTGGGGCTCCGGGCATGTAAAAGTTTTCCAACTCCTTAATGGAGAACCCCGCCTGTTCGATCAGTCGAGCGATCGGGCGATTCAGGTGGCAACCGCCGGCGAATTTCTTCCAGACCGGGGTGATTCTGTGCTGCCACTTCCGCGTAGGGTTCTCGGGGGCTTCACCGTGCTCCAGGAACAACAACTCCCCACCAGGCCTGAGGACCCGCATCATCTGCTCCAGGGCGCGCTGGTGACCCGGAATAGTGCAAAGTGTGAAAGTCAGCAGAACCGTATCTACACTGTTATCCGGAAGTGGAATTTCCTCTCCTGGAAGGTCCAGCCACTGGACGGGTACCCGGGATTTGGCCATGTTATCGGCGGCTTTCAGTCGCATACCCGGTGAAGGCTCCAGACCATACACCAACTGGACAGTATCCGGGTTGTAGAACTCAAGGTTAATGGCCGACCCCATGCCCACTTCCAGTACGATACCGGTGGCCCGCGGGACTAACTGGCTGCGCAGCTTCATGACCTGGCCCACTGAACACGCCTTGTCGATGATATGGGGAAGTATGCGTTCCTCGTAAAAGCCCAAGGTTTTCTCCACAATTGATTTAACGCAAGTGCGTGCGACATTCTGCCCCTATGGAGAACAGCGGCTTCAGAGTAGCATGCTAGTGTTCCAGAATATAAGTTAGCTGCCGGTACTAACAAAAACTGCACAAACGGAAGGCAGTATACCAAGGTGGGAGTGGCCTCACTCTCCATAAGAACTATAGGTACCGGAGGTTTACGATGGAGCTAGATCCCCTGTTGCTATCGCGAATCCAGTTCGCGTTCGTGGTTTCCTTCCACGCTATTTTCCCCGTCTTTACCATTGGCCTAGCCTCCTACATCGCGGTGCTGGAAGGGCTAGCCTTCAAGACTGAAAACCCGGTCTGGACCCGACTGTCCACTTTCTGGATAAAGGTGTTTGCGGTGGTTTTCGGCATGGGCGTGGTGTCCGGGATTGTCATGTCGTTCCAGTTCGGAACCAACTGGTCAAACTTTGCCCAGGCGACGGCCAACTTCCTCGGGCCCATGCTCAGCTATGAGGTGGTGACGGCGTTCTTCCTGGAAGCCGCATTCCTGGGCGTATTGCTGTTCGGCCGTGACAAGGTGCCGGCAGGGGTCCATCTCTTCGCGGCAATCATGGTGGCTTTCGGCACGTTTATCTCATCCTTCTGGATACTCTCCGCCAATAGTTGGATGCAGACCCCGGCCGGCGTTGAGTTTCGGGAAGGGATTTTCCATGTCACGTCCTGGTCCGAAGCCATCTTCAATCCCTCATTCACGTGGCGCTTTGTTCACATGGTGATGGCCTCATTCCTCACCGGTGGCTTTGTGGTTGCAGGTGTGAGCGCCTGGTACCTTCTGCGCGGACGCGAGGTTGAGGCCAACCGCAAGGCCCTGTCCATGTGCCTGTGGATGCTCCTGGTCATGGCCCCGTCCCAGGCAGTGATTGGCGACTTCCATGGTCTGAATACCCAGGAACACCAGCCAGTCAAGGTTGCCGCGATGGAAGGTAACTGGGAAACCGATACCCGTGTGCCCCTGCTGCTGTTTGCCCTGCCCGACCAGGAAAACCAGACCAATCACTTCGAAATCGGGATTCCGGGGATGGCCAGCCTGATCCTGGCCCATGATATCGACGGTGAAGTGCCCGGGCTGGACCTGGTACCGCAAGAGGAGCAGCCCCCGGTAATGCTGGTGTTCTGGAGCTTCCGGGTAATGGTGGGGCTTGGCTTCCTGATGATCGGCTTCGCCATCGCCGGCCTGGTATTGCGCCGGGGTGGGCGTTACGCCGAGAACCGCTGGTTCCTGCAGGGGCTGCGGCTGATGTCGTTGACGCCCTTTGTAGCGGTACTGGCCGGTTGGTTCGTTACCGAGTTTGGCCGCGCGCCCTGGGTAGTCTACGGCATGATGACCCAGGCGGAGGGGCTGACACCCTCCCTCACTGGCGGCATGGCCCTGTTTACCCTGATCGGTTATATCGTTGTCTACGCCCTGGTGTTCTCGGCAGGCGTTTACTACCTGATGCGAGTACTGCACGACGGACTTGAGGCAAAGGACCGGGAATACTCGTCGGACCACCCCAAGCGGCCGCTTTCCGCAGCCCATGTGCCGTTTGAATACAACGAAGACATCGTGCGTCCGGGAGGGTACTGATTATGGAACTTTTTGACCTGGCCCTTATATGGGCATTCATCATCGGCTTTGGCGTCATCATGTATGTATTGATGGATGGCTTTGATCTGGGCGTGGGAATTCTCTTCCCCTTTGCGCCGGATGATGAGTCCCGTGATGTGATGATGAACTCCGTGGCACCGGTCTGGGATGGCAACGAGACCTGGCTGGTACTTGGCGGTGCCGGGCTATTGGCAGCCTTCCCCATGGTGTACTCGATTCTCCTGCCGGCGTTGTACATCGGCGTGTTCCTGATGCTGGCCGGCCTGATTTTCCGCGGGGTGGCCTTTGAATTCCGGTTCAAGGCCAATACCTCCCGTTACCTCTGGAACTGGGCGTTTGCCGGTGGTTCCACCGTTGCTGCCTTTGCCCAGGGCGTCGTGGTCGGTGCCTATATCGAAGGTTTTGAAACGGCAAACGGCGTCTACGTCGGTGGTGCGCTGGACTGGCTGACACCCTTTACCGTGCTGACCGGACTTGGCCTGCTGGCCGGTTATAGCCTGTTGGGGGCCACCTGGCTGGTGCTCAAGACCGAGGGTGAACTCCAGCAATGGGCGCGAAGACTGGTTATACCTCTGCTGGTGGCTGTGCTGGTGGTGTTTGCGATCATCAGCATCTGGACACCGTTCGTCGATCCGTTCGTGCGCGACCGCTGGTTTAATCACATCACACTGATCTGGGTGTTCCCCGCCTTCGGCCTGTTCTGCGCCTGGCAGATCTTCCGGGCCACTCGCCGGCACAAGGACGCATGCCGTTTGTTGCGACCATGGGATTATTTATCAGTACCTACCTTGGGCTGATCGTCAGCAAATGGCCTTACGTAGTGCCGCCGGACTACACCCTGTGGGACGCATCTTCAGCCTATGGATCGCAGCTGTTCCTGCTGCTGGGCCTGTTGTTCGTGATCCCGGTCGTGCTGGGGTACACCGCCTGGACCTACTGGGTATTCCGCGGCAAGGTCCGTGCCGGGGAAGGCTACCACTGAGTGCCTGAACCCTCCCCCGACACACCCTCCCGGGAGGCAGCGCGCTGGCTGAGGGAGCGCCAGCGCCCTGCCCTGGGTGTCATTCGAGCCGCCGCTCTGGCGTGCATCCTCGCCGCCGTTGCATCTTTCTTCCAGCTGGGGGGAATGGCCTGGATTGCCCATCAGGTACTGGTGGGCAAACAGCCGCCAGACCAGTTGGTTGCCGTGGTTATCATGGTGTTGGCCGCCATTGCAGTGCGGGCAGCCGCCGTTGCCCTGCAGAACCGATTTTCAGCCAGCGCCAGTGACCGGATACGGCTGGCCCTGCGCCGGGACCTGCTTGATCATTTTCACCACCTTGGCCCTATCGGTGTCGGTCAGTCCTCAGCGGGCACCCTGGCGTCAGAGTGGCAGGACCAGGTAGAAGCACTGCACGGATACTACGCCCACTACCTTCCCCAGATGGTGCTCTCGGTGGTGGTGCCACTGTTGATACTGGTCACTGTAGTCTGGCTGGACTGGCTGGCCGCACTGTTCCTGCTATTGTCGGCTCCGCTGATTCCCCTGTTCATGGCCCTGGTGGGTATGGGAGCGGAGAAGCTGAACCAGCAACACATGGAAACCCTGGGACGCCTGTCCGGTCATTTCCTGGACCGCCTGCGGGGGTTGTCCACCTTGCAGCTGTTTGAATACACCGGTGCCGCCACCCGCGAGATTGCGGAGGCCACCGACCAGTACCGGCAGGTAAACATGAAGACCCTCAGGGTGGCGTTTCTGTCCTCGGCGGTGCTGGAGTTCTTCGCCTCCATTGCCATCGCAGTGATTGCCATCTATATCGGTTTCGGGTTACTGGGCTATATCTCCTACGGTCCATCCCCGGAGCTCACCCTGTTCTCGGGCCTGTTCATACTGCTACTGGCACCGGAGTTCTACCAGCCCCTGCGCCAGCTGGCACAGCATTACCACGACCGGGCGACAGCGCTGGGCGCGGCAGCGCAGTTGCAGCAACGGCTTGCAACGCGTCCCGGCGCCACCACGGGTTCGCCCGGTCAGGCCTGCGGAAACAGGACTGCCGTGGTGGAAGTGGTTCATGCGTCCGTTGTTTTTCCCGACGGGCGCATCGGCCTTGAGCCCTTGTCCCTGGTGGTCGGCAAAGGCGGAGGTCAAGCCGAGCTGGTTGCCCTGGCTGGCCCCTCCGGCTCGGGCAAGTCCACCCTGCTCCACCTGATTGCCGGATTTCTGCCCCCCACAAGCGGCGTGGTCCGTGTGAACGGTGAGGAACCGGGGGCCCGGCCCTTTGGCTGGCTGGGGCAGACACCATTCATTCGGCAGGATACCTGGGCCGGTAACCTGCGGATGGTGGCACCGGATGCAACCGACGAGACGTTGCTGGATGCCCTTGAGAAAGTCGGTCTGGGTGACCTGGTCCGGCAGCGCCCCGGGGGACTCGATACACCCGTTAATGAAGGTGGCGGGGGGCTGTCAGGTGGCCAGGCCCGCCGGCTGGCTGTGGCCAGGCTGTTTTTGGCACGCTACCCACTGATCCTGATGGACGAACCTACCGCCGGGCTGGACACCCGCAGCGAGCATTACCTGCTGGAGGCCATTCGCCAACTGCGGGATCAGGGCTCTACCATCATTATGGCCAGTCACCACCCGGCAGCGTTGGCTGCCGCAGACCGTTGTCTGACCCTGGTGGACGGGAGACTCCAGGATGAATGAACTGCGGCCCTGGGTTGAGCTCATTGCCGCCCGCTGGCGAAGGCTGCTGGTTGGCGGCCTGCTGATGTTTGCCACGGTGCTGGCAGGGATTGGCCTGCTGGCACTGTCGGGCTGGTTTATCACCGCCACAGCCCTGACCGGATTATTGCTGGCGGCCGGCGTAGCGGCACAACTGGATATCTACACACCGGGCGGCGGTATACGTTTTTTTGCCCTGGCGCGAACCGTATCCCGCTACCTGGAGCGGGTTTACAACCATGACACCGTGCTCAGGTTACTTGCCGATGTGCGGGTTACCCTGTTTTCCCGCCTGGCTATGACCAGGCCCAACCGGGTTGGGGCCAAGCGCCCGGCTGACTGGCTGAATCGACTGATTGCTGATATTGACGCGCTGGACACCCTTTACCTGCAACTGGTCGCCCCGCCTGGACTGGCCCTGGCCGGTCTGTTGCTCGCTGGCCTGGTGATGGCCATGGTAGCACCTCCGCTGATCTGGTCGCTGGTGCCCCTGGCGCTGTTACCCCTGGTTTTATACCTGCTGGCCCGCCACACCCTGGCACCGTCTCGCAACCAGGGCGAGCAGGCCGAAGCTCTGCGTGGCCGCTTTGTCGATGTCATTGAGGGTAACGCAGAACTCCAGGCCGCCCACCTGTGGTCCAGGGAAGCCGATGCCCTGCTTCACAACAGTCGCACCCTGGATAACACGCGCTTGCTGGTTGAGCGGCAGGCCGCAATGGCCAATGGTTTGACCTTGATGGCGGTCCAGCTGGCGTCAGTGATTGCCATGCTGACCGGGCTGTCACTCTGGCGATCTGGCGAGCTCAGCGGTCCGGTAGCCTTGCTGTTTACCCTGGCGGTTCTGGGCCTCGGGGAAGCGTTTACCGGTTTGCCGGCGGCCTTCAGCCGTCTTGGGGCGACCCTTGGTGCGGCCGGCCGTCTGAACGGTGAAGGTGAGTCCCGCTCCCCGGGCGATTCTGGCCCGCATCCTGGCCCGGGTAACCTGCAGTTGGCCGACTTGGTTGTGGAGCAGAACGGAGAGGCCCTGATGCGCCCCGTTTCCCTGGAACTGCCGGAGGGCGGCCGCCTGGCCCTCATTGGCCGGTCCGGCGCTGGCAAGTCCACGATGCTGGATGTGTTGGCGGGTCTGAACGACAACTGGCACGGCGAGCTGAAACTGGCAGGCCGAGCACTTGACCCGGCCAGCACCAGGGACTGGCGCAGCGGTGTCAGTTACCTGACCCAACGTACCCACCTGTTCAGCGATACCGTCGCCGCCAATCTGCGGATCGCAAAGCCGGAGGCCGCGGACCAGGAACTCAATGCGGTACTGGCCGCTGTCGCACTGACGCCGTTGCTGGAGCGGTTACCCAATGGGCTCTACAGCATGATTGGCGAACAGGGGCGGAGGCTATCCGGCGGTGAGCGTCGCCGCCTCGCCCTGGCCAGAGCCCTGTTGCGACCTTCCTGGTTGCTATTGCTCGATGAACCATTCACAGGCGTGGACAGCGCGACCATCGAGCAGATCCGTGTGTCCATGGAACCCTGGCTACAAGGACGGACCTGCGTGTTTGCCGGCCACAATACTGCCGCCTTGCCAGGTACCGACATCCAGCTGAATCTTGACGGAAGTCAGTAAAGCGGGTTAACTAAAATGGCAATATCTCGTTGTATTCCAGAGTTTTTCTCCTCAGCTTTCGCACCCCACCAAGTTGCACCGGAGATGAAGTGTACTATCTGAAGGCCTTTTCCCATGCTTTCCTGCATGCACTGAAAAACCTCCTCCCGATCGTGGTGGTTGTGGCCTTTTTCCAGGTGCTGGTGCTTCAGCAGCTTCCCGATAACCTGGCCAGTATGATCGTTGGCCTTTTGATCGTGGCGGCCGGTGTGGCACTTTTTCTCCAGGGCCTGGACCTGAGTATATTCCCGGTCGGCAAAAGCCTCTCAAACCAATTTGCCCGCAAGGGTTCCGTGCCGGTGCTACTGGCCTTCGGATTTGCGCTCGGCTTTTCGGCGGTTGTGGCCGAACCGGCTCTGATCGCTGTCGCCATGCAGGCCCAGGAGATCAGCGGCGGCCGGATTGACGGATTCACCCTGCGAATGCTGGTCGCGGTTTCCGTGGGCCTTGTGACAGCACTCGGGGTGTTTCGAACGATTTTCGGCTTGCCCCTGCACTGGTTCATGATCACCGGCTATGTCACCGTTGTCATTGTTACCTGGTTCTCGCCGCCCGAAATCGTGGGCCTTGCCTATGATTCCGGCGGGGTCACCACCAATGTTGTAACGGTGCCCCTGATTGCCGCGCTGGGTATCGGGCTGGCTACTTCCATCCGTGGTCGCAACCCATTGATTGACGGATTCGGACTGGTGGCCCTTGCGGTTATGGTGCCCATGGTTACCGTCCAGCTGTACGGCATTGTGGTGTATGGGGGACACGACGAGCTGCCGGGCAATGTGTCATTGCTCGCAACGGATGTCGACACGTCACCTGCTTCCGGCATCGCAAAAACGATCAGCGAACTCGTGGGAATGGTTCGGGATGTGCTCCCCATCATCGCCACTGTGCTCATCTTCCAGTACCTGGTGTTACGCAAGACCCTCGCAAACCCTCGCCGTGTTGCCTTCGGCTTCATACTGGTGATTCTTGGTCTCTACGCCTTTGTGGTGGGCCTGAAGCTGGGCCTTTTTCCGATCGGGACCAGTATGGCGGAGCAGCTGATCAGACTTGACGGTTACCTGTTCGTCTACCTGTTTGCATTTACCATCGGTTTCGCCACTACCATGGCCGAACCCGCACTGATCGCTATAGGCCAGCAGGCTGAGGAGGCGGCTGCGGGCCAGATTAACGGTAACGTCATTCGCATACTGGTGGCCTGCGGGGTGGCGGTTGGTATCACCATTGGTGTGCACCGCATCATCGCCGGCGACTCCATGCATTTTTATATTATCGGCGGGTATACGGTGGTCATACTGTTGACGCTAATGGCGCCCCGGTACATCGTGGCTCTCGCCTATGACCTTGGCGGGGTGACCACGTCGGAAGTCACGGTGCCACTGGTGACCGCGCTCGGCATTGGCCTGGCGACGAATATCGAGGGTCGCAATGTACTGATCGACGGTTTTGGACTTATTGCCTTTGCCTCGATCTTCCCTATTGTGACGGTCATGGGCTACGCCATACTGGCCGAGTGGATGAACCGACGACGTGAGGTAGAATCATGAAATTTTCCGCGCTTGCGGCCATCGTCCCTGAGGACCTGGAGCAGGAATGCATCGATGCCGCCCGGGAATTGGGCGCTGGTGGTATCACGGTTCTGGCTGGCCGCGGGATCAGCAATACCGCCCGCAAGACCTTCTTTGGGCTTACCTACGATGGGAGCCAGAGCGTCCTGCTGATGGTGCTGGAAAAAGGCCTGTCGCTGGAAATTCTCAAGGCTATCCAGAAAGTGATCATGCCGGACAACAGGGACTCTAGCGGCATCGTGTTTACCCTTCCGCTTGAACATCTGGGAGGGATCGATTTCAGCCAGGTAGAGAAATTCGAGCAACATCTCAAAGATTCACAGGAATAGGAGCCACCTGATGCTGACAGTTAGGGACGTGATGGTTCGGGAAGTAATCAAGGTGTCGCCCTTTGCCACCATCCGGGAGGCGATAACCCTGATGAAGCAACATGGTGTGAAATCGCTGGTGGTAGAACAACAGAACGAGCACGATGCCTGGGGGCTGATCACCTACACCAACATTCTCAAGACGGTAATTGCAGAAGACGGTGATATCGACCTGCTCAACGTTTACGACGTCTGCGCGAAGCCGGTAATCAGCGTTGGCGAAAGTCTCGGGTTGCGCCACGTGGCTGCCCTGATGAGCGACCACCGGGTGAAACGTCTGCTGGTACTGGAAGACAACCGCCTGCTGGGGTTCGTGACGATGGACGACATTATGGCGGCACTGTTCGAGAGAATGGAAAGTTAACAGCCCCCTGTAGAACAGGGGCTGCAGGGTGCTGTGGGTTTCAGGCAGTCGAGGCTGTCAAAACCTCGAACGTTACCTTCGCGTTGGCCTGTAATCGCTTCAGCAGGTCGCCATCCATCAGGCTCGACGGCGTCCAGAACCCGCCCACTGCATCCTCTGCCACATCAAAGGCAAGACATTCCGCCGCCTGGGCGAGCATTCGGCTGGTGGAACCATATCCCGGATCGCCCTGGCCGGTCACCTTGACCGTCAGGCTCTCGCCACCCTCCGTGGTGCCAATAAATCGCAGGTCGTAGAAGCCTTTTTGCTGGGCTGCCTGGTCCGGACCCTCGCCGGGTTCCGGCAGCACGAATCGTTCCAGGGCCCAGCGGGTGGGCTTGATGGCGGTTGCCAGGGCAAAACCGCCCATGGCACCGGCAACTGCCAGCGCCCTTCCCCGTCCTTTCAGGCCGCGCCCGGTCATCATTGCCTCGTCATACTGGAACTCGGTTCCGTAACAGGCGTCCAGTAATGCGTTGGAGCGGTGCACCACCCGGGTATTGATAGCGGCCATCAGAAACGGTGCCACCCACGATTCCAGGTCCTGGTCGAACTCCGCCGCCGTGACGTTGGGCTGGCGGGTGACGGACCGATGATCTGGCGGACACAGGGAAAAGGGGTTCGCCAACTCCTTGCGAAGTGCCTTGTTGGAGGCGGCTTCCTGGATGACGTTCATCAGACTGGCGACGGTTCCCCCGGAAAGACCCCCCTTGGCGGCCTTTACTCGCATTTTCACGCGCTGGCAGGGCTGGCCAAAACGGGAGATGGCCTCCTGCTGCAGGTACCATACTCCCATGTCGGAAGGAATGGAGTCGAAACCACAACAATGAACGATCCTTGCGCCGGTGACCTTCGCCCTCTCCTCGTAAAGCTGGATCATCCGGCGTATCCACTGCACTTCACCGGTCAGGTCACAATAGTCCGTCCCGGTTTCTACACAGGCCCGGACCAGGGGCTCGCCGTGAAGCGCGTAGGGGCCCACGGTGGAGACAACGACCCGGGTTTGTTCGCACATGGCGTTCAGCGAATCCTCGTCGCCGGCATCTGCAATGAGCATGGGCAGGTTGACGGCTGCCGGGCCCAGCTCATCTTTCAAACTGTCCAGCTTTGCCTTGGAACGACCGGCAATGGCCCAGCGTACCGGTTTTCCTTCGTTACCCTGTGAGTCCTTCCCATCTCCAAAACCATGACGTTCAGCCATCCGGCGAGTGAGAATCTTTCCGATAAAGCTGGTGGCGCCGAACAGCACGATATCAAACGGAGTTTCCATGGCAGTTGCTCCTTTGGGGTGAGGGGAAGTTGGTCAATATGGTCCGGGAGTCTGCAAGGATAGCAGAGCGAATGCGGGCATGGTGAAAGCGGGACGTTTCTTTCGTCCGGGGACAAAAAAGGGGCGCCCGGAAGCGCCCCTTTTTAACCTGAAACAAGCCCTTATAGGACTTTTTTCAGTTCCTCTTCAAGCTGGGGAACAGCTTCGAAAAGGTCAGCTACCAGACCGTAGTCGGCAACCTGGAAGATCGGGGCTTCTTCGTCCTTGTTGATCGCAACGATCACCTTGGAGTCACCCATACCAGCCAGGTGCTGGATAGCACCGGAGATGCCTACGGCAACGTACAGCTGCGGAGCAACGATCTTGCCGGTCTGACCGACCTGCATGTCGTTGGGCACAAAGCCGGCGTCAACTGCTGCGCGGGATGCGCCAACAGCCGCACCCAGCAGGTCAGCAACCTGCTCCAGCATCTTGAAGTTCTCGCCGTTCTGCATGCCGCGGCCACCGGAGATAACGATGGAGGCGCTTGCCAGGTCCGGACGGTCAGACTTGGCCAGCTCTTCGCTGACAAAGGAAGAAATACCGGCGTCCTTGACCACGTCCAGGTTCTCGACAGAAGCGGAGCCGCCTTCACCGGCAACCGGATCAAACGCGGTCGGGCGAACGGTGATCACCTTGGTGCTGTCCTTGGACTTGACGGTCGCGATGGCGTTACCGGCATAGATCGGACGAACAAAGGTGTCAGCGTCAACGACGCCCATGATGTCGGATACCTGGGCAACGTCCAGCAGCGCAGCAACGCGCGGCATGAAGTCCTTGCCAGTGGTACCGGCAGCAGCCAGGATATGGCTGTAACCGTTGCCTACTTCGGCGACCAGCTCGCCAAGGTTCTCACCCAGGTTGTGACCGTAGGCAGCGTTGTCGGCAACCAGTACCTTGTTAACGCCTTCGGCCTTCGCGGCCTGCTCGGCAACCGCACCACAGTTCTCGCCGGCAACCAGAACGTCGATATCGCCACCGATCTCCTTGGCAGCAGCCAGGACACTCAGGGTAGCCTGCTTGAGGCTGCTGTTATCGTGTTCAGCAAATACCAGGATGCTCATTTAGATCACCTTCGCTTCGTTCTTCAGTTTGTCGACCAGCTGGGCTACGTCTTCTACCTTGATACCAGCCTTGCGTGCGGCAGGCGCCTCAACCTTGACGGTTTCCAGGCGATGGGCCATATCGACACCCAGGTCAGCCGGGGTGGTGGCGTCCAGCGGCTTCTTCTTGGCCTTCATGATGTTCGGCAGTGAAGCGTAGCGCGGCTCATTCAGACGCAGGTCAGTGGTGACCACAGCCGGCAGGTTCAGGGAAACGGTCATCAGGCCGCCGTCAACTTCACGGGTTACGTTGACCTTTTCACCATCTACAACAACTTCGGACGCGAAGGTACCCTGGGCCATACCGGTCAGGGCGGCCAGCATCTGGCCAGTCTGGTTGTTGTCGGAATCGATGGACTGCTTGCCGAGGATAACCAGCTTCGGCTCTTCCTTCTCGACAATCGCCTTCAGCAGCTTGGCAGCTTCCAGGGACTGGACTTCTTCGTCAGTCTCCACGTGGATACCGCGATCAGCACCGAGGGCCAGGGCTGTGCGGATCTGCTCCTGGGCAGCCTTCGGGCCAATTGAAACCACGACGATCTCGCTGGCAACGCCCTTTTCCTTCAGGCGAACCGCTTCTTCAACCGCGATTTCACAGAAGGGGTTCATTGCCATCTTGACGTTGGCAAGATCAACACCGGAGTTGTCCGGCTTGACGCGCACCTTCACGTTGTAGTCGATAACTCGTTTTACAGCGACCAGAACCTTCATAGATTCCTCGTTCTTCTACGATGGGTTTAATGACTCGTAATCAGAAAGACTCTCGCCGGAACCACCCGGGAAACGAACCGCCAGGGCTGGCAACACCAGAGCATTCATGATTCCTGTCGCTCCGACCGCTCGCGACGCCGCGGCCGAACCTTGATTCAAACAGCAAAACTCCGTTGGACCTGCTGTCAGGGCGCCATAATACTGAAGGCAAAGACCCGGTGGGTCAATAGCAAATGCAGCATTGCGGCGGCTTTGCAAGGCATTTCAGGGCTTTTTTGCGGTATTTTTCCGGATCGCATGTTCTGATTTTGACCCTGAAAAGCCAGTTTTGATTGCGTTATTGAAACACTGTTTCGCAAAATATGGTAAGATTAGCTTTGCTTGCTATCCGGTTGGTTTCCTCCTGATCGGGGTAGTAACCGGAGCGTTCAAACCTTGCCAGAAACCGGCACCATATTCAAACGAGCGTTTGAACTAAGCAAAAAGCAGGTTAAACTGTCGTTTATCAGCCAGTTGTCCGGTAATATGTGCCCTTTGCCCTGAGCGCGGGTACGCCACGCCGGGCCCTGGCCACGAACATGTGACATGTTCAATAAACCAAATAGATGAAGGGACAGACGCAGTGTGTGCCCGGCGCATCACCTGCCCCGGCTGAATCCGGTCGGCGCCCGAACGTGCCAGATTCCTTCTGTTCAACTGATGAGATGTTTGAGGAGACCAACGTGGAACGCGAATCAATGGAATTTGATGTTCTGATCGTCGGCGGAGGACCTGCGGGTCTCTCGGCAGCCTGTCGCACGATGCAACTTGCCCAGGAAGCCGGCGAGGAACTGACCGTATGTGTTGTTGAGAAAGGCTCCGAAATCGGTGCCCACATTCTCGCCGGCACCGTATTCGAGCCCACTGCCCTGAACGAACTGTTTCCGGACTGGAAAGAGCGTGGCGCTCCCCTGAACACTCCGGTTACCCGGGATGACATCTTCCTGATGAAGAGTCAGGACAAGGCCACCAAGATTCCAAATGCCTTTGTTCCCAAGAACATGCACAACGAAGGCAACTACATCATCAGTCTGGGCAACCTGTGCCGCTGGCTGGCCGAACAGGCTGAAGCGCTGGGCGTTGAAGTCTATCCCGGCTTCCCCGCCGCCGAGACCATCGTTGAAGATGGCCAGGTGAAAGGTATTATCACTGGCGATATGGGCGTTGCCCGTGACGGCAGCGAGAAAGACGGCTACATGCCCGGCATGGAACTGCGCGCCAAGTACACCCTGTTTACCGAGGGCTGTCGCGGCCACCTGGGCAAGCGCCTGATCAACGACTTCAAACTGGATGAAGGCAAGGATCCCCAGCACTACGGTATCGGCATCAAGGAACTGTGGGACATCGATCCCGAGAAGCATGAGCCGGGCCTGGTGGTACACAGCACCGGCTGGCCCCTGAGCGAATCAGGCACCACCGGTGGTTCTTTCCTGTATCACCTGGAAAATGGCCAGGTCTACGTGGGCCTGATCACCGACCTGTCCTACAGCAACCCCCATGTCAGCCCGTTCCATGAGATGCAGCGCCTGAAGCTGCACCCGGAAATCAAAAAGTACCTGGAAGGCGGCAAGCGTGTTTCCTATGGCGCCCGGGCGATCACCAAGGGCGGCCTGAATGCCCTGCCGAAAATGAGCTTCCCCGGTGGCCTGCTGCTGGGCTGCGACGCTGGTACGCTCAATTTCTCCAAGATCAAAGGCTCCCACACTGCCATGAAATCCGGCCTGCTGGGTGCTGAGGCTGTTTTCGAAGCCCTGAAGGAAGGCAAGAGCGGTGAAGAGATCACCGGCTTCCAGAAGCAGTTCGAGGACAGCTGGCTCTACAAGGAGCTGTTCCAGGAGCACAACTTCGGCCCAGCCATTCACAAGTTCGGCCAGGTTGTCGGGGGCGCGATTGCATTTGTTGAGCAGAACATTCTTGGGCGTCCGCTGCCGATCACCTTCCGTGATACCGTTCCGGATTACGCCACCATGAAGCCGGCGGACCAGTGCAAGAAGATCGACTATCCGAAGCCGGACAATGCCCTGACCTTCGACAAGCTCTCCTCGGTGTTTATCTCCAACACCAACCATGAGGAAGATCAGCCGATTCACCTGAGGCTGAAGGATCCGTCGATTCCCATCGAGCACAATCTGCCCAAGTACGACGAGCCAGCGCAGCGTTACTGCCCGGCTGGTGTGTACGAGGTAATAGAAGCGGAGGACGGCAGTGGCAAGAAATTCCAGATCAACGCCCAGAACTGTGTTCACTGCAAGACCTGTGATATCAAGGACCCGGCCCAGAACATCACCTGGGTGACGCCCGAAGGCGGCGGTGGTCCCAACTACCCGAACATGTAAAAGCGTATCGGATAGCAGTAAGGCCGGGGTTCGCTCCGGCCTTTTTTGTGCCCGTAGAATACGCCCGCCCCTCTCTGGCAGCCGGCTTTTCTGCGGACATAAAAAAACGGCCCCGTAGGAGCCGCTTCTTACGCAACCTTGACGGAAGGCATCAGTGCACGTGACCGTGCTCCTGCTCTTCGTCGGTTGCCGGACGGGTTTCTACCACTTCCACGTCAAAGTGGAGGGTTTCGCCGGCCAGCGGGTGGTTCGCATCAATGGTGACGGTTTCGTCGTTGACTTCCACGACACGAACAATCTGGGGGCCACCCGGGGTCTGTGCCTGGAACTGCATACCAGGCTCAATGGTGTCGACACCCTCAAACGCGGAACGCGGAACCGGCTGAATCAGTTCGTCGTTCTTTTCGCCGTAACCTTCGGCCGGGGCAACGGATACCTTGACCTGGTCGCCAGAGTCCTTTTCGGTCAGCGCGCTTTCCAGCCCGCCGATGATGTTCTGTGCACCTTCGAGATACGACAGTGGCTCACGACCTTCCACGCGGGAGGAGTCCAGCTCTTCTCCCTGATCATTGGTCAGTGTGTAGTGAATGGTAACAACGCGAGGTTGGGCCATGGTTTCTCCTTGCATGTCGCAATGACTGTAAATGTAAAAACGGATGATCGATGATCTTGAACAGTCGGACTGCACAGAGGAACTAACGACCACCGGGCCTCGTTAGAGAGCCGGGCTCGGTAACAAGATCTAAAAGACAGTCTAACAAGGGTCAGACTGCGTTTTCTACCGTGTTGCACCCATTGGTGGAGCCGGGCGGGCGTATTTCAACCGTTACCCACCGGAAAAAATTCACCATTGCTCCAGACTCCAAGTGCTGCGCTATCACCGGAGGGCTGCTCGACCAGGAGGTCTGCCAGTTCGTAATAGGCAACAGTAACCAGCCTCGCTTCCAGTCCGCGCCGCACCTGAACGACCGGGCGCGGGCTGCCATCACTGTTATAGGTGCCCACGTCAAGGGGATGGTCCTGGCCCAGTAACAGGCGTTCGCCGAAATTGGTGGTCACTGCCAGAACCTGTTCTTCGCCGGTTCCGGCCACTTCCAGACTGTGGGCCAGTAATGGTGTGTCTTCCACCTGGATGCGCCATTTCTCTACCGGCGTAACCAGGTAGTACTCGCCGTCATCCTCACGCCGAAGGATGGTGGAGAAAAGGCGCGGAATCGCTTCACGCTGGATCAGTTCGCCCTCGTGATACCAGTTTCCGTCGCGGGCGATTCGTATATCGATATCGCCGGAAAGCTCCGGGTTCCATTTTTCGATAGGTGGCAGGCTGGCACCTTCTGCAGCGGCTTTCACCTGATCTGCGAGACGTTTCGGGTCCTGGCTCATGGGTCTCTCCTGAAGGATTTTTGAAACGATACGGGCTAAGTCATCTTATGGGGTAAAAATGGGGCCGGACACGGAAAGTTGCAACCCGTCATCGGGCCCTGTCACGAAGCCGTCCGGCGGTAAGGCATGACCAGGAATCAGGGGAGGAACTGGGCTTTCAGGTCGGCGCAGCCAGGGCCCACCACCGGCATCTCCAGGGCGACGGCCTGACTGGTCATGAACGGAATGCCCTGGCGATGGGCATCCACAAGCAGCGTAGCCAGGGCACCCACCAGGGGCATGTGGGAGATAATCAACAACCGAGTTGCCGGCGACTCTTCCAGCAGCGCATCCAGGCAGAGGCCCGGATCGTCATCCGGTGCCAGGAAGGGTTTCTCGGTGACCCTGCAGTTGAGTATCTCGGAAGCTATTGCGGCGGTCTGGCGAGCACGAATCAAGGTGCTGCACCAGATCTCCCGGGGACGCCAGGGGGACTCTGCAATCTGGTGAACCACCCTGCCCGTTCCATAGCGCCCTGTCTCGGTGAGCTCGCGCTGCTGGTCAACGGAGTGCCAGCCGGCTTCACCATGGCGCATCACCAGTACTTTCACGACTCAGCGCTGCCCTGCCAGGGTTCTGGGAAGAATGAACTCCACATCGGAGTTCTGGACAGCGGTCATCAGGCCATTGATAACGGCCTTTATGGAGGCGCCGCCATAGAGGATGTCATAGAGGCCCCGTACCAATGGCATATAGATGCCCACGCTCTCTGCCTTTTCCTTGACCAGTAACAGTGTATGGATGCCTTCGGCTACCTGGCCAAGCTCCGCCACGGCGTCCTCCAGGCGGGCGCCCTTGCCCACCGCATAGCCAACCCGGAAGTTACGGCTCTTGGAGGAGGTACAGGTTACGACCAGGTCGCCTATGCCAGCAAGGCCCATGAACGTCATGGGATTCGCGCCCAGGCTCACCGCAAAGCGGCTCATCTCGGCCAGGCTGCGGGTGAGCAACATGGCTCGGGCGTTCTCTCCCAGATCCAGGGCCGCTCCCATTCCCGCCACGATGGCATAGATATTCTTGAGCGCCCCCGACAGCTCAACCCCGTAGATATCGACGTTCGCATAGACCCGGAAATAATCACAGCCCAGCAACTCCTGGACGGTTCGCCTTACGTCCGGGTCTTTCGCCGCAATAACCGTTGCAGTCAACTCCCGGTTGACGATTTCAGCGGCCAGGTTGGGGCCGCTCAATACACCGATGCGTGTACGGGGGATTTCTTCCTGGAGAATTTCACTCATCAGCCTGAAACCGTCCCGCTCAATCCCCTTGGTCAGACTGATGACGATCTGGTTCGGCCGGAAGTCGCCGGCATGGGCGCGAATGACATCCCGGAAGGCCTTGCTGGGAATGGCAACAAACACGATCTCGGCGTTCGCGAGGGTCTCGGCAAAGCGAGTGGTGGGCAGGAGATCGCCCTCGATGCGGACATCGGGCATGTAACGGCTGTTGGTGCGATTCTCCTTCAGTTCCTGGACTTGCTGCTCGTCCCGCATCCAGAAATGCACACGGTGGCCGTTCTCGCACAACACCTTGGCCATGGCAGTGCCGAAGCTGCCGCCACCAAGGACGGCAACGTCGTGTTTACTGTCAGATGACCGGGAAGTGTTTGCGGAGGTGTGCCCGTTACCGGGCCGTGTAGTTTCAGACATAGTGCTTCCGTATCGGCCCTGTCGTGTCATTGGGCGTAGCTGGCGCCTGTGCTGAACTCAGCCCGTATCCTCACACTCCAGGGCACGAACCAGGTTGTGAAACTCTTCCCGGTTGCGGCTGTTCAGCCCCATCAGTACACGGTGGGCATCCAGTACCTTGTCCCGTACTTCCTGCTCACTGGCACGCAGCACGGGAATTTCTTCGAGTTCCTCGATACGCGAGGCAGGCTCACGCACAATAATAAAAATCCGGTCAAACCCCATCGACGTGATGATTCGGGTGATGTCCGGATTGGTGGAAATCAGGGTTGGCAGAAAATGGCTCTGCCGCTTGGCGGCCATGGCTATCTTGGCCAGCAGTCCGAGGGTGGTACTGTCAATCACCTCGGTTTCGGTCAGATCGATTACCACGGTCTTGAACGCGGGATCGGACGTGATGGATTCCACCAGGTTGTCCAGCGTCGAGCACAGGTTGAGACGGATTTCTCCAATAAACTTGAGGACGTAAATCCCCTGCTTCTCAGCCTGCAGAATCTTGTAGCCAGCCATGTCTTCTACTGCCAGTCGTTCGACAAAACGGAAACGCCCGGTAAGCCTGGCTTACCTGACACCCGCCGGCTTCCCGGCATCAGTGACCGATACACCTTGCAGATCCGGATCGGTCAGTCTTATATCGGTGACAGACACGATCGCTATATCGTCCGGAAGCTCTGACGTGCTTTCAAGGTGCAGAGCCTCACTCAACGATGCGATAGTGTGACGGCCTCCTGATATGAGTTCAAGTAGTTGCCGTTCCTTTTTATCCAGATTCTCCGCTTCCAGTACTTCCAGTATACCGTCCGAGAACAGCATCAGGTGAAACGGCCCCGGTAAGGGAATCTCATACTCGTCCCACTCCGGGTCCTCAAACAGTCCCACCGGGAGTCCGGAACCTTCCAGGAAACGGGTCTCACTGTCTTCAAATGCAATCACCGGCATCGGGAAGTGGGCACCGACAGCGTAGCGCAAGGTTCGCCTGGACGCGGAGATAATGCCCACAAATACCGTGACGTGCTTGCCGAGGCCGGTATCCAGCAACTCCGAGTTGATACGCTGAAGAAACCGCGCCGGATAAAGGATGTCATCTGAGGAACCCCGACGCAGGTTTCGCTGCAGACGGTTGGTCAGGTTCTTGAGCAGCACCGTCACGAAGGCAGAACTGGCACCATGCCCGGAGACATCGGCAATATAGACCAGGGTTTCGTCGTCGGAAATACGGAAATAGTCAAGAAAATCGCCGCTCAGGAACAGGGACGGTTTGATCAGGTGATCAATTGCAAGGCCGTTAAGGATGACCTGCCGGTCCGGCAGCATTTTCATCTGCACCTTGCGCCCGGCCCGCTGGTCCGCCCGCAACTCGGAGATGCCTTCCCTGAGGTCGGAGTTGGCTTCTTCAAGCTCTTGCCGGTAAAGCTGGTTAAGTCGGTGGACCCGCACCCGGTCAAACAGCCGGCCCAGCACATCTTCTACCACGGACCTGTCCGACAGCGGCTTGAGGATGAAGTCCGCCGCGCCGGCACGCAAGGCCTCGATGACCTGGCTGGCCTCGCTGGCGTGGGAATAGGCAATCAGCGGAAGGAAGCCGCTTTCGTCTTTCAGGCAGGCAGTAAGCTCGGAGATGGTTGCTGGCGGCAGGTCCGCAAAGATGACATCCGGTGGCCGGTCCTCAAACAGTCGACGAGCCTCGGTGATACTGCCATAGCCATGCACATAGAATCCCCGGGACACCAGGTAACGGTCGAGTTCTGCCCGGGCAGCCTCGTCCGGGTCGATAATCAGTATGCGCTCGGTGCGCGATGTCATTCGTTGGCCTTCAAAGTCATCTCGGGTCTTGTTCTGGATAAGCCACTGCTTATACCGGGTATTCTGGCACGGTGGTGTGATATAACAAGTGCCACACTGTTTTCCCGCGAGGTTTCATCATGCGCAGGGCGGTAAACGACCTTCTCGGAGCCTATGACAAGATCATCATGGATCCGGTTCACGGGGGCATTCCCCTGTATCGCCACGAAATACAGGTTATCGACCATCCGCTGTTCCAGAGACTAAGGAATATCTGCCAGAATGACATCCTGAGCCTGGTCTTTCCCGGAGCGACCCACTCCCGCTTTCTGCACAGCGTTGGAGTCATGCACGTTGGCGGCCGCATGTTCCGGGCTATGATCGATGCCTACCTGCGAGAAAGACAACTCAGCGAGCAGGTCGACCTGACCCTCAGCCAGCTGGACGCGATTGACTACCTGTCCAAGACCATTCGCCTGGGTTGCCTGCTCCACGACAGCGGGCACTCCAGCTTTTCCCACCAGTTTACCCAGGCCAGGCGCATCCACGACCTGATGGCCCAGCCCGGTCGTTTTGAACAGCTCTGGGAAGGTGCGGATTACCGGACCTATTTCCGGGCACCACCGGAAGAACTGGAACACGAGCACTATTCGGTGCGGGTGGCCCACGACATCCTCACCAGCATTGACCTGGAAGAGGCCGGACTGCATGCGCAG
Organism: Marinobacter sp. AN1; assembly: GCF_026013985.1. Lineage (NCBI taxonomy): Bacteria > Pseudomonadati > Pseudomonadota > Gammaproteobacteria > Pseudomonadales > Marinobacteraceae > Marinobacter > Marinobacter sp. AN1. The sequence continues at coordinate 2,161,289 of NZ_CP110342.1, read as the reverse complement.
GACGTTATGGGGATCATGGAGACAACCGAGGTAATCCCCAGTGAGGCCTTTTCACGCCATGCCCATACCTTCTGGGAGTTTATCGCCGGCGAGGATTCTGAGGCCGGTCGATTACGGCGGGCGGATATCCCGGCGCTGGTCATGACGATGCTGTCATCCATTGTGTCCGGGGAAATCGACGCTGACCGGGCAGACTATATGCTGCGGGATGGCTTCCACTCCTCCGTGACCATTGGCGGTTTCAACCTGGATCACCTGCTCAGCAACCTGCGTTTCGGCTGGGATACACGTACACCCTGGCTGGGTCTCGCCATCACCCACAAGGGACTGGGAGCACTGGAGGACTTCGTATACAGCCGCCACCAGATGTATCGCAAGGTCTATGCCCATAAGACCGCGCTGGGTTTTGACTGGTTGTTGCGGGAGGCCATCAATGAAGCACTGGAAGACCCGGAAATCTTCGAGTGGGTCAATACATGCCTGAGTGACATGCAGTACTTCGCCGACCTGACCGACAGCTTTTTCTGGGAAGCCTTCCGGCGCATCGCCCGCCGTCGACCTGAAAGCTATTCCCGGTGTATCGTGGACCGGGTTAAGCTGCGGCACCTGGACACCAGGGAGAACCTGGGGGAAGACGAAATTGGTGCCCACCGTCACTGGCTGGCCCGGGAATTACAACTTCCGCCAGCGGATGTGGTGACCTGCACCATGCGGGCAAAGTTCTCCCGCATTGGTGAGAACTTCGATGGCATCCAGGTGCTGGTGCGGGATCCGGTGAGCCGCCGCCGTAGCTTGCGTCGCATCAGTGAAGTCAGCGCGTTCTTCAGCAAGTTTGGTGACGGCACCATTACCCACTTCTATCTGAGGCCACAGCAGGTGACGGAGACCGAGTGAACCGGGCAGTCGTCAGGGGCTGTCCGGCAGAACACCTAGTGACGCAAGGCGCTTCACCAGGCTGTCGGCGCTGTTAAAGGCCCCTTCGACACGTCCACCGTCCAGCCAGTCACCGGCAATGGCGATGCGCTCACGCTCAAACCACAGCTGCCCGGGGCCTGTCCTTGCCTTGGGCCTCGCATAGAGCCAGCGGTGTACCCTTACCGTACCGGGCATTGCCTCGATAGCACCGAAGTGACGAAACTCTTTTACCAACCGGTCTGCAACCTGGTCAGGGTCTGCCTCGGTGTGTGCGTCAGACCAGTCCGGGTCGCCGTGGAGCACCCACCATTCACCCTGATCCTCGCGTCCGGGCTTGCTGGAGTTGTTGGCCGCCCAGTTGAGCACTCGGCTGTTCGGCATCAGTGCCTCGAAGTCCGCACCGGCGCCATCCGGAAAATACGCCATTACTGTCCAGCAGGCCTGCATACGACTGATCTGGATGTTGAAATCATCCGCCAGGCTTGCCAGGCCGCTGTCATTCAGGAGGTCCACAGTCTGGGCCGGCGGCGGGGTTAACAGCACAGCATCGTAGCCCCGGTGAACCGCCCCCTCGGTGTCCCTTAACTGCCATAGCTCATCCGTGTCCCGCTCAAGGCAGGCGATGCGAACACCCGTTCTGACATCAAGGCCTGCGGACAGGGCCCGGGTGATGGCAGACATCCGGGGTATGCCCACGTAACGCTCCGCCGGCCGCATGTTCTGCCAGCCGTTATCGGCACCCTGATAACGGAAGCGGCCATCCCACTGCCCCCAGCACCCGGTGCCGGCATGTTCGGTGAGGAAGTCAAGAAACGCAGGATTGCGGATGGTGAAATACTGTGCACCGATGTCCGCCGACGAGTCTGCAGGGTCAGTCAGTCGTTTCGAGGCCATGCGTCCGCCCGGGCCACGGCTTTTTTCAAACAGGGTGACGTCTACCCCCGCGGCCACTAACTTGCGGGCCGCGGTGAGGCCGGCAAGCCCTGAACCGACGACGGCCAGTCGTCGTATAACGTCCTGAGTCGCTTGCGTATGAATCATGGTTATCCAAACATCCGAAATAGCAGTCGATTACGTATCAATGCCAACGATGCTGTCTGGTGACAGCGTCTGTAGCCCAAGCCCGTTACAACAGTCAGAAAAGGTTTTAGCTGTATGACCAGAGTTCAGTCCTGGTTCACGGACATTCTGAGATGGTTCGATTCCGAGGCCGGATCGGATCATCTTGACCTAACCTCCCGGCATTTCAGTGTGGTCCGGGTAATACCCTTCATGGTCCTTCACCTGGCTTGTCTGCTGGCGTTCTACACCGGGGTCAGTACCTTCGCAGTTGTGTTTGCTGCGGGGTTATTCGCCATTCGAATGTTCGCCATTACCGGATTCTATCACCGGTATTTCTCACACAAGACGTTCAAGACCAGTCGCGGCTGGCAACTGGTGTTTGCCATCCTCGGCGCCAGCGCAGCCCAGCGCGGCCCCCTGTGGTGGGCGGCTCACCACAGGCACCATCACCAGCATTCGGATGGTAAGGAAGACCTTCACTCCCCCCATCAGGGCGGGTTCTGGTGGTCCCACGTGGGCTGGTTTACCTGTGACGCCGCTTTCCGAACCGAAGAACGACGGGTCAAGGACTGGATGAGATTCCCGGAGCTGCGCTTTATCAACCGCTTCGACGCCCTGGTGCCCGCTGCCTTTGCGGTGGCGATCTTCGCCCTTGGCGAGGCACTGGCGGCCTGGGCTCCCGGCCTGGGCACCAACGGCCTGCAGCTACTGGTGTGGGGGTTCTTTATCTCTACCGTCGCTCTGTTCCACGCCACGGTCTCCATCAACTCCCTGTCACACGTGTGGGGTTCCCGGCGCTTCGATACCCCCGACGACAGCCGTAATAATTTCTGGCTTGCACTGATCACCTTTGGTGAGGGATGGCACAACAATCATCACCGTTGGCCCCAGTCCGCACGCCAGGGCTTTCGCTGGTATGAAATTGACCTGACCTATTACGGGCTCTGGCTGCTGGCAAAGGTCGGCATTATTCATGACCTCAAGCCGGTTCCCCAGACCATCCGCGACGAAACCCGCCGTCTTGACCTGCAGCGGAGGACCCCATGACTATTCAAGGCACAACGGCAACTGCCACAGATATCCACCAGAACGAAACGGCCTCGGCAACGGTCGAACGGTTTCAGAGATTGTTCAACACCCTGTCGTCCGGCAACGTTACCGGGCTGGCAGAGGTCTACAGTACCGACATTCGGTTCACTGATCCTTTCGGAACCGTCACTGGCCGTGAGGAACTGCAGGCCTATTTCGAAAAAGTCTACACCAACGTCCGGTCGTGCCGGTTCAGCTTTGCCGAGGTCATCATAAGCCGCGACCACGCCTGCCTTGCCTGGGTGATGCACCTGGAACACCCGAAATTGCGACGTGGCCGCGAAATCACTGTCCACGGAATGACCCACCTCACCATCGAGGCCGGCCGTGTGAACTATCACCGGGACTATTTTGACGGCGCGGAACTGCTCTACGGCAACCTGCCGTTGCTGGGCGGCGCCATACGCTGGATCCGGAACTATGCGTCATGAGCCAATTTCTCCAGACGCCATCCAGCATCTGGCTCACAGGTGCTACCTCCGGTATTGGTGAGGCACTCGCCAGGCGACTCATTAAAGACGGTCACTCACTGGTGCTGACAGGGCGGCGGCAACCTGCCCTCGATGAACTGGTGGCACTGGCTCCGGAGCGTCTCAAAAGTGCCCGGGCAGATACCACACAGACATCAGACCTGGAGCAGATCGAACCAGTACTGGCAGCAGCAGGTCCTGTCGACCTGGCCATTCTGAACGCCGGCACCTGTGAGTATCTTGATGTGAATCAGTTCGACGCCGGATTGGTCGGGCGCAATATAGAAACCAACGTTATGGGCACCGTGCGTTCCGTTGAACGGATTTTGCCCCACCTCCGCCGGACGCGTGCCTCTGGTCGCCCTGCAGCACTGGTCATTGTCGGCTCGTCGGCCTGGTGGTTTCCGTTTACTCGCGCGGAGGGTTATGGGGCGTCAAAGGCTGCACTGGCCTACTTCGCCCAGTCATTACGTGCTGACCTGGCACGGGAAGGTATAGAGGTCTTCCTGGTGTCTCCCGGGTTCGTCAGGACGCCGCTCACCGACCGTAACGACTTCCCCATGCCCTTCCTGATCGAAGCAGATGATGCCGCCGAGAGAATCGTGGACGGGCTGCGCAAGGGCCGGCATTCCATTGAATTCCCGAAACGCTTTACCTGGACCCTGCGCCTGTTGGGTAACCTGCCCCAGGGGCTGATCGACCGAATGGCCGCGAAAATGGCCCGAAACACCACCCAGGAAAACCCATCACCATGAGCAATACCCCCCAGCGTATCGCGGTTATCGGCGCCGGAGTCTCCGGGCTCACGGCAGCCTGGCTGCTTTCCGAAAAACACGATGTATCGCTGTTTGAAGCAGGTAACTATGCCGGCGGCCACACCAACACCCGAATGGTGAGCGCCGGTGGCCGGGAGTGGCCGGTGAACACAGGCTTCATAGTATTTAATGACTGGACGTACCCGAATTTCATCCGGTTGATGGACAAGCTTGGGGTCGCTTCCGAAGACAGCGACATGAGCTTCAGCGTTGACTCGCCAGCGAACGGTCTGCAGTACAACGGCACCAGCCTGAATACCCTGTTTGCCCAGCGCAGGAACCTGGCCAACCTCCCCTTTCTGAAGATGATCAGGGAAATCCTCCGGTTCAATCGGCAGACCCGGGCTGACCTGGAGGCAGGCACCCTGGACGACACCCAGACCCTTGGCGATTACCTGGACCGACATGGTTTTTCCCGTTACTTCCGGAACTACTACATCGTACCCATGGGCTCGGCTATCTGGTCAGCTCCCGAAGTCGTGCTGGAGCAGTTCCCCGTCAGGTTCTTCCTGCAGTTTTTCAATAACCACGGCATGCTTTCGGTGGATGATCGTCCCCAATGGCGGGTCATTTCAGGTGGCTCAGTGACCTACGTTAACCGCATGATGGAGCGCCTGGGCGATCGCACCTGGCTGAACAGCCCAGTGGAATCGGTTATCCGGGATGCAGAAGGTGTGACGGTTCGGGTCCAGGGTAAAGATCACCGTTTTGACCAGGTTGTTTTTGGCTGTCACAGCGACCAGACCCTCGCCATGCTCCGGGACCCCACGGAGCAGGAGCTCTCGATCCTGTCAGCGATCCCCTACCAGGATAACGATGTGGTCCTTCACACTGACAGCCGGCTGCTGCCGTCAAACCGACGCGCCTGGGCAGCCTGGAACTATTATATTCCGCAGAAACCGGATCAGCCGGTTTCTGTGACCTACAACATGAACATCCTGCAGAATTTCCACGACGCCCCGGAAACCTTTTGTGTCACCCTTAACCGTAGCCATGACATTGACCCGAATCGGGTGATTGAGCGCTACACCTATGCCCACCCGGTGTTCTCCCTTGAGGGCGTAGCCGCCCAGCAACGCTACGCCGAAATTGGCAACCAGAACCGAACCCACTATTGCGGGGCCTACTGGTTCAACGGCTTCCACGAGGATGGCGTACGCAGTGCGCTGCGGGTAGCAGAAGCCTTCGGGGTACGGCTGTGACCACGATGGCTCCTGCCCTTTCCAGCAGCTGGCTCACCGGTACCGTAAGGCATCGGCGCCGGTCTCCGGTTCGCCATGAGTTCCAGTACCGCACCGGCATGCTGGCCCTGAACCTGGCCGACTGGTCGGCGTTCGATCAGTTGGGTCCCCTGGTATCGGTGGAAAGCTTCAACGTTCTGTCATTACGCCGCCGGGATTATCTCGACCCCTACATACCAGACCTCCAACAGGCTGTTCGCGACCGTGTGGAGACTGCCACCGGGTGGCGGCCGGACGGGCCGTTGGAACTGATTACCCATCCGCGGCATTTCGGCTATGTGTTCAACCCGGTGAGTTTCTATTTCTGTTATCGCCACGGTGACGACCCGGCTAACGGGGCAGTACCCCGGGTGATCCTCGCCCAGATCACCAATACCCCCTGGCATGAACGGCACGTGTACTGCCTCGAAGTGGGCGATGTTCCCGTCAGCACTAGCGGATGGCAGTCGGTTAAGGCCGGCTTCGACAAGCGATTCCACGTATCACCGTTCAATCCCATGGAGCAGAGCTATCAGTGGACGTTCAGTTTCCGGGGCCCGGAACTGAGGATTCACATGAACGTGAGCGGGGCCGACTCAGGAGAAGAGCGTGCAAAAACCGGGTTTTTGATGCCACCCTGGTGGTCCGGCGCACCCCCCTTACCCGTAAAACGGTATACAGGAGCCTGATGCGCTTTCCGGTTGAGTCTTTCAAGGTCGTGGCCGGCATTTACTGGCACGCCCTTCGCCTGAAACTCAAGGGGGCACCTTTCCATACCCACCCGGACAAACTGCCCGCCGATCACCCCAGCCGGGGGCTGGGGAGGGATGACCGGGGTCGGGACAACCGGACAATCGACCCCCACCAGGGCTCGCCCGATTCACATGGCTCCGCCTGCGACACTGTTACGAGGATTACTTCATGGAGAACATAGAAAACCAGGCTGCACGCCAGAGTCTGCCGCTGATGACCCGTGTTGCCCGTCACCTGGTGTGCAGCCAGCTTGGGCAGCTGGGAGCCGGGCAGCTGGTCGTTCGGGAAACGGGCGGCCATGAACAGGTTTTCGGCGATGGTGACCAGCGCTGGCCGGTTGCAAGGCTGGACATCCACGATGGCTCGGCCTGGCGGGACCTGCTGACCGGAGGGGGTATCGGCGCAGCGGAGGCCTTCGTAGCCGGCGACTGGAGTTCCCCAGACCTGACAGACCTGCTGCGATTCTTCACCCGTAACGTAGACCGGATGAACGCGTTCGAGGATCGTTTTGCCTGGGTCACAAAACCCGCGCTCAAGGGGCTCCACTGGCTTAACCGCAATACACCCACGGGCTCGCGAAAGAACATTTCGGCTCATTATGACCTCGGCAACGAGCTGTTCGAGTTATTCCTGGACCCGACCATGATGTACTCATCGGCGGTGTACCCTGGTGAGGACAGTACGCTGGACGAGGCCGCCATCTACAAGCTGGACCTTATCTGCCGAAAGCTGGAGCTGAAACCCGGCGACCGTGTCATTGAAATCGGTACTGGCTGGGGCGGATTTGCCATCTATGCAGCCAAACACTTCGGCTGCCACGTCACCACCACAACCATCTCCGCCGAGCAACTTGCCATGGCCCGCGAAAAGGTCGAGGCGGAAGGCCTGCAAAACCGGGTGACGCTGTTGTTTGATGACTACCGGGACCTGGAAGGCCAGTTCGACAAGCTGGTCTCCATTGAAATGATCGAGGCGGTGGGGCCGCAGTTCCTGGACAGCTATCTCAGCCAGATCAGCCGCTTGCTGAAACCTGACGGACTGGCGCTGGTGCAGGCCATTACCATGCCGGAACAGCGCTACCGGCGGGCCCTGAAGAACGTTGATTTTATCCAGCGCTATATTTTCCCCGGCAGCTTCATTCCGTCTTTTGGAGCCATACTCGAGTCCATGGGTCGAAAATCCGACCTGGTAATGACCCACGCCGAGGACTTCGGGTTCCACTATGCCCGCACCCTCCGAGACTGGTACAACCGCTTCGACGAGCGTACCGCTGAACTGGAAGCACTTGGCTATGACCAGTCGTTCCGGCGCCTCTGGAAGTTCTACTTTGCCTATTGCGAGGCTGGCTTCAGTGAACGGGCTATTGGCGTTAACCAGATCCTGATGGCAAAGCCGGAAAACAAACGGGCTCACCTGATCGCAAACGTCGCCGGTAGCTGATCCCATGAATCGCGACACCCTGCGCAAGGCCGCCAACTTCATCCTGTTCCAGGCGGGCTGGCTAATTTGTGTACTGATGGGGAACTGGACGGCAGTCGCTATCGGCCTGGTCCTGGTGGCCATCCACCTGCTGGCCCTGAGTGACCGCCCCCTGGCGGAAGCTCGGTTCATCCTGGTCGGTGTGGTGCTGGGCAGCCTGCTCGATGGGCTGTGGTTCCGCACCGGCGTCCTTCAGGATGCTTCCATGAGCGGCTGGACGCCGCCCTGGTTGGTCATAATATGGGCCCTGTTCCTCACCACATTGTCCCACTCCCTCGCCTGGATGCACAGCCGACGCTGGTACCCGTTCGTGTTTGCCCCACTGGCGGGGCCTTTTGCCTACTTCTCCGCAGCGGCACTGGGCGCCATTACCCTGCCCTACGCCCTGGTTTCGCTTGCGGCCCTTTCCGCCGGGTGGCTGGTGATGTTCCCGGCGTTAATGCGCATTCAACGGCGTTACTTTTCGGAGACACTGGCATGAAATCCTGGCTGGCACTGTTCGGTTACCCATTGCTTGCCCTGTCCGCAGCTGCCTCGGAAACCTTCGTTTTCAGCGGAATCGCATCCAATACCGACGGTGTCCAACTCTATCAGGAGGAGCACAGGGTCACCGGTTCCTGTGTGGAGGGCCATTGGCGTCCCGAACAACAGAACGTCGATTACCTTCGCCAGGACAGTCCTAGTCCGTTTGCTGCCAAGGCACTTACCTATAAGGACTCCCCGTTACGGCCGGAGGTCGACTTCAAGCAACCAGACTTCAGCGAGCACCTGCTGGTTCGCCATGATGGGGATGAAACGCTCAAAGTAGAATGGACAATGTCTGATCAACCTTCGAAACGCTGGCGTGTCCCATTTGAAGACCAATTGGTGGTTGACGCGGGGTTCGATCATTTTGTCCGTGCGAACTGGCAAGCCCTGACTGACGGCAATGCGGTGGGCTTTTCCGTACTGGCACCGACACGTGGCGAGAGCTACGACTTTGTCGCTGAACCGGCACCAGACAAACTTGCAGGCGCCGACCACAGCTTTCGTATCCGGCCGCAGGCATGTTCTTACGAGTCCTGGTGGACCCCATCCGGCTTGGTTATCGAGACGATGGCTTTCTCACCCACTATGCCGGGCTGGGCAATATCCGCCGTAACCAGGACGAGAACCATGTCGTCTCTATTCGCTACCAGGTGATCGAGGCGCCCGGCTGCTCATTGCTGCCCTCCAGCCAGTCCCGTTGACGTTCTTTCCCCGCAGACGCTGGTGACTTGGCCCTGCCGGGGGCTGTGATAGACTTGCCGGGGCATTCATAGTGAACGGCGGGCCAGACCTGATGAAACTTGTTTCCTTTAACGTCAACAGCATACGAACCAGACTTCACCAGTTGCAGGCCGTGGTGGACCAGCTGAACCCGGACATTATCGGTCTTCAGGAAACCAAGGTGAATGACGACCAGTTCCCTGTTGCCGAAGTAGAAGCCATGGGTTACCACGTTCACTTCCACGGACAGAAGACCCATTATGGGGTAGCGCTGCTTTCACGTCAGGCACCTGAGGATGTTTACCGCGGCTTTCCCTGGGACGGTGAAGAGGCGCAAAGGCGGCTTATCCGCGGCCATTTCACGGTGAATGGTACGCCCCTGACCGTTATCAACGGCTATTTCCCACAGGGCGAGAGTCGTGACCACCCGGTAAAATTCCCCGCCAAGGAGAAGTTTTACCAGGATCTGATGCGACTCATAGATGACCTACAGGCCGAAGGCGGTCACCTGGTGGTGATGGGTGACATGAACATCTCCCCGACAGATCGGGATATCGGTATCGGAACGGACAATGCCAAACGCTGGCTTCGTACCGGAAAATGCAGTTTCCTGCCTGAAGAGCGGGGCTGGCTGGCTGAGGTGGAGCGTCGTGGCCTCACCGATGTGTTCCGGCATCTCCACCCGGAAGAAGCCGACACCTTCAGCTGGTTTGATTACCGAAGCCGGGGATTCGAACGGGATCCGAAGCGGGGCCTGCGCATTGACCTGATCATGGCCAGCGACAGCCTCCTGCCCAAAGCCAGGGCCGCCGGTGTCAGTTATGACATCCGAGCCATGGAAAAACCATCGGACCACTGCCCGGTCTGGGCTGAGTTCGATCTCTGAGCAAACCTCAGCCAGGGAGACGGCGGTGGCGAAGGTAAAAACCCGGGACAGGATACTCACCACCAGCCTGGCGCTGTTCAACGAGCTTGGTGAACCGAATGTCACCACACTGCTTATCTCCGACGAGCTGAATATCAGCCCTGGAAACCTGTATTACCATTTCCGCAGCAAATCCGACATCGTCGGTGAACTGTTCGGTCAATACAGTCATGAGATCAACGACCTGCTGGCCATTCCGAAGGATGTGGAAGTGAGCCTCGACCAGCTCGGGTTCTTTCTGCACCTGCTGTTCGAAACCATCGAGCGTTACCGGTTTCTCTACCACGACCTGGTGAATATCCTCTCCCGTTACCCGGAACTTCGGCCAGGGTTTCGCCGGATTCTGGATAGTAAACAGAAAGGATTTCAGATCCTGTGCGACAGCCTGGCAAACCAGGGGCTGATGGCAACTGAGCCAACGATAATTAAAGCACTATGCGAACAACTAACTTTAACTGTATGTTACTGGGAGAGTTTTGATTCTTTGAGAGATGCGGGAAATCGGAACAACCTTGACCCTCGCCGGGGCGTCTACCAGGTCTTCCACTTGCTGATACCCCACCTTGGGGCATCTGCTTCAAGGGAGCTGTATCTTCTGGCGCAGGACTACCAACCCGACTGACTCCCTATTCTTCCTCGTCAGACCCGGGCACACGAGCGCCAGTCACACTGGTGCCGGCTGAACGGAGTTCGGCGAGTTCCTGCTCCAATGCCTCTACCCGATCCTCCAGCCGCCTGAGATCTTCGCGGCGTGGAATGCCAAGTCGCCGCAGGGCGCCAGCGACGCGGTCATCAAACAGGGTTTCAAGGCGATCCCAGGTGCCAGTGGCACGGTCACGAACATCTTCCACCCGGTGCTCAACCGCCTTGACCTGGCGCTCTACCAGGCCCCGGGTCTTGCCCTCAAGCTCTTCTCCTTCGTGCACCAGGCGTTCGAAAAACCGGCCGGCGTCTTCTTCCGCCTTGGTGTAGGCACCAAGACCTGCCAGCCAGATCTGGCGGGCAGAATCGCGGATCTTCCCTGCAAGCTGGGGATCGTCCTCCAACTTGGACGGCGGCGTATCAGCGTTGCGGTCAGGCTTTTTGTTGGGCATAGACAAGGCTTCTTTTCCAGCTTGCGGGAGAGCAATGAGCGAAGGTTACTGTCCCTAGTCTATTACAAGAATCGGCACAATTCATGATGGTCCCTGACCATACAGCCATGCAGTTTAACTATAAGAGTGCTATTCATATTCAAAAACAGTTTTAGAGATCACACATTGTATCCTTGAAGTGTTCAAAATATGGTCAATACTGAAACTGACTGGCATCCCTGCTGATGTCAGTTTGTCTGGAAGTCTTTCATGGATACTACTCGCACGCCTCTGCCCGGCCATCAGTGCCGGGCCTTTTTTTGCCGGATCCGTATATCTCCTGAGAGCAACCTCATTTTGATATAAGCTTAGTTTCATTTATTATATCGGCCGTTCACCACTCCGCCTGACGGCGGAGGTCCAGCGTTCAACCGGAGGTATCCATGCCCACTATCGCCTGGGAGAGTTTCACCCCCTGGTCCGCCCTTGCCGGCGGACTGGTTATCGGCCTCGCAGCCGCCCTGTTCGTTCTGCTTAACGGCCGGATTGCAGGCATCAGCGGCATACTTGGCGGCCTGCTTGCCCCTGAGAAAGGCCATATTGCCTGGCGCGTAGCCTTCCTGGCCGGAATGGTCCTTGCGCCGCTGGGCTGGATGGCCCTGGCTGCCCTGCCCGATATCCGTGTAGAAGCCAGCTACCCGGTGGTTATCGTGGCCGGCCTGCTGGTTGGTATCGGTACCAGCTATGGCTCGGGCTGCACCAGCGGTCACGGGGTATGCGGACTGTCGCGCTTCTCCCTGAGATCCCTCGTTGCCACCCTGAGTTTTATGCTGGCCGGCTTTGTCACCGTTTACCTTGTGCGCCACGCCTTCGGCGCCTGACATTTCCACAGGAGATTCCAGTATGAAGTACACACTTTCGTCTTTTGTGGCTGGCCTGGTGTTTGGCCTCGGTCTCCTGCTCTCGGGTATGGCCAATCCGGAAAAGGTTCTCGGATTCCTTGACCTGGCAGGCAACTGGGACCCGTCCCTGGCCCTTGTCATGGCGGGCGCTATCATTGTCGGCGTAATTGCCTTTGCCATTGCCAGGCAGCGACATGTTTCCTTCCTGGGTTTCGACATGCGCCTGCCCTCCGGTGACCAGATATCCAGGCGGCTTGTCATCGGCAGTGTCATGTTCGGTGTAGGCTGGGGCCTGGCCGGCTTCTGTCCTGGCCCGGGCCTGGTAGCCCTGGGTGCCGGCGAGCCAAAAGCGGTAACGTTTGTGGCAGCAATGGTCGCAGGCATGGCCCTGTTCCAGCTGATAGAACGGCGCCGTCAATCAGCCTGACAGGCTTGGTTCCAGGCTGTCCTGGCGGGCGCTTTTCTGTAGAATCCATTCAGGTTTGTTACTGACGCGTTTCCGGCCTGTCCAGCGCTCCACAGGCAGGCCAGGCCGGTGACCATGCCATCAAAGAGATCCCAGACATGGATATTCGCAAGATCGACGACAGCATTTCTGTTGCCCCCCAGATAACCCCGGAAGATGTAGCGGAGCTTGCCCGCCTCGGGTTCCGCACCCTGGTCGCCAATCGCCCCGATCGGGAAGAACCCGGACAACCGGCCATGGCTGATATTCAGCGTGCCGCCGAGGAGAACGGTCTGAAGTGGGTTTTCCTGCCCGTGGAGTCCGGTAATATCCAGGATTCTGACGTAGACGCCTTTGCGCCCATGTTCGAAGAGGCTGAAAAGCCAATGCTGGCATTTTGTCGCTCTGGCACCCGATGCACTGTGCTGTGGGCCCTGAGCTCAGCCCGCCACATGCCCCTGGAGCCCATCATCCAGCGCGCCGGACAGGCCGGCTACGATATCCGTGGGCTGGTACCGCGTCTTCAGCAGCAGGCATCCAGCCACCAGGACTGATCCCGGAGCAAGCCGGGTTCGTATGATCGGCTTCGCTGAATTGCCCCGAACCAACAACTCTGAGGATCACCGCCCCCATGACCTACAAGGGTGAGGAAACTTTTCGCCACGGCCAGCCATCACGCCTGGGTATCCTGGTCACCAATCTGGGCACCCCCGATGCCCCCACCACCAGTGCGTTGCGCAGGTATCTCGCCGAATTCCTGTGGGATCCAAGAGTCGTCGAGGTGCCCCGCCCGCTGTGGTGGCTGATTCTGCACGGCGTTATCCTGCGGATTCGACCCTCCCGCTCCGCCGAGGCCTACCGCTCGGTGTGGCAACCGGGAGGGTCGCCCCTGCTGATTCATACCGCCGATCAGTGTGAGGGCATCCGCGCCGCATTGCAGAAGAAGTACGGCGACAACCTGGTGGTCGGGTTTGCCATGCGTTACGGCAACCCGTCAATCGCCAGTGTGCTTGACCAGATGCAGCAACAGGGCGTGCGCCAGCTTCTGGTGCTTCCCCTGTACCCGCAGTATTCCGCGTCGACCTCGGGGTCCACCTTCGATGCTATCGCGAAGGACTTCACTCGTCGCCGCTGGCTGCCGGACTTCCGTTTTATCAGCCATTACCACGACTTCCCCCCCTACATCGAAGCCATGGCCACCCGGATTGAGCGCCACTGGGCAGCCAATGGCCGTAACCAGAAGCTGGTACTTTCCTATCACGGGGTCCCGAAGAAGTACCTGTTGAGAGGGGACCCCTATCACTGCGAATGTCACAAGACCTCAAGGCTGCTGGCGGAGCGTCTGGGGCTCAGTGCAGACGAGTTCATGACCACGTTCCAGTCCAGGTTTGGCCGCGAGGAATGGTTGCAGCCCTACACAGACGAAACCATGAAGTCCCTCCCGGGCAAGGGCGTTGAGTCAGTGGATGTGTTCTGTCCCGGCTTTTCATCCGACTGCCTTGAGACCATCGAGGAGATTAACGAGGAAAACCGGGAATATTTCACTGAGTCAGGCGGCAAGGGGTTTGCCTACATTCCTGCGCTCAACGCCAGTGAGGAGCACATCGAGGCGTTGGTTGCACTGATCGAGCAAAATCTTGAAGGCTGGGCCGCTCCATCCAATGACCCGGAAACGTTACGCCATCGCGAGCAGCGGGCAGAATCGGTGAAAGAACAGCTTGGGTGGTAAACTGACCCGGTAGTCGTTCGATCAGAGGGTCAATAGCCATGAAGCTCAACTGCGATCTCGGGGAAAGTTTCGGCGCCTGGACCATGGGCCAGGATGAGGCGGTCATGCCCTATATTGACATGGCCAATGTTGCTTGCGGTTTTCATGCTTCCGATCCGTCCATTATGGCGACAACGGTAGCCCTGGCGCTGCAACACAGTGTCGAGATCGGAGCACATCCCTCCTACCAGGACCTGGTGGGTTTTGGACGGCGCTCAATATCCCACACCCCGGAGGAAATACGGGGGCTGATCTGGTACCAGGCGGGCGCCCTTGACGGCATATGCCGGGCGCACGGTACCCGTGTGACGTACGTGAAACCCCATGGCGCCCTCAACAATGACATGATGAAGGACAGGACCGTCCTGAGGGCGGTCATGGAGGCTGTTGCCAGCTTCCGTGACGGACTGCCGCTGATGCTTCCGGTCACCCTGCAGGCCGACCAGCATCGGGAGCTGGCCGGGCAAATCGGCCTTCCGCTGATTTTCGAAGCCTTTGCTGACCGGGCCTATGATGACCAGGGCCACCTGGTACCCAGGCGGGAGGCCGGTGCTGTGCATGCGGATCCCGAGGTGATTGTGCAACAGGCGCTCTCGCTGGTTAGCCACCAGGGCCTGCGTAGCCGGTCCGGACAGTGGCTGTCCCTGGCGGCCGACACCCTGTGCGTTCATGGCGACAACGCCCATGCCCTTGAAGCCACCCGCCTGATCCGTAAGACCATCAGAGAACAACAGGCCAGCGCCTGATAATGACGGTGACAGCCCCCCTTCCTCGCATCATTCCTGTGGCTGAAGATGCCGTGCTGCTTGAATTCAGCCAGCAGATCGAACCGCAACTGGCACCGGTTATTTCAGCCTGGGCTGTGGCCATTCGCCAACAGCTTGGCCAACTACTGACAGACTTGGTTCCTTCCTACGGTTCTATCACCGTTTACTATGATCTGACCTCAGCTGATTTCCGGCTAATTATCAGTCTATTAAAGACTATTCCTGAGAAGCTTTCCCGACAACCAGCTCAACGCCCCGGGCGCCTGGTTGAGTTACCCGTCTGGTATCACCCGTCGGTGGGGCCGGACCTGGAGTCCCTTGCCCACGCCCGTGGGCTTAGCCCCGACCAGGTCGCCGACATCCATAGCGCAACCACATACCAGGTCTACGCCCTGGGTTTTAGCCCGGGTTTCGGCTTTATGGGCCTGGTAGACCCTGCTGTCGCAACCCCGCGCCTTGAGCGGCCGCGTACCCTCGTACCAGCCGGCAGCGTAGGCATCGCGAATCGCCAGACCGCGGTTTACCCTTCGCTATCACCTGGTGGCTGGCAATTGATCGGTCGATGCCCGACGCCGCTCTTCGACGAGGACAACCTTGCCTTACTCACCGTCGGCGATCGGGTGAGGTTTATCGCCGTTAACAGGCATCGTTTCGTGGAGCTTGGAGGTGACGAAACACCCTTTGAAGACACGGAGAGCCCCCGGTGACCGGCCTTCGGATTGAAAACCCCGGCCCCCGCAGCACCGTACAGGACGGCGGTCGCACCGGTTTCCAGCATCAGGGCCTTTCCCCGGGGGGAGCGGCCGATCTTCGTGCATGGCGATGGGCCAACCACCTGCTCGGCAATCCCCCGGACGCGGCCTGTGTGGAAATTACCCTCGGGGGCTTCGCGGCAGAGGCCGAGGGTGACCTTCTGCTCGCCGTAACCGGGGCAAGCGGTGCCGTCCATGTCAATGGCAAGCCGGTACCCGAATGGGGTGTGTTCAGCATGCTGCCAGGCGACCGTTTGCAGCTCGGAGCGCCAGGGCATGGGCTGCTGACCTACCTGGCGGTCGCGGGCGGCTGGCGCACCCGCTCCTTTCTCGGCAGCCGGTCAACGGTCGCACGGGAGGGGCTCCGGGAACTTCGTGCCCTGCGCTGTGGTGACCTGTTGCCTGCCCAGCCGATTCGCCATGAAGCAGCAAGCGACACCATCAGGCGCCGGCAGGTACCTGAACAATGGCGGTCACAGCCAGCGCAACCGGACAAACCCCTGAAGCTCATTCCCGGCCCGGACCGGTCACAGTTCAAACCGACCGACCTGGCCCGCCTTGTACTGAGCGACTACCGGGTGTCCGGGTTATCGGACAGAATGGGTTACCGGCTTGAAGGACCGGCACTGTGCTCTCCAGGTGGCGTGACTTCCAGGGCGGTCAACTGCGGCACCGTGCAGATTCCCGGAGATGGCAAACCGATGGTTATGCTCAACGATCGCCAGACCATTGGCGGCTACACGGTACCGGGTACTGTGCCACGACTGGACTGCAGCCGGCTGGCCCAGTGCCGCCCCGGTGACGTCATACGTTTTACCTGGGCGGATGTCGCGGAATGCCAGGCTGAGCGCATGGTGTTCGAGGAACAGATGAACTCAATGAGCTGGGATCACAAGGGCCGTCTGGTACGGCGCAGGGGCTGATGGCCGCTGTCCAATCACGCAGGCAACCGACCTGGCCACCAGGCCCGGGTTCAGCTTAGCGCAGGGAAGGCGTTGACAGCCCAGAACATTCCGGTATCATGCACGTCGCTGTCGCAATGGCAGCAACAATTTGGATCAACGGTGGGCTGGCAGAGTGGCTGAATGCAGCGGTCTTGAAAACCGCCGACGGTTAATAGCCGTCCCGGGGTTCGAATCCCTGGCCCACCGCCATTTTCCTTGCTTTATAGTCCCTCCCCCTCGACATCTTCCCTGAAAGCCGTCCCAGACCGAGCGACGATACAGCGTTGCGTTAACACCCCCAGGGAAAAACCTTCCTGGCGACCCATTATGCGGCTCTACCACCTCACAGTCCTTTGAGAAACCAGAACTCCGGGGCGTTTTCGAGATTATTACCCGGGCCAGTTGGAAACCTTTGCCAACGGTTTTCTTGCCTTATTATCAATGTTTTGCCAGTCTAAAAAGGCGTTAATCAAAAAATGCCACGGCTGGGTTCGGGTTTCTCGCGCCCGATCCCTCGGCCTACCTACAGAATAATAAAGCCGGTCAGACCCCAGCCGTGCCTCTTGAGGACGATGGAGAAGAAAGGCATGAACAAGAGCACAATGTTACGGAAAATCACCGGTGCAACCACGCTCACCCTGGCTGCGGCCATCGGTGCGACCAGTGTTGCCAACGCTGCGACCTGGCGCTACGCCCACGAGGAGTATGACGGCGACGTCCAGGACGTCTATGCCGAGTTCTTCAAGGAATACGTTGAGGAGAACTCTGACCACCAGATCCAGATCTTCGAGTTCGGCCAGCTGGGCGAATCCGATGACATCATGGAGCAGACCCAGAACGGTATTCTGCAGTTTGTGAACCAGTCTCCCGGCTTTACCGGCGCGCTTATCCCGGAAGCCCAGATCTTTTTCATCCCCTACCTCATGCCCACCGACATGGACACGGTAGTGGAGTTCTTCCGGGAAAGTGACGCCATCAACGAGATGTTCCCGGAGCTGTACGCAGAAAAAGGCCTGGAGCTCCTGAAAATGTATCCCGAGGGTGAAATGGTCATCACCCTCGATGAGAAGGCCTCCTCACCGGAAGACCTTCAGAACAAGAAGATCCGGGTCATGACCAACCCACTGTTGTCTGCCACCTACGAGGCCTTCGGCGCCACGCCAACACCACTGCCCTGGGGTGAGGTCTATGGTGCCCTGCAGACCAATATGATCGACGGCCAGGAAAACCCGATCTTCTGGATCGAGTCAGGGGGTCTGTACGAGGTGTCACCGAATCTGCTGTTCACCGGCCACGGCTGGTTCACCACCGCCATCATGGCGAACCAGGACTTCTATAACGGTCTGTCCGAGGAAGACCAGAAGCTGGTGCAGGAAGCCGCAGACTACGCCTTTGACAAGATCATCGGCCATATCGACGGTCTCGCCGAGGAGTCCCTTGAGAAGATCACGGAAGCGTCTGACGAGGTTACCGTGACCAAGCTCAATGAAGAGCAGATCCAGGCATTCCGTGAGCGCGCCCCTCAGGTTGAGGAGCGTTTCATCGAAATGACCGGCGAACGTGGTGAGGAGCTGCTCAATCAGTTCAAGGAAGACCTCAAAGAAGTACAAAGCAACTGAGCCGGCAGGCCCCGGGGATCACCCCGGGGCCTGATTGCTTTACAGACCTGTTTCAGAACGGAGTTCGCCCGTCATGACCAATTCAGCCACCGAACCGGATGAAGCCGAAGGCTACAAATCGGGACTACCTGGCCCACTGGGCTTTGTCGACCTGGCAATCGCAAAAATAGAAGCTGTGATGCTTGCGGCCGGTGTGTTGCTAATGGCCCTGAACACCTGCATTAACGTCATCGCCCGCTTTGTGTTCGGAGAGGGCCTTTTCTTCTCGGGCGAGATCAACCGCATACTGATTATCCTGATCACCTTTGCAGGCCTCGGCTACGCCGCACGCCATGGGCGGCACATCCGGATGTCTGCCATCTACGACACATTGCCAACGACGGCCCGCAAGGTCCTGATGGTGGTGATTGCCCTGTTTACGGCAGCGGTCATGTTCTTCCTGTGCTACTACTCGGTGGAATACATACAGAACCTCTACAGCCGTGGACGGGTATTGCCAGCCCTGGGCCTGCCGATCTGGATTATTTACCTCTGGGTACCCATCGGCTTCGCCATCACGGGTATTCAGTACGTTCTCACCGCCATCAAGAACCTCATGGCCAGGGACGTGTATCTGTCGACTTCCGTGCTGGACGGCTACGCCGACACCGAATCCGAAGTCTGACGCCCCGCAAGAGCAAGAAAAAAGGAAACATTCATGGCGACTTTACTACTGGTGATCATGATCGTGCTGCTCCTGCTGGGCTTCCCGATGATGATCCCGCTGCTGACCGCAGCCCTGGTCGGCTTCTACGAGATGTTCAACGGCTTCGGACAGATGACCACCCTGATCCAGCAGATGATGGGGGGCATTCGCCCTGCCTCGTTGATTGCGGTACCCATGTTTATCCTGGCGGCCGATATCATGACCCGGGGCCAGTCTGCCGACCGCCTGATTGCGATGGTTATGTCGTTTATCGGCCATATCAAGGGTGGCCTGGCGATCAGTACCGCCACCTCTTGTACCCTGTTCGGCGCAGTTTCCGGTTCCACCCAGGCGACGGTAGTGGCCATTGGTTCGCCACTGCGGCCAAAGATGCTCAAAGCCGGTTACTCTGACTCCTTTACCCTGGCGCTGATCATCAATGCCAGCGATATCGCTTTCCTGATTCCTCCCAGCATCGGCATGATTATCTATGGGGTAATCTCTGAAACGTCCATCGCCGAACTGTTTATTGCCGGCATCGGCCCCGGCATCATGATCCTGTTGATGTTCTCCCTTTACTGCCTGTTCTATGCCTATCGCAACAAGGTACCTACCGAAGACAAGGCAAGCTGGGGAGAGCGGCTGCGCTCAGTCCGCCAGGCGGTCTGGCCGCTGTTTTTCCCGGTTATTATCGTGGGCGGGATCTATGGCGGCATATTCAGCCCCACTGAGGCAGCTGCCGTCTGTGTGCTCTATGCATTGCTCCTGGAGTTTGTGATTTTCCGCTCCCTGAAGACAATCGATATCTATAGGATTGCCAAGTCCACTGGCCTGATTACTGCAGTGGTGTTTATCCTGGTCGCGGCGGGCAACGGCTTTTCCTATATCATCTCGTTTGCACAGATTCCCCAGACCATCCTGGCAGCTGTCGGTGTGAACGAAGCCGGGCCGGTGGGTGTTCTGGTTGCCATCTGTGTGGCCTTCTTTATCGCCTGCATGTTCGTTGACCCCATCGTGGTGATCCTGGTACTCACCCCGATCTTTGCCCCGGCAATCCAGGCTACCGGCCTCGATCCTGTGCTGGTGGGTGTGTTGATCACGCTGCAGGTTGCTATCGGTTCGGCAACCCCGCCGTTTGGCTGCGACATCTTCACCGCAATCGCAATCTTCAAACGACCCTACTGGGAGGTTATCCGGGGTACACCGCCGTTTATCTTTATCCTGATTCTGGCGGCTGCGCTGCTGATCGCCTTCCCGCAAATAGCCCTGTTCCTGCGGGACGTGGCATTCCGTTGACCAGAAAGCGCGAACGCGCGTTGAGGAGGTGATCATGTTCCGACGAATCCTGGCAGCCGTCGATGGCTCCAAGCCGGCACTGTATGCACTGGAAAAAGCGGTGGAATTCCAGAAACTGACCGGTGCTGAGCTCTATATCATCTGCGTGTTCAAGCATCACAGCCTGTTCGAGGCGTCTCTGTCCATGGTCCGCCCCCAGGAGTTGCAGATTCCCGACCAGGCGCTGACCGAGTACGCACGGGAAGTGGTGGAGCATGCCAAGCAGCACGCACTGGAACTGGGTGCGCCCAGTGTGCGTGGCTTCGTCAAGGGCGGCCGACCGTCGAAAGCCATCGTAAAGTTCGCAAAACAGCATGATGTAGACCTGATCGTGCTGGGCTCCCGGGGCACTCACAGCGACAAGGACGGCATGGTCCTTGGCAGTGTCTCCCAACGCGTCGCCAGTATGGCCAAGTGCCCTACCCTGGTGGTGTAACCATTGATTCCTGCCCGGGTGCCCCCAAATTGAAGGTCAGTGATACCGGATGCTACCGCTCCGATTCCAAGCCAACGGTGAGACTCTATGACCACTGACAAAACCCCTCAATCTGATCAGCCGGAACGGGAACGGGATCGGCGATTCTCGGTTTCAGCAAACCGTGGCTCGGCCCGTCATCGGATAAGATATGTCGAGGCTGGTGGCGCATCTGTTGATATCGAAGAATGCACATTTTGCCAGGCCAATCCTGAACTCGACTGGGAGCCCGGCACTACCGGCAGAAAACGGCAGCCCGAAGACTCCGGTCATGGCCAGTCAGCATCCGACAAACATTAATTTGAAGTAATGCGGAACCCTGACAACTGAAAATTGTCTGAATTCCTGAACCTTAACGATTGAAACTTGATGGCCGTCCATTATGATGGGCGGTATGGCGCAAGGGTTCCGAACCGGGAACCGCTAACCCACGAGCAATCATCCTACGGAGACACACATGGATAACAGGCGTTTCAACGTCAACCAGAACCAGGGTACCTATGCGGCTCCGCGAGCCGGTGCAGGCACCGGCATCAGCGCCGATGCCACGAAGGTGCTGAAAAATACCTACATGCTGCTGGCCATGACACTTGTCTTCAGCGCTGTTATGGCGGGTGTCTCCATGGCAATGGGACTCGGCCACGGGATTGGCATGGTCTGCTCCCTCGTTGCACTGGGTCTGATCTGGTTTGTACTACCCCGCACTGCCAACAGCCCGGCAGGTATCGGTGTGGTATTCGCATTTACCGGCCTGCTTGGCCTTTCCCTGGGGCCGCTTCTGTCCCATTACCTGGCACTTTCGAACGGTGGCGCCGTTGTTATGCAGGCGCTGGGCGGCACGGCGATCGTGTTCTTCGCCCTGTCCGGCTACGTGCTGACCACAAAGAAGGACTTCTCCTTCATGCGCAGCTTCCTGGTCGCCGGTCTGGTGGTGGTTCTGGTAACCATGCTGGGCGCTATGGTTGCTTCCATGTTCGGCGTTGATGTCAGCATGCTGAGCCTGGCCTTGAGCGGTGCGATTGTGCTGCTGATGTCTGGCTTTATCCTGTTCGACACCAGTCGAATCGTGAACGGTGGCGAAACCAACTACGTCATGGCGACTGTTGGCCTCTACCTCAGCATCTACAACCTGTTCGTTTCCCTGCTGCACATCATTGGTGCGCTGAGCAACGAATAGCGCGTCAGGCGACCTGACGCCCAACGGAAAAGCCCCGCCCTGCGGGGCTTTTTTCTTGCTACCATCCATTACGGACAACTGATCTGATTCCGGGATATTGGCAATGCCTGACATTTCTACAACCAGCAAACCCGGCTACAGCCTGGTGATCACCGGGGCACCCTATGTCAGCCAGGCACCCGCCACCGCCCATGCCTTCTGCCAGACGTTACTGGAGACCGGCCACAAGATTGACCTGGTGTTCCTGTATGGTGACGGAGTCCACCTGGCCTCTGCCCTCAATACACCGCCTTCCGATGAAACTGACTGGACATCTCGCTGGCAGGCCCTCGCTGGCGAACACCAGATTACCCCGGTGGTCTGCATCGCCTCCGCCCTGCGCCGGGGGCTGCTGAACGACGAGGAAGCACGCCGCTATGAGAAGCCTGCGGCCAATCTGGCCAATGGATTCGCCATCGCAGGGCTCGGAGAGTGGGTACAAGCGGTGACCAGTTCGGATCGGGTGGTCTATTTCCATGGAGGTGCGTGAGATGAGCGATGCCACCACCAAGACCCTTCTTATCGTCATTGACAGCCCACCATACGGTGACTGGCGGGGCCGGGAAGCCCTGGATATGGCCTTTTCGCTGGCAGCATTTGACCAGCCTGTCGCCTTGCTGTTCCGTGGTGAAGGCGTCAATTGGCTCAGACCTGGCCAGGATGGCGCATCGATAAACCAGAAAACCGTGAGCCGGAACCTGGGCGCGGCAAGGATGTTCGGTGTCAGTGAACTCTTTGCCGATACAGCCTCCCTGGCTCGCTTCGGGGTAGAAAGGCCCCAGCCCGAGGTTGAGCCGGTCGTTGCTGACGCCGCTTTCTATACTCGCTTTCAGGAGGTGATCCAGCCATGACCAGCTCAGCCGTCAATGGCAAGACACTGCCCACATTGCACCTGCTCAACAAGCCCCCCTCACACCCACGGTTTCGGGACTGTCTGGGCGCTGTAGCAAACGAGGATAGTCTATTGCTGATGGAAAGTGCGGTTATCGCACTGCCTGATGCCACCCTGGCGCTACCGGCCAATACCCGTGCGTTAAGGCACGACTGCCTGGCCCGGGGTCTCGACGAAGACACCCAGGAGGACGTGGAGTTGATCGATATCCGGGGCATGGTCGAGCTCACCGACCGGTTCCCACGAGTGGTCAGCTGGTAGCCGTTTCAGGAGACAAGTCCGGATGCCAATACCCGAACGCAACAACGAAGGCTTTCTCGAAGATGCCTGGCAATGGAATGAAGCTATCGCCAGCAAAATTGCTTCAGAGTCAAATATTGACCTGGATGAAAAGCATTGGGAGATCATATGGTTATTAAGGGACTTTTACAAAGAACATGAAATTTCCCCACCATCCAACCGCCTGTTTGTGAAGGCCGTAAGGGAAATTCTGGGAGAGGAAAAGGGTAACAGTATCTACCTGATGCAGCTGTTCCCGGGCACACCGGCAAAAACCGCGTGCCGAATCGCGGGCCTGCCCAGGCCCACGAATTGCCTGTAGACAATGATACAGACGGTCCGGTTTGCTCCCATAAAAAAGCCCCGATCTCTGGAGATCGGGGCTTTTCAGGCTGGACAGCAGACCGCCAGGAACACCGAAACCTTCCTGGAAACCTTACTGGTAGTAAGCGTTTTCCTTGTAGGAATGATCGGTGACATCCCGAACTGCAGTAATCTCCGGCACACGCTCTTTCAGTGTGGATTCAACGCCCTGCTTCAGGGTCAGGCTGACAGCGCTGCAACCCTGGCAACCGCCGCCGAACCGAAGTACGGCAACGGATTCATCAACAATTTCGACCAACTGAACATCACCGCCGTGGGACGCCAGCCCCGGATTGATTTCTGACGCCAGTATGTAGTTGACCCGATCCGGCAGCGGAGCGTCGTCATCAATCTTGGGAACCTTCGCATTGGGCGCCTTGATGGTCAGCTGGCCACCCATCTGATCCTTGGCATAGTCCACGTAGGCTTCTTCCAGGAAAGGTACCGAGTTGTGGTCCAGGAACAGGGTGAACTTGCCCAGGTCGAGCTGCTCATCGGTGGGCACCACCTCGTTGGGTGGACAGTAGGCAAGGCAGGTCTCGGCGTGCTTGGTGCCCGGCTGGGTCACGAAAATGCGCACACCCATGCCTTCTACGTCCTGCTTGTTGATCAGTTCGGCAAGATAGTCTCTTGCAGAGTCGGTAACAGTAACCAGTGCCATTTCGTAAACCTGTTTGAAAATGTGAGTTCATTTTAACGGAGTTCGCGGGATCCTGAAAGACCAAGTAAAATAGTCAGACTTTATACTGGATATAGGCGCAGACCCGACGATTCAAGGGTTGAGAGACTTGACCCATATCAGGGCCTGCAGGACGCCATGGGACAACTTTGGTATTATGCGCCGCTCCGAATCGCACACTCATTACTCCCGGAAAGACCTGACCATGACCGATCGCGCAACACGACTCGCCCAGCTTCACCAGGCTCTCAAGGAACGCATTGTCGTCCTCGATGGCGGAATGGGCACCATGATCCAGAACGAGAAGCTGGATGAGGCCGCCTTTCGCGGTGAGCGATTCCGGGACTATGAACGAGAGGTCAAGGGCAATAACGACTTGCTCTGCCTGAGCCAACCTGACCTCCTGACCCGCATCCATGCCGACTACCTGGAAGCCGGGGCGGATATCATCGAAACCAATACCTTCAACTCCACCCGGCTGTCCCAGGCCGACTACGGCCTTGAAGCGCTGGTCCCGGAGCTGAACCTGGAATCTGCAAGGCTTGCCAGGGCCGTCGCGGACGACTTTACCGCCCGCAACCCCGACAAGCCCCGCTTCGTGGCCGGCGCCATCGGGCCGACCTCCCGCACAGCGTCTATCTCTCCGGATGTAAATAACCCCGGTTACCGCAATGTGGATTTCCAGACCCTCGTCGATAACTATTACGAAGCTGCCAGGTATCTCACCGAAGGCGGCTGTGACCTGATATTGATTGAGACCATCTTTGACACCCTCAACGCCAAGGCTGCCATCTACGCGGTACAACAGTACTTTGAGGATTCCGGTGTCGAACTGCCGCTGATGATTTCCGGCACCATTACCGATGCTTCCGGTCGTACCCTGTCTGGCCAGACTACTGAGGCTTTCTGGAACTCCGTTGCCCACGCCCGGCCGCTCACCGTGGGGCTGAACTGTGCCCTGGGGGCCGATGCCCTTCGACCCTACGTGGAAGAATTGTCGGCAAAGGCGGATACCTATATCAGCGCCCACCCCAACGCGGGCTTGCCCAACGAGTTCGGCGAATACGATCAGACCCCCGAGGAAATGGCATCCATCATCGAGGGCTTTGCCCGGGATGGCTTCCTCAACATCATCGGCGGCTGCTGTGGTTCTCGCCCGGATCATATCGCAGCCATTGCCGAGGCCGTAGCCAAGTACCCTCCCCGCCAGATCCCCGAGCGCCCGAAGGTTCTCCGCCTTTCCGGCCTGGAACCGTTCACTGGTGATGAAAACACCCTGTTTATCAATGTGGGTGAGCGCACCAACGTCACCGGCTCAAAACGTTTTCTGCGGCTTATCAAGGAAGAGCAGTACGAAGAGGCCCTCAGTGTGGCCCGGGACCAGGTGGAGAATGGAGCCCAGATCATCGATATCAACATGGACGAGGGCATGCTGGAGTCAAAGGAGGTGATGGTTACCTTCCTGAAGCTGGTGGCCTCCGAGCCGGATATCTCCCGTGTGCCCATTATGCTGGACTCCTCCAAGTGGGAGGTCATTGAAGCTGGCTTGCGCTGCGTTCAGGGCAAGTCCGTCGTCAACTCCATCTCCCTAAAGGAAGGTGAGGAAGAGTTTCTCAAGCGGGCCCGGGACTGCATGCGGTACGGCGCTGCGGTTGTGGTCATGGCCTTTGATGAACAGGGCCAGGCGGATACGTTTGAACGCAAGACCGAGATCTGTAAACGCTCCTACGATCTGCTGGTCGGCATAGGCTTCAACCCCGGGGATATCATCTTCGACCCCAATATCTTTGCCATCGCCACCGGGATTGAAGAACACAACAACTACGCGGTGGATTTCATCAACGCGACCCGCTGGATCCGCGAAAACCTGCCCTACGCCTCGATCTCGGGGGGCGTAAGTAACGTCTCCTTCTCATTCCGGGGCAACGATGTCGTGCGCGAAGCCATTCACTCGGTGTTCCTGTACCACGCCATCAAGGCTGGCATGAACATGGGTATCGTCAACCCCGGCCAGCTCGTGGTCTATGACGAGATTGACCCGGAACTGAAGGAGCTGGTCGAAGACGTGGTGCTTAACCGCCGTGAAGATGCCACCGACCGGCTGCTGGAGATCGCCGAGCGCTACAAGGGCCAGGGCGGCAAGACCAGGGAAGAAGACCTGGCATGGCGCGAATGGCCCGTTGAAAAGCGGATCGAGCATGCCCTGGTGAAAGGGATCACCACCTATATCCTGGAAGACGCTGAAGAATGCCGTCAGCGGGCCGAACACCCCATCGAGGTTATCGAAGGCCCCCTGATGGACGGCATGAACGTGGTGGGCGACCTCTTTGGTGACGGCAAGATGTTCCTGCCCCAGGTGGTAAAGAGCGCTCGCGTCATGAAGCAGGCAGTTGCCCACCTGATTCCATATATCGAGGCGGAGAAGACCGAGGACCAGAAAGCCAAGGGCAAGATCCTCATGGCTACCGTGAAGGGTGACGTCCATGATATCGGCAAGAACATCGTTGGAGTGGTCCTGCAGTGTAACAACTATGAAGTCATCGACCTGGGGGTTATGGTTCCCTGCGAAAAGATCCTGGATACCGCCCGCAAGGAAAACGTCGACATTATCGGTCTGTCCGGTCTGATCACGCCGTCCCTGGACGAGATGGTCCACGTGGCCCGTGAGATGCAGCGGCTCGACTTCAACATTCCCCTGATGATTGGTGGCGCTACCACGTCCAAGGCTCACACCGCAGTCAAGATTGAGCCCCAGTACAAGAACGACGTTGCCCTGTACGTGTCCGATGCTTCCCGTTGCGTCAACGTGGCCTCCACCCTGCTCAGTCGCAATGGCAAGCCGGAGTACGTCGCAGGCATTCGCAAGGAATACGATGAAATTCGCGAACGCCGCAAGAACCGTGGCGACCGCACCAAACTGGTCTCCCTGAGCGAAGCCCGGGCGCGCGCGCCAGAGATCGACTTCGAGACCTACCAGCCAGTACGCCCCTCGTTCCTGGGTGTACGCAGCTTCGAGGACTACGACCTGGAAGAGCTGGTGGACTATATCGACTGGACGCCGTTCTTCATCTCTTGGGACATTGCAGGCAAATACCCGGCGGTACTGGACGATCCCAAGCGTGGAGAGGCGGCCCGCAGCCTGTTCAACGACGGCCAGGCGATCCTGAAGCGGATGATCGCGGAAAAACGCGTCCGGGCCCGGCGGTTATCGGTTTCTGGCCTGCTCGCCGACGTGGCGATGACATTGTGGTCTACAAGGACGAGTCCTGCAGTGACGAACTGACTGTGCTCCACCACCTGCGTCAACAGGACGAGAAAGCCCCGGGGCAACCCATGCGGGCCTTGTCGGACTTCATCGCGCCAGAATCCAATGGCTGCGACTACGTCGGTGGCTTTGCGGTGACTACCGGCATCGGCGCTGAAGAATTCTCCCTGGAGTTCAAGGAGGCCAATGATGACTACAACGCCATTATGGTGAAAGCGCTGGCAGACCGCCTGGCGGAAGCCTTCGCCGAGCGTATGCATGAGCGTGTGCGCAAGGAGTTCTGGGGCTATCAACCGGAAGAGTCGCTGGAGAACGAAGACCTTATCCGGGAAAAATACCAGGGCATCCGCCCCGCCCCTGGCTATCCGGCCTGCCCGGACCACACCGAGAAGGCGACGCTGTTTGAACTGCTGCAGGCGCCGGAAAATGCGGGTATCGAGCTGACCGAACACTTTGCCATGTTCCCGACCGCGGCGGTTTCCGGCTGGTATTTTGCCCACCCGGAATCAAAGTACTTCGCCGTGGGCAAGATCGGCAAGGACCAGGTAGCAGATTACGCGGAGCGCAAGGAACTGAGCAAGGCCGAGGCTGAGCGCTGGCTCGCCCCAAGCCTGGCCTATGATCCCGCGGAATAGCAATGAAGCGCAGGTGGTCGGCAGAGCCCTTGAGTTCTTGCCGGCCACCCGGCATTCTCAATAGAACAAGAACAATCCGGGATGGAGAATATCCATGTCAGACCAGGTATCAGGGCAGTCACGAAACGGGGATCATCCCCCTCGCCGCAAGGGTCCGGGCGTATTGAAGGTTCTCCAGAGCGTAATGGCTGGAGCCTTTGGTGTTCAGTCCGGTAAACGCCACGAAGAGGATTTCAGCAGCCACAGCCCCTGGCCCTATATCGTCGCGGGCCTGATCTTCACCGTTGGCTTTGTCGGCGCGCTGGCGCTGATTGTCCAGTGGGTACTGGCGTCACATTAAGAAAATGGCAGTGAGCTATACAAAGCACTGGCAGGAGGGAAAACAACGGCAGGCATACCCGTAAGTACCACCTGCCGTGGGGCATTTCGACCGGGTTACTGGCCGGACACCCAGGTAACAGCGAAAGCCACCACCAGCAGAGCCAGCATGGTGAATGCGATGGCATCGACCTGACTGTCTTTCAGGGTACTTTTCTTCATAGACGGTTCTCCGTGATTACTGTTGTTGGTCTTGTTTTTCCTCGAATTCCGGTTACCGCGATCGGCCCCCCTAATTTAGGTTACCTTATCGGGCAAGTCCACCCGGCTGTGCCCCCTATTTCCTGTTTTTGTTAACCGGCAACCCGGATTAAAACCACCGGAAAGTCAGCCGCTGCTTATCACTTAAATCGATTACTATATTTTGAAATAATCATTTTAAGAATAAGGGCGTGGTGCTATCCTGCCCCGCATCTGCACTGATTGACCGATGTCATCCCTTTCAGGAACAGTGCCCAGACTTATTCAGGACCACCCGATTATGTACGTTTACGATGAACACGACCGGCAGCTTCTGGCAGAGCGCGTTGCCCAGTTCCGGGACCAGACCGATCGTGCCCTCGCTGGCGAGCTGAGTGAAGACGAGTTTCTCCCCCTGCGTTTGCAGAACGGCCTGTACGTGCAGCGGCTGGCCCCCATGCTACGCATCTGCGTACCCTACGGCATGATGCGCTCCGGGCAGCTTCGCCGCCTGGCGCGAATTACCCGTGACTACGACAAGGGCTATGCCCACTTCACCACCCGCCAGAACGTACAGCTGAACTGGCCGGCGCTTGAGGACGTGCCTGACATCCTTGCGGAACTGGCCGAGGTGGAAATGCACGCTAACCAGACCAGTGGCAACTGCATTCGCAACACCACAACGGATCAGTTTGCCGGCGTACAGGCGGACGAGATTACCGACCCGCGACCCTATTGCGAGATTATCCGGCAATGGTCCACCTATCACCCTGAGTTTGCTTTCTTGCCCCGCAAGTTCAAGGTGGCGGTCAATGCCTCCGAGCATAGCGACCGTGCGGCTATCCAGATCCACGACATCGGCCTTCAGATGGTCCGTAATGAGGCGGGTGAACTGGGCTTTCGGGTGCATGTAGGTGGCGGGCTTGGTCGTACTCCCATGGTTGGCCCGGTGATTCGTGACTTTATTCCCGAGCAGGACCTGTTGACCTATCTTGAAGCCATTCTGCGCGTCTATAACCGCTATGGTCGCCGTGACAACAAATATAAGGCGCGGATCAAGATCCTGGTAAAGGCACTGACCCCGGAAGGGTTCGCCGAGAGGGTTGAAGCAGAGTGGGCCCACATCAAGGACTCCCCCACTCACCTCACCCGTGAGGCCATTGACCGGATGAAGGGGTTCTTCACCGAACCCGCCTATAAGGCGCTGCAGGATAACCCGCCGGCGCTGGCAACGCCCCGTAGCGAAAGCAAGGCGTTCGACAACTGGATCCGCCGCAATGTAAACAGCCACAAGCAGCCGGGCTATGCCATCGTCACCCTGACCATGAAGAAAACCGGTACACCGCCAGGCAATGTGACTGACCGCCAGCTTGAGCAGATTGCCGACGTGGCAGACCAATACAGTTTCGGTGAAGTGCGGGTGACCCACGAACAGAACGTGGTATTGGCCGACGTTCGGCAGGACCAGTTGTTCGAGCTGTGGCAGGCCATCCGGCCCATGGGCTTTGCCACCGCCAACCTGAACACCCTGACCGACATTATCTGCTGCCCGGGAGGCGATTACTGCGCCCTCGCCAATGCCAAGTCGATTCCGGTGGCAGAGTCGATACAGCGTCGCTTTGATGACCTGGATTTTCTCTACGACCTCGGCAATATCGATCTGAACATTTCAGGCTGCATGAACGCCTGTGGTCATCACCATGTCGGTCACATCGGCGTGCTGGGCGTGGACAAGAAAGGCGAAGAGTACTACCAGATCAGCCTCGGTGGCGCGTCGCAGCACGACGCTGCTATCGGCAAGATCCTGGGGCCCTCCTTCGCCAGGGATGACATGCCCCAGGTGATCGAGAAGATTATCAACGTCTACGTGGACAACCGGACCGAGGAAGAAGAATTCCTCGATACCTACCGCCGTATCGGAATCGCCCCCTTCAAGGAGCGTGTATATGCGTAATATTGTCAAACACGACGGCACGATTGTTGTCGATGCCTGGCAGGTACTTGAGCATCCGGCCGAGGGCGATTCATTGGCCCTGCCGGAGGGGCCATGCCTCGTTCCTGCGGAGCTCTGGCTCGCAGGCCGGGAGCATTTCGTCGGTAATGAGCAGGTCGGCCTGTGGCTGGACAGTCATGAAGAGCCCGAGCTGATTGCGGACCATATTCATCAGCTTCCCCTGATTGCAGTGAACTTTCCCAAGTTCAGTGATGGCCGGGGATATTCCTCCGCTCGCCTGCTCCGGGAGCGCTTTGGCTACCGGGGTGAACTCCGGGCAATCGGCGATGTTCTGTTGGATCAGCTCCAGTTCATGAAGCGCTGCGGCTTTGATAGCTACGCCTTGCGGCCAGACAAGGACATCAGCAAGGCCCCTCGTTGCCTGAACTTCTTCAGCAACGCCTACCAGGCCGCTACAGACAATGATGAACCACTGTTCCGTCGCCGGGGCGAATTTCCGGTCGCGGCAACGGCATAATCCCTGAGCACGGCAAAAAAAAACGCTGACCTGGAACAGGTCAGCGTTTTTACACCTGCAAGCCGGTCCATCGTCGGATGAAGACCGGCCGGGCTTACCGTCAGCGGGCGTGGTCGAGCACGATCTTGCCTACGGACTCGCCCTTCAGGAAGGCCTTCAGCGCCCCGTCCAGGTCACCACGGCCAATGTCCCGCGCAGCCGCCTCGGTTTTCGGACATGCCCAGTCCGAAGAAAGCTTGTGCCAGACCTGCCGCTTCTGATCCAGCGGAATCTCCACCGAGTCAACACCCAGCAGGTTCACACCCCGGAGGATAAAGGGCATTACCGTGGTTTCCACCTTCGGGCCAGCAACCAGGCCACAACAGGACACTGAGCCGCCCGGCAGGACCTGTTTGAGCAACTCAGCCAGCGGCGCACCACCGACCGTGTCCACGGCATTGGCAAAGACCGGCTTCAGCATTGGCTTGGGTGAGGCCTCCAGAGTCTCGCGGCCAACCACCGCGGTTGCGCCCAAACCCTTGAGGGCGTCCACCTGATCCTCCTTGCCGGAAACCGCGGTAACCTCAAAGCCAAGGCCCGCCAGGATTTCCACGGCGACTGTTCCGACCGCACCACTGGCGCCGGTCACTACCACCGGTCCCTGTTCGGGAGCGGCGCCCATTCTCAGCAGTTTATTGACACAAAGTCCTGCCGTCAGTCCAGCGGTCCCATAGATCATCGCCTTGCGGGCGTCCCATCCGGCCGGCATTTCCACGCACCACTGCGCCGGTACACGGATATATTCACCGAAGCCACCCGGGGTGTTCATGCCAAGGTCATAGCCGGTGACAATCACCTGGCTACCCTTACCCGGAGTGCCACTGGATTCCACGACTTCCCCGGCTGCATCAATACCCGGGGTGTGCGGGAAGTTCCGGGTTACCCCCTTGTTACCGGACGCCGACAGTGCATCCTTGTAGTTCAGGGACGAGTGCGTGACCCGGATCAGCACCTCATTGGCAGGAAGGTCAGCCACGCGGCAGGTTTCTTCTGCACCAACGTACTCGCCGTCCTTTTCATGAACGCGCCACGCCTTGTATTCGATGTCATTACTCATATTCGTCCTCCTGGGGGTTGGGAATTGTTATTGGAGATTCTGGTTACGAAAGGTACTCAGCAACCGCCACACGGTGTGTTCAAAGGCTGCACTGGTGGCCAGCCCGAGCTTTTCGGGCAGGGTTCGTTTGCGCTGGAATCCGACTGAGACCACTTCGGATCGCTCACAGGCGTCAATCAGGTATTCGTCAGAGGTCTTGACCTCATCGATCAGTTTTACCTCCAGGGCACGGGTACCAAACCAGATGTCACCATTGGAGACCTTGTCGATATCCAGCTCCGGGCGTCGTTCACTGACATAGTCCTTGAAAAGGTGATGGGTATCTTCCAGATCCTCCAGGAACTTGCGCCGGCCTTTCTCGGTGTTCTCACCAAAAATGGTCAATGTTCGCTTGTGTTCCCCGGCGGTGAGAATCTCGTAGTCAACCTCGTGCTTTTTCAGGACCCGGTGGAAATTGGGAAGCTGGGCAACAACGCCGATGGAGCCAAGTATCGCAAAGGGTGATGCAACAATGCGATCCGCCACACACGCCATCATGTAGCCGCCACTGGCGGCCACCTTGTCGACACAGGCAGTCAGCTTGACGCCCTTGCTACGAATACGGTCCAGCTGGGCTGCAGCCAGTCCGTAAGCGTGGACAAGGCCGCCGCCGCTTTCAAGCCGGATCACTACTTCATCCCTTTCCGGATCGGCCACGGCAAGTACCGCTGAGACAGACTTGCGGAGGGTTTCCGTATCCGAGGCCTTGATGTCTCCGTCAAAATCGATGACAAAGGTCCGACTGGGAGTCTCCTCCTCCCCTGCCTTGCCCTTACGCGCCTTTCGGGCAGCCTTTTCAGCCTTATGCTTCGCTTTCGTCCACGCCTTTCGCTGATCCGGCGCAAGCATGCGGCCTTCAATGGCTTCACGCAGTTTGCGGTACTTTTCATTGAGGCGGCGAACGGTGAGCTCACCCTCATCGTCGCCCTCGCCCCGGTTACGCTGAACGGCAGCTGCACCGAGTGCGATAATGATCACGACAGCAACGACAACGGTCGCCGCCTTGGCGAGAAACAGCCCGTACTCAGATAGAAATTCCAATGCACACTCCATGATGTTCGTGGTACACGGTCTGAAACCGTGCCCTGCCACTGTCCTGGTGCCAAAATGCACCACACGGCAAACGACGGAAACCCGATTGTAACCGAGGCCATGGTGTGTACAACCTCCCACCCGGAAAAGTTATCAAACGATCGTTTGATTTTTCCTTGACACGCCTGGGTGCGGCCCCTAAAGTCGGAATGAGCCGGCTGGCAGGGAGGCCCGACAGCCCCATTAAACCAATAGACGTACCAGCCGGCCGATTGGCAGGGAGCGACAACCTCACCCGCCCCGCAGACTCCGTTTTATTTAAAGGGAAAAATAATGTCCGTAGCCCAGGTATTCGAGAAATTCGAGCAGAACTTCAATCCGGAAGCCGCCGAAGGCATGGATCTGGTCTTCCAGTTCAATATCGAAGACGACCAGAACCACCATGTCATCGTGAAGGATGGCACCTGCAAGGTGGTTGAAGGCGAACACGAAGACCCTTCCGTTACCCTGATCATGGATGCCGCCACCCTTAAGGGCATCGCTTCCGGAGAGACCGATGGCATGCAAGCATTCATGTCCGGTCAGCTGCGGGCCGAAGGCGACATGATGCTGGCAACCAAGCTGGGCCAGCTCTTTTCCATGGGCTAAGCGATCAAGCGCTTCGTGGACAAAAAAGGCACCTTTCGAGGTGCCTTTTGTCGTTTATGGCAGGAGCCTTTTCAAAGCCCGCCGTCCTGTAGTGACGTTTCCGCCAGGCGCAACAGGTCCGGATTGCGGCTATCACGGGTACCAATGTTCTCGATGTAATACTCGAGTGATGTCAGGGCATCCGCCAGTGACTCCAGTACCGCATTGCCAGGAGGCTCTTTGACATCCAGCAGGCGGGTCTGGATTGATCGGGCAACCCTGTCCATGACGTCCGCGGCGTCGGGATCGCCGATCATCATCAGCCCCCCCCAGATGCTGTGGAGCGTATTGGGCAGGTTTGCCAGGTGCAACTTGTCGTAGTCCGACTCGACAAAGGCCGTGATGGCCCGCTTTGCCAGGGTCAGGGCACTTTTTGCCTCGTCACCGACTACAATCGCTGCTTCTCGCAGGTACAGGGTGCCTTCCCGGGTGTCAGGGCGAGCAATCGCCAAGGCGTCGGTTTCGGAGGTAATGCCACGGCTTACCATCTGCTGGACAGCGCTCTCGATGCCAAGCACAGCGTCCGCCAATGTGTACAATTCATCTTCCGCAGGCAGCTCACCGGCCTGTTCCCAGGTAAGCAGGCGGTCTGCCTCGTTGCGGGCAATATCCGAAAGGCGGTTCAGATCCAGCATGTTCAGGGTGTTGGCCAGCCGCTTCAGCGAATCTGCAATGGTGGAAAGTTCACTGAGGTCCGGTTCAATGCCCCGCTCAATGATATCCAGGCGGTCCTTGAGCTGGTTGAGCTCATCCTGCAGCGCACTGGACAGCGACTTGAGCACGTCTGCCCCAGGCCCGTACAGGCGCTTGCGATGCGCCTCCATCATGGATTCCGGGTAGTCTGAAGGGGCCAACTTCCAGGCCGACAGAATGCGCTGTACTTCCTGGTTGGCAGAGCCACTGCGATACAACAGGTAGACCAGGTCCCGAATGACGGACTCGTCCAGAGTGCGGCGGGCAGCGGTGCGACCTACATAGACAATGTCCCGGCTATACTTCTCGATTCGCATCAGCAGGCGCTTGCGGGCCTGGTTGAATCCCATGGCGCGGTCAGTCATGGTCTCCGCCACAACGACCAGCAGGCACCATAACTGCTTTAGTTGACCTTCTCCGCAAAGACGCGCAAACCCCCGGGACGAACGGGCTATCAACTTTTTGCTAACCTCTTCGTTGCGCTCCCGGATGACACCTACCAGCGCCACCTGAAGCATGAGACGCATACGACGGGCGTAAGCTTCAAATTCGGTGTCGGAGAGTTGCACCGGCTCTGCCGCAACCCCTGTGCAGAAATCCGGTCGCTGTTCCGTGTCCAGCTCAAAAAAATGGGACTCCGGAAGGGGCGCCTCGCCCCGGGCTACTTTCAGTTCGTTGATAATGGGCAGCAGTAGCTCTGGGTGATCTTCCCGTTGCTGGTGATAGTACTCAACGTAACGACGGAGGATAAACAACGCGCTATTGAGCGTGGTTAGCAGAATATTCTTGTCGTCACTGGCGCCTACAGGAACGTCATTGGCAACGGTCACTGCCTCTTTGCACAGGAGTGTGCCGCCCCTGAGCTCCACCAGCACAAAAATGCCCCGGAGCTGGTTCAGGTAATCGACACAGTTCTGGAGGTCTTCTCCGCTTTCACGGTTTTCCTGGAAGCGTTCCAGGCTGGTTTCCGCATTACGGATGGTCTGTTCGATCTCACTTTTTACCAGATCGAACGACTGTGACTTCGTCGCGAGTGACGACTGGATCATATACTGGCGCTTCCTGTCTCAGCTTTGCCTGCGCAGGTACCCTGGTCACAACATTATCCGGGCACCTCCTGCACAGGGCTGACCTGAACAGGGGTTTCCCCGGGGGCGTCGGAAATCCGACCCCCGGCTACAACGGGTACTGCCTGGTCGGGCGCCCCAGCCGGCACGACAAAGCCGCACCAATGAACGCCCTGACGAACTGCCGTAATTCAAGGACTGTCCATTACTTATAACACAAAAGGCTGGTCGCTCAAGGGCCTGCTGCAACCACTTTCGCGATATCCTAAGCAGTTCTCAGTTCTGCACGCTGGCCATCGCACACCGCCCCGGGAGCTTGCATTTCAGGCGTTACGCCAGACCGCTTCGCCGCCGGCTTTCTCTACCGTATCCAGGAAGGCTTCATGGGCTTCCACCTCTTCATTAGATGCACGGAGGACAGACAGCGCCGGACGGTCCGCCGACAACCGCCGGATAACCTGTCCACCCTGGTCACCATCGCTGCCTGCGTCCAGGGATAACGCTGTCTGTCCACCCGTGAGCAGCAGGAATACATCGGCGAGGATCTCGGCATCCAGCAAGGCGCCGTGCAGCTCACGGTTACTGTTGTCCACGCCGTAGCGTTTGCAGAGGGCATCCAGGCTGTTCTTCTGGCCCGGGTGCTTGCGACGGGCAACCGCCAGCGAATCCAGTACAGAACAATGGTCCGCGACCTTACGCACCGGTTTGATGCGGGCAAACTCTGCGTCGATAAAACCCACGTCAAAGGCCGCGTTGTGAATGACCAGCTCGGCACCGTCAATAAAGTCCAGGAATTCCCGGGCAATCTCCCTGAACCGTGGCTTGTCCTCCAGAAACTCATTGGTAATACCGTGAACCGAGATGGCCTCCTCTTCCACTTCACGATCCGGGTTGATGTAGACGTGGTAGTGGCGCCCGGTGAGCTGACGCTCCATTAGTTCAACGCATCCGATCTCGATAATGCGATGACCTTCATTGGGATCAATACCGGTGGTTTCCGTATCCAGAACAATCTGTCTCATTGGTTCACTACCCTTTTCTCTTGGCCGCGGCCTTTTCAATGCCCAGGTTAGCCAGTGCGTCCGCACGCTCGTTGTCCGGCACGCCGGAATGCCCTTTCACCCAATGCCACTTCACCTCGTGCCTCGCCACTTCCTCGTCCAGGGTGCGCCAGAGGTCTTCGTTCTTGACCGGTTTCCTTGCGGCGGTTTTCCAACCGTTCCTTTTCCAGCCGGTCATCCACTCGGTGATGCCTTTACGCACGTACTGGGAGTCGGTATAGAGATCTACTGGGCAACTCCGTCTCAAGGCCTTCAGACCCTCGATGGCGGCCATCAACTCCATCCGGTTGTTGGTGGTGTCGGCTTCACCCCCACAAAGCTCCCTGGATTTATCCCCGTACCGCAACAGGACACCCCAGCCGCCGGGCCCGGGATTCCCCTTACAGGCGCCATCGGTATACAGCGTTACTCGTTTGCTCATGATATATCCGCAGTCAGCATCCTTCGGCGTTCCGCCCCGGTCCTTCCTGACGCCGGGCCTGTCTTGAGGCGCCGAGTGTACCGGGTGTAGGCAATGGAATCACCTTACCGGGGCGCCACAGGCGCCGGCGGGCAATGGGCGCACAAACCCGTTTGCTCGCCAGGATGCAGTAATAGGCGCCTACCGGGAGCATGCCCTGGGTACCGAGATACTCCAGGGCACTGCGACGCTCCAGCAGTCGCTCATTTTGCAGCGGCAAACGGAAAAAATAGCTGCCGGAGCTTTCCACCGTAAAATCAAGCAGGTTAAGCCAGTCTTCCATTCGTGATCGCAGGAGAAAACGACCGCCCCAGGGGCCTCGCCGCCTGCGGCTCAGCAACCGGCGTATACCCCAGCTGCTGAGAGGATTGAAACCCAGCACCAGCAACTGTCCCCCGCCCCGTAACACCCGGGCAGACTCCCTCAACACCTGGTGGGGCCAGGCAGAGAAATCCGCGCTGTGATGGAGGATGACCAGGTCAATGGAGGCCGAGGGAAGTGGCAACTCGTCAGGATCACAGACCACCACACCATCGGGGAGTTCAGCGTGCCAGTAGGGTGTCGCAACAATATGCTGGGTATAGTCGGTATCAGCAGCTAGCGGAAGGCGATGACTCAGGGCGATGTGTAACTGCCGTGCACCTCCCAGGTCCTGCACGTGGGTATTGACACAGGCCCGCTGATCTTCCAGCAATGCCTGGCCCAGAGGCGAACGGAACCAGTGCTCCAGGTTGCGGTGAGAGACCCGGTAATCAGGCCGTCGCCTGCCACTTGACCTGAACGGTTTCTGCCATTGACCGCGATTGCTTTGCATCATCCTTCCCCCAACCCGGTATGGAAGCCCTGCAGTGGTTCCCTTGGGCAGGGACTGCCTGATGCACTATGATAGCAGTCACCATCTGCCACCTGAACATGAGGGCCCTATGCTGAGCATTACACCGATTTCGGCATTCTCCGACAACTATATCTGGTGCCTGTCCGATTCGGAGTCCGGCAAGGCACTCGTGGTCGACCCGGGCCAGGCGGCCCCGGTCGCTGACTTTCTTGAGCGCCAGGGGCTTACCCTGGATACTATCCTGGTAACCCATCACCACCCGGACCACACCGGCGGAATCGCCGAATTGCTTGAACGCTATAATCCGGAACGGATCGTGGCGCCCGCCGACTCCCCCTATACCGGTGGAACCGATGCCGTTCATGCCGGCGACGAAGTGGTCTGGCTGGGCCTGACGTTCGAAGTGCTCGCCACACCCGGTCACACCCTTGACCATATTGCCTACTTCTCGGACACACAGGTAGCCGGACACCCGGTTCTGTTCTGCGGTGACACGCTCTTTGCCTGCGGGTGCGGCAGGCTGTTCGAGGGCACACCGGGACAAATGGTGGAATCCCTTGCCGGCCTGAGGGCCCTGCCCGACGAAACCATGGTGTATTGCGCCCATGAGTATACCCTTGCAAACCTTCGTTTCGCCCGCGACTGGCTCCCGGACGACCCTGCACTATCCTCATTTGAAGCTCATTGCCAGAACCTGCGAGACGAAGGCAAGCCCACGGTGCCAGTGATGCTCGGTGACGAAAAACAGCGCAACCCGTTCCTGCGCTGGGATGACCCGGCCGTTATCCGGGTGGCAACAGACTATGGACGAGGGCACGGGCTCGTTACCGACAGTGACAGTGGCGTGTTTGCGGCAGTGCGTCACGGCAAGGATCATTTCTGATCCAGTAAAATGATTGCTCGCCCGGCAACCAGCGGCTGCCAGGCGAGTCGTTTCGATCCCGTAACGCAGGTTTCATTGACCCGGATTGCCGGCACACATAGAATCGCGAACGTTTCATAGAACCCGATAACCCGCTCGGAAGCCCGGGAACATCGCGGGAGTCTGCCCGACTTTCCTGCCTTGCAGACTTCCAGGCCCCTTCCGAGCCCTGGAATGTCGATTATGATGGCAAGACGTACGACCACGCTGACCCTCCTTACCGTATTGCTGACTGGTTGCTCTTCCACACCTGCATGGCTAGGTAACAATGATGACGCCGTTCTGGGTACCCACCAGCAAACGGTTGCAGCTGGCGATGAAGCCCTCAAGGACTCCGTGGAGGGAGGCAACAAGCAAGACACCACCCGGCTGGATGACTCCATAGAGCCCTCTCTCAAGCAGACCGCAGAGCAGGCCCGCAACCGGCTGGATTCCGGTCAGGTAGCCGGGGACCAAGCACCCCCGAAAGAGCGTGACCTCTGGACCCGGCTTCGTAATGGCTTCGACATGGACCACGAGCAGGGAGACGAGCGGGTCCAGCAGCAACTGAACTGGTACGCCCGTCATCCTGCCTATATAGAGCGGGTTGTTGAGCGTGGTCGGCGCTACCTGCACTATATTATCGACGAAACCGAGCGCCGTGGGCTGCCAATGGAGTACGCCCTGCTACCGGTGGTCGAAAGTGCCTTTGACCCCTTCGCCTACTCCCATGGCCGCGCCTCCGGTCTGTGGCAGTTCATCCCCGGAACCGGACGCCACTTCGGGCTGGACCAGAGTTGGTGGCACGATGACCGGCGTGACGTGATCGCTTCCACCAATGCAGCGCTTACCTATCTGGATCAGCTTGCGAAACGGTTTGATGGCGACCCGACACTGGCGCTGGCTGCATACAACAGTGGGGGCGGCACGGTAAACAGTGCCATCCGCCGCAACA
Source organism: Marinobacter sp. AN1 (assembly GCF_026013985.1). NCBI lineage: Bacteria > Pseudomonadati > Pseudomonadota > Gammaproteobacteria > Pseudomonadales > Marinobacteraceae > Marinobacter > Marinobacter sp. AN1. The sequence continues at coordinate 2,121,364 of NZ_CP110342.1, read as the reverse complement.
GCCGCCAGGGCAAGCCCACAGATTACTGGTCACTGCAGCTGCCCAAGGAAACCCGTCACTATGTGCCCAAGCTGATCGCCCTGGCGCGGATCTTCGATGATCCGGAGGCCTATGGTGTCAAGCTACCGCCTCTTGAAGACAAGCCCTATTTCGAGGTGGTCGAAACCGGCGGTCAGATCGACCTTGCCCATGCGGCGGAACTGGCAGAGGTAGACGTGGATGAAATCTACCTTCTCAACCCGTCCTTCAACCGCTGGGCAACTCGCCCCGATGGGCCTCACCGCTTGCTGGTCCCGGTGGCCAGCGCAAACCGTTTTCGTGAGGGTATCGCGTCGCTGGACCCGAACAGTCGTGTCTCATGGGAGAACTACCAGGTCCGCTCCGGCGATAACCTTGGCGCCATAGCCCGGCGCTATGGCACTACGCCTTCAGTTCTGAAAGAAGTCAACAAACTCAGCAATGACCTTATCCGGGTTGGCCAGCAACTGCTGATTCCCTCGGCCCGAGCCGGTCAGGACAGCTACAGCCTCAGCCAGAACCAGCGACTCGCCCGCAAACAGGAAAGCGCCGGGCGTAATAACGGGGGTGAACGTGTTGAACACCGCGTGACCCGGGGTGATACGTTCTGGGATATTGCCCGTGAGCACGGTGTCAGTGTCCGCCAGGTGGCCGCCTGGAACGGCATGGCACCCGGAGACCCACTGGTCCCCGGCCGCAAGCTGGTGATATGGTCGAAGAACGCTGAGGCAGCCTCCGGCGCCCGTGTTGCCACCAACAACCGCGCCGGCATGGTGCGCAAGGTGGGTTACCGGGTCCGCCGTGGAGACTCGCTGTCCGCTATCGCCAACCGGTTCGCAGTTAACGTCCGTGATATCGCGGCCTGGAATGACCTGAATACATCCCGTTACCTGCAGCCAGGACAGAGTCTGGTACTTTACGTGGACGTACGGAACAGCCCCTGAGTTTTCCGGTCAAACGCTTTCGAAAGTTTCCACGGGCTGTCTGACTGGCAGCCCGGCCACCGACAACGGGTATCACAACAGCTATGGCCAGCAGTCCAAGGACTTCCCGATTATCGCGCTCTCTCCTTCTCATTGGTGCCCTGATTCTGCCCGCTGGTTTCAGCGCGGCTCAGTCCCCAGAACGCGCGTCATCGAACCCGGCTCCGGAGCCGGTGCACGGACTCGCCATGCACGGAGAGCCGGCCTACCCTGCGAGCTTTGAGCACTTTGACTACGTCAACCCGGACGCGCCCAAGGGCGGACGCCTGCGACTGGCGGTTCGTGCTAACGGTTATGACAGCTTCAACCCGTTCGTTGTCCGCGGCGTTGCTGCCGCCGGCATCAACAGCTACCTGTACGAAACCCTCCTGGTGTCCTCTGACGATGAGCCGTTCAGCGCTTATGGGTTGATTGCCGAAAGCATCGAGACTCCGGAAGATCGTAGCTATGTTGTGTACAACCTTCGCCCGGGCGCACGCTTCCATGACGGCCACCCCATCACGGCAGAAGATGTCGCCTTTACCTTCAATACGCTGATGAAGGAAGGACATCCGTTCTACCGCAGCTATTATGGCGGAGTTGAAAGCGTCACGGTGGAGTCCGAGCGCCGGGTACGCTTTGACTTCGGCGAAACAAACAACCGGGAGCTACCGTTGATCCTGGGACAGATGCCGGTGCTGCCAGCCCACTACTGGGAAGAGCGCAGTTTTGGCGACAATGGCCTGACGCCACCCCTGGGTAGCGGCCCCTACCGCATCAAGGAATTCGAGGCGGGCCGCTATATTACCTATGAGCGTGTAGAGAACTACTGGGCCAAGGACCTGCCAGTCCGCAAGGGACGTTACAACTTCGACCGGCTGCGCTACGACTATTATTCGGACGAGACCGTGTCACTGGAGTCCTTCAAGGCGGGTGACTACGACTTCCGCGTCGAAAGCTCCGCGAAGAACTGGGCTACGGCCTATACCGGGGACCGTTTCAGTACCGGACAGATTGTTACCGAGGCCATCGAACACCAACGCCCCGCAGGGATGCAGGCCTTCATTTTCAACACCCGCCGCGGCCAGTTCGCTGACCCGAAGGTCCGTGAGGCCATCGCCCACGCCTTTGATTTTGATTGGGCCAATCGCAACCTTTTCCACGATCAGTACACCCGGACGCAAAGCTATTTCGAGAACAGCGAGCTGGCCTCCTCCGGACTCCCTGAAGGCCGTGAACTGGAGATACTCGAAGGACACCGGGAACAAATCCCGGACGCAGTATTCAACGAACCCTACTCGCCTCCATCTACGGAAGGTGACCAGACGCTCCGTGATAATCTCCGCAAGGCGCTGACACTGCTTAAGGAAGCCGGGTACCGTATCCAGGATGGCATCATGGTGCACAGCGAAACCGGCCAGCCCCTTTCCTTCGAGTTTCTGCTGCACCAGAAAAACTTCGAACGTATTGTGCTGCCCTTCAAGAACAATCTTGAGCGGCTGGGTATGAAAGTGGAGGTCCGGCTGGTGGACACCAACCAGTACGTTGAGCGGGTACAGAATTTCGACTTCGACATCATTACGCAGGTGATTGCCCAGTCGGACTCCCCCGGTAATGAACAACGGGATTTCTGGCACTCCTCCGTTGCCGATATCAAAGGCTCCCGCAACTACGCCGGCGTCCGTGATCCGGTGGTGGACGCCCTGGTGGAGCAGGTTATCCAGGCGCCTGACCGGAAAGAGCTGGTGTATCGAACCCGTGCCCTGGACCGGGTTCTGCTTCACGGCCACTATGTGGTGCCTCAGTGGCACTTGTCCATGGACCGGATCGCTTACTGGTCCTTCCTGGAAAGGCCGGAAACCACTCCCAAAAATGGCGTCGACATCAACAACTGGTGGTATGGCAACTGATTTCATGCTGATGACCACTATCCACCCCCTCCACCGGAGCTGATAGCAACCATGGGCGGCTATATACTCCGGCGACTTGCGTTGATCATTCCGACCCTGTTCGGGATCATGCTGCTCAACTTTGTCATCATCCAGGCGGCACCCGGTGGACCTGTCGAGCAAATGCTGGCTGAAATGCAGGGCCATGGTGGCAGCGCGCTCAGCCGTGCCGGCGGCGGTGGCGGAGCGGAGGTCTCCAGCGGTGGGGGGGATTCTCGGGCATCCCGGGGGATACACCCGGAACTCCTGGCCGAAATCGAAGCCATGTACGGCTTTGACAAACCGGCCCATGAACGTTTTTTTCCAGTTGGTGGGCGACTATGCCCGCTTCGACTTTGGTGATTCCTTCTACCGGGACCGCAGCGTGGTGGAGCTGATCATCGACAAGATGCCGGTATCCATCTCCCTAGGCCTCTGGTCTACCCTCGTCATCTATCTGATATCCATTCCCCTGGGCATCCGCAAGGCCGTGTCGGATGGCTCCCGGTTCGACGTATGGACCAGCTCGCTGATCGTCATCGGTTACGCCATACCAGGGTTCCTGTTTGCGATACTGCTGATCGTCCTGTTCGCTGGCGGCAGTTATTTCGATATTTTCCCGAACAGCGGGCTGACTTCCAGCAATTTCCACGAACTGTCCTGGCCTGAACAGGTGAAGGACTACTTCATGCACCTGGTATTGCCTGTTACTGCCAACGTCATCGGCGGCTTTGCCACCCTCACTCTGCTCACCAAGAATTCCTTCCTGGACGAGATCGGCAAACACTACGTGGTGACAGCCCGGGCCAAGGGTCTCAGCCAGCGCCAGGTGCTCTACGGGCATGTGTTCCGAAATGCCATGCTGATTGTGATTGCGAGCATGCCCGGGGTCCTGGTCAGCCTGTTCTTCACCGGCTCACTACTGATCGAGGTCATCTTCTCCCTCGACGGCCTCGGATTATTGGGATTCGAGGCGGCACTCAACCGGGACTACCCGGTCATTTTCGGCACCCTGTACATTTTCACGCTGATGGGACTATTGCTGAAGCTGGTGAGTGACCTCACCTACGTGGCGGTGGATCCACGCATCGATTTTGAAAGCAGGGAGGGCTAGGTTTGTCTCCCATTCAGCAACGCCGCCTGGCCAATTTTCGCCGTAACCGCCGTGGGTACTGGTCGCTCTGGATATTCCTCGCGCTGTTCGGCCTGTCCCTGTGCGCGGAACTCATCGCCAATGACCGGCCGCTGCTGGTGTCCTACCAGGGAGACCTCTATTTTCCGGTAGTACAGTCCATTCCGGAGGAAACCTTCGGCGGTTTTCTGCCCTCGGAAGCCGACTACCGGGAAAGCGTCATCGCCGACGAAATCAACAGTCACGGCTGGATGCTTTGGCCGCCTATCCGCTTCAGTTATGACACAGTGCACTATGAGCTGGACCAGCCCTCACCGGCACCACCCTCAACCGAGAACTGGCTGGGTACTGATGACCAGGCCAGGGACGTGGCTGCCCGGGTAATCTACGGTTTCCGTATCTCCGTGCTGTTCGGGCTGATCCTGACGGCACTTAGCTGTCTCGTTGGCGTGGCCGTGGGTGCCCTCCAGGGGTATTACGGCGGCAAGATCGACCTGTTCGGTCAGCGCTTTATCGAAATCTGGTCCGGGCTGCCGGTGCTGTACCTGCTGATTATCCTGTCAGCCATACTGCAGCCGAATTTCTGGTGGCTGCTGGGCATCATGCTGCTGTTCAGCTGGATGGGACTGGTGGACGTCGTTCGTGCCGAGTTCCTTCGCGCCCGTAACCTCGAGTACGTAAAGGCCGCCCGCGCCCTGGGGATGGGCAACCGCAAGATAATGTTCCGGCACATCCTGCCCAATGCGATGGTGGCTACCCTGACTTTTCTGCCGTTCATCCTGACCGGCGCAATAACCGCGCTGACGTCGCTGGATTTCCTGGGCTTTGGGTTGCCTCCGGGATCACCTTCCCTTGGTGAACTGATCTATCAGGGAAAGGAAAACCTGCACGCGCCCTGGCTGGGCATTTCCGCATTTTTCAGCCTGGCGCTCATGCTTACCCTGCTGGTGTTCGTCGGCGAGGCAGTTCGTGACGCATTCGACCCGAGGAAGAACTGATATGGGCAGTGTGCTGCGCTTCGACAGGCTGACCCTGAGCTTTGGCCACGACGAACCCGCGGTCAGGGACCTGTCATTCGAGATTTACGAAGGAGAAACCGTTGCCCTGGTTGGCGAGAGCGGCTCAGGCAAGTCCGTCTCCGCACTGTCCGTGTTACGCCTGCTTGATCATCGACTGGTAAGCTACCCGGGCGGCTCGATTTTCTACCGGGGCGAGGATCTGCTGCATGCCGACGAAAAACGCCTGCGGCAGGTACGTGGCCGGTCCATCAGTATGATTTTCCAGGAGCCAATGACGTCGCTCAATCCTCTCCATACGGTGGAGAAGCAGATCAGCGAGATCCTCGCCGTACACAAGGGGCTGCGTGGGCCAAAAGCCCGGGAGCGGGTTGTGGAGCTGCTGGAACTGGTCGGCATCCCCGAGCCACGGGATCGTCTGAAGAGCTACCCACACCAGCTTTCAGGCGGCCAGAAACAGCGGGTAATGATTGCCATGGCACTGGCAAACGAACCCGACCTCCTTATCGCTGACGAGCCCACGACGGCGCTGGATGTGACCGTACAGAAGCAGGTCCTGGAGCTGCTCAAGTCCCTGCAGCAGCGATTTGGCATGGCCATACTGCTGATCACCCATGACCTCTCCATTGTGCGCCACTACGCCCGCCGTGTAGTGGTCATGGAAAGGGGCACCAAGGTTGAGGACGGGGAAACAGGGACTGTATTCAGCAAGCCTGAACATCCCTATACCCGAAGGTTGCTGGACTCCGAACCGCCCGAACATCCGGGCGCACTGGATAGCAACAGTGAAGAACTCCTTCACGTGGAGGACCTGGGTGTTCGTTTCCCGGTCCGGCAATCCCTTTTCGGTCGTACCCGCGAGTGGTTCCATGCCGTCCGGAACGTCAGCTTCCGGCTGCACAGGGGCGAAACCCTGGGCATTGTCGGCGAAAGCGGCAGTGGCAAGACCACTATCGGCCATGCCTTGCTCAAGCTCACCGAGAGCCAGGGCCGCGTACATTTTCTCGGTGAGCGAATTGATCATCTGAACCAGAGGGAGTTCCGGCCCTGGCGCCGGCGTATGCAGCTGGTTTTCCAGGACCCCTTTGGCAGCCTGAGCCCGCGCATGTCGGTAGGTGACATTGTTCGGGAGGGCCTGGAAGTACACGGCACAGATAGCCGGGACTTCCAGGAACAGCAGGTTATCCGTGCCCTGCAGGATGTAGGGCTGGACCCTACCGTTCGCCACCGCTATCCTCACGAGTTCTCTGGTGGCCAGCGACAGCGAATTGCCATCGCCCGGGCGCTGGTTCTGCAACCGGATATCATTGTGCTGGACGAGCCCACGTCGGCCCTGGACCGTACGGTACAAAAGCAGGTTATTGAACTATTGCAGCAATTGCAGGCCCGTTACCGCCTGAGCTACATTTTTATCAGTCATGATCTGGCGGTGGTAAGGGCCCTGAGTCACCAGTTGCTGGTTTTGCGCGGTGGCCAGATCGTTGAAAGTGGTCCGGCAGAAACCATCTTCCGGAACCCCGGAACTGACTATACCCGGGAACTCCTGACGGCCGCCCTGTTCTATCGGCCACCAGTGACCGAACCGGTGGCAGACCTACGACCAATGGACCGTTAGGCAGCACCACCTCCATCAGGGATAATGCCCGCAACATTCATCATAGGGAGAAAAACCATGGGAATCCTCAGCGGAAAACGCGCACTTATCGTAGGTGTCGCGAGCAAGCACTCCATTGCCTACGGTATTGCCGAGGCATTTCACGAGCAAGGCGCCGAGCTGGCGTTCACCTATCAGAACGACAAGCTCAAGTCCCGGGTACAGGGATTTGCCGAAGGCTGGGGAAGCACCCTGACCTTTCCCTGCGATGTCGCTTCCGACGAAGAAATTGATCAGGTATTTGCTGACCTGAAGCAGCACTGGGATTCGGTTGACATCATCGTTCACGCAGTCGGCTTCGCGCCCGCTCATGAACTGGACGGCAACTACGTGGATGTCACAACCCGGGAAGGCTTCCGCATTGCCCACGACATCAGTTCCTACAGCTTTGTTGCGCTGGCCAAGGGCGCCCGCCAGCAGGGGCTGCTGAACCAGAACAGCTCCCTGATGACCCTTTCATACCTGGGCTCCGAAAAAGTTCTTCCGAACTATAATGTCATGGGGCTGGCAAAGGCCTCGCTGGAAGCCAGTGTACGTTACATGGCCGTCGCCCTGGGTGGTGACGGTGTTCGGGTCAACGCGATTTCTGCGGGCCCCATAAAGACCCTCGCCGCCTCTGGTATCAAGGCCTTCCGCCGGATGCTGAATGAGAACGCCGGCCGGGCACCACTGAAGCGTAACGTCACCCAGAAGGAAGTTGGTAATGCGGCCGCATTCCTTGGCTCTGACCTGGCCAGCGGCGTGACTGGTGAAGTCATGTACGTGGACTGCGGCTTCAACATCACCGGCATGGGTACCCTGGAAGATTGATACCACGCCAGGTGCACCTGTTCTAGGGGGGGGCGCCAGGGGTTAGTTAGCCCGGGCCTGGCCCGGGCTAGCCCGCCTCCATTACCCGGGCCATCGCCTCTATCCAGGCTAGGTAGTTTGCTTCCCCCGACTCCAGTACGCAGAGCCCTGACTGCCATTGGCCATCCGTTGCCATTGGGCGGCACCAGACCACTTCCACTGTCAGTTCAAACCCTTGCTCTTCTCCGGGCAGTAGCACCCGTGCCGGCAACAAGGCGCCCGGAGGCAACGGTTCTTCGGTCACCAGGCGCATGCCACCGGCGGACACATCTGAGCTTGTCGCCTGGATGATATTGGCCTCAGTGCCGCTACCCGGCTCTGCCGCCACCAGTTCCAGCGTAACGCCGGCCCGCCCGGTCAGGCGATATTCCGCTCGCTTGTCCTGCTCGGGTTCCGACTCCGGATTACCGAACGAGTATGGATCCTGTGTTGTCATGGTGTCGGTGTTTCCCCGTAGTTTCTGGCAGATGCTTTCCAGCCGTCTGCGTTCGTCCCTTGCTAACGGCCCACCCGGATGCGACCCACCACCCGACTCAGGGTTTCGTCGAACTCCGCAGAGGCCCCGAGTATACGGGCCGTTCCTGCCAGCAAGTGATCGACCAGGCCATCTACCGTCAACTCGGTACGATTGAGTCCAAGCCGGTCTACGAAAACCAGTTTACGGCGGGCATTAATCCGGACCGCCAGTTTCAATCGCTGCTCCTGCCCTTGCTGCCCCTCAACCGGCACCCTCAAGGCAATCCAGCTACCCGGCCCGAGGCGGTCAACCTCCGTCTGGGCCTGGTTCCGGGCAGCAGCACGGACCGCCTCAATGCGGGCTGCCTCCTCCTCAAGGGCTCGCGCCCGGGCTTGCTGTTGCTGGTGTTCCTCTTCGGCCTGTCTCCGTGCTGTTGCCTGGCGCTGCTCGAGTTCCTGCGCCTCTTGCTGCAAGCGCAACTGTTCAGCCTTGGCCCGCGCACGACGGGCTGCCTCCTGTCGTTGTTGTCTCTGTGACTCAAGCACCCGGCTCAGGGCGTTAACCGTGTCATCAAGCACCTGCCCAAAGCGTGTCAGTTCCGGTAAAGGCCGTACAGCGCCGTTGGCAAGGGATTGCTGGAACGATTGCCAGTCAGTCGTCGCGAGCCTGACGCCAAAACCATTGCTCCAGAGGATTTCGCTCGTCTCCGGAAAGCAGGCCAGGAAATAACGGCGCTGCTCATCTTCTCCCTCGCCTTCCACAAACCAGTTGTCCCGGTAGCGACTGAGTTCTTCGGTGGGAACATCCGGAAGGTCCAGCCAGTGGCTGTGGTAATCCAGGGTGGCGAGTCGCTTCCTGGTGGACACAACTTCGGGCTCGTCACCGCGAAGCCGCGCTACCAGCACCTGTTCCATCGCCGCCAGCTCGTCCCGGGGTGGGGGTTGATGACAGATTCGTTGCCAGACTTCGGTAATCCGGTCAGTTAACTGCTCACCCACCTGGTAGAGGCGCTCGAGGTTCTGTCCAGCCAACGCCGGATCACCAACCCAGACCATCCACTCCAGCAACCGCTGTCCATGCCGCCAGTTCTCACCTTCCAGTCCTTCACGCCAGGCAATCTGGCGAAGCAGGGGCACCCAGTGATCTACCAGGAAGTCCTGGGTAGCCGCCGGCAACTGGCGACCTTCGAGTGCACGGCCAGTAATCGCCCGGGAAACCTGGTCAGCCCGGCGCTGGCGTGCCGCCCCCGCTTCGGTTTCCAGTAATCGCTGGTGCAGCCGGCTTGAATGCTCACGACGTCTCTGGGCGTCGGTTTGCCACTTTTCGCAATATGCCATGAACGGGGAAATATCCCTGTTTTCGAAGCACTGATCGATGTCACCAACCAGGACGTCCAGGCGGTCCAGCAGCGCCCGGGAAGAGCGGCCACCGGAGTCGCTCCAGCCCCGCCAGTCAACAAAACTGTCCAGCCAGGTTACAAGGGTGTCGAGAAAGGCCTCCCTCTGATCCCCTGCCAGCTGCCATGCCAGAGGGTATCGAAGCCGTGCCAGCCGGGCTACCAGCACCGGGTGTAATCCTGACGAGCGCAGGAAGACATCCATAATGCGATCGGCCACATAGGCCGCATTCACCTGTATCACCGACCAGGGTCCGTCCAGGTGCCGGAGCAGATCCGAGACCCGCTGGTCGACCTGGTCAGCCCACCGCGACCGCAACAGCCCGTTCCAGTCCGCTGCCTGGACTGGCTGGCCTACGGGATAAGGCAGGTCCGGAACCCGGATTTCCCGGAGGACACCGTCAATCCTGGCAGACATCGCCAGGGGGGGTGGGGTTTCAGGCATAGGGGCTGCTTACCGGCATGGGGTTATTCAGTGACACAGTCTGTGTTTCGAACATAGAGGTACAGGATCACATTGCATCACGGCAAGTTCCCCAGGTCCAGCCAAAACGCCGGCGCTGTCCCCCTTGGCTCGTTGCATTGACCTGTCAAATGGCGCAGTATATCCATCCATCAAAATAACCACTGAAAGCCCTGCAAGGCACAGACCGCAAGGCTTCCAAGAGAGAGCACCAGGAACACAACAGTATGTCCGGCAAGCAACTAGAGAATCTGAACGTGGCCAGTCAAGAGCCGCTGATCACCCCGGAAGCCCTGAAACGGGAACTGCCCCTCACTGACAAGGCCGCCGCCACCGTGACAGAAGGTCGGCAAACCATCTATGACATTCTTGACGGCAAGGACCACCGCCTGTTTGTTGTGGTTGGCCCCTGCTCGGTACATGACGTAGAGGCAGCCCTTGAATACGCCCGCCGTCTCAAGGCCCTGGCGGATGAAGTCAGTGATACCCTGTACATCGTCATGCGGGTGTATTTCGAGAAACCACGTACGACCGTGGGCTGGAAGGGTTTGATCAACGACCCGCACCTGGACGACTCCTTTGACATCGAACAGGGGCTGCATATTGGCCGCCGCCTGCTGCTGGATATCGCCGAGATTGGGTTGCCGACGGCTACCGAGGCCCTGGATCCAACCTTACCCCAGTATTTGCAGGACAGTATTTCATGGTCCGCCATTGGCGCCCGTACCACTGAGTCCCAGACTCACCGGGAGATGAGCAGCGGCCTGTCCATGGCCATTGGCTTCAAGAACGGCACCGATGGCAGCCTCGATGTGGCCGTCAACGCCCTGAAGTCAGTATCCCACCCCCATTCTTTCCTGGGCATCGATCAGCAGGGCAAAGGCGCCATCATCCGTACGCGAGGTAACAAGTATGGCCACGTGGTACTTCGCGGAGGCGGCGGAAAGCCAAATTACGACTCTGTGAGCGTAACCTTGTGTGAACAAGCCCTGGAGAAGGCAGGGGTACGCAAGTCCATCATGGTGGATTGCAGTCACGCAAACTCCAACAAGGATCCGGCTATCCAGCCGTTGGTGATGCAGGATGTCACCCACCAGATACTGGAAGGCAATCGCTCTATCCAGAGCCTGATGATTGAAAGCAACCTGAACTGGGGCAACCAGCCCATTCCGGAAAACCTGGCCGACCTGAAGTACGGCGTATCGGTAACCGATGCCTGTATCGACTGGGAAACCACCGAAAAAGCCCTGCGCGAAATGCGGGATAAACTGAAAGACGTACTGCCACGCCGTCTGGGCTGATCTGCATCGATACTGAGGCGGTCCGGTAATACGGTCCGCCCTTGCTCCCCTTCCCTGGCTGGAATTTACGGTGTTTCCCGGCCGTCCATAGTCTGAACCGCAGCCATCCAGTCCAGTCGATTCCGCAGACTCACTACTTCACCGATAATCACCAGGGTCGGTGCTGGCACCTCCCGTTGCTGTACACGCTCGACAATATTCTCAAGGGTGCCACACACGACTTCCTGTTCCGGCGTGGTGCCCCGGGACACCAGCGCCACTGGCATGGTTGGCCGCATGCCGTGGGCTGTCAGCTCCCGGACGATAATGGGCAGGCCTACCAGCCCCATATAGAACACCAGGGTCTGGTGAGTCTGTACAAAGTCATTCCATGGCAGGTCGCAGGTATCGTTCTTGAGATGGCCTGTTACGAACCGGACTGACTGGGCGTGATCCCGGTGGGTCAATGGTATGCCTGCGTAGGCAGCGCAACCAGAGGCCGCAGTGATCCCGGGCACAACCTGGAAGCGAACACCCGCCTCTGCCAGGGTTTCAATCTCTTCACCGCCACGACCGAATATGAACGGATCTCCGCCCTTCAGGCGTACCACTTGCCGGCCTTCACGGGCCAGGGTCACCAGGCGCTGGTTGATCTCGTCCTGGGGAACACTGTGATTGGAACGCTGCTTGCCCACATGCACCATATGGGCACCGTCAGGAATCATATCCAGTATGGGCTGGGAAACCAGTCGGTCATACAGTACGACCTCTGCCGACTGCAGGATGCGCCAGGCTTTCAGGGTGAGCAGTTCGGGATCGCCCGGACCGGCCCCCACCAGGAAAACCTCCCCTGCGGACGAGTTAGGGTTCCGGGTAACGGGATTGGCCCGGTACCGGGGCGGCAGGCGAACGCCGTCCTTGCCTCTGAGTGGTGCATCTTCGGGCCGCCCTGCCCTTTGTTGTAGCCTGTTGATATCGCTCCGGTCCGGTCGTGTCATTGAATCCTGTCGAGGCCTCGCATATAGGGTCTCAGTACTTCCGGCACCTCAATGGTGCCATCAGCCTGCTGATAGTTTTCCATAACTGCAATCAAGGTTCGGCCTACCGCCAGGCCTGAACCGTTCAGGGTGTGTACAGGTTCGGGCTTGCCGGTTTCCGGGTTACGCCAACGCGCTTGCATGCGCCGTGCCTGGAAATCCCGTGTATTGGAACAGGACGAAATTTCCCGGTACTGATCCTGCCCCGGCAGCCAGACCTCAAGGTCATAGGTACGGGCAGCCGAGAAGCCGATATCGCCGCCACACAACTCGACCACCCGGTAGGGCAGGTTCAGCAACTGCAGGATTTTTTCTGCATGGCCGGTGAGCTCCTCCAGCGCCGCATCGGATTGCTCCGGTCTCACCACGTGGATCAGCTCCACCTTGTCGAACTGGTGCTGACGGATCATGCCACGGGTGTCACGTCCGTAGGAACCGGCTTCGCTGCGGAAGCATGGCGTATGGGCGACAAACTTCAACGGCAGGCTGGCATCATCGATAATGCTGTCGGCCACCAGGTTGGTGACCGGCACTTCCGCTGTGGGAATCAGGTAAAGGGGGTGTTCGCCCACGGTGCGGAACAGGTCTGCCTCGAACTTCGGCAACTGACCGGTGCCATAAAGTGTGTTGGCGTTAACCATGTAAGGCACATAGGTTTCTTCATAACCATGCTCAAGCGTGTGCTGATCAAGCATGAATTGGGTGAGGGCCCGGTGCAGGCGGGCAATGGCGCCGCGCATGGCAACGAACCGACTGTGGGCCAGGCGAGTTCCTGCCTCGAAATCCATACCACCGAGTTCTTCACCAAGGCTCACATGGTCCTTGACCTCGAAGTCAAAGGCACGGGGCTCGCCCCAGCGGCGAATTTCAACGTTATCCGCCTCACTCTCACCTTCCGGTACGGTCTCGTCCGGCACATTGGGGATACCGGAGAAAAATGCGTTGAGGGCCTCCTGAACTGAACGAAGCTCATCCTCGGCTTCCGCCTTCTGACGCTTGAGCTCTTCCACTTCCTGCAGTAGCGGCTGGATGTCCTCTCCGGCTGCCTTGGCCTTGCCAATAGACTTGGAACGGCGGTTTTGCTCGCCCTGTAACGTCTCGGTCCGCACCTGGATGGCACGACGTTTCTCTTCGAGCTCGTTGAATACATCCCGGTCGAAGGTGAAGTGCTTGATAGCCAGGCGGCGGGCAATCTCGTCGGTTTCAGCGCGGACGCGTTTGGGGTCGAGCATGGCAATCCCTGTGGTTAACTGGATGAAATCGGTTTGGACAGCGTCGCATTATAACCTTGGGGCCTGCGTGCCGTTAAGGCGTGGCTGCCAATTCGCCGGTTATGGTCAGCCGGGGGGGGATAAAACCACCGAATGTGTGGGGCTCAGCGCGAGCCGGAAGGATAGCGCTGACGATCACTGGCCCGGTTCATGGCGTCCAGCCGCTCACGTTTCTCGCCCAGCCGGATTTCAAGCCCCCGTGGCACCGGCATGTAATATCGGCGTTGGTGAATATCTTCCGGAAGATAAGCCTCCCCGGCGGCAAAGGCATCGGGTTCATCGTGGGCGTAGCGGTACTCCTCACCGTAGCCGAGGTCCTTCATCAAGGCCGTCGGGGCATTCCGGATATGCACCGGCACCTGATAGTCCGGATCTTGTCGGATGTCCGCCATGCAACGGTTGTAGGCGTTATAGACAGCATTGCTCTTCGGTGCCAGTGCCAGGTAGATGACCGCCTGGGCCATGGCCAGCTCACCTTCCGGCGATCCGAGCCGCTCCTGAACGTCCCACGCGTCCAGGCAAAGTCTCAGGGCCCGGGGATCAGCATTGCCGATGTCTTCGGAGGCGATCCGGACCAGCCGCCGGGCCACGTACACCGGCTCAGCGCCTCCATCGAGCATGCGACACATCCAGTACAGGGAAGCATCAGGGTCAGAGCCGCGCACAGCTTTATGCAGAGCAGATATCTGATCGTAGAAAACATCGCCGCCCTTGTCGAAGCGCCTCAGGCTGCTTTGCAGCACCAGCTCGAGAACCGTTTCGGTGATCTCGGGAATACCTTCCACCCCGGGCTCAGCGAGATCCGACGCCACCTCCAGCACGTTCAACGCCCGCCGCGCGTCACCCCCGCCGGCACTGGCGATCATTGCGAGCACGTCTTCACTCACTCTGACCTTCCCTGCCAACCCCTCTGCGGAGGTCAATGCCCGCTGCAGAAGCGCGATCAGGTCAGGTTCTTCAAGGTTTTTCAGGACATAGACCCGGGTTCGGGACAGCAGTGCGCTGTTCAACTCAAAGGAGGGATTTTCAGTGGTCGCCCCCACAAATATGAAGGTACCATCCTCGATATGGGGCAGGAACGCATCCTGCTGACTCTTGTTGAAGCGGTGGACCTCGTCAACAAACAGTAAGGTATCCCTTCCCTCTGCCTGCTTGCGACTTCGCGCCCGGTCCACCGCGGCACGGATATCTTTCACGCCCGCCAGTACCGCTGAGAGCGTTTCGTAGCCCATATCCCCGACACTGGCCAGCAACCGGGCGAAGGTGGTCTTGCCAACGCCTGGCGGCCCCCAGAGGATCATTGAATGCAACTGACCCTGCTCGACCGCCATGCGAAGGGGCTTTCCAGGCCCGACCAGGTGGGCCTGGCCAACGTATTCATCAAGGTTACGCGGTCGCATGCGGGCGGCCAGGGGTTCAAATCCCGGCTGGTTGTCGAACAGGCTGTCCTGCATTACTGAATGCCCTGAATCACATCTACCGAGTCAGGGTAATCCAGCTCGAACGCCCCATCCGGCACGGGCTCGTTGATGCGGATATTGCCGAATTCCAGCTCCGTGCGCTGGGCCAGGGAGTCATCCAGGCGCATGGCCTGAAGCTCTCCGTTATAGAAGGTAAGGGTCAGCGAGACGAACAGCGAATCCTCACTGCGGGGCAAGAGGGTATATTCACGGGTGCTGTCACCATAGCGCTCTTCCGTGATCTCGTAGGTCTCGGCCAGGCCTTCGGTTTCGCCACTGAGCAACAAAGCCGGGGTTGTACTCACCTGCTCGTCCAGTTCCTGGACGGTGACCTGCTCCAGGTCTGGATCGTAGAGTTCAACGGTCTCGCCATCACTAACGATAAACTGGTTGGCAGGGGGATCGGTTTCCCAGTAGAACAGGCCCGGACGCTTGGCCTTCAGATTACCGGTGGTTTGCTGCATAACCCTGCCCTGTTCGTCCGCAACGACCTGGGTAAAAGCTGCCTGAAAGGTGGAATAGCCGCCAAGGACATCCGCCAGTCGATCGGCAGCTTGTTGCTCTGCCCGGACTGTGCCGGTCGCAAAGAGCAGGAGCGCGAATGAGGCCAATATTACACGACCGGTTTTGATCATCTGGAACCTCCTGATGGATCAGGCTTTCGGGGGTGGCGGTGCCAGAACTTCCCGGGCACCGTTATGGCCGGCCGGGCTCACAACACCGGCGGCTTCCATGGCGTCCACCAGGTTGGCGGCACGGTTATAGCCAATCTTGAACTTGCGTTGAACGGAAGAAATGGAGACCCGACGACCCTCCGTCACAAAGGCAACAGCCTCATCGAACAGGGCGTCACCTTCACTATCGTCACCCCCCTCGCTCAGGGTGGGCACACCGGGCAAACTCTCGCCCTCGGCCCCATTAAGGACATCATCGACGTACTCGGGTTCCCCACGGGCCTTCCAGGCATTCACAATCCGGTGCACCTCATCATCATCCACAAAGGCCCCGTGGACGCGGACCGGCAGCCCGGAGCCAGGCGGCAGGTAGAGCATATCGCCATGACCAAGCAACTGCTCTGCCCCCCCCTGGTCCAGCACGGTACGGGAGTCGATCTTCGACGACACCTGGAAGGAAATCCGGGTGGGAATGTTCGCCTTGATCAGGCCAGTAATGACATCTACCGACGGACGCTGGGTCGCCAGAATGAGGTGGATTCCAGCCGCCCGGGCCTTCTGGGCAATACGGGCAATGAGCTCCTCCACCTTCTTGCCGACAATCATCATCATGTCGGCGAACTCGTCGATCACAACCACGATAAACGGCAGTGTGTCCAGTTCGGGGCGCTGCTGCTCGTCGTTTTCCAGGTATTCGTCCGGCTTCCAGAGAGGGTCAAGCAGGGGTTCCCCCGCGGTACGGGCATCCTTCACCTTGCGGTTGTAGCCTGCGATATTCCGGACACCCAGGTTTGCCATGAGCTTGTAGCGGCGCTCCATCTCGGCCACACACCACCGCAAGGCGTTGGCGGCCTCCTTCATGTCCGTCACCACAGGTGAGAGCAGATGAGGGATACCCTCATAGATGCTCAACTCCAGCATCTTGGGGTCCACCATGATGAAGCGAACCTCATCCGGCGTGGCTTTCAGCAACATGCTTAGCAGCATGGCGTTAACCCCCACCGACTTGCCCGAGCCGGTGGTACCGGCCACCAGCAAGTGAGGCATCTTCGCCAGGTTGGCTACCATGGGGTTACCCCCAATGTCGTTCCCCAGGGCGAGGGTCAGCGGCGAAGAGGACTCGGTGAATACCCGGGCGCCAAGAACCTCGCTGAGGCGAACCATCTGGCGCTTTTCGTTGGGGATTTCGATGCCCACCACCGATTTTCCCGGGATAACCTCGACCACACGAACGCTCAGTACCGCAAGTGAGCGGGCCAGGTCTTTCGCGAGGTTCGAGATTTTGCTGACCTTGACGCCCGGCGCCGGCTTAATCTCAAAACGGGTAATGACAGGCCCCGGGTTTACCTCCACCACTTCGACCGTTACGCCGAAGTCCGCCAGCTTTTCTTCAAGCATGCGGGACATATGTTCCAGGGATTCCTCGGAATAGCCTTTTTCCTGGTGCTCGTCGGGGGGGTCGAGCAATGTCAGTGGCGGAATCGGACTTTCCAGGTCCTCGAACAGCGAAGCCTGCTTACGGGTCTTTTCCTTCTCGGAGTCCGTGTTGTCGTCCCGCTTGAACGGCGAGATCTTCACTTTGCTGGCGACACCGGCGGCCTTTGCCGGCCTGACGGACTCTGGTTCGGGTTCTGCGTCATCGCGGGAGCTGAAACTCTCAAGCAAGACAGGTTCGTCGTCATCAGGACGACGACGCGCAGAACCGGTTTGCTGCTTGCCATGATCGGATGAGCCGTGGTCCTGAACCGGTCTTTCGGTGCCACCAAACGGCCACAAGCGTCGCCACCAGGACGGCTTGTCAGAGACCTCATTGTCAGAGGTCAGTAGCGGAGGCTCCGGTTCCTTCCGGGGCGGCTCCTTTTTCGGGGAGGCATCCGGCCCATCTCCCGAGGCGAAGAGTCCGCGAAGCCAGAGCATGCCTTCCAGGGTATAGCCCCCTACCCTGTCCATCAGGCTGAACCAGGACAGTCCCGTGGTCACCGTCAATGCAAACAGGAAGATTGCCACCAGGATCAGGGTGGTAGCGGGCAAGTTAAAGAAACGAACCATCGCGGAAGACACCGCCTGCCCCAGAACGCCTCCGGAGGCAGCTCCGAGGCCAAACAGGGAATAGAGTGCCAGCAAGCTGCACGCGGACAGAAGGATAAGCAGGAAACCACCGGCGCGCACCAGCAACAGCGGCCAGTGCATCTCCAGTGGGTCATGGCGCAGACGTATCAACAACAGTGCATAACCTGCGACCATCAGCGGAAACAGATAGGAAACCTGGCCGAATACATCCATCATCAGGCTGGCCAGCCAGGCCCCGAAACGGCCAGCTGAGTTATCGACCCGAACATCATGGCCGATCGACGCCCACCCGGGGTCCGCTGCACTGTAGGTCGCCAGCGCCATGGCCAGGAAAATGGCCATGGCAATCAGCGCAATAACCAAGCCTTCCCTGGCGCCTTGGGCGACCAGGCGACGGAACCTTTGCTGTTTTTCGGTGAGAGCCGCTGGGGCTTGCTCTTGCTTGCCGGTTTTAGCCATGAAGTCGGGACATGATCCTTTGCTGATGAAATGGCGAAAGCGTCGATACCGCCGGCATCAATTCTGGAGGGCCTGCAGCCCCCGCTTCATGTCGTTTTTCAGGTCTTCGAGGGCCTCGATGCCCACCGACAGGCGGATCAGGTTGTCAGTGATCCCCGCCAGTGCCTTGTCGTCCGGCGACAGGCGGCCATGAGTGGTGGTGCCGGGATGGGTGATGGTGGTTTTCACATCACCCAGGTTGGCAGTAATGGACACCATGCGAGTGGCATCAATAAAGGCCCAGGCTTCAGCCTGGCCGCCTCTCACGGTGAACGACAACACACCGCCGAAGCCGCTCTGCTGGCGACATGCCAGCTGATGTTGGGGGTGGCTTTCCAGCCCGGCGTAATAGACCTTCTCCACCGCTGACTGCTGCTCCAGCCAACGGGCCAACTGTAGCGCATTCTCACAATGCGCACGCATACGGATTGGTAAGGTTTCCAGACCCTTATGGAACACCCAGGCATTAAACGGACTCATGGTGGGCCCCGCCGAGCGCAGGAATCCGTATACCTCTTCCATCAGCGAAGCACTGCCAACCACCACACCGCCAACACACCGTCCCTGTCCATCCAGGTACTTGGTGGCGGAGTGGATCACGATGTCGGCTCCGAATTCCAGCGGGCGCTGCAGTACCGGTGTGCAGAAACAGTTGTCCACCACAAACAGTGCACCATGGGCATGGGCCAGCTCCGCCAGTGCGGACATATCGGCCACCTCGCACAGCGGATTCGACGGGGTCTCGATAAATAGCATGCGGGTGTTCCCGGTTACCGCATCACGCCAGCCATCCATGTCAGTGAGTCCGACAAAGGTTGTGCTCACGCCAAAGCGGGCCAGGTACTTCTGGAAAAGCACGTTGGTGGTCCCGAAGACCCCCCGGGAGCAGACCACGTGATCCCCACTCTGCAGCATCGACATGCAGGTTGCCAGGATAGCCGCCATACCGGAGGCAGTGGCAACGGCTCGCTCCCCTCCTTCCATGGCGGCAATGCGCTCCTCGAATGCCTTTACGGTCGGATTGGTGAAACGGGAGTAGATATTGCCAGGCTCCTCACCGCCGAACCGTGCCGCCGCCTGGGCGGCACTCCCATAGACAAAGCTGGACGTGGGAAAGATAGCGTCACTGTGTTCCAGCTCTCCGGTCCGGTGCTGGCCGGCCCGTACCGCGAGGGTGTCCACTGAGACCCCGTCCAGGTCTGCTTCCGGAATCATGATGTGCTCTTCGCGGCTTTGCGTCATGGTGGTGCTAGCCTCAGTCTTCGTCGTTGTGCAGGTCGATAATACCGTTGTCTTCGGGGAGCCCGGCCTGGGCCGCTTCACGGGCCTCATCCCGGCGCTGCGCATCCAGCCTGGCCAGGTAGGCGTCGTCAACGTCGCCGGTAATGTACTTTCCATTGAATACGGAACACTCCCAGCCCTCTATGTCCGGGTTCACATCGTTAACGCAGGAGATCAGGTCTTCAAGGTCCTGGTAGACCAGCCAGTCAGCCCCAATCAGGGTCTGGATCTCTTCCACGGTGCGGTCGTGGGCAATCAGTTCCCCGGGGGATGGCATATCGATGCCGTAAACATTGGGAAAACGTACCGGGGGAGCGGCCGAGGCGAAGTAGACCTTGCGCGCCCCGGCGTCACGGGCCATCTGGATAATTTCATGGCAGGTGGTCCCTCGCACGATGGAGTCGTCAACCAGCATTACATTCTTGCCACGGAATTCCAGGTCAATGGGATTGAGCTTCTGGCGCACCGACTTCTTGCGCATCTTCTGACCCGGCATGATGAAGGTTCGGCCGATATAGCGATTCTTGATGAAGCCTTCCCGGAACTTCACGCCGAGCCGGTGGGCCATCTGAAGCGCAGAGGTCCGGCTGGTATCCGGGATGGGCACCACTACATCAATATCGTGGTCAGGGCGCTCGCGAAGCACCTTGTCAGCCAGGGTTTCACCCATGCGCAGCCGGGCCTTGTAGACCGACACCTGGTCCATGATGGAGTCGGGCCGCGCGAAGTAGACATGCTCGAAGATACAGGGGTTCAGGCTCGGAGCCTCTGCGCACTGCTGGGTATAGAGCGTGCCATCAGTTTCGATATAAACCGCTTCACCCGGCGCTATGTCCCGCACCAGTTTGAACCCGGCTGCGCTCAGGGCCACGCTTTCAGAGGCAATCATGTATTCCTTGCCCTCCGCGGTCTCCCGCACACCATAACAAGCCGGACGGATACCGTTAGGGTCGCGGAAGCCGACGATGCCGTAGCCGGTAATCATGGCAATCACCGCATAGGCTCCCCGGCAGCGCTGGTGTACGGCACGCACTGCAGCAAAGATTTCGTCCTTGCTGGGGTCGAGCTTGCCCAGTTTCTGCAGTTCATGGGCAAATACGTTGAGCAGCACTTCCGAGTCGGAATTGGTGTTGATATGGCGCAGGTCGGTGCGGAACAGGTCCCGGGACAGGTCATCGGCGTTAGTCAGGTTGCCGTTATGGGCCAGTGTGATCCCATAGGGACTGTTCACGTAGAACGGCTGCGCCTCGGCCGAACTGGAACTTCCGGCGGTGGGATACCGTACATGACCGATGCCAACGTTACCAACCAGCCTGCGCATGTGGGAGGTGCGGAACACATCACGCACCAGGCCATTGTCCTTACGCAGATAAAACCGGTCATCCTGGAAGGTTACGATACCGGCCGCGTCCTGACCCCGGTGCTGGAGTACCGTCAGAGCGTCATACAACGCCTGATTGACATACTGCGTACTGACAATTCCTACAATTCCACACATGGGTGCTGCGTTCTCCAGAACATTGAAACGACTGCGTTACTTACAGCGCCTGAGCCTTGACGGCGTCGGACACCTGCTCCCGGACCACGTCACCGTCTGGCGCGGGCCCAAGGAAACGTTCGAATTCATCACCAAAGGTTCGCCGGGACCAGTCCTCGACCACACCAAGCCGTTCAATCATTACGGAGGTGCGCCACCAGGTGTCCTCAGCCAGCGGGGTGTAACGGGTAAAGGCAATGGCGACCACAACAACGACCACGCCCCTCAGCAACCCGAAAACCATCCCCAGCACACGGTCGGTGGCACTCAGGCCGGTTACCCGGACCAGGTGGCCAATCAGGTTGTTGATAATGGCGCCGACAATCAAAGTGGCCACGAAAAGGATAGCAAAGGCGGCAATCAGGCGAACCAGGGGAGTTTCCACCGTGCCAGCCAGAAGGGACTGCATTTGCGGATGAAACGTGCGGGCGACAATGAACGCTGCCACCCAGGTAATGAGCGACAGGGCTTCCCTGACAAAGCCCCTTTTCAGGCTGATCAGGGTGGAGATTGTCAGCAGGGCGATGATGACCCAGTCGATCCAGATCAGCGCGTTCATGAATTACCCGGTGATGAACAGGAACCGCGAATTCTATCAGGAATCACCGGCAACCCAAACCAATTACCCCATCGCAAGCCACAACCGGGAAGGCGTGCTGGACGCCCTGCCCCATCGCTCAGTCTGCGGACAGTCTCAGCCTTCGCCCTTGGTGACGAGGGACTTGATGCCGAATGCCTCGTCCAGAACGGACTTGGCCTTTTCGGCTTCTGCCTTTTCGGCGAACGGACCGGAAAACACCCTTACCAGACGCTGGTCACCCCGAGTCACCTCCTGCAAGTGGGCACCGTAACCCCGCTCCCTCACGTTATCACGCAGGCGGCGCGCGTTATCCGCATTACCAAAGCTGCCCAACTGGAGGATCCACGCGCCCTCCAGTGTGCGCTGGAAATCGGCGTCGGCGTCCGCTTCAGAAGCTTCGTCGCCGGACGCGGGTCCGGCATCGCTGTCAGCAACTTCGGCAGGAACCTCGGTGTCGGTAACTTCTGCGGGCCGGGTTTCCTGCCGGACCGAAGGCGGGCTTTCGGGGTCCTGCTCCCCAACCAGCGGCACCGGGTCCCCTGCTTCAGCCGACGCCGAGTCGTCCCCGGCTACCGAAGGCTCCTGGCCCATGGCCGGGGCTTCAATGACGTCGGGGACTGGAGCAGGGTCAAGTTGCTCAACCCGGTAGCTCGGCACACCCTCAAGTCGGTCTGCATCCCCGGGGGCGTTCACCTCCGGGAATGGAGGCTCTTCCGGAATATCCAGGGAACGCACAGCCCGCTCGTTATGGGGCTCGTCAAACATCATTGGTACGAAAATCACCGCCAGTGAAATCAGCACCAGTGCGCCTATAATCCGCTGTTTCAATCCACTCACGTTACTTCGGCTCCCTGTTGCAGCCCCCGGCATTGTAACCGGTTAACGACCAGCCCCTTTCGAGGCATCGACACCATTGAATATAACTGTCGTAAAACCCCAACTCAAAGTGGCAGCGGGTCTATGACCAATATTTAAGGGCTTGCGGAAAAGTAGCGACGCCCTTCAGCCACTGTGAAGAACGACCCAAAGACCAGCACCAGCCCTTCAGCGCCCGCGCTTGCCATTGCCTCCGAAATTGCCTCCCTTATGCTGTCGCAGACCGTAAGTCGGCCCATGGGGATCACGGAACCCAGGCGATCCTGAAGGGCTGTCGCCGACAAGCCGCGAGGGACATCCAGTCCGCCGAGGAGCCAGTGATCCACGACAGGTAGAAGCGCCCGTGCTACGCCAGCGGAGTCTTTATCGGCAAGCCCCCCATACACGGCAACGATGCGGGTATAACCCCCGGTACGACGAAGGAATGACAACCGGCGGGACAACCATTGGGCGGCGTGGGGGTTATGGCCCACGTCCAGGAACACATCCGGGTGATGACTGACCTGCTCAAACCTTCCCGCCAGCGATACCCCGGCCAGTACTTCACCGATACGCTGGTCAAACAACGACAGACCAAGCTCGGTTGCTGCGACGGCAGCGGCAGCAAGGCTATGAACCGGCAGGCGGTCGCCGGGAAGGACGACCTGGTGCCCGGAGTCCGTCATGACAGCCACATGCCCGCCTTCCTGCAGGACGACATAGCCATTACCGGGCCGGAGAAGGTTCACACGCTGTGCATTGGCTTGCTGCAACACCGAAGGGGGTGGATCCAGGTCTGCGTAGATCGCCGTTTGTCCTGGACGGAGAATTCCGGCCTTCTCGAAGCCGATCGTATTGCGGTCATCACCCAGCCAGGCGGTGTGATCCAGGTCCACGGACGTTATAATTGCAAGATCCGCATCGAGGGTGTTGACAGCATCCAACCGCCCCCCCAGGCCCACCTCAAGCACCATGTTACTGACACCGGCCTCGGCCATGATCAGAAAGGCCGCCAGGGTGCCGAACTCGAAATACGTCAGGGTGGTGTCGCGCCTGGCAACTTCCACCTGTTCGAAGGCCCGGATAAAGGCCTCATCACTGGCGTTACTGCCATTAACACGAACCCTTTCGTTGTAATCAATCAGGTGGGGAGACGTATAGCTGCCGACCGATTCACCACTTGCTAGCAACAGGGCTTCCAGGGCAGCGACGGTACTGCCCTTTCCGTTGGTGCCGCCAATGGTAATCACCCGGGCCCTTGGCCGGGCCGGCATCAGTCGCCGCAGGACCAGCAGCACCCTGTCCAGTCCCAGGTCCATTTCCACCGGGTGAATGGACTCCAGGTAGGTCAGCCACTGATCAAGGGATGCGCCCGGCCCGGGGGCCGGGATGGTTTCATTCCCTGGCATCGGCTACGTCGGGACTGTCCGGCCTTTCACTCACATCGAACTCGATGGGTTCATCGGCGGCCGGTTTTTCCTGGCCCGTGAACTTGGCCAGGATGGCCGCAATCCGCTCCCGCATCTTGTGACGGTGGAGAATCATGTCGATGGCGCCGTGCTCCAGCAGGAATTCGCTGCGCTGGAAGCCTTCCGGCAGCTTTTCCCGGACGGTCTGCTCGATAACACGGGGGCCGGCAAACCCGATCAGTGCGTAGGGCTCGGCAATATTGAGGTCACCCAGCATGGCAAGGCTGGCAGACACACCGCCGAACACCGGGTCCGTCATCACCGAGATATAGGGGATGCCTTCCTGCTTCATCCGTTCCAGCACGGCTGCCGTCTTGGACATCTGCATCAGGGACAGGATCGCCTCCTGCATGCGTGCACCACCGGACGCCGAGAAACACACCAGCGGAATGCGCTCTTCCAGGCAGATATTCGCGGCCTGGACAAACTTTTCACCAACGACCTGCCCCATGGAGCCGCCGAGGAAGTTGAATTCGAACGCACAAGCGACCAGTGGAATGCCCAGGGTACGACCCTTCATGACCACCAGTGCGTCTTTCTCGCCGGTGGCTTTCTGGTTCTGCGCCAGGCGTTCCTTGTAGCGGCGGGTGTCCTTGAACTTGAGCCGATCCCAGGGTTCCAGGTCCGCTGCGACCTCTTCACGACCATCTTCGTCGAGGAAGATTTCCAACCGCCGCCGTGCAGTTACCCGCAGGTGGTGGTTACATTTGGGGCAAACATCCAGGTTCTTGTCCAGTTCAGGCTTGTACAGGAACGCCCCACATTTCGGGCATTTCTTCCACAGCCCTTCCGGCACACCAGTCCGCTGCTTGGATTCCGAGCGAATCTTGCTCGGCATGATCTTGTCTAGCCAGTTACTCATGTTGTCATCCTGTCATTCCATTCACTGTACGGGCGGCCTCAGGCCAGCGCGTCCAGTGCTTCGCGCATCGGGTGCAACAGATCCGTCAGGGCCTGTCTGAGAGCGGCGGGATCTGTCTGGTGGTGGGCTATTGTATCCACCAGCACGGAGCCGACTATTACACCATCGGATACCTTACCCACCGCGGCTGCGGTGTCTGCGTCACGGATTCCGAAACCAACGCCAACCGGCAAGGCAGTTATCCGGTGAACATTGGCCACCTTGCGACCAACCTCCTCCACATCAATGGCTGCAGAGCCAGTTACCCCTTTGACTGAAACATAGTACACATAGCCGGAAGAGTGTTCACTGATTGCACGTATCCGGTCATCAGTGGTGGTGGGGGCGAGCAGGAAAATCGGGTCCATATTGCGGCGGGAAAACAGTGGAGCCACGTCCTCCGCTTCCTCCGGAGGCAGGTCCACCGTGAGGATGCCGTCGACACCAGCCTCGGCCGCCGCATCGGCAAAGACTTCGTAGCCCATGGCTTCCATCGGGTTGAGGTATCCCATCAACACCACAGGGGTGTCCTGATCCTGTTCACGGAAAGTTTTTACCATGCCAATCACCTGCCGCAGGGAGGTGCCATGTTTCAGCGCCCGCTCACAGGCCAGCTGAATGACCGGGCCGTCGGCCATCGGGTCGGAGAAGGGTACTCCCAGCTCAATGATATCGGCTCCGGCCGCCGCCAGCGCATGCATCAGGTCCACGGTCTGGTCCGGATGGGGATCCCCGGCGGTAATGTATGGGATCAATGCCTTGCGGCCCTGTTCCTTGAGGGTCTCGAGTACCCCTGTAATTCGACTCATGCCTGCTCCTGTAAGAAATAGACCCGGTTCACCGGAACGGTTATCAGACCTCAATACCGTCCAGTTCGGCGATGGTATGGATGTCCTTGTCGCCCCGGCCGGAAATATTGATCACCACCATCTGTTCCGGATCCATGGTGGCTGCCAGCTTGATGGTGTAGGCCACTGCATGGGCGGTTTCCAGGGCCGGCATGATACCTTCGACACGGGTCAGTTTGCGGAATGCGTCCAGCGCCTCCTGATCGGTTACCGACACGTAGTTGGCCCGACCGATATCCTTCAACCAGCTGTGCTCCGGTCCAACACCGGGGTAGTCGAGGCCGGCAGAGACGGAGTGAGTAGCGGCAATCTGGCCGTTCTCATCTTCCATCAGGTAGGTTCGGTTACCATGGAGGACACCTGGGCGCCCCGCTGCCAGGGGTGCCGCGTGCTGGCCGGTTTCAACGCCAAGACCACCTGCCTCGACACCATAAAGTTGTACTGATTCGTCAGTGAGGAACGGATAGAACATACCGATAGCATTGGATCCCCCTCCCACACAGGCCACCAGGGCATCCGGCAGTTTGCCGGCCTGCTCAAGGGCCTGAGCCCGGGTCTCGCGACCGATAACCGACTGGAAATCACGGACCAGCAACGGATAAGGATGGGGGCCTGCAACGGTACCGATGATATAGAAGGTATCGTCGACATTGGCTACCCAATCCCGCATGGCCTCGTTCATGGCATCCTTGAGGGTACGGGTACCGCTCTGGACGGCGTGGACCTGGGCGCCAAGCAGCTTCATGCGATAGACGTTCAGGGACTGACGGCGCACGTCCTCGGCCCCCATGAACACATGACATTCAAGGCCGAGACGGGCGCATACAGTGGCCGTAGCCACCCCGTGCTGACCCGCACCGGTTTCTGCAATGATGCGTTTCTTGCCCAGAAACGCTGCCAGCAGGGCCTGCCCAATAGTGTTGTTCACCTTGTGGGCGCCGGTGTGGTTAAGATCTTCACGTTTGAGCCAGATCTGGGCGCCACCGGTCTCACGAGTCAGACGCTCGGCAAAGTACAGCGGGCTTGGTCGGCCTACGTAATGGGCCAGGTCCTTGTCAAAGGCTGCCTGGAAGTCGGGGTCCTTCTTGAGGCGCAGGTACTCCCGTTCCAGGGTCATCAGGGAATCCATCAGGGTTTCGGATACAAAGCGGCCACCATAGGCGCCGAAGTGCCCCCTGGCGTCCGGCAGATGGCTCAGCATTTCTTCAGTCAGTTTGATTGACACTATTAACCTCGCTCAGAAACTCGGTAATTTTGGCGGCGTCCTTGATGCCCTTCAGGGCTGTTCCGCGTTCGATGTCGAAAGCTTCCACCCCACCGCTGACGTCCACGCCCCAGGGACGGACCTGACGGATAGCGCGGGCCACGTTGCCGGCCTCCAGGCCTCCGGCAAGAATCAGCGGCATGGGTCGTTTTTCAGGTATGACAGACCAGTCGAAACGTTGTCCGGTACCGCCATAGCGTTGAGGGTCATACGCATCCACCAGCAAACCCGATGCCTGGCTCCAGCTATCAAATGCCTGTTCAATGTCGCTCCTCAGCTGTACCCGGACCGCCTTTATCCAGCGACGATGAAATTGCTGGCAGAAATCCTGCGGTTCATCACCATGAAACTGCAGCAGGTCGAGCGGTACCCTGGACAGGACCTGTTCCACCGCCATCCTGTCGGGGTTTACGAACAAACCGGTAACGGTGACAAACGCCGGTACACTGCTGACAATGGCCCGGGCCTGCTCGATGGACACACTCCGGGGGCTGGGCTCGTAAAACACCAGCCCGATAGCATCCGCACCGGCTTCCGCCGCTGCAAGGGCGTCTTCCGGCCGGGTGATACCACAAATCTTGGTACGAATACGGGTGGGCTGCACTCTGCTCCTCTCGGCGTATCCTGCTCAGCTACTTAGTGGCGTCTTACGGTGGACCCAGCTCGGGGCAATGGGCGCATTCTGATCATCTTCGAACCAGGGTCTGACAAAAGCCGGCCCACAGCTGGCCCGGGGAATACCAAACTCTGCAGGGTACCCCACATCCACCAGGTACAGACCGGCCGCCGGTGCGGTGATCCCGGCCATACGCCGGTCCTTTCCGGCCAGAACCTCAGCCACCCACTGCGGCGGGTACTTTCCCTGCCCGACCGCCATCAACGCACCGGCAAAATTCCGCACCATATGGTGAAGGAAGGCATTGGCCTGGACATCAATGACCACAAAATCACCCCGGCGGCAGACCCGGACAAACTCCACGAAACGCCAGGGAGACCGGGACTGACACCCCGCGGCCCGGAAAGAACTGAAATCGTGCTCACCTTCGAGTTGCCGGGCCCCTTCCTGCATCGCCTTCTCGTCCAGCGGGCGAAACGTCCAGCTCAGCTGGCGTGCCAGCAACGCCGGGCGGACCGGACCGTTGAAGATAACATAACGATAGCGCCGGTACACGGCTGAAAAGCGCGCGTGGAAGGGTTCCGGGGTGTTTCCGGCCCAATGAACCACAATGGAAGGCGGTAGTGCGGTATTGATGCCCATGACCCAGGACCGCAGGTCCCTGACTGCATTGGTATCAAAGTGCACCAACTGGTAACTGCCATGGACACCGGCGTCTGTACGCCCGGCACAGACCAGTTCGACAGGTTCGTTGGCCACCTTGCTGACTGCGCGAACCAGTTCTTCCTCGACCGAAGGGACACCGCTCTTCTGCTTTTGCCAGCCATGGTACGCGGCACCATCGTACTCCAGGGCAAGTGCAACCCTGCCCTGTCCGATGGCGTTGTCGGTGGTCAGTGCTACCGGGGTCTGAAACAAGTGTCTACCTGAAAATAATGGGATTACGGACATAAAAGAACGCCGGCTCTGGGCCGGCGTTCAGTTCAGGGGCAGGATTATAACGTATCAGGGCAGCTTTTTGAGCAATGACTGGGCATCTTCCTTTTGCTCGTCCGTGCCTTCGAGGATTACCTCTTCAAGAATCTCCCGTGCACCTTCGCTGTCTCCCATGTCCACGTAGGCGCGGGCCAGGTCCAGCTTCGTAGCCACCTCGTCGGTACCGGACAGGAAATCGAAATCATCGTCATCGCCAAGGGATGCCTCACTGATCTCATCGATACCGGAGACTCCGGTCGCGGGGGTAACCGCATCAACTCCGGATTCGCCAAGTTCCTCCTCCAGGGCTTCGTCGCTTTCCAGCTCTGGGATATCGAAGTCAGACAGATCGTCTTCCTCGGTACCTTGCGCTTCGGAAAGCGCCTGCTCATCCAGGTCAAGGTCACCCAGATCCAACTGGCTTTCATCCTCCGGCTCACTATCTGAGGCCTGATCCATCAGCGCCAGGTCTTCATCAGACACATCCAGCTCAAGGTCGTCCAGACCGTCAGTCGTTTCATCTTCCTCCGAGGAAACCTTGTCCAGCTCCGCATCCAGTTCGTCGAGGAAAGACTCGTCGAGGTCGGCTTCTTCTTCCGGATTGGCAGACTGGTCGACAGGCCCTTGCTCGGCGGCAGCATCTTCCAGGTCGAGGTCGCCGAAGTCCAGGTTATCCTCTTCACTGAGGTCGGCCGCGCCCTCAACGTCTTCCGCACGGGGCTCGCTGTCGATACCGGCATCGTCCAACTCCAGGGAACTGAAGTCGTCTTCCAGGTCGAGTGGCTGTTCAGAGGGCTCGTCCGCGGCTTCCGCGGTGGCGCTGTCTTCTGCCGGCAACTCGAAATCGATGCTCGCGAAGTCGTCCTCGGCCAAGCGCTCCTCGACCGTGTCGCCCTCAGCCGCTGCCGCCTTACCCGCAGGCTCATCAGCGCCGGTAGTATCGAAACCGGTAAAGTCGTATTCGATATCGCCGTCCTCTTCCGGCTCGTCGCCAGCCCGGGATTCCTCTTCCGGCAGATCCAGCTCTTCGAAGGCAGACATCAGCTCGCTGGTTTCCGGGTCGGCCGGTGCTTCAGATGAAGCAGCGTTACCCTCAGCAAAAACTGTTTCGTCTGCCGCGGGGGTACCAAGGCTGTCGCCGCCCCGTAGCTGGGATTCGAGTTCATCAATGCTCGGTGTGGATTCGACTTCTTCCAGACGCGCCCTCAAGGCCTCAGCTTCCGGCTGGACGTCATCGTGCTCCATGGCTTCCAGTTCGGCATACTGCTTGTCGAAGGCGGCCCGGTTACCGGTATCCGCATAGACAGCCAGCAACTTCAGCCGCAGATCGGAACGGCTGGGTTCACGAGAGATGGCATTCTCCAGTACTTCCGCAGCAGAATCATGCTGGCCGTAGGAGATGTACCGGTCGGCTTCCTCCAGGGCATTCCCGGAAGCTGCTGCCTCTTCTTCACCCAGGGTCAGCTCGAAACCATCGTCATCGGACTCATCATCAAGTTGCTGGTAAAATTCTTCGTCCTTGCTGGCACGGCGCCGGGAAACAAGCAGCACCAGCAACAACAGCAGCACAAGGAAACCGCCAAGCGCAATCTGGTACATGAAGTTTCCGGCGATCAGGTCGATAGCGGTTGCCAGGAACCCTTTCTCCGGTGCAGTACGTTCCTCAGCGATGGTGGTAGCAGGCTGCTGCTCAGGCTGTTCGCCGGTGGCGGCCACGGGCTCGTCTGCCTGGATCGGTTCTGCCGTGCTTTCGGCGTCCTCTTCGGCACTTAAACCCTGGTCCAGGTCAGTAGTCTGGGCTGTTTCTGTTGAGTCGCTCTCTCCGGCGCCCGCGGCGGGCGTTTCCGCTGATTCAGACTCGGGTGGCTGTCCGTCTTCGCCAGCCGCTGCGTCCGCAGAAACCTCTGCTCCGAAAGCGTCTTCAGCTACTCCAGTCCCACTTTGATCCACGCCAGCAAGGTTGTCGTCACCGGTACCAGAAGTGGCTCCTTCTGCGACAGAGCGGTTCTCGTCGGCGGCATCGGCAGTGGCTTCATCGCCGGCGCCAGGCACAACTTCAGCGTCGCCCTGGCCAACACTTCCCTGAATTTCCGCAAGCTGGCTGTCTTTCAGTTCGATCAGCCGCTCAAGTGTCTCCACCTGATCCTGCAAATCCTGGAGGCGACTGTTCAGCTCTTCGTTTTCCCGGCGTACGCTGTCCAGTTCTTCGAGGGCTATCGCGGAGCCAGCATCCGCAGTGCCACCCTGGGTACCGTCACCGCTGGCAGAACCTTCACTACGGGCGTCTTCACCCTCTCCGGGAACCACCAACCTGAGCTCATCGGCACCCTGCTGACCTGCTTCACTTGTGCCACCCGAGGCATCAGCTACATCCCCGGCGGTCGCATCGACGGAAGGCTCCGGCTGGGCGATCGCCTGGTTCTGCGCGGCGACCTCACGGTTGGCCTGGGCCTGGCTCCGGGATCGGATATCATCCATATCCGGCACCCGCAGAACGGCGCCACGCTTGAGTCGGTTGATATTGCCATTAATAAATGCGTCCGGGTTCAGGTCCTGGATGGCCAGCATGACCTGCTGCATGGAGACACTGTTGTCGGGCCTTATGGACTGGGCAATCTCCCACAGCGTATCCGATGCCTGGACAGGACCCAGGGTACGCGGACCGGAGGATGTTGCTGCTGCACTCCGACCGGTCGAGGTGGAGCCGGACTCGGCGCGAGGCCGGGATGGGGACTCACTGGTAACAGCCGTAGTCCGGGCTTGCTGAACCGGCTGGGTATCGCCGGATTCTTCCGCATAAACCGGCGGGTCTACAAGTACCGAATATTCACGCATGACGCGGCCGCTGGGCCAGGTTACTTCCACCAGGAAGTTGAGGTACGGCTCGCGGACGGGGTCCCGGGAAGTGACAGAGATAACCAGCTCACCGTTAGGTGCAGTGGTTACGTTGAAATCCAGCTGGGTAAGGAAGTAGTCACGGCGGAGACCGACACGTTCGTAGTCACGTTCCGATGCCAGGTTGACGATAATATCGCCCGGACTGACGCCTCCGGCCCTGTTTACGTCGATCTCTGCATCCAATGGCTGGTTGAGATAGGACTGTAGTTCTATTTCCCCGAGCCCCAATGCCTGTGCGACACCGGAACCAAGCCCTCCCGCCAGAGCCAGAGCAACCGCAAGCTTGCGTACCTTCATGCTTTTTCCTTACCAGTCTCCGTTATTCGTTACCGCATATTGAATACAGATTCGGACGAGGTTGGATGACTTTCGTGTTATTAAAATTAGGGTTTCGAAAGTATTGTTGATAATGCCTTCTTTATCAATCAATCACGCATCAACTTTGTACCACTTCCTGATGTATTTCACGGAACCAGTTGTGAAACCAAGATTAGAACTGCCTTGGCTATCCCGGGATAGCCAAGGAGAAGATCTCAGAAAATAACAGGGGCGGCGACTGATTTCAGCCGCCGCCCCTGGCCTGTTACCTGAAACGGTACACAGTTGGCATTACACGCACTTGTCCGCGACAGATTTTTAACGCTCCTGCAGGATCCGCAACATCCGCCGCAGGGGTTCCGCCGCCCCCCACAGCAACTGGTCACCCACGGTGAACGCGGAGATGTATTCCGGGCCCATGGTCAGTTTGCGGATACGGCCGATCGGGATACTGAGGGTGCCGGTAACCTTCGCCGGCGTCAGCTCCTCGATGGTGGCCTCCTTCTCATTGGGGATGACCTTCACCCAGTCATTGGCCTTTGCCAGGATCGATTCGATCTCTGAAACCGGCAGGTCCTTCTTCAGCTTGATGGTCAGCGCCTGGCTGTGGGAACGCATGGCACCGATCCGGACACAGATACCGTCAATGGGGATCGGGTTATCACTGCGACCAAGAATCTTGTTGGTCTCGACGCCCGCTTTCCACTCTTCCTTACTCATGCCGTTATCGAGCTGCTTGTCGATAAACGGAATCAGGCTGCCTGCCAGCGGTACCTGGAAGTGCTCGGTGGGGAAACTGCCGGCACGCATGGTCTCGGTAACCTTGCGGTCAATCTCCAGGATGGCCGAGGACGGATCTTCCAGCTCGGACTTCACCGCGCCGTTGAGCTCACCCATCTGATTAAGAAGCTCACGCATATTCTGGGCGCCGGAACCGGAGGCCGCCTGATAGGTCATGGGGGACACCCACTCGATCAGGTCCTGCTCCAGCAGGCCGCCCAGGGCCAGCATCATCAGGCTGACGGTGCAGTTACCGCCGATGTAATCCTTGACGCCCTTGTCCAATGCCGCATCGATGACATTACGATTGACCGGATCGAGAACAATGACAGAGTGATCCACCATGCGCAGTGTGGAAGCAGCATCAACCCAGTAGCCGTCCCAGCCCGCATCACGGAGCTTTTGATAGACCGCATTGGTGTAATCACCGCCCTGGCAGGTAACGATGACATCCAGGGTTTTCAGGGTGTCGATATCAAAGGCGTCCTGGAGTGGCGGAACGCCATCCTTGCCAACATCCGGGGCCGGTTTACCGGTCTGGGAGGTGGAGAAAAACACCGGATCGATGTCAGCAAAGTCGTTTTCTTCACGCATGCGCTGCATGAGGACCGAGCCCACCATGCCACGCCAACCTACAAGTCCAACTCGCTTCATGTGCGACCTTTGACTCTATGCCCGCCCGCTACCGTTATCGCTGGCAGGGACAGGATGGATGACCCCGCAGCAGCGGCATTGTGCTGCCGTCGGGTTTCGATGAAACAAATGGTACCTGAAGCTTACAGGGCCGCCAGCACAGCTTCACCCATTTCACGGGTAGAAACCTGTTTTGCACCCTCGGACATGATGTCCGCAGTGCGCAGCCCCTGGTCCAGTACCTTGCTGACCGCTGCCTCAATGGCCTCGGCGGCTTCTTCCTCGCCCAGGCTGTAGCGCAACATCATGGCACCACTAAGGATAGTGGCCAGCGGGTTGGCAATGCCCTGCCCGGCAATGTCCGGCGCTGACCCGTGGCAGGGCTCATACATGCCCTGTTTTTCGGAGTTCAGCGAGGCGGACGGCAGCATGCCGATGGAGCCGGTGAGCATGGCCGCTTCATCCGAAAGGATATCACCAAACATGTTGCCGGTCACAATCACGTCGAACTGCTTGGGTGCGCGGACCAGCTGCATGGCGGCGTTGTCCACGTACATATGAGACAGTTCCACGTCCGGATACTCCTTTGCCAGGTCATTCATGATTTCCCGCCAGAGTACAGTAACTTCCAGGACATTGGCCTTGTCCACGGAACAGAGCTTGCCATTGCGTTGCTGTGCCGCCTCGAAGGCAACCCGGCCAATGCGACGGATCTCGGACTCACTGTAGACATAGGTATTAAAACCCTGCCGCTCGCCGCCCTCAAGCTCACGAACGCCTCGGGGCTGGCCGAAATAGATACCACCGGTCAGTTCACGGACAATCATGATGTCCAGGCCGGACACCACCTCAGGTTTGAGGGAAGATGCCGACGCCAGCTGCGGGTACAGGATGGCTGGCCGCAGGTTCGCAAACAGCTCAAGGTTGGAGCGCAGGCCCAGCAGCCCCTTTTCCGGCCGCTTTGCCATTTCCAGTTTGTCCCACTTGGGACCGCCAACGGCACCCAGCAGGATGGCGTCGGCCTTCTTCGCCCGCTCCAGGGTGTCGCTGGGCAGTGGTTCGCCGGTTTCGTCGATGGCAGCACCACCGACCAGGCCGGTTTCGAACTGCAGTCCCAGATCGAATTGGTCGTTAACCTTGTTCAGGACTTTCTCGGCCTCGGCCACGATTTCCGGGCCAATCCCGTCACCGGGCAGCATCAGTACGCTTCTGGACATAATATTTTTTCCGTTGTCTGCTTGGATGATCAGTTCGCCGTGTTGAACAGCCATGGGGCCGTTTCGCGCCGCTTGTTTTCGTAGTCGCGGATAAGGTCTGCGTCCTCAAGGGTCACGCCGATATCGTCCAGTCCGTTCAGCAGGCAGTGGCGGCGGAAATCGTCCACGTCAAAGCTGAAGGATTCGCCGGACGGTGTTGTAACCGTCTTTGCTTCCAGGTCAATGGACAGCTGATAACCCTCATTCTCATAGGTCTCCTGGAAAATCCTCTCAACCACTTCTTCATCAAGAACAATGGGTAACAGGCCATTCTTGAAGCAGTTGTTGTAGAAGATATCCGCAAAGCTCGGGGCAATGATCACGCGGAATCCAAAGTCATCCAGGGCCCAGGGGGCATGTTCGCGGCTTGAGCCGCAACCGAAGTTGCGGCGGGCCAGCAGCACACTGGCGTTCCTGTAGCGATCCTGGTTGAGTACGAAATCCGGGTTCAGGGGCCGGTTGGAACAGTCCTGGTCAGGCTTGCCCTCGTCCAGGTAACGCAGTTCATCAAACAGGTTGGGGCCAAAGCCGGTCCGCTTGATGGATTTCAGGAATTGCTTGGGGATGATCATGTCCGTATCCACATTGGACCGGTCCATGGGGGCGACGACGCCCTGATGTTGCTTGAATGCGCGCATGGCTTTGTCTCCTGTGGATCAATCAGTTCATCATTTCGCGGACATCGACGAAATGACCCTTTATGGCTGCTGCCGCCGCCATGGCGGGGCTGACCAGGTGAGTCCGGCCACCAAAGCCCTGGCGCCCCTCGAAGTTACGGTTGGAGGTGGACGCGCAATGCTCCCCCTGCCCCAGCTTGTCGGCGTTCATGGCCAGGCACATGGAGCAGCCCGGGTCCCGCCATTCCAGGCCGGCTTCGATAAAGACCTTGTCGAGGCCTTCCTTCTCGGCCTGGGCCTTCACCAGGCCGGAGCCCGGCACCACCATGGCCTGCTTCAGGGTCGGAGACACCTTGTGGCCTTTTACAACCTTGGCCGCTTCCCGCAGGTCTTCGATGCGGCTGTTGGTGCAGGAGCCAATGAAAACACGATCCAGTTTGATGTCAGTGATCTTCTGGTTGGGCTGAAGGCCCATATACTTCAGCGCCCGGACGATGCCTTCGCGTTTGATGGGATCGTCTTCCCGGTCCGGATCCGGTACCGAACCATCAACACCGGTGACCATTTCCGGACTGGTCCCCCAGCTTACCTGGGGCTGGATTTCGGAAGCTTCCAGCTCCACCACCTTGTCAAACACGGCGTCGTCATCGCTATGCAATGTGCGCCAGTAGTCTACGGCCCTGTCCCATTGTTCGCCTTTCGGGGAAAACGGACGGCCTTTAACATAGTCGATGGTGGTGTCATCAACGCTGACCATACCAACACGGGCGCCAGCTTCGATGGACATGTTGCAGATGGTCATGCGGGCTTCCATGCTCAGGTCATGGATGGCCTCACCGCCAAACTCGATGGCGTAGCCAGTGCCGCCGGCGGTGCCGATCCTGCCGATAATGGCCAGTACCACATCCTTGCCGGTCACGCCGGGACCAAGCTTGCCATTGACCTTGACCAGCATGTTTTTCATCTTCTGCTGGACCAGGCATTGGGTGGCCAGCACGTGTTCCACTTCGGAGGTGCCGATGCCGTGGGCAAGGCAGCCGAAGGCGCCGTGGGTGGAGGTGTGGGAGTCACCACAGACGATGCTCATACCCGGCAGGGTGGCGCCCTGCTCTGGCCCTATGACGTGGACGATGCCCTGGCGCTGGTCCTTGATCTTGAATTCGAGGATGCCAAACTCGTCGCAGTTCTTGTCGAGGGTTTCTACCTGGATCCGGGAGACCGGGTCGACGATGCCCTCTACGCCCCGCTCGCGGTCGGTGGTGGGGACGTTATGGTCCGGCGTGGCGATGTTGGCGTCGATGCGCCATGGTTTGCGACCGGCCAGGCGCAGTCCTTCGAAGGCCTGCGGTGAGGTGACTTCGTGGAGCAGTTGCCGGTCGATGTAGATCAGGGCCGAGCCGTCATCCCGCTGTTTGACCAGGTGGTCGTCCCACAATTTGTCGTATAAGGTCTTGCCCGCCATGGTGGTGTCTCTCTCGGTTGTTCGGGTCTGGTTTTGATTGCTATGGGTGGATTTTACTCCCCTGATATGAATAACCGCAATTCATGTTTTTTATCTAATACATTCCTGAATGGAATGGTATATTCATGACGAACGAGTTACCGGTGCCAAGTTCCCTTTAAACCAGGCCTGAGATTTGGGTGCGAAGGCCGGTGAGCGGGATGGCTTTTCCGGACACGCCCGCAAGTACGTCCATGTAGGGCTCGACGAGCGCCTTCCCTGGCGCTCGACGGTCCGGAAAAGCCATCCCCCACCCCGTCCTGCATACCTTGTGCTGGCCGCATTCAGGTTCTGCTCATATGGACTCCAATGCGTTAAAAGCCTTCATCACGATCATTGATCAAGGATCTTTTTCGGAAGCTGCCGAAACCCTCCACCTGACCCAGCCGGCCATCAGTAAGCGACTGGCGGCCCTGGAGAATCAGCTGGGGACTCCGCTGCTGGAACGTAGCCACCGGCAGATCCGGCTAACCGATGCCGGCGCCCGGTTGCTGCCCCATGCCCGGCGGATTCTCGATGAGGTGCATAATGCCCGGCTGGCGCTGCAGGACGGGGCCGGTGAGGTGTCGGGGCACCTGGCGTTGATTGCCAGCCACCATATCGGATTACACCACCTGCCAGCCTGGTTGCAGCGGCTGAGTCGTGAGTATCCGGAGGTGTCGCTGGGGCTGCAGTTTATGGACTCGGAGGGTGCCTATGACCAGATGCGCAAGCGGACGGCGGAATTGGCGTTTGTGACGCTGAGTGAGAGTATGGACCAGTCGTTTGAAGTGCATGTGCGCTGGGAGGACCGCATGGCGTTCGTGGTGTCGCCGGACCATCCTCTGGCGCAGCTGGACAGCCCCGGATTGGCTGAGCTATCCCGCTACGATGCCCTGCTGCCGGAGGCAGGTACCGCGACCTATCGGACAGTGAGCCGGTTGTTCCTGGACGCAGATTTGCCCCTGAACCTGCCCATGCCAACCAATTATATGGAAACGCTGAAGGTTATGGCCGGCGTTGGTCTCGGGTGGAGCGTGCTACCGGTCAATATGGTGGATGAATCCCTGAAGGTGGTACCCGTGCCGCACCGGGTAAGCCGTTTCCTCGGCGCTATCGGGCTGAGAGGGCGAACGCTGAGTCCCCAGGCAAGGGCACTGCTGGGGATTGCCGGTGAGATCAGGTAACGGTGCTCTCCGGTGGTGGCCGCAGCCAGCGCCAGGTAATGCCGACGGCGAAGACCATGGCGATGGCGCCGCCCCAGAAGGCGATCGAGGTGTTGAAGCCCTCCACCAGGAAGCCGGAGAGCCAGGCCCCCACTGCGCCACCAGCGCCAAAGGTCAAGCCACTATAGAGCGCCTGCCCCTGCCCGTGGTGGTGCTGGCCGAAGAAGCCCTGGACGTACTGCACGGAGATAACGTGCAACGCGCCGTACGAGGCAGCGTGGAGTAATTGCGCGAAGATAAGGACAGAGACTACGTCGGTGACTTCAGCAATAAGGATCCAGCGAACCATGGTCAGCATGAGCGCGCCGATGGCAATCTGGCGTACGGAGAAATGCCGGGTAATCCGGTGCATGACCAGGAACAGGCCAATTTCCGCCAGGACACCCAGGGACCAGAGCAGGCCGATGCTGAGCTTGCTGTAGCCGAACTGCTCCAGATGGATGCTGAAGAACGTGTAGTAGGCTCCGTGGGATACCTGCAACAGAAAGTTCATGGCAAAGAAGGCTACCACGGCGGGATGGCTGACGATGGCCTTGAGGCTGCCCCGGGGCGCGGGGGCTTTTTTCTCGCCCCGCTCTGAAGGGACCAGGAACGCCGAGATGGCGATACCAGCAAACACCGGCAGCAATAGCCAGGGCAGCGATGTAATGGGTACCCGTTCCAGCACCCCTCCGATAATGGCTACGTCACCGATGAAACCTACAGACCCCCACAGACGGATCCGGCCATAACGTTCCTTCTGGCGGCCCAGCACACGCAGGGTAATCACTTCGTACAGCGGCAGGATGGCGTTCCAGAAGAAGGTGAACAGCAGCATCACCAGCAGCAGACCGTAAAAGCCCGGCTCCAGGAATACACCGGCAAAGCAAAGTGAGCCGATGACAGCGCCGAAGCGCACCAGCCGAACCCGCAGACCGGTGCGGTCTCCCAGCCATCCCCACAGGCTGGGAGCGAAGATCTTGGTGAGCTGGATGGTCGCCATCAGGGTGGCGATCTGCAGGTAGGAGAAGCCACGCCCTTCCAGGTACAGGGACCAGTAAGGCAAGAGTGACCCCAGCAGGGCGAAGAACCAGAAGTAAAGGTTTGAGAGTCGCCAGTAAATAACGGTTTTCCTTAAGATTCAGATCGTCCGGTAAAACCCGTTACGGGGGCTTTCGCCCCCGCTGTCAACGCTGTCCGATATTGGGTGTCGTCACCTCGACATCGCCGTTCTGACCCCGGTGGCGCAGGTAGTGATCCATCAGCACAATGGCCATCATTGCCTCGGCGATGGGTGTTGCCCGTATGCCAACACAGGGGTCATGGCGGCCCGTGGTGATCACTTCCACCGGGTTGCCGTCCACGTCGATGCTCTGCCCCGGCAGGCGCAGGCTGGACGTCGGCTTGAGTGCAATGCTCGCAACAATGGGCTGCCCCGACGAAATGCCACCCAGAACACCACCGGCATGGTTACTGAGGAAGCCTTCGGGGGTCAGTTCGTCACGGTGTTCGGTGCCCTTCTGGGTCACCGACTCAAAACCGGCGCCGATCTCCACGCCCTTCACCGCGTTGATACTCATCAGTGCATGGGCCAGGTCAGCATCCAGCCGGTCAAAGATGGGTTCACCCAGCCCGGGAGGCACACCTTCTGCGACTATGTTGATGCGGGCACCAATGGAGTTACCCTCCTTGCGCAGGGCGTCCATGTAGGCTTCCATTTCCGGCACCCTGGCGGCGTCCGGGCAGAAGAAGGGGTTCTGGTGCACCTGGTCCCAGTCGAAGGACTCTGCCTTTATCGGGCCCAGTTGAGACAGGTAGCCACGGATACGGATGCCCAGCCTCTGCTCCAGGTATTTCCGGGCTACGGCGCCTGCCGCAACGCGCATGGCGGTTTCCCGGGCCGAGGACCGGCCCCCGCCACGATAGTCCCGTACGCCATACTTGTGCATGTAGGTGTAGTCGGCATGGGCCGGTCGAAACTGTTGCGCGATTTTCGAATAGTCCTTGGACCGTTGATCTGTGTTCTCGATCAGCAGGCCAATGGGGGTACCCGTGGTCTTGCCTTCAAACACCCCGGACAGGATACGCACCTCGTCAGCTTCCCGGCGCTGGGTGGTGTGGCGGGAGGTTCCAGGCTTGCGCCGGTCCAGGTCCTTCTGGAGATCGGCTTCAGTGAGCTCCAGCCCAGGCGGACAGCCGTCGATAATACAACCCAGAGCTAACCCGTGACTTTCGCCAAAGGAGGTGACGGTAAACAGTTTTCCAAACGTATTTCCGGACATGATTCAGTATCTTGTAATAAAGTATTCAGAAAGATTCTCAGGAATTTGTCAGCCCTGACACCAGTTGCTCACGGGTCAGCAGGAAGACCCCGTCACCACCATTCTCAAAATCCAGCCATGTGAAGGGTAGCTGAGGATAAGCAGCATCCAGCGCGTGCCAGCTGTTGCCCACCTCAACCACCAGGAGGCCACCGGGATTCAGGTGTTCGGCAGCATCAGCCAGTATGCGATGGGCAATAGAGAGGCCATCATCACCCGCTTCCAGGCCCAGACGGGGCTCATGGTGGTATTCGGCTGGCATGTCGGCCATGTCTTCGGCATCCACATAGGGCGGATTGCTGACGATCACATCATAACGTCCGGTTACCTGGTCGAATACATCCGAACGAACGGTGAGCACACGATCAGCGAGCTCATGCAGCTCGATATTGGATTCCGCGACAGCAAGGGCATCTTCCGAGATATCGGAAAGTTCCACTTCGGCTTCCGGGAAAACCGTGGCTGCGGCAATACCGATACAGCCACTGCCCGTGCAAAGGTCCAGGATACGCTCCACCGGGTGGTCCGCCAGCCAGGGCTGTAACCGGGCTTCGAGCAGCTCAGAAATGGGGGATCGAGGCACCAGGACCCGCTCATCTACGTGGAAGGGCAACCCCATGAACCAGGCTTCGCCAATCAGATAGGCTACCGGGCGCCGTTCATTGATGCGTCGTTCAATGCGCTCGAGTATCAACTGGCGTTCATCCCGGGTCAGGCGAGCTTCCAGGAACAGGTTGTTGTTTTCCAGCGGCAGATGCAGGCTTCGCATGACAAGCAATACCGCTTCATCCCAGAGGTTGTCGGTACCGTGGCCGTAATACAGGCCAGCCTCGCTGAAGCGGGAAGCGGCGTACCTGAGGTAGTCTCTTACGGTGATCAGGTCGTCAATGGGACGGGTCACTGCCGGGTCCTTTTGTCCGGGCCGCCACGGGGCGGACCATGAATGATTGTGGCGGAT
Organism: Marinobacter sp. AN1; assembly: GCF_026013985.1. NCBI lineage: Bacteria > Pseudomonadati > Pseudomonadota > Gammaproteobacteria > Pseudomonadales > Marinobacteraceae > Marinobacter > Marinobacter sp. AN1. The sequence continues at coordinate 2,080,407 of NZ_CP110342.1, read as the reverse complement.
TATACGCGGATTCCCTGCCCCCGGGCAGCCCCGAAGGCTGAGCGTCCTCAGAGGGACAGGGGGCCGGAACTGCTGCGATGCTTCTCAAACCGGTCCAGGGCGGCGTGCATGCGTTCGCGACCGATCTGGATCAACTCCGGCGCCTTGTGGTAATCGTAGGTGCGGCAAGAATTCTTGGGCACGTTCACCAGCAGGTCTGGCGGGTACCCGGCCAGTTTGTATTGCACCAGGGCGCTCTGCATGGTTTCGATTGTCAGGTTCATGATATCGAACTTGCCAATACCCAGTTTTTCCCAATTGATGGTGCCGGTCTCAGCCCAGGGGTCCTGGCGTGCCGCGGGTTTCTCTTCGGCCTGGTCCCTCACCTCCTCCTCCAGCTTTTCTTCCGGAGTGCCGGCCTTGTCCGGTACGCCATTATCGCGCCAGCCGCCAAAACTTTTCAGCACATCCCAGTCAAACCAGCGCGATGCCTTGTCCCGGACCTTGCCCACCCATTCATCCAGCTCACTGTCTTCTGTTACCGGATGAAAGGCCGCATCAGGTATACGCCGGCCTGCGTCATCCTCACCGCTGAGATTGACCGCAAACACCAGGTCTGCATGGGCCGAGATGGTCGGCATGATCGGCAGCGGATTAAGCAGTGCACCGTCCACCAGCACCCGGCCGTTCATCACGACCGGGGTAATCAGGCCGGGTATGGCAATAGACGCACGAATCGCCTGGTCCAATGGACCTTCCTGGAACCAGATCTCCTTGTGGCTCAGCAGGTCCGTCGCAACGGCCGTATAGGCAAGGGGCAAGTCTTCAATGCGGGTATCCCCGAGCATTTCCCTGACCACCGAGAATACTTTCTCTCCGCGGATAGCCCCCACAGAGTTGAGGGTAAGGTCGAGCAGTTTCAACACATCAAACTGTCCAAGACCGGTCACCCAGTCCTTGTAGGCCTGTAGCTTGCCCGCAGCATGGACGCCGCCAATCAGTGCCCCCATGGAACAGCCGGAAATAGCGACAATGTCGTAACCGCGCTCACTGAGCACCTCGATGGCACCGATATGGGCATAGCCGCGGGCACCTCCGGAGCCAAGTGCCAGGGCAACGGTTTTACGACCATAGGTCTCCTGGGGTAATGAACCCTGCCCGACGCTGACCGCTCCGACCCGCTCCGTCCTCCCGGATTTTGCAGGGGGTCTGGGCTTTGGGGTCTCACTCATTACCACTACTTCCTTCCGGGGGCCTGATGACGAGGATTTCGATCCGGTTCTCGGGGCGTTCCGGTGTCGAGAACCGTACCAGTGGACCGATAGCCCGGACAATATGCCGTGAGCGGGACAGTCCGGACCTGTCCAGCAGGTCCGACATGGTGTTGGCTGCCCGCTCGGCCCGCTCAGTTGCCGCTTCCAGGGTCTCCCCCGGTTCGAGTCCGGAAAAACCGGCAATCACGATGCGGGCATTCGGGTCCGAAGCCATACTGTCCAGTATACGCTGGCTTTCAGCACCCCACTCGAAACTTACGCTAATACTCCCTTCCCAGGGCACGATGACCGGGCCGGCCAGTCGACCGCCTTCACCATCGAGGCCAGGTAAAACTGCATCGTCTGCCAGCTGCAATTGCTCGAGCCAAAGGTACTCCCGCTGGTTGCCGCGGGTGACGGTATAGAGCACGACCAGCCACCGGCCACCTTCGCCGTCCTCAAAACCCGCCACCAGGTAGTCCTGCTGTGCGTCACGGCCATAAAGCGTCGCCAGGTCGAACACCTGGTTTGCCCAGACGTTACTGCGCCCGCATTCCCGCCCGCTACACTGGAACAGGATGGACGCACCGCGATTCTGCAGCTGTTCCAGGTACCAGCGTCTCGCGTCCTGGCGGGTGATACCAGGAGCCATCCTGAAGAGCTGGCCGCTACCTTCCACAGCCAGGCGTACGGAATTCTCCGCACGCAGCTCGGAACCGACTTCACGGATGGGGCTCAGCATTACGCGATAGGACGACGAGGACCGGTCCCGTTCCTCCTCGAGTTCCGCCTGGGGAAACGCCAGCAGGACGCTGGCTTCTGCCTGCAGCCAAGGCATCAGTGAAGCTAACAGGATCAGCGCAAGGCGGCTGGACAGCGAATGACGGCTACTACAGACAGACATTGCAATTCTCACTTCTCGGACAGGAACGAACGTATGCCGTCTACAACGGGCGTCGTGTCACCATCCAGGTGGCAATGATGGCCGCCATCAATATCCAGGCAGCGCACGTCGGCCAGGGTGTCGAAACGTTCCTGCCAACGATCGAAACTGGCCAGCAGCCCGTGTTCGGCACGAACCAGCAGGGTCGGCGCCTCCACAGCAGCGACAAATGCCATTACCTGATCTTCAGTGAACATCATGACCGAGGGATGTCTCAGCCGCGGATCCGTACGCCAGCGAAGCCCATCCGCACCCTCAGTAAGGTTACGGGACAGCAACACCTGGGCGATGTCTTCTGACAGGGGGTTGCGGCCCCCGGTTCGCAGCCGGGCAGCCTCTTCCAGACTACGGTATGTGTTGCTGGTGCCGGAGCCCGCCAGACGCTTGCGGATGCCGCGGCGAAGCTGGCTCACCGCCTCCTCCGGCGCCTTGGAAATAGGCCCCAGGCTGTCAATCATCACCAGCCGGCGAACTTTTTCCGGAAATGCCGCTGCAAACAGCAGGGCAACGATGCCACCGAGGGAATGTCCGACCAGATCGACGGTTTCATGGTCGCTGAAATGGGTTTCCAGCAATTCCGCCACGTCAGACACATAGTCTGCCAGCAGGTAACCCTGACCTTCCGGCCGGTGGTCAGAATGGCCATGCCCGGCGTGGTCAATGGCCCAGAGCGGACCCAACTGCCGAAGCCCCGGCGCAAGCCGGCAGAAGCTGAGACTGTTATCAAGCCAGCCATGGAGCATGATGACCGGGCGGCCGTCCCGTGACTCGCCGGAAGCGGGCCAGTGCAGGCCTGCCAGGGTAATGTGCCTGAGCGGCCAACGCATTTCGGTGAAGCTTGCTTCGGTTTCGGCCAGGGGGCCCGGAGACAGGGAAAGGTTCATGGACGCGGTTCATCCTCCTAAAGGAACTGCGGGCATTGGCGCCCGGTGGTGCCACAGGGTTGCTACGGGCGAGTTCACCCCACCCTACATGGTGTGGGTCGGCCGATCCGAACTCAGTGACCCTGCCAGGTAGGCCTCAATCTTGGTGCGGGCGGTTTCGTCCTCACCATTGAACTGTACGCCAATACCTGCCGCCCGGTTTCCCTGGGCACCCCTGGGTGTAATCCACACCACCTTGCCGGCGACAGGTATCTTCTCGGGCTCATCCATCAGGTTAAGCAGCAGGAAAACCTCATCCCCCAGCTGGTACTGCTTCTGGGTCGGAATGAACAGGCCGCCCTGGCGAATGTAGGGCATATACGCTGCATAAAGCACCGCCTTATCCTTGATGGTCAGGGTCAGAATACCGCTGCGCGCGCCAAATCCAGGACCCATATTGTTCCTCCAGCTGTTATCGTTCTTTCAGGTTACCGGTAATGGCACAGGATGCCACACTACCTTCGTAATTGTTGGCCGGCCTGAACCTCCCGCCGGAGTGACACTGGCTCCTTAGCCCGCCGAACGTCTCCGGCCAGGCATCAGGCCCCGCCACTGAATCAGCAGACGATCAGTCTCCAGTTCCGGGTTCACATTATTCACCAGCGCGCGCCGGGAGTCCCGGATCGCGTCGACAAGTTGCTGCGCGCGCCATGGCGGATTCGACTGGGCCAGGTATCGTACCACCTCTGCGATCCCCGGATCGCGGGCGAGGCCTCCCGCCATAACGCGAGCCAGGTCATTAGCCCAGCCTTCCATCAGGTTCAGGGTGGCCTCGTGACCGAGGTCCCGGAACGCCCTGGCAGTCATCGCAACCGTTATTGCGCCCTTCATAAACTGGCGAAAAGCGTCGAGGGCGGCGTCCCGCTGGTCGAGGAAGCCACTCTCCAGTAACTCCATTGCCAGTCTCGGAGCACCGCCGGCCAGGTACAGCGCAAGGGCCTGGCGCTCCGGATCAGGCGCCCCTTCACTGGTGTTGAGTTCTGTGGCAAGCCACGCAGTCGCCTCTTCGGCCGGCGGGATTGCCACTGGCAGGATACGACAGCGGGACCGGATGGTAGGAAGCACTGGCCGTCCGGTCTCCTGGAGGAGCAACAGCACCACATCTGACGCGGGTTCCTCCAGGGTTTTCAGCAAGGCGTTGGCGGCATTGATGTTCAGCTGATCCGCCCGGTGGACAATGGCAACCTTAACCCCCGCCACCTGGGGTGATGCCACCGCAAACTGCGACAATGACCGCACCTGGTCGATACGGATCATGCGGGATTTCTCGGGCTGGTAAAGCCGGATATCCGGATGGGACTCACCCGCCCGTAACTGACACTGCCGGCACTCCCCACACGGGGCGCGCATACCTGGCGTTCGACGGTCGCAAACCAGCAATGCGGCAATTCGCTCAGCCAGCTGACGCTTGCCCACGCCGCGTTCACCGGTAACCAGGCTGGCATGGGGCAAACGTCCCTGATCCAGGGCCTGCCCGAAATGTTCAAGTACCGGCGTCAGCCAGGGCATGTCGTTCACAGTGACTTCCGAATCAGGACGGGTGCTGCGCAGGCCCGTGTACGGTGGATCGTTTTCTCAGTTCCCGGCGGATGCGAGCCAGGCGCCGGCGCATCAGGCGCAGCTCGGTTGACCGGTGGCTGCCGCGCCCGGGACGCGACCGGGAACCGGAGCCATAGTAATGATTGTTAAGGTCACGGGCAAAGGCGCGTGCGACCGCAGCGGCTGCCGGCGCCTGTTGCTCGGTCATCCTGGCGAGCTCCAACGGCGTTGCCCCGGCCGGTACGGCGCTCCCCCGCTTCTGCAACAGCCGGGCCCACCGTGAAACCAGCACCCCGGCCGGGTCTGTTCGTGTTGCCCCGCCATGGCGAATCGCCGCGACCAGCGCTGCCACCAGCAAAGCAACACCCATCAGGCCGGCCGTCAGGTAGCCCAGCTCCCTGAGTCCGATATTCCCTGGAAGACGGCTCATCAGGTCCATTTGTGACTGACCCTGATAGCCAATAACCCAGCGCTGCCAATTATAGTTGATCCGGTCCAGTTGCAGGCTCGCCCACTGCACCAGGGGAAGATCGCCATAACGCTGTGGGGATGCCCAGTTATCCTCCAGGAACGAGCCCTCCTCGGCGACAGCATCCCGCAGGCCAGACTCGATCCGCTGTGGTGCGATCGCCGCTGTCGGATCGAAGCGCACCCAGCCCCGCTCCTCGATCCAGGCTTCCACCCAGGCGTGGGCATCGTATTGGCGGATAATCAGGTAGGCCTCGTCGGGGCCTGGGGAGCCTCCCTGGTAGCCAGCCACGACCCGTGCAGGTATGTCAGCGGCCCGCAAAAGGAAGGTCATGGCACTGGCGTAATGGGCGCAGAATCCTCGCTGGGCATCGAACAACAGGGTGTCCACGGGGTCGTCTGGCATGGCCGGTGGACGCAGGGTGTAATAGTAGGGTTGCTCCCGGAACCGGTTGAGCACCGCGTTGGCAAAGGCCAGGTCCGTGCCTGCGCCCATGGCCAGGTCCCGGGCCAACTGCCGGCTACGCTGGTTGCCTTGCGGGGGCAGTTGCAGGTATTGGCGGCGCTCCGCAGGCGAGAGCCCGCCAGCCGTGCCTGTTTCCCGCTCCAGCTCCATACGGTAACGCACCGAGGTATCCGCGGGCCGCTCCAGCCGGAATACCCTCCCGGATACTTCCGCAATATTGGCAGATACCGGCCGGGAATTATCCAGCGCATAGACCCATCGCTGGCCGGAGGCTTCCATCAGCACATCGTATTCATTGTCAGCCAGCGCTTCGAGGCCTGCGTCCCGGTTGACCCGACCAAGGGGACGATAGGGCTCCTGCTGCCACTGACTCCAGGTACGGCCATCGAAACGGTCAAGGATCAGGCCGCGCCAGTACCGGTCTCTGTGCTCGGGCGTTTCGCCAGCGAACGTCACACGGAACGCCCGCTCGCTGCTTTGCGCAAGGCTCGAAATATCCCCGGGCGTCATGGAGTCCGACAGCCCCGTTCGAGCCTGGTCCGAAACCAGGGGCACACTCCATAACGGCGCCATACGGGGGAAGAACACAAACAGCGCGATCACCACCGGCAGGGTTTTCAAGAGCATGCCGCCCAGGCGCCGGAGACCATGGAATGAGCTGTGTCGGCTGTCCGCAGGCGTATGCAACAGTTGCAGTGCCACCAGGGTCACTACCACCCCGGCCAGGGTCACTAATGACCAGCCAATGCCCTGACGAAACAGGAAATTCACTGTGGCCAGGTATACCAGGATGAAGAACAGAACAAAGAAATCCCGCCGGTTGGCCGTTTCCAGCCACTTGAGGCCGACCGCCAGCACAAAGAATGAGGCCGCCGTATCGACACTGAACCGACCGCTGACTGTGGCGATGTAGACCGCAATCAGGGTGCCCATAATGGCCAGCCTCAGCCATCTGCCCGGCAGACGGGCCCGGCCGGTCTGCGCCAGCCACCGCCAGCCGGCCAGTGCAATACAGGCTGCGGCGAGCCAGACCGGAAGCCGGTCCCACTGGGGTAACAGCAACAACAGGAAGCCACAAAGCAGCCACAGCAGGGCACGGGTGGGCAGTAGCGACGGTTTTAGGCTCATTGGACCCCCTCGCCGGGTGCTGACCTCTGCCAGGTAGCCAGGGTTCTCAGGCACTGCCGAGTGTGGAGGTTGCCGAGGTCGGGCTCAATGGTGATACCCGGCAGCCGCAGCCCCCAGGGCTCACCGGTCCGCTCCCGATCCAGTACCAGGGCAGCCAGGTAGCTCAGGCGAAGCTCGTGATCGACTCCCGGAAAGCCATCAAAATCCAGCCATTGCGGACTGCCCTGCTCCCCCTGCCAGTCGGCGACAGCCATCTCCCCGTTCCGCGAGTATCGCTTCCAGTCGATGCGGGCGCTAAGGTCACCTTCCCGCCAGGGGCGGAGCTCCACCTGGTCCTGGCCCTGGCTGACGGATACGGCTTCAGTGTCGCCAGCTTCCACGCTGCCTTCCGGCGCGCGTGGTGGCACCACAGGTTTCGGGTAGACCAGGGCCGGGGTAACCGGATGTAACCAGGACCAGGCCATGAGCAAACCAAAGGGAAACCGGGTTTCCACCCGCAACCGTTGCGGACGCAGATAACCCCGCTCCCGGCTGGCCACCTGCAGTGTGCCCTCGACCCGGTCGTGGCCGGATACCGACAGGGTAACGGCACCCCCGGTCTCTTCTCCCAACTCGATGGCGGTAGCGTCATGGGGTGCCTGCAGGACAAACCGGAACGGGATCGGCTCCCCGGCAAAGCCTTCCCCCGGCTGCAACAAGGTCAGTTCGAGGCCGCTAAGATTGTTATGGGTCTGGTGCATGGCCGCAACAAACAGCGCCCCCAGCAGGAACGTCAAAAGGTAGATCAGGCTGTTCTGGTAATTGATTCCGGTAAGCAGCATAACCACCAGTAGCAGGCCAAACACCAGCCCGGCAGCGGTGGGAAGGATGAAAATGGAGTGACGATCAAAGCGTCGCCGGTCGTCCACCGGAATTCGACGGTTGATCCAAGCCTGCCAACGCTTGCGGATGTTTGATCGGATAGTGGACAACAATGGACGCTTCACCGTGGACAGCAGACTGGGACGAAACGGGTTTCCCGCAGTTTCCGGGTTACAGGCTCGAGGTGGATATAGGGTATCATGCACGACCCATTTTCCTGTCAGGTTACCGGATGTCTAACCGCTTCTCTGTGCCGCCTGCCCAAATTGCCGACTTCGTCACTGCCCTGTCCGGGCTTGACGGATTCCTGTGCCTGGGGACACAGCGCGGCAGCAGTCGCCGTTACAGCGCAATGCCTGAACGGCAATGGCAGTTCTCCGCCGAGAGGGAAACGTTCGACCAGGCCGTGGACGATATCCTGGCAAGCCACCGGGTTATTGCCGGTACGGATCGCTGCGGTTTTATCGCTGGCAGCCTGTTTTACGATGCCGGCGGCCATACGGTTCCCGGGTTTTGTAGCAAAAAAACAACGCCGGGCACGGTAGGCTGGGCAGGGCTCTACTTCTGGCAACTGGAATTGACCCGGCAGGAGACTTCGACAACCGCTACACTGGCCTTTGACCCGGCCTGCCCCCCTGCCACTCGTAAGCAGGTGCTGGGCCTGCTGGCGGCCCCCTCTCCCACAGAGCCCGCTGATACCTTCCGGATGACCCGTCACTTCCAGGCGTGCTGCACACCCGGACAGTACCGGAAGGGGGTCGGCCAGGTGCTCGAGTACATCCAGGCCGGCGACTGCTACCAGGCCAACCTGTCACAACAGTTTGAAGGCACCTTTGAGGGTTCGCCCTGGCAGGCGTGGCAGGCCCTGGCGGATGCGATACCCGTGCCCCATGGAGGCTACCTGGACGCAGGGTCGTGGCAACTGCTGAGCGTGTCACCGGAACTGTTCCTGGAAATCGACAACGGCCGGGTTACCAGCAAACCCATCAAGGGTACCAGGCCTCGAAGCGAAGACACGCACAGGGACAGGACGCTGGCAGAAGACCTGGTAAACAACGCCAAGGACCGGGCCGAGAACCTGATGATCGTGGACCTGATCCGCAACGACCTTTCTCACTTCTGCAAGCCGTTCTCAGTAAAGGTACCGCAGTTGTTCGAGGTGGAGAGTTATCGCAATGTCCACCAGTTGGTCAGCACCGTTACCGGTCTGCTCAAGCGTGGAATTACTCCTTTCGAGGCCATGCTGAGCGCCTTCCCGGGAGGCTCCATTACCGGCGCACCAAAACGGCGGGCGATGGAAATCATCGACGAACTGGAATCCCACGTCCGGGGCCCCTATTGCGGCACCCTGTTCTGGTGGGATGCGAACAATCACCTGGTGAGCAATATCGCCATACGCAGCCTTCAGACCTTGCCAGACGGGACCATCCGGGCCTGGGCGGGCTGCGGTATTGTGGCGGATTCCGATCCGGAGGATGAGTACCAGGAGTCTCTCAGCAAGATACAACGTCTGCTAGACACCCTGGAGGCCATGGGAAGCCAGCAACGCGGTGAAGGCGGCACCTGAGTGCAGGCCTGAACCAGCCTCGCCTCCAGGCGCGCCTGCCTGAACATCCCGTCAGTGGCGGTGACTGAGTGACAGGAAGGTCTTCTTGAGCTCCTCGAAGTCGTGTACTGCAGGGAACTGGGGGAATTCGTCAATCACATTCTGGGGCGCATGGAACAGAATGCCGCCTTCCGCCTGGGACAGCATGGTAGTGTCGTTATAGGAATCGCCTGCGGCGATCACGCGATAGTTGAGCAGCTGGAAGGCCCGGACCGACTGGCGCTTGGGATCACGTTGGCGCAGCAGGTAGTCAATGATGCGGCCATTCTCGTCAACTTCCAGCTTGTGACACAGCAGTGTGGGATGCCCCAGCTTTTTCATCAGCGGCATGGCGAACTCGTAGAAGGTGTCCGACAGGATCACCACCTGGAAGCGGTCACGCAACCAGTCGAGGAATTCCCGGGCACCGGGCAGCGGATCCAGTTCACCAATAACCTCCTGGATTGCTGGCAGGCCATAGCCGTGTTCGTCCAGCAGACGCAGGCGCTGTTTCATCAGCACATCGTAGTCAGGAATATCCCGGGTGGTGGCCTTGAGCTCCTCAATACCGGTTTTTTCCGCAAAGGCAATCCAGATTTCCGGGATCAGTACTCCCTCAAGGTCAAGGCACGCAAGTTCCACGGTGGTCTCCTGTCAGTCGCCGACTAGCGGCAATGGGGTTAATGGCAAATCGCGCGGCTATGATAGAAAAAACGCGCGGGGAATGCACCGTCCATCACGATCGACCGGGCTGTGCCCCGACCGTTGATATAACCTTATGATTGCAGATTCCTTCAGCAACCTGCGTTCCGGTGATAGATTGGCGCCACCATCCAATAATCAGTATCCTCCGGACCCGGTCCGGGCGACCACCTGCAATGGGACCAGACTTCCGATGAGCGAGATTGAACAACTTCAGAAAGAGCTTGATGGACAAAGCCCCCGGGCCATCCTCAAGGCCGCGCTGGCCCGTTACGACGAAGTCGCCATTTCCTTCAGTGGAGCCGAAGATGTTGCCCTGATCGAAATGGCTCACAAGCTCACAGACCGGTTGCGGGTGTTTTCCCTGGACACCGGCCGCCTGCACCCGGAAACCTATGAATTCTTCGAACAGGTTCGCAAGCACTATGGTATCGAGATTGAGTTCCAGTTTCCGGATGCGGAAGCGGTGCAATCGCTGGTAACCGAAAAAGGCCTGTTCAGTTTCTACGAGGACGGCCACGGGGAGTGCTGTGGTATCCGCAAGGTCGAACCCCTGCGCCGGAAGCTGAAAACCCTGGATGCCTGGATTACCGGCCAGCGCCGGGACCAGAGCCCGGGCACCCGCAATGAGGTGCCGGTGGTACAGCTCGACGATGCTTTTGAAGGTCGTAGCGGAGGACTGGTGAAGTTCAACCCCCTTGCCAACTGGACGTCAAAGGAGGTCTGGGACTATATACGTATTTCCGAGGCGCCCTACAACAAGCTCCATGAGCGGGGCTTTGTCAGCATCGGTTGCCAGCCCTGCACACGTCCGGTGCTTCCCGGACAGCACGAACGGGAGGGCCGCTGGTGGTGGGAAGAAGCCACCCAGAAGGAATGCGGACTGCACGCTGGCAACCTGATTGCCAGCAACATTGGCAGCGCCTGACGTTGACACCCGGAAGCTGACCGGTCAGTAGACCGGCAGCTCCACATCACGGAAAAGGTCTTCGATTTCCTGCCGGCTACCCTGGTGGGCAACGGCCTCATTTACCATGTCCCTGCTCAGGTGTGGGGCAAATCTCTCCATGAAATCGTACATGTAACCACGCAGGAAGGTCCCTTTGCGGAAGCCAAGCCGGGTAACGCTGGGACGGAACAGCTTGCTGGCATCCAGGGCCACCAGATCCGAATCGGCTTCCGGGTCATAGGCCATGGACGCGATAATCCCTACTCCGAGCCCCAGTCTCACATAGGTCTTGATGACGTCGGCATCGGCAGCTGTGAATACCACCTTCGGTTCCAGTCCTTCGGCCTGAAACGCCTCATCCAGCTTGGAACGGCCGGTGAACCCGAACACATAGGTGACCAGCGGGTGCTGGGCCAGCTCCGGCAAGGTCAGTTCAGACAGCTGGGTGAGCGGATGGTCCCGGGGCACAATGACGCACCGATTCCAGCGGTAGCAGGGCATCATGATCAGGTCGTTGAACAGCTCCATGGCCTCGGTGGCAATCGCGAAGTCCACTGCACCGTTGGCAGCCATCTCCGAAATCTGCATGGGTGTACCCTGATGCATATGCAGGGATACATCCGGGTAGGCTTCGATAAAGCCCTGGATGACCGGCGGCAGCGCATACCGGGCCTGGGTGTGGGTAGTGGCAATACTGAGGTCACCCTTGCGCTGATTCGAGAACTCCTGGGCGATTTTCTTGATGCCTTCGACCCGTCGCAGGATTTCGCCAGCCTCGCGGATGATGGTCTCGCCACCGGGTGTAATCCGGGTCAGATGCTTGCCGCTGCGGGCAAACACCTCGATACCCAGCTCATCTTCCAGTAGCCGGATCTGCTTGGAGATACCAGGCTGAGAGGTGAACAGACTTTGGGCCGTAGCGGAAACATTGAGGTCGTGATGGGCGACTTCCCAGATATAACGCAGCTGCTGTAGTTTCATTGATCCTTTCGCTCCCTAAGCGGATTCAGGACTTTGCGTCCTGCCACCGGCTATGCGTCACGGTTTTGTCAGTGTTATTACCAGAATACGCATAAAGATGTTTGTTTTCATTCTTTTTGAGAATAGAGAGTCTCCGAATACTCAGTGTAGCCCATATTCCTCAAATGCAACTGTTGCCCGGACCACAGAACCGTTACTGAATGATCCTTCGGAATGGCGGTAAGGCATCGAGCAACAGCTGTCCGTATCGGCGGCTGACAATCCGCCGGTCCAGGATGGATACCCGACCGGTGTCGGACTCGGTACGTAACAGTCGGCCCACCGCCTGTACCAGCTTGACGGAAGCGTCCGGTACGGTAATTTCCATGAACGGATTACCGCCACGGCTGGTGACCCACTCTGCCAGGCTGGCCTCGATAGGGTCGTCCGGCACAGAGAACGGCAGGCGAGTGATGATCACATGGTCCAGGTAACGCCCTGGCAGGTCTATGCCCTCGGCGAAACTGGCGACACCGAACAGAACCGAGGGCTTCCCCGCGTCTACCCTCTCGCAGTGATGCCGCAGCACCTCACCCTTGGCCATATCGTCCTGGGTGGTGATCAGTCCCGGGTGGTCCGGGGCCAGCCGGTCACGCACCGCGTTCATTTGCCGGCGTGAGGTAAACAGCACCAGCGTTGCCTTTTCCGCCGCCCACAATTCCGGCAGCCGCTTCACAAGGGCGGCCGTAAAGCCTTCCGTATCCGTTGGCAACGCGTCCATGGGTGGCACTTCCACGGTCGCCATTTCGCCATAGCGGAAAGAGCTGGGCACCACCAGGTAGCGGCTGTCGGCAGGCAGGCCCGCGCGGGAGCGCAGGCGATCGAACCGCCCCAGTGCAGTCAGCGTGGCGCTGGTTAACACCGCGCCATGGGCCCGGGACCAGAGTCTCGAATAGAGCAGGTTATCCGCCAGTACAGGGCTGCTGTACAGGGTGACCTCCTCGGCATGGTCCCAGCGTTGCCGCACCGCCCAACGGGCCGGAGGTGGCGGCCGGTGCGCCGGCTTGTCGTCATCCGAAGCGGGGGCCGGGGCCTCGCACCAGGCGGCCCAAAGCCGGGACTGGTCCTCTGCGCGGGCATGGAAACTGCCAATCACCGGATACCAGGCTTCCGCCGTGTCCCGGTCCAGTTCATGGTCCTTGCGCTCGTCAAACCCTTTCTGGAGCTCGTCCGCCATTGTGCCCAGGTGACGAACCAGTCCGGCCGTCGCGGCGCGGGTTTCCGTGGCCAGGGCCAGCAACTGCTCAGGCAACTCACCTTCCGGATAACGCCACTGGGCCGTGCGGCGCTCATCGGAGAACTCCCACTGGATACTGTTGAGCAGGTGTTCCTGGACCCGGTTGAGGCAGTCTTCCAGCTGACGGGAGGCTTCAGACACCTTTTCCACGGTGCGACTGGCCACAGTGGATGGTGGTAACCAGGGCTGGATCTTCACCAGGGCCTGGCCCAGCTGTTTGAGCCACTGGCGAGTACTGTTGAGCGGCACCGAAGCGGCGAAGTGGTTCAGGGCCTTGTCCGGCAGGTGGTGGGCCTCGTCAAAGATGTAGAGGGCGTTCTCCGGCTCTGGCAGGATAGCACCGCCGCCGAGGGCCAGGTCAGCCAGCACCAGGTCATGGTTGGCCACCACCACGTCAGCGGTTTCCAGGCCCTTGCGAGCGTCGAAGAAGGCGCAGTTGTCAAAATAGGCACAGTGACGATTGGTGCATTGACGATGGTCAGTGGTGACCTGGCGCCAGATATCATCCGGGATGGTGCTGGGCCAGTGATCCCGGTCGCCATCCCATTGCCTGGAACCGTACTGCCCCAGCAGTTCCTCGAAGAACTCCCGGGTACCCGGTTCCTGTTCCCTGCCCTCATCCAACAGGAACAGCGGCATGGTATCGCTGTCACCATGGCCTTCATCCTGCAGGCGGGTTTCCAGGCGAGACAGGCAGAGATAGCGGCCCCGCCCCTTTGCCAGGGTCCATTCGAACCTGAGCCTGGTGTGCTTCTCCAGGTCCGGCAGGTCCTTGCTGATGATCTGGTCCTGGAGGGCCACCGTCGCCGTGGAAATCACCAGGGTCTTGCCCAGCGCCCGAGCGACCGGAATAGCTGCAATCAGGTAGCCCAGGGTCTTGCCGGTACCGGTACCAGCCTCCACCACGCAGGCTGCCGGCGCGGAAGTGCGCTTGCCGTCATCCTCGGTGATATCTCCCATATAGCGGGCTATCTCGGCAATCATCAGCCGCTGGCCATAGCGGGCCCGGATACCCTTGCCTGCCAGTACATCGCGATAACCCTGCTGGATTTCCGCCTTTACGTCGTCACTCAGGGGCATTAGCGGGGGCTGCTCCAGTCACGGACCACACCCACCCGGAAGCGCTGGCCATCCATACTGAGCTCCACGCCATCCTCGGTTATATTCTCGATCCTTAACGGCCCCAGGGTATCCCCCATCCGCAGGTAGCGATTATTGATCATCACACTGCGAGCCGATGGGCGTGAGGAGTAGACATGGCTGTTGAACACCAGGTCAGGTACCTGCCGCTGGAAGGCCATGGGCAATTCCACCAGATGGGGAACCCGACCTTCCCAGGGTGCCGGTGAATAGGCGTCGTCACTGCCATCTGGGTTGGCAGGGCGAACGGTCGGGACAATAACCGTAGGCGCTTCGTCCAGCGTATCCAGTACCACTACCCCGGCCCCATCAAGGTCACCGGTAGCCTCAGCAATTTCCCCCGGCGCTTCGGTCACGGGCTGCGCGCCTGCCCCGGTGCCGCCCTGGGGAACCGCTTCTGTCGCAGTGGCGGAGTCCGCCGCCGGGCTGGGTGTCGATGATACTGAAGACATGTTCGCCTGATGCTGCGCTGGGGCCGGGTCCGGGACGACCGTGGTCCGCAAAAGGCCGCTGTCCGGCCAGAACAGCACCCCGAGCACCAGTGCATTCAGGGTCAGGGCGATCGCCAGCCAGCCGAGGGCGGGGATACCCCGACGATGACGCCGGTGAATCATGCGAACCTGCTGGCCAAGGTCTGGCACCCTGCCCTGGTTGCGCTCGGACTCGGACTTCTTCAGTGCTTCCAGAATGTAGGACATACTTCGAACTACCCTGACCTTGGCCGGGTCGCCTGACCGGTTTCAACGGGGGCGACCATGGCAGCATCACTGGGCACAAGGCGAGGCACGCCGGCGTCCAGGTCGTTACTCATCTGGATCAGGGTCATGGCACCGACCACCCCGTCCTGCTTAAGGCCTTTGACTTTCTGGTACCAGCGAACCTGCTCGTTGCGGATCATACGACTTACCCGGTCGACTTCTTCACGGTCCGAGGCATGCATCCCGACCAACTGCATCATCCTGGCGCTGAGCCATACACCCTCGCGGTTATTGCGGGGCAACTCCGACGGGTCACCCCCCCATGCCATATAGGGCGGTAGTTGCCAGAGCACTGAAAACTGACCGTACCAGTAATCTTCCAGGTCGCTGAACGATACATCCAGCGTCCCCTCCCTGGTAGCAATTTTGGCCACATCGCCCTTCAGGCGAAGCAGGGTGACGTATGTTCGTTCTCCTCCGGGCCCACGGAGATCCAGAACCGCAGGTCGGTTGATAGCCTCCATGCTGCGCCGACTCCCCTGGCGATGCATACAACGCAATCCCGCAGCATCGGCATAGTCACAGGCGAAGGGATAGGCACTTCGATCCCAGTCAAAGCCCCACAGGCGGAACAGGCCGGCATAGGCATCCGCCGTTGACAGGCCATGCTCCTCGAGGTCAAAGGCAGGTAGCTCAGCGGCCTCATTGACCGCATCCTGTTGACGCTCGACGGTGCCCGACGCGACCTGCGCCTCGGCGGAATCGTCGCCGCCGGCGGTGGACACCGGATCATTCGGGTCACCTTCCTCACTGCCCGGCCCTGGCAATGTTTCAACAGCGTCTCCTCCCTGCGCGCCTCCGGCAGCCGCCAGCTGCTCGGGAATGGCAGCCCCCTGGCGCTGGTCAACCACCGCCCATGCAGCAACCGCCAATGCGACAACGACAGCGGCCACGGTTACCAGGCGAAGCACAGGGGGCACAGCATTGGGCGACGGGCGCGACGCCAGGCCACCGACTTCCTTTGCGGCGGCGCGGATGTGACGGGGCTCAATATGCTGGACACCCTCGCTGTAGGCCCCCAGCAGGGCCCGGTCGCTGAGCAGGTTGATCAACCGGGGAATACCATGGCTCTTGCGGAACAGCAGGCGGGTTGTCGCCGGACTGAACAGTTCCACCTTGACCCCGGCCACTCCCAGTCGGTAATGCAGGTAAGCCGGCAATTCCTCCCGCTCCAGGGCATCCAGGTGGTAACGCGCGGTGACCCGCTGGTTGAGTTGCCGCAGTTCCGGCCGGTCGAGCATTTCTTTCAGTTCCGGCTGGCCCAGCAGGACAATCTGCAGCAGTTTCTTTTCCGCCGTCTCAAGGTTGGTGAGCAGGCGCAGTTGCTCCAGCACTTCCGCGGACAGGTTCTGGGCCTCGTCGATCATCAGTACCTGGTGGCGCCCGCGGGCATGGGCTTCCAGCAGGTGCTGGTTGATCCGGTCAATCAGTTGCTTGATGGTGGCATTTTCAGCGTAGGGGATGCCCAGCTCATCGCAGAAGGACGCCAGTAACTCACGGGCAGACAAGCGTGGGTTAAGGATCAGCGCGATGTCGACGTGATCGGGAACATTCTCGATGAAACAGCGGCTGATGGTGGTCTTGCCGGTACCTACCTCACCGGTGATCACCACGAAGCCACCCTGCCCCTGGACGCCATACATCAGGTGAGCCAGGGCTTCCTTGTGGCGTTCGCTGAGGTACAGATATCGAGGGTCCGGCGCAATTGAGAACGGCGGCTCCCGAAACCCGAAGAAGTCGTAGTACATGAAGATCCAGTCAGCTGGCGGCCGGAATTACCGGGCCCGTCCCTTTCAGTCGAAGGCCCGCATTATGATGCTCCCATGATACCGTCGGCGGTCGCTGACTGTCACCATGACACACCGACCGGTTCACTTTCCCGCGTAGAATATCGCCGGTTGGACGAGCTCAGAAGTTGTCCAGCATCAGGTCTTCCTCTTCACCGCTGGTAAAGGGGTCGGAAGTAGCCTTGCCGTCGTTGATCAGGTATTCCCGCCGTTGCAGATAGGCATTACGCACGAACACATATCGGTCACCAGATATGAAGCGCTCTGCTGAAATCAGGTCGGCCCGCGTGTCGACAACATCGAGGGCCAGGGCGTAGTAACGATCAGGACTCTCTGCGTAAACCCACAGTGACGGGAAGGTCAGGGTTTCCGTGGCGAAACCGGTGAAATCACGCGGCGAGGATGGCCCCAGGAACGGCAACATCAGGTACGGGCCCGGCCCTACGCCCCAGTACCCCAGGGTCTGCCCGAAATCTTCCGGGCGCTCGGGCAGGTCAAAGGCGGTTGCCACATCAAACAACCCGCCAAGACCAAAGACAGTATTGTAGGTAAACCGCCCTGCAGCCACCACGGCGTGTTCCCCCTTGAGCTGGAGGACACTGTTAACGAAGTTGCGGACTTCGGTGAGGTTATTGAAGAAATTGGTCACTGCCCGGTCCGCGAACGAGGGCATCACGAACTGATATCCCTCAGCCACTGGCCGCAGCACCCAGTCGTCTACCGTCTCGTTGAAAGCGAAGACCTGGCGATTCCAGGGCTCCCAGGGATCGCGACTGCCCGTTTGTCCGGTCTCGGTGGAAACCCTCTCATCGGGCTGGACCGTTTCATCAGCTACCTGGTCCGGGGAAGATGCACACCCGGCAAGCAGCAGCGCCGCCAGGGTCAGTGTTGCAGCCGCTTTGGGCATTTCATGAAACATGGTCATTCCTGATTGGCAGTCATCATCCAGAAGTTCGGCCTTGAACGGGTATGGGATCAGCGCTTGCGCACCACCACGCTGCCAATGGAATAGCCGGCGCCAAAGGAACAGATCACTCCCAGATCACCGGGGGTAAAGTCATCCTTGTGCTGGTGATAGGCGATGATAGAGCCGGCGGAACTGGTGTTCGCGTATTCGTCCAGGATGACCGGCGCTTCATCGGTAGTGGCGTCACGGCCAAGGACGCGCCTGGAAATCAGCTGGTTCATGTTCAGGTTGGCCTGGTGCAACCACATACGCCTCAGGTCTTCCGCTTTCAGGGACAGGCTCTCCAGGTGGCTGACAATCAGCTCTGCCACCATGGGTGAAACCTCCTTGAATACCTTGCGGCCCTGCTGCACGAACAGCTTGTCCGGCTTGCCAATGCCGCTTTCGTCACCCCGGTTCAGGAAGCCGAAGTTGTTGCGGATGTTGTTGGAAAAACGGGTTTTCAGGCGGGTGCCCAGCACCTCGAAGCCGTGACCTGCCGCTACCTGGTCGTCACGCTCCACGAGCACGGCGGTGCACGCATCGCCGAAAATGAAGTGGCTGTCGCGATCCCGGAAGTTGAGATGTCCGGAGCAGATTTCCGGGCTGATCACCAGCACGGCCCGGGCAGTGCCGTTTTCAACCGCATTGGCAGCCGCCTGGATGCCAAATGTGGCCGAGCTGCACGCCACGTTCATATCGTAGGCAAAACCGTCGATACCCAGGGCTTCCTGAACCTCGATGGCAACCGCAGGATAGGCCCGCTGCAGGTTTGAGCAAGCCACAATGACGGCATCCACATCCTCCGGCGTGCGGCCAGCCTGGGCCAACGCTTCACGGGCGGCAGCCACCGACATGTCACACTGGATGGAAGGCTCGTCGTTACTGCGCTCCGGCAGGCGCGGGCACATCCGCTCCGGGTCCAGTATGCCGTCCTTGTCCATGACGTGACGGCTCTTGATTCCTGAGGCCTTCTCGATGAACTCCACAGCTGAAGGCTGCAGGGGGTCGATCTCTCCCCGTGCAATGGCATGCGCATTGCGCTCATTGTGGAGCTCGACATAACGATTGAAGGAAGCCACCAGTTCTTCATTGCTGATGGAGGCAGGCGGTGTATACAAACCGGTACCGTGATAATGGCGGTGATGCTCACGTAGGACCCCGACTGTTCTGGAAATTATTGTGGACAGCTATCCTGCAGGCTAAACAGGACGCGTGAAACATCCCTGTCCGATAATTAGCGGGGATGTTATCACAAACCCCGGAGTCCGGTCCCCACCCGAAAACGAGAAAGGCGACCGGCCCGAAAGACCGGCTACCAGCGGGTTGCAGCCGCTCCAGTTACTGACTACTGACGAACTTCCGCCCACTGGCGGTCCAGCCGTTTCACCGAGACCGGCATGGCTGTTCCCAGCTGTTGTGCAAACCAGGATACGCGGAACTCCTCCAGCATCCAGCGGTAGAGGGTAAGCTGGGGGTCCATAACGCCCTGACGACGCTGCTGCTCGTGCTTTTGCTGGTAGCGGCTCCAGAGGGGAGCAATCGTGTGCAGAAATTCCCTCTCCCGCCCCATTTCCCTGGGCATCTTCTCCAGCCGGATGTCCGCAGCCTCGAAATAGCGGGGAAAGCAGGCCAGCCACTGCGGGGGCGTTGCCACCAGGAACCCGGGGTACACCATGTGCTCCATCTGGAACTTGAGATCCGCCATGCTATTGGCCAGGGCGAGGTTGATCTTGCCTTTCAGTTGTTTCATCACCCGGTGATAGCCCTGCATCACCTGGTGGAGCTGTTCGTCAGCCTGCTCAAGCGCTGGCAGAAAATCTCCCCGTCCATTGTTATACACCAGGTCAAAGTCTGTACCACTGCTCGGAAGTGCTCCAGATGCCTGTTCCGGCTCGCCCAGGAAGTGATTGGCCGCACTGGCCAGCAGAAAGTCATCAAGCAGCGCCCGGGCCTGGCCCATCGGCGCAAACATGAGCGCGGACTGGCGAAACCGGGGCAGCCGGCTATCTATGCGATCCAGGGAATTGCCGAGCCGGTTCAACAACAGGCGCGCTACTGCTTTACGGTGGCTTTCATAAGCCGTCAGCGGATCCAGGAAACGGGTTTCCCGCACCTCACCGCCCAGGTCTTCGAGCGCCGGATAGACCGTAACCTGCATACCACCCCTGTCGGTATGAACCGATTCCTGCAAGGTGCCGAACTGCCAGTCAGACGCCTGGATCCGTTCCGCCTTGCCCTCGGCCTCATCCACCCGACTGAGGGCTTCTTCCGCCTGCTTTTCCAGTTTCTTCTGGAGTACTTCAGGGTCCCGCCCCCGGGCCAGTACCTTGCCGCCCTCACCCAGCACCTTCAGGTTCATGCGCAGGTGCCTGGGCAGTTCATCGGTTGGCCAGTCTTCCGGCGCGATCCGGACGCCGGTCATGCGGCGCAGCTGGTCAGCGAGCACCTCGGTCAACGGCTGGTTTGATGGCGCCATGTTCTGCAACGCCGCGTCGACAAAATCGGGTACCGGCACAAAGTTACGACGAACGGCCTTTGGCAGCCCCTTGACCAGGGCAATGCACTTTTCCCTCACCAGGCCAGGCACCAGCCAGTCCAGACGATGCCCTGGCAACTGCTTGAGCGCCATTACCGGCACCTGGATGGTGACACCGTCATCCTCAGCCGTGGGCTCGAACTCGTAGCTCAAGGGGTACTTAGCTCCCTCCCATTCCAGCTCGTCTGGGTATTGCTCCAGTTCGCTGTAGTCCAGGTCCCGTTGCAGGATATCCTTCTCGGAGAGTTCCATGGCCTTCAGGTCTGCCGCGGAAAGGGATTTCCACCAGCTTTCGAAATGCCGACCACTGACGATCTCCGCCGGAAGGCGCTCGTTATAGAAAGCGACAAGCTGCTCGTCATCCACCAGCAGATCCCGACGCCGGGTTTTGTTTTCCAGGCTCTCGACGGTATCCAGCAGTTCCCGGTTTCGGGCAATGAAGGGTGCCTTTGTACGGTAATCACCCTCCACCAGGGCACGGCGAATGAACAGTTCGCGACAGGTAACCGGGTCAACCTTTGCATAGGGCACCCGCCGTTGGCTGACTACGTCCAGACCGTAGAGGCTGACCCGCTCGAAGGCCATAACCTGGGCCCGTTTCTGTTCCCAGTGCGGTTCCGAATAATGGCGTTTGACCACGTGCTCACCCAGGGGCTCGACCCAGTCCGGCTCGATCTTGGCAACCATCCGGCCAAATACCCGGCTGGTTTCAACGATTTCCGCCGCCACGATCCACTTGGGTGCAGACTTCGCCACTTTTGAGCCAGGGAAGATAAACACTTTGCGGTTACGGGTAGCCAGGTACTCCCTTTTCTCCAGCTTGGTCGCCACCTGCCCCAACAGACCGGCCAGTACAGCCTTGTGTATGGCATCATAACCGGCCGTATCCCGATTCATGGTGAACCTCTGCTCCCGGCACAACAGGGTGAGCTGACGATGGATATCCCGCCACTCCCGCATTCGCATGTAGGAAAGGAACTGTTTCTTGCAGTGCTTGCTGAGCTGGTTACCGGACAGTTCCTGACGCTGCTCCTCGAAGTCATTCCAGAGATTGAGCAGGGTAATGAAGTCGGACTCCTTGTCATTCCACTGACTGTGTGCCTGGTCCGCTGCCTGTTGCTTGTCCTGCGGTCGCTCCCTGGGGTCCTGGACACTGAGCCCGGCAATAATGACCAGTAGCTCGGCCAGGCTGCCCAGTTCGCTGGCGGCCACCAGCATCCGGGCCAGCCGTGGATCAAGTGGCAAACGGGCCATGGTGCGCCCGAGGCTGGTAATGCGGCGTTTGCCGGAAACAGCGCCAAGCTCTTCCAGCAATTTATAGCCATCATTGATCTGACGGTTGTCCGGCGCCTCCAGGAAGGGGAAGTGGCGAATATCCCCCAACCCGAGGGTCACCATCTGCAGGATGACCGACGCCAGGTTGGTGCGCAGGATCTCCGGATCGGTAAACTCGTCGCGGCTGACGAAGTCCTGTTCATCAAACAGCCGGAAGCAGATCCCCGGTGCTACCCGCCCGCAGCGCCCTGCCCGCTGGTTCGCACTGGCCTGGGAGATAGCCTCAACCGGCAAGCGCTGGATTTTGGAACGTACCGAGTAACGGCTGATCCGGGCCACACCGGTGTCAATGACATAACGGATACCCGGTACCGTCAACGACGTCTCTGCCACGTTGGTAGCCAGCACAATGCGCCGGCCCCGGTGGGACTGAAATACCCGGTTTTGTTCCTTCGTGCTCAGCCGCGAATAGAGCGGCAGTACCTCGGTATGACGCAGGTCGGCATGGCGTAACTGCTTACTGAGGGCGCGGATTTCCCCTTCGCCGGGCAAGAACACAAGGATATCCCCTGGTGGCTTTTTCTCGGCCCGCTCATGGTCTTCGATTTCATTCAGCGCCGACACCACTGCATCGCCCCAGCCCTGGTCCCGCTCATCGGCATCTCCAGCCATGGGTCGGTAGCGCACCTCTACCGGGTAGGTGCGACCGGAAACCTCAATCACCGGCGCCTGGTGGAAATACTCGCTGAACCGCTCCACCTCGATGGTGGCCGAGGTGATGATAACCTTCAGGTCGGGCCGCCTGGGCAGCAATTGCTTCAGGTAGCCCAGCAGGAAGTCGATGTTGAGGCTGCGTTCGTGGGCCTCATCGATAATGATCGTATCGTAGGCATCCAGGAAACGGTCGTGCTGGATTTCAGCCAACAGGATCCCGTCGGTCATCACCTTCAGCCGGGTATCCTCGTTACTGGTATCCGTAAAGCGAACCTGGTACCCAACCTGGCGGCCTTGGTCCGGGCCCAGCTCTTCTGCGATACGGCCAGCCACGGTGCGGGCAGCGATTCGCCGTGGCTGGGTGTGCCCCACCAGGCCCCGAGTTCCACGTCCTGCGTTCAGGCAGATCTTGGGTAGCTGAGTGGTTTTGCCCGAACCGGTTTCGCCGGCCACGATGATGACCTGGTTTTCCTCCAGGGCCCGGGTGATGTCGTCAACCCGTTCGGACACCGGCAGCCCTTCCGGATAGCGGGCGGGCTGATGGGACCGACGGCGGGACTCCACCCTGGCCAGCCCCTGTTCCAGCCAGCGGTTTACCCGGGCCAACTGTTGCTGATCAGGGTTGTTCCGGGTTTTCGCCAGCAGTCGCAGAATACGGGCGGTTTCACGCTGGTTGCATTCACCCAGTTGCTGCCTGACGTGGTCAACAGTCAACAGCGGATGCTCCACTGAAGGCTTTTCACCAGGAAGGGTTGAAGACGAATTGCCGGAGGGGGTGTTACTCATGGATAGCCCGGTTGGTAAATGAGGGCGATATTGTAACGGAACCCAGACCACAAACGAAAAACCCCGCCGGGGCGGGGTTTTTCATCAGTCAAACCGCAGATTACGAGTTTTTGGCGATCTCTTCGTCACGCAGTTCGCGACGAAGGATCTTGCCAACGTTGGTCTTTGGCAGTTCCTCACGGATTTCGAACGATTTCGGAACCTTGTACGCGGTCAGTCGCTCACGGCAGAATTCCCGCAGTTCGTCTTCCTCCAGGCTCGGGTCTGACGGCACCAGGAATACCTTGACGGCCTCGCCACTCTTCTCGTCAGGAATACCCACAGCAGCGCATTCCAGCACCTTCGGGTGGCTGCTTACTACGTCTTCCACCTCATTCGGGTACACGTTAAACCCGGAGACAATGATCATGTCCTTCTTGCGATCGACAATGCGGATATAGCCGTCTTCCTGGATGACCGCCACATCGCCGGTGCGCAGGAAGCCATCTGCGGTGAACGACTTCTCGGTTTCTTCCGGGCGCTGCCAGTAGCCACGCATGACCTGGGGGCCCTTGACGCACAGCTCACCGGGCTCACCCAGCGGCAGGTCGTTGCCATCTTCATCCACGGTCTTGCACACGGTATTACAGATGGGCAGGCCAATGGTGCCGAGCTGGATAGCGCTGGGCGGGTTGAAGGTTACTACCGGTGAGGTTTCGGTCATGCCATAACCCTCGGCGATCTCCACACCGGTCACTTCCTGCCAGCGCTTGGCGGTGGCGCTGGTAAGGGCCATGCCGCCCGAAGAGGTCATCTTCATCTGGCTGAAGTCCAGGTTCCGGAAATCCTCGTTGGCCATAAGGCCGTTGAACAGGGTGTTCAACCCGACAAACGACGTAAACTTGTAGTTCTTCATTTCCTTCACGAACGCCGGAATGTCACGCGGGTTCGGGATGAGCACATTATGGGCGCCTGCTTCCAGCATGATGCCGCAGTTCAGGGTAAACGAATAAATGTGGTACAGCGGCAGGGGCGCAATCATCACCTCCTTGCCTTCTTCGATCTTGTCTTCCAGCAACGGGCGTGTCTGCAGCAAGTTGGCGACCAGGTTGCCGTGGGTCAGCATGGCACCCTTGGCTACGCCTGTGGTTCCGCCAGTGTATTGCAGCACCGCCAGGTCGTCCTGGGTGGGCCGGGCTTCGTCCAGTTTTTCCTTCGCACCGGCGGCAAGTACTGCAGGCAACTTGTGGGCCTGGGGCAGGTTGTAGGCAGGCACCATCTTCTTGAGGTGTTTGACCGCGGCGTTCATCAGGGTGCGCTTGAGTGGCGAGTGCATGTCGGCCAGTTCGGTCACGATGACGTGCTCGATACCGGTATGGGGCAGCACTTTCTCGGCGTTCGACGCCATATTAGCCAGCACCACCAGCGCCTTGGCGCCGGAGTCATTGAACTGGTGCTCCATCTCCCGTGTGGTGTACAGCGGGTTGGTATTGACCACCACCAGCCCGGCGCGCATGGCACCGTAGACAACCACTGGGTACTGGGTGAGATTCGGCATCTGCACGGCGATGCGGTCACCCGGCTTCAGGTTGGTCTTGTTCTGCAGCCAGGCAGCGAAGTTGCGGGCCTGGGCGTCGAGCTCACCATAGGTCATGGTGACGCCTACCGCACTGAACGCCGGCTTATCAGCGTACTTTTTTACCGACTGGTTGAAGACATCAACCATGCTCTGGTATTTGTTCAGATCAATCTCGCGCGGAACACCGGGTGGATACTTGTCCTGATAGAACTGTTCGAAGTCCATCGCACCATCTCCTGTAGTTACTTATGATTATAGTGTCGCAGCCTCGCCACCCCCGGATTCCCTGCCGTGACCAGCCAAGAACTGCTTTAGCTTGTCGGGATACCGTCAAGGAGTCTGCGAGGTTTTTTTTCTGCGCAGACGCCCGACCAGTTATTCCACCGGAACCGGTTCCAGCGAAAAAACAAGCAGACAAAAGTATCAGCCTTAAAAGAAAGGCGAGAATACCAGTTTTGTCCTTATTCAGGTAGATCCTGCCCGGTTCGACCACGTTTGCTGACGATCTCTGTGATCGCTTTCGCGTTAATCCGTCAGTTATTTTTACAGATCTGCGAGGCTCCGCGGTTTATAACGCGTTTCAGGAGGGGTACCAAATTGATTAGAAGGGTAATTTCAGGAGGTGGCAGCGATCCTGCTAGATAGGTGGATGACGCAGGCGCTTACTGGAGGTGTTTGCGTTAAATGCCGAGCTTGGCCGATACACACTCAACCGTGTATCGGCTTTTTTTGGCCCTTTACCTGGCGAAGGGGAAAAGCGGCATTAATGTCCGTTTTGGTGCCGGTACGGCTATCTCCGACACCGGGAAGCCGGATCAGGCGCCCAGTTTCGCTTCGCAGTTTTCACCGATCAGCCTGGTGGCGGCTTCAACGTCCATGGACTTATCGGCGTAGATCTGACCTACGGATTCCTTCAGTACATTGGCAGATGCCTCGCTGCTCGCATTCTCATCGATGGCCGAATAGACCTCCTCGATTGCGGTGTCGTTGTCACGTGCGCCCACAAGGTCCGGGGCAGCGGCTTTCTGGGCTTCACACACAGGGTTTGCCTGGGCAACAGTGGCAAGGCCCATACCGGCAAAAACGACGCTGGCAAGCAACAGTTTCTTGTTCATAAACAGGTTCCTTCCTGGCAGGTTCTTGAAGTGGGGAGCCCCGGAATACCGCGCGAGGTTCCGTCTCGCAAACCAGGGCATAACCTTGGAGTTTGACGGGCAAGCCTTCACAGCAAGCCGTCGGTCACTCCGGGAAGTGATTGAAACATAGTGAGACATTAACTGAAAATGTCTTATTCTTTAGCAGATACAGAACAGCCCGGGAACCGGCCCGGGCTGCACCTGGGGTGACCGGTCTGACTCCGGTCTGTGAGCGGGATCAAGCCGCTTTCATTACTTGCTGAGGTGGCGCATGGCCGACTCCAGCCCTTCAATGGTCAGTGGATACATGTGATCCCCTACCAACTGCCGGGTGATACCCAGTGAGCCTCCCCTGCCCCAGTAACTCTCCGGCAGCGGGTTGAGCCAGACCACCTTGCGGAAGTGGTCGGTAACCCGCTGGAACCAGGTGGCACCGGCTTCCTCGTTCCAGTGCTCAATGGAGCCGCCGGGATGGGTGATTTCGTAGGGCGCCATAGTAGCGTCCCCGATGAAGATCACCTTGTAGTCCGGGCTGTACTTGTGAAGGATGTCCCAGACCGGTGTGGTCTCGTGCAGGCGACGCACATTCTTCGTCCACACCGCTTCGTAGATGAAGTTATGGAAGTAGAAATACTCCATGTGCTTGAACTCCATCCGCGCGGCGGAGAAGAGCTCTTCACAAACCCGGACATGAGGGTCCATGGAGCCACCCACATCAAAGAACAGCAACACCTTCACCGCATTGTGGCGTTCCGGCACCATTTTCAGGTCCAGGTAACCGGCATTGCGGGCGGTGGAACGGATGGTATCGTCCAGGTCGAGCTGGTCCGCCGCACCCTGACGGGCGAACTTGCGCAGCCGGCGCAGAGCCACCTTGATGTTACGTATACCCAGGGTGATGGAGTCATCCAGGTCACGGAACTCCCGCTTTTCCCAGACCTTCACCGCACGGCCGTGGCGACCTTCGTTCTGGCCGATACGGAACCCTTCAGGGTTGTAGCCGTTGGCACCAAAAGGTGAAGTGCCACCGGTACCGATCCATTTATTGCCACCCTGGTGCCGCTCCTTCTGCTCTTCCATGCGCTTCTTGAAGGTGTCGATCAGCTCTTCCAGGCCACCAAGGGATTCGATCTTTGCCTTTTCCTCGTCGGTCAGCTGCTTCTCGAACTCGGCCCGCAGCCAGTCATCGGGAATCAGCGCCTCCATCAGCTCGTCAAGGTTTTCAATGCCCTTGAAATAAGCTTCGAAGGCCCGGTCAAACTTGTCAAAATGGCGCTCGTCCTTCACCAGACACAGCCGTGCCAGGTAATAGAACTCCTCCATATCGCCAAAGGCGAGCCGCTTTTGCATCGCCTCCAGCAGGTCGAGAAATTCACGCAGGCTGGCCGGAACCTTGGCTGCGCGAACTTCCATGAAAAAATCTATCAGCATGGCGTCCTCCCAAAAGAGGCCGTTAGGTCATTTATCCACCGGGCAGCAGCCTGCCCGGGGAACCTCACTTCTTGCGACGAGCCATGAATGCCAGCTTCTGCAGCAGATGCACGTCCTGCTCGTTCTTGACCAGGGCGCCGTAGAGCGGCGGCAATGCACTGCTGGAATCGCTTTCCTGAAGCATCTTGCGGGACAGGTCATCCGCCATCAGCAGCTTGAGCCAGTCGATCAGTTCCGAAGTGGACGGCTTTTTCTTGAGGCCCGGGACCTTACGCACATCAAAAAACACCTCCAGGGCATCTCGCACCACTTCCTGCTGGATACCGGGGAAATGCACGTCGACGATGGTCTTCATGGTGTCGTGGTCCGGGAAGGCGATGTAGTGGAAAAAGCAGCGGCGCAGGAAAGCATCGGGCAGCTCTTTCTCGTTGTTACTGGTGATCACGACGATGGGACGCTTCTTCGCTTTGACGAACTCCTGGGTCTCGTAGACAAAGAACTCCATGCGATCCAGTTCCAACAGCAGGTCGTTGGGAAACTCGATATCCGCCTTGTCGATCTCGTCAATCAGCAGAACGACCTGCTCGTCGGCCTCGAACGCCTCCCAGAGCTTGCCCTTGACGATGTAATTGCGGATGTCCTTAACCTTTTCATCGCCGAGCTGCGAGTCCCGCAGACGGGAAACCGCATCATACTCATACAGGCCCTGCTGGGCCTTGGTGGTGGACTTGATGTGCCAGGGAATCAGTCGCAGCCCGAGGCCTGCAGCCATCTCTTCCGCCAGCAGCGTCTTACCGGTACCCGGCTCACCCTTGATCAACAATGGACGCTCAAGGGCTACGGCGGCGTTGACCGCCATCTGCAAGTCTTCGGTGGCTACGTATTTATCGGTACCGGTAAATTTCATGGTAATAAATCCTGTGTTCTGAATTGACCGTTAAAAGTTGAGGCTGGCGATGGCCCGGAGCGTCATCTCCGGAAACGCGCATTGCCTGCCATTGGTTAATGGAGGACGAGTATAGGTTTTTTACCCGTCGCTGATAAGCAGCGCGGGCGGCGGTCAGTGGTGAAGACGATTAATCGTCCTTCTTGCCCTCTTCTTGGGAGGGCTTCTGCCGCCTGGTGATTTCGTCCTCCTCGGCGTCCAGGTCCGGAAGGTCATCGATATCAGAAAGATCGAAGTCTTCCAGGCCAAATTCATCGCCGTCTTCATCCTCGAGCAGTGAATCGTCAAACTCATCGAGCCCCGGATCATCCGCCCGGCTGGCTTCTTTTGCGGAGTCCATATCAGGCTCTGCAAATTCCTGCAGGTCCGGTTCGTCCTGGGCTCCCTCCTGACCATCTTCCGGCAGTGTTTCCGGCTCCGGCCCGGACACCTCCCGGGCTTCCGCTGGCTCAATCTCTTCTGCCACCGGCGGCTCTTCCATGGCAGCGGCCTGGTCATCAGCTGCATCGCTGATTTCTGCGTCACCCACAGGCTCGCTCTGAAGCGCCTCTTCCGGCACCGGATCCGTATTGTCATCAAGCACCGGGGGAACCTCTTTCCTTGGCTCGTCCTCGTCTTCCATAGCCGCTCTGGTATCTACGTCAGCGGAGGTTTCCGGTTCAGGCGCTGAGGCTTCTGCCCCGGCGGCCGGTTGAGGATCGGCGCCGGCAAGCGCTGCGGAAGCGGCCTGACGCCTGCGGCGCAGCAAGAAAACCGCGATGGCCACCAACGCGACGAACAGGCCTGCGCCTCCGGCGATCCATGGCCACAAGCCGGTCAGCGAAAACCCTTCCCGGGCGGCATCGGAATTAACCACTGGTTTCGGCTCGGCGGTTTCGCCTTCCGTCACCGGTGTGCTTTCCTCCACCTGACTGAGGTCAATCGGGCCGTCAACGGCGGGTTCCGGGGCAGTGGCTCCGGCAGGCTCTGACTGCACGGCCTCCTGCTGTACGGTTTCCTCGGCCACATCAGGCCCCGTCTCCTGCGCGGCGCCTTCCGGGGCCGTTAGTGTCAACGCCTGACGATACTTGCGGGAGAAAGTACCACCATCAGCTTCGAGCTCCATCTGGTATTGGCCTGGCTCCTGCAACTGGGCAATGGTATCCCGGTAAACACCGTCCAGGGGTGGCTCACCCTCACTCAGCTTTCGAGTACCCTGACGCCCGTCCTCCGTGGTCATGGTGAGCCGAACGTCAATCACCCGGAGGAAGTCACCGTCAGTAATTCGCTCCCCGTCCTCAGTAAAAAATGCCCTCACCTCGAGAGTATCCCCAGGCTCGAAACGCGCCGGCAGCGGCTCCACTTCCAGCTTCAGGTCACTGACCACGGTTACGCGGCTGCCCTCACCCAACGTGCCTTCGAGTTGCCATTCACCGGCCACTGGCTGGTCGATGGTGATCAGGTCGTACCCGACCTCCCGTACCCAGCGGACACCGTCGACAGACTCGTCAGAGGCAATGGCGCTGCCGTCGGGAGTTACCAGGGTCAGCTGCCGTTCTGCAGGGGCCGTACTGCTGAAAATCAGCGCAGTAAATTCCTCCACCCCCTGATCCACGCTAAAGCGGTTATTATTCAGCGGAACCTCATTGGCAGCGACCGCCTGGCCCAATGTGTCAGCGAAAATGCGGCTTAACTCATCGGCGGTCCCGGCGACGCGGGCAACTCCGCCAGTGTGATCGGCAATCGCACCGAGCAGGTCAAGGTCTGCTTCTGCGGACAGGGCAATGGTATGGATGGTCAGCCCTTCCGAGGCCAGCTGTGGCACCAGTTGCTCGAGGATGCGTTCCCGTTCAGCGTTGTTGCGGGCGGCGCTGGGGTCAATATCGACCTTGCCGTCACTGAGGAGGATCAGGTGGGTATTGCGAAGGGACCGCCCGGGAGCGAACCAGTTGTCGCTGGCGGTTTCGATGGCTCCGCCGATATTGGTTCGTTGGGCGACTGAATTGATCTTCTCTGAACCTTCGTTCAGCGAGTTCCTCAGGGGATCATCGAGGGAGCCATGCGGGACCAGCATGTTGACTTCACGACCGAAGGTCCACAAGCCAACACCAGTACCATCTGGCAGCAGCCCTGCCAGCAGCCTGACTGCCGGGCGCCGGAGGTTATCCGGATCGTTGAGTTTCATGCTTCCGGAGATATCCACCACCACCCGGATATCCCGCACGGAGTCATCCTGGCCCTGCTGGGCGTAGGCAGGTGAAAGCATCAACGCGACCACCACAGTCAGCGTGAAAAGCAGCTTTCGCAACAGCATGTACGGGTCCTCTTGTTATCTTTCGGGGTTCCCGGTTTTGGGGCGGCATCCCTGCCAGGTTGGCTGCCGCGTCAGTGCGCCAGCGGGACATGAGTGTCGGTTGTCAGCGCCGGGTGAAGCGGTACCTCACCAGGTCCAGTATCCAGACCAGTGCCATGATCAGACACGCTACGCCAATATTGAAAACGCCCGGGCGGCCTCGGCGGGCTCCCCCAGAAAGGTTTCGTAACCACCAAACAGCCAGGCCGGTACCCACCAACCATCCACGACCGAGGATTGTACCGGGGTAGCAATCAGCGCAATCAACGCCGCCCTGAGCAAGCTGCGCAGGCCATACAGCGGTAACAAGCGGAATACCCGGGACATGGCCCAGTAGAACAGGACGAAGCCTACCACGTAGATACCCCAGAACAGGGCGTAGGCGGTCTGGGAGTCGGCGTCCATGGTGGCGATGGCCAGTGAGTCAGTCATAGGTCGCAATGATTCCTTCACAATACCCAGTAAATTATGTGTTCCTGCCACTCTTCTTCCGGCACCTGGTTCGCCGGGATCGTCCGGTGGGCAACGGACACACCGGCGTCATGGACCGTGTCCGGTGAGCCGGAACGTAACGGGTGCCAGTCCGGCAAGGGGCGCCCCTCGGCCAGGGTACGATAGGCACAGGTCAGGGGCAGCCAGTGGAACTCTCCGATGTTTTCCGGCGTAAGCACGGTACACTCCGGCACGATCTGCTGACGTCGCTCATAGTCCAGGCAGCGGCAGCTGGCTGTATCCATTTGCCGGCAGGCAAGGTCGGTGTAGTAGACCTCACCGGTGTCCGCATCCTGCAGCTTGGTCAGGCAGCATTTGCCACAACCGTCACAGAGGGATTCCCACTCTGTGGCAGTCATTTCGGTAAGGCGCTTGCGCTGCCAGAACGGAATATCCGCCATCAGGCACCGAAGTCCCTGAGCTTTTCCTTGAAGGCAACGATATAGCTGTCGGCCTGTTCAGGGAGCTGCAGATAGTAATCTTTCTCGTCGATGGCCTCCAGCACTTCCTTGCCGGTGGTCCGGGCCAGTTTGCGCTGGGGTGTCAGCACCAGGTCCATGGCGTGCACCGGCTTGCCAAAAAGCTCCCGCAAGGATTCAGGCAAGGCCTGCCAGTCATGGCCACGGCGAACGTACAGGTACGTCTCGCCTCTTTTGCTGCTGCGAAATACGGAAATAAAGGCCTTTTCAGTCATTCCTGGTTTCCAGTAGTACCTTGATATCGTCGAGTACCGGGGCAAGTACCTGTCGCCGCCAGCCGGTCGCAAAGTCATCCATTGCTCCAGGGGTGCCGACACGCAATATTGCTTCCAGTCGTTTCCTGGGTGCCAGTAACTCTATCGGGACATCCGCCTGTTCCGCGGCCCTGGCCATGTGCTTTTTCACTTTGCGGTACTGATCCTGCTGCGGCCGGGTCAGGGGCCGGTCGATCAGGGGATCTGGCACATTCCCGGCTGCCCGGGACGCCTGAATGAGCGTCAGTAGCTGGTCGCCATAACGACGAACGACCACCGGCGGTACATCCTCCACCGCCGCCAGAGCGCCGGCACTCTCGGGAAGCCGGTCCGCAAGGTTGATCAGGGCTGCGTCCGACAGTACCCGGTTGCGGGGGCGGTCGCGGCGACGGCATTCCTCTTCGCGCCAGGCCACCAGGGCCTTGAGAATCCCTTGGCTGGCCGGGGCCAGGTGCCAGCCACCACGAAGCTTGAGGTACCAGTTAGCCGGGTCGGAAAGCGCCAGCAGGTCCTCGGCAAAACGGTTTGATTCTTCCGCCATGGCACCGGACAGGCCGCGAGCGTCCAGGCGGCCGGCAACCCATTCATAAAGCGGCAGCAGGAAACGCACATCATCCAGTGCATATCGCAACTGGTCGGCACTGAGGGGTCGGGCCAGCCAGTCGGACCGGGTGGCAGACTTGTCGAGGGTTTCCCCGAAGAGCGTTTCCACTAACCGGGCATAGCCTAACGAAAAGCCGGCACCGGCCAGGGCTGCGCCCAGTTGCAAGTCAAGCAGGCCTCGCGGCTCCAGCGACAACCAGTGCCGGAAGAGCTCCAGGTCTTCGCCCATCGCATACAGCAACTTGGGCCTGCCCGGATCAGCCAGCAGTTCACGGAACCGGGTAGACTGTTCGACGACGGCGGGCTCTGCCAACCGAAGGGAGTCACCGGCGCCAAGCTGCACCAGCCCGGGGATGGGATAAAAGGTTGAAACCCGCTCGAATTCGGTATCCAGTGCCAGCGGATGCTGCTGATGGACTTCCAGCCAGGCATCCAGGTCGGCAACCGTCTCCAGCCACTGGGGGGTCTGTACCGGCGGCACCGGGGGTAAAGCCTGGTTCATGAAATCTCCTGGTAGGCCATGGAATCAGTCGGTCAGGGGCTTGCGACCCCGGAAGGCGTGGGTCAGGGTAAATCCGTCGACGTAACCAAGCTCACCCCCGACGGGGATGCCGTGGGCAAGCCGCGTGGTCAGCACGCCGGTGCCATCAAGGCGGTCAGCGATGTAGTGGGCCGTTGCCTCCCCTTCCACCGTAGGGTTGGTAGCAAGGATCAGTTCACTGACGGACTCATCCCGGACACGGCGAAGCAGCAACTCGATTCCAATGTCTTCGGGGCCAATACCGTCAATGGGTGAAAGGTGCCCCATGAGCACGAAATAGCCGCCCCTGTAGTCGCCCGCCTGTTCAATCGCTAACAGGTCTGATGGGCTCTCAACGACACAGAGGGTGCCGGTGTGCCTTTCAGGCTTCTCGCAGATCGGACAGATCGGTGTATCCGAGAAGTTCTGACAACTATCGCAGCGCCGGACACCGGTCATGGCAGCGGATAACGCCCCGGCCAGCCTTTCACCACCACCGCGCCCCTTCTCCAGCAGGTGAAACGCCATTCGCTGGGCCGTTTTCTGGCCAACACCAGGCAAACACCTCAGGGATTCAACCAGTTCATCCACCAGCGGGCTAAAAGCCATCCGTACTCCTGCAATTACGACTGTCTGCGGTCATCAGCAACCATGTCCCTTTCCGGAAATGGCCACGATCCGGTTTATCGGCCGTCAGAACGGCATCTTGAAGTTGGAGGGCAGCCCCATACCGGACATCATTCCGGACATGCGCTCCTTCTGCTCTGACTCCACCCGACGTACCGCATCGTTGATGGCGGCAGCAAGCAGGTCTTCCAGCACTTCCTTCTCTTCCGACATCAGTGAGTCATCAATGGAGACCTTGCGAACATCATGGCGTCCGTTCATCACCACCTTGATCAGGCCAGCACCGGACTCCCCGGTCACCTCTGCCTTGGCCGCCTCTTCCTGCGCCTTCTGCATTTCTTCCTGCATCTGCTGGGCCTTTTTCATCAGATCGCCCATACCATTCATCATCTTGAGTACCTCTCGATTCTGTTTCGACGTTATCCGGCGGAATTTTCAAGCGGCCGGATACTATCTTTGACGACCCGACCTTCAAACCGTTCCACGATGGCCTTGACCAGCGGATCTTGCTCAATAAACTGCTCAGCCTGTTGCTGACGGCGAGCTTTTTCACGCGCTTCCCAGGCGATAGGAGTCTGGTCTCCGGCGTTGCCGGGCGTGACCTCAAGGGTCGCCTCCCCGCCAAATGCCTGCCGCAGCCCCTCCAGGATCCTTTGCTGGTGGCGATCGGTCAGCAACCGGAAGTGCCCCTCATCAAGCGTCAGCCGGAAGTGGTTTCCTTCACGCTCACAGGAGGCCTGGCTCGCCAGGTTTCCTGGCATGCGACAATCCCCAACTCGCGAAAATCCCGCGGCCAGACGAAACCCTCAGCATCCAGCAACTCGCGGGGTTCAGCCGGTACTGGCATCGCCGCAGTCCGTTCTGCAGCGGTCCCGCCTTGTGCCTGCGGCACGCTCGCAGCCTGCGCCGAAGATTCGACAGGCTCCGGCTCCGGTATCAAGGGTGCAGGCGGTTCCGGTGCGGGTGATACTGATCCACTGATCGCTTCCGCATCCGCCGGTTCAGGCCCCGTATCCCAGGGCACGTCATCGTCATCGGCACCTCCGGCCAACTGGTCCGCCATCGCCATCAGGCTGTCATCTTCCGGGCCGCGGACTGCTGATGGCCCGGGAGACTGCTCCGGGGCCGGCACTGACGAAGCGTCTACCGGAACGGGTGGCGAAACGTCGGAGATAGTCGACTGGCGAGCGTTATCTGTCGGTGACGGCTGAGCGCCAGTGTCCAGAATGGGTCCTGCAGCGGCCGTTTCAAGGCCTGCGGGGGCGGGCTCCTCACCAGTCTCCCGGTCGCCACCGCTGCGACTGCCACCCGGGCTGCTCTCACGACCTTCCGTTCGGTCAGGTGTGCCGACGCTCACAGCAGGCGGTTCACAGCGCTCGGCACCAGGGCGGAATGCCAGCATGCGCAGGAGGGTCATCTCGAACCCCATTCGGGCATCAGGGGTGATTTCCAGGTCTTTCCGACCCACCAGGGCCGCCTGGTAAAACAATTGTGCGTCTTCTGCGCTCAGCTGACGCGCCAGCTCCTGGACCCGGTGGGCATCGCCCATGGCATTATCTGCGCTGCCCGGCACCACCTGTTCCATGGTGACCCGGTGGAACAACGAAAGCAGGTCCGCCAGAATCGCGCTGAAGTCCGGGGAAAAGTCAGAAATGCGGTCAATTTCCGCAAGCAGCTCCGGGCCGTTGTCAGTTACCAGCGCCTCAACCAGTTTTTCAATGTCTCGCTGATCGATGGTACCGAGCATGCTGCTGACATCGCTGGCTGCCAGTTTCTGGTTGCCGAAAGCAATGGCCTGGTCGGTCAGGCTCAGGGCATCCCGCATACTGCCGTCCGCGGCCCTGGCAAGCTGCCACAGGGCCGGCTCCTCGAACGGAATCGATTCTTCACCCAGGATGTAACGCAGATGGCCCACAATATGCTCCGGGGTCATGCGCTTGAGGTTGAACTGCAGACAGCGAGACAGCACCGTAACAGGAAGCTTCTGGGGATCTGTTGTAGCCAACAGAAACTTGACGTGCTCTGGCGGCTCTTCCAGCGTTTTGAGGAAAGCGTTGAAGGACTGATTGGTGAGCATGTGCACCTCGTCAATCAGGTACACCTTGAAACGTCCACGGGTAGGCGCGTACTGAACGTTGTCTGTAAGCTCACGCATGTCGTCCACCCCCGTGCGGGAGGCGGCGTCGATCTCGATCAGGTCAACAAACCGGCCATCGAGGATTTCCCGGCAACTGGAACATTCCCCGCAGGGGGTTGCCGTGACCCCGGTTTCACAGTTCAGGCAGCGGGCCAACAGACGCCCGATGGTGGTCTTGCCCACCCCCCGGGTGCCGGTAAACAGGTAGGCATGGTGAAGACGGTTATGCTCCAGGGCATGCACCAGTGCCTGCAGCACATGCTCCTGCCCTACCATGTCCTGGAATGTTCTGGGACGCCACTTACGGGCAAGTACCTGATAACTCATAGGGCCGTCACTGCACAAAGAAGAAATTAGGAGAAAAGCTTATCACGGACCGGCACCCCGAAGAAGCAGACACGCGGCACGTTCCAGATCAGGAAGTAATGGAACATCGGGGGGGGCATGAGGGAGAAAACTGGGGGTGGCCCCACCAGCGACACCCCGGCACACGAGTCCACCGCTGCGGCTGCTCCCTTCCGGGCCTGACCGGGTTCACGGTTTATCGTTGCGGGGGCACCGGCAGGACCACCATAACGGTAGTCCGGATTGCCCGAACGCGGCGCATAGTAGCAACAGCCGGGGGTGGTATCAATCCCTGTTCGGGCTACCGGAGAAAAAAGGGGCAGTGGTCACACCCCGGTCAGCGGAACCGGCACCACGTCCTGGCGGAACCAACAGGCGATGCTATGGCGGGTGCGGGCCGCCGGCAAAACCTCATGGGGCACCTCTTCACTCATGAACAGAGCCACCCTGCCCTCATCCGGTTGAACCCGGCCACAGATTTCCTCCGGACTTTCCCGGTTGAAGACCTGCAGTTCGCCGCCATCTTCCGGACGCCAGCCTTCATTGAGATAAAGCACCAGGCTAACCACCCGAGAGGCACGGCCACGGAAACTGTCTACGTGGCGGCGATAGAAGTCTCCCGGCTGATAGCTCGCGTAGTGCGCTTCAAAACGTTGCAACCCAAGGAACAAGCGGCGGTTCAGCCCCACCCGGACCTGCTCCAGGAAACCGAACAATTGCTGCTGGGCCGGCGTCTGGCCGTTTAGCCAGGCAATCCTGTCCCGGCGGACCGAACGGTCCCGGGTGAAGTCGCTGCCCCGACCAACACCCGCACGCTCCATGGCAGCGGTTTTCTCGAGGATTTCGACCTCCTGGCGCAACTCCGCCAGCAACGCCCGCCCCAAATAGTCACGGACATCCAGGTTCAGCCAGCCCCGTTCGCTCAGGTCAGCAGCGATAGTATCCAGCCAGGTTTCCTCGACAACCGCGCCCTCAGGCGTGCCATTGGGCGAAGTGGGCAGATCGGCGAAGGCAATGGTCATCAATGGTTTTCCCGGCGGGTAAAAAACGGCATTCTAGACCTTTCCGGGGGCGCAGGAAGCCCCCTGTTCGCGGTTTCTGATAGGCAGTTACCGTTACCTGGTTGCAAAATGCAGGGATCTTCATGAACCACCTCGCCAACGCCCGCCATGCCCGACTCACCCGCGTCGGTGAACTGGATGTTCTGGAAATCAGCCACCCACGGTTCCACGCTTCCCTGGCCTTGCAGGGGGCCCACCTCTACAGGTTCGCGCCGGCCGGCGACCAGAACTGGCTCTGGCTCAGTCCATCTGACCGCTTTGAGCTGGGTCGGTCCATTCGCGGGGGCATTCCGATCTGCTGGCCGTGGTTCGGCGACCCGGCACGCAACCCAGGGCCAGTGCGCTCCCAGCTCCGTGGCAGCGACATTCCCGCCCACGGGTTTGCGCGCACCGCACCCTGGAGCCTCGCAGGTTTCCAGGAAACAGCGGAAGACCTGACCCTCGCCCTCGTGCTCGAGCCATCAGTCAATCATCGGGAACATTGGGCAGCCACGGCAAGGGCGCAGATCACCTTCCGCTTCAGCCCCTCGGCCCTGACACTGGAACTGACCACCGAGAACAATGGTAGCGGCGCCCTGGCAATTACCCAGGCGCTTCATACCTACCTGCCTGCTTCGGGTATCGAACAAACCACCATTTCAGGCCTCGAGGGCGTCACCTACCTGGACACCCTGGATCGCTGGCAGCCACGCAACCAGGACGGTCCTGTGTGGTTCAGGGGAGAGACAGACCGCATTTACCAGGCGGCGCCTGACATGACCATCGAGACCGGAGAACAAATTTATCGGTTAACGGCCCGGGGTAGTGCCTCCACGGTAGTCTGGAACCCGGGGCCTGATAAGGCCCGGCGCCTGTCCGATTTCCCGGACAATGCCTGGACCAGCATGCTGTGCGTTGAAACCGCCAATGCAGCTGACGATTACCGCGAACTGTCTGCAGGGCAGAAACATACCCTTGCAATGACCCTGAGCCGTGAGCGTCGTGCGAGCTGACCACCTTTCATCGCCCGGCGCCCGAACGACGATACCTTTACAGGATCGCCTATACTCCGTTTAGACAGGAGAAAGGATTACCCATGAGTCTGGCAGAGTTCCTCAAACGACGTCTGGTTTCCCCGGAACTGGACCAGCAGATCGACAGCATCGGCAAGCCCATCGGCTCACTTGGGTACGATCCCTGGGGCTACAACAACGAAACCCTCAAAATCGGCTATGCCATCACCCGGCAGATCTACGAAAAATATTTCAGGGTCGAGGTGGACGGCATCGACAAGATACCGGCTGAAGGCCCGGTACTCATCATTGCCAACCACAGTGGCCAGCTGCCCATTGACGGTTTACTGATCGGCTTTGCCCTGGCTTCCCGGAAGGACAAGCCGCGGATTCCACGGGCCATGATAGAGCGTTTCTTCCCGACAGTGCCGTATCTGGGTAACCTGCTGAACCAGTTTGGGGCTGTGCTCGGGGACCCGGTGAACTGCGCGAGGATGCTGGCAAATAACGAGGCGGTCATTGTCTTTCCCGAGGGCATCAGGGGCTCCGGCAAGCTCTACCGGGACCGCTACCAGCTCAAGCGTTTCGGTAACGGGTTCATGCACCTCGCAATGGAGCACAAGGCCACGGTGGTTCCTGTTGGCGTGGTGGGCTGCGAGGAAACCATTCCGGCCCTGGCCAATATCAAACCCCTTGCCCGGTTGCTTGGCCTGCCCTACCTTCCCGTCGCGGCCCCGGTGATCCTGCCGGCCAAGGTGCATCTCTGCGTGGGTGACCCGATGTTCTTCGACAATGACGATATTCCCGAAGAGCAGGTGACCGCCCGGGTGGATTCAGTGAAGGCTGCGGTCGGGGAAATGATCAAGAAGGGACTCAACCAGCGCAAGAGGCTGTTCTGATGACGGCACCCAAACGACCGCAGATACTGGTAACCGGCGCCGCCGGCACGCTCGCACAGAAGGTCATCGCCCAGCTGCGGGAAACCTGTGACCTGGTGGCGGTGGACTTCCGCGAACAGGTGTGGCTCGGAGATGATATTCCCAGCTATTGCATCGACTTCAACAAACGTGTGTTCGAGGACCTGTTCCGCCGCTTCCACTTTGATGGTGTCATTCACCTGGGCCGCATAATGTCCAGCCAGGAAAACAGGCTGCGCCGCTACAACGCCAATGTACTGGGTACCCAGAAGCTGCTCGACCTGAGCCATAAATACAATGTCAGACGGGTCATTATCCTGTCCACCTTCCATGTTTACGGCGCAGTGCCCTTCAATCCGGCACTGATTGACGAGGAAGCGCCACTGAAGGCAGCCGGGCTGACCATGGACCTGGTGGACTCCGTAGAGCTGGAGAACCTCGCAAACATCTATCTGTGGCGCTACCCCCACCTGAACATCACCGTACTTCGCCCTTGCAACATCGTCGGACCCGGTGTGCGTAATACGATCAGCACCTTGCTATCCGGTGAGCGGGCGCCGGTGCTGGCAGGCTTCTCGCCGATGATGCAGTTCATCCATATCGACGACATGGCGGATGCCCTGGTGGCCACCTGGCGCCACAAGCAAAAAGGCATCTATAACGTGGCGCCAGACGACTGGGTGGCCTACCAGCGGGCGCTGGAACTTTGCGGCTGCCGACAGGTGCCGATTCCGTCGATACCGCCGTTACTGCCCCGCACGCTGCTCAGGGTACTCAGCCTGAAGCGCTTCCCACCGTATCTGATGGACTTTTACAAGTACCCTGTCATCATCGACGGAAGAGCCTTTAAAAGGGACTTTGGTTTTTACCCCCAACGGTCCCTGGATGATATATTTCACTACTACCGCGAGAACAAGCACCCGGTTTAGCCTCGTGAGGGTCGGACGGGAACGAATCACAGGATGTGCAGTTGATGTTCAATGAATTCGGACTGATCAGCCATGCCGCCGCCACCCTGGCATTCATGCTGCTGGGTGGACTGATCCTGACTCGCTACCTGCGCCGGACCTCGGACCGGATGCTGCTGTTCTCGGCGTTGCTGTCCACCCTGTGGGCAGGGTCGCTGGTCAGCCAGCAACTCTGGGGTGAACCGTCCTTCATCGTGCGCTATCTGCTGGAACTGCTGCGCGACTCGGGCTGGGTCATGGTCCTGCTGGCCCTGCTGCGCTCCGCTGACCGGCAAATCCTGGCCGCGGGGCGCACCCGCCGCCTGCTGGGCTTCTCCACCTTTGCCATCATCTTCGTGCTGTTCACCCTCGCAGCCCTGGAATCCCTGTTATCGTTTCCCCTGGTGAGCGGCAAGCTGAAGCTCGTCGGCCAGATCGCCCTTTCGCTCCTGGGTATCTGCCTGGTGGAGCAGATCTGGCGTAATTCCCTTCAGTCCAGCCGCTCCAGTATCCGGTATCTGTGTATTGGCATACTGACCCTGTTTGCCTATGACTTCTTCATGTACACGGATGCCTTGCTGTTCGGCCAAATCTCCAGCGGCTTCTGGGACGCCCGGGGCATGGTGAACGCGTTGATCGTTCCATTGCTGGGCATCACCATGATAAACACCCGCAAGCAGCCGGTGGAATTCCAGCTTTCCCGCAACGCCATGTTCCACGTCAGTGCCCTGGTATTTGCCGGTATCTACCTTCTGTTTGCCGCTGCCGGGGGTTACTACGTCCGGGTTCTCGGCGGCGACTGGGGCGACGCCCTGCAAATGCTGTTTATCACCGGCGCGCTGGCATTTCTGGGCCTGCTGCTTACCTCACGCAGGTTCCGCGCCCGCCTGATGGTGTTTATCAGCCAGAACTTCTTCGACTACAAGTATGACTACCGGGAAGAGTGGCTCAAGATGACCAGGGAGCTGGCCAACCTGAGCGACCAACCACCGCTTCCGGAGCGAATCATCCGGATTTTGGCAGGGTTGCTGGAAAGCAGCTCCGGTGCTCTCTGGGTAAGGGACGAAGATGGTAATTTCATGCTCCAGAACACCGTTAATATGGAGCAGCCCCGCTTCACCAGTATCGACGGCACCTGCGAACTGGCCCGCTTCTTCAGCGAGCGGGAATGGATCATAGACCTGGACGAATACCGCAGTGACCCCGTGCGCTACAACCTGCTGGAAATACCGGACCCGATTCTGAAGTTCAGTCATGGCTGGCTCCTGATACCCATGTATCTGGGCAATGAGCTCTACGGCATTACGCTGGTGGGACGGGCCAATGCCCGGGTGGAGCTGAACTGGGAAAACTTCGACCTGGTACGTGTCGTGGCCCGGCAGACCTGTAACCTGCTGGCGCAGGCGGACGCCCAGAACCGGCTCTCACGGGCCATGCAATTCGAAGCGGTCAGCAAGGCGTCCGCCTTCATGGTGCATGACCTGAAAACCCTCATTGCCCAGCTCTCGCTGCTGGTACGCAATTCCGCCCATCACCGGGACAACCCGGCGTTTATCGATGACATGATCAGCACCACCGACCATGCGGTGCAGAAGATGTCCAACCTGGTGGACCACATTCGCAAGCCGGCTCCCGTTCAGGGGGAGCAGAGTCCGCTGAACCTGCACCAGATGATCGGGGAACTGGCTACTCATTATTGCCGTAACCAGCCTCGGCCAAGGGTTCTCGGTCCTTCAGATCCGGTGATGGTGAGGGCTGACCGGGACCAGTTGTGGAGCGTGCTGGGCCACCTCATCCAGAACGCGCAGGACGCCACACCACCAGACGGAGAAGTGACACTCACCCTGAAGGCATCCTCTGACCATGTCGTCCTGTTTATCCAGGATACTGGTACCGGCATGAGCGAGGAGTTTATTCGCATGCAGTTGTTCAAGCCGTTCGAGAGCACCAAGGGCCTTACGGGTATGGGTATCGGGGCCTATCAGGCCCGGGAGTACGTCCGACAGCTTGGGGGCAATATTGACGTCACCAGTGAGCCCGGCATGGGGTCCTGCTT
The DNA here is from genome assembly GCF_026013985.1 of Marinobacter sp. AN1. Taxonomy (NCBI): domain Bacteria; kingdom Pseudomonadati; phylum Pseudomonadota; class Gammaproteobacteria; order Pseudomonadales; family Marinobacteraceae; genus Marinobacter; species Marinobacter sp. AN1. The sequence goes on along the minus strand of NZ_CP110342.1, from coordinate 2,038,576 downwards.
TTCAGTGTTGCTGCCAACCGTACGCCTGGCTAGCCGGACTGAACCGGCCGATCCTGAACCCGACACGGTAGAAGAGCCAGCCCCGGAAGCGTTACCAGAGCGGGCCAGAGGATTGCATTCCCCGTGAATTCAGTCGACACTTACGACAGACCCCGGTTGAATAAAAACGAGTTACGCCAACAACGAAAGGACTTGTCTTGTTGTGACCAAGCGACTGCTGATAGTTGAAGACGATCCGGGCCTGCAGAGTCAGATGCGCTGGTGTTTCAGCACTGACCTGGAGGTGGAAGTTGCAGCCGATCGGGCCAGCGCCCTGGCCAGCCTGCGCAGGAACGAACCCCAGGTGGTGACCCTTGACCTGGGCCTGCCACCGGACCCCGGTGGTGCTTCCGAGGGTTTTGCCCTGCTCGATGACATCCTCCGCCTCTCTCCCATGGTCAAGGTCATTGTGGTGACCGGGCGCGAAGACAAGGAAAACGCCGTCAGGGCCATTGGCATGGGCGCGTCGGATTTCTACCAGAAGCCGCTGGACCCGGACATCCTGACATTCGTGGTCAACCGGGCATTCCGGCTGGCTGAACTCGAAACGGAAAACCGTGAGTTGGCCAGTCGACACAACGGTACCAACATCAAGGGCATTGTTGCTGCCAGTCCGCAGATGCTCTCCGTCTGCCGCACGCTCGAAAAAGTCGCCCCCACAGATGTTACGACCCTCATCACGGGTGAGACGGGCACCGGCAAGGAACTGCTGGCCCGTGCACTTCACGACCTCAGCCACCGGGCTGACAAGTCCTTTGCCGCCATCAATTGCGCTGCCATTCCGGAGAACCTGCTGGAAAGCGAACTGTTCGGCTACGAAAAAGGCGCATTCACCGGGGCCACCCAGAGCAAGAAAGGCAAGATCGAGAGTGCCAACGGTGGCACACTGTTCCTGGATGAAATCGGGGATATGCCCATGTCGCTGCAGGCCAAGCTGTTGCGCTTCCTGCAGGAGCGCTCAGTAGACCGGGTCGGCAGCGTAAAGCCCGTGGCAGTGGATGTACGGGTGGTTTGCGCCACCCACCGGGATGTTCGTCAACTCATCGATAGCGGCGAATTCCGGGAAGACCTTTACTACCGCATCAGTGAGATCACCCTGGACGTACCTGCGCTCCGGGACCGCCAGGGAGACCCCCTGGTGATTGCTCGCTCCCTGTTGCAAAACCTGTCGCGCCAGCTTGACCGGCCGAATCTCTCCTTCAGCGATGATGCCGTGCGGGCCATCAATAGCTATGGCTGGCCGGGCAACGTTCGCGAGATGATCAACAAGGTCAAGCGGGCCACCATCATGGCAGAGGGCAAGCGGGTTACCGCCACTGACCTGGAACTCAGCGACGACAGCGAGCAGGCGGATAATCAGCTCAACCTGCGCCAGGTTCGGGAAACCGCCGAGCGCAATGCCATTTTGCAGGCGCTGAAAACCACCGGATTCAACATGGCCCAGGCCTCACGACTGCTGGGGATTACCCGACCCACACTCTATAACCTGACGGACAAATACCGTATCGACACCTCTGCCGAAGCCGCCCAGGCCTGAGGGCCCGGGCGGGCCCCTGCCGGCACGTCCTCAGATGACAAACCGATCCATGAAACGGTGTACCGGAGTGTCTTCGAGGGTCTGATGATGGTCGCAGATACCCAGGATCTGGTCACAGGTCTGCTGCGGAAACCGCGTTGCCAGGTTTGTGCGGAACTTCTCTACCAGTAGCGGCAACCCCTCCTCCCGGCGGCGGCGGTGACCTATGGGGTATTCCACGGCTACCCGCTCGGTGCTGCTGCCATCCTTGAAGAACACCTGTATGGCATTGGCAATGGACCGCTTGTCCGGCTCCAGGTATTCGCGGGTGTAACGCTCGTCTTCAATCACTTCCATCTTGTCGCGGATCTCATCGATGATGGGATGGGCTTCGTGGAACGTGTCTTCATAGTGCTCGGCGTTCAGTTCCCCGAAGATCAGTGGCACCGCGGCCATATACTGCAGGCAATGATCCCGGTCTGCGGCGTTGGCCAGTTTGCCCTGCTTGGAGATGATGCGGATAGCGGACTCGTGGGTCACCAGCTCAATCCGGTCAATCTCACCCAGGCGGTCACGGACCTGGGGATGAAGCTTCACCGCCGCCTCCGCTGCCGTCTGGGCATGGAACTCAGCCGGGAAAGAGATCTTGAACAGGATATTTTCCATCACATAGCTGCCGAACGGTTGCGGTAGCGAGAACTGGCGTTGTCCTTCCGGCTTGATCGCCTGGTCACGGTTGGTCTTGCTGAAGAGAACGTCGTAGAAACCCCACTGTGGCGCCGTGAGCACACCGGGGATACCCATTTCCCCTCTCAGGGCGATATCCGCCAGCCGTACAGCGCGGGAGGTGGCGTCCCCGGCTGCCCAGGACTTCCGCGAGCCGGCATTGGGGGCATGGCGATAGGTGCGCAATGACTGCCCATCCACCCAGGCATGGGACAGCGCCGACAGCAACTGGTCCCGGCTTGCCCCCATCAGCCACGCCGTCACTGCCGTGGACGCCACCTTGACCAGCACCACATGGTCCAACCCGACCCGGTTGAAGGAGTTCTCCAGCGCCAGCACGCCCTGGATTTCATGGGCCTTGATCATGGCCTCCAGCACGGTTTTCATGGTCAAAGGTGCTTCACCGTTGGCCACTCGCCGGCGAGAAAGGTGATCCGCCACGGCCAGGATCCCGCCCAGGTTATCCGAAGGGTGCCCCCATTCCGCCGCCAGCCAGGTGTCGTTGTAGTCCAGCCAGCGCACGATACACCCGATATCCCAGGCCGCCTTTACCGGGTCCAGCTCGAACGACGTACCAGGGACCCTGGCACCATGGGGCACCAACGTACCCTGAACCAGCGGCCCGAGGTGCTTGGTGCATTCCGGGAAACGCAGTGCCAGCAGTCCACACCCCAGGGTATCCATCAGGCAATAGCGGGCTGTGGTCCAGGCTTCCTCACTATCGATTGGGGTGTCCAGCACATAGTCTGCAATAGACTTGATCACCTCGTCATAGTCCGGGCGGACATTCTGGTCGGCGTTGGCGTTGGCGTTGGCGTTCATAGGACCTCCTCAATGTCGGATAACAGCCATGATCATGGAACATGGCCCGCTGCCGATCAGTCTAGACTATGGGAGGGCCACCTGATCAACCGACGGCGGGATATGGAGGACATAGCAGACCCTGTACGCCAGGGCCATGAATGGGGTCAGTTGCTGGCCAGGCGATAACGTTCGTGGAGAATGCCGACCCGCTCCACATAGGCCCGGGTCTCCGCATAGGGTGGAATACCATTGTGCCGACGGACGGCACCCGGACCAGCGTTATAGGCGGCGGTCGCCAGTCGGACATCACCATTGTGGAGCTCGATCATGCGGGCAAGGTAGTTAACCCCACCGCGAATGTTCTGGCCGGCGTCCAGGGCGTTGGTGACGCCGACTTCCCGTGCCGTTCCGGGCATCAGCTGCATCAAGCCCTGCGCCCCCTTGGAGGAAACCGCCTGTGGGTTGAACGCACTCTCGGCGTGGATCACAGCGCGAACCAGCGCCGGGTCGATATTGAACTCCTGCGCAGTGGTTTTGATTTCGTCGTCATAACGACCCGTAAACAGCGGGGTGCGTTGCCAGTTCACCTTCGAGTCTGGCCTGCATGCGTAGCATTCGAAACGAATGACATCAAAGGCTGCCCGGGAAGGCCTCGCCTCGCTGAACGTCACTACCCCGTTCTCGTCCTTGTACTTATAGACCGTTTCCCGGCCAGTGCTGGCAAGGGCCTTGCGGCCTGCGGGGGCATTGGTGTACTCCACCCGACCGTCAGGGTGGACAACCCGGCGCACTGTGTCTGCGGTAGCAGGCATGACAGACACCATGGCAGGCAAAAGGCAAAGCAGGGTTGTAACCAGTAAATGGACAGAACGACCCATTCACACCTCATGACATTCGCAGAACAACGGCCCGGTACGCCGGGAATCGGGCAACATGGCCAGGGCATTACGCGAATGATAGCAAAATCATCCTCCCCAAACCGGAACCCGGCAACATTTCGAACCCGCAGACTATATTCCCACGACCGGCCATTCACTGTGATTATCCGGGTAATAGTATCCGCTGACGCCCCGTTGCGCCGTTGCCCCGTGAGCGTGATCCGAGCCACACTGTCATTAACGATCACATGAACAGGCTGTGTCCGTCCGGAGTGGCCAATGACCACCTTTGAGAAACGCATTCAGGAGATTATCAATGACCGGGCCCATGGCTCATCCACCCTGGCATCGAAGATTGTGCAGGCGCTCAGCGGCTATGGTGGTGAGCAGCCGGACCGGCAGCAGCTGAAATGGGCCTTGAAGTCATTACGGCAGGTGGATAAGTCCATGGTAGTCGTCCACCACCTGCTGGATGAGCTGGAGGCCCGGGGCTATAAAGCCGTGCCCGAGACGCTCGAGCATTACGATCAGCAGTGGCGCGATATCGACCAGAAGCTTGCGAGCCATCTCCTCCGGCAGCGCAACTGGGACAGCAGCCAGATTCTCACCCACAGCCATAGTGGCGTTTTGCTGTCGGTGATCTGTCGACTCCACGAATGTTCACCGTCGATCGAGGTATGGCAGACGGTATCAGCGCCGGGTGGCGAAGGTCGGCTCCAGTACCAGGCATTACAGAGGGGGGGTATACAGAGTCATCTGGTGACAGATGAGCAGGCGCTGGCCAGGGCACCTGACATGGACGCCGCGCTGTTCGGAGTGGATCAGTACAACGACCAGGCGCTGGTTAACAAACGTGGTACCGGTGTACTGGCCGATGCCATGCTGACTGCTGGAAAGCCAGTGTTCGTGCTTGGTGACTCCCGCAAAAGGGTGGACCGGCTAAGCTGGACCAGCGATCTGTTCGAATCGGTTCCCTTTCGCGAAGGAATCTACCTGGTCACCGAAACCGGCCTTCTGCCAGCCTTCATTACGTCCAGCTAACCTGCCCTGTCCTTGAAAATCGGAAAACGGCATTAATGTTCGTATGTAGCCCCACAAAAATCGCTGGGATCATCCATACTCAGGATGGAAAGGTTCAGTGATTGCCACCCCCTATGATCTGGAGGACACCATGGAAAAGATCTGGATTCTGGTCGCCGACAGTGCCAATGCCCGGATTCTGGCCACCACCGCCCGCACCGCGATGCCAACCGAAGTGAAGCGCCTGGAGCACCCGGAGGGCCGTCTAAAGGAGAGCGAACTGGTCACCGACCAGCCGGGCCGCTCCCGTGAGAGTCGCGGCCAGGGCCACGCCATGCAGGAAGCGAGCGCGACTGAGCATGAGGAAATGCTGTTTGCCGGCGAGATTGTCCAGACCCTTGACAAGGCCCGACAGGAAGGCAAGTTTGAAAGCCTGATCCTGGTGGCGCCGCCCCGCTTCCTGGGCATGATCCGCCAGAAGCTCAACGGCCCCCTGGAGAAGGCCGTGATCCAGAGCGTGGACAAGAACCTGGTAGCGGAGGACGAAAGCACCATCCACCAGAACATCTACAGCTAGGCAAGTGTCCCCTCTGGCCGATTTGCTGCCGCAAACCCGCCAGAGGGAGCCCAGGCTCAGAGTTTCACCACATGACCGTCGGCCGGGTCAACATCGCCGTTCACCAATGAGCGGATCAGGGACTGGGCCGACATGAGTCCATTGTGCTCCTGCACGTGAATCCAGGGTGAGTCCGGCTGTTGAACCCGCTCGATAAAGGCCAGCTGGGCCTGGTTGAACCGACGGGTTACCTCCGCAGGACCCCAATCAGCGTTGCGCTTGCGAATCTGGTCTGGTGCAAAGTAACGCTTCGGTGCTGGTCCCGGCAGGGTCCACTCTGTCTCACTGATATGCTCGTGGTTATGGGCAGAGCCGGCATAGCAGTTATGTACCAGGCGGTCGGCCATGTGCCGGTGAATCGTCTCACGCACTGCATCGTTACCGGAAAAGTCCACGTAAAGCGTCGGCACGCCCGGATCCAGGGCTTTGATGTCGTTGTAATTGACGACTCGATCGTAGCAGCCAAGCCCCTCGACGAAACCGGTATTGGCTGAGGAGGTCAGGCCGATAACCTCCAGGTCGTTACGGTCTTGCAGACAGAAAACCGTGCCATAGGCGGTCTTGCTGGACGCGCTCGAAACCAGAATCCGCTTCGCCCCGAAGAAGGCGTTATCTTCCAGGAAGTCCGCCAGCATGAACGAGGTAATGAACAGCGGGCGCAGCAACATCTGGTAATTTTCGCTCTCCGGGCGGTAGGCGGCATCGGTGCTGATACGTTGGTACTGATTGTAGGCGGATACCAGTTCGAGCCGGTGACTGGCACCATCATAGAAGCCCCGCTCACTGACCCGAACCGGTTCCACGATCAGGTGAGTCGCCAATGGCCAGAAGCCATAGAAGCACTCGCCGGGCTCAATGCCTTCCACCGTGGTTTCTTCTACCTCCGCAAATCCCCAGGCCGGCATCTGCCCCCAACCCTCGTCGGCTACCGGAAAGAAGTCCCAGTACCGAAGGTGGGGCGTGTGACCGAAGGCAGCGTAGGTAATGTTGTTGGCCGTGAGGGCCACACGGTGGACTCGCATGCGTGCCTGACCGTCAGCCAGGGGGCCCGAGTCGATGGTTTCCAGCCGGGACTCGGCAAGCTTGTCCTGGTCTGTCAGCAGTCGGGTGATCTCGGTCATCATTCAGTTCCTCTGTTTCCTCATGGAGTACGTCTCGGCAGAGTGCCAGCTTCCGGACGGAAACTCCGGAATATGGGATACTGCCCGTGACACCATTCTAACGATCACCAGATACACCGTGGTTCGGAAACCGGATGAGCAGATCCACCTCCACCGATAACCCGCGTACCAGGCCCCTCAAGCGGCCCCGACAGGCCCGTGCCCGGTTCACCGTACAAGCCATCTACGATGCCTATGTTCGGATTTGGCAGCGGGAGGGCTGGGAGCAGTTAACTACCCGCAAGGTTGCCCTGGAAACCGGCATTGCCATCGGCACCCTGTACGACTACTTCCCCAGTAAGGAAGCACTGCATTCCGGCTACGTTCGCCACTGCATCGAACAGATGATCCGGCGGATCGATGAACAGATCGTTGCTCCTGCAGACCTGGAGTGGCAACAGCGCATCCAACTGTTGGTTCAGCACCTGGCCGGACTGGCGGGTGACAAAAGCACCTGGTTCTCGCCAGAAATGATGCAGCTCGAACCCAAAGTGGCAGACACCCGGCTTCAGCAGCGCGCCTACAACGAATTGCTTGCCGTCTGGCACCGGGTGGTCGACGCGTGCCCTGACCTCTCCCCCCGGCCCTCGGACACTACCCTTGAAGCACTGCACCTGTCGGTCTGGGGGGGCCGCCGCTATGCCCTGCAGGTCGAGCTGGACGACGAATCCCGCCAGGCCTGGGCGGCAGAGATGGAGCGGCTTTGTACAATGGCACTCCTGCACGATCCAGGCTGACGACACTATATTCCTTAAAGCGATATAACTATTATTTTTTAGACTTTTCGGTTTTTAGCACCATTTGTTACATTCCCCGGACTTCATCACCTGATCCGGGAGGAACACCATGAAAAACTGGCTGAAGGGTCTTGTTATCGGCGCCAGCCTTGCCAGCACACAGGGAGCGGTTGCCGCCGAACAGCAACTACTCAATACCTCCTACGACATCGCCCGGGAGCTGTTCGCCGCTTACAACGAGCAGTTCCAGGAATACTGGCAGGAAAAAACCGGCAACACCGTCACCATTGACCAGTCCCACGCCGGCTCCTCCAAGCAGGCCCAGGCCATTATCCAGGGTCTGAAGGCGGACGTGGCCACCTTTAACCAGGTGACCGACATCAACATCCTCCATGAGCGGGGCAACCTGGTTCCTGAGAACTGGGCTGACCGCTTGCCCAACAACAGCTCCCCCTACTACTCCACCATGGCCTTCCTGGTTCGCAAGGATAACCCGAAGAACATCCAGAATTGGGATGACCTGGTGAAGGATGGCGTCGAACTGGTGATGCCGAATCCGAAAACGTCAGGCAACGCCCGCTACACCTACCTGGCGGCTCTCGGCTATGCCCAGGAAACCTTCGGAGATGACCAGGAACGGATCGATCAGTTCGTGGCCGACCTGCTGGGCCAGGTGAAGGTCTTCGACAGCGGCGGCCGGGGTGCCACCACCACCTTTATCGAACGTGGTATCGGGGATGCCCTGCTCACTTTCGAGTCGGAAGTGCTGAACATTGCTGACCGTTATCCCGGCGAATACCAGGTTGTTACCCCGAAGGTGAGTTTCCTGGCCGAGTTCCCGGTCACCTGGATCGATGAATACATCGAACAGAACGATACCGAGGAGCTCGCCAAGGCCTACCTGGAGCACCTGTACAGCGAAGAAGCGCAACGGTTGCTGGCCGGCTTCAATTACCGGGTCCACCACGACGCGGTGAAAGCCGAGTTCTCCGATCGCTTCCCGGACGTCAAATTGCTGCCCATCGATCAAATCGCCGGCAGTTGGGAAGACGCCATGCAGACCCACTTTGCCAGCGGCGGCAAACTCGACCAACTGCAGCGTCGCCGCTAGGAACAACCGGTGGCCCACGCTTCACCATTAAAACCCCGCTCGAAGCGGGTACTCCCGGGCTTTGGATTGAGCCTGGGGGTTTCCTTGCTGTTTATCAGCCTGGTTCTGCTGCTGCCCCTGACCGGCCTGGTAGCCGAGACCGCCGGCATGACCTGGAGCCAGTTCTGGTTCGTCGTCAGCGATCCGCGGGTAGTGGAATCCTATAAGGTCACCCTGTGGACGGCCTTCCTCGCTTCGCTGTTCAACGGCGCCTTCGGCTTGTTGCTGGCTTGGGTACTGGTCCGCTATGAGTTCCCGGGTAAACGCCTGATCGACGCTATGGTCGACCTCCCGTTCGCCCTGCCGACTGCTGTGGCCGGTATTACCCTGGCCACCCTGTTCTCCACTTCAGGCTGGTATGGCCAGTGGCTGGAAACCATTGGCATCAGCGTTGCCTATACCCCCGTGGGGATCATCATTGCCATGGCCTTCACTAGCATCCCCTTCGTGGTCCGCACCGTGCAGCCGGTACTGGAAGAGCTGCCGCCGGAAGACGAGGAGGCGGCCATTACGCTGGGAGCCAGCGACGGGCGGGTGTTCCGCAAGGTGATCTTTCCGTCGCTGTGGCCGGCCTTGTTGACCGGTATCGCCTTGTCTTTCACCCGCAGTCTTGGTGAGTTCGGGGCGGTCATCTTTATTGCGGGCAACACCCCCTATGAAACCGAGGTCACCAGCCTGATGCTGTTCGTGCGCCTGCAGGAATTCGACTATGCCGCCGCCAGCGCGATCGCATCGGTAGTCTTGCTGGTGTCACTGGTGTTGCTGTTTGCCATCAACCTTTGGCAGGGGCGCTACCTGCGCCGCCTGCATGGGAAGTAAGGCCATGAAATACCAGTCCCATCACCGGGTCGGCGACCAGCCCTGGCTCAGACGCACGCTGATCCTTGCTGCCGTGGCTCTGTCCGCGCTGCTGCTGGCCATTCCGCTGGTGCTGATTTTCACCCAGGCTTTCAGCGCCGGCTGGGGTGCATTAGTGAGTAATATTGGCGACCGGTATACCCTGCATGCGATCGGGCTGACGCTGTTCGTCGCCCTGCTGACGGTGCCGCTCAACCTGGTGTTCGGTACCGCACTGGCATGGCTGGTGACCCGCTTCCGGTTCCCAGGCCGGAAACTGCTGGTCACCCTGATTGACGTACCCTTTGCTGTTTCGCCGGTGGTTGCCGGCCTGCTCTACCTGCTGCTTTATGGGCGCAATGGGTGGCTCGGTAGCTGGCTGGCCGACTATGACGTGCAGCTGATGTTTTCCTGGCCCGGCATTGTCATGGTCACCATTTTCGTGACCTGCCCCTTTGTCGCCCGGGAACTGATACCGCTGATGCAGCAACAGGGTACCGAGGAAGAAGAAGCCGCCGTAACGTTGGGAGCATCGGGCTGGCGCCTGTTCCGCCGGGTAACCCTGCCCAACATCAAATGGGCGCTGATCTACGGTGTGGTTCTGACCAACGCCAGGGCCGTTGGTGAGTTTGGCGCTGTTTCAGTAGTGAGCGGCAATATTCGAGGTCAAACCAACACCTTACCGCTTCATGTTGAACTGCTTTATCAGGACTACAACATTGCGGGCGCGTTCGCTGCCGCCTCCCTGCTCGCTGCTATCGCCATTCTGACCCTGGCGATCAAGGGCGTGGCCGAATGGCGCCAGGCCCGGCTGCTGGCCCGTGAACCCGCAGACAGGAACCCCCAATGAGTATCAAGATCGAGCACCTGAACAAGACCTTTGGCAGTTTCCAGGCCCTGCGGGATATTTCCCTGGACATCCCGGATGGCAAGCTGACCGCCCTGCTGGGCCCATCCGGTTCCGGCAAAACCACCTTGCTGCGTATTATTGCGGGGCTGGAAAACGCCTCTGACGGCCGCATCCTCTTTGGTGACCGGGACATCAGTCAACTGCCGGTGAAGCAACGCAACGTCGGCTTTGTATTCCAGCACTACGCCCTGTTCCGTCACATGACGGTAGCCCAGAACGTCGCCTTCGGCCTGGAGTCTCTGCCAAGGAATCAGCGTCCTCCGAGAACGGAAATCCGCAAAACCGTTAACCGGCTGCTGGAGATGATCCAGCTGCCGGAACTGGCCAACCGCTACCCGGCCCAGCTCTCCGGGGGCCAGAAACAACGGGTGGCCCTGGCCCGCGCCCTGGCCACCCGCCCGGATATACTGTTACTGGATGAGCCGTTTGGCGCGCTGGATGCGCGGGTACGAAAGGACCTGCGCCGCTGGTTGCGGGGGCTCCATGATGAATTCCACTTCACCAGTGTGTTTGTCACCCATGACCAGGAAGAAGCCCTGGAGCTATCCGACCAGGTGGTGGTCATGAGCCAGGGCCAGGTCGAACAGGTGGACAGCCCTACCCGGCTCTACGCCAACCCCACCAGTCGCTTTGTTTTCGACTTCCTGGGTCACGTCAACATCATATCGGGTACCGTGAGCGATGGCTGGCTGCAGCAAGGAAATGCCCGCGTGTCACTACCGGGCGTGTCGACCTCTGGTAACGCCCAACTCTATCTTCGCCCCCATGAGGTGCACCTGTCCGTGGAACCGGACAGTCGCGCCTGCCTGCCCTTCACCATCGAAGCGATCAACCTGATTGGTGCAGAAGTGCGGGTCGAACTGAGACCGGACGGCTGGGACTGCGACGATATCTGGGAGGTAGGCGTCTCCCACAGTGAGTTTAGCCGCTGGCAACCGCAGCGGGGAGACCGCTGCTTCGTCTCACCGGAAATCGGTCACCTGTTCCGTAACGGCGACAACCGGCCCCAGCCGGTCACCTGGCCATGACGTGATCACCTGGCGGGAAACTCCCCCGCTCAGGTGGTCGCCGCCCGCTCCCGGCCAAACCAGGCAGAGCCCGAATAGATTGCCAGTGCCACCCAGATCATCACGAAGCTGAACAGCTTGCCCGGGCTCAGGGGTTCATCAAACACGAACAGTGCCAACAGGAACTGGATGGACGGTGTGATGTACATCAGCAGGCCTACCGTCGCCAGCCGCAGACGGCGCGTGGCTCCGGCAAAGAACAGCAGGGGAATGGCCGTTACCGCTCCGCTGGAAAGTAATAACAACGCGGTACCAGGGCTGTCGGTGAAATGAGATGCCCCGCTCTGCGCCAGGAACGCCAACGCCAGCAGCCCCAGCGGAAGCAACAACAGGGTTTCCACGAACAGCCCGGACAGGCCATCCAGTACCACCTTTTTGCGGAACAACCCGTAACTGCCGAAGCTGAAAGCCAGTACCAGGGTAATCCAGGGCACAAAGCCAAGCAGGAACAGCTGGAACAGGATGGCCATGGTTGCGATCACCACCGCCACTGCCTGCATTCGCGTAATAGTCTCCCGCAGCACGATCAGCCCCATGGCCACGTTCACCAGGGGCGTGAGGAAATAACCCAGGCTGGCCTGAAGCACATGGCGGGTTTCCACCGCGTAGATGTATACGCCCCAGTTGATAGCGATAAAGATCGCACAAGCCAGCACATAGCCCAGTTCTTTCGGGCGCACCAGGGCAGCCTTGACCGGCGGCCAGCGTCGCAACAGTGAAATCACGAACACCAGGAATACACAGGACCAGATTACCCGGTGGATCAGTACTTCAAAGGCGGGTATGCCCTCAAAGAGGGCGAAGTAGAGGGGAAAGCTCCCCCACAGGCAATAGGCCGACAATCCAAAGGTTATCCCCTTGCCAGTCTCGCGCACGTCTTGTTCCATAGGTTCCTCATCAGCAGAACGAGAAATGTAGCACAGGATTAACCCCGGAGTGCGGATGGCAACTGACGACGAACTGGCGCACAGCCGCAACCTGGTTCACTATAGAAACACAGTCACGGATCAGGAAGTCACGCTATGCCTATGATTGGGTGGGTATTCCTCCTGCTGGCTATCGCCCTGGTAGTGGGCAGCCTGCTGATGCTCAAGGATTCTGCCAACATGCCCATCTCGAAAGAGAAAATGGCACGTATCAAGAAGCGCAAGGAAGAAGTGGAAGCACAGGAGAAAAAAGAAAAGGAAAAGGATGACTGGTGATCATGCGCCACTGTCGGCCTCGCTACGACGCACGGCGTCTACTACCCCTGGTGCAATCAGTCCCTGCGCCACGGCATGTTTAGCCAGTACCTGGTTGTCATCGCTGAGCACAAGCTCGCAGCCCGCCTCACGGGCTTCCTCTGCCAGTCTGGCGATAGCCTCGGAACGCTGGGGGTCAGCACTGACATCCCGGATATAGATCGCCAGGATGCGGTCAGGATGTGCCCGCAGAATCCGGGTATAGATTTCCGGGTCGTGTTGGCCTGAGTCGCCAACCAGGACAAATTTCAGGTCCTGGTAAAGGCCCATCACGTGGCGAATGGCGTCCAGCTTATGGTCCCGGGCGCGCCGGGGAAGCAGGCTTCCCCGCTTCATACCCCACTCCCTCAGAATCAGGATGGGGCCATTGGGGATGCGGTGCATTCTGAACATCTCCACCAGCACCTGATAGATACTCCATGGCCCACGGGACACGTAGACCAGGGGGTTTCCCGCATTGCCGCCGGGGCCGTCATGGAAGCCCTGGTACAGGGCCGGCACGCCAGGAAAGATCACCCGGCTGTCTGCTCCCTGGGCAAACAGCCGCCACATCATCTTGAGGGTATTGGCCACACCGGTGTAGACCACGGTGTCGTCGATATCACTGATCACACCGTAACTGGCGCTACGGGTTGGGGTAAAAAACTCGCCAGTGGTGGTGGCCCGCTCATCCGTCGGATAATCGAGGGAAAGCTCCACAGCATGCCAGGTCACATCGGAAGGCATCTCGCCCAGGTTCATATCGACCCGGAAGAAGCCATGACGGTCGGTCTCTACCACCGCTGTCGTGCCCTTGTACCGGACACGTACCCGGGCCCCGGCGATGGGTTTACGCAGCAGGCGCCTGAGCAGGTCCAGCAGGTCGCGACGTAGCCACTCTTCCCGCAACGTCGCACCAAACCCCGGCTGCCGGAACACCCGGCCCATCAGGAAGACCCGATCACTCGAGCCGTAGCCACGATAGGCCTGGATGAACAGCCCGCCCCGGCCATTGTCGCCCTTGACCGGTGCCGCCAGCACATGGAGCCCCCTGCGCAGGACACCAGGAAATGGCGGAAACGTTGTCGAACGGGCATTCAGCTCTCCATGCCAGGCGCACCTGGCCGGGTATCGCGACCGGCCAGGAAGGTTTTTCGGGCATTATAGCCACCCGGGTAATGAATCACAGGGACACCGTTCAGATCGCGGTGTAGCCACCATCCACCGGAAGAGCAACACCGGTGCTGAAACCCGCGCCCTCGGAACACAGGTAGAGCACCGCCTGGGCGATCTCATCCGCCTGGCCCAGCCGGCCGACAGGGTGCATATTCATCGCGCCCTCCCGCTTTCGGGGATCCGCCGCGGCGGCCCGACGGAACATATCGGTATCAATCACCGCCGGGCACACCGCATTCACCCGGATACCCTTGCGGGCATACTCCACCGCTGCAGACTTTGTCAGCCCGATGACGGCATGTTTACTGGCGCTGTACACCGCCATTTTCGGGGCGGCGCCAAGGCCTGCGACCGAGGCTGTATTGACGATCACACCGCCGCCAGGCTGATTCAGCATGGCCTCGATCTCGTGCTTCATGCATAGCCAGACACCCTTGACGTTCACGTCCATCAGTCGGTCGAAGGTCTCCTCGCTGCCATCCGCCAGCTTGGAGTCTTCCACATCAATCCCGGCGTTGTTGAAGGCGCAGTCCAGGCGGCCATGGGTGTCGATAATGCGCTGGATCAGCCCCCGCACTTCCCCCGCCCTGCTCACGTCACAGGGTATGAACATGGCGTCACCACCCTGTTCTGCGATATCCGCTGCGACCGCCTGACCCTCTGGCTCTGCCACATCACTGACCACGACCCTCGCTCCCTCTGCCGCAAAAGCCCGGGCTGTCGCCTCACCAATACCGGCCGCACCGCCCGTAACCAGCACAACCTTGTCGGAAAACCTTGTTTTCATTGTCCTGAACTCCCGAAATGTAGGTAAGCGTTCGATACTACGAGGCAAACGACATGATGGGAACTGAATCGGGCTTATCGGTCGCAATAAGCCCGATTGATCAAAAAAACGATGGCTGAACCGGGGCAACCTGCGCGAGCGGCTTTAGGCCGCCCGCGAACCGGGCTTATTTCAATGCCGGCGTCGGACGCACAAGAATTTCGTTCACATCCACGTGGGCCGGTTGTGCCAGTGCGTAGGTGACTGCGCGGGCAACATCAACGGGTTCCAGTGCGTTGTCCGGGCGTTCATCGAAGAAAGGCGTATCCACCATCCCCGGCTCGATCAGGGTCACACGGACGCCACTCCCACGGATTTCCTCGCGCACACCGTAACCAATTGCCGAGACGGCCCACTTCGTGGCGCTGTACATAGAGCCAGGGATGGTAACGCGGCCCGCCACAGAGCCGGTGATCAGGATATGGCCGCGGGATTCTTTCAGTGCCGGCATGCACACCTGCAGGGTAATGCCTACACCGAGAACATTGGTCAGGATCATATCCTTCCAGACATCCGGGTCCGCGCCGCTGAAGCCACCCGGCTCCCCACCCCGGCCGGCATTGGCAAACACCGCATCGATTCGTCCGAAGGCCGCCAGGGCCTTGTCGACCATGGCTTTCTGGTCGCTGACAGACTTCACGTCGCAGGCCGTGATGGCCACCCGGTCTTCCCCGCCCAGCTCCTGCTGCAGGGCCCTGAGCTTGTCTTCCGAGCGGGCTGCCAGCATCAGCCGGTAACCATCTGCCGAGGCGGCCCGGGCTGTTTCGGCGCCGATACCGGAGGACGCACCGGTAATCAACAGTACAGGGTTGTTGGAATCTGCCATGAACTATCTCCTTAATCGTCTGGGTACAGGTATCAAGCTTTGATGCTGAACGGGCATACGTCCAGTCAGTCCCGGCCCGATCACCCTGCTCACCCCCTTTTATTCCACTATGCTGTCCCCAAAGACCTGTGCAAGGACCATTGAGAGCCTGACCCGATTTTCCAACGGACCACCTGACCAACCGGGGTAAGATCGATGCGGCGAACCATCACCAGCCTGTCTTCTCTGATTCTCAGTATCATCCTGCTCATTGTCGGTAATGCGTATCTGATGACCCTGCTTGGCCTCAGGCTGAGTATGGAAGACTTTGACCCCGGCATCATTGGCTGGATCCTGGCGTTCTATTCCATTGGCTTTGTCGCCGGCACCCTGTACGCGGGGCGCATCATCGAGAAAGTTGGCCATATCCGCGCCTTCGCGGTGTTTGCCGCGGTGCTGGCAGCGTCCACCCTGATCTATCCAATGGCGATCGACACCTGGCTGTGGGGATTTCTGCGGGCTATTGGCGGCTTTGTGATGGCCGGCCTGATGATCGTTATGGAGAGCTGGTTCAGCAGCAAGGCGGATAACCGCAACCGGGCCAGCCTGTTCGCGATCTACCAGGTCATCTTCTTTCTCTCGACGCCGGCGGTCAGGTGCTGATCCGGGTAGCCGACCGGCCGGCTTTATTCCTTTCTCATTGGCGACGATCCTGGTGGTACTTGCGCTCACGCCTCTCTCGATGACCAGGCGTGCATCGCCTACGATTACCCGCGAAGACCGGCTGTCCCTCACCAGGCTCTACCGGAAGTCACCGTCGGGCACACTCGGAGCGCTGGTCGCCGGGCTGCTGATCAGCGGGTTCTATGCGATGGGGCCGGTGTATGCTGACCGTATTGGCCTGGACCTCAACCAGCTTTCAAACTTCATGGCGGCCGCGATTGTCTCTGCGATGATACTGGCGTGGCCCATCGGACGGCTGTGCGACCAGTTTGATCGTTATCGTGTCATGCTGGTGGCGGCAGCCGTAGCGGGCGCTTGCAGCCTGGCTGCCGCTCTGGTTGGTAACGCCAGTATGATTGCGCTGGTATTTTTCGTGGGACTCTACATGGGAATCAGTGCTGCCATTTATCCCATCGCCGTCGCCATCACCAACGACCTGATGGAAAGCCACCAGATCACGGCCGCGAGTACGGCCCTGCTACTGAGCTATGGTCTGGGCAGCATTATCGGTCCGCTGCTCAGCGCCCTGTTCATGGATGTGCTTGGGCCCCAGGGCCTGTTCGTGAGCAACACCCTGGTTCTGGCCGCGTTGATCCTGTTCATGCTGGTCGGACCTCAGCATCGTCACCCTACAGTGGAGCAACAGGAGCACTACTACCCAACCATGCCTGAAGCTGCGCTGGGCGTGGCCGAACTGGATCCTCGCAACACGGAGTTTGAGGAGAGCACGGAAATCGTGGAAGAAGGTATAGGGACTGACCCCATGACGTCCCGGAGTGACCAGTAGTCAAGCCCATCGCGCATGGCCGCTGCGATGTTCAGGCTAGCTACCCGCTACCAGCGTAACCGCCAGCACCAGTGGGGTTGACACAGCGGCGACAACGTTCCAGCCCATGGTTTTCTGGAAGGCCGCAGGCTGTTCCCCACGACGCGCGCCCCCATCCAGGCCAAGGCGCCGGCGCCGAGTGGCAGCAGGACCAGTAGAGATAGGGCGGGCAGCCCCATCGCTGCCACACCGGCCAGCACCAAGAGAGCCGCAAAACCCAGCTGAATTCCATAAACCTGTGTGCTGAACCGGCGACCGTAAACGATTGGCAAATGGCGGCGCCCAACCTGGTTATCGGCTTTGATGTCCGGGTACTGATTCAACAATAACAGGTTATTCACGAGGAAAAACGGTATCAATGAAGCGAAGGCCGCCAACAGACTGTATTCGCCGGTGAGCACAAAGTGAGTACCCATAACCATCAGCGGTCCAAAGGCCAGTCCAGGAGCGACCAGGCAAAGCCAGGGTCGGCGGTTCAGCCAGCCGGTGTAAAGAACAATGGTTGCCAGGCCCAACACCCCCACCGGCAGAAGGGCACTTCCGTACCGCGCCATAAAATAGCTACCAACAAGCACCGTCACCGCAAGGGAAAGTATCGCAACCCAACGCACCGCCGTAGCGGCCCCTGGGTCAGTGACCAGCGCCCCGCTGCCCCCGCTGAACGGCGTTCGGACGGTAAGGGCATCAAGGCCACTAGCAAAGTCCTGGTACTCATTCAGCGTATTCACCCCGATATGCGCCGCCAGCGCGCCGGTCAGGGCCAGGCACACATCCAGCCAGGCCACCGCGCCGCTGGTTGCAAGGGCTGTTGCTACCCCCACCAGCACGCAGGCGGGGGTCAGCACCAGGAAGGGTAACCTCATGGATCTGACGACAGTGTAAAGGGTCACTGAATACCTCGTGGCCGGAATACCAGGGAGTTAGACATGAAGATCGGCGGGGAATAGTAGAGGGTGGTTATACGAGGGATATTGTTATAGATCAAGTGACAAGGCTCGCCCTTTCCACCCAGGGCAATTTGTGGCAAAGAGCATTCAGCAGAAAAGGGAAGAAACTGCACGCCGTCCGGATCCTTTCAGGGAGGTTACAAAAGCTTATTTGTGGGTGTGCAGCTTTCTGTTTCATGACCTCATAGAATAGCCATCACCCATCGCTCCGGCGCGGAGCAACACGGATCAGACCAGGAATCAGCGATACCACAATGGATGTCATCGAACTTGTCGGCCGTCCGGGTACCGGGAAAACTACCCTGGCGCGCAAGATTTACCGGCAGTCAGACCACGTTATCAGTCGGGGTACCTTCTTCAAGCGCGAGCTGAGCCGGGGCCGCCTGTTCCGGTGGGTTCCCGACGTTTTCCTGGAAAGCCCCTACCTGGAAGATTACATCACGAGCAAGACCGGTGAACTGTTCGGAGCCGGTCTTGATCAAGACCCGGCTCTGCTGGAGGCCATTGCGCTGATCCTGCAGGAAGTAACCCGCTATGACCGGCTGCAATCGCGCCTGAACCTGCTCTTCCGGGACTACGTCATTCATACCCTCGCCCAGCGCAGTGACAGTGATGACATACTGTTGCTGGACGAAGGCCTGACCCACCGTGTCGGCACTTTCACCCTCAATGGCCTGTCCCAGAACACGGCCAGGAAAGTCGCCGCGCTGCTACCAACCAGCGACCTCTATGCCTACATCGAAGTGCCAGACCAGACAACCCGGAATCGCCTCATAAACCGGGGCAAGAGTGACTCACTGTACATCGCCCGGGAGGTATACCAGAGCCTGAAATCCGGCCTGGCCGAGCGCGACGCCCGCTTTGTGGACCTGTCAGCGCTGGAAGATGCGGATGCGAACCTGGAGCTACTCCTTGATGCCTCCCGGGCAACATAGGCCGGGGAGAGCCCTGCAATTCAGTGGATCTCACTGCGAAAAATGAAGTAGACAGCACCGAGGATGCACAGCCCTGCCCAAAGGTAGTCCAGTTTCAGTGACTCCTTCATGTAAAGAACCGCAAATGGCACGAAAATGCTCAGGGTGATGACCTCCTGCAGGATTTTCAGTTGCCCCAGGCTCATCACCGAGTACCCGATGCGATTGGCCGGAACCTGGAAAAGGTACTCAAGCAAGGCAACGCCCCAGCTTGCCAGTGCGGCAATAATCCAGGGCTTGTTATTCAGTTCCTTGAGGTGGGCATACCAGGCAAAGGTCATGAAAACGTTACTGCACGTCAGCAGTACGATAGTGGTTAGCACAGGATTCACGAATAGCACCAGCGGCGGTCTCCGGGTCAGGGAAAGAGCGCTATTCTACCCCGGTTTTTGCAGCATCTTCGCAGCAATCAAATGATCAGGGGCAGGCGAATTGATCCGCGGGAAGGCTCACAGCACTGTCTGCTTTGCTATCATTTCCCTCCTCCCCCTGTCCCGATGCGACCATGAAACTCTCAAGAATACTCAGCAACGAGAACGGCGTAAGCCGCAAGCAGGCCAACCAGAGCATTGCGACAGGAATGGTCATGGTGGATGGTCAGCGCTGTAGCAACGCCTCGGCAGAGGTCTCGCGCTTTCAACAGGTAACTTCTCACGGGAAGATCATCCAGCAAGGCGCCACGGCCCGCTATCTGATGCTGAACAAGCCGGCAGGGTATCTGAGTGCCACCCGGGATGCAGTCCACCCCACCGTGATGGATCTGTTGCCGACGGAATGGTGCGACGACCTGCATATCGCCGGACGACTGGACAGGGCCACGACAGGACTGCTCATACTGACCAATGATGGCAACTGGTCACGGAATCTGACCGAGCCCCTTACCAGGGTGCCCAAGGTTTACCGGGTTACCACGGCGTATCCCCTAAGCCCGGATACTGAAAGCCGGTTTGCTGCGGGGATCTGGTTCGCCTGGGAGGGACTGACTACCTCGCCGGCGGTACTCGAGCAACTGGCCCCCTGCGAAGCACGGCTAACCATCTTCGAAGGCCGTTACCATCAGGTGAAACGGATGTTCCATGCAGTCGGCAACCGGGTAACCGGTTTACACCGGGAACGAGTGGGTGACATCGTCTTGCCTGACGACCTTCCTCCAGCCACTTACAGGCACCTCTCAGATTCAGAGCTCCAGTCAGTGCCTCAGAGCCGTGCCAGTGACTCAGCGATGCCGTAATCCCCTGATAGCAGGTCAAAGCTTTGATGGATACTGTTGTCGGCATCAAGCGTGGCCAGCAGTACGGCCGCCACGTCCTCCCTGGGGATCGACCCGGTACGGTCAAGGCGGGCTGCCAGTTCGACCTTGCCAGTACCCGGGTCGTTGGTCAGTGGGCCCGGGCGGACCAGGGTAAAGTCCAGGCCGCTTGCCCGGAGGTGCTCGTCAGCCTTGTGCTTGGCCCGTAGATAGTGGTGTAGCTTCTCCGGGGCATTCTCCGGCCGGTCCGCCCGCAGGCTGCTGACCATCAAAAAGCGTTCTACGCCGGCTGCCCGGGCCGAGTCGATCAGACGGATGGCG
Source organism: Marinobacter sp. AN1 (assembly GCF_026013985.1). Taxonomy (NCBI): domain Bacteria; kingdom Pseudomonadati; phylum Pseudomonadota; class Gammaproteobacteria; order Pseudomonadales; family Marinobacteraceae; genus Marinobacter; species Marinobacter sp. AN1. The sequence continues at coordinate 2,018,049 of NZ_CP110342.1, read as the reverse complement.
CCATTCTGGTCCACGTCGATGGTTTTCTCAGGGCCCGTGTGGGGGCCGGAGCCCGCAGTGAAAACCACGGCATCACAACCCTTGAGGGCATGGGTGCAGTCCTCCTCGAGGTCTCCGACAACCGTCTCTGCTGCACCAAGCTGTTCAAGGGCAGCGGCCTGTTCCGGCTTTCGGACCATGGCCCTGGCGGTATGGGGGCTGGCTGCCATCAACCTGACCAGGTGTTGGCCAATCTTGCCATTGGCACCGGCTATGAGAACACGCATGGATCACCTCCTGATTCGGGGATTGATTATCCTTACCTGAGTCCACCACTTCGCCATTTCAAGTCATCCTGTCCGGCGCGATGGGCAAGCGTATACCGCGCTGTTTTCTGTTAATGCACTAGACTATGAGTACGCCAGACAGGGCGTGCCCAGCCACCAGGCGGGCCCACAAGGATTTATGTTCAAGGAGTCAGGCACTGATGAGCATAATGAAAGAGTTCAAGGAGTTTGCGGTAAAGGGCAATGTCGTCGACATGGCCGTGGGAATCATCATCGGGGTAGCTTTTGGCAAGATCGTATCGTCATTCGTGGCGGACGTGTTGATGCCGCCCATCGGACTGTTGATCGGTGGCGTGGATTTCACCAACCTGGCAATCACCCTCAAGGCGGCCGGGGAAGGTGTTGAAGCGGTCACCCTGCGTTATGGGGTTTTCCTGCAAACGGTGTTCGACTTCATCATCGTCGCATTCGCAGTATTCATGGCGGTCAAGGCCCTGAACAGCATGCGCAGGAAAGAGGCCGAAACACCGGCCGCACCCCCTGCCCCGTCTGCCCAGGAGCAATTACTGATGGAGATCCGGGACCTGCTCAAGACGAAATGACCTCATCCCGGACCTCAAGCGTCACTGTCAGTCGCGCCTGACCTCGAGCCTTGCAATGTTGATCTTGTGCATTGTGATCATCGAATCGAAGGCCCAATTGGCAGTGGCCGGGGCCGGGTAAGTATTCACCGGCATCAGGATAGGCGGGGTAACCTGCCATGATATGCCCCGCTTGCTTTCAAATCAGAACCGGCATCCACCCTCTCATGCGGCACATTTTCGTTATATCACCCCGCCCTTAATAACTTTTAAGAACGCCTATTAATTTGCTACCACACTAGTTTGTCAACTTGCGCATATACCGTTTATTTGAGCTTCCAATAACGGCCTTTTTGTGAACTTCGCGTGATAGTAAGCAAAAACCCCGACTCCTACACTGCTTCGGAACCTGTTGGAAAGACTAATCAACGTCTTTGCACAGGAAGATGTCCGCAGGTTTCATAGCTGTAAATTGAATCCTTAATTTGAAGAAAGAAAACCGTAATCTTTGAGAAAACATATAACAAGAGGTTTTTTATGAAACTGTCAAATAAAGCGAAGTTCGCCAGTGTCTTCGCAGCTCTCGCGTCAGGGCTGTTCATGTCAGGTTCCGCCCTGGCTATCGGTGGTGGCGGCGGCGCGGATTGCAGCGTAAGCCGCGACACTGGTCTCGGCTCAGTGTTTTATGTCCCCAGCGGTGGTAGCGGTAACTACAATATCCTGGGCTGGGGTAACGGAACGGGTGGCACTTCCGGTACCTACAGGGGCCTGCTGGAGTCTGTCGCAGAGCAGTGCATCCTGGTGGCAGCCGCCACTACCGCCAATTCCGGCGATGGCCGTGATGTAGAGCGTGCCGTTAACGACGCCAAGAGCCGCTACCGCAATATTGTCGGCTCCGACCCGAAAGTCTGTACTTCCGGTCACTCCCAGGGAGGTGGTGGCTCTTTCAACGCTGCCAACCGTCTGGATGCCGACTGCGTGATCGCGGTCCAGCCTGATACCGTCTTCACAACACGCATCGATCGCCCGGTTGCAAGCGATGTGGACGTTGTGTGCATCTTCAGTACCGGTGACGTACTGGCTCCGGCGCTTCCTTCCAATGGTCCAAACTGCCGTCGTAATTCCACCCGGTACACCCAGGAGCTCACTTCTGGTACCCACTTCGCACCGACAACCGGTGATGGTGGCGAACCTGGTGAAGTCATGCGTGAGTATGCCAACCGCTGGCTGGTTAACTGATCGCGCCTGGGTTTAGCATTAAAACCTCAACCCTCAGGGTTGGGGTTTTTTATTGGTTAACGTGCATTCCGCTGAGGAGACGTAATGAAGGCTTACTCATCCACATTTGCACTTTTGCTGATGGGCGCGGCGCTCGCAGGTACCTATAGCGGCCCGGCATTCTCCGAGGACCCCAGTCAGGTTGAGACCGATGAGAAACAAAGTAAACATGGCTTTGAAACCCTCGACGACCGTTTCAGCTATGCCTATGGCGCCGACCTGGCGGAAAAATTCAAGGAAGAAGGCATCGAATTGAATGTAGATATCCTCGCGATGGCAATGAAGGATGCCTATCGCGGAGGCGAGATGAAAATGCCGGATGACGAAATCGCGGCTACCCTGGATCTTTACCAGAAAGTCCATACGAAAAAGAAAGAGGCAGAGCGGGCAATCATCGGCAAGAAAAACAAGAAAGAGGGAGAAGTATTCCTCGCGGAAAATGCAGGGAAAGAGGGTGTAATCGCCACCAAAAGCGGCCTGCAATACAAAGTCATCACTAAAGGTAATGGCGACTATACCCCGACCGAAAATGACGAAGTCACAGTGCATTATCGCGGTACATTCGTCGATGGTACTGAATTCGACAGCACCTACCAAAGAAACGAGCCTTATCGTGTCAAAGTCAAACAACTTATCCCGGGTTGGATCGAGGCTCTTAAAATGATGTCAGAAGGCGACAAATGGGAATTGTATATTCCGGCCGATATTGCCTACGGGGAGCGCGGCTCAGGGAACTATGTGGGACCCAATGCAACATTGATATTTGAGGTAGAACTGCTGGATATCGAAAAAAGCTGATTCGGGCCAGGCGATCATAACTGGGGACGGCCCTCTCCATGATGTTCTATCGCCGGGGCAGAAAGCCGTCCTCAGACGTCAGAGCTTGCTGAACGCCGCGTCAAAATCCCTGGCTGCGGCATCGGTAAAATCAAAGGTTTTACGGATGTAGGCCAGCGTAGCCTTCTCGGTGTCGGTCACACCTGGCCCATCCTGGGCCGATTTGAACAGTTCCGCCACTTCATCCTTGGATAACTGGCCTTCACCCTGCCCAGTGGTGTGTTTTCGGGCCAGGTCCAGCAATTCCTTTTCGTATCGTTGTCCATCTATTGTTTCATAAGCCATGACTGTGTAACTCCTTTTCGCAACAGCTTGGAACTCCCGGAGGCCAACTGGTCCCTGGAGCGAGATAGGTAAAGGCCACCGATACAGACCATGGCCTGACTATTTGATCAAAGCATAGGGGACAACATTGCGCAAATATTGATCTCTTCGGCTATAGACCGCCACTCCTCAATCATTCCTCAATGGGGAAATACGTAAAAGGCGGCTGGTAGTAATTCAGGAACGTCGCCGTCTTGTCATAGCCATTTCGCCTGAAGAGGTCAGTGATGTTCAGCCCTATAGCGATGTAGAGGTTACGCTCATCAGGGTCGTCCGTGTCCGAGTAACCTCGCGAGTAGTAACCGGCGTGCAACTCGAAATGTCTCAAGAAACTGTCGCGGAAGGCACTGAAACCATTCAGTTTCAGCGCCAGCAGATACTTCGAATTATCATAATCTGTGGTTATGTCGAACTGCTCGGGCTCCAGCCCGACTTCCCAACGAAAATCGACTTTGCTGGCCCACTCCGGATAACGATACCGGTAGTAACCAGCAAGGCCACCTATGGCGTTCGCAAGGAAATCCTCATATGAAAATCCATAACTGCTGAACGCGTCGCCCAGCTCCATATAACTGAGGATGGCCAGGGACGACAGGGTGCCATAGAGTGCTGCGTCCTTCCGGGGAAAACACCAGTCTTCAAAAAGACTGGCGACCCCCTGGGATGTGGCGTAGGTGGTGAACATATGGCCGAGCTTGTCCGCCCCACCCTCAGGGCTTTCCTGACCGAACCAGCCTTCCGACGATGCGGTGGGCTTTTCCGTAAAGTAGTCCCAGTTCACAATACCCCACGCCGTAATCACACCCACCCCGGTGGTGGTGACCGCCAATGTACGACGAACCTGCTGATCCTGCTCAAGCGGCTGGCGGCATGCCCCCTCCGCCCCTGAACCCAGGACCAGAATTGCGATGAATGCCAGAACCTGACGGAACCCGAACCCTTTGCGGTACAGCGCCGAAGTCATCTCTTGCCGCATCACACCAAACCTGTCCCACGGATGATCTACAGAGTAAGAATAGGCCTATAGTCATAGTAGACCCTCATCAAATGCGGAACGTGAACATGAAGCACCTGAGACTCAAGCTGGCCACAGTGGCCTTTATCGCCGGATCTGTATTCGCCTCTCCCGCGGTGGCCGAGAGCTGCCCGTCGTTTCTGGACCATGAACAGCGCAGGCTTCACTCTGACGAAACCGTCAACCTTTGTGATATTGCCGCCGGCAAACCACTGCTGGTGGTCAACACCGCAAGTTACTGTGGCTACACGGGCCAGTTTGAAGGGCTGGAGAAGCTACACCAACGCTATGCCGATGATGGGCTTGTGGTCGTGGGGTTTGCCAGCGATGATTTCCAACAGGAAGCCGATTCCGAAGAAGAAGCCGCTGACATCTGTTTCAAAAACTTCGGGGTCACCTTTACCATGATCGCACCGGGGCCGGTGACCGGACCTGACGCCAACCCGGTTTTCCGGGCCATTAATCAGCAGAGCGAACCGCCGCGCTGGAACTTTACCAAGTACGTACTCGATGCCGAAGGAAGTGTCGTCAAATCGTTTCCCAGCAGGGTAACGCCGGATGATGCTGAGCTCATTGAGGCCGTGGAATCCGTACTTTAATCGACGAGGACAGTACGTGTCCTCGCAGCACCTGGGCCGAGCCAGGCTCAACCTTCAAACGGTCGACGCAGCAGAGTTGCCCACTTAGTAAAAATCGCCAAGAGTTGCTTTCCCGCCAGGTCAAACCTGGCTGACATATCCCTTCCAAGGGTTACTTGCGGTTCGTCACATGCCCGAATCAGTGCTAGCTTTTAGACTGAACCCACACCCATGGAGAAGTAACAATGTCCGACACTATCTCAGCCGTCGTAGTCGCCTGTGATGGATCAGAACACGCTTCCCGTGCCGCAAGAATGGCCGCTGACCTGGCCAAAGCAACTGGTCATCCACTCAAGCTACTCACCGTTTTTCCGGGATCCAGGGCCGAACGGCTGATCATAAGCGGGGTCTGGCCCAGCGACCTTGAACAGGAACAGCAGGAATACGGCCGCAAGGTATTTGATACAGCGAAGGAAGCCCTTGACGGACCGGTTGATGTCAAAGAGGAAATCCTGCTCAAAGGCGACCCAGCCCATGAGGTCGTCGAGTACATGGAACAGAACCCCGGAACTCACCTGGTTATCGGGAAACGGGGCCATTCCGCACTACGCTCCCTGACCCTTGGCAGCGTCAGTGAAAAAGTCATCCGGCACGCCCCGGGCCTGGTAACCATTGTCTCCTGATATCCCGTGACTTTGGTGAGGAAGGAGTCCCCGAACTCCTTCTCACTCAAGTCGTGGCGCCGGAAGCATAGCGCGGCCTGCTCACTGTCTCTCCCAGTTTTCCGGCCCACTGGCATCCAAAGTGACTACCCGACCGTAATCTGTTAAAAATCCAGCCAGCAGGTTATCCATGACCCATCAATCCACGCCCAGTGCTCCATCGACGTCTCACCGCTTACCGTGCAGGGGTTGCCTTCCCGACTGTAAAAACTATCCAACCTGCGACGGCATGCCCTGGCGCACTGACAAGGTGCCATCGGCAGGGCCCGACAAGCCTTCGAACGGACGCTAACCGGGTGTAGTCAACCGCTGGCCAGTATCGGGATAACTGATGTGGCCAGCTATGGCACGCACCTGAATCTGAGACTATGGCGCGTGCTCCCTGTCGATCGCCGACTGAACCTGCCGATAAAAGGTCAACCGCTCTTCATCCTGACCGCCTCCCTGACGACCCGATGCCTGCGGCCAGTTGCCATTCGATGCGATGACCAGTTGGCGCTCGGGATCAATAAAAATGCCTTGGCCAAAGATTCCCCGGGCCATATAAGCGCCATCATCGAGGGCCCACCACTGGTAGCCGTAACCATATCCTTCCCGGGTGGTATCCACGAGGTGGCTGGTCGCCTCCTCAACCCAGTTCTCGGGTAAGACAGGTTTGCCATCGGCCAGGCCACCGCCAAGGAAAAACAGGCCCAGACGTGCAAAGTCGCGGGTGGAGGCCTGGATACAGCAACCACTGATTTCATGCCCGGTGGACCCGAGGATCCAGCTGGCATCCTGTTCCATACCAAAGGGTTTCCAGACTTTCTCCGACAGGTAGTCAGACAGGTGCTTGCCGGTCGCTGAACTCACCAGCACACCAATCAGGTTGGTCTCGCCGGTCTTGTACACCCACTTCGTGCCGGGTGGCGCCTCGGTTTCCAGTTGCCGCATGTAATTTACCGTGGCATCCACTCCCGGGTCCGGTTCATGGGCATTGAACAAGGCGACATCGGATTGCGGGTCTGAGTAATCCTCATTCCATTGCACCCCGGACGTCATGGTCAGCAGCTGCCGGATGGTGACATTGTCATAGGCGGATCCCCTGAGGTCCGGGATATAGTCTGACACCTTGTCTTCAATACTCTTGATATACCCGTCTTTCAGGGCGGCGCCCACCAGTGTCGAGGTCAAGGACTTGGCCACGGAAAAACTGGTCCAGCGCCCCTCCGGACCGAAGTCCAGGCCATAACGCTCGAGCCGTACCTTGCCGTCCTGGACAATCACCAGCGCCGCCGCCCGCTGGCTCTCCATAAAGGCGTCCACATCGGTATCCAGCTCAAGCGGCATTCCTTCAGGTAACGGATAAGGGTCATCACCTGCAGGGATAACCCGTGATTTCGAAAGAAACGGCAAACGGTCCATGGCACGGAACACCGCATCTCTTTGCTCCGTTGACCAGAAAAGCACGTTGGTATCCGTCGGCAGGTTCAGCACCAGTCGACGCATGTCCTTATCGGCCAATGCCCAGAAAGTACCACACGCCAGCACGATCAAAACAATGATCGAAAGAAGCCATCTTTTCATAGGAGTTCTACTTTTTTGTTTATTGTATAAGAAGCCCGGAGGCCAGGAGCGGGTGTCGGGTCCATCTTGCCTGGACACCCGGCCCAGGTTCTAACCCGTCATTCAGACAAGCAGGTGAATTGGCCGGGCCACCAGAGTGATCGATATCTCGTGGGGTAAGCCGTCAATCATTATCGGTTAGCCCCGCTCAAGGTATATCCTACTTTCTGGGCTTTTTATCGATAAGAACATCTTGCTGCCACTTGCCGGGCCTTTTGTCAGTACGATGAATGCAGCCAGGCCAGCAGCACGGACGTCTCTTACCATCCGCAAGCTCCTCAACAGTACGATTGATCCGTTTCACCCTGGTCTTTTCCTGCTTCGCATCTTCAATCCAGCAAATGAACTCATTACGTGCGACAGGCGTCAGGCTTTCCCAAAGATCAACCGTTTTGCTGTTCTGCATTAAGGCACCAGCCAGATCCGCTGGCATTTCGTGTACGATGCCGCCTGAAATACTCGACATATTTTCTGGACCTATATTTTCTGGACCTACAAGTTGCATGCTTAGTCATAGGATTCCCGTCTATGGCCTGGAGGTGATGAACACCAACGAGGCTGTAGAAAAACTCGATTTCGAGCCGTCCCCAACGCCTGCTTCCTAAAATTTTTGTAGCGGCCATCAGCTAGCTGATTATCGAGATACCAATGTTCAGCCGTCAGTTTCGGCCCTTTGACGGTCTCAGCACCGGTATTACTGACATTCAGCGGCCACACTCCTAGCCTTCCACACTCAGCATTACGCCGCTAACCGCCCGTAATTCGTCAGCTTTTCAATATTGTGCACCAGGCAGTATAGCTGCCACTGGCCCTGCACCTTTTTCCGGCTCCGCAGACTGAAGCGATTCAGGCGCTTGTTCGTACCGATGTTGCCGAACACCGGTTCCACCACCGACATCCGGTGGCTGTAAATCTCTTTACCCTGCGGGCTGTCTACCCGATGCTTCATCCAATCGGTGTAGTTGGGCAGGCGCTTATTCTCGATGGTGAACGAGACCTGCCTTCCGGACCCTTTGCGATGATTGGCGGACGCCGGGTTCTGCATGCACTGATGCTTCTTCGAGCAGTGTCGACATTGCAACAAACGGCCTTCGAAATGCACCCGCATTTTGCCGTTCTCGGCTTCGCGTGTGGCTTGGTAGCTGATGGCATTGCCTGCCGGGCAGATGCACGTCAGGTTCACCGGATCGAACTGGAATTCACTGGCTGGGATGATTTTCTTCCAGCCAGTGTCCGGCAAGTTCTGATGACGCTTGCCGTACTTGTCTTTCTGGTTCTGGAACTTCGGGTCGCGACTGCGGAATTTGTTGTCCGGCACGTAGCCGTTGATCTGCCGTTCGTGCAGGTACCTCATGTTGGCTTCGTTGGCGAAGCCGGTATCAGCGGTAACGATGGTACCTTGCTGATAAATGTTGTCGGCGATACCCAGTTTCTTGAAGCGGGCTTCTACGCTCTCCAGTACCGGTTGTAAGGTGTGGTGTTCCTGGCCTTCGCCAAAGGCCTGGGCATCGATAATGATCTGGTGTTTCCTGTCCACCGTGGCCACGCCGTTATAGCCCTGGATCGTGCCCTTGCTGGTGGTCATCTTGGCGCTTTCGTTATCGGTGATGTTGCTCTTCACTTCCTTGCTCCGTTTCCCCCGGCCCATCCTTGGGCGGTTCGTCTTTAGGAAGCGGTCGACTTTCTTCGCGGCCTCATCCAGGGACAGGATGGTTTTCGCTCGTCGGATATCCCGGTCCAGTTCGGCCTCGGTTTCCGCCTCGTCCCGCTCGTAATGGGCCTTGAGATGATGACGAACCAGGCGTCGCAGCTTGGTGCGTTTCTCTTCCAGTTCCTTAAAGGTGCCGGACCATTCTTTGGCCGCATTCGACGACATCTTGCAGCCGTCGATGGCGAAGAGCTCGTTGCCCAGCAGGCCTTGGTCGTGGCAGACCAACAATACCTGCTCGAACAGCTCTTCGATCTCATCCGAGTGACTGCTAACGAACTTGGCCAACGTAGTGAAGTGCGGAACGGTGTCGCAGGACAGGGCCTTGAAGATGATGTTGGTCTCGCAGCACCACTGCATCTCGCGGCTGGAGGTGATCCCCTTGGAGTAGGCGAACAGGATGATCTTGAGCAGGATGGCCGGATCGTAGGCCAGCCGGCCGGTGTCTTCGTTGCGGTACTTGGGGTGGAACACCGACAGATCCAGCTTGTGCTCAATCAGGTAGTGCACCGCATGTTCAAAGGTGCCGGGCTGGAGCTGTTCCTGGTAGTTGATCACGACCATGGCGTCCTGGTCGTAGTTGTAATGCTTGAAGCGGGGCATATGACCACTCCTTGTCCGTTTGCCTGATCCTATCAAAACCGAGGGGGATATCGGGGTTTTTCTACAGCCTCAACGACCTGCGCAGCGGCGCACGAAGTGCGTCCGGCGCCCAAAGGGCGCGCACTGGCGCTGCTTGTTAAATGCTCGCACGGAGCGCTCCTATGGCGGCCTTACTGCCCGCTGACTCCGCAACCTCTAGTACTGTTTCTCCGTCAGCCAGGATATCCATTCTGGCTCCGAGCTTTCTAAGCACAAGAATAGCCTCTGGCTTGTCCATTTGTGCCGCGTAATGCAAAGGAGTGAATCCATTCTCACCCTGCGCATTGACATCGGCGCCGGCCAGAGCAAGCAATTCTATGGCCTCACAATCACCCCACAGGGCAACGATATGAAGAGGGGAATCTCCATAGCCATTCTGATAGTTCACAGAATCTATGTGGTGAGACACAAAATCTGGAACTCCCTCTATTTCCTTGAATACATCCTCGATGCTTCTCATGGCATTTAACGCCTAGCACAGCCGCCGAAGGTCGGCCTGCTGCTTATTGTTAGTGCTCATGATCCGACTCGATGTACTTGTAATCAGATAAGAAATCGACCTTACCCCCACACGAGCACGTATCGATACTTTCTTCACGAACAACCCTTTCACACTCAATACAAAATCTTTCCGAATTCATTCTTTTCCTACGGAAATATATATACACCACAAGGTAAGCACCGACACCCCAAATAGCATAGACATGTAGCCGACCAAACATCTCACCCCAGCTCAACGGGTCAGGGCTTCTGAATTTTGAAATCCCTAGTTTATCTGAGAAAGCGATAACTACTGGCAAGAACACGGCAGCAAAAGAAGCGAACCCTTTAGCCCGGATTTCTCATAGTGCTCCAACAACCTTCGCAGACCAAGCCTGGTAGTGCCAGATCCGAGTGGTCATGGTCGAAGTTGGCGATTATTTAGCCAGTTTCCGGCATTCAGGCACAACTCCCCCTTTCCCCCATTGGTATCGGGCCGGGGGAGCCCGATTATCTACTGGGGCACCAAGCGCTGAACCAGTGCTGAGAGATCGTTCTTGTGTGGATAGCTATCACTCATCAACACCCGTATTCGGCGGGTGTTGCGGATGATGACTGCGCCAACCTTGATCAGCTTCAAGCGCAAGGTGCCGGCACTCATACGTTCGAAGGGCGTGTTTTCAGATGCACCCGCAAACGCTCGAACAGGGTGTAGGCGAAGCCGGATAAGATCAGCCGCCACTGGTTGGTCCACCAGTGTGTGCTGGAGGTGCGACCGGCAAACAGATCCAGTTGTTGATCCTTGATCCGGTTCTCCATATCACCCCGTGCGCAATACTGTTCGTAGTAGAGCTTGAATCCGTCATCGTAGCGGGAGCTGATAACGAACCGGGGGTTCGGGCCTTGAGGGCCATATTCCAGGCGCGCAACCACCCAGCGTGGCTTATGCCAGCTTCGGGCTTTGTAGCGGAAGCGGAAGGTGCTGGCGAGCTTATGGCCATGAGCCTCGTAGTAGGTCCGGACTTTGTCCATGGCTGGGGCGGCAAGCGCCTCCAGCCGCTGGTTGCGGGCCATGCCTACGATGTAATCCACCTGGTTGCGATCGCACCAGGCCAGCAGTCGGGGCTTGCTGAAGTGGGAGTCGCCCCGGAACACGATCCGGGTCTGTGGCCAATACTCGCGAATAAATCGCACCAGCAGCGCCAGAATGGCCCAGCTGTGCCGGGCATCACCTCGATTGCTGGTGCGCAGATAGCTCACCAGCAAGTGCCTACCGCAGAAGACGTAAAGCGGGAAGTAGCAGTGATGGTCGTAATACCGGTTAAAGAACTTACCCGGCTGGTCGCCGTGCACCGGAATATCGGTGCCGTCAAAATCCAGCACGATTTCCTTGGGCGGCTTCTCATGCTGCTCGATAAAGTGGTGCCAGAGCAACTCATGCGCTTTGACAATGGTTTGCCGATCCATCGCCTGCTCCATTCGACAAAGCGTGGACTTGCCGGCCAGAGTCGAGGCATTCCCCGTGGCGGTTTGTAGTGCCTGATCAAAGCGAAGCGCTTCATGATCATTCAGATCTTCGTAGCCACCGGCCACACCGTAGACCCGTTGCCGGACCAGGGACTTGAGCTCATGACGAATCATCCGGGGATCCCGCTGGTCGGTCAGAGTCTCGGCCAGCCGTTGGGTTAACCGGTGTTGTTTGTCGACTTCGCGCAGTAACAGCAAGCCGGCATCGGAGGTGATATGGCCTCCGGAGAAGTCGGTTTCAATCTGGCGGCGGGAAAGTGGCGAGAAGGTCAGTTTTTGAGGTACCATTTTGGATAGCGGTTGTTGGTGTTGATTGATGGTGTAAGGTCCTGAAATTTTAACACTTTCAGCCGCTTTCTTTTATCCCCTCATGAGAAATTCGGGTTAGCACTGCTTTCGCGCTCCATGGACAGATCAAACTCGTTTCGTTTTACCCACATAGCTAAGAGTCACTAACAGTTTATTCTACGTCAAAAATGGCAATATTTCTGGGCATGCCCGTTGCCGGGAATGAAATTTAATGTCTATTATATCAAGGGGTTGTCATCACAAAGCAATTTTAAACCCTGCATATCCATTCCGAAAAAAACGACAAAAATGACGGTATATTTCGAATATAACGCCAGAAGTGGCTGAATATCCCCCGGATATCCGTAAAAACATCAAATTCGAGCATAAATGTGACCTAAATCACGCCCTCGCCATGCCGGATACTGTACACATATACAGTAATGTTTCAGGAACTATTGTCGCCATGGACGTGCCACCACCAGTATCCTCTCAATCACCTCGTTTTCTGGATCGACTTCGTACATTCATCCGTGCTCGCGGTCTGGCCTACCGAACGGAGAAAACCTACTGCGCCTGGATCCGGAGGTTTATTCGTTTCAGCCAGTATCGATCCCACGATCAGCTTGATGCTCATGATATCCAGGCTTTCCTCAGCTACCTGGCGGTTGATCAGCATTGTTCAATCAATACGCAGAAAACCGCACTGAACGCGCTGGTGTTTCTGTTCCGCGAGTTTCTGAAGCAGGACATACCCGACCTGAACTTCCGGAAAGCAGCGGGCGGGCGCAAGCTGCCGACAGTGCTTTCAGGTGCCGAAGTCGCCCGCGTGCTTTTGCACCTCTCTGGTACCCACGGCTTGATGGTTCAACTAATGTATGGCTGTGGGTTACGACTCATGGAGGTGGTTCGGCTGCGGGTCAAAGACATCGACATCGAGAACCAGGCCCTCTGGGTGCAGGAAGCCAAAGGGGGAAAAGCCCGAAGAACACTGTTGCCGGAGCGGGTACAAAGTAAGCTGGCTGAGCAAATTCGATGGGTAACGGAGCTTCATCGATGCGACCTGAAGGCCGGTTACGGCAGTGTCTATCTACCGGACGCGCTGGCCAGAAAATACCCGAATGCGCCTTTTGAGCTCGGGTGGCAGTATCTGTTTCCGGCTCGGCATTACTCCACTGACCCGCGCAGCGGTACGAAGCGCAGACACCATGTGGACGAGCGTCAGCTTCAACGGGCAGTCAAGCGGGCAAGTGAAAGGGCGGGTATTAACAAGCGGGTCTCGTGCCACACTTTCAGGCACTCTTTCGCGACAGAGCTACTTCGGCAGGGGACTGACCTTCGTGCTATTCAGGAGATCCTGGGCCATAACTCCATCGAAACAACGCAGATCTATACGCACGTTGTTGGTCTGCACGAACGTGGAATGGTTAGCCCCATAGACCGGCTTTAACTGTCGCACAGGCCCCACCAGGCACGCTACCGCCCCGCCGGTTACCTGACACCCAATCCCTGGCTGCATTTAAAACCCCCGTCGAGCTGATGCCTGACCTGCGATTTCGCAGGCGAATGGTCGCCGTTCCACCCGGGATGGCCTTTGCACTCGGGGTGAAAGTACCGCGGCATTCTGTGGAATTCGCCCAAGGAGACATTAACAAACGGTTAGATGCAACACTATCCCGTCAAGTCACACTCCGCAAACAACAAAGACCATCCGCAAAGGAAAAACCAAAAGGCCCACTTCGAACTAATACACCCGCTGAAGAAGCTCGAAACCAGAACATCGAAAACCTCCAAAGTCGAGCAACTCGGGTCTCATACTCCAGCCATTTTTAATAGTATTATCTTCTGGTCATCAGGAACCCAATGCCCACAAGGACCGTGCTCATGATCAAATTCGACGACCTATTGTCCCGTTCGGTTAATTCGCGCGCTTATTGTCAATTAAGCTCAGCTTTGCCCGCGCCACTGATGTCATAATAGCTTCGGCGCTTTTATGCCACCGGAATGGCTTGGCCAGTTTTTCGTTGTGGACCTTGATGTACTTTTTAATAGCTGACTTCAACTCACCAACGCTGGTGAAAATGCCTCGATAAAGCGCGCGCCGTTCCAGTTGGCCAAACCACCCCTCAACGGCGTTCAGCCACGATGCGCTCGTAGGCGTGAAATGGAGTTTGAAGCGAGGGTGCTTGGCCAGCCAGGTTTTGACCTCCGAGGTCTTGTGAGTCGAGCTGTTATCCAGAATCACGTGCAGATCCAGATCGTTCGGGGTTTCTCGGTCGATCTGTCGCAAAAAATCCAGAAACTCCTTGGCACGATGGCGTTGAGTAACACGACCAATAACCTCGCCCGTCAAAATGTTAAAAGCTGCGTACAGGCTGGTCGTGCCATGGCGCTTATAATCGTGTGTATGACGCTCAATTTGTCCTGGCCTGAGCTGTAACTTTGGCTGTGTCCGGTCGAGCGCCTGAATCTGTGTCTTTTCATCAACAGACAGAACCAGCGCATTATCCGGAGGATTCAGATAAAGACCTACGACGTCACACACTTTCTCAGCGAAGTTCGGGTCGTTGCTGATTTTGAACGTTTTGAGCCGGTGCGGCTTTAAGTCAGCCGCTTTCCAGATCTGGCGCACTTGCCAGCGCGTCACTCCGGCATGTTTCGCCATGAGGCTGAGACTCCAGTGTGTGGCTTCTCTCGGGACCTTATGGACTGTGTCTTCTAAAATCTTTTTGACAGTTTTGTTGTCCAGCTTTCGAGGCTGCCCCGGTCGCGGCGCATCATAAAGCCCTTCAAGACCTTGCTCGCTATAACGCTTGCGCCATTTGAAGACCGTTTGAGTGCTCACCTGAAGCGAGTCTGCAATCCCTTGAGGCGTCTCGCCTTCATTCAGTAACAGAAGGATCCTGGCGCGTTGAGCCAGATGCTGACTCAGAGTGCTTGTTCGGCACCAGCCTTCAAGTTCCAGTTGATCGTTAACGGTCAGATTAAACGGGGCTGCTGGCTTGGGCACAATGGGAACCTATTTTTACTGATCGATAGCCTCATTATAACCAATATGAGTCAGCGAATTAACCGAACGGCACACTATGGTCAAACCACGCCACCGTCAGCGGTGTCGATAGTCCCTGCATCGTAGAAAACAAACCGGCTTTCTCTAACCAGTGCGCTATTCGTGTCGGTAATGCCCTCGCACTTTGCGGCTTTGACACCACCACCCTACCTGGTGCTGAACATTGCTGGCATCACGCGAATTCCCATGGGCATGTTCTACGCGCTGAGCAGATGGCCCAGGCTCTGAAGAAAGTACGTCCAGCGGGCCTTGCTGCAGCACAGAGCATCCCCGTAGATGGCTTCAAAAAGCACATTTCAGGTAAGAAGGGGATCATTTTCTTCAAGGATTACTGGTTGAGAACGAGCGATCCCGAGAACAATCCAACTGGCGATCATATTGACCTATGGAATGGCTCCCGGTTGACCGACTGGAGTTCGTGGTTCCGCATCGCAACTGGCCTATCAATTGATGGTGTCTGGTCAGACTATGAGAAATCGAAGGAAATTTTGTTCTGGAGGGCTGAAGCGTGAGAGCCGTATTCCTTACCGTCCTGTTTGCCATCATCGGCCTCCTGCTCAGCATAGCCCTATTCTACCTCGCCGGTTCAATCTGGGGTCCGCTCTACCAGGGTGAAGATGAAGCGACTCGCAATTTCAAAATCTTCCTGCTTGTTAGCCTTGGATTTATTGTAGTCGGGGGCTTTGCGGGATACAGGGTGGCTGGCAAGGCCTGAGTGATTACACGGGCCTCAGAAGCAAAAAAGCCGCCAGGCCCATAGGGCACTGGCGGCCATCAGTCAGGAGACCAATCCTGCTTTGAGTCTGGACGAGGCGCCTAGAACGAGTCCCCAGGCACCCTCACCCAACCTTCCATAAGCACCCGGGCGCTACGGCTCATCACAGCCTTGGTCGCAGTCCACTGCCCGTTAACCTGGGAGGCCTCAGCCCAGAGCTACAAGGTCCCGACGGATACCCAAATTCGTATACCGCTGCCTGTTGCTGGACCGGGGGCGGTATGGAATACTTTCCTTAACTCGTAGATTGGGCGCATGACGTTGTCCCTTGTTCGACAAAGAACACACGAGGTAAGGAAGCTCCTGTAATCCCGATGAACACTGGTTTGTTGAGGAGGGGCAATTTCAAGGACAGATACAGGAACCGCACCATGACAGATATCGTCATTCCCCGACATTCGTCCACCCTTTCCGATTTTTGTGAGCCGTCAGCCTCTCTCGATGAATATGCAAGAGCTCGTCGGGTCATGTTCGGGTGCCAGTCAGTTGCCAAAGATTATGCCTATTGCCTGGCAGTCGACCCTAATCCCCAGGATCTAGCGATTAGCAACATGCTTAACAGCCTCCCCGAGAAGTCCAGGCAGCGCCTCGGTTGTTGTGTCGACCAGCATGGTCAGGACACAGTTCGCCTTGCGTTGTTCATTGATTGGGTTCAAAGCCGGCTGAATCCAGACAATGCCAGCACGGGCAACTCTGTCGCTGGTATAGGTGCCACAGTGCTTGGTGCAAGGACAGACAGCTTTATGAACGCGCTCAGCCAATATCAGGATGCGCTCGTTAAGCTGAATAACTTCACACGCGTGGGACGAGGCCCTTCCCGGACAAAAGCACATCTCAGGCAAAACGTTCGCTCAGCTTACGAGCGTCTGAATCGGTATTTCCAGCAGGAACTGAGCCGACTGGCACCCCGTTCCGACTTTGGCCTAAATAAAGGCAGCGCGATCACGGGAGCTGACAGGGGCGTCAGATTGGCTGAGAGACATAAGGGACGCGGTATCCATGTGGCAGACATGAATGAGGGGCGGGCTGTCAGTCGCTTTTCTCAAGGCCTGCAGTATGCCGGGCGAGGCATCATAGTGGCGGATGTAGGTTTGCGCGCGAACGCAGTATACCGAAGCTATCGGAATGAGGATGAGTGGGAACGTGAACTGGTCGCGCAAACGGGCGGACTGGCTGGAGCTACCTCAGCAGGTTTCGTCACTGGTAAGACCGTTGCGATGACCATGGCACGAGTCGCGCTGGCAGCCACACCCTGGGGATGGGGCTTGATGATCGGTTCCGCCGTTGCTATCGGAGCCTATGCGGCTTATCAAGCCGACGAACGTGGACAAAACCTATTCGGAAAAATCTACGACTACTTTACGGGCGACTGACGGGTGGACGGAGAGCTGATTTTTGCATTTGTTTTCGCCGGCTGTCTGCTGACGGCGATGGTTTCCTGGCTGGTATTCGGCCGGTTGTCCATGGCGAAGATCGAGAAAGCGATCATGGCTGAAGGTAAGCCTCGCCCCTGCCCCTGGGACGGCGTCGGGGGCCGGCTGGTCTGGTACGCATACGCTGTCGCGTTACCCGAGTCCTTTTTTAACGAGGTAGACAATCGACAACTCAATACCTCAGATGTAAAACGGTATACAACAAGGGCTGACCAGCTCCGGGCATGGGTGTTTATGATTGCCGGGCATGGCTTTGTATTGCTTGTATTTGCCGCTGTCGTCTTTGATTTCGGATAACCGGACGGGACCGGCTCGTGAAGACAAAAAAGCCGCCAGGCCCAAGGGCACTGGCGGCAATCAGTCAGGAGACCAATCCTGATTCGAGTCTGATCAGGGTACCTAGAACGAGTCGCCAGGCACCCTCACCCAACCTTCCATAAGCACCCGGGCACTACGACTCATCACAGCCTTGGTGGCCGTCCACTGCCCGTTCACCTGGGAGGCCTCAGCCCCCACCTGCAAGGTCCCGGACGGATGACCGAAGGTGACGGAGGTGCGGTCCCCGCCCCCGGCCGCCAGGTTCACCAGCGTGCCGGGTACCGCAGCGGCCGTTGCAATAGCCACCGCAGCGGTGCCCATCATGGCGTGGTGCAGTTTGCCCATGGACAGGGCGCGGACCAGTACATCAACATCACCGGCCTCGATATCTTTACCTGATGAGCTGACGTAATCCTTTGGCGGCGCTACAAAAGCTACCTTGGGCGTGTGGCCACGGTTTGCGGCTTCCTCCGGGGTCTTTATCAGCCCCATCTTCACCGCGCCGTGGGCACGGATAAGTTCGAAACGGGCCAGGGCTTCCGGGTCGCCGTTGATGGCCGGCTGCAGCTCGGTGCCTTGGTAGCCGATGTCTTCGGCATTGACGAAGATGGTGGGTATGCCGGCGTTGATCATAGTGGCCTTGAGGGTACCCACGCCGGGCACCTCCAGGTCGTCTACGACATTGCCGGTGGGGAACATGGCGCCCTCACCGTCTGCGGGGTCCATGAATTCCACGGCGACTTCTGCCGCCGGGAAGGTGACGCCGTCCAGTTCGAAGTCACCCGTTTCCTGCACTTCACCGTTGGTCATGGGGACCCTGGCAACAATGGTCTTGCCGATATTGGCCTGCCAGATGCGAACCGTGGCGATGCCGTTGTCCGGTACCCGGCTCTTGTCCACCATGCCGTTGGTGATGGCGAAGGGCCCCACCGCCGCGGACAGGTTGCCGCAGTTGCCGCTCCAGTCCACGAAGGCCTTGTCGATGCCGACCTGGCCAAAGAGGTAGTCCACGTCGTGGTCGTCACTCTGGCTTTTGGCGAGCAGCACGGTCTTGCTGGTGCTGGAGGTGGCGCCACCCATGCCGTCGATCTGCTTCTCGTAGGGATCGGGGCTGCCGATGACGCGCATCAGCAGCTTGTCACGGGCCTCACCGGGTTGTTGGCAGCGTTCGGGCAGGTCTTCAATGTTGAAGAACACGCCCTTGCTGGTGCCGCCACGCATGTAGGTGGCGGGGATTTTTACCTGGGGTACGTTACTCATTCTGGTACCTGTGTTTGGTTCTGGCTTGTGGAGTCGCCTGCTTCACCCTCTCCCTGACCCTCTCCCGTCTAGGGAGAGGGAACATTGGGCGGAGGTGTGGGAACTTGGCTGAGACCTCAGGCAGCGCCTTCGGATTCCAGGAAGTCCTGGGCGAAGCGTTGCAGCACACCGCCGGCCTTGTA
This sequence comes from Marinobacter sp. AN1, assembly GCF_026013985.1. Classification (NCBI taxonomy): domain Bacteria; kingdom Pseudomonadati; phylum Pseudomonadota; class Gammaproteobacteria; order Pseudomonadales; family Marinobacteraceae; genus Marinobacter; species Marinobacter sp. AN1. The sequence goes on along the minus strand of NZ_CP110342.1, from coordinate 1,999,160 downwards.
GATTTCCACCTCTTCCGCAGTATCCAGGCGGCAGATGACCGCGACGTGCTCGGTGCTGCCGTTCTTGCGGTGGATGACCAGGGTCAGTTCCGCGCCCGGTGCGGCGGTGCCTTCCACGTCGTAGGTTTCCGTACCGTCCAGTGCCAGGGTGTTGCGGGTGGTGCCTTCCTCGAACTGCAGGGGCATCACACCCATGCCGATGAGGTTGGTCCGGTGGATGCGCTCGAAACCTTCCGCGACGATGGCTTCGACGCCCGCCAGTGCCACGCCCTTGGCGGCCCAGTCACGGGAAGAGCCCTGGCCGTAGTCGGCGCCCGCGATGATAATCAGCGGCTGCTTGCGGCCCATGTAGGTCTCGATGGCTTCCCACATGCGGGTGACCTTGCCTTCCGGCTCGATACGGGCCAGCGAGCCCTGCTTCACGTTGCCATTCTCGTCCCGCACCATTTCGTTGAACAGCTTCGGGTTGGCGAAGGTCGCACGCTGGGCGGTCAGGTGGTCGCCCCGGTGGGTGGCGTAGGAGTTAAAGTCTTCCTCCGGCAGGCCCATCTTGTGCAGGTATTCACCGGCGGCGCTGTCCATCAGGATCGCATTGGACGGCGACAGGTGGTCGGTGGTGATGTTGTCCGGCAGGATCGCCAGCGGACGCATGCCCTTGAGGGACTTCTCCCCCACCATGCCACCTTCCCAATACGGCGGACGGCGGATGTAGGTGCTCTGGGGCCGCCACTCGTACAGTGGGCTGACCAGGTTACGGGCATCCTTCGACACATCGAACATGGGAATGTAGGTCTGGCGGAACTGCTCCGGCTTAACCGCCGTCTTGACGATGGCGTCGATTTCTTCATCGCTGGGCCAGATGTCTTTCAGAGTGATGGGGTTGCCGTCCTTGTCGTAGCCCAGGGCGTCCTTCTCGATATCAAAGCGGATGGTACCGGCGATGGCATAGGCCACGACCAGCGGCGGCGAGGCCAGGAAGGCCTGCTTGGCGTAGGGGTGGATACGACCATCGAAGTTACGGTTACCAGACAGCACCGCCGTGGAGTACAGGTCGCGGTCGATGATTTCCTGCTGGATTTTCGGGTCCAGGGCGCCGCTCATGCCGTTACAGGTGGTGCAGGCAAAGGCCACCACGCCAAAGCCCAGGTTTTCCAGCTCTGGCAGCAGGTTGGCTTCTTCCAGGTACATCTTGACGGTCTTGGAGCCCGGCGCCAGGGAGGACTTCACCCACGGCTTGCGGGTCAGGCCCAGCTTGTTGGCATTCCGCGCGATCAGGCCGGCTGCCACCATGTTGCGGGGGTTGCTGGTGTTGGTACAGCTTGTGATGGCGGCGATGATCACCGCGCCGTCCGGCATCTTGCCTTCTTCCTGCTCCCATTCACCGGCAATGCCGCGCTTGGCCAGCTCGCTGGTGGGTAGGTGGGCGTGGGGGTTGGACGGGCCCGCCAGGGTGCGCTCGACCTTGCTCAGGTCAAACGTCAGTACCCGCTCATACTCGGCGGATTTCAGGTCATCGGCCCACAAGCCGGTGTGTTTCGCGTACTTCTCGACCAGGGCTACCTGCTCGTCTTCACGACCGGTGAGCTTGAGGTAGTCGATGGTCTGGCCGTCAATGTAGAACATGGCGGCGGTGGCGCCATATTCCGGGGTCATGTTGGAGATGGTCGCCCGGTCGCCCACGGTCAGGCTGTCGGCGCCTTCGCCGTAGAACTCCAGGTAGGCACCCACTACCCGCTCCTTGCGCAGGAACTCGGTGATCGCCAGCACCATGTCGGTGCCAGTAATACCCGGACGCAGCTTGCCCTTGAGTTCCACACCCACGATGTCCGGCAGGCGCATCATGGAGGCACGGCCAAGCATGACGCTTTCCGCTTCCAGGCCGCCAACACCGACCGAAATAACGCCGAGGGCATCGACCATCGGAGTATGGCTGTCGGTGCCCACGCAGGTGTCCGGGAAAGCCACATTGTCCCGAACCTGAACCACCGGAGACATCTTCTCCAGGTTGATCTGGTGCATGATGCCGTTGCCGGGCGGGATCACGTCCACGTTCTCGAAGGCGGTCTTGGTCCAGTTGATGAAGTGGAAGCGATCGTCGTTACGGCGGTTCTCGATCTCACGGTTCTTCTCGAAGGCGTCCTTCTCGAACCCCGCGTGTTCAACTGCCAGGGAGTGGTCAACAATCAGCTGCGTCGGCACCACCGGATTGACCTTGGCGGGGTCACCGCCCTTCTCTGCGATAGCATCCCGCAGGCCGGCCAGGTCCACCAGGGCAGTCTGGCCCAGGATGTCGTGGCACACGACCCGCGCCGGGTACCAGGGGAAGTCCAGGTCCCGCTTGCGTTCGATAAGCTGCTTCAGCGAATCCGTCAGCGCGGCCGGCTCACAGCGGCGAACCAGCTGCTCTGCCAGGATACGGGAGGTGTAGGGCAATTTGGCCCAGGCGCCGGGCTGGATGTCTTCCACCGCCTGGCGGGTGTCGAAATAGTCCAGGTCTGAGCCTGGGAGGTTCTTGCGATATTGGGTGTTCATGATTCTTGGCTCTCTCGGGGGCGTCTGGTTGGCGTGCATCAGGCCTGGGGGGCTGGCCCTATGGTGGAGGTCTTTTTCCGCCGCAATTCACGGTCGTCCCTTGACCGACCTTGCTACCGCGCCATCCCTGGCGCTGCTCCAAAAGACCTCCACCACAGTGCCGATCCATCAGTGTGCTGGCCCGCCCTGGTTAGCGGGCGATGACAGATCTTTTACGGGCGCTCGTCGATCGGCACCCACTTGGCGTCCGCCGGGCCGGTGTAGTCGGCGCTGGGGCGGATAATCCGGTTGTTGGCGCGCTGCTCCTTCACGTGGGCCGTCCAGCCGGATACCCGCGACATCACGAAGATGGGTGTAAACAGCTCGGTGGGGATGCCCATGAAGTGATAGGCAGACGCGTGGAAGAAATCCGCGTTACAGAACAGCTTCTTCTCCCGCCACATGACTTCTTCGCAGCGAACGGATACCGGGTACAGCACGGTGTCGCCCACTTCGTCCGCCAGCTTCTTCGACCATTGCTTGATGATCGCGTTGCGGGGATCGGATTCCTTGTAGATGGCGTGACCGAAGCCCATGATCTTTTCCTTGCGCTCCAGCATGCCCATCAGGCCTTCTTCGGCCTCATCCGGAGTCTGGAACTTCTGGATCAGCTCCATGGCGGCCTCGTTGGCACCGCCGTGCAGCGGGCCACGCAGGGAGCCGATGGCGCCAGTAACACAGCTGTGGATGTCAGACAGGGTCGACGCACACACACGGGCGGTGAAGGTAGAGGCGTTGAACTCGTGCTCCGCATAGAGGATCAGGGAGACGTTCATCACCCGCTCGTGCAGCTCGCTAGGCTTCTTGCCGTGGAGCAGCTCCAGGAAGTGGCCACCGATGGAGTCCACGTCGCTCTCGGTCTCGATACGCACGCCTTCGTGGGCGAAGCGGTACCAGTAGGTGATGATGGACGGGAACACCGCCAGCATGCGGTCGATCTTGTCGTCCTGCTCGGAGAAGTCCTGCTCGGTTTCCAGGTTGCCCAGCATGGAACAGCCGGTACGCATGACGTCCATCGGGTGGGCGTCTTTGGGGATCTGTTCCAGCACAGTCTTCAGGGCGTCCGGCAGGCCACGCAGACTTTGCAGCTTCTGCGTGTACTCGTCCAGCTCCTTGCGGTTGGGCAGTTTGCCACGCAGCAGCAGGTACGCGATTTCCTCGAACTGGGCTTTCTCCGCCAGGTCGGCAATGTCGTAGCCACGGTAGGTCAGGCCGGCACCGGACTTGCCCACGGTACACAGGGCGGTTTCACCAGCGACCTGCCCGCGCAGGCCGGCACCACCGAGTTTCTTTGCTTCAGCCATGAGTCATCTCCCTCACATCTCTTGTTGGATTCGGTTCAGTTCTTTTTCTGGGCGAAGAGCTCGTCCAGTTTCTGTTCGAAGTCGTGGTAGTTCAGGAAGTCGTAGAGTTCAGCACGGGTCTGCATACTGTCCACCACGTCTTTCTGGTCGCCCTTCTCCAGGATATTCTCGTACACCATCAGCGCTGCCTTGTTCATGGCGCGGAAGGCACTGAGCGGATAGAGCACCATACCGGCACCGGCTTCTGCAAGCTCGCTCTTGTTATAGAGCGGTGTAGCGCCGAACTCGGTGATATTGGCCAGCAGGGGTGCGTCGATGGCGTCCGCGAAGGCCCGGTAGTCAGACAGCTCATGCACGGCTTCAGCGAAGATACCGTCGGCACCGGCTTCAATGCAGGCCTTGGCGCGGTCAATGGCCGCTTCCAGTCCTTCCTTCTGGAAGGCGTCGGTGCGGGCCATGATAAAGAAGTCCTTGTCCTGGCGCGCATCGGCCGCAGCCTTGATACGGTCCACCATTTCCTCCTTGGAGACAATTTCCTTGTTGGGGCGGTGGCCGCAGCGCTTCTGGGCGACCTGGTCTTCAATGTGGATAGCGGCGACGCCGGCACGCTCCATCTCACGAATGGTGCGAGCAATGTTGAAGGCGCCACCCCAGCCGGTGTCGATGTCGACCAGCAGCGGCAGGCCGGTGGCGGCGGTGATGCGACGGGCGTCTTCCACCACATCATTCATGGTGGTCATGCCCAGGTCCGGCAGGCCGAAGGAAGCGTTGGCTACGCCACCACCGGACAGGTAAATGGCCTGGTGCCCTACCCGCTCTGCCATCATGGCGGAATAGGCGTTGATGGTGCCGACGATCTGCAGCGGCTTGTTCTCTTTCAGCGCCTTGCGGAAGCGTGCGCCCGGGCTCAGTTGCTGTGACATGGGGATTTCCTTCTTGTTCATGAATGTTGGGTTCGGGATCAGAACGAGATCTCGCCCTGTTCAATCTTGCGTTCGATATTCTGTCGGGCAGCGTTGATGTGGCGTTTCATCAGGAACTCCGCCAACTCGCCATCCCGCTGGGCAATGGCCTCCACGATACGCCGGTGTTCACCCAGTGCCCGGTGTGGCCGGCCGCTGGAGGTACTCAGCCGGTAGCGATACATGCGCACCATGTAGTAAAGATCACCCAGCAGCATTTGCGCGAGCTTGGTATTGCGGCTGCCGGTGGCGATGCGGTGGTGGAAGTCGTAGTCGCCTTCAGCCTGGTAGTAGGCCTGGCCGCGGGCTTCCTCAATCATGGCTTCGTGGCTGTCTAGGGTAGCTTGCAGGTCTGCGATTTCCTGGTCTGTCATCCGCTCTGCCGCCTGGCGAGCCGCCAGCCCTTCCATCACTTCACGGATGCGGTACAGCTCCAGCAGCTCAGCGGCACTGACAGACACCACCCGTACACCCGCGTGGGGACGACGAACGAGCAGGCCCCGGGATTCCAGGCGGCCGAGGGCTTCACGCACCGGGCCGCGGGTCAGGTTGAAACGCTCGCACAGGTCCAGCTCACCGATTTTTTCACCGGGGGCCAACTCGCCTTTCACGATGGCCGTTTGCAGACAATCGAAAGCTTCATCGGCGCGAGTCTGAGTGATTGTTACGGGAGCGTTCATAGTGTTTGTCAACAATATTAAAAGTAACGACGTGAAATTTACGCCGAACCACCCATATTGTCAACAATCCACAGGGTTGATGCTCCTTTAATTGTTAACATTCAATAGGTGCACCAATTCAGTGCACTTATGCAATGTCGGGTGCCGTGAAAAAACCGTAAAAAAGACGCAACCTCCCGGTGTTTCCCTTTATAGCGGTACCTTGGTTACACTTGGCATGCTTTCTGGTTGCCCGACTACCAAGCGTTCCGGAGGCGCCAGGCCCGTGCTGGCAGCCCCAATCAGGAAAACCACATAAAAGGACGATATTGATGATCAAGAAATGCCTGTTCCCCGTTGCCGGCTACGGCACCCGCTTCCTCCCCGCTACCAAGGCCATGCCCAAGGAAATCCTTCCCATTGTTAACAAACCCCTGGTGCAGTACGGGGTTGAGGAAGCGTCCGAGGCTGGCATGAACGAATTCGGGTTTGTGACCGGTCGGGGTAAGCGGGCCATCGAGGATCACTTCGATATCAGTTACGAGCTGGAGCACCAGATTGCCGGCACCGGCAAGGAAGACCTGCTCACCTCCATCCGAGACCTGATCAACAACAACACCTTTGCCTTTACCCGCCAGAACGAAATGAAAGGCCTGGGCCACGCCATTCTCACCGGCCGCAACCTGATGGGTGACAACCCGTTCGCGGTGGTGCTGGCCGATGACTTCTGCGTCGTTCCTGAAGGCGAAGACGGCGTACTGACCCAGATGGCCAAGCTGTACAAGCAGTTCCGTTGCTCCATCGTGGCCATTGAGGAAGTGCCCGAGGACCAGACTCACAAGTACGGTGTCATCGCCGGCGAGCCCATGAAGGATGGCCTGTACCGCATAACGGACATGGTAGAGAAGCCCTCACCGGACAAGGCGCCGTCCAACCTGGCGATTATTGGCCGCTACATCCTGACGCCGGATATCTTCGAGATTATCGAGAACACCAAGCCGGGCAAGAACGGCGAAGTCCAGATCACCGATGCCCTGCTTGAACAGGCGAAGAACGGCTGTGTGCTGGCCTATCAGTTCAAGGGCAAGCGGTTTGACTGTGGTTCCATTGAAGGCTTTGTGGAAGCCACCAACCACGTCTACGAAAACATCTACAAGAAAAACCGCGACAAGAAGCAATAAGGAAAGAACACCGGCCGCTTCAGCGGCCCAGCAACTGCAGGATCATGCGCCGGTTTTCTTCCGTGCTCTTGCGGAACCGGCGCAGCAATTCCGCTTCCTCCTCATTGGGCTGAACCCGCTGCACCTGGCGTTCAAGCTCTTCCAGCGCCCCGGCAAGCTCATCACTGTTGGAAAACGCCAGCCCCGGCAGTTCCAGTTGCCCGGGATCGTCGAGTTGCGACGTATCCAGCAAGGACTCCAGGGGGACTGACAGGTGGCGGCACAGGTCAATGAGCTCATCCACCGCCGGATACAGTCGCTGACGGGCGTCTACCTGTTCCCAGCGGGTAACAATGTCCGGCGTCACGCCCACCAGTTCCGCCAGGTCCCGGCGGGACAACTGACGTTCCTCACGGGCATCCTTCAGCCTTTGCCAGAATGTTTCCAGGTAACGCATGGGGTGACTCCTGCCGACTATGGGCTGTTATTCCGGACAGATACTGAGAACCACGATCCGGGCGCATGCATCCTACTGTATCCGCAAAGCGGTATTCGCGCGACAGCGTCTCTTCGGGAGGGTCGCTACTCGCCCAGGGAGGTCTGCCAATCGCGCTCGGCGGCAAACCCGGTTTCCAGCGGCCGCATGCGGGCGTGCTCTACCAATTGGCGAATGCCCTGAACCACCAATGGGTTAAGCCCTTCGGTGCTGGCCGCCAGCGCAATGGCCGCGGCCACCGACGAGTCATTCACCTCATCCACCAGACCACCTTCGAGCGCCTGTGCCGACCCCCACTCCAGGCCGCAGAGCAGCATCCGTTTGCTGATGGACTCTCCCAGCAAACGAGGCAATAACTGGGTACTCCCACCCATGGGAAAGCGCCCACTCCGGGGGGCGTCAAACCCGAAACCGGCATGGCCAGACGCCACCCGGAAGTCACAACTAAGGGCCAGTGCCACGCCTTCGTCACGGGCCTGCCCGTTGATGGCGGCAACGGTCAACGCCGGGTACTTTCGCAGGGTGGCGTAGGCCTGGGAGTATAGCCGGGCCAGCTGACTCAACGGTACACGGGCGTCCGCCAGGGCTGACGCCCGTGTACCCCCGCAGAACCAGTCAAACCCTGAGCCGGTTATCACTAGTGAAGGACAGGGGGTCTGGCGGGCCAGGTCGCCCAGTACCCGGTGCAACTGCTCCAGGCTGTCACCGTGCCAGCGGTTTTCCGGCGGTGCATCCAGGGTGAGCACCCAGAGGGTTTCCGGTGCGTCGGATTGGTATTCCGTTGCGGGGGTCAGCTTGATCAAATCGAATTCCCGTGTCGTTTCAAACAAAGTAGGTGCTGCGTGAATTACAACCGATTCACCGGGGACATTTCCACTGGCAGGGTCTACTTTATGACTTTACAGTGAATCAATCGGGGATTTTTACGTAACAGTTATAGCAGCACCGCAAACACCCGGGATCCACCCCACAAACTTGAGGCAGTGATGACACCCGAGCAGGCCTGGCAGATAATTCTTCGGCAATGCCACCAGCCCGATACGACCAGCGACCGCTGGCCTTCTGAAGTCCCCCTGTCTGACGATGACCATGCGCGACAACTGCTGCAGCTTTTTCAGCCCCTGATAGAGCCGGCATTCGCCAACCAGAAACAGGGGATGTATGTGGTTGCCCAGATGGGCCAGAGTCTGGACGGGCGGATCGCCACGGTCACCGGCAAGTCCCGCTATATTAATGGCGAGGACGGCCTGGTTCACCTGCACCGCCTGCGGGCGGTATCCGACGCAGTGCTGGTGGGCTCCGGAACCGCCAGCGCAGACAACCCACGGCTGACGGTTCGTATGACCAGCGGACCCAACCCGGTGCGGGTTGTGGTGGACCGCAACCGTCGCGTGCCAGAAAGCCACCACCTGTTTACCGATGGCGCTGCGCCAACCTTGCGGCTGGTGGCGAAGGATGGCCACTCGCCTTCACTTCCGGATGCCCTCACTGGCGGTGTACAGGACATTCCCTGCCTGACTGGCGGTAACGGGCCGATCGACCCCCGGGAGGTACTCGGAGTTCTGGAACGGCTTGGCCTGAGGCGAATTTTTGTGGAAGGCGGCGGCCAGACGGTCTCCACATTTCTGACCGCGGGGTTGGTCGACCGCCTGCACGTGCTGGTGGCACCTATGATCATTGGCAGCGGTCAGCCTGCATTTTCGCTGCCGGAGATCGACAGCCTGGGCGATGCACTGCGCCCGAAGGCACGCATGGTCAATCTTGGCACGGATATGCTGTTTGACCTGGCGTTTGACACCGGCCGTTGAACAGGAAAAACACACCTGGTAAGGCGGATACCAGCACCAGCACCCCATAGCACACCGCCAGGGCCACGCCCTGTTCCGCGTCCATGCCCACCAGCGGCCACAGTACCGCCGCTGCACTTTCCCGAATGCCCCAGCCTGACACCGTCAGGGGAATGACCATGGCCATCAGCAGGACCGTGCACAGTGCCAGCAACAGCCCCGGCTCATCCAGCGCCACGGGAAACCCGAGGCCCATGGCCAGGCACCAGAACGCTGCCAGGTAGGAGACGATAACCGCCAGGGAAGAGGCAAGCTGCTGCGGCAAGGCACCCCTGCTGAGAAGTGCCCGCCGTATATCGGCTTGAAAACCGGCCCACCAGTTCGCCAAAGGCGGTGCCCGGAACAATGACCAGGCCAGTAGTACGGCAACCAGGATTCCGGGCAACAGGAACAGCCCCGGCATGGGCGGCGTCGGCAGCGGTAACCAGGCCACGGCCAGCACTGCGGCAAGGAGAAACAGTACCAGTTGCCCGGAGAGTCGCTCGATCATGACGCCATGGACCGCCAGCGTTGTGGTCTGCACCCGGTGCCGATGCCGCAACGCCCGCCCCGCGTCGCCAACCACGCCCCCTGGTACCAACTGGTTCACCAGTGTGCCCAGGTAATACTCGCCAATGGCGTAACCCAGCGGCAGCTGCCCACCCAGCCGACGCACCGTGAACTGCCAGCGCCAGGCGGAGATAACGACCTGTAATGGCGTGATAGCCAGTGCCGTTAACAGCCAGGGCCAGCGCACAGTCTGCAACTGCGCGCCGACGGCTGCCGGATCCACCAGCCAGAGCACCGTCACCAGCAACAACAGGGTCAGTCCCCAGCGCAGTACTGGCGAAACACGACGAACCCGGAGGGTCACAGCCCCGGCGCTCCGAACAGGTCGATATGGTCGACTTCGATGTTCAGCGCCCCCTGTTTCGCCTGTTCCAGCCGGGTGTCCAGCCAGTCTTCCAGCCAATCGGCCGGCGCGTCGTCCTCGCCGGGCAGTCGTTCAATCTGCGCCCGGGCCGCCGCCACCCAGCCTTCCATAAGGGCTGCCTGCAGCGCCGGGCAGCGTTGATCCAGGCGCCAGGTGCTGGGTGCCAGCTGAACATGGTAGCCATTGGTCCTGAGGGCGTTCGCCAGAACCTCGCTGGCCTCGGGGCCACAAGCGGCACCGGTACCCTTGTCGCCGTGCTGATGCTGGTTGACCATCGCCCTCAATACATCGTCGCAGGGATGCGCCGGAAACAGGCGGAAGCGACCCGCATAGGAAAGCGTCACCAGCACCGCTGAGGAGCGTTCTGCGGCAGCGCTCGCTAACGCCTCCAGCCAGGCTTGTGATACCAGGTCGATCAGCGCCGAGGCGGTGACCAGGTGTAACGGCGCCGGCAAGGCCGCATCGAGGTCGCCGGCTTCTAGCCGACGAGGGTGGAGTGTGGTCGAAAAATCGTCCACGGCCACCGTGTTCAGCAGCGTCTCATCCTGGTCATAGAGGTGCCACTGGCAGCGCGCGTTCAGCCCGGCAGGAAAGGCCTGGCGGAGATAACGCCAGTTGGACCCGCGGCCAGCGCCGATATCGGCCACGACCAGGGCCTGGTCGGATCGCTGCTCCAGCCAGTTGACCGTTTCCGCGCAAAGCTGGCGGTCACGGGCCTGGTGGTCCGCCGGTTCCCGCAACCGCAGCCAGTCTTCGGCAAAGTCACTGCCGTGCGGGAGGCTTGCACCGGTGGTTCCGGCTACACGGTCAAACTCACGCGCGCACTGGTCCCAGCTACGCAGGGCGTTTGCACTCTCGCGGGCTGCGGCCCGCTGGTCCTGCAACAACGCCCGGTCCTGTAATCGCTCGCTGACCAGCCGTGCAAGCGCCTCAGTTTCGCCGGCAGCATAGGTTACGCAACCGGGGCGATTGGCGGTCGCCGCCAACGCACCACCATCGGAGGATATGACCGGCAAACCGTGGGCCAGCGCCTCATCGATCACCATGCCGTAGCCTTCATAGTGAGAGGGCAGCACAAACAGGTCAGCCTGGGCGAACGCACGGGTCAGCTCCGGGCCAGAGAGCTCGCCGGCTAACCGGATGCGCCCGGTCAGGCCCCGCTCGGCAATCCTGGCCTTCACACGACTCGCGTAGTCCGGGTTCCGGTCCACGGAGCCCACCAGTTCACAGGTCCACCCGCCCGCGTCCAGCCTGGCCAGGGCATCCACCAGGTCGAGTTGCGCCTTTCGCGGAGACAGGTGGGCAACGCAGAGAAGCCTGATTTCCCCTTGACCTGCCCCCAGACGACCAGATTCGGGTTCTTCCGGAACCGCTGGCAGGTGAACACCCGGAAGCACCACCTTGGTTTTCGACGATGGCACACCAAATCGACCCAGCCCCAGGGCGGTGGTTTCGCTGGTTGTGATTACCCGGCTGACTGCTGCCAGGGCCCGGCGTTCGGTCTCCAGGAAATGGGCGCGCTCGTCGTCACCGAGGCCGGTCTCGTCAGCCAGCGGATGGTGCACCAGTGCCACCAGGTTGAGGCGAGGGCCGTGGACCTCTGCCGCTTCCGGGTAACCACACAGGGCGAGGCCGTCGACGACAACGGTGCCGTCGTCAGGCACCGACGCCAAGGCGTTATCGAGCGCAGCCCGCGCGGTGTCATCCACCTTTGGAAACTGGCCCTCCAGCCCCTGAAGACTGACTTCACGGCCCATCCGGCGGAGCCCGGCCACCACCTCCCGGACATAGCCATAGCCGCCGGTCCGTTGGTTCGGGTCACCGGGAACCAGGAACCAGTAGCGGCGATCAGAGTTCGCCACGATAGCTGGCCCAGGCGATGTGGGATTCAGACAGGGTGACTTTCAGTGCTGTCAGGGCCCGTGCGCCCTCCCCCAGCTCGCCGTTGCGAACTGCCTGGGCCACCGAGTCGAAGATATACCGAGCCATGAACTCCGTGGTCGTGTTATGGCCTGTGAACTGGGGCAGCTCGTCCAGGTTCTGCATATTGATGGGCGCCAGGACCTTGCCCAGGACCTCGCTGGCCAGGCCGATGTCCACAACCAGGTCATGGTCGTCCAGCTCCGGGCGTTCGAAAGTGACATCCACCACATAGGTGGCACCATGGAGATTCTGGGCCGGGCCAAAGACCTCGCCGGTAAAGCTGTGGGCAATCATTACGTTGTCGCGGACGGTGAGTGTATACATGGATTGTCCTTCTGGTTCAGGAATAACGGATGCGGTGACAGAGGGTGTCAGAAGCCCCACGGGCCAGTTCCGCCATAACGTCGGGTAACTGTTCGAAGTCGCTCTCGCCGGTAATCAGGGCATCCAGCGCAGGGTCTGCCATTAACCGGATCGCCAGCGCCATGCGGTCGCGGTAGGACCAGCGCGGTAGCTGGCGAGGGTTCAGCTGACCCACCTGGCTGGAACGCAAGGTCAGGCGGCGGGAATGAAAGCTGCCCCCGAGACTGGCTGGTACGACTTGCTCGCCATACCAGCTCATTTCGATAATGCGAGCTTCGTTGCCCGCCAGGCCCAGGGCCGTCTCCAGCCCCGAGGGCTGGCCGCTGGTGTGGAACACCAGGTCATGGTCATCCTGGGCCAGCTCAGGCGCCCACTCAACACCCAGCATCGCCAGCACGGCCTGACGGTTAGCGTTGGGGTCAACGGCGGTAACCCGGGTGCCAGCAATACGCCCCGCCAGCCAGGCGACCAGGCAGCCAACGACACCGCAGCCAACGACCGCAATACGGTCCCCTACCAATGGCTCGCCATCCCAGAGGCCATTGATGGCGGTTTCCAGGTTGGCCGCCAACACCGCTCGGCCCGGGGGTATGTCTTGCGGAAGTATCGTCACCGTATTGGCGGGCACCCGATAGCGGCGCTGATGCGGGAACAGGCAGAAGCCGTAACGACCCACCAGCCTGGATGGCCCGTCCACCACACGCCCCACATTCATATAGCCATAGCGAATCGGCCCCGGAAACTCTCCCTGCTGGAACGGCGCCCGCATCCGCTGGTACTCAGATTCCGGCACCTGGCCATTGTAGACCAGGGCCTCGGTTCCACGGCTTATGGCGCTGTAGACTGTCTCCAGCTCCAGCATCGGTCCGAGGTTGTCACTGCTGTGATCCACCTGGCCCGGGGCAATCTCGCTATAACCGTTACCGAAAGACCAGAAGGCCGGTGACATTTCCGTTGACGGGGAATTCATACACACTCCATGCTGAGGGCAGTACCCGCTAAGCGGCTGTCGCTGTGAACCAATCGCTGCAGGCGCGGGTATAAACAGCATGACAGTATAGATTACGACAGGTTACGGCTATGGATTCCTCGCCAGCACATCGTGCACCGCAACCGCTTCCGTTGGCGGACCTGTCACTGGGTGCGGCCGCCCTGGCCGGACTGTTGTTGCTCACGACCCGGATCGCGCCCCTGTCGCCAGTCACCACGATTCTGGCCGTTGCCCTGTACAGCGGTTTTGCGCTGGCCATTGTCGTGGGCCTGGGCCTCTCAGGCGGCCGCTTCGGTCCCGCAGATCGGGTAACCCTGGTGCGCGCTGTACTGGTCCTGTTTCTTGCCAGCCTGGCCGGAACCCCGGTGCTGCTGCAAACCCTGGCCTGGCCCTATGCCCTGCTCTGCCTGCTGGCACTGATCATGGACGGCGCGGATGGCTATGTTGCCCGACGTACCAATACGGCGAGTCCGTTCGGCGCCCGCTTCGATATGGAGCTGGACGCCTTCTTTATTTTGGTGCTTTGCGTCGCCCTGATGTTACTGGGAAAAGCCGGCGCCTGGGTGTTGCTGATTGGCCTGATGCGTTACGGCTTTGTCATGGCGGGAATGCACTGGACATGGCTCAATGAACCCTTACCGGAGAGTTTTCGCAGAAAGACCATCTGTGTCTGGCAGCTGGTTACCCTGATGGTCGCCCTGCTGCCCCCCGTACCCGATTGGTTTGCCCATGCTACGCTTATAATGGCACTGGTCCTCCTGGCAGCGTCCTTTGCCCTCGACATCCGCTATCTATACCGGCACAGCACAACAAGGAGCTAGTGATGACTATTCGAAGGAACCCTTTAAATCCCATTGTCGCTGGCGTTGCTGCGCTCAGTCTCGCGCTGTCCGCAAACAGCACGCTTGCCGAACCGAAGAGCTACAAGATCGATGAAGAGCACCTGTCCATCACCTTCGAGGTCAATCACCTGGGCTATGCGTCGGTGATCGGCTTGTTCCTTGAGGGCAAGGGCCAGTTCGAGTATGACGAGGAAACCAACGAGGTACCGTCTGGCAAGGTGGTCATTCAGAGTGCCAGCGTATTCTCCAACCATGACAAGCGGGACGAACACCTGCGCAAGGAGGACTTCCTCCATAGCGATCGCTATCCCGAAATCACCTTTGAGGTGACTGACTTCGAAACCAACGGCGAGCGCACGGGCAACCTGACCGGTGACCTGACCCTGCTGGGCCAGACACGGCCGGTAACACTGGACGTCACCCTGAACAAGGCGGCGGACTACCCGATTGGTCACAAGGAATACACGCTTGGCATCTCTGCCAGCACCACCATCAAGCGCAGTGACTGGGGCATGACCTACGCCCTCGATCCCCTGATGGTGGCGGATGATGTGCATTTGCGCTTCGAGTTCGAGGCTATCCAGGACGAAGGCTGGTTCTGACGTTTCACCAGCAAGGCAAACCTGGTGACATCGGTTATACCCGGGCAACACCGACCCGGGATGGGCACCCCTGTAGCCGGGCAAGGATTAGGCCGGACGTGGTGAGCATGCTAAACTCCGCGGCCTGATTTCCGGACACGTTCTTGCCATGGCCCTCTCTGACTCCCATAAAGCTGACCTGCTTCTCGTCTTTGTGACCTTGCTGGCCGCCGTCAGCTGGGCTTTCTCCAAAGAGGCGGTGCTGCTGATGCCGCCGTTGCTGTTCATGGCCATGCGATTCCTGATGGCTGGTGCCATCCTGGCATTCTTTGCGCGCCATCAGCTACCGCGCCTGGGTGTTCGACAAATGCTCCGTGGTGCCCGGGTAGGCCTGGTGTTCGGCTCTGCCATGAGTTGCTGGGTGATGGGTATTTGGCTGGGCGTAAACCTGGGTGAGGCCGCGTTTATTACCAGCCTGGCGGTGGTGATTGTTCCCGCCATTGCCCGCATTTTCTTCCGCGAGCCCCAGCCCCTGAACACCTGGCTGGCGATCCCGGTGGCCATTTCTGGCCTGGCCCTGCTCTCCCTTGAAAATGGCTTCCGCCCGGAGCCCGGGCAAATGCTGTTTGTGGTGGCAGCGCTGATCTTCGCCATGTCGTATATTCTTACGTCCCGTACCGCCAATACCCGTACTGTGGTGAACGCCAGTGGTGAACAGGTTGTCAAACAGAAAGTACCTGCCCTGCCCCTGACGGCACTGAGCATGACCACGGCCGGGGTACTTACCGGACTGGTCTCGCTGATCTTCGAGGAGTGGCAACCAACCTTCGATAACTTCACCGGTCCCATGTTCTGGTGGCTGGTGGGCAGCGCGACCATCGGAACTGCCTTTCGCTTCTTGCTGCAGACCTACGCCCAGAGCCTGTCCTTCAACAGCCATGGCGTGGTGATACTGATCCTGGAGCCGGTGTGGGTGGCGTTGCTGGCCTGGGTATGGTTCAGCCAGACCATGAGCCCCACGCAACTTGCCGGTTGCTGCGTGATCCTGCTGGCGCTGCTGATTAACCGCTGGACGGTGCTGGCCCGGGCTATCAGGAACTGGCTGCGCAAGTCCGCCCGGGCACGCCGTATTGCCCGTATCCGCGCCGCGAACCGGGCATAACCGGCAACATAAAAAAGTCAGGGAAAACGGTTGACCATCCCGGTCCGGATCAGTATATTTCCTCCCCGTTGAACACAGGACCATAGCTCAGTTGGTTAGAGCGCTGCCTTGACATGGCAGAGGTCGGCAGTTCAAATCTGCCTGGTCCTACCAGATTCCTGAAAGCCCTCGCTCCTCACGGACGGGGGCTTTTTTGTCCGAGTAGCGTTCGGTTCGCGAATGGTTTGGCCCCCAACCGGGCTTGCGCCCCCGTTTCATTTGACCTATTCCAGGGCACCGACCACACTTCTTCTGCATGATGTTTTAAACGCGATTGAATTTGCCCACCTTTTCATCAGGAGGATGTCATGGCGCACAAGCAGATCCAGACTCCATCAGCCCAGACGGCTGGCATCGCCACGCTGATACTAGGGCTTATCGGACTTGCCGCAGGGATATGGTATTACCGGGAGCACACCGCCACGAGATCGCAACGGCTGAGACGCCAAGCCAACCGCCAGCTTCGCAGGGCGGAAAGGAAACTGCGCCGCTGACGGCCGGGGCCCTGGCTTACCAAGGCTCAAAGACGCTGTTCTCTGACTGTTTTAACAGCAGTTACCCGAAGACTTTCCACCTAAATACCTGACCTGCTCATGCCTGAGCCCAACCCGGCCCAGGGTCTTCCCGCCAGAGGGCCTGGGGACCTTTCTTCGAAACAGTCAGAAAACAGGGTTTTCGTTTCGAAGAAAGGTCCCCAGGCCCGGTCTGCCAGAATCGCACCCGTTGCGAACCTTCAGACATATTATCTGGAGTTGGTGCAAAACGCCGAAGGCCCGGCACCCCCTTCCGAAACGAGAACCCTGTTCTCTGACTGTTTCGGAAGGGGGTGCCGGGCCTCCGGCTATCAGGCTTCCTGCTTGCCTGCTTTTTACATCAGGTTGTGGATGAATACGGCAAGTACGGCGATTGGCATTACATAACTCAGGAGGTTGCCCGCTACACGCCGTAGAACGCACGATACCAGTCGACGAAACGACCAAGGCCTTCTTCAAGGGAGGTTTCCGGTTTATAGCCGACGTCGGCAATCAGTGAGTCGACATCGGCGTAAGTCGCGGGAACATCGCCAGGCTGCATTGGCAGGTAGTTCTTTTCGGCGGTCTTGCCGGTCTTTTCCTCGATGATTTCGATAAACCGGGACAGCTCTGCCGGGTTGTTGCTGCCGATGTTGTAAAGCCTGTACGGCCCCTTACTGCTGGCGGCGTCCGGGTGCAGGCCGCTCCAGTGGGGGTTGGGCTGGGCCACATGGTCAAGGGTTCTGACCACACCTTCGACGATGTCATCGATGTAAGTGAAGTCGCGCTTGTGGTGGCCAAAGTTAAAGACGTCGATGGGCTCCCCCGCCAGGATCTTGCGGGTGAAGATAAACGGCGCCATATCCGGCCGCCCCCAGGGACCATAAACGGTAAAAAACCGCAGGCCGGTGGTAGGCAACTGGTACAGGTGGCTGTAGGTATGAGCCATCAGTTCATTGGCTTTCTTGGAGGCTGCGTACAGGCTCACCGGATGGTCCACGTTGTCCTGCACCGAGAACGGCATGGTCTCGGTGGCTCCGTAGACGGAGCTGCTCGAGGCATAGACCAGGTGCTCTACCCGGTTATGGCGACAGCCTTCAAGGATGTTCATGAATCCCACCAGGTTGGAATCCACATAGGCATTGGGGTTCTCGATGGAGTACCGCACACCGGCCTGGGCAGCCATGTGAGCGACCCGCTGCGGCTGGTGTAGCCGGAACAGCGCCGCCATTGCCTCCCGGTCGGCAATATCCTGACGGACCTCGGTAAACCCCTGGAAGTCACGCAGACCTTCGAGTCGGGCTTCCTTCAGCCGGGTATCATAGTAGTTATTGACGTTATCGACGCCAATGACTTCGTCGCCCCGCTCCAGCAAACGCCGAGCGAGGTGGAATCCGATAAATCCGGCGGTGCCGGTGACAAGAATTTTCAAGGCGTTGACCCTGTTCCCTGATGACTCTTTCGCCAGCGGGCTGCTCCCGTCCTTCGCGGCGGTGGCAGGCTTCGCTGGCTCTCCTTATTTAACTGACCGGGATCAGAAGCTGAACCCGACGCTGGCAAACGGACCACCGATGTCGATATCGAGGCGGTCGTCGCCGTCTTCGTAATCAACGGCCATCTCCCGGTAGCCCGCCCGGAGCTGGAGACCGGCAACAGCATACTGGCCGTAAATGTCATAATCGTACACGGAATCACCGCTGTAACTAATGACATTACCATTAACACCGACAGATACGCCGGTGAGGGGAAGGTCAAACCTGGCGGCGGCGTAAACCATGGGAATAACCGCGTCCACCTCAGTGGTACTGCGGGTCAGATCAGCCACATCCACGATCTCCAGTTTCGCATCCAGGTCGCGGGCGGTCAGCCCCAGGTCCAGGTTGACCCAGTTGTCCAGCACTTCGTAGTACAGCGTAAGGTCGGTCTGACGCCAGTCGAGGCTGGAGTCCACCGAGGCCCCGGCAGGAATATTGTCATAGCCGTTATCCAGTTCACCGCGCCCGGTCTGGTCAACTTTTACATAGCTGAGGCGGACATTTGGCAAAAGCGGAACCGGGTGCTCCAGAAATGCGCTAAGGTTGGCCTCGGTGTTGTTGCTGAGGTCCAGCTCGTTCTCAACGTTAACCCGGTCACCACCTTTGGAGGACTTACCTGAAAGGTCAGAATCCCAGTAGCCGATGCTGGCCCCAAAGCCCAGCACGTCAGACTGGGCGGCTGGAACCACTGCAATGGCGGACAGCATCACGGCAGATCGGATCAGTTTCATAGGCGGGTCTCCCCTGCGTGGAATGCGTTACAGATACGGTGTAAAACAAAGGGGCCCGGTGGCCCCTCTATTGTGATTATTCGTCGAAGTTGATGCCGAGACGCCGGCCAACCTCTTCGTAGGTCTCGATGACCTCGCCGAGCCCCTGGCGGAAGCGGTCCTTGTCCATCTTCTTGCGGGTTTCCCGGTCCCAGATACGACAACCATCCGGACTGAACTCGTCCCCCAGCACGATGCGGCCTTCACTGCGGCCAAATTCAAGCTTGTAGTCCACCAGCAGCATGCCGGCATCTGCGAACAGGGCCTTGAGGACGTCGTTTACCTGGTAGGTCAGGCGCTTCATTTCCGCCAACTCTTCGGCGGTGGCCCAGCCAAAGGTTATCGCCAGCGACTCGTTCACCATGGGGTCATGGAGCTCATCGTTCTTGAGGAACAGCTCGTAGGTAGGCGGATTCAGGTCCTGCCCTTCTTCCACGCCCAGGCGACGACACAGGCTACCGGCGGACACATTACGTACCACGCACTCCACCGGAATCATTTCCAGCTTCTTGACCAGGGACTCCGTCGGCGACAGCAGTCCCTCGAAATGGGTGGGGATGCCAGCGGCTTCGAGCTTTTCCATAACAAAGGCGTTGAACCGGTTGTTCACCATACCCTTGCGGTTCAACTGCTCTTTTTTCTGGCCATCAAAGGCCGAGGTGTCATCCCGGAACACCAGGACGAAGCGGTTCGGATCGTCTGTGGTAAAAACAGACTTGGCCTTGCCCGCGTAGAGTTCTTTGCGCTTTTCCATATCGGTCTCCGGCAGCCGACGCCCGTGGGGCGATCGACTAGCGTCTTTGTTCATGCCAGCGTCACGCCGGCCATCAATAGAGGTAATCGTAAAGCCGCGTAATCAGTGAGCGGGAATAGTTGCCACCGTTATAGTCATCGGCCCGCTCCGCGGTCACCACGACTGATCCGTCCTGTTCGCTGAGCAGGATACGGTTGGTCGCTTCCGGCGCCACTTCGTCACCGGCGAACCAGCTGGTCAGCCAGCCACGACGGCGATCCTCTTCCGGGCGTCCATCCACCAGGAAATAACCAGCACTCTGGTCCAGATCCAGCACCGGGATATTCTCGTCTTGCAGGACCCGGCGAATCTCGCTCCACACCCGCCCGAAAGGCAGGTCAACGGCAATGGCCTGGTCCCGCTCGGCCGTGGCTTCGAGCAGGGTCACCCTCGGCTCACTACCCATGGCCAGGGCGGCCCGGGAGTATGAACGGCTGTCCTCGCGGGACTGCAGGAACGACGACAGGTTCTCCAGCAGGTCTTCTTCCAACCCCTGGTCCAGGGATTCGTCCTGCCAGGGCATTAACCCACCCGGCGCGCCGGCTACCGTGCGGGGCCGAACCTGCACTTCGGTAGTCTTGCGACGGACGCCAGGGGCCAGGCGAACCTGCACCACGATTCTTGACTCGTCTTCGGTGGCTTCGCCGAGGCCGACCAGGTCACGGGCGCGACGGCTGAAATTAACGATCTCGCTCTGCATCAACCCAAGCTGGGTACTCTCTTCCGCCACAGCCAGTCCGGTTTCATTCATCCATGTCACCACGGCAGGCCAGATACGACCGGGCACATCGTTGACCAGCAACCATGACTGGTCATCGACGGATTCAACAACATAGTTCTCGTCAAGGATTTCGGCCGTCAGGTCCGGCGGCTGAGGCACCTGATTGGCGAGGGTGGCAGAACCTTCCACATCGCGAATCGGGAATTCGGCGCGCTGCCTGGGGAGCGGCTGACCGTCGATGCCCTTCAGTGCACGGGACTGCTCGGCGGTCGCATAGTCGTCCGACCGGTCATTAATCAGGCTGCAGCCACTGAACAGCAAGCCGGTCATGGCAACGGCCAGCATGGCCGCCCGGGGACGGAAGTCTATTGTGCTGGAACGCTCGGTCATTCAGATTACGCCTGCCGCCTGTAGAGCTTCTTCGACCTCACCATGGAACTTTTCGCTGAGGGGCGTCAGAGGTAGCCGGATACCGGTGTCAATCTGCCCCATGCGCTGAAGGGCCCACTTGACAGGAATCGGATTGGCTTCCAGGAACAGTTTACGGTTCAGCGGTTCAAGGATGCCGTTGAGTCGCTCGGTTTCCTCACGGTTGCCGCCTATGGCCGCCTCGCATAACTGGGACATCAGCCGGGGGGCCACATTGGCCGTTACCGAAACGTTACCCTTGCCGCCCGCCAGCATGAGCTCTGCCGCCGTGGCATCATCACCAGAGTAAACAGCCAGCCTGCCCTCGACGGCCTTGATCAGCTCGACACCCCGGGGGATGTTGCCGGTAGCATCCTTGATGCCCACGATATTGGGAATGTCCGCGAGCCGCTCTACCGTCTCATTAAGCATGTCACAGGCTGTGCGCCCGGGAACGTTGTAGAGAATCTGGCTGACGCCGGGCACCGACTCGGCAATGGTCTTGAAGTGCCGGTACAGACCTTCCTGGGTCGGCTTGTTGTAGTACGGAACCACCAACAGACAGGCATCAGCGCCGAGCTTTTCTGCCTCCGAAGTCAGTGCGATGGCCTCGTGGGTAGAGTTGCCGCCTGTGCCGGCAATCACCGGAATCCTGCCCGCCGTCCGTTTGATGATCTTCTCGATCACCTTGAGATGCTCTTCAGGGGTCAGGGTGGCTGACTCGCCAGTGGTACCGACAGCAACAATGCCGTGGGTGCCGTTTTCAAGGTGAAAGTCCACCAGGGCGTCCAGTTGCTCCCAGTGGATGCTGCCATCCGGGTGCATGGGCGTCACCAGAGCGACAAGGCTTCCAGTAATCATAAGGACTCCGTGCAGATAAAACGGTTATGGTAATCTTGGGTGTCAACCGACACAAGGGAAACAAGGGAGAAGCCATGGCAAAGCCAGAACTTGACCAGATTGTTCAGGATTTCGAAGCACCGGCCACCGGAGACCAGACAATACGGCTGTCAGACTTCCGCGATAGCCACAATGTTGTCATCTATTTCTATCCCAAGGACAACACCCCCGGCTGCACCTCTGAAGGCCAGGATTTCCGTGATCTCCACGACCAGTTCCAGGCCCACGACACCGTCATTTTCGGTGTTTCCCGGGACGGGCTCAAGGCCCACGAGAACTTTCGGGCAAAATACGAGTTCCCGTTCCAGCTGATCTCCGACAAGGACGAATCTGTCTGTGGCCTGTTCGATGTCATCAAACTCAAAAAGCTCTACGGAAAGGAGTACATGGGCATCGATCGCAGCACGTTCCTGATCGACAAGGAAGGACGCCTGCGCAAGGAATGGCGGGGCGTAAAGGTAAAGGGGCACGCCCAGGAAGTACTTGAGGCGGTCAAGGCCTTGTAACCGTCACGGCCCGGCTTGCCACAAGGCTGGCCGGGCCTTCCGCCGCAGCTTACTGACCACGGCGGCCTGGCAAGGGTTCCGGATGGACCGGCCAGGCAGCAAACACGGCCTTGACCATCGTCGCCAGGGGTATTGCGAAAAACACCCCCCATAGGCCCCAGATACCCCCGAAGAACAGAACCGCGATAATAATCACCACCGGGTGCAGATTATTGACCTCCGAGAACAGCAGCGGCACCAGCACGTTTCCGTCGAGGGCCTGGATAATACCGTAAGCCACCATCACCCAGATGAAGTGCGATCCCCAGCCGAAGGCAAACAACGCAATCATGGCAACCGGCAGCGTAACGACCGCCGCGCCAATGTATGGAATGACAACGCTCAACCCAACCAGCAGTGAAAGCAGTGCAGCGTAGGGAACCCCGAGAATCTTGAACGTCACGAACGTAACCCCGCCCACGATCAGGATCTCCACGGCCTTGCCGCGCACATAGTTGGCACACTGCTGATTCACTTCCTGCCAGATCTGACTCATCATCGGGCGCTGGCTTGGCAGCAACCGGGCGATCGCCCTGAGGATCTGCCGACGGTCCTTGAGGAAGAAGAACACCAGGATGGGCACCAGAACCAGGTAAATGAGCAGCCCCAGAAGGTCAGGGATACTGCCAAGGGAAAAAGACACCAGCCACTGGGTCAGGTTGCCCGCCTCGGCAGCCACCTGGTGGTAGAAGTCGTTCACCGCCTCAATGGAAATCAGGTTTGGATACTGTTCAGGCAAAAGCTCAAGATATGTGCGCATCTCCCTGAAAATTCTGGGAGCTTCTGTGGCAAGGGAGGCGAGCTGGGTCCACACCAGCGGCATCAGGCCAAACAGGAAACCCGCCAGGGTCCCCATGAAGACCACAAAAACACCGGTAATTGACAGCAGCTCCGGAACGCCCCACTGGGTCAGACGGGTTACCAGGCCCTGCAGGATAAAGGCGATAATGACAGAGGCGATAACCGGTGCCAGCATGGCCCCGAAGAAAATAATGGCGAGAACGCCACCTACCAGCAGCAGGAACAGGATGACCGCTTCGTCATCTGAAAAATATTTATGGGCTATGCCACGGAGAATACGAACCATTATCCTGTCTTACTCCTGTCCACCAACACGAATCACGAAACGATAACGCCCCCCGGAATCGTCACTGCTGACCAGCGAGTGGGGCGTGTGGGACAACCAGGCGGGAATATCCCGAGCCGAGCCCGGATCGGTCGCCAACACCTCAAGCTGCTGCCCTGGCGCCATGGTGCCAATCTGCAACTTGGCCTTCAGCAATGGCATTGGGCATCGCAGCCCGGTAGCATCAAGGGTAATATCAACCATGGGCGCGAATGAACCTTCCTGACATGGATTACAGGGACACCATTATGCCCATGCACCCTGCTACTTGCATCGTTTTATGCGGAGTTTAACGACCAAGGTATGACTTTCGATTGCTCTTGCCATAACCGGCCAGGAAAACGCCTGCTGGCGCTGGCCATGATCCTGGTCATGGTACTCGCCCCCCTTGCGGCCTCAAGGGCACAGCAGCGAGATCTGCCGTCTATTGGCGGCCTGGGAGGCGGGCTGTTGTCTGACCGCATGGAGGAGGATATCGGTCGTCAGGTCATGGCTTCCATACGCCGCTCTGCCAGTCAGATACACGATCCCCTGGTGGCCGAATACCTCACCTCCGTTGTCTATCGCCTGGTGCCTTACACACCGGTCAGTAACCGCGAGCTCACGATCGTGGTCATTGATAATCCGGCCATCAATGCTTTTGCGGTGCCGGGCAATATCGTTGGTGTTAACGGCGGACTGTTTCTCCATGCCCGCACTGAGCAGCAGTTCGGATCTGTAATGGCCCACGAACTGGCCCACCTCAGTCAACGCCATTTTGCACGCCGCCTCGAGCAGCAGGAACGCTCGGCCCCCCTTACCGCAGCCGGCATTATTGCCGGCATTGTACTTACCGCGGTCACCGGCTCTGATGCAGGCATTGCGGCTATCATGGGTACCCAGGCCCTCTCGGTACAGAACATGCTCGCCTACAGCCGCGCCCACGAACAGGAAGCGGACCGGGTCGGCCTGGACATCATGGCGGACGCTGGCCTTGATCCGAGGGGCATGCCTGAGATGTTCGAGGTAATGATGCGCCAGAGCCGGCTGCAGGGAAATCGGCCACCAGAATACCTTTCAACCCACCCGCTGACGGAGTCCCGGGTATCCGATACGCGCAGCCGTGCAGAACAGTACGCAGCAAGTGGTGCCAGCGACACCCTTGAGTACCACCTGGTCCGGTCGCGTCTGCAGGTTCGCTATGCACGCAATCTCGGCGAGGCCATTGAAGCTTTCGAGGCTTACCTGAAAGAACCGAATGCCGGCCAGAAGGACGCCGCACGCTATGGCCTGGCCGTTGCCCTGCTGGCGGACGGGCAACACGCCCGCGCACGGACGCTACTGGAAGATCTTCTGGAACAAAGTCCTCACCGCATCACTTACCAGGTAACACTGGCAGAGGCTCTCCAGGCCCAGGGCAACCTGGCGGAGGCACGGCAACTGATGGAGAGAGCCCTGCAGCGCAACCCGGGCAACTACCCGATCATGGACCGGTTGGCTCTCATCGAGATCGAGGCAGGCAACGGCAGCCAGGCCGCTGACTACCTGCGGACCCTGACCCGGGACCACCCACAGCGGGAAAATCTCTGGCTACGGCTGGCCGAAGCGGAAGGCATGGCCCGGAACATTGTGGGTGTGCATCGGGCCAGGGCCGAGTACGACATACTGACGGGAGACCTGGAAGCGGCACAGCGCCAGCTACGCCAGGCCCAGGAACGGGTGCCAGCTACAGCCCCGCTGCGCCAGGTGATATCCGAACGACTGACAGAAGTCAGTCGCCGGCTCAGCCAGTCATAGCGCTGCCTGGTCCATGACACTCAGCGCAGGAAGGCCCTGCGCGGAACATGGATTACGTCGAGGTCGTGAATCAGGCGTTTCCAGCCGCCTTCAGGTTCATGTTGGCGGTAAAGTCCAGCATGCGACGCAAGGGCCGCAGGGCGTCTTCACGCAGGGTCTCATCCACATGGACTTCCTGGGTACCCTGCTCCAGCACCTGCAACAGGTTTTCCAGCCCATTCATCGCCATCCAGGGGCAATGGGCGCAGCTGCGGCAGGTAGCCCCGTTACCCGCGGTAGGGGCCTCGATGAGCGTCTTGTTAGGGGCCAGCTGCTGCATCTTGTAGAAGATGCCGTTATCAGTCGCCACGATAAAACGCTCATTCGGAAGTGACTGTACCGCATGGATCAGCTGCGAGGTGGAGCCGACCACATCTGCCATGTCCACCACGGCTTCCGGTGATTCCGGATGCACCAGGACGGCAGCATCGGGGTACAGGGCCTTGAGGTCCTCAAGGCCACGATACTTGAATTCCTCGTGGACAATGCAGGAGCCATCCCATAGCAGCATGTCGGCACCAGTGGTGCGCTGGATGTAGTTGCCCAGGTGCTTGTCTGGCGCCCACAGGATTTTCTCACCCCGGGCATCCAGGTCCTCCACGATGGCCTGGGCGCAACTGGAGGTAACCACCCAGTCTGCCCTCGCCTTTACCGCGGCAGAGGTATTGGCATAAACCACCACGGTACGGTCCGGATGCTGATCGCAGAACTCTGCGAACTCATCCGCCGGACAACCGATATCCAGCGAGCAGGTAGCCTCCAGGGTGGGCATCAGCACCCGCTTTTCCGGGTTCAGGATCTTGGCGGTTTCACCCATGAAGCGCACACCTGCCACCACCACGGTGGAAGCCGGGTGACGGTTACCAAACCGTGCCATTTCCAGGGAGTCCGCGACACAGCCGCCTGTCTCTTCAGCGAGGCGCTGGATATCCGGATCCGTGTAATAGTGCGCGACGAGTACCGCATCCTGCTCCTTGAGTGCCTCGCGGATGCGGGATTCCAGCTGGGCCTTCTCCTCGTCGCTGAGGGGCTTGGGCTCCGCCTTGTGGGCCAGGTATTCCTGGACCAGGATACGATCTTCAAGTCGAGTCATGGTTGTGTCTCTGTTGTTACGCCTGATGCTGGCAGTATATCACCCTTGCCGGGTTGTCACCCTCCTGCCACAGACCTGCAATCTGCCTCATGGATAAATGGAGGGTTGCCAGTACCTACCTTGTTTTATGAGGTTTTTCGGGCAAAAAAAAAGAGCCCGAAGGCTCTTTTTTACAGCAGGCGGATGATCCGGATCAACCTGCCCTATTGGTGGGTCGTGAAGGATTCGAACCTTCGACCAATTGGTTAAAAGCCAACTGCTCTACCAACTGAGCTAACGACCCAAAGGAGGCGCATATAGTACGGATTTTTTTGGGGTGATCAACCCCTTTTAACTCGCGCCCAGATATTTTTTTGCGAGGTTGGCTGCCTGGCTGGCGCCATATTGATCAACTACCCGCCTCATGTACCTTTCCGCCTGTTCCTTGTCACCCATCCTGTCGTGGACCACGCCAAGTTTGTAAAGGGCGTCCGGCGCCTTGCGATGATCCTGGTAACGGGTCGCCACGATGGTGAAGGCCTGCTTGGCCTGCTCCAACTGGGGCTTAACCAGGTAAACCTCACCGAGCCAGTAATAGGCGTTGACCGTCAGGTCGCCCTCCGGGTACTCCGAGACGAAGTCATAAAGCTCGCCAATCGCCTGGTCGTAGGCCTTCTGCTCCTGGATAAGGTTCTGGATGCGGTCGTAGGCCTGACGCTCCTCCTGTGAAGGCTGGCGATATTCCCGACTGACGGTCTGGGGCTGCTGACGCTCCTGTTTAGCGGGAGCTGCTGTGCTGCCAGGCGGCGATGCAGCGCCGGCTCGCGATTGTTCGCGTTTCTCAGACAGGTCCAGCAGGCGCTGGTCCAGGTCAATGTAGCGTTCACGGGACTGCCGGGTGAGGCGGTCCAGCTGATTCTGCTGCTGTTCGATTTCTCCCCGGAGATCACGGACCTCCTGCTGAAGCCGCTCAATCATGAAAAACAACTCAGCGTTGCCCTGATTGCCAGCGGCCTGACGGCGGGCTTCAGACTGGTTGTTCTGGTACGCCGGCGTGGAAGACTGTGCCAGGGCACCTGTAGACACCGCCAGCGCCATGGCCGTCACGAGAAGCTTTCTCATGGGTACACCTATCTTTTCAGTCGGACGGTGCTGCTGCCTTCCCGGGCGTTTTCTCCCATTGAAGGCAGCAGACCTGTGCCGATCTTAACGGAAGATCAGTTCCACACGGCGGTTCTGGGCCCAGGCACTTTCGTTGGAACCCATGGCCGCCGGCTTTTCCTCACCGTAGCTGACGGTTTCGATCTGGCCACGATCCGCGCCATTGACCACCAGGAAGCGCTGCACAGCGTTGGCTCGACGCTCACCCAGGGCCAGGTTGTATTCCTTGGTGCCACGCTCATCGGTGTGGCCTTCGAGACGAACATTCACGTTCGGATTGCTGGCCAGGTAACGGGCATGGGCTGCCAGTACATCGCGGGATTCCATCTTGATTTCAGAGGTGTCGAAATCGAAGTAGAACGTTGTGATACGGCGCAGTGACGCCTCGTCACCGCCCTCACCCCGTGCTTCGGCTTCACGCCGCTCCCGCTCACGAAGCTCGTCAGATGAGATACCGCCGTCATCGTCGCTGCCATAAACAGAGGCTCCGCCTTCCTGGTCAACGGCTGACATTTCCTCATCGGTCATCGGCTCTTCACCGGTGGTGCTACAACCAGCCACCAGACCCAGTGAGAGAACCAGGGCAAATGCAGTCTTCTTCATGATGATGTTCATAGAACGTCCTTCTGGTTTGGTTTTCAGTTCCTGTTTTATCGAGCTGCCGGACTGTCACCTATCGGAGGATGGGGGACCAGGCCGGCTCACGTACATCGCCCCGGGCCGCCGGCAGGGTATAGGCAGCACCACCATCGGCAGAGATGACGGTAAGCACGCTGTCGTTACCCTGTCGGGTTGCGTATATCAGCATACGGCCATTGGGCGCGATACTGGGTGATTCATCCATTCCGGTGCGGGTCAGCACCTGTTCGTTGCCGGTATCCAGTTCCATGCGGGCGATATGAAAGGCGCCCTCACGTTGATGGACATAGTAGAGATACTCGCCATCCGGGCTGAACCTGGCGCCCGCGTTGTAGCGGCCGCCAAAGGTGACTCGCCGCGGCGATGCGTTTTCGCTGTCCTTGATATAGATTTGCGGCCCGCCGGACCGGTCGAGGTGAAGGCCAAGCCTTCGCCGTCCGGATGCCAGGCACCCTCGGTATCAATGCCCCAGTGATCCGTCAAGCGCGTCAGCGACCGGGAATCAATGTCCAGTTTATATACCTCGGCATTACCGGAACGGGACAGGGTTACCAGCAGTGAACGCCCGTCCGGGGACCAGTCCGGCGCCGAGTTCAGGCCAGGGAATGAGGCGACGGCGCTCCGCTTGCCACTGGCAAGTTCGTGGACGAAGATTTGCGGCTTGCCACTTTCAAAAGAAACGTAGGCGAGTCGCTTGCCGTCCGGCGACCAGTCCGGGGAGAGGATCGGCTCACGACTCTCCAGACGCACACTCGCCCGGCGTCCATCCACATCGCTCACCTGCAGTCGGTAGCGGGGCTTGCCCCCCTGGTCATCCACGGTGACGTAGGCCAGCTTGGTGGAGAACACCCCGGGCTCGCCGGTCAGGGCCTCGTATACCTTGTCACTGATATGGTGCGCCAGCGAACGGATATTGTTCACCGACGTGCTCGATGACTCGCCGAGCAGTCGCCGCTCTCCGTTAACATCAAACAGCTCGTAGCGTGCACGGACCCTGTCCCCCTCCCGGCTGACATTACCCACCAGCAGATATCGCTGACCCAGCATGCGCCAGTCCCGGAAGAAGACATCGTCGCCGCTGGTGGGCAGGCTCAACATACGGTCAGCCGCCAGCGGATCGAATTCACCGGTCATCTCCAGGTTATTACGGATGATGTTGCTTACATTGTCACCCGCCGGAAGGTCGCCGGACTGACCAAAGGGCACCACCGCCACCGGTACTGCCTCACCAGCGCCCTTGGTAACACGGATCATCAGCTCTGCCCGGGCGCTGGTGGCCAGCGCCACCAACAATGCCAGCGCCGCCGGTAATGCAATCAGCCTGCGCCACATAACAGGCACCTGTACTGGTTGTCTCATTCTGGCCTCACCATCCTGTCTGCGGTTTTCATTTCGGGGATCCGGCACATCAGCACCGTCAGACCTCCGGTTCAAAGCGGATTGTAAACTGGCGGAAATACCGGTCGAAGGTATCCCGGCTGTCCGGTATCGGGTACCGGTTGATTGCCCTGGCCGCGCTGATGGCCGAGTTGTCAAACGCCCGGTTACCACTGCTTTCGACGACGTCTACCGACTGAAGTTCACCACTGGGCAAAAGCGTCAGCCTCAGCACCACGCCCATACCCTCACGGGCAGAGGACGGCGGGTACCAGGCGCCGTGCAGCGCGTCCTGATCAGGGACTCATACCTGGACCTCTCATTGAGCATCTGGGTTTCCCGGGCCCGTGCTGCGGCTGCCTCCTGGCGACGACGCTCTTCCGCTATCCTTGCCTCCTCGGCTTCCCGGGCCATCTGCTCAAGCTGCTGTTCCCGCTGCTTCCTGGCCTCTTCCTGACGCTGGCGCTCAGCCTCTTCCTGTCGGCGACGTTCTTCTTCCTCGCGCTGGCGCTCGGCTTCCTGGCGGCGGCGCTCCTCTTCTTCCTTGCGCTGCTGTTCCTGGCGCTTGCGCTCTTCCTCGGCGCGCCGTTCCGCCTCTTCCCTGGCCTTGCGTTCTTCCTCGGCACGGCGCTCCGCTTCTTCCTGTGCCTTGCGCTCCTGCTCCGCTTTCTGCCGTGCCTGCTCTTCAGCCTCCGCCTCGGCTTTTTGCCTGGCGGCCTCTTCGGCCTCAAGAGCCTTGCGTTCACGCTCCCGCGCCGCCGCCTCCTGCTGGCGCTGCTGTTCCTGGCGCTCCTGCTCACGCCGGCGAGCTTCTTCCTGCTCCTGCTGGCGCTGCTGTTCCGCAATTCTCCGTTGCTCGGCTTCCTGCTCCTGCTGCCTTTCTTCGGCCGGGTCAGGCTGCTGCTGTTCCGGCTCGGGCTGCGGCGGTGGCGATGTGTTTTCCGCAGGCGGCACAGCTTCCGGGGATACCAGCCGCGCCGAAATGCTGGGTTCCGGCGGCTCTTCCATTGGTGTTATCCAGTGCCAGCTCACCAATGTGATCACCACGATCACACCGTGCAGCAGCAAAGACAGGATGACCGGCGATGTCCACGCCGGACGGCTTTCCTTCAGCTCTTCGCGTCGTGGATCCGTCACTGATTAACCACCTGTCCCGTCAGTCTCTTCCGCTTCGGTTATCAGGCCTACGTTGGTTGCGCCAGCCTGCTGCAATACGGACATTAACCGCACCACGGTTCCGTACTGTACGTTCTGGTCACCCCGCACCAGTACTTCCCGGTTGCTGCGACCAGCCATGATTTTGCTGACCTGCTCCCGTACCCGCTCCAGGGGCATGGGATCGCTGCCCTCATCACCCACCTGAAGGAAATAGGCGCCATTGGCATCTACCGACACCACCACTGACTCGGTTTCCTTCTCGGCCTGTATCGGGTCCGACGTGGTTTCCGGCAAGTCCACCTTGACCCCCTGCGTCAGCATGGGCGCCGTGACCATAAAGATCACCAACAGCACCAGCATGACGTCAATGTACGGCACCACGTTGATCTCGGACATGGGCTTGCGGCGCACGGACTGCATCATTCCGCCTTTCATGTCATACCCTCCTGTCAGCCGGGCCTTCAGCCCTGAGCGGTGCCACCATTGCCGTGAACGCGACGATGAAGGATGCTTGAGAACTCTTCCGCAAAGGTTTCATAGTTCTTCAGTAGGGCGTCTGACATGGCCGAGAACCGGTTGTAGGCAATAACAGCTGGAATAGCAGCGAACAGCCCCATGGCAGTAGCAATCAGCGCCTCGGAAATACCCGGCGCAACCGTAGCCAGTGTGGCCTGCTGGACCGTTGCCAGCCCGCGGAACGAGTTCATGATGCCCCACACAGTACCGAACAGGCCGACATACGGACTGGTGGAACCCACCGTAGCCAGGAATGGCAGATGGGTTTCAAGACGTTCCTGTTCACGGGAGAACGCGACCCTCATGGCGCGCTGGGCACCTTCCATGACGGCGTCGGCATCCCGACTTTGCTGGCGCAGACGCGAGAATTCACGGAAACCGGCCCGGAAAACGGACTCCATGCCGGAATATGGAGTCGGGTTGGCATTCACCTCCCGGTAAAGCTGCCCAAGATCCATGCCGGACCAGAATTGTTCCTCGAACGCCAGCTGGGATCGCTTTGCCTTTCGGAACACCTGGACGCGCTGGAAAATCAGCGCCCAGGAAACAACTGATGCCAGTGCCAGCAACAGCATGACCAGCTGTACCAGCGGGCCCGCCTGGGCAATGAGGTGCCATACAGAGAGTTCTGAATCCACCGTTTACTCCTGATGTGTTTGCAATGATGGCTTTGATGCCAGGTGCTGCTGGAGCAGCTGGCCCAGATCTTCAGGCAACCGACGTGGTCGGCCGCTATCCAGGGCGACGCAGGCAACACGCACGGAAGCTCGGGCCAGTGGCCGTTCCTCACCTTTTCGAGTCACTTTCTGGTCAAACTCCATCCACACCCGGCCAGCGTTCACCAGGTCCGCCGTGACCTCAAGCTCGTCATCCAGGTACGCCGGTGCGGCATAGTGAATGGACAGCTTCTGGACCACGTAGCTGATATTGTCGCCCAGCCCGGATCGCAGCCCTACACCACGGTGGCGGACCCACTCGGTACGGGCGCGCTCCATGTAGTGAAGGTACTTCGCGTGGAAGACGATGCCCCCTGCATCTGTGTCCTCAATATAGACACGAATGGGCAAGAAATAGGGTTCCAGTGCCTGTGCCGAGTCATTACTGCTGACCGTCAAGGAGATCCTCCTGGTGTGATGATCGGGGCGTGGTGCCAAAATGCAGATAGGCGCTGCTGGTAACCATCCGCCCGCGGGGCGTGCGCACCATGAACCCCTGCTGAATCAGGAACGGCTCAAGCACATCCTCGATCGTGCCCCGCTCCTCACTGATCGCAGCCGCCAGGCTGTCCACTCCTACCGGGCCGCCATCGAACTTCTCGATCATGGCCAGCAGCAGGCGCCGGTCCATATGGTCAAAGCCTTCGTTGTCCACTTTCAACATATTCAGCGCCTGGTCGGCGATATCGGCGCTGATGGTGCCGTCACCCTTCACCTCGGCGTAGTCCCTTACACGCCTCAACAACCGATTGGCGATGCGCGGCGTGCCACGGGAGCGACGGGCGATTTCATAGGCGCCGGCTTCCTCGATGGCAACCCGGGACAGGGCCGCCGAGCGTAGAACGATAGAGGTAAGGTCACGGGTATTGTAAAACTCCAGCCGCTGGACAATGCCAAAGCGGTCCCGCAAGGGAGAGGTCAACAGCCCCGCGCGGTGGTGGCGCCCACCAGGGTGAAAGGCGGCAGGTCCAGCTTGATGGAACGGGCGGCAGGCCCCTCCCCGATCATGATATCGAGCTGGTAATCTTCCATCGCCGGATAGAGCACTTCCTCCACCGCCGCATTCAGGCGATGGATTTCATCGATAAAGAGCACATCCCCCTGCTCCAGGTTGGTCAGGAGGGCGGCCAGGTCGCCAGCCTTTTCCAGCACGGGCCCGAGGTGGTTTTGATGGCCACGCCCATTTCATTGGCAATAATGTTGGCAAGGGTGGTCTTGCCCAGACCGGGCGGACCGAAGATCAGGGTGTGGTCCAGGGCCTCATCCCGGGCCCGGGCAGCGGAGATAAAGATCTCCATTTGCTCCCGCACTGTGGGTTGGCCCACATAATCTTCCAGGCGATGGGGCCGGATGGCCCGGTCGTAGACTTCTTCCTGAAGTCCGGCCTGGGGAGAAATCAGTCGATCAGATTCAATCATGTAAAGACTCGTTACAGGTTTCCACCATCATACCTGTGTTCGGATGAATTGTTCATCCGCCCTGACCGTCACGTCCGGCGACCGGGACCGGATTCGGTCAACCGTTAACCCGGACACATTGTACGGTCAGTAGTATGCCTGTCACGTTACGCTCTTTACACATTCATTGCGGGGTGCAATCAGTTAGACGGTGGTCAACTGGCAGGAATCATGGCCTTCAGGGCCTGGCGTATCAGCTCTTCCCGGCTCATGCCCTCGGCAGCTACCCGATTGATAGCCCGGGAGGCTTCCTGGGGCTTGTAACCCAACGCAATGAGCGCTGCCTCGGCTTCTTCACCGGCATCCGGTTGCCGCGGCAATGACTTTTCAGCAACGGGGGCAGCACTATTGGGAACGAACTGCCCTTCCAACTGGCCGATCCGGTCGCCCATATCGATCAGCAGCCGCTCGGCGGTCTTTTTGCCCACACCCGGCAGTTTGACCAGGGCGCTGGCGTCCCGCTGCTCGACGCAGCGGATAAACTGGTCCGCTTCCAGGCCGGACAGAATGCCCACCGCCAGTTTGGGACCCACCCCGTTTACCTTGATCAGCAGACGGAACAGGTCCCGGTCCAGTCGACTGGCAAAGCCATACAGGCTCTGGGCATCCTCACGCACTGCGAAATGGGTGTGGAGGATCACCTCCTGGCCGGGCTCCGGCAACTGGAAGAAGGTGCTGTAGGGAATGTCCACTTCATATCCGAGGCCCGCTGCTTCCACCAGGGCCTGGCCCGGCTGCTTTTCAATCAGGGTACCGCGCAGTCGTCCAATCACCGGTCGTGAACTCCGTTATCAATGTGGGTTAGCCGAATCATGCGTCAGGGCTTCTGGCGAAGTTAACGCATCCGACCGCCGCGGACACGCCCCCGGGGCGCAACACCCTGTCCAGGCAGTTCGGAGAGCGAACGCCCCCCTCCTGTGAGTCGGGCGACACTCTGGCTCATGTGTGCATGGCACAAAGCAATGGCGAGCGCATCCGCTGCATCAGCCTGGGGTTTGCGCTCCAGTCCGAGGATGGCCTGGACCATGTGCTGAACCTGGGATTTGTCCGCCCCACCCTTCCCCACCACTGCCTGTTTGACCTGGCGGGCGGAGTATTCGTGCACTGGCAGGCCTGAATTGGCCGCACTCACAATGGCGACGCCCCGGGCCTGACCCAGTTTGAGGGCCGAATCAGGATTGCGGGCCATGAAAACCTGCTCAATGGCAAACTCGTCGGGACGGAATTCGGCAATGAGGGTGGCCAGGCCCTGGAAAATCACCTGCAGGCGTTCCGCCATGGGCCGTTCACCCATACGGATACAGCCGCTATCGAGGTAGTCGGTATGGCGACCGGTTACTCGTATGATGCCGTAACCGGTAATCCGGGACCCGGGATCCACACCGAGAATAATCGCCATCTGCCACTGCCTCTGTGTATCAACTGAACAGGCTTGCTGCAGGTTCAGCCGTGGAGTTCCTGCAACACCTCATCGGAGAACTCGGCATTGGACCAGACGTTTTGCACGTCATCCAGGTCTTCCAGCAGGTCAATCAGCTTGAGGTTGGATTCGGTGCCATCCCGGTCCAGTTCCACCGTGGTACTCGGCACCATGGTGACTTCGGCATTGTCCGGCTCAAGTCCCGCTTCCACCAGGGCTTCTTTTACATCCAGGTAGTTTTCCGGTGTAGTTCGCACCTCGAAGGAGCCGTCGCCCTGCTCGACGATGTCCTCCGCACCGGCCTCCAGCGCCACTTCCATCAACTGCTCTTCACTGGTGCCCGGAGCGTAGCTGAGGATGCCCAGCTTGCTGAACAGGAAGGCCACCGAGCCATCGGTACCCAGATTACCACCAAACTTGTTGAACGCGTGGCGAACCTCTGCCACGGTGCGGTTGCGATTATCGGTCATGGCCTCCACGTAGATGGCGACGCCACCAGGGCCATAACCTTCATACGTGAGCTCTTCGTAGTTATCGTCATCCGCTCCACCTGCACCCCGCTCAATGGCGCGCTCGATGGTGTCTTTCTTCATATTGGCCGTCAGGGCCTTGTCCATCACCGCCCGCAGACGGGGGTTGTCGTTCGGATCCGGGCCGCCCTGCTTTGCAGCTACCACCAGTTCACGGATGATCTTGGTGAAGATCTTGCCACGCTTGGCATCCTGGGCCGCCTTGCGGTGTTTGATGTTGGCCCATTTACTATGCCCGGCCATAAACCACTCCTGTCTTTCCTGTTGGCCTATGATTTCGGAGTTGCCCCGGCAACTGTGGCCGGGGCTGAAACAAACTTACCCTTCGGAACCGTCACCTTTTTCGGCTGCCTTTGCTGCCGGCTTGCGCAGTCGGATATGCAGTTCACGCAGCTGCTTCTCGTCAACCTCCCCCGGCGCCTGGGTCATCAGACAGGTGGCGCTCTGGGTTTTCGGGAAGGCAATAACGTCGCGGATAGAGCTCGCGCCGGTCATCAGCATCACCAGCCGGTCAAGGCCAAATGCCAGGCCGCCGTGGGGCGGGCACCCGAACTTGAGGGCATCGAGCAGGAAGCCGAACTTGGCGCGCGCCTCTTCCTCATCAATACCCAGCACGCGGAACACCCCCTGCTGGGTCTTTTCGTCATGGATACGGATGGAACCACCGCCCAGCTCGGTACCGTTCAGAACCATGTCGTAGGCCCGTGACAACGCGTTGACGGGGTCGGCTGCCAGCTCTTCCGGCGTGCAACTGGGCGCCGTGAACGGATGGTGGATGGCGGTCAGGCGGCCGTCATCGGTTTCCTCGAACATGGGGAAGTCCACCACCCAAAGCGGCGCCCACTCGCTGGTGAGCATATCCATGTCATGGCCTACCCGGATCCGCAGCGCACCCAGCGCTTCGTTTACCACAGTCGCCGTGTCTGCGCCGAAGAAGACGATATCGCCGTCCTGTGCGCCGGTACGTTCCATCACGGACATGGCGGTTTCGTCACCCAGGAACTTGACGATAGGTGACTGTAGCCCTTCCACACCCTTGGCCAGCTCATTGACCTTGATGTAGGCAAGCCCCTTGGCGCCGTAGATACCAACAAATTTCGTGTAATCGTCGATCTGCTTGCGGGTCAGGGTGCCGCCGCCGGGAACCCGCAGTGCGGCCACACGGCCCTTCGGGTCTTTCGCCGGACCGGAGAACACCTTGAAGTCCACGCTTTCCACCAGGTCACCCACATCCACCAGCTCCAGCGGGATACGCAGGTCCGGCTTGTCGGAACCAAAGCGCTGCATGGCTTCAGAGTATGGCATGCGCGGAAATTCCGGCAGTTCCACGTCCAGCACATCCTTGAACAGGTTGCGGGTCATCGACTCCGTCAGTTGCATCAGGTCTTCCTCGTTAACGAAGGAAGCCTCGATATCCACCTGGGTGAATTCCGGCTGGCGGTCAGCGCGCAGGTCCTCATCCCGAAAACACTTGGCAATCTGGTAGTAGCGATCCACGCCAGACACCATCAGCAGCTGCTTGAACAGCTGGGGCGACTGGGGCAGCGCAAAGAAGGAGCCCTCATGGGTACGGCTTGGCACCAGGTAGTCACGAGCGCCTTCCGGTGTGGCGCGGGTCAGGATCGGGGTCTCCACGTCCATGAAACCGTTGCCGTCCAGGAAGTTGCGCAGGTAGCTGGTCACCCGGGAACGGAACCGCAGGCGATTAAGCATCTCCGGACGACGCAGGTCCACAAAGCGATAGCGCAGACGCACATCCTCGCCAACATCGACGTGTTCATCGAGGGGGAACGGCGGTGTGGCTGCGGCATTCAGAATGGTCAGCTCGCGACCCAGCACTTCCACCTGCCCGGTCGGCATGTTGGCATTCTCGGTGCCCGCCGGACGACGACGTACCCGGCCGGTCACCTGGATGACGAACTCGCTGCGCACCTTTTCGGCCTTGGCGAAGCTTTCCTCGGTGTCCGGGTCAAACACCACCTGGGCCATGCCGTCACGGTCGCGAAGATCCAGGAAGATAACCCCTCCGTGGTCCCGTCGACGGTGGACCCAGCCGCAGAGTGTAACGTCCTGATCGATGTTTGATTCGTTGATTCCACCGCAATAATGACTGCGCATACCCGTTCCCATAGCTGTCGTGACAAGTGTGAATTCCGGATTGGCCACCGCTCAAACCACGGCTGACCCGGAGGTCATTGGCAGACCTCCCGAAAAAGCGGGTCATTATAAACACAATCGCGCATAAAATCAGGGCCTGGAAGGAATATCGCAGGCCCGGCCTGCGGGCCCGTTCCGGCCTACCATCCGGCGACACCTCTGACTACAATGACACGCTTTGAACCATGTACAAGGACTATCCGTGGCAGCCCGCGCCGAGCAGAAACTCCGTACCCGCCGTGCCCTCATGGATGCGGCCCTGTCGCAACTCAGCGCCGACCGCGGCTTTGGCAGTCTCAGCCTGCGAGAGGTTGCACGGGAAGCCGGCATTGCACCCACGTCCTTCTATCGCCACTTTGCCGACCTGGACGAACTCGGCCTCGCGCTGGTGGACGAAGGTGGCGTAGCTCTGCGGCAACTGATGCGCCAGGCCCGCAAGCGGATTGCCCGTAATGGCAGCGCCATCAGTACGTCGGTGGACACCTTCCTGGAATACCTCGGTAACAACGCTAACCTGTTTCGCCTGATGCTGCGGGAACGCACGGGCGTCTCCAAACAATTCAGGACAGCGGTGAAGGCCGAGAT
This sequence comes from Marinobacter sp. AN1, assembly GCF_026013985.1. Lineage (NCBI taxonomy): Bacteria > Pseudomonadati > Pseudomonadota > Gammaproteobacteria > Pseudomonadales > Marinobacteraceae > Marinobacter > Marinobacter sp. AN1. The sequence goes on along the minus strand of NZ_CP110342.1, from coordinate 1,961,434 downwards.
TGATCACTTTGTCACGGAACTGGCGGACGACCTGGACCGGTTTGGCGAGGAACGGGGAAAGCCACTATACAGCCCACGCACGGTCGCAGAGGCCATGGTGACGCTGGTGTTCAATCAGGGAGCAGAGGCGCTGGACGGCACGCGGCCGGAAAGGGAACGCCTGCGTCAGCGCCTGAAAATGGAACTCAGGATGGTGCTGCTGGGCTCCCAGGTGATGGCCAGGCACCAGAAAACAACCGAATTCTGAGAACTGGCCTCCAATTTCGTTAGCCAGCACCCAACGCCTGAAGTATGGGGGAAAGTCGCTTGCGAACGTCTGCCAGCTCCACCTCTGAATAAGGGACTGGCGCTTGCACCCCCCAGACAGGCCCGGGCCAGGCAGCATCTCCCTCATGGCGGACGATATGGTGCAGGTGCAGTTGAGGCACCATATTGCCCAGTGCGGCAATATTGAGTTTGTCCCCGCTGAAGACCTCCATCAGGCCCTTCCCCAACACAGAGCTTTCCCGCAACAGTTGCTGCTGATCACCTTCGGACAACTCATGGATTTCCCGGATGCCCGGGCGCCTGGGCACCAGCAGTATCCAGGGCCAGGTCCGGTCATTCATCAACCGGACCTCGCAGAGCGCACTGCGACCGAGAGCGATGGTATCAGCCTCCAGACGCGGGTGAAGCTCGAACGCATTGAGTACCTCAGTCCATCCGGAACTGGTTGCGGCCGCGACCAATGGCGTAATAGACCAGGCCATGACGATCCAGCATCTGGGGCTCGTACATATTACGCCCGTCGATGACCACCGGCTCCTTCAGTGCCTTGGCGATGCCCTCGAAGTCCGGGGACCGGAATTCCTTCCATTCCGTGCAGATCACCAAGGCATCTGCGCCGCGCAGGGCCTGCTCCTTGGTGCCGCAGAGTTGCAGGTCATCCCGGTCACCGTAAATGCGCTGGGTCTCTTCCATAGCCTCAGGATCGAAGGCCTGGACCCTCGCACCAGCCTGCCACAGGGATTCCATCAGGGTCCTTGAAGGGGCCTCGCGCATATCGTCGGTATTTGGCTTGAATGACAAACCCCAGACCGCAATGGTCTTGTTGGCCAGGTCACCCTGAAAGTAATGGCTGACCTTGTCGAACAGCACATGCTTCTGGGCGTAGTTGACGGTTTCCACCGCGTTCAGCAGCGTTGACTCGTAGCCACAACCATTGGCGGTGCGCGCCAGTGCCTGAACATCCTTGGGGAAACAGGAGCCGCCATAACCACATCCCGGATAGATGAAGTGGTAGCCAATGCGCGGGTCGGAACCGATGCCCCGGCGTACGTTCTCGATATCCGCACCGAGGCGCTCTGCCAGGTTGGCAATCTCGTTCATGAAGCTGATCTTGGTGGCCAGCATGGCGTTCGCCGCATACTTGGTGAGCTCAGCGGACCGGATATCCATGAAGATCATGCGATCATGGTTTCGGTTGAACGGGTAATAGACCTCCCGCAGTACTTCTTCGGCCCGGTCACTGCTGGTACCAACGATAATCCGGTCAGGCTTCATGAAGTCATTGACCGCAGCGCCTTCCTTCAGGAATTCCGGGTTGGAGACCACGTCGAAGTCCAGCTCGAGGTTACGGTGGTCAAGCTCAAGCCGAACGGCATCGCGTACCTTGTCTGCGGTTCCCACAGGCACGGTGGACTTGTCCACCACCACCTTGTAGTCGTCCATGTGCTTACCAATGGACCTGGCCACAGCCAGAACATACTGCAGGTCTGCGGAACCGTCTTCGTCCGGCGGCGTGCCGACCGCAATAAACTGCAGCAGGCCGTGGGCGACCGCCTCGGCGGTATCTGTAGTGAACTTCAGGCGCCCGGCGTCAGCGTTGTGGCGCACGATAGGCTCCAGGCCTGGCTCATAGATGGGAATCTGGCCGTTCTTGAGTCGCTCGATCTTTCCCTGATCCACGTCCATGCACAGCACGTCATGGCCTGAGTCTGCGAGGCAGGCTCCGGTAACAAGCCCGACATAGCCCGTGCCAAAAATCGTAATCTTCATGCTTTCATTCCCTGCTGTTGAATCAAGTTGGAAATCACCTCCAGAAGATACTGCAACTTATTGGTTTTTATTATTTTCTTTTTTAATCGTTGCCACTTCTTCTCCCAGTCCAGCGCCGTCTGGACGATGGTGTCCAGGTCGTCGTAGTCCGGTTTCCAGCCCAGCGTTTCGGTAATTCGTTGGTTATCTGCCATCAATGCAGCAGGATCGCCTGCCCGGCGTCCCGTTTCTTGCACCGGGAAGTCTTCACCTGAACGGGCCTTCACCACATCGATGACTTCCCGCACGGTGAAGCCGCGACCGTAGCCACAGTTGAGTACCTGTGACTGGCCTCCATTGGCCATGTAATCCAGCGCCATCACGTGGGCCTTGGCAAGGTCTTCCACGTGGATGTAATCACGGATACAGGTGCCGTCCCGGGTATCATAGTCGGTGCCGAAAATACTCATACCTTCCCGGGCACCGGTCACGCACTCGCAGGCCACCTTGATCAGGTGCGTAGCCTCCGGTGTGGCCTGCCCCAGAAGCCCTTCAGGATTCGCACCAGCCACGTTGAAATAGCGCAGGATGACGTAGTTCAGGGGCGAGGCAGCGGCCAGGTCCATGATCATGCGCTCACTCATCATCTTGGACGCCCCATAGGGGTTGATGGGAGCCAGGGGCAGGTCTTCCGTGAGTACGGTCTGCTCTGGCATACCATAGACGGCGGCGGTCGACGAAAACACCATGTAGGGCACACCATGTTGCTCGATGGCCTTGAGCAGGTTCAGCGTGTTGCGGGTGTTATTGCTGTAATACTTGAGGGGGTTGGCGACGGACTCCGGCACCACGATATTGGCCGCAAAGTGCAGCACCGCATCGAAGGTGTGGGCGCTGAACAGCGACTCGATGGCTGATGCGTCCGCCAGGTCGCCCACCACCAGTTCGCCAGCCGTGACGGCCCAGGCATAGCCGGTGGAGAGGTTATCGAAGACGACGATATCATGCCCGGCTCGCCCCAACTGGCGCACCACATGACTTCCGATATAGCCGGCGCCGCCGGTCACCAGTACTTTCATGGTTTCGTTCCGTTTCGTCCCTGACTCTCAGGCTTCCGGTGATTGACGGGCCCGCCGCTTCTGTTCACGACGGGCCGCAAAGAAATCGCTGAGCAACTGCCCGCTCTGTCCCGCCAGTACACCCCCGGTCACAGCAACATCCCAGTTGAAATGAGGCTCATCCAGGGTTGCCCTGATCGATTGTACGGCGCCACCCTTGGGCTCAACTGCGCCATACACAATGCGGGATACACGGCTATGAACGGTCGCCCCGACACACATGGTACAGGGTTCGAGTGTTACGTAAAGCGTGGCGCCAACCAGCCGGTAGTTCCCCACCCTGGCCGCAGCATCTCGCAGCGCGCGGATCTCTGCATGGGCCGTAGGGTCACAGGCCGATATCGGGGCATTATAACCGGAACCGATTTCACGCCCATCCAGTACGACAACCGCACCAACCGGGACCTCACCCTGACTGGCTGCATGGCGGGCCAACTCCAGGGCCCGCTGCATCCACCGCTCGTCCGCACTACTCTCCATGGAACCGACCGCTGTTATTCCCACTCAATGGTCGCGGGGGGCTTGGAGGAGATGTCGTAGGTCACCCGGGACACACCGGTGATCTCATTGATAATGCGGTTGGATACCGTCTCCAGCAACTCGTAGGGCAGGCGTGCCCAACGCGCAGTCATGAAATCAATGGTTTCCACGGCCCTCAGGGCTATCACGTATTCGTAGCGGCGCTGGTCGCCGACCACACCCACAGACTTCACCGGCAGGAATACCGCAAACGCCTGGCTGGTCTTGTGGTAAAGGTCTGCCCGGTGCAGCTCCTCCAGGAAGATGGCGTCAGCACGACGGAGAATCTCCGCGTATTCCTTCCTGACCTCACCGAGGATACGCACACCCAGACCCGGTCCCGGGAAGGGATGACGGTAGACCATATCGTAGGGCAGGCCCAATTCCAGGCCAATTCGGCGCACCTCATCCTTGAACAGCTCCCGCAGTGGCTCCACCAGCTTGAGCTTCATGGTCTCGGGAAGTCCGCCAACATTATGGTGGGACTTTATGACATGGGCCTTACCGGTCTTGGACGCAGCCGATTCGATCACGTCAGGATAGATGGTGCCCTGGGCAAGCCAGTTAACATCGGTAATCTCGGCGGCGTGTTCATCGAACACCTCGATAAAGGTATTACCAATGATCTTCCGCTTTTCCTCCGGGTCCTGGACACCCTTGAGGCGCCCCAGGAAAAGGTCTTCGGAATCGGCGCGGATGACCTTTACGCCCATGTTGCGGGCAAACATATCCATCACCTGGTCGCCCTCGTGGAGGCGTAACAGACCGTTATCCACGAACACACAGGTCAGCTGGTCACCAATTGCCCGGTGCAACAGGGCCGCGGTTACCGACGAATCGACACCGCCGGAAAGACCCAGCAGTACCTTCTCGCTACCAACCTGCTCGCGGATCTGGCGAACAGCGTCGTCCACAATGCGGGCCGGGGTCCACAGTGCCTCGCAGTGGCAGATATCCTTCACGAAGTGCTCGAGGATACGCTGCCCCTGCAGGGTATGGGTGACCTCGGGATGGAACTGGACGCCATAGAGGCCACGACGGGTATCCTGCATGGCGGCGATTGGCGCGCTCTCGGTGGATGCCAGCAGCTCGAAGCCCTCCGGCAGTGCAACCACCTTGTCACCATGGCTCATCCAGACATCAAGCAGGGATTCCCCCTGAGCCGTCAGGTGATCCTTGATATCCCGTAACAGCGGGCCTTCCGCGCGAACCTTGACCTGGGCGTAGCCGAACTCCCGCTTATCGGAACTGGCCACTCGGCCGCCAAGCTGCTCAGCCATGGTCTGCATGCCGTAGCAGATGCCCAGTACCGGGATGCCACGTTCGAACAGTCCTTCCGGCGCCCGGGGGCCTCCCAGCTGGGTGACGGATTCAGGACCACCGGCGAGGATGACGCCCTTGGGACGGAACGCCTCGATCTCGTCCGCGGTGAGATCAAAGGGCCTGATCTCGCAGTAAACTCCGATTTCCCGTACCCGGCGGGCAATAAGCTGGGTGTACTGGGAACCGAAATCGAGAATCAGGATGCGGTGGTCATGAATGTTCTGGGACATGGATTCCTCAACATGAAATAAGAAACGGCCCGGAGTCGGGCCGTGTATCGGGATGGCTCAGCCGATGCGATAGTTCGGAGCTTCCTTGGTGATGGTCACATCGTGAACGTGACTCTCACGCATACCCGCGTTGGTGATTCGGACAAACTGGGGCCTGGTGCGCATGGTTTCCATGTCGGCGCTGCCGGTATACCCCATGGAAGCACGCACACCGCCCATCAGCTGATGGACAATATTACGCATCGGTCCCTTGCAGGCCACCCGACCTTCGATGCCTTCGGGCACCAGTTTTTCAACGCCTTCGCTGGCATCCTGGAAGTAACGGTCGCTGGAACCCTGCCCCATGGCCCCGAGGGAACCCATGCCACGATAGGCCTTGTAGCTACGACCCTGGAACAGCTCCACCTCACCCGGGGACTCATCGGTACCTGCCAGCAGGCTGCCCACCATGACGCTGTAGGCACCGGCAGCAATGGCCTTGGCGATATCCCCGGAGAACCGGATACCACCGTCAGCAATCAGGGGTACACCGCGGTCCTTCAGGGCCTCCGCCACATTGGATACCGCGGTAATCTGCGGAACACCGATACCCGCCACGATCCGAGTGGTACAGATGGAGCCCGGACCAATGCCCACCTTGACGGCATCAGCACCGGCATCCGCCAGCGCAATGGCCGCCTCGGCGGTTGCAATATTGCCACCGATAACGTCTACCTGCGGAAAGTTCTGCTTGATCCAGCGAACCCGCTCGATAACGCCAGCCGAATGGCCGTGTGCGGTGTCCACAACGATCACATCAACACCCGCTTCCACCAGGGCTGCAACACGTGCTTCGGTGTCGCCCCCGGTGCCCACGGCCGCGCCAACCCGCAGGCGACCCTGCTCATCCTTGCAGGCCAGGGGATAGTCCTTCGCCTTCTGGATGTCCTTTACGGTAATCAGGCCACGCAGTTCGAAATCGTCATTGACCACCAGAACCTTCTCGATGCGATGGCGATGCAGCAGCTCCTTGACCTCGTCCAGGTCGGCACCCTCGCGCACGGTTACCAGCTTGTCCTTGGGAGTCATAATGTCCGCCACACGGGTGTCCATGCGGCTTTCGAAACGAATATCGCGGCCGGTTACGATACCTACCAGGTCCCTGCCATCCACGACGGGCAGGCCGGAAATACTGTTGGCCATGGTAATGTCTACCAGCTCACGGACCGTGGTGGCCGGGGATACCGTGATGGGGTCCTTGACCACGCCACTTTCGAACTTCTTGACTTTGCGGACCGCAGCAGCCTGCTGCTCAACGCCCATGCTCTTGTGCATGATGCCGATGCCACCTTCCTGGGCCATGGCAATAGCCAGTTCGGATTCGGTAACGGTATCCATGGCAGCTGAAACCAGCGGAATGTTGAGGGTAATGCCCTTGGTCAACCGGGTTTGCAGATCGACGTGCTTGGGCAGCACTTCGGAATATCCCGGCATCAGGAGAACGTCGTCAAACGTGAGGGCTTCTTCGGCTATACGCAACATTGGGACCCGCCTTTGAGAAAGAACATGTGGAGGCCCGGCACCGCCGTTTTAAGGCGCTGTCTCAGCGCGTAACGGAACCGGTCACCTTAATCGGACTATTATAAATGTCGCAGCCGCGACAGTAAACCGGGCCAGGACCACCTGGATGCTGCATCTTGCTGAATTTCCGTTGGTTTTGGGAAGGCTCGCTAGCGGAAAACCCGTATGGTGACAGAGAAGGTTCTGATAACATGGCGTTTTTTACTGTCCGGAGACCCAGATGTACCCAGATGACTCGCCCACCGTTCGCCCCCGCGCCCTGACGGTCTCCGAACTCAACCGGCAAGCCCGACACCTGCTTGAAAGCAGTTTCATGCAAGCCTGGGTGGAAGGTGAACTGTCCGGTCTTTCCAGGCCCTCCTCGGGCCACTGGTACTTCTCCCTCAAGGATCAGCGTGCCCAGGTACGGTGCGCCATGTTCCGTGGCTTTAACCAGCGGCTCAGACAGACACCGAAAGAGGGCGACCAGGTACGGATTCGCGGCAAGGTCAGCCTGTATGAGGCCCGGGGCGATTACCAGATCATTGTCGAGCACCTGGAACCGGCCGGCCTGGGGGCACTGCAGCAGGCGTTCGACGCCCTGAAAGCCCGACTCTACGCCGAGGGACTGTTTGCGGCCGAGCGCAAGAAGCCGCTTCCGGTCACGCCCCGACACATCGGCGTAGTCACCTCACCCACTGGCGCAGCGATCCATGACATATTGACCGTGCTGGGCCGCCGCTGCCCAGGTATTCCGGTCACTCTCTACCCCACGGCCGTACAGGGCCAGGCGGCGACGGCAGGCATCGTCGACGCCATCAACCGGGCCATTCGCCATAACCAGGCCGACGTACTGATCATCGGCCGGGGCGGCGGTTCCCTGGAAGACCTGTGGTGCTTTAACGAAGAGGCCGTTGCCCGCGCCATCGCAGCCTGCCCGATTCCCACCGTTAGCGCCGTCGGGCACGAAGTTGACGTCACCATCGCGGATTTCGTGGCCGACCTGCGCGCACCGACCCCATCAGCCGCAGCCGAAAAGATTTCACCGGACCAGTCCACCTGGATCAGTCGCCTGGACGAAACCCGCCACAGGCTCGTCCACGCAATGACCCGACAACTGCGCCAACAACAGACGGGCGTCAATCAGTTAACGTCCCGACTACGGGATCCACGGCGGCAACTACAGGAAAAAGCCCAGCGCCTGGACGACATGGAGTTGCGGTTCCGGCAGGCAATCAGCCAGCGCCTGGATAGCGAGCGAACCAGAAGTGACCACCTCCAGCAACGACTGCTGACCCACCGACCTACCCGGCGGATTGCTGAACACAGTCAACGCGTCGAATCAGTCCGCGAGCGCCTGCAGTCATCGCTGGGCCGGCAGCTGGAAACCCGCAGCCAGCGACTTGAATCCGCCGCCCGCACCCTTAACGCCGTCAGCCCCCTGGCCACCCTTGGGCGCGGCTACACCATCATCGCATCGGATAACCAGACCGTGGTCCGCGATCCGGCCACGCTGGCTCCGGGGGACCGGATAAGCGCCAGGCTGGCCAGGGGCACGCTGGAAGCTACTGTCGACTCGGTCCATCCTGGCGCCGATGGGACCGAAGTTGACAACTGATTAGCCTTTGGTCTACTTCCTCTGCGTGCCAGATGGCTTACAGTCAGGTTCTCAGGTATCAAAAAAACAACAACCCGACTCCAAGCTATGAGAGGTGGACCAATGGACTACCAATCGGAATTCCGTCGCTCCGTGGACCAGCCAGAGGAATTCTGGCGAGAAAAAGCCCGCGCGATCGACTGGATACGCCCCCCGGAAGAAATCTGGAAAGCCAGCGAGAATGGCCACGGCCAGTGGTTTCCCGATGGTCTGATCAACTCCAGTGATGTCGCCCTGGATGCCAATATTCGCGCCGGTCGCGGCGACCAGAAAGCACTGATCTATGACTCCCCCGTCACCGACACCCAACAGAGCTTTACCTACAACGAGCTGACCGACCAGGTGGCCCGTTTTGCCGGCGTACTCAAGGCACGCGGGGTGGGCCACGGGGACCGGGTGATTATTTACATGCCCATGGTGCCCCAGGCAGTGATCGCCATGCTCGCCTGCGCCCGGCTGGGGGCCATTCACTCGGTGGTGTTTGGTGGCTTTGCCGCCCACGAACTGGCAGTGAGGATCAGTGACGCCAAGCCAAAGGCCATTGTTACGGCCTCCTGTGGTATCGAAGTAGCCAAGGTTATTTCTTACAAACCACTGGTGGACCGCGCCATCGAGGAGGCTGACCACAAGCCGGAATTCTGCATTGTATTCCAGCGTCCCCAGGTGACTGCTGAACTTCAAGCCGGACGTGACGCGGACTGGGACCAGGAAATGGCGACCGCGACTCCGGCAGACCCCGTTCCTGTCGCCGCCACTGATCCGCTCTATATCCTGTATACCTCAGGTACCACCGGAAAGCCCAAAGGCGTGGTACGGGATAATGGCGGTCATGCCGTGGCGCTTCGCTACAGCATGGAACTGGTCTACGGCGCCGGCCCGGCGATGTATTCTGGGCCGCCTCGGACGTGGGCTGGGTGGTCGGTCACAGTTATATCGTGTATGCGCCTTTGTTCATGGGCTGCACTACCATCCTCTATGAAGGCAAACCGGTAAAGACACCCGACGCCGGCGCTTTCTGGCGGGTTTGCCAGGACCACAAGGTGAACTACCTTTTCACCGCACCCACTGCTTTCCGCGCCGTCCGCAAGGAGGACCCGGAAGCCGACCTGATGGCGAAGTACGACATCAGTGCCCTGAAGCGCCTCTTTCTGGCCGGCGAACGCCTCGACCCGTCCACCTACGAATGGCTCAAGGAACATACCAGCCTTCCGGTGCTGGATCACTGGTGGCAGACGGAAACCGGCTGGGCCATCTGCTGTAACCCGGTAGGCATTGAGGAAATGCGCACCAAGCCCGGTTCAGCGACCGTTCCCGCCCCTGGTTTCAATGTGCAGGTGGTTAGCCTCGACGGTCGCCCCATGCCCGCGGGCGAGCAGGGTCAGGTGGCCGTAAAACTGCCCCTTCCACCTGGGTGCCTTTCTACGGTGTGGGGCGACGACGCCCGCTTTCGCAAGACCTATCTCGACCCCATTCCCGGCTTCTACAGCTCCGGAGACGGTGGTTTCATTGATGAGGATGGCTATGTGTTCATCATGGGGCGCACCGATGACGTGATTAACGTTGCCGGACACCGGCTCTCCACCGGCGAGATGGAAGAAGTGGTTGCCTCTCACCCTGCAGTGGCCGAATGCTGCGTGGTGGGTGCCCGCGATGAAATGAAGGGGCAGATTCCGGTGGGCCTGGTGCTACTGAAAGACGGCGCCACCATCGACCCGGACGAGCTGGAAGAAGAGCTGGTGGAAATGGTCAGGGACCGTATCGGCGCCATTGCCTGCTTCCGCCGGGCCATGGTGGTGGACCGCCTGCCCAAGACCCGGTCCGGAAAAATCCTGCGCCGCGTTATCCGTCAAATTGCGGACGGTGAGCAATGGTCTGTGCCGTCGACCATCGATGACCCCGCCATTCTCGAGGAAATCGACCAGAAGTTTCGCAACTGACCCCTTCACCGGGCCGTCCAAACAGAGCGAAAGCGAACTGATTTCGTTGAAAAAAGGGGGCGTCAGAGCCGTTTGAAAAAACCTTTGACGCCCCCGGAACTCGGTCTATACTGAAATTGCTGTGGAAAGACAGCGGTATTAAGTGAAAGTGTTACAACGCTCTGCCTCTCAGACGTTCGGTCACTCCTTCCCTCAGTACAACTGCCCTATCCCCAGCAAAACTGTGTCGGTGCCTTCTGTAGTTCAGCTGTCATAGTAATGCGGTTATCTATGGAGCGCCGGCACTCAGGAAAGGTCCCGTGAGGGCACAACGTTCAGAAACACAGGAAAGATCAATGTCTGACACAAAAACAGGCCACGTAAAGTGGTTCAACGAGTCCAAGGGTTTCGGCTTCATCGCCCAGGACGGTGGCAGTGACGTATTCGTTCACTACAGCGCAATCAACGCAAGCGGGTTCCGTACCCTGGCTGAAGGCCAGCAGGTGCAGTTCACCGTAACCCAGGGCCCGAAAGGTCCCCAGGCGGAAAACGTAACCCCGGTTTGAGGTTATGGTTTCCGGCCATTGCCCCTCACGGGCTTTGGACAAAAGAAAAGCCGGCAGTTGCCGGCTTTTCTGTATCCGGGGACCTGAACTTCGTCCAGGTCCCGGGAACGTCCGGTCTGAAATCAGGCCGTTGCGGCGGCAACAGACTCCGGTGCACCGACGTGGTTACCCACCGCTGACAACAGCGCCTGCAAGGTGGCAGAGGTTGTGTCTTCCGCCAGGGCGGCGGAACTGCGGATCTCGCCATCCACCACAATACGGATGCAGGCCAGCGCATTGGCGTTGGTGCCTTCGCCCAGAGCAAACTCATCGTAGGCCTCGACTGCCAGGGTGATGCCATAGGTGTCCTGCAGTGCGGCAACGACCGCTTCCACCGCACCCAGGCCGTGCCCCTTCAGCTCAATGGCTGGCTGGCCAAACTTCACCGTAGCATTCACGCCTTCTTCATCACGGTGCAGGTCATAGGTGGTGAGACGCCATGCATTGTCCACCGCCAGGTAACGGTCCTCGAACAGCCGGTGGATGGTATGGGAGTCAATCTCGCCACCGTGAGTCTCCGCCTCTTTCTGGACACACTGACTGAACTCGATCTGCAACCAGCGCGGCAGGCTGATCTTGTAGTCCCGCTCCAGCACATGGGCAACACCGCCCTTACCGGACTGGCTGTTGATGCGCACCACTTCCTCATAGCGGCGCCCCAGATCCTTCGGATCAATTGGCAGGTAGGCTACGTTCCACTTGTCGCCTTCCTTGCGATAGGCCAGGCACTTGCGGATCGCATCCTGGTGGCTACCGGAGAAAGCGGTAAAGACCAGCTCACCCGCATACGGGTGGCGGGGGTGAGTGGAAATCTCGGTGCAGGCTTCCACCACATCCGTAATCTCGGCCATGTTGGACATATCCACCTTCGGATCTATGCCCTGGCTGTACAGGTTCATCGCCATGGTGACCAGGTCCATGTTACCGGTACGCTCACCATTACCCATCAGGGTACCTTCGACCCGGTCAGCACCGGCCATGACGGCCAGCTCGCCGGCAGCAACACCGCAGCCCCGGTCATTGTGGGTGTGCACGCTGATACTGACATGCTCACGACGCTGGATGTTGTCGCAGATCCACTCGATCTGGTCGGCGAATACATTCGGGGTGGCCATTTCCACGGTTGCCGGAAGATTGATAATTACCTTCTGGCCCTGGTCCGGGCGCCATACCTCGGTGACCGCGTCGATCACCTCGGCAGCATAGTCCAGTTCGGTACCGGTAAAGCTTTCCGGGGAATACTGGAAGGTCCAGTCCGTATCCGGGTAGCGGGCCGCAATTTCCTGCACCAGGCGGGCACCGTTGACAGCGATCTGCTTGATACCCTCACGGTCCATACCGAACACCTGCTCTCGCTGGACGGTGGAGGTGGAGTTGTAGACATGCACAATCGCCCGTTTGGCACCTTCCAGGGCCTGGTAGGTACGCTCGATCAGCTCGGGGCGGGCCTGGGTCAGTACCTGGATTCGAACGTCGTCCGGAATCCGGTTTTCTTCGATCAGTTTGCGGCAGAAGTCGAAATCCGGCTGGCTGGCCGCAGGAAAGCCGATTTCAATCTGCTTGAAGCCTACCTTGACCAGCAAATCGAACAGGCGCTGCTTCTGCGCAACCGTCATGGGCTTGACCAGGGCCTGGTTACCGTCACGCAGGTCTACCGCACACCAGTCTGGAGCCTTTTCGATAACCTTGTCCGGCCAGCGGCGGTCAGTTTTACGAACCGGCTGGAAGGGAATGTATTTGCTGTGATCGAAAGCCATGGTGTCTGCCCTTTTGCTAATTCGAGAGGTGTATCGCTATTTTTCTATAATAACGCAGATAACCGGGAATTTGATTGCTTTTTTGGTCAGCAATGGGACACTTAAGGCAACAATAATCTATTTTATCACCCAAGGGCGCCATATCATGCCAACAAGGTCCCGCGAAGTGCACAAACTGGATCGTACCGATCGTCGAATCCTCGAAGCCTTGCAGAGTGATGGTGCCCTCAATAACCAGCAGCTGGCCGAGGCGGTCGGACTCTCTCCCTCGCCGTGCCTGAGGCGGGTCCGGGCGCTGGAAGAAGCCGGCATTATCCTCGACCGGGTTACGGTGCTGGATCACAAGAAACTGGGCTTATCACTCACCGCCATCATCCTCATTGGCATGGACCGTCACACCCCGGAACGGTTCGAGGCCTTCGAGCAGCAGGTGGCCGATTATCCGGAGGTCCAGGAGTGCTACCTGATCACCGGCCAGGACGCAGACTACATGCTCAAGGTGGTCGTGCCGGATATGGACCATTACCACGAGTTCCTGCTCAATCAGATTACGCGGATACCCGGCGTCAGTGGCGTACATTCCAGCTTCGTGCTGAGACGCGTGATTGACTCCACGGCGCTGCCCCTGAAATATCTCGAGGCCGAGGGATAACCGGTTCATTTCTGGCTCAGGGCACGTACAATAACCCTTTCACAGTCACTTACATTCCTTCGTTACGGAAACCATAATGCGAGCGAGCCGTTATCTGATTGCCACCCTCAAGGAAAACCCCTCCGATGCCGAAATCATCAGCCATCAGCTGATGCTGCGTGCCGGCATGATCCGCAAGCTGGCGGCAGGCCTGTACACCTGGTTGCCACTGGGATTGCGGGTATTGCGAAAGGTGGAGCGCATCGTGCGGGAGGAAATGGACCGCAGCGGTGCCCAGGAAGTACTCATGCCGGCGGTGCAGCCCGCGGAGTTGTGGCAGGAGTCCGGCCGCTGGCAACAATACGGTGGTGAGCTACTGCGCCTGAAAGACCGGCACGACCGGGATTTCTGTTTCGGCCCTACCCACGAAGAGGTCATCACTGACCTTATCCGCAACGAATTGAAGAGCTACAAGGAACTGCCGGCAAATTTCTACCAGATCCAGACCAAGTTCCGGGACGAACGCCGCCCCCGCTTCGGCGTTATGCGTGCCCGTGAATTCCTGATGAAGGACGCCTACTCGTTCCATGTCAGTGGCGAGTCCCTGGATGAGACCTATGAGGTCATGCATCGCACCTACTGCGCCATCTTTGACCGCCTGGGCCTGGACTACCGTCCGGTGGTGGCGGACTCCGGCGCCATCGGTGGCAACGCCTCCCACGAGTTCCATGTACTGGCTTCCTCCGGCGAGGACGAAATCGCCTTCAGCACCGACAGCGACTACGCCGCCAATATTGAAAAGGCAGAAGCCCTGGCACCGGCCGGTGATCGTCCGGCTCCGTCTGAAACCATGACCGAGATTGCCACCCCCGGCCAAACCACCATCGCGGCCATCGCCGAGTTCCTGAAAGTGCCGGCTGAGAAGACCGTCAAGACCCTGCTGGTCAAGGCAGAAGCGCCCGAAGGTGAAGACGCAGGGCTGGTCGCGCTGATCCTGCGCGGCGACCACACGCTGAACGACATCAAGGCGGAAAACCTGGAAGGCGTGGCCGAGCCCCTGACCATGGCCACTGACGAGGAAATTCGGCAGGCCACCGGCTGTGCACCGGGATCCATTGGCCCGGTAAACCTGCCGGTACCGGTGATTGTTGACCGTGCAGCCGCGCACCTGTCGGACTTTGTCTGCGGCGCCAACAAGGAGGGTTACCACCTCACCGGCGTTAACTGGGAGCGGGACGTTTCCCTGGGCCGGGTGGAAGACCTCCGCAATGTCGTGGAAGGTGACCCCAGCCCGGATGGCAAAGGGACGCTCGAAATCCGTCGGGGTATCGAGGTAGGCCATATCTTCAAGCTGGGCAACAAATACAGCAAGGCCATGGGCGCCACCGTGCTGGATGAGCATGGCAAGAGCGCCGTGCTGGAGATGGGCTGCTACGGCATCGGGGTATCACGAATTGTGGCTGCTGCCATCGAGCAGAACCACGACGACCGGGGTATCATCTGGCCGGAGGCAATCGCACCCTTTGAAGTGGCTATCGTCACACTGAACGGCTACAAGTCACCAGCCGTACAGGAAGCCGGCGAGAAACTCTACGCCCAGCTTACCGAGGCCGGTTTTGATGTGCTCCTGGATGACAGGAACGAACGCCCGGGTGTGAAGTTTGCCGACCTGGAACTGATGGGCCTGCCCCACCGGGTGGTGGTTTCCGACCGGGGCCTGGGTGCTGGAACCCTGGAGTACAAGGGTCGACAGGACGCCGACAAACAGGACCTGCCAGTGGAAAACGTCCTGGACTTCCTGCTCGCGGCCTCGCCCCGCCACCGCTCGTAGAGCCCTCTCCTTGCAGCCGGCCTGACACCCCTTAATCCAGGCTGGCTGCGAGGACCCTGCCCTGAATCAGGCTGACAAGTCCTGTCCACAGGACTTTGGAACAACGCCGGGCTCCATTTCCAGCGACACGCCGTAACGCGCTAGCACATCGTCCCGGATGCGTCGGGCCAGTTCGAGTATTTCCTTGCCGCTTCCCCGGGAATGGTTCACCAGCACCAACGCCTGGCGGTGGTGTACGCCCACCGTCCGGTTGCGATACCCTTTCCAGCCGCACTGATCAATCAGCCAGGCGGCAGCGAGCTTGACGCCACTGTCCGTCGGGTAGGCCACGATATCCGGCCACTTACCCTTTAATGCTTCCCATTGTTCTGAAGTTACCACCGGGTTCTTGAAGAAGCTGCCAGCGTTCGGCAGTTGTTCCGGGTCTGGCAGTTTGCGCCGGCGAACGGCCATCACCGCCTCTGCTACTGCCAGGGGGGAGTCCGGGGATTCCCCGTCAAACCATTGGGCCAACTCGCCATACCCCAGCTCGAACGCACGGCTGCGACTCAGGCGCAGGCGGATTTCCAGGATCAGATACCGGTCGGGTTGCTGCTTGAACAAGCTGTCCCGATATCCGAAAAGGCAGTCATCCTTATCGAGGGTCACCGGCCCACCGGCTTGCCGGTCCCAGGCGAGCAGACTGACAAATGAGTCCGATAGCTCCACTCCATAGGCGCCAATGTTCTGAACCGGTGCTGCCCCGGCGGTACCGGGTATCAGTGCAAGGTTCTCGATACCACGATAGCCGGCTCCCGCTGCGTAGAGAACTGCCTGGTGCCAATTTTCCCCGGCGGCCAGCACCAGCGTCGCCTCATCTCCATTTACTGCCTCCCAGCGCTTGCCCCGCAGGGCCATATGCAGGACAAGTCCCGGGAAGTCGTCACAGAAGATCAGGTTGCTACCACCACCGACCACCTGTACCTGTAGTCCTTCCCGGCTGGCCCAGGACAGTGCCATGCCGGCATCTTCCGGGGTTTCAGCATTGACCAGGTAGTGGCCCGTGGCCGGGGTCGCCATGGTGCTTAGCGACTGAAGGTCAGCATTCTCAATCAGGTGACGGGGGCGCATCAGTCCAGGCGAGTCCGGATGTCGGCCAGCAGGCCTTCACTGGCCTGGTGAATCAGGTCCAGTACGTGGTCGAAACCATCATCACCGCCGTAGTAAGGATCCGGCACTTCGGTTACGGAGTTGTCGGGCAGGTAATCCAGGAACAGACGGGGCTCTGTGCCGCCCTGCTGCGTCCACACATCCCGGATGTCCGCCAGGTTCTGACGATCCATGGTGAGGATATAGTGGAACGCCTCCAGGTCCACCGGGCGGAACTGGCGGGCGCGCAGGTGGCCAATATCGATACCTCGTTCAGCCGCAGCCTTGCGGGCACGCTCATCCGGCGCTGAGCCTACGTGCCAGTTGCCGGTTCCACAGGAGTCCACCTCCACGAGGTCCGCCAGTCCATGTTTTTCCAGGTGCTTGCGGAACACGCCCTCAGCAGTCGGTGACCGGCAGATATTGCCGAGGCACACGAACAATACCCGAATCGGGTCGCTCATTGGATTCTCCTTTGTCAGTGCTTTAACGCCAGGTATTGCCGGACCCGCTCGAGGTCTTCGCGGGTATCCACACCGGCCGGGGGGGGCTCTCTTGCCTCACTGACGTGGATACGTTCTCCCTGGTAGAGAGCCCGCAGCTGCTCAAGGCTCTCAGTGAGTTCCGTAGGGGCCGGCGGCCAGCTTACAAACCGATGCAGCAGGCTGGCCCGGTAGCCATAGATACCAATATGCCGCCAGGCCTGGTAGCCCTCAGGCAATTGCTCCGGCACCTTGTTCGCCTGCCAGTCAGCCCGGGACCAGGGCACCGGCGCCCGACTGAAATAATGGGCATAGCCGTCGTGGTCCCGCACAACTTTAACGACGTTTGGGTTAAACAGCTCTGCGGGTTCATGAATTCGTTCACACAGGGTCGAGATCGCCGCTTCACGGTATTCTTCGAGGGCATCCGCAACCTGGTTGATCAGGGCAGGCGGAATCAGGGGTTCATCGCCCTGGACATTCACTACCCTGGCATCGTCCGCAAGGCCGAGGCGGGCGACCACTTCCTGCAACCTGTCGGTACCACTGGCGTGGTCCCGGGAGGTCATCAATACTTCGGCGCCAAAGCCGTGGCATGCCTGCTCGATACGCTCGTCGTCTGTGGCCACCAGAACCCGGCCAGCCCGGCTCTTGCAGGCCTGTTCGTATACGTGGCGAATCATCGGCGCACCGCCAATATCCGCCAGCGGTTTCCGGGCAGCCGGGACGAGGCGAAGCGTGCGGGAATAACGACGGTAAAAGACACGCTGTCACCCAAGTGAACGGTCGACGCGTTCGTCGGCACTCAGGGTACGGGCCTCACTGGCCAACATCACCGGGATACCCTCGCGGATGGGGAAGGCCATGCCATCGGCATAGCACACCATCTCATTCCGCTCCCGGTCCAGTTTCAGGTCGCCTTTGCACACCGGACAGGCCAGCATGGCAATCAGTTTCTTGTCCATGTCATGTCTCTCGTAGTAGGGAAGCATCCAGGCCACGGGCGGCCAGTTTGAGGTCAAGGACCCGGTCTACTGCGGCACCGAACCCGGCTGGCAACTGGGGCGCCACATCCAGGACCCAGCAACGCTCGTTGGCGAAAGGCTGAATCTTGACAGCGTCCTTGGCTGTCATCAACACAAGGCGCTCATCGCCGGTGGCGATATCCTGTTCAGTATATCGGTGATGGTCCGGGAACGCGCGGCCCTCGACCTCGGCACCCAGATCCCTGAGCTGATCGAAGAAACGCCCTGGGTTGCCGATACCCGCCAGTGCCACACATGACTGCCCCTTCAGCCAGGGTCCGGCGGCTTTCGTGACTCCGGTCAGCAGGTGGCGCACCCCTGCAGGATGAAGCATCATGGCGTAGCGCCTGGGGTGTTCCGGCACGCGCTTTCCCGGAACACCATTGACGACCACCAGGTCAACATCCTGCAACCGCCCGACCGGTTCCCGCAAGGGACCAACTGGCAGGCTGGCACCGTTGCCGACACCCCGCGCCCCATCAAAGACAGAAATTTCAACGTCCCGGGCCAGGGCGTAGTGCTGGAGTCCATCGTCACAGAGCAAGAGGTTGCCAAGGCCCTGGTCGAGGGCCATGCGAGCCGAAGCCAGCCGTTGGGGGTGAACCACCACCGGGCAAGCAGTCTGGGCCGCCAGCATCACCGGTTCATCCCCCGCCTCGGCCGGGTTAGTGTCTGGTCCCACCAGCAAGGGGACATCGCCGGTGTGCTTGCCGCCGTATCCGCGGGACAGGATGACCGGTCGCCAGCCCTGCTCCCGGAAATGGGAAGCCAGCCAGGCCGTCAACGGCGACTTCCCGGTACCACCGACGGTGATATTACCCACCACTACTACCGGCACCGGCAGCGGTTCCGCCGAGCTCGTCAGCCGGTTACGACGCCAGCTGGCCACCGTCTGGTAAAGCCAGGAAAGTGGCCACAGCGGCCACAGGAGCGGCCTCCTTCCATACCACAACCGTTCGGTCAGATCCGTCATTCGCCTTCACTGAATTGCATCTGGTGAAGCTGGGCGTAGGCGCCGCCGGCCTCCAGCAATTGCCGGTGGTCGCCGTCTTCCACGATCTGGCCGGACTCCATGACCAGGATGCGGTCGGCCTTTTCGATGGTGGACAGCCGGTGGGCAATGACCAGGGTGGTGCGTCCTTCCATCACCACCTCCAGCGCTTCCTGGATATGGCGTTCGGATTCGGTGTCCAGCGCGGAGGTGGCCTCATCCAGGATCAGTATGGGCGCGTCTTTCAGCAGTGCCCGTGCAATTGCCAGGCGCTGTCGCTGGCCGCCCGAAAGCATGACGCCGTTGTCGCCCACCATGGTGTCGAGCCCCTCCGGCATCCTTTCAATAAATTCCATGGCGTGGGCCTTGCGGGCAGCTTCGACGATTTCTTCCCGGGAGCGGCCCCGCAACGAGCCATAGGCAATGTTGGCGGCAATGGAGTCATTGAACAGCACCACGTTCTGGGTGACCAGGGCGATCTGCGCTCGCAGTGCGCTCAGGCTGAATTCGGTGATCGGGCGACCATCGATAAGGATCCGGCCCTGATAATACTCATAGAACCTCGGCAGCAGACTCACCATGGTGGATTTGCCACTGCCCGACCGGCCAACCAGTGCCACGCTCTGACCCGCCGGGATGTTCAGGTTGATGTGATGAAGCACATCGTCCAGGTTGTCCTGGTAGCGGAAGCAAACATCGTCAAACCGGATCTCGCCCTGGACCCGTGCCGGCGCATACCCGCCATCATCTCGCTCCGGTTCCTCGTCCATCGTGCCAAAGACATCATGGGCGGCGGCAACGCCTTTCTGTATCTTGCTGTGTACGGAAGTAACCTGCCGGATGGGCTTGGCCATGGTGGCCGCCGCGGTAATAAAGGCGACCAGCTCACCGGTCGTCATGGTGCCGCGGATTTCAGGCGCCAGCATAACCCAGACCAGGGCGGCAATCGCGAAGGCCACAAGTACCTGCACAACCGGGGTAGCAATCGCCTGGGTGGATGCCATTTTCAGCCCCTGCTTCATGGTGCGGTCGGCGACGTCGGCAAAACGCTCTCGCTCGTACTCCTCACCGCCAAAGGTGCGCACAACCCGATAACCGGTTATGGACTCCGACGAGACATGGGTTACATCCCCCATGGAACTCTGGATACGCCGGCTGATCTTGCGGAAACGCTTGCTGGCATAACTCACTACAAGACCAATCAACGGGCCGATTGCCACGAACACCAGGGTAAGCTTCCAATTGGTGTAGACCATGAAAATCAGCAGGCCAACAATCGTCAGCCCTTCCCTGAGCAATATGGTAACGGCACTGGTAGTGGCATCGGCTACCTGCTCGACATTAAAGGTGAGCTTCGACACCAGACGGCCAGAGGCATGGTTGTCAAAATAGCGGGAGGGTAATGCCAGCAAACGATCAAAGACCTGTTTACGCAGGGCATTGACCACATGGCGACCGACGTAGGCAATGAAGTATTGCCCCATAAAGGTCCCCACACCCCGAAAGGCGAAGACGCCCACAATCAACCCGGTCAGCATTATGCGGTTCTGTGCGCTGGGGTTCTCGATAGCCTCGATCACGTACTCCATCGATGCAGCCATCCCCGTGGATGCAGCGGCATAGATGATATTGCCAACGACCGCCAGCGAAAACGCGATCCAGAATGGCTTGACGTACTTGAGCAGACGCCGGTAGGTCTGCCAGTTGGAAGCTTCAGCTTGGTTCATTGCCCTGCCAGGTGGTTGCCGGATTTGAGGAACCTCTGATCGGAACAGACCAGGGGTTCCCTATGAATCATCCGATGTAGGATCCGTGGTGAAACTGATCCGGGTAAAGCCAAGCTTGCCGGCAACATCCATGGCCCGGATGACAAACTCGTGAGCCGTTCGCGCATCCGCCGTAATCACGAACGGAAGGGCCTTGCTGTCACCGGCGACGTCAAGGATCGCCTGCTCCAGGGTTCCTCGCCGATTATTGATCAGTGTGCGGCCATTCACAATGTAATGCCCATCAGCGTTTATCACCAGATCAATCTGCTCAACCTCCGTTGTCACTGGTTCGCCATCCGCTTGCGGTAACTGGATATTGAGATGGGTATCATTGGGCAGTGTGGTGGATACCATCAGGAAAATCAGCAACAGGAACACCACATCGATCAGTGGCGTCAGATCGACGCCCACTTCACGGCTACGCTGGCGTTGGAATTTCACGGCCGTCAGGCTCCCTCAACGTCAATTTCGCGATCACCATGGACCACTTCCACCAGGCGGATTGCTTCCTGCTCCATGCCCACTACCAGCGCCTCAATGCGACGGATCAGGTAGCGATGGGCAATCAGTGCGGGGATAGCCACGGTGAGACCGGCTGCGGTTGTCACCAGCGCTTCCGAGATGCCGCCAGAGAGGGTTGCAATATTGGCGGCGCCCGCGCCCTGCATCCGTGAGAAAACCTTGATCATGCCAATGACGGTGCCCAAAAGGCCCAGCAGCGGAGCGATGGTAGCAATCGTGCCAAGAGGGTTCAGGAACCGTTCCAGGTCATGGATGACCTGGGCCGCTTCCTGTTCAATGCTTTCCTTCATGACCTCGCGACCATGCTTGGCGTTCATCAGGCCACTGGCCAGCACCCGCCCGGTGGGCGAAGAGGCCTGCAGGGCCTTGAGCTTGCGGCCGTTGAGTTCCCGCGCCTTGATCCAGCGCCAGAGCTCAGCCATGACATCCGGTGGCGCCACGCGGGACGGACGCAACGTCCAGAGCCGCTCCAGGATAATGGCCAATGCCAGAATGGAGCACAATACAATAGGCACCATCACGATGCCGCCCGCTTTCAGAAGCTCAAACACGCACAGTCTCCCCTGATCTGTTACAAGCGGCGCTACTTTAGCATAGCCACGAAATCAGACCACATCCGAACGCGACGTATGGGAAGGATTACTCACTACGGGTTGGAGACGGCCGCTCCGGAGCCCGTATCCAGAAGGATCCGCCCTGCCTCCACTCCGTGATATCGGCCCCTCCCTGCCCCAGGTCCAGGCGCAGCGCGCCGGAGGTAGCCGTATTCAGCAGCTCACTGCCCGCGTCATGGTAGCGGGCAACCACTTCCGGATGCGGGTGGCCGTACCGGTGGCGATAACCGGCGGTGAAAATGACCCGCTCCGGCGCAAGGCCATTCACGAACTTCGGCCCGGAGGATGTTTTGCTGCCGTGATGCGGCGCCACCACTGTGAGCTCGCCAGCGCGCCCGGCAAGCCCGGGATGGTCCGCCATCAACTGTTGCTCCGTGATGCGGGAAATATCCCCGGGCAGGAGCACCTGGTGACCGGCATAGGCAAGAATCAACACGCAGGAGCGATCATTGGCATCTGCACCGGTAAGGCGCTGTTCGGCTTGCCAAAAGCTTACCGTCACCTGCCCGACCAGCAGTGGCGACTGACCTCGGCAGGGCTCGGCCGCTTCAGCGGCGTCACCCGAAAGACGGCCAGGCTCCCCGGCAATAATCCGGCCAGGCCTGAACTGGGTCAGCAACTCGGAAAGACCACCGGCATGATCCCGGTCACCATGGCTGACCACCAGGGTGTCTATCGTGTTCACCCCGATACGCTCTAACGAAGGCCTCAAAACCTCCGACACGGCATTGTAACCAGACGCAGACTCCGGCCCGGTATCGTAAAGCAGGCTCTGGTCCTGGTGGTGCACCAGCACCGACAACCCCTGCCCCACATCCCATACCCAGATTCTCGGCGTTGGCTGCCACCGGGTGTGGCTGGTACTCCCATGAAGTACCAGCAGCAGGACGGTCATCCCGCTGCTGGCCAGTCGGAATCGGTTTTCCGGCAGCCACAGCGCCAGCAGAACCATAATAGCGACGATAGATGCTATCCATACCGGCAATCGCCCTGCGGGCAGCTCGATCTGTGCAAGTTGCACCAGAACCCACCACAGGCTGCCGAGCACAGCGTCAAGCACGACATGCACTGGCCCCGGCAGGAACCCTCCGGTGACCAGGAGGATGGCACCAACCCCCAATAACAGAGGCATAACCAACAGGGAAAGCCAGGGGATAGCGACAATATTGGCCAGCAATCCGGCCCAGGCGGCGCCCTGGCCCAGTATTGCGAGGATGGGCCAGAGCCCGGCGAATACCGCAGCCTGGGCCAGCACCAGGGCCATCACAGGGCCCGGCCTGCCGTGTAGCCGACTGAACATCAGGATCAATATTGCGACGGCGCCAAACGACAACCAGAACCCCTGATCCAGCGGCCCAAGTGGGTCTGTCACCAAGACCAGCCCGAGCGCCATCAACCAGGCCTGCCAGGGCCCGGTGATACGACCACCCAGTATCAGCCAGCCGGCAATTGCCACCATCAGCATTGCCCGCCTGGTAGGCACTGTGAAGCCTGCCAGCAAGGCGTAACCCACGGCCGCCGCAACCACCAACAGCCAGGTCCCATGCCGCTGGCCGGGCAGTAAGGCACCTCGGGTGGGCAGTCGGGCGAACAGGCCACGCAGTAAAAGTCCGGTGATACCCGCCACCAACCCGAGGTGGAGCCCTGAAATTGCCACCAGGTGGACAGTGCCAGTTGCTTGCAGCACGTCCCAATGGGCATTGTCCAGTTGCCCCCGGTAACCCAGCAGCAACGACAGCGTCAGGGCCTTGTGGTATGTGCCATCGAGTGCTGCATCGGCAGATTGCACGAGGCGTTGCCGCCAGCGATGGTAATGGCATGCCAGCCCACAGGAGCCATCCGGGTTTGCCAGGACGTTGCGAACCGATCCGGTAGCACCATAACCCTTGCGGAACAGCCAGGTTTCATAACGAAAGCCCCCCGGATTAACCACTCCATGGGGCCGCTTCAATACGACCGTGGTCGTCATGGGGGTGGGTACCGCGAGCGTTGTATCGTCGCCATACCAAGCGAGGCGAAGACGCCCTGGAACTCCGCTGGGACGATTACCGTCAAGACACAGACTGAAACGCACACTGCCCCAGGCACCAGGTGCGGGGGCTGAGCAGAGATAGCCGGACACTGTGAGTGGCTGACCTTCAAGGGCCGGGTCCAGGCGGTCCGAGAGGCGCCATTGCGCGAACAGGGACGACCAGGCAAGTCCTGCCAGCAAGCAGCAGAGAATCAACACAACCGGGGAAGGTAAAAGCCCGGGCCTTGCGGCAATCACTATCAGTACCAGCCCGGTACAGAGCAGTGCCCATGGTGGCGTAAAAAGCCCGGAGTAAAGTATGATGACGCCGCAGGCAAAGGCGGCGATCCGTGTCCCCATCAATCGGACCGTCCCTATCCAGACAAGACGCTTTCCTTCGTCTTGTGTGTCCAGTCAAGCAAGCACGCGGGCCCGGCTACTGACGTTTCCGGAGCACCCCGGCAAACAGGCTTTTCTTCGTTATGCCGAAGAAGTTCATGAAACGCTATATCCCGTCACCGGAAAGGGTGCGCTCTATTGAGTCACTGCACTTTCTCGGGGATATTGTCCATGAGCCCAACCTGTGGCACATAAACCGGCACAGTGTCGCCCGCGCGTTTCTTATCGGCGTCTTTCTGGCGTTTATTCCAATGCCCTTCCAGATGCTGGCGGCGGCATTCGGTGCTGTAATGCTCAACGCCAACCTGCCGTTATCTGTGGCGCTGGTGTGGATCAGTAACCCGCTCACCATGCCGCCCATTTTCTACTTCAACTACAAAATCGGAGCAATGCTGCTGGACCGACCGGTTATTACGTTCGAGTTCCAGCTGTCCTGGCACTGGCTCAGCGAGCGCATCGTGGAAATCGGCATTCCCCTTTATATTGGCTCTGTGGCGGTGGCTACGGTAGCTGGTTGCGCCGGCTACCTGGTCATCCAGTATCTCTGGCGAAGGAAGGTACGCAAGGACTGGCGACGACGCCGCAGCGAGCTATGAGGCCACCGGCAGCGGATGCAGCCTGCCCTGCTCCAGCTTGAGCACACGACCCAGGCTTCGCGCCATTGACATGTCGTGGGTCACGACCACGAACGCAATACCCAGCCGGTCCCGTAAGCCTTCAATCAATCGCTGAACACTTTCACCGGTCTGTTCGTCCAGGTTACCGGTGGGTTCGTCCATCAGCACACATTCCGGCTCGTTCACCAGGGCGCGAGCGATGGCCACCCGCTGACGTTCGCCACCTGACAACTCCCCCGGCTTATGGGCCAGGCGCTCGCCCAGTCCTACCTGGTCCAGCATGGCATCAGCCTTCTGACCGGCCTCGCGCACAGACATTCCGCCGAGGGTACAGGCCAGCATGACGTTCTCCCGGGCTGAAAACTCCGGCAGCAGGTGGTGAAACTGGTAGACAAACCCCAGGTGCTGGTTACGGAAACGGGCACGCCTGGCCTCGCTCATGCGGTGGATCTGCTCGCCACAGATACTGATATCACCGGTGGAAGGCTTGTCCAGCCCGCCCAGCAGGTTCAGCAAGGTGGTCTTACCGGCACCGCTGCTACCGACAATGGCGACCGTTTCCCCGGCGCCAACCGTCAGCGAAATGTCGGAAAAGATGGTCAGAGTGGCCGGCCCCTCTTTGTAGGTGCGGGTCAGGTTACGGCACTCAATGACCGGGCGTACGTCGGTTTGCATGTCAGTGTCCTTATTCATACCTGAGGGCCTCCGCCGGGTCGACGCGGGATGCCCGCCAGGCCGGATACAACGTGGCCAGGAGGCTCATGACAAGTCCGGCGCTACTGATAATGGCCACATCCAGCCACTGCAGGTCCGACGGCAAGTAACTGATGAAATAGACATCGGCGTTCAGGAACTGATGATTGAGGAGGCTCTCCAGTCCGCTGATCAGGTCACTGATATAAAGTGCTCCAAGGATTCCCAGCCCCGTGCCCACGAGGGTCCCGAACACCCCGATGATGGCACCCTGAATCATAAAGATACGCATGATACGGCCAGGGGTGGCCCCCATGGTCCGCAAAATTGCGATGTCGCCAGTCTTGTCCGTCACTACCATGACCAGGGTTGAAACGATGTTGAACGCCGCTACAGCAACGATGAACATCAATAGCAACCCAATAATGGTCTTCTCCATCTGGATGGCACTGAACAGGCTGCCATGGGTGCGCGTCCAGTCAGAAATGTAATAGCGCCCGCCCAGGCTGAGAGCTGCTTCTTCCACCACTGCCGGGGCGGCAAACAGATCGTCCACCAGCAAGCGCACACCTTCGGCGAGCCCCCCGGTGCGCATCAGCTTGCCGGCGTCATCCATGTGAATGAGTGTGTAATTGCCATCCAGCTCCGCACCGGTACTGAAAATACCGGCGACGGTAAAGCGCTTGAGCCTCGGCATGACCCCCGCGGGACTGACCGAGGCTTCCGGCAGTACCACGGTCAGCTTGTCGCCAACCTGCAGCCTCAGGCTTGCTGCCAGTGGCCGGCCGACGATGATGCCAAACTCGCCCGATTTCAGATCGCCCAGGCTACCCTCAATCATCTGGCTGGAAATAATGGAAACCGAGTCTTCCTGTTCCGGGATAATGCCCTTGATCAGTACACCGCGGACGTTGCCTCCGCCGGTGACCATGCCCTGGCCCTCAATGAAAGGCGCAGCGGCCAGCACCCGCGGATGCTCTGTTACCCGACTGTCCACTGTTTCCCAGTCCGCAAGGTAAGGGTCCCCTTTGACGACAGCATGGGGCACCATACCCAGAACCTTCTCTTTCAGCTCCCGGTCAAAGCCGTTCATCACCGACAACACGATGATGAGCACTGCCACACCCAGCATCAGTCCAATCATGGACGTCAGGGAAATAAAGGAGATGAAGTGATTCCGTCGCTTGGCTGCGGTGTATCGCAGCCCGATATAGAACGAAAGGGGTCGGAACATACAGGTCGCCTGTCACTACCGGAAGTCGAATCGGATGCTTCCGCCTGTGTTGCCATCGGGAAGCTGCTAAACTGTTCAAAAAACGGGTATTCTGCCGCAAACAGCGTTCCGGTGCGAGCCAAGGCTACCCTGGATCGCCGCAGCCCCGAAATGCCCTGATAACAGACACCAGCGCGGAGCCAGGATGAACCCCGACTCACACACAACCGACCGTCGCGATTTCTTCCGCATCGCCGATCGCATCGGCCTTGAGTACTACCCGCTACCGGTCGGTGGTCCGGCAAACAGCGATCCCTTCAGTGAAGACCACCTGGACGGACTCAGGTCAGAACTGAAACGCATGGACCAGGATTTTCGCAATCAGCTTCCGGTGCTGGCTGAGCGAGACCGCCTGGCTGCTGGCCTGCTCAAGTCCCTGAACGGCAAGGTTGATACGCTGGCGCGCATTATGGCCTTTGAGCAAAATCCGTTGCAACCGCAACAGTGGCGTGACGTCACCCTCAGTGAAGGCGGTGTAAGTTTTCTTGTGCCCCGGGGGGAGTTTTCAGCAGGCGACGCCCTGGCCCTCAGGCTGACCCTGCCACCAGAACTTTACCGGCCCCGGGCCCGGCTGAGGTGGTCGAAGTCTGTCCCGCCGCGAAAAATGGGGAGCTTGAAGAAATACATACAACCTTCAGGGACATATCCGAGGCGGACCGCCAACAGATTGCGAAACACGTCATGCGATGGCAGATTCGCCAGAGACAGGGCGGTCATACGTCGCAATAATGGGCCCGATAATTACAGAAGTTTCAGGAGAACTGACCATGAACAAACTGATGTCCGCGGCGATCGCTGCGAGCCTGGCCATTTCCGCCCTGAGCACCGGGTTTTCCCAACCGGCGCAGGCAGAGCAGGTCAAGGTGCCGGTGATGTCCCAGGGTGACCGGACTGCCATGACCATGCCCAGCACAGGCCAGTCCCGTGAAGCCGTCCGGCAAAGGTTCGGTGATCCGGTCAGTGTTTCCGGTCCCGTGGGTGACCCGCCGATTTCCCAGTGGCACTACGACAATTTTGTGGTCTATTTCGAGTACAACCACGTTATTCATGCTGTCGCCCGGCATAATCGCTGAGTCATTCCCCTTCAGGCTGTGACGGGCGATGTCAAACCGGTAGAATGCGGCCCGTCTGCGTCGAACCCGCCAAGGGTTTCTCACCTGAACCACTGACAGGATGGTTGCTATTTTGACTTCGACACGCGTGATGCCTGCCGAATGGGCACCCCAGAGTGCCGTCATGTTGACCTGGCCTCACCCCGGTACTGACTGGTTCAGTTGCATGGAGGAGGTGGAACCCGTATTCCTGGCTATTGCACGGGCCGTGCTCCGGTTCCAGAACCTGTTAATCAGCTGCGAGCAGGTTTTCCGGGCCGAGCGCCTGGACCGGGAGCTCAACCAGTGGGCACGGGAAAACAACCTGCCTGGTCGCGCCCATTGCGTCGCGGCTCCAGCCAACGATACCTGGGCACGGGACCATGGTCCGCTCGCGGTAACCACACCGGACGGTACCCGGTTAATGGATTTCCGCTTCAATGCCTGGGGTGGCAAGTTCCCGTGGGAAAAGGACGACGCCCTTAACCAGCACCTGGCGGTGGCAGGTTGCTTCGGCGACACTCCGCTGGAAAGGGTGGATTTCGTGCTAGAAGGGGGCTCCATCGAGTCCGACGGCGAGGGAACGGTCATGGTCACCAGTGAATGCCTGATGACACCGACACGTAATCCGGATTATGACCGTGCGGGTATCGAGGCATTACTGGATGAAACCCTGGGCGCAAAGCGCGTACTCTGGCTTAACCACGGCTACCTGGCCGGGGACGACACCGACAGCCATATCGACACGCTGGCTCGCTTCGTAAGCCCGGACCATATCTGCTTTGTCCGCTGTGAAAACCCCGAGGACGAGCATTATCCGGCCCTCAGTGCCATGGAGGAGGAGCTTCGACAGTTCCAACAGGCAGATGGCTCACCGTACCACCTCACCCCCCTGCCCTGGCCGGACGCCATCAATGACAATGAAGGCGAGCGACTGCCGGCCACCTACGCCAACTTCCTGATCATCAATGGGGCGGTACTGGTACCAGTCTATGACGTGCCCCAGGACCAAGCAGCACTGATCACCTTCCGGGAGTTGTTCCCGGACCGGGAGATTGTGCCGATTCCCTGCCGCCCCCTGATTGAACAGCACGGTAGCCTGCATTGTGTGACCATGCAGTTGCCTGCGGGAGTTGTTGAACTATGAGCCCGAACAATCTCCGCGTCGCTGCTGTCCAGCAGGCCTGCGACAGCAACAAGGAATCCAGCCTGGCCACCACCGAACGCCTGGTCCGCGAGGCCGCATCAGGCGGTGCCCAGCTGGTCGTCCTGCAGGAGTTACACGCCACACTGTATTTCTGCCAGACCGAGGATACGGCCGTGTTCGACCTGGCAGAGCCCATCCCCGGACCAACCACGGAACGACTTGCCGCCCTGGCCCGGGAACTGGGCATCGTTCTGGTAGGCTCGGTATTCGAGCGCCGAATGAACGGCGTTTATCACAACACTGCCGTGGTACTGGAAAAGGATGGAACCCTGGCCGGCATCTATCGCAAGATGCATATCCCGGACGACCCCGGTTTCTACGAGAAGTTCTACTTCACCCCTGGCGACGCCACGTCCAATGATGGCCTGAGCGGTTTCACGCCCATTGAAACCTCGGTTGGCCGCCTGGGTATCCTGGTGTGTTGGGATCAGTGGTACCCGGAAGCTGCCCGCTTGATGGCACTGGCAGGTGCCGAAGTGCTGATCTATCCCACTGCCATCGGCTGGGACACCACTGATAATCCCGATGAGCAGTCCCGCCAGCTCGAGGCATGGGTTACCGTCCAGCGTGGCCACGCCGTGGCCAACAACCTGCCGGTGATCGCCCCCAACCGCATTGGCACTGAGCCGGACCCGAGTGGCCAGAGTGCCGGTATCCGGTTCTGGGGTAACAGTTTCATCTGCGGCCCCCAGGGGGAGTTCCTGGCGCGGGCGGATGACCGGCAGGAGGAGATTCTCACCGCTGAAATCGATCGCCAGCGAAGTGAGTCCATCCGGCGCATCTGGCCGTACTTCAGGGATCGCAGGATTGACGCTTATGGCGACCTGCTCAAGCGCGTCCGGGACTGAACCCACGATACAGGGCACTCCATGAAGAAACTGATCGATGCCGCAATTACCGAGCTGAATCACATTGTCCTCGGTAAGGAGCAGCAGATCCGACTAGCCCTGTGTGGCCTGCTGGCCAGGGGGCACTTGCTGATTGAAGACATTCCCGGCATGGGCAAGACGACCCTGTCCCACGCCCTGGCCAAGGTCATGGGGCTGAGCTATCAGAGAATTCAGTTCACCAACGACCTGCTGCCGGCGGATGTACTCGGATTCTCTATGTACGACCGGGAAGCCGGTTCACTGGTATTTCACCAGGGTCCGATTTTTGCCCAGCTGGTACTGGCCGACGAAGTGAACCGTGCCTCGCCCCGAACCCAGAGCGCCCTGCTGGAGGCCATGGAGGAGCGCCAGGTCTCGATCGAGGGCGAAACCCGTCCCCTGCCATGGCCATTCTTCGTAATTGCCACCCAGAACCCGGTTGAGCAGGGCGGTACGTATCCATTGCCTGAATCCCAGCTGGACCGGTTCCTGATGCGCCTTCGGCTTGGCTATCCGGACCCCAAGGCGGAGCGCGAACTGCTGGAAGGTGAGGATCGGCGCCAGATGACAGAGCAACTGCGCACCATGTTCACAACCGGCGACCTGGAAACCCTTCAGCAGGGTGTTTCCCGGGTGAGTGTGAGCCCGGCCCTGCTCGACTATATCCAGGGCCTGTTGGAGACCAGCCGGCGCATGCCTGGCCTGGTTTATGGCCTCTCCCCGAGGGCTGGTCTCGGGTTGGTACGAGCGTCCCGGGCCTGGGCTCTCATGCAGGGGCGTCACCATGTATTGCCCGATGACGTCCAGGCTGTTTTCCCTGCAATTGCGGCACACCGTCTGGAACAGGGCGACAGTGGCAAGGGGGAGCAGCGAGTGCGGCAACTCCTGGAACAGGTTCCTGTGATCGGCCGAGGCTGACTCCAACCCTGTATAGCGCCACTCAATTACCGGAATTACGCCAATCAAATTCGCGTTTCGCGATCAGCTTGGTATCCTCACGCTCCACAGGAGTCTGCGCCGCTGCCCCAGGCAGCCCTGAGTCATTCAGTGGTTATTCAGGGTTGCCCTTGATAGACAGCCGGACGCCCCGATACTCATAATGAATGGTAATCCGGCAACCCGACAAACGTTGCCCCGAACCTCAAGAGACGAGCAATGACCGACAGCAAACATTCCCGACTGATCATCCTCGGTTCCGGCCCCGCCGGTTACACTGCCGCTGTTTACGCTGCCCGCGCCAACCTCAACCCGACCCTGATCACAGGTATCGAGGTAGGCGGTCAACTGACGACTACTACAGACGTGGATAACTGGCCAGGCGATAACGACGGCGTTCAGGGGCCTGAACTGATGCAGCGGATGCTCAAGCACGCTGAACGCTTTGAGACCAGCATCGTCTACGACACCATCAACGAGGCAGACCTGCGTAACCGGCCGTTCCGTCTCAAGGGCGACAGCGGCGAATACACCTGTGATGCACTGATTATTGCCACCGGTGCCTCGGCCATGTATCTGGGGCTGGAGTCGGAAGAGAAGTTCAAGGGTCAGGGCGTATCCGCCTGTGCCACCTGCGATGGCTTCTTCTACAAGAAGCAGAAGGTGGCCGTTATCGGCGGTGGTAATACCGCCGTGGAAGAAGCGCTGTACCTCTCCAACATTGCGGACGAGGTCACATTGGTGCATCGTCGCGACCAGCTGCGTGCCGAGAAAATCCTGCAGGACAAGTTGTTTGAGAAAGCAGAGAACGGCAACGTCAATATTGTCTGGAACCACACCCTGGATGAAGTGCTCGGGGACGGCACCGGTGTCACCGGCATGCGCATCCGCAGCACTGAAGATGACAGCACCCGTGAACTGGACCTGGCCGGCGTTTTCATTGCCATTGGCCATCGCCCCAACACCGATCTTTTCGAAGGTCAGCTGGATATGGAAGGTGGCTACATCCGCATACGCAGCGGGCTTGAAGGCATGGCTACCCAGGCCAGCGTACCTGGCGTATTCGCCGCGGGCGACGTGGCCGACCATGTCTACCGCCAGGCGGTCACCTCTGCCGGCTTCGGGTGCATGGCGGCGCTTGACGCCGAAAAGTTCCTGGACCAGCAGGGCTGATTGCAGAACCCAATACCACTCCGCCGCGCCGGGGTGAGTAACGGGAGGCGAATACCATGAGCGCCCTGCCCTGGCTCGATCCGGACTACCTCTGGTTCCCCCCCGCCGAGGAAGCTCTGGAAGAACCCGATGGCTTGCTGGCACTGGGGGGCGACCTTGCCCCCCAGCGGCTTGTCTACGCCTACCGCCACGGAATCTTTCCCTGGTTCAGCGACGACCAGCCCATTCTCTGGTGGTCTCCGGATCCCCGCTGCGTATTGTTCCCGGATGAGATCCATGTTTCCCGCAGCCTGCGCCGAACCCTGAACCGGGATTACTTCCGGATTACGACCGACCAGGCCTTTCGTCGGGTGATTCACCTGTGTGGCTCCACCCGTCCAGAAGGAACCTGGATCACCGATGACATGGAACAGGCGTACATCGAGCTGCACCGTCAGGGTTACGCCCATTCCATTGAAGCCTGGAACCCCCGGGGAGAGCTGGTTGGCGGCCTGTACGGCCTTGCCATGGGATGCTGCTTCTTCGGGGAATCAATGTTCTCCCTGGAAACCAACGCCTCCAAGACAATTCTGGTGCACCTGTGTGGCCAGCTTCGAGACAGCGGCTATCAACTGATGGACTGCCAGGTCGAAAGCCCTCACCTGCTCAGCATGGGCGCACGGACTATCCCGCGTGCAACTTTCTTATCTATACTGGAAAGTAACATCGACCGGCCCCCGCTTCGGGAACCGTGGCACCTGGACTGGACCGGTCGGGGCAGACATCCGGAGACACGCCCATGAGCAGCCTCAGAACGCTGGTATTCTTTGCTACACCGGCCCACAGCTGCAGTTACCTGCCTGGCCGGGAGGCGACCACCATGTTCGTAGATCCGCGAGCCAAGGTGGACAAACGCCTGTACTCCCAGTTAACCGCCCTCGGGTTCCGTCGTAGCGGATCCCACTATTACCGTCCCCACTGCGAGCACTGCAATGCCTGCGTTCCGGTACGGCTGGATGCCCGCGCCTTCCGGCCGGACCGTTCTCAGCGACGCGTCTGGAAGCGCAACAGGGACGTCAGCTTTCGCCTGGTTCCGGCTCAATTCTCCGAACGTTACTACCAGCTCTACGCCCGCTATATCAATGAGCGACACGCAGACGGCGATATGTACCCACCTTCCCGGGATCAGTTCCAGTCGTTCCTGGTAGAAGGGGCCACCGATAGCTGGTTTCTGGAGATGGCCCTGGGTGATGAACTGATCGGTCTCGCGGTTGTGGACCTGCTGGAAGACGGGCTGTCGGCAATTTACACCATGTTCCACCCGGAACATGACGACCGCAGCCTGGGGACCCTGGCGGTTCTCTGGCAGGTCCAGGAAGCCCGAAACCGGGGGTTGCCCTGGGTCTATCTGGGGTACTGGATTTCCGAAAGTCGCAAGATGAACTACAAGACCCGTTTCCGGCCCATCGAGGCTCTGCTGGACGGGACCTGGCAGGAGTATACTCCGGACAGCCGATCGGAGTAAGCCGGCCCGCCGACCGGCATTACGGCCCTTGCTTTTCATCAAAAAAGGCGCATTTTGCCAATGGCGCTCAAATGAGGCAGAATTGCGCCATTCCGGAATCAGGGAAACCCAATCAAGCGAGGTTCTTACTGAATGGCGAAATCAGATGTCATTGAAATGGAAGGCGTTATTGTAGACACCCTTCCAAATACCATGTTCCGTGTCGAGCTGAGCAACGGCCACGTTGTTACGGCCCACATCTCCGGCAAGATGCGCAAGAACTATATCCGCATTCTCACTGGCGACAAGGTGAAGGTCGAGCTGACTCCTTACGACCTGAGCAAGGGCCGCATCGTTTACCGCGCCCGTTGATTGCCGCCAGGCCGGGCCTGCAGTCAGCAGCCTGACATCTGCGCAGAAAGAAAGCCCCGCCGAGGCGGGGCTTTCTTCATTATTGCCACAATAAACGTTACCTTCCTGGACTGGCCTGCCCGCTACACGGCTTCCGCCGGCTCGTTCTCGTACTCGAACACCAGCTCACCATCCTTGAGGTGGACATTCACTTCACCTCCATTTTCAGACAGTGCACCAAACAGGATCTGCTCTGCGAGCGGACGCTTGATCTTGTCCTGGATCAGCCGTCCCATGGGACGTGCCCCATGGTGGGATCGTAGCCTTTCTGTGCCAGCCAGAGCTTGGCTTCGTCGTCCACATGGAGTACCACGTGCTTCTCGTCCAGCTGGGCCTGGAGTTCGGTGAGGAACTTGTCCACCACGTGGGTGATGGTCTCCGGCGCCAGGCCACCAAACTGAATGATGGAATCCAGGCGATTGCGGAACTCTGGCGTGAACATCTTGTTGATCACCTCCATGCCATCAGTGCTGTGATCCTGCTCCTGGAAACCGATCGAACGGCGGCTGATATCCTCGGCGCCGGCGTTGGTGGTCATCACCAGGATGACATGGCGGAAGTCCGCCTTACGGCCGTTGTTGTCTGTCAACGTACCGTGGTCCATCACCTGCAACAGCAGGTTGAACACCTCAGGATGAGCCTTTTCGATCTCGTCCAGAAGCAGCACGCAATGGGGGTGCTTGTTCACCGCCTCAGTGAGCAGGCCGCCCTGATCGAAACCGACGTAGCCCGGAGGCGCACCGATCAGCCGTGATACGGTATGCCGTTCCATATACTCGGACATATCGAAGCGTACCAGTTCAATACCCAGCACCTTGGCCAGCTGACGGGTCACTTCAGTCTTGCCCACACCGGTAGGTCCGGCAAACAGGAACGCACCCTCCGGTTTCTCCGGGGCCTTCAGCCCTGCCCTGGCCAGCTTGATGGCGTTGGACAGCGACTCGATGGCAGCGTCCTGGCCGAACACGGTCATCTTCAGGTCCCGCTCCATGTTGCGCAGCAGATCCTTGTCACTGCTGGACACACTCTTCGGCGGGATGCGGGCAATCGTCGCCACCACGTCCTCAATGGCGGATACACCGATCACCTTGCGACGCTTGGCTTCCGGCAACAGCCGTTGACGCGCACCAGCCTCATCAATCACGTCGATGGCCTTGTCCGGCAGGTGGCGGTCGGAGATATACCGGTCGGCGAGCTCCGCAGCAACCCGCAATGCCTTGTCAGTGTATTTGAGGTCGTGGTGCTTCTCGAAATGTGGCTTGAGACCCTTGAGGATCTGGTAGGTGTCCTCGACACTGGGCTCATTGACATCGATCTTCTGGAAGCGCCGTGCCAGCGCGCTGTCTTTCTCGAAAATGCCCCGGAACTCGGAGAAGGTGGTGGACCCGATACAGCGGATCTCACCGGAGCTGAGCATGGGCTTGAGCAGGTTCGACGCGTCCATCACTCCGCCGGACGCAGAGCCAGCACCAATAATGGTATGGATCTCGTCGATAAACAGGATCGCCCGCTTTTCTTTCTTGAGCTCCGCAAGCAGCCCCTTGAGCCGCTTTTCGAAATCACCGCGATACTTGGTGCCCGCCAGCAGCGCACCCAGGTCCAGGGAGTAAACCACCGCGTCGGAAATGATCTCGGGCACCTGGCCATCCACGATCCGCCTGGCCAGGCCTTCAGCAATGGCGGTCTTGCCAACGCCAGCCTCTCCCACCAGCAGCGGGTTGTTCTTGCGACGGCGGACCAGGATCTGTACGACCCGCTCGACCTCGTGTTCACGGCCAATAAGCGGGTCGATCCGGCCCTGACGGGCCTGTTCGTTCAGGTTGGTGGCGTAGGCCTCAAGCGGACGGTTGGAAGAGCCCTCTTCAGCGGCCTCCTCCTGGGCTGACGCATCCGGTGCCTCCTGGTCTTCGGCGCCCTGAACCCGGGAGATGCCGTGGGAAACGAAGTTCACCACATCAATGCGCGCAATGTTCTGCTTCTTGAGCAGGTAGACCGCCTGGCTTTCCTGCTCACTGAAAATGGCTACCAGTACGTTGGCTCCGGTTACTTCCTTCTTGCCGGAAGACTGTACATGGAACACAGCCCGCTGCAGGACCCGCTGGAAGCCAAGGGTCGGCTGTGTTTCCCGTTCGCTGTCGCCGCCGGGAATCAGCGGGGTTGTGGAATCGACAAATTCGGTAAGCTCATCCTGCAGACGCTGCAGGTCGGCCCCGCAGGCTTTAAGGACGCCCACAGCTGAATCGTTGTCCAGTAATGCCAGCAGCAGATGCTCAACCGTCATGAACTCATGACGCTTGTCGCGGGCATTCCGGAAAGCGGCATTCAGCGTAATTTCAAGATCTTTGCTCAGCATGGGCCACCCCACCTAGGTCGTCAGTCCGCACGTTCAATCTCGCATAGCAGCGGGTGCTCGCACTCCGAGGAGTACTGGTTCACCTGTGCTGCCTTCGTTTCCGCGATGTCTCGGGTATATACCCCACATACGGCCTTTCCCTGCGTATGGACGAGCAGCATCACCTGCGTCGCCTTCTCTTCGTTCATTCCGAAGAACTTCATCAGCACATCCACGACAAAATCCATGGGTGTGTAATCATCGTTCAGGAGTACCACCCGATACCGGGCCGGGCGTTTCAGGGCTGGTTTCTCGGGCGCTACACTGATGCTGTCTTCGCGACCGGGTTCATCCTGACCGTCATGGTCCCCCTGATTCAATACTAGTAGAGAATTTCTCAGTGTCCGCATGATTCTCTTACCGGATGTCGGTTTCTGTGACATAAGATGGATGTCCGCAGGCGGGTTTTCAAGCTCGGCGGCCGTTACAACGGCCTCTACGGTATGGTCAGCTGACAGGGAGCCTGCCTTGCGCCAGGGGCATCAATCACGATTCATCGACAACCATACCTTCGACCACAAAAAGGCCAGCGGGTTCAGTCTGGCATGATACCTTTTCGCCCCTTGCCAAAACAGCCAAACCCGAATCGGGCATGGTTATCCGGGCTGCCCCCTGCATTCCTCCCGCAGCTGTCGAACGATAACCCGGTCGTCTTCTTGCCAGGTGTATGCTCCCTATCCTATATGGGTGCGACGAGGGGTTAGATCAACTGTTTTTAAGAAATCGTCAACTATAACCCCCAGGACAGCAAGTTCCTGAATCTGTTACTTTTACTGAAGACCGCCTCCGCCATAACAATGACGTAATGTGCACAATCAGGGATTCCCGCAAGTTTGCTATTGACTACCGCCGGCGATTGATCAAAAGTAAATCCTGCAATGTAAAATTGTGTAAAACGCCGTAAACAAGGGGCTTCAAGGCGCCGTTGATTACGACAGATAATGACCGGACAAGGGAGTTCATCATGCCTAGGGGCAAGGTAAAATGGTTCAATAACGCCAAGGGTTATGGCTTCATTATCGAAGAGGGCTGCAGTGACGACCTGTTTGCACATTTCTCCTCGGTACAAATGGATGGGTACAAAACCCTGAAAGCCGGACAGCCGGTAACCTTTGACAAGAAGCCCAGTGACAAGGGCGTCCATGCCGTAAACATCGTCCCGGAGCAGCAGGCTGCCACCGGGGGACGCGAGGATAGCCAGGCAGCCGGACACGCTGACCAGGACCATCCGCGTAGCAATGTCGTGCGTATGGTCAACGGCTGACGCATTAATCAACGACCGGAATCAGGGCCATCCCTGGGTGTTGGCAAGTCTGTTAACATGTCGGGATGGCTACCCTGATCCTGCTGAATAAACCCTTCCACACCCTCTGTCAGTTCAGTGACGGGCAGGGCAGAAAAACCCTCGCGGATTACGTTGACGTGCCCGGAGTTTACCCCGCTGGCCGACTTGACTACGATTCTGAAGGGCTGGTTCTGTTGACTGACGATGGTTCGTTGCAGCACCGGATTGCCTCCCCCCGCCAGAAGATGGCCAAGACCTACCTGGTCCAGGTGGAGGGCCGGATCAGTGACGATGCCCTGAACCGGCTGCGCCTGGGCCTTGAACTGAAAGACGGCCCCACGCGCCCCGCCGAGGCCCGGCGCGTTGATGCGCCCGAACTTTGGCCCCGGATACCGCCTGTGCGGGAGAGGGCCAATATACCGACCTCCTGGCTGGAACTAACCCTCACTGAAGGCCGCAACCGCCAGGTGCGCCGTATGACGGCTGCGACCGGTTTTCCGACCCTGCGGCTGGTGCGTTGGCGTATTGGAGACTGGACACTGGAAGGGCTGGCGCCGGGAACGTACCGGACGCAGACCGTTCACCTGCCCAGCGCAACTGCCAGAAGACGCCCCGGGGCCCCGGTCAGCGCCACCGTAAGCCTCCCCGGCAACACCACCGCAAACCCCACTGAGGTCCCTTTATGACGTGGAAACCCCATGCCACGGTTGCTGTGATCGTGGAAGACCAGGATAACCGGTACCTGCTCGTGGAAGAGCACAGTGACGGCAGGATTGTCTTCAACCAGCCCGCGGGGCATATCGAGGAAGGTGAGACCGTCCTCGAAGCAGCACGCCGGGAGGCGCTCGAGGAAACCGGTTGGCAGGTTGAGCCCCAGGCCTTCCTTGGCATGTACCGTTATATTGCTCCTGCCAATGGCCGCACCTATTTCCGTTTCTGTTTCGTCGCCAACGCCATACAACACGTAAGCGAACGGCTCGATGACGGCATCATTGCCGCCCACTGGCTGACACTGGAGGAAATCCGTGGATTGGGTGACCGGCTTCGCAGTCCCATGGTCCTTGACTGCATACTGGATTACCGAAAAGGTCGACGCTTTCCACTGGACGTGATCGTCGAGCCGGGCGCCCCCTGATTACAAACAGTGTTACAATCGCCACCCTGACATTCACCGGCAGCCGTACGTATTCTCCATGAGCCAGACGTCACCCAGAAAACCTGAAGTTACCCGTGTCATCGTCGGCATGTCCGGTGGTGTGGATTCGTCCGTGGCCGCCTGGCTGCTCAAGGCCCAGGGCTATCAGGTGGAAGGCCTGTTCATGAAGAACTGGGACGAAGACGACGGAACCGAGTACTGCACCGCCATGACGGATCTGGCCGACGCCCAGGCTGTAGCTGATGCCATCGGCATTCCGCTGCACACAGCGAGCTTTGCCGCTGAATACTGGGACCGTGTTTTCGAACACTTCCTGTCCGAATACAGCGCCGGCCGGACACCAAACCCGGATATTCTCTGTAACAAAGAGGTCAAATTCCGGGCATTCCTCGATTATGCGGTCACCCTCGGTGCCGACTTCATCGCTACCGGTCACTATGCACGCCAGCGCCCGGACCCCGATCACCCCGGCCGCGCTTTGCTGCTCAAGGGACTGGATGCCAACAAGGACCAGAGCTACTTCCTCCATGCGGTGTCCGGCGAGCGCATTGCCCGCACCCTGTTCCCGGTTGGGGAGCTGGAGAAGCCGGAAGTCCGTCGTATTGCCGAAGAGCAGGGCTTTGTTACCCACGACAAGAAAGACTCCACCGGCATATGCTTTATCGGCGAGCGCAAGTTCAGTGACTTTCTCAAGCAGTACCTGCCCGCCCAGCCCGGTGAGATCCAGACACCGGACGGCCAGGTCATTGGCCGGCATCAGGGGCTGATGTATCACACCATTGGCCAGCGCCAGGGCCTGGGTATTGGCGGCCTGCCGGACTTCGGGGACGAGCCCTGGTATGTAGCGGAGAAGGACCTCACCCGGAACGTGCTGGTCGCTGTCCAGGGCAAGCACCACCCGCTACTGTTCTCCCGGGGCCTTCTCAGCGGACCGGTGGACTGGGTGGCCGGAGAGCCTCCGGCACAGCAGTTCCGCTGCAAGGCAAAGACCCGCTACCGTCAGCCGGACCAGAATTGCGAAGTGACGGTGACGGATCAAGGCACACGGGTCCTGTTCGAAGACGCCCAGCGCGCCGTCACCCCCGGCCAGTCCGTCGTTTTCTATCGCGACGACACCTGTCTGGGCGGCGCCGTAATCGAAACCACCTGGCGCGACGGTGAGCAAGAGCCCACCGTACCGGCAGGTATGGAGGCACAAGCGTCTTGAGCAAGAGTATTACTGACCAGACCATTGCCCTGGCTGGCGTATTCCAGGCGGCGACCCTGGTCAGCCAGGTGGCCCATCAGGGAAACTGTGCCGAATCGACACTGGAGACCTGCCTGCAATCGCTGTTCGTCACAGATCCGGACAACACGCTGGAAGTGTACGGCGGCGAACTGATGAACCTGCGGGAAGGTCTGGACGCCCTTGCGAAGATCCTCAGCAACCAGACCCGCCAGCAGGATATGGATATTCTCCGTTACAGCCTGAACCTGATCCAGCTGGAGTCCACCCTCAACCGGAACCCGGACATGCTGGCGGCCATTGGCCAGCGGATTAACCAGGCCCGGCACACTGCCAATCATTTTGGCTATGTACACGGTAACCTGATCAGTAACCTGGCGTCTGTTTACCAGGACACTATCAGCACCTTCCGACAGCGCATCCAGGTAACCGGCAACCCCACAGTGCTGCAGCGGGACGAGAACGCCGCAAAGGTTCGCGCCCTGCTGCTCGCCGGCATCCGCTCGGCGGTCTTGTGGCGCCAGACCGGCGGTCGTCGCTGGCAGCTGATTTTCCGGCGGCGCAAGATAGCTGCGACCGCCCGGGCGTTAGCCGAGCAGGCCAACCAGTCGGTCTACTCCCCCCGCTAGCCATCCCCGGCCCAAAGACACTTTCGCAGCGCTGAATTGGCGCGCGTGCTGGTGTATCATAGCCGCAATCGCATTCACCCGCAGGACCACCGGCTGCAAACTTGCAATATGGCGCTACAGGCGCCGGCAACCCGCACCCGCCCGGCCCTGCCCCGATTCTGAAGAGGTTTTATCTGATGGAACTGACCAGCCTGACCGCCATTTCTCCGGTGGACGGCCGTTATGGCAACAAAGTTACGGTATTCCGGGAAATCTTCAGCGAGTACGGGCTGATCCGCAATCGCGTCAAGGTTGAAGTGCGCTGGCTGCAACAGATGGCCGCTCACCCCGGCATCACCGAGGTACCTGCACTGAGCGCCGGCGCCAGGGACGCCCTCGATCAACTGGTGGAAAACTTCAACCTGGCAGATGCCGAAGCGATCAAGTCCATCGAACGTACCACCAACCATGACGTCAAGGCGGTGGAGTATTTCATCAAGGACAAGATTGCGCCCAACGACGAGCTGCAGGCCATCACCGAATTTGTCCATTTTGCCTGCACCTCGGAAGACATCAACAACCTGTCGCACGCACTTATGCTGCGGGAAGGACTGGATGACGGCCTGTTGCCGGCAATGGACCGCATCGTTGAGCGCCTCACCGAACTGGCCCGGGAGCATGCTGAACAGCCCATGCTGTCCCGCACCCATGGCCAGACAGCTTCCCCCACCACTGTTGGCAAGGAGCTGGCCAACGTCGTCCACCGCCTGAACCGACAGCTGGACCAGGTCCGTAACGTGGAATTGCTGGGCAAGATCAATGGCGCCGTTGGCAACTACAACGCCCACCTCTCGGCCTACCCGTCCGTGGACTGGGCTGCCAACGCCAAGGACTTTGTGGAAGGCCTGGGGCTGAGCTGGAACCCCTACACCACCCAGATCGAGCCCCACGACTATATTGCCGAGCTGTTCGATGCCATCGCCCGCTTCAATACTATCCTGATCGACCTGGACCGGGATCTCTGGGGTTACATTTCCCTCGGGTACTTCAAACAGAAGACCGTAGCCGGCGAGATCGGGTCGTCCACCATGCCCCACAAGGTCAACCCCATTGATTTCGAGAACTCCGAGGGCAACCTGGGCATTGCCAACGCCATCATGGAGCACCTGGGCCGCAAACTGCCCATCTCTCGCTGGCAGCGTGACCTGACGGACTCCACCGTACTGCGCAACCTGGGCGTCGGCTTTGCGCACAGCCTGATCGCCTACGAGGCCACCCTGAAGGGCCTTGGCAAGCTGGAAGTGAACCCGGCAAGGCTGGCTGCTGACCTGGACAATGCCTGGGAAGTACTGGCAGAACCCATCCAGACGGTTATGCGCCGGTATAACATCGAAAAGCCCTACGAGAAGCTCAAGGAACTCACCCGTGGCAAGGACATGAGCCCGGAGCTTATCCGTGACTTCGTGCAGAACCTGGACATCCCCCAGGCGGCTAAAGACGAACTGATGGCCTTGTCGCCTGCCGCCTATACCGGTAACGCGGCACAACAGGCGAGCAAGATCGGATCATGACCGTACCCAGGCAGCTACCCGGCGGACTGTCCGCTGAAACATTCCTGAGGGAATACTGGCAGAAGAAGCCGCTGGTCATTCGCCAGGCCTTCCCCGGCTTTCAGAGCCCGATCACTGCCGATGAACTGGCGGGGCTGGCCTGCGAAGAAGCCGTAGAATCCCGCATCGTCGTGGAGGAGGAAAACGGCCATCCCTGGCAGCTGCACAACGGGCCATTCAGTACCGACCGGTTCACCGCGCCACCCGCCGGCAACTGGACGCTTCTGGTACAGGGACTCGATCACTGGGTACCCGAAGTGGCTGACCTGCTAGACCACTTCCGGTTCGTGCCAAACTGGCAACTGGACGACATCATGGCCAGCTACGCACCACCCGGCGGCAGTGTCGGCCCCCATTTTGACCAGTATGACGTATTCCTGTTACAGGCACAGGGGCACCGGCGCTGGAAATTCGGCGGCCAGTGCAGCGAACAGTCGCCCCGTGTGGACGGCACACCACTGCGAATCCTGGACGACTGGGAGCCCGAGGAAGAAGTGCTGCTCGAGCCCGGCGATATGCTTTACCTGCCGCCGGCCATTGGCCACCACGGCGTTGCCGAGGACCATTGCATCACCCTGTCAGTCGGCTTCCGCGCCCCTACCGTGGACGACGTGCTCACCAGTTTCACCGATTTCCTGTGTTCCGAGACGGATGTATCTGCCCATCTCCGGGACCCGGACCTGAAATTGCCCACCAATCCAGGCGCCATCGGCAAAGAGGTACTGCAACAACTGGAAAGCATCCTGCGGGAAAGACTGGCTGACCCACGTCAGCTGGCACTCTGGTTCGGACAGTTCAGCACAAGCCCCAAGAACAGCGATATCGTGGTTCCTGCCGAACCCCCTGCATCCACGGAAGACCTGCTGGAGGCCCTGTCCGATGGTGGTTCGCTGCGCTGGAACGAAGGTTCCCGCTTTGCCTACACCGAGCTGGGGGAACAGACCGCCTTTTTCGTTGACGGCGAGCGCTACCTCCTCAATGGTGATGCCCGCTCCCTGGCCCCCCTGCTTTGCAGCGACAGCCGGCCCGATATGGCAGAGCTCCGGCGCCAGTGCGAAGATCCCGCGCTGGCCGAACTGATGACCGTTCTGTACAACCAGGGCAGTGTCTATTTCGAATGAGTATGCGAATCCGTAAATACAGCTGGCAGCTGGCACCCCGCAGCCTGAGGGAGATCCGCCAACGGGTATTTATTGACGAGCAGAAGGTACCGCCAGACCTGGAGTGGGACGACACAGACGAAATCGCCGACCATTTCCTGGCGGTATTACCGGACAACACCCCGGTAGCCGTCGGGCGAATGTTTACCACCCTGGATGATACTGCCCACATCGGTCGTATGGCGGTACTGCCTGAACACCGCGGCAAGGGCATTGGTGAGGCCATGCTTCGCCATATCATG
This sequence comes from Marinobacter sp. AN1, assembly GCF_026013985.1. Lineage (NCBI taxonomy): Bacteria > Pseudomonadati > Pseudomonadota > Gammaproteobacteria > Pseudomonadales > Marinobacteraceae > Marinobacter > Marinobacter sp. AN1. The sequence continues at coordinate 1,917,920 of NZ_CP110342.1, read as the reverse complement.
GCCGAGGCTGCCGGCCATGTGCAGGACCTTCACCTGTCCGCCCAGGAGCACGCGGTGCCCTTCTACCAACGCAGCGGCTTCCATGTATTTGAAGGGCCTTATGATGATGCCGGCATCCCCCACTTCGGCATGCGCTGCCTGGCTCCCGTTGAAATGATCAGCGCCCTTTCAAGGCAAAGCCCGGGTCCTGCCCCCATGATCCTGGGCAGCGATGACTCCAGCTGGCTGGTTGAAAATGACGCACAGTTGCCTCAGCTGATGGATAACCTGGTCAGCCAGGCGCGCCAGAGGGTATGGCTGTATGACCGCCTGCTGGACCACGACCTGTATGACCGCCAGCGGCTCCGGGACCTGTTTTCCGGGCTTGCCCGATACCACCGCAACAGCGAGATCAGGCTCCTCGTCCATGATGACGGCCCCCTCGTCAAACGCCGCCACCAGCTGGTGGAGCTGATGCGCCGCCTTCCCAGCAGCATCACCCTGCGACTGGTAAACGGTGACTATCCGCCGGCGGAACAACCGTTTGTACTGGTGGACCGCCAAGGGGTGCTCTACCGCCACCGGTTTGACCGCCCGGAAGGCTTTGCCGGATTCGCCGACAGCGGCCGCGTCAGGCTACTAGGCGAAACCTTCCAGCGCATGTGGGATACCGCACGCCCGTCGCTGGAGCTGAGAGAACTACCGCTCTGACCGGTGGGGGCCGTCCGGCTCCGCCGCCTCGAACTGACGGCCAAACTCGGCAAACTCCTCGTCCACTTCCTCAGCCACTTCTGCGATCAAGCGCCTCAACCACTGGTGGTCAGCGTTGTGCTGCAACAACGGACTCCAGGCCATTTTCAGCTCAAATGGCGGAATATCAAAGGGCGGGGCCTTGATCACCAGGTTAGGGTTATCCCGCTGCAGCCAGGCGGCCCGGCTTGGCAAGGTAGCGATCAGGTCATGCTGCTCCGCCAGCAACATGGCCACCTGATAGTGCCGCGTGAACACAGAGATCCGCCGCTTGCGCCCCATCAGTCCCAGCGCCTCATCCACCCAGCCAAGGCGCTGAACGTCCTTCGGATTAACACCAACGCCGACACCGAACCCGGTCTTGCTGACCCAGATGTGACTCGCCTGCAGGTAACTGTCCAGGGTGAAAGGGTCCTGCAGGATGGGGTTGCGTGCATTCATCAGACAGGCAAAGAACTCGGTCCAGAGGGTTTTCTGGTGAAACGACTGGGGAATCTTGTCAAACCGGTTAATCGCCATATCCAGGCGACCTTGCTCCACATCCTGAAAGCTGACATCGCTTGGGGTAAGCACGTCCAGTGTGACGTTGGGGGCTTCCTGGCGAATTCGTCGCAGCACCCGGGGCATCAGGCAGGATTCAGCGTAGTCACTGGCCATGATACGAAACACCCGCTGGCTATCCGTGGCTGAGAACGGGGTTTTCTGCTGCACCGCCTGCTCAATGTCCGACAGGATACTGCGCACCATCGGCTGCAGCTCCCTGGCTCGTTCGGTAGCGGTCATGCCTTCGCTGGTGCGGACCAGGAGCGGGTCACCAAAAAGGTCACGCAATCGGCGCAGGCCATTACTCATGGCAGGCTGTGTGATACCCAGATGGTTTGCCGCCTTGGTCACGTTTTTTCCCGCAGCAACACATCCAGGTAGACCAGCAGGTTCAGGTCAACACGGGAAATATCCATGGTGGCGGGCCCTCCGGGCAGCTTAACGTCGGGTGTTGGTGCGTCATTCTATCATCTGTAACAAGTTGGAACGGAATGGGTTAGACTTTTCTGATAGGGTGCCAGATACTTGCGAAAGCTCAGGGGCTTCCCCTGCCCTTTCGGGACTCCAGTGGCCCCTAAAGTGCCCATCCTGTCCCGCACCAGAATGATAATCAGGGAGCGCGTCCGGCGATTCATGAATACGGTAACGATTGTCTTACTGCTGCTGGCAGTTGTCGTAATTTCCATCATCATCGTGGTCTTCAGCCAGATGCGGGAAAGGGCCCGTATCGAAAGGGCCCGCCGGGTTACCTCCCTGGAAGATGCCTATAACCGTGCCTTTCGCATCTACGACGAGCTGCCAGGCCAATACCTCACCCGCGACATCAAACTCTTGCTGCTACACCGGATGGAAGAAGTCTGTCAGCACCTTCAGCAGGAGAGGACAGAACTGCCGGTGAAAAACTGGCTGGCCCAGGTCAACGAGAACAAACAGAAAGTACTGGACGGCACGGATGAGCATCCAAAAGTGATCATTGACTCTCCGGAAAAGTCGAATTACATCAAGGAATTGCTCCAGAATCTTTTTAAACTGGTTGAATCATTGCACAAGTCGGGCAAGATCGATGCTGCCACGGCCAAGTCGAATCTCCGCCACGTGCTGTTCACTATCCACAAGACCCACGCCGACCTGTTCGTATTCCAGGCCCGGGACCACGTTCGCCAGGGCCAGCTACGCAAGGCCATTCATTCCTACCACCTGGCAGCTACCGAGATAGGCAAGTCCCAGGGTAACGAGATGGCCGCCCGGGCCGTGGCAAACTTCAAGGAACGCATCCGGGAACTGGAGCAGGAACTGGCCAGCGGCCAGAAAACCCGGACCGCTGAACAACAGGGCCGGCTGGACAAGGAGTGGGACACCTTCCTCCATGACGATGACTGGAAAAAGAAGGCGGACTACGACCACTGACCGTAGCCAGACACACAGGGAACAGAGTGAAACAGCTTTTCAGGAACCGGCTTTCGTGGCGACTTACCCGTAACACGGTACTGCTCGCCATGAGCGTCGGGCTGGTGCTTAACCTGATCCAGGTGACCGTCGAGTACCACAGCACCCGGAATTACATGGATCAGGATATCCAGGCGCTGTTGGAAATCAGCCACAGCCCGGCCTCACAGATCGCCTATAACATTGATACCCGACTGGCTGGCGAGCTGCTCAACGGCATGCTACGCCATCCGGCGGTAATCGATGCCCGACTGCTTGACAGTGACGGACACACTCTGGCTGCAGCCAGCCGAGGCAGCGGTGATAACCGATATCGATGGCTAAGTGACCTGCTGTTCGGGGACACACGCCGCTATACCAGTAAACTGGAAGTGTCCGACCTGAAGGACATTGAGCTGGGTGACCTGGTGGTGACCATTTCCACCAACCATTACGGCAACCTCTTCCTGTCCCGGGCCAGCTTTATCCTCATCAGCGGTATACTGAAGAGCCTGGTATTGTCCGGGATGCTGTTGGTGGTGTTCTACTTCCTGCTGACCAAGCCCATGCTGAAAGTGATCAACAGCCTTCAGGATGTGCGCAACGCACCGGAAAAGGCCCGCCTGCCCGTTCCCCACTCCCATGAGCAAGATGAAATTGGCAGCATGGTAGCAATTATCAACCGCCACCTGGAAACCGTGGATGCCTCATTAAGCCAGCTGAGGTCAGTGGAAAGCCAGATGAAGGACTACTCCGGAAAGCTGGAACGGGAGGTGGAGGACCGCACCCGTGAAATTTCCGAAAAGAACGAAGCCCTTCAGCGTGGCAACCGCGCGCTGATCAGGGCCAAGGAGGACGCTGTCCGCCGGGCCCAGACTCGCGCCCGTTTCCTCGCCAGCATGAGCCATGAGATTCGCACACCACTGAATGGCGTGCTGGGCATGCTGGAGCTGGCCCTGGAAGGCGACCTGGAACCCGCCCAGCGTCATCAGCTTGAGATTGCCCACCGGGCCGGCGAAAGTCTGTTGGGCCTGCTCAACGACATACTCGATATCTCCAAGGTGGAGGCCGGCAAGCTGGACCTGGAAGTCATTTCCTTTGATCTGCGCAAACTGGTGGCCGAGTGCGCCACCATTCACGCTGAACAATCGCGGCGCAAAGGGCTGGCATTCACCACCGAGCTGGAAACCGAGCTGGCTCCACGGTACCTCGGCGACCCCACCCGCCTTCGCCAGGTCATCAACAACCTGCTGTCCAATGCCATCAAGTTTACTGACGCCGGGAAAGTCTCAGTCCACGTAGCCCAGACACCGGAAGGAATCCGTCTGGAAGTCCGCGATACCGGCATTGGCATGTCCCGGGATGAGCTTGACCGCATCTTCTCGCCTTTCTCGCAAGCAGCCACAGACACCACCCGCCGTTACGGCGGCACCGGTCTTGGCCTGGCCCTGTGTCAGCAACTGGTAGAGCGAATGCATGGCCAGATAAAAGTGGACTCAAGGGAAGGTGAAGGCACCTGGTTTACGGTCTACCTGCCCCTTCCGGTTGACCAGGGCTCGCAGTTAGAGCAGCTCCCTGACCTGCCCCCTGCCAAGGATGCTGGACAGCAGAGCTGCCAGATTCTGTTGGTGGAGGACAATCGGGTCAACCAGATCGTGGCCTCAGGATTGTTACAAAAAATGGGCCATGAGGTAGACCACGCTGAAAATGGGGAACGGGCCCTGGCCGCACTGGCCCTGAAACACTACGACCTGGTCCTGATGGATTGCCAGATGCCGGTGATGGATGGGTATGAGGCTACCCGCCGTATTCGGCAGAACCCCCAGTGGACTCAACTACCGGTCGTTGCCGTAACCGCCAACGTCATGGCCGGGGACAAGGAGGAATGCCTGGCCGCCGGCATGGATGACTACATTACCAAGCCCTACAACCGAAAGATCCTGGCCGGCGTCATCCAGCGCTGGGCCGGGGTAGCGGGTCGCAAGGCTACTCTACAGTCTCGAGACGACTGAGCAACCGGCGCAAGTCTTCCCGTAACCGCGCCGCCTGGTCCGCGGTTACCCCCAACTCGCACAGCAGCCTCACCGGAACCTCCCGCGCCTGTTCCCGCATGGTCTCTCCTGCAGGTGTCAGGGCGACCATTACCACTCGCTCGTCTTCCAGGGACCTGCGGCGGGATACCAGCCCCCGCTGCTCAAGCCGGCGCAATAACGGCGTCAGGGTGCCAGAGTCCAGGCGTAGCCGTTCCCCGATGGATGACACACGAAGGGGCTGATCCGTGGCTGCCGCTTCCCATAGAACCAACATGACAAGGTACTGCGGGTAGGTCAGGTCCAACTCCGCCAGCAACGGCCGATAGCGGGCGGTTACCGCCCGGTTCACCGCGTACAAGGCAAAACACACCTGGTTATCCAGTGCCAGCAGGTTTTCGTTGGCCGGTGCTTCCGGGGGGCAGGACTCATTTCTCACTTACAACAACTCCAGAATATCGTCCCGGATGGCTTCAGGACTGACTGTGGGCGCATAACGCCGGATCACCTGGCCGTCACTCCCCACCAGGAACTTGGTAAAGTTCCACTTTACCTTTTTAGAGCCCATCATACCTGGCGCTTCGTTCTTGAGCAGTTCGAACAGAGGATGGCTTTCCGGTCCGTTTACCTGCAACTTGGCAAACATTGGAAAACTGACACCATAGTTGAGGGAACAGAATTCGCTGATCTGCTGTTCGCTCCCCGGGTCCTGGTTCATGAATTGATTGCAGGGGAACCCCAGTATCTCAAGGCCGCGGGGCGCCAGTTCATCATACAGCTTCTGCAGGCCACCAAACTGGGGCGTAAAGCCACATTTCGAGGCAGTATTAACGATCAGCAGGACCTTGCCGGCATACTCCTCCATACGCCGAACCTGGCCGCGAATATCGGTTACCTCGATTTCATAGATAGAAGCTGAAGACATTGCACACCTCGAACAGGAATTTCCACAATTTTATTGTGCACAACCAATAAACCGCAAGAAATTTTGAATTCCGACCGGCAAGACTCCGCGACCCTTGCCATTTTTCATCACAATTGCGCCTTGTTCGGACTGTTTTTTTCGGCCCTGGCTCCGCTAGAATGGTGCCTCTGTTATTAATGTGCCAACTATCAGGGCACCAGCATCACCATCGGGAAGACGCCTTCTATGCAGAATTACAGAAAGTCCGCAAAACTGGATAACGTTTGCTATGAAATCCGTGGTCCGGTGCTGCGAGAGGCGCGTCGTCTCGAGGAAGAGGGCCATCGGGTGCTCAAGCTCAACATCGGCAACCCTGCCGCCTTTGAGTTGGATGTGCCCGAAGAAATCCAGCAGGACGTGATCTATAACCTGCACCAGGCCCAGGGCTATGTTGAATCCAAGGGGCTGTTTTCTGCCCGCAAGGCGGTAATGCACTATTGTCAGGAGCGGGGCATCGACAAGGTGGATATTGATGATATCTACCTTGGCAATGGCGTGAGCGAACTGATCGTCATGTCCATGCAGGCTCTGCTCAACACTGGTGACGAAGTGCTGGTGCCGGCACCCGACTATCCCCTGTGGACAGCTGCCGTCACCCTGTCCAGTGGCAAGGCAGTGCATTACCGGTGCGATGAGCAGCAGGACTGGTTCCCGGACCTGGATGACATCCGCCGCAAGATCACCAATCGCACCAAGGCCATCGTGCTGATCAACCCCAACAACCCGACCGGGGCTGTCTACCCGCCGGAATTGTTGGAAGAAGTGATCGAGCTGGCCCGCCAGCATAACCTGATCATCCTGTCCGATGAGATCTACGACAAGATTCTCTACGACGGCGTGGAGCATGTGTCCACGGCTTCCCTCGCCGATGATGTGCTGTTCTTTACCTTCAACGGCCTGTCCAAGAACTACCGTGCTGCCGGGTACCGCTCAGGCTGGCTGATCATCAGCGGAGCCAAGCATAAAGCGAAAGACCTGATTGAAGGCATCGACATGCTGGCCTCCATGCGCCTGTGCGCCAACGTGCCGGCCCAGCTGGCCATTCAGACAGCGCTCGGGGGCTATCAGTCCATCGATGACCTGGTGGCACCAGGAGGACGTCTCTTCGAACAGCGGGAAACCGCCTGGCGCCTGCTGAACGACATTCCGGGAATCAGCTGTGTCAAGCCCAAGGGTGCACTCTACCTGTTCCCGAAGCTGGACCCGCACCTCTACCCGATAGAGGACGACGAGAAATTTGTGCTGGACCTGCTGTTGCAGGAACGTATCCTGCTGGTACAGGGTTCCGGCTTCAATATTGACGACCGGCAGCATTTCCGTGTGGTATTCCTGCCCCGGGTAGATGCTCTGGAAGACGCCATGGGGCGGCTGGAACGGTTCCTGTCCACCTGGCGCTGACCGGGCCAGTCAATACAGCCAACGGATCGCAGCAGTATGGCCGATATTCATATTGAGGAGTTCTACCGGGATTCTGCCATTGCCCTGGTACAGCTTTACAGTGTGTTTCCCCGCAGGATCAACCTGTTTGTGGAAGACATCGCCGGGCCGGATGAGCCGGACGAGTTTGGGCTACACAGTTCCCGCCACATGGCCTGTTTCGGTGCGCTGTTGTGGCTGGAGGAAGAAGGCCTGCTGCGCTACGTGGATACCATTCGCCAGGAAGCCCTGGACCAGGCTGTGCTGACCCGGAAAGCCTTTATCCTCCTGAACACACCCGCGCCACTGGACCTGGCCCGGACGCTGTCGCTACCGGAGCCCGGTGTGCCGGAGCCGGATTCCCCGCTGCCAGCATCGGTACGCCAGGATCGCTCGTCCTGGGTTCACGTGCTCCGCCAATCCATTCGGGGGGGGCATTCCCCCACCCTCAGCCGAGCCATGCAGGCTGCCTTTTTTGCCCGGCCGGGAACTGACGGACAGTCCAACGGTCTTTTTGGGAGCAACGGACATCCCGGTTAACTCTGCGCAAGGTTATTGAAATTGCGTTGGCAAGTACCGATATCCGATTGCAGGAAATTGGACTCCTGACGAGGTCACTGAATGAGAATCCTGCTGTTTCTTGCGACAAACCTGGCAGTCATCCTGGTTGCGAGCGTTACACTCTCGCTGCTGGGCGTTGACAGTTACCTGGCACAGAACGGGATCAATTACGGATCCCTGCTGGCATTCGCTGCGGTCTTCGGCTTTGCCGGTGCGTTTATCTCACTGTTCATGTCCAAGTTCATTGCCAAGAAGACCACTGGGGCACGGTTGATCGAATCTCCCCGTACACCGGCGGAACGGTGGCTGGTGGATACCGTTGCCGAACTGGCTCAAAAGGCAGGCATTGGCATGCCTGAGGTGGCCATCTTCCCGGCCAGCCAGTCCAACGCCTTCGCCACCGGGTGGAACAGGAACGCCTCGCTGGTGGCCGTCAGCGAAGGGCTGCTCCAGCGATTCAGCAAGGACGAGATCCGTGCCGTCGTCGGCCACGAGATCGGTCACGTGGCGAACGGTGACATGGTCACCCTGACCCTGATCCAGGGTGTGGTAAACACCTTTGTCATCTTCGCCGCGCGGGTGATCGGTTCAGTGGTAGATCGGGTGGTCTTCCGCAATGAGCAAGGCCATGGCCCCGGGTTCTGGATTGTCAGCATCGTCGCGGAGATCGTGCTGGGCATTCTGGCGAGCACTATTGTGTTCTGGTTCTCCCGCCGCCGGGAGTTCCGGGCTGACATTGCCGGCGCGCAACTGGCCGGACGCAGCGCCATGATCAGCGCCCTGGGGCGGTTACGGCAGGAAAGCGAGTTGCCGGACCAGATGCCGGACAACCTGCAGGCCTTTGGCATCAACCGTGGCGCCAGGGGTGGCTTGAGCGCGCTGTTCATGACCCATCCGCCACTTGAGGACCGGATCGAGGCCCTTAAACAGGCAAACCTCGGTTAAGTCGATACTGTGAATCCGGCCCGGGACAATAACCGGGCCGCTTCCGTATTCCCCCCCGTATCCGCCACACTCACGCTGAGACTGGTGGGTTCCCTGCGCACCGGATATTCCTTCCTCAGCCGGTCAAAAGACGGCCCGGAGGACTGACCGGTCGAGACTGCACTGGTGAACAACTTTCTCAACCGTGCGTCATCATCTCTTGGGTCATAGCAGGTCATCAGGGCACGATGCAAAGCATCGAGAGGAGCGCACTGTGCCGTGAACTGAAGGCCGGAAACCGGAGGTGGCGGTAGCAACCCTTCCATGGAAGGCGTCATGGAGAGACCAGCCCACTGACGCAGCGCCCGGGCGATCATTTCGGTGCCGCGGCTCTTGCCTTCCAGGCTGTACCCGGCAACATGGGGGGTCGCAAGCCAGCACCGATCCAGCAACTCCGGCACCGGAGTGGGTTCGTTTTCCCATACATCCAGGGCCACCAAAGGGGGGTCAGACTGCTGAAGCCTTTCCAGCAAAGCCAGGTTATCCACCACAGCACCGCGGCCACTGTTGATCAAAAGCTGGCCTCCGCGCAGGCTGGCCAGGCGTTGACGATCAAGCAGGTGCCAGGTGGGATGGGGACCGTCCCGCAAAAGGGGAGCGTGAAGAGAAATAACGTCGCAGGCCAGCACATCGTCGATGGGTGCAAAGGGAAAATCGGCGCCGATGGATTCAAGGGGTGGGTCACTGACGCGAACGGTCACCCCCAATCCTGACAGCACCCTGACCAGACGACCGCCCACATTACCCGCCCCAATAATGCCTACGGTCAGGCCATCGAGGGTGCGCCGCTCACTCCGTTGGAGGAACAGCGACAGAACCGACAGCACATACTGCACCACGCTACTGGCGTTACAGCCCGGGGCCGATGCGAAGGCAATGTCCTGGGCCTCTAGCCACGGGATGTCAACATGGTCTGTGCCAATAGTGGCGGTGCCCACGAACCTGACCGGTGTTTCCGCCAGCAGGGCCTGGTCAATCCGGGTAACCGAGCGTACCAGCAGTACGTCCGCCTCCTTCAACTGGTCACGGTCCAGGTTACGGCCATTGACCCGCGTCAGGGGGCCGAGATCACCACAGAAGGCTTCCAGCAGGGGAATGTTCTCGTCCGCAACGATCCGCAGGGAAGCCATGGCCAGCCGGGCGTTACCGATTACCCGAAGACCGGGGACGACCGCGACTTCCCTGCCCTGAACGGCCCCGGTTGCCTCCACTACGCGGGCCGCCACCTGAACGACGACCGCCACGGCGGCGTTGGATCAGGGGTTTCTCCAGCGGCTGCAACAGGTCTTCTTCCGGCACTGAGGTAGTCAGCTTCTGGCTGATGTAGCTTTCGATACCCGGCAAAGCAAAGGCATCGTCCTCACTGGCAAAGCTGATGGAAATACCGTGTTCACCAGCACGTCCGGTGCGTCCGATACGGTGGACGTAGTCCTCAGCATTGTCCGGCAGGTTGTAGTTGAACACATGGGTAACACCCTGCACGTGGATGCCACGCCCGGCAACATCTGTGGCAACCAGTACCTGGATGTCGCCATTCTTGAACTGATCCAGGGTCTTCAGTCGCTTGTTCTGGGGAATCTCGCCAGACATGAGCGCGGCTGCAACGCCCTGGTTTTTCAGGTCTTCTTCCAGGTCACGGCATTGATCACGACGGTTGGCGAACACGATGGCCTTGTCCACACCTGGCCGATTCAAGGAATTCACCAGCACCGGCAGTTTTTGCTCTTCAGACACCAGGTAGACGGTCTGTTTGACCCGCTCTGCCGTCTTCTGCTGAGGCTCGATCTCGATGAATTCAGCTCCGTGCGTCCACATGGATGCCAGGTTGAGTACGTCCTGGTTGAAGGTGGCACTGAATAACAGGGTCTGGCGGTCATCCTTGGGCGGGCAGCGACGGATGATTCGCTTCACATCCGGGATAAAGCCCATATCCAGCATGCGATCCGCTTCATCAAGGATCAGCAGGTCCACCTGGTCCAGGAAGACATCCTGGGAGCCGAGGAAATCAATCAGGCGCCCGGGCGTTGCCACCAGGATATCCACGATTTCGTTCTGCAACACTTCCCGTTGTTTGTCATAGTTCATGCCCCCCACGACTGACACCACCCGATGACCAGTGCGGGCACAGAGCTCCTCGGCATCCTTGGCGATCTGCATGGCCAGTTCACGGGTCGGCGCGAGCGCCAGCACACGGGGCTCGGACGCGAAGCGTTCTTTCTCAGGAACAGGCGTTTCCAGCAGGGTCTGGATAGCTGTAATCAGGAACGCCGCGGTCTTCCCTGTGCCGGTCTGGGCCTGGCCGATCAGGTCGTGGCAGGCCAGGGTGTAAGGCAGGGTTTCCGCCTGGATCGGTGTGCAGTATTCGAACCCGATGCCGGCAATCGCATCCAGCAGGCGTTTATCGAGGCCAAGCTCGGCAAAGCGGGTGCCGCTTTGCTTGACGTCCTCTTGCGCTGGCGTTGTTTCGGTTTGCTCGGTGGTGTTGCCGGATTCAGGAGATTGCGTCATAGGCTTCGCTTACTGTTGTGAAATGTTGTGCTGTCCCGGCCATATGGTTGCCCGTAAGACAGTGATACTGTTCGCGCCACCGGAGAAAGTCCTCCGGTCCGGTCCCATAATGGTCCATTAACGCGCTAAGAAACTGTTCCGCCCTTGGCGGTAACCCGTGGTCCAGGTAATAGCAGGCCTGTTCGTAGACCCGACGCCGGAAGCCCGCCTCATCAATGGCACCTCCGCCATCCAGGTTGTCCACACTGATATGGAACGGGCTTTTACTGGCAACGGCAAAGAGCCATTCCAGTGCCTGGGGTTTCACCTCAACCTGTTCGAATGCCCGCTGCTGCTCCGGGGTACGTCCGTCCGGACAATACCAGTAGCCATAGTCCCGCAGCTTGCGTCGCTGCTCTCCTGCAATGCACCAGTGACTGATTTCGTGGAGAGCGCTGGCAAAGTAGCCGTGGGCAAAGATCACCTGGGCACAGGGCCCGGCTACGCCAGCCGGCAGGTATTCGGGCTCATCGCCACCGCGAACCAGTTCGGTTTTCAGGCAATCCCTGAAAAGAGCGTTGAACAGTGTGACGAGGTCTTCTGGACGGTTATTCATGGGTCCGTTATTGTGCGGCTTTACTGAAAGGAATTCCAGCAGCATATCATCAGGGGAACTTTCCGCCACGAGCCCAGTCAGTCCATCCGTTTCCGGAAGCCCTGAATTCACCTGAAAGATGCCTTTATTCATGCCACCGAGTCCGCTTACCGTTCGCGCCGCATCCAGTATCGCTCTGTTCCTGTTACTCCTCTTCGTTCCTGTGGGTCAAAGCCTCGCAGCATTCGGCAGTAACAGCCTCGGCGGCCAGGACTTCCTGCCGGTGGACGAGGCCTTGCCATTCAGTTCCACAACCACTGACAACGGCGTTCTGCTGCGATGGGATACGGCACCGGAGCACTACCTCTACAAGGAGCGAATCGAGGTCGAAGCCGTCACAGAAGGCGTGACGCTTTCAGACCCTGAGTTTTCCCTGGCCGGAGTTGAAACGGAAGATCCCTATTTCGGCACCGTCAACGTCTTCTATGAGCCGGTCGAAGCCGCAGTAGAACTGTCCCTCCCCGAAGGGATCCGGGAGGCCACCTTGCAGGTGACCTATCAGGGTTGTGCGAAGGCCGGCCTGTGCTATCCACCGCAAACCCGTGAAGTACTCTACTATGCCAGCGGCAAGAACAAGGCAGCCAGCCAGGCGCCAGCCCCGGATACAAATTCTGGCAACCAGCCTCCCTCCCCCGTGGCCGAAGGCAAGGCAGACCTGGAATCCGCCAGCGGCCTGGCGGGCTTTCTGTCGGAACAGTCCCTGGCGATCATCGCGCTGGTGTTCCTTGCCCTCGGGCTCGGACTGACCTTCACCCCCTGCGTACTGCCCATGGTGCCTATCATCTCTACCCTGGTGTCCAGTCACAACACCCGTAGTTCCGGACAGGCCCTGGTGCTGGCCTTCAGCTATGTGCTGGGCATGGCACTGACCTACGCCGCCGCCGGCGTCATCACCGGCCTGCTGGGCGCCAGCTTCAACCTGCAGGCGCAGTTGCAGTCACCCTGGATTCTGGGCACTTTCGCAGCCCTCTTCGTGCTGTTCGCACTGGCCATGTTCAACGTATTTGACCTGCAACTTCCCCAGGGCATCCAGAACCGCCTGAACCAGGCGAGCCAGAACCTCAGTGGTGGTCGGGTCGCCAGTGTCTTTGGCATTGGCGCCCTGTCGGCACTCGTCGTATCTCCCTGCGTCTCAGCACCGCTGGCCGGCAGCTTGCTCTATATCAGTACCACGCAAGATGCCGTCGTAGGTGGTGTTGCCCTGTTCTCGCTGGGCCTCGGAATGGGCGTTCCTCTTATCCTGGTTGCGGTGGGCGGACGCAAGCTGCTTCCAAAAACCGGTCCATGGATGAACGTCGTCAAAGCATTTTACGGCATCATGTTGCTGGCCGTTGCAATCTGGCTGGTCGAGCGGATGGTACCTGCGTGGCTGGCACTGACCCTGTGGGGTGTTCTCGCGGCCATCACGGGCGTTCAGCTGGGAGCCTTTGACCAGGCCCGGGCCGGCTGGCAACGAACCTGGAAAGGGGCTGGCCTTATGCTGTTTGCCTGGGGCCTTGCTCTATTGGCCGGAGCGCTGTCCGGCGCATCAGACCCCCTGAGGCCACTTGCCCCGTTTATTGCCGGCGGGACCTCCCCGGGCGGCACCACGACGCTGGAACACGCCCGGTTTGACCGGATAGAAGAACCGGACATCATCCGGGCGCGACTTGCCGAGGCCGGCGAGCAGGGTCGACCGGTCATCCTGGATTTCTACGCGGACTGGTGCATATCGTGCAAGGTGATGGAGCGCGAGGTATTCAGCCAGCCCGGTGTGATTGCAGCAATGGAGCCATACACCCTGCTGCAGATCGACATGACGGACAACACACCGGAACAGCAGGCCTTGCTGGATGAACTGGGTCTTTTCGGGCCACCGGCCATTCTTTTCTACAACCCGGGCGGATCCGAGGTCCAGAACCTTCGGGTGCTGGGCGAGATGGATCGTGAAGCGTTCCTGGAGCACCTGGGAAAGGCCGAAGCCCTCCTGTAATCCGGGGTTTATCGCCGGTCCGCCATTTAGGCGCCCCGGCGGATCCAGAACAGATACTGGTCCTCCGCCTGCTCCTGCCTGAGCAACTCATGGTTCAGGAACTGACAGAAGCGGGGAATATCCCGGGTTGTCGAGGGGTCCGTAGCCAACACCCGCAAAACACCACCTACCGGTACATCGGCTATCCGGTTATGGAGCATCATTACCGGCTCGGGACACATTAACCCGCGCGCATCAAGCTCGGCATCCTGGTCAGCAGTTTCCGCCATAGTCACCTCCCGCAGTGCACCGGCAGGCTTTTCCGCCCCGTCCCCAGGTTTACGTACAAACCTGATGGATTTTCCCGGTTCAAGTGCTAAATTACTGTCATACAGGTCTATTTTAGACCAGAAACGCGCCCGACTGTTATAGCGACTGTCAGCTGAGAGGTACCCATGATTCGAGTCCTGATCGAACGTCATATCGCTGAAACCCTTGAAACCGCCTACGAGGAGCGGTCCCGGGCGATTCTCCAGAACGCGGTCGCCGCTCCGGGATTCATTTCCGGCGAAACACTGGTTAACGCCCATGACCCGAACCACCGGATCACATTGGCAAACTGGCGATCAGAGGCCGACTGGGACCGTTGGTACCACTCGACCGAGCGTCAACAACTGCTCAACGACGTAAAGCCCATGATGGACCTGGACGAGAAGATCACCATTCTCCACCAGTGCTGAAAGGGCGAACCGATCAGTCGGTCCGCTCAAGGAAGCAGGTAATCTCTTCCCGGTCGTGGTAAAGCTGCCGGGCCCTGAGGCGCACTCCGAACGGTGCATCGGCAAGTCGGGACTGCAACAACTCCCGGCAAAGCAACCACTCGTCGTAGCGTTTTTTCATGGGCAGCTTGAGGTTAAAAATACTGTAACGGCACAACTGGTCAGTGAACCAGTCACTGACCATGGACGCTGTACGCCGGGGCTTGTCGACGATATCGCACACCATCCAGTCCACTGCCCGCTTCGGACGCCACAGGTAACCATCGGCCTGGACATGGGTGACCATACCTGTCGCCATCAACCCTTCTTCCATAGGCCCGTTGTCGACAGCCGTCACCTGCATGCCTTGCTGCACCAACTGCCAGGTCCAGCCACCAGGAGCCGCACCAAGGTCCACAGCGGTCTTTCCGCCCCCCAGGTAGTCCAGGGCACGGTCAGCCGGCAGCAGCACTTTCCAGGCCTCTTCCAGCTTGAGCGCAGATCGGCTGGGCGCTGAAGCCGGCAACTTCAGTCGGGGGATACCCATAGGCCAGCGGGCCCGGTTATTGGCCAGGCTCATGCCGATCAGAGCGGATCCAAAATCCGGGAGCAGAATCTCCAGTCGATCTCCGACTGAACTGTCCACCTCAGCACCCAGCAACCCGGCCCCTCTCAGCGCCCGGGATAGCGGCGCTACCCACTTGCGGGCAAAGCGCCCGAGATCCGGGTCGCTGCTGTTTTCCCCAACCCGCACATCCACCCTGGCACAGTTCCGAACCAACTCGACACCACCATCGCTCAGCACTTCAACCACCGCTCCCACCCGATCCTTGGCCGGCAGCGCCATTTCAGCGAGCAATACCTGCCAGTCCCTGACAAAGACCAGGGACTCCAGCGGCACCTGCCGCAGCAGCGAAGGTGCATCAAGCCCCCCGGCCAGGGTAAAGCGCAGCCAGCCTGTGCCAGGCTGCGGCGTGAAGTACCCCCACGCACCCTTCGTTGCTGCCGCATCGGTCAGCTCGCGGCCAGCCTCTGACTCGAAGCCGGGCCTACAAAAGGCAAGCAGTTGATTCAGCGGAACGTCCATCAGGCTACCTCGGCACTGGCAAGTAAAAGGGTTCCCCCGGAAAAGTTGGACCGGGTTGCATAGCCTACTCAAGTGAGCCTATAAAAGCAGCCGCCTTGGCCGCCGCCTCGTCTATCAGGGCATTCTCATCCAACCCCTGCTTTTTCAAAGGTCTCAGATCGTGATTGCCGCCTTCGAGCCAGTGCACGCTCACCCGGGCGGGCAAGCCAGGCCGGGCCGCCAGTTCCTCAGGCTTGCCGAACGGATCACGGGTACCCTGAAAGATCGCCAGCGGACATGGGATCTCCATAAAATGGTCCGTCCTCCAGCGGTCTGGCTTTCCTGGCGGATGGAACGGGTAACCAAAACAGGCGACACCTTTTATGTAAGCGCACTCGCGGGAAGCCGCCAACAAGGATGCCATTCGCCCCCCCATGGATTTCCCCCCGATAACCAGCGTTTGCCCCGGGCTCATGAGCGAATGACAGTGACCAACGACTCCAGCAAAGTGGGACAGCAGCACCGGCTGCCGATCGGGTGGCCGCTTACGGCCATCAGCACGGCGCTTGAGCATGTAGGGGAATTCGAACCGCCACACATGGATTCCGGATTCAGCCAGGCTCCGGGCAAGGCGGCTCATAAAAGGGCTGTCACTGCCCGCGCCAGCGCCATGGGCAAGGATCAGCCCTGGGGCATAACCAGGATCCGCAATGGCTGGTTCATAGATCAGGTCTTGCATGTTGCAACCTCTCCGAAGGCAACTAAGCTGATTCTGAGGTATGTCCTCTCCGGTGCGTCAAATGGTCGCGAATCAACCCATCGTCGCCAGCTTTCGGTATTTATTGATGAATATCGGAAAATGGGTCAATTGTACACCACTCAAAGATCAAACAGATTCGCCATCACACTGATTTCAGCGGCATTACGGTCACGGAAGGAGTTGACCTGAGTCATTGCAAACAGGTCATCGATTCTCCATACTTGCGCCGATTTTCTTTCCCACCCTTGAATCCATTGGTAAGGCTATGAGCACAGTGAATGCAAACCTGACATACAACTACAAGGTGGTGAGGCAGTTCGCCATCATGACGGTCGTATGGGGTATTGTGGGCATGGCGCTGGGTGTGCTGATCGCAGCGCAGCTGGTGTGGCCGCAATTGAACCTCGACCTGCCCTGGACCCACTTCGGTCGTTTACGGCCGTTACATACCAACGCCGTAATCTTCGGCTTTGGTGGTAGTGCCCTGTTTGCAACGTCCTACTACGTTGTCCAGCGTACCTGTCAGGCGCGGCTGTTCTCGGACGGACTGGCGGCCTTTACCTTCTGGGGCTGGCAGGCAGTACTGATCTCTGCTGTCATTACCCTTCCGCTCGGCCTTACCTCCACCAAGGAATACGCTGAACTCGAATGGCCCATTGATATCCTGATCGCCGTGGTCTGGGTCAGCTACGCCATCGTCTTCTTCGGCACCGTCGTCAAGCGGAGCGCGCCCCACATCTATGTGGCGAACTGGTTTTACGGTGCCTTCATTATCACGATTGCCGTCCTTCATATTGGCAACAACATGGCTCTGCCGGCCTCGCTGTTCAAGTCCTACTCGGCCTATGCCGGCGTCACCGATGCCATGATGCAGTGGTGGTGGGGCCACAACGCCGTAGGCTTCTTCCTGACTGCCGGCTTCCTGGGCATGATGTACTACTTCGTACCCAAACAGGCCAACCGCCCGGTTTACTCCTATCGCCTGTCTATCGTCCATTTCTGGGCCCTGATCGCCACCTACGTGTGGGCCGGTGGCCACCACCTGCATTATTCAGCGCTTCCGGACTGGGCCCAGACCGCAGGTATGGTCATGTCCCTCATCCTGCTGGCCCCCTCCTGGGGCGGCATGATCAACGGCATGATGACCCTGTCAGGTGCCTGGCACAAACTGCGCACCGACCCGATCCTGCGCTTCCTGGTGGTTTCCCTGTCCTTCTACGGCATGTCCACCTTTGAAGGCCCGATGATGTCCATCAAGACAGTGAACGCCCTGTCCCACAACACCGACTGGACCATCGGCCACGTTCACTCCGGCGCCCTTGGCTGGGTTGCGATGATCAGTATCGGCGCGATCTATCACCTGATTCCGAAACTCTGGGGTATCAAGGCCATGTACAGCATCGGCCTGATCAACGTGCACTTCTGGCTGGCGACCGTTGGCACCGTGCTCTACATCGTGGCCATGTGGGTCAACGGCATCATGCAGGGCCTGATGTGGCGTGCGGTGAATGACGACGGCACCCTCACCTACAGCTTTGTACAGGCCCTGGAGGCCTCTTGGCCGGGCTACTTGGTACGCTTCCTCGGTGGTGTCATCTTCCTGACAGGCATGCTTGTGATGGCCTGGAACGTATGGATGACCATTCGCCAGAAAGATGCGGTTGCCGAAGACAATGTCGCAGCCCAGCCGGCCTGATCAGGAGCACAACCCGAAATGAAACACGAAATTGTAGAAAAGAACCTTGGCCTGATGTCTGTGCTGATCCTGCTCGTGATCAGCACCGGGTTCCTGGTCGAGGTTCTGCCGCTGTTCTTTATTGAAGAAACCAACGAGCCAGTGGCCGGCCTCGAGCCGCTGGACCCGCTGGAACTGGAAGGCCGTGACATCTATATCCGGGAAGGCTGCCACGTGTGCCACACCCAGATGATCCGCCCCTTCCGTGCCGAGACCGAGCGTTACGGCCATTACTCCGTTGCGGGTGAGTTCGTCTATGAACGCCCGTTCCTGTGGGGCTCCAAGCGTACCGGTCCTGACCTGGCCCGTGTTGGTGGTCGTTACTCGGACGCCTGGCAGCGTATGCACCTGTACGACCCGCGCAGCGTAGTGCCGGAGTCGAACATGCCGGCATTCCCCTGGTTGTTCGAAAACAAGGTCGATCACACCCAGACCGCCCAGAAGATGAAGACACTGCAGACCCTGGGCGTACCGTACACCGATGAGCAGATCGATGGCGCAGCGGAAGACGTCCGCGGTCAATTCGAAATTGACGCGCTGGTGGCCTACCTGCAGCAGCTGGGCACCGTGATCTCTGAGAAACGGTAAGTTCTATGGACATCAATGACTTCAGGGGCATACAGACCATTCTGGTCATGATTGCCTTCTTCGGCATCGTCTGGTGGGCATACAGCTCGCACCGGAAAAAGAAGAACGATGAAGCGGCGCACCTGCCCTTTGATGACGACGAAATTGCCGAGCGCACTTTGAAACAGGACAAAACGGAGAAAAAACAATGAGTACCTTCTGGAGCATCTGGATCAGTGTGATCGTGCTCGGTACCATTTTTGGCTGCTGGTGGCTTCTCTTCGCCACCCGCAAGAGCCAGACCACCGACACCGAAACCGAAAAGACCATGGGTCACTCCTTCGATGGTATCGAGGAGTATGACAACCCGCTTCCAAAATGGTGGTTCTACCTGTTCGTAGGCACCTGTGTGTTTGCCCTGATCTACTTGGCCCTGTACCCGGGCCTGGGCAACTGGCAGGGCCTGCTGGGCTGGACCCAGGAAAAGCAGTGGGAAGAGGAAGTGCAGCAGGCCGAAGCCCGCTACAGCGAAATCTATGCCCAGTATGGCAGCACCCCGATTCCTGAACTGGCGGGCAACGAAGACGCCATGGAGATGGGTCAGCGCCTGTTTGCCAACAACTGCGCCGTATGCCACGGCTCAGCTGGTCGCGGTTCCGTTGGTTTCCCCAACCTGACTGACGATGCCTGGCTGTACGGTGGCGACCCGGACACTATCCTGCAAACACTGCACAATGGCCGCCAGGGCAATATGCCTGCCAAGGGCACCATGCCAAACATGACAGCTGAGCAGGTTGACCAGGTGGTAAACTATGTACTGAGCTTCAGCGGCCGGGAACAGGATAAGGCTGCCGCAGAAGCGGGTGCCGAAGTCTACGCCCAGGCCTGTGTGGCCTGCCACGGAGCGGACGGTACTGGCAACCAGGCGCTGGGTGCGCCCAACCTGACCGACGATTCCTGGCTCTATGGCAGCACCTACGAGTGGATCGAAGAGACTGTGGTCTACGGTCGTCAGAACGTCATGCCGGCCCAGGGTGGCCGCCTGAGCGACGATCAGATCCACATTCTGGCCGGTTACGTGTACAGCCTGTCCAACAACTGAGAAGTGAAACCCAGGCGCTGCTGATTGTGGCGCCCGGTCTTTTCAACCCTGGGCCTGCCCTGCGGACCCAGGCTTGAAAAGATCCCCAGGCCGAAGTGTCTTACCATTCTGGCAATGCGCGAGCTTGTCACCATCAGGAGGTAATGATGAGCAGTCAGATTCCGGTCCAGCAGATTGACCCGAACACTGACGGCCCCTCCGACAAAAACAACAAGAAAAACCCGGAAACCGTCGAACTCTATGCCAGCCGCAAGAAGATCTATGTGCGGGAAATCAAGGGCCTGTTCCAGCGAATCCGCTTTTTCAGCCTGATGGCCCTGATGGGCATGTATTTTCTGTTCGTATGGATCACCATTGATGGCGAACCGCTGATCCACTTCGACCTGCCAGCCCGTGAATTCCACCTCTACGGCATGACCTTCTTCCCGCAGGACTTCTTCCTGCTTGCTGCCATGCTGATCATCTGCGCCTTTGGCCTGTTTTTCATAACGACCCTGTTTGGTCGCGTGTGGTGCGGCTATACCTGCCCGCAAACCGTATGGACGTTTATTTTCATGTGGGTCGAGGAGCGTATCGAGGGCAGCCACACCAAGCGTATGAGGCTGGACAAGGCGCCCAACTCGCCAGAAAAGATGATACGGAAATCAGCAAAGCACGTGAGCTGGCTGCTGATCGCATTCGCTACGGGCGTTACCTTTGTGGGCTATTTCTATCCGATCCGTGAACTGCTGGCGGATCTGTTCACACTTGGCGCCAATGGCTGGGCCTATTTCTGGGTTGGCTTCTTCACCGTGGCTACCTACCTGAATGCGGGCTGGATGCGCGAGCAGGTTTGCCTGTATATGTGCCCATACGCTCGTTTCCAGTCGGTCATGTTCGATCGCAACACCCGAATCGTGTCCTATGACCCAAACCGCGGGGAACCCAGGGGTAGCCGCAAGAAATCCGCTGACCGGAAAGAACTGGGTCTTGGCGACTGTATTGACTGTGGCCTGTGTGTGCAGGTGTGCCCCACCGGCATCGATATCCGTGATGGCCTTCAGTACGAATGTATTGGCTGTGCCCTGTGTATCGACGCCTGCGACAGCGTCATGGACAAGATGGACTACCCCAGGGGCCTGATTCGCTATACCACGGAGAATGAACTGGAGGGCCGTCCGTCAAAGCTGCTACGTCCCCGCACCTTCGGGTACGGAGCATTGCTGATGCTCATGATAGGGGCGGTTGTTGTTACCATTGCCACACGTGTGCCGGTGGAACTGGATGTGATCCGCGACCGTGGTGCGCTGTTCAGCTATAACGGCAATGGCTGGATCGAAAACACCTACACACTGAAGATCAATAACATGGCGGAAGTTCCCCGGGAGTTCCGTATTGGCCTGGAAGGCATCGAAACCGCGCGATTGCTCCGGGGCAACGAGCCGGTTCAGGTTGCAGCAGGTGACCTTCGTTCCGTACCGGTGGTCGTCGAAGTGAATCCGGACGATCTTGACGATATCAACACTTCAATCACGTTCCGTATTGAAGCCACCGACGACAGCGGCGTTTCCGATGAAACCGACAGTCGTTTTGTCGGTCCAAGGCCCCGCTAAATACTTTAGACAGCCCGTTCCGGCGGGCTGCTTGCTGATCCATTGAAGAGTCCGACATGTCAGAAACTGCACGTTTTGAAGACCACGAATCCTCACGTCCCTGGTTCCGTCAGCCATGGTTCTGGTTTCTGGTTCTGTTCCCCGCAGCATCCATAACCTACTGTATCGTCGCCATCACGCTTTCAATGACGACGCATACGTCCATGGTCGTGGACGATTACTCCAAGGAAGGCCTCGCTATCAATCAGTCCCTGGCAAGGGATGCCAAGGCTGCCGAACTGGGCCTGGAGGCCCGCATCCAGCAGACCGGTCGCAACCTTGAGGTTACCCTCGCAAGTAGCGACAAAGGCACCGGCGTGGCACCGGAATACCTGATACTCCAACTATTCCACCCCACCATGGGCGAGCAGGACCGCATCATTCAGCTCAGCCCCACCGGCGAGGGCCACTACCGGGGACAGATAGCCGGCAATATCGACGGGCGCTGGTACCTGGATGTGAGCGGACCGTCCTCAGACTGGCGCATCAAGGGTGAAGGCCACTTCCCGGCCGACTCAGCCATCGTGATGCGGCCCAACGACCCAGAACGTGGCTGAAACACTTCCCTGCTTTCACTGCAGTGAGCCGGTAAAGCCAGAGCAGGCCATAGTGCCCGACCCGGACCACCCGGATCGGGCCTTCTGCTGTCATGGTTGCCAGGCCGTTTTCAACACCATTCACCAGGAAGGCCTGGACAGCTTTTACCAGTTCCGCACAGCCCCAGCGGTTACGCCCCGATCCCTTTCCCCTGCTGACGTGGAACGGCTGCGAGAGCTGGATCATCCGGCTGCGCAGGAGGCGTTCGTAGCTCCGGTGAAAGGCGGACAAGAGGCCCAGCTACTGATCGGCGGCATCACCTGTGCCGCCTGCATCTGGTTGCTGGAACGCCACCTTGCCGCCCACTCGGGCGTGATTTCATTTACCGTCAATCACACCACCCAAAGAGCGAGGCTGGTCTGGTCCCCCGAGGAGACCTGTCTCAGTGACCTTCTGATCGCTATCCACGAGTTGGGCTATACCGCCTCCCCCTATCATGCAGACGAGGCGGAGCAGGCTCTCAAGGCAGAAAACCGCACCGCCATCATCCGTCTCCTCGTTGCCGGCATTGGCACCATGCAGAGCATGATGTTGGCGGTGCCCCTGTACTTTGAAATGATCAGTGAGCTGTCTCCTGAATTCATACAGCTGTTCCGGTGGTTCAGCTTGCTGGTCGCCACACCGGTGGTGGTATACAGCGCCCGGCCTTTTTTCAGTAATGCCATTCGTGATGTACGCTCCCGCCACCTGACCATGGATGTACCGGTTGCCACTGCCATAGGCCTGGCTTACGCGGCCAGTGCCTGGGTTACCTTTTTCGGCGGTGATGAGGTGTACTTTGAATCTGTCTGCATGTTCACCTTTTTCCTGTCGCTGGGCCGTTTCATCGAAGCCCGCGCCCGTTACCGTGCCGGTCTCACCGGGGCCGCGCTGGGCAGTTATCAGCCAAGGGTCGCCACGCGTATCCTTGGGTCTGATTCAGAGGTAGTCGCCGCTCACCAGCTGAAGACCGGGGACCGCATCCGAATCAAGCCCGGCGAAACCCTGGCTGTTGACGGTGTGATTGTCGCAGGTCACTCAACCCTGAATGAAGCGGCCCTGACCGGTGAGTACCTCCCCGAGTCCCACGGAGTCGGAGACGAGGTATTCGCAGGCAGCATCAACGGCGAAAGCCCTATCGAAGTCGAAGTGCTCCGTACCGGTAGCCGCACCCGACTTTCCGGCATTCTACGTATACTGGACCGGGTCCAGTCGGAAAAACCTCGCATCGCCCGCATGGCGGATCGTATAGCCGGTGTGTTTGTCAGCCGGGTCCTGGTTATTGCCCCACTGGTATGGATAGGCTGGTGGCTTGCCGGTGCCGATAATGCCTTCGACATTACCCTTTCTGTACTGGTGGTCACCTGCCCCTGCGCGCTATCGCTGGCAACACCGACCGCCCTGACCAGTGCCACACTGAAATTACGCAAACTGGGCTTTCTGCCTACCCGCGGACATACCCTGGAGACTCTCGGGGATATCGACACGATTGTCTTCGACAAAACCGGCACACTGACTGAAGGTAGGCTTCACCTGCTCGGTGTTACACTGGTCGGCGATCTCCCGGAGCAACAAATACTGTCCTTGGCCGCCGGCCTGGAGCAGCACTCCGAGCACCCCATTGCCGAAGTGTTCCGTGGGATCAAGGCAGAGACAGTGGACGGGGTTTCCAATCATCTTGGCCAGGGCCTGACCGGTCAATGGCGAGGCAAATCCGTTGTCATCGGCCACCGCGCCTTCATCGAAACCTCCACTAGAACCGAGATAACACCTCCGGACCAGGCCCAGGGCATTGACCTCTGGCTAGCGGTTGACGGCAAGGTACAGGCTCGCCTGCTCATTGATGACCGTGTGCGTGCCGATGCAGTGGAGACGGTCCGAACCCTTCAGTCACGAAACATCAAGACCGTGATGCTCAGCGGCGATCGGTCAAACCACGTAGCCCGGATTGCCGCTGAGCTGGGCATCGATGAAGCAATTGGTGGCGCTTCGCCGGAAGACAAACTCGCTCACCTGCAGGCTCTTGCGGACGGTGGAAAGAAGATCATGATGGTGGGTGACGGATTGAACGACCTGCCCTCCATGGCGGGCGCTGCTGTTTCCGTAGCCATGGGTTCTGCAACGGACCTGACCCAGCTCCGGGCAGACGGCATTCTCCTTGGTGGAAAGCTGGAGCTACTGGTGCAAGCCATTGACGCCAGCCAGGAAACACGGCGTATTATTCGACAGAACATGATGTGGGCCCTGGGCTACAACCTGCTGGCGCTACCGTTAGCTGCAGCAGGCCTGGTACCGCCCTGGCTGGCGGCTATTGGCATGTCCCTGAGCTCCCTGGTGGTTGTACTCAACGCCCTCAGACTGAGCCAGGAGAAGCCCGGGAGCCGGACGCAGAACCAACCACAAACGATCTCAAGGGGCCAGGAAGAGGTCAAGCCCGGTTGAGGAACAAGGTGATACTGCTGTGAACATTCTGCTGATACTTATCCCGATTACGCTTATCCTGGTGACCATTGGCGTACTGGTTTTCAATTGGGCCGTAAAAAGTGGCCAGTATGACGACCTGGAGGGCCCTGCCCACCGAATCCTCTATGACGACGACCGGGACATGATTCCCGAGGATGCCAAGCAACCCCACCAGCGATCCAACCCGTCAGCCTCCGCCGAGGACAGGACTACAGAATTCGTGGATGGCGATCAAACCCCACAGGATGATAATCCGGAAAAGGGAGCCTGAATTGCAGGACCTTGCCCTCAGCTACCCTGCCGCCTTCGTCATTGGCCTGTTGGGCAGCACCCATTGCCTGGGCATGTGCGGCGGTATCAGCGCTTCGCTCTCTATGGCACTGCCCGTAGGCCGGGGCTACCGCTTCCGCCAGATACTGATGTTACTGGCCTTCAATGGGGGCCGTATTGGTTCCTATGTGCTGATTGCGACCCTCATCGCCTGGCTTAGCGTAAGCGCCACGAACTCTTGGGGCGCCCTTGGACCGCTACTTCGCACCCTCGCAGGAATCCTGCTGATCCTGATGGGACTCTCGATGGGGCAATGGTGGAATGGCATACGCCATGTGGAGAAAGTTGGCGGTCCGGTATGGCGGCGACTTCAGCCACTTACGGCAAAATTACTGCCGGTTCGCAACCCCTTTCAGGCACTCTCCCTCGGCGCCCTCTGGGGCTGGCTTCCCTGTGGACTGGTGTACAGCACTCTGGGGTGGGCCGCACTACAGCCCACCACCACTGCCGCTGCCGGGACCATGCTCTTCTTCGGACTCGGCACCCTTCCTTCCATGCTAGGCACAGGACTTGCCGCTACCTGGATTCAGGGATTGCGGACAAATCGCTGGTTCCGCCAGATTGCCGGTGCATCAATGGTTGCCTTCGGTCTGTGGACGCTACCCTGGATGGCCTTTATCTAGCGAGGCGTTAGGTTGCCACAAGCCCCGGAGCTGGAAGGTGCCGGGGCTTTTTTGTGGCTGGCGTAGGGGTTCTTCAGGCCCTGCGAAGCAGGGCGATGCCTGCCTGCGGCAGGCTTGTCGAATGGGGCCGTTGTAGGGCAGATCGGAGTTGCCTGAGACCGGCCGCGCGTTGCGCGGCGACGATTCCCGGCCCTCCGCGAGACGCTCCGGGCGTTCGCCCCTGGCAGCGCACGATTTCACTTATAGCATGCTCCCAGCCCGTGCTTCGCACTGGGATGACCTACATTGCTCAGGCCTGTCGGCCTTCGGCCCTTCGGGCCCGTCGTCGCTACACTCCGACGTCCTGCGCCTGCCTGCGGCAGGCTTGTCGCATGGGGCCGTTGTAGTGAAAGAGAACCACCGTATCCCAAATAAAAAACCCCCGGCAGCTTTCGCTGTCGGGGGTGTTTTATTTAGGAGCCTGACGATGACCTACTCTCGCATGGGCAACGCCACACTACCATCGGCGCTGGTCTGTTTCACTGCTGAGTTCGGGATGGGATCAGGTGGTTCCAGACCGCTATGGTCGTCAGGCAAAACGGTTGATCACTGGGATGGATGAGATTGAATGCGTTACGATCAAGGTTATCGCAGTTGTCTGTAGCAATTGTCTTGGGTGTTATATAGTCAAGCCGCACGAGCAATTAGTACCGGTTAGCTCAACGCCTCGCAGCGCTTACACACCCGGCCTATCAACGTCCTGGTCTTGAACGGCTCTTCAGGAGGCTCGAGGCCTCGGGGAGATCTCATCTTGGAAGGGGCTTCCCGCTTAGATGCTTTCAGCGGTTATCCTGTCCGAACATAGCTACCGGGCAATGCCACTGGCGTGACAACCCGAACACCAGAGGTTCGTCCACTCCGGTCCTCTCGTACTAGGAGCAGCTTTCCTCAAATCTCCAACGTCCACGGCAGATAGGGACCGAACTGTCTCACGACGTTCTAAACCCAGCTCGCGTACCACTTTAAATGGCGAACAGCCATACCCTTGGGACCGGCTTCAGCCCCAGGATGTGATGAGCCGACATCGAGGTGCCAAACACCGCCGTCGATGTGAACTCTTGGGCGGTATCAGCCTGTTATCCCCGGAGTACCTTTTATCCGTTGAGCGATGGCCCTTCCATACAGAACCACCGGATCACTATGACCTGCTTTCGCACCTGCTCGACGTGTCTGTCTCGCAGTCAAGCGGGCTTGTGCCATTACACTAACCGCACGATGTCCGACCGTGCTTAGCCCACCTTTGTGCTCCTCCGTTACGCTTTGGGAGGAGACCGCCCCAGTCAAACTACCCACCACACAGTGTCCTCATCCCCGATCAGGGGACCAAGTTAGAACCTCAAACAGGCCAGGCTGGTATTTCAAGGTTGGCTCCACCCGAACTGGCGTCCGGGTTTCAAAGCCTCCCAGCTATCCTACACAAGCATGCTCAAAGTTCACTGTGAAGCTATAGTAAAGGTTCACGGGGTCTTTCCGTCTAGCCGCGGATACACCGCATCTTCACGGCGATTTCAATTTCACTGAGTCTCGGGTAGAGACAGCGCCCCCATCGTTACGCCATTCGTGCAGGTCGGAACTTACCCGACAAGGAATTTCGCTACCTTAGGACCGTTATAGTTACGGCCGCCGTTTACCGGGGCTTCGATCAAGAGCTTCGCGCAAGCGCTAACCCCATCAATTAACCTTCCGGCACCGGGCAGGCGTCACACCGTATACGTCCACTTTCGTGTTAGCACAGTGCTGTGTTTTTAATAAACAGTCGCAGGGGCCTGGTATCTTCGACCGGCTTCCGCTCCACCCGCAGGGGCTTCACGTACACGCCGGCGTGCCTTCTCCCGAAGTTACGGCACCATTTTGCCTAGTTCCTTTACCCGAGTTCTCTCAAGCGCCTTGGGATTCTCACCCTGACCACCTGTGTCGGTTTGGGGTACGGTCCCGGATAGCCTGAAGCTTAGAAGATTTTCCTGGAAGCATGGCATCAATGACTTCCAACCCGTAAAAGGGTCGTCGTCGTCACGTCTCGACATTATGGGTCCGGATTTGCCTAAACCCACTGCCTACTCGCTTAAACCGGGACAACCGTCGCCCGGCTCACCTAGCCTTCTCCGTCTCTCCATCGCAGCTATCCAAGGTACGGGAATATTAACCCGTTTCCCATCGACTACACCTTTCGGTCTCGCCTTAGGGGCCGACTCACCCTGCGCCGATTAGCGTTGCGCAGGAACCCTTGGTCTTCCGGCGTGGGGGTTTTTCACCCCCATTGTCGTTACTCATGTCAGCATTCGCACTTCTGATACCTCCAGCAGACTTCTCAATCCACCTTCGCAGGCTTACAGAACGCTCCCCTACCCCGCATACTTGCGTATGCAGCCGCAGCTTCGGTGACCAGTTTGAGCCCCGTTACATCTTCCGCGCAGGCCGACTCGACTAGTGAGCTATTACGCTTTCTTTAAAGGATGGCTGCTTCTAAGCCAACCTCCTAGCTGTCTGAGCCTTCCCACATCGTTTCCCACTTAACTGGTACTTGGGGACCTTAGCTGGCGGTCTGGGTTGTTTCCCTCTTCACGACGGACGTTAGCACCCGCCGTGTGTCTCCCGGATAGTACTCACTGGTATTCGGAGTTTGCATCGGGTTGGTAAGTCGGGATGACCCCCTAGCCGAAACAGTGCTCTACCCCCAGTGGTATTCGTCCGAGGCGCTACCTAAATAGCTTTCGGGGAGAACCAGCTATCTCCGGGCTTGATTAGCCTTTCACTCCGATCCACAAGTCATCCCCTGGCTTTTCAACGACAGTGGGTTCGGGCCTCCAGTGCCTGTTACGGCACCTTCACCCTGCTCATGGATAGATCGCCCGGTTTCGGGTCTATGCCCAGCGACTAAGTCGCCCTATTCAGACTCGGTTTCCCTACGGCTCCCCTATACGGTTAACCTCGCCACTGAACATAAGTCGCTGACCCATTATACAAAAGGTACGCCGTCACGGAACAAGTCCGCTCCGACTGCTTGTACGCATACGGTTTCAGGGTCTATTTCACTCCCCTCACAGGGGTTCTTTTCGCCTTTCCCTCACGGTACTGGTTCACTATCGGTCAGTCAGGAGTATTTAGCCTTGGAGGATGGTCCCCCCATGTTCAGACAGGATTACACGTGACCCGTCCTACTCGATTTCACTGGACTCAGGTTTCGGATACGGGGCTATCACCCACTATGGCGGCTCTTTCCAGGGCCTTCTCCTACCAGTTGTCCAGCTTAAGGGCTGGTCCCCGTTCGCTCGCCGCTACTGAGGGAATCTCGGTTGATTTCTTTTCCTTCGGGTACTTAGATGTTTCAGTTCCCCGAGTTCGCCTCTTACACCTATGGATTCAGTGTAAGATACCGACCCGAAAGTCGGTGGGTTTCCCCATTCAGAGATGCCCGGATCATAGCTTGTTTGCCAGCTCCCCGAGCCTTATCGCAGGCTTCCACGTCTTTCATCGCCTCTGACTGCCAAGGCATCCACCGTATGCGCTTAGTTGCTTGACTATATAACCCCAAGACAACTGACCTGTGCATCAACACCGCTTGACCTTCCCCTGGCAAGCCAGGTTCGTGATCATCCAATGATGACGTTCAGAGACAGCCGACTGAAGCTATAAACAACCACTTCAACGACACACCGGATAACGCTTGATCGTTATCGCTGAAACTCTGTTCTGAACTAGAAGAACAGAATTTCGTGTTTCAATCTCATCCGAATTGTTAAAGAGCAATTCTGACCCAGTGATCAGAAAGAAGGGCTTACAACGTCACCGCGTTGAAACACTTTTTTCTGCACACTGACATAACGTCAGGCAATCAGGTTCGTCGATCTGTTTATGGTGGAGCCAGGCGGGATCGAACCGCCGACCTCCTGCGTGCAAGGCAGGCGCTCTCCCAGCTGAGCTATGGCCCCTAATAGAAACCACTCACCAAGCCGGCAATTTCGTTGACTCGCCGTACTCGGAGAATTGATCAGATCTAGGCGCGTTCGGGCGAAGCATACTTCAGTATGCGAGTCCGGGCGCAACGACGAGCTGGTCAATTCTGGTGGGTCTGGGTGGACTTGAACCACCGACCTCACCCTTATCAGGGGTGCGCTCTAACCACCTGAGCTACAGACCCAATTATCACTGCATCTTGTGCCACCTGAGCTGCGTTGCAGTCTTCGTTCACTCGGTCACGTACGTGTGTACGCTCCCTCCTTCACTCAGCCTGCGCCTTGTCAGCTGCCACAATCTACAGCGCTAATCTCTGCTTCATGCTTTCTCCAGGAGAAGCACTTCACAGCCGGGCCTGCAAAGACCCTTTTGCTCTCTTCACGTTAACCAAGTAATTCGTGTGGACTCTGACCGAAACCTCCAGCGTTCGTTAAGGAGGTGATCCAGCCGCAGGTTCCCCTACGGCTACCTTGTTACGACTTCACCCCAGTCATGAACCACACCGTGGTGATCGTCCTCCCGAAGGTTAGACTAACCACTTCTGGTGCAATCCACTCCCATGGTGTGACGGGCGGTGTGTACAAGGCCCGGGAACGTATTCACCGTGACATTCTGATTCACGATTACTAGCGATTCCGACTTCACGCAGTCGAGTTGCAGACTGCGATCCGGACTACGACGCGTTTTGTGAGATTGGCTCCCCCTCGCGGGTTTGCAGCCCTCTGTGCGCGCCATTGTAGCACGTGTGTAGCCCTGGCCGTAAGGGCCATGATGACCTGACGTCATCCCCACCTTCCTCCGGTTTGTCACCGGCAGTCTCCCTAGAGTTCCCACCATGATGTGCTGGCAACTAGGGATAAGGGTTGCGCTCGTTACGGGACTTAACCCAACATCTCACGACACGAGCTGACGACGGCCATGCAGCACCTGTGTTTGGGTTCCCGAAGGCACCAATCCATCTCTGGAAAGTTCCCAACATGTCAAGGCCAGGTAAGGTTCTTCGCGTTGCGTCGAATTAAACCACATGCTCCACCGCTTGTGCGGGCCCCCGTCAATTCATTTGAGTTTTAACCTTGCGGCCGTACTCCCCAGGCGGTCTACTTAGTGCGTTAACTGCGCCACTAAGACTTCAAGAGTCCCAACGGCTAGTAGACATCGTTTACGGCGTGGACTACCAGGGTATCTAATCCTGTTTGCTCCCCACGCTTTCGCACCTCAGTGTCAGTGTTGGTCCAGGTAGCCGCCTTCGCCACTGGTGTTCCTTCCTATATCTACGCATTTCACCGCTACACAGGAAATTCCACTACCCTCTACCACACTCTAGCCTGACAGTTCGAAATGCCGTTCCCAGGTTAAGCCCGGGGCTTTCACATCTCGCTTATCAAACCACCTACGCGCGCTTTACGCCCAGTAATTCCGATTAACGCTTGCACCCTCCGTATTACCGCGGCTGCTGGCACGGAGTTAGCCGGTGCTTCTTCTGTGAGTAACGTCAAGCCTCATGGGTATTAGCCATAAGGTTTTCCTCCTCACTGAAAGTGCTTTACAACCCGAAAGCCTTCTTCACACACGCGGCATGGCTGGATCAGGGTTGCCCCCATTGTCCAATATTCCCCACTGCTGCCTCCCGTAGGAGTTCGGGCCGTGTCTCAGTCCCGATGTGGCTGATCATCCTCTCAGACCAGCTACGGATCGTCGCCTTGGTGAGCCATTACCCCACCAACAAGCTAATCCGACATAGGCTCATCCAATAGCGCAAGGTCCGAAGATCCCCTGCTTTCCCCCGTAGGGCGTATGCGGTATTAATCCGGGTTTCCCCGGGCTATCCCCCACTACTGGGCAGATTCCTATGCATTACTCACCCGTCCGCCGCTCGTCAGCGGGGTGCAAGCACCCCCTGTTACCGCTCGACTTGCATGTGTTAAGCCTGCCGCCAGCGTTCAATCTGAGCCATGATCAAACTCTTCAGTTTAAATCATACAAGATCCGAAGATCTCTAATCTTGCTCAAGACAAAACTCATATTTCGACGAGTCGCTGCCTCGATATCTGTTGCCAGATGGTCTCGGCCAGCGCCCACACGAATTACTTGGTCAACTTGTTAAAGAGCGTTGAGCGTCTGCTCAATCAAGGCCGCGTATTCTACATCAGATCGCTACCTTGTCAACGGTTATTTTGAAGTTTTTGTCGCCGCTTCCGAAGAAGCCTTACACCGAAAAAACTCAAACCTTACAACCGTTTACTTCCCTTCCCGGTTCCGCCGTCGCCGGCGTTCCCTGTCGAAGTGGGGCGCATTCTACAGCCCCACCGTTTTCTGTCAACGACCTTTTTGAACTTTTTTACCCCGGTTTCGGTTTGCCGCTACCGGTCTGATGATTATTTGCCCGACTCGACCATTTTTCAAGCAATATTCACTTAATCCAGCCTTACCTGCACTTTCTCAGCGGCCTGGGTAGCTGCACGCCGGGCCTCTTCAATGGACTCACCCCGCGCGACCGCCACGCCCATACGCCGCCGGCCAGACACTTCCGGTTTACCGAAAAGCCGCAGCTGGACCTCTGGATCAGCAAGAGCTTCGTCCAACCCTGAATAAACCGGCGCATCAGACTCGCCCTCAGGAAGGATGACCGCAGATGCCGAAGGCCCGCTCTGGCGAATCGCCGGAACAGGAAGCCCAAGGATGGCCCGCGCGTGGAGGGCAAACTCGGAAAGATCCTGGGAGATCAGCGTCACCAGACCCGTGTCATGGGGGCGCGGGGAGACTTCCGAGAACCACACCTTGTCACCCTTGATAAACAGTTCGACGCCGAAGACCCCATATCCCCCCAGATTATCGGTAATCGTACGGGCGATATTCTGACTTCGCTCCAGGGCGAGGTCTGTCATTGGCTGCGGCTGCCAGGACTCGCGATAGTCACCGTCTTCCTGTCGATGCCCGATGGGCGCACAGAAGCTGACGCCGCCTTTATGCCGCACGGTCAGCAAGGTAATTTCATAATCGAAGTCGATAAACCCTTCGACGATGACCCTGCCCTTACCCGCACGACCGCCGGTTTGTGCATAATCCCACGCAGAACCCACGCCGGAGGCGTCACGAACAAGGCTTTGGCCCTTGCCGGAGGAACTCATGACCGGCTTGACCACGCAAGGGAAGCCAATTTCCGCAACGGCTCGCTCAAACTCTTCACGGGTTTCTGCGAAGCGGTAGTCCGACACAGGCAGCGCCAACTCCTCGGCCGCAAGCCTGCGTATGCCTTCCCGGTTCATGGTCAGGTCAACCGCTCGCGCGGTTGGCACAACCCGATAACCCTCCTGCTCCAGTCGGACCAGTTCAGCTGTTGCGATGGCTTCTATCTCCGGCACAATCAGATCCGGCTTTTCCTGTTCGATCACCGCTCTGAGGCTTGCCGGGTCCAGCATGTCGATTACATGGCTTCGATGGGCCACCTGCATGGCGGGCGCGTTGGCATAACGGTCACAGGCAACAACCTCCACACCAAACCGCTGTAACTCAATGACCACCTCTTTACCCAGTTCGCCGGAGCCGCAGAAAAGCACCCGGTAAGCATTGTTCTTCAGGGGCGTACCTATGGTTGTCGTCATACTGTTCCTGTCTGTTACTGCCTCACCGGCAAGAAAGCCTTCCCGGGCGATAAAGTTTCAGATAAGACTGCCACGTTCCCTCCGGGCAACATTCTCCAATACCTGCTGGCGCTCCTCATTCGTCATGATTGTCCAACGCAGGATTTCATCACCGGACCGGTGGCAACCGATGCAGATGTCCTTTTCATCCAGCGCACAGACACTGACACAGGGAGACCGGACCCGGTGCTTCGTCTCCATCAGCCCTGCCCGTTTTCCGGATCAAACGGTTTGAGTGAATTCATGTAACGCACCGCATTCTGTACATAATGGGCAGCGCTGAGTTCCAGCATTTTTTTCTGGTTTTCTCCAAGTTCCCGCTTGACCCGGCCTGGTGCTCCGATAACCAGGGAGCCATCGGGTACTTCCATGCCTTCCGGGATCAGGGTATTTGCACCGATCAGGCAGTGCTTGCCGATACGGGCACCGTTGAGCACCACGGCGTTGATACCGATCAGGGAATAATCCCCAATCTCACAACCATGGAGCATGGCCTTATGGCCCACTGTGACCCCCCGGCCCAGGGTCAGTCGAATACCGGAATCCGTATGCAATACCGAGCCATCCTGGACGTTTGATTCGGGCCCGATAGTGATCAGGTCGTTATCGCCCCGAATCACTACGTTAAACCAGATACTCGACCGCTCGTGCAGGGCGACACTGCCAATGACAGTAGCGTTTGCGGCGATAAACTGCCCTTCGCCGACAAGCTCAGGTTTGCGTTCTGCGAGTTCGTATAACATGCAAATTCTCCTTACAGTTCGCCGCCAGGCTCAGTCGTGGCGCGGTTTCAGCAAATCGATGCGGGCATCGTACACGGCATTCAGAAACTCCACCAGAACCACCGCCGAGAGCCCCCATATCTGATACCCCTCCCACCGGTAACAAGGAACGTGGTAGGTGTTATCAAGGAACGGAAGGGCATCGGTGCGTTCACGGCGATCCTCGAGGAAGAACTCCACCGGCACGTGGAAAATACTCTCGATCTCATGGGGATTAGGGGTCAGCGGGTGGTCGGCAGGCACCACGCCAACGTATGGTGTTACAAGGATTCCGTACCTGGAGATGACCTGGCTCAGGGGCGCAATCAACTGTACCTGGTCCGGGGGCAGGCCGATTTCTTCGTGGGTCTCCCGCAGCGCAGTATAGGCCAGGGACGGATCGGTGCTGTCCCGTTTACCGCCGGGAAAGGCGACCTGGCCCCGGTGGGTGGACAAATTGGACGACCGAAGTGTGAACAGGATTTCCGGGGAGCCGGTATTGTCAGTCACCGGGACCAGCACACTGGCCTCCGGGTAGTCCATCGCCAGCCGGGTCGGTGCATGTCGGGCTAGCCTTTCCGTCAGTAAATCACGCAAAATCAGTCTCCGCGTTTGAGATGGGACAAGGCACCCTGCGAACGATACACTGGTACCACAACTCGAACTATTATACGGGGTAATTCATGAACTTCTGCAGTAGCTGCGGTCATCCGGTGGAAAGCCGCATCCCTGCCGGCGACAACCGGCCCCGCTATGTATGCACCCGATGCGAGACCATTCATTATCAGAATCCACGTATCGTAGCGGGTACGGTACCGGTATGGGAGGGTAAAATCCTGCTGTGCCGCAGGGCCATTGAGCCCCGTTATGGGTACTGGACGTTGCCTGCGGGCTTTATGGAAAATTCCGAGACCACGGAGGAAGCTGCTGCCCGGGAGACCCTTGAGGAGGCTATGGCGGACGTGGAACTGGCGGGTCTGTACACCATGATCCATGTGCCTCACATCGATCAGGTCCATATGTTCTACCGGGCGTTCCTCACCGAAGAGCGCTTCGGGGCGGGTGAGGAATCACTGGAGGCGGAATTGTTCGACCTGAACCGTATTCCCTGGGACGAAATTTCGTTTCCAACGGTTCGCCGAACCCTGGAGCATTTTGTGGAGGACGTTCAGCGCAACGACTTCCCTCTTCGCATTAGCGACATCCGCCACAGGATGAAACCCAAACAGTAACCACCCGGCCAGGCATTACTTCTGTCCTAGAAGTTTTCCAGCCGATAGACTTCGTAGGCGGGCTCCTCGTAGGGGTGGGCCCGCTTCATCGCCGCTACCACATCACGAATCAGCCGGTCCTCACAAACCAACTCCACTTTCAGTTCATCCACGCGCTCCAGTTGCCCGTGCTCCCCGAGATGAGGGTTGCTGCCGTCCAGGGGCCGAAACTGACCCTGCCCCAGGGTTTGCCATGCGCAGCAGTCATAATCACCGATACGACCACCTCCGGCCTGAAAAACGGCATCCTTGGTGGTTTCGGCGTCGATTACCGGTACGAAGAAACAGAGCTTGTACATCCACAGATCTCCGGCTGATAAATTGTGGAATCAAGACTGAAACAGCTTGACTTGACCGTCAACCCGGGCGTGCTCAGGGCCTTCCGGGTTACCCACAAAATCTGTGGATAACTTTGGGGATAGTTTTTGGGCAGACGCCGGGAGGCCCCGTGGTTACAGCCCTCACCTCAAATTGGCGAGAAATCCACCTCTATTATTTAAACCCTATAAATCAATAGGTTACATTATCCGACCAATTATTGAGCGAGTTGTCGGCGTTTTAGGCACCCCTGTCACAAAGACGGTGGCCGCGTGTGCATAAAACCGTTTAGTCAAGATTTTTTTTCGTTATAAACAGGGCGAAAGCCCTTGTAATACGTAGCATTAGGTGGGGGTTTTCAGAAAACACAAAAAAGCCGGTGACAGAGCAACTCTGTCACCGGCTTACAGGATCATAACCAGGCCTTTCAGCCCGTCAACTTATCCCAGCCACTTGCGTGCATTACGGAACATTCGCAGCCACGGTCCATCCTCACCCCAGCCTTCCGGATGCCAGGAGAACTGTGCCGTGCGGAATACCCGCTCTGGATGCGGCATCATTATGGTGACACGGCCATCCTCACTTGTCAGACCGGTGATACCGCCATCAGAGCCATTAGGGTTATAGGGGTAACGGGTTGTTGGCTGACCATGGTGATCCACGTAACGCAGGGCGACCTGACCGGACCGGTCGAAGGCCTCGAAGCCCCCTACTCCGAACTCAGTACGTCCTTCACCATGGGCGACTGCAATAGGCATTCGCGAACCAGCCATGCCGTCAAGAAAGGCCGATTTCGAGGGCTGAACTTCGACCATCACCAGGCGAGCCTCAAACTGCTCTGACTGATTACGGACGAACCGTGGCCAGTTGGCTGTGCCCGGAATCAACTCATGGAGATTGGAAAGCATCTGGCAGCCATTACAGACTCCCAGCGCCAGTGTATCCTCGCGATCAAAGAAACCGGCAAACTGGTCCCTGACCCGCGGATTGAACAGGATGGACTTGGCCCAGCCCTCACCTGCGCCGAGCACATCACCATAGGAGAAGCCGCCGCAGGCGACCAGTGAGCGGAACCCGTCCAGGGTGACCCTGCCGGAAAGCAGGTCGCTCATATGAACATCCATCGCATCGAAGCCGGCCCGGTCGAAAGCCGCGGCCATTTCAGTCTGGCCGTTTACGCCCTGTTCCCGCAGTACGGCGACTTTAGGACGAACACTGCCAGCAATAAACGGTGCCGCCACGTTCTCGGACGGGTCGAAACTTAATTGCGCGCCAAGTCCGGGGTCATCACTGGCTAGCAGGTTATCGAACTCTTCCTGCGCACAATTGGCGTTGTCCCGCAGGCTCTGGATGCGGTAGCTGGTTTCTGACCAAAGACGCTGCAGATCTGCCCTGGCCTCGTCGATAACCGGCTTCCCTTCAAAGGTAAACCGGACCCTGTCCTCTGCATTCAGGGTGCCAACCACGGAGGTATGCTCACCCAGACCGGCGCCAGAAAATTGCTGCAGAACGAACGGGGTGTCGTCCCGGCGTACCTGAATAACCGCACCCAGTTCTTCGTTGAACAGCTCACGGGCGAACTGGCCAGCCTCTTCGGCCAGGCCGTCCAGACGGATATCCAACCCGGTGCGTCCGGCAAAGGCCATTTCCGCCAGGGTCACGAACATGCCACCATCGGAACGATCGTGATAGGCGAGCAGCTTACCATCCTGGTTCAGGCCCTGAATGACCGCGAAAAACGCCTTGATGTCTTCTGGATCATCCAGGTCTGGCGCTACCGCTCCCATCTGCCCGAAGACCTGCGCCAGGGCAGAGCCGCCAAGACGGTTCTGGCCAGCGGCAAGGTCAACCAGGATCAGGTCGGTTTCGCCCTGATCGGTCCTCAGTTGCGGTGTCAGGGTACGGGTGACGTCGGTTACCGGTGCAAAACCGCTGATGATCAGTGACAGCGGCGCAGTCACACTCTTGTGTTCCTCGCCCTCTTCCCACACGGTCTTCATGGACATGGAGTCCTTGCCCACCGGAATGGCAATACCAAGTGCCGGGCATAGCTCCATGCCCACGGCACGAACGGTTTCGTAGAGGTTCTCATCCTCACCCGGATGACCTGCTGCGGCCATCCAGTTTGCCGACAGGCGAATGTCGGAAAGCTGCGCAATCGGCGCCGCCGCGAGGTTGGTGATAACCTCACCCACGGCCATACGGCCGGATGCAGGCGAGTCGATACACGCCACCGGGGTGCGTTCACCCATGGCCATGGCCTCGCCGGTAAGCACATCGTAACTCGCAGCCGTTACCGCCACATCAGCAACCGGTACCTGCCACGGCCCAACCATCTGGTCGCGGGCCACCAGTCCAGTAATGGTGCGGTCACCAATTGTAATCAGGAAGCTCTTGCTGCCCACGGATGGAAGGCGCAGGACCCGACGCACAGCTTCATTCAGGTCTACCTTCGTTGAATCAAAGATGGACTTGGTGAACGACGTGCGGTTGATAGACCGGTGCATCCGTGGCGGCTTGCCGAAGAGCACGTCCATAGGAAGGTCTACGGGCGAGTCGCCATAATAGGCATCCGTCAGTGAGAGGTGGTGGGTTTCCGTGGCCTCGCCGATAACCGCGTAGGGGCAACGTTCACGACGGCAGATGGCATCAAAGCGCTCCATGTTTTCTTCGGCAACCGCCAGTACGTAACGCTCCTGAGACTCGTTACACCAGATTTCCAGTGGCGACATGCCGGGTTCATCGCTGGGGATATCCCGCAGTTCAAACTTGCCACCACGGCCGCCGTCCTTGACCAGCTCCGGCATGGCGTTAGACAGTCCACCAGCGCCGACGTCATGGATAAACGCTATCGGGTTCTGGCCGCCCTGCTGCCAGCAACGGTCGATCACCTCCTGGCAACGACGCTCCATTTCCGGGTTGCCCCTCTGAACGGAAGCGAAGTCAAGGTTCTCATTGCTGGTACCAGAGTCCATCGATGATGCGGCGCCACCACCCAGACCAATCAGCATGGACGGGCCGCCCAATACGATCAGCCGGGCGCCGACCGGGATTTCACCCTTCTCGACATGCTCCTCGCGAATATTTCCGAGGCCGCCGGCTATCATGATGGGCTTGTGGTATCCGCGCACTTCGTCACCAGCGGCGCCGGCCACGCGTTGCTCGAAGGTGCGGAAATAACCGGCGAGGTTCGCGGCCGAACTCGTTGTTAAAGGAGGCGCCGCCGACCGGGGCATCGATCATGATATCCAGCGGAGATGCAATGCGCTCCGGGCGACCGTAACCATCCTCCCAGGGCTGCAGGTCACCGGGAATTTCCAGGTTGGAGACGGTGAACCCGGTAAGACCGGCCTTTGGCTTGGAGCCCCGTCCGGTAGCACCCTCGTCACGAATCTCACCGCCTGCGCCAGTGGCGGAACCGGCAAACGGGGAGATAGCCGTGGGATGGTTGTGGGTCTCCACTTTCATCAGAATGTGGATAGGTTCGTTCACATAGTGGTAGCGAGCCGTTTCCGGATCAGGGTAGAAGCGACCACCGACCGAACCACGAATCACCGAGGCGTTGTCACGGTATGCAGACAACACCCCTTCACTGCTCATTTCGTGGGTATTGCGGATCATGGCAAAGAGGGATTTCTGCTGCCCTTCGCCGTCGATATCCCAGGACGCATTGAAAATCTTGTGCCGGCAATGTTCGGAGTTCGCCTGGGCAAACATCATCAGCTCGACATCGGTAGGATCACGGTCCAGGTTACTGAAGGACGCCACCAGGTAGTCAATTTCATCCTCGGCAAGGGCCAGGCCCAGGCGCTGGTTTGCTTCCGCCAGCGCGGGACGGCCGCCGGCAAGCACGGGGACTCGCCCAAGCGGACGTGGTTCCTCTCGATGGAACAACAACTCGGCGCCACCCATCTCGTGGAACACGGTTTCAGTCATGCGGTCGTGGAGCAACGCTGCGATGGCCTGGCGGTCTTCGCGGCCAAGCTTCTTGTCCGCGGTTACGTAGTAGGCAATACCTCGCTCGATCCGGCGTATCTGACGCAAACCGCAATTACGGGTGATATCGGTCGCCTTGGTCGACCAGGGTGACATCGTACCTGGCCGGGGAACCACGAGGAACAGTATGCCTGCGGGCTCCTGGCGATCAGCACTCGGGCCATAAGTCAGCAGCCGGTCGAGGACGACCTGGTCGGCATCGCCGAGCTCCGCTTCGGTGTCCACGAAGTGCATGAATTCCGCATAGATGGCCTGAACGCCTTCGACAGCGTTGGTAAGCTGGCCAAACAGTTTTTCGGAGCGGAAAGGGGAAAGAGCGGGGGCGCCGCGGAGTTCCAGCATGGGTTATAACCTGTATCGCGCGAACTTGGGAAACCGATACCCTGCAACCCGTCGCTGCGTGTTGGCAGGCGGGGGATCAGGGCACCGTTTATGATCGGGCGCAATAATACTGGAAACTGGTGCAGGGATACAGCAGCGAACAACAAATGTACAATAGCCCCATGTCCAAGCAATCTCTCCCGGTACCGATTGACCTTTTTCCACGCTCTGGGGGATTATGAAGCATCCCGCTCCGGAGGCTGTGAATTTGGGTGAGTCCCGACATTCAAGAAACCACCACCTGCCCATGTCCGGCATACTGCTGGCCATGCTGTGGGTCGTGTTGGCCAGCGGGTGCACACGGCCGGATACCCTCGCAACCGTTCAGGCCGAGGGCGTTCTCCACGTCATAACCCGTAATGCCCCCTCTATCTATTACGAAGGCCGGGAAGGCCCAACCGGCTTTGACCATGAACTGGCCCGCCGTTTTGCCGACCACCTGGGGGTTGAGCTCCGGGTCAGGCTGGCTGACGGCAACAGCGAAATTCTGAGGGTGCTTGATGACGGCTACGCCCACATAGGCTTTACCGGGTTGTCTGCCGACCGGGACTGGGGCGACCGGTTCCGTTCGCTGGCCAACGGCCTGACGTCTGAATCCGTAATGATCTACCATCGCGGACTGGAGCACCTCGATGGTATTGAAGACCTGCTTGAGCAGGATGTTGTGGTGCATGTGGCGACAGAGTCAAACCACCTCCCCCACCTCGAGCAGCTGCAGTTGCAGCACCCTGCCTTCACCTACCGCATCCACTCGGGACTGGATGCTGCCGGCATACTGGAACGGGTTGAGTCCGGCGAATTCCCCGCAGCAGTGGTGGACGCGAACGAGCTGGCCTTGAACCATGTGTTCTACCCCAATGTAAAGCGAGCCTTCAGCGTCAGCGACCAGGAAGCCATCGCCTGGTTGTTCCCCACCAGCAATGACGGCTCGTTGTACCGGGAAGCAAGACGTTTCCTGGAAGAAATCGAACACGACGGCACCCTGGCCAACCTGCGGGAACGTTTTTACGGCCATCTGGGGCAGCTGGGCTATGTGGGCGCCCTGACCTTCGAGGAGCACATCCAGGAGCGCCTGCCCCAATACCTGGATATCTTCCGCGACTATGGCGAGGACAACGGCCTGGACTGGCGCCTGCTGGCTGCCATCGGTTACCAGGAGTCCAACTGGCGTCGGGATGCGGTCTCCCCCACCGGCGTTCGGGGACTGATGATGCTCACCCGGTCGACCGCCGACCATATCGGCATAGACAACCGGCTCAATCCTCGCCAGAGCATTGAGGGCGGCGCCCGCTACTTCCGCCAGGTCCACGGGATGATTCCGGAGCATGTTCAGGAGCCGGACCGAACCTGGTTCGCCCTTGCGTCCTACAACGTGGGATTCGGGCACCTGGAAGACGCCCGCCGCCTCGCCGAATCTGCTGGCCGCAACCCTGACCGCTGGCTGGATGTGAAAGAGTTCCTGCCACTGCTGTCGCAGAAAGAATGGTATTCGAAGACCCGGCACGGCTACGCCCGCGGCCATGAACCGGTCATCTACGTGCAGAACATTCGACGTTATTACGACGTGCTGGCACGCCGTTACGACCTCCAGTCCGAGGCAG
Organism: Marinobacter sp. AN1; assembly: GCF_026013985.1. Classification (NCBI taxonomy): domain Bacteria; kingdom Pseudomonadati; phylum Pseudomonadota; class Gammaproteobacteria; order Pseudomonadales; family Marinobacteraceae; genus Marinobacter; species Marinobacter sp. AN1. Next base: position 1,876,602 of record NZ_CP110342.1, on the reverse strand, counting down.
AGGCCCCGATGGTTGCCGACTCCGGTTCCGGCGAGCTGTCAATACCGCCAAACCAGCCCACGTACCAGACTCGCGAATCGAATCCCGACGAACAGGAAACGTCCCTGGTGCTTCCCCGTGAGATGGGCCTTACTCCTCCGACACTCTGACTTTACCCAGGGCCTGCTCCACCTGGTCGCCGGAGAACCCACGGCGCGCCAGGAAGCCCCCCTGGCGTTGGCGCTCCGACCAGTCACCTGAGATATCCCCGAGCCCGAATCGTCTGTCCCTCAGCTGAACCGCGCGAGCGACCCATTGCGAGTCCGGCACCACATCCAGTTCGGAGGGTACCCGGTTGATGCCGCGCTGTTGCAGATCCGCCAGAATCTTCAGTGGGCCATAGCCTGCATCCATGCGTTGTCGCACAAACACTTCGGCAAACCGGTCATCGCTCAGCCAGCCTTTGTCCTCGAAGTCATCCAGCACATCCTCAATGACCCTGGCATCGACGCGCCTCTGGCGAAGCTTCATGGTTAGCTCAAAGCGACTGTGTTCGCGTCGCGCCAGTAAACGCAGGGCAATTTCGGGCGCCTGCTGATTAGGGTCCTTTTTTTTGTCCCGGTTTGCCATACAGCCCCTTTCCGCCGGCGGTTTCCAGAGGATAGACTATGCCACCTGCCCGGGCGCCGGAGCAGTCGCCAAAATCCTGGCGTGCCCGGGCGCCCGTTATCCGGGTAGCACCATCCACCCGTTTTCACCTGCAGGCTTGAAGCCCGGTGAACTGATTCCCTGAAGGATACCGACATGGCCGCATTTATCCAGAGACTCTTCCAGAAGCGCTTTACCTCCGCGACCAGTCAGGACAATCGCTCGGGCACCAGGCCAGAAGCGAATAACCCTCCGGGAAAGGAACTCCCCGGCGTCGACCAGGACACGATAGACCGTCAGCGCACCCTGCTGTCTCAGCCAGACTGCAGCCAGCAAACCCTGGCGGAGCTTGCCATTGAAGGTCTGGCCGCAGACGTACGCCTCGAGGCAGCCCGGCGTCTGACGGATACGGAACACCTGCAACAGGTGCAGAAGCTGGCCCGGGGCAAGGACAAGGGAGTCTACCAGCAGGTACGCCAGTCCCTTCAGGAACTGCGCCGCCAACAAGAAGAGACTCGCGCCACCAACGAAGCCGTGGCGGCGATTGTCCGGCAAGCTGAAGAACTGGCCGCAACCAGGGACACCAACCTATACGAAGCGCGGGTCCAGAAACTGGAACAACGATGGCAGTCCCTGGAACACGCAGCCGATAATGAGACTCGCAGCGTGGTGCTGTCAGCCCTGCACAATTGCCGCCTCCGGGTCAGGGAAATGGAACAGGAGCGACAGGCCCGGGCGGAGCATCAGGCAAAGCAGGTGCAGCGTCAGCAAACCCTGACCCTGCTACAGGATACCCTGGAGGCGTTTGAAGCCGAGCCTCCGGCTGTAAACGCACTGCCCTCCCTCGATGCACTCCAGCGCACCCAGGAAAATCGCTGGCTCGAGGCGACCAGGGAAACAGACGTCGCCCGCCAGGAACAGAAGGACTACGAACAGCGAATGGTGGCGCTGCGGGGGGTTATCTCTGCGCTGGGCCGCCTCAGTCATCACCAGGATGAGCTCGACCAGCTGACTAAAGCCGAGTCACCAGAACCCGCCAGGGCAAGGCAACTACTGGCGCAGCTGGACTGGCCCGGGGCTGTCGCACTCCCGGAAGCCTTGCAGGTACTTGCACGCACAGCCAGTGTCCGGACACCACAGCCAACGTCGCAAGCTGATCCGGAAGCACAACGGCAGCAGCTCGAGCAACTGGACAAGGCTGTGGCCGACCTGGAGGAGGCCCTGGAGGCCCGCCAGCTGAAAGAGTCCCGGCAGCTTCTTAAACGAGTGCAGTCACTCCAGCGACAGCTTCCAGAACGCGAGGGCACCCGCTACCGCGCCAGGCTGCAACGGCTTGGTGGGCAGGTGCGGGAACTCGGGGACTGGCAGGGTTTTGCCACGACACCAAAACAGACCGCCTTGTGCGAGCAGATGGAATACCTTGCCGAACAGCCCATGGAGCCAGAAGCCAAGGCCGAACGAATCCAGGAACTCCAGCAGGAGTGGCGGGACCTTGGAGGCTCATCGGACAGAGACCTCTGGCAACGTTTCCGGGCTGCGTCTGACCGGGCGTTTGAGCCCTGCCGTGCCTACTTCGAGGCACGTTCGGACCTGAAAAAGGTTCATTTACAGAAGCGCCGGAGTATCTGCGACGAGCTTGAACGATACCTGGAGGCCACTGACTGGTCAGAGGTGGACTGGAAAGCGGCCGAACAGATCGAGAAAACCGCACGACAGGAATGGCGGGAAGCTTGGCCCGTGGAGTTTCGGGATAACCGGACAATACAGAAAGCCTTTGACCGGTTGATGAACACCTTGTCGGGCCACCTTGACGAAGAGCGCAGCCGCAACGAGGACCGCAAGCAGGCCATTGTCGACCAGGCACGGGAACTGGTAGACCATACCCCACTGACAGAAGCGATGGATAAGGCCAAGGAACTGCAACAGCAGTGGCAGGCCATTGGTATTACCCGCCACCGGGAGGATCGCAAGCTCTGGAAAGCATTCCGTGCCGCCTGCGATGCCATCTTTGCGAGGAGGGAGGAGCAGCGACAGCAAAAGGCACAGGCTTCCACCGAGGCTGACGCCGCAGCTGAGTCTGACCTGGCCAAAGCCCGCCATTGGCTGGACACAGCAGGTGCAGAGCAAGCCGACGCGGGCGAAATACTTGAGGCACTTAAAGTAGCGAGCGAGACCCCTGTTTCGGGGAACTTGAAACAATCGCTCCGTGCCACCAGAACGCAGGTACAGGAGCGTCTGGACCAGCTTGGTCGCCAGGCCCAGATGCGGCAGTGGCAGCAATGGGTTCATCAGCGCCAGGCCGGTGAACTGACTCCGACCCAGTTACCAGCCCACTGGCCGGATCTTTCGGATGAGACTGACCTGCACGATCCCCGTGAACTCGTCGTACTTGCAGAGATTCACGGCGGACATTCCTCTCCGGAGGAGGACCAGTCACTGCGGATGGCACTACAGGTTCGCCGCCTGAAACAAGGCTTCGAACAGGCACAGGGAGACCAGGCGATTAACCTGGAGGCCCTTGCCGCCCGTTGGTGTGTCGCGCTGGACCGGGAGAGCCTCACGCCCGAGCTGAGCGATCGACTTCAGCGCGCGATGGAACTTACGTAGCCAGTACTGGTCATCATATGGACAGATTGTCATTACATGGCCAACAGACACTGTGGTAACGCAAGGAGCGGTTGCCTACAATGATTTAAAAGGCCGGCACCAACCGCCTCCCTGGCCGGGTTACGGGAAACCGGACACGGTCGGCAGACAGGTTGATGTCGTGTGCCGATACTGTTTATCGGCACGTGAGCCCAGGTATTAGCAGGTAACCCAAGATATGAAGATAAAAAACATGCCGATAGCTTTCCGAGCCAGGAGTATCGCCTTAGGGCTGCTGGTTTCCCTTCCCCTGGCCGGGATCGGCACTTCCCTTTCGGCGAACATCGAAGGTGCCTACACGGCAGTGACACCCACCATCGAGCAGGCCCGCGCCAACATCCTGATTTCCCGCCAGCTTCAGTTCACCCATTTCCGGGACCAGGCCATCAATGACGAACTCGCCGATGAAGTGTTCGATGACTATCTCGACTACCTCGACGGCCAGCGTGTCTACCTCACTCAGGAAGATATCCGGGACTTCCAGCCTCTGAAAGCGGAAATGGCCGCGGCACTGAGGACCGGTCAGCTACAACCGGGCTTTGAAATCTACAACCGTGTCCAGCAGCGTATTATCGAGCGCATGGACTACGCGCTGGGCCTGCTTGACGATGGGCTCGACCAGTTTGATTTCAGCAGTGACGACGAAATCCTGCTGGACCGCTCAGAAACAGAGTGGGAGCCAGACCAGGAAGCACTCGATAAGCTTTGGAACAAGCGCATTCGCAATGCCGTACTCGGCCAGCGCCTGAATGGCAGTGGCGATGACGAAATTATCGAAGTCCTCACCCGGCGTTATGAAAGCCAGCGCAAACGGGTGTCCCAGATGCGCAGCGAGGACGCCTTCCAGGCTTACATGAATGCCTTTACCGGCACCTGGGATCCGCACACCAATTACTTCTCCCCGCGCAATTCCGAGAACTTCAACATCAACATGAGCCTTTCCCTGGAGGGGATCGGCGCGGTGCTTCAGTCGGATAACGAATACACCAAGGTTGTCCGTCTTGTGCCCGGCGGACCGGCTGCCCGACAAGGCCAGCTCGGTCCCGCCGACAGGATTGTGTCGGTGAAACAGGAGGACGACGATACCCCTACCAACGTGATTGGCTGGCGCCTTGATGAGGTGGTCGACCTGATTCGCGGCCCCCGCGGCTCAACGGTAACCCTGGAGGTGGTACCGGCCAACGCCAGCGACGAAACCGTGACCCGCTCCATCGACATCAAGCGGGACAAGGTCAAGCTGGAAGAGCAGAGTGCCAGCAGCGAAGTGATTGAACTGGAGCGTAACGGCGAAAAGTACCTCATTGGCGTAATCGACATACCGACGTTCTATGCAGACTTCCAGGCCATGCAACAGGGTGACCCGAACTACAAGAGCACCACCCGGGACGTGCGCCGGTTATTGGAGAAGCTCCGTAACGAACAGAACGTCGACGGCCTGGTGGTAGACCTGCGCAATAATGGCGGGGGTGCCCTGCACGAGGCCAATGACCTGGTGGGCCTGTTTATCGACCAGGGCCCGACCGTACAGATCCGCAGCTCAGATAACCAGGTACAGGTGCTCTCCGACCAGGACCCAAGTGTTGCCTGGGACGGCCCCATGGTCGTATTGGTCAACCGCATGAGCGCCTCCGCCTCCGAGATTTTTGCGGGCGCGATCCAGGACTACGGCCGCGGCCTGGTGGTGGGCTCCCAGACCTTTGGCAAGGGGACCGTCCAGGCGGTCCGCTCACTGAATCATGGCCAGCTCAAGATCACCCAGTCCAAGTTTTACCGGGTATCCGGTGGTTCGACCCAGCACCGGGGTGTGATTCCGGACATCGAGATCCCGTCACGGGTGGATACCACGCGGATCGGTGAGGACGCCCTTGAGCGCGCACTGCCCTGGGACCAGATCGAGGCGGTGCCCCATACCCGTTACTTTGATTTCAGTGGCATGATTGATGAACTGCGTGACCGTCACGCCAGCCGGTTCGACGAAAGCCCGGAATTCCGTCTGCTCCAGCAGGAAATAGACTTCCTGAGGGAGCAGCGCAAGACCACTATGGTCAGCCTGAACGAAGACCAGCGCCGCGACTACCAGCAGCAGCTTGAGCATCGCCAGCTGACCATCGCCAATGCACGCCGGGAACTCAAGGGCGAAGAGCCCTTCGAGAGCTTCGAGGCGATGGAAGAGCATGAGGAGCAGCAAGCCGCCGAGGCCCACGGAAACGAGGACGACGAGCTGGACTTTATTGTCCGGGAAGGTGGCCACATCATGGCGGACATGCTGGAACTGGATCGCCGTATGGCGTCCATCCTGCCTGTGGATACCGTGACTGCGAAAGCCGAATAAACGCTTTTCCGCACCCTTGCCCTTACAACAAAAAGGCCGGCTTCCTTCGATGAAGCCGGCCTTTTTGTTGACGACAGGTTATCCGAACAACTTGTGCATCCCGGTAACCTCCGGATTATGGACAACACCGCGTTCGGTAACGATCAGGTCGATCAGGTTGGCAGGGGTAACGTCGAACACAGGATTGAACACACCCACCTTCTCCGGCGCTATTGCAATACCGCCAACCTGGCGAATTTCCCGGCCATCCCTCTCTTCGATGGGAATATCGCTGCCCCGCTCGAGGGTCATATCGACAGTGCTGGACGGCGCCACCACCATGAATTTCACCTTGTGGTGACGGGCAAGTACCGCCAGGCAATAGGTGCCGATCTTGTTGGCGACGTCGCCATTGGCAGTAATGCGATCGGCACCCACGATCACCCACTTCACATCACCCTGAGCCAGAATAGCTCCAGCAGCGCCGTCCGCGTTGAGGACAACCGGTATACCGTCCTTGACCAGTTCCCACGCGGTCAGCCTCGCCCCCTGCAACCAGGGGCGGGTTTCATCCGCGTAGACCCGCGTTAACAGTCTTTGTTCGTGGAGGCGGCGGACCACACCCAGGGCGGTACCATAGCCCCCGGTGGCCAGTGCACCGGTGTTGCAATGGGTCAGTACGGCACAGGGTTTATCCAGCGCCATGGCCGCCAGGGCCAGGTCTGCCATGGCCATGTTGGCAGCCAGGTCCTCCCGGTGTATCGCTATCGCTTCTTCCGCCAGCCGGGCAACGGCGTCCTCGCGGGACCGGCACTGTCTCAGCACACCTTCCATGCGCTGCAATGCCCAGAACAGGTTAACCGCTGTTGGCCGGGACTCTGCCAGTGCAGCAATGGCCACGTCGACCTCTGTTCGCCAGTCGCGTTCGTCCGCCCCCCTCGCTGCCAGCGCAACCCCGTAAGCCGCACTGATGCCAATGGCCGGGGCACCCCGTACCGCCATATCCCGGATCGCCTGGCTGACACCAGCAGCACCTTCGATGGTCAGCCAGTGCTCTTCCTGGGGTAGCCGACGCTGGTCCAATAACTGCACGGCATGGCCCAGCCAGCGGATCGCGACGGTGTCAGGGGAGGCTGACTGATCAAAAGGATCGGGAGTAACTCGGGTCATGTATTCACCTCTTGTGGATATGTAACAGGCTGGCTGCTGTCTGACTCGACCGTTATACTCTGCCCTTTCAGACAAACCAAGCCGGAGTGACAGGCCCCTTCATGACCGCAGACACTATCATTGCCGCTGACATCCGAATCAATGCCCGCTGGCTGATTCCGGTCGAACCTTTCGGCGAAGTGTTGGAAGACCAGGCGGTACTGCTGCTGGGTGATCGCATTGAGGCCATCGTCTCTCAGCGGGAAGCGGATCAGAGTTACCGGGCACGGGAAGTCATCAACCTGCCCAATCATGTGGTCCTGCCCGGGCTGATCAATATGCATGGGCACGCTGCCATGAGCCTGTTTCGTGGCCTCGCCGATGACCTGCCCCTGATGACCTGGCTGAACGATCACATCTGGCCGGCAGAAGGACGCTTTGTCAGCGAACGTTTTATTGCAGACGGTACCCAGCTTGCCATGGCAGAGATGCTCCGCACAGGTACCACCTGTTTCTCCGACATGTACTTCTTTCCGGAAATTGCGGCACAAATGGCCAGGGATGCAGGCATGCGCGCCCAGGTCTGCTTTCCGCTTATGGAAATGCCGACCGCCTGGGGCAGTGGCCCGGACGAATACCTGGCAAAGGGCGAGGCCCTGTTGAGGGAGTGGCGCGATGATCCATGGGTGCGTATTGCCATTGGTCCCCACGCGCCCTACACCGTAGCGGACAACACCCTTGAGCGGGCCGTTACGCTGCAGCAATCATCCGGGGCCGCGCTGCAGATTCACCTCCATGAAACCGCGTTCGAGGTGGAAGAGGCCTTGCGTCAGACCGGCCAACGGCCGATTGCCAGGATGCAGGCACTTGGTGTGCTGAATGCCCACAGCCAGTGCGTGCACATGACCACCCTTGACGACAACGACATGGCCATGGTGGCCAGTAGTGGTACGCACATTATCCACTGCCCCGAATCCAACCTGAAACTGGCCAGTGGCTTCTGTCCGGTCCATGCCCTTCAAAAGGCGGGCACAAATGTCGCCATCGGCACCGATGGCGCGGCCAGCAATAACGATCTGGACCTGTTTGGTGAGCTGTCCACTGCAGCCATGCTGGCCAAGGCTGTTTCCGGTGATGCAGCTGCCCTGGGCGCCCACGAGGCACTGGCAATGGCCACCATCAATGGTGCCCGGGCCCTCGGGCGCTCCCATGAACTTGGCTCCCTCAAACCCGGCAAACAGGCAGACCTGATTGCGGTAGACCTGAGCGACCCGTTCCTGCAACCGGTCTATGACCCGGCTTCCCACCTGGTCTACAGCAACCACGGTCGTCAGGTAAGCCACAGCTGGATTGCCGGCGTACCACAGGTACAGGATGGTCGCCTGACCCGGATCGACGTACCAGACCTGATGTTGCGGGTCAGCGATTGGCACCAGCGCATTGCCGGAGCCGACCGGCCAGCATCCTGACAGCCTTTCCTTTTTCTGAATAAACAGCCAGGCCCGAGACCATGAGCAGAACCAATGTAGACCAGAACGAAATCGCCAAGTTCGAGGCCCTAGCCAGCCGCTGGTGGGATCCCACCAGCGAGTTCCGCCCTCTGCACGACATCAACCCCCTTCGCCTGAACTACATCGACGAGCGTACGCCGCTGGCCGGTCGTCGCGTTGTGGATGTCGGTTGCGGCGGAGGCCTCCTGTCAGAGGGCATGGCTCGCCGGGGTGCCAATGTGACGGGAATTGATATGGGCGAGGCGCCGCTGGCAGTGGCACGACTCCATGGTCTGGAATCCGGCGTTCAGGTGGACTACCGCCAGACCACCGTGGAAGAACTCGCGGCGGACCCCGACCATGCAGGCCAATACGACATCGTTACCTGCCTGGAAATGCTGGAACACGTTCCCGAGCCTGCCTCGGTCATCCGCGCCTGTGCGCGGTTGCTCAAGCCCGGTGGTGACCTGTACGTTTCCACCATCAATCGGAACCCGAAGTCATTCCTGTTTGCCATTGTGGGCGCCGAGTACGTGCTGCGCCTGCTGCCCAAGGGCACCCATGAATGGAAGCGCTTCATCCGTCCCTCTGAAATGTCCGACCACCTGCGCCAGGCGGGGCTCGATATCCATGACCTCACAGGCATGACCTATAACCCGCTGACCAAGGTCTACCGCCTTGCCCGGGATGTGGACGTCAATTACCTGATGCACGCGGGCAAACCGTCGGGGGAATAATAGCATGGCGAGGCCATTACCCAGGCCGCCGTCCACGGTCCTGTTCGACCTGGACGGCACACTGATAGATACCGCACCGGACTTTATTCGCTGCCTCAATAGCCTGCGCGAGGAGCACCGGCTTGAGCCCTTGCCAGCCGAAGGTATCCGCCCCCACGTATCCGACGGTGCCCGGGCCATGATTCGCCTAGGCTTTGGCCTGGAGCCAGAAGACCCTGGCTACCGGGAGCGGCACGCCCGTTTCCTGGATCTTTACGAAGCCGGTATCTGCGAGGAAACGGAACTGTTTACCGGCATGGACCAGTTGCTGGGTGCCCTTGAGGATGCGGGTGTACCCTGGGGAATCGTGACCAACAAGCCCGCCAGGTTCGCAGAGCCACTGCTGGCCGCCCTTGCCCTGGACGACCGCTGCAGCGCATTGATCTGCCCCGACCATGTAACCGAGCGCAAGCCGGCCCCGGAAGGACTTCACCTGGCTTGTGAACGCATGGGCGCGGACCCTTATCGCGGTATCTACGTAGGCGACCATGTCAGGGACATCGAGGCCGGTCGCAACGCAGGCATGGTCACCGTAGCGGTTCGCTATGGTTACATCGTGCGGCCGTCCGAGGTTGATCTCTGGCAAGCCGACCATATCGTAGATACCGTCGACGAACTGGTAAAACTGATACACTAGCCGCCTGCCGAACAGCGGCGGCAGAGCGATAAACCAAGCACAATACGCAGGAGCATACTGTCTTATGGCGGACAACCCCATGCACACCTACCAGGCCCCTGAGGGTTTGCTGAAGGACCGGATCATCCTGGTCACCGGTGCCGGAGACGGTATTGGCCGTGTTGCCGCAAAGACATACGCAGCCTACGGTGCCACAGTCATCTTGCTGGGGCGTACCATATCCAAGCTGGAATCCGTGTACGACGAGATCGAGGCCGCCGGTCACCCCAAGCCGGCTATCGTGCCGCTGAACCTCGAAGGCGCAGCCGTCAAGGACTACGAAGAGATGGCAATGACCATCGAGGACAATTTCGGCAAGCTGGATGGCCTGCTCCATAACGCCGGCATCCTGGGTACCCGTAGCCCCGTAGAGCTCTACGATCCGGAAACCTGGAACAAGGTGATGCACGTCAACGCCACCGCCCCGTTCCTTCTGACCCGGGCCACCATCCCCCTGCTGCGCAAGGCGGGAGACGCCTCGGTCATTTTCACCTCCTCCGGTGTCGGCCGTAAGGCGAAGGCGTACTGGGGAGCCTATGCCGTATCCAAGTTTGCGCTGGAAGGCCTTAGCCAGCTGCTGGCGGACGAGCTGGACGACGAACGCCATAACATCCGGGTCAACAGCCTTAATCCTGGCGCTACCCGAACCAACATGCGGGCCCACGCCTACCCGGCAGAAAACCCCATGCATAACCCGACCCCTGAAGATCTGATGCCCAGCTACCTGTACCTGATGGGCCCGGATAGCCGCGGGGTCACCGGTCAGCAACTGAACGCCCAGGAAAAGTAATGCAGTTGACGTTCTTTACCACCAGTCATTGCGAACTTTGCGAGCTGGCGGAACACCTGCTGATCAACACACCCCTGCCCCATCCGATTCCGGTAGAAGCGGTAGACATCGCATCGTCGGAAGCACTTGTGGAGCGTTACGGCACGCGGATTCCGGTACTGCGCCGGGAAGATACCGGTGCCGAACTGGGCTGGCCCTTCACCCGGGATGACCTGCTGGACTTCCTGGGTCCGAAGGCAGGCGCACCATCAGGCCAACTTCACTGAGGATTTGCTGTCATGTTAATGGTTGTCTCCCCTGCCAAGAACCTGGATTACGAGAGCCCACTGGCCACCGAGAAACACACCCAGCCGGCCTTTCTTGATGAGGCCTGCGAACTGATTGACCAGCTGAAAACCCTGGAGCCTCACCAGGTCAGCAACCTGATGGGCATCAGCGAAAAACTGGGCCAGCTCAACGCGGAACGCTTCCAGCAATGGCACACACCCTTCACCCCGGAAAATGCCCGGCAGGCGGTGCTGGCCTTCAACGGTGACGTTTACACGGGGCTGGCGGCCCAGGACTTCAGCGAGAAAGAATTTGATTTCGCCCAGAAGCACCTGCGCATCCTGTCCGGCCTTTATGGTGTGCTGCGCCCCCTTGATCTGATGCAGCCATACCGCCTGGAGATGGGCACGAAATTCCAGAACAAGCGGGGCAAGGACCTGTATGAATTCTGGGGCGATACCATTACCAATGCCCTGGACGAGGAACTCCGGGCCGATGACGGTGTTTTGGTCAACCTGGCGTCCAACGAGTACTTCAAGAGCGTTCGCAAGAAAAAGCTGGACGCCCGGATCATTACCCCCCAGTTCAAGGACTGGAAGAACGGCCAGTACAAGATGATCAGCTTCTACGCCAAGAAAGCCCGTGGACTGATGTGCCGTTACGCCATTACCAATGGCATCACCCAGGCCGATGACCTCAAAGGCTTCGACCTGGCCGGCTATCGCTTCAGTGAGGAGCAGTCCTCCGGCGATAACTGGACCTTCCTGCGCGACGAGCAATAAGCCGCAATAACAACGCCGCCGTTCCGCACCAACTGAATTCTTTTTGTCACCAGCTCTCCGGGGCTGGTGGCGACTGCTTTTGTGTTTGAAAACCTGACGGAGCCTTGCATGAATGAAGCGCTGTTTTCTGAAATTGCCCTCTACGTCTGCCTCACCGGGCTGATTGGCTGGATGGGTTTTATCGTCTGGGACCTGGCGAAGAAGTCCCAGGCCGGCCGTTTTGGTACCATCGCCCTCTTTACCGTGCTGGGTGCCGGCGTGGTAGGTTTTGTGATCAAGACCGTGTTGGTTGAAGTCATGCAGATATAACCAGACACCCCCACCACCAGCACCGCCCGCTCAATAACCGACTGAACTGAACAACAACGCAAGGACCCGACTCCATGTGGTTTCGTAACGCCCGAGTTTTCCGCTTCACCAAGCCGTTTGATATCAGCGCGGAAGCGCTGGAGGAAAAGCTGGCCGCCGACGCCTTCAAACCCTGCGGTCCGCAGGAGACCACCCGCCATGGCTGGGTGCCGCCCCTGGGCAAGCACGGCGAGCTGTTGGTACATAGCGCCGGTGGTTACCACCTGGTGGCCCTGCGCAAGGAAGAGAAGGTTCTGCCAGCCCCGGTGATCAAGGAGATGGTTGAGGAGAAAGCCGAAGCCATCGAGCAGGAACAGGGCCGCAAGGTCCGGAAGAAGGAGAAGGACGAGATCAAGGAGGAGGTAACCCTGGAACTTTTGCCCCGGGCGTTTTCACGCAATCGCCGTACCTATGCGTATCTGTCTCCTGCTGACGGTGTCATGGTGGTGGATGCCGGCTCGGCGAAGCAGGCGGAAGATGTGGCCTCTGCACTGCGCCAGAGTCTTGGTTCGCTGCCGGTGCGTCCACCGGTGCTGGAGCAGGCGCCGGCGTTCACCTTTACCGGTTGGCTGGATGAGTCTATTGATTTGCCGGCCTCAATCGAGCTGGGTATGGAGTGTGAGCTGAAAGATCCCTCTGAGGACGGGGGCGTGGTTCGCTGTAAGGGTATGGACCTGAAATCTGACGAGATCCAGAATCATCTGGCGGCGGGGATGCAGGTGACGAAGTTGTCGCTGACCTGGGATGAGAATGTGTCGTTTGTGCTGGATGAGGAGTTTGGTATCCGCCGGCTGAAGTTCGGGGAGACGCTCCAGGAGAAGCTGGATGACGTTGACTCCGATGATGCGGCTGCGAAGTTTGATGCCGCGTTTTCTCTGATGACGCTGGAGTTGTCACGGCTCATTCCGGGTATGCTCGATGCCATGGGTGGGGAGGATACGTCGGCTATTGTCTCCGAGTAGACCTTTTCAGATTGGTGCCTGGTCCCTAGCCTGATTGGTTCGGTGCCGGGTCGCAGGCCAGGTAGCTTGTTCCGGGACACGCCGTGGATACGTCCCTGTAGGCTCTTCAAAAACGTCCCTGTTTTTGAAGGTCCCGGAACAAGCTACCTGGCCCACGCCCTTTAAACTCCGAGATAACGCCTTTAACCCCCGAAGGCACGAGAATAGCCAGAAGCGTGTGGTCGGAGGGGGACTTTTCTGGACCTTCAAAAACAGGGACGTTTTTGAAGAGCCTCCATGGATGGATTTACGGCGTGTCCAGAAAAGTCCCCCTCCGACCATGCGCCTGCACCCAAGAACGATTGCACCTCAAGACAATGGGCTTTAATGATGTGCCTTCGCCAGGCGCTCCCGCTGCCAGTCCTTCTCCGGCTCGTTGAGCACCAACCGCAGGTCCATCACCTCCTCTTCCCGGTTGTAATGGATATCGAAACCCAGGTGCTCCGCCAGCTGCAACATCGGGCGATTCTCCGGTAGTACGTTGCCGACCATCTCCATGGTGCCCCGGGCACGGCAGTAGTCGATCATCTTCTGCATCAGGGCCACGCCCAGTCCTTCGCCCTTCATCTTGTCGTGGACCATGACCGCGAACTCGCAGCGCAGGTTGTCGGCATCAGTCCAGACCCGGACGGTGCCCAGGGTTTCCTCGCCTTCGCCATCCTCACGGGGCGCATTGGCAATGAAGACCATCTCCCGGTCATAGTCGATCTGCACCATCTGGGCCACGTCTTCCCGTGAGAAGTGCTTACGGAACTGGAAGAACCGGTAGCGGATGGATTCCGGTGACTGGTGCTCGTGGAAGGCCCGGTGGGCAGGCTCGTCTTCGGCCAGCACCGGGCGGATGATGACCCGGCGACCCGACTTGGGCAGTACGATCCACTCTTCCAGTTCCCTGGGGTACGGCTGGATGATGGGCTTGCCGGGGTCGTCGGCCAGGTCAATGGCCACATCCACCGCCAGGATTTGCTCGTTGTCGAACATCAATGGCGAGATTTCCAGGCCGCGGATCTCCGGCTGGTCGATAACGATCTGCGACAGGGTGATCAGAACCTCGCAAATCGCCCGGATGTCCCGTTCCGGCTGGGTGCTGAACTCCCTGAGCAACCGGTACATATAGGTGCGTCGCAGCAGCTCACGCGCCAGCACCATGTTCAGCGGCGGCAAGGCCGTCTGACGGTCGGTCATGACATTAATCTGTGCACCGGCGGCTCCGCAGACTACCAGGGGGCCGAACAGCGGGTCGCGGGTGATGCCGACGCTGAAGGCGATGCCGTCAATATGTTTGTAGGAGCGCTGTACAGCAAAGCCCAGGAAACCGCTTTCCGGAAAGTGCTGCTGGTACTCTTCCATCAGCTGACGGCAAGCGTCGATGAGATCGTTTTCGTTGGTCAGTCCGTGCACAGTGGAGCGGTAGCGCCCCTGCCCTGACTGGTACTCCATGAATGGGTGACAGGCGCGCTGGTGCATCAGGGTGACGTCCACCGGGCGACGCTCCACAGCGAAGGCTTCAAGGACTTCTTCCACATCATCGCAATACACAGTGGGCACCGTGTTGATGTGGTAATCACTGAGGATTTGTCGTGCCTCGTTGTTGGTGAGGTGGTTGCGACCAGAGCGCTTCACATTGACGATGATACGGCGGGTATGGGAGTGGTCGGCGAAATGATCCGTAAAGCTTTCCGGGGTTTCCCCCAGCAGCCGCTGTACCCGCTGGTGGTTAACGTGTTGCATGAACGCCATCACCGCCTTCTCCGGCGAGAAGAATGAAGGCACGCCCGCCCGATAGAACTCATCCCTCGCATCCATCACCGTACTCTGCCCCAGCCAGCAGGTGAAAACGTTCAGCCGGGTTCCCTTGATGGCCTGTACCACGGCGTCAGCTATCTGAAGGCTATCTTCCGTCAGGCTCGGCGAGTACATGATCAGTACGTTGGAGACCTCCGGGTCTTTCGCCAGGATGCGAATGGCCCTGGCGTAAAGTTCAGGGGAAGCATCGTAGTTCAGGTCGATGGGGTTCTTGCGGGTCCAGTAAGGCGGCAGGATCTCCGCCAGGGCGTCTACGGATTGCGGCGACAGGGTGGCAAGTTCGCCCCCCAGGGCCGCCAGGCGGTCCACGGCCAGCACCCCGGGACCCACACCGTTGGCCATGATGGCCAGGGATTCCCGTTTCAGCGGACGCATCCGGGACAGGGTTTCGAGGGCATCAAACATCTGCCCCAGCCCATCCACCCGTAACACACCCGCGCGCTGCAGCATGGCGTCGTATATGGGGTCACTACGGTTGAGGCCTGCCGGCAGCTCATGGCGAAACCATTCGGACTCCGGTACCCGGCCGCTCTTGACAGCAATGACCGGCTTGGTGCGCGCGGCCACCCGCACCGCAGACATGAACCGGCGGGGATTGGGGATATTCTCGATATGCAGCAGGATGGCGCGGGTCTGGGAGTCCTGGGCCAGGTAATCAATGAGGTCATCATGGTCGATGTCCATGGAGTCCCCGAGAGTCAGGAAGTAGGAAAACCCCACCCCCCTGGCAAATGCCCAGTCGATCACACCACTGGCCACGCTGCCGGATTGCCCCACGAAGGCCACCTTTCCCGGTAGTGCCCCCATATGGGCATAGGTTGCATTAAGGCTTCGTGCCGGAACCATCACCCCGATGGTATTGGGCCCCAGCACCCGTATACCGGTCTCCCGGGCCGCTTCGCCCACAGAGTACATCAATGGCTGTCCCGTCTTGGAGTGGGCACGGGACATACCACCCGTCATTACCATGGCGGTGCGAACCCCGGCCTTGCCCAAACGCCTTATCACCTTGGGCACTGTGTCCGGCGGCGTACAGACGATGGCAAGCTCGGGGCTGAACTCCATTTGGGACACCCGCGCCACGCAAGGTACCCCATGCACCGATTCGTAGCTGCTCTGGTTAATGACCAGCATCCGACCGGGATAGCTTCCGCCCAACAGGTTACGCAGTACCATGCCCCCAAGGTTGTCGGCGCGTTCGGACGCACCAACGACCACAATGGATGAGGGATTGAACAGGCTTTCCAGGTATCGGGTGCCCAAAATGCAGTCTCCTTTTACAGACATTAACGCTATGGGATAGCCTCTATCTTAGGCGCTGCGTTCTTGATGTAAAACGAAAACCGCGCCGGCCTTGGCTACGACCAAAGAAACGCAGCGAAGCCGCAAGATCCCTGTTACCATGAGATTATTCATTTACGCCCTGGGGGCTTGTCAGGAACGTATCAATAACATGACAACAGCGTTTTTCTCCCACGACGACTGCGCCAGGCACAATATGGGCGCCGAGCATCCGGAATCACCGGAACGTCTGAGCCGGATCATCAGTTATATCGAAGATACCGGCCTGGACCAGGAGCTGGACTGGGTTCGACCGGACGAGGCCACGCGTGACCAGCTGCTGATGGTGCACCCGGAGAAGTACCTGCATCAGCTGGATCTGATGCAACCCACCAAGGGCCGGGTGTTTACCGACCCGGACACAGCCCTGATGCCGGATACCCTCCGTGCTGCCAGGCTTGCTGCCGGGGCCAATATCGAAGCGGTGGATATGGTGCTCAGCAGCCAGGTGACCAATGCCTTCGTCTGTGCCCGGCCACCGGGACACCACGCCGAGCGCGCCAAGTCCATGGGTTTCTGCTTCTACAACAACATAGCCCTGGCCGCCATGCGGGCATTGACCTTCCACCATCTGGAGAGGGTTGCCATCGTCGACTTCGATGTGCATCAGGGTAATGGCACGGTGGATATCGTGCAGGGTGACGAGCGCATCCTGATGTGCTCCAGCTTCCAGCATCCCTTTTACCCCCACTCCCACGTCTACCGGCTGCCGGAAAACATCGTCAACGTGCCGGTGCCCGGAGGATGTCAGGGACCGGAATATCGCAAGCTGGTGGAAGCGGGCTGGCTGAAACGGCTGGAAGAGTTCAAGCCGCAGCTGATACTGATCTCGGCAGGGTTTGATGGCCACCGGCTGGACCCGATGGCAGAGATGAACCTGGAAACCGACGACTACCTGTGGCTGACACAGATGCTGACCGGAGTTGCCGCTGAATACGCCAACGACCGGATCGTATCAACGCTTGAAGGCGGCTATCACCTCCGGGCCCTGGCAGAGAGCGTTGGCGTACACGTGGGTGAGCTGGTTCGGGCAGGGCGTTAACGCACGCCTGTATCCGTTCAGGGAAGGCTGCGGAGGCTCTCCTGGCAAGCGCGGTCCTGACCCGCTGGATCAGCCGTTGTAGGCGCCTGCGCCCCGATCTGCGCGGCGAATCTCCTGGCCCTGGCCTTCCCGCTCCAGGCGAATCGTTGTCCGACGATTGTCCGCCGGGTTATTCGATACCGGGAACTGATCTGCATGGGACCGCACGATGATCATCGACTCCGGCACACCAGCCTGAACCAGGTAGTCCGCCACTACCCGCGCCCGTTCCTCTGACAGGGCACGATTCTGGATACGACTGCCGATGCTGTCCGAATGACCGTCCACAAGCAGCCGCTCGACTGTCTGGTCCGCTTCGACGTAGGCGGCAATGTTATCCAGTAGTTTCCGGTCATTATCTGACAACCCGGTACTACCGGATGCAAAAGGCACCCTGGAACGCTGGATCTGGTCAAAGTTGACCGGCAAAAGACCGCTCACGCAGCGACGGTAGTTCTCGAACGGGGTCCGGAAGTTGATGTTGGACAGCCGGACCCTGACGGGGTCCCCGTCATAGCGGGCCTGCCGGGTAACCGTCGGCGCCATCCCCGAAAGCAGCCCGTCCACCATGGCCATGGCCTCCCGATGGCCAACCTCCACCGTTTTGCGATCGTCGCTTACGTTGATATAGCCCAACCGCCTTGTGCCCTCCCCGGGGCGCCAGGCCGGCGCCTCGACCACCAACAGCCCCCGACCGGGGCGCATCAGTGGCAGGTCAGATTCCAGGTAGAATGAAAGCTGCTCGCCCGCCCGGTGACTGAAGACCGCACGTCCGTAACCGGGCACTTCGTGGCTCAGGGTGCAATCAAACACCGATTCCGACAGATACCAGTCACTGTTCTCGATTCCCGCGCCAAAGCTGCGGGCTTCAGCCAGACTGGTCCATACCAGAGCACTACCAACGAACAGTGCCAGTAGTGACCTGCGGAAACGTCTGCCTGCCGGTAAAGAGGCTGAGGATTGTCCTGCCCGCTGCTGTATTGCCATAACGGTTTCCGGATGTCCGATTGAAAGGTACCTGAAAAGGGTATCGGCTGATCGGCCGGATTCTTTAGCCCTCTCCTTCTGGTATACTCGCGGCGTTTTTTCGCGCCAGGATCAACCGGAGCCAACGCCACCATGACTGATCAGATCACCCTTACCCGCCCTGACGACTGGCATCTCCATGTGCGGGATGGCGATGTGCTGGCGGATGTCGTGCCAGCGACTGCCCGGCGCTTTGGGCGAGCCATTATCATGCCTAACCTGGTGCCACCGGTAACCACCGCCGGGCAGGCAGAAGCATACCGGCAGCGCATCCTGGAGGCCCTGGGTGACCACACCGGCTTCGAGCCGTTGATGACCCTGTATCTCACCGGTTCCACCACCCCCGACGATATCCGGGAGGCGAACGCGGCCGGTATCCCCGCCGCCAAGCTCTACCCGGCTGGCGCGACCACCAATTCGGCCTCTGGCGTCCGTGATATCCGGGAAATCGACGAGGTACTGGCCACCATGGCCGAGTGCGGCATGCTGCTGTTGGTTCACGGTGAAGTCACCCACGATGACGTGGATATCTTTGACCGGGAGCAGCAGTTCATCGACCAGGTGCTGGCCCCGGTCATGGAACGGCATCGGACACTGAGGGTAGTCATGGAACACATAACCACCCGGGATGCCGCCAGCTTCGTAAGGGAACACGGCGAAGATCGCCTGGCCGCGACCATTACCCCCCAGCACCTGATGTACAACCGCAACCACCTGCTGGTCGGTGGTATACGGCCACACCTTTACTGCCTGCCGGTACTGAAGCGAAACGTTCACCAGCAGGCCCTGCAGGATGCCGTGGTCAGTGGTGACCGCCGTTTCTTCCTGGGTACCGATTCGGCCCCCCACGCCCAGGACCGCAAGGAAACCGCTTGCGGTTGCGCCGGCTGCTATTCTGCCTTCGCAGCGATTGAACTATATGCCGAGGTCTTCGAAGACCTCGGCATCCTCGACAAGCTGGAAGCGTTTGCCAGTTTCAACGGCGCCGATTTCTATGGCCTGCCCCGCAACACGGATACCATCACACTCACCCGGGAGCCCTGGACGGTGCCGGATTCACTGCCCCTGGCAGGTGGCCGGATTGTGCCTTTAAAGGCCGGTGAAACCCTGCGCTGGCGCCTCGCCTGAGAGCGCCCCTGAACCCTTTTCCGATCCGGAGACCTTGTGACTGACGAAACCAGGACACCCCACCCCATGGCCCGCCGCTTTCGGGGCTTTCTGCCGGTTGTGGTGGATGTGGAGACCGGGGGTTTCAACCCGCGTACCGATGCACTGCTGGAAGTGGCCGCCGTATTGATCACCATGGATGAAGAAGGGTGGCTGCACCGGGGCGAGACTATCTCCCGCCATGTGCATCCGTTCGAGGGGGCGAACCTTGAGCAATCCGCCCTGGATTTCACCGGCATTGATCCATGGGCGACGGACCGTGGGGCCATCAACGAGAAGGATGCCCTGCGGGATGTGTTCCTCCCGATCCGCAAGGCGGTCAAGGCATTTGACTGCAAGCGAGCGGTGCTGGTGGGCCACAACGCCACGTTTGACCATAACTTTGTGTTCGCGGCAGCGGAGCGGGCGGACATCAAACGCAACCCGTTCCACCCCTTCTCAACCTTTGACACGGCTACCCTGGCGGGCCTGGCCTATGGCCACACCGTGCTGGCCGAAGCCTGTAAAAGGGCCGGACTGGAGTTCAGTAACCGTGAGGCCCACTCCGCAGCCTATGACGCCGAGAAAACCGCGGACCTGTTCTGTGGCATTGTCAATCGCTGGAAAACCCTGGGCGGATTCCCGCTGCCACAGGCAACCAGCGAAGGCTCAGGAACCTGACCACCGGAGGCTCCCCTACCAGTGAATTCCCCGCATCAGGGCGGCAAAGGCCACCTGCTCCGAGGTGACCTTTGCCTGCTCGCCCTTTCGACCGGTTGCAGAGGGCGAGTCCGGGAACATCCGGTAACCGGTATTCATCACGATCTCCCCGAGCTTCGGGGCTACTGCATGGGTTACCTGGGCGAAAACGCCTAACCGGGTGGCAATTCGCTTGGGGCGGTGGATAATCGCTTCGGCAACCATGTCCGCTGCTTCATCCGGTGTCAGGGTGGGGACGGAGTCATAGATCTTGGTGGGCGCTATCATCGGCGTTTTCACCAGCGGCATATTGATGGTGGTGAACGTCACGTTGCGGTCGGACCATTCTGCGGCGGCGCACCGGCTGAACGCATCCAGGGCAGACTTTGAGGCCACGTAGGCGGAGAACCGGGGGGCGTTGGTCAGTACGCCAATGGATGAGATGTTCACCACATGGCCCCGCTTGCGTTTCAGCATTTCCGGGGCGAAGCCCATGATGAGCCGCACAGCGCCAAAGTAATTGAGCTGCATGGTGCGCTCAAAGTCGTGAAAGCGATCGAAGGAGTGGGACAGCGAACGGCGAATGGAGCGCCCCGCGTTGTTCACCAACACATCCACCCCACCATGATTGGTCAGAACGTCGGTTACAAACCGGTCGCAGGCTTCCATATCGGCGAAGTCGCACTGGTAGGCATGGACCTCCGCTCCCCGCTCGCGCAGGGCCTCGGTCACCTCCTTGAGCCGTTCCGGTTTGCGGGCGCCAATCACCAGGATGGCCCCCGCATCGGCCAGTTTTTCCGCCGTAGACAGGCCAATACCCGACGTGGCCCCGGTCACCACACACACCTTGCCCTCGACAGCACCCCGCAGGCTGCGATCACGGAAGAGGTCCGGGTCAAGGTGCCGCTCCCAGTAGTCCCAGATCACCGGGGCATAGTCCGTTAACCGGGGCACCTCGATACCGCTACCCTTGAGCGCCCGCTCCGCCTCCCGGTTGTCGAACCGGGTCGGGTAATTGATAAACGAGAGTACCGAGTCGGGAATGCCCAGGTCATCCAGGACAGCCGAGGTCAGGCGCTTCACCGGAGGCAGTCCTTTCAGTGACTGTCGAATAAACGGCGGCACAAACCCGAACATGCGAGAGTCCACCCGCATGGCCATACGGGGTGCGTGCCCGGCCTCACAAAAGATATTGAGGATTTCTCCCACCTTGTACGGATCGGGATCCACCAGGTGGAAACACTGACCGTCTTCCCCTTCCTTGTGGGCCAGGAAATCCAGGGCGTCTACCACGTAATCCACCGGCACGATATTGAGCCGGCCGCCCTCCACACCAATGGTGGGAACCCACTGGGGCAGCGCGTGGCGGACTTTCTGGATCAGCTTGAAGAAATAATAGGGGCCATCCACCTTGTCCATTTCGCCGGTGCAGGAGTGGCCTATCACCATGCCGGGGCGATAGATGCGAAACGGAACCTGGCACTCGTTACGCACCACCGCCTCAGAGTCATGCTTGCTTTTCAGGTAGGGATGGTCGAGGTTGGTGGCGTCATCAAACATGTCCTCCCGGAAGGTGCCTTTGAACAGGCCGGCGGCGGCAATGGATGAAACGTGGTGGAAGCAACCGACCTTGAGAGCTTCCGCAGCCTCCAGTGCGTGGCGGGTGCCATCCACGTTGGCCAGCTGCTGGGCGTCGGCGTCCGATGCCATGTCATATACAGCGGCCAGGTGGAAGAAGTGGTCTACCTTACCCGCGAGGGCCTTGCGGGCCCTGGCATCAAGGCCCAGGCCAGGCTTGTTCAGGTCGCCGACTACGGCAGTTACACGGTCAGCCCCCTCACCCCACCGCTCACGCAGGTTGTCAAACTTGTCCAGGGATTCTTCCCGCACCAGCACATGGACCTTGCCGCCCCGGGCGAGCAGCTTTTCCACCAGAAAACGGCCAATAAAACCGGTACCACCCGTCAGAAAATAGTTCATGATGATCCTGCCCTGCGTTCACGCTGTTGTAATGTTTGTCTTCCTGACCCTTACTCTATGCCAACATGGAGCACGGCGAAACGCGAATACAACAAACATTTGACCTGTCTCAGTGTTGCCGCGAAATGCATCCTGCGGAACCAGGTGCGATAATCCCGGTCTTAATCATCCCGGGGATCTGCACAAGCAATAACACCCCCGACAGTCATCCAGCCAGGAGAACCATTAATGTCCAGTCAGGACAATGCTGATCGTTACATTTCCATTGCCCGCGCCTGTCTCAAGGCCATCAATGACACCGCTACCGACAGCGGCAGTCGGGAAGAGAAGATCCAGGCCGTCTACCAGGCCATCGATTATGCCTTCCAGGCCGAGTTCGCCGAACAGCGCCAGGCCGTTGCAGTGATGGCCTCGGTACTGGAGCGCATTGCCTCCGGCAAACTCAGTGCTGATGAGTCCGCCACCCTCGCCAGAATCACTCTGGACCAGCATCCTGCCGCAACCGACCAGGGCCAGGTGCACTGATCAGTCATCACCGCTACTCCCGTTTAAACCGGTAAAGGAATCACTGCATGGGTAATCATTCTGTTGCACGCCTGATGTTCACCTGGATGGCCGCACTGCTGGCACTGCTGGCGATCTCAACGGCGCAGGCAGCCAGCCCAGAGCGGGTGGAGCCCATCAAAAGCCCGGCGGACAGCAATGAATACCGGTACCTGAGCCTGGAGAACGGCCTGGAGGTACTGCTGATCTCCGACCCGGATGCAGACAAGGCCGCGGCTTCCCTGAACGTTGCCGTGGGCAGCGGCAACGACCCGGCCGGCCGTGAAGGGCTGGCACACTTCCTTGAGCACATGCTGTTCCTGGGCACCGAAAAATACCCTGATCCGGGTGAGTACCAGCAGTTCATCCGTAGCCACGGCGGGACCCATAACGCCTTTACCGCGTTCCAGGACACCAACTATTTCTTTGATATCCAGGCCCCCCACCTGGAACCCGCGCTGGACCGCTTCGCCCAGCAGTTTGCCGCCCCCCTGTTCACCGCCGACCTGGTGGACCGTGAGCGTAACGCCGTGCATTCGGAATACAGTGCCTCACTCAAAGAAGATGGCCGCCGGTATTTTTCAGTCCGCAAGGCCATCAGCAACCCGGACCATGCCTTCAGTCAGTTTTCCGTGGGCAACCTGATCACCCTGGACAACACCGACGAACGCCCGCTGAGGGCTGACCTTATTGAGTTCTGGGAAAACGAATACTCTGCCAACCTGATGACCTTGGCGGTATACGGCCCCCAGCCCCTGGATGAACTCGAGAGCATGGTGCGCCCCCGGTTCAGCGCGATTGAAAACCGGAACCTCGAGGTAAAAGAACATCAGGAGCCGTTATTCGACAACGACGCCCTTCCTGCCCGCCTGCAGGTTCAGACCATCAAGGATATCAAACAGCTGAAGCTGGTATTTCCCATTCCCTCACAGCAGGAACATTATCGCACCAAGCCCATGCACTATGTCGCCAGCCTGCTTGGCCACGAGGGGCCGGGCAGCCTGTTCGATGTGCTGAAACGCAAGGGTTGGGTGGAAAGCCTGTCTGCCGGCAGCGGCACCGACACGGGCCACCATTCCAGCCTGGAGCTGGGCATGGCCCTGACCGATGAGGGTCTCAACCATCAGGACGAGATCATCGCGCTGGCGTTTGACTATATCGGACTGGTCCGGGAACAGGGCATAGACCGGTTCCGCTTCGAAGAAGACCGGCAACTTTCGGAGATCGACTTCCGTTACCAGCAACGCCCGCAGCCCCTGCACCTTGCCATGCGCCTGTCCATGGAAATGCAGGAGGTAGCCCCTGAAGACGTGCTCCGGGCCCGCTGGATGATGACGGAGTACACGCCGGATCAGTACCTTGACCTCTTGAACGAGCTGACCCCGGACAACCTGCTCATTACCCTGCGCACCAACGAAGCCCTGCCGGAGGATGCCGACAGGAGCCCCTGGTACGACACGCCTTTCGTGCTGGAAAAGAACATTGAAGTGCCGAGCCCCGGCCAACAGCTAACAGCCCTCGCCGAACAGTTGGCGCTTCCCCGGAAAAACCCGTTTATTCCGGAGGACCTCAGTCTGCTGGAGGGGCCGTCAATGGCACACCCGGAGAAGCTGGCTACCCTGGACAACCTTGAGGTCTGGCACGCAAAAGACACCCGCTTTGGTCGGCCGGAGGCGAACATCTACCTTAGCCTGCGCTCGCCGCTGACCACAGAGTCTCCCCGGGGCCAGGTGCTGACCCACCTGCTGGCAGATGCGGTGTCGGTGGAGCTCAACCCCTGGGCCTATCCGGCGCAGATGGCCGGCCTGGATTACCGAATCTACCCGCACCTCCGCGGCCTGACTGTCCGTACCGGAGGCTACCACGACCGCTTGCCGGTGCTGATGAACCGTGTGATGGCGACCCTGGCCGATCCGGCCATCAGCGAGCAACGCTTCCGCATTGCCCGCCAGCAACTCGTCGACAGTCTGCGCAACCAACTGCAGGACAAACCCGTGTCGCAGGCCGCCTCACTGGCGCAGGATGCGCTGATCCAGGGGACCTGGACCACCGAGGAGAAGCTGGACGCAGCAGAGGCGTTGTCGGTGGTTGATCTGCGAGCATTTGCCGAGGCGTTCACCAGAGACGTCGACGCGGTCATGCTGGTTCACGGTAATGCCACCCGGGCCTTTGCCCTGAACACTGCCCAGCAGGCGAAGGCCACGCTGCTGCAGGAGTCACAGGCGGCGACGGTCAGCCGTAGCCAGGTCCGGGACCTGCCCGATGGCCAGACCGCCATCCGGTTACAGGTTCCACACCCGGATACCGGCTACCTGCGTTACAGCCAGGGTAGTGATACGAGCTTTGCCGAACGCGCCCGCTTCCGCCTGCTGACCCAGGTGGTCAGCGGCGCTTTCTACGAGGAGCTGCGCACCACCCGCCAACTGGGCTATGTGGTGTATGCGACCCCGTTTGAGATGCTGGAAACCCCGGCCATCGGCCTTGTCGTGCAATCGCCCGAGGCCAGTGCGGAACAAATTGACCAGGCCGTATCCGAGTTCGCCACTAGCTTCCGTAAGCGTCTGGCCGACATGGACGAAAAGGCCCTGGAACGGGAGCGACAAGCGGTCATCAGCAAACTGATGGAACAGGAGCGCACCCTGTCGTCTGTGTCCGAGCGCTACTGGCGGGAAATCGACCGCCAGGCCACCGACTTCGACAGCCGGGAACAGCTTGCTGCCGCTGTGGCCGAGGTTAGCAGGGAAGCGTTACTGGCGACTTTCGACCGAGCGCTGATCGACCGTGATGCCAGCTTGCTGGTGACAACCGGTGCAGCACTGGAAACCTCGGCAGCTACCCTGGACAAGCTGCGGAATCAGCCGCCGGTGGAGGGCTGACCGATCATCGCGATGAACCGGTCCCAGTCGGCTGGTTCATCCACATCCCAGCGAGGCGCCAATATCGCCACTGACAGGCCGACCCCCTGCACCGCCGCAATGCTCTGCTCCAGGGCTTTCCCGGTTCCCCACGCTACCCCGGCCAACATGTCCGGCCGGGTGTTGCGGGCGCCGATAAGCACGTAGCCGCCGTCATCCGAAGGCCCAAACACCACATCGACGTCGTCGAGCGCCTGCCTGGCCTCTTCGATATAGGCAGCGTCCACTGACGGGCAATCGCTGCCAATTACCATGGCTATGCCAGCACTTGCGAGCCCGACGCCCAGGGCGTGGGTCATCCGCTCGCCAAGATCCTCCCCCTGCTGAACTGTCGAAGGCACGTGGTACTTCTCCATGACAGCCAGCACAGGGCCAGCCTCCGGCGGCGCCTTTGCAAGGAACTCGTCCCAGGCCAGCACCACCGGATGACCACTGGCCTGGAGCCGATCCATGACCGTCGTTGTCAGATGTATATGGGCCGCAAGGGCGCCCTGACGGCCCAGCGCGGGCTCAAGACGGGTCTTCACCCGCCCTTCCCGCGGCCACTTGGCAAACTGGACCAGCTGAACAGAAGCGTTCATTCCTGCCCGACCTCCGAAGACCGTGCTGTGCTCCGCCTGACTTCGGTGCGATAGGCCAACGCCAGGTCGGCAGGGTCAGCCCCACGCCAGTACCGCCACCGCAGTCGCCACATCAGCCAGATCGTCCGCCAGCTACCATGCTGCTCCCAACGACGGCTGTCGGTAACCACGGATTCGGAGATACAGAAAGGACGAGAGACCCGTCTGAGTCGGCGGCAAAACTCGATATCTTCCATTAACGGCATCTCCCGAAAACCGCCCTGTTTCTCAAATATCCCGCGGCGCACGAATATGCCCTGATCCCCTGTCGCAATACCGGTAAGCCGGGAGCGCAGGTTCATCATGGACGCAATGAGCCGGAACACTGGCCGGTTGCCACTGAGGCGCACATCAAAGCGCCCCCAGGCCCGGTCACTGAGCAGGAAGGCCTTTAAAGCTTTGTCGGCCTCCGTCGGGAGCACCGTATCACCGTGCAAGAACAGCAGTACCTCACCGGTTGCTTCAGCCGCCCCACGGTTCATCTGCACCCCACGGCCCCGCTCTGAAAGCACGAGTCGATCGCAAAGCGACTCCGCGAGAGCGCGGGTATCATCCGTGCTGTCACCATCCACCACGATCACCTCGGCTCCCCGCTCACGCAAGGCAGCAAGGCGCTGAAGCGTCGGCACAATGGCGACAGATTCGTTCAGGACGGGAATAATAATGCTGACAGTAGGCGACCGTGGCACCGTGTGCTCCGACGCAAAAACGTGAATTGAACCGGCGGATCGACCTACCCGCCTTGAGACCTGGGCATCAGCCCGTTATTATACCGGCCTTTCCGGCGAAACGCCCCCGTAGCTCATCTGGATAGAGCGTCCCCCTCCTAAGGGGAAGGTAGCAGGTTCGAGTCCTGCCGGGGGTACCACATTTTCACTGAAAACCCTGCCTTTTCAACGTCTTGAACGATATTCCATAGGCTCACTGTGATACAAAGTGGCAACGCGGTGTGATACACCTGCCGGAGGTTGCCGGTTCCATTGTAGGAGCTGTATGCAGTGATAGTGAAGTTGGGTTGTGCCTTGTCCATCAAAACGCAGTACCTTCAATGCGACCAAGCACAGCATCCGGAAGCGTTGATGCTTTGGTTGGTTTACCCAGGCGATCACGCACCGCGTCAGGTTCGTGCTACCTTCGCAACTGTTCGCGATTCGGTTCAGTCATGGGTATATCCTTCTAGCCAGATTTGTATCAGCAAGAAGTATAGGTGGGTTCCGCCACACAAACGGCTGGTCAACTGGCCGGGTACTTCCCACCTCCCGTAACTGGTGGATCAACCTGGTACGGCCGATTATGGCGAAAAGCATATTGGCGCTTGATTCGTATCAAAGTATTCAGGCCCAGGTGGGTTATGCTTGGCTTGTGACCGGCTGGTAGCGAACCAACCACTGGACGCCAGATCGAAACAGCCTCAACCGGGAAACCATCATGAGGGTTCGGCAACTAATCGCGGCATTTTTGAGCATCCTGCTGGTGGCAGGCGGCCCCGCGGTCGGTGCTGTGCCAGAGCCGAACGGTCATAGCGGCGTGGCAATGACTCAGATCACCGATTGCGGAGATCTGGGTCACGAGACTTCCGGGTCTGCAGGCGAGGCCGCCGGTGCCTGCAACGAACCGCAGCAATCTCACTGTCTTCTCAGCGCCCCTCATTGCTCTTTCACTTTTGTATACGGTGTCGTGGGCGGTTTTCCGGCTACACTGCCCAAGGTTAGCGACCTGTTCGCGCCCTCAGCGGTGCGAACGGCTTACCAGAGCCCCATTCCTGAGGTTCTCACACCTCCCCCAAATCTCCTTTCCTGAACATTACCCAGAGATGGTACCGGGCAGACATTGCCGGGTAATTCAGAACTGTTCAGTTATCCAGAGGCGTGCCTCAACAGCCGCTGGCTTCATGACCGCACGTCCGAGAGGAGATTCCAATGAAAAGTACGAAACTCAGAATCGTTGGCGCTGGCGTGGTATTCGCTGCTGCAATCGGTAGTGTCGCCGTTTATGCCCACCAGTCCGAACACGGTGGCATGGGCATGATGGGTGACCATATGGGCAAGATGGAAGGTATGGAAGGGATGATGACGATGATGTCTTCCATGTCCAGCGAGGAGCATGCCGCGATGCATGAAGCCTGCCTGAAAATGATGGATGGTGGCGAACAAGCCGGCCACTCCGACCACCATGATGGTTCAACCGCCCAGTAAGCCAGACCACCGGCACCTGTTATCCAAGGGTGCCGGTCGTTACCCTCTTTTTTTAGAAGGAAATATCCATGAAAACTCAAGTTACCCTGGGCCTGATGGCCCTTGTTATTGGCACCACCGCGATCGGTTTCAAACTGCAGGCCGCCGAGTCCACCGGTGAGCGGGCCGCCACCGCTCAGGTGGAGCGCGTCATAACCGTTCACAAGAGCGCCAGCTGTTCGTGTTGCACAGGCTGGATCGAGCACCTTGAGGAAAACGGCTTTGAGGTAACGGTGAAGGACACTGACAACATCAACCAGGTCAAGATCGAGCATCAGGTACCCCGGGAGCTGTCTTCCTGCCATACCGCCATTATCGACGGTGCAGTGATAGAGGGCCATGTACCGGCGACTGACATTGTTGCGTATGTGGACTCACAGTCCCGCCCCTTCGGTGAGCGGACCATCGGTATTGCGGTCCCCGGTATGCCCCACGGGGTTCCGGGCATGGAAACCGGGCGGCAGGATGACTATGACGTGATGGCGTTCGCCGCCGGCGGACGCGCGGAAAGTGTCAAGCGTTACGAGTACTGATGATGCCAGACCTGGCAACCTGGGGCATCATGGCCGCCTTTATGGGCGGCCTGGTGTCCTTCTTTTCCCCGTGTACGCTGCCCCTGGTTCCTGGTTACCTGTCTGTGGTAACTGGCGGGGCGGTCAACGACAGCGTCAATCGCCTGAAGGCGTTCTGGCTGAGCCTTTGCTTTGTGTTGGGTTTCAGTCTGGTGTTCGTGGCCCTCGGCGCGAGTGCGAGTCTGGTGGGTCAGTGGCTCATGGGCTACCGGCAGCAGGCCAACCTGGTTGCCGGCGTGCTCATTGTGCTGATGGGACTGTTCATGATGGGCTGGTGGAGTATGCCGGCCCTGCAACGGGACTGGCGCCTTGGGCAGGCCCTGGAAGGGGGCGCCCGACGGCATCCTTCCTGCTGGGTGTGGCGTTTGCCATCGGCTGGACACCCTGCATAGGACCAATCCTGGGGGCCATACTGGCGCTCAGTTCTACTCACGCCAATGCGGAAGCGGGCATGCTGTATCTTGCGGTCTATTCGCTGGGGCTGGCCGTGCCATTCCTGGTCACTGCCCTGTCGATCGAGCATTTCCGTAAGCGCGTGCGCTGGTTGAGCCGCTGGAGCCGTCACCTGCGGGTGCTCGCGGGTGTGGTGCTGGTTATCATGGGCGTGATGGTGATTACCGGTCAGATGACACGCTTTGCGTCCTGGATGTTGTCGGCATTTCCTATGCTCGGAGAGCTAGGCTGAATGGAGATATGATGACTCGCGCGAAGGCTCGGTGCCCTGGCTGGATTCTGGTCCTGATGTTCTGGTCCGTCAGTTTCTTTTGCACTTCTTCTGGGAGATGATCCAGGTACCCTTTTTGAAGGCATGACGGAAGCGCCTCACGGTGCTGTCATCTGGTTATGCACTCGGGCCGCCGTCGGCGATGCCAATATCGCGTTTTTTGCCTATGGGGTTGCAGCATTGGCGGTACGAAATCTGTTCTGGATACAAGGACCCTGGCGGAGCCTCGCCCTGGGGAGTTTTCTGGCTGCGGGGTTGTTGGTCACCGTGCTGTTTGAAACCTGGGCTACCGGTGCCGGCGAACGCTGGCAATACAGCGAATCAATGCCTGTATTGCCACTGCTTGGCACCGGGGTTGCTCCGATATTACAGTGGGTATTGATTCCCCTGGTTTCGTTTTATTCCACGCGCTGGATGTACAGAGGATGGCTCAAAAAGGAACAATAACCTGCCTACAGGTTTCCTTCAGCTTTCCGCCATCGCTGTACAAACAACAGGCTGACGCCTGGACCAGCCAATCAAGCCGATGCCCGCTATGATCATTGGTAATGTCAGCAGCTGCCCCATGGTCATCCAACCAAAGGCCACAAATCCCAGCTGCGGGTCCGGAAGGCGGACAAACTCGACGGAGAAACGGAACGCGCCGTAGAGCAACAGAAATAAACCGGACGCAGCGCCATTTCGCCGGGGGTTACTGGTAAACCACCACAGCACCACAAACAAAACGACACCTTCCAGCGCGAACTGATACAAAGAAGACGGGTGCCGGGGTGCTGGCCCCATATGAGGAAAGGCCATAGCCCACGGCACCTCGCTGACTCTGCCCGGCAGTTCGTGGTTTATGAAATTACCCAGGCGCCCGGCACCCAGACCGATCGGAACCAGCGGCGCGATGAAGTCGGTAATTCTAAGAAAACCCAGGCTGTACTTGCGCGCAAAGACAACAACGGCAACCAGCACCCCGGCAAAACCACCATGAAAACTCATGCCGCCCTCCCAGATTCTGAACAGCCAGAGTGGGTTGGCCAACAACTTGTCGAAATCATAGAACAGCACGTAACCGAACCGCCCGCCAAGTATTACGCCAACTGCACAGTAGAAAACCAGCGTTTCGATGGCGTCGAAACTCAACCCCAAGCGGTGAGCCCTTCGGCGCCCAAGCCACCAAGCTGCCAGAAAACCAACAAGATACATCAGGCCGTACCAATGAACTTGCAATGGCCCCAGAGAAATTGCCACGGGATTAATGTTTGGGTATGAAAGCATTCAACCTCTTCCTGGCGTGGTTACTAGTGTCCCGTCTGGGTAATTCGTTTATTTATCATTAATGACACTCAACTTTGCTCGCGCCACTGAAGTCATAATCGATTCTGCGCTTTTGTGCCAGCGGAAGGGCTTTGCCAGCTTCTCATTATGAGTTTGGATAAAGCGACGAATCGCCTTCTTCAGTTCGCCGACACTGGTAAAAATGCCACGGTACAAAGCACGGCGTTCCAGTTGACCAAACCAGCCCTCCACGGCATTCAGCCAGGAGGCGCTGGTTGGTGTGAAGTGAAGCTTGAACCGGGGATGTTTCTCCAGCCAGGCTTTTACCTCTGGTGTTTTATGAGTCGAGCTGTTGTCCAGAATCAGATGAAGGTCCTGCTCTTTCGGTGTTTCTCGATTAATCTGTCGCAGAAAGTCGAGAAACTCTTTGGCTCGGTGGCGTTGCGTAATGCGCCCAATCACTTCGCCGTTCAGAATGTTCAGAGCCGCGTATAAGCTGGTCGTGCCGTGCCTCTTGTAATCGTGGGTGCGACGCTCGATCTGGCCGGGTTTCAATTGCAACTTTGGTTGAGTGCGATCCAGTGCCTGGATCTGCGTTTTCTCATCAACAGACAGCACCAGGGCGTTATCCGGCGGATTCAGGTACAAACCGACAACATCGAAAACTTTATCAGCAAAGTCCGGATCATTGCTGATTTTGAAAGTTTTCAGCCGGTGCGGTTTCAGGTCAGCGGCTTTCCAGATCTGATGCACTTGCCAGCGACTAACACCGGCATATTCGGCCATCAACCGGACGCTCCAGTGGGTTGATTCCTTGGGCAGCTTTTTGACCGTGTCATCAAGAATTGCCTTAACCTTTTTCTGATTCAGCTTTCTGGGTTGCCCGGGTCTTGGTGCATCCTGAAGACCGCTCAGGCCCTGTTCGGTGTAACGATTACGCCACTTGAATACCGTGGCCGTCGTGGTTCCCAGTCGCTCAGCAACGACTTTGGGTGATTCACCGGCATTCAGGGCCAAAACGATTCGCGCTCGCAGAACGAGATTCTGACTCAGCGTGCTTGTTCGCAACCAGCTTTCCAACTCCAGTTGATCGTTTACCGTAAGATTAAAGGGAGCTGGTTTCCGGGCCAAAACAGAGTCTCCAAACTCGTGAATAATAGCTCGAATTATAGCATATATGCGCTTAGGAAATACCCGGACGGAACACTAGTCCGCTACGCTAAGTATCGATGTGGGATTTTAGGTTTATCATCCCAAAATATATCGACTCTATACCTGCGAAAGGTTTTCAATTATTACATTAGCTTCGCGTGGATGCCTTTTTCCCGAGAAGTTGGCGTCAATCATCATAGCTCGACTGACGCCAAACATAATTTACTTAAAAATATTTATATTGGTTATCTTTCGTGATGGGAACGATTTTTCGCGTTTTTAGTAGGTACATGCATTTTGGCATGAAAATTCTCATGTCTGACATGGATCTCATCGTGCATTTCATGCATTTTTTTATGTTCCATTTTCAGCTCCGTTGTTCGACCTTCAGGGCTTTGTGCTTGAGCAGGGAAACTGCGAGCTTCATTGACCCTGTCGGCCAGCCCCCGCATTAGCGGTCATTGAGACTGTGAAAGCAAGGATTATGATTACAAATAATTTATTCATGTCGCGTCTCCATAAATTCGGATGGGTAATTCAGGCTGAATTCAGTTTCGACTGATTTAATGCATCTGTCAGTGGCTTTATTGATGTTCATCAAGCCGGGCCATTGTCTTCTTGAGTTAACTTTGCCACAGACACCTCTGTGGCTTTTTTTAATTCGCACTCGATATAATAAATTCTGACAGTAAATTATTTTTTATAATCCTCAAGAGGGCATCATCCTATTTAACTATATTAGATCACTCAGAGCTGAAACTGACCTGAAATTCTCAAAAAACTAAACAAAGAGTTGATAGATTGCTGTGGTTTTTAATTGAACCAGCTTTCAATAACCTTTCGTTTTCGAAATGACGACAATCGACTTGCGTTTCAGGCATTAAAGGTCGTCCATTCGGCCTATCTGACGGGCCAGTCGCATGGATTCGTTCTTCTCCATCTCCAGGAGTGCTGCCAGCAACTCCCGGGCCTCTGGGATTTCCGCTTTCTCCCAGAGGGTTTGGTACAGATCCATCACTTGCCCATGAAAATCCATAACCTCACGGTAGATCCCCTGAAAATCCAGTTTGCCATAGGGCTGGTCACAGGTGCGGTGGGTTTCTATCGGGTTGTGTTTAAGGTAGTCGTAGACCCGGGTCTCAAGTGTATTGCGGGCACTTTGACGCTCAAACTCATCGATAATCCGGGCCAGCTCCGCTTCGTGGGTTGAGAGATACTCCAATAGCGCCTTTGCTCTCTCCTCTTCGTTAGCCGTCGCACAATGCCCAAGACAACTTGCCAGGTTCTGGTGCAGGTCCCGGGTCCAGTCAATCAATTCACCGAACGTTCTGATGTCCATACTGATACCCTCTTCTGGTTCAATAGCCCATTAAATGCGTTGCTTCAGGTCGCAAAGACTCGGGATAAAACGCGGTGTGTTAGCGGCATACTGTCGCCACGTGTCTCCGAAGACCTTTTCGACCTCCTGCTCCTCATGAACGGACAACCGGGAATACATCCAGAGAAGCACCGGGAACATCGCCAACGTGAGCAGTGTCGGCCATTGGAGAAGAAACCCAAACATGATCGACACAAAGCCAACGTACTGGGGATGACGAACCCAGGCGTATAGCCCTGTCGTTGCCAGTTTGCCCTCTTTCTGGGCGGCATAGAGAGTTCGCCAGCCAGCCGCAATCAGATAGAATCCCCCGACAATGAAAGCCGTGCTCAGCAAATGAAACGGCCCGAAATGTGGAGAGCCCTGCCACCCGAACAGCATTTCCAGCAAATGCCCGCTGTTGTGGGAAAACCAGTCCACATCCGGATAGCGAGTCTGCAACCAGCCCGCCAGGAAATAGAGTGTCAACGGGAACCCGTACATTTCCGTGAACAAAGCGACGAGAAAAGCGCTGAACGCCCCGAACGACCGCCAGTCCCGCTTCGTTTGAGGTTTAAAAAAGCTGAATGCAAAAAGATAAAGACAGCAGAGTTCAGAATAACGAGGCTCCAAAGTCCATAATTCGTCGCCTCGCTACTCACGGTCGTCGTCCTTTTGTTGGGCGTGTTGATGCGTGCCATGACCGCCATGCATGAAAATATGCATCAATGGGCAAATCAGGAGAATCAACCAGGGTAAGGCCCCGAGTATATGAACTTTATGCTCGCCCCAAAGGAGCACCAGGGCGATCACACCGAAGACAGATAAAGTGATCCAGTACCGACGATTAAATTCCATACCCATCGCTCCAATAATTGAAAGTCTTGGCTTTGGGGTCTGGCGACCTGCCAAAACACTTCTTCTTGGAGTTAATCACGGTGAGCTGAATTCAAGCTGAACGGTCTGGATACACCCTGTGTAACTTGATCGAGGTCAACTGATCACGATCTCAAACAACCGATGGCGCCGCCTCAGATACCTGCTATAACCTCGGACAGTGCCTCCCTGACCTTACCGGCAACCTGTTTCAGTTCGCTGTTTTCAATCGCCGTCATTGAAGCTACGGGATCTATCGCGCTGACTTCGATACCTTCAGACGTTTCCCGCAGAATGACATTGCACGGCAACATGGCCCCTACCCGGGGCTCTACACCAATGGCTTCCCACGCCATAGCAGGATTACACGCTCCAAGGATCCGGTACGCGGGCATTTCCTTGTCAAGCTTCTCCTTCATCGTGGCTTTGACATCAATTTCTGTCAGCACCCCGAAACCGTGATCTGTGAGGGACTGACGAGTTCGCTTGTCAACTTCCTCGAAATTGGCACCTTCTATAATGCGATCAATCGTGTACGGCATAGGTATCTCCAACAAATCCGACGTATATCACTTTGGTCCGAGCTTGATCACTCTCAGGCGCAGCGCATTCACGATCACGCTGACCGAAGACAGCGACATAGCCGCCGCCGCAAAAATCGGTGACAGCAGGATGCCGAAAAACGGGTATAGAACGCCGGCCGCTATCGGCACACCCGCAGAGTTATAGACAAAGGCAAAAACAAGTTCTGCCGGATATTGCGCATGGTTGCCAGCGACAATCGACGTGCTTCCACAATGCCCATGAGATCGCCGCGCAACAGGGTAATGCCGGCGCTTTCGATGGCCACATCAGTGCCCGTGCCCATGGCTACGCCTACATCGGCGGTTGCCAGAGCCGGAGCGTCGTTCACCCCGTCACCAGCCATCACCACAACACGGCCCTCATCTTTCAGGCGCTGAACGATCTTGCCCTTATCCTCCGGAAGCACTTCCGCTTCCACTTCATCGATGTGCAATTTACGGGCAACCGCCTCGGCCGACGTCCGGTTGTCGCCGGTGAGCATGACGACTCGGATGCCGTCTTTCTGCAGTGCAGAAATAGCCGCTTCAGTGGTTTCTTTCACCGGATCGGCGATGGCAAGCAAACCGGCCACTTTGCCGTCTACGGCCGCGAAAATAACAGTCGCCCCATCCTGGCGGAGCTGGTCGGCTTCGCTTTCAAAGTCCGCGGTGTCCACATTTTCCGCTTCCATCAACAGCCGGTTTCCGAGCAATACCCGTCGTCCATCAATCCTACCGGTGACGCCCTTCCCATTGGGTGAATCAAAATCTTCCGCGTCCGGTAGTTTCAAGCCCATGGTCTTTGCTTTATCGAGAATGGCGTGGGCCAGCGGATGCTCACTGCCCTTTTCCAGGCCGCCGGCGAATCGCATGAGCTCATCCTCGCTGCCCCCGGCAGCTGGCACCAGTTTGGTCACCTGAGGTTTGCCTTCAGTCAGTGTGCCCGTCTTATCCACCACCACGGTGTCCACTTTCTCCATGCGCTCAAGTGCTTCGGCATCGCGGATCAGCACACCGCTCTGAGCACCCCGCCCAACACCGACCATAATCGACATGGGCGTTGCCAGCCCCAAAGCACAGGGGCAGGCAATAATCAGCACGCTCACCGCAGCAATCAGACCGAATGCCATCGGGGGTGTCGGCCCAAGCAACGACCAGGCTATAAAGGCGATAATGGCGATCACGATCACCGCAGGCACAAAATAGCCCGCGACCTTGTCGGCCAGGCCCTGAATGGGCGCGCGGCTGCGCTGGGCGCTGGCCACCATCTGCACAATCTGGGACAGCATGGTGTCCCGGCCGACCTTGTCCGCCCGCATGATGAAACTGCCCTGCTGGTTAATGCTGCCGCCGATCACCTGGTCACCAGATTTCTTGCTGACTGCCAAAGGCTCGCCGGTCACCATGGACTCATCCACGTTGGAGCTGCCTTCGAGCACCTCGCCGTCTAGGGGAACCTTGTCGCCCGGACGCACCCGCAGGCGGTCGCCGACCTTGACCTGATCCAGCGATACATCGGACTCACCGCCATCATCGTCCAGTTTCCTGGCCGTTGCCGGCGCCAGATCTAACAGAGCCTTGATGGCCCCGGAGGTTTTCTCCCGGGCGCGCAATTCCAGCACCTGTCCAAGCAGCACCAGCACCACAATGACCGCTGCCGCCTCAAAGTACACTGCCACTGAGCCGTCGGCCTGCCGGAAAGCGCCCGGGAATACCTGGGGCGCAAGTGTGGCGACCAGGCTGTAGATCAGGGCCACGCCGGTACCAATGGCTATCAGCGTGAACATGTTCAGGTTACGGCTAACCACGGATCTCCAACCCCGGACGAAGAAGGGCCAGCCGCACCAGAGCACCACGGGCGTTGCCAGCACCAACTGAATCCAGTTGGACATCTGTGGAGCAATCATATGGTCAAGCCCGGTCAGATGCCCGCCCATTTCCAGGACCAGTACAGGCAAGGTCAGCACCAGCCCGATCCAAAACCGGCGGGTCATGTCCGTAAGTTCTGCAGAGGGGCCATCATCCAGGCTCACCTGCTCGGGCTCTAGGGCCATGCCGCAGATTGGGCAGTCCCCTGGCCCTTGCTGCCGAATCTCGGGGTGCATGGGACAGGTATACATAGTGCCCGGCGCTACCGGCTCTTGCTGTTTCTTTTCCCAATCGAGGTACTGCTCAGGGTCCTCGTCGAATTTGGACTGGCAACGCGACGAGCAGAAGTACCAGGTTTTACCGCCATGCTGGCTGCGGTGTTCCGCGGTATGCGGATCGACTGCCATGCCGCAAACCGGATCCTTGGCGGTGTGCCCGCCAGGTTCTTTATCGGCGTGGTGATCGTGGTCATGGGCGTGATGGTGCTCAGCCATTCTGATCTCCTGTTTTATCGGCGGGCCAGTCTGCAAATGCAATGAAATACAGCAGAACCAGATTGACGATAGGGATCAGTATCAGTACACCCATCCACCCCGGATACCCCGTGCGCTGGCAAATACGCCAGGCCGGAATGACGACCACAATGGCAATCACCAGCATCCACAGCCAGTGGCCTGCCCACATGGTGTTCCCGAACATGTTATCTCCCATCATGGCAATAGCCTCTCTTCCTGATTCTGGTTAATGGTGACGATGCGCGTGACTCTCTTCCTGTTTCGCTTGCGCGGATTCCGGCGATCTTTTCAGGAAAATCTGCTCGGAGACTGCAAGCACAATCATGGTGACCACTGCCACGCCAATGACGAACGGGTCCGTATTCAGTTTTACCCAGACAAAGCCGCCCAGAGCCAAAAGATCCAACAAGATGGCTATAGTTGGCACCCAGGTGTTGGCCTTGATGTCTTTGCGAAGATAGCGCAGTACACCCCAGTGAATGGCAATGTCCATAATCAGGTAAAACACGATACCCAGCGCGGCAATTCGTGACAGATCAAAGAAGGCGGTGAGGATCAGCCCCAGGACAACGGTATACACCAGTGTGTGTTTCTGGATGCTGCCGGGCATGCCAAAATGCCGATGAGGAACCAGTTTCATCTCCGTCAGCATGGCCAACATGCGGGACACAGCAAATACACTGGCCAGAATTCCTCCCGCCGTGGCCATCATGGCAATCGCAACAGTAAACCAGACGCCGTATTCGCCGAGAGCGGGGCGTGCAGCAGCGGCGAGAGAGTAATCCTGCGTTTC
This sequence comes from Marinobacter sp. AN1, assembly GCF_026013985.1. NCBI lineage: Bacteria > Pseudomonadati > Pseudomonadota > Gammaproteobacteria > Pseudomonadales > Marinobacteraceae > Marinobacter > Marinobacter sp. AN1. The sequence goes on along the minus strand of NZ_CP110342.1, from coordinate 1,838,661 downwards.
GATAATTTCAGCCAGAGATAGATTGCTGGCGACCGCAAATCCCACCAGCGTGTAGATCACCACACAGGCGGCAATGGAAATCACGATGGCGCGCCCAACGTTTCGCTTCGGGTCGATGACTTCCGAACCACTGTTGGTGATGGTCGTAAAGCCTTTGAACGCCAGAATCCCCAGTGCGGTTGCGCCCAGGAAGTTGCCCAGCGTTCCGGCTTCACCGGGCTCCGAAAAATCAACCGAGATTGAGTCGGCAATCCAGACCCCGACCAGACCGAAAATCAGTATGCCGCCGATTTTCAGGATCCCGATAAAGGAAGCCACCCCTTGAATCATCCGATTGCCCAGCAGGTTGATCAGAAAGGCCGCAAGAATGAGCGCCACGCCGAGAATGGGCACCATGCGGCCACTGTCATCCCCGCCGAAAAGTTGCATGGTGTAAGAGCCAAAGGTGCGGGCCAGGAAGCTCTGAGCGATGACCATGGAAAAATACATCAACAGGGCGTTGAAAGCCGTTGGCAGCCGGTTTCCGTAAGCCTTGTGCAGGTACATGCCGATACCGCCGGCGGACGGGTAGGCATTGGAGATCTTGATGTAGGAATAGGCGCTGAAGCTCACAATCACAGCCGCAGCGAGAAAGGCCAGCGGGAAAAGTACGCCGGTCATCTGGGCCATCTGCCCGGTAAGTGCAAAAATACCGGCGCCAATCATGACGCCGGTACCCAGCATGACTGTCCCTGGTAAAGTGAGACTGCCCTCCTGGTAGCGGGTAGTTCGATCTTCCTCCCTGTTCATTCAACCTCCTGTTATTTTTTCATGGGTGGAATCTTGGAACAGCAGAACGGCTCATGCTTGGCATTTGCCCGGACGTTGTCGTCGGTAACCCGGTACCAAGCCAATTTGCGCCGGGTCCACCATCCGGTTTTCAATTGGCCACCGTAAGCCTTGATCAGTTCCAGTAATTCATCGACGGACCAGTGGGTTCCGTCGTACGTCACCTGCAATGTGCCATTTGGCTTACGCTCGGCGAAATCAACGCAGGGGTGGCGATTAAGATCGTGGATGAGCCCATCCCACTGATCCTCTCCAAGCCCCTCGACGGCCATTTTTCGGCGCAACAAAAACTGCTCCTGATTGGTTGCTTTGTGTGCTTTGGTCATGGGGTGACACCTCTCTTCCTGATGACTTCTCCCTGTATCAAAACACTTCAATCTGAACTGCGGCTGAAAATGGACACAGACTTTCGGTGGATTTGAGTTACATCAAATCATAGACGAAAAAGGGCCGTGGGTTTCCCCATGGCCCATCAGCATCAGAATGCGATTCGAGCGCCGATCACGGCAAACCAGTCTTCTGTGCCACCGCCGTCCGCCTCGGCCAGGTCGGCGCTATCGCCATACTTACGCTCGTGCACCACACCCACGTAGGGTGAGAACGCACGGTCGATCAGGTCGTAGCTGAGCCGGAGGCCGGTTTCGGTGGAAACCAATCCCTTGCCGACGCCGATCTCTTCATCCTCACTGAACGCTACTGAGGCATCCAGCGTTGCCGCCAGAATCCAGTAGTTGGTGAACAGCAATTCGTACTCAGCGTCCAGTTCAGCTGACGTATCGCCATCCTTGCTGACATACAGATTTGCATCGATCTCAAACCATTGGGGCGCCAGCCCGGCCACACCGAGAACCGCATACGTACGGTCCGGCCCCTCGGGCGTATCGAAACGCACGCCCGCTTTGGCGTCGAAGAACTTGGAGATAGGGATCTGGCCGACCAGCTGGTTTTCCAGCGTTTCGTAGGCCTGCTCCTCTATCTCGTACTCCCCGGTTGTGAGCAGCCGGACTTTAAAGTCGTCGGTGCCATAGAAGGCATCCGCATTCCAGACGCCCAGCTCCTCGTCATCGTCGCTGTAGCGGTACTCAAATTCCTCGAATTGAACGCCCCAGGTTGTGAGCGGCTGTTTTCGAGCGGTCGTGTCGGAGATCATTTCCTGAGCTGTCACCGCCGTTGAGACACCAATAGAGGCAAGGAAGCTGACTGCGACAATTGATCGAATACAGCTCATACCTCACCTCCATCTTTGGCAATCACGTCTGTTTTGGCCTGCGTCGACTCTGGCCCACCTTCAACAATGACCTTGCGGAACATACCAGCGGTCGCGTGATAGGACAGGTGACAGTGGAACGCCCACTGACCGGGCGCGTCGACCTCGGTTTCCATGTAAACCGTGGTGCCTGGCTGCACACTGACCGTGTGCTTGATCGGGTTCCATTGGTCTGCACCAACATCGAGAATGGACCACATACCGTGCAGGTGCATAGGGTGAGTCATCATGGTCTCGTTCACGAATTTGAAGCGAACTCGCTCACCGTATTTGAGACGAATTGGGTCTGCGTCTTCGTACTTGACGCCATTAATGCTCCAGGTGTAACGCTCCATATTACCGGTCAGGCGAAGCTCTATTTCCCGGGTCGGTTCCCGGTCTTCGTACAGCGGATCCTGAGCCTTCAAGTCAGCGTAAGACAGAAACTTACCTCCATTCGCCGCTTTGGGCATGAGGCCACTGCCCTTGGCATAGAAAGGATCGCTTTTATCTTCTTTTCCCATCGTCATGGAACCATGGTCCATACCGGACATACCCGAATGATCCATAGCTTCCATATTGGAATGATCCATGCCGCCCATGTTGGACTGGTCCGTCCCCTCCATAGAAGAGTGATCCATCCCGGACATATCTTCTGAGCTGTCCATATCCATGTTCCCATGATCCATGCCCGCCATGCTGCCATGGTCCATACCAGGCATACCGCCCATATCAGCCATGGTCAGTCGGGCAGCTTCACGCAGTTGCGGCACTGCCGCTTCCATGCCCTCTTCGGGGGCCAGTGTTGCCCTGGCGTATCCGGAACGTCCCATGGATTCGGCGAAGATGGTGTACGCCTGCTCATCCTTCGGACGTACGATCACGTCGTAGGTTTCCGCTACACCAATCCGGAATTCATCGACACTAACGGGCTGAACGTTGTTGCCATCGGCCTGAACGACGGTCATATCCAGACCAGGAATCCGGATATCAAAGTAGGTCATGGCCGAAGAGTTGATGAATCGCAGCCGGATGCGTTCGCCCGGCTCAAAAAGCCCAGTCCAGTTCTGGTCCGGCCCCTTACCGTTGATCAGACCCGTAAAGCCTTGCAGGTCCTCAACGTCCGCTTTCATCATGCGCATGTCGCCCCAGGCCATCCGGTCTCGGACCGTATTCATCAGGCCATTCTTTGACGCGTCCGAGAAAAACTCGCCCACGGTTTGCTGCTCGCGGTTGTAATAGTCCGGCATCATTTTCAGGTTGCGCATGATGCGGTCACCGGAATGGGGGTGTTTATCAGTCAGCTGTACCACGAATTCACGATCGTAGCGGAACGGCTCACGGCCCTCGGGCTCAATGACAATGGCACCATAGGCCCCGTCTGGCTCCTGAAAACCAGAGTGGCTATGAAACCAGTAGGTGCCTGCTTGCTGGATAGGGAATTCATAGGTGAACGTTTCACCCGGCTTGATGCCAGGGAAACTGATACCTGGCACACCGTCCTGATTGAAAGGCAGGATCAGACCGTGCCAGTGAATGGACGTCATCTCATCCAGGTTGTTGGTCACATTGATCTTGACGGTTTCACCTTCCTTGAAGCGCATCACCGGTCCCGGAGATGCACCGTTATAGCCAATACCTTCTTTCACGAAATCGCCGGTATCAATTTCGACCCGATCAACCGTGAGATCATATTCGCCGGCCATAACCGATGTAGACATCAGCAGGCTTAACAACACCGAACCTAAACGGCTTTTCATGCTTGTTACTCCAAATAGCACTGCACCAAGGACCCCACAGGAGAAATACCTGTAGGCCCTCTGCTTCAACGCTTTACTAGTGAGCTGAGTTACTGAACCTTAACGTCACCGTACATCCCTGCCTGGTAATGACCCGGCACATTGCAGGCGAACTCGATATTGCTGTTATCGGAAAACTTCCAGATGACTTCCTGGCTCTGGCCCGGTTCCAGCAGGACGCTGTTGGGGTCGTCGTGTTTCATGGACTGGCCGTTCCCCATGTCCATTTCCATCATGTCGTGGTTGAGTCTTCCGCCCTGGATGACGCCATGCTCGACCATCATCATCATTTCCTCCTGATGGCCCTCGTGCATCTCTGGGGTGCCGATGTTGAATTCGTGAACGAGGTTCCCTTTGTTCTCCACCATGAACCGCACCGTTTCCCCGGGGCTTACGGTGATTGATTCCGGTTCATAGTAGTTGTCGTACATTTCGACTGTTATGGTTCGGCTGACCGCTGAGGCTTTGCCGGGCTCACCACTCGCAGCGCCGTGACCATGGCCTCCACCATGGGTTCCAGCGGCAAAGGCGGTCGCCGACAATGAGATAGCCGCAGCAGCAACGAGAAATTTTGATATGGTCATATATCTTCTCCCTTGAACAGATTTGGCCCTGGAGGCCGGGTTGTCTCACTCAAAACTTGAGCAATATCCAGAAACGGTTGCTACCATCGCTCAGCAACCTGAATCCATGCTGAAAATCGGAATTATTTTTCGTTCAGGCACGATTCAGCTTGGGCAGCAACACTGACGAGCTTTGAGGCTCAATTTGGGAAGGCAGATCAGGAATGCGATTACTTCTGGTGGAAGATGATCCCCTACTGGCGAACGGGCTAAGCGCCCAGCTGGAAAAGGCCGGTTTCAGCGTGGATACCGCCAGTACCGCACGGGACGCCCGGCAACTCGGGCAGCAGGAAAGCTACCGGGCCGGTATTCTTGACCTGGGCCTGCCCGACGGCAACGGTCTGGACGTACTGAGGCAGTGGCGGACGCATAAGGTCAGCTTCCCGGTGCTGATCCTGACCGCCAGAGGAGACTGGCAGGACAAGGTCAATGGACTGAAGGCCGGCGCCGATGATTACCTCGCGAAACCTTTCCAGACGGAAGAACTGATTGCCCGGCTTCACGCCATCGTCCGTCGAAGCGAAGGCCGAATAATGGACACACTGACAGCGGGCCAATTCGAGCTGGACGAAAATCGTCAGACGTTAAGAGCCGGTGACAACATCGAGCATAGCCTGACCGGTACGGAATTCCGTTTGCTCCGCTGTCTGATGAGTCGTCCCGGGCAGGTTTTCTCGAAAGAACAGCTACTGGACCAGCTATACAGCCTCAACGACACACCCAGCGAGAATGTTATCGAAGCCTACGTGCGGCGTCTCAGGAAGCTGGTGGGTCCGGACACCATAAAGACCCGACGTGGTCAGGGGTACCTGTTCGATGCCGATAGCCGCTAGACCTCGTTCAGTCAGGGGGATGCTCCTGATTCTGCTGCTTCCGGCCGGTATTGGCCTGATGGCGCTGGCCTGGATCATCCATGGGGCCTTGCTGGAGAGGATGTCCACGGACTTTGTAGAAAGCCGCCTGAAAGACGAGGTGGCTTTTCTGGAACACCAGATCCGCCAGTCCGGCGGCCGGATTGACACACTCCAGACCGGCGACTACTTCCAGGAAGTGTTCCACCACGCCTTCGCCATTGCCTCTCCGTCCCGGCAGTCCATTTCACCGGAAACCTGGACTCCGGTGCTGAGGCCGTTGCTCTCGTCCGAGCAGGAGGGAGCCGTAAGAGTCCGGGATGCTGAGGTACCCGCTGCGCCCTCCGAGATGCTTGGCTATCGCCGAGCCTTCACGGTCGACGGAAACTCCTTCGTGGTCATTGTTGCCGAGGATATGGAGGCACTTCAGCAAAGTCAGGCCGAACTCCACACCTGGACTGCCGTCGTCTCGTTTTTACTGGTCATTCTGATGGTCGGAAGCATATGGGTGGGCATCACTCTGGCCCTGCGGCCTGTAGTGGGCCTTCGGGCGAGCCTGAAAAAGCTTCAGTCAGGCGATATCTCCCGTATTAACGCAGACGGCCCGGAGGAGTTCCGGCCCCTCGTTCAGCAACTCAATCAGCTGCTGGATTCACTGGATGACCGGTTGGAGCGCTCCCGTGACGCCCTTGCCAACCTTTCTCACAGCGTGAAAACGCCCATAGCGGCTGTCAGACAGATCCTGGAAGACACCAGCCGCCCGCTCGATGAGAACCTGAGACGGGAAATGGCGTCGCGCCTCGACGACATAGATGCTCAGCTGGAGTCAGAAATGCGGCGAAGCCGGTTTGCAGGTCCACAGGTCGGTCAAAGTGCCTGCCCGGTCAAACAGTCCCGGGACCTGCTGTGGATGCTCGGCCGCCTCTACCCCGATAAATCTTTTGAACTGTCAACGGATCTGCCTGAACACCATCGCTGGCCTGTTGAGGAGCATGATCTGAACGAAATCCTTGGCAACTTGCTGGATAACGCAGGCAAATGGTCATCCCGCTGGGTGGAACTCACGCTGGGTGAAGATCAAGGCCGGTTAAAAATCATCATCAGCGACGACGGGGCCGGCGTCTCAGAAACAGCCCGGTCACAATTGGGCAAGCGCGGACTGAGGCTCGACGAACAAACACCCGGTCATGGACTGGGGCTGGCTATTGTCCACGCGATAGTTGAGCGTTATCAGGGGCAGGTTCATTACACGTCCAGTAAGGCGGGAGGTCTTACTGCTGTTGTTGAAATCCCTGGTTCCGATCGATTCGGCAGCCGATCAGGCAACTGACACCTCAACACCTCACTTGCAGCCGCGATTGCGGTGGCGTAGCATTTACCTATCCCCCCCGGGGGGATGTAAATTAGTTAATCGCTACAAAACCTTCCCTCCGCTTTTTTCTCAGGAAGTCTTCTGTGCATCACGAACGATTGAACCACTGGCAACACGATCACACTTTCGGTCAGGACCTGAAGCGCTCCGGTGAGACCCGAACACTCATTGTGGTTGGCCTGACACTGACAATGATGGTCTGGGAAATCCTGGCGGGGATCGTATATGGCTCAATGGCGTTGCTGGCCGATGGCCTACACATGGGGTCCCACGCGGTTGCTTTGGGCATTGCCGCGTTCGCGTACGCGTATGCCAGGAAAAACGCAGGTAATGCCAGGTTCTCTTTCGGCACGGGGAAGGTCAACGCTTTGGGCGGGTTCACCGGTGCGGTTCTGCTGGCGGTCTTCGCGCTCTACATGGTTATTGAGAGCATTGGGCGTTTTATACAGCCGGTCCCGATTTCATTTAACGGCGCAATTTTCGTGGCCATCATCGGCCTGGGCGTCAACGGGGTATCAGCCTGGATACTCGGGGATGCGGGACATGACCATGGCCACAGCCACGGACATGATCACCACCATCATCACCACGACCACAACCGCCGGGCCGCCTACCTTCATGTGCTGGCCGATGCGCTGACATCCGTGCTGGCTATTATTGCTCTGCTGGCTGGTAAATATGCGGGCTGGAACTGGATGGACCCGATGATGGGTATTATCGGGGCCATTCTGGTGACACGCTGGTCATGGCAGCTGTTGAGAGACACCTCCAAAGTCCTTCTCGACGAGCAGGATCAGGACATGGAAGAAGCCGTCAAGCAGGCGGTTGAAGGCGATGAAACCAAAGTCAGTGATTTACATGTGTGGGCGATCGGCCCAGACATCCATGCGGCGATTGTCTCGGTGGTGTCGCACCAGCCCGACTCACCTTCTGCTTACAAGGAGCGTATTCAGGCCCGTTGCCAGTCCCTGGTCCACGTGACGGTGGAAACTCTTCAGTGTGATTAACGGGAATAGCACCGTTTAGGCCCTAACGGGTTAAAGATACCGGGCGATTGCCTTGAATTCATCGACGCGGCGCTGCTGCTCTGGCTCCAGTTGTCCGATGGCGTCGTCCAGGCAATGCTCAATGTGGTCCTGCACCAGTACGCGCTTGGCTTGCTGAATGGCTTTTTCCACAGCGTGAAGTTGTTGCGCCAGTTCCAGGCAGGGTTTTCCCTGGTCCATCATGCCAATCACGCTCTCGAGATGGCCCCTGGCCCGCTTCAGGCGTTTGATAATGTTTGGGTGCGATTGATGCTTGTGATCATTTACCATGTGTAATTCCTATCCCCCATAGGGGGATGGTATCCTCTGCCTTCGTTGAAATCCAACTACCGATTCGACCCACTGAGATTGATGGTTTCGGACCTCCACCAAAGAAAACTGCTTCCGACGCTCCTCATGCTGTTCGCATTGGCGGGGCTGTCACTTTCGGTGATTGGCGAGTCGTTCTCTCACGGCGTGGCTGAGTTGGCTGGTGATGGGGAGTCTGCACTCACCCACCATTCTGTAAGTCATGACGGGCATGGACACAGCCACGATTTTGACGAAGAGCCAGAGGCGTCGTCACTACACCACGACGCTGGAAACCACACCCATGAGACCGCGGACCAGGTAGGGGTACCACTGGTTTCCCAAAGTCTTACCGTTCTCCGGCAACCGGTGCCGTTTGCTGGTGGATCCCCTCGCAGTTTGCGCTACCGACTGGAACGCCCTCCCAAAGCACTCCTTCACGCTTGATTCTTGCCGCTTTCGCGGCCCGAGAAAACAAATTCGATTGGAGTCTTTATGTTGCCAAGCTTACTTGGCGGCTGCTGCGGTGTGTCCTTCACGGGCCCAGGCAGTCGTCTCTTCTGGATATTTCTGACATTGGGCTTGCTGGGTCTGAGCACGGATGTGTTGGCCCATGCTGTCGCCCAGGGCGATAAGGGGTACATCCAGGAAACTACCGGGATAAACCTTATTGCGTTCATCTATCTGGGGGCCAAGCACATGGTCACCGGCTATGACCACCTGCTGTTCCTGCTGGGTGTTATCTTCTTCCTCTACCGCATGCAACACATCGCAATCTACGTGAGCCTGTTTGCGCTGGGGCACTCCACCACCATGCTGCTGGGCGTCTACTTCAACGTGGGCATCAACAGCTACATCATTGATGCGATCATCGGTCTCTCCATCGTCTACAAGGCTCTGGACAACATCGGGGCCTATCAGCGGTGGTTTGGCTTCCAGCCCAACACCAAGGCCGCCACGCTGATCTTCGGGTTTTTCCATGGCTTCGGCCTGTCCACGAAGATCATCGAATACGACATCTCGCCGGACGGCCTGATCCCGAATCTCCTCGCGTTCAACGTGGGCGTGGAAATCGGACAGCTCATTGCCCTGGCCATGATCCTGATCGTCATCAATTTCTGGCGAAAAACCAACGGCTTCTTCCGCCATGCCTACACCGCCAATGTGGCCATGATGAGCGCAGGCTTCCTGCTCTTTGGCTATCAGCTCACCGGTTACTTTGTCGCCTGATTCTGGAGATTCGCAATGTACAACACTGATATACCCAAACGTGAAGAACTGCCCAGCACTGCCAAGCTGATTCGATCCACCATCATCGCAGCCATTGTCGCTCTGGTACTGCTGGTTACCGTCGTCATGCCAGCAGAGTATGGCATAGACCCCACCGGAGCTGGCCGGGCACTGGGGTTGACCGAAATGGGCGAGATCAAGGAGCAACTGGCTGATGAAGCCGCCGCTGACGAGGAGGCGCAGATGGTTGCCGTGCAATCCCCGAGTGATCAGCAGGAGACCGAAACAGTAAACCCTGAAGAACCCACTCAGGAAAAAGCCTCGGCCCCGGAGCCAGTAACATCGGCCGAGGAAGAGCCACAAGTGTCTGAAGCAGTACAAACAGAAAAACCACAATGGCAGGACGAAGTGCGAGTGGTTCTCACGCCTGGCGAAGGTACTGAGTTCAAGCTCACCATGGAGGAAGGTGCTGTCGCTCGGTTCTCGTGGATATCCGAGGGCGGCCCCATCAACTATGACACCCATGGCGACGGAAGCGGCCAGTCAATTTCCTATGAGAAAGGCCGGGGCGTTCCGGAAGACGAGGGCGAGCTGGAAGCTGCTTTCACCGGTAACCATGGATGGTTCTTCCGCAATCGGAACGACAACGATATCACGCTGGTGCTTCGTACTGACGGGGATTACGGCGAGCTGAAAAAAATGCTGTAATACAGATCACCTGCAAGGGGCCGGCTCTGTGCCAGCCCCTTGCTCATCTGGTTTGGCACTCCGCCACTTCAATGCGTCAACCACAAGATAGCTTCCTACGACAACGGCTCAATTGGGAATCACTCCCAGGTACAGAAAATAGTCTGGGGGTACAAATGGGGGCATATATCAAGACAAAAACATTTAATAAAACATATAAAACAAGTTCTTGCGTATACTTATGAGTCCTGCCGGGGGGTACCATTTACCCTTCCGCATCGACCCAGAAGAAACCTCAACCAGCAGTTTTAAAAAATCTTTATTGAACAACGGCGTCCTTATCAGGCCACACTTCGTCACTGAAAATCTGTGCATTCCGGCCCTCAGATTCTTAACACCCTGTTTACCGACATGCTCAACGTGCTAGTAGGACTTTTGACAAATTCCTGACATTTCCACGACCCCTCCCTGACGAACATCCCTCTATCCTTCACGCCTCCGCTCCAGGCCGATTTCTTCCGCTTTTACTTACGAGTGCAGTCATGACGTCATTGTTCATCAGAAAGCAATCCCTCCCCGCTCATGTATATCGTTGGTTCAATTGGGCGGGAGCCTATGCCCCGATACTGATGCTGTTCTGCTCGGTCCTTATTATCGGGGGGCTATCCCGTGCCCTTTTGGTCGCGTGGCAATTTGATCGAGTCCAGCCAACCCCCGTGTGGCCAGACATTTTTCTTCACGGTCTGCGAGTGGATCTGATCATGGCCGGTATGGTGGTAGCACCATTGGTATTGCTCCTGCCGATTATGGGCCACCGGTACAGCTGGGCACTCTGGAAGCGCCTCACGATGCTCTGGGCACTGGTCGTGGTTTTTGCATTTCTGTTCATGGAACTGGCCACGCCGACCTTCATTGCCGAATACGATTCCCGACCCAACCGGCTCTTTATTGAGTACCTGAACTATCCGCGGGAGATTCTGAGCATGCTCTGGGAGGGCTATCTGCCCACCGTCCTGCTGGGCTCTTTCCTGGTCATGGGGTTGACAGCCCTGTTCGCCTGGCTGATGGGAGCATGGGTACGGCAGGCCCGCCCAGGCAACTATCGTAAAATGTTACTGGTGTGGCCGATAGTGGTGGTCCTGGTGTTCATTAGCATCCGATCCACCACGGGCCATCGCCCCGCCAACCCCGCCATGTTCGCACTAACCTCTGACGCCCTGGTGAACTCGCTGATTCTCAACTCAAGCTGGTCCGTTGCGTTCGCGGTCTACAACCTCAAGCATGAGGCGGACGCCAGTGACCGTTATGGCACTATGGAATTATCCGAGATAGTGGACGAAGTACGCGATGAGCCGTGGCTGCGCAATACGCAGTTCAGTTCCGGGCAATATCCGACATTGCACCACCAGACCCCGGCACGAACCCGGCCGCGACCACTTAACCTGGTGATTGTGCTGGAGGAGAGCCTTGGTGCGACCTTTGTTGAATCCCTGGGTGGCCGACCGGTGACCCCGCGCCTGGAAGCCCTGAAGGGTTCGGGCTGGTGGTTCGAGAACCTTTACGCCACTGGAACAAGATCCGTTCGCGGCATCGAGGCGGTGGTTTCTGGCTTCCTACCCTCGCCGGCACGCAGTGTCGTAAAGCTGTCCCTGTCCCAGACCGGGTTCTTTACGCTCGGGGAATTGTTGAAAAGAGAGGGCTATGACACTGGATTCATATACGGCGGGGAGGCGCATTTCGACAACATGCGCAGCTTCTTTACCGGCAACGGTTTTGACTCCATTGTCGACCAGCAGGATTACGTTGACCCGGTGTTTACTGGCAGTTGGGGAGTCAGCGATGAAGACCTGTTTGAAAAGACCCACCAGGACCTCAAGCAACTCCATGCTTCGGGGAAGCCTTTCTTCCGTCTGGTGTTTTCGTCCTCGAACCACACCCCTTTCGAGTATCCCGACGGACGCATCGATCCCTATGACGCGGAAAAAAACACCGTCAATAACGCTGTCAAATACGCGGACCATGCCCTGGGTGAGTTTATCGAATCCGCCAGGAACAGTGCCTACTGGGAAGATACGCTATTCCTGATCGTTGCCGACCATGACGCAAGGGTGTGGGGTGACGAACTGGTACCCATCAAGAACTTCCAGATTCCGGGCCTGATACTGGGCGCCGATATTGAAAGCAGGCGCATCAGGACAGTTACCAGCCAGATCGACCTTGCGCCGACGCTGCTATCACTCATGGGCATAGCGAGTGAACATCCCCTGGTGGGCCGTGACCTGGCAGCGTTTCCGGACGAGCCCGGGCGGGCAATGATGCAGTTCAACGATTATTATGCATGGATGGACCAAGACTTTAACGTAACTGTGTTAGACCCGATCAGAGGCCTTTAGCTGGTGTTTATTCCAATCAAAGCGAACAGACCACTTACTAATGGGTACAAAAGTAAGCGAACATCATTTATAATGTAGCGGTCGTTTGCCAAGCTTATCGGATATCTACACACATGCGCCACGATGACGGTCGTAAACTTGATCACAAAACATTAGAAGCCATTCGCGTTCGCGCCGTTCAACGAGTCATGGATGGCGAGAGCCCGGAAGTCGTCATCAAAGCGCTTGGCATGAGCCGGGCACGAATTTACGAATGGCTGGCTGCCTACCGAGAGGGTGGCTTTGACGCACTTAAGGCCAAGCAAATTTCTGGTCGCCCCAAAAAGCTGAGCGGCGCTCAGATCCGGGAGCTGTATACCTGGATAACAACCTTTACGCCGGACCAGCTGAAGTTTGATTTTGCCCTGTGGACCCGGGGTCGTGTGCGTGAGCTCATCCGGCAAAAGTTCAACGTCCGGTTAAGCGATGTCTCGGTTGGTCGTCTGCTTCGAAACCTGGGGCTGACGCCCCAGAAACCACTGCATAGGGCTTACCAGCAAAAACCAGAGGCCGTGAAGCAGTGGAAAGAAGAGACCTACCCGGAAATCCGCAAGGAAGCCAAAAAAGTCGGTGCCACCATCTACTTCGGTGATGAAGCCAGTATCCGGTCTGATTATCACAGTGGCACGACCTGGGCGCCCAAGGGTGAAACTCCGATCATCCGCAATACCGGCAGTCGCTTCAGCATCAATCTGATCTCGGCCATCTCACCTCGCGGTGAGCTTCGCTTCAAAACGATTCAGGGCACCATGAACACCGATGCGTTTCTCGGTTTCCTCAAGGCTCTGGTGCAAGACGCTGACAAGCCGGTTTTCCTGATCCTCGATAACCACCCGGTTCACCATGCTCGTCGCGTTCGCGAGTATGTCGAGAGCCTCGACGGCAAGCTCAGGCTGTTCTTCCTGCCGCCGTACTCGCCGGAGCTGAACCCTGATGAGTCTGTTTGGGGCTACATCAAATACCACCACGTCGGTAAAAAGATCATCAACAGTAAAGAACAACTTCGGAGCATTGTTTACCGGCAGCTTCGGCGCTTGCAGAAATTGCCAAAGCTATTGAAATCGTTTTTTGGTCATCCGGACCTGGCTTATATCTCTGGATGATGTTCGCTTACTTTATTTCGGGTTAGTATGTTGACTTGGAACCGCCTGCAAGCCTGGTTGACAAAGCTCTGGCCCATGCCCTCCTGCCATTGAGACTGTACAGTAACCGCTCATATGGACTACCTACCCACCAACAAGGGTCCGATGATGATTAAATTGAATGCCACATTAGCGGTGTTCTTTCTGGGAGTGGCGGTCGTCAGCCAGACCCCGGCGTTCGCCAGTGAGGGTAGTTCAACCAAGGATGCCGAGGAGCAATACCTATACCACCCAAAGCACCAGCAGACTAACTTCGACACGGACGTTACGCCTCTGCACCCTGGTTCGCTACAAGGATTCGACTGCATGGACCAGAACGGCGATGGCTATTTGACGATTAAGGAACTCAGCCGCCGGAATGATTGCGTTGAAGATGCCAGCGATAGAGGCCTGGAGTCTTCAACCCGAACAACGCTGATCCTCGATCACCTGGATGCCGACCGGGACCTGAAGGTGAGCAAACGGGAATTCAGCATCTGGAATGAAATGCAGAAACAGTAAAACTGATCACCCCCGGTTGCCGATCTCAATCATGAACTCGGTGCCCCGGTCATCTGACTGTGTAACCTGGAGCCCCCAGCCGAGCCGTTCACAGACCAACCGGACAATGAGCAAACCGAAGGTTGTATTGTTGAGTTGGTCTGCTCTGGGCAAGCCGCCGCCGGTTGCACGCGAGACCCTCAGTTTTTTTACCACTGCGTCAGGAAGACCTGAACCAAAATCCTTTACCAGAATCCCGTTCGACAGCATATGCACCTCAACAGGTGACCTGGTATGGCGCAGCGCATTCTGCAACAGGTTGCGCATTAGCATACGCACCAATACGGGATAGGTTCTGACTCTCACATCCGGATTATCTTCAAATAGCGTAATGCGCCCAGCCTGGTCGGGATGCCCATGCTCCAGATCGTCAATAGTGGCCCGGACGATCTCACTCACCTTAACCATCCTGGAGCCTTCGCTCGAAGCCTCGCTGCGGGCAAGCTCCAGCAGAACATCCATGTCGTCGCGCATGGTCTGCATGGCCCTGCGCAGGCGGGCCAGGGTCTTCTGATCAGCTTCCGACAGGTTTTGGCGTTGCTCCAGCACATTGAGTGCTCCATTCATCACCGCCAGGGGCGTACGCATTTCATGACTGGCCAGCTTTACAAAGGATTTCTCTCTCTCAATGTGGTGCTCTAGCTCTGAGAGAAAGCGGTTGAAAGCCTCGGCGATGTCGCAAAATTCCTGATCGCGATAACTCGTGTTGATTCGCGGCACCGACGTTCCAGGTACCGCACCCAGCACCTCACGGGTCAATTTTCTGAACGGACGCACCAGATAGCGGGCACTCCCACGAGCAATAAAATAGCCGATCAGGAGCATACCAGCCGCCACGCTGATCAGGATCAGCTGAACCAGGAACTCACGATTCTCCATGATGGTAATATCCTGGGCCAGGAAGAGTTTTCCATTGGGTTCCTCAAGTCGTTCACCGACAATAAGCAGGGTCGTCTCGCCGACTTCGATTTCCCGGGAAATGGCAGGGTGCGTGCTTGGAAATACGTCGGCAGCACCGCCTCAGTCTCTCCCTCAGGCAGGAATACGGCTTCCAGCCGTGCCGTTTTTACAGGCTGGAATTCATCGTTGCGAAGCCGCTCCTTGAAATACTCAGCGTCCGCTTTCAGTTCAAGATCCAGAATGGTGTCTTCTACATCATCGACAAACTGCTCAACAATGAATATGGACACCGCCGCAGTGGCGGCAATAAGTAGAAACAGGGTTCGGGTGAGCCTGGCCGTCAACGAGGACTTCATGATGTCGTCCGGTCGCCATCTTCGGGAGACTCCAGACGATACCCCCGCCCATGAACCGTTTTCACCAATCCGTTGCCAAGGTCTGCCGCCAACGATTTTCGAAGCGTGTAGATATGGGTACGCAGACTGTTACCCTCGGCATCCCCGTAGCGGGCACCCCCCCATAAGGCATCGCTGAGCGCCGTATGACTGAGAAAATTCGGGTAAGCTCGTATCAGCAATTCGAATAACCGGGACGACGTGCCGGAAAGCGTGGTTTTCATTCCACGCAGTTCGACTTCCAGGGTGCCAGGGTTGAACCGGATCTCCCCAGCCTGAAGAACCGGCTTCATCGGTGAATGGCGCCGGTGAAGCGCCTCGATTCTCAACTGGAGTTCCCGCAATTCAAACGGTTTTACGAGATAATCGTCCGCACCGCACTCAAAGCCTTTTTCCTTGTCGTTGAGCGCACTGAGGGAGGTCATCAGAATGATGGGGGTCTGACACTGCAGGTCCTGTCGGATACGACGGCAAACATCGAAGCCATTCACGCCCGGCAGCATCAGGTCGAGTACGATGACGTCGTAGCTCTCGGTGGCCAGTAGGTGTAAGGCAGTCAGACCATCAGCCGCGAAATCAAGCGAATAGCGGTCCTCACCCAGGAACTCGAAAAGATTCTCCGCAAGGTCCACCTGATCTTCCACGACCAGTAGCCTTAGAGGCGGCCTGTTAGCTGTCATTCAATAGGGCTCCATCAGCACTCGACGCCGATTGCAGTTTTCGAACAGGGGTCTCTATAGCGAGTAACTGGTAGCGGCGGTTCCTGAGAACCTTGTCAGCTGACGACGATAGCACCGCGATTTCCCGGTCCGACCAGTCTTCGGGAACAGCTACATAGAATCGTCGTACTCCATCGCGCTGCCGCAGTTCCTTCCAATCGTCCTCCGAAATTTCCATAGCCGTTCCGCGCGAGTAATATCTGGCCGAGAATGGCAGATCATCCAGGTAGAGCAATGGGCTGTCGCCAGGCTCTCTGACCTGCAGGTAATAGCTTACCAGTTCTTTTTCCGTCTTGAACGGTTTCAGGCCTACCGTAGTCAGCCCCACGAAAACAGTCAGCAGCACGGGCACCAATCCCACCAACAGCGGCCTCATTGCGAAAAGTCTTGCGGAATCCATGTCTGAAATCCAACGACCGATCAGCATGGCTGTAAATGGCAAGGATGGCAGCACATAGGTCCAGAGCGTGTTACCCGCGGGGGTAAAAACAGCATTGGCGCCAGCGCACTGACAAAAAGAAAGCAGGAGCCAGGATGTGACAGCGGCAGCCGAATGCGACCTGTCCCTCGACCACCGAGCCAGCCGGCAATCACGCCCACCAGTGCAACAATTCCCCAGGGGAACGATGCCCACAACCAGAACAACCAGATCATACCTTTGGGCTGATCGTGAGCACTGCCGTACAGATCGCCGGTCCATCCGGGATCCAGGAAGCGGCGAATATGCTCCCCTACGATAAAATAATCCAGAAACCCGGGTGTCTTGAGTTCAGCCAGCAGATACCAGGGGCCAGCCAGAAACGCCGTCAGTAAAGCCCCCCTCCACCACGGAAATTTTCGCAGGCTGGCGGCCTCGTGTTTGAAAAGGAGCAACCACAAAACGATTGGAATACCGACCAGTACGACTGCCAGCGGGCCCTTGGACAGTAGCCCGATCACCAGTCCGATGAAGAAAAGCCAGCGCCAGGGGCCGTCCTCTCCCGACATCACCAGACAGAAGCTGACCAGTGTTAGCGTCGTGCCCAGGGCCAGGAACGAATCGGTCATCACGGCACCGGCACTGATGTAGGTCAGCGCCATGGTGGCGAACACCAGGCTACTCCACAGTGCCGCCTGGACATTCCAGAGCTGCTTCGCCAGCCGCCAGACCAGCCAGACCATCGCCAAGGTTGTCAGCCAGGACGGCAGGCGCAATGAAAACTCCGAGAGGCCGAACACCTTGATGGCCAACGCCTGGGCCCAGAAAGACAACGGTGGTTTGCCCCAGAAAGGCACACCCGGCTCAAACCAGGGGGTGATCCAGTCACCGGTTTCGGCCATCAGGCGGGCAATTTCCGCGTAGCGAGGTTCGGTGGTATCGGCAAAAGGGAACAGCGCCATGCCGATAAGGCGGCTGACCAGGACCGCTGCCAACGCCAGGAACCAGATGTCAAATCGCTTTGACATGACGCGCCTCCGCCAGCCGCGTATTTAAGGGCTGACTGACACCAACCGGACTTTCCAGCACCTCCTCGGCCAGGTAGACCGGTCGCTGCTTCGTTTCCAGATAGGTTTTACCGACATACTCCCCGACAATACCGATGCTCAGTAGCTGGATGCCACCGAGAAAGCTGATGATGGCAACCAGTGACGGATAGCCGCTGGTTGCATCGCCCAGCATCATGGCCTTGATCACGATCCAGAGCCCGAACAGGGCTCCAACACTCGCGGCAAACAACCCGATGGCGGTCGCCCAGCGCAATGGTGAGACGGAAAATGAGGTCAGACCCTCCAGCGCCAGGCCAACCAGTCCGGGGTAATCCCACTTCGTTTCTCCGGCAGCCCGGGGTTCCCGGTCATACTGGATGACACGGGTCGGCAGGCCGATCCAGGCAAACAGTCCTTTCATGTACCGGTTACGTTCGTTCAGAGTCAGTATCGCGTCTACGGCCTTACGGCTCATCAACCGGAAATCGCCGGTATCCACGGGAATATCGGTCCGGCTGGTCCGGTTCAGCAACCGGTAAAAGAAGTGCGCGCTCCAGCGTTTGACCACGGTTTCCCCAGCTCTGGAACGACGCTGCATCAACACAACGTCTGCCCCGGACTGCCAGGATTCGATCATGGCGGGGATCTGCTCAGGCGGATCCTGCAGGTCCGCATCGAGAACGATCACCGCGTCGCCCCTGGCATGCTCCAGCCCTGCCGTTACCGCCGCCTCCTTGCCGAAATTCCGACTCAGTTTGACCAGGCGGAGGCCTGGCGTTCGCTTTATCTCATTACGAACATAACCAGCGCTGCCATCCTCACTGCCATCGTCCACGAACACAATTTCGTGACGCAGGTTGACCGCGGCAAGCACGGGCAGTACCCGGTCAAAAAACAGCGGCAGCATGGCTCGCTCGTTATACACAGGTACCACCAGGGAGATAAGGCGGTCATCTGGCGGCACGACGTGGACATCAAGGGATTTGTTCATAAAACACCAGCCTCTTGTAGACGATGTAATTCAGAGCAGCTACGAGACCTGTCGTGACAAGCTGCGAGAGCGTGACCGGCAAGGTAAGAATGTGATGTAGCAGGTAGAAAAAAGCGAGATTGCAAAGCCAGGCGCAAATGCAGGACACCAGGTAGCGCCAGGCGGTCAGGCGGTGAGGGCCTGCATTGCGGAATGCCAGACGACGCTGGAGCCCATAATTCATAACTGCACCGGACAGGCTTCCGCTTGCGGTGGCCAGCATGGCATCAACCCCCGCGCCGGTCAGAGCCGCCATGACAAACCAGTGGAATAGTGTGGCAAGGCCACCGGCAGCAATGAATCCTTGCAACTGAACGGTTAAAAGTTTGCTCATAAGGGAAACAGCCACAATGACAACCGGCAGCTCCGGCCCGACCTGATGAATCGATAGATTAGCCAATCCGGTGTCATGGCTTTGTCGGCGTTTCATCAGGAAAATGTCAAAGCAGTGGATGTATGAGAGAGGTTCGATCTGACTGTTGCGGTGTCTTATGCAATGCTTGGTCAAGATCCCGCTTCACCAGGAATAGTGCGATTGCTCTGGGCACTGCTCACCGGGATAGCTATCTTTTACCTAGTCATGCAAACATGAAGCACCCGGACAGGCTTGAATCATTTACTACTCAAGCTCCGGAACATTGGTAAAACTGATCATCAACCGTCGACTCAGTGAAGATGATGGGATCCCCGCGATGAAACATAAGGAACAGCACAAAACCCACCGGACAGGTTGGCTCCGAGCCGCCGTACTCGGTGCAAATGACGGCATTGTCTCCACCGCGAGCCTTGTTCTTGGCGTTGCTGCCACGGGCGCAAGCGCCGAAAACATCCTGGTTGCCGGTGTCGCGGGGCTCGTCGCCGGTGCCATGTCCATGGCCGCCGGAGAGTATGTCTCGGTCAGCTCTCAGGCCGACACCGAACGCGCTGATTTAAGGCGAGAACAAACGGAGTTGGAGAATAACCCGGAGTCTGAACAGGCAGAATTGACGGCGATATACATCAAGCGCGGGCTGGATGCGGAGCTGGCCTCTACGGTTGCCAGTCAGTTGATGGAACATGATGCGCTTGGCGCACATGCACGGGACGAGCTGGGCATTTCCGAGGCCCTGGCTGCACGCCCGGTGCATGCAGCTTTGGCATCAGCTGGCACCTTTGCCGTGGGCGCTGCCCTGCCCTTGCTGATGGTTCTGATCGTTCCGGCGTCTCTGGTTATGTCGGCGGTCTCAGTCAGTTCACTAATATTTCTGGCGTTACTGGGTTCGTTATCAGCGAAGGCGGGCGGCGCCCCGGCATTTCTGGCCGCCCGACGCGTCACCTTCTGGGGCGCATTGGCCATGGCGCTCACAGCTGGAGTAGGGACGCTCTTCGGGGTGGTTGCTGGTTGAAGAGGAAGGGGCCCTTCAGTAAACATCTTCCAGATATCGACCATCCGCTCTGAGCGCTTCCACATCGGTTGCCAGCGGCTTCAGAATCTCATCAATGACCTGCTTTACCCCTGCGGCCATATCCTTGCCACCGCATACCAGAATCTGGGCACCGGCGTTCACCATCTGGCGCACCGCCGACTCATCCTGTTTTAGCTTATCCTGAACATAAGCCCGTTCGTCCGACCGGGAAAATACCGTATTCAGCGCCGTCAGCCGATGGTCATCCAGATAACGACCCAGTTCCGGCTGGTAGAGAAAATCCGATTGCGAACTACGCCCGCCCCAATACAGGTACATGGGATTGCGACTGGCATTCTTCCTGATAAAACCGGCCAGTGGCCCAATCCCGGCACCGGCGCCAATCAATATCACCGGGTTGCTACCGGTTGCCGGTCGGAAGCCCGGGTTATGGCGAATGAAGCTACTGATTCGATTGCCTGGCTTCAACTCATACAAATAGCCGGAGCAAAGCCCTCGAGGCTGCTTGCGCACGCATATCTCCACAACACCGTCTGTGGCAGAGGAAGCCAATGAGTAAAACCGCGGAGCCTGCCCGTTCGGGGGCACAACGCCGAGCAGGTCACCGGCTTCAAATGAAGGTGCCTTACGGTTGCCGGGCACATACCTTCTCCATCCGCCCTGCTCAACCACTTTGAAACGCAGGATGCTGGTAGGCGCCTCCACAGAGAGGCCATAATCCGCCCGCTCTACTAATTCCAACTCTACCGAGGCTGGCGGCAACGGGTTGTAATCCAACCCAAGCGGTGTCCCGATAGTCTCACCGATTTTGTCTCCCCATTTGCTGAATTGTGAAGTGGAGCACCGATCAATCCGCTCAATGCTGTGCAGACGCTTCAGCCCTTTACCAGCGAGCGCCTTATCCACATCTACCGCAAATTTGCAGAAGTTGGGAAACTGGCGGTCACCAAAGCCCAGTACCGCGAAAGTCAGGGCTTTGCCGGGGCGGAAATTATCAAGCCTGGCCATAAAGCGCCGGGCCGAGGCGGGTGCATCGCCATCACCGTAAGTGGAGGTCAGCACGAAAAGCCTGGAGGCCTGTGGATAATGCTCGGCCAGGGCATTCATCTCACTACAATGCACCTTGAATCCCACCTTGCCCAGACTGGCATGCAGTTCCCGGGCAAAGCCCCGGGTGGTGTTCCCTTCAGAGCCTACCAGGATAACTGTATCCGCCCGGGCGGCACCGATATTGTCAGGCAACTTCCCTGACGAGCGGCGGCGTTGCCACCAGATGGTTATTCCGGTCACCGAAAGTACCGGCACGATCAGTGCGGCAGCCCCGAGAAACAGGCCCAGCCACCATAACCCCTCGCCAGTGTGCAAACTCACAATCCACTGCTGCACCACGCTGCCCTTAGCTAGTGGCTGATACTGCAGCAACTCGCCCGTAGCCTGATCCACAAAACCAGAGCCGCCGGAAGTTGTCAGGGAATAAACATCCTGTGGGTCACCGGGATAGGGAAACACCAGTTCACGAAGTCCGCCAAGATCAACATTACCGAGCGCTTTCAAACTACCCACCGGGGCAGGTTGTCCGCCCGAGACCTCAGCCGGAAACCTCGGCCCGATTTCGGGCGCTTCCGGCAGCAAACCAAAGCGCTGAGCCGACATAAAGGTGCCGGTCAGAGCCGATAACAACAAGCCCAGTACGGCAAACCGGGCTAGCTCGGCATGAATTCGTTTACTGCCAGAGCCGGAAAGCGGCCTTAACAAATTCGCCCAGCCACCGGTACGTCGGGCCAGCAAAAACATTCCTGAAATACACAGAATAAGCATAAAAACAGCGAGTACTCCGGCCATCGCCCTTCCAGCATCATCCAGCATAAACGCGCGATGCAGGTCCTTGACCCAGCCGAAAAAAGCCGAGGACTCGTAGGGTGCAATGCCCTCACCAGTCAGTGGGTTAACCAGGTCCGCACCGGCCTGGCCATCTCGGCTGTAATAAACGATGACGTTGCCGGAAGAGGTCCGGACAATCTGTTCGGTCTGCGGGTAATGGGCAACTATCCGGCCAGCCAGCTCGGCAACACTGACTTGGCCGGCACCTGGAATGACCGCGGAGGCTCTATCGAGCGCAGGTGCCAAAGCCAACACAGCACCCGTAACTGAGAGGACTATCAGAAACAGCCCTGCAAACAGGCCCGGTAAGCCGTGAAACTTGCGCAACATGGTGTTAACTCCTGCCGGCTTATTGAAGATCGTAGGTGAGAGAGCGCACATACCCGCGCCCGGAAACCGGCTTGCCCGAACCTTCCGTGGTCAGAGGGGCCACGACATCTGCCCTGATATCGCGCATATCCTCAACGGCAGAGTCAACCCGGACCTCATAGCCGTTGTCGATCAACGAATCATCCAGGTTCAGTGTAATTTTAAGGGTGCGGCCACTGGTGACACTGGCACCGGTCAGGCCATCATACTCCGCCGGATTTAGTCCACTGCCGCGGGCCCAGCCACCCAAGTGCTTGTAGTATTTTGATTTTTTACCCGAAACCCAAAGGGTGCCCTGGTACTCGCCGGCCGCATCCGTAAGATACAGAGCCAGATAGGCTCCATCGCCGTTGTAACTCTGTAACTCGGTCGTGAATGTCACGTCACGGGCCTGGGCGTAAGCGGGTAAAGCCAGAGCGGTGAAAAGACTGAAAGCCAGAACGAACTTTTTCATAACTTGTCTCCGATAAACCGGCGTAATACTGAAACAAAAGGACAGAATCGCCCCTTTACTCAACGGTGACTGTCGGGCGACCCTTGACGATACCGTTGCCTGGAATTTGTCTTCTGGCGTTGTCCTGACCATTCTTTCCGGACCATTTGCCGGGGTCCTGGTCATCATCGTCTGCTTCTTCGCGTTCCCAGCTCATCATCATCAGTGAAGCAGGGGCGAAAGAAGCCTCTGCCCTAACGCCATTGGAATCAAATCCCTTGACTTCATAGCAGCCGTCATCGACTTTGATTCTGTGCACGGTCCAGCCTTCCGCTTCCAGCTTTTCACGAAGATTTTCACGGGGCTGCCAATTAGCTACGGGGTCATCGCAGTCATCATCGGCCAGAGCAGTGCCGCTCATAAGCAGCAAAGAAAGGCTCAGAACAATGGGTTTGGTTTTCATGGTGTTTCTCCTACCGGTTGCGTTACATTCACTCTACGACGCTAACCTGACAGTACCCTGAACAAACCAGGCCTTATCAGCGGAACTGGAAGGCTTCTTTATGGAAGCGAGTCAGGCGGAAGGGTGCACCCCTCAAGCCTTTTCGGATAGCTTGCCCCAGGCCTGTCGGACCGCAGAACCAGACCTCTGCAGCTGACCTGCTATTGGTGGACAGCTTATCTGCTGACAACGCCTGCCCCTTGCTACTATCGTGAATCTCGAGATTAATGCCGGAAAAGTCACTGCAAAGCACCCGGAGTCGATCCACCATCGGATCCTGGTCTGCGTTGCGCGTGCAGTAATGCAGATCTGCCTCAGGCACGGTGGCGGTGCAGCCGTCCAGCTCATCAAGCCAGGCCAGGAACGGCGTTACCCCGATGCCCCCGGCTATCCAGACCTGGTGGGACTTGCGGTTGCGTCGGTCGAAGTTAAAACGGCCGTAGGGGCCTTCAATCTTCACTGTTTGACCCACGCTGATTTTTTGGCTGAGATTGCGGGTATAGTCACCAAGGGATTTGATAAGAAACGTGACGGTGCCATTTGCCCGATCCGCACTGGCAAGGGTGAACGGGTGCGCCCCCTCCATACTGTCAAAGGTCACAAAAGCAAACTGTCCCGCACGATGTCCGCGCCATGCCGGCCCCATGTGGCAGGTAACCTCGGTAACATCCCGGGCCGGGGTCTTGATCGCTGTGACCCTGCCGCAAAGCTGGCGACGCCGGCCGACTCTACCAGCCAGGGAAAGCCCGCTGGCAATGCTGCCGCCCAGGAGAAGAATAGCCATCAGCACACCGATTGGCTGCTGCCACCATTGCAACGGAGTGAGCCACGCCGCATGGAAAGCAAGTAACAGATAAAGCACTGGTGTGCCGCGATGCAGATAGCGCCAATATTTGTAAGGGAACTTGCGCCACAGGGTAATAACCAGCATTGCAAACAACAGATAAACGGCGAATTCGCCTACCTCTTCCGCGGCATCGCGCATGGCGTCGATAAACCCGGAATAATCCTGGTCGAACTTACCGGCCTCACCGAAAATTGACTCTATGACATCGTCGCCCATTTCAATCAGCCAGTGAGCTGCGGCGAATACCACGGCCAGGATGCCGGCCCATTTGTGAGTCAGGTAGATCTGGTCCAGCCCGCCCAGTGGTCGTTCCAGCCAAACCGGGCGCAGCGCCAGCATCATGGCCAGTGACATGAAGGCAATGGATAACAACCCACTGAGCAGTAAGCCCTGGTCGTAGACCGTCCAAGGGGAGCCGGCTCCCGGGCCCGCAGAGAGATTCCAGGCCCACATGCCTGAAACCAACGCAAGGAAAGGCAAAATTATCCGCATCATGAAATCTCCTGCGACCGACACCTGAAATATTCTGAGCAAGGCTACCCCCCGAACCTGACAGCCAGCTGAACGCCGGCGCAGAGCTATAACAGCCTTTATAGCCATTCAGGCTGTTGTCAGGTTCCGGCTGTAGTATCTTGACCCCAATGCGGGATCAGAGGTGGGTTATGCGGGTACTGTTGGTGGAAGATACGGAGGGATTGGGTGAAGCCGTTCGGGATCAGATCGCAGACGACGGCCACGCGGTGGACTGGGTGCAAACGCTTGGCTTTGCAGAAGCAAGTGTTCAGACCACAACCTACGACCTGATTCTGCTAGACCTAATGTTGCCCGACGGCCATGGTTTCGGCTTTTTACGGAGGCTAAGGGCAGCTGGAATAACAACGCCTGTGATTATTCTTACCGCCAGGGATCAGGTGTCTGACCGAATAGAGGGGCTGAATGCCGGCGCCGACGACTATCTGGTAAAACCCTTTGATCTTTCCGAACTGTCAGCCCGTGTGGCTGCAGTAGCCCGAAGGTACCGGGGTGACCCGAACCCTGTCATACGTTTGGGTGAGCTGGAGGTCGATCTTCGCGACCATCGAATCCATCGCAGCGGACTGCCGATAGAACTCACGGCCCGGGAATGGGCCTTATTCGAGGGCTTTATCCAACGGCCTGGAATGCTACTATCCCGATCGCAACTGGAGGACCGCCTTTACGCCTTCGGAGCCGAGATCGAAAGCAATACGATTGAGGTTTATATCAGTCGCTTGCGAAAAAAACTGGGGCGGGACACGATCGTCACCGTTAGGGGAATGGGCTATCGCCTGGACACTCATGGCCACTAGAAACAGCCTGCAAAAAACTCTCGGTATTGGCCTGACTCTGGGCGTCACCCTGCTCTGGCTGCTGGGCGTTACCGCTTCCGGACTTGTGGCACAGCATGAAATGGATGAGGTCTTTGACAGCGCCCTGGAAGAAACCGCCCAGCGCATACTGCCGTTGGCCGTCACCGACATCCTGAACCGGGAGAATGGCAACGGCAGCCAACGCGCGCCCGCCCTGAAAGATCACGACGAGTATCTGACTTATCTGGTACGAGACGCACAGGGCAATCTCCTGTTGCGCTCCCACGACGCCAACCCTGAGGTTTTTGGCACAACACCCAAAGAGGGGTTTTCAAGCACGCCGACACACCGGCTATATGGCGTGTCGGCGGTCAGTAACACAATCTTTCTGGAAGTGGCTGAACCCCTCGCGCATCGGAGGGAATCTGCACTGGAGGCCGGGCTAGCCTTGCTCTTTCCTCTGATAGTGCTGGTGCCGGTCAGCCTAATGGGTGTCTGGTGGATCGTCCGGCTGTCCCTTCGCAGGGTCGTCGATTTTCAACGAGGCATTGAATCCCGCGGCGCGGGAGATCTTTCCCCTGTTGCAGAGGATAAGTTACCCCGCGAATTTCAACCGATCGCAGTTGCCGTCAACCGGCTGCTCGACCGATTGCACCGTGCGCTTGAGTCAGAACGAAGTTTTACCGCCAACAGTGCCCATGAATTGCGAACTCCACTCGCAACAGCACTCGCCAAAGTGCAGCGACTGAAAATCAGGATATCCGATGATCAAGTCAAAAAGGATGTTACGGAAATTGAAGAGGCTTTGCGTAGCCTGTCGATGTTGTCTGGAAAGCTGCTGGAACTGGCGAAAGCGGAAGGCGGCGGCGCACTTTCACAAAACCAACACGATCTTGTGCCCATACTCGCAATGATTGCCTCGGATCTTGAGGAGCAGGCGCCCGGACGAATCGTGACATCGATGCCGGAAAATGAAGTGAATTCCTTCATTGATCCCGATGCTTTCGCCATTCTTGTACGTAACCTTATCGAGAACGCACTCAAGCATGGCTCCCCGAACGAGCCAGTGGAAGTCAGCCTGTGTGAAGATGGCAGGCTGATCGTGCGAAATGGCGGCCACACAATTTCACCGGAACAGCTCAAGTTGTTGCGGAACCGATTTGAACGCTCGAATACCAATACCTCCGGTTCTGGTCTTGGCCTGGCCATTGCCGACGCGATTGCCGAAGGTGCCGGCATGACCTTGTATTTACGATCGCCGGCAACCGGCCGGCAGGACGGTTTTGAAGCCGAGCTTGTTGCTGAGTGAAACCTTCACTTACTCTCAGCTGTGTGATCTGTCACAACTCAATGTCACGCCAATGCTCAGCCACCTAATAAGCCTTGTGCAAAATAACCGGTAGCAAAAGCCAATCCTTCAGCGGCATTACCCATCAAAGGTGTGCAAGGTCCCGGTCGCGACACTGGTACGCCGTAGACTGCGTTCTTTAGCATGCCGGTAGCTAAAAACACTATCCCCGCCAGGCCAGGACTCGCCATGAATTGTTTTCAATATAGATAAAGAGCTGAGAAGAACAGGTCAGTCCGTTCCATCTCCGCCAAGGCGTGCACTCGCCCATTGATCGTAGACAACCGGGAGAGCAATGAAGACTCCACTTAGTCCAGCAATGAGCCAGTCGTCGAAATGCAATGGGCGCAGTGCCAGTAGCGTCGAAAGCATCGGCACCTGAATGAAAATCAAGGCCGAGAGAAGGGCCCCCGCCATGACTACTGATGCCGCGATACCACGAAACCTGCTCAATGCCGCAGTAAGACCCGCACCAGCGAATATCAGTACGGCGAGTGCCATTGCTCTCGCATGCTCGATGTCGCGCCCTAAACCCAGGCTTCGAGCATAACTCCAGTAGACCAACACCGTGACAAGTAATCCGGTAAAGCCGATGATGACCGTCTGACGAGCATCAAAAAAATGCTTCACGCGTCTTGATGGGTGGGATCGAAGGGAATCATGTTGGGCGGCATTCTGAAAAACCAGTAGCGCCGTCGGGTGAATAATCAACTCAAGCCAGACAATGTGGATCGGCAAGTAGAGAATCGGGAAACCCATCAACGGAATCAACGCGGCAGTCAGAACAAGCGGGATGTGAATCATAAGCAGGTATTGATAACTCTGCTGAAGATTATTGAAGAGCTGCCGCCCCTCCGCGATTGCATCCACAATGGTTCGGAAATTGTCGTCCATCAGCACGATGGAAGCCACTTCCCTCGCTGCGCGTGTCCCCCGCTCCCCCATTGCAATGCCAATATCGGCGCACTTCAGTGCTGGCACGTCGTTCACGCCGTCCCCCGTTACTGCAACGAGTTCTCCCTGGGCTTGCAGATGCTGCACCAATGCGTGCTTTTGTGCTGGAATGGCGCGGGCGACCACATCGACAGCACGTATGCCTGTTACATCGTTGTTCGCCAGGCGCATGCGAGCACCTTGTGACCTTCCGCTGCAAGCTGGCCTACCTGTGTTTGCCAACTGGTCATTTCGGTCGTTGATACAGTACACATGGAAAGCACTGTCTCCGGCGCCCCCTTAACCAGGGCCATTGCCTTGCCCTGTTGCTCAACAACCGTGGTCTCACGTTTCCGAGCCTCTGTGAACGGAAAACTGGCGAGGACTGTTGGCTCATCGTCACAGCCGGAGGCTTGAAACAGGGCATCGTCCAGTGGGTCACCAGAGTCGCGACGTGACGCCAGACAGGCCATCGTCAGCAAACGTTCGCGAGAGCTACCTTCGACCGGGAGCGGATGAGCCAGGGTAAGCTTGCCTTCGGTGAGGGTTCCGGTCTTGTCACAACAGATGGTCGTGACCCTCCCGATGTTTTCAACAGCAACCGCCTGCCTGACAAGGGCCTTACGCTTGGCGAGGCGATAAACGCCAACCCCCAGGAAAAATGTCAGAACAACAGGAAATTCTTCTGGAAGGGCTGCCACTGCCAACGTCACTGCGCTGACAAAGGCGTCGAGCCAACCATGTCCCTGATAAACACGAACAGCCGCCAGGAGTACGCAAAAAGCAATCGAAACGAGCAGCAGGTTTCCTACCAGGCGCGCCACAGCATGCTGTAGCGGTGTGCGCCCATGGCGGCCAGCCAGGGCGGTATGTACGATCTCACCGTATAATGTTTCCCGACCGGTAAATACAACCCGAAGGTAGGCGTTGCCAGTAAGCATACGGGTTCCCGCAAACCCCCAGGCCGAATCATCGAGGGCCATATCCTTACCGGGAACCCAGCTCGAGCAAGCCGCTACCTTGCGCACCGGGTAGGCTTCCCCGGTCAGCGCCGATTCATCAACCTGCGCCGATTCAACAGAGACTAACAGACCATCCGCCGGGAATGGCTGGCCACCGGAGACCTCCACCAGGTCGCCGGGCACCAGCTCCCTCGCGTCGACTACCTCCCTCTGCCCTTGCCGTACAACGGTGGCCCGTGCAGCCAACAGGTCGGCTAGCGTGGCGGTGGAAGCCTGGGTGCGACGGTGCAAGTATGCGTCCATGCAAAGAAAAGGAATCAGCGCAATCGCCAGCACCAGCGATTCAGTACGGCTACCGGTCAGAAAAAAAAGGATGCTCGTGCCCAGCAGAAACCACAGCATCGGATCCCGCAGCGTATCCTTGACCAGGGCTGACCAGCCGCCGCCAGGCGCTTCAACGATTATGTTGGTACCGAATTTCTGTCGATTTTGAAGGACGCCTTGCGCAGAGAGACTTGCTAGCCCTTCGGGCAATGACCCCAGACGGTCTAAAGGGATAATTCTTTTCACGGGCAACCCAAGCGCTGAGCATCTCACCAAGTTTGCTTAACTCATAGTTGGTGCTCTTGATTTGTGCAACCTCCCTGAGAGAAAGGGAGGTGATCCATCGTCTATGTTACCTGCATGGCGCCCGGATTATTGTCGAACTACCCTTTCCAGGGTCTTCTACTCGAAGTCACTTCAGCTGAGTTGATGGCGGCAACTCCGCCCAAATCCGGCATAGGTAAAACTTGCTAATTGCATCTAGCCGGTCAATACCGTGCAATCCACTGCGCTGGACACGGGAGTTCCGAACTATGCTGATTGCCCTGATTGCTGTTGTTGCCGGACTGGTGTTGCTGGTCTGGAGTGCCGGCCGTTTTGTTGGAGGCGCTTCTGCCACGGCCACTCATTTTGGCATGCCGCCACTGTTGATTGGCATGGTGATAGTGGGCTTCGGCACGTCCGCGCCGGAAATGGTGGTGTCTGCCCTTGCCGCATCGCAGGGTAATCCGGGGCTAGCCCTTGGCAACGCCTATGGCTCAAACATCACCAACATTGCGCTGATACTGGGTATCACCGCAATGCTGGCACCTATTGCGGTGCACTCCCAGGTGATGCGCAAAGAACTGCCCATTCTCACAGTTGTGACGTTGTTTGCTGGCTGGCAACTGTTTGATGGCGAGCTCAGTCGCATGGATGCCGCTGTCCTGATCGGGGTATTTTTAGTGCTGATAGGCTGGAGCATCTGGTCTGGTCTTCGAAGCCCTTCTGACTCCATGGCAGCGGACGTCTCAACCGAGCTGGGGGTCCACTCCATGCCGATCCGCAAGGCGTTGATCTGGCTGGTGGCCGGGCTGGTAGTGCTGATCATCAGCTCCCGGATCCTGGTGTGGGGGGCGGTTGACCTGGCCACCGCTTTTGGGGTGAGCGACCTGGTCATTGGCCTGACAATCGTGGCCATAGGCACGTCCCTGCCGGAGCTGGCCTCGTCGATCATCGCGGCCCGCAAGGGTGAGCACGACCTGGCTCTGGGCAATATCCTGGGCTCCAACCTGTTCAACACCCTGGCGGTGGTGGGCATCGCCGGAACGATTTCACCCATGGCCGTCGCCGGCGACGTACTGACCCGGGATCTGCCGGTCATGGTGCTGTTGACCATCGGATTGTTCGTGCTGGGGTATGGCTTTCGTGGACCTGGCCGGATCAACCGGTTTGAGGGGGCGGCGATGCTGGCTGTCTTTATCGGTTATACCGGTTACCTTGCCGCTACCGCTTTCTGATCAAAGGGTCCGGGAGACCGGCCACGCAGGATGCGTGACCGGACCGGAGGTCAGGACTGCGACAACCGGAACTGTTCGATGGTCTTGCGCAGGGTTTCTGCCATGGCCAGCAGGTCACCGGCGATACGGGCAGTTTCCTGGGCGTCACTGGAGGTCTGCTCTGCCGAGCGGCTGATCTCGATCACATTCTGGTTGATGGAGTCCGAGACCTCGCTCTGCTCGTTGGCCGCGTTTTCCATCTGTTCATTCAGACCGGTGATCTCGCGCACCTCGGTGGCAATGGTCTGAAGTTCCTTTTCCACCCGCAGTATGGCGTCAACCTGTTGCTGGGCCATCTCTGAGGCATGGCGCATGGTACCCACGCACTCCACCACTTCCTTCTTGAGCCCTTCAATCGTGCGGCGAATCTCCTCGGTGGAATCCTGGGTACGAGAAGCCAGCGCTCGCACTTCATCCGCCACCACCGAGAAGCCACGGCCCTGCTCCCCTGCCCTGGCGGCTTCAATGGCAGCGTTCAGGGCCAGCAGGTTGGTCTGGTCAGCGATCTCGGAGATCAGTTCCAGGCGGGTGGCCATTTCCGTCGTGCGCTGGTCCAGTTGCCCGATGCGGTGGGCACCTTCCTGTACTTCCGTGTTGAGCAACTCAATACCTTCCACGGCCTTGCGCGCCAGGCCCTCGCCATTCTCGGCAGACCGGGTAGTGTCGGCGGACTTGCGTGCAGTGGAAACGGCGTTTTCGCGGACCTGGACCGCGGAAGCGGCCATCTCCGTGGTGGCACTGGCCACCTGGTCGGTATTGTCTTTCTGGGCCAGCACCTCACGCTCGGTGGTTTCTGCCTTCGCGGCGATGGCACGGGCAGCGGTCTCCACTCGGGCAGCGCTGTCCATAACCGTATTCATGCTCTCGCGAATCTTGCTCACCATGCGGTTGAAGGCACGGGAGACGGAGCCGATCTCATCATTGCGGGTCACCTCAAGCTCCAGCGAGAGATCGGAATTACGGGAAATCTCGTCCATCCGATCGTGCAAGCCCTGGAGCCTCGAAAACACCAGCCGCCCCAGGAAGACGGTGGTAAGCAGGAAGATCACCAGAAAAATCAGTACCTGAATGCCACCGTTCACCATCAACTGCTGCTGCAGTCGTGCGTCACTCGCCGCCAGGGAGTAGTCCACACGAATGGCCCCAAGCACATCCCCTTCCTGCGCCTGGTGGCAACCAAGGCAATTGACACCCTGATAGTTCTCGCTGGCGACCACAGGCTCAATCATGGTGAAAACACGGCCCTGCTCGTTCTCGCTGTACAACTCAACCTTTTCACCGTCCAGCGCGCGCAGATCCTCAGGCTCCCGCCGCTGCTCATCGGAGTTGCCGGCACCGTACATGGCGTTAAGCTGATCACTGCGGATCACCCGCACATCCAGCACATCCTCCGGTGCCGTTACCTTATTGCGGAGCACTTCCCGGTTGCCGATGGTGCCGGTCACCATCATCGTATTCAGGCCGTCGAAATAGGACTTGGCCAGGTTATCTACGTACTTGTGACTGAACTCCTCGAGGTGCGCCTGCTGGGACCAGGAGCTGTAGGCCAGGGTAAACACCAGGATGACGGTAAAGGCGAGGGCCAACGCGGCAAGTAACAGGAAACGGATGGAGTATTGTTTTTTCATGGGGTCCCGGGATCAGTGAGCAACTACAGAATTGACGGCCGTACGGCGGATTACTTTATACCTCTGCGTCAATTTTTTACTGATCTGGGTCAGGTCAGAAACGACTCTCTCAGCTCACTGCCGAAAGCACCGCCTCACACACCTCATCATGAGTAAGGCCCGCCCCATTCACCGTTACATCCGCGTAGCGGGTGTACAGCGCAAAGCGTTCCTCAAACAGCTCGGACAGGGATTGATCAGGCCGTCGGGAAATACCTCGCAGGCTGTAGTCGCCGATGCGCTCGATTACGACATCCAGGGGGATGTCCAGGAAGACCACCGTTCCACTTGCTTTGAGGTGTTTCATGGCAGCGTCGCTGTATACGGCACTGCCGCCGGTGCTGATGACGTGGTTAACGACGGTGAGCTTGAGCAGCACCTGCTCCTCGATCTTTCGCAGAGCCTGGTAGCCGTCCTGGTCGACGATTTCCTGCAGTGTACGCCCCGTCTCCTGCTGGATCAGCAGATCGGTATCCACAAAGCCCAGGCCCAGTCGCTTGGCCACGAGCACACCTACGGTGCTCTTGCCGCTGCCGGGCATGCCGATAAAGACCAGGTTGCGTGCCATCGCCTGATTACCCCTCTTTGCGCTCGGCTGCACGACAGGCGGCAGCGGTGAACAGTACGTCGGTAGACGAATTCAGGGCCGTTTCCGTCGAATCCTGGACAACGCTGATCACAAAGCCAATGGCGACCACCTGCATGGCAACTTCCGTAGAAATACCGAACAGGCTGGTCGCCAGCGGAATCAGCAGCAACGACCCGCCAGCAACACCGGAAACCCCGCATGCCGCCAGGGCTGATACGACGCACAGCAGCAGTGCCGTAGCAAAGTCCACCGGGATGCCCAGTGTATTCGCAGCGGCCAGGGTGATGACGGAAATGGTGATCGCTGCGCCCGCCATATTGATAGTCGCACCCAGCGGGATAGAAATGCTGTAGGTGTCCGGGTCGAGCTTTAGCCGTTCACACAGCTCCATGTTAACTGGAATATTCGCAGCGGAGCTGCGAGTAAAGAACGCTGTGATGGCACTCCCCCTCAAACAGGCAAAGACCAGGGGGAAAGGGTTCTGGCGGGTTTTCAGGAACACGATCAGCGGGTTGGTCACCAATGCCACAAAGAGCATGCAACCGACAATAACGCCCAGCAGCCGGCCGTATTCCAGCAAGGCCCCCATACCTGTCTCAGCCAGCGTGTTGGCCACCAGGCCCAGAATACCCAACGGCGCAAAGCGAATTACAGTATGAACAATACCCGAAACGGCATCTGACAGATCGTTCAGCACCTTGCCGGTGGCCTCATTGGCCTGTCGGAGCATGAAACCTAACCCCACAGCCCAGGCCAGTATGGCAATGAAGTTGCCTTCCATCAGCGCGGTAACCGGGTTAGCGACCATACTCAGCAGCAGGTCCCGCAGGATTTCGAAAATGCTTCCCGGTGGCTCGCCGCTTACCTCCGGCATATCCAGCGTCAGCTCTGTCGGAAAGATAAAACTGGCAACAACCGCAACCAGGGCAGCGATGAGGGTGCCAACGATATATAGCACCAGAACTCCACGGATATGCGTGGGCTGCCCCTTCTCATGGGCCGCTATGGCGGCTGCCACTAGCACGAACACAAGGATAGGAGCGACTGCCTTCAACGCCGAAATAAACAACTGACCCAGGATGGAAAAGGACTTGGCAGTCTCGGGCGAAGTCAGCGCCAGCGCTACCCCGGCAATGATGCCGATCGATATCTGAGGGATCAGGCCCAACTGCAGAAGGGGGCGAAAAAACTTGCTTAACCCGTTGGACACGAATGTCTCCTATTGGTCAGTGACGGGCAACGTCTCCGCCACAGGTAGTTCAGATAGTCTGCCCCTGAAACAAAAAAAGAAAAGCAGATCAGCGATATGCTGATCTGCTTTTCTTTTTATAGTGTTTGGAACAATTTGTACCGAGTATGATACCGCTGCCTGGCTATTGGCCGCAAATTGAGCCGGCTCTCAGCCAGGCGGAGCATGGCGCGGACGGATCAGAACCGGACTTCAGGCCCGAAACTGAAGACCTGGATATCGGTCTCGCCGATGTCGTCGTTGCCAACATCAACGAGGTAATCCCAGTCTGCCCGCAGGCTGATGTCCTGGTTGATATCGTACCGCGCGCCGAGACCTGTGCGCAGAGCGACACCATCTTCTTTGTCGGAATCAGAAATCCGAGCCAATCCATTGGTAGCGCTGACATTGTAATCAATCAGCCAGTACATGGCGCCAGCTTTGGCAAAAACCTGAAATGGTCCTGTTCCGGGGATTCCAAACTGCAACGTGGCATCAGCAAAATGGCCGTTTGCCTCGGCTGCGGCAGTGATGCCTAGCGCACTGACAGAAGCATCCACATCGTCCATATAGCGATATCCGAACTCGATATCCGTATAACCATTGAGCTGAACACCGCCATGGATACGTCCGGTGAACGCCGTGTCATCGCAGGAATCGAGCGCACTGTCGCAAAAGTCTTTCACTTTCGCTTGCCCGAAAGACAGCCCAAAATAACCGGTTCCACCTTCTGTGGCATTGGCCTGGCCAGTAAAGGCGAGCAGTGTCGTGGCAGTAATCAACAGCGTTCTGGTTTTCACGTGTACATCCCTTTAAGGTTGTGGATATTTGAAGGGTCGCGAGTATCAGCAGATAGTTAGCAACCTTCAACCCGGTTTAACGAAGATTTACATTTGGCCCTCCCTGATCGGACCGGTAATAACCCAACAAGCAGAAGGTCAGACAATGCCCCTGAACAATCCCGAATTCGCCACCATGACCGACCTTGCCAAAGCCTACCGGTCCCGCGAACTCTCCCCCGTTGAGGTCACCCGGCTGATGCTGGAGCGGATCGAGAAGCTGGACCCTCACCTGCGCAGCTTTGTCACAGTAACCGCCGACAAGGCCCTGGCGCAGGCCCGGCAGGCAGAGCAGGAAATGGCGCGGGGAGAATTCCGGGGACCAATGCACGGCGTTCCGGTCGGGTTGAAGGACCTGTGCAGGACCGCGGGTATCCGCACCACCTGGGGCACAAAGGTGCTCTCCGACTACATACCTGACGAAGACGCGACCGTGGTGCGCCGACTGGCAGACGCTGGCGCGGTAATGCTTGGAAAACTGCAGATGACAGAAGGAGCCTTTGGAGCCCACCATCCGGACATACCCGCCCCCCTCAATCCCTGGGGCGATGAATACTGGTCCGGCGTGTCGTCCAGTGGTTCCGGGGTCGCTACGGCGGCGGGCCTCTGCTACGGCGCCGTTGGCACGGATACCGGCGGTTCCATCCGCTACCCGTCCGGCGCTAATGGCTTGACCGGACTGAAACCAACCTGGGGCCGGGTCAGCCGACATGGAGTGCTGGCGCTGGCAGACTCCCTGGATCATATCGGCCCCATGACCCGTTCAGCCGCCGACGCCGGTGCCATGCTGGGCGCCATGGCCGGGGAAGATCCCCAGGACCCCACAAGCCTCTCCGCTCCGGTGCCGGATTACCTGGCCGATATCGACAAGGGTTTGCGGGGACTGACGATTGGCATTGCACCTGCTGACATGGACGGGGTGTGCGATGCGGCGACACTCAAGGTCATCGACGAAGCCAGGCGGGTGCTGACCGAACTGGGCGCGAAAGTCACTGAATACCAGGTGCCGCCCAGCTCGGCTGCAATGCGAAACAACTGGGGCCGGTACTGTGCGGTAGAGACAGCCATCGCCCATGAGGCCACCTACCCGTCACGCAAGGACGAATATGGACCCGTGCTTGCGGGACTGATCGAAGCTGGCCGGCGCCTGGGCGCCACCGACCTTATGAAAATGCATCACACCCGACTCATGTTCGCCGGCGATCTGCGCAAACTCTTTGGGTTATTCGATTTACTGCTGGTGCCGGTGCATCCGTTCAGCAATCCCACGATTGAAAGCTATAACAGCCTGCTGCGTGACCCGCAGACCATGAACGAGTCGTTACGCTATACAGCCCCCTACAATATGTCCGGAAGCCCCACTATCACCCTGCCGGGAGGTTTTACCGACACAGTTCTGCCGGTAGGCTTTCAGCTGGTTGGGCGGCACCTGGATGAAGCCTTACTGGTGCGAGCCGGGCATGCCTTCCAGCAGGTCACTGACTGGCACAAACGACACCCCCAGTCGGCCTGACACCCAACAGAAAAACCAGTCGTCACCCCGTTCCTGGCAGGGTGACGACCGGTATCCCCATCATGACTCGGTAATCATCACCGACTTCACATTCACAAACTCATGCATGCCAAAGCCGCCATGTTCCCGGCCATAGCCGCTTTCCTTCACCCCGCCGAACGGCAGGTTGGGCTGGGCCAGGTTGTAGCCGTTGATGTTGACCATGCCGGTATCAAACTCTTCCCTGGCCATTTCGATGGCACGGGCTTCGTTCTGGCTGAAGATACCGCCACCGAGGCCGTAGGGGGAGTCGTTGGCCACTTTCATGGCTTCCTCGGCGTCTTTTACTCTTATCAATGACGCCACCGGGCCGAACAGTTCCTCATCGTAGGCGGGCTGGCCTGGAGCGACGTTTTCCAGCACCGTCGCCGGGTAAAAGCAGCCCTTGCCTTCCGGGATCTCTCCACCCAACAGGCAGGTAGCGCCGTTATCGACGGACTTGCGAACCTGCTCATGCAGGCCATCACGCAGGTCTTTCCTCGCCATCGGTCCCATTACAGTTTCTTTCTGGGTGGGGTCACCGAAAGTGATCTGTTTCATCTGCTCCAGGTAGGCATCCCGGAACTGGTCGTAGATGGCGTCTTCTACAATGAAGCGCTTGGCCGCAACACAGGTCTGACCAGTGTTGTAGACCCGTCCCTGCACGCAGTACTGCACCGCTTTTTTCAGATCTGCATCCGCCAGGATCAGGTAGGCGTCGTTACTGCCCAGCTCCAGCACGGTTTTCTTGAGCACCTTGGCTGCTCGTTGGGCCACCGCACGACCGGCGTTGGGACTGCCAGTCAGGGTCACACCACGAACCAGCGGGTTCTCAATAACATCGTTGGAGACGTCATGGTCGATCAGCAGGGTGCGGAAGGCATTTTCCGGGAAGCCGGCATCGCGATAGAGCTTCTCTACTTCCAGGGCCATGCCCCACACGTTCGGCGCGTGCTTGAGCAGCACGGTGTTGCCGGCAATCAGGTTGGCGGCACTGTAGCGAATCACCTGGTATAGCGGGAAGTTCCAGGGCTGGATACCGTAGATAACCCCCTCCGGCTGAAAGGTCACCAGGGCACGGCCACCGTTCAGTTCCCGCTCCTGGTCGGCCAGTTCTTTCGGGCCCTGCTCGGCGGTGTATTCACAGATGGCGGCACAAAGCTCGCACTCCTGTTTGCCCTGGGCCAGGGTCTTGCCCATTTCCCGGGTCATCAGTCTGGCGTATTCGTCCTTGCGCTCACGGATCAGTTCCGCGGCTTTGCGGAACGCCTTTGCCCGCTCGTCAAAGCTGGTCTTCCGCCAGGTCCCGAAGGCCTCGTGACATTGTTGGACAACCTTTGCAGCCTCGTCCCGGGACATTAGCTGGTAGGTTTCCAGTACCTCATCGGTTGCGGGGTTGACGGTTTGATAGGTGTCAGACATCGCCTTGCCTCCATTTTGGAGAAGTGAAGTTGCGTCCGTTTGACGTCGCCATCGGTGGTACGAAGTCATCCCGAAAATGTAGCAGTCACAATCCCAAAACGAGGCAAAGATTACCGAATCTTATTGTGGCAGCAGTGTTGCTCCATTCAGGGCAACATCATTGGTGCGGCGACCTGGTCACGTACATCCTCGCCACATACGCGGGCCACCAACTCGAGTGCAAACTCCAGGGCAGAACCGGGGCCCTGACTGGTGATGCAGTTGCGATCCACAACCACCC
Organism: Marinobacter sp. AN1; assembly: GCF_026013985.1. Lineage (NCBI taxonomy): Bacteria > Pseudomonadati > Pseudomonadota > Gammaproteobacteria > Pseudomonadales > Marinobacteraceae > Marinobacter > Marinobacter sp. AN1. The sequence goes on along the minus strand of NZ_CP110342.1, from coordinate 1,800,639 downwards.
GTTCATCAACCCGTGACTGGTCTGGCAAGGCCTCGCGGAAGCCTGCATGCCCCGTAGCGGCAACCCCGTCCAGCAGGCCGTGGGGCGCCAGTGCCACCGCGGGGGCTGCACAGATGGCGGCGTACCAGAAGCCTGCGTCCCGTTGCTTGCGCAGGCGGTCTATCAACAAGGCACAGTCCGACAGGTTCCGGGCACCGGGCATGCCGCCGGGCAAGGCAATCAGGTCATAATCGTGGTCGACGCAATCCTGTAGCAGGGCGTCAGCCGTAATGCGCGTACGGCGGGACGCTGTGATGGTCTTGTGCTCATGGACGCTGGCCACGGTGACCTCCACATTTGCGCGCCGGAGCACATCAATGATAGTGACGGACTCGATCTCTTCACTGCCATCGGCAATGGGTACCAATGCGGTCTTGTTCATGGAACCTCCGATTAACACTTGTTGGCGACCTGGTTTGGTCACATTACTGTACTATAGCAATAGCATCTCCGACGTCCCGCAAGGATCGGCCATAGCCCATGTCCCCTGCTATCACCTTCGCCCTGTTTGCCCTCGCCGCCATCACCTTTGCCGTGTTCTATCTGTTCTTCTACCGGAACTGGCGGCGGAAACGCGAGTTGAAACGGCCATTCCCCAGGGCCTGGCGCAAGCTGCTCAAATCACAGGTACCCCTCTATCGACGCTTGCCTGCACAATTTAAAAGGGAGCTGGAACAGCGAGTGCAACTGTTCCTGTCCGAGAAGGACTTCTACGGCTGCGACGGGTTCGAAGTGGATGACCGGGTGCGGCTCACAATTGCCGGACACGCCTGCCTGCTGATCCTCGCCCGCTTCTACAGCGACTACGACGAGGTACGGAGCATACTGGTCTACCCCGGCGCCTATTACGTGACCGAACCTCGTCAGAACGGCATGGTGGTGGATATGGAACACCAGGTACGCGCCGGCGAGGCGTCGTCGTTCGGCCAGGTTGTGCTGTCCTGGGATGACTGCGAGCACGCAGCTCGGGCACCGGGCAGTGACCACAACGTGATTCTCCACGAGTTCGCCCACCAGCTGGATTACCTGGATGGCAGTGCCGATGGCGCCCCTCCGCTAGCCGGGGAGCAGGCTCGTCACTGGCAAGAAACCATGAGCGAAGCCTACGAACAGCTGCAACTGTCCGTCGCACGGCACCAGGAAAGCTGGCTCGACCCTTACGGGGCCACTGAACCCGCAGAGTTCTTTGCGGTACTCACGGAAACCTTTTACCAGCAGCCGGCCCACCTGAAGCAACAACAGCCCGGCGTATACCAGGCCCTCTGTAGCTTCTATCGGTTGAACCCGCTGGACTTCCATTAACTGTCACGCGGCGGCCGGAGCCCCGGTAGGATGACTGTCATCCGAGGCAGTCATCCCCTTAAGATACACCTGCGGTCAACGCCCTACTTCAGCATAGAGCTCTTTCTTTGAGAGCTTGCCGACCGGCGTTTTCGGCAGTTCTTCGCGGATTTCCATGCTGTGAATCATCTCGTGCTTGCCCAGACGGGGCTTCAGGAACGCCTTCATCTCGTCCAGGGTGGGTTCCGGCTCGCCGTTCCGCACTGTGATATAGGCCCGGGGACTCTGGCCCCGGTATTCGTCCGGTACGCCAATGACCGACACCTCAGCCACCGCCGGGTGCTCGTAGATGGCCTCTTCGATATTACGCGGATACACGTTGTACCCACTGCAGATGATCATGTCCTTGGTACGGTCGACAATGTAGACGAAACCTTTTTCATCCATCCAGGCCACATCACCGGTTCGGAAGTAGCCTTGGGCTGTCATGGATTCGGCCGTGGCATCGTCTCGCTTCCAGTAGCCTTTCATCACATTCGGGCCCGCGATACACAGTTCGCCCCGTTCACCCTGGGGCATCTCCTGGTCGCTTCCGTCCATGGCGATGATCTTGAGATCGATACCTGGTACCGGCACGCCACAGGCACCCGCCGGGGGGACCATGCCTTCAGGTGTGAATGTGCCCAGGGCGGCGGTTTCTGTCATCCCCCAGCCTTCCTTGACGGAGCAACTGGCGGCTTTCTGGAAGCGCTGCTGGAGTTCTACGGGCAACGGCGCACCACCGGAATTACACAGCTTGAGAGAGCCCAACTGATAATTCCCCAGGTCGGGGCAGGCCAACAGTGCGGAGAGCATGGTGGGAACTGCCGGGAACACCGTAATTTTCTCTTTCTCGATGGTTTCCAGCGCAGCATGGGGGTCGAACTTGAGGTGCTGGTACAAAGTGGCGCCGTTACGCAGGCCAAACAGCATGTTCACCACGATGGAGTAGATATGGAATGGCGGCAAGACCGCCAGGACCCGCTCTTCGCCGGAAGCCACGGTCGTTTTCAGCGCCGAGCCCAGCTGGTCTGCCGCAGCGGCAATATTACCGTGGGTCAGCATGGCCCCTTTCGGTGCACCGGTGGTGCCTCCCGTATATTGCAGCACAGCCAGGCCGTCCAGGTTCTCCGACTCCGGGTAACGCTGCCAGCTACCATCGTTATCCAGCAGTTGGTCAAAGCCCATCACTCGCTCGTCCGCCGGCCACTCGGCCAGTTCACCGGCCTGGCGCAGGTGGTCTCGAACCGCTTCCGGTTGCAGCGCAAAGTCCTCAACCGACCCCACCACCAGTTTCTGCAGCCTGGAGTTGCCGAGGAACCCAGCCATTCTGGGCAACAGGGCTTGCAGGTCCAGGGTCACCATGATGTCTGTTTCACTATCGGCGATCTTGTGCTCAAGGATGCGGTCGGCATCCAGCGGCGAATAGTTCACCACCACACCCCCAGCACGCAGGACACCCAGGAAGCCGATAATGCCATGCGGGGTGTTGGGCAGATACAGGCCAACATGGACACCCGGACCCACACCCAGTTTTTGCAGTCCAGCTGCCATGCGTGAGACCAGCCGGTCCAGCTCGGTGTAGGACAGGTCCCGCCCCATAAAATTGACAGCGACCCGGTCGGGCCATTGTTTCGTGGCGTCCGCCAGCATCTGGTGAACGGCACGGCCGGACAGTTCCGGCTGGTGGGGAATCTCCGGCGGATAGCTTGCGAACCAGGGGGCATCGGGGGCGACAGGGTTGTTTTTCATGGGGACTCCTGAAGTCGGTTGTTATTGTATGGGGGTGTCGGCGGAGGCAAGGGTGTCAGGCACCGAAGGCGGTCCAGCCACCGTCCACCATGATGGTTTCACCGGTAATGTAGGACGATGCTTCGGCCGCCAGGAATATGGCTGTGCCCACCATCTCCTCCGGGCGGGCCATGCGCTTCATGGGGGTACGGGCCGCCACTCGCTCCGCAAAGTCTGCCCGGGTATCGGTGATGGCCTTCACCAGCGGGGTTTCGGTATAGGCCGGCGCCAGGGCATTCACCCTCACGCCCCGTTCCGCCCACTCTACGGCCAGTGTCTTGGTCAGCATGTCGACGCCACCCTTGCTGGCGCAATAGGCGGAAGAGCCGGTAAGCCCGGTCTTGCCGGCAATGGACGAGATGTTGACGATGCTGCCACTGCGCTGGCTGAGCATATGACGGCCGACTGCCTGGGCCATCAGGAAGACCCCGGTCAGATTGATGTTGATGATGGTCTGCCAGTCTTCCAGGGGCAATTCTTCGGCGGGCTTCTTGATGGTGAGCCCGGCATTGTTGATCAACACGTCAATCCGCCCGAATTCGTCGATGGCGGCGTCTACCGTGGCGGAGATCTGGCCCGGGTCGCTGACGTCACAGGGCGCCACCAGCGTGCGTACACCCAGGGCCTCGGCTTCCTTCGCGACCGCTTCCAGCTCATCGCGACTGCGGCTGCACAGCACCAGGTGACTGCCGGCTTCCGCCAGCCCCAGGGCGATGCTGCGACCAATGCCGCGCCCGGCCCCGGTGACCAGGCTGACCTTCCCACTCAAATCGAATAATGACATGGTATTACTGCCTTTTATGGGGTTGTTTTTATTGGGATGACCTAAAGCAAAACATGGGAGAGGACAAAAAGCCAGCGCGAAAATTACCCACTTCCGACGGCATTGGCCCGCTTCCTGCTTAAACCCGGATAACGTGTCATTTTCTGGCCGGTTCAGACCGGAGGTAAGTCTCAATGTCGTTGCTGACATCACTGATCAAGGCGGGCACCCAGTTCCAGCAGGCGGCAACCCGTCGCAACGAAGATGCCCGGCCCGCCGCCCCCGGCAAGGCGGAGCAGCCCCGGGGGGCCGATCACAACGGAACGAATGATGACCGTTTCACCCTAACCGGGGGACAGCCCGGAACCAAGACGGGGCGGCTGTCGGTGACTGAATACCGTCAGCAGGTCGGGCAGGATATTGCCTATGTGAGGGAAACCTTGCGGCACAAGCTTGCCGAATACGGTATGCAGCCCACCACCCAGATTGCCGTGTCCCGCACATCCTCCGGAGAGGTAAGCATACAGGGGCGCATGCCTGAGCAGCCCCGCCAGCGCATCGAGCAGGACCTCAACAACAGCCGGGAATTTCGGGACACCCTCAAGCGCCTTAGCGTCAATGAACCGACCCTGGCGTTCGTGGACACCGCCCTGAAACTGAACCGGGCCTATGGCACCAGCAATACCGTTCTGGACACCCTGGTCAGCGACAATCAGCAGTTCAACGGCCTGCAGGACCTGGTGCACCGCTATGACAGTATTCGCAAGACCTTTGCCAGTAACGACGGCAGAGTATCAGAGACGACCCGGGGCTATGCCTTCCGGCTGAACGCCCGGGCCTGATCCGCGCCTCGGTCAATCGACCCGGAAAGGTTCCGGGTCTCCCTTGCCGACGCGGGTAACCTCTGGCACCGCACCGGTCATGTTGACAACCGTGGTTGGCTCCATGCCACAGAAGCCGCCATCGATGATCAGCTCCAGTTCATGCTCCAGCGCATCCCGGATCTCTTCCGGATCCGTCATCGGGTTTTCCTCCCCCGGCAGGATCAGGGTGCTACTCATGATAGGCTCACCCAGCTCACCCAGCAGCGCCTGGACGATGGCATTGTCCGGCACCCGAAGACCGATGGTACGACGCTTGGGGTGAAGCAGCCGGCGCGGCACCTCACTGGTGGCATCGAGGATGAAGGTGTAAGGGCCGGGGGTGAAGGTCTTGAGCAGCCGGTACTGGGTGTTGTCCACTTTCGCGTAGACGCCGACATCTGAAAGATCCCGGCACACCAGTGTGAAATTGTGCTTGTCATCAAGCTTGCGGATGCGCTTGATGCGATCGGCCGCCTGCTTGTCCCCCAGGTGGCAGCCAATGGCGTAACCGGAATCGGTGGGATAGACGATCACACCACCCTGGCGGAGGATGTCCACTGCCTGCTTGATGAGACGCTTTTGCGGGTTTTCCGGGTGAATCTGGAAAAACTGACTCATGATGCCTGCTCCCTTTTCGAACCACCCATACAGTTGGGTGACGCAGGTACCTGGCCACCGCTGGCCTCCCATTCCCCGGGAGTATAGAGATGCAACGCCAGGGCATGGACACCCCCTTGCATCTCGTCAGCCAGTGCCTGGTAGACGGCCTGGTGACGGCGCACCTTTGACTGGCCTTCAAACTGGTCCGAAATCAGCGTCACCTTGAAGTGTGTTTCGGAGTTCGGCGGCACGCTGTGCATATGGCTTTCGTTTTCCACGGTCAGGTGACCGCCTTCGAAACGTTCGCCCAGTTTCTGTTCAATCGACTGCTGTAATCGCATATCGGTGCCTTTCTGGTTGGAATTGCCTGTTCCTGTTGATGGAATCAACATTCTGACTTGCCATCAGTTTACACCCTGTATGCCGTCTTGACAGGGGCTTCGCCAGACGCCATCTTGCGACTCCCTGACAACCCCGGATGCCGCCACACGCCATGCGCCTCTATATCGCAGAAAAACCCAGCCTGGGCCGCGCCATCGCCGATGCCCTGCCTGGCCCGATACAGAAGGGCCCTGGCTGGCTCAGGTGCGGTGACGGCGAGCAGGCGGTCATCGTCAGCTGGTGCATTGGCCACCTGCTGGAGCCCGCCGAACCGGCCACCTACGATCCGCGCTGGAAATCCTGGCGCATGGCGGATCTTCCGGTCTTCCCGGACCAGTGGCAACTGGCTCCCAGGGACAGTGTGGCAAAGCAGCTTGGGGTGCTGGAGGGCCTGGTTCGCAAGGCTGAGCTCATCTACCACGCCGGCGATCCGGACCGGGAAGGCCAGTTACTTGTGGATGAAGTACTGCGGTACTTCAATGTTCGCTGCCCGGTCCACCGGGTGCTGATAAACGACCTGAACCGGGATGCGGTGCGCAAGGCTTTGGCGGCCCCGCGTGATAACCGGGATTTCCGGCGGCTTTCGCACTCAGCCCTGGCCCGACAGCGCGCTGACTGGCTATACGGCATCAACCTCACCCGCTACTACACCCTGAGTTACCAGCAGCAGGGCGCTGACGGCGTCTATTCAGTGGGTCGGGTGCAGACCCCGGTGCTTGGGCTGGTCGTTCACCGGGACGACACCATCGCCAACTTCGAACCAAAGCCCTGGTACCGGCTAACAATAACCGCACGCCCTTCCGGCGATGAAACCCGGGACCAGGATTTCGAGGCCCGCTGGTTACCATCGGAGAATCAGCAGGAATTCCTGGACGATGAAGACCGGTTACTTGACCGGGAGGTGGCGGAAGACATCGCCAATGCGGTAAATGGCCGCCCCGGTCGTATCACCGCGGCCCGCTTCCGGGACCGGAAGGAAACCGCACCCCTGCCCCTGTCACTCTCTGCGCTGCAAATCGAGGCGGGAAAGGCGTTCGGGATGGGCGCCAAGGCGGTACTGGACACCGCCCAGAGCCTGTACGAAAAGCACCAGCTGATCACCTACCCACGTTCCGATTCCCGCTATCTGCCGGAGGGGCACCTGGAGCAGGCCGCGGGAGTATGCCAGGCCATTGCTAAAGTGGATGACAGCCTTGCCGACGCGGCCAGCGGGGTGAACCTGGATCGCCGCTCGGCGACCTGGAACGACAGCAAGGTGGACGCCCACCACGCCATCATCCCTACACTCCGGGCCCGCCCGGCGGGACAGCTGAGCCAGCAGGAGCGCAACGTCTACAACCTGGTGGCTCGCTATTACCTGATGCAGTTCATGCCCGACGCGGTTCACCGGGAAGGGCGGCTGGACCTGGCCATCAGCGACCACCGTTTCCGCGCCACCGAAACCGCCCTGCTCGAACCCGGCTGGAAATTACTGGAACCCCGGCAACGCTCCTCGAAAACCTCCGCCGAGGCTCCGAAAAAGCCCCTGCCACGGCTTGAGCCGGGTGATGATGTAACCTGTATCGACAGCACCATTAAGGAGCGCCTGACACAGCCACCCCAGCATTTCACCGATGCAACGTTGCTGGCGGCCATGACCAACATTGCCCGCTTCGTCAGCGACCCGCAGTTGCGAAAAACCCTGCGGGAGACCGATGGACTGGGCACCGAAGCCACCCGGGCGGCCATCATCGAAACCCTCTTCCGCCGCGATTACCTGTTCCGGGAAGGTCGCCATATACGTGCCACCGAGAAAGGCCGAAGCCTGATCCATGCATTGCCCGAGGCCATCAGCGAACCGGACATGACCGCCCTGTGGGAAGCGACCCTGGAGCAGATCCGCGCTGGGGACGGTGACCCTCGCCAGTTTCTTGAGGAACTCAAGGGCCAGATCAGAGGTTTTATCCGGCAACCGGCCAGCAGCCCGGTGAAGACGTCCACCGGTACGAGGACAGAAACACTTCCACAGGCCGACTCGGATGGCATCCACTGCCCGAAGTGCCGCGCGCCCATGCGCATCCGCGAGGGCAAGTTTGGCCGCTTCCATGCCTGCACCCGTTTCCCGGATTGCAACGGTACCCGCCCGCTGGAAGACAGCGCCCCCCAGGACGGCACAAGTCAGCGCCCCTGGCCCTGCCCCGCCTGCTACGCGCCCCTCGTGCGCAGAAAAAGTCACCGCGGTTGGTTCTGGGGCTGCAGTAATTTCCCTTCCTGCCGACAAACAGTGAACGACGACAACGGCATCCCGGTGGCGGTCAGGCGTCCGCCGGCCCGGTAATGGCTCCTCACTTCCGGCAGACCGGTGTAAGAGTTACCTAAATCAAACACAATGACACTGAAGTGTGCGCAGAGATTTGACACAATATTGTGATATAAACGGTCGTTTAAGTGACACCCGCACCATGCGGCTTGGCATTCCCCAGGAGACAGACCATGCGAATAGCCCTGCTTGAAGACGAGCATGAACAGGCTCAGCATGTACAACAGATTCTGGCTGACCAGGGCCATCCCTGTGACAGTTTCCCTACTGGCCAGGCGTTTATCAGCGCAGCCCTGCACCGCAGCTATGACCTGATGATCCTGGACTGGCAGATCCCCGACATGACCGGACTGGACGTGCTGCGGGACATCCGCTCCCAGCTCAACTGGCCAGTTCCCGTGGTATTCCTGACCCAGCGGGACAGTGAGCAGGACATCGTGCAGGCCCTGGACGCCGGCGCCGATGACTACCTGGCCAAGCCCGCTCGGCCTGCAGAACTGATCGCCCGCATCAACGCCCTTGCCCGTCGCTCCAACCCCGACGCCGACAAGGAAGAGCTGCACTACGGACCGTTCATGGTCAATACCAGCCGTCGCACCATCACCTTGCACGGCGAGTTGCTCACCCTGACCGACAAGGATTTCGACCTGACCCTGTTCCTGTTCCAGAACCAGGGCCGGTTACTGACCCGTGAAATGCTCCTGGAACGGGTCTGGGGGCTGACCCGGGATATCAACACTCGCACAGTCGATACCCACATGAGCCGACTTCGCCGCAGGCTGGGACTGAACCCTGACAATGGTTTCAGGATCAAGACTATCTATCAGCGGGGCTACCGCCTTGAATCCATGGCCGAAGCCACCGCCGAAGAAGAACCCACTACCGCCTGATACAGGAAGCTGCTGTTGCATTCCGTAGCCGAAATGATTCGACGAGTTCGCGCGGCCCTGGCCATGGTGTGTGCCATGGCATTGCTGTCAGCCGCGATGCCTGCAGTGGTAAGCGCCGAGCTTGCCGTCACCAAAGGCTCTTCGGCCCGGGCCCCGGGTGTCGTCAGCGGCAGCAGTGAGTGGACCTACACGCTGAAACCCGGTGAGAGCTTTGACCGGGTGGCCCGCGAGCTGCTCCGGGCCGACGTGTCCGGCCGCCAGCTGGCCAGCTACAACGGCGCATCCTCATCCAGCCACTTCCGGCAAGGCGACCGCGTACGTATCCCTATTGCCTGGCTGCGCCAGCAGCCAGAGCCTGTGCGGGTGATCGCCGTCAGCGGCCATGCCCAGGTGCGCTCGTCCAGTGGTGGCTCGCTGCGCCGGCTTGGCGGCGGCGACATCATCCGGGCCGGCGACACCATCATTACCCGCGATGGTGTGGTTAGCGTAGAGCTGGCAGATGGCTCCAGCGTTCGCATCAACCCGTCCAGCTCCGTTGTGTTCAACCGCCTTACTCGCTATGGCCGGACCGGCATGACCGATACCCGCATGCGCCTTGAGCGAGGTGGACTCAGTAATCGGGTCAATCCCCTGATCGAGGAGGGGGCCAGGTTCGAGATTGAAACCCCTTCGGCCATTGCCGCTGTCAGGGGTACGGCATTCTCCCTGCAAACCGACCGTCAGGGTAGCCATTTGCAGGTTACCGAAGGTCGGGTGGAGTTTGGCCGGCCCGGTGCCACCCGGGAAATTCCGGCTGGCTTTGCCGCCTCTGTGAGCAGTTCCGGCCCCACCGACCTTGTGATTCGCCGACTACCACCGGCACCAAAGCTCGCTGAACTGCCCGGCACCCTCACTAGCCTGCCCGGCACCATTAGCTGGCAACCCGGCAGTGGCGACCGGTACCAGGTCGATATTGTGGACGATGAATCCGGACAATGGGTTCGCCGTGAACAGGTCCGCGGTAACCAGCTGACCCTGACCGACCTGGATAACGGTAACTATCGCCTGGAAATAGCCTCTCTCTCAGCAGGAGGCACCCAGGGCATGCCCGCCAGCGCAAACCTGCAGGTGGACCTTTCTGCACGCGCCGCTGAGCTGGTCGAACCCGCGGCAAATGCCCGGCTCGATACCGACCTGCCCCGCTTTCGGTGGCGCTACCAGGGCGACAGCGAACGGGCGCGTGTGGAAATAGCGCAGGACCCTGACTTTACCAACCTGGCGGCCAGCAGCGACTGGAGCCAGCGAGAAATCGCCACGCCTGACCGCTCCCTGGACGCCGGCGCCTATTACTGGCGTGTGGTCACTGAGGCAGGTGGTAGCTCTGTCGCCACCAGCGAAGCCCGGGCACTGACGATCAATGGAACCCTGGAGCCGGTTCGGGTACTCAGCGCCAATTACATGGATCGGCAAGTGCGCATTTTCTGGGAAACCATCGACCAGGCTTCAGGCTATCTGTTACAGCTCTCTGAAGACCCCGCGTTCGAAGACGTAATCAAGGAGGCCACCGTGGACGACACCACCGCAGCCTTGCGCCTGATTCCCGGAAGGAGGTATTTTGTCCGGCTACGGGCGGTGTCCGAAGGTCCAATGGCGGGCCGGTGGGGCCCTGGCAGAGAATTATATGTAGAATAAGGCGACTGTCTGACGGGACTTCCGGAAACTGGCAGTGCCCGAATCCACCACGCACCACAGCAGGCCCCATGAAGAGGGATTGGTTTATCACCAGACATTCAGCCTGGACGCTAGCCCTGCCCCTCATCGGCATCCTGCTGCTGCTCCAGCTGAGCACCCTGCCCCAGCGGCTCGACAACTGGCTGTATGACACGCTGGTGACCGCCTTCCCCCCCGCCAGCTCCGAAGATGTGGTCATCGTCGCCATTGACGAGAACAGCCTGTCAGAAATCGGCCCCTGGCCCTGGCCCCGGGCAGTACACGCCCGTCTGATCCGTAACCTGACAGCGGCCGGCGCGAACCGCATCGTGATGGATATCCTCTTTCCGGAACCAACAACGGATGACCCGGTGCTGGCTGACGCCATGCGCGAGCACGGTGGTGTCATTCTGCCGCTTTACCTTGCACCGGGCAGTCAATCAGACCTTTTCCGGGAGCAACTGCCCACTCCAACCCTGGCCACTGCCGCCTTTGCTCTCGGCCACGCCCATGTTGAACTGGACTCCGATGGTATCGCCCGCGGGCTGTATCTCTATAATGGCCTTGGCAACAGTCTCTGGCCAGCCATGGCATTACAGGCAGGAGCCAGTGAACCATCCCGGGGGCCCACGGCCTTCCCGGAACAACAGGCACCCCCATACGTTAACGTACGCCGTGAGTTCAGGCGGGTCCCACTGGCCGGTCGAAGCGGGGCCTATACCACCCTGTCGTACAGTGACTTGCTGGACAACCCTGCCGGCCACCCCTGGCTGGACGGCAAGACCGTATTGGTTGGCGCCACTGCCGCAGGCTTCGGCGACGTGTTGCCGACCCCATTCTCCGGACTGGCCCAGCCCATGTCCGGGGTTGAATTCCATGCCAACGCCCTGGCTGCTGCTCAGCGCGGGGAGCTCATCAGGGAGGCGCCCCGATACTGGATGGCAGGGCTGTCACTGCTGACCGTACTGATGGTGGTTCTGGTACTGCCCCGGTTGCGCCCCAGCGGCACCTTCGTGTTTTCCTGCCTGATGTTCACGGCCATTGTCACCGGGGCAGTAACAACCCTGCTTGTGCTGAACCTCTGGGTACCCATAGCCCATGCCCTGCTGGTAGTGGTCATCGCATTCCCGCTCTGGAGTGCACGCCGGCTGTCGCTGGCCAACCACTTCCTCAATCAGCAGATAGACCAACTGGAACGGGGTAACCTGCTCCACCTGCCAGCTACCTGGAGCCGCAGCCCGCGGCAGATCCTCGCCAACCTGCGGGCGCTGCTGACCCCGGACGGCTGGCTGTTAATGGAAGACAACCAAGTGCTGGAGCAACACAACCTGCGCCCTGAAGATCGTCATCCGGGCTGGCAAGGCTCGCCCGGCACCTGGCACCACGACCAGGGCGTCAGCCGGCTTACGTTGACCCGGGGAGATAACCGGTATCGCCTCGCCTTGCTGCTGCCACCCGGCCTTGCCGGCGCCGCGGCAGAACGTTATCTGGGACGACTCACCCTCCAGGCACCGGATCGGGAACCGGTAGCGGTGATCCGTGAGAACCTTTCCACACGGATTAACCGCGCACAGGAAGCGACCCAGAAACTCAATCATATACAGGGTTTTATCTGGCGCAGCTTCGAACACATGCCCGACGGCATTATTGTGACCGACCCGCTGGGCCTGATCCTGTTCGCTAACAGCCACGTTCCCCGCTGGTTCAACGAGCCCCAGCCAAGCCTGCAGAGTATGTCACTGGCAACGCTGCTTCAGGGCCACGACCCCCGCAGCCCCGGCTGGGCTGAAACCCTGGCTGACACCCTGACCCAGCAACAAAGCCGTACCGTGGATCTGCGCCTGCACGGGAGGGACTTCCTGATCCACTTTGCGCCCTTCCTGCTGCCGGACAGCAACCAGAACGGCATTATTGCCAATATCTCTGACATTTCCGAACTGCGTGAACAGCAGCGCCAGCACCGGGAGGCCATCGACTTTATCTCCCACGATGTCCGCTCCCCGCTGGTTTCCCAGCTGGCATTGATCGAACAACTGAAGCGTCGCCCCGGTGAAGTCCAGGTTGAGCAACTGGACCAGCTCCGCAAGCTGGCCCGTCGCAGTTACCATCTCGCGGAAGAATTCGTACAGCTGGCCCGGGCGGAACAGCTAACCGAAACGCGGTTCTACGACTGTGAGTTCCTGTCGATTGTCGAGAACGCCCGTGACAGTGTCAGTGAGCAGGCGCTGGAGAAGAGCATCAAGCTGGTCCTGCTGGGGAACGATGACCTGTGGCTCAGAGGCAATGCGGAGCTTCTGGAAAGGGCGGTCATCAACCTGCTGACCAATGCGGTCCAGTACTCGGAACCGGGTACTGCAGTGACCATGCAGGTATTCCGCGCCGGCCACCAGGCCTGCCTGACCGTGACCGACGAGGGGCCAGGAATCGCAGCCTCAGAACTGCCAACACTGTTCGATCGCTTCCAGCGCCAGAAAAGCAGCGAACTCGCTGGCAAGCACGGCGTCGGTCTAGGGCTGTCTTTCGTAAGCGTCGTGGTGGAAAAGCACAAGGGCGAGATTGCCGTTGAATCGAAGGAAGGCGAGGGATCGGCCTTCACGCTCAAATTACCGGTGGCCGATCATCCCGACGAAAGCCGGGATGGCAGAGGGGATTAGAGAGTCCGTGACACCGGTGCACTGGGCGCGCTGATCAGACCGTTACTGTCAACCGTTTGCACAGCGAAGTACCAGGTGCCGGATGACAGTCCGTTGACATTGTAGCCACATTCAAGCACCTCACAATCAACCACTGCCTGCTGGTCCAACTCCGACGGACTCTGCCCATACCGTACGATGTAGCCATCGATATCGGTCTGGTAGCTGAGCTGCTCGCCGTTAACCCGCTGTGCGGGTGCCAGCCAGCTAAGATACACCGCCTCGCCACCGGAGCTGTTGGCCTCCGCGACATAGGATTCGTTAGCCGTTCCGGAACTGGCGCTGGAGCCGCCGCCCCCGCACCCGGCCAGTACGATTACACTAAATAAAGCGGCAAAGGCAGCCCCTGAAAATCCCGGACTGGCTGAATGCATCTATACGGCTCCGTCTACTGCTGGTTGATTTTTCATTATTTTACAAAATGATTGCGGCTGACTTTGTGAACAAAGTCGTCGTTCAGGTCATCAATGACGGAAAAATTGTAAGATCCAGTAACGAGGGGTAACGACGAGTAAGCCAGAAACGCGAACAACCCGGTCACGGGCGCCACGAAATCCGAGAATAAGAAGCAGTAAAAATGGTGGGTGGTGCAGGGATCGAACCTGCGACCCTCGCCTTGTAAGGGCGATGCTCTCCCAGCTGAGCTAACCACCCGGGAAGGAAAAATGGCGGAGCGGACGGGACTCGAACCCGCGACCCCCGGCGTGACAGGCCGGTATTCTAACCAGCTGAACTACCGCTCCGCATCGTCAACAAAAAGACCGGTGCCTTTCTGCCAACCACTGCTGACCGGGGTGAGCCAGCAGTCCGGAAATGGTGGGTGGTGCAGGGATCGAACCTGCGACCCTCGCCTTGTAAGGGCGATGCTCTCCCAGCTGAGCTAACCACCCATCTCCGGGTCACCCGGTTGACGTTGCCGGCGTGTCGCCGTGTTCATCAACCAAGTGAGACGCGCATTTTAAGTATTTCTGAGGCGGTGTCAAATGTTTCCGGGAAATTTCCATGAATTTTTTCCACCACCTCTGAAGCCGTCTAATTTCCAACCAATTCCGTGATTTACACGAACTCCTCTATTGTGCCCTGAGCTGGTCAACCTGCTGTTGCAAACGGACGAGCCGCGACGTCAGCTGGGCCCGGGAAGCGTCCACCGATTCCAGCGTCTGTTCCGCCTCACTGAGCCGGCTGCGAGTGGCCGACAACTGCCGGCTGAGCTCAGCCACCCGACCGTCCCCGGACTCCAGGGACTGTATGCGACTTTCCAGCCCCTCAATGGTCAGGGACTGTTCCTGGCGGAACCGGGTCAATTGCTGACTCACCCGTTCATCGACGCCTTCCATGTCATTCGCCAGAGAGGCTACCCGCTGCTGAACATCACCGATGTCCTGTTCCACGGCTTCCACCGACGTCGCAAGCTCCCCCTGGCGTTGCCCGGCCTGTTCCACCGTGGCGCTGAGACTATCGAGTTCATCCGTCACCGTGACGACCGACGCCTCGGTATCGGACAAGCCGGTGGCCAGGGTTTCCAGGCGCCCGCTCAATGCTTCCTGCTGCTCCCCAAGCGCCTCGATCCGGGGCCGGTTCTTGTCATTGGCCAGAACCCAGAGTTTGCGAATTTCGTCATTGACCTCTCCCAGTGTCTGGCCAACCTCTGTCAATCGCTCCTCCATGGACGACCCCGTCTCCTCCAGGTTCTCCCCGGTCTCGGACAGGTCCCCCTCGAACCGCGCCAGCGCCAGCTTGCTTTGCCGGCTCCAGTAATCGGCCTCTTCCAATTGATTTTCCATTGCAGAAAGCTTCTGCTGCATATGCCAGCCAAACCAGCCGGCAACACCGGCACTGACCAACAACAGCAACACCAGTAACCAGGTGACCCCACGGCCGGAACCGCCGGAGCCTTCGACCTTGCGAGGCGGTGGAGGGGTGCCACCATTACGTCCACCCTTGGGGTGCTTACCCTCCCCTGGCGGAACTGTCGCCTTGCCACCCTTCCCGGTAATCGGCTCCCGGGCGCGAAGCTCATCTTCATCGGGGCGAATCGAATCCATAACGTCTCCTGGATCAGTCAACTGCACGCATGCTGGAAACATAACTATACAATGGCGTGTGATCATATCGGCTCCCGTGCACCATGACCAACCGGCCAGCAACATCGAAACCTGTCGGATCGGTTTGCATGGCGAACAGTCAGATCCTAAAATGGCGGGCTTTCCCGACGACGGGCCTGGCCCACTCCGGCAACGCACCTGGCAAGCCAGCCGGATAAAAAGCCAGCATACCCGCTGCCGACACCTTCATTGCCGGGGACACCACTATGCAACCGCTGGTAGGCATCATCATGGGCTCCAAATCGGACTGGCCCACCATGGAACATGCCGCCCAAATGCTCGACAAACTGGGCGTCAGCTATGAGACCCGGGTGGTTTCCGCCCATCGCACACCGGACCTGCTGTTTGACTACGCCAAGAGCGCGTCGGACCGTGGCCTGAAAGTGATCATCGCGGGCGCTGGCGGTGCCGCCCACCTGCCCGGTATGGTGGCGTCCCAGACATCGTTACCCGTCCTGGGCGTACCCGTACAGTCAAAGGCCCTGAACGGCCTGGACTCCCTGCTGTCCATCGTCCAGATGCCAGGAGGGGTCGCGGTAGGCACCCTGGCCATCGGCAACGCCGGCGCCACCAACGCCGGACTGCTGGCGGCACAGATCATCGGCAGCTTTGATAACCAGGTCCGTCAAGCGGTGGATGCTTTCAGGGCAACCCAGACCGAGACAGTCCTGGACAACCCGGACCCGAGACCCTGACCAGGCCAACTTCGCTACCCGAACTCCGAAGCGTTAACGTTACCAGGAGAAACCGAATGAGAATTGGCGTACTAGGCGCAGGCCAACTGGGAAGAATGCTCGCACTGGCCGGCTACCCACTGGCCAAGACCTTTACCTTCTACGACATGTCCGGCAATCCAAGCGCCGGGGTTGGTGACGTCATCATCGACAAGGAAGGCAGCAACCTGGATGAGTTCCTGGCCAGGGTGGACGTGGTCACCTACGAATTCGAACACCTGCCCGTAGCAATTGCCGAAAGGATCGCTGAGAGCAAGCCGGTACACCCGGTACCCCGCGCCCTTCAGGTTTGCCAGAACCGGGAAGCTGAAAAGACGTTGTTCGGCAACCTGGGCATACCCACCCCCCAGTGGCGTATGGCCGACAGCGCGGACGCCCTGCGCCAGGCAGCGGAAAGGCTTGGCTGTCCGGTCGTCGCCAAGTCCAATACCGAAGGCTACGACGGCAAGGGCCAGGCTGTCCTGCGTAGCCCGGAAGACGCCGAACAGGCCTGGAATGCCATCGGACACGACCGCCTGATGGTGGAAAAGTTTGTCGAGTTCACTCGGGAAGTCTCGATCATCGCCGTACGTGGCACCGACGGTGACGTCGCTTTTTACCCCATTGCGGAAAATGTCCACCATGAGGGCATCCTGCGGTACTCCATCGCACCGGCACCGAGCCTGAGCCGTGAACTGGAAGAAAAGGCCGACGGCTACATCCGCGCCTTGCTCAATGAGCTGGATTACGTCGGCGTACTGGCACTTGAGTTGTTTGAAACCGCAGATGGGCTTGTCGCCAACGAAATGGCCCCCCGTGTCCATAACTCGGGCCACTGGACCATGGAAGGCGCCATGACCAGCCAGTTCGAGAACCATATCCGCGCGGTTGCCGGCCATCCACTTGGCAATACCGCCGCACGGGGCCTCAGCTGTATGGTGAACATCATCGGCGAACACGGAGAAATCAACCGCATACTCGAGCTGCCATACGCCCACCTGCACCTCTACGCCAAGGAAGAGCGCCCGGGGCGCAAGCTTGGCCACGTCAACGTGCTGGCAGACAGTTATGAAGAGCTCAAATGGCGGGTACGCAACGTCGCCCAGTTCCTGCCCGGCAGCCCGGAACTGGACTGCTCACTGACCCGGAGTGCCGTGTAAACCCGGACCATCGTTAATCCGGGGCCGGCGCGCCCGCGTAAAGTTTTAGCCGGCTGCCCTTGAAAAAATCAAGCAGGCCCGATACTTGATGGTTGCAGAGTTACAAACAAGTGCTGTTGTAACGCAGTATCACTGCAACACCAACGCGCTATAAACGCTCATCGGGGGTATCAACGACCCCTGAAATACTGAGAGAAACCAGGGAGAACGACCTCATGGCTTTTGAACTTCCCGCACTTCCATATGCCAAGAACGCACTGGAACCGCACATCTCCGAAGAAACTCTGGAATACCATTACGGCAAGCACCACAACACCTACGTCACCAAGCTCAATGGCCTGGTTGAAGGTACTGATGATGCCAACAAGTCCCTGGAAGACATCATCAAGAGCGCCAGCGGCCCGCTGTTCAATAACGCCGCTCAGGTCTGGAACCATACCTTCTACTGGCACTGCCTGAGCCCCAACGGCGGTGGTGAGCCCACCGGAGCAGCCAAGGAAGCTATCGAGAAAGCTTTTGGCTCCTTCGAAGACTTCAAGAAAGAGTTTAACGACAAGGCCGCCAACAACTTCGGTTCAGGCTGGACCTGGCTGGTAAAGAAGGCCGACGGCTCAGTAGCCATCGCCAACACCAGCAACGCTGAAACTCCGCTGACCGGCCCGGACAAGCCAGTCCTGACTGTGGATGTGTGGGAGCACGCCTACTACATCGACTACCGCAACAGCCGTCCCAACTACCTGGAAGCCTTCTGGAACCTGGTAAACTGGGATTTCGTGAACGAAAACCTGGCCTGATCCTGCCGTTTTCGGTATCACCGGTGCCTGACCAGCGGCACCCCGGAAAGCCCGCCACCGTGCGGGCTTTTTGTTTAAGCGACACCAGAACCGAGCATCCTGTCCCCTCCTTAACAAATTGAAACACCACCTACTGCACTATTCTGAAAAAATGGTTATCTGGTCAGTGCAAACAACGAGATCTGGTCCATACTGAATCATTAGTGTGCTGTATCAAAAAAACAACGGAACCAGGCGAACTCATCACAATGCGACAACGATGACCGAAGACTTTCAACTGGAACGACGACTCGGCTCCCGCATGCTCCGCTGGGTGCTGTCTGCTGCCATCCTGGCCGGTATCCTGCTGAGCGTGGTGCAGATAATCACTGACGCCCGCCGGGTGTCCGCGGAAGTGGACCGTCATGCCGAGCAAACGATAGAGCTTGTCCGGGATGCTGCCACCCAGGCGATCTTCAGCCTCGATGAAGCCCTGGGAAACCAGGTTGTCTCCGGGCTCTTGGGCCAGGACGAATTGCAGAAAGCGACGATCCGGCATCCGGAAGGGGAAGTACTGGCCGGTCATCAACGACCACTGAGTGAGTCCCCCTGGCGCCGCCTCACTGACTGGATCTTCGGTGAAACCCGTGTCTATACCGCAGACCTCCAACGCAGCGACCTGTCGCAGGCCATGCGCCCGGTTATCTACGGCGAACTGGAACTCACCTATGACACCGCACCTGCTGCCAAGGCCTGGGTAGAACGCTCGGCGCTGACCTTACTTGTCGGTATTATTCGCGCGATCATCGTCGGGCTGGTGCTCTTTACGGTGGTCTACTGGCTGATTACGAAACCCCTGCAGAACCTGGTCCGGTCATTGGTCCACGTTGATCCAGTACACCCGGACCGGCACTTGCTGCAACGGCCGAGAAGTCACCAGGGCGATGAACTGGACATCCTCGTGCGTGCCATCAATCACCTCCTGGTCGCCATCGAAGACACCCACCGAAAACACCAGGATGCGGAAAACAGGGCTAACAGGCTGACCCGCTACGACCAGCTAACCGGCCTGCCGAGCCGGGAAACTATCCTCTCGTCACTGACGAACGCCCTGGACGAATGCAAAAGAAACCGGGACAACCTGACGGTGTACTGCTGCGGCATCGATGATTTCAAATCCATCAACGAACAACTCGGCTATAAAACCGGCGACCAGATACTGCAGGTGCTGGCAGAGCGCCTGAACGAGCAATCCACTCACCAAAGGATACTCGCCGGCCGACTTAACGGTGACCAGTTCGTCGTCATCGCCAACCCGGTAGAAGACCAGTATGAAGCCGCCGAACTGTCTGAATGCCTGCTACAACTGTTCAGGGAGCCGATCCAGGTTAACAGCAGCACCCTCGACATCACCGCTACCATCGGTGTCGCCATGTACCCGGCCGATGCCGACGAAGCCGGCCACCTGCTGCAGCACGCTGAACACACCATGACCCTGGCCAAGGCCGAGGCAAACAATCACAGCCGCTTTTACATCGCCAGTGTCGACCAGGAAATCCGCGCCCGCAAACAACTGGAGAAAGACCTGGCCCAGGCACTTGGCCGGGGCGAATTCCACCTGGTGTACCAGCCCCAGATCAGCCTTCAGAGCAACCGCATCATCGGTGCAGAAGCACTACTCCGGTGGTCCCACCCAGACCGTGGCATGGTGCCGCCCGACCATTTCATCCCGGTGGCCGAACTCAACGGTACCATTGTTGAAATCGGGCAATGGGTACTCGACGAATCCTGCCGCCAAGCAGCTGCCTGGGCCGCCAGCGGCATGCCCCTGCGCATTGCCGTCAACCTGTCAGCGGTGCAGCTCCGCCAGCCCGACATCGTCGGCACCATCCTGGCCACCCTGGGCCGCCACGAAATTCCCCCGGGCCGGCTGGAGCTGGAAATCACCGAAACCGGTTTCATGGAAAACCTGGAAGACGCCGTCGAGAAACTTCGACAGCTCAACGGGGCCGGAATCAGCATCGCTGTAGACGACTTCGGCACCGGCTACTCGTCGCTCACCTACCTCAAGCGCATGCCGGTCCAGCATATCAAGATCGACAAACAGTTCGTCCAGGACCTGCTCACCAACGACGACGACACCCGCATCGCCAACACCATCATCGATCTTGGCAAGAGCCTCAACCTGTCGGTTATCGCTGAGGGCGTCGAAACCCACGAACAGGAATTCTACCTTCGCCAGCGCGGCTGCCAGATTGCACAGGGTTACCACTTCAGCCGCCCACTGACGCCGGAAGCTTTTCGGGAATTTGTGGCGCAATTCCACGGCAAACTTGAGGAAAACGTGGACAATCCGCAATATAACCGCTGAATCCAACCAGGAACGGACCCACTATGACCTCCACCCTCATCGGCCTCGCCGTAATCGCCGTTGTCGTTATCTACATCATCGCCATCTACAACCAGCTGGTCTCCTACCGCAACCAGTTCAAAAACGGCTTCGCCCAGATCGATGTCCAGCTACAACGTCGCCACGACCTCATCCCCAATCTCGTAGAATCAGCCAAGGCCTACATGAGCCACGAACGGGGCACCCTTACTGAAGTCATGGAAGCCCGAAATGGCGCTGTGAACGCCCAGAAGGACGCCGCGACGGATCCCGGCGAAGCGGGCAAGATGAAAAAGCTCGGCATGGCAGAAGGCCTGCTGGACAAGGCCCTGGCCAACTTCTATGCGGTGGCGGAGAACTATCCGGACCTCAAGGCCAACGAAACCGTCCAGCAACTGATGGAAGAGCTTTCCAGTACCGAAAATCGCGTTGCCTTCGCCCGCCAGGCCTATAACGACAGCGTGATGAGCTACAACATCCACCGGGAGAAGTTCCCCAACAACATCGTAGCCGGGTTGTTCTCGTTCAAGCCTACGGCGCAATTGGAGCTGGAGACCCTCGAGGCGCGGACCGCACCAAAGGTTTCGTTTTAATGGAAGCCTGCACCACAGCATGAGGACAGGGCCCCGGTATCGCTTTCCCGGACCTTCAAAAACAGGGACGTTTTTGAAGAGCCTCCATGGATGGATTCACGGCGTGTCCGGGAAAGCGATACCGGGGCCCTGGCCCGCCACCCAAGCCCGCCAGTTTGTCTTCCCCGGAATGTAAGATATGGCCAAAAAAGGATTCTTCGAACGCCAGGCCAACGCCAAACGCAATACCGCCTTACTGGTCTTCCTGTTCGCCATAGCCGTCACCCTCATCGCCCTGGCCGTCTGCGTGGTAGGCTACTTCGTCACCCGCAGCGAAACCACCAGCCTGCCCTTCCACCAGTGGCTGATGAGCTACCACGGGCTCATGACCGCCACCGTCGTCGTCCTGCTTATAACGGGCGCCTCCGCCATCCGCTGGATCGACCTGGCCGGAGGCGGGGACCGCGTCGCCAACATGGTCGGAGCAAGGCTACTCGATCCAGCCAGCCAGGACTCCGACGAACGCCGCTACCGAAACGTGGTCGAAGAAATGGCCATCGCCAGCGGCGTCCCCGTACCCCAGCTCTACGTTATGGACCACGAAACCGGCATAAACGCCTTCGTCGCCGGCTACAGCCCCAACGAAGCCGTCATGGTGGTGACTCACGGAGCCCTCACCCAACTCAGCAGGGACGAACTCCAGGGCGTTATTGGCCACGAATTCAGCCACATACTCAATGGCGACATGCGCATCAACGTCCGACTGATCGCACTGCTGGCCGGCATCCTCGCCATTGGCCAGATTGGCACCTTCCTGCTTCACAGTGCCAGTGGGCGCACCCATGTCAGCAGCTCACGCGGTCGTAATAACGGCCAGGGCGTGATACTCATCGTTGCCCTGGCACTTACAGTCATTGGCTACGTGGGGGTATTCTTCGGGCGCCTTATCCAGGCCGCCGTGTCCCGGGAACGGGAGCGACTGGCCGACGCATCGTCGGTGCAGTTCACGCGCAACCCCGAAGGCATCGGCGGAGCCCTCTACAAGATCGGGCTTACCAGTGGCTACTTCCAGAGCACCAGCCATGCCAGCGACATGAATCACATGTGCTTTGGCGAAACCACCAAAATGGCGTTCAGCAGGCTGTTGGGCTCCCACCCGCCCATCGACGAACGTATTGAAGCCATCCAACCGGGACTGATAACCCGACTCCGAAGCCGGCTTCGGGACCAGCCAGCTGAATACGGGGCCTCACAGCACGCGGAACAGGCCGCCACCCCCCGGGGCGCCAGCGGTTTTGGCGGCACAGGCACCGGTGACCACCTCAGTTCCATAACTGCCAGCGCAGGAACGGTCACTCCCGGCACCGAGCAGTACGCGAGCCAGCTCCTGGCCCGCCTCCCTGCAAACCTACGTGAACTGCTATACACCCGGGCAGGAGCCGTTCAGCTGGTATACGCACTGCTCACCCGGGACCTGCCCCAGGCATCGGCAGACGGTATGTTGAACTTCCCGGAGGAGCATCTGGTCCTGCGACCGCGCCCTGACCTGGTCGGCAAGATCATGCCCACCCTGCTCAGGGAGAGCGACGCCATACGCCTGCCGGCCCTGGAGCTGGCTATGCCGGCCCTGCGAAAGCTGGATCCGGATGAGCGCCTGGCATTGGTGAAACGGGTGGCCGAAATCGTCCAGGCGGACAGCCGGGTTACCCTGTTCGAATTTGCCCTGCACAGCTTCCTGAAACGCCATCTCGCATCCGATGCCGGCCGGGTGGTACCGGTGCGTTATCGCAACTATAAGGCGGTGGAGACGGACCTGAGCCTGCTGTTCAGCCTTATGGCCCGCGCCGGCACCTCCAATGACCAGGAAGCGAAGCAACTGCACCAGCAGGTCATCGCCAGCTTCATCAGAGGACAGCGGGGCTCAAGCCCGGTGCTTTTCCCAAGAGCCACGGTGGCATCGCTGAGTAGTTCCCTCAAACGCCTGAACCAGCTGTCACCCTTGCTGAAGCCGGCGGTCCTGGACGCCTGTGCACAGTGCGTACAGCATGACGGGCAGGTAGAAGCCAGGGAATATGAACTCCTCAGGCTTGTCGCTGACCAGCTGGACATCCCCTTACCCCTGCTGCGAGGCACACCGGCGCCAAAATCCCCCGCGCCACCCTTTGCCAGGATAAAAAAACGCCATCAGCTGAACTGATGGCGTTATCTATTTCAGATTACGATCCAGGCCTGGCGTCCGGATTCAGGAAGCCTCGTCCAGGGCGTCAACATCCTCTTCCACCATGCCCTGCTTGCCCTTGAACATACTTTCGATGGGGGGAGGGTCCTTTTCGTCCGGCAGGCCGAGCTTCTCTCGGACGCCGAGATTAATGTCCCACAAGCCCTGGTATTTCTCACCTGTGACCTCGGCAGTCTTGGCCTTGTCCAGCATGATAGTGGGTCGCAGGAACACCAGCAGGTTACGCTTCTCCCGAGTCTCAGACTCGGAGGAGAACAGCCTGCCGAGGATCGGGATATCACCCAGCAGGGGCACCTTGCTCTTGTTAACACGCAGGTTGTCGTTGATGAGGCCACCCAGCACGATGGTCTCACCATCGTCCGCCAGGACCGTCGTCTTGATTTCCCGTTTGTTGGTGACAATATCCGATGCGTTCTCCACGCTGTCAGCCACATCCTCGGTGGTCTGCTCCACTACCAGGCGCACCAGGCCATCGTCACTGATACTCGGGGTGACCTTCAGGGTCAGACCGATATCCCGGCGCTCAATAGTGGTAAACGGGTTACTCAGGCCGTCTCCGGCCGTGGCCTGCTGGCCGGTCCTGAAAGGTACGTTCTGGCCGACAATAATCTCCGATTCCTGGTTATCCAGGGTAATGATGCTGGGAGTGGACAGCAGATTGGCCGCTGCCGAGGTGGACAGTGCCTGTAACAGGACACCCCAGGTAATACCGTCACGGTCACGTTGGCCGGCACCTATGGTAATACCGCCCACCGCGGGAGTAATCACGCTGTCCGACAGAATGGCACTGATAACGTCACCAATGCTGCGCCCGACGTTATTAAAGTTACTCCCGATGACCGGTGTCGACGAGCCACCTTCATCGCCTACGGCAAATTGTACGCCCAGGTCGCTACCCAGCTGATCACTGATCTCGACAATGGCCGCTTCGATCATTACCTGGGCCCGGCGCACATCCAGCTGGGAGATAATCATCTCCGCTTCCTGCATCATGGACGGTTCGCCGCGAAGCACCAGCGCATTCAGGCCCTCATCAGCGAACACCGAGAAACCGGTACTGTTACGCCGGCGGGTATTGCCTCCGCTGCCGCCCTCGCCCTCAGCCTCACGGACCACTTCGCCCATGACCCCTTCAAGGATTTCAGTAAGGTTCTTGGCGTCACCGTGGTTGAGCCGGACAACCTTGGTGGTGCCGCCCGACGCCGACGGCTGGTCCAGCTGGCGAATCAGGTTCCGCATCTTGTCCCGGAAGTTCTTGTCTCCCCGGAGAATCAGGCGATTACTGCGCTCATCGGCAGTCACGCTGAATTTGCGGGAGGGAGATTCACCACCACCGCCAGCGCGACCAAGCTCATCCGGCGCCAGCTCCTGTAGCAGGGTCACCATATCCCCCACCCAGGCCTCTTCAAGCTGGATAACTTCCACTTCGTATTCCGCCGGGCTGTCCAGGTCGCGGACAATGTTCTCGATGCGACGAATGTTGTTCTCATGGTCGCTGACGATAAGGGCATTGGCCGCAGCCACTCCAGCCAGGTGCCCGTACTTGGCAACCAGCGGCCGAAGAATGGGTACCAGTTCAAGGGCGTTGGCGTTATTGACAGCAATAACACGGGTGACCAGTTGTTCGCTGGGCGTTTGTTCAAACCGGGTGAGGTCTTCGGCATTCTGCTTGGCATCCACCTGCTGGATAACCTTGATAACCTCTTCGCCGGGAATCGCCGTAAAGCCATGAACCTGGAGGACGGCCAGGAACAGGTCATAGATCTCGTCCTTGTTCATGGGGGCACTGGAAAGCACGGTAACCTTGCCCTTGACCCGGGGGTCGACCACAAAGCTGTAACCGGTAATGTCTGCCACCTGGGTAACAAAGGCGCGGATATCGGCGTCCTTGAGGTTAAGGCGCCAGGTGCCTTCGCTGGAGTCCTGCGCCATGGCCGTCAGTGGCAACAAAAGGGCCAGAACCAGGGCCCGCATGAGGTTTGTGGTGAGCTTAGTCATGCAATGATTGCGTCCTGTATCGGTGAAGCCTTTCGGGGCCTCTGAATCATCCTGTTTCGCCATCCGGCATCCAGGGGCCATCCAGCTTTCTGCGTATACCCGGAGACACTGCGCCCCGGCCTTGCTTAAGAAATCGCAGCCGCCCCTACTGCGGCAACGAATAGGTCACCGTGAAGCGGGCACCGTCCCGTTCCACTTCTACCTGCACCTGAGGCTCCGAGCGCAGGGTTTCCAGTAACTGGCGATCCTGTTCAAGATCGCCCAAGGGGTAACCATTGATGGCGGTAATCACGTCTCCTTCCCTGAGATTGACCGCCCGCAACATGGCGTTGGAGCCATCAAACACATACCCCTGGGAGCCGCCATCGTCCACCGGCCGAAGGCCGAATGCAAGTAACGCGTTCGCACCTTCGCTATCGAGCCGCGCCTGGGCCTGGTCAAGAAAGTCGCCTGGGGAGTCTGCGGTGCTGGCCGGCTCCTCGGAAACCAGTTCAGTCCCTTCAAAATCGTCGTCGAACGTCAGCGACTCATAGGCTCCCTGACGCCGGATCAGTATACGCCCGGGCTCTACCTCGACAAGTTCCGCATTACCTTGCAAGACGTCACCCACCCTATAATGGGCAGTAACGTTACCTCCGCTTGTGACTATAGCACCGGAGTTCTCAGGCTGCGCCGCTACCAGCACGCCTTCAAGCGACAGCCGCAAAGTGGTTTCCGGAGCACTCTCCCGCACCGACCTTGCAATCGGCTGGGTGCTGGTCGGGCGGCCGAACAGTTCGAAACTCGCCAACGGTGCGTTCACTGAAGCGCCCCCGCTAGCGGCCGGCGAGCCAGACTGATACAACGGCGCGATACCCTGTTCATTCCATAACGCCTGCCAGGTCAGCCACCCCAGGACAATGGCCAGGTATACCACCAGCCCCGCCAGCAACAGATTGGCCAGCCACCGCGGAATCCATGCCGGCACACGTGCCCGTTGCGACCGGGGCATCAGAATCGTCCTCCTGGCAGTAACGGTTGCTGGACCTGAAAAATGACATCACCCGGCTGTGCCGCGCCGGACCAGGATTGACCTGCCAAATCCACCATGCGCTTGTACACCCGGATATCCATCATTCCATTTAACGCCAGGCCGGCTTCGGCCGCCGGCTCAGCCTTGCCTTGCTCACTGACTCTGAGCAAGAGGCCGCTGGTGGAGTCTGTCAAGGTCGCCTGCATTGGGGGGAACACCGCGCTCTGGCGACGATCTCCCATGGGCCAGCTGACATTGCCACCAGGCCAGCGCGCCAGGCCGGCAGCGCTGTCCAGTCTCCTGTCAGCCATTGTCACTCGTAACCGGTCTATGACCACATCGCCTTCCAGCAGGGCACCACCGCTCTGACGAATGACGTCAGCAAACTCGGGAACATGCAGGCGGCCGGACAGATCTGCCACCAGGGACCCGGGCCAACCCAGCGTCAGGTTTCCATCTACCCTGGATGACACCGTCTCAAGGCTCAGCGCCACCGGCTGGCGCAATCCGATAACATCAGGCCAGGCTAACTGCCAGTCTACCCGGACGGGTTTGCGCTGCACGTCAACCCGGGCAGCGCCGCTCCAGAGCGTGCCGGACACCTGTTGCACAGAAATCCCCGGGGGCAGCTGGATATGAGACGACGCCTGCGCCCAGACCCAGCCTGCCGGCAGCCAGACTACCAGGGCAACGCCATAGACAAGCAGCGCCAGCAATACCAGGAGGATCACCTTGGCAGGTCTGATAAAGGATCGGTTGGATGAATCTGTCATTGTTATTCGGGCGCCACGGCGAATCCCTGTTTCCTGAATTATGGCAGCAACCTGCACCAACTTTATGACATTGATTCACAGGTTGAAGGCCACCCGGGGCATTCTACGTTAACTGCCACACGATGAGAAAACATGAAACACAAAAAAACCCCGCAGGGGAGAGTCCCATGCGGGGTTTTGGGGCAGGCACCGCCTTGTAGCTAAGCAATGCCTCAGGTGCCGGGCGGGCTGATTACATCATGCCGCCCATGCCACCCATGCCGCCCATATCCGGCATACCACCGCCGGCGCCTTCTTCCTGCGGCTCATCAGCAACCATCGCTTCGGTGGTGATGATGAGGGACGCTACGGAAGCAGCGGCCTGCAGCGCAGAGCGGGTAACCTTGGCCGGGTCCAGGATGCCCATCTCCAGCATGTCGCCGTATTCTTCAGTGGCAGCGTTGTACCCGAAGGCGCCTTCGCCGTCACGAACCTTGGCCACAACGACGGAGGACTCACCACCGGCGTTGAACACGATCTGGCGCAGCGGTGCTTCCATGGCACGACGCAGGATGTTGACACCGGCCTTCTGCTCTTCGTTAATGGCATCCACTTTCTCCAGAGCCGCGATGGCACGGATCAGGGTGACACCACCGCCAGCCACGATGCCTTCTTCAACGGCAGCGCGGGTGGAGTGCAGCGCGTCTTCAACACGGGCCTTCTTCTCTTTCATTTCCACTTCAGAACCGGCGCCTACCTTGATGACGGCAACACCGCCAGCCAGCTTGGCAACACGCTCCTGCAGCTTTTCCTTGTCGTAGTCGGAAGAGCTGTCCTCGATCTGCTTGCGGATCTGCTCAACGCGGGCGTTGATGTCCGCCTCGGCACCGGCACCGCCGATGATGGTGGTGTTTTCCTTGGTGACGTTGACACGCTTGGCAGTGCCCAGGTCGTCCAGGGTGGTGTTCTCGAGGGTCAGGCCCACTTCTTCGGAGATCACGGTACCACCGGTCAGGATAGCGATGTCCTGCAGCATTTCCTTGCGACGGTCACCAAAGCCAGGCGCCTTCACAGCGTTGACCTTAACGATGCCACGCATGTTGTTGACCACCAGGGTAGCCAGCGCTTCACCTTCGATGTCCTCTGCGATGATCTGCAGCGGCTTGCCAGCCTTGGCGACGGCTTCCAGTACCGGCAGCAGTTCGCGGATGTTGGAGATCTTCTTGTCGACCAGCAGGATGTACGGGTCTTCCAGCTCCGCGGACATGTTGTCCTGGTTGTTGATGAAGTACGGGCTCAGGAAACCACGGTCGAACTGCATACCTTCAACCACGTCCAGCTCGTCTTCCAGGCTGCGGCCTTCCTCAACGGTGATGACGCCTTCCTGACCTACACGCTCCATGGCATCCGCGATCAGCTTGCCGATGGTCTCGTCGCCGTTGGCGGAGATGGTGCCAACCTGGGCGATATTGCGGCTGTCGTTGCACGGAGTGGCCATTTCACGGATCGCCTTGACGGCTTCAGCGGCCGCCTTGTCGATGCCCCGCTTCAGGTCCATCGGGTTCATGCCGGCAGTAACGGCCTTGATACCCTCGTTGACAATGGCCTGGGCCAGAACGGTTGCAGTCGTGGTACCGTCACCGGCGTTCTCGTTGGCCTGGGAAGCGACTTCCTTCACCATCTGGGCGCCCATGTTCTCGAACTTGTCTTTCAGTTCGATTTCCTTGGCCACGGACACGCCATCCTTGGTGACATTGGGAGCACCGAAGGACTTGTCCAGAACCACGTTGCGGCCTTTCGGGCCGAGGGTTACCTTGACGGCATCTGCGAGTACGTTGACGCCTGCAACCATGCGCTTACGCGCGCTGTCACCGAATTTGACTTCTTTAGCTGCCATAGTTCTCTATTCCTGTTCGATTAAGCCAATCGTCTGAAGTGTTTAGCAAACAATCGGATTGAATGCGTGATCCGGTTTGCGGCAGGCCTCAGCCCTCAAGCACACCGTAGATTTCGTTCTCGCTCATGATCAGCAGTTCTTCACCATCGATCTTGACGGTGTTACCGGCGTACTGGCCGAAAACCACTGTGTCACCTGCCTTGACCGCCAGCGCGCGGGTCTCACCGTTCTCGAGAATACGGCCGTTACCGACAGCCACTACCTCGCCCTGAGACGGCTTTTCCTTGGCATTACCGGGCAGCACGATACCACCGGCAGTTTTCTCTTCTTCTTCCTTACGGCGTACGACAACACGGTCGTGAAGCGGACGAATTTTCATTCTCGGTTTCTCCAGTGTCAGACTGTCTTTGACAATGACGTTGCGTTAAAAGCCGGGGCAGTTAACCCTCTGTTTTGCAGATGATTATCTGCCCGCAGCGAACTTGTGAGACGTTAATGGGGGTCGCAGTTTGGTTTTCAACACCCCGGGCAAAATTTTTTTACTTTTTTTCGATGCGATCGTGGTCCCGCTCGGTCTCATCCCGGTACTCACCCTCAATGGGATCTTCCCCGCCGGGGCGACGACCAAAAGGCCCCTGCCCGCCAAAGGGATCACCGCCGCCGGAAGTAAAAAAGAAGCTGCTGCTCTGTCCACGGACCACCATGCGCTTCATGGCCTGGTGTACGAACCAGTGACGTGTGCCCGGGATCAGGCAGAGGAAACCTACGGTGTCGGTAATAAAACCCGGGGTCAGCAGCAAGGCACCGCCAACGGCAAGAATCAGGCCCTCTGCCACTTCCCTTGCCGGCAGCTCGCCACTGTTGAGACGCTGATTCGCCCGCGTCAGTGTGGCCAGCCCCTGCTGCTTGAGCAGCGCCGCGCCAATCACGGCAGTCAACAGAACCAGGCCAATTGTCGGCAGTACACCGATCATCGTGCCCACCTGAATCAACACCGCCATCTCCGCAATGGGCATTACGATGAATAGAAAGACAAATACCGGCAATCGATGCCTCCCGGGGCTCACCCCAACGATTACTTTACAGCCAGGCACAGGCGGCATGGCAATTCAACGTGATCTGGAAACCCGGGCACGGCTCATAGCCCGGACACCCGGCTTCCATTACCATCAGGGCAAAGTTGGAAACTTCAAGTTCAGGCGGACCATTACCTTATGGAACCAACCCGGGAACAGAAAATCTGGCAAGTGGTGCTGGCGATCCCGCCCGGGCACGTTGCGAGTTATGGTCAGGTGGCTGATATGGCAGGCCTGGGGCGACAGGCGCGATTTGTCGGGAAGGCATTGGGCAGGTTACCGAACGGGCATTCCGTACCCTGGTTCCGGGTGATCCGCAATACCGGCCAGATCGCCTTTCAGGAAGGCTCGGAGACCTTTGAGCGGCAGAAATCCCTGCTCGAAAACGAGGGCGTCGAGGTTATTAATGGGCGGGTGGCTATGAGCCGGTTTCGCTGGCGTCCTTGACCGGCGCCCGCTCATCCAGCCGCTGGCCGTTTTTCAGCATATACATGGACAGCAGAATCGCCGGCACACCCATGGCGCCCGCCACCAGGAAGAACTCCGCGTAGCCGAAGTCGGCGACCACGATACCGGAAAAGCCCCCCAGGAATTTGCCAGGCAGGGTCATAAGGGAGCTGAACAGGGCATACTGCGTGGCCGTGAAGGACGCACTGGTCATGCTCGACAGCCAGGCAATCAGCGCGACATTGGCGATTCCGCCACTGAGGTTGTCCGCACTGACCACTACGGCCAGGGTCACAATATCCGGCGGCATCTGGGCGAGCCAGACAAACAGCAGATTGGTTGCCGCCGTCATTACTGCGCCCAGTACAAGGATTTTCCGCACGCCGTACCGAACGACCATCACACCCCCCACCATGGAGCCGGCAATGGTCATAAAGAAGCCAAATACCTTGGTGACATCCGCCACCTCGGTCTTCGAGAAGCCCATAAAGTTCAGGTAGAACGGGTTCGCCATCACGCCCATGGCGATGTCAGAGATACGGTAGACGGCAACCGTCAGCAGGATCAGTAACGCCAGCTCCCGGTAACGCTGGAAAAAATCGAGAAACGGGCCAGCCACCGCCGCGGAGAACCAGCCCGCCAGTTTCGCCAGCCCCATGGGCAAATGGGCTCGCCGCTCGGCTTCAGCCTGTACCCGGTGGGCGATATCCGCAGCCGCTTCAAAATGATTGACCACCGGCTCCCGGACTACCAGTACCGTCAGCATCCCCACGCCCACCAGCAAGGCCATCACCTGGTAGGACACGGTCCAGGACCAGAATTCCGCCAGGTATAACGCGCCCGCACCGGCTACCAGCAAGGCCAGCCGGTAACCGAAGATGTAGGTGGATGCCAGTGCCGCCTGCAGGCGCTCCGGCGCGATTTCAATCCGGTAGGCGTCGATAGCCACATCCTGGGTCGCAGAGGAGAAGGCCACCAGTAATCCGAACAGGGCCATCATTTCCGGAGCGACCACCGGATCCACGGTGGCCATAAGGAACAGCCCTGTGGCAATGCCAGCCTGGGCAAGGAAGATCCAGCTGCGGCGCTTGCCCAGCAACCGGTCCAGCACGGGCAACCGCAGGCGGTCCACCACCGGCGCCCAGAACACTTTGATGGAATAGGTAATACCCAGCCAGCTGAAGAAGCCGATGGTGGCGGTTTCTACCCCCACATCCGCCAGCCGCGCATTCAGCGTGGAAAACACCAGCAGAAAAGGCAGGCCGGCGGAAAAACCCAGAAACAACAGGGCAATCACCTGCCAGCGGGTGAAGGTATAGACCGTTTCCTTCAGCCAGACGGAGTCCACACGGGGAAAGATGGCGAAGCTCCGGTCAGTCGCGGAAGTTGTTGAACTGCAGCGGCAGTTCCAGGTCCGAGTCTCTCAGCATGGCGATGACTTCCTGCAGGTCGTCCCGCTTCTTTCCGGTCACCCGGACCTTATCACCCTGGATGCTGGCCTGGACCTTCATTTTGGCGTCCTTGATCATCTTGACGATCTTTTTGCCCTGGTCGGTCTCGATGCCCTGGCGGAGCTTCAGGTGCTTCTTCACCAGCTTGCCGGCCTTGCTTTCACCGTCATCATCGATAGCGCGGGTATCAATGTTCCGCTTGGCAAAGGCCATACGCAGCATGTCCATCAGTTGCTCCAGCTGGAACTCCTGCTCGGCACTGATGGTGATGGTTTGGTCATCCAGCTCGATATCCGCCTCCACATTCTTGAAATCCCAGCGATTGCCCAGCTCCCGCTTGGCTTGGTCCACCGCGTTGGTGACTTCGTGCATGTCGATTTCGGAAACGATATCAAAGGAAGGCATGGTGATTTCTCCTGCAAAGAATCGCCCTCTGGTCGGGGCTGACGAATGGCCGATAGCATAGCGGCAAATGCCCGCCACATCGACCCCGCCGGGGCGCGATTACACAAGCGTTAATTCAGGAGACAGAAGCCGGAAACACGCGGTAACACACGAAAACACAAGCTCAACAGACTTCAGGCGGGCGGGACCTTATTCTGTACATGTGGATCAGGGGAATCAGGCAGTATCTCCTGGCAGTATCCACCCCCAACGGTGGAGGATCCGGGCAGTACCTCCGCCGGTATTTTGGGACATCGTTGTGTGTTGTTTCAGGCAGTTTCGAACTTTCCTTGTTTGTTGTTCTCAGGCCGGCTCCGTATGGGGTTGGCCTTTTTTCGTTCTGGCTTCCCTGTATACGAAAATGCCCGGCGGGTGCCGGGCATTCTTTACAGCTGATTCAGGCCTTAAAGCTTCCGGCCCTTGCCCGCTGCAATCCGCAACCGCAGGGCGTTCAGCTTGATAAAGCCTTCCGCATCCTTCTGGTTATAGGCGCCTTCGTCTTCCTCGAAGGTGGCGATCTTCTCGTCGAAGAGGGAGTCGTCGGACTTGCGGCCAACCACGTCCACGTTGCCCTTGTAGAGTTTCAGGCGAACGGTACCGTTGACGTACTCCTGGGTCTTGTCGATCAGTGCCTGCAGGGCTTCGCGCTCCGGTGACCACCAGTAGCCGTTGTAGATCACTTCCGCATAGCGCGGCATGATGCTGTCCTTCAGGTGGGCAACTTCACGGTCCAGGGTGATGGACTCGATAGCGCGGTGTGCCCGCAGCATGATGGTGCCGCCGGGAGTTTCGTAGCAACCGCGGGACTTCATGCCCACGTAGCGGTTCTCGACGATATCAATACGGCCGATACCGTTGCCGCCGCCTACCTTGTTCAGGTGCTCCAGTACTTCGTGGGGCTTCATGGCCTGGCCGTCGATAGCGACGATATCGCCCTTCTCGTAGGTCACTTCAATGTAGGTCGGCTGGTCCGGGGCGGCTTCCGGGGAAACGCTCCAGCGCCACATATCTTCCTCGGCTTCCGCCCAGGGGTCTTCCAGGTTGATGCCTTCGTAGGAGATGTGCAGCAGGTTGGCATCCATAGAATACGGGCTCTTGCCCTTTTTCTTCTCCACCGGGATATTGCGCTCGTCGCAGTAAGCCATCAGCTTCTCGCGGGAGTTCAGGTCCCACTCCCGCCAGGGAGCGATTACCTTCACACCGGGCTTCAGCGCATAGGCGCCCAGCTCAAAACGCACCTGGTCGTTACCCTTGCCGGTAGCGCCGTGGGAGATGGCATCAGCGCCAGTCTCGTTGGCAATCTCGATGAGGCGGCGGGCGATCAGCGGGCGGGCAATGGAGGTACCCAGCAGGTACTCGCCTTCATAAATGGTGTTGGCGCGGAACATGGGGAACACGTAGTCCCGTACGTACTCCTCTCGCAGGTCCTCGATGTAGATTTCCTTCACGCCCAGGGCCTTGGCCTTTTCACGGGCCGGCTCTACTTCCTCGCCCTGGCCGATGTCGGCGGTAAAGGTCACCACCTCACAATTGTAGGTGTCCTGCAGCCAGCGGACGATCACGGATGTATCCAGACCACCGGAATAGGCCAGCACCACCTTTTTGATATCAGACATGCCCTTGCTCCTGCGAATCACGAAAACGAAAAAACGAGGCTGCGCCCCGTCTTCTGACTCTGAAAAGAAGGCGCATATTGTACGGAAGTGCAGGAGGAATGGCTATTGGTGCAAGTCTGGCCGACCGGATGCGGAAGACCAGGTAGAGAAAAGAAGGTTTTTGCCACGGAATCCACGGAAGAACACGGAAAAAAGAGAAAACAAGGAAAAATCTTTGCCACTAAATCCACGAAATCCACGAAAGTTAAAAAATAGCTTTTCGTGGATTTCGTGGATTTAGTGGCCAGTAACTTATTGTCTTTTCGGTTTTTCTTTCCGTGTTCTCCCGTGGCTAGAACAGCGAAATCAGCCTACGGCCTGCGCCTGCTGGCTGGACACTTCCTCACGGATACCATCCCAGCCTTCCTTGACGGAACGCAGCAGGTTGGCCACTTCATCCAGCTTGGCCAGATCATTCTTTGCGCTGGCTTCCAGCAGGGTGCGCTCCATGTAGTCATAGAGGGCTTCCAGCCGCAGGGCCAGTTCGCCGCCCTTCTCGAAGTCCAGGAAGCTGCGCAGGCCGCCGACAATCTCGATGGCCTTGTTGATTAGCTGGGCCTTGGCGCTGTAATCCTTCTGCTGGATCTTCGCCTTGGCCATGTTGATGCGCTCCAGAGCCCCGTTGTACAGCAGCTGGATCAGCTTGTGGGGATCCGCATCGGTGATGCTGGTCTGGGTGTTTACGCGCTGATAGGCCTGCAAACCGTTCATAATCTACCTCTTTGTTACCGGCTTTCCGGTTGTGCCTTGTTGGCTGCCATACCCCGGTATGGCGAATTCATGTCAACGACGATCAGTTATCGCGGTTGTTATTGGGCGCCAGGGCGGCCAGCTGCTGACTGACGTAATCCCGGGTGCTGTTGAGCTGTGAAATCAGCGAGTCCGCTGAGCTGAACTGACTGACCAGCCGCTCCCGATAAGCCGCAATCCGCTCTTCCAGGCGGACCTGGCTTTCCTGGATCTGCTCCAGCTCCCGGTTCAGGCTGTCGGTGCGGGATTCGATGGCACCGCCGGCGCCCACCATACTGGTGACCAAATCGACGGTACGTTCACCCACGCCTTCCACAAAGGTGATGGAACCACGGCTGCCCGTCTGGTCACCCAGAATCCGAACCTGAAGACCGGAAGCACCGCCGTTACCGCTGCCCAGGTAAAGCACCTGACCATCGCCTTCTGCTGCCCGACCATCAATGGTGCCGGCAACGTCCAGGCCATCGGTACTGGTACTGGTACCCAGTCCGAACGTGGCTCCATCCTCCACCGACGACAGAACCACACTGGACTCGCTGCCATACTGGGAGGAGGTAAATGTCAGTTGGCCCGCACCGTCTACGCCGACCTGTACCGACGTGCCGGTGGCGTTCAGGGCATTGCTGGCATCCAGCTGAGCCTGAATCTCGTCCAGCATGCTTTGCTGGTCGGCATAAGTGCCCTGGGTCAATGCCAGGTTAACGGTAATATCGCCGTTAACCGTCAGGGCCAGCTCATCATTGGTATCGGTAATCTCAAAACTGTTCGCAAGCGCAGCGCCCCCGACAAGCTTCCCCCGGGTCGCCGCCTGGGTCACATTAATATCGTAATCGCCCGGCTCGGTATCCAGGCCGCTGCGTACGAACTCCACCTGGCTGTCGGTGGTTCGGCCCTGCTCCGCAAACAGTGCCGTGACATCGTCGGGATTGGCCTTGAGCTGCTCTTCAAACTTCGCCCGATCAAACTCGAGACCACCGGTTTCCCAGTCTGTGGTGATACCCACATCCGCCAGACTCCGCACACTGGCGTTTTCCATCCCGGGCACGACCCTCGTGAGAATACTGCGCAACTGATTCTGGATGCCGCGAACCGTGGAGTCACCGGTCAGCAGACTGCCGACCCCAGCTTCGGCGTTAAACCCGGCAAGGCTATCGATGGTCGACTGCAGGGCATTGAACTTGTCCACAAAGCCCTGAACCCGGTCCGCCACTGCGCCCAGATCCTGGGACACCTTAATCGTGGAGGTACCCTCCGCCTTGATATCAAACGTCAGGCCGTCGATAACATTTTCGAAGGTATTGGTGGAGCGAGTGACTTCAACACCGTTCACCTTCATCACCGCATCACTGGCGGCAATGGTTTCTTGCAGACCAGCACCAGTATCCAGTCCGGTGTTAAAGGCAAAACGAGAAAGGCCCTCATTGTCAGTATTGGTGCCACCGGTATCGCCGGTCACCGAGATACTGACCGCATTGGCGGTGCCTGTTTCATCGGCGGACAACACCAGCTGGTACCCCGAACCCGTATCAATCACACCGGCAGAGACACCCGCATCGGATTCGTTTATGGCATTTGCCAGGCCCTGCAAGGTGTCATTGCTGCTGTCGATCGTGATGTTGGTGATCTTGTCACCTACCGACAATTGCAGCTCGCCCTGCCCCACACTGGTGGCGTCCCGATCGGCAAACACCGTTTGGGAAGCCAGTGCCTGGGCCGAAGCCAGACTGGTCACTTCAACATTATAAGTACCCCGGCTGGCCTTGCTGGCATTCACCGACACACCGATATCTTCATTGCTGGACGAGGCGGAAAACGCCTTCAGGTTATCCGGCGAACTCAACTGACGCATGGGCAGGCGCAGCTCCGTCACGGCACTACGGAGCTTGCCATAGGCCGACAGCAGCGCTTCCGTCTGCTGGGTCTTCTGGGTCAGCCGGGTTTCCGTGGGCTTGCGCTCCGCGGCAACCAGCTGATCGACCAGGTCCGAAGTGAGAACTCCGGAACCGACGCCTAATGATGAAATTGCCATAACCATGCCTCCTCAGGGGGGCTCAATTCGCTACTGTTCAGTTTATCGGCTGCGGGCGGCAAAACTTTGCCTCATTTCGCTAAATCCCTATGCCGATTTGTAACAGCCTGTAACAACTTCTGTTTTTAGCCACGGAACCCACAGAAGAACACGGAAAGAAAAAGACTTTTGCCACTAAATCCACGAAATCCACCAAAGTTGAAAAACTAATTTTTCGTGGATTTCGTGGGTTTAGTGGCCAGTACCTCATTGTCTTTTCAGTTTTTCTTTTCGTGCTTTTCTGTGGCAAACCAATCTTTTCCACGTAATTGCTCAGGTTCGGCAGCCAGCCAGAACGCAGAACACCGCCGGACCCTCTCAGGTGCGGCGGTGCTGGATAACCGTTACTGATATCAGGCAAAAAGCGGCAAGCTTTTACACCTTGATGTTCAACAACGTCAGCGGTTCGTCCTGCTGCAAGTTCTCTGCCAACCTCATGGCAACCTCATCCGGAATCTGGCGGATAACCTCCTGGGTCTGCTGGTCCACCACCTTAACAATGGTCTGACCAGCTTCAATATCCACCTCGAACTGCAGGTCACGCTGAACGTTCTGCACGAAGTCGTTCAGCTGGGTAACAGCCTCACCCAATTGCTCACGCTGATCCTCATTGCGGGCCTGAAGCTTCTCAGCTTTAGAAGGCTCGCTGGACTGCTCGGCGGAGCGGGTTTGCGCCGTACGGCCTGCGGATGACGACGCCAGGTCGGAGGCATTCCTGCCTTCGGCCTGAGATGACGACAGTGCCTTCACCGGGGCCTGGTCGCCGGCGCGCACCAGCTTCAGGTTCGGGTTATTCAGGTTAACGTCATTCATAGCTTTACCTCGCTATCCTCAAACGGCGTAAAACCGGAGCCCGAAGGCTCCGGTTGTTACCGTCAATCAGCCCCTTACTGCAGGAGGGACAGAACCTGCTGCGGACGGGCGTTCGCCTGAGCCAGGACGGAGATACCGGCCTGCTGCAGTACCTGGGACTTGGCCAGGTTGGCGGTTTCGGCAGCGAAGTCAGCGTCCAGGATACGGCTGTTGGAGGCGCTGATGTTTTCGACCGAGGTAGCGAGGTTGGCGATGGTGGATTCAAACCGGTTCTGAATCGCACCAAAGTTGCTACGCAGATCACTCACTGTAGTCAACGCGGCATCCACACGCTGAATGGTTGCATTTGCCCCCGCGACGGAAGACACATCCGCCTCACTCAGGCTGCCTGAGGCGGTAATCTCTCCAACGTTCCCCCCCGTGAAGACAGTCGCCGCATCGCCAGAAGCCGCAACCGTGAAGTTCTCACCTGAGGTGATGGTCAGCACATTGTCATCACCAAGAACTGCACTTGCGCTGCCACCCAACGCTTTGTTAACCGCGTCAACAAAGTTTTCGGCGGAACTGTAAGTCGCTGCCGCGACTGCAGACGCTTCACCGTCACCGAATTGGAAGGTGAGGTCGGTGGCGCCCAGAGTGACCGAGCTTGCGGGTACCTCTACAACCTCCGTCGCACCCGCAGCTGTGCTGCCCGCTACGTTCGCAGCGGTAATAGTTGCCGCGTCGGTGCCGCCGATACTGAAGCTGCCATCTACCTCAGATCCATCGGTGAATACAACATTGTCACCGTCAGCAGCAACGGTGAAGGTGGCCGCGCCATAGCCAGCCTGACCCTGAATCGCTGTTACAAGGTCAGCCGCCGACGTGATGTTACTGTCAAGAGTGACCGCAAGTGCATTTCCTTCAGGATCCGTAACTGTGAAACTGATGTTGGCGCTGGTGTCGCCATCGTCACCCGATGCATCCAGAGTATTTGTTGTGGCGAGGGTTCCACTGGCGGTACCAATCGTGTAGCCGTTGGTGCTTGGCAGGCCGTTCTCACTGTAGGCGAGCGTTACGGTGTCCGTCGATGCTGACGCTGTAACAGTGTCGAATCGATCATCCGCAGAAACAGCATCCGCTTTGTAGGCATTAATGGCTGCCTCTAGTGCTGCTGCTGTAGTATCTGCCGTTAATGGGGTCCCGGAAATGTCCCTGGTGATCGTAACGTTGTTCGCGTCATCAACACTTTCGCCAGCGACGCCACCTTGAGCAAAGGTGAAGGTAACTCCGTTTATCTCAATGCTATCCCCGTTCGCGGCAGCAGCGGTGACTTGTATTGTTGATGAGCCAGAAGACGCACCCGTCGTGCTGTAGTCGCCAATCAAACTGGTGGCATCGATACCATAGGTCGCCGCAGCACCAGTCACACCCTCTACACCCTCAGCGATTACGGTGCTCAGATCTACAGACTGAGACTGGGCCACGCCGCCAATCGCACTGCTTCGTACGCTCTTGGTCAGATCCAGACCAATCGTCTCGCCAACGTTGCACCTACCTGGAAGTTAGCCTCACCGAAGGTACCGTCCAGAACCTTCAGGCCGTTAAAGGATGTCTGACCCGCAATACGGTTCACTTCTTGAATCCGCTGCTGCACTTCCTGGTTCAGTGCATCTCGATCAGACGAGCTGTTGGTGGAGTTGGCCGACTGCACCGCCAGTTCGCGGATGCGCTGCAGGTTGTTGGTGATCTCGTCCAACGCGCCTTCTGCAGTCTGGGACAAAGAGATCGCATCGTTAGCGTTACGGGTTGCAACGTTCAAACCCGAAATCTGGGAACTGAACCGGGTAGAAATGGCCAGACCCGCTGCGTCGTCTTTGGCAGAGTTGATACGCAGACCAGAGGACAGACGCTCCAGCGCCTGATCATTCATGCCCTGGGACTTGCTGAGCTGGTTCTGAGCGGACAGTGAGGCTACGTTAGTGTTAATACCGAGAGCCATTATGCTTCTCCTTCGACAGATGTCGTTATTTCATGGAAAAGGTCTGGCGCCCGTTTTCGTCTGGTTGGGAGCGCCGCCCTGTTGCAATGCTTAACGGCGCTTCACCAGGTTCCTTTAGAAAAAAATTCGTGGATTTTGTAAAGGAATGTAAAACCTGTTCAGCCAGTTATCCTAATCCTCTACCAGGGATAGACACCCCCAAGGAAAACCCGCCCCGACCTAACAAAAATGAGGTGATCAGTAATGACCACACTGTTGACACGAGAAACCGACAATAACGGGATTACCACGCTCACATTGAATGAGCCCGACCAGCGCAACAGCCTGTCCATGGCCATGCTTGATGCCCTGTCAGAGGCCCTCACGGATATTGCAACAGACGACAATACACGGGTAGTGGTGCTTGGGGCTGCGGGTAATGTGTTTTGCGCAGGACACAACCTTAAAGAAATCCGTGATCAGCTTGGCAGCCATGAGTTCCAGTTGGCGCTGTTTAATCAGTGCAGCAAAGTGATGCAACAGGTGGTGAATCTGCCAAAACCAGTGATTGCCCGGGTGGCTGGCGTGGCTACGGCGGCCGGGTGTCAGTTGGTGGCCAGTTGTGACCTGGCAATTGCGGCGGATTCAGCCCGCTTTGCCACGCCGGGGGTGAATATCGGGCTGTTCTGTTCAACGCCCATGGTGGCCTTGTCGCGCAACGTATCCCGCAAGCACGCCATGGAGATGCTGCTCACCGGTGAAATGATCAGTGCCGCCCGCGCGGAACAGATCGGGCTGATCAACAGGGTTGTTGATGACTCGCTGCTGGACGAAACGGTAAACGGCATGGCCCGTACCATTGCCGGAAAATCCGGACACACGCTGAAGATCGGTAAGGGTGCATTTTATCAGCAACTGGAGATGCCACTGGCTGAGGCTTATGACTACACTGCTCAGATCATGGCGAACAACCTGCAGGCAGATGATGCGCGGGAAGGTATCTGTGCCTTCCTCGAGAAGCGCAAGCCGGAATGGACAGACAGCTAAAGGCCAAGGTGCCCCTCAGGGGGCGCCCTCCCCCTCTTCTCCGGGACAGACACCCCGGACCACCCCCGCAGTAGTTTCCCCTATTCGGCAAGGCGGACAGGGACGGCGGACAGGGACAGACACCCTCCAAGACAGATTGGAGGCCCTGCGGAGAGCGCCCCAGCGACAACCCACCCGAATCAAGCCGACCATCACCGCTGTGACTGCTGACTTTCCATGTAAAGCCTGAGCAACTTGTTGATGCGGGTCTGATACCCCTTTCGACCTGGGACAGTCACCCGCTATGCAGTCACCCGCTATGCCCGCTATGCCGCTCACCCGCAATGATAAAGGGTGTACCCGCAGTTATTCCTGAGGCACAGGCGCTCATACGTCGTCTAATGCGGAAGAATGTCCTCCGCAGCATGGCGGGATGAGAATAGACCCAGCCAGAAATCTGAGGTGTAACTACTCTTAAGTTCTGGATCCGCCCCCTCTGTTTCGCTAAACTAAGTCAAATAGACTAAGCTAGGAGGTCAAATGTGGAATCTGTGAACATGCATGAAGCCAAGACACGTTTATCACAACTGGTCGCGCAGGCTGCCAGAGGCGAAGGGTTCATTATCGCCAAGGCGGGAAAACCGGTTGTCCGCGTCACTGCCATTGAAAGCCCCGAGCAAGGCCAACAGAAGCGAATTGGCTTCCTGGCCGGTGAGTTTACTGTCCCGGACGATTTCGACCGGATGGGCCAGGAAGAGATCGCTGAGATGTTCGGAGGTTGATGTGAACCTGCTTCTTGATACCCACATCCTCCTATGGGCTGCAGCAGAGCCCCACAAGCTATCATCCCAGGCAGTAACTCTGGTCAACGACGATGACAACAGATTGTATTTCAGCGCCGCCAGCATCTGGGAGGTGGTCATCAAGAATGGACTCGGCCGACCGGATTTCCAGGTTGATCCGCACCTGTTAAGGCGCGGACTTGTCGACAATGGGTATCAGGAGCTGTCAATCTCATCCCGGCACACCCTTGCTGTGAGTCACCTGCCTGAAATTCACAAAGACCGCTCGATCGGATTTTGATTGCCCAGGCCGAGACGGAAGGTTTTTTGCTTCTCACAGCGGATGAACTGGTGGCTCGCTATCCGGGACCTGTCCGCCGAATTTAGGCCTTTTGTCGTACCCAGCTGGCTGAAAAAGCGGCAATCCGTTTTCCTTAACAGGAAGGACAGATAACAGGAGAACAGAGGGAAACAGGAGGCAATGAAACAAGGAAACAAGAGAAACAAGAGGGACAAGAAACAAGAGGGACAGACACCCTCCAAAGAAATACAAACCCAGCCACACCAGCTCTGCCTTCTAAAACACCCCAAACCCGGTAGCTCGCTCCCCCAGCCTTAAGAATTTGGAATATCAGGCAAAACCCGGCGGTTTCACCGAATGGCAGACGAGGCAGCGACCGGGCCAGGCCCCAGTGGGATATTGTGAGATGACAAAGGGGGGAATCAGGCCGCCGTTCGTCGTCGGCGGTGATAGGCTCTCTGGTTGGCCTGGTAGCGGGCTTCAAACTCCGTGGCTTCACTGAACCAGTCGTCGAAGTCGAGCCCAAGGCGTTCAAGGATGGGCAGTTGTGTTTCAGCGATGGCGCCCCGCTTGCCCGGGCGCAGTACCCGACCGGTCTGATCGACCAGTTGCAGGTAGTCCTGCAGGCTGAACAGGATTCCTCGCCCGTTACCGTCTCGCTCTCCACCTTCAAACCGATCAAGCGGCTTCAGCGTTACCGGAAACTGGTAAAGAAACTGCTGCTCGGTTTGGGACTTGATTGCCGTCGCCAGGTCGAACGTTGGGGCAACTCTCTCTTTGATACTGGTGTGGTCCGATATTTCCGGCGTATCGGCGATGGCAGCCCTTACCGGGTTCAGGTCTACATAGGCCATGCAACTGAGCAGCGCCTGCTCGGTCAGTAACGCCTGCGATTTGAAACGCGACTCCCAGAAATGTCCGGTGCAATCATCTTCCCGGTTCGCCTCTTTTGCGATCGACTCATTCAGGCACTTCATAAACCAGCTCAAGCTGGTCAAGCGCTCACGGAATACGTCGGTAGCATGCCCTACTGCAGGAAGCTCGGCTTCCTGCAAACCGTTACCTGCCAGGTAACGCTGAACCAGCGACGGCCCCTTGAACACGCTGGTCCAGCGCTGCAGAACCTCGTCGTTGCTCCAGCTGTTCGATTCCTCCGGGCTGATCCTAACCACCAGGTGATAGTGGTTGGACATAACCGCGTAGGCGCAGAGGTCGATGGCAAAGATTGAGGCGAGTAATCGGATACGCTCCTCGATCCACTGCCGACGGTGCTCATAGCTCTTGCCGGAGTGGCGATCAAAACCGCACAGGAACGTCCGCCGCACGCAGCGGGACACCACGTGGTAATACGGCGTGTCAGCTAAGGAAACGAGTTGTTCGCGGGGTCTTGTCATGCTGGTCCTTCAGCGTGGTTCAGGCCAAATCTCACCATGGTTGCAATGTGCATTCAAGAGTAGCCAATGCCGGCAGATTGAAGAGCAATGCGGAGAACGTTCCCAGCGTATAGCGCTTGCCGTTAAACGATAAACGCAATACAGTATCAGCCTTGATCAGATCTTTTCGGTGCAAAGAAACTCAAGGCCTGTTCGAGACGGGCAATACTCGTCGCTTCTCGGCGATAAAAAACGTAGCCGAACGCAAGCTGATCCTGCTGCAAGCCGCTGAAACGTTGGTTGATCTGAAATCACCGACCGGAAATCGCCTGGAGGCCCTGAAGGGCGACCGGACTGGCCAGCATAGCATCCGGATCAATCAGCAGTGGCGGGTTTGTTTTCGATGGACCGACGACGGGCCGGAAGACGTGGAAATTGTGGATTACCATTGAGGAGGACTCATCATGACTCAGAATGGAATGCGCCCCATTCATCCCGGGGAAATCATCCGGGAAGACTACCTGGAGCCCACCGGGATGAGTGTCAGCGCACTCTCCCGGGCGCTGAACGTGCCTGTAACCCGGATAAACGACGTGGTCAGGGAAAAGCGCGGGATAACCGCCGACACAGCCCTGCGACTGGCCCGCTATTTCGGGACCAGTGAACGCTT
The DNA here is from genome assembly GCF_026013985.1 of Marinobacter sp. AN1. Lineage (NCBI taxonomy): Bacteria > Pseudomonadati > Pseudomonadota > Gammaproteobacteria > Pseudomonadales > Marinobacteraceae > Marinobacter > Marinobacter sp. AN1. Next base: position 1,756,885 of record NZ_CP110342.1, on the reverse strand, counting down.
CTGGCTGAATCTGCAGATGGAGTATGAGCTTCGCAAAGCCCAAATCGAGAAAGGGCCACAAGTGAATAAGGAGGTTCAGCCCAACGCGGCATGAGTCGGTACTGTTAGTCAGGAATGGACTCCCTTCACGATCGTCATTACCGCTCACCCTTTACAAAATATGCCCACCCTGGGACCCAAGGGACCATTTCCACCGTCATTGCACAGCCTCAAGTAATTGTCACCAAGGCAACCAGTGGCTATATTTTCTCCGCCAACAGCCACAATGACAGGAAGGCAGCGAGGAACACCATGACTCAGGAAGAGCAAAGATATGTTTCTGATATCATTAATTATTTCTGGGGAGAAGGCACAGCCAAGCCGTCCCAGATAAATCAACGAGTAGCACGGCTCGCCCACGAGGCTTTAGCTGAGGCAGGCAAATGCACAGGAAACATGGACCTGGTTCCCCGCCCACCTCAAGCGCGCCCCAGCCTCAAGTACGTAATCACGCAATTCCGAAAGATCCTGACGCGCATCGCAGAAGAAGAACGTGAGATCTATCAATTGTGTCGCCAACGGGTGCAGATAAACAGCAAGTCGTCTATGCGACTTGCCTTGATGGGGCTGTAACATGTTCAGAATAAGCCCAATCGCGCCCCTCATTTCGTGCATTCTGTTTAGCCTGCATACATCGGCAGACACACAGGTGGACCTCGTTTTTGCCGACTTTCGTTTCCAGGTGCCAAGCCAGCTAGCCGCCATTGGTGTCCAGGATAATGAAACGTTCCTGGCAATTCGTTACGGCAACGAGCCAGGTCGAAATTATCTCACATTCACCAATCAACCTACTGTTCCCACCAACGGATGTCCGCCAGAGGAATTCTTCTCCAAAGCAATGGAGCTTGAGCGGAACGCTGCGACAAGTGACTCGTGTGATGCCAGCGACATTCAGGACTTCCGGACGTTTTTTTTAGAACAATCAGAGAGTGGGGTATGGAAAGGTCAGGATTTCCGAGCGTATTACCTGCTTCAAGATGAGAAAAGCATGGTTTATTTGAACGGGCCAGATAGGAGCTTCATTAAAGTTGATACTGACTTTTTAAACACGGATGAACTGAAGTCTCTGATAGAAAACGCCGAGCGGCTGTAGGGGCTGCTCCTCTTGTAGACAACCACGCAGTACAGCAAAACCTCGATCCTTTTCAGCACCGACTTATACCACTGTGTGGTATCGCTCGCTATGCCTTGCTCACCGCGCAGTAGTTTCCCCTATTCCACCCAAAACCACCGTCGTCTCCGGCTACACTGACAGGCTCACATTCAGTGCGAAGGGAGATGTGCAATGGCTGACCTGTACCAGGATTTTCATTTGCAACCGCTGGCCGGTGAATGGCGTGAAGGTAGTAGTGAAACCACGCGCCCGGTGATCAACCCATACTCCGGAGAGGAATTGGTGAGCATTCGGCTCGCCAACTCAGACGATCTGGACAAGGCCTACCGGAAGGCCGAAGCCGCACAGCAGGAGTGGGCGGACCGCGGTCCTTCAGAGCGGGCAGCCGTGCTGCTTCGGGCCGTGTCGATCTTCGATGAGCGTAAAGAGGAGATCATCGACTGGCTGATTCGCGAATCCGGCAGCACCCGGCTGAAAGCGATGGTTGAGTGGGGCAGCGCCAGGGCGATTACCCTGGAAGCGGCAAGTATGCCGGCAAGGGCCCACGGCTACACCATGGCCAGCGACATACCGGGCAAGGACAACCTGGTTTACCGGCGCCCTCTGGGCGTGGTGGGTGTTATCAGCCCCTGGAATTTTCCGCTGCACCTGTCCCAGCGTTCCGTCGCCCCGGCGCTGGCCCTTGGGAACGCGGTAGTGATCAAGCCGGCCAGTGACACTCCGGTGACTGGTGGCCTGTTGCTGGCGCGCATCTTTGAAGAGGCCGGACTGCCCGCCGGTGTGCTGAGTGTGGTCGTGGGTGCCGGGTCCGAGATTGGAGATGATTTCGTGGCCCATCCCACGCCTGCACTGATTTCCTTTACCGGCTCTACGCCCGTTGGCAAGAACATCGGTCGCATTACCACCGGCGGTGATCACATCAAGAAGGTCGCCCTGGAGCTGGGTGGCAACAGTCCCTTTGTTGTTCTCGATGATGCCGATGTGGAACAGGCTGCAAAAGCCGCCGTGTTCGGCAAGTTCCTGCACCAGGGCCAGATCTGCATGGCCATCAACCGGATCATTGTCGACCAAAGCCGCTACGATGAGTTCGTGGATGCCTTCGTAGCCCACGCCAAAACACTCAAAGTTGGTGATCCTTCGGATATCGAAACCGCCATCGGTCCGATCATCAATCAATCCCAGCTTGAGGGCCTGCAGCGCAAGATCGCAGGCGCGAAAGAAGAAGGGGCTACGGTGTTGCTGGAAGGCGACGTCAACGGGCAGATCCTTCCTCCCCACGTATTCGGTGATGTAACGCCCGACATGGAACTGAGCGCCGAAGAGATCTTCGGGCCCATCGCTGGCATCCAGAAGGCGCGGGATGAACAACATGCCCTGGAGCTTGCCAACGGCACCGAGTTCGGACTGTCCAGTGCGGTTTTCAGCGGCGATCCGGAACGCGGCCTGAACTTCGCCCGCAAGGTTCGGGCGGGGATGACCCATGTGAATGACATGCCGGTAAACGATGAGGCCGCCCTGCCCTTTGGTGGCGAGAAGAATTCCGGGCTAGGCCGCTTCAATGGCGACTGGGCCATCGAGGAGTTTTCAACGGTACAGTGGGTCAGCGTGCAGCGCACACCCAGACAGTATCCGTTCTGAATTGGGGCTTTATCGTCAATGCCATCCTGAAAGCCGGACAGGCCCGTCCGCCAGGGGCTACCAACCCCTGGCGGCTTTATACCTTTTGGTTCCGAGGTGCGTATTCCCGGATTGTTGGCTGAAAAAGCGGCAATTCGTTTCCCTTCGAGGCGCCAGGATTCTGGCAAGCCCGTCCACTATGTTCACATACTGACCTTACAAAAACATGTAAAAACAATCGATTAAGTATCCTTCCACAAAACTGGCACACCCTTCGCTTGATACCCGGCAAAACGGCAATTTAACGAATTTGCGCCGGCAGGGTTTCCGCCTTTGGGAGCACAGTCTGGCATCTCTGAGCAGGGAGAAGGGTTATGCCTCAGGTCATCAACACCAACATTGCATCGCTGAACGCACAGCGCAATCTGAATGCATCGCAAAACGATGCCAATACTGCACTGGAGCGGTTGTCCTCCGGTCTCCGCATCAACTCTGCGAAAGACGATGCCGCCGGCCTGGCAATTTCTGAACGTTTTCAGTCACAGATCTCTGGCCTCAACCAGGCCCAGCGTAATGCGAACGATGGCATTTCCCTGGCGCAGACCGCGGAAGGTGCCATGGACGAGATCACCAACAACCTGCAACGCATCCGGGAGCTGGCCGTTCAATCAGCCAACGCGACCAACAGCATCTCTGACCGGCAAGCACTGAACCAGGAAGTGCAGCAGCGCATCGAAGAAATTAACCGGATTGCGAGCCAGACGTCATTTAACGGGCTGAAGGTTCTGGACGGGACGTTTTCGACGCAGACTTTTCAGGTCGGGGCAAATACTGGCGAAACGATTGCGATCAGCGGCCTGGATTCCCGTGGCAGTCAAATTGGTTCTGTTATGAAAGAAACGACCAATCTCGCTGCATATGTTGTAGAGGCGGGAGAGGCAGCAGAGACCGATGTTAATTTGTCAACGTTCACCTTCGACGGCACCCAGTCCTTTGGCGGCACTGTCACGATCAACGACGTTGAGCTGACCGTTGCGAGCTCAGCTTACTCCGACGCCGGAGCGCTTGCCACGGCCATCCAGGATGAGATCGACAACGACAGCAGCGGTGACCTTGACGGCGTCAGTGTCACCGCCGATGGAACTTCATTGGTGTTTAGCAACGCCAATAACGAGGATATCTCAGCTGTGTTCGCCCTGGATACCGGCGATGCAAGTACCCCGGTGACCGCTGATGAGGCAAATATTGATGCCTCTTCGGCCGCTGCATCGGCAGATGGCGTTTATGACATCAACGGGCTGGACTTCTCGAATGGCGGTACACTTAACGTTGGTGGGACGAACTATGATATTGCCGCCGGGGCCACCGGCGCCGACATTGCGAGTCAGCTTGAAGGCGTTTTCAACAGCACTGGGGTAACTGTCGAGTTTGGTGATAGCAGTGCAACTGCTTTCGACATCGATGTTGCTAGTGGCAACCAGTTCGATCCGCCTGAAGTCACGATTACTGCTAATGATGCGACAGCTTCGTTCAACAACACGGAAACCTTGGCCGCAGCGGCCGATGTTACTCTCGCGGACAAGTTCGCCGAAGGCGAGTCCTACAACTTCAACGTCGACATCAACGGAACCGCCTACGAATTCGAAGGCATCACTTCGCTGAATGATATCGTTAGCCAGGTCAATGCCCAGTCCAACGAGACAGGCATAGAAGCCCACCTGAACGCCGACAACGATGAGATTTTCTTCTCCTCCCAGTTTGGCGAGGCGTTCACCATCGATATCCAGGCGGACCTCAATGGCGACGGTGTTTTTGATGCCGCCACGGAAACGCTGGCGCCAGTCGTTGCAACTGTTGAAGATGACACCCAGACCATTAACAAGATCGACATCTCCACAAGCGAAGGCGCCGACGTAGCAATGATTGCGGTGGACTACGCCATCGACACCATCAACAGCTTCCGAGCCCAACTTGGCGCGGTCCAAAACCGCTTCGAATCCACCATCGCCAACCTGAGCACCACCTCGGAGAACCTCTCTGCCTCCAACAGCCGGATCCGGGATGCAGACTTCGCGGCGGAAACAGCCGAGCTGGCCCGGACCCAGGTATTGCAGTCCGCCGGCCTGTCGGTACTGGCCCAGGCCAACGCACGACCGCAGCAGGTATTGCAGTTGCTGCAGGGCTAATAATCAAAATACGTAAGGAAAGGAAACGGTCGGCTTTTGCCGACCGTTTTTGTTTACGATGCGTAGCTGATTGACCCGGTTCCTTACTATCGCAGACTGATGGCATAATATGCCAAACGTGACAGTAGAGAACTCGAGATGGCTACCCGAAATATCGTACTGACGGACCACCAGAACACTCTGGTAGACATGCTGGTCAAAGCCGGTCGCTTTCAGAATGCCAGCGAGGTTTTGCGAGAAGGCCTGAGGTTGGTTGAACAACAGGAGCTTCGTCACCAAAGGAAACTGCACGAGCTGCGCGAGGCTTTGGACGAGGGGCTCGCAGATGCCGACTCAGGACGCACGGTCTCCCTCGGCGTGGGGGAAGAGATCGCGGACTACCTGACCAGCCGAGCATCCAGGATCACCAAGGAGAGTTGAAAACGTGCAGACACCACTATGGACGGTGGAATTCTCGGAAACGGCCCTCACTGATTTCGATGAAATCATTTACAACACGAACCCGAGCCACCATAGATACTGCCTCCGGATATCAATTCTGGCACACCCTTCGCAACACCTCCCCCAACTACCGCAATAACCGTCAAAAAACTGCAGACTATTGCCGCCCTATGCCGCGGCCGGGTCCATGAGGTGTTCCATGCAAGCACAATACAATGTCCAGCTGTCTGATTCACAAAAGGCCCAAGTGGCGCGGCTGGTGCTGGAGGCCAATGCGGCCTACGGCGAGTCCAATAACGCCCAGCGCCGTTACCTGGAGCGGGTGCAGGCCCGCCATGGTTGCCGACAGCTTCTGGAACAGGCATTGGCGCTGGAACCGGACCATGCCGCCGCCATTGGCCTGCTGGGCCGCGTCGCCATGGATGAAGGGGACCTGGACCAGGCAGCCGAATTGTTCGAACAAGCCTGGCACTGCAGCCGGAGCAGCCCCAGCAGTACTGCAACCTGGGCTACTGGGCCCTGAAGGCCGAGCGGCCGGTGAAGGCGGAAAGCTACTTCCTGCAGGCCCTGGAGCTCGACCGGCAATCCGCCGCCGCTTTCTGCGGTGTGGCCCATGCCAGGCGGCAGCAGGGTCAGTTTGATGTCGCCTACCTGCATTACCGCAAGCTGATTCAGCTTGGGCAGGACTGGCCCAGCGTTTACAGCGGCATGCTGCAATGTGCAGCGCAGATCGAGGTACACAAGGCGGATACGGAGCTGGCGCTGGACGCCATTGCCCTGTTGCGACGGGACGAGCTGCCCCACCAGGAAATCGGTCGCTTTTGTGCAGCCATTCTGCGGCAACAATACAACCTGGATAACCCCAGTGCCGAGGTATTCCTGGACGCTGCTGCCGAAGACGAACTGCTAATCCTGGCCCTGGACAGAACACTCATGCCAGACCCCGCCATTGAGGAGCTGGTCACGCTGCTGCGCCGGGCCATCATCGCGGAAGTGGCCCAGACCGTCTCTCTGCGGGACGAGCTGCAGCCCCTGACCCTGGCCATCGCCCGTTACGTGGACCGCACCGGTTACGCGTTGGTGGCTGCGGATGACGAAGAGAACCTGGTTCAGACCGTCAACGACAGCATTGCCGCCCAACTGGCCATGAACGAGACGGTGGAAGCCCTGGTCGGCAGTGTGATGATCAGCGCCATGTACGGCGCCCTGTTCCATCAGCACTTTGCCGCCCAGCTCGGGCAATGGTCACTGACGGACTGGCCGGCCGCCCTGCAGCCGGTGATGGCCGCCAGCTATTACGACCGTGCCATGGACGAGGCCATCAAGCAGAACTTCGACGAGAAGTCCGAAGAACTCACCCTGGCCCGTACCGACGTACCCCAGGCGTGGCCAAGCTGGCAGCGCCTGGCGTACCACGCCGGCAGCAGCCTGAAGACCATTATGGCCCAGGAACTGGGACTGGACGCCTCTGCCCTGCCCGGCACCCTGCGCATGATGATCTGCGGCGCCCAGTCTGGTCAGCGGGCACTGGAACTGGCCCGTTACCTCGATGACGTGGAAGTGATCGCCGTGGACGACTCCCTGGCCAATGTGGCTACGGCCGCCCGCCGCGCAGATGAGATGGGGCTGACCAACATTGTATTCTGGCCCTGGTCCGTGGCCCGCCGTTTTGTGGCGGATGGGCACCAGGTCCACTGGGTGGAGGTCGGCCGTCTGCCCTCTCCCGCCATGTCGGAGCTGTCTCTGGCTGCGCTGGTCAGCGATGCCACCACCGGTGGCGCGGTGGTGCATATGCACACGGCGGTGGCGGAACAGACCAAAGGCGACGAGCAGATTCGTCAGCTGATTGCCGCCCACAACCTGCAACCCACTCGGGAGACACTGCGCCGCCTGCGTCGTATGGCGCTGAATAACGCCAGTGATCCCCAATGGCAGGACCTGTTGAAGGAAGAGCACTTTTATGGCCTCGGCGGCTGCCGCGACCGCTGGTTCCGCCCGCAGGATATCCGGCAGCTGCAGGACCTGATGGGCCTGGTGAGCAACGAGGTAGACTGGAAGCTGGTGAAGGCCCGGGACAGCGACGGCCACAGCCTAGCGTTGGGTCCGGTGGCACGGCAGGTGCGCGCCGAGGCGCTGGGCAGCCAGGTGCAGAGCCTGGTGGGGCAGCCGCTGTCGGTTTATTTTGTGCGGCGTCGGTAAACGGTTTTTCGTGCGACGGAATTATTGACCCTTCGACAGGCTCAGGGCGAACGGATCCACTCCAAAGCTCCCCTTGGCTCCCGTTCGCCCTGAGCCTGTCGAAGGGCCGTGGATTGCGTAGCTAAACCTTCTCAAGAGCCCGGTTTCCTGGCCCTATCCCCACCCAACCGCTAGAAATACGGCATTATCGACTCACCCCAAAGATGCAGCTCCTCCAGGATATGCATCTGCTCCGGTGTAATATCCGGATTGCCCGCCAATCGCTGCAGCTCACGGCCGTAGGCCTCCATCGACAGCCACCCCTTCTTCGGCTCCATCAGGCGTTTACGGCGGAAGTCTTCCCAGCGCTCCCGCTCGCCGTCAATCAACGTGCCCGGGTAATTGCGGGCACGGTAGCGGAAAAGCAATTCCGGCAGGCGTGGGTCTTCGAAGCGAATATCCAGTTCGCCCAGGGCCTCCGGGGGCTGGCTGATCACCCAGTTGAGCTTCTCCCGGTCGGTGTTGCTGAGAAAGCCGCCGCTGTAGAGTTGTTCATCCGGGTCGGTCAGGTCGCTCTCCGGCTGGTGGCCGAAGGCTTCAGCAATCTTTTGAGACAGGCCTTCAGCGGCCCGCAGGGTGGCCAGATTCTGCCGCAGGGTTTCGCCGTCCAGTTCCAGCTGCTCCAGGCGCTCCGGGCTCAGGCTTTTGAGCATGGTACCTGGCGCCAGTACCGGGCACTTGTTGACTTGTACCCCTTTCAGCGGAAAGCGGGTGACGCCCTCGCCCATATCCGCCTGGGCGGTGAAGACCCGTTCCCGGATCTGTTCCGCCGAGGCGTTGATCAGCTCGGTGGGGTCTTCCCGCAGGTCGTAGACAATCACCTGGTTCTTGTTGGTAGGGTGCTCCGCCACCGGCGCCACCATGGCGCAGCATCCGCGGGTAGCCGGGTACTTGGCGGAGATGTGGAACACCGGCTTCATGGTTGCCGTGTCCAGCATGGCCCGGGCGGAGTGCTTGTCCTTGTTGTTGACGACAAACTCGAACAGCTTTGGCTGCTTCTCCTTGATCAGTTTCGCCAGCGCGATGGTCGCTTCCACATCCGACATGGCATCGTGGGCAGCCTCGTGGGCTATGCCATTGGCGGCTGTGAGCTCTTCCAGACGGAAGCTGGGGCTGCCGTCTTCCTTGCGGGGCCACTCGATGCCTTCCGGGCGCAGGGCATAGGTCAGCCTTACCATGTCGATAATGTCCCAGCGGGAGTTGCCGTTCTGCCATTCCCGGGCGTAGGGGTCCCGCAGGTTACGGTAAAGGGTGTGGCGGGTAACTTCATCGTCAAAGCGCAGGCTGTTATAGCCCACCGCACAGGTGCCTGGCTGGCTGAAGGCCTCGTTGATCTGCGCGATGAATTCCGCCTCCGGGAAGCCGTTCTCGAGGGCTTTCTGAGGGGTGATACCGGTGATCAGACAGGCAACCGGGTGCGGCAGGTAATCGTCTGTCGGCTTGCAGTAGATCACCAGCGGGTCTTCAATAATATTCAGGTCCGCATCGGTGCGTACGCCGGCAAACTGGGAGGGCCGGTCGTGGATAGGGTCTGCGCCGAAGGTTTCGTAGTCATGCCAGTAGAAAGTGGGGGTCACACCTGGGCTCCCGGTAGTTTTCGTCAGATGCGCGAAGTGTACCAGTTTCTCTGAACTGTGCCGTACCGCCGCATTTGCAAAAACCAAGGGGCAGCCCCCAGGTTTTGCAGGCTTTAACGGTTGACCCGTTATGTACATTTTTTATCCGGGTATAATACTCGCTCTCCCATGGGCGCTGGAGGCGCCTGATCGTCAGGCAGGGAAGGCACCATACCGTCTTCGGGGCGAGCGTTAGTCCATGAAAACCCGCATCCTCATCTGCGACGACTCGGCCATGGCCCGCAAGCAGATGGCCCGTGCCCTGCCCCGGGACTGGAAAACCGATATCCGGTATGTCGAAAACGGCCAGGAGGCCCTGCATTGCATCCGCCAGGGTGACGCCGACCTCCTGCTGCTGGACCTGAACATGCCGGATATGGACGGCTACCAGGTGCTTGAGACCATCCGGCGGGAAGACCTGCCCGTGATGACTCTGGTGGTATCGGCCGATATCCAGCCCGAAGCCCGCAAACGGGTGACGGACCTTGGAGCCATCGACTTCGTCCGGAAGCCGGTTGAGCGGGTCCTGCTGGCTCGCCTGCTGGAACAGTTCGGCCTCTACCAGCCGGACGCCTCCGCTCCCCAGCCCCATAATCTGCCGGATAACCACACCGCGCCATTCAGTGTGGGGCTTTCTGATTTTCTGCAGGAAATCTCCAATGTCGCCATGGGCCAGGCGGCGGACCTGCTCGCCCGGCTGCTGAAGGTGTTCGTGCAATTGCCGGTGCCGAAGATCACCACCGTCTATCGCAGTGAGCTCAGCATGCTGCTGTCAGCGGCCACTGAGCAGCAAGGAACCTACTCTGCCGTATGCCAGGGATTCACCGGTGCCGGCCTGGCCGGTGAGGCACTTCTGCTGTTCTCCGATTCCACTATCGAAGACATGGTGCGGCTTCTGGACTATGGCGATGTGGAGTCTGACGCCCTGGATATCGAAGTGCTGATGGACATGTCCAGCATTCTGTTCGGGGCGTTCCTGCGGGGCGTGGGTGAGCAGATGGATATCCACCTTGGCCTGGGCCAGCCCATGGTGCTGGGTCGCCACCGGCGGGTGGATCACCTGGTGGAGTACCACAACCAGCGCCAGGAAAAACTGATGTGCGTGGAAATTCCCTACCGCCTCGAAGGCTACGAGATTGAATGTGACCTGCTGGTGTTCCTGACCGAGGAGTCCATCCGCCAGCTGGAAACCCGGTTGCCCTTCCTGACCGGCGAAGACTGAAATGACTCACGGGAGCATGTATGGCTGAAACAACGGACGCCACCGGTTATCACAGCCTGGTTACCTTGCTGGAGTCCATCGAAGTCGGCCTGGTGGTGATCGACCTGGACTACCGGGTACAGATGTGGAACGGCTTTATGGAGAACCACAGCGGCGTCAACGCCAGCCGCCTGCTTGGACAGTCCCTGTTCGAGCAGTTTCCGGAGCTGCCCAGGGCCTGGCTAATCCGCAAGGTTCAGTCGGTGATTACCCTGAACACCCGCACCTTTACCTCCTGGGAGCAGCGCCCCTACCTGTTCCGGTTCCGTAATACCCGCCCGGTGACCGGCACTGAGGAATACATGTTCCAGAACCTGACCATCAGCCCGCTGACCGGACCGGACGGCCAGGTGGAACAGGTTTGCCTGATGATCTATGACGTTACCGACATAGCCAGCGGCCGCCGCGCCCTGGAACACGCCAACAAGCAGCTCGAGCGGCTAAGCTCCACCGATCGTCTGACCGGTCTGCTCAACCGGGGCACCTGGGAAAACCTGCTGGATGCGGAGTTCGAGCGCTACCGCCGCTATGGCCACAATACGGTGCTGGTGATGTTCGACATCGACCACTTTAAGCCTATCAATGACACCCACGGTCACCTGATCGGCGACGAGGTGATTCGAGAGGTCGCCCTTATCACCCGCGAAGCCCTGCGACAGGCGGACCGCCCGGGTCGGTACGGCGGAGAGGAATTCGCCATCATCCTGCCAGAGACCGACATCGACGGGGCACTGGTGATCTGCGAGCGTATCCGCGAAACCATCGCTGAAACGGCCGTCGAGACGGACCACGGACCGATCCACTGCACGGTAAGCATGGGGCTTGTGAAGCTGACAGATAGCGCGGAAAACTACATGCAGTGGCTGCAGCAGGCCGACGAAGCCCTTTACCGGGCCAAGAAAGCAGGCCGTAACCGCAGTGTGGTGAGCGGATCAGACTGAAGGGCCAATAATCTCCTGGATTTGCCGGCGATAGTCCACCAACAGGCGTGAGGTTCGCCAGTCTTCGGGTCTGACCGGTGCAGGCCTTTGAGCCAGCAGGGTTTGCAGGGTATCCGCCGCCGCCCGCGCCTCCGCGTGGGGGTCGTCCTCGTGGCCCTCATAGCACTGGGATTGCGGTACATACTCCGGATAGGCCAGGCGCCGGGGCGCCAGCGCCAGGCAACCGGAGGCCATGGCTTCCAGCATGGCCAGGCCCTGGAAATCATGCAGTGCGGTGCTCACTACGACATCGGCGCTCGCCAGCAACTGGTCGTAGTCCCCTCGCCGCTCCAGAAAACCCCAGTTATCCAGGTGAGTGCCAAACTCCTCCCGGACCTGGCTGAAGGCTCCGGGCTGCTGCCGGAACTGCTCCCCAACGACACTCAGGCGGAAAGGTTGCTCCCGCCGGCGCAGCTTCCTTAGCAGGTATAATAGCCGCTCCGGACCCTTGTCGTATTCCCAGCGGTGGTTCCAAAGCAGGTGCGGCACTTCCCAGTTTGGAACCGTGCTTCGTGTGACGAACAGGCGGTCATCAATCGGTACCGGTACCACCCGGGACTTCTCTTCGATGGACGCGGTCATATCCGGCGGCAGCCGGTCCGGCATCTGATCGATAAACCGGAAGGCACCGTGCAGAAAGCTGTTGCGGTTCCAGGCACTGTTGAACAGCACCCGGTCAGCGGCCAGCGCACTGTACAGATTCACCATCGCCGGCTCCACACTGGAGTGCTGGCGACCGGAATCCGGGTAGGCAAACTGGTTTTCGTGCATGTACAGGATGGATGGAGTACGAGCCAGTTGGGGGTTCAGTCCCTTAAGGGTGGCCAGGTCCACCATGGAGGTCGCCAGGATCATGTCCCAAGGCTCCTGCAACAGCGGTTCACCCAGCCAGCTCAGGGGATTGCCCCGTATCCGCCAGCGAAAGAACCGGGGCGGCAGCGCCAGCACCTGCCAGTGGTAGTCCGGCAGAGCTGCCAGTAACTGGTCCCGCCAGCGGCGGTGGCTGCCGGCGTCGTAGCCGGATAGCAACAGGATGCGTTTCGGATCTGTCATGGCGATTGCACCGTGGCCAGGATAAACGCCCCAGTGTATTCATCCCGCGACCGGTTGTCGCCCCGCTCTCTTACCCCACTCTTTAGCCCACTCTTTAGCCCCATTTTCGGGGCTCAGCGGTTCGCCAGCCACACTGCCTGGTACGGTTTCAGGGTCAGGCTACCGGAGAGGTCATCAATTTCCAGTCCGCTGATCAGGTCCCGCCAGTGGTCAGTACCGATCAGGTTGATATCCGCCAGCGCCACCTGCTGCACCTCGTCGGTGATGTTGTGGATACAGAAAATGGACTGGTCCCGCCGCATGCTCTGGCGCCAGAAGCCGAAGATTTTCAGCCCCAGGTGAAGGGTGAACTGCGTGGCGTTGGGATGAAAAGCCGGCTGTTTGCGGCGGATGGCGATCAGTCGTTTGAGCTGATGGAATACCTGGTTGTGCCGGCTCATGGGGTTGTCCAGCTCCCGCTCCAGGGTTTCCAGGTCCCACTGGCTGCGGTTGATGGAACGCAGGCGGCCGGTGTGCTCTACCCGGGCGTAGTCGTTGCCGGTTCCCAGCAGGCTGTGAATATAGAACGCGGGGAGTCCTTCCAGGGCCAGCATGATGGCATGGGCACAGAGAAACCGTTGCAGCTGCCACTGGTCCGGCCCGCTCTCCTCGGTGCCCTTCAGGGCATCCCACAGGGCAATGTTAATTTCGTAGGGCTGGTTACCACCGGCGGCCAGGCGCCGGTAGGACACCTTACCTCCGAAGGTTTCCAGGCAGTGTATCAGTGCCTGTTTCTCATCATCCGTCAGCAGGCCATCGGTAGGTCGCAACCCAATGCCATCATGGGAGGCGATAAAGTTCAGGTAGGTGGTGCCCATCTGCGCCGGGGGCATGCTCATCAGCCAGGTTTTCAGGTGGCGGCAGTTGCCGCTGACCAGGGTGTTGATCAGCAACGGGGGCAGCGAGAAGTTATAGATGACATGGGCTTCGTTGGCGTTGCCGAAGTAGGTCAGGTTCTCCCGGTTGGGCACGTTGGTTTCGGTGATCAGGATGGCTTCCGGCGTGTGGTGCTCCACCAGCAGTCGCAGCACCTTGATGATCTCATGGGTCTGCTGCAGGTGAATGCAGGACGTGCCTGGCTCCTTCCAGAGAAAGGCCACCGCATCCAGCCGGAAGATGCGCACCCCCTGCTCCAGGTAGAACCGCATGATCTGGACGAACTCGACCAGTACCTGGGGGTTGGCGAAATTCAGGTCCACCTGGTCCTCACTGAAGGTGCACCACACGTAGCGCTCACCGTCCTCGGTCTGCACCGGCACCAGCAGGGGTGAGGTGCGGGGGCGAACAACCTCACTCAGGTCCCGGGTCGGGTCCGCTTCGAAGAAATAGTCCTTGCCCGGATGCTCGCGGCGGCGGAAATTCTCGAACCAGCGGCTGCGGGCAGACATGTGGTTGATCACCAGGTCGGCCATGAGCTTGTAATCACTGGCAATGGCCCGGATATCCTCCCAGTCCCCCAGGGATTCGTTCACCGCCCGGTAGTCCATCACCGAGAAGCCATCGTCCGAACTGTACGGAAAGAATGGCAGGACATGGACACCGCTGATGGTGTCCGCCAGGCAGTCGTCGAGGAACTGCTTCAGTGTCCGCAGAGGCTTCTCCCCTGGCCGCTGCACACTGTCGCCGTAGGTGATCAGCAGAACATCGGATTCGTCCCAGTTATTCTGGTGCGCTGGCGGCCCCTGGGTATCCTCTGCCAGGCCCATGGCACCCAGAAGCCCATCCGCCAGCCACTGCACATCCAGCGCGGGGTAAATCTGCTGCAGCATGCCCGCAAGCTTGTTGGTCAGGGTATCGGTCATGGCGCGAAATCCCGGTTATCCAGCTCCACCGCTTCGACCAGTTCGTCCATCAGGTTCGGTAACGCGCTGGCCACCCGGCTCCAGCTGGGAATGAAAGGCGCGTCCATGGGGTTTTCCAGGAAGTAGTTGCCCGCATCCATCACGTTGCTGGCGAACATCTCGACAGCCTTCTCCTCCCGATGTCGGTCGATGGTCAGGCCGTTGATGAGGGCATCGTTCTGGTAGGTCTCGATAAAATCCAGGGCAATGCGGTAGTAGGTGGCCTTGATCGTGCGGAACTCCTCGGTGGAGAGCACTTCGCCGTTGGTGGCCAGTTTGCGGAACAGGGCCTTGCAGATGTCCAGGCTCATCTTGGACAGGCCTTTACTGGCGTCATCCGGTGACAGGTCCTGGTGCTTGTGGTCATAGTTATCCGCGATGTCCACCTGACAGATCCGGTTGGTGGCGTAGTTGCGGCGCATCTCCGACAGCACTCCGATTTCCAGGCCCCAGTCACTGGGGATCCTCAGGTCGGTGATCACGTCCCTTCGCAGGGAGAACTCCCCGGCCAGGGGGTAACGGAAGCTGTCCATGTAATCCAGGAAGTCCCGCTGCCCGCACACCTTCTTCAGGGCCCGCAGCAACGGCGTCACCAGCAGGCGACTGACCCGTCCATTCATGCTGCTGTCGGATATCCGGGCGTAGTAACCCTTGCAGAACATATAGTTGAACGACGGATTGGCCACCGGATAGATCAGCCGGGCCAGCAGGTCGCGGGAATAGGTGAGAATATCGCAGTCATGCAGGGCAATGGATTTGACCTGGCCGGAGGCCAGCATATATCCGAAGCAGAACCAGACATTGCGCCCCTTGCCCATCTCGGATGGCGCCAGGCCCTGCTCCCGAAGTTTTTCATCGATGGCCTTCAGCCTGGGCCCGTCGTTCCAGAGTACCTTGACGTTCTGGGGCAGGCCCGAGAAGTACTCCATGGCATGGCGATACTGGCCTTCATCGGCACGGTCCAGCCCGATGACAATCTGGTCCAGGTAGGGCACCGCCTTGAGCTCTTCAACGATATTGGCCAGGGCCGGGCCTTCCAGTTCGGAATAGAGGGAAGGCAATACCAGGCCCATAGGGCGGGTTTTACTGAAGGTGAGCAGCTCCCGCTCCAGGTCCTCCACCGGTCGGCGGGTCAGATTATGCAGTGTGGTGACAATACCATTCTGGTAGAAATCCCCCATGCGGGCTCTCCTTGTTGTGATCGAGGGTGATTGAGGGTCATTGCCGGGCTGTCACTCAGTGGTCGTCGTAGCTCTGAAGGATGTCCAGTACACACTGGTTCCAGCCCAACGGGCCTGGCTGTTGCGACCGGATGACCCGGTGACCTGGCGGCAGCTCGATCCGGTTTGCGCCGGGGCCTGCCATGACCACTGCAAGGTCCGCGCCAGCAAGCATGGCCTGGTCGTTGGGGCTGTCCCCCAGGGCCACGGTTTGCCAGCTCCTGCCTGGCCAGCGGGTACGGTAGCGTTGGGTCAGTTGTGCCATGGCATCCGCCTTGTCGAACTGGCCCATCACGTGGAGAAAACGCCCCCCGGCGAGCAGCTGAAGTCCTGCAGCCTCCAGGGCCAGCCGAAAGGCCGCCAGGTCTGCCTCCGAGCCCTGCCAGAGCAATGGTTCCGTGGCAACCCGGTCCCTGGCCTTACCGGCGCCGTTCAGGTCCAGCCCGGTGTGATTGGCGACGTCTGCATCCGTCATATCCGCAAAGCCGGTAAACCGGAAACCCTGCCCCCTGAGCCGTCGCAGATGGGTGAGGATGTCAACACGGCCGGCCCCCAGGCAGGTGACCTGTTCCGGCCCTGCCTCGAAGTAGTCCTTCGGTATCACCGTGGCGGCGCCGTTCTCCACGATAAAGGGGTGGTGATTACCCATCGCTCGCCGAAGCGCTTCCATTTCCCCCCGGGTCTTGCTGGACGTCAGTACCAGCGGGACTTCCAGTGCCGCCAGCTGCTTCAGTGCAGGCTGTGCCGGCGACCAGTCGTAGGTGTCATGGTCCAGGAGCGTACCGTCCAGGTCGCTGAACAGGATCAGTGCCGGCCCAAACATGGCCTCAGGCCCGGGTCAGGGTGTGGTCTTCGTCCAACTCCAGCAGCACGTCTGCCCGGGCGGGCATCTCGTCCAGGCAGTGCCGGGTGATACGTTCGTAGTGCATGACAAAGCGTTCCAGTTCGGCATCTCCCATAATGCGCACTTGTGGTGCGGGCCGGCCACTTTCTTCGCCCACTTTCGGTGCAGCCCGGTAGCGCTCCGCCAGCTTGTGCTCCTGTTCGGTGCGCCAGCGTTTTACCGCATCGAACGACGGCGCCTTCATCATGATCAGCAGGTCCAGGCGCTCGAAGAAATCCTTGTAAGGACCGTCCAGCTGCTGGTTGACGTAACGCCGCCAGCGGCCGTCGGCATCGTCGTTCCTTTCCAGGTCGTTTAATGGCGTAGCGAGTTCTTCCTCAGACTGGGGCAATGCCCCAAGACACCAGCCTTCCACCAGGATGATCTCCGGATGGCCGATAAACAGGGGCCAGTTCTCCTCCGGCTCCCGGTCGTCCAGGGCCTTGTTGAAAACCGGCATGGGGGTGCGGGATCCGGCGTTGGCGGCCACCAGTTCATCCAATACCCTGTTGCCGAGCGGCAGGTCATGGGTGCCTGGAACGCCGCGGGTAGCCAGCATCGGGTGGACCTCACTGGCCAGCTCACTGCGGGTCTCCCGGGTATGGTAGATGTCATCCAGTGACAGGCTTGCGGTAGGACAGCGGTAGCGATAAGCGAGCAATACCCGCAAGAAATCCGTCAGGGTGGATTTGCCGGTGCCCTGGGCACCGTGGATGCCCACGACCAGGGGTGTGTCCGAGTCCTTGCTGGCCTGATAGAGTGACAGGGCAAGGGGCTCGATTATATCGCTGACGGTACGGCGGTATTCCGGCGGTAACCGGTGCTGGTTCATCAGGGCTTCGAGGGCATCATCGGTATCTGTGTTCGGCATGGCTTCGGCTCCAGGCGTTTACGTCTTCCTGTAGAAAAGCAGGTTCCGTACCAGCGACCCCGTTTGCCCCGGTACTTGCACCAGTAGTACATCCACCAGTATAGGAGGAGAATGGCCTACAGCCAGTCGGCACCGGCCAGTTCCCTTATGACAGCATTCAGCGGCATACAGACAACCCGGCGGTACCTCGAATTACCAGATACCTTCTACAGTCATGTCCAGCCAACACCCCTGCGGGGCAACGTCAGACTGGTGCATTTCAACAAGGACCTGGCCGGGGAAATGGGGCTGTCGGTGGATTCCCCGGAAGACTGGGCCGAGATCGGCGCTGGCCGTGCCTTACTGGAAGGCATGGAGCCGGTGGCCATGAAGTACACCGGCCACCAGTTCGGCATGTACAACCCGGAGCTTGGGGACGGCCGTGGCCTTCTGCTGTGGGAGACACAGGACCCGGACGGCCGCATTCGGGACTGGCACCTGAAGGGCGCTGGCCAGACCCCCTACTCCCGCTTTGGCGATGGGCGGGCGGTGCTGCGCTCGACCATCCGCGAATACCTGTGCAGCGAAGCGATGTATTACCTGGGCATTCCGACGACCCGGGCCCTGTTCCTGGTGTCATCCAACGAGCCGGTACGTCGGGAAACCATCGAGACTGCAGCTGCCCTGGTGCGGGTAGCCGATACCCATATCCGCTTTGGCCACTTCGAATACGCGGCCAACCACCTGGGGCCGGAGGCGGTCAGGACCCTGGCGGATCACACCATTGGCTATCACTTTCCGGATCTGGCCGAGCTGCCGGCAGCCGAGCGATATCCGGCCTTCTTTGGCGAAGTGGTACGCCGTACCGCCCGAACGATTTCACAATGGCAGGTAGTGGGCTTCTGCCACGGGGTGATGAACTCCGACAACATGTCGATCATCGGCGACACCTTCGATTACGGACCCTATGCGTTCCTTGATGACTTCGACGCCCGCTATATCTGCAACCACACCGACCAGGGCGGTCGCTATGCCTATAACCGCCAGCCCGAAATCGGCTTCATCAACTGTCAGTACCTGGCCCATGCGCTGTCGTCGCTGATCGATACGGACGACCTTCGCCGGAGCATGCGGGAATACGAAACCACGTACAACAGCGTGTTCCCGGCCCTGATGCGGGAGAAACTCGGCTTGTCCGGAGAGGCAGAGGACGACCAGGGCCTGATCATGGACACCTTCAGCATGCTCCATGAACACAGCGTGGACTACACCCGGTTCTTCCGCGGCCTGTCCACCCTTCCCTCCCGGGGACCGGGACCGGTGCGGGACCTGTTTGTGGACCGCAGCGTGGCGGATGCCTGGCTGGAACGATATGAACGACGCCTTGAGAGCGAATCACTGACGCCTGAAGAACGGGAGCGGGCCATGTGCCGGGTGAACCCGAAATACATACTGCGGAACTACCTGGCCCAGCAGGTGATTGAAGCGGCGCGGGAGGGTGACTACGCGCCACTGGACGAATTGCTGACGGTACTGAAACAGCCCTTTGACGAACAGCCGGAGTACGTGCGCTATGCCCAGGTGCCACCGGACTGGGGGCGGCGTATGAGTATCAGTTGCTCTTCGTGAACCGAGGTAAACGGATTTATGGACTATTTCGCCACGGCATCACGCCCTTCGACAGGCTCAGGGCGAACGGTCATTCCAATCCGCTCATCCTGAGCCTCCCCCAGCGTTCCGGCAAACTCCGTTCACCCTGAGCTTGTCGAAGGGTCCCGGTAAGTGCCGTTCACCCTGAGCCCGTCGAAGGGTGCATCAGCTAAGATTCAAACCGCCTTGGCAGCAATGATCTTGTCGTGCCACTCCACCGGGCCGGTCTGGTGTACAGACGTACCACGGGAGTCCACCGCGACGGTGACCGGCATATCCTCTACCTCGAACTCGTAGATGGCTTCCATACCCAGTTCCGGGAAGGCAACCACTTCCGCTTTCTTGATGGCCTTGGAGACCAGGTAGGCAGAGCCGCCAACGGCCATCAGGTAGACCGCACCAAATTCACGGATGGCATCGATGGCCACCTGGCCACGCTCTGCCTTGCCGATCATGCCGGTCAGGCCAGTTTTCTCAAGCATGGTGCGGGTGAACTTGTCCATCCGGGTGGCTGTAGTGGGGCCGGCCGGGCCAACCACTTCTTCGCGTACCGGGTCTACCGGACCCACGTAGTAGATAAAGCGGCCCTTAAGGTCCACCGGCAGCTCTTCGCCCTTCTCGATCATGTCGACCATCTTCTTGTGGGCGGCATCACGACCGGTGAGCATCTTGCCGGAGAGCAGCACGGTTTCACCCGGCTGCCAGTCCTTCACGTCTTCCGGAGTCACCGTATCCAGGTTCACGCGGCGCACGTTCTCGCCGACTTCCCAGGTGATTTCCGGCCAGTCGTCCAGGCTCGGGGGTGTCTGCAATGACGGGCCGGAACCATCCAGCACGAAGTGCGCATGGCGGGTGGCGGCACAGTTGGGGATGATAGCGACGGGCTTGTTCGCCGCGTGGGTGGGATAGTCCTTCACCTTCACGTCCAGCACGGTGGTCAGGCCACCCAGGCCCTGGGCGCCAATGCCCAGCTCGTTGACTTTCTCGAATAGCTCCAGGCGCAGCTCCTCAGCCCGGTTGGACGCACCGCGAGCCTGCAGGTCGTGGATATCGATGGGCTCCAGCAGGGATTCCTTGGCCAGCTCCATTGCCTTCTCGGCGGTACCGCCAATACCAATGCCCAGCATGCCCGGCGGACACCAGCCGGCGCCCATCTGCGGAACCATCTTCAGCACCCAGTCCACAACCGAGTCAGACGGGTTCAGCATGGCAAACTTGGACTTGGCCTCGGACCCGCCGCCCTTGGCCGCTACGTGCACCTCTACGGTGTTACCGGGCACCATCTTGTAGTGGATGATGGCCGGCGTATTGTCCTTGGTGTTCTCCCGCTTGCCGTCCGGGTCCGCCAGTACGGAAGCCCGCAGCACGTTGTCCGGATGGGTGTAGGCGCGGCGAACACCTTCGTTGATGACATCATCCAGCGGCTGGTCGCATTCGAACTTTACGTCCATGCCGATATTGACGAATACGGTAACGATGCCGGTGTCCTGGCAGATAGGGCGGTGACCCTGGGCGCACATGCGGGAGTTGATGAGGATCTGCGCCATGGCATCCTTGGCCGCCTGGGACTCTTCCTTCTGGTAGGCCTCGTATACGCCCTGGATAAAGTCCTTGGGGTGGTAGTAGGAAATGAACTGCAGCGCGTCCGCTACGCTTTCGATCAGGTCGTCCTGGCGGATTACGGTGGTCATAGGCGTCTCATCAGTTTTTCGGTTGTTCGGTTGGAAGCGCGGCCGGCGAGAGTCAGGAGGGCGCGCCACAAAAACGGCGCACAGTTTACCAGCCGGGTCAGGTTTTATACAGATACCTTGCTACTTTGCATCTGCCCGTGGTTCTGGGGTTTAATCCGGACCGCGACCAAAGTCGCAGGCCGCGAGCCGGTCACCATAAAAAAATGTATGAAGGAGCCCTCCGTGAGCGAACACGTTGTCATTGAAGTCCGCGACCAGGTACAGATCGCCCGACTGAATCGCCCAGACCGCAAGAATGCCCTCAGCCAGGCCATGTACGCCGCGCTGGCGGATGCGATTAGCAATGCAGAGAACGATGCGAACATTCGCTGTACCCTGATTACCGGTACCGAGGAATGCTTTACGGCGGGTAATGACTTGTCTGACTTCGCTGCCGGGCCGGTGGGTGAGTTCGAAACTTCCCCGGTTGGACGTTTCCTGTTCGGTATGGCGAAAGCCGAGAAGCCGGTCGTCGCAGCGGTCAATGGCCCCGCAGTGGGCATTGGTACCACCATGCTGCTGCATTGTGACCTGGTGTTCGCCGGCAACAATACGGCCTTCCAGATGCCGTTCGCCAACCTGGGCTTGTGCCCGGAGGGTGGTTCGAGCTTGTTGCTGCCGGAGTGGCTGGGCCGGGTTCGCGCGGCGGAGTTGCTTCTGCTGGGTGGTACGTTTGATGCCCCCAAGGCCGCTGAACTGGGACTGATTAACCGGGTTTGCGAGCCTTCTGCCACCGAGTCAGAGGCGTTGGCCGCCTGCGCCCAACTGGTTGCCCAGCCGCCAGCGTCTGTTCGTGCCACCAAGCGCCTGCTGAACCGTCGCAATACAGCCGAGCTGCGGGAGGCAATGCTGGCCGAAGGCGAGTTATTCGGAGAGCGGCTGAAGTCGCCGGAAGCGGCGGAGGCGTTCAAGGCCTTTATGGAGAAGCGGAAGCCCGACTTTTCCAGGTTTTCCTGAGCTCAAGGGTCAACGCCCTTCAGAAGGCCGCTGCAACCGCCGGATCAGCTGACCCAGGGTACTGGCCAGCTGATCGGCCTTGTCGCGGTCATTGCCGAGCCGGAGGAATCGCGAATTATCGCGGGGATCGTAGATCCAGCAGGATTCCGTTGCGTTTTCACAGCTCCATTCGATCATGGGGCTGATCCCGTAGACCGGCAGGGTGATGGTACTCAGCTGTCGACGACCGTCTTCCTGGCGGCTTTCGCGGAAGCTCAGTTCACCATTGTTGACCGATACCTGGTAGTGAACATCCGGGCTGCTGCCCTCGCGAATCAGACGGGCGTCCCGGCGCCAGCCAGCCTGGTCAAAGAGCCGGTTGAGGCGTGCTACCAGGGCGCCCGGACTGGCGTCGCCGGTCATCGACCCCTGCCCTTCGGATGCTTCAGCACCGGCCGGGGCAATCTCCGCTACCGGTTCGTCCCCGCCCTGATCAGAGCGGCCTGACTGACTGGAGCGCTCCTGTTCAATGCGGGTAATAAGCTTGAGGGCGTCGGTATAATGCTTACCGTCAGCGCCGGTGCCGGCTACGTAGTTCTCCAGGGCAGAGAGGGCTTCGTTGTAGTGCTCGGAACGGGCCATCACCTCACCCCGGTAGTACAGGTACTCTGCGGGTTTCTCTCCTTCTATGCGCTGCAGGCGATTCAGGTATTCAGCCGCCTGGCCCCAGTTTTCACCCTTTACCGATTCTTCCACCGCCAGCATCAGGCGCTGGATTTCGTGTTCCGGCGGTAAGGCTACGGCTGTTACAGCAGTGACCATCAGACTGCCTGCCAGCAGCAGGCCAGCCATGTGCTTCTTTCCCGGCACCTTAATCCTTGAGTACATCATCATTCTCCTCATGTTCGCCTGACGGTTCGTCCTGGGAATCTTGCGCGGTAGAGCCGTCATGACCTTCAGCCCCACCCGGCTCTGCGCCGGCCCCTGCTGGCGCTTCGTCCGACTGCCTGTCGAGTGCCGCCGGCGTGTCATCGTCTTCGCCACCGGCATCTGCCTGTTCGGTAATGGTCCGTGGCAATTCCTTTTTCACCCGCACCCCCAGTTCGACAAACTTGCTGGCTTGTGAGATCAGGTTACCGCGGCCACGGGTCAGCGTATTCATGGCGCCGTCATAGGTGCTCTGCACGGTCTGGATCTGGCTGCCCATCCGCTCCATGGCTTCCACGAATACCCGCAGTTTGTCATAGACCGCACCGGCGCGATCGGCAATTTTACGGGCGTTCTGACTCTGGCGCTCGTACCGCCAGATGTTCTCGATGGTCCTCAGCGTGGCCAGGAGTGTGGTTGGTGTCACTACGATAATCTTTTTCTCGAATGCTTCCGCGAACAGGTTCTCGTCATACTGGAATGCCGCCACGAAAGCCGGTTCGATGGGCATGAAAAGAAGGACAAAGTCCGGCGAGTGCAGGCCATTAAGCTGGCTATAGTCCTTTTCGCTCAGGGTGCGGATATGCTGCCGAACGGCCTCCACATGGGCCTTCAGGTGGTTTTCCCGTTCGATCTCGTCTTCCTCGGTGACCCATTGCTGATAGGCCAGCAGCGATACCTTGGAGTCGATAATGAGGTTGCGCTGGTCTGGCAGGTGCACCACCACGTCCGGGCGCAGCAGCTGGCCGTCGCCGTCCCGATAGCTGCCCTGGGTGTCGTATTCCACGCCCTTACGCAGGCCGGATTTTTCCAGCACCCGCTCCAGGATCAGTTCCCCCCAGTTACCCTGGATTTTCTTGTCACCTTTGAGTGCCCGGGTGAGGTTGGCAGCTTCCTCGGTGATCTGGCGATTCAGGTCCTGGAGCGACTTGATCTCGCTGCGCAGGGCCTGCCGGTCCTTGGTCTCGGTGGTGTAAACGTCCTCCACCCGCTTGCGGAAATCCTGGATCTGGTCGCGGAAGGGGTTTAGCAGGCTGTCCAGGCTGGTACGGGTCTGCTTGCTGAAGTGTTCGCTTTTCTGTTCAAAGATGCGGTTGGCAAGGTTTTCGAACTCGTGTTTGAGGGCGTCCCGGTTGCGCTCCAGCAGCTCCAGCTTCTCGGTCGTGGCCTTGCGTTCCTTGTCGATGGTGACGTCCTGCTCCCGGAGCTTTACCCGGGCCGTTTCCAGGCTGGCGGATAGCTCATCCCGGCGGACCCTGAGTTCTTCGCGTTCCCGAACGAGGCTTTCTGCACGATTGTGTTCCGACTGTTTCTCCGCCTCCAGGGTAGCGCTGCGCTGCTCAAGTGTGCTCGCCTGGTTGCGCCAGTACTCCACTCTCCGCTCAAGTTCCCGCAACTGCTCCGATAATTCAGTCGCGCGGGACTCTGCCTGTTCCAGCCGCTGGTGTTGAAGTTCGTGGTCATGGCGACTTCGCGCCAGATCATGGTCTGATTGCTGGTGCGCCTCCCTTGCCTCCGACATCTGACGCCGGACACGACTTAACTGGATACCCAGGGCAATGGCGACGATAATAAGTACAACAACGATTATCAGCGCCACGGGCTGATCGATAATCTGTTCCCAAAACGGCTTCAAGGCGACGTTCTCCTGCGATCTCCGGGCCTGTGCTTTTCATCAACTTACGGTTGCCAGTACTATACGCGAATTCCTCAACGCTGTGGCCGACAGGGCTGTTTGGTCACCGGGTTCCGATCAACCCCGCCATGGCGATTATCGAAGGCCTGCCACAGGCGATCGTGAAGTTACCGTAAACCCGAACGAGGGACCGTTCATGTATAATCCGCGCGACCTGGACAGTCAGAGAGATCCCATGTTGTCGACCTCCAAATTGCTCGCAGCCACACTGCTCGCCCTCACCACCCTGCTTTCCGGCTGCGCTGCAGACTCGGTTCTGGTGGACCGCTATGACATGCGGGGGCTCCAGCAATCGGTTGCGGACCAGAACGCCGACCTCGACTACCTGAAAACCGCCGGTGACCGCCACCACCAGGAGCTTTCCGAGCTTCAGCGTGAGTCGACCCGGCAGATTCTCGATACCATCAACGAAAGGGTAAAGCCGCCGGAATGCCCGCCTGTTCCCAAGGCACCTGTGTGCACCGTTGACCCTTCGACAGACACAGGCACCAGCGACCGGGTAAAGGGCAAGCTGGTCGTCGGGGAAGTGGAAAAGGCCCTCCTGGTCGGTCCCAACTTTATCTATGACGCGCGTATTGACAGCGGTGCGGAGACCTCCTCCATGGATGCCCGCAATGTTCGCCGTTTTGAAAGAGATGGCCAGGAATGGGTCAGGTTTGACATCCCCGTTCCGGGTAAGGAAGACACTTTCGAGACACTGGAGCGCAAAGTCGTTCGCAACGTGCGAATCATCCAGGCGAATGAAGAGGACTACGAGCGACGGGCCGTGGTTGAGCTTCAGTTCCGTCTCGGGGACCACGAACAGAAGGCCGAATTCACCCTCAGTGACCGGGCCCACCTGACCTACGCCCTGCTGATTGGCCGCAACATCCTGAGAGACGTCATGCTGATCGACGTGGGCAAGGAATACAGCACCGAACTGCCCCGTTCCATTCGCACCAACGCCATCCGGAACAACTGAGGCCCCTGTCTTGACACAGCGTTCCCGCTACCCCTTCTACCTCGCCATTTTCTTACTGATTGCCGCCGGCATCGCCCTGGCGGTGACCCGCCATGTGCAACTGGGCATTCCCTGGCTGGCAGGGGAACAAAAGCCGGTATGGATGGTGGAAGCACGCATTGATTTTGAGGCCAGTGGCGAGGAAGTCCTGGTCAGCCTTAACGTGCCGGATAACCCGCCGGGGTTTCGGGTTCTGTCCCAGCAGGCGGCATCACCCGGCTATGGCTTCTCGCTGATCGAAGATTCCGGTGACTTGCGTGCCGAATGGAGCATCCGCCAGGCGGAGGGTTCGCAGACCCTGTACTTCAATGTCCAGCTGACACCCGATGGTTCCACCGATGGCGAGATCATAACGGTTCCGCCAGAGCCAGAGGAGGTGTTCTGGGAAGAGCCACAGGCTACCGCGGTGGCCGAGATACTGGAGCGGGCCGCTGCCAAGTCCGCCAGCCCGGAAAGCATGACCCGGGAGCTGATCAAACTGATGCAGTCGTCCGAACCGGACCAGAACATCTCGCTACTGCTGAACAACAACCCCTACGTCACCCTGATCCAACGCATGCTCAACCAGGCCGGCATACCGGCCCGGGTGGCGGACGGCCTGAAACTGGAAGACGCCCGGCGCCTTCAACCCCTGCGGCCGTTCCTGCAAATCCACAACGGCGAACGCTGGCTGACCTTCCATCCGGAAACCGGACAGCAGGGGCTGCCGGACGATGTCCTGCTATGGCGCCAGGATGCGGATTCACTGCTGGATGTGATGGGTGGCGAAGACTCGCAGATCAGTTTCTCCATGCTCCAGCAGACGGTACCCGCCCTGCAACTGGCTACCCGTGAGGGCAGCGGCAACGGCCTCGGCTTTCTGAGCCTCTACGAACTGCCCATCGAGGAACAGGGCATGTTCCGTATGTTGCTGTTACTCCCCCTCGGCGCCCTGGTCGTGGCCTTTATGCGAATCATCATTGGCATCCGCACCTCCGGTACCTTCATGCCGGTACTCATTGCGGTGGCCTTTGTGCAGACATCGCTGATACCAGGACTGGTTGCGTTCCTCTCGGTGGTTACCGTGGGATTGCTGATGCGTGGTTACCTGTCGAGCCTTAACCTGCTGCTGGTGGCCCGGATATCCGCCCTGATTATCCTGGTCATCGCGATCACCACCGGTATCAGCATTATCGGATACCAGATGGGGTTCAATACCGGCATGACGGTCACCTTCTTCCCGATGGTCATTCTGGCCTGGACCATCGAGCGTATGTCCATCCTCTGGGAAGAAGACGGCGCGCGGGAAGTGCTGACCCAGGGCTTTGGCAGCCTGTTTGTCGCCGTGCTGGCGTACCTGCTGATGGACGCCCCGCTGGCCAGCCACCTGACCTTCAACTTCCCCGAGCTGCACCTGGTAACGTTCGGACTGGTACTGTTGATGGGTCAGTACACCGGCTACAAGCTGAGTGAGCTACGGCGGTTCAGTCCGGTGAGGGACTTTTCATGAGTGCATGGATATCGCCCTTCCGCCTGCGCAAGGCCGGTATCCTGGGGATGAACGAACGCAATGTGTCGTACATCGCCCGTTACAACGATCGTCGCTCCTACCCGCTGGTGGACGACAAACTCAAAACCAAGCTGTTGGCCGAAGAGTTTGATATCAAGACCCCCCGCCTGCGGCAGGTCGTCCGGCAACAGCATGAAATCAGCCACTTCAGTGACATGGCAGTGGACCTGGAAGGGTTTGCCATCAAGCCGTCAAAGGGCTCGGGTGGCAAGGGAATCACCGTGATCCAGCGCCGTGAAGGAGACCAGTACGTCAAAGCGTCTGGCGCCCATCTCACCTTGGGCTACCTGGAGCGGCATCTGAGTAACATCCTCGCCGGACTCTACAGTCTGGGTGGCACACCGGACGTGGCCATCGTCGAGGACCTGGTACGACCGACCGCCCTGCTCTCAAAATTTTCCTTCCAGGGGGTGCCAGACATCCGGATCGTGGTATTCCAGGGCTATCCGGTGATGGCCATGCTCCGGCTGTCCACCAGGGCATCCGATGGCAAGGCTAACCTGCACCAGGGGGCGGTAGGCGTTGGCCTGGACATTGGTTCCGGCCATGCGCTCAATGCGGTGCAGTTCAATCGCCAGGTCCTGCTTCACCCGGACACCGGCCTGCCCGTGAGTGACATCCGCATTGATGACTGGGACACCATGCTGGTAATGGCCGCCCGCTGCTATGAAGCAACCGGCCTCGGCTACATCGGGGTGGACCTGGTACTGGACGAAGTGGAAGGCCCATTGCTGCTGGAGCTTAACGCCCGCCCGGGCCTTGCTATCCAGATGGCCAACGGCAAGGGCTTGTTGCCACGCCTGAGAAATATCGAGTCCCTCAAACGCCCGCATTTCACGCCAGAAAAACGTGCAGCCTATTCAATGACCACATTCGGGGCCTGAAGCTCTCCACCACCACCCCCTGCCGTATCACCAGGCATTTCAGGCACCTCATTGCGGTCGCCTTCCAGGTATAAAAAACCGGGGCCATAGCCCCGGTTTTCATTACTGCTTCGGTGAAAGCTACAGCTTGCCTTCAGCCAGCAACAGCTTGCGCTCGTGGCTGAGCCCCTTGAACAGACCCCAGCACATGACCAGCAGGATTGCCGTAAATGGCAGGCCGGCACTAATAGCGGACGCCTGGATCGCACCAAGCGCATCGGAGCCGCCACCAAAGATCAGCGCAGCCGCGATGGCGCCTTCCATAACCACCCAGAACACACGCTGGGCTGTAGGTGCATCGGTCTTGCCACCGGCGGTGATACTATCGATAACCAGCGAGCCGGAATCGGACGAGGTCACGAAGAACACCAGCACCAGGACGATGCCGACAAAGGAAATAATCCCGGTTAACGGCAGATTCTCAAACATCTGGAACATGGCCAGGGAAACGTCTGTCAAACCGTCAGAGGCCAGTTGACCAACACCTGCCTGGATCTGCTCCAATGCCGTACCACCGAAACCACTCATCCAGACCACGGTAATCAGGGTCGGGATAATCAGCACCGCCGTAATAAATTCACGAACGGTACGGCCGCTGGAAACCCGCGCGATAAACATACCAACGAAGGGTGACCAGGAGATCCACCAGGCCCAGTAGAACACGGTCCAGCCATGGAACCAGGTCTCATCTTCGCGACCAAACGGGTTACTCAGGGGAACCACGTTGGCCACATAGGTTGACGATGTCACCCAGACGTATTCCAGGATTGCCATGGTGGGGCCGGCGAACAGGATGAACAGCAATAGCACCGCCGCCAAGATCATGTTGATATTACTGAGCACCTTCACGCCACCATCAAGGCCGCGGAGCACTGAAAGTAGAGCGAGGAAGGTAACACCCGTAATGATAGCCATCTGGACGTTGATGCCGGCAGATGTGCCGAACAGGTAGTCCAGGCCGGATGCGGCCTGCTGAGCGCCGAAACCCAGTGACGTAGCCAGGCCAAAAATGGTGGCGACTACGGCAAGCACATCAATGATGTGCCCCGGCCAGCCCCAGACACGGTCCTTCAGAAGCGGGAAGAAGGCGGAACGGATCGTCAGCGGCATACCCTTGTTAAAGGAAAAGAAGGCCAGCGACAAGGCAACCACCGCGTAGACAGCCCACGGATGAAGACCCCAGTGGTACATGGTGCCGCCCATGGCCATGCGGGCACCCTCAGCGGTGTTCGGCTCCGCATTCAGCGGTGTGCCGTACCAGTCTGTGTAGTAGGCCACCGGTTCCGCCACGGCCCAGAACATCAGACCAATGCCCATACCGGCAGCAAACAGCATGGCGAACCATGACAAAGTGGAGAACTCCGGCTTTGCGTCCGGGCCACCCAGGCGGATCTTGCCCACCGGCATGAAGATCAGCGCGATACAGAACACCACGAAGATATTGGCGCTCAGTACGAAGAACCAATCAAAATTGTTGATGATTGCATTCTTGGTCCCGTCCAGAAGCTCTTTCGCCCCTTCCGGAAACATCAGAGTGCCCACTACGAATACGATCACCAGAATCGCCGTAATGGGGAACACGGGTGCATGCAGGTCCAGGCCGAACGGATTGATATTGTCCTGGCCTGCCACGTAGTCTGTCTGGTATTCGTCTTTGACAACCTCGCCCACTGTGGAGCCTCCCATAGACTATGGCTTGCTACATTTCACGGGGGTAGATTCCTCCCGCAACGTTACACCGGCGCAATTTTATTGTTTTGAGCTCTAAGAATCAAAAAAGCCTCGGATGCCCATCGATTTTCCAGGCGCTGCAGCAAAATAGCGCTCTCCTGCTGGCTGCAAGGGCCGGTAATATGAAGAATAGTACAGGTTAAGGAAGTCATCCTTTCAGAAATCACAAAACCCCGTCACAACCCGTGACGGATCTGGCACCGACGACCATGATCGGGTTATCCTGCCAGGACTCAACGGGGTGCCCTGACGAAGGGCTGAGACCATACCCGCGGAACCTGATCCGGATCATACCGGCGAAGGGATTGAGCCTGCGATGACACACCATCAGCGCCTGTCCTCTACTGCACCCTGGTCACCCCGGCAACGCTTACGACCACACCAGGATGCCAGCGATGAACCTTCACCCGATACTGCGCGCTGCGCTGACTACCTTTATCTTTATCGGCGCGACCCAGGTTTACGGCCAACCAGTGCTGACGGTTTACACCCACCCGTCCTTTGCAGCGGAGTGGGGCCCCGGGCCCGCCATCAAGGAGGCTTTCGAAGAGCGCTGCAACTGCCAACTACAGTTCACCGTACTGGACAGTGGCGGAGCCATTCTCCAACGCCTGAGACTGGAAGGCGCCGGAACCAGCGCTGACCTGGTACTGGGCCTGGACACATCCACTATGGAAACGGCCAGGAAAACCGGCCTGCTGACACAACACCAGTTGTCACTCCCGGAACTGTCACTACCGGTGGACTGGCAGGATCCGGTTTTTGTGCCCTATGACTGGGGTTACTTTGCGTTTGTCTACGATACCCACCAGATCGATAATCCCCCCGAAAGCCTTGCGGCCCTGGTCGACGCCCCGGATGACCTGAAGATCATCATCCAGGACCCGCGCACCAGCACTCCCGGCCTCGGGTTGCTGCTGTGGATGAAGCACGTCTTCGGTGACCAGGCCGACGAGCGGTGGCAGCAATTGCAGGGCAAGATCCTCACCACCACCCAGAGCTGGAGCGATGGCTACTTCTCTCTGTTCATGAACGGGGAAGCGCCCATGATCCTGTCCTACTCCACTTCACCGGCATACCACATGGCGGTGGATAAGACCGACCGCTACCAGGCAGCAGCGTTCAAGGAAGGTCATTACCTGCAGGTCGAGGTCGCAGCTGTAACTGAAAGCTCGGACCAGAAGGCGCTTGCACGCTCGTTCCTGGCGTTCATGCTGACGCCGGATTTCCAGCGCCACATCCCGCTGAAGAACGTGATGTACCCAGCCATTAACCTGGGCGATGAGCTGCCTGAGGTCTTCGACCGGCTGATCCAGCCAACGCGGGCGCTGATGTTTTCCCCGGAAACCCTCAGGAATAATCGTCAGGCCTGGATCAACGAATGGCTGGATGCCATGACCCGCTGATATGCCTGCGATTATCCGGCCCGCGCCGCCGCTTTCCCACCGCAACTGGCAGCTGGCTCCCGGGTTGGTTTTTTCCGGGCTCATCCTGCTGCTGATGGGAAGTGGGTTACTGGCCCTGATCCTGCGCACTGAGAGCGGCCCCGCGGAACTCTGGCATAGCCCTTACCTTCAGGGGGTTATCCGGTTTACTGTCTGGCAGGCAACGCTTTCCGTTCTGGGCAGCCTGCTCATTGCCGTCCCGGTTGCCCGGGCACTGGTCAGACACCCCGGGTTTCCGGGGCGTAGCGCGTTGCTTCGACTGATGGAACTCAGCCTGGTGATGCCCACGATCGTGGCCGTATCGGGGCTGGTTGTGGTCTACGGGCGCAATGGCTGGCTGGCCGACATCACAGAATGGGCAGGTGGCTCACTGCCCTGGAACCTCTATGGCCTCACCGGCATCCTCCTGGCTCACGTCTTTTTCAATGCGCCACTGGCGGCACGGGTACTGGTGCAGAGCCTGGAACGTGTTCCCGTCAGCCAGCGCCGTGCGGCCAGCCAGCTGGGGCTTGGCAGCTGGCAACTTTGGCGGGTGCTGGACTGGCCTGCCCTTCGCCCGGTATTACCGGGCCTGGCGGCACTGGTGTTTTCCCTGTGTTTTACCAGCTTCGCCATCGTGGTCACGCTCGGTGGCGGGCCCGGAGCCACCACCATTGAGGTGGCCATCTACCAGGCGTTGCGATTCGAGTTCGACTTCAACCGGGCCGCGCTACTGGCCTGTGTTCAACTGCTGATCTGCGGCGGGCTCTGGTGGCTGGTCTTCCGTGGGAATCGGCACCAGGCGGTGCTGCCCGATCAGTCGTCGTCCGCTGACACGGCCTCTCCCAGAGCCGACAGCGCTGGTTGGCGGCGGATAACAGACCGTGTCCTTATTGGCCTTTTTACGCTGTTCCTGGCCCTGCCGGTGCTGGCCATTGCATTACGGGGAATCCCCTGGCTGGCCGGGGAGCTTGCCAACCCAAGGCTGGCACTCTGGGGCGCCACCTTGCGGAGCTTGGCGATTGCCCTGCCCGCTGGCTTTCTGGCGGTCGCCATCACACTAACCTTGCTCGCCGCAACCAATGTCCTGAAACCCGGACTACTACGCAGCCTCGCCAGCGTGTCCGGCTACCTGCCGTTGATCGTGCCACCCATTGTCCTGGGAACCGGCCTGTTCCTGCTGATCCAGCCCCGGCTCGGCATTCAGGGGTACGGGCTGCTGGTGGTATCCGTGATCAACAGCCTGATGGCACTGCCGTTTACATTACAGGTGCTCCGGGGGCCGTTTCAGGCGAGTGGCACGTCCACACTCCGGGTTGCCGACCAGCTGGATATCCGTGGCTGGTACCGGTGGCGCTGGCTGCAGTGGCCCCGGCTGAAACGCCCCATGGCACTGGCACTGGGATACGGTATCACCCTGTCCATGGGCGACTTCGGCGTTATCGCCCTGTTTGGCTCCCCGGCCCAGCCGACCCTGCCCATGCTGCTGCACCAGCAGTTGGGCAGCTACCAGATAGCTGCCGCAACCGGCACCGCTTGCTGGCTGCTAGTGCTTATTGCAGCCATTTTCATCTTGCTGTCCCGACCTGGCCGGTTGCCACACCGTACCCCAGCAACTCATACCGGAGTAACCCAGACCGGAGTGCCCCATGCTTGAAATCGACGACCTGCTGTTCCGTTATCCTGGCCAGCCTGCGGAGACCACCGGATGGCGCTTCAAGGTCAGTATCCAGGAAGGGGAATGCGTGGCGCTGACCGGCCCCAGTGGCTGCGGTAAAAGTACGTTGCTGAACCTGGTCGCCGGCTTTCTGACACCCGCGGGGGGCGATATCCGCTGGAAAGGTCAGAGCCTGGGGCCATTGCCCCCGTGGAAACGCCCGGTAACCACCGTATTCCAGGAACAGAACCTGTTTGATCATCTCACCGTGGCAGAGAACATCGGGCTTGGGCTGCATCCCGGGTTACGTTTGTCGAAAACACAGTGGTCGCAAATCAAAGCGGCGCTTGAAGACGTGAACCTTGGCGGATTCGGCAACCGAAAGGCCGAAAACCTGTCCGGAGGGCAGCGCCAGAGAGTGGCGGTGGTCCGGGCCCTGTTACGGCCTCAGCCCATTCTGCTGCTTGACGAGCCCATGACCGGCCTGGACGACGAAAACCGGGCCATTCTGCAGGGCCAGCTTCAGCAGGCCCGGGACCAGGGCAAAACCCTGGTTCTTGTCAGCCACGACTCCCGTGACCGCCAGGCCCTGGCTGACCGGGAAGTAACAGACTTCTATCACGCCTGGTAGGCCACCCCGGTCGCCCTAGCCTGGACGCCTGCCCCGTCAGCGCAACTTGGTTTCCCGCAGTTTCAGGATGAACTCGGGGGGATCAAAGCTGTCGGCCCTCGCGCACGACCAATACTTGCGGAACACCCCATGCTCGGGCTCATGGCCGTTGAGCAACTCACCGGGTTCCAGGAACGGATACAGGTCCATATAGGAATGCACCGTGGTCTTGCTGACCCGGCGAACAATATGCTCCGGTCCCAGCTCCCTGGGATGATTCAGGCCAGCTGCACCGAGCAGGTTGGCCAGGGCCTGGACCGTGTTGCGATGGAAATTGGCCACACGCACGCTTTTATCCGCCACATCCAGCTTGCCGCCCCGTACCGGGTCCTGGGTGGCCACGCCGCTCGGGCAGCGACCGGTGTGACAATTCAGCGCCTGGATGCAGCCGAGGGCGAACATGTAACCCCGCGCTGCATTACACCAGTCTGCCCCCAGGGCAAGGATGCGGGCAATGTTGAACGCGGAGGTAATCTTGCCAGCCGCCCCGATAGCAATGTGCTCGCGCAGGTTGGTCCCCACCAGGGAATTGTGGACCAGCAACAGAGCTTCGATCAGCGGCATGCCCAGGCGGTTGATAAACTCCAGCGGTGCAGCGCCGGTGCCGCCCTCGCCCCCGTCCACCACGATAAAGTCCGGGTGTCTGCCCGTCTCCAGCATGGCCTTGACGATAGCGAACCACTCCCACGGATGACCAATGGCCAGCTTGAAGCCCACCGGCTTGCCGCCGGACAGCTCCCGCAACCGGTCCACGAACTCCAGCAACTCCACTGGCGTGGAGAAAGCGGAATGCTGGGCCGGGGAGACCACGTCCTCCCCCACCGGCACCCCCCTGGCTTCGGCGATTTCCGGCGTCACCTTGGCGCCCGGCAGTATTCCGCCATGTCCAGGCTTGGCGCCCTGGGAGAGCTTTATCTCGATCATCTTCACCTGGTCGAGGGTGGCGTTCTCCACGAATTTTTCTTCGCTGAACGTGCCGTCTTCATTTCGGCAGCCGAAATAACCAGAGCCGATCTCCCAGACCAGGTCGCCCCCCGGCTCCCGGTGATACCTGGAAATGGAGCCTTCGCCAGTATCATGGTAGAAGCCTCCGATCTTTGCTCCCTCATTAAGGGAGCGGATGGCGTTGGCCGACAATGACCCGAAGCTCATGGCAGAAATGTTGAACACGCTGGCACTGTAGGGCTTGGCGCAGCGGGATCCGATGGTGATACGGAAATCCGGGTCCTCGATTTCCACCGGCTTTATGGAGTGGTCCATCCACTCAAACCCTTCACTGGACATCTCCAGCTGGGAACCGAAGGGGCGCTTGTCCAGAATGTTCTTGGCCCGCTGATAGACGATGGTGCGTTGCTCCCGGGAAAACGGACGCTCCTCAGTATCCGACTGGATAAAATACTGGCGGATTTCGGGGCCAATGGATTCCAGGAAATAGCGGAAATGAGCGAGTATCGGATAGTTTCGGCTCACCGTTCGCTGACGCTGCACCATGTCCCACACACCAAGCACCACCAGACCCAGGAACACCAGTGCGAGCAGGGCAAAGCCCGGAGACCAGAAAACGAGCGGCACGGTGAGCACCAGACCGATAACACTCGCCGTCAGCGCGCTGTAACGCAACGGCATGGACCAGCGGGAAATCTTCAAAGCAGACTCCGGATTTTTGAAGGTTTGTCAGAGGGCGAATCTAAAAGGATTCTACAGACGATTACGCAAAAGTCATGGCCGCGGATGGCACCGTGAAAATTTCCGCAACACCCTGTCATGGAGTGTTTATTTTTCCAAACGGCTAGTGTAGACTTCGCTCCCGCTAAGCCAGTGAGGGAAACCAACCTGGCACGGAGTACAGAGCAGCCAGTCACTATTCCGATATGACACCGCTGCCTGGTCATATACTCCGAACGCAATTCGGGGCGTAGCGCAGTCTGGTAGCGCACCTGTATGGGGTGCAGGTGGTCGCAGGTTCAAATCCTGCCGTCCCGACCATATTTAACGATCAAGGGCATGCCTTCGGGTATGCCCTTTTTCGTTTCAGGCGACAGGAATGCCAGGCTCGCCGCGTGCATCCCCCGTCACTGATGCCTCTTTGCGAGCACGAGCCGCATCATACTCAATGCTCGACCTTCAGGGCACTCTCATGCCAGTTGCGCAGGGCCCGGTCAGACATCCACACCATCAGGGCGAATAGCAGGATACCGGTGACGGTAATCAGTATGAGGGCTGCGAACATCCTGGGAATCTGCAGGTTGTACCCAGACTGCAGAATCATATAGGCAAGGCCTGCCTGGGCTCCCCCCGTACCCGCCACGAACTCCGCTACGACGGCGCCAATCAACGCAAGCCCGGAACTGATCCTCAGTCCTCCAAAAAAGTACGGAAGTGCGCTGGGAATGCGCAGTCTCACCAGTTCCTGCCAGCGGCTGGAGCGGTACATGCGGAACATGCTCAGCAGGTTCGGATCGACACTGCGCAGGCCCAGGGTGGTGTTGGAGATGATCGGGAAGATGGCCACGATCACCGCGCAGATGGTGAGCGCCCAGGTTGTGTCGTTGACCCAGATGATGATGAGCGGCGCAATGGCGACCACCGGTGTCACCTGCATCAAAACCGCATAGGGGAACAGGCTGATTTCTATCCACTTGCTCTGTACAAACAGCAGCGAAGCGGCAACGCCGACAATCACGGCGATGGCAAAGGCCAGGAACGTCACCTTCAGGGTCATCAACAGGGCATTGAACAAAGAGGGGAAGTCTGACACCAGAGACTGCCCGATATCGACCGGGCTGGGCACCAGGTATTTCGGTACCTCAAACGCCATCACCGTCAGTTGCCACATCAGCAGAACCAGCACGCCCACGAGCAATGGGGCGCCGACCTGCACAAAGCGCTCGTTTCGTATCAGGGGTGCATTCATGGCTGACTCTCCTCACCCCGGTCCTCGCCCATGGTACTGGCGCGCTCCAGGGCCTGGGAGACCTGGCGACAATAACCCGCAAATTCAGTGGAGACCCGGAAATTCGGGGAGCGCGGATAGGGTTCTTCAATAGCGATATCATCGACAATCCGGCCGGGGCGTGCCGCCATGACGACCACGCGACTGGAGAGGTACACCGCCTCGTAGACACTGTGAGTGACGAATACGATGGTCCAGCCCTTTTCTTTCCAGAGCTTGAGCACGTCGTCATTGAGCTTGTTGCGAGTCATCTCATCAAGCGCCCCGAAGGGCTCGTCCATCAGCAGCAGGTTGGGCTCGGTGACCATGGCTCTGGCGATCGAGGCGCGCATCTGCATACCACCGGACAGCTCCCGCGGAAAACTACGGTCGAAGCCCTTCAGGCCGACCATGCCCAGGGCATCATCGATTTTCTGTTCCACTTCCACCGACTTGCCGGCATGCTCCAGGTCCAGGGGCAGGCGCACATTCTTGCGCACCCGGGCCCAGGGCATCAGGGTGGCGTTCTGGAACACAAAGGCCAGTTTACGGCCCCGGCTGCCCACCACGCTGTAATCCTGTTCCCACCACTTCACGTTGCCGGTGGTGACCTTACCCAGGCCCGCCATGATGCGCAGCAGGGTGCTCTTGCCGCAGCCGGACGGACCCAGCAGGCTCACAAACTCGCCCTGCTTCACCGTCAGGTCGGCGCCTTTCAGGGCAACCGTTCCGTTGCCGTAAATCTTGTCGACACTGCTCACCTGCAGCACCGGGCGTGGTGCGACGGTACCGGGCTCGCTGGTGTCCGGCCCGGTGTCCGGCACCGGGTTCAGGGGCATTACCTTGGTAGCTGTCATAATGGTCTCTCCAGGGCTGGCCAGCATCAGGATGGGTATCGCGGCAATACTCAGGGCAGCACCGGCTCTTCCGGAAGGAATTCCAGGGTGTAGACCCTGCTCAGATCCAGGTCCTCGGAGGCCAGGCCGGCTTCTACCATGAAGTCCCTGATTTTTGCCAGCGCTCCTCGGTCATCACGCCGATCCCCATGGTCCCGGCATCGCCGCCGGTTACCAGTTCATACTCCTTCATCTTCTCGATGCCGTAGGCGATCTGCTCCGGGGTCATCTCCGGGTTCTCTTTCATGATCAGCTCGTTGCCGGGCTCCGGGTTTTCCAGGTAGCTCTTCCAGCCCTCCATGCTGGCCTGGACAAACCGTTTCACCACATCGGGGCGCTCCTCAATCATGTCAGTAGTGGTTTCAATAGTGGTGGCATAAGGCGGGTAGCCATGATCAGACAACAGGAAGACGTTGGGTTCGACACCGCCCTTTCGCATGGCGAAGGGCTCGGAGGACAGGTAACCCTGCTGCACAATGTCCTTGTTGTTGAGGAAAGGCGCCACGCTGAAGGTATAGGCGTGCACCACATCATCCTCGAAGCCGTATTCCGCCTTCAGCCACGGCCAGAAGGTGGAATGGGCGAAGGTAGCGATATAGACGGGCAGGCCCTCTTCCCTGATCTGCTCAATAGACTCCACATGGGGATGAGCAATCAGCGCCTGCGGATCCCCCTGCATGGAGGCCGCCACGGTCATCACAGGGAGTCCTTTTTCAACGGCATTAACGTTGCCAATGGGATAGCCCATCAACAGATCATAGCGACCGGAGACCAGCAACTGGGTGCCGTTGATCTGAGGGCCGCCCATCCTGATTTCCACGTCCAGGCCATAGTCTTCATACAGGCCCGTGGCCAAGGCCTGGTAAAAACCACCATGTTCGGCCTGGGCGTACCAGTTGGTACCGAACACCAGTTTGTCCAGTTCTTCGGCGGATGCCGGAGACAAGCTGAGCAACCCGGCTATCATGATCGAGCCACTAATGACTGCGTGTTTATTCACTGCCATGACATCTCTCCTGTAACTGCAAGCGGCTGCCGCCGCTCTTTAACTGACCAATTGTTCAGGTTTTTAAAAGCAACCGTCATGCCATTCGAAGAAAAACCAATTATTCCTTTAATTTCATGTTTCTAAAGCTTTCGCTGAGGCTCTTGGCGTGCACTACACTGAACCGGTCAGCGCTGGCCTGCACCGGTTTTGCCCAGCGTAGACAGGCACCCGGCGGTGGCGGGACAAAAAAACCGCCCGAAGGCGGCAAAAGGAAGACAACGCTTACATCGGGCACCCCTCAAAGAGGGTTTCCGGATCAGCGCCCCGAACTGGCAGCCAGTTCTACGGACGCAGGTTCTGGCTCGACCCAGCGGGCCAGTCTGGCGACCCGGGCACCCAAAGCCCGGGCAATGGCCAGCTCATTACCGTCCACACCCCGTGTTCCGTCGAAACCGGTGACCGCCGAGGCACCATAAGGCGAGCCACCCTTGGAGGTGTGCACCAGCTCTGGCACGCTGTGGGGCACCCCGGCCAGCACCATGCCGTGCTGCATGAAGGGAAGCAGCAGGGATAACAGTGTCATTTCGTTGCCGGAATGCATGCCCCCGGTGGAGGTAAAGGCGGCCCCCACCTTCCCGATCAGCGCACCTTGCCGCCATAGCGGTGCCACTTCGTCGATAAAGGCGCGCAGGGGCGTACTCATCAGGCCATAGCGGGTTGGCGATCCCCACAGGATGCCATTGGCCCACTCCAGATCAGCTGCGCAAGCCCGTGGCAGGTCCCGGTATTCGGCCTGGGCCGTCATAAAATCCTGTCGCCGGGTATCCACACTGAATTCCGGCTCGACGATCTCCACCCGGCATAGCCGGACCTCGGCACCTTCCGAGCGGGCACCATCGGCAATCGCATTCGCCAGAGCCAGCGTGGTGCCATAACGGGAGTCCACAACGACAGTGACACGACTTGCGTTCATGGCTATGTCCTCACTATCGCTGGTTGCGCCAAAAGGCTTCATGGATTTCCGCCGCCTCATCCTCCAGCACCGGGCCAATGACCTCCACTTCCCGCTGGCCGGAAGCGAATACCTGGCGGCAGGGCAGGTCCAGTGTGGGATTCTCAGGGTGGTTGCCGGTCATCTGTTTCAGGCGGTGTTCACTGACCCCGTATACCAGCCGCCCCAGACCCGCCCAATAGGCGGCTCCGGCACACATGCAGCAGGGCTCTGCCGACACATACATTGTGAACTTCGCCATCTCATGGGGGCGCCAGGCCTGACTGGCCCGGGTCATCAGCACCCGCTCGGCATGGCCGGTCATATCCTGGTGCGGCAGGTAGGCATTCACCTGGGACATCAGCTCTTCGCCCTGCTCGTCCACCAGAACGGCGGCAAACGGGTGGATGCCCTGGGCTGCAGCGCTATTGGCCAGGTCGAGGGTCTTACGGATAAACCTCAGATCATTGTCCGTCGGTTGCTCTGTCAGCGCCAAAGGGAAACTCCTCATGGTCAATGGCCGCTCTTGCGAGGCAGGCTCCAGGGAAAGAACCACTGCTGTATCCACTGCACGGACTTGAACAGCAACAGGCTCACGACGGCCAGGAAGAACAGACCGGCAAAGGCCTGGGGTATCCGGAAGAAAGACGTGGAAAACTGGATGAAATAGCCCAACCCTTCCTCGGCCGCGACGAACTCGGCGACCACGGCACCAATGATCGCCAGGGTGATGGCGACCCGCAGGCCGCTGAAGATATGAGGGATGGCGTAGGGAATGCGGATCTGCCAGGTTTCCCGGCGCAACGGTGCGTCCAGTGAGCGGCTCAGTTCAACCAACTCCCCGGGCGTCTCATTAATACCGGTGGCGGTCGACACGACCAGCGGAAAGAACGTCAGCAGGCAGGTGATCAACACCCGCGAGGGGTCGTCCGAGCCCATCAGCACGATAATCAGTGGTGCAACGGCCACCACCGGCGTGGACTGTATGACCACCAGCAACGGATAGAGCGTGCGGGTCAGCAGTTCCGAACGCATCATGGCAATGGCGATCGGTATCGCCACCAGTATGGACACTGCAAAACCCATCAGCGCTACCCGCAGCGTCGCCCACAGGTGGGTCAGCCAGCGGCTAAACTCCACATTGAAAAACGCCTCCACGATGGCGATTGGTGCCGGCAGCACGTATTCAGGCAGCGAGAACACCTGACACACCAGCTCCCAGAGCAGAATCAGCGCCAGGAAAAACAGCCAGGGAGCCGCCGCCAGCAGCGCGCGGCTGGTCCTGCCTTCAGGCAGCTTCAGGCTCATAGATATGCTTCCTCAGACGCTCGGTGAGTTGTCCGAACCGCGGCTCGGAAATGGTATGGGTGGTGCGTGGTCGTGGCAGGTCCACATCCAGCACATCCAGCACAGTGCCGGGGCGCTTGCTCATCACCAGCACCCGATCCGCCAGCAGCACTGCCTCGGCGATGGAGTGGGTGATAAACAGCACGGTCTTGGGGTTCTCCTCCCAGATCTTCAGGAGGTCAAAGCCAATCTGCTCCCGGGTCATGGCGTCCAGCGCCGAAAACGGTTCGTCCATGAGCAGGATGTCCGGGTTCAGCAACAGTGCCCGGACGATGCCCACACGCTGCTGCATGCCACCGGACAGCTCATCCGGCATCTTGTCGGCAAAACTCTCCAGGCCCGCCATGGCCAACAGTTCGTCGGCTCGCTTCTCATCCGCGCGACTGTAGCGACCATATTTGTGCCTGAGCGGAAACAGTACGTTCTTGCGTACCGACAGCCATGGCAGCAGGGTCGGTTTCTGGAACACGATACCGACGTCGTCGCGGGGGCCATCGACCTGCTTGCCGAACACCGAGACCTCACCGTCCGTGGGTGTCAGCAGTCCCGCGATCATCCGCAGCAGGGTGGATTTCCCGCAGCCGGACGGCCCCACCACCGCCACGAATTCGTGACGGCGGATGTCCAGGTCGATACCCGTGACCGCTGACGGAATCGCGGGATTCGGGTCATAGCGGTGACCGACCCCGGCCAGCGTTACAAACGAACGGTTGGTGGCGGGCGTAGTCATGCTTACAGGGCCTCAAGCAGGGTCCGGTCGATGACCAATTCCGGGTCGAGGGCATCCTTCTCAAGCTTTTCCGCCTGGCTGACCCAGTCCCAGGTCAGGGCCACACGCTCTTCGGTGAGGGCTCCCAGGCCGTCCCGTTCGCTGACGTCGTTCATGACCAGTTCCATGGTGTCCCCAATCTGGGCCGTGGCTACATCCACGTCCACTTCCGGCACCATGCTGTTGAGGGCTTCCGCGGCCTGGCGGGGATTGTCGCCGGTAAATTTCAGCGACTTGTCGAAAGCCCGCATAAAGCGCTTGGCCACGTCCGGACGCTCGCTGAGGAATCGTTCACTGGCCACCACCGAGGAGGAATACAGCTCCAGACCGGCGTCGGACCAGGGCAGCACTACCAGTTCGTTGCCGGTGGCTTCGGCCTGATCGGCAAACAGGGCAATGTTGGTGACCCAGGCGATGATGGCGTCTGTGCCACCGTTCATC
Organism: Marinobacter sp. AN1; assembly: GCF_026013985.1. Classification (NCBI taxonomy): domain Bacteria; kingdom Pseudomonadati; phylum Pseudomonadota; class Gammaproteobacteria; order Pseudomonadales; family Marinobacteraceae; genus Marinobacter; species Marinobacter sp. AN1. Next base: position 1,715,250 of record NZ_CP110342.1, on the reverse strand, counting down.
AGCATCGGTCCGAGCGCCCCGGGATCAGCCTTGGTCAGGCTGACCGCGTCTTCCGCCATGCCATTCTCCTTCAGTACCAGCGGCAGGAACGCGTTGGATGAGGTGAACGGCGAGGTAGCCACCTTCTTGCCATCCATATCGGTCATCTCGGTGATGCCGTTTTTCTCCAGGGTGAAGAAGGCGTGGGGCGCCTGGTTGAAGATGCTGTAGACCGCCCTGACCGGCAGGCTGTCATCCTGGGCCTTGGCCGCCATCAGCGCGCCAATATCGGCGCTGCCGATATCGGCCTGGCCGGTGGCAATCTTGGTGATGGCATCGGTGGAACCGCGACCACTGGCGATGCTGACGTCCAGACCCTCTTCTTCAAAGAAGCCTTCCTGGACACCCACGTACACCGGGGATTTATCGCCACCGGGCAGCCAGTCCAGCTGGTAGGTGACCTTATCGGCGGCGAGCACCGACTGGCTGATCAGCCCGCCGGCCAGTAAGGCCACGAGCAGGAATGAACGTGTAAGACCCTTGTGCATATGCTTTCCCCTTGATGGTTTATCGCCTGCCTACTTTATTGAACATTCGGTCAGGTTTTATCAGGACAAAGCAAATGGCAGGCCAACTCCAAGCTGTCCGCTGCATATTTCCCGCCAGCGTCGCCTGGCCCCCTGAAAAGAGACCCCCTTCGGCCCGTTTATTTGCCTTTCACCCCCGGATCATCGCTGCGCGCTGAGACTTGAACACTCACCAAAGACCTCTGATCAAGGGGGTCATACGCTCAAAACCAGTGCATAAAAACACGACACGCCCTCCCATGAGGCAATCGCCAGGCGGGCACCCTGCCCCGGCTCACGTCCGGGACAACGGGTTCCGGGGAGATGGTCGTTCCATGAGTTTCCGGCATCTCTGGCACGCTTTATGAATTACTGACCATCTGGACAATATTGAATCTACTCCTGGGAAAAAGATGATGCACTCCACCTCCCTGACGGGCGCCCCACTGCCCGTTATCGACCTGTCACTACTTAACGGAGCCGATGAACAACGCCTGGCGCTCGCTCACCTGCTGGACCATGCCTGCCTGCAAACCGGCTTTTTCTACGTCAGCAACCATGGCATTGCCGGAGAACTGATCGACCGGGTATTCCGGGACGCCAGAGCCCTGTTCGCCTTGCCAGAAAACCAGAAGGTGGCCCTCCACAAGGGGCGGTCCCGGGCAAACCGGGGGTACGAACCCCTGAAAGGCCAGACCCTGGAGCCGGGAAGCCCGCCGGACCTGAAGGAAGGCTTCTACATCGGGGAGGAACTCGATGAATCAGACCCACGGGTGAAGGCTGGCCGGTTCAATCAGGGGGCCAACCAGTGGCCGCAGTCCCCGCCTGCATTCCGGGACACCATGACGGAATACTTTCACGCCATGAATGCCCTGAGTGCCCAAATCATGGAGGCACTGGCGATGGCCCTGGGGTTGTCGCCCGATTTCTTCGAGGACTTCTGCCGCGCTCCGCTGTCGACACTGCGATTACTCCACTACCCCCCGCAACCACCCAGTCCGCAACCCGGGGAGAAAGGCTGTGGCGCGCATACGGATTTTGGCGGCGTGACCATCCTGCTACTGGACGACAACCCCGGCCTTCAGGTCTGGGACGCCCGGAATAACCGCTGGATCGATGCCGACCCCATTCCCGGCACCTTTGTGGTGAACCTGGGAGACATGATTGCCCGTTGGACCAATGACCGCTATCGCTCCACCCTGCACCGGGTAATCAATACCTCAGGTGCAGAGCGCTATTCGGTACCCTTTTTCTACAGTGGTAACCCGGACCACGAGGTGTCCTGCCTCCCTGCATGCCTCGCGGAGGGCGACCAGCCCCACTACCCGCCCACCACCGTGGAAGCCCATTTGATGGAGATGTACCGGAGGACCTATGCCTGACTCACCGGTGACCGCATTACTGATCCATGGTGCCTGGGCCGGCGGCTGGGTGTGGGACGCCGTTACCCCTTGCCTGGAAGGACGCGGATTCACCGTGCTCGCACCTGACCTGCCCGGTTGCGGCGAGCGTCTGGGTAACCCGGCAGAGGCGTCCCTGGACCAGTGCGTAGAAAACCTGAAACGCGTCCTGGAAAAGGTTGGCGGGCCGCTGCTGCTGGTTGGCCATTCAGGCGGCGGCGCGGTGGTCACGCAACTAGCCGAAGCGATCAATGATCGGGTTGTTGGCGTGGCTTACCTCGCGGGAATGATGCTGCCCACAAAGACCGGCTTTGGTGAGTTGGTTGCCACAATGCTGGCCGACCACCCGGAAGCCTCCGGCATCGGTCCGTTCCTGCAGTGGGACGCTGACGGACGAGTCTCCCGGGTACCCGACATGGCCATTCGCGACATCTTCCTGCAGGACGTCAGTAAGACAGTGGCGGAGCAGGCCATTCCCCGCTTCGGCCCTCAGGCTGAGGGCAGCCGGGCCCTCGTACCTCAATGGACGCCGGAGCGGTTCGGTAAGTTGCCGCGTCTCTACATTGAGGCGCTCCGGGACCGCTCGGTGGTGTTACCGGTACAACGTCGCATGCAGGCGTTGGTGCCCGGAGCCCAGGTGGTATCCCTGGATACCGGCCATGTACCTCAGGTCGCCGCGCCGCAAGCGACAGCTGATGCCCTAGCCGGGTTTGTTGCAGGAATCGTCGGTCCGCCCTGACACGGACGAAAAAGGGCAGCAGAGACCCCCCTCGTCGGGTGCTTTCTGATGCTCAGTCCGCGTAAACCACTTCCACGAAGCTCAGGTTAAAGGCCTTTTCCCAGCCCAGGTCCTCCGGCAGGGTGTCCGCTGCGACCATGTCCTCGAACAAGGTCTGCCAGCGTTCACGGGTAGGGACAGGGTAATCCCGGCGGCCAGTGTCTTCAGTGTTTTCATGGTGACATCCTCACTCAGGATCAAGCCTTAAGGGCCATAGGTGTTAGTGAGCTGTTCGTGGAGGTGCTGCCCGGCGGTGATCGGGCCATAGATAGGCGGGTTGTCCTCCGTCGCACAGGTGTCGATACAGGTGATCACCGCATCCTTGTTGGGATGGCAGAAGAACGCGATGGAATAGCGGTCGCGATGGCGATGCTCCGGCGCCACATTCACCCGGTGGGGCGTGGAACAAAACACATGGTTGGTCCAACGGTGCATAAGGTCACCGGTATTTACCACCACGGTGCCTGGTATCGGGGTAGCCCGGATCCAATCGCCGGCACGGGTGCGCACCTCAAGACCACCCACATCGTCCTGAAACAACAGGGTAATGCTGCCGTAATCGGTATGGGCACCAGCACGGCTTTCACCGTCGTGGGGCTCGAAGCCTTCCGGCAGTGGCGGATAATGGAGCAACCGCAGGGTGTGATGGTGCAGGTTATGGGCGTCCACAAAGAAGTCCGCAGGCTGCCCCAGGGCAAGGGCGAATGCCTGCAACACCCGGTCCGCTGTATGAATGCACTCGTCCAGGAACCGGGTCATGGTCTCCTCGAACTGCGGATGCCCTTTTGGCCAGAGGTTCTTGTGGGCATCCGGGTCTGGTTGTTCCGGTGCCAGGTTAAAGGCCTCCTTGAGGTCCCCAGGTCGTGAAGGATCGAGTCGCTCCCGCTTGATACCCACGTAACCACGGTTGCTTTCGGCGCTCTGCCAGGCGACCCGGTTTTTCTCGTCCGTTGGCAGGTCGAAGAAGGCCTTCGACGCAGCAAAGGTTTCGGCCAACTGCTCTGCCGGCATTCCGCAATTCTCCAGGTAGAAGAACCCCCATTCCCGGCTGGCCTGCCGCATCTGTTCGGCAACCGTCCGCTGTGCTGTCGTATCCCCCTCCAGGAAAGGCCCGAAATCAATCACGGGTATTCCCCCGACCTTGTCCGCCATACTGCCTCCGCTTGCTTATCCGAATTTGTTAGGCAATTGGTCAGATTATTTGCAACGGGCATGCCATCTCGAGAAAGGCACAGATACGGCCTTTTAAAGGGACTGAACAACTATTACCTGCTTCAAACAGGTGCGGAATGTCACTTTTATGACCGTAAAGTCAGGCTTTTACTTGGCGTATTAAGGCACCACTCTTGCATACAGAAAACGCTCCAGACTCTTGTAACGGGAACATTCCAGCCATGACGCAAACGCTGCTACTGAAGAACGCCAGGGTCATCGCTACCATGGACGATGATCAGCGCGAGATTACCAACGGCTACATACTCATAAGGGCCAACCGCATTGACTCTGTAGGCCCCATGGCCGAATGCCCGGAAGGCGCGGACCGCACCATCGATCTGAACGCTCATGTGGTCATACCTGGCCTGATTAACACTCACCACCATATGTTCCAGTCCCTGACCCGGGCGTTGCCCGCCGCCCAGAACGGTGAGCTTTTTGACTGGCTCAGTGCACTGTTTCCGGTATGGCGCAATATCAACCCGGAGATGCAGCGGGCGGCCAGCCGGACCGCCATGGCGGAGCTGATGCTGTCCGGCTGTACCACGGCAGCCGACCATGCCTACTTGCACGTAAATGGCATCACCCTGGATGACAGTGTTCAGGCGGCCACCGAAATGGGCATGCGCTTCCACGGCGCCCGGGGCGCCATGAGCCTGGGCCAAAGCCGGGGCGGCCTGCCCCCGGATGCCCTTGTGGAAGCTGACGAAGACGCCATTCTCAAAGACATGCAGCGGGTGGTGGAAACTCACCACGACCATAGCGCTGACGCCATGGTGCGGGTGGCGCTGGCGCCCTGCTCTCCGTTTACCGTAACCACCGACCTGATGCGCGAGGCGGCGACCATGGCACGCTCCCTTAAGGTAGGCCTGCATACCCACACCGCCGAGAACTGGAAAGACGTGGCCTTCAGCCAGGAACGCTACGGCATGACACCGACAGAATTCACCGAGCACGTAGGCTGGGTGGGTGAAGACGTATGGCACGCCCATTGTGTACACCTGGATGAGCCCGGTATTGCCCTGTTTGCCCGCACCGGCACCGGCGTCGCCCACTGCCCCTGCTCAAACATGCGTCTGGCCTCCGGAATCGCGCCGGTACGCAGGATGCTCAATGCCGGGGTCAAGGTAGGCTTGGGCGTGGACGGCAGCGCCTCCAACGATAGTGGCAACCTGCTGGACGAGGCCCGCCTGGCCATGCTGTCGGCAAGGGTGCGTGAGCAGAATCCCGGTGATATGACCGCCCGGGAAGCCCTGCGTCTGGCTACCAGGGGCGGCGCGGAAGTGTTGGGCCGGGGCGGTGCCCTGGGGCGCATCCAGCCCGGCTATTGCGCCGATATCGTTGCCTTCCGCACCGATGACATCGCCATGGCCGGGGGCCAGGGCGACCCTCTGGCCTCACTGGTGTTCTGCACCCCGCCCCGGGTGAACTGGAGCATCATTAACGGCCGCGTGGTCATTGAGGAAGGCGAACTGCTCACCCGGTCACTGCCCCATATCATCGAGGAGCAGAACCGGATGGCGAGTGAGCTGACCCGATAAATCAACAGGATGTTGTTGCACGTACCCCAAAAAAGATGGTTCGTCCTCAAACCATCGAGGTTCGGGTATGGGAAAGTTGTCGGCAGGCTTCGTGCAGGGCCAGGCCCTGCTGCTGGGCCTCTGCGATAACAAGTTGCTGGGGAACGGTCGTCGCATAGCCATTGTCGATCAGTCGCCGGCCGTCCACCCATACGACCGCAACATTGGCACTGGTAGCGGCAAACACCAGATTCCACAGCAGGTTGCCGCCGTGTTCATTGACACTCACCGGCGTCAGGTTGGCCTTCGCCAGGTCCAGCAACAGCAGGTCTGCCTTCTTGCCCACCTCCAGGGAACCGATTTCGTGGTCCAGCCCCAGGGCTTTCGCGCCGTTGATGGTGGCCATACGCAGGATCTGGTCGGCGGGCAATGCGGTAGCATCCAACCGGGTCGCCTTCTGGATCAGGGAGGCGAATTTCATTTCTTCAAACAGGGTAAGGCTGTTATTACAGACCGGGCCGTCGGTGCCCAGCCCCACGGTGACCCCGGCGGCAAGCATTTCCGGCACCGGCGCCACACCACTGGCCAGCTTGGCGTTGCTGACCGGGCAATGGGCAATGCTGGTACCTGTGTCCGCCACCCTGGCGATTTCGTCGCTGTTCAGCCAGACACAGTGGGCCAGCAGCGTCCGTTCCCCGAGAATGCCGTAATGGTCCAGCATGGCCAGCGACCTTCGTCCCAGCTCGGCAGTAACCGCCCACTCTTCTTCCTTCTGTTCACTGCAGTGAGTATGGATGCCCACACCATATTCCCGGCTCAGGGCCGCAGCTTCGCGGTAGGCGTCTTCCGTGCAGTAGAACAGGTGCTCCAGCCCCAACCAGACCCGTATCCGGCCACTCCGGGTTTCATGATGGGAGCGAATCAGCCGGCGGTTTTCCTCCCGGGTAGAGAAGAAGTCCTTACCGGGACGGTCCGCCACATAGGGGGCAAGCTGTACCCTAAGACCAAGCTCGCCAGCGGCATCAGCGCAGCGGTCCATATAGCGGAACATGTCCATCACGCAGGTGGTACCGGATTGCAGTGCTTCCAGGTAGCAGAGCCGGGCCGAATGGTAAGCGAACTCTTCCGTCATCGCCCGGTGTTCCAGCTGGTACCAGGGCAGCCACTCCATCAACGGCATGTTCTCGGTAACACCCCGCATCAGGCTGGAGTGGGAGTGACAGTCGATCAGCCCCGGCAACAGTGCACACCCCTTCCCGTCAATCACCTCACAATCACCCGGAACGGTGATTTCCCGGCTATCCCCCACCCTGACGATCGTGCCGTCCTCTACGACCAGGGTGCCGTCGGGAATAACCCGGTTGGGTGGGTCAACCGTGAAAATCGCGGCATTACAAATCGCAAAACTGGACATACAGACTCCCGGCATATCCTGACTGAATGATCAGGTTTAATGCGATTTACATGCCACAGACGGCCTGTCTATCTCATACCGCAGGAGCAACAGGCGATTGGATCTTCAAATACCAACGATGTGCACTGAAGGACGGCAACCACCCGTCCACTGCCCCACAAGGATGCACAGCTGGCTGCCGCGAAAGAAGCGTCTGCGCTGGCATTGGCCGTATACAGGCGCCGAACCGCCTTTGGCACATATTCTGCTTTTCCTGACTCAGGGAATTTCCGGGCTGAGAGAACCTCCTGGATCAGACTCCTGAGTCAAGATGACATTCCTCTGTCATAACGCTGCGGTGGCGTACGGTTCTCGTGAAATACCGGAGGAATGCTATGCCTTCCGATCAAGATCCGATTCTTGTATTGAAGGGGGGGCGCGTCATCGACCCCGCCAACGGGCTCGACGAGGTTGCCGATGTGGTCACCTGTGGAGCGTCCATCCTTGAGGTAGGTCCTGACGCAGGCGCCCTCTACCCCAATGCCCGGGTCAAGAACGTCGCGGGCAAGCTGGTCACGCCCGGCCTGATCGACATCCACACCCACTGCTTCACCGGTTTGGGGGATTTCTGCCTGCCCACGGACCTGATGGGCGTGGATTCCGGCGTTCCCATCATTGTGGACGCCGGCACGACCAGCACGACCATCTTTGGGCTCGCCCGCAAAGGCATCATTGATCACCCCGATACCAGGACCAAGATCTTCGCCCTGATGGATCCGTCGCAGATCTACCTGGCCAACAAGACCTTTATCTGTCACTACCTGCGCATCGCCGATGACGAACGTAACATTGACATTGAGGCGGCAAAGGAAGTGGTGGATGCTAACCGGGATGTCATCGTCGGCTTCAAGGTGAGGCCCACCATTACCGACGACCCGGACCGATCACCGTTCCTGGAGGCCGCCCATCAGATCGCCCCGGACCTGCCGATCATGATTCACCTGGGCTCCTTCCCTCATACGCCGGTGCTCGAGACCGAAAAACTGCTCTACCAGCTGCGCAAGGGTGACATTATCACCCATGCCTGCCGGGGCGGGGGTGGTCAGCTTGATGCGTTTGGCGAACCCACCCGGGCCTTTACAGATGCCTATAACCGAGGGGTGCTGATGGACATCGGCCACTCAGCCGGTGATTTTCACTTCCGCACTGCCCGGCGCCTTATTGAGCGGGGTTACATGCCCAATACTATCTCCACCGATCTCAACGTATTCAACGTGGATGGGCCGGTGTATTCATTATCCACAACCATGTCCAAGCTCTGGGCGCTGGATGTACCCCTGCACCAGGTCATTGCCATGAACACGATCAATGCAGCAAAGGCCATCAACCGCGAAGATCAGTACGGAACCCTCACACCGGGCCGGGCTGCTGAAGTCAGTGTGCTGGATATTGAAGAACAACCCTGCGTTCTCTCCGACGGCCATGAGCAAATCACTGCACACCGGCGTTTGCGTGCCGTTGGCTGCCTGCGCAACGGGCAGTGGTATGACGCGGTACATGACCAGAAGTCTGTCCAGGCCGATATAAGGGAGGCGGTATGAGTATCGCAGCAGCAGAACAACGGTCAGCGGAGGATCCAAAGGCGTTCTACCAGGACCTGGTCAAAACCCTCGAAAAACGTCGTGATGTGCTCTCTGAGGCTGAGCAGAGTTTTGGTGGCTACCAGCCCCTGGAGCGTGCAGAACTGGTCGAATGGCTGAAGTTCCAGTGCTGGTACGAGCAGGAAGCGGCCGGGTTTATCGGCTCGTGGCTGCGGGACACGCCGGAATCCGAAGTCTTCGTCGGACTCTGCCGGCAAGTGGCCGATGAAGGCAAGCATTACCAGCTGATCCTGTCCCACCTGAAATCCCTGGGTACCAGCATGGAGGGCTGGACACCGGAACCGGAATGGGTCGAATGGGTCAGCGAGTTCTATGCCGCCGGAGACGACACCCTGGAACGGGTCGCGGCCCATAATATCACCGGTGAACTGGGCGCCATGAACGCCTTTGACGGCCTGCTGCCCCGGGTGCCTGAAAAGACCCGGGCCATGCTGGAAAAGATCATTCCAGACGAGAAATTCCATGTGTCGCTGGGGCGGATGGCGGTGCATCGTTACGCCACCACGACTGACCGGCAGGCACGTGTGAGGGACCGGGTGATGAAGGCGTTTGAGCTGGAACAGAAGGGCCGCCTGGCCTTTGATCGCCGGCTCCAGCAGGTGCGGGCCTCAGCTGCCGCCAACGACACCGGCCCGGCGACAGGAGCCGGAGAGAACTCGGTTAAATCCCTCCAGTGGGTCTGCCAGGTCTGTGGCTGGATCTACGATGAGACCGTAGGTGACCCGGACTCCGGTATCGAACCAGGCACACCGTTCGAGGACATCCCGGATGACTGGATGTGCCCGGAGTGCCTGGTCACCAAGGACGACTTTGTACTGCTGTCGGTGTAAGCCAGACTAGCTGTGGGGGGCTGTAACGCCCTCCGCAGCTCTCTTTCTCCTCTACCGTCCTTCACACCGGTGAAGACTCTCCCTGCGCCTGGGTAGCCAGCCAGTGATCACGACGCGCGAGCAACCGCACGGCTGCTGCATTTGCGGCATTGATGAACGCTGGCAGGTCGCCACTGAGCAACACCTGGTTCTCCGCCACAACCCGCCCTGCCACCATGGTCATCGCTACATCACCACCCAGGGTGGAATGCACCAGGTTGTAATGCAGATTCTGCAGCGGTCCGGAAGTCATGAACGGAGTCATCCTCGGCGTGTCCGCCTTCACAGCGATGATATCCGCCTGTTTGCCCGGCTCCAGGGAACCGATCTGATGATCCATACCCAGAGCCCTGGCACCTTCGATGGTCGCCGCTCGCAGCACGTCCCAGGACCGCCAGGCCGATGCGTCCATGTTGCGCAACTTGGCCAGCAGCGAGGCAAACTTCATTTCCTCGAACATATCGAGGTTGTTGTTCTCCTTCTCACCGTCTGTACCGATACCCACGGCAATTCCGGCTCGTATCATTGCCTCGACCGGTGCCGAGCCACTGGCCAGCTTCATGTTGCTGCAGGGGTTGTGGGCCACGCCCACGTTGTAGTCCGCCAACGTGCGAATCTCATCATCGTCGAGCCACACACAGTGCGCCAGCAACACCCGTTCCGGCGACAGCAGGCCCAGCTTTTCCAGGGCACGCACCGGTCTCAGGCCGTAGAGGCGCTGTGTTTCCGGAATCTCGACCTGGCTCTCGTTGGAGTGGGTGTGCAGCCCGGTCTGGAAGTAATTGCTGAGCTCCACCGCTCGGCGACAGGCCGCCGGGGTCGCATAAGACTGGTGCTCAAGCCCGACCCAGACCTGCACCCGGCCACCGGCGCCGCCGTGCCACTGCTCCAGCAGGCGGGCGTTGTCATCCAGCGTGTCGAAATAGTCATGGCCCTCAGCCTCGCCCACATAGGGCACCATGACCACCCGGTTGCCCAGTTGTTCGGCGGCCCTGGCGGAACCTTCCATGTAACGCCACATATCTACCGAGGTGGTGGTTCCCGCCAGAAGACTCTCCGCATAGCACAACCAGGAGGCCGTCTCCGCCTCATCCGGCCTCAGTACCCGGTGCATGGGGTCAATGTATTTCTGCAGCCACTCCCACACCGGCAGCTCTTCCGCTGTGCCCCGCAACAGGCCGGAATGGCTGTGGGTATTGACCAGGCCCGGCATCAGTACCGACCGACCATAATCCCTTCGCTCCGCATCCCGCGCCTGTTGCGCCAACTGTGAGAGGGGGCCCACCGCCTCAATGGTGTCACCACGGATCAGCACCGCGCCGTCGGTGATTACCGGATTGCCGGCGGTCATGGGCAGCACGGCGTCAGCACTCAGCAGGGTCCGGCGATCGCCGGCCGGTGTTGCGGTCATTCTGGTTCTCCTGATATGAGATTCCTGTTGCCAGCCCCATCGGCGGTATTCCGCGAGGAGACCGGGTTCAAATGGTTGTCCAGGACCCGCTTCAGGCCCCCGTAACCAGTACAACGGCAGAGGTTGCCGGCAACCGCCTCCGCCAGATCCACCCGGGTCCCATTGCGTCGCTCCCGCAAGCCGGATACCAGGGACAGGGCAACGCCCGGGGTGCAGTAACCACACTGCAGCGCACTTTCTTCGGCCAGCACCTGGCGCACCTTCAGGAAGTCCGGGTCGCCGCCCAGCCCTTCCACGGTTTCTACCCGCCGGCCCGGCAATTGCCAGGCCATAATCAGGCAAGCCGGCATGGCTTGCCCGTCTATCAGCACATTACAGGCACCGCAGCGACCGACCCGACAGCCGGCACGCACGGAGGTGATTGCACCGGCTTCCCTCAGCAGATCCAGTAGCGATGTCATTGCCGGCACCGAACAGGTGGCTGTTCGTCCATTCAGGTCAAATGTGACCGGATTAGAAGCAATATTCAGATCATTCACGCCAGGTTCTCCTGCCTGTGGATACCCTTCAGCAGAACCCCGGGGTCAACCGGGAGCTTATGGACGCGGACACCGGTAGCAGCTTCGATAGCCGAGGTGATTGCCGGCGCGACTGCCTCGATACCCAGTTCGCCAACGCCCCTCACCGGGAAAGGATCGTTCCCGGGGGTATCATCCAGCACATCGACCCGTTGCGCAGGGGCATCCTGAAAGGTAGGAATCAGGTACTGATCCAGGTTGTTCCGCTGCATCCGGGCTTCGTGCATTGGCATGTCCTCGGTGAGCGTCATGCCCAGCCCCATGACCGCAGCCCCTTCGATCTGACCGAGATAGCCGGGCGGATAGATCACGCGACCGGCGGCGGTGATGTGGTGAAGGTCCGTGACCCGTACCCGGCCAGTCAGTCGGTCGACGGCCACCCTGGCCACGGTGGCGATCTGCAATTGGAGGTAACGGCCGACCGGCTTTTCCTGTCCGGGAGCCACCGGGAAGTCCTGGGCGGCGTCCGCCACCAGTTCCTCCAGTCGCCCGTTCTCTGCCAGTTCGCGATAGCTGAGCACTCGTTGCCCCAGGTGGAAGATCCCGCCGGGACCATGGGCAAGGTGGTCCAGGCTGTATCCGGTCAGCACTGCAGCCTGCTGCCGCACCGCAGCCTTCCATAAGGGCAGCATCCGGCGGAGCACACCATGAACCAGTACCGAACTGCGGGAAGCACTCGTCGGGCCCGAATCCGGTCCCCGGGAATGGCCCAGCACCACGTCAATCTCGCCACAGCCACACCCCAGCCCCTTGCTGACTGCCCGGGTGATGGCCTCGCCAACGTTCTGGCCATAATCAGCGAACCCGAATTCCACCCGGATTCGCCCTCCAGGGGTCAAGGCAATGCGTCCGCCACCACTGTCTGGCAAGCCATCACCAAGGCCGTTGCCCTGGGCGCCGAGAGCCATGCCGGTGCCGGTCAGCCAGCGACCCGAGGTTTCTTTCTGCAAGGTCCAGAGCGGGGACTGCTGCGCTTGTCGCAGCAGGTCGACCGGAGCCACCGTCCAGCGCACAGGCTGGTGGCGGCTGCCGGGCTCATCGACGGTACGCAGGTTGATGCGACGCAGCTCCCGGGGGCACCGACCAAGTGCCCGGGCCAGGGCGTCGAGCTGGGATTCGATGGCGAAGGTGGCCTGGTTGCCTCCAAATCCCCGGAAGGCGCCGCTTACGCCATTATTGGTGTAGACCAGCCGGCCCGACACGGAGTAGGCATGGATTCGATACAGTGGGGCCGTGGCGTGGTCCAGGTAGTTTTCCAGTACCGCCGGGCCCAGGCTGGCATAGGCGCCGGTGTCCAGCACCGCGTCCACCTTGTGTGCCAGCAACCGGCCGTTGGCATCGCAACCGGTCTTCATCTTCGCGACCACCGGGTGGCGTTTCATACCCGCCCGACAGGACTCAAAACGGCCAAGCTGAATCATCACCGGGCGGCCGGCTTTGAGGGCCAGTATGCCCGCCGCCGGCTGAATGGTGAGTTCGTCCTTGCCACCAAAGGCACCACCGGTGGCCATGGCTTCAACCGTCACCCGGGATGGCGCAAGGTCAAGGATGTCCGCCAGCTGCCCCACATCACGGTGTCCGGACTGACAGCCCACTCGGAAGACGATACCGCCGGTGCCATCAGGAATCGCCACGCCGCCCTCCGTTTCCATAAAGGCATGCATCTGCCGGGGCGTGCGGTACTCCTGCTCAATAACTACGTGGCAGGCGGCAAAGGCTTTGTCCACATCACCACAATCGAAGCGTTCCTGTGCCAGCAGGTTGCTGCTCTCATGGAGGGGTGGCTGCTGCTCCGCCGTCATCGCGTCCGACACCAGCGGCAAGGGTTCGTATTCCACCTCGATGGCAGCGAGCGCTGCCTGTGCCTGGGCCCGGGTATCCGCCGCCACGGCGGCGATGGCATCACCCTCATACCGTACGCGGTCGACACAGAAAACGGGCTGATCCCGCACCACAATGCCAAACCGGTTAACACCGGGCACATCATCAGCGGTCACCACCGCGTGAACTCCGGGCATGCGCCTGGCACGGGTAGTGTCCACTCGCAGCAGGCGGGCATGGGCGTGCTCACTTCGCAGGATCGCACCCTGCAACAGACCCGGAATATCCAGAAGATCCGTGGGATAGGCCAGCCGCCCCTCTATGCGGCGATAAAGCTCCGTGGTCAGGCTTCCACTGTCGTCAGAACCGGCATCAAGGGTGACCACACTCGCCCGGAATTCAGTCGTCATGGCCCACCTCCGCCAACAGGTAATCCACCATCCGTTGAATGGCCAGGCGCAGTGTCGGATCCTGCCAGCCACAGGATTCCAGCTCGGAAGCCAGTAACCGGGCCCTGTCCACGTCGGACCGGGAATGGCCATCGTTTAACGCCGCCTCGGTGATGGGCAACCGTCGCGGCCCGCCTTCACCGCACACCGCCAGGCGCAGGCGATCGCCACCATGGACGCAGGCAACCGTCGCCCGGGTCGGACTGAAGCGTTCCCGATGACCCAGTTTGTCAACGGCGATACGCCACAGCCGGCTATCGGGTAACGTAATCGACTGAATCAGATCAACACCCTGACTGGCGATGTACCCTGCGGCCAGACTCTTACTCTCCGGGCCATCACAACCAACCAGGTCCAGGCGGGCATCCAGGGAAAGGAACAACGCCGACAGATCGCCACCGGCACACAGGTTTCCGGCCACCGTTCCCAGACGACGTACGCCCGGCCCCGCCACCAGCTTCAGCAATTCTGGCAGGGCCGGCAGGTAGTCATGGATCAGCGGGTGCCGGCTCAGCTCATCCAGAGTCGTCAGCGCGCCGATGACAAGCCCTCGCTCCGCACGCTCAATACCCCGGAAACCCGGCCACCGGGGGTCAAGCGCCACCAGGCAGCGCGGCCAGCACTGGTCCCGCTCCCAGACAGGCTGCAGCCAGCTGGCCCCGGCAATGTAGGTGCCACCCCACCGCCGGGCCATGGTGACGGCCTCGCGGGCGGAGCCCGGGCGCAGAACCCGGACCTCACCCCGTGCATTGACCTCAGATTGCATGGTGACGGTCAGTGCGCTTTGACACCGGATACATCCGGATAACGTGCCATGATGTCCTGGATCGCCCCGGTACCGACGAACTCGGTGGTGTAACCCTGTCCGGGATCCACGGAGCCTTCGATCAACTCCAGGCCAACCAGTTGCTTGTGGATCTCCTGCCACCGCTCATCGGTCATGATGCCAATGCCATCGGTGAGTGCATCACCGGACAGCAGAATGCCGCGCTCGTCCATTTCCCGCAGGGAGTGGGCCAACTGGGCCGGCCCCTGGTTCTCATTGAGCTGGTGAATGTACTCGTTGGTGGCTTTCGGATCCTGCAGGTACTGGTACCAGCCCTCGATGGTCGCTTCGACAAACTTGCGGGCTACCTCCGGACGTTCCTCCAGGGTCTGGCGTGTCGTCACGATCATCGTGGAGTAGGACTTCCAGCCATGGTCCGACAACAGAAAGACGTTGGGATCAATGCCCGCGTCCTTCACCACAAAGGTCTCGGAGGTGACATAGGCCTGCTGGATCACGTCAGGATCGGCGATAAACGGCCCCATCTGGAAGGTGTAGGGCCGCACCTGGTCATCCGAGTAGCCGTACTTCTGTTTCAGCCATGGCCAGAAGGACTGGTGGGCATCCTGGGACAACAGTATCGGCTTGCCCTTCAGATCGTCCAGGCTGTCATGACCGACGCCGGGATGGGTCATAATAATCTGCGGGTCCTTCTGGTAGAACGCGGCCAGCGCCACCAGCGGGAGGCCCTCTTCCAGGGCGGTCAGGATCTGGCCACTGGAATGGAGCATCACGAAATCGGCACGCCCGCCCAGCAGCAGCTGGATGTTATTCACCTGCGGACCACCCGGCTCCATGTCCACGTCCAGGCCGTAATCCTCATAGGTGCCCTGGGAGACGGCGTGGTACCAGCCGCCATGTTCTGCCTGCGGGAACCAGTTGGTACGGAAGGTTACCTTCTCAAGGTCCGCCGACCAGGCTGGCGCCGATGACAGTGTCAAACCTGCCGCCAGGACCAGACCCGCTATCCAGCCCGGCCGACTACCGCGGGCTACATCTGAAGCTGTCTTGCTAGTCATACACTCTCTCCTTGCACACAGTCACAAGGGCTAACCGGCCGTTTGGCAGGTGCCCACTTTTGAGTTCCCTGTTTTTGTTGTTGGAGGGAGGCTATAGGGCATTGGCAGAAATCAGGACGTTGGCAGTATCGGGCGCACCGGTATCGTCAACAGGGTTTCATCACAATTGTCACCCTGCCCCTGGCGGTCCACCACCAGGTAGTCCGAGTCAGGGAACAGGGGCAGCAAGGGCGCGTGCCAGGTACCGGCCCGGTAGTTCAGGCCCTGGCTACCACGGACGAGGAATACGCGAATGGCGGATTCATCAAAATCGCCAGGGGGCGCCACCACCGCCAGGAAGGGTTGGTTGTTGATGGGCACGAACGCCTGGCTACCCAGTGGGTGGCGCTCCATCAGGGTGATTTGCAGGGGCTCGAGGGGTTGGCCCCGGAAGATGGACAAAATGGCCCGGCAATCATCACCCAGGAGTTCCACGCCGGCCAGGGCGTGGAACCGTTCAGTGCGGCCCTGGTTTATGGGGAATGCATCAGCGCCCCGGGTATCAATGACCTCACCAAAGCGAGTGAAAGCTTCCCGCGTCAGGGGTTCGGCGATGATTTCCCGGGGTGTGCTCATGACACGGGCTTCCCGAACAGGCGCACCCGGCTGACGCCACCGTCCGGAATCATGTTGAACCGGATATGGGTGATCGGCCCCAGGTCATTCAGCTCGCTGAATTCATGGATGCTGTCAGCAGTCAGCGGCTGCGCGTCCAGCAGGGTGTGCCAGAACATGCTTTGGGTAATCAGGGAGCGGCCGATACCCTCGTTTGATCCGACACAAGCTGCCTGGATCGAGCAGGCCGCCGGAAAGTTGCCCTTGAAGTGGGCGGTATCCACCTCGATGCGCTCGGCAATGCCCTTGTGGCCGAGGGCCAGGATGCACCAGTCATTGCCGGGTTCCCGGCGCCGGCGGGTTTCCCAGCCGTCGCCCATGTTGATCCCCCGGCCCGGGCGCAGCAGCTTGCGGGGCTCGCCGTAGTGGGCGTCGCTCCAGGCCTGGTCCACCTGGTCGGCGCCATATTCCAGGGCCAGCAGGTTCAGGGACTGACCTGCTGCCAGGGTCGACCAGTCGCAGAACGGCTTGCCGTACACTCGCAGCCTGGCCAGGCCGCCATCCGGAAAGATCTGCACCCGCACATGGGTAAAGGGCTGCTCGCAGTCTATGGCGCAGAAGCGATGCTCATTGCCCTTGAGCTCGGTGGCCGGCACCAGGGGCTGCCAGTCACCGTGTTCGTCCGGCTCGCCACCGGGACTGAAACAGGCTTCCAGGGAAGCCGCCGGAGGAAAGTTCCCTGTAAAGAAGCTGGTGTCAAAATCCACCCCCATCAGCACGCCGGGCATGGCCAGGCGCACGATGCACCAGTCATGTCCGGTGGTTCGGCGGCGGCGGGTTTCCCATCCGTCCATCCACTTGCCATGCTCGTCGTAGCGGTCCGGGTAGAATACCGGTTGCTCCGGGTTGAGCATGCGCTCCCGGGAAGCGAAGAATTCATCCGTCACCCGGATCACTTCCGCGCCCAGGCTGCCATCCGTCAGGTTCAGGCCCTGGCGGGTAAAATCAGGCCCCTCGACGAGGGGGGCCACAACGGCATTGGTCATTGATGTTGCTCCGGTATCAAACGGGTTGGTAGGGGTGCACCTGTTTCCAGTGGCGGGCGATATCAATGCGCCGGCACACCCAGACCCGGTCATGTTGCTGGATGTAATCAAGGAAGCGCTGCAGCGCCCGGAAACGGCCGGGGCGGCCGACAATGCGGCAGTGAAGCCCCACGGACATCATTTTCGGGACCTGGTCCCCTTCCTCGTAGAGCACATCGAAACTGTCCTTCAGGTACTGAAAGAACTGCTCACCGGCATTGAAGCCCTGGGGCGAGGTGAAGCGCATGTCATTGGCTTCCAGGGTGTAGGGCACGACCAGATGGGGCTCCTGTGCGCCGTCACGCATGGTGACCGTGGTCCAGAACGGCAGGTCGTCCCCATAATAGTCACTGTCGTATTCGAAGCCGCCCTGCTCTAGCAGCAGACGGCGGGTGTTGGGACTGTCGCGCCCGGTATACCAGCCCAGCGGCGGCTTGCCGGTCAACCGGGTGTGCTGTTCGATTGCCAACTCCATATAGCGGAGCTCTTCGGACTCGCTCATGTCCTGGTAGTGGATCCAGCGCATGCCATGACAGGCAATCTCGTGCCCGTCGTCGATAAAGGCCTTTACCGCCTCCGGATTACGGGCCATGGCCATGGTGACGCCAAAGATCGTCAACGGCAGTTGCCGCTTGCGGAACTCTCCCAGGATGCGCCAGACCCCGGCGCGGGAGCCATATTCATACAGTGACTCCATGCTCATATGCCGGTCGCGATAGGCCTCGGCGCCAATGATGTCGGACAGGAAGGTTTCGGAATACTCATCGCCGTGGAGCACGCAGTTCTCGCCACCTTCCTCGTAGTTGAGGACAAACTGGACCGCCACCCGGGCGTTGCCCGGCCATTGGGCATGGGGGGGATTCCTGCCATAACCCCGCATGTCCCTCGGATAAGTGTCGCATTGATTCATGTCGGTTTTTCCAGACCGCAGCCCCGCAGGATCACCTCGACGAGGAAATCGGCCGCATGGTCGAAGTCACGCTTCTCATACTCGGCCTTGTTTTCCACCATCAAGATCTGTACCTGGAAGTCAGCGTAATGTTGTGTGGATGACCAGATCAGGAAAATCAGCTGCACAGGGTCCACCGGGGTCATGCGGCCGTCGTCGATCCACTGCTGCATGACCTCGGCACGACCGCGCACCCACTCGCGCATGTTGGTACGCAGGTGATCGAGCAGGAACGGCGCACCCTGGATGATTTCCATGGCGAACAACCGGGAAGCCAATGGATAGCGCCGTGACATCTCCACCTTGGTACGGATGAAGGTAGACAGGGCCACCGCCGGATCGTCTTCGGGCCGGATATCGGTGAACACCTTGTTCCAGCGCGCCAGGATGTCATCGAACATGGCGCTGTACATGCGCTTCTTGTTGCTGAAGTAGTACAGCACGTTGGATTTGGGCAAACCCGCCCGCTCTGCAATGTTCTGGATCGTGGCGCCCTTGTAGCCGTGCTGGGCAAATTCCTGCTCCGCAGCCTGCAGGATCTTTTCCCTGTTTCGCTCCCGGATCCGCCCCGGGCGGTACTTGCGGCCATTGCCGGGGTTCCCATGATGGGTGGGAGCGTCTGCGACTGGTTGCTTGGTCATTGGCTTCTCACTTGTTGTC
Source organism: Marinobacter sp. AN1 (assembly GCF_026013985.1). Lineage (NCBI taxonomy): Bacteria > Pseudomonadati > Pseudomonadota > Gammaproteobacteria > Pseudomonadales > Marinobacteraceae > Marinobacter > Marinobacter sp. AN1. The sequence continues at coordinate 1,696,477 of NZ_CP110342.1, read as the reverse complement.
CATTTGTTCAGGAGTCCGACAGAATGATTCTGCCGGACTCCCGTGACGGATCAAAAGTGGAATTTCACCAATGCGCTGACAGAGCTCTGGGTGTCCATGACATTGTCGTCACCCACGCCGAACTTGTTGTTCCAATACTGGTACTCAACACCGGCGTAGAGCTTGCCGGGTTCACCCCAGAAGTTGCTGACATCCAGCTTGATCTGCGGCGTGAACTGGAACTCAGAGGCGTGGTCAGCTTCGGCGGTGGACCAGTCAATGTAGCCATCGATCAGGAAGCGGGCGGGCCCGATCTCGAACGGCGCGGCCCAGGTGACAGTCATCTGCAGGTCGTCGTTGATCTGCTCGTTGTCCACGTAGTAGAAAGAGGTGTTGAAGTACAGGAAGCCAGGTACGTTCCAGGCCAGGCCAAAACCACCCATGTAGTTGTTCACCTCGGTACCACCACCAAACTCATACTGGCCTGCCAGGAAGACATCCTTGACCGGACCGAAGCTGAGGTCGGAACCGGTCAGCCAGCTGCCGCTCAGAGTGGGCGCAAATTCACCGTACACGTTGTCGGTGCCCTCGGCACCACCCTGCCCCTGGTCACGGTCGATGAAGAAGAAGGTGCCGCCCCAGTTGTGCGCGGTGGCATTCTCGAAGGTGAAATACGTCGCCTCGTACTCTTCTCCCCCGAACCCTTCATACTGGTTACTGTGCAGGATGGAAACGCTGGACGAACCGAAGAACTTCTCGGCATGGGCAGCGGGTGCAAAGGAAGCGGCAGCGATGCAGCCGGCGATCAGTGTCTTACGAAATGCATTCATGGTATTACCTCTGTGGTTGCGCTCTTTTCTGGTTTCTTGCTTTTCTGGTCATCGTTGGCAAAGGGGTTGAACGTTATTGTTGGAAAGCGGGCTCCCGCACATCTCAGCGCCCCGGTCGATAGGGCTGGCCTAGTGAAAGCGGGGTATTCAAACGGGTTCTGGCCGGGTTCCAGGACAGCAGCACGAGCATCAGGATGGTGACCACGTAGGGCAGCATCGCCAGCAGCTCTGTGGAGGCCCGCCAGCCCAGGCCCTGCAGCACCAGGTGCAGGATGCTGGCCGCGCCGAACAGCCACGCGCCTATCAGCACCCGTTCCGGGCGCCAGGTGGCAAACACCACCAGCGCCAGGGCGATCCAGCCGCGACCGGCGGTCATGTTCTCGGTCCACATGGGGGTATAGGCCAGTGACAGGTAGGCCCCGGCCAGTCCGGCCATGCCGCCGCCGAAAGCCACCGCCAGGTAGCGGACCACCAGCACCTTGAGACCATTGGCATTGGCGGCGTCTGGATCCTCACCGACAGCGCGCAGCAACAGGCCGCCACGGCTGTGGTGCAGGAACAGCCAGATCCCGGCAAAGACCACCAGCGAGAAATAGACCAGCAGGTCCTGGTGGAACAGCACGCGTCCGATCACCGGAATGTCACTGAGCAGGGGAATCGCCACCCGTTCGAAACCGTCGATGGATTCCCCCACAAAACCGGCCCCCACGAAAGCACTCAGGCCGGTGCCAAAGATGGTCAGAGCCAGTCCCGCGGCGTACTGGTTGGCGGCCAGGGTAACGGCCATCAAAGCGAACAGCAGGGCCATACCGATGCCGGCGAACACTGAAGCAAATACCGCCACGGCCAGGCTGCCAGTGGTCAACGCCACCACGAAACCGGCCACCGCGCCCATCAGCATCATGCCCTCCTGCCCCAGGTTGAGGACGCCGGAGCGCTCGCAGATCAATTCGCCCAAGGCCACCAGCAACAGCGGTGTGCCCGCCACCACCATGGCCGCCAGGATGTTGGTCAGCAGCTCCATTTCACGCCTCCTGGGTGGCAGCAGGTGCTGCTACACGAGTGGGTTTGCGTACCGGCGCGCGGAGTCGTACCCGGTAATGGATAAAGGCGTCACAGGTCAGCAGGTAGAACAGCAACAAGCCCTGGAATAACCCGGTAACAGCCTTGGGCATGTTCATGGCGATCTGCAGCATCTCACCGCCGATAAAGGTCAATGCCAGCAGCGCACTGGCAGCAATGATGCCGAGGGCGTGCATCCGACCAAGGAACACCACAATGATCGCGGTGTAGCCGTAGCCCGGGGATACCTGGGGCACCAACTGACCGATCGGGCCGGTAACTTCCGAGGCACCAGCCAGGCCAGCGGTGGCGCCACCGACGAGGAAGGCGAACCAGGTCAGACGCCGGGCGCCAAAGCCGGCGAAGGCAGCGGCGCGCTGATCCTGCCCGACCACATTGAGCTGGAAACCGATGAAGCTGCGCGCGAACAGAACCCACACGCTTACCGCCGCGAGCAGACCAAACGCCAGCCCCAGATGGAGGCGGGTTCCGGGAATCAGGTCCGGCAACAATGCAGACTCAGCGAACATGACCGATTGCGGGAAGCCAAAGCCGTAAGGGTCCTTGAGGGGACCGTGAACCGCATACAGCAGCAGATTCAGGGCAATGTAGTTGAGCATGATCGTGGTCAGGATTTCATTGCAGTGCAGGTGGGTCTTCAGACCCGCGGCAATCGCGGCCCACAGCATGCCCGCCAGGATGCCCGCCACCAGCACGACGGGCAGCACCCAAAAGCCGGACATGTCCATCAGCTGAACCGCCACCGCACTGGCCCCCAGGGCACCCATCAGGAAGTGCCCTTCGGCACCGATGTTCCAGACCTTGGCCCGATAACACACGGTCAGGCCCGCCGCACACAGCAGCAGGGGTGCCATTTTCAGGCCCAACTCCGCCAGGCCGATCAGATCGCTGATGGGGGTGATAAAGAAAAAGGTCAGCCCTTCCACCGGGTCCTTGCCCATGGCCAGGAACAGCACGAAACCGGTCATGACTGTCAGCACCAGGGCCAGCACCGGGGAGGCCCAGCGCATCAGGGAGGAATCCACGGGGCGACGTTCAAGCAGCAGCATGGGTAGCCTCCGCGCTGCCGAAACCACCCGCCATCCACTCACCCAGTTGCTCGATGCTCAGCTCTGCAGTGCGTGCCAGTGGCGACAGGCGGCCCTGGCAGAGGGCGCCGATTCGGCTGCACAGCTGGAACAGCTCATCCAGGTCCTCGGAGACCAGCAGGATCGAGGCACCCTCATCCCTCAGCGCCACCAGTGCTTCATGGATGGCCACCGCCGAGCCCACGTCCACGCCCCAGGTGGGATGGGACGCCACCAGCATGCGCGGATTCTGCAGCGCCTCCCGGCCAATAATGTATTTCTGCAGGTTGCCCCCGGACAGGCTCGCGGCGGTGCTGTCCTCGCCGATACAGCGCACACCAAAGCGACGGATTACCTCGCGGGAGAAACTGCGCACCCGGCCGAAACGGATCATGCCACGGCCCACCAGGTCCTGCCCGGAGGCGGTAAGCAGGGCATTCTCCGCCAGGGACATCCCCGGTACCGCACCCCGGCCGAGGCGCTCCTCCGGTACAATGGCAACACCCAGCTTGCGGCGCTGCCCAGGAGACAGGGCATTCATCCTGACGCCGTCGAGCTCAATCTCTCCCCAGTCCGCGCGGATTTCCCCTGACAGGGCCTTGAGCAATTCGTCCTGACCATTTCCGGCAACCCCGGCAATACCGACTATTTCACCCTGGCGCAGTTGAAAGTTCACATCCGTGAGACTGGTACCGAAGGGGGCCCGGCTCTTGCAGCCAAGGTTGCGTACATCCAGCAACACATCGCCAGTCTGTGCAGCAGAAACCTGCGTGGAAATGGGTGTGTCGTCGCCCACCATCAGGCGCGCAATATCCGCCGCAGAGACCTCCCCAGGCCGGCAGTCACCGCTGACTTTTCCCTGACGCAGCACGGTGGCGTTGTGGCACAGGCTGCGCACCTCTTCCAGCTTGTGACTGATAAACAGGATGCTGCAGCCCTCGCTCGAGAGCTGCCGGAGGGTGGCAAACAGGGCTGTCACTTCCTGCGGGGTCAGCACCGAAGTAGGTTCGTCCAGGATCAGCAAGGTGCTCTCCTGGATCAGACAACGAACAATCTCCACCCGTTGACGCTCGCCCACCGACAGGGTGCTGACGTAGCGCCGGGGGTCCAGCGCCATGCCATAACGCCCGGACACCTCACGGATACGCTGGTCCAGCTTGCGCCGGTCACGGGCCTCATCGGCGGGCAGGCCCAGCGCAATGTTTTCTGCAACGGTCAGGGTCTCGAACAGGGAGAAGTGCTGGAACACCATGCCAATACCCATCTCCCGGGCCCGGGCCGGACTGTCCACCGTGACCGGGTGGCCATTCCAGATCATGCGCCCCTCGTCCGGCTGCACCACCCCGTAGATCACCTTCATCAGCGTGCTCTTGCCGGCACCGTTCTCGCCCAGCAGTGCATGGATCTCCCCGGCGCCCACCGTCAGATCAATACCATCGTTGGCCCGGCACCCCGGGTATTCCTTGACGATGTTTTCCAGTTTCAGGCGCAGCGCCGCAGTCATACACAGCCTCTTCTCGTTATCCATCCAGGTCTGGCCAGCTCATAAACTGACCAACCAATCAACATTTGAAGGGTCAGCAATATGCTTGCCAATAGTTAACGAAAGCCGGAAAACCGCTAAATGAACCAATTGGTCAGATTTTTGCAGAAACCGGCCCATAAGCAGCGGAATGCCTGCCTGTAGTGGAAGGAAGGTAGCCGTGAAACCCCGCAAATAGCCTGCGAGCGGAGAGAGCCGTGATTGAATTCGTTCTGAACGGTCGAACTGAAAAAGTTGACCAGGTCGACCCAAATTTGAGCATCCTGGAATGGTTGCGCACCAAAATGCGACTCACCGGCACCAAAGAGGGCTGTGCCTCCGGTGACTGCGGTGCCTGCACCGTGATCATCGGAACCCCTGACCCGCAGGGCAACATCCGGTACGAGGCCATCAACAGCTGCATCAGCCTGGTCGGCAACCTGCACGGCAAGGAACTGATCACGGTTGAGGCCTTTCAGCAGGAACCGGGCCACCCGGTGCAGAGGGCAATGATGGAGAAGCATGGCGCTCAGTGCGGGTTCTGCACGCCTGGCATCGTCATGTCGCTGGTCGCCCTCCATGCAAACAGGGAAGGCACAACCCCGGACGATCACCGGTTACTGGAAGCGCTGTCCGGCAACCTGTGCCGCTGCACCGGCTACCGCCCCATTATCGACGCGGGTCGCCAGGCCCTGGTGCAGGAGTGGACACCAGGAGCCGCACACCCGGCCGCCGGCCTCGGCGGCGGCCGGAGTACCGGCGAGCTGAACGCCATTAACCGGGACAGCATCAGTCTGCAGGCGCCAGATGGCCCCCGCTATGACGCCCCGGTCAGCCTTGATGAGCTGCGGGCGCTGCGACGGGAATTCCCCGACTCAAGGCTGGTGGCCGGCAGCACCGACCTGGCCCTGGAAATCACCCAGCAACTTAAAACCCTGGACCACATGATCAGCGTGGAACGGGTCGAAGAGCTGACAGGCTGCGAGCGGCAAGGGGATGAACTGGTCATTGGCGCCGCCGCCACCTACCAGCGGTTCCGTGGCCTGCTGTCAGGCCTGTGGCCAGCGTTTGACCCGATGCTGGAGCGGCTGGGTTCACTGCAGATCCGCAACCGCGGCACCCTCGGTGGCAACATTGCCAACGCCTCCCCCATCGGTGACATGCCCCCGCCCCTGATCGCCCTGGGCGCCACCCTGGTGCTGGACGGACCGGATGGTGAGCGGCGCCTGCCCCTGGAGGACTTCTTCCACGGCTACAAGCAAACCGACCTGAAGCCCGGCGAGTTCGTGCACTCGGTACGGTTACCGGTGCCACGGGCAAACGAGCAACTCTATCTCTACAAGGTCTCCAAGCGCCTGGATGACGACATCTCCGCGGTGCTGGGCGCCTTCCGCCTGACCGTTGACAACGGTGTGGTGGCGGACTGTCGCCTGGCCTTCGGCGGCATGGCGGCCACTCCGGCCCGCGCCATTGGAGCCGAAACCGCCCTGAAAGACCAGCCCTGGAACGACGACAGCGTCACCGCTGCAATCAGCGCCCTGGCCAGCGATTTCTCACCTCTCACCGATGTGCGTGCCTCCGCCGGCTATCGCCTGCAGGTGGCTGGCAACCTGCTACGCCGGGCGCTGCTGGCATCCACTTCCAGCGAGACCCTGATGGTGACCGGCTATGCGTAAACTGCCCCTGAACACTCCGACGCCGGCCCATACCGCCCGCGGCCTGGCTGGCCACAGCGTCAAGCACGACAGCGCCTGGAAACACGTCAGTGGCCAGGCCCGCTATATCGACGACCTGCCCATGCCTGAGGCCTTGCTCCACGCCGCCGTGGGCCACAGCGAGCAGGCCCACGCCCGCATCCTGTCCATGGACCTTGAGGCGGTTCGACACTATCCCGGCGTGGTGGCCGTGATCACCGCGAACGACGTACCCGGTCACCTGGACATCGGTCCGGTGTTCCCCGGCGACCTGGTGCTGGCGGACAATATCGTGGAGCACATCGGCCAGCCCATCTTCGCCGTGGCCGCCACCAGCCACGAGGCCGCACGCAAGGCAGCACGACTGGCGACGGTGGAATATGAGCCACTGGACGCCGTGGTAACCGTAGAACAGGCCCTGGCGCAGCAACTCTTCGTACGCCCCAGCCAGACCCAGCAACGGGGCGAGCCGGACCGTGCCCTGGCGGGAGCGCCTCATCGCCTGCAGGGCGAACAGCATGTCGGCGGCCAGGAGCACTTCTACCTGGAGGGCCAGGCCTGCCTGGTCGAGCCCACCGAAGACGGCGGCATGTTCGTACATACCTCCAGCCAGCACCCCTCGGAGGTGCAGAAGCTGGTGGCGGAAGTGCTGGGGCTGCCAATCCACGACGTGCAGGCGGAGGTCCGGCGCATGGGCGGCGGCTTCGGCGGCAAGGAAACCCAGGCGGCACCGCTGGCCTGTGTCGCGGCCTTGCTGGCCCACGCCACCGGGCGGCCGGTGAAGTACCGGCTGTCGAGGGCAGACGACATGGTACAGACCGGCAAGCGCCACGACTTCTACAACACCTATGACATTGGCTTTGATGACAACGGCCTGATCCTCGGCGCCGACCTTATGGTAGCCGGCCGTTGTGGCTATTCCCCGGACCTGTCCGACGCCATTGTTGACAGGGCCATGTTCCACGCCGATAACGCCTACTACCTGGACCAGGCTCGGGTGGTGGGGCACCGCTGCAAGACCCATACGGTCTCCAACACCGCCTTCCGGGGTTTTGGCGGCCCCCAGGGCATGATGATCATCGAGCAGGCCATGGACGACATTGCCCGCCATCTGGACCGTGACCCGCTCGACATCCGCAAGCTCAACCTCTACCGGCCCGGGCGGGACACCACCCACTATGGCCAGACGGTGGAGCAGCACGTGCTGCCGGAACTGATGGAAAAACTGGAGGCAAGCTCCGACTATCGCCAGCGCCGGGCGGAGATCACCGCCTTCAACCGTGCCAGCCCGGTGCTCAAACGGGGCCTGGCGCTGACCCCGGTGAAGTTCGGCATCTCCTTCACCGCCAAGCACCTGAACCAGGCCGGCGCGCTGGTGCACATCTACACCGACGGCAGCATCGTGGTGAACCACGGTGGCACAGAAATGGGCCAGGGCCTGTACATCAAGGTGGCCCAGGTGGTGGCCTCTGCGTTCCAGGTGGACCTGGAACGGGTCAAAGTCACCGCCACCCGCACCGACAAGGTGGCCAACACCTCACCCACAGCCGCCTCGTCCGGCTCCGATCTCAACGGTATGGCAGCACTGGATGCCTGTGAGAAGATCATCGAAGGATTGGTGGCGTTCGCCGCGAAGCACTGGTCCACTCCGCCAGAGCAGATCAGCTTTTCCGACAACCAGGTGATCGTCGGCGGCCAGGCAGTGCCCTGGGAAACCTTCATCCAGAGCGCTTACATGAACCGGGTGCCCCTATGGTCATCCGGCTTCTACGCCACCCCCAAGATCCACTACGACCCGGAGACCGGCACCGGTCGACCTTTCCTCTACTACGCCAACGGCGCCGCCTGTTCCGAGGTGGTGGTGGACACCCTCACCGGGGAATACCGGGTGGTACGCACCGACATCCTCCACGACGTGGGTCGCTCCCTGAACCCGGAAATCGATATCGGCCAGATCGAAGGCGGTTTCGTGCAGGGCATGGGCTGGCTGACCACCGAGGAACTGGTATACAGCGACGAGGGCCGGTTGCTGACCACCGGCCCCGCCACCTACAAGATTCCGGCGGTATCCGACTGCCCACCGGACCTGCGGGTGGCCCTGTTGCCACAAAGTCCCAACCGCGAGGCCACCGTGTTCCACTCCAAGGCCGTGGGCGAGCCACCGTTGATGCTGGGTATCGCCGTGTGGAGCGCCCTGCGCGATGCGGTGGCCAGCCTTACCGACTATCGCTACAGCCCGCCCCTGGACACCCCCGCCACCCCGGAGCGGGTACTGGGCGCGGTGACCGCCAGCCAGCAATGGCTAACCAAACACAGGAAGACCGCGTAATGGATCGGCGACTGAACTGGTACCAGGCCGTGGCCCGGTGCGAGGACCGGGGCGAGCCCTATGTGCTGGTCACTGTGCTGGGGGTGACCGGCTCGGTCCCCCGGGAACCCGCCAGCAAGATGGTGATCACCGGCGAGGACAGCTACGACACCATCGGCGGCGGCCACCTGGAATACCGCATCTGCCAGCAGGCCCGGGAACGGCTGGCACGGCAGGACTACACCAGTGAACTGGCTCACTTTCCCCTGGGCGCCAGCCTGGGCCAGTGCTGCGGTGGCAGTGTGTCGGTCTTGATCGAGGCGCACCCGGGCTGTGAGCAGGAACTGGTCATCTTCGGAGCGGGCCATGTCGCCCGGGCCCTGGTGACCATCCTCGGAGAGCTTCCCTGGCGCGTCACCTGGGTGGACGAACGGGCCGACCAGTTCCCCGCCGGCGCGCCCGCCAACATCCGCATCCACCATACCGACGACCCGGTGGGGGATGCCCCCCGACTGTGCGCCGGCAAACAGGTGCTGATCCTCACCCACAACCACCAGCTGGATTTCGAGCTGTGCCGCACCCTGCTCACCGCCGGCAACTGCGCGGGTATCGGCCTGATCGGCTCAGACACCAAGGCGGAGCGATTCCGACAGCGGCTGGACCACCGGGGATTCAGCCCGGAGCAGATCCATACCATCCGCTGCCCGGTTGGCCGGCCTGACGTACCGGGCAAACGCCCCATGGAAGTCGCGGTGTCCATCAGCGCCGAGCTGCTCAGCCTGTCCGCCAGCGCGCACCAGCCCGCCGCCCGCCGGGGCCTGCCCTGGAAGGCACTGAAAGGCCTGATCCAGGACACCCACACTGGCCAGCACTGCGAAGAGGTGCCGGCAACGATGCAAAAAGGGAAAGCCGAATGACCCTTGCCGAACTGAACACCCTCCCCCGGGACCAGGCCGAAGCCCGCTTCCGGGACTGCTGCGCCGCCGAGCCCTGGGTGCAGGGCATGGTGGGCAACCGCCCCTATACCAGCCGTGAGGCCATGCTGGTCCAGAGCCATCGCCTGTGGCCCACCCTCACCGAGCGCGACTGGCTGCAGGCCTTCGAGGCCCATCCGAAGATCGGCGATGTGGACAGCCTGAGAGAGAAATACGCCAGCACCAGGGCCCTGGCCAGCGGCGAACAGGCTGGGGCACGCCAGGCCCCGGATGCGGTCCTGCAACGCCTGAAGGCCGGCAACGACGACTACCTGGCGAGATTCGGCTTCATCTTCATTGTCTGCGCCACCGGCAAGTCCGCCGAGCAGATGCTGGATCTGCTGGAAGCCCGTTTGCCTAACACCCGCGAACAGGAAATCGAAAACGCCGCCCGGGAGCAGGCGAGGATCACCGAGATACGACTGGAGAAACTGGTATGAGCGCAAAGAGCCCCGTCACCACCCACATCCTGGACCTGGGCACTGGCCGCCCGGCCGCCGGCGTGGCGGTGACCCTGAACAAGGTCCTGGGCGGCCAGGCAACCCGCATCGCGGAAGGCACCACCGACGACGACGGCCGCATCATGAACTGGTTCGACGCCCCCCTGGATGCGGGCCACTACCGGCTCACCTTCGCCACCGGCAGCTGGTACCAGGCGCGTGGACTGGACACTTTCTTCCCCGAAGTCAGCCTGGACTTCCACGTGGCCGATACCAACGCCCACTACCACGTCCCGCTGCTGCTGAACCAGTGGGGCTACTCGACCTACCGGGGAAGCTGATGACCAGTACAACCGACACTGCATTCCCGGCGGGCAGCCGGGCCCATCGCGGCGCCCTGCTCCACTTCCTGGATGACCCTGGCAACGACCCGGAACCCAGGGACGGCAGCCTGGAGTATGTCGAAGACGGCCTGCTCATCCTGCAGAACGGCCGGGTAGTCGCCACCGGCCCTGCGCAAGAGCTGTTGCCCCGGATGCCTGAGGGCACCCCGGTCACCCACTGGCAGGGTGGTCTTATCCTGCCCGGCTTTATCGACACCCACGTGCACATGCCACAACTCGGGGTGATGGCCAGCTATGGCGCCCAGCTGCTGGACTGGCTGGAGACCTACACCTTCCCCCACGAGGCCCGTTTCAGCGATGGCGACTGGGCCCGTGCCGAGGCGCTGCGATTCACCGACCTGCTGCTGGCCTACGGCACCACCTCCGGGTTGGTGTTCTGCACCTCACACGCCGCCTCGGTGGACGCGCTGTTCGAAGCCGCCGAAAGCCGGGGGATGGGCCTGACCGCCGGCAAAGTAATGATGGACCGCAACGCCCCGGACAACCTCACCGACACCACCCGGGGCAGCTACGATGACAGCCTGGCCTTGCTTCAGAAATGGCACGGCCACGGCCGCCAGCGCTACGCCATCACGCCACGCTTTGCAGCCACCTCCACCCCGGAGCAACTAACCCTGGCGGGAAAACTGGCGGCCGATCACCCGGACGTCATGGTCCAGACCCACTGGGCGGAGAACACTGGCGAGATCCAATGGATCAGCGACCTCTTTCCCGAGCGCCACAGCTACCTGGACGTGTACGATCACTACGGCCTGCTGGGGGATCACACCGTATTGGCCCACGGTATCCATATTGATGACCGCGACCGCCAGCGGCTGGCCGAGACCGGCACCCGCATCGCCTTCTGCCCTACCTCCAACACCTTCCTGGGCAGCGGCCTGTTCGACTTCCGCAGTGCGCGGGAAGCAGGCGTGACTGTAGGCCTGGCCTCCGACGTGGGTGGCGGTACCAGCCTGTCCATGCTGACCACCATGGCGGAGGCCTACAAGGTCTGCCGCCTGCGAGGCCAGACGCTGACACCCTGGCAGGCGTTCTACCTGGCCACCCTGGGCAATGCCCGGGTGCTACAACAGGCTGACCAGACTGGCAGCTTTCAGCCCGGTCGCCACGCCGATTTCGTGGTGCTCGACGAGGGCACCTCACCTGCCCTGACCATGAAGCAGCCCTACAGCCACACCCTGGCAGAGACCCTCTTCAACCTGATGATCCTGGGGGATGACCGGGCCATCGCTGCCACCGTCGTGGCCGGCGAGATTCGTTATCAGCGACCCGACAGCCCTACTGCACCAACCCCGCAACCCTCACACCCCGTCTCATCCCCCGCCCAAGGAGCCTGATTGATGGAAGCATACCTCAGCGAGTGGCTTGGCCTGATGGTCCGCTGGTTTCATGTCATTGCCGGCGTTGCCTGGATCGGCGCGTCGTTCTACTTCGTCTGGCTGGACAACCACCTGCGGGAGCCCCCGGCGTGGAAAAAACAGCAAGGCATCAAGGGCGACCTGTGGGCCATCCACGGTGGCGGCATCTACGAAGTGGCCAAGTACCAGCTGGGGCCGAAGGAGATGCCCCGGGAGCTACACTGGTTCAAGTGGGAGGCCTACAGCACCTGGCTGAGCGGCATGACCCTGCTGTTCATCGTCTATTACCTGGGCTCGCCGGGTTACCTGATTGATCCGACCAAGGCCGATATCAGCCTGGGCACCGGCGTCGCCATCGGCCTGGGAACCCTGGCCTTGGTGATGGCCATCTACGAAGCGCTGATCCGCAGCCCCCTGGCCCACAATGGCAAGGCCTTCGGCCTGGTGCTGTTCGCCATCCTGCTACTGGTGGACTGGGGCCTGTTCCAGGTCTTTTCCGGCCGGGGTGCCTATATCCATGTGGGAGCCGTCATCGGCACTATCATGGTGGCCAATGTCTTCCTGGGGATCATCCCGTCCCAGCGGGCACTGGTGAACGCGGTCCATGCGGGCAAGGAGCCGGACGAACGGGTTGCCCGGCTGGCCGCCCTGTCCAAGCTGCGCTCTACCCACAACAACTACCTGACCCTGCCGGTCATCTTCATCATGATCAGCAACCACTACCCGATGTTGTATGGCCACCCCCAAGGCTGGGCCATACTCGCGGCCATAGGCTTTATCACCGCCTTTGCAAGGCACTACTTCAACCTGCGCCACCGTGACATCAACCGGCCATCCATCCTGGTCGCCGCGGCGGCCATGACCGTGGTGCTGATCTGGGTGATTGCCCCCACACCCACCACCTCCACCAGCACCGCAACCGCCGCCGTCAGCGACGAGACAGTGGCGCAGATCCTGGAAACCCACTGCGTAGCCTGCCACGCAGAATCACCCACCCAGCCGGGATTCCAGTCCGCACCGGCGGGAATCCGGCTGGAGAACCTGTCACTGCTGGCTGACCACAACGGCAAGGTACGGCAGGCGGCAGTGGATACCCATTACATGCCATTGGGGAATATGACAGGGATGACGGAGGAGGAGCGGGAGCAGTTGGGGCTTTGGTTGAACGGCCAGTGAGTGCCAGAGTGTATGCCGCACGAGCAGACATCGACCTGAAGGCAGGCCAGAGAGTTCGCTGTCAGTTTTGGCAACCTGACAGTACAACACTGAATTTCCGCACTATAACGGGTAAAAACGGGGCGCCACTGATTACCAGGGCAGTTCCGAACCATCCCAGCTCAGGAACCGGCCGTTATCCCCTTCGCTCAACGCATCGAGCACATCAAGTAAATTGGCGGCAGTTTCATCGGCTGTATGGACTTTCAGCCTGGCCAGAGACTGCTGGAACGGTTCACTCAAAGCGGATTCCGTAGTGCCCGGATGAATCGACACACAGGCAACCGGTTTGCAACGGCGGGGTAACTCAATAGAGAGGTTTCGCACTAGCATATTCAGTGCAGCCTTCGAACTCCGGTAGGCGTACCAGCCTCCGAATCCGTTATCGGTAATCGATCCAACTTTCGCAGAAATGGCAACAATCTGCTTGAACCGACGGTGGCGAAGCCATGGCAGCAACGCTCTCACCAGCAACGCGAACCCGGTGGCATTCACCGCAAATGCACGCGCCATGTGGTCGGTATCCAGATCTTCAAGGCGCTTCTCCGGGAACATATCCGGCCCATGGAGCACCCCCGCAGCGTAAATGAAGGTATCAATGCCTTCGTCCCGAGCCAGTGTCAACTCCAGCGCCTCTGCCACCGCCGTCGGTGATTCGCTATCCCCGGCCTCCCACGCCAGCACATCACACCGGTCGCTGGCCTGGAGTGCCTGAGACGCCCGGCCCGGGTCACGACATAATCCGATCACCCTCAGCTGCGGATCCCGTTCGATCAGCCGGGTCGCAAGCGCGCCACCGATCGCCCCGGAAACACCGGCTATGACAACTCGTTTCATAAACACCTCCCTCATTCGGGAGGACATACGAAATAACTGCCCTGCGGAGATGACGCCATACATAAAATCGCTGGGAGGGGCGCTATAAGATCAGCCCAATCGATACCGAAAACTGTCTGCTCAGTTCTTGGCCAAAAATAAATCAAAAACCAAATCTGTCCCGATACCGCCAACTGGCGCATCAGGACCGAAGCTGCACCTTCCCGCTCATGCATGAATCCGCCCGTGGTGCTACTCATGGGGAAACCCGACAGCGGTGACATCCGCCACGAAAAAGGGAAAGTACCGATCGGTGGCGAAGTGATTCCCCGCTTCCACATGGGTGGGCAACCGAAAACCATCGAACCACCGGAATTCGGAGAGGTACCCACCGAAGGATTGCCACTGGTACTGCTTCCGGGGATTGGCGTTGCTCCACCGCTGGAACCGGACTTCCGTCGGTTGGCCGTCCGCCGCCACCGTTACCTCAACGGCTTGAGAAAACCCTGGGTACTCAACGGTGACACGGGCGCGGTCGGCATCCAGTTCCTCCCAGGCAACACCCGGACCGGGCAGCATAGCCGCCGGCGTCCAGAATATGGCTTCGGCCACGTAGCGGCCAAACGCCGAACGGGTGTGATCCGGGTCTCCGCCCAGTCGAGCGACCGGTAACAGTCCCATTAACCAGAACCGGGTCCAGCGCTGGCTGTCTGACCCGGACAGTCTTATCAGGCCACGCCGCGCCTGCATTTTCCAGACGAACCCGGCCGGCATGGCCAGTAACTGAATCGCCGTAAAATCCAGATAATCGGGTTTGTCTTTGGTGCCCATACCGAAACGGCCCGCCATGTGGATTCTGGCGACCGTAAACAGCGGGGTTCCCCGAGCGATGGTGTAAAGAAAATAGCGTCGCGCCGGTTCCGGCAGGGCGGCAACCAACCCGGCATCAAAGGAACGGGGCTGTGGGGGCTGGCCTGCGGTCAACTCCTGCATGGCGGCCCGATCTGCCCGGTGGTCAATTCCACGCCAGAGAGACAGCGTCGCTACCGTCAGAACAAAGCAGCCAAGCAACACGGCCATCAACATCCTTCAATAACGTCTTCAACCGGCCGCCGGCGAGAACGCGGCATCTCCGGACCTCGCCCAACCCGGACAACAAGGTCCGCACGGCGCTCACCAATTCCGATGGCACGTGCAAACGCCGGGCGCAGTTCAGCGACCTCGATCGGCTGATTGATAAAGGCTGTGCACAGCCCAAGAGCCGTCGCCGTGGCATGGTCTGAGTAGTCCATGTACACCCCCCGCACCGCCTTAAGGTATTGCCATATCCGATAGTATCGCTCCGGACGGACAGCTTTTCCTGATTTCCATCAAGAGAGCAGCACCCGGGCGATTTTCATCTCACCAAACCGCGCTCCTTACTACCAACCGCACCGAAATAGCCCAGGGAGCAACGCCCGGGCCTCAATTCCGTGCACTCTGACGGCCATCCAGCTGATACAAACATCACAAACAGACCATATGGTCAGGTTTTTCAGCTCTCTGTCATCATGAAGGTCACACTGGTATGCCAATTGCTCAGGCCCTGTTGGCACAAAACCAGAACACAGGATTTAACGACAAAGCGAGGAAGTACCATGAAAGACAACCACCACAAACCGGGCCTGTTCAAACGGCTCGGCTCCGCGCTGCTGCTGGGCGGCGTACTGGCCGCGATGACTCCAGGCGCCCAGGCCGAAACCCAGATCCGTTTTACCCTGGACTGGCGCTTCGAGGGGCCTTCGGCGCCCTTCCTGATGGCGCTTGAAAAGGGCTACTTCGCGGATGAGGGACTCGATGTCACCATCGACTCCGGCAATGGCTCCGCCGGTGCTGTGACCCGGGTGGCTACCAACAGCTACGACATGGGTTTCGCCGACTATAGCGCCCTCACCGAGACTACCGCCAAGAATCCGGACACCGAGGTCACCGGGGTCTACATGGTGTACAACGCCATGCCTGCCGCGGTGTTTGCCCTCAAGGAGTCAGGCATCGAGAAGCCGGAAGACCTCAAGGGCAAGACCCTGGGCGCGCCGGTTTTCGATGGCGGCCGCAAGGCCTGGCCGTCTTTCGCCCGCCACAATGGCCTGGCGGCGGATGATGTGGAATGGCAATCGGTGGAGCCGGCTATCCGCGAAACCTTGCTGGCCCGGGGTGAGCTGGACGGTATAACCGGATTCTACTTCACCAGCCTGCTGAACCTGGAGGCCCGGGGCGTGGACCCGGACAACATCGTCGCCCTGAAATACCCGGACTACGGGGTGGAGTTCTACGGCAACACCATCATCGCCCGCAACGAATTGCTGGAAGAAAACCCGGAAGCGGTCCGGGGCTTTCTGAAGGCCTTCAACAAGGCCCTGCAGGAAACCATCGATGATCCGGAAGCCGCCATCAAATACGTCAAACAGCGGGATGGCCTGATCAAGGAGGAGCTGGAGCTGCGCCGGCTGAAGCTGGCCCTGGAGACCAACGTGATTACCGACGAAACCCGCGCCGAAGGCCTGGGTGCCGTGACGGAGGATCGGATGGCCCGGGCCCTGGAGGACATGATCGCCTCCTACGAGCTGGCGTCTTCACCGGAACTGGAAGCGCTGTTTGACAGCAGCTACCTGCCGCCCCGCGAAGCACGGATGATCGACTAACCCGCGAGGCCCGGGCCATTGCCCGGGCTGCACATAACTGCCGGAGTTCCTGATGGATCTGGTCGAATTCGAGAATGTCAGTATGCGCTATGGGGAAGAAGGTCCCATGGCCATTGAGAATATCTCCCTCAGTGTTCGGGAGAACGAGTTTGTCGCGGTGGTCGGCCCGTCCGGCTGCGGCAAGTCCACCCTGATGAAACTGGTGACCGGGCTGGCGCCTCCCAGCGACGGCTATGTCTACCTGGGTGGCAAGCAGGTATCCGGACCCCAGCAAGGTGTGGGCATGGCCTTCCAGGCCTCCAACCTGCTGCCCTGGCGGACCACCCTGGACAACATCCTGCTACCGATGGAAATCGTACAGGATTACCGCCACCGCTTCCGTGCCGAAAAGGCGACGTTCCAGGAACAGGGCCGGGCCCTGCTGGCCCGGGTGGGACTGGCTGGCTGCGAGGACAAGTTTCCCTGGGAGCTCTCCGGTGGCATGCAGCAGCGGGCCTCCATCTGCCGGGCGCTGATCCATCGCCCGTCCCTGCTGATGCTGGACGAGCCCTTCGGCGCCCTCGATGCCTTCACCCGGGAAGAACTGTGGTGCATGGTCCGGGACCTGTGGCAGGAAGAACCCTTTACCGTGGTACTGGTCACCCACGACCTGCGGGAGGCGGTGTTCCTGGCTGACACGGTATATGTGATGAGCAAGGGCCCCGGGCGCATCCTGGTACGCAAACCGGTGGACCTGCCCCGTCCCCGGGACCTGGCGGTGACCTATACCGACGAATTTGCCGAGCTGGTGTTCGAACTGCGGGATCATATCGGCCGCATCCGGGAGGAGACTGCATGACATTGCTACAGCGAAAACGACTGTTGATCAAGGCCTCGCCCTGGATCCTGCTGGTGACATTGGCACTGCTTTGGGAGCTGGTGTGCTTTGCCTTCAGCGTGCCGACTTACCTCTTTCCCGCGCCGACTGACATCTGGGCGTCATGGCTGGAGTACCAGGGCCCGATCATGAAGCACGCCACCCATACGCTGTTTACCACGGTGGCGGGGTTTGCCATTGCGGTTATCTTTGGCGTGATCCTTGGGGTTCTGGTGGGCTCGTCTCCGCTGATCTACAAGGCCGTTTACCCGCTGATGGTGGGTTTCAACAGCATTCCCAAGGTGGCTTTCGTGCCGGTGCTGGTGGTGTGGTTCGGCATTGGCACCGTGCCGGCGATCCTCACCGCCTTCCTGATCTCGTTTTTCCCCGTGGTGGTGAACATGGCCACTGGCCTGGCCACCATGGAGCCTGAACTGCAGGACGTGCTGCGCTCGCTGGGCGCCAGCAGGCTGGACATCCTCAGGAAGGTCGCCCTGCCGCGCTCCATGCCCTATTTCTTTGCCTCCCTGAAGGTTGCCATCACCCTGGCCTTTGTGGGTTCTGTGATCTCGGAGACCGTCGCCTCGAATGTGGGCATCGGCTACCTGATGATCTCGGCCAGTTCCACCATGGACATGGGCCTGGTATTCGCCGGCCTGGTGGTCATCGCCATTATGGGGGTGGTGATGTACGAGATGTTTGCCTTCGTCGAGCGGCGCATGACCGGCTGGGCCACTCGCGGATCCGACCCGGCGTTCTGACCCGGCTGGATCAGCGTCATCACAGGGCCTCCCGTGGGAGGCCCTTTCCGCATGAGTTACTGCCGGGCTGCCGCAGCCTTCTCCGCCGCATCAAAGTTCGCCTGGATCCGCTGCAACAGGTAGTCCCGCGCCGAGATCGGCGGGTATTTCTGTTCCGGACCCTGGATGATCACATCCTTGTTGGCCTGGCAGAAGAACGCCAGGCTGTAACGGGGGCCGTTGTACTCGCCCGGCCTAGGCATGCGTACCCGGTGCAGGGTGGACTTGAGGCGGTCGTCGCTCCATCGCATCAGCATATCGCCGATGTTACAGGTGATGCGATCCTCCCTGGGAGTGACGGTGAACCACTCCCGGTCATCGCCCTTGCCTTCTGCGTCCTTGCCGGGGCTGACCTGCAGGCCGCCCTGCCCCTCCTGCTGGAACACCATGGTCAGGCAGTCGAAGTCGGTGTGGGCGCCAGCCCGCCAGATCGATTCGTCGGGCTGGTGGTCGTCCGGCAAAGGAAGATAGTGCAGCAGACGCAGGGTGCTCTGGTAGTCCGGCTGCGCCCGGTCATGGGCCCGGGTGAAGAAGTCCCGCTCAAAGCCCAGCCGGTCTGCAAAGCAGGACAGCACCTTCATGCCCAGCTGCCAGGCCCGGTACTCGAAATCCAGCATCACCCGGTGGAATTCCGGCACCAGGGTCTGGTTCGGCCACAGGTCATCCATGTGCGGCAGGGTGATCTGGTAGGACTCCTTATCGTCCGCAGTGCCCGTGGACGGACGCACCTGGGACTTGAACTCCCAGCCGGCATTCAGGCCCTTCTTGAGCGGGAAGCGCTGCTTATCGGCCTCGGGCAGGGCAAAGAATGTCTCTGACAGACCGAACGCCTCGCGGACCAGGCCCAGCGCCAGGCCATGATTCGCCAGCTGGAAGAAACCCACCTCCGTGGCGGCCTGCCAGAGCTGGTCTGTGATTTCCCCTCGTCGCTGATCGAAATCGGTCAGATCAATCACGGGCACGTCCCGCTCGATCTCCTTGCCCATGCCACCAAAGGTGGTTTCCAGGTTCAGTTCCTTGAGGGCGTACTTCTCTGCAGTGTTGGTCATTGGTACCTCCGGGACTCTCGTCTGATGGGATTAACGACCGGAGGAGATCAGCGGAGGGGCAAACGCAGCGAGTCCTGCTGTCGCCGCCAACCGCGCTCGCACGCCGGCCGACGACTGAGCAATGACCCGACACCAGCGAACGGCCAGCGCCTGACTGCTTCTACTCAGACTTGGGCCGGTCAGCGATGAAGTGCTGACCGGCAGATTAGTGGAAAGCAGCATCCATGCCATTCACTCCGCCCTCGAAGCCTACCTTTAATCAGTCACTTGGCGGCATTTCCGTCAGCCAGCGTATCATCCCGGGAACCAGGGCGGTGCTGCGCCTGCCACACCTGCACCGTCAAGGTGCTTTGTGGATAGCCATCAGAGGGACAAAATCCGGACCTGACCATATGGTCAGTAAATGGACAGGATATTGCATCAGGATCTCTACCACTGTCATTCAACACAAGAGTAGAAGCGGTCAGAAGTCTGCCGGACCACGGCGGAGCTTCGGGACATTGCTCGTTCGTCCGTAAAGGAGCAACCATTGAACTACCTGATCCGAAACGCTGTCGCCATCCACGCCGAGGACAACCCCACTGCCCGGGACATCCGTATCCAAGATGGTCTTATCACCGAGCTTGGCCGGGGCCTGGCACCCACAGCGGAGCAGCCGGAGACCATTATCGACGCCAGTGGCTGTGTGATCTGGCCGGGGCTGGTGAACACCCACCACCACCTGGCCCAATCCATCATGAAGGGGGTACCCGCGGGGCTGAACCAGGGCCTCGGGGAATGGCTCAGCAGCGTACCCTACCGCTTCTGGCCAAAGGTTACCCCTGAGTTGATGTACCACGCTGCCCGGCTGGGCCTGTACGAACTGATCCGCTCAGGCGCCACCACCTGCGCCGACCATCACTACCTGTACCACGCCACTACCAGCCCGGAACTGGAAGAAGCGGTCTGGCAAGCGGCAGATGAACTGGGCATCCGCCTGGTTCTGTGTCGCGGCAGCGCCACCGAGACAGGCTCCCACGAGGGCATGATTGAACACCGCATCGAACCGGAGACCATCGACCAGGTCATCGACCGCCTGGATGCCACCCGCAAGAAGCACCACCAGGAGGGCGCAGGCGCCATGAAGAAGCTGGTGGTAGCCCCCACCAGCCTGATCCATTCCAGCACACCGGACGGGCTCAGAGCCCAGGCCCACTGGGCCCGGGAGCATGGCCTGAAGATGCATTCCCACCTGCTGGAGGTGGCATATGACGAGGTCCAGGCCCGGGAAAAATACCACCAGGGCGCCATTGATTACGCCGAAGCCTGCGACTGGCTCGGACCAGACGTGTGGTATGCCCACCTGGTCCACACTGATGCCCATGCCATCGAAAGACTGGCCGCCACCGGCACTGGCATTGCCCATTGCCCCACCTCCAACTGTCGCCTGGGCAGCGGTATCGCCCCGGTGGTGGCCATGGAAAAGGCCGGCGTGCCTATCTCGCTGGCGGTGGACGGCTCGGCCTCTGCCGAATCCGGCTCCATGCTGCAGGAACTGAACCTGGCCTGGCTGATCCACCGGGCCGCCCACGGGCCGGATGTCACCACCCTTGAACAGGTGCTGGACTGGGGCACCCGTGGCGGCGCCGACTTGCTGGGCCTGCAGGAAACCGGCAGCCTGGCCGTTGGCAAGCAGGCCGACCTGGTGCTTTACGACATTGATCAGCCGCGCTTTGCCGGCGTCCACTCACCATTGATGGCGCCCCTGATGTGCGGCGAGCCAGTGCATGTGAAGCACAGCTTCGTGCAGGGTCGTTGCGTTATGGAAGATGGCCTGGTCACCGGCCTGGATGAGCGGGAGTTGACCCGGAAGGTGCAGGAGGGGGTCGCCCGGATGCTGGCTGACGCCTGAGAAAACAAAGCCGGCGGGTATTGCCCGCCGGCTTTTGGTTATAGCCTGCCCGTTTATTTCGGCAGGTTTGCTGTCATGCCTTCCACGTACCAGTCCATGCCTGCCAGTTGCTCGTTGGTCATGGCCTCGCCTTCCGGTACCCGCAGCTCACCGTCCTGGTCCTTCAGCGGGCCAGTGAAGGGATGGAACTCACCGCTGTCGATAGAGGCAATCACCTCATCCACCTTCGCCCGCTGCTCCTCCGTCAGTCGATCACTGATACCGATGACCTGGATGACATCCTCGGAAATGCCGCCCCAGTAGTCGCTTGGAGCCCAGTCGCCGTCCATGACCGCCTGGACGGTATCGATGTAGTACGGGGCCCAGTCATTGACCACGGACAGCAGGTGCGCATCGCCACCAAACTTGCGCATGTCGGAAGCCTGGCCCACGCCCCAATTACCCCTTTTGTCAGCCGCCATCAACGGCGCCGGGCTGTCGGTATGCTGGACGATGACGTCGGCACCCTGATCCATCAGTGCGTTGGCGGCATCAGCCTCCTTTGCCGGATCAAACCAGGTATTGGCCCACACCACCTTGAGCTCGATATCCGGATTGACCGACCTGGCTCCCAGGTAGACGGCGTTGATGTCCCGGATAACTTCCGGAATCGGGAAAGAGGCGATGTAGCCCAGGGTATTGGTCTCGGTCACCAGGCCCGCAGCAACGCCGGTTACGTAGCGACCTTCATAGGTGACTGACAGGTAGGTGCCCAGATTCTCGGCACGCTTGTAACCGGTGGCATGCAGGAAAGTCGTATCGGGGAACTGCTCAGCCACCCGTGCAGTGGGATTCATGAAGCCAAAGGAGGTGGTAAAGATCACCTCATTGCCCGCCTGGGCCAACCGACGGATGGTGCGCTCGGCGTCGGCACCCTCGTTGACATTTTCCACGTAGGTGGTCTCCACCTGGTCACCGAAGTGCTCCTCAAGGGCCAGGCGCCCCAGATCATGCTGATAGCTCCAGCCGTGGTCCCCGATCGGCCGACATATACGAAACCCACTTTCATAGGGTCCTCGGCCATGGCGGACACGGGCAGGGTGAGTGCGGCAGCAAGTGCCAGGCTGCGTTTAAGGCTCATGGGTACTTCTCCTGAACGGTTGGGTCGTTGTGTTGTTTCCGTAGGCACGGATTACCGAGCTAACCGCAGCAAAAAGCTGGCCAAGTGTTCAGGAATTTCAAGCAATTGATTTTATTTGGTATATTTTCCTCTCTGAGGCTGCGTCAGCATTTCAGGCACCATTGTGGCGCAGCCGACTCATCGTCGCTGCATAAAGATCAGCGCAAGTGCGATGATCAGGCCAGAAGCGCCGAACGCCAGTACAAACCCACCCAGCTCCAGCAGTGCCCCAAAGAGCAACGGCGCCAGGAAGTGGATCGCCCGGTTGGCCATCAGGCGCATGCCAAGGGCACCAGAACGTTTTTCGCGATCGACAGACTCCGCAAGAAGCACCATGGACAACGGCTGGGTAAGCCCTGCGCCAATGCCCACCAGTACCGCCAGCAGGCCGATCAGCAGAATCTGTTCGGAGAACCCGAGGAAGGTAATACCCGCCGCCAGGGTGCCCAGTGCCAGCAGAACCGCGTTGCGGCGACCGCCCACCATCGCGATCATGGGCGCCATGAATGGCCGGATCAGCATGGAGACTGCCGCCCGCAGGCTCACCAGCACCCCGATAACGACCGGACTCATGGCCAGGCTTTCCAGGTAAACGGGAAGGTAACTGCCGTAGACCCCCAGCGCAAACATGCCCAGCACCGTCACCAGCACCGACAACTGAACACCCGGGTTGGTACGCATCAGCTCCCATTGGGCGCGAAAGCCCGTTTCTCTGCGGGTTACCTTCAGGCGCTCCCTGGCCTGCCCGGTGAGCCAGAAACCGGCCAGGCCGGCCAGGGCGCCGAACACCGCCATCACCAGGAACACCTGACCGGTGCCCGGCCCTGAGTCCAGCAGATAACCGGCAAGCAGTGGACCGACCACCTGGCCGCCGGACAGCCAGGTGGAATACCAGCCGAAATACCGCTCCAGTGTCGGGCCGGTACCCAGATTGGAGATGAGGGTCTGGGCCGCCAGCACCATTTGCAGGTGGGCCAGCCCTACCAGCAACTGGCCCAGCACCAACCCCGGGTAGCCATACCAGAAGTGCATGGACAACAGGCCGGCCACCATCAGGCAGGCACCGCTGATGAGCGTCGCCCTGCCCCCATAACGGGTCACTACCCCACCCAAGGGAATGGCAAACAACAAGGGCAGCAGGTACTGGATACTGAGCACGGCGCCCAGCACCAGCGGTGAGGCCCCTAGCCGAAGCCCGTAGACCGGCACTGAGACAATCAGCATGGAATAGACCACAAAGCACAGGGTCAACGCCAGGCAGACCACAAAGAAGTTCCGGCGAGCGTCGGTGTCGGTTGGGACAGAGTCGGAAGGGGTATCAGCAGTCAAGGCGCGGTCTTGTGGCGAGGGTTAAGTGGAAAACGCCACATGGTACCCGGAGCCTCCGCCGACGGAAACCGGGGATGGCGAAGGGCCGGAGTTTAAACCCCAGCCCTCTCAGCCCGTTACTTCTCGTCGATATCGTCGTACCCGGTAACCATCGGCCGGATATGACTGGTCAGGGTGTGTCCCATGGTGGTCATATACACGTGGGCAATGATGAAGACCAGCATGGCAAAGGCCGCTGCAGTGTGGATCATCGCGACCCATTCCAGCGCCAGTGTACCCGCCAGCATGGCGGGCCAGTCAGCATAGAACAGGTACAGCAGGCCCGATACCCAGATCACCGGCGATATCACCAGCTTGAAGAACAGGTAGGCCAGCCGCTGCAAGGGGTTATGCTTGGCCCGGGTAGTCTTTCGATAGGGGTGCTCTGCCCCGGTGAAGGTACCCACCAGGTAGTAATGAATCACCGCAAACAACCCGTTCCGGGTCGGGATATACTGGCGCCACTCCCCTGTCGTGATATGCCAGAAAATGGCAAACAGCCACAATACGATCAGCGCCCAGGCCGCCAGCGTATGCACCTGTGTTGCATCACCGAACCCCAGTACCGAGTAACTGCCGTGAATCTCGAAACCGGTGAACAGCAGCGTGAATATCAGCAATGCCTGGCACCAGTGCCAGAAGCGCTCGAAGCGTTTATAGATCATGACGCGGCTCATGAGTGCTTCCTCCCCCTGAAGATAACCCTTGCGGCGATATGGGCCAGCACCCCCAGCAGCGTCATCACGACGACCAGCCAGCCAATCCGGTCCAGCCAGGCGTTGCCGCTGTGTCCCGGCATGTAGATGCCCCCGATGCCCGCCAGGCGGCTTTCTGCACCATGGCATGAACCACAACGCAAGGCCTGCTCAGCAGGCGGCACCATGTGGGTAATGGGCCAGTACATTTTCGTTTCCACGAAGTCATACTCACCGCTGAAAGGCCGGCCGGACATTTCGCTGCCGGCCTGCAATGCGTTCGGCCAGTTGAAATTGCTCCACAATGAAGTGTCGTCCGCACCGAATACGTGGGTGACCAACAAGGTGTTGAGCTGTGTGTCGAACGGCTGCTTGCCACGCATCAGTTTGAACGGCCAGATACGGGAGGCGGGGTCGTCAGCACTGCCGTCAATGTGGTTGATTTCGATGGGTTCGCCGGAAAGATCCAGCTCATCTTCCAGCAGGGTGTACTCCACGGTGCCATCGAACCAGGCGTAGTGGGGCACCACGTTTTCCTCATGATGGAAGTCTCCCTTGGTGCTGAGATAGCTTACGTGGCCGCTTTCGTCATACTCGGTAATGGGATTGCCATCTTCGTCCAGCCTGCCGGCGGTTGACCAGTCCCACCACATCTTGGTGGGCACCCCGCCCCGGGCGAACTCGGGCACGTGGCAGGTCTGGCAGGCCAGCTTGTCCACGTGGTCGTTAAGCTTGGGTTTGTCATGGGGCTCAAAGCCGTGGCAGGACTCGCAACTTGCCCGGCTCAGGTCGGTATGGCCGGGCACATCAATACCCAGTGTGTCCTTCGCGGTGGCCTGGTAACGGCTGCCGGAAACATTATGGCCCCAGGTTGAGTGGCAATCGGCGCAGGTGAAGTCAAGCCCGTCAGGGGACATATGCACATCCAGGGATCGAGGCGGATTCACGAGGGACGAATCAAGGTCACCGTGTTTCACGCCATCTCCGCCACCACCATAGAAGTGACAACTGCCACAGTTCTGGCGGTCACTGGCACCGACATTCTGGGCAATGCGGGGCAGGTCGGGGGGATTGACCATTTTTCCACTGCCGCCGGGCCACTCGCGGGGCTTGTCGGTGGGCAGACCGGCGAGGGTGGGAAACTTCCAGTAGTCGCCCGTGGTGTCGTGGCAGACCAGGCAGTCAACGGCAGAATCTTCCGACGGTGGGGGCTGGTTCATATCCGTCCAGCCGTAACCCACGTGGCAGGAGGTGCAGCGGGGTTCATTGGTCACCACCATTCCGCAGAAGCTGTTGATCACGTTCCGCTTGCCCAGCTGCTGGCCAGTTTCCGGGTGGTCGTAGGTCCAGTTCCAGTGGGTGGTTTCGCGGATCTGGTTCGCGGCTTCGTTGTGGCAGCCCAGGCACGCTTCCGTGACTTCCTGAGCGCTGCTGAACGGGCCCTGCAGGGCCTCAAACTTGCTGTGGTCGGCGGTCGGTGGCGACCGTTCTGCACCCAGCGCGACGGAACTCGCCGTCAGCACCAACCACGCCAGCACTATCATAAGCCAGCCCTTGCCCACCCTGGGATCAAGCGATTCCATCACTGCCTCCTTCGGACGACTGAAGCCCCCGGTACCCGGAACTTACGCCCGCTATTCACCCTAGCTGCCAGTATGTCATTTTTCCACGCCACGTCGTTCCGACGTTGATGCGGATCAACCTGTCCCCTAATCATAGTCGTACTTCTGGTCAGGCATGGTCAGCACCACCAAAATGCAGCCGGTTGAGCCGGATAACCAGCCAGATCGTAACCCCTTGCAGCACCAAGGCGATGACCGTCAAAGCCCAGTAGCCTGCACTGAACCGCTCAAGGGCACCGAACCCAACCAGCCCGGCATTGAT
The DNA here is from genome assembly GCF_026013985.1 of Marinobacter sp. AN1. Taxonomy (NCBI): domain Bacteria; kingdom Pseudomonadati; phylum Pseudomonadota; class Gammaproteobacteria; order Pseudomonadales; family Marinobacteraceae; genus Marinobacter; species Marinobacter sp. AN1. Next base: position 1,670,404 of record NZ_CP110342.1, on the reverse strand, counting down.
AAAGAAGTGCACCATGACCGTGAGTGCCACCCCCGGGCAGACCAGTGCATAGGCACCGGCGGATTTTTCTGTACCGGTCACAAACCGGGAGAAATAACCGTACCGGGATAGCACCACCCAGCCGAGCAAGCCAAACACCAGCTGTGCACACAGGAAGAACATCAGCATGGTCAGGGCCTCTACCCCACCGGCCCCTGACTCGAAATGGCCGTGCAGCCCGTGAGTCTGCCGTAAAAGCGTGATGCTCAGGGTGGTCAGAATGGGTACGACAATCCACAAACTCGGAGCGGTGGATGGATCAGCCCCCTGTTCCAGCATGGCACGGAATCCAAGCACCACCTGTATCCCGCCAATAATAAACGCCAGCACCATAAAGAAGCTTGAAAGCACCAGGCTGAAGGCGACCGTCACCGTGTTCTGGCTCATCGCTGCGGGCGCTGCCAGCCCCACGGCGATCATGGCGCTGGCGAAGGCGGGCATCAGCTGCCCCAGGTTGTTGTTACGCACGCAGTCGAAGCCACCACCCACCAGCACCCGGCCCCAGAAATCCCGCAGCAGCGCCAGCGCCCAGTAACCCACCAGCACAAAGGCAAGCAGGGCCAGCGGGAACAGCCACTCAACCACCGACCAGAGTCCCGGCACAAAGGTAAGGCCGAGGATGAAGCCGACGTTGATGCTCATAGCGACCGTCAGAGGCCCTGCCAGCAACTGGGTTTCCGAGTTACTGTTGCGCAACTCATGGTAGGCCGGCGTGCTGCGAAACCGGGCGTACCGTCGCAGGTTCCAGACCAGGAGGTGGATGTGAAGGGCAGAAAATAGTGCAACACCTGCCCAGGCCCCCAGCACTGCAAGCTTGATCAACAGGCCGCCCTCTGCCAATGCGGCAACGGCATCCTCAAACAGCGGCACCGGGGCGCCGGGATGTGGCAGCCAGAACATCAGCCACATAAAGAAAGAAACCGACAGCCCCCCCGCCCCTAGGGCCGCGAGGAAATAGGTGGGCACCCACCCGGAGTCGTCAACCCTGGATAATCGATAGAACATGTTACTTCCCCCTCTCTATGACCCACCCTGTCAGGCCTTTGAAAGAACAATTACAACCGCCACAAGCACGCCACCTGCAAGCGCCACCAAACTGAATTTTCGATGCTCCTGCTCTGCCCGTGGCAGCAGGTGCGTGGCGCCCACGTAAACCAGCGCACCTGCCGACAGGGCCAGCAAGGCCCCCAACGTCTGCTCACTGATACTGCTCACCATCGGCCAGGACACCAGCATCCCCAATGGCGTTGTTGCCGCAGCGGCCAGGAACGCCAGAGTCATGGCAGTACCCGGCCGGAACCCTCCCCGTACCAGCAGCAGGTAGGTGATAATGCCCTCCGGAAATTCATGGAGCACCATGCCGACGGTCGCCAGGTAACCAGTGAAGATGCTTACCGAAAACGAAATGGAGTAGATAAATCCGTCGATAAACGAATGAAAGCCGATCCCCAGCATGGGGATAAGGCCAATGACATAGTCCCTGGCGGACGGATCCTTTTCACAAACGAAAGCCGTTACGAACCGGTTGAACAGGTGCAGTCCCATGAACCCGGCCAGCAACCACACCGGCGCCTGCGACTGCATGGAAAAGGACTTCGGGATCATGTGCAGAAAGGACGCACTGATCAGTACCCCGGCCGCGAAGCAGATGAAGTAGGACGTATTGCGTTGCCCCCACGCCTCGAAGCGCCGGATTGTGAATATTCCGGCAGAGGTGACCAGCGCAGCCAGCCCGGTTGTTATCAGCGTCAGCGAGAACGCAGTGTCCATTCCATCCTCGGATCACCGTTACCGGGCGTACAGGGAGCGAAGGCTCGGTGGCTTCCCGGAGACTCCATGACCTGACCTTTTGCAGTGCCGTTGATACTTATAAACCTATCGTTTATCCCTTCAGTATAGAGACAACTCTCCCTGACGCCATTGTTAACGGTTATCCGCCAGGTGCGACGTAGTGTCGCTGCGATTAACAGAATATATCATCAAGATATAACGATATATCTTTTGCGAATATCCCGTTCACGCTAATCTGAAACTGTCGTAAGGCAACCCAACACAAAAGGTGATTATTATGGAAACTCAAGCAACTCCCGTAGCCGGCCTGCCCCGCATCAATGAGCCTGCACCGGACTTCAAGGCGCTGACCACTGACGGCGAAAAGTCGCTGAGCGATTACAAAGGCAAGTGGCTGGTACTGTTCTCCCATCCGGCAGATTTCACCCCGGTCTGCACCACAGAATTCATGGCCTTTGCCCAGGCTGCACCGGAGTTCGCCAAGATGAACTGCGAATTGCTGGGCCTGTCCATTGACAGCATTCACTCCCACATCGCGTGGATGCGTAACATCAAGGAAAACTGGGGTGTGGAGATTCCCTTCCCCATCATTGAAGACCTGAAGATGGACGTAGCCAAGGCTTATGGCATGATCCACCCGGGTGCCGGTGACACCTCTGCCGTGCGTGCCACCTTTATTATTGACCCGAATGGCATCCTGCGGGCGATGGTTTACTACCCGATGAGTAACGGCCGCTCCATCCCCGAGTTCCTGCGCCTGTTGGAAGCACTGCAGACCAGTGACGAACACGGCGTGGCCACACCGGAAGGCTGGAAGAAGGGTGACAAGGTCATCGTACCCCCGGCCAAGACGGCGGCAGGCGCCAATGACCGGGTTGAATCCGGTGACTATGAGTGCAAGGACTTCTACTTCTGCACAAAATCACTCTAAAGTAGTGACAGGGCTTCTCGCCTGAACAAACAACCGCTATCGCCCCGGCGATAGCGGTTGTTTGGCATCTCAACGATTGAAAAAAAGGACCTGACTGCCATGAAAACTGCCCACGACCTGGTTGAGGCCGCGAGAGCCGAAATTACGGAACTTCCCCTGGACCGCTCTGAAGATGCGATCCGCGAGGCGGACCTCTTGATCGACGTTCGGGAACCGGAGGAATACCATGCCGGCCACCTGCCGGGCGCCATCAATGTCCCGCGGGGGCTGTTGGAGTTCAAGCTGAGTAACGACCCGGCACTGGAAGACCGGAGCCTGAACCTGGTGATCTACTGCAAGAACAGCGGCCGCTCCGCGCTTTCTGCAAAGGTCATGAAGGAAATGGGCTACCTCCATGTTCAGTCCATTGCCGGTGGTATAGAGGCCTGGGAGGCAGCAGACATGCCTCTGGTCAAGCCGCAGCTGCCCGATTTCGACTAACCGGTCCTGTTCGTTAATGGTGGCGCCCCGCTCAGGGGCGCAACCATCGAGGGTTCAACGAGCTGACACCAGCTTTGCCAGGCGGTCCCTGACCTCCTGTCGCCGACCTTCATCCGCCAGCGCACGTCCTGGGCGGTCCGGCGCCGACAAGGCACGTTCAAGGTACTGCCTGGCCCGGTCTTCTTCCCCTTGTTCAAGCAGGTAGTCGGCAAAGAAGAAATTGGGGTCGATGCCGTCGGGGTTGATGGACAATGCCTTTTGCAGCAGCCGTCGAGCCTTGTCGTCATCGCCAAAACCGATGGGCCAGCCTGGCACCTGATAGTAGAGGCTTCCAAGGGAGGTATAGGCTGAGCCGTCCAGCGCCCGGTCGTCGATTTCAATCGCTTTTTCAAGGTGCCGGCGGGCATCCTTAACCAGGCCCAGGGCCCCCAGGCCGCCTTTCTCTCCAGCCCAGGTGCTGAGCACGATCGCGCGCCAGATCAGCGCCTCGGCACGATCGGGATAACGGGCTGTGAGCGTTTCCGCCTGACCCGCCAGGGCCTCGAAGGCCCTTTCCTTGTCATCCTCTGCCACCTGGTACTGTATTTCAGCCCAACGCTGCTGAATCGCAGCCAGGTCGGTTTCCAGGTTATCGGCCCATACTGGCTGAACCAGTAGCGAAGCCACCAACAGTATCATCCACTTCATAACTGAACTCCTGAATCCAGAAAGCGCCGAATGACCGGCAGTTGTTTCAGCATGGCCCTGTCCACCAGCCGTGGCAGGACGCCATTAATCGCCACAAACAGCTTCTCCGGCCAGCCCAGGAAGCACGGCGCCGGTCCCGTTTCATGGCCGAGATCAGCTGGGCGGCAACCTGTTCCGGCGGGTCCATGGCGTTGCCCAAGGTCTGGTTGAGCTGGGTCACGGATTCCGGATTCATCGCCGTCGCCGTGGCCCGGGGAGCGAAATACAGAACCTGCAATGGGCTGTCTGCCAGTTCCCGCCGCAGGGCTTCGGTAAAGCCGCGCAGGCCGAACTTGGTGGCGCAATAGGCGGAGTAGCCGGGATAGCCGATGCTGCCGAAGGTGGAACCGACGAACACCAGGGCACCGCCGTCCAGGGCCTTGAACATGGGGACAAAGTGATGGGCAACGATCATGGCACTGCGAAGGTTGACCACCAACTGGTCATCGATGTCCGCTATTGTCGACTGCTCGACAGACGCGAACCGATTCTGCCCGGCACAGTGGATAACGCCGTACAAGTCCGGCCATTCGTCGGTCACTGCCTGTAATTGCTGGTCAAGGTTTTCGGCGGCAAGGTCCAGCTTTACCGCTGTTACGCCCTCCGGAAGGGTGATGCTGTCCGGACGACGGGTCGCCACCAGCAGACGTGCGCCTTCGGACAGCAGCAGAGGAATCAGTGCCTGCCCGATACCTCCTGTTCCTCCCAGCAGCAGGAAGCGGCGGTCACGCAGCTGCATGGTCAGACTCCCGGGATGTTTGCTCAGTCGAGGCAGGTAAGGGAATTCGGTGAAGCATATCGCCATACAAGCGATAGACCACCCGGGCCGAGTCGATAATGGCCTGCTGGTCACCCGGATCGGTGATGCCGTTCATCAGGTCCTGGAAGAATTTGAAATGGTCCTGGTCCAGCTCCCCGTGGGAATAGAGGTAACTGAACGCCTTGTCGGGCAGGCCCAGGTGGGCCTGTATCTGCCGGGCCAGGGGCGTTGCCAGTTCGATGGACGTGCCTTCAAGCACCTGCACCATACCGAAGAACGCGGCCGGGTTCCCCCGGTCTATCTGATGGTAGAGGTACGCCACCATCAGCTCGATGGACAGGTCCGGCTTGCTGGCGCGGCGCTCTTCACGGTCCTCGCCACAGGCCTGCAGGTCGTCGAGGATCCACTCGTGGTGGCCGTACTCCTCCTCGATGTATTCCACCAGCGCCTTGCGCACGCCCTCCAGCCGCTCGGGCAGGCGCCCACCGCAGGCCATCATCAGGGGCACCGTGTGTTTGACATGGTGGAAGGCCTGGGTCAGGAACCAGGTATAACTTTCCAGGCTCACCTGACCCTGCTGAACAGCCTGGATCACAGGTGCACGGGTCACATGGGCGCGGGCCTCGGCGACTTCCGCCTGAAGTTGGTCAAAGAATTCCATGGGTGCTTCCTCTCTTGGTTCCGGATAAACGGGGTGACTGCCGGCCATGATCACGGGCAGGTCGGACTGAATGCGATTTCGCACGGGGCGGCCGTTTGCCGTCAGGTAACCGGCGGCCACTGACAGGGGTTGATCAAGGCAATAAACCACTCCAAGCCGGGCATAGTCGGGTAAAGACTGATTGAGCTGGTGAAGAACAGGTTCCAGTTTCCCGGCTGGCTGGCCGGGTAGGAGGTGCACGAGGGCCGACAGACGGGGTTCACCATCACCAAAGACCACTGCCTGCCTAGCACCCAATGCCTGAACGAGCTCGGCCTCCAGCCATTCGGGGCTGATATTGCGCCCGAAACTGGTGATCAGCAGGTTCTTCGAACGGCCATCCACCTGCAGGAAGCCATCGCCAGTCAGTTGCCCCAGATCGCCGGTGTCCAGCCATTCACTTTGTGTTTCTGCCGACACCCCATCGGCAGAACCTGACTCTCCCAGATAGCCAAGGTGCGTGTTGCCCCGGACAAGGATGTGGCGCCGCTCATCAACACGAACATTCAAATGGTTCAGGGCCGGCCCCCGAAGCCGATCCGGTCATCACCGGGTGTATTCAGGGCCACCACCGAGCCACATTCCGACAGGCCATAACCTTCATACAGGGGCAGCCCGAGCGCCCGGCCACGCTTCAGCAGATCCGGTGCAACCTTCCCGCCTCCCACGGCGAGGAAACGGAAATGGTCCGTTTTCAGCAGCCCTGCATCGGCAGCCTGCACCAGAAGTCGGGCCAATTCCGGCACCAGGATGAGGGATTCGGGCTGCCAGCGGTTCAGGGCACCAATCAGGCCCCGGGGGTCAACGCCACTGCTGCCTGTGAGCCCGACCAGGGCCAGGGGTTCTACCCGGACAGCCGCGCCCATCAGCAGTGGCAGATACACCCCGGCAATGTTCTCCAGCAGGGTTGCCAGGGGCAGGATGCACAAATGCCGGGCAGGGCCCACCGGGGTCAGCCGTTCGCGCAGGGCGTCGACGGTTGCCAGTACCTGGGCCTGGGAGAGACAGACACCCTTGGGGGTGCCGGTACTACCGGAGGTAAAGGTGACTTTTGCGGTCCCTGACGGCAGCGGAGCGCGAGCCGGGTTATCACCCAGGCGATCGATCCAGGCGCCCTCGCCCAGGGGCTCCCGACCCGGGGCTTCATCCGACCATAGCAGCGCCTGCAGCCCGGCGGTGGTGACCAGGTGTTCTGTCTGGGCTTCAGAAAAGAACACAGGCACAGGAACGCAAACCACATCAGCCAACAGGCAGGCCAGGTCGGCCACCACCCAGGCCGGGGCGTTGTCGCCACAAAGGCCAATGCGTTGCAGCCCACGCTGCCTCAGTACGGCAGCAAGCTCCTCAGCGGACTCCAGCAGCTGCCGGTAGGTGAAATCTCGGTCACCAGCCACCAGAGCCAGTCGATCCGGGTGGGCCTCAGCGGCCGCCTGCAAACGCTCAGGCAATGTAGCCATAACGACCCTCCGCACATCGGGATTTCTCCGCAGTCTCCGGTTCCACCCCGGAGGCCAGCGCCACCTTGTCCATCAGGCCCCGGGCACGCAGGCCGGCCAGGCCCGCGGGGACATTCATGGCCATGACTCTCGGGTTGTGCCGGTAGTAACATCCCCAGCCATCCCCCCCGTCCGCCAGCCGCTCCGGCCTCGCGCTGCCAAGATCCGCCACCCGAATACCCATGCGCTGAAACCCGTTACGCAATTGGTCTGTGCCAGTGCAGACCACCCAGTGCAGCCTGCGCTGCTCAAGCCAGAGCGCCATCGCCGCAAACAGCAGGCGACTGACTCCGGCCTCGACACCAGCAAGGTGAGCAATTTCCATGATGCTATCGCGACAGCCGCCCGGTGCCGGCAAGGCGCGTTCCACGGGTTGGTCAAGGTAATCTTCAAGGAACAAGCGTTCCGAAGCTGCCTCACGTACGCCGACGGCAGCCAGCAAGGTGCCATGGGCATTGACCAGCACCATCAGCGGCAGCGGCCGCAGATCAGGACGGGCCCCATAGGCCTGCAGGAACCGGCGTTGTATAAAGTCGGTTACCCGCGGGGCGGCTTCAGTGTCGCAACGGACCTGGCACAATCCGTACTGGCCACAGCGCACCACAGGCGTCACCTCATCGGAGGAGAGGTCCAGGCTGGTGGGCATGATCAGAGGGTCATTCATAGGCTATCTCCCTGTTACCCCGAGACATTAGGGGAGCAGCCTTAACCCCGCCTTAAAGAAAACAAGGGGTTTTCTTAAGAAGCCCTTAAGATTTCTGTGCCAGAATGTGTCGGTGAATCAGATAAGGATGGCTCCATGCGCATTCTCCTTGTGGAAGACGACCACATGCTGGCCGACACCATGCTCGCCATGTTGCGGGAGGATCAGCACACCGTGGATTGGCTTGACGATGGCCAGCAGGCCCTCCATGCCCTCAGTGACGAACATTTCGACCTGGCCATCCTCGACCTGACACTGCCCCGACTGGACGGACTGGATGTGCTGGCTCGCAGTCGCAGTGCGGGTGTGCTGACCCCGGTCATTATCCTGACAGCCCGCTCTGACCTGGAAGAGAAACTCCAGGGCCTGGACGCCGGAGCCGATGATTACCTCACCAAGCCCTTCGCCATGGCCGAGCTTAAGGCCCGCATCCGTGCGGTCACCCGCCGGGGCAGTGCATCCCCGAGCGTTGGCATGACCGTCGGCACGTTGCACCTGAACCCGGACTCGGGCCAGCTGACCTTCGGTGACCAGGTGATCACCTTGCCCCGCAGCGAATTGCAGATCCTCCATTACCTGATGCGGCACCCGGACCAGGTAGCCACCCGACGCCGGCTTGAAGAGCAGCTTTACGGCTGGGACCAGGGCGTGGAAAGCAACGCCCTGGAGGTGCATATCCACCATCTGCGGCGGCGCCTGGGGAAATCGGTGATTCGAACCATTCGTGGCGTCGGTTACCTGCTGGACAGCCAGGAGGCCCAAAGTTGCGGAACCGCCCCATGTCCCTGACCCGTACGCTGATCGCCCTGGTTGCCTCCACTGTCATGCTGATTGCGGCAGTTGCCGCTGCCTGGAGCTATATCGAAAGTAACCATGAACTGGAAGAGCTGTTCGATGCCGAGCTGGCACAGAGCACCCGGGTTATCCAGGGCCTGGTGCACCACCTGGCCAGCACCGGGTCTCCGGAGCAACTGTCGGGCATTCTCCAGCAAACCCTGCAATTGCCCGAGGGGGCGCTGGATGAGGGAGACTATGACGAAGTGCTCCCGGACGGCACCGGCCACAAATACGAGAAAAAACTGGCCTTCGAGGTCTGGACCCCGGAGGGTACCCCCCTGCTGGACACCCTCGCCGCCAACGATGACCTGGCGCTGAAGCCTGGCTACGCCTGGGCAGAAGCCACCGGGTTCCAGTGGCGTACGTTCACCTTGCAGGACCCACAGACCGGCTACTGGATACGCACTGCACAGCGGGAGGACATTCGCCAGGAGCTCAGCCAGCAACTGGCCATGGGCAATATTTTCCCCTTGCTGATCGCCCTGCCTCTGCTGGTTTTGGCTGTTGCCGTTGCCATCCAGCTGGGCTTCCGGCCCCTGCGAAAGCTGGAGCAGCCGGTGAGACACATGGCCCCTGAGCGGATACACCCCCTCAATACCCAACACGCTCCGCGAGAAGTCAGCGGGCTGGTGATGGCGGTCAACGGTTTGCTGGAGCGCCTGGATGATGCCCTCGATCGGGAACGGCGCTTTTCCGCCGACGCCGCCCATGAGCTGCGAACCCCCCTGACCGCGTTGCGTCTGAACCTGGAAAAGCTGGAAGCCACGGACCCGGCAAAGTTCCGGGAACTGACGGCCGCCGTGGACCGGATGGGGCACCTGGTGGAACAGATGCTGTTGCTGAGCCGGGTAGACGCCGGTGTCGGGTTCAGTCCCGAGTATGTCAACCTGTCGGACATTGTTGCCCAGAGTATTGCCGATGTTTCTCCCCTGGCCCTGCGCAAGGGCATCGAACCGTCCCTGGAAGACTCGATCGGCCAAGCCATGGTCAGTGGCCAGGCGGCCTTGCTCAACACGTTGATGCGGTCTCTGCTGGCCAACGCCATACAGTACAGTCCCGAAAATACCCGGATAGACACACAGCTTTCGGCCGATGGCGACGGCTTCTGCATACGGATCTGTGACCAGGGGCCCGGCATACCGGCTGATCACCGGGACAAGGCCCTGGGGCGCTTCGGACGACTGGACCAGCGCCTTGGCTCGGGAGCCGGGCTCGGCCTGGCCATTTCCCGTCGCATTGCCGAGCTCCACGGTGGTGCGCTGATCCTTGAGGACCGACCAGACGGCCAACAGGGACTGTGCGTCAATATCTGGCTGCCGGTTCGCACGCCGGCTTAAGCTTGTCTTAAGGCTGATACCTCATTATGACGTTGGCTGGCTGCGGGCCAGTCCCCGTTTTTCCAACGTCGCCTGTACCGAGGTAGCCGCGATGCCCACCGAAACATCCGTATCCATCGTGATTCCCGCGAAGGATGAAGCCGGCAATATTGCCAGCCTGTTCCGGGAAATCCATGCCGTCCTGCACCATTACCACGACTTCGAGATTGTGCTGGTAGATGACGGCAGTGAGGACCAGACACTGGAAACCGCACGCACTGCCGCCGCCACGCTGGGCTGTCCATTCCAGGGCATCCGTCATCGCACCAGCATTGGGCAGAGCGGCGCACTGCGTTCCGGGATAGACGCCGCCCGTTTCCCCTGGATCATCACCATGGACGGTGACGGCCAGAATGACCCGGCCGATATCCCGCTGCTGCTGCAACAGGCTGCCACGGTGAACAAGGCCGACTTCTGCATTGCCGGCTACCGCAAGGACCGAAGGGACACGGCCTGGAAGCGGTTCCAGTCACGACTGGCCAACCGTGTTCGCAATGCGATTCTGCGGGACGGCGTGCCGGACACCGGTTGTGGGCTGAAACTGTTCCCCAAAGCCACCTTCACCAAGCTGCCCTGGTTTGATCACATTCACCGCTTCCTGCCGGCACTCATCCGGGGGATGGGCGGCGACATACGGGTGGTGGATGTCCACCACCGGCCAAGGCAGGCGGGTGTTTCCAAATACTCTGCCTGGAACCGTGCCTGGGTGGGCATCGCCGACCTGTTCGGTGTGTTCTGGCTGCTGCATCGTTATCCGGTGCCGGAGATCGTAGACCAGGTTTTCGAGGGAAGGGCCTGACGTGCGCCGCTGGGCCCGGTTTGTCATTTTCCTGGCGATCACCGCAGCCGGTATCGCAGCGATCCGGCTTGGCTGGCTGGATGTGGTTGCCGACCAGACTGCGTTCCGTCACAGACTGGTGGACGGCAATATTGCAGACATAGCGTTGATCAGCCTGTCTGGCCTGATCCTTACCGGGTTCGGCGGCCCTCGTCAGTTACTGGCCTTTGCCAGCGGCTTTGCCCTGGGGCCTGCCTGGGGAGCACTCTACAGCACGACTATTACCCTCGCCGGCGCAGTGGGGTGTTTCTACGTGGCCCGATGGTTCCTGCGCCCCTCACTGAAACGCCAGGCCAGGTCCCGGCTGGCATCTTTCGACAACCTGACCCGCGACAACCCATTCCTGAAGGTTTTGTTGATCCGGTTGATGCCCGTGGGAAGCAACCTGGTCACCAACCTCCTTGCAGGCAGCTCCGATATCCGGCTGGTTCCCTTTGCCGGCGGCAGTATCATCGGTTACCTGCCACAGATGGTTGTCTTTGCACTGGTCGGCGCCGGGTTCGGGCGGGCCAGCGAACTCCAGCTGGCGCTGGGTTTGGTGATGTTTGTTATCGCAGCGGGTCTGGGACTGGTCCTTTTCCGTAACCACCGGAACCGACAACTATCAACCACGATCAACCACCTCACCGCGCAGACTGACCGATGATTGCAGCCGCCCTGCCTGATGTGATCAGGAACCGGATTATTGCCCTGACCCCAAATGTTCAGATCCTGCTTTTGATGGGGTTCGCCGCGATCGTTGTTTTCACGGGTATCGGACTGCGGTCCCCCTGGCCGGCGGATGAACCGAGATTCGCCGAGGTGGCCCGGGAAATGGTCGATTCCGGCCAGTGGCTGATTCCCATGCGTGGGGGCGAGTTCTATCCGGACAAGCCACCAGTTTTCATGTGGGTCATTGCTTTCTTTTACTGGATTACCGGCAACCTCAAGGTTGCCTTCCTCCTGCCCAATGCACTCTGTGGCCTGCTGACCCTGGGGCTGGTACTGGATCTCGGGCGCCGGCTCGCAGACCATCGCACCGCCCTGATAGCCGGCTTCTTCCTGTTGCTGGCACCGCAATTCCTGATCCAGGCAAAGAACGCCCAGATCGATGCCATGGTGGCCTGCTGGATTACCGTTGCCTGCTATGGACTGCTTCGTCATTTCTTCGAACGTCCCGCCTGGGGTTGGTACTTCACCGCGTGGGGCTTCATGGGGCTGGGGATTATTACCAAGGGCGTCGGCTTCCTGCCCCTGTTCATGTTTGTCCCCATCCTGATTCTCGCACTACAGGACAGAGCGTTCTTCCGCGACAGCCTGAAATGGCGATGCCTGTTGGGTCCACTGGTCATGCTGGTGGTTGCGGCGGCCTGGGCGCTACCCATGATGGTCTGCGTGGAACAGCTCGGTACGGAGGCGGCCTATGCCTACCGGGACAACATCCTGTTCAAGCAGACCGGGGAACGGTATGCAGATTCCTGGGGGCATATCCTGCCCTGGCATTACTTCATCAGTAATGCTATTCCGTCCCTCTGGTTCCCCTTGCCACTGATACTGCTGGCATACTGGCGACCTGCCCTGGCCGCCGTCAGGCATCACCGGGTCGTGTTTACGCTGCTGATCTGGGTAATGCTCGTCGTGGCTTTCTTCAGCGTCAGCCCGGGTAAGCGGGGCGTCTATATCCTGCCGGCCCTGCCCATGTTCGCCCTGGCCCTGGCCGTCATCGTCCGCAACAGTGACAGCGCAGGATGGCTGGGCAAGGTACTGACAGGTCTGCACGGTCTGCTTGGCATTGTGCTTGTCACCCTGGGAATACTGGCGTGGAACGATCACCCGACGCTGGTGGACAAGATCAGCGACTACACCCGCAACCCCGACCACCTGCACCAGGCAGGCACCTTTGTACTGACCCTGGGCCTGGTCTGGCTCGTGTCCCTGGCGATGTTCTTCCGGTCTGATTCCCTGTACCGGTGGTTCTCTGCGCTGATGGTGAGCTGGCTGCTCTTCAGCACCTGGGGCTATAGCCTCGCCGAACCCTTCCGTACGCCTGAAAATGTGATGCGCAAAACCGCTGAGGTCTTGCCGGAGGGCGCCCAGCTGGGCCTGATCGATTTTGCCGAGCAGTTCATTCTGTTCTCACCGCTGGACATCACTCATTTCAGCTACCTGGATTCGACACAGGAACAGGAGCGAAACGCCTGGCAATGGATGGGGGAAGGGGCCGACCGGTATCTGCTGGTGGACAGCGATGAAAACCTTGCCTGCTTTGACACGCGTGGGGCTACTGATGTCGGGGTGGCTCACCGGGATGCATGGATAGTGCTGTCAGCGGACAATCGACTGGGGTATTGCGCACCACCTGCCAGCACAAAACGGTTCTTTACGCCCCGGCCGGCGCGCTGGCTGGACTGACAGCCCGGGTTGGCGTCACCGGGGACGCTGCCGGGTTAAACCTGAGAACGGAAGAAGGCTCCCGCAGGAGCCTTCTTCACACACACCATTCGCTATTACAGGCGTGACTTGAACCCTTCCAGGTCCTTGGTGTGCTTCTCGTGCAGCTTCACAAACTCCTCATTATCGGCAGACGGAGTGATACGCTTCTCGCGGGCCTCTTCCATAACGGCCTTGCGGGCTTCAACCCAGCGGTCCATATGCTCGATGGCTTCCTGACGGAGCTGCTCATCCTCGTCGCTCCACTTGCCGATTTCCTTCAGGTAACGAACGGTACCTTCGTGCAGGGGAATCGGCGAGTTCTTCATGTAGCTAAGGGTCATGTCCAGGCTCATCCGGGTCGCCAACGGGTGGGAGCCCTTGTAGTCGTCGTAATTTTCATGCAGCCACTTCACCAGCGCATACACTGTGTCGGCGTCCATTTCGGGACGGGTGGCATAGATGAAGTTGGAGGTCAGACCATCAACACCAACCGCGGTTTTAACCCCGAACTGAATCGTCGCAGGAATGGACATCGGTGAATACTGGAGGAAACCTTCCCAGGCCTCTTTGTTGTCCACGTCCATGTTCAGCCAGCGAATACCCCCCGGAGCACCTTCCATCTCGGACAGCACGGAACTGATCGGTGCACACCAGGCAACGTCTGCCCTGCCCTCAACCACCGAGCGGCAGTTTTCAGCATAGCTGCTGGCCGGTGCGTAATTGAAGACGTTTTCAGCCTCATCCTCGCTGATGCCGAGATAGGCAGGCATACCCTTACGTACCGTGGTCGTCATGGCCGGGGAAAAGGCACCCTGGGCCACACGCACACCACCTGCTTTCAGGTCTTCCATGGTTTCAATGTCGGAGTCACCAGATACAACAAACCCCCAGGGGGTATCATTGTGGTGCCAGACCATCCGTTGTGCGGACACAGGCGCAGCGACATAGCTGTCGATGCCTTCCAGCTGGTACCGCATTTCCGCCCCGGATACAGAGCTCAGGGCAATGTCCTGACGCTCCACCAGTCGACGGTAGCGCTGCATTTCACTGTCTTCGGGGACCACCCGGGCTGCCTTGTCGGTCTGCTCCTGGTAAACAGCAGCCCAGCCGTTTGTGGAAGCAAAGCTTCCGGTCTGGGTGCTGGGTGTACCAATCACCAGCAGGCGAGGCAGGTCTTCATATTCGGCGTGGGCGACACTGGTGACACCGACGGTGACCGCCAGTGACAGCAAGGCAGGGCGAAGGAAAGGAATCTTCATGGGGTTTCTCCAGAGTGTGTTGTTTTTGTAGCATCCCTTGGATCAGGATTTGCGATCTGTGCGATCCTGACACTTGTCAGACTACCGGGATTGAACCCGAACGGCAAAACCTGTTGTGGCCTGATCCACAGAGATTTACAGAAACTTTTCAATTCACTGACCGTAGCGCTACACTTTGCTGACATTTGTCAGGCATAACAATAACGATGAAACCAATACAGCACACCCCGGATAGCTCCGGGCTTGAACCTGCCCGTCCCGTGAAAAACGAACTACTGGAAGCCCGGGTCGCCGGCGTGCGAAACGCTTCCCTCGCCGAGAAACGCCGGGAACAGATCTGCGACGCCGCATTGGAGCTTTTCCTCCAGAAAGGTTTCGCATCGACAACAATCCGCGATATCTGTGCCCGCTCCGGCGTCAACCAGGCCAGCATCTACGACTATATTTCCAACAAGAACGATATCCTGCGGCGTTTGCTGAACCGGCTCTGGTTCCGCTCCGGCGCACCGTCACTGCCGGACCTGCTGGAGCAGCACCCGGAGAACAGCCTGCAGGACAACGTTGCGTTCTACCTCAAGGAGTTCTGGAGCAAGCGCCGCAAGGGCACCCTCCTGGCGTACCGGACCGTGCCTCACCTTACCAAGGAAGACCGCAAGACCATGCGGGCAAGGGACGAGCAGCTCATCAGCCGCCTGGCCGAAAGCATCGAGGATCTGACCCAGCTTCCCGAGAACGATCCCCGTACCCTGGTGGTGGCCAACCTGGTGCTCTTCATGGCCAGCTTTGGACCTTTGAGGGACTGGCTGCACCAGGACCTGGATAACGACCTGGTAGCCGATACGGTGGCCGCAGCAATTGTGGCGATGATCGAAAACCTGGCCCGTTACAGTCCGGAACAGTAAGAATCCCGGCCTGAACAAGACTGATCTGCTCGGCTGGTCACAGCGCTGCTTCTGACAGAAGTGGGGAACTAGCGGGCGTTGAGAGTCTTTAGAAGAGGGAGACACCGGCACGCCAGCAGGCGCACCGGTGTCCGGTGTCGGTCAGTTCAGTAACGGATTGGCCCGGTTTTCTTTCCAGACCCAACCAATCAGCAACACGGCCAGTGCCCCGCTGATGATAGTTGTCCAGAAACCCGGGAAGCTGAAGGCAAAGCCCACCGCCAGCAATGGCAGTCGCAACAGGTGCGGCACCTTGCCAGCGCCGAGCATCCACCCCTCCAGGCCGCCGGAAATCATCATTATACCCACCACGATGGACGGCAGCACGTAAACCAGCGGCGTCAGGTCACCCTGCAGCACCAGTGCCGGCTGGAACAGGAAGAACAGCGGGATGAAGTAGATCACCACACCCAGCCGCATGGCCGTTACCGACGTCCGCATGGGCGGTGCACCTGCAATCGTGCCGGCCAGGAACGCCGCCGCACCGACCGGCGGTGTAATAGCCGACAGCATGGCGTAGTAGACGATAAAGAAGTGTACTGCGATGGTATTCAGACCACCCACCTCGATAATCGCCGGCGCCAGGGTGACCGCCAGGAAGATATAGGCCACGATGGCCAGTCCCGCCATACCCATGATGAAACACGCCAGTACACCGAACAGCAGGATCAGGTAAAGGTTATCGCCACCCAGGCTCACCAGGCCTGACGTCACCGACCCGGTCACACCGGTGATGGTCAGGGCGCTCACTACAAACGCGATCGGCAAAATGATGGCAGCGGTCTGGGTGACCAGCACACCGATTTGCCGGAGGGCGTCAAACATGCGCCGCGGAGTCAGCCGGGTGTCTTTCTGCAGGAAGGACAGGCCAACCATTAGCAGACAGGCGTACCACGGGGTGTAATATTCCCACCGCATGTACAGCAGGCCCCAGATCAGGAAGACCATCACCGAAAGATACGGCCAGCCCCGCTTCAGGACGCTGCGGGCCGAAGGAAGTTGCTCTTTCGGCAAGCCCTTCATGCCGGTGCGCGCCGCGTAGGCATCCACCTGCAACAGCAGGCCGAAGTAGAACAGCAGTGACGGCAGGATGGCCGCGATCATGATGGTGGCGTAGTCGACGCCAATGGTTATCGCCATAACAAAGGCAATGGCACCCATAACCGGCGGCATGACCGCCCCACCCATGGAGGCACAGGCTTCGATCGCACCCGCGTAATGGTTCGGATAGCCCACCCTCTTCATGGTCGGGATGGTGATGGAACCGGTACCGGCAATGTTGGAGAACACAGAGCCGGACAGGCTGCCCATAAAGCCACTCGCAACCACCGCCACCTTGGCCGGACCACCCCGGTAGCGACCGAAACTGGCGTTGGCCAGGTCAATGAAGAAACCACCCGCACCCGTGGCCAGCAGCACCCCGGCGAACACCAGGAAGCCCAGGATGATTTCAGCCACGATCTTGGTGGTAATGCCCATCATGCCTTCCGCCCGGAAAACGTGGGCTTCGATCATGTATTCAAACTGGTAGGGAATACCCATCAGCAGGCCGGGGAAATAATCGGCGACCAACGGATACAGGCCCAACAGCACGACCACCAGCAGGAACGGAATGCCCCCACTACGACGTGCCAGCTCCATCATCAGCAGCCAGACCACTACCCCAAGGTAGAGGTTGCTCCACCCGGCCTGCACCATGTCCCAGGCGTTGGTGGCAAAGTAGAAACTGACGGCGATGACCACGATCGCAGCAATCACGTCATAGAAAGGTACCTTCGTCTGGCCTCTACGGGCCGGCAGGGCAATGAAGGCAGCAGCCGAGAACAACCCGATGAACACCCAGTAGTACTCGCCCTCAAGCAGGCGCTGACCGTCCCAGGTGAAGCCGAAAATATAGGCCAGACCACCCAGCAGTCCGAGAATGCTGAGCACGACAAAGGTAATACTCTGCCATGAAAACAGATGGCCAAGCCGCGTAACTTCCGGCTCGGCTTCCGGAAGGGCCGCAGGGGCCTGTTCCGGCGATGTCGATTGAGTCATAGGAGTCGGTTTCTTGTGTTAATTGTGAGGAGATAGTCGCAGAGGTGGACCAGGGCGGCAACCATAATCCGCCCTGGTTCCTACCAGCCTGGTTAAAGGCGTGTGCGGAAGCCTTCCAGGCCCTCTGTGTGCTTCCTGAAGATGGCCATGTATTCCTCATTGTTCTGGTCCGGGGCGATGCGCTTGTCCCGGGCCTCTGCCATGGCTGCTGCGCGGGCTTCGATCCACGCGTCCATCTTCTCGATAGCCGCCTGGTTCCAGGCGTCGTCCTCTTCGGTCCATTCGCCGATTTCCTTCAGGTAACGAACCGTACCCTCGTGGACCGGCAGCGGTGAGGTGTCCAGGTAGTCCCGGAATACTTCCATGGACATACGACTGGAAAGCGGATGCGAGCCCTTGTAGTCGTCGTAGGCCTTGTGGAACCACTTCGCCATGTCATAGGCAAACTCATCATCGGCGTCCGCCGGTACCGCGTACAGGAAGTTGGAGGTGAGACCACCCACACCCTTCGCAGTGCTGACACCCATATTGATGGTGACCGGCACGGTCATCGGGCGATGGGCAAGATAGGCATCCCATGCTTCCGTGTTGCTCTGGTCCATATCCAGCCAGCGGATGCCACCGGGAGCGCCTTCCATTTCTGCAAGCACCGAGCTGACAGTAGCGCAGTAGGCCACGTCTGCCTTACCTTCAACGACGGAACGGCAGTTCTCCACGTAGCTGCTGGCCGGCACAAAGGTGATCATTTCTTCCGCTTCTTCCTCGGACAGGCCCAGGTAGGCTGGCAGCGCCTTGCGGGCGGCGGTGATCATGGGTGGGGAAAAGGCACCCACGGCTACCCGGATACCGTCCCGCTTGAGGTCTTCCATGGACTCCAGGTCAGACTCACCGGATACCACGAAGCCCCAGGGCGTATCGTTATGGTGCCAGATCACCCGCTGGGCAACGGGCTTGATACCGGCATAGGCGCCAACACCCTCAGTCTGGGAACGGATCTCAGCAGAAGCCACAGAACTGATGTTGATATCGCGACGGTCGGTCAGGCGGCGATAACGCTGGGCTTCGCTGTCTTCCGGAACGATCCGGGCATTGGAGCCGGTCTGGTCTTTCAGTACCGGGGCCCAGCCATTGGTGGAAGCGAAGCTGCCACTGGAAGTGCCAGGGGTGCCGATAACCAGCAGCCGTGGCAGGTCATAGTCCTCAGCCTGGGCCACCGTAGCGGACACGCTAAGTGAGACGGCCGCAGCCACGGAAAGCAAGGAACGAGCGGGGGAAAAATTCGTCATTAACCAACCTCATTGATAGTTATTACACGTTGTTATCCTGCGATAACAACAGGCGAGCCAAATCCTGACAAGTGTCAGGCTAGAGTATCACTAAGGATCGGACGAATAAATCCTGCGAGCGGATGCTCTTAAACGAAAAAGCCGCTGGCGCTTGTCCAGCGCCAACGGCTTTTCAGGACAGAACCGGAATCAGAGTCGTGAACGGAAACCTTCCAGGCCTTCGGTGTGTTTGCGGTAAATCGCCATAAAGTCCTCGTTATTATGGCTGATCTCCACGCCTTGCTCCCTGGCCTCTGCGAGAGCAGCCTTGCGGGCTTCTATCCAGGCATCCATCTTTTTAATGGCCTCGTTGTTCCAGGCGTCGTCTTCCTCTGTCCACACATCAATTTCTTTCAGGTAGCGAACCGTGCCTTCATGAACCGGGATCGGTGAGCGGTCAAGATAGTCCCGGAAGATGTCCACATCCATGCGTGTTGCAAGTGGGTGCGTGCCCTTGTAGTCGTCAAAGCTTTGATGGAACCACTTTGCCAGGCTATAGGCGAAGGCGTCATCCACATCGGCCGGCACCGCATAGACGAAGTTGGACGCCAGGCCATCAACCCCCTTGGCGGTGCTGACGCCCATGGTGATCGTGGTAGGCACAACCATCGGCCGGTGTTCCAGGAAGCCCGCCCAAGCCTCCTTGTTATCGATATCCATGTTCAGCCAACGAATGCCACCGGGTGCCCCCTCCATTTCCGAGAGAACCGAGCTGATGGTGGCGCAATAAGCCACATCCGCCTTACCTTCTACTACGGACCGGCAGTTCTCCACATAACTGCTGGCGGGAACAAACTCCAGTTTTTCACTGGCCTCCTCCTCCGTCATGCCAAGGTAGGCCGGCAAGGCTTGCTGGACCGCCGTCGTCATGGGGGGCGAAAACGCGCCCTGGGCGACCCGCACTCCGCCTTTTTTCAGGTCATCCATGGTTTCAATGTCGGAATCGCCGGAAACCACGAATCCCCAGGGGGTATCGTTGTGGTGCCAGAGCATACGTTGCGGGACCGGCTCCATGCCGGCATAGGCACCGATACCCTCAACCTGGAAGCGCATTTCCGCTGAGGACACGGAACTCATGTTGATGTCGCGCCGTTCGGTCAGCCGCCTGTAGCGTTGGGGTTCGCTGTCCTCCGGCACAACGCGGGAGTTGGTCCCCAGCTGTTCCTTGAGGATCGGGGCCCAGCCATTGGTGGAAGCAAAGCTGCCGCTGGAGGTGCCCGGCGTTCCGATCACCAGCAACCGGGGCAGGTCATACTCTTCGGCCTTGGCCACACCCACCGAAACGCCGATAGCCATGGCGCAGGCAAGGGAAAGCAATGAACGGGGGGCTCTTGGTGACATTTTCATAGGATCTCCGCTAATGATTTTTCTTGTATCGAGGCGGGGACGGCGTGTTGGCAAACCTCCCACCCTCATCAAGCTAGAGGATCACTATTAGACGGTCAATAAGTAATACACTTTTACACCCGGTTTCAATGCAAATCAGTTGGACCCGGCACTCAGGCACTCTTTTTGCGGGCTTCCTTGACCACATCGTAGGCATGGCTGATTTCCCGGGTGCGCTCTTCAGCCATCTCCCGCATGCTCTCTGGCAGGCCCCGGCCGGCCAGTTTGTCCGGATGGTTTTCGCTCATCAGCTTGCGATAAGCCCGTTTGAGTTCAGCATCACTGGCTGACGGACTCACCCCGAGGGTCTTGTAGGCATCGTCAATCTGCTGGCCGGTGGAGTATCTCGAAGCGCCCGACGCACCCGCCTTGGCGCTTCGCAGCGTGGCCTCCAGTTGCTCCACCAGGCTCTCTGGCAGGCCCAGCCCCCGGGCAATGCGCACCAGCATCTCGTGTTCGGCGGGGTGCACCTCACCATCGGCGGCTACCGCTGACACCTGCACCTGCAGGAACATCTGCAGCAGGGCTGACTGGCCGGCACAGACCCGCCGGAAACGTTGCAGCTCCGCGTCCAGGTCAAAATCCCCGGCCTTGCCCCGATTGAAGGCGGCCTTGGCGGTCTCCCGCTGGCTGGCATTCAGGTGAAAGCGATCAAACATGGTCTCCGCCATGCGGATCTCATCGCGGGTAACCACCCCGTCGGCCTTGCTCACAGCGCCCATGACGGCGAAGACCGATTCCACAAACCCACTCTGCATGTCCTGGAGTCGGCCAACGACTTTCTTTTTCAGGCGTTTGAAAAGAAACGCTCCCACGGCGCCACCGATGATCAGGCCCGGCAAACGACCAAACGCGTAACCAATCGCAGCACCCAGTAATATGGCAAACAGCATGGATATCCTTCCCGGCAAAAGACTTTTCTGCACTATACCGTTTTTGTTTCCATTTCTCCCGGCGACCGGTAATCCGGACGCTTCACAAGTTCAACCGGCCGCGATAACATCCGGAAGTATTCATCCAACTCGGGACCCCATGACACTTCTCATCCTGTTTGCCGTAATTTCCATCGGTTTTTCCTTCCTCTGTTCCATTCTTGAAGCGTCACTGCTGTCAGTTACTCCAAGCTATATAGCCTCGCTTCGGAAGGACAGGCCCGAGCTTTTCAAACGGCTGCGCAAACTCAAGGATGAAATCGATGACCCCCTGTCGGCCATCCTGACCCTGAACACCATCGCCCATACCGCCGGCGCCACTGGCGTCGGCGCCCAGGTTGCCGTGGTTTTTGGCGAAGCCTGGCTGGGCGCTGCGTCTGCAGCCATGACACTGGCGATCCTGATACTGTCCGAGATCATTCCCAAAACCATTGGTGCCCGCTACTGGCGCAATATCGCCCCTGCACTACCGGCGACTCTCGGGTTCCTGGTAAAAGCCCTGCTCCCCTTTGTCTGGCTGTCCAAGCTGGTCACCCGCCGGCTGACGTCTGGCGAAGACGAAACCGACATTCGTGGAGAAATCAGCGCCCTGGCGGAAATCGGGCGTGACCAGCAAGCCCTGGACGAGGACGAGCGACGAATTATCCAGAACGTGCTGCGCTTCCACGAGATCAAAGTCAGTGCCGTGATGACACCGCGTACCGTGTGCAAGGTGATTTCACCGGAGACGACGCTCGACGAGTTTCTGCAAAAGGTCAGAACAACGCCCTTCTCGCGCTTTCCGGTGCTGGACGAAGAAGGGGAAGCGCTGGGCTATATCCATAAGGCTGACGTTATCAACCTGGCCTCCGATGCTGCGCTGATGGATAACATCCGGCCGATCAAACGGGTCAAAGCCAGCACGAATATCGAATTCCTGTTCTCCGAGATGCTCCGGGAACGTCAGCACATGGCCATCGTATACGACGAGTTGGGCACATGGCTGGGTATAGTGACACTGGAAGACATCCTGGAAACCCTGCTGGGCACCGAGATCATGGATGAGACCGATAATGTCTCCAACCTGCGCCGGTATGCCAAGCAACGCTGGAGTCGCAAGCTTCGTCAGCGCCGTCAGTAACCCTCGGCTCACCGAACAATCTGACAGAATCAAACAGCCTTTGTGGCTACATAGGCTCCATCAATAAAAAACCGGCCTGGAACCCCAGGCCGGTTTTTTTTGGCTAACTGATCCGTATCCAGCATTAACGGACCGGCGAGTTCAGCACATCCAGCACATCTTCGAGTTCAGTGATCATCTGACGGATCAGCTGCCTGTACTGGCTGGTATCTTCCTTGATTTCCTCACCGTTCAGCTTCTGCTTGGCACCACCAATGGTATAGCCCTGGTCATACAGCAGGCTGCGAATCTGCCGAATAGTGATGACGTCGGCACGCTGGTAATAGCGTCGGTTACCCCGGCGCTTGACCGGCGATAACTGAGGAAACTCCTGCTCCCAGTACCGCAGCACATGGGCCTTTACCTGGCACAGGTCCGCCACTTCACCGATGGTGAAGTAGCGCTTGCCGGGAATAACCGGCAGCTCGTTGTTATGACTGGCTTCCAGCATAGGTCTCTACTTTTTGCTTGAGTTTCTGGCCTGGCCGGAAGGTCACCACACGGCGTGCGCTGATGGGGATTTCCTCACCCGTTTTCGGGTTCCGTCCCGGACGTTGCTTCTTGTCCCGCAGGTCAAAGTTGCCAAAACCTGACAACTTTACCTGCTCGTTATGGCTGAGTGCGTCTCTGATTTCGTCGAAAAAAGCCTCGACCATTTCCTTGGCTTCGCGTTTGTTCAGGCCCAGTTCCTCGTACAGCCTTTCTGCCATTTCCGCTTTCGTCAAAGCCGCCATTATCAACTCCTCAGTGTCGCTCCCAGCTCGCTCTGCAGGGCCTGGATGACCCCGTCGAACAGCTCATGCACTTCATCATCATTGAGTGTGCGCTCGGGATGCTGCCAGAAGAGGCTCAGGGCCAGACTTCGCTTGCCTTCACCCGGCTTTTCGCCTTCATAGACATCAAACGCACGCAGCGCGTTCAGGCGCTCTCCGGCATTGTTGCGGACAACCCGGTCTACGTCTGCAAACGCAATCTCATTTCCGATAATAATAGCCAAATCACGGCGAACTTCAGGGTATTTTGAAAATTCTTTGAAATTAGGCACATATCCGGAAACGATAGGATTCAAGAATAGCTCAAACATCAGGATCGTGCCATCCAGATCCAGTTTTTTCTGCACCAGCGGATGCATGGCACCCAACCAGCCAACTGGCTGATCCCCAAGGAATAGCTGCGCGCACTGGCCGGGGTGCAGGGCCGGGTGCTCTCCAGCGGTGAAACGAACCTCAACCCCGAGCAGGCTGAACAGGGCTTCCAGCTCCCCTTTCACGTCGAAGAAATCGGCCTGGCGGCGACCGTTTGCCCAATTCTCAGGCAGCTGGTTGCCAGTCACAATGCCAGCGAGCATGGGCTGCTGGTCGATCTGCTCGCCGTCTTTCACAAACCTCAGACCGGATTCGAACAGGCGAATACGGGGCTGCTGGCGCTTCTGGTTGTACTCCAGCGTCTTTACCAGCCCGCTCCATAGCGTTGTGCGCATTACCGCCAGGTCCGCCGAGATCGGGTTTGCCAGGGCGATGCCGTCACGCGCCGGGTCCAGGATCGCCTGTACCTTCGGATCAACAAAGCTATAGGTGATGGCCTCCTGGTAGCCATTGGCCACGAAGAAATCGCGCACAGCTGACAGCGGCCGAACGGCCTCTTGCCGAGGGCGCATGGCCAGGGAACCAAACGGCTCGGTCACCGGGAGGTTGTTGTAGCCGTAGATGCGACCAACTTCCTCAATCAGATCTTCCTCGATACTGATGTCCGGACGGTAGCTGGGCACCCGCACGGTCCAGCGGTCCCCGGCCTGGTCAATAATGTCCAGACCCAGACGGGTCAGGATGTCTTCAACCCGCGACGCGTCAATGGTCATACCCAGTACGCCGGCCAGACGCTCAGCTCGCAGGGTTACCCTGGGAGCATCCGGCAGGTGCGCCTCGCTGACCACGTCAACAATCTCGCCAGGCTCGCCGCCGGTGATTTCCAGCAGCAAGGCAGTGGCCCGTTCCATGGCGGTACGGGCCAGCTCATAATCAACACCCCGCTCGAAGCGATGGGAGGCGTCGGTATGCAGGCCATATTCACGGGCCTTGCCGGCCAGGGCCACCGGCTCAAACCAGGCAGATTCCAGCACCAGGTCACGGGTCTTTTCAGTGACACCGGAATGCTCTCCACCCATCACGCCGGCGATGGCGAGGGGTTTTTGATGATCTGCAATAACCAGGGTGTCGGAGGTAAGCTTGACGGTCTGACCATCCAGCAGCACCAGTTCCTCATCCTGGTGGGCCATGCGTACCACGATACCGCCGTCGATCTCGGCCCGGTCAAAGGCATGCAGCGGCTGGCCCAGTTCCAGCATCACGTAGTTGGTAATGTCCACAGCCGGATCAATGGATCGGATGCCGCTGCGGCGCAACTTTTCCACCATCCACAGGGGGGTGTCTACGGAGAGATCAACGTTGCGAATAACCCGCCCCAGATAACGGGGGCAGGCGGCCGGTGCTTCGACGGTCACCTGTGGTTTCTCGTCATGGGTGGCTGGCACCGGATGCAGCTCTGGCTCGTTGACGGACTCACCGGTCAGTACGCCCACTTCCCGCGCCAGGCCGCGCAGGGACAGGCAGTCTGCCCGGTTAGGGGTCAGGTCCACATCAATGGTGATGTCGTTCAGGCCCAGGTAGTCACAGAGGTCCTGCCCTGTTGGCGCCTCGGCAGGCAGCTCCATCAGCCCTCCATGGTCCTCTGACAGGCCCAGTTCAGACTCGGAGCAAAGCATGCCATTGGAAGGCTGGCCACGCAGCTTGGCCGCCTTGATCCGGAAATTTCCTGGCAATACAGCGCCCACAACCGCAAACGGGACCTTGAGGCCTTCCCGGACGTTAGGGGCGCCGCAGACAACCTGTACGACCTCATCGCCACCAGCTACCTGGCAGACCCGCAACTTATCAGCGTCCGGGTGCGGTGCCACAGAGCGTACTTCACCAACGATTACCCCGGTAAATTCCCCTGCTACGGGCTCGAAACCGTCCACTTCCAGACCCGCCATGGTGATCTGGTCCATCAGTTCCTGGGTGCCAATAGCCGGGTTGACCCACTCGCGCAGCCACTTTTCACTGAATTTCATGTTAAATGCCTTGTCCTGATGCGATCTGGAATTAACGGAACTGGCGCAGGAAGCGCAGGTCGTTGTCGAAGAACATCCGCAGGTCGTTGACCCCGTAACGGAGCATGGCCAGGCGCTCTACCCCCAGGCCAAAGGCAAAACCACGGTATTCCTCGGCGTCGATGCCGCAGTAATCGAACACTTTCGGGTGCACCATGCCGCAACCCATCACCTCAAGCCACTTGATGCTGCCGTCCTCTTCCCGGCCCCACTCTATATCCACCTCGGCGGAGGGCTCGGTGAACGGAAAGTAGGAAGGACGGAACCGCACTTGCAGGTCCCGCTCGAAAAAGACCCGCAGGAATTCCTCGATAGTGCTCTTGAGGTCGGCAAAGCTCACGTTGCGCTCCACCAGCAGACCTTCCACCTGGTGGAACATGGGGGTGTGGGTCATGTCCGAGTCACACCGGTAGACGCGGCCGGGACAGATCATCCGGAACGGTGGTTTACCCGCTTCCATGGTACGGATTTGTACCGGAGAGGTGTGCGTGCGCAGCAACGTGCCCGGGTTGAAGTAGAAGGTATCGTGCATGGCCCGGGCTGGATGATGTCCCGGAATATTGAGTGCTTCGAAGTTATGGTAGTCGTCTTCGATCTCCGGCCCCTGCTCTACGGAGTAGCCGGCATTGCCGAAAAACTGCTCAATTCGCTGGAGGGTGCGGGTTACCGGGTGCAGGCCACCCAGGTCCTGGCCACGGCCCGGCAGGGTCACGTCGATGGACTCCCGGGCCAGCCGGTCAGCGATAGCGGCTTCTTCGAGGCTGGCGCGGCGGGCGTTGATGGCTTCCTCAACCTGACCCTTGGCCTCATTGATCTTCTGGCCGGCGGCAGGACGCTCTTCCGGGCTCAGTTTGCCAAGGGTCTTCGCCTGTTGGGTGATTACCCCTTTCTTGCCCAGGTATTCCACCCGGATTTGATCCAGTGTCTGCAAACTGTCCGCGTTCTTGACTGCAGTAAGCCCGTCCTGAACAAGTTGCTCCAGGTTTTCCATCAGTGCCTGCTCCAAACCAGAATATTGGGGCTATAAAAACAAAAACAGGGGAAGAGCGCGCCCTTCCCCTGTCAGGGATAACTGCAGCCGCAGTTATCCGTCGATCGATACTCGCCCGGGGGGCGAAGTAATCAGAGCGCCGCTTTGGCCTTCTCCACAACAGCAGCAAACGCCTGCTGCTCGTTCATGGCCAGGTCGGCCAGAACCTTGCGATCGATTTCCACTTCCGCCTTCTTCAGGCCAGCGATCAGACGGCTGTATGACAGGCCGTTGGCGCGGGCGCCGGCGTTGATCCGGGAGATCCACAGGGCGCGGAAAGCGCGCTTGCGGTTACGACGGTCACGGTAGGCATACTGATGCGCCTTGATGACCGCCTGCTTGGCTACCCGGAAAACACGGCTACGGGCACCGTAGTAACCCTTGGCCTGCTTCAGAATCTTCTTGTGACGACGGCGTGCAATCACGCCACGCTTAACACGTGCCATAAACTATTTCCTTCTCCAGACCGGTTGATTAACTGGCGATCATACGCTTGATGGAAGCAACGTCCGACTTGGCAATCATCTTGGTGCCACGCAGCTGACGCTTACGCTTCGGACTCTTCTTGGTCAGGATATGACTGGTGAAGGACTGCTTATGCTTAAAGCCGGTGGCGGTCTTCTTGAAGCGCTTGGCCGCCCCGCTCTTGGTTTTCATCTTGGACATTTCTTAAAACTCCGCATTCTGTTTTTCAATCAAATGAAATGTGTTCCTGAACGACAAATCCCCCGCCAGCGCGGGGGACCTGCCTGGTGTTCGGGATCACTTCTTTTTACGGGGCGATACAACCATGGTCATCTGGCGGCCTTCCATCTTGGGCCGTTGCTCTACCTGGGCCAGCTCCTCAATATCTTTTTCGATACGGTTCATGAGTTGCATACCGATTTCCTGGTGTGCCATCTCACGGCCGCGGAAGCGGATAGTGATTTTGCCGCGATCCCCGTTCTCAAGGAAACGTATCAGGTTGCGTAGTTTGACCTGATAATCCCCTTCTTCCGTCCCTGGCCTGAATTTCACTTCTTTGATCTGGACCTGCTTCTGCTTTTTCTTGGCAGCAGCCTTGGCCTTCTTCTCTTCGAAGACCTTCTTGCCGTAGTCCATTATCTTACAGACGATCGGATCGGAATCCGTAACCTGAACAAGGTCCAGAGTTGCCTCTTCTGCCTGCTTCAGGGCATCTTCGATCGACACAATGCCAACCTGATTGCCTTCGGCATCAATAAGGCGCACTTCTGTAGCGTCAATGTTCTCGTTAATAGGTGCGCGTGGTGCGCGACCACCCCGATTCGCTCGCTGTTTGATAATCAGTTCTCCGTCTTGGTTCTGCCTTTACGCGCGACCTCTGCTGCCAGCAGAGCCTCGAACGCTTCCGGCGTCATGGTTCCGAGATCTTCCCCTTTGCGGGTTCTCACCGCAACGGCGCCGTTCTCGACTTCCTTATCGCCGATTACGACAAGATACGGAACCTTGTTTAAAGTATGCTCGCGGATTTTAAAGCCGATCTTCTCGTTTCTCAAGTCAGCATTTACCCGATAACCCGCATCCTGCCACTTTTTCGCCAGATTCTCGCAATATTCTGCCTGGCGATCGGTGATATTGAGGATGGCCACCTGGGTGGGTGCCAACCAGGTGGGGAAGGCACCCTCGTATTCCTCGATCAGGATACCAATGAAACGCTCGAAGGAACCCAGCACCGCGCGGTGCAGCATGACCGGTGTCCGGCGCTCTGAATTGTCGGCCACATACTGGGCACCGAGACGGCCCGGCATGGAGAAATCCACCTGAATGGTACCACACTGCCATACCCGGCCGATGCAGTCCTTCAGGGAGAATTCAATCTTCGGCCCGTAGAAGGCACCCTCGCCCGGCAGCAACTCCCAGTCCACGCCTTCGCGGTTCAGCGCCTGCTCGAGGGCGGCCTCTGCCTTGTCCCAGACTTCGTCAGAGCCGACACGTTTTTCCGGCCGGGTGGAGAGCTTGTACAGGATCTGGTCAAAGCCGAAGTCCGCATAAACCTCGTGCAGCATACCGATAAAGGCAGACACTTCGTCCTGAATGGCATCTTCCTCACAGAAGATGTGCGCGTCATCCTGGGTGAACCCCCTCACCCGCATAATACCGTGCAAAGCCCCCGACGCCTCATTGCGGTGGCACGAACCGAATTCCGCCAGCCGCAGGGGCAGGTCCTTGTAGCTCTTCAGACCCTGGTTAAACACCTGGATATGACAGGGACAGTTCATGGGCTTGATGGCGAAGTCATGTTTTTCCGACTCGGTGGTAAACATGTCGTCCTTGAACTTGTCCCAGTGACCGGACTTCTCCCAAAGGGTGCGGGCGACCACCTGGGGCGTCTTGATCTCCTGGTAGCCGTGGCGACGCTGCATTGCTCGCATGTACTGCTCGACTTCCTGGTACAGGGCCCAGCCGTCCGGATGCCAGAACACCATGCCCGGAGCCTCTTCCTGCATATGGAAAAGGCCCAGCTTCTTGCCAATCTTGCGGTGGTCGCGTTTTTCAGCCTCTTCCAGACGCTGCAGGTAGGCCTTGAGCTCTTTCTTGTTGCCCCAGGCGGTACCATAAACACGCTGCAACTGCTCGTTGCCCGTGTCGCCCCGCCAGTAAGCGCCAGCCACCTTGGTCAGCTTGAAGGCCTTGAGCTTGCCGGTGCTCGGTACGTGGGGACCACGGCACAAGTCGATGAAGTCGCCCTGGCGGTAGAACGAGAGGTCTTCATCACCGGGAATGTCTTCGATAATGCGGACCTTGTACTCTTCCCCCATTTCGTGGAACAGCTTGACCGCCTCTTCCCGCGACAGGACCGAGCGCGATACCGGGATATCCTGTTTCGCCAGTTCTTCCATGCGCTTTTCGATCCGCTCCAGGTCTTCGTTGGTGAAGGGACGGTCGAACTTGAAGTCGTAGTAGAAGCCGTTGTCGATGACCGGCCCGATGGTAACCTGGGCTTCGGGGAACAGCTCCTTGACGGCCATGGCCAGCAGGTGTGCGGTGGAATGGCGAATGATATCAACACCATCCTCGTCGCGGTCAGTGACGATGGCCAGGTCTGTGTCCTGGTCGATCTCGTAGCTGGTGTCCACCAACTTGCCATTTACGCGCCCGGCAAGCGCAGCCTTGGCGAGGCCGGCGCCGATATCGGCGGCCACGTCATGAACAGTGACGGGATTGGGAAAACTGCGATGGCTGCCGTCAGGCAGGGTCACTACGGGCATGGGAAACTCCTCTCAGCGGTGATCCGTACCAAAGACCACGTGTTAACGGGAGCCGCGCTACCAGTGCGGCTCGAACGGTGCGGAGTTTAACAGGGTTTTCGCTGGCCTGTCAGGTGGCTGGCGCCGTCTCTGACGGATTTTCCTTACGGCGACGGCGCACCTGCAGCCAGCCCAGCAGCGCCAGCAGGGCCAGCGCAGGAATGTACACTAACTCCCTTGGCGGTCGTTCCTGCGGGACCCGGACCACGTCAATGGTCGAGCCGAACTCCAGCCCGGCTCTCTCTGCCGGACTGTCGAAACCGATGAAGTCGACGGTATAACGATCACCATCCGGGCTGCCCTCAATACCCATACTCATCAGTCGCTCTTCCGGCGTCCCGCCTTCCGCAATCGGCAGCTGCATCCAGGTGGAGCGCTCGTCACCGGAGATATCCAGGAGGGTGACCTGCAACACGACATAGTCAACCTCGGGATCTTCCGCCAACACCTCGATCTGGTCGACGATTTGAGCACCGGGTTGCTCGGCATATTCCGGATAAATTCGATCCCACCAGAAACCCGGACGGAACAGGGTGAACGCGATGAGAATCAGCAGCGCCGACTCCCACTTATGGCTTCGGGTCAGCCAGTAGCCCTGGGTCGCCGCCGAGAACGCGAGAATAGCCACCACGGCACTGACGATAGTGCTCACCAGGTCCAGGGGGCCGGTCAGTCCAATCAACAGCAACTGGGTATTGAAGATAAACATGAACGGTAGAACAGCCGTGCGGATGTCGTAGGCGAAGCCCTGGATACCGGTACGGATAGGGTCTGCCCCGGATATCGCCGCCGCTGCATAGGCGGCCAACCCCACCGGTGGCGTGTCATCTGCCAGGATACCGAAATAGAACACAAACAGGTGGACGGCGATCAGCGGCACCAGCAAGCCGTTCTCTGCGCCCAGGGTAACGATAACCGGCGCCATCAGGGTAGAAACCACGATGTAGTTGGCGGTGGTGGGCAACCCCATGCCCAGCAGCAGGCTGATCAGGGCGGTGAATATCAGCATCAGCATCAGGTTGCCGCCAGATATGAACTCGACAAACTCGGTCATCACCAGCCCGATACCGGTCAGGGTTACCGTACCGACCACGATACCCGCCGTTGCCGTAGCCACACCGATACCCACCATGTTGCGACCGCCGGTAGCAAAGGCGTGTAACAGCTCTGACCAGCCCTGATAAATGGATTTCCCGATACCTTCGTGCTTGCGGAAGAACGCCAGCAAGGGTCGTTGGGTCAACACGATAAACACCATGAACAGAGTGGCCCAGAAAGCGGACAGCTGGGGCGAGAAACGCTCAACGGTGAGACACCAGACCAGCACGACCACCGGCAACAGGTAGTAAAGGCCGGTTTTTACGGTTGGCGCAACCTCCGGCAACTGGGTCATGTCTGTACTGCCGTCGTCCACCTCCAGGGGTGGGAATTTCGCGGCATAGGCCACCAGGGCCATGTAGACGACCAGCAAGAGGGGCCCGAGCACCCAGACGGCCGCATCCCCCAACAAGGTCTTGGTCCAGCCAATACCATAATAGACCGCGAAGCTGAGGATGATCAGGCCAAGCAACAACACCACCCAGGTGAGCATGCGCTGGGCCAGGGTCGGCTTGTTCAGGCGCTCGATGCCCTTCATACCCAGCTTGCAGGCTTCCAGGTGGACAATGTAGATCAGTGCCACGTAGGAGATGAGCGCTGGCAGTATGGCGTGCTTGATCACCTCCAGGTAGGAGATGCCCACGTACTCCACCATCAGGAAGGCGGCAGCACCCATAATCGGGGGCGTCAGCTGGCCGTTGGTGGAGGCGGCAACCTCAACCGCACCGGACTTGGTGGCCGGGAAGCCCACGCGCTTCATCAGCGGGATGGTAAAGGTGCCGGTGGTGACGACGTTGGCAATCGATGAGCCAGAAATAACGCCGGAGAGACCGCTGGAGACCACAGCTGCCTTGGCCGGCCCACCGCGCATGTGCCCCAGGAGCGCATAGGCCACCTTGATAAAGTAATTACCGGCACCGGCCTTCTCCAGCAGGGCGCCGAACAGAACGAAGAGAAACACGAAGGTGGTGGAGACCCCGAGCGCAACGCCGAAGACCCCCTCGGTACCCAACCATTGATGGGAAGCCAGCTTGTTAAGGCTTGCTCCCTTGTGGGCAATCACATCCGGCATCCAGGGCCCAGCGAGGGAATAGGTAATGAATACCGCGGCCACCACCGTCAGGGGGAGCCCCAGCGCCCGCCGGGTGGCTTCCAGCAACAGCACCAGGCCGCCCAGGGCAACGACCAGATCCTGGGTGATGGGCGCACCCGGGCGCTCAGAGAGCTGGTCATAGAACAGGAACAGATAGGCCGCTGAGAAAGAAGCGGCGAGCGCCAGTATCCAGTCGAACCAGGGGATATGGGTGTCGTGGCGGCCCCGGAACATGGGGAACGCGGTGAATGCCAGGAACGTCGCGAAGGCCAGGTGGATGGAGCGGGCCTCAGTGGAATTGAGGATGCCAAAATTGACGATGTATGGCAGCGGCGAGGCGATCCATAGCTGGAACAGCGACCATACCAGCGGAACAATAAAAAGCAGGACAGACGCCGGCCCGGTCAGCGCCCTGCCCCCGGTTTCCGTCTGCATTACTTCGTGGATCTTCGAGACGTCAACGTTATCGGGCGCGGAGGGATCGCGGTTGGTCATGGGGCCGGTTCCATCGGAATTTCACGGTTCAGACAAAAACCGCCGGAGGCAGAACCCCCGGCGGTACAGCTCAGGCACTCAGTCCGATCACTCGATCAGGCCGGCCTCGCGGTAGTACTTTTCGGCACCCTTGTGCAGCGGCGCACTCAGGGCGTCGGATACCATTTCTTCCTTCTGCAGGTTGCCAAAGGCCGGATGCAGGCGCTTGAAGCTGTCGAAGTTCTCAAACACGGCCTTGACCACTTCATAGACCACATCCTCGTCCACATCGGAAGAGGTAACAAAGGTAGCCGCAACACCAAAGGTCTTCACGTCTTCTTCGTTACCGCGGTACATGCCGCCGGGAATGGTGGCTACCCGATAGTAGGGGTGTTCCTCGACCAGGGTTTTGGTGGCCTCATTGTCGACGGCCACGATGGTGCTGTCACAGGAGGTCGTAGCCTCCTTGATGGCGCCGGAGGGGTGACCAACCGTGTAGAAGAATGCGTCAATATTGCCGTCACACAGGGCCTGGGACTGCTCGGCGGCCTTCAGCTCGGCGGCCAGGGAGAACTTGTCCATATCCCAGCCCATTTCTGCCATCAGTACCTCGGCGGTGGCCCGCTGGCCGGAGCCCGGGTTGCCCACGGAAACCCGCTTGCCTTCCAGGTCCTCGAAGGTCTTGATACCAGAGCCCTTGCTGGCCACAACGGTGAACGGCTCCGGATGCAACGAGAATACTGCCCGCAGCTTCTCGACCTTTGCGCCCTCGAATTCACTGGTGCCGTTATAGGCATGGTACTGCCAGTCAGACTGCGCAACCGCCAGGTCAAGTTCGCCCTGGCTGATGGCGTTCAGGTTATACACGGAGCCACCGGTGCTTTCCACGGAGCAGCGAATGCCGTGTTCCTTGCGGTCCATGTTGACCAGGCGGCAGATAGCGCCACCGGCCGGATAGTAGACGCCTGTAACCCCGCCAGTACCAATAGTCACGAAGCGCTGTTCCTGCGCGGACACCGACATGGAGCCTGCGGCCAGACCAACGGAGGCGGCCAGGGCCAGGGTGGAGGCTTTGAGTCGCAGTGCGGTTCGGATTGCCATAAACGATTCCTTCTTGATTCGTATTTTTTGGAGCAGATTCCGGCCAGCCTGGCCGCAAACAGCGCGACCCTCGCCCGGAATCCGGCAGCGGGACGTAACAAAACGTCACATTCTCAGCTTTTCAGAACATAGCCCAGATCGGGCCCAAAATAAAGCCGCAGACCCGATAACCATCTGAGTCTGCGACCTTTAATGGTGCGCAGACGCACTGAAACCTCAATCCGCCAGGCTCTTGTGGACAATCTCGTAGACATCCCGGGACAGGCCACCCTTGTCACGAACCGATTCCAGCGCCTTGCGCATGCCTTCGCTGTAGACCGGGGCAAACTTGCGCCACCGGGTCAGTGGTGCGGCCAGGCGGGCTGCGATCTGGGGGTTACTGTCGTCCAGGCGACGGATGGTATCGGCCAGGAACCGGTAACCGGAACCTTCCTGGTCGTGGAAGTGCACCAGGTTCTGGCCCGCAAAGGCCCCGACAACAGAGCGAATCTTGTTGGGGTTTTTCCAGTCAAAGGCCTCATGCTCCAGCAGACGGCGCACCGACGGCAGGTCGCCGGTGACCGGGCTGGCCGCCTGGATAGAGAACCACTGCTCCACCACCTGTGGATCCTGGTGCCACCGCTGGTAGAACGCCTCCAGCGCCCGGCCCCGCTCTGCCTCAAACGGAGAGTTGACCAGCGCCCGCAGGGCACCGGCCTGGTCTGTCATATTGGTCGCGCTTTCAAACTGCCCCAGCGCCAGGCTGAGGGCCCCTTCATCGCCGATATGGAGCAGCCAGGACAGGGCCATGTTACGCAGGCTTCGGCTGGCGACATCTTCCGGTGTTACCTGGTATGGCTCGGCTGGTTGCTGCCGACGGTAGCAGTCCAGCAGTTCTTCCCGCAGGGCGGTAGCCAGCACCTTCACCACCCGCTCACGGGCATGGTGAATAATCTGCACGTCGGGCTTGTCTGCGAGCTCGATCAGGTAGGCCTCGGTGGGCAACTGCAGCATCTTCGCGACCAGCGCCTGGTCCGCATCCCGGTCATTCAGCAGCGTGCGGCTGGCTTCGACAAGCCGTGGATCCACTTCTGCTTCGGCATGACCGGACAGTTCACGGATCACCTCCACCGCCAGCCGTTGACCTGCGTCCCAGCGGTTGAAGCCATCGCTGTCGTGACTCATCAGGAACATCAGCTGGTCGCGGGTCCAGGGGTAGTTCACCCGCACCGGAGCCGAGAAGTTACGCAACAGCGACGGCACCGGCCGGCTGGCGATACCTGTAAATTCAAACGTATGGCTCTTTTCTGTCAGTTCCAGCACCCGGGTGGTCACTCCGGCGGAGTGCTCACCAGCAAGGGTGAGGGGGATATCGGTACCGTTGGCAGCCAGCAGTCCCAGTGCGAACGGAATGTGCTGGGGTTTCTTGCCGGTCTGACCAGGGGTGTCAGGAATTGACTGGGCCACCGTCAGGCGATAGGTCTGGCTGGCCTCGTCATAGTCATCTTCCACCGTTAGCACCGGCGTCCCCGCCTGCTCGTACCACAGCCGGAACTGGCTCAGATCACGACCGCTGGCGTCTTCCATGGCGCGGACGAAGTCGTCGGTGGTTACCGCCTGGCCATCATGGCGCTCGAAGTAGAGGTCGCTGCCTTTGCGGAACAGTTCCGGGCCCAGCAGCGTATGAATCATCCGCACAACTTCATTGCCTTTCTCATAGATGGTCAGGGTGTAGAAGTTGGAAATCTCCATGTACGAAGCGGGCCGCACCGGATGGGCCATGGGGCCTGCGTCCTCGGCAAACTGGGCGGTGCGCAGTAGCGTGGCATCCTCGATTCGCTTCACCGTGGGCGATCCCATATCGGCGGAGAACTGCGAGTCCCGGAATACAGTAAAGCCTTCCTTCAGGCTAAGCTGGAACCAGTCACGACAGGTCACCCGGTTACCGGACCAGTTATGGAAGTATTCGTGGGCCACGATGGCCTCGATGCGCTGGAACGCCATGTCGGTTTCCGACTCGGGGCGGGCCAGCACACAGGATGAGTTGAAGATGTTGAGACCCTTGTTTTCCATGGCCCCCATATTGAAGTCATCCACCGCCACGATCATGAAGATATCCAGGTCGTACTCGCGGCCGTAAGTTTCCTCGTCCCAGCGCATGGAGCGCTTGAGGGAGTCCATGGCGTGGGCGGTCTTGTCCGCGTTGCGGGGCTCCACGTAGATTCGCAGGTCGATCTCCCGGCCGGACATGGTGCGGAAGGTATCGTTTTTTTCCACCAGGGCACCGGCCACCAGGGCAAACAGGTAGCTGGGCTTCGGGAACGGGTCTTCCCAGGTCACAAAGTGGCGGCCGTTATCCAGCTCACCGCTGTCGACAGGGTTACCGTTGGACAGCAGCACCGGGTAGGCAGCCTTATCCGCCTCTATCCGGGTACGGAACCGGGCCATCACATCCGGCCGGTCCGGGAAGAAAGTGATGCAGCGGAATCCTTCGGCCTCGCACTGTGTACAAAACATGCCGGACGACTTGTAGAGGCCCTCAAGCCGAGTGTTGTTCTGGGGCTCAATCCAGGTCACCACCCGCAATTCGAACGCATCCGGTACCGAAGGCACCACCAGAAGGTCGCTCCGGTCCTCGTACTCATCCTTTGCCAATTCACGGCCATCCAGGTGAACGGATTGAAGTTGCAGGGAATCTCCGTTCAACTCCAGCGGACTGCCCTGCCCGTGCGCTTCGGGATTACGCCGGATGCTGAGGCTACTGTGTACACGGGCGCCGTCTTCAAACAGCTCGAAACGCAGGTCAGCATGGTCTACCAGGAAGTCCGGCACCCGGTATTCACTGAGGTAAATGGTCTTCGGTTGACTTGTACGCATGGTGTTACTCCGACAGAACCCGCACACGGACATCGTAGGCCGTGTACTTGCGAATATTGATAACGCCCGTGTCCAGCATCAGGTACTGGCCCTTGATGCCCTGTAACACGCCGGTTGCCACGGGCTCCTTGTCCAGGTTGTGGGTCTTGATCTTCTGCGGCCAGGCGGCTACCGGGTAATCCAGCTGCCAGGGCGGGTCATCAGCCACTTCAATGCTGCGCGGCCCGTGCTCGGAAGCCAGCCGGTCCAGGTCAGGTGCAATACGTTCCAGTAACCCTGCCCGCTCGGCCACCAGATCCAGCGCCGGTGCTTCGCCCTTTAGCATGGTTCGCCAGTTGGTGCGGTCCGCCACATGCTGCTTGCAGGCTACTTCCACCAGCCCGGCCAGGTATCGGGTGGCTACTCGCAGCATGGGTATCGCCGCTACGGCGCCCTGGTCGATCCAGCGGGTAGGCACCTGGCTGGCACGGGTTATACCAACCTTGAGTCCGGAGGAGTTGGCCAGGTAAACCACATGACCGGTCATACAATGGGTTTCGCCCCACTCCGGTTCACGACAGGTGCCCAGGTGATAATGGCACTTTTCCGGGCTCATGATGCAGGTGTCGCACGCTGCCAGGCGTTTGAAGCAGGGGTAGCAATACCCCTGATTGAAGCTTTTGCTGGTCTTGCGGTTGCAGTGGATGCAGCGAATCTCGCCACTGTAGGCAATCTCGATGGTTTGGCCCATCAACTCGTTCAGGGGCAGTTCCTGGTCACCCACCCTGAGCCGGTAACTCACCGGCTGATCTGGCGTCGCCGGCATTTTCACCAGCCGGCCGCTGGCCTCGTGCAGTTGGTTCAAGGGTACCTCAGCTGACAATACGGATGGTCTCGGGCCCTTCATCCTTGCCGGATGACTCGGAGCCACAGTTATTGCGTTCGATATACCCCACCCGGTCCGGCTCGGGGATATTGTGGGTCTGCTCGTAGTGGATCACCGCCTCAAGGCATGTCCGACGCTGCTCGTCGGTTACCTTGCGACCATCAGGCCACTTGCCCAGTTCGATGGCTCGACGCAGGTTCTGGTAGACCGTCGGATCGAGCCGTTGAATTAATTCCTCGTAAGTCATGAAAAAACTCCCGCAATGGGTTTGACAGCCTTAAACGAAAATGATTATCATTATCTCACCAAATGACGCGGTCGTTTCATTTGGTTCTCTCTCATCAGGAGCTTCGAGCTCACTTAATGCCCCGCCACTGGCGGGGCTTTTTTTGTCTGACAACGGGCTGGCACAGCTCAGACCGTGCGCCTCTGTCCTGGCGGCGGCACCAGCATCGCCACCAACAGGCCTCCCAGGAAACCACCCAGGTGCGCTTCATTGGCCATGCGCCCGATACCCAGCACTTCCGGCAAGGGCGTGAACCCGATAATCATCCACACCAGCGCAAAGGTCACCAGGGCCGGCGGGAACTGGAATCGGGGCTGTCGCTGCTGGCTGAGCCAGCAATAGCCGAGCACCCCATACACCACTCCGGAAAGCCCGCCGAACAAGGGTCCTGACACCAGGTACTGAAGCGTGTTGGAGGCAAGGCTGGTAACCAGGAACAGCGTCACGAAACGCCCCTTGCCGTCCATCCACTCCACCTGACTACCCAGAAACCAGAGCATCACGGCGTTAAACAGGATATGCATCACGCTGAAGTGCAGAAAATCCGGCGTAATAAGCCGCCAGACCTGCCCCGACGCCAGGGTTTCGGTGAGCCCCGCCAGGCGACCCTGAAAGCTCTGCCAGTCATGGAAGCGGGGGTCCACATACATGAACCATGCGGATACCAGGTTCTCCCCCAGGCCAGTCATCCACGCCACCACCGCCGCGATTGCGATCATGGCGAACACCAGGGGCGCATGCCGGGGGGATGGCTGCCAACGACCTCCGCGAACCGGCGCACGTCCGGCCTGGTTTACCCGCTCCCTTACATTTTCGTCCCGCATGTACTGCTCCAGCGCGGCCAGTACCGGCTCCGCCTGCTCTGGGTGAGCCAGCCACAGCACCTGGCTGTCCGGCTCCCGGGTAATGCGATGCTGCACCCCCTGCTGCCCCAGCCAGGTGCTGAACCCGGCCAGGTCTGCTTCCGGGGCCAGTTCCTTGATTCGATGCAAAGCCGTTACCTCGCCACGCTGTCTTCGGTCTGGAAGCTGCCACTGAGTTCCGGCCGCTCCACGTTCACGTAGACGAATTTTTCCGGCAGCAGTTCCTGCTCGCCGTCCATGCGATAGGCCACCAGTTTGCCGTATTTCACTGCACTGTAATCGAGACAGGCTACGTTGGGCTTTAATGGGGCGGGTTTGCCTTCCATCCAGTAGTGACCCACAAAAACAGGCCGCTCACCTCGCGGGTAGCGCAGGATTTCCCGGCGCTCTTTCTCCGACAACTCGCGACGGGCCACGTCTTCCGGCAACGGATCCGGCTGGAATACCACATCGCCGTAGGTGCGGGGATCATCGGCCCAGAACTTGGTGCGGAAGAACTTGCGGGTGTAACCGTCACGGCCGGTTATGGACATGCCATCAGGCAGCGGCAGGTCGGTGCCCCGCAGCAGGGTGTCCATCACCTGGCCGGCAAACGACTCGATAGCCGCCGAGGCATGGAGGAAATCCTCATCGATACAGGGACTGCCCTGGGTTTCGAGGAATTGACGAATCAACCGCTCATCCCAGCAGGCATGAACCGCCCGGAATTCTTCCTCCTCAATGAACAGGGGGATGTCGTAGAACCACTCCAGGAACTCATTCCACTCATGGGAATAACGATCAAACTGCTCCAGGGTCTCCCGTATCAGCCGGTCATGGCGGGCATTGTGCTCCCTGAGGAACGTCTTGCCGCTGCCTGGCCGGGCTCGGGTGCAATAGCCCAGGGCATTGTACTCATGGTTGCCCATAACGATCCGCGCCGAACCATGCTCCACCATGTCACGGACCAGGTGCAGGGCCTCACGGATGCGCGGCCCCCGGTCGATGATATCGCCAATAAAAATGGCCTGGCGTTTCCGGTGCTGGTAAATACCGTTGATCTTTCGGTACCCCATCTGCTCCAGCAGGTGCTCCAGGGTATGGGCGCAGCCATGTATGTCGCCGATAATGTCATAGCCCCGTGAGGGCGAACGTGCACTTGCCATGATCAACTCGCTGTTATCTCGCTGGCCCAACCGAGCTTTTCGCGGCAGGTGGCGTAGAAGTTGTGAT
Source organism: Marinobacter sp. AN1 (assembly GCF_026013985.1). Taxonomy (NCBI): domain Bacteria; kingdom Pseudomonadati; phylum Pseudomonadota; class Gammaproteobacteria; order Pseudomonadales; family Marinobacteraceae; genus Marinobacter; species Marinobacter sp. AN1. The sequence goes on along the minus strand of NZ_CP110342.1, from coordinate 1,630,978 downwards.
CCTTCGGGTGTATCAGTCGGATTTTGAAAGGCTTCTTGGTGATACGGATGATGTCCCCAGGAGCACAGGCGATGTCCATCTGGCCATCGAAGCTGATCTGGGGGTAGGTCTCATTGGTGTCACCGATCACCAGCTTGATTTCGCTCTTGCCGTCCACCACGATTGGCCGGCTGCTAAGGGTATGGGGAAACATGGGTACCAGCACCACCGCATCCAGCTTCGGATGCATGATCGGACCACCGGCGGAGAGGGAGTAGGCTGTAGAGCCTGTCGGTGTGGAAACGATCAGGCCGTCAGATCGCTGACTGTAGACAAAGTGACCATCGATATACAGGTCGAAACCAATCATCCGCGTGGACTTGCCCGGGTGAAGCACCACATCGTTCAACGCGCTGCCAAACCCCAACGGCTGGCCGTCCCGCTCCAGGTTGCCGTCCAGCAAAAAGCGGTTTTCCTCAATGTACTCCCCCTGTAACACCTCGCCAAGGCGCTCTTCAAGGTCTGACGGTGAGATATCGGTGAGAAACCCCAGCCGCCCCCGGTTGACACCCAGCAACGGGATCTTGGACTTGGCCAGTTCCCGGGCGGCGCCCAGCAGGCTGCCGTCGCCCCCGACCACAATAACCAGGTCACAGATCTCCCCCATGAGCTTCTTGCTGGCCACCTGCAGGCCATGGCCCGGAAGCATGCCAGCCGTATCCTGCTCAAGGATCACCTGGTAGTTTTCGCTGAGCAGATAGCTCCGGAGTGCACGCAGCGTCTCAACTACCTTGACGCTACCCATGCGGCCGATAACACCGATATTCCTGAATTGATCCATTAAAGCTCTCAGTCTGGTCAGTGGCGCGGGTGTACCCCTGACCAGAACCCGGGGCTGATCAGAAGCGCCCTACCATCTTAACGAATTACGCATGGATTCTGAAAAGGATTGTCCCGCCGAAGCAAAGGATCAGGAGGCTGCGTGCTGCTCGCAGCGGTCATGGACACCAGGCTCGAAGTCCGCTGGCCGGCCGATACGCATCACCGGCTGGCCGCAAACGTCGCCCTTCTGTTTGCCCGACGCGCGGCAGACAGGGTTTTCGTAGTGATCCAGCCAGCGACGGTAGGCAGGCTCGGACAGACCGCACTTCCCGGCCGCGTAACCTGTCGGATTGTCGAAATATTTGCGCAGGTCACTAAATGGCAGGGTAAGGTGCCCTACCCCGGGGTGATAGCCCACCAGGAAGACCTTCTGGTCCTGCAGCTGACGCACGATGGTGTCCTCATCTGGCGCCTGGTTGCGGGCATCCCCAAGCGCCTTTTCCAGCTCGTGGTTGGTCCGCACCTGACCATCCAGCTCCCGCTGCTTTCGGTCCAGTTGCTCCCGCAGCAAAACCACTTCTGCCTGCGCGGCCTCTTCGAGGCCGGCCGGAGCATCTGAAACCACCGCCTGTATCTCTTCCAGCTGCTCACGCAACTCACCGACCTGCAGGTTCCGGCGTTCCAGGCGCTTCTTGAGCTTGCTGGACTCCAGCTTCGCCCGTTGCAGCTGCCTGTCCAGTTCGGTCTTTTCCTCCTGCCAGGCCTGGCGCTCAAGGCGATGCTCCCGCTGCATGGCCGCCAGTGAGTCCTGGTGGGCACCCTGCAGGGTCTTGATGCGCAGGCGTTGCTCCCGAATGATATGGGCGAGGCGGTTCCGCTGGGCGGCGGCTTCCTGGGCGGCAATATCTGTATCGGGCTTTCCCAGTGCGGTCCTCAGAACCGGGATCTGTTCATCACCACCCCGGTTCTTACGCTTGTACTTGAGATGGTTGGCCTCGACGGCCTTGCGGATGGACTGAAAGTGGTTGGAGCCCGGTGTCATGTCCGGATCCCACAACTCAGACCGGAAACGTTTTTCCGGGCAGCGGCTGCGACAGACCAGGCGAATCGGGCCCGCCCCCATATCCGGACCTGCAGAACCCTGTTGGGCAAGGGACTCTACCGGGATGTTCCAGTGGCTATCGGCCCGGCCTTCCTCATCGAAATAGATACGAAAAAAGACCAGCCCACGCACCAGCAAGTCATCGCCCATCTGGACAAAGACTGCCCGCACATCGGTATCCGCCAGATCTGACAGCCCGACATAGCCATCGAGGAAGGCGTCAAACTCCGTCGCCCGCATCTGCCGTGCGACGTCGATTCCATCCATCAGAAATACCGCTGCGTATCCGTCTTCCGATGGATCGGCTAAAGCCATTCAACGCCTCCCCGAGCAATACCTGAGTTACCAATCATGCCGCCACCCAACGGGTCACGGCCTTGCACCTGATACAGCAGTGTGCAGGCTGTGACGCATTTTAGCCAGATGTGTCGTTCTGCGGCAGCGCAGATCTGTGCGAATTTGTGACTGAGTGCCACCCGGGCAGCTAACCATGGCCCACCCGGACAGCATCATGGTCAGAGTGCGGCTGCGAGTCGGCTACCCTGGTCAATAGCTCGCTTGGCATCCAGTTCCGCTGCAACGTCGGCGCCACCAATCAGGTGTACCGGCAAGCCAGCGTTCTCCAGTTCGGCCTGCAGTTCCCTCAGGGGCTCCTGGCCTGCGCAAATGACAACGGTATCCACCTCCAGCACCCGATCCTCACCGGAGCCGTCCTTGCCAGCGAGGGTAACGTGCAACCCTTCGTCATCAATACGACGGTAGGTAACACCTGGCACCATGTGAACGCCTTTCATCTTGAGAGCCGACCGGTGAATCCAGCCGGTGGTCTTGCCGAGGCCCTTTCCGACCTTGGAAGCCTTGCGCTGAAGCAGCCAGATTTCCCGGGCAGGCGGCGTCACATCCGGGTCAACCCCTTCAACACCACCGCGGTGCTCGACCGACAGGTCCACCCCCCACTCCTTCATGAACGCGTGCTTGTCCAGGGACACCGACTTGCCCTGATGAACCAGGAACTCGGACACATCAAAGCCGATACCGCCAGCGCCTACGACAGCAACACGCTTACCGACCGGCTTTCGCTCAAGCAGGGCGTCGATGTAACCAATCACTTTCGGGTGGTCGATACCCTCAATTTCCGGGATACGCGGCTTGATGCCTGTCGCCAGGATAACTTCGTCGAACCCGCCCTGTTTCAGCATGTCCGCATCAGCGCGCACGCCCAGCCTGACGTCGACACCCAATTTGTCCAGCATGACCCGGTAATACCGAAGGGTCTCGTGGAACTCCTCCTTGCCCGGAATGCGTTTAGCCAGGTTAAACTGGCCACCTATCTCATCAGCGGAGTCAACCAGCGTCACCTTGTGGCCACGCTGGGCGGCGGCCGTAGCAAACGCCAGGCCGGCAGGACCTGCGCCGACTACCGCGAGTTTTTTGGGCTGCCCCGCCGGCGTGTAGTTCAACTCGGTTTCATAACAGGCACGCGGGTTGACCAGACAACTGGTCAGCTTGCCGGAGAAGGTGTGGTCCAGACAGGCCTGGTTACAGCCAATGCAGGTATTGATCTCGTCGGCCCGATCTTCAGCCGCCTTCAGTACCAGGTCAGAGTCTGCCAGGAAAGGCCGCGCCATGGACACCATATCCGCCTCGCCGGAGGCCAGGATCTGCTCCGCCACGTCGGGCATGTTGATGCGGTTGGTGGTTACCAGCGGGATGGACACTTCACGCTTCATGCGCGCAGTGACCTCAGTGAACGCACCCCGGGGCACAGAGGTGGCAATGGTCGGTACCCGGGCCTCATGCCAACCTATGCCGGTATTGATGATGGTCGCACCAGCCTGTTCAATGGCCTTACCCAGCTGGACCACCTCATCCCAGGTGCTGCCCTCTTCCACCAGGTCCAGCATGGACAGACGGTAGATGATGATGAAGTTCGGGCCCACCTGCTCCCGAACCCGGCGGACAATCTCGATGGGCAAGCGAATACGGTTCTCATAGCTGCCACCCCAGCGGTCCGTGCGCTTGTTGGTACGCTCGACAATAAACTGGTTAATGAAGTACCCCTCGGAACCCATGACCTCAACGCCATCGTAACCAGCCCGTTGAGCCAGTACAGAGGCGGTCACATAGTCATCGATCTGCTTTTCGATGCCCGCGTCATCGAGCTCATTGGGTGTAAACGGGTTGATCGGCGCCTGCACGGCCGAGGGTGCAACCAGCTTCGGATGGTAAGCGTAGCGACCGGCATGGAGGATCTGCATGCAGATCTTGCCGTCGGCTTCGTGCACGGCCTGGGTAATCACCTTGTGCTGATCGGACTCTTCGTCGGTGGTCATCTTCGCCGCGCCTGGCCCTACGGAACCCTCAACGTTCGGACCAATACCACCGGTCACAATCAGGCCGGCGCCACCTCGGGCCCGCTCGGCGTAGAACGCCGCCAGGCGCTCAAAACCATTGGGGCGCTCTTCGAGGCCAAGGTGCATGGAACCCATCAGGGTCCGGTTACGAAGGGTGGTAAACCCCAGGTCCAGGGGTTCAAGAAGATGCGGGTAGCGGGCTTTGCCCGGCTGTGCGGAGGTCGTCATTATAGGGTCTCTCAACTTTTCTTTATTTGCGGGCAACTCAAAAGATCGAGGGTCGGCACCGGGGGTAACGTTCCGGGACCTTCAAAAACATGGACGTTTTTGAAGAGCCTACATGGACGTATTCACGGCGTGTCCCGGAACGTTACCCCCGGTGGCGGCCCCCTGCTCCAAGACCATCGATCCTGACGGAATCAAGGCAAGTAGTCAGTCAACGCTGCCAGTGCCCGACTAAAGTAGAGATTTGCTCGCAAGAGCTCAAGAGCCGAAGAGAAGTTTCCGGAACAAAAATCGCCCACCTTCCGGCAAAAGTCCCAGAATGGAGATAGGAAATAAAGAGAAGAAAACAAAAACAAAAGAGGAGAAAAAATGGCGGAGCGGACGGGACTCGAACCCGCGACCCCCGGCGTGACAGGCCGGTATTCTAACCAGCTGAACTACCGCTCCGCGCTGGGTTGCCACTAACCTGAAACCGAAGGAGAAGATTTCAGCTGAACAGCCTGCCTGACTGCTCTGTGACAACGAGGGCGCATTATAAAGATGGCTCCCGGCATGTCAACGTTTTTGCTGAAAACTTTTAAGAATTAGTTTCCCGGTTCGGTGGAGCCACTGGCAACGTGAAGTAGAAGACCGCACCAGCACCGTCAGGACGCTCGAACCCGATCTCACCACCCTGGGCCTGAATCAGTGACCGACACAGTGTCAGGCCAATACCCATACCTTCCTGCTTGGTGGTAAAAAACGGCAGAAACAGCTTCTGCTCCGCATCCTCGGGAAGACCCTCACCATGGTCGCGAACATCAATCCGCACCGTGTGATCGTCAAGCATGCGGGCAGCCACCGATACCGGCTCCCTTGAACCGGCGCTACGGGTGGATTCCAGGGCGTTGCGAATCAGGTTGAGGGCCACCTGCTGAACCTGAATGGGGTCAGCCACTACATCCGGGACGTCGTCAGCCACCTGAACGTTGACGCCACCATCATTATTACGGGCATCCACTTCCGCAAACAGGCGAGTCTCTTCCAGCAAGCCACCCACAGAAAGCACTTCCTTGCCTACCGCCGGCTTACGCACAAAGCCGCGAATGCGTTTTACCACCTCGCTGGCCCGGTGGGACTGGGCTTCGATTTTCTCAAGGGTCTGGGAGAGCAAGTCCGGATCAGGGTCATCGGTGCGGAGCATGCGCAGGGCAACCCGGGCGTAGTTGGTGATGGCGGTGAGGGGCTGGTTTACCTCGTGGGCAAAGCCCGCTGCCATTTCACCCATGGTGGCCATACGGGACGCATGGGCAAGCTGGTCACGCTGTTCCTGAACCATGTTGCGGGCGTCTTCCAGGGCCTGTTCGCTTTCCAGTTCAGTCGTGATGTCACGGAAAACAACCACGGCGCCGGTAAGCTGTCCGTCCTCTTTCTTCGGGGTGGCGCGATACTCCGCCGGAAAGGCGGTGCCATCGGCCCGGTAAAGGGTGACGTTGCGCTGGTGTTCAGCAATACCCTGACTGCAGGTGGCCTGGACGGGAAGCAACGCGGACTCACTGGGCTCTGCCCCATCGCGCGTGTCGGCTTGCTCACCTGGTTCCTCCCAGAGCGCACCAGAGCAAGGCCGGGGCTGACGGAAGTGGAGCTCGAAGAAGTTCTGCCCGATGAGCTCTTCCACACCGCAGCCACTGATCACACTGGCTGCAGGGTTTGCGAAGGCGATATTGCCCTCAGCGTCCAGGCCATAGATGCCCTCGCTGATGGCATTGAGAATACGGCTCTGATCACTTTCCAGCTCCCGGTTGCGTTGCTGCAGGGCACGCTCGAGGCGAATAACCCGGGCGTGGGTACCCACCCTGGCAATGACCTCCTGGGCCTGGAATGGCTTTGATATGTAATCCGCACCGCCGAGGGAGAAGCCCCGCAGCTTTGCATCAACATCGTCCAACGCTGACAGGAATACCACGGCAGAGTCCGCCGTCGTCGGATCAGCCTTGAGACGTTCACAGACCTGGTAGCCATCCAGGTCGGGCATCATGATATCCAGCAGTATGACTTCGGGGTGATGACGCTGTGCCAGGCTCAGGGCCTTTTCACCGTCGTTGGCGATCAGCAGGCGATAACCCCGGTCCTTCAACGTTTCATAAAGGACCTTGAGGTTCTGGGCGTTATCGTCGACGAGAAGTACCGTAGGCTCGGTACTGGCCTGATCAGTCATAGGTTACTGCCGGTTGAAAAGGTACGGGGATGATGGGCCGTATTTCATCCGACGTCGATAAGGTCCTTTACGGACAATACCATGCGAACCAGGTGTGCCAGCGAGTGCGTCCCCATCTTGTGCATAACACGGGACCGGTGGATCTCCACGGTGCGCTGGCTGATGTCCAGTTCAATGGCGATCACCTTGTTGGCCTGGCCAGCAATCATCCGTTCCATGATCTCGGTTTCACGAGGTGTCAGGGTCTTGATCTTGCGGACAATCTCCTGGCGCTCACCAAGGGTCTTGCGCTGCTCCCGGTCCTGCTCCAGGGCGGACTCGATCTTTTCCAGCAAAGCCTCCTCACGGTAGGGCTTCTGGATGAAGTCCACTGCGCCTTCCTTCATGGCATCGACCGCCAGGGGTACATCCCCATGGCCAGTCACAAAGATAATGGGCAACAATGAGTGACGGGCATTGAGCTTTTTCTGCAGCTCCATGCCATCCATGCCCGGCATGCGAATATCCAGCACGATACAGCCAGCCATTTCCTCGGAATAATCGCCCAGAAAATCGGTGGCGCTGGGGTAGGTTTTTACCTGCTTGCCATCGGACTTCAGCAGAAGTTCCAGTGAATCGCGTACCGCCTCGTCGTCCTCGACCACGTACACGGTTTGCTGGATGTCTGTCATTGTTGTCGCTCCTGTGGTGGTTGGCCCTGACACGAAACCGGGCACCTGTCCGAACAGCCCTGCGAATCCGGGACTTATCCGGTAGTTTCCAAGAGGTTAATGGATCGTGGAGTCCTTTGCAGCCCCTGAGTGCGCATCATGCTCCTGGCGCTCGTGCTCCCGCATGTCTGCCAGGCGTTTTGCAATCGCGCCGAATACGGTGCCTCTCGGGTAGTTACCCTTGCGGTCAGCCCGCCCTGCAGGCTTACCGAGAAGCAACTCGATAGCTTGCTCGACCGTGTGAACCGAGTAGATATGGAACTGCCCTTCGCGAACAGCATTCACGACCTGGCTCTCGAGCATCAGGTTCTGGACGTTGGTGGCAGGAATGACCACCCCCTGGGTTCCGGTAAGGCCCTTGATCACACAGGTCTCGAAAAAGCCTTCAATTTTTTCATTGGCGCCACCAATGGGCTGGATCTCGCCAAACTGGTTCATGGACCCGGTGATGGCAAGGTCCTGTCGCACCGGAATATCAGCAAGTGCGGAAACCAGCGCACACAGTTCCGCCACCGAGGCGCTGTCGCCGTCCACCTCGCCGTAGTTCTGCTCAAAGGTGAGGCTGGCCGACAAATGCATGGGATCCTTGCGGGCAAACCGGGAAGACAGCCAGGCGCTCAGGATCATTACCCCCTTGGAATGGATGTTACCGCCCAACTTGACGTCCCGCTCTATGTCCATGACGTCACCGTCACCGTAATAGCAGGTAGCGGTTACCCGATTGGAAAGTCCGAACTCAAAGCCACCCGTGGACAGGACCGACAGCGCGTTCACCTGTCCGGTTCGTTTGCCCTCGGTGGTGACCAGGGTGGAACCGTCGCGGACCGCGTCATAGAACTGGTCACGAATCCTGCTGCTGCGATAACGGGCACTGGCCAGGGCCTGTTCGACATGGTCCGCATGTATCAGGCGCGCACCGGCCTGGCGGGCCCAGTAGTCTGACTCTCTCAACAGATTGGCGATATCTGCCGCGTGCAGCGACAGCCGTCCCTGGTGCTCTGCGGTGCGGGAGCTGTATTCAATGATGCGAGCCACCGCCTTGCGGTCACAGTGAAGCAGGGACTTTTCGTGCACCAGGCTGGCAATAAACTTGGCGTAGAGAACCTGGCTTTCCGGGGTTCGGCGCATCTCGTTCTCGAAATCCGCTGTGACCCGGAAAAGCTCCGCGAATTCCGGGTCATATTCCTGCAGCAGCATCCAGGTTTCCCGGTCACCGAACAGCACAATCTTGACGTCCAGCGGAATTGCCTCCGGCTCGAGCGAGATGGTGCCTGACAGAGTCAGCTCCCGCTCCAGGGAATTGATCATGATCGACTTGCCACGCAGGGCGCGCTTGAGGCCATCCCAGACGAACGGCTGCTCCAGCACCTTGATGGCATCCATCAGCAGGTACCCCCCGTTGGCCCGGTGCAGGCTGCCCGGACGGATCAGGGAGTAGTCAGTGAATACCGTACCCTTGAAAGTCACATTCTCCACATACCCGAACAGGTTGTGGTAGGTGGGGTTGTCCTCAACCACCACTGGCACTTCGTCATTCTTCTGGTGAACCAGCAGATTGACGAGGTACCGACGGGGCATTTTCTTGTCCAGGGACGCGTAGGCAATCGCCGCCTGCTCTTCGTTGTCATCCAGGAAGATATCCAGGTTTTCTGCCAGGTCCTTGCGCACGGCCTCCAGATAGGCAACCACATCCGGCAGGCTTTCATAGCGGGCCGTCAGCTCATCGATCTGATGACCTGAAATGGACTCCAGTGTTTCCTGGTTAAGGGCCTGCTGCTTCTCGGCGTACTCCTGTTCCCAGTCCGCAATCTTTCGAACCGCCTGACGGAGTTTCTTCTCGAGTTTGTTAATGTCTTCTTCAAACTTGTTGCGCTGGGCCTCAGTCAACCGGGCAAATGTCTCGGCGGTATGGGGCTCGTCACCGTTCATCGCCACGAGGCGATAGCCGCCAGGCGTGGTCAGCGTCAGGCTGACCTTCCTGCGCTTTGCCTGGTTAGCCACTTTCTCCAGTTCGTCTTCCTGTTTCTTGCCATACTCATTCTTCAACTGTTCGGCACGTTCAAGGAAGTTGTCACTGTCGAAGGTCTGGGGAATCATCTTTACCAGCCGGGACATGAGCTTTTCCATGTCCTGCTTCAGGTTCGCGCCCTCCCCCGCCGGCAGGCACAGCATCCGGGGCACCCTGGGGTCATCGAAGTTGGCAACGTAACACCAGTCATGGATCCGGTGCTCTTCATCCGAATGGTGTTCCAGGTAACGCAGCATCATGGTGCGCTTACCCAGTCCGTTGCGCCCCACCGCGTAGACGTTGTAGCCCCCATGCGGCATGGAAAGCGCAAAGCGGACCGCTTCCTGCGCGCGGTTCTGGCCCACGATTTCAGCCAGCGGATCCAGCTGCCGGGTGGTCTTGAAGGGGAGATCCTTGAGTACGCAAGCCTTGTAAAGCTGATTCAGGGGCAATGCCTTCAATGTGATGTCCTGTTGTTGCCAGTTAGGGAATCAGGGGGCGGTCAGCCGGCATTTCCGGCGCCGAGGAACCCGCCATTGTAGGATGTTGACGAACAACTGTCGCGTTCCGTAGGAGAACCGCGCTGAGCTGTGGAGCAGCACACAGTTTTTGACTAAAGGTTGACCAGGTGCCGCCGATAACCGAGTTGAAGGTCAAATCTGACAAACCGATGCAACAGCCCACTTTCCGTTGTCGGCCAGGAGCGCCGGGAGAGTTTTCACAGGGAGACTGACTTGTGGACATTCTGAAAACGCTGACTCATTCGCTTTCAGCACTGGAGCAACCGAGAAAGGTCCCGGCAAAGGAGGTCGTGCGAGTAGAAGACGCCCGACCAACACCTGAGGAGCCGGTAACAGATCGTCGGGTACAGCCGGACCGTCGTCGCCGGCAACTACCCTTCAAGGGGCAGGAGCGCCGTCGCAAAGGCAGCCGGCGACGGCCCTTGCTGCTGAACCCGAGGACCCGTCAGCCTGCTGACCTGGAAGATCGTCGGGGGCGCAATATCAGTACCAATGCCTGAGCGGCATGTGGCGAAACCCTGACTTGCCGAACAGACAACCCGGGGAGACTACCGGGTGTTATCAAAGCAGGCCGGCATCAAGGCTGGCTGCCAGCGTCATGCCCAGCTCCCGACACTGATCCTCGAATTCATTTCGATACTCGCCCCGACACAGCAGTGGCTCCTGCACCTGGCGCCAACGCAGCCCCGTAGTAATGCTTTCGATTGCCCGGCGGGTACCCGTACCGTCGTGGCCGGCACGAACATAAAAGCTGAAGGGTAATCCCTGGGTTTTATCCAGGCAGGGATAATAACTGCGATCAAAGAAGTCCTTGAGGGCGCCGCTCATATAACCCAGGTTCTCTGTGGTGCCGAGCAAAATGGCATCGCACCACAACACGTCGTCTGGCCCCGCGTCGAGCGGAGCAAGTACCCGGACGTCGACATTCTCGATGTCCGGGTGCCTGGCGCCCTCCTCCACCGCATCCCGCAGCTTGCAGGTATTTGGCGACGGGGCGTGGGCTACGATCAGCAGCTTTCTGGAATCCCCCACAGGAAGCTCCTTGCCTGCCGGATAATCAGAGCAGTTCGTCGTTGGTTTCTTCTGCCGTTGCCTCGGCAACCGCTTTCTCTTTGGGCACCGGCTTGGGCATCAGCTTTTCACGGATAGCCGTCTCAATCTCGGTTGCCACCTCAGGGTTTTCTTCCAGGAACTTGGCAGCATTAGCTTTGCCCTGACCGATCTTGTCACCCTTGTAGGCATACCAGGCGCCCGACTTATCCACGAAGCCTTCCTTCACGCCCATATCCAGCACTTCAGCCATATGGTAAATGCCCTTGCCGTACATGATCTGGAATTCAGCCTGCTTGAAGGGCGGCGACACCTTGTTCTTGACGACTTTCACCCGGGTCTCGTTGCCCACGACTTCGTCGCCTTCCTTTACAGATCCGATGCGGCGGATATCCAGGCGGACGGAAGAATAGAACTTGAGTGCATTACCACCGGTGGTGGTTTCCGGACTGCCAAACATGACGCCGATTTTCATGCGGATCTGGTTGATGAAGACCATCAGACAGTTGGCGTGCTTGACGTTACCGGTCAGCTTGCGCAGTGCCTGTGACATAAGGCGGGCCTGCAAACCAACGTGGCTGTCGCCCATCTCGCCTTCGATTTCCGCCTTTGGCGTCAGTGCCGCTACCGAGTCGACAATAATCACGTCAACGGCATTAGAGCGGACCAGCATATCGGCAATTTCAAGGGCCTGTTCACCGGTGTCCGGCTGGGAGACCAGCAAATCGTCTACGTTAACACCCAGCTTTTCCGCATAGATCGGGTCCAGCGCATGCTCGGCGTCGACAAATGCACAGGTCTTGCCCTGCTTCTGGGCCTCTGCGACCACCTGAAGGGTCAGCGTGGTCTTACCGGAGCTCTCCGGGCCATAGATTTCCACAATCCGGCCATACGGCAGACCACCAATACCCAGGGCTACATCCAGCCCGAGTGAGCCGGTGGAAACCGCCGGGATGGCTTCACGGGGCTGATCGCCCATCTTCATGACGGCACCCTTGCCAAACTGGCGCTCAATCTGGCTTAGCGCGGCGTTCAGTGCTTTCTTGCGATTATCTTCCATCGGTACAAACCCTCAATAGTCCTGGCCGTCTGCCCGGGCCGGTTACTGTATACTTGAACAGTATTAAAACACAGTCGCGACAGCAGACCAACCCCTTTCAGGGAAACCCGCCGTATCAGTCGTTTACGGCTTCTGCAGGTAATCAAGCAGGCCCTGCAGGGCATAGACCACACTCTGGCGGCGCACCGCATCCCGATCACCCTCGAAATGACAGCACTGGGCGACAATACCAGTGCCCGGCGACCCCCAGGCAAACCAGACCGTACCTACCGGCTTGTCCTCGCTGCCCCCGCCGGGGCCGGCAACACCGCTGGTGGCGATAGCGTAGTCGGCGCCACTGGCCCTCACCGCACCCGCCACCATCTGCCGCACTACCGGCTCACTGACGGCGCCATGCTCCGCGAGAACTGAAGAGGGAACCTGCAGCAGGTCACATTTCATACTATTGCTATAGGTGATCAGCCCCCCCAGGACATAGGCTGACGAACCGGCCCGGTCTGTCAGCGCCTTGACCAGCCAGCCGCCGGTGCAGCTCTCGGCGGTCACGACGGTCTCCCCCCTCAGGGAGAGCAGATCACCGAGCTGCTGAACCGTTTGTTGAAGCGTTGTTTCCCTGAGCATTCACACACCTCCTCATTTCATCCGCTGGCCGTTTCTCTTACAATCCGGTGGCCTGCCCGGGCCTCCCCTGGTTTGCGCACACCCGGACAGAATACTGGCCGGTGATTGTCCGATTCTACACGGGCAGTAAACAGACTCCAGACAGAGACCGCACAACTTTAACCGGACGTTTTCATGTCGGCAGCCCAGAAAGACCAGTCCCAGCATACTCCCATGATTCGCCAGTATCTCAAGATCAAGGGCGAACACCCCAATGAACTGCTGTTCTATCGTATGGGGGATTTCTACGAGCTGTTCTATGAGGATGCCCGGAAGGCGGCTGAGCTGATCGACATCACCCTGACCGCCCGGGGTCAGTCCGGGGGGAGCCCTATCCCCATGGCCGGGGTGCCCTACCATGCGGCGGAAAACTACATCGCCCGGCTGGTCCGGGCCGGTCAGTCTATCGCCATCTGCGAACAGGTTGGTGATCCCGCTACCGCAAAGGGTCCTGTAGAACGCAAGGTGGTACGCATTATCACCCCCGGTACCCTGAGTGACGAAGCGTTCCTCGAGGACCGCAGGGACAACCTCCTGCTGGCGATCCATCACAGTCGCGGCGGCTTTGGTATCGCCACCCTGGACATTTCCAGCGGGCGTTTCGCGGTTTCGGAGATTTCGGGGGTCGATGCCCTGCAGGAGGAAATCCAGCGACTGAGCCCGGCGGAAGTGCTGATCAGCGAAGACTTCCCCTACCAGGATGTACTCGAAGGTCTCAGCGGAGTCAGACGCCAGGGCCCCTGGCTGTTTGAAGGCGACACGGCCCACCGCTTGCTGACCCAGCAACTCCAGGTCAGGGACCTGACCGGGTTCGGCTGCGAAGACCTGACCCTGGCCATCTGCGCCGCCGGCTGCCTGCTGCAATATGCCCGGGAAACCCAGCGCACTGCCCTGCCGCACATCCGCAAGCTTACCAGGGAACGCCGGGAAGACGCGGTGGTACTGGACGCCACCAGTCGCCGCAACCTGGAGATCGACACCAACCTGCTGGGTGGTCACCAACATACCCTGGCCTGGGTCATGGACCGTACCGCGACTGCCATGGGCGCCAGACAGCTGCGGCGCTGGCTGAACCGTCCGCTGCGGGATGCAGACCAGGTGCGACAGCGCCAGCATGCCGTGGCCGCCTTGCTGGATGGCTTCCACTATGAGCCCGTGCATGACTTGCTCAAACGGGTGGGCGATATCGAGCGTATCCTGGCGCGAGTTGCCCTGCGTTCGGCCCGGCCCCGTGACCTGGCCCGGTTGCGGGATGCCTTCTCGGCCCTGCCCGACCTTCAGCAGGCGCTGACCCCGGTCAACTCCCACCACGTGGTTCGGCTGGCAACCAGCATCAGCGACTATCCGGAACTGAGCGACCTGCTGGAACGCGCCGTTATCGACAACCCACCGGTAGTGATACGGGACGGCGGCGTGATCCGGGAAGGCTATGATGAGGAGCTTGATGAGCTTCGAAATATCAGTGAGAACGCTGGCCAGTACCTGCTGGACGTGGAAACCCGTGAGCGCGAACGTACCGGTATCAGCACCCTGAAGGTGGGCTACAACCGGGTTCACGGCTATTACATCGAGATTAGCCGGGCACAGTCCGACCAGGCCCCGGTTGACTACATCCGCCGCCAGACCCTGAAAAATGCCGAGCGGTTTATCACGCCAGAGCTCAAGGAATTTGAGGACAAGGCACTGAGCGCAAAGAGCCGCGCCCTGGCCAGGGAAAAGGGTCTTTACGACGAACTGCTGGAACGCCTGGCCGAACAGCTGCCCCAGCTGCAGGACAGCGCCCAGGCCCTGGCCGAGCTGGATGTGCTGGTGAACTTCGCCGAACGGGCCACCAGCCTGCGCCTGATCGCCCCCGAATTTCGGGCCGAGCCTGGCCTCGATGTTGAAGCCGGCCGCCATCCGGTGGTGGAACAACTGCTGGATGAACCCTTCGTGCCAAATAATGTGCTGATGGACGAGCAGCGCCGGATGCTGGTCATCACCGGTCCCAACATGGGCGGCAAGTCCACCTACATGCGCCAGACCGCGCTGATTGCGCTGCTGGCCTACTGCGGGAGCTTTGTTCCCGCTGATCGTGCAATCCTTGGCCCGGTGGATCGTATCTTCACCCGTATGGGGTCATCCGACGACATCGCCGGGGGTCGCTCCACCTTTATGGTGGAAATGACCGAAACCGCCAACATCCTGCACAACGCCACCGCCCACAGTCTGGTGCTGATGGACGAGGTAGGTCGTGGCACCAGTACCTTTGATGGCCTCTCGCTGGCTTGGGCGACGGCGGAACACCTGGCCCGGGTCATCGGGTGTTATACCCTGTTCGCCACCCACTACTTCGAGCTGACGCAACTGGCGGACCAGCTGGAACATGCGGTCAACGTGCACCTGACGGCCACCGAGCACGAAGACAGCATTGTTTTCCTGCACACAGTGCATGACGGGCCCGCAAGCCAGAGTTATGGCCTACAGGTGGCGCAGCTGGCCGGGGTACCCCACAGCGTTATCCAGCATGCGCGCCAGCAGCTTAAGCGACTGGAAGGCGAAAGCAGCGGTACCGTGAGCCTCGCAGCAATACCAGCTACCAGCAAGGTACAACCGCCGTCAGCGCCAGAGGTGTTTCAGGGCGATATGTTCGCCAGCCTCGAGCCCAGCGCCGTTGAACGGGCACTGGAGGCGCTGGACCCGGACGACCTTACCCCGCGCCAGGCCCTGGAACAGCTTTACGAACTGCGACGTATGCTAAAGGCCTGAAGCTCTCACTCATAAGGTTATAGCGCCGCGGCGCTTGCGGGGCGCGCGGCCGCTCCCTACAATATCCGGCGCCGATTATTAACGATCAGAACGAAGGGTGGTGGCAACGCCGCGAAGGTTTATCCGGGCAAAGGCGGTTGCCGGAAACCACCCCACTGATGAGATTGACCACCAGACCAGGAACCTGACTATGACCTTTGTAGTTACCGACAACTGCATCAAGTGCAAATACACGGACTGCGTTGAAGTATGTCCGGTAGACTGTTTTTACGAAGGCCCGAACTTTCTGGTGATTGACCCGGACGAGTGTATCGACTGCGCCCTGTGCGAGCCGGAGTGCCCGGCCGAGGCAATTTTCTCCGAAGACGAATTACCGGCAGGCCAGGAACCGTTCATCGAGATCAACGCGGACCTGGCCGGCAAATGGCCCAACATCACGGAAAAGAAAGATCCGCTGCCGGACGCGGAAGAGTGGGATGGCAAACCCGACAAGCTGCAGTACCTGGAGCGCTGAACCGTGCCGGTATGGCTATCAGCCAAGGCATGAAGTACAAAGGGGAGCCCACGGGCTCCCCTTTGCGTTGGTCACATCGGCAACGTTTTAGCGATCAGTCCTCGAACCCGTGATCCGCCGCTGCCAGTGAGAGACAGATGCTTCCCGGCCCCAGGTAAATGCTGCTGGTAATCCCCATCCGCGACAACAGCAGCGTGACCCCGTGTTCCTCACAACAGCGTCGCAGGCGATCCAGCCCCGGCAGAGCCTCAATCTCCTCCCAGGCCATACCACAGGACATGGACACAGCCGGAGTTAGCAGGCCGGCCTCAACCCGCCTGATGGCGTAGTCCATGACTTTCTCGATGGCAGCGTCCATGGAGCGGGTCTTGGTCACCGGTTTGGCCACGATTCCGCGCCCCCAGATGACAGGCGTGATATTCAATGCCTTGCCCAGAAATGCCACTAAGGCAGAAACACTCTTGTCGCCCCGCCGCCTGGCCCGTTCCCGGATATAGTGAAGGTCGCGTGGTACCACACAAGTCCACAGATTGTCCGAGAATTTCTCTACTTCATGGCGTAGCGCATTCTTGCTGAGTCCCTTGCCCAGCAAGCCGGTGGTGTAGGCCGCAAGTAGCCCCTGACCCGCAAACAGCTGGCCACTATCGATCACCCTCATGGTGAAATTGCCCTCGACTCCGGCTTTTTCCCGCACACTGCGAGCCTGGGCCATCACCATATTCATTGCCTCAGTCGCGTTGTTATAGATCTGGCTTCGGGTGCGATCCACCGTCTCACAGATAGCAACGTCGTAGGCCGGAACTACCTTCTCCAGGAAAAGGTCCCGTATCTGCGCTGCGGAGAACGCTTCGGTTTCCGCGTGGTGTCCCTTGTCCAGCAAGCCCTGGCGATAGAAATCCTCCGTGGTTTCCGGGTCATGGTCATCCACGAACGTCTGGCCGTCAATTCGTGCCGTAAGGGGCAGTATGAACAGGCCGTGCTGCTGGATAAACTCATGGGGAAGGTCACAGGCGGAATCGACAATCAGACCGACTTTCATCTCTGCCTCCAGTCTCGGGCCCCTGAGCCTCCGTTGTTTCAAGGTCTACTCAGCGGGGCCGCTTGTTATTATTAATAGGGTTAACACCCCGGGCACCATATACGTACTCACGCAATAAATCGAACGGTCGATTGAAAATTTGCCGGCGTCGCCCTGCAATTTGACAATCTATTACCACCCGAATGGGCGGCACCGGACCGAACAGGACAAGTAACGAAGCGATCGTTATACTGCCGCCCTGCTGTTCCCCCGCACCAACCGAGGTCATCATGGCGAAAACCTTCGATGTGGTTATTATCGGAGCCGGTGCCGCCGGCCTGATGTGTGCCGCCACCGCAGGCTACCGCGGACGCCGGGTGCTGGTCATTGACCACGCACCAAGGCCGGGGCGCAAGATCCTCATGTCCGGGGGTGGGCGCTGTAATTTCACCAATCTCAACAGTAGCCCGGCCAACTTCCTGTCCGACAATCCACATTTCTGTATCTCGGCGCTCAAGCGGTATACCCCCCAGGACTTCCTTGAACTGGTGGACCGCCACGGCATTGAGCATGAGGAGAAGGCGGCTGGTCAGCTCTTTTGCCGCGACAGCGCCCGGAGCATTCTGGACATGCTGCTCACCGAGTGCGAATGGGCAGGCTCCGAGATCCGCCTCAAAACCTCGGTGGAATTGGTAAAGCGTTCCGCCAACTCCTATCGGGTAAAGACCAGCGCCGGTGAGGTGGAGTGCTCGTCCCTGGTCATTGCAACCGGCGGCCTATCCATTCCCACCATGGGAGCCACCGGGTTCGGCTACAACATTGCCCGACAGTTCGGGTTGGAAATCCGCCCTACCCGCGCCGGCCTGGTCCCGTTCACCCTGACCCCGGAGCTCAAACAACAGCTGTCACCCCTGGCGGGCATCAGTTGTCCTGTGGAAGTTTCCTGTAATGGAGAACACTTCCGGGAACCAATGCTGGTCACCCATCGCGGACTCAGCGGGCCGGCCATGCTGCAGATCTCCAGCTTCTGGCAACCTGGAGATCCGGTAGCCATCGACCTGTTACCGGGCCAAAAGGCACTCGAGGCACTGAACCAACTCAAACAGGAACACCCGGCCCTGACGCTGGAACGTTACCTGGCCCGTACCCTGCCCCGGCGCTTTGCCAGGGCGTTTGCAGAACTCCAGGGCTGGGACCGTCCACTGCAAGGCTATCGCAAGGCAGAACTGGAGGCAGCCGCACACACCCTCTCTGCCTGGACCCTGACACCGGCGGGGACAGAGGGTTACCGGACTGCTGAAGTGACGCTGGGAGGGGTCGATACCCGCCAGCTGTCGTCGAAAACGATGGCGGCGAATGACGTACCCGGGCTGTTCTTTATTGGTGAAGTGGTCGATGTTACCGGGCACCTTGGCGGTCACAATTTTCAGTGGGCCTGGGCATCGGGGGTCGCTGCGGGAAACATTGCCTGACGATTACCCCCCGGCCGATGGCGACGGTGATCGCGATCTGTTAGCGCGACATTCCCCTGAGGGCCACATTTTGCGGGTCCTGTTATACGAGACGGTACCGATCTCGCCCTACTATGCAGAAGGTTGGGGAACCGGTACCAGATTCCCTGCCGGTTTCAGCCGTCTTAACAACCAACCACACGCCACTAAGCAAAGTACTCAGAAATCCGGGATTTATATAACCGCATTGCGCGCCCCTGAGTAGCGCCCCTACGTGGCTGGACCAGTGCTTTTCTCATTCCATAACGCGAATGGTTTTTTGTTAAGGGGTTCCTGTTACCCCCGTGCGAATGACGGCACACTACAAACAACGGTTACAACAGCAGTACAAAAACGCCATTGACAAAATTCTAATGACAACAAGAGGGGTTCTACATCATGGACTTCAATGCCAGAGTGATCCCGCTCCACCTCCACCCCCTGGGCTTTATTGAAGTATTCACCCGCCACGGCGCGGACCTGGCAGACCTGCTAAGGGGCACGGGCATTTCGCCGGCGATGTTCGAGATGCAGGACATCCGGATCAGCTATCTGCAGCAACAGGCACTAGTGCGCAACGGCATTCAGCAGTGCCGGAAGCCGGGCCTGGGCCTGATTACAGGGATGGAACTGGACTGGAGTTTCTGGGGCACACTGGGCTACACGATCCATTCGAGCCCCAGCCTCAAGGATGCCGGCGAGGCCTTCCGCCGATACCTGGTAATCGCCCAACCCTACTACGCCCTTATGGTGTCACGCCCCACCACCTACATTGACTGCAACCGGCGAGTCGTGGATCCACTCGAGTATGCGGCTGACGAGGCCTACGACGCCGATATTCGCCAGTTTACCCTCGAATTCCGCGTGGCCATGACGTCAAGGCTCTGGACGCTTTGCGGGAATCCCGCTGCCAGGGATACTGATGTGCATGTCACCCTGGATTATCCCGAGCCTGGCCATGTGGAGCTATACAGCCAACTGCCCTGCAAGTCCGTGACATTCGGCGCTGACAAGACTGCCATATCCGCCGACTACAGCTATGTCATCAAACCTTTCCGCCCGTACCGCCGCCGCGCCTGGCGCAAGCTTATCCAGCAGTGTGAACAGGAGCTGAACCAGGCGCCGGTGGATATCACCTTTACTGACCGGGTGCGCTGGCATATCCGGGCTCACTTCAACCCCGACATCGACCTGGAACAAGTGGCCCGGGGCATGCAGATGCCCCCACGCTCCCTGACCCGGCGCCTGGCAGCCGAAAAAACCTCCTTCCGCAAACTGCTGCACTCGGTGCGTATGGAGATTGCCACCCACCAGTTGAGGTCATCCGCCCTGAGTGTGGATGAAGTGGCGGAGATTGTCGGGTTTTCCTGCGCCTCCAGCCTGCGCCGGGCGATGAAGAAGTGGTCGGGCACGACCATATCCAACATCCGGGAACGTCAGGGCATTGAGGAGCTGATGCCGTGAGCACCCGGATCCAGAAATCCCGGAAAGCCGCCCCCGAGCCCCAACGGACAAACCGGACCGTCATGATCGGGGGCGGCGCCGCGGTGCTGGTGGTCGTAGCTGTCACCATCTGGGCCGGGGGCCAGTCCCTGATTCCCGAGCCTGCGCCTGAATCCATCCCCGAACAGGTCTCAGGGCGCAGTTTCGCACCCGGGCAGCCTGCCCAGCCAGTGGCCAAACCGGAAGCCCGGACGTTCTCGGAGTCCCTGTTGGCGGCAGAGACACTCGAGCAACCTGCCGAAATAGCCGACCAAAGCACCGAGGAAACGGACCTGAATATCCCGTTCCAGCTTGAGCAGGTTGCCTATGCGCTCAGCCGGGTGGACGTCGATGAGAACGGCGACCTGGTCATCAACGAAGCCGCCCAGACTGTCCTGGAGCAGGCCTTCCTTGACGCCCGAGTCAGCATGGACGAGCAACAACTGGAAGAACTCAAAGCGATGATCGAGGCGGGCCTGGACGGTCCGGCCGGAACCCAGGCGGTCGAGGTTGCCGAAAAATACTATCGTTACAGCAATGCGTTCCGGGAAATTTCCGACACCCTGGCGATGCGTAGTGACACGGGCTCGTTGCGCAACGACTATGAACAGGTCATCCGGTTGCGCCGAACCCACCTGGGTCCGGAGCTAGCCGAACAACTCTATGGCCGCGAGGAAAAACTGACCCGTTACACCCTTGAAGTGATGGAGATACAGGCAGATCCGGACCTGACGCCAGAGCAGCGCGCCGAGAAACAGGAAGCACTTTTTGCCCGCTACCCGGAAGTCTCGCCGGAAGACGACCTCGAAAGTGCCCCCCAGGCAAAGCAGTCCACCAACTGACCGATGGCCTGCGGTTCCGCTCTTCCCCCTTGCTCAGACCTTTCCTTTCGAAGCCCTTGATCCGGGCCCGATCACCAGCAGCACCGGCGTCAGCAGCAAGGTAAGAAACGTCGCGAAGGCCAACCCACCAGCAATGGCACTGGAAAGCTGGGTCCACCACTGGGTAGAGGGGGCATTGATACCCAGGGAAGGCGTCAACAGGTCAACGTTCACTCCCAGCACCATGGGCATCAGGCCGAGTATCGTGGTGATGGCGGTGAGCAACACCGGACGCAGGCGCAGGCATCCGGTTTCCAGGGCCGCCTCCAGCGGCGCCAACCCCTCCGAACGCAACTGGTTGAAGGTATCGATCAGGATGATGTTGTTGTTTACCACAATCCCTGCCAGGGCAATGATGCCCATTCCCACCATGACCACGCCGAAAGACTGGCCGTTCAGCAGTAACCCCAGCAGAACACCAGCGGTCGACAACACAATGGCCGACAGGATCAGCAGGGTCTGGTATAGGGAGTTGAACTGTGTCACCAGGATCAGCGTCATCAGGCAGATGGCCACTACAAAAGCGGTCATCAGGAACTCCATCGCCCGGCGCTGCTCTTCATCTTCACCACCAAAGCTGACCTGGACCTGATCCGGCGGCTCCGGCAACCGGGATCGCAGGGCCTCCAACTGGGCGTTGGCGTTGAAGCCAGGCCCCACGTCCGCCTTTACCGTAATCGCCCGTTCCCCATCCAGCCGCGAAATGGTACCGGTCTTGGGTGCCGGCTCCAGGGTCACAAACTGAGACAGGGGCACCTGCCCCCTGGAGGTATTGAGTGTCTGTCGCTCGAGCTGATCCAGCTCCCGCCATGCCCTGGGCACCCTTACGGCAATATCCACTTCATCCCGCACGTCCGCCGGGCGGTAGGTGGCCAGCACCAGGCCATTGGTGACCAGGCGCACTGAGCTGCCGATGCTGGCCACGTCGGTACCAAAACGGGAAGCCGATTCCCGATCCACTTCGAGCCGCCATTCGATGCCCGGCAGGCTGCGGTCGTCCTCAACGTCCACAAATCCGCCCGTCTCTTCCATCGCGGCCCGCAGCCGGGTCACATAGTCGTCCAGCTTTTCATAGTCCTGGCCGGTCACCATGATCTCCACGGGTTTGCCGCCACCAGGCCCCTCCTCCTGCTGACGAAACTCCAGCACGATGCCCGGGATATCCGCCGTCATTTCCCGGAAATCCGCGAGAATCTCCGACGCGGGCCGGCGCTCATCCCATTCGGTAAAGCGGAACTGCAAGGTGCCGATCACGTCGGGCGCCATCTGCTCACCGGCACTGACCATAGAGCGGCCATACAGGGAAGACACCTCTGGTGACCCTGCCAGTCGCTTTTCTACCTCGCGCACAATGGCGTCCCGCTCGTGGATGGACAGGTCGCCCCGGGCACGGACCTGTACCTGTGCAGATTCCGGTTCAACCTCAGGGAAAAACTCCACACCATGGTTGAAAGTGCCGTAGGCCCATCCGATCGCCCCGACAATGACCAACGCACCCAACAGAGTGGTGCCAGGGAACCGCAGCAGCCTCGACAGCACCTTGCGATAACCCTTCACAAACACACCTTCACCCGAGGTTTCCCGCCGGCGCCTGCCACCGCTGACACCCCCCATGACCGGCAGGAACACCAGCGCCATGGCGAGGGAGGCCGTCAGGCAGATGATGACGGTGATGGGCAGGTACTTCATGAACTCGCCCACTGTGTCGGGCCAGAACAGCAGCGGCACAAACACCGCAAGGGTAGTCGCGGTAGAGGCGATTACCGGCCAGGCCATGCGACTGGCGGCCTCAGCCCATGCCTTGCGGGGCGACATGCCCTCGGACAGGTTTCTGTCGGCAAGTTCAGACACCACGATAGCGCCGTCCACCAGCATCCCGGCCACCAGGATCAGGCTGAACAACACCACTATATTCATGGTGTAACCCATTCCCCAGATCACCAGGATACCACTCAGAAATGCTCCGGGAATCGTGATACCCACCAGCGCAGCAGACCTCGGGCCCATGGCTGCAATCACCACAATGACCACCAGCACGATGGCGGTAAGCACGTTATTCAGCAGGTCCGAGAGAATATCCCTGACATCCCCGGACTGGTCCATGGTGTAGCGGACCTCCAGTTCCTCCGGCAGCCGCGGAGCCGCGGCGTCCATCAGGCCCCGTACCTGGGCCACGGTTTCCAGGATATTGGCGCCGGCACGCTTGGAAACTTCCAGCACTACGGCCGGTTCGCCATTGATGCGGGCAAAGCCGGTGGGGTCCTTGAAGGTACGCTGCAGCATAGCAACATCGCCAAACGTCACCACCCGGTCACCGCTGACCTTGACCGGCATGGCCATCACGTCTTCAACGTCTTCCACCACGCCGGGCACCTTGATGGCCATGCGACCCTGGCCGTTATCCAGGCTACCTGCTGCGACAAGCTGATTGTTGCGGCGCACCAGGGTCGCCAGCTGGTCATAATCCACCCCGTAACTTTCCAGGACCTGGGGGTTGACCACGATTTCAAGAAGGTCTTCGCGGTCACCGCCGATTTCCACCTCGAGTACTTCAGGGATGCCCTCAATGGCTTCCTGGAGCTCCCTGGCGATGGTGATCAGCTCCCGCTCAGACAGCGGCCCGGACAGGCCAATCGAAAGGATCGGGAACAGGGAAACGTTGATTTCCTGCACGGAGGGCTCGTCGGCCTCGGTGGGCAGCTCGGTCTGGGCGGCGTCCACTTTTTCCCGCACATCCTGCAGCGCCTGGTCCGGGTCAAAGCCGGCATCGAACTCCAGGACAACGGAGGCATAGCCTTCAGCGGCGGTACCGCGCATTTCCTTGATACCTTCCAGCGCGCGCAGCTCCTGTTCCAGGGGCCGCACCAGTAATCGTTCTGCATCCTCTGGACTGACACCCTCCAGGGATACAGAAACGTAGATCATGGGAATGGTGACGTCCGGGTTGGATTCCTTGGGAATCGAGTTAAATGCCGCAAGCCCACCCAAAACCAGAAAGCTGAATAACAGCAGGGTTGTGCGGCTACGGTCCATGGCCGCATGGATCAGCGCGCGCATGGATCAGCCCTCCGGGTCTGCGGGAATCGGCAGGACTTCCTGGCCGTGGGCAACGAAGCCCCCTCCACGGGTGATCAGCTGCACCGGAAAGTCGATGCCGCTGACCCATGCCCCGCTGGTGCTGACACTGAGCAGCTCCACCTGGCTGAAAGAGACCCGGTTGTCCCCGTTGACATGAAGGATCCCCGGACGTCCGTCCGGGCCCAGGCTAAGCAAGGCAGGTGACAGGTACAGCGCCTGCCGGGAAGGTTGCCGGATCGCAACACTGGCGCTGCCGCCGGCAATGCGCAACCTGTCGGGATTCTGAACCCTTGCCTCGATGCGAAAACTGCGGGTTTCCGGGTCGGCGGCACTGGCAATAAAGGTCAGTTTGCCCTCCAGCTCACGACCATCCAGCAGACTCACGGTGACCGGCTGGCCGGGTGCCAGTTGCCCCACTTGTTGCTGGGGTACAAAGCCGGAAACCTTCAACGGGTCGACCTGTACAAGTTCGACCAGCGGTTCCCCCGCCTGGACCAGGGTTCCGGTCTCGACCTGGCGGTCGTTGACGACACCATCAAACGGCGCCCGGGGCTCCAGGTAGGTCATGGCAAGGTTCGCCTGGCGCAGTTCCGCCCGGGCCGCCGCAAGCTCGCTCTCCAGTCTCAGCTTTTCAGACTCGGATACCAGCCTGTCAGAGCGCAGGCGATCAGCTGCCGCCAGCTCTGCTTCCAGCTGACGAACCCGGGCCCGAGCACCGGCAACCGCGGCGGGCCGGTCATCTTCGGAGAGCACCAGCAGGCGATCTCCGCGGCTGACCTCATCGCCAAGCTCGACATCCAGTTGCTCGACTTCGCCACTGAGACGCGCGCTGACCTCGAGGCGACGCCAGGCTTCAACCTGGCCCTGTAAACGCACGGCAGGCTCAAAGGTGGTTGCATGACGTTGTTCCACCTCCACCATCGGAAGTCCGCTGGCTCCTTCATTACTCGGCTCCGGCACGCTGTCTTCTGACGACCGGATGTCCCCTGTGGCCAACCAGACGATCAAGGCCACCAGAACCAGGACTGACAGTCCGGCAGAGCTCCATCTGAACTTCGACATACCTGCACTCACTCCCTGATATGGAAAATCGCTGCGCTGACTTTTCGCTGAAAATTCAGGCATTTTTACAGAAAGCAGGACCCGGTTCAAACGATCGTTTGCCTGGTTACCGGATAACCACTTACCACACTGGCCCGCAACTTGCTGTCCTCTCATTACGATGACAGGCCAATTTCCAGGGAGGCACAACACCATGGCCAGCGCTTCGCTGAATACCAAGCCTCACCGACGCCCCCGTGCGTCAGACTACTTGATTGCATCAAAGCGGTGTGAACTGGGAAACCTAGAGCGCTTTTTGCAGATGGGCAAGTTGATACTTAGCGCCGGCAACCTGATTCACAGGCTCCAGCGCGAACGGGGCGCCAGCAATGTTTTCCTTGGCTCTGGTGGGACCCGGTTTTCAGGCGAACTGGAAGCGATGATCCGCGACAGTGACCAGCAGCAGGCAGCGTTCGAGCGGGAACTGATGGAAATCCAGGGCGAACTCACCCTTCACCCCACCAGCACCAGCTTGCTCAATTCCATTGCCGCGGCGCTTCACGGGCTCGAATCCATGCCCGATCTGCGCCATGGGATTCGCCGCCTTGAGATCTCCGCTGAAACTGCCATACACGCCTACATCGAGCGGATCCGGCACTTGCTAACTGTCGTCTTTGATGCGGCAGAGACCGTGGTAGACTCTGCCATAGCCGGTATGCTCGTGGCCCTGGTCAACCTGATGCAGGGCAAGGAGCTGGCCGGGCAGGAGCGGGCCTGGGGAGCGCTGGGGTTCTCCCGCGGCAGGTTCGACCCTGCCCTCTCCCGGCGCATCACGCACCTTATCGATGCACAGGAGCAGTCATTCGTTGTATTCGGACAGTTTGCAGTCCCGGATCTGCTGGCGCTCTGGAAGGGGCACCACCTTGAGCCCTACTGGCAGGAGCTACAACCCCTGCGAGGGCTGGCCTGCTCGGCGGGGCGCTACCGGCCGCTGGATGCGAAGCTGGCTGAACAGTGGTTCGCACTGATGACCCGTCGTATTGACCAGCTCAAGGACCTGGAAGACCGGATGGAAGATCACTTCCATCGGCGGTGCATTGAACGGTATACCGAAGCCCGGAATGCACTTGCCCATGAGGAGAAACTCACGGAGAGCCTGGATGAATCTGGCTACGCACCACAGCCTGTCCTGGTGATCTGCGGCACCAGCCACCCAGACAGCGCCGACAACTTTCCCCACTCTGAGGCCGGTCGCATACTGGGCCGCTCGATCATGGACCTTGTCCGGCAACAGGCCCGGAGACTGGACCAGGTCAACCAGGAGCTCAACCGGTCGCGGGAAGCCCTGGAGGATCGCCGGGCCATTGGCAAAGCTGCGGAGCTGCTGATGCAGCACCAGCAGGTGGGCGAAGACGAAGCCCACAAACAGCTGCGCAAGCTGGCAATGGACCAGGGTCGCAAATTGCCCGAGGTAGCGCGCTCGGTAATCTCCATGTCCGGGCTACTGCGCTGACCACTCCGCACCGAACCCGGGGCATCAGGCCGCCGGTCCGGAATCGAGTACGCCCTCCAGGTCGGACACATCTACCAGCGGGTCATCCAGGTCCAGCAACACTTCTGAACGGGCCAGGGTCCAGGCACGGCCGGTAATATCCGTATTCACAGCGCGGTAGTGGCTGACCGCTGCCTCACCCAGCAAACGGCCCAGGAATGCGCTACCCTTCGGGGAAACCGTCTCCAGGGTCTCCCCCTTGCGCAGCTGGCCATTTTCATACATCAATGCCATTCTCGCGGATGTTCCGGTCCCGGTGGGACTGCGGCAGATTACACCGGGATGCACATAGGTGGCAGAACGTGAACGGAAACCGCCCTCTACCGGTTCCAGGGGGCCCATAAAGTGGGCGAAGGGCAAGGGACCAACGCCTCCCAGTTCCGGGTGCTGGTCGGTCACTAACGGCCTGGCGGCCTCTACCAGGGCAAGTCCAAACTCAGCCATACGGCCTGTTTCTCCGGGCATCAGCGCAAAGCCAAGGGACGCCGCGTCCACCAGGGCAAAGTAGGCGCCACTCCAGACAAGGTCAAAACGAACCCCTCCCCAGCCGGGAACGTCCACTTTCATGTTCTGTTCGCAGACAAAGGCCGGTTCACTGCGGGTAGTCACCGACTGCACCCGACCGTCCCGGTTATGGGCGGTCACCCAGGCGAGCCCTGCCGGGGATTCCAGCACCAGGGTCTGATCTCCCTCTTCCAGCGGCACCACACCGTTCTCAAGGATCGCCGCCGCGGTACAGATGGTGTTGGAACCTGAATAAAGCGGGTAGCCCATGGCTTCCATGATGATATAGCCGGCCTGGGCCTGTGGATGATCGGGTGGCACGATCAGGTCCACTGACATGTACGGGTCACCGTAGGGCTCGTTAAGCAACCAGCGGCGGAAGCCATCGCCGTGCTGCTGCAAATAACGCATCTGCTCGAGCACCGAACCGCCAGGCAAGTGGCCAACGCCACGGGTAACGATCCGTGACACGTCCCCACCCGACTGCATGTCCACCAGCTCAATCGACCGGGTCCGGTGATTCGGGTGCCTGCGGAACTCAGTCACCGGCATAGGCGGCTCCTTTTTCCTCCCAGAGGCTGTCAGGTATTACCACCAGCTTGCCGATGTATTGCTTGGCCATGAACTCGGTCTGGGCCCGGTGGAAGTCGGAAAGCCGGAAGGTCCGGTCCAGCAGGGGCCGGATCCTGTTCTGTTCAATGTAGCCCAGCAGACGCTGAAAATCCTTACGGGTCCCCTGGGATGACCCGTTCAGCTGTTGCTGCTTGAGGTACATGGTACGGAGATCCAGTTGCACCACCGGGCCACCGATAGCCCCGGCCGTCGTGTAACGCCCCTCCATTTTGAGAATACGCAGCAGGTCATTGAACATGGGACCTGCCACCAGGTCGGCGACCACATCAACGGGCTCGCCACCAACCATTCTTTCAGCCGACTCAACAAGGTCACCCTCGCCACGGAAGATGACACCCTCGGCGCCGATATCTTTCAGTGCCTGCGCCTTTTCCGGCGTGGTGACTGCGTAGGGAATGGCGCCCCTCGCGCGAGCCAGCTGGATAATCGCGGAGCCAACCCCTCCGGAAGCCCCGGTCACCAGCACCCGCTCTCCGGCTTTCAGCGCTGCCCGCTCCAGCATGTGCTCACCAGTCAGGTAGGCACAGCAGAAGGTCGCCAACTCGGCATCACTGAGATCAGTGTCGATAGTATGGGCGTTGTCTGAGGGAACCGCGGTGTACTCGGCGTAGCCGCCGTCACGGCCATGGCCGATATAGTCAATATCGGCGAGGCTGTCGTCGCCCGGGGGACGGTTGTAGATGGAAAAGTCGACGATCACCCGCTGGCCGATTCGTTCATCCGGCACGCCAGAACCGACCGCGACAATCTGGCCCACGGTATCTGTGCCCTGAATGCGTGGAAAGGTCAGGGTTGAACGCCCACGGCGCCACGTGGAGACAGACGCCGGATCGGTATCGGAACCATAGGCGCCCTCACGCACCCAGACATCCGTGTTGTTCATGCCACAGGCGCTTACCCGGATCAGTACCTCCCCCGCTGCCGGCTGTGGTACGGGGACGTCTTCCCGGTATACCAGCTTGTCCAGGCCACCGTGTCCGGTGAGCTGAACCGCTTTCATGGTGTCTGGAATAGTCATCCGTTCCTCCTCGTCATTCAATGATCGACCCAGGAATCAGGATAGTCCGCCAGATCGTGGCTGAAATTACCGGGCGATTACCCGGTATACGGGACGAAGCCGGGGAATCTGCTTCAGTACCACCTGGATGACAGTCATCAGCGGAACCGCCAGCAGCACACCCACAGGCCCCCATAACCAGCCCCAGAAGAAAATGGCTACGAAAATGATAACGGGGTTGATCGCCATTCGAAAACCATGAATCCACGGTTCAATGAAGAACCCGACCAGCGAAGTGAGTACGAGATAACCGAGGGGGGCAAGTGCCATCAACCAGACCTCTTCGAGACTGGTGGCAGAAACCACAGCCAGCAAGGTGATCGTAAGGATCACACCAAGATAGGGAACAAACCGGGCAAGCCCGGCCACCAGGCCCCATACTGCTGGATCCGGCAGGCCAATGGCCCAGCACATCAGGCCGGTGGTGATGCCAATCACCAGGTTACTGATTCCGATGACACCGAGGTACTGCGCGATCTGGCTCTGTGAGTCCCTGACAATGACCAGCGCCCGACGGCGCTGACTTACGGGCAGCTGGCGGATAAAATTGTGGATCAGGCGGTCGCCGCTGACCAGCAGGAAATAGGTCAGGGCCAGCGCCAGCGCCAGGCCGACTACCCCTTTGCGGGCCTTGGTCATCAGCTGACTGCGCCAGGAGTCAGTCTGCAACACGACCGTGGTCGGCTGCTCCCGAGCCTCATTCTCGGCCAGATCCTCCACTGACTCTTCCACCTTTCGCGCCGACTCGGATACCTTCTCCAGCTGCGTTCGGAAAGTACTTTGCCCTACCAGCAGCCGGGAAATGCCCTCTGGCGCCTCCTCTGCCCATTCAAGGGCCGGGGTAACCACCGCCCAGCCAAGCCCGAGAATGCCTGCCAGCAGGGCCAGCACCAGTATCAGCGAACTGACGAACCGGGGCACACCCAGCCGCAGGGCCCGGCTCACCATGGGCGCCAGTAACAGACTGGCCAGTATGGCCAGGATAATGGGCAATACAATCTCGTGTGCAATATAGAGCGTGTACAAAACCCCCAGGGCGAACAGGCCGTACAGCGGTGTAGAGAGGTCCCCCAACGCCTTCCAGCGGGACTCTGCAGGTTGTTTGTCATCACCCGGTTGGGGAAATGCGGGCTCGTCCTTGTTCATGGGCTCATCCTGGATATGGGTGTGAAAGCGCGACTTTTTCTGCGCTGACTAACGGAGTAGTCTAAACGTTTAAACAATAACAATGACAGACCATTGCCTATGACCAGGTTCCGCGCCGAACTCACAGAGCAACTGCCTTTCCCGCGGGAGCAGGTTTTCCGTTTGCTCTCAGACCACAACCGCCTTGGGGAATTGATCGGCCTGCCGGTCAGGCGCATACGTGACAGTGACCAGGCGGACCCCAACGGAACCGGATCGGTTCGCTGGATTGGCATTGGCCCGGTGGGCATTGAAGAAACCATCATTACCTTCGAACCCGATCACCTGATCGAATATACCGTGACCAGTTTCAGCGCCTTCCGTAATCACCTGGGGCGTATTCGCCTGTCAGAAACACCCGACATGTCCACGTACCTGCATTACACCGTCGATTTCGATGAGGTGATCCCCTATTCCGGCCCGACCCTGCAGGCTGCCATGCAGCGAGTGCTCAATCGGGGAGCAAGACGACTGATCGAGCGGCTACCGCAGACCGGATCTTGATCAATGTCAGCTGGTTTGACCTGACGCAATACTTCCAGGGCTCCATCTCCGTATCCTGCCCGGCATTCGTTTCCGGGTTTTTTCGAGGAGTGAGAGATGGCAGCCGAGCCCATCGTCCTGTTTGATAATGGTCACCACAAATGCCTGATGTTCGACTCGCTGGTCACTGGTGAGGGAGTTCAGTCCAATCAGTTCCTTATTGTGGACGGCGACCACGAGGCCCTGATCGACCCGGGTGGAGACCTCACCTACACGCCGCTGTCGGTGGCGGCGTCACGGTACATGAATATCCGTGAGATGGACTATGTCTTCGCGTCCCACCAGGACCCGGATATTATCGGCGCCATTGACCGCTGGATCGTCCACACCCGCGCCCAGATCGTTACCTCGAAGTTGTGGGCGCGGTTCCTGCCTCACCTGGCATCCGGTTACGTGACCAATCAGCTGGGCAGCAATGTGTTTGACCGGATCATTCCGATACCGGACCTGGGAGCCAGGGTGAAGTTCGGCGAAAGTCATATCGAGTGCCTGCCCGCCCACTTCATGCACTCGGTGGGTAACCTGCAGTTCTATGATCCCGTATCAAAAATCCTCTTCTCGGGAGACCTGGGGGCGTCGATGGGCGCAACGGAAGACCACAAACCGGTGGCGGACTTCGATGCCCATATTCCGTTCATGAAGGGTTTCCATCGGCGCTACATCGGTTCCCGCAAGGTGTGTGAACTGTGGGCCAACATGGTTCGGGGCATGGATGTCGCCATGATCGTGCCCCAGCATGGCAAACGCTTCGAAGGCCCGGAGATGGTTAGCCGTTTCCTGGACTGGGTATCCTCGGTGAATTGCGGTATCGACCTGATGACCCAGGAGCACTACCGACCACCGAAAGAATTCATCTGATCTAGTGTCCCGACATGAACCGCCCCGTGGCGCAGGTCAGTGGTCCGGCGGCGGTAGTGCGTGTAATATTCGCCTTTTCGACGACCACAGGATTCCAAACCATGGGCAGAGCCTACCAGAACCGAAAAGACTCCATGGCCAAGACGGCCGCTGCGAAGACCCGTGTCTACAGCAAGTATGGCCGTGAAATCTATGTCACCGCCAAGTCCGGCGGTACTGACCCGGACGCAAACCTGGCATTGCGGGGCCTGATTGACCGTGCCAAGAAGGACCAGGTACCCACCCATGTCATTGAAAAGGCTCTGGACAAGGCCCGTGGTGGCGCCGGCGAGGATTTCTCGGCCGCCCGCTACGAAGGTTTCGGCCCCGGCAACTGCATGGTCATTGTGGATTGTCTGACGGACAACCCCAACCGCACGTTCGGCGATGTCCGGGTCTGCTTCACCAAGACCAAGTCCAAGATCGGCACCCCTGGAAGCGTCAGCCATATGTTTGATCACTGCGCCATCCTTGCCTTCAAGGGCGATGATGAAGACGCAGTGCTGGAAGCATTGATGGAAGCGGATGTGGACGTCACCGACATCGAGCAGGAAGACGGCCTGATTACAGTCTTCGCCCCCAACACCGAATACGCCAAGGCCAAGCAGGCGCTGACCGGTGCTTTCGAGGGACTGGAGTTCGAGGTAGACGACATCCAGTTTCTGCCCCAGACAACGACGCCGGTTCAGGGCGAGGATGTGGAGATGTTCGAGAAATTCCTCGACATGCTCAACGACCTGGATGACGTTCAGAACGTTTACCACAACGCTGAGCTCTGATTACTGCGGTTTTCACAGGTAAGCGTTTGCAGGGTTCACAACAGGCAGTCGGGGATTGGTTTCCGGGACTGTCGAACGCCAGGGATGGCGTTCGTCCAGCCTACAAGGGCGTACTTGCGGACGTGTCCCGCAAAGCGATACCCCACTGACTCCACCCGCCCAGGTGCCCAGGCGGTGACGTCAGGTCACGTCAGTCAGCAATATGAACCAGTTGCTTACCAAAGTTCTTGCCTTTCAGCATTCCCTTGAACGCCTCAACCGCATTATCCAGGCCTTCCGCAACCGTCTCGCGGTACTTCATCTCACCTGAAGCAACCCGGTCCGCCAGGATGCCGGTGATCTCCTGGTGCTGGTCCTGCCATTCGGTGACCAGGAAGAAACGGTGTTCCGGCACCGGATCCAGGGCCTTGAGAACGTGGAACGGGGTTTCCACCTTGGTGGGATCTTCGGCATTGTAGGCAGAAACGTAGCCGCAAATCGGTACTCGGGCACCTTCATTCAGCAGCGGCGCCACCGCACGGGTCACCGCACCACCAACGTTTTCGAAATAGATATCGATACCATCAGGACATGCGGCCTTCAGGTCTTCCTCCAGGTTGCCGGCCTTGTAGTCCACGCACGCATCAAAGCCGAGCTCTTCAACCACATAGCGGCATTTTTCGGGACCGCCGGCAACACCAACGGCGCGGCAGCCTTCCTTCTTCGCGGTCTGGCCGACCACCGTACCCACCGGGCCGGACGCCGCGGAAACCACCACCGTCTCACCGGCTTTCGGCTTGCCCACATACATCAGTCCGCAGTAACCGGTGCGGCCTGGCATGCCGGCAACACCCAGATAGGCCTGCAGGGGCACACCCGGCTTCTCCTGGATCTTGTAGACCATGTCTGCGGTATCAGGGAAAACGGAGTACTCCTGCCAGCCGGCGTAACAGGTCACCAGGTCGCCCTCTTGGTACTTGTCAGACCGGGACTCGACGATGCGGGCCACGACCTCGCCCACAATGACCTCACCGATGCCAATAGGGTCCATGTAACCCTTGGAGTCATTCATGCGCGGGCGCATGTATGGGTCCAGGGACAGCCAGAGGGTCTTGGCCAGCACCTCGCCGTCTTTCAGTTCACGGACCGGCTTTTCGATAAGCTTCAGGTCTCCGTCCTGGATTTCCCCCTGGGGACGCTGGTTCAGCACAATGGCACGATTGGTGTAATCACTCACTGTTGTGTTCTCCCATTTTCGGTTGCGTTATGAAACCGGATCAGGATGCAGTCAAAAACACTTCCGGTCAAATATCATGGTTTTTGATCGATGAAGAGGATGATAATCTCATCCTCTCGACAGGTGCGTTCCGGTTTTTCCTGGATGTACCCTGCGCTGTAACCAGCGACGCAAAGCCGGGCAGGCATAAATGACCACCCGACCCATCGCTGGACCGCCAAAACCATTCCCCGGGAGCCATAGACCGGGGAGGCAAGTCCCGAGGATGCCGTCCGGGAGCCATGCAGACAAAGGATGTTGTCATGAAAAACCGGACATTACGTTTCCCATCCTGGTTCCAGCGACGGTGGCCGCTACCGGCTGCCCTGCTATTTGCGGTGTTACTGGCCGGTTGTGACTGGTCCGTTGTGTTCGGCAATGACCCAGAGGATGAAGACGATGATGAGAACCTGACTGCGGTAGCCAGCCAGGTAACGGGGTTCGAACTGGGTGTCAGTGACCTGGACATGTCACTGCCGGTGTACAGGGATGGGTTGGGCATGGAAGTGGTGGATGAGGCAGAGACTGACTTCAGCGTCAGGGTGACCCTCGCATCACCGGTAAGTCCCTTTGAAGCCACCCTGACCCTGATCCAGTTTACCGATGGCCTGGGACGAAACCTGCAGGATAATCCGGGCAAGATCGTGTTCTTCACTGCCGATGCTGACGCGCTGGCAAACCGCTTTGCCAATGCCGGAGGCGTAGTCACCGTGCCCCCCTCCAGCCAGGAGGATTTCGGAGTGGTGGGTTTCGGGCGGGACCCCGACAAGAACCTGATCGAAATTGCCGAAACATCACCGACCGGCGCCACCTACCTGGCTGCGATCGGCATTGGTGCCAGCGACCTTGAGCAGGCCAGGGATTTCTATGCGGAACGGGTCGGACTGACGGAACGGCAGTTCCTGGGCACGGACCGGTACGACGAGTACATCATGGGCACGCCGGAAGACATCCCTTCCCTGTCATTGGTGCTTATGCACTGGACGGACGGTTCTGATCCACGATATCGCTATAACGAAACCCGTGTGCGGTTGATCTCGGAAAATCCAGAAGAAGTCGTTGAGCGCACCTGGTCAGAAGACGATGGTCGCACCCAGGACCTGGATGGTAACCGGCTGATTATCACCGACGAACCGGCTGAACCGGGAAGCTAGGAAACGGCCAGCGCCACCGCCAGCACCAGGCCCAGCAGCGCGATCACCAGGTTGACCATCAGTCCCCAGGTAACCCGGTAGCCAGAAGGGAACTCAGCCGCAGAGAGCGTGCGGAGTACCGCCAGGTACTGACGGGACGAATAGGCCGCGCAGAACGCGCCCAATACAATAAACGCGATGCCCAGCCAGAAAGTCACCGACTCCCGGAAGGGGTCTGACTGCTCCGGGGCCAGTACCTGCAACAGTATGTGCGCCCTCTCGACCATAAAACCGAAGGCAATCAGCACCAGGCTGGTCCGGTTCCAGGCCAGCATGGTGCGCTCTGCAGCAAACAGTACCCGGGGGTCTTTCAGGTCAGACATCGCGTTGGTTCCGCTAAATCAGCCGAAGTGGAAGAAGGCAACCTTGTTGCCGTCCGGGTCACGGATGTAAGCGCCGTAGAAACGATCCGGGATCCGTTGCCCGGGCTCACCGTCACAAGTCGCCCCCAACTCGATCGCCTTGTGATACAGCTTGTCGACCATCTCCTTGGAACCGGGGTTGATCGCAACCATGTTGCCGTTACCCGGGTGGTTGGGCTGCTGATCATAGGGCGTACACACCGCCAGCATGGGCGCTCCCATGCTCTTGCCGATGAACGCAATGCGCTCCATATCCATCAGGACCTTCGCGCCCAGGTCAGCCAGCAGGTCCGCGTAGAACTGCTTGGCGCGACCCATGTCACTGACACCAATTGTTACGTAACCTATCATATAGATCTGCCTTCTTAGTTTGTCTGTTTATAATGAGAGCATCTATAACAATTACGGAGCCCATGCAGGGATGCACATGATCTCGTTCCGACTACTTGTCGCCATCGTTATCCTGGTACTGCTGGCAACAGGTCTTTATAACACGTTAAAACCACTTCCGGCAGGACTGTCAAAATCCGCACCGGCAAGAGCACTTTACGATGCCCGGCTGATCGCGGATGTCACCTGGCGCAACGCCAGCGGCGAACGCAGGCAAAGTCACGGTATTTTTGACGAGGTGTTCCGGCTGATCGGCCAGGCCCGCAAACTGATCGTCGTGGATATGTTCCTGTTCAACGACAGTGCCCAGGACGCCAGCTTCGAACCACTGGCGGAAAAACTGACCACGGCACTGATCCGGCGCAAGCAGAAGCTTCCCGACCTTATGGTGGTGGTCATCACAGATCCGCTGAATACGGTCTATGGTGGCCTGGAGCAAACGCACTTCAAACGTCTGCGCGATGCAGGGATCACCCTGGTGGAAACCGACCTGCGACCGTTGCGGGACCCCAATCCGGCCTGGTCCGCAATCTGGCGTTGGTGCTGCCAGTGGTTCGGTAATAATCCGGGCGGTGGGTGGCTGCCCAATGCGTTCGGCGAGGGCAAGGTTACCCTGCGCAGCTACCTGGCCCTGCCGAACTTCAAGGCCAACCACCGCAAGACCCTGGTGGTGGACGAGGGCGACCGGCTACGGGGCCTGATTACCTCCGCCAACCCCCACGCCGGCAGCAGCCGGCACTGGAATACTGCCATTACCTTTACCGGCCCTGCAGCTCACGACCTGCTATCCACTGAAGAGGCCGTCATGACGCTGTCCGGGGTGCCGGTTCCTGACTGGCCGGTACCGGAGGCCACCGTCACGGGTAACCAAGGCGGCGAGCTTCAGGGCCAGGTGCTGACCGAATCTGCCATTCGCGAAGCCGCCCTGGACCTTGTCCGCCTTGCCGGCCAGGACGACCACATCGATATGGCCATGTTCTATCTCTCCCACCGGGCGACAGTGAAGGCTCTCAAGGAAGCCCACCGGCGCGGCGCGCGACTGCGAATCCTGCTCGACCAGAACCAGGACGCCTTCGGCCACGCCAAGAACGGCATACCCAATCGTCAGGTCGCGTTTGAGCTGAAACAGGCCGGCATTGATGTGCGCTGGTGCAATACCGCCGGCGAACAGTGTCACAACAAGCTCCTGTTGTTGCGCCCTGTCAGGGGCGACAGCCGGCTGCTGGTGGGCTCGGCGAACCTGACCCGCCGCAACATCGACGACTACAACCTGGAAACCTCGATGCTGGTGACTGGCGCCGGTACAACCCCGGTCATGGCGTCAGCGACTCAACTTTTCGACCGCCTGTGGCAAAGCGGTCCGGGGTCAACCCCGGTGTTCAGCCTGCCCTATGAGGAAAACGCCGACGAATCCCGGCTGCAATACTGGCGTTACCGGTTTATGGAAGCTACCGGCCTGTCCACCTTCTGAAAGCCGGGTGTCTGGACCGACTCAGTCCGTTGCCGCTGGTTGCTCGTGAAAGAAACGTTCGATCTGGCGGGCATGGGCCTGGGCATCCTCATACCCCAGTCGTATTAACTCCTGGCAAAATCGAGGGTCAAACAGCAGGTAACTGGCCAGGCTGGCCGCTGTGCCATGGTGGCGATCCGTGGCGCCCACGAGGTTTCTCAGCACGAGGGGCATGCCATCCATATACTTTGCGGCTATGTCGTTGATCTGATGACTGGGGGAAATTTCCAGCAGGTTGACCGGGCGCAGATCGAGGCCGGCCTGCGCCTGCTTTTCGGCTGGTATCAGTTCCAGTAACTGGTTAATCAGGCGCAGACGATCGATATCGTAGTCCAGGGTATCCAGGAATATGCCGTTAAAAACCTGGGCAATGACCTGGGCAAACGTGGGACTGCCCGGCTGGCCGGGGCGCTCGGTGGGGCACATGCTGTTGGCGCTGACGCCGATCACCAGCACTCTTTCCGCCCCCAACCTGAGCGCGGGGCTGATGTGGGCCATCTGCCGAGTGACACCGTCGCCGAAGTACTCGCGGTTAATCAGAACCGGCGGAAAGACCGTGGGAATAGCCGCAGAGGCAAGAATATGCGCCAGTTCGAGTCGGGTTCTCGTCCCGGCCCGCTGCCCCATCGTCCAGCTTTGCAGGTCCTCATGGCCCTGGAAGAAGCACAGGTTCTGCCCGGTGGAGTAGCCGCAGGCATTCACACCAACGGCCAGTAACCGTTCTTCCTCGATGGCCCTGGCAATGGCGTCGAAGTCCACCTCCTTTTCCAGCATCCGGCGCAGTGGACTGTTGTTGAGCAGGGCAACCGGCGCCCCCTCGCCCTGACCGGCAAACAGCCTGCGGGCCACGCCGGTCATATTGCGGACGATATCCAGGGTCTGGCTTTTGTAGATTCGATCGACGGTAATTTCTGACCAGAGTCCCTCCAGGTGACTTACATTGTGCCGAAAGATGGGAGCACCACTGGCCAGGCCCACTGCATTGATGGCGCCGGCTGAGGTGCCCACGATCACCCGGAAGGGGGTTTCCCAGTCGGGGTACATGTCGGAGATGGCCCGGAGCACCCCCACCTGGTAGGCGGCACGGGCGCCACCCCCGGTCAGTACAATTCCCGTTTCCATGTCGCCTCCCTGTCCGGTTCCTAGCGGTTAACCCAACCGCCACAGACCGGAAAAACCTGCCCCACAAAACAGCTGGCAGCGTCACTGCACAGGTATGCAGCAAACTGGGCGTCCTCACGGGCACCGACCAGGCGACCCAGCGGGACCTCCCGCTTCAGACGCTCCTGGAAGCGGGGGTTGGCCTGGATATCTTCTGGAAAATAGGTGGGATTATCCACGAAGTTCTGGGCAATCAGGTTGACCTGAATGTTTTCCGGAGCCAGTTCCACTCCCACCGCCTGGACCCAGGACAACTGTGCGCCCCGGGCGGCACTGTAGGTGGACGCCCGTTTCATGCCCCGAAGTGCGGATGCACTGCCCATTACCAGGACCCGGCCATGCCCTTGTTCACGCATACCAGGCAGCACAGCCTGCAGAAGGCGCGGCAAGGGGTCCACCATGGCGGCAAAGGTGTCCCGCCATTCGCCCGCAGACACCTCGCCAACCCGGCTGGATGGCGCTGGCACGGCAAGGTTGGCCAGCAGTACATCGATACCCCCTGCCTCTGCCACAATACGAGCTGGTGTCTCCGGATCACTGATGTCGTCGTAATTGGGGATGACCGTGGCGCCCTGCTCTGCGAGTACCTCGCAGAGTACCGGCCCCATAAAATCTCCGGCCTGGGTGACCAGAATCCGCTTGCTCTTCAAGCTCGTTTCAGACATGGACTGTGCTCTCCTGACGTGTTGAAAAACGGAATCTCCTTACAGGAAGTCCCGTTATCGATTGCCGTCAGAATAGCCGAGAACCGGCCAGGGCGTAAAAGCCCCGGGCCGGAGGTCACAAGGAAAGGCGAAAAAAGAAGGAATAATAATTTCCCGTCTGGCTAACCCCTGAATCTACTATTTGCCTCTCGGGACGCGCAGTAGGTTAAGGAATTAGCCAGACAGGACACCAGCCTCAGGAACCGCTACCCTGGACATTACCTTGACCGGGGCCGCCAGCCACGGTCCGGCTACCGCAGTTAAGCAGTCCTGAACGGGCCAGCCACTCCTTGTCCGGATAATACTTGAACACCAGCTGGCCACCCTTGAGGTTGTCCACGACCTGGTCGCTGATTTCCTGGCGAACGGCCGGGCAGCCCAGGCTGCGGCCGATACGTCCGTAAGCGTCCACCCAGGAAGGGTCCACATAGTCAGCGCCATGAATCACGATGGCCCGCTGTCGGGCCAGGTCGTTAAACCCCGGCTCGAGCCCGTCGAGCCGCAGGGAGTAGCCATGCTTGCCCTGATAGCTCTCCGCCGCGCGAAACAGGCCGATACTGGACTGATGGCTGCCTTCCACATTGGAGAACTGCGTGGATTCCAGGTCTCCGGAGTTACGACCATGGGCCACCAGGTCCCGCAGCAGCAGGGCTTTTTCCTCCAGGTCGAATATCCACAACCTCTGTTCACTGGAAGGCAGTGAAAAGTCGATGACCGCGAGGCGAGACGGCGTGCTTACACCATTATGGATCGCACACTCGGTGGCATCGAGGGCATAACGCAAGACCTGGGGATCGAGATTGGGAGCGGAGCGGGACAGGCCGGCAAACAGGCTTTCCCCCTGAGCCGCTGCTACACTGCTTAGCGGGGACAAAATAAATGTGGCAACACAAGCTGACATGAACAGAGCGCGTTTCAGGCCTCTGACTACCATTGACTATTCCTCGTAAATACATTGGTTCGCGGGAACCCACTTACACGGCGATACCGGATAGCCGTGCTATCCGACCTGCCTCGCCTGGCATTGTGCGACAAAAATCCCGCAAAAGATGGGAAGCGAGTCGAATTGTACAGATTTCACACAAACAGCAACACCGTTTACGATTTGCAATGGAGCCGTGCCCTTTATTCCGG
This sequence comes from Marinobacter sp. AN1, assembly GCF_026013985.1. NCBI lineage: Bacteria > Pseudomonadati > Pseudomonadota > Gammaproteobacteria > Pseudomonadales > Marinobacteraceae > Marinobacter > Marinobacter sp. AN1. The sequence goes on along the minus strand of NZ_CP110342.1, from coordinate 1,591,179 downwards.
GGCACGACTCTGGCCCGGCAGACCGTCATATCGGCGATGGCGCAATGCCCGGGCAATGATCCAGGCAACGATATTGCTGCTCACAGCCCTGGCCGTCGAGGCAAGCGCCCGCAACATGGATGGCCCCTGCATGGACGGGTCCCGGCCTCCGGAATTTGTGAGCCAGCTGGTGGCGGAGCTTGATCGCCTCGAACCCCATACAGAGCGGTGGCTTGACCCGGTTCACTGGCAGCGGCTGGTCAGGGAAATTGGCCAGCTACGCACAGATGGCCTTAACCCCGGCTACTACCAGCTACCTGAAATCGCCCTGATCAGCAGCCGACAGTCAGATGGTGCCTATCCGGGCCATTGCCATGCCGAACTTGCTACGTTGATGCTGGCATGGTCGGTCAAGGACCTGGCCCGGGGCCGCCTCGATCCCGAAGAGCTGGGCCTGGTCTGGCACCAGAACCCACAGCGTCCGGACCCAGCCGACTTTGCGCAGAAAGTTCACCAGGCCTTCCATTCTTCACGGGGACTCAGCCTGGCCTACGACAACGCTCGTCCCTCGCTGGCGGCTTACCAGAACCTCCGCAATGCCTATTCCGGACGACTCGACACCCTGGCCATGCAGGGACCCACGATACCAGCGGGTCCCACCCTCAGGTCCGGAGACCGCAACGAGCAGGTGGCGCAACTGGCCCAGCGGCTCATCGCCCAGGGCTATCTGCCCGGCGGAACTCCCTGGCCGGGCGGGCCGGAGGCGGACACCGACAGCCCCAGGCTTTTCGATGACGCCATGGCGGATGCGGTCGCTGACTTTCAGCGGGATCACGGGCTGGTCGCAGACGGGCTGGTTGGCAAGGACACCCGGGCTGCCCTGAATACCCCACCCGCAGCCTGGACGGCACGGGTCCGTGCAAACCTGGAACGCATTCGCTGGTTTGCTCCCTACCTGAAGCCTGACCGGTTGTTGGTGGACATTGCCGGAGCCCGGGTGCGCCTGTTCCGCGACAACGAGGAGGTATGGCAAAGCCGGTCACAGGTAGGTCGGGCAGAGCGCAAAACCCCCGCATTGACGTCCGTAATCAGCCACGTCACGGTCAACCCTACCTGGACCATTCCACCCACCATTTTTTACGAAGACACCTTGCCTGCAATCCAGGCAGACCCGGACTATCTCTACCGAAACCGGCTGACGGTTCTGGACCGGACCGGTACACCACTGGATCCGGACCAGGTGGACTGGAGCCGACCGGGCAACCTGCTGCTACGACAGAACGCTGGACCTGGTAACGCCCTGGGGGAGGTCGCAATCCGGTTTCCGAATCCGTTCTCCGTATACCTGCATGACACGCCCTCGCAACGGCTGTTTGGCACACCTGAACGTTTTTACAGCTCCGGATGTGTCCGTGTTGAAAATGCCATCGACCTGACTGATCAGTTATTCCGAGGTGCCTCGGGGACGGTACCCAGGCAGCTGACAGAGGCGCGGCGGTCGGGCGAAACCCGCAACATTTCACTGCCTGAGGGGGTGCCACTGGTCATGGCTTACTGGACAGCAGAGGCCGACGACGCCGGTCGTATCCGGTTCCGCAGGGACACCTACGAGGAAGACGGGCTGGTCATTGACCTGTTGGACCGAGAGCAGTAAATCGCCAGCGGTTCTCGCGTCAGCCGGTTACCGCTGCGGCCAGTTTCCGCCCCCACCAGGTATCCGGGTCTGAACGCCAGGCGGCGTGGTGAAGCCAGGCCAGGGTGTCGCTGTCACGACACAGGTGGCTCAGCTCGGAGCGGCTGAGGGCATCCGGCCCCTCAGCAAGGCAGCGCCTGGCGAGCCCCTGCAGGGTTTCCTGCCGTAGCCTCCCCGGGTGACTGCGGGCGAAGCTACAGTGCATGGCGTTGACCTCGGGTAACAGGACCGCTTCCTCGAAACGGGAGAGCTGGCCCAGCCGCGGCAATAACGATTGCTCATCGGCAGTATCAAGGAGGAGTTGCGGAGGGTGGGTTTCCTCCGGAGTGCGCAATAAACCGGCCCGGTGCAGCCACTGTCCGGCCCACGCCCTGCTCAGGCCGACGGCGGTGGGCGCCGCCAGTATCAACGGCACCGCTACCGGCAGCGACCAGAGAAAGAATAGCGGGTCCAGGTACCAGGCGAATGCGGACCAGGCCAGGCCCACCAACATTCCCGGGGCCTGGGTCACCAGCGCTTCACGCCAGCCCGTTTCCTCGGTCCGGTTCTGACCCGCCCAGCTGAGGGACAGGTTCAGCAACGCCCCCAGCACATAGCCAGAGTGGGCCAGCATCTTGATGGGGGCCAGCATGACTGACACCAGGGTTTCCAGAATCACGCTCAGCAGGCTGCGACCAACACCACCGAACCGCCGCGCCCTGCGATGTATCAGTGCATCCAGCCAGGCCAGTACCTTGGGCGCAAACAGCATGGTCAGGGTGGTGAGCGCCAGGGTGATCGCCAGTCCCGGGCGCCATTCTGGCCACAGGGGGTAGAGACCGGGTTGGTCCCCCGGGAAATAATCTATCGGCATCAACGCCAACTGGGCCGCCTCCACCGTAGTGAATACCAGAAACAGCAACCAGAGGGGTGAGGCCAAGTAGCCCATGATGCCATTGAAAAATGCCATGCGGTGCGCAAACCGAAGCCCAGGCGTGGTCAGCATGACCCAAAGGTGCTGCAGGTTACCCTTGGCCCAGCGCCGGTCCCGGGATAGCTCATCGCCCAGACTGGGGGGAGATTCCTCGAAGCTGGCGCTCAGGGACGGTTCCAGCCAGACCTCATACCCGGCGCGTCCCATCCAGGCAGCTTCCACGAAGTCATGGCTGAGGATCGGCCCACGGAACAGCCCTACCCCGGGAAGCTTGCGAAGTCCGCAGTAGTCCATGAACGCGCTGGTTCGCAATATGGCATTGTGGCCCCAGAACGCGGCATCGCCCATCTGCACGGCTGCCAGTCCGGCAGAAAACAGGGGCGAATACATCCGGTTGGCGAATTGCTGGACTCGGGCAAACAACGAAGAGCCCCGGACGACCCCGGGGTTGGTCTGCAGGATACCAACCCGTGGTTCCAGCTCCATCAGCCGGACCATGCGCACTAGGGTATCTCCCCCCATCAGGCTGTCGGCATCCAGCACCACGGTGTAACGACAACGGCGGCCCCAGCGCCGAAGGAAGTCGGCCACGTTACCGCTTTTGTAGTTGAGGTTCACCGTGCGGCGCCGGTAGAACAGCCGGCCATCGGCATTCAGTTCCTCACACAGACTTTGCCAGGCCGCCTGCTCTTCAAGCCAGACTTCCGGGTCACGGCTGTCGGACAGGATATAAAACTCAAAATGCTGCAGGTGCCCGGTACGTTCGAGATCCCGGTAAATCGCGCGTAGCCCCCTTAACGTGCGCTGAACCGGTTCATGGTAAATCGGCATAACCACCGCAGTGGACGCAAGTGGCGTAGCGACCAGCTCCGCCTCCGGGTGACGGCGGGCCAGGGACCACCGGTCACCGCCGATCAACCTGATTGCGAACCCAAATACCGCCGTCCAGAATCCGACAGCCACCCAGGCATAGAGCACGGCGAACAGCGTGGTAAGTCCGGCCTCTACCCAGGTGCCTCCGTGGTAAGGCAGTACCCTGAGCATCAAAGCCGTGGCCAGAAACGTCTGCCCCAGTACAAACAGGGCCAGCACCAGGCGCCGAACGTTCGCCACCCACCGCCAGCGAACATCCGCCCTTCCCCTTACCGGCATCCCTGGGGCCGGGCTTGCCACTGACTCACAGGGTTGGCCCATAACCGATACTCCCTCGCTGGATGGGCGGACGCTGCAGCGGGACGTACAGTTCCGGCAAGTCGAAGTACCCGGGGAGGCGGTCAAACACCAGCGCCAGCACCCCGCCCGGGAACGGTGTGTCTGACTGACAAGGGCGAGGCACAGAACCACCCTGCCCGGTCATCACCTCCGCCAGGCATTCATCGATCAGGGCCAGGGCGCGGCGGCAAACCTGCGGAGAGGGGGCTACACCGTAATTCCGGAGGTAGAGCATTACCCGGTCCAGCGCATATTGGCATATCGCCCTTTCCATCAAGCTTCTCCTGAATGCACGGGATCGTGTGCGCTAATTGCCCCGGATATCGATCCCCGGTGGCAACTCGTAGGTCCAGGTTTCAGTCAGCGGTTCGCCATCCTGCGACAGGAACGCCCGCAACGACATGGTCTGATCTCCGGAGGGCCGCACCAGCATGGAAAGACGCCACTGCCTGGCAGGTTCCGAGTACTCCACAAAGTGCTCCAGCACTTCTGTATGCTCATCGGCGCTGACCTGACTGACCACATCGGCCCCGGGGTCTGTTTGGTCCAGCGGGCCCCCTTCGAAATCCACCAGCACCCGATAGGCTCCCTCCTGGTCGCCACCACCGATACGGTTGCCGTCACCAATAAACGTATTGGCCGCATAGCCGGAAGGATGGCCGCTCAGGCTGGCCGGACCGAATCGTAGCCTGTAGTCCAGGTCAACCGAGGCGCCTTTTTGCGGTGACTCTTCCGGAGACCAGAACGCCACGATGTTGTCGTTGACCTCTGACCGGGTTGGTATTTCCACGAGCACAACACTACCCTTGCCCCAGTCGCCTTCGGGCTCGACCCAGGCGCTGGGGCGCAACTCATACCTGGCCTCCAGGTCCTGGAAGTCGCGGAAGTCACGATCCCGCTGAATCAGGCCGAAGCCCCGGGGATTGTTGGCCCTGAGGTAACTGATGCGCAGGGATTCCGGGTTGATCAGGGGCCGCCAGAGCCATTCTCCGCTGTCGCCGTCGGTTACCAGAAGCCCGTCTGAATCGTGGGTCTGCGGGCGCCATTCTCCCATCGGCCGGAGTGTGTTCTCGCCGTAATAGAACATGCTGGTCAACGGCGCGTAGCCGGGCAGTCCAACCTGTTCACGGAAAAACAGGCGTGCACGCACCTCTACGTCGAGAACATCACCGGGGTTGATGGTGAACTGGTAGGCACCGGCCAGGCTGGGGCCGTCGAGCAGGGCATAGACCACCACCTGCTCATCGCCGGCGTCGGGTTTTTCCAGCCAGAACTCGATAAACGACGGGAACTCCTCACCCCGGGGCTGGCCGGTATCAATCGCCACGCCTCTCGCCGAAAGGCCGAAACCATCGTTACGCCCCACACCACGGAAATAGCTGGCACCGGCAAACGCCAGGAACTGGTTGTTGATGTCCGGCCCACGCAGTGGATAGGTGAGTCGGAAACCGGCGAAGCCCAGATCCGCTGGAATGCGCTTGGCGAATTCCTCGCTCGGGTAGGTAAACAGGTCCCGGGCGAAGCGTATCGGTTCCACCTCGCCTTCGCGGATTTCGTTGAGCGCAACCGGATGGGTAAAGTATTTTCCGGCCGGTGTTAACATCACCTGGAACCGCGAATCCGAATCACGCCACAGGTTACGGTCATCCCGGAACCGGATCTCCTGGTAGCGCGAATAATCGATCTCTTTCAGAAAATCGGGAATCTCTGGCGGCGCCTGCCAGCTTTTACCGGCCAGCTGACGGGCCTTCTCAGCCACGTTATCGAAATCAAAACCACCAGGTTCAGAGGCAGTGGCAGCAAAGGCCGTCATGGAAGAGATAATGACACCAGCGAGGAGGCGCAACATAGAGAGGGGGTCCCTGTCAGAAAATCCTTTTAAAGGCCTGCAAGCCTACCCCCTTGATTTTTAGTCTCCACCGAACCCTGCGGCAAGTGACGACTTTGTAAGTCGGCGTCATGAACGGCTCCGGCCCAAGGCGTGCTGGCTCACAGCGTCCAGCTAATATCCAGGGACAGCTCAGGTACATTGGCGGAGACAAGGCCCGGACCTGATGCCTCCAAAAGCGTACCGGCCCTCAGCCCCCCGGTCATGTGATCACCGCTGACCTGCCAGAGCACCTCACCCGCCGTGGCCCGACTGGTGAGGCCCTGCCCCGGAGCTTCGGCCCAGCCACGCAGCAGTGAGAACCGCAGGCTTGTCCGGACACCGGATGGCAGCCAGAGGAGACGGTCGGGCGTGGCACTGTCCAGGCGCAGCCAGCCACCCCGGCGACCCCGCAGCACCTGGCCACCAAACCCGTGCATCATTCCCTGGCCAACCTCCAGGTAGCGCCAGCCCGGCAATTTATCCGGGGTGAACTGGTACTCCCCTTTCAGGTCCCAGTCCATCTTCAGCCAGTTTCGTTCCAGACTCGCTGCCAGGTTGTAGCGCTGGAAAGCGCCCAGTTTTTCGCCGCACGCCTCCTGCACTGCACCATCCAGCAGTGCCATACAGCCTTCGACAGAAAGACTGATCTCTGCATGGCTATCAATCCAGGGCAACTGCCCACCGAGGTACCCATCAAGCCGGACCAACGAATAACTGCGCCGGGCCTCTCCGGTCAGGTCACCATTTTCAAACCACTGGCTGCTGACGTCGGTGGTTATGACCCGTGCATCCAGACTCGCCGCCGGGCCCTGGTATAGGTTCCGGACCAGATCCATCTCCAGGGTCTGCCGGCTGCCACCAACCCGCCGGATAGCCTCACCTGACGCCACTTCATCGTGGTATTCATGATGACGACCACTGAATGAAAGCCGGTTGCCCCCCACCAGTGTTTGCCACGCCAGGCCTACATCCATGGTCGTATCGCCGGGCTGTTGGGACATGGACCAATTGCCATCGAGCCTCAGGTTGCCGCCCAGACCGGGCAACGGTGTCTCGTCAAAGCCGACGCGAACCCGGTCCCCCAGTTCTGCGTCGTGGTCCTCGCCCCTGAGATAGAATCGTTCCCCTGCCCAGGTCTCCCTCGCAGGTGCAGATGACAGGGGAATGGTATCTGCCGTCATATCCGCCAGGACCGGAACCCGTGCTGCCGGTGGCGCCGACGACCCGGTACCCCGCTCAACAGGCAAACTTCCATGATGGGAACGGATCCAGTACAAGCTTTGCTGAAGAAGCGTCAGGGTGCGACGATTCTGTTCGACACTGGCAGTTTCATCGCCCTGGTTTTCTGCAGCAAGGCCTGAAAGGGGAACCAGGATCACCAACATGGTGACAAACAGGCATAGCGACCGAAGGCTTGTATGATTGACGGATTCCATGGCACGACACAGGAAGACGGGCTGAAGTTCGGGGCCATGCTAACCTTCTGAGCAGTCGGGATTCCATGGTTTCAGTCACCATTTTTGCGTGGTTACAATTTTAATATTTCTTTTTTAACAAGAACTTCTGCAACCCTTTGAAACTTCAACATGAGGTTTGTTATCTGTCCTTATGATCGACAGACAGGAGTTACATTCATACACAGCAATCAGGCAGGTTTTTGCAGAAGCGCAACATCTTTTCGGGGAATGGTCAGGGTCCAGCCGAAATGGCTGGCAAGCCAGCGGAAGGTCTCCTCCCGGTAGAAAACAATGTGCGTTGGATCGCGGCGGTAATGCCAGTTGGCGAACCGACTGTCATCCGTCTGAAAACAGGTCATGACACCAAGCCATCCTCCGGGACGAAGCATTGCATCGAGTTGCCGGAATACCGCCAGCGGATGATGCAGGTGTTCCACCACTTCAGTGCAGGTGACGAAATCCCAGTTCCGGTTGAGTACCGTGACACCAGGGAAGAACGCCGGATCGTACAGAGTGACGGTATGACCCTGTTCCTCGATCATGGCGGCCAATGCCGGGCCAGGCCCACAGCCGAAATCCACACCTTGCGCGCCAGGTGGCAACCGCTCAAGCAGGGGAGCAGCCAGCTTTTCCAGGAAACGTCGGTAACGAGGGTCCCCCGGCTCATTCTCGTGCAGGGCGTAGACGGCCCGCTCCTCAGATTCCGTCAACCAGGCTGCCGGGTCCATCAGGGTAGCCTGGCAACATAGGCACCGGCGGTAAGTCCTGTGGCTGACCATGAGAAAATCCACCAACCCGTCATTCTCGCAGACGCTGCAGTGGGTTCGGGCGAGGGAATCGTAGCAATTCATAGGGGGCTCCGCATAGCCTCGGCCTCAGCAAGGGGGAGTCCGGCCCTGGCCATCAGTGCCCAGGGCGCAGTTTTCAGCGGCGCTGGTTGGCCTCCAGCATGGCGGCCATCATTTCGTGTACCTTGTTGATGGCCTTGAGTGGTCGCACCATCACCTTGAAGTCCCGAATACGACCGGTCTCGTCCCATTCGATCATATCGACACCATTGATCATGATGCCATCCAGCTCGGTACGGAACTCCAGGACGGCTGTATTTCCATCGACAATCTCACGCAGATACTCGAAATGGTCATTGTTCAATACACCAAACGCAGCCGCCAGGTACGCCTTGGTAATGGCCTTGCCTTCCTGGGGTGTATGTACCACCGGCGAATGAAACACGGCGTTGTCCGCCAGCAGGTCATCCAGTCCGTCAGCGTTGCCACTGTGGGCGAGCTCATGCCAGGTCTTGAGGGTATCTATCATGGAAATCTACTCCTTGTTGTTGTCAGTCAGCGGATTATTGCGCAGAGTCCGTCGCACCAGCCAGGGTCCGATAGCCTCGAAGAATACCGTGGAGCCTACCACCACAGCCATTAACGTGGCACTGAACTCGGGAAAACGTTCGCCGGCAAGCAGGGCCATACCCATGGCCACACCGGCCTGGGGCGTTAACGCCATACCGATCCCGCAGGGGAGCGCACCCAGCCGGCCGGCAACCGCCCGGGCACCGACCAGGCCACCCAGGTAGCGGCCCAGCAAGCGAAGCACTATGTAGGCCCCGGTGACACCCAGGGCGCCACCGAGCATATTCAGGTCAAGGCTGGCCCCGGCCAGTACAAAGAAAAAGACCAGAAACGGCCATTTCAGATAATCGATTTCGTTGAAGGAGCGCGTATGGTGATAGGCGAGGTTCGCCACGATGGCACCTGCTATCATCGCTGCCAGCAACTCAGAAACATTTAACAGGGCGGCCCCACCGGCCAGTAACAGAATCAACGCCAACGCTTCCACCAGCGTCGGCTCACCAGCCTCCAGGCGCCCGGTTAACCAGGCCGCGGGTATTCCTACGATAACACCGAGGGCGACAGCGCCCCCGAGCTCCCAGAGCGCCTCCAGCATGGCGTGCAAACCATCACCGCTGGCGTGCCAGCCCAGGAACGCCATGGCCAGCCCGAACACGATAATACCCCAGCCATCATCCACGGCCACGGTACTGAGCAGCAGCCGGCCGGCACGGGTATTCCCGGCTCGGAGTTCGTGGATGGTTTCACTGACCGCCGCCGGGTCGGTGGCCACGGAAATGGCCGCCAGCGCCACCGCCAGGATGACGGGAAAGCCGAGCAGCCAAAGGCCCAGACCAACAGCGGTCCCGCTGGCCAGCACCACCGTCAGGGAGAAGATCCCTACCACCGGCCCAAGGGTGCGCAGTCGGTCCCAGGTGAACTCCCCTCCCAACAGAAACGCCACCATGACCAGGGCCAGCTGGATGAGCGGCTCTGCCAGGGTGGTCAATGGCCCGGCTGGCTCGCCAAGCCCCCATTGCTGGATAGCCGCCACGACAACGCCGACCAGCACCAGCAGGGATATCCGGGGCACAGCGGTTCTGGCCGCAATAACATCCGCCAGGATACTGATCGACAGCAGGCCACCCAGTATGACCAGTACCATTCCATATTGGGCGGGATCCAGCGCCAGTTCCATTCCGTACCTCAACCGTCCCGCGACGGGTCGCTGGTGACCTCACCTTCGCTCTTCCGGTCCCTCGCGGCCCGGGGCGGCACCAGGCTGATCAGCTGCCAGTCAGTGTCCGGCTCCAGCTCATCCCCCGCCATGACCGGGTGGATCCTGTCCTTGTCGTTGATCACGAACAATACCCTGGCCTCGCCGTCGTGCCTTGCGAGGAAGTCCTCATAGGTAAAGCTTTCACTCAGTTGAGTGGTCTTCACGGTATAGCCACGGCTGACCAGGCTGGCCAGCTTGGGGTAGGACAGGTCATCGAACAGGCCACGGGTCTGCTGGATTTTCTCTGCAGACTGGTGGCTGGCCTTCTGGTCCTGCTCACCTTCCGACAGGCTGTACACACTATTGGGGCCAAACCAGTCCAGGAAGTGGTAGGTGGCCAGGGAGTTCAGCTGCTTGTAAGGAGAAATCACCAGCAGCTTGCCTACTCCCGTCAGATCCAGGTGGGTAGAGGCATGCTCCGACGTAGGGTTGCCAAAATACACCTTGAGGCCATCCATCCGGGCCTGGCGTACGTTTTCCCAGTTGGTATCGGTGAGCGTGACCGGTATTTCATTCTTCTGCAGCGCCTGGGCAATGGCGCGGGCACCACTGTTGGCCCCCAGGATCAGGAAGCCAAAGGCTGCCGGCTCTGCCACACCCAGGGCCCGGGCAACAGGGCGGGCCGTCAGGCTCTGCAGGGTAACGGTGGCGATGATCAGCATGAACACCAGCGGTACCAGTGTACCCGCGTCCGCGTAACCCTGGTTTTCCAGCTGAAACGCAAACAGCGCGGACACCGCCGCTGCCACGATGCCACGGGGAGCTATCCAACTGAGAAACACCTTCTCGCGCCAGTTCAGCGAGGTACCGATGGCAGACAGCAGGATACTGACCGGGCGGGCCACCAGCATCAGGATAGCCAGAACCGCCACCAGGCCCCAGCCCAGTTCTGCGATGGCACCGAAGTCCACCCGTGCGGCCAGGATGATAAACAGGGCCGAGATCAGAAGAACACTGAGGGACTCCTTGAACTCCAGGATATCGTCAATGGGCACCATCTTCATGTTGGCCATCCAGATCCCCATGATGGTCACCGTCAGCAGACCTGATTCGTGGGCGATCTCGTTGGACAGGGCATAGACCCCCAGCATGAAGGTCAGGGTTCCGGCATTATGCAGATATTGGGGGAGCAAGTGCTTGCGCAGGGCCACGCCATTAATCCAGCCGGCAACGGCGCCGAACAACAGCCCGACGGCCACGGTCTTGCCGAAGATATACACCGAGTGCCAGAACACATTGCCCTGCCCCCAGGAAATGATCGCCTCAAAGACCAATACCGCCAGCAACGCACCGACGGGGTCAATAATAATGCCTTCCCAGCGCAGGATATTGGCGAGGTTCTGTTTCGGGCGCACTGACCGCAGCAGGGGCGCAATTACGGTCGGCCCGGTCACGATGGAAATGGCACCGAAGAGCAGAGCCACCTCCCAGGAAACATCCAGTATCCAGCGTGCCGCCAGGGTGCCGATCAGTGCTGTCACCACCGACCCTACCGGAATCAGGTTGCGGACCATCTTGCCGTGGCCCTTGATCTCCTCGTACTTGAGGGTAAGGCTGCCCTCGAACAGGATCACCGCCACCGCCAGCGAGATCATCGGGAACAGCAGGTCACCGAACAAAGGCTCCGGCTGTAGCCAGCCCAGCACCGGGCCGGCGGCAATGCCACCAGCCAGCAAAAACAGGATTGCCGGCATTCGTACCCGCCAGGCCAGCCACTGACAGAAAAGTGAGGCAACGCCGATACTGGCAAGAACGAGAACGATGCTTACGTTCATAGACACCCGGTTTCAATTCAGTCGAGGAAGAGCCGGATTATGGTCAATCCGCCCATGCCGACGGCAGCCGGCACGCACACAGGATACGTCAGAGGGGAAAAGCTGTACACGGCAAACCCGTGCACAGCCGAAGGGCAAAACCACTCACCCGTTGAGGATGAGTGGCGAAGGGCTCAGCGGTTGCGGGAGCGCATGGCACCAAGACCGGCCAGGCCCAGGGCGAGCAAGGCCAGCGAACCCGGCGCGGAGACATCCGCTACCCGGGTCAGTTCCAGGCTATAGGCCCAGGGTCCCTCACCGGAGGAAAGCATCGGCGCCACTTCGCCTCCCAGTGCCAGCGTGAAGATGCCGCTGTCAGGTAACACGAAGTTGCTCAACAGCTCGGCGCCCAACGTGGAGGACACAGTGACCAGCGAGAAGAGGTCCCAGTCACCCTGGTTATCGAACAAGAAAGGCTGGGTGAAGTCATCCGGTGTGCCCGTATACAGGGAGAAAGCCACATCGGTTACGTTGCTGGAAGCGTTCAGTGTGACCTGCTCTCCGGCGACGCCCTCGAACGACCAGAAATCGACCCAGCCACCGTAGGACTCGGACCAGCCGGACTCGGATTCCAGGGTGCCGGTCTGTACCACACCGCTTTCCAGGGTGCCTTCGTACAGGATGGCGGATGAGGCACTGAACGACGCCAATGCCAGGGTTGCTGCTGCGATCCATTGTTTCATAGCGTTGTTTCCTTTCCGTTGATTGATCTGAGACAGCATTATCAGAGAGCGCCGTTATCCCAGGGGCCGGTGATGGCGAAGGTAATACCCGGTGTCTGGATGTTCACGAACAGCCACTGGTTGTAGAAGGTGGCACCGCACCACTCCCGGCCGCTGAAATTGCCTGAGAAGCCGTTCCTCTCACCGGCAAGGATGACGTTGTTCTCGGCGAACGGGAAAATCTGGCCATCCCGGGTCAGACCATGGAGCATCTGCTTGGGGCGGCTGCCGTCCTCGCACAGGATGATGCCACCACGGGGGCTGACGGCAATGTTGTCCGGAGAATTGAGAATGTTGGCCGCCGGGCTCTCAAATACCAGTCGCAGGGATTCGCTGCGGGGATCGTATTCGAAGATCTGCCCCTGACCGGCATCGCCGCCGGAGGTAGACACGAAGTAGACGTAACCGCTGTCGAACCAGCAGCCTTCGCCACGCTCGAAGCGGGCGCCACCACGGGCACGACCCTGGCTGTAGACGCCCAGGCTGTTGGTAGTGCCGTCTTCGTGGGCCTTTTCCGGGTCATCGATGTCCACCCATTCCACCTGCCAGGTAGTGTCATTGGGGTAACCCCTGGAGAGGTCAGCCTGGTCCTCGCCGACTACCTTGAGCATCTGAAGCTTACCGCCGTCCTGCAGGCGACCGTGGGTATTCGGGATAAAGCGATAGAAGCCGGACGTGCCCCGGTCTTCGGTTTCATAGACGATGCTGGTCACCGGGTCTACGGCTACGGCTTCGTGCACAAAACGCCCGAGAGCCTTAAGAGGCTCGGCGGAGGGGCGGCCATAGGCCGGCACTTCGAACACCCAGCCGTGCGTTTTCACGCCCGCTGTCGTCTCGGGGCCCAGGGTCGTTTCTTCACAGGTCAGCCAGCTGCCCCACGGAGTTGGACCACCGGCACAGTTGGTTGAGGTTCCGGACAGGGCGGCGTAGCTATCCAGCCACTTGCCCTGGTAGGTATCAAAGGTCAGTGTCGTGTTACCGCCAGGGGTTCGGGGGTCGTAGGCCAGGCGGGTGAATGGCGTGCCAACACCACGAATCTCGTGGTTGCGGATCATGGTGATGGTGTTGCCCTTGGCGGCAACAACACCCATGCCATCGTGGGCATTGGGTGTAACAATGCCGTCAGACATGACATCGCCGGTCCAGCCAAAGCTCTGGTAACGGAAGCCTTCGGGGAGTGCCAGCAGGTAGAGACCCGTAGTTTCGTCCGCCTTGAGGGAAAGGGGGCCGTAATCAGGGCTGTAGGGCAAGCTTGCAGCCATGAGATCACGGCTGGCCAGCCCCCCAAAGGCCAGGCCAGCCGCGCCAAGAAGGCTCGATTTGAGCAGGGAACGTCGGTTCAGGGCGAGGCCCTGATCAACCACAGTGTCAGTCTTCGGTGCAGGATTCGTGCGTTTCATAGAACTCTCCCTTCTGGTTATTGCGCCCGGCGCCACTGCCGGGACACCTGTCACCATAGAGAGCAGGTCTTACCTTCCGGTGTCTGTTTCTTGATGGTTTGCTGACAAATTGACGAAATTCCCCGACAACCGCTACATAAAAGAATTTTCGTCAATCAATTGACGAACAAGGCCAGCAAAATGCCGGCCTTGTTCGTGATCCTTTCATCAGGGGTCTGCACGGTAAACCGTCGCGGACTGCCCGTCAGGGTTTGCGTCCTTTCATGGCGTTGGCGACCAGGGAGATCACCAGGAGAATCAGGAAAATAAAGAACAGGACCTTGGCAATGCCGGCAGCTGTGCCGGCAATTCCACCAAAACCCAGGACACCTGCGATGATGGCGATGATCAGACAAACGACAGCCCAATAAAGCATCGTTCCCTCCTTAGGGTCGGCCTCCTTTTCCAGGTGCCAACGCGATGTGAATTTGGATACTGCCCTTTCACCTTTGACCCAAAACCGAAAAACCTCAAGAAATCAGTTGCTTTCTGACCAACATTTAATACTTATCATTTCCCTTTTTACCAGCAGCCCTGCCCCGGATGCCGGGCATGGCCTAATCCAGTGAACGTCACACAGGCAACATCAGGGTATTCTTGATCTCCCGAAGGGCGAAGTTGGAATTCACCTGCGAAATCCCCTGAAGGGTAAAGATTTTTTCATTCAGGAACCGGTCATAACTGGCCATATCCGGCACCACCACCCGCAGTACAAAATCCGCGTTACCCGTGACGGCAAAGCACTGCAGCACCTCTGGATAGCTGCTGACCTCCCGCTCGATCTCCGCCGTGCTGTCGATGGTATGGCGCTGTAATGAAAGGTTCACCAGCACACACAGGCCCTGCCCCATGGCCTCCGGGTTCAGCCGGGCACTGTACCCAATGATGACGCCAGCCTCCTCCAGCGCGCGCACTCGTCGCCAGCATGCCGCCGGCGACAGGCCCACCTGTTCAGCCAGTTGCTGGTTGCTGATGCGCCCATCCTGTTGCAACGCATCCAGGATGCGACGATCCAGCTTATCCAGTTCCACCTGTTTCATTTGGTAACACCTGATTTTTATCAAAGGATCTTTCGCTTAATTGTCATTCATCAAAGACTGTTGCGCAAATGGCACTCCAGCCTGCTCAAAAAGCAAGCACATTCGGTGCCTTCCCCCCTAGAATTTTGTTCATAAAATCAACAAAGGGAGAGCACCATGTCCGCCGATACTTCCAAGCCGGATACCCCTCACTTAGACGACTACCAACTGGAAGACCGCTATCATCGGGAAGCCGGCCGTGTCTTTCTCACCGGCACACAGGCCCTGGTCCGTATCCCGTTGATGCAGGCAGCACTGGACCGCAAGCAAGGCCTGAATACTGCCGGTATGGTCAGTGGCTACCGGGGCTCCCCCCTGGGCGCCTATGACCAGGCCCTGTGGCAGGCAAAGGACCTGCTGGAACAGAACCGCATCGATTTCGTACCCGCCATCAACGAAGACCTGGCCGCCACCATCATGCTGGGCACCCAGCAAGTGGAAACCGACGATGACCGCCAGGTGGATGGCGTATTCGGCCTCTGGTACGGCAAGGGCCCGGGCGTTGACCGGGCCGGTGATGCCCTCAAGCACGGCACCACCTATGGCAGCTCACCCCATGGCGGCGTCCTGGTGGTGGCCGGCGATGACCATGGCTGTGTGTCGTCGTCCATGCCCCATCAGTCAGACGTGGCCTTCATGAGCTTCTTCATGCCCACCATCAACCCGGCCAACATTGCCGAGTACCTGGAGTTCGGCCTCTGGGGCTATGCCCTGTCCCGCTACAGCGGCTGCTGGGTGGGCTTCAAGGCTATCTCGGAAACCGTGGAAAGTGCCGCGTCGGTGGAACTGCCACCCATGCCCGATTTCGTCATGCCGGACGACTTCACACCACCGGCAGACGGCCTGCACTACCGGTGGCCAGACCTGCCCGGGCCGCAACTGGAAACCCGCATCGAGCACAAACTGGCCGCCGTTCAGGCCTTTGCCCGGGCCAACCCCATCGACCGTTGCCTCTATAACAACCGGGAAGCCCGCTTCGGCATTGTTACCACCGGCAAGGGCCACCTGGACCTGCTGGAAGCCCTCGACCTGCTTGGCATCGATGAAGACAAGGCCAGGGACATGGGCCTGGATATCTACAAGATCGGCATGGTCTGGCCCCTGGAGCGCAGGGGCGTACTGGAGTTTGTCCACGGCAAGCAGGAAGTGCTGGTCATCGAGGAAAAGCGCGGCATCATCGAAAGTCAGATCAAAGAGTATATGTCCGAGCCGGACCGCCCCGGCGAGGTGCTGATCACCGGCAAGCAGGACGAACTGGGCCGGCCCCTGATCCCTTACGTGGGGGAGCTGAGCCCGAAACTGGTGGCCGGCTTCCTCGCTGCCCGCCTGGGCCGGTTCTTTGGCGTCGACTTCAGCGAGCAACTGGCGCAGATCAACACCATGACCACCGCCCAGGACCCGGGCGGGGTCAAGCGACTGCCCTATTTCTGCTCCGGCTGCCCCCACAACACCTCGACCAAGGTACCGGAAGGCAGCAAGGCCCTGGCCGGTATCGGCTGCCACTTTATGGCGTCCTGGATGGGTCGCAACACCGAGTCCCTGATCCAGATGGGCGGCGAAGGCGTCAACTGGATCGGCAAGAGTCGTTACACCGGCAACCCCCATGTATTCCAGAACCTGGGGGAAGGCACCTACTTCCACTCCGGCTCGATGGCCATTCGCCAGGCGGTGGCCGCCGGCATTAACATTACCTACAAGATCCTGTTCAACGACGCCGTGGCCATGACCGGCGGCCAGCCGGTGGATGGCCAGATCACCGTCGATGCCATTGCCCAGCAGGTCACTGCAGAGGGCGCGAAACGCGTTGTTGTGCTCAGCGATGAGCCCGAAAAATACAACGACCACAAGGACCGTTTCCCGAAGGACGTCACCTTCCACGACCGTAGTGAACTGGACCAGGTACAACGGGAACTGCGGGAAATTCCCGGCTGTACCGTACTGATCTACGACCAGACCTGCGCCGCCGAGAAACGCCGTCGCCGCAAGCGCAAGCAGTTTCCGGACCCGGCAAAGCGGGCGTTCATCAACCACCACGTGTGTGAAGGCTGCGGTGACTGTTCCGTGCAGTCCAATTGCCTGTCCGTGGTACCCCGACAGACCGAGCTGGGTCGCAAGCGCAAGATCGACCAGTCCTCCTGCAACAAGGACTACTCCTGCGTGAACGGCTTCTGCCCCAGCTTTGTCACCATCGAAGGTGGCCAGCTGCGCAAGAGTCGCGGTATGGACACCGGCTCGGTGCTGAACCGCAAGCTCGCTGATATCCCCGCCCCTGTGTTGCCCGCCATGAATGGCTCCTACGACCTGCTGGTGGGCGGCGTTGGCGGCACCGGCGTGGTCACCGTGGGTCAGCTGATCACCATGGCGGCCCACCTGGAGTCAAAGGGCGCCTCGGTGCTGGACTTTATGGGCTTCGCCCAGAAAGGCGGCACGGTGCTCAGCTACGTACGCATGGCGCCGTCCCCGGACCGGCTGCACCAGGTGCGCATCAGCAACGGCCAGGCCGATGCCGTCATCGCCTGCGACCTGGTTGTGGCCAGCTCCCAGAAGGCACTGACGGTGCTGCGACCTAATCACACACGAATCGTCGCCAACGAGGCGGAACTGCCCACTGCGGATTACGTGCTCTACCGGGACGCGGATATGAAGGCGGACAAACGCCTGGAAATCCTGCGCAACGCGGTAGGCGACGATCACTTTGCCCGCCTGGATGCCAACGGCATTGCTGACAAACTGATGGGCGACACCGTCTTTTCCAACGTCATGATGCTGGGCTTTGCCTGGCAGAAAGGACTACTGCCCCTGTCCGAAGCGGCCCTGATGAAGGCCATCGAACTCAACGGCGTGGCCATTGACCGCAACAAGGAAGCCTTTGGATGGGGTCGCCTGGCAGCAGTCAACCCTCGGGCGATCACCGACCTGCTGACGGACAACCAGCCGCAAGCGGTGGAAGTGAAAGCGGAACCCACCCTGGAACAGCTGATTGACACCCGCTACAACCACCTGGTGGCCTACCAGAACCGTCGCTGGGCAGACCGGTACCGGATTGTTATCGAAGGCGTCCGCAAGGCAGAACAGAATCTGGGACACACCAACGGCCTGCTCACCCGGGCGGTGGCCCAGCAGCTCTATCGTTTCATGGCCTACAAGGACGAATATGAAGTGGCCCGGCTGTTTGCCGAAACCGATTTCATGAAAGAAGTGAATGACACCTTCGAAGGCGACTTCCAGGTCCATTTCCACCTGGCGCCGCCCCTCATGAACCGGGGCACCGACGCCCAGGGCCGCCCGAAGAAACGGAAGTTCGGCCCCTGGATATTCCGTGCCTTTAAAGTACTGGCCAGACTTCGCAGCCTGCGTGGCACCCCCATCGACCCGTTCCGCTACTCGGCGGATCGCAAGCTGGACCGCGCCATGCTCAAGGACTACCAGGCGCTCGTTAACCGCATCCAGAAAGAGCTGAACGCGAACAACTACGACACCTTTTTACAACTGGCGGAGCTGCCCGCCGACGTGCGTGGCTACGGCCCGGTGCGGGAACAGGCCGCCAAGGCGATCCGGGACAAACAGCAACAGCTCTACAAGGCTCTCGATACTGGCCGCCCCACCCTGATCCGCACCCAGCAGGCCGATGAGAAGGAGGCAGACCATGTTTGAGACCCTCAAGCCCCTGCCCCAGGACCCGATACTGCAACTGATGCAAACTTTCCGGGACGACCCGCGCCCGGACAAGGTGGACCTGGGCATCGGCGTCTACAAAGACGACGCCGGTAACACCCCCATCATGGCCGCGGTCCACGAAGCCGAACGACGACTGCTGGCAGGCGAGACCACCAAGGGCTACGTCGGGCCAGCTGGCTCCGCCGGCTACAACGACGCCATGGCCAGCCTCATCCTGGGGACAGATAACGCCCTGATCCGGGATGGCCGCACGGCAGTGGTCCAGACCCCGGGCGGCTGCGGTGCCCTGCGCATGGCGGCGGAATTCCTGCGCCTGTGCAACCCGGCGACTACCGTCTGGGTCAGCACCCCCACCTGGGCCAATCACCTGCCGCTGCTGGGTGGCGCCGGCCTGACCATCCGCGAATATCCATACCTGAATCGGGACACGTTGCAGGTAGACTTCGCCGCCATGCTGGAAAGCCTGGAAGGCGCAAAGCCCGGAGACGTGGTACTGCTCCACGGCTGTTGCCACAACCCCTCCGGCGCCGACCTGGACCTGGAGCAGTGGCAGGACGTCACCGCCCTGATCCAGCGCAAGGGCCTGCTGCCCTTCGTCGACATGGCCTACCAGGGTCTGGGCGATGGCCTGGAAAAAGATGCAGCTGGCCTCCGCCACCTGGCCAGCCAGGTACCGGAAATGCTGGCAGCGGCCTCCTGCTCCAAGAACTTCGGCCTTTACCGGGAGCGCACCGGCGCCCTGGTGCTGATCTCCGAAACCGCAAGCATCAACCAGGCAGCCACCAGCCAGCTGCTGAGTGTCATCCGCTCCCACTACTCCATGCCCCCGGCCCACGGCGCCGCGATCGTGGAAACCATACTGGGAGACAGCGACCTCACCCAGCAATGGCAGAGCGAACTGGGCGGCATGTGCGAGCGCATCCTCCACCTGCGCCAGGCCTTCGCCGAAGCCCTGGCCCCGGCGGGTGACTTCAGCTTCATCGCCCGGCAGCGCGGCATGTTTTCGTTCCTCGGGATAACCCCCGAACAGGTACGGGCACTCCGGGAAGACCACGGCATCTACATGCTGGACTCCAGCCGGGTGAACGTGGCGGGGCTGAATGACAAGGTGCTGCCGCAAGTGGCGGATGCGATCAGGAGTGTTCTTTAAAAGCGGGACACCAAACTCGAAAAAATAGTAGCGGCCAGCACAGGGTTCGAGGCAGTGGGGCCGGGGTGATTTTCCGGGACCCTCAAAAAGAGGGACCTTTTTGAGGAGCCTACACGGACGTATTCACGGCGTGTCCCGGAAAATCACCCCGGCCCTGCTGCCAGCACGGACCCAAAGGCGTGGTCTTAAAAAGCTACCGGCAAAAAACTTCCGACAAAAACAAGTAAGCGGAGAACCCAATGACCCAAACCACCCAACCACACCAGCAGGCCAACAACCTCTGGTCCTCCCGAATGGCCTTCATCCTCGCCGCGGCAGGCTCCGCCGTCGGCCTGGGTAACATCTGGAAGTTTCCCTACATTACCGGCGAAAACGGCGGCGGCGCCTTCGTACTCATCTACCTGGCGTGCATCTTCCTCATCGGCGTACCCGTCCTGATCGCCGAAACCATGATCGGCCGCCGCGGCGGCCAGAGCCCCGTGGCCACCATGCGAACCCTCACCCAGACAGAAGGCACCGCCAGGGGCTGGCGGGCCATCGGCTGGAACGGCGTCATCGCCTCCTTCCTGGTGCTCTCCTTCTACGCCGTCATCGGCGGCTGGGCCCTGGTCTATATCGGCAAGGCCGCTGCCGGCCTGTTCACTGGCGCTGACGCCGAAGCTATCGGCGGCCAGTTCGGCACCCTGCTCTCCAACCCCTGGGAGCTCCTGCTGTGGCACTCCCTGTTCATGGCCATCGTGATCTTCATCGTCGGGCGCGGCATCCGCTCCGGCCTGGAAAAAGCGGTCAACATGCTCATGCCGCTGCTGTTTGTACTACTGATCGTGATGGTCATCTACGCCATGAACAGCGGCAGCTTCGGCCAGGCCGTCAGCTTCATGTTCTCACCGGACTTCAGCAAGCTCACCACCGCCGGCGTACTGACTGCCCTGGGCCACGCAGCCTTCACCCTCAGTATCGGCATCGGCGTGCTGATGGCCTATGGTTCCTACCTGCCAAAGGACATCAACATCACCCGTACTGCCATCACCATCGGCGTACTGGACACCAGCGTTGCCCTGCTCGCCGGCCTGGCCATCTTCCCGCTGGTGTTCGCCAACGGCCTCGAGCCCGGCGCAGGTCCCGGTCTCATCTTCGTCACCTTGCCGCTGGCCTTCGGTCAGATGAGCGGCGGCGCCATCTTCGGCACCATATTCTTCGCCCTGCTGCTGGTGGCCGCCATTACCTCCGCCATTTCCATGCTGGAGCCGGTGGTGGAGTGGCTGGAAGAACACAAGGGCATCAGCCGCACCAAAAGCGCTCTTGGCGGGGGCCTGGCGATCTGGTTTATCGGAATCGGCACTGTGCTGTCGTTCAACGTCTGGGAAGGCGTCCACCCACTGGGCTTTATCCCGTTCTTTGAAGGCAAGACTGTCTTTGACCTGCTGGACTTCCTGGTATCGAACCTGATGATGCCCCTGGGCGGGCTTGCCATTGCCCTGTTCGCAGGCTGGGCCATGAAGCGGGAAGGACTGGCAGAGGATATCGGCCTGCAGGGAGCAAGCTACAACGCCTTTATGCTCGTACTGCGTTATCTGACCCCGGCCGGCATTGCTGTCGTATTCCTGTACAACCTCATCTGACCCGCAGGATGAGTGACGCTTGAGGCTGCTCCCGGTGGCCTTTTGCCGGCCCCGCCGATTCCAGGTTTGCGGCGGGGCCGGCCTTTTACCTGCCCAGACCCAGATAGTCGCAACTTAAGACAGTTACGGACGTTGTCGGTTTGCCCACAAACCGCGTCACCGGGTTACCGCGCTGGCAGACCGGCGGGACTGCAGGGTTTTGACCCAGGGCACTTCAAACAACGGACTGAACAGGGGCTGTCGTGCCAGCGCCCATCCTACCAGTACGCTCAGAGCCACCACGACACCGCCCGACACCAGATAGAATCCGGTGTACCAGAGACCGGCTTCCGCTGAGGGCTGCAATCCCAGACGCGCAAGAACCGCCAGCAGGTAAAACTGGACGATGCGGTGCAGAACGTAGACCTGGAGGGAGTGCCGGCCAACAAAGGCCCAGCCACGCCCCCCGATACGCTGCCTGTGTGCCAGCCAGCCGGCCAGCATGGTTACCGAGGTTATCCCCCATACACTGAGCAGAAAGGTAACTGGACCGACTGCCGCCAGGGGCGAGTCGTAAACGCTCCAGCTAGCCAGCAGAAAACCGGCCAGCATGGGCGGCCAGAGACCCACCCTGCGCATCAGTGTGCCTTCAATAAACTCCAGGGCGAACACCCCCATCACAATAAACGGAAACAGCAACATGACCCGCTCAGGAAACGGTAGGCTCCGCCAGTTTCCATCGGCTGACAACAGCGCGTAGATCACCACGCTGAAGGCCAGTATCACCCCAAGCGGCACCCTCCGGAGGACCATTAACAAGGTGACGGCAATCAATAGCGCATAGATAAACCAGAGGGTTTGTGGCGGCTCGATGAAGATCCGCAGCAACGGGGCGAGACTGACGGTTTCTCCATTAATCAGTGCCTGCGGAACCGTCGTGGAGAAAAACACCAGTGCAGACCAGAGCACGAACAGGTAGACAAAATTCACGAACTTGAAGACAAATTTGTCACCTGATGGCTGGAGGAAGACGCCTCGGAGAAAAAGCCCTGCGAGGAAGAAGAACAGTGGCATCCGCAGAAAGATCAACGCCTCGTTGAAGGGCACCAACGGACCTGCCACATGCCAGAACACGACCAGGGTGATACTCACCCCCTTGGCGATATCGATCCAGTCAGCACGTTGGTGTCTGCGCGGCAACGCCGGCAACTCCGCTGGTGAATGCCGACACTGGTCGACAGGACTTCCCTCCATTGCCTTTTCCTCCTTTCCGCCGGTCGTTTCAGTGCATGCTCATCCTGAAGACATGCACCTCGAAGAAAACGGGGGCTTTGTATATATAAACTACATATCAAATAAAAACCCAGTACTCGATTCCACAAACCCCTGAACCTGGAATCATCACGCCCGTTATGAATAATTATGCAATTTAACCCGCCCATAAAACCACTACATTAAAATACCATGAAATTTTTCTTTCCTGTTTATTTATGTTTCCTGACTTTTTCATTAAAAACAGTTTGTTAAATAAACTTAATTGCACCTTTATCGCAGCGATAGCCGACGCCAGAACACCGCGCAACGTTGAAATACATGCGTAATTCCAGCGCACCACATCTAATAGAACATATTTATACCTACATCATATACATGTCTTTTCTTCGATAAAGTCTTTTAGAATCCGCGGACCAAACCCGATCAGATTCCGGGGTGTCCCTATGGCGTGTTTAATATTCGTAGTTCACTGCCACGCCTGCGATGTGCACCACCCGGTCCTGACCGGTCACTCAGGGAATTTCACGGAGGGATTTATGGGAAGTCATCAGAAGGAGCAAAAGGCTGCGGTACTGCCTCCTGCGTCCGGAACCACTGCCTCGATACGCCTGCATCGCTCCAACATTCTCGCCTTCTTTCGTGCTTTCGACAGCCTGCTGGTGATCTGCGTGCTGTGGGGCACACTGCAACCATGGGACACCCCCTGGAGCCATACCTACACCTGGCTGGGGGTACTTGCCATCATTGCCTTCGTGTTCTTCGCGGAGAGCAACGAGGTCTACCATCTCTGGCAGGGCTTTTCGACACCTGCCCTGGCACACCGGTTGACAATGGCCTGGGCCGGCACCGCGCTGGTACTCGGTGCGTTCGCTGTCGCCATGGAATTGCTCGCAAGCATCAATATCAGGGCGGTAGCGCTCTGGCTTACCCTGACCCCCATCACCATTATTTCCTGTCATTGGCTGCGCCGGTTCGTGCTGGCCCGATTCCGGCAGCAGTCGTCGCAGCGACGCATCGGGATCGTCGGGGCGACCTCACTCAGCCAGAGACTCACCGCAGCCATCGGGAACCTGCCCTGGATGGGCTATCAGATCGCCGGCTACTACGATGACCGTGGAGTCACGGACGACGGGAGCCGCCGACTGGGCGATGACCAGGTCCGGGTTGAGGGCAACCTGGAACAACTCAAGCAGGCAGCCCGCAACGGCGAGATCGATATGGTGTTCATCACCCTGCCCATGGCGGCCGAACGCCGGGTCCGGGAACTGGTACAGGACCTTGCCGATACCACGGTCTCTGCCTATCTGATTCCCGACGTATTCAGCTTTGACCTCCTCCACTCCCGGCTCACCGGAATTCAGGGTATTCCGGCGGTGAGCATCTATGATTCGCCCCTGGCGGACCAGGCATGGACCAAGCGGGCTTTCGACCTGGCAGCCAGTCTGGCAATACTTGCTATCGTGGCAATCCCCATGATTGCCATCGCTATCGGTGTCAGAATGGATTCAAAGGGCCCGGTCTTCTTCAAGCAGTCCCGTTACGGAGTCCGCGGTGAAAAGATCAGGGTCTGGAAATTCCGATCGATGAAAGTCTGCGAAGATGGTGAGAACGTCCCCCAGGCCACCCGGGATGATCCACGGATCACGCCGTTCGGCGCCATGCTACGCCGCACATCCCTGGATGAATTGCCGCAACTATTCAACGTACTTGGTGGCAGCATGTCACTCATCGGCCCAAGACCCCACGCCGTTGCCCACAACGAGTTCTACCGCAACCATATCCAGGGCTATATGTTGCGCCACAAGGTAAAGCCCGGTATCACGGGGCTGGCGCAGGTAAACGGTTTCCGGGGCGAAACGGAAACCATGGACAAGATGGTGGGGCGGATTGCCTACGACCTGGAATACATCCGTAACTGGTCCCTGTGGCTGGATATCAAGATTCTCTGGTGGACCGCTTTCCGAGGATTTGTCGGACAGCAGGCCTACTGATCTTTCGATCCTCGCACCTGGCCCCGGTAGCGCTATGCAGCACCCTCTGCACAGCACTGTCGGGCTTTTGCAGAAACCGGAGTTTCAAGCGTCAATCCGTACCACCCAATTGATTGACCGGGTCACCCGAAACTTACCTTCGGGCTTCGGACCACCTGGCTTTTTGAACCAGCCTCAGCAGTCTTCGCCAGACTTCTCCCGCCCCCAGAAGGATACCGGGCGTCAGTGTGGCTGCAGCAAGCAGCAGCCGCGCCGGCAGGTAACCACTCTCATCCCTGGCTCGCCTGAAGCAAGTCCGGGCGGCCTCGAGGTTACCGTCCGCCGCGTAGCGACTGCCAATAATGCACATATCCTTCGCCAACTCTCGGCTGGGGGGACGGAACAATGCTCCCTGCTCGCCGAATTGTTCCAGTGGATCTGGCCGTCCTGCCAGCCGTTCACGGTGGCAATACAACGCAAAGTCAGACAGGTGGCGCTGAAGCATTAGCCGTGCCGGATCAGCCGCCACCGACCCGGGCACCTTGGCGTACTTCCGGTAAAGCACATCTTCAAGTACCAGGAAGCGGCAGTGGTGACTCATTCGGCACCACAGATCCCGGTCCTGGGCGCAGACAAAGAAGGGACGGTAGCCTCCGACTTCCTCGAATAAAGCCTTTCGGAACATGACTTCTCCGTGATGGAACGGGTTCCAGTCCAGGATGACCTCCCGGGCATCGCCATCAAAAGGCTGCTTTACAAGGTGCGGAGGACGCGTGCTCTGCAGGGTCACCACCTCTGACCGGCACCCAACCACGCCCACATCCGGACGCTGATCCAGAATCTCGGCCTGTCGCTCCAGACGCTCCGGAAGCGACAGGTCTCCACTGCCATGAATGGCGATATAGCTACCCCGGGCCTGGGCGATGGCGTTATTCAGCGCCCCGACAAGGCCACGGTTGGTGCCGGATATAACCCTTGTCTTCTCATTCTCATGGGTACGCAGGCGCTCCAGGGTATTATCGGTGGAGCCGTCATCCACCAGCAGAATTTCACAGTCTCCCAGAGACTGTTGTTTAAGGCTGGCAACCGACTCATCTACCAGACCCGCCCGATTGTAGAATACCGATACCACTGACACCCTGGTCATTACTGCCTCCTTACTGATTCAATCCGGGCACCGGTTTCGGGTCTGCCCCGTTAACTTCAGAAACACTTTCCGGTACGCAGAGCGCCTCGGCCTTGAGGTGTGCCGGGGTAATTTCGCCGATAGGTGACACGTAGCACACCTCAGCCGCCATATCGTAGCCGGTCCTTTCCCGCACGGTTCGCCGGGCCACGCCAATCAGCGTAAGGATGTCAGCCGCCCTTGCCTGGTCCTGGTTAACAATAAAATTAGCATGCAAAGGAGATATCATGGCGCCCCCCAGTCGCATACCCTTGAGACCACAACGCTCGATCACAGCACCGGGTGGGCCATATTGAGCATACATCGCCGGGTTACTGACGAATACCGAACCGCAATTCGGAACCTTGCGAGGAAACTTTCGTCGGCGCTCACCAAGGATGGTCAGCATTTCCTTTCGGACCGATGAGGGTGACGGTCCGGCCACAAACCGGAAACGGGCCCCGACGATGATTTCCCCCAGTCCCTGGAAGATCGACCGTCGGTATTGAAAGCCACACTCTTCGCGGGTACGAACCCGCTTCTCACCAGTTTTCGTGACGGAGGTGACGTCGATCACCCGGTCACCAATGCCCTTGCGCTGACTTCCACCGTTCATGCAGATCAGCCCCCCCAGGGTACCGGGGATACCACAGGTATGCTCAGCTCCCGACAGCCCGGCCCGGGCGAGCTGTCGCGCAAAGGCAGGCACCCAGATGCCCGCTTCGCTCCAGACCCGCGCACCCTCCACCCGGAACCCACCAAGCCTGGCACCGATATGTATGGCAAGCACCTCCAGCCCTTCATCGGCAAACAGGAGGTTGGTGGAAGACCCCAGCACGACATACGGCAGCCCTCGACTGGAGACATAGGCCATCACTCGCTGCACCTGGGAGATAGTGCCCGGAGCGACGACCAGCCTGGCCGGTCCACCTACCCGCCACCGGCTCACCCGGGAAAGCGGAACGTCGCGATAGACGCCTCCGGGGACAAGCGCTTCGAGATCACGCTGCAGCTCGCCACTGCCTTCCCCTGCGACCGGTTCCGGTTTCATGATTCCTTCCATCTGTGGATACACCTCCAGCTGTGCGTGTATTCAGCGGGCAGCGCAACTTATGGATTCAGAGACAGCGCAGCCCCCTCCGGTTTCAACTGAGACTAACTATACCTGCACTGCCCGTTGCATTCGGGCTCCTCGGCATGACGATTAATTAACCGATACGGCACCAAACGGTAACTCTCAAGCGGCGGCAACGCCTTTCAATAGCCGCCCTGTTCCGGTACCGTTTTGTAGCAGTGAAATCAACATCCTGGCGATCCGGGCAGGTACGGCGCCGAAGCTCCCAGCCGTCGGCCCGGCGGCGGAAATCGTGCAAGCCTGCAGGGCAGGCAAGGTTCTTCACCTCGCCAGAACGTCAGCTATACAAAGGACTCTCACAAAGGGCACACGGATGCATTATTCATTCCCCTTTTACGATCTACCCTGGCGTGCCAACGGCGCCTGCTTGCGGCCAGTCCCCCTGACGCTTGCCATAAGCCTTCTGGGCATGTCCGCTGCTGCCATGGCACAGGAAGTCGAGCAGCCAGACCGGTTCAGGTTTAATGCCGGCATCGGGCACACCTGGGACAGCAATTACGATCGGGTGCCCGATGACGACCCTGAACAGATCAGCACAGCGAACGCTGGAGTCCGTATCAACCAGGAACTCAGCCGCCAGCGCTTTACGCTCAGCGCCGGTGCCACCCGTTACGAACACGACGAGCACGATAACTTTGATACCACCACCTGGGGTGGCGGCGCGCCTGGAAGGGGACCATTGGTAACGCGTTCAAGCCACACCTGTCATGGAGCCGCCGCGAACGCCTGGTTGACCGGGCCGAATTCGAGGACAAGGACGTGGTCACCGAGGAAGAAACCACTGGCGGTCTTGTCATCACACCAGGCAACAACTGGTCGTTTCCGCTGACTCTGCGCCGCCTTGACCAGGCGCATTCCAACGACAGCCAGGAAGCACTGGACTACACTGACGAGGAAGCGTCGGTAGGCACCCGCTACACCAGCGCCCGGGGCTCGACCATTGGCCTGAAGGTTATCAACGGCCAAAGGGAATATCCTCACCAGGACCGGGTCCGCCCTGAAGATATTCCGGAGAGTGGTGACCTGGATTTCGACTACACCACCGTCGAATTCGAAACCAACTGGGTCGTCAGTCCCAAAACCCAACTGGAGTCCCGCCTGGGTATGTTCGACCGGGACGGCGAAGCCAACGACGGTACGGGTGGCTACGCCCTGCTCGAGGGCCGTTGGGCCGCGACCTACAAGACCCATGTAACCACCGGCTTCGAGTACACTGAGCCAGCCATCGGCGAAACCTCGGACAGCGCCTCCGAGATCCAGCGGTTCTACCTGGACCTGGAATGGCAGGCAACGCCGAAGATTCTCCTGGGTACTGGTTATGCGTGGCTGCACTATGAGTTCGATGCCAACCCCCAGCGGGACGCACGCAGTGAGCGAATCCACAAGTTCACCCCTTTGACCGCCCGCTACCAGGCCACCGACACACTGGAGCTCAACCTCCGCACGGTCTGGCTGGATCGCAGCTCCCCCCTTGACGAACGGGAGTTTGACGCCAGCATCGTTTCCCTCGGCCTGGACCTGACACTCTGATCAATACCCACGGAACCACAACCCCCAGGGTGGCACTATCCTGGCCACCCTGACTTCACAGTGCCCAATGGTCTCGTGGCCAGCCTATACGCTGGCGGCAGATCGCTCACGCACACAACGAACGAGGAAACGGCCGATATCAACGGTGTACCGTCGTACCAACCGCCTTGGCTCCAGACTTAACCGGTAAAGCCATTCCATTCTCAGGGTGCGAACCATCTCCGGCGCCCGGGGTTTTTCCCCCGCAAGAAAGTCCAGCAGCGCTCCGACGCCGATAAAAAGCCGGGCCCCAAGATCAGGCGCGTTTTCGAGAATCCACGTTTCCTGGCGCGGATTGCCGGTGGCAACCAGCACGATGTCCGCACCGCTGGCATTGATGGAGTCCACAACCCGACGGTTATCAGCGGAGTCACCGTAACCATCAAGCACCCCAACCACCGGGACACCTCGCTGAGCCAATACCCGCCCTGCCCGCTCGGCGACACCTGGTCCTGCCCCCAACAGAAAGACGGCCGGCACCTCTCCTTCACGGCCGGATTGCTGGTGGTGCTCGACGATGGCATCAAGCAGTGCTGGCACAAAGTCTGTGCCATTGAGGTTGTCCGGATAGCGGCGTCGGTGGATGAGATAGCTGGCAATGTCCATCCCCACGCCATCGTTGACGAGTATGACCTCAGGCTCCAGAAGCTGGGCACGAAGATGGTCGCACTGATTGACAAAGTTGGTGTTTACAAAGAACAGCATACGCCGCTGACCCGATTCCAGGTCGCGGATAAGCGTAGCCTTTAACTGCTCCGTTCTCAGCGCGGCCACGGGGTAACCCGCCAGTGGCAAGGTGGGACCGCGCATGGGCGTTTCACAACCCGTCATTTGAAAACCTCGGTGTCCGGGAAAGCTGATGGTTCAAGAATACGGTCCGTAACCTCCGACCAGCTGAGGTGGCGCCGGGAGGCTTCCCGGGGGGCATTCAGCGCCCGGGTTATGGCCTGTTCAACAGACACGCCATCTCCAGGGGTATACCCGAAGCGACTGGCATAATCGCCTGTTACCGAATGTGGGCACACAGCTGGCACTGCAAGGAAGTCATACTGGATCAACTTCATGGAGGTATCAGCCAGGTACCCAGGTACGGACTCTGAGCGGTAGGGTGCTATGCCGATGTCCGCATGGCGAATGTAACGGACGGTTTCCTCATGGGGCATTTCATCGTACACGGTGACATTAGAGCCGTAGGACGGGTGATGGGGCTGCCCACATCCGATGATATGAAAATGCACGTTCGGAAAGCGGTGCGAAGCTTCGGCAAAGAAACCGGGATCAAACAGCATGGAACCCACCGATACCGCATTCAGGGCGTCCCGGTAGGGGGAAGCGGCGGACGTTTCTGCCAGTTTGTGGTCGATACCATGGGGTACCAGCACCACGTTGTCCCGCGATGGTATCCCCGGCAGCAAGGCCCGGGATGGAATGCGGATCGTCGTCATGTCAGGCGCTGCACGATTGAAAGCCGCCTTGACGTATTCCGCCACGTTAATCGTATCGAGATCGTCAGAGGCTATGTAGATAGTCTGCACCCGGGGATTGATCTGCCGCGCAAGGTCAAAGAAGACCGGTGCGACACCGCTTTCGAACACCACCACGTCTGCCTCCGCCAGCCAGGTTCTCAACACCCGGCTCGCCAGGGCGACGTAGCCCCGATACATGAGATCTTCCAGGGCACGCAGGGCGGGCCTGCGGGTGTTGAAAGGATGTATCGGGGTTTTCCAGAGATAGCATTCCACACCATCCCGCGTTTCGATGCGGTTGGCCTGGCGATCCAGGGACAGCCTTGGGTCACCGGTCCGACGTGAAAGCAGGCTGTAACGAAGTGAAAAGAACCGGGTCGGCCCCCGTTTTGACAGCTCCCTGGCGATAAAGTGGATGTTGGCCTTGCGCGGAGAACGGTAATCGTGAGCTGAAAGCAACAGGTACCGCAGGCCCGCTCCGATCCTGCTATCACCTGTTGTCCGGGTGCCTGCCGTACGATCTGATGGAGACTCACTGTCGCCTTGCCGCAAAACCTGTCTGATTGCTGGTTCCATTGCGTTCCATTCCTTCCTTAGTCCACCGCCAGGTCTTCCGGAGGCTCCGGGCACTGACCGTTCTTCACGTCGGCGCATGACCAGTCTCTGAAGAACACTTCCAACACCGACATCTGTGGACGGTCCTGGCCATCGTCCGGGTGAACGGTAAGAAAATAATCGCCCCACCAGGCCCCGGCGGCCCAGTACGCCCAACCCCGCCAGGTCGAGGGATCATTGCTGAGGTGCAGGATCCGCTCCAGGGACGCCAGGCACTCCTCCCGAGGGGGCGAGCCGAATTCGCCCAGCAATAACTGTTGATCGTTTTCATCCGCCCAGCGGGATAGTTTTTCGAACATGCCGTCGAAATGTTCTGGCGGCAGGCAGTCCTGACGGGTGCCGGAGTAGCCTTCGTTCAGGTACTGGTGAACCTCCAGTACGGTTCGGTCGAGCGGATCCTCCAGCCCGGCAAAGGCATCGGCATTGGTCGTCCCCGTGCGCACCTTGAACCATTCATGGACACCGCTCCAACGCCCTCCGGATACCACGACCAGGTGTTCGGAGCCATGCTCCCGCAGTGCATACAGCGTGTCCTGTGCCGTTTTCGCCCAGTCAGCAATGTCCATACGGAAGGGCTCGTTCATCAGTCCCAGGGCCACATGGTCCGGATCGTCCAGCGCCCGTGCCAGACGCTGCCAGACATCGATGAGGTCCCCCGTGGTGACGCGCCCCTCGCCCAGAACATTGCCGTGCCATGCCGCGTAGTTGTGCAGGTCAAGGAGCAGGCACTGGCCGTTATTGCGGGCGCGACTGACCGCCTTGCGAATCTGGGCCAGTTCCCCGCCATCCAGCTCACTCCGGAGCTCGCGCTGAACCCGCTCCCAGCGGATCGGCAAACGAACCAGGTTCGCCCCTTTCTCTGCGAAGTACTGGAAGTCTCCGGCTGACGGATAGGTGTAATGGCGGAACATTTCGCCGGGCAACTGTTTGCTGTTGAACTCCGCGCCGGACAGGTTCACGCCTCGCAGGGGCGCTTCACCCAGGCACACGGCGGAGGCACCGGTTGCCATGACCAGGCCGGCAATGCCAGCCATCACAGCTCGCCATGACGTTCGTCCGTAGCGGCCCCTGCGGACAGGGACCGTAGTACCGGGTTGAGTCATGAAGATCCTCCCAGGGACTCGTAGAGTTGAATGTACCGATCGGCAATCTGTGGCCAGCTGTACCCGCGGGCAAAGGTTATGGCCCGTGACCGCCTGTTCTGATAGGCCTCCGGACCCTCGTCATGTAATCGCCGTAAGCGGTCCGCTAGCGCCCGTGGATCGCCTGCCTCGCCTGATAACCCCACTTCAGAGGCATCGGTTAACTTACGGAATGGTGGAATATCGGAGAGAACCGGAGTCAGCCCCGCACTCATGGCTTCGATTGCCGCAAGCCCGAACCCCTCATGACGTGACAGGCAGAGGAACCAGGCCGCCTGCCCCATCAGTTCCCCCAGCCTTTCGTCGGAGGGGCTCGCTTCCAGCGTAACGGCACCCTCTATCAGCTGGCGCCGACGGATTTCCTGGTTCAGTGTTTCGATACTGAAATCGTACTCGCGTCCGGCAACAATAAGTCGCCACCGCGAATCCCTCTCTCTCAGAACCTGGAGCAGGTCGAGCGCTTCCAGCAGTCCCTTGTTGGAGGACCAGCGCCCGAAATAAATCAGGGTACGGTTCGGCTCCTGACTTGCCTGGTCAGCATACTTTTCCGTATTCACACCGTTTTCGATCACCTCCAGACGACTGTCCGGGATGATCTCGCGGAACCGGCGACCATCGTTCTCGCTGGTAGCGACCACCTTGTCATAGGCCCGCGACGACATCCGGGTAATGGTGTTAAACCAGATATCCTTGAGCCGGCTGGCGAACTCGGTATGGAAAAAGCCACCGTGGGTCGAGACCACCAGGGGGCGTCGATGGGCCAGCCTGGTCAGCGCCAGGTAATCGAAGAAAAAATCCACACCGTGAACGTGTACCACGTCCGCCTCGCGCACCGCCTGCAAGACAGATGGACACAGAGGGTAGCGACTGGAACCCCGGTAAGGCAGGCGAGTAACCGGCACATCGGCCACCACATCCTGCCGTTCCAGTCGCTGATCCGAGTTTCGAAACAGCCGGTCCAGGGTGACAATCGAAGCGGTCTGCCCACCCGTAGAGAGCTGGCACGCAGCGATGTTCCTGACTACATCTTCCATGCCACCAACCGATGGGTAGTACTGCCGGATGACGTGAACAACGTTGACGCTCATGCGTCGGCCTCCCTGCGATGAATGCCCAGGCGTCCGCCCCAGCCGGACCAGTCCGCCCTCAGATGCCTTGGAACCGGTAACCGCGCCGGATCAGCCAGTACCACGCCGAACAGGAACCAGAGCAGCGCGGACGTTTTCATGGCGAACAGTGATGTTCCGCTAACCGTGAGGATCAGTGATATATAGACCGATGCAAAACAGCGGAACCTCGCTGCCCGTTCGTCAGGCACACGCATCAGCCAGATCACCAGCCAGAAGCCCAGAGCAAGCACAACCCCAAACGTCGAGAGCACGTAGGCATAACCCTGATCCGGGAACCAGGCGCCGCTGTCCGCGCCCAGCAACATTCGGGTATCAAAGCTCAGCAGCCCCCAGGCACTGCTGACCAGGCGGCCAACGAAGGTGTCACTGTAAGCAACAGAGCCAAACAGCCCGAGCGCCACCAGCCCGGCCATGATGCAGAACGGCATAATGGCCGGCAGGTAAAGCATCCAGCCCCTGAACAGCAGGCGGACAACCACCAGAAGTGCGACTGACAGCAACGCAAACCGGGAGTCCGCCAGGACCATCATCACCACGCCGGCCGCGCAGAACTGCCACATCAGGAATTTCTCGGAGGCGTCCTTGCTTAGCCCCCAGGCCACCACCAGGGTCGCAAAGTTACCCAGCGACACCGGTTCCAGGAAAACCGAGGACACCCGGTGATTATCCAGCAGCCAGGGTAACAGCGTGCGCCCCATGTCTTCCGGCCGGATGCCGTTCATTTGCAGCCGGCTTTCACGCTCATACTCGGTGATAGGCTCCAGACTCCCGATATTTACGTAGTAGCCGAAAATGTCCAGCATGCTGGTGAAGCTGTCGAGGGCGAACAACTCGTAGAAACCCACCACTACAACCACAGCAATGGCGATTTTCAGGGTACGGTCCGCCAGGCGGATGTCACCGACATTACGACCCAGCCAGAAGAACCACATGGGGATCAGCACATCCCGGAAGCCCTTCATGTCCAAACCGCCCTTGAACAGGGCCAGCAGGCACAACGTGGCACCGGTCAACGCGACCAGGATCACCACACCGGGCAGCAACCTGGGCAGCAGCAGCGGCAGACAGGCCAGCATCAACATCGCCTCAGCCAGCCCGACCAAGGCGCGGGAAGCCGGAAAAAGATGGGTATTGATAAGGCAAAGCACCACCTGGTAAATCACGGCTCCCACCACAATCGCGATGGTCAGGGGCCTCAGAGCCAGGTGCTGGGCCGGGGTTTCTGCTGGCATGGTCCTTCCCGCCTTCGGCACCGGACAGGCGCCACATAAACCACCCCGGTACCTTCCAGGATACCGGGCCGGACGTGTCAGTGAGAGAGCGCCACTCCAGTGACTGCAACTCCCAGGTCTCTCAAGCGATGGCTGGCCTTATCGAGGCTTCGCAGGGAAGTATGGTTCTCCCTGGCCACCATCAGCGCTGCGCCGGAACGGGCAGCCACCAGTTGGGCGTCAAGGTTGGCACCCAGAACCGGGGTATTGATGATCACAGCATCAAACTTGGCCACGAGCTGGGTAATCAGGTTCTGGTAGCGCTTGTGGGCCAGCAATTCCTGGGGATTGGGTGCCACAGTGCCGCCATTAAGCAACCAAAGGGTATCCAGAGGAGGACAGTGCCTGGGAATCGCGGAGGAGCGGCCTGCAAGCGCATCAGACAACCCCCTCAGGTTGGGCAGCCCGAACCATTCATGGAGACAGGGGTCCCGCAGGTTGCCGTCAATAAGCAGGGTGCGTGCACCTGTCTGGGCAATCACTACAGCCAGGTTGGTAGCCAGGTCCCGGATCCCGGCCTCGCTATCGACTCCGACAATAGCCAGAACCTTGTTGTCCGGCTGGTTGAAGTACCGGAGCATAAGCTCACTGCGCAAGCTCCTCAGCGCCTCCACACGGGGGTGTGCTGGCTGGTAGGCGGCGATCAGCCTGGGGTGCAGGCTGACCTCGCTCGCAGGCCTGGCCACCACCGGGTAGGCGAACTGTTCCGCAAGAACCGCCTTTACATCTTCTGCAGTAACCAGTCCCAGCGATTGCGCCGCTTCCCCGAAACGGATACCTCTCTGCTTCTGCAGGATCAGGATCCGGTCCAGGTCATCGCTGTGAATCAGCCCCTTCTGAACCATCAGACGGCCCATCAGGTCGGTCTGGTCCGGAATGTGAGAGTTATCCCTGAACAGGGGAAGCGCTACTTCACTCATATTGTCTGTGCCTCACGTTGCCGCCAGCTGCCAGGCGTATCCGGCAAATAGGCGAGTACCGGCAGGCCAAGGGTTTCTTCGATATCCGACCGGCTTCTGACTCGTCGATTGGTCAATTCAAGGATCAGTGACAGTGCCACACCGAGCAACAACCCCAGAGCAGTTGCAATCACCAGGTTGAGTTTGACGTTGGGCGACGTCGGCATGCTTGGCGGCACGGCTTCGTTGAGCACGGTGACATTGGTTTCAGCCAGCCGGCTTTCCAGGGTGTTGGCCTGGGCCCGGCCAGAAGCGGCGTTATAGGCTTCCTGGGCCATCTGCACTTCCTGCTGAAGCAGGTCCAGCTCATCGCGCTGTTCCTTCAGGGCCAGCACCCGCTGTTTCTGGTCGTCGAAAGCCTGCTGCAACTCTTCCAGGCGACTCTGGGAGACGTTGGCCGTGGATTCGAGGCTATTGGCAGCAATACTGCGTTCCCTGGCCAGGCTTTCGCGCAGGGACTGGACCCTGGCGGCCTGGCGCCGGTACTCAGGATGTCGCTCCCCGTAACGGTTTGACATGTCGTTCAACTCAGCCTCGGCTTCCGCAAGCTGAGCCCTGAGGTTCTGAATCGCTGCGTTGTCCGGAACGCTGACCGCCCGGTCTCCGTTACCCTGGCGAAGCTGGTCCTGGGTGCTCTGATCCTGGGCATCCACCAGCCGGGAGGAAAGCTCCGCAAGGCGGGCATTCTCCAGGTCCAGCTGTTCATTCAGGCCAACGATGCCGTGCTTTTGCTGAAAGTCCGATAGCTTCCCCCGGGCTTCCCGGAGGTTTCCCCGCAGCAGTTTCAACTGTTCCTGGTACCAGGTGGAAAAGCGTCGGGCGGGATCTGTACGCAGCTCGATGCTGGTATCGATATAGGCGATCGCGACGCTGTTTACCACGCCGGCAGCCAGTTCGGGCTCCTCTCCACTCAGGGAGATGGTCATGACGTTATTGCCCTTCTCGGTGCCGACGCTGAGATTACGGCGAACATACCCGGCCAG
Organism: Marinobacter sp. AN1; assembly: GCF_026013985.1. Lineage (NCBI taxonomy): Bacteria > Pseudomonadati > Pseudomonadota > Gammaproteobacteria > Pseudomonadales > Marinobacteraceae > Marinobacter > Marinobacter sp. AN1. The sequence continues at coordinate 1,555,276 of NZ_CP110342.1, read as the reverse complement.
CCATGCCGCAGGCCTCGCCTCGCCATCACCGTCGTGGGCCTCCTTTGCCCGGGCATCGACCATCGCCCGGATGTCGTCCGGCAGATAGTCATACACTCGCCCGGCGACCTTGCGGCTGCGCACGATTTCTGCCTGGGTAGCAATATACCCTGAGCGGGCGGGCGCCAGCTCACCGGTCATCCGGTCCTGCACCTGGCCTTCCATAATCAGCTCGGTGGAGGCAACGTAGGTGCGGGGCAAAAGCAAGGACACCACCGCCATGACGCCAACGCATACCACCAATAGCGCTGCGGTGATCCACCATCGGGCCAACAGTATTCTCAACAGACTGCTCAGGCTCATGCCTTTCTCCCTGAAAGCGGAATCAGAACAGGCTTTCCTTGACGAACAGCACGTCACCGTCCCGAATCGGATCAGACATATCCACCTTCAGAGTTTTGACGGTGCCATCCGGCTGCTTGCGGTACAGCACCACCCCCCTGGTGCTGGCACGGGGATTAAAGCCGCCGCTGACAGAGAGGGCCTGCATCACGTTCAGGGACCGGTCGAGGGTGTAGGTACCTGGCTTCTGGACCTGGCCGTGAACGTAGAACTGCTCGGCTTTGGGAACAAACAGGGTATCGCCATTGCGCACCCTCACTGCTGGCTGATCAGCAGCCTTCTGGTCAAGCAGTTCGGAGAGGTAGAACTGGTGGCGCTCCTGCTGCCCGCCTTCACTATCTCGAATCAGCACAAGGCGCTCGCCACCTCCGGAGTTGATACCCCCGGCCAGCGCCAGCACCTCGGTCAGGGTGGTAGGACCCTCCAGCGCGATCTTTCCGGGCTGGTTAACGTGGCCGAGAACCGAAACGGTATTGCTCCGGTACTCCTCCACCACCACATTGACATTGGCATTTCGGAGATAGCCTTCGTTCTCAAGGCGGGATTCCAGCAATCGACTGACTTCCGGAGGCGTCATACCCTCGACATCGACGCGGCCGATCAGCGCCATGGTGATGGTGCCATCCGCAGCAACCTCGGTGTCTGTGTCCATGTCCTCCTGACCGTAGACGGAAACGCTGACCCGGTCGCCGACACCAATCTGGTAAGCCTCCTGGGCGGAGACGGTGCCGGCGGAAAGCAGGCATATGACCAGCAAAATGACTGTATTACGGAAACTATTGCTCTGTATCATCCCAATCCATCCCTTGTTGGAGCGTCAGCATGTCAGGCAAACCCGCAGGCGCTGCCTGAACTGTCCATGCCATTGCTGGGCCTGTGGGAACAGCGCCCGGGCGAGATTTGACGGTTTGTGTACCCGGCGCCCGGAATGCCATGTCCTGCAAGGCTCCCGGGCCACCGTTTCGATGCGTATTATGCGCACCTCTTCACAGCAGCATCAACGTGTCGTCATGAGTGATACATAGCAACAAATGACCCGTAACCCACTGGATTATCGACATTTTCAAGACTACAAAAAGAACATGACAGTGAGGTTATGAGATCGTCATCACAGGCGCGGGAAAGTCGTGATACCACACCCGCAAAAAGGTGCCGTTCAGTGCAGGCAGGATCTGTCGAAAGACGGGAAGCGCTGGCTGGAAAACGGGATAGCCAGGAATGGCGTCAGGCAAGTGAGGCCTCAGGCCGGGACAACGACCTTGCCCGACCTGTGCGAATGGGAAGAACCGTGGATCAGTGGTCAGAATGGTCCATTTTCGATGGCATGGCATCCATCTGCTGAACCTGCAGGATGATCTCCATAGGCTCCATACCTTCGAACTGCAGTGTCAGCGGCACTTCCTCGCCCTCGGCCAGGGGACGCTTCAGCTGTTCCAGCATCAGGTGAAAGCTATGGGGCTTGAGTACCACGGTTTCTCCGGCAGAAACGGTGAGCCCGTCCGGCAGGGGCTGCATCTTCATCAGGCCATCGTGCATGACCGTTTCGTGGATTGAGACCTGGCCTGCCACAGGCGTCTCACCGGCCACCAGGGTAACGGATTGGTCACCATGGTTATGGATGGTCATATAGCCTACACCCACTGGCGTACCGGGTGGCGTTGGACGGGACCAGGGATGTTCAATAGCGACATCGCCCTGCTGATATTCCGCGGCCAGCACTGGCAGGGAGTGAGCCGCCAGCATGGAGAAAGCCGTGAGGCCGGATGCAAGGAGTGAGACTTTTCTATGGGTCATGGGTATCCAATTCCGGTGGTTGAAAAGGGGTACAGTGTCGACAGTCTTTCCGTAACCACCACCAAATACAACCCCGATCCCTGCGGTATATTGCCGCGCCCCGATTCGGGCCACCTACGCCAGGGCCAGCCTCTACCCTTACTCAGGAACGGATATGCCGATACCTGGCTTCCAGGCAGCTGTATACCCCAAAGGCCACAAGGCCAGCCGCAACAATACCGAGTAACCACTGCCCGTAGGGCGACCCCGCCAGCCAGTCCAGTGCTTCCCCGGTGCCCTGGATTTCCCTGGAATTTAGCCGTACCGCGGAATGGATAAGCATACCCGCCACAATGCACCAGACCACCCCCCGTGCCACCAGGCCGAAACGACACAGGTGCCGCGCCCAGGGTTCATGGCTGGAGGGGAAGGTCATGTAACGCTCGAACCGTGCGGTCCAGCCCTTGAATATGTGAGCCACGCCAATGCCTGACAATAATACACCCGCCGCGGCAATCACCAGCGTGGCGGTGCCCTCGCCAAGAGCCGATAAAGGTCCTCCCTTGCTACCCTCTCGCGAGGCCAGCATCAGCCGGATCGCCCAGTATGCGAGGAAGCCATGTGTCACAGCGCTGAGCAGGTGACCGGCACGGATGACCAGCGCCTTTGGATCCCTGCCATGGTGGTCGGCATCAGTAAGGCTCTGGATCGCGCGCCAGAGGGCGAAGCCGACAAGGCCTGCTATCATCAGCAATAACAGAATCCGCCCGAAGGGTTGCTCCAGGATTTCCACCAGGGCGCCTCGCGCACTGGTTGTCTGCCCGCCCATACCGACAGCGGACGTCAGTGCCAGCAGGCCAACAACCAGGTAGAGAACTCCACGGGATGCATAGCCCGCACGGGCAAGAATCTGGATGGTATGTTCCATGGTGCCCCGGCTTCCCTGTAGCGACTCTTTCAATCCAGGCAAGGGAAACGCCACTTGCCTGCCCTCCCCGTACTGTAGCGGCTTAAAGGTTCCACACCCCAGCCCAATAGATGAAATTCCTGTTATGCCGGCGGATTTGCGGAACCGGGCGTGACAGGCGAAAATACCTTCCTCGTTATTATTAGCAGCCAAACAACGCCAGGCAGCCGATGGCTGCCCAAAACAGGATTTGCAACATGTCCAGACAGGTTCCCCAGGTAGACCCGGAAGGGCTGCTGGAATACTCCGTCGTGTTCAATGACCGCTCCCTCAACCACATGTCTGCGGTGTTCCAGCAAGTGATGCGGGATATCTCGGGCACACTCAAACGGGCCTATAACGCGGAGGGTGCGGTCGTTGTGCCCGGCGGGGGCAGTTTTGGCATGGAGGCCGTGGCCCGTCAGTTCGCCCATGACCGCAGATGCCTGGTCCTCCGTAATGGCTGGTTCAGCTATCGCTGGTCCCAGATTTTCGACATGGGACGAATCCCGTCATCCGCATCGGTGCTCAAAGCCAGCCCCGTAACCCCGGGCCACCAGCCGGCCTGGGCTCCCGCCCCTGTCGACGAGGTCGTTCGCCAGATTCAGCAAGAAAAGCCTGAGGTGGTCTTTGCACCCCACGTGGAAACCGCATCCGGGATGGTTTTGCCGGACGATTACCTGAAGGCAGTGGGCGAGGCGGTATCCAGTGTGGGAGGGCTGTTTGTGCTGGACTGCGTGGCTTCCGGCGCGCTCTGGGTCGACATGAAGGCCTGTGGCGTTGATGTGCTGATTACTGCGCCCCAGAAAGGCTGGAGTGCCTCCCCCTGCGCGGCCCTGATCGCTCTCAGCGGTCGGGCACTCGAGAAGCTGGAAGCGACCACCAGCAGCAGCTTTGCCGCTGACCTCAAGAAATGGCGCAATATCATGCAGGCCTACGAGGACGGTGGCCACGCTTACCACGCCACCATGCCCACGGACACCCTGGCCATCCTGCGGGACGCCATGGCCGAAACAGAGAATACCGGCTTTGATGTGTTGAAAGACCGGCAATGGCAGCTTGGCCAACAGGTGCGGGCAGTCTTTGCCGACGCCGGGTTCCGCAGTGTTGCGGCGGAGGGGTTCGAAGCACCGGGAGTGGTGGTGTTGCACACCGAAAATACGGACATCCACAACACCCGCCTGTTCCGGGAGCAGGGTCTGCAAACGGCTGCCGGTGTGCCCCTGATGTGCGACGAACCGGAAAACTTCCTGAGCTTCCGGGTCGGCCTGTTTGGCCTGGAAAAGCTCAATAATATCGATCGAACGGTGGACAACCTGCGCCAGGCCCTCGCTGCCATAGGAAAAGATGCCTTCTGAACTCCGCCCACTACAAGCGGCGCCTGGGTTACTATTTACCGGGCATGCGCCCGGTTCGCTCCAGGCGCCGGGTGACCATGGCGTGGTACGCCCTGGCCAGTACTGGGCGGATCAGGGGCAACCCGATCAGCCACGCCAGGGGTTTGAGCACCGGTGCCCGGGACATCAGCAGAATGTAGGCGTCCAGCTCCCGATGAATGTGCCCTTTGCTGTCCTGGACATGCAATTCCTGCAGCGCGTCATCCGGGTGAATACCCAGGGATTGCAGCTCCTCATCCCGGCCAGTGATATCTACCCACTCCACGTTCCCGGCAGCTCGCCCTGCCAGCTTTTCGTATTGCCGGCGATCACGGATACAGCTTGGGCATGAGCCGTCGTAGAAGACCCGGAGTGTTTCTGCTGTAGGGGCCATAAAACACCTCCTCCGGCTATTGGGGACCTGTCAGAGCATGTGGGGCGTCGAGGCCCTCTTTCAATGGGAATCTCGCCAACACCTGGTAGCGGGAGCCTTCCGGGCCGGTGTTACTCAGGAACAGGCTGACATGTCGCACCATCACCTCCGGGGCGGAACTGCATCTGTGCTGTGCCAGGAAATCCCGGGCAGACCCGGCCTGATGACGACCAAACCTGGCCAGCGTGATATGGGGCCGGAATTTGCCAGACCCCACACCAAAACCCTGCTCGACCAGGCGACGGGATACCCATTGGTGCAACCCGATAACCGGCGCTTCCGGCAACACGCCCGCCCACAGGCTCCGCGGCTGGTCCGGATCGCCGAAACAGCCCACACTGGTCGGTGTAATACAGAAATCATCTGTTTCAGGGCTCTCCATCGCCCGGAACAGCGCCGGAACCTGTTCGGGCTGAACCTGCCCCAGAAAGCACAGGGTCAGGTGCAACTGATCCTGCCGTTGCCAGCGCGCACCCTCGATATCCTCGCGCCAGCCCAGTAAGACTTCGCCCGTTGTATTCGGTAACTCGAGCCCGACGAAGAGTCGTGGCATGTTTCGCTCCTGTTCGGAGGTTGGCTCGCCGGTATCAGCGGGGCCGGCGCCGGGGTGGAAAACACCACCAACTGACAACGACCAACAAGCCAAACCCGGTGTATAACGCTATAAAGACCCAGGCGGGTGCATCGTAATAGAGCACCTGCTGCAGCCAGTACTCTATAAAACTGCCTTCATAGCCCGACTGTCCGGCCTGGCGGCGTAACCAGGCCTCAAGGGTGGTGAGCGGGCAGATGACGCCCAGCCAAGCCTGGGCAACCACCACGGCAATCGCTGCAAGGTGCGCGACCCGGAACCAGAGGACATTCACCCAGGGCCAGCCAAGGCGATTACCGACAAGTACCAGGACCAGGCCCAGCACAACAAACAACACTATACCCACATGAACCGTCAGAACGGCATCCGCCAGCCACTGCCAAATCATGCGATGGCCTCGCACTGGCTGACCTGGTCGAGGTCAAGGTTGCCTCCGGTAATGACCAGAATGTCGCCGCCCTGGGGTGCCGGTTCAACGGCACGCTCCAACAGCGCGGCGAGCCCGACTGCGGCGCCGGGTTCCACAAAGAGCCGGGCCTCGGTCAGCAACAGCCGGGTGGCTTCCCGAATGGCGGCTTCGCTGACGGTGACCATCCGGTCTACCACCTGCCGGGATGCCTGCCAGGTATATTCTCCAACCACCGCCGGCGCCAGGCTCGACGCCCAGGTGGAGACGTTATCAAGGCTGGCAGCGGGATCATTACATTGCCAGGCATGCCCCATGGTGGCGGCCCCGACCGGTTCCACCCCGACAATTTCCACATCCGGGCGACAGGCCTTGACCGCCAGTCCCAGCCCGGAGACGAGGCCACCACCGCCCACCGGGCAGACAATGCGGCGCATATCCGGGCACTGATCCAATAATTCAAGCCCCACGGTACCCTGCCCTGCCATCACCCGCAGGTCATTGTAGGGGTGAACCAGGGTCAGCCCGCGGGTTGCGACGAGCTCATGGCAAAGCTCGACTGCCTGCTGAATGCGGCCATGGACGATCACTTCCGCCCCCAGCGCCCGGGTCCGACGGATCTTCAGCTCACTGGAACCTTCCGGCATGACCACCGTGAGTGGCGTCTTCGTCGTGGCAGCCGCCCAGGCCAGCGCAATGGCGTGGTTTCCGGCAGAGACAGTGACCAGGCCACCGGCCAGTTCGCTCCCAGAGGCGGTCAGTACCCAGTTGAGGGCTCCCCGGGGTTTGAAGCTCCCGGTGCGCTGAAGGTTCTCGCACTTCAGGTGAACCCTCTGGCCCGTGGCCTGGTCCAGGTCTTCCGAGTGCCACACCGGCGTTCGGGTCACCCGGCCGCGAAGTCGCTCAGCCGCTTGCCGGATGGTGTCAAAGTCCGGGAGTTCCGCCGGTTCCATAGGTGCCTCCTGGCTCTATTTCCTGAAAAACCTCGGGTTACGTTCGACAAATTCACCGATCCATCGTTCCAGGAATGAGGCTTTTTCCGGGGCCCGCAGATAGCGCCAGCCCAGCAGGGAAATTATCAGCGCCCCGAGGGCATCCACCACCAGGTCCCACATGGTATCAGTGAGTCCTGAAGGGTCACCCAGCATGGGCTTTTGCATATTCATGCCGAACAGCGAATCCATGGTGAATTCGAAGATTTCCCACAGGGCACCGATACCAAGGGCGAAGAGAAAGGCGAAGAAGGCGACGAAGCCGGGCTTCATGTGGACTTCGATCCGCTCCACCTCGTTCATGATATGTACAAGCAGGAATCCGAGGATGCCAAGCAGGACGCCGGAACTGGTGTGCAAGGCAATATCCCACCACCAGAACCGGGTGTAATAGTCTCTCACCTCACCGAGAAACAGCGAGGCGAAAACAAAGCCGATGGCCAGCAATTGCAGTTCCGGGGGGATATGTATCCGGAACCGCCGCTCGAGCAGCACCGGCAGGAAGGTCACCACGATAATCAGGGCAGTGAAAAAACCGGTAAACCAGCGTCCCGCCCAGATGGCAGCCACCACCTCAAGGAGAAGGATAAACTGCAGGAAAAAGGTGATTCTCTGATGGGTAATGCGAATTCGCACTGCCTAGCGAAGCTCCGGTTTTCTCAGGTCAAGGGGCTCATGGAGCGGAGGATGGCGTTCCCGGCACTCCATTCGTTCATACAGGGGCAGGCTATCACACTCGCTGGCATCGCCAGGATAACGCCCGTCCGTTGGCATACCAGTGCCACAACCACCCGCTGCCAGTAGCGACAGAACCACGAGGATAAACCGGGCCATCACAGGGTCAGCACAAAACCAACGGCGACCGCCAGCAGGAGCAACAAAAACCACCGGGCATAGAACTCGCCGGCATCGTTCACCGGGGGAACACTGCGGCCATCCTCCGTGGCGGCGCCTTCGTACTCTGCGATCAGACGCCGGGCCTCCAGGTAATCGTCTTCGTCCACCTGCACATTGGTAAAGCCAGCGGCGCCGATTTCCCCCAACCCGCCCTGGAGATAGTGGCCGCCCACGTGGGCACTGATGCCGTGGGCCCCCAGCAGACCGGCAATGATATGGGCCTCGGTAAGGTCCCGGGCGTTATAGGCTATCTGCATCGTCCGCCTCCCCTGATGGGTACGGGAAAACCCGAAGCAAAGAAGCAGCTCCGGACACCTTGTCAGTGTAGTCACTGCGGTGAGTGCCTGCCTCGCTATTTACGGAATCGTCACCGAATTCGATTGATCGCGGCGGGATTCGCGAATCTGCAGCATGGGGAACTATACTGCGGGACAACGTCTTCCATACGATTTCAAGGACACCGTGTCATGGGAATACTTGTACTCGGACTGATTATTTTTCTCGGTATCCATTCTCTGTCCATCGTAAACGAACCCCTGCGCAACCGAATGGTGCAATCGATGGGCGAAGGGGCCTTCAAGGGGATCTATTCCGTGATTGCCCTGGTGGGCCTGGTGCTGATTGTCTGGGGATATGGCGCGGCAAGGCTTGACCCGGTACTGCTGTACAGCCCGCCAGCCTGGCTTCGTCACCTGGCCATGCTTTTGCTGGTGCCGGTGTTCCCGCTGTTGTTCGCCGCCTACTTCCCCGGCCGGATCAGCCGCACCCTCAAGCATCCCATGCTGGTGGCGGTCAAGCTTTGGGCCGTAGCTCACCTGCTGGCAAATGGCATGGCCCACGATGTGCTATTGTTCGGCGCCTTCCTGGCGTGGGCCGTAGTCGACCGCATCTCCCTCAAACGCAGAACAGCCCGGGACATCCCCACACTTCCTGCACAACCGTTCAACGACCTGATCGCGTTAGTAGGCGGCCTGGCGGTTTACGTGCTGTTCGTGGTCTGGGCGCACCAGTGGCTTATCGGAGTCGCCCCGGTGTAACGGGCCGCGACTATCTGTCACGGACAACCCGGGCGTAAAAGATGACGAAGGGCGGATTCCGGGCTTAACTGTAGTCACAGGCACCAACAATAAAGTGTCAGACGGCAGGAGTAAGACCATGAAAATCGGAATCCCCAGGGAAGTCTATCCAGACGAACGACGGGTGGCTGCAACGCCGCCCTCGGTGCAGAAACTCATCAAACTCGGATACGAGGTGGTCATCGAGGCCGGTGCCGGCGAGGCGGCGGATTACAGCGATGAGAGCTACCAGGACGCCGGCGCCGCCATCGCTGTGGACACCCTCTCCCTCTGGAAGGAATCGGACTTCATCCTCAAGGTGCGGGCACCGACCGAACATCCCGGCACTCACAAACACGAACTCGACATGATTCGTGAGGGTGCGCACCTGGCCGGCTACATCTGGCCAGCCCAGAACCCTCAGCTGCTGGAAAAACTGGCGGAGAAACAGGTCAACGCCTTCGCCATTGATGCCCTCCCACGTATCAGCCGGGCCCAGAAAATGGACGCCCTCAGCGCCATGGCCAACATTGCCGGCTACCGCGCGGTGATCGAGGCAGCCAACCAGTTCGGGCGTTTCTTTACCGGCCAGGTCACCGCCGCAGGCAAGGTCCCCCCGGCGAAAATCATGGTCATCGGCGCAGGCGTAGCTGGCCTGGCTGCCATTGGTACCGCCAACAGTATGGGGGCCGTGGTGCGGGCCTTTGACACCCGCCTGGAGGTCAAGGAACAGGTGGAAAGCATGGGCGCTGAGTTCCTGGAACTGGACTTCGGCGACGAGGAAGGCAGTGGTGGCGGTGGCTACGCCAAGCAGATGAGTGATGAGTTCATCAAGGCGGAAATGGCCCTGTTCGCCGAACAGGCCAAAGAGGTGGATATCATCATCACGACCGCCCTGATTCCCGGCAAGCCAGCGCCGAAACTGATCACCGCCGAGATGGTTAAGTCCATGAAGCCCGGCAGTGTCATTGTGGACCTCGCCTCCGAACGCGGCGGCAACTGCGAGCTGACCGAGCCTGGCAAGGTGGTTGAAAGGCATGGTGTACGCCTGATCGGTTATACCGACCTGCCCAGTCGCATGGCCAAGGTGGCCAGTGATCTCTACGCCACCAACCTGGTCCACCTGATGACCGAACTGACGCCGGAGAAGGATGGCCAGCCAGTGGTGAATATGGAGGACGCCGTGATTCGCGGGGTGACGGTGGTCCACCAGGGCGATGTCACCTGGCCACCACCTCAACCGGAAACACCCACCAGCACCGCACCACCTCCTGGTACGGAAGAACCCTCGCCCGCCACGGCAACAGCGGCAAAGGGTCCGTCACCAACAAAGCGCCTGGCTGGCAAAGTCGCCCTGCTGGCGGTAACTGCGCTCGCCCTCTACGGTGTGGGCGCCTATGCCCCGGAGAGCTTCCTGAGGCACTTTACGGTTTTCGTGCTTGCCTGTTTCATCGGCTGGCAGGTGATCTGGAATGTGACGCCCTCGCTGCACACCCCCCTGATGAGCGTGACCAACGCCATCAGCGGCATCATTGTGATTGGCGCCCTGCTCCACCTGGCCCAGGCTGAACATGCCGCGGTGGGCATCCTGTCCTTTGTGGCGGTGCTGATTGCCATGATCAATGTGTCCGGAGGGTTCCGGGTGACCCATCGCATGCTCAAGATGTTCCATCGATAGGAGGCGTGAATCGTGAGTAGTGGACTGATCAGCGTCGCCTATGTGGTGGCCAGCATTCTCTTTATCCTCAGCCTGGGGGGCCTCGCGCACCAGGAATCTGCCCGCCGGGGTAACTGGTACGGGGTCGCGGGTATTGTTATTGCCCTCGCCGCAACGATGGCCGGGTTCGAGACCGCCGACCTGACCTGGGTTATTGCCGCCATGGTGATCGGTGCAGCTATCGGGCTGCCCATTGCCAACAAGGTGGAAATGACCCAGATGCCCCAACTGGTGGCTCTGCTCCACAGCTTTGTCGGGCTCGCCGCGGTGCTGGTGGGCTTTGCCAGCTATATCGACCCGCTGGTGATCATGGTGGGGGTCGAGCACACCATCAAGCTGGTGGAAATCTTTGTGGGCATCTTTATCGGCGCGGTCACGTTCACCGGCTCACTGGTGGCCTGCGGCAAGCTGGACGGCCGCATCGACAGCAAGGCCCTCACCCTGCCCGGACGCCACTGGATGAACCTGGCAGCAGTGGTCGTATGTGTGCTGCTTGGCGCCGCGTTCCTCGGCAGCGGCAGCATGGCCCTGAGTATTGCCATACTCGTATTGATGACGGTCATCTCAGCTGTACTGGGCGTCCATCTCATCATGGCCATCGGCGGCGCCGATATGCCAGTGGTGGTTTCCATGCTCAACAGCTATTCCGGCTGGGCAGCGGCCGCTATCGGCTTCATGCTGGGCAACGACCTGCTGATCGTCACCGGCGCGCTGGTGGGCAGCAGCGGCGCCATCCTCAGCTATATCATGTGCCGTGCAATGAACCGCTCTTTCATCAGCGTGATTCTCGGGGGCTTTGGCCAGACCTCGTCCAGCAGCACGGCGGCTGATGAGGACCAGACCGTCCAGGAAATTTCAGTGGAGGAGCTGGCCGAGGAGCTGCGCAATGCGGATTCGGTGATTATCGTGCCCGGTTACGGCATGGCCGTAGCCCAGGCCCAGAACGGCATCAGCGAGATCACCAAATTGTTGCGGGACCGCGGTGTCGAGGTGCGATTTGGCATACACCCGGTGGCCGGGCGTTTGCCAGGACATATGAACGTGCTGCTGGCCGAAGCCCATGTGCCTTACGACATCGTGCTGGAAATGGACGAGATCAATGAGGACTTCCCCAAAACCGACGTGGTTCTGGTGATTGGCGCCAACGATACGGTGAACCCGGCCGCCGCCGAGGATCCGGGCAGCCCCATTGCCGGCATGCCGGTGCTGGAAGTATGGAAGGCCCGCCAGGTGGTGATCCTCAAGCGGGGCATGGCTACCGGCTACTCCGGCGTGGAGAACCCGCTGTTCTTCCGGGAAAACAGCCACATGTTGTTCGGCGATGCCAAGGACTCGGTGGACCGGCTGCTGGGCGCACTGAGATAGCACCCGGATATGACGGACCGGCCCCCCGGTCCGTCACGGTCGACCCCGTCTTGCGATAATCGTGTGCAGGCTCGGCGACTGTAAAGACTCCGCAAAACTGGCCGCGAACGCCTGACAGGTTCACCCTGTGCAGGTAAAGTCTTTAGATACAGACACCGAGCAGGACTGAATCCATGCCCACATTCCACCAGATTCCGGTCAAGGCAAACGTCCGTGCAACGCGCAACGCCCTGTTGCTGGTTCTGGCAGTGGTGCTGACCGGCTGTGCCTCCTCGCCGGATGTAGCGGACCGCCGCCAGTCACCCGTCCCGGTTTACGGTACGCCGGTGGCAGGCGATAACGAGCGGGTAAGCCGACTGCAGGACGTGTTCGATCGTTACGAGGGTACTCCCTACCGCTACGGTGGCACTACCGCCAGGGGGTTCGACTGTTCCGGCTTTATCGGACAGGCCTACCAGGAAGCGTTTGGCATGGAACTGCCCCGAACCACCTCGGCCATGCTCAGCCACGGCACGCCCATATCACCGCGGGAGCTTCAGCCGGGGGATGTGGTGTTTTTCCGGATTCGGGGCAAGGAGCAACACGCGGGGATCTTCATGGGCGGTGATGACTTTATCCATGCGTCCACCTCGGTAGGCGTCACCCGCTCATCCCTGAATGGCTATTACTGGCGGGACCGCTTCACCCAGGCCCGACGGTTCGACTGAGCCCGAACAGCTGAGGGTAACGACGCAACACCAGGATCACCACCAGGTCGTACACCGCATGCCACACCATCACCAGCTGAATACTGTCGGTAACAGCATAGGCAATCCCGAATACCGCCCCCAGTGCCGTCGCCACCAGGAAATAGGCCCTCGACATGGCATGGGCAAGTCCGAAAACAACGGCCCCTGCGAGAACACCCGCTGCAGTTCCCAGATGCGCCCCAACCCATCCCTGAATGACCGCCCGGAACAACAGTTCCTCACCAACGCCAGCCAATACCGCGAGGCCAATCAGGACAAGCCATGACTGGGAGCGCACGAAGCGGTGCAGGTCGCGGATGTGTTTCTGCAAACTGTCGGAGGACAGGACATCTGTGACCGAGAATAACAGCAGCAGGCCATAGGTCAGCACGCCACCGGCAACGCCCCAGACAAGATAGCCCAACACCGGCAGACCTTCAGTAGCCACCGGAATATCAAACAGCCACAGGGGCAGCAGCCCCAGGACAACGATGCCCGCCTGGAACAACAGCCCCACCGCCGGAGAAAAACCACGTTTCCGCTTTACTGCCATCGATTACTGCCTGTTGCACCTGTTGGAAAGCCGTTTCGGACCGTGATCACGCGTTGCCGCAAAGGCCTGGGTCTCGAGTCACGGGCCGCCACAAAACTGATCAGAAAATAGACACTCCCGCAGATTCCGCTAGTATTGAGTCAACAGGCACACAATCAGGGAGAGTGAGCCATGAACCTGCCCGTATCCATTCGCCACCTTTGTCTGATAATGACACTTGCACTGACCTTTCTGCCGTTCTCAGCCAGCGGACAGTCGGCTGAAGAACTACTCAAGCAGATCAACGAGCGCAAGGAACGGATCAATCAGTTCAGGGCGCTGCTCAATGACCCGGACCAGACCACCCGGCTCGCTGCACTGGACGTGATGCTCAAATCGGAGGATCCCGCCATGAAGGAGATCGCCTACGGAGCCGGCTTCAGCAGTGCCGATGATGCCATGCGGGCCCTGGCGCTAAAAGGCAAATTCAGGGATCTACAGGTAATTCCTTTCAAGTTGACCTTACAGCAGGAGACCACTGAGACTGAAGAAAAAATACTTCAGAAGTGGGCCGGTACCTACCGCTTCCAGTTGGCTGAATTCGACGAAGCCTCTGGGCGATTCGTATTTGTGGGGAATGACCATAACAGTCGTAACAATGGCCAGGTCAGCGGAACCGGCATGGAATTTCAAGGAGGCTATTGCCGGGGTGATTTTACGCTCGGGGATGGCGCATCACTGATTGGCGAAATACGCTGCCAAGGTGGTTACGAAGGTACCTACATAGCCAGCGCCCGGCTCCACTGAAAGTGCACACTACATGGGCGGAATCCGCAGTTCAGCCAGCCCGACAGAGGATGGGTCACCCCAATGGGAGTGAATTCGCAGCATAACCTGTCTGGCCCGCACTGGCGCAAACCGGACAGTGCGGGCTGGTTCGTTCTGAAAGTAGGTACCCGTATACACGGGCATCCAGCCCCCCTCCCCGGTTGTCCGGATCAACACCTCGAAATCCCTTGGCAGCCGTTCTGGTGGTGCCACTCCCTCGCCCACCAGTTCAACCCGGTCAATGGCCACGGCCCGGTCACCCGCCAGGTCCACAATAACTTCAAGGGGGAACTCTCCTGCCCGGGCCAGCCAGGGTGCCTTGCCACTGCGCAACAGGTTCGTCGCCCGGTGATCGGCGTCCAGCGGTGCGCTGGACCAGCTCAGAACCTCGGTAACAAGGTTGCCTGACCTGGCCGGGCCAGCCTCCGGAGGTTGCTCACTGGCAGGCTCACGCTTCGCGCTGGCCAGTCCGAAGAACGGTCTCAGGGTTTCCAGGGCGCGGTCAAACCGCAAAGCACGCCCCTCACCGGTGTCCGGGTCCACCGACATCAGGAGCCCGACAGGCTGGCTGCCCAGCGTCACCAGGCTGCCACTCAGTCCCTTGAACAACTGGTCCTGTTCACCAACAGGGCTGACGCGGATGTACAGGATGCCTACGTCGGAAATCAACACATGCCTCCGACTGACACTGCCATCGGGGTTTACTGAAACCACCTGACCAGAACCGGCGGAGGCCAGATGGCTGTCAAGGCTCACCACCTGGTCAATGGCGGTGCCGCACCCCGAGGTAATTCCACCGGTAACCCGGAGAATCGCCAGGTCATAGCCGAACACCTGCAGAAGGTCCCCGTCGCCCCGGGGCCGCCCATTGCCTGTGCCAACCAGCGTTGAGAAGAGACTGTCGCCAACAACGTGGGCCGGCGTAACCGCGTAGCACTCACCAAGCCGCCCCATCAGTACCGCCTGGCCCTGCTCTCCAGCGTTGATAAAAGCCTGGCTGGGCGTGGCAGCGAAGGCAGGGGTGGCCAGGGCCAGACATAGCAGCAACCCCTGGATCAGGGTGACAAAAAACCTGTTCTCAGCCATCTCGTCGCTCCCTCAGGTGGATGCCTATTTCGCGGCTTTTCGAGTAGATCTCCAGGGCGGCGAACAGGACCGCCCCCAATGCTGCAAGGGACGCAAGCAACGGATCGTAGAGGAAGCGTGCCCAGCGGTGCGCATAGACCTGGTACCCCGTGCTCCCAAGGCGTTGTACCTGGACATAGCTGGCCGCGCCGTGGGCGATCAACTGCATGGCGTTGAGGGCCTCGGTAAATCGCTCCTGATTGGTGGGCTCCACCCGGATAAACCCTTCCACGACTGCCTGCTTGGGCCCATTTCCGTCAGACTCGTCCCAGAACCGGATGCGGTCACCCGGATCCAGCGTCGTATTCCCGGCGACGTAGCGCGTATTCCTGATCCACTGCTGCTCCAGCACACTGATGCTGCCGGACAATAAAATACTGTCGACCTGCGAGGTGACATCGTCGCCAACGGTCAGCACGCCCCGAAAGGGCAGGATCAGGGGCGTAAGCTCCGGTTCAAAAATCACCACGGCCCAGCTTCCGAGCGTCGTCTCCAGCGGTTCAACACTGTTAAGTGTCCCCAAAGGGCCTGACGGATTCTGGAGCTTGATCCGCAGTGCCTGGATGCCGTGTCGTTGCACCGTTACCTCGGTTCCCCTGCTGATGTTCAGATACGTGTCTGCAGGCAACAACACCGAGTCATCACTGGATGCCAGTGGATCGGTCATCAGCCGACCGCCACCCACAAACCACTGGGAGAAAACCTCATCGGACGTCACCAGGGAGAGGGTTTCCGTGGTCGCCTCTACGGTAAAGATATTGTCCCGGTCTTCGCAAAGGGCTCCCACGGCAGCCAGCAACAGGGCGAACGCGAGAAACGCGGGTATCAAAATGCCACGTTGCCAGGCGACACCCATCACCCTCCCAAATCCAGAAGCCGCCGCTGCTAACCACCCTTTGACGCCACTTTCCCGGGGCCGATCGGTCTGTTCCATTACCGTATTCCGTTTACGGGCAGGTGAACGACCAGGCTGGTAGCCGGCATCATACGATCAAAGCGGCGCCTCATGATCCGGATTTCCAACAGACCGTTGTCCGGTGTTTCCGCCAGCGGCACAGTGCAAACCGTGTCATAGCCGGTGCGCCGCCCAGCGGTAATGGTCTGGCAAGCGAGTGTCTTCGGACCATTCGCCAGGTTGGTCAGCACAGCGAAGGTATCGGACCGACCCGAGTTCACCAGGATGTCCAGGGTGGCGGGTTGTTGCTGGTCAGTACCCCGTGCCGCGACCAAGACCGGACCATCCGGCACCTGCCGGCAATCGCCTTCGTAGCCCAGTATTGCCAGGTCCTTCGCGTCGTAACCGGCGAGCTGGTCCCGGTAACGACTCTGGTACTCCAGGGGAACCACCCCCGAGTCTGCGCCGTCTGGCCAGGTGAATGTATTCTCGGACCAGTACAGGCCGTCCCGGGAAATCACACGGACGCAGATATCATCACTGGCCCGGGTCGCCGAGGCATAAAGTGCCAGGGCGTCACTGGCCGTTGCAGATCCGGCGAGCACACCTGCCACAACCCGACCACTGACCGAGGCCTCCTCGGTAAACCTTTCCTCAAGGCCTTCACCCTTGAGTCGGGCCACAACATCCTGCGCTGACGAAAGGGAAGGAAGTGAAACCAGGGCCGCCATAAGCAACAGCCCGAACCGAACAGCCATAGCATCAATCCTGTTCCTCTGGATTATGCGGCCTGCCTGTACAACCCGGCCCAGAATCAAACCACGGTTATGTCCATAAATATAGCAGGTAACCTGGCGTCGGCATGCGCTTAGCCCAGCCCACTGATGGCCAGGTGCAGGGCGATACCCGCCATCATCAGGCCAATAAGCCCGTCGATGATTCGCCAAGCCACCGGTCGGGACAGCAACGGGGCCAGCGCCGAACCACCCCAGGCCAGCCCCCCGAACCATAGGATCGAGGCGCTGCTGGCACCGGCGACGAACGTGGTGGCACTCTCCTGCTGGGCGCCAATGGCCGGTATCAGCAGCAGCGTATCCAGGTATACCTGGGGATTGAGGAGGGTAACCGCCAGAGTGGTGAACAACACGCCTTTGAGACTCTTTGCCCCGACTTCGCCGGTCTCCAGCCGGTTCCGCCCCTGGCCTGCCCGGACAAACGCCTGCACCGCCAGCCAGCCAAGAAAAACGACGCCGAGCCAGCGCAGCACCTCCAACGCTTCCGGCACGGCCATCAACGCCGCGCTGACCCCGAGCATTCCGGCGCTGAACAGGGCGACATCCGAAATCATACAAAGCCCGGCAGACCACCAGTGGTGCTCCCGCCGGATGGCCTGGCTCAGCACGTAGGCATTCTGGGCGCCGATGGCGATGATAATGCCGCCACACACAAGCAAACCAGTAAGATAGCTTTCCAGCACACCTGCCTCGATGGGTTTTCGGGGAAAAGACGAAAGGATACTCCACCGGCCCGGCATCGCAAGCCTGCGTTTGTTACACTCCTTGTCCAATTCTGTTGAGGTTCATCATGGCAACGTTGCTACGCCTGTCCAACGCCGTAGAACTGGCTGACTGGGAAGTGGAGATCACCCAGATCCGCGCCCAGGGGGCCGGCGGACAGAACGTGAACAAGGTGGCCAGCGCGGTTCACCTACGCTTTGATATCAACCGGTCCTCCCTGCCGCCCTTCTACAAGGAACGTCTGCTGGCCCTGTCCGATCACCACATCACCAAGGATGGGGTTATTATTATCAAGGCACAGTCCTTCCGCACCTATGAGCAGAACCGCCAGGATGCCCTGGATCGGCTGCAGGAGCTAATCAAGGATGCAGTGAAAGTTCAGAAAAAACGTCGGCCGACACGCCCTACCCGCTCGTCACAGCGCAAACGGGTGGACAAGAAGACCCAGCGGGGTAAGACAAAGGCCCTTCGGGGCAAGGTGATGTGATCAGGGCAGAACCTGTTCGGCTTCGTCTTAGTCTTCCGGCTCCCAACCAGCGCCCACCTGCACATGAATATCCCGCGCTGTGACAGGTTCCCCGCATTCCGAGCATACGGTTACCGGTTGCATGACCTTGCCGCAGGCCTTGTGAACATGTTCTATGGGCGCGCCACGCTCGTCAGCCATGTGGCGGTCACCCCAGTTCACCAGCGCCAGGATGACCGGGTGGAGGTCAAGGCCTTTCTCGGTCAGCCGGTATTCCTCACGTAAGGGCCGCTGTTGATAGGGAACCTTCTTCAGTACACCCTCTTCCACCAACTTCTTCAGTCGATCGGTGAGCACGTGCCGGGTGATTCCAAGCCGCTTCTCGAACTCATCAAACCGCCGGATACCCAGAAAGCAGTCCCGCAGGACCATCAGGGTCCACCGATCTCCGACTACGGACAGGGTTCGGGCCAGGGAACAGGGTTGTTGATCAAGCTCTTGCCAGCGCATGGGTGACCTCACCAAGACATTCAGATACAGAATAACTTGACAGGTTCTTTTTTGGAACCGACTATTAGTTAGTTCCAAAAAAGAACTCTTACAACATTCTGGAGGACCCGTCATGTCCAGCAACGAAGTCGCCGTGGTCATTGGCGCAGGCGACGCCACCGGTGGTGCCATTGCCCGCCGCTTTGCCCGGGAGGGTTATACGGTCTGCGCCACGCGGCGTACCGCCGAGGCCCTCTCCCCCCTGACCGAATCCATCGGGGCTGAGGGTGGCTCAGCCCATGCCTTCGGTTGTGACGCCCGCGACGAAGAGGCGATGACCGCCCTGTTTGAACACATTGAGCAAGACATCGGCCCGGTGGCCGTGGTGGTATTCAACATTGGCGCCAACGTCCGCTTTCCCATCACAGAAACCACCGCCCGGGTCTACCGCAAGGTTTGGGAAATGGCGGCCTTTGCCGGCTTCCTCACCGGGCGGGAGGCGGCCCGGGTCATGCTTCCCCGCCAGCGGGGCACCATCATCTTTACCGGCGCCACGGCGTCCCTTCGGGGCAGTAGCGGATTTTCGGCCTTTGCCGGCGCGAAATTCGCTCTGCGGGCCCTGGCCCAGAGCATGGCCCGGGAGCTGGGCCCCCAGGGGATCCATGTGGCCCACAGTATTATTGATGGCGCCATCGACACCGACTTCATCCGTAACAACTTCCCGGACCGTTACGCCCTGAAGGACCAGGATGGCATCCTGAACCCCGACCACATTGCTGAGCAGTATGTGCAACTCCATCGCCAGCCCCGGGATGCGTGGACCCACGAACTGGACCTGCGACCCTGGATGGAAACCTTCTGACCGAAAACAAAACCGGAGCCGAACCATGAGCAAAACCATAGAGTGTTACTTTGACGTAGGAAGTCCTGCCAGCTACCTGGCCTGGACCCAACTGCCTGACCTGGCCCGGCGGCACAACGCCGAACTGGTTTGGAAGCCGATGCTGCTAGGCGGCGTATTCCAGGCCACCGGCAACCAGTCCCCCGCCGCCATCGAGGCCAAGAGCCTTTACTCCCGCATGGACATGCAGCGGTTCGCGAGACGCTATGGCGTTACCCTGAACCAGAACCCGTTTTTTCCGGTGAATACCCTCCAACTGATGCGCGGTGCCGTAGCCTTTCTGGATACGCCCCGTTTCAACGACTATCTGACGGCCGTCTTTAACGCCATGTGGGTGAATGAAGAAAATATGGGCGAACCGGAAGTTGTCACTCGTGTGCTTACGGCTGCCGGCTTCGATCCGGACGATGTGATGACCCGCGCCAGCGACCCGGCGGTGAAGGAACGCCTGAAGGATATAACGACCGAAGCGGTAAATCGGGGTGTGTTCGGAGCACCGACACTGTTCGTGGGCGACGACATGTTTTTCGGACAAGACCGGCTGTGGATGGTGGAGGAGGCCCTGGCCTGAACCGGCAGCCGGTTACCGGGTGTGGCGAGTGCCCTCAGCGAAGCTGGGAATCCTTGCTGCCCCGGCGGTTGAACAGGCTGTTATCGGCCTGTTCCCTGTCCCGCTCACTCTGACAACGTACACACAGTCGAACCCCTGGCAGTGCCTGTCGGCGAGCCTCAGGAATAGGCTCGTCGCATTCCTCACAATGCGTCAGGCTCTCCCCTTGAGGGAGATTGGCTCGGGCCCGTTCGAGGGCGTCTTCCACGGTGCTGTCGATCTGGTCCTGAACCGCACCGTCCTTTGACCAGCCTCCGGCCATATCAGGACTCCTTCCGGTCGGGGGGGATCACCACCCACTCCGGGTCTTCAAATTCACCAATGGGCTTGATTTCCACGAACGGCGCTGCGCTGCGGATAATCTCGGCAATTTCCGGGTTATGCTGCCCTTCCATCGCATCGCGCTGGGCCTTGCTTTCCCAGCTGGCAATGGCGATCAGGCTATTGGGATCACCAATCTTGCGGTGCAGCTCGGTACCCCGGGCGCCCGGAGCCTGCTGAATCAGCTCACTGGCCCTTACCCAGGCATCCGCATACTCCTCCGCGGTGTGTCCCTCTTTGATGCGAACCTCGAAGATAAATTTCACGGGTCCTCCCGGTCAGTCCTCGTAGATCATCTTGCGGGTCATGCCACCGTCCACCACGATATTCTGCCCGGTGACAAACCCGGCATTATCCGAAATCAGAAAGGCCACGGTAGCCGCAATATCGTCGGCCCTGCCGACCCGCCCCGCGGGGTGCTGCTCATGGTCGCGTTGCGACAGGGGCTCAACATTTTCCCCGACGCCAGGCTGTTCGGCCCGCACGTCTATCCAGCCGGGACTGATGCAGTTGACCCGGATATCCGGCCCCAGGCTGACAGCAAGGGCATGGGTCAGCGCCACCAGCCCACCCTTAGTGGCGGCATAGGCTTCTGTGTCAGGCTCAGACTGGAGCGCCCGGGTGGAGGCAATATTGACGATGCTGCCCCGGGTTTCACGAAGATGCCTGATACCATGCTTCGTCATCAGCAGTGGGCCGGTGAGATTCACATCCAGCCGTCGCTGCCAGACTGACAGGTCCAGGTCTTCCACCGGTCCGTTATCCGGGTCGGCAAGCCCGGCATTATTGATCAACGCATCAAGCCGGCCGGCCCACGCCATGGCCTCACCGAGGGCTTGTTCAACCTGGGCTTCCACCGAGACATCTGCGTGAACAAAATACAGATCCCTGGTACCGGGATGCTGTGCAAGGAAATCGCTGGCTGCCTCACCATCGACGTCGCAAAACACAACCCGCCAGCCCTGGTCCAGCAGATGCCGACTAATACCGCGGCCGATACCCCGGGCACCGCCCGTCACCAGCGCAACCTTTTTTTTCTGGCTCAATACTCCCCCTTAAAAAATTTGATGCAGCGCAAGGCCTGTATAGCTACCCGGCCGGACACCGGCCGGGCGACTAATCAAGCGCCAAGTGGCATTGGCGGGGAACTCAGTAGGTAATACCGTGACGGTCGAAGATCTCGTGAACCTCCCGGGCCTCTTCCGGAGGCATCTTGACCCGGATCACCTGTGCTTCTTCATCAATGTAGATAAGGTCCTGTGGGATATCGCTTCCGATCAGGTCCTCCCTTGTGTTGCGGGCCTGTTCAATGCTCTTGAACTTTCCGTTGACGGCTTTGCTCATAATCCATTCTCCTTGTGTCAGGTGCACCTTAAAGAATAGTTGTCCGTCTGATACCTGTAAAACAGCGACAGAAATACCCGGTCGGGGCGCAAGGGCGACCAATTCAAAAATTAAACATTTCTTTACAATCATATACCTCGTTCAGGGGATTCCTGCGTCACCAACACCTGACAGCATGACATGGCGGTAATAATCGAATTAACCATGTCACAGGAGTTCCCATGGAGCAGTTCAAGAAGATCCTCTTAGTCCCGGCCATTGCCTCGGCTCTCGCCCTCACCGCCTGCGGTGGGGGCAGTAGCAGCAGTAGTGACAGCACTGATGGCACTGATGGCACTGACTCGACCGCCAGCGTCAGCGGTGTTGTTGAAGTACCCGCAGCGTCCGCCAGCGCCTTTGCTGACCAGGGCTCGCTGGCATCGCTCGCCAATTTCTTCATCAGCCCGGCCGCTGCCGCGATTCTGGGGCTGGAAGCCGTGGAAGGCGCGCGTGTAGAGCTGATTCGAATTGACAATGATGGCAACCAGGTGGGTGACGTTATCGCCACCACCTATACGTCTACCGATGGAAACTACGAACTGGACCTGCCCACAGGGGTTGACCTGTCCGGCGACCTGATTGTTCGCATCACCGGCACGAACAACGCCACCATGAGCGCGATGGTGGTAGAGCAGGCGATCGACATCAACCCGGCAGCGGATTTCGTTGCCCGCAAGTTTATTGAAAGCGATGCCGACCTGGGTTCGCTCGAACTGTCTGAGGTGGTGGAGTTGCGTGGCCAGGTGGAGGAGTTCGACCTGACCGCTGACCCGAGCGCCGATATCGAAGCCATGCTGGCGATCCTGGACAGCGAACTGGGTGAGTTCGTGGAATCAAGTGTGACCAAGATCTCCACGGAGGAAGGTGATACCAGCAGCATTGCCGGGAACTACTACAGTTCCGCGTTCAGCTACGACCTGCACGACAGCGACCTTGGCCAGGGGGCAACCCTGGGGATCGAGATCTGGCTCAATGACTTTGCCTTTGCGACCGGCACCGACGGCCAGTTGGATATCACCCTCGGCTCCGAGGAGGGCGCCGATGCGGGTCTTAACGGCTACAGCTATGTCTGGTTCGACACCTGGATGGAGGAGATGAACGAATCCTTCCCCGGCACCTATCTCGCCAACGGCGTGCTGACCATTGAAAGCAAGTTCAGCGAAGAGCTGGATACCGATGATGGTTATGGATGGCGCTGGCTGCCCGTTATGCTGAATCTCCAGCAGGTAGGCGACAAGGGGCTGTTCGTATTGCTGTCCCAGGAAGCCAGCGCGCGCTACGCGTTAACCGAGGACAATTCCGGGATCGACCCAGACGCCAAGGAGGGTGATGAAATTTCCAGGGCCCTCGAAATCTTCGCCCGCCAGCCCTCTGGTATGACCGATGCGGACCTGGACGGCGACTTCGGGCGTGTCTATCTCGAGTCCTACCTCAATAGTGGCACCATTGAGGTTCTGACAGAGACCAACACCCTGACCTTTGACGGCGAAGGCACCCTCAATGTGGATGCCCTCTCCGGACACCGTCTGTCGATTTCCCCCTCAGGTGCTGCCTATGAAACAGTATCCGATGTAGCCGAGACCGGTCTGCCGGTGGTGCTGAGCGAGTCCGGTGACGGGGATATCGTCTCCATTGGCGGCGAAAACCAGGACGGATTTGTCAACGATACGTTTGATTTCATCTCGATCGTCAGTGCGGAAGGAACCGATGGTAGTGATGGCATGGTAGGCCAGACCCTGATGGTCAAGTTGCCCGCCAGCACGCCGCAAGTCTCCGGCAAGCGCTATCGCCTGATGTCCCTGTCACTGGGACTGGCAGGCAATACCAGCGATGGCAGCTCAGAAGTGGAAATCAGCAACAGCCAGTTCAACACTTACCTTTCCATGGACAGCCAGACCGAAGCCACTGTTGAAGGGCGCTTTACCAACGCCAGCATTACCGGCCTGGCCGGTGACATGGAAATTGACAAGAGTGCGGATACAGAGACCCTGAGCGGTGCTGTGTCCATCGGTTCCAATGGCGCTCTGACCATTACTGTTCCGGAAGGCGAAGAAACCACCATCATGGAAGGCTTCTTCAACCAAGACGCCAGCATGGCCCTGCTGACCAACCGGTATGGTCTCACCGGCGGTGATCCCAGTGAACTGGGCCTGGTCGTCCTGATCGAAGTGACCGACTGACCTGTAAGCAACGGATCCTCTGGCCCGCCCCGGCGGGCCTTTTTTATGGCACCAGTCGCAGAAGCTGGCCGGATGCAGCGTCCGTAAGCAGGTAAACCAGTCCATCCGGACCCACGCGGACATCCCGGATGCGTACACCAAGCTCCCCCAGCAGACGATGCTGCCCAGGTGGTTGTTCCGCCAGCGATACCCGGTATACCGCCTGGTCGGCCAGTGCTCCAACCAGCAACTGTCCCTGCCAGTCGGGAAACGAATCGCCGCTATAGATAGCCAATCCCGAAGGGGCAATCGAAGGCGTCCAGTGCAGCTCGGGCTGACGTGTGCCCGGGTATTCGGTGAAGGGCGTCACCCGTGCCCAGGTATAGTCCAGGCCATGGGTGGCCACCGGCCAGCCATAATTGACGCCAGCTTCGATGACGTTGATTTCGTCGCCACCCCGGGGCCCGTGCTCATGGGCAATCAGGCGCCTCTTTTCGTGGTCGAACGCCAGACCCTGAATATTGCGGTGTCCATAGCTGTAGATTTCCGGCAATGCCTCCGGGTCTTCAACAAAGGGGTTGTCGTCCGGCACAGAGCCATCCGGGTTCAGCCTTACCAGGGTGCCGAGGTGGCTGGACAACTTCTGGGCTTCCTCCCGGTAATCAAAACCATCCCCCAGGCCCATCACCAGGGTGCCGTCCGGCAGCCAGGTGATTCGGCCGCCATAGTGAGCTGCACCAACCTTGGCTGGCACGGCACGAAATACTTCCTCAACACCCTGCAACTCGCAGTTTGCGAGCCGCCCACGGGCGAGACAGGTATGGTTTGCCTGTTCTGTGCCGCAGGCATAGCTCAGATAGAGATAGCCACTCTCAGCGAAGTCCGGGGCGGGCAGCACCTCGAACAAACCGGCCTGGGCCTGGTTGAACACCTCTGGCATACCGGCGACAGGCTCAGGTAGCAGCTCACCATCCCGGGTAATGATCCGCAACCTGCCCGGGCGTTCTGTAACCAGCATCCGGCCATCAGGCAGGAAGGCCAGGGACCATGGATGCTCAAGGCCGGAAACCACCGTCTCCAGCTGATAACCCGGGCCAGACTGAGCCGAGGCCTGGTCAAATGGCAGAGCCGGCACTGCGACAAGCAGTACAGCCGCAACCGCACTTGCATTGCCTTTGCGACGGGGAGCTGCAGAGGCCATGGCGGCGAATACCCAGCCGGCGATGGCGGCCGTCACCAACATGGCCAGCATTCCTACCGGGGCCCGGGTAGCGGCGATCAGCGTGGGCGGTGGCGCCATGGCATCCACCAGGGTGAAGGTCACCCAGAGACCGACCGCCGCTGCCAGTGCACAGCTTACCCTGCGCCAGGATTGCAGCACACGGCGGGTCAAGGCCATAGCCGTCACCTGTGAAACCAGGAAGCCGACACCAAACACCATCAGGTACACCGGCCCGAACTTGGCCGCGTCTTCGAGGGTGGTACCTAACCAGGTCCCTATACCGATCTCCACACCCAGTCCTCGCAAAGCCAGCAGGTTGATCTGTGTCTGCACGATGGAACCCAGCAGGGCGCCAGTCACCAGGGCAGTAGCAAAGGCCAGGACCACTTTCGACCAGGGTAGACGGTTACTCATAGAACCTCGCTGTCCGGTATTTTGTTATGCTCGTACTGCGACCTGGACGTCCGGGCGATGTCCTGCCGCCCAGTATCCTCGCGTTGACGACTCCAGTGTAGTTTAAGGACGCATCAGTGGAACTCACTTTCCTCGGCACCTCAGCCGGCACACCCACACGGGCCCGCAACGTTACTGGCCTTGCACTGCAACATGGCGGCCCAAGGCATTGGTACCTGGTTGACTGCGGCGAGGGTACCCAGCATCAGCTGCTGAGAACCCGCCTGTCCGTTATGCAGTTGCAGGCCATTTTTATTAGCCACGTCCATGGCGACCACACCTTCGGCCTTCCCGGGCTTCTGTCCAGTGCCTCAATGAATGGGCGAACAACACCGCTGCCGATCATCGGTCCACCCCAGCTGCGGAACTTCCTGGAAATCACCCTTGCCAGTACCGATTCCAGACTGGGTTTTGAACTGCAGTTTATCAACGCCGAGGCCGATGACTTTCACTGGCAGGACGACGCCGTCAGAGTGACCAGCATTCCCCTGTCCCACCGAGTCCCGTGCCGCGCCTTCCGCTTCGAGGAGCTGAGGGTTGAGCGCAAGTTGCTGACCAGCAAACTGGAAGCTGATGGTGTGCCCGCCGGACCGGAATGGGGGCGCATCCAGAAGGGCGAGGACGTCACCCTGCCCGATGGCCGCTACATTGCCAGCAAGGATTACACCGAGATCCCGCGACCACCACGGCGGGTAGTGATCGCCGGTGACAATGACACCCCCGAGTTGCTGGCGGGGGCTTGCAGAGAAGCCCACCTGCTGGTCCACGAAGCCACCTACACCCGGAACGTGGCAGAGCGTGTTGGACCCTGGCCCCAGCACAGCTCTGCCGAACAGGTAGCGCTGTTTGCCCAGGCAATCGGGCTGCCACACCTGGTACTGACCCACTTCAGTTCCCGCTACCAGTTTCGGGCCGGTCGCGGCCCGGTCATCGATGAACTGGCCGGCGAGGCCAGAGGGTTCTATGACGGCAACCTGGTGCTCGCGCGGGATTTCATGCAACTTCGCCTGAACCGGGATCTCTCCCTGGAAGCACTGGATGCGTAAATATACCCACCAATGAAAATAACAGTAGCTTTTCCCGGGGAAGGTGCGTAGATTGGGCGACGTAGGAAAGAGTTAGCAAAGCAGTTCATCAATAAGACGCCCTGTCAGTAATTGTAGTGTACGTCCTGTTTTTGATCCCGCGCGTTTCTTTTCCGCACAATGCTGACCAGCCCAACAATGGTCCCTGGCGGCACATTAATCAGATTGATTTCAGGATATTAAAAGATATGTCTACAGTTACCGGTACCGTCAAGTTCTTCAACGAATCCAAGGGCTTCGGCTTTATCACTCGTGAAGGCGGCCCCGACGTATTCGTTCACTTCAGCGCTATTCAGAGCAGCGGTTTCAAGACCCTGGCAGAAGGCCAGCAGGTTGAGTTTACCGTTACTCAGGGCCAGAAAGGCCCGCAGGCGGAAAACGTTGTTGCCCTGTAAATAACAGGCCACAGCACGTAAAAAGGCAGCTTCGGCTGCCTTTTTTAATGCATGTTATTTATCCCTGACAACTTGCCAGGCAGGCCTGCGCAGGCTGCGCGCGCTACCCAAAGTAATGCCGCAATATCCCCAGAATCAGCACCGCCGCCATCAACGGAATAATCCACCGGGAAATCCGGCTTTCTTTGATCGCATCCCCCTTCGATGCGTGCTTCTCCAGCAGCGGTACCAGGATGAACAGGGCAGCGAACAGAACCACCAGTACAATAAATAATGTCGTCATGTTAGCTACTATGGTGTGCCGGCCGCCAGGTTTCAACGTCGGACACAGGTCCTGTTACCCGTTCGAATCAACAGCAAGGCCCTCCACCAGTGCAGCCATGAACCTTGCCGCCTCACCACCGGTGGCGGCCCGGTGATCAAAGGTTACTGACAGCGGCATGATACGGCGCACAGCAGGTTTACCCTTGTGTGGCACCACCTTCTCCCGGATTTTCCCCGCCCCCACGATCGCCACCTGTGGCGGGCTCACAACAGGGTTGGCGTACTGTCCTGTCATGGTACCGAAGTTGGACAGGGTAATGGTGGCGCCCTGCATTTCCCGGGGCGGAATCTTGCGGGTTGCCACCGCCTCCCGGAGGTTTTCCAGCCCCTGACGCAGGTCTTCCATGGAGCGGTGATTGACGTCCCGCAGCACCGGCACAAAAAGTCCGTCGGGCGTGTCGACGGCAATGCCGATATGCACCTCATCCAGCAGGCGCCGACTCAGGTTATCGCCGTCGAACCAGCAGTTCAGGGCCGGCGATGCCTCGCAGGCGCGGGCTATGGCCTGCACCAGGCGCATGGTAATGTCGGTCCCCTTTGTCCAGTTGTGGATGTCGGCATCCTCAAAGATCGACACCGGCACCACCTGGGCATGGGACAGCGCCATGTTCTTCGCCATGGTGCGCCTTGGGCCTCGTAGTGCCTCTGCCTCTCCCAACTGCTTCTGGTGGCTGGCCTGGCGGTGTACGTCGTCATTGGTAATGAGACCACCGGGGCCACTGCCCTTGATGTTTTCCAGGCTGATACCCAGCCTCTCAGCCAGGGCCCGTACCCCTGGGGTGGCCCGGTTGGCGCGGGCGCGCTTGCTGGAGGGGGCTGCGCCGATAATGAAGGAGTCCGCCTCGCCCTGACCGTCCCTTGTCTGCGAGGACTTGAGTTCGCCCACGACCGTACCGCTGTCGTCGCCTTCTCCCTCGAACGCCAGCAGTGGCTCTCCGGTATGGATAATATCCCCCGCCTCACCGAACAACCTGGCAATAATGCCCGCCTCCGGGGATGGCACTTCGACGATGGCCTTGGCGGTCTCCACGCTCACCAGCACCTGGTCCACTTCAACGGTGTCGCCGACCTTCACATGCCATTCCACGATCTCGGCTTCCGGAAGGCCCTCGCCGAGATCGGGCAACTTGAAATTCCTCATGACGTTACTCCCTGCTAACCCTCGCACACTGACTCAGAGCGCTATCACCTGCTCTACGGCTGTCACGATATCGTCCACTTGCGGCAGGTAATGCTGCTCGTTGCGGTAATAGGGCATCACCGTGTCATAACCGGTCACTCGCACTACCGGTGCCTGGAGGTCCAGGAAGGCGCCTTCCGCAATCGACGCAGCCACCTCGGCACCCACACCACCATTGCGGCAGGCTTCGTGGACAATCACCGCCCGGCCGGTCTTGGCAACAGAGCACAGCAGGGTTTCCCGATCCAGGGGGCTGATGGTGGCCACATCGATCACTTCCGCCGATACACCCTGTTCCGCCAGACGGTCGGCAGCCTGCAGGGTTTCCATGATCGACGCGCCCCAACTTATCAGGGTAATGTCGTCGCCCTCCCTCAGGGTAAAACAGGTGTCCAGGGGCAAGGCCTCGCCATTGTCCATTACCGTCTGGGTCACAGCCCGGTAGATGCGCTTTGGTTCCAGGAAGATCACCGGGTCCGGGTTACGGATGGCGGCCAGTAACAGGCCGTAGGCACGCTGGGGCGAGCTGGGAATGACCACACGCAAGCCTGGAACATGGGCAAACAGCGCCTCGGTGCTCTCGCTGTGGTGCTCAGGTGCATGGATGCCGCCGCCAAACGGAGCCCGGTATACCAAGGGGCAATGGAGCCTGCCACGGGTGCGGTTACGCATACGTGCAGCATGGCTGATAATCTGCTCACAGCCGGCGTAGATAAACCCCATGAACTGGAATTCCGCCACCGGCTTGAGCCCCTGGGTAGCCATGCCTACCGCGGTGCCG
Organism: Marinobacter sp. AN1; assembly: GCF_026013985.1. Classification (NCBI taxonomy): domain Bacteria; kingdom Pseudomonadati; phylum Pseudomonadota; class Gammaproteobacteria; order Pseudomonadales; family Marinobacteraceae; genus Marinobacter; species Marinobacter sp. AN1. The sequence goes on along the minus strand of NZ_CP110342.1, from coordinate 1,525,949 downwards.
GCAATCAGGTTCTCGGCCAGTGGAGTGTCCATCACCCGCTTGTAGCCGAAGCGCTCCTTCAGACCTACCGTGGCACGGAATACGCCGCCATTGGTGGCGATGTCCTCTCCGAGAACCACCACCGAATCATCATTGGCCATTTCCCTTGCGAGGGCCAGGTTGACCGCTTCCACCAGGGTGACCTTGTGGGCAACCGGTGCGCCCTCCCCGTGCCGGATGGCATTCTCTGCAGACGCATTCATGACCTTACTCCTTCGACCTTGCGGGCAAGCCGCTCACGCTGGCCGGCGAGGGCAGCAGGCAATGTCTCGAACAGGTAATCCACCATGGCAACAGGCGGCTCCGGCGCTTTTTCAAGGTAAACATGAACCGCCTTATCCACCTTGTCCCGGCAGTGAGCCTGGAGCTCTTTCTCCTTGTCTGCGTCCCAGTGCCCGGCCCGGTGAAGGTAACTCTGCAGGCGCTTGATACCGTCCTTGTCCCAGGCACTTCGCAGCTCGTCCGCGCTACGGTAGCGGGTGGCGTCATCAGCAGTGGTGTGGTCACCCAGGCGATAGGTCACTGCCTCGATGACCGTAGCGCCCTTGCCCCCATGTGCCCGTTCAAGTGCATGCTCTACAGCCTCGCTGACGGCAAAGTAGTCGTTGCCGTCCACGATGTGCCCGGGCAACCCGCCGCTGACAGCCTTCTGGGCAATGGTTTCGCTTCCGGTCTGCAGGCCACGCGGGGTGGAAATGGCCCACTGGTTGTTGGCCACCACAAACACGACTGGCAGGTGCCAGGCCCCTGCCAGGTTAACGCTCTCCAGGAAATCCCCCTTGGATGTGGCACCATCCCCCAGGGTAACCACGACCGCCCGCTTCTCGTCACGGATACGCATGGCCGAAGCGATACCCACGGCATGGCAACACTGGGTAGCAATCGGAACCGATATCGGCAGGTCCTGGGGGCAAAGTTCCCAACCTGCACTGCCGCGCTCGTCGCCGCCCCAATAGAGCAACATGTTGACCATGGGCACCCCTCGCAGCAACTGCGTAGCCTGGTCACGGTAATAGGGTACAAATACGTCGTGCCGTTCCATGCACTGGCCAATGGCGGTCCCGATAACCTCGTGGCCCAGCACGGAAGGGTAGGTACCGCATTTGCCGGTTCGCTGCAGGGCGATGATCTTCTGGTCCAGGGTGCGGGCAAGCACCATATTGCGGTAGGCATCGAGCAGACGATCTGCATCAGCGGACAGTGCCGGTAATTCATCCAGCGGCTCACCGGCATCGTTCAGGTAGCGGACATAGTCCACCGTAAGCTCATAACGGTCTTTCATCCCCGTCTCCTCACACCGTGGCTTCCCGGGCTTGTGGCCTGTTGCGTCACGATGGCTGTTGGTGGGTGCCCCGTGGATCTCACGGGCCTGTCCCTATTTTCTAGTCGATGGTCAGCAATTGTTCAACGGAAACGAGACACGGTTCTCGCTAATGACCACAAACTGAGACGTTATCAGCTATCGTCTTGTTAATGACAGGGAATCGCACCAGAATTCGCGGCAGCATACTACCTGACGCTTGTCCGGGGCTGCTGCCCTGACACGACAGGCCCGTTCAACAGGACACAAGGACTGAACTCCATGATCCGAAGATTTCCCACCTGCTCTCTTCTGATAGCCCTTGCGCTTTTGTCTCTGTCAGCCCGTGCACTGGAGCTCGGTGACCAGGCGGAAGTGCTAACCAGTGAAAGCGGGATCTCGGCCACCCTCGTGCCCACGGCAGATGGCAGCAAGGCACTGCTCAGGCTCAATGGTGTAGACCATCCGCTGGATGGCGTGGTGATGCTCACTGAGGTGGAGAAACGCCCGAACGACGAACGGGCCTACCGGGCAGAAATCAATGGCAAGCTTCGCTCGGTCGTGGTGTTTGCCCGCTCCTACTGGGCACCCACCGACTACACCGCCTATATTCCGGGGCGTGAAGAGCCCTATGCACTGGTCGCCGACGAAGCGGGCGGTGCATCGGTGGACCGGAAGGCGCTGATGGCTGAATACCAGCAGCAAATGGAACAGGGGGTTCAGGCAGAGCTGGCGCGGTTCGATCGTGACGAAGCGCTGAAGCGGCAGCGCCAGGCACTTGCAGCCATCGACAAGTCTGCCAGCACCGTCTGCGGCACCAGGGTGAAGACCCGGGTGAACTGGGATGGTCTGGGCGATGAGCAACTCAACAATCTGAGCATCTCCGGATACTGCGGCCAGGTCGCGGCGGAAATGGAATACCTTTGCCGCAAGGATAGCGGGTTCAAGCAGAAGGTGGCCGAAATTTCCGAGGTGGATTGCGGATTCGGGGACGCCCTGGACCTGCGCCGGAACGCAAACAAACTGGTCTTCCAGACCCGGGAGGAGGCCGACAATCAGCGTGAAGCCATCAATGGCTTCCTGCAGAATCTCTGAAATGGCTCTGCAAATCCCTGGTGACCTATGGCCTGCCGCCTTTCGGGCTACCCGGAAGGCTCAGGGCATAACCGTGGCCAGTATTGTGGGGTTGTCCGATAACGGCAGGGCGATGATCACACCTTCACCCGATGACGGATACACTCCGGTAAGTCGGGTAATATTCACCTGGTGAGATACCAGCACCACTGGTAACCCCGGCTTCAGCGCGTTCACCAAGGCAATGGTCTGACGCGTCTGCATATCACCGTTTCCCCGTCCGGCAAAGAACGAGTTCAGTGGCGGCCATTCGGTAACCTTCCCTATAGCCATTTCCGTTGCCGTGTCCCGGCTACGACACCATTGGCTGGTATAGACCCTGGCCTCGCCAATACCATGTTTCCAGAGCAATTCCTTCCAGGCGCGGGCCTGCTCGCGCCCCCGGTCATTGAGATTGCGCTGGGTTGAACAGTCATCCAGGGCAAAATTCTCCGGGTCACCCGTACCGGGGGCCAGGGCGTGGCGCAGCATCAGCAAGGCCCTGCCCTCCTGCAGAGCTTTCCAGGCTTCCTCATCAGCCGAGACCGCCGAAGCCGTCATCGCCGAAAGCAGTAACAGCAGAACAGAACAAGCCAGGCGACGCAGGGTCATGGTTTGGACCTCCAATTTCAACCAGCCCTATTATCTACCGTAACCTGCGCCCAACGGACCATCGGCTACCATTACCATCCACACGCGGTTACACTCCCGCCAATATCCAAACCGGAACCGTTACCATGCCAATATGGGTCGATGCCGATGCCTGCCCAGTCCCCATCCGCGAGATTCTGTGCCGGGCCGCCGCCCGCTGGCAGATCAACACCACCTTCATCGCCAATCACTTTATCAAGCTGCCCCCGAGCCCCTGGATTCACGCGCGGCAGGTACCTCACGGATTCGATGTGGCCGACCAGGAAATCGTCGCCCAACTGACCACCGGAGACCTGGTCATCACCCAGGATATCCCCCTGGCTGCGGAGGCCATCGAACAAGGCGCTGATGTCTTCAACCCCAGGGGGCAGGCTTTCACCCGCGAGAATATCCGCCAGCGACTGGCCATGCGGAATTTTATGGAAGAGATGCGCAGTGCGGGCCAGGTTACGGGTGGGCCAGCAGCGTTCAGCCAACAGGACCGAAAGGAATTTGCCGACCAGCTCGACCGCTGGCTGCAGAAGAATCACCGCAAACCCTGACCGAATAATACGCTCGGTTGAAAGTGAGAGGCGCAAGCGTCGGGCAGTAGCATGGAGGCCATAAATAACCAGGACACCCCGGGTATTTACCCCCATAGAAAGGCAGCCAGCACCCGGCCAGTGCGGAACAAGGTAACCGGGACTGGCTTTACCTGACTGGCCTGCGAGATTAGCTGTTTTCGATCCGGAACCCGACCACGAGGCTGACCTGGTAATGGCCTACCTTGCCGTTCTCGATATGCCCCCGGGTTTCCGTCACCTCGAACCACTCCATATTGCGGATGCTTTTGGCGCACTCTGCGAGGGCATTTTCGATCGCATCCTCGATACCGGTTTTCGACGAACCTACCACTTCGGTCTTTTTGTACACGTGATTGGCTGACATAGGATAAACCTCCTGTCGTTTGCTGCATGAAAAGCCACGGCTGTGGCGTTTTGCTCAAGGCTCACGTGTTCAGTGTAGCCCTGACCGGGGAACTTCAACGGTCAGCAGGCATTACGTATGCTTAAGCTCTACGTATGCTTGAGCTCTGCTGGTTCACCCCATGACCAGCAATGATGCGATCAGCATGATGACCATCGCTGTCGCAGCCAGCTTGATACCCTCCTTCACTTCCTGTTCGAACATACACTTCTTCTCCTGTGATGATTCCTGGACCGGCAAACCCGCTTTGGGCCAGGGTAGTAACAAGTCTCCCCTATATTTTAATGATAGTCATTCTCGTTTGCAAAGACTATCTCACAGACTCGTCGTATATACCCTCGTTAGGGACTTCAAACATAACTCGCCGGTAATGTTTCTTTGGTGGCTGGCCCGGTACGGTTGATAAACTCAGGTATGTCCCGCAAACAGCACTCTATGGAGGCTCCCATGTCAAAGGCGCTCACTATGGCGACAACACTGGCGGTAGCAGCCCTGCCTGCATCCCTGGCGGCGGCAACGGTCCACGACTCTGATCAGGCACGGTTCCAGGTCGAAACGGTGGCGTCCGGGCTTGAACACCCATGGGCCATCGCCTTCCTGCCCGATGGCAGCAAGCTGGTTACGGAGCGAGCGGGACGCCTGCGCATCATTCGTGACGGAAAGCTGGCGGATGAGCCGGTTGCCGGCGTGCCGGGAGTCGCAGCCCGTGGTCAGGGGGGGCTACTGGACATCCTGCTACACCCTGATTTTGAGCAGAACCGGGTCGTGTTTCTCAGCTATGCCCACGCCAACGAGGCGGGCATGACCACGCGGGTGGCACGGGCTGAACTCCGGAATGACTCCCTTGAAAACCTTGAAGTGATCTTCGAGGCGGAGCCCCGCTCGGGTACCACCCGACATTTCGCCGGACGCATGGTCATTCCCGCCGATGGCTATCTCTACGTGGCGGTCGGCGACCGCGGGGAGATGGATCGCGCCCAGGACTTCAGCGACGATGCAGGTGCGGTCCACCGGATCACGGTCGACGGCGAGGTGCCTGCCGATAACCCGTTCATGGACCGAGAGAACACCCGGAAAACCCTGTTCACCAAAGGCAACCGTAATATTCAGGGGATGACCCTGCACCCGGACACAGGAGCCATCTGGAGTCACGAACACGGCCCCCGCGGCGGTGACGAGATCAATATCATAGAAGCAGGCACCAACTATGGCTGGCCGGACATTACCTACGGCATCAATTACAGCGGCACACCCATAACCGACGACACCCACAGGGAAGGCATGGCACAGCCGCTGCACTACTGGGATCCGTCCATAGCCCCCTCGGGCATGGCGTTCTATACCGGCGAGGACTTTCCCGACTGGCAGGGAGACCTGTTTGTCGGCGCCCTCAAGATGCAGAAGCTGGTGCGACTGGAGCTGGACGATCGCAGTATAGTTGAGGAGGAAGACCTGATCGCCAGCCTCAACAAAAGGATCAGAGCCGTCGCCATGGGCAACGATGGCCACCTGTGGCTGCTGACGGACTCGGCCGATGGCGAGGTCCTGAGGCTGGTACCGCCCAGCCCCTGAGACGGGTTACCTTACGGAAAGCAACCCTGTGACCCGGAGCCGCAGGGTCCAGGGTTTAATGAGGGTCGTTGGTTCGCTCGGTTTTCTCGTACTGGGGAACGTCATCGGTGATTGGGAACCAGTCAGCCTTGGAACCGGTAAATACATGGGCGCCCGGGCCCTTGCCCAGGGGCTCGTTAATGACACCCGTTCGCAGCCTCAGAATACCTGGAATCGCATCAACCCGGCTATATAGCTGACTACCACAACGGCTGCAGAACGCCCGGTATTTTCCGGGCCGGGACTCAAACTCGGTAATAAGCTCTTCGCCGCCGGTAAAACGGAAATGCACCCGCTGCACCGGAGCGCTGGCTGAAAAGGCGCTGCCATGGGCCCGGCGACACTGGCTGCAGTGGCAAAGTGCTATGGGCCCGAGGGGACCGTCGTACTCAAAAGATACTTCGCCACAAAGGCAGTGCCCCGTCAGCATCGTTTCCAACTCCTTGATTGAACTCTATGAAATACGGTTCTGGTCCGCGCATTCTAGCAACCTCTGCCGGTCCGGGCAGCCCTGTACAAACCGTTGACTTCCCGACATCGGATAACCGGTTCCCTACACTTCGTAACCCGCTGTCACAAAAATGCTTTAATTCCCATAGTCTGCTGTCATTTTTTAACGTTATGTATAGGCCGGGAACATAGTCGCCATACAGAAATTAAGCTAAGGTTAGATAATCAGCCCCCACCACGATGGATGTTCCTGCCATGCTTCTTCGAACACTGACCACAACCGGACTGAGCATCCTGGCCCGCTCGCTGGGAGCAGGCATTATTGCGACCAGCCTGCTGGCAGGCATGGCAACGGCAGCCCTCGCCGAGGGAATGGACAAGCGTATCTGGGGCAGTGAGGTACGCGGCTTCGCGGAGGAGTCCCTGAAGGACCTCAACGGCCTGAGCGTCGCTGCCATTCCAATGGATGGCCCGGGTATCGAACAATACGTCAACGCCGACGCGGTGATGAGCCCCGGCTCCATCATGAAGGTACTCACCACCTATGCGGCGCTGGAAATCCTCGGCCCCAATTACCGCTGGACCACCAGCTTCCTGACTGACGGCACCTTCGAGGGAGACACCCTCAAGGGCAACCTGTATGTCCGTTTCGGTGGCGACCCGAAACTCACCATTGAACGCCTGTGGACGGTGATCCATGAACTTCGTTCGCTGGGGGTCAATACCATCGAGGGGGATATCGTACTCGACGGACAGGTGTTCCTGCTTCCCGACGGCCTGCCGCGATTCAATGATAACGGCAACAACCCCCATCGCCCGTTCCTGGTGGAACCATCGCCGGTGCTCCTTAACATGAACCTGGTGCACTTCCAGGTGCGTGCAGATGAACGAGGTACCCGCGCCTGGTCCACGCCTGCCCTGCCATCCGTCACCATTGACAATCGCATCACCTCCGTGGCGTCGGGCTCCTGCCCCGGTCGCCGGCAAATCGACTGGACCCCGGTATTCGACCAGGCCGGCAAGGTCACCGTCAGGGTGGAGGGCGAACTGCCCGAAGGCTGTCGCACCACAACCTACCTCTCGCTGCTGCCCCACGACCGCTACAGCGGCGAGATTCTCATGTCCCTGTGGCGTGAGCTTGGCGGCACCATCACCGGTACCTGGCGGTCCGGCACGATTCCATCTGACTCCCGGCTGGTGACCAGCACCACGTCACCGGACCTCGTCACCATGATTCGTGATATCAACAAGTGGAGCAGTAACGTGATGGCCCGCCAGCTGCTGCTGACCATTGGTGCCAACAATCGTCACGAGGCAGATAAAGACGACCGGGTTTCAGGCATCCGGGCGATCTATGACTGGTTGGAGGGCAAGGGCATTGACACCCGTGGCATGGTCATTGACAACGGCAGCGGGCTTTCCCGGCATGCCCGCATGAGTGCACGACAGATGTCTGCCATACTGGCCCAGGCCTGGTCGAGCCCCTATGGTCCCGATCTCATGACCTCAATGCCGCTGACCGCGATGGATGGCACCATGGCAAGGCGCTTGCGCAACCTTGGTATGGAAGGCATGGGTCGCATCAAGACCGGCCTGTTGCAGGACGTTCGCTCTGTTGCCGGTTTCACCCGGGACGACAACAACACAACCTGGGCTGTGGTGGGCATCGTCAACCACTCACCGGCCTGGAACGGACAGGCGCTTCTGGACAAAGTGCTGTATTCACTGCACCGCAACCCGCCCACCGGGACAGCACTATCCCAGGCTGATACCCGATAACACCGGCGCCAGCAAAAAAGCCCCGGCCTGACCATCAGGACCGGGGCTTTTTTTGGCGCTGGACTGGCAGGAGCCGGACGGATCAGACTGTCAGGTAACCGCCATCCACATTGACACAGGTACCGGTGGTGTAGCTGGAAGCATCAGAGACCAGGTACAGGACCGTGCCTGCCATTTCATCCGGATGCGCCATACGGTGCATGGGAATATGCTCCATGGCACGCTCACGGATGCTGTCATTGGTGGTCAGGGCGCTCGCAAACCTGGTGTCGGTCAGGCCGGGCAGCAGCGCGTTGACGCGGATATTGTCCGGGCCGAGTTCGCGGGCATAGGCCCGTGTCATGGCAATAACCGCCGACTTGGTGATGGAGTAAATGCCCTGCATGAAACCCGGTGTCACGCCGTTGACCGATGCCACGTTCACGATGGCCCCCGGCTGGCCCTTCTCCTTCATCAGCTTGGCCGCTTCGGCACACATGAAGAAATAACCACGGATATTCACGTCCACTGTCTTCTGGAAGGCCCCCAGATCCGTTTCCTCGATCTTGCCGAAGTACGGATTGGTGGCTGCATTGTTCACCAGGATATCCAGCTTGCCATGCTTTTCGCGTATGTGTTGCCAGATGGATTCCAACTGTTCCATTTCCCCAATGTGGCAGGCCACCGCTTCAGCGCTGCCGCCATTTTCGCGGATACTGCTGGCCACGGCCTCGCAGCCATCGATCTTGCGACTGCTGACAATGACGTGGGCGCCATTGTCCGCCAGCAATCGGGCAACGCTTTCACCGATACCCCGGCTGGCACCGGTAACCAGGGCCACCTTGCCATCAAGGTCGAACAGGTTCTGTTTGCTCATGTATACGCTCCTTCAGTCAATCGTTGATCCATCAGCGGAAAGTGACCAGGTCCTGCCCTTCCGCCTCCAGGTGGCTGTAATTGTTGAATACCGCCAGACTGCGTCGCCGTCCCGAGTACAGCACACGGGTAACACTGGTATTGGCTATCACCTCGTTCAGCGCCAGTGCCTTGCTGTCACTGAGTTCCAGCAGGCTCTGTATGATCACAGCGATAGGGCCGCCGGAGGTAGACACGAAAACATCGCCACCATTGGCCCAGCCGATCAGCTCATCCAGCGCGCCATTAACCCGGGCCTTGAACTCCACCCAGCTTTCCGGGTACTCACCATCATGGTCGCCACTGACCCAACGCTGGACCGCCTGCGTAAAGGTCTGCTGGAAGGCTTTCGCCGGATGCCCGGTAGCGGCCAGGTCCGCCTGCATGCGCTCCCGGTCTGCCCACTCGGGCCGGAAGCGGTGCACCACAGAGGTGTGATCGAATTCGTTGAAGCCGACAGCCACCTGCATGTCGGGAAACGGTGCCCGGTAGCCAGATGCAATGGCCTCCACGGTTTCCCTGTGGCGCTGCATATCCCCACCAATCACCACGTCCGGGTGTACCCTGCCCGCGAGCCAATGTCCTAGTACACGTGCCTGTTCCCAACCCGTTTCAGACAACTGGTCATAATTGTGATTGCCAAAACTGGCCTGGCCATGCCGTATCAGATAAATCGTCGCCACAAGTCAGCCCCCTGCCATGCGTTTGATCCAGCGCCGGCTTTCCCGGTGCATGATATAGTCAAAGGCCCAGGGTGCATGGCGTTTGAGAACCCACAAGCGCCTTTCCTTCTGATGGGGCAGAACCCAGAAATCCCCCTGGCGAACAGCCCGGGCGATATCGTCCGCGACATCCTCCGCACTGACAGACGACCGCTTCATCAGTCCATTGATATTCTGCTGGATTCCCGGCAGGTCCGAGCGCATACCGCTGGCCAGGTTGGTGCGGAAGAACGACGGACACACACAACAGATGTGTATGCCAGCGTCCCGCAACTCCAGGCTCAGGGTTTCTGACAACGCGATCACGCCTGCCTTGGACACGTTGTAACTGCCCATCATGGGCGCAAGCATGAGACCTGCCATGGACGCGACATTGACAAAGGTACCGCTGCCCTGGTGCTTGAACAGCGGGGTAAACACCTTGCAGCCTCGAACGACTCCCAGCAGGTTGATGTCCAGTATCCATTCCCAGTCAGCAATGGTGGAGTCCTCGATGGACCCGGCGGTGGCCACGCCCGCATTGTTGACCACGACATCCACGCCACCCCAACGTTGCTCAAGTTCCGACCGCACTTTTTCCAGGTCCGTCAGCCTGCGTACATCGCAAGGCAGGAACAGCCCTTCGCCACCTGCCGCATTGATCTCGTCCTCCGTAACCATGCCGTCTTCCGGGTTGACGTCACCGATGCAGACTTTCGCACCCTCACGGGCATAATGCAGCGCCAATGCCCTACCCAGGCCGCTGGCACCACCGGTAATAAAGATTCTCTGGGACATTCCGGGAAATCCACTCAAATTTGTCGTAACGGGCCAGTCTAGTGGGGCACCAAGTATTACGCGACTGAATTATTCTAATCCGTTACTATTATCGAAATTCATTCAGTAGCGAGACAGCACCCTGATGGCCTCAAACCGGTTAGATCTTAACCTGCTTCACGTATTCGATACCATTTACCGGGAAGGTAGCCTGACCCGTGCGGCCCGGGCGCTGAACCTGACCCAGCCCGCGGTCAGCCACTCTCTAGCCCGCCTGAGAGACCATTTCGACGACCCGTTATTTTCGCGCCAGGGCAACCGGATGGTCCCTACACCACTGGCACGACGTTTCGTGGAGTCCATGCGACCTGGCCTGAACCAGATTCACAGTGCCGTAAACCAGTTCCATGCCTTTGACCCTTCCAGCCATCGCAAAACCTTCGCCCTGGCTCTGCGCGACGTGCTGGAATCCACTTTCCTGCCCCAGCTGGTTACCCGGCTGAACGACTACCCGGAGATCGAGATCAACAGCCAGCGGGTGGCCCGAAGGGATATGGAAAGTCTGCTGGCTGCAGGCCGACTGGATTTCGCTGTGGACGTGCTGCTACCGATCAGCGACCAGACTGCCCACGAGCAACTGCGAAAGGATCGGCGCGTGGTCATCGCCAGGAAGGGGCACCCGCTGGAGGGTCAGGACCTCACCATGGACAAGTACCTGTCCGCAAAGCACATCCTGGTGTCATCAAGGAATGAAGGGCCTGGTATCGAGGACTTCGAACTGTCCCGAATGGGACTGCAACGCCAGATCCGCCTCCGGTGCCAGCATTACTACGCCGCCTGCCAGGTCGTCGAGGGTTCGGACCTGCTACTGACAATGCCGGAAGGCTACGCGCGTCAGATGACTGCGCGGTCCGATACCTGCATCCTCAACCCACCCGAGGGGTTGCCAGACGTTGATATTCACCTTTACTGGCACCAGGCTTACGAGAAAGAACCAGCACTATTGTGGCTGAGGGAGCAGTTTCACGCCGTGGCGACGGACTACTAGGGCGGCGCCTGAGCCAGGTCACCTGCGAAAAGGCTCAGAAAACCCCGACCACCCAGAGGAAACCGGCAAAGCCGGCACCGGTCAGCACCAGGGCCAGGCTAACAACGCCGAGCCCCCACCAGACCGCGGCAGCGTCTGACACGCCGACATCATGGGCCCTGACAGTGCGGTAAAACGCCCAGGGCCCCAGCAGGAAGGCACCGAAAACCGCAAACACCAGCCCCAGGCACACGCCAGTGAACGTCCAGGTAGCCAGCGCCGTGGCTCGGTCGTTCAGGTTATCAGTGACCTTGTGGCCCTGCAGGAACTTCCGGCAAAGCAACCAGATGAGGCCGTAGAGCACAGCAACAAAGGCAATGCCGCCAATCAGCGTAATGAGACGATAAAGCACCGGGCCTAGCCCCCCTGCCCAATATCCGGAAAACAGGGTTCCGGCAGGGTCTCGAACCCGGGCCTGGCAAAGAGATAGCCCTGGAACAGGCGAATTCCCCGGGTGCGGAGCCAGGCATACTCCTCCACGGATTCAACACCTTCTGCGACGATGCGCCCGCCAAGCTGGGTCATCATGGTAATTATTCCGTTGACGACAGCCTGTTTGTTGGGCTCACGGTCGATATCGCGGATCAGCCCCATATCCAGTTTGAGCAAATCCGGGGGGCTGGCCGTCATCAGGTTGTAGCGGGAAAAGCCGGCGCCGAAATCGTCGATCGCCGTACTGAAACCCATCCCCTGGTATGCCTTGATGATAGACACCAGGTGATCGACCGAAGACAGGTCTTCACCTTCCGTCAGTTCGAAGATGATCTTTCGGGTGTCAAAATTGTAGGTTTTCGCGGCAGCCAGCGTGGTACGGATACAATATTCCGCCTGGTACACAGCGTTGGGCATGAAGTTGATACTGAGCATGGCCTTCATACCCAGGCGGGCGGCGAGCTTGACCGCCTTGACCCTGCAAACCTGGTCAAAGGAATAACGATTCTGCTCGTTTACCTGTGACAGAACGCTCCAGGCACTCTCACCACCGGTGCCCCGCACCAGCGCTTCATAGGCAAAGACAGACTCGTCAAACACGTCAACGATTGGCTGGTAAGCAAACGAAAACTGGAAATCCAGGCCCTCCCCACAAGCACACTGGCCACAATGGGATTCATCAAACAATACTTCTGGCCGCTCCACGCATGCTCCTATGTGTTAGCGAGTAGGAAAGCCTGCTCCTGCATGAAGCTTTACACACAGGAACCCCGTTTCACTATAGACACCCGGCGGGGGTCCGTAAATGTATTAAAAGACTGACGAATCCAGCCTGCCTGACTACACTGATCCAGAGGCCCGGAAGGCGCCTTGGCTCTGCTCCCGGAGCCCTTGCGTTTTCAGTCTGACAAGAGTACCCGTATCCGGGTACCCGTTCTGCAAACAGTTGTAAATTCGCAGCTCATGGAGTGTTGATCTATGCCCGAGCCCCTGCGCATCGCCGTAACGCCCGGCGACGGAATTGGTCCGGAAGTCGTGACCGAGGCGGTTCACTGCCTGGAACGACTGCGGGAGAAACACCAGCTTCCCCTGGAGTGGACACGGTTCCCCTGGCCATCCCACGCCTGGCATGAGCAACATGGCGAGGTAATGCCCGCTGACGCCTTGCAGCAGCTTGCGCGCTACGATGCCATTCTGTTGGGGGCATTGGGTGACCCGGGGCCCATGGATGACCCGGATCGTTACCTGCTTCCGGACAGCGTATCCCTCGCCCCGTTGCTGGAAATGCGCAAAGGCTTCGACCAGTGGGTTTGCGAACGGCCAGCCCGGCTGCTGCCCGGCGCGCGACAATACCTGGCCGACGACCGGGCGCGGGACATTGACATGCTGGTGATTCGGGAGAACAGCGAAGGCGAGTACGTAGGCCAGGGTGGCCGCCTGCGTCAGGGCACCGAACATGAAGTAGCGACCCAGATGGAGGTGTTCACTCGCCGGGGCACAGAGCGCATTATCCGCTATGGCTTTGAACAGGCCCGCCAAAGGGCCGAAGCGAGGCGTGCCGAGGGCCGCAAGAGGGAGTTTCGCAGCCCCCAATGCCGGGTCAGCGAAAGCCAGGTCTGCTTGATCACCAAACGCAACGCCCTCCGCTACTGGGGCGACATGTACACCGAAGTCTTCCAGGAAGTTGCCCGGGACTACCCCGATGTCGCCACCCACCATGAACTGATCGATGCAGCCTGCATGAAATTCGTGCAGGCCCCCTGGGCCTTTGATGTGGTTGTCGCCAGCAACCTGCAGGGCGACATCCTTACCGACCTGGCCGCAGTGCTGTCCGGCGGCATGGGGGTAGCGCCCTCCTGTAACCTGAACCCGGACAACCCGGACATGCCATCCATGTTTGAGCCCACCCACGGCAGCGCGCCGGACATCGCTGGCCAGGGCCTGGCCGATCCCACCGCGATGCTGTTTACGACTGCCCGCATGCTCGACTGGCTTGGCCGTAAGGAACCGGTGTTGGCAAAGGCCGGGCAGGAACTGTTTGACGCCATGGCCGCGGACCTGGCGGAAAACGGCGGCACACAGCGGGATACCCGTACAATCGGAGACTCGGTCCTGGCCAGGTTGGGTTAAACCGGACATAAAACAATGATGCATCCGGCCTCGGGTCCGTGGCAGAATCCTCACCCACTGACCCTTGGGGCGTAGGCAATCCTTACGCCTCCCCGGAAAACAACGAACGAGGTATCGATGGGCAAGCCTGCGGTAATCGGCCTGACCGGTGGCATCGGAAGCGGAAAATCCACTGTAGCAAAGATGTTTGGTGCACTGGGTGTGCACTGGGTAGACGCCGATATCGTGGCGCGAGAAGTGGTAGAACCGGGGTCACCCGCACTGGCAAGGATTGCTGAACACTTCGGCGACCATATCCTTCAGCCCGATGGCAACCTTGACCGGGCGGCTTTGCGCACCATTGTGTTCAGGGACGCCAATGAACGTGAATGGCTGGAAGCCCTGCTCCATCCTACCATTCGCGATGAGTTGGCCCGCCAGCTGCAACCGGACCACTACGACTTACCCTACGTGTTACTGGTTTCTCCCCTTCTGCTGGAGACGGATCAGCATACCCTTGCAACCAGTGCCATCGTGGTGGATGTGCCAGTGGAAACCCAGATCGACCGGACCATGAGCCGCGACGATAATGACCGCGAACAGGTGGAACGGATCATCGCCGCCCAGATGCCACGGGAGCACCGCCTCAGCCGCGCTGACTACGTGATCCGTAATGACCAGCCCCTGGCTGAGGTGGAAAAACAGGTGCAGGAACTGCACAAGCAACTTCTGGACAGCTGTCGGGGATAGATATTGGCGCTCCTTCAATCTGCTGTCCATCGCTACCGGCTGCCGGCCATCGCCCTTATGCTGGCGTTGGGGCTGGGCACACCGGTCCTGGCCGAGCCGTCGGTATCGGAATCCCTGTCACCGGACAACCTGCCTGCCGACTTCTACACCTTTACCCCGGAAGAGTTCTGGCGGGAACCCCGCGACTCCTACTGGTTGAATTTTTCCAACTGGGTGATCCACCACGAGCACGTACAGTCTGAACGTATCCAGATTCTGGGGGCCTGGGCTGATCGCACGTTGTCCGGCAATGCCCGGTCACTGCCCGGCAACGAAAGTTACCTGAGGCTGGGGCTGGCCGCCGAGTCCGAAACCGGCAAACTGGCCAGCGTTGAGCCTGAAGCCCGCTTCAGACTCGACCTGCCCACGGCCGAAGAGCAGCTGAGGGTAGTACTGGAGAGCGAAAGCGATGAACTGGTTCCCCTCGGAGAGCGCCGTCGCAGCCGACAGCTTACTGATGACCAGCGCTCCGACAGCGATGCCACCGGGGCACTGCGCTATCTGTCGGTCATCTCGGACACAATCAACCTGAGCAACGATATCGGTGCCCGGCTGCGCTTTCCCCCGGACGCTTTCTGGCGAGCCACGGCGCGGGGGGACTGGCGGCTGTCGGACTGGCGCGTGGGCGCACGTCAGCGGGTCTATTATTTCCACCAGGACGGCTGGGGCGCATCGTCCTGGCTCGGATTCGGCAGGGACATTGGCAATGGCTGGACCTTCCTGGCCAGCTCCGAGGCAGTATGGGTACACGATGAGCGCCAGTTCGACCTGGCCCAGATCCTGGATTTTCACAAACGGCTCAATAACCGCTCGGAGCTGAACCCCCGGTTAGGTGTACTCGGTGAAAGCCAGCCCACATGGCGGCACACCGGCTACTTTGCAGATGTTACCTGGCGTTACCGTCTCTATCAGGACTGGCTCTTCGGGGAGGTCATTCCCTCGGTTGAATTCCAGCGAGACAATGACTTCAAGGAACACACCGCCTTGCTCGTGCGCCTGGAGATGTTCTTCTCGGGCCGCATCCTGTCACGCTGAGTTTCCCGCAAGCCAAGGAGCTACTGTGCCGCGCCACCCTGCCAGACCTGCCCAAGAAGCTCTCACGCTGACGCCCATCGCAATAACCCGGTCCTGCTTCCGGGACAAGTTTGGCGTGCCCCGCCAGCCTGGCCTGACCCGTCACGCCTGGGCGGAGCTGGTTATCCAGCCCCCGTTCAATCGGGAGGATGCGTTCAGGGGACTGGAAACCTGCAGTCACCTGTGGCTCACCTTCCAGTTCCACGAGGCGGTCAGGGCTGACTGGCGACCAGTGGTCCGACCTCCCCGACTCGGCGGCAACCGCAAGGTCGGCGTTTTCGCCAGCCGCTCGCCCTTTCGCCCCAACAGCCTTGGCCTCTCTGTCGTCCGCAACGAGGGACTGACCCGGCGTGAAGGCGAGCTGATATTACGCATCCGCGACCACGACCTCATAGATGGCACCCCCATACTGGACATCAAGCCTTACCTGCCCTTTGCCGACGCCATCCCGGATGCTCGCATCGGCTGGGCCGGCGAAACGGCACCGGACCGGCTGCCCGTCCGGTTTTCTGATGAAGCCCTGTCCCAGCTTGCCGCCCTCCCCGGAGAGCACTACCCTGATCTGAAAGGGTTGATCGAGGATGTGACCTGCTATGATCCAAGGCCGTCGTTCCGCCGTGGCCGGCAGGACGAAGAACGGATCTACGGCGCTCACCTTTATGACCTGAATGTCCGTTTCAGGTTTGACACTGTCGGTGTTGTTATATTGACAGTCTGTTAGACTGCCGTATGGAATTCTGTATCACAGGGAAACATGTGCCTTGTCTGCATCCAGAGTGATTGCTGCCGTGACCCGAGCGCTCAGCGTACGCCCGCTGGCCGCGCGGCTGCTGGCCTATGTATTACTCTTCAGCCTGGTGGTCGCACTTGTCGCCACAGGGCTGCAGCTGGCCGGTGAGACCAACCGTCGCTTTGATGAAATCCGTAATCTCCAGCAGAAGACCGCCGAGATTATTGAAGGCAACCTCAGCCAACAGCTGTGGCTGATGAACTTCGACGAGGTGGAAAGTATGCTGGGTGACCTGCTCGCCTTCGAAGTCATCCAGCACGCGGAGATCACCACCACCAACGGGCAACAGTTCAGCATCGGCGAGTACCCGGAAGGCGATGTTATCACCCACGAACACCCGTTACGGATTACCGGCTCCACGGTAATCGACACGCCGACGCTCGGCCGGCTCGTGCTGACCTCATCATCCGACCAGGTCCAGACTGCGGTACGGGACCGGGCGCTCACCCTGCTGCTGTTCCAGTCCATCGTGGTCATGCTGGGCACCCTTGGCCTGCTGGTTATTGTGCGCTTCATGCTGTCCCGCCACCTGGAGGCCATGGCCGCCTATACCACCCGGCTCAACCTGGATGCCCTGATCGAACCCCTGCGCCTGCAACGTAGGCCACCGTCACGACCGGACGAGCTCAGCGAGATGGAACAGGCCCTGAACCAGATGCGGGAACG
This sequence comes from Marinobacter sp. AN1, assembly GCF_026013985.1. Lineage (NCBI taxonomy): Bacteria > Pseudomonadati > Pseudomonadota > Gammaproteobacteria > Pseudomonadales > Marinobacteraceae > Marinobacter > Marinobacter sp. AN1. The sequence continues at coordinate 1,508,721 of NZ_CP110342.1, read as the reverse complement.
CCTTCTCGAGGAAACCCGGGACCTGCGCCAGGCCAGCCGACAATCCATGGACGAGCGGGACGAGGCGGTTCGCGCCAACCACGCCAAGAACCTCTTCCTGGCCAACCTGAGTCACGAGTTGCGGATACCCCTGCAATCGGTGCTGGGCTATGGCAGTCTGTTGCAGGACACGCGAATGGACCAGGAGCAGAGGGATTACGTTGACACCCTGCTGAACGCGGCAGAAGGCCTGTCTGCCATCATTAACGATTTGCTCGATATTTCCAGCATCGAGGCCGGCAAACTTGAGCTGGATGAAATCCCGTTCGATCTGCGCGAAACCCTCCATGACCTGATCAGCATGCTTGGTCCCAGGGCGCGGGAAAAGGGCCTGGCGCTGGAGCTGAGAGTGGATGACAGCCTCCCCGCCCAAGTCGTGGGAGACCCGATCCGCATTCGGCAGATACTGCTCAACCTGACGTCGAACGCCATCATCTATACCGATTCAGGCCACGTCCTGATCAGTGCGGAAGTGCTTGGGCGCAAGGGTGGCCGATCCCAGGTGCGGTTGTCGGTGGAGGATACCGGCACCGGGATCAGCGCGGAAAACCTGCCACTGATTTTCGAGCCCTATGTCCAGTTCGACGTCCGGGCCCGGCGCCAGTTGCCAGGTGCCGGCCTCGGGCTGACCATTTGCCGGCAACTTGTCAGCCTGATGGATGGCCACCTGGACGTGGAAAGCACCCCCGGCGAGGGTTCAACCTTCTGGGCAGAACTGTCCCTGGCGGAAGCCAGCCAGGACGCCCCCAGAAGCCGTACCAGCCTTGGCCATGTCCGGGGGCGCCGTATCCTGGTGGTTGATTCCTATGCGCTGTCCAGGAAAATCACCCTGGAGATGCTCGCGCGGCTGGAGGTCGATATCGAAGCTGTACGCTCCGGCGCTGAGGTACTGGCCACCCTGACCACCGCCGGCGAAGCTGGCACGCCCTTTGACGCCGTCATACTGGACGGCTTTGTCCCGGACATGGAGAGCGATCTCCTTTGCCGCAAGATCCGCGAGAACCCGGCATGGCAGGACACCCGAATCTTTGTCCTCTCCGCCAACCCCCAGCGGGGCGATGGCGAACATTTCCGGGAAGCCGGGGCTGACGCCTTCCTCAGCAAGGCGCTGCGAGAATCCCGGCTGGCGCCCATGCTTAACCAGTTATTCGAGGATGCGGATCAGGGTGATCGCCGCTTCCTGACCCGCTTCTCGTTGCAGAAACCGATGCCGCCCCTGCCTGTGCCAGCTCCGCTACCCTGCGGCCCGATGCAGGTCTTGCTGGCCGAGGACAACCCGGTTAACCGGGCGCTGACACAACGATTACTGGAAAAACTGGGTTGCCAGGTAACCACTGCGACCGATGGCCAACAGGCCCTGGAGGCCTGGCAGCAAGGCAGCTTCGACCTGATCTTCATGGACTGCATGATGCCCCGGCTTGATGGCTACGAAGCCACGCGGCAGTTACGGGCACAGGAAGCCCGGAGCGGAGCGGAGCACACACCGGTGGTCGCCCTGACAGCCAGCGCCATGGAGCAGGACGAAGAGCACAGCCGCCAGGCAGGCATGGACATCTTCGTGGCCAAGCCGGTTAACATCGACATGCTGAGGGCAGTTCTGGAACAATACTGCGCGGAACACAAACCGGAAACTGCGCGAGAAACCTGATGCAAGTAGATTGCCCCACCTGCAAGAAACCCGTTGAGTGGAACGACAAGAACCCTCATCGTCCGTTCTGCTCCGACCGTTGCCGCCTGATCGACCTCGGCGCCTGGGCCAGCGAAGACTACCGTATCCCCTCCCAGCAGCCGGTATCGGAAGACGATCTGCTGGACTCACTGCAACAGCAGGGCTCAGACAAGCCCCACTGAATCGTCCGCCGGCTGAACGGAGTTTAAGTTGAGCACCACCAGCACCGTCGGTAGTATGCGGAAGCGTAACTGACGTGATCCGAGAAGAATGATACAACCAACTTTCAGAGGTATCCCATCATGCTGTTCAGGACTTCTGCCATTGCCCTGCCTGTCGCCCTCTCCCTGGTGGCAGCGCCAGCCATTGCCGCCGATGCAGACTTCAGCCTGACCAATGAGTCCGTAAAGGGTCAGATGAATTTCTTTGACGCCCGCTCGGACATCCAGGCAGGCGCAGGCTATACCTATCATGAAGGCAGCCGCCACCTGATCAACGGCGACTTCCACGCCCAGGGGCGCACGGCGTTGGGCAATCTGCCCACAACAGCCGGCATCGGTTTCCGCGGCCTTGCGTGGGACGACGACGATGACCTGGATGGCGGCGCGGTGGGTATCGGCGGCTTTGCCACCGTGAATATCCCCAACGTTCCGGGCCTGTCCTTCACCGGCAGCGCTCACTATGCGCCCAGCATCCTGTCGTTTGGCGACTCCGATGACCTGACGAACCTGGAACTTCGTGCCAGCTATCGCGTTATCCGCAACGCGGATGTCTTTGCCGGTTACCGGTACATTAACACCGACCTGGATAACAGCAACGGTGATATCAACCTGGATGAAGGCGTCCTGGCTGGCATCAAGATTTTCTTCTGATACAAACCTGAACAGAATTATCCTCGTAGTCACTGGTACACTCCCGATTACCGGAACCAGCTGCGAGGATTCGAATGTCTGCAGGTTTGAGAAGTCTGATGTTGTTTGTGCCCCTGGCGGCGGTAGCGCTCTGGGGCACACTGTACTCTCCCCCTCCCCTGGACCGCACCGCTCCGGACGACGATATCGAGCTAGCCTCCTTGCCAGACCTGCCGGACTGGATTCTTGAACCCCTGCCCAACTTCGACCTCTACCAGGATGTCACCGAGAAAAAGGCCGCCTTCTTCTCCTACCTCTATAGCCGTACCGTGCTGGTTAACAGCCGGATATTGCTGGAACGTCAGCATCTTCAGGCACTTCAGGCCAAGGAGTCACTTGATGATGCCGACAGGGACTGGCTCGCAGCCCAGGCCGAACGACTGCGGGTGGACGAAGACAATGGTAGTGATGAGATGTTCCGTTTGCTGTTGAGACGGCTGGATACCGTCCCGCCTTCACTGGTACTCGCCCAGGCCGCAAACGAATCGGCCTGGGGTACCTCCCGCTTTGCCCGGCAGGGCAACAACCTTTTCGGCCAGTGGTGTTTCTCCCGTGGCTGCGGCCTGGTGCCGCTCAACCGCCCTGAAGGAGCCAGCCACGAAGTTGCGAGTTTTCGCTCTGCCTACCACTCAGTGCGGGCCTACGTGCAGAACCTGAACCGACATCCCGGCTACAGGGCGCTTCGGGACCTGCGAGCCACCATTCGTGAGAAGGGTGAGCATCCCACCGGTGTGCAACTGGCCGCCGGTCTGGGCAGCTACTCGGAACGAGGCGAGGAATACATCCGGGAAATTCGCAGCATGATCCGGTACAACAACCTGGTGTGGTACGACCAGAAGTACCGGGACATCATCGTCCACCGGGACAACATCGAGGGCCTTCTGGAGCTGGCAATAGCCCCGGAAGAGCACCTCCAGCCTGACTATCAAACATCACCGGATACAACATCGGCCAACTGAAAAGGCGCCCTGACGTCAGGCCTTGTGCGGAGCCCCCAGGTACTCCCGTGACTGCATTTCCAGCAGCCGGGACTCGGTCCTCTCAAACTCAAAGCCCAGGCGACCGCCGGCATAGAGGTCGGTGATCGGCGCTTCCGCGGAAATGATCACCTTGACGTTGCGGTCGTAGAACTCGTCAATCATATTGATGAAGCGACGGGCCTGGTCGTCCTTGTCACGACCCAAAACCGGCACATTCGACACTATGATGGTCTGGAACTCCCGGGCCAGCTCGATGTAGTCATTCTGGCTTCGGGGGCCATCACACAGCTCCCGGAACTCAAACCAGACCACATCATCGGCATGGGCCCTGGCCTGCAACTTGCGGCCATTCACTTTCAGGTTAAGGGAGTGGCTGGCAGCCTCCACCGCCAGGCTGTCAAAGCTCCGCCTGAGGCTGATATCCGCCTGCTCGTCCAGTGGCGAGTGGTAAAGCTCTGCCTGTTCAAGGGTCCGCAGACGGTAATCCACGCCACCATCCACATTGACCACGTCGGTGTACTTCTTTACCAGGTCAATGGCAGGCAGGAAGCGGGCGCGCTGCAGGCCATCCCTGTAGAGACCGTCCGGCTGGATATTGGAAGTGCACACTAGCGAGACCCCCCGACTGAACAGTCCGTCCATCAGGGTAGCCAGGATCATCGCGTCGCCGATGTCGGACACGAAGAACTCATCAAAACAGATTACCCGGGCCTCATCGGCAAAGCGGGCGGCGACCTTCTCAAGGGGGTTCTTCTCCCCCTTCAGCTGCTTCAGTTCATTATGGACCCGTTGCATGAAACGGTGAAAGTGGACCCGCATCTTGCGTTCGAAGGGCAGCGACTCATAGAAGGTATCCATGAGATAGGTCTTGCCACGGCCGACGCCTCCCCAGAAATAGAGGCCCTTGACCGGCTCTTCCCGCTTTTTACGGACTTTCAGGGAAAACTTCTTCAGTGGCCTGGCGCGCTCGTTTTCCGCTTCCACCAGTCGCTCGTACAGAGACTGCAGCCGTCTTACGGCGTCTTCCTGCGCCGGATCCCGTTCAAAATCCGGTCGCTCAAGGTCTTGCTGGTATCGTTCCCAGGGTGTCATTCAGAGCCTTCCCCTTTCAGGATCAGGTATCGGGATGAAAAATCGGCGCGGTATTGTCGCAGATTTACGGAGTTGCCGCCATTTTACGGAGCGCGACGGCATTAAGACTTTCGCAGGGACACCAGCCCATGGGCAGGCCCGGTGCTAAACGGGTATACTCTTTTTCATAAGGACTTCCAACAGGACGAGCACTCTATGACAAACCTGATTCTGGCCGCCGTTGCCGCTCTCGCCGCAGGACTGATCATCGGTCTGCTGATTGGCCGTTCCAGCCAGGGTTCCACCCTGCGCCAGCGCCGTGCCGAGCAACAGATTGAAGAACTGCGCAACGAATACACCCGCTACCAGGCCCAGGTGAACGAGCACTTCATGGAGTCGGCTCACCTGCTACGCCGGTTCAACGATGCTTTCCGGGATGTAAACCACCATATGGCCCGTGGTGCCAACCGCCTGGCCAACGACGACGAATGGCTGGAAGAACTGGAGCAGGAGAAGCGCCGAGCCCGTCTGACAGACACCAGCGCCGATTCGGGCGATGTAGCGGAACCCCCGCGGGACTATGCCCCGAAAAAGGATCCGGAAGAGAAAGGCACCCTGGCGGAAGGCTACGGCCTCACCGATGAGGAAAAGGCAAAGGCCTGATGCCAGCCTGCGCGGCTCTTCACGACTGAGGAGCCGCCAGCTTGCCTGAAGCCTATACCGGGTTGTCGCAGTCGATAAACCGGTGCTCTATCCCGAACTCCCTGGCCAGCGCCTCTCCGAGCGCCTGCACACCGTAGCGCTCCGTGGCATGGTGACCAGCGCCAAAGTAGTGGATGCCACATTCCCGCGCCGTGTGGGTCGTCGGCTCCGAGGCTTCACCACTAATATAGGCATCAACGCCAGCCTCTACCGCCAACGGAAGGTAACCCTGAGCCGCCCCGGTGCACCAGGCGACGCGCCGTATCACTCCGGACCGGAACCTACATGGAGCGGCCTTCGTTCCAGCCTCTCTTCAAGGTGCCTGGCAAATACCCCTGCCGACATAGCCTGCGGCAACTGCCCCTCCCACAGAAGCCCCGAAAGCGGCCTCGGGTCAGCAATACCAAGCACATCCGCCAATTGCCGGTTGTTACCATAGTCCGGATGATCGTCCAGGGGGAGGTGGTAGGCGACCAGGTTGATATCGTGGTCAAGCAGGGTCTTGATACGGGCTTTTTTCATACCGGTGACAGGCTGGGGTTCACCTTTCCAGAAATAACCATGATGTACCAGGACCATGTCTGCACCAGCGCCCACCGCGGCATCAATCAAAGCCTGGGAAGCGGTTACGCCGGTCACCAGGCGGCTGACCTGGTCACTGCCTTCTACCTGGAGCCCGTTGGGACAGTAATCCTGGAAGTTCTCCGGCGTCAGCCAGTTGTCCAGGGTTTTCAGGATATCGCTTCGTGTCGCCATGAAATCCTCCTGTCGGTGAGCTTTGAGTATGCAGTGAACGCCCTCTGACGCTCAGTCCACCAGACCTTTCAGGGCCTGCAACAATTCATCGTTCTGTTCGGCGGTACCAATGGTAATTCTCAGGAAGTCATCAATTCTTGGCTTGTCGAAATGGCGAACGATGATGCCCCGCTCGCGGAGACGGAGCGCCAGGTCCGCGCCCTTCTGGCTGGCGTGGCGAGCGAAGATGAAGTTTGCCGAGGAAGGCAGAACCTCGAAACCCATGGCAGTCATGGCCAAGGTAACCCGCGCCCGCTCATCCATTACCCGCTGCCGGGTTTCGTTAAACCAGGCTTCATCCTCAAACGCCGCAACCGCTCCCGCCTGGGCCAGGCGGTCCAGGGGATAGGAGTTGAAGCTGTTCTTGACGCGATTCAGGGCCTCGACAAGATCCCGGTGACCTATTGCCAGGCCAACGCGCAGCCCGGCCAGGGAGCGAGCCTTGGACAGGGTCTGGCTTACCAGCAGGTTCGGGTAACGGTCCACCAGTGTGACCGCCGACTCGGCGCCAAAATCCACGTAGGCCTCGTCTACCACCACGACACTGTCAGGGTTACCTGCCACGATCCGTTCAACCTCAACCAATGGCAGTGCCCGGCCAGTAGGTGCGTTAGGGTTTGGGAAGATAATGCCACCATTGGGCACCAGGTAGTCCTGCGGATCGATCTCAAAATCGCCCGTCAGCGGCACCAGCTGGCTTTCCACGCCGTACAGTCCGCAGTAGACCGGATAGAAGCTATAAGTAATGTCAGGAAACAGAATCGGTCGATCCTGCTTCAGCAGGCCCTGGAAAATATGGGCCAGCACCTCGTCGGATCCATTACCGACGAACACCTGCTCCGGTGATACCCCGTAACAGGTGGCAATCACGGAGCGCAACTGCTCGCTCTCCGGGTCCGGATACAGGCGCAGGCGCTCATCCAGCTGCGCCCGGATCGCCTCCAGCACCCGGGGCGAGGGACCGTAGGGATTCTCATTGGTGTTGAGCTTCACCAGCCGTTCCATCTTCGGCTGTTCACCCGGAACGTACGGCTTGAGCTGACTGACCAGGGAACTCCAGAACTTGCTCATGGTCGCTCCTCAGCCCTCGTCCCTGATGCGGTACTCGGCGGAACGGGCGTGGGCGGTCAGCCCTTCACCACGGGACAGAACGGAGGCAACACGCCCCATCCGGTCAGCACCGGCGGCCGAAAAGCCAATCAGCGACGAGCGTTTCTGGAAATCATAAACGCCCAGTGGCGATGAAAACCGGGCGGTACCGGAAGTCGGCAGCACATGGTTGGGGCCGGCACAGTAGTCCCCGAGAGCTTCAGCGGTATAGCGACCCATGAAGATCGCTCCCGCATGACGGATCTTCTCCACCAGCGACCGGGGCTCTTCAACGGATAGCTCCAGGTGCTCCGGTGCAATCCGGTTGGAGACCTTCGCCGCCTCCTCCAGGTCCCTTACCTTGATCAGCGCGCCCCGATCAGACAATGAACGGGCAATGATATCGGCCCGCTCCATGGTGGGCAGCAGCTTGCGGATACTTGCTTCCACTGCGTCCAGGAACGCGCCATCCGGGCTGATCAGAATCGACTGGGCCTGCTCGTCGTGCTCCGCCTGTGAGAACAGGTCCATGGCAATCCAGTCGGGATCGGTCTTGCCGTCACAGATCACCAGGATCTCGGAAGGGCCGGCAATCATATCGATACCCACGGTACCGAACACCTCACGCTTGGCAGTGGCAACGAAGATGTTTCCCGGACCCACGATCTTGTCCACCGCGGGTACTGTCTCGGTACCGTAAGCCAGCGCACCGACAGCCTGCGCCCCACCCAGGGTAAATACACGGTCAACCCCGGCAATCACCGCAGCCGCCAGTACCATGTCGTTGACCACACCGGCCGGTGTGGGCACCACCATAACCACTTCCGATACCCCTGCCACCTTGGCGGGAATAGCGTTCATCAGCACCGAAGAGGGATAGGCCGCCTTGCCGCCGGGCACGTAGATGCCGACCCGGTCCAGTGGCGTCACCTTCTGCCCCAGCACCGTGCCGTCGACGTCCTCATACTGCCAGGAATCCTGCTTCTGACGCTGGTGGTAATCCCGGATTCGCCCAGCCGCCGCCTCCAGGGCTTCCCGCTGCTCCGCCGGAATCCGCTCCAGGGCCTGCTCCATACGGGTGATGGACATCTCCAGCTCGGCCATGGACGCCACTTCGAGCTGATCAAACTTCGCGGTAAACTCCAGCACCGCCTGGTCGCCCCGCAGCTTCACCTCACCGAGAATATGACGGACCGACTCGTTCACCTGATGGTCGACACTGTCTTCCCATGCCAGGAGGCGGGACAGCGCATCATCAAAACCTGCATCGGAAGCAGACAATCGGGTCATCGAAACGTCGGTCATAACAATCACCTGGAAGCAACACAATGTGTCAGTAAACGGGAACGTCAGGCTTCAACAGCCCGGCGAGCCTCTACAGCCTGCCCCATCTTCTCGATAATGGGCTGCAACAGGGCGTGCTTCATCTTCATGGACGCCCGGTTGGCTATCAGGCGGGTACTGATGTTCTCGATCAGGTCCCGCGCCTCCAGCCCGTTGGCCTTCAGCGTATTACCAGTATCCACAATATCCACGATCTCATCGGCCAATCCCAGGATCGGCGCCAGCTCCATCGCCCCATAGAGCTTTATGATATCCGCCTGGCGTCCCTGGGCCGCGTAGTAACGACGCGCCAGATTCACGAACTTGGTGGCCACCCGCAAGCGCCCCTGAGGGGCCGGCTGTCCCTTGACCCCGGCGGTCATCAGCCGGCAGCGGGAAATATTCAGGTCAAGTGGCTCATAGAGCCCCTCACCCCCGTGCTCCATCAGCACGTCCTTGCCGGTCACACCCAGGTCGGCACCACCATACTGGACGTAGGCAGGAACGTCCGTCGCGCGGATAATCAGCAAACGTACATTGGGGTCGGTGGATGGGAACACAAGCTTGCGGGACTTACTGATATCGTCCACGAACTCGATTCCAGCTTCCCGCAACAACGGAATGGTCTCGTCGAGTATGCGCCCCTTCGAGAGCGCAATGGTAATCGAAGTCTCGGTCATCGGTAATCCGTCCGGTTCGAATGTCTTGGCCGCCCGTCTCACCCCGGTATGCGGCGGATACTCGCGCCCAGCAACTGGAGCTTCTCTTCAATACACTCATAGCCCCGGTCGATATGGTAGATGCGATCCACGATGGTATCGCCGTCGGCCACCAGGCCGGCAATGACCAGGCTGGCCGAGGCACGCAGGTCTGTCGCCATGACTGGCGCGCCGGTCAGGTGGGGCACCCCCTTGATGATGGCTGCATTACCTCGAGGGTAATATCTGCGCCCATCCGGCTCAGCTCCTGGATGTGCATGAAGCGGTTCTCGAACACCGTCTCAACAATCGTACCGGTACCTTCCGCCACCGTGTTCATGGCGGCGAACTGGGCCTGCATATCGGTGGGGAAAGCCGGATAAGGCGCGGTCCGCAGGGAAACGGCCTTGGGTCGGTTGCCTTTCATATCCAGCTCGATCCAGTCCTTACCGGTACTGATATGGGCACCGGCTTCCTCAAGCTTGAGCAATACCGCTTCGAGCAGGTCTTCCCGGGTGTCTTTCAGCCGTACCCGGCCACCAGTTGCCGCCGCCGCCACCAGGTAGGTACCGGTTTCCACGCGATCAGGCAGTACGTCGTAATGGCAGCCATGGAGACGTTCCACCCCATGGATTTCGATCGTGGCGGTACCGTATCCTCGGATGTCTGCCCCCATGGCAATCAGGCACTCGGCCAGGTCCACTACCTCCGGCTCACGGGCAGCGTTTTCCAGAATAGTGACGCCATCCGCCAGGGCCGCCGCCATCATCAGGTTCTCGGTGCCAGTCACCGTCACAGTATCCAGGAAGATATGGGCACCCTTCAGACGACCGTTGGATTTCGCGTGGATGTAGCCGTTCTCAACCCGCACTTCGGCGCCCATCTGCTCAAGGCCGTGGATATGCAGGTTGACCGGTCGGCTGCCAATGGCACAACCGCCAGGCAAGGATACTTCGGCAGAACCGAAATGAGCCACCAGCGGCCCCAATACAAGGATGGATGCCCGCATGGTCTTGACCAGCTCATAGGGGGCGACGGTTTCCTTGAGGGTACCGGCGTTCACCTGCACGCTCATCTTCTCGTCGATCATCACCTCGATACCCATGCGGCCCAGCAGCTCGATCATGGTGGTAATGTCGTTCAGGTGAGGCAGGTTGCCTACGGTTACCGGCTCGTCGGCCAGCAGTGTGGCGGCAAGGATCGGCAGTGCCGAGTTCTTGGCACCGGAAATACGGATCTCGCCATTGAGCGGCTTACGACCCCGGATCAGTAATTTGTCCACATCGAATTCCTGTTGTCGTGCGCCGGCATTACTGCTGACGGGCTGCCCACTGGGCCGGGGTGAATGCGCGAATGGTCAGAGCATGAATTGTGCCATCATCCAGCTGCTCCCGCAGGGCCCCGTAAATCAGCTGCTGCTTTTTGACCGGAGACATGCCTTCGAAGCGGTCACCGACAGCCACCACCAGGTAGTGGTTACCATCGTTCTGAACCTGAATTTCACAGTCGGGCAGCTCCTGGCGGACCCGTTCGGCAACGTCCTGGGCTTGCATACGCGGTTTAACCTCAAAGTTTTACGAAACGAAGGCAGAATTGTACCGGATTATAGGGAGCCGGTCAGCCAGCTGGAAACGCCATTCAGACGGGAGAGTTCAAGCAGGTCAGGGGAGGCCCCCTCATAGGAAAGAATCTGGGACCTGGCTGCTGCCGCCCGGTGCCAGCACAGCAATAACGACAGCAGCAGGCTACTGGCTGTAGACACCGATGACAGGTCAATGGTGACCACCGACTGCCCTGACTGCTGCGAAAGCCAGTCTTCACCCTGCTGCCGCAGACACACTACGTTGTCTGCGGTCACCTGGCCGGCGAGCTCGAGGCGCTCACCGGCGACACGGACTCTGGCCGTCATTCCTGATTCGCGCCCTGGTCCATTTCGTCATCCAGGTTGAGGGAAGCCACTGCCTCGCCCCAGTTATCGATGACGGCATCCACATCGCCTCGACGAGCCTCCATTTCCTGGGCAAACCGGTCACGGAAGGCCAGGCCAATGTTGACCCCTTCAACAATTACGTTTTCCATCAGCCAGTCACTGTCACTGCCCTTGCGATACATGGAGTAGGTGACCTGGTAGCGGTCACCTGACTCGGTGGTCACCAGCAGGTTCACCGACGCGCGATCATCGTCGCGGGGGTTGATCTCGGCCTGCTGAACCTCGATCTCGAAACTGTCGGAATTGTTCACCAGCGCCTGGGCATAGCTGTCAAACAGGCTGCGCTTGAAGCGAACGACGAACTCATCCCGCTGTTCGGGGGTAGTCTGGCGCGCGTAACGCCCCATTACCCGGGCAGCAATCCGGCGAAAATCCACAAAACCGGTAAGGGCCTCTTCCATCTCACCGTAAAAGGATTCGGGGTCCTGTTCGTACAGGCCCTTCTCTTCGTTCAGGCGCTCGACCAGTTTCTGGGTGTTCTCATCCACGTACTTGGCCAGGTCCTGGTTGTTGGCAACAGCCGGACGAGCCAGCAAGGCGGACACCAACACCATGGCAAACAACGCCAGTGTATAAGGTGTGAGACGAACTGTGTGGCGAACCGCGGTCATGGGTTTCTCCTGAGTTGCTTTCCTGACTTAGTCGCCACCCTGACCGGAGGCGAAATTGCTGATCATGCGCTCAATATTGAGCGCCGACTGGGTTTCGTAAAAAGTATCTCCATCCGCCAGCGACTGCATATCAGCACCCGGGGATATATCAATATACTGCTCACCCAGCAAACCCGATGTACGTATGATCGCTGAGCTATCGGCAGGGATGGAATCGATGGCGGCAGAGATATCCATCACCACCCTTGCCTGGAACGTCTCCTGGTCAAGCGTCACTTCGCGGATCTGCCCTACCTGGACACCCGCCATGGAAACCCGCCCCCTGGGCCCCAGCCCGCCGGCGTCGTTGAAATAGGCGTCGACCGTGTAGGTATCACCGGCCGGCTTGAAGGTCAGCCCGCTCACCTGCAACGCCAGGAACAACAGCGCTGCGCCACCGGCCAGGATGAACAGACCAACGATAATCTCTGTCGTTCTCTGAGCCATCAGAAACTCCCGAACATGACGGCGGTCAGGACGAAGTCGAGACCAAGTACCGTCAAGGATGAAAATACCACCGTTCTGGTAGTGGCGGCGCTGATGCCCGCGGACGTCGGCACACAGTCGTAGCCCTGATAGACGGCAATCCAGGTGCAGGCGACACCGAATACCAGGCTTTTGATAACACCATTGACCACGTCATCCGCGAACGCCACAGATGCCTGCATATTGCCCCAGTAGGAGCCCTCAAACACACCCAGCCATTCCACACCAACCAGCATACCGCCCCAGATACCCACCACCGAAAAAATCAGCGCCAGCAGCGGCATGGAAATAAACCCGGCCCACAGGCGTGGCGCCATGACCCGGCGCAGAGGGTCGACCCCCATCATTTCCATACTGGACAGCTGTTCCGTTGCCTTCATCAGACCGATCTCCGCTGTCAGCGCCGACCCGGCCCGGCCGGCAAACAGCAAGGCGGTGACCACCGGCCCCAGTTCCCGCAAAAGCGTGAGCGCGATCATCTGGCCAATGGCGCTTTCAGAACCGAAATCAGTAAGAATGGTATAGCCCTGAAGCGCGAGCACCATGCCAATAAACAGCCCGGACACAATGACAATCGCCAGGGAAAGTACGCCAATCCTGTAGATCTGCTGTATCAGCAAAGGGCCACCCACCGAAGGGTTCGGCGCGCCCACCAGCGACCTCCACAGGAAGAAGCCGGCCCGCCCGAGGGAAGCCAGGGTGTCCAGGCCCCGGCGCCCCACACGGGCAATACGGTTCATCAACGCACTAGCCACGACCAGCACCTCCCTCGACGGTGCCACCCCAGTCCGCCCGGGCATCCGGCGCGGGATAATGGAAGGGTACCGGGCCGTCCGGATTTCCATGCAGAAATTGCTGGACCTTGGGCGAGGCGTGGTTTCTCAATGCTTCCGGGGTACCCTCGCCAATCACCTTGCCGTCGGAAACAATACAGGCGTAGTCGGCAATGCTCAGCGACTCAGGCACGTCGTGGGATACCAGCACACTGGTCAGGCCCATGATGGCGTTCAGCTCACGGATCAACTTGACCAGCACACCCATGGCAATGGGATCCTGCCCGGCGAAGGGCTCATCGTAGAGAATCAGCTCCGGGTCCAGGGCAATACTCCGGGCCAGGGCCACCCTCCGGGTCATACCGCCAGACAGTTCCGCCGGCATCAGGTTGCGCGCCCCCCTCAGGCCCACGGCTTCGAGCTTCATCAGAACGATATCCCGGATCATGTCGTCGGGGAGCCTGGTGTGCACTCTCAGCGGAAACGCCACGTTTTCAAAGACACTCAGGTCGGTGAACAGCGCTCCACTCTGGAACAGCATCCCTATATCCTCGCGCAGCCGGTACAGGTCCCTGCGCTTGAGGGACGGCACATCGTGGCCTTTTACGCGGATACTGCCGCTGTCCGGGCGCAACTGCCCGCCGATCAGCTTGAGCAATGTGGTCTTGCCGGTGCCGCTGGGTCCCATGATGGCGGTGATGCGGCCACGGGGCACAGCGAGCGACACCCCATCGAAGATACGACGGCTGCCCCGGGTAAATACAACATCGTCCAGAAGAATGTAGGAACTGTCAGTCATGCCCGAAACCACCGGAAATTTGGCGTTACATTATGCCAACTTGCCCCGCGGCTCAATGACTGCGGGCGTTAAACTTTGTGAATAGTCGATTTACCGGTGGCTGCGCCGGGCCCCTGCCGCCAGTCCACCCCTGTTGATGATATACTTCCCACCCTATAATCGGGATTTATCAACCAGGGCCTGCCCTGTGCTCACAGCGTCTGAATCAGGAGCCCCATGACTAAACCGTTTGTTGCCGCCGCACTCAACGCCATCGACATTGAACGCCAGGCGGTCGAAGCCCTCTCTGACCGCATCGACGACGACTTTATCCGGGCCTGCGAAGTCATCATGGCCTGCAAGGGCCGTGTTGTGGTGACCGGCATGGGCAAGTCCGGTCATATCGGCAACAAGATCGCCGCGACCCTGGCCAGCACCGGCACCCCCTCCTTCTTCGTTCATCCCGGGGAAGCCAGCCACGGTGACCTGGGGATGATCACCAGCCAGGATGTGGTCCTGGCCATTTCCAATTCCGGTAACACCGGCGAGGTCCTGACCATACTGCCCCTGCTCAAGCGCATGGGCGCACCACTGATCAGCATGACCGGCAACCGGGACTCAACACTCGCCCGGGAGGCAGTGGCAAATCTCGACGTCAGCGTCGCCAAGGAGGCCTGCCCATTGGGGCTGGCACCCACTTCCAGCACTACCGCCACCCTGGTGATGGGCGATGCCCTTGCAGTCGCACTGCTCGAGGCCCGTGGATTCAGCGCTGAGGACTTCGCATTCTCCCACCCCGGGGGCGCCCTCGGTCGCCGCCTTTTACTGCGGGTCGCCGACATCATGCATACCGACGACCGTATCCCCCGGGTCCGGGACACCACGCCCCTGGCCGGGGCCCTGCTGGAGATATCACTCAAGGGGCTGGGAATGACCACCGTCGTCAACGAGGACGGTCAGCTGGTGGGTATTTTTACTGACGGTGACCTGCGCCGCACCCTGGACCGCTCCATTGATATCCAGAAGACGCTGATCCGGGATGTCATGACCCGTAACGGCCGCGTTATTCACGATGACCAGCTGGCCGCAGAAGCACTGCATGTCATGGAGGAACTCAAAATCAACGCCCTGCCTGTCCTGAATCGTGAGGAACAACTGGTGGGCGCCCTCAACATGCACGACCTGCTGCGGGCGGGGGTGATCTGAGATGGTGATGACCACCCAGGGAGCAGCGACACAGAGACCAGCCTGGCCCAGAGAGGCCCTCGACAAGGCGTCAGGCATTACCCTGTTGGCACTGGATGTAGACGGCATCATGACCGATGGCTCACTGCTGTTTTCCGCCACAGGTGACGAGCTGAAAGCCTTCAATATCCTCGACGGGCTGGGCATGAAACAGGCCATGGCAGCGGGCATCGATATCGCGGTCATTACTGGCCGCACCTCACCACTGACTGAGCGGCGCATGCAAAGCCTGGGGGTGGGCATGTTACTCCAGGGACGTGAAGACAAGGTAACAGCCCTGCAGGAAATCGCCTCCCGTCGCCAGCTGTCGCCGTCCGGGATTGCCTATATGGGGGACGACCTGCCCGACCTGGCTGCAATCCGCTATGCAGGCTTTGGCGTTACCGTGCCCAACGCACACTGGTTTGTTCGCCAGCACGCCGATTACTGCACCCACGCCACCGGGGGCAATGGCGCGGTGCGAGAGCTGACCGACCTGCTGCTGGCGGCCCGGGGCACTCTCGACTCAGAGCTGCAGCGCTGGCTTGGAGAGACCGAATGAGTGACCAGGATGATCGCAATCTCCTGATCCGTCTGCTGGATTTCCTGGCCCACCCACGCGTCCGCAATCCGGGCCTGGCCATTGCAGCTGTCGTGCTCGGTTACATGCTCTGGCAAAGCGATGACCCCCGCTCTGTGGATACCGCTGCCATTGCCCTGCGGGGCGAAACCGAGCCTGACACCTTTGTAAATCAGGGTATTTTCCGCTCCTTTGATGCGTCCGGGCGACCCGAAATCGTCCTCACCAGTCCCCGGACTGAACAGTTCGATGACCGTAAAGAGGCCTTTCTGGAGGCCCCTGACGGTACTCTGTATGATCATGAGGCAAACCTGCGCTGGCTGATCACCGCAAACACCGGCCTGTATGATATGGCCGCCGAGGTGATGGACCTGGAGGGTGACGTGGAAGTGATCCGTCGTACAGGCGGGGGTGATGCTGTCTTGCTTACCGAATACCTTCGCATTGATAATGCCTCCCGAACAGCGACGACTGATCGCCCGGTCACCCTGACATCACCGGGAAACATCACCCATGCCCGCGGCCTGACCGGCTGGCTCGATGAGCGGGTGCTGGAACTGGAGAACTCCGTTGAGGGAATCTATGAAACCCGTCAGTAGCCCGCTGCGCTGCCTGCTTGTCCTGGTAACGCTGGTTGCCACTCTGCCGGCTGGCGCTTTCGACATGAACTCGGACGAGCCTATCCGGATCACTGCGGACTCCGCCCGCCTGGACGACAATCAGGGCACCGCCATTTACCGGGGCAATGTCGACGTTCGCCAAGGTGACGTGCTGCTCACAGCTGACCGGGTCGACGTTTACAGGGGTAGCGAGGGACTGGACCGCATCCACGCCCGGGGCCGCCCGGCCACTTACGACCGGCCTGCGACCGCAACCGAGGGCCCCGTCCACGCCGAAGCGCTGGAGATCCATTACTCCGCCAGTGAGAACCTGCTTCGCTTTGAGCAAGAGGCCGTTGTTGAGCAGGGGGAAGACGAGTTCCGTGGCGCCATCATCAACTACGACACGGCCAACCGGATTGTCACCGGTGAAGGCCGCACTGAAACCGGTGAAGGATCCGGCCGGGTCGAATGGTGATCCAGCCCAGGGGCAACAGTTCATCCAGCAGTAACTGACGGCACTCGCTATGGCATTGTTACAGGCGAACCACCTCGCCAAGAGCTACAAACAGAAAAAAGTCGTCATCGACGTCTCCCTGAGTATCGAGAGCGGGCAGATCGTCGGACTGCTTGGCCCTAACGGGGCCGGCAAGACCACCTGCTTCTATATGATCGTTGGCCTGGTGCCGGCGGACCACGGCCACATCAGTATAGACGGCAAGGACATCACACCGTTGCCCATGCATGGGCGCGCCCGTCAGGGTATAGGCTACCTGCCCCAGGAGGCCTCTGTTTTCCGCAAGCTCTCCGTGAGCGACAACCTCATGGCCATACTGGAAACCCGCAAGGACCTGAACCGGCGCCAGCGGGAAGAAAAAATGGAAGAGCTGCTGCAGGAATTCCACATTACCCACATCCGTGACAGCGCCGGCATGGCCCTCTCCGGCGGGGAGCGTCGCAGAGTGGAAATAGCCCGAGCCCTGGCGATGGAACCAGCCTTCATCCTGCTGGATGAACCCTTTGCCGGCGTGGACCCGATCTCGGTGAGTGACATCAAGCAGATTATCCGCCACTTGCGGGACAAGGGCATCGGTGTGCTGATCACCGATCATAACGTGCGGGAAACCCTGGATATCTGCGAAAAGGCGTATATCGTCAGCAGTGGACACATTATTGCCTCGGGTTCCTCGGAAGAAGTCCTGGCCAATCAGCAGGTCAAAGACGTCTATCTCGGGGATGAATTCAGGCTCTGAGATCGGCGGCGATTCCGGTACGCCCTGCCCCGATCTGTAAACTGGCGCCGGTTGCAGCAATTGTCTTCAATGCGGCAAGGGGGTACACTCGGCAAAGAACTTGCTTGTTAATTCCAAGTATCCGGTAACACTGATATTTTTCCCTGATATTGCCAGTTTTTTGAGCTGGATCAGACAACTTCGGGCTAACACATGTTATCGGTAACCTCAGAAGGGTGATGGACGTGAACTCATGGTGATGAAAGCCTCCTTACAGTTAAAGATGGGTCAGAGCCTCACAATGACCCCGCAACTGCAACAGGCGATCCGTCTGCTCCAGCTGTCCACCCTGGACCTGCAACAGGAAATCCAGCAGGCACTGGACTCCAACCCCATGCTGGAAACCTCCGAGGACGACGACCAGGAAAGTTCTGATGCCGAGAGGGACAACGAGCGGGACGAGCGCAGCGATGAATCCGTGTCCGCCTCTGAGGGCGAAAGCGCAGCGGACAACACCTGGGAGGAATCCGACTGGTCGGCAGAGAACAACAGCGGTGACACCATTCCCGATGACCTGCCAGTGGATACCGCCTGGGATGACATTTACCAGTCGGCGCCAGCACCCGCCTCCCGCGGCGATGACGACAACGACATGGATTTTGACAGCCGCAACCCCGCCGCCGAAACCCTGCGGGACCACCTCGAGTGGCAGCTCAACCTGACTCCACTGAGCGAGCGAGACAGCGCCATTGCCCATGCCCTGCTGGACGCTGTGGATGAACGGGGCTACCTGACGGCCACGCCGGAAGACATACATTCCGGCCTGGAAGACGAAACCGATGACGACCCCGTCGAACTGGACGAAGTGGAGGCAGTACTCCACCGCCTGCAGCACTTTGACCCCCCGGGCGTATTCGCCAGGGATCTCCAGGAATGCCTGCTGATACAACTTAACCAGTTACCCCCGGACACCCCCTGGCTGGACAAGGCCCGGCTGGTGATCACCCACTACATCAACCTGCTGGGCAACCGTGACTACGCCCAGCTGCTTCGCCGAAGCCGCCTGAAAGAAGACCAGCTAAGGGATGTGCTGGCCGTCATCACCTCCCTCAACCCCCACCCCGGCAATGCACTGGACCGGTCCGAACCGGACTATGTCATCCCCGATGTAATTGTTCGCAAGGACAATGGTCGCTGGCGGGTGGAGCTGAACCCGGAGATTGCACCGCGTATTCGCGTCAATACGAGCTATGCTTCGCTTATACGCCGGGCGGACAGCAGCGCTGATAACACCTACCTGCGCGACCAGCTCCAGGAAGCCAAGTGGTTTATCAAGAGCCTGCAGAGTCGTAATGAAACCCTGTTAAAGGTCGCGACACGAATTGTTGAACATCAGCAGGGTTTTCTGGACCATGGGGAAGAAGCGATGAAACCGCTGATACTGTCGGACATCGCCCAGGCCGTGGAAATGCACGAATCCACCATTTCCCGGGTCACCACGCAAAAATACATGCACACCCCCCGTGGCATCTTCGAGCTGAAGTATTTCTTCTCGAGTCATGTAAGCACGGAGGAGGGCGGCGAATGTTCTTCCACAGCCATTCGTGCCATGATCCGCAAACTGATCGCGGCAGAAACCCCGAAAAAGCCGCTCAGCGACAGCAAGATTGCCACCATGCTGGGAGAGCAGGGCATAAAGGTGGCCAGGCGCACGGTAGCCAAGTATCGTGAAGCCATGCACATTCCGCCCTCAAACGAGCGGAAACGACTGGTCTGAACAAAGGGTCTGACAAACAGGAGAAGCCCATGCAAATGAACATTTCCGGTCATCACGTAGAACTGACTCCCTCGCTGAAGGATTACATCAACGAAAAATTCCAGAAGCTCGAACGCCACTTCGATCACATCAGTAACTGCCAGGTGACGCTGGAAGTGGAGAAGGTACGTCAGATTGCAGAGGCCACCCTGCATGTCGTAGGCGGCGAAATTCACGCCAAGGCCGAGAACGACGACATGTACGCTGCTATTGATGCACTGGTAGACAAACTTGACCGCCAGATCCTCAAGCACAAGGAAAAGAACGTTGATCGGGCGCACGGAGCCACGGCCCGCTAACGATTGTGACACTGTAACGGCTATAATCTGACTCACAACGCTGCGGTACGACCTCGTACCGCAGCATTTTTTTATCGGGACCGATGAGAATCCATGACCGATTCGACCTTGACCATCAACAACATCCTGGCGCCGGAACTGACGCTGTGCCGTGTTAATGGCACCAGCAAGAAGCGCATTCTGGAGTTCATTTCCGAAAAAGTGGCTGGCCAGTACCCGGAACTCGACGAAACCCAGATCTTCAACAACCTGATCGCCCGGGAGCGCCTTGGCAGCACTGGTATTGGTCAGGGTATTGCCATTCCACACTGTCGTCTGGATGGTTGCACCCGGGTTGTGGGAGCACTGGTAACGCTGGAAGAAGGCGTGGCCTTTGACGCCATTGACAACCAGCCGGTAGACCTGTTGTTTACACTGATCGTGCCCCGGGAAGCCACCTCTGAACACCTCGAACTGCTGAGCCAGTTGGCCGAACAGTTCAATGACCGTAGTTTCTGCGATGCCCTGCGGGCCTGCACCAGCAATGACGGGCTCTATCAGAAGATAACCGGAAACCGCTGATCCGGTCCGGATGTCGCCCGACGCCCACAACGGCTTCGGCAAAGCTACCAGAGGACCAGTCCCATGAAACTGATCATCGTTAGCGGCCGCTCCGGTTCCGGCAAGAGTACCGCACTCCACGTGCTTGAAGACCTGGGCTTCTACTGCATCGACAACCTGCCCATTGGCCTGCTGTTCCCGCTGACCACCGAGGCAATGGCCGGAACCTCCGGCAGCCGCCTGGAAAATATCGCGGTCAGTATCGATGCCCGCAACCTGTCCAATGAGATTGCCAACTTCGAAGCGATCCATCAGCGCCTGATGGAAGCTGGCATCGTGACCGAAATTATCTACCTGGATGCCACCGAGCAGTCGCTGCTGCAACGTTTCCACGCCACCCGTCGCAAACACCCCCTCAGCGACGACCAGACTTCCCTGACTGAGGCCATACGGTACGAAAAGAAATTACTGGAACCTATTGCCCAGCTGGCAGACCTCTACCTGGACACGACCGAGCTGTCCATGTACGAGTTACGGGATACCGTCAAGCAGCGCATTATCGGCCGGAGCGAGCAGGACCTGGCCCTGCTGTTCCAGTCTTTCGGTTTCAAACACGGGGTACCGGTGGACTCTGATTACGTGCTGGATGTGCGCTGCCTGCCCAATCCCTACTGGGATCCCCAGCTGCGCCGTTTCACCGGCGTCGACCAGCCGGTGATCGACTTCCTGGGATCGGACCCGATGACCAACCGGATGATCGACGACCTGACCCGGTTCCTGGAAACCTGGCTGCCCCAGTTCAGCAACAGCAACCGCAGTTATATGACCATCTCCATTGGCTGCACCGGCGGCCAGCATCGTTCGGTGTACGTCTGCGAACAGCTGTCCCGTTATTTCAGCAAATCCTACAACCAGGTTCAGACCCGGCACACGGAGTTGCCTCACCTGAACCCGCAACACCGTGGTAACCCATGATTCGCCAGTCCGTCACCATCATTAACAAACTTGGGCTACACGCCCGCGCTGCGGCGAAACTCGTCGAAACCGCGTCCCGGTACGACAGCCGCGTGGAACTGGTCAAGGGCAACCGCCAGGTGGATGCCAAGAGCATCATGCCCGTGATGATGCTGGCAGCGAGCCAGGGAACAGAGGTAGAACTGGTGGCCGAGGGGCCGGACGAGCAACAGGCGATTGCTGCCCTCGAGGCACTGATCAACGACTATTTTGGCGAGGGCGAGTAAGACGTGAGCAAACAGGAAGATAACCGGGTTCCGGAGGACGACGAGTCCATCAAGAGCAAATCCCAGTTGAAGCGTGAAATGCACGCTCTCCAGGATCTGGGTAAGCGCATGATGGACCTCAGTGATGACCAGCTCACGGGCCTGCCCATGAGTGAAACGCTGAAAGCGGCCATCGTGGAATCCCGGCGGATCCACCAGCACGAGGCTCGCCGCCGGCACCTCCAGTACGTGGGCAAGGTCATTCGCAACGAAGTAGATCCGGAGGCCCTGCGCCGGGCGGTAGAGGCCTTTGACGCAGGCAGTGAGGAGCACACTCGTCGTCACCACCTGGCCGAACGTTGGCGCGACCGCCTGATCGAGGAGGGCAACCCCGCGGTATCAGGATTCGTTGAGCAATGCCCTGCCACCGATGTGCAGCACCTGCGTAACCTGCTGCGAAACGCCCAGAAGGACGTCAAGACCGGCAAGAATACTGGCCAGGCCAGGAAGCTGTTCCGTTATTTGCGGGAGTGTATCGACGAATCCGAAAAATCCGCCTGAAAGCGTCAGAGCCGGCGGTGCTCCCATACCGGCATCCGCTGGCGCACTTCCTGCAGATAGTCCATATTAAGCTCTGCCGTGATCACGCCAGCGCCTTCGGCAAGTTCTTTCACTACCTTGCCCCATGGGTCCACAACCATCGAGTGACCATAGGTCCGGCGCCGCTCGCTGTTTTGACCACCCTGCCCCGGCGCGACCATCCATACCTGGTTCTCAATGGCCCGGGCACGAATCAGCGGATGCCAGTGGGCGTCGCCGGTCTGCCAGGTAAAGGCGCTTGGCAGGGTTATCCAGTCCACCTGCTGCTCCCGTAGTTGCCGGAAAATCTCCGGGAACCGCAAGTCGTAACAGATCGCCAGGCCCAGCCGTCCGGCGGGTGTATCCACGGTCACCAGCTGCTCACCAGGCTCAAAGGTATCCGATTCACGGTATTGCCCCTGACTGTCCTCCACCATGGCATCAAACAGGTGGACCTTGTCGTATCGGGCGACCTCGACACCGCTGTCATCCACCACAATACAACTTGCCCTCACCCTGCTCGCCAGGGGGCTACCATCAGGCCTGGCCGCAATGGGTAGCGACCCACCAACGATCCAGATACCGTGCTTGCGGGCCTGCTCAGAAAGAAAGCGGCGAATCGGGCCATCGACGCTGACCTCCCGGCCACCATGGACCGGCATATTCGCAGTATCCAGCACGGCAAAGTTTTCCGGCAGCACGGCTACCCTCGCCCCCTGCTTGCCAGCCTGGGCCAGCAACAGGGAAGCCTGGTGCAGGTTGTCATCAATATCATGGGTGCTGACCATCTGGATAGCGGCGACCATTGTCTTGGGCATAGCGTCCTCCTGGTGCAGGATTTCGATCGGATAGCGGTCCTTCGGAACCCTCAGTCCTGGTTGCCGGCGTCAAAGATATTGCGCAGGTTGACCTCGGGATCGTCCCAGGTGCCACCGACACTATAGGTTGCACTGGTCAGTTTACTCAATGGCTCCCCCAGCAGTTTGTCCAACACAAACAGCGCACCGCCAACGGGAGGTGATGCCCCCATGAGGATCGCCGCCAGTGGCAGGTTCTGGGTGAGGGGCAGGATCACTACCAGCCGCATGTCCAGCGTACGGTTTGCAAGGTTCGTGGAACCGGACATTCGCAGGGCACCTGAAGGGCCCGCCAGCTGGAGATCCGGATTCCAGCTCAGGGTACCCTGCTTCAGGGTTCCCTGGCCGGAGATGGCATCAAAGGCCACCCCGGCCTCGTATAGATCGGAGAAATCGAAGGTCAGCCGTCGCTGCAACGTGTCGGTATTGAGCAGGTTGAACAGGCGGAACAGTTGCGCAGTATCGTTATTTTCAAGAATGACACCATCTTCCAGGCGAAGACTGAACTCACCATTAAGGCGTCCGACGGCGAACTGATCCGGCCGCCCCGGCCAGGAAAGGCCAAGATCAATGACCGAGCTTTCACTGGTCAGGGGCGCCTCCATGCCCAACAGGGTCGCTGCGTCCTGCAGGTTGCCGCCCTCCAGCACGCCCTGCAGCACCGTTGCTTCCTCGCCTGAGGTGACTCCCCAACGGACCTGGCCATCAAAGGCCATTGAACCGATCTGGCCCTGAAGATCCTGAAGCGTCACCTGGTCCGGGGAGGGAGACAGCAGGAATGACCAGGCCCCGGCGGGATCGTCACCCAGCCACAGCGAGCCGATGCGCACATCCACTTCGGGCCATTGTCCGGCAGCCATATTACGGAACGTCTCAAGCTGCTCTGTGGGAGTCAACAGGGGCACAGCCTCGTCAGCAGCATCATCGTCGGAACGTGCCAGCCGCAGTCTTTCCAGGTCCACCAGGACCGGCTTGCCGTCGGCAGGGATACGAACCACCCCGGTAGCCCGATAGGAGTCCGTAGTCAGCAGCCAACCGCCCGGCTCAGGGGTCAGCGTTGCGGTCACCCCTGGCAGTGCGTGGTCGCCCAGAACCAGTTCCTCCATGGACACTTCTACCCGCGTGAGCCAGTCAAAACCGGAACCGGCCGACTGGCTGCCCGTTCCGCGACCTCCTGCACCGGAGTTAGCCATTATCTGGTCAAACCAGGATTGCCATTCTCCGGGGACAAATCGATCCACATTCGCCCTGACCACCAGGCCTGCCTCTTCCGGCAGTAGGCACCAATTCCGCCTACAACCACCTGGCCATTAAAGAAGCCCTGTTGGCGCCATTCCAGTGCCACAGATAATCGCTCTCCCCAACGCCCTTCGATTTGCACACGGTCACCGTCCGGCCAGCGGACCAGGGCCTCGATGCGTTCTTCCGGGCCCGCTTCCCGCCCCAGCGGGGTGGGCCAGTCCGACCAGAGACCGGCACTGCTGGCATTAATCAACAAGCGGGCCGGGACGCCGGATGAGAAATCAAGGGTTGCCCCATATGGCAGTCGCCCTTCGATGCCTTTGATAACCTGGCCTTCCGGTAGCAGCCTTGCGGCCAGGGTGGCCACATCGGTCTGCCCGGTCTGGCTGATGGTCAGGCCTTTGTTGCCGCCATTGCCGGCCAGCTTTATCGTTACGGGCTGACCAAGGAAGCGGGCGCTCAGGGGATCGTCTGAGAACCCTCCGACCGAGCTATAGGAAAGATCGCCACTGATTCCCTGCCAGCGCAGATCCGCTGCCGGGTAGTAAACCTCTCCGTTACTGGTGTGGACACGGGCATCCACGTCAACATCAGGGTCGGGACCGAGCGGAAACCGCAACGAAAGGTCTACGTCATAATCACCAGACACCGAGAGGGCCTCCCCGGCCCCACCGGCCATCTCTCCCAGCGGGGTTTCCGCCAGCCAGTAGGCAATCCGTTGACCATCGACAGCAGCCCGGGTCGTAACACTGACCACTGGCGAAGCTTCCTCGGGGCTGACAACCACTTCAGCTTGCGGTAGTGACAGGCCACCGGTTTGTGCCTGGTCCAACTCCACATGGGTACGGCCATTGTGGATACGGACGCGGCCATTGGCATCGATAACCTCAGGCCACGCGGGATCGTAGGCGATGCGCCCGTTCCGGAATTCGTATTCCATGGCCGTGCTGAAGGCGAACCGGGGCGTGTCCTTGCCGATCTGGCCATGCCCGTAGAACTCGCCGCGGGTAATATCACCCTCGAGGATAGCCGTTGTCAGCCAGTCATAGAGTTCCGGATCGACGGCACCCACCGGAACAAAGTCCGCCAGCATATTGGCCACGCCATTCTCGACCGATACCTTCAAGCCCAGGTTATCCTCCCCGTAACGGTCCAGACGGAGATCAAAGGCGCCTTCGAGACGGGTCCGGTCCTGGTAGGTCATCTGCAGGTCACGGGCGAAAACCCGGGTGATCCCCCCGTCCAGGCGCCACCCAACTTGGCCGGACGCCCGGCCGAAAGCCCAGGGGCCAGCGAAGAGTTCCGGAAAGTGCAGGGTCGTATCCTCACCGTCGACCCGCACCTGCCCGCCATGGCGATTGAGCCATAGCCTGCCCTGTACATTGCCGCCACCGGGTGCGCCCTGATGGGGCTGCACCGATACACCTTCAAGGCGGGCGGACAGGTGGAATTCCTCAGGCAGTTTACGGGGGATCTCCAGATCGAAAGCCGACAGATCACCTTCAGGAGCGAGTGCAGCAAGGTGGTACTGGGCTCGGGCTGGCAACAGCTCCGAAGCCACAGCCAGCCGAGCCAGGGGACCTACCGCTACCCTGGGCGCCCTGACGTGGAACGCCAGGCGATCATAGTCAATTCGTCCCTCCACACCGGTCACCTGGTCCTCCTGCCAACGCCAACCCAGCTCCTTGACGTGGAAGCTGCCGCCACCGTCGGTGCGCCGCCAGCCAATCCGGGCAGACAGCCCTCGCAGGGGGGCCAGGGTATCCAGCTCGCTATCCAGCTGCACCCGGTGCACCTCAAGCTGACCGTTCAGGCGCTCTAACTGGCCATTCTGGAAGCTTAGCCAGGTGCGGGCATCGGCGTTAAGCTCACGAATCTCGAAGCCGCGCCACTGAAGTCCCCGAGTGAGTCCTTCAAAGAAGGCACCCGGAGTCAACTCCGCCCAGACCTGGCCCGTAAAGCGGCCGTCAAACAGGTCCTGGCCCGTAACCGAAAACGTGGCCAGTTGCTCGAGCGTACCCTGGCGCATGGCACGGCCAGAGGCAGACATCCGCTGATTACCGTAAGCCAGGTCCAGCTGTGGAACGTCCAGGAACACCGTGTCAGCGTCTGGCGTCTTCAGGCCGACGGTAAGATGGGTAAGACGAATGTGTGGGTCAGAGATCCTGGCCGTCAGTTCATCCAGCCAGCGTCGCGGCTCCAGCCACTGTTCTCTCTCCAGGGGCTCTCCGCTCAGACCCGGCCCTGGCTCAGGAAGGGTCAGCCCCTCAATGGCAAGGCGCCCGTCAGAGTCCTGCTCAACCACCAGGTCCAGGCCGTCGGCTTCCATCCGCTGGAACACCAGCCCCATGCGTAACAGTGACCTGGGCCCGTCCAGGCGCAACAGCAGCTGTTGCAGCGCTACCGCACTACGGTCCGGCGCATCCTGGTAGGCGATGCGCAGACCTTCCGCCAGCAAAATCGGATCCGCCCCCTGCCAGCGGGCCGAGAGCGACTCGATAGACACCTCCTGGCCCAGCCGCTGGCTGAGCAAGGCTTCCAGCCGGGGCCGGTAATCATCAACGTGCTCGGCGGTGTACCTCGCCCAACTGGTCAGCACAGCGATCACCAGCAACAGGACGATGGACAGCCACATCAGGGCCAGCAGCAGAAAACGGGACAGGGACCGTCCCCCGGACTCCCGGGCTGGGTCAGGAGAGGGGGACGCTGGCCGGGCCATTGTGCTCAGAGTAACACCACATCGTACTGTTCCTGGCTGTAGAAGGGTTCAACCTGGAAACGAATGGACTTTTCGATGAAGGTTTCAAGGTCCGCGACATTGTCAGCCTCCTCATCCAGCAAACGATCTACCACCTTCTGTGACCCCATCACGAGGTAACTTTCCGCATCATAGGCGCGATTGATCCGCAGGATTTCCCGGAATATTTCATAGCATACGGTCTCGGCCGTCTTGAGGAAGCCGCGGCCATCGCAGATGGGACAGGGCTCACACAGAATCTGACCAAGACTTTCGGTGGTGCGCTTGCGGGTCATCTCCACCAGGCCCAGCTCGGAGACACCGGTAATCTTGGTCTTGGCGTGGTCCCGCTCGAGCATCTTCTCCAGCATCCGATGTACCTGGCGCTGGTGTTCAGGGTCTTCCATATCGATAAAGTCGATGATGATGATGCCCCCAAGGTTCCTCAGCCGGAGCTGACGGCTTATGGCCCGCGCGGCCTCAAGGTTGGTCTTGAAGATGGTTTCTTCCAGGTTGCGGTGGCCGACAAACCCTCCGGTATTGATATCAATGGTGGTCATGGCCTCGGTCTGGTCGATGATCACATAGCCACCGGATTTCAGCTGGACCTTGCGGCTCAGGGCTTTCTGGATTTCATCCTCAACGCTGTAGAGATCAAAGATCGGGCGCTCGCCGGGATAGTACTCCACCTTGGTTTCGAATTCGGACACAAATTCACGAACAAAATCCATCACCCGCTGATAGCTTTCCCGCGAATCGATGCGAACCTTTTCGGTTTGAGGCCGGATCAGGTCACGAATGGTGCGGATAAACAGGGGCAGGTCCTGGTAGATGATGGACGGCGCCATCACATGCTCTATCCGGTCCACGATAGACTGGTTCAGGCGCTGCAGATAGACCATGTCCGCCAGCAGGTCCTCCTCGGACACCCCTTCCGCTGCCGTCCGGATGATAAAGCCGCCGGCACAGTCTTCCTGCTCGCTGATGGCACTTTCCAGGATGCCCTTCAGGCGGGTCCGCTCATCGTCATCCTCGATGCGCTGAGAAATCCCGATGTGGTGAACACCCGGCATGAACACCAGGTAACGGGAAGGAATGGAAAGCTGGGTAGTGAGCCGCGCGCCCTTGGTGCCGATGGGATCCTTGGTGACCTGAACCACCAGGGACTGCCCCTCCCGTAGCAGCGTACGAATGTCCGGTACCGTTCTGGGACCATCCCCGGTATCGCCATTATCCCCTGCAGAGGTGGATGGCATGACGTCGGAAGCGTGGATAAACGCAGCCCGCTCCAGTCCGATGTCGACGAAGGCCGCCTCCATACCCGGCAAGACGCGGACTACCTTGCCCTTGAAAATATTACCGACAATCCCCCTGCGGGTTGTCCGCTCGACATAAGCTTCCTGAAGCATCCCGTTTTCAACCAGTGCCACCCTGGTTTCCACCGGGGTCACGTTGATCAGGATTTCCTCGCTCATGTCATTCTCCGTTGTTGGATGTCCAGTAGTGCCAGACCGGCAGACCTGCCCCTGTCAGCAGGCCCGCGGTCACGTCCAGGGGCAGCCCTACAACTGCACTGTAACTGCCTTTGATGGATGCCACAAAGGCGCCGCCGCGGCCCTGTATGCCGTATGCACCGGCCTTGTCCATGGGCTCGCCCGTATCGCAGTAGGCGTCAATTTCACGTTCATCAAGGGAACGGAATTCCACATCGGTTGTGCTGACGGATACTTTTGTACCATCACTGGTCGTCAGGGCAACGCCGGTCATTACCTGGTGTGTGCGGCCTGACAGGGCCTGAAGCATTGATTTCGCTTCTTCCCGATCCACAGGTTTACCCAGGATCCGGTGTTCCAGCACCACAGTGGTGTCGGAGCCGATGACAAGGGCTTCCGCCTGCCCCACCTGTTGATAGCCAGCGAGGGCCTTCTCCCGGGCCAGCCGCTGCACATAAGCTTCCGGCTCCTCCCCCGGACGTGGGGTTTCATCGATAGCCACTGGCTGTGTATCAAAGGATAGCCCAAGCTGCCTGAGAAGGTCTGCCCTTCGCGGCGATGCCGAGGCCAGTATGACCGAGTGTTTCATCATGCGTTTTCCGACAGGACAGTCAGCCGAGTTTCAGGTTCAGTTTGTCCAGCAATGGGCATAACACCAGCCACAGCCCGGCACTGGTCACGGCTGGCCACAGGTAGGCAAACCCTGACGTCTCTGCTCCCAGTATCTGTTTGATAAAATGCACCAGCATCTGGTTGATCCCCACCAGGAGGAAAACGATTATGCTCTGCTGGATCAGCGGGAACATTCGCAGGCGCTGGTGGACCGTCAGCACCAGGAACGCCACTACCGCCATGGCGAGCCCGTTAACCCCCAGGGGCGTCGCCTCGAGCACGTCCAGCAAGAGACCCAGCACCCAAGCTGTCAGAATGCCGAACTGGGCCGGTGCCCGATAAGTCCAGTAGAACACGACCAGCGCCAGCCATTCCGGGCGGAACTCGAACCAGCCCTGGGGGAACAGGGAAATACTTGCGACCAGCGCCAGCAGGATACTGAGGAACATCACCGGATAACTGATTATCGACAGCATCAGTTGGTCTCCCTGCCGGTTTCCGGGCCAGCGTCCGGGGCCATACTGCCGGCTTCCTGCTGGTCGTACAGCTCCTCAGTACCAGCCGCCCCGGCCTCAGAGAACACCACCAGCACCAGCTTGCTTCTGCTCAGCCGGGCCATCGGAGTGGCGTGAATAGTCACAAAGGGGGCACCGGGGTCCTTGGTAATGTGGGAGACTTCAGCCACCGGATACCCCTTCGGGAAACGCCCCCCAAGGCCAGAGCTCACCAGGACGTCTCCTTCACGGATATCGGCGGTATCCGGCACATGGACCAGCTCCAGCTGACCGATATCACCATTGCCCAGCAAAATAGCCCTCAGGCCATTCCGCAGGACTTCTACCGGTACTGCATGGCTGCTGTCAGAAATGAGCAATACACGGGAGGTAAACGCCGCGGTATAAAGCACCTGGCCCATCAGGCCATTGGAGTCCAGGATTGCCTGACCGGCCTCCAGACCATCCCGGGCACCCTTGTTGATGATCACCTCATGGGAGAAGGGATCCGGGGACACCCCGACAACCTCGGCGACCACGACCCGGTCATCAAGCGCCCCAGAGGCATTCATCAGTTCCCGCAAGCGGTTGTTTTCTGCGGCCAGGGCACCGTACTTGAGGGCACGGCGCTCAAGGATCATCAGGCGGGCCTTGAGGGCTTCATTTTCGCTGAGCAGGTCTTCCCTGGGGGTAACCACGCCTGCAAACCAATCCCCGAAACGATCCGGGGCGTTACCCAACCAGAATACCGGCGCAAGCGCACTGGCAATACCACTGCGCAAGGGTTCGAGCCGTTCAAAGCGGTCATCTGCCACGATCAGGACCGCCGACAACACCAGCACTATAAGCAGACGGAATCCCGGAACAGGACCCTGCACGAAAATGGTCTTAATGGCGCAACCCCCTTGCCCCGATAACGCAACCGCCGCTGGGGCGTAACCCCAGCGGCGGTATCGGGCATGAGTCAGTCAGGCCGGAACCCGGAATCACGGTCACCCCTCCTGGGAGAACATGCCAATTCCGCCACGGTCGATAACTTCCAGGGCCTTGCCGCCACCGCGGGCGACACAGGTCAGGGGATCCTCCGCTATGATCACCGGCAGGCCGGTTTCTTCGCTGATCAGCTTGTCCAGGCCCCGCAACAGGGCGCCGCCACCGGTCAACACAATGCCGCGCTCGGCAATATCCGATGCCAGCTCAGGAGGGGACTGCTCCAGCGCGCTCTTGACGGTCTGGACGATCTGCGCCAGGGACTCCTGCAGAGCGTCGAGAATCTCTTCGCTGTTGAGTGTGAAAGCCCGGGGAACACCTTCCGCCAGGTTGCGGCCACGAACATCGATCTCCCGGATTTCAACGCCTTCGTAAGCGCAGCCGATCTCGTGCTTGATGCGCTCGGCGGTAGAATCACCGATCAGGCTGCCGTAGTTACGACGGACATAGGTGACAATAGCTTCATCAAACTTGTCACCGCCAACCCGCACGGATTCTGCGTAAACGATACCGTTCAGTGAGATGATCGCAATCTCGGTGGTGCCACCGCCAATGTCGACGATCATGGAGCCACTGGCCTCTTCAACCGGCAGGCCGGCGCCAATCGCTGCCGCCATGGGCTCCTCGATCAG
Organism: Marinobacter sp. AN1; assembly: GCF_026013985.1. Lineage (NCBI taxonomy): Bacteria > Pseudomonadati > Pseudomonadota > Gammaproteobacteria > Pseudomonadales > Marinobacteraceae > Marinobacter > Marinobacter sp. AN1. The sequence goes on along the minus strand of NZ_CP110342.1, from coordinate 1,477,621 downwards.
GAACACCTCCCGGGCACCGGCGCCCAGGGCGGATTCACGAATCGCTTTCTTTTCAACCTGGGTGGACTTGCTGGGCACACACACCAGCACCCGCGGGCTCGGAGTAATAAAGCTGTTCTCATGCACCTTGTGGATAAAGTGCTGCAGCATTTTCTCGGTGACCACGAAATCGGCGATAACACCGTCCTTCATGGGACGGATAGCCGTAATGTTACCGGGGGTCCGGCCAAGCATTCGCTTCGCCTCGGAGCCGACGGCGGCAACCATCTTCTGGGAGTTGTTGGTCCGGATCGCAACCACCGAAGGCTCATTCAGCACGATCCCCCGCTCACGGACATAAATAAGGGTGTTTGCGGTACCAAGATCGATCGAGAGATCGCTGGAGAATAGGCCTCGGATACGTTTCAACATTCGCGTTATTTCAACCTGAGAAATGCAGTCTGGAAATGATGCGGCAACTTTAGCAGTGAGCACCCCCGCAGGCAAGGCGCGATGCGCCGGGTTACAAGCCTTTACAGCTTTACCGGGGTACTGCGCACAACTCTGAATCTGTTAACATATCGCTTTTCCATTAATTCCGGAGGCAATGCGTGACCATTTCCCGCAAGGACATTGAAAAAGTTGCGGTGCTCGCCCGCATCCAGGTGGATGATGCACAGGTGTCCGCCCTGGAAAAGGACCTGGGCAATATCCTGGATCTGGTGGACCAGCTCAGCGCCGCCGATACCGAGTCCGTCGAGCCCCTGGCCCACCCCCTGGACGCCGTCCAGCGCCTGCGGCCGGACGAAGTTACCGAGACCGACCAGCGTGCCGAGTTCCAGGCCATTGCTCCGGCAACGGAGAATGGACTTTACCTTGTCCCCCGCGTTATCGAGTGACCGACCAGCGACCCAGGAACCACCATGCACAACAAATCCGTAGCCGAACTTTCCCGTGCGCTGGAACAGGGCACTGTCTCCAGCGTCGAACTGACCCGTCAGTTTCTTGATCGCATCCGTTGTGAAGATGGCAAATACAACAGCTTCATTACCGTAACCGAAGACCAGGCCCTGGCAGACGCCAGGGCCGCTGACGAGCAGCGCGCCAATGGTAACGCGACACCCTGGACCGGTGTCCCCTTTGCCCACAAGGACATCTTCTGCACCCGGGGTGTGCGCACCACCTGCGGCTCGAAAATGCTGGAAAACTTCGTTCCGCCCTATGACGCCACAGTTACCGCCAATTTCCGCAAGGCTGGCGCAGTATGTCTGGGCAAGACCAACATGGACGAATTTGCCATGGGGTCGTCCAACGAATCCAGCTATTTCGGGCCGGTAACCAACCCCTGGGGCGCCAAGCGTGTCCCCGGAGGCTCGTCCGGTGGTTCCGCGGCAGCCGTAGCCGCATGCCTGGTACCGGCGGCCACGGCCACTGACACCGGCGGCTCGATCCGCCAGCCCGCCGCCCTGTGTGGCGTCACCGGCCTCAAACCCACCTATGGCCGGGTATCCCGTTATGGCATGATCGCGTTCGCCTCCAGCCTGGACCAGGGTGGCACCATGGCCCGCACGGCAGAAGACAACGCCCTGATGCTGAACGTAATGGCCGGCTTCGACCCGAAAGATTCCACCTGTGTGGATCGCGGGGTACCGGACTACACGGCCACCCTGGACGAGCCCCTGAAGGGCCTGAAAATCGGGCTACCAAAGGAGTATTTCTCCGAGCAGCTCAGCCCGGCCATGGAGCAACAGGTCCGTGACGCGGTAAAAGAATACGAGAAGCTGGGGGCCACGGTTAAGGAAGTGTCCCTGCCCCACGCAAATTTGGCCATAGCCGCATACTACGTGATCGCCCCGGCGGAAGCCTCCGCCAACCTGTCCCGGTTTGACGGCGTTCGCTATGGCTATCGCTGTGAAGACCCGAAGGACCTGATGGACCTGTACACCCGCACCCGGGCAGAAGGCTTTGGCAATGAGGTGAAGCGGCGGATCCTGGTGGGTACCTACGCCCTTTCCGCCGGCTACTTTGATGCCTACTACCTGAAGGCCCAGAAAGTCCGCCGCCTGATCCAGCAGGATTTCATCAACGCCTTCCGGGAGGTAGACGTCCTGATGAGCCCGACCTCCCCGTCGCCGGCGTTTGTCCAGGGTGAGAAGAGCACCGACCCGGTGACCATGTACCTGGAGGACGTGTTTACCATTGCCGTCAACCTGGCCGGCGTGCCGGCCATGTCGGTCCCGGCCGGTTTCATCGACGGCCTGCCGGTTGGCCTGCAGATCATCGGGGACTATTTCTCCGAAGCCCGGCTGCTCAACGCCGCCCATCAGTTCCAGCAGGTGACCGACTGGCACCAGCGCGAGCCTAACTAAGCCCGACGGAGGAGAGTGTCACATGCAATGGGATATCGTCATCGGGCTGGAGATCCATGTTCAGCTCGCCACCCGTACCAAGATCTTTTCCGGCTCCAGCACCGCCTATGGCGCCGAGCCAAATACCCAGGCCAATGCCGTTGACCTGGCCATGCCCGGCACCCTGCCGGTACCCAACGAGCAGGCTTTCCGCTACGCGGTCATGTTTGGCCTGGCGGTGAATGCCGAGATCGAGCGCCGGTCTGTGTTTGAGCGAAAGAACTACTTCTACCCGGACCTGCCCAAGGGTTACCAGACGACCCAGCTGGCCCGTCCCATCGTAGGTCCCGGCTACGTGGATATCCAACTCGAGAACGGTGAATCAAAGCGGGTTCGCATCCACCATGCGCACCTGGAAGAAGACGCCGGCAAGTCCCTGCACGAGGACTTCCATGGCATGACCGGTGTAGACCTGAACCGGGCCGGAACCCCTCTGATCGAAGTCGTCACCGAACCGGATATGACTAACGCAGAGGAAGCCGTTGCCTTTGCCAAAAAGCTTCACGGTATTGTGACCTCCCTGGGCATCTGTGATGGCGATATGTCCCAGGGCTCCATGCGCTTTGACGTGAATATCTCGCTCAAACCAAAGGGCTCTGACACCCTTGGCACCCGCACGGAAACCAAGAACCTGAATTCCTTCCGCTTCATGGAACAGGCCATTCACCACGAGGTGGAACGGCAGATGGACATCCTGGAGGACGGCGGCGAGATCGTGCAGGAAACCCGCCTGTACAACGGCGACCGGGATGAATCCCGCTCCATGCGCACCAAGGAAGAAGCCAACGACTACCGTTACTTCCCCTGCCCGGACCTTCTGCCAGTGGTGCTCGATGAAGCCTTTATCGATGAAGCCCGCAACAGCCTCCCGGAGCTCCCCGACGCCCGCAAGGCCCGCTTCATGGACCAGTATGGACTGAACGACTACGATGCCGGCCTGCTGGCTGCAGACGCCAGGCTAGCCGCCTTCTTCGAGGAAACGGCCCAACACGGGAAGGATGCCAAGCTGTCCGCCAACTGGATTCTCGGTGAACTCTCGGCTCGCCTGAACGCGGAGGAAAGGTCCGTCAACGACTCACCGGTCAGCGGCATACAACTGGGCGCGCTGGTGACGCGAATTGCCGATAACACCATTTCCTCAGCAGGTGCCAAGAAAGTCTTCGAGGCGCTCTGGGAAGGCGACGGCAGCGACGTCGATACCATTATTGATGCCAAGGGGCTGAAACAGGTTTCAGATACCGGCGAGCTTGAGAAGATGGTGGACGAGGTACTGGCAGGCATGCCGGATCAGGTGGCCCAGTACCAGAGCGAGGAGGACCCGAAAAAACGCAAGAAAATGCTCGGGGGCTTTATGGGGCCCCTGATGAAGGCGTCCAAAGGCCAGGGCAATCCCAAGCTGTTCAATGAAATTCTGCAGAAGAAGCTGGACGCTTGAAGGGCCGGAGGAAAACCATGGATCATATTGTTCGCGGCGTTATCGATTTCAGAAAGAACGTCTATCCGGAACATAAGGACCTGTTTGGCGCCCTCGCCGATAGCCAGAATCCGGACGTACTGTTCTTTACCTGCTCCGATTCGCGCATTGACCCGAACATGGTCACCGGCTCCAACCCCGGTGACCTGTTTATCTGCCGCAACGCCGGTAACGTGATCCCGCCTCACAGCAACGAGACCGGAGGCATGACCGCCTCCATTGAATATGCGGTGGCAGTACTGCATGTGCGGCACATTATTGTCTGTGGTCACACCGACTGCGGTGCCATCAAGGGTGCGCTGGACATTCCGGCCCTGAAGGGCCTGCCCCACGTCAAGGAATGGCTCAGCCACTGCCGGTCTGCCATGGAAATCGTGCGGGAGCGCCACGGTATCGCCGGTGACGAGCCACTGGACACGAAATATCTCAACGAGGCCATTGAAGAGAACGTACAGCAGCAGGTCCAGCACCTGCGCACTCACCCGGTGGTAGCCGCGAAACTGGCTACCGGCAAAATCGAGATTCACGGCTGGGTGTACGATATCAAGTCCGGCAACATTCGCTGTTGCGGCCGCGACAGCATCCAGTTCAAGGACTTCGACGAGTACTATGCCGACATCGTTGCCAGAGTCAGCAACGACTGAGGAGGAACGACGAAGCCCCGGAGAACCGGGGCTTCGGGTTTATAGGTACCTGGCCCTCGCGTCAGGCCAGCACAGCCCACAGATCGTGCTCGTCAGCATGCTCTACCACCACCTGGACAATCTGCCCCGGCTGCAGTTCGGTTTCGCCATTCAGGTAAACCATACCATCAATTTCCGGAGCATCGGCCCTGGAGCGGCCGATGGCGCCTTCCTCGTCCACCTCATCAATCAATACGTCGATGGTCTTGCCAATCTTCGCTTGCAGACGGGCGGTGGAGATTTCCGCTTGCCGGGCCATAAACCGGGCAAGGCGCTCTTCCTTCACGTCCTCCGGGACGGCGCCCTCCAATTCATTGGCCTTTGCGCCTTCCACCGGGCTGTAGGTAAACGCACCAACCCGGTCCAGCTGGGCCTCATCGAGCCAGTCCAGCAGGTACTGGAAGTCTTCCTCGGTTTCTCCCGGGAAGCCAACGATGAAGGTGGAGCGAATGGTCAGCTCCGGGCACATTTCCCGCCATTTCCTGATGCGCTCCAGGGTTTTGCTGTCGTGGGCCGGACGCTTCATGGCCTTCAGCACTTTTGGGCTGGCGTGCTGGAAAGGTATATCCAGGTACGGCAGGATCTTGCCCTCCGCCATCAGTGGAATGATGTCGTCTACGTGCGGATAGGGATAGACGTAATGCAGGCGTACCCAGACGCCCATCTCACCCAGCGCCTCGCACAGGGACTGCATCCGGGTTTTCAGCGGCCGGCCTTGCCAGAATCCGGTGCGGTACTTGATATCCACGCCATAGGCTGAGGTGTCCTGGGAGATTACCAGCAACTCTTTCACCCCGGCATCTACCAGGCGCTGGGCTTCGTCCATGACATCGCCAATCGGACGGCTTACCAGCTTGCCACGCATGTCCGGAATGATGCAGAAGGTGCAGCTGTGGTTGCAGCCTTCAGAGATTTTCAGATAGGCGTAGTGACGGGGTGTCAGTTTGATGCCCTGGGGCGGCACCAGGTCCACGAAGGGATCATGGTCCTTTTTTGGGGGGACATACTGATGGACTGCGCCCACCACTTCCTCGTAAGCCTGGGGACCCGAAACTGCCAGCACACCGGGATGGGTTTCCCGGATCTTTTCAGCGTCCACCCCCATGCAACCCGTGACAATGACCTTGCCGTTCTCATTGATCGCTTCACCAATGGCGTCCAGGGACTCCTGCTTGGCCGCATCAATAAAGCCACAGGTGTTCACAACCACGATGTCGGCATCGTCGTAGGTTGGCACGACGTCATAGCCGTCGAGACGGAGCTGGGTCAGGATGCGTTCCGAGTCCACCAGGGCTTTGGGACAGCCAAGGCTGATAAATCCGACTTTGCCACTACCAGTGGCGGGAGTTTTCTGTGTCATCAGGGGGCCGCTCAAGGTCAGAAAGTGAAACCCGGGCATTCTACCTCACCAAGGCCAGCCACCAGAAGGTGTGCAATCCTTGTCCAAACGAATGTTTCATAACATGACAGCCGTCACGACACACTCTCTTGCTGGTCACTAAACCACCAGTTACACTCGATGGATAATAAAAACTGTAATCTCCGCCCGAAGTTACAGACTTGTTCTCCGAGCCTCCGAAAAGAGGCCTGGTACCGGCGAGGGAAAATCGCCACACAGCACTGATCGACAGCAACGCCATTGTCAGGATGCAGGACGCGCACCAGGTTTTTCAGAGCGCCGTTACCTAATTTTCGGGCACGACAGGTAACACGATCGAACAGGATATGACCATGGGAAAGCCGCTCAACGTCGAGTCCGCCCCGGCCAAGCCGATGCGGGTCAAACCCCGTTCCGCCGAACCGAACCTCCGTGACCAGCAACGGGTCGAGGTCTCCCTGACCGTGACCGTGAACCGCCCGGGCCAGCCCCCCATCGAGTGCGAAATGTGCAACCTTTCCCGCGCCGGCATGATGCTGCGCTGCACCAACGAGGTCACGGCAACCCTGATCCCGGGCAAGCGTCCACCGGCTCCCGGCGACTGGATTGACGTCCACGCCCGCTTCGAGGTACCGGTGCTGGCCCAACAAACCGTTAGCCTGTCAGCTCGATGCCATATCGCCCATTTGCGCCGGGTGGCCAGGGACGAGTTCCACCTGGGCATCCGCTTTGTTGATTTCGACGGCCGTGGTTTTGACTACGTAGACCAGTACGTCCATCGCCTGCTGACCGACGGCACTCACTGAAACCCGCTGACAACGCAGCCCGGGGCCTATAACCGGCTGGCCGCTCTGCGCATATTGTTATAGCCGGAAACTCTACTAGCTCACCTTCTTATAAGCACCCGCCACTGGTATAGTAGCCTTCCTCTGACAACGCCTCTTTATCCCTGTTTTGGGCATGCTTCCGCCATGCCCCGGTGAGCTGAACTATGACCACGTACAACCTGACCCATCTCAAACAGCTGGAAGCTGAAAGTATCCACATCATCCGGGAGGTCGCCGCAGAGTTCGACAACCCGGTAATGCTCTACTCCATCGGCAAGGATTCCGCGGTCATGCTGCACCTGGCACGCAAGGCCTTCTACCCGGGCAAGCCGCCATTCCCACTGATGCACGTGGACACCACCTGGAAGTTCCGGGACATGATCGACTTCCGGGACCGGAAGGTAAAGGAATATGGCCTGGACCTGATCGTCCACATCAACGAGGACGGCGTGAAGCAGGGCATCGGTCCATTCACCCACGGCAGCGCCAAGCATACCGATGTAATGAAGACCCAGTCCCTCAAGCAGGCCCTGGACAAGTACAAGTTTGATGCCGCCTTCGGTGGTGCCCGCCGGGACGAGGAGAAATCACGAGCCAAGGAGCGGGTCTACTCCTTCCGGGACGAATACCACCGCTGGGACCCCAAGAACCAGCGCCCGGAGCTGTGGAACATATACAACGGCAAGGTTAACAAGGGCGAAAGCATCCGCGTGTTCCCGCTGTCCAACTGGACCGAGCTGGATATCTGGCAGTACATCTACTTGGAAAACATCGAGATTGTCCCTCTCTATTACGCCGCCAAACGGCCGGTCGTGGAGCGGGACGGCACCCTGATCATGGTGGACGACGACCGTATGCCACTCAGGGAGGGCGAGAAGCCGATGATGAAATCCGTCCGGTTCCGCACCCTGGGGTGCTACCCGCTGACCGGTGCCATCGAGTCCGAGGCGGACACGCTGCCGGAAATCATCCAGGAAATGCTGCTGGCTACCAGCTCCGAGCGTCAGGGCCGCGTGATCGACCACGATTCTGCCGGTTCCATGGAACAGAAAAAGCGGGAAGGGTACTTCTGAGATGTCACACCAGTCTGATCTGATTGCCGAAGATATTCAGGCCTACCTGAAGCAACACGAGAACAAGGAACTGCTGCGCCTGCTGACGTGCGGCAGTGTGGATGATGGCAAGAGCACCCTCATTGGCCGCCTGCTCCACGACACCAAGATGATCTACGAAGATCACATGGCCAGCCTGAAAACCGACAGCGCCAAGATGGGCACCACCGGCGAGAAGCTGGACCTGGCGCTATTGGTGGACGGCCTGCAGGCTGAGCGGGAACAGGGCATCACCATTGACGTGGCCTACCGTTACTTCAGCACCGACAAACGCAAGTTCATTATTGCTGACACCCCCGGTCACGAGCAGTACACCCGCAATATGGCCACCGGCGCGTCCACCGCACAGCTTGCGATCCTGATGATTGACGCCCGCTACGGTGTATTGACACAGACCCGCCGGCATTCCTATATCGCGTCCCTGCTGGGCATCCGCCACATTGTGGTTGCCATTAACAAGATGGACCTGGTGGACTTCAGCGAGGAACGGTTCAACGAGATCAAGGAAGACTACCTGGCCTTCGCGGCCAAGCTGGGCCTGAAGGATATCCGCTTCGTACCGATCTCCGCCCTTGAGGGGGACAACGTGGTGAACCGGAGTGAGAACACGCCCTGGTTCAGCGGCCAGCCCCTGATGGAAATCCTGGAAACCGTAGAGGTGTCCCGGGACAAGAACCTGGAGCACTTCCGCTTCCCGGTACAGTACGTCACCCGCCCCAACCTGAATTTCCGCGGTTTCTGCGGCACAATCGCCTCAGGCGTGATCCGCCCGGGGGATGAGGTCATGGCCCTGCCCTCACGTCGCAAGAGCACCGTAAAGGATGTGGTGACCTTCGATGGCAGCCTGGAAGAAGCCTACATTGACCAGGCCGTTACCCTGACCCTGAATGACGAGATCGACATCAGTCGGGGCGACATGCTGGTGAAAGTTGAAGACGAGCCGGAGGTGGGCAACCGCTTCAACGCCAATATCGTTTGGATGACCGATGCACCGCTGGAAACGGGCCGCCTGTATGACATCAAACTGGGACCAACCTTTACTTCGGCAACGGTAAAGAAGATTCATCACCAGACAGATGTAAACACCCTGGAACAGAGCGCCAGCCCCTCACAACTGGCCCTGAACGAAATCGGTCTGTGCGAGCTCACCCTGAGTCAGCCCGTCGCCTTCGATGCCTACCCGCGCAACCATGCTACCGGTAGCTTTATCGTCATCGACCGTCTGACCAACGTCACCATCGGCGCTGGCATGATCGCGGGCACCGCCAGCGACGTGGAGTCCCTCGACCCGGTTACCGCCGAAGAGCGGCAACGCCGCCTGGCGCAGACGCCTGCCATCATCGCCTGTAACGGGCGCAAGGCGGGCGACCTGGCCATCGCTGTAGAGCGAACACTGTTCGACCAGGGCAAGACGTCCGTGGTCCTCACCGAAGAGAACGCCGGAACCGCCGATGACCGCCGTCGCACGGCCCAGTTGCTGGCGTCCCATGGCCTGATCGCCGTTGCGGTCAACCTGGGTACCGACGTAGCCACTATCAGTGTAGAGGCGGACAGTGGTGACGACATTCCGGGGGCGGTCAACGACCTGCTCCAGGGCCTCATCCGGAACCGCCGGGCCTGAGACCCGGCGGATCATCCGCCCACTACCCTTCCCCTGCGTCCCGCAAGCGGACCGCAGGGGAAGTCACGTTGCGGGAGGCCACTGGCCCGTTACCCGCTCAAAATAGTGACTCTCACACGCCTCACAGGGCCCCAACTGGCTGGTTGCGGTAAGGCATGTCATGTGACCGCAATTCAGGCAACGGAACATGCCAGCGGTAGCTACCTCCCCCGTCATATAATGGGTAACGTCTTCGTTCTTCAGCTTCTGGTCCAGCTCAAGGGTGTCCAGCCGCGTCTTGTCGGCGATGGAGAACAGCAGGTCCTGGAGCTTGTGCTCCAGTAGTGACAGGTCCAGTTGCAGCCATTCCCTGAGCCCCTCCCCCGTGCCGCCAACAAAGGTGACCAGGTGTTCCAGGTCCCGCCTCAGGTAAGCCGCCAACAGGCTGGCCTCATCCCGGGTCAGGCGTTCCAGTTCCGTTTCGAACTCTACCGCATCGTCGATCTCCTGCCGCAGGGTATCCAGCGTGCGTTCTTCGGCGTCTGCGAGCCGGCTTTCCACCCGCTCCAGCATACGGTCGTAGGCTTCAAGCGCCTGGTTGGAAAGCTGTTTCGGCTGATCTTTGCGTTCCTGGTCGGTCATGGCCACTCCTTACGGTGTCGTTTCACTCAGTGTGGCATAAAGCCGGGCGTTTGGCAGGCTACCTGTTGCCGCGCCAGTACGTTAGAATGTCCGGCCAATTTAACAACACTTCGGCAACATTTTTCTGATCGAAGCCCGCTGGCGGCTTCTTTCCGACACAAGGTACCAAACGGCAATGGCAGGAATGGACGAGCAATACAATCCCCGCGATGTTGAACAGAATGCCCGCAAATTCTGGGAAGACAACGACACCTTCATGGTGAAGGAGGAGCCCGGCAAACCCAAGTACTACTGCCTGTCCATGTTCCCCTACCCCAGCGGCAAGCTGCATATGGGCCATGTGCGCAACTACACCATCGGCGACGTCATCTCCCGCTACCAGCGCATGCAGGGCAAGAACGTCATGCAGCCGATGGGCTGGGATGCGTTTGGCCTGCCCGCCGAGAACGCCGCCATTGCCAACAAGTCCGCGCCGGCCAAGTGGACCCGTTCCAACATCGATTACATGAAGAAGCAGCTTAAACAGCTGGGCTTCGGTTATGACTGGAATCGGGAGCTGGCTACCTGTGACCCTGATTATTACCGCTGGGAGCAGTGGTTCTTCGCTCGCCTGTATGAAAAGGGCCTGGTGTACAAGAAGATGTCCACAGTGAACTGGGACCCGGTGGATCAGACCGTACTGGCCAATGAACAGGTGGTTGATGGCCGCGGCTGGCGCTCTGGTGCCGTAGTGGAACAGAAGAAGATCCCGCAGTGGTTCATCCGCATCACCGATTACGCCGAAGAGTTGCTCAAGGACCTGGACCAGCTGGAAGACTGGCCGGAACAGGTCAAAACGATGCAGCGTAACTGGATCGGCAAGTCCGAGGGCACTGAGCTGACCTTCCCCCTCAAGGATGCCGGTGACGGGCTCACGGTCTACACTACTCGCCCTGACACCCTGATGGGCGTAACCTACATGGCCGTTGCTGCCGAACACCCCTTGGCCAAAAAGGCCGCCGACGAGCACTCCGATGTCGCTCGCTTTGTCGATGAATGCCGCAACAGCAAGGTGGCCGAGGCCGAACTGGCCACCATGGAAAAGAAGGGTATCGACACGGGTTACAAGGCCGTTCACCCACTGACCCAGGAAGAAATTCCAATCTGGATCGCGAACTTTGTGCTGATGGACTATGGCACGGGTGCCCTGATGGCAGTACCGGCTCACGACGAGCGTGACCACGAATTTGCCCGCAAGTACCGTCTGCCAATCCAGCAGGTTATCGCCGCCAGCGATGGTCGCGAGCTGGATGTGCAGGAAGAAGCCTTCACTGAGAAGGGCACCCTGGTTTCCTCAGGCAGCTACAGTGGCCTGACCAGCGAGGAGGCTTTTGACGCCATCGCCGCTTACCTCGAAGAGAACAGAATTGGCAAGCGCACCGTAAACTACCGCCTGCGGGACTGGGGTGTTTCCCGCCAGCGCTACTGGGGCGCACCGATTCCGATGATGACCCTGGACGACGGCACTGAAATGCCGGTTCCGGACGACAGGCTCCCGGTACGCTTGCCGGAAGACGTGGAAATGGATGGCGTTCAATCTCCCATCAAGGCCGATCCGGAGTGGGCGAAAACCGAGTACAACGGCCAGCCAGCCACCCTGGAAACAGACACCTTCGATACGTTCATGGAGTCGTCATGGTACTACGCCCGCTTCTGCAGCCCCAACTATGACAAGGGCATGCTGGACCCGGCCGCAGCCAACTACTGGCTCCCTGTCGATCAGTACATCGGTGGCATCGAACATGCCATCCTGCACCTGCTGTACGCCCGCTTCTTCCACAAACTGCTGCGGGACGTAGGCCTGGTAAACAGCTCCGAGCCGTTCAACCGCCTGCTCTGTCAGGGCATGGTGCTGGCAGAGACCTACTACCGTACCGACGAGTCAGGCAAGACCAGCTGGATCGCTCCGGCTGACGTGACCGTGGAGCGGGACGGCAAGGGCCAGGTGATCAAGGCCATCCACCGGGAAGACGGCCAGCCGGTAGAAATCGGCGGCGTCACCAAGATGTCCAAGTCCAAGAACAACGGAATTGACCCCCAGGCAATCATTGACCAGTACGGTGCCGACACCGTGCGTCTGTTCATGATGTTCGCGGCACCGCCGGAGCAGTCACTGGAGTGGTCCGACAGCGGCGTCGAAGGGGCCAACCGTTTTCTCAAGCGCCTGTGGCGCCTGGTGCGGGAACACACCACCGGCGGTCCGGTACAGGCCATCGATGTGGAACAACTGAACGATGCGCGCCGTGACCTGCGCCGCAAGACCCACGAAACCATCGCCAAGGTCAGCGACGATATCAGCCGCCGCCTGACCTTTAATACCTCCATTGCCGCGGTCATGGAACTGCTTAATGAAGTCGGTCGACTGGACGCCACCGAGGAGCAGGACCGCGCGGTCATACAGGAAGCGCTGGACGCAGCCGTGCTGATGCTCTCGCCCATCGCTCCCCATGTCTGTCACACGCTCTGGCAGGCCATGGGCCATGAGGAGCCAGTCGTGGATGCACCCTGGCCAATCGCCGATGAGAGCGCCATGGTTCGCAGTCAGATTCAGGTGGTACTGCAGGTGAACGGCAAGGTTCGCGGCAAGGCCGACGTACCCGCGGGCATCGGCAAGGACGATCTGGAGAAACTGGCCCTGGAACACGAGAACGTTACCCGCTTTACCGAGGGCAAGACGGTACGCAAGGTCATCGTAGTGCCCGGCAAACTGGTCAACGTAGTCGCCAACTGATATCCGGAGACGGTGATGAGAAAGCTCGGCACGGCATTCAGTCTTGGCCTGGTGGCAGTACTGGTCAGCGCCTGTGGTTTTCAGCTTCGGGGCGCATCGCCAGTGCCTCCGGCGCTGGAGCCACTCTGGGTGGGCTGTCAGTCCGGCGTCCCCACAGACCTTTGCCAGGCGCTGAAGTCACAGTTCATCATTGGTGACGTGGCCCTGTCTGAAAGTCGTGAAGACGCGGCGCACCTGCTCCTTGTGGGTAATTTCAGCCAGACCCAGCGCACCAGCGCTATCTCAGCCCGAGCCGAGGCCGCCGAATACGAGTTACGCCAGAGTGTCAGTATCATGCTGCAAACCCGCGAGGGTATTCCCCTGCTGCCGGACACGGATGTGAGTGCCTCCCAGAGCTATCGGTTCGACTCTACCAGTGTGCTGGCCAAGCGCCGGGAGCGGGAGGAGATCGAAAGGCAGCTTTACGACAACCTCGTAAGGCAGATTGGATACCGTCTGGCGCCCTTTGACCAGCGGCGGATTGACGAGATCCTCGACGCCTCCGAAAAAGACAGCGGCGAAACGTCGCCATGAAGATCAACCCGGGGCAGCTCAGCCAGGCACTGGAGAAATCCCTGGCGCCTGTCTACCTGGTATCCGGGGATGAGCCACTGCTTGTCCAGGAAGCCTGTGACCGGATCCGAACAAAGGCCCGGGAAGAAGGCTTCAACGACCGCCAGGTCTACCACGCCGACCAGCACCTTAACTGGGGCGCCCTCCGGGACGAACTGGGTGCCATGTCACTGTTTGCCGAGCGGCGTCGCATCGAGATCCACCTGCCTAACGGCAAGCTCGGTGACGGCCGCGATGTGATCGAGCACGCGTTGTCCCAACCTGCCGACGATATCCTGCTCCTGCTGATCAGCACTCGCCTGGACGCCGCCGAAACGCGCCGAAAATGGTACAAACAACTGCAGAAAGCCGGCATACACGTCACTGTGTGGCCGGTGGATCCGGACAAGTTTGCCGGCTGGCTCCAGCAACGGGCCCGGTCGCGGGGGCTGACACTGACCCAGGGAGCACTGAACCTGCTGAGCGAACGACTTGAAGGCAACCTCCTGGCGGCGAGCCAGGAGCTGGATCGGCTGAGCCTGCTGGCCAGCGAGAAAACCATCAATGAGGATGTGGTGGAAGCAGCCGTTCAGTACAGCGCCCGCTTCAATATCTTTGAGGTCATTACAGACCTTCTGGCCGGAAGGGCCGCCCATGCCCGGAAGGTCATCACCACATTGCAGCAGGAAGGGGAAAGTCCGTTGGGGTTGCTGGCGGTGCTGGTCCGGGATCTCAACATGACCCTGGAGCTTCAGCAAGCGATGAAGCAACGAGAAGCCCCGGCTGCATTCCTGAAGAAGAATGGCGTATTTCAGCCACAACGGGCCCGTGCCATCGAGCAAGCGGCCCGCCGGTTAGCACTCCCTGTCCTCCACCAGGCCCTGACTCTGTGCAGTGAGGCCGACCGGGCAGCCAAGGGCTACGGTGACTTGTCCCCTTGGCACCATCTCTCCGACCTTGCCGTGGCACTGCGGCAGAGCTGACGCTGGCTGGCGGTTACTTTATACGCTGACGTATCCGTTCATACCCGGATTTGAGCTCTTCACCGAGTTTGTGGGCCGTCTGGCGGGTTTCGTCGCTGACACCCTCTGCATCATGACGAATATCGTCCAGTTTCTGCCGGAACTTGTCCCAATATTCATCGAGGTCATCCCATTCGTCCCGGACGTCCTGACGAGCGAGGTGCAGCTGGACACGAAGCTCATCCCGATATTGCTTGAGGGTTTCGGACAGTTTGTTCAGGTCCTCTTTCATGCTCATGGTTACCTCCTTGGCAAGGGACTGTAGCGATGAGCTTAAAGATGCGCCTGTTACGCGAATGCTGTCAATACACCCAATACACGGAGGCCGGCAAAAGCCGGCCTCCAGTGACATTTTTTGCCCTGATCTGACCAGGATCAAAACTCGTTGTCAGCATGCTCCATCATCGACTGACTACCGCTACGGATACTTTCCGCCAGTGACACCGTCTGGGGCAGCAGGCGCTCATAGAAGAACCGGGCCGTTTTCAGCTTGCCACTGTAGAAGCCAGAGCTGTCACCCTCTGCTTTGGGGGCAGCCGCAACGACCATCTTGGCCCACATGTAGGCCAGTGCCGTCAGGCCGAACAGGTTGGTGTAGTCGGCAGAGGCGGCACCCGGAGCGTTGGGGTCGTCCTTGGACTGGTTCAGAACCTGCTCGGTAACGTCAGACAGACGCTCCAGGGAAGCCGCCAAAGGCGCCAGGAACGGCTCCAGGGCGACGTTGCCCTGCTCTTTCTCAATGAAAGCTGCCAGGTCGTCGGCAAACAGCTCATAGAGTTTGCCCTGGCTGCCAACAACCTTGCGCCCCATCAGATCCAGCGCCTGGATGCCATTGGCACCTTCATAGATCTGGGTAATACGGGCATCGCGAACCAGTTGTTCCTGGCCCCACTCGCGGATATAACCGTGGCCACCAAAGACCTGCTGGCCAACAACGCACATATCGAAGCCCCGGTCGGTCAGGAACGCCTTCGCCACCGGTGTCAGAAGGGCAACCAGGCCCTCGGCCTGTTCCCGGTCTGCGTCCTCGTCAGAGAACTTGGCAATATCCAGCCATTGACCCACGTAGGTGGAGAACGCGCGCCCCCCTTCCACATAAGCCTTCATGGTCAGCAACATGCGTCGCACATCCGGGTGGACCACCAGCGGATCAGCAGCCTGCTCCGGATTACGGGCGCCGGTAGGGGCACGGCTCTGGATGCGCTCAAAGGCATACTCACGGGCACTCTGCAGGGACGCTTCCGCAGCGGCCAGGCCCTGGATACCCACGCCCAGGCGCTCATAGTTCATCATGGTAAACATGGCGGCCAGGCCCTTGTTTTCCTCGCCAACCAGCCAGCCCTGGGCTCCGTCGAAGTTCATGACGCAGGTAGCAGACCCCTTGATGCCCATTTTCTTTTCAATGGAACCGCAACTGAAGGCGTTGCGCTCGCCCAGGGAGCCGTCGTCGTTAACCAGGAACTTGGGCACCAGGAACAGGGAAATACCCTTGGGTCCCCTGGGGGCATCCGGCAACTTGGCCAGCACGAAATGGATGATGTTCTCCGCCATGTCGTGCTCACCCCAGGTAATGAAAATCTTGGTACCGGAGAGGCTGTAACTACCGTCTTCCCGAGGGACTGCACGGCTGCGCATGATGCCCAGGTCGGTGCCACAGTGAGGCTCGGTCAGGTCCATGGAACCAGACCAGACACCGGAATAGAGGTTGGGCAGGTATTTTTCCTTCAGCTCCTCGCTGCCATGCGCGTCCAGGGCCAGGCAGGCGCCGGCGGTCAGCATGGGCGCGAGGCCCAGGGCCATATTGGAAGCCTGCAGCATCTCTTCGAACTGCACCACCAGGGTCTTGGGCATACCCATGCCGCCGAAGTCCGGGTTGCCACCCAGGCCGTTCCAGCCACCGTCCACGATAGTCTGGTAGGCCTCACGGAAACCTTCCGGTGTTGTGACCTTGCCGTCATTCCACTGGCAACCCTGCTCATCACCTTCACGGTTGAGGGGAGCGATCACGTTGGTGGTGACCTTGCCGGCCTCCTCAATAATGGCATCCGCCGTGTCCGGGTCCACGCGCTCCGCCAGCCGGGGCATGGATGCCCACAGGGACGGGGCGTCGAACACGTCGTTCATAACGAATCGGATTTCCTGTAACGGGGCCTTGTAGTCAGCCATCAGGTTCTCTCCACGTCTGTAACTAAGGGGGTGTTGTATGTACTGAACCGAAGCGGGTTCAGATTATTATGAATTCAAGGTGCCACAGTTTAACGCATCG
This sequence comes from Marinobacter sp. AN1, assembly GCF_026013985.1. Classification (NCBI taxonomy): domain Bacteria; kingdom Pseudomonadati; phylum Pseudomonadota; class Gammaproteobacteria; order Pseudomonadales; family Marinobacteraceae; genus Marinobacter; species Marinobacter sp. AN1. Next base: position 1,460,869 of record NZ_CP110342.1, on the reverse strand, counting down.
AACGCGTTGAACCAGCCAAATTGGCCAATCGCCGCCTGCAAAAAAGCCCGCCTCACAGGGAGAGCGGGCTGGACTGGCGCGAGGCCAAAATCTTCAGCGTTTTGCCACTACCGGCACCCAGGGTGCCGGTAGTTATAACATGCCTCAGAACGCGAAGTGCTCTTCCGGCAGGTCCAGCAGGGTATCGGCACCCGCGAACATGGTTTCCACGTGGGTGCGGGTCCGCGGCAGCAGGCGCTTGAAGTAGAAGCGTGCGGTCTGGACCTTGGCATTGTAGAAGGCCTCCTCGCTGGTGCCGTCGGCCATGGTGTCCAGCGCAACCTTGGCCGTGCGGGCCCACAGGTAGGCAAATACGGCATAGCCGGAGTACATCAGGTAGTCCACCGCAGCGGCACCGACTTCCTCACGGTTCTTCATGGCGCTCATGCCCAGCTTCATGGTGATCTCGCCCCACTCCTTGTTGATCTGCTGGAGCGGTTCAATGAATTCCTTGAGCTGTTCGTTGTCCGCGTTTTCCTTGCAGAACACGTGGACCAGTTTGGTGAACTGCTTGAGGGCCTCGCCCTGACTCATCAGGATCTTGCGCCCCAGCAGGTCCAGCGCCTGGATGCCGGTGGTACCTTCGTAGATCATGCCGATGCGGGCGTCACGAACGTTCTGTTCCATGCCCCACTCTGAGATGAAGCCGTGACCACCAAATACCTGCATACCCAGGTTGGCGGACTCGTAACCGATCTCGGTCAGGAAGGCCTTGGCGATCGGGGTCAGGAATCCCAGCATGGCGTCGGCTGCCTTGCGCTCTTCCTCGGTCTTGCCACGGGTCACGATGTCAGCCTGCTGAGCGGCCAGGTAGATCAGTGCGCGGGCGCCTTCAGCCACGGACTTCTGGGTCAGCAGCATGCGACGCACATCCGGGTGAACGATGATCGGATCCGCCGGGCCGTCAGGGTTCTTGGGACCGGACAGGGAGCGCATTGCCAGTCGCTCCTTGGCGTAGGCCAGGGAGCCCTGGAAGCCCAGCTCGGCCGCGCCCAGACCCTGGATCGCAGTGCCAATACGGGCGGTGTTCATAAAGGTGAACATGCAGTTCAGGCCCTTGTTCTCCGGACCGATCAGCCAGCCCCTGGCGCCGTCAAAGTTCATGACACAGGTGGCGTTACCGTGGATACCCATCTTGTGCTCGATGGAGCCGCAGGAAACCGCGTTGCGCTCGCCAGCAGAGCCGTCTTCGTTGGGCAGGCACTTGGGTACGATGAACAGGGAAATACCCTTGGTGCCTTCCGGCGCCCCCGGCAGGCGTGCCAGTACGATATGGACGATGTTGTCGGCCATGTCGTGCTCACCGGCAGAGATGAAGATCTTGGTCCCGGTGATGCTGTAGGTGCCGTCGCTGTTGGGCTCGGCCTTGGTGCGCAGGGTGCCCAGGTCGGAGCCGCAGTGTGGTTCGGTCAGGCACATGGTGCCGGTCCACTCACCGCTGATCAGCTTGGTCAGGTAGGTCTGCTTCTGCTCTTCGGTACCGTGGGCCTCGATCGTGTTCATGGCACCGTGGCTCAGGCCCGGGTACATGCCCCAGGACCAGTTGGCGGTACCCACCATTTCACTCATGACCAGACCGACAGAGCCCGGCAGGCCCTGGCCGCCATATTCCGGATCAGAGGTCATGGACGGCCAGCCGCCTTCCACGTACTGCTGATACGCTTCGCGGAAACCGGTGGGCGTCTTCACACCATCCTCGCTCCAGGTACAACCTTCACGGTCACCAACCTGGTTGAGGGGAGACAGCACCTGCTCACAGAACTTGGCACCTTCCTGGATGATGGCGTTCACCATGTCCGGAGTGGCATCCTCTGCACCTTCCAGGGCGGCGTAGTGCTGTTCGCTGCCAAGCAGCTCGTTCATTACGAATTGGATATCACGCAGGGGCGCTTTGTACTCGGGCATGAAACTCACCTCACTTCGGTCCGGCCCTGGGTATCAGGGCCCGGAGTCCAACTGGTTAAGCCGGCTGTCACGGTAGCGGAGCAGGCCGGGCGGTGCCGGGTCTGAAGCTTTCCCGGTGGCACAAAAGCAGGTTGGTTCGGGCGCTTCAAACGGTTGTTTGAAACATACGTTTATAGCGCTCAGCTTGTCAAGGGTTTTACAGGACAAAAGACGCAACTTGTCGACCGGGTGCTGAGAAAATATGGGCAGCATGACGCAGGGCGCCAGGTTCGCACTGCGGGTCTTATTTTGAATGAGCCGGAAGATGTGCGTCCTGGTTCAGGAACGGTTTCAGGCGACGGCGGTAAAGCCAGGGTCGGCCATGTCATAGCCACCCATACCGGAGATGGACCGGTAGGTACTGGAGGCGACGTTACGATCAGTGGGACCGGTATCACTTTCTGTGGCTTTCGGGGAGACAGACTGGCCTTCGAGAGCCAATTCTGACTGGGCCTGTAGCATGATTTGCATGGCCTGGGCGGCTACGGCCCGGTCCTGGCCGGACGGCTGGGCCGGAGCCATGGCGGCAGCGCGCACCTGACGCATTTTGTCGATGGTGGCCTGGGGATCACCTGCTACCGGGCTGAGGTCTATGGAGACTTCGCCACCGACGGCGTACTGGTTACCATCGGGGCCTCGCTGGTAGGTGTAGCTGACTGAACCAGCGTACTGGCCGCCGACGGCCTGGTGGGCCTGTTCGTGGGCGCGGACCTCTCGGTCGCGGGCCTTGAGGTCGCGAAGCTCCTTGAGCAGGGCTTCGTCCAGGGTCTGACGTCCGGTGGGCTCACCGCCAGGTTTGTCGCCCTCGGCCTTGCCGTTTCGTTCCCCCCGCTCGCCCCGTGTTTCGGTGGGCTGGTCTGTCGCCCTGGGTGTTTCGGGATCTCGGGATTCGGATATCGTGCGGCTGTCGGAGCTGGTGGCAGGTGCCATGGTTCCCCGACCGGTTGCCGGAGGTATGGTGGTCGGGCTGATGGATGGCAGTGCCGGGGAGATTGCCATGGCATAGTGGAGGGGGGTTCGGTTACCGGGTGAAAGGCCGGGGTCAGGCGCGGATGTCGAGCAGTGTGCCGAGGGTTTCGTCAGCAGTCTTGACGACCTGGGCGGAGGCTTCGACGCTACGTTCGTAGAGTTTGAGGTCGACGATGGATTCGATCATGCCGTTGCTGCCGCCATCGGCGGTACCGCGGGGGCCATCGACGCCGCCCCTGGCGATTTTGCGGGCAGCCCCTTCCACACCCTGCATGCCGTCCTGGATGCCCTGGATACCGATGTTCAGTGCGTTATTGATCATCATGGGGGTGTCCTCCCGGACTTTCTATCAGGCTTTATTGGGCCACAGGTGTGTACAATTTTCAAACACACTTGGTTACAGAATGTTGCCGGCTTTTTCGCTAAGAACGGGGTGCTTTTCAGATCTCGCCTAAACTTTCAGGTATTTGCTGAAGGATTATGCCGTCTAGCTTATGGTGCATGAGCAAGGTGGGAGGGGGGTTATATCCGGGACACGCCGTGAACCCATCCATGGGGGCTCTTCAAAAACGTCCCTGTTTTTGAAGGTCCCGGATATAACCCCCCTCCCCCCTCACTCCAGGGTTATGGTGCAGGCCTCTGGAATCAAGCTCGATCGTTTCGGGTAGTCACTCCCTTAGTGCCGGGCTTAGCCGACCGGATGAGGCTTTCCAACAAGCGGCTGAATATCCAACTGACTGGCCAGCTTGGCTATATCCAGTTTCGGCAACCACGGGAGCACGCCCAGGCAGGGGGCGCCCATGTGCGCCTTCAAATAGTCCAGGGTTTCTTCCTCGCAGCTCATGACCGCTTCGTCCGGCCGGTTGGCGACCCAGCCGGCGACGGTGAGGCCGTCGTGGCGGATGGCCTCGGCGGTGAGCAGGGCGTGGTTGATACAGCCCAGGCGCAGGGGAACCACCATGACCACACCGATACCGAGTTCGATTGGCAGCCGCGAGTAGGTTTCGCGCTCGTTAAGGGGGACTCGCCAGCCGCCGGCGCCTTCTATGAGCATCAGCTCAGCGGGTTTCATCATGAGGCCCCGGGCCAGCCCCACCAGGCGCTGTGCCGCGAGTTGTCGGCCGGCCTGTTTGGCCGCCACGTGGGGGGCGATGGCCGGTTCCAGTGCGATGGGGTTGACCTGTTCGTAGGGAAGCACTTCGGTCATGTGCTCCATGAGTAACAGGGCATCTTCGTTTTTGAGGCCGTCCGGGGTTTGTTCGCAGCCGGACGCCACGGGTTTCATGGCGACGGTGCGCAGGGAGAGATCGGCGGCTTTTTTCAGGATGGCAGCGGAGACGACGCTTTTTCCGACTTCGGTGTCGGTTCCGGTGACAAAGTAGGTTCGACGGGCCAAGGTGGTGTCCTCCCGGGATTGGGGTTAGTCGGGCCCAGGTACGTCGGGCATGGCAACTGGGGCTCATTATAGAGTGTGGTGTGCCCGCGCGCTTTCAGGCGGTGACCAGGGCCTGTTGACGGATGGGTTGGGGCGCGCAGTCTGCCAGCGCCGCCAGTAGCTGATCGAGCTGTTCGTCGGTATGGGCTGCACTGAAGGTTACCCGCAGCCGGGATTCCCCTTGCGGTACCGTCGGTGGCCGTATCGCGGTAACCAGGATGCCCTGCTGCTCCAGCGACTGGCTCAGCCGGACGGCTTCATGGGGATTGCCGATCATGATGGGCTGGATGGGCGTGGCCGAGGGCATCAGTTCGTAGCCCATGGCGGCTGCTTCCGCACGGAAGCGGTTAATCAGCCGGGACAGCTGATTACGACGTTGCTGGCCGTGTTCCACCAGCTCGACGCTCTTACAGGAAGCCGTTGCCAGTGCAGGCGGCATGGCGGTGGTGTAGATATAGGAACGGGCTTTCTGGACCAGGTAGTCGAGCAATAGCGGGGGCCCGGCAACAAAGGCGCCGCTGGTGCCGAAGGCCTTGCCGAGGGTGCCCACAACCAGGGGTACCTCGTCTTCATCCAGGCCAGCCTCCAATACCGAGCCACGACCATCAGGACCCACACAGCCAAACCCATGGGCATCATCGACAATCAGCAGGGCATCATACTGCCGGCAGAGCGCGGCCAGCTTTCGCAGAGGTGCTACGTCCCCGTCCATGCTGAAGACACCATCGGTAACCACCAGTTTGTGACCGCCGGTTCCGGCCAGTTGCGACTCAAGGGTGGTCATGTCGCAGTGGGGATAGACCTGAACCCGGGCGCCGCTGAGCCGGCAGCCGTCGATGATCGAGGCATGGTTAAGGGCATCTGAAAAGATGGTGTCCCCTTTTCCCGCCAGGGCGGTAATGACGCCTACATTGGCCATGTACCCGGTCGAAAAGAACAGTGCACCCGAGCGACGGGTAAACGCCGCCAGTGTCTCCTCGAGTCTGTGGTGTTCGCTGTGGTGGCCACAGATGAGGTGGGAGGCGGCACCTCCCAGGCCATGCAGGGACAGGCCGGCTGATGCTGCGGCTACCAGTTCCGGGTGGGACGCCAGGCCCAGATAGTCGTTGGAGCAGAACGCCAGTACCGGCTCACCGTCGGCATTGAGAGCCGGACGATGGGGACCGTCGATGTGACGGCGAACCCGGTAAAGACCCGCGTCGTGTCGTTGCTGCAGTTCGGCGGCGAAGTCGCGCATGTCAGGCGCTCTTGGCGGCATCGTAGAACAGGTGCCGGTTGCGTTCCTCTTCCAGGGCGTGCACCAGGGCCTCCTCGTGCTCTTCCTCGGTGTGCTTCACTGCGCGCTCTTCCGGACGGATACCCAGGCGGTTAAACAGCTGCCGGTCGTGGTCAGCTTCCGGGTTGGCGGTGGTCAGCAGTTTTTCGCCGTAGAAGATGGAGTTGGCCCCGGCCAGGAAGCACAGGGACTGCATCTGGTCGTTCATGTCCTCACGGCCCGCGGACAGGCGCACATGGGACTGGGGCATGAGGATACGGGCGACTGCAATGGTGCGCACGAACTCAAACGGGTCCAGGTCCTCGACATCCTCCATGGGCGTACCGGCGACTTTCACCAGCATATTGATGGGAACGCTTTCCGGGTGATGGGGCAGGTTCGCCAGCTGCATCAACAGGCCCGCGCGGTCGTCGGCGTCTTCACCCATACCCATGATGCCGCCACAGCACACCTTCATACCCGCCTTGCGGACACGCTCCAGGGTGTCGAGCCGGTCCTGGTAGGTGCGGGTGGTGATGATGTGGTTGTAGAACTTTTCTGAGGTGTCGAGGTTGTGGTTGTAGTAGTCCAGCCCCGCTTCCGCCAGTTCGCCCGCCTGCTCATCGTTGAGCATGCCCAGGGTCATACAGGTTTCCAGGCCAAGGGACTTCACCTGGCGCACCATCTCGGTCACATAGGGCATGTCCTTCCGGGTGGGGCTACGCCAGGCGGCGCCCATGCAGAAGCGGGATGCACCCTTCTCCTTCGCGGCGCGGGCTTCGGCAACCACTTTCTCGATTTCCAGCAGCTTTTCCTTTTCCAGCCCGGTGTTGTAGTGACCGCTCTGCGGACAGTACTTGCAGTCCTCGGGGCAGGCCCCGGTCTTGATGGACAACAGGGTGCTGACCTGGACTTCATTGGGGTCGAAGAACTGCCGGTGAACAGTCTGGGCCCGGAAGATCAGGTCATTGAACGGGAGAGCGAACAGGTCGCGGATTTCCTGCAGGGACCAGTCGTGTCGAACGGCGGTAGCGGTCATGGCATTATCCTGTTAACTTTTGGGAGATTCAGGTTTACGGATAAACCGCATGATAAAGCCCCCAAACTCCCTGTCAACCAGATTAACAACTCTGGTTAACCAGGTTCCAGCTGTTCTCGCCCGCCTTCATAAGGCCCTGCTGCCGGAACTCTGCGTCACCTGTCTTGCACCTGATGCCCGAAATGGCCTGTGTGACGGCTGCCGCGGCGACCTGCCCGTGAACGACCGCTGTTGTACGCGTTGTGGACTGCCTTTATTGCTCGCCCGCCCCGGCCGTGAACGTACTTGCGGCGAATGCCTCAAGCTTCAACCCGGTTACCACCGCGCATTCATTCCCTGGCGCTACGAGTTTCCGGTGGACCGGATGATCAGCCGTTACAAGTATCAGGGGCAGAGGCAGTACGCGCGCCCGCTGCTTGGTGACATGGCCGTCCAGGTCCGGAACCTGCTTTCCCGACACCCCTGCCGCCGGCCAGACCTTTTGATAGCTGCACCCATGCACCGCAAACGACAACGCGAGCGGGGCTTCAACCAGGCGGCGGAGATTGCGGAAGCGATCAGTCAGGGAACGGGCATCCCCTGGTCTGACCAGTTGTTACAACGAACCCGATCAACGCGCCCCCAGTCCGGGCTTGGCCGGAGTCAGCGACTGAACAACCTTAAGGGGCTCTTTGAAGTCCATGGCGAGGTCCCACGGCATGTCGCACTGGTGGATGACGTGGTGACCACTGGCGCCACGGCCGGGGCGCTAGCGGCATTATTGCGCAAGCATGGCGCGGAAACGATTGAAATCTGGGCCCTGGCCAGGACCCCGGCCGGCAATACCCGGTCAGCTCAACCGTTCCCTGACGTAGCGGGCAATCGCCAGGCTGGCGGTCAGGCCCGGTGACTCGATACCAAACAAGTGCACCAACCCTTTGATGCCATGATCACCGGCGTCGTCGATCCGGAAGTCGGTAAAGCCGGCATCAGGACCCGCCAGTTTTGGCCGTACCCCGGCGTAGGCAGGCTGCAGGCGATCCGGTTCCAATGCTGGCCACCACCGGCGCACAGAGTCCACGAAGGCCTGCTTCCGGGCCGGGTCTACGGTGTAGTCAGGCTCGGCAACCCACTCCACATCCGGACCAAAGCGTGCCTGGCCAGCCAGGTCCAGCGTCAGGTGAACGCCCAGTCCACCGGGTTCCGGTACGGGGTAAACCAGGGTATTGAACGGGTGACGACCGCTGTAGGAGAAATACACACCCCGGGCATACCAGGGTTCGGGGCACAGTGCGGCATCATAGCCCGACCACCCCCGGGCCAGGCCGATGGCTCCCAACCCGGCCGAATTGACTACCCGGCGGCAGCGGAGCCGGCAGGGTGCCTCGCCACCCACCTCCAGGTGATGTCCATGACCATCACTGGTCGCCGCAAGTACCGGCGCCTGGCACACCAGTTGCCCGCCCGCTGCCTCCAGCTCCCCCAGCAGGGAGACCATCAGCTCATGGCTGCTGATGATACCGGTACGGGGAGAATAGAGACCTGACGAGGCGGTGATGTCGGGCAGTGCCCGGGCCAGTTGGTCAGGCCCGACGGACTCAAGGGTAACCCCATTGGCCGAAGCGGCCCGGAGCACCTGGTCCAGCTGTTCCTGCTGCGTTTCACCAGCGATGATCCACTTGCCGGTCTGCCGGTAGCCCACCGGACGATTGGCGCAGTAATCGTAGAGCAGCTCCCTGCCCTGCAGGCACAGCTTGGCCTTGAGGGAGTCTGCCGGGTAATAGAGCCCGGCGTGGATCACTTCACTGTTCCGGGAAGAAATACCCTCGCCGAAGTGCGCCTGCCGCTCCAGTACAATGACCTCCTGTCCTGCCTGCGCCAGCTCCCGGGCAATGGCCAGCCCCACCACGCCGGCACCAATGACGACTGTATCAATATCCAGGGTTTCCAAAATCTTCCTCTCCGGACTACTCAACTGTGGGGAACGGAACCGGTATACTGTAGCTCAATTCTTGCAAGCGCAATCGGGAGCCCCATGTCCGCGGACGATCAATCGGCCAGCAACAGCAGCCACCCCTATGACGATCTGACACCGGACCGTATCCTGGATGCCGTGGAAGGCGAAGGCTTCCCGGTCAGCGGGCGCCTGTTTGCCCTCAACAGTTACGAGAACCGGGTCTACCAGGTAGGGCTGGATGACCAGCCACCGGTGATTGCCAAATTCTACCGCCCGGGCCGCTGGAGTGAAGACCAGATCCGCGAAGAGCACAGCTTTTCCCTGGAGCTGGCCGAAGCCGGGGTACCGGTCGTTGCGCCACTGCCGCTGGCATCCGGGGATACCCTGGGGCGGGAAGGTCCCTTCCTGTTCGCCCTGTTCCCCCAGCGTGGTGGACAGGCACCGGATACCAGCACACCAGATACCCTTTACCGGCTGGGCCAGTGGCTGGGCCAGCTCCACAACATTGGCGACCGGGAGCCCTTTCGTCACCGGCCGGCCATGTCGATCCTGCCTGCCATCACCGATTTCAGCCATTACCTGACGGAAAACGACTGGATACCCACGGACCTGCGCCCGGCCTGGGACAGTCTGATTCCAGACCTGATCAACGAGTGCGCCCGACTGGTGGATCAGGCGGGGGATGTGCATAACCTGAGGCTGCACGGCGATTGCCACGCCGGCAATATCCTGGTTCGGGAAGATCAACTGTTGTTCGTGGACATGGATGACTGCCGCAGCGGCCCGGCCATCCAGGACCTCTGGCTACTGCTGAATGGCGACGACCAGGAGCGCAGCCAGCAGTTTGGAGAACTCCTGGAAGGCTACGAAATGTTCCGGGATTTCAATCGCCGCGAGCGTTACCTGATTGAACCCCTGCGCTGCTTCCGGCAGCTCTCCCATTGCGCGTGGCTGGCCCAGCGCTGGGACGACCCGGCCTTCCCCCGGTTTTTCCCCTGGTTTGCCCAGCCCCGGTTCTGGTCTGACCAGGTCCTTTCCCTGCGTGAGCAGCTCGCTGCCCTGCAGGGCCCCGTACTGAACATTCCCGGTCAGTACTGAACCGCTTTTACCCCCGTTATCGATCCGGAGACGCCATGAGCAAACCCGAGGCCACCTACACCGTCCGTAGCCTGATTGTGACGGCTATTGCCAGCATCATCGCCACTGTCCTGGTGCTGGAATTCAGCGGCAAAATTGCCCACAGCGAGAACAAGGACCACGTTCCCGTAGGCGATTTCAAGGCCATCCATGTGCAGCCCGGTGAGGACTTCCGTATGTCCTCGAAGGCATCCGAACTCCATGCGGTCTGTCAGAATGGCTACCTGGCCATCGCGGCGGACGCTGACCCCGACTACCGGGGCATTGTCGTGGATTACAAGAATCGTGGCGTCCGGTGCCAACGAGCGCCGAACACCGACGAGTAACGGGAGCACGCATCCATGAGCCAGCAGCGCAAACACGGTCCGAGCCATCGCCTGGACACCATCTATGCCACTGACCAGCCCCGCCAGGATTTCCGGTTTGATGAGTCCGTAGCCCGTGTGTTCCCGGATATGATTCGCCGCTCTGTGCCGGGCTACACCACCATTATTCCGATGATCGAGGTGATCACCGAGCAATATGTGCAAACAGGCTCCCATTGCTACGACCTGGGCTGCTCCCTCGGCGCATCCACCCTGGCCATGCGCCACGGAATGCCCGCCTCCGGTTGTACCCTGGTGGGCGTAGACAACTCCCCGGCGATGATCGATCGCTGCGAGCACTACATCGCCCTGGACGATCATCCGCTGCCTGTCACACTGCGTTGCGAAGATATCCTGGACACGGACATTGTGGATGCGTCGGTTAGTACCCTGAATTTCACACTCCAGTTTGTGGACCCCGGGCGACGGCTGGAACTGCTTACCCGCATCGCGGAGGCAACTCGCCCCGGCGGCGTGCTGATCCTGTCGGAGAAAATCCGCTTTGACTGCGAGCGCGAACAGGAGACCCAGACCCGGCTACACCATGAGTTCAAGCGAGCCAACGGCTACTCAGACCTGGAGATCAGCCAGAAGCGCAGCGCACTGGAACAGGTGCTGATTCCGGAAACCCTGGGCGAACACACACGACGGCTCGAAGCGGCCGGGTTCCGGGATGTAACGGTCTGGTACCAGTGTTTCAACTTTGTATCCATGCTGGCATTCAAGCCGGACTGAAGAGGACGAGGACGTACCATGCTGGACTGGCAGACTACCTGGTCGGACATGCTGCTGCGACTGGAAAAGGAGGGCTGGCAGGACTGGGCTGACAAGATCCGCGACCAGCTACACCAACACTTTGTAGAGAATCCCCACGGCGACCTGCGGCGCTGGCAGGCTGCCCTCGCCAGGCTGCCAGAGCGTACGGACGGACTGGTCTGGTGCGACCGCAGTGAAGTCACGGTGGACAGCCTTGTACCCCTGTCGTCCCCGGAGGCAGAAGAGCTGGAACAGGGCCTGCGGGGCCTGATGCCATGGCGCAAGGGGCCGTTCCGCTTTTTCGGAACCCTGGTGGATACCGAATGGCGCTCGGACTGGAAGTGGGAGAGGGTAGCCCCGGCACTGAGCGACCTCAATGGGCGCCGTGTCCTGGACGTAGGCTGCGGCTCTGGCTACCACCTCTGGCGCATGTACGGCGCGGGCGCCAGCGAGGTAATTGGCATCGATCCGGGCCTGCTGTTCCTGTGCCAGTTCCTGGCGGTGAAACGCTATCAGCCGTCGGCACCCGTGGATCTCCTGCCCCTGCGCATTGAGGATCTTGCGCGACCGCTGGAGTATTTCGATACCACGTTTTCCATGGGCGTGCTCTATCACCGGCGCTCACCCATTGACCACCTACTGGAACTGAAAGACACCCTCAGGCCCGGCGGCGAGCTGGTACTGGAAACCCTGGTGGTGGACGGCCCGGAGGGCTACGCCCTGATGCCCGAGGATCGCTACGGCCGTATGCGCAATGTATGGTTCCTGCCCTCGTGCCCCACCCTGTTGCGGTGGATGGCCAGGGCCGGCCTGGAAGACGCCAGGGTCGTTGACGTGACCGTTACGACCAAGGAAGAGCAGCGATCCACCGACTGGATGCAGTTCCAGTCACTGGAACACTTCCTGGATCCGCAGGACCCGAGCCGCACCATTGAAGGCTACCCCGGGCCAAAACGGGCAACGGTCATTGCCCGCAAGCCAGGGCGATAAGTAAAGGAGGGAAGCGCTGCCAGGCATCGGGCTTAAGCCCCCGCCCGGCAGTTACTGACTATTATGCGCCGAAGGGGTGGCGCATGGTGATGGTTTCCACCCGGTCCGGACCGGTGGAAATGATATCAATGGGCGCCTCGATCTGCTCCTCAAGGAACCGGATATAGGCCCGGGCGTTGGCCGGTAGCTGATCAATAGCGGTCAGGCCGACGGTACTCTCGCTCCAGCCGGGCAGCTCCTCATAGACCGGCTCGATCAGGCTGTACTCTTCCACATTGATAGGTGGGCGGCCTATTTCACCGTTCGGCGTCTTGTAACCTACACAGACCTTTACGGTTTCCATCCCGTCCAGCACATCCAGCTTGGTCAGGCAGATACCGGACACGCTGTTGATCTGGATCGCGTGACGCAGTGCGACCGCGTCAAACCAGCCACAACGACGGGAACGACCCGTGGTGGTACCCACTTCATTGCCCTTGATCGCCAGGTGCTGGCCCATGTCATCGAACAGCTCCGTGGGGAAGGGACCTGAGCCAACCCGTGTGGTGTAAGCCTTGGTAATACCCAGCACGTAGTCCAGGAACAGCGGGCCAAACCCGGAGCCCGTTGCTGTTCCCCCTGCAGTGGTGTTCGAGGAGGTGACATAGGGGTAGGTACCAAGATCGATATCCAGCAGGGAGCCCTGAGCCCCCTCAAACAGGATGTTCTCGCCACGCTTGCGGTAGTCGTGCAGAAGGTCGGTGACGTCTGCCGCCATGGGAAGGATCTCTTCACCCATCTGGCGCAGCGTAGCCAGTGCCTGGTCGATGTCCTCCGGCTCGTCCCGGAAATACTCCGTCAGCACGAAGTTATGATAGGTCATGATTTCCCGCAGTTTCGCCTCGAAGGCCTGCGGGTTGCACAGGTCACCAAGGCGCAGGCCACGGCGGGAGACCTTGTCCTCGTATGCCGGGCCGATACCGCGGCCGGTGGTGCCGATCTTGTCGTTGCCGCGGGCACGCTCGCGAGCCTGGTCGATACGAACATGGGTCGGAAGAATCAGCGGGCAGGCGTAGCTGATGCGAAGGCGATCACGGACGGCTACGCCCCGCTCTTCAAGCTCACGAACCTCCTTGAGTAGCGCGTCCGGGGAAAGCACGACACCGTTGCCGATAAGGCACTGGACATGCTCCCGCAGGATACCGGACGGAATCAGGTGCAGGGCGGTCTTCTTGCCCTCGATCACCAGGGTATGGCCCGCATTATGCCCCCCCTGGAAGCGGACAACCGCCGCGACCTGGTCCGTCAGCAGATCAACGATCTTGCCCTTGCCTTCATCACCCCACTGGGTGCCCAGCACTACAACGTTCTTTCCCATGACAATCTCTCATATGGCCCGGTCAGCGACCGGTCACTGTCAGTATGAATCGCAGAGATAGGCAGGTGTCGGCCCTGCCTACTGAATCTCGAGTTGTTCCACTACCCACTGGCCATCGCGCTTGACCAATACACGGTCGCAACCCCGCTCAGCCGGGTTGACGCTGACGTCCTCAGGCAGTGCCCTTACAACGGCTTCTGTCGTACGTAGCCTTGCGACAGCCGCATCCAGGGACGGATCCGGGTCCGCCGGCGCCCAGATGACCGCGCTTCGGCGTACAGTGCGGCGACCGAGCGCCACAAGGGCCCTGACATCAAGGCTGAAACCGGTGGCTGGACGGGCGCGACCGAAATCCTGGCCGATGGCATCGTAGCGGCCGCCCTTCCCGACCGCATCACCGTGGCCAGGGACGTAGGCCGCGAAAACCAGCCCGGTGTGATAGTTGTAGCCCCGCAGCTCGCAGAAGTCGAAACCGAGGCGGAGGTCCGGATGGCTCTCCCGCAACCGCTCAGCAATCCGTTTGAGCTGATCCAGGGCGCCAATCACATTGGCCGGTGCCCCTGCCAGTACCCGGCGGGCCTCTTTCAGGGCATCCAGGCCGCCACTCACCCTGGCGAGAGCGCGCAGATAGGCCCCCGGGGTGTCCGGTGGACACTGCCCCAGCAGCTGGTCAAGCTCGGGAATGGACTTCCGCGCCATGGCGTCAAAAATGGCGGCCTCGGTGTCCTCATCAAAATCCGCAGCTTCGATCAGTGACTGGTAAACCGCCACGTGGGCAAGGTCGAGGTGCACCTCAGGAACGCCAGCAACACGCAGGGACTCCAGCATGAGCCGGATGACTTCCAGGTCGGCCTCTTCCGAGGAGCTGCCAAATAACTCACAGCCTGCCTGGATAGGGGTTCGGCCTGTCAGCATATGTTGGGGGCGTGCATGGAGCACGTGTCCGGCGTAGCACAGACGGGTGATGCCGTCCTGGTGCAGGGTGTGGGCATCGATACGAGCCGCCTGGGGTGTCATATCTGCGCGCACCCCCATCATACGCCCTGTCAGCTGATCGGTCAGCTTGAACGTCTGCAGGGCCAGGTCGTGGCCGGTACCGGTAAACAGGGAGTCGAGGTATTCGATCAGTGGCGGGATCACCAGCTGATAACCCCAGCGCTGGCACGTGTCCATGACTTCCCGGCGCAGGGACTCAATCTGGCCGGCCAGCGGCGGCAGGATGTCTTCTACGCCGTCAGGAAGCAGCCAGCGGTCAGAAACCGTCATAACCTGTTTACCTTCTGCTGAATTCAGTTGGGGGCGAGATTACCGGATGCAAACATTTACCCAAAACCCGGCGGATTCTACACCTTTGCCGGCCACAAAAAACCGGACCGCCCCAGCCAGTGCCGAAGGGGTCCGGTTTCATTCAACCGGTGCGGGCTGATCAGTTCGCGGCCGGGTTGGCGTCCTTGAAGTAGCGCATGAATTCACTGTCGCTGTCGATGACCATCACGTCGTCCTTGCCAGAGAACGTCTTCTGGTAGGCTTCAAGGCTACGGTACAGGCGGTAGAACTCAGGATCATTGCCATAGGCGTCCGCATAGATTCTGGCGGCCTGACCATCCCCTTCACCACGGGTTTCCTCGGCGGTGGCAAAGGCTTCGGCCAGGGTCACGGTACGCTGCCGGTCGGCATCGGCGCGGATACCCTCCGCCAACTCACGGCCCCGTGAGCGGAATTCCTGCGCCAGTTTCTCGCGCTCGGTCGCCATGCGCCGGTAGACGTTTTCACTCACCGACTGAGGCAGCTCGATGGCCTTGACCCGGATGTCCAGCACTTCAATACCGAAAGCTTCACGCACCCGCTCATTAACCCTGTCCCGCAGGGTTTCCATCAGCTCATCCCGCTGACCCGAGACCACCTCGTGCATGGTACGGACACCGAACTCGTCCCGCAGCCCGTTGTCGATACGGGACAGCAGCAGCGACTGGGCACGCAGCTCGTCACCACCCGTCGAACGGTAATACTCGTCTACGTCCTGGATCCGCCAGGCCACGTAGGAATCCACGTCCAGCGGCTTTTTCTCAATGGTCAGGTACTGCTTGGCCGGCAGGTCCGTTGTCAGCACCCGGATGTCGAACTCCCGGACCTGGTCAACCACCGGCACCTTGAAGTGCAGCCCGGCAGGCACGTCGGTTTCGATCAGCTCACCGAACCGGAGCACCACGCCACGGTGGGTTTCCGGGATGATATACACGCTGGACAGAACCAGCAGGATGACAACGAGGGCACCTGCAAGGCCCGCTATGCTTTTAGGCCCCATGATTATCGACTCCTCCGGCTGTTATTCAATTCCTGGCGGCTGCGCAGCTCTTCAATCACCCTGTCCGTCAGTGCCTGGATGCTTTGTTCATCCTGGCGCTGGCTGCTGTCCAGAGAACCGGAGTTGCTGGCACCACTGGAGCTACCGCCCTGACTGCCGAACATGCGATCCAGCGGCAGGTACATCATGTTGCCGGTGCTGGCGGTATCCACCAGAACCTTGGTGGTGTTGGAGTAGACGTTCTCGAGCGCCTGCAAATACATCCGCTCACGGGTCACCTCAGGTGCCATCTGGTAGACCGACAGTAACTCGGTGAAGCGCGCAGTTTCACCACGGGCGCGCTCGATGACCTCATCGCGATAGGCGTTGGCCTCCTCGATCAGCCGTTGGGCACGGCCCCGGGCTTCCGGAACGATCCGGTTACGATAGGTCTCGGCCTCTTCCTTGAAGCGCTGCTCGTCTTCCCGGGCACGCTGAACTTCGCGGAAGGCATCCTGCACCGCTTCAGGGGGCTGGGTGCTTTCCACGTTGACCTGGACGATTTCCAGACCAGTACCGTAGTCGACGAGGAAGCGCTGCAGGCGCTGCTCGACGCGGATGGCCAGCTCGGCACGCCCCTCGGTCAGCACGTCATCCAGCACCGAGCTGCCCACTTCGTGGCGCAGCGCGCTGTCGGTGGCGAAAGCCAGGGCCTGGTTTGAGTCCCGGACATTCAGCACATAGGCCTTCGCATCGGACACCCGGTACTGAACCTGGAGGTCGACGGTAACGATGTTCTCGTCCTCAGTCAGCATCTGGCCCTGGGACTCGGCGTTACGAACGTTGGTGACACGAACCTTGGTCGCCTGTTCCACCAGCGGCAGCTTGAAGCGCAGACCCGGATTTTCCGTACGATGGTATTCACCAAAGCGAAGGACCACGGCCCGCTCCTGTTCGTCGACGGTATAGAACGACTGGAAGACGACATAGCCCACGACGATGATGGCGCCCAGGGCAAACACGGCGCCCAGGCCAGCACCACCGCCCTTGCCGCCGGACCCGCCGGAACCACCGGAGCGATTACCACCCTTGCCGCCCAGCATGCGGTTGAGCTTGTCCAGCCCCTTTTTCAGGGCCTCATCCAGGTCAGGGGGCCCCTGATCGTTGCCGCCACGACGACCACCACCGGTGCCCCAGGGGTCGTTGTCGTTGCGATTTCCACCCGGTTCATTCCAGGCCATAGGTCTCTCCGTCTATGCGTTTAAAGCGTTGCGAATGGCTGCAAATACTAGGGATTTATACGTGCCCCGGCAATAGCCAGCGGTGTTTTCACAGGCAACAGACCCGAATCCTGTGATCAGGGAGCGTCAACCCTCACCTGATCCGCCGACAGGCCGGCGCGACTGAGCAACTGGAACCAGTCACGGCTCTGCAGGCGGACTTCCACCGCCACATCACCGTTCTCCAGATAATCCTCCCTGAGCACCGAGCCCGCCTCATGAAGCAAGGCCCGGAGCTTGCCATCGGCTGGCCCCAGTACCACTCGCTGGTGGAGCAGGTCTTCCGCAAGGCGCTCAACAATCGCGTCAAAGAGTAACTCCATGCCCTGCCCGGTCTGGGCAGATACCCACACCCGCACTGGGTCACCACTTTCATTACGCTCGACCCTCGGCGTGAAGTCTTCAAGCAGGTCTATCTTGTTGAACACCTGGAGGAATGGAACTTCGTCAGCGCCAATCTCGTGGAGCACGTTTTCCACCTGCTCCATGTTCTCTTCCCGGCGCTCATCGTGACAGTCCACGACGTGCAACAATAATGATGCCTGGACGGTTTCTTCCAGGGTTGCCCGGAAAGCTTCCACAAGCTTGTGGGGAAGGTGGCGGATAAATCCCACTGTATCCGCAATAACGACAGGTCCGATGTCGGGAAGTTCCAGCCGTCGCAATGTCGGGTCCAGGGTGGCGAACAGCTGGTCTGCCGCGTAGACGCCAGACTCAGTGATACGATTGAAAAGCGTCGACTTGCCGGCATTGGTGTAGCCCACCAGGGAGACAGTAGGAATATCTGCCTTTTTTCGGGCACGGCGCCCCTGGTCCCGCTGCCGGCGCACCTTCTCCAGACGCTTGTGAATCGCCTTGATGCGTTCTCTCAGCAGTCGCCGATCAGTCTCCAGCTGGGTTTCCCCCGGGCCGCGCAGGCCGATACCGCCTTTCTGGCGCTCCAGGTGGGTCCAGCCCCGCACGAGACGGGTAGACATGTGCTCCAACTGGGCAAGTTCCACCTGCAACTTGCCCTCATGGGTTCGGGCCCGCTGGGCAAAGATATCGAGGATAACACCGGTACGGTCAAGCACCCGGCACTTCAGTTCCCGTTCAATATTCCGCTCCTGGCTGGGGCTAAGGGCGTGGTTGAACAGCACCACGTCAGCCTCGCACGCGGCCGCCATATCACGGATTTCTTCCAGCTTGCCTTCGCCCACGAACAGCCTCGGGCTGGGCTGGTTGCGGGACCCCGTGACTTCCGCCACCGGCTCAACGCCTGCGGACGTCACCAGTTCCCGGAATTCGCCAAGGTCTTCCATGGCACTGCCATGGGAGCTGAATTCGATATGAACAAGCACGGCTCGCTCACCGACATCAGGACGCTCAAACAATCAGTCTTTCTCCCGTCTCTTCAGACAGCTTCGGAGAAGATCTTTCCCCAACACCGAAGCAATAATCTAATGGATAAAAATGTAAAAACCCGCACAGCCTGAACCAGCATTACCTGGTCAGCCTGTGCGGGCCTGACGACAAAACCCCGAGGTGCTGTCAGTCTTCCGATTCATTCTCTCCAGCCGGGTTCTGCTGGGGAATGCGAACATTCCGGGCAGGTACAACGGTGGAAATCGCATGCTTGTAGACCATCTGGCTGACGGTATTCTTAAGCAGAATGACAAACTGGTCGAAGGACTCTACCTGGCCCTGAAGCTTGATACCGTTCACCAGGAAGATGGAAACCGGGATACGCTCCTTGCGCAGTGCGTTGAGGTAAGGGTCTTGTAGAGAGTGCCCTTTTGACATGTTATTTCTCCTGTATTTTTCTGATAGTGCAGATCGTCGTTGTGTTACAGCCGCCAAACGCACCAGCATTAACCAATGCCAGGTCAGCAGCCAATCGGGACCGGATACCTCCAGTGAAGTTCCCGGTGAACCTCCGGCAAAGCCTGAAGCCCTGATCCTCAGCGCCCCGACTTCAATGTGGTGTGAGATTCGAGTTTTTTCAAGGCAATGGCGAGATTTTCACCGGCTTCAGTTTCGAGCCAGGTCACATCCTGCCACTTTCTCAGCCAGGTCAGCTGGCGTTTCGCCAGTTGCCGGGTGGCAGCAACACCCCGTTCCACCATGTCCCCGTAATCACCCTCGCCGGCCAGCCATGACCAGACCTGGCGATAGCCCACGCTCCGCATGGAGGGCATGTCCGGCGTGAGGTCAGCACGAGCCATCAGCCCCCTGACCTCTTCCAGAAAACCCTGTTCCAGCATGGCCTGGAAGCGGTCCCGGATACGGTTATGCAGCTGCTGGCGCTCTGGCGGCGTCAGGGCAAACTGGACAACAGTATACGGCAGCCGGTGGACCGCGTCTGCCTGCCAGTTGGTCAAATACGGGTAATCCTTGATATTTGTCCCGGTTTGCCAGAACGACGAGATAGGGCGCCCGGTTACCCGGTAAACCTCCAGTGCCCTCAATAGCCGCTGACGGTTATTGGGGTGAACCAGTTCCGCCGCTATTGGGTCTGCCTCTGCCAGTTGTCTGTGCAATTCCGGCCAGCCCTCACGGGAGGCCAGTTGCTCCAACTCCTGGCGGACCCCGGGGTTAGCGGCAGGCAGATCACCCATACCCTGCAGCAGGGCCTTGAAGT
Organism: Marinobacter sp. AN1; assembly: GCF_026013985.1. NCBI lineage: Bacteria > Pseudomonadati > Pseudomonadota > Gammaproteobacteria > Pseudomonadales > Marinobacteraceae > Marinobacter > Marinobacter sp. AN1. The sequence continues at coordinate 1,441,463 of NZ_CP110342.1, read as the reverse complement.
ACATCATGGTACCGCCTACCAGCAACGGGATACGACCAGCCCGGGCAATGGCGTCCATTTCGCGCAGGGCGTCCCGGCGGAAGTCTGCCGCCGAGTAGGTCTCCGCCGGGTCGCAGATATCGATCAGGCGGTGGGGTGCCCGCGCCAGCTCTTCCCTGGAGGGCTTGGCGGTGCCGATATCCATGCCCCGGTAAATCATCGCTGAGTCAACGCTAATGATGTCGCAGGGCAGATGTTCACACAGCTCCATAGCGAGGTCTGTCTTGCCGGACGCGGTTGGGCCCATCAGCAGGATGGCGAGGGGCGGCTGCGGGGATGACACTGCCATCAGCGGCCCCGCAGGAACAGCTTGTCCAGTTCAGGCAGGGTCACCAGGGTCCAGGTGGGCCGGCCATGGTTACACTGACCGCTGCGTTCAGTGGCTTCCATATCCCGCAAAAGGGCATTCATCTCGGGAATCGTGAGCTGGCGATTGGCCCGTACTGAGCCATGACAGGCCATGGTGCCGAGCAGCTCGTGGGTCTGGGCCTCCACCCTGTCACTCTGGCCGTGGGTTATCAGATCCGCCAGCACGTCCCGCAGCAACTGCTCGGCGTCTGCCCCCCGCAACAGCGCCGGCAACTGCCTGACCGCCAGGGTTTCCGGACCGATCCGCTCCACCACCAACCCGAGGGTCGCCAGGTCACCGGCACAGTCTTCCGCCAGTGCTGCCTCCTTCTGGCTAACGGCAACGGAGACCGGTACCAGCAAGGGCTGGCTGGTCAGGTCCTGGGCGTCCAGCGCACGCTTCATTCGCTCATAGGTGATACGCTCGTGAGCGGCATGCATATCCACGATGATCATGCCCTGGCGACCCTGGGCCAGGATATAGATACCGTGCAACTGGGCAATGGCATAGCCAAGGGGCGGTTCGCCATGCTCTCCCTCTTCCGGGACCGTGGATCCCATGGCCGGGGTTGGCTGGGTCTGGGGATAGGGTCTCGGCCGGGCCTGGAGCTCCCCGGCCTGTGCGGGGCCACCTCCTTCACTCAGAGACCGGTAGAAGGCCATCTGATCCCTGGCTTCCCAGGGTGACCGGGGCTGCCCCTGGTTGCGGGCCTTCCAGGCCTCGGTACCCGCCCAGCCCGGGCCGGCTTCCGGTCCCGCAGCGGGAGCTGACGCACCACCCGTTGCCTGCATGGCAGCTGGCTGGGGATGATCGGTGCCAGCTTCGCGCCCCAGGGACTGGGCAACAGCGCCGCGGAAGTGGTCATCCGGGCGCACATCCGCCAGCGCCCGGTGAAGGGTGCGGAAGATAAAGTCATGGACCAGGCGCCCGTCGCGAAAGCGGACTTCGTGCTTGGTAGGGTGCACGTTAACATCCACGTTGGCCGGGTCCAGTTCCAGGTAAAGTACAAAGGCGGGATGGCGGTTATTATATAAAACATCCCGATAGGCCTGGCGCACCGCGTGCGCGACCAGGCGGTCGCGAATAACACGGCCATTGACGAAAAAGTACTGCAGGTCCGCCTGACTGCGGGAAAAGGTGGGCAGGGCAACCCAGCCGCGAAGTCTCAGCCCGGTAGCTTCAGCGTCGATCACCACGGCATTGTCGATGAACTTCTGCCCGCACAGTGAACCAATGCGACGCTCATGGTCCAGGTCGCTCTCCGCCGGCCTCAGGCTGTGGACCACTTTCTGGTTGTGCCGAAGGGTAAAGCCGGTATCGAACCGGCCCAGCGCCTGCCGCCGCAGCACTTCTTCCACGTGGCCGAATTCGGTCTTTTCGGTTCGCAGGAACTTGCGCCGTGCCGGTGTATTGAAGAACAGATCCCGCACTTCCACGGTAGTGCCTACCGGGTGGGCGGCCGGCGAAACCCGGGCGTCCATATCACGCCCTTCCACCTCCACCCGGCTGGCTGCTTCCTGCTCTACCGTTCGTGAGGTGAGTGTAAGCCGGGATACGGAGCTGATACTGGCCAGTGCCTCGCCGCGGAAACCCAGGGACGCCACTGCCTCAAGGTCATCCAGGGTTGCGATCTTGCTGGTAGCATGGCGACTCAGCGCCAGGGGCAGCTCGTCCTCCGGGATACCAACACCATCATCCCTCACCCGGATCAGGCGAACACCCCCCTGCTCCACCTCCACGTCGATGCGACGGGCTCCGGCGTCCAGGGCGTTTTCGACCAACTCCTTGAGAACCGAGGCGGGACGTTCGACCACCTCCCCGGCCGCAATCTGGTTGGCCAGCCGGGGGGACAGCAGCTTGATGGAAGGCATTGAGGGATGAGTCTCCGGCAATCAATGAATGGTGAAACTGATGGCCGGATGATAACAGATTCACGGGGGCGTCAGCCGCCCCCGTTTGTCATGAACTGGGAATCTGCAGGGTCTGGCCAACCATGACCACGTCATTGGTCAGGCCGTTGACCCGCTTGATAGCTTCAACACTGACCTGGTTGCGACGGGCAACGGCCGACAGCGTGTCACCCCGCTGCACCCGGTATTCGCTGACAGCGGTTCCCCCTTTCTGGCGTTTTTGCCACGCCAGCAAGGTACCGGGGGGTGGCACGTTGTTGAAGTATTCGTCAATGCCCTCGAACACAGCTTGGGCGACCTTGTTCTGGTGGGCAGAGCTGAGCAGGTTCCTCTCTTCCTGGGGGTTGGAGATAAACCCGGCCTCAACCAGGATCGAGGGGATGTCCGGGGACTTGAGCACCACAAACGCCGCCTGCTCCACACCGGACTTGTGTAGCCTGGTGACATTACCCAGCTTTTTAAGGATATAGTCACCCACGCCCACACTGGCGTTGATACTTGCCGTCATGGACAGGTCCAGCAGAACGCCGGCCAGCACATCATCCTTGTCCCCCAGGGTGACCCCACCTTCGCCACCGATCAGGTCCGAGCGGTTCTCACTGCGGGCCAGCCAGCGGGCGGTCTCACTGGTCGCCCCCCGCTGGGACAATGCAAATACCGACGCACCCCTGGGCTGGGGACTGTGGAAGGCATCCGCATGGACCGATACGAACAGATCCGCCTTGTGCTTTCTCGCCAGCAGCGTGCGCCGGCGCAGGTCGATAAAGTAGTCCCCTGTGCGAGTCAGCCGGGCCTCATACCCGGGCTTGCTGTCGATCAGCTTTTCCAGGCGACGGGCAAGGGCGAGAACCACGTCCTTTTCCCGGGTCCCGGAAGGCCCGATAGCCCCCGGGTCCTCACCGCCATGGCCGGCATCGATCACCACGATGACATCCCGCTTGCCGCCGGTATCCTCACGGACGATGGGGCGGGTCATGTCGCTGAGGGACTCCCGGTCTTCCTCGATCAGGTCGATGACCAGTCGATGGCCATACTGCTGATTGGGTTCGAGCTGAAAACTGCGGGGCTTGATGTCCTTGCTCAGGTCCAGCACTACCCGCAGGTCGTCGCCATTGCGGGCAGCGCTGCGAATCCTGCGTACAGGGCTGCCTTTCAGGTCAAGTTGATCCAGCCGGGCCTTCAGGCTGGCATCTTTCAAATCAATCACCAACCTGGACGGGTTCTCCAGCGAAAAAATGGTGTGCTCCACCGGCGACCGGGTGTCAAACACCAGCCGGGTGTGATCCGGTGCCGGCCAGATACGGGCACCCTCAACCTCGGTGGAAGCCAGGGCCGGCATAGCCGTGAGCGCCAGGGCGAAAAGCGGTAGCAGTAACCTGCGCAATGAGCCTGTAATCAATCCTGTTATTGTCATATGCGGGCCCTCAATCCTGGTCCGTCTCTGTTTGTTGCCGCCCGGCACTGGCAGCGAAATCGGCCTGTTCTGCCAAGTGGCTCAGTAGCGCCCTGCCGATGGCACTTCGGGCCCGGAAAGCCAGCGAACGGCCACCACGCTCCGGCGCCAAGGTCAACTTCAGGTCCGGTACCGGCAGAATACCCTCACCGCGTTCCGGCCACTCCACCAGGCAGACATTACCCGGCGCCAGGTAATCCCGGATACCCATGAATTCCAGCTCTTCCGGGTCGCCCAGCCGGTACAGATCAAAGTGCCAGGTGGCGGGCTGTAACTGTTCGTAGGGCTCCACCAGTGTGTAGGTTGGACTTTTCACCGCGCCCTGGTGACCCAGGCCCTGGATAAAACCGCGGCTGAACGTGGTCTTGCCGGCGCCCAGGGTGCCATGAAGGAATATAACAACCCCGTCAGCGGAAGCCACCGATTTCACCGCATTTGCAAGACTTTTACCGGCCGCCACAGTGGCCGCCTCATCCGCCAGCCAGAACCTCTGCTCAGTCATCCGATACCCCCATGGCAGTCACCCCGGTTTTTTCCAAACGGAACTCTGCACCAGCGAGAACGCCCGGCAGCGTATCGATAACATCCATTGGCAAGAGTCCACGATAGCCTCGACAGCGGGAAGCCCGGTCAGCGGCGGCAAGGTGGAGTGAAGCCCCAAGCACGACTCCGTCAGCCAATGACATGCTCTGCGCCTTGAGGGCCTGTGCCATGAACGCCCCCAGAATACCGGACAACACATCCCCCATTCCTCCGGTGGCCATACCAGGATTTGCGCCTGCGATGAGAACCGGAAGCTGGTCCGGGGCAGCGACCAGGGTGCCTGCGCCTTTCAGCAGGGCCACACCGCCAAATCGCTCCTGCAGGGAGCGGGCCGATGCACAACGGTCCGCCTCAATATCAGAAACACCGCACGACAACAGCCGGGCCGCTTCTCCCGGATGAGGGGTGATGACCTGCTGGTCCGAAACCACCGGTACCCGGTTCGCCATCAGGTTCAGGGCGTCCGCATCCAGCAAGCGGGGTTTGTCAGCCTCCAGTACCTGCTGCAACATCTGCTGGCCCCAGGCGGACTGACCCAGACCCGGCCCGCACACCACTACATCCGCCTTGCTGAGAAGCGGCGCCAGTTCATTGCCATGCACAACGCCGCGAACCATCAATGATGGACACCGGGACAGCGCGGGGGCGACATGCTCCGGCCGGGTGGCCAGGGTGACCAGCCCAGCCCCGCTGCGAGCTGCGGCCTCGGCCGCCAGCAGCCCGGCACCGCCAAAACCCCGGTCACCAGCTATCACGAGAACATGCCCGAAATTGCCCTTGTGGGCGGAACGGGACAGTGGTGGCAGCGAGTACTGGCAACGCTGCCAGTTGGCCAGCGAAGCCACGGCCGCTATCGGAAAGGTCTCGCAAACCTGATCGGCACCCAGGGTGTCATGGACAACCTTGCCAGCGAAATGCGGCCCTTGCCCCGTCAACAGCCCCAGCTTCTGGCCAATAAAGGTAACCGTAATGTCCGCCACCACTGCGTCACCCTCTGCCACACCACGACTGGCGTCGAGCCCGGAAGGTACGTCGACGGCCAGCACCGGACAGCCGCTGGCATTGACCTGGCGAACCACTTCGTCGAACGGTGTCCTAGGTTGACCCCGCACACCGGTTCCCAGCATGGCATCCACCACCACCGGTGATCCGGCGAAAAGCCGGACCCGCTCGTCACCCGCGAGGGCCTGCCACTGACGGATGGCCACGCCAGCCTCTTCCGCATCCCGACAGGCTCGACGGGCATCACCGGACAGTTTTTGCGGGTCCGCAACGGCGATACAGTCAACGGCAAGTCCCTGGCGCAGGGCATTGAGGGCCACCAGGTACCCATCGCCACCATTATTGCCAGCCCCACAAAGCACCAGCACAGACGCTGCACCTGACCAGTGCCGCACCAGTTGTCGGAAAGCGGCACGGGCGGCTTTCTGCATCAGCTCATACCCATCAACACCTTGATCTTCAATAAGAAAGCGATCAATGGCCTGCACACCATCTGCAGTGAAGAGCGATTCTGTTAAGCTGTGGGTTGTCGGCATAACGGGCCAGAACCTGTCAGGTTTCAAGAATCCAGTTTAACTGTTTTTGCCAGCTATCTGTTAAGCATAGCAAAATTCAGGCATAGACCACACTTTAACCAATAGTAACTCCGATCCATGACCTCTGCACTCGAAGATTTCCCTGCCCGTATCCGCGAATGGGCCCGGGAGCTGGGCTTCAGCGATATCGGCATCACCAGGCCGGAAACCGGCGTGCACGCCCAGCGCTTACAGCAATGGCTGGAACAGGGCCTGCAGGGAGAGATGGAATGGATGGGCCACCACGGCGACAAACGCTATACGCCCACCGCACTGGTGCCCGGCACCGAAAGGGTCATCTCGGTTCGCATGGACTACCGCAACGCACCAGATAACCCTCAGCAGGTGCTGCAAGACCCGGAGAAGGCCTACGTCACCCGCTACGCCCTGGGCCGGGATTACCACAAACTGATCCGCAAGCGCCTGACCCACCTGGCCAAACGCATTGACTCGGAATTGCACGGGTACGACTATCGGGCCTTTACCGACAGCGCCCCGGTGATGGAAAAAGCCCTGGCCCAGCGGGCCGGCCTGGGCTGGATCGGCAAGAACACCCTGGTACTGAACCCAAAGGCCGGCTCGTATTTCTTCCTGGGGGAGATATTCACGTCAGCACCGCTGCCGGTTACGCCGGCCTTTGAGAAAGACCATTGCGGCAGCTGCACAGCTTGCCTGGATACCTGCCCCACCAATGCCTTTGCCGGGCCTTACGTGTTGGATGCCCGGCGCTGCATCAGCTATCTGACCATCGAACTGAAAGGCGCCATACCCGAAGATTTGCGTCCATTGATGGGCAACCGGGTATTTGGCTGCGACGACTGCCAGCTGGCTTGCCCCTGGAACCGCTTCAGCAAGCCAACCAGGGAAGAAGACTTCAGCCCCCGGCACAACCTCGACAACAGTACCCTGGCCGAGCTGTTCCGCTGGACCGAAGACGAATTCCTCAAGCGCACCGAGGGCTCTGCCATTCGCCGCACCGGCTACGAAGGCTGGCTACGCAACCTGGCGGTGGGCCTGGGTAATGCGCCGTCCACCATTCCGGTGATTGAGGCATTGAAATCAAGGGTTGACCACCCCTCGGAACTGGTCCGCGAACATGTTCACTGGGCCCTGGCGCGCCACGGCATCGAATAGCCCGGCCATCCGTGGCAAAATCCGCCCCTCACTTCCCGGAATCATCAGCAGGAACATCCGTACCATGGCCATCAAGCACCTGAGAACCGCCTTTGCCAGCCAGTACCAGCCCGGGCAGCCTGCCCGGCTGCAAGCCGGCGACCCCTTGCAGGAACCCGGCGGCGACTACGAGATGCTGCACAAGCAGATGAAACGCCTGTTCAACAGCAAGCCGGGCAAGAAGTACGGCCGCTTCTCCGAAGACATCGGCGAACATCCCTTCAGCGCCTGGCTGAAAGACTATATGGAAGAGAAGCAATCCTTCGCCTCCCTGACCGACCGGCTGTTCGGCCAGTTCAAGGAATTGCTCGACAGCGCCCAGGAGGAGTTCTCCGGCCACCTGATGCTGGTCCACGAGGCGCTGGCCGATGGTGAAGTGGCCTACCTGCTGGTACTGGAGAGTGACAGTGCCATGCGCTTTGACAGCAACCAGGCCCTGGACGCCACTGACGTACTCAGCCTGTCGCGCCTGAACCTGGCGCTGCGCATCGAACTGGACGACTGGCTGGGCGACAACGGCAGCGACAACCACCTGACCCTGGTCCATGGCCGTGGCACGGGCGAAGGCGGTGACCTGTTCATCCGCCTTTGTGGTTTCACCAACCAGGTGGATGTGGAGAAAGAAACCATGACCTTCCTGGACGCGGTGGAAGCTTTCGCCAAGTCCGCGGAACCGGAGAAAGCCGGCGAAGTACGGGCGAAGGCCTACGAATTCTGCAAGGAGCAGCACGCCCTGGGCGAGCCGGTAGAGATTGGCGCCCTGTCCGGCTACCTGGACGAGAGCCAGCCAGAGCGTTTCCGGGAATTCGCCTCGCAGAATGCCGAGGTCCCCGAAAGCGGTGTACTCCACCCGGACCACCGCAAGGTGAAGAAACTGGTGCGCATCGCCGGCTCCGGTGGCGGCATGAGCCTGTCGTTCTCGTCGGACCTGGTCAACCAGGCGGTCTACTACGACCGTGACAGGGACGCCCTGACCATCACCCGCCTGCCCAAGGCCTTGCGGGAGCAGTTGCAGCGGTACCTGGAAGGCCGGGACGGCGAATAATAAAGTCGCTCAGTCCTCCGCCAGCTCCGGATGCCGCTGCTTGCGGACCTGGTTCATCCACCCTACCCCGTCAATCAGCTCCCCGGTTTCCGGATCGATCGGCGGGTACGCCAGGTTACGGTCGTCGCAATAGCGTTTGACCGTGGGCTGGCACCATTGGAACAGCAGGCGCATGTAGTCCTCATCCGGCAGCCGTCGCTGGTCGAACAGGCCCGCCAGTTTTCGCTGCCGCTGGGCCTCGGCCAGAATAATCGCGCAGGCAGAGGACACATTCAGGGACTCCACCATGCCCATCATCGGAATGATGATGTGCTCGTCCGCCTGGTCGGAGGCGTTGGCGCTGACCCCATCCACTTCGTTGCCCATGATCACGGTACAGGGCACGGTATAGTCCACCTCCCGGTAATCCACCGCCCGGTCGGACAGTTGGGCCGCATACAGCCTGTGGCCCCTGGCTTTCAGAGAGGCAACCGCCTCGTCCATGGTCGGGTGGGTATGGGTACGAACCCAGTGATAGCTGCCCCCGGCGGTCTTGCGGAACGCCCTGAAACCCTCTTTCGGCCACACCACGTGCATATTGGCCAGGCCAAAGGCATCGCAGGAGCGGATAATGGCGGACAGGTTGCGGGGCTTGTGGACCTGGTCGGTCAGTACACTGAGATCAGGCTGGCGGGTGTCCAGGATCTGCTTGATACGGGCGAGGCGTTCGGGAGTCATAGTCAGGTCTTCTACTGCGGTCGGAGAGCATCAGGGCCGTAAAAGCCCGGCATTTTACCATAACTGACTACCAACTAACCGAGACAACGGTGGTTGATGAATAGCCACACCGTTATAATACGCGGTCCGATTCTGCCAGCGTCCCGCAGGCGCCGAATTCACCAGGTTAGTTGAGACCCATGGCCAAGAAGCTTTACATCAAGACCCACGGCTGCCAGATGAACGAGTACGACTCCGCCCGCATGGCGGACCTGCTCAAGACCGGCGAAGCGGTGGAAATGACCGACACCCCGGAAGACGCCGACATCCTGTTGCTGAACACCTGTTCCATCCGGGAAAAGGCCCAGGAAAAGGTCTTCCACCAACTCGGCCGCTGGAAGGGTCTCAAAAAGCACAAGCCGGAACTGATCATCGGCGTCGGCGGTTGTGTTGCGAGCCAGGAAGGCCAGGCGATTATCGACCGGGCGCCCTACGTGGACATGGTGTTCGGCCCCCAGACCCTGCACCGCCTGCCGGACATGATCACCGAAATCAGGACCAAGGGTAATGGTGTCGGCGTAGTGGATGTCAGCTTCCCGGAAATTGAGAAGTTCGACAACCTCCCGGAGCCCGGCGCCAATGGCCCCTCCGCCTTCGTGTCGATCATGGAAGGCTGCAGCAAGTACTGCACCTTCTGCGTGGTGCCCTACACCCGTGGCGAAGAAGTCAGCCGACCTGTGGACGACGTCATCGTGGAAGTCGCCCACCTGGCCAGCCAGGGCGTGCGTGAGGTAAACCTGCTGGGCCAGAACGTCAACGCTTACCGGGGCGAAACCCACGACGGCGACACCATGGACCTGGCGGAACTCATCGAAGTGATCGCCACCATCGACGGCATCGATCGCATCCGCTACACCACCTCGCACCCGGTGGAGTTCTCGGACGCGCTGATCGACGTCTACCAACGCGTGCCGGAGTTGGTCAGCCACCTGCACCTGCCGGTGCAGAGCGGCTCCGACCGCATCCTGGCAGCCATGAAACGCGGCCATACGGCGATCGAATACAAATCGAAGCTGCGCCGCCTGCGCAAGATCCGCCCGGACATCAGCTTCTCGTCCGACTTCATCATCGGCTTCCCCGGGGAGACCGACAAGGACTTCGAAGACACCATGAAGCTGATCAATGACATCGGCTTCGACGTGTCCTTCAGCTTCATCTACAGCGCCCGTCCCGGCACCCCGGCCTCCGACCTGCCGGACGATACCCCGATGGACGTCAAGAAACAGCGCCTGGCCATCCTGCAGCAGCGAATCAACCAGCAGGCCATGGACATCAGCCGCAAGATGGTGGGCACCACCCAGCGCATCCTGGTCACTGGCCTGTCCAAAAAAGACCCGGGCGAGTACGCCGGCCGCACCGAGAACAACCGCATCGTGAACTTCCGCCACGACAACCCCGAGGTGGTTGGCCACTTTATCGAAGTGGAAATCAAGGAAGCGTTACCGAATTCCCTTCGCGGCATCCCGGTCAACGCGGAGCTATACTGAGAGGCAGTAAGGCCCAACGTCCGATCGGTCGTGATGCGGAGTTATAAGTGAGATTCGCACTAACGCTGGGAAGGCCGTGGGGTGGGGAGGCTTTTCTGCAGGAAAAAGGTGTCTGAGCGAAGCGAGTTCTTTTTCCGAAAGAAAAGCCTCCCCCGCCCCGCGGCCCAACCCCCAAACCGAAACAGAGGAAAGATTGACTACAACCACCGAAGCAAGACAATTTGATCTGAGCCCGGCCGACCAGCGCCGGCTAACCGTCCTGTGCGGCCAGTTTGACGAACACCTCAAACACATCGAGCGTCGCATGAACGTGCGCATCGGCCGCCGCGGCCACCACTTCCGCATCGAAGGCGCCCCGGAGAACGCCACCGCCGCCACCGAAGTCATTCGCCACCTCTACCGGGAAACCGAAGCCACCGACGACATCAGCCCGGAAACCGTCCACCTGTTCATCCGGGAATCCGGCTTCGAGCGCATGCCCGAAGCCTCCGAGTGGGACGGCAACCAGATCGTCATCAAGACACCCAAGCTCCAGGCCCGGCCCAGAGGCAAGAACCAGCAAAAGTACGTCCATAATATCCGCAGCCACGACGTCAACTTCGGCATTGGCCCGGCCGGTACCGGCAAGACCTGGCTCGCTGTCGCCTGCGCTGTGGAAGCCCTCAAGGACGAACAGGTCAAACGCATACTGCTGGTACGCCCGGCAGTGGAAGCCGGCGAAAAACTCGGCTTCCTGCCCGGCGACCTGGCCCAGAAGGTAGACCCCTACCTGCGCCCTCTTTACGACGCCCTCTACGAAATGCTGGGCTTTGAACAGGTGACCCGCCTGATCGAGAAAAGTGTCATCGAAATCGCACCACTGGCCTTCATGCGCGGACGCACACTGAACAACTCGTTCATCATCCTCGACGAGAGCCAGAACACCACCCGCGAGCAAATGAAGATGTTCCTGACCCGCATCGGCTTTGGCTCCACCGCTGTGATCACCGGTGATACCACCCAGGTGGACCTGCCCCGAGGACAGAACTCCGGGCTTATCCATGCCGCCAGCGTACTCAGTAAGGTTTCAGGCATCGGCTTTACGCGCTTCGAGTCCGCCGACGTGGTCCGCCACCCCCTTGTTCAGCGCATCGTGGAAGCCTACGACAACTTCGGTGACGGCGACCCGGTATGAGCCAGCTGACCGTTGATATCCAGCGGATTATCGAAGACGAGACCCTGCCTGGCGATAACGACCTCATTCGCTGGGCACGGGCCGGCTGGCGGCAGGACCACGATTCAGAAGTCACCGTGCGGCTGGTGGACGAAAATGAGAGCCGGCAACTCAACCACCAGTATCGGGGCAAGGACAAACCCACCAACGTGCTGTCCTTCCCATTTGAAGCGCCACCCGGTATAACAGTGCCTCTGGCCGGTGACCTGGTAATCTGTGCACCCGTGGTGGCGCGGGAAGCCGCCGAACAGAACAAGACTCCCGAAGAACACTGGGCCCATATGATCATCCATGGCATGTTGCACCTTCAGGGTTACGACCATATTGAAGATGCCGACGCCGAGGTCATGGAAGCCCTGGAAATCCGGTTGCTGGCCGAACTTGGCTATAACAACCCCTATGAGACAGAGGAATCGGAACCACACCCATGAGCGACGATCAGTCGAGTCGCGGCCAGGACCGCAAGTCCTGGCTGGAGCGAATATCCCAGGCTTTCTCCAGCGAGCCTGAGTCCGTCGAGGACGTGCTGGAGATCCTTCGCGACGCCGAAGAACACAACATTATCGACACTGATGCCATGAGCATCATCGAAGGCGCCATGCAAGTGATTGACATGCGCGTCGACGAGATCATGATTCCCCGCTCCCAGATGGTGACCGTGAAGGCCTCCCAGGAACCAAAGGCCTTCCTCAAGGAAATCATCGACTCTGCCCACAGCCGCTTCCCCGTGATTGGCGACAGCCAGGATGACGTGATCGGCGTGCTGCTTGCCAAGGACCTGCTGCCTCTGGCCCTGAACAACGAGCTCAACTGGAACCGGATTCGCGAGATCCTGCGTCCGCCCACCTTTGTACCCGAGAGCAAGCGCCTGAACCAGTTGCTCAAGGAATTCAAGGAAACCCGCAACCACATGGCCATTGTGGTGGACGAGTATGGCGGCACTGCCGGCCTGATCACCATCGAGGATGTGCTGGAACAGATTGTTGGCGAGATCGAGGACGAGCACGACTTTGACGAGGAAACCAACATAAAGCCCCACGGAGATGGCTCGTGGGCGGTCAAGGCGGTGACCTCCGTAGAGGACTTCAACGAATTCTTCGGCACGGATATCGACGAACAGGAGTTCGATACCATTGGCGGTGTCGTCCTCAAGGAATTCGGCCATCTGCCCCGCCGGGGTGAAATCATCAGCTTCTACGGTTTTACCTTCACCATTGCCAACGCCGACAACCGGGTCATCCGGTTACTGCAGGTAACCCGGGACGATGTTGAGTAACCCGCTGGCCCGCGCACCCCGCTGGGCCGCGGCGCTGGTGCTGCTGGTTGCCGGTGCGCTGCAGACGCTGACCTTCTCCCCCTGGGAATGGTGGTGGCTGGGGCCGCTATCTGTTGCCCTGATACTTTCCGTTACCCTGTTCCAGACCGGCCGGCAGCTTTTCCTGTCGGGCTGGCTGACTGGTCTTGGCCTGTTTGCATCCGGTGTCACCTGGATCTACGTCAGCATCAGCGAACACGGCAACACATCCATTCCCGTCGCCGCATTGCTGATGACGCTGTTCGTGGCCGGCCTGGCGCTGGTCCACGGCATTGCCTTCTGGGGCTGGGGCAAGCTGGCAAAGGAGAGCCCGGTTCGCCGGCTGATCCTGTTTCCGGCGGTATGGGTGCTGACCGACTGGATCCGCGGCTGGCTGCTCACCGGCTTTCCCTGGCTGTACCTGGGCACCGCCCACGTGGACGGCCCGCTGGCAGGCTGGGCACCACTGGCCGGCGTTCATGCCATCACGCTGATCATTACCGGCACCGGCGCTGCACTCTATGGGCTCTATAGCCTCGCCCGCAGTCGCAGATACGCACCTGCAGCCATTCTGGGTGTTTGCACGCTGGCGCTCTGGCTGGCCGGTCCGGCCCTGAACCGCTTTCCCTGGACCGAAGTCAGCAATAAGCCCCTCACCTTTGCCACCATGCAAGGCAACATCCCCCAGCAGATCAAGTGGGATCCGGATTTTCTCCGGGACCAGCTAATGGTTTACCTGGGCCTGACGGAAGAGGACTGGGACCGGGACATTATACTTTGGCCGGAAACCGCCATCCCCATCACCCAGGACGAAGCCGGGCCCATCATCGAGCATATCCGCTCGAAGCTTGGTGAGGAGAGCGTGCTGATCAGTGGCATCCCCTGGTACACCTACAGTACCAACCGGGAAGACTACACTTACCACAACTCCATACTTGCCATTGGCGACGAAGGCGGCGGTGTTTACCACAAGCAGAAACTGGTGCCATTCGGAGAGTACGTGCCCCTGGAGCAGTGGCTACGGGGTATTATCGGTTTCTTTGACCTGCCCATGTCCAGTTTCAGCCCCGGACCGAAATACCAGGACCCGCTGATAGCCGGGGAGGCCAGGCTAATGCCCGCTATCTGTTATGAGGTGGCCTACCCGGACTTTGTAGCCATGAACGCACGCCGGGGCAACCTGCTGGTGACCATCAGTAATGATGGCTGGTTCGGCGATTCGATCGGCCCTCACCAGCACCTGCAGATGGCAAGGATGCGCGCCCTCGAAACCGGGCGCTATATGTTGCGGGGCACCAACAACGGGGTAACGGCGGTGATCGACAATAAAGGCCAGATACGTGGCGATATTCCCCAGTTCGAGCGGGAAGTGCTCACCGGCGAGCTGCGCACCGTCAGTGGCAATACCCCCTTCATGCTCACCGGTTCCTGGCCGGTACTGACCCTGGCGGCCATCCTGGTCGTCTTCGTGCGGGAGCGGGTGATTCCGAAGAACCGTTGACCACCGAACCGGAACCCGGCTGGTCAGCGGCTAGTGTCCCGTCTGGGTTCCAGGTAATCGATCAGAAGTTGCAGGCTGGTGCGCCCGCGAAAGGTGTTGGCGTCCGGCTTGTACACCACCCGGGCACCGCAACGGGTAAAATCTGGCACTTCCGGGCCGGTGTTGAACGCGATTCCATCTACCGCCACCTGTCCATCCACCGGCTGCAATACCATCTTCAGATGGTTCTCCCCCACAATCCGCTGGCTGATGACCCGGAATTCGCCGTCGAACAGGGGTTCCGGGAAGTGCTGCCCCCATGGACCTGCTTTCTTGAGCAATTGCGCCGTTTCAAGGCTCATTTCCGACGGGCTCAGTGGCCCGTCGGTGACAATGGCTGCCTCCAGGTCTTCCGATGTCAGCGTATCGCGAACGGCCCGGTCAAAGGCCTGGCTAAAGCGCTCCAGCTGGTCCCGCTCGATGGTCATTCCCGCGGCCATGGCGTGACCACCAAACTTTTTCAGCAGGCCAGGATGGCGGGTGTCCACAACCGCCAGGGCGTCCCGGATATGGAGGCCTGGAATAGACCGGGCCGACCCCTTGATATGAATCCCGTCATCATCCGGCGCGAAGGCAATCGTAGGTCGGTGAGTCTGCTCGCGGATCCGCGCAGCAAGGATGCCGATTACCCCCTGGTGCCAGTCCGGATCGAACAGCGCCAGCCCCCAGGGCAGTCCTTCCAGGTCCAGCGACATGGAAGCCAACAGTTCCTGGGCCTGGGCCTTCATTTCCCGCTCGATGGTCCGGCGTTCCCGGTTAAAGCTGTCCAGCTCAGTGGCCAGTCGCCTCGCTTCACCGGGATTGTCCGCCAGCAGGCATGCAATACCGATACTCATATCATCCAGGCGGCCGGCCGCATTCAGGCGGGGACCCACCACAAAGCCAAGGTCGGTGGAGCTGATCGCGGTGTGGTCCCGGCCCGCCACTTCCAGCAGCGCAAGGATGCCCGGCCTTGCCAGGCCCTGGCGGATGCGGCGCAAACCCTGCTCCACGAATATCCGGTTATTGTGATCCAGGGGCACCACATCGGCCACGGTACCCAGGGCCACCAGGTCCAGCAGACTGCCAAGGTTGGGTTCCGGGCTTGGCAGCCGACCCGATTCTCTCAGATATTTTCGCAACGCCGTCAGCACATAGAACATGACGCCCACGCCGGCGGCATTCTTACTCAGGAAAGGACACCCCGGCTGATTGGGGTTAACGATGGCATCGGCGTCGGGCAGGCTGTCCCCGGCGAGGTGGTGGTCCGTGACCACCACCTTCATGCCAGCGGCCCGCGCGGCGGCGATCCCTTCGTGGGCGGAAATGCCGTTATCGACGGTCACCAGAAGGTCGGGAGCCGCGCCCTCCTCCACCAGGCGGTGGATAATACCGGGTGTCAGGCCATAGCCGTCGGCGAAGCGGCTGGGTACGCGGAAATCCACGTCACCCAGGCCGAGCATGGACAGCCCCAGCATGGCAACGGCGGTACTGGTGGCGCCATCGGCGTCGAAATCGCCGAGAATCAACACCGATTGCTGCCCTTCGATGGCCTCAGCCAGCAGGGTGACAGCACGATCGATACCTCTGAGCGACATCGGCGAGGCAAGGTGCTTCAGCGTGTAAGCCAGTTCATCATCCGAGGTAACACCACGAACGGCGTAAAGGCGGCGCAGCAAAGGGGGCAGGTCCCGCCCCCAGTCCGTCACGGTTGACGGACCGGAGCGTCTCAGGATTTTTCTGGGGGTCATAGGAACTCCGGGCGCCCGGAGGGGCGCCCCAAAGACTCAGGTCAGGCATGTTTCCAGTGCTTGGCCATGAAGTCCTGAACGTCGGTCAGGTTGTTGCCCAGCACGGTATAACGCTCTTCCCGCTCGAACAGATCCGCCATATGGGCGGGCAGCTGCGGCTTAACTGTCAGGCCGGCCTCGGCAATCGCATCCGGGAACTTGGCCGGGTGCGCGGTGCCCAGGGTGATCATGGGCACGGCCGGGTCGCGGCGACAGCTACGGGCTGCCTTGACCCCGATGGCGGTGTGGGGATCCAGCAGGTACTCGTTCTCTTCATACACCTGGCGAATTGTCTCGCAGGTGGTCTTGTCATCCACCGCATCACTGTCAAACAGCTTGCGGGCATGGCGCCAGCGGTAGTCCTCGATGCTGACCGGCCCCTTGGCCGCGTTTTCCAGCAGCAGTTTCACAGCCGCACCATCACGACCGTGAAGATCAAACAGCAGGCGCTCGAAGTTACTGGACACCATGATGTCCATACTCGGAGACAAGGTGTGCTCCAACTGATGCTGCTCGTAGCGATTACCACTCATGAACCGATGCAGGATATCGTTACGATTGGTGGCAATTACCAGCTGGGAGACGGGCAGCCCCATCTTCTTCGCCAGGTAACCCGCGAAAATATCCCCGAAGTTACCGGTAGGAACGGAAAACGCCATGGAGCGATCCGGCCCGCCCAGTGCCAGCGATGCCTGGAAGTAGTACACAATCTGGGCCATGATCCGCGCCCAGTTGATGGAGTTCACTGCTGCCAGTCTCGCCTTGCCGCCGAGGAAGGACTGGTCGCCAAAGCTGGCTTTCACCATCCGCTGGCAGTCGTCGAAGTTACCCTCGATGGCCAGGTTATGGATGTTGTCGCCCGGCACCGTCGTCATCTGACGGCGCTGCACCTCCGAGACCCGCTGGTGCGGATGGAGAATGAAGATGTCCACATGCTCGCAGCGACGACAGCCCTCTATCGCCGCCGAACCGGTATCTCCGGAGGTAGCACCCATGATCACCGCGTGCTCATTACGCTTCGCCAGCACATAGTCCAGCAAGCGGCCCAGCAGCTGAAGAGCGAAGTCCTTGAACGCCAGGGTCGGCCCCCGGAACAGTTCCAGCACCCACTCATTGGTATCCAGCTGAACCAGCGGCGCTACCGCCTTGTGGGTAAACACGCCGTAGGTTTCGTCCAGCATTTTCCGGAAATCCTCCTCCGGAATTGCATCGTCAACAAACGGGTACATGATGTTGAATGCCAGTTCGCTGTAGGGCAAACCCCGCCAGCTGCGAATTTCCTCGAGGCCGAAATGAGGAAGGGACTCGGGCACATAGAGCCCGCCGTCAGTGGCCAGGCCGGTCAGCAGGACGTCCTCGAAGCCCAGCGCGGGTGCTTCACCCCGTGTACTGATGTATCTCACGTGCTTACCTGTCAGTTGAAATTTTCTGCGCGGATGCGGACAACCTGGTCATCCACCTCGTCCAGGGCTTCCAGCTCCTCGATGGCCTGGTTGACCTGGCGCTCCTGTACGGTGTGGGTGAGGATGATCACCGGAATCCGGCCATCGTAGACCTCGGATTCCTTCTGCATGATGGATTCAATATTGATGCCGTGTTCACTGAGGATCGACGCCACCTTGGCCAGCACACCCGGACGATCCAGGGCCTGGATACGGAGGTAGTAAGCCGACTGGGTGTACTCCATGGGCAACACTTCCAGGTCCTCAATGGCCTCCGGTGCGAAGCCAAGATAGGGTACCCTCCCCTGGCCTCCAGCCTGGATGGTTCGAGCCACATCAACAATGTCAGCAATCACGGCAGAGGCAGTGGCTTCATCGCCGGCACCCGGGCCGTAGTACATGGTCTGGCCCACGGCATCACCATCCACCAGCACGGCGTTCAGGACACCATCTACCTGGGCGATCAGGTGGCTCTGGGGCACCAGCGTGGGATGGACCCGAAGTTCAATGCCACCTTCACGGCGGCGGGCGATACCAAGGTGCTTGACCCGGTAACCCAGCAGCTCTGCATGGGCAATGTCGTAGGGAGTCAGGCGGGAGATACCTTCGGTGTAGGCGCGATCAAACTGCAGTGGCACACCGAAACTGGCCGAAGCCATGATCGTGAGTTTGTGGGCGGCGTCGACACCCTCCACGTCGAAGGTCGGATCAGCTTCCGCGTAACCCAGGTCCTGGGCCTCCTGCAGCACTTCGTTGAAGGGACGTCCCTTGCGCATCTCGGTCAGGATGTAGTTGCCGGTACCATTGATGATACCTGCCAGCCAGTCGATCCGGTTGGCCGCCATGCCCTCACGGATCGCCTTGATCACCGGAATACCACCGGCCACACCAGCCTCATAGGTAACCGCAACACCAGCCTCGGCGGCCGCTTCAAAGATCTCATTGCCATGGACGGCAATCAGCGCCTTGTTCGCAGTGACCACATGCTTGCCGTTGGCAATGGCGGCGAGGACCAGCTCACGAGCTGTTTCATAACCGCCGATCAGTTCCACGACCACATCCACATCGGGATCGTTGACCACGTCCATGATGTCGGTGCTGAATGGAATATCACCAAGGTCAATGTCATCACGCCAGGTACGTGTAGCCACTCGTACCGTGCGGATAGCGCAACCAGCACGGCCGGCGATCAGACCGGCATTCCTGGCCAGCACATTGAATGTTCCGCCACCGACGGTCCCCAAGCCGCAGATTCCGACCCTGACTTCTTTCAAGCTTCACCTCAATGCCCGATGGATGATAATCGTGGGGCACTAGTATACCGATTAGCCGGGCTCAGAACAGCACCGCCCGGCCAATATCGGGCATGGGCTCAGAGCAGGCCGAGACCCTCTGCCAGCTTGTCTGCCGGTACGTAGCCGCGAATCATGTTGCCATCTTCTGTCAGGATGGCAGGGGTTCCGGTTACACCCACTTCGCGGCCCAGCTGATACTGGTCTGCCACCGGGTTATCACAACTGGCCTGCGACACCTTTTCTCCCGCCTTGGCCCTGTTCATGGCTTCGAGCTGATTGTCAGCGCACCATACTGACTCATACTTGGTGAAGGACGGCGTACCAGGGCCGGAACGGGGAAAGGCATAGTAATTCACGGTGATGCCCAGCTCGTTGAGTCGGTCCATTTCGTCGTGGAGTTTGCGGCAGTATGGGCAGTCAATATCGGTGAATACGTCAATCTCGGCTTTCTGTTCACCAGTGGCCGGATAGGTAATCAGACCCTCATCGCCAAACGCCGCCATGGTGTCTGCACGCTCCCCTGAACGCGCCTTTTCAGTGACGTTGACAACCCCCTGGTCGGTCAGTTGCAGCAGCTCGCCGGCCAGGATGTACTCACCATCCCCGGTAGCGTAGATCATGTCACGGTTGTTCGTCCGCACCTCATACAGGCCAGGCACGGCGGACTCTTTCACCGCATCGACCCGAAGGCCCGGGACCGCCTCGCTCAGTCGCTTGGTAATGGCTTCTTCCGGAGTTTCCGCTACTGCCTGGGGAGCCGCCAGAAACAGGCTCAGCACCAGGGCGGCTACCAGGCCAGTGGACTCGCCACGAACGAAACGGGATAACAGTTGCTTCATGGATAACCCTGCTTTATCAAAAGGGATGGATTAAGGTTTCGGCGCACAGTAGATCAAAGCCCTGCCCCGGGGGCAATTGCTCACTGACTGGTTTGTGACTGACCCGCAGTGAAAAAGTTCAGCCTCGGGGGTGATGGGTTTGATGCAGGTCTTGCAGGCGCTGGCGGGCAACATGGGTATATATCTGGGTTGTCGACAGGTCGGCGTGCCCCAGCAACATCTGCACCACCCTCAGGTCCGCGCCATGGTTCAGCAGGTGGGTCGCGAATGCATGGCGCAGGGTATGGGGTGACAGCTTATTGCTGATACCGGCCCGGCCGGCATAGTGTCGAATGCGGTACCAGAAAGCCTGGCGGCTCATGGCGCTGCCCCGATTGCCGGGAAACAGGTCATCCGAGACCTTTCCGCGCAACAGGTCACCCCGAGCCTCATTCATATACCGAAGCAGCCAGTCGATTGCCTCCTCCCCCATCGGCACCAGTCGCTCCTTGTCGCCCTTGCCGGTAACCCGGATAACACCCTGGCGCAGATTCACCTGGTCCACCCGCAGGGAAACCAGTTCACTCACCCGCAGGCCGCAGCCGTAAAGGATCTCAAGCATGGCCCGGTCTCGCAGCTCCAGTCGCTCGTCCTGTGCCTTTTCGTTCAGCGGCTCGTTGAGCAGGGCCTCGACATCAGCCTCTGTCAGGGTATCTGGTAATCGGCGAGCAAGGCGTGGACTTTCAATGCGCAGGGTGGGATCTTCCGATATCAGCTGCTCCCTCAGGAGATAACGATAGAACCGGCGCAAGCCGGACAGGCGCCTGGCCGCTGTGGCATTCTTGCGCCCCTGAACAAACGCTGAGGATATCCAGTCCAGCAGATGCTGGCGACTTACCCCGTCCAAGGCAGGGGCACCGGGACGCTCAACAAGCCACCGCGAGAGCTGACACAGGTCGCTGCCATAGGCGGATCGGGTTTTCTCCCCCAGCCCGTCCTCCAGCCAGAGCGCATCAAGAAAACGCTGGATGAGACGCTCATCGTCTTCGCGAAGGGCTTGCCTGCGACCTCGCTCTGCCATTCTGGAGCCCCCTAAACGGCGCACTCAAACCCCAAACATGAAAAAGGGCAGCCGAAGCCACCCTTTTTCACTCCTGCAAACAGCATACAACCCTGCCCGCAGTGATACCCGCCAGGCTGATACTCAGCCCAGCTTCTCCTTGATCCGCGCAGCCTTGCCGGACAGTTCACGGAGGTAGTAGAGCTTGGCCTGACGCACGTCACCGCGACGCTTCACGGAGATGCTGTCGATCAGCCTGGAGAACGTCTGGAATGTACGCTCAACGCCAACACCGTAGGAAACCTTGCGTACGGTGAAGGAAGAGTTCATACCACGGTTACGCTTACCGATAACCACGCCTTCAAAGGCCTGCAGACGCTCACGGTTACCCTCGGTTACGCGAACCTGGACAACCACGGTGTCACCCGGTGCAAACTCGGGAATTTCCCGGTTCATCTGCTCCGTTTCAATCTGACTGATGATGTCGTTCTTGCCACTCATCGTTATGTGCTCCTGATACCCAATCTCATAATGCCCTGATTCAATCAGAGGCACCCGGTTCGTTTAAAATCTCGTCCAGCAGCTCACGCTCTTCGTCCGTCAGCACCCGCTGCTCCAGCAGGTCGGGGCGTCGCTCCCGGGTTCGCCTCAGCGACTCTTTGAGTCGCCAGCGCCGGATCTGTTCGTGGTGACCGCCTAACAACACATCCGGCACTACCTGACCCTCGTAGACTTCGGGCCGGGTGTAGTGCGGACAATCCAGCAGACCGTCAGCAAAGGAATCCTGCTCCGCTGACTGCGCATGACCCAGCGCTCCGGGGATGAGGCGTGTAACCGCATCAATGACGGCCATGGCCGCCAGTTCGCCACCGGAAAGAACAAAGTCTCCCAGCGACACTTCCCGATCGACTTCCGTCGAGATCAGGCGCTCGTCCACACCCTCGTAACGACCCGCCACGAGGATCAGACTGTCCTGTGAAGCCAGGGACTCCACCACCTGCTGATCCAGCCTTTCACCCTGGGGTGAGAGGTAAACCACACAGGCGTTCCCCGGTGCCTCCTCGCGAGCGGCGTGGATAGCATCCCGCAGGGGCTGGATTTTCATCAGCATGCCGGGGCCACCGCCGTATGGCCGGTCGTCCACGGTGCGATGCCGGTCATGGGTAAATTCCCGCGGGTTCCAGCTGTGAAAGGTCAGCAGACCTTCACGAACTGCCCTGCCAGTAATGCCATAGTCAGTGACCGCACCAAACATTTCCGGGAACAGACTGACTGCGCCAATCCACACCCTCAGAACTCCGGATCCCAGTCGACAACGAGCTTGTCAGCCGCCAGGTCCACTTCCGTGACCACCTGGCCCGAAAGATAGGGAATCAGCCGCTCACGCTGGTCAATGGAGGCGTCGTCTGCCCGCACAACCAAGACATCGTTGGCACCGGTTTCCATAAGGTGATGCACCCTGCCAAGGCGCTCACCCTCTGTCGTGACCACACTGAGTCCCTCCAGCTGATGCCAGTAGTACTCACCTTCCGGCAGCGGCGGCAGTTCCGATAACGGAACCC
Source organism: Marinobacter sp. AN1 (assembly GCF_026013985.1). NCBI lineage: Bacteria > Pseudomonadati > Pseudomonadota > Gammaproteobacteria > Pseudomonadales > Marinobacteraceae > Marinobacter > Marinobacter sp. AN1. Next base: position 1,419,138 of record NZ_CP110342.1, on the reverse strand, counting down.
GTATTTCGGCCCCGCCGTAGGTCTGCGCCAGGTCACGGTCATCAATACCCTTGAGCTTCACCACAATGCCGGGGCCATGGCGCCGGCCGGTTTCAAGCTCTGCCGGGATTCGCCTGCCTTCGTGGAGCAGTGTCCAGTGCCGGTAGTTTAGAATCCCGTCCACGGGGTCTGTGTAGGAGTAGACTTTCAGCCACCCCTTGACCCCGAAAACCGAGGTAATCCGGCCGATCACAGTTTCCTGTGGATGCTGTGTCATGCCAGGTCCCCGGTGAAACGCTTACTTGGCAGCAGCCTTCAGCAGCTGTGCAACACGCTCGGAAGGCTGCGCACCCTGGTTGATCCAGTACTGCACGCGTTCCTGGTCAACACGCAGACGCTCTTCCTGACCACGAGCTACCGGGTTGAAGAAGCCTACACGCTCGATAAAACGACCATCACGGGCGTTACGGCTGTCGGTTACTGCCAAGTGGTAAAAAGGACGCTTCTTGGCGCCGCCACGAGCCAAACGGATTGTTACCATTTCGACCAATATCCTGTTCAGTTGTACGAACTTTGTACGATGCGTACGGTATGCCTTGGCAGCCGCACGTCGACCCATACTCGAAAGGGGCGCTATTCTATGCTAATTCCCCGGTAAAGAAAACAGGCAACACGTCCCGATTTCTACATACGCCCAAATGGCGGCATACCCCCTCCACCAGGGGGCATCATACCCTTCATTCCGCGCATCATGTTCTGCATGCCGCCCTTCTTGCCGAACTTCTTCATCATCTTCTGCATCTGCTTATGCTGCTTCAACAGGCGATTGATGTCCTGGATCTGGGTGCCAGAGCCAGCCGCAATACGGCGCTTGCGGGAATTATTGATGGTATCCGGGTAACGACGCTCTTTCGGCGTCATGGAACAAATGATGGCTTCCATCTGACCGAAGGTCTTGTCGTTGACCTGGCTCTGGGCCATCTGGGCCATTTGCCCCATGCCCGGCAGCTTGTCCAGCAAACCGGCCATACCACCCATATTCTTCATCTGCTGAAGCTGGTCGCGGAAGTCCTCGAGATCAAAGCCCTTACCCTTCTTGATCTTCTTGGTGAGCTTTTCTGCCTTTTGCTTGTCCAGCTTGCGCTCGGCCTCCTCAATAAGGGAGAGCACATCCCCCATACCGAGGATCCGCGACGCCACCCGATCAGGATGGAATGGCTCCAGGGCGTCAGATTTCTCACCCACACCCATAAACTTGATGGGCTTACCGGTAATATGGCGCACAGACAGGGCGGCACCACCGCGGGCGTCGCCATCCGTCTTGGTAAGCACCACACCGGTGAGCGGCAGGGCGTCACTGAAGGCCTTGGCGGTATTGGCGGCATCCTGGCCGGTCATGGCGTCCACCACGAACAGCGTTTCCGCCGGGTTGACTGCCTTATGGAGGCGGCCAATCTCACCCATCATCTGCTCATCAACGTGGAGCCGGCCGGCAGTATCCAGAATGACCACATCCACATGCTTCTTGCGGGCCGCGTCAATGGCACCCTCGGCGATGGCAACCGGGTCCTGGTCTGCCGAGCTGGGGAAGAAGTCCACACCAACTTCGCCGGCGAGGGTTTCCAGCTGACGGATAGCGGCGGGCCGATAGATGTCGGCACTGACCACCATTACGGACTTCTTCTCACGCTCCCTCAGCAGGCGCGCCAGCTTGGCAACGGTAGTGGTCTTACCGGCACCCTGCAGGCCTGCCATCATGATGACGGCGGGCGGGCGCACGGCGAGGTTCAGCTTTTCATCACCGGACCCCATTACATGCTCCAGCTCCTGCTGGACCACTTTCACAAACACCTGGCCCGGAGTCAGGCTGCGCTGGACCTCCTGCCCAAGAGCCCGCTGCCGAACCCCCTCAACAAAGGATTTGACCACTGGCAGGGCAACGTCGGCCTCAAGCAGGGCCATGCGAACTTCCCGCAGGGTTTCCTTTATATTGTCATCGGTCAGCCTGGCCTGGCCGGAAATTTTCCTGAGACTCCCCGAGAGTCGGTCTGTCAGGTTTTCAAACATGGTGGTATCCGTAGCCCTGAGAATGAATCGCTGAAACGGCAGCGCCCTGTTTGCCGGACACTGGTGACCGGGCAATTCCGTGTAGTTGTGCCGGGACATGACGCCGCACGCAAACCGGTTGATTCCGGTTGCACAATCACGACATTATAACCAGACTAACGCGCTGAAACGACCAGCCCGGTCATTTCGGTATGCCGAAACCCGAAAGCCCGGACCCTATCACATAACCACCAACCAGGAATGCCATGGGAACGCTGATTCTCGCTGTAACCACCCTGTTCCTCTATAGCATTGGCACTGCCCTCCAGGCGCTTGGCTTCAGGGGTCGCATCAGCGTCAACAAGAACATCCTTACCGTCATCGGCGCCCTGGGCCTGGTTGCCCACGGCCTGCTGGTGTGGCGCACCCTGTTTCAGGACGGTGCCCTGAACCTTGGTTTTTTCCAGAGCTCGCTATTGATCTCCTGGCTGATGGTTGCACTGCTGCTAATCATGAACCTGCGAAAGCCCCTCGATGGCCTGTTTCTCGGGGTTTATCCATTGGCCTGCATCACGGTGGTTTTCGCGCTGCTGACCCACGCACCACCCCGTTTTATCCAGCGGGATGATTGGGGCATTCTGTCCCACATTGCGCTCTCGGTCACCGCCTACAGCCTGTTTGCGCTGGCAGCGGGTCAGGCATTGTTACTCTACTTTCAGAACCGCCAACTCAAGCAAAACTACAACAGCCCGCTGGTCCGTAACCTGCCACCCCTTCAAACCATGGAGTCGTTGCTGTTCGAGCTGGTGTGGGCCGGCGTGATCCTGCTGGTACTGGCTATTGTCACCGGCGCAATCTTTGTCAGTGACCTGTTCGCCCAGGACCTGGCCCACAAAACCGTATTCTCCCTTATTTCACTGGCGGTTTTTGCCGCCCTGCTGATCGGGCGCCAGACCCAGGGCTGGCGAGGCATCACGGCAAGCCGCTGGACCCTTGCCGGCTGCGCCCTTTTGGCCCTCGCCTATTACGGCAGCAAGTTCGTGCTCGAGCTGGTCTTCCACCGGGCAGGTTGACACCCGGCTTGCCGGACCCTATTTTTCCCCTTCGTACGCAACACAAGGACCTCCTCTCTTGAACGAGGCATCGCTAACGGCGCTGTTCTTCCTGCTTGCTGGCCTGATCGTTCTATCGGCTTTTTTTTCCAGCTCCGAAACCGGGATGATGTCCCTCAACCGGTACCGCCTCAAGCACATGGCCAAGACCGGCCATCGTGGTGCGCGCCGGGCACAGTCCCTGCTGCAGCGTACCGACCAGTTGATCGGGGTCATCCTGATCGGCAATAACTTTGTCAACATCCTGGCCTCATCCATTGCCACGGTTATTGCGATCCGCCTTTGGGGAGATGCCGGCATTGCCATTGCCACGATAGCCCTGACCATCGTAATCCTGATTTTCGCCGAGGTAACACCGAAGACCCTGGCCGCTCTTTTCCCCGAAAAGATCGCCTTCCCTGCCAGCCACGTGCTCGGCCCCCTGCTGAAGATCCTTTATCCGGTGGTCTGGGCCGTTAACCTGTTTACCGGCCTCATCCTGCGGATGCTCAGAGTGTCTCCTGATGACGCCAACTCTGAACACCTGTCGCGGGAGGAGCTGCGCACCCTGGTAAACGAGGCCGGGGCCCTCATCCCCTCGAAGCACAAGGATATGCTGGTCAGCATCCTTGACCTGGAAAAGGTCACGGTGAACGACATTATCGTGCCCCGCAATGAAATCGTGGGCGTTGACCTGGAAGATGACATCGAAACCATCCTGCGACAGCTACGCACCAGCCAGCATACCCGCCTGCCCATCTACAAGGGCGACATCAACAACATTCAGGGCGTGCTGCACCTGCGTAACGTATCCCGCCTGCTGATGCAGGACAACGTCAACAAGGCCATGCTGATGCAGCTTTCCCGGGAACCCTACTTCATTCCCGAGAGCACCCCGCTAAACACCCAGCTGATCAATTTCCAGAAGGCGAGGCGTCGTTTCGGCATCGTAGTGGACGAATACGGTGACGTACTCGGCATCGCCACCCTGGAAGATATCCTGGAAGAGATTGTCGGTGATTTCACGACGGACTACTCGGAAACCAGTCCGGACATAATCCCCCAGGACGACGGCACCTTCATCATTGACGGCAGTGCTGCAGTGCGCACCATCAACAAGAACCTGAACTGGAAGCTTCCCACCGACGGCCCCAAAACCCTTAACGGACTGATCACCGAGACCCTGGAGTCCATCCCGGAAACCAATGTTTGCCTGGTCATCCACGGCCACCGGGCCGAAGTACTGCAGATCAAGGACAACGTAGTCAAGGCCGCCATCGTGCACCCCATGCCAAGGAAGAAATCCTTCATCCGCAAACGCGCCACCTGATGATATATTCAAACGTTCTAATAATTGACTTTTAACAAGATCATGATTTAAACGATTCCTTGACCGTCATAGCTCCTCTACCCAAAACTGAATCTGTGCGACAGATTGACGCGCAAGCAACTTGCAGGGCGAAGGTTTGCCTCAGCCACTGCAGGTTGCCCGACAACAATAAGAGGAGAAGGTCCATGAGCCTTTCACATACCGTAGGTCTGCTCACTCATCCTGACGAAGAGTGGGAAGCTATTCGTAATGAATCTGAATCTGTTTCGAAGCTCTATTTTGGCCATATTTTGCTATTGGCCCTTATTCCAGCGGCAGCCGCATTCTACGGAACCACCCAGGTCGGCTGGCAGGTTGGAGGCAGCCAGGTCATAAAACTGACAATGGGCAGCGCACTCCAGCTCTGCGCCCTGGCCTATTTCGCAATGCTTGCGGGCATCTACATCATCGGCAAGTTCATCGACTTCTTTGCGGCCACCTACGACGTCAAGGAAACCACTCCCCGGGGCGTAACCCTCGCGGCCTATACCGCCACACCCATCTTCCTGCTCGGCGTTATAGCCGTATATCCCAACATCTGGGTGAACATGGCGGTCGGCATTGCGGCCATCGCCTATGCGGTCTATCTTCTCTATCAAGGCTTGCCAATCCTGATGAAGATCCCGGAAGAGCGTGGCTTCATGTTTGCCTCGTCAGTGCTGACAGTGGGCCTGGTAATGTTCGTAGGCCTGCTCGCCATCAGCGTGGTGATCTGGAGCATGGGCATTGGCCCCCAGTACGTCAGCTGAGCCTGACGGTAATGCGCCAGCAGGACCGAGAGGCCGGCCCGAAAGGGCCGGCCTCTCTGCGCAATAAGCCTGTCCAAGAAAATGCTTATATCGCTTTTCGGGACAGGGCCATATTGTTACTAATAATTAATCGTGTAACCTCGGTATATTTTGCGATAGATTACGCAGATAACTAACGATCTCAGAGTAAGCTCGGTAACGTATCCGGTTGAGGCGTATCAGGAGTCAGCCATGAACAGACAATCCGGCATACATTACCTGCACGACAGACCCAGTGCAGGAGGGCCGGTTACCGTTCCTCCGGAAGTGTCCCGGATTCGGGATACCGTGGTAGCAGGGTTAGGCGACCTTCTGCAGGGCGCATTCGATGCCGTGGATGACTCCCTCTTCGAGCTTGCCAATAACGCCCGCAGCAACAACGAGCAAAACCGCTATTTCGAGGCGATGCGGGAAATCCGCATCAAGCGCAAAGGTGTGGAGAAGCAGTTCCAGCACTCCGTTGGCGCCCTCTTTGATCATCCGCCACTGGCCGATGCGGACCAGAATTCCCAGGACCAACCGCGACAGCAGGACTCCACATCTGCCGACAGCCTCTCGCTGGTACAGGACGATGAACTGGAAGAACAGGTCGCCCTCAGTGCGATGATTTCCAAGGCCCGGGCCTATTTTCAGGGCCCCCTCCTGCAACTCCAGACCCGCTTTACCGTGATATATCCGACAGCGTCGGAGGAGCGTCCCGTCAATCCGATGTTGCCCGATTACATTTGCCGGGCCTTTGCCAACGCTGCAGGCGCATTCGAGATCCAGATCCGGGAACGGCTCATCGTACTCAAGCAGTTCGATCGCTACGTGATAGCCAACCTTGGCATGTTGATGGACGAGGCAAACCGGATCCTCGTACAGGCTGGCGTGGTGCCTAATTTCCGCTACCAGGGCAAGACCCGCCAGGAGCACACGGACACAACCGCTACCGACCCAACCACTCAGGGCCGCGGTCAGGCGGCCGAAACCGCGGGCAACTACCAGGTCAGGGAAGACGACGCCCTGTTCCAGCAAATCCGCCAGTTACTGGCTGAACAGCGAGGCCATCGCAGCTATAGCGCCAGCCATTACGGCGCTGGCCACGGTGGTACAGAGATCCATATTGTAGGCGGGACCGAGCTGCTCCAGATGCTCTCCCAGGCATCGGCCAATACTACGGGACAGAGCGTCCCGCAGAATAACCTCAGTGCCGGTGAACCCGTTACCGTCGACCTGAGGGACCTGGTTGAACACATCCTGGAATCCCGGCAGACCGAGGATGGTAAGCAACCTGCCCTGCAGGAAATGGACGAGGACCTGATCAACCTCGTCTCCATGCTGTTCGAATTCATTCTCGATGATTACAACCTCTCAGCCCCCATCCAGGTACTCATCAGTCGCCTGCAAATCCCGATTCTCAAGGTCGTCATCAAGGACAAGTCGTTTTTCAGCCGCGCCAACCATCCCGCCAGGAAATTACTCAACTCGCTGGCGCGAGCCGGTATCGGCTGGAGCAACGCAGACGAGAAGTCCCGAGACAAGCTCTACGAGCAGATCCACAACATTGTGGCGAGGATTCTCGAGGATTTTGACGGCGATGTTACCCTGTTCGAAACCCTCGGCGACGAATTTGACCAGTTCCTGACCCGGGAAAACCGCAAGGCCTCCCTGGTAGAACAGCGCACACGGGAGTCCGAACGGGGCCGCATCAAATCCCAGAAGGCCCAGGAGACGGTTGACCGCACTCTGCGGGAGAAGCTTGAGCGCCGCCCGGTGCCGCCGGCCATCCACGACATCCTGATGAACGGCTGGAGTCGCGTCATGTTCCTGGCGTATCTGAGGGACGATGTGGAGCACCGCTGGGAGCAATCGGTTCGGGTAGTCGATGACCTGGTGTGGTGCCTGCATCCTCACCTGGACGATGATGAGCGGGATCAGTGGGTGCGGGTGGTGCCGCGGCTGCTCAAGGCCCTTCGTGCGGGGCTGGAAGAGGTATCCTACAACTCATCCCGCCTGGACGATATGATGGCGAAGCTCAAGCACGAGCTCACCGAGGCCTTCCGCAACCTGGCCCTGGCCGAAGCACGGGAGGCTGGCCAGCCGGAGCCGGTGGTACCGCCGCCCGAGGAAGCTGTCGAGGATACTGAGGAGCCCCTGGATGCGGGTATCGCCGAGTTCCTGCCGAAAATTGACGCCATCACTATCGGGCAGTGGGTGGAGTTCCGCCTGGTGAATGGCTCCAGCTTCCGCTGCAAGCTGTCCGCGGTTATCGATGAAGCAGACTGCTTTGTGTTCGTTAACCGAATGGGACTCAAAGTGATTGAGAAAACCCGTATCGACCTGGCCCACGAGATGCACCGCGGCCGCCTCACCATTCTCGAACAGGGCGCCCTGATTGACCGGGCCCTGGATGCGGTTGTTGGCAGCTTGCGCAAACAGGCCTGACCGACCTGCCAGCCATTAAAAAAGCGCCCGGTGGGGCGCTTTTTTATTTTGATTGCAAAGACCCGCCTTTCGGTCAGGCTTCCTGCTGCTTGGCTGCAGATTTGATCATTTCAGCCAACTCACCACTCTCGGAAAGCTCAAGGACGATATCACATCCACCAACAAGCTCACCGTTGACGTAGAGCTGGGGGTAGGTCGGCCAGCTGGAGTAGGCCTTCAGGCCTTCACGCAGTTCCTGGTTATCCAGGATGTTCACAAACGCGAACCGCTCACCGCAGGCCATGACTGCCTGCACGGTGCGGGCAGAAAAACCACACTGTGGTGCCTGGGGAGTGCCTTTCATGTACAGGATTACCGGGTTCTCTTCCAGTTGGCTCTTGATTTGCTCATTGATATCCACAATATCACCTCACGCGTGGGGATTGATCTGGCGTTTATTGTACACGCCAACGCCAATTCCGACCAACATACTCAGGTATCTCCGGGACCCGCCGGGCGTGATACCCGTCAATTGTCATCCCCACGGGAACCCTATAGACTTGGTCTTTTCGTCCCGCAGGGACCCCCGGGAGCCCCTCGGAAAGTCCTGACATTCACTGTCACGATTTTCCCGGGGCTTCCTTAATTTTGGCCGTGCAGCCGGTGCGGGATTCGCATTCCGGCGGTATTCTCGTTTGCTGTCGGCCGGGAAATGATAACGGGCATCGCCATGGCTGTAAGACACTTTCTCACTCTCAACGACCTGAACATCAAGGAACTGAACGCGCTATTGGACCACGCCAGTTTCCTTCGCCGTGAGTGGCAGGCCGGCAAGGTTCGGAGCACCCTGTCAAACCGCGTGCTGGCGATGATTTTCGAAAAGTCCTCCACCCGCACCCGGGTATCCTTCGAGGCGGGCATGGCCCAGCTCGGGGGCAGTGCCATGTTCCTCTCACCCCGGGACACGCAGCTGGGTCGCGGTGAACCTATCGAGGATTCTGCACGGGTTATCTCCAGCATGGTGGATGCGGTAATGATCCGCACCTTCGCCCACGAGACCGTGGACCGCTTTGCCAGTGTTTCCAGGGTACCGGTCATCAATGCCCTGACCGATGACTTCCATCCCTGTCAGTTGCTGGCCGACATGCAGACCTACCGGGAGCACCGGGGTGATATTGCCGGCGCCACCGTGACCTGGGTCGGCGATGGCAATAACATGTGCAACTCCTACATCAACGCTGCCCGCCTGTTCGGTTTCCAGCTGAACGTTGCCTGCCCGGAAGGCTATGCCCCTGACCCTGCCCTGCTTGAGGCCAATGAGGACTGTGTCAGTGTTTTCGAGGATCCCCGTGATGCCGCCCGCGGCAGCCACCTGATCGTCACCGATGTGTGGGCGTCCATGGGCCAGGAAGAAGAAGCAGATGCCCGCAAGAAGGTGTTCGCGCCTTACCAGGTCAACAGCGAACTGATGGCCCTGGCCGCAAGCGACGCGCTGTTCATGCATTGCCTGCCGGCTCACAGGGGCGAGGAGATTTCCGATGGCATGCTGGATCATCCCGGCTCCGTCGTCTGGGATGAGGCTGAAAACCGCCTGCACGCCCAGAAGGCCCTGCTGGAGTTCCTGATCCTCGGCCGGCTGGAACAGTAAGCCGGCCCGCTGCAACCCTTCCACTACGGCTGACCGGAGTCATTGCCCATGCCCCCACATAACCTCACTACCGACACCTGGTTGCTGGATGTCCGGGCGCTGGGCTGCGGATATGGTGACGGCAACGTGGTTTCGGATGTGAGCTTTGCCCTGGGTCACGGGGATATCGGCTGCCTGCTGGGCCCCAGCGGTTGCGGCAAGAGTACTATCCTGCGGGCACTGGCGGGGTTTCTGCCAGTGAGCGAGGGGGAAATTCGCCTCAATGGCCAGGCCATCAGCCTGCCCGGGCGAACCACGCCACCAGAGAAGCGCCGCATCGGAATGGTCTTCCAGGACTATGCGCTGTTCCCCCACCTCACCATTGCCGAGAATGTCGGCTTCGGTCTCAAGGGAATGAAACGGGGCGAAAGACACGCCAAGGTGATGGAACTGCTGCAGCTTGTGCACCTCCAGGACCTTGCCGACCAGTACCCGCACCAGCTGTCCGGTGGGCAGCAGCAACGGGTTGCCCTGGCCCGGGCGCTAGCGCCCGAGCCTACCCTGATCCTGCTGGACGAGCCCTTCTCCAACCTGGATGCCGACCTGCGCCGACGCCTCAGCCTGGACGTGCGGGATATCCTCAAGGACCTCGGGATCAGTGCACTGCTGGTCACCCATGACCAGCAGGAAGCCTTTGCCATGTGTGACCAGGTCGCGGTGCTCAAGGACGGTCGCGTGCAGCAGTGGGATGTGCCCTACAACCTGTACCACGAACCCGCCAACCGCTTTGTCGCAGGCTTTATAGGCCAGGGGGCCTTTATTCCGGGGCGGGCTACCGGGCCGGATACCATCGACTCTGAACTCGGCCACCTGGTAGGTAACCGGGCCTACCGCTGGCAACCCGGCACCCTGCTCGACGTGCTTATCCGGCCGGACGATATTGTCTACGACGAAGAGTCAGAGCTCCAACCCAGGGTAGTCGAGAAAACCTTTGCCGGCACTTCCACGCTTTACCGCTTTCACATGTCCGAGGACACCGAGTTCGAAGCACTTTTCCGCAGCCACCTCGACTTCCGCCTGGGAGAACATGTGCCGGTTCGGGTCGAGGCTGACCACCTGATTGCGTTCGAACGCACCTGAGCCCGGTTTTACAACCCGTACATTACTGTCGGCGTGGCCAAACCAGGCTGAACCTTGCGCCCCCCAGATCGTCGCTACGACTGACAAAGGACTGGCCACCGTGCCAGAACAGGATACGGCGAACAATGGACAAACCCAGCCCGTAGCCCCCGGAATTGCGGGTTCGACTGTCATCAAGGCGCGCGAAGGCGCTGAACACCTTCTCCCACTCCTGCTCCGGGATACCCGGCCCGTCATCTTCCACGTCTACCCGACAGTTTTGTTCATCCAGCAGGCAGCTTACCCTTACCTTGCCAGTTGCATACCGACAGGCATTGCCCACCAGGTTCTGGATCGCCCGATGCAGGTATCGTGGCTCAATATCGCTTTCAGAAAACAGCTCAGACTGTTCCGGAATCACTGCCTCGATAGCCGTTGCCGGGTGCAGGACCCCCTGCTCTTCCACCACCTGGCGGACGATATCGGTCACGCTGGCTGGCCGCAGGCTGAATACTGGCCCGCCCTGTTCCAGCCTGGCGTAGGTGAGAATTTCATCGATCAGTTCGTCCAGCTCCTGGATGTCGTTGTCGATGCCGTCCAGCTGTCGATGCAGGGCTTGTTCATCACGGGCCGTTTCGATCATCTGCACACCGAAACGAATACGGGCCACAGGGGTACGCAGCTCATGGGAAACAGCGTGGATCATTTCCCGCTGAACCTCGACCAGCCGCTGGATCTGTTCCGCCATACCGTTGAAGGACCGGGCAAGGCGCGAAACCAGGCTCCCCTGCCCCAGCTCCACCCTGGCTTCCAGGTCACCCCGGGCGATTCGGACGGCAACCGACTCCACGGACCGGAGGCTGTGCTCAAGATCCCGCATCAGCAGGCGCACAGCAACGAGCAGAACCAGCGCCGCCAGCCCCACCAACAATACCAGGACCGGCAAGGTAAGCGCCCGGAAGCCCCCAGGCATATCCATTCGCATCAGGGTTCCATCATCGAGCCGAAGCAATACGTGGCCCTGCTCCTGGTCGCCATACCAGGCAATATTGCGTTCCCAGACCCGTGTCAGGACTTCCGGTTGGGGTAGCCGACGGGAATCCGCCAGTGCCGAAAGGCGAACACCCAGCGACTCCGCCAGCGGAATGGCCGCAGATTCCCGGTCAGCTGCCGGTATCTCGTTAAGGTGCCACAACAGAACCAGTGCCGTAGCTTCAGCCACGTCCGGATACAGATTACGTAGTCGCATGGAGAGCACGCCACCCGCAGGCCTCGCCACCAGGACCCGGGGGCCCAGCTGGTCCCCCTTTACCAGGGTATGGCCATAGCCCAGACGCTCCAGGGAGACGGCGTCCAGGTTCAGCGCGTCTGCATCTCGGATGCGGAAGTCATAGAGACGTGGTAGCCAGTGGTAATGCTGCCCCGGAGAGGGAGTTCGGGCCAGCCAGGTCATCAGGGGAGTCGCCAACTGCTCCTGCCAGGCCTGGTGGCGAACCGATGACAGCCCCCAGGCAACCAGCGAACAGACAAGCGCGATCAACACCGCAAGGCCGGCGAGACGTGTGAACAGCTTGATGGAAAAAGTTACGGGCATGGGTCAGCCAGGCTGGGGCAGCATAGGGATTTCACGACACTGCCCGGTCCGGGATCAGGCTTCCTTGACGAACAGGTAGCCTTTACTGCGTACCGTCTTGATGCGGCGCGGATGCACCGGATCATCACCGATCTTCGGCCGGATCCGCGACACCCGGACGTCAATGGAACGGTCCTGGCCATCGTACTCAATGCCCCGTAACGCCGTAAAAATCTCTTCACGACTGAGCACCCGCCCGGCACTACGGGCCAACAACCAGAGCAGGTCGAATTCGGCACTGGTAAGGTCGATGCTTTCATTGTTCAGCCAGGCCTCACGCATGGAACGGTCGACCACCAGGTCGTTGAACTGTAGCCGGACCGGTTCGTCGTCAGAACCGCCGGCAGCGGTTTCGCCCTCAGCCCCTGCGGGGCCACCAGCCCGCCGCAGCAGCGCGCGGATCCTGGCCAGCAGTACCCTGGGCTTTACCGGCTTGCCAACGTAGTCATCCGCCCCCATTTCCAGGCCGAGGACCTGGTCAAGGTCGTCGCTGCGAGCCGTCAGCATGATAATCGGCCCCTCGTAGAAGGGACGTACCCGGCGGCAGATGGACAGGCCATCCTCTCCGGGGAGCATCAGGTCAAGCACTACCAGGTCCGGGCGCTCATTACGGATACGCTCCACCGCATTGCCACCATGACTCTCGTGGCTCACCACCAGGCCATTGCTCTCAAGGTACTCACGGGTCAGGTCCGCCAGACGTTCGTCGTCCTCGACAATCAGGATTCGCCAGCCTTCGTTTGTCTGTTCCACGCCATCCATCTCTGCTTTGTGTTGTTATCCGTCAGAGAGCGCCCCGGCTACGGCAGCACCCTTGCGTAATTGCCGGCACCCCTCCGGCCAGCCCTGTTACATATAGCCGATAAAGCGTCATGAATAAACTCAGTCGCTTAGCCGGTTCATGTAACAACGATTATACATACTGACGCGGGAAATACATGATGCCACGCAATGTAACCCCCAGTCACAAAAGATAGCACTCCTGAGCCCCTTCGCCACTGTAGCCATCACCGCAGGGCCCGACATCGTCACAGAGTCGTCACCGGGAGGTCACCGGGCTGTCACAGCGTCTTCATAGCCTGTTCCTGAACGGACAACCAGAGAGCGCCCGATGACCGCATTAACCGCCCGTGCCGATGTTTCCCGTCGACTCAATACCTGTGTGACCCGCGACCCGGTAGAGGTAGAACGTGCCCAGCGGCTGCGCTACCAGGTTTTCTCAACTGAGTATGGCTCTGATCTGGGCGCTGCCACCCCGGGGCTGGACGCCGACCCCTTTGATCGTTGGTGCGATCACCTCATGGTCACTGACGGAGTTACCGGGGAGCCGGTTGCCACTACCCGCATCCTGCGCCAGGATCACAGCCATGAAACCGGGGGCTTCTATTCAGAAAACGAATTCGACCTGAGCCGGCTGCTTGCCCGACCCGGGCGCGTTGCCGAGCTGGGTCGCACCTGCGTCCATCCGGACTACCGTAATGGCGCCACTATCGGCCTGCTCTGGTCCACCCTCGCGGGGTGGCTCACGGAACATCGGGTAGACAGGGTGATCGGTTGTGCCAGCATCAGCATGCAGGACGGTGGACTGAAAGCCTGGCGTGTTGCCCGACATCTCCAGGACCGGTATCTTTCATCAGAAGATGACCGGGTTTGGCCGAAACGCGAGCTACCCCACCTGACCCGGTCAAACCCGGAACGCCCGGTAGAGATACCGGCGCTGATCCGAGCCTACATGCGGCTGGGGGCCCGGGTATGCGGAGAACCTTGCTGGGATCCCGAATTCCGCTGCGCTGACGTTCTGGTGCTGCTGGAAGTCAGTGATCTTTCTGCCCGATACAGCCGCCATTTCATGCGGCGTATCCCGCAAGGAGCATGAGGGGAGCTGATACGGAGAGAACAATGGCGGTAGTTCGCCTGCTGATCAGACTGACCTTTCTGCTGCTGGTATTGGGCGTAATTACCGCCGTTGCGCTGATGCTCCTGATGATGGACCGCCTGACCGGACGTCGTCATAACCGGTCGCCGGTGGCGCGGACCTGCTTTCTGGCCTGCTGCCGCTGTCTGGGTATTCACATTTCCGAATCAGGAACGCCGCCGGCAGAACCGGTATTGCTGCTTAGCAATCACATCTCCTGGACGGATATCCCTGTTCTGGGCGGACTGATGGAGATCCGCTTCCTGTCAAAAGCGGAGGTCGCCAGCTGGCCGTTGGTAGGCTGGCTGGCGCAGCAGGCCGGTACGATGTTTATCCGTCGGGGTGGCGGAGAGGCTGCCCAGCGCCGGCAGGATATCACCCGCACCCTCAAGGCAGGGCAGTCGGTTCTGGTATTCCCTGAAGGCACCACATCCGCAGGCCTTACGGTTCTGCCGTTTTTTCCTCGACTGATCGGTGCCGCCACGGCAGCCGAAGTGCCCATAGTGCCAGTGTCCATCGCCTACCTGCGGGAGGGTGAACCCTGTCATATCGCGCCGTTCACCGGTGACGATGAGTTCCACCATCACCTGCTGCGGCTACTGTCAGCCCCGGCACCGGAAGTTCGGGTGACCTGGCACCCGGCGATTACACCGGTCGCAGGCGTCAGCGCACGGGAACTGAGTGACCAGGTGCGGGAGGTGATCCTTGAAGGCTTACGCCGTAGCCATCAGGAAGCAGGCATAAGCGGCTGCCCGGCGGCCACCTCGTCGTCCGTGGCCTCCCGTACCGAGATGATCTCGAGGTCGAAGTAAAGCGTGAAGCCCGCCAATGGGTGGTTCGCATCCACACGGATCAGGTTTCCGTCGATACCGACCACCTGAACCACCTGGGCTTCTTCACCCGTATTTGTCTGGAACTTCATACCCACCTGCAGGTTCTCCACACCCTCAAATGCTGACCGCGGCACCTTGCGCACCAGCTCCGGGTTATGCTCACCATAGGCGAGTTCAGGGGGTACGGTAACCTCCAGGCAGTCGCCGGGACCACGGCCCCTCACGGCTTTCTGGATACCTTCGATAACATGGCTGGCGCCATCAAGGAAGGTCAGGGGCTCGCCGCCTTCTGAGGTGTCTACCACCTCGGCATTGCGGTTCTTGAGACGATAGTGGACCGTGTAGATCAATGGACGTTGCATCAGTTAACGGTTTCTCCGGATGAATTCAGCGCGCCGGTCTGCTCCAGGGCAACGGTTAGCAGCCGGCGATTGAGTCGGGCCCCTGGCCCCCGCCCGGAGGCCAGGCCCATGCGCTCGAACCAGGGCTGCAATATTTCCTGGCTTACATCAGCCCTGACAGCCCTGGCGAAGGTGCGCAGCTTACCACGGGTGGTTGCCGTTGCCGACTTCAGCGCCTGCAACGCCCTGGCCAGCACCAACTCCTCGTCGGTAAAGTCACAACCGAATGGAAACGCCGGAAACGCGTCACCGTTGCCCACGGACGTCAGGGCCTCCCGGACATGCTCCGGAGTATTTTCCCGCCAGGAGGCGGGCAACTCGAAGTCCTTGCGCACCTTGCCCGCCGCCTTGGCCTCTTTCAGCAACGCTGGCTGAAACCGGGCATCAGCGATGCGGATCAGCGCAAGGTAGACCTCTACATCCGGCTTGCCCCTCAGATCGGCCAGCCCGTATTCAGTAATCACAATATCCCTCAGGTGGCGGGGAATCGTGCAGTGACCATAGCCAAACACGATATTCGAGAGCGTCTCGCCACCACTCTCCCGGGTGCTGCGCAGGGTGATCACCGAGCGGGCCCCGGGCAGGTCGTGGGCCATAGCCACAAAGTTGTACTGCCCCCCGACACCACTGACAACACGGCCATCGTCCAGCCCGTCGGAAACCGCTGCTCCGGCCAGGGTGTGCATCATCGCTGAATTGATGAAGCGGGCATGGCGCCGCTGGGCGACCTTGAGACGCTGGCTACCAAAGCGATGGTCGTAAAGGTCATTGATAAAGTTCACGCTGGTCATGGAGATCCTGGCCCGGCCCTCTTCATCCAGGTCTCGAAGCTGCTGGTAGAAGTCCGCAGGCCCCAGATAGAAGCCGCCATGCATGACCACACCGTCATCGGTCACCGGCTCTCCCCGGTTGGCCCGCTCCTGGGTGTCGGGGTCCTCGTAAACCTGACGCTTCAACACACCGGCCTTCATCAATTGGATAAAGCCATCCACCATCATCTCGCTGCAACCGTACAAACCTTCCCGGAATGGTCCGGTGTCCCCTTCAGCGGAAACGAACGGAAAGCGCGCAGCTACCTTGAGATGGTCGTATAACGCCTGCCACTGCTCATTATGACGGTGGCGGAGAATGGCGCTGTGCACTACCGCAGCGCCCAGGGACCCTATACCTACCTGCAATGTTCCGCCATCCCGGAGCAGCGTGCTGGCGTAAAAGCCGATCAGGTGGTCTGGTGGGCTGATGGACTGCTGCGGCACCGGGAACAGGTCGTAGTCCGACTCTGGCTGTTTGAGTAACACGTCGAAATCGGAGCAAGGGATGGCCGCATGGTGGCCCAGCCAGGGCAGGTTCCGGTTCAGTTCTCCCACCACGGCCACCTTCTGCCCGGCCGTTTCCTGCTGGCGCAGTTGCGGCAGCAAGTCCAGTGTCAGGTCAGGGTTACAGCTCAGGCTAAGCGCCCCGCCCGGCTCCCGGGGTGGCGACACCATCTGGAAGACAACATTGATCCCCTGCGCCAGTAAATCCCGCACCGCATGGGTGTAATTGGTGCAGACGTAGTTGCGCTGCTGCTCTTCATTATCGAGGAAGCTGCCCGCCTTGAAGAAGAACTCGGACACTTTCACATTTGCCGGCAGCCTGCGCTCCATAACATCTCGAGCGTAGCGCAATTCCGGCACTTCGCCATAGAGCCTTGCCACGAAAGGACCGAGAAACCCCTGCTCCAGAGCTGAGCTGCCCTTCGGTGCCAACAGGGAGATTGCGGTTACGATGTGAAGATCAAGGGTCGGGTCATTGCAGGCCCGCTCGTAAAGTGCGTTAGCCAGCCTGACGGGCTTGCCCAGCCCCAGGGGCAGCCCCAGCACAATACGCTTGCCAACCCGCTCAATAACCGCATCCACACAGGCGTCAGCCGTGGGTGCCATGATGTCTTCCGGTATTTCAGACATGGATAGATCACGCCTCCCTGGGTGCAAGCAATGGGAGGATCATCCCATGTCACCAGAAGGCTGACAAATCCGTTGAAGCGAGGTGATGAGCTGGGGCTCAGAAGTTCCAGCGCAGGTTGAGGGCAGCGCCTTCGTTGATCAGGGCGATGGAGTGGTCCGGCTGTGCGGATTCAGAGGCAAAACGGCGACCATGGCGATCGGCAGAGTCCGACAGGCGCCAGCTGAGCAGGCGGGAGCCCAGGTCCAGCAAGGCATCCTCGTCGTCATAGATAAAATCACCTGACATGCGATCCTGGATCTCCGAGGGATTACCATTATAGATTTCGGTGGGCAGAGCCTCTCGTTCACCCGCCTCAGCACGGACGACAAAGGCCACCGTATTCAGGATCAGAAGGGCAACGAAAAGGCGAAGGATCATGGGATTTCTGCCTGCGAAGTCACTTGTAAAATGGATTTAACAATTATGACCAAAGTCTAACGGTTTGCACACAGAACTCTGTGACTGGATGCACAGCAGAAGGGACGTTTCAGAAACAGTTTGTCTTTGAATGTAACAAAATGTATCCACCCCGGAAACAGGTCACAGACGACCTGCGCCGGGGTACTCAACAGGCCATCCTGGCCTGTCGGCAAGGTGGGTTTTCACGGGCAGGGGTAGGTAAATTCCTGGTGCAGTCCTTCCAATGCATCGAGCACCTCATCGCTGAGGCTGATGCTCACCGAATCCATGTTCTCCCGCAGCTGTTCCATGGTAGTGGCCCCAATAATATTGCTGGTTACAAAGCGGCGGCTGTTCACCCAGGCCAGGGCCAGGTGTGCCGGTGTCAGACCATGGGCTCTGGCCAGGTCGCAATACGCGCGGATGGCCTTTTCGGCACGTTCGCCCTGGTAGCGGACGAAGCGTTTGAATAGGGTAATCCGTGCGTTCTCCGGCCGCTGACCGTCCAGGTACTTGCCGGTGAGCATGCCGAACGCCAGCGGCGAATAGGCCAATAGGCCGACATCTTCACGGTGGGCCACTTCCGCCAGGCCCTGCTCGAAAGTCCGGTTCAGCAGGTTATAGGGATTCTGGATGGACACCGGACGGGGCCAGCCATTCTGCTCGGCCAGCTGCAGGTACTTCATGGTGCCCCAGGGCGTTTCATTGGACAGGCCGATGTGGCGGACCTTGCCTTCCTGCACCAGCTCATGGAGGGCGTCCAGGGTTTCCTCGATGGGCGTGAAATCCTCGTCCTCGCGATGACGGTAACCCAGCTTGCCGAAGAAATTGGTATTCCGGTCCGGCCAATGCACCTGGTACAGATCGATGTAGTCCGTCTGCAGTCGTTTGAGGCTGGCATCACAGGCTTCGCGGATGTGTTCCCGGGTCAGGCGCGGGCCGTTACGCAGGTAGGTGAGCCCGTTGCCGGGACCTGCCACCTTCGAGGCTATTACCAGGTCATCCCGGCGTCCCCGACGTGCCAGCCAGTTACCCAGGTATTGTTCGGTCAGACCCTGGGTTTCAGCCTTCGGCGGGACCGGGTACATTTCTGCAGCATCGATGAAGTTGATGCCTTCACCGGTAGCGTAGTCCAGTTGCTCGAAGGCTTCCTGCTCGGTGTTCTGCTCCCCCCAGGTCATGGTGCCCAGGCAGATCAGGCTCACGTCCAGGTCGGTACGGCCCAGTCTTCGCTTTTCCATCCTTCCTCCTACGGCTTGGTTAATCTCACTCTGCACGCCCGGGTCAGTCCTGGCGTGGGTTTCAAGGGAATGTCACAACACTGAAGTCTGACGGTCATATTTGATTTCCATAGTGAGTATATGGAAAACAAGTCAGTTGTCTCGTTAATGGACCAAGAGGTTAACCGCAACCACCCGAATCATCCAGCAAGGTCTCTGAATGAACACAGTCAGTAGTCAGCCCCCTCCTCGCCGGATCACGATCGTCTCGGAAACCTTTGCTCCGGAGATCAACGGGGTGGCCAACACCCTGAAACAGCTGTGCCGGGGGCTGTGTACTCGGGGCCATGAGGTACAGGTGGTACGACCAGCCCAGACCGGGGACAAGGGCGTAGGTGAGCTCCCAGAGCCTGGCATTGTCTTGCACCATGACCTGGTGCGGGTAGCAGGCCTGCCCCTGCCAGGCTACCCGGGCCTGCAAGTCGGGCTGACTCGCCGGCGGCGACTATCTGACCTGTGGCGGCAGAAGCGTCCTGACCTGGTATACGTAGCGACCCAGGGCCCGCTCGGGGTGGTGGCAGTTGCCGCCGCCAGGGAATTGGGCATTCCGGTTTGCTCGGGCTTTCATACCAACTTCCACAGCTACAGCCGGCATTACCATGCGGCCTTCCTCTCACGCCTGCTGGAACGCTACGGGCGCTGGTTTCACAACCGCACCGCCCTCACCCTGGTACCGACCCGGGCCATGGCAGCGCGGATCCAGGCAATGGGAATCCATCCCGTGGGGCTCTGGAGCCGGGGCGTCGACTGCCAGCTGTTCGCTCCCGGCAAACGGGACCCGGGGTTACGTGAGGCCTGGGGGCTGCAGCCACAGGACCGGGCGGTACTCTACGTGGGCAGGCTCGCATCAGAGAAGAACCTGCAGCTGGCCGTCTCCTGTTTCGAGCGGGTACGCGCCCTGCACCCGAAGGCAAGGTTCGTGCTGGTCGGTGACGGGCCGCAACGCAGGCGACTGCAGGCCAGGCATCCCGACTACATTTTCTGCGGTGTCCGCAAGGGGGAAGACCTGGCCCGGCACTATGCCTCCGGCGACCTGTTCCTGTTCCCCAGCAAGACCGACACTTTCGGCAATGTGGTGACAGAAGCCATGGCCAGCGGGCTGGCGGTGGTGGCCTTTGACGATGCGGCGGCCAGTGAGCATATCCGTCACCAGGAGAACGGCATGATCGCCGCCCTGGACGATGATGAGGCCTTTGTAGAACACGCCTTGACCCTGGCCCAGCAGAACACCTTGCTGGGCAACATCCGCCAACAGGCGCGACTGGATGCACTGGACCTTGACTGGGCCAGCCAGGTGGAGCAATTCGAACAACTCACCCTCACCCTCAAGAGGAGGGACCGCTGCCATGCCGTCACCCCGGGTATCCCGCTTCTTTGACCAGGTCGACCAGGCGGAATTTGCCTTCTGCCGGATGATTAACAGCAGCCTGCGCTTTCGGCCGGTCACCATGCTGTTCCAGGTGGTCAGCCGGCTCGGGGACGGTTGGCTCTGGTATGCGCTGATCCTGTCCCTGCCGCTGATGTATCCGGATGAAGGGCTGGCGATTGCGTTGCTGATGACCGGCGCCGGCTCACCTGCACCCTCACCTACAAATGCCTCAAGCGAACCCTGGTGCGGGAGCGACCCTTTATCTCATTCCCGGTTATCCATTGTGGTACACCGCCGCTGGACCGCTACAGCTTTCCCTCGGGCCACACACTTCATGCGGTCTGCTTCACCACCGTACTGGCACTGACCCTGCCGGCGCTGGCCCTTGTGGTACTCCCGTTTACCCTGGCGGTGGCAGCGTCGCGGGTTGTGCTCGGACTGCACTACCCCAGCGATGTCCTGGCCGGCGCGCTGGTTGGTGGCGTGATGGGCGTAGTCTGGGTGGCGCTGGGTGCAGGGCCGCTGCTGGCATGGTTTGGCACAGTCGCGGCAGGTTGAGAGCACTTGCTGGCCGGGCCTATTCGAACAGTCGTAACTGGGTAATCGGCGCGCTGTCTTCCCGGAACCTTACCCCTACGCCGAGCAGACGAACAGGCCGGTGTTCGTCTGTCACCAGTTCATCGAGCAGGGGCAGGAACTCCCCGGCTACCGGCATGGCGTCCGGCCCCGGCTCTCTTACCCGCTCCAGGGTGTGGGTAGAGAAATCGCTGTAGCGGACCTTGATAAACAGTTTGTGCAGGGGCTTGTGACTGCCCTTACGCTCCAGCCGGCGGTGCAAGTCGTCCACGAGGCTTGTCATGACCTGCTGGCAGGCCTCCTTGCCCGGCAGGTCCCGGGAGAAAGTGCGCTCGACACTGACCGACTTGGCCACCCGTGTAACGACCACCGGGCGGTCATCCCGGCCATGGGCCATATGCCAAAGGCGAAGGCCCTGTTTGCCGAACAGCCGGACCAGCTCTGCTTCACCGGCCTCCCTGAGGTCACCGCAGGTCTGCAGGCCCCGGTCATTGAGCTTGCCGGCGGTAACAGGCCCGACTCCGGACAGTTTTTCCACCGGCAATACCTTGACGAAATCATCCACCTGTTCCGGGGTAATCACGAACAGGCCGTCCGGTTTGTTCCAGTCGCTGGCGATCTTGGCCAGGAACTTGTTCGGGGCGACGCCGGCGGACACGGTAATCCCGATACGCTCCCACACCTGCTGGCGAATATGGCGGGCCATCAGGGTGGCGCTGCCCTGGAAGGCCTCCACCTCACTGACATCCAGGAAGGCCTCATCCAGCGACAGGGGTTCCACCAGGTCGGTCAGCTCCCGGAAGATGGCCATCACCTGGCGGGAGACCTCCCGGTAGCGGGGCATGTCCAGGGGCACCATGACCAGCTCCGGGCACAAGCGCCGGGCCTCGCCCCCGGGCATGGCGGAGCGCACACCGAAGGCCCGGGCGCGGTAGTTGCAGGTGGTCACCACGCCGCGTCCACTCTGGCCACCCACGGCAATGGGTACCTCCCGTAATGAGGGATCGTCCCGCATTTCTACCGCGGCATAGAAACAGTCGCAGTCGATGTGGATGATCTTGCGCACCAGGTTACGGCAGCCTCTGTATAAACGTACAGCCTTGTATCTTACGCGCTGTTGCCGAGAATGTCAGACATTTGCAGGCCATTCCCGGCACAGGAACCTGAAACCATGAACAATGAATTTTCCGGCCAGACCCGCACCGAGATCGAGGCGGCGGCCTTCCGCCGGCTGGTCAGCCATCTGCAGACCCATACCGAGGTCCAGAACATCGACCTGATGAACCTGGCCGGCTTCTGCCGCAACTGCCTGTCCAAATGGATGCGATCCGAGGCAGAAGAGCGCGGCATCGCACTGACCGATGCCGAAGCGCGGGAGCATATCTATGGTATGCCCTACGACGACTGGAAAGCCAGGTATCAGCAGGGCCCGAAACAGCCCCATAGCGGAGACCACAGGGAATGAACATCAATGAAGCCGTCCGCATTCACCTCGCATCCCTGGCGGCCGGCCACTCGGACTTCGAGGACACCCTCGCACTGGTTGGCCGGTACTTTGATTACTCGCCCACTGGTTTCCGTAATGGGCCGCTGTACAATGCCGCCGGCGAGAACGAGGGTTCCTGCAAGGTGTTTGCCCTGGCCCAGTTCAGCAACCTGAACGAGGCCCAGGCCCTGGCACTGTTCGGCCGTCACTATCGTGATGTGCTTGACGACCCGGCCGGCAGCAGCCATGGCAATATTCGTCAGTTCATGGCCACCGGTTGGTCCGGTATCGCTTTCGATGGCCCGGCCCTGAGGCCCCAGACCACATCCACAATCCAGGACACGCAAGCATGACCGACGCGCTGCAGGCC
The DNA here is from genome assembly GCF_026013985.1 of Marinobacter sp. AN1. Taxonomy (NCBI): domain Bacteria; kingdom Pseudomonadati; phylum Pseudomonadota; class Gammaproteobacteria; order Pseudomonadales; family Marinobacteraceae; genus Marinobacter; species Marinobacter sp. AN1. Next base: position 1,396,465 of record NZ_CP110342.1, on the reverse strand, counting down.
AATGACCGGCCCGCCTTCCAGCTCAAGGGCACCACCGTCTCCCTGACCGCCCTCGAGTTGGCCTACTTTGACGAGGAATCCTTCGAAGCAGCCCTGCGGGAGAAAATCCGCCAGGCCCCGGGCTTTTTCCGGAACATTCCCATCCTCATCAGCCTCGATCACTACCAAGGCCCGACCGCCGAGCTGGATTTCTTCAAGCTGTTGGGAATCTGTCGGCGCCACGACATCCATGTAGTGGGTGTACGGGGCGGCGATGAGGACCAGCGCCGGCTGGCGCGTCATGCTGCCATCGCGGTGCTACCAGGCAGCGGCCAGAATGACAGGCCCTCGTCGCCGGAAAAAGGCCCCGAAACCGGTCCGGCAGCAGAGAGTGGAACGGACGCACCCAACGCTGAAAGCACCCCCGCCAACCCGGCGCCGGCCCGCATCGTGTCGCAGCCGGTGCGTTCCGGCCAGCAGGTTTACGCCCCTGAAGGGGATTTAATTATCCTTGCGCCGGTTCAGGCTGGCGCCGAAGTACTGGCGGCAGGTAACATTCATGTATATGGCCCCTTGCGCGGCAGAGCGCTTGCCGGCGTCCATGGCCAGGAAGAGGCACGGGTGTTCTGCCAGTCCCTGGAGGCAGAGCTTGTGTCCATTGCCGGCCACTATAAAATCTCGGAAGATCTGCAGGAGCGCGGCTGGAAAGCCCCGGTGCAGATCCAGCTCAGGGACGACCTGCTGGTGGTCACACCACTTGACCGCTCCCCGGGCTGACCCCCTGACAAAAAATCAATCATCAGCAGACAGGACCGCAACCTTGGCTAGAATCATCGTTGTCACATCAGGAAAAGGCGGGGTCGGCAAGACCACCACCAGTGCTTCCATCAGTACCGGTCTGGCCCGCCGCGGGCACAAGACCGTGGTGATCGATTTTGACGTGGGCCTGCGTAACCTGGACCTGATCATGAACTGTGAGCGTCGGGTGGTGTATGACTTCGTTAACGTCATCCAGGGCGACGCCAGCCTCAACCAGGCCCTTATCCGGGACAAGCGGGTTGATACGCTCTACATCCTGCCCGCCTCCCAGACCCGGGAGAAAGAAGCCCTGACCAAGGAAGGCGTGGAAAAAGTCATCAACGAGCTGTCAGAAACCTTCGACTATATCGTTTGCGACTCCCCCGCCGGCATCGAGCATGGCGCGCTGATGGCGCTGTACTACGCCGACGAGGCAATCGTGGTCACCAACCCCGAGGTATCCTCGGTGCGGGACTCCGACCGCATTCTCGGTATCCTGCAAAGCAAGTCCCGCCGGGCTGAGATGGGGCAGGATCCCGTCAAGGAACACCTGCTGCTGACGCGGTACAACCCCGATCGCGTTGAGAAGGGCGAAATGCTCTCAGTGGCGGATGTGGAGGAGATCCTTGCCATTCCCCTGCTGGGTGTCATCCCCGAGTCCCAGGTGGTTCTCAACGCCTCCAACCAGGGCACGCCTGTCATTCTTGAAGATCAGAGTGATGCCGGCCAGGCCTATGACGACGCCGTTGCACGACTTCTGGGAGAGGAGCGGGAGCACCGCTTCATGAGTTCCCAGAAGAAAGGCTTTTTCGCACGGATGTTCAAGGGGTAAACAGGATGAGCTTCCTAGATTATTTCCGGTCCCGAAAAAACACGGGGTCGGCGAACGTTGCCAAAGAACGGCTTCAGATTATCGTGGCCCATGAACGGGGCAAGCGCGACCAGCCCGATTACCTCCCGGAATTGCAGCGGGAACTGGTTGCGGTTATTCGCAAATACGTCCAGATTGACGATGACCAGGTTCAGGTGGAAGTGGACCGTAACGACGACTGCTCCGTACTGGAGCTGAACGTTACCCTGCCTGAACGCCGCTAAGCCTGGCGGGTTCGTCTCGCCTGAGCGGGCCCGCCAATCGCAAGGAAGGGAGATCCATGACCGTTCTCGCCCGCGACATCATGACGCCCAGCGTCAAGGCTGTTCCCGCATCCTGGACCATGGATCGACTCGCCCGCTTTCTTACCGAAAACGAAATCACCGGCAGCCCGGTGGTGGACGATCATGGCGATATTGTCGGCATTGCCACCCTCAAGGACATTGCCGAGTTCCGCTGGTCCTCCGACCGCAAACCCAGGGCCTGGGCCAGGCTGACGCCGGAAGAGCAGAAAGAAGTGCGCCGTCTGCGCATGGCCATCCTGGAAGAAATGACCCGTTTACCTGTCGAAGTTCGCGATATTATGACCCCACAGGTGTTTTCAGTTGACGAGTCGACTCCGGTGAGAGACATTGCGGATATCATGATGGGAGAACACCTGCATCGCATCTTCGTGACACGGGACAAGAAGATCACCGGCATCATCACCACCTATGACATGCTGAAACTGATATCCGACCAATCCCTGACTCGGCGCTGTGCCGACAGCGAGTGAACTGCGCATTCACTCCCGGGGACCTGGAGACCGCAAGACGCCTGCCAGAGAGGTATCGCGCCCTATGCCCAGAGCACCGCAAGCTCGCCGAAAAATGTACGTTCTCGACACCAACGTCCTGATCCACGACCCCAACGCCCTCCTCAATTTCGAAGAACATGATGTCATCCTGCCGATGACCGTCCTGGAAGAACTCGATAGCCTCAAATCCGGCAAACAGGCGGTTGCTGCTGACTGTCGCCAGGCGATCCGTAACATCGACAAGCTGTTGGGAGACGCAAGCCCCAAGGACATCGAAAAAGGCGTTCCCATCGTGCGGGCCAAGAAGGCGAAGCCCCTGGGCACCCTTTCCATACTGATGAGCACCGGCAACGCCGGCAGCCATTCCCTGCCCGAGCACCTGAACGACAACAAAATCATCAACACCCTGGCGGAACTGCAGTCCCGCTACAAGGCCCGTGACATCATCCTGGTGAGCAAGGATATCAACATGCGGCTGAAAGCCCGCGGGTTTGGTGTCGAAGCCCAGGATTATCACAATGACCAGTTGCTGGATGACATCGACCTGCTGCCCAAGGGCTACCACGAGTTCCCCAACTCCTTCTGGGACAAGATCGAGAAGGTGGAGACGGTGCAGCGGGAAGCGGTAACCGAGCACATTCTGCGACGGGAGGGCGAGCTTTCGAAACTCAACATCAACGAGTTTGTGATCGACCAGCTGGGCTTTATCGGCAAGGTGGTGGCTGTCGACGAGGACACCCTGGTGCTCCAGGACCTGCACCGTCAGGACCTGCTGGACGAGGAGGTCTGGGGATTGGTACCGCGGGATATCTACCAGGCTATGGCCCTGAACCTGCTGCTGGACCCGGAGGTGCACCTGGTGAACCTGACCGGCTCGGCCGGCTCGGGCAAGACCATCCTGGCCCTGGCCGCCTGCATCGAGATGACCGTGGCCAGCAAGATGTACAAGCGCATTATTGCCACCCGGTCCACCCAGGGACTGGACGAGGATATCGGCTTTTTGCCGGGTACCGAGGCTGAAAAGATGGAACCCTGGCTGGGCGCCATCGTGGATAACCTGGAGGCCCTCCATGAGGATGACGAGAACATGACCGCCAGCGTGGACTACATCCTCAGCAAGGTGCCCCTGCACTTCAAGTCGATGAACTATATCCGGGGTCGCAGCTTTCAGCACTCGCTGATCATCATCGACGAGTCCCAGAACCTGACTCCCCACCAGATCAAGACCATCATCACCCGGGCCGGCAATGGCTCCAAGGTGATCTGCCTGGGCAACCTGGCCCAGATCGACACACCCTACCTGAGCGCCCTGAGTTCAGGCCTGACCTACATGACCGAGCGCTTCAAGGGTTTCCGCCATGGCGGCCATATCCACCTGCAGGGTGTGCCCCGGTCAGTACTGGCCGAATACGCGGAAGCCAATTTGTAGAAGGCATCAAAGACCGTATACAGCCACGCGCTTCAGCGGATTACGAATCCGCTGAAGCCGCCACTGGCCGGGCGCGTCTCTGCCCGGACAGCGCTGACCTTCGCCGCGGGCGGCCCTTGCCAGCACCACTCTTCCAGCTCATCCAGTGCCTTCAGGGGACCTTCCGCAACGATTTCCACCCGGCCATCGGTCAGGTTTCGCACATAGCCTTCGAGGCCAAGCTCACTCGCATGCCGTTCGGTGTACGCACGGTAAGACACACCCTGAACATGGCCTTCCACCATCAGGTGTCGCTGCTGGGTATCCATCAGTCGATCTCCTGTGATTCCAGTAACTCCACTCGCCCCCGGGCCAACCGGACCCGGCCGTGACGCTCAAAATCTTTCAGCAGACGGCTGACGACCTCGCGGGCGGTACCCAGCTCCACTGCCAGCTCCTGGTGAGTGATGAGCGCGGGCCGGCCATTAGCATGGGCTCTCAGCCACTCAAGCAGGCGCTGATCCAGCCTGCCAAAAGCGATCTCCTCCACCAGCAGCATCAGGTCATCCAGGCGCCTTCCGTACGACGCCATCACCTGCTGGCGGAATTCAGCGGACTGAGCCATCAGCCGGTCAAAGGCCTGGCGGGGCATCAGCAGGGCTTCCGTGGGTTCTTCCACATGCGCCTCTGCCCGGTAGCCACGGCCAGCCATCAGACAGCCAATGGACAGGGTGCACAGGTCGTCCGGCCCCATACGATAAAGCACGATACCGTGACCGGATGCCCCCAGCATCTGCACCCGGACGGAACCGCTGATCACCAGCGGGAGGCCCCGGCAACTATCGCCGGCACGGAAGACCACGTCGCCAGCGGACAGGTGAACCGGTTGCGCATAACGCTCCGCTTCCATCCGCAGGGGCGGACTGAGGCATTCGAGCAAAGCATGTTGGGCGGCCACTGGCTCTCCCTGTTCAGTTAGTGGTTTGAATGTGACTTTATCACTGAGCACGGCACGCCGTCAGCGTACATTGGCAATGACATAAACCACACGAGGAGTGGCAACATGACCAAGAACATGGGCAGTGCGGATCGGGTGATCCGTGTCATTATCGGGCTGGTTCTACTGAGCCTGGTTTTTGTCGGACCTCAGACTCCCTGGGGCTGGATCGGTATCATTCCGCTGGTAACCGCCGCCATCGGCGTTTGCCCGCTATACTCGATCATAGGCATCAAGACCTGCCCCACAAAGCGTTCGTAGGGCGGGCTTACACCAGATCGGACTTTCCCCGGCCGGGGCCGCCCGGCCGGGCTTCCTTTGGTATTACTCCCTGCCACACCCCGCCGCTTCCAATAAACTGGTAATGGCGCAGGCCGCCTTCGCATCACGATCGCCACTTCCCTGCTCAGGCGACCGGAAACGCTCATCCTCAGGTGCCAGCTTGCCCGCACAGGCAAAGGCCTGGCGAGCCGCCAGGGGACACTGGTTACGCGCCAGGGCAACACCGAAATTGTGCCAGCCCGGCGCAGATCCCGGATGGAAGGTCAATAACCGGCGGAAAGCCTCACCGGCTTCGCCCCATTGCTCCGCTGAAAGCAGGAAATTGGCATGGGCAAATCCGGCAGCGAGGCTGTCAGGCCATGCGTCAACCGCAGCGCGATAGGAGGTTGCCGCGCTTTTAATCTGGCCAACCTCTTCCAGGTCATGGGCGGCCCGCACATAGGTTACCGGTTTTGCCGTCGCGGGAAGTTCACCCGGTGGCAGGATGACCCGCGCCCACCGGTCTGCCCGCCCCCAGGTGTTGTCAAACCCCCGGAACGGCTCCCGGACTTGTTCGTCGGTACCGGAATGAAGGATAAACTCCTGCGCCGGAAGGTCATAGCCAATCACCACGGCAAAGTGCCACTGCGGCCACCAGTCCAGCCGCAGGTTCTGGAAAACCAGCACGGGATTACCCGCATCGACTTCCCGGATTATCGCATCCAGTTCCTTTTCCAGGGGGTACACCAGCATGCCCTCGGCCCGGGCAGCAGCAACCATCTCCACCTGCAGGCTCCCCTTGCGGCCTGGCAGGTACACCCGGTCGACCATTTCGGCTAACGAGACCTCCGCACCCCGATGGTTGAGCCCCATGGCGAGCGCGGCCGGTCCGCACTGGTAGTCTTCCTGTGGATAGAACGGCACGGAATCGATCACGGTGCGGTCAGATACACCACTCTGCTTATAGGTTTCCGGCCCCGGGTAGTGGCCCGGCCCGGCACAGCCAGCGAGCAGGATGACGAGAAGCGAAAGGAGGCCGGCCCGCACCGGGCCGGCTGATGCAACAGGCATGGTGTCAGTTGACGCAGTTGACGAAGCTGTAGATATCTGTCGCACAGAGCATATCAGTGATGATGAACACCAGCAGGAACAGCACGATGATGCCAACCACACTGCCAACACCGGCACCTGCAGGCGATTCATCCAGCGCCTGGTTGAACTCGGACAACTCCTCGGCGGTCAGGCTATCGATGCGCTCCTCGACCTGCCCGGGGTCGACGCCAAGTGATGCGAGCTTCTCCTGCACCTCGCCGGTCGCCAGCATGGCCTTGAGTTCAGCACGGTCCACACGGATTTGCTCCGACTGAAGCACCTCCGCAGTGGAAACCGGTTCCGTAGGCACGGTTCCGCCCTGGGCGAACGCCATACCGGTGGTGGTCAGACTCATCAATACGATCATGAATAACGCCACAGGGCGCCGGAGGGTTTTCCTAACGTCCATAACGGTTTCCTTTTTTGAAGGTTCTGATTTATCGGCAGATTTGTCCCACCGGACATCGGCCATACGCATGCTAATACTGGACCAGCGATGCCGGAATGTATAGCAAGGTGACACAATCGCAATCTTCCAGGCTGACGCAACAGATGTTGACCTGGAAAGGCCATTCGCCTACTTTTCGATAGTCTACTAACAACAACTTCGGTAACCCTCATGAACACCCCCGATCGCCCCCCGATGCCCCTGATGATCGTCACCGGCATGATGTGCACCATCACCCTGGTCGTGTTTGCACGCCTGGCCTATGGCCTGGTGGTTCCGGGCATGCGGGAGGGCATGGGAATCAGCTACGCCCAAGCCGCCAACCTGGGCACGGTCACTGCACTGGGGTATCTGGCCCTGCTGATGGTGGCCGGGGTGTTCGCATCGCGATACGGTGGCAAGCAGGCCATCCTGATCGGTCTGGGTTTCGCGGCTATTGGCTTTACCGGTATGGCGTTGTCCCAGGGCTACGTGTTCAGCATGGCCATGATGGCCTTCCTTGGCTTCGGGACGGCCTTCGGTTATACACCGCTGATTTCCCTGCTGGGCAGCTGGTATCCGGAAAAGCGTGGTGCGGTAATCGGCTTCGCCAACGGCGGTGTGGGGCTGGGACTGTTTATTGCGGGTGTGCTGGTGCCCTGGCTGACCACTGCCTGGCCGGAAAGCGGCTGGCGACTGGTATGGGGCGTTTTCGCGAGTGCGGCAGTGGTGGTCTCGGTGGTGGTTGCCCTGTTCCTGAAGAACCCGCCTGGTGCAGGCGGCAGTGGCGGCCCACAGGATCCGGTACCCGCTGCTCGCTCAGGGGTCTACCGGAACCCCCATGTCATCAACGTCGGCCTGATCTACGGCATCGTCGGCCTGACCTACATCGTACAGACCATCTTCATGTTCAGTTTTGCCCTTGAGTCGGGCGTTCCCGCCCTGACAGCCGGGCGGCTGGCTTCGGTGATGGGCTTGCTGGGCCTGGTAGCCGGGCCTTTCTGGGGCTGGATCTCGGACCGCATCGGACGCTCCAACTCCCTGGTGCTGTGTATGGCCTTCAGTGCCAGCGCCATGGCCCTGCCGGTGCTGTCACCCACCCTGCCGGCCTTTGCTGCACATTTCCTGATCCTGGGCCTGTGCGTTTCAGGGCTGTTTACGTCAGTCCTGGCCGCTTCCACGGAAACCGTCCACCCCCGGCTGGCGCCGGTGGCGGTCAGTTTCGTTACCCTGTTCTTTGCGGTCGGTCAGCTGATCGGTCCTGCCGTTGCCGGGGTGATTATCGAGTCCGCCGGCTTTGCCCGGGTATTTACCATCACATCATCCCTGATGGCGTTTGGCATCCTGCTTTGCTGGTACAGCCGGCACAGCCAGCAGCGCATGACAGCACCAGTCCGGATCTGAAGGCGCAGGCAGCAGTCCCTACGCCTGCGTTGATCACTCCGGGTTCCGGGCCAGGAAACGCTCCCTCACCGGAGCCGACAGCTTTTCGGGGTGTCTGGGGGTTACCTCGGCAAAGCACTGATAGATCTGTTCGAGGTCTGCCGCCAGGTCATCGGTGGCCTCCAGGACCAGCGGGAAACGTAGCTCCCGCCTGCTGTAATCCGCGACAGTCACTATGATGGGCACACCGGCCTCCCGGGCAATCCGGTGAAAGCCTGTCTTCCACTGGCTGGCGTTACTGCGGGTGCCCTCCGGTGTCACAACAAGTATCAGGCGGTCACTTCCCTGTAACTGGCGAACGGCCTGCCCCACCACGCCACCGGCCCTGGCCCGGTTCACAGGGATACCTCCAAGCTTGCGCAGGATCCAGCCCATCGGGCCCCTGAACAGGTCATGCTTGATCAGGAAACGGGCGTGCAATCCCAGGGCCACTGCCCCGCTCAGGCCGATCACTCCGTCCCAGTTGGAGGTATGGGGGCCACCTACGACAATGGCCTTTTCGACGTCCGGGAACGGGGGAACCCGCCAACCAAAGAGGTTGATCAGTTTCATCACCGCACGCTGGGTGAGGATTGGTTTGCGCTGGTCTTCGAAATGCGGCTGGGCCACGGTACTGCCTCCTCTCATGGCGAGGCGTTATTGTAATTGACTGCTCAGACAGCTCAACGAAAGCTCTGTCGCGCTTGACCGGATCTTACCAACGCCCCTGCAGGGTCGCCACGATACGCCGTCCGCCGCCCCGGTTGCGGTGCTCGCAGAGGTAAATGCCCTGCCAGGTACCCAGGGCCAGGTGGCCGCCACTTACGGGTATAGTCAGGCTCGGGCCAATGAGGATACTTTTGATATGCGCCGGCATGTCATCCGGGCCTTCCAGGGTGTGCTCATAGTGAGAAGCGTTTTCCGGCACCATGACGTTGAGGTGGCGCTCTATATCACCCCGTACGTCCGGGTCGGCGTTTTCGTTGATGGCCAGCGAGGCCGACGTGTGCTGGATAAACAGGTGCAGCAGGCCTACCTGGCAGTTGACCAGTTCGGGACCATTGGCGAGCACGTCGTTGGTGATGAGGTGGACACCTCTCGGGTATTCCTTGAGCTGGATGGTTGTCTGGTCCCAGATCATGTTGGCTCCCCTTTCTTGGTCAATTCTGTTCCAGGTTGGGCACGGGGTCAGGGTTTGGGGGCTGGCCGCTGAGGCGGGACAGGTTTTCTCCGCCGCAATTCAGGGGCCGTCCTGGCGCCCGCCTTGCTCCGGGCCATCCATGGCCCTGCTGCGAAAACCTGTCCCGCCACACCGTCCGAGCTAACCTGTAAGTTACCGCTGACATTTACCACCCAGGGTCAGCTCGGGTAACCCGCTTACTTGGGGTCATTGTCCCATGGATGCACCGGCAATACCGCCTCCGTCACCTCTGGGTCGAGGGACGAGCGAAAGTAGTCCATGGCCTTCTCCGCCTCACCCAGTTCGTCGAACCGGGCGACGTGGTAGATGGCTTCACCTTCGTTCACCAGCGGGAGATTGTTGACACAGATAACGATGCCGGAGATGGGCGACACCACGCTTTCCTCGGTCTCGCCGAACGGGTCAGCTACCATGGCCAGGCGCTGGCCCTTGCGCACCTTTTGCCCCAGCTTGGCCACGGGCCGCATGATGCCGTCGATATCGGCCCGCACCCAGGTAGACATGGCAGCGGTTTCTGACCGTTTGCGAGGCGCTTTCGGCCCCTTCTTGCTGGGGATCATTTCCAGCGCCCGCATGACCCGGATTACGCCTTTTACGCCGCTGGTGATGACCACGTCGTCAAACCGCAGCGCCTCACCGCCCTCAAAGGTGATAACCGGAATATCCTGGGAGTCGGCGTATTCCCGCAGGCTACCTTCCCGCAGGCTGGCATTGAGGATGATCGGCGCGCCGAAGGCCTCGGCCATGCGCACGGTCTCCGGGTTTTTCAGCTCCGCACGAATCTGCGGCAGGTTGAAGCGGTGAATGGCGCCGGTGTGCAGGTCGATGATGTGGGTGACCTTCTCCATGATCTGGGTGCGCAACAGATAGGCGATGCGCCCGCCCAGGGAGCCGCTCTCGCTGCCCGGAAAACAACGGTTAAGGTCCCGCCGATCCGGCAGGTAGCGGGTGCGCTGTACGAATCCGAAGATATTGACGATGGGCACGGCGACCAGTGTGCCCCGAAGGTGGCGCAACGCCGAGTTCTTCAGCACCCTGCGGACGATTTCGACACCGTTGATTTCATCGCCATGGATGGCACCGCACACCATTAGCACCGGACCGTCACGCCGGCCATGAACCACCTCCACCGGGATATGCAGGGGTGTGTGGGTATATAGCTTGGCGACAGGCACCTCGACGGTTTGCCGGGTGCCTGCCTTTATTTCAGTGTCCGCAATAATAAAGGGTGCTCGGGCCACAGGTTAACCTCTGCCTTTGGTTCTTGTTTTCCAGGGTTTATGGTTCTTTTCAGTCCAGTTGATGATCATACCCGCTACGTTCTTGCCGGTAGCATTTTCAATGCCTTCCAGGCCAGGGGACGAGTTCACCTCCATTACCAGCGGCCCACGACTGGAGCGCAACAGGTCGACACCGGCCACGTTCAGGCCCATAGCCTTGGCGGCGGTAATGGCCGTACGCCGTTCTTCTGGAGTAATGCGCACCAGCGATGCGGTGCCGCCCCTGTGCAGGTTAGAACGGAACTCCCCTTCTGCGCCCTGGCGCTTCATGGCGGCAATCACCTTGTCACCGATCACAAAGCACCGGATATCCGCACCGCCAGCTTCCTTGATAAATTCCTGCACGAGGATGTCTGCCTTCAGGCCCATAAAGGCCTCGATCACACTCTCCGCCGCCTTGCGGGTCTCCGCCAGCACCACGCCGATGCCCTGGGTACCCTGCAGCAGCTTGATCACCACCGGGGCACCACCCACCATCTTGAGCAGCTCGGGGACGTTATCGGGCTTGTTGGCAAATCCGGTGACTGGCATGCCAACGCCCTTCCGGGCGAGCAGCTGCAACGACCGCAGTTTGTCCCGGGAACGGGTAATGGCCACGGATTCGTTGACCGGAAATACACCCATCATCTCGAACTGGCGCAATACCGCCGTGCCATAGAAGGTCACCGAGGCGCCGATTCGGGGAATCACCACATCAAAGTCTTCCAGGACTTCCTCGTGATAGTGGATTCGGGGGTCGGCAGATGTGATATTCATGGAGCAGTGCAGCGCGTCGATCACCCGCACCTCGTGGCCCCGGTTAATACCCTCTTCCACCAGGCGACGCGTGGAATACAGATGCCTGTTACGGGAGAGAATTGCTATTTTCATTCGACATTCCTCAGTACCGGGTCTCCGGTCAGATAGGAGGCTTCGGGCATTACCGTGCAACGACCAGCCATGGCAGTACGGCCCAGCAGCATACGGAATCGCATGGAATCGCGATTGGTCAGGGTCATCTCGATGGGCCAGCTCTGGTCACCCACCACCACCAGGGTTTCAATCACCAGGCGCATTTCCTTGTGACCGCCGGAATCGGTGACCGGGCGTTCGTCGATAACCGCCGCATCGCACTCCACCACATTGTGGAGATTGTTCTGTTCCGGGTGGACCCAGAACCTGACCCGGCGCTGGCCGTTCTCGGTATAGGGTTCGGTGCGGAACGTGTGCAGGCAGGACGTCCGTGCACCGGTGTCCACCTTGGCCTTGATGCGCTGTATATCCAGCTCGGGCAGGGCCAGCCACTCTCGCCAGCCCAGGCCAATGCGCGCGCTGACACCCTCGCCGGGGGCCTGTTTGGGCGGTGAATTTCCGGGCATTTCCTGGCTCCTTGTATTGTTGTGGGGCCCTACATCCATCGTGAAACTGCGCGCATTAGAAGGGGCAATGCCCCTCCACTCAATACGCACAATTGCCAACGGGGAACTGTCAAAGAATCAATGGGCTACACTCACTATAATCCAGCCGGGGACTTCCGGCGAATAATCCCCTGCCGCTCATTCATTCCGATAGCATCAGGATTGCCTTCATGTCCCACCTGGTCTGGTTCCGTAACGACCTCCGCACCGCCGACAACCCGGCCCTGACGGCCGCCTGCGGCAAGGGCCAGAACGTCCGCGCGCTTTTCATACTCACCCCCGGTCAATGGCAGGACCATGACTGGTCACCGGCCCGCGTCCAGCAGATGCTCGGCCACCTGGATGACCTGGGCAGGGCCCTGGCGAAGCTGGGTATCCCGATGGATATTCTCGAAGCTGACGATTTTTCCGAAAGCATTCGTCTGCTGACGGATTACTGCCACCAGCATGGCACTCGCGTACTGCACTTCAATGAAGAATACGGGGTCAACGAACGCCGGCGGGACAAGCAGGTCCGGGACCAGCTGTCGAAAGAGGAGATCACGGTTAACAAATACCGGGACCAGACCGTGACACCGGTCGGTACCATCCGCACCGGTAAGGATGAACCCTACTCGGTATTTACTCCCTTTTCCCGGCGCTGGCTCCAGTGGATTGAGGACACCACTCCCACGGTATTGCCGGTGCCGAGCCCGGTGGGTGAACCGCTGCCCTGGCGCAACCACGGCCATACCCCGGAAACCCTGGGGTTCACTTCCCCACCCCCCGCGCTGGTGACTGCCTCGGAGAGCGGCGCCCACGACCAGCTTGATTGGTTCCTTGAAGAACGCGGTGGCGATTACAAGGCAAAGCGGGACTTCCCTGCCGTTGATGGCACCAGCCAGCTTTCGCCCTACCTGGCCGTCGGTGCCCTTTCCGGACGTCAGTGCCTGATCGCCGCGAGGGAGGCCCAGTCGCGGGGTGGCAACCAGGAGGGTTTCAGTACCTGGGTCAACGAGATTGCCTGGCGGGATTTCTACATCCATATCCTCTATCACTACCCCCGGGTCAGCATGCACAGGGCCTTCAAACCGGACACGGAAGCCCTTCGCTGGAACGATCCCGGCGAGCACTTCGAAGCCTGGAAGGAGGGACGCACGGGCATCCCGATTGTAGACGCCGGCATGCGCCAGCTACGGGAAACCGGCTGGATGCACAACCGCCTGCGGATGATTACCGCCATGTTCCTGAGCAAGAATCTGTTTATCGACTGGCGCCTTGGCGAGGCGTGGTTCATGCAGAACCTGGTGGATGGTTTCCTGGCGTCCAACAATGGCGGCTGGCAGTGGAGCGCGTCCACCGGCACGGATGCGGCGCCTTATTTCCGGGTGTTCAATCCGGCGACACAGAGTGAGCGCTTTGACCCGAAGGGGGAGTTTATTCGTCGCTGGGTACCCGAGCTGGCCAAACTGGATAACAAGCGGATTCACAACCCTGCCGCGGGGGGTGTGATACCCGGGGGGTATCCTCGCCCTGTAGTGGACCTTAAAGAGAGCCGAAAAGAAGCTATTGCGCGGTTTGAGGCGTTAAAAAGGTAGCTCGCTGAACCTGGAGGCTGGCACCTTGGTATGAAGCGTGTGGTGGGAGACCTTTTTCCGGGACCGTCGAGCGCCAGGGAAGGCGCTCGTCGAGCCCTACATGGACGTACTCGCGGGCGTGTCCCGTAAAAAGGTATCGCTCCACGCGCCACCCCCGCGTTGGCAGGCCAGCCGGGCTGAGATTCACTCCAGTATGTTTATTGCTGTTCCGATGCCTGAAGCCCTACGAGACTGCGACCAGGTGCCGGGCGCGAACGGCGATGACCTTTTCCGGGACACGCCGTGAATCCATCCATGGAGGCTCTTCAAAAACGTCCCTGTTTTTGAAGGTCCCGGAAAAGGTCCTCACCTTACGCGCTGGAACTTTGGTGCTATTCTCGCCGCCAGCCTTGGATAATGTTCTGGCGCTGCGAGGCTGAAGATAACTGTCAACTACAAACGGGACAATCCGGATCCCGGGCCAGTTTCATCTCCCGCCATTCCATCTGCCAGGCATCCAGGATCAGAAGACGGCCAACCAGTGGTCGTCCCTTTCCGGAAATCACCTTGATGGCCTCCATGGCCTGGGTGGCACCGATCATACCCACCAGCGGACCGATCACCCCGGCCTCTGAACAGTTCAGATCCTCATTGCCCTGCTCCGGATACAGGCAGTGATAACAGGGGCTGGCTTCGTCCCTGGAATCGAATACCGACACCTGACCCTCACCGCGAATAGCCGCACCGGAGACCAACGGAACCCGGGACTCAACACAGGCACGATTCAGGGCGAACCGGGTGTTGAAGTTGTCGGTACAATCCAGCACCAAATCCACGCCGGCAACCACTTCCGCCAGAAGCTCGCCTTCCAGCCGTTCCACCCGGGCCGTCACCGAAATCTCCGGGTTGATCGCCCTGACTCGCTCGGCCAGTGCCTCGGCCTTGGATCGGCCAACCGACGCCTGGTCAAAGGCGATCTGCCGCTGGAGATTGGCCAGTTCCACCGCATCGTCGTCCGCCAGCACCAGCTGTCCCACCCCGGCAGCACCAAGGTACAGTGCAACCGGACAGCCGAGACCGCCGCTGCCGACCACCAGTACCCGGGCCTGTTTCAGGGCCAGCTGACCTTCCACGTCAAAGCGTGGAAGCAGCAACTGGCGGCTGTATCGGAGGAGTTCGTTGTCGTCCAGCATTATGAAACCCTTGGTTAGCTAGCGAATCCACGGCCCTTCGAAAGGCTCAGGGCGAGCGGGTAAGACCGGACTTTTTTGAAGGACCGCTTGCCCTGAGCCTGTCGAAGGGCCGTGAATTCGTGGCAAAAAAGCGTCAATCCCACCGCCCCAACGTCAGGCGTTCGTTGTCACCATAATCTTTCCGGGTTTCCACGGCGGAATAACCCGCGCCACGGAACAGTGACCTTACCGCCTCCCCCTGATTGTAGCCATGCTCCAGCACCAGCCAGCCCCCGGGGGTAAGCCAGCGCTGACTCTCGGAGACTAGGTGGCGTATCGCATCCAGCCCGTCAGGGCCGGAGACCAGTGCCGAGTCGGGTTCGTGGCGAACATCTCCTTTGGACAGGTGGCGATCACCTTCCTCTATATAGGGTGGGTTGGAAATAATCAGGTCAAAGTGCTGCGGTTCCACTTCATCGAACCAGTGACTTCGGATCACCCTGAGTGGCAGGCCACATCGCTCGGCATTACGACGGGCGAGTGCGACAGCGTCCGGTACCAGGTCGGTGGCCAACACCTGCCAGTAAGGCCTTTCGCTGAGCAGAGCCAGGGCAATGGCGCCGGTACCCGTGCCCAGGTCGATGACCCGGGCCCGTTCAGGCAGTGGCAGTTCCAGGGCAGCTTCCACCAGGCATTCGGTGTCTGGCCGGGGAATCAGGGTGTCGGGTGTGACTTCCAGGGCCAGCGACCAGAAGTCCTGGTGGCCCAGGATATGGGCTATGGGCTCACCGCTTGAACGTCGTTCAACCAGGTGGCAGAACTGCCTTACCTGGTCATCAGACAGTTCCGTCTCAGGAAATGCCCGGAAGCGGGTGCGGGACCAACCAGTGACGTCGGCCAGCAGCAACTCCGCATCCAGCCGCGGAGACTCGCCCCCGATCCGTCCGCAAGCCTCGGCCAGGACCTGCTCACAAGTCAGTAACGGTTCACTCATCCGACAGGCTGGCCAGCAGATCGGCCTGGTGTTCCTGCTGAAGGGGTACAATCACCGGATTCAGGTCACCGGCAATCACCTCGTCCAGTTTGTACAGGGTGAGGTTGATACGGTGGTCGGTTACCCGGCCCTGGGGGAAGTTGTAGGTGCGGATACGCTCGGAACGGTCGCCACTGCCCACCAGGCTTTTACGGGCAGCAGCCTGGCTCTGTGCCTGCTTTTCCGCCTCCATGTTCTTCAGCCTGGATTGCAGGAAGCTCATAGCCTTGGCCCGGTTCTTGTGCTGGGAGCGCTCTTCCTGACATTCCACCACGATGCCGGTGGGAAGGTGTGTGATGCGAATGGCCGAGTCCGTCTTGTTGACGTGCTGACCGCCGGCGCCGGAGGACCGGAAAGTGTCCACCCTCAGGTCGGCCTTGTTGATCTCGATGGCCTCGGCCTCGTCCGCTTCCGGCATGACAGCCACGGTGCAGGCGGAGGTATGGATACGACCCTGGGACTCCGTCTCCGGCACACGTTGTACCCGGTGGGCGCCGGATTCGAACTTGAGCGCACCGTAAACGCCCTCGCCACTAACCCGGCTGATGATTTCCTTGTAGCCGCCGTGCTCCCCTTCACTGGCGCTGATCACCTCGATCTGCCAGCGACGGGTTTCCGCATAGCGGCTGTACATGCGGAACAGGTCGCCGGCAAACAGGGCAGCTTCATCGCCACCGGTGCCGGCGCGGATTTCCAGGAACACGTTCTTGCTGTCGTCAGGATCCTTGGGCAGCATCAGGCGCTGCAGCTCTTCGTCCAGTTCATCACGCTTCTGGCGAGCGGAAGTCATTTCCTCTTCTGCCATCTCGCGCATATCCGCGTCCCCTTCCCGGGCCAGCTCCTCGGCCGTGGCCAGGTCATCCAGGGTGCGACGCCAGGCCTGGAAGCACTGGACGATGGGCTCGATCTCGGCAAATTCCTTCGACAATGCCCGGAACTGCTTCTGGTCAGCAATCACGCCCGGGTCACCCAGCAAAGCGCTGACTTCCTCGAAGCGGTCAACCAGTTGCTCGAGGCGGGCCTGAATGGATGATTTCATGTTTTTTCCAGTGTGGTGGGAGCGTCCTGAGGATCCAGTGCTTCGAGCTGGTGCAGCTCACGAAGCCAATCGGCCACCTCCGGACGACCTTCAGCGGAGGCCTTGCGCACCTGCACCGAAGGTTCGTGCAACAGCTTGTTGGTCAGCCCCCGGGCCAGGCTGCGCAGTACAGTTTCCGGGTCGTTGCCGTTGTTCAGGGCCCTGAGCGCCTTCGCCACTTCGAGGTCCCGCAGGGTCTCGGCCCGCTCCCGGTACTGTTTAAGTGTGGACACCGCATCCAGGGCACGGATCTGACTGATGAAATCCTGGGTGCCGGCGATGATGAGATTCTCCGCTTCCTTGGCCGCACCGGCCCGGGAACGAAGGTTTTCCTCGATCACCTGGCGCAGGTCGTCGACGGAGTACAGGTAGACATCGTCCAGGCGGGCCACTTCCGGCTCAATGTCCCGGGGGACGGCGATGTCCACCATGAAGTAGGGGCGATGCTTGCGCTTCTTCAGTGCGCGTTCGACGGCACCCTTGCCGAGAATGGGCAATGGGCTGGCGGTGGATGAGATAATGATGTCCACATCCTTGAGGTAATCCGGGATATCCGACAGGACGATGCCCTGCCCGCCGTGTGCCTCAGCCAGGGCTTGCGCGCGTTCCACGGTCCGGTTGGCAACAATAAAATCCTTCACACCGGCTTCCGAAAGGTGCCGGGCAACCAGCTCAATGGTCTTGCCGGCGCCGATCAGCAAGGCGCGGTTACGGGACAGGTCCGAGAAAATATGGTGCGCCATACTGACCGCCGCATAGGCAACGGACACCGGGTTCTCACCAATGGCGGTTTCAGTCCGCACCCGCTTGGCCACTGAGAAGGTGTGCTCGAACAGGCGGGAAAGGAACGAGCCGCTGGCCCCATGCTCCCGGGACAGGGCGTAGGCGTCCTTCAACTGTCCGAGAATCTGCGGCTCGCCCAGCACCATGGAGTCGAGCCCGGCGGCAACCCGCATCATATGCCGCACGGCATCGCTGTCCCGATGGATATAGATGGAGTTTTCCAGGTCGGCTGGCGCCAGCTCATGGAACCCTGCAAGCCACCGCAACAGGGTTGGAGCGCAGTCATCATCTCCCGCCAGGTAAAGCTCGGTTCGGTTACAGGTCGAGAGGATTGCCGCCTCACTGGCACCGGTCGCCACCCGCAGCTCGCGAAAGGCATCCGGCATACGCTCCGGCGTAAAGGCCACCCGCTCGCGGATTTCCAGCGGCGCCGTGCGATGGTTAATACCCAGTGTGATCAATGCCATAATGAACGAGCTGACTCCGAAGCCGGTCCCGGGAGAGCGGACTTGACGTTTATAAAGGGCATTTTACCGGCGCAACCGCCTGTCTGCCACCCACCAATAGAGGAATACCCTTGTAACCACGGTGTGAAATGAGTGACTTGGGCCGAACCCGGCCTTGTGCCATCATAGCTCCAACGACGGCACCGGCAGCGTATACCTTGCCCTCTATTCCAGGAAGCCCAATGCCAAGAAAAGCCTTGTATCTCGCTATCAGCCTTCTTGCCTTCACCGGCTGCGCCAGCATGGACAGCAAGGAACCCTCGCCGGATTCCGGTGCACCGGGGCAACCGGAAGCCACGGCCGCGGTTGAGCAAACCACCGACCAGGCAACTGACAGGGAGTTCCGCCCGGAAGAACTCTATCTTCTGTTAACCGGGGAAATTGCGGCCCAGCGTGGCCGATATGACGTTACCCTCGCGAATTACGTCGAAGCAGCGAGGCAGTCCGGTGATACCGGCGTGATACGGCGTGCGTTGCTGATAGCCGAGTCACTCAATAGCCCGGGCGCGGTCCGCACCCTGACCGAAACCTGGATCGAAGTCGCGCCCCGGAGCGAGGAAGCCCGCCGCGCCGCAGCCATCCAGGCGCTGCGGGATGGCGACCTGATCGGGACCCTGGAGCACCTGGAGCAGATTCTGCAGATGGGCGGTGATGCGGACTTTGACGGCCTCGCCTCCATGGCACCAAGGCTGCCTGCAGATCAGCAACGGGAGCTCCGGCGGCTGTTCGACCAGCTTCAGAAACGACACCCGGACAATGCCGAAATCCGTTACAGCACTGCCCTGCTGCAGAACCTGACGGGGGCCCCGGAACAGGCTCTGGAGACACTCCGCCCATTAATGGAAACCGATGACAACGAGTTCCAGCCGGCGCTGGTGCTTCAGGGTGAGTTACTGTACGAACTCGGACAACGCCGTGAGGCACTGAGACACCTGCAGACCAGCTCCCGGCGCTACCCGGAAAACCGCCAGCTGGGCACACTCTATGCCCGGATCCTGGTCAGTGAAAACGAGATGCGCGCCGCCCAGGATGAGTTCAGCCGCCTGGTGGAGCAATTCCCCAACGAACACGGCCTTCGCCTCTCCCGGGCACTGGTTGCCATCGAGAACGATGAGCTGGACCTGGCTCACCAGGACCTGAAGCACCTGATCAACCTTGGCCAGCAAACCGGCCAGGCCCACTACTACCTCGGGCAGATTGCCGAGAAACGAGGCAACACGGACCAGGCCATCACCTGGTATGAACAGGTTACCGAGGGCAGTCATTACCACCCTGCCCTCAGCCGCGCTGCGGAGCTGCGTGCCGAGGCAGGCGACCTGGACTCGGCACTTGATCAGCTCAGGGACGTCCGTGAACTCAACCCGGAAGATGCAGTCAGCCTCTGGCTGGTCGAGGTCAACCTGCTGCAGGGCCTGGACCTTGACCAGCAAGCCCTGGCCAGTGCCACGGAGGCACTTGAGTCCCATCCGGACGACCAGAGCCTCCTCTATGCACGCTCCATGACGTATGAGCAACTGGGCAGGATCGAGCAGGCGCTGGGTGACCTGCGAACCATGATCGAGCTGGAGCCCGACAACCCCACCGCGCTGAATGCCCTTGGATACGTAATGACTGTCCATACCGAGCGGCTGCAAGAGGCCCGGGGTTATATCGAGCAGGCGCTGGCAATGGACCCGGACAACCCCGCCATCCTTGACAGCATGGGCTGGGTCCTCTTCCGCCAGGGTGACAAGGAGGGTGCGCTTGGCTACCTGCGCCGGGCCTACGAGATCTACCCGGACCCGGAAATTGCCGCCCACTATGGCGAAGTGCTGTGGTCGCTGGATCAGAGGGCCCAGGCGAGAGTCATCTGGGAACGGGCCGAGGACGAGGACCCGGACCACGAACTACTCCAGGAGACCCTTCAACGACTCGGTGTGGACGACCTGTGAGACATCCCGTCACGACGCTCATGAAACCGCTGGCAGCCATTGCAATGAGCCTTGCATTGGTCGCCTGCGCCACCCTTGAGCAGGAGCCCCTGCCGGCAGGGCTCAGTGAACAGCCACCGGCCGACTGGCCACAGCGGCAGACCACCCTGCAGAACTTCAATCATTGGGTGCTGACCGGAAAACTGGCGGTTCGCCAGCCTGGGGACAGCGGCTCTGCCGTGATCAACCGATGGACGCAGAACGACGAACACTATGAGCTGGCGCTGTCGTCAAGCTTCCTCGGAATGGGCAGTACCCGCCTTGAGGGTAGCCCGGGCTTCATCGAGCTCGAACTGCCGGATGGCGAAACCTATGCTTCCTCGGATCCCCAGGGGCTCATCTACTCCGCCACCGGCTGGGAGTTGCCCATCGACGCCCTGGTCTGGTGGATACGCGGACTGCCATCGCCGGATGGCAACTACCGCCTTGCCTTTGATCGCGAGGGCCAGCTAGCACAGGTGCAACAGAAAGGCTGGACCATACGCTATGAACGCTGGCGGGCATTCATGGACGACAGACCCGAGTTACCGGCCCGGCTGACAGCCCGCAAAGGTGAAAAGCTGGTTCGGCTGGTGGTGTCATCGTGGCAACCTGGCTCAGCTGACTGACCATGACGGACCTCACTCGCCCGGACATCACGCTGCCCTCGCCGGCCAAGCTCAACCTGTTCCTGCATATCACCGGCCGCCGTGCCGACGGCTACCACGAGCTGCAGACGCTGTTCCAGTTCCTGGACTATGGCGACACGCTCACCTTTCACCCAAGGGATGATGGCGTTATCACCCTCACTCCGGAGCTGCCAGGGGTGCCGGCCGAGCAAAACCTGGTGGTTCGGGCGGCCCGCTGCCTGCAGGAAGCTTCCGGCACCGGCAAGGGGGCCGACATTCACCTGGATAAAAAACTCCCCATGGGCGGTGGTCTCGGTGGCGGTAGTTCCAATGCAGCCACCACCCTGGTTGGCCTCAACCACCTCTGGCAAACCGGCCTGTCGGAAGACCAGCTCGCCGAGCTGGGCCTAGCCCTGGGCGCCGATGTACCGGTTTTTGTCCGCGGCCGGGCGGCCCTGGGTGAAGGCGTGGGCGAGAAACTGACCCCCGCAAACCCTCCGGAGGACTGGTTTATCGTTGTTAAACCGCCGGTTGAAATCAGCACCGCTGAAATTTTTCAGATCCAGGGTTGACAAGGAACACCCCCCGAATCACAATAGCGCCCGCTTTTGAGGGAGACGCCTCAGGGTACCGAAACGATTGCGAGGATGTAGTTAAGCGACTGTATCCCGAGGTAAAAAACAGCCTGGACTGGCTGGCCAAATTCGGACCCGCAAGGTTAACCGGAACCGGGGCTTGCATCTTTGGACGTTTCCCAACAGAAGCAGAAGCCCTGAAAGTCTGGGCAAAAAGACCCACCGGCATCACGGGGTTCGTAGCTAGAGGGGTGAACCATTCACCACTTCACATAAAGCTGACAGAGCTTAAATGATGCCGAGAAAGCAGCACGATACTGGGGTGTCGCCAAGTGGTAAGGCAACGGGTTTTGATCCCGTCATGCGCAGGTTCGAATCCTGCCACCCCAGCCACCTTTCTTCTTCCTCTGAATCCAAAGCTGAATCACAGAAGGATACCGTCGTGTCCAAGTTGATGATTTTCGCCGGCAATGCCAATCCGGAACTGGCCAAGGCTATTGCCCAGAAACTTCATATTCCCATGGGACAGGCGACCGTAGGCCGCTTCAGCGACGGTGAAACCACCGTCGAGATCAATGAGAACGTCCGCGGTCACGACGTCTTTATTATCCAGCCCACCTGCTACCCAACCAACGACAACCTGATGGAACTGATCGTGATGGCCGATGCCCTGCGTCGCGCGTCCGCCACACGTATCACCGCCGTCATCCCGTATTACGGGTACGCGCGCCAGGACCGTCGGGTACGCTCCACACGGGTAGCCATCAGCGCCAAGGTCGTGGCGGACATGATCTCCTCCATCGGAGTGGACCGGGTTCTGACCGTTGACCTCCATGCTGACCAGATTCAGGGGTTCTTCGACATCCCGGTGGACAACATCTACGCCACTCCGGTCATGCTCGAAGACATCGAGAAGCAGCGCTTCGAGAACTTTATCGTGGTATCTCCCGACGTAGGCGGCGTGGTTCGCGCACGGGCCGTGGCCAAGCGCCTGGACGATGCCGACCTCGCCATCATCGACAAGCGTCGCCCCAAGGCCAATGTTTCCCAGGTCATGCACATCATCGGTGATGTCAAAGACAAGACCTGCATCCTGGTGGACGACATCGTTGATACTGCCGGCACCCTTTGCAAGGCAGCCAATGCCCTGAAAGAACACGGCGCCTCGAGGGTTATTGCGTATATTACCCACCCGGTGCTGTCCGGCCCTGCCATTGACAACATCAATGCATCACAGCTGGACGAACTGGTTGTTTGTGACACCATTCCATTGGGTGACAAGGCGAAGAATTGTGATAGAATCCGCCCCCTCGGAATGGCTGGGCTGCTCGCGGAGTCCATTCGCCGCGTAAGCAACGAAGAGTCCATCAGCGCCATGTTCGAGAACGTCTGAGCCAAATCCGGACCAGGGTAAAGCCAGGCACAGAGAACAGACTCTGAAGTATCCGGAACTGGAGCCCCGTTACCACGAGGCTCCAGTTCTGCTTTAAGCGCCGGCACAAAACCGGCATTCACTGACATCACCATCGCAAGCCTGGTCGCGGGCCCGGTGGATGATTCAACGAGGTAATGACCATGTCCAAGAAGGATTTCGTGATTGAAGCATTTCCTCGCGATGACCAGGGGAAAGGTGCGAGCCGCCGCCTGCGTCGCGAGGAGCGTAAGATTCCTGCCATTATCTATGGTGGCAACAAGGAAGCTACGCCTATCTCCATCTGGCACAACGAACTGAAGAAAGACCTGGAAAACGAGGCCTTCTTCTCCCACATCCTGACCATCGACATTCAGGGCAAGAAGGAAAGCGTCATCCTGAAGGATCTGCAGCGTCACCCGTACAAGCCGATCCTGACCCACGCTGACTTCCAGCGCGTTGACAAGGACCACGAGATCCACGTCAACGTACCGCTGCACTTCCTGAACGAAGACAAGGCTCCGGTCGTCAAGCTGCAGGGTGGCGTCATCTCCCACCAGCTGAACGAAGTGGAAGTTATCTGTCTGCCCCAGGACCTGCCCGAGTTCATTGAAATCGACGTCATGGACCTGGAGCTGGATCAGGTACTGCACCTGAGCGACCTGAAGATGCCGAAAGGCGTTCGCTCCGCTGCCCTGCAGCACGGCGAAGACCACGACCAGGCGGTCGTATCCGTTCACCTGCCCCGTGGCGCCAAGGTGGACGATGAAGCCGAGGAAGGCAGCGAGGAAGAAGGCGAAGACAAGGAGTAATCCCTGTCCGGGGAGTTGGCGTCTATGGCACAGGATATTGTCATGGTGGTGGGTCTCGGTAATCCCGGAGCCGACTACGAGCATACCCGCCATAACGCCGGCGCCCTGTTCGTCGAAGCGCTGGCCCGTGAAGCGGGCCAGACGCTCCGCCCCGAAAAGAAATACCACGGTCTCTATAGCCGAATTCAGTGGCAGGGCCTGGACCTTCACCTGTTAAACCCCACCACCTTCATGAACCGCAGCGGCCTGTCCATCAAGGCACTGGCGGACTTCTTCAAGATTGCCCCGGAACAGATCCTCGTCGCCCATGACGAACTGGACCTGCCACCCGGCACCGCCAAGCTCAAGAAAGGCGGCGGTCACGGCGGCCACAACGGCCTGCGCGACACCATCGCCCACCTGGGCACCAAAGACTTCCAGCGACTGCGAATCGGCATCGGCCACCCAGGCGACAGCCGCCAGGTTACTGGCTATGTACTGGGACGGCTTGGCAAGCAGGAAACCGAGCAGCTCAACGCCGTCATTGACGAGATTCTCCGGGTATTGCCGGACGCAGCCGGCGGCAAGCTCGCAGCAGCCATGAACCGATTGCACAGCTTCAAACCGGCACCCCGAACCACCGGTCAGCCAACAGGCCTGAGCTAGCCCTTACTCGCACCTGTACCCGTACACCGGTATAATTCGCGCAAATTCCGGGCGCCGTCTCTGCCTGCAGCGGCAGATCACCAGACGGCCCCCTTTACGATCAGCAGAGGCACAAATGGGATTCAATTGCGGCATTGTCGGCCTGCCCAACGTCGGCAAATCCACGCTCTTCAATGCACTGACCAAGGCGGAAATTGGCGCAGAGAATTTCCCTTTCTGCACCATTGAACCCAACGCGGGCGTGGTGCCCATGCCCGATCCGCGCCTGAACAAACTGGCGGAGATCGTGAAACCCCAGAAGGTCATCCCCACCACCATGGAATTCGTGGACATCGCAGGTCTGGTGGAAGGCGCCTCCAAGGGCGAAGGCCTGGGCAACCAGTTCCTTGCCAATATTCGCCAGACCGACGCCATTGCCCACGTGGTTCGCTGTTTCGAGGATGAGAACGTCATCCACGTGGCCAACAAGATTGACCCGGCTGCCGACATCGAGATCATCAACACCGAGCTGGCCCTGGCCGACCTGGATACCGTCGAGAAAGCCATCAAGCGCGTCCAGCGGGTTGCCAAGAGCGGCGACAAGACTGCCAAGGCGCAGCTGGATATGTTCGAGCAGCTGCTGCCGGTGCTGAACGAAGGCATGCCGGTTCGCAGCATGAACCTGGACAGCGACCAGATGGCACTGATCCGCGAACTGTGCCTGCTCACGGTCAAACCCACCATGTACATCGCCAATGTCAGCGAGGACGGCTTCGAGAACAACCCGCACCTGGACACGGTCATGGCCATCGCCGCTGAAGAGAATGCCGTGGTGGTGCCCATCTGCAACAAGATCGAAGCCGAGATCTCCGAGCTGGAAGACGACGAGAAATCCATGTTCCTGGACGAGATGGGCATGGAAGAACCCGGCCTGGACCGTGTTATCCGCGCCGGCTACAAACTGCTGGGCCTGCAGACCTACTTCACCGCCGGCGTCAAGGAAGTACGCGCCTGGACCGTCCGCATCGGCGCTACCGCGCCCCAGGCGGCGGCTGTGATCCACACCGACTTCGAACGCGGCTTTATCCGTGCCGAAGTCGTCGCCTATGAGGACTTCGTCCAGTACAACGGCGAACAGGGTGCCAAGGACGCCGGCAAGTGGCGACTGGAAGGCAAGGAGTACATCGTCCAGGACGGCGATATCATCCATTTCCGCTTCAATGTGTAAACGCTGAAAAAAATCCGGGGGTAAGCCTTGACAGATACCCCCCGAATACTGAAAATACGCGCCTCGTTTGGGGCGTAAATCCCGACGAAATGGCAAGGTAGCTCAGTTGGTTAGAGCACAGCACTCATAATGCTGGGGTCGGCGGTTCGACTCCGCCCCTTGCTACCAGAATTTAAAAAGGGTCCTCGCGTAAGCGTGGGCCCTTTTTTAATTCCGGCTGATAATGAGTCGAACCGACGAAGGCGGTGCGACCGGAGCACGCAACGCGTACGGAGGAACGTCGGAGCAACGCGACGACGGCCCGGAGGGTGAGGCCGCAGGCCGAATACTCCGCCCCTTGCTACCAGTATTCAGAAAGCCTGGCTCGAAAGAGTCGGGCTTTTTTCGTTCCTGCCTGGGTGTTTCGGGGGCTGGCCCGGGGGCACGGGCGGCCCTTTCTTCACCGCAATTCACGGCCCGTCCCTGGACCGGCCTTGCTCCGCGCCATTCCTGGCGCTGCTGCGAAAGGGCCGCCCGTACCCCCGGTCCGTCATCCTACCTACCGCGCCTGTACGAACCCATTTGAGCATGACAAAGCTCTCTTCAATTACTGATAAGCCTATAACCGCTGGAACTATGCGGCTGGTGTGTCGCCTGTGGCATACTCCCCATGCTGAAACTCATTAAGAATAATCCACCAGCAAGGAACCGACTCATGAAACCGGAAACTCTGGCGCTACATGCCGGCTTTAGCGGCGATCCGACCACCAAGGCGGCTACCACACCCATCTACCAGACCACCTCCTACACCTTTGACGATACCCAGCACGGTGCGGACCTGTTTGACCTGAAGGTGCAGGGCAACATCTACACCCGCATCATGAACCCCACCAATGGGGTGCTGGAAGAGCGCATGGCTCAGCTGGAAGGCGGTGTGGGTGCACTCGCGGTGGCGTCAGGCATGGCGGCCATCACCTACGCGCTGCAAACCATCTGCACCGTTGGCAACAATATTGTCAGCACCGCCCAGCTTTACGGCGGCACCTACAACCTGTTTGCCCACTCCCTGCCCAACCAGGGTATCAGCTGCCGCATGGTTGCCCATGACGATTACGACGGCATCGAAAAGGCCATCGACGACCAGACCCGCGCCCTGTTCTGCGAGTCCATTGGCAACCCGGCAGGCAACGTGGTGGACATCCAGAAATGGGCCGAGATCGCCCACAAACACGGCATTCCCCTGATTGTGGACAACACGGTGGCCACACCTTTCCTGTGCCGTCCGTTCGACCACGGCGCAGACATTGTGGTGCATTCCCTGACCAAGTACATCGGCGGTCACGGCACCACCGTGGCGGGTGTGGTTGTGGATTCTGGCAAGTTTGACTGGAAGGCCAGCGCCGACAAGTTCCCCATGATGAACAAGCCCGACCCCTCCTACCATGGCGTGGTCTACACCGAGGCCCTGGGCCCCGCAGCCTTTATTGGCCGCTGCCGGGTGGTGCCGCTGCGTAACACGGGCAGCGCCCTGTCACCGTTCAATTCGTTCCTGATCATGCAGGGCCTTGAAACCCTGGCACTGCGGATGGAACGTCACTGCGAGAACGCCGAAAAGGTCGCCCGGTACCTGGAAGATCATCCCTTGGTCGAGTGGGTCAACTACGCAGCACTGCCCGGCAGTCCCTACAAGGCCACCTGCGACAAGATCTGTGGCGGCAAGGCATCCGGCATCCTGAGCTTTGGCATCAAGGGTGGCCGTGACGCCGGCGCGAAGTTTATCGACGCCCTGCAACTGATCTACCGCCTGGTGAATATCGGCGATGCCAAGTCCCTGGCTTGCCACCCGGCCACCACCACCCACCGCCAGCTGAACGCGGATGAACTGCGCAGCGCCGGTGTCAGTGAGGACCTGGTGCGACTGTCCATTGGCATCGAGCATGTGGACGACATCATTGCCGATATTGACCAGGCCCTGAAGGCTGCCAGCTAATCCGGCGATAACGAAACGGGGGAGGCCGCGGCCTCCCCCTTTTTTTGATCAGCAGGAACTCAACTCTCCCGTTCTTCCTGCCAGGTCTTCAACAGTTCCTCGTAGGGTACGGTTTCACCCTGAGGCTTTTCGTTATCGAGCTTCGGCTTGGGCGCACCGGGCTGGTCCAGCCAGTACTGGGCGTCCCTGGGCTCGTTCAGTTTGGGGCCGCAGGTTTCCATCACGTTGGCCCGCTCAAGGCGCATCATGATGCTGTCCTGGGCTTCCGCCAGGCCGTCCAGGGCTTCCTGGGGACTGGCCTCACCACTGGCAGCCTGTGAGATATACTGCCACCACAGCTGGGCCAGCTTCGGATAATCCGGCACGTTGGTGCCGGTGGGGCTCCACTGCACCCGCGCGGGGCTGCGATAGAATTCCACCAGGCCACCCAGGCGCGGGGCCGCTTCGGTCATGGCATCCGAGTTGATATCAGATTCGCGAATCGGCGTCAGCCCCTTGAGGGTTTTCTCCAGGGATACGGTCTTGGCCACGGTGAACTGGGCGTAAAGCCAGGCCGCCAGGCGCCGCTCTTCCGGGGTTGAGTCCAGGAAGGTCCAGGAACCTACGTCCTGATAGCCCAGTTTCATGCCCTCTTCCCAGTACGGGCCGTGGGGAGACGGGGCCATCCGCCATTTCGGGGTGCCGTCTTCGTTGACCACTGGCAAGCCGTCTTCCACCATGCTGGCAGTGAACGCGGTGTACCAGAAGATCTGTTGGGCAACGTTACCCTGGGCAGGAACGGGACCAGCTTCCGAGAAAGTCATACCCTGGGCTTCCGGCGGGGCGTACTTCTTCATCCAGTCCAGGTACTTGGTGGTGGCATAGACCGCCGCCGGGCCATTAACCGCACCGCCGCGAGTCACGCTGGAACCCACCGGGTGACACTCCTCCACGCGAATGCCCCACTCATCCACCGGCAGGCCGTTGGGCAGGCCCGTATCGCCAGCACCGGCCATGGAGAACCAGGCATCGGTGAAGCGCCAGCCCAGCGAGGGGTCTTTCTTGCCATAGTCCATATGGCCATAGACCCGCTCGCCGTCAATTTCCTTCACATGCTCGGTGAAGAACTCGGCAATGTCTTCATAGGCGGACCAGTTCACCGGTACCCCCAGCTCATAGCCGTAGATCTCCTGGAACTGCTCCTTGAGATCGTCCCGCTCGAACCAGTCAGCCCGGAACCAGTAAAGGTTGGCAAACTGCTGGGTGGGCAACTGATACAACTTGCCATCCGGGGCCGTGGTGAAGTCCAGGCCAATAAAGTCGTCCAGGTCGAGCGTCGGCAGGGTCAGCTCCTTCGCCTCGTTTTCCATCATGTCGGAAATGGGGACCACCTTCCCATAACGCCAGTGGGTCCCGATCAGGTCAGAGTCATTGATATAGCCGTCATAGATATTTCGGCCCGACTGCATCTGGGTCTGCAGCTTCTCGATAACGTCCCCTTCCTGGATCAGGGTATGGGTCAGGTTGATGCCGGTAATTTCCCGGAAGGCCTGCGCCAGCCGGCTGGACTCATACTCATGGGTGGCAATGGTCTCGGAGACCACGTTGATATCCATGTCGCGGAATTGCTCCGCCGCCCGGGCGAACCAGAGCAATTCCTCCAATCGCTCTTCCTCGCTCAGGGTCGACGTGGAGAATTCCTTGGCCCATTTGCGGGCGGCATCCTCGTACTGGTCTGCGTGGGCCAGTGAGACAGGGCCTGCTGCCAGGGCTGCGATCAGCGCCCCCAGCAACAGTGTTGAGTGCTTGTTGTTATTGAACATATCCAACCTCGTCTGTTCGTGTAAGAGTCGAGTCAAAACTGCGGACTGACTGTATTTGTTCCCGGGCGGCGGGGTGCCTGCACGGGTCGTTCTCTTACATCAGGGACCCGGCTCCGCCAGCCCCCTTCGCCTTGGTGGTTCCATGAGTTCCTATAGGCATACCCTCCCTTCCGGTTAGCTCCTTTCAGCCCCAACGCAGCAAAATCAGCAGCCAGGCCACGGACACTGCCAGGGCAACCCATAGTGAGATCTCACTGAGCCCCAAAAATGCCAGGTGAATGTAGGCCGCACAAAGCAGCCCGATAAACAACCGGTCGCCCCGGGTGGTGGCAATGGGAAGGAAGCCCCGTCGCTCGCTGCACGGCGAAGCCAGTTCCCACACTGACATGGCCACCAGAATGCAGGCGATAACCACGAAGAAAATGGCAACCGGCTGGGTCCAGTTCATCCAGTCCAGCATCAGACTCCCTCCCCTATACACGCCCCAGGGCAAAGCCCCGGGCCACGTGGTTGCGAACGAACCAGACCACCAGTACCCCGGGCAGGATGGTCAGCACCCCGGCCGCCGACAGCACCCCCCAGTCAATGCCGCTGGCGCCGATGGTGCGGGTCATGATGGCGGCGATGGGCTGCGCGTCCACAGACGTCAGCGTCCTGGCCAGTAGCAGCTCTACCCAGGAAAACATGAAGATAAAGAACGCGGTCACCCCGATACCGGAGCGGATCATGGGCATGAAGATCTTCACGAAGAACCGGGGGAAGCTGTAGCCGTCGATATAAGCCATCTCGTCATACTCCCGGGGCACCCCGGACATGAAGCCCTCCAGGATCCACACCGCCAGGGGTACATTGAACAGGCAGTGAGCCAGGGCCACGGCGATATGGGTATCAAACAGCCCGATGGAGGAATACAGCTGGAAGAAGGGCAACAGAAACACCGCCGGCGGCGCCATGCGGTTGCTCAACAGCCAGAAGAACAGGTGCTTGTCCCCCAGGAACCGGTACCGACTGAACGCATAGGCCGCCGGCAAGGCCACAGTCAGGGTGATCGTCATGTTCATCAACACGTAGGTCATGGAGTTGATATAGCCGGAGTACCAGCTCGAATCGGTAAAGATCACCACGTAGTTGTCAAAGGTGAAATTCTGTGGCCAAAGGGTCAGTCCGCTGAGGATCTCCCGGTTGGTCTTGAACGACATGTTCAGCAACCAGTAGATGGGCGTCAGCAGCAGGATAATGAAGACCGTAATGCCCAGTCCCTTGCTGCGGGATCGTTCTCTTATCGCCATGGCCTAGCGCTCCTTGTCCATATGGGTGATGGCAGTAAAGAACAGCCAGGACACCAGCAACACGATCAGGAAGTACACCAGGGAAAAGGCCGCGGCGCGCCCCAGGTCGAACTGGCCCACTGCCATGGTGGTCAGGGTCTGGCTCAGGAAGGTGGTGGAACTTCCCGGCCCGCCTCCGGTGAGCACAAACGGCTCGGTATAGATCATGAAGCTGTCCATGAACCGCAGCAGCACGGCGATCACCAGCACGTTTTTCAGGCGGGGTAGCTGGATATAGCGAAACACCGCCCAGCGTGAGGCGCGGTCAATCTCCGCCGCCTGGTAGAACGCCTCGGGGATGGCCCGCAGGCCGGAATAGCACAGCAGTGCCACCAGTGGCGTCCAGTGCCACACATCCATCAACAGCACCGTCAGCCAGGCGTCCACCGGGTCGCCGGTGTAGTTGTAGTTGAAGCCCAGCTGGTTGAGCCCCCAGCCGAACAGGCCGATATCACCCCGGGCGAAGATCTGCCAGATGGTGCCCACCACGTTCCAGGGAATCAGCAGCGGAATCGCCAGCAGGATCAAGCACAGGGACGCGCGAATGCCACCTTTTGGCATCATTAGCGCGATCCCGATTCCCAGCGGAATCTCGATAGCCAGGACCGCTGCAGAGAAACCGAATTGCCGCAATAGCGACGCCTGCAGGCGCTCGTCCCGCAATACATCCCGGAACCATTCGGTGCCCACGTAATAGGCGTTACCAGGACCGAAAATATCCTGCACTGAATAGTTCACCACGGTCATCAATGGCACCAGGGCGGAAAACGCCACCAGCAGCAGTACCGGCAGCACCAGCCACCAGGCACGGTTGTCCGGGACCTTTCTCATGGCGATGCCTCCACCAGGAATTCGTCCACGTACAGCTTCAGCCAGCGTGCCGGAAAGTGAAGGTGCACCACCTGCTTCCGCTCAACCTGGATATCCTCCGAGAGCCGGACCTTGAGGCCCTGGCCTTCCAGTTGCGCGGTGAGGATCTGGTAGGTACCCAGGTCTTCCACATCCTCCACGATGGCCGGGCAGCTATCCGGGTTCGGCTCTGTCAGTTCGATAAATTCCGGCCTTATACCCAGGCGCAGATTGTCCGAGCCTGTTTCCGCGAGCCGCTTCATCACTCCTTCCGATAGTGGGAAGCGCGTGTTGCCGAACTGCACTCCGCCCGGGCAGCGGGTCACATCTATCAGGTTCATACCGGGGCTGCCGATGAAGAAGCCTACAAAGGTATGGTTGGGGTTCTCGAACAATTCCGTGGGTGTACCAAACTGCACGATGCGCCCCTCGTACATCACCGCGATCCGGTCAGCGAAGGTCGACGCTTCCAGCTGGTCGTGGGTTACATAGATCATGGTGATATCGAACTGTTCATGGATCTGTTTGAGCTTGCGGCGAAGTTTCCATTTCAGCTGCGGGTCGATCACCGTCAGGGGTTCGTCAAACAGGATCGCCGAGACGTCCTCCCGAACCAGCCCACGACCCATGGACACCTTCTGCTTTTCGTCTGCGGTCAGGTTACGGGCCTTGCGGTGCAGCAGGGGTTCCAGCTCAAGGACTTCCGCAATTTCGTTGACCCGCTCCCGGATTTTCGCCTTTGGTAACCCGCTGTTCCTGAGGGGAAAGGCCAGGTTGTCGAACACCGTCATGGAGTCGTACACCACCGGGAACTGGAACACCTGGGCAATGTTGCGCTCCCTGGGCGAGAGATGGTTGACCGGCTTGCCGTCGAACAGTACCTGTCCTTCCGAGGGCGCCAGCAGGCCCGAAATGATGTTGAGCATGGTGCTTTTGCCGCACCCGGAAGGACCCAGCAGCGCATAGGCCCCGCCCTTTTCCCATACGTGGTCCAGCTGACGGATGGCGTAGTCTTCCGGCCCGGCTGGCTCCTTTTCATAGCTATGAGCCATGGCCGTCAGGGCGATCTCAGCCATGAACACCTCCGCTATCCGCCGGGGTATGCACCAGCGCCCGACGCTGGTCGAACACGAAAAGGCGGTTCATGGGCAGGTAGATTTTTACCTGCCCTCCCGGGTGACGTGTATGCACTCCCAGCTCCTGGACCACCATGTCCAGCGCCCCGGCACCCACGTGGAGGAAGGTTTCCGAGCCACTGATTTCCGCCAGTTCCACTTCCATTTCCAACGCCAGGTCATCCTCCCCCGCCGGAGATAAGCCCACATGACTGGGGCGAATGCCGAAAAGGTAGTCACCTTCTGCCAGATCACCCAGTTCACGGGTGAGGTCGTGGTGGATATTGGCGCCAAAGGTAACCGAGTTGCCGGTGACCTTACCCGGTAGCAGGTTCATGGGCGGTTCGCTGAACAGTTCCGCCGCCAGGGTGTTGACCGGTCGACGATAGACCTCCGCCACCGGTCCGGTCTGCACCACCCTGCCCTCATGCAGCAATGTTGTGGTGCCACCCAGTGCCAGGGCCTCGTTGGCTTCGGTGGTGGCATAGACCGCAATGCACTGGCGCTCACGGAACAACTGGCGAAGCTCCGAGCGCAGCTCCTCCCTCAACTTGTAATCCAGATTAACCAAGGGTTCGTCGAAAAGGATGAGCGTTGCATCCTTGACCAGTGCCCGGGCCATAGCGGTCCGTTGCTGCTGCCCCCCGGAAAGCTCCAGCGGGTAACGGGACAGCAGGTTATCGATGTGCAGCATGGCTGCCGTCTCTTTTACCCGACGATCCAGTTCCTGCTCCTTCATCTTTGCAAGGCGCAGGGGTGAGGCAATGTTTTCGTAGACGGTTAGGTTGGGATAATTGATGAACTGCTGATAGACCATCGAGACATTGCGCTTGCGCACGCCCTGACCGGTCACGTCCTCGCTATTATGGAGGATACGGCCGCTGTCGGGCTGGTCCAGTCCCGCCATCAGGCGCATGAGGGAAGTTTTCCCGGCCAGGGTCCGACCCAGCAGCACATTGAACGATCCGGCCTCGAACGTCAGATCGGCATCACGGATGAAATCCACGCCATCAACGGCGCGGGAGACATTCTCCAGTTGCAGCGACATCCGGTTTCCTTCTTGTTTTTGTGCAGGCCGCTCGCAAGCACCCTGCTGTCCCTTTGAAACAACCTCCTATCGTTCTAGTACAGGCTCTGAATGTTCGCAAACAATCATGACCATTTTCGCAGTTTGTTAACGAAAAACGCCTGACTCCCTGTCACGCCACACAACCTGCTGAAATACCACAAGCTGAACGATCCTGGTTTATACTGCAGCGGCAAAAGCCTTTTCGCTGACGAACATCGGGAGTCAACATGCCGCAAACCCGCCGCCAGGAGCAGATCCTGGAACTGATTCAGCAACAGGGGTTTGCCACCACGGAACAGCTGGTTGACCACTTCCAGGTGACTCCGCAAACCATCCGCCGGGACCTGAACGAACTGGCGAGGCAGAACCGGGTACGCCGGCACCACGGCGGCGCCGGAATCGACTCAAGCACGGTGAACACCGCCTACCAGGCCCGCAAGATCATGGAACTGGACGCCAAGGAGCGCATCGCCTCAGCACTGGTGGACATGATTCCCGACAACGCATCACTGTTCATCAATATCGGTACCACCACCGAGACCATCGCCCGGGCCCTGCTGGTAAAGAACAACCTGCGGGTGGTCACCAACAACCTGCACGTAGCGTCAATCCTCTCCGCCAGGGAAGACTTCACCATAATTATCGCCGGTGGCGAGGTACGTAACCGGGACGGTGGCATTGTGGGCGAGGCCACCCGCGACTTTATCAACCAGTTCCGCATGGACTTTGGCATCATCGGTATCAGCGGCATTCACAGTGACGGCTCGCTGCTCGATTTCGACTACCGGGAGGTCCGCGTCGCCCAGGCCATTATCAATAACTCCAGCCAGGTGTTACTGGCGGCAGACCACACCAAGTTCGGTCGCAATGCCATGGTCCGGCTGGGCAACATCGTGCAGGCCGACCATGTGTTCACCGACCAGGCACCGCCTGAGGAAATCTGCCACCTGCTGACCGAACACCAGGTCAGTCTGCACGTCGTCTGAGCTGGAGACACCATCATAGGCACTTTCGTTTATTTTCGATATTTTTCTTTACGAATATCCACGACTTTTCCATACTCCTTCCATCGGTGCACATCCAGGATTAAAGGAAGAACGTGATGACCGGCAAACCGGAGAGTTATGACGTGGTCGTGGTGGGCGGCGGCGTGAATGGCACAGGGATCGCCATGGATGCCGCCGGCCGGGGCCTCAGGGTACTGCTTTGTGAAATGAACGACCTGGCCTCAGCCACCTCCAGCCGCAGCAGCAAGCTGATTCATGGCGGCCTGCGTTACCTCGAACACTATGAATTCCGCCTTGTGCGCCAGGCCCTCGCCGAACGGGAAGCCCTGCTCGCAAATGCGCCCCACATCATGTGGCCGATGCGCTTTCGCCTGCCGCACCAGCCCCACCTGCGACCGGCCTGGATAATCCGCGCCGGCCTGTTCCTGTATGACCACCTGGCCAAGCGTGAACTGCTGCCCGGTTCCCGGTCCATCACCTTTACCCCTGACGATCCACTGAAACCGGAGATCACCCGGGGGTTCGAATATTCCGACGGCTGGGTGGATGACGCCCGACTGGTGGTGCTCACGGCCCGCAAGGCGGAACAGCTCGGTGCCCGCATTCAGACCAGGACCCGCTGCGTCCGGGCCGAACGGGGCAGTGATCACTGGCAGGTTACCCTGCTGGACACCCGAACCGGTGATTCCCGCGTGGTTCGTACCCGGGCATTGGTCAATGCGGCCGGCCCCTGGGTCAGCAGCCTGTTCGACAGCACCCTGGACCAGAAAGCCCCGCGCATGATTCGCATGGTCAAGGGCAGTCATATCGTGGTACCCCGACTCAACCGGGATGATGAGGCCTACATCCTGCAAAACGAAGACGAGCGGATTGTCTTTGTCATTCCCTACGAAGACCACTTCTCACTGGTGGGCACCACTGACGTGGACTACGAGGGCAACCCGTCGGAAGCCACGATTTCCGGCGAGGAAACCCGTTACCTGCTCGATATTGTTAACCACTATTTCCGCCACCAGCTGACGCCGGAGGATGTGGTCTGGTCCTACTCAGGGGTCCGACCACTGATGGATGATGAGGAAGAAAGTGCCCAGAAAGCCTCACGGGACTATTCCTTCGAAGTGGATGCACCTGGCGGAAAAACACCGCTGCTGTCGGTATTCGGGGGCAAGCTCACCACCTTTCGCAAGCTGGCCGAAGCAGCCACTGACCGGCTCTGCCAGTATTTCCCGGAAGCGCGGGGACACTGGACACGGGACGCCGTCCTGCCGGGCGGTGACTTCCAGAGTCAGCCTCGCTTGCAGGAAGCCCTGTGCCAACACTACCCCTGGCTACCCGGCCTGCTCGCCTCACGCCTGGTACGCAGCTATGGTACGGACAGTTACCGACTGCTGGGCGACAGCGCCCGCCTGGATGATCTCGGGCGTCACTTCCTGGGCAACCTCTATGAGCGAGAAGTGGACTACCTGGTACGCCACGAATGGGCAGGCAACGCAGACGATGTCCTGTGGCGGCGCACCAAGCAGGGCCTCTACGCCAGCGCAGAGCAGATCGGCGAACTGGAAAGTTGGCTGATGACCCGCACGTCACAGCCACCCGAGAAGGCCTGCGCTTCCGGCCAGCAACCGGTCTGAACCCGACCAAAGTGGCACCGGGATTTCCCCTATGCCGCTTGTATCCACTGGTCCGGGGCCTTACTCTTTACGTACCCGCATACACCTTCGCAAAGAGACCCCGGTTGCCATGAGCGACAACGCCAAACCCCGCGTAGTCAGCGGCTCGAAGTTCCGCAATGAACACGGATTCTCGGCCATCAAGGATGGCGTCAAGAAAACCGCCAGCGCGGAAACGCCTGTGCAGCGCAAACCCAAATGGCTCCGTGCCCGCATGCCCGGCGGTGAACGCTTCGAGGCAGTGCGTCAGAACGTCAACGAGCATCGCCTGAGCACCGTATGCCAGGAATCCCACTGCCCGAATATTGGTGAGTGCTGGAACAACGGTACAGCGACTATCATGGTGATGGGCTCCGTATGCACCCGGGCCTGCAAGTTTTGTGCGGTGGACACCGGCAACCCCAAGGGCTGGCTGGACCACGACGAACCGGAAAACACGGCGAAGTCCGTTGAGCTCATGGGCTTGCGCTACATCGTGCTCACCTCAGTGGACCGGGACGACCTGGACGATGGTGGTGCCGCCCACTACGCCGCCTGTGTTGCCGCCATCAAACAGCGCACCCCGGAAGTCGCCGTCGAAGCCCTGACCCCGGAC
The DNA here is from genome assembly GCF_026013985.1 of Marinobacter sp. AN1. Classification (NCBI taxonomy): domain Bacteria; kingdom Pseudomonadati; phylum Pseudomonadota; class Gammaproteobacteria; order Pseudomonadales; family Marinobacteraceae; genus Marinobacter; species Marinobacter sp. AN1. Next base: position 1,359,776 of record NZ_CP110342.1, on the reverse strand, counting down.
TTCGATGCGGTCATGCCCCACGTGGAGAAAGTGGTGGATTCCGGACTGGATGTGTTCGCCCAGAATGTTGAAACCGTCAAACGCCTGACCCGTCGCGTCCGCGACCCACGTGCAGGCTATGAGAAAACCCTGAGCGTTCTCGCCCACGCCAAGCAGTACCGCCCGGACGTGCTCACCAAGACCAGCCTGATGCTGGGCCTGGGTGAAACCGAGGAAGAAATCCTCTCAACCATGGACGACCTGAGGGCCATCGGCGTGGACATCCTCACCCTCGGTCAGTATTTGCGCCCCACGCCCAACCACCTGCCGGTGGAACGTTATATCACCCCGGAGGAATTCAACCGGTATCGGGACATCGGGCTGGAAAAAGGCTTCATGGAAGTTCCCTCCGGCCCCATGGTTCGGTCCAGCTATCGTGCCGACCGGGTATTCGAGAAGAACAACCTTGGCCTGGCCGTGCCGGCGGTACCGCGAGACACCAGCGCCATTCCAGTACGTCAGGTGGACTGACCCCTAAAAACATTGCGCCAGCGGCTTGCCGCCGCTGGCCGCACCCCGGTACCTGCTAACCTCAAGAAAAGCCACCAGCCGCCGATACCTGTTTGTAAGACATTGTCAAAGGTCAGCCCCAACTGATCCGGAGCAAGCATCGCCCCCTGTTCCGGTGATATCTTCAGGAGCCGATTCGTAATCCGTCCACTGCCGCCACCGGTGGACCATGACAACAACAGGTTAACCATGCTGACGCTGCTCAAGAATGCCCGCCTGAAGTACAAATTCTGGCTACTGAACATCATGGTCTTCGTGGTCATGTGTCTGCTGGTGCTCTACGCCATCAGCGATGTCGCGAACCGGACTGACCAGCCGTTCATGACCGTGTTCGCCGACGCAGCGCCCGGATATGCCGGCATCGTAGCGTTACTGATGCTGCTGGAGATGGCCGGCTCCCAGTTACTGATTTCCTTTATCGAACGGCACGTCAACCGGCTCAAGAAAACCATGGTATCGGTTCAGCAGTCCGGCGATCTCAACGAACGGGCCAGTGTTGACTCCAGCGATGAGATCGGTGAGATGGCCGAAGCCTTCAACGCCATGCAGCAACGCACCGGTGACGTGGTCCGCAACATGCTGGAGGCGATCCGCCGCCTGCACGAGGAAGTCCGTGAGCTGACCGCCGCCGCTGAGCAGCGCCGTGACGAGCTGACCCGGCAACAACAGGGTGCCGATCGTTCCGCCGAGACGGTAGAGGCCATGCTGCAGAGTTTCTCGGGCATTGCCGAACAGGCCGGTATGGCCAACACCCTGTCCCATGAAGCACACCGCGCCGCCCGCGAGGGGCACGACCGGGTCACCCGGACGGCGGATTCCATTGAGAAACTCTCACAAACCGTTGAAACCTCGGCCGGGGCAGTGCAGGCACTGGCTGGCAACAGCCAGGAAATCCGCCAGGCGGTGACCGAGATCAGGGGGATTGCCGAGCAGACCAACCTGCTGTCACTCAACGCCGCCATCGAAGCTGCCCGTGCCGGTGAACAGGGCCGGGGCTTCGCCGTGGTTGCCGATGAGGTCCGCAAGCTGGCCCAGCGGGTGCAGGACTCCACCGACCAGATCCAGGGCACCCTGGACCGGCTCCTGGATGCCATGGCGGCCGCGGTTGACCAGATGACGGCCAGCTCGGACGATGCGCACCGCTGCGTCAGCGATGCCTCAGAGGGTCGCCAGGCGTTGCAGGACATCCAGGGCATGGTGGCCCGCATCGACGAGACCAACGAACAGATCGCACGGGTGTCCGCCGAACAGACTGCCGGCACCGATGCCGTCCTTGCCGACGTGCGGGGGATACGCGAAACCACTGAGGGCATGGTCCGAGAACTGGCCGCCAGCGCTGAAATGACCCGGCGCCTCAAGCAGCTTATTGACTCCCTGGAAGAAGCGTCCCGACAGGTACGCGCCAGTTAAAGCGGATGTTCCGGCACGGCGAGTCATTTAACGCTATTTTTCACAAAATTTTTCACAGTGTGGCAGACTTCGCAGTTCCTTCTGACCAGCGGAGTCTGTCACTCAATGCGTTCCTTCTACAGCCTCTATGACCGGCTGATTCTCAACCACCCCTGGCGGGTGCTGATCCTGTTTGCCGTCGTGCTGGTCATTGCCAGCCTGAAACTGCACCAGTTCCGCCTGGACGCCTCTGCCGAATCCCTGGTGCTGGAGAATGATACCGCCCTGGAGGACTACCGCACCGTCAGCCAGCGCTTTGAAGCGTCCGATGATTTCCTGGTGGTAACCTACAAGCCGGACGGCGACCTGTTCAGCCAGCCGGCCATTAATACCCTGCGCAACCTGCGGGATGACCTGGCCGCCCTTGGGCCGGTTGGCTCCACCAACAGCATTCTCAACGTTCCCCTGCTCCACAGCCCGGACCTCGGCATCGACACGGTTGATGAGGAGCTGCTGACGCTGGACCAGGACGAGGTCCCACTGGACCAGGCCAGGGACTCCCTGCTTTCGAATCCCCTCTATCCCAACATGCTGATCAGCGAGGATGCCAGTACCACGGCGATCCAGGTCAACCTGCCAACACCCGACCGTTACTTCGAGCTGGTGCGCCTGCGCAATGACCTGCGGGAGCAGGCCCGGGTAGGTGAACTGAACCAACAGCAACGGCAGAAACTGGAGCAGGTCTCTGAACAGTTCCGACAGCTGGCAGCCGAACTGGAGGCCGAGCGTGAACAAACAATTACCGATGTTCGCGCCATCCTCGACCGCTACCGCGACAACGCCGAGATTCACCTGGGCGGTGTACCCATGATTGCTTCGGACATGATCCGCTTTATCGAAAGCGATCTGTCCACCTTTGGCGTGGGTGTACTGATCTTCCTGCTTCTGACCCTGGTGGTGATCTTCCGTAGCTGGCAGTGGGTAGTGGTACCCATCCTGTGCTGTGGGTTCACGGTATGGCTGGTGGCCGGTTACCTGGGCTGGATGCAGTGGCCGGTGACGGTAATCTCGTCCAACTTTGTCTCCCTGCTGCTGATCATGACCCTGTCACTGACGATCCACCTGATGGTGCGGTACCGGGAGCATCAACAGGCGCATCCCCAGGACGACCGCAAACAGCACCTTCGCGATACGCTCTCCACCATGGTGAAACCCTGTTTCTACATGGCCCTGACCACCATGGTGGCCTTTGGCTCACTGACCTTCAGCGGCATCCGACCGGTGATCGACTTCGGCTGGATGATGACCCTGGGCCTGGCGCTGGCCTTTGCCATCAGCTTCCTGGTGTTCCCGGTCCTGGTCGCCCTTCTGCCTGAGCCGCCGGTGCGCCAGAGCCGCCCGGGCAGCTTGCCGCTGACCGATGCCTTTGCACGCATTACCGAACGCTTTGGCGGTACAGTGCTGGCCGGCTCCCTGGCCCTGGCGGTGCTGTGCGTGGTGGGCATGAGCCGCCTGTCGGTGGAAAACAGCTTTATCGACTATTTCAAGTCCGACACTGAGATCCATCAGGGCATGGTGGTGATTGACCAGAAGCTCGGTGGCACAACGCCACTGGATATCATCATTACTGACCTGGAACGACCTGAAGATGCCGAAACTGATCCCTTCGCCAGTGACTGCGACCCCTTCGTAGAGGACTGCGAAGATGGTGACCTGCGGGACACCTGGTTCACCTGGCAGAAACTGGATCGCCTGGAGCAGGTCCATGACTACCTGGCCGGCCTGCCGGAAACCGGCAAGGTACTCTCCGTCACCACCACCCTGCGCCTGCTGGCCGAAATCAACGGCGGTGAGCCCCTGAACGCCATGGAGGTGGCCTTCGTGCCGGCCATGCTGCCGGATGACCTGGCCCCCATCCTGCTGACGCCCTATATCAATGAGGAGCACCACCGGGCACGCATCAATATCCGCCTGATCGATTCCCTGCCAGACCTTCGACGGGATGAATTGCTGGCCGAGATCCGCAATCACCTGCACGACAAGTTGGGCTTTGAACAAGGTCAGCTACTGTTCACCGGTATGACCGTGATGTACAACAACATGCTCCAGAGCCTGTTTGACTCCCAGATCCGCACCCTGGGCATCGTATTCCTGGCGATCACGATCATGTTTTTCGTACTGTTCCGGTCCCTGAAAATGGCCCTGATCGGCATTGCCCCCAACCTGCTGGCAGCGGGCTCTGTGCTGGGCCTGATGGGCTGGCTGGGCATTCCCCTGGACATGATGACCATCACCGTAGCCGCCATCACGGTAGGCATTGCCGTGGATGACACCATCCACTATATCCACCGCTTCCGGGTAGAGTTCGAAAAGGACCGGGACTATATCGCCACCATGCACCGTTGCCACCAGAGTATCGGTCGGGCCATGTCCTACACTACCCTGACGATTATCATTGGTTTCTCGATCCTGGTGCTGTCCAACTTCCTGCCCACCATCTACTTCGGCCTGTTCACCGGCTTTGCCATGTTCATGGCACTGATGGGAGCACTGATGTTGCTGCCCCGGCTGATCCTTCTGTTGAAACCTTTCGGCCCGGCTGCCAGCCACTAATGAGCCGTTAAAAAAACCCTGGTCACCTTGCGGCGGCCAGGGTTTTCTTTCAGCTTACGGTCATTCAGCTGGTGGTTGGCTTGCCCTCCGGGGTCGGTGTATCGCCGTTATCCGTGTCCAGCATTTCATCATGCTCGGCCATATCCCAGGGCAGCTTGCCCGGCGAGATGTGGAGGAAGTGCAGGTAGTTCTCGAACTGGTCGAGGATGTCCTTGATGATGTCATCCTTGTCATAGCCGAATACATCATAGGAACGACCGCCACGACGCAGGAATACCTCGGCGCGATAGAACACGTCCGGCTTGTCCGGGTCACGCTTCAGCTCCGCATAGACGAAACCGGGCATGGGATGTTCGGTAAGCCGGATGTCATAGACAAAGTCCACATGACCTTCCCGGTGCACCTGGAGGTGGGAACGAATGTTCGTGTCGTCATAGGTCGCTACGGCCTCCCAACCTCGCTCGCGCATTTCCGATTCCACCTCTCGCATTGCAGCCATCACCTTGTCGCGGATGTACCCGGCCACCTGCTCCCGGTCAGGGAATTCCATAATCCCGGCCAGGCGGTGCCGCCACTGTGAGCCTGTCATATGACGATTGGAGGCCATATGAGCCACAAGGCTGGTTTCACGATGCCCTTCGATCACCAGCGCCCGCCACATACCCACCATGGCGATCAGCATGATGATGGCAAACGGCAGGGCACTGGCGATGGTCATTGTCTGCAAGGCATTCAGACCACCTGCCAGCAACAGGGCCGAGGCCACCACCCCTTCCAGTACCGCCCAGAATACCCGCTGCCAGGCCGGTGTTTGCAACACACCACCGGAAGCCAGGGAGTCAATAACCAGCGAGCCGGAGTCGGAGGAGGTCACAAAGAAGGTAATGATCAGGAATACCGTCACCAGCGAGATAAAGAAGGACCAGGGTAACTGATCGAACAACTTGAACAGGGCCACCGCATGGTCATTCTGTACGTCAGCGATCAGCGTGGTTACACCCTCATTCATGATCAGGTTCAGTGCGGTGTCGCCAAAAATGGAGAACCAGAGGAAGGTAAACAGGGAGGGCACCAGCATGACCCCGACCACAAACTCACGAATGGTGCGGCCGCGACTGATTTTCGCGATAAACAGGCCCACAAACGGTGCCCAGGCAATCGTCCAGCCGAAGATGAACAGCGTCCAGTTACCAATCCAGTCGCTACGGGTATACGCCTGCAGGTTGAAGGTACGTTCCACGATGCCGCTCAGGTAGCTACCTGTGTTCTGCAGGAAAGTCTCCAGAATCAGGATGGACGGACCGACGATAAATACGAAGGTCATCAGCAATACCGCCAGCACCATGTTAAGGATGGAGAGATTCTTCACACCCTTGTCCAGGCCGGCCACAACCGAGACCGTCGCGGCCGCAGTGATAATGGCGATGGCGATGATCTGCACCGTAGTGCTGATCGGAATTCCTTCCCAGAGATAGTTGATACCCGCATTGATCTGGGCAACGGAAAGCCCGAGGGTGGTGGCAATACCGAACAGGGTACCAAGGATGGCAAAGACATCGACAATGTGCCCCAGCGGCCCATAGATTCGCTCGCCGATCAACGGGTAGAGTGCGGACCTGATGGACAGCGGCAGGCCGTGACGGAAGGCAAAGTAAGCCAGCACCAGGCCAACCAGGCCATAGATAGCCCAGATATGGAATCCCCAGTGAAAGAAGGCGATCTGCATCGCCTGCTTGGCAGCATCAACCGTTTCTGCAGCCCCTGCGGGCGGTGAGGAAAAGTGTAATACCGGCTCGGCTACCCCAAAGAACAGCAGCGCTATGCCGTAGCCGGCGGAGAACAGCATGGCAAACCAGGCGGGGAAACTGTACTGGGCCTCGGCATGGTCTGGCCCGAGCTTGATATTTCCCCAGCGAGACGCCGCAACGGAAACAATGAATACCAGGAAGATCGCTACTGCGAGCATGTAGAACCAACCAAAAGTGTTGGTAATCCAGGCCAGTGTGCTTGCAAATAACTCGCCTGCGAGCTCAGGATTGGCAATCGTGCCGACAACCAGCAACAGCGTGACCACTACAGCAGGAACAAATACCGGTGCCAGGATGGTCGATTGAAATGATTTTTTTTCTGCAATCATAGTCAGGTCCATGTCTGGGGCTGTCAGTGACGGGTCATGCTTCCCGGTAACAGCCCCCGGTTCGCGAAAATCGTCCGAGATAACTATAGGTTAAAATACTGGTTATGGATCAGTGTTGAGCAATACTCCAATAAAAAAGCCGCACTCCCCGAACCGGGAAATGCGGCTGTCTGATTCCATTGCGCCACCGCAGTGGCGCAATTGTCAGCGCATTACTGCATCTGCTGTTGCTGTTGCATCTGACGCTGCTGCATTTGCTGGCGCATCTGTTGCTGCTGGCGCTGCATTTCACGCATGCGCTGCTCCAGGGTATTGCGCTGCTCTTCAGTGAACACGCTGTCGATGCGGGCCTGCATCAGGGTGGACAGGGCTGTCATCTCACCGTTCAGCTCACCCAGGCGTGCCGCATCTTCGCGGATGGCGCCTTCGTCATAGTCGGGGCCGATCTGGTCCTGCAGCTGCTGCTGGACTTCGGTAGCTTCCGCCTGGAGCTCCCGAAGTTCGCCCTGGGTTTCCTGCATAATCTCGCGGATCTCTGCTTCCTGGTCAGCGCTGAGGCCGACAAGCTCGGCAATCTGGGAAACCTGGTCCGGCTGCTGTTGCTGGGCCATGGCAAATCCGGCAAAGGTCATGGCAATCAGGGCAAGCGCAAAGTTGCGAATAAGGGTCATCTAAATCTCCGTGGTATCATTGGTCAGTCGTTTATGAATGGCATCGGAACATGTCCACCCTAAAGAAATCAACCGGCAAATTCACCCCACAACTGGCGCCTATAACGACATATCATCCACCTGCCGCCTGTCAGGCCCCGGCATCTGCGGCCTCACGGGAAATGTGAAAAATTCTTTATTCCCCGCCATAATGGCGCCCTGTCCCACTTCACACTGCCCATCCACGCCAGGAGCTCACACCATGGCCATCAACTGGTTTCCAGGCCACATGCACAAGGCCCGCAAGGAGATCAAACAGGTGATGCCGCAGATGGACCTGATCATCGAGGTCCTGGATGCGCGCATACCGTTCAGCAGTGAGAACCCCATGGTACCTGCCCTGAGGGGCGATACGCCGGTCATCAAGGTGCTTAACAAGCGGGACCTGGCGGACCCGGAGGTCACAGCGTTATGGCAGCAGTGGCTGGAGAAGGAAAAGGGCATACGCGCCGTGACCCTGACCCACAATCAGCGCAACGAAGCCCTGGGCATTTTGCGACTGGCCCAGGAGATGGTGCCTGATTCGATTCGCGACACCCGTGCCCTTCGGATTATGATCCTGGGCATCCCCAATGTGGGCAAGTCCACCCTGATCAACACCCTGGCCGGGCGGCCGGTGGCGAAAACCGGGAACGAGCCCGCCGTCACCCGGGCCCAGCAGGCAATCAAGTTGCCGGACAATATTTTGCTTTACGATACACCGGGCTTCCTGTGGCCCAAGCTGACCCCGGAAGAGTGTGGCTACCGGCTGGCGGTTACCGGCGCCATCCGGGCAGCGGTCATCGAGTTCGAGGATGTGGCCCTGTTCGCAGCGGACTATCTGTTGCAAGCCTACCCTGACCGCGTTTGTGAACGTTATGGCCTGGACGAGATACCCGCCGACGGCCTTGCACTGATGGACGCCATCGCGGCGAAGCGCCGTTTCTTTGCCCGTGGCGGCATTCCGGATCTGCATAAGGTATCGGAAGTGCTGCTGAACGAGCTTCGGGCCGGCACCCTGGGCGCTGTTTCACTGGAAACGCCGGAAATGGTCGAAGCGGAACAGGCCCGGGAAGCACTGCGACTGGAGCAGGAACAAGCCAGGGAGCAGGAGCGCAAAAAGAAAGGTAAACGCAGGAACGGCAACACCTGACGAAGGTCAAATATCAATCTTTCGCGATTTTGCCTAAACTCTCGCACCAGATCTGAACAGGCGGGTTTTTGGAGTACCCGCCGGGAATGTACACCAGGGTGTTGCTCCCTTGTAGAGGAGCCACCCGGCACCAAGGAGAACAGTATGAGACGGGTTGTGGTAACCGGCATGGGCATTGTGTCCTGCCTTGGCAACTCCATCGACGAAGTCACCAACAGCCTCAGGACGGGCAAGTCCGGCATCCGGTTCAATGACACCTATAAGGAGCTGGGCTTCCGCAGCCAGGTGTGCGGGATGGTGGACGTGGACACCTCGGTCATTGACAGAAAGATCCGCCGTTTCATGGGTGAGTCAGCGATGTACGCCTACCTGTCCATGGAGCAGGCCATCGCGGATTCCGGCCTGACGCCAGAGATGGTCTCCAATGACCGTACCGGCCTTATCGCCGGCTCCGGCGGGGCTTCCTGCTCAAGCCAGGTGGAAGCGGTAGACATTATGCGGGAGAAAGGCGTCAAACGGATTGGTGCCTTCATGGTGCCGCGCATCATGACCTCGACCGTATCCGCCTGCCTGGCCACGGCTTACAAGATTCGCGGCGTTAACTACTCCATGTCGTCAGCTTGCGCGACCAGTGCCCACTGCATTGGCCACGCCATGGAGCAAATCCAGAATGGCAAGCAGGATGTTGTCTTTGCCGGTGGTGGCGAGGAAGAGGACTGGAGCCTCACCATGCTGTTTGACGCCATGGGCGCCCTCTCCTTCAAGTACAACGACACGCCAGAGGCCGCCTCTCGCCCCTTCGACAGTGGCCGTGACGGCTTCGTTATCGCCGGGGGCGGCGGCATGCTGGTCCTGGAGGAGCTGGAGCACGCCCGCAACCGGGGCGCCAATATCATCGCCGAGCTGACCGGCTACGGCGCCACTTCTGACGGCTATGACATGGTGGCCCCCTCCGGCGAAGGCGCTGCTCGCTGCATGCAGCAGGCCATGGCCACCGTGGATGGCGACATTGATTACATCAACGCCCATGGCACCAGTACTCCGGTAGGGGATGTGGCAGAAATGAAGGCGGTGCGCAACGTATTCGGCGACAAGGTACCCGCTATTTCGTCCACCAAGTCCCTGACCGGCCACTCCCTGGGCGCTACCGGTGTGCAGGAAGCCATCTACTCCCTGCTGATGCTTCAGAACGGCTTTGTAGCCGGGACTGCAAACCTGGAAAATCCGGATGAAGAGCTTGCCGGCATGCCCATCGTAGGGCCGGCGTCAAGGCAGGCTGAACTGAACCACGTCATGTCCAACAGCTTCGGCTTCGGGGGCACCAACGCCTCCCTGATTTTCAGCCGACTGGACTGAGCGCCCGGCCCTGGCCGTCATGGCCGGGGCCGGATTTCGGGTTTAAAGAAGGGCGCTAACCATTGGCAAACTGCCTCTGTCGTATTATCGTGTGAGTTGATATGCATCAACCAGGGTCGCCATGAATCAGTCCATTCCCGTAAATCAGGTTTCTTCGATTTCCAAGTCATCCTGTCAGCATTGCAGCCTGAGCAATCTGTGCCTGCCATTGGCGCTCGACAGCGATGACATGAATCGTCTGGACGAGGTGGTAAACCGTGATCGGATCTTCAATCGCGGGGAGCAGGTGTTTACCCAGAGCACGCCATTCCGCTCCTGTTATGCGGTGAAAAGCGGCGCCATCAAAACGTCCGTGATTACTGAATCCGGAGATGAGCAGATCACCGGCTTTTTCATGCCCGGTGAACTGGTTGGCCTGGACAGCATGAGTGACGATACCCACGCGTCGACGGCAAAGGCACTGGAGCGTACCAGCGTATGCGAGATTCCGGTGGAGCAGCTGGAGCAGTTGGCCCATACCCTGCCGGGCATGCAGCATCACATGTTCCACCTGATGAGCCAGGAAATCCGCAACAGCCACCAACTGTCCGTACTGCTGAGCAAGAATACCGCAGAGGAGCGTATCGCAGCGCTGCTTCTGTCGCTGTCGACCCGGTTCCAGCGCCGCAAGCTCTCACCGACCCATTTCAACCTGCCTATGGCCCGTAATGATATTGCGAACTTCCTTGGCCTTGCGGTAGAGACGGTCAGCCGGGTGTTTACCCGTTTCCAGAATCAGGGCCTGATTCGTGCGCGCGGCCGGGACATCGAGCTAGTCGACCTTGAGGCCCTTCAAACCATGGCCCAGGGCACTGCCCAGACCTGACAGGGCCAGCTCCCCTTCCAGCGCGGAACGCCAGGGCAACTGTTTCACCCCGAAGGTGTTGCGGATCTTGGTGCATCCCAGGGTAGCGTTTTCCGGCTCGACGGCTGCCCATGACGGCAGTTCGTCGACCACGTGTATCGCTACCTCATCTCCTTCGCCGTCCATTCCTGGCAGGTCCGCCAGGGTCAGCCCGAGGTCATACTGGCTGATCTCTTCGGCACCGGCGTATTGATAGGTCCCCCAGACCTCCGCACCGCAGTCCATTTGCAGAACCATCGCCCGGATCACCCTGGCGAGATCACCGCTGGCTACCGGCTGCCCCCGATGGCGGCTGGAAAGCCGTAACGGCTCCCCTGCCCCTGATGCACCGTGCACCTTACGAATAAAGCGCTGGAGGCCCCATCCGGTGCGCAACAGTATGTGCCGGGGCAGGACCGTTCGCATCACCTGTTCGCACTCCCACTGCCAGATACCCAGCTGCCCGATAGGGTTACCCGGGTTGGAAGACAGGTAGGCACTTTGCTTGCGACCATCAAAGACGTAGGACGTGGACAGCTGTAGCAGGATCATCTCGTTCGCGGCCGCATGCTCTGCCAGCGCCATGGGCAGGGAGAAGGCCTTGGTGCGGGCCTGTTCCGGGTCCGCCTCGGCGACCTCCGGATCTGTCAGCCACATGGCATTGACGATGAGATCGGTGCTCGGCGGCACCCATTGATCCACTCCGGACAGGTCCAGGTGAGACAGGTCACTGATCAGCAGGGGGGTCACGGCAAGATGGGTGCTACTCAGTTGTTTGAGCAACAGCCGGGCCAGCACACCATTGTCATGGACTACCAGAACATTCACAAATTGGATCCTGTGCTCAGACTTATTGATTTCCCGCCTCGATACGGGGTACTCGCTGGGTGACTCCGGTCAGAAGCTCATAGCTTATCGTACCGGCGCAGACGGCCACTTCGTCAACCGGGATGTTCTCCCCCCAGAGCTCCACAGTATCTCCCACGGCTGCCCCGGGAACGTCACTGAGGTCCACCGCCAGCATGTCCATGGACACCCGGCCGATCAACGGTACCCGTGTTCCACGGATCCACATCGGCGTTCCGTTTACTGCATGACGGGGGTAGCCATCGCCATAACCGATACACACCATACCCATCCGTGTGGGCCTGCAGGCCCGCCAGGTCTCGCCATACCCTACGGCATCACCTGGTGCCAGCTCCCTGGTGGCAATCAGGCGCGACTCCAGGGTCATGACGGCCCTCAGTCCCAGCGCCGGGCCGTGGCACCCAAGCATGGGCGAACCCCCGTAAAGCATGATACCCGGCCGGGTCCGATCGAAAAGCGCCTGCCCGCTCCTGAAATGGGCAGCGGAATTGGCGACGCTTCGGGTAATAGCCCCCAACCCGGCGGTAGCCTGGTCAAAAACCTCTGTTTGCCGCGCAGTACTCTCACTGTGTTCATCATCCGCGCAGGCGAAGTGGGTCATGGCACCGGTAACGGCGACCCCGACTTGCGCCAGTCGGTCCCTGGTCGTCTCCAGATCGCCAGGCGCAAACCCCAGCCGATTCATTCCGGTATTTACCTTGAGCCAGATCTGCGGCCGCGCTTTACCACTCTCCAGCCAGGCCAGTTGCTGGGGGTCGTGGACCACGACGGTAAAGTTCTGCGCTTCACAAACACCCAGGTCCCGGGCCTCATGAACACCCTGCAGGAGCAGAACAGGCTGTGTCAGGCCAGCCTCTCGCAAGGCGATGGCTTCTTCCAGGCAGGCGACCGCATAGAGATCCGTCTCCGCAGCCAGTGCCCGGGCCACGCGCCCAATCCCGTGGCCATAGCCATCCGCCTTCACCACGGCGATGGTACGGGACGGGGCCGCGCGTTCCCGGGCAAGGCGGAAATTATGGCGCAGATTGTCCAGGTGTATGCGGGCAACGGTGGGGCGCGACATCAGTAATCCCCACCGTAGTCGCCGTGGGCCAGGTCCTCGAACTTGGTGTACTTGCCAATAAATGCCAGGCGCACCGTGCCTATGGGACCATTACGCTGCTTGCCAATGATGATCTCGGCGATGCCCTTATCCTGGGTATCCTCGTTATAAACCTCATCCCGGTAGACAAACATGATGACATCGGCGTCCTGCTCAATGGCACCGGACTCACGCAGGTCCGAGTTCACCGGTCGTTTGTTGGGGCGCTGCTCCAGACTCCGGTTAAGCTGGGACAGGGCCACCACAGGGCAACTGAGCTCCTTGGCCAGACCCTTGAGTGAACGGGAGATCTCGGAAATTTCAGCGGTCCGGCCCTCGGTGTTACCGGGCACCCGCATCAACTGCAGGTAGTCCACCATGATCAGGCTGAGCTTGCCACCGTTTTCCCGGGCAATCCTGCGTGCCCGGGAACGCATCTCGGTGGGGCTGAGCCCCGGGGTGTCATCGATGTAGAGGGGTTTGTCCTTGAGCAAACTCACTGCCGAGGTAAGCCTGGGCCAGTCGTCTTCCTCCAGTTTGCCGCTGCGCATGCGGGTCTGGTCGATACGCCCCAATGACGAAAGCATACGCATGACGATCGAATCCGCGGGCATCTCCATACTGAACACCAGGACAGGCTCACCGGAGGACAACAGGGCGTTTTCCACGATGTTCATGGCGAAGGTTGTCTTACCCATGGAAGGACGACCAGCCACGATAATCAGGTCCGCCGGCTGCATCCCCGAGGTCCATTCATCCAGGTCAGTGAAGCCGGTGGTCAGGCCGGTAACTTTCTCACCGGACTCGAACAGTTCCTCGATACGGGTCAGCGCCTGGGTAAGAATGGGATTTATGGCCTTCGGACCGGAGCCCTCCTTGGTGCGGGACTCGGCAATCCGGAAGACATTGCGCTCGGCTTCATCCAGCAGGTCCGAGCTGGTCCGCCCCTGGGGGTTGAAGGCCGAGTCCACGATACCACCAGAAACCTCAATCAACTGACGCAGAATCGAACGTTCTGCCACAATCTGCGCATAGGCCCGGATATTGGCCGCACTGGGCGTTTTCTCCGCCAGCTCTGCCAGGTAGGAGAGGCCGCCGGCGTCTTCAATATCCCCCGCTCGCTCCAGGTATTCTGCCAGGGTCACCACATCCAGCGGCTCACTTTCGGAAGCCAGCCTCTCCACGGCGGCGTAGATCAGCCGATGATCCTGGCGATAGAAATCCCCAGCGGTGATCACCTCGGAGACTTCATCAAAACGCCGGTTATCCAGCATCAGCCCCCCCAGTACGGCCTGTTCTGCTTCCACGGAATGGGGAGGAATTTTCACCCTGGAGGTTTCCAGATCACTGCTGGATGCCTTGAAACTGCTGGTGGCCATGGATTTTCTCGGATACCGGAATACGAATGGAATTGCCCTGGTCGGCCCTGATTAACGGAGCGACCTGACCCGTTCAAGGATACCAGAAACACACAGGCCCGGAAGCTGCCAAGGCAGTCCGGGCCTGTGGATTTGAGAAGCAGGCGAACAGGTCGCCGATTCTCACTTCATGACGAACGGGACAATCAGTCTGCGACAACGGCCAGCTGAACGGTCACAGTTACGTCAGTGTGCAGCTGAAGCTCGATTTCGTACTCGCCGGTGACCCGGATCGGGCCTTCCGGCAGGCGAACTTCGCTCTTCTCGACTTCAGTACCGCCAGCAGTGATGGCGTCAGCGATGTCACGTACACCGATGGAGCCGAACAGCTTGCCCTCGTCACCAGCCTTGGAGCTGATGGTGAAGGACTGGCCTTCCAGCGCCTCGGCGCGGGACTGTGCAGCAGCCAGCTTGTCGGCGGCAGCCTTTTCCAGCTCTGCGCGACGCTCTTCGAACGCCTTCAGGTTGTCTGCGGTCGCCGCTACAGCCTTGCCATAAGGCAGCAGGAAGTTGCGGCCGTAACCGGACTTGACCTTGACCTTGTCACCCAGGGAACCCAGGTTTGCCACTTTTTCGAGCAGAATAACTTCCATCTCGTTAACCTCTTCGTGCTTTATTCAGCCGGACCGGAGGGCTTTATACGGCCCCGGATATCCAGCCAGCTATCCACAATTGCCAACAGCATCAACAACAAACTGATCGTAAAACCCTGAACCACAAGCAAGGCGTAGAATACCACGAGCCAAAGGTTACTGGCGTTCTTGCGACCGACCACGCCGTGTACCAGCGCGATGCCAGCCACCAGCAACGGCAGCCCTGCCACCCAACCCAGCAGTAACGGATTGATTCCGATTACCGGGGCCACCAGCAGCAACAGCACACACAGGGCTGATACGCCGCGGGACAAGCGGAAAGCGTGGAACTCACGCCGAAATCCGCCCGGGTTGTACAGCACCGCCTGCCAGTACCTGGACAGCATCGCCACGGCGACGGCCATACCCAGGTATGTACCTGGCATCAGGCCTTCCACCATGCTGCGCATGGCTTTCTCAAGGTCGCTCCCCAGCTGCTGCGACATGTCCGGATACGCCCATTGATAGAGACTCATGAACGCTTCGGTCACTTCCTGCAGCATGCCGGAAAACAACACCGGCAACGCCAGGCCGATGACCAGCCCGAGGCTGGAGCCTGCGAGCAGGCTCTTTTCCCAGGACACGGTACTGCGAAGTACCGCCGTCATCAGGAATACCAGTAACAGCACCGAAATTACCGTCGGCTCGTTACCTATCCAGGCCCAGCCAAGTGCTGGCAGCAGTGCCCAAAGGGCAATATTGAGCCCCTGGGCCACTCCAAGCCGTAGTATGACCAGGCCAACAACCGCTGCGCCGATCCATGACAGATAGGGTATGGCGGTTGCAAGGGCGGCGACGCCGCCCGCTTGCAGGGGACCGCGCATTACATACTGTGCCAGTGCACGCATGGTCCCGGGTCCTGTACGATCTTAGTTGTCGTGGCTGTCCGAGTACGGCAGCAGGGCCAGGTAACGAGCACGCTTGATGGCGGTCGCCAGCTGACGCTGATAACGGGCCTTGGTGCCGGTGATACGGCTGGGCACGATCTTGCCGGTTTCTGTGATGTAACCTTTCAGGGTGTCCAGATCCTTGTAATCGATCTCTTTGACACCTTCTGCCGTGAAGCGGCAGAACTTACGACGTCTGAAAAAACGAGCCATTGATAAACTCCTCAACTCCGGATGGGGTGATTACTCTTCTTCGTCCTGGGACTTTTCCTGACGGCGCTCACTGCTCTCAGTGTTGCGACGCGGACGGTCGTCGGAACGACGATCTTCCCGGGACTCAGCTGCCTTCATCGGAGACATGTCAGTGTCCGGACCATCACGACGGATCACCAGGTCACGGATGATCGCATCGTTGAAACGGAAGTTGTGAGCCAGCTCGTCCAGTGCGGCCTGTGAACATTCAACGTTCATCAGGACGTAGTGAGCCTTGTGGATCTTGTTGATCGGGTAAGCCAGGTGACGACGCCCCCAATCCTCAAGACGGTGAATCTTGCCGCCATCATCAGTGATGAGGCCGGTGTAACGCTCGATCATGGCGGGCACCTGCTCGCTCTGATCGGGATGCACCATGAATACGATTTCGTAGTGACGCATGTTTTCTCCCTACGGTTTGAACAGCCTCCAGCAGGTGTATCCGCTCTGCAGGAAGCAAGGAGTTGGCAGCATGGAAGCTGCCGCTTTCCGGGAATTGCCATGAAAATCCGGAAGATACTCCGGTTTTCAGACAATAAAACCCCGCCCCTTCAAAAAGGGGTGACGCATTTTATGCCCATGGAGGATTCGTTGCAAGCTATCCGGCGCTTTGACGCTGGCGCACGGCCTCGTAGAGACAGACTCCCGTCGCGACCGAGACATTGAGGCTGTCCACCAACCATGCATGGGAATCTGGATCAGGTGATCACAATGCTCACGGGTCAATCGCCGCATACCCTTGCCTTCCGCTCCCATCACCAGCCCGACCGGACCCTTGAAGTCCGCCTGGTACAGGGTCGCCTCTGCCTCACCGGCAGTACCGATCAGCCAGACGCCCTGCTCCTGCAGCGTGCGCAGGCAGCGAGCCAGGTTAGTGACCCGAACGAAAGGTACCGTCTCGGCAGCGCCACAAGCCACCTTTCGGGCAGTCGGGTTCAGCGTGGCCGACTTGTCTTTCGGTACAATAACGGCTGCAACACCGGCCGCATCAGCGGTGCGCATGCAGGCGCCAAGGTTATGGGGGTCGGTCACACCGTCCAGCACCAGCAGCAGTGGCGGCTCGGACCGGCCGGCCAGCATCCGGTACAGGTCGTCCTCGGTCCACTCCCGGCTCTCGCTGACCTGGGCCACAACGCCCTGATGGGCGCCGGATACACGGGCATCGAGTTCCTTACGATGCACTACCTGCCACTGAACGCCAAGCTGATCGAGCCCTTCGGTAATCTGCCTGACCCGGCGATCCTGCCGGCCCTGCTGGATCCAGACCTGCTGCAATCGCTCCGGCTCTTTCTTCAGAACCGCGTCAACGGCATGCCAGCCAAATACGAATTCTTCCGACACTATTTTGTCCCTTTCCGTTTAGCGGCTGGCGCCGGTTTTCTTGCGACCACTGCTCCTGCGGCCTGAGCCCTTGCCAGAGGCCGGCTTGCGATCCCCCTGCTTGCCAGAGGATTTACTGGAAGCCTCCCTGGCCGCTTCGGCTGACAACTGGTCCTTCGCGGAAGGCTTACGTGAACGGGAGCGGCCCTTGCTGCCCTTACCGCCCTTGCCTTCCCGGGACTGCTGCTCCGCAGACTTGCCCTTCGGCGCCCCCGGAGCCCCCTTCCCTGATGACTTGCGGGCACCGGAACGGCGGCTTGGCTCGCTGACCAGCTCCAGGTCAATCTTGCGGTCGTCCAGGTCCACCCGCACGACCTGTACGCGCACCTCATCCCCAAGATGGAAGCTGGTCGCCGTGCGCTCGCCCACCAGGCGGTGCTTGGCGGCATCGTGGTGATAGTAGTCCCCACCAAGGGTGGAGATATGCACCAGGCCCTCTATGTAGATGCCGTCCAGCTCGACAAAGAAGCCGAAAGGCACCACCGCCGCGATAACACCATCGTAGGTCTCACCCACATGCTCGCGGAGGAACTCGCACTTGAGCCAGGCCATCACATCCCGGGTGGCATCATCTGCCCGGCGCTCTGTCATGGAGCAGTGCTCGCCCAACTGGACCATTCTGGCCTGGTCGTAGGGATACTCCGCCAGCTCCGAATCACGCTTCGGCGGGTGTTCCACGTCCCTGGCCGGCTCCTCGCGATGCACGATAGACTTGATGGCCCGGTGCACGATCAGATCCGGGTACCGGCGAATGGGTGAGGTAAAGTGGGTATAGCTGGTGTAACCCAGCCCGAAGTGGCCACTCTCATCAGGACTGTAGACTGCCTGGCTCAGGGACCGCAACATCACCATCTGGATCACATGGGCATCAGGCCGGTCCTGGATACTGCCGAGCAGCTCCTGGTAGTCGGACGATGAAGGCTTGTCGCCACCACCAAGCTGCAGACCCAATTCACCCAGGAACAGCCGTACGGCCTGCAATCGCTCCTCGGAAGGGCCATCGTGTACCCGGTACAGGGCCGGTACCCGGTATTTCTTCAGGAAGCGAGCCGTCGCCACGTTGGCGCAGAGCATGCATTCCTCAACGATCTTGTGGGCATCGTTGCGCTGCACCGGGACGATTTCCTCGATCTTGCGATGGGCATCGAAGATTACCCGGGTTTCGGTGGTTTCAAAGTCGATCGCGCCACGCTCGGTGCGAGCTTCCCGAAGCACCTTGTAAAGGCCATACAGGTCGTGCAACTGGGGCAGGATATCGGAATAGAGCTGGCACAGACTGATGCCGGTTTCCGTATCCGGGTGCTCCAGCATCTGACTGACCTTGGTGTAGGTCAGGCGCGCGTGGCTGTGCATCACCGCCTGGTAGAACCTGTAGCCGCTGATACGGCCCGAAGCGCTGACGGTCACGTCTGCCACCATGCAGAGACGATCAACCCCCGGGTTCAGAGAGCAGAGCCCGTTGGAGAGCTTCTCCGGCAGCATGGGCACCACATGGTCCGGGAAGTACACCGAGTTCCCCCGGTTGATGGCCTCCTCGTCGAGGGGCGAACCCGGCCTCACGTAATGGGACACGTCCGCAATGGCCACCAGCAACCGGTAGCCGCCCCGGGGACGCGGCTCACAATAGAGTGCATCATCGAAATCCCGGGCGTCTTCACCGTCAATCGTTACCAGCGGCAGGTGCCGGATATCCACCCGGTTCTGCTTGTCTTCCTGCTTTACTTCTTCCGGTATGGCCGCCGTCTGGCGACCAACTTCCGGCGGCCAGGCATGGGGAATATCGTAGGAGCGAATCGCCACGTCGATTTCCATTCCCGGCGCCATGTGCTCTCCGAGCACTTCCACCACCCGACCAGTAGGCTTGGTGCGCTGGGTAGGCTGACGCAGGATATCCACCACCACATACTGGCCATGACGGGCCTTGCCGCAATCTTCCTCGGCAATCATGATCTCGTTATTGATGCGCGGGTTTTCTGGCACCACGAAGGAGATGCCGCTTTCCCGGAACAGCCTGCCCACGGTCTGGGTCGTGCGATGCTCCAGCACCTCGACAATCTTGCCTTCACGACGACCACGGTCATCGACGCTGTCCACCCGGGCCGCTACGCGGTCACCATGGAATACCTGGCGCATCTGGCGCGCACTCAGGAAAAGGTCCGAGCCGCCGTCATCCGGCATCAGGAAGCCAAAGCCATCCTTGTGACCGGATACACGACCGGTCACAAGGTCTGCTTCATCAATAGGCAGGTAACGGCCCTTGCGGTTACAGATCAGCTGACCATCACGGCACATGGCGATCAGGCGGCGACGCAGGGCCTCAATACCCTCCTCGCTGGTCTGGCCAAGCTCCTCGCAGAGGGTCTCGTGGGTTGCAGGGGCTCCCCGCTGGCGCAGGTGGTCGAGGATGAACTCCCGACTCTGTATGGGGTTGTCGTACTTCTGTGCTTCGCGATCCGCGTGGGGATCACGCGGTTCTTTTCTTGAAACCATCGTGTCTCTCTTATCTGGTTTGGACCGGCATACGCCGGCAACCAGCCCCGACCGCACCCGTCTGACGTCCGGTTAATTCGACAGGGTTCTGAGCCCGTCGCGGACCAGAACCCTGTCGAATTACCCGGACCAGACGGCGAATCAGCGCGCCGGGCTGGCATGAATGTATCCGGAGTATAACGCCCAGCACCCATACCCACCTAACAAAGGCCAGAAATCGCCCTTAAGGGATCATGCCTACGCGTGGTAAAAATTTCATGAATCCGGCCCAAAAAATGTTTGACAGCCCCAGAACGAATCATTAAAGTACGCGCCATCGGTTGAGGCGACACGCCGCAGCCAGCAACCAAAGGCTTGAATTCGAAACAGAATTCAGTAAGATAGCCAGAAGTTGTAGTCACCTGCCGAGGTGGTGAAATTGGTAGACACGCTAGCTTCAGGTGCTAGTGGGGGCAACCCCGTGGAGGTTCAAGTCCTCTCCTCGGCACCATCCTTTTCCTCTATTGGATGGTCGAATCAATACCTTACAGACTTCAGATATACAGGTGTTTGGGTTAGAAAAACCCGACTTTAACACACCTGATTAAACCATTTCTATTTCCCTACTCCGCCCTGATTGTTCAGCCACCTTGGGCTGCCGTTAACGCACTTTCTCCTTCTTCCTTTATTCAGCTAACGACGCCGTTTGTCGCCTTCATTCAATACCCTACTCTCTCGCAGCATTGCCCGTGTACGCCCTCGCCGCTACACTCAAAGGCATTTTGACCCGCATGGGCACCACACGCCCCATGCTCATTGCAGTAGATGGAACCCATTGAATGAGCCACAACATCACCCTTGCGCAACTTGAATCCTTCCTGTGGGAAGCCGCCGATATCCTGCGCGGCAACATGGACGCATCCGAATACAAGGACTACATCTTCGGGATGATGTTCCTGAAGCGCCTGTCGGATGCCTTTGAAGAAGCACAGGAAAGCGTTGTCCGGTACTACATGGACAAGGGCAAGACCGAAGACCAAGCCCGTGAGCTGGCGGACGATGAGGACGAATACGACAAGACCTTCTATATACCGCCCGTTGCCCGCTGGGGTGCCATCAAAGACCTGAAGCACGACATTGGCTCTGAACTGAACACCGCCACCGAAGCCATCGAAGAATACAACCCCGTCCTGGAAGGGGTGCTGGTTTCCATCGACTTCAACATCAAGAACAAGCTGTCGGATAAAAAACTGCGTGACCTGCTGAGCCACTTCAGCCGTTACCGCCTGCGCAACGAAGACTTCGAGCGCCCGGACCTGCTGGGCACCGCCTACGAATACCTGATCAAGATGTTCGCGGACAGTGCCGGAAAGAAAGGCGGTGAGTTCTACACCCCATCCGAAGTGGTGCAGCTATTGGTTGCCCTGCTGAAGCCCCATGCCGGAATGCGTATATACGACCCCACCGCCGGTTCTGGCGGTATGTTGGTGCAGACCCGAAACTATCTGGCGACCCACGGTGAAAACCCGTCCAACCTGTCCCTGTTTGGTCAAGAGATGAACTTGAATACGTGGGCAATCTGCAAGATGAACATGTTCTTGCACGGAGTCTACAGCGCGGACATTCGCAAGGGTGACACTCTGCGCGAACCCCAGCATACCCAAGGCGGGGAGCTGATGACCTTTGACCGGGTGATTGCCAACCCGCCCTTCAGCCTGAAGAAATGGGGCAAGGAAGAAGCGGAGAGTGATTCCTATGGTCGCTTCCCCTACGGCACACCGCCCAAGGATGCCGGTGACCTGGCATTCGTTCAGCACATGATTGCCAGCCTGAACGCGGAAGGCATGATGGGCGTGGTTATGCCTCACGGCGTTCTGTTCCGGGGTTCCAGCGAAAAAGCCATTCGCCAGGGCATATTGAATGATGACCTGTTGGAAGCCGTGGTGGGCTTACCGGCTGCACTGTTCTACGGCACCGGCATACCCGCCTGCCTGTTGATCATCAACAAAAACAAACCGGCAGAACGTAAAGGCAAGGTTCTTTTCATCAACAGCGAGCTAGAATACGAAGAAGGCAAAAACCAGAACAAGCTCCGCCAGCAGGACATTGAAAAGATCGTCCGGACCTTCGACGGCTCTTTTTCGGATGGAACAGCCGAAATCAAACGCTATTCAAAAGTCGTCACCCTGGCTGAAATCGCCGAAAACGATTACAACCTGAATATCCGCCGCTACGCCGACACCAGCCCACCCCCGGAAATCTTCGACGTGCGCGCCATACTGCACGGAGGCATCCCGGTGCGGGAAGTGGAAAGCGAGTACATCCGGGAGGAAATTCTGGAAGACTTCGATGTGTCCACGGTGTTTGTGAAGCGAGATACTGACTACTACGACTTCAAACCGGAGATCGACACCAAAGAAGCCATTCGGGAAACCGTGGGTGATGTTGATGCTAAGGTGATCGCCCAGTTGGAGCGTTGGTGGGACAAGTACCGGGTGTCGTTGAATGAACTGGATGTACAGGTAAATGAAGCTGAAAGCGTGATGAAGGGATATTTGAAGGAGCTGGGGTATGAGTAATGCGGTTCCTGACGGGTGGCAAATCAAAAAACTCGGAAGCCTTGTGGACCCAAGGTCTAGCAATGTCGATAAAAAGACGGACCCTGGTGAAATCCCAGTTCGGTTGTGTAATTATACTGATGTTTATTACAAAAATAGGATCACGTCCGACATCGATTTCATGGAGGCTAGCGCAAAACAGAGGGAAATTGACCGTTTCTCGCTAGAGAAGGGTGACGTGATAATCACGAAGGACTCAGAAACACCCGGTGATATCGCGGTTCCTGCCTACGTATGCGAAGACCTAAATAACGTGGTTTGCGGATATCACCTGACGTTGCTAAAACCACATATGGCAGAATCCTATGGCGAGTTCCTTTCGCATCTTTTCCAATTGTCCAGTGTACAGCATTACTTTTATGTTCTGGCAAATGGGATTACCCGTTTTGGATTGACTGCTGACGCCATTAGTGAGGCTCCGCTTCTAACGCCCCCACTCCCCGAACAACAAAAAATCGCAGCCATCCTGTCATCCGTCGATGACGTGATCGAAAAAACACGCGCACAGATCGACAAGCTGAAAGACCTGAAAACCGGCATGATGCAGGAGTTATTGTTCAAAGGAATTGGACATACGGAGTTTCGAGATTCGCCCGTCGGGCGAATACCGGCATCTTGGAGGGTCTCGCCACTGCACAGTGAAGCCAAGATTTCCTATGGCATCAGCAAGCCCTTGGACAGAACATTGCAACAAGGCGTCAAGATCATTGCCTTACCCAACGTAACAAAGGAGGGTGAGTGGAACTTGTCTGAAGTCCCATTAGTTGATCCATCCTTAGTGAAACAAGATGATTACTTAAAGCACGGGGATATATTGTTCAACTGGAGAAATGGAAGCATTGCACATCTAGCCAAGACGGTCCTTTTTGATTTGCAAGGCACCTATACCCATGTGGGTTTCTTACTAAGAATTCGAACCGGGGATAATCTTAACGCTAGTTTCCTGCATTTTTTTCTAAAATATATTAAAAACAATGGATTCTTCTTGAACTCCAAGATTCAAGTTAACAACACCTACAACAAAGAAGAACTTGGCGACGTACTCATACCAGTTCCTCCATTGCATGAGCAAAAAGTCGCGGCAGATCAAATTGCTACAGTTGAGTCGAACATTTCTCTCGTTGCGAGAAGACTTGAAAAGCTAGAGAGTTTGAAAAAATCCCTAATGCAAGACCTGTTAACTGGAAAAGTCAGAGTCAAAGTCGATCAAAAGGAGTCAGCGGTTGCCTAACCTGGCACCTGCCCCGATATGTTTCAGGATGAAGTCGAAAAAGTCGAACTGCCCGCCATTGAACAACTGACTCGCCTTGGCTGGACCTACGTGCCCGGTGCTGAACTTGCGCCGGTTCTGCCGGTCGATGGATCACCCGCAGGCGAACGTGGCTACTACCGGGATGTGGTGCTGTCCAAACGCCTGGAAGCTGCCGTGGTCCGGCTGAACCCGTGGATCAGTGACGAGAATCTGCGCAAAGTCGTCCGGGAATTCACCCACCCCAATCACGCGGGCTTGATGGAATACAACCACTCCATCTATGACTTGCTGGTGAACTACCTATCCGTTGAACAGGACTTGGGTGCCGGTCGCAAGGGGCAGACCGTCAAGGTTATCGACTTCGATAACCCTGAAAACAACGAATTTCTCTGTACCAACCAGTTCAAGATTGAAGGACCCGTTAAGTCAATCACACCAGACATTGTCTGCTTCGTAAACGGCTTGCCGTTGGCTGTGATTGAGTGCAAATCGCCGTATGCTGCCGACGCTATAGCCGAAGGCATTAACCAGCTGCGCCGTTACGCCAACCTGCGGACTCCGGAAGACGATGAAGGTGCCCAGAAGCTATTCTGGTACAACCAGCTGATGGTATCCACCTGCCGGGATCAGGCGAAGGTGGGCACCATCAGTTCCAGCGCCCAGCATTACGGTGACTGGAAGGATGCTTACCCGTTTACGGATGCGGATATTCAGGCGATGGCGCAACAGGCTGCCTTCATCTCCACCGGCTCGACAGCACCCAGCCACAAGACCGGTGATGTGCCCTCACCAGAGTATCTGGTTGCCGCTAAGCAGATCGCTTCAGGCACCGGAACCAGTTCAGGCGAAGTCACCCCGCAACAGCGGTTGCTTGCTGGCATGTTCGACCCCGCCAGCTTCCTGGACCTGATGCAGAACTTCACCCTGTTTGAACCGGTGGATGGTCGCCTGATCAAGAAGGTGGCGCGGTATCAGCAATACCGGGCAGTAAACAAAGTCATAGAACGCCTCAAGAGCGGCACCACGCGCAAGGAAAAGTCAGGGGTAGTCTGGCATACCCAAGGGTCCGGAAAGTCCCTGACCATGGTTATGCTGGCTGTGAAGATGCGCCGTGACCCGGAGTTGAAGCAGTACAAGCTGGTGTTCGTGACTGACCGCACCCAACTGGACGGGCAACTCTCAAAAACCTTCCGGGATGCCCAGAACGAAACCATCTACAACGCTGGTTCCGTGGCGGAACTGAAGGAACTGCTGTCCAAGGATTCTTCCGACATTGTGACCGCCATGGTGCAGAAGTTTCAGGAAGCGGAACAGGAAGGCGACTTCACCGACCTGAACCCCAGCGACAAGATCATTGTGCTGGCGGACGAAGCCCACCGCACCCAGTTTGGCGGGCTGGCAATGACCATCAATGCCGCCCTGCCCAACGCCCCGAAGATCGGCTTTACCGGCACGCCTCTGCTGAAATCCCAGAAGATGGACACAGCCTTCGGTGGCTACATCGACAAGTACAAGATCAACGAAGCCGTGGATGACGGTGCCACCGTGCGCATCATCTACGAAGGTCGCCAGGTTCAGAGCGATGTGGTGGGTGATTCGCTGGACGCGCTGTTTGAAGAATACTTCAAAGACAAAAGCGACGACGAAAAGCGGGAAATCAAGAAGAAGTACGGTGTGGAACGGGCAGTGCGGGAAGCCCCTGCCCGCATTCGCTGGGTGTGTATCGACCTGTTGAAGCATTACCGGGAAAAGATTCAGCCCAACGGCTTCAAAGCCATGATTGTGGTGGGCAGCCGCCATGCCGCCACGGTGTTCAAGAAGACCCTGGACGACCTGGAAGCGCCCCCTTCGGAAGTGATCATTTCCGGTGCCCACAACGACCCGGCATACCTGAGCCTATACACCGATAGCGCCCATCAGAAGCAGGTGATCAAGAACTTCACCAAACCCATGGATGAAGACCCCACCAGTTTCCTGATCGTGAAGGATATGCTGCTGACCGGCTTTGACGCACCTATTGCACAGGTGATGTATATCGACCGGAGTTTGAAGGACCACACCCTGATGCAGGCAATCGCGCGGGTGAATCGGACATACAAGGGCAAAGCCTGCGGTTACGTGGTGGATTACTACGGGCTATCAGACTACCTGACCGACGCGCTGAAGCAGTTCAGCAGTGAAGATGTGGAAGGCACCTATCACACGCTGAAGGATGAAATACCGCGCCTGAAAGCGGCTCACACCCGTGTGGCTGCCATCTTTGCTGGGGTTAAAGGCACAGATGTAGATGATTACGTTCTGCACCTGAAGGATGAAGACACCCGCCAGCAGTTCGAACTGGCGTTCAAGAAGTTCGCCAAGCAGATGGAGGTGATCCTGCCGGACACCGCCGCTCAACCGTTCATTCCGGACCTGAAGTTGTGGGGCAAGGTGCAGAACGCCGCCCGTAATCGCTACCGGGACCCCGGACTGAACATCTCCGATGCCGGTGCGAAAGTCCGCCAGCTGGTGGATGAACACATCATCAGCACCGGGGTAGACCCGAAGATTCCACCCGTGGACCTGCTTGCAGCGAACTTCAAGGAAACCGTGGAACAGATCAAATCCCCGGAATCCCGCGCGTCCGAAATCGAAAGCGCCATCAAGCACCACATCACCGTGAACCTGGATGAAGACCCGGAATACTACAAATCCCTGAGCCTTCGCCTGCGGGATATTATCGAAAAGACGGCGGGCAAGTGGGACCAGCAGCTGGAAATGCTGCTTCAGATGGTCGATAGCATGGAGTCTGAACACAAACAGGCTGCGGATGATCTGGGGCTGAGTGAAACGGAATTCGCTTTCTACAACATCCTGATGGCGGAAGTGACCAGCCATGCCGGTGAAGATGCCATCAGCGAAGCCGTACACGACGAAATCAAGGCAACCAGCCAGGACCTTGTTAGCATGTTCGATGAAGCGACCCAGATTGTGGACTTCTTCAGCAAGCCGGACGAAGTGAAGCGGATGAAGAAGGAAATCAAACGGGCGGTTCTGGATTGTTCGTTTGGTGAAAAAGCCCTGGTAAACGTAGTGCAGGATCGGTTCATGGAACTGGCGAAGAACAAGTTCAAATGATGGCAGCGCAAAAACCCCATTCACGGCACCCAGAGTACCGGGACGCAAACGGCTTCATTGCCGAGGTCATCCGCACCAACCGCCGGAAGTCTGCGGATATTCGCGTGGAGGATGGCGCGGTGTCCGTGGTGGTGCCTGTTAACACTCCTGCCGAAAAGATCGACCAGCTACTGGCAGCCAAACGCCGCTGGATTAAAGAAAAGATCACCCTGCACCGGGAAATGTCCCCCGCCAGCAGCAAACGCTATGTTTCGGGCGAAGCCTTCAGCTATCTGGGGCGTAACTACCGCTTGAAGGTAGAAACAGGCAACTTCGCGCCTGTGAAGCTATTGAACGGGCGTTTGGTGGTCACCGTACCCAATGGCACCGAACAACCTCACATGGTCCGAAACGCCCTTTTGCGCTGGTACAAACGGCAAGCAGAACAGAAGCTGACCGAGAAAGTGAACCGCTTCGCGCCCATGGTTGGCGTAGAGCCTGCCGGGGTTGGCATCCGCACCTTCAAATCCCGCTGGGGCAGCTGTACTACCAAGGGCAAGCTGGAATTTAACTGGCAGATCATGATGGCACCAAACCGGATGGTGGATTACGTGGTGATTCACGAACTCTGCCATTTGATACGGCATGACCATTCCCCGGAATTCTGGCGGGAAATGGCGCGAGTGATGCCGGATTACCCGCATTGCCGGGAGTGGCTGAAGGACAACTCCTTCAACTTTAGCCTATAAGGTAAACGCCCCCCCTAACTCATTCAGCTTCATTGGCTGCCCGGTCAAGATTTGCTTAGAGCAAATAAGTTTGCTCTAAGCAAATTTTCGTGTAAGATGGGATCTGACTGGATGACAACGTCCAGGCGTTCTTTAAAAGACTTATCTCGTGATAATTGGTGACCAGACAAGGACCAACCCTATTTTGATTGGTCGATGCGCTTTGATTAAGGCATCTCTCTCCGGTGGCGCGTAGCCATTGCTCCATGTCAGCGATTCGATTGACAGATGTGGGCGACTGGCGACCTCCGGTCGGTAAAAAGGGTTCGTGGCGTTCCGCTGTGTTTCTTTCGGTCCCAATTGCGTTGTGGCGACTGGTGCAATTGCACCGAGGAAACCCATCAACACGAGGATAGATGCATGAGTAATGCAGAGTCTTTAAAGAAGTTGCTAGTTCTTCTCGAAGAAGTGAAAGCAGCTACACGTGATACAGCGGAACCCGGCGTTAGTGAGGCACTGGACGAAGCCATTGGCGAACTTCAGCGCATTCATGACAGTGACGAAAGTAGTGAGGCGATCAAACTCAAAGCCCTTGAGTGTCTTGGCAGGTTTTTCCAAAGCCTACCGGGTATCGCAAAACTTCTGGAACTGCTGTCAGGTAACTGACGCAACGAACCCTATTTTACATTGGTGACTCTTATGGATTTAGGTAGAGCAATAACCAGAGTACGCCGTTTAAAAAAAATGACTCAAGCCCAACTGGCTCAGTCTGCCGGGGTCTCAGTCTCGCATTTGTGCCTAGTCGAGAAGAATAAGCGTGATCCTAGCCTTCAGCTTGTCGAGTCATTAGCGAAAGCACTCGGTATACCTGTTAGCGTTTTGGTCTTTCTTGCCGCTGAAGAAAGCGAAACACCGGAACTCGAACAGCAGCACTTCCAATCAATTACCGACGCAATCAAAGGTCTTATGAGCAATGACGCCGCTTAGGAGCGTAGACGTCACTGCTCACCTTCCCAAATATGGGACCCTCCAGTCATTAGCGTCACTGCTTTCCATCCCAGAAGCCCAGCTTCTTCAGATTGCCAACTCAGTTGATTCGTATCATCGACCAGGAAAAACCCTCAAGAAAAAGAACGGTGATCCCAGACCAACTCACGATGCGGAAGAACCTCTGAAAACCATCCACGAGCGCATCAAAAACCGTATTCTGAAGAAAATCTCATACCCATATTACATGCTGGGTGGAATTGCCGACCCTGTTAACCCTCGAAGCTGCCACGCTCATGCAAAGATACACAGTGGGAAAAAGGTATTAATCACCGAGGATATTAAAGACTTCTTCCCAAGGACGACCAAGGATGTTGTCTACAAGGTTTGGCTTCGCTGTTTCAGTTTTTCGCCGGAAGTTGCAGGCATCTTAACCAGACTGACGACTTATCAAGATGAGCTACCACAAGGTTGGAAAACAAGTGGATACCTTGCAAACCTGGTGTTTTGGGAGCGGGAACCCCAATTGGTTAGCCAACTAGAAAAACAAGGATTAGCCTACAGCCGCTTTATGGATGATATATCGATATCCAGTCGGAGAAGCCTGGTTAATGGGGAAAAGCGCGCAATTATATCCAGCGTTTACGCTATGCTTTTCGGTGAAGGTTACGCGCCCAAGCGTTCAAAGCATTCTATTGTGACACCAGCCGAACCCATGCAAGTTACTAGCCTAAACGTCAACGGCAGGAAGCCTACGATTCCAAAGCAACAGCGCCACGCTGTTCGGGCTGGAATCTTCAAGTTAGAAAAGCAAGCACTTGAAGACAACACAACAGACGATTTCTGCAAAAAGTGGAAATCTCTATCTGGCAAGGTTGGTCGAATCACCACTCTCCACCCGAAGGAAGGAGCAAAACTGAGACGGCGGCTAAATTCGATCAAGCCTCCACTCAATCGCTAGCCAGGAGCAGCCCCTGCGAAAATGGCTGACCCACCCTTTGTAGTGTGGTCAGCCAGTGAGCCAACCAGCCTAGAAACAGTGGTCCATCACGAATTGCCGACTTTTGACCCCCCATTCCCGGTAGTCATCTTGCTCCAACTCCCCCTGAATACCAGGGCACCCTTCAAAGAAATCCAGCAGCAAACAGGCGAAGCCGGAATCACGGTCAACATGGGCTGCTTCACATAGCGCATCAAACACGCCAAGTACTGAGGTGGACCCAATCAGTTGGACAACCTGATGGTGTCCCTATGACCTGCCCCCAACTTTCTAATCCATTCTGATCTTAGTAATGTTCATCACCAGAGTGTAGTGGTCAACTAATCCCGGACAGTATTTTAAGGTTTTCCTCAGCGGCAACGGGCGAAATGCCGTCGTTGAATGCGTGAGGTCGTTGCCGGTTGTAGTAGTCCATCAGATAGCCACCCACATCTTTTTTGGCCTCAGGCAGATTTCGGTAACCCAGGGCCGGTATCCATTCGGATTTTAGGCTCCGGAACAGCCTCTCCATCGGTGCGTTATCCCAACAGTTGCCTCGACGGCTCATGCTTTGAGTCATCCGATAGCGCCAGAGCCTCTGGCGGAACTTACGGCTGGCGTACTGGCTCCCCTGGTCCGAGTGGAACATGACCTTCTCTGGCTGACCACGCTGTTCCCAGGCGTGATCCAGAGCTTTTACAACCAGATCCGCATCCGGACTGGACGACATAGCCCAACCAACAACGCGGCGGGCGAACAGATCCAGCACGACAGCCAGATAGCTCCACCGCTGGCCGCTCCATACATAGGTAATGTCACCACACCACGCCTGATTGGGCTGGTCTACCGTAAACTCACGAGCCAGATGGTTCGGGATATCCGGTCGCTCAACGGTGGCCTGCTTGTAGGCGTGAGGGCCAGGTTGCTTGCAAATCAGCCCTAGCTCGCTCATCAGTCGTCGAACCTTGAAGCGACCAATGACAACGCCGTCGTCATTGAGCATACCCTTGATTGTTCTGCTGCCGGCAGAGCTGCGGCTTTTGGTAAACAGGCGATTAACCTGAGCCTTCAGGGCCAGACGCTCAACATCCACGTGCTTCCGCCGTTGGCGATACTCGTAATAGCTGGAACGGCTGATATCGAACGCATTGCAGACCATTTCAACAGGCATTTGCTCACTTAACTGGTCTATCAGCGCGTACGATTCAGGTCGTCCGACATCAAGAGAGCGGTAGCCTTTTTTAGTATGGTCTTCTCCATCTCAAGGCGTTTGCAGCGGGCTTCCAGCTCCTGAATCCGTCGCTGCTCCGGGGTCAAAGCTTTCCCCTTTGGGGTAATGCCTTCTCGCTCATCCGTCAGCTGTTGAACCCAGCGTCGCAAAGCACTTTCACCCACGCCCAAGGACGTACAGGCCTGGGCAATGGTGTAACCTTGATCCAGCACCAGGCTGGCTGCTTCCTGTTTGAACTCAGGAGTAAAGGAACGTCGTTTTCTGGTCATCAGACACCTCGCTTATGGTGGCGATCTTACCACCTACGTTGGTGTCCGGGATCATTGAACCACTACAGTGAGGACGATGAACATGAAGAAGCGATTCACCGAAGAACAGATCATTCCCATTCTGAAGGAAGCCGAGGCTGGCCTGCCGGTCAAAGAGCTGTGCCGCAAGTACAACATCTCGGACGCAACCTTCTACACCTGGCGTAAGAAATACGGTGGTTTGGAGGTCTCTGAGGCCCGTCGTTTGAAGGCCCTGGAGGAAGAGAACGCCCGGCTCAAGAAACTGCTGGCCGAGTCCATGCTGGACACAGAAGCTCTGAAGGCGGCTCTCAACCGAAAGTACTGACCGTCGGGAACAAGCGCGAGGCTGTGCGTACCATGCTGTCGGAGACGACGATATCCGAGCGCAAAGCCTGTTCACTCGTCGGGTTATCCCGCGCAACGATGCGGTATCAGTCTCAGCGTTCTCCAGAGGAGCGTGAACTGACAGAGCGCATCAAAGCCATTGCGTTCGAACGTCGCCGGTTCGGGTACCGGCGTGTTCATCAGTTGCTGCGTCGTGAGGGTGCTGAGGTGAATCACAAGAAGGTTTATCGACTTTACCGGGAAGCAGGCTTGGCCGTCCGCAAACGCAAGCGCCGTAAAGGGGTGATGGTCGAACGGCAGCCCTTGGTGCTGCCCGATGCGCCGAATCATACGTGGTCTATGGATTTCGTCATGGATTCCTTGGCCAACGGGCGCAGGATCAAATGCCTGACGATCGTGGATGATTTCACCAAGGAATGCCTCGACATTCCCGTTGCTATGGGAATCTCAGGCGAACAGGTGGTCCGCACCCTGGATGGCATAGCGGCCTTCAGAGGCTATCCAAAGGCCGTCAGAACCGATCAGGGGCCGGAATTTACTGGCAGAGCATTGGATCAATGGGCCTATCATCATGGCGTTGAGCTGAAGCTGATCCAGCCTGGAAAGCCGATGCAGAATGGTTACGTCGAGAGCTTTAACGGAAAATTCCGGGATGAGTGTCTGAATGAACATTGGTTCCGGGATCTTGCTCATGCCCGCGAAAAGATCAGCAACTGGCGCTTGGACTACAATGAGCGGCGACCGCATTCATCCTTGGGGTATCAGACACCCCTGGAGTTTGCCTCCGCTCTCCGACTTGGAAAAACTGATTCAAAAGTAACGGACATTACTAGGGAGCAGTTGGATTAAAGACTGGGGGCAGGTCACTCCTGATCCGGCTCGGCCACAGATAATCCATACCGGTGAGTCCGCGCAATTCGATCCAAGCTTCGACCGATTCGCGCGTCTTTTTCGTTATCTCAAACTGAACAGGTTGACTGGTTTTCTGCTGAATGACTTGCGCCCGATCCAGAACCTCTCCGTTTCTGGAAATATCTCGAACCAAGAGCTTTACCATGTCGCAGGATCGGAGCTTGCAATCAATAGCCATATTGAACATCGCCAGCTCTCGGATGTTCTTTGCAATCTCCAAACGAATACGGATAGCCCATATTTGTTCGAGTTTGAGCGGTAGCTTCTGGCCAACGAGCTTTCCCTTGTTCCAAGGAGCTTTGCTGATAGGAAATGTCATAACACGGCCCTCTTTGGACGGTAAGGGTGTAATCCCCCCATTTCTAACCGTTCTTTTGAATAGAGAATTAAGCGGCCTCCAGTAGTCTGGACGGGGGTATTCCTCCAATGGCCGTGTTCGGTCGTTCGTTGTTGTACTGCCAGAGCCACTGAGTCGCTAATAGCTGAGCATGGGCAATGCTTTCGAACTGATGCAAGTCTAGCCATTCATGTCGTGCGGTCCGATTGAACCGCTCGATGTAAGCATTCTGGGTGGGCTTGCCAGGCTGAATGTAGATCAGCGTAATTCGGTTTCTGTTGGCCCAGTTTATCAGTGACTGCGAGATGTATTCTGGCCCATTGTCACATCGAATCGCTGCGGGTTTGCCGCGCCATTCAATGATCTGGTCCAGGGCACGAATCACCCGTTGTGCGGGTAATGACAAGTCGACTTCAATGCCCAGGCCTTCCCGGTTGTAGTCATCAATCACATTGAAGGTTCGGAACGTCTTGCCGCTAACCAGTTGATCGCTCATGAAGTCCATCGACCAGACCTGATTGGGCGCGGTCGGCACATCCAGCTCACCTGGATAATCCCGCTGGATCCTTCGTCGGGGCTTGATGCGCAGGTTCAGTTCCAGCTCCCGGTAAATGCGATACACGCGTTTATGGTTCCAAGGGTAGCCCTTCACGTTACGCAGATACAGGAAGCACAGGCCAAAGCCCCAGCGCTTGTGCGTTTGTGTGAGCCGTAACAGCCAGTCCGCCACCAGTGCGTTCTCGCCACCAAGCTTCGCCTGGTAGCGATAGCAGGTTTCGCTGATGCCATACACCACACAGGCCAACCGAATACTGATGCCATGTTTGGCCACGCCCTTGATGGCCATCTCCCGGCGTTGAGATGGCCTTACAACTTTCCCTCAAGAGCTTCCTGGCGCAGTTCAGCTTTGAGCCGCTCTTCGGCATACATCTTCTTCAGGCGAGCGTTCTCAGCTTCCAATTCCTTCAGGCGCTTCATCATGGATGCATCCATACCGCCAAACTTCGAACGCCACTGATAAATCAGGGCCGTGCTGACGTTGTGCTCACGAGACAACTCAGCCACCGGAACACCGGCTTCGTGCTGCTTCAAAATCGCCATGATCTGGCTGTCAGTAAATCGAGACTTCTTCATCTGTCGCTCCTTCTGCGATCATTGTAAAAGTCTCTACTCAAAACCTCGATTATTTTCTGGGGGGACTACAAGGGCCCTTAAGTATGGCTCAGAGGATGTTCTCTGCTGGCCAACCTGGTCGCAAAGCGGACATTCAGGTCGACCACAAAGCGGACCTTTTCATGGGCCGCGTGACCCCGTTTCACCCTACGGTTCACTGAGGACTTGACGCAATTGGAATGTCTGGCGAAACACCCACGGGCGGAAAACTATAATCAGCAGTGCAACTGAAACGGGGATTTTTACAAAACCATTCCGGTGTAGTTTGTGGAGCGATTACGTCTAACTGAGATCGGAAAACGCACTATTTAATTTTGCTACTCTTTCCGCGTAATGGGGCCACCCAGCCTCTTCACCAGATTGGGCTAATTGATCGAACTCTGAAATAAGAACTGAAACGTTTGCATGAGCATGTTCGTCAATCGATTGGAGCTTAGTGTTCAATCTTTCTTCCAAGTCCTCACGAGAAATGCGCTGGGTGGACGCAGGCTCGAGACAATCTTGTATTATGTTAATTAATTCAGGGTCAAAAGGCTTCGATCCAACTGGGTTGATCTGTGCGCCTCTTTTAATCCATTTTTTCCACGGATTCTCTCGCAGCCATTTGTTGCTTTTCTCTTTCGATGGCCGGGGCCAGATTTGGCTGGTGTGCTCCCCAATTGGGTGGGCGCCACCGGTCAGCATTTCGTAAAGAATAACTCCAAGAGCAAAGACATCAACCTTAGAAAAGTCGCGAAGAGGTTCGCCTTGAGGAACTGTGTGGTATTGCTCGGGTGCCATGTATGGGCGGCTACCGTATGGGTGCCCTAGCATCCGGTAGGCATTCGCTAACTCAAAGTCCGCTATATACGTTCGACAGCGCAGAGGGTAGTCCAGCGGTACTCTGAAATGGTCGGCTATGTAGTCAATGAAGATGTTCTCAGGTTTAAGATCTTGGTGGCACTCCAGTCCTTTGTTTGCGCAATAAATGAGTCCATGAACTATCTGAATCGCGATACTAATCGCATCCGCCTCACTTATAGGTCCTTCAGAAATAACATCGCGCAAATTGGCATCCCGTTTTCTCGAAAGCAGGAACGGCGCACCGTGAATTACGGCAACATCAAAAAACCGCTGAACTAGCGGATGGTGGCAGACGAGATGTGCATTATTCACTTCATGCAGAGCCCGGTAAAAAAATTGATATTTTTCATTTTCTGACATCGAATCAGTTACCTGGATGCCTTTTGCAACAACATATCGTGGAACTACACCCGCGCCCTGATCGAAGGTATAGATACTAGAGTGAGGGCTAGACATTTCTCCACAAATTGTTCCGTGCTTATGAAGGGCAAGTTCGATGAGTTGAGTCTGCAATTCTCGAGGAAAATTCCAAAGCCTCTCCATATAGTGACTCCAAAATGTGAAAGCTAAAAAGGGTCCTGATTCAACCGTTCAGAATAGCCGATAAAGGTTCGCCGAGGTCGTATCTGGGGCGTACCTCGATCAACCAAACACCATGTTTCCTGCATTTTCGCTTCTTGTCCACGTCCCGCCTTTGAGTTTTCTCAAAGGTATTGCCTGGAATGCGGGACGGTCGCAAAGCGGACATTCGGATCTGAGTCGCAAGGCTCTGTTCTAGGCTATGGTGTGCCATGCGTATCGAGTGGAGTCCATCAGCCGTTTAAAACCGTCCGTGGAAACGGCTTAGAACACAACGCTGATAACTAGGGGATCGGTTCAGACCAAGCCTAGTGTCAGGACTGACTCACATGCCCCCTCAAATTCAAATCTATGACGATTACCGCTATCGAATTAACTCCAGGGTAATCCATTGCAATACTGCTCCAATATGATTCCAAGGCATAGCCGAGGTTATTGAGGCCAACCCTTTGGCCTCCTATCTCCCATCGTTTTCCTTGCGCGACCTCCCCAGCAACCAATAGAAACACACCACATCCCGCACCTTCTTCGCGAAGGTAGTCTCCCGCCAGTTGATTGCGAAGCCTCTCGCAGAGCTCTGGTCCACTCCATTGTTTATCGAGAAGCTTCAATTCGATGGGAACAGGTGAAGTCACATTGCTATTTTGCAGCCAAATGTCCATGCGTTGACTATTGGCGAGCTCTGGCTCTTCGGCTGTTGTATATCGATCTTGAGAATGCCCTCGAAGCCAACCAGCAATATTTGTTCGCATTTCTATCTCGTCTGTAACCCTACGCCAAGTTTTCCATGGACTATCATTGCCCCTTTCAAGCCAATGCTTTAAGTCAACAAGCTTATTTACTGCCAGCTCGTATAGTTGACGGTGGGTTTCCGGGACAAGCTGCTGGTTTTTCTGGAATTGACTAACCTGCCTCCCGCTCCATGGCTCTAAATCTCCATCTTCTTGGGCTCGTTTAGTAGCTAAGAAATGCATCCTTTGGCGATAAGAGACGACTGGATGCTCATTGGCAAGTTCCTTGATCGCTGCGTAAGTCTGTTCCCCTGGAATGCCCGCCAATAGACTAAACAGCTGATCACGGGCGTCTTGCGCGTCGTCGCGCAGTTCTGGAGTAAATACTCCGCGTCCCGACCTGTTGATGTCTTGAGAGTTATTGTCAAATCTGGTGTATGACCATCAGGCAGCGTTCCTGTCAGATTGATCTTCCACCTGTATTCCATCCTGAAACTGCACGTTGTCCACGACCAGCTTCAGTTGGTCGAACCCCTTGATCCGCTTCCAGCGCTTTTGGGCGGACTGTAGCAGTTTGAACACCATCGATAACGTGGTGTCGCGGTTGCCGCAAGAGCGGCTTCGCTTGGTTCTCAGTCGCACTGTGGCGAAAGTGGATTCAATCGGATTGGTCGTCCGTAAGTGAATCCAGTGAATCGCCGGAAAATCGTAGAAGGCCAGCAGCTCGTCACGATCCTTCTCCAGGTTTTCCATGGCCTTTGGGTACTTGTCCCGGAACCGCCTCAAGGTGCTATCGAACGCCTTGTGAGCGCTGTCTCGCGTCTCGGCCAGATAGATCTCGTGCAGTGCCGATTTCACCTTTGGCTGCACGGACTTGGGCAGTTTGTCCAGCACGTTAGCCGTCTTGTGGACCCAGCACCGCTGGTGCCGGGTGTCCGGAAACACCTTGCTCAGGGCCTTCCAGAAGCCCAGTGCGCCGTCGCCAACAGCTAGCTTGGGCGAAGGCTCCAGGCCTCTTTCCCGTATGTCCGTGAGCAGCTCTCGCCAGCTGGCTTCGGACTCCCGGTGGCCATCCTCGACCGCAACCAGCTCCTTGTGGCCGTGCTCGGTCACGCCGATGATCACCAGCAGGCAGAGCCGGTCATCCAGGCGGACGTTGCTGTACACGCCGTCCGCCCACCAGTAGACGTAACGCTTCTGGCTCAGGTCTCGTCGCTGCCAGTCCTTGTGCTCATCAAGCCACTTCGCCTTGAGCCGAGACACTGTGTTGGCCGACAGGCCATTGGCTTGTTCACCAACCAGCGCACTCAGGGCCTCCTGGAAATCACCAGAGGAAACACCTCGCAGGTAGAGCCAGGGAATCAGTTCCTCCAGGCTCCGGGCGCGCTTCAGGTACGGTGGCAGCAGGTGGCTGTTGAAGCGAATGCCAGAGCCACTGCGATCCCGGACCTTGGGAACCTGCACTTCCACGTCACCGACGCCTGTCTGGACGGTGCGCTTGGGAAGGTGCCCATTACGCACCACTGCCTTGCGACCATCAGGTGCCTTAATGTCCTCATATTGCCTCAACAGACTCTCCAGCTCTGTCTCGACAGCCTGTGCAATCAGGTCCCGGGCACCCTGCCGGATCAACTCGTGCAACGGATCGTTGCTGGCTACCTCTGGTTGTGAAAGAGCATGCAGGTTAGACTTGGGCATGGCGTATCATTCCTCTGTTGGTTGTGATCTTGGCGGTGATCAACCAACAGGATACGCCACCCCTTCAGCCTGCTTCCATACACCAGAAATCACCATAACTCATGTCTTGAGTGGCCATAATGTACTTGTGCATCAGAACATATAAAGACTTCAGGTAAACTGGTCTCTGGAATCGACCTACTTTAACCAGTGGAATGGTAGTGTGGCGACCACCGATCAATTGAGTGATAAACCGTTGTGCGGCCAATTCCGCTTCGGCAGAGTCCAGACCAGACAGCCAATTCTGGAGCTGTGCAATTCCCTTGCTTGGGTCACAGTCAACCAAAACAGCATACCAATTGGCTGCAACCATTGGATCGGTGCAAAGCGAAGTTTCTTTGGCTGCGATTGAAGCCATGACAGGCGCATCAATACCACCGCTCACAAGAATGTTGATAACTTCGTTTATGTTTGCTTTAAGGGCACCTGGATTACGCCTAAGCCAATCAAGTAACCTGGGCGCCATCGCATCGTGTAACCAAGTTCCATGGTAGACAATATCGTGCAAAACGGAATGCGGCAGCTTTTGCGAGCCCGTGTTATCGAGCTCCCAGCTCAACTCTTTGGATAAAGCGTTTTCAGCTATTTTTGGGAAAACTCGATGGATTTGCTCAAACCAACTTGGGAATCCATTAATTTCCCACGTAATGTAGCGCAACGCTTGCACCACTTCGGACTCATTTAGCCCTTCAGCAAATACTTCATTTTCTGTTGATTCTATCTCTAGCCCGGCCATCGCCAACATCAGAGCATAGGGAACAGAACTACCTCTCGATCCCGTCTCTGATTGCAACTCGGGCTTAAAGTGACGCCATAACTGGACGACCGCGTCTCGGTAAGCTAAAGCTACTTCTCGACCAAAAACGGGCTCAAGCGCTTGCCAATTTGCCCCAACAGTGCGGCTAGTTTTGATGCCATCACCATCGATTTCTCGAAACAAGTAAATCAGGTCGTATGTGATTTCATCTTTACCAACCCCCGGAGGATTACGTACTCTTCCAGGGTTAGCTCTCAACTCAACCATCCACCTATCGCGGCTACTCTGCCGCTCTTGTTCCCTGATCTCTATTCTTCGAATGCGATCTGCTTGTCTTTCTTCAAATTTCCGAACCTCTTCTGGCTCCGGAGGATCGAGCAACTTTTCCAACCGGTCCCCTAATGAGCCATTGGCTGCTACTGCTTCTCGGAGGCTTTCCAATAAAAATGATGGTTTTCCAGCCTGTAAATACACGCGAAAAGATGTGCTCAGCGCTACGAGCTTTTCACTTTCGCTCTTATCTCCATAGCGAATTTCTTCAATCAGTCTTTGTATGTTCTCTGAGTCAAAATTCCAAAAATGGCTTGGCCAAGAAAGCTGCCCATCACTGGAGAGGCAAGCTTCTGACTTTTCTAACCTTCGGGCATTTTCTTCTTTGATACTTGCCCAGTAGAGCGCATCGTTCAATTCAGGCCATTGAGGGACAAGTGCACCTAGCTCGTTTTTGCGGGCGCGAATTTCATGGTCCCGATAGAGTAGGGCTGTTGGCACCACCAGCATGAGAGACATCGAGGCTTTTTCAAATACAGCAGAGTCTCGGGCTTTAATTAACCTTTCAACGGCTCGAATTGCAGGGTTTAAAAGCCATGCATACTCTTCCGAGACGTCACACCAGGCTTTATCAATGAAGGGTGGTTCAGTCAAAAAGTGGTAAAAGCCTTCCGTTATTTGCCTTAAGCTTTTTCGCTCGATTTCGGTCGGACACCGCTCAATAAATCGAACCAAAGCATCGTCCAAACCTGAAGTGCTGAACTCTCGATAAGCAGGAAGCGATTTGATTAAACCTAGAACGTGTTCAACACTCTCGCTGTCCGGCTCCAAGTTGTCCACCAGTTCAGCCAGCAACTCTCTTGGAAGCTCCTCTTGAGATTCTTTCAATCCTCGCCATATGGACTGCTTTTCCTCTTGACCTCCGCAAGTCATCACAGCACGAATCGATGCAATGCGAGCATAGAGGCCTCTCGCGCTGTTTATCGCGATGCTAACTAAGCCTGATACGCAGTCTGACATCTCGCCTTGCCAGACCAGCCTGCCGAGAAAAAATACAGCATCGTCATTCTCACAATGCTCACTGATTAGCTGACTTGCATCTTCTGAGAGATCAGAGCTTGCTATCTTTGAAATCGCACTGTTGTCCCGGGCAGCTCGATTATCCTGGCCTGAAGCAATCTGAGTTACGATCTCTCGCAAAAGCCTCTTTCGCGTCGAAAGAGGCAGCTTAGATGGGTCCCCTCCCTCAACTGCAATTTCTGGCCACTCTGATAGAACCCTTTGGCGAATTGCCTCGTCGTACAAAATAAGCCAAGGGAGGAGTGGCCTAAGCCGAGGAGTAATAATGTTCTCTCCATATTGGTTGCGAAAGACTAGGCTTTCAATTGAGTAGCGGCTACTCCCTGATTTCAAGAGCTCATTAAACCATTCAGCTGCGAGCAACTCTCTCACGTCTCGATGTCTGAAACGGACGGCCCCATAAATAACGTCGTTAAAAATCCCGCGATCTAGCAAGGACCGGACATCAGCGGGATCCCAATCGGTGAGTACCGATTCAGCATCAATTTCCCGTCGGATCGCAGTGCTATCGGGCACAGTTATCCCAGCTTGGCCGGTTAAAACAACAGCGGCAGCCAATCGCCTTGCGCCATCTCGAGCGACCTCAATATTTAACGGTTTACGTTGCGCTCGGTCCTCGCTATGGCTATCGACTAGCCGCCTATCAATGTTGTGACGCAACAGCTCTAGTCGGCCACCAAGAAAACCATCGTCATTCCACTTAGCAAGAATGCCATCCAGGTCAAATGGCCGCTCAGCAAGACTCCAAAGGTCTGCTCTTTCAATTTCCTGTAACAAGCGATTAACGCCATCCGCCTGACGATCTTCACAGAATTGACGAATTCTAGGCACGTCCAGGGGACGAAGACTGTACAACGTCAATGCGCTTTTGGAATCAGAACTAACGTCATCATTGCCGTTCCTTTCCTCAGTTTTAGGCTCAGCGAAGGGAAGGATCTCGTCCAGTAATCTCCGATCCTCCCGCGGTCGCCATGAGTATGGTCGGCTAGATAGGATTATATGGGCCCGGTGAACTCCGCTTCGAATACCCTTGGCGAATTTGCGGAGTGCTTTTCCAAACATTCTCGGATTTTCCAGCCTAGCTTCGTCGATAGAATCGAGAAAAAACCATGCCTCGTCCGTTGATTGGAGCCACTGGTTAAACTGCGAACTTTCACCAACCTCAAACGCCTCATAGAAATCGCCTTCAATGTCCTCTATTCGAATGAAAAAAGAGGCCTTTCCTTGTCTCGAAAGCACTACCGCTCGCTGGCGCATTTCCTCTGTCTTGCCTGCACCTGCTTCGGCCAAGATGACGCAGCGGAACTTCTTTTCAATATCATCCCAGCCTTCGGTACCCATTAGCCCAAAGCCATAGAATGCTTCGTCGTGTTCTGATTCATCACTTTTAGGAACAAGCGAAAACTGTCGATCCAAGCTGACATAACCATCTGAATTCATAATCAATGATCTTCGGTTTTTTGTTTGTCGAAGTGTAATCCCCCCATTTTTAGCGGGGTTCAAAAGTAGACCTCAGGCCATCATGGCCAACTTCTGTTGAGGGGTAATCCCTCCAAGTCCCATGTTGGGCCGTTCGTGATTGTAGTGCCATAGCCAGCGGGTGGCGTAATCCTGGACTTCGTCGGTGCTGTCGAACAGATAGTGAGCCAGCCAGTCATACCGTACCGTTCGGTTGTAGCGTTCGATGTAGGCGTTCTGCTGGGGCTTGCCGGGCTGGATAAACACCAGTTGGATGCCCTGGGTTTCGGCCCAGGTCGCCAGCTTGCCACTGATGTACTCCGGGCCATTGTCACAGCGAATAGAGCGTGGTTTGCCTCGCCATTCGA
Source organism: Marinobacter sp. AN1 (assembly GCF_026013985.1). NCBI lineage: Bacteria > Pseudomonadati > Pseudomonadota > Gammaproteobacteria > Pseudomonadales > Marinobacteraceae > Marinobacter > Marinobacter sp. AN1. The sequence goes on along the minus strand of NZ_CP110342.1, from coordinate 1,318,250 downwards.
TGATTTGCTCCAGTGCGCGGATCACACGCTCTGCCGGCAACGAGAAGTCGACCTCAATGCCCAGCCCCTCTCGATTAAAATCGTCGATGACGTTCAGTAACCGATAACTGCGGCTGTCACTAAGTTGGTCATGCATAAAGTCCATGGACCAGCTGTCGTTAATCGTTTCCGGCACGGCCAAGGGCTCCGGCTTTTGACGAACCAGACGCTTCTTGGGCTTGATGCGCAAATTCAGCTCCAGCTCCCGGTAAATCCGGTATACCCGCTTATGGTTCCAGGTAAAGCCTTTCACATTACGCAGATGCAGGAAGCACAGACCGAAGCCCCAATTCCGCTGGTTGTGGGTTAACCGGATTAGCCAGTCCGCGATCTCAGCATTTTCGCTGCTGAGCTTGGCCTGGTAGCGGTAACAGGTCTCGCTGATACTGAACATCCAACACGCCAGGCGAATACTGACGCCCTTCTCACCGACGGCTTTCTGCGCCATCTCACGGCGACGAGACGGCTTCACCACTTTTTTTCGATGGCTTCCTTGAGGATGTCCGACTTGAGCCGTTCCTCGGCGTACATCTTCTTGAGCCGGCGGTTCTCATCCTCCAGCTCCTTCAACCGGGCCATCATGGAAGCGTCCATGCCACCGAACTTAGCGCGCCACTTGTAAAAGGTTGCACTACTCATGCCGTGCTCACGGCACAACTCCGGAACCGGGACGCCATTCTCGGCTTGCTTCAGGATCGACAGGATCTGGCTGTCGGAAAAACGTGATTTCTTCATGCAGAATCTCCCTGCGTGTAGCTTACGGAAAATTCTACTTTTGACTACCGCTGTTTTTCGGGGAGATTACCGAAGGAGTCATTATGAGCATACGTCAGCGAGTTCGTGCAGAACAGGCATGTCGCTCTTAAGCACATCACCAATTTAGGGAATGGTTACAGATCCTGAGGGAAGGGACCAAAAGGCAAAAAGAGTCCGAGCGAATGTTCGCTTTTGTTGAAAAGGGGGCTCAAAAGAGGCTTAGCGATCCGAAAGATAGAGAGCCTGACCCCAGGACGTATGCCACGACAATGTAATTCGTTCGGCCAGTTTATGGTGAAACCACCACAAAACGCAGGTGCGGCGGAAATTTTATGCTTCAATTTTTGGAAAATTTATGGGTAAAACCACAAGAACCATATCTCCCCCGAATCAGTTATCTTCGTCAAGACCAGCACTTGCCCTTGTTGGCGCTTCCTTGTGCACTCGCTGCCTGCTCCCGCTATTCCATTCTTTCGGGATCAATCGGACCTTGATCTTCTTCGCTACCCTTTTTCCGAACCCCACTGAAATCATTGTTGGCGAAGGCCTCCATCAGAATTGCCTGTTCAATGGCGCTACGCTGTGAAGGACGGCAGGGAAAGCGGACTACCAGGTGTATCTCCCCGGCCAACGGGACCTGGAGACTGACCCTTGGATCCACCACTGGCACCTCCAATCCCCGGCGGTCGCCAAGACGCCGCATGTAGCGGCGAGCGGTTTCAAGGAAGGGTTCGCACTGGGCCTGGGTGGCGTCCAGCAACACCTTCTGGGCGAGTTGCCAGTTGTCGTCTCGCTTGAAGGGCACAGTGAATACATGGAGAACATAGTCCTCGGTAAAGCTCTCATTGATAACGGGCTCGGACACAAACAGGGAGTTGGGAATCACGGTGGCCCGGCCGGTACGCTGGTGGGTCAGCTTTCCGGGACCCACTTCAAGGATGGTGGTAGCCAACAGGTTCTGGTCGATCACATCGCCGCGAAAATCCTTGACCTGGATCCTGTCGCCAATATCAAAGGATCGGGCACCGCCCTTTACCAGGCTCCCCATGAAGCAGAGAATCAACTCCTTGGTGGCCACCACAAAGGCGACCGCAATCGCGACAATCGACAGCGCCAGGGTGCGCAACTCCTGCCCCCAGATAAGCACCAGGCCAAGAAGGAAAACCAGGATAAGACCGTTGCGAGTCTGCACCAGCCATTTGCGACGAAGCTCCGTGGACTGGATGCTGGTACGAATGACCTTGGACAGAACCGCTCGCACCACCAGCACGATCAGCAAAAGAGCGACCGTAGTACCCAGGAGGCGCAATGCCGGCATGGACAGGTTCAACTCGGCAATGGCAGCAGGAATCTGCTCTAGCATGGTTACCGGGCCTCACCCCAACGGGGCACCAGGGATTGCGGCAGGCCGAGATGATCCAGCAGGCGGGCGACGATGAAATCCACCAGGTCGTCGACGGAGGAGGGGTTGTGGTAGAAACCCGGGCAAGCAGGCATGATGACAGCCCCCATACGCGTCAGTTTGAGCATATTTTCAAGGTGAACCTCTGAATAAGGCGCCTCACGGGGGACCAGGATGAGCTGACGACGCTCTTTCAACGCCACATCACCTGCCCTTTCGATAAGGTTGTTACTGGCACCAGTAGCAAGCGCCGACAGGGTACCGGTGCTGCAGGGGCAGATGACCAGTGGGGACCTTTCACCGGAGCCGGATGCCGGTGGCGCAAACCAGTCCTCGTGACCGAACACTTTTAACTGCCCCTCCTCCGCACCGGTCCAGGACTGCAGGCTCACCAGGGCGGCGGCTGTGGAGGCAGGCAACTGTATTTCCGTCTCAGTGGCCAGCACAATACGTGCGGCCTTGCTAACCATGACATTGACGCGACACCCCTGGGCAACCAGGCACTGCAACAGCCGTAAGCCATACTGGGCGCCGGAGGCCCCAGTAAGGGCCAGATTGATGGTACGAGGCTCAGCGACCATGGCTGGCTTTCTCTTCAAGACGGGCGATCAGTCGCTGGTGAATGCCACCAAACCCCCCGTTACTCATGATCACCACGTGACAGGGCTCTGAAATCTCATCCAGAACCCGCTCCAACAGGCCGTCGATGGTCGTATCAAGCTGGTGCCTTTCAGGGTCACCGCCACTGTTCCGATAATCCCCCATCAATTCAGAGAGCCAGTCAGCCCGGCTGGTGTTGGCCCAGATAACCCGGTCCGCCAGTCGGGCACTGTCCAGCAGCCGGTCGCGGTGAACACCCTGCTGCATGGTATTGGAACGCGGCTCGATCAGCGCAACAATCAGGTCGTCACCCACCTGGTTACGCAGCCCTTCCAGCGTGGTAGCGATAGCCGTCGGGTGGTGGGCGAAATCGTCGTAGACCTTGACTCCACTCACATCGGCCAGCAACTCCATGCGTCGCTTGACGCCACCGAATCGATTCAGGGCGGCCACGGCATGGTCCGGCGTTACCCCTACATGCCGAGCTGCGGCGATGGCTGAGAGCGCGTTGCGAACATTGTGCAGGCCTGTCATTTTCCAGTTAACGGTCGCCACCGGCTGCTCGTGATGGATCAGCATGAACGAGGAGCCATCCTCTTTAAGCAGCTCGGCGCGCCAGTCCGGCGCCTCGGCTTCACTACCGATGGCGGTGCTCTGCACCGGGCTCCAGCAACCCATGGCCAGCGCCCGGTCCAGGTGTTCATCCATCGCCGGACGGATGATCGTTCCCTTCGAGGGCACGGTACGCACCAGGTGATGAAACTGGCGCTCGATAGCTTCGACATTATCGAAAATATCAGCGTGGTCGAATTCAAGGTTGTTGAGAATGCAGGTATGGGGCCGGTAGTGAATGAACTTTGAGCGCTTGTCAAAGAAGGCGCTGTCGTACTCATCAGCCTCAATCACGAAAAAGTCGCTGCTGCCCAGTCGCGCGGATACCGGGAAATCACGGGGCACGCCGCCCACCAGGTAGCCCGCATCGAATCCGCTCTGTTCAAGTATCCAGAGCAACATGGCGGTGGTGGTGGTCTTGCCATGGGTGCCCGCAACCGCGAGCACCCACCGGTGCCGGAGGACCTCCCGGGCAAGCCACTCGGGGCCAGACATGTAATCCAGGTTGCGGTTGAGCACCGCCTCCACCTCGGGATTACCACGGGACATGGCGTTACCTATCAGCACCAGGTCCGGCGCCGGTTCAGGTTCTCTGCCCGGTAGCCTTCCATCAGGGTGATGCCCTGGGCTTCCAGCTGGGTGCTCATGGGCGGGTAAACCCCCTGGTCTGAGCCAGTCACCGTGTGGCCCAGCTCCCGTGCCAGTACCGCCAGGCTGCCCATGAAGGTGCCGCAGATTCCCAGAATGTGGATATGCATGACGTGCCAGAATTCCTTGATGGTGTTGATGACAGCTGAAAGTCGTTATTTCCAGCGACGAGCCAGTTCGCCGCGGCGATCAGAAGCTCCCAAGACTCCCGTATACGTAAGGTTCCGTCAAGCCGGGCGTCATGAAAACTCCGCGGGATTCACGTATGATTCGCCTCCATAGAGACATGCTAATCCAACCACCAGGAGGCGCCAGCCCAAGATGGCCATCAAGAACGCGTTCTATGCCCAGTCCGGCGGGGTCACCGCTGTCATTAATGCCAGTGCCTGCGGGGTTATCGAAACCGCGCGCAAGCACCCGGACCAGATCGGCAAGGTCTATGCCGGCCGTAACGGCATTATCGGGGCTCTCAGGGAAGAGCTGATCGACACGTCCGAAGAGTCCGATGACGCCATCCGCGCGCTGATGCATACCCCCGGCGGAGCCTTTGGTTCGTGCCGCTACAAGATGAAGAACCTCACCGAGAACCGCCGCGAATACGAGCGTCTGGTAGAGGTTTTCCGCGCCCACGATATCGGTTACTTCTTCTATAACGGCGGTGGGGATTCCCAGGATACGGCGTTCAAGGTGTCCCAGATTGCCGACAAGATGGGCTACCCCATCACCTGTATTGGCGTACCCAAGACCGTCGACAACGACCTGCCGTTTACTGACTGCTGCCCAGGGTTCGGCTCGGTGGCCAAGTACGTGGCTACCTCGACACTGGAGGCCAGCCTCGACATCCGCTCCATGTGCGAGTCTTCCACCAAGGTATTCATCCTCGAGGTGATGGGGCGCCACGCCGGCTGGATTGCCGCGGCCGGGGGCCTGGCAGGCAATGGCCGGGATGAGCCGCCCCATATCATTCTGTTCCCGGAAATTCCGTTCGAACGCGAGGCCTTCCTCGCCCGTGTCGAGCAGTCGGTGAAAGACTATGGCTACTGCGTTGTAGTGGCGTCGGAAGGCGCCCAGTACGAGGACGGCCGCTTCGTTGCGGATGCGGGCGGCAAGGACGCGTTTGGGCATACCCAACTCGGTGGTGTTGCCCCTACCTTGGCCAACATGGTCAAACAGGCCCTGGGCTACAAGTTCCACTGGGCTGTCGCCGACTACCTGCAACGGGCGGCACGCCACATTGCCTCCGCCACCGATGTAGAGCAGGCCTACACCGTGGGCCAGAAAGCAGTGGAAATGGCGCTCGCCGGCAAGCAAGCGGTCATGCCCATTATTGTAAGGGAGCAATCCAGCCCGTACCGCTGGCACATCGGCGAGGCCCCCTTGAGCGAAGTGGCCAACCAGGAAAAGAAAATGCCAATTCACTACATTTCTGACGACGGATTCGGGATTACCGAAGACTGCCGGGAATACCTCCAGCCGCTGATCGAGGGCGAAGCCTTCCCACCCTTTGAAAACGGCATCCCGAAAGTCGCTCACCTGAAGAACGTACTCGCAGAGAAGAAGCTGAAAACACCGTTCGAGGTCTGATGGAAGTCGCTGCCTCGCAACGAAAAAGGCCCCGGCGAACAACTCGCCGGGGCCTTTTGTCTTTGTAGCAACAGGAAAATACCGGGGCGTTCAACTGGCTTGACGAGCCACGTAACGGGAAAACTCATCAAAACCACCCACGTACTCACTGCCGACAAGAATCTGCGGCACCGTATATACCGGGTGCCCGATCTTCGCAGCAACGTCTTCCTTGGTCAGGCCAAGCGCGGGCATATCCACGAATTCGTGCTCAAAACCTTTCTGGTCACAAAGTTGGCGTGCCATGGCGCAGAAGCCGCAGCTCATGCGGCCGTATATCGTTACCTTTTCCAAGGTTCACCTCCGGGTTATTCTGACATTCAGGGCGATCATCATCGCTTCATCCGGCCCCTCTGCCCAGTTGATGCTTTGAATAACGATCATAGGCATCGCCGATAACCGTGGCTATAAGGATCCCCCGAGCCCGGGCTCCCCTCCATCAAGGGCCTCTCCATACAGAAATTCCCGCAACAACGGTTCGCCGTTAAACTCGGCGCGTAGCACAGCAATAAAGGTGTAGACACCAATAAGTTTACGATTAAGAAAGACAAACTCCTTTGGTGGCACCCGGAAATAGCGACTGATGGCAGACCTTGCCGCTTCCCGGGCAACACGGGAAGGCAGGTCACTCTGCTTCCAGCGATACTGGCCCTGGTCGTTCACGGCATATTCAGGCCAGCCTTGACTGGCGGGCGCAAGCGGTTCCAGCACGGACATACAGACCTGTCCGAACTTGTCGAGCACCTCGTCCGGCCACTCCCGCTTCATGAAATGCAGCCGGACACCACCGTCGATCACCGCCGGCAGGTCTTGCTCGTAGGACGCACGAATCATCTGGATTACCGGGTCCAGGAAGTCATCGCTGTATTGCTGAACCGCTCCGAAATCCAGCAGCACCACCTGGTCCCGTTCGTTGCCCCCTTCCCCGGCCAGTCGGATGCGGTAGTTCCCGAAATTGGGATCCGTCTGGATTTCACCCCAGTCAAAAAGCTCCCGGAAGAACAGTTCCAGGGCGGCCTTGCCCAGCTCACTTCGGCGCTCCACCGCCAGCGCTGCCACCGCCTCTGAGCTGACGGGATGCCCGTGCTCGTAGGTCTGCGCAATAATATGGGGAGTGGTGTACTGCATCAGCACCCTGGGCACCACGAAGCGGGGATCATCGGCCAGGCGCTCCCTGAACCGCTCGGTCGTATCGGCCTCCAGCGCGTAGTTCACCTCCCGGTGCATCATTTCCCGGACTTCTTCCAGCCAGTCATTGAACTCGGGGCCAAAGGAAACCAGCCGGGCCACTCGCAGCAACTGGGCAACGGCATCCAGGTCGCTGTCCACTGCACGGTCTACGCCCGGGTACTGTATCTTGAGCACCAGTTCCAGACCGTCAAAGCGGCGCCGTGCCCGGTGAACCTGCCCAAGGGACGCGGCTCCGATGGGCTCGGGGTCCACCTCCAGCTCTGCCAGCCGGTCCGCGCCCAGCTCCTCCCGGATCACCTTTTGAACGGCTTTCCACTCCAGGGCAGACGTCTGGTCTTCAAGGGTATGCAGGGCTTCGGTGACTTCTTCGGGAAGGAAATGCTCACCGTAAAGGGCCATCATCTGACCGATCTTGACCACGCTGCCCTTGAGCTGCCCAAGTTCGTCCACCAGGAACTGCGCCTGCTTCGACAACATGGCCTTGTGGCGCTGTTCCCTCTGGTCAGCACTGGAAAGCCAACTGGTAGCCATGTGAGAAGCCATTCGGGTACCGGCAAACAGGCCTGCCCGGGTCATGGTCAGCCTCCGCTCGAAGCTGCCGGTGCGGATTCTGGAGACAGTTTTTCCTTTACGAGGCTTGGACATGGCCCACCTGACAGGTCGTGATCGTCAACCGGTGAATGGAAACGTCTCGCTCCCGCAAAGGCCCGGATCAGACAGGCTGCACCGGAAGCGTTGCAAACAGGATACCAGCCTCAGGAGGCTGTTTGGTGAACAGAGGGGCGAACGATGCCAGCGGCATCATGGCCAAGAGCCCTGGCCAGCGTGTTTGTCAGCTGATCGGCCAACTCCGGCATGGAAACGGTGGCGTTGAAATCACGGACCTGGCACATCGGCAAGCCAGAGAAGCCACAGGGGTTGATACGGCTGAACGGCTCCATGTCCATATCCACGTTCAGCGCCAGCCCGTGGAAAGAGCACCCACGCCGCACCCTCAGGCCAAGCGAGGCAATCTTGGCCCCATCCACGTAGACTCCCGGGGCGTCTGGCCGTGGCGCGGCAGTAATACCCTGATCCCCAAGCACGGAAACCAGGGACTGCTCGATAATATCCACCAGCTGGCGAACGCCAAGGCCGGCCCGGGGCAGATCGATCATCAGGTAAACCACCAGTTGGCCGGGCCCGTGGTAGGTCACCTGGCCACCGCGGTCCGCCTGCACCACCGGGATATCTCCCGGCGCGAGGATATGTTCCGCCTTTCCGGCCTGCCCCTGGGTGTAGACCGGTGAATGCTGGACACACCAGAGTTCATCCGCCACGCTTCCATCGCGCTCGGCCGTGAATGTCTTCATGGCTTCCCATACGGATTCATAGGGCTGCAGCCCCAGGTCCCGTACGATCAGCAAAGTCGGTCGCTCCCGCATCACAAAACCATGTGGACCCGGCCACTGGCCTTGAGGTCCTCGAACAGCGCCTTTAGCTGGGGCTCTCCAGTGGCGACAATACGCAACCGGACAGAGGTAAAGCGCCCGTTGCGGCTGTCCGTCACGGTAATATGCTCCTCACGGATGCCTGGTGCGTGCGAATTCACAACGGACACCACGAACTCAGTAAAGTCCGGAGCTGCGTCCCCTATGACCTTGATAACGTAGTCACAGGGGAACTCGATTTTGGGCGCTGAGGGTTGAGACATGAAACTGCCCCTCCTGTTAATGCCTGGCCTGGCCTGCTCAGTTGAACAGGTTATGGAAGAACAGCTTGATGGCATCAAGTAGCCGTTTGAACAAGCCCCCTTCGGGGACCGGCTCGACGGCAACGAGGGGCCGCTTGGCCAGGACCTCACCATCGAAGCTGATGGTCACGGTACCCAGTTCGTCCCCGGCTGACACCGGCGCCTTGATCACCGAGTCCACTTCTACCACAGACTCCAGTGAGTCCCTCGCCCCTCGGGGGATGGTAAGCACCATATCCGAGGCCAGGCCCAGGTTCATCTGGTCCTGCTTACCACCCCAGACCCGGCTTTCCAGCAAGGATTCACCGCTGTCGAACAGGCGCGCCGTTTCGTAGTAGCGGAAACCGTAGTTGAGCATTTTCTGCACCTCACGGGCACGGGCCTCGCTGCTGTCGGTACCCATCACCACCGCGATCAGACGGGTGTCATCACGCTGCGCGGAGGCCACCAGGCAATAACCCGCTTCCTCGGTATGGCCGGTTTTCAAGCCATCCACCGACGGATCACGCCACAGGAGGGAATTCCTGTTGGGCTGCCGGATATTGTTGTAGGTGAAGTGTTTCTCCGCGTAGAGCGGGTAGTTCTCAGGGTAATCATTGATAATGGCGGCGGCCAGCAGGGCCAGGTCATAGGCCGTGGAATACTGGTTTTCATGGGGCAGGCCAGTTGCCGTTTCGAAGCGGGTATTCTTCATGCCCAGCAACTGTGCCTGCTGGTTCATGACATCCGCAAAGGCACCCTCGGAACCGGCAACATGCTCGGCAAGCGCCACGGAGGCGTCGTTACCGGACTGGATGATCACGCCTTTGAGCAAATCCTCGACACTGACCCGTGAGCCCTCCTGCACGAACATCCGCGAGCCCCCGGTTTTCCAGGCCTTGACGCTGATCGGAACCATTTCATCCATGCTCAGCCGATTTTCATCCAGCTCCCGTTCGACAATGTAGGCGGTCATCATCTTGGTCAGGCTGGCCGGCGGCAGGCGCTCGTCGCTGTTTGATTCCATCAGGATCCGGCCACTGGCGGGGTCCATCAGCACATAGGAACTGCCATTGATCTGGGGCGGAGAGGGTATCAGTACCTGCTGGGCCTGGGCCATCAGTGGCAACAAAGCCATCAGCACAAGGGTCATCAACAGACGAGGCATGGCATTACGAGTCATGGGCTTGTTCACATTACTTCCGGATCAGTGGATTGGCCGGCACAGGGCCGGCAAAGATTCAAGTCAGTGGCGATCAGTAAGGACCATCGCCTGGCGGAACCCCTCTGACGCAAGGCGCTCCATGGCACGTTCGGCATCGCCGTGATCGCCGAAAGGCCCCACCTGCACCCGGTGAAATTCACCGGATGCGGTCGAAATCTGGCGCACCCGCACCGACTCTCCAGTACGCTGTCTGACGGCATGCTCGAGTTGCCGGGCCGGATCAACCTGGCTGAAAGACCCAAGCTGCACGAACAGGGCATTGCCCCCGGCCGTAGACGGTTCCGATTGTGCAACGGACGTTTTCCCGACACCCGCGTTAACGCCACCTTCCGGCGTCCACGGCTGTCCCGCCAGAGTCATCGAGCCGTCTTCACGGACGGTAATAGAGGCGACTTCTACCCGGGCGGTGCCATTGCCCAGGAAATCCAGCTTCTTGGCGGCCGCCCAGGACAAGTCTATCAGACGGTCACCGTGAAAGGGGCCCCGATCATTGACCCGAACGATCACGGAACGTCCGTTGTCCAGGTTTGTGACCCGGGCATAGCTGGGAAGCGGAAGGCTCTTGTGGGCGGCCGACATCTCGTACATGTCATAGACTTCGCCGTTGGAGGTCTTGTGGCCATGGAACTTCTTGCCATACCAGCTTGCAATGCCCCGCTGGACATAGCCGTCGGCATCGCTGACTGGCATGACCCGGTATTGCTTGCCCCACACGGTGTAGGGCGACTTGTTGCCAGCTGAGCGGGGCACCTCATACCTTGGCATGGCGTTGCCCAACGAACTGATATCCACGTCCTGCGCAGGACCGTGGTCCTGGGCGATGGTGTAACGACCGGAATGGTCGGTTTCCTTCGGCTTGGACGCGCAACCGGCCAGTACCAGTGCCATCACGGCAAGGACTGCCGTTACGCGCAAATCAGGGTGCTTCATGATTGTGTTCCGTTCCTGCCGATGATGCCTTCAACAATTCCTGCCGGAGCTCACCGGCCATCTCATTGACGGCCAGCCCATAGAGATGACTGTGATTGTACCGGGTAATCACGTAAAAGTTATGGTACGTGAGCCACCAGCGGTGGCCATCCGGCCCTTCCACCCGGAATGCCCTGGCCGGCTCTTTGTCCGCCAGCTCCGCGGGCAACTGCAACCCGGCGGCACGATAATCAGAGACCGTAAACCGGGGGCGAAGTTCCCGAATGACCAGCCTTTGCGGCACTGACACCCCCGTTTCCAGCGGTGTTGCAACCGGACCACCCGACCGCCAGCGATGCTCGTGGAAATAATTGGCGACACTGCCGATGGCGTCAACCGGGTTATCAAAGATATCGGCGATGCCATCATCGTCAAAGTCTACAGCGTAGTGTCGGTAGCTGGAGGCAATGAACTGACCATAGCCCATGGCACCTGCGTAGGATCCTTCCAGCTGGCCGGGCTCAAAGCCCTGTTCACGTGCCATCAGGAAGAACTGCTTCAGTTCACTGCGGAAAAAGGCACTGCGCGGAGGATAGTCAAAGGCCAGGGTGGCCAGGGCGTCCAGCACGGGAAAGGAGCCACGGTACCGGCCGTACCAGGTTTCTACGCCAATAATGGCAGCGATGATCTCCCGGGGCACCCCGAACTCGGCCTCGGCCCGGTCAAATGCCGCCCGATGTTCCTTCAGGAAGTCGACACCCTGTTCAACCCTCTCCGGTTTGATAAAAATCGCCCGGTATTCCCGCCAGGTCAGGGTTTTCTCGGCCGGCGAACTGATCCTCTCGATAACCAGGTCATTGCGGCGAGCCTCCCCGAGCCATTTCCGGAGGCGGTCAGCATCGAAACCATGCTCACTGGCCATTTCACGGATAAATACTCTGCCCTCGCGGGTCTCAGCATAGCCAGCCGCGCTCGACAGGGCCGGGCAGGCAACCATCAGAATCAGCGGAAAGAGCAAGCACTTCAGGGCCTTCATGAACATCTCGGAGCCAGGTTTTTGCCGGGAGGTTACCATGGGGTTACAGGGGGCACCATTACCGGACATTACGCCGTGATCATCCGCCGATGGGTGTGTATCGCCATCAGTACGCCAAAAGCGGACATCAGCGTCACAATGGACGTACCACCGTAGCTGATCAGGGGCAGCGGGACCCCGACCACGGGAAGCAGGCCACTGACCATGCCGATATTGACCACGATATAAACGAAAAAGGTCATTGTCAGCGCTCCGGCCAGCAAGCGACTGAACGAGTCCTGGGCATTGGCCGCAATGTACAGGCAACGGAGGATAATCAGGGTGTAGGCGGCCAACAACGTAGCCAGACCCAGGAAACCGAACTCCTCCGCCAGGACTGCCACAATGAAGTCGGTATGACTTTCCGGCAAAAACTCCAGGTGGGACTGGGTACCCTGAAGCCACCCCTTTCCACTCCATCCACCAGATCCAATGGCTGTCGTCGACTGGATGATATTCCAGCCTGCACCCAGCGGATCGCTCTGAGGGTCCAGAAGGGTGAGTACCCGCTGTTTCTGATAGTCCCGCATCACAAAGTGCCACATCAGCGGTGCAGCGACTCCCAGCAGGGCGAAGAAGCCGGTGATCAGCTTCCAGCTCAGCCCGGCGAAAAAGACCACGAACATACCAGCCGCGCCCACCAGCAGGGAGGTACCCAGATCCGGTTGCTGGATGATCAGCCCCATGGGCAAAAGCACCAGGCCAACGGCAATCACCACATGACGAAACCTCGGAGGAAGATACTGCCGGGACAGGTACCAGGCGGCCATCATTGGAACCACCAGTTTCATGATCTCCGATGGCTGGAACCGGGGCAGGCCCGGCAATGCGAGCCACCGCTGGGCCCCCTTCGCGCCAACACCGACCACCAACACCGCCACGAGCCCGGCCATACCAGCGACATACAACCATGGCGACCAGCGCCGGTATACGGCTGGATCCAACTGGGCAAAGATAAACAGGGCAGCAAACGCGACGCCGAAGCGGATCGCCTGGGCCCTGACCGCAGCCATGCTGGCATCTGCGCCACTATAGAGAACGATCAGGCCACCTCCGGCCACCAGCGCCAACAGCAGCAACAGTAGCGGGTCAATGTGAAGTCTGTGCCACAGACTTGTGGGTCTTTGCAGACCGCTGGAGGCCTGGACGCTGGCAGCACGGCCCATCATGGCTGAGCCTCCCCGGCCTGGCTGATCACTGTTGGTTCTGAGTCCTGCATCTGCAGCCAGGCATCAAACATGGCTCTTGCGACCGGTGCTGCAGTACCGCTACCACTGCCACCATTCTCGACGATAACAGAAACCACGATGCGAGGATCATCTACCGGCGCAAAGCCGACAAACAGCGCGTGGTCGCGAAGACGCTCACGGATCTCCTCGGCATCATATTCTTCATCTTCCGCCAGGCTGAACACCTGGGCGGTTCCTGTTTTGCCAGCCATACGGTAGTCAGCCCCTTCTGCAGCCCCCCGTGCGGTGCCCCTGGGGCCATGCATGACGTCTTCCATTGAGTCAACTACGAACTCCCAGTCATCGTGGTTATCCACCGTCAAATCTTCCATGGTTTCCGGGGGAAGAACGTCGTCCAGCGGCGTGTCACCCCTGACATCCTTCAGCATTCTGGGCTGCACCCAGCCACCCCGGTTCGCCACCACCAGCGTGGCGGTCGCCAGCTGCATGGGCGTTGCCAGGAAAAAACCCTGGCCAATGCTCATGTTTACCGAGTCACCCGTGTACCAGGGCTCGTTGCGCATACCCCGCTTCCAGTCCCTGGAAGGCAGCAAGCCCGGCAGGGCTCCGCCGACGTCCAGGGTCGCATCCATCCCGAAGCCGAAGCCGGACAGGTACTGGTGCATGACATCAACGCCCATCTCGACGCCAAGGTCATAGAAATAGATATCACAGGATTCCGCCACCGCCCGGCGGCCATCAACCCAGCCATGGCCTCCCCGTTTCCAGTCGCGATATCGACGCCCCTTGTCATTGATCTGGTAATAGCCCGGGTCCCAGATGGTGGTTTCCCGCGTCACCGTCCCACTGTCCAGGCCCGCCATCAGAAGCATGGGCTTGATGGTAGACCCGGGCGGGTACTGGCCTCGCAACGCCCGATTGAACAAAGGTTTGTCACGGGATTCACTGAGCGCCCGGTAATTGTCAACGCTGATTCCCGTCACAAACTGGTTAGCATCAAAACCTGGAACGCTGGCCAGGGCAATAATGCCCCCATCCCTCGGATCAATAGCGACAATGGCACCACGGTGGCCCTCCAGCAGCTCGAAGGCCCGCTGCTGCAGACGCATGTCCAGGTGAAGCACCAGGTCTTCGCCCGGCACCGGGTTTTCACGTTCAAGCACCCTGAGAGTACGGCCCCGGGCATTGGTTTCCACATGCTCATAACCGACACGGCCATGAAGAGTCTCCTCGTACACCCGCTCAACACCGGACTTGCCGATGTAGTTGGTACCGGCATAGTTCACCGGGTCGATGCGCTGAAGCTCTTCACGATTGACCCGTCCCACGTAACCCAGGGCATGGGCGTTGAGTTCACCAAATGGATAGTGGCGCACCAGTTCGGCGCTGACTTCGACCCCGGGCAACTCGTGCCGGTGCACAGCCATACTGGCAATTTCCTGCTCTGTCAGGTCGTAATGCAGGGGCAATTCCTGGAAGGGTCGACGGGGCTCCTGGAGCCGGCGGCGAAACCGGTCAACATCCTCTTCGGAAATGGTCAGCAAGGCCTGCAGACGTTCCAGGGTGGCATCCATGTTCTCCACCCTCTCAGGAACCAGGGTCACGCTGAACACCGGCCGGTTCTCGGCAATCAGAGTGCCGTTGCGGTCATAGATCAGGCCACGGGTCGGTGGTACCGAGCGAACCTGTACCCGGTTGCGGTCAGAAATCGTGGTATAGGTTTCGTGTTCGATGACCTGTAACTGATAGAAGCGGCCAATAAGGATGCCGAACAACACAACCACCAGCCCCAGCATGACCAGGGCCCGGCGCTGGAAGAGTCGCCGTTCGGCGGCTGTGTCCTTGAATTCACCCCAGGCCATGGGAAGGTCCTACGCGCGGTGGTATGGGTGGTTTCGGGTGATGGTCCAGGCCCGATAGAGCTGCTCGGCGAGCAGGATGCGTACCAGCGGATGCGGCAGGGTGAGCGGCGACAGGGACCATTGCTGGTCCGCCCGCTCACGGCACGCCGGGTGAAGGCCGTCGGGCCCCCCCACCAGGAAGCTGATGTCGCGACCATCGAGCTGCCAGCTTTCCAGTTGCCGGGACAGTGTCTCAGTTGACCAGGGGCGGCCGCCAACCTCCAGGGCAACCACGTAATCGCTGTCACCAGTCGCCGCCAGCACTGCGTCGGCCTCCTGCCTCATCAGGCGATTGATGTCGGGATTCTTGCCGCGGTGTGGCATGGCGATTTCAATCAGCTCAAGCGGCAGCTCCCGGGGCATACGGCGGGCGTATTCCTGGTAGCCTTCGGTAACCCAGCCGGGCATTTTCTGGCCGACACAGACAAGCTTCAGCCGCATGGCTATTCGCTGCCGGCGGCACCCAGGCCCGGGGCATCCCGCCACAGACGCTCGAGGTCATAGAACTCACGGGTCGCGGGCATCATGACGTGGACCACTACGTCACCCAGGTCAACCAGGATCCAGTCGCTGGAATCCGCGCCTTCTACCTTGGCTTCGCGGATGCCGCGATCTTTCACTTCCTTGACGACGGACTCAGCCAGGGACCGCAGGTGGCGGCCGGATGTGCCCGAGGCAAGGATCATGAAGTCCGTCACGCTGGTACGGTCGGTCACGTCCAGTACACTGATGTCCTTCGCCTTCAGGTTCTCCAGTGCCTCGATAACAATATCTTTCAGTTCTTCTGCCTGCATAATGATCCTGTCATGTATACCCGGGCCGGGCCGGATACAGGGAGTGGGTAAGTGGGCATGTACAGACTGGCTAGTGTATCACCAATCAACGCCCACACTCATCGCCGTCACTGCCGTAAAGCCCCAATTCTTCGATCCTGGCCAGGACGGGGTCAGGCACCAGGTAACGTATTGAACGACCGGACGCCAGCCGCGCCCGGATACCGGTGGCGGAAATATCAAGCAGCGGAGGCTCCACCTCAAGGATATACCCCGCAGGTGCCCTGCCCAGCATGGCCGGATTAGTCACCCGGCGTTCAAACAATAACCGCGAGGGCGGAGAATCCGGGGGCAGACCGGCCTGGGGCCGTGTGACCAGCACAATATGGGCGAGTTCCGGAATGGATGACCATTCCTGCCATCGGTCAAAACCGGCAAAGGAGTCGGTTCCGAGTACCATTACCAGTGGATCGTCCGGACCAATTTCCTCCCGCAGGTGACGCAAGGTATCCGCCGTATAGGACGACCCGCCCCGGACCAGTTCGCGATCATCCACGCCAAGGCCGGGCTCATCGGCGATCGCCAGCCTCAGCAACTCCAGGCGGTGCTCGCTGGAGCCGCCTGGATCGCCACGGTGGGGCGGGATATGACAAGGGACCAGGTCGATCCGGTTAACCCCCAGGGTTTCCCGTAATTCAATGGCCACCCGCAGGTGGCATTGTGGATCGGATCGAAGGTGCCGCCGTAGATAACATGCATGGTCAGGTACGGATATGTCCGTCGCCAAACACCACGTACTTCTGCGAGGTAAGCCCCTCAAGACCCACGGGACCACGGGCGTGGATCTTGTCGGTAGAAATGCCGATCTCGGCACCCAGACCATATTCGAAACCGTCAGCAAAGCGGGTGGAGGCGTTCACCATCACCGAACTGGAGTCCACCTCAGTAATGAACCGGCGAGCGCGGGTGTAGTTTTCGGTAATAATGCTGTCAGTGTGTTGCGAGCTGTAACGGTTGATGTGCGCTATGGCTCCGTCGAGCCCATCGACTACCCGCACCGCGAGCACAGGGCCCAGATACTCTTCGTACCAGTCGTCTTCGGTGGCCGCTGCCATATCCGGAACGATGGCGCGACTGGCGTCACAGCCCCGTAACTCCACCGAATGCTCGCGGAAAGCGCCGGCCAGCAAGGGCAGTATGTCCGCCGCAATCTCCTGGTCAACCAGCAGGGTTTCCATGGTGTTGCAGGTGCCGTAACGCTGTGTTTTGGCGTTGATCGCAACCTTGAGGGCTTTTTCCGGATCCGCGTGGGCATCCACATAGACATGGCATACACCGTCCAGGTGCTTGATCACCGGCACCCTGGCATCCCTGCTGATACGCTCGATCAGCCCCTTGCCACCCCGGGGGACGATCACGTCAACAAATTCCGGCATGGTAATCATCGCACCCACCGCTGCCCGGTCGGTGGTGCGAACCACCTGTACCGAGGCCTCCGGCAGCCCGGCCGCCCGGAGACCTGTCACCAGGCACTCGGCAATGGCCTGGTTGGAATGAATGGCCTCGGACCCGCCCCGCAGGATGGTCGCGTTACCCGACTTCAGGCACAGGCTGGCAGCCTCTACCGTCACATTGGGGCGAGACTCGTAGATGATACCGATCACGCCCAGTGGCACCCGCATCTTGCCAACCTGGATACCGGACGGCCGGTAGGCCATATCAGTGATGGCGCCAATTGGATCCGGCAGGCCAGCAACCTGCCGCAAGCCCTCGATCATTGCATCAATGCGGGCCGGGGTGAGTTCCAGGCGGTCCAGCATGGCCGCTTCCAGGCCATTGCTGCGACCGTTTTCCAGATCCTTGCCATTGGCTTCCGCAAGCTCGTTACGGGCGGCATCCAGGGCCCCGGCAGTGGCCAGCAGCGCCCGGTTGCGGGTAGCCGTAGAAGAACGGGCTATGGCGGTGGCTGCCTGACGAGCCTGCTCGCCAACCTCCGCCATGTAGGCTGCAATATCCATGGATCGGTAACTCCGCTTTGGAACTGATGCATCAATGAAAATCAGGCGACTATTATGCCCGACGACGGCGCGTTTGGCACATTGATGTTATCATTCATACCAGACCGACAGTCCAACGGAACCAACTTCAGGAAGGACGAGAGCATGGCCCAGAAGGCTGAGCGATTTGTATTGAGCCGGCTCGCCTGGCTGGGCACCATGGCTCTGCTGGCCCTCGCGATATTCTGTCTGGTTACGGACGATATCCCGGCAGCCCTGGCCGCGCTGGTCACTGCGGGCATCGTTCGCACCAGCCCCGCCCTGCCCCTGGGTCAACAGCGGCACTGGCAACTGGCCAATCACCTGCTGATACTCAGCCTTACACTGATCCTGGTGACTGCGCTCTGGCTCGACTCAGCCTCTTTGCGCTACTGGCTGTTCGCCCTGCCCCTGCTCATCCTTGGAATGCTTCCTCCGCGAACGGGTGTTCCGCTTGCCCTGGTCGCCATGGCCACTTTTCTGCTGGGGCTTGCCTCACTGACAGGCGACTCCTCACGGCACCAGATCATAGCTCCCCTGGTGCTGACCAGCGCCCTGGCTGGCGTGTTCTTCCTGCTACGCCACTACAAGGCACGCCAGCTGTTACCATTGCGTCGGTCCGATGAACTGACCCAGGCGGCAAGCCGGGAGTACCTGACCGCCGACCTGTACAAGGAGATACAGCGCAGCGAACGGGAAGGATTGGACCTTTCCGTCATCATGCTGGGCCTGGACGCCCATCTCAGCGCCCCGGAAACCGACCAGGACCTCGAGGCCCTGCTACCCCGGATCGGACGCTACCTGCCTTCCCGGCTAAGGGATTTCGATACCTGGTACAGGGTGGCAGACGTCCAGTTCCTGATCATTCTGCCGGGAATGGCGACCGCCGGCGCCAGCGCGAGGGCAGAGCAACTCCGTCTCGGCCTGATCTCATTACTGGAATCCCACGGCCTGGACGTCACCGTCAGCGCTGGCGTTGCCGGCCTGAACATTGGCGATAACGCGGACACACTCCAGCATGCGGTAGCGTCTGCGCTGCAGGGGGCCCAGAAAAAGGGAGGCAACCGGGTGCAGACCTGGAGCACCTGGTCCCACACACCGCCGTCCGACACCGTAAGGAGCCCGGCCACGTGACCGAAACCCGTCTGAGAACGCTCACCAGCGTCCTGGCCTATGGTTTAAGCGCTGCTGTTTTCGCCATGCTCGCCCTGCAGAACCTGCGTTACGGGTTCTACACCCTGTGCTATCTCGCAGCGGGCCTCAGCGCCATCAGCCTGGGCAGCTGCGTCTACACTTTGTGGGTGAGCCGGTATCAGCTCCGGGCCCGAGGCCACCTGGTCGCATTGACACTGTTACATGGGGTTGCCCTGACAGGCGCCATGTCAGCACCGGGTAACGGCATTTTCTGGAGCCTGCCCATACTGGTATTGACCTACCTCGTGCTACCACTTCGACAGGCCCTGAAAGTGACGCTGCCGGTTGCGGTATTAGTGGCAATGCTTGTTGCGTGGCAACTGCCTGCCAGCGAGAGCCTTCCTGCCATCGCGGCGCTGGCAACCCTGGTGGCCAGCGCCGGCCTCGCCAGCTGGCATTACGACCATATGGCCCAGTCGGCCGAGGACCTGGCGATTATCGATCCGCTTACCGGAGCCCATAACGCCCGGTTCCTCGATGAGACACTGCAAAAGGAAATCAGCCGGGCCCGCGCCACCACCCACCCGGTTTCTGTGCTGATGATGGACATCGACCATCGCGGCCAGATTAGTGAAATGCTCGGCGACGGACAAATGCCACACCTGTATCGCAGGCTGGCAGAGCACCTCTTCACCCTGATTCGTGCCGGTGACACCCTCTACTTCCTGGGTGAGGGCCGCTTCTGCCTGATACTCCCATTTACTCCCGAGGAGGGCGCGCGAGTGACGGCCGAACGTATACGCCGCAGTATTGCCGAAGCCGGCTGGCCCCAGGTCGGGCGCATGACGGTCAGCATCGGTGCCACCACCCATATCAGCCAGGATAGCCTGGGTGAGCGCCTCCGCCAGCGAGCCACCGACGCCCTGGAAGAGGCCTGTCGTCGAGGCCAGGACCACGTCTGGTTCAACGCGGATGCCCACCAGGTAAGCTGAGTGCAGCCAATGATCCAGGACCTGACCCTCTGGCTGGCGACCAACCCTGGCTGGCTCTCAGCTGCCGTGTTTGCAACCGCGCTACTTGAATCGTTGGCTGTCGCAGGCATTCTGGTGCCAGGCGTAGCGATCCTTTTTGCAATTGCGGTACTGGCCGGCCAGACGGGCACGCCGGTTTTGTACATCCTGGTCTGGGGTGCTGCGGGAGCCATTGTTGGTGACCTGCTGAGTTTCTGGCTGGGTCAACGGCTGAGAGGAAGACTTCACCAGGTCTGGCCCTTCCGCCGACATCCGGTCATGGTGCGCCGGGCCGAAAGCCTGTTTGTACGCCACGGAGGCAAGAGCGTCGTGATCGGGCGGTTCGTAGGGCCCGTACGGCCATTTATCCCCATGGTGGCCGGCGCATTCAACATGCCAGCCCGCCGCTTTGTACTGGTAAATATTGCGTCCGCCCTTGCCTGGGCACCCTGTTACCTGCTGCCCGGTTTTGCCGTGGGTGCCGCCCTTGCGGGGCCTGAACCGATACCACCGGCACTATATGGCCTGGGCGCCGGCGCTGCCGGGGTGCTGCTGCTGGCGTGGTTCCTTTTCGTTCGCATGCAACTGGGGCTGCGCAACCGCAGCCGCCTCTACCAATGGCTTGAGCAATCCATGGCACGGTACAACGCCACCCACCGGTTCTGGCGAGCCCTTTACAGTGAGCGGCCTGCACAGGGAGGCGAGTTCCCCCTGGCCTCCCTGTGCCTGGCGCTGGGGGCAAGCGGTGGCTTTGTACTCTGGAGTCTTTTCAGTCAGGCAACAGGCTTGCTGCTGTCGCTCGACCACTACTTTCGGGATCTTACCGATACCCTCCGCAGCCCCCTGACCGACCCGGTGTTCCTGCTGCTGACACTGGCCGGGGACCCACCGGTTCTGGTGGTCGGCTCGGTGCTGATGGCCAGCGCACTGTTTTTGCGGGGCTATTACAGTGCCGCCGCGCACCTGGTAGTCGCACTGTTACTGACTGGCGTGAGCGTTACCCTGCTGAAAAACGGCTTCGCCATTGCCCGCCCCACGCTGGTGACCGAACCACCGGCAAGCTTCGCCTTTCCCAGTGGCCACGCCGCCGGGATTACCGTTTTTACGGGCATGGCGGCGGCCTTTGTCGCCAGGGAGTGGCGACCTGCAAGGCGCTGGCGAATCTACCTGGTGTTCAGCGTGCCCATGGTTCTGGTCGCTGTCAGCCGGGTGGCACTGGGAGTACACTGGTTCACTGATGTGGTGGGCGGACTGTTACTGGGACTGGCAATCTGTGGCCTGGTGCGTGCCAGCTACAGCCGGTATGACCGCACACCATTGTCTGCGGATAGTTTTACCGGGCTTGCAGTGGTGCTGTGGGCAGCGTTCCTGGGATCTTACATCTGGTGGCAATGGTCACCGGCTCGACTGGTCTATTCGTTTCCCGGTTAAGAGAGTGCCCGCAGCTTGCAGGCCGTCAGTCCATGGCATCCAGTAGCGATGACAACCGGTCGAGTCGTTCCAGCGGATCCTGGTATTCAAGCAATCGCTGTTTTTCCTGGCTGTCCAGGGGTAGTAGCTCTGTCAGGCGCCACCCCACCTCCCGCGCACTGGCGAAATCAACCGTCAGCTCCAGCTTGTTGACCACCGGATGCCGCAGCAACGCGCGAAGCACCGCCGCCAGCTCCGAATAAGCAGACGGCAAGGTGTCCTCCGGTTCCTCGGGCAGACGCTCAACGTCGCCCAGATTGAGGCCATCGGGCGCGCGCCAACTGCGGCTGACCGCAACTTTCCATAGCCCCTCTGCGGTAATCCCCAGCAGGCCGTTATCCAGCTGCTGGAAGTCCGTGATCTGCACGTAGGTACCGATATCGTAGAACGCCGCCTGGCTGTCAACCTCCTGCCCCTCTCTCAGCAACACCACCACGAAACCCTGCTGCTCCCTCAGGCACCGGGCCAGCATGTCCAGATAACGGGGCTCAAACAGCTGCAGGGGTATACGGCCTCCGGGAAGTACCGTCGAGCTCAGGGGAAACAGGGGGACGGCTGAAACCATGCTCACTGCCCCGCCAGAAGTCGCTGCAGTTCGTCCAGTCGCTCCCTGGCTGCCTCCAGCAGTTTGAGACTGCGGGAAGCCGTCAGTTCGAGGGCGCCAAGTCGACGGTAGGCGGGAACCTGTTCGAACTCGGGCAAACCATCGTTACGACCCTCCGAAATGCGGGCGTGGAGTCGGGAAACAATTACCAGGTCCACCAGTTGTGGGCGCTCTTCAGGGCACTCATAGAACCAGTCATCGCCGTGCCGCGCAGCTTCCACGAAGGCCGCCGGGAAGTGCCAGTGATCCAGGATGGCTGCACCGATGTCCGACTGCAGTTCGGCAAGGGCCCGCTCCAGGGCGGCAGGGCTGGCCACCAGGGCGGGATGGTGCTCGGCATGCACCAGAACCGGAATCGCCCCAATGTTGTGCAACAAACCGGCCAACAGGGCTTCCTCTGGCTCAAGGCGGGTCGCCGACTCCGCCAGTACGTAGGCCAGCGCCCCGACACTTCGTGCTTCCTGCCAGAGCCTGTCCATGGCTTTCTGCAATTCCGGTTGCCGGCTGCGGAACACTTCACGCAGGGCAAATACGGTAACCAGCTGACGGGTAGTCCTTACTCCCAGCCGGACAACGCCGTCGCGTACATTGCGAACCTCGCTGAACCCCCGGTAAAGCGCACTGTTACATGAGCGAACCAGCTTGGCGGACATGGCCGGATCTGCGGTCAGGGCGCGGGCAATGTCATCAGCCGAGGAGTCCTCCCGGTCAGCCAGCCGCCGGACCTTCCAGGCAACGTCCGGGAGGCTTGGCAGGCTGACCTGGTTCGACCTGAGCTCGGCGTAGAACTCCATCAGCAGCCGATGTTCTTCATCGGCATCTCCGTCACTGGCACTGCCGCCGTCTGAATGCTCGAGGGGAGCGGCTTGCAGTAGCTTGTTCAGCACGGCCTGTTCAATCACCAGGAACTCACAGGGCTGTATGGCGGTGACATCAAACATTCTCGGTTGCAGGCGGGCTATGGCGGTGTTTGCCTTGTCCGTATCGGCGCTCACAGTGGTCTGTCGGCCATCAGCAGCGACCAGTTCCACGGCGCCCTTGAGCAGGAAGAAGTCCATACCATCCCGGGCTCCCCGCTCAACGATCTTCTGACCGGGGCGGTGCACCCGGCGTTCAGCCCGACTGACCAGCACCACGAGCTGCTCATCGGTCAGACGATCAAGCGGACGGAATTCTCTGAGCCGGCTCAGCGCCAGGTTTTCACGAACGGTCATTGACAACTCCCTGTTCCGGACAGCAGACAAACATCCCGGAAAATATCACCCTCGGTTAAAGGGCGCCCTGAGCCGGATATTCAGTGGCAACAGTTGATCTGCGCTGAAATCCGCACCTTTCCGGGAACGGTTACCCGGACTGTGAAGTATTGTAAATACCGCCGGGGAAAACAACCATGCGATACGCCGGTAATCTGGTATCCTCAACGGTTTGCATCCAGCCCGTGCTCCAGCCGGCCACTGTGCTGTAGCGGCATCTTCCCCGTCCCGGGGCAGAAGTGTGCCCGGACAAAACACGGCTCCAACTGACCGTTGAACAAAGCGAGAGACCAGCCATGCCAGACTATCGTTCACGCACCTCAACCGCCGGCCGCAACATGGCGGGGCCCGGGCCCTTTGGCGAGCCACGGGGATGAAAGACGATGACTTCGGCAAACCCATTATTGCCGTTGCCAACTCCTTCACCCAGTTCGTACCCGGGCATGTCCATCTCAAGGACCTTGGGCAACTGGTCTGCCGGGAGATCGAGGCCGCCGGCGGTGTTGCCAAGGAGTTCAACACCATTGCGGTGGACGACGGCATTGCCATGGGCCATGACGGCATGCTCTATTCGCTGCCATCCCGTGAGATCATTGCGGACTCGGTGGAGTACATGGTCAACGCCCATTGCGCCGATGCCCTGGTGTGCATCTCCAACTGCGACAAGATCACCCCGGGCATGCTGATGGCTGCCATGCGGCTTAACATCCCCACCATCTTTGTCTCCGGCGGCCCCATGGAAGCTGGCAAGACCAAGCTGTCCGAACACAAGCTGGACCTGGTGGACGCCATGGTCATCGCCGCTGACCCCAATGCCAGCGACGAGCAGGTGCAAGAGTACGAGCGCAGCGCCTGCCCCACCTGCGGTTCATGCTCGGGTATGTTTACCGCCAACTCCATGAACTGCCTGACCGAAGCTATCGGCCTGGCACTACCCGGCAATGGTTCAACGCTGGCCACCCACTCTGACCGCGAGCGTCTGTTCCTCTGGGCCGGCCGGCAGATCGTCGAAAACGCCCGCCGTTACTACGAGCAGGACGACGCCAGCGTACTGCCCCTGAGTATCGCCTCCATGGCCGCCTTCGAAAACGCCATGGTGATGGATATTGCCATGGGCGGGTCCACCAACACGATCCTGCACCTTCTTGCTGCAGCCCAGGAAGGCGGGGTGCCGTTCACCCTCAATGAAATCGACCAGCTTTCCCGTAAGGTGCCACAGTTGTGCAAGGTAGCGCCGAACTCACCCCTGTACCACATGGAAGACGTACACCGGGCCGGTGGCATCATGGGGATCCTCGGCGAACTGGAGAGGGGCGGGCTGATTAACACCGACCTGCCCACCGTACACAGCCGAACCATGGCCGAGGCGCTGGACAAGTGGGACATCATGCGCAACCCGACCCCGGATGTGGTGGAATTCTACAAGGCTGGCCCCGCCGGCATTCCGACCCAGGAGGCCTTCAGTCAGAGCACCCGCTGGCCCTCGCTGGATGGTGACCGGGAGAACGGCTGTATCCGCTCGGTTGAACATGCCTATTCCTCCGAGGGCGGCCTGGCCGTCCTGTATGGCAACATTGCCCGGGATGGCTGCGTGGTTAAAACCGCGGGTGTGGATGAGAGCATCTACGTGTTCGAAGGCCGGGCCCGTGTGTTCGAAAGCCAGGACGCCGCCGTGGAGGGCATTCTGGGCGACCAGGTCAAAGCTGGCGAAGTGGTGATCATTCGTTACGAAGGGCCGAAAGGGGGCCCGGGCATGCAGGAAATGCTCTACCCGACCAGTTACCTGAAATCAAAGGGGCTGGGCAAGGAGTGCGCTCTTCTCACCGACGGCCGGTTCTCAGGCGGCACATCCGGCCTGTCCATCGGCCACGCATCACCGGAGGCCGCTGCAGGAGGCGCCATTGGCCTTATCGAGGACGGCGACCTGATCCGCATCGATATTCCCAATCGCAGCATCAATGTGGAGATCGACCAGCATGAGCTGGACCGGCGGCGCGAACAGCGTGACGCCGAGGGCTGGAAGCCGGCATCCCCCAGGATCCGTAAAGTGTCTGCAGCCCTGAAAGCCTATGCCCTGCTGGCCACCAGCGCTGACAAGGGTGCCGTGCGGGATCTCACCAAACTGGATTGACCCGGCAGCATGACAGAAGCGCCAGCTGCAGGCGGTTAAACCATCTGGAGCTGGCGAATTTTTCAGTGAGGCGGATATTGTGCAGGTCACTTATCTTGCGGTGACAGAATCGGTTCCTGTTCACTGAATTCCCGGATGAAGATTCCCCAGAAGGCCATGAATAGCGCCGCTACCAACGGTCCCATCACAAATCCGTTGATGCCGAACATCACCAGCCCACCCAGGGTGGACAGCAACACGATGTAATCCGGCAGCTTGGTATCCCTCCCCACCAGGATTGGACGCAGCAGGTTATCCGCAAGGCCAATTACGATCGCACCGAATGCGGTCAGGACAAGCGCCGGCACATAGTCACCAACGGCTGCCAGGTAAATCGCCGCCGGCACCCACACCACCGCGGCGCCGACCGCCGGCAACAGCGAGAATATGGCCATGACCACGCCCCAGAGCAACGCGCCGGTAATCCCGAGGATCCAGAAAATCACGCCGCCCAGGGCACCCTGGATAATGGCAATCAAAAGGTTGCCCTTAACCGTAGCCCGAGTGACTTCGGCAAACTTGGCGAACAGCAGGCGTTCTCGCTCATCCCCCAGCGGCAGGGCCTGTATGAGCAGTTCCACCAGCCGGGAACCATCACGCAGCAGGAAAAACGCCAGATAGATCATCAGGGCCAGGCTGAGGAAAAACTGAAAGGTGTTCTGACCAAGCCCCAGGGCCTGCTTTGCGAGGAACTGGCTGGCACCGGCAACGCCGGAAACCAGGCGATCCCGCAAGGCTGAGAAATCCAGGTTGAATTGCGAAAGGAACGCTTCGATGGCAGGGAACGACTGGTTGACCTGATCCAGGTATTCCCCGGGACGGATGTCTCCATCCTGGATTTTCTGATACACCGCCAGGCCTTCCGCTACCAGGGACGAAATCAGCACCATCACCGGGATGATGACAATAACCATGCAGATCATCAGGGTCAGCAACGCCACCAGGTTGGGCCGATCCCCAATCCGCCCTGCCAGCCGTTGCCGGACCGGGTGAAAGATCAGGGCGATGGCCACCGCCCAGAAAATCGGTCCAAAGAAGGGCTTCAGCAGGAACAGGAACGCCAGCGAGACCAGCAACAGGCTTCCCAGGAAGGTCCAGCGCTCCAGGCTTTCGTACTTCATCAGACAGCATTCCTTTGTGCGGGTGTGAATACGGCTTATACCTTAACGACCCCGGCATGGCCAGTTCCGCCTCCGGCAGGGTATAGTAATCGGTTGGGGTATTTCCGATAAAGGCCGGTCAGTCATTGCGGCCGACGTCTCGCGCCAGGGATTCTATCCCCTTTACCAGTCGAGAATCGGGGTGCCGGGGAGACCCGTGGTTTTCTGAAAGGTCGGAACAGTGGCAGGCGACGACTTCAACGAAGAAACAGCGTTACAGGCGGCGGAGGCCCTTGCTGCGGTCCTGGCGAGGCGGACCCATCGCCGCAAGGTTATGGGCCAGGAGGTACTGGTGCCCGGGCAGCTGGGGGATGCCCTGCGACTGCCCCAGCTCATTGCCCGCCTGCGCAGCAGGCAGCGACGTCAGCGCGACCGGGCCGTGGAAGCATTCGAGGTGCTGTGGGAGACCCTCTCCGACCATACCCGTGACCAGGTTCTCCAGGACCTCGGGTGGTATGACCCGCGGGATTTGGGCTGGGAGGACAAACGTTCCAATCGCCGCCCACTGCCCCCCGAAACCTGAACGGCCGGAAAGTGAACCAGCCTTAATGCCCCGAACGTAGTTTCAGCCTAGGAGGGACCTTTAATTGTCACATTAAAGCCCTATTGTGTATGCGGTGTGCCCTCCCCTGGACTGACCATACCTGGGCAGCTCGGGGCGAGCCGCAAGGATATGCTGACAAGGAGCTACCATGAGCGAGTACCACGATTTCTACACTGCACAACTGGCCGAGAACAGCACTGTTCCCACACTGCTTTGCGGCCATTGCCGGTCCATACTTCCGGCCAAGCGAATCTTTGCCAATGAGGGTGAGAACCGCTACGACCTGCCCTGCGATACCATTGGCCTGTGTTCAGCGGATGACTGCGGCGCGGTGAACTGTTGCGATGAAGCCATGCGCGCCGCTGACCGGGAACGTGACGAGAACCGCATCGCCGTCTGATTCAAATTAATAACGCTCTGTTACGTAAAGCCCACACAAGAAACCACCATCTGCTCTAAGCTGGTTCCCACCAAGTCCTCCGGACACGCTTGCAATCAGCCAGAGCAGTCGATGGTATGCGTATTCTAAGAACCGACGAGTCCCGCTTCCGGGCTTTGCCGGATTTCCCCTACACTCCCCGATATGTCGAGGTAGGTACCGACACCCCCCTTCGTCTCCACTACGTGGACCATGGCACTACAAACGCGGCGCCGGTGGTTATGCTCCATGGTGAGCACGGGTGGTCCTACCTCTATCGCCATATGATCCCGCTGGTAGCGGATGCCGGGCTGCGGGTGTTGGCACCGGACCTTATTGGCTTTGGCAAATCGGACAAACCCGAGGATCAGCAGGACTATTCCTTCGAGAGGCACCTGGACTGGCTGGAGCGCTGGCTGCTGGCGCTGGATCTGAGCAATGTCACCCTGGTGTGCCAGAACCGGACTTCGCTGCTGGCACTGGCCCTGGTCATGCGGCAACCGGACCGATTCAGCCGGATTATCGCGGCCAATGCCGTGGTCCCCAGGGAAGGAGACAACCCACCCGCCACCAGTATCTGGCGGATGTTCGCCCGCTACAGCCCCTGGTTCCCGGTTCCGCAACTGATACAGTTGGGCACCACCCGCCCCCTGACCCGTGAGGAACGGAACGCCTACGATGCGCCGTTCCCCAGTGACCGTTACAAGGCCGGCGCAAGATCATTCGCGGGCACTCTCGGGCAACCACACAAGGAACTGAACCGCCAGCGGTTATGGCGCTTCCTGGAGGGGTGGCAGAAGCCATTCATCACCTGTTTCAGCGATTCTGACCCGGGTACCCGTGGCGGCCATCGGCCTTTGCAGCGAAAAGTACCCGGTGCCCTTGGGCAGCCCCATATCACCCTGTCCGGCGGTCACTTCCTGCAGGAAGATGCCGCCGAAAGCTTCGCCAGGGTTATCATTAATGCCTGCCGGCCAAGCCTGGCGGCCTGACCGTCGGCGAAGCAGGCTTACCCGAAGACCGTCACGGTCTGGCGGCTGATGGCCACCAGTTCCCCCTGGCGGTTCCAGATCTGGGCATGGGTGTTGGCATAGCCGTCATCCGCCTTGTCGATTTCTGCCCGGTACATCAACCAGTCATCAACTTTGACGGTAGGGCGTGGGTCCATCATTTCGACCGACCAGGTCAAAGAGCTGTTGGGGGCAAACTCTGTGAGATGGGACAGGGGCACCGGTGGCCAGGCGTCAATCAGGGCCACGATGGCGGGGTCGTCCAGCTGCGAAGGCGTCTCGCGGAACCGCATCCAGCCACCCATGTCCCGATGCTTTTCACCGGTGAACGGACGGCTACCGAAACACCAGCGCATCTCGATAAACTGGGCAAAGTCGGGCATTCTGCCCTTGATGAACGGGGTTGGCGCACAATCTTCAGGCACCGGTGCTTCAGGGGCGGACAGCGGAGGCACACTGACCACCGACTCACGACCACTGCCATAGGCACCCATAGCAACCAGCCGGGTGGTGCCGTCCTGCACCATCCTGACCATGGCCTGGCTGACCGCCTTGCCTTCTCGCAGCAGTTCCACTTCCAGTGCGACCGGTACTCCTGGCTCAACTGGTCCCACGAAGGAAACCTGCATGGCCCGCAGAGGGCGCCCCGGAGTTACCACGGACTGCATCCGCTCACAAGCCAGGGCCCCGGTCAGGCCCCCGAAGGTGGCCCGCCCCTGCGCCCAGATCGCAGGGATAGTGACTTCGTTGCTAGCTGCCGATGCAAGGATTTCCTCGAGATTCATCGTTGTAGTGTCTCCGGTTAATTGATGAGGATGCGTATCAAATAAACCCCAAAGACTGCCCCAAAGCCCGCCTGGACACAAGCCGCACCGGCAAATACCTACCGCCGGACTGGCCGCAGCGCTATAAAACCCGCTGACAACCGCGTATACTGCGCTCCGTCATCATCAGGATGACCAGACCCACGGACAAGAATGCCTATCGGCGACAGGTCCGTGACGATACCAGCCGGGTTTATGGGGTTCGCGAGCCGTCGAAGGTTCATCAGGCTACCCCGACGCGCTCAGCCGGTAGCTTCAGGAGCCCACGCCTTCCCGGTTTCAGACTGTAACCGGCCTCTCGTTCTATGGCTCCCCCACCCCGAATACCAGGTAATTGAATGTCAGAAAAAACCTTTGCTGAGCTCGGCCTCGACCCGGCCGTGCTTGAAGCTGTCCGTACCGTCGGCTACGAAACTCCGTCTCCGATCCAGGCCCAGGCCATCCCCGTTCTGCTGGAAGGCCATCACCTGCTGGGCATCGCCCAGACCGGCACTGGCAAGACAGCCGCTTTCGCGCTGCCTTTGCTCAGCCGAATCGACGCCGATGACCTGTCCACCCAGATTCTGGTACTGACCCCGACCCGGGAGCTGGCCATCCAGGTGGCAGAAGCCTTTACCACCTATGCCAGCGGTTTCCGCCAGCTTCACGTACTGCCTATATACGGCGGCGCCGATTTTGCGCCCCAGCTCAAGGCCCTGAACCGGGGCTCCCAGGTTATAGTCGGCACTCCCGGCCGCCTGCTGGACCACCTCCGCCGCGGCAAGCTGAAGCTGAACAACCTGAAGGCCCTGGTGCTGGACGAAGCGGACGAGATGCTGCGTATGGGCTTTATCGACGATGTCGAAGCCATCCTCGCCAGCACACCGGACAGCTGCCAGCGGGCGCTGTTCTCTGCCACCATGCCGCCGGCCATCGCCCGGGTTGCCAACACCTACCTGAGCGACGCCCGGGAAGTCAAAATCAAGAGCGAAACCCGCACCGTTGAGCGGATCGCCCAGTTCGTACTGCCCACCTTCGGTGAGCGTAAGCTGGATGCACTGACCCGCATCCTGGAAGTGGAACCGATTGACGCGGCGATTATTTTCGTGCGCACCAAGGCAGAAACCACCCTGCTGGCCGAGAAACTCGCTGCACGTGGTCACTCCGTGGCTCCCCTCAACGGCGACCTTAACCAACGCCAGCGGGAACAGACCGTGGAAGACCTCAAGCGGGGCAAGAAGGACCTCCTCATCGCCACAGACGTGGCGCGCGGGGCCTGGATGTGCCGAGAATCACCCACGTCATCAACTACGATGTGCCCTACGACAGTGAAGCGTACATCCATCGGGTGGGCCGTACCGGACGTGCCGGTCGCGCCGGCAAGGCAATCCTGCTGGTAACCCCCCGGGAGCGCAGCTGGCTGCGCACCCTGGAACGTGCCACCAACTCGCCCATGGAGCCGTACGAACTACCCACCCCGGCGGCACTTCAGAAGCTCCGCCAGGAGCAGTTCGAAAGTCAGCTCATGGGCTTCACTGAAGACGGCAAGCTGGCCAAGGCCATGGGCCTGCTGGACGATATTGCCGAGCGCAATGATATGGACATGGCCATGCTGGCCGGCGCCCTGGCCTGCTGGATGGAGTCCGCCCAACCGGGCTCCCTGCCGCTGGAAACCCCTTCAGAGCTTCCGATTCCCTCAGCCAACCCACCACGGGGTAAGGGTGGCCCGGGCGGCAAGCGCAGCAATTTCCGTAAGGGTGGCCCTGGTGGCAAGCCGGGCGGGTATCGCGGCAACAAGCCCGGAGGAAAGCCGGGCTCCAGGCCGGCCGGCAAGCGCGACGGCTTCAAGCCGGCCAAGAGCCGTCAGGCTGACTGAGGCCGCTGGTAGACGACAAAGCTGTAGTCGTAGGGATTATGATCGGACGCGGAGAAATCCTCCCGTCCGATTTCCTGCCATTGCTCCAGGTCTATTTCCGGGAAGAACGCATCGCCTTCTATCTCGGCGTGGACCTGGGTAATGTAGATCCGGTCGATCTCGGGCAGCACAGCCTCGTAAATCTGACCTCCACCGATCACCATCACTTCATCCACACCATCCAGCATGGCCTGGGCCTCAGCCATCCGGAAGGCTTCCTCCAGGGTCTCCACCTTCGCCACACCGGCGGGTAACTCCAGTTCCTGTGACGACACTACGATATTAAGACGCCCTGGCAGCGCCCTGCCAATGGATTCCCAGGTGTTCCGGCCCATGATAATGGGCTTGCCCATGGTGGCCTGCTTGAAATACTTCAGGTCTCCCGGCAAATACCACGGCAACTTGTTATTACGACCAATGACCCGGTTGCGGGACATGGCTACTATTAGTGCTTTACTCATCTGTTCAGGCCTTCATGGTCTGATGCAAGGGCCAGCTACCGGGTAGGTTGTTCCGGAACACGCCGTGAATACGTCCCTGTAGGCTCTTCAAAAACGTCCCTGTTTTTGAAGGTTCCGGAACAACCTACCCGGTATCTGTCCAGATGCAATGGAGTTACCTCTCAAGAGGCGAACAACGTTGTAACCCGTAAAACTCAGTTGCGACATAACGAGCGCGGATAATCCTACTGGGGACCTTTGGGTGTGCAAGTGGCCGGGGCCTTTTTCTGAAACCTTCAAAAACAGGGACGTTTTTGAAGAGCCTACAGGGACGTATCCACGGCGTGTTTCAGAAAAAGGCCCCGGCTGCTTGCGCGCCTTCGCCACGCCCCGCGGGCTAGCAAAACCCAACCGTTAGCAGACACAGACTCTAAAGGCCAACTTGCGGCGTGTTCCGGAAAGGGTCACCAGCTGGCCGTGCGTGGGCACCAGGTTTCCGGTTTGGAACAGAGAGAACCGGCGCAAACCATAAAACGCTACAACCGCGACGCTAAACAGCAATAGGCGCCTTGATAACACCCTGCGGCTCATAGCCCTCGATTTCGAAATCCTCATACTCATACTCGAAAATCGAATCCGGCTTCCGCAAAATCCGCAGCGTAGGCAACCGCCCCGGCTTTCGCTTGAGCTGCTCGAACACAATGTCATCTGTCAGGTGATTCTGGTACAGGTGGCAGTCCCCGAAAGTGTGCACAAACTCCCCCACCTCCAGGTCACATTGCTGTGCAATCATATGGGTCAGCAAACTGTAGGACGCGATATTGAACGGCACCCCCAGAAACAGATCCGCGCTTCGCTGGTAAAGCTGACAGGACAGCCGCCCGTCCGCCACATAGAACTGGAACAGACAATGACACGGCGCCAGTGCCATGCGCCCCTCACGGGCATTCTCCTGCGGCCCCATGGACTCATCCGGCAGCTCCGCCGGGTTCCAGGCCGTCACGATGTGGCGCCGGGAGTTGGGCTTGGTGCGGATCTGCTCGACGACCTCGCTGATCTGGTCCACCACCCGGCCGTCCGGGCACTGCCAGCTTCGCCACTGCTTGCCGTAGATTGGCCCCAAATCTCCGTTATCGAGGGCCCACTCGTCCCAGATAGTGACCTTCCGATCCCGCAGCCAGTTATTGTCAGTAGACCCCTGCAAGAACCATAACAGCTCATAGATGATGCTGCGCAAGTGCACCTTCTTGGTGGTAAGCAATGGAAAGCCCTGCTCCAGGTCGAACCGCAACTGGCGGCCAAACACCGAGCGGGTGCCCACACCTGTACGGTCGCCCTTGTCCGTGCCGTTGGCCACGACATCCTTCATCAGATCGAGATAGGCTTTCATGATTTTACGCCCCTGTATGCAAACACCATCAGCACAAGACCGGCGATGATCATCGGCAGGGACAACAACTGCCCCATGGTGAGCCAGTCAAAGGCCAGGTAACCAAGCTGCGGATCCGGCTGACGGAAAAATTCGTTGATGACCCGGAAACACCCGTAAAGAGTCAGGAATAGTCCCGAGACTGCCATGGTTGGACGGGGTTTTGAAGAGAACAGCCACAGGACCACGAACAGGGCCACCCCTTCCAGGGCGAACTGATATAACTGGGAAGGGTGCCGGGCAAGGGCATCCGGTGCCTGTGGAAACACCATCCCCCAGGGTACATCCGTCGGTTTGCCCCACAGCTCCCCGTTTATGAAGTTGCCGATCCGTCCAGCACCAAGGCCAACGGGTACCAGGGGGGCGACAAAATCTGCAATGCGGAAGAACCCGCAGCCGATCTTGCGGCCATACCACCACATGGCAAACATCACGCCGATCAGGCCACCATGGAAAGACATGCCTCCTTCCCATACCCGCAACAGCCAGAGGGGGTCACCAAGGAACTGGTCAAAATTGTAGAACACGACGTAGCCGAACCGGCCACCCAGAATGACCCCCAGTGCGATATAGAACAGCAGGTCACCTACCTGCTGTTCGTTTACCGGCGTCCACTCCTTGCGGGCACGAACCTTGCCCAGCCACCAGCCGACTGCGAAGCCAACCAGGTAAGTGAGTCCGTACCAGTGGATCTTCAGCGGCCCCAGGGAAATGGCCACCGGATCAATTTGGGGGTGATTGAGCATGGAAAGACCTCAGAGAAGGAAACGGGCGCCGACGATCAGCAACAGCACGGCGAACAGTCGCTTGAGCAACTTTGCATCGAGGCGGTGGGCCAGGACGGCACCGAAGCGGGCGAACAACACGCTGGTCGCCACGATACCGATCAGCGCCGGCAAATACACGAACCCGACCGCATAATCGGGTAGTGCCGGGCGCCCCCATCCAGTCCACAAGTTGGTGGTAGCACCCGCAATGGCGATGGGCAGCCCGCAGGCCGCCGACGTCGCCACCGCCTGCTGCATGGGCACACTGCGCCAGCTCAGGAAAGGTACGGTCAGGGTCCCGCCCCCGATGCCGAAAATGGCGGACGCCCAGCCGATCACGCCGCCAGCACCGGTCAAGCCGCCCCGGCCTGGCACCGGTCGGGCGGTTTTGGGATTGATGTCCAGCAGCATTTTGATGCCCACCAGGATGACAAACACACCGATCACCAGTTCCAGCACCGGTCCGCTCAACAGGGAGGCCGTCCACGCCCCGAATGCTGCCCCGACGACGATACCCGCCACCATGGGCCGGAATACCTCCCAACGTACCGCACCTTTCAGGTGATGGGACCGAACGGAGCTAATGGACGTAAAAACTATTGTCGCCAGGGAAGTACCCACAGCCAGGTGAGCTGCAATTTCGCCACTGATACCCTGTAGCCCGAAGCTGAAAATCAGCACCGGTACGATGACCAGGCCACCGCCGATACCAAACAGGCCCGCCAGGGTCCCGGCCAGTGCGCCAAGGGCCAGGTAAAGCCCGAATACCATAAACAGGGACATGAACACCGCCGTCCGTTGAAAATCAAAGCGTGTATCATACACAAACGCCCATAGCCGTTCACCGGCCTCTTTCCGGCCCTGGAGGCTGGTGCCGGAATCGTCAACCGCCATTGCTGTCGCTGGAGCCGTATGTGCCTGATTCTTTTCGCTATTGACCAACACCCCGAATTCCCCCTGGTGATGGCCGCCAACCGGGACGAGTTCTATGACCGCCCCACGACGCCCATGCACTGGTGGTCGGGAGAACAATGCCTTGCTGGCCGGGACGACCGCTCCGGTGGTACCTGGCTCGCAGTGTCCCGGACAGGCATCATCACTGCGGTCACCAACGTCCGCGAAGGAAGTGGAGAGCCAGGACGGCTCACACGGGGCAAGCTGCCCC
Organism: Marinobacter sp. AN1; assembly: GCF_026013985.1. Lineage (NCBI taxonomy): Bacteria > Pseudomonadati > Pseudomonadota > Gammaproteobacteria > Pseudomonadales > Marinobacteraceae > Marinobacter > Marinobacter sp. AN1. The sequence continues at coordinate 1,283,267 of NZ_CP110342.1, read as the reverse complement.
TGCTTGCACTGGAGCAGCCGACAGACAGGCTGAAACAGGACCTGGCCGATAACGGCAACCTCTATGCCGGTTTCAACCTGGTTCACCTGAGCGATCGGGAAGGCTGGTATTACAGCAACCGGGATGCGCACCCCGGTCGCACCCTCCACCGGGGGACATACGGACTCAGTAACCACTTGTTGCAAAGTCCCTGGCCCAAGCTCGTACGTCTGCGGGAGCAACTCAGGGCCACCCTGGCGACTTGCGACCCCCAACACCCGGACGCCCTGCACGAGGCGCTTCTCGAGCCCCTCGGCGACAGTACACCGGCGCCGGACAACCTGCTGCCGGACACCGGCGTCGGACTGGCGCAGGAGCGGTTTCTCTCTTCACCCTTTATCGCATCCGATTTCTATGGCACCCGTGCCAGTACCGTGGTCACCCTTGGCCGTAATGGCGAAATCCGGGTGACTGAGCAGCAGTGGGGTCGGGAAGGCACGCAAGGTGAACGCCAGCACTTCCGCTGGCAACGACCAACGACAGGGTAAGCCTGCGGTTCGAGGTTCGGCAGCGGTGATCGCTCTGTTATACTGCCGAACCTGAGACCAAGCGCAGCAACTCGTCACCGAGACGCCCAGACATTGCTTCGTGAACCTGACGGAGAGCCCCATGGCCGACACCCCGGACACCACATCCATCGCCGACTTTGAGAAATCCCTGGCCGAGCTCGAGGGCCTGGTGCGTGACCTGGAGCAGGGCGAGCTAACCCTGGAACAATCCCTCGGCGCCTTTGAACGTGGCGTCCGGCTGACGAGGGAGTGCCAGCAGGCACTGCGCCAGGCGGAGCAGCGGGTCCAGCAGTTGGTGGAGCGGGACGACGGCACCCTGGAAACCCGCCCGTTCAACCCGCCGGAAGACAGCGGGGAGACAGGCTGACCATGCGCCAAGCCTTCACTGAGGACTTTCTCTCTACCTGTGCCAAGCTGACTGACGAGGCACTTGCAAAACGGTTGCCTGCACCAGAGCAGCAACCGGGGCGACTCCATGAAGCCATGCGCTACAGCGTTCTCGGCGGCGGCAAGCGTATTCGCCCGGCCTTGGCCATGGCAGCCGCTTCGGCTGCCGGAGGCGAGCCAGGGCATGCCCTGGTGCCAGCCTGCTCACTGGAGTTGATCCATGCCTACTCACTGATACACGACGACCTGCCCGCCATGGATGACGATGACCTCCGCCGCGGGCGCCCCACCACCCACATCCGTTTCGACCAGGCCACCGCCATACTGGCCGGCGATGCCCTGCAGGCCCTGGCATTCGAATGGCTCGCTGGTGATTCTTCGTTACCCGCTGTCACACGCCTCGCCATGGTCCAGCAACTGGCTGCCGCCAGTGGCAGTGCCGGTATGGTCGGCGGACAGGCTATTGACCTGGGCGCGGTGGGACGGGAGCTGTCCCTTGAAGAGCTGGAACAGATGCACCGGCGCAAGACCGGTGCATTAATCGAAGCCAGTGTCCGGCTGGGTGTGCTGTCAGTACCTGCCGCAGCTGGCGAACGGTCAGGACAGGATTCCCTTGGCCACTACGCCCGCGCCATTGGCCTGGCGTTCCAGGTGCAGGACGACCTGCTGGATATCGAAGGTGATACCAGCGTCATCGGCAAGCGTCAGGGTTCGGACGCGGCCCGCAGTAAACCGACCTACCCTGCCCTGATGGGGGTTGACGGCGCCCGGGCCTACCTTGCCACACTGTTGGAACAGTGCCAGGACAACCTGTCAGGGTTTGGTCCCGAGGCGGACGCCCTCAGGGGCATGGCCGAGTTTGTGGTGTCACGACGCTACTGAAACGCCCTGCCCCATGACCTATAATGCCCCCTTATAGCCAGAAGGGCTGCCAGCCGGTGAACCATGCCGGACAGCCCTGAAGTCACCGACACAAGACCCGGACGGATGCAGGACACATATATTTTCAAGGAAATCCCCGCCCAGCGGCCCCACACCCCGCTGCTGGACCGCATTGATGCGCCCGACCAGCTCCGCCTGCTATCGGAAGAAGAGCTGCCAGCCCTGGCCCGGGAGCTACGGGCATTCCTGCTGTGGACCGTAGGCCAGACCGGCGGTCATTTCGGCGCCGGGCTCGGGGTACTGGAACTCACTGTCGCCCTGCACTACGTGTTCAACACCCCGGAAGACCGGCTGGTATGGGACGTGGGGCACCAGGCGTACCCGCACAAGATTCTCACCGGGCGAAGGGAGCAGATGGGCAGTATCCGCCAGAAAGGCGGGCTTGCCGGCTTCCCCAAGCGCTCAGAGAGTGAATACGACACCTTTGGTGTTGGCCATTCCAGTACATCCATCAGTGCCGCCCTCGGCATGGCCCTGGCCGCCCGTCAACAACAGACTGGCCGCCGCAGTATCGCGGTCATCGGAGACGGCGCCATGACCGCGGGCATGGCGTTTGAGGCCCTGAACCATGCAGGCCACCTGGACGCGGACATGCTGGTCATCCTCAATGACAACGATATGTCCATCTCCAAGAATGTAGGCGGCCTGTCCAATTACTTTGCCCGCCTGCTGTCCAGCCGCACCTACAACCAGGTCCGGGACAGCAGCAAACGGGTGCTGCAGGCAGCACCGCCGCTGATGGCCCTGGCCCGCAAGACCGAAGAGCACTTCAAGGGCATGATTGCCCCGGGCACCCTGTTCGAGGAGCTGGGCTTCAACTACATTGGTCCAATCGATGGGCATGACCTGCCATTACTGGTGGAAACCCTGGAGAACATTCGCGAGCTGAGCGGCCCTCAGTTCCTCCATGTGGTGACCCGTAAAGGCAAGGGCTTTGCTCCCGCGGAAGAGGATCCGATCGGTTACCACGCCATCAACAAGATAGAACCGGTACCAGCGAGCAAACCGGAGCCGGTAGTGCCCAAGCCGAAACAGCCGAAGTACGCCAATGTCTTCGGTCAGTGGCTCTGTGATGCTGCTGAACAGGATGAGCGAATAGTCGGAATTACCCCCGCCATGTGCGAAGGATCCGACTTGCTGGCGTTCTCGGAGCGCTTCCCGGACCGCTACCACGATGTGGCCATTGCAGAACAACATGCCGTAACCCTCGCCGCAGGGCTCGCCTGTGACGGCGCCAAGCCGGTAGTTGCCATCTACTCCACCTTCCTGCAGCGGGCCTATGACCAACTGATCCACGATGTGGCGATCCAGGACCTGGATGTACTCTTCGCCATCGACCGGGCCGGCCTGGTGGGCGAAGACGGGCCCACCCATGCCGGTTCCTTTGACCTGAGTTACCTGCGCTGCGTTCCGAACATGGTGGTCATGACACCGTCGGATGAAAATGAGACCCGCCAACTCCTGCAGACCGGGCTGATGTACCAGGGCCCTGCGGCAGTTCGTTATCCCCGGGGCACCGGGCCCGGGGCGGTCATCGAACAGCAGCTCCAGCCCCTGCCCATCGGTCGTGGTCGGGTCGTACGTGAAGGGGATTCCGTAGCCATCCTGAATTTCGGCACCCGCCTTTCAGCAGCCCTTGAGGCCGCTGACAGGCTTAATGCCACGGTTGCCGACATGCGCTTCGTGAAACCCCTGGACGAAGCCCTGATAACGGAACTGGTGAATGCCCACGATCTGGTGGTCACCCTCGAAGAGAACGCCATTGCCGGCGGTGCGGGGAGTGCGGTGACCGAATTCCTGAACCGGGAAGGTATAGCAACGGCGGTATTGCAACTGGGCTTACCGGACCGCTATGTGGATCACGGCAAGCACGGCGAGCTGTTGGCGGAAGTAGGGCTGGATGCTGCGGGTATTGAGGCGTCTATTCGCAAACGCCTCAGCGTGGGCAAACCTGGACTGAAAGCCGCCCCATAGCTATAACTGAAAAATCCCCCGACACCTGCCAAAACAAGCCTGTCAGCAAGCGGGCTGGTTATTCCGGATCATCGTCCTGGTGTGTTTCCAGCCAGTGGCCCAGCTTGCTCTGCTTGGTATTGAGGTAGTGCTCGTTGTGGGGGTTACGCCCCACATGGAGCGGAACCCTCTCAGCGATATCGATGCCCAGCGAACGCAACGCATCCACCTTGCGGGGATTGTTGGTCATCAGTTTCAGGCTACTGATGCCAAGATGACCCAGCATGTCCTTGCACATGGTGTAGTCCCGCAGGTCAGCGGCAAAGCCCAGGCGCTCATTGGCCTCCACCGTATCCGCCCCCTCATCCTGCAGCTTGTACGCCCGGATCTTGTTCAACAGACCGATACCCCGGCCTTCCTGGCGCAGGTACATGAGGATACCCCGACCTTCCCGGGCGATGCTCCGCAAGGCTTCCTCGAGTTGGTAACCGCAGTCACAACGCATGCTATACAGGGCGTCACCGGTCAGGCATTCAGAATGGGTACGGGCCAGCATGGGCTCGTCACTGTTCAGATCACCCAGGGTCAGGGCAATATGCTCCTTGCCGGTATCCGGTTCCTCGAAACCGTGCATGTCAAAAACACCGAAAGGGGTAGGCAGGCGACAGGTCTGGATGTAGCGAACAGCCACAGTGGTTCCTCATGAGTGCTGGTTCAGTAAGCGGGGCATTCTAGCAGATGGCGGCCACCCGGCGTAGTTCAAGATGACTTACGCGTCACGACGGCGTTCATGTGAGCGATCTGACACTTGGTCCTTTACGTTGACCAGGCTCTTTCAGATGTCCTGCTCCGATGATCGAGGCGGGTGCCGCGTAGCTGTTTTCGGGACCCTCAAAAAGAGGGACCTTTTTGAGGAGCCTCCAGGGACGGATTCACGGCGTGTCCCGAAAACAGCTACGCGGTGGCCGCCAGTCACTGAATTCCCGGTTTGCCCCAATGACCGAAGCACCTTGAAAGTTCGCGATCAACCAGCCTGCCAATGCCCACTGCGGCCGCCCTTCTTCTCCAGCAACCGCACCCCGGTAATCTCCATCCCCTTATCCACCGCCTTGCACATATCGTACAGCGTCAACGCCGCCACACTCACGGCGGTAAGGGCCTCCATCTCCACCCCGGTCTGACCGGACAGCCTGCACCTCGCCTCGATATGAACCGACGACGGCTCCTGCTGCGGTGTGAACGCCAACTTAACCGAGGACAGGTTCAGGGCATGACACAACGGAATCAGATCGTGGGTTTTCTTGGCTGCCATGATGCCCGCAACCCTCGCCACCGCCAGCACATCCCCCTTGGGATGTTCACCGTCCAGAATCATGTCAAGGGTTTTCCGGTCCATCAGGATACGACCTTCCGCAATCGCCTCCCGTTGCGTGACCGACTTGTCGCCCACATCCACCATACGGGCCGCGCCCTGGTCATCCAGGTGGGTCAGTTTGCTCATCATGCCTCCAGTTCGTTGTCGGGTGCCGGCCACCACCAGGAAATGCCGGCAATGCCCTGTCCGCCAGCCTGTAACGCCCGTTCCAGGTGCTCGGGCCCGGTGCCGCCGAGTGCGTAGACCGGAATCACCGCGTTACCGGCCAGCTCAGTAAAACGGTCCCAGCCAATACCCGGGTTGCCCGGATGAGAAGAAGTCGGCAGCACCGGCCCCAGGGTGGCATAGTCTGCACCGATGGCTGCCGCATGTGCCAGTTCAGCTCCACTATGGCAGGAAACGCCAAGCCAGCGGTCGTCCGGGACTGGTCGCTCCGCCAGCTCAGCGGCCCGGCGCCAGCTCAGGTGGACGCCGGCCACCGGCATGTCCGCGACCAACTCCGGTCGATCATGAACCATCAGAGACGCCTCCGGCAAATCCCGGAGACAATGCGCGACCGCCTCTGTGTATGCCTGAGGCGACAAGGAGGGTAATCGCAGAACGACCAACGGAGAGCGGGAATGAAGCTGGCCTGCTACCGTGCGTTCAACGGCATCTTTGAGTGACGTACTCTCACCGGTGATGGCAAGCTGGCGAGGCAACCGGATAGCCCCGATAATCGGCCGGTTGGCTGCGGGAAAGTCCCCGGCCAGCAAATCATCCGGCGACAGCCAGAACACCGGCTGACCTTCCAGTCCCCGGGGCTCCCCCGAGGAAACCCGGGCCTCCCACACATCGAGGAACACTTCCTTGTCGCCGTAGTCATGGCGAATACCAATCAGTGGTTGCAGGTCACCCGGACTTACCGTCACAGCCGTTTCCTCCAGCAGTTCCCGAACAAGGGCCTGCTGAACCGTCTCGCCGGGCTCCACCTTGCCCCCGGGGAATTCCAGCAGGCCGCCCTGGTGGGCCCCCTCCGGGCGCCGGGCGATAAGCACCCGCCCTCCACGCCAGATTACCCCGACGGCCACATGGATCAACGTGCGCCCTGGAGCGATCATTTCAGGTACGGTACTCGGCATTGATGGTGACGTAGTCATGGGAGAAGTCACAGGTCCATACCCGCTCTTTGATACGGCCACGTTTCAGGTCAATGTGAATGGTAATCTCCTGCTGGTCCATCACCGCCTGTCCACGCTCTTCGGTGTAATCGTCAGCACGGCCGCCGTTCCTCACCAGGCACACATCCCCCAGGAATATCTCAATGGCCTCAAGGTCCAGCCCCTCGACGCCCGCACGTCCAACCGCCGCGAGAATACGGCCCCAGTTAGGGTCAGAGGCAAACAGGGCCGTCTTCACCAGGGGAGAGTGAGCAACGGTATAGGCAACATCCAGTGCCTCTTTCTGACCGGCAGCGCCGGCCACCTCGATGGTGACAAACTTGGTGGCACCCTCACCATCCTTGACGATGGCATGGGCCAGCTCCATGTATACCTCGCGCAATGCCTGCCTTAGCAATGGATAGTGTTCACTTTCGACCGTCGCCACACCGGCGCCAGCCTCTCCGGTGGCAATAAGCATGCAGGCGTCATTGGTGGACGTATCGCCATCAATGGTAATGCGATTGAAGGATTCCTCTCCGAGCTCACTGGCAAGCTTTTGCAATACGCCCGGAGCGACCGACGCATCCGTGGCAATAAAGCCCAGCATGGTGGCCATATTGGGACGAATCATCCCCGCCCCCTTACTGATACCCGATATGTTGATGTGCTTGCCATCAATCTCGATCTGGCGTGTGGCTCCCTTGGGGCGGGTGTCCGTAGTCATGATGCCAGCTGCCGCCTCTGCCCAGTGCCCCTCAGACAGGTCCGCCAACGCCGCAGGCAGCGCGTTGACAATCTTTTCCACCGGCAGGGGCTCACCAATAACCCCGGTGGAGAAAGGCAGCACCGAGTGGGCGCGGGTGTCTGCCTCGCGAGCCAGGGCCTCGCAACAGGCATTCGCATCGCGCATGCCGCGCTCACCGGTTCCGGCGTTGGCATTACCGGTATTGATCAACAGGTAACGGGGATCCCCCTCCCCCAGGTGGCGACGAGCCACATGAACCGGTGCGGCACAGAACTGATTGGTGGTAAAAATGCCGGCCACTCGGCTGCCCTTCGACAGCTCGATGACGACCACATCCTTACGTCCGGGTTTCTTGATGCCGGCGCTGGCAATTCCCAGACGCACCCCGGCCACCGGAAAAAAACGCTCAGGCAATGTCGCAGGACCAACCGCCATATTCTCCTCCTTGGGCGGCACCCGCGGGAACCGCCGAAACTCAAGATTCAGGATAAAAAAACCCGCAGCCCCGTCTTCACGGAGGTGCGGGCTTGTCGCTTGTTGCGCTACGGTGGCTTCAGGCGACCTTGCCGCAGCACTGCTTGTACTTCTTGCCAGACCCGCACGGACAGAGCTCATTACGCCCTACCTTACGCTCCTGGCGGACGAAGGTTTCAGGCGTTTGACCCTGCCGGCCCTCACCATCCCCCTGCTCGCCCTGCTCCGCTTCCGCGGCACTGGTCTGGTCATGGCGCAAGCGGGCCGCAGCCAGCTCCTTCTCCAGCTGCTCACGGCGCTGTCGCTCCACCTCTTCCATCTCTTCGCGGGTCTGGACCTTGACGTGGCACAGCACCCGGGTGATGTCCCGCTTCATGGTGTCGAGCATGGATTCAAACAGGTTGAACGCCTCACGCTTGTATTCCTGTTTGGGGTTCTTCTGGGCGTAGCCACGCAGATGAATACCACGACGCAGGTGGTCCATGTTCGAAAGGTGTTCCTTCCACAGGGTATCGAGTACCTGGAGGAATACCTGCTTCTCGAACTTGCGCATGGACTCCGCGCCCACAACCTCTTCCTTCGCACGGTAGGCGGCAACCACCTCTTCAAGGATACGCTCGCGGAGCTTTTCCTCGTAAAGCTTCTTGTCCTCGTCCAACCATTGCTGGATGGGCAGTTCAATGGCCATTTCCGATGCCAGCTGCGATTCCAGGCCAGCAACATCCCATTGTTCCGGCATGCTCTGGGGCGGGATGAACTCGCTGACGGTTTCTTCCACGACGTCAGCACGGATGCCGTCGATGATCTCGGAGATATTCTCCGACGCCATGACTTCGTTGCGCTGTTCGTAGATAACGGTACGCTGGTCGTTGGCCACATCATCGTATTCCAGCAACGTCTTCCGCATATCAAAGTTGCGGCCTTCAACCTTGCGCTGGGACTTTTCGATGGCATTGGTCACCATCCGGTGCTCAATGGCCTCGCCCTTCTTCATGCCCATGGCCTGCATCAGCTTCTTCACCCGGTCCGGGGCGAAAATCCGCATGAGATTGTCTTCCAGGGAGAGGAAGAAACGGGACGACCCGGGATCCCCCTGACGACCGGCACGACCCCGCAACTGGTTGTCGATACGTCGGGATTCATGGCGCTCGGTACCGATAATGTGCAACCCGCCAGAGGCAAGCACCTGTTGGTGGCGCTCGTCCCACTCGGCCTTGATGGCATCAACCTGTTCCTGGGTGGGGTTCTCCAGGGCAGCGACTTCCGTTTCCCAGTTGCCGCCCAGCATGATGTCGGTACCACGACCCGCCATGTTTGTGGCGATGGTGACTGCTCCGGGACGACCAGCCTGGGCAATCACCTGGGCTTCACTTTCGTGGTGCTTGGCGTTGAGTATCTTGTGGTCGATCCGTGCCTTTTTCAGCAGCGATGACAGCAATTCTGACGCTTCAACCGACGCCGTCCCCACCAGTACCGGACGGTTCTCAGCCGTTACATCCTTGATCTCGTCGATAATCGCGTGGAATTTCTCTTCCTGGGTAAGGTAAATCAGGTCGTTATAGTCGATCCGCTGGATCGGCTTGTTGGGTGGAATAACGACCACGTCGAGACCGTAGATCTGACGAAATTCGAAGGCTTCGGTATCGGCCGTACCGGTCATACCGGCCAGCTTGTCATACATGCGGAAGTAGTTCTGGAAGGTGGTGGAAGCCAGGGTCTGGCTCTCGGCCTTGATCTCGACACCTTCCTTCGCCTCGATAGCCTGGTGCAAGCCTTCGCTCCAGCGGCGGCCGGGCATGGTACGTCCGGTGTGCTCGTCAACTATGACCACCTGCCCGTTCTGCACCAGATAGTCCACCTCACGGTGGAACAGGTGATGGGCGCGGAGACCGGAATGAACATGGTGCAGCAGCGCCAGGTTGGCCGCTGAATACAGGTTCTCGCCCTCCTTCAGCAGGCCCCGGCTAAGCAGCAGTTGTTCCACCTTTTCATGGCCGGCTTCGGTGAGTTCCACCTGGCGGGACTTTTCATCGATGGTGAAGTCGCCACTGGGCTCACCGTCCTCCTCAGACACCTCGCCCTTTTCCAGGGAAGGAATCAGCGTGTTGATTTCCCGATAGAGCTTCGAGCTGTCTTCCGCCGCACCGGAAATGATGAGCGGCGTGCGCGCCTCGTCAATGAGGATGGAATCCACCTCGTCCACAATGGCGTAGTTCAGCGGACGCTGAACCTTGTCCTGCATACTGAACGCCATGTTGTCACGCAGGTAGTCAAAGCCGAACTCGTTATTGGTACCGTAGGTAATATCCGCCTGATAGGCAGCCCGCTTCTCTTCCGCCGGTTGACCAGAGACCACGACACCCACGCTCATGCCGAGAAAACGGTAGAGCTTGCCCATCCATTCGGAGTCACGACGGGCCAGGTAGTCGTTAACGGTAACCACGTGCACACCACGGCCAGCCAGGGCATTCAGGTACACCGCTGCCGTCGCCACCAGGGTCTTGCCCTCGCCAGTCTTCATTTCAGCGATGTGGCCTTCATGGAGGGTCATGGCACCAATGAGCTGCACATCAAAATGACGCATGCCCATTACCCGTCGGCTCGCCTCGCGGACGGTGGCAAAGGCGTCGGGAAGCAGCTGATCCAGGGTTTCGCCCTTCTCGAGGCGGTCACGGAACTCGGTGGTCCTGGCCTGCAACTGTTCGTCAGTCAACGCGATGAGCGACTCTTCGAGCTCATTGATGCGATTAACAACTTTTCGCATCCTTTTGATCTCTCGAGCGTTTTTACTGCCGAACATCTTCGTTGCAAGCTTCGTGAACATAGACCACTGCTTCTTTGATTAAACGGAGGAAGCCGGCATTCTAACCTTATTTTGCAAGAGGACAAAAGGCAGTACGGCTTTGCCGGCCATGTTAAAGCCCCGGAAACCGGGGCTGGGTCACACAGACAGGGAGGGGAGCGGGCCCCCGCGAACCCCCGGGCCCTTCAGAAAGCGCCGGTTAACGCCTGAGGATCAGCGGGAAGCGCGCTGGATATAGCGCACCGGATCCTTGGCCTTGCCACCCTGAATCACTTCGAAGTGCACATGGGGACCCGTAGAGCGCCCGGTGGACCCCATCCGGGCGATAACCTGCCCCTTCTGGACGACCTGGCCTACTTCTACTTCCACTGACTTGGCGTGGGCGTACCGGGTGACAAGCCCCTCACCGTGGTCAATTTCCACCAGGTTGCCATAACCCTGACGGTCGCCTGCGAAGGTCACCACACCGGCGGCCACCGATATAATCTCACTGTCTTCCTTGCCAGCCAGGTCTACGCCGTTATGCCAGGTCCGTTTTCCAGAAAACGGATCAGAGCGATAACCGAACCGGGACGACAGCCAGCCCCAGGTAATGGGTCGGCCCGCCACAAACCGCTCGTCTTCAAGACGGCGACTGGAAATCAGGGTGTCGAGCAGGCGCAACTGCTGCTCACGATCCCGGATTTTCCGGTCCAGTTCATCGATCATGGCAGTAAGCTGTGGTGTACTGAAGGACTCGGCAGCGTCCGCTTCGTCTTCCGGGCCACCAACCGCCGGCGCCTCATCAAAGTTGAACTCGTCGCTGGCGACAGCGCCACTTTCTATAAACCGCTGTCCAAGGGCGTCAAGCCTGAGCAACCGCCCCTGCATCTCACCAAGGCGAAGGGTCATGGCATCCACCTGCTCCCGTGCATCGCGCTCAAGACGGGCCAGGGCCTGCTGCTGGTCGTCAAGGGTGCCGTGCCATTGCTCGAGGAGGAATGGGGGGACCACGGGCCGATCAGCCACCTGGGCCATTGCCGCACGGTAGCCAGCCCACGTACAAAGGGCCACCAGCGCCAGGGCGAAAAGCCCGGCAATGACCATTCCGGGGGCATGAAGCGTAAAGACTCGGGAGCGACCGTGTTTTCGACCTACAAGGATGATATTCATAATATCTGACCAAATTGACTGTGACAGACATCCCTGTCCCTGCGATCGACATCCTGTGGAGGACGGAGGAATACAATGCTCCGGAGTGGCAACGGCCCGATCATAAACCGGTGCGCACCATTAAAAGGAGACGGACTTCTTCCTTTTTGCCCACAGGCTGTTACGCTTTGTTAAAACCGCAACCGATTCTGTTACGGTTACGGAGTCCTTCTCCACCGCTGTAGTGCGATACTGGCCAATCGGCAGCGCAGTCCAGGCGCGGTGAATAGAAAATGCCGGGACGGCTAGCGATGGAAGTTGACGAGTGTATAAAATTCCTACCCATCTAGTCGAGTTACAAGCCCATTGCATCCGGTAAACCCATGAAGACCCGCCCCTCACTTTCCCTGTCTGCTGATAACCGCGACCAGCCCAGGCACCTGCGGGACCTGATGGCACGCGCAGCTCTACACCACCAGGCAGAGCAGCACATCCTGAAGGCTATGCCCGAACGGCTCGCTTCCAATGTCCGTTTTGTCAGCTACCACGATGGCGAACTGGTTCTGCAGTGCGATAACGCCACCCAGGCCAGCCAACTGAGATATCAACAGCGGGAGATCATGGCTAAGCTGCGGGAAGAGGAAGCATTCGAATTTGTCTGGAAACTGAAGGTCAAGGTACAGCCCCGGCGTTACTCCCTTAAAAAGCCGCCCGAACCCATGACGCTCAGCAAAGAAAATGCCCGGCTCCTCGAAGAGGAAGCCGGGCACACGAAGGATAAAGCTTTACGCGAGGTTCTCGAAAAACTCGCCAGTCATGCCAGCGACCAATCGGACTAAGGTTTCCTGCCTCAGGCCGGTGCCGCCAGTACAGGCTTCATATAGGAGATAGGAGCCGTGGCCTCATCATCAAAGGTCACCACTTCCCACGCATCCTCTTCAGCCCGCAGCTTGCGCAACAGCTTGTTGTTCAGGTCGTGACCGGATTTAACTCCACGGAATTCGCCGATCAGACTGTTCCCCAGCAGATACAGGTCGCCGATAGCATCCAGCACCTTGTGCTTGACGAACTCGTCATCGTAGCGCAGACCATCCTCATTCAGGATCTTGTAGTCATCCACCACGATCGCATTGTCGACACTGCCCCCCAGAGCCAGGTTCATGGCACGCAGCTTCTCGATGTCACGCATGAAACCGAAAGTACGGGCCCGGCTGACTTCCTTCACAAACGAGGTGCTGGAAAAGTCCACCGTAGCGGTCTGGGCACGACCCTTGAATACAGGGTGATCGAAGTCGATGCCGAAACTGACCTTGAAGCCCTCGAAAGGCAGGAAGGTTGCTTTCTTGTCGCCTTCTTCCAGGGTGACTTCGCGCTTGATACGGATAAAGCGCTTGGGTGCATCCTGCTCCGCGATACCTGCTGACTGCAGCAGGAACACGAAAGGACCGGCGCTGCCGTCCATGATGGGCACTTCAGCGGCACTAAGTTCCACGAAACAGTTGTCGATACCGAGGCCAGCCATGGCCGAGAGCAGGTGCTCGATCGTTGCAACCCGGACGCCATCCTTGACCAGTGTTGTCGACAGCATGGTTTCGCCCACATTTTCCGCACAGGCACGGATCTCGACCACCGGGTCAAGGTCGGTACGACGGAAAACGATCCCCGTTTCCACCGGTGCGGGCTTCAGGGTGAGATACACCTTTTCACCGGAGTGAAGGCCGACGCCAGTGGCACGAATGGTGTTTTTGAGCGTCCGTTGTCTGATCATCGGTACATATATCCGTCACAAAAGAACGATATCATCATGCAAAAAACTGCGCGGATGATACCAAAAAACGAAAGTGAATACCATTTAACCAATGGCCTCGTGACATAATCGTCATGTCTTTCGTCGTTCATGTGTATCAGGTCACAGGGCGGGCCGAAGCCCGCACCCTGCCAACCGCATTTGCAACAGATTATCAGTCAGCCTGGCGACGCAGGAATGCGGGAATATCGAGATAGTCCACGTCCTGCTCGTCTGAATCACGGCTCTGATCCACTGCCACATTGCCCTGAGATACAGCGCGACGACGCAGTACCGCCGGGCGGTCAAGCTGGTTGTAATCCGTGGTGCCGTCCAGGGTACGGGTATTGTCCACCACTTTGGTCGGCTTTTCGCGATCGCCACCCAGGCCAGTTGCAACGACGGTCACCTTCAGCTCATCGGTCATTTCCGGATCGATCACGGTACCGACAACAACCGTCGCGGAATCAGAGGCAAATTCGCGAACGATATCACCCACTTCGGAGAACTCGCCCAGGTTGAGATCCATACCCGCGGTTATGTTGACCAGGATACCCTTCGCGCCCTGCAGGTTGATGTCTTCGAGCAGCGGGCTGCGAATAGCCGCTTCCGCAGCCTCACGGGCGCGATTCTCGCCAGTGGCACGGGCTGTACCCATCATGGCCATGCCCATCTCTGACATGACCGTCTTCACGTCGGCGAAGTCAACGTTGATCATGCCGTTACGGGTGATCAGGTCGGCGATACCCTGAACCGCACCAAGCAGCACATCGTTAGCGGAACCGAACGCATCCAGCAGGCTTGTTTTCTTGCCCAGCACTGCCAGCAGCTTTTCGTTCGGGATGGTAATCAGTGAGTCAACGCTTTCTTCCAGGTCCTTGAGCCCGGATTCGGCGACGCTCATGCGCTTGCCGCCTTCGAACTGGAACGGCTTGGTCACGACCGCCACGGTCAGAATGCCCATTTCGCGGGCTACCTCGGCAACGATGGGCGCTGCGCCGGTACCGGTACCGCCGCCCATGCCTGCAGTAATAAAGACCATGTCCGCGCCCTTGATGGCATCGGCGATACGGTCACGGTCTTCCATGGCGGCCTGGCGTCCGATCTCCGGGTTCGCTCCGGCACCAAGACCCTTGGTAATGTTACCGCCGAGCTGGATCACCTGCTTGGCATCCAGGTTGTGAAGTGCCTGCGCGTCCGTGTTGGCGCAGATGAATTCAACCCCTTCCACATCGCTGTTGAGCATGTGCCGCACGGCATTACCGCCGCCACCGCCAACACCGATTACCTTGATCACAGCGTTTTGCTGGACATTATCGACTAGTTCAAACATTCCCCTTCTCCTTCGTGCTGTATTCAGCCAGTTCCCGGCTGATTATTTTCTCGAGATACCTTCGTGTGATGCGTCGTTATTCAGAAATGCCCGGTGAACCAGGCTTTCATTCGCTCCAGCAAGGAGGGCGCATCTTCCCCCTTGAGAACGGGCCCCTGTCCCAGATCCATCTGGCGGAAGCCATGGATCAGCAACCCGACGCCAGTAGCGTATATCGGGTTGTTGACCACCTCCGTCATGCCGGAGACGGCCTGCGGCGATGCAAGCCGTACTGGCATGTGGAAGATCTCCTCGGCCAGCTCCACCACCCCTTCCATGGTGGAGGAGCCACCGGTGACAACGATGCCCGCCGGCACCAGGTCCTCGAATCCACTGCGGCGCAGCTCCGACTGCACCAGGGTGAACAGCTCCTCGTATCGAGGCTCCACCACTTCCGCCAGCGCCTGGCGAGACAGATTTCGGGGCGCGCGGTCACCCACGCTGGGTACCTTGATGGTTTCTTCCGCCCCGGCCAGCTGGGTCAGGGCGCAGGCATACTTGGTCTTGATGTCTTCGGCATTCTGGGTGGGCGTGCGCAGCGCCATGGCGATGTCGTTGGTCACCTGGTCACCGGCGATGGGGATGACCGAGGTATGCCGGATCGCACCGCCAGTAAAGACCGCGATATCGGTAGTACCACCGCCGATGTCGACCATGCACACGCCCAGTTCCTTTTCGTCTTCCGTCAGAACCGAGTGCGCTGAGGCCAGTTGTTCAAGGATGATGTCATCCACTTCGAGGCCGCAGCGGCGGATGCACTTCTCAATGTTCTGTGCGGCGTTAACGGCACAGGTCACCAGGTGCACCTTGGCCTCCAGGCGAACACCGGACATGCCCAGGGGTTCCTTGATGCCTTCCTGGTTATCGATTACGAACTCCTGGGGCAGGATATGCAGGATCTTCTGGTCCGCGGGGATTGCCACTGCCTGGGCGGCGTCAATAACCCGGTCGATATCCGCCTGGGTCACTTCCCGGTCACGGATAGCCACAATGCCGTGGGAGTTGAGGCTCTTGATGTGACTGCCTGCAATACCGGCGTAGACGGAATGGATGCGGCAGCCGGCCATCAGTTCGGCCTCTTCCACGGCACGCTGTATGGCCTGCACAGTGGTTTCGATATTGACCACCACGCCCCGCTTGAGCCCGCGGGAGGCATGGGAGCCAATGCCGACCACTTCGATGGTTCCGTCCAGCTTCCGCTTGCCGACAATGGCAACGACCTTGGAGGTGCCAATATCCAGTCCGACAATCATGTTTTCCGTATCAACCGATGACATGCAGTTCACCAATAGCCATTCTATGAATTGTTGTCGGAGGCCCCGACCAGGGGCTTCCACCGCACCGCCACGCCGTTGGTATAGCGGGCATCAATCCTTTCCACCTGGTCCGCGCGGGTCGCCAGCTGCTCGCCGTAGACCGTGAGAAAGCGCTCGAACCGTTGTTCAACCTGGTCCCGCCCCAGCGCCACCTCGATACCGTTAGCCAGGGTCAACGTCCAGGCACCACGTTCTTCAAGGGTGATACCCGCAAAGCCGATTCCGTGGACGTCCAGGGTGTTCGCCATATGGCGGCCCATATCGATGACCTCCCGGGCCCGGCCTTCCGGCCCTCTCAACCTCGGCAGTTGCCCCGCCACCTCCCGGTTAGGCGGTGAGAACACTTCACCAGTGCGGCTGATCAACTGGGTATCATTCCAGTAGGCCAGCGGCTTGTGTTCACGCACTTCAACCACCAGGCCGTCCGGCCAGGCCCGCCTGACCGCCGCACTTTCCACCCAGGGGCGCTGTTCCACAGAACGCTTGATATCAGCCAGGTCAGTGGTAAAGAAGCTTTCACCCAGCCAGCGGGCTGCATGACGCTCCAGCGAGTTGCGGCTCTCTCCCTTGAGCGCACCCTGTACTTCCACATGCATGAACTGACGATCCATTGCCCCCAGTAACTGACTGGTGCCCCAGGGCAACAACGCTGCGGCGAAAAGGATCACAGCACTGATCCCCAACTTTCCCCATGGCACGCTGCCCAGGACCTGTGCAAGCACGTCCAGCAGATTCTGCTCAGGCTCGGACGAGGTCGCCCCGCGCCGCCGTGGCGGCTCGGACGGCACAAACCGGCCTCTTAGCAGCATCTGCTCAAACATCGGCGCCCTCCCCGGCTGGTAGCGTGTCCTGCAGGATTCTCACCACCAGCTCTGACATTCCGATGCCGGCGGCCTGGGCAGCCATGGGTACCAGGCTGTGGTCGGTCATGCCGGGTACGGTGTTGACCTCAAGCAACCAAAAACGACCTTCCCGGTCTTCCATGATGTCCACCCGCCCCCAGGTACGGCCGCCAATGACCCGAAAGGCTTCCACCGCCAGGTTCTGGATCAGCGCCTCCTGCCATTCGTCAAGGCCACAGGGCACCTGGTAGCGGGTATCGTCCGCCAGGTACTTGGCGTCATAGTCATAGAAATCGTGGTCCGTACTCAGGCCGATCACCGGCAGCGCCTTGTCCTGCAGGATGCTCACCGTGTATTCAGGCCCCTCAATCCATTCTTCGACGAGCACCAGGGGATCATGGCTCGCCGCGTCGCGGTAGGCGGCGATCAGTTCATCCCGGGTATGCACCTTGCGAACACCGATGCTTGAACCTTCGCGGGAGGGCTTAACGCTGAGCGGAAACCTGAGGTCAGCAACGATGGCCCCTGCCTCGTCTTCGCGATTCATTGCCCTGAATGCCGGTGTTGGCAGGCCGCAGCCAGCAAACACGAATTTGGTGCGCAACTTGTCCATGGCCAGCGCCGACGCCAGCATTTCACTACCGGTATAGGGAATGCCAGCCTGGGAAAGGATTGCCTGGAGTGTGCCGTCCTCACCGCCACGGCCGTGAAGGGCAATGAAAACCCTGTCGTAATCCGGGGTCTTTACGGTGTCCAGCAGGCAGCCCGAGACGTCGCGGGCAAAGGCATCCACGCCGGCTTCCTGGAGGGCGCGGGTCACCGCCTGGCCACTTTTGAGGGAAACTTCACGCTCCGCGGAATCGCCTCCCATAAACACAGCCACGCGGCCCAGCGCCTCCCGGGTTTGCGGGTCTACCTGATATGTCCGGTTTCTGGCCTCAGCCACGTCCAATTACTCCGTTTGCTGCAAGTTTCGCTGCCAGACCGCCGATATCACCGGCGCCCTGGGTCATCAGGAGGTCCCCCTCCTGCAGAATGTTGGCCAGCAGGGCCTCGAGGGTGTCGGCGTCCTCCACGAACACCGGATCAACCTGGCCGCGCTGCCGAATACTGCGGCACAGTGCACGACCGTCTGCACCCGGCACTGGTGCCTCTCCGGCCGGGTATACGTCCATCAGCAGGAGCGTGTCGACCTCGGACAATACCCGTACAAAATCCTCGTATAGATCGCGGGTACGGGAGTAACGATGGGGCTGGTAGAGCATCACCAGCCGGCGCCCTGGCCAGGCATCCCTTGCGGCACGGATCACAGCTTCCACCTCGGTGGGGTGGTGGCCATAATCGTCCACCAGGGTCACGGAACCCTCGCCAACGGGATAGTCGCCATAGACCTGGAAGCGGCGACCGACGCCCGCAAACCCGGCCAGCCCCCGGCAAATAGCGGCATCCTCGACACCTTCGTCGGTCGCGACTGCAATTGCGGCCAAGGCGTTCAGTACGTTGTGACGCCCGGGCATCCTCAGTTCTACCGGGAGGTCACTACGGCCACCGGGCCGCTTGACTGTGAATCGGGTACGCAGACCGTCGGACTGGATATCTTCGGCCCGGTAATCGGCATCGTTCCGCTCAATTCCGTAGGTGATAATCGCCCGTGAAATACGCGGCAGGATTTCCGTGACATAGGGGTCGTCCAGACACATAACCGCCACACCGTAGAAAGGCAGGTTGTGAAGGAATTCCACAAAGGTTTTCTTCAACTGGGCCACGTCACCGCCGTAGGTGTCCATGTGGTCTGCTTCGATATTGGTGACCACTGAAATGACCGGTGTCAGATGAAGGAAGGAAGCATCACTTTCATCGGCCTCCGCTACCAGGTACCGGGAACCACCAAGCTGGGCGTTGGTACCGGCACTATTGAGCTTGCCACCAATGACAAAGGTTGGATCGAGCCCGGCCTCGCCAAGTATCGATGCAATCAGGCTGGTGGTAGTGGTTTTGCCGTGGGTGCCGGCAACGGCTATTCCGTGGCGGTAACGCATAATCTCCGCCAGCATCTCTGCCCTGGGCACAATCGGCACACGCCTGGCCCGGGCCGAGGCGACCTCGGGGTTATCCGGGTTGACAGCGGAGGAGACCACCACCACATCGGCCGCGTCGCTGTTACTCTCCCGATGACCAATATGAATGGTCACGCCCAGTCCCTTGAGGCGGTCAGTCACGGGACTCTCTTTCAGGTCGGACCCTGACACCTGGTATCCCTGGTTCTTGAGGACTTCGGCAATGCCGCACATCCCGGCACCCCCGATACCCACAAAGTGAATGTGGCGGATACGGCGCATCTCGGGCACCTGGTATACCAGTGGCGGATTGGTCAGTTCAGACATGGGCAGCCTCCAGACAGTAATTCACGACTCTCTCCGTTGCATCGGGGCGCGCCAGCGTACGGGCTGCACCCGCCATGTCAACCAGACGCTGCGGGTTCGCCAGCAGGTCCGCCAGGGTATCCGCCAGCAGGGTTTCAGTCAGTTTGTGTTGCGGCATCAACAGCGCCGCACCGGCCCGGACCATGTAATCCGCGTTCCGGGTCTGATGGTCATCTACCGCGTGGGGGAACGGCACCAGCAACGCACCGACACCGGCGGCGCAAAGCTCGGAAATCGTCAGCGCCCCCGCCCTGCAGATCACCAGGTCCGCCCAGCCATAGGCCTCGGCCATGTCCTTGATGAATGGCTCAACGGAGGCAGTGACCCCCGCTGTTTCGTAGGCCTGCATTGCCGACTCATGGTTTCGCTCGCCACACTGATGGCGAATCTCGGGCCGCAACTCATCCGGCAACTGGGCCACCGCAGCCGGCACTTTCTCGTTGATGGCGGTGGCGCCCAGGCTGCCACCGAGCACCAACAGGCGCCGGGGACTGCCGCGGTCCGCCATCCGCTGCTCCGGCGCCGGCAAGGCAGCGACATCCGCACGCACGGGATTACCTGTGCAACGGGTAATGACCCCGGGCCCGAAGCTGCCCGGGAAGGCCTCCATAACGGTCTCGGCAAACCGGGCCAGGATACGGTTGGTCATGCCCGCGATGGCGTTCTGCTCATGGACCAGCAATGGTCGACGTGTCAGCCAGGCAGCCATGCCACCCGGACCTGTTACAAAGCCACCCATTCCAATGACGCAGTCTGGCTTGACACGGTTAACCACCCGCAACGCCTGCCAAAGCGCCCGCACCAGGCGGAACGGCGCCAGCAACAGGGCCAGGCGGCCCTTGCCACGGAGGCCGGAAACGCTGACCGTAGACAGGGGAATATCGGTATCGCCAATCAACCGTTCCTCCATGCCACCGGCAGATCCCAGCCAGTACACTTCGTGCCCCTTTTCCTGGAGCTTGCGGGCGGTAGCCAGCGCCGGAAAGACATGCCCGCCGGTCCCCCCGGCCATGACCATGAACCGTTTCATCATGATGCCCCCCTTGCCTGGCTGGGGGCGACCTGATCCGGGTTGTCGGCAGCCAGTTGCTGCTGCCGCTCCATTTCGATCCGGACCAGAATCCCGATGCTGACACACACCACCAGAAGACTGGAGCCGCCATAGCTCATCAACGGCAGTGTCAGGCCCTTGGTTGGTAACAGCCCGGTGTTCACAGCCATGTTTATCATCGCCTGCAGACCGAGCAGGAGGGTCAGACCGTAGGCAAAGCAGGCCGCAAAGCCCATTCCCTGACGTTCCGCGTTGCGGGCAATGACGAAGCCTGATAGCACCAGGACAGTGAACAGCGCAAGGATGATCATCGACCCAAGCAGGCCGAACTCCTCGGCGGTAATGGCAAAGATGAAGTCCGTATGGGCTTCCGGTAGATAGAACAGCTTCTGGATGGAGTTCCCCAGGCCAACACCGGCCCACTCACCTCGCCCAAAGGCAATCAATGACTGGGTAAGTTGATAGCCCGTGTTGTATTGATCCTGCCAGGGATCCAGGTAGCTCACCACGCGCTTGAGCCGGTAAGGCTGGGTAATAATCAGCACAGCCCCGAGAACCACGCACACAGCAATCAGTGGCATGAAGCGGGTAAGCCGAACACCACTGAGGAAGATCATCCCCAGGGCAGCCGTCATAAGCACAACGGTGGCCCCGAAATCCGGCTGGGTCACCAGCAGTGCCGATGCAACGCCCAGTACCAGGACCGGCTTGATAAAGCCCCACCAGGTGTTCACCAGTTCGTCCCGGCGCCGCACCACATAGCCGGCAAGGTAGGCAATCAGGCACAACTTGGCCACTTCCGATACCTGTACGTTGAACAGTCCCAGCGGTATCCAGCGGGTGGAGCCATTAACGGTCTTGCCCATGGGCGTCAGCACCAGCATGAGCGATGCCATGCCAATAGCCAGCAACAGCCAGCCACTGCGATACCACCAGGAAACCGGCACATTGGCGGCCGTCAGTGCCAGCGCACAACCGAGTCCGGCGAAGATAAGCTGCCGAAGCGCGTAGTAATAACTGTTACCCAGGTTGGCTGCTGCGGTATCCATGGATGCTGAAGCGATCATCACGACGCCAATCATCAACAAGGCAGCAGCACTGACGACCAGCCAGGGTAACGGCTGGGACAGGGGCCCCCGGTGCAGGTGTGACTGAACAGCGCCGGACAAATTCATCATAAGTCCCCCACTGCCTGCCGGAACCGGTCACCCCGGTCTTCATAGCCGGAGAACATATCGAAACTGGCGCAGGCGGGGGACAGAAGCACCCGGTCTCCACCCCTGGCGATCCTTGCGGCCAACGCCACAGCCTGTTCCATAGAATCAGCCTTCTCGATCTGCACATCGCCAGCCAGGGCCTGCGCAAGTCGATCCGCATCCCGCCCCAGCAGAACTGCGGCCCGGCAATGCTCCGCAACCGGCCTTGCCAGCGGGCTGAAGTCTGCACCCTTGCCGTCACCACCGGCAATCAGCACGATGCGTTCACAACCAGGGGCCAGGCTGTCCAGGGCCGCCACGGTGGCGCCCACATTGGTCCCCTTGGAATCATTAATGAACTCGACACCATTCAGGGTACGCACCGGCTCACACCGGTGTGGCAGGCCGCGAAATTCGCACACTGCCCGGACCATGGTGTCCAGTGGCCAGCCTGCAGCATGGCCCAGAGCCAGGGCGGCCATCACATTGCTGATATTGTGCAGGCCCGCCAGCTTCAGGTCCCTGGTGTTCAGGAGGTTATCGAGCCCCCAGGTGATCCACACGCCCTGGTCATCATCCCGGGTGCTGAAGGTTTCCGGATTAACTCGATGGAAGCCATAACAGGTGAAGTTCAGCGTGTCCCGAGCCATGGGCGTGCTCAGGGCATCATCCAGGTTCACCACGGCATTGCGTGCGCCCCGGAAGATTCGTTGCTTGGCCTGGTAATAGGCCATTTTAGAAGGGTATCGGTCCATGTGGTCATCGGTGACGTTGAGTACCGTAGCGACTTCGGCGTTCAGTTCGTGGGTCGTTTCCAACTGGAAGCTCGACAGTTCCAGGATGTAGACATCCGGCTTGTCAGTTAACAGGTCCAGGGCTGGCGTCCCGATGTTGCCGCCGACTGCCGCTTTGACACCACATGCCCGGGCAAGCTCACCCACCAGGGTCGTAACCGTGGTTTTACCGTTGGAGCCGGTAATCGCAATGATCGGCGCCTGTGCTGCTTCGGCGAACAGGTCAACATCTCCGCGAATGACCGCGCCCCGATCCGCAGCTGCGGCGATCGCAGGCTCACTGATGGCGATGCCCGGGCTGACGACCAGCTCGTTAAAGCCGCAAAACCACTCCCGCTCGAAGTCACCTAGCCGGACTTCCACTTCCGGCCATTGCTGCTGTAATTGCTCAAGGCCAGGTGGCCGGGCACGACTGTCGGCTACCGCCACCTCACGCCCGAGGCCGGTCAGATAGCGCACGCAGGAGAGCCCGGTCTTACCCAGGCCCACCACCAGTGTGCGACGATCCGATGCAATAACAGCCATGCTTTATTCGTTCCCTAACGCAGTTTCAGGCTGGACAGCCCGATCAATACCAGAATGACGGTAATCACCCAGAATCGGACAATCACCCGGGGCTCCGGCCAGCCCTTGAGTTCAAAGTGATGGTGCAGTGGCGCCATCCTGAAAATCCGGCGTCCGGTAAGGCGGAAAGACCCCACCTGGAGAATGACCGAGATGGTCTCCATCACGAACACCCCACCCATGATGAACAGCACGATTTCCTGACGGACAATAACCGCTACGACGCCGAGCGCTGCGCCCAGTGCGAGCGCGCCCACATCGCCCATGAACACCTGCGCCGGGTAGGTGTTGAACCAGAGAAAGCCAAGACCGGCCCCCACCAGGGCGCCACAGAAGACAATCAGCTCACCACTACCCGGCAGGTGAGGAATCAGCAGATAGTCGGCAAACTGGAAGTGGCCGGACAGATAGGCAAACACCGCCAGCGCCCCCGCCACCATGACCGTTGGCATGATGGCCAGGCCATCGAGGCCGTCCGTAAGGTTGACCGCATTACTGCTGCCGACGATGACGAAATAGGTCAGCAGGATAAACAGAACCGGCCCCAGGGTTAGCGAGACGTTCTTGAAGAAAGGCAGATAAAGCGATGTTTCCTGGGGCAGCGTAGAGCTGTAGAACAGACCCACCGCCGCAACTGCACCGATCACAGATTGCCAGAAATATTTCCAGCGTGCCGGCAGGCCCCGTGGGTTACGCTCGACGACCTTGCGGTAGTCATCCACCCAGCCAATGGCACCGAAGCCAAGGGTAACCAGCAAGGTGATCCACACATAGCGGTTAGCCAGGTCTGCCCACAAGAGCGTGCTGACCGCGACGGCAACAAGGATCAGGGCACCGCCCATCGTGGGAGTGCCCGCCTTGCTCAGGTGGGTCTGCGGGCCGTCATCCCGTACCGCCTGGCCAATCTGATACTGGCCCAGCTTGCGGATCATCATGGGACCGATCAGCAGCGATATCAGCAACGCAGTCAGGATGCCGAGAATTGCCCGCAGGGTCAGGTACTGAAACACCGTCAGTTCAGTGATATATGGCGCCAGTAGTTCTGTCAGCCAGAGCAGCATGAATTACCTACCTTTTCTTGTAACAACCTGACTGCCTGGTCCATGGCAGAACTACGGGACCCCTTGACCAGAATGGTCACTGGGCCAGTGATGTCTTTCAGCAGCCAATCCACAGCCTGCTCGTGGGTATCAAAACGTCGAGCCATGTTGCCGTAGCCAGAAACAAGGGCCTCGCAGCCCTCCCCGTTTCCCACCACCAGTAACTTCTCAATTCCGAGGGCCTGGGCGTGGGCGCCGACTTCCTGATGCAGCTTCGCGGAATCAGCACCCAGCTCGGCCATGGCACCCAGCAATCCCGCACGGGTACCGGAGGCACTGGCCAGCACGTCCAGGGCAGCCTTCATGGAGCTGGGATTGGCGTTATAACTGTCGTCGATCACCGTCACCTGGTTACTGAGCACCTTTCGCTCAAGCCGTCCAGCCGCGGATTTGACCGACGCCAGTCCGTTACGAACGGCGGCTTCCCTGGCGCCCAGTGCTTCGGCAGCGGCCATGGCCAGCAAGGCATTGGCGATATTGTGCTCACCGGGCAGGTTGACCATAAGCTCGCACTCCCGGCCGTCACTTATCGCCACCTTTACCCTGTAGCCACCATCAAAGGCCTCGAAACCTGCACAGCGATAATCAGCCTGGCCACCCTTCGCACTGACCGAAATTACCTTCCGGTTTGTCGCCCGCTGCTTCCAAACGGTAAAGGCTGGGTCGTCAAAGTTGAGAACAACCGAGCCCGCTTCCGGCACCCCGTCGATGATCTCACCCTTGGCCTGCACGATATTCTGGTAACTGCCAAACCCTTCCAGGTGGGCTTCGCCAGCATTGGTAATGACCGCCACGTCCGGCCGGGCCGCGGCAACCGTGTGCGCAATTTCGCCCAGCCCGCTGGCACCCAGTTCGATAACGGCAAAGCGGTGCTCCGGCGCCAGCCGGAAAAGGGTCAGGGGTGCACCAATGTGGTTATTGAGGTTACCGGATGTTGCGAGGGTCTCGCCCTCATTGGCCAGAATCGCGGAAAGCATTTCCTTGAGGGTGGTCTTGCCGCTACTGCCTGTGATGGCCACGACGGCCGCTGCACTCTGCTCGCGATTGAAGCGAGCGAGGTCGGCCAGGGCCTGGACCGTGTCATCGACCACCAGTTGGGGCAGTGCAACACCGGGATCTGCCTTGTCCACTATCGCGGCCACTGCGCCTGCTTTGCTGGCCGCACCCAGGAATCCGTGACCATCAAACCGGTCGCCCCGTAATGCCACAAACAGGTCACCCTGCTGCAGGTTACGGGTATCCGTTACGATCCTTTGGACCATAACGTCTGATGTCGGGGCTTCCGCACCGACAACACGGGCGAGCTCCTGCAGCCCAAACGCGCGCATCATGCAGCACCTCCGTTAAGGCCCAGCGCCTCCTGAACGTGTGCCACATCACTGAACGGCGCGCGCTTGCCATTACGCTCCTGCCAAGTCTCGTGCCCCTTGCCTGCAACCAGGACCACATCGCCGGGGCGAGCCATATCCACCGCCGAGCGAATGGCATCGCCGCGGTCGTGGATTACTCTGACCGCCTCCTTGTTTTCAAGCCCTGCCAGCATATCCTTGATGATGCTTTCGGGGGACTCGGTACGGGGATTGTCATCCGTAAGGATAATGCAGTCCGCACCTTTCTCGGCTTCCCGGGCCATGTCGGGCCGCTTGCCCCTGTCCCTGTCACCCCCGCAGCCGAATACGCAGATTAGCTGGCCGCGGGTATGGGGTCGCAAGGCTGTCAGGGCATTGGCCAGGGCATCGGCCGTGTGGGCATAGTCCACGATCACCCGGACGCCTGACGGGCCACTGAAGCTCTCCAGCCGTCCCGGTGGCGGCGTCAGCGATGGCACGGCCTTCTGTACCTGCTCCACCGACACACCAAGATTCAATACGGCGGCCACCGCCGCCAGCAAATTGCTGGCATTGAAGGTGCCCAACAGGGGAGCCGACAAGTTAAAGAGGCCCCACTGCCCGTCCACGTCAGCTTCAAAGCCATCCGGTGTCGGGGCAAACCGGGTCAACCAGAGTTCAGTCTGGGATTCGTGAAGACTGTAACGTACCCGGTCACACATGCCTTCGGTCTGTTCGAAAAGCTGGCGCCCAAACGGATCATCAAAATTGATCACCGAGAAATGCAGCCCCTCCCGGGTAAACAGGGAAGCCTTGGCCTGGCCATAGGCCTCCATCGTGCCGTGGTAATCCAGGTGGTCCCGGGTGAGGTTGGTGAATACGGCGCCGATCATTGCCACACCCTGGACCCTGCCCTGATCAAGGGCGTGGGAGGACACTTCCATAGCGACGGCCCGGGCGCCCTTGCGGGCCATCTCGAACAGTGCTCGGTTCACCTCCACCACATCTGGCGTTGTGTGGGTGGCCTCCCTCAGTTCACCCGGCATGCCATAACCCAGGGTGCCCAACACGCCACAAGGCAGCCCTGCCGCATCGAGAAGCTGGGATATAAAACTGGTTACGGAGGTCTTGCCGTTGGTCCCTGTCACCCCCACAACACGGACGCGGCGGGACGGGTGTTCAAAGAAGCGGTCAGCAATCTGCCCCAGGTGCGCACGCAGGGCTGGCACAGGCACGATAAGCGCACCCCGGTACTCATAGCAGGGAATCAATGTTTCAACGTCGAGCATGATAACGGTGGCACCGGCATCGATCGCCGCATCGACATAGTGGTCTGCTGCCGTCTGACTGCCGGGCAATGCCACGAACGCATCGCCCCTGAGGACCCGGCGACTGTCTGTTCGCAAGCCATGGATGGTGACGTCAAATACCGATGGCACCTCCACGATACCTTGCAGCAGGGTACTTAATGAGGTCATGCACATGGAGTTACCCCTGCTCCCCGGTCGGGCCGGGTGTCCGGACCTCTGCTTCGGCAGCGGTCAGTTCTGGCCTTACATTCAACAGCCGCAAGGCGTCACTCATTACCCTTGCGAACACGGGTGCGGCCACTTCACCACCGTAATAATCCCCCCCCTGGGGCGCGTCCACGGCTACAACCGTAGCGATACGGGGATTATCCATCGGCGCCATTCCGGCAAAAATGGCCTTGTACTGGCTGTCCTCATATCCCCGCGCGCCCACCAGGTGCACTGTGCCGGTTTTGCCTCCAGCGGTATAAAGCGCCGGATTGGCACGTTTGCCGGTGCCCACCTCGACCGTTGCCTGCAACATGTCTCGCACCTGTGCGGCAACCCTTTCCGACATCACGCGCTCACCGGCAGGGATGCTATCCCGTCGCATCACCGTCACCGGATAACGAATGCCTCCATTGGCAACCGCCATATAGGCCTGGGCCAGTTGCAGTGCGTTGACACTCATACCGTACCCATAGGAAAGCGTGGCCTCCTCTACCGGACGCCACTTGTCTGTCATCGGCAGTACACCTACTGCCTCACCCGGGAAGCCGATCCCGGTCGGCTGGCCAAGCCCCAGGCGAAAATAGAAATCTCGAATCACATCGCCGCCGATGTCATTGGCTATCAGGCTGACGCCGACGTTACTGGACCGGGAGATGATCTCCGTTATTGGCAGTTCGCCGTAATTACGATGATCACGGATGGTGAAACGGCCAAAACGCCGGTAACCGGGGGCAGTGTCGATCAGGGTATCGGGTTGGTACTTGCCGGTTTCCAGGGCCGCTGCCACCGCCAGGGGCTTCATGGTCGAACCCGGTTCAAACAGGTCGGTCAGGGCCTTGTTGCGGAGCCTGCCCGGGCTCAGGGACGTCCGGTCATTGGGGTTGAAGGACTGCTGGTTCACCATCGCCAGCACCTCACCGGTGGACACATCCAGCATTACCAGGGTTCCACCGCGAGCCTTG
Organism: Marinobacter sp. AN1; assembly: GCF_026013985.1. Taxonomy (NCBI): domain Bacteria; kingdom Pseudomonadati; phylum Pseudomonadota; class Gammaproteobacteria; order Pseudomonadales; family Marinobacteraceae; genus Marinobacter; species Marinobacter sp. AN1. The sequence continues at coordinate 1,255,513 of NZ_CP110342.1, read as the reverse complement.
TGGGCCTGGACCACGGCTTTCAGTTCCCGATAGGCGAGGTATTGCAGTCGCAGGTCCAGGCTCAGGGTCAGGTCCTTGCCCGGGCGGGCATCCCGGATCAGCGACAGGTCACGAATCAGGCGACCACGGTTATCCCTCAGTACCCGCTTACGCCCCGGCAGCCCGCTGAGCCACTCGTTATAGGACAATTCGATACCTTCCTGGCCCTGCTCATCGATATTGGTAAATCCGACAAGATGGGCCGCCACCTCGCCAGCAGGGTAATAACGCTTGTACTCCAGCCTGCTGTACAGACCCGGGATTCCCAGCGACAGCACTTCCCTCGCCAGCGACGGCTGAATCTTTCGGCTTACATAGATAAATTCCCTACTGGCATAGTCCCGCAACCGCTGCCGCAGCCGCGCTTCGGATATCTCAAGCAAACTGGCAGCCATGGACAGGCGAGGGTCTTCCGGGTCCACCTCACCAGGATTGGCCCAGAGCGTCTCCACCGGGGTACTCACAGCCAGGGGCTCACCATAACGGTCGGTTATCATCCCCCGGTGGGCATCGATTGAATCCACCCGGATGGTACGAACATCACCCTGCTTACGCAGGAATTCCTGGTCAATCACATGCAGGTCCACCAGGCGCCAACCCAGCGTCGCCACCACCAGCAGGAACACAGCCACGACAGACCCGTACCGCCAGGCCTTCAAGCTGGCGGCGATCTTCTGCATGAATGTGGGCTTGTCTGGCCTGGCGGACATGGCTGACTCTTATTTTGCGACCGAGGCAATTCGGTCCGTGGTTGCAGAAGGCACAAGGACGATGTGCTCACGTCCCGGAACCACCATATCGAACTCATCGACAGCCTTTCGCTCAATACGACCGTGTGCACTAAGGGCACTCTGCTCGAGCAACAGTTGGCTCCACTGTCGCTGGTAGGCATCCCGCTCCACCTGAAGCTCCGACAAGGCGTTGTACAGCTCCCGATTCTGGTGGGCACTGACAGCCACCCCGATGGCCGAGCCAATCAGGAAAACGGCCAGGCCCAGCGTTACCACAACCTTTGGCTCGGCAAGCGTGCGAAAGATGCGGGCAGACAGCTTGAGGGCATCAGATACCCTCCCGCGAACAGCTTCCCGGGTCAGAACCGGCGCTTTTGCCGGCTTTTCCAATGTGACAGCGCTCATGATATTGACTCTCCCTCTGTGTCAGCGCGGCGCTCCAGAACCCGCATAACAGCACTGCGGGCCCTGACGTTCTCTTCAATTTCGGGCTCACTGGCCTTAAGTGCCTTGCCCACCAGCCGAAACGGTGGTGCCACTTCCCGGGCGGTAACCGGTAAACCACGGGGCAACTGCGGCCCCCGGGACAGATCCCTCATGAAGCGCTTGACGATCCGGTCCTCCAGGGAATGAAAACTGATGACGACCAGGCGCCCACCCGGTTCCAGCAAATCCACAGCCTGAGCGAGACCGGCTTCCAGGTCGTCCAGCTCCCTGTTGATAAAGATGCGTACAGCCTGGAAAGTCCGTGTCGCCGGGTGTTTGTGTTTTTCTTTCTTCGGCACCGCCTGGCGGACCAGTTCCGCGAATTGCCGGGTGGTTACCAGTGGTTCCTCGTCCCGCTGCCTTACCACGGAACGGGCGATACGACGGGAGAAGCGCTCCTCGCCATAACGCCAGATAACGTCAGCAATCTCCTGCTCACGGGCAGTGTTCAGCCACTGGGCCGCACTCAGGCCACGGGTGGGATCCATTCTCATGTCCAAAGGGCCGTTGCTCATGAAGCTGAAACCACGCTCCGGGTCGTCCAGCTGCGGGGAAGAAACGCCCAGATCCAGCAACACCCCGGACACCGACCCTGCATCCCACCCCTGGGCAGCCGTTGCGTCCGCCATATCAGCAAAAGACCCGTGATAAACGACGAAGCGGCCGTCCTCGGCCGCCAGAGTTTCTCCGAACCGGACCGCTTCCGGGTCCTTGTCGATCCCGAGCAACCTGCCCTCTCCCTCGAGGTGCCGCAGGATGAGGCGGCTGTGCCCGCCCCGTCCGAAGGTGCCATCCACATAGCGCCCATCTGACCTGACCATCAACAACGCCACCGCCTGATCCAGCAACACAGAGCGATGCAGGGCCTGGCCGGCAGTTACGCTTGAAGAGTCACCCGGCGTCATAGCGACAGCGCCTCCATTTGCGGTGGCATTTCATCATCGTCATCGGATTCGTCCAGCCAGGCGAACCAGCGCTCTTCACTCCACAACTCCAGTTTCTTGCCCTGACCGATCAGCATCAGTTTCTTTTCCAGCCGGGCGTAGCTTCGCAGGGTTGGCGGTACCAGCACACGACCGGCAGAATCCAGCTCCAGCTGCGTGGCATGCCCAAGAATCAGGCGCTGCAGCCGCCGAGCCTTCTTGTTCATATTGGGAAGTGCCAGCACCTGCGTACGGACGTTTTCGAACACAGGCTCCGGATAAAGGAGCAGGCAGCGCTCTTCATCGGCGTTTGCGGTAAGAACAATTCGGCCGCCGCATTCTTCCTGCAGCTCCTCACGCACACGGGCAGGGATCGCCAGGCGACCCTTTGCATCCATGTTGATTGCGTGACTGCCGAGAAAGTTGCTCATCGCTGAAAGCGCAGACCCTGTTTGTTGTGTTTCTTCCTGATCATGGTGCCGTGTCACCAACCCCCACCCAACACCACACTGAAACCACTAAAAACCACTAAATTCCACTTTTTCCCACTCATGCACACTATAGGAACACGCCAGACACAATGCAAGCGCCGGAACAGGTGCAGACATTACAAAAGTTTCTTTAATGACAAGGGGTTAGCGGATAGGGCGCAAGGCTTGACCGAGGATACCGAAGAGAAACTCCAGCAAATCAAAAGCCTGCAAAACGTTTCGAAGAAAATGAGCGAAGTCTAAGATTTTTTCGCTATAACAAATCCTGTCGTAAAACTACTCATTTCTCAGTATGGGACCGCTGGCAGCGGATGCGCCAGCAGGTAAGGAAAGAAAAGGAGTGAGCTCGCCGATAAGCCGGGTTCTGTCGTGGACAGTCATTCATCTAGGGCCTGCGTCACCACAGGCCTCAAGCAACCTACCCGAATCCAGCGCGGGCCACGCCATTGGATTCCTATTTGGTCTTGCTCCAGGTGGGGTTTACCATCGCCGTGGACTGTTGCCAGCCACGCGGTGCGCTCTTACCGCACCGTTTCACCCTTACCGGCGCCAAAGGCGCTTAGGCGGTATACTTTCTGTTGCACTTTCCGTCGGCTCACGCCGCCCAGGCGTTACCTGGCACCTTGCCCTGCGGAGCCCGGACTTTCCTCCCCCGGTGACACCGGCGGCGACTGTCTGGCGAGCTCAGGCGAGACCATACCTGCGCACCCCGACCGGCGCAAGGTAATTCTGACCAAGCCCCGACACCTTGACGAAGCGCAAGCCGTAATCAGGCGCCCTTCAGCTCAAGGGCCCGCTGGTAAAGGTCATTGCGTGCGCGACCTGTCAACTCGGCCGCCAGCTTCACCGCCTTTTTCACAGGCAACTCCGTGAGCAACAGGGTTAACACCCGGTCGGCGTCCACCGCCACCTGGTCCGTAACACTTTCGGTAGCCCCTGCTACCATCACCACGTATTCACCCTTGGCAGAATGGGGGTCAGCATTTACCGCCTCCAGTACGTCCACCACTGATCCAGAGTAAAACGTCTCGAACGCCTTGGTCAGTTCCCGCGCCAACACGACCTCCCGGCACTCACCCAAGGTACTCTTTATGTCCTGGAGCAATGCACTGATTCGGCGCGGGGACTCATAGAACACCAGGGTTGCGGTCTCCCGGGCGAGTGTTTCCAGCGCCTTGGCGCGGGCAGCTGACCTGGCCGGCAAGAAACCGGCAAACAGGAAACGGTCAGTGGGCAGGCCCGCCGCACTCAGGGCAGCGACCATGGCGCAAGCTCCGGGTACCGGCACCACACGAATGCCTCGCCGGCGAGCCGTACGCACCAACACATAGCCAGGATCGGAGATTAGCGGCGTGCCAGCATCCGAGATCAACGCCACAGACTCTCCGGCGTCAATACGATCCAGCAGTGACTCCGAGCGCTCCCGCTCGTTATGGTCATGCAGCGCCCACATCGCCTTGCTGATTCCCAGGTGCTGCAGCAGGCGCCCGCTGTGACGCGTATCCTCGGCCGCCACCAGGTCAACCGAGGACAACACCTGCTCTGCCCGCCGGGTCAGGTCGTCCAGGTTGCCGATGGGAGTTGCGACAATAAAGAGTGTGCCGGCGATGGCGGCCGGAGCGCTGTCTGTATGCAATGGAAAATCCCCGATGTGAGCCTGTGAAAAGACCGCCAAGCTGGTAAACTTGCAGCCCTGACACCCTTTACCAGAGAGACACTATGCCGGCCCTTGGCTGGTACCTCAAGGAGCCCTGCCTGATATGAGCTGTCACCTGCCAACTTTGCGCCGCCTCGCCCTGGCCTCAGCCCTGACAACCCTGCTGGCGACGGGGTGTACCCCGATACAACTGCAGGACGACGCCATCAGGAGTGCCGGCGACGCACTGAATGCCGCGCAGGAGCTATCACCCGGCGAAGAAACCCAGCGCTTCCTGCTGCGTGCCGCTGCGAGCTTTCAGGAGCAGGGCTCCCATGATAACGCCCGCCGGATCCTTCGTTCCGACGCTTTCGAAAGCCCCGCCGAGGGTCTGGCCAACCAGTTCGTTCTCTTGAGCATGGCCAGCGCAGTGGCTCTTGAGGATCGAGGCTGGGCCCAGGACCTTACCTCCGATCTGGGGCCATCCAGGTACAGCACATTCCCCGAACAGATCCGAGCACGGGCCGCCACGCTTCAGCTGGCCACCTACGAGCTGGCGAACGCCCACCTCGAGACAGCTCGCCTGCTTATGGGAATCGAGCCAGGACTGCTGGAACAGGACCGCCAGCAGATCAACGACCGTGTATGGCAGGCACTGAAGCAGACCTCGGATGAGCAACTCGAAGAGGCTGCCACCTCAGCTGTTGGCTTCGAGAGCCAGGGTTGGTACGAGCTGGCAGCCACTCTCAGGCAACCGGGCATGACCTTTGAAGAACAGGGGCGTGCCGTACGCAATTGGCAGTTCAACTGGACTGGCCATCCCGGCACTGAAGCCCTGCCCGCCGAACTGACAATCATGGCCCAGGTACTGGAGCAACGGCCAGAGCGGATCACCCTGGCGCTGCCCCTGTCCGGCCCTCTTTCAGCAGCCGGCAACATGGTTCGTGAAGGCTTCCTCGCTGCCTATTATGAGGACGCCCGGCAAAATCGCGGAAGCGATGCCGAACGCGGGAGCATCCCGGTCCCGGAAACCGGTTCCGGAGAGGATGGCACCACTGCGCAAGACAAGGCTGAATTCGACAATTCCTCGCACGACATTTCCGTTACGATTGTCGATACCAACGGACGCTCCATCGACGAGCTGATGCCGGAACTGCTTGCCGACAAGCCGGACCTGATTGTTGGCCCCCTTGCCAAGGATGCCGTAGCAGCGCTGGCCAGCCAGGACTCGCTACCCGTGCCTGTTCTGGCACTGAACTATGCCCCTGAACAGGACGGCCCTCGCCCCCCGCAACTGTTCCAGTTCGGCCTCTCCGCCGAGGATGAGGCGCGAGGGATTGCCGAGAAAATCAGGGACCAAGGCCTGAAGACCGCCCTGGTGCTGATTCCCCGGGGGGATTGGGGCGACCGGGTAGCCCGGGCGCTCAAGCACCGAATGGACGAGCTTGGCGGCGTTATTCTCGACACCGACCGTTACTCCGAGGAAGACAACCTGCGGAGCGTGTCAGCGGAACTGCTGGGCATCAATGTAAGCCGTGAAAGGGCGGTAGAGCTGGAGCGTACCCTGGGGGTCAATATCGAATTTGAGCCCCGCCGACGCCAGGATGCAGATGCAATCGTGATGGTGGCGGAACCCGTCATCGCCCGCCAGTTCAAACCATTGTTCGCGTTCTACTATGCCGGAGACGTGCCGGTGTTCTCGCCTTCGATTATCTACAGCGGCCGGCCGGACCCATCGCGGGACCGGGATATAAATGGCGTGTTCTTCACGGACCTGCCCTGGATCCTGGACCAGGAACCCGAGTTTCGGCGACAGGCGTATGAGCAATTCGATAACCTGGACGGACCACTGGGCCGCCTGTTTGCCATGGGCGCAGACGCCTGGACGCTAAGCACCCGCCTGCCCCTGATGCAGCAGGTTACTGACACCCGGGTTGACGGCCACACCGGCGAACTGTGGCTCGACGGTAACAACAGGGTCCACCGTTCCCAGATGTGGGGCGTATTCCGTGAAGGAGTACCTGTTATTGCTACCGGCAACCAGGAACAATCCAGCGAGGTTGTCGAAACGCTGGACAGCAGCGACACCACCAACTGACATGCGAGCCAGGGACGGCGACACCACACCAGCAACCGGAAGGGTCAACCGCAAGAAACTGGGTGACCAGGCGGAAGGGGTAGCCGCCCGCTACCTTCAAAGCAAGGGTGTCAGGATACTGGAACGTAACGTCTATAACCGCGGGGGTGAAATCGACCTTATCGGACAGGACGCCGAAACCCTGGTGTTCTTTGAGGTCCGTTTCCGCAAACGTCACGCGCTCACGGATGGCGCCGAATCGATCGGATGGCGAAAGCAGCAGAAATTACTGCGGGCCGTATCTTTCTATCTCCATCGAAACGGCCTGTGGGACCACCCCTGCAGGATCGATGTGGTCGCGATTGCGCCAGGCACCACCCACCAGTACCGTATCCGCTGGATCAGAAACGCAATTCAGGCAGAAGCATGAGCAGTACTGAAGAGAGTGTTAGTCAATGGTTTGCCAACCATATGGAGCATACCGCCATGGCGGGGAGTCTTTCCGCCCCCCTGATACCCGCTGCCGCGGACATGGTGGTGCAGACCTTGCTAAGCGACGGCAAGATCCTCGCGTGCGCAAACGGCAGTGCCAACACCCTGGCCCAGTATTTCTGCACCAGCCTGCTCGGCCGCCTCGACCAGGACCGCCCCGGACTACCCGCAGTGAACCTGGGTGCCGACGCAACGACCTACTCCGCCATCTGCCGCGACAACCGGTTTAACGAAACCTTCGCACGACAGGTGACCGCCCTTGGCAAGCCTGGTGACACCTTGATGGTCTATGTTGACGACGGCCACAAAGCGAATCTGATCCAGGCCATACAGGCCGCCCACGACCGGGACATTAATGTTATTGTGCTTAGTGCGAGGGAAAAGACGGACATCAGCGCATTATTACAGCCCCAGGATCTCGAGATCACCCTGAATGACCTGGACCCGGTCTCGGCGATGCCGATCATGATGCTGATTACCGGCGCACTGTGTCGCCTCGTTGAAGAAAATCTTTTCGGAGGTTGAGGCCAGCGAAGTGCCGGAAAAAGCGGGCAAGGAAGGCGCGCGACCGGCGAGAACCCGGTCACCCGCTATCCAGGATAGTGAAAAGCTACTTGACCACCTTGAGGCTCGGGCGACCACTGGGGCGCTCACCTTCACCCTTGTTGTCACGCCCGGACTCCTCGGGCTTTCGGCCACCGTTGGGATCCGGCGAGCCGGGCTCACTCCCAAAAACCATGCCCTCACCGTTTTCGCGAGCGTAGATCGCCATCACAGCCTGCAGGGGTATATAGACCTGCATGGGCACACCTCCGAAGCGGGCACTGAATTCCAGGGCATCATCCCCGACAATGAGCGCCTTGACGGCAGACGGGCTTATATTCAGAACAATCTGCCCGTTGGCCACATGGTCGGCGGGAACCTGCACCCCCTGGACACTCGCATCCACTACAATGTGGGGCGTGCAGTGATTGTCCAGGATCCAGTCATTGAAAGCCCTTACCAGATAGGGACGACTGGAGGTCATTGTCACCTTGTGCTCAGACACGTTGCTCTCCCGGGCCCGGAGGACGCCGCCCGGCGACGCCCCCGGATCAGTTAACTGCGGATGTCTTCTTCGAGGTCAGAGAGGCTCGCCTTGAAGCCTTCACGACCGAAGATACGCTCCATATACTTGGTGATCGGCTTCGCCTGCTTCGGGTCCAGCTCTATGCCCATGGCAGGTAGGCGCCAGAGAATTGGGGCAATACAGCAGTCCACGATGGTGAACTCCTCCGACAGGAAAAAGGGCATCTCACCAAACAGTGGCGCCGTCGCCTGCAAGCTCTCACGCAATTCCTTGCGAGCGGCATCGGAACCCTTGGCGGAGGGATCTGCCAGGATCTGGTCAACCAGGCCACACCAGTCTTTCTGGATGCGATGGATCATCAGCCTGCTGTTAGCCCTGGCCACAGGGTAAACCGGCAGCAGGGGCGGATGAGGGAAACGCTCATCCAGGTATTCCATCATGATATTGGGCTCGTAGAGCACCAGGTCACGATCCACCAGGGTTGGCAGGGCGTTGTACGGATTCAGGTCCGCCAGTTCCTCGGGCGGGTTGTCGGGATCGACGTCCACCACATCAACGGTTACACCCTTTTCTGCAAGCACAATACGAACCCGATGGCTGTAATGGCTGGAAGGGTCCGAGAAAAACGTCATTGATGACCTCTTGGTCACAACGCCCATAGAACGACTCCAAGATTGAATAAGACCAATACACGTTGCTGAACGCAAAAAACCAGCGGGCCAATATGGCCCGCTGGATACTGTCAGCGTCGATTATACGCTAAAACGTCAGTGTACGTCTTTCCAGTACTCGCGATTGAGCAGGTACGCGAAGATGAAGAACACTGCGACGAAGATCAGGACGAGGATACCCAGACGCTCCCGCTCTACCTTGACCGGGTCACCCATATAAGAAAGGAAGTTGGTCAGGTCGTACATGGCCTGGTTGAACTCGCCTGGCTCCATGGAGCCCTCGATAGCCCAGTCATCACAGATGTCTGTGCCGCGCACGTTGCCACTGAGCGGGTCAACACTGGGATTGGTTCCAATCTTCGGGGGCACGGCGCAAAGACCCTGCTGCGCAACCATAACATGGGGCATACCCACATTATCGAACACAGCATTGTTCACACCGAGCGGGCGAGAATCATCCTTGTAGAAAGCCCGGAAGTAGGAATACAACCAGTCTTCACCACGAACCCGGGACACCAGGGTGAGGTCGGGCGGCGCATTACCAAACCAGCTTGCCGCCTGATCCTTGTCCATGCCGATTTCCATCAGCTCGCCAATCTTGGCGCCAGTAAAGATCAGGTTTTCCTCGAACAGTTCAGCAGGTATCTCCAGATCGTCGGAAACACGCTTGTAGCGAGCGTATTCCATAGAGTGGCAACCTGCACAGTAGTTCATGAAGGTCGCCGCACCACGCTGCAGGGAAGCCTTGTTGGTGTGATCCGCCTCCATGGTATCCAGTGGTACGCCCGGGGCGGCTGCCAGCGACAGGGCTGGCAGGACTGTCATGAAAAGACCCAGAATCAGCTTTTTCATCCTGCCACCCTCTCTGGTACTGGCTTGGTTTTTTCCATGCGTGTGTAGAACGGCATGAGAATGAAATACAGGAAGTAGAACGTGGTCAGGATCTGAGCCACCATGGTGCGCCCCTCGGTAGCCGGCACGATACCCAGGTAACCGAGGATGACGAAGCTCACCGCGAAGATTGCCAGGGCAATCTTGCTCAGCCAGCCCTTATACCGGATTGAACGAACCGGACTGCGATCAAGCCAGGGCAGCACGAACAGGATGGCAATGGCAGCACCCATGACCACAACGCCCCAGAACTTCGCGTCAAGACCGAACAGGTCTACCGTTACCGCTCGCAACATGGCGTAGAAAGGCGTGAAGTACCATACCGGCGCAATGTGATCTGGCGTCTTCAACGGGTTGGCCGGCTCAAAGTTCGGCTTCTCGAGGAACAGACCGCCCATCTCAGGGAAGAAGAACAACACCAGGAAGAACACGAAGAAGAACACTGCCACGCCAAGCAGGTCGTGCACGGTGTAGTACGGATGGAACGGGATACCATCTTTCGGGATGCCGTTTTCGTCCTTGTTCTTCTTGATATCGATACCGTCGGGGTTGTTTGAGCCCACTTCGTGCAGTGCCAGGATGTGCAGCACAACCAGGCCAAGCAGCACGATAGGCAGGGCCACCACGTGCAGGGCAAAGAAACGGTTCAGGGTAATACCGGAGATCAGGTAGTCACCACGAATCCACAGGGAGAGATCATCACCGATCACCGGAATGGCGCCAAACAGGTTAACGATAACCTGGGCACCCCAGTAGGACATTTGCCCCCAGGGCAGCAGGTAGCCCATGAAGGCTTCAGCCATCAGCACCAGGTAGATCAGCATACCGAAGATCCAGATGAGCTCACGGGGCTTCTGGTAAGAGCCGTACATCAGCCCCCGGAACATATGGAGATAAACCACGACGAAGAAGGCCGAGGCCCCGGTAGAGTGCAGATAACGCAGGAGCCAACCCCACTCCACATCACGCATGATGTACTCGACGGAGGCAAAGGCACCTTCCGATGAGGGGTTATAGCTCATGGTGAGCCAGATACCGGTAACCAGCTGGTTCACCAGGACCAGCATGGCCAGGGAGCCAAAGAAGTACCAGACGTTGAAGTTTTTCGGCGCGTAGTACTTCGCCAGGTGCTTGTTCCACGCGTCAACGATTGGCAGACGCTCATCAACCCAGTTAATCAGCTTGTTCATTACGCAGCCCCCTCAGGATCCAGACCGACGGTCAGGGTGTTTTCGTCGTCAAACCGGTGGGGCGGTATTTCCAGGTTGGTCGGAGCCGGCTGGTTGGGGTATACCCGACCGGCCAGGTCATACCGTGAGCCGTGACAGGCACAGTAGTAACCGCCAAGCCAGTTTTCACCCAGATCGGCCGGAGCCACTTCCGGGCGATACTGGGGTGAACAACCCAGGTGAGTACAGATACCGATCAGCACCGCGTAGTTTTCATTGAGAGAGCGCAGTTCACCGGTCACGTACTCCGGCTGTACAGCATCTTCGGACAAGGGGTCCTTGACCCGGTCGTCCATCTCCCGGATACGTTCAATCATTTCATCCGTGCGGCGGACAACCCACACCGGCTTACCCCGCCATTCTACGGTCATTTGCTGACCCGGCTCGAGCTTGCTGACATTGGCGGTGACCGGTGCGCCTGCCGCTTCCGCCTTGGCACTGGGATTCCAGGATGCCACGAACGGAACAGCCGCACCGACGACGCCGATACCCCCAACAACCGAAGTCGCGCCGATCAGAAATCGGCGTCGGCCCTGGCTAACGTCGCCATTGTTCATTATGGTTTTCTCCCATCAGGCAATGCTGTGACCAGCCCTGAAGGCCGCGCACACATTGGAAAAGGACTTCACAACCCAAAATTATAAGCGCACAAATGGTAATGAAATTACCGGCTCCTTACAAGCCGCGAACCCGCCCAGTGGCAACAAAGCCGCCATCGGGCGTGACCTGAATCAAAACCTTGAAGACAATAAAAAACCCGGCACATGGCCGGGTTTTTGTACGCTCTCCGGAGTCCGGATTAACGCTTGGAGTACTGCGGACGCTTACGCGCCTTGCGCAGACCCACTTTCTTACGCTCAACCTGGCGCGCGTCACGGGTGACGTAGCCAGCCTTGCGAAGGGCCGGACGCAGGGTTTCGTCGTAGTCCATCAGCGCACGGGTCAGACCGTGACGGATTGCGCCCGCCTGACCACTGGTGCCACCGCCAGCGACGGTGATCTTGATGTCGAAACGATCGGTAGACTCAGCCACTACCAGCGGCTGACGAACGATCATACGCAGGGTCTCACGACCGAAGAACTGCTCGATCGTGCGCCCGTTGATGGTGATGTTACCGCTTCCCGGCTGGATAAAGACGCGAGCCGTGGAATTCTTGCGGCGACCAGTACCGTAATTTTGTGTTACAGACATATCCGCCTTCCGTTAAATGTCGAGTTCTTTGGGCTGCTGGGCTGCATGGGGATGCTCAGCACCGGCATAGACTTTCAGCTTCTTGAACATGGCGCGACCGAGGGGACCCTTCGGCAACATACCCTTCACAGACTTCTGGATGATCTGCTCAGGGGCCTTGTCAATCAGCTTCTCGAAGTTGATGGACTTGATACCACCGGGAAAGCCGGTATGGCTGTAGTACATCTTGGCACTGGCCTTTTTGCCGGTCACCCGGACCTGGCCTGCATTAATGACTACGATGTAGTCGCCAGTGTCGACGTGAGGGGTGTACTCAGGCTTATGCTTGCCCCGCAGACGACGGGCGATCTCGGTTGACAGACGACCCAGCGTCTTGCCGGCTGCGTCTACAACGTACCAGTCACGTGTTACGGTTTCTGGTTTCGCACTCAGAGTCTTCATTGAATCCGCCTTGAACGCTACAAAAAAATAAAACGTTTAAAAACCCGCACGCCAGCGCTGTGGGAAGAGCACCAGACCGGGTTTTATACCTGTTGGCCGGCCAACCAGTTCGGTTACCGGCTCGGGACAATGCCGTTCGGGGCTGAGACGACATTATCACCATGAAAAGCCAGGGCGCGGAGTATATATTAACCAACCAGCCATGCCAAGCCTTTCACTGACCCGATTCCAGGTCTGGCCAGCCATACAGGCACGCCACGTTTCGCGCCAGCTGCCGGGCCAGGACCTCTTCCTCTTGCTTTTTCAGTACTGCCAGCGCTGTCAGTAGTTGCCGAAGGTTTGCCGGCTCGTTCTCGCCTTTTGCCACCCCGGCAGGGGGCATATCCGGCGCATCGGTCTCCAGCACCAAGGCCTCGATGGGCAGTCGCGATATGGCATCCCGCGTCTTGAGAGCCCGGTCATAGGTGATGACACCCCCAATACCCAGAAAGCACCCCAGGTCCACCAGCGTCTTTCCCTGCTGGTAGCTGCCCGAGAACCCGTGAACCAGGACCGGTACGTCAGGCGACCTGCGCCGAAGCACCGCAGCAACCTCATCGTGGGTTCGCACAGAATGGATGACGAGCGGCAGGCCTAGCGAGTCCGCCAGCTCAACCTGCGCCTCGAACCAGGGCATCTGGGCGCCCAGGTCACCGTGGAGACGGTCAAGCCCGCACTCACCCAGCCCGACGCAGCGGTCATCCGCATTGCGCAACGCTGATTCCAGGTCATCAAGGGCTTTATCGCCGTGCTCTCCAACGAACCATGGATGTATACCCAGGCAGTACCACCAGTCGTTACACTCCGAAGCGAGCTCCTGCACCCGGGACCAGTCCCGCTGCCGCACCCCTGGAATAACCAGGCGCGAAACCCCGGCCTGCCGAGCCCTTTGCCAGAACTCATCCCTCCGACACTCAAAGGCCTGAAAGTCGAAATGGCAATGGGCGTCAACCAGCTGCATGAATCCTCCGCAAACCTGGCGACCGGTCAGTGCTCCCGGGTCTTGTGGAACTGAACATCCGGGTAACGCTCCTGCGCCAGCTGCAGATTCACCATGGTAGGTGCAATATAGGCCAGCCGGTCAGCGCCATCCAGGGCCAGGTTGTCGTTGGCCTTGCGCTGGAACTCATCCAGCTTGCGCGGGTCGTCGCTGGTCACCCAGCGGGCGGTCGCCACATTGATGGGCTCATAGATGGCGTCCACCTTGTACTCACTCTTCAGGCGGCTGACCACCACATCGAACTGCAGCACACCGACCGCGCCCACGATAAGGTCATTGTTGCGCATGGGCCGGAACAGCTGCACAGCCCCCTCTTCCGAGAGCTGGATCAGCCCCTTCTGCAGCTGCTTGGTCTTCAGCGGGTCCTTCAGGCGAATGCGACGGAAGAGCTCCGGGGCAAAGTTGGGAATACCGGTGAACTTCATATTTTCGCCGGAGGTAAAGGTATCTCCCAACTGAATCGTGCCATGGTTATGCAGGCCGATGATGTCACCGGCAAAGGCTTCATCGGCATGCTCCCGATCACCAGCCATAAAGGTCAGTGCATCAGAGAATCGCACCTCTTTGCCAATACGGACATGTCGGGCCTTCATGCCCTGCTGGTATCGGCCGGAAACAATGCGCAGGAAGGCCACCCGGTCCCGGTGCTGGGGATCCATGTTCGCCTGGATCTTGAACACGAAGCCCGAAAAGTTATCCTCCGCCGGCTCCACCGTTCTGACATCGGTCTCCCGGGGCAAGGGTGACGGCGCCCACTCCACAAGCCCGTCCAGCATATGATCCACACCGAAGTTGCCCAGGGCCGTACCGAAGAAGACCGGGGTCAGCTCGCCGGCCATGAACAGGTCATGGTCGAACTCGTGGGAAGCGCCCTTTACCAGTTCGATCTCGTCCCGCAGGTCGTCGGCGTAGTTGCCGATAGCCTCATCCAGCTCGGGATTGTCCAGCCCGGAGATGACCCTCTTCTCCTGTATGGTGTGGCCCTGGCCGGTCTGGTAAAGGATAACCTCATCCCGCGACAGGTGGTAAACCCCCTTAAAGCTCTTGCCCATACCAATCGGCCAGGTAATGGGTGCACAGGCGATCTTGAGGACATCCTCTACCTCATCCATGAGCTCCACCGGATCACGGGTATCCCGGTCCAGCTTGTTCATGAACGTCAGAATGGGTGTGTCCCGCAGGCGGGTGACTTCCATCAGCTTGATGGTCCGCTCCTCAACACCCTTGGCTGCATCGATCACCATCAGGCAGGAGTCGACCGCCGTCAGAGTGCGGTAGGTATCTTCCGAGAAATCCTCGTGACCCGGAGTATCCAGCAGATTCACCAGGCGACCGCCGTAGGGAAACTGCATAACGGAAGTGGTCACCGAAATACCGCGCTCCTTTTCCATCTCCATCCAGTCAGACTTGGCATGCTGACCGGATTTCTTGCCCTTGACGGTCCCTGCCTTCTGGATCGCCTGACCGAACAGCAGCACCTTCTCGGTGATGGTGGTTTTACCGGCATCCGGGTGCGAGATAATGGCAAAGGTGCGCCTGTTGGACACTTCGCTGGCAATTTTACTGTCGGACATAGCCTCACGCCTGGTTGGTCTGAAGATCCGGAGGGACGTCATGCGGGTGACGCCCCGCCTGGGTCAGTGGTGAAAAGCTGCGCATTTTCGCTGATCAGGCAGCAGGATACAAACGATTCAGCTGGTCGGATCCGCCTGCCCGGCGAGCCCCAGGGCCATGACGATCGCATCTTCCCGCCCGGCACCGTCCGGGTAATAACCCGGCCGCTCCCCGACAACGACAAAGCCCTCGCTCTGGTAGAGTCGCCTGGCGCCCCGATTGCCGACACGGACCTCCAGCACCATACGCTGCAACCCCTGACAGGCAGATTCAGCCAGCAGAACACGCAACAACTGGCGCGCATACCCCCTGCCGCGGCTTGCAGGACGAACGCAAAGGTTCAGCAGATGAGCCTCATCAAACAGGGTTGCCTGCACGGCATAGGCCTCCAGACGACCCGCCTGTTCAATGCCGAGAAGCGAGTAGCCAGACCGGAAAGTGTCCCGGAACACCCCCTCACTCCAGGGATGGGAGTACCCCTGGTGCTCGATATCAAGAATCGCAGGCAGGTCTCCCTGAGTCAGTTCCCGAACCACCACTTCCGGATAGCGGTCGCTGACTGAGCACATGCCACTCATCACAGGGCCTCGGCTTGCCGAAGCGCCTGCCACAACTGTCGCTTGCTATCAGGCTCTGACGAAAGGGCGGTCAGGCTTCTCGGAAAAGATACGGCAGCATCGCCCAAAGGGGCTACCAGCAAACGCAAGAGCCTCGTCGCCTCAGGCGACAGATCCTCCGGCTCGATACCTAGCCAGAGTTGCCTTGTCGTCGCAAATCCCTGCACCATGGACGCGAGCACCTCTGCAGCCCCTGCTGCATCATTGCCTGGTACCTCCGGATTATTGAACACCGGCCAGCGCAAGGTCTCGGTACGCAGGACAGAGTCCCCCAGGGCTCGCAGAACGTTTTCTGCCAGCCGGTCTTCCAGGCCACGGCTCGCTTCGTCCGGGGTGCTGCTGATGAGCAGCCACCGGCTTCCGCACCAAAAACGCCAGTGCAGCTTCACGGGCATCCCGGCGAGTACATCATTCACAGGGGTGGTTTCGGGGGCGCCGGCATCGGCTGCATCCTTTCCAGCCGGCGCATCCGCAACTTCAGCAGCTACCGGCAGCACAGCATCAGCGCTGCCATCTGCACCCTGTTCCTGCCTGGCAGGGGAGCGGTATGCGGCCCCACCCTTTTGCTCCCCGGCCAGCAAGCCTTGCAGCTGTGCCAGTCCCCGCCGGGAAACTCCGGGAGGCGACGAAGCAGATGCAGGAGCGTCCGGCATGGGCTCCGGGTTATTGGCCTGGCTTTCCTCCTGACCGGGCTCGCAAAAATCAAAGTCCGGACTGGGGGCCGCCCCTGGCAATGGCGCCCTCGCGTACCAGACTCGGACGCCAGCTACCCCCAGCGCAAACTGTCGAAGCGCTTCATTCATGAATAGCAGCTCCCCACCCGGCTGCGGAGTTCGTGCCGGGCACTGACAAGTCGGGGATGGGCGTCGGCCATGACAAGCTCCTGAAACGGTTACCGGCATCGGTCTGCCGAAAAACCCTTTGGCGAAACCCGCATTATAACAGCGCAGCACCCCTGAGGTTACCCCGAAACACCGGAACACGCCCCTCGCAATCAAACACGCCAATAACCCTATATCTGGAACTTTTTGTATCAGAAAACTTCTGAGCAAACTTTCGCCAAGCAGGGAATCGAATATTTTTTTCTTTTACCCCATATGTTTATAGATCTCGCTTTAAGAGCATCCGGGCATAACTCCACACAATCTACGACTAAAAGCGATACATAAATCAATTTCTCAGTTCTTGACGAGTGTCAATTAGTGCCTATACTGATACCACACTTCGCCTGGCGACAGGCCACAAGAACAACGGAGTTCACCATGTCCCAAGACAGCATCCTCCTCGCCGTCGAGCAAGGGGTCGCCACCATCACACTGAACCGCCCCCAGAGCCTGAACAGCTTCAACGCCGACATGCACGAAGCCCTGCGCTCAGCCCTCGAGAAGGTTCGCCAGGATGACTCCATTCGCGTGCTGGTGCTGACCGGTGCAGGCCGGGGTTTCTGTGCCGGACAGGATCTGGGCGACCGCAACGTTGCTCCGGGAGAGGCAGCGCCGGACCTCGGTTACTCCATCGAGACCTGGTACAACCCGCTGATCCGCGCCCTCCGGGATCTGCCGGTGCCGGTGATCTGCGCTGTTAACGGCGTTGCGGCAGGCGCTGGTGCAAACATTGCGCTGAGCTGCGACATCGTCCTGGCCGCCCGCTCTGCCAGCTTCGTACAGGCCTTCTGCAAACTCGGACTGGTTCCGGACTCCGGCGGCACCTGGATTCTGCCCCGCCTGGCTGGCATGGCCCGCGCCAAGGGCATGGCCCTGCTGGGTGACAAGGTCAAGGCGGAACAGGCCGAAGCCTGGGGCCTGATCTGGCGCTGCGTGGATGACGAGGCCCTGACAGAGGAAACCCGCAAGATGGCCGAGCACTTTGCCACCCAGCCCACGGCCGGCCTGGCACTGATCAAGCAGGCGCTGAATGCCAGCACGACCAACACCTGGGACGAGCAACTGGACCTGGAGCGGGACCTGCAGCGTCAGGCAGGTCGGAGCGAAGACTACCGGGAAGGTGTCTCGGCTTTCATGGAAAAGCGACAGCCGCAGTTCAAGGGCCGCTAATCCAAAGCGCGCGTACAGGGCAATAAGACACCACTACTACTGACTCACGGGGAGCCAAGAACAATGACCCAACCCGACCCCCAGACCCTCGCTGAACAGTGCGCCGAAGCCATGTTCAGCCGCGACCAGGCCAGCCAACACCTGGGCATGGCGATCAAGACTATCGGCCCTGGCACCGCCACCCTGACCATGACGGTAGACGAGCGCATGATCCAGGGTCATGGCAATTGCCACGGGGGCTACCTGTTCACCCTCGCCGATTCAGCCTTCGCCTTCGCCTGCAACACCTACGACAAGGCCACCGTGGCTGCCGGATGCAGCATTGAATACATGGCCGCCGGGCAACTCGGCGACACCCTGACCGCAACCGCCACCGAGCGAGCGCGGGGGCGTCGCACCGGCGTTTATGACATCGAAATCACTAACCAGGATGGCAGGACCGTCGCGCTGTTCCGCGGCAAGTCCTATCAGGTCCAGGGCAGCGTTCGCGAACAGGGCGAACCGCAATAACAACGACCAAGTGGACCGCAACCTACCAACAAGTCCAAACCGGGAATAGCATCATGACCTTACCCATGCAGAAAATCGGTCCCCTCGACCCCCTGGAAACCGCCAGCGTTGACGAATTGCGCCACGAACAGCTGCAACGCCTGCGGTGGAGCATCAACCACGCCTATACCAACGTACCTTTCTACCGGGAAGCGTTTGACAAGATCGGCCTCAAGCCGATGGACATCAACTCCCTGGAGGACCTGGCCAAGGTTCCGTTCACCATGAAGAACGACCTGCGGGACAACTACCCGTTCGGCATGTTCGCCACCCCCATGGAGCAGATTGTCCGGGTCCACGCCTCCAGCGGCACCACCGGCAAGCCGACAGTGGTGGGCTACACCCAGAAAGACATCGACACCTGGGCCAGTGTGGTGGCCCGCTCCATCCGCGCCGGCGGCGGCCATGCAGGTGACAAGGTTCACGTGGCCTACGGCTACGGCCTGTTTACCGGCGGCCTGGGCGCCCACTACGGCGCCGAAAAGCTCGGCTGCACCGTGATCCCAATGTCCGGCGGCCAGACCGAAAAGCAGGTTCAGCTGCTCAAGGACTTCCAGCCCGACATCATCATGGTGACGCCGTCCTATATGTTGAACCTGGCTGATGAAATCGAGCGCCAGGGCATCAACCCCCACGACCTGCCCCTGCGCCTTGGCATTTTCGGGGCTGAGCCGTGGACCAATGCCATGCGGGTCGAGATTGAAGAACGCCTGGGCATCGACGCCCTGGATATCTATGGCCTGTCCGAAGTCATGGGGCCCGGCGTTGGAATGGAGTGCATCGAAACGAAGGACGGCCCCACCATCTGGGAAGACCACTTCTACCCGGAAATCATCAACCCGGAAACCGGTGAAGTCCTGGCCGACGGCGAATATGGCGAGCTGGTGTTCACCACCCTTACCAAGGAAGGCCTGCCGATCCTGCGCTACCGCACCCGCGACCTGACCCGCCTGCTGCCGGGCACTGCCCGCCCCATGCGCCGTATTGACAAGATTACCGGCCGCAGCGACGACATGCTGATCATCCGCGGCGTCAACGTGTTCCCCAGCCAGATCGAGGAACAGATCCTGCGAGTCCAGGAACTGTCACCCCACTATGAGATCGAGGTCTACAAGGACGGCAACCTGGACTGCATGGACATTCGATGTGAGCTCAAGCCCGAGCACGGCAGCGCCGATGACGGCGAGCGGGAAAAGTACGCCAAAACCCTCGCCCACAACATCAAGTCGTTCATCGGCATCAGCACCCGCATTACGATCACCGAGCCGAACCGCCTTGCCCGCTCCGAAGGCAAGGCAAAGCGGGTGTTTGACCGCCGGAAGTAATCAGAACGTAACGAGTCATCGTGTAGAGCAGACCTCCTGTTGCTCTGACCTTGCCCCGTCTTTACGGGGCTTTTTTTCTCCTTAAGGCGTCACTTCCTGAACACCGGAACTCCTCCTGCGTATCAGAAGTGACCAATCGAGACGAATACCCAAAAATCTCGATAAAACGTCGCAGTAGAGCCATTCGAATTGATCATTATCTGGTTATGACGAGATGATCTTAAAGAAAACGTGATACAGAAATGATCCGCTTGATATTTCACAAGGTATCATAAATAATTATCCAAACGTCCAGCAGGTCTTGTGGGCCGAAAAGATTCAGGTGCGCACCAGGGGTGTGGCACCCGCCCGGGAACAAGAACCTATTTACCGGAACCGGAGGTACACCATGTACGCACAGCTCGTTGAAACCGGCGCCAAGCGCGTCAAGTCCCTCGAGGAGATGTCCTCAGAGGAGCGCGAGTTCCAGCTCAAGATCGACGCGGAAACCAAGATCGAAGCCAAGAACTGGATGCCGGAGGGGTACCGCAAGACCCTGATCCGCCAGATCTCCCAGCACGCCCACTCGGAAGTGGTCGGCATGCTGCCGGAAGGCAACTGGGTCACCCGCGCGCCAACCCTCAAGCGCAAGCTCCAGCTGATGGCCAAGATCCAGGACGAGGCAGGCCACGGCCTTTATCTTTACAGCGCCATGGAAACCCTGGGTGCGGATCGTGACGAAGAAATCGACAAGCTGCACGAAGGCAAGGTGAAGTACTCGTCCATCTTCAACTACCCGACCCTGAACTGGGCTGACATGGGCACCGTCGGCTGGCTGGTGGATGGCGCTGCCATCGTCAACCAGGTGGTACTGCAGCGTACCTCCTACGGCCCCTACTCCCGCGCCATGATCCGGATCTGTAAGGAAGAAAGCTTCCACCAGCGCCAGGGTTACCAGATCCTGCTGGACCTGATGCGTGAAGGCACCGAGGAGCAGAAGCAGATGGTGCAGGATTCCATCAACCGCTTCTGGTGGCCCTCACTGATGATGTTCGGCCCGTCTGACGACCAGTCCCCGAACTCCCAGCAGTCCATGGCCTGGAAGATCAAGCGCAAGAGCAACGACGAACTGCGCCAGATGTTCATTGACCAGACGGTTCCCCAGCTCGAGTTCCTGGGCTGCACCGCGCCCGACCCGGACCTGAAATGGAACGAGGAGCGTGGTCACTACGACTTCGGCGAAATCGACTGGCAGGAATTCTACGACGTGCTCAAGGGCAACGGCCCGTGCAACAAGGAGCGCATCGAAACCCGCAAGAACGCCATCGACGGTGGCGCCTGGGTACGTGAGGCCGCCAGGGCCTACGCCGAGAAACAGCAACAAAAACAGCAGAACGCTGCCTGAGAGGAGATGAACTATGGCTGACTGGCCCCTTTACGAAGTTTTTGTACGCAGCAAGCACGGCCTCAACCACAAGCACGTAGGCAGCGTTCATGCCGCTGATGCGGAAATGGCCATGGAAAACGCCCGCGACCTGTACACACGTCGCAGCGAAGGCGTATCCATCTGGGTGGTGCCGTCCTCCGCGATTACCGCGTCTTCCCCGGACGAGAAGGAAATCCTGTTCGATCCGTCCGATGACAAGGTTTACCGCCACGCATCCTTCTACAAGCTGCCCGACGAAGTCGGCCACATGTAAGGGAGACCGGCATGAGCAAGGCAATGACACAGCAAGAGGCACTGCAGGAATACCTGCTGCGCCTGGCAGACTCCGACATGATCCTTGGCCAGCGCCTGTGCGAACTGTGCGGCAAGGCTCCGGCGCTGGAAGAAGAGATGGCGCTGATGAACGTCGCCCTCGACCTGGTGGGCCAGGCCCGCAACTGGTACGAGTATGCAGCGGAGCTGATCGATGATGGCCGCAGCGCAGATGACCTGGCATTCCGCCGCGATGCCCATGACTACCGCAACGCACTGATGGTGGAACAGCCCAATGGCGACTATGCCGTCACCATGGGGCGTCAGTTCTTCTTCGATGCCTGGCACTACTTTACCCTGGCTTCCCTGGTAAAAGCGCCGGATGAGCGTATTGCCAGCATCGCCGCCAAGGCCGCCAAGGAGGTTCAGTATCACCTGCGCCGCTCTTCCGAATGGGTCAAGCGCTTCGGTGACGGCACAGAGGAAAGTCATCAGCGTATGCAAACCGCAGTGGATGACCTGTGGCGGTTCACCGGCGAGATGATCGAAGCCGATGACGTTGAACAGACCCTGTTCAAGGCCGGCATCGGCCCGAACCCCGAACAGCTGGCTGCTGACTGGAAGGGCCTGGTGAACGAAGTATTGACCGAGGCCACCCTGACACCGCCGCCGGAAGATGCCTGGATGTACCGGGGCGCCAAGGTGGGTCACCACACCGAGCACCTCGGCTATATCCTTGCCGAGATGCAATTCCTGCAAAGGGCCTATCCGGATGCCAAGACCTGGTAAACCCGAACCGCGCTCCCTGCTGGAAGACCAGCCGGTGATCGCCAGTGACCGCATTCCCGCCCGTGACCGCAGCAAGCCGGTCACCGAGGCGGACATCTGGGCCCTGCTGGACGAAGTGAAGGATCCGGAAGTACCTGCGGTCAGCGTGGTGGAGCTGGGCATGGTCCGGCGGATCGCCGAGGAAGACGGCGAGTGGGTGGTGGATGTGACCCCCACCTACTCCGGCTGCCCGGCCACCGAGATGATCGAGGATTCCATCAAGGAGGCCCTGCAACTGGCAGGCATCCGCAACGGACGGATCCGCCGGGTACTGACCCCGGCCTGGACCACTGACTGGATCACCGAGGCAGGCCGACGCAAGTTGCAGGAATTCGGCATCGCCCCGCCGGTGGGCAGCTCCAGCAAGCTGACACTCAAGGGTGTGGACGAAGCAATCGCCTGCCCCCATTGCGGCAGCACCCACACCGAACGGGTCAGCGAGTTTGGCTCCACCGCCTGTAAGGCTCTGTATCGATGCCTCGATTGCCGGGAGCCCTTTGATTACTTCAAATGTATCTAGAGCAGAACAATTATGAACAAGTTCTACCCTCTCACCATTCGCGAAGTCCGGCCCGAAACCCGGGACGCCGTGTCCCTGAGCTTTGACCTGCCGGAAGACCTGAAAGAAACCTTCAGTTACCACCAGGGCCAGCACCTGGTGCTGCGGACAACACTGAACGGCGAGGAAGTCCGCCGCTCCTACTCTATCTGTACCGGGGTCAAGGACCAGGAACTGCGCATCGCCGTCAAGAAGGTCCCTGGCGGCCGCTTCTCTACCGTGGCCAACGAGCAACTCAAGCCCGGTCAGACCCTGGAGGTCATGCCGCCCCAGGGCCATTTCTATGTGGAACTCGACCCCGCCCGTGAAGGCGACTACCTGGCCGTAGCAGCGGGTAGCGGTATCACACCGATCCTGTCCATTGTGAAAACCACACTGGAAGCAGAGCCGAAGAGCAAGGTCACCCTGTTCTACGGTAACCGGTCAACCGCCAGCACCATGTTCCGGGAGCAACTGGAAGACCTGAAAAACCGCTTTATGGGCCGGTTCAACCTGGTCTTCCTGTTCAGCCGTGAAGAGCAGGACATTGATCTTTACAACGGTCGCATCGACTCCGACAAGTGCGATGCCCTGTTCGACCACTGGCTGAATGCCGAAAAGCTGACCGCAGCCTTTATCTGCGGCCCGCAGATCATGACAGAGACCGTCCGCGACTCACTGCAGCGCCACGGACTTGCGAAGGACAAGATCCACTACGAGCTGTTTACCCCCGCCGGTGGTGGCAAGGCCCCGCGCAAGGACCGGGCGGAGACCAAGGTTGACCCGCAGGCGGTGAGTGAGGTCACAGTGCGGGCCGACGGCCGCGCCCTGACCTTCGACCTGACCCGCAACACGGAAAGCATCCTGGATGCCGGCAACGAAATGGGCGCTGACCTGCCCTTTTCCTGCAAGGCCGGTGTCTGCTCCACGTGCAAGGCCAAGGTCGTGGAAGGGGAAGTGGAAATGGACGCCAACTTCGCACTGGAAGACTACGAAGTCGAGGCAGGCTACGTGCTCTCCTGCCAGTGCTATCCGGTCAGTGACAAGGTCGTACTCGACTTTGACGAAGTGTAAGAAACGTTTGGAGACATCCCAGAGCCGGCGCCCGCGCCGGCTTTGCTTATCCTGAAACGCATTCCGATAACAATGTCAGCTACAAAGTATTCCGGGAGAACGCCAATGTCAGTCCTACAGAGTTACATTGCGGGCCAGTGGTTCGGCAAAACCGCCGCAAAGGCCCTGCCAAGCGCCGTTAACGGCGAAACCGTGGCCCACACCCACGAGGAAACCATCAACTTCGGTGAGGCAGTCGACTACGCTCGCAACACCGGTGTGAAAAGCCTGCTGGTACTGGATTTCCAGCAGCGCGCCGCCATCCTCAAGGAACTGGCCATCTATATCCAGGGTCGTAAGGATGAGCTCTACGCCATTTCCCATCACAGCGGGTGCACCAAGGCCGACTCCTGGATCGACATCGACGGTGGTTTCGGCACCCTGTTCACCTACGCCTCCACCGGTCGCAAGGAACTGCCCTCCGGCAACGTGGCCCATGAAGGCCCGGTCAACCAGCTGGGCAAGAACAACCACTTCAATGGCACCCACATCCTGGTGCCCCGCCGTGGTGTCTCTGTCCACATCAATGCCTTCAACTTCCCCATCTGGGGCATGCTGGAGAAATTCGCGCCGGCATTCCTGGCGGGAATGCCCTGCATCTTCAAGCCGGCGACCGCCACCAGCTACCTCACTGAAGCAGCGGTACGCCTCATCAATGACTCCGGCCTCCTACCGGAAGGCGCCCTGCAGCTGATCATCGGCGGCACCGGTGACCTGCTGGATCGCCTGGAGGAACAGGACTTCGTCACCTTCACCGGCTCTGCGAGCACCGCCCTGAAGCTGAAGAGCCACCCCAACATTATGGCGAAGAGCATACCCTTCAATGCGGAGGCGGACTCCCTCAACAGCGCCATTATGGCCCCGGACGTGACGCCGGACGACGAGGAGTTCGAGATCTTCGCCAAGGAAGTGGTAAAGGAAATGACCGCCAAGGCCGGCCAGAAATGTACCGCTATACGCCGGGTACTGGTGCCGGCCGAGCACCTGGACGCCCTGGCTGAACGCATCAAGGAAAGACTGGGCAAGATCACCTTCGGCAACCCTGCCGCAGAAGGTGTGCGCATGGGCGCCCTGGCCTCCCAGGATCAGCTACGGGACGTCAACGACGCCATCGATCGCCTGCTGGAGTCCAGCGAGTGCGTCTATGGCAAGACCGAAGGCCTGAAACCCGTCGGTGACGGTGTGGACAACGGCGCCTTTATCGCCCCCCACTTGCTGATTAACCGTAATCCGCTGAACGACGGTGGCGCCCACGACATCGAAGCGTTTGGCCCGGTCGCCACCCTGATGCCTTACAACGGCATCGAAGAGGCTCTGACCATTGCTGCCAAGGGCAAGGGCAGCCTGGTAACCACCCTGACCACCAAGGACCCGGCCATCGCCGCAGAAATGATTCCGGTACTGGCCGCCCAGCACGGCCGCCTCCAGATCCTGGACGCAGAAGCCTCCAAGGAGTCCACCGGCCATGGCTCCCCACTGCCCATGCTCAAGCACGGCGGTCCCGGCCGCGCCGGTGGTGGTGAAGAACTCGGCGGCATCCGCGCTGTACACCACTTTCTGCAGCGCACTGCCATTCAGGGCTCACCCACTATGGTGGCAGCGGTGACCCGCGAATACGTCCGTGGTGCCAAGGTCATCGAAAACGACATCCACCCGTTCCGTCGCCACTTCGACGACCTGCAGGTGGGCGAGTCCCTGCTGACCCACCGCCGCACCGTGACCGAAGCGGACATCGTCAACTTCGGCTGCCTCTCCGGCGACCACTTCTACATGCACTTTGACGAAATCGCCGCGAAGGAAACCCAGTTCGGCCGGCGTATCGCCCACGGCTACTTCGTCCTGTCTGCCGCCGCCGGCCTTTTCGTCTACCCGGGCGAAGGCCCCGTACTGGCCAACTACGGTCTGGACACCCTGCGGTTCATCACCCCCGTAGGCGCCGGCGACACCATCCGCGCCCGCCTGACCTGCAAGCGCAAGATCGACCAGGGCCGCACCTCTCCCGAGGGTCACCCCCAGGGCGTGGTTATGTGGGACGTGGCAGTGACCAACCAGAATGACGAGCTGGTGGCCAGCTATGACATTCTGACGTTGGTGGCCAAGAAGCAGTAAGTTTGGGGTTGGGGAGTTAACCGCTCCCCCCTCTCTGTGCAACCTGCAGACGAAAAAGCCGGACTGGCGAAATACCAGTCCGGCTTTTTTATGAGGACTGACTCGTCCTGAATAAGGTTTACACCTTTCCACTGAAGATTATGGAGGGTGTTGTGAATACGACGAGGCGGAGGAGTCAGCGAGATTATTCCCTGGCCTTTAAATTGGCGGTGGTAGACCAGGTTGAAAAGGGCGAGATGACTTACAAGCAAGCTCAGGAACGATACGGTATCCAGGGTCGCTCGACGGTGCTAACGTGGTTACGTAAGCATGGCCAGCAGGACTGGAGCCCGGCGGCCTTGCTCTTCGTTCGTAAGGGGGCTGCGATGGCCAAACCGGATCTTCCACTCACACCCGAGCAGCGCATCAAAGAGTTGGAGCAGCAGCTCGATGAAGCCAACCAGAAAGCCCAGTTCTTTGAATCTGTTGTGGATGTTCTGCAAAAAGACTATGGCTGTCGCGTCGTAAAAAAGCGGTCCGGCAAGTCCTCGCGCAAAAGCAGATCCAGGGCCTGAGCGTCACTCGGGCTTGCCGATATCTAGGTTTCTCCCGTCAGGCGTATTACCAGCACTTCAAAGCTGATGCGGTTCGTAAGGCCCATGAGCGGCTGGTGTTGGACTTTGTGCGGGGAGAGCGCCTGCTCCAGCCTCGCCTGGGCACCCGTAAGCTGCATTCACTACTGAAACCGAATGCCGATTTATGCATGGGCCGGGATCGACTATTTGATCTCCTGAGGGCACATCGACAACTGGTTCCCCGCAAACGTGCTTATCATAGGACCACCCACAGCCATCACTACCTTCGCTGCCACCCCAACCTGCTGAAAGCAGGCCCGGGACAGGTCGTACCAAATGCCCCTGAGCAGCTCTGGGTGGCAGATATTACCTATTTGCCGACCCATCAGGGCTCGGCCTATCTGAGCCTGATTACGGATGCCTTCTCCCGGAAAATCGTGGGCCACCATGTCCATGAAACCCTCCATACGGAGGGAGTGATACAAGCCATGCATAAGGCGTTGAAGGGAAGGCAATTCTCTGGAGAGCTGGTTCATCACTCGGATCGGGGAAGCCAGTATTGCTCCGCACCATACCAACAGCTTCATGCCAAACACGGTATTCGTTGTTCAATGACAGATGGCTACGACTGTTATCAAAATGCGTTGGCTGAGCGGGTGAATGGGATACTGAAAACGGAGTTCTTGCTAGCGCGCCCCAAGGACTTGGCTGAGGCTCAAAAGATGGTTGAGCAGTCCGTGCAAATCTATAACACAAGGCGGCCACACCTGGCTCTGAAATACAAAACGCCCGATGCAGTGCACCGGGCGTTCCGATAGAAACAGGTGTAAACCTATTTCAGGACTAGACAGACATCACCCAGAGTCAGAAGGACAGGGACCGGGTAGGTCTTTCCGGGACCCTCAAAAAGAGGGACCTTTTTGAGGAGCCTACATGGATGTATTTACGGCGTGTCCCGGAAAGACCTACTCGGGCACTGGCCCTGCACCCAATCAACAGGGCCACGGTACCCAGGGAAATCACATCCCGAGATAGGCCTCCCTGACCTTCTCGTTACTGAGCAACTCCCGCCCGGTACCCTCGAGCACCACCCGGCCAGTCTCCAGCACATACCCACGATCGGCCAGTGCCAAAGCCTGCGACGCATTCTGCTCAACCAGGAACACCGTAATGCCCTCCTCCTTGAGTTCCCGGATAATCCCGAAAATCTCCTCCACAATCAGCGGAGCCAGCCCCATGGAAGGCTCATCCAGCAGCAACAGGCGAGGTTTCGCCATCAACGCCCTTCCAATCGCCAGCATCTGCTGCTGACCACCAGAAAGCTCGCCAGCCAGATTGTCCCGCTTCTGCTCCAGGATCGGAAACTTGCCATAGACCTTCTGCAGATCCCGCTCCACCTCAGCACCCTGCTTGCGCGTATAGGCACCCAGGCGGAGATTGTCGTGGACACTCAGATCCTTGAACACCTGACGCCCCTCCGGCACCTGGACAATACCGTTGGAAACCCGCTTGTCCACTGGCATGCGGTTCAGGTCCTGGCCCTCGAACGTCATCTTCCCGCTGTCGAGGGCTGCAGCCCGGAAATGGCCATCAGCAGGGTAGACTTGCCGGCTCCGTTGGCACCGACCAGTGACACGATCTCACCGGAATGGATCTTCAGATCGATCTCATGCAACACCTCGATCTGACCGTAGGAAGACACCAGCCCCTGAATGTTCAGCATCTCCTTGCCGGTTTCGGGGCGACTGGTGGGGTGGGACAGCCCCAGCCCACCAAAGCGCTCGGGCGTATAACTGACGATCTGGTGCCGCAGCTCGCGGAACTCCTCCCGGACACGGTCGCCGAACAACGGATCGTTCTGCTGATCCCGCGCCTCGGCAATTTCGGTCCAGTCCGCTTCGCTCAGCACCTCCTTGGCCCGGGGAATTACTACCCCCTCTTCCTTCTTGATGTGCTTGCGCAGCGCCTGGGTGAACCGGCTCAACGCATGGCTGAAGGCTTCCCGGCCATTGGGCCAGCCACGGACGCAGGTCGCCAGGAGCTCGCGAAGTTCGTTAATCTTCTCGTGGCCTACGACATAGCCGCGTTCCAGCTTGTCCAGCAATGGACCACTTTCCGGCGATTTTTCACGAAGCTTCTTGTACAGCACGATCTCCGTGGGCTGGCTATGCACCCGGTTCGAGAAGTGCTGTATGTAATCAAATATGGTATTGAACAACACCTCATCCGGGCGCTGATCATTCACGTTCATGTCCTGCTGAAGCTGCTCCAGAAGATCGATAACGCGCCACAAACCCTGATGCTCGCGGATAATGATTCCCACGGCCTGTTCGCTGCGCGACCGGGCAGGCGTCGTGGTCTGATTCTGTTCATTCATGATACTTGCCCTTTCACTCAGCCACCCAGGTAGGCAGCGATGACATCTGGATTGTTGCGGATTTCCTCGGGGGTGCCCTCAGCCAGTTTGCGGCCGTAGTTGATCACCAGCAGACGGTCAGAGATACCCATCACCAGTTTCATGTCGTGCTCTACCAGCATGACCGTCACCCCCTGCTCCGCCACCTTGCGGATCAGCTCTTCCAGCTCCGCCGTTTCGGTGCCGTTAAGACCGGCGGCCGGCTCGTCGAGCAGCAGGATCTTAGGGTCCGCTGCCAGGGCCCGGGCAATCTCGAGACGCTTGAGCGCGCCGTAAGACATGGCAGAGGCTTCCGTGTTGATATACTCGCCGCAACCCACAAACGCCATCAGCTCCTTTGACCGCTCACGGCAGGCCTTTTCCTCACGCAGCAGTGAGGGAAGCCGGAACATGGACGTGAACAGATTGGAGCGGATCTTCAGGTGGCGCCCCAGCATCACGTTCTCCAGCGCCGTCATATTCATGCAGATCTGCATCTGCTGGAAAGTGCGACACATGCCCCGTTCCGCCAGGCGGTTGGGGTCCATACCGACCACGCTCTCACCGTTCAGCGTAATCTCGCCCCGGGTGGGCGTGTAGAAGCCGGTAATCAGGTTAAACAGGGTCGTCTTGCCAGCACCGTTCGGCCCGATCACCGAATAGATCTGCCCCTGCTCCACCGAGAATTCCAGGCCCTCAATGGCATGGACGCCACCAAACTCCTTGTCGAGGCCTTTGACATCGATCATGACCGTCATGCCTTACCTCCCGACGACTTCCCGAGCTTATTGCGAATGGCGTTCATAGCCGTGGGGTAAAAGCCCTTCGGCATAAAAATCATGGTGGCCATCAGAATGAAACCAAAGATTGCCGTCTCATATTCCTGGAAACCGGCCAGGAACTGGGGCAACAGCTTGAGTACCACGGCACCCAGAATGACACCCATGGGGGAGGCCATGCCGCCCAGCACCACCATGGTGATCAGTACAATGGAGTAATCGAAGCCTGCGATGGCGGGGGTGATAAAACCGGTGAAGTGAGCAAACACACTGCCCATGATACTCGCGTAAACCGCCGAGATAACGAATACCATGCTCTTGTAACGTGCGGTATCCACCCCCACGGTACGGGCGGCGATCTCGGACCCGTGGATGGAACGCAAAGCCCGCCCCAGCGGGGAGTCGATCAGGTTCTGGGCAATAATCACCGCCACCAGCAACAGCACACCCGCTACCAGGTACCAGGCTACGTGGCCCGGGATCTCCAGCCCCAGAAGGGAGTAAAGCCCAAAGGTACTCAACTCCCAGCCAAAGAGACTGAACGGGGGCACCACCATGCCGTCAGGGCCACCGGTCAACTGGCTTTCGTTATTGATGATAATCGCAATGATAAACCCCACAGCGAGCGTCGCCATGGACAGGTAGTGGCCCTTCAGCTTCAGTATCGGGCGCCCCACGACCCAGGCGACCAGTCCTACCACTGCGGCGGCCACTATCAGGGCCAATAACGGGGGCCAGTTGTAGGCCGAGGTAGCCACCGCACTGAAGTACGCGCCCATGCCATAGAAACCGGCGTGACCGAGACTGATTTGGCCGGCATAGCCGACCAGCAAGTTCAGGCCCACCACGGTTGCGGCAATGATCAGAATCTGGGTCGCAAGATCAAAGTAGAACGGGTTCTCCATCAGGAGAGGGATCACAAACACGATGATGGCGAGAACCAGCACATAATTCATCCGCCATTCAAGAAAACGATCAAACATTACACACGCTCCACGGTTCGGCCGCCGAACAGACCACGGGGCATGAAAAACAGGACCAGCAGGATCATGGAAAACGCCACGGCATCCTTGTATTCGGACGAGATGTAACCGGCCGTCATGGCCTCGACCACACCCAGCAGGATGCCACCGACCACAGCCCCGAGGCCGCTTCCCAGTCCACCCATGGCGGCCGCAACGAAGCCCTTGAGCGCAAGCAGGATACCGATGTCATAGGCGGTGAATGTAATCGGCGCCACAGTAACCCCGGCAACGGAACCCAGCAGCGCCGACAAGCCAAAGGCCAGCATCAGCACCATCTGGGTCTTCACACCGACCAGTTGGGCAGCAAGTTTGTTCATGGATGTACCAAGAATGGCCCGGCCAATCAGGGTTCGGGTAAAGAACAGAATCAGCGCGATAACGAGTACCGCACCAATGCCCAGCACCCAAAGGCTCTGGGAGTTCAGTACCGCACCGCCAAGGCGGAGCGGCTCGTCACCACTGAAAGGCGGAACGACGTGATAGTCCTTGCCCCACACAACCTGGGCAATGCCCCGGATGAATATCGAGGCGCCAATGGTGATGATGATCAGGGTGACCACGTCTGCGTTCTTTGCCGGTGCTATCGCCAGGCGCTGCAATGCAATACCCACCAGGCATGCCAGCAGCACCGCAAGGATGATGGCGAAAAACATGGGAATACCCAGGCCCATAAACGCCACGGTGCCCATACCACCAATCATCAGAAATTCACCCTGGGCGAAGTTGATCACATGACTGGCGTTGTAAATGATGGTGAAACCCAGCGCCACTAATGCATAGGTAGCCCCGATCGTAATACCTGTGAACAGGTACTGAAGAAATTCTGAGAACATAGGAAGGTACCGTCAGAAACCCCCGGCCCATCCATCACCGGGCCGGGGGCAGAGGTTTGGTCAGGTTATTACTCGACCAGCATCCAGTCGCCGTCCTTGACTTCCAGGATGCGGAACGATTCCGGAGTCAGACCGTTGTGGTCGTCCGGTGCCATGTTGAAGATACCGGTCACGCCAACGTAGCCGAGGATATTCTCCAGCTCATCACGTACCGCTGCCTTGTCGGTGGTGCCGGCAGCCTCGATGGCCTGGACCGCGAGCATCAATCCGTCATAGGCATAGCCACCGAAGGTGGAGACCCGGGTGCCCCAGTGATCCCGGTACTCCTGGGCGTAGGACTGGACAACCTCTCTCTGGGGATCGTCATCCGGCAGGGAACTCGGGATCAGGATCGGAGAGGCCGGCAGGCGTAGCCCTTCTGCAGCGTCACCAGCCAGATCGAGGAACGCATCTGAGGCGACACCGTGGGACTGGTAGAAGGGCAGGTTAATGTCGAGGGCGGCATAGTTCTTGGTGACAATAGCCGGCCCCTGACCAAAACCGAAGTTCAGTATCGCATCAACACCGTCGGTATTGCGGATATTGGTAAGCTGAGCAGTCATGTCGGAATCTGACGGACCGTAGGTCTCATCGGCAACCACCTCAATCCCATACTCACTGGCAACCGCCAGGGTCTGCTGGCGACCGGAGGCACCAAAGCCACCGGTACCGGAGATCAGACCAATCTTGTCAAAACCACGACGACGCATATCCCACAGGATGCGCTCCGCCGCCATACGGTCAGACTGGGGTACCTTGAAAACCCATTCCTTTACCGGGTCAACGATAGTGACGGCGCCTGCCAGGGAAATGAACGGGATACGCGCCTGTTCAACGAGCGGCACCGCAGCCATGGTCGCACCTGTGGTACTGCCACCGACGATGATATCAACACGATCAGAGCGAATCAGGCGCCCGGCGAAGTTACGGGCATTGGATGCATTACCGACATCGTCGTAGTGGATCAACTCCAATGGGCGTCCCAACACACCGCCTTCTTCGTTGATCTTTTCCACGTACATTTCCAGGGTTTTCAGTTCCGGATCGCCAAGGAATGAGGCAGGGCCGGTAACGGAAAGGAAAGAGCCGATCTTGATAGGTTCGGCAGCCTGTGCGGACACAAGCAGACTGGTTGCCAGCGTAGCCGCCAACACACCAGCACGACGCAAGAGGCTTTTCTTGGCCATTGTTATTCTCCCAGGTTCTGGAGCACAGAGTGCCCTCGTTGTTTTTGTTACCTAACGGAAAGCGTTTTATAGGATTATGATTCACTTTCCAGCACAAAAAGTCCCAGAGGTGTTCAGGAATCATGCCTCCCTACTTGGTGAACCACCGCAACCAGTAAGCATGCTGATGACTACGGCGCTCTCCATTCCTGACACATATCAAGACTTACAATCAACGCTATTGTATCGTATTCTTCCTGTCAACCGCTTTAGCCAAACGTCGACACTGCGTTTTTGCTAAATGGTTGTTTTACCCGCAACCATTAGATAAGGATAATAACCACCCGAATTTTCATAGTGTCCCTCAAGCGATCAACCAACCTATGCCTGCAAAAAAACAACTCGACCAGCTGGTCAGCCAGTTCCAGAAAAAGCGCCCGATCCGGGCCGGCTCACTGATCATTACCCTCTACGGCGACGCAATAGTCCCACGGGGTGGCACCGTATGGCTGGGGAGCCTGGCAAAATTGCTGCAGCCTGTCGGCATCAACGAGCGCCTGGTCCGCACATCCGTCTATCGCCTGGTGAAGGAAAACTGGCTGCAGGCGGAGAAAATCGGCCGTTGTAGCTATTACAGCCTGACCGGGCCCGGCCTCCGCCGATTCGAACAGGCCTTTAAACACGTCTATGAAATGTCCACCTGGGAGTGGACCGGCAGCTGGACGCTTGTCTTGCTCACCCAACTGGAAGCCGACGCCCGCAGACGGGTCAGGGAAGAATTGAAATGGCTGAGCTTTGGCAGCATTGGCCAGGGCGTGATGATTCATCCGCGCATACAGCGGGAGGAACTTCTGCCATTGCTACAGGAATGGGAAGCTCTGGACGACACCATCGTGATGCAGACGCACCCGGTAGAGCCCCTGAGCTCCCGGGCCATGCGCCGGGAAGTGCGGGAAAGCTGGAACCTGGATGAATTGGGCGGGCGCTACCGGCGCTTCCTGGATCAATTCAGGCCCTTGTGGCAGGAGCTGAAGGACGAGGACACCCTTTCGCCAGAAGATTGCCTGATCGCCCGTACGCTGCTTATTCACGAATACCGGAAAATCCTGCTGCGTGACCCCCAGCTTCCGGACGCGCTGCTTCCCGGCGACTGGGAAGGCCGGAGTGCGAGGCAGCTCTGTCGCAACCTGTACCGGCAAATCTACGAGAGAGCCGAGGAGTGGCTGGACCAGACCCTGGAGAACGCCTCAGGGCCATTGCCAGGTCCTAACGAGGGGTTCTATCGGCGGTTTGGGGGATTGCGGGATTGAGGTGGTACCGGTAATGAGTGACGAAGCCCTGGTGCTGGAAGGGTGCCGGGGCTTTTTTGTGGCTGGCGTAGGGGTTCTTCAGGCCCTGCGAAGCAGGTCGATGCCTGCCTGTGGCAGGCTTGTCGTATGGGGCCGTTGTAGGGCAGATCGGAGTTGCCTGAGACCGGCCGCGCGTTGCGCGGCGACGATTCCCGGCCCTCCGCGAGACGCTCCGGGCGTTCGCCCCTGGCAGCGCACGATTTCACTTATAGCATGCTCCCAGCCCGTGCTTCGCACTGGGATGACCTACATTGCTCAGGCCTGTCGGCCTTCGGCCCTTCGGGCCCGTCGTCGCTACACTCCGACGTCCTGCGCCTGCCTGCGGCAGGCTTGTCGCATGGGGCCGTTGTAGTGAAAGAGAACCACCGTATCCCAAATAAAAAACCCCCGGCAGCTTTCGCTGTCGGGGGTGTTTTATTTAGGAGCCTGACGATGACCTACTCTCGCATGGGCAACGCCACACTACCATCGGCGCTGGTCTGTTTCACTGCTGAGTTCGGGATGGGATCAGGTGGTTCCAGACCGCTATGGTCGTCAGGCAAAACGGTTGATCACTGGGATGGATGAGATTGAATGCGTTACGATCAAGGTTATCGCAGTTGTCTGTAGCAATTGTCTTGGGTGTTATATAGTCAAGCCGCACGAGCAATTAGTACCGGTTAGCTCAACGCCTCGCAGCGCTTACACACCCGGCCTATCAACGTCCTGGTCTTGAACGGCTCTTCAGGAGGCTCGAGGCCTCGGGGAGATCTCATCTTGGAAGGGGCTTCCCGCTTAGATGCTTTCAGCGGTTATCCTGTCCGAACATAGCTACCGGGCAATGCCACTGGCGTGACAACCCGAACACCAGAGGTTCGTCCACTCCGGTCCTCTCGTACTAGGAGCAGCTTTCCTCAAATCTCCAACGTCCACGGCAGATAGGGACCGAACTGTCTCACGACGTTCTAAACCCAGCTCGCGTACCACTTTAAATGGCGAACAGCCATACCCTTGGGACCGGCTTCAGCCCCAGGATGTGATGAGCCGACATCGAGGTGCCAAACACCGCCGTCGATGTGAACTCTTGGGCGGTATCAGCCTGTTATCCCCGGAGTACCTTTTATCCGTT
Organism: Marinobacter sp. AN1; assembly: GCF_026013985.1. Lineage (NCBI taxonomy): Bacteria > Pseudomonadati > Pseudomonadota > Gammaproteobacteria > Pseudomonadales > Marinobacteraceae > Marinobacter > Marinobacter sp. AN1. The sequence goes on along the minus strand of NZ_CP110342.1, from coordinate 1,220,433 downwards.
GAGCGATGGCCCTTCCATACAGAACCACCGGATCACTATGACCTGCTTTCGCACCTGCTCGACGTGTCTGTCTCGCAGTCAAGCGGGCTTGTGCCATTACACTAACCGCACGATGTCCGACCGTGCTTAGCCCACCTTTGTGCTCCTCCGTTACGCTTTGGGAGGAGACCGCCCCAGTCAAACTACCCACCACACAGTGTCCTCATCCCCGATCAGGGGACCAAGTTAGAACCTCAAACAGGCCAGGCTGGTATTTCAAGGTTGGCTCCACCCGAACTGGCGTCCGGGTTTCAAAGCCTCCCAGCTATCCTACACAAGCATGCTCAAAGTTCACTGTGAAGCTATAGTAAAGGTTCACGGGGTCTTTCCGTCTAGCCGCGGATACACCGCATCTTCACGGCGATTTCAATTTCACTGAGTCTCGGGTAGAGACAGCGCCCCCATCGTTACGCCATTCGTGCAGGTCGGAACTTACCCGACAAGGAATTTCGCTACCTTAGGACCGTTATAGTTACGGCCGCCGTTTACCGGGGCTTCGATCAAGAGCTTCGCGCAAGCGCTAACCCCATCAATTAACCTTCCGGCACCGGGCAGGCGTCACACCGTATACGTCCACTTTCGTGTTAGCACAGTGCTGTGTTTTTAATAAACAGTCGCAGGGGCCTGGTATCTTCGACCGGCTTCCGCTCCACCCGCAGGGGCTTCACGTACACGCCGGCGTGCCTTCTCCCGAAGTTACGGCACCATTTTGCCTAGTTCCTTTACCCGAGTTCTCTCAAGCGCCTTGGGATTCTCACCCTGACCACCTGTGTCGGTTTGGGGTACGGTCCCGGATAGCCTGAAGCTTAGAAGATTTTCCTGGAAGCATGGCATCAATGACTTCCAACCCGTAAAAGGGTCGTCGTCGTCACGTCTCGACATTATGGGTCCGGATTTGCCTAAACCCACTGCCTACTCGCTTAAACCGGGACAACCGTCGCCCGGCTCACCTAGCCTTCTCCGTCTCTCCATCGCAGCTATCCAAGGTACGGGAATATTAACCCGTTTCCCATCGACTACACCTTTCGGTCTCGCCTTAGGGGCCGACTCACCCTGCGCCGATTAGCGTTGCGCAGGAACCCTTGGTCTTCCGGCGTGGGGGTTTTTCACCCCCATTGTCGTTACTCATGTCAGCATTCGCACTTCTGATACCTCCAGCAGACTTCTCAATCCACCTTCGCAGGCTTACAGAACGCTCCCCTACCCCGCATACTTGCGTATGCAGCCGCAGCTTCGGTGACCAGTTTGAGCCCCGTTACATCTTCCGCGCAGGCCGACTCGACTAGTGAGCTATTACGCTTTCTTTAAAGGATGGCTGCTTCTAAGCCAACCTCCTAGCTGTCTGAGCCTTCCCACATCGTTTCCCACTTAACTGGTACTTGGGGACCTTAGCTGGCGGTCTGGGTTGTTTCCCTCTTCACGACGGACGTTAGCACCCGCCGTGTGTCTCCCGGATAGTACTCACTGGTATTCGGAGTTTGCATCGGGTTGGTAAGTCGGGATGACCCCCTAGCCGAAACAGTGCTCTACCCCCAGTGGTATTCGTCCGAGGCGCTACCTAAATAGCTTTCGGGGAGAACCAGCTATCTCCGGGCTTGATTAGCCTTTCACTCCGATCCACAAGTCATCCCCTGGCTTTTCAACGACAGTGGGTTCGGGCCTCCAGTGCCTGTTACGGCACCTTCACCCTGCTCATGGATAGATCGCCCGGTTTCGGGTCTATGCCCAGCGACTAAGTCGCCCTATTCAGACTCGGTTTCCCTACGGCTCCCCTATACGGTTAACCTCGCCACTGAACATAAGTCGCTGACCCATTATACAAAAGGTACGCCGTCACGGAACAAGTCCGCTCCGACTGCTTGTACGCATACGGTTTCAGGGTCTATTTCACTCCCCTCACAGGGGTTCTTTTCGCCTTTCCCTCACGGTACTGGTTCACTATCGGTCAGTCAGGAGTATTTAGCCTTGGAGGATGGTCCCCCCATGTTCAGACAGGATTACACGTGACCCGTCCTACTCGATTTCACTGGACTCAGGTTTCGGATACGGGGCTATCACCCACTATGGCGGCTCTTTCCAGGGCCTTCTCCTACCAGTTGTCCAGCTTAAGGGCTGGTCCCCGTTCGCTCGCCGCTACTGAGGGAATCTCGGTTGATTTCTTTTCCTTCGGGTACTTAGATGTTTCAGTTCCCCGAGTTCGCCTCTTACACCTATGGATTCAGTGTAAGATACCGACCCGAAAGTCGGTGGGTTTCCCCATTCAGAGATGCCCGGATCATAGCTTGTTTGCCAGCTCCCCGAGCCTTATCGCAGGCTTCCACGTCTTTCATCGCCTCTGACTGCCAAGGCATCCACCGTATGCGCTTAGTTGCTTGACTATATAACCCCAAGACAACTGACCTGTGCATCAACACCGCTTGACCTTCCCCTGGCAAGCCAGGTTCGTGATCATCCAATGATGACGTTCAGAGACAGCCGACTGAAGCTATAAACAACCACTTCAACGACACACCGGATAACGCTTGATCGTTATCGCTGAAACTCTGTTCTGAACTAGAAGAACAGAATTTCGTGTTTCAATCTCATCCGAATTGTTAAAGAGCAATTCTGACCCAGTGATCAGAAAGAAGGGCTTACAACGTCACCGCGTTGAAACACTTTTTTCTGCACACTGACATAACGTCAGGCAATCAGGTTCGTCGATCTGTTTATGGTGGAGCCAGGCGGGATCGAACCGCCGACCTCCTGCGTGCAAGGCAGGCGCTCTCCCAGCTGAGCTATGGCCCCTAATAGAAACCACTCACCAAGCCGGCAATTTCGTTGACTCGCCGTACTCGGAGAATTGATCAGATCTAGGCGCGTTCGGGCGAAGCATACTTCAGTATGCGAGTCCGGGCGCAACGACGAGCTGGTCAATTCTGGTGGGTCTGGGTGGACTTGAACCACCGACCTCACCCTTATCAGGGGTGCGCTCTAACCACCTGAGCTACAGACCCAATTATCACTGCATCTTGTGCCACCTGAGCTGCGTTGCAGTCTTCGTTCACTCGGTCACGTACGTGTGTACGCTCCCTCCTTCACTCAGCCTGCGCCTTGTCAGCTGCCACAATCTACAGCGCTAATCTCTGCTTCATGCTTTCTCCAGGAGAAGCACTTCACAGCCGGGCCTGCAAAGACCCTTTTGCTCTCTTCACGTTAACCAAGTAATTCGTGTGGACTCTGACCGAAACCTCCAGCGTTCGTTAAGGAGGTGATCCAGCCGCAGGTTCCCCTACGGCTACCTTGTTACGACTTCACCCCAGTCATGAACCACACCGTGGTGATCGTCCTCCCGAAGGTTAGACTAACCACTTCTGGTGCAATCCACTCCCATGGTGTGACGGGCGGTGTGTACAAGGCCCGGGAACGTATTCACCGTGACATTCTGATTCACGATTACTAGCGATTCCGACTTCACGCAGTCGAGTTGCAGACTGCGATCCGGACTACGACGCGTTTTGTGAGATTGGCTCCCCCTCGCGGGTTTGCAGCCCTCTGTGCGCGCCATTGTAGCACGTGTGTAGCCCTGGCCGTAAGGGCCATGATGACCTGACGTCATCCCCACCTTCCTCCGGTTTGTCACCGGCAGTCTCCCTAGAGTTCCCACCATGATGTGCTGGCAACTAGGGATAAGGGTTGCGCTCGTTACGGGACTTAACCCAACATCTCACGACACGAGCTGACGACGGCCATGCAGCACCTGTGTTTGGGTTCCCGAAGGCACCAATCCATCTCTGGAAAGTTCCCAACATGTCAAGGCCAGGTAAGGTTCTTCGCGTTGCGTCGAATTAAACCACATGCTCCACCGCTTGTGCGGGCCCCCGTCAATTCATTTGAGTTTTAACCTTGCGGCCGTACTCCCCAGGCGGTCTACTTAGTGCGTTAACTGCGCCACTAAGACTTCAAGAGTCCCAACGGCTAGTAGACATCGTTTACGGCGTGGACTACCAGGGTATCTAATCCTGTTTGCTCCCCACGCTTTCGCACCTCAGTGTCAGTGTTGGTCCAGGTAGCCGCCTTCGCCACTGGTGTTCCTTCCTATATCTACGCATTTCACCGCTACACAGGAAATTCCACTACCCTCTACCACACTCTAGCCTGACAGTTCGAAATGCCGTTCCCAGGTTAAGCCCGGGGCTTTCACATCTCGCTTATCAAACCACCTACGCGCGCTTTACGCCCAGTAATTCCGATTAACGCTTGCACCCTCCGTATTACCGCGGCTGCTGGCACGGAGTTAGCCGGTGCTTCTTCTGTGAGTAACGTCAAGCCTCATGGGTATTAGCCATAAGGTTTTCCTCCTCACTGAAAGTGCTTTACAACCCGAAAGCCTTCTTCACACACGCGGCATGGCTGGATCAGGGTTGCCCCCATTGTCCAATATTCCCCACTGCTGCCTCCCGTAGGAGTTCGGGCCGTGTCTCAGTCCCGATGTGGCTGATCATCCTCTCAGACCAGCTACGGATCGTCGCCTTGGTGAGCCATTACCCCACCAACAAGCTAATCCGACATAGGCTCATCCAATAGCGCAAGGTCCGAAGATCCCCTGCTTTCCCCCGTAGGGCGTATGCGGTATTAATCCGGGTTTCCCCGGGCTATCCCCCACTACTGGGCAGATTCCTATGCATTACTCACCCGTCCGCCGCTCGTCAGCGGGGTGCAAGCACCCCCTGTTACCGCTCGACTTGCATGTGTTAAGCCTGCCGCCAGCGTTCAATCTGAGCCATGATCAAACTCTTCAGTTTAAATCATACAAGATCCGAAGATCTCTAATCTTGCTCAAGACAAAACTCATATTTCGACGAGTCGCTGCCTCGATATCTGTTGCCAGATGGTCTCGGCCAGCGCCCACACGAATTACTTGGTCAACTTGTTAAAGAGCGTTGAGCGTCTGCTCAATCAAGGCCGCGTATTCTACATCAGATCGCTACCTTGTCAACGGTTATTTTGAAGTTTTTGTCGCCGCTTCCGAAGAAGCCTTACACCGAAAAACTCAAACCTTACAACCGTTTACTTCCCTTCCCGGTTCCGCCGTCGCCGGCGTTCCCTGTCGAAGTGGGGCGCATTCTACAGCCCCACCGTTTTCTGTCAACGACCTTTTGAAACTTTTTTATCCCGGTTTCGGTTTGCCGCTATAAAACCGCTGCTTTTATCGCCGGATTGGTGAATTTACAATCGAATTGACCAATCAGCGTTCAACCGGATGCTTCCGCCCCTTACGGAACAGAGAGCGAACCGGTCCGGACAGGGTGTAAAGCAGGAACGCGCTGAACAGCACAGTACCCGGGTCCAGCGCGACCACGACGAACCCCAGCACTACCAACAGGATCGCGGCAAAAGGCACCCGGCCCCGCATATCCAGGTCCTTGAAGCTGTTGTAGAGAACATTGGAGACCATCAACATCCCCGCACCGGCCACAACCAACACAGTCAGGCCGGTCAACCAGCCAGCTGGGTCCCAGGCATGGAAACACCACACCAGGCCAGCAACGACAGCTGCGGCTGACGGACTGGGAAGGCCCACGAAGAACTTCTTGTCGACAGAGCCAATCTGGGTATTGAATCGCGCCAGACGTAATGCAGCGCCAGCCACATAGATAAAGGTGATGGCCCACCCTACCTTTCCGAGACTGTTCAGGGACCAGAAGAAAGCCACCAGACCGGGAGCAACACCAAACGCCACCATATCCGCAAGGCTGTCATATTCCTCACCGAACTTGCTCTGGGTATTGGTCATCCGGGCAACACGGCCATCCAGTCCATCGAGTACCATGGACACGAAAATGGCGATGGCCGCGTTGGCAAACATGCCGTTAGCAGCCGAGACAATCGCATAGAAACCGGAAAACAGGGATGCCGTTGTCAGCGAATTGGGCAACAGATAGATTCCCCGCCGCCGAACCCGTGCGCCTTCGACCACTTCTTCCTCTTCCACCTCACCCGGAAGAAGCTCGTTGCGTGTAGTATCCGCTACTTTCGGATCATTCTTTTCGTCGCTCATGAAACCGGTTCCGTCATGGATGAACTTGCCAGTATAACCCTCAAGGGCCACGGTCAAAAAATACGTACCACCCCTGAAACAAAGAACGCGGCCACCAGGGCCGCGCTCTCGAAGGTCAATAGCTGATCTGGAGGATCAGTTCTTGTCCTTGTCCACGATCTTGTTGGCAGAGATCCACGGCATCATCGAGCGCAGCTTCTCGCCAACCACTTCAATATCGTGGGCAGCATTCTGGCGACGACGTGCTGTCATGGAGGGGTAGTTCAGGCTGCCTTCAGAGATAAACATCTTGGCGTACTCACCGCTCTGGATGCGCTTGAGGGCATTGCGCATGGCTTCGCGGGACTGCTCGTTGATGATTTCCGGCCCGGTCACGTACTCGCCATACTCCGCGTTGTTGGAGATAGAGTAGTTCATGTTGGCGATGCCACCTTCATACATCAGGTCAACGATCAGCTTGAGCTCGTGCAGACACTCGAAGTACGCCATTTCCGGGGCATAACCTGCTTCAACCAGGGTCTCGAAGCCCGCCTTGACCAGTTCAACGGTACCACCACACAGAACCGCCTGCTCACCGAACAGGTCGGTTTCAGTCTCATCCTTGAAGGTGGTTTCGATGATACCGGTACGACCACCGCCAATACCGCTGGCGTAGGACAGTGCCAGGTTCTTGGCGTTGCCGGAGGCATCCTGGAAGATCGCGATCAGGTCAGGGATACCGCCGCCACGCTCGAACTCGGTGCGCACGGTGTGGCCCGGTGCCTTCGGGGCTACCATGATTACGTCCAGGTCCTTGCGCGGAACGATCTGGTTGTAATGGATAGCGAAGCCGTGGGCGAAAGCCAGGGTAGCGCCTTCCTTCAGGTTGGGCTCGATCTGGGACTGGTATAGCTCGGACTGGTACTCGTCCGGAGTCAGCACCATGACCACGTCAGCTGCGGCAACCGCGGTCGGAACGTCAGCAGTCTTCAGACCATAGGCTTCGGCCTTGGCGATAGAGGAAGAGCCGGGGCGCAGGCCCACAGTAACATCCACGCCGGACTCTTTCAGGTTGCACGCATGCGCGTGGCCCTGGGAGCCGAAGCCCAGAATGGCAACTTTCTTGCCCTGGATGATGGAAAGATCGCAATCCTTATCGTAATAAACCTGCATAGTAACCTCTGTCTTGGTTTGGCCCTGCGCCGGCAGGGCCTGAGTGAAAAATTCGGTCTGGCTCAGAGACTGAGCACTTTCTCGCCACGGGCAATGCCGGACACACCAGATCGCACCACTTCCAGCACACCGGTGGTTCCCACGGCCTGGATAAAGGCATCCAGCTTGTCGCTGTTGCCGGCCAGTTGCACGGTGTACACAGTGCTGGTCACATCCACGATCTGACCCCGGAAGATATCCACGGTACGCTTGATCTCGGCCCGCTGGGCGCCGGACGCCTTCAGCTTCACCAGCATCAGCTCCCGTTCGATGTGGGCTCCCTCGGTCAGATCCACCAGCTTGACCACTTCAATCAGCTTGTTGAGCTGCTTGGTGATCTGCTCAATAACCTTGTCGGAACCGGTGGTGGTCACGGTAAGCCGGGAGAGTGTCTCGTCCTCGGTGGGTGCGACCGTCAGGGTTTCGATGTTGTAATTGCGCTGTGAGAACAAACCGACAACCCTCGACAATGCACCCGGCTCGTTTTCCAGCAATACAGAAATGATTCGACGCATGATCACACCCTCTCCGTCTTGCTGAGCCACATGTCTTTCATGGAACCACGGGCTACCTGCATGGGGTAAACGTGCTCGAACCGGTCCACATAGATATCCAGGAACACCAGCTTGTCCTTCATGGCAAGGGCCTCCCTGAGCTTGGGCTCGAGGTCTTCCTTACGGTCAATCCGGATACCCACGTGGCCATAGGCTTCGGCCAGCTTGATGAAATCCGGCAGGGATTCCATATAAGACTGGGAGTGACGGGACTCGTAGTTCATGTCCTGCCACTGCTTGACCATGCCAAGGGCCTGGTTATTCAGGTTGATGATCTTGACCGGCAGGTCGTACTGACTACACGTGGACAGTTCCTGGATATTCATCTGGATACTGCCCTCACCGGTAATGCACAGTACTTCGTCCTCGGGGTAGTTCAGCTTGACCCCCATCGCCGCCGGCAGACCAAACCCCATGGTGCCCAGACCGCCGGAATTGATCCAGCGGTTGGGCCGGTCAAACTTGTAGTACTGGGCGGCAAACATCTGGTGCTGGCCCACATCGGTGGTCACATAGGCTTCGCCGTTGGTCAGGCGGTGCAGCATCTCAATGACTTCCTGCGGCTTGATGACATCGTCGCTGGTTTCATAGCGCATGCCGTGGAAGGCACGCCAGTCGTCAATCTGCTTCCACCAGGCCTTGAGGGCATCGGCGTCCGGCTTCTGCTTTGCCTCTTTGACCATGCCAATCATTTCCCGCAGCACTGCATCCACAGGCCCAACGATTGGCACATCCGCTTCTACTGTCTTGGAAATCGACGCAGGATCAATGTCGATATGGATAATGCGAGCCCCCGGACAGAACTTCTCGGTGGCGTTGGTGACCCGGTCATCGAAGCGGGCACCGACCGCGAGGATCAGATCGGAGTGGTGCATGGCCATATTGGACTCGTAGGTCCCATGCATCCCCAGCCAGCCAAGGTGCTGTTCGTCTGAAGCCGGATAGCAGCCGATACCCATCAGGGTATTGGTGATGGGGTAACCCAGGGTGCGAGTCAACTCGGTGAGCTGTTCTGTGGCCTTGCCCAGGATCACCCCGCCGCCGGCGTAGATAATCGGCCGCCTGGCCGCCAGCAGCATGTCCACTGCCTTGCGGATCTGACCGGTATGGCCCCGGACCGCCGGGTTATAGGAGCGCAGCTTGATCTTCTTCGGGAAGACATACTCATAGCGCTCATTAGGTGTGGTCATATCCTTGGGGATATCCACCACCACCGGGCCGGGACGGCCGGTCGAGGCAATGTAGTAGGCCTTGCGAATAATTTCAGGGATTTCCTCCGGATGACGCACCGAAAGGTTGTGTTTCACCACCGGTCGGGAAACACCGATCATATCGGTTTCCTGGAAGGCGTCCTCACCGATCAGGGTGGACGCTACCTGGCCGCACAGAACCACCATGGGAATGGAATCCATAAAGGCGGTGGCAATGCCGGTAATGGTGTTGGTGGCTCCAGGACCCGAGGTCACCAGTACGGTACCTGGTTTACCGGATGCGCGGGCGTAGCCGTCGGCCATGTGGACCGCCGCCTGCTCGTGGCGCACCAGGATGTGCTTGACTTTGTCCTGCCTGAACAACGCGTCATAAATATGAAGCGCTGCACCACCGGGATAGCCATAGATGTACTCTATACCCTCATCCTGCAAGGAGCGGATGAGCATATCGGCACCAGACAATAACTCCACGTGATTTACCCTCTATAAACGAGTGAATGTTACGGGAATCTTCCCGAATTGCCTGGATGCCCCGTGCCACGCCTCTTTTGAAGGCCGGCCTGGGCGTTCCGCCACACCATGTCTGACAGAGGTTGTCTCCTGGACAGCCCGGCTCCTGAGGGTTCCGGAACAGGGCCAGTCAACGGGTTGCCAGGATATGAGCGCTTTGCTGATACAAAAAGGCAACCGCCTGTACCCGGGGTACAGGAAGTACAGTGTGGTATTCAACGGGGGTTACTGCTCGGGATTGCCTGCCGTATTGACCCCTGCTTTCAGGCAATCTGTAATTTTGACAGCGGGAAAGTATCTGTCAATAGAAACGGTGCAGGAGTAGCCTCAAACTGCCGAAAAGTAGTGTTGCACCCTGCCCCGGCCAGGATTCCGGTGTGGCCTGCCTGCTGGTTCACAGATTCGGCGGCGAATCGGGAAAACCTTTGCCCGTAATGGCAGGATTCGCTTTAATGGATACGTTGTTGTCGGTCAGGCACGGCCGACCGGCAGTTTTTCTTCCAAGGATTTTCAGATATGACCCGACACCTGCTATTGGTCGCTATCATTGCGCTGCTAAGCCCTTCCCTCACTTCTGCGGAATCCGTTTATCGGTGGACGGATGAAAACGGCGTGGTCCACTTCGGTGACCGCGAGCCGGTGGGCCGGGCGGCAGACCGCGTGAGCGTGAAAACCGGAGCCGCCACCAACAGCTCCGAACGTAAATCCCCCCAGGAACAGGTCGAAGCACTGGAGGAGCGCCAGGCGGAACGTCAGCGGGAGGAAAAGGAAACCGCCGTGGAAGAAGCCCGCCGCAAACAGCGGCAAGCTCGCTGTGACACAGCCCGGGCGAACCTCCAGGCCATCAACAGCAACGCCCGCATCCGCGTGGTGGGCGCCGATGGCGAGCAGCGTTACCTCACACCGGAAGAAATCCAGGAGAAGCGCGCCGAGTTCGAGGCCATTGTCGAGGAAAGCTGCGACGATAGCCCCGAGTCCTGAACCGGCCACACAAAGCGCATGACCACAAAAAACGGGAGCCCTGAAGCTCCCGTTTTTTTGACCGACACAACTACCCGGTCAGGCTTTGCTGAATACCAGCTGGTGGTCCTTCACGGTGCCACGAATCACGTCACCAGAGACAAACTCTCCCTGCAACAGTTTCTGGGCCAGCGGGTTCTCGATCATTCGCTGGATCGCCCGCTTCAGCGGACGCGCACCATAGACCGGGTCGTAACCGACTTCCGCCAGCAACTCCATGGCGCCATCGTCCAGCTCCAGCTTCATGTCCTGATCCTTCAGACGTTTGCTGAGGGACTGGATCTGGATGGTGGCGATACCCCGAATCTGGTTCTCTGCGAGCGGGTGGAATACCACCACTTCGTCTACGCGGTTGATGAACTCGGGCCGGAAGTGTGTACCTACCACCTCCATAACCGCGTTCTTCATGGCCTCGTAATTTTCCTCGCCTGCCTTCTGCTGGATGATGTCTGACCCGAGGTTGGAGGTCATAACGATCACCGTATTGCGGAAGTCCACGGTACGACCCTGGCCATCGGTCAGACGACCGTCTTCCAGTACCTGCAACAGGATATTGAAGACGTCCAGGTGGGCCTTTTCCACCTCGTCCAGCAACAGCACGGAATAGGGCCGGCGACGAACCGCTTCGGTCAGGTAGCCACCTTCCTCATAACCGACGTAGCCGGGGGGTGCACCGATCAGGCGGGCAACGGAATGTTTCTCCATAAACTCGGACATGTCGATACGAACCATGGCTTCCTCAGTGTCAAAGAGGAAGGAGGCCAGGGATTTGCAGAGCTCAGTCTTGCCCACGCCGGTGGGCCCGAGGAACAGGAACGATCCGTTGGGCCGGTTGGGGTCAGACAAACCAGCGCGGGAACGGCGCACCGCGTTGGCAACGGCTTCCACCGCCTCATCCTGGCCGATAACCCGCTCGTGGAGCGCTTCTTCCATACGCATCAGCTTGTCTCGCTCACCTTCGAGCATCTTGGACACCGGGATGCCGGTCCACTTGGACACCACCTCGGCAATCTCCTCGTCAGTGACCCGGTTACGCAGCAGCTTCATTTCCATCATCTCGGCCTGGCTGGCCATGTCCAGCTGACGCTCCAGCTCGGGAATGGTGCCGTACTGCAACTCGGACATCTTGCCCAGATCCCCTGCCCGACGGGCGTTTTCCAGGTCAATCCGGGCCTGCTCCAGCTGGCTCTTGATCTTCTGGGAGCCGTGGAGCGCGGCCTTCTCGGTGTTCCAAACCTCTTCAAGGTCGGCGTACTCCCGCTCGACACCGGTTATGACGTCGGACAACTCCTGCAAGCGCTTCCTGGACGCCGCGTCGCTTTCCTTCTTCAGGGCCTCCCGCTCGATCTTGAGCTGGATCAGCCGACGCTCAAGGCGGTCCAGGGCTTCCGGCTTGGAGTCCATTTCCATACGGATCTGGCTGGCCGCTTCGTCCACCAGGTCAATGGCCTTGTCCGGCAGTTGCCGGTCGGCGATGTAACGATGAGACAACTTGGCGGCCGCGATGATAGCTCCGTCGGTGACCTCGACACCATGGTGCACCTCGTAACGCTCTTTCAGGCCCCGGAGAATTGCGATGGTATCTTCCTCGGACGGCTCGCTGACCAGCACTTTCTGGAAGCGACGCTCCAGCGCCGCATCCTTCTCGATGTTTTCCCGGTATTCGTCCAGGGTGGTGGCGCCCACACAGTGCAACTCACCCCGGGCCAGGGCCGGCTTGAGCATGTTACCCGCATCCATGGAACCTTCAGCCTTGCCGGCGCCAACCATGGTGTGGATCTCATCGATAAACAGGATGATCTGGCCTTCCTGCTTGGACAGCTCGTTCAGCAGGGCTTTCAGGCGCTCCTCAAACTCACCACGGAACTTGGCGCCGGCAATCAGTGCCCCCATGTCCAGGGACAGCACCTTCTTGTCCTTCAGGCCGTCCGGCACTTCACCGTTAACGATGCGCTGGGCCAGGCCTTCGACAATGGCCGTCTTGCCCACCCCCGGCTCGCCGATCAGTACCGGATTGTTCTTGCGGCGGCGTTGCAGTACCTGGATGGTGCGGCGAATTTCATCATCCCGTCCGATCACCGGGTCCAGTTTGCCTGCCTCTGCGCGCTCGGTGAGATCGATGGTGTACTTGGACAGGGCCTGACGGTTTTCCTCGGCACCGGCATCATTGACGGACTCTCCACCGCGGATTTCGTCAATGGCCTTTTCCAGGTTTTCTTTCGTGACGCCTTGCTCCTTGAGCACCCGCCCGAGGGTGCCCCGGCTGTCCAGCGCAGCCAGAAGCATCAGTTCGCTGGAAATAAACTGGTCACCCCGCTGCTGGGCCAGCTTGTCAGCCAGGTTGAACAGGCGTCCCATATCGTTGGACATGGAGACATCCCCTGCGGACCCTTTCACTTCCGGCAGGTTCTCGATTTCCCGGGCGATGGCCTGGCGCACCCGTCCAGGTTCGGCACCTGCGTGCTTCAACAACGGCTTGATCGAACTGCCTTCCTGGTCCAGCAGCGCCTGCATCAGGTGCACCGGTTCAATAAAGTTGTGATCCTTGCCGACCGCGAGGGATTGGGCATCCGCAAGGGCGGTCTGCAGCCGGCTGGTGAGTTTGTCGATTCGCATCTTCTGGATTCCCCGCTTCAATGTCCGGATGTCGCAACCCTTCTGCAGGTAAACGGCGATCATCCTGTTAGCTTTGACATTTAATGTAGGGGCTGGCGGGCGGACTTCAAGGTAGCGAAGCAAGAAAGTGTCAGAAAATTGACAGACGTCAGGTGCAGCCGGATGCGGGGTATGGGCGCCGGTTCAGTTATTCAGCCAGATACAGCTGGCCATTCGCCCGGTCTGGCCATTCCGGCGGTAGGAGAAAAAACGTTGCGCCTCGGTAACGGTGCAGAATCCACCCCCGAATACACGGGTAACTCCGACGCGGGCAAGCCGGAACCGGGCCAGGCCGTAGATATCCGCCAGGAAGTGGCCTGGTTGGTGGGGCGACAGGTCGAAAAACGGGTCGGCTTCCCGGCTGTCGGCCAGAAACTGCTCCCGCACCTCTGGCCCCACTTCAAACTGCTCCGGTCCGATAGCTGGCCCGAGCCAGGCCATGACGTCCTCGGGAACAGGAAAGGCCTGCACGGTGTTTTCCAGGACACCGCTGGCAAGGCCACGCCAACCTGCGTGGGCTGCAGCCACACGGGTGCCCGCAAGGTCGCAGAAAAGCACTGGCAAACAATCGGCGGTGAGGATTGTACAGACCCGGCCAGGCTGGTCCGCCACGGCTGCATCGGCCACCCGGTCACCGCCTGGCAGGATTGCGACACCGGTTCCATGAACCTGCTGGAGCCAGTAAAAATTATCAGGCTCAAGGTGAGCCCAGTGGGCCAATCGCCGCCGGTTCTCCAGCACATCACCGTGGTTGTCGCCTACATGGTCGCCCAGGTTCATGGAGTCCCAGGGACCGGAACTGACGCCTCCGGCCCGGGTCGTGCACAGGGCCTGCACGTTGGCAGGCGCCGGCCACTCCGGGTGGAGTACGGGCAAGTCAGAACTCATGGCTTTCCAGCTCCCGGGCATGTTTGCGCAGTGCAGCCAGCAGATGTTCAAAGTCTTCCGGCAGGGGCACCTCCCAGCTCAGGATTTCACCGGTTTCCGGGTGTTCGAGCGTCAGTTGGCGGGCGTGCAGCGCCTGGCGATGGAAGGCCGCCAGCACTTCACGCAACTCGTCAGTCGTTCCCTTGGGTAGTCGCAGGCGACCGCCATACATGGGGTCACCCACCAGCGGATGGCGCACATGGGCCATATGTACCCGGATCTGGTGGGTGCGGCCACTTTCAAGCTTGCAGCGAATATGGGTATGGGCGGCAAAGCGTTCAACCAACCGATAGTGGGTCACTGCCGGCTTTCCGGAGGACACGACCGCCATTTTCTTGCGATCCCTGGGATGGCGGCCAATGGGGGCATCCACGGTGGCACCCCCGGTCAGTTCGCCGACCACCACTGCCTCGTACTCCCGACCCATGGTTCGGGTCTGCAGCTGATCAACCAGGGAGGTGTGTGCAATCAGACTGCGAGCCACCACCATAATGCCTGAGGTGTCCTTGTCCAGCCGGTGTACGATGCCCGCCCGGGGCAGGTTTTCCACTTCCGGGGCATAGTTCAGCAGCGCATTGACCAGGGTGCCGTCCGCATGGCCAGCGGCAGGATGTACCACCAGGCCGGCCGGCTTGTTGATGACCAGCAGGTGCTCATCTTCATAGACAACATCCAGCTCGATGGACTGGGCCTGCCATTCCACCTGGACCTCGGGCTCGGCATCCAGCTCGATGCGGTCTCCCATCATGACCTTGTCCCGGGGTTTGCACTGCTTGCCATTGAGCGTCAGGTTGCCACCCTTGATCCACCCCTGCAGGCGAGAGCGGGAGTGCTCAGGCATCAGCTCCGCCACAGCCTGGTCCAGCCGGCGGTCAGAGAGTTCGTGGGGCACCTCGAAAGACGCCTTTACTCGGGAATGTTCGGTCATACTGGCCCCGGGCCGTTATGGGCGCTGCCAGCCCCTGGTAACCGCTATTGGTTGCAGGGGTTAAAGCGCACCTGGTGAATAAAGGTTTATCCGGCGTACTGTCAGCTCATGGACGTCCGTCGCTGTCCCGTTTACCCCATGTTCAGCTTAAACACTGCACAATGGCAATCAAGGTCGTTACAATGGCCAACTTCCGTTATCCGTGAGGATATCCGGTAATCAGACATTATACGGGATTCAGGCATGAGATCAGGTTTTCGTTGTGCATTGCTGGCCGCCACTCTGGTTCTGGGGGCCTGCGCGTCGACCCAGCAGGAACAGGACGTCCTGCCCGAAGAAGCCTATTACGACAACGCCCGCAAGGCCATGGACTCCGGTAATTTCAATGAGGCCGAGAGCAACCTGGACCAGCTGGAGACCTACTATCCCTTCGGCCGCTATGCGGAGCAGGCCCAGCTGGACCTGATCTACGCCAGATACCAGAACCTCGACCTTGAAGGCGCCCGTAGTGCAGCGGACCGTTTCCTGCGCCTGAATCCCCAGAGTGAATACGCAGACTACGCCCTCTACATGCGCGGCCTGGCTTCTTATAACCTGGACGTAGGCTTGGCAACCCGTTATCTGGGCGTTGACCCTACCGACCGGGACCCCGGCGAGCAACGACAGGCGTTCCAGGATTTCTCGGAATTGTTGAACCGCTACCCGGACAGTGAGTATGCACCGGACGCCCGCCAGCGCATGATTGCTATCCGCAATCGCCTGGCGGAACTGGAACTGCACGCCGCACGATATTACATTCGCCGCCAGGCTTACATGGCTGCCAACAACCGCGCGCGCTACGTGGTAGAGAACTTCCCCGAATCACCTTCCACCGAGGAAGCCCTGATCCTGATGGCGGAAACCTACGAGGCACTGGAATTGGACGACGCAGCCAGCGATGCCGTACGCCTGCTGGCCGTGAACCACCCTGAAAGTGACGCCTTCGATGACAATATGCGCTTCCAGGGAAGGGACCTTACGCCGGAGAATCGCTCACTGCTGAACGTGATGACTTTCGGACTGTTCGGGCGGGACTGATCCCGCCCACGGTCACGCCTCTCAGTTACCGATTTTCCAGCCGTTCGTGATGGGATAGCGCCGGTCCTTGCCGAAACCCCTTTCGGTGATCCTGACACCAATCGGGGCCTGGCGGCGCTTGTACTCATTGATATCCACCAGCCGCACCACCCTCTCTACATCCTTGCGGTCAAACCCTTCCGCCACGATCGCTTCGGCGCTGAAGTCCCGCTCCACATACAAGTTCAGAATCTGGTCGAGGACGTCATAACCCGGCAGACTGTCTTCATCTTTCTGGTCTGGCGCCAGTTCAGCTGAAGGTGGACGGGTGATTACCCGCTCAGGGATCACCGGACTGATAGTGTTGCGATAACGGGACAGCCGGAAGACTACGGTCTTGGGCACATCTTTGAGTACGTCAAAACCACCTGCCATATCGCCATACAGGGTGGAATACCCCACCGCCAGTTCGCTCTTGTTACCAGTGGTCAGTACCAGTGAGCCAAACTTGTTGGACAGGGACATCAACAACACGCCCCGCAGGCGAGCCTGCAAGTTTTCTTCCGTGGTATCCGGCGTCGTGCCTTCGAAGGGCTTTTCCAGGGCGGCCATAAAGGCGTCGTACATGGGCTCAATGGAGAACACGTCGTAACGCACGCCCAGCGCTTTTGCTTCAGCTTCTGCGTCTTCCAGGCTCATGGAGGAGGTGTAGCGGAACGGCATCATCACCGCATGTACGCGATCGGCGCCAAGGGCGTCCACTGCAATGGCAAGGGTCAGTGCCGAATCAATCCCGCCAGACAGGCCCAGCACGACTGAGCGGAAGCCGTTCTTGTTCACATAGTCGCGGACGCCAAGCACCAACGCCTTATAGATATTCTCTTCCAGGGAGGGCTCCGGTGGACGGGGCCGGGAAACGGGCTGGCAGTGGTGGTCGCAGACAAATTCGACCGGGTAGAGGCCTTCATCAAACTGAGGCACTTCCACCGCCAGCTCGCCAGAATGGTCGTAGACTACCGAGCCGCCGTCGAACACCAGCTCATCCTGGCCGCCAACCAGGTTTACGTACACAATGGCGAGCTCGTTATCCCGCGCCTTACCCTCAAGGAGGGCCTTACGGCGGGCCTGCTTGCCAATGTCATAGGGGGAGGCATTGAGGTTGATTAACAGCCTGGCACCGGCGGCGGCAGCCTGTTCCACGGGACCATCACTCCAGATGTCCTCGCAGACCGTTAGCCCCACAGCGATACCCCGAAAATCAATCACACAGGGCTCGGAGCCTGCTGCAAAATAGCGCTTCTCATCGAAGACCTGGTAATTCGGCGGGAACTGCTTGAAGTAAGAGGCGCGCACCTCCCCCTGATCGATCAGGACGGCGGCGTTATAGAGCAAGCCCCCCTGCCGTATGGGAGCGCCGATCACACAGGCAGCTGTCAGGTTTGCCTGTTGCAACGATGCCAGCGCCTCCGCCACTCTCAAGTCCAGGCTGGGACGCAGCAACAGATCCTCCGGCGGGTAGCCGGTGAGGCAAAGTTCCGGAAACACAACCAGATCTGCGTTATGCTCCTGTTCGGCTTTACGGACCGCATCAATCACCAGGCGGGCATTACCGGGAATATCACCAACCAGAAAATCCATCTGAGCCATCACCACGTTGAGTTTCCGTGCTGTATGGCCTGTTCCTGTTGCTCCTGGCTGCTGAGACATGTGCCCGCTCCTGTAACCCGTTGCTGTGAAAAGGCTATTATAGCGATGTAGCCAAGGGATTGCTGCCATAGTGACTCAGGGAAGGATGCTTAATTCAACCGTCAGACCGCCGAGAGAAGCACATTTGAGCAAACTGTCTGCCGACACATCCAGCCCGACCAGCCAGAGCTACCAACGGGGAACATCAGGGCAATCCCAGCGACTGTTCCGGGTCTATAACCTGTACCGGATCGTGATCAGCCTGGTGCTGACCGGGCTGCTGTTTGTAGACCCTGTCCAGCTCGATCAGCCCCTGCGCCTTGCCGAATATTACCAGGCCGGCGTACTTGGCTACCTGATGCTCAACAGCGCCATCGGGCTGATGCTGGTGGGTGGGCTCAGCCCCGGCCAGCGACATATTACCCTGTCGGTATTACTGGATATCCTGATCATCCACGTTCTGCTGTTCACCAGTTCAGGCATCACCAATGGCTTGGCCAATCTGATCATTATTTCAGTAGCAGCGGGCAACATCCTGACCCCCAGCCGGATGGGCCTATTCTACGCTGCGCTCGCTGCTATCTGCTCCCTGGCCATCGCGGGTTGGGGCGTGATGTTGCATGGGGACAACGTGGACAACATCGTCCGGGCGGGTTCTCTGGGCATTCTGTATTTCGGCGCAGCGCTGATCCTGCAATCCATTACCCGTCGCATGCAGCGCAGCGAAGCCCTGGCGGATTCCCGGGCCCGCAGCATCATCGAACTGGAGAAGATCAACGAACAGATCATCCAGCGCATGCGCACCGGTATCGTGGTCACGGACCAGGAGGGTCGGATCCGGGTGGCGAACGCAGCCGCCGAAGAACTCCTGTTTGGCATGATCGGCAACCACGGACACCAAAGCCGGGTGTTACCGGTAGCACTCCTGGAAGGCCTCGCCACCTGGAAACAGGACCCTCGCAAGCGCCCGGAACCCTGCCAGGTGCAGCCTGCCTCCCCCGTGATCCAGGCCAGCTTCACCCGACTCGATGAAGAAAACAGCGACCTGATACTGGCGTTTATCGAGGACCTGAGCAAGGTTACCCAGCAGGCCCAACAAATGAAGCTGGCGTCCCTCGGCCGACTGACCGCCGGTATTGCCCACGAGATCCGCAACCCCCTGGGCGCCATCAGCCATGCCGCGCAGCTGATGAGTGAGTCCGGCGATATACCCGAGCCGGACCTGCGCATGCTTGAGATAATCCAGCGGCACTCTCGCCGGGTGAACGGCATTATCGAGAACGTGCTGGACCTTTCCCGCCGACGCCAGGCCGACGCCCAGTTGGTGGACCTTGGCCAGTGGCTGACCGACTTTGTAAGGGACTATCAACAGTCCACCAGCCACCAGGACGGGGAGCCACCCCGCATCAGTCTCGAGCTCCCGTCTGACCTGCCTGCCGCCCGCTTCGACAAGAGTCAGATCGATCAGGTTCTGACAAACCTGTGTGACAACGGCCTGCGCTACAGCAAGCAACAAACCGGACGCGCCACCCTTACCGTGCGAGCCGGCGCTACCACCGACGGCGAGCGCGCCTACGTCGATGTGGAAGACCAGGGACCGGGCGTTGCCGAAGAACACCGCAATTCCGTATTCGAGCCCTTCTTCACCACTGACAAGGGCGGAACGGGTCTCGGACTGTACCTGGCCCGGGAATTGTGCGAAACCAACCAGGCCCACCTGGCACTGCTCAATGGCCAGAGCCCCGGCTGCTGCTTCCGGATCACCTTTGCCCCGCCGGGCAGACTGATATGAGAACCTTAAAGGATGTAACCCTATGACTACCCATACCGCACTGATTGTGGATGACGAACCGGATATCCGCGAACTGCTGGAGATTACCCTGGTGCGCATGGGCATCGCCACCCGATCGCCCCGGACCTGGCCACAGCACGGGAGTTACTGGAAGCGGAACCGGCCCACCTGTGCCTGACCGACATGAACCTGCCGGACGGCAACGGTATCGACCTGGTGGCCTGGATACAGGAGCACCGGCCAGAAACCCCGGTAGCTGTCATCACCGCCTACGGCAACATGGATACCGCCATTGAGGCCCTCAAGGCCGGAGCCTTTGACTTCGTGAGCAAGCCGGTGGAACTGCCCCGATTACGGGAACTGGTGAACAGTGCCCTGAGACTGTCAGAGCCGGAACGCCAGGAGATCCAGCAGACCGATGAACCGGGCCTGCTGCTGGGCAACTCCCGTGAAATCCAGCGTCTGCGCAGCCAGACCCGCAAGCTGGCCCGCAGCCAGGCGCCAGTATTCATCAGTGGCGAATCCGGCAGTGGTAAAGAGTTGGTCGCCCGTATGATTCACATGCAGGGCCCCCGCAGCGACGCGCCGTTTGTGGCCGTCAACTGCGGCGCCATTCCGTCTGAGCTGATGGAAAGCGAGTTCTTCGGTCACCGCAAGGGCAGCTTCACCGGCGCCAACGAGAGCAAGGACGGGCTGTTTCGCAGCGCTGATGGCGGCACACTCTTTCTGGACGAAGTGGCGGACCTGCCCCTGGCCATGCAGGTGAAACTGCTCCGGGCCATTCAGGAAAAAGCCGTCCGACCGGTGGGTGAATCCCGGGAAGTACCCGTGGACATCCGCATCCTCAGTGCCACCCACAAGAACCTGCCAGAACTGGTCAAGGACGGCAGCTTCCGCCAGGACCTGTTCTATCGCATCAACGTCATTGAACTGGCCGTACCCGCACTGCGGGAGCGCCCGGACGATATACCGCTCCTGTCCAACCATATCCTCGAGCGCATCGCGCGGGAGTATGAATGTCCGCCGGCACGCCTCAGCCAGGGCGCCCTGGGCTACCTGAAGGACTACGCATTCCCTGGCAACGTCCGGGAGCTGGAGAACATCCTGGAGCGCGCATTTACCTTGTGTGATTCCGAAGTAATCGATACCGATGACCTACACATTGGAACACCCCCGGTAGACCTGCCCCCGAGCCGACAGATGCGAGAGAGCCAGGACTCTGACAACAGCCAGGAGCTACCATCTCTGCCAGATGGCGATATGGACCTTGAGCGGTACCTGGAAACCATTGAGCGCCAGGCAATTGAAAAGGCACTTGAGGCGACGCGGTGGAACAAGACGGCAGCCGCTAAACGGCTTGGGATCAGTTTTCGGGCGTTGCGGTATCGGTTGAAGAAATTGGGGATGGAGTAACTAAGACATTTCTCACAGACAGAGTGGCCAGCGTCCTATAGTGAAAGAGTCCTGCCAAATAAAGAATAATCAAGGATGGAAGCACTTTTAAGACCGCAGGGACAGGCAGGTATCGTTCAGGATGAACACACAAAATGCCCACAGGGGTTATACACTTCTCGAAGTTCTGATAGTCGTCATTATGCTGGCCATACTGACAACATGGGCTGTGAACTCTTGGTCGTCGCTGGTCGGCAATGCGCGCCAGAAGACAATGATCAACGACTACCATGCGCTATTCAGCTTTGCTCGATGGCAGGCAGCCAGCATCAGTGGAATAGTGACCATTTGTCCGCTGAACCACAGCAATCAATGCACCGATGACTGGTCGCTGCCCGTTCAGGTGTTTGCTGATACCGACCGGGATGGCAGACCTGACAACGGCATTTTCAGAACCTTGCCGTTCCCTGGCGATTACATCACGGTTCGTTCAAGAACTGCCGGAACAGGCTATCTTCGTTTTGCCGCCAACGGCATGGTGCATGGACGAACCGGCGGCCTGATTCTTTGCACCAAGGGCGCAACAACTGAGCTGGTCTACCTTACCGTCAACAAAGGAGGCCGCTTCCGTGCAGAGTATGACAGGGACGGGGACGGTAAAATTATTACCGCATCAGGTGATGCATTAAGCTGCTGATTCGCACCCGGCACGCCAGAATCTCCTGCTCTACTCCTCCCAGGTGTTTTCCCCAGCGTCTATAGCACCATTGTTATTCTGGTCCCATCTCCGAACTCCCGTCGAAGTCAGCTCCAGGTAGCCATCCCCCGCGTGCACACCTTTGGGGGCAGCCCGCAGTGTAAAAGACGTTGCATCGGCAGCTTCGATCGTAAGGTCGTAGAACTTGTTACTGCTATCAAGGGGCGCCTCGTCGGGGAAGATCTCTGGAGAGCCGGTATCTGCCCCCCCCGTTGCCGCCCCTTCATAGGTACTGTTCGTGGTGTAATGCCTTTCCATAGCCCCGGCCAGCCCCGACAGGGCCGACTTACCGTCGGTCCTGCGGGACTTGTCAACGGAGTTTTGATAGCTGGGATAAGCAATGGCGGCCAGAATGCCGATTACCGCAACCACAATCATCAACTCGATAAGGGTAAAACCGCGTTCCCTATTTGCAATTGATGCCATGGGAATCATTCCTCGTACCAGTAGGTTTCGACGACGCCAGTCAGGGAGTCCACGGTCATACACTCCGCGCCGACACACACAATGTCAGTATCATCGACACGCATGCGCTGAGCGTCCGGTGGAAGGCCAATGGTGCTGAGTTCTTTCTCACGATCTTCCGATGTCAGGTTCTGATCGTCTGAACTGTCAGCGGTGTAGTAATTCCTGATTGCCCGGCCGTCCGCAGCCGAAATGTGATACAGACGGGAGGTGCCAGCTGCCGGCGTACAGGGGTTCTCACTCGGCGTTGGCTCATAGGTCGTAATGAACACTTCATTGTTAATCGTCTGGCTGGTGGATAGCACTTTCTCACCATCACGCTCAAGACGGATAAACCAACCTTTGCTGGCAAATAGAGCATTTGCCGCATCGGAACGCTCAGTTTCGGTGCCCTGCTGTATGAGATTGTCGGTTGCATCATACAGATCCGCCTCAGTAATAGCGGTATAGGAGGGATCGCCATCCGCGTCCAGAGGGGGGGCAGTGACATCCGGCATGCGCATCATGTAGATGCGGTCTTCTATAGTTTCATTCAACGGATGAGCCTGGTATCCAGAGCCGATAATAAGCCCCAGGTAACGTTTTCCGCCGACTTTCATTCCGAACAGGTCCGGCGCATGGTAGAAACGGCGCGTCGCTGAGGGGTCATTATCCGCTGCAAAATCGGCAATGCGCCCCCCAGTCACCAGATCTTCGGCCTTTTTGGCGCCATTGACGATATCAAACCGGAAAACCTGTCCTCCCATATCTCCAATGTAGATCTGATCGATCCAGCCATTACCAGTGACGTCCAGAATCTTGGGCGCGGACGGAATACTGTAATGCATCTCATCAAGCTCAAGATTCGCACCGCTGTCTTTCGGGCCCGCCCACCACAGCAGATCACCGGTCTCTGCGTCTACGATATATAGCGCCCTGCCAGTGGTGTCACGGGTGGCTTCTTTCCGTTCCTCAACTGTGTCCTGATTGGTGTCATAGCCACCTCCAAATACCAGCACATCATAGATCGTGTTATTGATCTTGATCTTCGACTTGGCCGGGGTCGACCAAGTTTGCGCCAACTCTTCGAAGTCAGATCCAGTTACACCGCCCTGAATGTTCCAAAGCAGACTGGGTGACGCAGGATTGGTCACATCCAGGGCATAGTAGCCCTTGCCCCCACGTCGCATGCCGGCGTAGATATAGGCATGGTCATCGGCACCACTGATCTCACCATCGCTATTATCATCGTGAACCCAACTGGTGACTTTTCCATCCATGCCGTAGCGCTTGGGTTCCGACGTCGAGGCCTCCATAAAGACCTTCTGATTAACGAGGAATTCTTTTGGCATGAAGGAGAAGTAGGTTTCCCCCGTTGATCCGTTTATGCCGTGAATAAACCCCTGGTTGTCACCGAAGTAGATAGCAGTGTCTGGCGAATCTTCGGTTCCGCCATACACGATAAGGTGCGGTACAGAATGCAGGGGATCAGACACAAACTTTCGCGATCGCGTGGCATCTTCGCCGTCAACATCGGCACCCCGAATCCAGTTAATCAGCTTGCTGTGTTCACCGTCATCCATGGTGTCATCACCAAGCAGCGCCTTGGTCAGGTTGTCAATATTGGCTACTGAGATTTCATTGACTTCATCGGTAAGGTCAGTGTCCGATCCCAGGTAGGTGTAGACCTCACGGTTGGCGTGGTAGGTGTCATGCTGGGAGGCAACGCCACCCTCGTTTACATTCTTGCCATCAGTACTGGGACTCCACCAACTACGTGCACTATCCTTGAAAAAGCCCGTCGACGAATCGACCGCTTCATCGCCATCCTGATCCAGTATGACCGCCTGTTTATTGCCATCAGCGTCCACATTAACACCAAGCTTGTAGCGCTTCAGGTTGCCAGCCCACTGAGGTGTGCCTGCCGGTTGAAAAACCGCAAAATACAGGGAGTCAAGGTGATTCAGGCGATCAAAGGTGTTAACCGCGATGCCTGGCGCGGAAAAAGTCGTTGACTGCGCGAGAACTTCATCAAAAAGGTCGCTGAACGCTGCTTCGAGTGAAGCAGCATCATTGGCAAGGACATAAGACCCGTTGCCTTTGGCTGCCGCCTCGCTTAATAAAAGCTCAACGCCCGCCTGCTCGGTTTCAAAAAAACCCACTGTATGAGTAATGACTTTTTGATCACCATCCATATCCGGACGCATATCGCCAGACCACATATAACCTGCAATTTCATCCAGACAGTTGCCGTCACATGCACCGATCAAATCATCCATATAAGGCTCTTTTCTACCACCCTGCGCATAATAATCCGCATAAGAAAGGTGGTTCATATCAGAGGTTGGCTCACCATCGGTCAATAGAACGACATTATTTGGCTGACACTCGTAATTTATCGGGCTATCAAAATTATCCCCAACCATTACCCCTTCAATACTGCTACCTCTAATAAAAGGCTTTGCCCCCTGGTAATATCGCATCGACTCGAACAAGGTCTCAGACAGCGGCGTATTACCACTTCCAGTCAGTTCGTCGACCTTTTCTTTTAAGAAATTTCTATGGGAATCATCCAAAGGTTTTATGGGGGATTTAAAGTATCCTCCCTCATTGCCACCAAAATACATGAGCCCAACATTGGCGTCAGTGACAGAATCTAGCAAGTTTTTGGTAGCGACTTGCATAACTTCTAAACGGGTTTGTTCACCAATATCATTAGATGCCATGCTACCG
This sequence comes from Marinobacter sp. AN1, assembly GCF_026013985.1. NCBI lineage: Bacteria > Pseudomonadati > Pseudomonadota > Gammaproteobacteria > Pseudomonadales > Marinobacteraceae > Marinobacter > Marinobacter sp. AN1. The sequence goes on along the minus strand of NZ_CP110342.1, from coordinate 1,195,498 downwards.
GACGCATCCAGTATCAGCATGACATTGGGTTTTACAACTGCATCTACATCGGTGAAGAAAATCTCCGTGTCATCCGCTATCGCAGCAGAGCCCAGCATGGTAAAGAAGGCCGTGGATAGCGAAATTCGAGCAACCTTGCTGAAAATTTTCATCGGTTATCCTCCATCGACCGGGCGCCCCAGTAGTAAACCCCAAAAACCATGTAATCCTTCTCGTTAAACACGATCGAGCCGGGTCTACCGCTGTATACAGAGAAGTCTTCCCTGGAGATGTCTTCTCCTGAAATCTCGACCTCAAGGTTAGGACGGGGCAAATACGAGGTGCGATCGCAAAGCTCGCAATCCGCAACCCTGACCTCAACAACCCTGCCATTGGCGTTCTGGATGAGTTCAACTGAACCGGCCTCCAGACTTCGTTCGGCAGGATCACCAAACTTCTGAGTGCTTTCTGCAGCGTGGCTCACTCCAGCAATGGCCAGGAACAGCCCAATCAATACTGCAACGGCCTTTAAAACGATTAATCTGCCCATCTCTTGTTCCCTAGCCATGATTCAGTAGTATTCAATGCCCTTGAACACCGTCGATGCGGCGCCCGTGTTATCCATCGTCGCGGATCCCCGCAACTCGTACCGATAACCTTTAAGCAGTGTTGAGCTTTCATTTGCGTCCATCGAACTACCGCTGGTAATGATAATCTCGCCCAGATAACGTGCCTGATAAGTGCCATTGATGCCTTCCCCGGGATCGACTGAAAAATTCTGTTCAGGGCTCAGGTCATCGGCATCCTGCATGGCGTCACGGAGCATGCTGAGATCGCTGTTATAAAGCTGCTCCAACAGGGCCCCAACGCTACTTTCCGCGGCCTGGAACGCCCGGTTGGCATTCTGGGCATTGGCAGCCATGCGCTCCTGCATCACGGAGGAGTTCATCCCCGCCACTCCGATCAGCGTGATAACCAGCAGTATGACCAGGCTAATCACCAGCACGGCACCGTTTTGTTGGTGGAAGTTCGCTTTAAGTCTGAATCTGGATACGCGTCGGTTCATAGGGTTAATCCCGGTTACGCAGAGTCACTGTTGTTTCGAATGTCCGCCGAAGCCGGCGATCCTCGGGATGCGTTACGCCCCCGCCAGAGGCAGGACCGATGGTTTCCCCCGGCAACGAGTACGATACTGTATCTGCATCGTCCCGGACTTCTTCCGCATCGCTAAGCAACAAGCCAAGCTGCACCGCCGCGACAGCTGTGAAATCAAGGCCGGCATGATCTGCAGCACGGTACCGCAGATTGCCGCCAGGGAGTTTTTCGCCGAGCAGAACCTGGATGTTCTCGACTCCCTCGACCAACTCATCTATCTGGAAGTTCGGAGTCCCTGAGTTCAGCAGGTTATTTCGCGCCCGGTACAATGCGCGAATCGGGTTACCAAAATTGTCAACGCGCCCTGTGTCTCGGACGTAGTAAGCGTTGGAAGAGAACCGGAATATATTCGCCTTTTCGTTGTAGGCCTGGCTCAGCCGGTTATCGCTGTTCACACCCTCGGCATGGGCCCAGGTGTCTGACTCCGGTTGGCTCGAAATCCGAAAAAGGTCGGCGTTTTCACAGTCAGAAATGAGCACGATATCATTCTGACTGAAAAGTTCGGTCTGTCCGATAACCTGAATATTGGCGTTACTGGTTTCCATGTTACCGGTAACCTCGATCGGAACCGTTTCACCGCGCTGAATGGCGATCACATCGCTACCGATGACCGCATCCGTTTCGATAGACGTTCCGTCAAACTCTGTACCGTCCGCCCAGTTCGCATCATCCACCTCCCAGACCCGCAACGTGGTCTGCAAAAAATCCCCTGTCGGCGGATTATCCGCAATAATATTCATGTTAACGGCATAGGGATCTGCGCATCCCTGGAACCCGACCATGCGGAGATCCCTCGCCAGAATATCCACCGCAATCCGGCTGGACTCCTGAATCCTTGCCAAGGAATTGCTGAGCCGCCCTGTTTTGCTGGAGTCCAGATAGACCGTGAAAATTCCCAGGATCAATGCCGAGCTTAACGCCAACGTGATCATCAACTCGACAAGGGATAACCCCTTTTGTGCCAGGTGAGATCGAGTTAGTGTCAATGAAGGACCTGCCATGACCTTTCCTTTTAAAGTGTAAATCTCACGGTATAACTTCCATCACCAGCAATATCTTCACCGGCGTCCCCGTCCCGGGAGCGTTCCTGCCAGGTCACAGTGATAACAAATGCATTATTCGCTGCATCATAATCGATCTGCCCCTCACCACCTGGCAACAGTGGAATTCCACTTCCCACTCCCTGGATCTGCCGGGTCCACTGAACCTTATCGACCGCCACTTGTTGTTCCGGCGTACAGCCAGTGTCTGCGGTATAACAGTTTGGCAGCGTGGTGCCAGCACCCTCCGTCGAGAATCCGTCATAATCTCCACCATCTTCGGCTCGTTCCTTATTGAGTCGTATCCGGTCCGCCATGTCGTAGGCGAGGGTACTGGCCTGGGTCCTCAGGTACGCACCCTGATTGTTTCGCATTCCATCAACCACTAATGCCGCCAGGCCGAGAAGGCCTATGGCGAGGATGAACATGGTTACCATAATTTCGATCAGCGTGAAGCCTGCAGCACGGTTGCGACTTGCCGCGAGGTCAAGTGATCTGTTTTTTGGTTCATGGTTCACGGGCATGTCACGTCCTGCTGGTCATGGTCATTTAAGATACCGTTGTTATCGAGGTCCCTCGCAAGGCGAGTTTGGCCTGAAACATTCACAACAACCGCCCGGGCGCTAACGTCACCGCGGTCATCACACACAGTTATCGTTCCCGCCGCTGAGGCGCCCAACGAGGGCGGCACCGGAAAACCATTGCCTTCGAACTGGATCAGAGAGCCATCATTGCTGCTCAGACCAGCGACGGTCATGGTGTTGCCCCCACTCAAAGGCTGGTACAAACGCAGCAACCGGTCCCCATCGGCCGCATCGATATCGCCGTCGCCATTAACATCCAGAATAACAATCCAGCCAGCCGACCATCCTGTGCCGCCACTGCAATCCGGATTGGCAGCTTCCGGGTCATCGACCGGGCAAACGGTGATCGTTTCGTTCTGGACCTTTGCTGCTTCGCTGCGGGCGAAGTTAATTACGCTGGAGACCTCATTTATCTGAGAAGTCAGCCGGTTATCGGCAATCAACGTCCTGAATGATGGAATGCCGATCAACATCACGATGGACAGGATGACCACCGTTATAATCAGCTCCAAGAGGGTAAATCCAGAGTTTGCCTTGCGTTGCATACGACGACTTCCATCATGACTTACTGAAAGATTAACCGGCGTCCATTGTGCCATCTACGGCAACACGATGAGCGGTTTTAGTTGGCGGATAAGCGGTTGAGGGGCGGCCCCGAGCGTGATGGTGGTCACAGGTTGAGGGTTTGGGCTTACGACGAGGCTGCGCTTGAAACTGGTTCTGGGAGACCCCTCTCCCACGTCTGGGAGAGGGGCTTACGGCAGGTGAGACAGGTTCACGATGGCGAGATTCAGACGTTTACGGCGTCAATACGCAGCTCTCTGGGCATGGAGAAAACGATATTCTCCTCGCGTCCGGCGATTTCTTCGGGGGCTGTACCGCCCAGCTCCTGCAGGCGTTTGATAACGTCGTTGACCAGGACTTCCGGGGCGGACGCGCCCGCGGTCACGCCCACGACGTTGCAGTTTGTCAGCCAGGCCGGGTCGATCTGGGCGGCCTCGTCAATCAGGTAAGCCGGTGTACCCATGCGTTCGGCCAGTTCCCGCAGGCGGTTGGAGTTGGAACTGTTGGGGGAGCCCACCACCAGCATAAGGTCGCAGTCGCCGGCCAGTTGTTTGACGGCGTCCTGGCGGTTCTGGGTGGCGTAGCAGATGTCGTCCTTGCGGGGGCCTTCTATCTGCGGGAACTTGTCCCGAAGGGCGTCGATAACCCTGGCGGTGTCGTCCATGGACAGGGTGGTCTGGGTGACGAAAGACAGTCCCTCAGGGTCTTTGACCTCAAGACTGGCGACGTCTGCCTCATTTTCCACCAGGTAGATGTCACCGCCGTTGCTGCGGTCATACTGACCCATGGTGCCCTCCACTTCCGGGTGGCCCTGGTGGCCGATGAGGATACACTCGCGGCCGTCACGGCTGTAGCGCATGACTTCCATGTGGACCTTGGTAACCAGTGGGCAGGTGGCATCGAACACTTTGAGGCCACGGTCGGCAGCTTCTTTCTGGACTGCCTGGGAGACACCGTGGGCGCTGAAGATGACCAGGGTGTCGTCCGGAACCTCTTCGAGTTCGTCCACAAAGATGGCGCCGCGGTTGCGGAGGTCGTCTACCACGTATTTGTTGTGGACGACTTCGTGGCGTACGTAGATTGGGGCGCCGAAGACTTCGAGGGCCCGGTTGACGATTTCTATGGCTCGGTCTACCCCGGCGCAGAAGCCGCGGGGGTTGGCTAGTCTGATTTGCATAGTGCCTTGGTTACTCGGGCCTGCTGGCTTGGGAGTCTGGCTTCGCTGCGGGGCGGTACTCTCCGGGACACGCCGTAAATCCATCCATGGAGGCTCTTCAAAAACGTCCATGTTTTTGAAGGTCCCGGAGAGTACCGCCCCGCAGCGAATCCTCGTAACTGGTTGCGAGTCGCCAACTAATGCGCTGTCGCAACAGGTTCAACGTCAATAATTTCTACCTCAAACACCAGTGTACGCCCCGCCAGCGGGTGATTGAAGTCCACGTCCACCTGGTCACCTTCCACCCGGCTAACCACACCGGGCAACTCGCTCTGGCGGGCGTCGGCGAAGGAGATCATGACGCCGGGTTCAAGAACCATGTCGGCGCTGAACTCGTGGCGTTTGAAGGTTTGTACGTTGCTGGGATTGTGCTGGCCAAAGGCTTTTTCCGGGGGAACTTCGAAGGTTTCCCGGTCGCCGGCTTTCAGGCCCATCAGGTAGGCCTCGAAGTTTTCCGGCAGGTTTTCGTCGCCGATTTCCAGCGAGGCCGGCTCCTTTTCAAACGTAGAGTCGATGACCTGGCCGTCAGTAAACTTGAGGGCGAAGTGCAGGGTCACCCGGGTTCCCTGGTCGATGGGCAGTTCTTTCATGGCTATCAGTTGCTCCCGTCCGCCGCCTTGTCGTCGGGCTTGCGGAACATGTCGAGTATCATCATGCCGGCACCAATGGTAATGGCGGTGTCGGCCAGGTTGAAGGCCGGGAAGTGCCAGTCCTGCCAGTAGAAGTGGAGAAAGTCCACCACGTAGCCATGTACAACCCGGTCGTAGACGTTGCCAATGGCACCGCCGAGGATCAGGGCGATGGCGATGGCGGTCCAGGTTTCGTGGCGCTTCAGTCCCTTCAGCCAGTAGACCAGTACCACACTGACCACCACTGCCAGAGCCACGAAGAACCAGCGCTGCCAGCCGGCCGCGTCTGCCAGGAAGCTGAACGCCGCCCCGGTGTTGTGCAGCAGGGTCAGGTTGAACAAGGGCACCACCGGCACCGGCTGACCGTAGGTAAGCATGGCGGTAGCCATGGCCTTGGTGCCCAGGTCGATGGCGATGACGGCCACGGCCAGCCACAGCCATTTCAGTTTGGTGCCGGTCTGTTCCCGGGTCATGGCAGCGTCCATCAGGTATTGGCTCCGTCAGGCAAAGGAGCGGGTTTCACCCGGGCCTTCCACGTTGGTGACACAGCGGCCGCACAGATCGGTGTATTTCTCGTTCTGGCCGACGTCTTCCCGGTGGTGCCAGCAGCGTTCGCACTTGGCGTGGGCCGCCGGCGTTACCTTGACCATCAGGCCTTCGTGGCCAGTCTGCTCGGCGCCATCTGCCTCGGAGACCGGGCGCACAGTGGCTTCGGAGGTAATCAGCACGAAGCGAAGCTCCTCGCCCAGGTGTTTCAGCCGGTCAGCCAGTTCGCCTTCACAGTACAGAGTGACTTCTGCACTGAGGGAGCCCTTGATCTCACTGCGGCCGCGAGCTTCCTCCAGGCACTTGTTTACGACTTCCTTGACGCTGTAGATCTCGCGCCAGTAGTCACGGCCCAGTTCGGCATCATCAGGCAATGCGGTGAGGCCCTCGTACCAGGTTTCGTAGAACACGGTCTCGCCCCGCTCACCCGGCAGGTGCTGCCAGATTTCATCGGCGGTGAAGCTGAGGATCGGGGCAATCCAGCGCACCAGGGCTTCGGCCACATGGTACAGCGCGGTCTGGCAGGAGCGACGGGCCAGGCTGTCAGCCGGGGTGGTGTACTGGCGATCCTTGATGATGTCCAGGTAGAAGCCACCCAGGGTCGCTTCACAGAAGTTGTAGACCTTCTGGTAGATCCGCAGGAAGGCATAGTTGCCGTAGTCCTCGTTCAGCTCGTTTTGAAGCTGCAGCGCCCGGTCCACCATCCAGCGGTCCAGGGCAATCATGTCCTCCGGCGCCACCATATGCTCCGCCGGATCGAAACCGGTGAGGTTGCTCAGCAGGAAGCGGGCGGTATTACGGATGCGACGATAACCGTCAGCGGTCTGTTTGAGGATGTCCTTGGACACGGTCATCTCGCCGCTGTAGTCAGTAGCGGAGACCCACAGGCGCAGGATGTCAGCGCCCAGCTCGTTCATGACCTCCTGGGGCGCAATCACATTGCCCAGGGACTTGGACATCTTGCGGCCCTTGCCGTCCACGGTGAAGCCGTGGGTGAGCACCTGCCTGTAGGGCGCCACGCCGTTCATGGCAATGGAGGTCTTCAGAGACGACTGGAACCAGCCACGGTGCTGGTCGGAACCTTCCAGGTACATATCCGCAGGGAACTGGCCCAGTTCCGGCCGCGGCCGGAGGACGGATTCATGGGTAACGCCGGAGTCGAACCACACGTCCAGCGTGTCGGTGACCTTCTCGTACCGGTCCGCATCAGCGCCCAGCATGTCGTTGATGTCCAGGTCGTACCAGGCGTCGATACCGTCTTTCTCGATGGCCTGGGCGGCCTTTTCAATCAGGGCCTGGGTGTCCGGATGCAGCTCCTGGGTGTCCTTGTTCACAAACAGGGTGATAGGCACGCCCCAGGTGCGCTGACGGGAGATGCACCAGTCCGGGCTCTGCTCGAACATGGCTTCGATACGGTTCTGGCCCCAGGCCGGCACCCAGCGCACACCCTTGATCGCTTCCAGGGCATCGGCGCGGAGGTTTTCCTTGTCCATGCTGATAAACCACTGGGGCGTCGCCCGGTAGATCAGAGGGGTCTTGGTACGCCAGCAGTGGGGGTAGCTGTGCTGGAACTTCTCAGAATGCACCAGTTTGCCTTCGCGCTCTAGCGCCGAACAGACAGGTTCGTCAGCCTTGTAAACGTGGACACCGGCAAATTCACCGGCGGCATCGGTGTAGGTACCGTCGGCCCGCACCAGGCTGATCGTGCCGATGCCGTAGGCCTTGCCCACTTCAAAGTCTTCCATACCATGATCTGGCGCGGTATGAACTGCACCAGTACCGGCGTCTGTGGAAACGTGGTCACCCAGGACGACCGGCACCTGCTTGTCGTAGATAGGGTGGTGCAGTTCAAGTCGCTCCAGGGCCTCGCCCTTGCAGGTGGCCAGTACTTCAAACTGCTCCACACCCCAGCGGCTCATGATGCCTTCGACCATTTCAGCGGCCAGGATCATCCGCTCCGGTCCTTGGCCCACATCGGTCTGCACCAGGGCGTACTCCAGCTCGGCGTGAAGTGACACCGCCTGGTTGGCCGGGATGGTCCACGGAGTGGTGGTCCAGATCACGACAGAGACATCGCCCTGCCCCTGGTCGGTGCCGAAGGCCGCCAGTGCCTTGCCCTGGTCCACGGCAGTAAAGCGCACGTCGATCTGGGTTGAGGTCTTGTCCTGGTATTCAACTTCGGCCTCGGCCAGCGCGGACTGACCGACCACGCTCCAGTAGACCGGCTTGAACCCACGAACCAGGTGCCCCTTGGCGACGATCTTGCCAAGTGCACGCACGATACCCGCTTCCACCTTCGGATCCATGGTCAGGTAGGGCTTGTCCCACTCACCCATGACACCCAGGCGGATAAAGTCCGCCTTCTGGCCTTCAATCTGTTTGGTGGCGTAATCCCGACAGGCCTGGCGGAAGGTCTTGTAGTCCACCTTGACCCCGGCCTTGCCGATTTCCTGTTCCACCTTGTGCTCGATCGGCAGGCCATGGCAGTCCCAGCCAGGCACGTAGGGCGCATCGTAGCCCATGAAACTGCGGGACTTGACGATCATGTCCTTGAGAATCTTGTTGACCGCGTGACCGATATGAATGCTGCCGTTGGCATAGGGAGGGCCATCGTGGAGGATGAACTTGTCACGGCCTTCCCGCTGCTGGCGCAGGCTGCCGTACACATCCAGGTCCTGCCAGCGCTTGAGCATGTCTGGCTCGCGTTTGGCCAGGTTACCGCGCATGGGGAAGGCGGTTTCAGGCAGATTCAGCGTGTGCTTGTAGTCGCTCATAATCTCTCGGTCAGTGTTGGTTGGCGACCGTGCCGTGGTCGGCGATCCACGCCCGGGCATTCTCGAAATCCCGGGCGATCTGGTCTTTGAGTTCGTCAATGGAATCAAACTTGGTCTCGTCCCGCAGCGGGTGGCGGAACGTGACAGCTATACGCTGGCCATAAAGTGTGCCAGCAAAGTCCAGCAGGTGCACTTCCAGCGAAGGCTGGCGCCCGTCTACCGTGGGCCGCAGTCCGATATTGGCCACGCCATCACAGCGGGAGCCGTCCGGCAGCGCCACATCAACCACGTACACACCCCGCAGGGGGGCCAGCCGGCCCAGCATGATGTTGACGGTGGGTGCTCCGATGGTACGGCCCAGCTGCCGGCCGTATACCACCTTGCCACGAATCGTGTAAGGGTGGCCCAACAGTCGGCCGGCCAGTTCAAGCTGGTTTTCCTGCAAGGCGTTGCGTATCCGGGTACTGCTGACCCGCTCACCGTCAATGGTTACGGTTCGGGTGTTTTCCACAGAGAAGCCCTCTGTCTCCCCCACGTCACGAAGCAGCTGGAAATCGCCGGCGCGGTCGCAGCCGAAACGGAAGTCGTCCCCCACGACCAGGTGATGCACCTTCAGGCCATCAATCAGAACGTCTTCGATAAAGCCCATGCCGGAATAGCTCCGGAAGTTCTCGTCGAACTTCAGGCACAGCACACAGTCCACCCCGTGGGACAGGATGGCCTCGAACTTCTGACGAAACCCGGTCAGCCTGGGCGGGGCGTCATCCCCCTGGAAGAACTCCCGGGGCTGGGGCTCGAACACCATGGCGACCGAGGGTACGCCGAGTTCGGTGGCCTTGTCCTTGACCTGGTCAAGGATGGTCTGATGCCCCAGGTGCACACCATCAAAGTTGCCCACGGTGGCCACACAGCCCCGAGACAGAAAGGTATTCTCCTGGTGTGACAGTAGCTTGAGGTTGGTCAGCCCCCGGATCAGACGCATGCGTACTGCGAACCCTCTGTTGAATGCTTGCCAGCGACCCCATGGTGCTGGTGAGAAAACGCGCGATTATAACCTATCGACGGCGGAAATGTCTTACCCTCACGCCCACCAGGGCCAGCGCCAGGAAGTAGGCCGCCACACCAGCCACCACCAGGACGGCCATCTCCAGCGCCCGCTCCATACCGCCATAAGCCAGCCAGGTGGAAACTGGCTCATTCAGCAACAGGATAACGACTGCCAGCACACCATTGGCAATGGCGAGTTGCAGCAGGAACCTGGCGGCCCCGGACTGGGCCTTCCAGGCACCCTCTTTCGCCAGCCCACGCCAGAGCAGGAACGCATTCAGCCAGGCAGACAGGGAGGTGGCCAGGGCCAGGCCAGCGTGGGCCAGCGGCAGAATCAGCGCGAGATTGAAGACCATGTTAGCGACCATGGCGATCACACCGATCTTTACGGGCGTCCTGGTATCTTCCCGAGCAAAGAACCCCGGCGCCAGCACCTTGATCAGCATAAAGGCGAGCAACCCCAGGGAATAGGCCCGCAGGCTCTGGGCCGACATGGCCACGTCCCGGTCGGTCACCTCGCCGTAATGGAACAGGGTGGCAATCAGCGGCTCGGCCAGCAGCACCAATGCGACTGCCGCAGGCAGGCCGATCAGCAGCACGGCCCGAACCGCCCAGTCCACGGTAGCCGCAAATTCGTCTCGAGACTGCGAGGCGTGCTTGCGGGAAAGGTTTGGCAGGATCACCGTGCCGATCGCAATCCCGAAAACCCCTAGAGGCAGCTCCGAGAGCCGGTCCGAATAATAGAGCCAGGACACACTGCCGGTCTGCAGAAACGACGCCAGCACCGTATCCAGCAGCAGGTTGATCTGGCTGACGGATACCCCGAACAGGGCCGGGGCCATCAGCTTCAGGATCCGGCGAACGCCCTCGTGGCGGTAATCCACCCGCGGCCGGGGCATCAGCCCAAGACGCATCAGGAACGGCAACTGGAAAAACAGCTGCAACGCACCGGCGATAAACACGCCCCAGGCCAGCGCCATGACCGGCTCGTCCATCAACGGCGTCATAAAGATCGCCGCGCTGATCATCGACAGGTTGAGGATGACCGGCGTGAACGCCGGGACCGCAAACCGGTCGTAGCTGTTGAGGATGGCCCCGGCAAATGCTGTCAGAGAGATCAGCAACAAATAAGGAAAGGTGATGCGCAGCATGTCGCTGGCCAGGCCGAACTTGACTGCGTCATCGGTAAAGCCCGGCGCGAAAACGGCCGTTAGCACCGGGGAGCCAGCCATGGCCACCACAGTGACCGCCAACAACACCAGTCCCAGGGAGCCGGCCACCGCATTTACCAGCCGTCTGACCTCGGTGATGTCACCTTGCTCACGGTAGGACGAAAGCACCGGAACGAAGGCCTGGGAAAAAGCGCCCTCGGCAAACAGGCGGCGCAGGAAGTTGGGGATTTTGAAAGCGACAAAGAAAGCGTCTGCCCCGGCGCCGGCCCCGAAATAACGGGCAATCACCATATCCCGCACCAGCCCCAGTACCCGGGACAGCATGGTCATCACCCCTACCACGCCGGAGGATCGCAACAGGCCGGGGGCTTTCGGGGGTTGTGGCGGGGCTTCCTGTGACTCCGACTGGCTCATTCAGACCGCTTCCTGTGGTAATGGTGGCGGGAGTTTATCACAGGCTTTCGGGCCGTCGTGAAGCGCTCCCGGCTCTTGACATTGGCGGCATCTGAAGGCATGATTCCGCGTCATTTATTTTGACGCGTCGAATGCAGTGGGCGCGGCTACAATTGTCGGGGCGACTTCCACGAAGGCGCTCTCAGCGAATTCAGATTTTCACACAGATTTTTCAGGAGTTACACGGTGGCAAATACCCCGCAAGCCAAGAAGCGCGCACGTCAGAACGAGAAGAACCGCAAGCATAACGCCAGCCTGCGGTCCATGGCGCGTACCTATATGAAGAAGGTTCAGGCCAAGATCGAGGCCGGCAACTACGAAGAAGCCCAGAAGGCATTCCAGGAAGCCCAGCCGATCATGGACAGCATGGTCAACAAGGGCATCTTCGCCAAGAACAAGGTTGCTCGCCATAAGAGCCGTCTGACCACCAAGATCAAGGCGCTGAAAGCCTGATTGGTCAGATCGACTGAAGAACCCCGCCACGGCGGGGTTTTTTATTGGACAGAATTCGTCCCCCGCTGGCCTCCCCCACCGCCAATACGGTTATGATGCCCATACTCATCCAATAACAAGGTGCGAATTATGGCGGACAACATCCACTTCTACGAACCGTCCAACGGCCACGGGCTGGCCCATGATCCGTTCAACGCCCTGGTGGCACCACGCCCCATCGGCTGGATCTCCTCCCGCGATGGCCGGGGCAACCTGAACCTTGCGCCCTACAGTTTCTTCAATGCGTTCAATTACCACCCGCCCATCGTCGGTTTCGCCAGCATCGGCTACAAGGACTCTGTACGTAACGCCGAGGAAACCGGTGAGTTCTGCTGGAACCTGGTTACCCGCCCGTTAAGCGAAGCCATGAATGAAACCTGCGCCCCTGTGGGTCCCGAGGAGGACGAATTCACCCTCTCCGGCCTGACGCCGAGGCCTTCGCGAGTCATATCAGCGCCCCATGTCGCTGAAAGCCCGGTCGCCCTGGAGTGCCGTGTGTCGCAGGTACTACGTCTGACCGGCGCCGACGGTGTGCCTGTGGACACCTGGATGGTCTATGGCGAAGTGGTGGGGGTGCATATTGCAAAGCACCTGCTAAAGGACGGCATCTACGACACCGGCGCCGCCGAACCGGTCATGCGTGGCGGCGGGCCTGCGGACTATTTCAGCGTCGGACCGGAGCAGAAATTCCGGATGCATCGTCCGGGTTGACCGTCAGCGGGCAGGCAGGGCCGCCTCGACAGTCTCTCCTCCGTATCCGTACTGCTGGTCCCTGCCTTCGACTACCACTCGGGAAACCCCTTCCGGCACCGCGACATCCCGCAGGCTGCGGGTGAATGGCTGCTCGTTCGCATGGTGATGAAGCAGTTTCCGAACGCCCAGAGTCTTACCTTCCGGGGTACTTACGCGAAACGCATCCGCGTAACGCTCAGGGCTGTCGTAGGGCGAAGACAAGGTGACATCGAAATGGTAGCGACCGGCACCCGCCTCGGTGACCGCTACATCGACCACATCGGGATATTTCCGGGTCTCAGCCGCCTGCACTGGAGCAATGGCAGCCGACATCAACAGTAATAGTAGTGGCAGGGTGATCGCCAGGTAACGCATGGATCTCCTCCTGGAAAGTACATCCGGGTCTGGTAGTTACCAGCTTAGCAGCAAGAGCACCCTGACGATGCCCTTCCTGCACCAGGTGATGGTTTCCGGGTCTAACCTGCCAACAAACGCACCAGGGCTGCCGCGAGGATCCCGGCGGCTATGGCCGGGAGGGGCCGTCGGGTAACGAGCATGATGATGGTCGTCGTTGCCAGTGCCGCCAGCGCGCCAGCGTCCCCGCTGAAGGCCATAGGGACGATAATCGCAATCAGCACCGAACTGGCCATGGTGTTGATGAAGCTTTCAATACGGGGGCTGATCCGTACAAACGACATGACAAACGCCCCGCCGTACCGGGTAGCCAATGTCACTACAGCCATCAGAGCGATAATGATCAGGATACCTGTGGGCGTGGTTTCGACCGTCATGGCGCCTCCGCGTCATGACGGTGCCGGGCAACCCGACCGGTTTCAAGCCATAAGAAGCCAACCACCCCACCGGCGAGCGCACCAACAACCACATGAATGTTGGGTGGCAACCAACGCCATGCCGCCAGGGCAGCGAGCGAGGCGACAATCCACGCTACCAGGGTACGAGGAGACTTCTTGCCTCCCAGGGCCATGGCCAGCAAAAAGCAACCCAGTACCATGTCCAGGCCCAGGGCCTGGGGTTCCTTGAGCAGTCCGCCGAAGTAAACCCCCAGGATGGTGCCGATCACCCAGGCCAGCCACAGCACCAAGCCACCACCAACGATCACTTCCAGGTTCTTGCGGCCGTTCTGGTAATCCTGTGCGGCGACCGCCCAGTTCGCATCCGTTAACAACAACAGCACGCCGTAGCGCTTTACCGGCGGCAGCTCCCGTAGCACCGGGTACAACGAGGCCCCCATCAGCAGATGCCGGGAATTGATGGCAAAGACCACGGCCAGTAACGGCACCAGCGACACTTCCGTTCCCCACATATCCACCGCGGCAAACTGGGAGGCACCAGCAAACACCGTCACGCTCATCAGCAGAGCCTGCAGCGGCTCCAGCCCTTCCTGCACCGCAGCCAGACCGAAGGCCGCCCCGAAAGCGACGACAAACAGAGAGATTGGTAGCAGCCGGAAGAATTCTGCACGGACTCTGGCCGGCTGCCACTGGTAGGGATAGGGAGTGGCAGACATGAAAGGAACCTAACAGAATTTGCGGCCTCTGGCACGTAATTCAGGCGGCCCCAGCCCGGACCACTCGGGTCCCTGCCTTCCCCTCAAGAATAGCCAGCGCATCTTCCAGCCGCCCGATACCACTGATTCCACCACCCTCGGCAAATGCCCGGGCAGCGGCCAGCTTGGGTCCCATGGAGCCGGCCGGCAGGTTGAGGCTGTCAGCCTCAGCGATGGTCAGCCGATGAAGGGGAGTGGCAGTGTCCTTACCGAAGTCACGATAGACAGCATCCACGTCGGTGAGCAGCAGGAGCACATCGGCATCCAGCTCGGTGGCCAGGAGAGCGCTGGCGGCGTCCTTGTCGATGACCGCCTCCACCCCAACCATACTGCCGTCGTCACGGCGCAGCATCGGAATACCGCCGCCCCCCGCACAGATAACCACAACGCCCTGGTCCAGCAGCAGTTTCAGTACCCGCATGTCCGGGATTTCCAGGGGCTTTGGCGAAGGGACAACCCTGCGCCATTTGTCCCCGTCACGGGCAATCTGCCAACCGGCAGCTTCCGCCCTCGCTTCGGCTTCCGCCTTTTCATACACCGGCCCGACAAACTTGGTCGGGTTACGAAAAGCGGGGTCATCCCTGTCCACCCGAACCTGGGTCAGCAAGGTAGCGACCGGGCGATCGTGCCCAAGGGCGTTCTCCAGCTCCTGCTCAATGATGTAACCGATCATGCCTTCGGTTTCCGCCCCCAGCACATCCAGCGGGTAAGCCTCATCGGGCTTGTAGGCGGCTCCCTGTAATGCCAGCAGGCCCACCTGTGGCCCATTGCCATGGGTGATGACCAGCTGGTGCCCGGCGCGGACAATTCGAGCCAAGGACTCTGCCGCAGTCTTTACGTTGGCCCTCTGGGCCTCGGCGGTCAGGGGTTCACCGCGCCGCAAAAGGGCATTGCCACCCAGGGCTGCAACCACACGCATAGAGCAGACTCCGTTGATCACAATTCAGAGAAAGGCCCCCGCCGATCGGCCGGGGCCTGTCAGATGGCATCGCGGATGGTCGGACAACTCATGCAGCGCCCTCCACCTCGCCCCCGGCCCAGTTCGGCGCCGGGAATGGCGAGCACTTCAATCCCGGCCGCCGCCAGCGCGGCGTTGGTGTCGTCATTACGGTCATAGCCAATAACCACACCGGGGCTCAGGGCGAGCACGTTATTACCGTCGTTCCACTGCTCGCGCTCCCGTTCCGCCGGGGTATCACCGCCGGTGGCTATAACCTCCAGCGAGGTATAGCCGAGCACGTCGGCGACTATGTCGAACAGCGGTCGCCGATCCTGCTGGAAGCCAAGGTGCTTGTCGCCCTTTCCAGGGCGCAGGTCGTAGCAGATGACTTCGTCGGCAACCTCCTTGAAGGCGGTGACCACATTGCCACCGCAGAAGGTAAATACCGTATCCAGGTGCATGGCAGCGCGTGTGCGGGGAAGCTGGCAGGCAATGACCCGCTGCGCTGCACCCCGTTCAAAAAGGGCATTGGCCAGCTGACCGATGGCCTGGGGAGATGAGCGCTCCCCCATACCGACCAGCACCGTGTCGTTGCCTACCGGCATGATGTCCCCGCCTTCCAGTGTGGCCAGGCCATGGTCTGCCAGGGGATCACCCCAGTAGACGTCGACCTTGCCAGCAAAGGCAGGATGAAACCGGTAAATGGCCGTGGTAAGCAGGGTTTCGGGACGCCGTGCGGCCCAGTACATGGGGTTCAGGCTGACGCCGCCATAAATCCAGGCACTGTTGTCCCGGGTGAACAGAAAATTCGGCAACGGGGGCAACACAAAGCCCTGGGGCCCAAGATGGCTACCGAAAAGTCCAGTCGGGTCAAAAGGCAGGTCACTGACCTGCATACCCCCGATCAGAAATTCCGCCAGGATGGTTCCAGGAAGCTCATCCATCCAGGCCCGGAGGTCGGATACCATGCCCACCCCAATATGGTTCCAGGTAATCCGGTGATCCAGTATCCAGCCCCGGGCCTCGGCGATGCCCAGCGTCTCTGCGAGCAGCTCGTTTACGTCCAGAACGTCGATCCCGCGGGATCGCATCACCCCGGCAAAGACGTCATGGTCTTTCTGGGCCTGCTTCACCCAGAACACATCATCAAACAACAGCGCGTCGCAGTTCGACGGGGTCAACCTGCGATGGGCAAGTCCCGGCCGACAGACAATCACCTGTCGCAGGGTACCGGTTTCGGAGTGAACCCCCAGAGTGTGCTCAGTCATGTTGGTTTCTCCTTTACCGACTGGTCACAGAAATGCACCGATGCTGATAACAACCGATATGAACAGGGTGAGGATCAGCAGCAGGGGCCAGATGAAGGCAAGCCACCGGTCATAGGACACACGGCCTATGGCCAGGCCGCCCACTACGACTGCAAACGTCGGATTGACCAGGTTCACCAGGCCATTGGCGGACTGGTAGGCGGTAACCACCAGGTCCCGGCCTACGCCCGCAAAGTCCGCCAGCGGTGCCAGGATAGGCATGGACAACACGGCAAGGCCGGATGAGGACGGCACAAAGAAGCTCATACCCACCTCCAGCCAGAACATCACATTGATA
Organism: Marinobacter sp. AN1; assembly: GCF_026013985.1. Classification (NCBI taxonomy): domain Bacteria; kingdom Pseudomonadati; phylum Pseudomonadota; class Gammaproteobacteria; order Pseudomonadales; family Marinobacteraceae; genus Marinobacter; species Marinobacter sp. AN1. The sequence continues at coordinate 1,179,003 of NZ_CP110342.1, read as the reverse complement.
AACGCCAGTTCCGGCAGGCCACCCAGGGTCGTTTCGGCACTGTGGAGGATGGTGTCGGCAATCATGCCCTGCTCCATGATCACCACAATTCCCCTGGCCAGGCCAACGACCAGCGCTACACCAAGCAGGTCCCGGGCGCCGTCGACAAAGCTACCCGTCAGCTTTTTCTCACCCAGACGGGCAATCAGGCCAATGAGGATGGCCGAGCCGAGGAATAATGCCCCCATTTGTGCCATCCACCATCCCTGTGACGAAACGCCCCAGATCATCACCAGGAAGGTCAGCGCAAAGATCACCAGGGCGATCTTCTGAATGCCAGTCAGCGTGAAATCCTCGATCTCGTCATGCCCTCGCAGGAACAGTCGGCGGTGAGCGTCCCACTGCCGGGCGACAACAGAACGGGATGGGTCGGCCTTGACCCGCATTGCATATCGCATAACGTAAGCCGCACATATCACCAGGCCGCCGACCAGCAACACCAGCCGCAGCGCAAGGCCATCGGTAAAGGGAATGTCGGCGGCATTAGCTGCAATGACCGTCGCGAAGGGGTTGATCGTCGAACCGAGAACACCTATGCCCGCACCCACCAGGATGATGGCAACACCGGTGACCGCATCGTAGCCCGCTGACAGCATTACCGGAATCAGGATGGCATAGAAAGCCAGGGTCTCCTCGGCCATACCGTAGGTGGTGCCACCCAGGGCAAACAGCGTCATCAGGATGGGAATCATCCAGATCTCCCGGCCCTCCAGCCGATGCATGGCACTGCGAATACCGGTATCGATGGCCCCGGTGGCATTCATCACACCCAGGAATCCACCCAGAAACAGTATGAACAGGGCCACATCGATCGCGTTGGCCGCGTAGCTGTCGGGGTCATAGAAGCCGGCAGTCGGCGCCAGCATCACATCGACGAAACCCTGGGGATTCGGGTCGACGGTTTCATAGGTACCGGGCACGGCAACTTCGCGGCCTACCTCCTCGTTCATGGCCCGTTCGTACTGACCGGCCGGGATGAACCAGGTCAGCGCTGCCATCAGAACAATCAGCAGGAACAGAATGGTATAGGCGGTAGGAAACCGGGTTTGCAGCTCTGATTCGGGATTTGCTGAGACGGACTGATCGTCAGACACGGGGCACCTCCTGTCCCTGGTGACACGTAACCAGGCTTTGCCATATTCCTTGTATTAGCCTTATTTTTAGTACACAAATTGATCAACAGCAATGGAATCCCTGGTTTCCTGGCAGTCGATCCAGGCGCTTGGTTCCCGGGAAACGAGCCCAGAGAAGGACGACCAGGCACCTCACCGGTCGCAGAGTACCCTGTGAAGTCTCTGCAGACCTTCCGGCTACACGCCTGCAGCCAGGTCAGCAAGCATGGCCTCTACCTCACCCAGCCATTGCAGGTTGCTCTCCATGCCGAGAATGCCGCGGCGCAGGGCCAGGTGCTGAAATCGGAAGTGGGCTGGCATTTCGGCCCGGCTGGTGAAGTACTGCGCTTCCACTGACCGGTAATAGGCAAGCTGCTCCCGCCAGATCTGACGGGTATCCGCCAGCTCATGCGCCAGTTTGTCCCGGTCCAGCAGGCCGCCGGCGAACAGTTTCACCAGCAATGGATCCCGCGTCGGTGGCCGGTTATGGGCGGTGTTTACCCAGTCTGACAGAGCGGCTTCGCCGGTTTCGTTAATCCGGTACAGACGCTTGTCCGGCTTGCCTTGCTGAGGAATGTCTTCCACGGAAACCAATCCCTCTTCGTGCAGTTTTCCCAACTCCTTGTAAATCTGCTGATGACTGGCGTTCCAGACATTGGCTAGTCGGGTCTTGAACTTCAGGGTCAGGTCATAGCCGGTCAAGGGCTCTTCATAGAGCGCTGCCAGCAGGGCAAATCTCAGGGCCACAAGCTCCTCCTTTTGTTATGCATACTATTGCATATCATGGGCCCCAGGTCTATTATGCAAACAAATGCATAATAGAAGTCATAAGTCAGCCTTTGGAATTTTCAGAGAAACAGGACCCCGGAGGACAAGGAAGATGACAATCGAACCCATCCTGGCCGCCTCACCGGCTATTCAGATTCATGTCTGGGCGGCACTCGGCGCCCTGATGCTGGGCGCTGCACAGTTCACAACGCGGCGGGGCTCAACCCTGCACCGCAGTCTTGGCTGGGTCTGGATCGTTCTGATAGCAGCCGTTGCCCTATCGTCCCTGTTTATTCATCAGATCCGGATGGTGGGTCTGTGGAGCCCCATCCACCTTCTGACCGTAACGACCACCGTTACACTGGTGTACGCGATATACGCCGCCAGGGCCCGAAACCACAGGGGACATGGCATCGCCCTGGCGTCGATTTACGTTACGGGGCTGATCGGGGCTGGCGCGTTCACATTAATGCCCGGGAGGATCCTGCATCAGGTATTGTTTGGCGGTTAATCGTTGGGTACCTTTTATTCCTGCCAGACTGGCTTTTCCCTGCCCCTTCGGAGAATCCGACCATGAAAACCCTGCTGCAAATCGATTTTCCCTTTGACGGTCCCTTCGGGAACGAGATGACCGATGCCATGAAAGGCCTGGCCGAGTCCATCGCCCAGGAACCCGGCCTGATCTGGAAAGTCTGGACAGAAAACGCCGATAACCGTGAAGCCGGGGGCATCTATCTGTTCGAGGATGAAGCCAGCGCCCGGGCCTATCTGGACATGCACAGCGCCCGGCTGAAGGAATTTGGCGTGCCGGAAGTGAATGCGAAAGTCTTTGCCGTTAATGAAGCGCTATCCGCCATTGACAATGGCCCAGTCTGAAGCCTCATCAAGGGGTGACAGATAAAGAACCTACCACCCTTATCACGCCCCGGGGTCTATGACCCCGGCTCAATGATCTGTCTCGGCGGCAGCCTCTCGCCCAGGCGGATCGCCAAGTTCTTCCCGAAGGATGCGGGCGTTGCGCAGGTTCGCCTTGTAAACGAAGTCAAAGGCATCGCCAAGAACGGGCACTGAGCCGACAACCGCATCAAGCAGGATGTTCTTCACAATATGCGCGCGGGCACGACGGCTTGCCCCGGCCCGCTGGGCCTCTACCAGGATGTAGCCCGATAACAGCAATCCGGTCATATCTCCAACCACCGGCACCAGTCCCAGCAGGCCATCCAGCCCGACCGAAAAGCGGGTACCCGGAATGCGAATGGCGCTGTCCATTAGGCGGCTGAACCGCTCGACCCGGCGTAATGCCTGTGTACGTTGTCTGGTCATCTATGTTTCCTCGCGACAGCAGGAAGTCTATAGCTGCGGTTCTACCTTAACCTTCATTACAAGTTGATACATATCCTTCCAGCGCCTGAAGGTCTGACCAGCACCGCCTTTCGTAAACAGAGCAACACAATTAAACGAAGCAACCTGTCGTTAAGGGCTGCAATCTCCGGGAACATGCACCTCGCTCCCCGAAAGCCGATCTGACGACCGCGATCAAGGGTTTACAAAGCGATGGTCCTTTTCCTGTCCCGCCTCCTGTTCAGCTCATCCAATGCCAGCGATATTCTGGAGAACGCGCCACACGCGGTGGTCAGTGTCGACCAGCAAGGCGCCATCAGTTTTGTGAATCTGGCGGCCGAGCGGCTTTGGGGCTGCCCGCGGGGCCAGGTCATTGGACAGCCGGCTTCCCGGTTGCTTGGCCAGTCGGCCAACCCGGTCCTTTCCGGCCAGCAGCGCGAAGCCGAGCTGTCCCTGACCTCCATGGACGGGCGTACTTTCTGGGCCCACCTTGCGGTTGCGGGCAATGCCAGGTCCCGCAGCCAAACAACTACCCTCTTCATCCGGGACATCAGTGAGGAGCGCTACGCCCGGGAGCTGATGAACCAGACCCTCGAGCAAGCCATGGATGCCGTGGTTTCCATCGATGAGAACAACTGCGTCAGCGTATTTAACGCCACCGCCGAGAAACTCTGGGGATACCGCAGGGACGAAGTGCTCGGCCGCAACGTCAAGATGCTGGTGCCTGAAGCGTTCCGCGCCCGCCACGATGAGTACGTTAACCGCAACCGCACCACTGGCGAGAACCGGATAGTCGGCAGTTACCGGGAACTGCACATACAACGCAAGGACGGCTCGTGGTTCTGGGGACAGGCGGCTATCAGCAAGACCGAGTTCGACGGAAGAATCACCTACACCGCCTTCATCAAGGATGTCACCGAAGAAGTCGAAAGACGGGAACAGATGGAAATGCTGTCCATGGTCGCCGACCGGGCCAACAGCGGCATTGTGATCACCAACCGGGACGGTGCCATAGAGTACATCAACGCGGGCTTCGAGCATCTCACCGGCTACCACCTGGAGGAAATCCGCGGCAAGAAACCCGGGCCGCTCCTGCAGGGGCCGGGCACGGATCCGGGAACGGTCAGGGACATCCGATCAAAGCTTGACCGCGCCGAGCCGTTCTACACGGAAATCCTCAACTACCACAAGAATGGCACCCCGTACTGGGTGTCACTCTCCATTGCGCCCGTGTTCGGTGACAACGGCCAGGTGGAGCGCTTTATCTCAGTGGAGGCGGACATTACGGCCAGCAAACAGCAAACGGTGGATTTTACCCGCCGCATGAGTGCCATAGAGAACGCCATGGCGATTGTCGAATACAGTCCGGACGGCAACTACCTGAGCGCCAATCAATTGGTGCAGGACAAGTGTGGGGGTGGCGATGGTGCCGCCAGGGCCGCAGCGGCGCTCTGGTCCCAGCTGCCAGCCGATGCCCGGACACAGCTGAGTCAGCAGGGCGAGTTCAGTGGCAAGGCTTCGGTCGAGGCCGAGGGCATTCCGGCCCTGGCTCTGGATTACCAGGTCGTGGCGTTAAAGGACTTCAACGGCGATGTCCGCCGCTATGTTCTGTTCGGCATTGATATTACGGACCGCCACATGGCCCTGATGGAAACCCGGGAAGCCATGGACTCGGTCCTGCAGGGAAGCAAACAGATCAGCGGGTTTGTATCAACCATCAACGACATTGCGGACCAGACCAACCTGCTGGCCCTGAACGCCGCCATCGAGGCCGCGCGGGCCGGCGATGCGGGTCGAGGATTCGCGGTCGTGGCTGAGGAGGTGCGCTCACTGGCGCGCAAATCCAGTACCTCCGCCAGTGAGATCGACGCCCTGGTGGAAGGGACTCACCAGAAAGTGACGGCACTGGCCTCATCCCTGAGCCGGATCGAAGGCTGAAGCCCCGGCCAGGTCGTCAATGCGGGGCGTTTCACCGTATGGTGCCGCCCCGGAAGGCTTCAGGCAGGCTCGAGGACCTGACGATCCAGTTCTTTCGTCAACGTAGGCGGCAGCTTGAGCGCGTTAGCCAACTGGTCAAGCCAGGCCCGCTCCATGGGGTTCTGATCGTCAATGATGACGGCACTGACCAGGTAGATTTCCCGCGCCGCCTGGGGCGAATCCGCCTGCAGCGCCAGCAAATCCGCGTCCAACGGCGCTTCGAACTGTTGCTGGATCCATGCCTGTAACTCGTCGTCGGCGCCCAGCTTCTCAATTTCCTGCGTCAGCACGGCTCGCTCGTTGGCATCGATATGGCCATCGGCACGGGCTGCCATGATCATCGCCTGGAGAATTTCCAGACCCCGTTGTTCACGGGCCTGTCCCTGCAGCTGCTCAATGGGCTGGCCCTGCGACGCATCGGGACCGGACCCGCTCTGGTAATTTTGATAAGCCTTCCAGGCCAGTACGCCGATACCGGCGAGGGCGCCGTATTTGATCGCCTTGCCGCCCATCTTCCGGCCCCGTTTGGAGCCCACCATCAGACCCAGCGCGCCGCCACCCAGCAGGCTTTTCAGGTCGATACCACCGGTCGAACCCGACGAGCCCTTCAATTGCGAGGAAAGGCTGTCGACAACGCGGCTGACATCCATACCACTACTGGAGCCTTTGCCGGCAGACTGGCCTGAAGCCTGGCCGATGAGCTGATTCAGAATCGACGATACGTTCATGGGGTCATGTTCCTCTATGGACAATGCAAACAACCTTCTGGTTGCGCTATGACCAGTCTAACAAAGGGATGGTTCCTGGCTATTTAACTGGCGGTAAGACTTCGCAGCGATCTGCCAACTGTTATACTATAACAATCTCATTCCCTGTCGAGCTCGCCTGTGCATCAAACTGACATCACCGCCGTCCCCACTAACGTCATCACCGGTTTCCTGGGCGCGGGTAAAACCACTGCCATCCTGCACCTGCTCAGACACAAACCCGAGCATGAGCGCTGGGCGGTGCTGGTCAACGAGTTCGGTGAAATAGGCGTAGACGGCACGCTGGTAAAGGGCACCCATACCGAAGAGGAAGGCATTTTTGTTCGCGAGGTGCCCGGTGGCTGCATGTGCTGTACAGCCGGGCTGCCGATGCAGATCGCACTGAACCAGCTGCTGGCGAAGGCCAGGCCCCACCGACTGCTCATCGAGCCTACCGGCCTTGGTCATCCGGCGGAAGTGTTGCAGACACTGGCAGCGGAGCACTACCGGGACGTCCTTTACATTCAGAAGACCATCACCCTGGTAGATGCCCGGAAGCTGACCGACGCCCGTTACACCAGCCACGACACCTTCAATCAGCAGATTGCTATCGCTGACCTGGTGGTGGGTAACAAACAGGACCTCTATGACGATGCCGACATGGCGCGCCTGAAGGCCTATGTCGAGGAGAAGGGCTCACCGGGTATCCGTGTTGAATCTGTGACTCAGGGAGCGATCGACCCCCAATGGCTGCAGGGCCCAGCTTCGCCGACAGCGCCTGCATACCGACCCGGGCCGGCTCGGCCATCGGATACCCGTTTATTGGGCACGCCCAGTTCTCCCCCGGCCTCAGGCCAGGGTGAGGGGTACGAAAGCATTGGCTGGCGCTTCGATGCCGGACAGGTGTTCGATTACGGGAAGCTACTTGCCTTCCTGACCGGACTGGAAGCCGAGCGGATGAAAGCCGCCTTTATCACCGACCGGGGCGTGTTCGGCTACAACCTGACCCTTGATGGTCTGACAGAAATTGAGCTGGATGACCTGGCAGAAAGCCGGTTCGAAGTCATCGCGACACGGGTGGATTCGCGCTGGGAATCGCGATTACAGGATTGTCTCGTCACCTGAGTCTGCAGGTGAGGGGCGGCGGCCAGGGTGTATCTGATGGATGCCCGGAGTGGACCTCCCGACTGGCTAGAAACTGGCCATGGCCTCCTGCAGGTCTACCTTGAGCTCTTCCGGCGCGGTGATCCAGAGTTCCCCATCTTCGCCGGGGAGAACGCCAATCTGCAGCCCATCCCTGGTGAGCCCTGGCACCCACTTCCTGAAGAAATCCGGTAGCGAAATACTTTTTGGTGAGAGGTCACCGGCTGCCTGGGCATAGTCCACGGCCAGTTCTGAATGAGGCCAGACCGGCAAATACGCCACACCGTCTTCGTCCGATACGATTTTCAGGAACTGGTTGTCGGCATTGACCAGAATCCAGATCTCGCGCTCCTCGGCCACTTCGCTCAGGAAGTAGTCATAACGCTCCTCGCCATCCATCTGGAGTATTTGCCTTAACGGGTTATCGCTCATAACAGGGCCACGGCTCTTTCGGTATGTGTCGGGGGATTCTATCGCAAAAGCCGGTGCGATCGGGCGTTACAGCTATTATTCAGGATTGGCACGGACCGACTCAGCCGGCCCCGGCTTAAGCCAACGATACACCCGCATCGGTGGAATGTTCAGCAGCTCCAGCTCCGTGCTGACTGCCGGCCCCATCACGGGAGTGGTAATCGTGGCCACGTCACCCAGGAACTGGTACGCCACGAAGCAACCGCCGTCTGCGAGGGAGGCCTGCACAGCCTGCGCTACACGCGTCCCCACCTGCTCCGGCATTTTCGAAAACGGTATACCGGAGATCACCACATCCGGTTGCCCAAGCTGGTGCTGGGCCAGAATCTCGTCAAGGTCCTCGGCACTGCCCTGGTGGTTGATGAAACGCGGATCATCGATCTCATGGAGTAATTCATGAAACCAGGGACTCAGCTCAATGGACAGCAAACGCGCATCAGGGCCAAGATTCCGAAGAAAGGTACGGGTAGTCCCTCCGGTTCCGGGCCCCAGCTCCACCACCAGCCTGGCTGATGACAGGTCCGCCGCATCGACAATCCGCTTCTCCAGGAATCGTGAACTGGGAATAACCGAACCCACCTGGGCCGGCTCCCGCAGGAAACCCCGAAAGAATGCCAGCGGGCTGGTTCTTCGGGCTGTGTCGTACTTCGGGCTGCTACTTTCTCCATCCATGCTGTCTTCTCAACCTGGCTGTCGGGCGTGTCTGTTGAGCTTAGCAGTCAAACCTGTAACCGGCAGTCCTGTCTGCCACCGGGTGTTGCCATGACGTTCTTCGCTTGCCGGAGTCCGGCAACCCCCGGACAGCAACAAAGTGCCCCGCCCTACCCGCACCAAAATAAGTCATCTTTGCCACTGGCGTGCCTCCTGATGAGGCGGCCCTATTCTGCTCCGCGGTAGCCGACGGCCCGGCCTCCAACCAAACCCAAAGCCTAACCTCTTGTCTAGCCGATTGTTTTAATCCATCAGCGCTTTTTTGGCACAGTTTCCGCTTTTAACGGATTAAAGGCTGAACCCGATACTCACCCGGCTTTCCGGGTTCTGGCCCTTCCCTCCGGGACGACCCGGACGGCGTGGATCGCCGCCTTCCTGTCTGGACGACCAGATGACCTTTCGATACCAAAGAGGTTATCCGTATGTCAGCCGCCAGCCCAGAAACGACCGCCCACATCGCATTCCAGTCGTTACCCGTTATCGACGTGTCCGGCCTCCGGTCCGGGGATGCACGACAACGCCAGAAGAGCGCCGACGCACTAGGAAAGGCCGCTCGCGATGCAGGCTTTCTCTACGTGACGGGACACGGTATTTCGTCGGAGCTGATTGACCGTTTCAGGAAGCGGGTGCGGGAATATTTTCAGCAAAGTCACGACGAGAAAATGCGTGACTACATAGGCTACTCAGCGAACCACAGTGGCTACGTTCCCGAGGGCGAGGAGCAGTTCTACGGGGCAAAAGCACCGGACCGCAAAGAGGCTTACGACGTCAATTTCGACATGCTCGAGCCAGAGCATGCCCGGCCCATGCTCGGCCCCAACCAATGGCCTGAACTGGATGGATTCAAGACGGACGTCAAAGCCTACTACGACGAAGTCTTCCAGTTGGGCAACCTGCTGTTCAGGGGCTTTGCCCTGGCCCTGGAGCTTCCCGAAGACAGTTTCACACGACACGTTAACCGCCCACCCAGCCAGTTGCGCCTGATTCACTACCCGTACAATCCGGACGTTCCCACTGACCGGCCTGGTATCGGTGCCCACACGGATTACGAGTGCTTTACCATCCTCAAACCTACCGCCCCCGGACTGGAGGTGATGAACGGTGCCGGAGAATGGATCGATGTTCCGGTGTTGGAAGACGCTTTCGTCATCAACATCGGAGATATGATGGAAATTCTCAGCAACGGCCTTTACGTCGCCACCTCACACCGCGTGCGCAAGGTTGCCGAAGAGCGATATTCCTTCCCAATGTTCTGCAACCTTGATTACGACGTGCGTATAGAGCCCTTGCCACAATTGATCAGCAAGGAACGGCCTGCCCGCTATGAACCACAGGTCTGTGGCGAACACCTTTTTGCCCAGACCGCCCAGACTTTCCAGTATCTGAAAAAGCGTCTGGAACGCGGCGAACTGGAGTTGCCGAAAGGCAGCAAGGGCCTGTCCTCCTTCGGCCGTGAAGCCGGAGGCCAGGGATGACACTGCAAGAGCTCATCAACCGCGTCACCTGCTCCCCTGACCAGGGCGTGCCCGACTGGATGCTCGGCTGCTTCCGCCGTCGCTGTATCAGCTTCGCCAACGGGGAGTCAGACAGTGACACCATCGTTTACTGGTTGCAGAGTCGGAACTTCACCATTGACCTGCGCCTACCCCGGGCTGCTGACCAGGTAAGCCCTGCTCCGCTGGAGGATTACCCGGCAGAAGACCTTATGATCCTGGCCAGTTACGAAGGCTGGCTGGCACCCTGCGAGTGGGCCGACAGGAAAATGAGTTGGTACGGCGGTACGGCATTACAGTTGACGAACCGCTGGCCAGAACCCGCCGAACTTCGCCGGGTTGGCAACTGCATGGTCGAATTCGCCCCCAGTGGCGCCTATGTAGAGGATTGGCGTCTGCAGCCGTCCAGTCCGGGACCGCTGGTCGGTCTCCGGCTACTGGAAGAATACGATCCACAAACGGGGCATCGCTTCGCCAGGGACGGAGGGCTGATCATCTGCGGTGACTACGCCGCCCGGGTGCTGGGACGATCCGTGCCACTTACCGACAACAGTTTGCCGTTGTCAGAGATGGCGGTCTCTGCCGTGGGTAGCCGGGAGCAGCTGACCCCTGTATTCGACTTTGAAACGTCAGTGGCCTCAGGCTCACTCGAGCAGGGATACACCGTAGAGCACTCGACTCAGCCTGGACGGGTAGGGCTTCCGCTGCTGGAACAAGGGTCGTTCAGCTGGAATGAAGACCTCGAACGTGTGGAGCAGGCGTTCTCCCATAACGGCCAGAACCGGGTTCGGGTATTTGAGGTGGATGTTATCAATCCACACTGGGAGTTCGCCCTGACCACACCTTCCAATCCACAAGCCGAAGCCTGGTTCCTGCACGAATCCGATACCCTGCGCCGCTATACCGGGGTGATGACATGACCGTGCCCACGCCGCATGACAGGTGTTTCCAGCCACTACCGGTGAGCGGCTTCCCGGTACCTGCGCAATGGCGTGGCACACATGCGTTGCTGGTTTCCGCTGGTCGTGAGTGGGTTACGCTGGACTACCCGGCCGTCGTGGAGAGTCGCAACAAGCTCAAGAACCTGTTCGGTCCGCGGGATCAATGGCCACCCGACGACCTCACGCCGGAAATGGACGAAGCCGACCTGGCCTGGCATGCCCGGGAATTTTCGAGCCGCCGGTCATTCGCCTATCACCTGCTCAGCCATGACCAGCAACAGTGCCTTGGCTGCCTTTACCTGTATCCGACTGCCAGCCGAACACACGACGCCGAAGCCTATCTGTGGACTCACATCGAACTCACCAGCCCACAGGCAACCCTGATCGAAGACGAGGTCATTGACTGGGTCAGCCAGGACTGGCCCTTCAGATCCGTCGCCTGGCCAGGACGATTCATACCGTTCAAACAATGGGAGGAGTCGGGCATACCCAACTACTACGCCAGTATCCGGATGGCCGGGGAGTCACCCGATAACGGAAGCTGACATTCATTTACATCGGGCGCATGCCCTCAGCCGTTTGTGCTATCAACGCGAAAGCAGGAGTTGAACCATGAATTCACTGACCAGAACCATCGGTACCGCTGCTCTGTCTGGAATGTTGTTACTCAATGTTGCAGCCGCCCAGGCGGAAGATAACCGGAAGCAGTTCTCTCTCGCATGGTCGATCTATGTCGGCTTTATGCCCTGGGCCTATATGGATGAATCCGGCATCATGGACAAGTGGGCCGAGAAGTACGACATCGAGGTCGACCTGGTCAAGGTCAACGACTACATCGAAGCCATCAATTTATACACTGCTGGTGAATTCGATGGCGCGACCATGACCAATATGGACATGCTGACCATCCCTTCCGCGTCCGGTGTTGATACCACCGCGCTGATCACTGGTGACTTTTCCAATGGTAACGACGCAGTCGTCCTGAAAGGACGCGATAACATGGAAGACATCAAAGGGATGGATGTTTACCTGCTGGAACTTTCCGTGTCCCACTACACACTCGCCCGGGCACTCGAGATGGCAGGTCTGAGTGAGCGCGACATCAACGTGGTCAATACCTCTGACGCTGACATCGCCACCGCCTTCACCACTGACGCCGTACAGGCTGCCACGCTTTGGAACCCACAGCTGCAGACGGCAATGCAGCAGCCCGATGCGATCAAGGTGTTCGACTCCACCCAGATCCCAGGTGAAATCCTCGACATTATGGGCGTTAACTCTGAAACCCTGGAAAAGTACCCTGAGCTTGGCAAGGCAGTGACGGGGGCCTGGTTCGAGGCCATGAGTATCATTCATGGGGATGGCGAGGAGGCGATCGCAGCGAGAACCTGTATGGGCGAGGAGTCCGGAACCGACCTGGAGGGCATTGAGCTACAGCTGGCTGCCACTCATATGTTCAGGACTCCAAACGAGAAGCTCGAGTTCCTGTCCGCCGGCCGCCTGCGCGAAACGATGGACTTCGTGACCCGTTTCTCTTACAAGCACGGATTGCTGGGCGCCGGCGCGCAGTCACCCGACGCGATCGGTATTGAATTGCCAGATGGCTCGGTTTTGGGCAATAAGGATTTTGTAAAAATGCGATTCAACCATGAATTCCTGGAACTCGCTGCAGAAGGCAAGCTATAGGCCAGGTCTCCCTGCAAAGGTGCGGGAGGTACTGACCGTCTAAGGCTGTTTCTGGCGGTGCAGCAAGCTCCGATAAAGACGGTTGTTCCAGTCCTGGACAATGATCTGGGACCGGAACAGCGCCCAAACCTCACAGGACCAGACGACCAGCAAAAGGCCGGCACCAGTCCACACGTAACCAGACACGAAACACCCGATAGCCACCAGCAGGGCAGCAATATCAACCATGCCCCTGCCCCACCGACCCAGGTAGAAATGGTGCAAACCCACTATGAACAACCAGTTCAAGGCCGCGTACGTGTCCGGGTCCTTGACCGCTTTTCCGGCATGCCGGTAGAACTCGCCTCTCTGGTCATCAGAGAGGCCACGAATCACCCGCCTGAGGGACTCCTCCTCGGCTTCAACCTCGTCTTTTCTCAACATGCCCGCAATCCCATCTGACCGGCTCGATACACTTACAGACTGCGTCGGGCCTGTTGCACCTGCGAAGCCGATCCCAGGTCAGCCCAAGCCCTCTCAAGAGACCAAACCTTCTGATGGCTTCCTCCGAATAGGCTGAACAGCTCGGTTCGAAATTGCAGTCAATGCCAAACCACCGGATGCCGCCGCCGGTCTTGCGATAGTAACTGATGGCCTTAAGGGTCAGTCCGGTGAGCACTACTCACCGGCCCAGTGTGACAATCACGGCTTCGCGCTGCCAGAACAGCCAGAAGCGTTTCATCTCGAGCACCTGGAACACCACCTGCCAGCCTTCGGCCGCATAGCGATTCAACTCAGCTTCGATCTTCTTCAACGGAAGGCCGGAGGAACCCAGAAGCAGGGTACCGCATCCCCCCTCAGCAATGTGGACCATCTTGTACTCGGTGAAACGAGCCTCGGACATGTTATCTCCCATTTAGTGAAAACTGGTGCATCGACCGGTTGCTGGACCGCAACAATGCCGAATCCGAATTGGTGAGGAGGCAGACTCAATCGCCCCCACAGAGGATCGGTTGTCTGTTCGTAATCATTGATACACGTGCGCAACTGCAGTTACGCGGGCTCAAATCGCTCTTGCAGCCAAGCCTTGATGTCGTCGGATTCATACAGCCACCGGACGCTACCATCATCCTGGAGAATCTTCAGGCAGGGAACCTTGATGCGGCCGCCTCCCGCTTCCAGGTCTGCCCGATGCCGCTGGTCATGCTGGGCGTCCCGGGTCTCGATCGTCAGACCGAGCCGGGCGATTTCCTTGCGCACCTTGATGCAGAAGGGGCAGGCACTGAACTGGTACAGAGCGAGATTTTTACTGGTCTCGTCGACAAGGGCCTGCTCATCAGCGGCGCGGGTTACGCTTTTGGGTGTACTGAGCTTGTCGCTGAGCAGCATGAAGGGGGTCAGTATCAGGCGCAGGGTGCGGAAAAAATAACGAATGATGACTCTCATGGGTAATGCTCATACTCCGGATTTGTAGAGGCGTGCCAGCTGTGGGCGTTGAGGCTTGATCGCGACGAAAGAGGGTATCACTTCCCGACGTTGGTCAGATACCAACTGCACCGACAATCCAGTGCTTCAGTGAGAAGGAACGGTAAGGCCGGACTGCGTCGCGTATAATCATCGACATCGATGAACCACCTGATTTGCGAGGCTCCACTATGGCTGACGAAGATACCCTCCATGCACTCAAAACCGCCTTCACGTTTATGCCCCAGCCGGTAGAAATCAACCGGTTCGAGTACGGCGACGATGCTGACAGGATTCTCGCCCAGGTGAACTTTGTGCGGGAGGTTCTGGTCCGCCACGGCATTGACCCGGACGAAGTAGCTGGCGAGATCAACCCGGACTCGTCACCGAACTCCTGCTACTAAGGAGCGGGGGTTTAATCATCAATGGTGCCCGCCCGGTCCATGCACGTGGCCGTGAGCGATCTCTTCCGCATCGGCCGGGCGTACGTCGATGATCTCGATATCGAACGTCAGGGTTCTGCCGGCCATCGGATGGTTGGTGTCCACATCCGCGAACTTGTGGCCGACCTTGGCAACCAGCACGTGACGGGGGCCCTGCTCGGTTTGCACCTGGGCGATCATGCCGGGCTTCCAGCGTTTGGCACCCATCAAGTGCTTGATCGGCACGCGCTGGATGGCGTCATCCTTGCGGGGGCCGTAGCCCTTGTCCGGGGTGACGGTAACCGTAAAGCTTTCACCAGCGTCACGCCCTTCCAGGGCTTCTTCCAAGCCGCGGATGATACCGCCATGGCCATGCAGGTAGGCATTCGGCTCGCCGCCACGGGAGTCTTCAACGACATTGCCCTGTTCATCACTGACGCTGTAGTGAAACAGGACAACCTGGTTCTTTTCGATGGGCATAGGATTCTCTGAGACGGTTAAGGATATGCCATTATAAACATCAGCGGCTTTTTTCTCAGCTAATGGACCACAGCCGCCACTGCCGCCCTCGAGAGGAGAGTTACCCGATGACCAGCGACCTGCCCTGTTCCCAGGCCTGTGAGAATAACAAGGCCCCGATCCTCGAGAAGCTGAAGACCCTCTTTAACGCACCAGGCAAGGTCCTGGAGATCGGCACCCTTACCGGACAGCACGCCGAACATTTCGCCCAGGCCATGCCCCACCTGCAGTGGCAACCGAGTGACCACCCGGAGGCAGCTCACCTGTGTCGCTCCCGGCTGAAACAGGCAGCTCTGCCCAACGTCCTGCCTGTCGTTGAACTGGACGTATCCGATACCAACTGGCCGGTCGAATCCTTCAGATGGGTTTTCTCTGCCAATACCGCCCACATCATGTCCTGGCGCGAGGTCGAACAGATGTTCCGCCATATCGGCGAGCGCCTGCCAGAAGACGGCGCCTTTTGCCTGTACGGCCCTTTCAACAACCAGGGTGAATACTCGAGTGAGAGCAACCGTCGTTTTGACCAGCACCTGAAATCCCAGTCACCTCATATGGGCATCCGGGACCTGGCCGACCTCAGTGCCCTGGCAGAATCAGCCGGGATGACCCTCGCTGAAAACCACCCCATGCCTGCCAACAACCGCCTTCTGGTGTTTCGCTCACTACTCTGAGATGGTCTTGGGAGGCGCTCGCCAATAAGCTTTACTGCCCTCGTCCATCGGAAAGAAATGCTCGATCCGCAGATTTTGGGCGGTGACATCCAGGGGCGTGCCAATGGTTGCAATGGTGGAAAAGATCCTGAGTTTTTGCTCTCCCAGCATCAGGGTGAAAGGGATCGCCGGGTAGTCCAGGTGTTCCACCACGTGGCTTTTCCAGTCTTGCGGAACGCCAGGGACCGTCAGTGCCTGCTCCAGCAAACGATTGGGCTGATCCCGGAAGGGTCCTGAAAGATGCTCATGGTAGACACGTTGCAGCAAGTGACAGGCGATATTCTCCCAATCAGCCACGAATGGCTTGATGCCATTGCTATCCAGCACTGACAGCAGAAAGTTTGGCCGGGGCGGGAACTGGGCACCCAGCTCTACCATTCTTGCCATCATCGCCTGCATGGCCTGGTTGGCCATCACCAGATAATACTCGTGGTCGAACACCACCGCCGGGTACGGCAGGTGAGATCGCAAGAGGTGCTCAAGCGCCTCCCGTATCATGGCCATCCCGGGTGCGCCCAGATCCTGGTCCGAGTAGACCTGGCTGTAACCGGCCGCCGATAACAACCGGTTGGTCCCGGTCAGGTCGGCCTGCAGCATCTGTGCTAAATGCAGAACCATGCCCTTGCTGGGCCTGCTTCGACCGGTCTCCAGAAAGCTGATGTGCTTTGCCGACACCTCGCACGCAAGGGCGAAATCCATCTGACTCAGACGCTTGCCCTGCCGCATTTCTCTGAACAACGTACCGAAGGCACTCATCGGATTTCCTGTCAGTTACGAGTTTTAAGCAATTATGCTGCGCGCGGGTAGGCCACACCATTACCTCAAAGGTAATTGAGACGCGCACCGCCCGGGTAGAAGCTTTGTAGCGTAGTCAAACTCACTGCGATACCCGATTGAGGTGATGCTATGAAAAACCTTGTCCGTCAATTCAGCCTGAAACAGATCATCCTGGCCGACGTGTTCCTGTCCACGCCACTCGCGCTGGCACTCATCGTCGGCTCTGAACCGATTGCCCGGTGGGCGGGAGGCCCCGGCTCGACCTTCTACCTGGTAGCCGGCATTGTGATGCTGCTGTGGTGCGTGGACATGGCCGCCATGGCCATCAATGAACGATGGATTGAGAAGTTCCTCAACCTGACGATTGCCGTCGATGTCACCTGGAGCTTGCTGTCCCTTGCCCTGATGGTGTGGTTTGCCCAGAGCCTGCAGCCCCTCGGCTGGGTACTGTTCGCACTGAACGTTCTGATTCCGCTGGATATGGCGTGGATGAAACGGGTTGCTGGAAGCAAACCGCAGGAGCCTGCGTTCAGATAATGTTCTGTTTCTCCATCTAAAAGCGTGTGGCTGAGCGCACCCCGCCAGCCACACGGGCATTCAAGGCAGCGTAACTGCTAAACCCCGTTAGAAGTCTCACGCTTCATTCGCCTTTCGGTAATGACCCCGGTAATCAAAAATCCGTTCCTGAACCTGCCAATAGCGCTTTTGCTTGCGGGCAATCACAAAATCCGGCGCTGGCAACAAGGCCTGCATCCCGGACACCTCATCCGCCCGACGGAAAACTTTCGGGGCCTGGCCATTGGCGATACGGCGACCGAACAGTTTGTTGAAAACGGTGCGCTGTGCCGGCTTGCCGAAATCGAACGACTCGCTGAGTTCCTCCCCGTCCTCACCGTGATAGGTGATCCTCAGCTTGCTGCCATCAACGCCCAACGTAACCCCGGCGCACCGGATCACCATGGCATCCTTGAGTCTCAGCGCATCCCTTAACTGATCATCCGGGTCGATGATGGCGTTATGGCACTGCCCGCAATTACGCGCGGCGATATCATTCTCGCCACCGCAGTGCGGGCATTCCTTGAAACGAAAACGGTAATCGCACTGTTGCGCGCGCCCGTTCGCCCCGGCAGGCCTATCCCCATCTGCCGGTTCCAGAAGCCCTTGACAGCGGCGGCCGTAATGCTCAATAACACGGCCTTCAGCGTCTGTCTTGCCCCAGAAGATATTGGCAAAACCACAGCCCGGGCAGAATACCTGCACCGGCTCGCTGTCGGGGTCGGGTTTGGGCTCCCCTACCTCCGGGTGGTTCAGATTTACATGGTTGCCCGCGTAATCAATCACCAGGCAATCCTGTTTGCCTTCGCCCAGACGGAGACCGCGACCCACAATCTGCTGATACAGGCTGACCGACTGGGTAGGCCGAAGAATGGCGATAAAGTCCACATGGGGTGCATCGAAGCCCGTGGTGAGTACAGACACATTCACCAGGTACTTCAGCTGCCGCTGCTTGAAGCGCTGAATCAGCAGGTCCCGGTCCTTCAGGTCCGTTGCACCGGTAATCAGGGCGGTCTGGTCTTCCGGAAGGTAACCGGTAATCTCCCTTGCATGGTCCACCGTTGCCGCAAAGACCATCACTCCCTGGCGCTCGGCGGCCAGCTCAATCACCTGCTCGATGATGGCCCGTGTTACACGCTGGTGTTTGCCCAGCAGCTGGTTGACGTCCTTCTCGGCGTACTCGCCAAAGCGGTCCCGGGGCAGCGCGGAGAAATCGTATTGCGCCACCGCCGCGTTCACCAGGTCCGGCCGGGTAAGGTAGCCCTGGTTGATCATATAGCTTAACGGCAGTTCGTAAATGCAGTGCTTAAAGGGTTTGTCCCGCTCTTCATCCGAGCCCCGAACAAAGCCCCGGTAGTGATAACGATAAATCCAGCCCATGGCCAGCCGGTAGGGGGTGGCGGTCAGCCCGAGCACTTTGAGGGAAGCATTTTTCTCCCGAAGCAGCTCAATTATCCGTTGATACTGACTGGTACCCTCACCGCTGACGCGATGGCATTCATCGATGATGACCAACGAGTATTCATCCCGAAACTGATCCAGGTTCGCCGATACCGACTGCACACTGGCAAAGGTCACCTGGTGCTGGCGCTCCTTGCGCTTCAGCCCGGCGGAAAAGATGCCAGCCGTCAGCCCATAGCTCTCGTACTTGGCGTGATTCTGCTCCACCAATTCCTTGACGTGGGTAAGCACCACGATCTTGCGGCGGGCAAGGCGGGCCAGCTCGGCAATGACCAGGCTTTTACCAGCGCCGGTGGGTAGCACAATCACGGCTGACTCATCAGATTGTCGAAAGTGACTGAGAGTGGCGTCGACCGCTTCCTGCTGGTATGGCCGGAGCTTGAAAGGTGTGTTCATTGGGCAGCGGTTGGTGGTTGTCTCGATGGAAAGGCGGTCATACTAACAAATACTGGTGGCGTTACCCGTCATCTAGGAAAAACCGGCCCGGATCACCGTGTTCACGGGATTGCCAGCATTGCCGACCAATGTGTTGGCTTTCCTGGCTGTCTTCGGAAGAGCTGGTGTTATGGCTGGATGAACTGAACGCGGCAAGACCACCCGTGGCCGCCCTGCCAATCAATGATGTTGTGTCCGGGCTGCCTGTCGAGGGCCCGTTTCCGGCTATGGCAGAAGCCATTCGACAACTGCACTGACAGTGCCTGGAGAGCTTGCGGTGACGCATCACGACGAGTCCCCTGCCCCAGGATAGACTGCCCCGGGGTTTGGACCGTTTGCTGATCTTTCGCCGCCTGTGATGTCGTGCTGGCTGGTAACCACCACCTCCCTCGGCCACCATTCCGGGTGGTTGTCGCGGATGAATCCCAATAACTTCTCACGCACATTCATTTCGGCTTCCCAGCCGGCAAAGGGCTCGGAGGTCATAAGGTAGAAAGAAACCGTCTGGGCCGCCGCGGACTGCGCCGTGACGTAGCAGCAGAGCTTGTGGTGTTCGATGACGTTTTTTTCAGCCTCGGCGAACTCCTTGAACTTCTCCCTCAGGCATTCGACGTCGGCATTCAGGTGAAGCGCCAGCTCTATCACCCTGTACATCTTGGCACTCTTGACCGACAGATTTTCGAAGGGCCTGGAGGTAAAGTACTGGACGGGTACGACCAGACGGCGCTCATCCCAGGTTCTCAACCGAATGAACGTATAAAAGATGCCTTCCACATAGCACCATCGGCCCTCGAAAATAACCAGGTCACCAATTCTTATAGGCTTGGCGAGCGATACCTGAAACGACGAGAGGATGTTGCCCAGCACGGCCTGACCGGCGATACCCAACAGGACCGTCAGGATACTGGCCGAAGCCAGGAGGGTCAGGCCCAGGGTCTCGAAGAGTTCGATCTGGGACAGGATGTAGATGGTAACTGCGACGATGGCGACCAGGATGATGCCCCGGCGCACCGCATACAGCGAGGTGAGGAAGTGGCGCTCGTCCCGGGATTTGTTGTCGTCGATTTCGCCCACGAGACGTCGCTTCACATTGAGCAATATGACGTCCACGAAACGCAGTGCGATCAATCCAACACCCCAGGCGGTGATGGTGATCAGTAATATGCGAAAAGAGGTCGTCGCCACTGCCGAGAAGGACACCACGTAATTCAACAGAAACTGGGCCACAATCGTCATGACGACCAGCGCCACTGGCACCTTGATCTGGCTGGCATAGATGCTTGGAGAGCCGGAAGGTAACCAGCGTGCAATCACGCCGACCAGACGGATGACGAGCCATCCCACCAGTCCCGTTACCAGCAGGAACACCGGAATGGCGACCCATTCCCAGACCTGGAGCCTGCCGAACGTTGATTTGAACCGTTGCGGCACATGCTTTTCCAGCCACGACGGGCCGTATTTTTCGTACAAGAGAGGAACCGGGGAGAGACTGTCCGGTGTGATCAACCAGACGGGGTCCTCATCACCCACACGATAACGGGCCAGGCGAATATCATAGGCTTGACCCTCGGCGCGAAGGGAGGCGATCTCGAGGTTGCGACGTGGCTGCCCGGCCTGGGGATTCTGCCCCGCTGGATCTTCGATAACGGCGTCCTGTCGCGCCGGCAGGTCGGAGGTATCGATCCACTCGCCACGCCGGAGCACCGCGGCCAGCTGCCTGGCTAGCTCTGGCCCCTTCTCCCGCTGTTCAGCTGCGCTCAAATCGGAAAGGTTGAGAAGGTGGGCCGCTGCCGAAAAATTCTGTTGTTTGGTGAGTTCGAGAAAGCTGCGGATCGAGTCACGGGGTGTCAGGCGACTGACCTCCTCCGGGGGCCTATCAAGCCCGGCATTCAGCGATTCGATGGAAAACCATCGCATCTCTTTGTCGCCTTCCGAGGCCTGCCCCACGCACAGGCTGGAAAACAGAAGAGCGATGGCCAGCAGCCCCCATGTGGTACGTTTTCTCATCCGCGCCTCCCTGACATTCGCAACCCTACCCACATCCTTCACATGGACGCAGCCCTCGCTTTCACTGGTAAAGCATAGGAGGCAAGGCTGTGCACGGCCAATGGCGAACATCGTTACTTCCCAGGTGGGCAGCACTATGTCGCCGGCAATGACTTACAGGATCGGAGCTCCGGTTCGTCGAGCGGATGGTTACGGGGTTACATGCCAGAGAACCAGCCACCCATTCTGAAAAGGTTGGGATTGAACACCGACGAGTGGCTCATCGAAGCTACTGAATTTTAGGGTCGCTACCACGCCAAGCGATTTTTCCTGCAGGGTGTCTGTCCTTGATGTGTCGCGTTTCAGCAGTTCCCCTTTTTCGCCTGGCCCGGTGGGCAGAAATGGCTACCAGACTTACGGTAAGACCGGCGATCATCGTAGTCATGACGACGGCGATCATGGTCGTAATAGGATTCTCTGTGATCTTTGGTTGTAATGGCTGTTCCCGTTGCCGCACCGACGGCACCACCGAGAATAGCACCATCTCTGCCAGCTACCTCATTGCCGATGGCCGCCCCTATCGCGCCGCCAATACCGCCACCCAGCGCGGCGTCGGCTGTGTCATCCGCAATGGCGCCCAATGAGGTGGCACTCAGAGATAAAAAAACGAGCAGTGATTTCATTTTCATTGATGTGAATCCCATTGTTCAGGTGGCCTGATCTGAGCGGTATGACGAGAAGTAAACCATTGTCTCCATCTCCCCATCAGGCACTCGTCAGTTTTGTGAACCCTTCGAGAATATCAAAAACACACGCTAGCCCGGATTTCTCATAGTGCTCCAACAACCTTCGCAGACCAAGCCTGGTAGTGCCAGATCCGAGTGGTCATGGTCGAAGTTGGCGATTATTTAGCCAGTTTCCGGCATTCAGGCACAACTCCCCCTTTCCCCCATTGGTATCGGGCCGGGGGAGCCCGATTATCTACTGGGGCACCAAGCGCTGAACCAGTGCTGAGAGATCGTTCTTGTGTGGATAGCTATCACTCATCAACACCCGTATTCGGCGGGTGTTGCGGATGATGACTGCGCCAACCTTGATCAGCTTCAAGCGCAAGGTGCCGGCACTCATACGTTCGAAGGGCGTGTTTTTCAGATGCACCCGCAAACGCTCGAACAGGGTGTAGGCGAAGCCGGATAAGATCAGCCGCCACTGGTTGGTCCACCAGTGTGTGCTGGAGGTGCGACCGGCAAACAGATCCAGTTGTTGATCCTTGATCCGGTTCTCCATATCACCCCGTGCGCAATACTGTTCGTAGTAGAGCTTGAATCCGTCATCGTAGCGGGAGCTGATAACGAACCGGGGGTTCGGGCCTTGAGGGCCATATTCCAGGCGCGCAACCACCCAGCGTGGCTTATGCCAGCTTCGGGCTTTGTAGCGGAAGCGGAAGGTGCTGGCGAGCTTATGGCCATGAGCCTCGTAGTAGGTCCGGACTTTGTCCATGGCTGGGGCGGCAAGCGCCTCCAGCCGCTGGTTGCGGGCCATGCCTACGATGTAATCCACCTGGTTGCGATCGCACCAGGCCAGCAGTCGGGGCTTGCTGAAGTGGGAGTCGCCCCGGAACACGATCCGGGTCTGTGGCCAATACTCGCGAATAAATCGCACCAGCAGCGCCAGAATGGCCCAGCTGTGCCGGGCATCACCTCGATTGCTGGTGCGCAGATAGCTCACCAGCAAGTGCCTACCGCAGAAGACGTAAAGCGGGAAGTAGCAGTGATGGTCGTAATACCGGTTAAAGAACTTACCCGGCTGGTCGCCGTGCACCGGAATATCGGTGCCGTCAAAATCCAGCACGATTTCCTTGGGCGGCTTCTCATGCTGCTCGATAAAGTGGTGCCAGAGCAACTCATGCGCTTTGACAATGGTTTGCCGATCCATCGCCTGCTCCATTCGACAAAGCGTGGACTTGCCGGCCAGAGTCGAGGCATTCCCCGTGGCGGTTTGTAGTGCCTGATCAAAGCGAAGCGCTTCATGATCATTCAGATCTTCGTAGCCACCGGCCACACCGTAGACCCGTTGCCGGACCAGGGACTTGAGCTCATGACGAATCATCCGGGGATCCCGCTGGTCGGTCAGAGTCTCGGCCAGCCGTTGGGTTAACCGGTGTTGTTTGTCGACTTCGCGCAGTAACAGCAAGCCGGCATCGGAGGTGATATGGCCTCCGGAGAAGTCGGTTTCAATCTGGCGGCGGGAAAGTGGCGAGAAGGTCAGTTTTTGAGGTACCATTTTGGATAGCGGTTGTTGGTGTTGATTGATGGTGTAAGGTCCTGAAATTTTAACACTTTCAGCCGCTTTCTTTTATCCCCTCATGAGAAATTCGGGCTAGGCCACTTGTTACCTTTTATTTATTTTTCAATTAGTTACAAAATCGTAAGAGGGGCGACTTCCTTATGAATCAGACCTGAACAAGACACTCGTATTCCAGTTCCGAATCAGCCTCCAAATAGAAAAAATAGATCTGTGCCGGCTTCGGTCCTCGGCTTCGGTCCTGACAGGAACAGGCTCACGTCGCCCAATGCAAGGGCGCGCGAGGATCAGGTTCATAGGCAAAGTAGATACCGGTGCGTACGGTCCGCGCGAGGTGCTCGCCAAGACGGGGGTGATGCCGGGCAATCCGATTGATGGCATAACGCAGTGAGCGGGTCGCGCCGGTCCGCGCACGCTCAACGCCATCGCCGACCATCCGGGCGCGGTTATTCAGGCCAACGCCGCGGCGGAGTTCATCAACCAGAAACTCGCGATCAGCACGTGCCAGCTCGGCGCGGCGGAAATCGTTCTGGCTCTCCGCTTCCGCGATGTCTTCCTCCACCTCAGTCAGCCTTTGCCGGTAGGCCTCACGGGCCTTCGAATCGAACACCTCCAACCCGCACTGGGCATCGATACGGGCTGCGTCCAGTGAGGTGTTGGCGGGGAGCGCCCCACGTTCCACCGAAACCAGGTCGAGCACATGGAATTCCCGGCCGGGCTCGGCCAGCATTCGTTCCAGGTAACGCATACCCTTGAGATCCTTCAGGCGCACGGTGGCGCCCCCGAAGGTAACCGTTCGCATCTCACCCTCGCAGCGAAACAGGCAATGCTCGGTGTCTGCACACGGCCGCACCGACACCGCCGGTTCCCGTTGGCGAGCCAGTTCCGCCCAGGGCCTGGCGTTGAGGGCTTCAAGGGCTCGGCAGGCTGCATCCAGTTCCATCTCTGCGATGCGCTCGTCCCCCGCCTGCCGGTGAGCGGCCGCCAGCACTATCCGCAAATCTGCCGCATCGTAAGGCATTCGCAACTCGGCCCATTCCATGACAGCTTCGGTGAGCAGCCGTATGGCGTCATTTGCCCGCCCGTCCCGGAGTGCCAGGCGACCTGCTGCTGCCAGAGCAGCGTTTTTCAGCGTACGGCTTTGATATTTTTCCGCGATGGCAGCCAGTTCCGTTGCCGCGGCATGGGCATCGTCGAACTTGCCCGCTGCCAGGGCGATGACCACCTGAGCATCGAGCAGAGGCGCCCGTTGCAGGCTGCCCGAGGGTGGCCGTTCCTTCGATGGGATATCAAACGGATGCTCGAGCGCCGTTTCGATCATTGAAGCGGCTTCGTCGACTCGTCCCTGAGCCAGTCGCAGTAATGCGAGCCCGGGTTGGGGCAGCCAAGCGTTCTGGTGCGCCGCCAGGAAGGCTTCCTCGGCGCCCACAAAATCACCCTTGCGCAGCCGCGAATTGCCGAGTTCAGTCAGCGGCCAGCCAAATTCCCGCCGCATCCAGGGCCGCAATTCTTCACATGCCTGGAGCGCTTCCTGCTCGGCGGCGTCGCATGGCCCCCGCAAACGCATGATCTCCGCCCGGTGCACCCGACAGCGGCCATTAAGCCCCCCAAATGCTGCCCCCTGACGCCATCGCTCCATGGCTTCGGTCCATTCCTCGGCGCGATCATGGTGCCCGATCCACTGCATCGCGCAGATAACCTCACACCACATCTGCCCTGTCGTCAGGGGGTCGAGATTCCCGGCGCTCAGCTCCACAGCCACGTCATCGAGGGCGCTGAGCCCTTTATCAACGTCACCGTTATAAATCCATACCCTTGCCAGGGCGACCTGTCCGATGATGGATGGCGGTGTCAGACCATGCTTCCCGCCCTGCTCCATTGCTTTTTGGGCCCACTGCGCGGTGCCCGGCATATCGCCGCACATCAGCCGTTCATAGGTCCTTACGGCCGCCAGCCATGCCCAGACCGGGCTGTCAGGTACATCTTCGATCAGGTGTTCGGCCCGCGACAGCCAGGCCCGCACAGTGGCCATCAACCCCGTATCCATCATCAGGTACATGCCCACCATCACCGCCGCGAATGCCGCCTGGTGCGTGTCGCCGGTGTCAAGGTGAAAGCGGTAGAGTTCACCGTAGGCGGTCAGCGTTTCTTCCAGGTCCCCACTGCCGTACGCAGCCATAGCCCGAAGCTCCAGCAACTCGGCAGACCGCTCATTAGGCAGTGAGGTAATCAGTTCGCGCGCCCTGACAAAGTCGCCAGCGTCGAGTGCTCCACGAATCCGCGAAAGCTCTGTCTCCTCCACCACTCAGCCCTCCCTGTTCCGATGTAACAAGGATTGTTACGCCCCATTAGGTAGGTGCCTGGTGCACCTGCCGAACACCCTATGAAAAAGGAGTATTTCTTATGAACAACATCCTTACGAGCGACACCCTGTACAACAGACTCGGCGGCCAGGCTGGTATTGACAAACTTGTCGACCGCATTGTCGACCTCCACCTCCAGAACGATGTTGCCGGCCCCAGATACCAGGCCCTGTCCGAGGAGGCAACGGCCAGGGCACGCGAGAAGGTCAAGGAATTCCTCGCAGCCGGCTCCGGCGGCCCCGTAGAGTACACCGGACGCTCGATGCTGGAGACCCACACCGGCATGAACGTCAGCTCAGCCGAATTCCTGGCCGTGGTTGACGATATAATGCAGGCCATGAACGAGATGGAATACCCGCGCCCGGTGTGTGATGAAGTCCTCGGTATCGCCTACTCCCTGAAGGAGGAAATCGTTCACAGATAAAGGACACAGTGGTTTGTCCAACTGCAGCAGAAGGGGGAATGGGAGATGATCCGTTGTCCACCGGACCCCATTCCCGCTTCCAACGCCAAGCCCTATACCTTCATGATAGTAGACATCCCGGAGACGGAAAGCCGTAGCGTCTGGCCATCAGTTCCGTCCCTGTAAAACCATGTCCTGCCTGGCCGTACCCTACCCCGTGGCTGTAAGAGGCAATGGTTTGCCACGCGAAGGTATCGGCAATCAGGGCAGACCTATTTTTCTATGACGTCCCGCAAGGACTGCTCAATCTGGCCACCACAGTAGGCCCTACCCAACTCCCTTCGCTGATTTTCAAGAAACGGTCTGATCGACGGACGGCCTTCCACCCGTTGGCAGAGACTCGCGATGAGGGGAGCGTTTTGTTCCAGGTCCGCGGCCAGTTCCGGAAAGCTGTAAACCAGCGTGCAAACAATGCAGCCGTCGCGATATCGGTCACCGTGAGCCTGGAGCCCAGCAGATAACCCGCGCCCGGTTTGAGGCGACGGGCCTGCCCGGTCTTCTCGAAAATGACCATCCAGTCAGCCAGGCGACGAGTCCGGAAATCGGTCCAGGTATCCTGATTCCACATCACAGTGCCATTGTGGTTTGTGATTTCCATGAGAACGTCATTGCAGTCGAGCACCACCTTCAGAGCCAGGGTCTGTTGCTCAGGTTCGTCGGGAAGAAAGTGGTAGGCCTTCGCCAGATGCATGAGAATCGCCGGCATCTGCGCGTACCAGACCTGGGTCCTGCAGTCGTAGAGATACGGAGGTGCCATCCCCGGGTATTGAAGGTTCAGGCGCCTGTCAGGGTAGACCTCGCTGGCATCCAGCTTGCGGTAATTCGCCCGGACCTCCTCCAGAAAAAGCTGGATGAAATTTCCGCGAAAGGGCAGATCCCAGTAATAGAGTTCGTAGTCCAGCATTGTGGTTCTCCCACGCTGACGGGTGAGAAAGGGAACTGCTGACTGGAGTGTAGCGCACAGGAGAGGACATGACGTGGAGGGCATCTGATGGAAGGTAGCTCGCCAGGTGTCGGTGATCAGGCTGGATTTGCATACTGGATAGCCGTGCCTGAGGATATCTCTTCATCCCGTTGGCCCGGTACCAATGAGTGTCCCGTCTGGCATTGACTGGCGGTTAAAAGGAGGTCCCCGTGAAGCTGATGATTCTTGGAGCCACAGGCGCCGTGGGTAGCCAGGTGCTGGATCAGGCCCGCAAAGATCGCAGGTTTGAAACCATCGTGGCGCCCACTCGTCGGTCGCTGGCGGCCCCGGGAAAGGTCCACAACCCGGTCATTCCCTTTGACCTGCCGCTGCCGCAGGCAAACTGGTGGGCGGTAGATGCTGTGATCTGCTGCCTTGGCACCACCCTCAGGCAGGCTGGTTCGAAACCAGCCTTTTACCGGGTTGATCACGACCTGGTCCTGGCCTGCGCAGAGCAAGCCCGGGCGGCGGGCGCGAGGGTGTTTGTCCTGAACTCCGCCCTCGGGGCGAATCCGATGAGCCGGAACTTTTATCTGCGTACCAAGGGAGAGGTGGAATCGGCGGTAGCCCGGATGGGCTTTGAGCGGGTGGTGCTGGCAAGGCCGTCGCTGATTGACGCAAAGCGGGAAGACAACCGGCCAGCCGAGAAACTGGGCCTGATGGCCAGCCGCCTGCTGGCGCCCGTCATACCCAAACGCTATCGCCCGGTTAGCGCCGAAGCCATCGCTGCCACCCTCTTACGTGAACTGACGGGTGGGTGTGGTGTGATCACGCTGGAATCCGAACAAATCATTTGAAAACAGGTCTGTCCCGGTTTTCAAACAGCCGCCATATGCCCCACATAGGCCACGGTAAAGGCCGTTTCCTGAAAGGCTTTCAGCCCGGTCTCGGCAAAGGGCACCGGCAGCGGGTTGGCTGCGAGGGTAGACTTGATCAGTGCGGGTGGAAGTAACGCCACATCCAGATCCAGTCCGGAAATCAGCTGGATGGCGGCCTCCAGCTTGAAGCTGACGGCGCCGCCGGCGAACTTGCCCTTCTGCATCCGCTCCTTGATGACAACAAGGGACACGCCGTGCTCGGCCATCAGGTCAGCGAAAGCCGACTGGAACTGCTTGAGATCTTCCCGGGTGTGGTTCCTGTTCAGCGACAACTTGCGCACCTTGGTCTCCGGCAGGCTGAACTGGCCGCGATCCAGGTTCAGTAAACAGACCACCGCATCGTTGCCGGTCAGTTCGACGCCACAGATCACCATACTGTTCTCCCGACGGCGTTCAGCCGCAGCACTTCTTGAATTTGTTGCCACTGCCACAGGGACAGGGATCGTTCCGGGACGGGGCTTTTGCCGTGGTTACCGTCGCGCCTTTTCCGGAAAGGGCGGTCAGTTCACTGATGGACTCGACCGCTCCATCGCGAAGATCAACGGTAATGTTCGCATACAGCCTGGCCTCTGCCACCTGGGCTTCGAGCTCCTGCTTGCGGGCCTCGCTGGTGACTACCAAGTTCAGCGGGTATTTTTTGGTGCCCGCCTTTTTGCTGGCCTTGGTCTCAAAGCCGCTGTAAGCGGTGTGGTGCTGGCGTGCGTCCTGGCGGCCCTTGTAGAAAAACTTGTCTGACATGCTGATATCCTGGTGAAAGGGAGGGTGCCTGGAGCGCTCGATGAGGATGGGCCACTGGGCGGCGACGTTTTAGCATGCTTTCGGCAACCGGGACAGGTCTATTTCGCTATAACTTCCCGCAAGGACGGTTCAATCTGGCCACGACAGTAGGCCTTGCCCAACGCCGTTCTCTGATCGCAGCCAGGCATTGGCCAACCAGTCTGCTAACCTGTTCATTCCATTGATGCGAACGGAGTACCTGCATGATCACAGTCCACCACCTGAATAATTCCCGCTCACAACGGGTTCTCTGGATGCTGGAAGAACTGGACGTACCCTACGAAATCCGGTTCTACGAACGCGATCCCGAGACCATGCAGGCTCCGGCAACCCTCAAGCAGGTACACCCGCTGGGTAAATCCCCTGTCATCACCGACGGCGACCTGGTGGTGGCGGAGTCCGGCCTTATCATCGACTACCTGGCCCGCACCTACGGCAAGGACACCATGCCCCCGCCGGACAGTGGCCAGGCATGGCTGGACTACAACTACTGGCTGCACTACGCCGAAGGCTCACTGATGCCGCCGCTGCTGATGCGCCTGGTGTTCGAAAAGGTCAAAACCAGCCCGATGCCGTTCTTTATCAAACCCGTGGCCAAGGGCATCGCCAACAAAACCAACCAGTCTTTCATCGGGCCGATGATCAACACCCACATGGACTTTGTGGAAGCCCATCTGGCGAAGAACACCTGGTTCCTGGGTGACAGCCTCAGCGCGGCGGATTTCCAGATGAGTTTCCCCCTGGAAGCCTCCGTCGCCCGGGGCATCGTCGGTAACAACCGGCCCAACATCACGGCCTGGGTGGAACGGGTGCATGCCCGGCCGGCTTATCAGCGGGGGCTTGAGAGGGGTGGGGAGTATGATTTTGCCTGAGGGTATGGGGGCCAGCCCGAAACGCCTCAAACCGGCAGTTCGATGATTTCGCCGGATATACAATCTTCACTCACGTCTAGCCGACCTACGGTAATGGGCAGCGTAAAACGCCACGGCCCTGAACCACCCGGATTGAAGTAAAGCACGTCACCGACCCACTCATTGCGAGGTTTGTGGGAATGGCCGGCAATCACCACCCGGTAGCGACCTTGCGGTTCAATGTCGAGGGTTTTGACGTCGTGGAGCATGTAAAACGCGTGGCCGAGGAATTCCAGATCCCGCACATCAGGAAGATCCGCCGCGCGGCTTGTGTTGTCGATATTGCCGCGAATCGCCACCACCGGCGCAATGGCCTCCAGCGCGTCCAGCACCTCGTCCCGACCGACGTCACCGGCGTGCAGGATCAGGTCTGAGCCTTGCAGTGCGTCCAGGGCTTCGGGACGCATTTTACTGTGGGTGTCTGCGATGACGCCAATCTGCATGGTTCAGCCTTTTATCGATGCCTGCGCGTGAACAGGTGTCCTCAATGATGCCCGCCCGGCCCATGGGCCCACTCTTCAGAACCCCCTGCACGAGGAAGCCCGGACAACTTTGCAGCAGCACCCAGCTGCGTATCTATGGAAAACGACGGCGGAAAATAGATCTGTCCCGGTTATCCGTTCGCTTATTCTGGCTTATCCGGGCTATCTATAATGTTCTCAGTTGAGCGGCCGGATACTTCTTGGTAAAGGTCTTCGTTGAAGATATGAATAGTAACAATTCTTTCGAGCGGAATAGCGATCGCGTAGTCTAAGGTGGTCCCACTGAGTTCCTTGCCTTCACCTAACAATGCTTCTATCAGTGTCACGTACTTGTGATTGAGCTTAAAAGCTTGGCTGTCGTCTCTATAACCACTGTAGAGCGGCAAAATAGAGAGGTATGAATCTTGGTCTGATGGCTCAATAGTATCTGCCACTATCCCTACGTAAACTTTCTTGCTTTCCAAAGTTACAGCCACGGGCTTGAACTCACCAACCGCGTAAGCGCAAATCAGCTCAATATCGTTCTCTTGCCAAGCCTCCCATAGCGCTACACTTCTCCGCTCCTCGTCGATCGGGAAAATTTCCTTTAACTTCTTATAGCTATGGGCTAACGGCTGTTCTCGGATCTGTCCAAGGAGAGACTTTAGCTGTATCCACTGATGCGAGCTTGGCTTTCGATTATAAACCTCTGTAAAAGTGAGGGCCGACAGGATCGTTAAAATGGCTGTCGTAATGGGAGTGTTCAGAGGGGGAATAGCTAATGAAAAGATCCATGCGAGAAATAACGCGGGAAAATGGGCATAGATACCATATTTCAGTGAAGATAGGTATAATCTATGCCCGCTCTGTCGGGCTACTCGATATCGGTTTAAAAGGCACTTGCTTGCCAAAATGTAGCCCGACGTGGCAATGGCAACGGCCAAAATAGCAAAACTACCATTCATTGAGCCATGCTTACCTGGTTCCGTTCCGTTTCGTCACTTGAAGAGCTCTTCTCAAGGTCAAGATCCGCCAGCTTTCGAATGCTGGCCCGAAACTTTTTGTTCGCTACAGCGTCGTTCAAGCGCAATCGTGCTACGCCATCGCCTCTAATCGAATAGAACTTCCTTAGCCGTGCTAATCGGACCATTTCTGCTCTGTTTTTCATTGTTCACTCTCCCCGAAACGAGCCTGCATGATATCTGAGTACGTGCCCGCTATCACCTATCGTAGCACAATTCGAGACCAACGCTGATTACCTGATCACGTACGCCAAAGTCCAGTCATTGGGGGAAATCAAGAGGTTAGTCGCCTACCTACTAATGGGTACAAAAGTAAGCGAACATCATTTATAATGTAGCGGTCGTTTGCCAAGCTTATCGGATATCTACACACATGCGCCACGATGACGGTCGTAAACTTGATCACAAAACATTAGAAGCCATTCGCGTTCGCGCCGTTCAACGAGTCATGGATGGCGAGAGCCCGGAAGTCGTCATCAAAGCGCTTGGCATGAGCCGGGCACGAATTTACGAATGGCTGGCTGCCTACCGAGAGGGTGGCTTTGACGCACTTAAGGCCAAGCAAATTTCTGGTCGCCCCAAAAAGCTGAGCGGCGCTCAGATCCGGGAGCTGTATACCTGGATAACAACCTTTACGCCGGACCAGCTGAAGTTTGATTTTGCCCTGTGGACCCGGGGTCGTGTGCGTGAGCTCATCCGGCAAAAGTTCAACGTCCGGTTAAGCGATGTCTCGGTTGGTCGTCTGCTTCGAAACCTGGGGCTGACGCCCCAGAAACCACTGCATAGGGCTTACCAGCAAAAACCAGAGGCCGTGAAGCAGTGGAAAGAAGAGACCTACCCGGAAATCCGCAAGGAAGCCAAAAAAGTCGGTGCCACCATCTACTTCGGTGATGAAGCCAGTATCCGGTCTGATTATCACAGTGGCACGACCTGGGCGCCCAAGGGTGAAACTCCGATCATCCGCAATACCGGCAGTCGCTTCAGCATCAATCTGATCTCGGCCATCTCACCTCGCGGTGAGCTTCGCTTCAAAACGATTCAGGGCACCATGAACACCGATGCGTTTCTCGGTTTCCTCAAGGCTCTGGTGCAAGACGCTGACAAGCCGGTTTTCCTGATCCTCGATAACCACCCGGTTCACCATGCTCGTCGCGTTCGCGAGTATGTCGAGAGCCTCGACGGCAAGCTCAGGCTGTTCTTCCTGCCGCCGTACTCGCCGGAGCTGAACCCTGATGAGTCTGTTTGGGGCTACATCAAATACCACCACGTCGGTAAAAAGATCATCAACAGTAAAGAACAACTTCGGAGCATTGTTTACCGGCAGCTTCGGCGCTTGCAGAAATTGCCAAAGCTATTGAAATCGTTTTTTGGTCATCCGGACCTGGCTTATATCTCTGGATGATGTTCGCTTACTTTATTTCGGGTTAGTAACTGCAGATTGGATGTCGCGATCAGCGCGTCCGCACGGCTGTTCTGGCAGTCGCCGACCTCGTCGCTCCATCCCTGGCCGAACTGGCTACGGTCATACTCCCTGGCTCATCTGGCTGCGTCATTGCTGGCCGCACTGGTGGGTGAGCTCACCCCCTTTGGGAGACGGCCGCCCGTATCCAGGCAGACTTCCAGGGTATCGAATGCCCTGAAGTATCAAGTCGCGTTGCAGCACGAGTGCCTGTATAGGCGGCCGGGGTCGGATCTCATCAAGGCGCGGGGCGCGTTGAAAAGTCGCCCCAGGAACGACGCCGGATATATGTCCGTGAACCACCCGCTTCATCGACAGGCAGACTTGACCCTGGGGAGGCGTCCATACATGTCCTTAATCATCTTCTATTGTGGTGCACTGACTATGCATCCGATAATAGCTTTTCAACCTCTCTTTTATAGTGAAGGAAATGATTACTTTTACGATCTACAGATTGGTCGAAAACAACAACACATGTTGAAAAAAATGCGTCGTTGGACGCCTTCTTAAAAGAGCCCGCGCTTTTTATTCTGTAGTTTACGTATTTTAAATATGCGGAAAACAGGAAGTGACCTCGAACAACATCATGAATCTCCCTTCCCGACTTACGTATAGCTGTCCGGACTTCGTCCATATGAGGCTCAACTGTCGCCCGAACGGGACCACTCAATTGACCTTCAATCTTCCTTATACAAGGGTTATGAGACTTCTCAGAAGTCATGAATCTAGTACAATTATTCCCTAAGATTCTTACGCCAAGGCCATTAATATCATTTACCACATCAGCAACTATCAGCTTATCAAAACTATCTAAAAATTCATCCAGCCACTCTTTAATATCTTTTTCTTTAACTTGACTGATCGACACTCGACCCAGAGACCTAATTGCCTTAGAAACAGATTTTATATTTAATATCGAGTTCTCTATTGAATGCCCATAAGTAACCAGCACTTTGTCTGAGGCACTATTACCGGCGATCATAGAATAGTCAGAATCTTTTGCAATCCAAGAATCCAGCAATCCACCCTCAATTTTAGCTATATATTTCTCAACTTCCTCTTTACCATCAACAGCCTTTACCTTAAATCCTCGGACATCAAAAATATCAAGTATCATCTCCCAAAAAACCACGTCGTCGTCACCCTCGACAAATAACATGTGACTGACGCCATAGAAATCGCTCAGGACATTTAAAGCATCATCCGAATATGAAAGATTAGGCACTTACCACCTCCTTCATATCTATCAGTGAACCTTTATACTTCGACGCCACCTCTGGCGAGTGAGTTGCGGCGATTATCTGTGCCTCGGGATTAAGCCTTCGAACTGCCGGCAAGACTTTTCTTTGCCATTCTATGTGAAGCGATAGTTCAGGCTCATCAGCCAAGTAAACAAATGGCTTTTGTCTCTGCAGCAAAGCCTCGATCAAAAGTATAAGAAGTTGCTTTTCACCGGACGATAATCTTTCAACGTCTATCTCATTATCGTCCGAGCCAACAACCTTTATCTCGCCCGACTCCAAATGAAACGTTTTTTCCGGTATAAACTCCTTCAGAGTATCTATAAAAAGATTAATGTGAGAAAAAACTTCCTTTATTTTCTCTTCTGCATCCAGCGACATGGACATAATATTCTGCGTCCTAAAGTACCCCTCGATAGCAGCGAAATTTATGTCCGAGATTTCTTTCCCTTTGCGGTGAGACCTAAAACTTTCAAACGCGTCGTCGATAGCTGATATATGATAAGATATCTTTTTTCGAACTTCTGAATCTGCCGCTCCTAGCCGCGCATAAGCATTTGTCAGCCTCTTCTTTTCTTCAGTTTTATCAAAAGAATCTGGTATTTCAAAGTTATTTTCGGATGACCCCGTGTACAAGATAGAGGCCAGAACATCTTTTTGTAGTTTACTCGATATTGAGCGTGCCTTTTGGGACATTTCAAACTGGTAGTGCGTCAAAGAAGACTTCAACTGAGAGAGTCGAAAATCTACCGGCGAAACTAAGCGCTTTCCAGATCGATCTTTTATCTCAAAATCATCCCCGCTTCGAAGTCGGTACACTGACAAAGAAGATAGTGAAACCAAGTCTGAAAGCTCTTGGCGTAGTTCAGATGACTCCTCAATGAATCGACGCCTGTAATGCGCAGGCATTCTGCGATCGTCTTGAAGGAGCCCTCGAACTACGTATTTTTTCCTTGAAACCCTATATTCGAAAGAACAGAATGGTAGATTCCTGCTATTTGCCCTGGTAACTTTAACAGTTTTTACGCTTTTCCCCTTTACTAGCTTAACCTCCGCTGCTTCAAATTCGTTGTCCATTAACCCATCCATATCGACAGATAGTATAGAATGGAGGATGTTCATAAAAGTGGTCTTCCCTGTTCCGTTCCGTCCAATAATTATATTCACATCGTCATTGAACTGACAGAATGCGGAAAACCTGTACCAGAATCCGTCTATTTTTATTTCCCTTATTTTATACATAACAAGCCCTGAAAAAACGTAATTAACAATATTAAACAGCGAAAGTTAATTAATTCGCACAAATACCTTTCATTCTATACCAAGAATATCGAATTATAATATCGCTATTGGACCAAAGTCACCATATTCCATCTCGGCTGAAGCAGTTCTCAAAAAGAGGCCTTACTTTCATCAGGACAGAAAATCGACACACATTTTTCCCGGTCTACCTCGGCCTCCGGTGAAGTCAATTTCTCACTTTTCGTTACTCTCCCGAAATCCCGACTTAGCCCGCATCCGATGATTAACACACTCAACCATATGCCGATCCGACCGCCAGTTATCACACCCCTCCAGCGCGACATAACTCTCATCGAATGCCTTCTCGAAGGCATACTCCCGCTCACGCTCCAGCCGAGCCAAACGAACCCGCTCCGCAGCCTCACGCTCCACCCGCAAAGCCTCCTGCCGAGCCCGTTGCTCCCGCTCCAGCGCCAATCGCTGCTCACGGGCCTTGGCCTGCGCAATCTGAACACTTGGGGAACGCTCGCCGTTGTCAGGCTTATCCATACTCGTCCAGTAAATAGTCGCGAACGCCAGAACACCCACTACGAATAACGGCTTAACCAGCCACCCATCCCGCTGCTGCCGTCGTTGCCCAAAGGGATAGTCCTCCCGGCCCGCGGCCAAGCCAGCCTCGCCCTGCTTCCGCTCAACAATCCCCTGTACATGCCTTACATGATCCCGATGCGTTCGCCAGGTAGGCTTAAGACGCCCACGCGCAATATCCTCAACCAAGGTTTTCACCTGCACAGTGGTGAGCACCACACTGGTGTGGGATTTGATAAACCGAATGAACCCAAGCCCCTGGGTGACGTTGTCGGGCATGGACGTTTTGAACGTACTGTCACCGACAAACACCACCAATGAACAGACCTGGTCGTCGGTCAGTCCCAAACGGCTCTGTACGGTTTTGAGGTGTTTGTAGTTCTGGTGCAAAGGATTCTGGAACTTCTGAGAATGCCGATAAACCTTCTGAGTCCAATACCGCTGCCTCTCCCCACCATAAATCCACCCCTTCATATTCTTCGTCTCCACCACAAAAACCCCATAGGGAGACACGATCAGGTGATCAATCTGGGTAGTTCTATCCTCAGTCGGCAGGGTCACATTGCGAATCAGGTGGTAGGTCTTGCGGTCGAGCAGGAAGTGGGCCGAAAGGTTAACAATGGCCTCGCCGACCCAGCCTTTGAATCGGGCGGAGTTGAGGACGGCGACCAGCAGAAAGAGGGGAACCAGGAACCAGAGTTTTTCCCACAGGGGCTGCAGGATGACGGTAAAATCCATTTTCTCGTCCAGATTAGCTTTATTACTTTTAGTTCACTCTACTCTAGAACATGACGCCTAACCAGTGTGAAAAAATTTGTTAAAGAGCCCCGCTGTGTCGTTACAGGACAATAAAAAAACCCGCCCCGGCAGAACCAGGACGGGCAATACCTTAAACCGGTCTTTCAGCGATCACGCTACCATCAGGTAACCACCCACCGCCGCCAGGCCAGCACCTACACCACGGGCCACCCGGTTATCCGCTTTCATCAACAGCGCCCCAAGCCCACGGCCGGCAAACGTAATCCCCAACGTCGCAATGGAAAACCCGGCAAGGTATGCCGCCAGCATGGCACCAGACGGCATTTCGGTACCGTGGGCGTAGCCGTGGAATACCATGAACGCCATCACCAGCGCCGCGCCAACGGCGGTCGGCGGCTTGGCCATGGCGGCAATCAGGATGCCGGCGACGATGACGGACAGGACGATGCCGGTTTCAACACCTGGCAGGCCGATGCCTGCGAAGGCGAGGCCGGCGCCCAGGATCATGCCGCCTACCACGAACAGTGGCGTGGCGTTCTTCATGACATTGCCCTGGCGCACACTCCAGAAGCCAATGGCGGTCATGGCCAGAAGGTGGTCCAGGCCAAGCAGTGGGTGCAGCAGGCCGCTGGTAAAGCCACTGGTGCCGTGGTCGTGGCCTGGGTGGGCGACGGCGGCGGTGGCCGCCAGCAGCAGGGCGGCTGTAGTGAGCAGTTTGCTTGTCAGTTTCATGGTGTACTCCTGTTTATCTGATTCCGGGTTCCCGGCGGCTTAGGCGCTTTCGGCCTGCTTGTTCGGTCTGCGCTCAGGCAGCATGCCCTTCTCGAGAATGAAGCTGATGATCTCTTCCAGCCCTACGCCGTCGTACAGGTTGGTAAACACAAACGGCCGTTCGCCGCGCATTTTCCTGCTGTCCCGATCCATGACCTCCAGGGAGGCGTGCACCTGTTCGGCGATGTCAATCTTGTTGATGATCAGCAGGTCGGACTTGGTGATGCCGGGGCCGCCCTTGCGGGGGATTTTGTCGCCGGCGGAGACATCGATGACGTAGAGGGTCAGGTCGCTGAGTTCCGGGCTGAAGGTGGCGGACAGGTTGTCACCACCGGATTCCACCAGGACGAGTTCGAGGTCCGGGTGGCGGCTTTGGAGGTCGTCGATGGCCGCGAGGTTCATGGAGGCGTCTTCGCGGATGGCGGTGTGGGGGCAGCCGCCGGTTTCGACGCCCAGGATGCGGTCGGCATCGAGGGCTTCGTGGCGGAGGAGGAAGTCGGCGTCTTCCCGGGTGTAGATGTCATTGGTTACTACGGCGATGTTGTAGTGATCTCGCAGAGCGAGGCACAGTTGGCGCAGCAGTGCGGTTTTACCGGAGCCTACCGGGCCCCCTACTCCTACTCTCAGGCAATGTTTCATGGTGGTGTCCTCTTGTCTGTTAGCTCCGGGCGACAGCATTTCGAGCTTCGGGGAGGGCTGCAGGCCGAGATCCCTTTCCGGGACACGCCGTGAATCCATCCATGGAGGCTCTTCAAAAACGTCCCTGTTTTTGAAGGTCCCGGAAAGGGATCTCAGCCCACAGCCTTCGTACTCTGTTGCAGTCCGCCCCGTTTCTTTAACTCCGGAATAGCCGGGAGTACTGTGTTTCATGTAAGGCACTGGCCAATGCCAGGCCCGGTAAGATCGGTCCCAGTTCTTCGTCGGTTCGCGTCAATGCGTCGTCCACGGCCACCACCAACTGGGGCCGCAACCGTTCTGTCAGTCGTTGCGCAGCCGTGTGGCCCAGAGGTAGTGCTTTGCAGGCCACCGCCAGTTGGTTTTCCAGCCAGGCCCAGGCGAAGCCCAGCAGGGTCTGGCGGACCGGGACGTTGCGCTTGTGGGCGGCCCAGGCGAACAGGGTGACGTAGCCCGGAATGGCCGGTAACAGGTCGCTGGTCGGGGCCAGGTCCAGGCTTTTGAGCAGGGTCAGCAGTGCCGCGCCCAAGCGGGTGTCTTCGTCCACCAGTTCGGCGGTTTCCCGGGTGGCGTGTAGCCACTGGTTCCAGTGGTTGACCGTTTCTGCATCCCCGTCAGCCCAGGCTGCCTGTAAGCGGGCGAGCAAAGGCAGTTCGCAGCGGCTGAGGCCGTCGTCGAGGACGCCTTCCACCCATTCCCCCAGTTCGGCCTCGTTGTTGACCCAGCCCAGTTCAAAGGCGCTTTCCAGGCCCTGGGACCAGGCGAAGGCGCCGATGGGAAGGGCCGGGCTGACCAGTTGCATCAGGCCCAGCAGGGCCAGGTCGCCCTGTGAGTCGGTGTCAGTGCGCATGGCTATGGTCGTGTTCATGACTGTGGTCGTGGTTATGGCCGTGGCTGTGTCCATGGTTGTGGCCGTCGCGGCCGGCTTTGTCGTAGGCGCCGGGCTCGGGGTCGAAGGGAGCCCGGTGGTGTTCGAGTGTCGCGCCCAGGCGTTCTGCCAGTTCTTCCAGCACGTGGTCGGGCGGGAAGCGGACCCAGCCTCTGCCCGGCCCTTCCATGCAAATGCTCAGTTGCACGTGGCGGTTGCCCAGGTGGTAACAGAGTTTGGCCAGGGGCAGGCCTGCGTCGATGTGAGCGGTGACTACCGGCTCGTCCGCTGCTTTTACGCGGATGATCTCGCCGGTGTTGGCTTGCAGACAGTCGCCGTCGCGCAGCACTGGGCCGCGGTCGAGGAACAGGCCGACGTCGTGGCCGGTGTCGGTGGTAGCCCGCAGGCGGCCGCGGATGCGCAGTTCCAGCGGCAGGGTCAGGGTGTCGTGGATTTCCGCCTGCTCCATGGGCTCGATGCGTTGTGTCAGTTCCAGCATGTCGTTAATCCTCAGAACAGGTGGTAGCGCTGGGCCAGGGGCAATTCCGTGACCGGCTCGCAGGTGAGCAGTTCGCCGTCGGCGTGCACTTCGTAGGTTTGCGGGTCTACGGTCAGGTGCGGGCAGGCGTCGTTGAGTTTGAGGTCGCCCTTGCGCACGGTGCGCACGTTCTTGCAGGCAGACAGCGTGCTGCGCAGGCCCAGTTCCTTGCCGATGCCGGCATCGAAAGCGGCCTGGCTGACGAAGCTGAGCCGGGTCTGGCTGGCAGCACGGCCGAAGGCGCCGAACATGGGCCGGTAGTGGACCGGTTGCGGTGTGGGGATGGAGGCGTTGGGGTCGCCCATGGGCGCGGCCGCAATCATGCCGCCCTTGATGATGGTGGACGGCTTGGTGCCGAAGAACGCCGGTTTCCACAACACCAGGTCTGCCAGTTTGCCCACTTCAACGGAGCCTACATCGTGGGCGATGCCGTGGGTGATGGCGGGGTTGATGGTGTACTTGGCGATGTAGCGCTTGGCGCGGAAGTTATCGGCGCCGCGCTCTTCGTCTTCTGGCAACAGGCCCCGCTGGACTTTCATCTTGTGGGCGGTCTGCCAGGTGCGGCATACCACTTCGCCCACCCGGCCCATGGCCTGGGAGTCGGAGGCGATCATGGAGATCACGCCCATGTCCTGGAGGATATCTTCCGCTGCGATGGTCTCGCGCCGGATGCGGCTGTCGGCGAAGGCCACGTCTTCCGGGATGTTAGGGTCCAGGTGGTGACAGACCATGAGCATGTCCAGGTGCTCGTCGATGGTGTTGACGGTGTAGGGCCGTGTGGGGTTGGTGGACGACGGCAGCACATAGTCTTTCG
Source organism: Marinobacter sp. AN1 (assembly GCF_026013985.1). Taxonomy (NCBI): domain Bacteria; kingdom Pseudomonadati; phylum Pseudomonadota; class Gammaproteobacteria; order Pseudomonadales; family Marinobacteraceae; genus Marinobacter; species Marinobacter sp. AN1. Next base: position 1,139,169 of record NZ_CP110342.1, on the reverse strand, counting down.
AGCACGCGGTGATGATGTCCGGGGCGTGGCCGCCGCCGGCGCCTTCGGTGTGGTAGGTGTGGATGCAACGTTCCTTGAAGGCGGCCAGGGTGTCCTCCACAAAGCCAGACTCGTTGAGGGTGTCGGTGTGGATGGCGATCTGGACGTCGTATTTGTCGGCGACGGTCAGGCAATTGTCGATGGACGCGGGTGTGGTGCCCCAGTCTTCGTGAAGTTTGAGGCCCATGGCGCCGTACTTGAGCTGCAGCTCCAGGGACTCGGGCAGGCTGGCGTTGCCCTTGCCGAGGAAGCCGATGTTCATGGGCATGTCGTCGACGGCCTGGAGCATTTTGCCGATGTGCCAGGGGCCCGGGGTGCAGGTGGTGGCGTTGGTGCCGGTGGCCGGGCCGGTGCCGCCGCCGAGCATGGTGGTGATGCCGCTCATGAGGGCTTCGTCCACCTGCTGGGGACAGATAAAGTGGATGTGGGCGTCGATGCCGCCGGCGGTGAGGATTTTGCCTTCGCCGGCGATGATTTCAGTACCGGGGCCGATGACGATCTGGACGTCCGGCTGGGTGTCGGGGTTGCCGGCTTTGCCGATGGCGGCGATTCTGCCACCCTGGATGCCGACGTCGGCTTTGATGATGCCCCACCAGTCGAGGATCAGGGCGTTGGTGATGACGGTGTCCATGACGGTGTGGTCGGCCCGCTGGCTCTGGCCCATGCCGTCACGGATGACTTTGCCGCCGCCGAATTTGACTTCGTCGCCGTAGTGGGTGGCGTCGCTTTCGACTTCGATCCACAGTTCGGTGTCGCCCAGGCGGACGCGGTCCCCGGTGGTGGGGCCGTACATGTCGGCGTAGGCCTGTCTGCTTATTTTCATTGGGTGCCTCGCTTTCCTTGGTTGAGCGTAGGTGCCATGTCTGTTCTTTGACTCTGGGGGGCAGGAGCCGCTCGGGTGACCCTTTCCGGGACACGCCGTGGATCCTTCCCTGGAGGCTCTTCGAAAACCTTTTTTGCTAATTGCTCCTGCGTCGCAAAAAAGGTCCAGGCCTGGCCTTCCCTGGCCAGACCGTGGAACGCTGTTCGCGTCCCACCCATGTTTTGAAGGTCCCGGAAAGGGTCACCCGACCGTCTCCCCGGACCTTGGTTGCAGCCCTCAGAGCTTTCCCATTACTTCTGCTCGAAAACCGTAGATCTCTCTTCCGCCAGTGAACGGTATTAAGGTCACTTCTCTCGTTTGCCCTGGCTCAAACCGGATCGCTGTACCAGCCGCCACGTCGAGGCGGTAACCGCGAGCCTTTTTTCGATCGAACCGCAGCGCCGGGTTGGTTTCGGCGAAGTGGTAGTGGGAGCCGACCTGAATCGGGCGGTCGCCGGTGTTGGCCACTTCGACGGTGATGCGTTCTCGGCCGGCACAGAGTTCGATGTCGCCGTCCTGGATTTGGTATTCGCCGGGAATCATAAGAAAAAGCCTCCGTTAAAGGTGGATGAGAAGCGTTGGCAAGGCAGCCAATGCAAGCGGATCGCCGCCCGGGCCAAAGAAGGCGAAAAAGCGCAGTTTATGCATGTATAAATGAGCATTTTGAGCCTTCTTTTAACGCCGCAGTGGCAACGCAGGTAGCTTCTCATCCGGCTTTCAGACTATGGGGTTGTGGACCGTGACCAGCTTGGTGCCGTCTGGAAAAGTCGCTTCCACCTGGACTTCGTCCACCATTTCCGCCACGCCTTCCATGACTTCGTCACGGGTGAGCACTTCGCGGCCGGCGCTCATCATGTCGGCGACGCTGCGGCCTTCCCGGGCGCCTTCCATGATTTCGGCGCTGATGAGGGCGACGGCTTCGGGGTAGTTGAGCTTCAGGCCCTTGGCCTTGCGTCGTTCCGCCAGCAGGGCGGCGGTGAAGAGCATCAGCTTGTCTTTGTCTCTGGGTGTCAGTTCCATCGTTTTGCTCCGATGTGTCCGGTGTTCGGCTTTAGCCCCTCTCCCCTGCGCGGGAGAGGGGTTGGGGAGAGGGGGTGACTACCCGCACGGTGTTTGCGGCCTTTGGCGCCTCCCCCTCACCCCGGCCCTCTCCCTCCAGGGGAGAGGGGGGTTAATGCTTCAATTTTGTGCCAGGTCCGCTAACTGCTAGGTCAGCCAGATTCTTGGTACATGGGCCGGCTGGCCGGTCAGACTTGGCCTCAGTATTTCCCAGGCCTGTTGGCAGATGGCCCAGGCTTCGTTGCGTTCGTTGCCCAAATAGCGCAGCAGGAGGACGCCGCCCCGCCGGGTGACGGCCCAGCGGGGGTTGTCCGGGAGTTCTGCGCGCAGGTGTTCAATGGCGTCGGCTTCGTCTTCCAGGCCCACGGTCCACAGGGTGGCCTGGACGGTGTGGCCGCCCTGCCCCCATTTGCCGTTGAAGCGGCGGTGTTTGGGGTCCAGGGTCTGGCGTTCCTGCCACACGGGGATACCGTCGCGGGTCAGGTGGAAGCGCTGTTGCAGCTGGCCGGTGGCGAAGGGCAGTTCGCTGGCTGGGCGGCCGAGGGCGAGCACTTCCCAACCGATGCAGCGGCTGCGGCTGCCCATTTCAATGGTGGTGGTTTGGGTGCCACGGGAACCATCGAAGGCGAGGGTTTCCTGGGGCAGGTATTCCAGGATGCCACCGTCGTCCACAGCCAGCTTCGTATGCTGGGCCCAGGCGACGCCGTGGCTGTCCGCCTTGTAGAGCTTGGCGGCGGCCGGGGTGGTCAGCAGGGCATGGGCACCGGTACCAACACTGGCATTGATCTGTAACGCATCACCGCTGACCAGCCCCCCCGGTGGGTGCAACAGGTAGACGTGGCAGCAGCCGTGGCGGCCTTCCGGGTAGAAGGGCCGCTGCACCCGCAACGGGCCGCAATGGCGAGCGGTGGTCATGCGGGTCACCGGGCGGCCGTCCTGTTGTCGGCCCTCAAAGCCCAGGGTCAGGCTGGCGGCCCAGCGGCGGCCCTGGTCGAAGCGGTGGCCGGAATCGGCCATCTCCGGTAGCGGCTGATAGATGGTCATACTGTCAGGTACTGCTTGATGAGTTCATCGGACAGCTCGCCGATTTCGCCCTCGGCCATGCGCCGGCCCCGGTCGAGGATGGCGAAGCGATCGGCGTATTTGCGGGCGAAGGGCAACTTCTGCTCCACCAGCAGCACGGTCAGGCCATCTTCCGCGATCAGCTTGCGGATCACTTCGCCGATCTGGGCGACGATGTTGGGCTGGATGCCCTCCCCCGGCTCGTCCAGGATCAGCAGCCTGGGCTCGATGACCAGCGCGCGGCCGATGGCCAGTTGTTGTTGCTGGCCACCGGAGAGGTCGCCACCGCGACGGTTCTTCATTTCCCTGAGGACCGGGAACAGTTCGTAGATCCGCTCCGGGATGGTTTTCTGGCCATCGCCCCGGGCCGCGAGGCCGGTGCGCAGGTTTTCTTCCACGGTGAGCAGCGGAAAGATCTGCCGGCCCTGGGGCACGTAGCCGATGCCCAGCCGGGCCCGCTGTTCCAGGGGTTGCTTGATGAGGTCCAGTTCGTCGGCAAAGCGGATGCTGCCGCTTTCAACCTTTTCCTCGCCCATGATGCATTTCATCAGGGTGGTCTTGCCGACGCCGTTGCGGCCCATCACGCAGGTGCACTGGCCCTGGGGTACGTCCAGGTCCAGGTCCCAGAGGGTGTGGCTCTCGCCGTAGTACTGGTTGAGTTTCTCGATCTGCAACATTCAGGCGTCCTCCCCCAGGTAGACCTTGATCACTTCCGGGTCGTTGGAGACCTGGTCCATGGTGCCTTCCGCCAGCACACTGCCCTGGTGCAGCACGGTCACCTTGCGGGCGATGGAGCGGACAAAGCCCATGTCATGCTCAACCACCACCACGGACTGCTTGCCCGCAAGGCTGGTGAGCAGGTCGGCGGTGCGCTCCATTTCCTGTTCGGTCATGCCGGCGACGGGCTCGTCCACCAACAGCAGGCGCGGGCGCTGCATCAACAGCATGCCAATCTCCAGCCACTGCTTCTGACCGTGGGAGAGAATGCCGGCGGGGTGGTCCCGCAGGTCTTTCAGGTGGATGGTTGCCAGCACTTCGTCAATCCGCTCCCGGTGCTCCGGTTTCAGGGTGGCGGTCAGTGTGGGGAATACCCGTTTGTCTGCAGCCATGGCCAGTTCCAGGTTCTCGAACACACTCAGGGCCTCAAACACCGTGGGCTTCTGGAACTTTCGGCCGATGCCGAGGCTGGCAATATCCGGCTCGTTCATCTGCAGCAGGTTGTGGCGGCTGCCGAACCAGACAGAACCAGTATCGGGCCGGGTCTTGCCGGTGATGATATCCATCATGGTGGTCTTGCCCGCTCCATTAGGCCCGATAATGCAACGCAGCTCGCCGTCATCGATGGTCAGGTTAAGGTTGTTGATGGCCTTGAAACCGTCAAAGCTGACGTTGACGTCTTCCATATAGAGGATCGGGCCATGGCGCACGTCCACCGGGGAGTCGGTGGGCGTAAGGAAGCTGAAGACCTGATCCCGGTTGGCCAGTTCGGACATGATGCTCATGGCGTGGCCTCCGCGGCAGTGGCGGGTTGCGACGGCCCGGAGCCGTCATCGATGGGCTTGCGGCGCTTCTTCAACAGGCCGGCGATACCCTGGGGCAGGAACACGGTGACCAGCACAAACAGCGCCCCCAGGGCGAACAACCAGGCGTCCGGCATCACACCGGTGAACACGGTCTTGGCGTAGTTCACCAGGATGGCGCCGATGACCGCACCATAGAGGGTGGCGCGACCGCCGAGGGCCACCCACACCACGATCTCGATGGAGAACAGCGGCGAGAATTCACTGGGGTTGATGATGCCCACCTGGGGCACGTACAGGGCCCCGGCCACACCCGCCAGCATGGCGGAGACCACAAACACAAACAGCTGGACCCGTTCTACCCGGTAGCCCAGGAAGCGGGTGCGGGCCTCGGCATCGCGGCACGCGACGCTGACCCGGCCCAGCTTGCTGGTGACGATAGCCCGGCACACCAGGTAACCGATGGCCAGGGCGATACCGGTCGCGATAAACAGCCCCAGCCGGACCTCGTCGGTACGCAAGTTGAAGCCCAGGATGTCACGGAAGTCGGTGAGGCCGTTGTTGCCGCCAAAGCCCATCTCGTTACGGAAGAAGGCCAGCATCAGGGCGAAGGTAAGCGCCTGGGTGATGATGGACAAGTAGACCCCCGTCACCCGGGAGCGAAACGCCAGCCACCCGAACACCAGGGCCAGGGCCCCGGGCACCAGTAGCACCATGGCGAAGGCAAACCAGGCCATGTCGAAGCCGTACCAGTACCAGGGCAGTTCCTGCCAGTTGAGGAACACCATGAAGTCCGGCAGGACGGGATCACCATAGGTGCCCCGGTCGCCGATCTGGCGCATCAGGTACATGCCCATGGCATAGCCGCCCAGGGCGAAGAAGGCGCCATGGCCCAGGCTGAGAATGCCCAGGTAACCCCAGACCAGGTCCACGGCCACCGCCAGCAGCGCATAGCACAGGTATTTACCCAGCAGGGTGACGGTGTAGGCGCTGACATGCAGCGCATGCCCTTCTGGCAGCGCCACGTGCAGCACGCTGACCACCAGCAGTGCCATGAAGAGGATGCCCAGGAACAACTGAGTCGACCGTTCCTGTAGAGGTCTGGTTAGCCACATAACAGACGCCCTGTGTTGCTAATGGTTGGATTGATCGAGCAGCGGATAGAAATCGTCATGCCGGGCTCCCTATGCTTCTGCTGCCCGGCCTTTCTGGGGGAAGAGCCCCTTCGGCCGTTTCTGGATAAACAGGATGATGAACACCAGCACGATGATCTTGGCCAGTACCGCACCAGCCCAGGGTTCGAGCAGCTGGTTGATGGTGCCCAGGGTCAGGCCTGCCACCAGGGTGCCCCAGAGATTGCCCACACCGCCGAACACCACCACCATGAACGAATCGATGATGTAGTTCTGGCCCAGGTTGGGGCCCACGTTGGTGAGCTGGGACAGGGCCACGCCCGCCAGCCCGGCGACGCCGGAACCCAGGGCGAAGGTCATGATGTCGACGCGGGTGGCCCGGATACCCATGGAGCGGGCCATGGCGCGATTCTGGGTGACCGCACGCACTTCCAGCCCCAGCCGGGTACGACGCATGATGAGCATGAGCGCTGCGAACACCACCAGGGCGAAACCCAGCACATACATGCGGTTAAGGGTCAGCGACAGCGCATCGTTGATAACCAGCGAGCCACTCATCCAGTCCGGGCTGACCACGGTGCGGTTCTGGGGTGAAATCACGGTGCGTACCAGCTGCTGCAGGATCAGGCTGATGCCAAAGGTGGCCAGCAGGGTTTCCAGCGGGCGCCCCTTGAGGAACTGGATCACGCTGCGCTCAATGGCGATGCCCGCCAGTGCCGCGACCAGGAAACCGGCCGGAATAGAGAGGATCAGTGCCAGGCCCGGCTGGCCCGGCAGCAGTTGCTGCATGCCCCAGGTGGTGTAGGCACCCAGCATGATGAGTTCGCCGTGGGCCATGTTGATGACGCCCATCACCCCGAAGGTGATAGCCAGGCCAATGGCGGCAAGTACCAGTACCGAGCCGAGCGAGAGCCCAAAATAGAGGGTCTCGGCCGCCTTGTTCAGCTTCAGCTTCTGTTCAATGGAGCCCAGCGCCTGTTCGGCAGCCGGCCTGAGGGCCGGGTCTTCCGAGGCCACGGCGTTATTGAGCGCGGCCCGGGCACGGGGGTGAAGGCTGCCCGCCAGCACGCTGATCGCTTCCGCACTGCCCCGCTCTTCAACCTGGTAGATGGCCACAGCCAGTTCCAGGCGACTGCGGATGTCGGCATCCGGCTCTTCTTCGATACGGGCGGTGACGTCACCGACAATAGCCTCATCCACCTTGCCCATCAGGTCGAGGGCGGCGGCCTCTCGCACCTCGACGTCATTCGCGTACAGGTCCATCATCGCCATGACGCCTGCCAGCTGACGGCGGATTGCGTTATTGACCGCGATCCGGTCCAGGTCACGCCGGGACATTTCCCCCAGGTTTTCACCGGTCAATGCATCGGCCACTTCCCAGTCGCGGCCACGGTTGTTGAGTACGACGACGATCTGGCCGGTGTCCTTTACCTGGCTCAGGCGATTGTTGCCGTAGGCGTCCAGCCAGTCGCGGGCCCGTTCATGGCCACTGGTGGCAACGGCCTTGATGGCCGTTTCGGTGTCCCGGGGCGAGGCTTCTGCCAGCTGTTCCAGTAGTGCCTCGGCAGAGTCCCCCTCCTGGGCTGTCGCCAGGCCGGGGGCTGTCAGCAAGACAATAAGCAAGACGGTGAGCCATCTGGGGATGCTCATGGTGTGGTCCTGTCAGCTTTCTGGTGAATAATTTGCCACTGAATCCACGGCCCTTCGACAAGCTCCCTTCGACAGGCTCAGGGCGAACGGGACACAGAAAAAAGTGGCAAGAGAGACCGGGGCGGTGACGCCACCCCGGTCCGTGGGCCGGTTACTCCGCTGCGGCCGCCTGCTCACCGGCAGACGCACCACACTTGCCTTCCTTGACGTTGAAATTGCCGCAGCGCATGGGGGCACGCCAGTCAGCAATCAGGTCCCGCGAGCCGGGCAGGAAATCCGACCAGGCATCGCCAGCGACGGTGGACGGTGTCTGCCAGACAATGGAGAACTGGCCATTGTCCTGGATCTCACCGATCAGCACCGGCTTGGTGATGTGATGGTTCGGCATCATGGTGGCGTAGCCGCCGGACAGGTTGGGCACGGTGACACCGATGATGGCGTCCTTGACCGCATCCACCTCGGTGGTTTCGGCTTTCTGCACCGCTTCAACCCACATGTTGAAGCCGATGTAGTGGGCTTCCATGGGATCGTTGGTGACCGCTGCCTCGTCGCCGGTGTACTCGATCCACTGGTCGATGAAGTCATAGTTGGCGTCAGAATCCACGCTCATGAAGTAGTTCCACGCGGCCAGGTGGCCCACCAGCGGACCGGTATCAATACCGGAGAGCTCCTGCTCACCCACCGAGAAGGCAACCACCGGGATGTCGGTGGCCGAAATGCCCTGGTTGCCCAGCTCACGGTAGAAAGGCACGTTGGCATCGCCGTTGATGGTGGACACCACGGCAGTCTTCTTGCCGGCAGAACCGAAACTCTTGATATCCGAGACGATGTTCTGCCAGTCCGAATGGCCGAAGGGGGTGTAGTTGATCATGATGTCTTCGGCGGCCACGCCCTGGTCCTTGAGGTAGGTCTCAAGGATCTTGTTGGTGGTGCGCGGGTAGACGTAGTCGGTGCCCGCCAGTACCCAGCGCTCAACGCCGAGTTCGTTCATCAGGTAATCAACAGCCGGGATGGCCTGCTGGTTGGGAGCCGCGCCGGTATAGAAGACGTTCTCGGAAGACTCTTCACCTTCGTACTGGACCGGGTAGAACAGCAGGCCGTTGAGTTCCTCCACCACCGGCAACACCGACTTACGGGAGACTGAGGTCCAGTTGCCGAAGATGACGTCCACCTTTTCCTGGGCCAGCAGCTCGCGAGCCTTCTCGGCGAACAGCGGCCAGTTGGAAGCAGGGTCCACCACCACGGCTTCAAGTTCACGGCCCAGCAGACCTCCCTCGGCGTTCTGTTGTTCGATGAGCATTTCCACGGTGTCTTTCAGTACTGTCTCACTGATGGCCATGGTGCCGGAGAGAGAGTGGAGTATGCCCACCTTGATGGGACCTTCCTGGGCGTGGGCCAGGGTGATTCCGGTACCCAGTGCAGTAGCCAATGCAACGCTGGCCAGACGCTTCTTGAATGTTGTCACGTGCCTATCCTCGTTCTCAGGTTATGGGTGCGCCGTTATGGCGCGGAGCGACATTTCTCCGATCGCTTCATGCACTGGGTTTTGCAACAGGTGTGCCACAGCAAAGTGCCATTTTTTTATTCTTTTAAATCATCAAGATAGGACAACACCAAAACCTAAAAGCCCATACAGGGATCCCCAATTGGTGCGCCGCGCAACAAGATGCGCACCGCAATGAGGCGCCCTGGTAAGGAAAGAGGCGATTATGGTGCAGTGAACTGATCGCGCACCGGCAGAAGGCAGGCAATCGCTGCAGGCAGGTCCGCAAATTCGCAAATCAAACGCCGCTATACAGGCGATAGGCCGCCGCGAAACTTGACCTGCGTCAGTCGCCACGTATGATCAGGATCGTGCACTTTTAAGGGAGTCTTATGATTCTTCAGCCCTGTTCTGCCGACTGTCGGCCCAAGCCAGGCATGAACCCGGCCCTGTCGCACGTGCCCGCCATTCATCTCAGCGGACGCCTGCCCTATTTTCCGGACCCGCCCGTCGCTCCTCGGTAAGCGTCTTGGTGCGGCCACATCCTGGCCGCAATACTGTCCTTTACTGGCAGTAGCAGGATTTCAGGGCGAGGCCCGTTTTACGGCCTCTCCACCGACCAGAAGAATTGAGAAAAGAGGTTGCGATGACACTGTCGCTGGTGGTGTTACTACCATTTTTGGGGGCCATTGCTGCGCCCCTGTTCGCCCAGGGTGGGCGAACCGCGATTGCCATAGCCTCATCGGTGCCGGCACTGCTGGCATTAGCCACGCTGTTCCCCATGTGGGGCACACTGGCGGAAGGCGGCACCATCGTACAGAGCCTGGAGTGGCTGCCTCAGCTCGGCATTAACCTGAGCTTCCGGCTGGACGGACTGTCGCTGATGTTCGCCCTGCTGATCCTGCTGATCGGCCTGCTGATCATCCTCTATGCCCGCTACTACCTGAAACCCCAGGAAAACGTCGGCAAATTCTACGCCCTGCTGCTGTGTTTCAAGGGCTCCATGCTGGGCATTGTCCTGTCCAGCAACCTGCTCCTGATGATGGTGTTCTGGGAGCTCACCAGCCTGACGTCCTTCCTGCTGATCAGCTTCTGGAACCACAAACAGGACGCGCGCCGGGGTGCCCGTATGGCCCTGGCTATCACGGGGGGCGGTGGCCTGGCCCTGCTGGCCGGCATCCTGTTGATCGGCCGCATTGTCGGCTCCTTTGAACTGGACGATGTACTGGCCGCCGGCGACCAGATCAAGGCCCACGCGCTCTACCCGTACGCGCTGACCCTGGTCCTGCTGGGGGCCTTTACCAAGTCTGCCCAGTTCCCGTTCCATTTCTGGCTGCCCCACGCCATGCAGGCACCCACCCCGGTTTCAGCCTACCTGCACTCGGCGACCATGGTGAAAGCGGGTATCTTCCTGATGGCGCGGCTTTACCCGGCCCTGGCCGGTACCGAGCAATGGTTCTTCATGGTCAGTTTTACCGGCATGATCACCCTGCTGATAGGCGCCTATGTCGCCCTCTTCAAGCACGACCTGAAAGGCCTGCTGGCCCACTCAACGGTCAGTCACCTGGGCCTGATCACCCTGCTGCTGGGCATGGGTACAGAGCTGGCGGCGGTGGCGGCGCTGTTCCATATCATCAACCACGCCACCTTCAAGGCGTCCCTGTTTATGGCGGCCGGCATTATCGACCATGAGACCGGCACCCGGGATATGCGACAGATCAACGGCCTGTGGAAATACATGCCCCATACCGCCACCCTGGCGATGGTGGCGGCAGCGTCCATGGCCGGGGTACCACTGCTTAACGGCTTCCTCTCCAAGGAAATGTTCTTCGCCGAAGCCCTGAGCCTGAACCTGCCGGGCATCTGGGCATGGATTCCGCCCATTGTTGCCACGCTGGCAGGTATTTTTGCGGTGGCCTACTCCGCCCGCTTTATCCACGACGTGTTCTTTAACGGAAAACCCCGAAACCTGCCGATCTACCCGCCCCATGAACCACCCAGGTACATGAAGATCCCGGTGGAGATCCTGGTGGTCGCCTGTATCCTGGTGGGCGTATTCCCGGCGTTTTCGGTAGGTCCGCTCCTGAATGCAGCGGCCTCTGCGACCCTGGCTGGCGAGGTACCCGACTACGGGCTGGCTGTATTCCACGGCTTCAACCTGCCGCTGATGATGAGCGTGGCAGCCTTTGTCGGTGGCCTGATCATGTATTCGCAGCGCCAGAAGTTCTTTGATTTCCATGCCCGCTTCAAGGAAATCGACGAAAAGGCGGTTTTCGAGGCGGTCGTGTCCTGGCTGGTTGAGCGCGCCAACAGCTTCACCGCGCTACTGGAGAATGGTTCACTACAGCGCTACGCGATGCTGCTGGTGGTCAGCGCCATGGTGGTTGCAGCTGTACCACTGACCGGCATGGACCTGATTGGCAGTAACGGCCTGACGGCCATCGACCCTCCGACGGCCGTGGGTGCCGCTATCCTGATCTTCTGCACACTGGGCACTGTGTATATCCACCGGGAGCGACTGACCTCGCTGATTATGCTCAGTGTGGTCGGCCTGCTGGTGTCGCTGACCTTTGCCCGGCTATCCGCCCCGGACCTGGCCATGACCCAGATTTCGGTGGAAGTGGTGACCATCATCCTGTTGATGCTGGCCCTCTACTACCTCCCCTCCTGGACGCCGACGGAAGCCTCGGCGGGACGCCGAACCCGCGACCTGGCCATCGCTGGCGTTGCCGGCGTGGGCATGACCCTGGTCACCCTCTCCATGCTGACCAGTCCGTTCAGCTCCATCTCCGATTATTTCCTGCAGAACAGTAAACCCGGCGGAGGCGGCACCAACGTGGTCAACGTGATCCTGGTGGACTTCCGGGGCTTTGATACCCTTGGTGAAATCACGGTGCTGGCCATCGCTGCGCTGGGCATCTTCGCCATGCTGCGCAACCGTCAGTTGTCGGCTCCCCCCACTGATGGCCAGGGCCACCCCTGGGCATTTGACGCACATCCCACCATGCTCAAGCAGATGTCGCGTCCCCTGCTGCCACTGGCACTGATGGTGTCGGTATATATCTTCCTGCGGGGCCACAACCTGCCCGGTGGTGGCTTTATCGCCGGGCTGATAACCGCAGTGGCCCTGCTGATCCAGTACATTGCCAGTGGTGTCAACTGGACGCAGGCGCGAATTACCATGCGCTACCACAATGTCATTGCACTGGGGCTGCTCTTCGCCACCATAGCCGGTGCCGGCAGCCTGGCTTATGGCTACCCGTTCCTTACCAGCACATTCACCTACCTGGAATGGCCGGTGGTGGGCAAGTTCGAAGTGGCCTCCGCCCTGGTGTTTGATCTGGGCGTCTACCTGACCGTCGTCGGTGCCACCCTGCTGGCCCTGGTCAGTCTCGGCAAGCTGACCCCTGCCGGCCGGCCGCTGACCCGTACTGAAGCACGGAAGGAGTCATAACTATGGAACTCGCCTTCGCTCTCATTATCGGGTCACTCACCTTCTCCGGCGTCTACCTGGTACTCCGTGCCCGGACATTTCCGGTGGTGGTGGGGCTGACCCTGCTGTCCTACGGCGTCAATCTGTTCCTGTTCTCCACCGGGCGCCTGATGACTGGCGGCCAGCCCATCATCGGCAGTACGGACACCTACTCGGACCCGCTGCCCCAGGCCCTGGTACTGACCGCCATTGTTATCGGCTTTGCCATGACGGCGTTCGTGGTGGTGTTGTCGCTCCGCTCCCGGGCAGATACCGGGGATGACCATGTGGATGGCAATATCCCGAGAGAGGAACCCGAAGATCACCAGAGTATCGAGCAACCCCGGGAGGAGACCGGCCAATGAATCACTGGCTTACTGCGCCTGTCCTGATCCCCCTGATTGGCGGCTTCCTGCAGGTCTTCATGGGGTACGCTCCCCTGAGTCTGCGCCGAACCCTGGGCCTGGCCACCACTGGCCTGCTGCTGGTCAGCACCGTGATCCTGCTGATGTTGGCCGATGACGGCAGCTATCGGGCCTACGCCTTTGGCAACTGGGCACCACCGTTCGGTATTGTGCTGGTGCTGGACCGACTGGCGGCATTGATGCTGTTCATTACTGCCCTGCTGGCCCTGTTCTGCCACCTGTTCTCACTGGGGCGGACCGATGTCAGCAGCCGCCAGTTCCACGCCCTTTTCCTGTTCCAGCTGATGGGGCTGAACATAGCCTTCCTGACTGGCGACCTGTTCAACCTGTTTGTTGCGTTCGAGGTTTTGCTGATCGCATCCTACGGCCTGCTGCTCCATGGCGAGGGTACTGCACGCACGGTTCCCAGCCTGCACTATGTGGTCCTGAACCTGGCAGGTTCTGCGCTGTTCCTGATCAGCGTGGGGATGATCTACAGCGTTACCGGCACGCTCAATATGGCAGACCTGGCCCGGATCATTCCGGAGCTTGGGGCCGCGGACCTGCCCCTGGTTGAGGCCGGCGGCATGATCCTGCTGGTGGTATTCGCCCTCAAGGCGGCCCTGCTGCCCCTGACCTTCTGGCTACCCCGGGCCTACGCCAGCGCCACTGCCCCCGTGGCAGCACTGTTCGCGGTCATGACCAAAGTGGGCGTCTACGCCATTATCCGCGTCTATACCCTGCTTTTCGGCGAAAATGCCGGGGCGCTGGCCAACCTGGGTATGGACTGGGTGTTCCCACTGGCCCTGCTGACCATGATTGTAGGCGTGATCGGGATGATGGGCTCCGGTGGGCTTCGTACCATGGTGGCCTGGCAGGTAGTGGTATCGGTAGGCACCATTCTGGCGGCCTTTTCCCTGGTCAGCAAAGAAGGCCTGTCATCGGCCCTGTTCTATATGGTGCACACCACCTGGGTGGCCGCGGGGCTGTTCCTGGTGGTGGACCTGATCGCCGGCCAGCGGGGTTCCGCGGGTGACAAGATCGTCACAGCCCCCCGGATGCGTAACCGCACGTTTATCAGTGTCATGTTCATGCTGGGTGCTGTTTCAGCGGCGGGGCTACCTCCCCTGAGCGGGTTCTTTGCCAAACTGCTGATCATGAGTGCCGCGGTTCCCGGGCTTCAGATGGCTGCACTCTGGGCGGTTATCCTGTTCGCCGGCTTCCTGTCGCTGGTCGCCTACAGCCGGGCGGGGAGTATCGTTTTCTGGCGCAACGTGGACGGTCACATTGATCAACCGGAACGACTGAACTTTCCCCACACCGTAGGCGCAGGTGCACTGGTTGCCATGAGCGTTGTGATCGTGTTCGGCGCCGGGCCGCTCAGTGACTATACCGATGCCGCCGCCGAGCAGTTGCGGGACACATCCGCCTACACGAGCATCCTGGACACTGCTATGGTCGGGGAGGACGAATAATGACAGCTGCACGTTTTGGTTTTCCGCAACCCTGGCTGTCGGTTGCGCTGTTTATTGTCTGGCAGTTCCTGGCCGATGGTGTGACCGGGGCCAGTGTCGTCATGGGACTGATCCTGGGTATCGTGATTCCCCAGATCACCCGCCAATTCTGGCCCGACAGCCCACGCATGCAAAAGCCCTGGGTACTGGTGCGCTACCTGGTCGTGGTGCTGTATGACATTGTGGTGGCAAGCGTAACTGTCACCATCCTGATTCTCAGCCCGCGACAGCCACGGTCGGCGTTCGTTTCCTACCCGCTCAAGCTGGAACACCCGCTGGGGATCACCATCCTGGCCAGCACCATATCCCTGACCCCGGGCACGGTCAGTGCGGACGTCAGTGATGACGGCACTCTTCTGCTGATCCATGCCCTGGACGTGGATGACGATGCGGAGTTGATCCGCTCCATCCACCAGCGTTACGAGAAGCCCCTGCTGGAGATGTTCCGATGATGACCGTCGCGCTCTATATCACGCTGGCCCTCGTTGGCGTGGCAGTCCTGCTGAACATTTACCGGCTGGTCCAGGGCCCGGATGCCCCCGACCGCATCCTCGCCCTGGATACCCTGTACATCAATGGCATCGCCCTGGTTATCCTGCTGGACCTGGTGCTCGGCACCCGGCTTTACCTGGAGGTTGCCCTGCTGATGGCCGTTATGGGCTTTGTCGGCACCGTGGCCATGGCCAAGTACCTCAAGCGCGGCAGCGTTATTGAATAAGGAGTCACGATCATGGAATCCCTGCCTTTCGTTGCCGAACTGATCATCAGCGCCCTGCTGGTTTCCGGCGGGTTCTTCAGCCTGGTAGGTGCCCTGGGGCTGTCCCGGCTGCCAGACTTCTATGCCCGCCTTCACGGCCCCACCAAGGCCACTACCCTGGGTGTTGGCAGTGTGGTGATCGCCTCGATGATGTACTTCACCCTGAAAACCGGTGAGGTCGCCATTGCAGAAGTACTGGTCACCCTGTTCCTGTTCCTTACTGCACCGGTCAGCGCCAATATCCTGGCCAAGGCCGCCATGCACCAGCAGGTCAAGTGCATGAAGGACACCCGGGGCCAACCCTGGAGCCAGTAATGGCCCAGGGCGTTGTACCCCACTATCACCGGGCCATATAACACCAAAAAATTGACATAAATGGTTCCCGTCAAGGAGCTGTTGTGTCAGATTATTGCGCCCTGATTTCCACAATAATGCCAAGCAAGAGGTCGAATCGATGGCAAATACAAAGATAATTCCCTCCGCCCAGAATGCTTACGAGTACCCGCTGCTGATCAAGAATCTGCTGGTATCCGGCCCGCGCTATAACCCGGACCAGGAGATCGTCTATGCCAACCGCAGCAAGTACACCTACACCGACCTGGTAGACCGGATTCACCGGCTCGCCAATGCGCTGACAGACGCCGGCGTTGGTCCTGGTGACGTGGTGGCGGTGATGGACTGGGATACCCCCCGGTACCTGGAGTGTTTCTTCGCCATCCCCATGATTGGTGCAGTACTGCATACCGTGAACGTGCGCCTGTCGCCGGAGCAGATTGTCTACACCATGAACCACGCCGAGGACCACACGGTGCTGGTACATGACGATTTCGTACCGCTGCTGGAGCAGGTCAGTGACCAGCTCACCACCGTCAAGGGCTATGTCCAGCTGACGGATGAGAGCGAGGCCCGGTCCACGTCCCTGAACACCGTTGGCGAGTACGAAGCCCTGCTGGCGAAGGCCGACAACCACTTCGACTTCCCGGACTTTGACGAGAACAGCGTCGCCACGACGTTCTACACCACCGGTACCACCGGCAATCCCAAGGGCGTGTTCTTCAGCCACCGCCAGCTGGTGCTGCATACCATGGCCCAGCTTGGCAGCCTGGCTGCCAGCGATGAAATGCCCTTCATGCGGTCCAATACCGTGTATATGCCGGTTACCCCCATGTTCCACGTGCACGCCTGGGGTGTGCCCTACGCGGCCACCATGCTGGGCATCAAGCAGGTCTACCCGGGCCGCTACGAGCCGGAACTGCTTGTCGACCTGATCAAGGAACACAAGGTTACCTTCTCCCACTGCGTGCCCACCATCATGCAGATGATGCTGGCCACCGAGTCCATCAAGACCGCCGACCTGAGCAACTGGCACGTACTGATCGGTGGCAGCGCCATGACCGAAGGCCTGTGCCGCACCGGCGCCAAGTTGGGCATTCGCATGTACACCGGCTACGGCATGTCCGAGACCTGCCCGCTGCTGGCCTCCACCCGTCTGAAACCGGAAGACCTGGAGCTGCCCCTGGAAGAGCAGGCACCCCGGCGCATCCGCACCGGCGTGGCGGTACCCATGGTGCACATCGAGATCGTGGACCCGGAAGGCAACCCCCTGCCCCACGATGGCGAAACCAAGGGTGAGCTGGTATGCCGTGCGCCCTGGCTGACCCAGGGCTACTTCAAGGAGCCGGAAAAGGGCGAGGCCCTGTGGGAAGGCGGCTGGCTGCACACCGGCGATGTGGCCAGTATCGACCCGGACTCCACCATCCAGATCAGGGACCGCATCAAGGATGTGATCAAGACCGGTGGTGAGTGGCTGTCGTCCCTGGACCTGGAGAACATGATCAGCCAGCATCCGGCGGTGAACGCCGCTGCCGTGGTCGGGGTACCGGACGAGAAATGGGGTGAGCGCCCCCACGCCCTGGTACAACTGCTTCCCGGGCAGGAAGCCAGCCTTGAGGACCTGCAGAATCACCTGAAGCAGTTCGTCGATTCAGGCGAGATCAACAAGTGGGCCATTCCGGAGCAGATTGACTTTGTCGACGACATTCCGAAAACCAGTGTCGGCAAGATCAACAAGAAGCTGATCCGGGATCAGCTGGAATCCTGATCATTCAGGATAGCCAGTAAGAACAAAGCCCGCCTCCGGATTCGAGGGCGGGCTTTTTTGTCCTGATCCGATGGCGTTTTAGTCCAGAAGATCTCGCCCGTGCGGGCCATCAAGGGACAGTTCCGGCCCCACCGGGACGATCTGGGTGGGGTTGATGGTGCGCTGGCTCACGTAGTAATGGCGTTTGATCTGGTCGATATCCACCGTCTCTGCCACACCCGGTACCTGGTAAAGGTCCTTCAGGTAGTCTGAAAGCACCGGGAAGTCCGCAATGCGTTGCCGGTTGCACTTGAAGTGGCTGAAGTACACTGCGTCAAACCGGATCAGTGTAGTGAACAGTCGCCAGTCCGCCTCGGTCAGCTGGCTTCCTGTCAGGTAACGCTGGCCAGTCAACCGCTCCTCCAGCCAGTCAAGCGAATCAAACAGCTCGCCATAGGCCTGCTCGTACTTGTCCTGTGCCGTGGCAAACCCGGCCTTGTACACCCCGTTGTTTACCGTGTGATAGACCCGCTCGTTGACCCCATTGATTTCCTCTCTAAGCCCTTCCGGGTAGAAATCCAGGTCTGCTCGCACGCCATCGAGATGATCAAACGCGCTGTTGAACATGCGGATGATGTCTGCCGACTCGTTGCTGACAATGGTTTCCCGCTGGCGATCCCACAGGGTGGGAACCGTTACCCGGCCACTGTAATCGGGAGCCGCACGGGTGTAGACCTCATGGAGAAAGCGGGCACCGTGAACATGATCCCTGTGTTGTTCACTTTCGGGGCGGAACTCCCAGCCGTTTTCCACCATGTCCGGATGTACTACGGAGACCGAAATATGCTTCTCCAGCCCCTTCAGTTTACGGAAGATCAGGGTCCTGTGCGCCCACGGACAGGCCATGGACACATACAGATGATAGCGACCGGATTCCGCCGGGAACCCGCCTTCGCCGTCAGCCCCGGCCGAACCGTCGGGAGTGACCCAATTACGGAACCGCGCTGCTTCCCGCTCGAACTTGCCACCAGTCTTGTCGGTGTCGTACCACTGGTCGTGCCATTTGCCGTCTACCAGTAATCCCATCGTTGCTACCCCTATTTCGGTTTTAGCCACGGAACCCACGGAAGAACACGGAAAAACACGGAAAAACAAAAAGATAAGGAAAATATCGGCCACGAAATCCACTAAACCCACGAAATAAAACCAGCAACTCAAAGTCTTACGGGAAGCTCCGGGCCTGTCGTTTCGTGGATTTAGTGGATTTCGTGGCTAAAATCCTTTCATTCTTTCTTTTTCTTTCCGTGTCCTTCCGTGGATTCCGTGGCTGAAAAAGTCATTAACCAATAGCAGACAGCTTAGCCACCACCCTGCTACGCTCCAAGCAAGCAATTCTGGCCATCACCTTCAGATAATTCGATCATGCATACAGCCATTACCATCGACGCCCTGAAAGTCCTCGACGCCATTGACCGCAAAGGCAGCTTTGCCGGCGCTGCCGGTGAACTGTTCCGGGTGCCTTCCGCCATCAGCTATACCGTCCAGAAGCTGGAAGAGGACCTGGACGTGGAAATCTTTGACCGCAGCGGTCATCGTGCCACCCTGACACCAGCGGGGCGCTATCTGCTCAATGAGGGACGGGCGTTACTGGAAGCTACCGAGACCCTGGCTCACACCACGCGCCAGGTCGCCCAGGGCTGGGAAACCCGGCTACGAATAGGATTCAACTCGTTGTTGCCCGCGGAAGCCCTGTTTCCCACAATCCGTGAGTTCTACGAGTTGGGTTTGCCGGTGGAAGTGCAGCTGGTCGAAGAGGTGTTTGCTGGCACCTGGGACGCCCTGCAAAGCCGCAGGATAGACCTGGCCATTGGCGCCGACCAGGTGAGCCGGCCAGCCGGGGCCTTTACCACCCGAAGCCTGGGGCGGGTCCCCTTCGTGTTCGCCGTTTCAGCACACCACCCGCTGGTCAGCCAGCAGGGAACGCTCAGCGAACGGGACATCGCCCGCTATCCAGCCGCCGTGGCAGCGGACAGCTCACGGAACCTGCCGCCAGGCAGTGCCGGTATCTTCCGGCGCCAGCAGACCCTGACGGTGTCAAATATCGATCAGAAGATCGCACTGCAGGAAGCAGGTCTAGGAGTGGGCTGGCTGCCACGACACCGGATCCGTAGACAGCTGGAAGAAGGCTCGCTGGTGATCTGTGAGGTGGAGCTGCCCAGGGATCCGATACCGGTGCATATTGCACGGCGAAACGACGAACAGGGCAAGGCACTGGAATGGTTCTGGGAGAGGCTCAGCCAGCCCGGGGTGTACCGGGACTGGCTGGATACCGGGGAAACGCCAGAGGGTTAGTCAAACGCCCAACGCAGGAACTCACGCTTTTCATCACCGCTGGCGCGCTCCCAGAGCATCTTGAGGGCTTCCAGGGTTTCAACACGGGAACCCGGACCACTCTGGCCACCCTGATAGACCGGCGCCGGCTGACCGGCCTGGGGAGAATATGGCTGCGACGGAGTCACCACCTGGGCAGGCCCGGCCATTTGCGGCTGTTGTGGATAACCTTCGAATGGCTGTGACCGGGCCACGGTGCCGCCACCGGCGGCAAGGACTGCAACACTGAAGTCAGCAGCCAAACGCTCGGCTTCCCGGCGATTATTCACCTCAGGGATATCGAAGCGGTACTCCTGGCCAGCACGGGCATCAATCACTACCTGCTGCGGCCCGGTCTCCACCACATGGACAGCCGATTCACCGTCCTGGACCACGCCGCTCTTGGCCCATATGGTCTTGTGGGTAAACACGACGATGTTTTGCCCCGGTTGCAACTCATAGTCCAGCGCCAGGTCTTCCAGCAGGAAATTACCCACTTCACGACCGTTCACCTCCTGGACCTTGATGGTGGATGGCGCTTTCAGTACCGCGACACCGCCAATCGACGAACCGCCGTCGTAGGTTTTGACCCGTGACACCCCGGTAGAGCTACAGCCAGCGATAGCGAAGATTGCCAGCACGACGGTGAGTTGTCTCAGCCCGACAGGGGAAAGCTTTTTCAGCCTTGCAAACATTCGGTCATTCTCCATGGGTGGCTTTCAGGCAAGGGTCACCGGTGGCCTTTCCGGTGCCCACAATGTCAATGCAGGCATTCTGACCACTGCTCCGGCCTTGCGCAAGTGTGTGATCCAAAACGCTGGACTGGTCGAATTGTAAAAAAGTGTTGAATTCGGCAGAAAATGGGTTAGCTTTATGCAATGCGCCTTCAAAAAGCTGTTTGCCAAGGCTATTGGTGGCTCGGGTCACGAACAGGGTAATTTCTCCGGCGCATGGCTAAACCTGTCCACAGGCAAGTAGTAGGAGGCAACGATGGATACCAACATTCGCACAGGCGAATCCGGCCCAACGCCGTTCCGCAGCAGCCGTTTCTTCTGTGTGGGCGGCAATGGTACTTTACCACCCGGGAAGGGTTCGACAGTGGCCCCTTTGCAACACGAGAAAGGGCGGAAATCGGCCTCAAGCGGTTCCTTCATGTCATCAACATGCTACCGGCAGAGTCCCGCGAAATGCGGATTCACTGAGATAGCACAGGACATGAACCTTGGCCAGGGACGAGCCAGGTCCTCCCCTCTTTCACTATAACAGCCCGGGCATCAGCCAGAGTTCGGCTGCCCAGACAACAGCCAGCGCCATCACTGCCGCCAGCACATCGTCGACCATGATTCCAAAGCCGCCGGGGGCCCGCTCGTCCACCCAGCTGATGGGCCATGGCTTCCAGACATCAAACAGGCGGAACGCGACAAAGCACAGTAAAACCCCGTACCAGGTCTCCGGGAAGAACCCCAGCACGACCCACATACCCACAAACTCGTCCCAGACGATACCGCCATGGTCGTGCACTTTCAGCGACCGTGACGTGTAACCGCACAGCCAGACACCCGCCAGGAACGCCGCCAGTACGACACTCCAGTAAACCGGTTCAGGCAGCTGGGCGATGGGATACCACATGGGTATGGCTGCCAGGCTTCCCCATGTGCCCGGCGCCCGGGGTACGGCACCACTACCGAAGCCAAAGGCAGCAAGGTGCGCCGGGTTGCGCAAAAAGCCCGGCGGCAGGATAAGAACCGGTTCCTCGGTCGACTCCTGGTAATTCTCGCTCATGGAAGCGTCCGTTTATTCTGTCTTGAAGTGATCGTAACCGGTGCCGGTGGTTAACAATTCCCTGGCGCCATCGGGGTGTTGCAGGTAAAGGCCCTCAGCGCTGCGGATCTCCCCGATAACGTGGAGACTCTTTGAAACGTCGCCCGGTAGCATGGCCAGGGCCGGGGATGGCAGGGTGACGCAAAGCTGATAGTCATCCCCACCATACAACGCCTGTTCGAGGCTGGCTTCGGCAATCCCATAGCGCCGGGGTATTGCTGCGGCCTCCAGCCAGGCGCCCACCCCGGAAGCTTCCAGGATATGCCCCAGGTCTGCCGCCAGGCCATCCGAAATATCAATGGCTGCAGAGGCAACGCCGCGAAGGCGACGGCCTGTATCGATCTTCGGTACGGGACGATGGTAACAATCCAGGAGAGGGCTTACCGAACTGGGCGGTTGCGGATCATCCAGCCATTCCAGCGCTGCTGCTGCGCCACCAAGGGGGCCGGTTACAGCCACCAGGTCGCCCGGGCGCGCACCACTACGCAGAATACCCTGCCCTTCCGGCACAACACCATGGACCTGCAACGTAAGGGTCAATGGTCCGCGGGTGATGTCGCCCCCCGCCAGGGCAACTCCAAATGCCAGGGAGGCCTCCCGCAGCCCGGATACCAGGGCAGCAACCCAGGCTTCGTCCGCGTCAGGCAGCGTCAGGGCCAGGGTGTAACATACCGGGTCAGCCCCCATGGCCGCCAGGTCACTGACTGCAACAGCCAGCGCCCGCCAGCCAAGGCGGGCGGGATCGTATTGACCGGGAAAATGCACCCCCTCGACAAGGGTATCTACCGAGAACACCAGGTCATGCCCGGCGGGCACCCGTTGGATGGCGCAATCATCACCGGGGCCGAGCAGCACGCCTTCTTGTCGGGTGATCTCAGCCAGCGGCCGGAACAGACGGCCGATCAGCTCGAACTCACCCATCGCAGACGATCAACCCTGCCGCGAACGGGTTTCCGCCAGGCGCAGACGCTGGCTGAGCTTGTCCAGCAGGCTGTTGACGAACTTGTGTCCCTCAGTACCGCCGAAACGCTTGGCCAGTTCAATGCCCTCGTTGATGACCACCCGGTAGGGCACATCAATACGGCTCTTGAGCTCATAGGCACCCAGGCGAACGATCGCCAGTTCGATCGGGTCCACCTCCGCCAGTGAGCGATCCAGGAACGGCTCAATCAGGCGGTCCAGCTCGGCCTGTTCCCGGTGCACACCGCGAATGAGGTCCCGGAAGTAGGCTGAATCCACCTTGCTCATGTCATTGTCGACCATGAACTCGGCTTCAATATCGCTGATCGGGCTCTTGCTGAAATGCCTGTGGTACAGGGCCTGCAGTGCAAGGGCCCGGGCCCGCCGGCGATCGCCGGCCCTGGGCTGACCGGAGGGGGCCGGCTCAGACGGGTTGGCAGTATCCTGTTCGCTCATCACTCACCCAGCTTGTTGAACAGGCTGACCATCTCCAGCGCGGTGATGGCGGCTTCTGCGCCCTTGTTGCCGGCCTTGGTGCCGGAGCGCTCAATAGCCTGCTCGATGGAGTCCACCGTCAGTACACCGAAGGTCACCGGTACATCGGTTTCCAGGCTGACGGCGCCCAGGCCACTGGAGGCCTCACCGGCCACATAGTCAAAGTGCGGTGTTCCACCACGGATGACCGCGCCCAGGGCGATGATCGCGCTGTAATCACCGGTTTCGGCTACCCGCTTCACCGCCAGTGGCATTTCATAGGCACCCGGCACACGGACGATGGTAATGTCATCGTCGGCGATGCCGTGACGCCGCAGTGTATCCACCGCGCCTTCTACCAGGCTTTCCACTACAAAACCGTTGAACCGGCCCACTACCAGCGCATAGCGCCCGCTGCACTGCCGGAAATCACCTTCAATTACCTTGATATCTGCCATTCTCTATCCCGTACCGGGGCCTGTGCCCCGCTGTCTGTGGATTCGTGATTCCGACGACACTCAGTCGCCGGTATAGGGTACGTATTCCACCACTTCCAGGTCGAACCCGGAAATGGCGGAGAACTTGATCGGTGCGCTCAACAGGCGCATCTGGCCAACGCCGCAATCCCGCAGGATCTGCGAGCCCGTGCCAACGGTGAAGTAGACGCCGGAGCTGCCACCCTTGCCCGCCTTGGCGGGGCCTTCCCCGAAGAACTCGTGAATGCGGTCTTCAAGGTTGTAGCTGTCTTCGGCGCTGTTAAGCAGCACCACCACACCCTTGCCCTCTTCTGCCACCTTTTCCATGGCGTGGTGCAGGGGCCAGCTGTGGGAGCCCTTACGCCGGGCACCCAGAAGGTCGCGAAGGGTGTCAGTGACGTGGACCCGCACCAGGGTGGGCTCGTCGGCCTTCACATCACCCATTACCAGGGCCAGGTGCGTGGCACCCTGGATGCTGTCCTTGTAGGTACGCAGGCTGAACACGCCGTATTCGGTGTCCAGGTCGTACTCTTCCACGCACTCGATGGTACGCTCGTTCATGGTGCGGTAGTGGATCAGGTCGGCGATGGTACCGATCTTGAGGCCATGCTGCTGCGCGAACTTTTCCAGGTCCTGGCGGCGGGCCATGGAACCATCATCGTTCATGATCTCACAGATCACACCGGCCGGCTCGCAACCTGCCAGGGCTGCCAGGTCGCAGGAAGCCTCGGTATGGCCAGCCCGGCTCAATACACCACCCGGATCCGACATCAACGGGAAGATATGGCCAGGTTGCACCAGGTCGGAGGCCTTCGCGTTACGGGCTACAGCCGCCTGAACGGTGCGGGCACGGTCCGCAGCGGAGATACCGGTGGTCACACCGACGGCCGCCTCGATAGACAGGGTGAACTTGGTGCCGAAACCGGAATGATTGCTCTGGACCATGAGCGGCAGCCCCAGCTGCTCGCAACGCTGCCGGGTCATAGGCATACAGATCAGGCCACGGCCGAAACGGGCCATGAAGTTGATGGCTTCCGGCGTGCAGTGCTCTGCCGCCATCACCAGGTCGCCCTCGTTTTCCCGGTCTTCATCATCCATCAGGATCACCATCTTGCCCTGACGAATATCCTCGATGATCTCTTCAACGCTGTTCAGTGCCATAGTTTCCACAACCTCCCGGCAAATCGGTCAGATCGCCGCGGTGTTAATGCATGGGTCTGCCGAAGAGTTCAGTCAACGGCAGAGAGATTCGGCGCGAGCACCTTGGGCGTCAGTATTAGCCGGGTATCCACCCCCAACTGGCGACGATCGGTGACCAGCCATTCAATTTTTTCACACATGTCGTTAAAGGGCAGCCTTGCGGTAGGCCGGCCTTCACTGCCCAGGAAAATGGGCGCCTGGTAGAGCCAGAGTTCGTCCACCAGTCCTTCCACGATAAAGCCCCCCGCCAGGGTCGGCCCCGCTTCCACCAGCAATTCATTAACGCCAAGCTCGCCCAGCCGGTCCAGCAACTGCCCGAGGTTGACCCCGCTGTCCTGCCAGCCTACGCCATTCAGTGTTACACCAAGGGCCGACAGATCCTGTGCCGGACCCGTGGACAAGGCCTCCTCAGAACAGAACAGATGTACATCACCACCCTGGAGGATTTTCGCCGTCGGGGGCGTGCGGGCGTCCCGGTCGGCAATCAATCGCAGGGGCTGCCGCGATGGCTCGGTGGCCTGACCAATATTCCCCAGCTCATTGCGTCGCACGGTCAGGGAGGGGTCATCCACCAACACCGTGTTGACCCCGGTAAGGATCGCATCACTCATGGCCCGCAGCCGTTGTACATCGCTGCGGGACTCCGCCCCGGTGATCCACTTGCTCTCGCCCGAGGCCATGGCGGTGCGGCCATCCAGGCTTGAGGCAATCTTGAGTCGAACCCAGGGCCGCCCGGAGCGCATGCGCTTGAGAAACCCGGGTTCAGCTTTGCCGCCTCTTCCCGCAGCACCCCGTCCTTGACCCGGATACCGGCGTCCCGCAACTGCTGCAGGCCCCGCCCGGAGACGGTGGGATTGGGGTCTTCACTGGCCACCACTACCCGGGCCACGCCGGCATCAATCAGCGCCCGGGAACAGGGCGGCGTTCGACCGAAGTGGCTGCAGGGTTCCAGGGTCACATAGGCGGTCGCGCCCCGGGCATCCGGGCCCGCCTGGCTCAGGGCCCGCACTTCAGCATGGGCCTCTCCGGCGCGTTCGTGCCAACCCTCTCCCAGCACCAGGTCGCCACGGGCGATCACGCAGCCTACGCGGGGATTGGGATGGGTCGAATAACGACCGCGCCAGGCCAGTTGTATGGCCCGGGCCATCAGAGCGGTGTCCTGAGCGGGTGTCATGAAGAACCTTTCGATGTATCCCGGTCAGCCAGGGCCCTGGCCACATCCGCCGGGTCGGCGCCATCCGACAGCCGCTCGATTTCCTCCTTGAATTCGTTGACGTCCTGGAAGCTGCGATAAACCGATGCAAAGCGTACGTAGGCCACCTTGTCCAACTGACGCAACTCGGTCATCACCTCTTCCCCGAGGGTCATGGACTTCACTTCCCGCTCGCCGGTCGCCCTCAGCCGATATTTGATACGGTTAAGGGCGGCGTCAATCTGCTCGATACCGACCGGACGCTTTTCCAGTGCCTTCATCAAACCGGCCCGCAGCTTTTCCTCGTCGAAGGGCTGGCGGGTGCCGTCCTGTTTGACCACCCGGGGCATTACCAGCTCGGCACTCTCGAAGGTAGTGAACCGCTCACGACAGGACAGGCACTCCCTGCGGCGACGTACCTGATCACCCTCGGCCACCAGCCGGGAGTCGATCACCTTGGTATCGGCTTCACCACAGAAAGGACAATGCATAATCGGACGCTCCGAAAGAAACAGGCCGCCGGATCAACCAGCGGCCGGGCAGGTTTCCTGCCGTTGTTAGCCGGCGTAGACCGGGAACCGGGCACACACCGCTTCAACCTGTCCACGAACCCGCTCAATGGTGGCCTCGTCTTCCAGGTTGTCGAGGATATCGCACATCCAGCCTGCCAGGTCCCGGCATTCACTCTCACCGAAGCCGCGGGTGGTTACCGCCGGGGTACCGATCCGCAGACCGGAAGTCACGAATGGTGAACGCGGGTCGTTGGGAACCGCGTTCTTGTTGACGGTGATATGGGCGCGACCCAGGGCGGCGTCTGCGTCCTTACCGGTAATGTCCTGCTTGATCAGGCTGACCAGGAACAGGTGATTTTTGGTGCCACCGGAAACCACGTCATAGCCGCGCTCGATGAACACCTCAGCCATGGCGGCGGCGTTCTTGACCACCTGCTGCTGGTAAGTCTTGAAGTCATCACTCATGGCTTCCTTGAAGCACACAGCCTTGGCCGCAATGACGTGCATCAGCGGACCGCCCTGACCACCCGGGAACACGGCCGAGTTCAGCTTTTTCTGCAGGCCTTCATCATCGCAGGCCAGGATCAGGCCACCACGGGGACCGCGCAGTGTCTTGTGGGTAGTGGTCGCCACCACATGTGCATAGGGAACCGGGTCCGGATAGACGCCGGCGGCTACCAGGCCAGCCACATGGGCCATGTCGACAAACAGGTAGGCACCCACCTTGTCGGCGATCTCACGGAAGCGGGCAAAGTCCAGCTCCTGCGAGTAGGCGGAGAAGCCGGCAATGATCATCTTCGGCTTGTGCTCGACCGCCATCGCTTCAACCTCATCGTAATCGATCAGGCCGGTCTCGTTATTGATGCCATACTGCACGGCGTTATAGATCTTGCCGGAGAAGTTGACGGTAGCACCGTGGGTCAGGTGACCGCCGTGGGCCAGGCTCATACCCAGTACCGTGTCACCCGGCTTGAGCAGTGCCATGAATACGGCAGAGTTGGCCTGGGATCCGGAATGGGGCTGCACGTTGGCGTAAGCCGCGCCGAACAGCTCTTTGGCACGGGAGATGGCCAGTTCCTCGGCGATATCGACAAACTCGCAGCCACCGTAGTAGCGCTTGCCGGGGTAACCTTCGGCGTATTTGTTGGTCAGCACACTACCCTGGGCTTCCATCACCCGCGGGCTGGTGTAGTTTTCAGACGCGATCAGCTCGATGTGCGCTTCCTGGCGCTGCTCTTCTGCCTGCATGGCGTTCCACAGTTCGTCATCGAAACCGGCGATTTTCATATCACGATTAAACATGGATGTGCTGCCCCTGTCTGTATGGCTGGCCCTGAAGCGCATCCGCGCCACCGGAACCCCTGAAAAATTGGGCCGCTATTCTATCCCGAAAGCGGGTGGAAAATCATCCTTTATACCGTCCGCAGATACCGGCACACGGGGCTATTCCGCTCTGCCTCAATTGCTATCCCCAATAGGTTTAGATACCTTACGGGGTTCTGATTTCCAGCAGGCGACGTTCTGGCCTGCATTAAAGCTTTTTGCCACCGAAGAACACGCCCTTCGACAGGCTCAGGGCGAACGCAAAGATCGACAGGCTCAGGGCGAACACAAAAACCTGGATGTGGTTTTCCCACGAAATCCACGAAATCCACGAAAGGATGCGAAAGGGAAAGACGAAACAGTCGCGTCTTTCAGTCAATCAACGGACTATTTCGTGTTCTTTCGTGGATTTCGTGGCAAAAGAGTCATTGAGTTGCCCGCTCGCCCTGAGCCTGTCGAAGGGCCGTGGATTCCGTGGCAAACCAGTATAAAGAGGACACAGCCAACATGGCCCAATACGTTTATACCATGAACCGCGTGGGCAAGGTGGTTCCGCCCAAGCGCGAGATTCTCAAAGACATTTCCCTGAGCTTCTTCCCCGGCGCCAAGATCGGTGTACTGGGCCTGAACGGCGCCGGTAAGTCTACCCTGCTGCGTATTATGGCCGGCGTAGACCAGGATTACATCGGCGAAGCCCGCCCCCAGCCCGGTATCAAGGTGGGTTACCTGCCCCAGGAGCCTGAGCTGGACGAAGAGAAAACCGTCAAGGAAATCGTGGACGAGTCCGTTTCCCATGTTCATGAAGCCCTGGCGGAACTGGACAAGGTATACGCCGCGTACGCGGAGCCGGATGCGGATTTCGACGAGCTGGCCAAGAAGCAGGGTGAGCTTGAAGCCATTGTGCAGGCCACCGACGGCCACGACATCGAGCGCAAGATGGAAGTGGCGGCCGACGCCCTGCGTCTTCCGCCGTGGGACCAGAAGGTCAAGGTGCTCTCCGGTGGTGAGCGTCGCCGGGTAGCCCTGTGCCGCCTGCTGCTCTCTGGCCCGGATATGCTGCTGCTGGACGAGCCCACCAACCACCTGGACGCGGAATCCGTGGCCTGGCTGGAGCGCTTCCTGCACGACTACGATGGCACTGTCGTGGCTATTACCCACGACCGCTACTTCCTCGACAACGTGGCCGGCTGGATCCTGGAACTGGACCGCGGCCACGGTATTCCGTTCGAAGGCAACTACAGCCAGTGGCTGGAGAACAAGGAAAAGCGCCTGGAGATGGAATCCAAGCAGGAGGCCTCCCACCAGAAGGCCATCAAGCAGGAACTGGAGTGGGTTCACAGCAATGCCAAGGGCCGTCAGTCCAAGAGCAAGGCCCGCCTGGCCCGCTTCGAGGAGATGAGTTCCCAGGAATTCCAGAAACGCAACGAAACCAACGAACTGTACATTCCACCGGGTCCCCGCCTGGGCAACAAGGTCATTGAGGTGAATGGCATCAGCAAGTCCTTCGGTGATCGCCTTCTTTACGAGGACGTGTCCTTCAGCGTTCCACCGGGTGCCATTGTCGGCATCATCGGTGGTAACGGTGCCGGCAAATCCACCCTGTTCAAGATGATTGGCGGTTACGACAAGCCAGATTCCGGTGAGATCGAGATTGGCGAAACCGTGGAACTGGCCTACGTGGACCAGATGCGTGACCTGGACGGCAGCAACACTGTGTGGGAAGAGCTGTCCGACGGCCAGGACATCATCAAGGTGGGCAACTACGAGACTCCGTCCCGGGCCTATGTTGGCCGCTTTAACTTCAAGGGTACCGACCAGCAGAAGCGGGTTGGCGACCTTTCCGGTGGTGAACGTAACCGCCTGCACCTTGCCAAGCTGCTGAAACAGGGCGGTAACGTACTGCTGCTGGACGAACCCACCAACGACCTGGACGTGGAAACCCTGCGCGCCCTGGAAGAAGCGCTGCTGAACTTCCCCGGCTCCGCGCTGGTCATCTCCCACGACCGCTGGTTCCTGGACCGGGTAGCCACCCACATCCTGGCGTTCGAAGATGACGGCGATGTGGTGTACTTCGAAGGCAACTTCACCGAATACGATGAAGACTTCAAGAAGCGCAAGGGGGACTCTGCCATGCAGCCCAAGCGCATGAAGTACAAGAAGCTGGCGTAAGCTCAAACTTCATAGCTGCCTGCCCCACCCTCATCCCCTCTCCCCTCAAGGGAGAGCGGAGTCTGAAAGACACTCCGGAGTGAGCCCCTCTCCCCCTGGCGGGAGAGGGGTTGGGGTGAGGGGGCGATCCAGTAAGGATTCACCCATGGCAAAATCCAAGACAGCCTTCGTATGCACCGAGTGCGGTGCTGACTATTCCAAGTGGCAGGGCCAGTGCGGCGCCTGCCATGGCTGGAACACCATCAGCGAAGTTCGCGGTGTCGGCGGCAGCAGCACCAGGGGTGCCCGCGGCGCCCGCTTCGAAGGCTTCGCCGGCAGCCTGTCGGCGGTGCAAAGCCTTGATAAAGTGAGCCTTGCGGAACAGCCCCGCATCAGCACCGGCATGCAGGAGTTCGACCGGGTGCTGGGCGGCGGCCTGGTGGAAGGCTCTGCCGTGCTGATGGGTGGCCATCCGGGCGCCGGTAAAAGTACGTTGCTGCTGCAGGCGGTATGCCACTTGGCCGAGAAGACTCCGGCACTGTATGTCACCGGCGAGGAATCCCTGCAACAGGTGGCCATGCGTGCCAAGCGCCTTGGGGTTCCCACCGGGGACCTGAAAATGCTGTCGGAAACCAGCGTGGAGCGACTCCTGCAGGTAGCGGAAGCCGAGAAGCCGAAGATCCTGGTAGTGGACAGTATCCAGGTGATGCACGTAGCCGATATCGAGTCGGCACCGGGCTCTGTCTCCCAGGTGCGGGAAAGCGCCGCTTACCTGACCCGCTTCGCCAAGCAGACCGGCACCATCCTCTTCCTGGTGGGCCATGTCACCAAGGATGGCAGCCTGGCCGGCCCCAAGGTGCTGGAGCATATGATCGACTGTTCCATCCTTCTGGAAGGCTCCAGCGACAGCCGCTACCGCACCCTGCGGGGCATCAAGAACCGCTTCGGCGCAGTCAATGAGCTGGGTGTGTTCGCCATGCTGGAACAGGGCCTGAAAGAGGTGAAGAACCCCAGCGCCATTTTCCTGAACCGTGGCGAGGAGGCGGCACCGGGCAGCGTGGTGATGGTAGTCTGGGAAGGCACCCGACCCATGCTGGTGGAGATCCAGGCACTGGTGGATATGGCCCAGGGCAGTTATCCGCGCCGGGTAGCAGTGGGCCTGGACCAGAACCGGCTGGCCATGCTGCTGGCGGTGCTGCACCGTCATGGCGGCATGCATGTGGCGGATCAGGATGTGTTTGTGAATGTGGTGGGCGGCGTCAAGGTCGCCGAGACCAGCGCTGACCTGGCCCTGCTGGCGGCAATAGTTTCGTCCTTCCGCGACCGCGCCCTGCCCCAGGATCTGGTAATTTTTGGTGAGGTGGGCCTGTCCGGCGAGATTCGCCCGGTGCCTTCCGGGCAGGAGCGCATCTACGAAGCCGCCAAGCACGGGTTTACCCGGGCACTGGTTCCCAAGGCCAATGCACCCCGCAAGGCCATTGAGGGGATGAAGGTGATTCCGGTTACCAAACTCAGTGAGGCGTTGTCGGCTCTTGAGGAGCTTTGATTGGTCCTGGCACCCCAGCCTTGGATGTGGGGTGTACTGGATCGGTCAGGCGTCCCCAGACGCGCTGTGAACACTTCCGCTTGGAACTCGACTGCGTAAGTAGCCTGAATGGCTTGGTGCCTGGGTGCCAGGCCGATAATCTCTGCCCGGACGACCTCTTTGCAGGTCTCGGCAGGATCAGTAGCCTAAAAGGCGCGGTGCCGGGGCCACCGGGCAGAGAACACTTTTCCGGACACGCCGTGAATCCATCCATGGAGGCTCTTCAAAAACGTCCCTGTTTTTGAAGGTCCGGAAAAGTTTTCTCAACCCGATGTCCCTCTAACCTCTGGCGTTATCGCCAACCATGGCTACTCATTGCTGGTAAGGACCTCAGTGGATTCAGTAGCTCCGGAGGTCTATAGTCGAGAAGACAACAACGATGGCCCGGAGTGATGGCATGGCCGAGAAAGAACCAGAGAAACGCCGTTTTCAACGAATTTCGTTCGATGCACCATGCGAGCTTTACTGGCAGGACGATGTTCAAACTGCAGAGGTTTTGGATATTTCGCTGAAGGGTGCCCTGGTGAGTCGGCCGCCGGGCTGGGCAGCATCTGAAGGTGAACCCTGCGAATTGACGGTCCACCTGAACGACCATGAAAGCGCCATTGTGATGGCGGTTACCCTGCGCCATATCGAGCCAGATCGGCTAGGCTTCAAGATCGAATATATAGACCTGGAGAGCGCTGCCCACCTCAAACGCTTGGTCGAATTGAATCTGGGAGACCAAGCCTTGTTGGATCGCGAACTAAACCACCTCATGGAATAATTTCGCGATATCTCCGACGTTAGAGGGACATCGGGTTGAGAACACTTTTCCGGACCTTCAAAAACAGGGGTGGAACGCGTAAGCGTTTCACGGGCTGGCCATGGATGGCCAGCCCTGGACCTTCAATGCGACGCAGGAGCAATTAGCATTGAAGGTTTTTGAAGAGCCTCCATGGATGGATCCACGGCGTGTCCGGAAAAGTGTTATCGGCCCGGTGGCCCAAGCACCCCACCTTCAGGCTACTAACACTGGTGAAATCTGCAAAGAGGTACATGCAGACCTGTCCAGCAAAAGGGTTACCGCCCAGACACCAAGCCATTCAGGCTACTAACCACACCCAGGCTAGGGTACAAAGAGTCGAACACAAACCCCTAGCGATGATACTCCCCACTCAACTCGACAACCGCCTCAATAAACGCCCCGGCATGCTCCGGATCCACATCCGGTGTAATACCGTGGCCGAGATTGAAGATGTGACCAGGCCCTGAGCCGTAGCGCTTCAGGATATCGGCCACCTCCTGGCGAATCCGCTCCTTCGGCGCATACAACATTGCCGGGTCCATGTTGCCCTGCAGGGCTACCCGGTCGCCGACACGGGCGCGGGCGTTGCCGATATCCGTGGTCCAGTCCAGCCCCAGGGCATCGGCCCCGGACTCCGCCATGGACTCCAGCCACTGACCGCCGTTCTTGGTAAAGATAATCAGCGGCACCCGGCGACCGTCGTTCTCGCGGATCAGGCCATCGGCGATCTTCTTCATATAGGCCAGAGAGAACTCCTGGTAGGCCCAACTGCTGAGCACCCCACCCCAGGTATCGAAAATCTGCACCGCCTGGGCGCCCGCCCGGATCTGGCCGTTCAGATAATCGATCACCGAGTCCGCCAGGTGGTCCAGCAACCGGTGCATGACGTCAGGCTGGCCGTACATCAGCTTCTTCGCTTCCGAGAAGGTCTTGGAAGAGCCACCCTCGATCATGTACGTCGCCAGGGTCCACGGACTGCCGGAGAAGCCAATCAGGGGCACGCGGCCGTTCAGTGCGCCACGAATGGTGGAAACCGCGTTCATGACGTAGTCCAGGTCTACTTCGGCCTTCAAATTCGGCAAAGCGGCAACGTCGGCTTCGGAGCGGATCACATTACGGAACTTGGGGCCTTCGCCGGTTTCGAAGTACAGCCCAAGACCCAGGGCGTCAGGGATCGTCAGGATGTCCGAGAACAGGATCGCCGCATCCAGCGGAAAACGCTCAAGGGGCTGCAGGGTGACTTCGCAGGCCAGCGGTGTGTTCTTGCACAGGCTGAGGAAGTCCCCGGCCTTGGCCCGGGTCGCGCGGTATTCCGGAAGGTAACGACCGGCCTGGCGCATCATCCAGACGGGGGTGCGGTCTACGGGCTGGCGCATGAGGGCGCGGAGGAAGCGGTCGTTCTGCAGTTCGCTCATATCGGGTCCTGATCTTCGGAGTCTGACTGGCCAGAAGGAAAGGGACCTGCCCGTTTTCCACTGGTCATGATGCGCGCAATGATAACGCGTTTGCGACAATAAAAAAGGGCAGCCACCGGAATGGTGCTGCCCTTTTGATACGGATCAGCCGTTAATTGGACTGTCTTACAGGTCCAGGTAATCCAGGATACCCTCGGCAGCCTGGCGGCCTTCCCAGATCGCGGTGACCACGAGGTCAGAACCTCTCACCATATCGCCGCCGGCGAAGATCTTGGGATTGGAGGTCTGGAAAGCAAACTCCGACTCCTCCGGTGCGTTGACCCGGCCGGAATCGTCGGTGTCCACTTTCAGCTCGCTGAACCAGTCCGCCGGGCTCGGGCGGAAACCGAATGCCACCAGCACCGCGTCAGCGGGAATAACTTCCTCACTACCAGGCACCACTTCCGGGCGACGACGGCCATTTTCGTCTGGCTCGCCCAGCTGGGTCTGGACCACCTTCACGCCTTCCACCCGGTCTTCACCGATGATGGCAATAGGCTGACGGTTGAACAGGAACTTCACACCCTCTTCCTTGGCATTGGCCACCTCCCGGCGGGAACCAGGCATGTTAGCCTCGTCCCGACGATAGGCGCAGGTAACGCTGGCGGCTTGCTGTCGAATGGAAGTTCGGTTGCAGTCCATAGCGGTGTCACCACCACCGAGGACAACCACCCGCTTGCCTTTCACATCGATGAACTCGCCGGCGTCCTTTTCGAAGCCCAGGCGACGGTTCACGTTGGAAACCAGGAACGGCAGGGCGTCGTAAACCCCTGGCAGGTCTTCACCAGGGAAGCCACCCTTCATATAGGTGTAGGTGCCCATGCCCATGAATACGGCGTCATATTCATCAATGATGTCCTGCAACTGGATGTCCTTGCCCACCTCGGTTTCAAGCCGGAACTCCACGCCCATTTCCTCGAACACCTTGCGACGACGGGTCATGACCGTCTTTTCAAGCTTGAACTCGGGGATGCCGAAGGTCAGCAGGCCGCCGATTTCCGGGTAACGGTCAAAAACCACGGGCTTGACGCCATTGCGCACGAGGATATCAGCACAGCCCAGGCCTGCCGGACCTGCACCAATAACAGCCACCTTTTTGTCCGTCCACTTGACGTCAGACAGGTCTGGCTTCCAGCCAAGGGCAAAGGCCGTGTCGGTGATGTACTTTTCCACCGAGCCGATGGTCACGGCGCCATAACCGTCATTCAGGGTACAGGCACCCTCACACAGGCGATCCTGGGGGCAGACGCGACCACAGACTTCCGGCAGGGAGTTGGTCTGATGACACAGTTCCACCGCCCGCATGATGTTGCCTTCCGACACCAGCTTGAGCCAGTTCGGGATGTAGTTGTGGACCGGACACTTCCACTCGCAGTATGGATTGCCGCACTCCAGGCAACGGTGAGCCTGGCTGCTGGCGTCCGCCGGCTTGAACTGATAGTAGATCTCGCCGAAGTTCTTGCGGCGCTTGCTGGCGGGCACCTTCTTCGGGTCAACCCGCCCAACCTGGACAAACTGGAAATCGTTGTTCAGTCGTTCATTCATGGTGATGCTCTCATCATCTTAATTTCGACGCGCCGACCCGACTTGGACGGGTCGGCGAAAAACCTTGTCCCGGCGCTTACTCCGGGCGGGCCCTGGTGCTGGCCAGCAGGGTCTTCAGGCTGGCAGCCTTTGGCTTGACCAGCCAGAAACGGCCTACGTAGTCGTCGAAATTCTCCAGAAGGTGGCTTGCCCACTCGCTTGCCGTTTCCGTCACGTGCTCGCGGATCACACTCCGCAGGTAGTTACGGTAGGGCTCCATGTCTTCCCGGGAGATACGCTGGATCTCTACTAGCTCATGGTTATATTTATCCACGAAGGTGTTGGACTGGTCCAGCACATAGGCAAAGCCACCGGTCATACCGGCACCGAAGTTATACCCGGTATTGCCAAGTACCGCGACCATGCCGCCGGTCATATACTCACAACCGTGATCACCAACGCCTTCCACTACCGCATGGGCACCGGAGTTACGAACACCAAACCGTTCACCTGCGGTACCGGCAGCAAACAGCTTGCCGCCGGTAGCACCGTACAGGCAGGTGTTACCGATGATGGCGGTTTCCTGGGACTGGAAGGTGCTCACCCGCGGCGGGCGCACCACCAGCTTGCCGCCGGTCATGCCCTTGCCCACATAGTCGTTGGCATCGCCTTCCAGCACCAGGTTCAGGCCTGCGACGTTCCACACACCGAAGCTCTGGCCAGCGGTGCCTTTCAGGTCCAGGGTGATGGGTGCATCGGCCATGCCCTGGTTGCCATGAAGAGCGGCGATCTCACCAGACAAGCGGGCACCAATGGAACGGTCACAGTTGGTGACCTTGTAGCTCCATGCACCGCCGGATTTCTCCACAATGGCATTACGGATATCCTTGACCATCTGCTCTGCCAGCGCGCCCTCGTCAAACGGGGTGTTACGCTCCACCTGGCAGGTTTGCGGCTTGTCGGCCGGGATATGGTCATTACTGACCAGGCGACTCAGGTCCAGGCGCTTCTGGCGCTCGGTGTCGCCCGGCAGGCGCTCCAGCAGGTCAACGCGACCCACCAGTTCCTCCAGGCTGCGAACGCCCAGCTTCGCCATCCATTCGCGAGTTTCCTCCGCCACGAAGCGGAAGAAGTTCATGGCCATTTCCACGGTACCCTTGAAGTGCTCCTCCCGCAGGTAGTCGTCCTGGGTGGCCACACCGGTGGCGCAGTTGTTCAGATGACAGATACGTAGGTACTTGCAGCCCAGTGCGACCATGGGGGTGGTCCCGAAACCAAAGCTCTCGGCACCGAGAATGGCGCCTTTGACCACGTCCAGGCCAGTTTTGATGCCACCATCAGTCTGCAGGCGGATCTTGCCCCGCAAATCATTGGCCCGGAGGGCCTGCTGGGTTTCGCTCAGGCCCAGTTCCCAGGGGGAACCTGCGTAACGGATGGAGGTCAGCGGACTGGCCGCAGTACCGCCGTCGTAGCCGGATACCGTGATCAGGTCCGCATAGGCCTTGGCAACGCCCGCCGCGATCGTACCAACACCGGGTTCCGACACCAGCTTGACTGACACCAGCGCCTCCGGGTTCACCTGCTTGAGATCAAAGATCAGCTGCGCCAGGTCCTCGATGGAGTAGATGTCGTGATGCGGCGGCGGTGAAATCAGAGTCACCCCGGGCACCGAGTAGCGCAACCGTGCGATCAGGGCGTTCACCTTGCCACCGGGCAACTGCCCGCCTTCACCAGGCTTGGCGCCCTGGGCCACCTTGATCTGCATGACATCGGCGCTGCGGAGGTACTCTGCGGTGACGCCGAAGCGGCCAGAAGCCACCTGCTTGATCTTGGAGCGGCGCTCGGTGCCGTAACGGGCCGGGTCTTCGCCGCCCTCACCGGAGTTGGAACGACCACCCAGGGTGTTCATGGCCACGGCCAGGGCTTCGTGGGCCTCTGGCGACAGGGCACCCAGGGACATGGCGGCGGAGTCAAAACGGGGGAAGATCTTTTCCACCGGCTCCACTTCCGAAAGGTCTATGGGTTTAATGCCGTCCCGGAATCCGAACAGGTCCCGCAGGGTCGCTACGGGTCGGTTATTCACCAGGCCGGCGTACTCCTGGTACTGGCCGTAATCACCGCTGGTTACTGCATCCTGCAGGGTACGGACCACGTCCGGGTTGAAGGCATGGTATTCCTGGCCGTGCACATACTTGAGCAGGCCGCCCTGGGTGATGGGCTTGCGACGTTTCCAGGCGGTGGCCGCCAGTTGCTCCTGGTCCTGCTGGAAGTCGTAGAAGGTTGCACCCTGGATACGGCTGGGTACGCCCCGGAAACACAGGTCGACCACCTCATCGGCAATACCGATGGCCTCGAACAGCTGGGCGCCCCGGTAAGAGGTAATGGTGGAGATCCCCATCTTGGAGAGGATCTTCAGCAGGCCCTTGTTGATGCCCTTGCGGTAGTTATTCTTGGCGTCAATGGGATCCACCAACATTTCGCCGGTGCGGATCAGGTCATTGATCACCTGGTAGGCGAGGTATGGGTAGACGGCGGTGGCGCCAAAGCCCAGCAACACGGCAAAGTGGTGTGGATCTCGGGCCCAGCCGGTTTCGACGATAATGTTGGAGTCACAGCGCAGCCCCTGGCGCACCAGGTGATGGTGGACCGCACCAGTGGCCATGAGGCTGTTGACGGGCAACTCACCCTGTTTCAGATCCTTGTCGGACAGGATCAGCAGCACCTTGCCATCATCACGCACCGCTTTCTCGGCAGCGTCACAGATATCACGGATCCCGTTCTCCAGCCCACGCTCGGGGCTGTAGCTGAGAGGAATTTTCGCCACTTCGAAACCAGGCCGGTCATTACCTTCAATGCGGAGAAACTTGGCCGGCGACAGCACCGGCGTCGTCAGGATCACCCGGTTTGCATGCTCCGGGCCTTCCTCAAAGACGTTTCGCTCGGCACCCAGACAGGTTTCCAGGGACATGACCACGGCTTCCCGCAGCGGGTCGATGGCCGGGTTGGTCACCTGGGCGAACTTCTGCCGGAAGTAATCTGCCACATGGCGAACCTTGCTCGAGAGCACCGCCATCGGCGTGTCATCCCCCATGGAGCCAACCGCTTCCTGACCGCTTTCGGCCAGCGGACGCAGCACCTGGTCACGCTCTTCGTAGGTCACCATGTAAATCTTCTGGTGCACCTGCAATTCGTCGTTGTCCATCAGGCGGAACTCCGGTGTATCGGAGTTCAGTGTGGACTCAACCCGCAGGGCATTTTCCCGCAGCCACTTCTTGTAGGGCTGGGCGCTCTTGAGGCGCTTGTCGATATCCTGGGTATGCAGTACTTCGCCGCTTTCGGTGTCCACGGCCAGCATCTGACCCGGCCCGACACGGCCCTTTGCGACGACGTCTTCCGGCTCGTAATGGTAGGTACCGATCTCGGAAGCCAGGGTGATGAAATCATCCTTTGTGACAACCCAGCGGGCCGGCCGCAGACCATTACGGTCCAGCATACAGACCGCATAGCGACCATCGGACAATACCAGGCCAGCCGGGCCATCCCAGGGTTCCATGTGCATGGAGTTGTATTCGTAGAAGGCCCGCAGCTCCGAGTCCATGGTGTCCACGTTCTGCCAGGCAGGCGGAATCATCATCCGCGCCGCCCGGAACAAGTCCACACCTCCAGCCAGCAACACTTCCAGCATGTTGTCCATAGAGGACGAATCCGAGCCAGTCAGGTTGACCAGTGGTTGCAGGGTCTGCAGGTCCGGCAGTTCGGGCGAGCTGAACTTGGCCGCCCGGGCAATGGCCCAGTTACGGTTGCCATCGATAGTGTTGATCTCGCCATTATGGGCCAGCAGGCGGAACGGCTGGGCCAGGGGCCACCTGGGCATGGTGTTGGTGGAAAAGCGCTGATGGAACACACAGATGGCGGTTTCCAGGTCCGGGTCACCAAGGTCCGGGTAAAAGTTGGCCAGGTCGGCGGGCATCATCAGGCCCTTGTAGGCCAAGGTCCGGTGAGACAGGCTGCAGATGTAGAACTCATCGTCATCAGCCATATCACGCTCGGCATGGCGCCGGCCGACGAACAGGCTGATATCGAAATCCCGTTCGTTCTTGCCACCCGGTTCAACGAAGACCTGCTCAATGCGTGGCAGGCAATCCAGGGCCATGGGACCGAGGCAACTGTCGTCTACCGGCACCTCTCGCCAGCCCATAATTTCCAGGCCCTGTTCAACCAGGTGCTTCTCGACAGCCTGGCGTCCGGCCGCGGCACGGGCTTCGTCCGGGGCTAAAAAACCTGGCCAACTGCAAATAGGTCGCCAGGTTTTTTTCCGAACGCTGCTTGGGCAGCTTTTTGAAGGAAGGTCTTGGGGCTCTGGATGAGGAGCCCACAACCATCGCCGGTCTTGCCATCTGCTGCGATGCCCCCCCGATGCGTCATGCAGGTAAGGGACTCGATAGCGGTCTGCAACAGTTTATGGCTTGCCTCGCCCTTCATGTGGGCGATCAGGCCGAAACCACAGTTGTCCCGGAACTCGCCGGGATGATACAAGCCTGTTGTCATAAGCGTTCTCTCGCATGTAAAAGCTTTCTCATCAGCCCCTTGCGCACCAAGATAGTGCAAAAAATGAGCCGACACCGAAAAAAAGGGGGAAGGGATTCTACACACGTAGAAATACGTAGACAACTTTTCCTGGGTTAGTGGATTTTCGGCCGCAATGCTGCACCAACTCAGTGCATCAGAAGCTCTCGAAAGCCCTTACCCAGGAATCACTCAGCCCCAGGCTGTCCGGTAATCGGTTGGCCGCCGACCGGGCGGCCTCGCGGGTAGGATACTGACCATAAACCAGCATAAACCATGGCTGGCCATTCCGCTCGCCAAGGGTATAGGAGAGTTGTTCATCAGCCGGGGCACGGGCAATGACGTTTAAAATGGTCTGTTCCAGGTTGCCAGCCACCAACTGCAAGGTCCAGCCATCACGCGCCCTCAGAGACTCGATGGTGACAAATCGCTGGGGAAGTCCCGGTGAAAATACTGGCTCTGGCTCTGGCTCTGGCTCTGGCTCTGGCTCTGGCTCTGGCTCTGGCTCTGGCTCTGGCTCTGGCTCTGGCTCTGGCTCTGGCTCTGGCTCTGGCTCTGGCTCTGGCTCTGGCTCTGGCTCTGGCTCTGGCTCTGGCTCTGGCTCTGGCTCTGGCTCTGGCTCTGGCTCTGGCTCTGGAACAGTTGAAAGGTTTGCTCCGGACGGGTCAACCGGCTCAGCCTCCAGCAGCCCGGGATCCTCTTCCGGATTACCAGGTCCCACCGTGACAATGGCCCGGGTGGGAGACGGTTCGTTCACTGCAGGCTCTGCCGCCTGACGGACGCTGTCATCATAGCGGGAAGACACAAACCACCAGGAAGCCCCCAACAGGACCACGGCAAGGCCAACCCAGCGCAGCGGCGACAACACCCCCTTACCGGACTCGCCTGGCCTGCGGCCGCCGGTTGACGCCATATCCAGCCAGACTGCCGGGGCCACTCGCTGGAGCCGACCCGGGCTGCCCTGACTAAGCACCTGCAATTGACTCAGGCGCCGTGAAGACAGTAATACCTCGGGCTTACCACCGGCTCGGACAACGCGAGGCTCCAGGTACTGTCGGATATCGTCCTGGCCGAAATCCGGCAGGTTGATCCTGTGCGCTGCGCCCCCTCGCAGGTCATCACCCAGCCCAAGCTGTCCCGGCAGGTCCGGCCCGCCCGCAAATACTGGCACGGCGGAGGTCGATCGATTGCTGTCGAGGAAGCTATCCAGTAGAAGTCCGAGAGTGTTTTCTGAAGCCTGGTCCGCATCGTCCAGCAGCAACACCTGCCTGCGTCCCTTTCGTGTAGCTTCCTCGGAGAGCACCATAAAAGCTCGTAATGCTTCGCGAGCCGACAGTCCCTCGGGCCTGTCGCGGCCGATGCCCTGGTAGAGGGTGCGCACCAGGGTTTCAGGGGAGTCGAGCCGGCCGGACTGCAGGCGCAGGAATTCCAGGCGAGCACCTTCGCTGCGCACCAGCTCACCCAGTAACCGGGTCTTGCCAGCACCACGGGCACCGGTGAGCACCAGTGCCATATCACCAAAGCCACACAGGTGGCGAAGGGTTTCCAGTGCATGCTGACGCTGGGCGCCGGGATAGAATGGCGCCTCCATGGCGAGGGGGTCGCTGTTGAGTCCGTAACGCTCCTGTAGCCGGGGGAAAAGCCCTCCCCCTTCCAGGCCAGTAATGCTCTCGCTCATGCCGGGTACCTGGCCAGATCAGTCAGTGGCATAGCTCTGCCAGGGTGGATGCCAGGTCGGCGGCAGCGAAACTGTCGGTCACTTCCGCTTCGCCCAGACTGCGCAACAGGATCAGGCGTAACTGGCCGTCAACATTCTTCTTGTCGACAGCCATCAGGTTCATAAAGTTATCCGGGGTCATACCGGACGGTGGCAGGATCGGCAGGCCGGCCGATTTCACCAGCTTTTCCACACGCGCCTGGTCGGCCTCGGTAAGGTAGCCACTACGACGGGAAAGGTCCGTGGCCATCACCATCCCGGCACCAACCGCTTCACCATGGAGCCAGTTGCCATACCCTGCCCAGGTCTCTATGGCATGCCCGAAGGTGTGCCCAAGATTCAGGATGGCCCGAAGTCCACCTTCCCGCTCGTCCTGTGCAACTACCTCTGCCTTGCAGGCGCATGACCGGTAGATGGCTTCGGTCAGGGCCTCTGCATTCAGCGCGGTTAATCGCGGCATCGCCTCCTCAAGCCACGCGAGGAACCGGGCATCACGGATAAGTCCGTATTTGATAACCTCGGCCAGGCCAGCAGACACTTCCCGGGAGGGCAGGCTTTGCAGGGTATCTGTGTCGATAAGTACGCAGCGGGGCTGATGGAATGCCCCGATCATGTTCTTGCCCAACGGGTGATTGATACCGGTCTTGCCGCCGACAGATGAATCTACCTGGGCCAGCAGGGTGGTGGGTATCTGGATAAAATCCACACCACGCTGGTAACAGGCCGCCGCAAACCCGGTCATATCGCCGACAACGCCGCCCCCGAGGGCCACCAGGGTGGTTTTCCGGGAATGACGGTTTTCCAGAAGGGCATCGAATATCCGGTTAAGGGTGTCCCAGGTTTTGTAGGCTTCACCGTCAGGCAGGATCACCTCGTCCACCTGGCAGCCCGGGAAGTTTTTGCGGACCTTTTCAAGGTACAGGGGTGCCACGGTTTCATTGGTCACGATCATGACCCGCTTGCCGGCAACCCAGGGGGTCAGATCCCTTGAGCCAAGGAGACCCGCACCCACGAGAATCGGGTAACTGCGGTCGCCGAGCTCAACCTGCAATTCCTGGACTGTTGTCTCAGTCATTATTCCTGCCCTCTTTCCTGACCTTCCTTCGTTGACGGGGAGTACGCGGGTTGATCCGGTTGAGAATCTGGCGTACCACCAGGCGCGGACTCTTCCGGTCCGTCAGCATCACCACATCCGCCAGCCTTGTATAGATGGGGTCCCGCAACTCGTAGAGCCGGCGCAGGACACCCTCCGGGTCATCGTTCTGCAAAAGTGGCCGGTTGCGATCCTTGCGGGTACGTTCGATCTGTTGATCCAGGGACGCCTTCAGGTACACCACCACCGCATCTTGCTTCAGGAACGGGTGGTTCTCGTCCTTCATCACAGCGCCACCACCAGTAGCCAGCACGGATGCACCTACTTCGGACAGCTCCTTGATCATCGCAGATTCCCTCTGCCGAAAGCCCTCTTCACCTTCGACATCAAAGATCCAGGGTATATCAGCGCCGCAGCGTTCCTCGATCATGCGATCCGAATCCAGGAAATGATAACCCAGCTCCCGGGCCAGCTGGCGACCGATCGTGCTCTTACCCGCCCCCATGGGCCCGACCAGCACGATTCGTCTTGGTAACGGCATGTTGCTTCGACTCCCCATTGAACAGGCGGGTGAGAATAGCATAAAACACAAAAAAGCCGCCGGTGTTACGCGGCGGCTTTTCAGGCGAGGCAAGGATCAATCGATCAGATCGCCCCTCATGATCTTCGGTGTGATGAAGATCAGCAGTTCGCTTCGCTCGTCAATATTCTCGGTACGACGGAACAGCGCCCCCACGTAGGGAATGTCACCGAGGAACGGCGTCTTGGTGACGGTCGTGGCGATTTCAGACTGGAAGATACCACCCAACACAACGGTTTCGCCATTGCCCACGAGAACCTGGGTGGTGACCTCATTGGTATTGATACTCGGAATACCAGCGGTCTCCTGGCCCCGGGAATCCTGGTTCACCCGAAGATCCATGATGATCTTGTTATCCGGCGTTATCTGTGGAGTCACTTCCAGGGAAAGTGCAGCTTCCTTGAAGGATACTGAAGTGGCACCACTGGAGGTCGCTTTCTGGTAGGGAATTTCTTCACCGGACTTGATCGTCGCTGTCTGACGATCAGCGGTGACAACCTTCGGCTGGGAAACAAGCTCGGCCTTGCCATCGCTTTCGAGCGCAGACAGTTCAAGTTCGACCAGGAAGTCAGCACCACCCAGGCCAATCGCGAAGGACGAGGCACCGGCGTCGGAAACACCCAGATCTACCGCAAGTGCATCAGGGAAAACAATCTCGTTATCGTTCCAGAGTGATTCGTTGCCTTCGATGGATCCACTGCCAAAACGTGTGTTACTGCCATCCGGATCAAGGTAACCACCCCCCCAACGAACCCCCAGGCTCTCGGCTACGTTAGTCTGGGCGCGGACAATGCGGGCCTCAATGGAAACCTGGCGTACGGGGATATCCCAGGTGTTCACCAGCCTGCGGATTTCTTCCAGTTTATCGGCAGTCTCACGCACACTGATGGTATTGGTGCGCACATCGGAGGAGATGAAGCCACGGTCCGAAATCAGCTCTTCATCCTGCTCGATCAGGCCAACGATATCCCCGGCCTTGGCGTAGTTGACCTGGATAATTTCCAGTCGAACCGGAGCCAGCTCGGCAATCTGTTTATTGGTTTCCAGCTCCAGCCGCTCGCGAGCAGCAATTTCTTCGGCCGGTGCGACCAGGAGTACGTTACCAATCTGGCGCTTGTCGAGCCCCTTGGTCTTGAGGATCAGGTCCAGCGCCTGGTCCCAGGGTACATTCTGCAGGCGCAGGGTAATGCTGCCGGATACCGTATCACTGGCCACCAGGTTCAGGCCGGTGAAGTCGGCGATCAGCTGCAGCACCGAGCGCACTTCGATGTCCTGG
Organism: Marinobacter sp. AN1; assembly: GCF_026013985.1. Classification (NCBI taxonomy): domain Bacteria; kingdom Pseudomonadati; phylum Pseudomonadota; class Gammaproteobacteria; order Pseudomonadales; family Marinobacteraceae; genus Marinobacter; species Marinobacter sp. AN1. Next base: position 1,095,076 of record NZ_CP110342.1, on the reverse strand, counting down.
AAGTTCAGGGAGAGCTTGTCGCCAGTGTATGGGAACTTCTCCTCGCGACGACGCTCGGCTTCCTCTTCGGTCAGCTTCTCGACACTCACGGTAAAGCGGTTGCCGGACTGATAGGCCAGGTAATCGTAGGCGCCCTCTGGGCGTATCTCGACAATCGCATCACCACCTTCGGTGAAGGTGTCAACCCGGGTCACCGGAGTGGCAAAGTCGGTCACGTCCAGTCGCCGGCGAAGGTCGTTGGGAACCTCTGTGGCATCCATAACCAGCCGGATGCGGCCACCCTGCTCATTGAGCGCTACCGGAACGCGGCTGTTGGACAGGTCGATGATTACCCGCCCCTCGCCGTCAGCTCCTCGGCGGAAATCAACCCCCGTGATAGCGTCACCGGATACCCGAGCCGAGGTGGAAGTACGGGTACCACTCGAGGCTGTTTCCACGGAATCCGAGCCACCGGAACCGGCGACAGCTGCCCCGGAATCAGCATCGCCGATGGTGATGACCAACTGGTTCCCGCTCACTTCAGTGTCGTAGGGCGCAAGCTCCACGAGATTGAAAATCAGGCGGGTCCGATCCTGTGTTTCCACCACTGTCATGCTCTGGGTATTGCCATCACCCAGGGACATGTTGCGGCTGTCGAGACCGCTCACCGTACCTTTCAGGTCAATGGCAATCCGCGCCGGCCGCTCGATGGTGTAACCGGAAGGTTCCGGTGGTGTCTCGTCAAAACTCAACACCACCTCGGTGCGGTCGCCAGAGAGCGAGGAAAACTCCACGTCCTGAAGCGTTGCCGCGTTAGCGATACCGGCAGCCATTGCCAGTCCCGCCGCGCTCATCCATACCGTGAATTTTCTGAACATCGCTAGCCTCGACCCCAAAACTTGTGTTTCTTGCCAGTTTCTACGTGTATTCATGCGCGCCGCTCCTTAGCCTTCTTCTTCCAGGGACAGGGATCGGGGCCTTTCAACCCATCCCCCCGAACCGTTGGGCACTATTTCCAGCAGCTCAACCCGGGTTTCGCTGATTCCGATGATGCGGCCGTAGTTGGTACCCATATAGTTGCCGTTACGCACCCTGTGAATCCCACCATCAGCGTCTTCAATCAACGCAAACAGGTTGCCATTTGCGCTGGTGAGGGTACCCACCATTTCCAGCTCGGTAAGACCGTAGTTCTCGAGCACTTCCTTCGGACGATCGAGATCCGGTTCAACCGTACTTTCGGGCTGCTCATCGAGCATGGTCAGCTGGACATCGATAGGCGGCTCAAAGGGCGCCCGGCGATCAGCCGCGGAATAGGTAAAGGCCTCGTAGGCCTGAAACTCCGGCAGCGGTTCCACATGACCCCGCGGCTTGGCCCGGGTCTCTTCCATGAAACGATCAAGATCCGAAAAGTCGCCTCCCTGGGTACAGCCGGCGAGCGCAGCCGTCAGACAGATACCCAGCCAGGCTTTAATTGCATGCTGTCTTGCCATGCTCATTCTCCAGCCCGGTAGCGGTAGGTTCTGGCGACAACCTGCATATCAAGCTGATCCGCGTTACCGCTTCTTGGTGTGATGGTGAAATCATGTAGCGTGACGATACGGGGCAGGCCCGCAACGCTGCTGACGAAGGAGGCCAGCTCATGGTAGGAGCCGCTGACCTGGATATTGATCGGCAGCTCGATGTAGAAGTCACGCTTCTGTTCCGCCTGCAACTGTATTTCCCGCAGGGACAGGCCACTACCCAGCGCCGTGTTCGTGATATCCTCCAGCAGGCCAGGTACCTCGGTATCACTGGGCAGCTGTCGGACCAGGGCGCCGAAGGTTTCTTCCATCTCTACCATCTGCTGCTTGAACACTTCCAGGTTGGCCACCTGGTATGCCTTGCGCTCATACTCCTGGCGAAGCTCTGCCTCCTGGCGCTCCACCCGCTCCAGCTGGGCATACTGATCCTTGATGAAGAACCAGTAACCGCCACCGACGATCAGGCCGACAAGGATGAGAATAACGATGAACTTGACCGGCGCCGGCCAGATACCGGCGTTATTGATATCCAGGTCATTGATGTCAAATTCGTTCAGGCTTTTGAGAGAGTCCGACAGGCTCACTGGTTGCTCTCCTCTTCCGGCTCAGGAGTGGTCTGGTTGACCGACAGGTCAAAGGCGCTGTAGCCGGCACGGCGGTCATCCGCTGCAGCCACATTGGTCAGGTTGGGGTTGGTAAACCACTCGGACCGCTCAAAATTGCGCATCAGGCTGGAAATCCGACTATTGGACTCAGCCATCCCGTTGATAGCCAGTTGCTCGTTGGTCTTGCTCAGTTCGGTGTAGAACAGACCTTCCGGAAGCGTTCGCACCAGCTCATCGAATACACGCACGATTACCGGGCGCTTGCCCTGGAGATCCTGGATAACTTCCATCCGTGCGAGCAGTTCTTCCCGTTTCTTGCGAAGTTCTTCGATCTCCCTGATCTGGCTGTCCAGTTGGCGGGATGCCGCTTCGATGTAGTCGTTGCGAGACTCCTGGTAGGCGATGCGGTTATCCATATCGGTTTTCCAGAGAAACACCAGACCGGCAGCGACAATGGCGGCCCCCAGCAAGGTGGCCACGAACCGCTTCTGCTTCTCTGCCCTGAGCTCCTCGCGCCAGGGACGCAGGTTAATCTTGGCCATTAGTCAAAGCTCCTCATCGCCAGTCCACAGGCAATCATCAGCGAGGGGGCGTCGTTGGTGAGTGCGGACGCATTCACCCGGGAGCCAACGGCCATATCCGAGAACGGATTAGCGACGATCGTGGTGGTGGCCGTCTTTTCCTCTACCATGCTGGCGAGACCCGTAATCGAGGCGGTTCCGCCGGCCAGCAATACATAGTCCACCGCATTGTACTGGCTGGCGCCGAAGAAGAACTGCAAGGCCCGAGCCACCTGCTGCACTACCGCTTCCCGGAATGGCTCGAGCACTTCACTCTCGTAGTCATCCGGGAGGCCTCCCTGTTTCTTGGCAAGGCCGGCCTCTTCAACAGACAATCCGTAACGACGCTGGATTTCCTCGGTAAGCTGCTTGCCGCCGAAAATCTGCTCACGGGTGTAAACTGTCTGGCCACCGGCCAGGACGCTAAGGGTGGTCATGGTAGCGCCCACGTCGACAATGGCGACCACCAGCTCTTCACCGTGGGACTCCAGCTGGGGTTCGATGAGACTGTATGCCCGCTCGAGCGCATAGGCCTCGACGTCAACAATCTTCGCAGTGAGCCCGGCTATGTCCAGGGCATCCTCGCGGATATCGACGTTCTCCTTCCGGCATGCCGCCAGCAGGACGTCGACCTGGTCGGGATTGGTTTCGGAGGGCCCCTGCACTTCGAAGTCGATGGCGACTTCGTCCAGGGGATAGGGAATATACTGGTCCGCTTCAAGTGCGATCTGGTCTTCCAGCTCGAACTCGTTGAGTCCGGCATTCATCTGGATCACCTTGGTGATCACCGCTGACCCGGAAACCGCCACGGCAGCCTGCTTTACACCGGTACGGGCCTTGCTGACGACGCGCTTGATGGCGTCACCAACTGCCTCCACATCGGTAATGTTCTTCTCTACAACCGCATTTGCCGGTAGCGGCTCGACAGCATGGCTTTCCACTTTGTAGCGACTGCCCTGCCTCGAGAGCTCCAGCAGCTTTACCGAACTGGAACTGATATCCACTCCCAGCACGGTACTGGACTTTTTTCCTGATAATCCGAACACGCGCTCACCTTATACCTGGACAACCTTGCACCTGGCGTATCGCCGGGCTCCGGCCGTAAAACCCTGGCCTGACTGCCTTTTACGCTATGGTTCTTCTAATACTGCGCAGCAGTTCCATTTATATGTTTTTTATGTAAGAGAATTTCCGGGCTATTAGGTCTACAATGCCCCCTCGTTGTTTTGAGAGGTTGCGGGAGCATTGACTCCCTTTAACACCTAAAGCAATTTCTCAAATGATAGACTTATAGCCAACAGTTGTCAGAAAAAAATGTCCCGACTGATTACAGCATCACGCTTCTTTATCTGGCTGACCATTTTCGGGGCCAGCTCCGCCATGCTGGTTGCCGCCGGCTTCTACCTGCACCTGCGCCCAGAGCTCCCGGCAGTGCACCAGTTACTCGATACCCGGCTGCAGACGCCTCTCAGGATCTACTCAACGGACGACAAATTAATAGCAGAATTCGGGGAAAAGAGAAGGACGCCTGTCACAATCGACCAAATCCCCGAACAACAGCTCCAGGCCTTCCTCGCCGCGGAGGATTCCCGCTTCTATGAACACTTTGGCGTAGACTTCATCGGCCTTGGTCGGGCGGCCGTCGAACTGGCTTCAACCGGGGAGATCCAGTCAGGCGGCAGCACCATCACCATGCAGGTGGCGCGAAACTATTTCCTCACCCGGGACCGCACCTTCGCACGGAAATTCAATGAAATCCTGCTGTCCTTCCAGATCGAGAAGGAGCTCGACAAGCAGACCATACTCGAGCTGTACCTGAACAAGATCTATCTCGGCAATCGGGCCTACGGCCTGGCTGCCGCCTCCCAGGTCTACTATGGCAAGCCCGTGGACCAACTCAATCTGGCACAAATGGCCATGCTGGCGGGCCTGCCCAAGGCCCCCTCCGCGTATAATCCCCTGGCCAACCCGGAAAGGGCCAGGATTCGCCGGGACTGGATCCTCGGCCGAATGGCAGAGCTTGGCTATATCACCGAAGAGCAGCGTGACGAGGCACGCTCCCAGCCGCTCACGGCCCGCTACAACACCACACCCACCGAAGTGGACGCTGACTATGTCGCCGAGATGGCGCGGGCAGAAATGGTGGCCAGGTATGGGGATTCGGCCTATAACGACGGCTTCCGGGTCACCCTGACGGTGAACAGCGAGGACCAGCAAGCAGCAACCCGCGCGCTGCAGCAGGGACTGGAAGCCTACGATCGTCGCCACGGTTACCGCGGACCCGCCGGCACCACGAACCAGCTACCGGGAGACGAGGCAACCTACCAGGAGGTACTCGAAGCCTACCCAAGGGTTGAAGAACTCTATCCGGTGATCATTACCCGGGTCAGCGACGAAGAACAGCGGGCAGAGGCCTGGTCCCGTCACCTTGGCAAAGGGTTTATTCCCTTCGAAACCATGACCTGGGCGCGGGCCTACCGTACGGCAAACGCCATGGGCCCGGAACCCGGCAGGGTCTCGGATGTGCTTGAAGAAGGCGATATTGTCTACGTGCGCCGCCAGCCCCCCAGTGAATCGTCGGAACCGACCGAAAGCGGTGATAACCTCGCCGAAGAAACAAACTCGGGGGAGAACGAAGCGCCTGTAATCGCCCCGGTTCCCATGACCCTGGCCCAGATACCCGACGTGGAAGGCGCCCTGATATCCCTGCAGGCGAAAACCGGCGCCATCCGCGCCCTTTCGGGGGGATACAGCTTCAGCCAGACCAAGTACAACCGCGCTATCCAGGCCCGCCGCCAGCCCGGCTCCACTTTCAAGCCCTTCATTTACCTGAAAGCACTGGACCAGGGCATGACGCCCGCCACCATTTATAACGATTCGCCCATCGTGCAGGAAGGCAGTGAAACAGAACCGGGATGGCGTCCCAAAAACTCTGGCGGTGAATTTCTCGGCCCCACCCGATTGCGGGAGGCCCTTTATCGCTCCAGGAACATGGTCTCTATTCGCCTGCTCCAGGACCTGGGCGTGGATGAAACCATTGCCTTCCTGGACAAGCTGAAGCTACCTACGGATGACCTGCCACGGGAACTTTCCCTGGCACTGGGCAGCGGCTCCCTGACGCCGATGGACATGGCTCGCGGCTTTGCAGTCATCGCCAATGGCGGCTACGACGTTCAGCCCTACCTGATTCAGACCATTGAGAACAGTCAGGGCGAGGTACTCTACGAAGCATCACCGGCCATCCTGTGCGACACCGATTGCGACCGCCTGAGGGAAAACCGGCCTGACCCCATTGTCGGCTTCCCGGCTATCCGTGTGGCAGAGCGCCTGGCGGATGAGCAGTCGGTATACCTGTTGCATTCCATGCTGAAGGATGTGATCACGCGGGGCACAGCCACCAAGGCCCGAGGACTGGAACGGAATGACCTGGCCGGCAAGACCGGCACGACCAATGACCAGAAAGATGCCTGGTTCTCAGGATTCAACCATGAGATCGCCACCACCACCTGGGTAGGGTTTGACCAGCCAGCGACCCTGGGCTTCAGGGAATTCGGCGGCACGGCGGCCCTTCCGATCTGGATGGACTATATGAGTGAGGCCCTCGCAGGCACACCAGAATCGGAAATGGCACGCCCGGGCGGTATCGTGCAGGTCAGGATTGATCCCAGAACAGGCGAACGGGCAGCACCGGAGCAGGACAACGCTATCCAGGAAGTGTTCCGCTCTGACAACGTCCCCGAAGAGCAGGCCGGAAACGGCCTCAGCGGCGGCAAAGACGACGCCAACCTGCCCCGCAACCTGTTCTGAAGCGATCACCCACAAAAAACCGACGGCTCTCACCGTCGGTTTTGTGGGCTCAGTTCGCTGAAACTCAGCGAATATCGTCCATGGACTTGAGCGGATAGTGCGCCGGATAACCCTTGCGAGCCACACCGGAATCAACCGCAGCACGGGCGACGGCAGCAGGCACCACTTCCAGCAGACGAACATCCATCGGCTTGGGAATGATGTAGTCCTTGCCGAACTCCAGGCTGTCTACGTCATAGGCTTCGCAAATCTCCTTGGGTACCGGCTCCTTGGCCAGCTCCCGGATAGCGTGAACCGCAGCAACCTTCATCTCTTCATTGATGGCAGTCGCACGAACGTCCAGCGCACCACGGAAAATGAACGGGAAGCCAAGCACGTTGTTAACCTGGTTTGGATAATCAGAACGGCCTGTCGCCATGATCAGGTCATTCCGGGCTGCCATGGCCAGTTCCGGCTTGATTTCCGGATCCGGGTTGGAGCACGCAAATACGATCGGGTTCGGAGCCATCTTGTTCAACTGCTCAACAGTGAACAGGTCAGGGCCAGACAGCCCCAGGAACACATCCGCACCGTCAATTGCGTCATCCAGGGTACGCTTGTCGGTATCGTTGGCGAACATGGCCTTGTACTGGTTCAGGTCGTCACGCCCGGAGTGGATCACACCCTTGCGATCCAGCATGTAGATGTTCTCGGAGCGAACACCGCAGCTGACCAACAGCTTCATACAGGCGATAGCGGCAGCGCCAGCGCCCAGACAAACCACCTTGGCCTCTTCAATCTTCTTACCCTGAAGCTCGAGGGCATTGATCATGCCGGCTGCAGTTACGATGGCCGTACCGTGCTGATCGTCGTGGAAGATCGGCACATCGCACTTCTCGATCAGTGCACGCTCGATCTCAAAGCATTCCGGCGCCTTGATATCTTCGAGGTTGATACCACCGAAGGTATCGGCAATGCGCTCAACCGTTTCAATGAACGCCTGGGGGCTCTCGGAATTGACTTCGATATCAAACACATCGATACCGGCGAAGCGCTTGAACAGGACACCCTTGCCTTCCATCACCGGCTTGCTGGCCAGGGGGCCGAGATTGCCGAGGCCGAGGATGGCGGTACCGTCAGAAATAACGGCTACCAGGTTACCCTTGGCAGTGTACTTGTATGCATTCTCGGGGTCCTTTGCGATCTCGCGGACCGGTTCCGCAACCCCGGGGCTGTACGCCAGCGAAAGATCGCGGGAGGTCTGGGTCGGCTTGGTGATTTCGACACTCAGCTTACCCGGCCGCGGCTGGGCGTGATATTCAAGGGCTGCTTCTTTCAGATCTTGAGACATTGCCACTGTTCCGTTTGTCACGTTTAAAAGAGGACTTTCGACCATTCGCGAATTGACACCAAGAGGGGGCCACCGCAAATGTTAGCGCGCCATTATGGACCGAACCCTGACCCCAAACAAGGCCCTCCATACGTAATACCCCCTATCGGCACACAGTTGCAGGCACAAAAAAAGCACCCCGAGGGGTGCTTTCCAGACTTCGGTGCTGCCCGGAGGGCGGCGCGAAATCAGTCCTTCTTGCCACCGATACGACCACCGAAACGCTTCTGGAAGCGGTCGATGCGGCCAGCGGTATCCATCACCTTCTGCTTGCCGGTATAGAACGGGTGGCACTGTGAGCATACGTCCAGCTGAAGATCCTGGCCATAGGTGGACCGGGTCTTGAATGAGTTACCACAGCTGCAGGTTGCGGTAATCTCGTGATACTTGGGATGAATACCTTCTTTCATGGCGAACCTCTTACGGTCATGCCGCCACCTGGTCACGGGTAAAAAGACCGTTTCGCAACGATTTTCAATACCTTGGCGCCGGGCACCGCATGTTTGAATCCATTGGAAAGACAGGGCACAATCAACCCCGCCTGAATCAGACCGCGCATCTTACGTGCAATCGCTTCCCGACGCAAGATACGCAACCCCCGAAACACTTGCCCAGCACGGCCCTGGAGCCCCAGTGTCGCGCAGTAGGTCAGTGAATTAACCAAACGGGACACCAGTGAGCCAGATCGTCCGCGTTGCCCTGAATCGCCCCATCCGGCGCCTGTTCGACTACATCGCCACCGACGAGGTGCCGCTGCAGGCCGGCCAACGTGTGCAGGTTCCGTTCGGACGCTACCGGGCCACAGGCCTGGTGGTTGAAACCAACGTCGTCCCTCCGGAAGGTATTGACCTGAAACCGGTCACCTCGGCCCTGGAAGACTGGCCTGCGCTGCCAGAAGAAACACTTGAGATACTGGGCTGGGCTTCAAGCTACTACCAGCACCCCCTGGGGGAATGCCTGTTCATGGCTTTGCCCCCGGCCCTGCGCAAGGGCCGGACCACCGACGCGCCAGCTGCGGAACAGTGGTGGGCGCCAAAGCCGGATGCTGACTGCAACCAGGTCCCTGCAAATGCCCACCGTCAGCAACAATTGCTTGCACTGCTCCAGGAGAGCGGCCATGGGCTGTCCTGGGGCCAGATCAAGGAAAAGGGATTCACCCGTAGCCAGCTCAATGCCCTGGCACAACGCGCCCTGGTCAGTGCCACCGAGCCCCCCGAGTCAACGGCAACCAGCGACCAACAGCCTCTCGCCACACCGGCTTTGACAACCGCCCAGATGGAAGCAGCCCGGGCCCTCCCCGCTCGTCACGGTTTTTCGGCGAGCCTGCTCTATGGCATCACCGGCAGCGGCAAGACCGAGCTCTATCTGCATTACCTTCATCGCGAACTCGATGACAGTGGCCAGGCACTGGTGCTGGTACCTGAAATCAATCTGACGCCCCAGACGGTCGCCCGCTTCCGCTCCTACCTCGGCGATCGCGTTGTGGTCTGGCACTCAGCCCTGAACGATCGTCAGCGGCTGGATACCTGGCGACGAGTGCGTAATGGGGAGCCGGTCATCCTGATCGGTACCCGGTCTGCTGTGCTGCTACCGTTTACCAATCTGCAGGCCATTGTGGTGGATGAGGAACACGACAGTTCCTACAAACAAGGCGAGGGATTCCGTTACTCAGCCCGGGACCTGGCAGTATTCAGGGCACAAAGGAACCGGTGTCCGGTTATTCTTGGCTCAGCAACGCCTTCACTCGAATCCCTGCATAACGCCGCCCGAGGCAAATACCGGCAAATCAACCTGACGGAACGGGCTGGCTCCGCCCGGCCGCCAGCCATCCAGCTACTCGATATCCGCAGTCGCCCGCTGACTGGCGGGCTGTCCCGGCCCGCCACAGAGGCCATCCGGGACACACTGGCGGCAGGTGAACAGGTGCTGGTCTACATTAACCGTCGCGGCTTTGCGCCGGTACTGATGTGCTTTGATTGCGGCCATATCGCCGAGTGCCCCAACTGCGACACCCGCCTGACCTATCACCGCCGCGACCGGGCGCTTCGCTGCCACCACTGCGATTACCAACAGCCTGCGTTTCACCGCTGCCCCAAATGCGGGGGCGAGGCCTGCGAGCCCGTCGGCCAGGGCACTGAACAGACCGAAGCGATACTTGCCGAAAGCTTTCCGGAAGTACCGGTCATCCGCATTGACCGGGACAGCACCCAACGCAAGGGCAGCATCCAGAATATCCTGGACAGGGTAAACAGCGGCGAACCCTGCGTTCTCGTAGGCACCCAGATGGTAGCCAAGGGCCATGACTTTCCCAATGTCACCCTGGTGGTCGTGATCAATGCCGACGGAGGCCTGTTCAGCGTTGACTTTCGCGCGCCGGAACAGATGGTGCAGACCCTGCTACAGGTGAGCGGCCGGGCTGGCCGGGGTGAAAAACCGGGGCGGGTGCTGATCCAGACCTGCCACAGCGACCACCCGCTGCTGGCCAGACTGGCCCAGGGAGATTACCTGGCACTTGCGAGACAACTGCTCGCCGAGCGTGAACAAGGCGCCCTGCCACCTTACCGCGCCATGGCCATCGTCAGGGCAGAAGCGCCCACCATGGAGGCGGCGCTGGCGTTTCTCGAGCAGGTTCGCACAGCCCTTCCGGAACGTCCCCTCGATATCTGGGGCCCATTACCCGCCGCACTCGCCCGCAAGGCAGGCCGCCACCGGGCACAACTGGTACTGCAATCAGAAAGTCGTGGCCACCTCAACCGGGTCCTCACCCAACTGTGCCAGCACCTGGAACAACATCGGCAGCCGGGCAACCTGCGCTGGGTGGTGGATGTGGACCCGCTGGAAACCGGGTAAAAGAAACCGTGTGATTTTGCTAAGCCCTGCCCTTTCCGGGATAATACCCGCCCTCAAACCCTGTGCGTCTTTTGATCAGAGCATCTGATCAGAGCAACACCACATCCCGAACCAAGGGTCACCGGATAGCATGAAAAACACCGTAACCGAACTCCTCGGCGCAGCACTGGCCGCCCTCCAGTCAGAGGGCACCCTGCCCGCCGACCAGTCCTTTACGCCGCAAGTTGGTAATACCAAGGACAAGACCCACGGCGACTACGCCTGCAATATCGCCCTGGTGGCCGCCAAGGCGGCAGGCTGTCCACCACGAAAGCTGGCAGAGGCACTGGTAGAGCGATTGCCGGAAAGCCCGGCTGTTGCGAAGGTGGAAATTGCCGGTCCCGGGTTCATCAACTTTTTCATGACCGCGGAGAGCGCCGTCAGCATTGCCGGTGACATCCTGCAAAAAGGCGCGGGGTTCGGACGCAATAACGATGGCCAGGGCGAGAAGGTGCAGGTGGAATTCGTATCGGCCAACCCCACTGGCCCCCTGCACGTGGGCCATGGACGCGGTGCAGCAATCGGCGACAGCCTGTGTCGCCTGCTGGAAGCCAACGGTTACGATGTGACCCGTGAGTTCTACTACAACGACGCGGGGGCCCAGATCGACAACCTGACCAGGTCTGTCCAGGCCCGGGCCAAGGGGCTGGGGCCGGATGACGAGTCCTGGCCAGAGGATGGCTACCGGGGTGACTACATCACGGACGTGGCTGAGGCCTACCTGAAAGGCGAAACCGTGACCGCCGACGACAGGGGTGTCACCGGCAAAGCGGACCCGGACGATATGGCCGCCATTCGGGAGTTTGCCGTGGCCTACCTGCGCCGGGAGCAGGACCTCGACCTGAAAGCCTTCGGTGTGGAATTCGATGTCTACTTCCTCGAGTCCTCCCTGTATCGGGATGGCAAGGTGGAAGCCACCGTCGAGCGCCTGAAGGAAAACGGCTACACCTATGAGCAGGACGGCGCCATGTGGCTACGCACCACCGAGTTCGGTGACGACAAGGACCGGGTCATGCGCAAGAAAGACGGGGGCTACACCTATTTTCTGCCGGATGTCGCCTACCACCTCGACAAATGGCAGCGCGGCTTTACCACCGTCATTAACGAACAGGGTGCCGACCACCATTCCACCGTGACCCGGGTGCGTGCGGGCCTGCAGGCCCTTAAAGCCGGCATCCCCCAGGGCTGGCCGGATTATGTATTGCACCAGATGGTGATGGTGACCCGGTCCGGCCAGGAGGTGAAGATCTCCAAGCGCGCCGGCAGCTACGTTACTGTGCGGGACCTTATTGACGAAGTAGGCCGTGATGCCACCCGTTTCTTCCTGGCCGCCCGTCGGGTGGACTCGCAGCTGACTTTCGACATCGACCTGGCTCGCTCCCAGACTAATGAAAACCCGGTCTACTACATCCAGTACGCCCACGCCCGCATCTGCAGTGTTCTTCGCAAGCTGGCCGAAGAGCACGGAGTCCAGCGTGGTCGCAACGAAGTTGCTGGCAACCTGTCGCTGCTTGTACTGGACGAGGAAAAGGAGCTGGCCAACCAGCTGGCGAAGTACCCGGAGCTGATCCGCAATGCGGCCGCCACCCGCGAGCCCCATCACCTGACCCATTATCTCCGGGAACTGGCCGGCCAGTTCCACACCTACTACAACGCACACAAGGCCCTGGTCGACGATGTCGAACTCCGGGATGCCCGCCTGACCCTTTACCTGGCGGTACGGCAGGTGATTGCTAACGGCCTGGACCTTCTGGGCATCAGCTCACCGGAAGAAATGTAGCCGGCTGGAGACCACGAATTGGCCAGGGATTACGCCCGCAAACAGTCCTCCGGTAAGGGCGCGGTGAACAGTTCACCGCCTCCCCGGAAGACCCGTGTGCGCGCGGAAAAATCCCGCAAACCCTCTCCCCGCCCCGCGGCGGCCCGCAAACAGAGCGGAGGATTATCTGTGCGCTGGATCCTGTCACTGGCAGCCGTCGGTGCCTTTATCGGTTTTATTGTCTACCTCAATACCCTTGAGCCGGTGGATGGCGCGGCACCCGAGCAGCGGCAACCTGCAGTCAGCCAGCCCTCAAAACCTGCCACCAGCAAACCGGAGCAGAACACGGAGCAGGGGCCCAAGTTCAAGTTCTACGACATGCTGCCGGAGTCCGAAGTGGTGCCGCCCACTGTGGAGGAATATACCCCCAGCCCTGCCACCCAGGACTTCCGCTACCTGGTCCAGGCTGGCTCCTTCCGAACCGCCGGGGACGCCGAACGCCAGCGCGCGCAGATTGCCTTCCAGGGACTGCAAACGAAGGTGTCGCAGATCACAACCGATGAAGGCAAGACCTGGTACCGGGTTAATGTCGGCCCGTTCGACAGCCGCAGCCAGATGAATTCGGCGGTAGACAAACTGGTGGCCATCAATATCCAGCCTCTGGTGCGGAAGATTCCCAAGGAGTGACCAAGGGGCTGGCCATGCACCTTGAAATCCCGGGAGCCGGCTCCATATCTCGGAAATCACTTCGATTTCAGCAAATGGAGCCCCGATGACCACGATACTATCCGTTCGCCGTGATGACGAAGTCGCCATGGGCGGCGATGGCCAGGTGTCCCTTGGCAATACCGTCATGAAGGGCAATGCCCGCAAGGTGCGCCGTCTATACAATGGCCAGGTGCTGGCTGGCTTCGCCGGCGGTACCGCCGATGCATTCACCCTTTTCGAGCGATTCGAGGCCCAGCTGGAAAAACACCAGGGCAACCTGACCCGGGCGGCCGTGGAATTGGCAAAGGACTGGCGCACCGACCGCGCCCTGCGCAGGCTGGAAGCCCTGCTGGCAGTGGCGGACAAGACTGCCTCCCTGATCATTACCGGCAATGGTGACGTTATCGAGCCGGAACAGGGCCTGATCGCCATTGGCTCCGGCGGCCCGTTCGCCCAGGCATCGGCGCGCGCACTGCTGGAAAACACTGAGTTAAGTGCCCACGAAATCGTCGAGAAAGGCCTGGATATCGCCGCCGACATCTGCATCTACACCAATCACAACCGCACCCTTGAAGTGCTCTCAGCCAACGACTGAACCCGGAGCTACCATGTCTGCAATGACTCCCCGCGAAATTGTCCACGAGCTGAACAAACACATCGTTGGCCAGGAAGAAGCCAAGCGTGCCGTCGCCATCGCCCTGCGCAACCGCTGGCGCCGGATGCAGCTCGACAGCACCCTGCGGGATGAAATCACACCCAAGAACATCCTGATGATCGGCCCCACGGGTGTGGGCAAGACCGAGATCGCCCGTCGCCTGGCCAAGCTGGCCGATGCGCCTTTCCTGAAAGTGGAAGCGACCAAGTTCACCGAAGTGGGCTATGTGGGCCGTGATGTGGAATCCATTATCCGCGACCTGGCGGACATGGCCATCAAGATGCTCCGCGAAAAGGAAATGAAGCGCCACGAGAACCGTGCCCTGGACGCCGCCGAGGATCGTATCCTCGATGCCCTGCTGCCACCGCCCCGGAATTTCCAGGAAGACAGCCAGCCACGGGAAGATTCCTCGACCCGCCAGCTGTTCCGCAAAAAACTGCGGGAAGGTGAACTGGATGACAAGGAGATCGAGATCGACCTCCGTAACTCCGCCGCCGGCGTGGAGATCATGGCCCCTCCCGGCATGGAGGAAATGACCAGCCAGCTGCAGAACATGTTCTCCAACCTGTCCCAGGACCGGCGCAAGACCCGCAAGATGAAAGTGGCGGACGCCATGCGCCAGGTGAAGGACGAGGAAGCCGCCAAGCTGGTGAACGAGGAGGAAATCAAGCAGAAGGCGATCGAATCCGTCGAGCAGAATGGCATCGTGTTTATCGATGAAATCGACAAGGTGGCCAAGCGTTCCGAGAACGCCTCCGCCGACGTCTCCCGCGAAGGCGTCCAGCGCGACCTGCTACCACTGATTGAAGGCAGCACCGTCAGCACCAAGTATGGCACCGTGCGTACCGATCACATCCTGTTCATTGCCTCCGGCGCCTTCCACTTGTCCAAGCCGTCAGACCTGATCCCGGAGCTGCAGGGGCGCCTGCCCATCAGGGTGGAGCTACAGGCCCTGTCGCCGGATGACTTCCGCCGCATCCTGACCGAGCCGGATGCCTCCCTGGTCCAGCAGTACGAAGCCCTGATGGGCACCGAGGGTGTCAAACTGACCTTCAGTGACGACGCAATCCGGCGCTTGGCCGAAGTCGCCTGGAAGGTAAACGAAACCACCGAGAATATCGGCGCCCGTCGCCTCCACACCGTGATGGAACGACTGCTGGAAAGCCTGTCCTATGACGCCGGTGACAAGGTCACCGACGGCTTTGAAGTCACCGCGGAATACGTGGACGAGAAGCTGGGTGACCTGTCGGAAGACGAGGATCTCAGCCGCTATATCCTGTAATCCACCTGCGAAAGCCCCGGGTGCCATCGCTGCAGCACCCGGGAACTCCGGAACCTGCCATGTCCCAACGCCCCTCAGATATCCGCATCCGTAAACAGAGCCGCCTGCTTCAGCTCGATTACGACGACGGTACCCGCCTTGAACTCCGCTTCGAGTTCCTCAGGGTCTGGTCGCCATCCGCCGAGGTGCGTGGCCACGGCGCAGGTCCTGGCACCCTTCAGACCGGGAAGAAGGATGTCATGGTGACCGGAGCGGAAATGGTGGGCAACTACGCGCTGAAACTCAGCTTCAGTGACGGCCATGATTCCGGGCTGTTCACCTGGGATTACCTGCGGGATCTGGGTGAAAACCAACAGGCCTATTGGGAGGATTACCTGAAGCGCCTGGAAGCCGAGGGTGGCAGCCGGGAAGCCAGCGGACCACAACTGTTTGGTGGCCCGACCAGTCACTGATCCAGCATCCCGGTCAGGCCCGGTTCAGAATCCGGGTCACACTGCCCAGCACACCCCGATTTTCCTTCTGTTTACGTTTCCTGGCCACGTAGAGCGGCAGCGTTTCACCATAGAGCGCAGTGCTTAACGTGCGCTCACTGTCTTCCAGCACCTCCCGATTCAATCGTATGCCCTGCTTTGCCAGCACCGGTTCCAGTTGGTCAGCACGACGTAGCAGGTCCCGCCGGGTCATCTGATAGGCATGCTCGCACACCTGCCGGCGGGAGCGGAAACTGAATACGCTGGAGTTGAACAGCGTCGCGTCATCCCGGGTGGGCTCGAAAAGCACCACATTCCGGTCGGGGTAGTCACGGGCATACTGGGCGATCCCCTTTTGCATACGGGAATACACCATGGCGCGGTACATCTGGGACAACATGTTAGGCATGCCAGAGCCGGTGAGCTCATCGGCGGCCATGGTCCCGGCGGCCTCTGCCGCCCGGGCATCAATGGGTACCTGGGGGTTGATGGCCAGCACCAGGTCAGCGCCCTGGTCAAAGGCTACCGACGCGTGCAGCCCCTTCCGCAAGGTGCCGTCAACACAGTATCGCCCCTCCACTTGCACCGGTACGTAGAGCCCAGGCGAGGCCATGCTGGCCTGGATCGCCTTCGAGACGGGAATATGATCAAGGCCAGGCTCACCGAAGAAGACCGGCTCGGTGGTTTCCACGTCGACAGCAATCACGTACAACCTTCGCCGCAGTTCCCGGAAGTCATTAGTGCGCCCGGATATGGTGAACGCCCGCTCCAGGTATGCCTCGAGCGCTGTATTATCAAACAGGCCAGCCGGCGCCGCCTGGGCCAGGATGGTCATGGCTTCCAGGAAACTCTGATCGTGGGGGTTGCGCACAAAACGGGAGACCGCGCTGCCGAGCAGGCCGGGAACCGCCCGCAGGCGCCGCCCCATTTCCCGCAGTGCCGGACGATAGAAAACCTCCGGGTGAAATGGATGCACTTCGGCCTCATGGCGGACAAAAATCCGGCACAGCTGGGCCGTAGTGAGCTGGTTGGCCAGGTTGGCCGCGACAAAAGCGCCGGCATTAACACCCACGTAGACTTCCAGGTTGTTGAAGTCCAGGCCGTCGAGTGCCTCGTCAAGCGCCCGCAAGGCGCCAATCTCGTAGATGCCACCGAGCGGTCCGCCACCACCAAGGGCAAGGCCGATACGGGGTGCAGGTCTGAGCTGGGTCGGTTCTGTCGTCATGATGCCCTCCCAAGGCCGGTGCGCCGGCGTCGCTTTCCACCGTCATCAGACATCAGGCTACCAGCCTGAATTAGAGTACTCACCCCAGAAATGGCCTTGGGGCAGACACCGCGTTACTGGGAACTCTCGAAACTGGTCACCGGCACCGCACCGCGCCCCGGACGCAGGTAGCGGGCAAAGCCGGCACTGCGAAGGGCCAGGTCGACACAGCTCTTGATGACGTGGGGCGAATCCAGCAACAGGACATCCTCCAACAGCTGCGCCGCCCATTCCCGGCTGATGCTTCGAATCACAGACTTGACCTTGGGCAGGCTGGCCGCGTTCATGGACAGGGCGTCGTAGCCCATCGCCATGAGCAAAAGGGCGCCCCCGGGGTCTCCGGCAAGTTCGCCGCAGATGGTTACCGGCTTGCCCACGGCATGGGCATCCTGGGCAATGCGGACCAGTGCCTGCAGTACCGCAGGGTGGTAGGAATGGTAGAGCTGGGCTACCCGGGGATTATTCCGGTCCACCGCCAGCAGGTACTGGGTCAGGTCATTGGAGCCAACAGACAGGAAGTCCACCCGCTCGGCCAGTTCCCTCACCTGGTAGACCGCGGCCGGGACTTCAATCATCACCCCTACCCGGGGCATGTGGATCTGATAGCCTTCCTCCCGGACCTCATGGTAAACCCGGTAGATCAGGTGCAGGGACTCCTCCACCTCGGAAATATTGCTGATCATTGGCAGCATGATTTGCAGGTTGTTAAAGCCCTCACTGGCTTTCAGCATGGCTCGCACCTGCACCAGGAATATCTCCGGGTGATCGAGGCTGATACGGATACCCCGCCAGCCCAGGAAGGGGTTCTCCTCGCTGATCGGGAAATAGCTCAAGGCCTTGTCACCGCCAATGTCCAGGGTACGCATGGTAACCGGGTTGGGGGCAAAGGCTTCCAGCTGCTCCCGGTAGTATTCTCGCTGCTCTTGCTCTGACGGAAACCGTTCCTTGATCATGAAGGGCACTTCCGTACGGTAGAGCCCGATGCCCTCAGCACCGTGGCTCAGGGAGCGGACCACATCGGTCATCAGGCCGGTGTTGACCAGCAACGATACCCGGTGGCCGTCGGTGGTGACACAGGGCTTGTCCCGCAATGCCTCCAGACCCCGGAAAAGTTCGTCTTCCTCGTCGCAGATTTCCTTATAGAAACTTCGCAACTCGGCGGAGGGCGAGGCAAAGATCTGCCCCTCGAAACCATCGACCACCAGCTCCTTGCCATCAAGCTGGTTCACCGGGATATCAACCAGCCCCATTACGGTGGGCACACCCATGGCACGGGCCAGGATCGCCACATGGGAGTTACTGGAGCCGCGCACGGAAACCAGCCCCACCAGCCTCCCACGGGGCACCTCGCCCAGCATCGCGGGGGTCAGCTCCTCGCTGACCAGCACCGTATTTTCCGGATAATCCAGCTCGCGGGTGTCCCCTTCCTGCAAGTGGGACAGGATACGACGACCCAGGTCACGGATATCCACTGCCCGCTCCCGCAGGTAGTGATCATCCATCATCTCGAAATGGCGCACATACTGGTTCACCACCTGCTTGAGCGCCCCCTGGGCCCAGAGGCCTTCGCCCTGGATACGATTGGCGACCTCCCCCGGCAGGGCATTGTCACCCAGCATGCGCAGGTACACATCAAACAACGCCTGTTCTTCCGGCCTGAGCTGGTCAGAGAGTCGCTGCGACACCCTCTGGATATCTTCCTGCACGGCGCTGACGGCCTCCCGGAACGAGGCCAGCTCAGCCTCGGGGTCGTCCGCAATCTTCTCGGGCACCGCATCCAGGTCCGCCGGGGGATAGACCACCACGCCCTTGCCGATCGCGACACCCGGCGCACCTGGCACACCGTTGAAGGACACATCCCGGGCCTCTTCACCGGTGAGGGACATACCACTGATGGCGCCGGTGGCTTCGCTGTGGGCAATAACGCCCGCGAGCTGCGCAGAGACGGTGACCAGGAAGGCTTCCTCACCCTCGTCAAAGTTACGGGACGCTTCACGCTGCTGTACGACCAGCACACCCAGCACCCGACGATGGTGAATGATGGGTACACCGAGAAACGATCGAAAACGCTCCTCACCGGTCTCGGGGAAATAGCGGTAGCGCGGGTGGGACGGCGCATCCTCAAGGTTGATGGGCTCCTCCCGGGAGCCTACCAGGCCGACCAGGCCCTCGGAGTGGGCCAGGCTGACCTTGCCGACGGCCTTTTTGTGGAGGCCCTCAGTGGCCATCAGGATGTAGCGATTGGAGACCGGATCCAGCAAGTAGACGGAACACACCTCGGTGTTCATGGCTGCCTGTACCCGCGAAACGATAATGTCCAGCGCCTCCTGAAGGTCCCTGGCACCGTTTACTTCCTGAACAATACTTCGCAAGATACCGAGCATATCGGGTGTCAATCCGTCATTGTTGTTGGTCCTGTCGGCGCTGTGCTTCTTCGGCACGCTGCCACTGATCTACCGTACTGAACAATCGGGGGGCCAGCTCTCGAAGGGCACGGCGATAGACCTCCCGCTTGAAAGACACCACCTGCCCCAGCGGGTACCAGTAGCTTACCCACTGCCAGCCATCAAATTCCGGCGAATCTGTGTGGTCAACCCGCACAGACGCATCCGGGGAAAGCATCCTCAGAAGGAACCATTTCTGTTTCTGGCCAACGCATACGGGACGCGAATTATGGCGCACCATGCGTCTCGGCAGACGGTAGCGCAGCCAGCCCCGGGTGCAGCTGATGATTTCCACATCCCCTGCCCCCAGGCCGACTTCCTCGGCCAGCTCCCGGTAGAGAGCCTGTTCCGGTGACTCGTTGTGCTTGATGCCACCCTGTGGAAACTGCCAGGAGTCCTGCCCGATCCGCCTTGCCCACAAGACCTCGCCCTTGTGGTTGGCCAGAATGATTCCGACGTTGGGTCTGAAACCGTCTGAATCAATCACGGCACAGTCCTGTCTCAAAGTGTTACGGAAGAAGCCCCTTTTTGCAGGGACTTTTATTCCAGATTGACTCCATTCTTACAGAAAGCCTACCGGTCGGCAAACGAAGCAGGCATTCTTTTTCAGCATGTTAGAATACCCTGTAAAAGCACCTCTGAAGGAGAATCCCCTTGACCCTGGCCATTTTCGACCTGGACAACACCCTGCTGGCAGGAGACAGCGACCATGCGTGGGGAGAGTTCCTCGTAGACGCCGAACTGGTGGACCCCGAAAGCCACCGACAGCAGAACGACCAGTTCTACCAGGACTACCTTAACGGCGAACTGGACGTATACCGGTACCAGCGCTTTGCCCTTTCCCCCATTGCCGGACGCGAACCGGAAGAAGTGGCTGCCTGGCGCAAGGCGTTCATGAACAGTCGGATCAAACCCCTGTATCAACGCAAGGCCGACACCTTGCTCGCCAGCCACCGGGACCGGGGGCATACGCTGATGATCATTACTGCCACCAACCGCTTCGTAACCGGCCCCATCGCCGAGGCCATGGGCATCGAGCACCTGCTGGCAACGGAGCCGGAAGTGGTCGACGGTCGCTATACCGGTGATATTGTCGGGGTGCCTACCTACCAGGACGGCAAGGTCGTCAGGCTCAGGGAATGGCTGGAAGAGCACGGAGAAAGCCTGGAGGGCGCCTGGTTCTATAGCGACAGTCACAATGACCTGCCGCTACTGAAGCTGGTAGACAACCCCGTGGCGGTGGACCCGGACCCGACCCTGGAACAGTACGCCAGGGAGCAGGGGTGGCCCGTTATGTCGTTACGGGATTAAAGAAACTCGGTCAGGGAACGGACAAAGCAGGCTTTCAGGTAATCCGTTTCGGGAATACCCGGCACCATGGGGTGATCCGGGCCCTGATAGCCTTGTTCCAGCAGCTGGACGAAACGGTCTACCTTGCGGGCGCTACCACGGATGATATCCACCAGCTTGTCCCGGGACAGATGCATGGAGCAGGACGCCGAGACCAGCAACCCGTCACGCTCCAGCAGGCGCAGACCCAGCTGGTTCAGGCGGGCATAGGCCTGCTCGCCGGCTTTCTGGTCACGACGGCGGGGGATCAGTGCCGGCGGGTCCAGGACGACGATATCGAACTTCTGTTTATCATCTGCCAGGCCCTTGAGCACCTCGAAGGCATCGCCCTCCAGGGTGTCCACATTATTGAACCCGTTGAGCGCAGCGTTATGGTGCACCGAGGCCAGAGCCTGCCGTGAGCTGTCCACACAGGTAACGGAGCTGGCACCACCAGCCGCGGCCTGCAGGCCCCAGCCACCAGCATAGCTGAACACATCCAGCACCCGGCACCCCGGACTGTACTGCTGCAGGCGGGCGCGGTTCATACGGTGGTCATAGAACCAGCCGGTCTTCTGGCCACCACTGAGGGGCACCTCAAAACGAACGCCATTCTCACGAACGTGCAGGACGTCCACCGGCTCGCCCTCGACCTGTTCGACGTAGGAGGACAAACCTTCCACCGAACGCATCTTGCCGTCATTCTTCAGAATGATGGCCTTCGGATGCACCAGGCGCTGCACGCCCCGGATGATGGCCTCTTTCATGGATTCCATTCCGGCGGTGGAAATCTGTACCACCACCACGTCATCAAAACGGTCGATTACCAGTCCTGACAGGCCGTCGCTATCCCCGTAGACCCAACGGTACCAGGGCTCGGGGAAAACCCGGCCGCGCAGCTTCAGGGCGGTTTCCAACCTGTCCGTCAGTCGCTTCGGGGTCATCCCGGTGGTGGCATTGCGGCTGATCAGCCGACCGCAGATCAGGGCATGGGGATTAACAAACACTGTCCCCAGGGGCTTGTCATTGGATGCACGCAACTGGGCCTGGCTGCCGGCCTCGAAATCCGTCAGTGGCGAGCGGCGGGTATCCACCTCATTGCTGTAGACCCACAGGTGCCCGGCTTTCAGGCGACGTTCGGCGCCCTTGCGAAGGTAAAGAACAGGAAAGTCCATCAATGCCGGCCCTTATGCATCGGCCAGCGACTCGCCATAGGTAGCGGCGTCCATCAGCCCGTCCAGTTCACCCTGGTCTGCCAGCTTCACCCGGTACAGCCAGCCCTCACCGTAGGGGTCCTCGTTAACCATCTCCGGCTCGTCTTCCAGGGCGCCGTTGATTTCAATCACCTCGCCGGTGACCGGGCTGAACACATCGGAGGCGGACTTCACCGACTCAGCCACGCCGGCTTCCTCACCGCCGGTAACCGTTTCGCCGACCTCGGGAAGACCGATATAGACCACGTCACCGAGTTGCTCCTGGGCGTAATCGGTGATGCCTACTGTGGCGGTGCCGTCATCCGACACCCGAACCCACTGGTGAGTGTCGATGTATTTCAGATCCGCAGGTATCTCACTCATGTCACTTATCCATTGGCTGGAAAATTTGCCGCAGTTTACCGGAAATCACCCGGAAACAGGAACGCCAGGATGGCGGGCACAACCCGTTCGAACCGCTGGAACCGGTGATCTCCCCCTGGCTGGATCCAGGTTCGGGCTCCCGGGTGCTTGGCCAGGATTTCCCGGTAGTCCAGGGTTTCGTCTTCGGTCTGCAACAGGATAAACAGGTTGTCTGCCCGAACCGTGTCCCCGGGCTCCATGGCTTCCAGGGTGTCCATGTGGGCGGGGGTCAGCTCGTAGTCCTCACCGGTATAGGGGTTATGCTGTAGCCCCAGGTGGGACTGCAATAATCGGTATGGCCAGGCAGCCGGGTTAATCAGCGCGGCCTTCACCCCATACTTCGCCGACAGGACCGAGGCATAGAACCCGCCCATGGAGCTGCCAACCAGCCCCACCGGTCGGTCCCCGGCAGACTCTACCGCCGCACTTGCTCTGATCAATGCCAATTCAGGGTCGAACCCCAGCTCCGGCACAACAAGCTCTATGTCAGGCGCGACAGCAGGCAGCAACGTCCGGAGCTCAGACACTTTCTGCGAGCGGGGCGAACTGTTGAAGCCATGAAGGTAGACCAGAACCGGGTCTCTATCACTGGAGGCCATGAATGTACCGGATAGAAGGAATGGGCCTGTCAGTATAGCCGTCCGAACAGCGACTCAATAGCCGTTGCTGTTCATATCCAGCTCATATTGAAAGTCTGTCGCCCGAACTACCCCTGTATCCAGGGTGCCATTGCTGTGAAGGTCAAGCCACCGGAACCCCGGAGCCAGCCGCTCAACGGCAAAGTCCTCGGACCCCGCCTCGAACTGGATGCAGGTGGATGGTGTCGCAAGCAGCCGGACGTCGCCCCGGTACAAGTCAAGGTCCTGGTGGATATGGCCCCAGAGTACGGCCTTGACCTGTGGAAAGCGGTCGATAACCTCCCAGAACTGGTCACGGTTATGCAAGCCGATGGCGTTCATCCACTCGGTATCGATGCGAACGGGGTGGTGATGTAAACTCACCAGCGCAGGACGATCCGGGAAGGCGGTCAGAGCCTCCGCCAGGAACCTCAGTTCTGCCTCTCCAAGCTGGCCGTACACCTGCCCTCTTACAGAGGAGTCCAGCATGATGACCTGCCAACTTCCCACCAGGAACTGGCGCCCACCGGCCTGGTATTGAGCAGCAATCCGGTTGAGCACCTGGCTGTCGTCATGGTTGCCGGCAATCCAGCTTTGGGGGCAGTCGAAGGCAGCGGCCTGGCGGGCAAATTCATGGTACGCAGCCTCAGAGGCGTCCTGGGCGATATCACCGGTCGCAAGCAGAAGGTCTGGTTGTGGCTGTCGCGCCCTTGCCAACTGAATGACCGCAGCCAGGCTGTCACGGGTACGAACACCCAAAAGGGCTCCGCCGCCATGCCCCATCAGGTGGGGATCGGTAATCTGGAGAACGCTTGCTACGGCGCTGTCGCCGGCGGCAATGGAATGGGTGTCTCGTTTTC
Organism: Marinobacter sp. AN1; assembly: GCF_026013985.1. Classification (NCBI taxonomy): domain Bacteria; kingdom Pseudomonadati; phylum Pseudomonadota; class Gammaproteobacteria; order Pseudomonadales; family Marinobacteraceae; genus Marinobacter; species Marinobacter sp. AN1. The sequence goes on along the minus strand of NZ_CP110342.1, from coordinate 1,071,343 downwards.
AGGTGACGACATTACGTGTTTTTCGTCCAGCGGCTGATGTCTTCGATACTAGCCGGATTCTACGTATACAACTTCTACTTTAGTCACAAGTCGGCAGTGGAAGCAGGGCAATTTTTACAAAAGTTGACACGAGGAGGACTGATCAGGACCTCAGCGGGCAGGCGCCTGGTCTTCAAGGCCATCGGCAGAGCGCCACGGGCTGGAATCCGGTGTAACGTGACCGAACCTGAGGCAGTAGTCGAGCCAGTCTGCCACAAAACCGTTGAGCTGGACCTTTTCATCCGGGTGGTGCATGAAGCGGTTGGGGTAATCGTTGACGGCGGCTACCTGGCGATTGCCATAAAAGCTGATCACTTCAGCCATGCTGGCGTCGTGGTATACCCGCACGGTGAGCTCCGGGTTATTCAGCCAGCGTCCGCTGTTATGGACCTGTTCCAGCAAGAGCGTTTCCGTATACCGGGTCTGCTGCAACACCGAAATACTGACGCGCCCAAGGTAATGGGCCTCACGGTGCAGGTCGAACTGCAGCACATCCGTGTCCCCACCCTGGACCCGGCGAAGTCGACGCAGGCGCTGGTAGTTGCCTTCGCACAGCGCACCGAGTCGTTGCAGGTCAGGTACGTAGCGCTGCCTGCGCAGGGTCTCGGCGCTCACGACTGCCCCCACTCCCGCCGCAGGCGGTCACGGTTAAGCTGAAGCCACTGGATCGCCATGATGGCCGCCGCGTTGTTGATCCGCCCATCGTGGATCATGGCAAAGGTTTCTTCGGCACTGAAAACATGGGCGCGGATATCTTCATGCTCATGGTCCAGTCCGTAGAGCCCACCGGCGTTTTCGGTACTGACCTGTCCAGCGTAGAGGTAGACCAGTTCGGTAGTGCCACCGGGTGACACCAGGTATTCACAGATTTTTTCAAGGCGGGTAAAGCTCAGCCCGGCTTCCTCTTCGGCCTCACGATGGGCAACGTCCTCCGGGTCCTCGCCTTTTTCGTTCATTCCGGCTACCAGTTCCAGCAACCATGGGCTCTGATCCCGACCGATGGCTCCGAGGCGGAACTGTTCGAGCAGGACCACTTCATCCCGCTCAGGGTCATAGGGCAGCACGCAGGTGGCGTCGCCACGAACGAACAGTTCGCGGGTAAATTCGGGCATGGTGGTGCCATCAAACCGCGGGTGGGTAAGCCACAGCTTGTCCATGCGGAAGAAGCCTTTAAAGACGGTCTCCCGCTTGTGGACCTGCACGTCGCTGGCCTTGAACTGGAAGGGTTCGGGCTTCTTTTCGGTCATGGTGGTTCTGGGGTTTCCGGTGGTATGGCGTGATGGTGAACGATAGCCGTTCGGGGTTTGGTATTGCAAGTTCGGTTTGGGTGGCTGTATCGCGCAGCTTTCAGGTCGCGGTGCCAGCGGTCGCCGGACGAGGATGCTTTTCGGGACACGCCGTGAATACGTCCCTGTAGGCTCTTCAAAAACGTCCATGTTTTTGAAGGTCCCGAAAAGCATCCTCGCCCGGCCCCCGTCTATCCTCCCGATATCGCGTGGCTTGCAGTTACACCGTCATGAACTGATCCCAGGCTCTTTCTGCCATTAGTTCTGCTCTGGCTATCAGCTCCCTTGCCTACACGGACTTGTGAAGTTTTTGTAACGGTATCTCGGAGTTCAAGGGGTAGCGGGTTGAGAACGTTTTTCGGGAGCGTCGGCAGCCAGGGATGGCTGCCGTCGAGCCCTACAGGGACGTACTTGCGGGGCGTCTCCCGAAAAATGTTATCGGCCTGCTGCCCCCGGCACCCAACCGACAGGCTGGAGAATTACCGAACCAATCACACCCGGTCGTAGATCTTCCCACCGGCAGCCACAAATTCCTCGGCTTTCTCTCGCATGCCAGCATCCACCGCAGACACCTCATCCAGGCCATGCTCCCGGGCATAGTCCCGCACCTCCTGGGAAATCTGCATCGAGCAGAACTTCGGTCCGCACATGGAACAGAAATGTGCCACCTTGGCGGACTCCTTGGGAAGCGTCTCGTCATGGAACGCCCGGGCGGTGTCCGGGTCCAGGCCGAGGTTGAACTGGTCTTCCCAGCGGAACTCGAAACGGGCCTTGGAGAGGGCGTTATCGCGGACCTGGGCGCCAGGGTGGCCCTTGGCCAGGTCGGCGGCGTGGGCGGCGATCTTGTAGGTGATGATGCCGGTTTTCACGTCGTCCTTGTTAGGCAGGCCCAGGTGCTCTTTCGGGGTCACATAGCAGAGCATGGCGCAGCCATACCAGCCGATCATCGCCGCGCCGATGCCGGAGGTGATGTGGTCATAGCCCGGAGCAATATCCGTGGTCAGCGGGCCGAGGGTGTAGAACGGCGCCTCGTCGCAGCATTCCAGCTGCTTATCCATGTTTTCTTTGATCAGGTGCATGGGCACGTGGCCAGGGCCTTCGATCATGCACTGAACATCGTGCTTCCAGGCAATCTTGGTAAGTTCTCCCAGGGTTTCCAGCTCGCCAAATTGTGCCGCGTCGTTGGCATCGGCAATGGACCCCGGGCGCAGGCCGTCACCGAGGCTGAAGGAGACATCGTAGGCCTTCATGATTTCGCAGATGTCTTCGAAATGCTCGTACAGGAAGCTTTCCTTGTGGTGCGCCAGACACCACTTGGCCATGATCGAGCCGCCCCGGGAGACGATGCCGGTGGTGCGTTTGGCGGTGAGTGGCACATGGTGCAAACGAACACCCGCGTGGATGGTGAAGTAATCCACGCCTTGCTCGGCTTGTTCGATCAGGGTGTCCCGGAAGATTTCCCAGGTCAGGTCTTCCGCAACGCCGCCCACCTTTTCCAGCGCCTGATAGATAGGCACGGTGCCGATGGGAACCGGGGAGTTGCGGATGATCCACTCGCGGGTTTCGTGGATGTTCTTGCCGGTGGACAGGTCCATCACCGTGTCGGAACCCCAGCGGATACCCCAGGTCAGTTTTTCTACTTCGTCTTCGATGGACGAGGTCACCGCCGAGTTGCCGATGTTGCCGTTGATTTTCACCAGGAAGTTGCGACCGATGATCATCGGTTCGGTTTCCGGATGGTTGATGTTGGCGGGAATAATCGCACGGCCCCGGGCCACTTCATCCCGAACAAACTCGGGGGTGATCTCCGGCGGCAGGTTGGCACCGAAGGACTGGCCGGGGTGCTGGTCCGCCAGCAAGCCGTTGGCCCGGGCCTCCTGCAGCTTCATATTTTCCCGAATGGCAACGTATTCCATCTCCGGCGTAATGATGCCCTGGCGAGCATAGTGCATCTGGGATACGTTTCTGCCGGGCTTGGCGCGCAGTGGCTTGCGCTCGTCCATAAACCGCAGGGGGTCAAGCTGCGGGTCTTTCATGCGGCGGCGAGTGAATTCGGAGGTGTAGCCGTCCAGTTGCTGTACATCGCCCCGCTCGGCAATCCAGGCGGCGCGAACCGGCGGCAGGCCCTTGCGGAGATCAATGGTGGCTTCCGGGTCTGTGTAGGGCCCAGAGGTATCGTATACCACCACGGGCGGGTTCTTTTCGCCACCCATTTCAGTGGGGGTGTCGCCCACGGTAATTTCCCGCATAGGCACGCGCAGATCGGCTCGGCTACCCTGCACGTATATTTTTCGTGAGCTTGGTAATGGTTTGATTGCTGCGGAGTCTACTTTTGCGGAGTCGCTGAGGTATGCTGGTAAGTCCGTCATGATCTGCTCCCGGATGGTCTTGTGGTATCGGGTCGCGTATGACGGAGTTGCGACAAATAGCCCTACAGGCATGGTGTCGCGGTTCATCTGGCCTTAATCCCTACGCCGGTATTATCCGGATCAGGTCGCGGGTTCTGCGTTGCAATCTCAGCCGATCGCCAGTTTATGGCGAATCAGCACCCCATCAAGACGCGATTCTGAATTCGTTTGTCCACAAAATACGTGGACTTAGCAAGTCTAGAGACGGGAACGATTATTGTCCATAATGGTCAACCAATACCTTTGGGTCATTGCCGGGCAGATTCCCGGAGTCAGTATTTCAGGAGAACCAATGAAAAACGTTTACTTCCAGGATTGATCAGCCTGCTCGCAGCCCAGCCTGCGTTCTCTCTGGATCTGATGGAAACCTATGAAAAGGCACTGTCCTATGACTCCGGCATTGCCTCGTCCCTGGCGCAGTTCCAGGCACAGCAGGCAACCAGCGATGTCAGCAAGAGCGCCCTGCTGCCCAAAATCTCGGCGGTTGGGTCAGCAAGCTACACACGTTTCGAGCCCAGGAATATACCCGGGGGGGCAAACGCCGATGAGCTGACGCGGCAACTCTTCTCGGGAGACAGTTATCGAACCTACCGCTACGGCGTCGAGCTGACCCAGCCACTGTTCCGGGCTCAAGACTGGTTCAGCTACGAAGCCAGCCAGTTCCAGACCGAGGCGGCCGAGGCCCAGTACAACCTGGCCCAGCAACAGCTGATTCTTGATGTAGCAACCGCCTACTTCGATGTCTTGCGCGCCAAAGACACCGTCACAACCGCCAAAGCAACTGAAACGGCCATCCAGCGCCAGTACGAACAGGCCCAGGAACGGTTTGACGTGGGGCTCATTGCCATCACCGAAGTCTATGAGGCGCGTGCCAGCTACGACGATGCCAGAAGCCAGCGCATCGCCGCCGACAACGACCTCAATGTGGCCAAAGAACAACTGGCCGGTTAACCGGAGAATATCCGGACGCCATGGAAAATCTCAGGCAGAATTTTCCGCTCGGGCGCCCCGAGCCTATGGATCCAACTTCGTGGGAAGCAACCGCGGTGGAGCAAAACTGGTCTATTCAGGCGGCCCTGAGGCAACTCAATGCCAGCGAAGCCAGCCTGAAAGCGGCAAAGTCCGGTCATTTACCAACTCTTGAGCTGAGCGCCTCCTACCAGGAAACCAGTCTGGAGAACGCCCTTTTTACTCAGCAAGAAGGCAACCAATCGATTGTCTCACTGTCACTGACCATCCCGTTCTACACGGGCGGCGGCACCCAGGCCGGCGTCCGGGAACAGCGCTCGCTGCTCACCGCCGCCGAACAGGACCTGAATACGGTGCGCCGGGACGTACGGGTGAATACCCGCAGCCTGTTCCTGACGGTGAACAACAATATTGAAACCGCCAACGCCTTCGAGCAAACCATCATCTCCCGCCGTAGCGCACTGGACGCTACCCGGGCCGGCTATGAAGTAGGTACGCGGAACATAGTGGAAGTACTGGATGCGGAGCGGGCTTACTACGTTGCCCTGCGGGATTACGCCAACGCCCGCTACGACTACGTGGTCAATACCCTGCAACTGAAACAGGCGGCCGGCACCCTGAGCCCGCAGGACCTGTTGGAACTGAACAAGTGGCTCAGCGAGACGGCGCCGGGCATTGAGGCGCTGGCCAATGAGGAAGAAACCCCGGACTCCCCAATGAAGTAAGCCGGATCAGGCCTGCCCGCCAGCGGCTGTGTTTCCGCCCTCCGGAGCAAGCCGCGCCAGCACGCCTTCAACCACCTGGTTGAGGGCGCCCCGGTTGGCTTCGACAGTCTCTAGCGCAGCCGTGCCAAGCCGGGAGGCCTCATCTGGATCCGAAAACAACCTCGCTACCGCCTCTCCCAGGCCTGCGCTATCTGACACCCGAACCAGGCCATGGTGCTCCTCCAGCTGCCGGTACACGGTCTCGAAGTTGAACACGTGGGGCCCGGTGATCACCGGCATCCCCCAGGCCGCCGGCTCCAGCGGGTTGTGGCCGCCTCGCTCGATCAGTGAGCCGCCCACGAAGGCAACATCTGCCGCGCCGAACATCACCATGAGCTCCCCCATGGTGTCGCCAAGATAGACCTGCGCCCCGGCGGCCGGCGGCTCCCCGGCCGAGCGCCGCGCCAGCGAGAACCCCCGTTGGCTGATCATGTTGGCCACCGAATCGAATCGCTGCGGGTGCCGGGGGACGATAATCAGTACGGCATCAGCAAAGGCCTCCCGTACCCTGGCGTGGGCCTCCAGCAGCTGCTCGTCTTCCCCCTCATGGGTACTTGCAGCGATCCATACCGGACGATCCTGGAACTCCTCGCGGAGCTCCTGGGACTGCTCTCGCACGGCGTCAGTGATGTTTACATCAAACTTGACGCTACCGGTCACCGAGATCACTTCTCCCCGTGCACCAATTTCACGGAACCGGCCCGCATCTTCATCGGCCTGAGCAGCAATCCAGTCGATTCGCCGCACCAAACCACGCGTCCATTCACCGAAACGCTGATAACCCCGGGCAGACTTCGCCGACAAACGGCCGTTAATGAGAAAGATCGGGCACTGCCTCCCGCTCACCCCGGTAATCATGTTGGGCCAGATCTCGGTCTCCATGATGACCAGTGCCCGGGGCCGGACACGCCTCAGAAAGCGTCTGACCGAACCCGGGGTATCGAAGGGCGCATAGGCATAGTGAACCTGGTCGCCAAACAGGGTTCTGGCCTGCGCTGCCCCGGTCGCTGTCATGGCAGTGACCAGGATGGGCACGTCGGGCCGGCGGGCCAGCAGCGCCTTCACCAGCGGAGCGGCGGCAATGGTTTCACCCACAGAAACCGCATGCACCCAGATCACCGGTTCGGACAATGCCGGAACCCACCCGAGGCGCTGCTGCCAGCCTTCGGAACTCGCCCCGTTGCGACGGGTGGACCACCAGAGATAAGCCAGGGCAAAGGGCAACAGCAGCCGATAACAGAGGGAATAAACGGTATGCAGCATGGAGGCTCCTGACTCGAACGTGAGGCCATTCTAACCAATTGACCTGCCGGTGACACCGGCGAACCGGCCCTGATAAACTCTCTCCCTTTGAGCCTCCTCATTGGCCCTTTGGAATCCTCGGTAAAACGTGAAGCGCAAACATCGCAAGAAAGAACGTGATCTGGATTACAGCCATTACCTTCATCCGCGCTGGTGGCCGACCTGGCTGGGTGTGGGCGCAATGTGGCTGATGGCTCGCCTGCCCTTGGGTATGCAGTGGAAAATCGGTAAGCTGATCGGCGAGCTGGCCTGGCGCTTCATTCCGCAGCGGAGACACATCGCCGAGACAAACATCCGCGCCTGTTTTCCCGAGCTCTCTGACAATGAACAACGAGCACTGGTCCGCAAGGCTTTCCACTCTAACGGCATTGGTTTGATGGAAATCGGGGTGGCCTGGTTCCGCAATGCGTCCGATTTCATGAACATTACCCGGGTTCATGGGCTTGAAAATCTGGATAAGGCCCGTGCCGGAGGAAAAGGTGTGATGCTTCTTGGCGGGCATTTCAGCACCCTGGACCTGGGTGGCTGCCTCTCCACCGAGGTCATCGAAGCGGACGTCATGCAGAGGGATCACAACAACCCGCTGATGAACGCCGTAATGACCCGGGCCCGACAGAGACGATATGGCGCCGTACTCGACTCCAAGGATTTACGAGGCCTGCTCAAGCGTCTGAAGGCCAATCGCACGGTCTGGTACGCCACGGACCAGGACTATGGCCGCAAGGGCATCGTATTCGCGCCCTTCTTCGGCATTCCTGCCGGCAGTATTACCGCCACCTCCCGCATTGCCGAGCGCAGCGGCTGTGCCGTGGTACCTTTCAGTCACTTCCGCCGGGACGACAAACCTGGCTATGACATTTACTTCCACCCGGCACTGGAGAACTTCCCGTCTGGCGACGACCTGGCCGACGCCACCCTCGTCAACCAGGCCATCGAGCGGGAAATCCGCCGCCAGCCTGACCAGTACCTGTGGATGCATCGGCGGTTCAAGACCCAGCCCAACCGGGATGACCCTGCCTTTTACGGCAAGAAACGCAAACGCTGAAGGACAATTCCACCTATGGCACTTAACAAGGCCTCCCTTGCCATCCTTGCGCTGCGACTGGCCGGCAAACTCTCCTTTGATATGGCGCAACGCATCGGCCGGGTGCTGGGCACTGTGGGAGGCTGGCTGCCAACCCGCTCCAAAAAGGTCACCACGGCAAACATCAGGCTGTGCTTTCCTGAGATGCCAGAAGACCAGCGTCGCCGCCTGGTTCGCTCCAGCCTGCGCCATACCGGACAAACCTTTATGGAAATCCCCCTGATGTGGGAGTGGCCGGTGGAGAAATGCCTGGGCCTGATCCGGGAGGTTGAAGGCCTCGAAATGGTGGACAGGGCACTGGCGGAAGGCAGGGGTGTGGTCCTTCTGGCCCCTCACCTTGGTAACTGGGAGCTGGCGGGTATTTATTTCTCCTCCCGCTACCAGATGGCAGCACTCTATAGCCCACCCCACATGGCAGAATTCGAAGACTACATGATCCGCGTTCGGGAACGGGCAGGCTCCACGCTGGTAAGGGGCGACCGCCGCGGCCTTGTGCGGATGGTGAGCATACTCAAGGGCGGGGGGATTGCCGGAATACTGCCGGACCAAAGCCCGGACAAGAACAGTGGGTACGCCTATGGCCCGTTCTTCGGACATAATGTACGCACCATGACCCTGGCGTCCAAGCTGATCGCCCGGTCAGGCGCTGCATCGTTTACCACCTTCGCAGAGCGACTCAAGGACGGGCGGGGCTTCCGTATGGTGATCCGCCCCACCGAACCCGGCATTGACAGTGCAGATCCGGTCGAAGCAGTAACCGCCCTGAACCTGTCGGTGGAAAAGTGCGTGCGGGAAATCCCGGAACAGTATCAGTGGGAGTACAAACGCTTCCGTCACCTGACGCCCGGAGAGATCAATCCCTACAACCCCAAAAAGCGCTGCAAGTAATCCGAGCCCGGCTCTATTCAATCGCCAACTGACTCCGCGATATCCCTGACGGGCAAGCCCGGGGCTGACTGTGTATAATTGCCGCTTGTTTTCAGCCTGAACCTGTCGGTACCTATGTCCCAGCACCAAGCAACACCGCAATCCATAGGCGTGGTGATCACCACCTATAACTCCCCTGCCTGGCTGGCAAAGGTGCTGACTGGCTATGAGAATCAGTCGAACAAGGACTTCCGGGTGATCATCGCGGATGATGGCTCAACCGACGAGACGCGTCAGCTGATCGAGCGCTTCCGTGACCGGGGCATCCTCACGATCGACCATGTGTGGCATGAGGATGACGGCTTCCGTAAATGCCAGATCCTGAACAAGGCGATCCGGGAAACCAGCTGCGACTACCTGATCTTCACTGATGGCGACTGCATTCCCGAACCGGGCTTTATTGCCACCCACCGGCGGCTGGCCGAGCCGGGACATTTCCTTTCCGGCGGTTACATCAAGCTCACCATGCCGGTATCCGAGAAAATCACCGACGACGACATCCGCAGCGGCGTGATTTTCGAGCCGGATTGGCTGGTTGCCAATGGCCAACCGAAGAGTCACAAACTCTGGAAACTGTCCCCCTCAAAGGGGTTCCGGAAACTGCTTAACGCCGTCACCCCGGCTGCGGCCAGCTGGAACGGCATGAACAGCTCTACCTGGACCCGTGACCTGATCGCCGTCAACGGCTTCAACGAAGATATGCAATACGGCGGCCTTGACCGGGAGCTGGGCGAACGCCTGTGGAACTACGGCCACAAGTCAAAGCAGATCCGCTACAGCACAGTATGTCTGCACCTGGACCACGCCCGGGGTTATTCGAAACCCGAGATATGGGAGAAGAATCGCGCCATTCGAAAGGCCGTCAAGGAACAGAAAACCTGGTGGGCCGAGAACGGTATCGAGAAATCCCGTCCCGATTCTGCCGGCGCCTGACCCATGAGAACCCTGGTCGTTATCCACAGCCTCAAAATGGGCGGCATGGAGCGGGTTGCCGTGAACCTTGCCGACGCCTTTGCCGAACAGGGCCATGACAGCCATCTGCTGTCCTGCCGTAACCGCCCCAACGACCTGAAGCCAGCCGACAACCGGGTTACCCTGCACCATTGGGACCAGCTAAAGCACCTGATGGCTTCGGTCATCGGTATCCCCGTGTTCCTGCTTTCCCGCCTGTTGCTGGGTGTGATATTGCCCCGCTCCCACTTCATGTGGGTGGGCTGGCTGCATGGCTGGCTACTGAAACGTCATATCCGGAAGCTGGAGAGACGGCACGGTCGCTTCGATCGCATCATTTTCCGGGGCCTGGGTACGTTCAAGTACTTTTGGTCTTTCCGGGATGATCGCTGCGTCTACGTGCTGGAAAACGTCATCCACCATGACCGGCCGTTGTGGCAAAAACGGTGGGAGTGGAAACTGGTTTTCGATGACCGCCACCTGGTTTGCGTCTCATCGGGTGTGATGGAATCCGCGAAAGAGGCCTTTGCCCTCGGCAGGATCCATCCGAAAAGCCTGAGGGTGATCACCAACCCTTGCCCGGTGGAATCGATCCAGTCGCTGGCGCAGGAAAACGACCCGGATATCCCTGACAAACGCTACATCGTCAACGTCGCCCGCCTGGTACCTCAGAAAGGCCACGCCCTGCTGATGGAAGCCTTCGCCCGGGCCGATATTCCACATCAGTTGGTGATTGTCGGCGAAGGCCCCCTGCGGGAAGAACTTGAGCAGAAAGCCAGGGATCTCGGCATTACCGAAAGGGTCCTGTTTGCCGGTAAACGCCGTAATCCCTACCCCTGGATGCGAAAGGCTGACCTGTTTGTGCTCGCCTCTGAATACGAGGGGCTGGGCATTGTGCTGACAGAGGCCCTGGCGTGTGGAACGCCCATTCTGTCCACAGATAGCCGTGGTGGAGTCCGGTTCGTTTTCCAGGGTGCACTTGAACGGTACCTGACACCACCGAACCCGGAAGGCCTGGCGGCGGGCCTGGAACGTACCATCCGGGAACTCCCCATCACAATCCGGCCGGAGTGGCTGGCGCCTTTTCGCAGTGACGTAGTGGTCAGTGCATTCCTCACAGCACCAGAGGAGCCAACGCCATGACAACATCGCCCCCCCTGCCCCTCAACATCCTTGTCGCAGGTATCTACTGGTCCGGCTCCGGGGCGGTTGTGGACTACCTGAAAGGCCACCCGGACTGTGTTGTGCCCCGGGGCGAGTTTACCGACTTCAAGCGCCAGGGCCGGATTGGCAGCATGCTCGAGGCAGCGTCGGGCAAAGAGGCCCGACAACTGGCACGCCGGATGTGGCTTGAAACCGCCCTTGGTAAGCTACCTGCCGCTGCGTGGAAGCAGCGCAAGGTGAGGACGCCCTCAGAACTCCCGCTAAAGGAGCAGGTGTTTCATAACCGCCTGAAGCTCGAGTACCTGAAGCAGTATCGCGCTCACCTTGCTGCGGGCGGTGCACCGTCCGACGATAGCGTGTGGAACCAGTGGCTCCAGGCGCTGGGCGCAAGGCTGGCAGGTCACCACAAGGCTGTGGTCTGGAACCAGCCCATCTGGGTAGGCAAGCACGAGGCATGCTGGCCTGGAGTGTTCAGCCCCTACCGGCTGGTGGTCGTTCACCGGGACCCGCAGGACCAGTTTGCGGAGGTGGTACGCCAGGGCAAGATCGGCAAACGTAAATCCGACCCCGCTTTCGACGACTCCGAGCAGGACGATATTGCCTATGTTCTCAAGGGGATTGCCGCAAAACTGGAGCACCTGAAGGCACTGGAACAGACCTTGCCTATGGGCCACCTGTTGACCGTCAACTTTGAAACCTTCGTAAAAGACCACTCCCGTGAGGCGGAGCGCATCACCCGGTACCTGGGCCTGGAAAATCGTCAGGGCAATGACGCCCCCTTCGACCCCAGCCAGTCCATCAAAAACATCGGCATTGGCCAGGAAGAAAAGATCCAGTCCATGCTTAAGCCCTACCGGCCACTGGTGGACCGGCTATACGAGCTTCGGGAACAACTCAGGGAATGATCGCCCGGCCGCAGGTTCAGTCAAGCAGGCAATAGGTGTCCAGTTTGCCGGAGGCCGCCATGGCCTCATAGGCTTCCAGCTCTTCGGCTGTGTCCACTTCCAGCCACCCGTTATCCACCAGGCAGGCCTGTACCGGCCACCCGGCATCGATCAGTCCCTGCACCAGGCTGGTCATGTACATGTTGTCGAAATCCTTGCCATCATAGCGGGCCTCTCGGTCGAGCCCGTCGAAGAATGCCTTGAACGCCGCCACCTGGTCACCACGGATCTTTACCAGGCCCATGTATTGAGCCTGGACCTGGTCATAGCTTTCAGGTTTCTTGCCCAGCTCCGTAACCTGTCCCATGTCGTCCATCCGGAAGGTTTCGGCGTCATCCAGCGGCTCATCCATGCGCAGTTTCCAGAGTCGTCTCCACGCCCGGTCCGCGGCCAGGCAGACCGGAGCATCGCAGTCGAGCACCGCCTGCAGGACACGGGGCTCATAGACAATATCCCCGTAACTGATCAGCAGGTCTTCGCCATCCAGCATCCGGTCACGGGCCGCAAACAATGTCAGCACCATGTTGGTCTGGTCAAAGCGCGGGTTAATCACTATGTCACTACCAGGAGCGTCCAGGTCACTCGCCCGGTAGCCACCAATAACGGTGATGTCGGACTCAACGCCGCAACGGGCCATGGCGGCCAACTGTCGGTGGAGCAAGGGTTTGCCTGCAAGCTCTACCATGCACTTGGGACGGTCATTGGTGTAGGGACGAAGCCGGGTACCCTGCCCCGCCGCCAGAATCAGTGTCTGCATAAACCTTCTCTGAAAATTCGGTTAAAAAGTGCCTTGTCTGCCTCCCGGAAAGGGGTCTCCCGCTCCGGGTGCCACATAATGCCTGCCCAGGGGAGGGAGTTGTGGGTAAAGGCCTCGATATAGCCATCTTCACTGAAGAGCTGGGGGATCAGTTCAGGGGCAAGGCCGCCAGCCGGCACACCCCAGTCGTGGAAACTGTTGACCTCCGTGAAGGCGTCGAAAGCGGTTTCCGATGGCGTACCCTGGAGCCGATGACGAACAGCGGTGTGCCCCGTGACGGGATCGAGGCGACCACCGATCCAGTGGTTGAGCATCTGCATGCCCCGGCAGACCCCGAGCACCGGAATCCGTCGGGAGCGGGCCAGGGACAGACATGCCGCTTCCGTCAGATCCCGTTCCCGGGCCTGGTTCCGGCCGTCGACCAGGACCGAAAGATCATTGCCACCGGTCAGTACCACGCCGTCCACGCCCTGGCCATCCAGCCACTGCTCCGGCGACCGCAGGTTGTTGGGAACCGGCAAGGCCACCAGCCCCAGCTCCTCCAGGAAGGGGGCCCACTGCTGATCCAGGCAGTCACGGCGTTCGCCGTGGGAGGCAACGACCTCCACCCGCTGGGTAATGGCAATGCGCATCAGTGAACCACCTCCAGCCGCTTGTTGGCCGGATCGAGCTCCACTACCGCAGCACCCGCCAGGCGGGCATACCGCGCCTCACCAATACCAATGGCCGCGGGCAATCCAAACTCTGCAGCGCGGATCGCCATATGGGAATTGGCGCCACCATACAGGGTTACCAGGCCCGCAATGCCATGGCCGAAGAGCCAGTCGTATCCCGGGTCAGCCTGGGGAATCAGGACAATGCGACCGGCCAGCGACGGGCGTTCTGCTTCGGCCGCCAGTCCGTCCGATGACAGGTCCACGCATTCCGCCTGAACCCGGTTGGCGCCAATATAATTGGCATGGCTATCCGCAAACAAAAAGCCCTGAAAGTCCTCCTGGCAGGTCAGCAATGGCGGCAGCTCCACCAGGGCCGCCCCCCTTGCCGCCTCATGTCCCTCTTCCGCCTGCTGTGCAAGCCAGCGCCCGACATCGTTCACTTCCGCGGTGCCCGCCCTCAGCGCTGAAAGGGCTTCAACAGGAATACGGGCCATCTGCTCGCGGTCAATACCATGGCCAGCGCCAAACTCCGCCAGGCAGTCCAGGGCCAGTGAAAGATGGCGGGTAAACTCGAACTTTGCCAGCTCACGACCTTCAATCGCGCCGCGCAGAAACCCCTCCACCAGCCCGGGTTCGGAGGGCAAGCCTGACTGTGCCAGGGCGTCCAGAAACGTATTGCGCTCAGCCTGCCATAGATCCGGGGTCGCCTGGCTGGCCCGGCCCGATGCACCATGACCGCCACGCTCCACCACCGGACGCAAGTAGGTATCCGGCAACTCTCCGTAGCTGGCCGAGGTAATATCGTAGGTGCCCGGGCGCAGGTGCCCCCAGGTTTCCACCAGCTCCGCAAAGGATCGCTTGCCTTGCCGAACCAGCTCCGCATCCTCGGTAAACCGGTGAGACACAGTGCGGATCGACTGCATGAAAGCTTCCTTCGCCGCCCCCGACAGTACACCCTCGGACACCGCTGAGCGCAATAACGTCACCGCCACAAAGGCACTGCGGGCCAGGTGTGAGAACGTACAGGTGCCATACCGCCGACACTCCTCCAGCAATGCCAACGCCTTGTCCAGGGGCGGCAAGGAAGTCCCACGCAACCGCTCGAAGCGCTGCCGGAACCCATCCACAGCGGCCAGGTCAGCCTCCGTTCTGTGAAATGCGGCGGTGGTTATGGCTCTTAGGCCCTCAGACAACTCGTCAAGCTCTCCGACACTGAAGGCCCCATGGGTTTGCAGGCGCTCGCGCCAGTGCTGGAAGTCAAGCGAGTAACAGGTAGGCACGACCTCGAACTCAACCTTGTCATGCAAGTGGGGATGGGCCTGCAGCCAGTCCAGGTAGAACTCCACCAGCCGCCCCGCCAGGTCATCGCTCAGGGTGGCCGGAACAAAGGAGTTAAAGCTGGCGCGAATATCAATATAGGGGTGGCCTGCAAACTGGACCAGTAACGGTTGCGGGCGCACATCCCGGTAACCGTATTCAGCCCTTTGCCGGGCCCAGACATCGTCCAGGATCAGGTAACGGTACAGGCTTGCGGCCAGGCGACCTGGCCGGGTGCCAATAATCTCGGCTGGATTCCAGTCCGGCATCACGCCAAACATCGTCCTGCGACCGACCAGGAAAGGACCGGGCGCCTGCAGCTCCGCAAAGCGTGCCTGTGCCCGCATCATGGCCTCTTCGGCCGCATCGGCGCTGTCCAGTTCATGCTGCACCGCAATGGGACGCACCTGGAGGATATGGATCAAACCGCCTTCGGAAATGGCAAATTCGATATCCAGCGAATCGAAATCCAACAGCGACTCTACCTCCCGCAACGCGGGTATCAGGCCTGCCAGGTTATCGGGGATATTGCGGTGTTCGTCCGGGGCGCTGCGGTGGAGAAAAAGTGTCTTGTGCTCCCGGCTTGAGCCGCTGGTGATGGATTCGGTGCTGCGAGTGATATCGTCGTAGTTAACCACATAGTAAGGCGCGCCGGTGGCGAGTACACGAGTGAACGCCACACCGCTGGCGACCACACTCTCCAGCATCGGCTGCACCAGCACCTGGTTCTCCGGGTGTCCATCCGGGTAGGACGCAATCACCTTATCAATCGCAGCACTCAACGCCTGCGCCGACGCCCGCTCAATGTTTAGCAGGCTGGTATAGGCGCCGGCGTTGGACACACCAAACCCATCCTCCGACAGTGCGCTGCTGCGCACAACCAACCGGCCGGAATCAGCAAGGCGGCGGGAAATGTCTGAGAGAATATCAGACGGATTTTCCTGCCAGGCTGACACCGTGAAGCTGACCTGGTCCTCAATACGACTGCAACTCACCATCCCCTGTAGCCGATGCAGGGTCTGGGCCTTGGTTCCCAGGATGAAACGGCTGAGATCACTGGGGTCATTGAGTTCCGCCCAGTCGCCAGCCACGTCCACGGCTTCCGTGGAAAAGCCCCTGACCCGCAAGTATTCCACCAGCTGCGAAAGGCTGCCGCTGCGGAAGGCCCCGGGGAGCTGGTCCCGGTGCTGGTCAAGGTATGCCACAACCCGGGGCGACAGCTTCACCAACCCCACAAATTCCGCATCCGCCAACTCCGGTAAAATATCACGCCCCAGCCGGGTCACCTGGGAACCGTGAAGATTGACCTTTTCACACCGGACAAGGTCGTCGCCTGTGCGGTCCACCCGCGACCGCCAGTGGGTGTCCACCAGCATAGCGATATCGGCGGTATTGTCAGCCAGCGCGCTCACAGACGACTGACGAAACAGAATGTCGGCAAAGGAAACATAGTGGGTGAAACGGTCATTCAGTGGCGCTTCCAGCAGTGATGCCGCAGCGCCGGTAGTTGCCCAGTTGGGGTTAACCACATAGTGGAGGTCAGGGTAGCACTGGGCCACCTCATCCAGCTGGTAGCCACCGACAAAGTGAACCTCCGGTTGCGCACTGGCCATGGCATGCAGCAACCAGTCCAGAACCCGCCGGTGGCCAGTCGTGCCCCTCAGAACGCTGTGCTGCTCGCCACGAAACGGCTTGCCGGCACCGAGGATGATCAGGCGGTTATTTATCGCCTTCCCGGAGGTATTCACCACAAACTCACCCACCTTTCTGCTCAATGAGGGATACGACAGAGTCAATTCCCTCAAGTTTTAACAATGCGCCAGCAAAGTCATGGTCGGACTCACTCCAGCGTCTCAGGAACACGAAGTCCAGCCCGGCCCGGGTCGCCGCTTCGATGTCATAGCGGCTGTCACCCAAAAACAGCGCAGGCTTGCGTAGAACACCAGACTGGATTGCTCGTAACAGGATTTCGTCCTTGGTATCCGGGCTACCATAGATGCCCCCGTCAAAGTATTCCGCCAGACCACGCTCTGAGAACACCGCCCGCAGCTCAGCCTGGTCACCACCGGAAACCACCAGCCAGGAGGATCGCGGCGTCAACGCCCGTAACCGCTCCAGCCCTTGTGCCACCTCGCAGGACAACAACCCTTCCCAGACATAGCCCGCGTAACACTGAAGCAAGGTGTCGAGTTCTTCCTCATCCACCTGTTCACGGCCGACAATATCGGAAAGGAAGGTCCTGAACTTGATGTAGCGGGAGATTCCGCCATTGCTGATATGGTAGTCGACCAATGCCCTGGCCTTGTCCGTGCCGTAGGGCTCCGCGGCGCGATAGAACGCATCGGTTTTGACCCGGTTCGAATGCAGCAACACACCGTCACAATCAAATACCCAGGTGGAATACGCTTGCAGTGACGACATAGTTTCTCCGGTCAGTGGTGACGGCAAGGACCTCGGCCCGGCCACGTCAGGGCACCTGCCGCAATTGTGGCAGGTATTTCAGGGCAGAGGTATGGACACAGCCCAACTGGGCCGGGAAAGGCTGATCCATCAACATGGCGATCGCAAAGCGGTGACAGCCCGCTCCGGAAAATATCGGCTCGCCTTCCGGACCCAGATGCATGAGTATGCCGCCCACCTCACGATAGTTGTCCGGATCCAGCTCCTGCCGTGAAGGAAAGCGCCCACGTTGCAGCACATCCTCCCGGATACCGTCCAGGTTATCAAAACGGGCCTGGACATCCGCCGGCGTCCGGCAATGGTCGGTAACGCCCGTGGGTGAAACGGCAATACGGCTGAGCATGAACTCGATGGCACCAGCCTCTTGCCAGTCCTGGCCGTCGCGCCAGTGATTCCAGCAATAGGTCAGCTTTGGGTGGTTCTCAAAAGGCTGCTCCAGCTCAGAGGGCCATTGCCGAATAACCTTGCCCGACATCTGCCGGACCCGCGAGCCCAGGTGCTTCGCCAGGTCTGCGGCCTCGATATAACGATGACATGCGGACGGCTGGATCCATACCCGCTCGGCATAGCGCGGAGCCCGTGCACCATAGCGGAGCCGGTTTAAGGCATCAATCCAGACAGCCCGAAGCTGGTATTTCAGAGACAAGTTACGCCCTTATATCACGCGTGGTTTACTCACGCCCAAAAAACAGTCGGTTGGTTTCCCGGATCATCCGATCCATCCCGAATTCTGATTCGATCCAGGACCGAAGCTCGCTTTCATCAAACCGCTGTTCGCCCCGGATCAGTGAATCAATCGCAGCGGCCATGGCTTCGATATCATCGATATCGACCAGCACGCCATAACGGCCATGCCCCAGCAATTCCTCGCTACCGGGCACCCGCGTGGAAACCACAGGCACCCCATGACTCAGGGCTTCATTCAGCACATTCGCCATGCCCTCATTGCGGGAGCACAACAGGAACAGGTCGAGCCCCTTGAAGAAACGGTGCATGTCCTTTCGGTAACCAAGAAAGTGGATGCGACGGGATTCCGGGCGTTGCTCGATAGCCGAGCGGATCTCCTGCTCGAACTCGCCTTCACCGGCATGGACTACGTGAACATGTTCCGGCAACCTCGCCAGTATGTCCGGCAACTGGTCGAAGCCTTTCATGGGGCTGAACCGCCCGGCACAACCCACGATGACCGACTCCTGTGGAAGATCGAACATGCTGCGGAAGTCCAGGGAATCTGCTTCTACGGATGGTCTGGCAAAACCGTTGTAGACCCGTACCACGTTACCTTGGTCAAAGAACCTCGGGTACTTCAGCATATCCTCCCGGAGCGAGTCACTGTTGACCATCAGGATCGCCCTGAATACCCGGAAAATGAGGAAGAACTTCACCGGACTTTTCACCCGACGGGCAATCCCGAGGTAAAGGACAATGCGATCAACCCCTGCAAGCCTTGCCGATAGCGATACCAGCCACCAGTCCTTCTTCAGGGCCGCAAAGACCACGTCCGGCCGCAACCGGCGCAGGATCCTCACGTAACTGGCAACAACGAAAACGTTGAAGTCGCCCCCACGGGACTTCACCTCAATCACCGAGACATTCTCAAGGCCATCAAACCGGTCTGCGAAGTAGCCCTTGAGCAAAACCACATAGACCTTCACCCCACTTTCCCCAAGAAAGCGGGCACGCAGCAGGACGTTTTTCTCGATGCCTCCCCAAACCGTGGAGGGACAGAAAAGTACGGCTGTTTTCATCAATGCCTATCCCTTTTTCGGCCACGTAGCTGACGTTTCAGATTTCGACGCGCAAAACTCAGGTTCTCAAGCCTGTGGGCGATCTGCAGCCACAGGGACCCGCTCTCCTCTGGCGTCAGGTGATGCCGGGCTTCAGGGCAGCTTCGCAAAAAACGGTCCAGTTCCCGAGCTTTCTGAAGCCGAGGAAAAACCCTGGGCCGCTTCAGGCGGAAATCGATAAACACTACCTCACCATCATCACTGATCAGGAAGTTAGCCAACTGGGCATCCGAACGCAGATACCCCTGACTGTGTAAAACTCTCAGAGCCCTGAGAACCGCGGGGGCATCCTCACCGTTTGGTCGGCGCCCCTCAATAAATCGGTAACAGACAAACGAATCTGTCACCATGCCATAATGGCGCAACTCACCGGCAATCAGCGGCTCAGGAGCTTGAAGACCCAGCCCTGCCATGCGCTCCAGGTGCCGGAAAGTCCTCAGGGCATCGCTACCGCGAAACAAGCTGAGAAGGCGCTCCCACCGGCGCCGGTTTCGAGCTCTTGGGACTTTGAGCAAAAGTGTATGTCCGCCGACCCGAACCCGGGCACTCAGGGTTCGCCAGTTATCCCGGAAGACCTGTTCCCGCTCAACAGCTCCATCACGGATAGCCTCACCCAAAGCCAAAGCCGTATCCTCACCCTCTGTCGAGAGCAGCCGCCAGGGGCCGAGATAATAAAGCCGGGAAGTCATCAGAAAAGGGCCCGGTTTACTGCGCCGTACGCCTTTTGCAGCTCCTTCAGGTAGCCTGCCAGGTCAAGCTTCATAACATATTCAAAGCGCGCGTCGCCCTGTATAAAGCCGTTCGACCATAGCCGATGCATAATCCTGTACTGCAGAACCGGGTCGTGGGTCTTGATGAAAGAGCGGGTATAGTCGGTTTCCTCATTACCCGCTTCCCGGTATCCGGCAAACCTTCCCGAGGACAACATAAGGTCTGTATTGAACACACAGATCGTTGAAGGCCTGAATCGCAATAAGTCCAGCAGGGCATTTGGCCCTGCGTTCAGGTGGGTATCAGGCAAAAACCATTGCAGGGATGTCAGTTGTCTCAGGTTGGCCGGGGCGGGGCGGAAACGGGAGCAACCTTTCCCGTTATGGCAAACGCCCCAGCGCAGCTCCGAAAACACCGGCGCAAAGTCAGACTCAGCAAGTGTCTTCGACTGAGCGTTATTGTAATAACTGACGTCAACCCGCTTGCCCTGAAAGCGCGGATCACGTCCCCGGTTACCGCCCCGGTAACCGAACTTGACCACCACATCGTAACCGTCAATGTCAGGGCCGGACTCTACCTCCGAAGCCACGGGGCCCACCACCGCAATACTGCTGCCCTGGATGAGGTGACCGAACTCAGGGTCAGCAGGAGAATCCCCCCAGAGAAGACCGTCGGCGTCACCTTCATGGCCGCCCGACATCAATCCTGAAAACCAGCGCACCTGCGAACAGCGCTGGGGCGCGCAGCCTGACGATTCCATCCTCTCTAACCACTCAGCTGCCCTGTCGTACTTTCCCTGCTCGAGACTGGCGTAACAGGCCATTGTCAGTTCAGACAGCCTTGCCTCAGGAGCCGAGGCATCCTGTATCATCCGTAGCACCGCCTTGTCGCGGAGAGTGGCTGCCGGCTGAAAAAAGCCCAGTCCTATGCAGAGTCTGAACAAATCAAGCCAGCCAGAAGCTGGCAGCAGGGATGTGTCCAACGAGGCGGCACGGGCCTCGACGCTTTCAATATCACCCGCAGCAAGTTCTGGGCGACGTGCAGCGCTGACTTCCAGTAGTTCCCGCCAGAAGGCCTGCAGCGATTCAGACATGGGGTATCCAAGTCGACGAAAAGCTTTGTTCAGGCGCGCCAACGCGGCGTGTTCTGGCCGGCACACTGCGCTGTCCTGAACATAGCCATCCTTCAAAACATGGTAACGCCACCAACGGTCGCTACGTTTTCGACGATCAGTCAGATAACCAAGCATGCTGAGTCACATTGCGTATATGGACTGCGTAGGCAGCTCATGTCGGGTTGGTGTCACCGCCAGCAACTCCCGTGCACCGGTTGTTGACTGATATTGCGTCAGCAAGTCTTTCATTTCACGGGTGCGCGGGTCATCAGCACTGTACCCGTCAAAACCGGCAAGAAGCACTCTGGCGGACTCTCCACTGGCAGCAATAGCCAAGGCATAGGCAACTACCAGTGAGGTCGGCAAGGTGCAAGATCGTTCACCGAAAACAAAGGTTCCCGCCTCTACCTGCAAACCAAAATCCAGGACCTCTTGTTGGCAAGTGATGTCCTGAGATCATCGCTCAGAGCTGACCAGGGGGTGATAAGGGGCTGTGGCAAACGAGTGTGCGCCTGATGATCGGCGAGCAACCTGACCGGGTGACACGCCACGCGATAATCGATCAGGGCGGAATCCACTTCTGCCTGAGTGTTTAGCGCAATAACGACGGGGTTAGTTCTGCGAATAAAGCGTTCAATGGCTCCACGGTGGCGACGCACTCCAGGTCCCGTGCCAAGCAGCAAAATTTCCCGGCCTCGCAAAACCTCACTCGGGTACCAACTGCCGCCCTCTGATTCCCTGTAGAAGTGCCTTGCCGTATCCAGGGCATCAAAACTGAACTTCTTGCCGCCATTAATCCTGAGGTGCTCGATAACAGCCAGCACATCCTCCTCACTATATCGGGAGTCACTCAGCATTTCCTGGATATAGGTCGGGTGAATGCCGTAACGGCCCGCCAGATAATAGTAAGGATTGGTTCCCCAACCGTAACGCTCCTGCATTGGACGAAAGTCTGTCTTTATTACCTGCATGAGGGGGACGATTGATATCGTCGTCCCCCTGGCGCTAGCGACTTCAATTGCCAACTCCTCGGTGCGGGCGTTTCCGGGGCCGCGGCCCATACCGGTCACGGTGGAGTCGACCCAGGTGACCCCGGCATCCATCGCCGACAGCGTGTTCTGCAACGCCATACGCAGGTTATCGTGGGTGTGAATTCCGATCTCGCCCTTCCAGTGACGTCTGAGCCAGGACACAATTTCGCAGGTTTGCTGCGGCCCCATACTGCCCAGACTGTCAGCAAAGTAGAGAACATCAACCGGATACCCTGCACAAGCCCGGGCCAGGGCCTCGACCTCAGATTGCTCACGGTCGGCCACCTGCATCAGGTTGAACCCGACCCGATAACCCCGATCCCGGAGCCAGAGACTTGCTGCAAGGGCTTCTTCAAATTCGTGGACATGGCAGGCAATACGAACCAGGTCAACCGGGGAATCATCCGATCTGGCCGGAAACAGTGAAGCCAGAGGGCCTGATACCGGACCAGCGCCAATCAGCTCGGAGGCATTTACCATTACCCCAATACTCAGGGTAGCGGGCAACGGTAAGCTGGCCAGGAACTCATCGGTGGTGTAAGCACAGGCGCCTCTGAAGCCGTCTCTGCGCAGAGACCGAAGCCCCATTTCAACGACATCGACACCAACGGCAGACATCGCCGCGAGATAGCGCTCGATCAGTGCGGGGTCGAAATCCCAGTCGTTGTAATAGCCACCATCCCTCAGTGTACAGTCCAGCAGGGTATACTTCGCAGAACTCATGCGCTTCTCCTAGGTCTGTCCGACACCGGCAGCAAGCATCGCCTCGGCGATCAGGAAGTCATCTTCCCAGTCGATGTCAAAACCCTGGATTTTATCCAGCACGTACTTGAAGGGGCGTTCGCCGATCCTGTCTCCGGACGACCGATACACCTCTGAAGGGGCGAGAAAAACTGCACTGTTCACCTCGTAAAGCGGCTCCAGTGTCTGGGTGCGAGGCCACTTTTCGATACCCCTGTCATAGTTGACAGGTCCGTTCTTATCCCACAGAAACCCCCGAATCTCCGTAACCGACATCAGCGAGTCATAACCTTCTTCCCGTCGCCGCAGGTACTCTTCAATCATTTGATCGTAAGCTTCTGCATTAAGGAACGGAGAAGTCACATGAGTCCATAGAATATCGCCGTCAGGAATCTGCCCACCTGCGTATTCAATCAACTGGTCCGTACTCGTGCTGCTCGCGGCTAGTGCATCATCCCGTTCCCGGATCACAAGCCTTTCATCATTCACCGTTTTTGCGTAGCGGATGATATCCGGATCATTGGTTGACAGGAGGACCTGGTCTATCTGACGACAGGCCAGCAGTTGACGAAGCTTGATCTCGAGCAGCCCGAATTGCCGGCCTGCGATAGGCCGGATATTTTTCCTGGGCACCCGCTCGCTACCTTTCCGGCAGGGCAAAAAACAGGTTATCGTCAAAGCTCGCTTCTCCCATTCCTGGGCGCCAGAGTTATAAAACCACCGTGCACACGATGTTTAAACAGAATGTGCATCAGGAGCCCCCTCATCTGCACGCTCCTCAGCCTTGAGCGTACCCCAGACAAATACCACCACGAAGAGAAACATCATTACCCCGATGTTTCGTTCCAGCATGCTTTGTGTCAGGTTGACAGCCCCATGCAGCATCAGGAACAGCGCACCAGCAAGTCCCACTGCCCGAACTGCGGGTGATCCGTGCCGGGCTTTCTTCAGAAAGAGGAAAAACGGGACCAGCAACAATGCCAGGTATGATACCAGCCCAACCAAGCCGTAACGGGCCATATTGTCGATATACTGATTATGAAGGTGGCGATAACGGGCAACATTTTGGTGGACCTCGCCTGACCCGGCCATCGCGTCCACCTTAGTCTCGATGCCACTGGGCCCGATGCCGATGAGCGGGTTCTCGCTGAATGCCGCGAGTCCAGCCTTGTACATATCCAGCCGTAAGCCTACCGAGGTATGATTTACGCCTTCCTCGAAATAGCCTTCGACTTGCTGACCGGCAATGATTGTACGCTCCCGTACCACGTCAACTGACACCATTACGGCGACCAGCAGCCCCAAGGCTGCAAGAATTATTGGAATCAACCACTTCTTGTCCAGAATCCGATCGCGATAAGCAAACAAAATGACCGGAACAATCAGGGGAATCGCAACCCAACCACTACGGGTCCCTGATAGAAAAGAGGCAACCAAACCTCCAGCCAGACCGCAAAGGAACAGGACATTCCAGAGGAATCTGTATCTTTGACGAGATGCCCAGGCCAGGCCGGCCAGGGAGAGACAGCTTAGAGCTAGCGCTCCGTTTCCATAATGAATGGGGTTATCAAAGCTCTGCAGGCGCGCAGCACCTCCGAGCCCCCACCGGTACAAGGCGAAGCCACCCGTCAGGGCGCCACCCAGGCCCACCGCGAAAAAAAAGGTGTTTGCCCGAACCGGCACCATGAGAAGGAACATCAGTACAAGCGACGCGCCCAGATAGCGGGTGGACAGATCGAACTCAGAAAGCCCTTCTCCATGCATCATTAGTAACAAGGCCTGAAGAAGGAAATAGCCAAAGAGCGTAGCGATCAGCAGCCAGCTTTCCCTATCTACCCTAGTGCGGAGGCTCGACCAGCCAAATATCAGGGCAACCAACGCCATCAGTAAGAGAATGGCAGGCCCCATATCGTACGCCCACGCCGTTAACACATAGAAAACAAGGTACGATCCCATCGCTGCAATCGTCACCCAGGACACGAATACCCGTAGTCTACTTTCAAACACCGGCCACACCTCTAATTCCGGGTACATCTGCGCACAGATTGTTCCTGATAAACAACAAAATCACCTTCGAGACCACCAACGACCACCGAGACAGACACCAGGAATGGAATTAGCTACGGCGATCACGGCCTGACTCACCTTACCCATGGTACTCGTTAGCGAGGGATTGCCACAGCGCGGTGCGTCGCGGCGATGTTACCTGGGTGATACGTTTGGCAACAGATCTATGTAAACGATCGAGATTCCGATTGCGCCAACTTCCTCCAGAATCCGCGAGCCGCAACCGGCACCGATCAAAATCAATAAGATAAACCTCACCACCAGCCACCAGAACGTTGTCACAGTTCAGGTCCACATGGTCCAGCCCTGCGTCGTGAAAACGGCGAATCGTCCGCCCCACCTCACGCCAAAGCCCTTCATCCTGCAGGTTATCCACCTCCGGGAGGGGGACCGCGCCAGGAATGCGGCGGATCAGGATGGCCGCCTCGTAAAAGAGGCCATACCGTTTAGCTCTGGCGGCTATGGGGTCGGGAACGGGCAGGCCCTGGTCATACAGTCGCCTGAGCAGTTGGTATTCCCGATACGAACGGGTCCGCTGCCAGCCGGTAAACACATACCGACGCTCCGACAACCGCGCTATCAGACCTCCCCGGCGATACTGGCGCAATACCATTTCGCCCTGATCGGTATCCACGAACCAGGCGCTGCCGCGGCCGCCCGCGGATACCGGCCTGGCCTGGCTTCCCCACCAGTCGGGATCAAGCCAGTTCCCGGAAACCCCTGGACAGGCAGGATTTGTAATCAGCATCAGACAACCTTCAAGACAGGCCCTGCCGATTCGGCACAGACGACACCAGCGGCAGTAGGCTAGAATGGGGCGCAGTTTAGCAGGAGCCATGCCAACGGCTCCACCTGTTAAAAACCGAACAGTCACGAGTGGGCCCTTGATCAACTCCATCTGCATCCTCCGTCTTTCTGCCATTGGCGATGTTACCCATGTGATTCCTGTCGTGCTCAGTCTCCAGGAACAGCTGCCCGGGGTAAAAATCACCTGGATCATCGGCAAGCTCGAGGCAAGGCTGATCGGTGACCTGCCCGGCGTGGAGTTTATCGTTTTCGACAAGAAGGCGGGACGCAAGGGGTACCTGGACTGCGCAGGAAACTCAAGGATCGGAAGTTCGACGCGCTGCTGCACATGCAGGTGGCGTTCCGGGCCAACCTGGCCGCTGCCCTGATTCCGGCAAGGGTCAAGATCGGCTACGACCGGGATCGGAGCAAAGACCTGCACGGTGTGTTCGTGAACCGCCGGATTGCGCCGGCACGCCACCAGCATGTCCGGGACTGCCTGGCCAGTTTCCTGGAACCCCTGGGCCTTGAGGCCGCACCTCCCCGCTGGCAAATCCCACTCAGTGAATCGGACTACGAGTTCGCCCGCGCCCACCTTGCGAGCGACCGCCGCAACCTCGTGATCAGCCCCTGCGCCAGCCACACCCTTCGCAACTGGCCCGCCGAACGATACGCCCGCCTTGCAGACCACGCCATCCGACAGCATGGGATGAAGGTCATACTGGTGGGCAGCCCTGCACCGTTCGAGGCCGAATACTGCCAGGCGATAGAAGCCAGCATGGAAGAAGCTGCCCACAACATCTGCGGCCAGGATACGCTCAAGCAGCTAACCGCCCTGCTTCAGCAGGCCGACCTGGTGGTCGCCCCGGATACCGGCCCGGCCCACATCGCCAGCGCCATGGGCACCGACGTACTGGGCCTGTTCGCCGCCAGCAACCCGAACCGGTCCGGACCCTACAATTCCCTGAAATGGTGCGTAAACCGGTATCCGGAAGCCCTGAAGAAGTTCACAGGCAAAACCGTGGAGGAGGCCCGCTGGGGAGCCAAGGCAGAGTACGAGGGCGCGATGGAGTTGGTGACGGTAGAGGATGCGACGGCGATGCTGGACCGCTGGGTGAGGGGCCAGGGAGAGGCCTGACCACAGGTTCCCAAACACCTACTCTGCCAGCCCTGCCGCCAAGGCAACAGGACCGTTGATGGTAAATTCCTCTGGAGTTCGTTCGGGCTGTGCGGAGACTGTTTTTAACCCGGAAAAGGTGTCTGAGCGCAGCGAGTTCTTTTCCGGGTTAAAAACAGTCTCCACGCAGACCAGCCCGCAAACCATCAGGCTAAAGAGAAATCACTTCCGGGCGGTATAGTCCTGGTAAGACTTCTCCTCGACAAACCGCGACCCCAGCGCCAGGTTCACGTCTTTCTTGATCGCCGCCCGCTTGTCATTGGTCACATAGACCGCCCGTGCCAGCTCAATAAACTTCGGGCCGAAGTCCTGGGCCGCTTCCTGGTCACGGATATCGTCCTCGATGACCCACAGCTCTTCGTTAACGGCCTTCAATTGCTTGCGTAGCTCAGCAATATCAGCAGCCTTGTCACCAACAGCCTCATCCCAGGTCTTGCTGAGCTCTTCCAGCTCAAGCCGTACGTTTTTCACCTTGGTTTCGTCCTTGATGCGCTCGGACTTGATCTCAAGGATGGTGATCTTGTCCAGCACCTCACCGAAAGAAACGGGAACCCTGATAACGTCTGCCATGGTCTTGGTCCTTTGCAAATACGGATCTCAAAAATAACAAAACCGCCGGGCTGAAACAGCCAACGGCGGTCAGGTGAAATGCTTGTGAATCAGCCTTTAACCAGCGTCAGCCACTCCTGATGCTGGGGCAGCTTGCCCTTCACCGCATCGAAATACAGGCCCTGCAGCTTCTCGGTCAGCGGGCCGCGCTTGCCTTCGCCAATGATGCGGCCGTCCAGCTCGCGAATCGGCAGCACTTCGGCTGCGGTGCCGGTGAAGAAGGCTTCATCAGCGATGTAGACTTCGTCACGGGTGATGCGGCGCTCTTTCACCGGGATTCCCTCTTCCTTGCAGAAGTCCAGGATGGTCTGTCGGGTAATGCCTTCCAGGCAGGACGTCAGTTCCGGGGTGTGCAACACACCGTCGCGATAGATAAAGATATTCTCGCCAGAGCCTTCGGCCACGTAGCCTTCGTTGTCGAGCAGCAGGGCTTCTTCCGCTCCACCCGAGATAGCTTCGTTAAGGGCCAGCATGGAGTTAATGTAGTTGCCGTTGGCCTTCGCCTTGCACATGGTGATGTTCACATGGTGGCGAGTATAGGAGGACGTCCGCACCTTGATACCCAGCTCCTTGGCCTCCGGCGACATGTAGGACGGCCAGCTCCAGGCAGCGACCATCACGTGCACCTGCAGGTTGTCGGCGCGCAGGCCCATACCCTCGGAGCCCAGGAAGACCATGGGGCGCAGGTAGGCTTCGTCCAGGTTGTTCTCACGAACAGCCGCACGCTGGGCTTCATTCAGCTCATCCTTGGTAAACGGCATCTTCATGTTCAGGATATGAGCCGAGCGAAACAGCCGATCGGTGTGCTCTTTCAGCCGGAAGATGGCCGGGCCCTGGTCCGTATTGTAGGCCCGCACGCCCTCGAAACAGCCCAGGCCATAATGCAGCGTATGGGTCAGGACGTGGGTCTTGGCTTCCCGCCAGGGAACCATCTCACCGTCCAGCCAGATCAGGCCATCGCGATCAGCCATTGACATTGTTCTTACTCCTGGAAAACGTTCTTCGGAAAAACGGCAGTCTATCAGGAAAAATCGCCGAAAAGAAGTATAGCAAGCTAACTACTCATTACTTTTTGCCACATCGCCCGGACATATTCCCGCTCCCCTGGAAAGGCGTCCCCGGACACCTGGCTATTCAGGTTCTGCAAGGCCCGGCGATGGATGGTGGAGCGCAGGGTAATAAAGGTTTCCCGCAGCTTCTCGGTGTCCTCCACTGGCAATACGCCTACCCGGCCCAGCTCTTCCATCTGCCGGATATTGTCAGACCACTGAGTCAGCTCCGGGTGGTCATGGGACTGGCTCAGCATCAGGTACTGCACCATGAATTCGATATCAATCAGCCCCCCGGTGTCATGTTTGATGTGGAAAACCTCCGCCTGCCGGGATTCCGGGGTGCCCAGACTGGCACGCATCTTCTCCCGCATGTCCACGACTTCCTGGCGCAGTTTTGACGGGTCACGCTGCTGGCAGAGAATCTCGTGGCGCAAGGTCTCGAATTTCTCAAGGGTCTGCTCACAACCGGCAACTCCCCGGGCCCGGGCCAGGGCCTGGTGCTCCCAGGTCCAGGCGTCGTTGCGCTGGTATTTGTCGAATGCCGTTACGGTGCTGACCAGCAGCCCGGAATTACCGGAAGGCCGCAGGCGCATGTCCACCTCATAGAGCTGGCCGGACGGGGTCTGGGTACTGAGAATGTGGACAATGCGCTGGCCGAGACGCGTATAGAAAACCGCATTGTCGATGGATTTATCACCATCGGTGGATTCCTCGGGGTCTGCATCGTGAATGAACACCAGGTCCAGGTCCGAGGTATAGCCCAGCTCCAGTCCGCCCAGCTTGCCATAACCGATGATAGCGAAATCCGTGTCACAGGCCGAACCATCCGCACGTCGAGGATAACCATGACGGCTGACCAGGTTGGCGAAGGCTACATCGACCACATGGTCCAGCACCACCTCGGCAATCCAGGTCAGGTAATCGCTCACTTTCATCAACGGCAGGGTTCCGTGCAGCTCGGACGCCGCTACCCGAAGGATATGCGCCTTCTTGAAGTGCCGCAGGGACTCCATCTGCTCTTCCAGGTCCTCAAAGGGAATCCGCAGCATCTGCTGGCGCAGGTCGTCTTCCAGCTCCGCCTTGGCCGGGGGATGGTAGAGGCTTTCTGCGTTCAGCAGCTCGTCCAGCAGTAACGGTGTCTCCGCCAGTTGACGGGCGATCCACGGGCTCTCACTGCACAGCCACACCAGCTGCTTGCGGGCACCGGGGTTCTCCAGTAACAACACCATGTAGGCGGTCCGACGCAGGATGGCTTCGACCAGTTGCAGAACCCGCTCAAGGGTCACTGAAGGCTGCTCGACGTGGCTCAGTGCCTCGAGCAATACCGGCATGAACTGGTTAAGCCGCTGCCGGCCCTGGCTCTGCATGACCTGGACCGTGCGGCTCTCCCGCAGCTCTTTGACTGATTCGAGGCTGGCCGGTGGATCCTCGAAACCCTGCTCGCCAAGCCAGCTAAGGGCATCTTCCTCCTCCATCTCTGACAGCCACAACTCCTGCCAGCCTTCATCCAGGTCCGTGGCGCTGTCGCCTTCATCCTCCAGGGCAATAATATCGGCAAAATGCCGGGCCACCCTGTCCCGGTGTGCATTCAGGGTATCCAGGCAGGCCTGCCAGCTTTCGAAGCCCAGGATCAGCGCTACCCGGGCCTGGCTCAGCTCGCCTTCCGGCAACAGCTGGGTCTGCTTGTCTTCCATACCCTGCAGGGCATGCTCCAGGTTGCGCAGGAAAATATAGGCATCCCGCAGTTCCCTGACCACCGTTGAAGGCAACAACTCCAGTGCCTCAAGTTCCCCGAGAATGGCCAGCAATTCACGTTGCTGCAACTCCCGGTCCCGGCCACCACGAATCAGCTGAAAGGCCTGGACCACAAACTCGATTTCCCGGATGCCACCGCTGCCCAGCTTGATGTTGTTTTCCAGCCCCTTGCGCCTGACTTCCCTGTTGATCATGGCTTTCATGGAGCGGAGGGATTCGAAGGCACTGAAGTCAATGTATTTGCGATAGACGAAGGGGCGCAGGCTCTCCATCAGCACCTTGCCCGCCTGCTGGTCACCGGCAACCACCCGCGCCTTGACCATTGCGTAGCGCTCCCACTCCCGCCCCTGGTCCTGGTAGTAGGTTTCCAGGGCCGCAAAGCTCAGGGCGAGAGCCCCGCTCTGGCCATAGGGTCGCAGGCGCATATCCACCCGGAATACAAACCCGTCTGCCGTGATCTGGTCCAGCGCCTGGATCAGCTTCTGCCCCAGGCGGATAAAGAACTGCTGGTTATCCAGGGAGCGGCGACCGCCCCGGGTCTCCCCCTTGCCGGGGAACGCAAAGATCAGATCGATGTCCGAAGAAATATTGAGCTCATGACCGCCCAGTTTGCCCATGCCCAGCACGACCATTTGCTGGGGCACCTCCTCACCAGTGACAGGGTCGGCCCCGTAGGGTGTGCCATATTGCTCGCAAGCCTGCGGATACAACCAGTCCAGTGCAGCCTGGATACAGGTGTCAGCGAAGTCACTGGCAGCGGCGACGGTCTCGTGATAGTCCGCCAGCCCCATGACATCACGCCAGATCATGCGGAACTGGCTTTCCCGACGAAAGCGGCGCAGGGCCCGATGCAGGCTGGCTTCATCGGTGACTTCGGCCAGGTACTCTTGCCAGCGGTCACGCAGGCTGTCACCGGTTGTGGGTTGCGTTAATGGCCGGGCTGTCAGCGCCTGTTCAACCAGGTCACCATGGCGCTCAAGGGTCTCATGAAGAAACGGACTGCGGGCCAGCGCCCCGGCAACATCCGCCTCGTCCAGGCCAGCGTTACCGAGCCAGGCCGGGAAACCTTCCGGAAATACATGCCTCCAGACCTCGGCCACTTCCGCCGCTAACGGCTCCGGCAGACTGCTCCACGGCTCAGACATAACGCAACCCTCTGTATCTCTGTTATATTCCGTCTACTCTATACGTAAGGAGCCTGTGCACAACCCCTGTGGCTGACCGTACGGGTAGAGCACTCCAACAACCACCTGACTGGAACCGCCGGGAATCCGCCCAGATGCTGCCCAACCGCCGTCCCCTGAACCCGGAACACGAGCTGACCCACCTTCCGATGTCGGGCATCATCCGGAACCGGCTGAAGCGGCTGTTCATGTTGCTGCTTGCCCTGATCCTGGTGCACACGCTCATCCTCTGGGCTGCCGAGCCATTCAGTCTGCCCGAATCCTTCTGGCTGGCAATGACAACGCTGACCACGGTCGGCTTCGGTGACCTGGCACCGCAAACGTTCATCGGACGGGTCAGCACCATACTGCTGATGTACCTTACCGCCATCACCCTGCTGACACTGATCATCAGTGACTATATCGAATACCGCTTCTACCGCCGGGAACGAATCCTGACCGGCCGCTGGAGATACGACATGAAAAACCACGTGCTGATTATCAACACCCCCAGACGCGGCGGCGAGCAGTATTTCATGCGCATCGCCACCCAACTGCGCTCCGTACCCGGTTACGAGAGCATTCCCATCATGCTGCTAACCCAGGAATACCCCTCCGGGCTGCCGCCGGAACTTCGGGATATAGGCCTCGTTCACTACCACGGCACCGGCGCCAGCGAAAGCGACCTCAAGGCTGTCCACGCCGGCCTGGCCCGCCACATCCTGGTACTGGCCCTTGATGAGACCGACCCCGGATCTGACAGCTACACCTTCGACATCGCCCACCGCCTGAGCGAACTCAACCTGGCGGGTAAAACCACCGTAGAATGTGTACGGGATGACAACCGGCAA
Source organism: Marinobacter sp. AN1 (assembly GCF_026013985.1). Taxonomy (NCBI): domain Bacteria; kingdom Pseudomonadati; phylum Pseudomonadota; class Gammaproteobacteria; order Pseudomonadales; family Marinobacteraceae; genus Marinobacter; species Marinobacter sp. AN1. Next base: position 1,039,471 of record NZ_CP110342.1, on the reverse strand, counting down.
CGCTTCCGCTCCATCGGTATACGGTCAACCATCCGGCCGGTACGCACCTACCCGGAAATCATGGTTCGCGCGGTAGTGTCACCGGGTACCGAGAAGGTACTGGAGGATATGTTCAATTATGAGCAGGATCATCCACACCGGTACAACCTGACACTGGACGACCTGATCTGGTCTGATATAGTCAGCGCCCTGATTCGCCACGGTATCGGCACGGCCCTGGCCTATATCGACGACAACGACAACGTCGTCTGCCACCCCGAACCCAACGAGGAGGTGGAAGGCAAGGGCCTGATCGTGCTGGTCAAATCCAGCGAAACCCCGGACGTCTCGGTGGTGGAAGAAGCCCTTGAGCGGTACCGGCAGTTCCTGGAGAAATGGCACGCGATGCACGAGCCACCCGCGAATCCGGCAGCTCCCCGATAACGCCTACGGGCTCCCTTAGAGGCAGTGCAGCGTGGCATTCCTGGACTCGGACTTTTTCCAACCACTCGATTCCGCCCTGGTTTCCGGCGACCCGGAGGCCATTCGCGCTGCAGCGGCAGCTTTCAATGCGGCGGACCTGGCCGAGTTCATCGAGCATACCCATGATGAGGACGGCCGCCACGGCCTGAAACTTTTGCAAAGCCTGCCCATGGAATTGCAGGCCAAGGTATTCGGCTACATTGGGCCGGACATGCAACGGGTCTTTGCTCGCCTGATTCCCAACCGGGAGCTGGCCGGCATCGTCACGGACATGTCGGCGGACGAACGGGCCGACTTCTTCAACTTGCTGGACGAGAACCAGCAGCATGCCCTGTTCCAGTCCCTGGCCAGCCGGGAGCGGGAAGACCTGCGCCGGCTGGCCAGTTTCGAGGAAGGCACCGCCGGGGCCCTGATGACGTCCGACTACGCGGTGGTCAGCTCCGGCATGACCGTGGCGTCCGCCCTGGCGCTGCTGAGGAACACCGCCCCGGACAAGGAAACCATCTACCAGGCCTATGTGGTGGACCAGGACCACCGGCTGATCGGCGTTATCTCCCTGCGCAACCTGATCACCAGCGCCCCCGGTGCCATGGTGGACGGCCTGATGGCCACCGGCCTGGTGTCCGCCCATACCCACACCGAGCAGGAGGAGGTCGCCCGGCTGATCTCCCGCTACGACCTGCTGGCATTGCCGATTGTCGACGATGACGAGCGCCTGGTGGGCATCGTGACCTACGATGACGCCATGGACGTGGCCGAAGCCGAAGCCACCGAGGACATGCACAAGGGTGCCACGGTCGGCCGGCTGGAAACGGGCCTGAAGACGGCATCACCCTTTTCGCTGTACCGTTCACGGGTGCAGTGGCTGGTGATCCTGGTGTTCGCCAACATCTTCACCGGCGCCAGCATCGATCATTTCCAGCAGACCATCTCCAGCCACATCGCCCTGCTGTTCTTCATGCCGCTGCTGATCGCCAGTGGCGGTAACGCCGGCGCCCAGTCCGCCACCCTGATGGTGCGGGGCCTGGCCACCGGTGACGTCACCGCAAAGGACTGGGGCATGCTGCTGGGCAAGGATATCCTGGTGGCCACAGGTCTGGGCCTGACCATGGCGGCGGCGGTCACCGTGGTGGGCGTGGTCAAGGCGGGCCCGGATATCGCGACCGTGGTGGCGATTTCGATGCTGATTGTTGTGCTGATGGGCAGCATCATCGGCATGCTGCTGCCCTTCCTGCTGGATAAACTGCAGTTCGACCCGGCGACGGCCAGCATGCCGCTGATCACCACCATTGCGGACGTCAGCGGGGTGCTGATCTATTTCACCGTTGCCTCGGTGGTGCTGGGTCTGTGACGGCCCGCCCCGTCATCCTGTTACTCTTCGGGCAGCTCCAGCAGAGCGAGCTGTAGTTGCCCGAGCCTGGTGGTGCCGGCGGCCAGATCAGCCACATTCTCGCCCGAGTCCAGCGCGCCCTTCAACCAGGCCAGTTCACCGGCGAGCGTGTCTGGCAGCGCGTCCCGATCCGAAAGCCCCCGCAGGTCCGCCGTCAACGCCTCATCCACGGCCCCCGACAACCACGCCCGTGACAGACCGTGCAACACGCGGTTCACCAACGGATCCTGCTCCGCCAGCGGGACCGGCTGATGCAGCCCCGCGAGCGCATAACCCTGCTCCGCCTTGCTGATCAGGTTCAGGAACACAGGCACCCTGCCCGCCAGTGCCCGCGCCCAGTCCAGCAACGGCCCCGGGTCGCCCTGTTTCAGCTCAAGTTCCAGCTCGCACAGATCCCGACGCTGCCCGCCGGCCAGGATGCTGCCCTGATCGAGGGCGCATTCGATGGTGGTACCGCTCCCCTCCAGCATCCGTATGCGCCGCACAAAATTGGTCTCGAACACCGGCTGCAGTGCCGCCAGGTTCACATCCTGGCCCACCGGGGTGTCGGCAATCAGGCCGATGTTGAGCTCCCTGCCCATCAGGGGCCATTCCCACTCCTGACGCCGATGAGCACCATCCACGAACTCACCCTTGGTTTTCAGGGTCTGGATATACTTGTCACCTGCCTGACGAACGCGCAGGGCCACTTTCTGGTGGTTGAGGTCTCCGGCCGGGGTATCGTAGTAACGGTTAATCAGCGTCTTCTCAGCGCCTATACTGACACCGGTCTGGGCCGACAGCCACTCTGCGGCCTGGTTCAGGGCAACCGGGGTAAGACTCAGCTTGATTTCCAGTTCTTCTGCCATCTTTTCCACCACTCAAGAGAAAACCGAAGTCTATCGCCGATCGCCAGACTACCAGAGAAGGCAAGCCACGACCTGAATTTGGAGGAGAGGTGTCAATCAAACATTAAAGGCATGCCGGACCTACCAACCATGCATTGGCAGATCGACCAACAAACATCTATAGTCTAACGATATTTTTTTCGGAGCCTGACGTAATGAGTCATGATCACACCCACATTGATCCGTCTTCCCGAGACAAACGGGTTGCGCTGGCCATCTGGGCGAACGCCACCCTGACTCTGGCACAGATCGCTGGCGGTATCTTTGCCGGCAGCCTGGCTTTGATTGCCGACGCCCTGCATAATTTTTCCGACATGGCATCGCTCGTGATCGCCTATGCCGCCCGGAAAATCGCACGCCGTCCGGCTGACGCACGCATGACCTTCGGATACGGTCGGATCGAGATCGTCGCGGCCCTCATCAACTACACGTCATTGATCATTATCGGACTCTACCTGGTCTACGAAGGCGGCATGCGCATCATCGACCCACCGGATATCAAGGGCTGGTGGGTCGTCTGGCTCGGCTGTGTCGCTCTGGTGGTGGACACACTGACCGCCTTGCTGACTTATTCCATGCAGAAGGACAGCATCAATATCCGGGCGCTGTTCCTCCACAACCTCTCGGATGCTCTCGCCTCGGTTGCCGTGGTTATTGCCGGGGTCCTTATCCTGCTCTATGACATGAGATGGGTTGATCCTGCCATCACCATAGGAATCGCCGGCTATATTCTCTATCTCGGTCTGACGGAAATCGGAGGCACGATCAGAACGCTTATGCTGGCCAGTCCCACGAACATTGATACCGATGCGGTGATCCAGACGCTCTTGGACATTGAGGGTGTCATCGACCTCCACCATGTACACTTCTGGCAGATGGGAGAACATGATTCCTCGCTGGAGGCCCATGTGGTCGTGGAAGACAGCCTGTGGGACCAGCTCGAGAACACCAAATACCGGATAAAGCGGGTACTTGAGCAGGAGTTCGACATAAACCATTCAACACTGGAGTTTGAACATTCCGACCATATCCACAAGGACGCGAGAATCTATGGCCACGACTGACCGTCCCAACACCACCCGCAGTGGACACCAGCGGTCCGGGACAACTTTCAACCCCGCTGTCCGGAAACCGTAAAATCAGGGTCGAGGTTGCATAGGCCGAAAGGTTGCAATACCATGCTTTTCGCTCATAGCGCCGAAACGCAAACAGGATACGTTTGACCGTGCGACACAGACTCCCAGTAATTCTCTTATGTTTCTTCTTGCTGGTGTCAGCCATGGGCTGGGCAACTGACCTGGCGTCAGGACATGTGTCTCCTGTTGAGCACTCAAGTATTGAGTTGAGCGAAAACGCCGACAATACAGATTACTCGAAAGCCAAAACCGGACACGACCAGAACTGCCATTCAGTGATTCATGGTCTTGCACTCCCCTCGTCCAGGCTGACGACAACGTGTCGCGGTGCGAATCCATCCCCCGTGATTTACACCAGTTACCTTTTCTCACGCTTCATCGCGCCCCCCGAACGGCCTCCCAGAGCCTGACGCGCTCTCTCTGCACAGAATTCCAAAACCACGTCTCAGGTAATATACCCAGGAGTCATCCATGTCATATCGAACATGGCTCGCAACCATAGGCCTCGCCTGCGGATTGGCGAGCCCATGGTCTGCGGTCGCTTCCCAGACTACAAGCCCGGAAACAACCCTGCTCGAATTTGCCGAATCGGTGACGGCAGAACACTTCGATGTCCGTGCCGCGCGCGAAGAAGTAGATGCCGCCATCAGCCGACAAAACGCGGCTTCCCAGCCTCTCTACAACCCCGAGCTAAACTTCGAGGCCGAAAGCGGAGGCGAACAGGCGGCTTTCGGTAACGAAGTCAGCAAACTGGGCGTCGGTATCAGCCAAACCATTGACTGGAGCGACAAACGCGAGGTTCGTGCTCTGGCCGCTCAAGGCGATGTTCTGAGCGCGAAGGCGGAGCTTTCTCTGGTAGAACAGCAGATTGCGGCTAACCCGGATTTCTCATGAAGAAGGTAGCATGAGGAAGGAAGAAGCGGCTTAAAGTGTTAGAATTCAAGTTCCTACACAAAAACCCACACTAAAAGCCGCTATCCAAAATGGTACCTCAAAAACTGACCTTCTCGCCACTCTCCCGCCGCCAGATTGAAGCCGATTTCTCCGGAGGCCATATCACCTCGGATGCCGGTGTGTTGTTACTGCGCGAAGTCGATAAACAACACCGGCTAACCCAGCGACTGGCCGAGACGCTGACCGACCAGCGGGATGCCCGCATGATTCGTCATGGGCTCAACACCATGATCCGGCAGCGCGTCTACGGCGTGGCCAGCGGCTACGAAGATCTGAATGATCATGAAGCGCTTCGCTTTGATCAGGCACTACAAACCGCCACGGGGAATGCCTCGACTCTGGCCGGCAAGTCCACGCTTTGTCGAATGGAGCAGGCGATGGATCGGCAAACCATTGTCAAAGCGCATGAGTTGCTCTGGCACCACTTTATCGAGCAGCATGAGAAGCCGCCCAAGGAAATCGTGCTGGATTTTGACGGCACCGATATTCCGGTGCACGGCGACCAGCCGGGTAAGTTCTTTAACCGGTATTACGACCATCACTGCTACTTCCCGCTTTACGTCTTCTGCGGTAGGCACTTGCTGGTGAGCTATCTGCGCACCAGCAATCGAGGTGATGCCCGGCACAGCTGGGCCATTCTGGCGCTGCTGGTGCGATTTATTCGCGAGTATTGGCCACAGACCCGGATCGTGTTCCGGGGCGACTCCCACTTCAGCAAGCCCCGACTGCTGGCCTGGTGCGATCGCAACCAGGTGGATTACATCGTAGGCATGGCCCGCAACCAGCGGCTGGAGGCGCTTGCCGCCCCAGCCATGGACAAAGTCCGGACCTACTACGAGGCTCATGGCCATAAGCTCGCCAGCACCTTCCGCTTCCGCTACAAAGCCCGAAGCTGGCATAAGCCACGCTGGGTGGTTGCGCGCCTGGAATATGGCCCTCAAGGCCCGAACCCCCGGTTCGTTATCAGCTCCCGCTACGATGACGGATTCAAGCTCTACTACGAACAGTATTGCGCACGGGGTGATATGGAGAACCGGATCAAGGATCAACAACTGGATCTGTTTGCCGGTCGCACCTCCAGCACACACTGGTGGACCAACCAGTGGCGGCTGATCTTATCCGGCTTCGCCTACACCCTGTTCGAGCGTTTGCGGGTGCATCTGAAAAACACGCCCTTCGAACGTATGAGTGCCGGCACCTTGCGCTTGAAGCTGATCAAGGTTGGCGCAGTCATCATCCGCAACACCCGCCGAATACGGGTGTTGATGAGTGATAGCTATCCACACAAGAACGATCTCTCAGCACTGGTTCAGCGCTTGGTGCCCCAGTAGATAATCGGGCTCCCCCGGCCCGATACCAATGGGGGAAAGGGGGAGTTGTGCCTGAATGCCGGAAACTGGCTAAATAATCGCCAACTTCGACCATGACCACTCGGATCTGGCACTACCAGGCTTGGTCTGCGAAGGTTGTTGGAGCACTATGAGAAATCCGGGCTAAGGCACTGAAGGCGCTGATTAGCTACCGCACATCCCAGCACCTTGTCGACCTTGCCCAGAGCCGGGTCGATGTACTGCAACGCTTTGTCGATCTGTCTGAGGACCGCAAGCGGGCGGGCGATATTGGCCAGACAGATCTCGACCTGGCACGCCTTGCACTGGCGGAAGGCCAAAGCACCCTGGCCGAGCAGAGAGTTCAGGCCAACGAGGCATTGCAGTCCGTTCGAGAACTTTCGAGCGGTACGCCGCGGGGCTGGCCCGGATTACCGGAAGATCTGCCACCACCGATAGAAAGCACCCGGCTGGACGAGCTCGCTAAGCGCCACCCCCGCATTGCTGCCCTGCGCAGCAAGCTAGCCGCTGCTCAGGCCGAAATCGATGTTGCCAAAAGCAACCGTAACGCTGACCCGGTTATTGGCGCCAGCGTCTCGAGAGACGGCGAGAACGACATCGTGGGCCTCAGTTTCAGCATTCCCCTGTACGTTCGCAATGACTATAGCGACGAAGTGGACAGCGCCGCCAGTAACGCCCTCGCGGTGGAAGCTCGCATGCACGCCGAATACGAACGTCTGCAGGCCCAACTGAAAACAGCGCTGGAAAACTACCAGAGCAGCCGAAATGCCCTGCAAGACTGGAACCAGGCCGTTAGTGGACGCCTGGACGAAGGTCTGGATCTTCTGGAGCGGCTCTGGCAGGTGGGTGAGCTCAATGCCACCGAGTACCTGTTGCAGATTCAACAACGCCTGGATACCCGCGCCTCCGGTTTACGCCTGCAGGCACAGACCTGGAGCAGCTGGACCAACTGGCTTGTTGTCAGTGGCGACTGGCAGGCCGGATTGAGCGAACTTGGGCTTTAACGTTTAACGGAGATTTGCATGAACATGCCGTTTCAGTTTTTTACATTGACACTCGTAGCAATGCTTGCAGGCGCTCCGGTCGGGGCTCAAACCAATCACGAAGAAAACGGCGAGCACGATCATGCCGCCGAGGAGGGCCAGCGCCAGGCTAGCGCCCAAATGTCCGAAGAAACCCATGAGGAGCCCGGCCATGAGGGGTCAGGCCACGAAGAGGAGGGCGAACACGAAGGTGAGGGGCACGAGCAAAGGGCCTCAGAAGAAGGGCATGACGCCGATGGACATGAAGAAGAACATAAAGAGGAAGGACATGCCGAAGAAGGCCACAATGAGGCCCCCCCGGGCGTGGTGGAGCTGAGCAGCGAATCGCAGCGCATGGCCAATATCGAGGCCAGAAAGCTTGAACTTCAGCCAGTGCCGGAAATCGTCACGGCCCCCGGTGAAGTCCAGCTGAACGACTACCGGTCCGCTCGCGTGAGTACAAGGATTCCGGCGCAAGTCGTTTCACGGATGGCGGAACTGGGCGACGTGGTCGAAAAAGGCGCTCCCCTTGTACTGTTGACCAGTGTTGAAATGGCCGAAGCCCAGGGCGCGCTCCAGATCGCTGCCCGTGAATGGTACCGCGTTCGCGAATTAGGCAAGTCCGTGGTCGGAGAGGCGCGCTATATAGAGGCCCGTGTCGCGTTCCAGCAGGCACAGTCCAGACTCCAGGCCTACGGCATGACCGAAACCCAGGTTACTCAGTTTTTGCGCGGCGAAGACGAGCTTCAACTTGGTCAGTTCAGGCTGCTTGCGTCAGTGGCGGGCACCATTATCGAGGATGATTTCGTGGTGGGTCAGTATGTGGAGACCGGAACACCGCTCTTCATGATCACTGATGAATCCAGCGTCTGGGTAGAAGCGACGGTTCAGGCCTCGGCCGCGCGCGCCATCGAACCCGGCGAACCGGCGAGGGTCCGCATAGGGGACGAGTGGCACCAGGGCACGGTCGTTCAGAAACATCATCGACTGGACGAAAGTACTCGCACAATGGGCGTGCGCATTGAGCTTGAGCTTGACGAGGAGCACTCACCGCACCCTGGTGAATTTGTTGAAGTGGCCATAGAAGCGGATCAGGGTGAACCCGGCCTGCTGGTTCCTGAACGGGCACTGAATCGTAACAGCGCCGGTGAATGGGTGGTATTCATACAGGAAGCTCCGGGCAAGTATCGGCAGGTCGATATCCGGAGATTGAAAGAGCTCTCCGGAAAAGTACAGATCGCTGGCGTTGAACCTGGCACCACCGTCGTGACTGACGGTTCGTTCTACCTTAATTCCGAAATTGCCAAGGGCGGTTTCTCCGTACACAACCACTAAAGGGGACCTCATGCTTAACGCCATTGTCGACTGGGCGGTGAGAAGCCGCCTGTTGGTTGTGATCGGCCTGTTCGCGGCCGTCATAGTAGCTGTTTTCACCATCCCCCGACTTAACCTGGATGCATTCCCGGACGTATCCAATGTCCAGGTCGTCATAAACACGGAGGCGCCGGGGCTGGCCGCCGAGGAGGTGGAGCAGCTTATCAGCTTCCCCATCGAAGCGACCATCTACTCGCTGCCAAGCGTCGAGGAGGTCCGGTCGATCTCACGTACGGGGCTGTCAGTGATCACCGTTGTCTTCGAGGAAGGCACCGACATCTACTTCGCCCGACAGCTTGTCTTTGAACAGCTTCAGGCTGCCCGGGAGCAGATTCCCGAAGGCGTGGGACAGCCCGAGATGGGCCCGAATACCAGTGGCCTCAGCCAGGTCTATGAGTATGTGCTGACCAGCGAGAATCCGGAAAAGTACGGCCCCATGGAACTGAGGAGCCTCAATGACTGGGTGGTGAAACTGCTGATGATGCCGGTCGAAGGTGTCACGGGGCTGCTTTCATACGGTGGAGAAGTCCGCCAGTACCAGGTCAAGCTGAATCCGGCCAAGCTGCTTTCCTACGACCTGACCGCTGATGACGTCACCGAAGCCATCAATGCGGGTAACCGCAATGCCGGCGGCTGGTATGTCAACCGCGGCAGCGAACAGTTGGTCATTCGCGGCGTTGGCTGGGTCCGGAGCGGTAAAGATGGCCTGCGGGATATCTCAAACGTACCGGTCAAGGAAGTTGATGGTACAGCCATCACCGTCGGGGACGTTGCCGAGGTGGCCTACGGCGGTGAGATACGTCAGGGCGCTGTCACCATGACCAAGAGAACCGCCGATGGCGAGGTTCAGGCCATGGGCGAAGTGGTCGCCGGCATCGTGCTCAAACGTTTCGGGGCCAACACCGCGGAAACGATTACCGATATTGAAGAACTGCTTCCCACCATCCAGAAGGCACTGCCCGAAGGTGTCAGGATCGAGCCCTACTACAACCAATCGGATCTGGTGTTCAGTGCCGTTGACACCGTGGTGGATGCACTGCTGCAGGCATTCGTCTTTATCGTCATCATCCTGGCCCTGTTCCTGCTGAATCTTCGGGCCTCTCTGCTGGTGCTGCTATCGATTCCCATTTCGGTAGGTCTGGCACTGATGGTCATGAGCTATTTCGGCATGTCGGCGAACCTCATGTCCCTCGGAGGGCTGGCCATTGCCATCGGTATGATGGTGGATGGCTCCATCGTGGTCATGGAAAACATCTTCAGCCATATATCCCGCCCGGACCGGTTCCACGACTCCGAACGGAGGCGAGAGCTCACCCCTGACGACAGCGGAACGGAAATCGACCACGACCAGGCTGAGCAGGACGATCCGCAAGGTGTATCGCTACGTATCGCGGAAGCCACCAAGGAGGTCGCCAGATCGGTGTTTTTCGCCGTCATGATTATCGTCGTGGTGTTCCTGCCACTGTTTACCCTCCAGGGAGTGGAAGGGAAAATGTTCACGCCGATGGCAATCAGCATTGTACTCGCGGAGCTCGCCGCACTGGGTACAGCGCTGGTGGTTGTGCCGGCACTGGCCAGCTACTTCTTCCGCCGGGGCATCCATTATCGTCCGAGTCCGATATTGAAGCCGCTGGAAGCCGGTTATCGCTGGTTGCTGGACCGCGCCATACGGTTTCGGAGCATTGTCGCAGGTACAGCAATCGTCATGCTGGCGTTTGCCATCTTCCTCATTCCCAGGCTCGGTACCGAATTCATGCCGGAGATGGAGGAAGGCACCATGATGGTGCGGGTGACGCTTGCTCCCTCGGTCAACGTCGATGCCGCGGTGGAAATTGCGCCCAAGCTGGAAAAGCGAATCATGAAATTCCCGGAGGTGACCTATGTGACCAGCCGCATTGGTCGTGCCGAGTTGGGCGGTGACCCCGAACCCGTATCCAACATCGCGATGTATATCGGGTTAAAGCCCGCGGAACAGTGGGAGTCGGCCGAGGACCGGGAAGGGCTCCAGGCACTGATACAGGAGGAGCTCTCAGTTCATCCGGGGCTTATCCTTAACTTTTCCCAGCCCATTGCCAACCGCGTGGACGAACTGCTCTCTGGCGTAAAGGCGCAGCTGGCCATCAAGCTGTTCGGGCCCGACCTGGACATTCTTGCCGAGAAGGGCCAGGCCATCGAAACCCTTGCCAAGTCCGTTGAAGGCACCCGCGATGTTCAGATGGAACAGATCGCCGGGGAGGCTCAACTGATCGTCCGCCCGGACCGGGATCGCCTCGCCCGCTATGGCATTTCAGTCGCACAGGTCATGGAACTGGTGTCTGACGCGATCGGTGGCCAGAGTGCCGGCCAGGTGATCAAGGGCAATGAACGGTACGACATCTACGTGCGCCTGGCTGAGCAGTACCGAAACAGTGCGGAGAGCATTCGCTCACTGATCCTTCAGGCACCCAACGGTGCCTGGGTCAGGCTGGAAGACGTCGCTGAAGTGGCGATTGAGGAAGGTCCGCCGCAGATCCGCAGGGATGACGTTCAGCGCCGGGTAGTCGTTCAGGCAAATATCGAGGGTCGTGACATGGGCGGCGTGGTAGCCGAACTTGACCGCCGGATTGCGGAAGAGGTGGACCTGCCGGCGGGCTACTCGGTGGTGTTCGGCGGTCAGTTCGAGAACCAGCGTCGGGCTCAGCAGACATTGATGATTGTTGTTCCCATTTCACTGGCGCTGATTTTCCTGTTCCTCTACTTTGCCTTCGGCTCAGTGGGGCAGGCGCTACTGATCATGCTAAACGTACCCCTTGCCCTGATCGGCGGGGTGGTGAGCCTCTGGATAACGGGGCAGTACCTGTCTGTACCGAGCTCTATCGGCTTCATCACGCTTTTCGGCCTGGCTGTACTCAATGGCGTGGTCATGATCAGCGCGATCAACCAGCGAGTCGAGGGAGGGTTACCTCCAGCGGAAGCTGCCTTTGAGGGAGCCCTTACAAGGTTACGGCCGGTGATGATGACAGCCTTCACCTCTGCACTGGGCCTGATACCGATGCTGATGGCGTCAGGGATTGGCTCTGACGTTCAGCGCCCGCTGGCATCCGTCGTGGTGGGGGGACTGGTTTCGGCAACGCTGTTGACGCTCGTGGTTCTGCCAGCGCTGTACCAGACCTTCTCACGGGGATGGATCAGGGACCACACACACGAGGTCTGACAGGCCTGACAGTCCGTGAGTGCTCGACAGTTTCCAGCCATGGATACGGAGCCTCACGGACACCCTGCTTTTCTCGCCGGGCCCCAGGGTCCGGCCACTTCCCGAAGCAACATTACCTGACTGGCGTCCGAAAGACGTAAAGGCCAAGCATTTCCGTCTTATCACTTACGCCCTGCAGAACCCCCCTCCAGAGATCTGCTCCGACAAGGGAGCCTTTTCACAAAAATGAAATATTAAGTTAACCATTTATTCATATTCTCTCCGCATAGTAGGCACCACGAACTCAATACTGATCGGTAACGATCGAATCTGGAGAGAAAGCGAATGAAAAAACAATTGCTTGCAGCAGCTATCGGCACACTGGTTGCCGCACCGTCCATCGCACTGGCGGATAAGGGCCCGACGGTATACGGCAGAGTTATTGTCAAATCTGGTGTATGACCATCAGGCAGCGTTCCTGTCAGATTGATCTTCCACCTGTATTCCATCCTGAAACTGCACGTTGTCCACGACCAGCTTCAGTTGGTCGAACCCCTTGATCCGCTTCCAGCGCTTTTGGGCGGACTGTAGCAGTTTGAACACCATCGATAACGTGGTGTCGCGGTTGCCGCAAGAGCGGCTTCGCTTGGTTCTCAGTCGCACTGTGGCGAAAGTGGATTCAATCGGATTGGTCGTCCGTAAGTGAATCCAGTGAATCGCCGGAAAATCGTAGAAGGCCAGCAGCTCGTCACGATCCTTCTCCAGGTTTTCCATGGCCTTTGGGTACTTGTCCCGGAACCGCCTCAAGGTGCTATCGAACGCCTTGTGAGCGCTGTCTCGCGTCTCGGCCAGATAGATCTCGTGCAGTGCCGATTTCACCTTTGGCTGCACGGACTTGGGCAGTTTGTCCAGCACGTTAGCCGTCTTGTGGACCCAGCACCGCTGGTGCCGGGTGTCCGGAAACACCTTGCTCAGGGCCTTCCAGAAGCCCAGTGCGCCGTCGCCAACAGCTAGCTTGGGCGAAGGCTCCAGGCCTCTTTCCCGTATGTCCGTGAGCAGCTCTCGCCAGCTGGCTTCGGACTCCCGGTGGCCATCCTCGACCGCAACCAGCTCCTTGTGGCCGTGCTCGGTCACGCCGATGATCACCAGCAGGCAGAGCCGGTCATCCAGGCGGACGTTGCTGTACACGCCGTCCGCCCACCAGTAGACGTAACGCTTCTGGCTCAGGTCTCGTCGCTGCCAGTCCTTGTGCTCATCAAGCCACTTCGCCTTGAGCCGAGACACTGTGTTGGCCGACAGGCCATTGGCTTGTTCACCAACCAGCGCACTCAGGGCCTCCTGGAAATCACCAGAGGAAACACCTCGCAGGTAGAGCCAGGGAATCAGTTCCTCCAGGCTCCGGGCGCGCTTCAGGTACGGTGGCAGCAGGTGGCTGTTGAAGCGAATGCCAGAGCCACTGCGATCCCGGACCTTGGGAACCTGCACTTCCACGTCACCGACGCCTGTCTGGACGGTGCGCTTGGGAAGGTGCCCATTACGCACCACTGCCTTGCGACCATCAGGTGCCTTAATGTCCTCATATTGCCTCAACAGACTCTCCAGCTCTGTCTCGACAGCCTGTGCAATCAGGTCCCGGGCACCCTGCCGGATCAACTCGTGCAACGGATCGTTGCTGGCTACCTCTGGTTGTGAAAGAGCATGCAGGTTAGACTTGGGCATGGCGTATCATTCCTCTGTTGGTTGTGATCTTGGCGGTGATCAACCAACAGGATACGCCACCCCTTCAGCCTGCTTCCATACACCAGAAATCACCATAACTCTATACGGCAAGGTCAATGTCTCTTACGAGAACTACGATAACGGCACCGACGACCAGTGGGAATTGAACAGCAATGCTTCCCGTATCGGCGTCAAGGGCGCCCTTGACCTGGACTTCCAGAATGTTCAGGCCATTTATCAGGCCGAGTTCGAAATCGATGTCGATAACGGCGACTCCGGCGGTGGCGAAACCTTCGATCAGCGGAACATCTACGGCGGTTTCACGCACGCCAATCTGGGTACGCTGATTGCTGGCAAGTTCGATACGCCGTTCAAGAAAGCACAGTTGGACGTGGACCTGTTCGACAATCTGGGCGGCGATATCAGTTCGATCCTTGGTGGCGAAGAGCGGGTCAGCAACATTATCCAGTACAGCACACCGAAACTCGCTGACGTCATCACCCTGAACCTGGCCATGATCCCAGGAGAAGGCGACGATAAGGCCGGTGAAACCAGGGACAACGCCGCCGACGCGTTCTCCTCTTCCGTGGTATTCGATAATGGAACTATCTTCGGCGCTGTGGCATACGATTCGGAAGTCACCACCAACATCTATGATGCTGACTTTGCCGGTATCGGCGAAGATCTCTACTTGGTAGACGCGGTGCGCGTCTCCGGCGGTGCCCGCATTCAGAACTTCGAGTTAGGGGCGATTTACCAGAAATCCGAAACCTCTGATGACGTGGCGGGCATGAGCTACGAGGACAGCTCCTACATTCTCAGTGGCGCCTTCAGCCTGAACCGTTTGAAGCTGAAGGCGCAGTATGGTCTGACCAGCATGGACCAGACTGACGACGACCTCACGCTGATGGCTCTGGGGGCCGACTACAAGGTGGGTGACAAGAGCAAGATCTTTGGCTACTACGCCAATGCGGAAGCGGATGAGAATACGTCTTCCCTGGAAGACACCTACTTCGGTGTCGGTTTCGAGCACAAATTCTCTATGTAACCGCCGGAACGTGAAGTCAGAATACAACTGCAGGCGCTACAGCGAAGCCTGACATGAGTTAACACAGGTGTTGCCGGGATCTTCCGATCCCGGCTTTTTCGTACTCACGCTAAAGGGGTTCTACCCTGTTACTGCGGACATTCCTAAAAAGAGGCACACTGTGCCAAAGGAGTGTTCATGTCCAGACGCAGAAAATATAGCCCAGAGTTCAAACGCGAAGCCATCGCTTTAACCCGTCAACCCGGTGTGAGTTGTCGCCAAATAGCATTGGAGATCGGCATCAATCCCAATCTCCTGTCTCGTTGGCGCAGAGAAGCGGATGAGGAGACAGACAAGGCCTTCAAAGGCTCTGGTTCTCCCAGAGACGAGGAGGTTGCCCGTCTCAAGCGAGAATTGGCTCGCGTGAAGAAGGAGCGTGATTTTTTGCGCGAAGCGGCAGTGTTCTTCGCAAAGGAGTCGTCCTGAGGTATCAGGCGATTCAACGTTGTCGCAATCATTTCCCGATACGTCTTATGTGCCGATGCCTGAAGGTGTCGGCCAGCGGTTATTACGCTTGGGTATCTCGCCCGCAGTCCGCCAGGGCAAAGGCGAATCAGCACTTGCTGTCACGCATCAGAGAGATTCATGACGATAGCGGTGGCATGATTGGCTCACCCCGAATGCACGAGGACCTGGTTGCCGAAGGCACGTCAACCAGTCTGAACCGTGTTGCTCGGTTGATGGCCAAACACGGCATTCAGGGTTGGCCACGCAAGAAGCGCGGACGCTTGGGGCGTCGATCTCATCGGCCACCGGGAATCCGGAATCATCTGGAGCGAAATTTGTCCGCTCTGGAGCCAGACACCAAGTGGGTGACGGATATTACGGAGATACCCACGCAGGAAGGAAAGCTCTTTCTCTGCGTGGTTCTCGACCTGTTCAGCAAGCTGATCGTTGGCTGGTCGATGCATCACCGACAGGATCGGCATATGGTGATAAGAGCGGTTGAGATGGCCGTTTGGCAGCGCCAGGGGAAAGTCCCGGTGATATTGCATTCAGATCGAGGCAGTCAATTTACCAGCGGAGACTATCAACGATATCTCGGCAGCAACCGCCTGGTGAGCAGCATGAGTGCAGTCGGCCACTGTGGCGATAACGCGGCCTGTGAGGGATTCTTCGGAATGCTCAAGCGTGAGCGCATTCACCATCGACATTACCGCACTCAGAACGAAGCGAGAGCTGATGTATTCGACTACATTGAGCGGTTCCATAATCCCAGGATGCGACGTAGGGTTGCCGTTCAGGATCAGAAGTTATCAGCCGTTTTAAAACCGTCCGTGGAAACGGGGTAGAACCCTTGCAGATGGCCCGGAATTCAGACTTATGGGGTTTCGCTGGAATCAGCAAGCGGAGTGGTAGTTGATGGGGACCGTTTGGTTACAGGGCGAGCAAAGGATTTACCCGAAACATACGGCAATAAATTTGCCTTCCAAGCAACGCCTTAGCAGCTGGAACCTTTAGCACAAGGCGCATCAGGTTCCAGCTACCAGGTTACTGCACTACATTATGAGGGTGACACACGCCTCCCTACATATTAAAAGAGGTAAGCGCCACCGATATTCAGCTCATTGTAAGCGGAATCGTAAACGTCACCTTCTTCGTCGTTACGATGAAGGCCTTCAACATACACATAGAGGTTGTCGGAAACGTTATGCAGGGCCTGGGCGGTGATGTTAGACGACTCCCTTTTACCGTCACCAGCACCGTCCACATCGTCTTCTTCCATTTCGTAAGACAGCGTGAAACGCGAGGCGCCCATGGTGTAAATCCCCTGAACGCCGATCAACTCCTCGCCCAGACCGGTGTTTTCTGCCACGTTACCAAACGACTCCGCAGACTCAACCGGGTCAGCGCCGAACGATTCACCAGCGGCTGCCACAGACTCATCCCCTTCCTGGGTGGAATAGAACGCATTCAGCGACAGTGCATCCGTTACAAAAAAGTCAACTCGGACACCATAGGTGTTTTCGTTGTTTGCGGCGCCATCATTTGAGTCCATAGCCAGCGCCACGGCAAACCGGTCATGCTGATATTTCATGCCCAACTGGTACGGATACTTGTTGTCACGGCTCTGGCCGTTTTCGTCCCGCTCGCTTTTGCCGTCAACCTGCATAACACCATGCAGGGTCAGCCCGCCGAAGCTCGGTGACACGTACTGAATCAGGTCGTCTTCGCCGGTAGTCCAGTTGGCATAAAAATTCCCGTTACCAACTTCATAGTACCAGTTGCCATAACCACCAATCAGGGTTTCATACTGGGAATCGTCGGAACCAACCCACACTTCACCGAAATTCCCGCGAACACCAAGATAGGCTTCGTCGGTTTCGATAGTTTCATTGGTCTCGCCTTCAGTTGGAAAGAAACCTTCCAGCTCAAGCTTTCCGAAAGCTTCGACTCCCGGCATGATTTCGTGGCTGCCACGAATCCCCAGAGTAGAATAAGTGTAGTCTGTCAGTTGACTTCCTGAACCCTCGAAATCCTCATGATCCGAGTTGGTGTACATCATCTGGACGTTACCGTAAATCTCCGGCATGGCGTCCAGGCGAGCGTTCAGCTCGGAGTACTCTTTGCTGGTCGCGGCCGACACGACTGTCGGAGCAGCGACCATGGCAAAGGCGATGGCTGATGCAATAGCTGTTTTTTTCATCTTATAGCTTCCTTTTGAGTTAACTCAGGTTTTTAGCGACGGGCCTGACCCGCCTGTCAGTCTCAGTACACCCGCCATCGCCAGCTCACGCTGTGAAAGCGGGGTGATGACGTCAGGCTTTTTCTCGCGGAGCCCTTCACAGTCAATCACTTACAAATCCTTCTTAAAGGATTATCTGGTTAAAGATTGTTGTAATACACTTTCCAGAATTTTGCAAATTTTTAACCAACATTTATTGGCAATGATGGTAATTTCAGGTAAGGCATGTAAGTTTCGGCTTTACGTCCTTAAACAAGATCAAGGCCACTACCTGGAAAGGGTCTACAATTCAGAGAATTAGGGACTAAAGAATTGTGGGAGCCCTTCTGCCTCCACCCTAACCGCACCAGTTTAGAGCACCTTTTGCCGTTCCGCCTTGTTCCCGCACATTAAGTGAGCGAATCCAGAAGTGACGAGACTGTAACGTTAACACTTCGCAATCACAAGTTGGCTCAGACACTCAACAAAAAAGTCACCGGCCCGTCATTCACCAGGGCCACTTTCATATCCGCTCCGAATTCGCCCTGGACCACCCGGCCTTGACCCAGCTCACCCTCTGCCTTAAGTACAAACTCCGCCACCAGCGCTCGCGCCAGATCCGGCGCAGCGGCATCGGAAAAACCCGGACGCGTACCCGACCCTGTGTCGGCGGCGAGAGTGAACTGAGGAACCACCAGGAGCGAACCACCGCAATCTTCCAGGCTGCGATTCATTCGCCCCTGGTCATCAGGAAAAACGCGGTAGCGGGTGATTTTGTGGAGGAGAGCATCCACCTCGTGGGGGGTGTCCTTGCGCTCGACCCCGAGTAACAGCAGGAGGCCCAGATCAATGCTGGCGATCGTTTCGCCATCCACCGATACCGAGGCCCGGGTTACCCTCTGGATCAATCCTTTCATGTCATCCCTGAAATGAGGCTGGTTTGAATACGGATCGGATTCTATCGGCGGAATACCCCGGGCGCAAGTTGGTCAGCACCCAGGCACCCGATTTTTGAGGGACTTCGATGGGGTGAGCAATGGCCCCGGTCAGGCGAGGCGCGGCTCTGCCTGACGGGAAACGGTTTCCACCGCGCGCATCAGTGCATCAATGATCGGAGGCTCCGAGGCTGAGTGCCCGGCATCCCGGATAATGCGGAGTTCGGCCTGTGGCCAGGCTTCACTGAGGGCAAAGGCGTTATCCAGCGGGCAGACCATGTCGTAACGACCGTGGACAATCACGCCGGGTATATCCGCCAGCCTGTGGGCATTGGCAACCAGCTGCCCCGGCTCCAGGAAGGCATTATTCATGAAGTAGTGGCACTCGATGCGAGCCAGGGCAATGGCGGTATGCGGGTGCGCGAAATGCTCCACCACCCGGGGATTGGGGTGCAGCGTGGCGCAGCGCCCCTCCCACACCGACCAGGCCTTGGCCGCCTGGATCTGCTCCAGCTCGTTCTCGCTGGTCAGGCGCCGGTAGTAGGCACTGACCATATCGTTCCGTTCGGCATCGGGAATAGGCGCCAGGTAGTCCCGCCAGTAATCCGGGAACACCCTGCCCGCGCCACTCTGGTAAAACCATTGGATGTCTTCAGGGCGGCACAGGAAGATGCCCCGCAGCACCAGGCCCAGCACCCGCTCCGGGTGGGCTTCTGCATAGACCAGGCTAAGCGTGGAGCCCCAGCTGCCGCCGAACAACATCCATTGCTCGATACCCAGGAATTCCCGCACCCTCTCCAGGTCTTGCACCAGCACCTGGGTGTTATTGCCCTCCAGCTCCGCCAGTGGTGTCGAGCGGCCGGCACCCCGCTGGTCCAACAAGATAATCCGGAACCGCTCAGCATCGAAGAAGCGCCGGTACCAGTCCTCACAACCACCGCCCGGGCCACCGTGAACGACAATGACAGGAATGCCGTCCGGGTTGCCGGATTCTTCCAGATACAGCTCATGGGGCGGATCCACCGCGAGACGGTGGCGGGTGTAGGGTTCGATTTCGGGGTAGAGGGTGAGCATTGGCAACTCCTTGTCGTGACCACAAGGAGTCTAGCGGAGACAGGGGTAGGAAATACAGTCGGGTAGATGTTGTCCCTCGCGATGTCTGCAAAGGCTTTTATTCCATGGAATCTACGGCCCTTCGACAGGCTCAGGGCGATCGGGGGGATTGGCTGAGGGCTGAGAGGGTGACTGACTCAGGGCGATCGGGGGATTGGTTAAGGGCTGAGAGGGTGACTGACTCAGGGCGGACGAGAGGATTGGCTCAAAGCGGGTGGAAGACAGGCTTAAGGCAGACGGCGGACAGGCTCAAGGCGGGCGGAGGACAGGCTCAAGGCAGACTGAGGACAGGCTCAAGGCAGACTGAGGACAGGCTCAAGGCAGACCGAGAACAGGCTCAAGGCAGACCGAGAACAGGCTCAAGGAGAACGGAAGATAAGCTCCGTTCGCCCTGAGCCTGTCGAAGGGCGTGGCAGATCCGCGCCTTACTTCTTGCCAGCCCGCTTACGCTCGTTCTCGGTGAGGAACTTCTTGCGCAAACGAATGGACTTCGGCGTCACTTCCACCAGCTCGTCGTCGTCGATGAACTCCAGCGCCTGCTCAAGGGTGAACTTGATGGGCGGCACCAGGGCAATGACTTCGTCCTTGCCAGAGGCACGCATGTTGTCCAGCTTCTTGGCCTTGGTGGGGTTCACCACGATGTCATTATCACGGCTGTGGATGCCGCACAGCTGGCCTTCGTAGATTTCCTGGCCTGGCTCCAGGAACAGCTTGCCGCGACTCTGGAGGGTTTCCAGGGAGTAGGTCATCGCCGTGCCCTTGGCCATGGAAATCAGCACACCGTTCTGACGGCTGCCCATGGCGCCCTCTTTCAGCGGACCATAGTGGCTGAAGGTGGAGGTCAGGATACCCGTACCGGAAGTCATGGTCAGGAAGGTGTTACGGAAACCGATCAGACCGCGGGCCGGAATGGTGTATTCCAGGCGTATGCGGCCCTTGCCGTCCGGGATCATGTTGGTCAGGTCGCCCTTACGCAGGCCCATCTGCTCCATCACCGGGCCCTGGTGCTGCTCCTCGATGTCGACGATGACATTCTCGTAGGGCTCCTGCTTCTTGCCGTCAATCTCGCGGATCACCACTTCCGGGCGACCCACGGCCAGCTCGAAATTCTCCCGGCGCATGTTCTCGATCAGAACGGACAGGTGCAGTTCGCCCCGGCCGGAAACCTTGAACTTGTCGGCGGACTCGCCTTCCTCAACTCGCAGCGCGACATTGTGCAGCAGTTCTTTTTCCAGACGCTCCTTGATATTGCGACTGGTGACGTATTTGCCTTCCTTGCCGGCGAACGGGGAGTCATTGACCTGGAAGGTCATAGATACGGTGGGCTCGTCCACAGTCAGCGGCGGCAGGGCCTCAACGGCATTGGGGTCACACAGGGTGTCCGAGATGTACAGCGGATCCAGGCCGCTGACACAAACGATATCGCCAGCCTGGGCCTCTTCCACTTCCACACGCTGAAGGCCGGAGTGGCCCATGATCTTCAGGATACGGCCGTTACGCTTCTTGCCATCGGCGCCAACAGCCACAACCGGGGTGTTGGTTTTTACCTGCCCACGCATGATGCGGCCGATGCCGATTACCCCCAGGAAGCTGTTGTAGTCCAGCTGGGAGATCTGCATCTGAAAGGTGCCTTCCGGGTCGACGTCCGGGGCGGGAACATGGTCAACAATGGCCTGGAACACCGCGTCCATGTTGTCGTCCAGCGCTTCGTGCTCCATACCGGCAATACCGTTGAGCGCACTGGCAAACACAATGGGGAAGTCCAGCTGCTCGTCGGTGGCGCCGAGGTTGTCGAACAGGTCAAACACCTGGTCCACAACCCAGTCAGGACGGGCGCCCGGGCGGTCAATCTTGTTGACCACAACGATGGGGCGCAGGCCAGCGGCGAACGCCTTCTGGGTGACAAAGCGGGTCTGGGGCATGGGACCGTCGATGGAATCCACCACCAGCAGCACACTGTCCACCATGCTCATGACCCGCTCAACCTCACCGCCAAAGTCGGCGTGGCCAGGGGTGTCAACGATGTTGATGTCGTAGTCGTGCCATTTCAGGGCCGTGTTCTTGGCCAGGATGGTGATACCACGTTCCTTTTCCTGGTCGTTGGAGTCCATAACCCGCTCGCTCTCGAGCTCTTTACGGTCAAGGGTGCCGGACTGGCGCAGCAACTGGTCTACCAGGGTGGTTTTACCGTGGTCAACGTGGGCGATAATGGCAACGTTTCTTAACTTATCAATCACAAAAAAATTCCTGTGGCATGTCTGGTGACCTGAGAGGGTCGCGCGTACGGGCCGCAGATGCGGTCGCCGACATGCCATCTCAAATCTGAAAATGAATACTCTCCCGGCATGACCGGCATTGCAGCCGGTGCCCCACCGTGGAAGATAGGCAGTGAGGAGAAATTGCGCGCGCAGTATATAGCAAAGTCGATGTCGTTTATATGAAGAAAAACGCCTATCCTGTTTCGGTGCAAGACACGGCAAGCTGCACTACAAAGGATCATTCGCAGGCAATATTGCACCTCTTTGGTGCACAAAACCTGTATAACTGGCATGCACTGCCCCACCGCGGAGCGGGAGCCGTCCCCGGAAGGGCCGTAGTTGCGCCGTTGTGGCGCGCCGACGAAAAACTGGCAAGCACATTGCATTCACTCAGGACAGCCGAATGTCAGAGCGACCCTGGCACTTTTGATATCCCCGGGTTGCTGCAGCAACAGATCGGACCTCAGCATCGCTGAACGATCCGGCATAACGAACACCGAAAAACACCCGCAGCACGGGTTAACTTACGGAGTAAGCACAATGTCCAAGACAATTGATCTGATCAAGGAACACGAAGTCAAATGGATCGACCTGCGATTCACTGACAGCCGCGGCAAGGAGCAGCACGTGACCCTGCCGGCCACCGAAGTGGACGAGGACTTCTTTACAGAAGGCAAGATGTTCGATGGCTCCTCAATCGCCGGCTGGAAGGGGATCAATGAATCCGACATGATCCTGATGCCGGACGACGAAACCTCCGTGCTGGACCCGTTCACCGAAGAAACCACGGTCAACATCACCTGTGACATCGTGGAGCCCTCCACCATGCAGGGTTACGAGCGCGACCCCCGCTCGGTGGCCAAGCGTGCCGAAGAATACCTGAAGTCCACCGGAATCGCCGAAGGCGCCCTGTTCGGCCCTGAGCCCGAGTTCTTTGTGTTCGACTCTGCCAAGTGGGCTGTCGACATGAAAGGCGCCATGTACGAACTCTACTCTGAAGAAGCCGCCTGGGTATCCGGCGAAGACTTCGAGCGCAACAACATCGGCCACCGCCCGGGCGTGAAAGGTGGTTACTTCCCCGTTCCACCGGTTGACAGCCTGCACGACCTGCGTGGCGCCATGTGTGCCGCCATGGAATCCATGGGCCTGGAAATCGAAGTGCATCACCACGAAGTGGGTACCGCTGGCCAGTGTGAGATCGGTGTTGGCGCCAACACCCTGACCCGCAAGGCTGACGAAGTGCAGATCCTGAAGTACTGCGTGCATAACGTGGCCCATGCCTACGGCAAGACCGCCACCTTCATGCCCAAGCCGGTGGTTGGCGATAACGGTTCCGGCATGCACGTACACATGTCCCTGAACAAGGATGGCAAGAACCTGTTCGCTGGTGACGGCTATGCCGGTCTGAGCGAAATGGCCATCTACTACATTGGCGGTATCATCAAGCACGCCAAGGCCATCAACGCTTTCACCAACAGCTCCACCAACAGCTACAAGCGCCTGGTGCCGGGCTTTGAAGCACCGGTCATGCTGGCCTACTCGGCCCGTAACCGTTCCGCTTCCATCCGGATCCCCTACGTGAGCAGCCCGAAAGCCCGTCGTATCGAGGTGCGTTTCCCGGATCCGTCCGCCAACCCGTACCTGGCTTTCGCGGCCCTGATGATGGCCGGCCTGGACGGCATCCAGAACAAGATCCACCCGGGCGATGCCATGGACAAGGACCTGTACGACCTGCCGAAGGAAGAGGCGCTGGAAATTCCCACCGTGGCCGAAACCTTCCAGGAAGCCCTGGACTGCCTGGCGGAAGACCACGAGTTCCTGACCCGTGGCGGCGTGTTCACCGAAGACATGATCAACGGCTACATTGACCTGAAGCGCGGCGAAGTAGAGCGCCTGAACATGACCACCCACCCGGTTGAGTTCGAGCTGTACTACTCCTGCTAAGACCGGTGAGGTCTGAGCGCTGCTTCGCGCAGTAGTGACGACTCAAAGCCCCGCCATGCGCGGGGCTTTTTTTGTGACTTTTACCTCACCGTAACCTAAGGCGACGGATGCTCCATTGCATTGCATCCCGCGTCTGCCGATAATCCGGCCATGGTCCACAGAAAGGTCCCGGATATGAAAGCTCAGTTCCTGATTGCTGCCGTCGCAACGGCATTTCTTTCCCTGCCGGCCCAGGCCGAGGTCTATCGTCAGGTAGACAAGGATGGCAACGTTACCTTCACCGATGACCCCCAGGGCAAGGCCGAGCGATTGGACGTCAAGCCGGTGACCACCATCACAATGCCCAAGCCGGAAACCGTCAGGAAGCAAATGAAGGAAGACGACGGTGAAATCGGCGACCAGGATGCCTATGACTCCGTAACCTTCCTGGCTCCTAATGACGACGAGGCTTTCCACAGCGGCAGCGGTAATGTGCAATTCCAGGTTGCCAGTGACCCGGCCCTTCGCAGGGGGCACCGCTTCGAGATCACCCTCGATGGCCAGCCTGTGGGGCAGACCAGCTCCGGAACTGTCTCGGTCAGCAACGTTTTCCGTGGCACTCACAAGGCCGGTGTAAACGTGATTAACGCCGAGGGCGAGCGGGTGTTCACCGGCGACTCCATCACCTTTACCATCCATCGTCCCTCCGTTCTGAACTGACACATCGGCTTGCGCGGTTTTCCGTCCAGCCGGACAGCCGCGCGAAACCTCCGCCAGACCTCCTCTGCCCTCCTCCAGGCACACCCCTTAAAACCCATCTTTTGCACCATTTTAGTGCTCCTGCACCATTTAGAGACCATACTCTGGTCAGGGACAGGGCGTTCCGTGCAACGGACCTTGTCAGCAGGGCCCTGAACGCACCGGTTCTTTCTTCCGCCCTGAGCGCCCTTGCCCGCAAATAGCGCATTCTGGGCGCCTGTTCGGCAATAAACTGCGATGCTATCTCAGTTCTGGCTCAATTCTGGATCGGTTTTTGCAATTTAACTGGGTGACAGCCGGGGGAATGCAGGCGAAAGGTTTCGCAGAACCAGGCAGAGACAAAGTATGGCCGACAGACAGGGCTGACAGCCGAGCGAAAAATGGCGCAGGGTTCAGCGACTGAGGGAGCTACATGGCAGCGGTTACGGACTACAAAAGCATTCTCGATAACCTCACCACGGCGGTGATCGTGGTGGACAGCAGTCTGCGGATCGATTACCTGAACCCGGCTGCCGAGAGCATGCTGGAAACCAGCCTGTCGCGAGTGCGGGGACTTCGATTGGCCGGGCTGCTACTGGAAACAGACCAGTCCCTTGACACCCTGCAGACGGCCGTCGAAACCGGGCAGACCTATACCCGTCGGGAGGCCGAGTTCCTGCTGGCCACCGGCAACCGGCTGACCGTGGATTATTCCGTGACCCCTTTTGGTGCAGGCCCGGACCGACTGCTCCTTGAAATCCAGCCCCGTGACCGCCTGATACGCATAAGCCGGGAGGAAGACCTGCTGACCCAGCAAGAGGCCACTCGCATACTGGTACGGGGCATGGCCCACGAAATCAAGAATCCGCTGGGGGGCATCCGCGGCGCTGCCCAGTTACTGGACCGGGAGCTCTCTGACGCCGGCCAGAAAGAATACACCCAGGTGATCATCGACGAGGCGGACCGCCTGCGCAGCCTGGTGGACCGGATGCTGGGCCCGAACCGGGCACTGCGACTGGCGCCCACCAATATCCATGAAGTACTGGAGCGGGTACGCACCCTTCTGGAGGCCGAGAGCCGCGGTCGCCTGACCTTCCGCCGCGATTACGATGTGAGCCTGCCGGAGTTTCCCGGCGACAAGGAACAGCTGATACAGGCATTCCTCAACATTGCCCGCAATGCCATGGAAGCTGCCTTCGAGTACCATGGTGGCCCCTGCAGTGATGAGCCGCCCACGATTACCTTCCGAACCCGGGTACTGCGCCAGTTCACCATCGGCCAGAAGCGCCACCGACTGGTGTGCCGCGTCGACATTATTGATAACGGGCCGGGGATTCCCCCGGACCTGCTCCAGAACATCTTCTACCCCATGATCAGTGGCCGGGCGAGTGGCACCGGCCTCGGACTGTCCATTACCCAGAGCATTATCGGACAGCACCGTGGGCTGGTTGAGTGTGAGAGCGAGCCCGGCAAGACCGACTTTATTATCTTTCTGCCGCTGGAGGAGACCTCGTGATGAGTCAACCGGCAAACGTCTGGATCATCGATGATGATCGCAGCATCCGATGGGTGCTGGAACGCGCCCTGACCCAGGCCGGGATGGCGCCCCGGGTATTCGAAAACGGCGATAGTGTCATGATGCGCCTGGAACATGAGGAACCGGACGCCATTATCAGCGATATCCGCATGCCCGGCATTGACGGCATCGCACTGCTCACCAGGATCGTCGAGCAGCACCCGGACGTACCCGTGATCATCATGACCGCACACTCGGACCTGGAGAGTGCGGTCACCAGTTACCAGAGTGGTGCCTTCGAGTACCTGCCCAAGCCCTTCGATGTGGATGACGCCGTGGCACTGGTCAAGCGCGCGGTCGCCCACAGCCACGAACGCCGCGCCACTTCAGAGCCCAGCACCGAGTCACCTCACCGTAACGCGGAGATCATCGGCGAAGCCCCGGCCATGCAGGAAGTTTTCCGGGCCATTGGTCGACTCGCCCACTCCAACATCACCGTTCTGATCAACGGTGAGAGCGGCACCGGCAAGGAGCTGGTGGCCCAGGCCCTGCACAACCACAGCCCCAGGGCCACCCATCCGTTCATTGCCCTGAACATGGCTGCCATTCCCAAGGACCTGATCGAGTCAGAACTGTTTGGCCACGAGAAAGGTGCGTTCACCGGAGCCGGTGCTGCCCGCCAGGGCCGCTTCGAACAGGCCAACGGTGGCACCCTGTTCCTGGACGAGATCGGCGACATGCCCGCTGACACCCAGACCCGGCTGTTACGGGTACTCGCTGACGGGGAGTTCTACCGGGTTGGCGGCACAACCCCTATCAAGGTGGATGTGCGTATCATTGCGGCCACCCACCAGGACCTGGAAAAACTGGTCGAGGCAGGCAGCTTCCGGGAAGACCTTTTCCACCGCCTGAACGTGATCCGCGTACACCTGCCCAAGCTGGCCGAGCGCCGGGAAGATATCCCACGGCTGATGCAGCACTTCCTCAAGCGGGCAGCGAAGGAGCTGTCTGTGGAGCCGAAGCTGTTACGCCCGGAAGCCGAGGAATACCTCACCACCCTGCCCTGGCCCGGCAACGTCCGCCAGTTGGAGAATACCTGCCGCTGGCTGACGGTGATGGCCAGTGGCCGCGAGGTTCACATCGATGACCTGCCCCCGGAGCTGATGCAGCAGGCGGAAACCCCGGCTACCGGCCAGACCTGGCAGGAAGGCCTGCGCAACTGGGCCGAGAACGAACTGCGCCGGGGCAAGAAGGGCATCCTGGACACGGCGGTGCCCGAGTTCGAGAAGATCATGATCGAAACCGCCCTCAAGCACACCGGCGGCCGCCGGCGGGACGCGTCGATCCTGCTGGGCTGGGGAAGGAATACCCTGACCCGGAAGATCAATGAACTGGGAATGGACCATCCGGAGGTGGAGGAGCACTGACGTAAACGCCGAAGCCTGTCCAGTTGGAAGTCTCCAGCAAGTTTAAAACCAAGAGTCCTGACCAATCAGTTACGAAAAAGCCTCCAACTGTGGAGGCTTTACCGGTACCAGCTTAAATTCCCTGCCTGGGCGGATTAGAACGGAATATCGTCGTCAAAATCGTCCACCGGCTCGGGCATATTACCCTGGCCTCCGGCTGGCTGGTTATAGCCACCGCCTTGCTGGCCACTCTGCTGACCGTAATTGCCCTGCGGCGGTTGCTGGTTTTGCTGTGGTTGCGGCTGGGGACGGCCCTGGGGGGCGCCCTGGTCCATGCCACCACCGGCACCGCGGCTGTCCAGCATCTGCATCTGGCCATTAATGTCCACTACCACTTCGGTGGTGTAGCGGTCCTGGCCGTCCTGACCCTGCCATTTGCGGGTCTGCAGTTTGCCTTCGATGTAAACCTTGGAACCCTTGCGCAGGTACTGACCAGCCACTTCGGCGATCTTGCCGAACATGACGATGCGGTGCCATTCAGTCTTGGGCACCATCTGACCGGTCTGGCGGTCCTTGTAGCTTTCATCGGTAGCCAGGTTCAGGTTTACGACCGCATTGCCGTTCGGCGTATAGCGGGTCTCCGGGTCCTGCCCCAGGTTGCCGATCAGAATGACCTTGTTAACACCTCGTGCCATGTTTCACCCCTGCTCTGTCTCTGTTCATGTCTGACGCTCCTTCGTCAGCGTCTGTTGGGTCTAACTCTACCACGTGTCCACCCCGGTCACGATAGCGGGGCGCCGGCATGGTGACGGCCACCACAAGCCAGGCCAGCAGCACCAGCACCATTAGCCCGAAAACCCCATCGGCACCACCCCAGCCGGCCAACACTCCGCCCGCGGCACCACCGAGAAAGGCCCCGAAGAACTGTGAGGTGGAATACACCCCCATAGCCGTACCCCTGGCCCCTGCGGGTGACTCCTTGCTGATCAGCGACGGCAGACTTGCCTCAAGGAGGTTGAATGCCATAAAAAAGAAGAACAGCCCGAACCAGGCCGTCGTCAGGGAAGCTGACCACTGCCAGAGCGCTACCGTAGCCAGTGCAAGCAAGGCAACCGCTCCACAGAGAATCACTTTCATCTGCTGTTTTTTCTCACCGATGATGATGAAGGGCACCATGGCAAAGAAGGAGGTCACCATCACCGTCAGGTAGAACCACCACATATCACCCTGGGGGAGTCCCAGCCGATCAGACAACAAAAGCGGAACCTGGATAAACAGCGCAGTCAGTGCCAGGTGCAGGGCAAAGATGCCGAAATCAAGGCGCAACAGGCGCTGGTCCGCCAGCACCTGGCCTAGCATGGCCCGGGCGGGCAGGTGCTCGCCTTCCGTAACCATGGCCGGTGGATTGGGCACCAGTTTCCAGACAATGACCATGGCGACAAGCGCAAGCACTGCCGTGAGCCCGAAAATACCAGACAAGCCAGCCCATTGCCCCAGCAGCGGCCCGATGATCAGTGACAGGGAAAATGACAGGCCAATGGTGACCCCGATGCTGGCCATGGCCTTGGTGCGCTGCTCCGCCCGGGTAAGATCGCTTACCAGGGCCATCAATACGCTGGCGATAGCGCCAGCCCCTTGCAGCGCCCGCCCGGCGATAACGCCGTGAATATGATCCGAAGCTGCTGCCAGCAAACTGCCCGCTGCAAATATCACCAATCCGATATAGATAAGCCGCTTGCGCCCGAGACGGTCTGACAGGGCGCCAAACGGTACCTGTAAACAGGCCTGTGTCAGCCCGTAGACACCGATGGCCAGGCCGATCAGGGCGGGCGTTGCGCCAGTCAGTTCCGGCCCCAGCAGGGCAAAAACCGGCAGCACCATGAACAGGCCCAGCATGCGCATGGCGTAGACGGAGGCAAGTGCGGCAACGGCGCGGCGTTCCGAATAGTTCATCTTCAGGTCACGGTCTGGTTCAAAGCCGCCAAGTCTAACAGATTAGGGACGTGAAATTATCGCTGGAAAGAACATGACTCACAGGAACCTGTGTTAATCGGTTGCTACGAGCCTGCCGTAATTGACATCGGTTCACTGTATCTTGCCGTACAGTTTGCTTACAATTCGTCCACCTTTTCACTACAGGAAGTTCGTTTATGGATCTGGCGACTCTGATCGGCCTGGTCGGCGGTGCGGTCATCATCGGTGCCGCAATTGTTCTCGGGGCCTCGTCAGAGGTTTTTTTCAATGTCCCGTCGGTGCTAATCGTCGTGTTGGGCAGTCTCACGGTAGTGCTGGCCAAGTTCAGCTTCAGTCAGTATTTCGGGGCCCTTAAGGCGGCCGGTCGGGCATTTTCCTTTAAACTGCCGGACACCCAAGAGCTGATCGAAGAGCTGGTGGACATCGCCAACATCGCCCGCAAACAGGGCGTGCTGAACCTGGAGGGACGTGAAGCCAGTTCCGACTACCTGGCCCAGGGCATCCAGCACCTCGTGGATGGGCAGCAGGCAGACGTCATCAACGAACTCCTGACCAAGGAACGCCTGCTGACCATCGACCGCAATCGCTGGGGCACCAAGGTATTCAGGGCGTTTGCCGACGTTGCCCCCGCCATGGGCATGATTGGCACCATTGTCGGCCTGGTGCAGATGCTCTCCAACATGGAAGACCCCAAGACCATCGGGCCAGCGATGGCTGTCGCCCTGCTGACCACCCTCTATGGGGCCATGATCGCCACCATGGTGGCCAACCCGATTGCCGACAAACTGGAACTCAGGCTCACTGAAGAGGCCCGCATGCAGTCACTGATCTCGGATGCACTGGTGGCGATCCAGCAGGGCCAGAACCCGCGGGTTATCGAACAGTTGCTGTCCAGCTACCTGCCACCGGCCAAGCGCGAGATGGTGGCAGAGAGCGGAGCCTGAGTTCATGGATCAGTTGCCGGAAGAGGAATCCACGGGCACGCCCGCCTGGGTGGTCACGTTTGCCGACCTGATGTCGTTGCTGATGTGCTTCTTCGTGCTGTTGCTCTCGTTTTCAGAGATTGACGCCATGAAGTTCAAGCAGATCGCGCAGGAAATGGCCAAGGCCTTCGGTGTACAGCGGGAGGTTCCGGCCGTGGAAATCCCCCAGGGGACCAGCCCGGTATTCCAGCACTTCACCCCCGGCAAGCCCGAGCCAACGGATCTCGATGAAATCCGCCAGTCCACGACCCAGAAGGAACCCTTCCTCGAACGGGAGCCCGCCACACAGCCTGGCGACCAAGCTGATAACAGCAAGGTCAATGACTACGCAGAGCGGCTGAAAAGCGCGCTGCGTGAGGAAATCGCATCGGGCCAACTGGAAGTCCGAGCCGAACCGGGCAAACGGCAGATCGTTATGAGAATCGAGGAGCGAGGCTCGTTCCCGTCCGGGTCCGCCGAGCTGACCTTCGCCCTGGTGGACCTGCTTTACCGCATGGGCAAGGTTCTCACTGAGATACCCGGCGACCTGACCGTGGAAGGCCACACCGATAACATTCCGATCAGCAGTGGCCGCTACCAGTCTAACTGGAACCTCTCTGCAGACCGGGCCGCAGCGGTCGCCAACGCGCTGATCGAGGCCGGGCCCCTGGATGAGGACCGCTTTCGCGTAATGGGTCTGGCCTCAACCCGCCCCCGCCAGCCCAACTCGACGCCGGAAAACCGGGCACTGAACCGACGCGTGGAAATCATCGTGGACCTGTCGGACGACCCGTCTGAAACCCCCACCACCCTGGAGGAATTACCCCCGGACATACTGCTGGACGCGGGGGACGCACCTCGGGAAACCCTGACATGGTAATCCCCGGCCCTGGCCCCAGATAAGGTCCAGTGAGGTTGGCCACAGACCCGAAGCCGTTATACTGGCGTATTTTCCGGGACAAATCCGGGCTGCCGGCCCGCCCCGACTCGCCGGTCAAAACCGAAATCGCCAGAGGAGCACTATGGAGACCATCCAGGTCAAAGGCGCGCGTACGCACAACCTGAAGAATATCGATGTGGAGCTGCCCCGGGACAAGCTGATTGTCATTACCGGGCTGTCCGGGTCCGGCAAGTCCTCCCTGGCGTTCGACACCCTCTACGCGGAAGGCCAGCGGCGCTATGTGGAGTCGCTCTCCACCTATGCCCGCCAGTTCCTTTCTATGATGGAGAAGCCCGACGTGGACCACATCGAGGGTCTGTCACCGGCCATTTCCATCGAGCAGAAGTCCACCTCCCACAATCCGCGTTCCACCGTGGGCACCATCACCGAGATCTACGATTACCTGCGCCTGCTGTTCGCCCGTGCCGGCGAGCCCCGCTGCCCGGACCACGGCCAGCCGCTGGAAGCCCAGACCGTCAGCCAGATGGTGGACCAGGTGCTGGCCATGCCCGAAGGCAGCAAGCTGATGATCGTGGCGCCGGTGATCCGTGACCGCAAGGGTGAGCACCTGCAGGTGATCGACACCATGCGCAGCCAGGGTTTTATCCGCCTGCGAGTAGACGGCTACGTCTACGATATCGATGATGTGCCGCCCCTGGACAAGAAAAAG
The DNA here is from genome assembly GCF_026013985.1 of Marinobacter sp. AN1. Lineage (NCBI taxonomy): Bacteria > Pseudomonadati > Pseudomonadota > Gammaproteobacteria > Pseudomonadales > Marinobacteraceae > Marinobacter > Marinobacter sp. AN1. Next base: position 1,007,819 of record NZ_CP110342.1, on the reverse strand, counting down.
AAGCACGCCATTGACGTGGTGGTGGACCGTTTCAAGGTGAAGGAAGGACTGGAGCAGCGACTGGCTGAGAGCTTCGAGACCGCCCTTGAGCTGGCTGACGGTATTGCCCTGGTGGCAGACATGGACGGCAAGGCCGAGGACATCACCTTCTCCGCCCGCTATGCCTGTACCCAGTGCGGATATTCCCTGAGCGAGCTGGAACCGCGCATTTTCTCTTTCAACAACCCGGCCGCGCCTGCCCGACCTGTGACGGTCTAGGCGTGCGCCAGTTCTTTGACCCGGAGAAGGTGGTCCATAACCCCGCCGCGACCCTGGCCGAAGGTGCGATCCGGGGCTGGGACCGGCGTGCTGTGTACTACTTCCAGATGCTCACCAGCGTGGCCGAGCACTATGGCTTTGACCTGGATACGCCGTTTGAGGATTTGCCGGAAGATTTCCAGAACGTCGTACTCTCTGGCTCCGGCACGGAGGATATTCCGTTCCGCTATGTGAACTCCCGGGGCCACATCATGCAGAAGGAGCACCCGTTCGAAGGGGTGCTGCCGAACCTGGAACGCCGCTACCGGGAAACCGAGTCCCAGAGCATGCGGGAAGAGTTGGCCCGGCACCTGAGCACCCAGCCCTGCAAGGACTGTGGCGGCTCACGCCTGCGCCGCAGTGCCCGCCATGTGTTCATCGACGAGCATAACCTGCCGGACATCACCTACATGCCGGTGGGCGATGCCTTCAACTATTTCCATGGGTTGGAACTGCCGGGCCGCAAGGGCGAGATTGCCGAGAAAATCCTCAAGGAGGTCCGCCAGCGACTGCAGTTCCTGGTAAATGTGGGGCTGGAGTACCTGACCCTGGAGCGCAGCGCCGATACCCTGTCGGGTGGCGAAGCCCAGCGTATCCGTCTGGCCAGCCAGATCGGCGCCGGCCTGGTGGGTGTGATGTACATCCTGGACGAGCCCTCCATCGGCCTGCACCAGCGTGACAACGACCGCCTGCTAGCCACCCTCACCCACCTGAGGGATCTGGGCAATACCGTCATCGTGGTGGAGCACGATGAGGATGCCATCCGCGCCGCCGACCATGTGCTGGATATCGGCCCGGGGCCGGCGTACATGGCGGCCATGTAGTCGCCCAGGGTACCCCGGCGGATATCATCGGCAACGAAAACTCCCTTACCGGGCAATATCTGAGCGGAGCGAAGGAAATTGCCGTACCTGCCGTCCGCAACGAGGGCAGCGGCAAGACCCTGACCCTGACGGGCGCCACCGGTAATAACCTCAAATCCGTGGACCTGGAACTGCCCCTTGGGGTGATGACCTGCATCACCGGGGTGTCCGGCTCCGGCAAGTCAACGCTGATCAACGGTACCCTGTACCCGGTGGCGGCCACGAAACTGAACAAGGCCACCAGCCTGACCCATGGCCCGTACAAGTCCATGAACGGACTGGAGCACCTGGACAAGGTGATCGATATAGACCAGAGCCCCATCGGCCGGACTCCAAGGTCCAACCCGGCCACCTACACCGGCATCTTTACCCCCATCCGGGAGCTGTTCGCCGGCACCCAGGAAGCCCGCAGCCGCGGCTACAAGCCAGGCCGCTTCAGCTTCAACGTCAAGGGTGGCCGCTGCGAGGCCTGCCAGGGCGACGGCATGATCAAGGTGGAGATGCACTTCCTGCCGGATATCTACGTGCCCTGTGATGTGTGCAAGGGCAAGCGCTATAACCGGGAAACCCTGGAAGTGCGCTACAAGGGCAAGAATATCAACGAGGTGTTGCAGATGACGGTGGAAGAAGCCCGGGAGTTCTTCGACCCGGTGCCCTTCCTCGCCCGTAAGTTGCAAACCCTGATGGACGTGGGCCTGTCCTACATCCGCCTGGGCCAGAGTGCTATCACCCTGTCTGGCGGTGAGGCCCAGCGCGTCAAGCTGGCCCGGGAACTGTCAAAGCGGGATACCGGCAAGACCCTGTACATCCTGGATGAGCCCACCACAGGCCTGCACTTCTACGATATCCAGCAGTTGTTGACGGTGCTGCAACGCTTGCGGGACCACGGCAATACCATTGTGGTCATCGAGCACAACCTGGATGTGATCAAGACCGCCGACTGGATCATCGACCTGGGGCCGGAAGGCGGCTCCGGCGGGGGCGAGATTATTGCGGAGGGAACACCGGAAGAAGTTGCGAATAACAAACGCTCCCATACCGGCCGGTACCTTGAACCGCTACTCCGATAAACCACAGCCCTGCCAGGTTTTGGCTCAGCCCTGGCAGGGCCGGGGATCGGCCAGTCGCCGCCCCGCAGACGCTACTGGAAAGACCTGGGCCTACCCTTCTGCCACGCTCGTTGTGGCCAGTACCTGGGAACGAAGGTAATAATCCATCAGTCGATGATATTCCTCGGCCCATCCAGCATCGAATGGCTGGCTCTCTTCAGGCTGCTGCTGATTGAGCAGGGGATTATCTCCATGCCAGGGATAATACAGCCCGGAGCGGTCGTTGCTGAACGCTCCATGCTCATTGATACTGCGCTTCAGGTTGAACCCCACGTTACTGACGCCGTCCGGGTCCAGCAGGTTTTCGCCGCCAAGGGTAATATAGTCACGGTCTGACAGGCTGAAATGATACAGCGTAGGGAAAATATCCCGGTGCGACCCGATGCGCATCGGGTCATACCTGTGTGACGTATTTTCAAGGACCGGGTCCGGCACGTGCAGGAAGAATGGCACCGCAAAGGTAAGACCATATTCCGTGGGTTCATCTGTACTCAGATTCCGCACGCGGTGATCGCCGGTTACCGCAATAATCGTCTTGTCACCCAGGGTCGCTGACTGTTTGATACGCTCCATGAACTGGCCCAACGCATCAGAAGCGTACTGAAACGTCTCAAGGAGCACCCTCGCCTGCTCGCCTTCATACTCGGCCCTGGCGGCAAACCGGTCGCTGATTTTCGTCGGCCCGGGTTCATAGTTTTCCGGCACCTTGTACGGCGAATGATTGGTGATGGTCATGATGAAGAGCAGGGTCGGTTTATCCGCCTCTTCCATTACCTTGTTGGCAAACTGGAACAGAAAGCCGTCAGGCACGCCCCAGGTACCTGAATAGTCAGCCGCCTCCGGAATCGCCTCAATAATGTCGTTTTCATCATAGACACGGTCAAATCCCTGGACAGGAAGGTAGTTGGCCAGGTTGCGCCACATGCCATTTCCACCATACAGGAACGCCACTTCATACCCTGCCTGTTTGTAAGGAAGAACAGCGGAACCCGGCAAGGGAATATTCTGGACCGAGGAATGACTGATGGTCGCCACCGGACTGTGAAACAGTGTCATTACAATGCTGTCGATGGTCCCGGAAGTGCCTGCCAAAAAGCGCTGGAAAAGAAACCCATCTTCGAAATGGGGGCGAAGGCTTCCCAGCAGGTCGTTAACCGGCGGATTGTCTTCCACCATAATATTCATACCCATACCCTCCATCATGGCCACAACCACATGGGGCGGGTTCTGTTGGAGGTACTTATTCTCCGGCGTGTGGTAAACCGGGGTCTGCTGGCCGAGCACTTTTTCCATCTGGGCATTCAGTGCGGCTTCGGCAACCGGCTCAAAGCGCCGCTGCTTCTGGTAGTCAGAGGTTGCCCAGTCCAGTGCCATGAATACATTCGGGGTGATCATATTCAGCGGTTTGTACTGGGAAACGCTGGCGTGATAGCGCTTGAGGGGGTGGTTATCAAGGGTTCCACGCGCCGTCACAAAGGTGGACAGGAAAATAGCGACTACCGCCAGTGACGTAACGCTCCAGTGCCAATAGGCTTGAGGGTTTATTCGGCCCAACGGACTGTGGAGGAACCACCGGGAGGCCATGTACGCCAGCGCACCAACCAGGAAGGCTACGAGAAAACCACGTACCACCGGGTAGTCTTCCCAGATATTGACAAGCACGGCGGCAGAGTCGTCTTCCCATAACCCGAAAACAAACAGGTCGATATAGGTGCCATAGGTCGTGTAGTAATAAAAATTGCATATACACCCGACCACATAGAGTGCTGCCACAACCGTATGGTAGCCGACCACAAATTTTAACCAGCGCTGGTAAGCACCATGAAACGCGGCGGCGACAAGACCGCTCAACAAAAGGGGTGAGTAGACTATCGCAGTGACCTTGGCATCAAAACGCCCGCCAACAAAGAAAGCCCTCCAGATGTCATCATCAACCCCCGTTTCTGGCAATACGGCCTGTATATGCATAAAAAACAGGTAGCGTGAAACCAGCAGTATGCTGAAGGAAAACAGAAAGCACTTGAATAAAAGCAATGACAGCTGACGAAAGCGGGATTGATATTTCATCTGGGGAAATGGCAACACGTACTGAGGGTCAGGAAATCAAAACTGGCTCGACCGGAGACTTCCGCATGGTAACGGACGTCGAACACCGCGACGGCTGGCATGACAAGCACGCACGCCTGAACCAATCTATAGGAAACGACTATTTTATCGCGGGGAAATGCTGGCCACCACAACAACATGACAAATTGATGTCATTTTGATGCTGTTTTTTGTGTCTGGGAGCGAAGTTTTGCAGGAATTTACATTTTCGGAAAAACACCTGCCCCTTCCATCAGCACTGACGGGAGGGGGCAGGTTAAAGGCAAGCCATGAACTGGTCGGAGCAGACCCGTTAGTGCATCAGCGCATAAAGCTTCCGCCGATAGGTGCGCACATCCGGATTGTTGTTCCCCAGCTTTTCAAACAGTTCCACCAGGGAGGTCTTGGCAATGCCGTCCTTGTAAGCAGGGTTGGTCTGCATCAGGCGAATCAGCAGATCCATGGCCTCGGCATTACGGTCATTCAGTGCGTATTGCATTGATAGCTGGTGCAGGGCATCCGGGTCGTTCGGGTCCTGCTCCAGTGCCATTTCCAGGTCCTTGATGGGGGGCAGTTCGCCGGCCTGACGGAGAATTTTCAGGCGCGCCGCCAGCTGCTTCGCCTTGGGTTGCAGTTTCTCTTCCGGGGGCAGGCTTTCCAGTACCTGTTCGGCCGTGTCCAGGTCGCCCTGTTCCGCCTTGATCTGGGCAAGGTCAATCAGCACTTTCAGGTCGTCGGGGTTTTGCTGGTTAAGCTGACTGAAGATTGCCAGTGCACCTTCGAGGTCCCCTTCTTCCCACAGGCGATGGGCCTGATCATAAGGGGCCTCCTGGTCTTCTGCCTTTTCCACGTGGGGCTCGAGTAATTTGCGCACTTCCCCTTCCGGCAGGGCGCTGTTGAAGCCATCAACTGCCTGGCCGTTCTTTACCAGGATCACGGTGGGCAGGCTGCGCACGCCAAGGCTGGCGGTGAGCTGTTGTTGCTCGTCCGCATTGACCTTCGCCAACAGGAAGCCACCGTTATATTCCTCCACCAGTTTTTCCAGGATCGGCATCAACTGTTTGCAGGGGGCGCACCAGTCCGCCCATACGTCCACCAGGATCGGGGTGGTGGCGGACACATCCATGACCTTTTCCTGAAAGTTGTCGATGGTGGCTTCAAAGATGAACGGCGAATTGCTCATGGGTCGGGTACCTGTCCTGATCCGGTTAGAAGGTTCGAAAATCTAAGACCTACATGGTGCCTGAGCCGGCAAATTCAAGACAATGCGCTAAAGCCTTGAATTCCAGATCGTCGCCGCTACATAGGACGGATAAGCGTACCCGGATGCCGGTTGGTATAGGTCCACCGGCCCTCTGCCATCGAGACTATGAGGACACCATGGCCGACGAAACTCGTAACGATGCACCGGAACAGGAAGACATCGCCGAATACATCGGCACTGAAGAGAACAGAGGCAAGGGCCTGATCCTGCCCGGGGAGGCCCGGCCACGGCGCATGTATGTCATTCCGGTGTCCAACCGGCCGTTCTTCCCGGCCCAGGTGCAGCCGGTCATGGTGAACCAGGACCCCTGGCAGGAGACCCTCAAGCGGGTGGGCGACACTGACCACCACATGCTGGGCATCTGTTACGTGGAAGATCCGGACCCGGAGCGCAATATCCCCGGCAGCGACGAGCTGGAGACCATGGGCTGCGCGGTGCGGGTTCACCACGCCCAGGAAGACAGCGGCAAGGTCCAGTTCATCGCCCAGGGCCTGGCCCGCTTCCGCATCACCCAGTGGCTACGCCGCAAGCCCCCCTACCTGGTGGAGGTGGAGTACCCGGAAGAACCGGAGGAGCCCGCGGACGAGTTAAAGGCCTATACCCTGGCCATTATCAGCGCCATCAAGGAACTGCTGCGCTCCAACCCGTTGTATGGCGAGGATGTAAAACAGTACCTGTCCCGCTTCGGGCCGGACGACAGCTCGCCCCTGGCCGACTTCGGTGCCTCCATGACCAGCGCGCCTGGCCGCGATCTGCAGGACGTGCTGGATACCGTTCCCCTGCTCCGTCGTATGGAGAAAGTGCTGGTACTGATGCGCAAGGAGCAGGAAGTCGCTCGCCTGCAGGCGGAAATCAACGAGGAAGTGAACGACAAGGTGCAGAAGCACCAGCGGGAGTTCTTCCTGCGGGAGCAGCTCAAGGTCATCCAGCGGGAACTGGGCATGGCCAAGGACGACAAGACCGCCGATATCGAACGCGTCCAGGCCCGCATGGACAAACTGAAGCCCAACGAGGACGTGCAGGCAAAGTTCGAGGAAGAGCTGCAAAAGCTGCAGGTTCTGGAACAGGGCTCACCGGAGTACGGCGTCACCCGCAACTACCTGGACTGGATTACCCAGGTGCCCTGGGGCATCACCTCGGAGGATCACTTCGACCTGGCCCATGCCCGGGAGGTGCTGGACAAGGAGCACGACGGCCTCAACGATGTGAAGGATCGCATTGTGGAGTTCCTGGCGGAGGGCACCTTCAAGGGCGAGATCTCCGGCTCCATCCTGTTGCTGGTAGGCCCGCCCGGCGTGGGCAAGACCTCTATTGGCCGGTCCATCGCTGATGCCCTCGGCCGGGAATTCTACCGGTTCAGTCTCGGCGGCATGCGGGACGAGGCAGAGATCAAGGGCCACCGCCGCACCTATATTGGCGCCATGCCCGGCAAGTTCGTGCAGGCCCTGAAGGATGCCAAGGTGTCCAACCCGGTCATCATGCTCGATGAGATCGACAAAATCGGTTCCTCGTTCCAGGGCGACCCGGCCTCTGCCTTGCTGGAGACCCTGGACCCGGAGCAGAACCGGGAGTTCCTGGACCACTACCTGGATGTACGGCTTGACCTGTCCAAGGTGCTGTTTATCTGCACCGCAAACCAGCTGGACACCATTCCCCGGCCGCTGCTGGACCGGATGGATACGATTCGCCTTTCCGGCTACATTACCGAGGAGAAGCTGGCCATTGCCAAGCATCACCTGCTGCCCCGCTTGCTGAGGCGGGCCGGGCTGCTGAAGAAGCAACTCAATATTACTGATGCGGCCCTGCGCCAGGTAATCGAGGGCTATGCCCGTGAATCCGGGGTGCGGAACCTGGAGAAGCAGTTACACAAGATTATTCGAAAGGGCATCGTGAAGCTGCTCGAGAACCCGGACCGGCCAGTACGGGTGGGCGTTTCGGACCTTGAGGGGTACCTGGGTCAACTAGCTTTCCGCAAGGAGAAGGCGTTGAAGGGTGTTGGCGTGGTAACCGGGCTGGCGTGGACGGCCATGGGTGGCGCCACGCTGAGCATCGAGGCTTCGCGCATTCACAGTAATCAGCGTGGCTTCAAGCTTACCGGCCAACTCGGTGATGTGATGAAGGAGTCTGCGGACATTGCCTACAGCTATGTGTCGTCAAACCTGAAGCGACTGAAGGGCGACCCGGCATTCTTCGACAAGTCGTTTGTGCACCTGCACGTACCGGAGGGGGCGACGCCGAAGGACGGGCCCAGTGCGGGCGTGACCATGGCCACGGCGCTGCTCTCTATCGCCCGGAAGGAGGCGCCGGCCCAGAATATCGCCATGACCGGGGAGCTGACCCTGACCGGGCAGGTGTTGCCAGTGGGAGGCATCCGGGAGAAGGTGATTGCGGCACGCAGGCAGAAGATCACTACGCTGATTCTGCCAGATGCGAACCGGGGGGATTATGACGAGCTGCCGGAGTACCTGAAGAGCGGGCTTACGGTGCACTTTGCGAAGCAGTACGGCGATGTTTACCAGGTTGTGTTCGGGAACAAGCCAAAGAAAGGAGCTAGTGTTCACTGATTATTGTTATTGGGCTGGACTATTCAGCCTGACAGTTCGGTGCACGGCGCCCCGGGGGTGGGGCGGTCTTTCGCCGCCGCACCCCCGGGGCGCCCCAGACTTTGGTCCAGTCCGGAACAGGGGATGCGTGGTCACCCCTTTTCCAGGGTCCTTGGGTATGTTGAGCTCCGTTGAGCTGCCCCCTTTGGTTGCTCTACCAGATAATCGCGATATCGCCCCGCTGGATGTTTTCCAGGGCGCCGTATTGGGGGATGAGACCGTTGGCGTATTCGGGGAAGACGCTGTCGAGGGTGACTTCGATATCAGCATCCTTGAGTTCCGGGGTGGCGCCCAGGCTGTCGAAATGTGTGGAGCTGCGGTAGAGGGCCAGGGTATCCCCCGGGCGCAGGCCTGAGGTGGCACCGGCTTCCATGGTGACCCTGGTGCCTTCAACGCGGGTAATGCGGGTCATGAAGGGCTGGCAGGACAGGGCGTTCTGGATGTCGTCCCGCATCTGATCCACCAGGCCATCAACGGCCTCCCCATAGCCGGTATTCAGGAAACCGATGGAACCGAAGCCGACGGACTCGCCGACCCCGGCATTCCACTGGCCACTTGTGTCATAGCGTTTCTGGTAGACCGGTGAGCCGCTGAACCCGTCGAAGATCATCAGGTCTGCTATGAATCTCCGGTCGCGGCTGGTTGGGCTGAGGCTTCTGCCAATTTTGTGCAACACGGAGCTGCCCCAGGCCTCCGGGGCTTCCACGCCGATTTCACGAATCACCCCTGCCACCACAAACTGTGCGCCCAACTCCCGGGCCACCTGGGTGACGTTGGTGAGTCGGTTGTCGAACTGACGGGCTGTCGGGGCGTTGGTGACGTCCGGGTATAGCTGGGTAGTGGCGGCCTTGAGCACCTGGAGGTTGCCCTGCGCCTGCAGGCGGGCCTGTATCATTTGCGGCAAGACTTCGCCGGCATCATCGAGGCGACCGTGGCGGGCCTGGTCCGGGTGCTGGACGGTAAAGCCGGTGACTGCCACCCTTTTCTTCAGGCTGGCGGCTTCGCCTACGTGGCAGTTACCGGCGTCTTCGGACACTTCCGCTTTCAGGGTTATACGCAGGGCGTTGCCAACCTGGCGTTCGTCAATGACACGCACATTACGGGCCCGGGCGCTGGACGCCACGGTGAGCCGTGAATTGGTGATCCTTCCCTCTTCTACGGTGTCCTCGCTGCGAATGCGGGCGTCATACTGCAGCGCAACATCTCGCAGGGCAGCCTTGTGGGCCTCTTCCCTGGCGGTGTCCATGTCGCCGCCACGAATGGTGGCGATGCCGGTTCCCTCAAGGACAACCGCGCTGGCCGGCACCACGGGAGTGAGAAGTAGCAGGGTTGCCAGCAGGCTGCGCAGGGATGCGGTTAAGGTCATGGCGGTCAATCCAGGTAGTAGAGAGAGTCCGTGCCTTCCTGGCTGACCACGTCACCGATGGCATCATTGCCCCGCGGCATGGGCGCCGGGCACACCCGCGCCACGTTACGGTCACTCACCCTGGCAACGCATTCGCGGAAACGGCGCTCCAGTTTGAGCTCCATAACGGTTTCCACAACACCGTCGCTGTGCTCGTTGACCGAAACCAGCTTGGCCCCACGGAGGTAGGTGTCCACATAGGTACGGAACATGTCGTTGCGAGCCACAAAATCGCTGACCGTGGAGTTACCGTACACCACCGTGCCGTATACCCTCTCCGCCAGGTTGCGATAGGCATCGAGCTGAGAGGCCCGTCGAGCCATCAGGCGCTTGCGGGTATTTAGCCGGTCACTGGTTGCGTCTTCATAGGTGCCGAACCCGCTGACCCGGACCACAATTGGGTCAAAGCGGCTATCATCCTCGCTTCCTGAATGATAATAGCCGCCATGCATGCAGCCGCTCAGCACGATCAAGCCGACGACGGCCATTAACACTGATTTCATGAACAAGACTCCGGTTAAACTGCCAGATGCTTTCAGGGGGTTATGAAAGATCTGTTCCAACTTTTTCAGAATATTGATTTGATTATACTTTCCAGAAATCTGCACGCATTCAGCGACGACAGCGGCAAAGACTGGCCGCCCCCCCTGGCCCGCGACCACGCCCCCCCTGGACTACACGCTTGCCCCGCAGTTTTGCCTGTTACCCGACACGGCTTCATAATCCCCGCACTGATGACCCAAGACAGCGAGGACCTGGTCCCATGAGAATCTATCTGGTTGGCGGTGCGGTCCGGGACGAGTTGCTCGGCATACCGGTCAAGGACCGGGACTGGGTGGTGGTTGGTGCCACGCCCGACGAGATGCTTGCGAAGGGCTACAAGCAGGTGGGCGCTGACTTTCCGGTTTTCCTGCACCCGGAAACCCGGGAGGAGTATGCCCTGGCCCGCACCGAGCGCAAACAGGGCCATGGCTACCACGGTTTTACGGTGTACAGCGCACCGGACGTTACCCTGGAGCAGGACCTCAAGCGCCGGGACCTGACCATCAATGCCATGGCGCAGGCGGAAGATGGCTCCCTGGTGGATCCTTTTGGCGGCCGGAACGATCTGGAAAGCCGTAAACTTAGGCATGTTTCCGACGCCTTCTCCGAAGATCCTTTACGCATACTAAGAACCGCCCGTTTCGCGGCCAGATTTCATCACCTGGATTTCCGGGTGGCCGATGAAACCATGACCCTGATGCAGCAGATGGTTACCGACGGGGAGGTAGAGCACCTGGTTCCGGAGCGGGTGTGGCAGGAGGTCCAGCGGGCGCTGCATGAGGTCACCCCTGTGACGTTCTTCGAGGTACTCAGGGAAACCGGGGCCCTCAGCATCCTCATGCCGGAACTGGCGGGAGACGAGGAGGCCTTCGGCAAGGCCATGGCGGCCCTGACCGCTACTGCTGAAAAGGAGCTGGCCACAGAGTGCCGTTTTGCCGCCCTGCTCCACCCCCTCTCACCGGCTGAGGCACCGAAACGGGCCGCAGCGCTGAAGGCGCCCAATGATTGCCGGGACCTGGCGCGGCTGGTGGTTGAGCTGGCGCCTTTTATTGGAGAACGCTCTTTGACAGCGGAACGGGTGCTTGAGTTGTTTAACCATGCGGATGCGTGGCGACGGCCTGAAAGGTTTGGCCTGCTGTTGCAAACCCTGACCTGTCTGCCAGATGGGCCGGGAACCGAGGTTAGCCAGACACTGGAACGTGCCTTGGACGATGCCCGTGCAGTGGATGCCCGGTCTTTGATGGCGAAGGGGTTCAAGGGTAAGGAGCTTGGTGAGGCTATTGGGCGGGAGCGACTTCGGGCGATTGACCAAAGTCTTGAGTAATGCTTTTCCAGCCTGCTGGGTGTTGGTGGTGGGGCATGGGTTGCTGGTTACTTTCCAAGCCTGTGAGTTTGGGGGCAGGAGGGCTTGGGTGGTTGGCTTTTCTCCACCGCAATTCACGGCCCATCCCTGGGCCGGCCTTGCTCCGCGCCATCCCTGGCGCTGTTACGAAAAGCCAACCACCCAATCCCTCTTACTGACCTCCGGGTATTCGGATCTCTATTGCCAGGATCAGACCGAAAAACACCTACGCCCCTGTTCTTCTTCTGACAAGATTTAGTGACTGGGCAAACCCGCCCCTAATTAGGACGACTGAACCAATTCAGATAGAATTCTCGACTTGCTCATCGAGGACAGCACGAAACTTTATCCGGTATCCGGTGGGGGCCTTCTGGAGCAGCGCCATGGATGGCGCGGTGCAAGGCGGGTGCCAGGGACGGCCCCTGAATTGCAGCGGAAGAAGGCCCCCACCGGGTACCGAGCCCCCGAAACCCGATCACGAAGGGGCAGAACCCAAAAACGGAGACACCCCCAAAATGCAAGACGTAGTCATAGCAGCCGCAAAACGCACCGCCATCGGCACCTTTGGTGGCTCACTTTCCAGTCTGAAAGCGGACCAGCTGGGTACCGCCGTTATCAAGGCCCTGCTGGAAGAGACCGGCGTAGCCGCTGACCAGATCAATGAAGTTATTCTTGGCCAGGTACTGACCGCTGGCAGTGGCCAGAACCCGGCTCGCCAGGCCGCCATCAATGCCGGCATTCCCGCCTCCGTTCCGGCCATGACCATCAACAAGGTCTGCGGGTCCGGCCTCAAGGCCGTTCACATGGCCGTTCAGGCCATCCAGTGCGGCGATGCGGACATGATCCTCGCCGGCGGGCAGGAAAGCATGAGCCAGTCACCCCATGTGGTGCCCAACAGCCGTAATGGCCAGCGCATGGGCAACTGGACCATGATCGACACCATGATCAATGATGGCCTGTGGGATGCCTTTAACGATTACCACATGGGGGTTACGGCCGAGAACATTGTCGAGAAATACGGCATCAGCCGGGAAGAGCAGGACGAATTCGCCGCCGCCTCCCAGCAGAAAGCCGCTGCCGCGCGGGCCGAGGGGCTGTTTGATAGCCAGATTGTCCCGGTCTCCATCCCCAAGCGTAAGGGCGACCCGATCGTCGTCGACCAGGATGAAGGCCCCCGGGACGGCACCACCGCTGAAGGACTGGGCAAGCTCAAACCCGCGTTCAAGAAGGACGGCACCGTAACTGCAGGTAACGCCTCATCCCTGAACGATGGCGCTGCAGCCGTGCTGGTTTGCAGTGCCGCCAAGGCGAAGGAGCTGGGCCTGACTCCGCTGGCGACCATCAAGGGCTACGCCAATGCCGGTGTCGACCCCACCATCATGGGCACCGGCCCGATTCCCGCCAGCCAGCGTTGTCTCCAGCGTGCGGGCTGGACCGTGGATGACCTGGACCTCGTCGAGGCCAACGAGGCCTTTGCCGCCCAGGCCATTTCCGTGAACCGTGACCTGGGCTGGGACACCAGCAAGGTGAATGTTAACGGCGGCGCCATTGCCCTCGGCCACCCCATCGGTGCCTCTGGCTGCCGCATCCTGGTCACCCTGCTGCACGAAATGCAGCGCCGTGATGTGAAGAAAGGGCTGGCAACCCTGTGCATCGGCGGTGGCATGGGCGTGGCCCTGGCCGTCGAGCGCTGCTGATCACGTCTGTGCTCAATATTGTGCTCTACGAGCCGGAGATACCACCCAACACGGGCAATATCATCCGGCTCTGCGCCAATACCGGCTGCCGGCTGCATCTGATTGAACCCCTGGGGTTTACCCTGGAAGACAAGCAGATGCGCCGGGCCGGACTGGATTACAGCGAATACGCCAGCGTTGAAGTGCACCCCAACTACCAGGCTTTTCTGGAAAGCGAGCGTCCCGGGCGATTGTTCGGGCTGACCACAAAAGGCAGTCACCCGTACCACCGGGTCAGGTTTGAAGCGGGAGACTACCTGATGTTCGGACCGGAAACCCGGGGCCTGCCAGAGGCTGTGCGTGAAGGGCTGCCGGCGGACCGCCGACTCCGTATTCCCATGCTGCCCCATAGCCGTAGCTTGAATCTCTCCAACGCAGCTGCCGTGGTGCTGTACGAGGCCTGGCGCCAACTGGGCTTTGACGGCGCAAGCTGACAGCAAACCAGGCACCCACAAAAAAACCGGCTGCAACGACGCTTGTGGAGCGCGAAGGCAGATGCCTCAGTGGGTCTGCTGACCCTCGGCCGAGGCCTCACCTTGCTGCTTCTGCTCTTCCTGCTTGCGCTTCACCGCCTGGGCGAAGATAGCGTCGAAGTTCACCGGCGCCAGCATCAGGGCCGGGAAGCTGCCCTTGTTGACCACATTGTCGATGGTCTCACGGGCATAGGGGAACAGCAGGTTCGGGCAATAGGCGCCCAGCATGGGCGGTACCTGCTGCTCGGGGAAACCATTGAGCAGGAACACACCTGCCTGCTGGATTTCCACCAGGTAGGCGACCTTGTCTTCCACCTTGGCGGTGATGGTAATGGACAGCACCACTTCGTACTGGGTGTCGCTCACCTTTTTATGGGAGGTGTTCAGGTCCATGTTCACGGACGGCTTCCACTGCTGCTGGAAAACGTCCGGCGCATTGGGAGACTCGAAGGACAGGTCCTTCACGTAAATGCGCTGCAGTGCGAACTGGGGCTGGTTCTGGTTGGCGTTTTCGTTGCTGCCGCCGGCAGCCTGCTGATCGTTCTCAGCCATGATCTTTCCTTATTTGCTTGTGCGTTCGGTTTTTATTTCTTCACCAGGGGAAGGTTGGACGCCTTCCAGTCGCCGATGCCGCCACTGAGCCGTACCACATTATCGTAGCCTTCGGCGTTAAGCTGTTTTACCGCCATGGCAGCGTGCTGGCCCATCTTGTCCACCACGATCACGGTCTTGGCCTGGTGCTTCTTCAATTCCCCGGCACGGTCCTTGATGGCGTTCAGGGGGATATGGATGGAGCCGGTAATGCGCCCCTCATTGAATTCCTTGCGGTCGCGAATGTCCACCACTACGGCTTCATCACGGTTGATCAGGTTCACAGCCTGCTGCGCTGATACTTTCTTGCCACCACGGCGATTCTCCACGAAGAACAGTGCCAGCAGCAGGGCCACAAAGATGGATACCAGAATGTAATGATTTACGACGAACTCAAACAACCGTTCCATGAACCTGTCCCGAAAGAATAATTTGGCCGGATTATACACACCCTCTGCCGGGGACAGAAGGCGGCTTCCATAGCCCGGAACACCGGATTCGGGTTAGAATTCACCCTCAAATTCCCCGGAGGCCCCGGAGCCGGTTCCCGAGCGTGCTCGGAGCCCGCGGCCGGCCCTCCACAACCACACCGGATTGAGTAATGACCAGCACTCGCAAGACGACGGCACTGATCATACTGGACGGCTGGGGCCACCGTGACCCCGCCGCGGACAACGCCATCAGCCTGGCCAACACCCCGTTCTGGGACAAGGTCTGGGCAGAACAGCCCAAAACCCTGATCAACACCTCAGGTATGTTCGTGGGCCTGCCACAGGGCCAGATGGGCAATTCGGAAGTCGGCCATATGAACCTGGGTGCCGGCCGGGTGGTTTACCAGAGCCTCACACGCATCGACAAGGACCTGGAAGACGGTACCTTCAACGAAAACCCGGCCCTGTGTGCTGCCATCGACAGGGCGGTCACCAACGATGGTGCCGTCCATCTGATGGGCCTGCTGTCTCCGGGTGGTGTTCATGCCCATGAGGACCACATCCTTGCCGCTGCCGAGCTCGCCGCCAGCAAGGGTGCAAAGCGGGTGTATATCCATGCCTTCCTCGACGGTCGCGATATGCCGCCCCGCAGCGCCCGCCCGTCCCTGGAGAAAGCCGCTACGAAGATGAAATCCTTGGGTGTTGGCCGGGTTGCTTCCATCGTAGGACGCTATTTCGCCATGGACCGGGACAATCGCTGGGACCGGGTAGCGGAAGCCTACAATCTGATGACTCTCGGTGAGGCTGAGTTTATCGCCCCCGACCCGCTGACTGCTATTGATGAAGCCTATGAGCGGGGCGAAAACGACGAGTTCATCAAGGCCACCCGCATTCAGGGTAACAATGAACCGGACGCCACCATCAATGATGGTGACGCGGTGCTGTTCATGAACTTCCGCGCCGACCGGGCCCGGGAAATGACCCGCGCCTTCGTCGACCAGGATTTTGATGGCTTCGAACGCCGCAAACACCCTGCCCTCGCGGACTTCGTGATGCTCACCGAGTACGCGGCGGATATCAAAACCTCCTGCGCCTACCCGCCGGAGCAACTGAAAAATGGACTGGGTGAATATGCCTCCTCCCTGGGCAAGACCCAGTTACGCATCGCCGAAACCGAGAAGTACGCCCATGTGACCTTTTTCTTCAATGGTGGCCTGGAAACGCCGTTCGAGGGAGAAGACCGGATCCTGGTGCCTTCCCCCAAGGTGGCCACCTATGACCTGCAGCCGGAAATGAGCGCGCCGGAGGTCACCGACAGGCTGGTTGAAGCAATTAAAAGCGGCAAGTACGACCTGGTGATCTGCAACTATGCCAACGGTGACATGGTTGGCCACACCGGCAAGCTGGATGCCGCCATCAAGGCCGCTGAATGCGTCGACCAATGCGTTGCGCGTGTCGCCGAGGCCCTCGGCGAAGTAGGCGGCGAAGCCCTGGTGACCGCCGACCACGGCAACTGTGAGCAGATGACCGACCCATCCTCCGGCCAGGTGCACACTGCCCATACGGTCGGCCCGGTGCCACTGGTGTACATCGGGCACCGCCGGGTGTCCCTGAAGGATGACGGCGCCCTGAGCGATGTTGCTCCTTCACTGCTGACATTGATGGGCCTGGAACAGCCCGAAGAGATGACCGGCCACAGCCTGGTCGAACTCGGCCAGGACTGATTGCCCATTGAGGCGGCTACTGATGGCAGCTAATGCCACCGCAAGACCTGTGAGAGGCGCCACCGGAATAGTCCGGCTGGCGCTTTTTGCGTTTTTGCTCACTGGCACCGCACAGGCCCAGGAGCAGGTAACCCCTGCCCAGGTGAAAGCGCTCAAGGAAGAGATCGAGGAGATCAATGAATGGCTCTCGGAAGCTGAGGAGGACCGCTCGGAGCTTGAGCAAACCCTGGCGCGCACCGAAAAGGAAATCAGCCGCCTTACCCGGGAACGCCGTGAGCTTCAGGACAGACGCCGCCAGCAGGCCCGGGAGCTGGAAGCACTGGAACAGCAGGAAAAAGACCTTGACCAGAACCTGCAGGAACAGCGCTCCGCCCTGAAACAGCAACTCAGGGGCGCCTGGATGGAAGGCCAGGCCCCGGCCATCAAGGTTCTGCTGAACGAGGCAAACCCCCAGGAAATCGCCCGCACCATGACCTACTACGAATATCTCAGCGGCGATAACCTGCAACGCCTGGAAACCTTCAACAACACCCTTGCCGAGCTTGAGACCACCCGTCAGCGCAAGCTGGAGGCCCAGGCAGAAGTCGTTCGCCTGGAGAAAGAAGCTGAGCAGCGCCACCAGGCCCTTCAGGCCCGCAAGGCCACACGGGAGAAAACCCTGGCCAGCCTGGAGCAGGATATTGCAGCCCGACAGAATCAACGCAGCAGCCTGGAGGCCGACAGGGAGCGGCTGGAGAAACTGCTGAAAGAAGTGGAAGAAGCCATCGCCAACATCCCCTCTCCCACTGAGACGGAACCATTCAGTAAACGCCGGGGCGGCCTGGCCTGGCCCGCAGAAGGCCGGCTGGTGGCGGCATTCGGTGGCTCCATGGCCCAGGGCCATCTGCGCCGTAACGGTATCCTTGTGAACACGGAAGAAGAGGCGGAAATCAAGGCCGTACACTATGGTCGTGTGGTCTTCTCCAACTGGTTACGGGGCTTCGGTATGATGACCATCATCGATCATGGTGAAGGGTACATGACCCTGTACGGCCACAGCTCCAGCCTGCTGACCAGCCCCGGCGATTGGGTCCGGGCCGGCGAAACCATCGCCCTGGCTGGTCGTACTGGCGGCACCACTGATCCCGCCGTGTATTTTGAACTGCGTCACAACGGCAAACCCCAGAACCCCACAGGCTGGCTCAAACGCCGTTAAAACAATGACTAGTGTGCGACCAACCGGGCTGACAAACGTCTCCCGGGGCGCCATACTGACCGGCGAGATACTGAATCCTGAGTACTGTCGCAGTACCCAGCCTCTACTACAGGAATGCTGAATGAAACGGGTTATCCAAGGTCGTAAAACCACTCTTCTCGGCGGCTTGCTGGTACTTTCCTGCCTGTACGGCGCCTTTGCCACTGCCCAGGAATCCCGGCCGACAGAGGCATCGTCTCCCCATTCCGGCCAGTTCGAAGAAGAGGCTACCCTGCCCCTGGATGACCTCCGTAAATTTACCGAGGTCTTCAGCCGCATCAAGGAAGCCTACGTGGAAGAGGTTTCCGACAAGAAGCTGCTGGAGAGTGCCATCAAGGGCATGCTCTCCGGGCTTGACCCCCATTCCGCCTACCTGGAACCCACCGAATACGAAGCCCTGGAAGAAAGCACTACCGGCGAGTTCGGCGGCCTGGGCATTGAAGTGGGTATGGAAGACGGCTTTGTGAAAGTCATCGCCCCCATCGATGACACCCCCGCGCAAAGGGCTGGGGTGCAGGCTGGCGACCTGATCATCAAGCTGGGCGACGAGCCCGTAAAGGGCATGACCCTGCAGGACGCGGTCACCCGCATGCGCGGCAAGCCAGGTACCATCCTGACCCTGACCATCATGCGTGACGGTGAGAGTGCCCCCATCGAAATCGATGTTGAACGCGCAATCATCAAGGTCACCAGTATCAAGTCCCGCATGCTGGAGCCGGGTTACGGCTACGTACGCATTACCCAGTTCCAGGATGAAACCGGCGGCCAGTTCGTGGACGCCATCGAGGAACTGATCGCAGACCATGGCGGCGACCTGGACGGCCTGATCATCGACGTGCGCAACAATCCCGGAGGCATCCTCCAGGCGGCCGTGGAAACCTCCGACGCACTGCTGGATGAAGGTCTGATTGTCTATACCGAGGGCCGCATCCAGAGCTCCCGCCTGCGTTTCAACGCCAAGGCCGGCGATGTGGCCAATGGTGCACCCATCGTTGTACTGATCAACGGCGGTTCCGCATCCGCCTCTGAAATCCTGGCCGGCGCACTGCAGGATCACGAGCGAGCCGTCGTCATGGGCACCCGCTCCTTTGGCAAGGGCTCTGTACAGACGGTTATCCCCCTGGATGAAACCCATGCCATCAAGATGACCACCGCCCGTTATTTCACCCCGGACGGCCGCTCCATCCAGGCCCGGGGTATCGCGCCGGACATCGAGGTACGCCCGGCGACCCTGACCGAGATTGAAGGCGGACCCTTCTTCAGCGAAGCCAGCCTGAGCGGCCACCTGGAAAACGGCGAAGGCGACATTCGCCCGGAAGACCGGGAAAGCAACGGTAACCCCGAAATCGACCGGGACTACCAGCTGCGCTCAGCCCTGAACCTGCTCAAGGGACTGGGCATTCTAACCAGACGGGGAGACCGGGCAGAGTGAGGCTACGCACTACCGTCAAGGCCCTAGCGTTACTGCTGGTGGCAACACCGGGGGCTGCTGAACCAACCGAAGAAGCGCCAGCGGTGGAGGGCTTACAGCCCACCATTGCCATCATCATTGATGACATGGGCGCCAATGCCTTTGAAGGCCGCCGGTTGATCAACATGGAGCAGCCCCTGACCCTGGCCTTCCTCCCCTACCGGCGCCACACCACCGAACTGGCCACGCTGGCGCACCGCAACCACAAGGAAGTCATGCTCCACGCCCCCATGGACAACACCCGCAGTATCGGCCTCGGGGCCGGCGGACTGACCGCGGACATGGACAAGCCCACCCTGACAAATACCCTGCGCCGGGCACTCCACGCCATTCCCCATGTGCAGGGCGTCAACAACCACATGGGCAGCCTGCTGACGCAATTGCCCCAACCCATGGGTTGGGTGATGGAGGAGCTGGACCACTACCCGCTCTACTTCGTCGACAGCCGCACCATCGCCACCACCGTAGCGGGCCAGGTCGCAGCCGACCGCAACATCCCCAGCCTCACCCGCGATGTTTTCCTCGACCACGAACAGACCGAGGAATTCGTCCACCAGCAGTTCCAGCAACTTATCCGCAAGGCCCGCCAAAACGGCACCGCCATAGCCATCGGCCACCCTCACACGGTCACAGTCGACTACCTGGAAAAAGCCCTGCCGGAACTGGACGAACAGGGCATCTCGGTCGCCACCGTCAGCGGCATCTGGGCTATTCGGAACGGTAACCGGAGGATGTTTGCGGAAGGAGAGAAGCGGGAGATTGTGACGACGGTGGCCCGGAGCCACAGAGACTGATCGGCTAATAGCTCAAGGGGTATTGGCCACGAGAAACACGGCCCTTCGACAGGCTCAGGGCGGACGGAAAAAAAATTTCTGCCACGAAATCCACCAAAACCACCAAAACCACCAAAACCACGAAAAGAAAAGCTTAAAATTCTTTTGCCACGGACACTCACGGACTGACACGGACGCCCCTTGGCGGGGCCATGAACAAGGAAAAAGGTCTTGGTCCGTGAGAGTCAGTGAGTGTCCGTGGCAATAAACGTTTTAGAGGATTTCGCGGGTTTCGTGGCCAAAGGTTCTTTTCCTTGTTCCCGTCCGCCCTGAGCCTGTCGAAGGGCCGTGGCCAAAAAAATCACTCTCGAACTTCGATCCCCTGCGCCTTCATAAACGCCTTGGCCTCAGGAATTGTGTGCTGCCCAAAGTGGAAAATCGAAGCTGCCAGCACTGCATCGGCACCACCCTTGGTGACCCCATCCGCCAGGTGCTGAAGCTCTCCTACACCCCCTGAGGCAATCACCGGCACCACCACTGCATCACTCACCGCCCGGGTCAGTCCCAGATCAAAACCGATCTTCGTGCCATCCCTGTCCATACTGGTCAGCAGAAGTTCACCCGCACCCATGGCCACCATCTTGCGAGCCCACTCGACGGCATCAAGCCCTGTAGGCTTGCGCCCGCCATGGGTAAAGATTTCCCAACGAGGCTCCTCACCTTCGCCACTCACCTGCTTGGCATCAATGGCCACCACGATGCACTGACTGCCAAACCGCTCGGCGGCTTCGCGGACAAACTCCGGGTTGAAAACGGCAGCGGTATTGATAGAAACCTTGTCGGCACCGGCATTGAGCAACTTGCGAATATCGTCCACGGTACGCACGCCGCCACCGACCGTCAGCGGGATAAAGACCTCTGCGGCCATGCGTTCCACTGTTTCATAGGTGGTGTCGCGGCTTTCGTGGCTGGCCGTGATATCCAGGAAGGTAATTTCGTCGGCACCCTGCTCGTTATACTTGCGGGCCACTTCCACCGGGTCTCCGGCGTCGCGGATGTCCACGAAGTTGACGCCCTTGACCACACGGCCCTTGTCCACGTCCAGGCAGGGAATGATGCGCTTTGCCAGTCCCATATCGCCCTCCTCAGGCTTTGTTAAGGCTGTCGCAATAAGTCTGGGCTTCGGATACGTCCAGGGTACCCTCATATATGGCCGGCCGGTAATGGCGCCGAGGATCCCCTTGTCAGCCACGGTTGCCAGTCGCTTGAGGTCGTCCATGTTGGTCACACCACCGGAGGCAATGACCGGTATGCCGCCTTCTTCCGCGAGCGCAGCTGTTGCTTCAACATTAACGCCCTGCATCATTCCGTCGCGGCTGATATCGGTGTAGACGATGGCTTCGACGCCATCGTTGGCGAATCGTTTGGCCAGGTCGGTGGCCATGACTTCAGAGACTTCGGCCCAGCCGTCGGTAGCAACCCGGCCGTCCTTGGCGTCAAGGCCGACGATGATGTGGCCGGGAAATTGTTTGCACATTTCTGTGA
The DNA here is from genome assembly GCF_026013985.1 of Marinobacter sp. AN1. NCBI lineage: Bacteria > Pseudomonadati > Pseudomonadota > Gammaproteobacteria > Pseudomonadales > Marinobacteraceae > Marinobacter > Marinobacter sp. AN1. Next base: position 986,330 of record NZ_CP110342.1, on the reverse strand, counting down.
CGAACTCCGGCTCTTTGACGGCCTTGGTGCCGATGATGACCCACTGCACGCCGGCCTTGAGGTAGGCTTCGATGGTTTCCGCGGAACGGATGCCGCCGCCGATCTGGATGGGCAAATTGGGGTATTTGGTGGCGATGGCGCGAACGATTTCGCCGTTGACGGGTTCGCCGGCGAAGGCGCCATTGAGATCCACAAGGTGGAGGCGACGGGCACCGGCGTCGACCCAGCGGTCGGCCATGGCGACGGGGTCGTCACCGTATTCGGTGGAGTCGTCCATTTTGCCCTGGCGCAGGCGTACGCATTTGCCGTCTTTGAGGTCGATAGCGGGGATGATGAGCATCGCTTTTTGTTCCTTTAACTCTGACTCTGGGGCTAGGGAGTTCGCCGTCCGCGCTCCGGCAGGTGGTAGCCCTTTCCGGGACACGCCGTGAATACGTCCGTGTAGGCTCTTCAAAAACATCCCTGTTTTTGAAGGTCCCGGAAAGGGCTACCACCCACCGGATCGCCGCTTGGGTGCGGGCCTCCCAGCAGCGTTCAGTTTTTTCCTGACCAGCCAGTAAAGTTTTTAAGAAGCTGCAGACCCGCCCGGGCGCTTTTTTCCGGGTGGAACTGGACAGCAAAGATATTATCTCTTGCGACCGCCGCAGCAAGGTCGACACCGTAGTGGGTGCGGCCGGCGATGGCGTCGTTGCCGGCGGATTCCACGTAGTAGCTGTGCACGAAGTAGAAGCGGTCACCGTCCTCGATGTCGTGCCACAGGGGGTGGTCGACGGTCTGCCAGACCTGGTTCCAGCCCATGTGGGGGACTTTCAGTCGTTCACCGTTTTCGACCAGGTTTTCGCCGAAGAAGCGTACCTGGGAGTCGAACAGGTTGATGCAGTCCACGCCGCCGTTTTCTTCGCTGCGGGACATCAGGGCCTGCATGCCCACGCAGATGCCCAGGAACGGGCGATCGACAGAGACTTCACGGACCAGCTTGTCCACGCCCAGGCGTTGCATTTCGGCCATGCAGTCGCGAATGGCGCCGACGCCCGGGAGGATGACCCGGTCGGCTTCGCGAATCTGGTCAGCGTTGTCGGTGACTAACACGCGGGCGTCGGGGGCGACGTGCTCCACGGCCTTGCGGGCGGAATGGAGGTTTCCCATGCCGTAGTCGATGATGGCAACGGTATTCATCGGTGGAACAATCCTGCAATCAGCAGGGACCGCTCAGAGCGACCCCTTGGTAGACGGTGTGATGCCGGCCATGCGCTCATCCATTTCAATGGCCATACGCAGGGCGCGTCCGAAGGCCTTGAACACGGTTTCGATCTGGTGGTGGGTGTTCTTGCCCTTCAGGTTGTCGATGTGCAGGGTCACCATGGAGTGGTTGACGAAGCCGTGGAAGAATTCCTCGAACAGGTCCACGTCAAATCCGCCCACTGACGCACGGGTATAAAGCACATCCATCGCCAGGCCAGGGCGGCCAGACAGATCGATGACGACCCGTGACAGGGCTTCGTCCAGGGGTACGTAGGCGTGACCGTAACGGCGAATGCCTTTCTTGTCCCCCACGGCCTGTTTGAAGGCCTGCCCAAGGGTGATACCAATGTCTTCGACGGTGTGGTGGTCGTCGATATGCAGGTCACCAGTAGACTTGATGGTCAGGTCCACCAGGCCGTGGCGGGCGATCTGGTCCATCATGTGTTCGAGGAAGGGCACGCCAGTATCGAAACTGGATTTGCCAGTACCGTCCAGGTCGATCTCGACGGTGATCTGGGTTTCAAGGGTATTTCGTTCTACCCGAGCCTTGCGAGCGGCCATGAAAACTCCGGAAATTGACAAGCAAGCGTTGAATTAAGGGCGTAATTATACCCGTTCGCCCGGACAGAGTCCCGTTTAAAGGACTATGGCGACGATAGCCAAAGGCGCTTCAGAATGCCTTCTTCAGATTGTTCATGTAGGTATCCACCAGACCGTTGAATTCGTGTTTCACCACGGGGCTGATGGCCATCTTGAGCAGGCCTGGCAGTGGCAGGGTCAGCTTGGCAGAGGTCTGGAAGCGGGCACGGGTGGTCTGGGCATCAACGGCACTCAGGGTCCAGCTGCCAGCGACGATGCCGTTGCCCTCGCCTTTTACCGGCACCCAACTGACTTTCCCGGCATCCCTGTCCGCATGGTACTGGCAGGCGTAGGCCGTCTGGATGGAGTACTTGTCGACACCGATCTTTTCCATTTCCCAGCGATAGGTGTTGTCGCCCAGATCCACCAGGCGGTCCACCTTGGGAAAGTGACTGACCGACCGGGGCACGTCTGACAGCAGCGCAAACGCGTCGCCAAAAGAAGCGGCCAGCTCGATCTCGCGGTTCAGTTCAATGGAAACGGTAAAAGCCACGCCTGTGTCCTCCAGTATTGTTCGGCCGGTTTTTATCAGGTGCCGGTAGGCTTCCTATTGTGGCGAAACCCTGCCATTTTGTCATACTTGGAGCACTTTTAATTTGTAATCTGTGCGTTAGGCTTGAAACAGTAGCCCACTTACAGATTCCAGAGCGCTTACCGGATAAGACCAGAAAGGACCCCTTGCCATGAAAGCTGTCCGCTACATCATCTTTGCCATTGTTGGCCTGATTCTGTTGGCGATTGCGGCGGTTGCCGTCGCGGTGTTTGTCATCGACCCGAACGCCTACAAGCCCCAGATTGAGCGAGTGGTGGAGCAGAAGACGAACCTGGACCTGGATCTTTCCGGCGATATTGGCTGGTCACTGTTCCCCCTGGGCCTTGAGCTGAATGACGTTGAAGCCACGCTGGATGGTGAGCGTTTCGTGGCACTGCGCCAACTGGTCGCACAGGTGGATTTCTGGTCGCTGATTGCCATGTCGCCGCAGGTTCACACCTTCGTACTGGACGGCCTCGACGCCCGCCTGACCGTAGCGGAGGATGGTACCGGGAACTGGACTCGCATACTGCCGGAAGGCGTAACGCCCAGCGCCGATGAGGCCGCGGCGGAAGCCGCACAGGAGGAGGCTGCAGCAAACGGCGGCGATTCCGGTGATGTCCTGGCTTTCGCAGTGGAGGAAATCCGCGTCACCGATGCAAGCGTTCAGTATGAAGACATGGCCACCGGGCAGTCCGTGGTACTGCAGGATTTCAGCCTGCTGGCCAGCCAGATCGCCCTGGGGTCCGAGTTTCCGCTGGAAGTAGGCTTTCTGGTCAATACCGGCCAGCCGGAAATGAGCGTCAATGGCGACATCTCCGCCCGCCTGACCGCAAATGAAGCACTGACAGAGTTTGCGGTAAACGGTCTGGATGCCAAGTTCGGATTGTCCGGTGAGGCCTTTGGCGACCGCACGTTGCAGGCCCGGATTACCGGCGGCGCGGCCGCCAACCTGGAAAACGAGACTGCCAGTCTCGACGATTTCCGCGCCACCCTGGCCAACCTGGAGCTGACTACCAACCTGGACGTGGAGGGCTTTAGCGCCCAGCCCAAGGTGACCGGTGACCTGGCCGTGGCTGAGTTCTCCCTGCGGGAACTGATGCAGACCCTCGGCATGGATGAGGTCGAAACCACGGATCCGGAGGTACTCAACCGCCTCTCCCTGAGCACCAAACTCACTGGCCCGGCGGGTGTGGCAGAATTGTCCGACCTGACCATGGTACTGGACGACACCACCTTTAATGGCGGTGCCCGCTACAACATCGAGTCCGGCGCCGTTGCCTTCCAGCTGAAAGGCGATGCCCTGAACGCAGACCGTTACCTGCCTCCGCCGGCAGAGGAAACCGGCGCAACCCAACCATCTACCAGCGGAGCACCGGCAAGTGCAGGGGCTGAAAGCGATCTGCTCCCCCTGGAAACACTCCGCGGGCTTGACCTGGACATCGACCTGGGCCTGGGTGAGCTGATCATCAGCAACCTGACCATCACCGATATCAACACGTCGATCGACGCCTCCAACGGGCAGGTAAGCCTGAGTGACTTCAGCGGCAAGCTCTACGACGGCGGTTTCCAGTCCAACGTCAATATCGATGCCCGCAGTGACGACCCGTCGTGGCGACTCAGGGCCCAGGTATCCGGTGTGGAAACCCAGCCACTGCTGCAGGACCTGGCTGAAATGGACATGCTGGCAGGGGCTGCCAATATCAACATTGACGCCAGCACCCAGGGCAACCGGATCTCAGTGCTACGCCAGAACGCCGACGGTACCGTCAACTTCAACCTGGCTGAAGGCCAGTTCACCCGGATGAACCTGACCCGCATGGCCTGCCAGGGCATCGCGCTGGTGAACCAGGAACAACTGACCACCACCGACTGGGGGCAGACAACGCCCTTCAATGACATGAAGGGCACCCTGCAGATCAACGGCAACACACTGGACAACACCGACCTCGTCGCCGCCCTCGCCGGCATGCGCCTGGAAGGTAATGGCACCGTGGACATGGCCGCCTCCGAAATCGACTACGAGGCGGGCCTTCGCATCGTCGGCGAGATCCACCGTGACGAAGCCTGCCGGGTCACCGAGTACGTCGAAAACGTTGTTATCCCTGTGGAGTGCCGAGGCAACTTCACCGAAGACCCGGCCGGCATGTGCTCCTTCGACGGCTCCCGCTTCCGCGACACCCTCAAGGACATCGCCGCCAACGCTGCCAGGGCCAAGGTCCAGGAAGAAACCGAGCGCGCCCGCGAGAAGGCAGAGGAAAAGGTACGCGAAAAGATCGACGAACGCCTGCAGGGAGAAGACGGCGAAAAAGTGAAGGATGCTATCCGGGGCCTGTTTAACCGATGACCGACCGGTTCGCCGAACGCCTTCTCGAGTGGTATGACAAACACGGCAGGCACGACCTGCCGTGGCACCAGGACCGGTCACCCTACCGGGTCTGGGTGTCGGAGATCATGCTCCAGCAAACCCAGGTGACCACGGTAATACCCTACTTCCAGGCCTTCATGGAGCGTTTCCCCACGGTTCAGAACCTGGCAGAGGCGCCAGCAGATGACGTTCTCAGCCATTGGTCAGGACTGGGCTACTACGCCCGCGCCAGGAATCTGCAAAAGGCTGCTGTCCAGGTCATGGAAGATCATGGCGGGGAGTTTCCTGACAACCAGGACAAGCTGGAAGCACTTCCCGGAATTGGCCGGTCAACCGCGGCTGCAATCATCGCCCAGGCATGGGATCGCCGGGCCGCCATCCTCGATGGCAACGTAAAACGGGTACTGGCCCGCTACCACGCCGTGCCCGGATGGCCAGGGCAGACCACAACGCTCAATGCCCTGTGGGCCCATGCCGAGCGGCACACGCCACACACCCGGGCACGGGACTACACCCAGGCCATCATGGACCTGGGTGCCATGGTCTGCACCCGCAGCCGCCCGGCCTGTGGTGAGTGCCCGCTGCAAGGCGGCTGCGAGGCAAGGGCCCGCAACGAGGTTACCCTCTACCCAGGAAGTAAGCTCAAAAAGACAAAGCCCGAGAAGGCCACCTGGATGCTGATCCTGGAAGACGTCGAGGGCCGGATCCTGTTAGAGCAGCGCCCGCCCAGCGGTATCTGGGGCGGCCTCTGGAGCCTGCCAGAACTTGACCCGGCCTACGGCGCCGAAGAACTGGAAGAAGCCTGCGAGCAGCGATTCGGCCTCACCTGCAGCCAGCCGGACCTGATCACCGGGTTCCGCCATACCTTCAGTCACTACCACCTGCATATCCAGCCCGCGAGGCTCCAGGTTGCACACAGCCAGGTCATCAGGGAGCCCGGCACCCACCGCTGGCTGCACCGCGACGAAGCCCTTGCACTTGGCCTGCCCGCCCCGGTGAGATCCCTGCTGACCAACCCGGAACAGGCCACCCTGCTCTGATCTGTTATCATCCCGCAAAACCGAAACATTCAAGGTAAAGAGGAGCGCCCATGAGCCGCACCGTATTCTGCCGCAAATACCAGAAAGAGATGGAAGGCCTGAACTTTCCCCCCATGCCCGGCGCCAAGGGGCAGGAAATCTACGAGAACGTCTCCAAACAGGCCTGGGAAGAATGGCAGGCTCAGCAAACCATGCTGATCAACGAAAAGCACCTGAGCCTGATGGACCCGAACACCCGCAAATACCTCCAGGCGCAGATGGAACGCTTCTTCAACAACGAGCCTTTCGACAAGGCCGAAGGCTATGTTCCGCCGGAGCAATAACCCTGACTGATCAAGGTTTGCCCAGCCCCGCCGAACACCGGGAAATTTTTCTCAGGCAGCCTTGACTCAGTGATTCTAAACCGGTTTAATAGCGCCCCGTTGCACAGCAGTACTGCAACTTGCCCGGATAGCTCAGTTGGTAGAGCAGGGGATTGAAAATCCCCGTGTCGGTGGTTCGATTCCGCCTCCGGGCACCATAAGATTCAATGACTTAGCCCGCTTCTTAGCGGGCTTTGTCGTTTCTGGGCCCTCCCATGGGACACTCATGGGACACTTCGCCACAAAAATCAGCAACACTCCACGACACTTTCTACCCCAAACACCCCCTCCGCCTTTACCACCCATCCGCAGCCTGAAATCCACCAAAACGACTAATTCTGCAAGCCAACTGCCCCGTGAGTGTCCCAAACAGCAGGGAGTCTCAAAAAATCATCAACACAACAATGCGTTACCTGGTAACGCACGGGGATTAACCATCCCCTGGTTGCTTTTGTGGAGTGTTGTGAATTACAGTTGAGGGGCAAAAAAAGAGCCGGGCCAGTGCACCACCACCAGCCCGGCAACCACCGGCAAACCTGATAAGGAGGTTACGCCAATGGCACACGCCAGTTTATCACGACAAGCCCTTCACCTTGCAGGAGGGCTCCCGCATGGCAGCTCTTGAAAAGCGCATCGACAAGGACGGCAAGACGAAATACCGAGCCAAGATTCGCCTCAAAGGCTACAAGTGCGTATTCCGGCGAACGTGACCGGTCATTCCGGGGATCGTGACCGGTTTGCACACGGCCATCACGCTGGAGTCAGTTTTGTACTTTGAGCGGTCACGATGGGTCAACCGATTCCGTCTTTTGTGTTTTTGCTTTTCGCAGTGATTCCCCCTTCAGATTGAGCCGGTGAGCGCCGTGCAGGAGCCGGTCCAGGATGGCGTCGGCGAGCGTGGCGGAGCCGATGTAATCGTGCCAATGCTCCGTGGGTAACTGGCTGGCAATGAGAGTTGAGCCCCTGCCGTGCCGGTCTTCGATCACTTCCATCAGGTCCTGTCGCTGTTGCGCGGTTACCTTCTGCATGCCCCAGTCGTCCAGGATCAGAAGGTCGGTTTTTAGTAACTGGTTCATCAGCCGGGCATAGCTGCCATCGCCATGGGCGATGCGCAGTTGTTCGAACAGGCGCGGTACCCGCAGGTAGCGAACTGAGAGTCCTTGCCGGCAGGCCTGGTTGCCCAGGGCGCACGCCAGCCAGGTTTTGCCGCAACCGGTCGGGCCGGTAATGCACAGGTTCAGGGATTGGCGGATCCAGTCACAGCTGGCCAGTCCGGCCATGCGAGAGCGCTCCAGCCCTCTCGGGTGGTGGTAGTCGATGTCTTCAATGCAGGCCGGCACACGCAGACGGGCGGCCTTGAGCAGCCGCTCCAGTCGCCGGTTTTCGCGGTGCAGCACTTCCCGATCTACCAGCAGGGCCAGGCGCTCCTCGAACGCCAGGTCATGGGTGTCAGGCTGTGCCCGCTGTTGTTCCAGGGCATCGCACATGCCGGTCAGTTTGAGCTGTCGCAGGGTATCGAGGGTGTTGTGAGTCAACATCAGTTTCTCCGGGATCAGTGGTAGTAGCGGGGGCCGCGAACGTTGGTGTGTAAGGGCAGATCGGCCAGCTCCGGCTCTTCCTCGGCCAGTGGCAGAGGCAGTTGGTCCAGACCCTGCTTCAGGATCGAGCTGATGCTCTGATAGCTGGCCGAGTTGATGACCAGTGCTCGGCTACAAGCCTGCTCCAGCCGGTCACGGCTATAGCGGCGACTGAGGTTCAGCAGACCCAGGCAGGCCCGGTAACCATGCTCCGGATGAGGGCGATCCTTAAGCTGTCGCTGTACCACGTCGAGCGTGGCGGGACCGATGTCCCTGGCCCAGTTCAGGAACCGCCCGGGAGACCAGTTCTGATGGGCCTGGTGGGACTTGGGCATGTGCTCGGTCAGGGTGACGAAGCGGCCCTTGCCATGCCGAGGGTGCAGTGCGACCCGCTGGCCTTTGTGCATGACTTCCACGGACGTATCAGTGACGCGCACGTCCAGCTTCACACCCACCAAGGCGTGGGGCACGCTGTATAGGCGTTTGTCGATCTCGATGTGGTAGTCGATGCCCGGTCGTGCCTTGCGCCACTCGGCGTAGACATAGGGCGTTGCCGGCAGTGGCTTCAGCGTAGGTCGGTCCAGTGTTTCGAACAGGCTCTGGCGGCTCTCGGAGCGCCCCTGGAACGGGCGCTGATTGAGTGCCGGTAGCAGCTCCGCGATGGCCGAGTTCAGTTCGGCCAGCGAGAAGAACGTTCGGTGTCGTAACCGGGCCAGGATCCAGCGTTCGACCAGCAGCACGGCGGCTTCTGCCTTTGCCTTGTCCTTGGGTTTGTAGGGCCGTGCTGGCAACACCGCCGTCTGGTAATGGGCGGCCAGTTCCGCGTAGGTCTCGTTGATCTTCGGGGTGTAACGATCCGCTTTGGTGACCGCTGCCTTGAGATTGTCGGGGACCAGCAGCTCAGCTACCCCGCCGTAGAACGCCAGCATGCGCTGGTGGGAGGCGATCCAGTCCGGCAACGACTGGGACCAGGTGGCTTCGGCGAAGGTATAGCTGGACGCACCCAGCACGGCCACAAAGACCTGGGCCTTGCGCATCTCGCCAGTGCTGCGGTCCACCACCGGCACGGTGGGGCCGCAGTAATCGATAAAGATCTTTTCACCGGCCCGGTGGACCTGACGCATGCTGCGTCGCTGCCGGCCGCGCCAGAGCCGGTAGTGATGGCAGAACTGGCTGTACCGACGAGCCTTGTCGCCGTGGCGCTCTACGTACTCAGCCCAGAGCAGTTGCAGGGTCACGCCCTTGGTCTTGAGTTCCTGATGGATCTGGAAGTAGTCGGGCTCGGCAAAGCGTTCGGGCGGCGTCTTAGCCGGGAACAGCTGGGCCTCTAACCGTGCTTCATCCGTGCCTTCCGGCAACGGCCAGGTGATGCCCTGCGCGGTGGCCAGGCTGACGTACTTGCCGACCACGCCCTTGGAGAGCCCGCAGGCACGGGCAATACGCTCATGGCTCAGGCCCGCTTCGTACTTGAGGCGCAAGACCTCGATGATCTGTCGCATGGAAATCCTCGCTGCCGGCATCCGCCCTTCCTCGTGATGAAAAAGGAAGGGGTATGCCGGATAAAGTTGAAGAATTCCAGCGTGTTGGCAGGGATTCCGGAGGAACGTGACCGATGATTCCGGCATCGTGACCGGCGATTCCGGAAAACTACCCGAAATCGGTCACGATAAAACGGAATGAGCGGTCACGATCACCCGGAACAGGCGGTCACGTTCAAACGGAATGGGTGGTCACGATGGGCCGGAATATGCAACAAGCCTGTTTCCGCCACTTTCGCACGAAAAACAGATGCGACGCGCTGGATAACACAGACCGAGGCTGCAATGCGGCAAGGCCGTTATTTCCAAGCTGCTGGGGGCGAAGGCAAGACTCTTTCAGAGGCCATTGACCGCTATATCAGAGATATCCTTCCCGGCCTGAAAGACAGCAGACACCGGGAAACCCACCTGAACTGGTGGAAAGGTGAGATAGGCGAGAAAGAGCTGAAGCATGTGAACGCCGCCCTCCTTTCCGAGTGCAGAGACAAGCTCAAGTCCACGCCCTTCAAGTTCGGTAAGCAGGAAAAGCTTCGCTCAGAGGCCACCGTGAACCGCTACGTCGCGGCTTTAAGCCCGGTGTTAGCCGCCGCCAGCAATGAATGGGGCTGGATGCAGGACAACCCCTGCCAGAGAATCCGGCGCGGCGCCGAGTCGAAAGGACGCACCCGGTTCCTCTCGGACTCAGAGCGCAAGGCCCTACTCGATGCCTGCGACAAGGCCACCGATACGCCAGAGCTCAAGATTATAGTGTTACTGGCCCTGACCACCGGCGGGCGCCGTGGTGAAATCTCAGGGCTCCGCTGGCAAGACGTAGACCTCAAACGCCAACGGGTAATCTTTGTCGAGCCCAAGAATGGCGAGACAAGAGCCGCACCACTGGTCGGCCCAGCGCTGGATGCAATGAAAGAATGGTCAAAGGTCAGGCCGCTGGATGCGACTGCCTACGTCTTCCCAGGACGGACAGACAAGACCAAGGACAAGCCCCTGGACTTCGAGCGCCCATGGCAGACCGCTCTGAAGAGAGCCAACATCCAGGATTTCCGGTTCCACGACCTTCGCCACACCGCTGCAAGCTACCTGGCCATGAACGGCGCTGGGCTGCGTGAGCTTGCTGACATTCTTGGTCACAAGACGTTGGCAATGGTTCAGCGGTATAGCCATCTCACCCAAGACCACAAGGCTGCAGTAGTGGAGCGCATGACCAACGCGATCTTTAACTAACCAGAAGTAGGTCAATCCAGCACAAGGACGTGCCACCAGCTATTACCTTACTACCGCGGACACAATCCATGACCGACACGAACCATGCCTCTAACGACCAAGAAGAGAAGCCGGCCACGCAGTTCATCGGCTTGAGTATCTGGGATATCCCTACACCTGTTCCCGTCACCTTGGACACTCAAATGTTCTATGTCCTTGAGGGACTGCGTTCGGGAGATCCATCTCTGCTAGCCGACATGATTGAGGCTGGCCGACTGGATTACGCAGCCAGGTTTATGACAGCCGAGGACAATGCACGCCTTGCTAGAGCTCTAAGGAAAACACAACCGAAATTTTTCCTTTCGAAGAAGGAAAACCGATCCCACCTGGAAATTGAAAGAAAGCGTGATGCTCGGTTACTAGGTCTGATCTGTTTCTGGTACGCGCAAGGTTTCAAAACCACCAGCTCGCGAAACCAAGCCTCTGCTATCGAGAAAGCAGCAGAGTCGTATTCTAATAACCCCATCCCCGGAGCCTACCCCAAGACGGCGGGCAGCATGAAAAGTCACCTGTGGTCGGAACACCTCTCAGGCAAAACCCTTGTCGGAGATGATGCCATCGCAAAAATATTCACTTACTTCGTCGAGGGCCTGAGCAAATCCACGCCATCCACAGAAGAGGCGACCGAGCGATTCATATGGTTCGGAAACCACTTCCTAAACCGCATCCCCCCTCCGCTGCCATTACCTCGTGAACACCTTGAAACACTCGACACCCTTATAAACGGAAGCGACGAGACCTGCTTCAGCTTCAGAAGAATGCTTGTAGAGGAGCGCAACTAGCGACCAGAACCACAAACTCAATGAAACAAGTACGAGAATCAGCCGAGATTCTCGTACCTTACCGGAAACTGCCCCTTTGGTTTCATAGACCCAGCGCGCGCTACAACACTCTATGAAACCCAAGGAGCACAGAATGAAGGTAAGCGTCCGGCCATCACACCTTGTCAGGTATAGCCGGCATCCAGTTGTGGGGTAATAGTTCGTCGATGGCGTTGTTCTTCTGCGTCGGCAGCCGGGTCAGCACATCCTTCAGGTAGGCATAGGGATCATGCCCGTTCAGCGTGGCTGACTGGATCAGAGTCATCACCGCAGCAGCACGCTGACCGCTCCGTAGTGAGCCCGCGAACAGCCAGTTGCTGCGCCCCAGCGCCCAGGGTCGGATCTGGTTTTCCACCCAGTTGTTGTCGATGGGCACAGCACCATCGTCCAGGTAGCGCCTCAGCGCTTCCCACCGTTTGAGGCTGTAATCCAGGGCTTTGGCCGTGCCGGACCCATCCGGCACTTTCTGGCGATGCGCCAGCATCCACTGATGCAGTGCATCGGCAATCGGTCGAGCCTTGGTTTCCCGGATCTCCTGTCGTTTATCCGGCGGCAGGTCTTTGGTGTCCCGTTCGATCTCGTAGAGTCCGCCGATGTATTCCAGAGCCTTGGCAGCCAGCTCGCTCTTGTTGGCTTCGTGCAGGTCGTAGAACTTGCGCCGGGCGTGAGCCATGCAGCCGATCTCGGTAATGCCATTGCCGAACCCGGCCTTGTAGCCAGCGTAATCGTCACAGACTAGCTTGCCCTGCCAGTCACCCAGGAAGGTGCGGGCGTGTTCGCCCGCCCGGCTGGGCGCGAAGTCATAAACGGTGGCTTTCAGGTCCGAGAACGGTGTGGTGCAGTAGGCCCAGACATAGGCCTTGTGGGTTTTCTTCTTGCCCGGGGCCAGCATGCTGACGGGGGTTTCATCGGCGTGCAGAACGCCGTGTTCCAGTAAGGCGCTTCTCAGCGCATCTGCCAGGGGTTGCAACTGCACACCGCAGGCACCCACCCATTCGGCGAGGGTGGAGCGCGGGATTTCGAGGCCGGCGCGACCGAAGATGCGTTCCTGGCGGTACAGCGGCAAGTGGTCGGCGTACTTGGCTACCAGCACCTGAGCCAGCAGGCCGACGGTAGGGATGCCCTTGTCGATCACCTGCGGTGGCACCGGTGCCTGGATCAAGGTCTCGCATTTGTCGCAGGCCCACTTGCCCCTGATGTGGCGCTCCACTGTGAACTCGCCCGGGACGTAGTCGAGCTTCTCACTGACGTCTTCGCCGATGCGCTTGAGCTGACATCCGCAACGGCAATGGGTGTTTTCGGGCTCATGATGGATCAGGGTGCGGGGCAGTTCCGGTGGCAGTGGGGTGCGCTTGGGTTGCTGCTTGGGCCGAGCGGCTTTCTGCTCCTCGGTCATCGCCTGGTCCAGCTCGGCTTCGATGGCGGCCAGGTCGCTGTCGATCAGTTCATCCAGCAGTTTCCCCTGAACCGCATCGAGTTGTTCACTGCGACGGGCGTACTTGTGACGCTTGAGGATGGCGACTTCGTGGGTCAGCTTCTCGATGATGGCGTTGCTGCGCACCAACTCTCGCTCCTTCCGGCCCAGGACTTGATCCTTGGCGTCCAGAGAGTCCATCAGTTCCGTCGCCAGGGCACGGAGCTGATCGGCAGAGAGTTGGTTGATGTCGGGGCGCTGAGTCATGCCGCCTAGTATGCCAAGTCCCTGTGCGGCAAGCGATTCGCGGTTCTGGCTATAGCGGCATCACGGCACTTGTGGTTACAGGATGGAGATGACGCCATCGGCCCCAAGGCGTTGCCAGGGCAGGCCCTGAACCAGGGCGGACAACTGTTCCTCGGTCAGGCGCAGTTGGTCACCGCGCCAGGTTTCGCCCCAGTGGAACTTGCCCCGGTTCAGCCGGCGGGCACACAGCCAGATACCCAGACCATCGTGGATCAGCACCTTCATCCGGTTGCCCCGTTTGTTGGCGAACAGGTAGGCGCAGTGGGGCCTGGCAGAACCGAAGACCTGAACCACCCGGGCCAGGGCCTTGTCGGGCCCCGCCCGCATATCCAGCGGTTCGGTGGCCAGCCAGATCTCGTCGATGCGTATCATCCCAACAGGTCCCGCAACAGGGCAGCACACTGGTGAGCCTGCTCCGCAGGCCACTCCACCACGACCGCGCCACCGGCGCGGGGAATCTCGATGCGGATGGTGCTACGCTTATCTGAGACCGATGGGTTGCCCGGTGCAGAGGTTGCCGCTGGCAGATTGACTGGCACAAATCCAGGTATTGTCGCTGGCGCTTTCGGCGCTCGTCGCGCCTCACTAATCCAGCGCCGGACCATGTTGGCGTTGAGACCGTTATCCAGCGAGATCCGGGAAACAGAGGCATCGGGTTCCAGGCATTTGGCGACAATCTCGGCTTTGAATTCGCGGGAAAAACGGCGACGGCGTTGGCAGGGCTTGGTTACGCTTAATTCGTTCATGCTAAGTGTCCACTAGAAAATAAGTGGACACTATCCTGACGGCGGTAGCGCCAGGCTCAAGATGGGATCACCGGACGGTTACGAATGAAGCCCTTAACACCAGGCAACATCAGCAACCTCACGCAATCCCCCCAGGAAACCTCCCCCAACATCCTGGAATCAGTCGCGGACACAGACTACACCCGGCTTCCGCCTCCGCCATCACTACTAACAGTCAGCCAGTTCTGCAAACTGGAAGCAGCCTTCACCATCGGCGGCATGCGGCACCTCCTCTTCACAAAAGGGCACGACCTCCCAGGCGTTTACCGTTTCGGCAGAAAACTTCTCATCGACCGAGCCGAATTCATAGAAGGCGTGAAGCAGGGGCACACAGCGCAGATCTGCAAGGAGGCGAAGTGATGAGGACTAACGGCTACGCAGACAGACTGTACGAAATCACTAACGCCCTCATGGAGTCAGGCATAGAGCCGGTAAACCCAGAAGGGCTGCTTGGCAAACTCAGCGACGGCTTGATGATCCGCTTCCCAACGAAGTCGAAACCGCGCAAAGCCAACGGCTGGCTGGTTGCCTACTTCGACCGGGGGTTGCCCTTCGTGGTTTTGGCAGGAGACTGGGCAACAGGCGCTGATATGAAGTGGACTCCAGCTTTGAGCACGCCCCCATGTCCAGAAGAGCGTGTGCGGCTAGCGCACAGGTTGGCTGAAGCAAAAAAGGCGCGAGAAACTGAGCAAGCGTTCCAATGGCACCAGGCAGCGCTGAGAGCGGAAACAATCTGGAATAACGCTGAAGCTGCAGCACCAGACCATCCTTACCTCCTACGCAAAGGTATAGAGCCACACCTCGCCAGGATGAAAGGCAAAGACTTGATTCTGCCAATCACCGACTTCAATGGCCGGATCTGGAGCCTGCAATCTATCACGCCAGAGGGAGACAAGCGCCTTATGGCCGGGGGCAAAAAGACTGGATATTTCATTGCCGTTAACCAACCTGCAACACAGGCTCGCGTTCTTATCTGTGAAGGCTGGGCAACCGGCTGCACTCTCGCAGAACAGGATCCAGGAGCGCTTGTTCTCTCAGCTATAGACTGTGGCAACCTCAAAGCAGTTGCGTTAAGTGCTCGCAACCGCTGGCCAGATGCCGACCTTATCGTCTGTGGCGACGACGACCGGAAAACAATGGGCAATCCAGGCGCGAACGCGGCCAAGACAGCAGCATTTGCAGCCCGGGCTCGCTTCAGCCTCCCGGCATGGCCAGCGACCGCACCACTGGAGCTCTCAGACTTCAACGACCTGCACAACTGGCTTAAGGAGCAACAATGAGCATCTACACTCAACTGGTTGCTTCTGACCCAAGAACCGGACTGGCGACGCCCCTACCCAGCATCGACACATCGCCCATTCCGCTGCCGCGGAGAGAATCGCCCGATCCTTTCCCTGTGGAAGCTCTGGGGGAGCTCTTGGGAGAGGCGGCCACAGCGATTGCCTACTACGTGCAGGCACCTCTGGGCATGGCAGCTCAGTCAGTGCTAGCAGTTGCATCTCTGGCAGTGCAAGGCCACGTAAACGTGCGAAAAGGCAACCTCGGAACCAGCCCCACCACACTCTACTGCATAACCATTGCCGCAAGTGGTGAACGCAAGAGCTCGGTGGACAACTTAGCCATGAAGCCGATCTACGAGCTGCAGGCCGAGCGTCGGGCGGAATATCCAGACAGGCTGGCCGAGTATAAAGCAGAACTCGAGGCCTTCGATGTGCGATACAACAGCATCCTGAAAAGCTACAAAGGCTCAGGCAAGTCACAGAGCACCTTAAGCCAGCACGACCAGGATGCACTTGCCGGAGAGTTGGCGGATCTCGAGAAAAGGAGACCTACGCCACCGCCAAGGGCGCACATTCTGATGGAGGAACCGACTGCAGAAGGCATCTACAAACACTTCGAGGAAGGACTGCCCATCGCAGGCCTGTTCTCCGACGAGGGTGGAGCGTTCTTCAGCGGGCACGGAATGTCGGATGAAGCCAAGGGCCGAACCATCACCATGTTATCTCAAATCTGGGATGGCAAGCCCATAACCCGAACCAGGGCAGGCGCCGGGGAATCCGGAGTCATAGCTGGCCGGCGGCTCTCATCACACCTGATGGTGCAGCCTGTCATCGCAGATAAGCTCTATTCAGATCCGCTCTTAATGGGGCAAGGGTTCTTACCGAGATTCCTACCCTGCTGCGATGCATCCCTGATGGGGAAACGGCTACTTGGTCAGCGCCCGTTCGATGAGAACCCAGGTAACGACCCCGCTCTGGTTCAATTCTGGAAGGAGGTAGACCAGTTAGTCCGCCAGCCACTCCCAACTAACGACTGCGGGGAACTGCAGCCGGAAAATCTGGTGATCTGCGGAGATGCTTATACGGCTTGGGCCAATGTTCACGACTCGTTTGAGGAACAGCTAGCTCCCCATGGCGAATACACCATTATTCGTGAGTTCACCGCTAAAGCTGCCGATAACGTCGCCAGGATTGCAGCTGTGATCTCTTATATCGAGTCACGCAGTGCGCCTACGGTATACCACATCGCCCGAGCCGCTCAGCTGATGCACTATTACTTGATGACGATGATGCGTCGAGTTCAGGAAGCGTCCCACAATGCATCGGAGCATGAGGCTCTTGAGCTGTACGAATGGATGCAGCGAAACGGCGGAGAGCTGGCCTCAGATGACTTCAAAAGGCTACCCGCAGCCATTCGCAGGGCCAGGAAGGCCCGGGAACTGCTCTCACTGCTGGTTGATAACGGGTATGCCACCGTGTCTGCTATCAGCGGCCCCAAGGGCAAACCTCGCGCGTGGAAACTTCGGACGGACACCAGGGACGACCCCTTAACCGATATGGAGGGCTAATACCGCCCACGTTGCCGGTTGCGGATTCTGCGGATTCTGCGGAACCCCACTAAATTGGCACCAGGAGACTGCGGGCGGCCTGCGGAAAGCTGCGGATGCATTCAAGAACAACGAATGCTCCGCACGCTTCCGCAGACACCCTAAGCCCTCTTATAAGCGGTAACCTACTGATTAAAAAGGACCCGAAACCAAACTCCGCAATACCGCAAAATCCGCCCACCCTTCCCGCACGACACAACACCCCCTGAAACCGCCAAAACTGGCTCTCTTCCGTTTTGTGTGGAACATTAGCTTGCAACCATTCTCTGTAATGGCGTCTGGAACGGGTTTGCTGGCAGATGCTTGAGCTTGCCGGCAATCAGAAAGCAGATGGCAATGAAGTGGCTCGCCGTGCCGTAGCCGCGCGCACGGGCCTTGGCCGCCTGGATCAGGCTGTTCATGGCTTCGACATAACCATTGCTCAAGCCGCTTTCAAAGCCCTGTAGGACTCCGGCCCAGTGTCGCTTGATGGTGGCAGCTAGTTGTTTCATCGGTTCCAACCGACAGCGTCTGGCCCAGGAGTGCCATCGCTTCAGTAACCCTTCCGCTTGTTCACGACCAGGCTTGGCCTGGAAGATGTCACGCAAGGCCTCTTTGATGCGCCAGGCACGAGCGGTCTTCAGGTTGGAGCGGGTCAGGTCGTAGACGGCCTCATCCTGCTTTTTGCTCCAGCGGGCCATGTCCGTGAGCCAGGCCCATTTGGTTCGCTTCAGGCGGGCGTCGTGGCGTACTTCAGACTTGCGCACGGCATCCACAGCCTGATTTGCCAGCTGAATGATATGGAACCGGTCAAAGGTGATTTCGGCGTTGGGCAGGTGCTGCCCCAGGCCGCTGATGTAGGCTTTAGACATATCGATGCTGGCGTGCCGGATCTGATCAGCCTTGCCCTGATGGCTTGCAAGATCCTCAGAGAATCCTTTCAGAGTCTGGGCGTCACGACCGGGCGTTGCAAAGATGAGTCGGCGCTCGGCCAGGTCATGCACCAGCGTGATGTAGTGATGGCCACGCCGACAGGCGGTCTCATCGACCCCGATGGTGGTCACGGTGCTGTAGTCTTCACGAGCTTGTGCCTGGGTGACATGGTGGTCCAGTACCCGCCAAAGGGCCCTGTCATCAGTCCTCAGCTGCCTTGCCGTGGTCGATACCGGCATGGCCTTGGCCAACGTGAGCGCAAAGGCTTCGAATAGCAGGGTGAAACGGCTGCCCGGGCGAGCCCAGGGTACTTCCACCTGAGTGGTCTTCTTGCAGCCGCCGCAGCGCACCCGGGGCACCTCGGCATGGACATAGGCGGCAAACTGGAAGAAGTCCAAATGCCGCCAGGTTCGCGGTTTCCGGTCGTGAATAGGCTGATCAGATCGCCCACAACCAGGACACGGTAATTGCTTCGCCTCACAGGAGACCCGGAAATCGATACGCTGGGCCTTTGGGTCAAAATCGATGTCATCGACAGCCCATGGTGACGTCAGACCCAAGGCTTGTGTGAACAAGAGTTCCGGATTCATAGAGATGTTCGCTGGAGGTCAGAAGATATCAGGGAGTATGGCTCAAAAAGGCGTTAGCTGGCGACCGATTCCACACGGAATGGAAGAGAGCCCCAAAACTTCGACCACACCAGTGGTAAATGCCATAATCAGCCCAAATCAGGCTGAAACTGGTTAAAACCGGTTTCATTCTGGAACAGACATAGACCGTTGAGACTGCAACAATGGGCGACATAGACGATCGCTGGCTTTCTATCGCTGAAATTTCCCAGTACCTCGGTGTATCCAACGACACCGTGTACAAGTGGATCGAACACAAAGAGCTACCGGCTCATAAGATTGGCCGGCTCTGGAAGTTCAAGAAAGATGAAGTTGACGATTGGGTTCGGTCTGGGAAAGCGGCGGAGAAGTA
Source organism: Marinobacter sp. AN1 (assembly GCF_026013985.1). Taxonomy (NCBI): domain Bacteria; kingdom Pseudomonadati; phylum Pseudomonadota; class Gammaproteobacteria; order Pseudomonadales; family Marinobacteraceae; genus Marinobacter; species Marinobacter sp. AN1. Next base: position 967,666 of record NZ_CP110342.1, on the reverse strand, counting down.
AGGACACAAGCACATGATCAAATTGGAAGACATCAAGAAAGACGCCCAGATTCGAGGCATCCAGGGCGAAGAGATCGTCCGTATAGTACAAACCGAGCCCGTGGGTGAGCATGCTCTGACTATCTACTACAAAGACAGCCAGGGCCGACTCAACGAACAAATGCTATTCCGCTCTGATGAAGCCCGCCTGGAACTGGCACAGGCTGGCCGCCCTTGGGCGTTTGATGCACCCGGTGCCGACTTCAAGCTTGGCCTGGAAGCCTACCGAATCACCCAGGCCGCTTTATTCGATCCCATGATGGCGGTTCACACCTCCAACGTCGAACCGTTACCACACCAGATCTCAGCAGTTTACGAGTCCATGCTACCCCGCCAGCCTCTGCGATTTGTGCTGGCAGATGACCCGCGCCGGCAAAACCATCATGGCAGGCCTGCTCATTCGGGAGCTGCTCATGCGGGCTGATGCCAAGCGTGTGCTGATTGTCTCCCCAGGTGGGCTAACCGAACAGTGGCAAGACGAAATGCTGGAGAAGTTCGGCGTTCAGTTCGAGATCTTCAGCCGCGAAAAGCAGGAACAGTGCGCCTCTGGCAACTACTTCGACGAAGCCAACCTGCTTATCTGTCGCCTTGACCAGCTATCCCGCAATGAAGACTTCCAGGAGAAGCTCAAGAACACCGAGTGGGATCTGATCATCGTAGACGAAGCCCACAAGCTCTCGGCCAACTACTTTGGCAGCAAGGTCAATAAAACCAAGCGCTTCCAGCTTGGCGAACTACTGGGCTCGATCACCCGGCACTTCCTGCTGATGACGGCTACACCTCACAACGGTAAGGAAGAAGACTTCCAGATCTGGCTCTCGCTGCTCGATGGCGACCGCTTCTACGGCAAGTTCCGAGAAGGCGCACACAAGGTTGATGTATCAGACATGATGCGCCGTATGGTTAAGGAAGAGCTGCTCAAGTTTGATGGCACGCCCCTGTTCCCGGAACGTCGAGCTTACTCTGCCAACTATCAGCTGTCTGATGCTGAGGCAGAGCTCTACGCACAGGTCACCGACTACGTCCGCAACGAAATGAACCGGGCGGATAATCTGGATGGTAAACGCAGAGGCACCGTAGGCTTCGCCCTCACCCAACTGCAGCGTCGTTTAGCTTCCAGCCCCGAAGCCATCTACCAGTCCTTGAAGCGCCGGCGCAAACGTCTGGAATCCCGGCTGGAAGAGATGAAGCTCGTTGCCCGGGGCCAGTCGGTTTCACAGACCAAGAACAACGGCATTGCTGAGACTCTTGGAGAGTACCAGGTCACCAAGAAGCTCGACATTCCGGACAACATCGACGAACTCGAAGACGATGAACTCAGCGCAGAAGAATACGAAATCCTCTCTGAGCAGGTCGTAGACCAGGCCACAGCTGCCGAGACCATTCCGGAGCTGGAAGCTGAAATCGTGATCCTCAAGGATCTGGAATATCAGGCAAGGACGGTAGTGCAGTCTGGCAACGACAAGAAATGGGAAGAGCTCTCCCACCTGTTGCAAGACCGTCCCGAGATGTACACCGCCAGTGACAGTCGCCGCAAGCTCATTATCTTCACCGAGCACAAGGACACCCTGAACTACCTGGTGCACCGCATCTCCGGCATGCTGGGAGACCCTAGTGCCGTGATCACCATTCACGGGGGAACCAACCGGGATGACCGCCGTAAGGCCCAGGAAGAGTTCCGCAATAACCCCGAGGTATTGGTGTTGGTAGCCACCGATGCTGCAGGGGAAGGCGTTAACCTGCAAAACGCCAACCTCATGGTCAACTACGACCTTCCCTGGAACCCCAACCGCTTGGAACAGCGCTTTGGTCGTATTCACCGGATCGGACAAACTGAGGTCTGCCATCTTTGGAACCTTGTGGCCAACGAAACCCGTGAAGGCGAGGTTTTCAAAAAACTGTTCGACAAACTCGAGGTCGAGAAACAGGCGTTGGGCGGCAAGGTATTCGACATTCTTGGCGAAGCCTTCGAGAACCAGTCACTCAAGGATCTATTGGTCGAGGCCATTCGCTACGGCGAGTCCCCCGAGGTTAAAGCCAAGCTCAATCAGGTCATTGATAGTGCCTTGAATACCGAACACCTCAAGGAAATCCTTAAGCGGAATGCGCTGGTTGAACAGCACATGTCCCTGCAGGATCTTTACGCGGTAAAAGAGGAGATGGAAAAGGCCGAGGCGCGCAAGCTCCAGCCCTACTTCATCCGAGCCTTCTTCACTGAAGCGTTCCAGACGTTGAGTGGTGAGATGCGCCAACGAGAGTCGGGCCGCTACGAGGTGCGTCATGTGCCCGCAGCCATCCGCGAGCGAGACCGGATTATCGGGGAAAGCCGCACACCGGTGCTCAAAAAATACGAGCGTATCTGCTTTGAAAAGCAGCTGATCCGTGTGCCAGGTAAGCCGATGGCAGACCTAATTCACCCCAACCACCCACTCATGGCTGCTACTACTGATCTGGTGCTATCCGCCCATCGAAGCAAGCTAAAGCAGGGTGCGGTACTGGTAGACCCCAACGACGACGGGATCGAACCGAAAGTCCTGTTTATGGTGGATCACAGCATCCGCGAGAGTGAACACCAGAGCACCGATGGCAAGTCCGTCATCGCATCCCGCCGCCTGCAGTTCGTTGAGATCGACCAGAACGGCGACACCCACCATGCAGGCTGGGCGCCACACCTGGATCTCCAGCCTATCGACGACTACGACCACAAGCTGATTCAGGACATTCTCAGTGCACCCTGGATCACGGGTAACCTTGAAGCCCTGGCCCTTAACCACGCCTCTCAAAAGCTGGTTCCAGAACACTATCAGGAAGTAAAAACTCGCCGCGAGAGACAAGCTGACAAGGTGCTCGCCGCCGTTAACGAGAGACTGGTTAAAGAGATCAATTACTGGTCAGATCGCTACATCAAACTCAGTGACGACGTGGCCGCCGGCAAGCAGCCCCGCATGCAGCCCGAAATGGCACGTCGCCGCGTGGATGAGCTCACTGAGCGCCTCGCCCAGCGCAAGCGAGAGCTGGAAGCCATGAAAAACGTCGTTTCCAGTACCCCAGTCGTTATCGGCGGGGCATTGGTCATACCTCAAGGGTTACTAGCCATGCGCAAAGGCGAAACGACGTTCACCGCTGATGCCCAGGCCCGCGCTCGGATTGAACAGGTGGCCATGCAGGCCGTCATCCGGCACGAAGAGTCCCTTGGCCACACCACCAAAGACGTATCCGCTGAGAAGTGCGGCTGGGACATCACTGCTCGCCCCTCTACCCTACCCGATGGCTCGTTGCCGCAAGACCGGCACATCGAAGTAAAAGGCCGAGCAAAGGGCCAGGAAGTGATCACAGTGAGCCGCAACGAGATTCTCTATGCGCTCAACCAGGCAGACAAATTCTGGCTGGCCATTGTGCTGGTTGATGGGGACGAATACGAAGGCCCTTACTACGTGAAGAATCCGTTCACCACCGAGCCGGACTTCGGCGTGCCATCAGTGAACTATGAATTGAAATACCTGCTGTCGAAAGCAGAGCCCCAGGAGGCCGGCGCATGAGACTTGATAAGCTGCGGTTAAAAAACTTCCGCTGTTTTTCCGAGATTGAGCTTGAACTCAACGACAAGCTCACGGTCCTGGTGGCTGAGAACGGCCAGGGTAAATCAGCCCTTTTGGATGCCATCCGCATCGCGTTATGGCCTTATGTCAGCAGTTTCGACTTGGCCCGTCCAGCGTTCACTGATCCGAGCAATAACATTTCAATCAATGATGTACGGTTGGTTCGAATGCCGAACAACGATATGGCTCGCCAATTACCAACCGAAATTGCAATGAAAGGAGACTTTGGCGCCGGAAAGAGTGAGACTTGGGTTCGCTACCGGGATAGTGAGGCAAAATCTACCAAGACAAAGGAAAGAGAAGCCACCAGCAAACTAAAGAACTGGGCCAACAGTATCCAGTCACAGATCAGAAACCCGGAAAAGCCCGTGTTGGATCTTCCGGTATTCGGATACTACGGAACTGGACGGTTGTGGTCTCCAAAGCGACTGATGCCAGATTCCAGGCTGAGAGATAACTCCAGAGATTCTGACTTCTACATTCGTACATTTGCATACCAGAACTGCCTGGACCCCGCCTCCACCTACAAGCATTTCAAAAAGTGGTTTATATGGGCTTATGAAAGCCTGAATGAACAACTTCTGAGGGATATGAAGGGGCACTCCAACGAAGGTGAGCTCCGTCAGGCACAAGACAGAGTCCAAGTAGTTCAGAGGGTAATCGATACCTTTCTAAAGCCGATTACCGGATGGCATACACTGGAATACAGCATAACGCGAGAGCACTCGCTCATCTTGCATCATGATGAACAAGGCACTCTCGATGTAGAACAACTTAGCGACGGCATTCGCAGCATGCTCGCCATGGTGGGTGACATTGCCTACCGATGCATAAAGCTGAATCCGCAGTTGGGCGCGGAAGCAGCCCAGCAGACCACTGGCGTTGTAATGATCGACGAAGTGGACATGCACCTACACCCACGCTGGCAGCAAGTGGTCCTTGGCCAGTTGAGGGAGGCCTTTCCCAAAGTACAGTTCATCGTAACGACCCATAGCCCACAGGTATTGACCACGGTAGCTCGGGGATTCATCCGTGTTCTGAGAGCCGACGAAAACGGGATCTCAGTGGAAGTGCCCGAGTTCAGTCCACTGGCCCACGAATCCGGCGATGCCCTGGCTCAGATTATGGGCACCCAAAGGGAGCCTGAGCTGCCACTCCAGGATGATATTCGCGCCTTTGAACAATTGGTTAGAGCCGGACAAGAAGCTTCCGCAGAAGCCCAGGAAATGCGCGCCAAGCTAGAACAAGCTGGCTACCAGTTCCACGAAAGCGACCTCACCACTTGGCGTTTTCTGGCCGAACGCAAGAAGAACAGGGAGTCCTAACTGTGGTGGAGCTACAACACCGAGTAGGAGGAATACCTGCTCTGCAAGACTTTCTAACGAACAATCCCAATGCAGGAGTATCAGACTGGGGAAGCCAGACCTTCCAGCCAGTCAAACAGCTGGTTAAACAGGCGCTCAACCAGGATCAGCAAGGATTATGTGCCTACTGTGAGCGAAGGCTGGCAGAGACGGACGGACAGATCGACCACATCAAGCCCAAAGGTGGTGCAAACGGGCATCCACAACTGTGCTTTAGCTATTCCAACTATGCCCACAGCTGCATTAACCCAAAGACCTGTGGACAGAAGAAAGGGGAAGGCCTGTTACCGATTGAGCCAGGCCCGGACTGTAACAGCCAATGGACACTATCCACGGACGGCACCATTGAGCCCATCGCAGGCTTAACCCGTGCCCAAAGGCACACGGCAAACCAGACTCGGGACATGCTCGGGCTCAACAAAGACTCGGCCCTGGTGGACGACCGCCAAAAATGGTTAAAAAGCGCACTGGCTGTGCTCAGAGAGTCGCCCAACGACATCAACGCTTTTATTAACAACGCGCCTTTCCGCCACATCCTGGCGACAGTGCTTTAATACCGGAAGAAAGACCGTATGACCGCTATCAAATCCCCCAAGAAGCTCATCGAAGTGGCCCTGCCGCTGGACGATATCAACGTAGCGGCGGCGCGTGAGAAGTCCATCCGCCATGGCCATCCCAGCACCCTTCACCTCTGGTGGGCGCGCCGCCCTCTGGCCGCTGCACGCGCGGTATTGTTTGCACAGCTGGTGAATGATCCCGGCTACCAGCGAGAGCTGGGTTATGGGGTGAACAAGAAAGAAGCGGAAATCAAGCGGGAGAAGCTGTTCCAGATCATTCGCGATCTAGTGAAGTGGGAAAACACCAACAACGAGGAGGTGCTGAACCGCGCCAGGGAGGCCATCCGGGAAAGCTGGCGTGAAACCTGCCACCTCAATCGTAATCATCCGCAGGCGGCGGAGCTGTTCAACCCAGATAGACTACCTGCCTTCCACGATCCCTTTGCCGGGGGCGGTGCCATTCCACTGGAAGCCCAGCGGCTGGGGCTGGAAAGCTATGCGAGCGACCTGAATCCGGTTGCGGTGATGATCAACAAAGCGATGATCGAGATTCCGCCCAAGTTTGCCGGCCAACCACCGGTAGGCCCGCTGCCGGATGGCGAGAAACAGCAGAACATGATGGAAGACTGGGCCGGTGCCAAAGGCTTAGCCGAAGACGTGCGCCGCTATGGCCACTGGATGCGGGAGGAAGCCTTTAAGCGGATTGGGCACCTTTATCCAAAGTTCAAGATTACCCATGAAATGGTCGTCGAGCGCCCAGACTTGAAAGCCTACGAAGGGGAAGAACTGACAGTGATAGCCTGGCTTTGGGCCAGAACCGTGAAAAGCCCCAACCCGGCTTTTAGCCATGTAGAGGTGCCTCTCGCCTCCAGCTTTGTGATATCTGGCAAAAAGGGTAAAGAAGCCTATGTTGTGCCTGTCGTTGAGGGTGACAAGTATCACTTTGAAATTAAAGTCGGCAATCCACCGCAAGAGGCCAAAGATGGCACCAAAGCTGGCGGGCGGGGAGCTAATTTCAACTGTCTAGTATCTGGTTCGCCAATTGATGGGAAGTACATTAAGGCTGAGGGTCAAGCTGGTCGCATGAAGCAACGCTTGATGGCTGTCGTTGCAGAAGGAAACCGTGGCCGTGTCTATCTTTCGCCAACCAGTGAAATGGAGACTGTCGCGAATCAGGCCGAACCATATTGGGCGCCTTCTGGAGATGTACCCGCGAGGCTGACGGGCGGCACATGTGTTCCATATGGGCTGAGAGAGTGGGGTAACCTCTTCACCCCCCGCCAGCTGGTAGCCTTAACCACCTTCTCCGATCTGGTGCAGGAAGCTCGTGAAAAAGCCATTGCCGACGCCAAAGCTGCCGGCCTGCCGGATGATGGTCAAGGCCTGGCCCAACGCGGTGCCGGGGCTACGGCTTATGGGGAGGCCGTGGCTGTGTATTTAGCGTTCGTTATAGAGCAGGTTGCAAATCACAGCTCAACTGTTTGTGGTTGGAATTCAGCGAATACACAAATGCGGAGTGTTTTTGCACGTCAAGCGATTCCGATGACGTGGGATTATGCCGAAAGTAATATTTTCTGCTCTTCTTCAGGAAGCTTCAACAATCTATTCGAAAGAATGATCAAGGGCTTTGTCGCTTTGGGGTGTGGCCATCCGGGAATTGCTCAACAAGCGGATGCGGCTGTTCAGGACATTTCAAGCAATAAGGTTATTTCTACAGACCCGCCTTACTATGACAATATTGGCTATGCTGATCTTTCAGACTTTTTTTATGTTTGGATGCGAAGAGCACTGCGAGGCATTTATCCGAGCTTGTTCGCGACCATGGCTGTACCAAAAGCGGAAGAACTCGTTGCAACACCATATCGCCATGGCGGGCGGGACAAGGCCGAAACTTTCTTCATGGATGGCATGACACGCGCCATCCACAATATGGCAGAGAAATCCCACCCTTCGTTTCCTACAACAATCTATTACGCGTTTAAGCAGTCAGAAACTCAGGATAACAGCACAACCAGTACTGGGTGGGTGACCTTCCTTGAGGCAGTTATTCAGGCTGGATTTTCTATTGACGGCACATGGCCAGTACGAACAGAAAAACAGGGCCGGGTTATCGGTAATGGCACCAACGCACTGGCGTCTTCAGTGGTTCTGGTCTGCCGCAAACGCGAAACCAATGCGGAATCCATCTCCCGACGCGATTTCCAACGGCAACTGCGGGAAGAAATGCCCGAGGCTCTGGAAACCATGATCGGAGGTCAGACAGGCCAAACACCCATTGCGCCCGTTGACTTGGCTCAGTCCGCCATAGGCCCTGGGATGGCTATCTACTCTAAATACGAAGCGGTGCTGAACCAGGACGGCAGCCGCATGAGTGTGCACGATGCCCTGGTGCTGATTAACCGCGCCATTACTGAGTACCTGAGCCCGGACTCTGGTAGCTTCGATGCCGATACCCAGTTCTGTTCCAGCTGGTTCGAACAGTATGGCTGGAGTGCGGGTCAGTTTGGCGAAGCCGACACCCTGGCGCGCGCCAAGGGCACCAGCGTGGATGGCGTCAAGGCCGCTGGCGTGGCCGAATCCGGTAGCGGCAAAGTGCGCTTGCTGAAATGGTCTGAGTACGAATCCGACTGGGATCCCACCAAAGACGATCGAACCCCAGTATGGGAAGCTTGCCATCAGATGATCCGCCGCTTGAACAACCACGGCGAATCCGCCGCAGGCGAGCTTCTGGCAAAAATGCCTGAGAAGGGCGAAGCGATCCGTCAGCTGGCCTATCATCTGTACACATTGTGCGAACGCAAGAAGTGGGCCGAAGAAGCCCGCGCCTACAACGAGTTGATCGGTTCGTGGCACGCCATTGTCGAGGCCTCCCACGATACGGGCCACAAGGGCGAACAACACGGACTGGATTTTTAAGGAGTAAGCCATGAGTTTGAAACCCTGGAGCGAAATAGCCCGGCCACACAAAGATGTTCTGGAGGGCACGTTCAAGCAGTCTGAGTTCGCTGCAGACATCACTCAGGTAGCAACCGGCACAGCGCCGGAGGAGTACCAGAACGCAGAGAAGTTCTTTTCGCGCACCTACATTACCGAAGGGATGCGCCTGCTCCTGATCTCTGTCGCGCAGCGCCTCGCTGGCCAGAGCGGCGACCCTGTTGTTCAGCTGCAAACTGCTTTTGGTGGCGGTAAAACCCACACCATGTTGGCCGTGTACCACCTAGCAAGCCGCAAGGTGAGTACCGATAAGCTGATGGGTATTCCTCCGGTGCTGGATGAAGCCGGCATTACCGAGCTCCCTACCGCACGTATGGCTGTGATCGATGGCATTCAGCTGTCACCCAGCCAGGTTCGCACCTACGGTTCCACCACCGTAAACACGCTTTGGGGCGAGCTGGCTTGGCAACTGCTGGGCGAGGAGGGCTACGCACTGGTCGCGGATAGTGATCGAGATGGCACCTCACCGGGAAAGGAGAGCCTGAAACAGCTGCTCACCCGCGCAGCTCCCTGCGTGATTCTGGTAGACGAGCTGGTTGCGTACATCCGCCAGCTGGAACTGGGTAAGCAATACAAAGGCGGTACCTTCGATAGCAACATCAGCTTTATCCAGGCACTGACCGAGGCACTGAAGGCTGTACCCAATGCCATTCTCCTGGCCTCACTCCCAGAGTCCGAGCTCGAGGTGGGCGGCACAATGGGCCAGCGGACGCTGAACTCACTGGAGAAATACTTTGCCCGGGTGGAATCCGTATGGAAGCCCGTTGGCTCCAGCGAAGCATTCGAGATCGTGCGCCGCCGGCTATTTGAGAGCTCTGGTGAACGGGCCGAAGTTGAAGGCATCAGCCGCCAGTTCTCGGACTTCTACCGTCAAAACGCTGAAAAATTCCCGGTAGAGACTCAGTCCAACGAATACTATGATCGGCTCTGCTCTTCCTACCCGATTCACCCAGAGGTCTTCGACCGACTCTATGAAGACTGGTCTACGCTCGATAAATTCCAGCGTACTCGCGGTGTTCTCCAGTACATGGCCATCGTCATCCACCGCCTTTGGAATGATGGTAACCGTGACGCCTTGATCATGCCTGGCTCGTTGCCCCTGGATGACGCCAATGTGCGCAACAAGAGCATTCACTACCTGCCCCAAGGCTGGGAGCCCGTCATTGAGAAGGAAGTGGATGGGCCAAGGTCGGTACCCGCAGATATTGACGGCCACCACACCCTGTTCGGCGGTGTTCAAGCCGCCCGCCGAACTGCAAGAACCATCTTCCTCGGCAGTGCTCCTTCAACCCAGGCAGAAATGATTCGTGGTGTTCAGACCGAGCGCATACTGCTTGGCTCTGTTCAGCCTGGCCAGACCATTGGTGTGTTTGAGGATGTGCTCAAGCGCCTGCGGGATCGGCTGCATTACCTGTATGCAGAGCAAGACCGCTACTGGCTGGACACCAAGCCGAACCTGCGCCGCGAGATGGAGAGCCGCAAGCAGAATATCAGCGAGCGGGACGATGTGATTCCGTTACTGGAAGATCGCGTTGGTCAGTTTTTCAGAGGACAGAACCACCAGTTTTCAGGCATCCATGTGTTTAGGTCGTCTGCAGATGTCCCAGATGACTATGGAACCGGGCCTCGCCTTGTCGTGCTCCCACTGGATGCAGGCTATAGCCGCACCGAGACCAACCAGGCCTACGGGCAGGCTGAGAAGATCCTGCGCAACCGCGGTGAACAACCCCGCCAGAAACAGAACCGCTTGCTGTTCCTGGCCCCGGACTTCGATGTGGTAGGACGGTTAAAAGAACAAACCAGGATCTACCTAGCCTGGCGCTCCATCGTGACGGATATCGAGAATGGAACGCTTAATCAGGATCTGTCACACCTCAAGCAATCCGAGCGGAGTCGGGATGCCGCAGGGCAAAGCCTTGGCCAGCTTATCCGGGAAACCTGGAAGTGGCTGATGGCACCGGTTGAAAGCTTCGTTAAAGGCCGCCCAGAGCTCAGCTGGGAGGTCGTGACTGTCCCTCCAACTGCGCCCTACCTCGTCAAGAGCATTGAGGAAAAGCTTAGGGAAGAAGAATGGCTGGTCTACGAGTGGTCACCCATCCACTTGCGCAAGGTACTCTCAGACTGGTACCTGAAGGACGGCGTTACCGAAATCAGCGCGCTGAAGGTATGGCAGGACAGCTGCCATTACCTCTATCTACCGCGCCTGGTTAACGACCAGGTGTTCCGGAATGCTATCGCTCAAGGCGTGGAGTCTGAGGACTACTTCGGCTTTGCATCTGGAAAGGAAGGCGACCGTTATCTTGGCTTCTCATTCGGCCGAACTCGCTTGCTGACCTGACCGAGTCTTCTCTACTGATCGAGCGTGAGACGGCAGCAGCCTATGCCGAGAAGCTTCGTGCAGCAGAACAACTAACCCCTCCCACCGGAGGTGAGGTACCAGGAGCTGGAGGCACAACACCGCCGCCAGCCGGCGACCCGGGCAGCCCACTGACTCCCCCGGGTGTCCCCGGCGGTCAACCGGGTGGTGCGGCTACCCCGCAACCGGCAGTAACGGGCACAGCCAAGAGCCACTTCTATGGAACAGTGGAGCTCGATGCCGTTAAAGCCAAGATGGATTTCGCCACCATCATGGACGAGGTCGTTCAGCAGTTCACAGCGCAGTTGGGTGTTGATGTAACCATATCCGTGGAGATAGAGGCCCGGAAGAAGGATGGCTTTGACGAGTCGCTGCAGCGAACCATCAAGGAGAACTGCAACGTGCTGAGGTTCAGCTCTTCGGAGTTTGAGGAAGACTGACCTCGGAGAATCATAGGAGTAGTATCTATGGATCCCCTAACCGCCGGCGCGCTGGTATCCATGCTGATTGCAATGCTCTCAGCCATATACGCGCGCCGCTCGGTGAACCAGGCTCGTCATGCAAATGACATTGGGCGCCTGAATGCACTGTTAGCGCTCAGAACCCACTACCTCGAACTAATGGCCAGGCAAGCAGAGCTAGCCAAGGCGCTTCAAGGAACAAGTGGCGAGAACAAGGCCAACAACGCTTACACCGATCTCGACACCGAGCTGCGGGAAGTGAACCAGACAATCAGAAAGTACCACCGGACAGTTACCAAGGACGACACTCCTGTTAACTATCAGGATGTGGGCTGCCGCAAGTAACTAGAACCACTGTTTCCGTGGATACCAGCTTGGATACCTGGTTGGATACCAGTAGATCCGTGCAAAGCAGACGCTGTGAGAGCATGCCGAATCCCTGCGTACCAGGGTGCGTACCAGTTAGTGCGTACCAAAACTGAGCGGGCGGTAGAGCAGCAGCCGTTAAGTCCGGACAGTTAACAACCACCTCACACTGAGGGCGCCTGTTAACCTACGACGCAACAGCTGTTGCATAGCATGCTATCCAAATGCACGACCAAAACACGCGGCCTCGATTTTTTTCATTTAAAAACAGTTAGTTGAGAGAACCCATCTTTATTGCCAACGCTCTCTCGACGCTCCACACATGGGCAAACCGTGTTGCGTAAAGTGTTGCGTATGCTGTTAACCCCACTGTTAACCAGCCTACAGTCGTAATTACCTACGCAGTATCGTTGGCTGGAATCGTTCGGTACAAGAAATCCATAAAGTGACAGGGAAGGAGACCACAAGCATGCTGGATGGAGTACGCCACAAAATCAAATATCGGCTCAGCAAGGAGTACCGGAGGGAGGTAGACGCTCTCGAAGAAATAAAGAGAACATTCACCCAGCTTCCCAGATGTCAGCCCTACGTGATCGTCGCCAACCCCGACTACGGAGAAGGCGAGTACCAGGCAACGATTACCATGCCGGCCATAGACCTGCTGGCCTGGGTCAACGCTAAACTCGAGAGCGGCAGTCCGCTATATACTGACAAGGTGTTCCTTCCGCTGCTCCGGGACTGGCTGAGAGATGCCGAAGAAAGCGGCAGCGAGCAGAGCCGGTTTCCAGCAATCGCTTACGAGGTAATAGAACGTGAGATAAAGGATTGGATAGAGAAAGGACTTACCACAGTTTACTGCCCTTCCTGTGCCTCGGAGATTCAAGGCTTCCACAAAGCCGAAAAAGACCGTTGGAACGCCGGCAACAGCCTGTACTTCTGGACAGACAACTGGGTATGTCCGGCTGGCCACCTGCTATACCGCCGAAACGAGTGGATGCACATCAACCGGTTGAGTCACCGGATAGACACCCGGAACTGGTAGATGGACCGCAGCTGTCCCATGGGACACTCATGGGACACTTGACCACAAACTTCCAGCAAACCTGACAACATGCCGCAACACAGAAACGACGTAACCCTATGATTTATATGCCGCCTAGTCTCGTGCTTTATCGTGAGCAGCGGTATTCACGAGATTGAAAATCCCCGTGTCGGTGGTTCGATTCCGCCTCCGGGCACCATTAGAATTCAGACGAAGCCCGCCTTGTGCGGGCTTTGTTGTTTCAAGGCCTGACCAATGGGCAAGCCACAAGCTGAACCTACTGCGCCCTACCCCCCAATTCCGCCACCGGCAATACCCCCGCCAGCCCCAGGAAGTGGAACACGACGGTCAGCACTCCGAACACCAGCACCAGCAAAATGCCAGCCTGCCCACCCGGAGCCATAAAGCCTGACCGGCCACCTTTCAGCATTCTTGATTTCCTGGCCAGCAGGGCCGGGATAATGCATGTCCAGACTGCCGCGGCTGCACCGGCATAGCCGATAGCCAGCACGAAGCCGAAAGGGGCCAGCAGCGAGAGCAATAGCGGCGGAATAAAGGTGAGGGCCCAGGTTCGGGTGCGCCCCTTCCGGTCGTTGCGAAAGCCGAGCAGGTCTGCCATGAAGTCGAAGGTGCCGAGGCCAACGCCCACAAACGAGGACAATATCGCTGCCGCTGAGAAGGCACTGATGATATTTGCCACCTGCTCGGAGTCGATAGCAAACGACAGGGCTGCCAGCAGGGCATTCACGTCACCACCCCGGGCGACCACAGGCCCGAAGTCGGCCCTCGGCAAATTGCCGAAGATACTGATCAGCCACGCCAGGTAGAGCATCAGCGCGATCAGGGTCCCACCGAGAATGGCCTTCTGCGCCTTGCGTTCGTCACCGTAATAGGCGCGCAGGGACGCCACCGAATGGTGGTAGCCAAACGATGTCAGTGCCACTGGCAACAGGGCCAGGGCATAGGGCGCGTAGTGACCGCCCACGTTCGAGGTATCGAACAGAATATCGAAATCGATCCTGGCCGCGAGGCCGGAGATCCCCAGCACGAAGCTCAGCACCATGAAGGTGACAAGCACAACCGACAGCCGGTCAACCGCTCGTGTGGAGTGCCAGACAACCAGTGAAAACACGGCAACAAAGGCAACGGAGGCAAGCTTGCTGTTGACGCCCGTCAGGTCGTGGATAATCAGCCCGGAGGATGTGATGTAGGCGTAGAGCAGTATGCCACCCACAAAGTAGACCATCAGGTTGCTGAGGATATTAACCTTCGCCCCGAGAAGGGACCTTGTAACGGTGTTGAACGAAGCCCTGAGGTCGTAGTGTTTGAAAGCCTCCAGCAGCATCCAGCCAGACAGCGTCATTACCGACATGGTGAGTATCAGTGCCAAGCTGGACCACAGTGTCCAGGCCCCGGCTCCGGAGCTGGGCAAGCCCAGCATACCGGCGCCCACGCACACGCCTGCAACAATGCTGGAGCCACCAACCAGGGAGGGATTACGATCACGCGTTGGCTGAACCATTACGTCATGTCAGCCATTAGTGTTCCTGGCGTCATGGACAGAAATCAGGGGGAAGACTTTCGTAAAACCACAATCATGCAGCCTTGCGAAAGTCCTCCATCCTGGCCGCCTTGTCCCGGGTGCGCTTGTACTTGCTCTTGTCCTCAACAACCCGCATCTGATACTTCGGGGTTCTCAGATCCCGCTGCACAGCACTGTGCTGGGTGGCTTTCGCCTTCTTCCTGGCCATATTGGTTTCTCCTCTGCTGGCCGCTTGGTTACCATCGGTATTATAACATTGCTGCAAATGCATGAGCGTACGCAATGCCCGTCACTCCCTGCGACCCTGGATTCCTCCATCCGCAGGACACCGGTGTCACGCGCGTTTAATTTGGCGGGTCTTCTGCTTCCGACTAGTTCCGCAAACACTCCCAGGCCCGCTTACCAGACAATTCCCGGCGCTCGGCCCGTAGCCGATTGCCCTGGTTTACGGAGTAGCCACCCGCGCGCAGCCGGCTGTCGATCCATTCGATACGCTCGACCAGGGATTGGCATTGGGCCTCGCGTTTTTGGGCGTCACTCTCACCCTTGCTGACCTTTCTACCATTGCCCTTACCGGAACCGGTCCGGGCACGCAATTCACGCCTGCCCCGGCTCACCGCCTCACTGGCGCGGATATTCCCTCGCATATCGATTTCGCTGTAGCCCTCGAACCGGAAGGGCTCATGGGCCTGTTGCGCCGGCGCCGTGTCACCGTAGTGAACCACGCCGTCCGGGTCGGTCCATTTATAGACCTGGGCATTGGCAGGGAATGAGATCACGAGCAAAATCGCTAACATAAGTGGGGGCTGCCATCCTGGCATTCGGGCTCTCCATGGGTTCAGAAAGCTTCGGAGGTTACCCGGCCTCAACCTCACGGGCAACGGCACGAGGTGCGCCAAGCGCCAGCGTTACGGCACCGAGGGAACAGATGGCCATGGTCAGTACGATCGGCAACAACGCATCACCAGCGTAGGTAGCGGATAGCGCACTGATGATCCCGGCAAAGGTAAACTGGGTTGCCCCCAGTAACGCCGAGGCTGTGCCGCCCAGGTGCGGGAAATACTCGAGTGCATTGGCCATGTTGTTGGGAATAATCGCGCCCATGCACCCTACCCCGACGATAATGCATCCGGCGACCACCCAGTACGGGGCCCCAAGCCAGGCAGTTGCCACCAGCGCCAACATGGCGGCGAACTGAACCAGTACACCAATACGTAGCAACATCGTGGACGGATAACTGAGAAGCAGCCGCCGGTTAAGCAGGTTCAACACCGCCATCATGCCGACATTGGCGGCAAACAGCCCTGAGAAATGCCCCTTGGACAGGCCAAACCATTCCTGGTAGATAAACGACGCATGGGTGATAAACACCAGCATGGCGCTGAAACACAGCACCTGGATACCGACAAATCGCATAGTGGTGCGGTGGGAAAGCACCAGGGCGTAATTGGTTACCAGGGTACTGAGGGGCGTGGTCACCGGCTTGTGGACGGGCAGACGATGGAACATCACCAGCTTGAGTACGAAGCCCAGGAATACCGCATAGCCGGTCAGCATCAGAAACACCGCCGGCCACTCGCCCACGGCCAATAGCAAGGCGCCAATGGATGGTGCTGCCGCAGGGGCTATAAACATGATCAGCCCGATCAGGCCAAACAGGCGGGCCGCGTCCTGCCCGTTGGTGGTATCCCGCACGATGGCCGGCACCGAGACCGCGCAGAAAGCCCCACCGATGCCCTGCACGACCCGCCAGAATAGCATTTCATCAAGGGACGCCGCCCGGGAAACCATGAACGCCGCGCAGCCAAACACCAGCAGGCCGCCCAGCAGAATCAGCTGGCGCCCATAGCGGTCGGACAATGGACCGCCCACCAGCTGGGCCAGTCCCAGGGCGCCGACATAGGCGCTCAACGTCAGCCCAATGTCGCCCAGGCCCACACCCAGGTCTGCGGCGATATCCGGAAACGCGGGCAGGTAGGCGTCCAGGGCCAGCGGCCCCAGCGCGACGGTCATTCCCAGTAGTACTGCCAGACGAAACTGCGACAAAGCACCCCTCCAAAAAGGTAGACAGCTAATCGTATTTTCCCGAAATGCGCAATCGCTATCTTTGCGGAGGGCAAGGCTACAGCAAAATAGTGGTCCAGCAGACGACGATCAGCACCAGCCCCATAAACTGCGCCGCGCTGCCCATATCCTTTGCGGACTTGGAAAGGGGATGCAATTCCAGGGAGATACGGTCAACCACATGCTCGATGGAGGAGTTGATCAACTCGATCGTCAGGGACAACAAGGGGGTCAGTAACAACAGCGCGCGCTCTACCGGGGATACATCTACCCAGAGCGCGATGGGCAACAGCACGGCATTGAGGAGCACCAGTTGCCGAAACGCGGGCTCAGTACGGAAAGCTGCCCGAAATCCCTGCATGGAGTAACCGGTAGCATTCAGAATACGACGCAGCCCGGTGCCCCCTTTAAGCTCCCGGGCTGTCTTTGGATCGGATACATCTGTCATGGATATCAGTCGCTGGCCAGAATCTGGGGGCATTATGGCAGGCCAGCGGGGGCTGTGTCCCGTGCGGAAGGAAAGCCGTTCAGGCCAGGGCGCCCAGACCACGGACCACCAACCCACCCAGGTCACATGTTAACCAGCAACACCTTCGTATCGGGCGTTTCAGTTGCGCCGCGACAGCGGTATGATCCGGTTCTGTTAAACGCACCGACAGCCCGGAACCCACATGACCAAGACGCCCCTGCCCACATCACTCACACTGCTCTGCGTTCTGTTATTGGCAGGCTGCAGCAACCCGGAAACGCCGCAGGAGGTCACCCAGGCATTCTGGGAGGCCGTCCTGGAAAACGACGGCGAAACGGCTACGGAGCTGTCCACTCTGATGGACGAATCCGGCTTTGATGGCTTTGGTGTGGACTGGACCGGGGCCCAGGTGAGCTGGGGCCGGGTCACGGTAGAGGGCGAGCACGCCAGTATCGAAACCATATTTAACGGCCTGGACGTCACCCGGGGTGAGTCCCTGGAAACCACCACCCGGCTGATCCGGATCAGTGACCAGTGGCAGGTGGACTATCACCATACCGGAGACGAGATCGAGGCCGACCGCCGGCTTGAGAGCCTGATGGGGAGCTTCCGAAGCCTGGGCGACTCCCTGCGATCCCGGTTTGCAGACGAGTCGGAAAAAGCCGCGCAGGAAATGGACCGCCTGGCCGCAGAATTCGCCACCCTCGCCGGCGACGCCGAACGGGAGCTTTCAGCCCTGGTGGAGCAGTACAGCGAAGACCTGCAGCGGGAAATGGACGAGTTTGCCCGCTCCCTGGATGAAGCCCGCCAGCAGAACCCGGATGCCAGCCCGGAAGATCAGCAGACACTGGACCAGGCCCAGCAGGCCATAAAGGACCAGAAAGAAACCCTGGAGCGAGAGGGCTCCGAGGCCGCGGCTGAGGTCAGCCAGGAACTGGCGCGGATACAACAGCAGCTGTCAGAACTGTCTGGCCAGTCCTATGACCAGCTCAAGAAGGAACTGGTCCTCTGGATGGAACAACTGAACCGGGAACTGGAAAGGCTGAACCGGCAGGCCCGGGAGCAGCAGGAGGGCCAGTAAGCCATGTCACTCACAGTCTGGCTGACGTTCGTGGTCGCAGCTGTGCTGATCTCCGTATCGCCAGGGGCAGGTGCAGTAAACACCATGAGTAACGGCCTGCAGTACGGTGTACGACGTTCGGTACCCTCCATCCTGGGCCTTCAGCTGGGTTACGGAGCACAGATATTGCTGGTCGGTGCGGGCCTGGGTGCCATCATCGCTTCATCCACCCTGGCGCTGTCGGTCATCAAGTGGTTGGGCGTTGCCTATCTGATCTGGCTAGGCATCCAGAAATGGCGTGAGCCAGTCGTCACTCATTCGGAAAGCGCCCCAGCCGAAACCAGCAACCAGAAACGTTTCTGGCAGTCGGCCTTTGTGAATCTGACCAACCCCAAGGCCACGATATTTCTGGTCGCCCTGTTCCCCCAGTTCCTGGTGGCAGGCGAGCCCCATGGACCGCAACTTGCGACCATGGGCATCACCCTGGTCCTGGTCGACTGCATGGTCATGCTGGGCTATGCGCTGCTTGCCAGCCAGCTTTACCGTTTCATGACAACACCGCGACGGCAGAAGCGCATGAACCAGGTATTCGGCAGCCTGTTTGTGGTGGCGGCCGTGGCCCTCGCCAGCTTCCGGCGGACCTGAAAACCCGGGTGACGAAGGACGCAACAAGCCTTATCCTTGCCGCCCACCGATTTCATTTTCAACAACATCCCAGGAGCCCGGCTTGACCCGCAGGATCGTTCTCTCCGTATTGCTGGCACTTCCGTTTGCAGGAGGCCTGGCCGAGGCGCGACAGATTCCTCCGGTTAGCCTGGAAATATCCGGCGAGGCTACGCCCGAACTGCTGGCAGATTTCCGCCAGGCGCTGCGGCGAATGGAGGACCGCCTCGAGAAATCCGAAAACCAGGTTGAGGCCGACAGGGTAACCGGGCAGGTTGATCTGGGGCAGTTCTGGAAAGTCGAGCAAGACATAGACTATACGGTCAATCGGACCAGCCCCCGTCAGCGTCTCAACATCATCTACCCCTTCGAGGGCGAACCACCCTATAGGACCATCGTTTACTTCCACGAAGGGGACTGGCAATCAGGCAACCGGACGGCCGCCGCAGATGCGGTCGCCTACCAGGCCATCTACCAGGGGTACGCCCTGGTCAATGTGGGGTACCGACTGGCTGACCAGGCGCTCTGGCCAGGGCAGTTGCATGACGCCAAGGCTGCCATCCGTTTCCTGCGTGCCAATGGCGAACAGTACCAGCTGGATACCGAACACCTGGTTGCCTGGGGCCGTGGCAGCGGTGGCCATATTGCACAGATGCTGGGCGCCACCAATAACAACCCGGCCGCGGAAGACCCCGGGATGGGATACGCAGAGGCATCGTCGAAGGTACAGGGTGTGGTGTCCTGGAACGGCGCATCGGATATCACCAACCTGCCGGAGCAGACCCGCGATGCCGCCGATGCATTGACGGGCTACCTGGCCTATATGAGTGAGCTGGCGCTGGAAGCCAGCCCCGTGGCGCAGGTCAGCGAAGACTTCCCGCCTATCCTGCTGGTCCATGACACCGGCAACCGTGCCGTCCCCTTTGAGCAGTCTGCCCGCATGGCCATACGGGTCAATGCCGCCACTGGTGAACCCAGGGCGACGCTGAGACTTGTTGTGAGCGGGGAGCAGACAGCCCAGGGGCTGGACCGCCCCGACGTCATGTTCCCAAGCCTCGACTTTGTGGATGCACTGCTCTATCCGCTTGATGGCAACCCACACCGGTCTTCGTTCTTTCCCGACATCCAGACAGTGGACGACACCGGGCAGCAGTGACGACGGGGCCCGACCGTTGCAGGACCGTGAATGCGCCAACCGGCCCACACCCGGTACGTTATGGTGCAAATTCTTTTAATTCTTGTTTAGCGATTGCCCACTAAATGATCTATGCTGTTTGAAAACCGTATAGAAGTTGACATGCATCAATAACAACAAAAGGGGCAACAATGAAAACGGTTCGACGCAGCGACATGATCATTCCCGCCTGGCTGGTTATCCTGACCGGATCAGCGGCCTTTCTCTACTGCGCCTACGCAGGCTTACTCTGACAGGAAGAATCCCTGTCCGGAGCGCGAAACCAGCAGGAGCTGAACGTAGCAGGTGAGCCCGAAACACTCAGGGCTCACCACCCAGTGGTGTGCCATCACCAGCGCCGGCTTCACCAGCTGCTTCCCCCGGTTCTTCTGCCGATCCGGAAGACTCTGCCTTTGCCTGACGCATAAAGGCGATCCCGCTTTGCAGCACCATCGCCCTGAAGCGGGCATCCGCCTGGCCGAAGATGCCGAGCGCAAACGCACCCAGCGCAGCTTCCAGGGGATTATCGCGGATGGCCTGTTCGAGGCGCTCGCGCATGGTTGGGCTCTGTTCTCCATCGCCGTCACCTTCTCCCGATGTCGCCCGGGAGCGGATCAATCGCCAGAAGAAGAGACCCAAAAGCAGAAAGCAGGTAGCGCCGGATATGGCAAGCGCACCGGCTTGCCCCACCAGGGGCGTAAGGCCTGCCGTCGCGGCCCACAGAAGCAAGACCAGGCCAGCGATGAGGAGGGCCGACAGCAAGGCAAATGCCAGCAGTGCTCCGATGAGCGCGGCAATGGCCTTGCGGGCCAGCCCTTCAATTTCCTGTTTGGAATACATGGTTACCGGTCGAGCAGCTTGCCAACCACCAGTCCGGCCAGGAAGAGGATGATGACCGTCAGGAACGGTCGCTCAGAGATACGCTCTTCAGCTTCGTGGAGTGCCTTCTCACCGGCACCGCGGGCGTAGTCCAGCGCTTCCTGGCTTTCCCGGCGAATTTCGTCACGGAAATTGTTCAGGTTGCTCTTCTGCCCGTCGGCCACGCTCTTGCTCAGTTTGGCCAGGTCTTCGCGCAATGCCTTAAGGTCAGCTTTGACCTGCTCGTATTCAGCGTTGGATGCCTTAACGTCCTGTGATTGTGCTGCCATTGCCTATCTCCTTGATGGATGATGACTTTCCAAGTGTTTTCTGACCATGCTCCCTCAAGGTAGCACAGGTATGCAGGTACGTCGGCATTATTGAGGGAATGTCATGGGCCGGCACCGCCGGTCATCGGTCCAGCAACTCGATCCAGTGTCGCACCGGCACGGATGCGCGGGTTTCCAGGTGCAGTTGGCACCCAACATTGGCGGTGACAATCTCATCTGGCTGGTCCACGGTGAGCGCAGCAAGTTTGTTGGCCAATAGCCGCTGGCTGAGTTCCGGTTGCAGCACCGAGTAGGTACCGGCGGAGCCGCAGCAAAGGTGTTTATCGGTGGTTTCCGCCAGCGTGATGCCCGCCTTTTCCAGTACCTGCTCCACCACCCCGCTCTGCTTCATGGCATGCTGCAGGGTGCAAGGACAGTGGAAGGCCACCTTGCCCTGCCCTTTCGCCAGGCCCAGGCTGCCCAGGTCCTGCTGCAGCAGAAACGCGCCCAGGTCCATCGTCAGTTCGCTCACCCGGCGGGCCTTGTCTGCGTATGCCGGGTCGTCCTTCAACAAATGACCATAGTCCTGGACCATGGCTCCGCATCCGGACGCCGTCATGACCACTGCCTCGGCCCCGTTTTCAATAGCCGGCCACCAGGCGTCGATATTACGCCGCATGTAGTCGAGGCCATCGCCATGCTCTCCGAGATGGTAACTGACGGCGCCACAGCAGCCCGCCGCCGGCGCCTCTACCAGGGTAATACCCAGGCGGCCCAGCACCCTGGCCGCAGCGGCGTTGGTGTTCGGTGTCGCCGAGGGCTGCACACACCCGGCCAGGGCCAGCACCTTGCGAGGGTGGCTGCCCACAGGCCAGGGGCTGGCTTCACGTCTCGGGGGAATCTTGCTGCGCAGGGGTTCAGGCACCAGGGGGCGGGCAAGCTGGCCGACCCGCAGCAAGCTTCCGAACAGGCGCCGATTGGGCAGCACCCGCAACAGCGCCTGTCGCAGCCACCGCTCCCGTGCAGGACGCTCTATCCGGTCTTCCATCAGCCCGCGGCTGATATCCAGCAGGCGGCCGTACTGCACGCCGGAAGGGCAGGTTGTTTCGCAGGCCCGGCAGCTCAGGCACCGGTCCAGGTGCTCCTGGGTCCTTTCGGTAGTTTCGTGCCCCTCCAGGAACATTTTCATCAGGTAGATGCGCCCGCGGGGGCCGTCCCGCTCGTCACCCAACTCCTGGTAGGTGGGACAGGTCGCCGTGCAAAAACCACAATGCACGCAGCTGCGCAAGATGGCTTCGGCTTCCTGGCCTTCCGGTTGTGCCGCGAATTCCTGAACAAGGTTGGTTTGCATGATTACAGCCAGCTATAAAGATGTCCGGGATTGAAAATACCGTTGGGATCAAAGGCCGCCTTTAGGCGCTTCTGGATGGTTCGCAACGGCGACGGCTGAGGATGCATCACCTCTCCGCTGCGGTCACCATGGCAGAACAGGCTCACCTGCCCTCCGGCCCGGGCGGCCCGTTCCGCCATGACGGACAGGGATTCGTCCTGCCTGCTCCAGCGCTGGGCACCACCCCAGTCAATCAGTGTCCTCTCACCCAACTCCTCCAGGGCAGCGGTCGGGTTGACGGA
Organism: Marinobacter sp. AN1; assembly: GCF_026013985.1. Lineage (NCBI taxonomy): Bacteria > Pseudomonadati > Pseudomonadota > Gammaproteobacteria > Pseudomonadales > Marinobacteraceae > Marinobacter > Marinobacter sp. AN1. Next base: position 945,156 of record NZ_CP110342.1, on the reverse strand, counting down.
GAAACGCCACAAGGGTTCAGTACCATTAAAGAAGGACAGCCGCTGATCACGAAGATCACGCCAGAAGGCCTCGCCGTCCTCAAGCACATTCATTTCGCCACCACTGTCAGCCACCCAGCGCTTTGCCGTTGCCTCCACGGCGGTGGCCGCACCGGACAGGCGCAGATACAGGTGGCCATCGTACCAGCAAGCCGCCGACAGGGGTTTGGGCTGGCCGGCCAGCTGGTTCATGGTGTCGATGGCCTGCTGTTGCGCCATGGGTTGTACCAGGGTCTGCTCCATGGCTGGCAGCGGCAGCACCTTCAGGGAGACCTCTGTTATCACACCCAGGGTACCCAGGGCGCCGGCCTGCAAGCGGGAGGCATCATAGCCCGCCACATTCTTCATCACCTGGCCACCAAACTTCAGGTGCTCGCCCCGCCCGTTGATCAGCCGCAGCCCCAGCAGGTGGTCCCGCACTGAGCCCTGCCAGGGGCGGCCCGGACCGGAGAGATTGGCGGCCAGGGTGCCGCCAATGGTGTCGGTGTCGCCGAATCGGGGCGGCTCGAATGCCAGTCGCTGGTTGTTCTCCGCCAGCACCGCGTCGATATCCGCCAGGCGTGTGCCGGCCCTGACGGTCATTACAAGCTCCACCGGCTCATAACTGACGATGCCGGTATGTTCCGCCACGCTCAGGGACTCCCCCCGAAGGCCGCGCCCCAGGAAAGGCTTGCTGCCGCCCCCGGAGATGGCCAGTGCGGTACCCGTTTCAGCTGCCTGTTTAACCTGTGTTACCAACTGTTGGCTGATATCACCCATGACTGGCCTCCCCTGCCTGCGCAACCTCTGGCTGGCGCAGGGGACCAATGGCACGGTACTCCTGGCACTGGCGAAGGGTAGGTACCCCCTTGCCCGGGTTCAGGATGCCCAGGGTATCAAAGGCCTGTTTGATGGCATGGAACTGGGACACTTCCAGGTTGCCGAACTGGTTCGGCATCTGACGGATTTTCTCCATCCCGACACCGTGCTCGCCGGTGATGCTGCCACCCACGGCAACGCAGAGATTCAGAATGTCGCCGCCGAAGGCTTCGGTACGCTCAAACTCGCCCTCCACATTGGCATCGAACAGGATCAGCGGGTGCAGGTTGCCGTCACCGGCGTGGAATACATTGGCGACGCGCAGCCCGTAATGCTCTGACAGACGCTGCATTTCCGTAAGAACGTGGGCCAGCTGGCTTCGGGGAATGGTGCCATCCATGCAGTAATAGTCCGGGGAGATTCGCCCTACCGCCGGGAAAGCGGACTTGCGGCCTTTCCACAGCAACGCCCGTTCTTCCTCCGAGCCGGAGGTACGCACCGACGTGGCCCCCAGTGCCCGGAACAGGGATTCGGCCTGGTGGATGTGGTCGTGCACTTCTTCCTCGGTGCCGTCCACCTCACACAGCAAAAGGGCTGCCGCATCAGTGGGATAACCGGCATTGGCGAAGTCTTCCGCCGCCTGGATGGCAAAGCCGTCCATCATTTCCAGGCCACCGGGAATAATGCCATGGCCGATAATCCCGGCCACGGCCGCGCCGGCTGCCTGGACAGTATCGAACCCGGCCATGACCACCTGGGCTACCTCCGGCTTCGGTAACAGTTTGACCTGCACCTCGGTGACAATACCCAGCAACCCTTCGGAGCCGGTTATCAGGGCCAGCAGGTCCATGCCACAGCTGTCATAACCGTCGCTGCCAATGGTCACCCGCTCGCCCTCTGCGGTCACCACTTCCACACTCAGCAGGTTGTGCACCGTCAGACCATACTTGAGGCAATGCACGCCTCCGGAGTTCTCGGCCACGTTGCCGCCAATGGTGCAGGCGATCTGGGAGGACGGATCCGGGCCGTAATAAAGGCCGTGCCTTGCTGCCGCCTCGCTGATGGCCAGGTTACGAACACCCGGCTGGAGGCGGGCGCTGCGGGCCTGCGGATCGATGGAGAGAATGCGATTGAACTTGGCCAGCGACAGAACAATACCACCGGCATGGGGCATGGCGCCGGCACTCAGCCCTGTGCCGGCGCCCCGGGCCACCACTGGTACTTCTTCAGCGTGGCAGATCCGCATGATCTGCTGCACCTGTTCCACGGTTTCCGGCAATAGCACCATCTGCGGCATTTCGCAGTACATGGAAAGGCCGTCGCACTCGTAGGGGCGGATGGTCTCGTCGTCGGTGATCACAGAGTCCGGGCTGAGAAAGCGCCGGAAGCGATCAGCGAGGCTTGCCCGGTACACAGGGGGAAAATCCGTACGCCCGTCAATGGGCCGGGGCGTGTCCGTTTCATGGGAGTTTGCCACTGACATGATTCAACCTGTCGCGATTATGGCTGTTGTTTCAGGTCATCATAAGGAAGCAAGTGCCGGAGCACCACCAGACTTTTGTTGATTAATTCAGCTATCCTGACGACCATGCCTATTGATTTTCTGTGTGGCAATCCGTACAAAGTGCGCCTTTCTGTAAAATGCGTGCATTTTCTGTTCATGGTGCCGGATCTTTCGTGTATTTTTCACGCATCATGAAGAAGTCATTACCGGAGTATGGCCATGGCGGACGTCGCCCCCCTGATCTGCAGGGACATCCACAAGACTTTCGACCAGAACGAGGTGCTCAAGGGCATTTCCCTGGAAACCCGCAAGGGCGATGTGGTGTCGCTGATCGGCAGTTCCGGCTCCGGCAAGAGTACCTTTCTGCGCTGCATCAATTTGCTGGAAACACCCACCTCTGGCGACATTATCGTGCATGGCGACCCGATCCGCTTCAAAACGGATCGCAAGGGCGAGCGCATTCCCGCCGACAACCGCCAGGTGGAGCAGATCCGCGCGCGACTTTCCATGGTGTTCCAGGGATTCAACCTATGGTCCCACATGACGGTACTCGAGAACGTCATCGAAGCACCGGTACATGTGCTGAAAGTGCCCCGGAAAGAGGCAATCGAGCGCGCGGAGGCCTATCTTCACAAGGTAGGCATCTATGAGCGCAAGGACTACTACCCGGCCCAGATGTCTGGCGGGCAGCAGCAGCGGGCGGCCATCGCCCGTGCCCTGGCCATGGAGCCGGAGGTGATGCTGTTTGACGAACCCACCTCTGCCCTTGATCCTGAACTGGTGGGCGAGGTTCTGAAAGTGATGCAGGGACTGGCCGAGGAAGGGCGCACCATGATTGTGGTGACCCACGAGATGGCCTTCGCCCGGGATGTGTCCAGCCAGGTCCTGTTCTTGCATCAGGGAGTGATCGAAGAACAGGGAAGCCCTGAAAAAGTCTTCGATCACCCGGAATCGGAGCGCATGCAGCAGTTCCTCGCGCCCCGGTTCTGAGCCAGCTCAAACGCTGGTAAAACGAAAAAACAGGACTGGAAAAAAGAGTCCCGACAACCCTGAAATCGCAACACTGGAGAAACCCCATGAAGAAAATGATTGTTGCAGCGGGCTGCGCCCTGGCCATGATGGCCGGCTCCGTACAGGCCCAGGACGGCAGGGATATCCGCATCGCCTTTGATGTGCCCTACGAGCCCTTCGAGTACCGGGATGACGACGGCAACCTGACCGGCTTTGAAGTGGAACTGGCCGAGGCCATGTGTGAGGAACTGAAGGCCAACTGCGAATTCGTCACCCAGGCGTGGGATGGCATGATTCCGGGCCTGCTGGCACGCAAGTTCGACGCCATCATGTCCTCCATGTCCATTACCGAGGAGCGGGCAGAGCGTGTACTGTTCTCCGAGCCCTACTACAACACCCCGGGCGGCTGGTTTGCCCCTGAAGGCTTCGACACCGACGTCACCGACATGAAGGCAATGGAAGGCAAGACCGTGGGCGTTCAGCGTGGCACCACCATGGATACGTATGTAACCGAGAACATGGGCGGCGTGGTCACCATCAAGCGCTACACCACGGCCGATGACATGGTCCTGGACCTGGAAGGCCAGCGCCTGGACGTGGTCTTCGTGGACTACCCGGTGGGCGAGCAGACCGTACTGAGCAAGGACGGGTTCAAGGAAGTGGGCAAGCCGGTCAAGCTGGGTCAAGGCGTCGGCGTTGCTATGCGCAAGCGTGACAAGGACCTGGCCGAGGAAATCAACGCAGCCCTCGAGACCCTGAAGAATGATGGCACCTACGACGCCATCATGGAGAAATACTTCAGCTACGACATCAAGATGTAAACCACGAGGTGGCCGGGCCTGCCCGGCCACCTTTGCCCGGATGCCCCCATGATCGATCTTAAAGGCTATGGTCCGCAGCTTGCCGAAGGCGCGGTCGTCACTATCGAACTGGCCTTGCTGTCCCTTCTGCTGGCCCTGTTCCTGGGTCTCACCGGCGCTGCTGCCAAACTGTCTGCCAGCCGGGTTGCCCGGGGGGTAGCCACTACCTACACCACTATCGTCCGGGGTGTCCCGGACCTGGTCATGATGCTGCTGTTCTATTACGGCGGCCAGGTCCTGGTGAACGGCATTTCAGACCTGCTCTACGAACACTACGAAATCGACTGGTTCTTCCAGTTCGACCCGTTTATTTCCGGTGTACTGACCATCGGCCTGATCTTCGGTGCCTACATGGCTGAAACCTTCCGCGGCGCCTTCCTGGCGGTGGAAGCTGGCCAGATCGAAGCGGCCCGCGCCTATGGTTTCACCCGCTGGCATACCTTCCGCCGGGTCATGGTACCCCAGATGATGCGCCATGCCCTGCCCGGTATCGGCAACAACTGGCAGGTGCTGCTGAAAACCACCGCGCTGGTATCCATCATTGGCCTGACCGACATGGTTCGTGTGGCGGAGGAAGCGGCCAAGGCTGAACGGTCGCCGTTCCTGTTCTTTATCCCGGTTGCAGCGGTCTACCTTGCCCTGACCGCCGTAACCGAGTTGTTTATCAAGTGGCTCAATCGCCGGGCCAACGTCGGCGTCGTGCAGGGGGAAGGCTGATATGCCGGACTTCATTACCGCCTGGCTGGACCAGAACGACGTCTTCACCACCATGACCATGCTGGAGTACTGGAACGGCCTGGTACAGACGGTGCAACTGGTCTTCCTGTCCCTGATCATCGGCCTGCTGGTGGCCGTGCCCCTGGCCATCCTGAGAACGAACCGCCGTTGGTGGGTGTCCGGACCGGTGTGGGTGTATACCTACCTGTTCCGGGGCACGCCACTGCTGATCCAGCTGTACATCATCTACTATGGACTGGCCCAGATTCCCGGCATCCAGGAAACCTTCTGGTGGTCCATCTTCCGTGAGCCCTTCTACCCAGCCCTGCTGGCCTTCACCCTGAACACCGCAGCCTATACCACGGAGATCTTCCGGGGCGCCATTGCGGCCACTCCCCAGGGCGAGATTGAAGCAGCCAAGGCCTATGGCATGAGCTGGTTCCTGCGGCTGCGTCGCATCGTGCTGCCCAGCGCCGCCCGTCGCGCGGTGCAGGCCTACTCCAACGAAGTCATCTTCATGCTCCACGCCAGCGCCATTGCCAGCGTGGTGACCATCGTGGACCTGACCGGGGCGGCCCGTAATATCTACTCACGGTTCTATGCGCCCTTCGAGGCGTTTATCGGGGTGGCCCTGATCTACATGGCCCTGACCTTCCTGCTGGTGTTCGCCTTCCGCAAGCTGGAGAACCACCTGCTCCGACACCAGCGCCCCGCCGGGGGCTGAGCAATGGGCCCGGCGCAGGCGCTGTTCGATCGCCACGGAGACTGGTTATCCCACACCCTGGCGATGAGCGAACAGGCCTGCCCGGTAGCGGCTGTAACCCTGCCCGATGGCGGACAGCTGCAACGCCTGGGCACCGGCCTGCTGCGCTACCACCCTGACGCTGGAACAATCCCGAAAACCGGCCTGATCCTGTCCGCCGGCATCCATGGCAACGAGACTGCCCCCATCGAGCTGCTAAACGCCCTGGTTAACGACCTGCTTCAGGACCGACTGCATTCCCGTATTCCGCTGCTACTGATCCTCGGCAACCCGCCGGCAATGGTGGCTGGCGAACGGTTCCTGGAGCACAACCTGAACCGACTGTTCTGCGGGGCATGGGAGGCTTACCCGGAGGGCTACGAAACCCGCCGGGCCAGTCAGCTGGAGGCGGTTTGCCGGGAGTTTGCGGATGAAACCAGCTTGCCACTCAGGCACTACGACCTGCACACCGCCATCAGGCCGTCCAGGCGAGAGAAGTTCGCCCTCTATCCCTATGTGGAAGGCCGGCAGGTGCCGGACACGGAGCTTGATTTCCTGACCGATGCCGACATTGGGACCGTATTGCTGCAGCACAGACGAGCAACGACGTTTTCAGGCTTCAGCTCGGAGTATCTGGCCGCGGAAAGCTTCACCCTGGAACTGGGCAAGGTGGAACCATTCGGCCATAACGACCTGAAACGACTGGACCGGCTGCGAAGCGCCCTGATTAACCTGCTGGAACAAAGGCCACTGGCGACGGCTGCCGGGCCACAGTGCCCCGAGATATTCCAGGTAGTGCACGAGGTCATCAATACCGGGGAGGGTTTCCGCTTTCACGTGGCGGATGATGTGGCCAACTTTACAGAGTATGCCCCCGGCACCCTGATCTGGGAGGATGCGGACACGGAATACCGGGTAGGCGATCAGCCGGAGGCGGTTATCTTCCCAAACCCGAAGGTGCCGGTGGGACACCGGGTGGCGTTGATGATCAGAAAGTCCTAGCTAGGACCTTTGAGCCCCAATCCTGACTCATACCTCATGCTGAAAATCGTAGATCGACCCCAGGCCAAGAATCCCGGTCAGTTCATCCAGGGCGTGCCTGCTTTCTTTCAGTAAGTCAGGATCAGCCAGGTCCGCAGGTACTAGCTCATCCCGGTAATGACCCTGCACCCAGGCCACCAGCCGGTTGTAGAGATCGTCGCTGAGCAACACACCCTGGTTCATCGCTGCAACCGCCTCGTCTGCCAGCGCCACCCGCAAACGCAGACAGGCCGGGCCGCCGCCATTGCGCATGGACTGGCGCAGGTCGAAGGTTTCGATACCGGTGATGGGGTTATCAGCCGCCAGCACCTCATCCAGGTACCGGTTAACCGATGGCACCTCACGACACTCCGCCGGCACCACCAATAGCATGCCGTGTTCCACCGACAACAGCTGACTGTTGAACAAATAGGATGACACCGCATCCCTGAGCGACACCTGGCCGGACGTCACACGGATAGTCTCCAGCGGTGTATCCCCGAGTTTCTCCCGCAACTCCGCCAGCATGGGTTCCTCATTCAGGAACGCTTGTTCATGGTAGAACAGCAGGTTTTCATTACCCACGGCAATCACGTCGTTGTGGAACACCCCGGCATCGATGGCCGCCGGGTTCTGCTGGGCGAAGACCGTCCGTTCCGGTTTCAGCCCATGGAGGCGCGCCACGGCCCGGGAGGCCTCCAGGGTCTGCCTTGCCGGGTAGGTTTGCGGTATCGCGGCACGGCTGTCGAAGGCCATCTGGCCATACACAAACAACTCCACCCCGGGCCTGCCATGGCCGGCACACAGGCGGGTATGGTTGGCGGCGCCTTCGTCACCAAACTGAGGCACCGACGGCAACGGAGCGTGGTGGGCGAACCAGGCCTCGTCAGTAAAAATCGACTTGAGGATGCGCCCGGTTTCCGGCGCCTCCAGGGAACGGTGAAAGCTGGAAGACAGGTTAGCGGGGGTAAAGTGCACCCGATGGTCGGCGGTGTCCGCTGCCGGTGAGACGGTAGCCGCATTGGCAACCCACATGGAGGACGCTGAGCTGACCGCTGAGAGCAGCTCGGGGGACTCCTTTGCCACACGGGAGAGCATGGCCTCCTCGGTGCCGGTAAAGCCCAGGCGTCTTAATGTAGGTATATGGGGACGTTCCTGGGGTGGCAGAACGCCCTGCAGCAGGCCCCGGTCGGCCAGGGCTTTCATCTTGGCCAGGCCCTGAAGCGCGGCCTCTTTCGGATTGGATACCTGGTTGGCGTTGGCTCCAGAGGCGAGGTTGCCCCTGGCGAGGCCCGCGTAGTTATGGGTCGGGCCGACCAGGCCGTCCAGGTTCATTTCCCGAGTTTTGGCTTGGGTGTTTGTTTTTTTTGGGTTGTAGGTATCCATGGAGTTTGGCCTTTGCTTTCGGACTAATCTGCGCGTTGGGTGTATAGATCTTTGTTTGCTGGCTTGGGTGGAGGCCCCCGCAGGCCGATGAGGCCTTTCGGGACACGCCGTAAACCCGTCCATGGGGGCTCTTCAAAAACGTCCCTGTTTTTGAAGGTCCCGAAAGGCCTCCTCAACCCGCGACGGCCCCTACTATTCAGCTGCCTGCTCCACCCTCTCCCCGGCCCTCTCCCATCAAGGGAGAGGGTGTTAACCAACAATTTCAGCGCCAGCACTTAAGCCGAACAGCGGGGCTCAACAACCGGAACCTAAACGGGGCCTTGCATCTTTATGCTTCAGGCAACCGAAAGGTCCGAGTGTCCACGGGTTGAGAAGATTTTCCGGGACCTTCAAAAACAGGGACGTTTTTGAAGAGCCCCCATGGACGGGTTTACGGCGTGTCCCGGAAAATCTTATCGGCCTGTGGGCACATACTCCCAAGCCCGAAGGCAAAGCTTTTGGAGGCAAGCACCCAAACGAAGTACCTGGAAAATTACAGCTTTAACCCCGGAGCCAATTCCTCAGGCAACGACACCCGATCAGCCTCAAGGGAAGCCATAGGCCACGCACAATAATCCGCAGCGTAATAGGCACTGGGCCGATGGTTACCGGAATCCCCTACCCCACCAAAGGGCGCCGCGCTGCTGGCACCGGTCAGTGGCCGGTTCCAGTTCACGATACCGGCGCGGACCTCCTCCACCAGCCGGTAATATAACGCTCGCTTATCGGTCAGGATACCGGCCGCCAAACCAAACCGGGTGTTGTTGGCCAACTCGATGGCCCCATCAAAACCCTTGTACCGGTAAACACTCAGTAGCGGCCCGAAATACTCCTCATCAGGTGCCTCCACCCCGGTCAGGTCCACAATGCCCGGGGTCAGCAACCCTGTGCCTTCCTCATGGGACATCTCCAGCAGCGACTTGCCGCCCGCTGCCGTCAGCTTGTGCCAGGCCTCCATCAGCCGGCCGGCAGCGTCCGACGAGATAACCGCACCCATGAAGGGCTGCGGGTCCGCGTCGTACTGACCGACGGTAATGTCCTTGGCAGCCTCGACCAGCTTCTCCAGGAACGCATCCCCTGCCTTGCCCTCGGGCACCAGTAACCGGCGTGCACAGGTACAGCGCTGCCCTGCCGACAGGAATGCAGACTGCAACGTGTGGTGGACCGCAGCAGTGGTATCTTCTACATCCTCCACGATCAGCGGGTTATTGCCACCCATTTCCAGCGCCAGGATCTTGTGGGGCTGGCTGGCGAACTGTTCGTGGAGAAGCTTCCCTACTGTGGAGCTGCCGGTGAAGAACAATCCGTCGATCTGCGCATGCCCGGCCAACGCCCGGCCGGTGTCAGCTTCCCCCTGCACCAGGTTCACCACGCCGTCCGGAAGGCCCGCCAGGTGCCACAGCCGCACCGTCATTTCCGCAACGCCCGGGGCAAGCTCGCTGGGTTTGAACACAACCGTGTTACCCGCCAGCAACGCGGGGACAATATGGCCATTGGGCAGGTGCCCGGGGAAGTTGTATGGGCCGAAGACAGCCACGACACCGTGAGGCTTGTGGCGCAGTACCGCCTTTCCTCCAGGCACGTCGGAGGTTCGCTCACCGGCCCGTTCTTCCCGCGCCCGGACGGAGATATCGATCTTGCCAATCATGGCAGACACTTCCGTGCGGGATTCCCACAGCGGCTTGCCGGTTTCACAGCCAATCTGGTGGGCCAGTTCTTCGCGATGCTCTTCCAGCAGCTCGCCGAAGCGACGGATGATGGCCTCCCGCTCGCTCACAGGCCGTCGTGCCCAGGCTGGGAACGCCTCGCGGGCTTCTTTCACTGCAGCATTCACATCGTCCAGACCGGCACCAAGCCCTTGCCACAGGGTTTCGCCGGTCACCGGGTGGATGGACTCCAGCTCCTCTCCATGGCCGGAAGCCCAAAGGCCGTTGATAAACAGTTCTCCGGTTAGCGTAAGGCTCATGGAACACCTCCCGTGCCCATTTGAAGATGGTATTACCAGTATCGGCCCGAGCAGGTACAACCTGTCGGGTTTATGATCGCCTGCCGGCAGCTGGGACTATCAGCGAATGATCCTGGTTGATACTAAAGGTATTGGTCAGAACAGCGCTTCTTTCAAGGGCGCGATCCTTACCTGGTCACCTTCGGCCACCCCCAGCGCCTCCATGATGGGCCCCGGCATCTGTACCTCTTCATCACGGATGGCGACCCTGGGCAAGGTGCCAACCCGGAAGTCTTCAAAGGAGCGATTGCTGACCATGACCCGCTCCCCGGCTGGCAGATTGCTCAGTAAAGGCCGGTCGACCCGCCTTGCCGGGCGCAGGATGCTCTGGCGGATGGTACGAATGTTGTGGAGGAAGGCTTCCACCACCGGGCCGCCGTCGAAGATGTCCACCAGGCCGTTGAAGTTGAAGCCTTCGGCCTGAAGCATGTTGAGGGCCGGTTCGGTGTTTTTGTGGACCTTGCCGATGACTTCGGTGGCACTCTCGGGCAATAAAGACAGGTAGATGGGGAAGCGGGGCATGAGCTCGGCGATGAAGGATTTGTTGCCCCGTGCGGAGAGTCTGTCAGCCTCGACAAACTCCATGTCGAAGAAGCGCCGGCCCAGGGCGTCCCAAAAGGGGCTTTGTCCCTGTTCGTCGGAGACGCCGCGCATTTCGGCGAAGATTTTGTCGGAGAAATGCTCGCGGAATTCGTCCAGGAACAGGAATCGGCTGCGGGAGAGCAACAGGCCGTTGCCGCCGCCACGGTGGCTGTCGGCCAGCAGCAGGGAGCCGATTTCGGTGGCGTCGGTCATGTCGTTGGTGAGGTAGAGTGTGGGGGTCCTTACGTGGACGTTGAGTTCGCGGCTGTCGCTGACGGTGATGCTGAGGCGGTAGTTGTAGAAGACTTCGTCGAGGCCGACGCGGGCCTGGATGCCGCTTATGCCGGCGCAGCGCTTTTGCTCTGTGTCTTCGAGGGCGAAGAGGTAGAGGCCGGCGTCCGGGGGGCATTGGCCGTTAAAAGTGGCCTGGGCTTTGTCGATCTTGGTTTTGAGGAGGGTGCGGTCCGGAGGGAGGGTTGTGAGGCCGTTGCCGGCTGAGGCGGCCATTTCATAGAGATCATCGAGATCATTTTCGGCTAATGGCCTGATTATGAGCATTACCCCCTCCAGGACTGCAGGTTTGGGTGCCAGGCGGCCGGTCTGGTGTTGTTTTCCGGGACACGCCGTGAATCCATCCATGGAGGCTCTTCAAAAACGTCCGTGTTTTTGAAGGTCCCGGAAAACAACACCAGCCCGTCCACCGGAACAATGTGCTATTCGCTGGCTCGTCACCGCAATCGTTTGAAATTGCCCAGGCAGCCCCGGCCTACCTGCCGAAGCTTCATACTATTTGCCAGTTCGCCAGAGCCCTGGGCCATATGTTCTCAACCAGAGCTACCGAAGCATATTGCCATCCGCCAGTTGGGCTTACTTCTCCACCAGTGTAGCCACAGCCTTCTCAAACCGCTCCAGTCCCTCTTCGATATCCTGGTCGGGGATGATCAGTGAGGGGGCCAGGCGGACGACGTTGCCGCCGGCCACGAGGATAAGCAGGCCCTGTTCCTGGGCGGCGGCGACGAAGTCCTTGGCCTTGCCCTGCCACTCTTCGGTCAGCACGCAGCCCAGCAGTAGCCCTTCGCCGCGGACTTCGGTGAAGATGTTGTATTTCTCACCGATGGCCATCATTCCCTTGCGGAGTTTGTCGGAGCGGGCGCGGACGCCTTTGAGAATTTCCGGCTGGCTGATGGTGTCGATGACTTTCTGGGCCACGGCGCAGGCCAGGGGGTTGCCGCCATAGGTGCTGCCGTGAGTGCCGACGCCGAGGCTTTCGGCGATTGCGGTGGTGGTGAGCATGGCCGCCACCGGGAAGCCGCCGCCCAGGCCCTTGGCGCTGGTGAGGATGTCCGGGGTGACGCCGTAATGCTCGTAGGCGTAGAGGTGGCCGGTGCGGCCGGCGCCGGTCTGGACTTCGTCGAATACGAGTAGTGCATCGTTTTCGTCGCAGAGATCGCGCAGGCCCTGTAGGAATTCCGGTTCAGCGGGCAGTACGCCGCCCTCGCCCTGGATGGGTTCGACCACTACGGCGCAGGTTTTCTCCCGGGAGATCAGTGCCTTTACGGAGTCCAGGTCATTGTAGGTGGCGTGGTGGATGCCGCCGGGGGCCGGTTCGAAGCCTTCCAGGTATTTCGGCTGGCCGCCCACGCTGACGGTGAACAGGGTGCGGCCGTGGAATGAGTTGGTGAACGAGATGATCTCGTGTTTCTCCGGACCATGGTGGGTCCAGCCGTGGCGACGGGCGAGTTTGAAGGCCGCTTCGTTGGCTTCACCACCGGAGTTGGCGAAGAACACGCGTTCGGCGAAGGTCAGCTCACACAGGGTCCTGGCCAGGCGCAGGGCCGGTTCGTTGGTGAGTACGTTGGATACGTGCCAGAGCTTTTCGGCCTGCTCCTGGAGCGCACCGATCAGGCCCGGGTGGGCGTGGCCGAGGCTGTTGACGGCAATACCACCGGCGAAGTCGACGTATTCGCGGTCCTGCTGGTCCCAGAGTCGTGACCCTTCACCTCGCACGGGAATCATGGCGCCGGGAGCGTAGTTGGGGACCATGACGTCGTTGAAGAGTTCGCGGGTGACGGGTTCTCTGTTCATACTTTCCTCTCTGGACCTTGCGGAGCCGGCCTCTGTTCCGCACAGGGCCGGGGTTGGAAAGCCTTATCATACGCCAGAGCGGGAGTGTGTGGAAAACTCAGCTGTTTTCCGGGGAGACCGCGAGGATATCCGGCTCACCAATCGGCGGCAGTTCGAGGATCTGCAGGCCACCAATGCCTTTGCCGGACAGGGCCTTGACCACCAGTTTGTAGGAGTCCATGTCAAAAGTGACGGCGGTACCCCGCAGGCTGAGATCGCTCAGTTCTTCTTCCGAGTGTACGGTCGCCACGTGCATCCAGTTGTAAATGATCAGGATGTCGGTGCGGCCGGTGTTGGGGTTTTGCTCCATCACGCCGACAGGCCCCTGCCAGGGCCAGGTTTTCAGCCGCAGGCTGTGGAAGGCAATCTGCACCCGAAGGTTGTAGCGGGTGACATCTTCTTCTCCTTCACAGGCGCCCTTGCAACGACCCAGGGTTCGCTGGAAGCAGGGGCCGTGTTGGTCCGCCGGTTCCAGGTCGAGGAGTTTGTTGCACAGTTCGTTCTTGCTGGCGATGCCGGTCAGGGCCCTCAGGGCATCCCGCTTGCTGCGGAACAGGCCGTAGTAGTGGCCCAGCCGGTGAGGTTCGATCTGCCGAACCAGCCGGGCCTGGAGGTACCCCTGCCCGCTCTCGGTCAGCTCGATGCTCCAGAGTGTCTTGGCCGGCCGGGAGCGGCGGTTGTACATGGGCCGCAGGCCCTTGATCTGTTTGAGTTCCAGCAGCAGGGCCCCCAGTTCGCCGGCGGTCTCTGTCCACTCCAGGCGGCGCATGCTTTCGGACAGGCGTATGCCCTTGCCGGAATTATGATCACCGGAGAAATGGGAGGCCACCCGCTGGGCGATGTTGGTGCTCTTGCCGACATACAGCAGCACATCGTTCTCACCATAGAACCGGTACACACCGGGCACCGCCGGCACCTCGTCCAGTACATCCGGGGGCATATGGGAGGGCACGCTGGGGCGTTGCAGCAGGGTGCGAACGGCCTCTTCCACGCTTTCGTTACCATGGTCGGCAAGCGCGTGGTTGAAGAACTCCATCATGGCGGTGACATCACCCATGGCCCGGTGCCGCTGCACAGCGCCAAGGCCGTGGCGCTGTATCAGGGCATCCATGTTGTGGCGTTTGTACTGGGGATATAGACGCCGGGACAGTTTGACGGTGCACAGCACCTTCGCCGCGAATGGGCGCAACAACCGCCGAAACTCCGCCTTTACGAAGCCATAGTCAAAGCGGGCATTGTGGGCGACGAACACCGAGCCCTTCAGACGTTCTTCCAGCTCATCCGCAATGTCTTCAAACAACGGTGCGCCTGCGACCATCTCGTTACTGATGCCGGTGAACCGCTCAATAAACGGGGGAATGCGCATCTGCGGGTTAAGCAGGGTTTGCCATTCGTCCACGACCTCGCCATCGCGCCAGAAGCGGATACCGATCTCGGTAATACGATCATGGCCCGCCGAGCCGCCGGTGGTTTCCAGGTCGAGGAAGGCGAAGGTGGTGGAGTTGAGGAAGTTCATGAAGGCAGTGTACTTCAAAGCGTGAAACAAGGCCGGAAACTTCTCGACTCGCCTGCTTTCACCCTCTCCCCAACCCCTCTCCCGTCAAGGGAGAGGGGCTTTACACAGGTGCCTCTTCGTACTTCCCCTATCCCGTCAAGGGAGAGGGGCCTTACACAGGTGCCTCCTCGTACTTCCCCTCTCCCGTCAAGGGAAAGGGGCCTTACACCGGTGCCTCCTCGTACTTCCCCTCTCCCTTGACGGGAGAGGGCCAGGGAGAGGGTGAGAGGAGGCGGGTTCCCTGACTCGCGTCTACAGCAACAGCCGCCGGATATCCCCCAGCAACTGCCCCAGCAGGTTGGTAAACCGGGCTGCGTCCGCCCCGTTCACGGCCCTGTGGTCGTAGGACAGGGACAACGGCAGCATCAGCCGTGGCTGGAAGGCCTCGCCGTCCCAGACCGGTTTCATGGCCGCCCTGGACACGCCCAATATGGCCACCTCCGGGGTGTTCACGATGGGGGTGAACGCGGTGCCTCCAATGCCGCCCAGGCTGGTGATGGAGAAACAGGCTCCCTGCATCTCCGCCGGCTTGAGCTTCTTGTCCCGGGCCTTGTCCGCCAGCTCCTGGGCTTCCTCGGCCAGCTGCCACAGGCCTTTCTGGTCCACGTCGCGGATGACCGGCACCATCAGGCCATGGGGCGTGTCCACGGCAATGCCGATGTGCACGTACTTCTTGCGCACCACTTCCTTGCGTTCCATATCCAGTGACACGTTGAACTGGGGCAACTCCTCCAGCGCAGCGGCGCAGGCCTTGAGGATAAAGGGCAAGGGCGTGAGCTTGACGCCCTTTTTCTCACCTGCCTGCTTCTGGCCCTTGCGGAAGGCTTCCATCTCGGTGATATCGGCGTCATCGAACTGGGTGACATGAGGTACGTTCAGCCAGCTCTTCTGCATATTGGTGGCGGTGGCGGTCATCATGCGGGACATGCTTTCCCGCTCCACTTCACCAAACTGGCTGAAGTCCGGCAGCTTGATGCCCGGTATGCCGGCGCCTTCCACCGAACCGCCCTCCTGGGCTTTCTTCAGGTTCTGGCGGATGTAGGCTTCCACATCGTCCTTGAGGATGCGGTCCTTCGGACCGGACGGTTTCACCCTGGTCAGGTCCGCCCCCAACTCCCGGGCCAGCTTGCGTACTGCCGGACCGGCATGGACCTTGGCGCCGGGGGATGGCATCTGGTAGGTGCTGTCGCCCTGGCTGTCTTCCGAGGTATCGCCGCGTTCCTTATCCTTTCCGACCTTGTCCTCCTTGTCGGACTTTTCGTCCTTGTCGCCGGTTTTTTCCTCTGCCCCGTCAGTGTCAGCCTCCTCTTCATCCCCGCTGTCACCGCCTTCCTCGACAGTCATTTCCAGCAGGTCGTCTCCTTCCGAGAGCTTGTCACCCTCCTTTACCAGGATCTTGTCGACCTTGCCGGCGTAGGGGGACGGAATTTCCATGGTGGCCTTGTCGGACTCCACGGTGACCAGTGGGTCGTCTTCGCCAACGGAATCGCCCTCACTGACGTTGATCTCGATAACCGGGACATTCTCGAAGCCGTCCAGGGCGGGCACCTTCACCGTTTCCTTGCGGCTGCCGCCCTTCTTGCCCTGCTTCTGGCCGCCCTTGTCCGAAGCCTTCTCACTGTCCTTGTCGTCATCCTCGTCGCTGTCGGGCTGCGCCTTCTCTGCAGCTTCATCTTTCGACTGGTCCGCGTCCTCGCCGCTGTCGCCGTCGTCTTCGTCGTCACCGCCGCCGGCTGCATCGGTATCGATCGTGCCAACCACGTCGCCTTCACTAAGCTTGTCGCCCACCTTGACGGACAGCTTGGTGATCTTGCCGGCAAAGGGTGCTGGGAGCTCCACGGAGGCCTTGTCGGACTCTACCGTGAGGATGGGATCTTCTTCCTCGACGGTGTCACCCTTGCTGACCAGTACTTCGATAACCTCGACTTCGTCCGCACCGCCGAGATCGGGAACCTTGATGTCCTGCTCACTCATAGCGGCCTCCTCAGCTGTACGCCGGGTTGGGTTTGTTGCGGTCGATGTTGTACTTGCGCATGGCTTCCAACACCTGGTCCTTCTTGATCTCCCCGTCCTCGGCCAGCGCCGACAGGGCGTTAATCACCACGTAGTAGCGGTCCACTTCGAAGAAGTTGCGCAGCTTCTCCCGGGTATCACTGCGGCCAAAACCATCAGTGCCCAGGGTGTAGTAGGTCTTGGGAATGTAAGCGCGCAACTGCTCAGAATGCAGCTTGATGTAGTCCGTGGCGGAAACCACCGGGCCCTGCTGCTTTTCGAGGCACTTCGTAACGTAGGGCGTCTTCTGCGTGTCATCCGGGTGCAGGTGGTTCCAGCGTTCCACATGCATGCCGTCACGGGCCAGTTCGTTGTAGCTGGTAACACTCCAGATATCGCTGGCCACGCTCCAGTCGTCCCGCAACAGATCGGCTGCAGCCCTGACCTCATTAAGGATGGCACCGGAACCCAGGAGCTGCACCCGTGGGGTTTTCTTGCGGCCCTTGGTTTCCACCGAGTCGAACTTGTACATGCCCTTGATGATCTGCTCTTCAATGCCCTTGGTACTGGGCATGGCGGGCTGTTGGTAGTTCTCGTTCTCGATGGTGAGGTAGTAGAAGACGTTGCGATTGTCCTCGAACATCTCCTTGATGCCATGCTGGACCACCACGGCCATTTCGTAGCCGAAGGCCGGATCGTAGGCACGGCAGTTGGGCACCACGTTGAACAACACATGGCTGTGGCCATCCTGGTGCTGCAGGCCCTCGCCATTGAGTGTGGTGCGACCCGCGGTGCCACCAATCAGGAAGCCCCTGGCCTGCATGTCCCCGGAAGCCCAGACCAGGTCCCCTACCCGCTGGTAACCAAACATGGAATAGAACACGTAGAACGGAATCAGCGGGAAATTGTTGTGGCTGTAGGAGGTCGCCGCAGCCATCCACGCCGCCATGGAGCCATCCTCGTTGATGCCCTCCTGCATGATCTGGCCCTTCTTGTCCTCCCGGTAGTACATGATCTGGTCCCGGTCCTGGGGCACGTACTTCTGGCCTTCGGAGGTATAGATGCCCATCTGCCGGAACATGCCTTCCATACCGAAGGTCCGGGCCTCGTCAGGAACAATGGGCACTACCCGCTTGCCCACCCGCTTGTCTTTCACCAGGGCATTGAGGATGCGCACAAAGGTCATTGTGGAGGACACTTCCCGGTCACCGGAACCGTCCAGCACACTCTTGAAGATGCTCAGTTCAGGCACCTTCAATGGCTGGGCGTCCTTGCGACGCTTGGGATAGAAGCCGCCCAGGTCCTGCCGGCGTTTCTTCATATAGACCATTTCCGGGCTGTCCGGAGCTGGCCGGTAATAAGGGATATCTTCCAGTTCGTCGTCCTTGAGGGGCACGCCGAAACGGTCCCGGAAGGCCTTGAGGGCTTCCTTGTCGAGCTTCTTCAGGGAGTGGGCGGTGTTCTGCGCCTCGCCTGCGGCGCCAAAGCCATAACCCTTGATGGTGTGGGCAAGGATAACCGTGGGCTTGCCGTTGGCCTCGTGTACGGCCTTGTGATAGGCGGCATATACCTTGTAGGGATCATGGCCACCACGGTTCAGCTTGTTGATATCATCGTCGGAGAGATTCTCCGCAATCTTCGCAAGCTCAGGGTACTTGCCGAAGAATTCCTTGCGGGTGTAAGCCGGGCCCTGGCTGGTGTAATTCTGCAGGTCGCCATCGCAGATTTCATCCATGGCACGCTGCATCACACCGTCTTCATCCTTGTCGAACAGCGGGTCCCACATGCGGCCCCAGACCACCTTGATGACGTTCCAGTCCGCACCCCGGAAGATGCCTTCCAGTTCCTGGATAATCTTGCCATTGCCCCTTACCGGGCCGTCCAGGCGCTGCAGGTTGCAGTTGACCACGAAAATAAGGTTATCCAGCTTCTCGCGACCGGCCTTGGAGATGGACCCCAGGGTTTC
Organism: Marinobacter sp. AN1; assembly: GCF_026013985.1. Taxonomy (NCBI): domain Bacteria; kingdom Pseudomonadati; phylum Pseudomonadota; class Gammaproteobacteria; order Pseudomonadales; family Marinobacteraceae; genus Marinobacter; species Marinobacter sp. AN1. The sequence continues at coordinate 926,816 of NZ_CP110342.1, read as the reverse complement.
CGGCTCGTCACACTCGCCGTCCCCCACAAAGCACCAGACCTTGCGGTTGTCCATATCAATCAGTTCCCGGCTGTGCAGGTACTTCATGACATGGGCCTGGTAGATCGCCTGGATCGGGCCCAGGCCCATGGAGACCGTCGGGAACTGCCAGTAATCCGGCATCAGCCAGGGGTGGGGATAGGAGGACAGGCCGTTGCCGTCGACCTCTTCCCGGTACTTGTCCAGGTGTTCCTCATCGAAGCGGCCCTCCAGGTAGGAACGGGCATAGATGCCCGGGGAGGCATGGCCCTGGAAATAGACCAGGTCAGACTCGCGCTTGTCATCACCACCGTGGAAGAAGTAATTGAAGCCCACATCATAGAGGGTGGCGGCTGAAGAGAAGGTGGAAATATGCCCGCCCAGCTCACCCGGGCGCTGGTTTGCCCGCACCACCATGGCCATGGCGTTCCAGCGGATCAGGGAGCGGATACGGCGTTCCATGAACAGGTCACCAGGCATACGTGCTTCATTGGTCACCGGAATGGAGTTTCGGAACGGCGTGGTAATGGAATAGGGCAGTTCCGTGCCTTCCCGGCTGGCGCGTTCTGACAGGCGCTCCAGGATAAAGCGGGCGCGGTCTACGCCTTCGTTTTCAATCAGGGATTCCAGTGCATCCAGCCATTCGCTGGTTTCAGTGGGGTCATCGTCCTGGTACATCGAACCCTCCCATGTTTTCGATTATGCGGCCAGGATGCCGCTGAACAGGGACCAGTGCGGGTAGGCACCAGCCTGGGAAACCGCCACCCCAAGCATAGATCAGTTACGCCGGGGTCTCCGGCCGATGAAATTGCGGTGGCGCAACCGGCACTTTTGGCACCGGAAAAAATCAGAGGAACGTCAAGACTATAGAAAGCATGTTGCCAACTTGCGACATCCTTCACAACTCGACCAAAGACCAAGGCGGCCTGTGCGGTATGAATCGCACCGCTCCCACGTCCGCCAACCTGAATCAGCATTTAGCCTCGGTCCATGTTTTCGCAGCCACAATGCTTTTCGCACTAAATATCTTCGCGCTGACAAAGCGTGACGGGATCATGATGCCAATTGCTGCCAATATCATTGATAAGTCATCGAACCACCGCGATAAACCGGCAAGTTACCGCAACACAAAGAACTTTCTTCAAGGCGAACGTCATTTTATTAATTAGACCTGAAAATGTTGTTCCTTTCCGGTATACTTGCCTGCCTGATTTTTGAACAGTGGTGGCTGATGCATTCCGGCCGCCGGCAATTTCACTCAGACAGAGGGCGATCCATGAATTCCATCGTCACCTTCCCGAACCGGATTCCGACCGTCGAGTTTGAAGAGCGTCGTTTCCAGGTCTACACCGACCGCCAACTCGACAAGATCGAGGTTATCCAGAATCTTCCCGAAGAGACTCTGTTCGAAATGAAAGTGGTGGCCAGCGTGCTGCCCTTCCGTGTCAACGAATACGTCATCAACGAACTGATCAACTGGGACAATGTCCCCAACGACCCGCTGTATCAGCTGGTGTTCCCGCAAAAAGGCATGCTGAAGGAAGAGCACTTCGAGCGCATGGCCAAGCTGCACCGGGAAGGCGCCGACAAGAAGCTGATCCAGAAGGTTGCCAAGGAAATCCGCGACGAGCTGAACCCGCACCCGGCGGGGCAGATGGAAATGAACCTGCCCACCCTGGACGGGGTGCCGCTGGAAGGCCTGCAGCACAAGTACCGGGAAACCGTGCTGTTCTTCCCGGCCCAGGGCCAGACCTGTCACTCCTACTGCACTTTCTGCTTCCGCTGGGCGCAGTTTGTTGGCGACAAAGACCTGCGCATCGCCAGCAGCGACGCGGAGCAGCTGCATGGCTACCTGAGGCAGCATACCGAGGTTACCGACCTGCTGATGACCGGCGGTGACCCCATGGTGATGAAAACCAAGAACCTGGTGCAGTACCTGGAGCCGCTGCTGGAACCGGAGTTCGATCACATCCAGACCATTCGCATCGGCACCAAGGCGCTGACCTTCTGGCCGTACCGGTTTGTCACCGACAAGGACGCCGACGAGCTGATCGAGCTGTTTGCGAAGCTTGTCGATGCTGGCAAACACGTGGCGCTGATGGCCCACTACAATCACTGGCAGGAAATCACTACCGATATCGCGGAAGAGGCGATCCGTCGCATTCGCGCTACCGGGGCTGAAATCCGCGCCCAGGGCCCGCTGATCAAGCATGTGAACGACAATGCCGACGACTGGGCGAAGCTGTGGAAGAAGGAAGTGAAGCTGGGCATCATCCCCTACTACATGTTTGTAGAGCGGGACACCGGCGCCAAGAACTACTTCGAAGTGCCGCTGGCAAAGGCCTACGACATCTACCGTGAGGCCATCAAGCAGGTCTCCGGCCTGGCCCGAACCGCCCGTGGTCCGTCCATGAGTGCCGGCCCCGGCAAGGTGGAAATCCAGGGCGTCACCGAGGTCAAGGGTGAAAAGGTGTTTGTACTGCGCTTCCTGCAGGGCCGCAACCCGGACTGGGTTCAGCGCCCGTTCTTCGCGAAGTACAGCGAAACCGCCACCTGGTTGCACGAGCTGGAGCCGGCGTTCGGTGAAGAGAAGTTCTTCTTCGAAAACGAATACGAACAGATGCGCAAGGGTAACGGCTAATCAGCCATACACCCTGCATCTCCTGAAAAGGCAGCCTCCGGGCTGCCTTTTCTGATTCTGCCTGAGTCTCCCTCAGGCATCCTCAGGGATCAGTACGACCAGCTCCTTCGGACCATGCGCCCCATACGCCAGCACCTGCTCAATGTCTGCTGTCTTGGACGGCCCGGACACCAGCAGCAGGTTGGTGGGCATCGCCGCCGACCAACCCTGTTTTTGCATGATGGTGTACAGGTTGTCCTCCACCTCGCTGGCCTTGAGCAGGGCAATATGCAACGGCGGCAACAGGCTCATCAGCCGGGGTTCGTGCCGATCCGGCCACAGGACCAGGGAGCCGGTGGCGGCAATCCCCCCCACCGTTCCGGTCAGGCTGGCCTCTACCTTCCAGAACAGGTCTTCCTTCCAGGCTTCCACCGGCCGGTCATAGGCCAGCAGCTCCGGCTTTGCCCCGCCCGCCTGCCAGTGTGCCGCCAGCTGACGTCCGTGGTCAGTGCCGGGCGCGTACAGCAGGTTTGCCAGGCCACGGGCTTCCAGCAACGCCTCAACCTTTGCCGGCCAGCTCTCGCTGGTCACCAGGTGCAGCTCGGTCTGGACCGCCTCCATCAGGCTACGCAGGCGCTTGATCCGCTCCTGCGGCGGGTATTGCCAGGGCCCGGTCACCAGCGTTTCGTCGAAGTCATCCGGCCGCGGCCTGGTGTCCGCCAGGCTGGCCCGAAGCCTGCCCAGGATGTTACTGCGTGCGCTCATGGCTGGCTCTCCCCTTTCTCCAGGTGGGTCCTGGCAAGGTCATGCAGGGACTTCCGTGCCGGTACCGGGGCTGCATGATTGTCGGTCCATGGCCCTGCCTTCTTAGGCGCAAGCCTGCCGAACCGTGTGGCGCCCCAGAGGAACAGCCGGTAAAACATCGGCGAGGTGTTCAGGGTCGCCCAGAACCGCCAGATGGCCCGCTCCCTGCGGGAATACCTGGCACCGCCGCCCTTTACCTTTGGCTGCTCTGCGGGACTCTTGACGTTCTCCTGCCGCAGTCGCTGCAGCAGTTCCGGGATCGGAATCTTCACCGGGCAAACCTCACCACAGGCACCACACAATGAAGACGCGCTGGGGTGATCCGGCACTTTTTCCAGGCCCACCATATGGGGCGTAACGATCTTGCCAATCGGCCCCGGGTAGACTTCACCATAGGTATGACCGCCCACCCGGGTATAGACCGGGCAATGGTTCATGCACGCGCCACAACGGATGCAGTTCAGGGTCTGGCGCATCTGGGCGTCAGCGAAGGCGCCGGTGCGGCCATTGTCCAGCAACACCAGGTGGACCTCTTCCGGGCCGTCCAGCTCGTCCGCCTTGCGGGGACCGGAAATCATGTTCACGTAGGTGGTTATGGGCTGCCCCAGGGCGGAGCGGGTAAGCAGGGACAGCAGCGGCACCACATCGCGAAGATTCTCCACCACCTTTTCAATGCCGGTTACGGCAATATGCACCGGTGGTGCGGTGGTGCTCATGCGGCCATTGCCCTCATTCTCGACCAGTAACAGGGTGCCGGTCTCGGCAATGGCGAAGTTCACGCCGGAAACCCCCACATCCGCCTCCATGAACTTCGTGCGCAGGGTCCGTCGTCCGACCTGGATCAGCTCGTTAACGTCATCGGTTTCCTCCACACCCAGCTTGTCGTGGAACAGCTTCGACACCTGCCGCCGGTTCTTGTGGATGGCCGGCATTATGATGTGTGAGGGTTTCTCGCCATCGAGCTGAACAATGTACTCCCCCATGTCCGACTCCAGGCACTCGATACCACGCCCGGCCAGGTAGTCGTTCATCTCCATCTCTTCGCTCACCATCGACTTGCCCTTCACCACCTGCGAGCCCTGCCTTGCCTCAATGATGGCATGGACGATCCGGTTGGCCTCTTCCGTGGTTTCCGCCCAGTGAACCTTTATCCCGTTGTCCGTGAGCTTCTCTTCCAGCTGCTCCAGCAGATCCGGCAGCCGTGACAGTGCCCGCGCCTTGATATGGTTACCCTGCTCCCGCAGGCCCTCCCGTTCACCTTCATCCGGGAAAGCATCGGCCCGCTTCTTCATCAGTGAATCCATGGCCACCCGGAAATTGGTGCGCAACTGATCGTCGGCCAGGGCCTCGCTGGCCCGCCCCCGGAAGCTGTCGGCGAGTTCCCTGACGTGTATACGCTGGCTCATGGGGCCACCCCCCCAGACACCCGTTCCCAGAGGAAACTGGCCAGGTGACGACCCCGAAAGGGCTGCTGCTGTTTTTCCAGGGAACCATTGATGTTGAGCAGGCAGCCGCCATCCGCGGTGACCATCTCGACGGCGCCGGATTCCACCAACGATCGGGTCTTGTCCAGCACCATGGCACCGGATACTTCCGGCATACGCACCGAGAAGGTGCCACCAAACCCGCAGCACTCGCTCCCATGGTCGTGCTCCAGTCGCTCGACATTGGCCAGCGTGCCGAGCAACGCCCGCGCATGCAGGTGGGTGTTCATTTCCCGGCGGGCGGAACAGGAGGTGTGCAGGGCGATTTGCGTGGGGGCCCCCAGGTCTTGCCACTGCACCTTGCAGACATGCAGCAGGAACTCGGTAAGCTCGAACGTGCGCCCGGCCAGGTCCTCGACCCGCTTCAGCGTATCCGGCTCATCAGCAAACACCTCCCGGTAATGCTGACGGAACATGCCGGCGCAGGAGCCAGAGGGGACCACCACCGGCAGGCCATTATCGAGGAGGTTGAGCTGGGCCCGGGCCACCTCCCGGGCTTCGTTTACGTAGCCGGACGTCCAGGCTGGCTGACCACAGCACGATTGCGCCTGGGGAAAGTGTACGCGAATCCCTTCCCGCTCAAGCAGGCGAATGGCATCCAGCCCGGCCTGCGGGTAGAACAGGTCCACCACACAGGTACCAAACAGCGTAATCTCGGCCGGCTTCGGCGGATAGTCACGGGCCCCTGACCGCTCGGGGGCCACACGGGTGGCATTGGGGGCGGCATCGTAGAACAGCTCAGTCATCAGTTGTCTCCGGACTGCCAGGTGCAGGGTTCACCTGCCCGCTTGTGGCTCTTGGCTCCTCGATAGCACCAAGAATACCAAATGCACTGGCTGAGTCAGGCCCATAGACGAAAAAAGCCGCCAGGGTCTCCCGTGGCGGCTTTTTCAGACTTCGGTGTTGCTTAGCTGAAGTCAGTGGGCTTGTCGCCCTCTTTCACTTCCTTCATGGACAGCTTGACGCGGCCACGGTTGTCCACATCCAGCACCTTGACCAGGACTTCCTGACCTTCACTGAGCACGTCAGTAACGTTCTCGACACGCTGGTCGGAAATCTGGGAGATGTGAACCAGGCCATCCTTGCCAGGCAGGATGTTAACGAAGGCACCAAATTCCATGATGCGCTCAACCTTGCCCTTGTACAGTGCACCCACTTCGATCTCGGCGGTGATCTCCTTGACCCGGTTAACCGCCGCCTGGGCAGCGATCTGGGTGTCGGCGTAGATCTTGACGTTACCGTCATCGTCCAGGTCGATGGAAGCACCGGTCTCGTCGCAGATGGAGCGAATGGTCGCACCGCCCTTACCGATGACATCACGGATCTTGTCCGGATGGATCTTGATGGTGGTGATGCTCGGCGCACGCTCGGACAGCTCGGTGCGCGGCTCGGCGATCACCTTGGCCATTTCACCCAGGATGTGCAGGCGGGCGTGGTGGGCCTGCTCCAGGGCGATTTCCATGATCTCGTCGGTGATGCCGTTGATCTTGATATCCATCTGCAGGGCGGTGATGCCCTCGGAGGTACCGGCCACCTTGAAGTCCATGTCGCCCAGGTGATCTTCATCACCCAGAATGTCGGTCAGGACGGCGAACTGCTCGCCTTCCTTCACCAGGCCCATGGCAATACCGGCTACCGGCGCCTTGATGGGCACACCCGCGTCCATCAGCGCCAGGGAGGAACCACAGACAGAGGCCATGGAGCTGGAGCCGTTGGACTCAGTGATCTCGGATACCGCACGGATGGTGTACGGGAACTCTTCGATGGTCGGCATAACCGCCGCCACACCGCGCTTGGCCAGGCGACCGTGGCCCACTTCACGACGACCCGGGGTACCCACACGGCCAGCTTCGCCGACGGAGTAGGGAGGGAAGTTGTAGTGGAACAGGAACGGATCCTTGCGCTCACCTTCCAGGGCATCGATGATCTGCATGTCACGGGCAGTACCCAGTGTGGTGGTCACGATGGCCTGGGTTTCGCCACGGGTGAACAGGGCAGAACCGTGGGTGCTGGGCAGGATGCCGACTTCGATATTGATCGGACGAACCGTCTTGTTGTCACGACCATCGATCCGCGGCTTGCCGTCGATAACCTGCTGGCGAACCACGTTCTTCTCGACCTTGCCGAAGTACTTCTTCACTTCGTCTTCAGCCGGCTGGCCTTCTTCTTCACCGGCCAGCTTCTCGACGGCAGCGTCCTTGATTTCCTTCAGCTTCGCGTAGCGCTCCATCTTGTCGCGGATGGCGTAGGCTTCAGCGATAGCGCCGCCGAAGCCATCCTTGATAGCGTTCAGCAGGTCAGTGTTCTCAGGCTCTGGCTGCCAGTCCCAACGGGGCTTGCCAACTTCGGCAGCGAATTCCTTGATCGCGGTAACCGCCGACTGCATCTCTTCGTGGGCGAAGAGTACCGCACCCAGCATCTGGTCTTCGGTCAGGCCCTTCGCCTCGGACTCAACCATCAGCACGGCGTCTTCGGTACCGGCAACGACCATGTCCAGGGCTGAGGTTTGCAGCTCTTCAAAGGTCGGGTTCAGGAAGTAGCCCCGGTCGTTGGTGAAGCCAACGCGGGAGGCACCGATAGGACCGTCAAACGGAATACCGGAAATGGAAAGGGCCGCAGAAGCCGCCAGCATGCCGGCAATGTCCGGATCCTGGGTCTTGCTGGAAGACATGACGGTACAGATGACCTGCACTTCGTTCATGAAGCCGTTGGGGAACAGCGGGCGGATCGGGCGGTCGATCAGACGCGAGGTCAGGGTTTCCTTCTCGGAAGGACGGCCTTCACGCTTGAAGAAGCCACCCGGGATCTTGCCCACGGCGTAGGTCTTCTCGAAGTAGTTCACGGTCAGCGGGAAGAACGGTTGGCCCGGCTTGGCTTCCTTGGCACCAACCACGGTGCCCAGTACAGAGATGTCATCGATGGTCACCAGTACAGAACCGGTGGCCTGGCGGGCGATGCGGCCCGTTTCGAGGGTGACGGTCTTGCCGCCGAGCTCGAAGGTTTTCTTCGTTGCTTGTGGAATCACAGTAACTCCTGATTTTGCTTGATCATCAAATGCACCAGATCAGGAAGACGCGTTCCCAAAGCCCTGCTACCAGAAAGCGAACAGGCTGTTGCAAAACCCCGGGGGAAGTACCCGGGCCTTTCAACAACCTGCTATCGGCGCTTTCGGTCATGACAGCAGAAGCACTTCGGTAGTGGCGTAACAACCGGTTCTGGTACCGGTTCGGGTGGAAAAGCATACTCCGATGACAAGCCCCGGTATAAACCGGGCCCAGCCACCGGAGCACAGGCCGGCACCAGGTTGGCGCCAGCCGGCAGGTCGTCCGCTTAGCGACGCAGACCCAGACGCTGGATGAGATCCAGGTAACGGTCAGCGTTCTTGCGCTTGAGGTAGTCCAGCAGCTTACGACGCTGGTTAACCATACGGATCAGGCCGCGGCGGGAATGGTGATCCTGCTTGTTGGCCTTGAAGTGGTCCTGCAGCTTGTCGATGTTGGCGCTCAGCAGGGCTACCTGAACTTCAGGGGAACCTGTGTCGCCATCGCCTTGCTGGTAGTCCTTGACGATCTGTGCTTTTTCCTCGGCTGAAAGTGCCATAAATCACCTCATTGTTTGCGATGCCTGAAATCATCCGGCCGAACCGCGCATCTCTGCAGCCCGGCTAGGCAGTCACAACCGGCTGGTTATCGACTGCTTGAAACCAGACGACGGGGCACAACCACGGTTGTATCCGCGCCTTCCGGCTGTCCTTCACCGAGGCCGACGAAACGGTTAGCACCGTAAAGCCGTACCGGTCCGGTCAAGGATTGACCCGATATTCTAACGGGTTGTCCGTTCAATATCGACTGTAAATTTGCCCCCTCAAGGGTCAGCTCCGGGAACATGGTGAGCGCCGCATCCGGCGCCACCAGGAGGCCATCCAGGGACTCGCCCCGCTCCCGCATCTGCTCCAGGTCCGCCACCTGGCGGGCATCCGCCAGGGTAAAGCCGGAAGCCATGGTACGACGCAGCGCGCACACGTGTGCGCCACAGCCGAGGGCTTCACCGATGTCTTCCACCAGGTTACGAACGTAGGTGCCCTTGGTGCACTTCACTGCCAGGTCCAGCTCATCCGGGCGAACCGCCAGAAGGGTCAGTTCATAGATGGTCACCGGCCGGGCCGGACGTTCCACCTCGATACCCTCGCGGGCGTACTCGTACAATGGCCGGCCCTTGTGCTTCAGCGCCGAGTACATGGAAGGGACCTGCTCGATATCACCGCGAAAGTCGGCGAGCACGGCCTCGACATCCGCCTCAGTCAGACCTTCCGGCACGGGCCGCTCGGCGACCACGGCGCCTTCACTGTCAGCGGTTTCCGTGCGAACACCGAGTTTTGCCGTGGTGATATAGGCCTTGTCGCTGTCCAGCATCAGCTGGGAAAACTTGGTGGCCTCGCCAAAACACAAGGGCAACACACCGGTCGCCAACGGGTCAAGGGCACCGGTATGGCCGGCTTTCGCCGCGCCATAGAGGTGCTTGACCTGCTGGAGGATACCGTTGGAAGTCACGCCCTGGGGCTTGTCGATGACCAAGATGCCGTTGACGTCACGGCCTTTGCGTCTGCGAGCCAAACTCAGGACTCCTGGTCGTTGTCGTCGTCCTGGCGGACTGCCGGCTTCTTGCCCACAGCCTGGTCGATGAGACTGTCAATATGACGACTCTGACCCTGGAGGGTGTCGAAGTGGAAACGAAGCTGCGGAATCACCCGCAACTTCATGGCACGACCGAGCTGCCCCCGGAGAAACCCGGAGGCATTGCGCAGAACCTTGAGGGAGTCCTGGACTTCGCCGGACTCCTCACTCAGTTCCTCGGTACTGAGCAGGGACACATAGATATCGGCATAGCCGAGGTCCTTGCTGACGCGCACCGCATTGATGGTGACCATACCCACGCGGGGGTCCTTGACCTCCCGCATGATGAGCAGGGAAAGCTCCTTCTGGATCTGGTCACCAATGCGGTCGAGACGACTGAACTCTCTGGGCATTATGAACCTGTGGATTCCAGCTTGCGTTCAACACGGACCCGATCGAACACCTCGATCTGGTCACCCACCTTCACGTCGTAGCCCTTAACACCGATACCACATTCCATGCCGTTGCGAACTTCCGGAACGTCGTCCTTGAAGCGGCGCAGGGATTCCAGCTCGCCTTCAAAGATCACCACGTTGTCACGCAGAACACGGATCGGCTTGTTCCGGTACACGGTGCCCTCAGTCACCATACAGCCGGCCACCTGGCCGAACTTCGGTGAACGGAACACATCCCGCACCTCCGCAATGCCCACGATGTCTTCGCGGAATTCCGGGGCCAGCATGCCGGTCAGGGCTGCTTTCACATCATCGATCAGGTTATAGATGATGGAGTAGTACCGCAGATCCACACCTTCCTGCTCGACCAGGCGCTTGGCGGAGGTATCCGCACGGACGTTGAAGCCGAACACAACGGCGCTGGACGCCAGTGCAAGACTGATATCCGTTTCCGCGATACCACCCACACCGGAAGAAATGATCTTCACCTGGACTTCGTCGTTACCCAAGTCCTGAAGGGCCTTGGTAATGGCTTCCAGGGAACCACGCACGTCGGTCTTGAGGACCACGTTGAGGGTCTTGACCTCGTCCTTGCCCATGTTCTCGAACAGGTTCTCCAGCTTGGCCGCCTGCTGACGCTGCAGCCGCTGCTCCCGCTCCCGGGCCTGGCGGAACTCGGCAAGCTCCTTCGCCTTGCGCTCGTCGGCGACGGCAAAGAACTCATCACCGGCATCCGGTGTACCGTTCAGGCCAAGGATCTCGACCGGGATGGACGGGCCAGCTTCCTTGACCTGCTTGCCAGCCTCGTCGGTCATGGCGCGGACCTTACCGAACCAGGCACCGGCCACAACCATGTCGCCCTGGCGCAGGGTACCGTTCTGAACCAGTACGGTAGCCACGGAACCACGGCCGCGCTCCAGGGAGGATTCGACCACAACACCCTTGGCTGGTGCGTCCTTGACCGCTTCCAGTTCCAGCATTTCTGCCTGCAGAAGAACCGCTTCCAGCAGCGCATCGATACCGTCACCGGTGTGGGCGGATACCGGTACAAACTGGACGTCACCGCCCCATTCTTCCGGGATGACATCCATGCCGGCCAGCTCGTTCTTGATGCGGTCCGGGTCAGCTTCTTCCTTGTCCATCTTGTTGATCGCAACGACGATGGGTACGCCAGCGGAACGGGCGTGGTCTACCGCTTCCTTGGTCTGGGGCATAACACCATCATCGGCAGCCACGACCAGGATAACGATATCGGTACACTGGGCACCGCGGGCACGCATGGCGGTGAATGCCGCGTGGCCCGGGGTATCCAGGAAGGACACCATGCCGTGGTCGGTTTCCACGTGGTAGGCGCCGATATGCTGGGTAATACCACCGGACTCACCGGAAGCCACCTTGGTGCGACGGATGTAATCCAGCAGGGAGGTCTTGCCGTGGTCAACGTGGCCCATAACACTCACCACCGGAGCCCGGCGGGCCTTCTCGCCGCCGCTATCGCCGGCGATCTCGCTGATCACCTCTTCCTCAAAGGCGTCCTCGCTCACGGTCCTGGCCTTGTGGCCCAGTTCCTCGGTGACCAGTACCGCCGTTTCCTGGTCCAGGGCCTGGTTGATAGTGGCCATCACACCCATACCCATCAGGGTCTTGATCACATCGGCAGCCTTGACTGCCATGCGCTGAGCGAGATCACCAACGGTAATCGTTTCCGGAATTTCGACTTCTCTGACCATTGGTTTGGTTGGCTTCTCGAAGCCATGCCTTTTCTCTTTGGGTTTCTTTTTCGCCCGCAGCGGCTTGCGCAGCGTGGTGTCCTCTTCATCTTCAGACAACACAATGGGTTCTTCCACCGGACGACTGCGTGGTCCGCGATGACCTGCGGACTTCTTCTTGGGCTTGCCCTCTTCCGTATCGTCAGGACGCTCGCGGGCCTTTTCCTTCTTCTTCTTGGCCTTGCGTTCCTTATCCTTGGCGGTTTCAGGATCGGGCGGCGGCATCGGAATCTCTTCCTCCGCCACAGTAGTCTCGGGCTTGACCGCCTTGTTGGTTACTTCCCCGGCGTCTTCCTCACCTACCGTAATCGGGCCAGTTTCAGGAGTGCCTTCGGTGGCCGGTGCCTCTGCAGCCTCCGGCTTTTTCTCTTCAACCGGCGCCTGCTCGGCGGCGGGCTGGGGTGCTGGTTCCTGCCGCTCCTCTACCGGCGCTGCGGACGGTTGTTCCGGCTCCGGCTCGGGTTGCAACTCAGCACGCTTCACGTAGGTGCGGCGCTTGCGTACCTCAACATTGACGGTTTTGCCGCCACGGGCGCCACCACCGGTCTTGAGGGTGGTTGTGGTCTTGCGCTTGAGGGTGATCTTATTCGGCTCTGCCTCGGCCTCGCCGTGGTTCTTGCGCAAATAGGTCAGCAGCTGCTGTTTCTCATCGCTGGTCACGGAATCATTCTCGGAACGGGCCTTGAGGCCGGCTTCCACGATCTGACGCAGCAAACGATCCACGGGAGCGCCTACATCTTCGGCCAGTTGTTTAACGGTTACTTCTGCCATACTGGTCCTCCTCCCGATTAAGCCTGGTCTTCAAACCAGGGGGCACGCGCCGTCATGATCAACTGACCAGCACGCTCTTCATCCATACCTTCAATTTCGAGCAGGTCATCAATTGACTGCTCAGCCAGGTCCTCCATGGTGCGGACACCCATACCGGCCAGCTTGAACGCCAGGGTACGGTCCATGCCTTCCATTCCAAGGAGGTCATCGGCCGGCTCGTTGCCCTCAAGGGCTTCCTCGCTGGCCAGGGCCTTGTTCAGCAATACATCCTTGGCACGACGGCGGAGCTCGGTAACCGTGTCCTCGTCGAAGCCTTCAATAGCCATCATCTCTTCCATGGGGACGTAGGCCACTTCCTCGATGGAAGTAAAGCCTTCCTCGATCAGCACCCCGGCAAACTCGTCGTCGACATCGAGGTTTTCCATGAAGTGGGCCAGCAGGCGATTGTATTCCTGCTCCTGCCGTTCACCGGCTTCTTCCTCGGTCATCACATTGAGGGTCCAGCCGGTCAGTTCGCTGGCGAGGCGCACGTTCTGGCCGTTACGGCCAATCGCCTGGGCCAGGTTATCCTCGGCAACCGCCACTTCCATGGTGTGGCTGTCTTCGTCCATCACAATGGAGGCCACTTCAGCCGGCGCCATGGCGTTAATCACCAGCTGGGCCGGGTTATCGTCATACAGCACGATGTCGACACGCTCGCCGGCCAACTCGTTGGAAACGGCCTGCACACGGGAACCCCGCATACCGACACACGCGCCCACCGGATCGATGCGGCGGTCGTTGGTCTTGACCGCAATCTTGGCCCGGGAGCCCGGATCACGGGCAGCGCCACGGATCTCGATCAACTCCTCGGCAATTTCCGGCACCTCGATGCGGAACAGCTCGATCAGCATCTGCGGATCGGTACGGCTGAGCATCAGCTGCGGACCACGGTGGTCGGTGCGGATCTCCTGGAGCAGCGACCGGACACGGTCACCCATACGGAAAGTCTCCCGCGGAATCAGCTGGTCACGGGGCAGCAGGGCTTCGGCGTTGTTACCCAGGTCAATGATGACGTTGTCCCTTGTCACTTTCTTGACCGTACCGGAGATCAGCTCGCCCACCCGGTCACGGTAGCTGTCGACGATGCGCATGCGCTCAGCTTCACGGACCTTCTGGAAGATGATCTGCTTGGCGGCCTGGGCGCCGATGCGACCGAAGCTTTCGGATTCGATCTTTTCCTCGTGGATATCACCGGGCTTGAGGTTGGTGTCGATCTCTTCCGCTTCCTGCAGGGTCAGCTCGGTACCCAGGGCCGGAACGGCGTCGTTGTCGACTACCAGCCAGCGGCGAAAGGTTTCGTACTCGCCGGTACGGTGATCGATGGACACGCGGATATCCGCTTCCTCATCCTCGAACCGTTTCTTTGCTGCGGTTGCCAGTGCCAGCTCGATAGCTTCGAAAATAACGTCTTTCTCGACGCCCTTTTCGTTGGAAACGGCCTCAACCACCATCAGGATTTCTTTACTCATTGAAATACCCTGCCCTTACAATTCTCAGACATGCAGTCACCCGGCCTTACTCGAAAACCGGCACAATGTTCGCTTTATCAATACTTTCAAACGGCAGCAGGTACTCGTGGTCATCCACCACAACCACCACATCGCCGTCTTCGGTGCCTTTCAGGATGCCCTGGAACCTGCGCCGCCCCTCGAAGGCCATCCGCAAACGGATATTGACCTGATAGCCCGCCCAGGCACTGAACTGCTCCAGGGTAAACAGGGGCCGGTCCATCCCCGGGGATGAAACCTCCAGGGTGTATTCGTTCTGGATCGGGTCTTCCACGTCCATCACACCACTGACCTGGCGACTGACTTTTTCACAGTCCTCGATGCTGATGCCATTTTCCTGGTCATCAATAAACAGGCGCAGTGTCGAGTGGCGACCCTGGGAGCGGAATTCAATCCCCCAGAACTCGTAACCCAACCCCTCCACTACCGGGCGGAGGATCTCTTCAAGTTTGTTCAGTTTTGCAGACAAGTCCGATGCGACTCCCGTGGTAACCCGCCAGCTCCGCCGGCGGCTGATTTTCAGGCCACAAAAACAAAAAAAGGGCTGTCTGGCAGCCCTTTTCATGCATCAGGGCCCGACGCGCCAGGCCCCTTAATCAAAAAGCCCCGACTGCTCAGACAGCCCGGACCATGACAACTCCGGAACTACCTGCCTGTGGGGCCTTTTGTTGCAAGTAATCGCGAACCAGCGCCGGATAACCGGATGGACCGCCGACAGACACCTGGCCTGTCACCGCAACCCGGAGCAGAAAAACCACGCACCGGGCCGCTTCAATAATCGCCGGAGTATAAGGATCCGGGCGATCATGGTCAAGGACTGACCAAAAAAAACGGCTTGGGTAAACGCTACGCCAAGCCGTTTCTGTATATGGTGCCGAAGGCCGGACTCGAACCGGCACGGCTTACGCCACTACCCCCTCAAGATAGCGTGTCTACCAGTTCCACCACTTCGGCAAAAACTCACTCGAGCTCGGGGATGGCATTACCATCACCGCCCTCTTCTTCGCTGAGGCTTGGAGCCCCGCCTTCAGCATCATCCGCCGGGGTACTGCTATCAACCTGCTCCACCATGGGAACACCAGCCTGACCCGCCACCTCGGCGCGCTGCTTGGCGAAGATCGCCAGCGAAAAACTTGTAATAAAGAACACCAGGGCCAGAATGCTGGTTACACGGGTCAGGAAGCTGCCGCTACCCTGACTACCGAATACCGTCTGGGAGGCACCACCACCAAACGCAGCGCCGGCGTCGGCACCCTTGCCCTGCTGGATCAGAATCAGACCCACCAGTGCCACGGCAATCACGACGTGCACGACGACAACCAGTGTTTCCATCCAGTCCATATCTGCTCTCTGTAACGCTAAGCAGCCCCGAGGGGAACTGCAAAACCCGTGTGATCCTGCCTGGTCTTACGAACTAACTGCCTGACAGATCGCGATAAAATCTTCAGCTTTCAGCGATGCTCCGCCGATAAGCCCGCCGTCAATATCCGGCTTCATAAACAGTGCGGCCGCATTATCCGGTTTTACACTGCCGCCGTAAAGCACTGACATCGCATTTCCTGGCAATCCGAGACCGACAAGCTTGTCCCGAATGGCCTGGTGCATCGCCTGGGCATCTTCTGCCGTGGCAGTTTTGCCAGTCCCGATGGCCCAAACGGGCTCGTAGGCGATAACAATATTAACGGCCTCGTCGGCAGACACCCCTGCAAGGGCACCTTCCAGCTGCCGACAAACGACAGCTTCCGCATCACCAGAATCACGCTCTTCAAGGGTTTCGCCGACACAAACCATGGCCTGCAAACCACACGCGAGAATCCGGGACACCTTGGCGGCGACAATCTCGTCGGTTTCGCCGAACAGCTCACGCCGCTCAGAATGTCCAACCAGCACGTACTGGCAACCTGCATCAGCGGCCATGGCCGCAGCAATCTCGCCTGTGTACGCACCACTTTGCCACTGCGCTACGTTCTGAACGCCGATGCTGATCGACGAATCGGCCAGCTGCGCCTTAACCTCGCCGAGGTAAAGCGAGGGGGGCATAATAACAACCTCAGGGCCATTATCAAGCGCCGACACCGCTTCCCTGACGGCCGGTACCAGTTGCTGAACCAACTCCGAGGAGCCGTTCATCTTCCAGTTTGCTGCAACAATCTGTCTGCGCATGCCATCCGTCATCAGGGTTATGCCCGGGGGCCGTCCAGAAACGAGCGCGAACTATACAGCACGATACCACGGTGCACAAGCCTGAACGCTGTGGGCGCCCAGGGGCGCCTCCCCTCTCCCTGGCCCTCTCCCTGGCCCTCTCCCGCAATGGGGAGAGGGAACCCATGTAACAAGCTCCGATTTAACCCCTTTGACGGCGGGATGACATCTGTAAGACAGAATCCGGCTAACCCCCTCTCCCTTGACGGGAGAGGGGCTGGGGTGAGGGTGGAGCAGGCTAACTGGTCACCAGCAGACAATTTCAAGCCTTTGAACGACCAACCACCTCAGCAAGCTCTTCGGCAACCTGCTCGATCACCGCAGCGTCTTCTCCTTCCGCCATCACCCGAATCAGCGGCTCGGTGCCAGAGGCACGCAGCAGAATCCGGCCCGCGGCGCCAAGGTGGTCTTCAGCCTTGCGTACTGCCTCGGCAATGTCTGGGCGAGACATCGGATCAAAGCGTTCGCCAACCCGCACGTTGATCATGGTCTGGGGCAGCTTGGTCATGCCCTGGCGCAATTCGCCAAGGGTCTTGTCGGCACGCCAGCAGGCCAGCAGCACCTGCAGGGCGGAGACAATGCCGTCGCCGGTCGTTGTACAGTCGCGGATCACCAGGTGTCCCGAGCCTTCGCCACCAAGCAGCCAGCCACGCTGGAGCAGGCGCTCCATGACATAGCGGTCACCGACCTTGGCGCGCTCGAAGGGGATGCCTTGATCCTGCAGCGCCAACTCGACGCCAAGGTTGGTCATCAGAGTGCCTACAACGCCGCCCTTGAGGGTGCCGGCTTTTTTGCGCTGGGCGGCGATGACGTAGATCAGCTCGTCACCGTCTACTTCGGAGCCGTCCTTGTCCACCATAAGCACCCGGTCGCCATCTCCATCAAAGGCAATACCGAGATCTGCGTTGCGCTGCTGGACGGCTTCCTTCAACGCCTCCAGGTGGGTGGAGCCCACGCCCAGGTTGATGTTGAGACCATCCGGATCGCCACCAATCACCGAGACCCGGGCGCCCAGTTCACGGAACACCTTGGGCGCCACGTGGTAAGTAGCACCGTGGGCGCAATCGAGCACAATATGCATACCGTCCAGCACAAATTCGTTGGGGACGGTGCTCTTGCAGAATTCGACGTAACGGCCTGGGGCGTCTTCCACTCGGAAGGCCTTGCCTAGGTCGGCTGACTCACAGACGGTCACCGGCTTGTCCAGCCAGCGCTCGATCTCGGCTTCCAGGGCATCGTCCAGCTTGGTGCCATCGCCGGAGAAGAACTTGATGCCATTGTCGTAATGGGGGTTATGGGAAGCGCTGATGACAATACCCGCACAGGCGCGGAAGGTCCGCGTCAGGTAGGCAATGGCCGGAGTTGGCATTGGGCCCAGCAGTTTGACGTCGACACCGGCAGCAGACAGCCCGGCCTCCAGGGCAGATTCGAACATATACCCGGACAGGCGGGTGTCCTTGCCGATGATAACGCTGTTGCGCTGACCGTCCCGCTTGAACGCCTGGCCGGCGGCCCAGCCCAGTCGCAGCATGAAATCCGGGGTAATAGGCGCATCGCCCACCCGGCCGCGAATACCGTCTGTACCAAAATACCGGCGCGCTACCGGTGCGCTCTTGTCCGTCATTTGTCAGTCTGCTCCTTAATCAAAAAACTGTTCTGCCACGGAATCTTGGGCCCTTCGATAGCCGTCCCGATACAAACGCCCTTCGACAGGCTCCCTTCGACAGGCTCAGGGCGAACGAGAAGATCAAAAAATATCCTTGGCCAATGAAAGCACGGAATAACACGAAGAAAGGACAAGGACTGTTTGCCACTAAATCCTTTTCCCATTCGCCCTGAGCCTGTCGAAGGGAGCCTGTCGAAGGGCCTTGGATTCATGGCAAAAAAATCAATAACCCTGTGCCTGCATAGCCTCTACCACCCTCACCGCATCCACGGTCTCGCGCACATCATGTACCCGTATCACCGAGGCACCTTTGAGGGCCGATATTGTGGCGACTGCCAGACTGGCAGGCAAGCGCTCGCTTACCTCACGCCCGGTAATCTGCCCCAGCATGGTCTTGCGGGACATGCCTACCAACAGAGGGTAGCCCAGCACTCGCAACTGCTCCAGCGTGGCCAGCAGCTGCAGGTTATGCTCGAGGGTCTTGCCGAACCCGAAGCCCGGGTCCAGCAGGATTTTCTCTGCCGGGATGCCGGCCGCCTCACATACCCTCACCCGATCCATCAGATAGGTCGCAACATCCCGAACCACGTGGCGGTATTCCGGATTTTGCTGCATGGTGCCCGGCGCACCCTTCATATGCATCAGGCATACCGGCAAGCCGGCCTCCACGGCAGCATCGACGGCGCCTTCCCGCTCCAGGGCCCGCACATCATTGACCAGGCCTGCACCGAGGCGTGCGGTTTCCCGGATAACCGAGGGCGTGCTGGTGTCTACCGAAATAACCGTATCCACTTCACGGGCAATCGCCTCGACAACGGGACACACCCGGTCCAGCTCCTCCTGCTCGGATACCGGTGCCGCACCCGGACGGGTGGATTCACCACCCACATCCACGAACGCGGCGCCGTCAGCGACCATCTCGCGGGCCCGCTGCACCGCCAGCTCAACCGAATTGTAGCGACCACCATCGGAAAACGAGTCCGGCGTGACGTTAACGATGCCCATGACATGGCAACGCCCCATGTCCAGCTCGCGCCCGGCAAATGCCATCTGCATAACACAACCTGCCTGATTGGATCTGAAAAGAAATAATACGGGAAAGAAAGGGCCTGACTGAAACAAAAACGCCGCCCTCGCAGGCGGCGTGTAATTTTGCTTCCGAACCTAATGACTGGCGATCAGTGCTCGCCGGCCGGCTGCCCGGCTGCACCCGTGTCGCGACCGTCATTATCGGACAGGGTGCCGGTTTCCGGCTGGTCGATGGTGACACCGCCACCGGAGCCATCCCCCCAACCCTTGGGCGGACGCGGGCTACGACCTTCCATGATGTCATCGATCTGGAAGCGGTCGATGGTCTCGTACTTCATCAGCGCCTCTGCCATCAGGTCGAGCTTGTCCCGGTTTTCCACCAGGATCTGCTTGGCCTTTTCGTAGCAGGTATCAATGATGTTGCGCACTTCCTCATCAATACGCTGGGCGGTTTCCGGAGAGTAGACCGTATGGCTCTGACCAGCGCTGCGACCCAGGAACGGCTCTTCGCTCTCAGTATCGTATTGCAGCGGGCCGAGCTTCTCGGACAGACCCCACTTGGTGACCATGTTACGGGCCAACTGGGTGGCACGCTCGATGTCGTTGGAGGCACCGGTGGTTACACCCTCAAAGCCCAGGGTCAGTTCCTCAGCGATACGGCCACCAAACAGGCTGC
Source organism: Marinobacter sp. AN1 (assembly GCF_026013985.1). Classification (NCBI taxonomy): domain Bacteria; kingdom Pseudomonadati; phylum Pseudomonadota; class Gammaproteobacteria; order Pseudomonadales; family Marinobacteraceae; genus Marinobacter; species Marinobacter sp. AN1. Next base: position 907,159 of record NZ_CP110342.1, on the reverse strand, counting down.
AGATCGAGCTGATCAGATAACGCTTGGAGTGACTGTACTTGTCCTCTTCCGGCAGGAACATGGTCACACCCAGGGCGCGGCCGCGGGGAATAATGCTCACTTTGTACACCGGGTCATGCTCCGGCATCAGCCGGCCGACAATGGCGTGGCCAGACTCGTGGTAGGCCGTGTTGAGCTTTTCCTTCTCGTTCATGACCATGGACTTGCGCTCAGCGCCCATCATGATCTTGTCCTTGGCCAGCTCCAGCTCTTCCATGGTTACCAGGCGCTGGTTACGGCGTGCCGCAAACAGGGCGGCCTCGTTCACCAGGTTGGCCAGGTCGGCACCGGAGAAGCCGGGCGTACCACGGGCAATCACCGCCGGGTCGATACCGTCTGCCAGGGGCACCTTCTTCAGGTGCACCTTGAGGATCTGCTCACGCCCAATGATGTCCGGCAGGCTGACCACCACCTGGCGATCGAAACGGCCGGGACGCAGGAGAGCCGGGTCCAGCACGTCCGGACGGTTGGTAGCGGCGATGACGATAACGCCCTCGTTGCCCTCAAAGCCGTCCATCTCGACCAGCAGCTGGTTCAGGGTCTGCTCACGCTCGTCGTGACCACCGCCCATGCCGGCGCCACGATGGCGACCAACGGCGTCGATCTCGTCGATAAAGATGATACAGGGGCTCTGCTTCTTGGCCTGCTCGAACATGTCACGCACCCGGGAGGCACCGACACCCACGAACATTTCCACGAAGTCAGAACCGGAAATGGTGAAGAACGGCACCTTGGCCTCACCCGCGATGGCCTTGGCCAGCAGGGTCTTACCAGTACCCGGAGGGCCAACCATCAGCACGCCCTTGGGAATGCGGCCACCAAGACGCTGGAACTTGCTGGGGTCCCGCAGGAAGTCCACCAACTCCTTCACATCTTCCTTGGCTTCATCACAACCTGCGACATCACCAAAGGTGGTCTTGATCTGATCCTCGCTCATCAGGCGGGCCTTGGACTTGCCGAACGACATGGGGCCCTTGCCGCCACCGCCGCCCTGCATCTGCCGCATGAAGAACACAAACAGCGCGATGATGATCAGGATGGGGAACGCCGCCACCAGCAACTGGGTCCACAGGCTCTGGCGCTCTGGCTCCTTGCCGATGATCTCGACATTGTTGCTGAACAGGTCGTCCATCAGGCGATTATCCGGAATCGGCGGCCGTACCGTATCGAACCGGGAGCCGTCGCTACGCTGCCCCTGAATGTGAAGTCCATCGATGGTCACCTGGCGCACCTGGCCCTGCTCCACCATCTGGACGAATTCGGTATAGTTGACCTGCTGAGCGGTGGTCGTCGGAGAGAAATTCTGGAACACCATCAGCAGTACGGCTGCGATTATCAGCCACAAAACCAGATTTTTAGCCATATCGTTCAAGGATCATCACCTGTGAATTGCAGGGCAGCCGGGGCCTGAGCCACAGCGGCCTGTTATCGGTTACCTTACACCAATTGTACGTGCTACCACCAGAAACCGGTCATCCGCGAAAACCCTTGCACACCTGGTACACCTCACGGGACCGGGCGCGGGACGAATCCGGCTTGCGGCTGACCACTGACGAGAATGAACGCTTCATCTCCGCCAGCAGCGAATCAAAACCTTCCCCCTGAAACACCTTGGCGACAAACACGCCCCCGGGGCGCAACACCTGCGTGGCCATATCCAGCGCCAGCTCTACCAGCGCCATGGCCCGAGGGATATCTGCCGCCGGGTTACCACTCATGTTGGGGGCCATATCGGAAATCACAACATCTACCGGTCGATCACCCAGCACTGCCATGAGCTCATCGAACACCGACTGCTCGGTAAAATCCCCCTGCACGAAGTCCACACCGGCGATAGGATCCATGGGCAGGATGTCGCTGGCGACCACAACCCCCTTGTCACCCACTTTCTCCACTGCCACCTGCGTCCAGCCGCCAGGGGCTGCACCCAGATCCACAACGGTCTGGCCGGGGCGGAACAGCCTGTCCTTCGAGTCCAGATCTATCAGCTTGTAACTGGCCCGCGAGCGATAGCCGTCCTGCCTGGACTTCTTGACCCAGACATCGTCAAAATGTTCCTTCAACCAGCGATCACTGGATTTCGAGCGCGCCAATGTACCTCCCGGTCGTGCTGTAAGTGCAATCGCCCATCCAACGGACAAGCTTCTCTGTTATCATGCCGCGATTATACGGCCTCGGGGCCTTAATTTCTCCCGAGCGCCCTCTACTATCTTTTAATAGCCTTGATCAAGAGATTTCATCATGAGCCTTTCGTCTGCCCAGCGTCGCGAATACCGCGCTATCGCCCACAACCTGAAGCCCATCATTATTATTGGCGACAAGGGCCTGTCCGAGGGCCTGATGCAGGAGCTGGACCGGGCCCTGGACGACCACGAACTGATCAAGGTGAAAGTGGCCAGCAATGACCGGGAGGCCCGCGCCGAAGTGATCGACGAGCTGTGCCGCCAGTCCGGTGCCGAACTGGTCCAGACCATTGGCAAGATTGCCATCGTGATGCGCCGCGCCAAGCAGCCCAACCCCAAATTGAGCAACCTCTCGCGCTGAACGCCTCTTCACACTGGCACTGCCTGGAACCGATTTTTTCGCCACGGACGGCACGGACTCACACGGACAAAACCAGAAAACCGTCATCTAGCGACGCCACCGAAAATCCCCCGCCCCGGCAAAAACCGCCTATCCAAAAAGTAACATTGACGCTAGGATACGATTAAAAACCAAACAGACCTGTTCGAAGGATCGAAACCATGAACACCGCACTCCGGTTCCTGGCAGCTGCTGCTACGTCCTCCCTTTTCCTTTTATCTGCAGGCTGCAGTAGCTCCGATGACACCAACTCGGAAGCCGCCGGCCACATTACCCGCGCCGAAACCTACGCCGACCAGGGCCAGTACCGCTCCGCCATGCTGGAAGTCCGCAATGCCGTCCAGAAGGATCCGGGCAACGTGGACCACGTGCTGGTCCTTGCAGGCATCTATAACAGCATTGGCGCCGGGGAACAGGCCACCGACCTGCTGGAACCCTGGCAGGAGGACCACGTTGACCAGGTGTCCCTGCCCCTGGCCCGGGGCTATATTCTGCAAGGCAAGCACTTGTCTGCCCGCGAAGTCCTGGACGACTTCCAGCCCCAGACCGACTCAGCGCAACGGGAGTACGATTTCCTGAGGGCCGAGAGCCAGCGCCTGGCAGGCAATACCGAGCAGGCCGTCAGCCAGTTACGCAGCCTCCAGGAAGCCCATCCCGCCGATGCCGAAATCACCGTGGCCCTGGCCAAGGCTCTGCTGACAAGCGGTGAGGCCAATGCCGCTGTGAATACCCTGACCCAGTGGACCGAACAGAACGGCGACAACGCCGAAGTGCTCTACCTGACCGGCCTGGCCCATTACCGCATGGGCAATATCGACGAAAGCACCCAGGTGCTGACCGATGCCACTGCGGCCGTTCCCACCTCGGACATCTTCCTACCGGTGCGCCGCAGCATCCTTACCCTGCTCTCCCGAAGCCTGACCGAGCAGGGCCGCATCACCGAGGCCCAGGTTTACAACAAGATCCTGGCGGAAAACACCAGCTCGGATACCCGCGAGCGTGCTGAGTCTGCCCTTGAGGCTATTCTGCGTGGCGACATGGATACAGCGCGCACGACCCTCGAAGAATTAATACGCCAAAACCCCGACAATGAACAGGTCGCCCTTATGTTGGGCACACTTCGCCTACAGGAGGGCGAGAGGGAAGAAGCGGAAAAACTGCTCGCCGGTAACATTGACGCAGAGACCACACCCACCCCCTTTCTTCGGGCAGCGACCATTGCCCAAGTTGACAGCGGTAAGCGCGAGGAAGCCCTTCGAACGCTATCCCGCGCTATCGAGGCACGTCCTAAGGACGTTGAGCTACTGGCGATGCACGGCATTCTGGCCCTGTCCCTGGAAGACTATAAAGAAGCCGGTGTCGCCAGCCTGAGCAAAGCATTGGAACTGGACCGGTCCCGGTCGCGCCTAAGGTTGGCGCTGGCACGCCATTACATGTCGGAAGAGCAGCAGGAGCAGGCCCTGGCCCAGATGCGCGTTGCCTTCACTGAAACACCCACAGACTGGACCGTGACTCAGAGCTACCTGGCCTTGCTGATGTATACCGGCAGGGAGAAGGAAGTCGAGGAAGTTAAAGAGTCCTTACTCAACGGCTTCGCCGATGAACCACCAGCGCTACTGCTCGCCAGCCTTACAGAGCTCCGCCTGGGAGACACCGAGACTGCCTTGAATCGGCTCGAAGTTCTCGCAAACAACAATCCAGAGTCAGCTCTGACTCATCAGGCGCTTGCATCGGCCTATCAACAAAACGGGGAGACTGAAAAAGCGCTTGAATCCCTGATCAACGCTGCCAGGCTGAGCCCGGATTCGATGAGGCCGCTCAGCCAGGCAACCCAGCTATACGCCTCAGCCCATACGACAGAGGAGACTATCAGCTGGCTCCAGGAGTTAGGCACACAACACCCAGAAATCCGCTTCAACTCCACCATCCTTTCGGCCCAGGCAAGAATCCAGCAGGGCCGCACCAAAGACGCACGCCTTTTGCTTGAAAAGCTTCCCCAGAACAACAGAGAAGATACTGTCATTGCGCTGACCAGCCAGCTCCTGGTGACCGAGGCTGAGCAAGCGGCGCAAGCAGAAGACTGGGAAACCGCCCGAGCCAAGGCAGGAGAAGTCGCAACCCTGCAGCCGGGCAACGTCAATTTGGCTCTGCTGCCGGCTCGTTACGCAGCAATGGAAGGCAATACCGATTCAGCTCTGAGCACACTGAATGAGGTAGAAGCAACGTTCGGTGAGCAACCTGCCACCGTGCGTTCCCGGGCACAGCTCCTCATGCTTGCCGAACGTCCAGACGAAGCCATGGCCACTCTGGAGAATTATTACCAGGACAGCGAAAACCCAGCCATCCTTGCGGACCTGATACAGCTAAGCCGCAGCGAGGCCCCTGACAAAGTGGACTCACTAACCGAGCAGTGGGTTGAACGCCAACCTGCCAGCCCGGCTGCCCACCTTGCCAGAGCGGATCACCTGATGAGCAAGGGCCTCGACGCACAGGCGCTACCCAGATACGAGCAGGTTTTGGAGCTACAGCCGAATAATGTCCGAGCCATGAACAATCTGGCCTGGCTGCTACGGGAAAATGATCGTCCACGCGCCTTGGGCCTCGCCTCGCAGGCTGCCCAACTGGCTCCCGAGAGTGCCGCAGTACAGGACACCTACGGCTGGCTTCTCCACCTGGATGGACAGCATGAACAGGCAGTGGAGCAACTCGGAAAAGCCCTGGCCCTTGACCCTGATAACCAGGAAATCGAAAACCATCTGAACGAGGCTCGGCAGGCACTCTAGCCAGCAGGGGCTAACTGCCCACCCAAACGACGCCAATATCGCCGGAATCCCACCGGAGGATGAGAGCCACCATCCTCCGGCCCTCTCACTGACATCCACCGCGGTTATGCACGTCAGCTTTCTTGACACCTCAATTTGTTAAATTTTGTTATATTGGCTAGAAAGCGATACAACTCGCATTTTTGGTGTCGAATTTCTTTACATCCCCACCCACGAAAATCTTTATCCTACTGTTTTTAATATTGTTTGTGGAGTTGGAACCGCATTTGCATCCCACCGACCAGCGCCGAGCCAAGAATCTCGGTCACGCTGGCCAAACCATTCGCGAGGATGGGACGGAAAGCCACGGATCTCTCAGAGACCGCCGGGTTGCATGGAACGCCAAATGCAGTATCAAGGAGTATTCGATGAACAACCTTCAGCTAGTAACAGCGGGCATCGTATTGTCGCTCGGCTCTGCCGCGGCATTAGCGACACCTGAGTACAACGGACAAACAACGGGGAGCTTCACTGCAGCCTACGATGCGAATTCCAGCGACGCCGCAATCGATAGCGAGCTTAATGGAGGCGCGGCCGGCTACTACATCTGGAACAGCAGTGCCAAAGACTGGCACATCCGCTGGACGGCAGACACGTCCGCAGCGTTTGTGTTCAATGGAACAGTTACAGTCTTCAACAACAGCATTAATGAAGCGTCAAGTTTCCAGTTCGAAACCAACGGCACCGATATCCTGACGTCCGGCAATATCAGCACCTTTGGATTTGCAGACTGGAACACCCTCAACAGCTGCTGCTGGGATGGCATCGACTTCACCCTCAACAATGGATTCACGTTCGGCGATGAAATGCGGTTTGATCTCTACTCAAACCTCTGGGACCTGAGCGAGTTTGGTGGAGGTGAAGGTGCAAACGGCGGCATAGCCGGCCAGGGCATCTTCATCAGTGATGCATTCAATACTCCCGACGTAGAGATCCTTGACTGGCACACATTTGCCGAGCCAAACGCGGGCACTTTCATGGGTCAATCGTTCGAAATCACGGTTCCCGAGCCTGGCACCCTGGCCCTGCTCGGTCTCGGTCTGGTTGGCCTGGGAGCAGCCCGCCGCCGCCAATCATAATAGTCATTTAGCATCTGCATTCAGAGACCAGGCCCTGAGGCCTGGTCTCTGACTTACCCTAAAGCCCTTTCTTATCCCTTGAAATTACATGACGTCTATTTAAACGTGTCGTATATATAAACAGTAATTCAAATTATCTGCCCCTGAAACACACCCTCTCCGCATGCGCCCAGTCGTCAGAACAAAAAATAACCATTATTTTCAGTTCTTTACGATTCCATAAAACACCCGAAAACCCTTTGATAACCAATAAATTACCGTCCCAGACTTAACATAGGTTAAGTCTTTTTAATGCATAGGTATTGCCTACCGCTTACCCAAATCGAGTTCAACCATCTGTTATAACGTGAATTTCACGCTTGAAATCGATTATCCAAGCCGTAATACCGATCCATAGTGTTACAGTCCCTACCTCACTTATAATCCCATCGCAATAACTTACCGCACAGTTAGCAGACGTTAACTTAACGTTAATGAACCTTGAGAATGCCAGTGATTAACATCCCTATTCAGTCCGCAATTGACGAATGGACCGCCGTTCTGGGGGCGTCGGGCGTCAGTGCCACTGACACGACCGGCTTCGGCGCTTCAACTATTGGAACCAAGCGCTCGATTCCAGCCGTACTCCACCCAACGAACCAGGAGCAAGTCGCGAAGATCTTACAGATCGCGCAGCGGTGGCAAGTGCCGGTGTACCCCGTAAGCACTGGAAATAACTGGGGTTACGGTAGCGCCAACCCGGTTGAGGATGGCTGCGTCATCCTCAACCTGAGCGGGCTTGACCATATTTCCGACTTTGACCCGGAAATGGGTGTCATCACTATTCAGCCCGGAGTGACACAGGCAGCACTTCGCGAATTCCTGGATGAGAATGAAGGCGACTACCTTGTTCCCGTAACCGGCGCAGGCCCCACTTGCAGTCTACTCGGTAATGCGCTGGAACGGGGCTACGGCATCACGCCCATTACTGACCACTTTTCAGCAGTGACCAGAATCACCGCCGTCTTACCCGATGGAAGTCTTTACCAGACGTCTCTCACTGAACAAGGCGGGGAAGAGGTTGATCGCCTGTTTAAATGGGGTGTCGGCCCCTATCTGGACGGCCTTTTCAGCCAGGGCAATTTCGGAGTGGTCGTCAATATGACCATCGCCCTTGCCCCGGCCCCCGAGACTGTAACTGCCTTTTTCTTCTCGACAAAAGACGACGCCCGACTCGAAGCCCTGGTGCCCACGGTCAGGTCCGTGTTACGAGCGCTGGGTGGATCAGTCGTAGCGATAAACCTGCTAAATAGCAGGCGAATGCTCTCCATGATGGTGCCTTTCCCCGAAGACAAAGCAGTCGATGGAATTTTGCCTGACCACGAGGCTCAACTGCTTGCAGAAACCCACGGCGTGCCGGCATGGAGTGGCGTTGGTGCAATATATGCCCCCCGGGAGGTAGCAAAGGCCGCCAAACGCACACTGAAACGACTACTTGGCCCGGTTACCGACCGATTGGTGTTTATCGACAAACGGAGAGTTAACGCAGCAAGAAAGCTGGCGAAGTTGATCCCGCAGCGATGGTCCACGAAAATTACAAGCATGGCGGACACGCTTTCCGGCGCATTGGAAATAATGCACGGGCGCCCTAATGATGTTGCCCTTGCATTAGCCTACTGGCGCTCAGGGGCATTGCCAGCTAACGGACAGCCGAAAAATCCTGCGAGGGATGGTTGCGGGCTGATATGGTTTGCACCCCTGGTTCCCATCCGCGGTAGCGATGCGCGCCGGTATGTCAACATGATTGAACGGATCTGCCCCCAGTATGGCGTGAATCCACTGATCACACTAACGACGATTAACGAACGCTGTTTTGATTCTACCGTGCCACTGCTCTTTGATCGTAGCGACGCCAACTCCACCGCACGAGCTCAGGAGTGTTACCGGGCATTGTATGAAGCCGGCCAGAAGGAGGGGTTTCTACCTTACCGCCTGAACATTGACGCCATGGAGCTTGCCTATCCCACTGGCTCCAGATCCGGCAAGCTCGCCAGCCAGCTGAAATCTGCGATCGACCCGAACAATATTCTGGCGCCCGGGCGATACGTGCCCGGGCCAAAGAACTACGAGGCTTTATGAGCTGTAGCCTCGATATAACGAAGCACCCCCTTCAGACCTTGAGGGCGCTTTACCCCCAACATCATAGATAATACAGCTCCAGGGACGGAAAAGAGCGAGGACCTAACAATGCACACAGGGTTTGCTTTTCCGCATCAAACAAATAACACCAAAAACGCTCAGGTGCCGGAAGACATCAGCAATATTTTCAACTCGGTATTTGCCGTACACCTGGCAAATTCTCCAGAAACCATCGACGAAGTATTTGCAGTACGCTATCAGGTTTATTGTATCGACCGGCCGTTCGAAGATCCCAATTGCTTTGCCGATAAGAGGGAGCACGATGAATATGATCACCGCTCCGCCCACGCACTGATACGGCACAGGGTCACGGGTGAAAGCGTTGCCGCCGTTCGGCTGGTGATGGCAGGCGATACGCCCGACGATATTGATTTCCCAATGGAAGGCCCATGCCTCCCACACATGGATCGAACGGCACTGCGAGCCATCATGCAAACACCTCGAAACAGGGTTGCAGAGATTTCCAGAATGGCCGTCAGCAGGGAATTCCGTCGGCGCCTCAATGAAGACAAATCCGCCAGCGGTATCAGCGCCCTGGCCTGTTACAGTGATGCTGAAAAAGGGAAGCGAGCCATGCCCTATATCAGTCTCGGCCTGTTTTCCGCCATTCTTCAGATGTCGATTCAGCACGGTATAACCCACTGGATGGCGGTCATGGAGCCAGCGCAGCTTCGGCTGTTAAAACGATTTGGCGTAGAGTTCGATCACGTCGGTCCTGTATTGGAGTATCACGGCCGCCGTCGTCCTGCCTTCACTGAGGCCGCGACGTTAATTAACGGCATCAAGAAACGCCGTCCGGATGTTTGGTCACTGATTACTGATGATGGGCGGCACCTGCCACCGAAGCTGGATAACGACTACAAAGTACGTGAGCAGGAGGTCGCGTGACCTCTTCTGAACTGCCCTGAATGCGGAACGCTGAGACTAAAAAGCCCCCGACTTCTCAACGGGGGCTTTTCAGGATGTTACCAATTTACCGCTAGGTAAATTTTATGCTTTTACTGCTTTCTTTCTGCGCGCTAAACCAAGCCCTGCAAGCCCCATACCCAGAAGGGCCAGAGTTCCTGGCTCAGGTACTTGCTTTGCAGTAATACGGAACCGGGTTTCGAATTCGTTTGCCTTATTCTCTTCAGTTATAAGGCCAATGCAGCCCCCGCCCGCACCTGCTTCAGAACAGGCATCATCCCCAAGGTAGCCCAAACCGTCCAATTCAAGGAACACCGTATAGAGATACTCACCAATAAAGAAAGACGGTGAGGCAAACTCCAAACCATTGGCAGTCTGGACCAAGCCCAAGTCCCCAACGTTATCAATGGTGAAGATATCATCACAATTGGAAGTCCCTACAACACAACTCCCATCATTATCCGTTTCTGTGAAAAAGCTATCAAAGGTGCGAGATGTTGGCTCCAGAGCGTCGAAGTCTGGATCAAATGGGTCCAACGTCAGGGTAGAAGTCAAAAGGAAAGAGGTCAGGTAGGGATCATTAGCCCCTATGACGTTGTTGGTATGGGTGAATTTCCCCCCCGTCACGTAGCCTCCATTAGTCACAAGGCCACTGTCCGCACTTACATCAGTGATCGAGACAGAGGACTGTTCAGGATGCGCTGGACTAATAATGCCCCACGATAGTTTATGGTCATCATCAGAACTTGTGATGTCGGCGGAGTTACCGGAGCTGGCTTGCCAGTCAGAGAACTCACTGGTGACATCATAGCCCCAGTTCTCGATCATCACCGCACTGGCAGAAGAAGCACCTAATGCAAAAGGCACGACAAGAGAAGACAGAAGTGTTTTTTTAAATACCATGTTCATAGGTTATTCCTCCATGACTGTGAGCGCTGGCAGCTAGACTTCCAAGCAAGCAAGCCAACGTTTACTCTGACTAGCATAACGAGTACCACATACATGAAACCTTTTATTTTCAAGGCATTAAATAGCAGGGGGAAACGAAATTTTGATACAGCTGTAAACTTATTCGACGCCAGGCAACAGAAATTCTATCGCTAAATACGTCATATCAATTTCCTTTTTCGATAACGTAAATCATTGAGCTGACGCCAGACGGGGAACCGTTCAGCATCAATAATATAAACTGTGGAGGCACGGGATCGGGCACTGGCACCAACTATGCGTTCGAGCACACTAAAACCTGGAGGCCCCTCGGGGCTCCAGGTTTTTTAGTTCTGACAGACTCCCACTCACGTCCAGCCAGAGCTGTTGTGTCGATATCTTATACACATACTCAAACGACCGCTTTTTTCCAGCCGGCCCGGTCAATTCATGTAACTGATATTAAGGTCGTATTTTTGATTTGGCTTTATTTTTGAATGGCACGCCCTGTCAGTGGCGTAAGCAGCCTCTGTTTCAAATCATTTTGCCGGACTGCACAACGAAAAAGGAAAAAATATGAGAGTGTTAAATTTGATGTTAGGCGCAGCCTTGCTCAGCATGACCGCCTCCATGGCGCATGCTGTGCCATTCATGTCCAGCCTCGGTGATGAGTGCGTGGGTTGTGAGCTTTCCGACCAAACCGTTGACACCTATATTGACCCAGCCGGGACACCACTCGATGGAGCAGCCTGGATCCAGGATTTCGATAGCTGGTGGGTCGATAACGCAGAATATCGAATTTGGGAAGAAGACCTGAACATGACTGGTACTGACGCCATCATCACGTCACTCTATGTATCGTACGATGACACCCTGATGATCAAGAGCAAAGGAGAAACGATCTTTAACTCAGAAGATTACTCGATCGCAGCCCCTTGGACACAGGCCATAAATGTGCTTGATCTTTTAGGGGAGTCCTTTATCGTTGCTGGCGATGGACGACTGAATTTCTGGGTAACAAATAGCGAAAACTTTGCGACTGGCGTGATCGGTAATTTTCAACCCAGTTGTCCATTTTACTGCGTTTAAGCAGCCGATTTATTCAGCTCGATTTCCTGCAATTTGCCGGGGTTGAGTGACACAGCACCCACAGGCTTCCAGTTTCGGGTTGCCTTGGACCAGCGCCGAGGATTCCGACGTTTGGCTGCCTCATACACCCGCTTACGATGCTGCAATTGCTCCAGATCCTTTCCGGTATGACGCGCACTCGGGGTGACGAAGTTGATGCCGCTATGCAGGTGATGGTTGTTGTACGCATTTTCGAACGCCAGCATCCAGTCGCGCCCCTCAACCAACGAGGCAAACCCCTTTGATGGCCAGGCCGGGCAGTATTTCAGTGTCCGGAACAGCGACTCTGAGTACGGGTTGTCATTGCTGACACGAGGCCTGCTGTGTGACATCGGCATGCCCAGTTCAGCCAGCCGTGCACGTAACGTGTGCGACGTCATAGGCGCCCCATTGTCCGAGTGCAGAACCGGTGGCTTGTTCCAGCAACCTTCGCGCAACAGCGCGCGCTCGATGAGCTGTTTTGCCAGCATTCCGGACTCAGCATCATGTATTTCCCAAGCCACGATCTTGCGGCTGTAAATGTCCAGCACCAGGTACAGGTACCAGTGCTGACCACGAACCGCCGACGGGCAGTAACTGATGTCCCAGCTCCACACCTGATTGGGGCCAGTGGCGGTAAAGCTGGTGGGCTCCGGCACCTTGCGCCTTGGCTTCATATGCCCTCTGTGGTTCTGCTGCTGATGCTTTTTCAACACCCGGTAAAACGATGATTCAGACGCCAGGTAGACACCCTTATCGGCCAGCTGAGGAACAATCTGCGAAGGCGGCAGGCTGCGGTATTCAGTCTGATTACAGGTGGCCAGAATGGCAACCTCCTCGGCAATCGTCAGCTGATGTGGCTGTTCAGCCTGCTTGACCAGTGGCCGGCGATCCGGGGTAACCATCCCGTCGGCTTGTCGCCAGCGCTTTACCGTGCGCTCGCTCAGACCCATGAGCTCGGCTGCCTTGTGCCTAGCCCGAATTTCTCATGAGGGGATAAAAGAAAGCGGCTGAAAGTGTTAAAATTTCAGGACCTTACACCATCAATCAACACCAACAACCGCTATCCAAAATGGTACCTCAAAAACTGACCTTCTCGCCACTTTCCCGCCGCCAGATTGAAACCGACTTCTCCGGAGGCCATATCACCTCCGATGCCGGCTTGCTGTTACTGCGCGAAGTCGACAAACAACACCGGTTAACCCAACGGCTGGCCGAGACTCTGACCGACCAGCGGGATCCCCGGATGATTCGTCATGAGCTCAAGTCCCTGGTCCGGCAACGGGTCTACGGTGTGGCCGGTGGCTACGAAGATCTGAATGATCATGAAGCGCTTCGCTTTGATCAGGCACTACAAACCGCCACGGGGAATGCCTCGACTCTGGCCGGCAAGTCCACGCTTTGTCGAATGGAGCAGGCGATGGATCGGCAAACCATTGTCAAAGCGCATGAGTTGCTCTGGCACCACTTTATCGAGCAGCATGAGAAGCCGCCCAAGGAAATCGTGCTGGATTTTGACGGCACCGATATTCCGGTGCACGGCGACCAGCCGGGTAAGTTCTTTAACCGGTATTACGACCATCACTGCTACTTCCCGCTTTACGTCTTCTGCGGTAGGCACTTGCTGGTGAGCTATCTGCGCACCAGCAATCGAGGTGATGCCCGGCACAGCTGGGCCATTCTGGCGCTGCTGGTGCGATTTATTCGCGAGTATTGGCCACAGACCCGGATCGTGTTCCGGGGCGACTCCCACTTCAGCAAGCCCCGACTGCTGGCCTGGTGCGATCGCAACCAGGTGGATTACATCGTAGGCATGGCCCGCAACCAGCGGCTGGAGGCGCTTGCCGCCCCAGCCATGGACAAAGTCCGGACCTACTACGAGGCTCATGGCCATAAGCTCGCCAGCACCTTCCGCTTCCGCTACAAAGCCCGAAGCTGGCATAAGCCACGCTGGGTGGTTGCGCGCCTGGAATATGGCCCTCAAGGCCCGAACCCCCGGTTCGTTATCAGCTCCCGCTACGATGACGGATTCAAGCTCTACTACGAACAGTATTGCGCACGGGGTGATATGGAGAACCGGATCAAGGATCAACAACTGGATCTGTTTGCCGGTCGCACCTCCAGCACACACTGGTGGACCAACCAGTGGCGGCTGATCTTATCCGGCTTCGCCTACACCCTGTTCGAGCGTTTGCGGGTGCATCTGAAAAACACGCCCTTCGAACGTATGAGTGCCGGCACCTTGCGCTTGAAGCTGATCAAGGTTGGCGCAGTCATCATCCGCAACACCCGCCGAATACGGGTGTTGATGAGTGATAGCTATCCACACAAGAACGATCTCTCAGCACTGGTTCAGCGCTTGGTGCCCCAGTAGATAATCGGGCTCCCCCGGCCCGATACCAATGGGGGAAAGGGGGAGTTGTGCCTGAATGCCGGAAACTGGCTAAATAATCGCCAACTTCGACCATGACCACTCGGATCTGGCACTACCAGGCTTGGTCTGCGAAGGTTGTTGGAGCACTATGAGAAATCCGGGCTAGGGGCGCCGCCAGCCACAGCCTCATCAAAGTACTGCAACAGCCTTGTACGCTCAGCCAGCGAGGTCAGTTGTCCTCGTTGTCCGGGGTTTCGCCGTACAAGGCTTCGAGCTTTTTTGATAACACCAGCAAGGAGGTCGTTTCCGCCAGTACACGGTCTTTGCGACGCACTTCTGCCTGGAGCTTCTTGATAGTTTTGCGTGCCTCACGCTGCTGCTTATGAGCGGTCTTATCGCTTTCCACCTGCATGCCTGCGCCCTGGAGGCAACCCGCCTTCCAGCGCTGGATTTGCTCGGGGTACAAGCCCTTCTCGCGACAATACGCGCCGAGCTCGGCTTCAGACATGGGCGCTGTTTCAATCACAGCAGCCAGCTTGGCTTCAGGAGACCACTCGTCTCCATTGTTACGATTACCCGGCACAGGCATTCCTTGTTGTCGACACTGTTTCAACCAACTATACAGGGTCACATCGGAGATGCCTTCCTCTGCGGAGACAGAGACAACGGTCCGGTTATGGGGTGGCAAGAGCTTGTTGAGAACTGCCGCTTTACGTTCATCGGAATAGCGTGGCATGTGTGCATCCATACCGCCCCCTGTGATGTGGTTTCAGGCAAAACTGCCTACTGGACAACTAGGCTGACACAGGGGGTGATCTGGAAAGGCGAAGCTAGTGTCCCCGAACCCGGCACACTGGCCCTTCTCGGAATGGGCCTCCTGGGTCTCGGTGCAGCGCGTCTTCGCAGGGCCTGACCTCTGGTCAGACCTGTCAAGCATGAAAGAAAGCCGGGCCTTGCCGCCCGGCTTTCTTCAGCCTGTCGAAGTTTTTTACAGTGCCTTAAACCGCAATTTTCAAAAATAACCACCAACTAATCGGAACGATAACAAGAGATAGTCAAAACAGGCGGCACCAATCATCATTTTCCGATACAGTAAGAGTGCTTGAGCAGGAGGGCTGGAAAGCCCCGCTTGTCGACAAAGCACCACCACCCAGGCACGCAGTTGGTTGAAGCATGTTAAGGAAAACACTGGATCAGTTCCCCCTCGCACGCCCCTATCTTCTAGTAACTGCCATAGCCATTGCGCTGTTCTGGCCAACCTGGTTCCGGTTGGTCGGCGAATGGCTGAAATGGGAACAGGTGCTTGCCCACGGGCTCCCCACGTTCGCCATTTTTATCGGACTCCTGCTGATTCACCCACCACCCCCACCTGAAAACCGGGCGCAACGTAGCTTCTCAGTACTCGGCAGCCTGTCATTGATTGCGACAGCAGTCACCTGGGCATTGCTGGAACTGGTTCGCATCGACACCCTCACCTACCTGATGCTGCCTGCGGGTCTGCTCACTCTGGCCTGGGCGCTTCTGGGGGCAAAGGCGATGCTGCGCTTTCTGCCCTATGTATTGCTATTCGGGTTGTCCCTGCCTATATGGTCGGACCTGGTGCCGTACCTTGTCGTTCTGGCGACGGCAGTGGTTACCAAGCTGGTCGCTAGCATAGGCATCACTGCACTCATCGAAGGCGCCAACATAACCTTGCCCTACGGTCGCCTGGTGATCGCTGATGGTTGCTCCGGCATCCGCTACTTTGCCATCTCCCTCCTGTTGGCAATAATGATGTCCATACTCAATGACTTTCGCTGGAGGGGCTGGGTTGCTGCACTCGCGGTTGGCGCCAGCGTTGCTTTGGTGGTGAACTGGGTTCGTATAACGGCCCTCGTGGTTATCGCCTACCAAAGCGATATGGAAAGTAGCCTGGTAGCAGACCACGAAACCTTCGGATGGGCTATCTACGCAGCTTTTGTCATTCCGATTATGTGGTTGGCACCTGTCCTACGCCGCGAGGGGACGCCGGACGGCGCCCCTCCCCATTTGCTCAAAATGGGTTTCGTCGCGGTTGTTGCGGCGTTCCTGGTCGGGCCTCTGGGTGTCAGCCTGGCGCATTCACGGGCCTCAGGCAGTCCAGCCTGGGCCCTGGCTGTACCCGGTTTCGTAAAGACAGACCCGGAGGCTTTGCCACTGAAGATAACCTTACCGGAGACGTTGAGCCAGGAAGTATGGAGTGCAGGACAAACCACCTGGATTTCCCTGGCCCAAACCCGCAACACCGAACGAGGGGACAAATTGGTACCCTACCTGCCGCCACGAGTACCCGGCAACTGGTTCCGCGCCGATCAGGAAGCAGGTTACGGAGGTGACGTTCGCATTTACCAGCACCTGACTGAACGCCGCCAGGTCGTTATCGCCGAGCGATTCCAGGTGGGCGCCTACACCACGACAAGCTACACCAAAGCCAAGCTCCTGCAGATACCCGCGACACTGTCCGGTGAGAACCGGTTTGCGCTCATTTCTGTGCAGGGTATCTGTGCACCACGGAGCTGCGACAGCGCTGTCGAGCGGGTGAGGACAGCACTGGACAACCTGACCCTGGACGCAGCCCGCTGAAATGTCGGCCAGCCTGAAGGTACTCAAGAGTGCTGGCCTGCTTTTCGGCATTCAAGTTGTGCAACGGGGGCTGGGTATCATCAGCACCCTCATCCTTGCCCGGCTGCTAGCGCCGGAGCACTTCGGCATAGTTGCGCTTGTTACCATTGCCTTGCAGTTCTTCGAACTGTTGGTGGAAACCGGCAATCGGCAATACATCGTTCAAAAAGAAACCCTCGACGACGAAGACCTTGATACCGCCTGGAGCATGGATATCCTGATCAAGTCCTCCCTGGCGGTACTGGTTATTGCGAGCTCTCCTGCCCTGGCGCGGTGGTTCGATGAGCCTGCCCTGACCGCGGCCCTGGCGGTTGCCGCCTTAGCCCTGCCGATACGTGCACTGAGAACACCAGGCATGATGCGCCTGGCACGGGAGATCAACTACCTCCCCCTGTTCCGGCTCACGCTCTGGCAGAAGGGGCTGTCATTCATGACAGTAATCACCATTGCGTTCATCGACCCCAGCCACTGGGCCATCATTGCCGGCAATCTCGTCTCGGCGGCGGTACTCGCTGTGGGTTCGTACCGGGTGGACCGTCACCGCCCCCGGTGGACGCTCAGCCGTTTTCGGCAACAATGGGGCTTTTCTCAGTGGCTCCTTTTGCGGGGAATTGTCGGTTTTACCCGTTCTCAGGTAGATAACCTGCTGGTGTCCCGTTTTTTCGGCACGACCGCTCTCGGCGGCTACAACCTGGTAAGAGAGGTAAGCCTGCTGCCAGCGCTGTCCGCTATTATTCCCATGAGTGAACCCCTGCTGGCCGCTATCGCCCAGAGCCGGCAATCCCGCACGAACCTTGCGTACCGAGTGAGCTTCAGCCTCGCCTTGATGATTACCGTGCTGACGCCCATCACTGTATTCATCATGCTCTATCCGGAGCTGATTGTGCGGGTGCTATTGGGCACCCAGTGGACAGAATTCGCGCCCCTGCTGCAGCCTTTCGGGTTGTTCTTCTTTACCTTCTGCCTGTTCTCGCTGGTCAGCGATGCCATCATTGCACAGGGCAAGGTCAAGGGACTGTTCTGGTTCGACCTGGCCTCTACAACGATAATCCTGGCCATCCTGTACTGGTTTGCTACCGACAGCCTTCACACAATGGCCTGGGCGCGCGGCTGGCTCGCCGTGGCGACCACCGGGGCGCTGCTACTCATTCTCCAGCGACAGACTCGGTTCGGTGCCGGGCACCTGCTGCTACTCTGCCTGCCGACGGCCCTTGGCTCGACTGCGAGTGCCCTGGTGACCATCAGCCTGGACGTACCATGGGAACTGCCGTTAGCGGAACTTATGGTGCGCGGCACGGTTTTTGTCCTGCTGGCTGCGATCTCAACGGTAGCCCTTGCGATGCTGTTCCTCCGCCAGACAACAGAGTGGCAACAGCTCATGTCACTTATCCGTCCCATGATCGAAAAATACCGAAACTAAAAGTCCGTAGCAGATGAGCCCCTGTCGGAATAAATTACACCCCTTTAACTGCCGGTTTCGATGGAACACAAGGCGTCGGTCTCAGCCCGAACAATCCAGACAGCGATGGTGACGACATACCGGATGGAGCGGAGAGCGCCCTTTCAGAGCCAGTCAGGCACACGATAGGGTGATATGGCTATTCCTGATGGAGTTCGCAATCTACCCTCTGGATAAGATCTCAAATACTCGCAAAAACCACCTCGGATGTGACATTATGTAACTACCAAGCAGAGTATTCTTCGTCAGTACATAGGGAATTGGAAGTAACTGGCATGCTGAGAACCGACGCGATCCCGATCAGTGCGTGTGCACGAAGCGGCTGCAACCCGTTGCACCTGGCTGTGCCATCACCCAACCTGTCTTCAGACACCAGACCAGGCCGGTCATGACAGCCAGGACACTAGCCAAGCGCGTGGCCAAGGCTGGCTTTCTCCTGCTGGCGTTGCCGCTATACCTGCTCTTTCGGCTGGTAAGCATGCTCGGCAAAAGCGACAGCTGCTTTGCTTCCTTCTCTCAGGGGCTGAGCCTTGTTCCTGGCAAGGCAGGCGTTTACCTCAGGGCAAGCTTCTATCACCTGTCCTGCCCCGACACGTCACACGACATTTCCATCGGGTTTCTTACGATACTGTCCCACCGGAATACGAGTATCGCTCAAGGCGTCTATATCGGTCCGCAATGCAATATCGGAATGTGTGCGATTGGTAAAAACACACTGATCGGTAGTGGCGTACATATTCTGAGCGGCAGCCGGCAGCACCAGTTTAATGACCTTGATGTTCCCATTCAGGAGCAGGGCGGAACCTTCGAAAAAATTGAGATTGGTGCAGATTCATGGATTGGTAACCAGGCGGTGATAATGGCACCAACGCCTGCCAAGACCATCATTGCATCAGGATCGGTTGTTACCCGGATTTACGACGTTGGCGATATTGTCGCCGGCAATCCTGCGCGGGTCATCCGAAACCGGTACGATGCCCATCCTGCCGACAAAGCCGCAGGAGCCAATTGACCATGTCTGCAAAGGAGCTCGTCTACAACGCCTCCCCTGTATGGCTGCAGAACCTGCTAGTTACGGCGTACGGTCAGCATCTATACCGGAAACGCTATTCGGGAATCTATAAAGACGCTCTCCGATTGGCGAGGGAGTCAAGGGATTGGACGCCGGATCAAACCCTGGCCCATCAGGCTGAGCGTCTGCACCAGATGGTAAAACACTGTCGCGAGACCGTCCCCTACTATCAGCAACTCTTTGCCAGTCACGGCTTACATGAAAATGATTTCACCAGTGTCGAGGATCTCACCAAACTACCCATACTGACCAAAGCCACCCTGAAAGCGCAACCGGAGAGCTTTCGGTCAAGCAAGGGCGAGAGATTCATGCTACAGCACACCAGCGGCAGCACGGGTTCGCCCCTCGAACTGGACGTTAACGAATATACCTACAAGCTTGCTATGGCGTTGGTCGTCGAACACGAAGAAGCCCACGGGGTGCCGTTCGGTGCTCCCCGGGCAACGTTTGCTGGCAGGATGATTCAGCCTGCTTCCCGACTCAGGCCGCCCTACTCAAGGATTAACCGGGCGGAAAACCAACGGCTATTCTCCAGTTATCACCTGAATGCCACAACATTTCCGGACTATGCCAGGGAACTGGATCGTTTCAGTCCTGCCGAGCTCATCGGCTATCCTTCGGCCCTTGCAGACCTGGCCAACTATTACCTCTTGACCAACACAAGGCCTGGGTTCACGCCCACTGCCATCATAACGAACTCGGAAACCTTGCTGGATTGGCAACGAGACAAGATCGAAAGTGTCTTCGGTTGCCCGGTATTCGACTACTATGGCACTGCTGAGTATGTATTGTTTGCCGGACAGGAAGCAGATAAGAGCTATCGACTTAACCCAGTCATCGGCATAACAGAAGTCCTCCCTGAACCGACCGACCATCGGCTGCTGGCCACCACCCTGACAAACGGCGCAATGCCATTACTCCGGTATGAAATTGGCGACACGGCGGAGCCGCTGGACTATCTGAGTTCAACGGTCGTTCATTCGCTGGCAAGAATTAACGGTCGAGTCGATGACTATATTGAGCTGCCGGACGGACGAAGAGTCGGGCGCCTCGACCATGTATTCAAAGGTATCAATGCACTGGCAGAAGCGCAGATTGTGCAGGATGCGCCTGACCACTGCTCGATCTACATCGTGATCAAAGGCACGGACTCGAACGAAGCTGAAACAAAAATCAGAGATAATCTTCATCAGAGGCTCGGTCAGGTGATATCCGTCTCGATCGAGCGGGTCCCCGAAATTCCGCGAGGAAAAAACGGGAAATTCAAGAACGTGGTCCGCGCTTATGAATAGTTGCTATCCCGGGCCTGAAACCCAGAGCCAAGCAATCCTGCGCGCCTGGGGCGTTCGCTGGGCTCAGGGGCCGATAACTCTTCGCCGTGGGAGTCTGACCAGTGGCGAGGCGCTACCAATCGCTTCTGAATATTAAGTGAGGGAACTACGTGAATAAAAATAACATCCCGTCAGTTGATGTCCTATGGACCGGAGGTTGGGATTCCACCTTCAGAGTGTTAGAGCTTGCACGTTCGGGCACTATCATACAACCCCACTACATATTGGATTCGAACCGAAGTTCGTTATCTAAAGAGCTTGAGGTTATGAACGATATCAGGCAAAAAGTTAACGCGAGATTCAAAAACTCTCATATCGAAGAAATCAAGACGATTGATCAGTCTGATATATCTATATACGAAGAATTTTCTCAAGCCCATAAAAGCCTGCTCGCCAAAGACTGGATTGGATCACAATACGTCGGAATTGCGTCTTATGCAAAGGCGAACAACATAAATAAATTGGAGCTCTCTATTAATTATGGAGATTCCTATCAGAGGACAAACTTCCCGGATTTTCAGAACACTTACATTGACAATGATGGCTTCCGAATAATTGCCAATGATGCCGATCGCGATCTGCAAACGTTATTTGGGCAATTCTCTTTTCCTGTCATGTCATTAACCAAGCTTGATATGTTGAAGAAATCTAAAGAATGGGAAGTACACGATTTAATGAATAAAACTTGGTTTTGCCACCAACCATTTTTAGGCCAACCATGCGGATCTTGCAATCCGTGTATACATACCTTGGAAGCTGGCTTGCGGTACCGCTTCTCGACAATATCATTATTTAGATACAGGATTAAGAAATTGATAATTTCATATCCGAAGCTTCACAGAACTCTTAGCAAATTGAAATACGGCGAAAAATATTTTTAATATTGATCGTAATGGAAAAGCCACTCTATCGTTGACGCATGCTCAGCCTATGGAAGGCAGCTTCTTTAAAAATGCCTTTGAATTAGTAGAATCCTAGCGGTGGAGAGGAAGGTCCAAACCTCCAGTTTGGTGGCCAAATGTATCGTCACGCACAACAAAGGGCAGTAGGTAGCAAAATGGAAGCGATCAGTATTCGCCTCAGGGAAGAACAGGGGATCCGGCATGAAGGAGAAGCGTTTCAGCTCGGTATACCGCTGAAGCAGGGGGATCTCTCGCCAGATGCAGAGGTTATCCTGGTGGATACCGCGAGCTGTGACGAAATCATCTGCCAAAGTAGCCCGATGGCGAGCTGGCCAGACGGCAGCGTCCGTTGGCTCAAGTTACAGTTTCTTGGCAATCTTGGGCCTGGAGCGGAACGAACACTTGAACTGTGCTCCAGAGAAACACCGACTTCATCCTCCTCTTTGTTGACCTGCACAAGAGATCCCAAAGGCCTGGCTGTTGATACGGGCGCCTGCCGGTTCAATCTGACAGCAAACTCGCCAACCTGGGTGCATACCGAGACCAGCATTGCTACGTGTCATCAACTCACCTTGACCACCGAAGAAGGAAAGCGCTGTCAGGCACTTATCGATGCCGACTGGGAGATTGTAGAGCACGGCCCTGTGAGTCTGAGCTGCCAACAGACGGGATGGTTTCTCGATGACGACGTCCGCTTGGCCCGATTCCACTGCCGGCTCACCTTTTACCACAACAGCAAAACAATCGAAGTTCAGACCTGCCTCCATAACCCTAAACGGGCCCGTCACCCCGGTGGGTTGTGGGACCTTGGCGACCCGGGCTCCATACATTTCAGGTCAATGGAGATACGTGCTGAGTTGGCTGACATCGAGCACCTAAGAGTAACGCCTGAACCAGGAATGCCTGCAGTCGAGCTGGATAGCAAACACGGCACGCTCTACCAGGATTCGAGCGGGGGCGAACACTGGGACAGTCTTAACCACGTCAACGCAAAAGGCGAGGTCACCACCAGGTTCAGGGGGTATCGTCTTCGCATTGGTGACCATATCCAAATGTCTGGAAATCGAGCCAATCCGGTCATTAGCGTCGCAACCCCGTTAACAACCGTTCAGGCTACCCTTCCTAATTTCTGGCAAAACTTCCCCAGTTCCATCGGCGTGCAAGACAACGGCCTGATCGTTGGCCTGTTTCCGGGCGAAACCGCTGAGGTATACGAACTGCAGGGCGGCGAGCGGAAAACCCAGACCGCCTATTTCCATTACAGCGATTACCCTGACGCCCTGGCATGGACACTGGCTCCAACGACCCCAGTGCTGGATGCGAAACAGTATCAGGAGAGTCAGGCCTTGCCATGGTTTACTGCAGACGCGCCCAGAGGCCCGCTGGATGAGCTGATCCAACTTGGGCTGGAGGGCCAGTCAAACTTTTTTGCCAAGCGCGAAGTCATTGATGAATACGGCTGGCGTCACTTTGGAGAATTATTCGCGGACCACGAATCGCTCTACCTGCCGCCCGATGAACCTCCACTGATATCGCATTACAACAATCAATATGACCCCATCTACGGGTTTGCGCGACAATTTGCAGCCACCGGCGATCACCGTTGGTATGAACTCATGAACGACCTCGCGAGTCATGTCAGGGATATCGATATTTACCATACTAACGAAGACAGGTCCGAATATAACCATGGCCTGTTCTGGCACACCGATCATTACCTGCCAGCCCATACCGCTACCCATCGTACGTTCTCAAAATACAATGACACGAGTTCAACACCCGGCCAGACGGGGGGAGGGCCAGCAGAGCAGCACTGCTATACCACTGGCTTGCTATACCACTACTTTCTCACCGGGTGCTCCGCGTCCCGCGAAGCGGTTCTGGAGCTGGCAAACTGGATTGTGACACAACGCGAGGGAGATCCTTCCTTTCTGGGCCAGCTGGAGCTGGCGAAAAGACGGGAATTGCCCAACTTGAAGGCAACCCTCCGAGGAAAGAATCCGCCGGACCGTCAGTACGCGCTGAACCGTGGTACCGGGAACTATCTCAATACCCTGCTCGATGCTTACTGGCTTACGCTTGAGTCGAAGTGGATGAAAAGGGCGGAAAGAATCATCAAGAGCACCTTGCACCCAGCGGACGAGCTCGCCGAACGAAATCTGACCGACACAGAGACGTCCTGGTCCTATTTGATATTTCTTGCAAGCCTCGCTCGATACCTGGACATGAAGCGGTTAACTCGCCAACGGGATGACTCCTTCAGGTATGCCCTCGCCTGCATGGAGTCGTATGCCGGTTGGATCTGCGCTAATGAAAGACCATTCCTTGAACAGCCAGAGAAGCTCGAGTTCCCGAACGACACCTGGGTGGCTCAGGATATCCGAAAAGCGATGCTGCTATTCCAGGCAGCGAGTTTCCTTCCCGCCAGGTCCGACGAGTTTCTGCGTTCAGCCGAAAAATGGCTGAATTACGTAACGAGCCATCTGAAAGACTCGCCTGAATGCCAGATGACCCGGATACAGGTCATCCTTCTACAGAATACGGGGCCGAATACGTGTCCCGTTCTGGTGCCAACAAGCCCATTGGTTGATTCCGGCGAACTGGATATGCTGAAGGAATACGACTTCGGCGAGCAACCCCGGCTTACCCGGAGAGCGTCCTCTACGCGGTTGTTACGACGGCTATTTTCCGGACTGCGTAAACTCGACCTCGCAAAGGAAAAAGCCTGGTTGACGTCCCGCCTGGCGGGGCGTTAGTCCGAATCAGTAGTTGATCGAATTGTCACTAACAAACGGATCGTCAGGGGCAGGCTTTAACGCCCTCCCCTGGCGAATCCCCTTTTACCGGTAACCCTATGCTGCGCCAGAACTCTTTTGTCGTCTCCATCTCGGACACCAGGCCGGAAAACGCTGCCGGGGCCTGCTATTCCGACGACCGCGTTCAGGTCAAAATGGAGGCGCCCAACGAGCATTATATTGTCTTCAAAGAAATGGGGGGCGCCGGCTTCAGCATGTTTTTCGGTGAGCGCAAGGACGACCAGGCGCTGGATTTCACCCGTCCGATCAATGGAACATCCATAATCTACGAAGCCGACAACAAAACGCTCAAAGTGGTTGCCGACGAGGTCGGCGCCGAGCACCTCTATTACCGGATAGAGCCAGGGTCCATTCTGTTATCCAACCGGCTCGACAACCTGGTAAGAGAAGAAGACGAGCCCGACTGGACCGCCATCCAGTGCTTCCTCACCCATGGCTACACGTTAAAGACCCGTACGTTCTTCAAAGATGTTAAACAAACGCGCCCATATCAGACACTGTCAGTAGAGGTCGATGGCCCTGATATCAGCGAAGCCTACTATGCCCCGCAAGATACCTCAGGGCTGAACAAGGACGAGGCAGAAATAATATCTTCGTTTTCACACCGCTTTTCGGAGATCTTGGAATCTTATCCCAGTATGGTGCTGATGATGTCCGCTGGCTGGGATTCCAGAACCATTCTGGCACCAGAGACCGCACCCGTTGCCGCAGCGTACACTCACGGCGATCTCTCAAGCAGGGAGACAACGATCGCGAAAAAGCTTACCGGACAGGTCCGCAAGGATCATCTCTTTACCGATATTCGCAATCTTGAAATCAACAATCGATTGCTCGATGAAATAATGGAGATAAACGGACATTGCCTTTGGCCAATATGGCATATATCGAGCAGATTAATCGCCAGGGCCTACAATTTACCGATCACCAGCGGCGTCATCGGCGCACGGGTTGGCGGCCACAATGGCTTCCCCAGTATGGGCAACCGGTGGCAGAAAGTCATAAACTCACTTCACCTGCTGAGCCCGGCTTTAATTTCCAAAGACAAGATCACCCGTGACCTCAGGAATGCGCTGACGATTCCTGAGACCTTCTGGTTCACAAGCAAAGCGGGTCACGAACTTTTCACGGGAACCCGGAGACAGACGACTCAACAGCTCCATGACGCACTCGACGAGTATATGGAAGATAACGAGGATTTTGCGACTGCCATCGAAAAGTTCAACTTCGAGCACGTCAGCCGGCAATACATGATGAAACAACCCGCCATGGCGCGCGGATCAATCGGGTACTACTCACCACTCAGCCACCCCGACCTTCTGAACCTGGCTTACGCGATCCCGTTCAGATCAAGGCTCCACAACAAGGTCAGCCAAAAAGTCATTCGGCAACTGAACCCGGCCCTTCTGGATTTTCCAATGGCCGCCACCCTCGCAAAGGCCAGGCGCTCCATCCTCGTCCAGGAGTTGTCCAGGATTCTGAGAATTCTCATAGAGCGAACTTCCGAGGCCCTTCACAGGAACAAACCCCGCCTTGGCTGGTTCAACTATGAGCACCTCTATACGCAAGATGTCTTCCCCGAAATCATTGATTCTTTGACGTCAGACCTCTGGTCAAAAGAACGTATGAAGGAAGTCATCGCCCGCAATCCCGCCCGCGGCATCGACGCCGGCTCGACCCTTGATATGCTCTGTAAAATCAAAACCGTCGATTACTATTTGAACCTGAGGTCAAATCGTGAATAACGACGTCCCGTATGTAACCGTTGTAATCCCCGCTCACAACGAAGAAGACTATATCGAGAGATGCCTAACCAGCATCCTGGCGCAAGACTATCCTGACTCGCGTTATGAAACGATCGTCGTTAATAACAACTCTACGGACGCGACGCCGAAGATCGCTCGTCAGCTGGGCGTGCAGGTCATTGACGAACCTCAGGGCCCGGTAGGCAGGGTAAGAAATGCTGGTGCGAAAGCCGCACGAGGGGAAGTTCTGTTATTTATCGATAGTGACTGTATAGCACCCAGTGACTGGATCACCTATGCTGCGGGCAAAATAAGTTCCGAGCCAGGGCTCGTGCTGGGCGGCGGATGTGAGTTGCCACAGAACCCCAAACCTATCGAGAAGTATTGGCTCCTGAACGGAACCGAGGGGGCAACCCTGCCGAGAGACCTAATTGGTGCCAGTATTGCGATCGCAACGTCTGATTTTTTCGAAGTTGGTGGCTTCGACGAATCCGTCACTTCCGGGGAGGACAGTAAGCTCTCTGCAACGCTCAGGAAACAAGGTTTTTTGGTGTCGATCGAAAGAGAAATGTCCGTGATCCACTTAGGTAACGCGACAAGTTACCGGGACTTTATCCAGCGACAAATATGGCATTCAGAGAACTACATTAAGGACCTTCAAAAATCAATTTTTGACCCAACCTTCATTTTAACCGCCACATTTCTGACGCTATTATTGTTGGCCTCAATATCACTCCCCTTTAGCCCAAGGATTGCTTTCTTGACCGCACTTATAGCGGCAATAATACCACTAATATTTTCTACAAAAAGGATCCGACGCGCCAATACCTGGCATCACCTAAAAAACCTCCCGCAGATCTACCTCGTTGATTTTTCTTATCTTTTAGGAAGGAGCGCAGGAATTCTAAAAGGGATAAAAAGGCGGTCAAAGTGAACTAGCCCCGGTTGTACGGACACCTCAAAAGTGACTATACAGAGAGTATGTAAACATCCCTGTTTTAGTTGCACCGTTGATTAGAGTTTTCCGTCCGTTGGTGTTTCGCCAGATATTCCCATGACGTCAGGTCTTCCAGTGAATCGTGGGGACGCTCGTCGTTGTATTCGGCCATCCACGATTCGGTTAGTTGCCGGACTTCGGTGAGATTCCGGAAGACATACATGTTCAGGATCTCGTCCCGGTAAGTTCGGTTGAAGCGCTCCACGTAAGAGTTCTGAGTCGGCTTCCCTGGCTTAATAAACTCCAGCGATATGCCGTGCTGTTCCGCCCAATCTGCCAGGGCGATGGAGATGAACTCCGGGCCGTTATCCATTCGCAATCTGGCCGGGTGTAATCCCCCCATTTTTAAACGCTGTTTTGAGTAGACGTTGAGCTACCTCCAGCAGCCTGGATGGGGGTATTCCTCCAATAGCCGTGTTTGGCCGTTCGTTGTTGTATTGCCAGAGCCATTGGGTCGCTAATAGCTGAGCACGGGCAATGCTTTCGAACTGATGCAAATCCAACCATTCATGCCGTGCGGTCCGATTGAAGCGCTCGATGTAGGCATTCTGAGTGGCCTTACCCGGCTGGATGTAGATCAGTTTAATCCGATTTCTGTTGGCCCAGTTTATCAGTGACTGCGAGATATATTCTGGCCCATTGTCACAGCGAATGGCGGCGGGCTTGCCACGCCATTCCATGATCTGATCCAGAGCGCGAATCACCCGTTGTGCGGGTAGTGATAAGTCGACTTCAATGCCCAGGCCTTCCCGGTTGTAGTCGTCGATCATATTGAATGTCCGGAACGTCTTGCCGCTGACCAACTGATCACTCATGAAGTCCATCGACCAGACCTGGTTGGGTGCGGTCGGAACATCCAACTCACCCGGGTAATCCCGCTGGATTCTTCGCCTGGGCTTGATGCGTAGGTTCAGCTCCAGCTCCCGATAAATACGATACACGCGCTTATGATTCCAGGTGTAGCCCTTCACGTTGCGCAGGTATAGAAAGCACAGGCCAAAGCCCCAACGTTTGTGGGTCTGGGTAAGCCGTAACACCCAGTCAGCCACCAGAGCGTTCTCGCCACTGAGCTTCGCCAGGTAGCGATAGCAGGTCTCGCTGATCCCATACACCACGCAGGCCAATCGGATACTGATGCCATGCTTGGCTACGCCCTTTCTGGCCATCTCCGGGCGTTGAGATGGCCTTACAACTTTCCCTCCAGGGCTTCCTGACGAAGCTCGGCCTTGAGCCTCTCTTCTGCGTACATCTTCTTGAGGCGGGCATTCTCAGCCTCCAACTCCTTCAGGCGCTTCATCATCGATGCATCCATGCCGCCAAACTTCGAACGCCACTGATAAATCAGCGCCGTGCTGACATTGTGCTCCCGTGCCAGCTCAGCCACCGGGACTCCGGCTTCGTGCTGCTTCAGGATGGCTATGATCTGGCTGTAGGTGAATCGAGACTTCTTCATCCGTCGCTCCCTCTGCGATCATTGTAAAAGTCTCTACTCAAAACCTCGATTAATTTCTGGGGGGATTACACTCCGACTCACCTCAAAGGCTGCCGTCACCACATCTAAGCAGTACACCACATCATTAAACGGATGTCAGTTATGCTCGGCATCTTCAGGGCAAGATCATTTTCAGCCCACTTTGCGCGAGGCAGTACCGTGATTATGGCCTTAGCCCCATTCCAGCAGCCCCACCATCCCGGCAAAGGCAAATATGGTTGCGTGGAAATCCAGTCGTTCTATTTGAACGTGAGCCGGCATGCTTCGAGATGACCACTGCCACAAGCCAAACAGATGATATCACTTTATATTTATATTTTCGGGCGGATTTGGTTTTAAATCATTCGAACCTTTACGGCTTTTAAGCTCAAAATAAGTTGGCGCAATTCTATCTCCATGAATGATGAAATCATCAACGTAATAGCGACTATCCAACCCCTCCTGGCAACTGCCATAGTTAAAGCACAACCTATTCCCCCCAAATACAAACTTATTATACTTATGATCAAAATGTCGTAACTTGTTATAGTTGAAGGCACTCCAATAACCTATCTGCTCACCTTTTTGGGAGTAAAGATAGACTTGGGTGCTACCATTTGCTTCACCTACGTCACCCAAATCTGACACCAACTCTACCCCAATCCATTCGTCTCGCTCATATAAATCTGAAAAGCTGGCAGAGGCCGACTTACTCATAGCCCGCCCCGCTTGTATAGCGGTTTTTCCCCAGCCCGATGATTTTAGTTCGGACACAAATGTTGATTCCACGAGAAAAAGATCGCGCGGTGAAGAAAGTCCCCCACCACCGACATTTACAATTGTTGCATTTGTTCCATATTCTCGTTTTGTTTGAGGGGTATCCTCTAATGTTTGATATTCGTCAGAGGTACCATAATGATCTATCGCAGTAAACCCGCTGGAAAGGTGAAACAATTTCAATGTGCCTACCCATGCATAATCACGGTTTTCATTTTTCCAAAAGAAACCATCTCTAAATCGAATCATAAAGAAAACATGAATTTTTTTGTAGCCACTATTGCCCGTCTCGCCATCCCCAAAAAGACTCCGAGGCGAGATGGTCCAAATCCATCTACCCCACCACTAAAATCATTATAATTGATTGCTAACGACTTACCGGAGCCCAAAGTATATTTGCCATGGTCACCAATCCATTTTGGGATATAGTCAACAATACCTTTCGCCCCAGATGAGGTCGAAAACTTATCACCCACGGAAACCCCGTCGATGGCTCTTCCAATCTGGATGAACTTTTTCCCGTCCTCCTCATGAAATCGAATTATACGGGCGTTGATGCCAGAATTCTCGAACAAAATGTCATCGTCAACTTTAAACTCGCCAGATACCAGCTCGTAAGCGAAAATCAGACGGTCGTTAGAATAATTGGTCCACATCCCCCTAGCACCATCCTCCCGCTTGGGCATATCTTGACCATGATAATGATAACCAGTTTTTAATGGATTCCAGTCTTGAAGGTGATCAAATGTTTCTACAATATCAAACTGACTGTCAAGACTCTGGTGCCAGCTAATTTCTTCTGCATTTACCGATACTGAAAAAGGTATTATCAACATAAAAATGAATTGAAGATAGCCGGACGTGAAGTCACGACGAACATTCCACTTACCGATTGCTTCCCTGACGGCAAAGGGAGCACCAAAAAAAAGTTGCATTATTTTCTCCATCTCCAAACCCTC
Organism: Marinobacter sp. AN1; assembly: GCF_026013985.1. Lineage (NCBI taxonomy): Bacteria > Pseudomonadati > Pseudomonadota > Gammaproteobacteria > Pseudomonadales > Marinobacteraceae > Marinobacter > Marinobacter sp. AN1. Next base: position 876,978 of record NZ_CP110342.1, on the reverse strand, counting down.
AGTGATATATTTTTTAGCAATAACCCTAAAAAGCATTCAATACGACTACCGCATTAAATTATCATGAATTACTGATTCACCAAATTTCGACACACCTTCATGGAGCTTCTCTCAAGCCATGCCACTATCGGATATACCGATTTTCAATAATAAAATATTGACACAAATTAATCTGTTTGATTTTTGTTTCGTAATGTTAAAGACTGCTTGAAAAGCACCAATGTTGAAATTCTGCGTTTTATCTATCCCAAGGTTTTTTCTCATTCACAAAATAGCGCAAGTCGAACAAGTACAACTCAGTATATTTTCATCTAAATTGAAACACTAAACCTTCATTTTGAAAAAAATTATAGTTCTAAAATGTCTTACGGTCAGCTTTTAGGCGTTAGTAAAACAAGGCCACATTAAATTATAATCGATTTAAATAGCTATTCTTCAAGGCCTTTATCCAGAACCAAGGATTATCCAGAACACGGATTCCGGATTGACGAGCCCACAATCGAGAATTTATGAATTTTCTGATGCCGTGCTCGGAAGCAATGTAAAAAAAATCTTTCCGGGCTCGATCATATGCTTTATTCAGAGCATCACGCTCGTGCTTCATTAATCGCCAGCCAGTTGACTCTAGACGCAATGACTTAAGGCATAACAAGCTATTTTTCTGGATATCTAACCAACTTGAGCTACCTGTTCTGCTTAAGTCATGCGCTCGATACAGGTGTGTTGGCACCAAAGTATAGGCTGACTCTCCTTGTAAAGCCAATTTGCTAAAGAAGTGCCTATCTTCGCTTGCGATAAGAAATATGGAAAATAATCCCGCTGCGTACGCAGCACTACGACGCACGACAGCACCGCTACAAGAAATAAAATTTCCGTATACCAGATGACTGAATAAGCCTTCGGATATCTTCAAAATATCTGCAGATACTTCGTCGAACGAAATATCATTCAGCCGTGTATTTTCCAAGAAGGGTTCGTCCATCACACTGCCGTTTTTTAAAGGCTTTCGATTGCCAAAAAATAACACAAGGTCAGGAATGACGTTATATGCTTTAAGCGCCAACTCAAGGAACGCCGGCTCGTAGAGATCATCAGCATCTAGCATAGCTATAAGCTCAGTTTCCGCTAGTGAGAAGCCAATATTCCGAGCATTGGATACTCCTGGACAGTCTGTGTAGACAATCTTCAGTGGTAGATCACTCGTCTCCGCATAACCTTCAAGGCACTCTCGGGTGCCGTCACTCGATGCATTTTCTATGATGATGATCTGACCAGGGCGAATCGTCTGGAGCTCGATGCTTTGGAGTGCCTCCCTGATATAGCATTCACAGTTGTGGGCTGGTATGACCACGGTCAGGTCTTCACCATTGTAGATTTCAATCATCCTTGTCTACCTCACCCTTTCGAGGCCGCTTCGGTATGTAAACCACCAATTTACACGTCAAACTCTGGGGCTATCTATACAGTCAGAACGAATTCTCTGATAAGCTTTTTTTACCATAAACGCACCACGCTGTCGTTATCCATGGAAGGAAATTGATGAAATTGCGCACAATCTTCGGCAGTCGCCCGGAGGCCATCAAAATGGCCCGTCTCGCTTTCAGCTTGACTGACGACAGTTGCTTTGGATCCCAAGTCTGTGTTACCTCTCAACACCGGGAAATGCTCGACCAAGTGCTCGATTTGTTTCGGCTCCGCGACAATTTCGACCTTAATCTCATGAAACCCGGTCATACACTCGCAGCAATCACCAGCCGGATTCTTACCGGGGTCGAATCGGTCATTCGGAAGTTCCGTCCCGATATCGTTTTGGTCTATAGTGATACGTCGACTACGCTCGCCGCCAGCCTCGCGGCTTATTATCAAAAAATCCCTTTAGGCCACGATGAGTCCGGGGTGACCGTTAGTAATCTGTACTCGCTCTGGCAGGACGGAAGCAACCGGAAGCTCACAGTCGCGCAGGCTACCCTCCTCCTCGCCCCTACCGAATCCTCTGATCAGAACTTGCTCATTGAAGACGTACCCGGTCACTCAATATTAGAAATCGACAACACCGTTGTTGATGCACTTCTGGCGGTGGCACAGCGGATTGATAACAATGCCGACCAGGACCCTGAAAAAGAGGAACGCTCCTGTAGAGACGCAACTAACAATACCATCAGTGAGATGCTGACCAACGACTCGGCCAATGTGACCATGAGTCTTACACGCACCCCTATGGTGACGGCAAAGCATGTGGCCGGATCGTCACGGCGCTTTTTACCCCATCACAGAACGCCCAGGCATGAACACCCGCGAATAAAAGGACGATTCCAATATGAGTGATCACGCCATTGTTGTCATGGGTCTTGGCTATGTTGGCTTTCCTACAGCCGCAGTATTTGCCTCACGGCGAATTCGGGTACTGGGTGTCGATATAAACCGAAAAGCGGTTGATATCATCAACCAGGGCAACATTCATATTGTCGAACCGTCCCTGGACATTGTGGTACGAGCTGCGGTTACTGAGGGTTATTTGAGAGCGGCCACCCGCCCTGAACCCGCCGATGCGTTCCTGATCGCCGTACCAACACTATCCAAGGATGACAAGATACCGGACTTTGCCTACGTGGAGGCAGGTACCCGTGCGATTGCGCCAACATTGAAGTCGGGAACCTTGTGATGCTCGAGTCCACATCGCCGGTCGGTACGACCGAACTCGTATCTCACTGGCTCGCAGAAGAAAGGCCTGACCTTACCTTTCCCCAAACCTACGGAGAGGATTCCGATATTCGTATTGCTCATTGTCCGGAGCGCGTGCTCCCAGGGCAGGTTGTCCGGGAACTGGTGGAGAATGACCGAATCATCGGAGGGATGACCCCACGATGTTCTGATGCCGCCCGTAAACTCTATAAACAGGTGGTGCAAGGCGACTGCATTACCACCACAGCTCGCACAGCTGAGATGGCAAAGCTCACGGAAAACAGTTTCCGTGATGTGAACATTGCGTTTGCAAACGAATTATCACTGATTTGCGATTATCTCGATATTAACGTCTGGGAGATGATTGAACTGGCCAACCGGCATCCTCGGGTCAACATCTTGACTCCCGGCCCTGGTGTAGGCGGACACTGCATCGCAGTTGACCCCTGGTTTATCGTCGACAGCGCCCCTGAACAGGCAAGGCTTGTCAAACTTGCCAGGGAAGCAAACGACTTCAAACCCAACTGGGTATTAAACAAAGTCCGTCAGGCGGTTGACAAGCTCCATTCCGAGGCGCCGGCTAAAACCAGGCGTGACATTCGGGTTGCCTGCTTCGGCGTTGCCTTCAAACCTGACATTGACGACCTTCGGGAAAGTCCCGCACTCAAAATTACCCATAATATTGCGGACCTGGGCTGCCAGGTACTGGTGGTCGAACCAAATACAAAGGAACTTCCTGTAAGCCTGACTGGTGAATATATCCGCCAGGTTTCCATTGAAGAGGCGTTGAAGAATGCCGATATTGTCTGTGTACTTGTGCGACATAGCCCATTTATCAAGTATCGCGATCGCTTAACCAGCGCCAGACATCTTATTGATACCGTTGGTCTGACGGGCTGAGTTCTTTGCAGTATTTTGCACCTACATAAAGGATAATAACCAGATGGCCGAAAATCCCGCTGATCTTCAAGGAACGAGAGTACTGTTCATTGCCTATTTTTACCCGCCCACGGAAAGCACGGGTGTTCCGGGAAGCATGCGCACGGTTAAATTCATCCGCAACTTGGGTAACGGAGAACGCCATGTTCTAACGACCCTGCAGGGGTAACGCCGGAAAAAGATGCCCTGGCGCATATTGCCCTACCGGTGAACGGAGAACAAATTCACCGAGTGGCTAGCTGGGACGTTTTTCGGTTGTTGCTTGTTATTCGCAGTGGCTTGCGTCGTCTGCAAGGCAAAGACAATCAGTCCGGCGAGACGCTGAACGCAGATACGACCGCAAAATCAAACTTTAAAAGTACGACTGACTCCACTGCGATCAGCCGAAGCCAGAGGTTCAAAGATTTTATCTACAACCTATGTTATTTCCCCGATCAAGCCGGGCCCTGGATTATTCCCGCCTTCCTGAAAGGGCGGAAACTTGTTCGTCAGTGCAACCTGGAGGTGATATTTGCCACCGGATCCCCCTGGTCTAGCCTGATTACCGGCTATCTGGTCAGCAAAACCACTAAAACACCTCTGGTAGTCGATTTCCGGGACCCATGGATCAATAACCCTTTTCACCAGTCGAAGGGCGAACTTCTGGACCGCTGGAGCTCGAGCCTCGAGAAAAAGGTCGTAAACCATGCTGCGGCGGTTTCCCTGAACACAGAGGCCTTAATGGAGGAATTTCTTCAACGATATCCGGAGCTGAACCGAAATAAGTTCTTTGTTATGCCCAACGGTATCGATCAGCGCGATTTCGAACAGATCAAACAGGATTCACCGATGGAGCGGGATACAAACACGCTATCCCTAATCCATGCCGGTTTTCTCTATGGTGTGCGGGACCCGGCCCCCTTGTTAGATGCCTTGCGTAGAGTAAACGAGACTCTAGAAGGGACAGGCCAGAGAATCGTTTTCACCCAAATCGGTGATATCTCCTTAAGTTATGACATACGGCAAACCTACTCGGACCTGCTTAAAAACGGCTTTTTAATAATTGAGCCAGCCAAGCCCTATCGGGCGTGCCTTAAAATGCTTGCCGCAGCTGACATAGTGGTCAATATACAATCGGGCACGAAAACTCAGATTCCATCTAAGCTTTACGATTACTTAGCGATCAACCGCCCAATTTTACACCTCACCCCAGAGGCTGGCGCATTGGACCGGCTGGTTAAAAAGTATAAGCTAGGCAGATCCATCGGGTTAGACTCCACCAATGAACTTGAGCATTATCTATCGGAAAAAGCCGCAGAGCTGAGACAAGGCAAACAGATTCAGGAAGAGTACCCTAACCGGAAGATGTTCCTAATTGAGGACATCTCCCAGACACTGGCAAATGCCATCACTCGGTTAACTAAACGATGACCTTTCGTGAAACATAAGAACGGCATGCCTGCAATATTTAAGCAGTATTGACAAAGGACTCTGCTAACTAAGAGTTCAGAGCATCTAAGGATTGAATAGACCATGCATTATAAACCATCATCGTTAGACCTGAAGGCTCGATCCGATTTAGCGATCACCGATTCAAAAACCTGGAAAGCTGTCTATTTCAATCAGATTGGTTGCTCACCTTCGCCCTAAACGGACGTACGTAATGGGTAGAATTGTATATACTTTGCACCGAAGTTCGAACAACAGTTTTTGTAATTCTCCATATAATCATAGTGAAGACCTACTATCGCATTCAAAGGCATAATTTTTTTCAAAAATACCATGAACAGATTAGGGTTATAAGAAAATGCGCATACTATTTTTAACCAACCGACCTTATTTGCCACAAAAAGTCGGCGGAGCAGAAAGCAGCACACATGAAATGATCCAGGCACTGGAACGCCGCGGTCATTCGTGTATGGTATTGTCAGGATTCGTAGCCACCACGAATTGGCTTGGATTGAGAAATCGAGTGAGAAGAAAAATCTTAAGACACAAAGCTCCAACTGACTATGTTATGGGATATCCAGTCTCAAGAACTTGGAAAATATCTATTGCGTTAGAGAAAATAAAAAATTCATTTCAACCAGACGTTGCCGTTTTGTTACCAAGTAATGGCGGCGCATACAACTTGGCAAAGATTCTCCATAAGGAGAATATTCCAGCTGTTTTACATCTACGCGATGTTGAATTTCAATCACTGGGCAACCCTAACCAGATGCACTTGGCGGGCTTCATAGCCAACTCAAAATTTACAGCACAAGCCTTTGAACAAAAATACGGAACCAGACCAACAGTAATTTATAACGTATTCGATAGAGCCCAATACGAATGCAGCGCCATCGGAACTTACGTCACCTTCATAAATCCTATCTTGTTAAAGGGACAAGCAATTGCGCTTGAATTAGCACGCAAAAACCCAGATATACCATTCCTGTTTGTTGAAGGATGGCAACAAAAAATCGAGGACAAACAAAGTTTACTAAAAAAATAGAACAATTAGGCAATATTACATGGCTAGATCGTTTACACGACATGCGCAAAGTATATTCTAAAACGCGCATTCTTATTGTACCCAGTCAATGGCGCGAGGCGTGGGGCCGAGTGGTTTCAGAAGCGCATATGTCCGGAATACCGGTGCTAGCAAGCAACATCGGAGGGCTGCCGGAATCAGTAGGTCCCGGAGGCCAGCTTCTTGATCCTACCGACGTCGAGGCTTGGAACTCGGCGCTCAGAACAATGTGGAATGACCCTGAAGTGTGGTCCGACTATTCAACTAGCGCCAAGAACTTTAGTTTGAGGTCGGATTTAAGAGAAAATGATATCGCTGAATCGTATGAACGCGCTCTTCGATCGTTTTCAAAGATGCAGAGAAGATAAAATATAAGCCTATCATAAATATCTTCCAAAGATCTAATAGTCCTTGGCGATACTTCTACCAAGCTTGGCAAATTATACTTGAGACAAAACGTGTTGAGCAAGATAATCTGGCTTTCAACAAGCCTACACATGTTCGTTCATAACGCAAAAGTATCACCTCGTTAATTTACAACCAAAACAACATGCCGGCTCATTAATAAACTACTTAGAGCTGATATTTTTTTGGCCAGATCATACAAATTAATGATTTCAAATCGGAGAGAGTGACCTACTAAGAATAAACCCGAAACCCAGATTAATGGTAGAACAGCGGCCACAGTGATAAGTGCTCCAAACATCCCCATGGAACTAGAACTCACGACCATATAAATTAGTTGAGCAACCGACCAGCACAAGATAGTCAAAATGGCGGTTCTAATCCATGCGCTAAAGAAACTGACTGACTTTATCTGAGCATAACGTACTAAAACTGCAGTAGTAAATAAAAGATCCGCAAATGCCACTAACACAAACATGACCGCCACAGCCAGCAAGCCACGGGGGAAGGATAGGATAATCCCTCCAAAATACAAAAATACAACAACGCCCTCTTTCAGTGCCAATATTTTTTCTTTATGAATTGCAGTAAGCAATTCACCTGCGAATAAGTGAACAACTCTTAACATCGCCCAATAGGCAAGCATGCTTGCCGGTGGTGCTGCTGCATCCCATTGATCGCCGAAAAACATCCTTATAGCAGGAAGACTCACGATACTTGCAACTGCAAGCACTGGCCAAATAAGCCCTCCCGCCATTACGCTAGCTCTAGTATATGCGAAACTAAGATCCCCGCCGGCACGCTTAACATCGGAAAGGTATGGTAAAGAAACCGGCTTCATTCCCATTATGATCGTTTGCGATACAAACTGTATAAACCCTAGACCACGAGAAAACATGCCGACTTGGGCGGTGGTTCCCATTTTTCCTATAATCATGTCTGGCATAGTTACCGTCAACTTTCGGAAAAGACTGGCGAGGGAGGTATAAGCCCCGAAACTCGCCACTTTGCTAATGCCCTTGAAGTGAGGAAGCCAAACCATTCCCTGAGGCCTTATCTTGGAATACATTACAAAACTAACGATCGCAACTGCCGTTTGACCGAGAGCTAGCGCGTAATAACTGGCCCCCATTACAATTAAACCTATTGTCGTCGAAAATCCTACCAAACTAGCATAAAATCGGATCTTGAACTGAACACGGAAATTCATTTTTCTCGACAACAGCGAAGCAGGTATACTTATGTAGGGTGCAAGAAAAAAGCTAAGAGAGAGAATCGAAAAAATTAACGCTAGTGACGGCAACTCATATAATATTGAAATTGGCCATGCTGAGACCAATATAACTATCCCGAACCCCCAGGAAACCAAGATAGTCAGGCCAAGCGCTGATCTTACTTTTTCTTTGGTGACTTTTTCCTCTCTAACCAAATAGCCGCCTGCTCCTAACATCCGAAATTCGCTCATTATCATTACAATCGCGCTTGCAATAGCAAAAGTACCTATCTCATCGGGCGTTAACAGTCGTGACACGAGCATACTAGAGGCGAGGCCAAGAAAGGACATCACATAGCGTGCTGCGGAGGAATAAACAATCGCCTGTCGAACAGATGGCATTGAGTTCCCCCCGTGTTAAATGCTATTAGATATGATAGCGTGATAAGTCTGCATATAAGCGCTCAACATATTCTCTACTGCAAAATTCTTGTGAAATACTTTGTTCGCAGATGACCCCATTTTGTTGGCTATATCCGGGTTTTCAACCAAGTACCTTATCGCTTCGGCAAACCGGTGGTGGTCATCTGACGGGGTGAGCAATCCTGTGGCATTATCTTCCAAAATCTCTGGATTCCCCCCGACCGATGTAACCACTGCCGGTATACCAATGCTCATTGCCTCAAGAAGCGTCATCGAGGTACCTTCCGTATGGGAAGAAAGTAAAAAAATGTCCATTGCGCAAAGGTAGCGAAACGGGGTTGCCTTGAATCCGGTAAAGATGACTCGGTGTCCTATCTGCAATTCCTGGACCCTGCGTTTCAGTAGTGATCCAGCCGGCCCATCCCCTACCATAAGCAACCATATATCTTTGTAATTTCTGTTTATTTCGAAAAATGCATCCAGCATCATCATCTGATTTTTACGGGGTCCAGCCTGGCCATTGTGCCCAAGACTGTCACGTCGGCAGGAATCCCTAGCTCAGCACGCACAGTTTTTGAAACTGATTCATCTCTCTCGAGAGGCTCAATGCCATTATAAATCACTTTTATTCTTGAAGCAGGAATAAACTCATACTTCTGCATTGCCTTTTTCGTTGCGTTAGATATTGCGATAACAGCATCGGTTGTAAACGCGATCAGAGGATTTACCAACACAGCCTTATATCGATAACGGTCAGGATGAAATCGGCCGTGTTCGGTGAAAACAACTTTTGTACCACTTCCTATCGCTGCTAGCCAACCATATACCCAAGGCGTGTACTGGTGACAATGCACAACATCGACATTTGATTGCCTTAAAATCTTTCGAATAGAGCAAACCAATTTCCAATCAAACCCCGGTGAGCGCTTTAATGCGGTTACTGTTATATTTTCGTCTGAAAGCTGCTTTCCAATATCACCTACAAAACCATCGATACATAAAACCTGGCTGCTAAAGTCTTTCCGAGGTAAACCCAAAACAATTTGCCGTATTACTTGTTCCGTACCTCCGATACCCATATTGAAGGTAATATGAAGAATTCGGGCAGGGCGACCACTGTTTCCCATGAAACCACCTTTTCATAGACTGTATCCTACCCAGAACCTAGTTAGCTCCGAGTGAAGACAAGAAATAAATCAGAAAATAATCGAACGAAATTCGATGAGCATTGTTTGGCGCCCCTCAATGAATGCACAAAATTGGTTGATCGCTGTTACAGTATATCAATTTATCTTTTCGGAATGATAAGCTCTCCACCACAGCTCGAATGCCACCATGCTCCAAAGCTCCTGAGTATTGTCGTCCCGGCCCTCCCGATGATTCATCCAGAGCCGGCGCACTTTGTTCATATCGAAACATTGAGCCAGGCCACCGTCATCCTCACTAAAAACGTCATCCGCCACTTCGAACAACTCGTTCCTCAACCACTGCGCCAGGGGAACTGAAAAGCCCATTTTCTTTCGATACAGAACATCCTCGGGCAACATTTTTTCGAAAGCTTTTTCAGAATGTATTTTTTTCTTTGCCGTGGAGCTTCAAAGCGGACGGAATACCAGCGGCATACTCCACTACCCGGTAATCCAGTAAGGGCGCTCGGGTTTCCAGGGAGTTGGCCATGCTCATTCTATCGACCTTCACCAGAATGTCGCCCGGAAGATAGGTTTTGATGTCCGTGTACAGAATTTTGGCCAGGTGGTCGTCGGTGTCAGCATTTCGGTAATGCTCGCGGGTGATGTCCGCCGGATCGTAACCGTCTGTTTCCCGTTTCAGCTCGCCGCGTACCAGTTCGTTCCAAAGGCTCGTGCGGAAAAAACAATTGGTAGTAAAAAATCCCTGGTCCGGGTCCATGGCCAGAGAGCTCAGCAAAGATTTCGCCTTGCGGCTTAAGGGGGTGTTGATACCGCCGGCTAGTTGCGCCAGTGGAGGAAAAAGCCTACGGCGCAACGCTCCTGGGAATAGATTACGTAGCTGGTTTTCGATGCTGTCAGTACGATACTTACTATAGCCGGCAAAGTTTTCATCGCCGCCATCACCCGCAAGTGCAACCGTTACCTGTTGCCGCGCAAGCTGCGATACAAAGTAAGTGGGTACAAATGAGGGGTCCGCAAAGGGTTCGTCAAAATATCGGGATATCTTCGTCAGGCTGTCTGGCAGGTTTTCACGTACTGTGAATTCGTGGTGATTAGTACTGAATAGCTTTGCCACTTTTTTTGCCCAGGCTACCTCGTCAAAGCGTTTGGAGTCGAATCCTATAGCGCAGGTGGTCACGGGTTGGCGGCTATGACCCGCCATCATTCCAACCACCGCACTTGAGTCTACTCCACCGCTGAGAAAGGCTCCAAGAGGCACATCACTGATCATTCTCAGGCGAACCGCGTCATCAATAAGGTCATAAAGCCCCGCCTCCAGCTTATCCGGGCTCGCTGTGCTCGGGTTTGCGAAGGACAGGTCCCAATACTGGCCAGCTCGACTTCGGTTGCCGTCGGTTTTGAGCCAGTGACCAGGCGCCAACTTGTGGATACAGCGGTAAATGGTTTTTGGATCCGGGATGTATTGGTAGGCAAAGAAATCCTTGATGGCATCCGGGCGAATTTCTTTGTTTAGAAAAGGTAACGTACTGAGTGCCTTGATTTCGGAGGCGAAGGCAAACTGGCCATCGGCTTCATAGTAATAAAGTGGTTTTTGCCCAACCGATCCCTGGCCATAAACAGTTCTTTCGATTGGGTATCCCAGATGGCGAAGGCAAACATGCCATTAAGGTCATTCAGGCAGCGCTGTCCCTTATGTTCGAATAAGGACAGAAGCACTTCAGTGTCGGTACCGGTAGTGAAGCGATACCCTTCAACTTCGAGTTCAGCCCTGATCGAACGGTAGTTATAGATCTCACCGTTAAAGGCAATTACGTATCTACCAGAGTTGGACGTCATTGGCTGATTACCAGCATCGCTCAGGTCCAGGATACTTAAGCGGCGGTGTACTACACTGATCTCATCGTCCTGGTAGATGCCGCCGGCATCGGGGCCGCGGTGAACAATGGCCTGACCCATGTGTTCAAGCCATTGACGATGCGCATCACGGTTAGGCGTTGAAGGGGTCCTTAGAAAACCGGCAAGACCACACACAGTTAACCCGCCCCTCCTTCGCCGGTGACTATGGTTTCGCCACTGGCCAGCAAATTCTGAAAGAGGGCTTCGTATTCCTTCGCCATACGTGCGGCTGAGTAGTCCATATCGATACGATTGCGAGCGGCGTGGGCGAGAGTCCGTGCAAGAGTCTTATCTTCCAGAACCCGTTCACAGCAACCAGCCAATGCCTCCTGGTCGCCCAAAGGAGCCAGCAATCCGGTTGTTTCATGCTCAATCAACTGGTCCACACCCGGAATATCATAAGCAACCACCGGAATGCCAACAGCCATAGCTTCCATCATGCAGCGGGGAATTCCTTCAAGGGACGACGTCATAACGAACAGATCAAACTGTGACAAAAGCGCCAGCCGGTCGTTGCGAAATCCCAGAAATTCGATAGCATTACCGCTTTCAAGACTGGCAGCCAGCTCCTCAAGCTCTGCACGCTGACGGCCGTCCCCAAGGAGTTGAAGACGATATTTTGGGTGATTCTGATGAAGCCGGTCGAAGCATTGCAAAAGGTCACCCAGGCCTTTTCTGGGAATCATCTGGCCAATGAAACCAATTGTCTTGGTCCCGCAGTTACCAGCCTCCTTCTGCGCACCTACTGGCAGTGCGTGCAGAGCCTGATCAACTTCCTTCAGGTCCACGCCATTACGGATAAAGTGGGTTTTGTTATCGGGCACGCCGAAACGCTTCATATCCCCCATGAGTTCTTCAGAGAGAGGTACCACGGCATCAAAGTATCGCAGCATGAAGGTTCCCAGCTTTATAAAAGCTCCCAACTTGAAGCCTACCTTGCCGGAAAAACCATGGGGCGTACTTACGCATTTGATACCGACCCGGCGCGCGCCAGAAGGCCCAGAATGTCTGACTTGTACCCATGGGTATGGATAACATCGATTTGTCGCTCGCGTATAACCTCCACCAACTGCAGGACAGCCCGAAGGTCAAATCGCCCTTTCATGGGTAGGTAATGCACTTGCCCCGCATGTTTCGGGTAATGTTCAGCCACCGAGAGGTCCTGACTCGCGCTTTCCCATGTCACGGCCAGGTCACAGATCATACTCTCCCCTAGCAGGTTATTGGCCAGAGCAATCACCCATCTCTCTGCACCATAAAAACCAGCCGGCGTTATAAACTGCAACACTCGCAGTGGCCTCATGCCTTCGCTCCCCCGAGGCTATTTATTTTCTCTCTTTGTGCATCAGCCTCGTGCGTTGCCTTCTCAATGCGCTGAAGGTAATACACATTGGAGCCGACAGCGACCAGAAGTATCATCCAGTAAAGTACTTCGGCCCGGAACATGTCGATAAACGAACCTGCCACCAGATAGCTGATCAATGCAGACTCCAGTGCAAGCAGCTTGAAAAAAGTTGTACTCTCCCCTAGCTCAATCGCGAGATCTTTCGCTTTACGGGACATGCGCCGGAGCGCCAGTAACGCCATGACGAACAGGCCAAAACCGATCGGGCCCACCTCGCCCAATCCCTGAAACCAGAGCGAATGGACAGCACGGTTCTCTACACCGCCCCGGGTCTGATCGTCCATATAGAGTGATGAAACTTGATTGTACCCTTGTACGCCCATGCCCATGGGATAGTCCTTGAGCATATCAAAGGTGGTTAACCAGAAGGTAACGCGCCCGGCGCCGCTTTCCTTCGACTCCAGGTTCTCAAGGGTTTGCATACGGCTCCAGAACACATCGTCAGTTACATAAAGCCCGCCACTGATTCCGGCTACGGCAATCACGATTGCCATTGCCCTCTGGCCCTTTTTTCTATAACGCGAAAAAATCATGTGCAATAGATAAAGACCAGCACCGACCACCACACCCAGAAATGCGCCCCGACTGTTGATTAACACCAGGCCATTCGCAATAAGCGCCCCACAGCCAACGCACAGCAGCTTGACCTTCCAGTTACCCATCCAGGCGTAGTACATCAGCAAAGCCCCTGCGGGCACCAGCGCCGCCGCTACGCCATTCGCGTCAGGCGCATCTACCATACCAATGCCTTCAAGACGATCACCGTAATTTCTGCCGGTAATGGTTGCAAGATAGCCAATGTAAGTAGCCCCTATCAGGTAAGCCCAAATTGAAGCGTCGAGGGCTCGCTCAGTGTTTACAAGCTTATAGGCCACGAAAATAACGACCATCAGCTTGGCAAAATCGAAGGTAAACCGATCGTGGATAAGGTCGTTTAACGCCCAGAAGCTAGCCAGATAGTACAAACCCAGCAGTCCGATTAACCACTTGAATGTCGGCTGTCCTTTCCAGGGGCTGATTTTTGAGTAGTCCCCATACTTAACCCCCAGCGCCATCAGCATCAAAACAGCAGCAACGAAGGAGTACCGGATGCCAGGGATGTCGGCAGACCACCACCGGGAATCCGGGTTCAGAAAGTAAACCAGCTGGTAGAGCACAAATGCCGCAGCTCCGCTGTAGGTGAGCGTTGCGATCACACAGCCCAAAAAAACCATGATGAATAATAGAGCGAACTTGGACATTGCTGCGCGATTCGCCTTAGCCTGATGTGTATGATGTCGGTTTATCACTAGCGCGTAGAATCCGGAGCCAGTGACGGATTTTCCAGCGATACTGGATCTGGATTTCGCCTACAATGCTCTGATGCTGACGATACCAGTCAGCCATCCAGGCCGGCACCGAATAAGGTTCTGCTTCGGCCTGGTACCCTGTAGCTTCCATGGTGTAACGGGCGATTGAGTCGATAACCCGTATCTGATGCTCGCTTAGCTTGCTGCGCCATTTTTTGGTGAGGGCCGGATCGGGAGCCCGGAACGTATTCCTGTTTTCCCGGCTCTTAATCACGAAGGCCTTTTGATCCGCGTAATCCATCATGCTTTGCTCGAAAGCAATACCCAGAAAATCACAAACCTTCTCAAGGCTTTGCGTTGGATCGAGTACGAGATCTTCGTAGCGTAGGCGAAGCACGTTGTCGGGTAGTTCGGCTTCGAAAGCGAGTTGCTCCTCAACCTCCTCACGCCACCTGTGAGCGCCTGTATAGGCGTTGGTGCCAAGCCCCCATTTATTCTCGATATAGGAGTTAACGACGGCCCTTGGGTCGCGGGTAATGACGATAAATCGCGCTTCGGGCAAAAACTGCTTCAATGGATCGAGATAATGAGTCAGTTCCGGATCTTTCAATCCCCAAATCTTCTTCCTTTCTCTCTGCAGTAACCCGGCAATATCGTCACCATATTGCTTTTTTACAAAATGGCTGATGTTACGTTCAATATCTTCACGAGTCGCATCTTTGGTAAAAACCGAGCGAACCGGAAGTTCGTTCTTTACGAAAACATCGGGGTGCGCGGTCAGCATACGGCACAGTAGCGTGGTGCCAGAGCGCTGCGTACCAATCAGGAAAACTGGCGAGTGCATGGCACGTCCTCTTCTTGGGTCTTTAGCTGTTAATCGGTAATCAGACGACATAACCCCACCCAAGACTCCCCAGCAGTATGACCAGACCTACGATCCACAAGGCGAGATCTGACCTTGATCTAGTGGAGTTCGCGGGATCACCCACCGCACCTCCTGGCCGCGCACTGCTCCAGATAACCTGCGTATTTCCGCTCAAAGCCCGAACCACGCCCCGGATCGAATACACGTTCACCAGCACAAAGTAATATGGTATCGATAGGCATGTCGGGAGTTTGTTTTTGCAATTGATAGATGACCCGCCGTGGCCAGGAGCAGCAGCAAAAGAGCCCCTAACGTAATCAAACGGAAAAGATTAACGCCCTGGGCCGCCAGCAAGGCGCTGCCACCAATGCCGAGCATCAGAAAAACGGGGATTAACCACCTGAGCAACTTATGGGAGATCACTTCCCAGGCAAATATCCCTGACTCGCGAGGGTTCATCACCTCTTTTACTCGCATCAGGCCGCGAATACTCCGGTTAACGATACGCTCCTTGCGGGCGACTTCACGGTCAAAGTTGCCGGCGGTCTCCTCGAAGCATTTTGCCTCCGGCTCGAAGACGCCCCGGTAGCCCCTGGCGATAATCTGCAGCGGATTAACGAAATCGTTGATGTCTTTCTGCTCCAGTGGCTGCCACAGGTGGCTACGGATAGCGTAGATAGCACCGTCGCCGCCCACTACCGAGTGCAGTCGGGATTCCATGGACTTGATGGCCAGCTCGTAGCGCCAGTACAGGTTCTCATTTTTTGCGCTGGCGCCGGAGTCGCCGTCGGTATAAAGGGCTGCGCCCACCACGTAACCCACATGTTCGTCGGCAAAGTTGCGCACCAGCTTATGAATAGCGTCCGGGGCGTACATGGCGTTGGCATCACTGAAGACGGTAACGTCGGCATCCACTTGCTCCATGGCCAGGTTCAGGCCCATGGTTTTGCCCAGGCGGCCCTCCTGTCTGATCAGTTCGACGCCAGGCTCCGCGTATTGTTTGACGATGTCGTCGGTACCGTCATCGGAGCCGTCAGACACCACCAGTATGCTTAGTCTGTCGCGGGGATAGTCCAGGGCCAGGGCGTTTTCCACCTTGTCCCGGATAACGGCTGCCTCGTTGTAGCAGGAGATGATCAGCGCAACGGACGGGCGGGTTTCCGCGACGCGGTGGGTCACCTTGTCCCGGCCCAGGGTGAGCAGCCACAACGCCAGCGGGTAGCCGGCGTAGACATACACCGGGATAAACAGGCATAGCAGGGTAATCAGCAACAGCAAGGTGTTCATAGACTGACGTACTTCCTTACCCCGGGGCCGATCAGGTTGGCGACAGGCAGGGGCAGCCGCCGCCAGGTCGCTTCCAGCAGGTTACGCAGGCCTCCGGGTTGTTGCGACTTCCGGGCTGGTTCGGGTTGGCCATCGGGCTTCAGGTCGAGCCAGTTCAGTTCGTGGGGTTCCGCGCCCCACTGCTTCTTGAACCGGTAGGTACCTTCACCAGGCGTGGACCGACCGAAGTCGAAGGTGTGGCATCCACCATCGGTGACATGGGCCAGCAGGGTCCAGTAGAGCAACATATTGGGTGCCAGTCGATTATATTCCGCCAGGGTGGACGCCCACGGAATGCTTGCCCGGGTGCCATTGATGAGCACGATTCCGGCACCCACCACCGTTTCCCCGTGCCACACCAGGCCTGTCAGCATTCGCTCACCATAACTGCGCTGGAGCGCCTGGAACCAGCCCAGACTGTGCACTGGCGACCCCAACCGATGCATGTTGACGGAAAACACCCGATAGAAAGCCTCAATAGCATCCGCCCGGGTGGTGACCTCCGCCCGCAGGCCATTCTTTTCAGCCTTGCGGATCTGGCTGCGCAACTTGGGCTTGTAGCTGTTGAAAAGCGCATCGCTGCTCCCTGGCAGTTCGCAGATCATGCTGACCTTCGCCAGGGCCTTTTCTTCCCGCTCATCCACTGGCTCTCCGGGCAGGCGCAGGTTGAGTCCTTTCCCACCCCGTTGCCGGGTCAGTTCCACAGCCTTGTCCCGCAGGGCGGCAGCCGCTTTTTGGCTGCTGGCCAGGGGGCCACCCAGGTCGCAAAAGGGCAGGGACACCCACTGGGCCCCCAGCAACGGGATGCGAAATTCACACAAAGGCAGCACACCCGCCAGGTCACCGCCTGGCGACAGGGCCACCAGGCACCAGGGCCGGTGGCCATAGGCTTCGGAAATACTTTGCAGCCAGGCCAGGTAGTGATAACCCGTACCCTCCGGGTGCCGGCTCACGTAGTCATCCCATCCCGCTGCCCGGGCTTCCTCAATGCCTGTCGAGACAACTTCAACATCGTCTGTTCTCGACATGAACTTCTCCTCAGCGCCCATAACCAGCTCCGGGCTCCCCCAGCCAGTGGTGCTTGGCTTCCCGCAGGGCGTTCTCGAGCTTCAGTTTGAACCGGGGCCGCTGCAGGGCAACCTGCACCAGTTGCCGGTGACATGCGCCCAGGTTGGACTTGTAACGCTCGTCTCCACCCATGAAATCATAATAATGAAAGCCGTGTTGCCGGTAGTCTTCAATGCACAGGCTGTGCCCCAGCAGGCCCGGTTTCAGCTTGTTGTCGGCTTCCGTCATCATGCCACCCAGATAGAAGTACACCACCTGGTTGTGCAGCAGGTTGTAAAAGGAGGCAATCACATCATCCCCTGCCCTTACCGAGACCAGGTCTACCCCGCCTTCCGGCCACTGGCTGCGGATCAGGCTGCGGTGAAAGCGCACAAAGTCCGGGTTGGCGAACCCGCTCTGGTCGGGACCACTGCCCCAGCGCTCCAGGTGACGGGGGCCGATGCTGTCAAAGACCGCCAACGCCTCGTCCACATTGTCGGGCCGGATCAGCTCCACCGGCCCGCGCTCTTCGTAGAGACGATGCGCCCGATTGATCTGGTACCGGGTATTGCGGGACAAGGTGTCCAGGTAATGTCGGCCACTGCGCCGTAACTGGTCCAGGTCTACGCCATAACAAGGGGCTTCCCAGCGGACGTGTTTGAACAGGCCCATGGTGCGGGCGTAGAAGTCCGCCTCGTCTGCATCAATGGCGCCTACCACGAACTCATCCCAGCTATCCCGCTGTGCCTCCAGGAACTTCAGGCAGGCCGAGGACACGTCCCGGTCACGGCCATGCTCCGCCAGAAAACCGTTGTACTCGATCCAGATCTGGTCCAGCACCCTGCTGCCGGTCTGGTGGAGGCGCAAACACCGGGAGCGAAGTAAACCGTGGCGCCGTTCGTCAGACGCCACCACCATGCCAAGGCCGATCAACCGGCCGTTTTCGGTCACCCGCAGCACCCGCACATCCGGCTCGTACACCTCCAGCCAGTGTCCCAGCCACTGCCAGGACAGGAATACCGTGGGCGCAGACCGGCTTTCCAGGTCCTCCCACTCCGCCCGCAGTTGCTCCGGGTTGGTTACCGCCTGCTGGCTTACTTCCAGCTTGCCTGTCGTCATCAGCGTCCTGCTCCGCCCGCCGGGTAAGATCAGTGGGCCGGGTTCGGCTGCTTGACCAGGAAGGGTCCAATGGCAAGGTAATCCAACGCCCCCTGCACGAATGCCCGTACTGCATCCTGCGGCGTGTTAACGATGGGCTCCTCGTGCATATTGAAGCTGGTATTGATCAGGCTCGGAATACCGCTGATCTTCTCGTATTCCTTGAGGATGTCGTAATAACCCGGGTTGACGTCACGCTGGACCAGCTGGGGCCGTGCAGTGCCGTCCACATGCACCGCTGCCGGGCAGTTCTCCCGCATGAACTCGGTGCAGTCGAAGGTAATGGTCATGAATTCGGCGCTGTGCTCAGCACCCCGGATATTGTGGTAGCACTTCTCCCTGGCTTCATAGAGCGTTACCGGTGCAAACGGCATGAACTCGGTGCGACCCAGGCGTTTGTTCAGCCACTGGTTCACTTCCGGCTCCCGGGCGTGGTAAAGGATCGAGCGGTTGCCCAGGGCCCGGGGGCCGTATTCCATACGACCGTCAAAGCGGGCGACCACTTCTCCGCTATGGATCAGTGACGCGACTTCTGCCGCCAGGTTGTTGGGACGGGTATATTCAAGCCCCTCAGCTTCCAGCTCAGCGGCGATTTCAGCTTCGCTGTAATCCGGGCCAAAATAGGCGCTGGATATGGAGTCCTTAACGCCACCGGGCCAGCAATGGTAAAGGGCCGCGCCGGTGCCGCAGCCGCCGTCCCCCATGTTCGGGTAGACGAAGATATGGTTAACGCCTTCAATCTCGAAGAGACGCTGGTTCAGCTTGACGTTGGCCGTGACGCCACCGGAAAGCACGATTGTGTCGATACCGGTTTTCTCGACCCAGTAACGCACGTAATTGGTAGCCACCACCTCCAGGGCATGCTGATAGGCAGCCGCCACGTCAATCTTCGGGAATTTGGACGCCAGGTAACGGGAAAAGAAGACGTTGTTGGCTTCATAAATCCGGTAATCGCCCGGTTCCTGCTGGATACGGCTAAGCAGGATGTCGCCCAGGATGGATGGATCACCGTAGGACGCCAGCCCGACGATCTTGCCCTCGTGACGGCTGGGCTTGAAGCCCAGGCTGGAGGTGACATGTTCATAGAGGGTACCCAGGGAGTTGGGGTAGCTGATGCCGTGTAACCGATGGATCTTGCCGTCGCGGGCTTCACTGGCGGAGCCTGCCAGCCCGGAACCATAGCCGTCCAGGGTGATACACAGCGCCCGCTCAAACCCGCTGGCCAGGTAGCTGTTGGCAGCATGGGACAGGTGGTGGTCCATGCGCTTGACGGGCTTTTCCCAGCCCATCGCGCGAAGGCCCTGAGTCAGTGACTGCTCCCACCTCTGAAAGGATTCAGTCGCGCCTTCGCCCCAATGGCGAGAACCTTTGAGCGCCGCGTTGTTGGAAGCCAGTCGCTGGGCCCCTGCCATGGAATAGTAAGAGCTGTGCAGGAAACCCTTCTCCATGATGGCGTTGGGGTGCTCCAGACCATGGATTGGCTCATTACGATCCGGAACCCTGGTCAGCGCTTCCTTGATTTGCCGGTTCAGGTCCGCCGGCTCAAAGTTGCGGATAAACTGGCGTTCGTCCTCCAGGTTCTGATTAAAGAGCTTGGCTTCATTCTCCCAGGTCAGGAACGGGTAGCAGACCTGGTCAAAGTCGCTCATCTTGCTGCCGGTATATTCCAGCGCCTTTTCCAGCGCCAGCTGTGGAAAGCCGTCCTGCTGTTTAACTCGGGAAAACCGCTCCTCGCCGGCGGCGAACAGGATCTCACCGTCTTCCACAATCGAGACCGTTGAGTCCTTGTCCAGTGGCGAAATACCAAGCACTTTCATGCAAACTTCTCCATATGCGACTTGAGCCGGGTGGGGGTCGAAGCCTGTCCACCCAGTTCGTTAAAAAAGAAATCAAAGAACCGGCGGAACGAATCGAGGAAATCCGCCAGTTGCTGTTCGTTCTGCACATAGCTGGTGTGGCCGGGCACGACGCTGGGGCTGTGGAAGCTCCAGGTAAAGGTGCGCACGCCACGGCGGTACAGGTCCCGGGTCAGCTTGATGTGCTCGGCGGTCGGGAACCCCTCCGGGGAGAGCATCAGCCGATCGACCATGCCCAGCCGTGACAGAATGCCGGGGGCCTTCAGCTTGCGGAAGGCCATGGCCAGTTCGAAGACCGGTGGTGACAGCTTACCCGCCCAGCCCACGAACCCACCGGTCACCGGCAGCTCCAGGACACGCTTGTCCGCCGGGCCATACCAGAAGGGCCAGGCGTCGTAGTAACGGTAGTCCGGGCCGCCGTCGCCACGGGCATCCAGCGGCGGGCACACCGACAAGTCAATGTCGAACCCCAGGTCATTGAGGATGGCCGTGGTGTTAGGACCGTAGCCGTACCGTCCCGCCTTGTAGATGCGCGGGGCTGCACCGAAGTTCTCGGCGATGGTGTCACGAAGTCGCGTGAGCTTCTCTCGCTCCAGGGGTTCCGACAGGTTGCCGGGATACATATTGGAACGGGACAGGGTCTCTTCCACCGGCGGGTTCACCCAGGGGTGAAGGTGTGCACCGATCTCACACTGCCCTGCATCAAGATACGCTTTCAGGGGAGCGACACTGCGCGCCTGGCTGGCAATGGAATAGTCCACCACATAGCAGGGCGCGATACCGTACTCGTTGAAAATATCCTGGGCACGGTTGATATGGTCCATGGCGGTGACAGCAGTAGCTTGGGGGTCCGGCTCGGCGTTCCAGTCGAACTCCTCTTCGGTGTCGATCACCACAATCAGCTGCGCCGGCGTATCCGCCGGCAACCGGATGGTTTGTCTGTTTTCGAACACAGTGTCTTCCCTGTTCTTATCGGTGGCGTGGCGGTGCTACCAGGCCCTTTCCATGCCGTCCCAGCCCAGGGTGAAGAACACCCGGGCCTGGTAGCGATCCTGGTCGGTCAGACCCCGGGTAAAGGCGGTATCAAACGCCGCGCCCCAGGAGGCCAGGTCCGTCAGTTGATGACGGTAGGTCACCGTAAACTGGTGCCTTTCATCGTCGATGGAGCTACGCTCTTCGAGCGCATCGCCCTGCCAGCGGTAATTAAAGCTCACATTTTTGTCTTCTGTGACCGCCAGCCTCAGGCCGGCACCGGCCAGGTATTCCCAGGTCTCTTCGCCCGTCTGCACGTTCTCTTTTTCACTGGCCCGGACGATGAAATTCAGGGTACACAGGTCGCACAAGCGCTGGGTACTGTGGGCCAGGGTGACTGTGTCATTCAGCGTCACCCCCTGGACCCGGACTGAAAACTCGTCTTCAATGCCCAGTTCCGGAATCGGTGCCAGCGCCAGGTCCAGCAGGGTGCTGCTCTGGGTGCGCTCATAGCTGATGCGCGTGCTGGTGAGGGAGGTCTGCCACTGCCGAGCAATGGAGCCAATGACGGCATCGTTTTCAAAGTCGTCACTTTCGGCACGGGAGACTCCGACACTCGCTGAGAAGCTGCCGTTCTCAAGGCGGGTGTCCAGGCCCACCGAAGCGGAGTCCAGGGTGATATCCAGATCCTCCTCATGCTCCCAGGCCCTGCGGCCCGTAAGCGAAACTGTGCTGCGTTCAGAGACTTGCCGGGAAAGGTTGGCTTGAACGCTCTGGGATTCACCGTCCCGAACATCGTCTTCGGCCCAGGTTTTCGCCGCCTGGCCACCCAGACGAAGGGTGGTCAGCTCGCCCGGGTAAAACATGACACCAGCGCCAGCATTCACAGCGTTCTGAGTGTCGTAGGCTGAGTCATCCAGGGTAAAACCGGTGTCGTTGCGAACCGAGCGAATGGTGTGGCCAGCATTGAAATCAAACCGGCCACCAGGCTCGTAAAAGCTATAACGGGAAGAACCTCGAACTGACAGGTTGTCACGGTCACCCGTCGCCAGGCTGCTGCGTTCCGTTTCCAGGGTTCCACCGTAGAGCGCATTTAACCGGTGGGAGCCAGACAGCCAGTTGGCACCAACGTTACCGCTGACCCCGGCACCGCCACGAGTATCCGTTCGGGAGTCCCGTTCCGTATGGGTGACATCGGTAAACAATGTTGTGGTCGCTGTGTAGCTGATTTCATCCGCCCGGGAAGCGGGAGCAACGACAACCGCCAGCAGCAGTGGAATCACGATGCCCCCTGCCGATGGCCTGCGAAAGGCTTCATCCATGGCACACCTCATTGCTGGAAGATCAGACCAGAGAATTTCTCGGACCCGAGGGTTTCAACCGAGCTGACAATCTCTTCCGGCGTCACTTCGCCGAACGGTACGCCCAGCACCACCTGGTTGGCGTAACGCACCAGGATATGCGCTTCGGTGCTGGCCTTGAGCGGTGGTGCGTTGATGATCAGGAAGCGGTCCGGGTAGCGGCTTTTCAGCTCACCCATCAGGTCCCGCATGCGCACCGCCGAGAACAACTCCACGGCCGAACTGGCCAGGGTGCCCGGAGGCACGACGCTGAGCCGATCGATGCCGCTGGGGTAGATAATATCCCTCACCTTGACGGATTTGTCTGCCACATAGTCGGTGACGCCCTGGGCCATAGATGATGAGACCAGGTGGTCGAGGTCACTGTCCCAGGGGTTGCAGTCGACCAGCAAGGCGGAACTATGGGCGTCCATGGCAAAGGTGGCTGCCAGGTTATAGGCGGTCAGTGCCGAGTTGTGGGCGTTCCCGAGGGAAGAAACCAGTACCGAGAAATTCACTGCGCCGGCCCGGTCCCGCAACTTGATCCGCACTTCCCGGAAGGCATCCAGGATGGCCTTGTTCGACATTCCGGGATAGATAATCTTTCGCTGCTGAAGCTCCTCAACGGACCATGGGCGCGGATTATTGATCAGGTCCAGGGAGATGGACGAATCGTAGATTGACGGCGGATGCTCTTCCGCCGACTCCTCCACCATGGTCCAGTTGGGATGAGCGTCAGCAACCGGTTGCGCCTCGGACTCCGCCTGTCTTGAATGTCGCTGCTGCTCCTTCCAGGCTTCCTTGAGGAAGGCTGACTCCAGGCGCGAACCATTGGCGGTCTGCTCCGGGCCCTGCTCGGCATGATCGCCCTCCGCTACCGAGTGAGGGTGTGCAGCCTGCTCGGCTTTCTGGCGTTCCTGGGTTTTCAGCAGCGCGTTATAGAGTTTGTTATTGTCCATGAAGACTAACCGCCCTGACCGGCAAAAATACCGGTGAGTGTGTTGATGATCTGTTGCGGCGTAATACCCAGGACGCTGAATACCAGTACGGCCAGGTATCCCGCCATAAAGATCGCCAACAGGAACAGAATGAAAAGCGTGTCCTTGCGCAGAAGCCGCTCTTTCCACCGACTGGAATAGTGAGGAATAGAGGCCAGGACCGGGATTTCAGCCGGCAACTGAGTTAACAGGGTGCGACTTGAGCGAACCCGGTTGTCGAACATCACCAGCGCCACCAGCAGGCCCAGCACCATGGTGCCACCGAGGAAGGGTCCTGCCATGCCCACCTGGTGTAACTGCAACCCGTCCCAGCGAGTCGGGTAGGATGCCGGCTCCTGGATCCGGTAACTGACACCCTGGCCTTCCACATCGAGGGTCATGGACAGACGGGCTTTCTCCCGCCGCTCCAGCATGTCTTCATAGACGTTCTTGGTAACATTATAGTCCCTGGTCAGTTCCGCCAGTTCCGCTTCGTTGGCGGCCACCCTCTCAGCACGTTCGAAAGCTTCATCCAGCAACCGTTCCAGGGAAGCCAGCCGATTGCGCTGAACCTCCAACTGGGTCTGCGCATCTGTCAGTTTGAGCCTGAGCTGCTCGTAAACCGGGTTCTCAATGACCTCGCTGGAACCGGCACTGCGCTGTCCTACATCACCACGGGCCTTGCGTTCACGGAGATCCTCGAGCTGGCCGAGCACAGAGACGATATCAGGATGACTGTCGTGGTAACTCAGGCGAAGGTCAGACAAGTTGCTTTGGAGCTGTGAAATCTTGCGGTCCACTTCTGAACCGCCCCCGCCACGACTGACTGTGCGATAGGGCTGCTCTTCTGTCAGCTGCTCCGAAGTAAGCTCCACCTCGGACTCCGTTTGCTGGATGGCCAGCTTCAGATTCTCAATGTCGCCACGCAGCCGCTCAATCCGTGACTGGACATTGGAGGTGGTGCCATCCTGGTTTTCCTGCCGGAATTGCTTCAGCCGTTCTTCCGCCGCTTCAAGCTGGCGACGATAGGTACTGACCTGTGCATCGATAAATTCGTAGGCACCCTGACTTTCCGAGCGCTTCTTGCTGGATGTCCGCTCCACGAAGCGATTCAGCGCCGCACTCAACACCCGGAATGACTTGTCCGGGCTGTCACTGCTATAACTCAGCTCGAGAAAGTTGCGGTTGGACACGCTCATATTAAGGGCGTTTCTCAATCCACTGGTCACCTGACTCTTCTGGCTGTCCGTCTCACCACCGTTGAGCATGCCCGCGTCAAACGCGACCTGCTCCAGATAAGAGCGGCTTTGCAGCATTTCACGGGCCTCATTGATCCGATCGATGGGCGTCACCTCGGCGCTGCCCCGCAGCAACGGCTGAAGGATGCTGGAAGAGTCTGCGTACAATAGCGCTTCAGAGGTGTAAGTCTTGGGGGTGACATACCCCAGTCCGAGCACACCAGCCGTCACACACATGAAGATGATGGCGGCAAGCACCCGATAGCGGT
Source organism: Marinobacter sp. AN1 (assembly GCF_026013985.1). Taxonomy (NCBI): domain Bacteria; kingdom Pseudomonadati; phylum Pseudomonadota; class Gammaproteobacteria; order Pseudomonadales; family Marinobacteraceae; genus Marinobacter; species Marinobacter sp. AN1. The sequence continues at coordinate 852,036 of NZ_CP110342.1, read as the reverse complement.
AAAGCTCCAGCTTTACCGCATTGATCATATCGAGAATGTACCGCCAGTCCATCAGAGCTCTCCACGCAGCAGGGACTTGCGAGGCACGCTGACCACGTCACCCGGCTGCACGGTGTAGTTGGTGCGCATGTCGCCATCTTCCAGGATGGCTTCCACATCAAGGCCAAAGGTTTCGTACTCCTCGCCGGTCTGGCGATGCATAACGGCACGATCGCCCGCAGCAAAAGGCGTCAACCCGCCAGCTTGCAGTACCAGGTCCAGCACGGTCATGCCCTGACGGTAAGGAACCGAAATTGGTTGCCCTACCTGACCGGTAATCCTCACGCGATTACGGTACTCGGCACTGACCGGGCTGTTGACCATCACGGTCACCTCGGGCGATCGGATAACCTCGCTGAGGCCGACACTTATTTCATCAGCCAACTCCTCGGGACGCATGCCTTCGGCATCTACATCCCCCATCAGCGGCATGGAAATATTACCGTCCGGCCTCACCACAATAGACTGGGACAGTTCCGGATTACGCCACACATGGATAGAAATTGTATCGCCCACACCAATACGGTATGGCTCAGGCTCTGTAACTGTGACTGGTGGGTTATTACCCCCTTCCGGTATACCCGCACAAGCAGCCAGCACGCTGACCAGCAGAACCAGGATGGCGGTTTTCAGTGCTGTTATCTTGTTGCTGTCCATATCGCTTATCGCACCCCTTTGCCCAGTAACACCACCTCAACGGTCTGGATCATGATCAGGAAGTCCATCACGATGCTGTGGTTCTTCGAGTAATACAGGTCGTACTCCAGCTTGCCCCGTGCATCCTCGATGGACGCGCCGTAGGGGTAATTCAGCTGGGCCCACCCCATGAGTCCCGGCTTCACATAGTGCCGGGTGTTGTAGAAAGGTACTTGTTCCTTGAGCTGTTCGACAAACTCGGGCCGCTCCGGACGCGGACCGACAAAGCTCATTTCCCCCTTGATGACATTCCAGAGCTGGGGCAGCTCATCCAGCCGGGTATTGCGGATGAATGCGCCCACCCGGGTCACCCGGCTGTCATTCTGGGAAGCCCAGCGGGCCTTGCCGTCTTTCTCTGCGTCCTGGCGCATGCTGCGGAACTTGTAGATGCGGAACACCTGCCCCCTGGCCCCGACCCGGTCCTGGCTGTAAAGGATCGGAAAGCCGGATTCCAGCACAATAGCCAGCGCGGTCAGCAACATGAACGGCGCCATAACGACCGCCAGGGTGACGCTGATCACCAGGTCCACCACACGCTTGGTCAGGTCCCTGGAACGGGACGCCTTGAAGCCGTCCGAAAACAGGATCCAGGAAGGATGCACCAGTTCCAGCCGCGCCTTTTTGAGCTCACGCTCATAGAAAGCAACCGCATCGGTTACATCGATACCCCGCAGCTTGCACTCCATCAGTGCTTCCACTGGCAACTGCCCTCCCTCGCTCTTGCGGCGTTCCTGCTGGGCGATGACGATCTCGGATATACGGTTCTGGCGGCAGAACTGATAGAAATCTGTCGGGGCCGGCAGGTGGTGCCTGGCGTCGACCCGCGGGGTGGCCGAATCTGGTATACAACCCATGATGCGGATGCCCGAGGCCCTCAGGTTCCTTTCATAGTCGGTGAGCAGGGATTCCGCAAATTCGCCGCCACCGAAGATCACCACCCGGCGGGCGAGCTGGTCTGAGTCAACCACCCTCAGGAATACCTGGCGAATCAGGGTGACCAGGAAAATGGCGAGCAAAACCGCCCAGAACAGCTTGTCACTGCCAGGACTGACATTGGGGATCAGCATGTAGAGAATGGTCAGCGCCAGGCCGCCCAGGAAACAGAAGGCCACCAGGGTTCGGAAGAACATCGAGGCGAAGCCTTCGCGAACCATGGCGAAATACACGCCCATGGCCAGGGTGCCGCAACTCATGACAAGGGCAAACAGGAATGCAGCGCCAGCGCTGGTATGGAGGTTTGCTTTCGTTGCGCCCAGCTGGTCGAGAACAAACCCCAGCAGGTAGAAAGTGCCGAAAAGCGCTGCAAACTCCAGGGCCCCGAGGATCAGGTAAGGGAGGTGCAGATAGTGTTTTCTGATGCGTATATAGGACACAACGAACATCCTTGTCGTCTCTATAAAACTCGTGGCACCCGACCTGAGAAAGAGACCGGGTTAACCTGCCATCAATCGAATCTGTCAGACGACGCTTGAAAGCTTAATATCCTGACACTCATTCTGCGCCGGCACTGTGACAATCTCAAGGTGGTCTGTATCAATTTGTAACGGAATTTTACAACGTTTTACATCACACTGCGAGAATGCTCCCAAAGATTCGGGCAATTCCGATGACATCACGGTACGCTCAGGCTACTATCTGAACGAATGCGAAATCTGGACAGGTTTCACTACTGGTACTTTGAGGGTGTCGCAAACGTGACACAAGCTGGGCCCCGGCGCACTTGCCGGGGCCAGGCCCTCTGCAGGGAGACGGAGAACGGAGCCTCCTATGACGGAATCACAGCAGTCGGGCCCTGACGGGCGCAGTCCCGGGAATGGCACATTGCACGCACTGAGTGTAGACGTGGAAGACTACTTCCATGTGGCGGCGCTGTCCCGCGTGATTTCCCCGGATGACTGGGGCTCCCTCCCGTCCCGCGTGGAGCGAAATACCGAACGCCTGCTGGAACTGTTTGACCGGCACCAGGTGAAGTGCACGTTCTTCGTACTGGGCTGGGTGGCCGAGCGCTACCCGCAACTGATCCGCAAGCTGGCCGACCATGGCCACGAGATTGCGTCCCACGGATACAGCCATCAACTGGTGTACAACCAGACCCCGGCGGTGTTTGCCGACGAAACCCGCAAGTCCAAGATGATCCTGGAAGATATTATCCAGCGGCCAGTGACCGGTTACCGCGCCGCCAGTTACTCCATCACCAGGGAGTCGCTGTGGGCCCTGGACATACTGGCAGAGCTGGGCTTCACCTGGGATTCCAGCATTTTCCCGATCCACCACGACCGCTATGGCATTCCGGATTCACCGAAGACGCCCTACACCATCCAGACCAGTAACGGTGTTGCCCTGCGCGAATTTCCGCTCACTACTGCCCGGCTGTTCCGGCTGACCATTCCGGCGGCGGGCGGCGGCTACTTCCGGCAGTTCCCCTACCCGTTGTTCCGGCACCTGTTCCGCCTGGCCAGCAAAGACGACACCCAGCCCCAGATGTTCTACCTGCACCCCTGGGAGATTGACCCGGACCAGCCCCGTTACAATGACGCCAGCTGGTTCTCACGCTTCCGTCATTACACCAACCTGGACAAATGTTACGGTCGGCTTGAACGCTTGCTGAACGATTTCAGCTTTGGCACGGTAAGCGAGAGCTATGAGGCCTACCAGCCAGACCGTATCAAGCTCCACCAGAACGAAATGATTCGCCTGGCCTGACCCAACACGGACGCGCACCATGTACCTCGAGCACTTCGGACTACGCCGCCATCCTTTCCGCATGACGCCGGAAGACGACTTTGTCTATATGAGCCAGCAGCATTCCCGCGCGTTCGTGTACATGAATTCGGCCATCTGGAGCCCGGAGGGCTTCGTGGTGATCAGCGGCGAGATCGGGTCCGGCAAGACCACCCTGCTGAAGAAAACCATCCGCAGCCTGGACGGCAACCTCAAGCTGCTCCATGTGTCCTACACCAACCTGAAATCCGATGATTTCTTCCGGCTGCTGATCCACCAGGCGGGCATCAAGGCCGAAACCGACAGCAAGGTCACCATGCTGTTTGCCATCATGGACTACCTGCAGATGATGGCGGACCGGGGCACACCGGTTGTACTGGCGGTGGATGAAGCCCAGAACCTGAGCAAGGAAAACCTTGAGGACATTCGGATGCTCGCCGGCCTTGAGGGACTCGGCGGCCCGGCCATGCGGGTGATTCTGCTCGGCCAGCCGGAGCTGAAGGACCATATCCGCAAGATCCAGCAGCTGTCCCAGCGGGTCAAACTGTTCTTTCACCTGGAAGGCCTGTCCGAGAAGGAAACCGGCGAATACATCGACTACCGGTTGCTGGTGGCCGGCCACAAGGGCGCGCCCCTGTTCGACGAGGCCATGGTGAAAGATATTTTTGCCATGAGCGGCGGTATCCCGAGGGTCATCAACAAGCTCTGCGATGGCCTGATGATGTGCGCCTTCTCCGACGAGCGGCAGGTGCTGGATCGCCGGGACCTGAAGGAAATCCGCAAGGACCTGCTGGGGGACGAGCCGGCCATCGGGAATTCACCGGAAATTCCCACCAGCACCAGCTCCGCGGATTTCGAGCCGCCAGCGTCTCAATCCACGCCGGTCAGCGCCAGCGGGGAGCTGGGCGACACCCTGTCCCGGATGGCCGCCGCCCTGGAAGGTATTGATGAAAAGCTGGGGATGTTGCTGCAAGAAAAAGCCGGAACCCCGCCACCGCAGGATTCCGGTAATGTGAAGCCCCTGTCGCCTGGGCGTCACAGGAGTAATTGATTAGCGTTCAACGACAGTTGGCGCCACGCATTCCCTCTCCCTTGACGGGAGAGGGCCAGGGAGAGGGTGAAAGGCGCCAGGCCAGGAGTTCGAAGTCTCCACCCCCTCCCCAGCCCCTCTCCCTTCCAAGGGAGAGGGGCTTTTCGCCTTAAATGTGTTCCACTTCCTCAATTTCGTACTCCACGGTACCCGAAGGCACGCGGATGGCGACCACTTCGCCTTCGCTCTTGCCCACCAGGGCGCGGGCGATGGGTGAGGAGATGGAGATCTTGCCCGCCTTGATGTCCGCTTCGTCTTCACCAACGATCTTGTAGACTACCTGCTCGTCGGTTTCCACGTTCAGCAGGTGCACCGTGGTGCCGAAGATCACCTTGCCGGTGTTCTCGATGGTGGTGACATCAATCACCTGGGCGGCGGACAGCTTGCTCTCGATTTCCTGGATACGTCCCTCGATAAAGCCCTGCTGCTCGCGGGCCGCGTGGTATTCGGCGTTCTCCTTGAGATCGCCGTGTTCACGGGCTTCGGCAATGGCTGCAATGACCTTGGGGCGCTCGACGGACTTGAGCTGCTGAAGCTCTTCCCGAAGGCGTGCTTCACCATTGATGGTCATGGGTACTCGAGTCGTCATAGTTACTTTCCTGAATGCAATTCCTGCAGACGGCGTACCGTCCGCTCGGGTCCGAATTTGATCGCGCGACAGAAGGCTTCGCCCCCGGCCAGCGTGGTTGTATAGGTTACCTTGTGCTGCAGCGCCGACTGGCGAATCTGCGCAGAGTCTGCAATGGCCTTGCGACCCTCGGTAGTGTTGATGATCAGCTGAACCTTGCCGTTCTTGATGGCATCAACAATGTGCGGACGGCCTTCGCCCACCTTGTTCACCCGGTCAACCTCGAGGCCCGCATCGCTGATGACTTTCGCGGTGCCGGTCGTGGCCACCAGGCGGAAACCGGACTCAATCAGATCCCTGGCCAGCTTCACCACACTGGACTTGTCGACTTCCCGTACGGAGATAAACGCCGTGCCCTTGGCCGGCAGGCGCTCACCCGCTGCCAGGGCAGCCTTGGCGAAGGCTTCGTCAAAGCTGTCGCCGATGCCCATCACCTCACCGGTAGACTTCATTTCCGGCCCCAGGATGGGGTCTACTGCCGGGAACTTGTTGAACGGGAACACCGATTCCTTCACCGAGAAGTGGGTCGGGACGATTTCCTGGGTAAAGCCCTGGTCCTTCAGGCTCCGGCCTGCCATGCAGCGGGCCGCCACCTTGGCCAGGGACACACCCACCGCCTTGGACACAAACGGCACGGTACGGGAAGCACGCGGGTTCACCTCGATCACGTAGATCTCACCGTCCTGCCAGGCCAGCTGCACGTTCATCAGACCGATAACGTCCAGCTCGAGGGCCATTTTCTTGACCGCTTCGCGCATTTCATCCTGCACGTCTTTGGGCAGGGTGTAGGGCGGCAATGAACAGGCAGAGTCACCGGAGTGTACCCCGGCCTGTTCGATGTGCTGCATGATGCCGCCGATCACCACTTCCTTGCCGTCGCTGATGGCATCGATGTCAATTTCGATCGCCGCGTTCAGGAAGTGGTCCAGCAGTACCGGGCTGTCATTGGAGACCAGCACCGCATCGCGCATGTAGCGCACCAGCTCTTCTTCGTTATAGACGATTTCCATCGCCCGGCCGCCCAGTACGTAAGACGGACGTACCACCAGCGGGTAGCCGATGTCCCGTGCGGCCAGGATGCCTTCCTCGTGACTGCGCACGGTGGCGTTCTCTGGCTGCTTCAGGCCCAGGCGGGTGATCATCTGCTGGAACCGCTCACGGTCTTCAGCACGGTCAATGGCGTCCGGGCTGGTACCGATAATGGGTACTCCGGCGGCTTCCAGGCCGCGGGACAGTTTCAGCGGGGTCTGGCCGCCGTACTGAACAATCACACCCTTGGGCTTTTCCTTGTAGACGATCTCCAGCACGTCTTCCAGGGTGATGGGCTCGAAGTAAAGCCGGTCACTGGTGTCATAGTCGGTGGAGACGGTCTCCGGGTTGCAGTTGATCATGATGGTTTCATAGCCGTCCTCACGCATGGCAAGGGCAGCGTGCACACAGCAATAATCAAACTCGATGCCCTGGCCGATCCGGTTGGGACCGCCACCGATGACAACGATTTTCTCCCGGTCGGACGGTTCTGCCTCGCACTCTTCCTCATAGGTTGAGTACATGTACGCTGTGTCGGAAGCGAACTCGGCCGCGCAGGTGTCTACCCGCTTGTACACCGGGCGCACGCCGAGGTCATGGCGCAGCTTGCGCAGGGACACCTCGGAGATGCCCAGCAGCTTGGCCAGGCGGCCATCGGAGAAGCCCTTGCGCTTGAGGCGGAACAGGGTGTCGCGGTCAATGTCGGACTTGCCGGCGGTTTTCAGCGCGGCTTCCTCGCGGATCAGGTCTTCGATCTGGATCAGGTACCAGGGATCCACCTTGGTGTGGCGGAACACCTCGTCCACGGTCATGCCGGCACGGAAAGCCTCGCCGATAAACCACAGACGATCGGCGCCGGGCACGTTCAGCTCCTTGATCAGGGTCTCGCGGCCTTCGGTGGTGTCCAGGTCGACCTGTTCCTCAAAGCCTTCAGAGCCCACTTCCAGGCCGCGCATGGCTTTCTGGACGGACTCCTGGAAGGTACGACCGATGGCCATCACCTCACCGACGGATTTCATCTGGGTGGTCAGGCGGGCATCTGCCTGGGGAAACTTCTCGAAGGTAAACCGGGGGATCTTGGTGACCACATAGTCGATACTGGGCTCGAAGGACGCCGGGGTAACACCGCCGGTGATGTCATTCTGCAGTTCGTCCAGGGTGTAGCCCACGGCCAGCTTGGCCGCCACCTTGGCAATGGGGAAGCCGGTGGCCTTGGAGGCCAGCGCCGAGGAACGGGACACCCGGGGGTTCATCTCGATCACCACCATGCGGCCGTTATCCGGGTTAACTCCGAACTGCACGTTGGAACCGCCGGTTTCCACACCGATTTCACGCAGCACCGCCAGCGAGGCGTTCCGCATGATCTGGTATTCCTTGTCGGTGAGGGTCTGGGCTGGCGCCACGGTGATGGAGTCACCGGTGTGTACACCCATGGCGTCGAAGTTCTCGATGGCGCAGACGATGATGCAGTTGTCGTTCTTGTCCCGAACGACCTCCATCTCGTATTCCTTCCAGCCGATCAGGGACTCGTCAATCAGCAACTCGTTGGTGGGGGACAGGTCCAGCCCCCGGGTGCAGATTTCCTCGAACTCGTCCCGGTTATAGGCAATACCGCCGCCGGAGCCACCCATGGTGAAGGACGGGCGGATAATGCACGGGAAGCCGATTTCGTCAGCGACTTTCCAGGCTTCTTCCATGGAGTGGGCAATGGTCGCCTTGGGGCACTCCAGGCCAATCTTTTTCATGGCCTTGTCAAAGCGGTCCCGGTCCTCGGCCTTGTCGATGGTGTCGGCGTTGGCGCCGATCATTTCGACACCGTGCTTCTCGAGGATACCGTGTTTTTCCAGGTCAAGGGCACAGTTCAGCGCGGTCTGGCCGCCCATGGTGGGCAGCAGTGCGTCCGGCTGCTCCTTCTCGATGATCTTCTCGACGGTTTTCCAGGTGATCGGTTCGATGTAGGTGGCATCCGCCATGGCCGGGTCGGTCATGATGGTGGCCGGGTTGGAGTTCACCAGGATAACCCGGTAGCCCTCTTCACGCAGGGCCTTGCAGGCCTGGGCTCCGGAATAGTCAAACTCACACGCCTGGCCAATCACAATGGGGCCAGCGCCCAGGATCAGGATGCTCTTGATGTCGGTCCGCTTTGGCATTTCTCAGTCAACCTGTCAGCAAAAATTCGTAATAGTCGGGCCTTTCGGCAACGCTGTGTCGGGTATCGCCGCTTACGCGGTACGCGCTTCCATCAGCCGGATAAATTCGTCAAACAGCGGGGCCACGTCATGGGGGCCCGGGCTGGCTTCCGGGTGGCCCTGGAAGCTGAACGCCGGCTTGTCGGTGCGTCGGATACCCTGCAGCGTGCCGTCGAACAGGGACTTGTGGGTCGCCTCCACGTTGTCCGGCAGCGTTGTTTCGTCCACGGCAAAGCCGTGGTTCTGGCTGGTGATCATCACCGTGCCATCTTTCAGGTTCTGCACCGGGTGGTTGGCGCCGTGGTGGCCGTGGCCCATCTTGACGGTCTTTGCGCCACTGGCCAGGGCCAGCAACTGGTGGCCCAGGCAGATACCGAATACCGGAATGTCCGTTTCCAGCACTTCGCTGATAGCGGTGATGGCATAGTCGCAAGGCTCGGGGTCACCGGGGCCGTTGGACAGGAAGATACCGTCCGGATTCATCGCCAGTACATCTGAGGCCGGGGTTTCTGCCGGCACGATGGTCAGGTCACAGCCGCGGCTGGCCAGCATGCGCAGGATGTTCTTCTTGACGCCGTAATCCCAGGCCACCACCTTGAAGCGACTTTCGCTGCGCTTGCCATAGCCCTCGCCCAGGACCCACTCGGTCTCGTCCCAGGTCCAGGTATCCTTGCGACAGACTTCCTTCGCCAGGTCCATGCCCTTGAGGCCGGGAAAGGCCTTGGCCAGCTCCAGTGCACGGTCATCAGTGGCGCTGGCACCCGCAACGATGGCGCCATTCTGGGAGCCCTTGTCGCGCAGGATACGGGTCAGGCGACGGGTGTCGATACCGGCAATGCCGATCTTGCCGTTTTCGCTCAGGTACTCGGAGAGCGTCTTCTGGCTGCGCCAGTTGCTGGCCATCAGCGGCAGGTCGCGGATGATCAGGCCGGCCGCCTGGATGTGATCGGATTCCACGTCTTCTTCGTTAATACCGGTATTGCCAATGTGAGGATAGGTCAGAGTGACAATCTGTCGGGCGTAGGACGGATCCGTCAGGATTTCCTGGTAGCCGGTCATGGCGGTATTGAAGACCACCTCACCGCTGGTTTCTCCCTCGGCGCCAATGGCGACACCGTGGAACAGGCTTCCGTCTGCGAGTGCAAGGATGGCAGGTGTACTCAAGGCTTGTATCCTCAATCGGGTTCGTGTGGGCGAACGGGAACGCAAGCGCAAATTCAGGTCGCAAAAAAGCGAGAGGGGGTGTTGCCCCGTCCCGCTTTTTTATTCCGCCGTCAGGACTGGTCCGGACCCCGGGCGGGCTTTGTCATTGGCTACGCTTGGTGCAGTTAAATCGCCTTATTGTAGGAAATTCGGCGATCTGTGTCCATGTTAAAGACGTCTACATAACACACCGTCCAACGCCCTTCGACAAGCTCAGGGCGAACGGGCCTGGCCTGACACTTCGACAAGCTCAGGGCGAAGGGGCCTGGCCTGACACTTCCACAATTGCAGAGCGAACGGAGAAACTCGTAGTCTGACCAGTCATACAGAATCCAGCCAGAATCGTGGAACCCGGTTCTTCGACAGGTACCCTACCATTCTATCCCCGCTCGCCCTGAGCTTGTCGAAGGGCAGTGGATTCCGTGGCAAAAAATCAGTCTTTAAGACCCAGAACATCCTGCATATCGTACAAACCGGCCGGCTTGCCCTGCAGCCAGCGGGCGGCGCGGACGGCGCCCTTGGCGAAGGTCATGCGGCTGCTGGCCTTGTGGGTGAGCTCGATGCGCTCTCCCATTGTTGCGAACAGCACGGTGTGATCGCCCACCACATCACCGGCGCGGATGGTCTCGAAGCCGATTTCCTTTTGTGAACGCTCTCCGGTAAAGCCCTCGCGGCCGTAGACCGCGCACTCCCTGAGATCACGCCCAAGGGCATCGGCCACTACCTCACCCAGGCGCAGCGCTGTGCCGGAAGGCGCATCCTTCTTGTGGCGGTGGTGGGTTTCGATGATTTCCACATCGTAGTCGTCACCCAGCACCGTGGCCGCCTTGTGCAGCAGGTCGAGCATCACGTTGATACCAACGCTCATATTCGGGGCGAAGACCACCGGGGTTTTCTCGGCAACCACCTTCACCTGCTCTTTCTCTGCCTCGGTCATGCCGGTGGTACCGATGATAACCGCCTTGCGGTTCTGGCTGCAGAACTCCAGGTTCTCCAGGGTCAGATCCGGGAAGGTGAAATCAACCAGGATATCAAAGGCGTCCTTCACATCAGCCACGTTGCCGGCAAGGGCCACGCCATTCTTGCCGATACCAGCCATTTCGCCCGCATCGGCTCCGATCAGGGAGCTGTCCGGGTGGACAATGGCAGCGCCCAGAGTGAGGTCGTCCGCCTCATCGATGGCCTCGATCAGCACCTTGCCCATACGTCCGGCGGCGCCGGTTACTGCTATCCGTGTCATGGCAGACCTCAGAATTTCATTTCATCGAAGAAGTTTTTCACGCCCTCAAACCAGGAGGTCTTGCGGGGGCCATGGTTGTTACCATTGTTACCGTCCAGGGTCTCCTGGAACTGCTCCATCAGGTCTTTCTGCTTCTTCGTCAGGTTGACCGGAGTCTCCACGATCACCCGACACAGCAGATCGCCGGCGGGGCCGCCGCGAACCGGGGACACGCCCTTGTTGCGCAGGCGGAACAGCTTGCCGGTCTGGGTCTCCGGCGGAATCTTCAGCTTAACGCGGCCATCCAGGGTGGGTACTTCGAGTTCGCCGCCGAGGGCCGCATCGACAATGCTGATGGGTACTTCACAGTAGAGGTTGCGGCCGTCACGGGTAAAAATGGAGTGTTCGCGTACAGAAATCTGCACGTACAGGTCACCGGACGGACCGCCCTCGACGCCCATCTCACCTTCGCCAGAGAGGCGAATCCGGTCACCGGTATCCACGCCGGGCGGCACCTTGACCGAAAGGGTTTTCTCTTCCTGCAGCCGGCCGGCACCGTGGCACTTCTTGCACGGGTTCTTGATGATCTGCCCGCTGCCACGGCAGGTGGGACAGGCCTGCTGCACGGTAAAGAAGCCCTGCTGCATACGAACCTGGCCCATGCCCTTACAGGTACCACAGGTTTCCGGGTGGGAGCCTTTCTCAGCGCCGCTGCCATCACACACGTCGCATTCCACATGGCCCGGCACACGGATTTTTACAGTGGTGCCATGTACGGCTTCTTCCAGGTCGAGTTCGAGGGTGTAGCGCAGGTCGGCACCACGGTTGGAGCGGCCGCGGCCGCCACCGCCAAAGATGTCGCCAAACACGTCGCCAAAGATGTCGGAGAAGCTGGCACCGCCACCTCCGAAACCGCCGCCGGCCTGGCCATCCACACCGGCGTGGCCAAACTGGTCGTAGGCAGCACGCTTGTTGGCATCCATAAGGACGTCGTAGGCTTCCGTGGCCTCCTTGAACTTGGCTTCGGCGTCGGCATCGTCCGGGTTGCGGTCCGGATGGTACTTCATCGCGAGCTTGCGATAGGCCCGCTTGATCTCCTTCTCATCCGTTTCCCGGGTGACGCCGAGGACGTCGTAGTAGTCACGTTTGGCCATGCTGGAAAAACCCTGTTGAAAACCTGTCTGTACTCACTGGAATACAGGCCCTGCTGGACCAGGACCCGATGCTCTCAAACGCAGAAAACGCGGGGGTCTTCACCCCCGCGCTATTCCTGCTATCGCGGTGTTGCTTATCGCTTGTCGTCGTCTTTGACTTCTTCGAACTCTGCATCCACCGCGTCGTCGGCGCTGCTGGCCTGCTCTTCGCCGCCAGCCTGCTGGGCCTGTTCGCCCTGCTCGGCGTACATCTTCTGGGCCAGCTCACCGGAAACCTCGGTCAGCTTCTGGGTCTTGGCCTCGATGTCGTCCTTGTTGGAGCCTTCCAGCGCTTCCTCAAGCTCCTTGATGGCAGCTTCAATGTTTTCCTTCTCGCTGTCGGTGACCTTGTCGCCGGCGTCGTTCAGAGTCTTGCGCACGGTGTGGACCATGGCGTCACCCTGGTTACGGGCCTGGACCAGCTCCTCGAACTTGCGATCCTCCTCGGCGTTGGCCTCGGCGTCGTTCACCATTTTCTCGATCTCTTCATCGTTCAGACCGGAAGAGGCCTTGATCACGATGGATTGCTCCTTGCCGGTGGCCTTGTCCTTGGCGGACACGTTGAGGATACCGTTCGCATCGATATCAAAGGTCACCTCAACCTGCGGCACACCGCGCGGCGCCGGCGGGATATCCGCCAGGTCGAAGCGGCCCAGTGACTTGTTCTGGGAAGCCTGCTTGCGCTCACCCTGAACCACGTGGATGGTTACCGCAGTCTGGTTATCCTCCGCTGTGGAGAATGTCTGCGACTTCTTGGTCGGAATCGTGGTGTTCTTGTCGATCAGCGGCGTGGCCACACCACCCATGGTTTCGATACCCAGGGTCAGCGGAGTCACATCCAGCAGCAGGACGTCTTTCACATCACCGGAAAGTACCGCACCCTGGATAGCTGCACCGACAGCAACTGCCTCGTCCGGGTTAACATCCTTGCGGGCTTCCTTACCAAAGAAGCTCTTCACCTTCTCCTGAACCAGCGGCATACGGGTCTGCCCGCCCACCAGGATAACCTCGTCCACTTCGTTAGCAGACAGGCCAGCATCCTTCAGGGCCACCTTACAGGGCTCAAGGCTGCGTTCGACCAGTTCTTCTACGAGCGACTCGAGCTTGGCCCGGGTCAGCTTGACGTTCATATGCTTGGGACCGCTCTGGTCAGCCGTGATGTACGGCAGGTTGACGTCGGTCTGCTGGCTGCTGGACAGCTCGATCTTGGCTTTCTCCGCCGCTTCCTTCAGGCGCTGCATGGCCAGGGAGTCGCCGCGCAGGTCAATGCCGCTGTCCTTCTTGAACTGGTCTGCCAGGTATTCAATAACCTTCAGGTCAAAGTCTTCACCACCCAGGAAGGTGTCACCATTGGTTGCCAGCACTTCGAACTGATGCTCACCGTCCACATCGGCAATCTCGATGATGGACAGGTCAAAGGTACCGCCACCCAGGTCATAGACAGCCACGGTGCGGTCACCGCTCTGCTTGTCCATACCGTAGGCCAGGGCGGCAGCGGTCGGCTCGTTGATAATCCGCTTCACTTCCAGGCCCGCGATCTTGCCCGCGTCCTTGGTGGCCTGGCGCTGGCTGTCGTTGAAGTAGGCCGGTACGGTGATTACCGCCTCGGTCACCTTCTCGCCCAGATAGTCCTCGGCAGTCTTCTTCATCTTCTTGAGCACTTCCGCGGAAACCTGCGGCGGTGCCATCTTCTCGCCCTTCACCTCTACCCAGGCATCACCATTGTCAGCCTTGGCAATCTTGTAGGGCACCATCTTGATGTCCTTCTGGACCACGTCGTCTTCGAAACGACGGCCAATCAGGCGCTTGATGGCGTATAGGGTGTTGTGGGGGTTGGTGACCGCCTGACGCTTCGCGGACTGACCGACCAGGGTTTCGCCATCGTCGGTGTACGCGATAATGGACGGCGTGGTGCGATCGCCTTCGGCGTTCTCGATCACCTTGACCTTGTCACCATCCATGATGGCAACACAGGAGTTGGTCGTACCCAGGTCGATACCGATAATCTTGCTCATGAAATCACTCCAGTTAGCTGTTCAGTCCGAATGCCTTGAGATCCGGGTTGTTCTGATTCATTGCCGGCCCGACTGCCGGCGTGTTGACCGTTACCTGCCTATATTGGCTCCGACGACGACTTTTCAAGCCTGCTCGTCGATTTTTGGCGCATCTTCGGCCTTGGCAACCACCACCATGGCCGGGCGAACCAGGCGCTCATTCAGGGTGTAACCCTTCTGCACCACTGCCACTACCGAGTTGGGCTCGGCATCCGGCGCCGGCACCATGGACATGGCTTCGTGAACCTGCGGGTCAAATGGCTCGCCCACCGGATTGAGCTGCTTGACGTTGAACTTGCCCAGGCTCTTCATAAACAGGTCCAGGGTCATTTCAACCCCTTCGCGGATGGACACCACCAGCTCATCAGTGCTCTGCTGGTTTTCAGTACTCTCCACGGCCTTTTCGAGGCTGTCAGCCACCGGCAGCAGCTCCTTGACGAACTTCTCCAGCGCAAACTTGTGGGCTTTCTCGACGTCGATTTCCGCACGACGACGGACATTCTGCATCTCCGCCTGGGTTCTGAGCATCTGGTCCTGAAGCTCCTGCATGCGAGCTTCCATGGAATCCACGTCATTCTCCGGATCCGGGTTTCCCCTTCCTGCTGCTCGGAAACCGGCTCGCCGGCGCGCTCTTCCGCCTTCAGCTCTTCATCGACATTCTCGTTGCGATTCTCGTCAGCGCTCATCTGCTACTCCCGCTTGTGTCTGAGTGCGCGGCTGGCCGCGCCAATAACCAATGATGGTGAAAACTTGCCAACGGATATGGGGCCCAAACCAACGCTTTCAACCATTGCTGTTTCACAGAAATTGCACCACTGGGTTTGCATGGCTCTTCACTTATCCGTGTGGGTTGGGCGCCATAGGCAGCCCGCCATAATGGAACAAGATTGCCCGTTTGAATCTCGCCTTGCTCCGGAATCCCCGGGACCGGACCTTTAAAGCTCGAACCTGACCGTTGATTGCCTCCGCTAGTCCATTGGAGGCCCGGAAACGCATGGCGTTGAGGATGCCAAACAGCTTGATTTCGAGTTGATTGGCCGTGGAGATCAGAGCTCGAATCTCAGTGACCCGGGCCATTTGAATCCATTCTTGCCACGCCGCACGAGCGCCTTTAACCCGGTAGC
Organism: Marinobacter sp. AN1; assembly: GCF_026013985.1. Lineage (NCBI taxonomy): Bacteria > Pseudomonadati > Pseudomonadota > Gammaproteobacteria > Pseudomonadales > Marinobacteraceae > Marinobacter > Marinobacter sp. AN1. The sequence goes on along the minus strand of NZ_CP110342.1, from coordinate 836,851 downwards.
CGCGCCAGATATCTCGCGCCTTCTCCTTGAGGTACCACACCAGACCGGTGTCTTTGAGTACATCCGACAACTGCCTGATCTGCTGAATCTGCTGCCCTTCGAGGCCCTTACGGTGTCGTAGCCAAGTGTATCGACTTCGATGAATCTCCTGCCGCATAGAGCTATCCGCTCGTTTCATATCAGCCTTGCGAGTGGCATCAAGCGTTCGGGTCAGCATCTGCGCGACATGGAAATGATCGAACGCGATCTTCCGATGGGCCTTCTCGATATGGTCGAACGTCGCTTTCTGATAAGCCGGACTCATATCCATGGAGATTGAGATGATCTCTTGCTTATGAGGCTCATCCAGGCTGGCGTAAAAGCGGCCAAGGCTGTGTGCAGACCTGCCGTCTTCCACGGACAGAACTTGCCCATGGCCGTTGGAGACGATCGTTACGTAATCGTGCCCTTTGCGAAATGCGGTCTCATCGACAGCCAGCTGGGTCGTATCTCGGTCAGGCGCATTGGCAAGGCCCCGGCGCACAGCCCGCTCCATGATGTTGTCGATGGCAGTCCAGCTCAGGCGCAGCTGCTTGCTGACCGCAGAGATAGAGGCTGCTCTGAGCCAGCTAATGACGAAGGCTTCGAATAGCAGCGTATACCGGCTGTTCTGCTCAGCCCAAGGGACACTGACCGTGAGACAGCCATGTTCCGGACATTGCACACGGGGGACCTGGGCAACCACCTGCGTTCGAAACTGACAGGTGTCGAGGTGGCGCCAACGACGTTCCCGGGAGTCGTAACCCGGGCAGGCACGGCCACATCGGGGGCAGACAAGCGCTGTGCCTTTGTCTATGTCGACCTGGACTACGACTTCACTCTGGTTTTTATCAAGCTCAACATCTGAGACGAACCAAGGCGCCGAGAGCCCAAGAATCTGCTCGTAGAGGGTGCATTGATCCAATGTTGGTCACCATCCATCGGGTTAGTCGAATGGGATAACAGTGACCAAAAACGTCAGGGAAATAAAGGGTTGCCCACTAAAAGAAGTGAAGACCCGTTTGCATACAGCTTTTTACCTGTATATATTCACAGATACTGTATACGCCAACAGTATTCGTGACTCAGGGAGACACCGCATGCTGACTCAACTCACGGTTTCCAATTACGCCATCGCGGAACGGGTGGAACTTCAATTCCAGAAGGGTATGACCGCCCTGACCGGTGAGACCGGTGCTGGCAAGTCCATCGTGCTGGATGCACTCGGGCTGGCCATGGGAGGCCGTGGTGATGCCAGCGCTGTGCGCCATGGCGCCAAGCGTGCCGACATTACCGCCACCTTTGATATCAGCCGTATCGCTGAAGCCCGGGAATGGTTGGAAGAGCAGGACCTGGACGACGGCAACGATTGCATCCTCAGACGGGTCATCGGCCGTGACGGCCGCTCACGGGCCTATATCAACGGCCAGCCCTGCCCCCTGAACCAGCTCAAGGAGCTGGGGGCCACCCTGATGGACATCCACAGCCAGCACCAGCACCAGTCGTTGCTGAAAAAGGACACCCATCGCCGGCTGCTGGATGAATTCTCCGGCGCGGAAGACCTGGCCATCAAGACTCGCCTGGCCTGGAAACAATGGCACCAGGCCCGAGACCGGCTGTTGAGCCGCCAGCAGAATGCCGATGAAGCCGAAGCCCGCCTGCAGTTGCTGCGTTACCAGGTGGAAGAACTGGACCGCCTGGCACTGGAGGACGGAGAGCAAGCCCGCCTCGAACAGGAACAGGAACAGCTCAGCCACGCGGAGACAGTGCGCCAGGCCAGCCACCAGGCGTCGATGCTCTGCTCCGAGGACGAAACCAGCGCCGCAGACCTGGTGCGTCAGGCCCTGTCCCAGCTGGAACAGCTGCCAGTGGAAGTCCCGGCCCTGGCGGATACCTTGCAGATGCTGAACGAGGCACAGATCCAGTTAACGGAAGCCGGCAGCAACCTGGCGCACTTCGTGGAAGACTATGATGCGGATCCACAGCGCCTGCAGGAAGTGGAAGAACGACTCAGCGCCATCTATCAACTGGCCCGTAAACACCGCATTCAGCCCGAAGAGCTTCCCGAGCTGCACCAGCGCCTGGGCGACGAACTTGCCGAACTGGATGACAGCGAGGGCAGCCTGGAACAGCTGGAAGCCGATGTGGAGAACTACCGCAAGGCCTACCAGGCCGTTGCGGACAAGCTTTCCGACACCCGCCGCGAAGGTGCGGTTACCCTCGACCAGCGAGTCGCCGCTGAGCTGACCGAACTGGGCATGCCCACCATGCAGTTCATTACCCAGCTGGACACCAGCGATAACGAACCGAGCGCTACCGGCAACGAGGAGATCGAGTTCCTGATCAGCGCCAACCCCGGCCAGCCGGCACGACCGCTCGCCAAGGTGGCCTCTGGCGGTGAACTGTCGAGGATCAGCCTGGCTATCCAGGTGGTCGTGGCCCAGACGTCAACGACCCCCACTTTGGTGTTCGACGAGGTGGATGTGGGCATTGGCGGGGGTACTGCGGAAGTGGTTGGTCGCCTGCTGCGATCCCTGGGCGAAAGCGGTCAGATCATCTGCGTCACCCACCTGCCCCAGGTGGCGGCCCAGAGTCACCAGCACCTGTTTGTCAGCAAGTTTACAGAAGCAGACGCCACCTTCTCGAAAATCGAAACCCTTAACGATCAGGGACGAATCAGCGAAGTGGCCCGGATGCTGGGCGGGGTGGACATGACCGAGCAAACGTTGGCACACGCCCGGGAAATGTACACCAAGGGCCAGGCGACCCATCACTGAACCCTTAAGCGGGTTACGCGCCCTGCAGTAACGCCTGCGGGGCGGTCGAAGCATGTTCCTTCGGCTCTCACAGACTCCCTTCTCACCTGAGAGCTTTTCGAGCGCCGCCCCGGCGCTCTTTTTTTAGACCGTTTTTTAAAGCGAATTGGTATTGGCAGGTAACACAGGCACACGAGACCGCCAACAGACGGCCGCATGCCTGGAAAAGCAGTGAGGGTAAGCGGTCAGGATTTCTGCAGCGGCTTCACGTAAAGAATCAGGCTGTGGTCCACGATTTCGTAGCCGTGCTCTGCTGCGATCTTCTGCTGACGCTCCTCGATGACTTCATCGACGAACTCGATCACATCACCAGTCTGGGTACACACCATATGGTCATGGTGGTCATCGCCCGCCATCTCGAATACCGCATGGCCACCCTCAAAATTGTGGCGAAGTACCAGCCCGGCCGCTTCAAATTGGGTCAGCACCCGGTAGACGGTGGCCAACCCCACATCATCACCCTGCTCCAGCAGCTTCTTGTACACGTCTTCAGCGCTGAGGTGGTGTTCTTCCGCATTTTCCAGGATATTGAAGATCTTCACCCGGGGCAGCGTGACTTTCAGACCCACTTTGCGCAGTTCGGCGTTTTCAGATGACATAATGCTGTTCGCTCTTTGGTGTGTTCAGTGCTTCCGGTATTATAGCGCCATATTGCGACTCATAAACCGTTTCATTTACAGCCAATAAGGACATCTGTCCCTGATGCACCTGCTTACCAGACTTGCCCCTGTACTCCTGCTGTCCCTGCTTGCCGGCTGCGTGTTTCCCGGCGTCTACAAGATCAACGTGCAGCAGGGCAATATCATCACCGAGGAAGAAATAAGCCAGCTCGAAGAGGGCATGAGCCGTTCCCAGGTCCACTCGGTACTCGGCACGCCCATGATGCTGAACCCGGCGGACACCTCGGTGGAATATTACATCTACACTTTCCAGGAGGCCGGCGGCGAGATTCGCGAGCAAAGGATCGTTGTGCACTACGATGGTGACACTTTCACCCACAAGGAAAAAGACCTGCTGGACGAACTCCCGGCGTACTGATGACCCGACGCTAACCTTCATCCTTTTTCTTGCGGGCCCGGTTCATACGGGCCTGCTTTGGATCAATCTTCAACGGCCGGTACAGCTCTACCCGGTCTCCCGCCCGAAGCACATGGGTTTGCGGTGACTTGACCACCTTCCCGAATATCCCCATATCCGCCTGCTCCGGATCCAGCCCCGGGAACAATTCGGCGATACCGGAGCGACGAACGGCCTCCAGCATGGTGGCGCCCTCTTCTACTTCAACCGGGACAATTTCCTGGCGCTCCGGTATTGCGTATGCCACTTCTACCCGCATCAGCGACTCACCAGTGCATCCGTGTAGATTTCGTTGGCCCGACGGCAAAACGCCTCAACCATGGTATTGGCGGCCTGGCTGAACACTGGCCCAAAGGTCATTCTTGAGAGCGTACCAGAGAACTCGAAACTCAATTGCAGGGTGACCTTGCAGGCGTTTTCATCAAGCGGATTGAAATGCCATCGACCCTCGAGGTCCCGGAACGGCCCATCAACCAGCTTCATATCGATACGTTGCGGAGACAGTAACTCGTTCCGGGTCGTCAGACGGTGCCGCATGCCCCCCTTGGCAACTTCTAGGGATGCCACGACCTGGGCGCCGGTCCGTTCGTGCACCTCGGCACCGGCGCACCAGGGCAGGAAGTCCGGATAGCGGGCAATATCGTCAACCAGGGCAAACATACGCTCGGCGGAATGCATTACCAGCGCACTTTTATCGATCTGATGGGCCATGAAACCTCGGAACCTTGCGATGACTTCTTTCTGTAAATACTGCGCCCATGATATCTGATTTCGTGCCTGTTGCGGCAGTCGTGGCACATCCTGATGCCAGGGAGAAAACTCAGAATTCTGCCGCCTTCCCCGGCCCTCTGCGTCTTTCCCCATCGCCAGCCGGCGGCTCACCAGACAGTTCATGTGCTGAAGGTGTACACCAAATGAGCTCGCCATTGTCGCACAGCAATTTCAGGGACATCATCGAGTAACCTGCGCCCACCACAATGACGGTTACCGGCAACAGGTAACGCAGCGCAAAGCGCCATACCCTGACCAGCCACTCCTGCGTGTTGCCAAGCAGGGTATTCAGGTAGCCAACCGGCGCCAACCACCCCAGGAACACCGCCAGGGCGGCCGCTACGGCGGGTATCAGCAGGCCACTGGTCAGCAGCTCGATCCAGCGGAAAGGTGTCAGCCCTGCCACCTGGACATCCGCCCAGATATTGAACGAATACAGCGTCACCAACCCCATCAGCCAGGCGCACACCAGTACCAGCAATACCGAAACGGGGCGCGGAGCAATCACCCATTCCCGCAACCAGCTGACAACGGATTCCGCCAGCACCAGCGCTGAACTCCACGCCACCAGCACAATGAGCGTAAACACCGCCGTCGCCAGTAATTGATGATACTCCAGGCCACCAAGACCCACCGGGAGGGCGACGAACACCAACCCAAACCCCCGCACATCACCGTAACCGTCAAACGATTCGGCAATTCCGTAAATCACCACCCCGGCCAGCACACCCACCAGGGTGTCCAGCAGGGCAACACCGAATACGGCACGCTTGAACGGAGACCCCGGGGCCATCAGGGCGCCCAGAACGGCCCATATACCAAGCCCGATACCCAGGGTGTAAAACGCATGGGACAATGCAAACCAGACTGTCCCCCAGTTGACGTCCTGCCACCGGAGCCCGGCTACAGATTCCAGCGCACCTGGCCCGACACCTTGCTCCCAGCTCCACCAGACCAGGCCGAGGAGCAGGGCGAGGAATACCGGCATCACCAACCGGAATGCCCGCTCTACCAGCTCCTGCCGGAAAGCCACCGCACCCACCAGCAAAATAAAGAACGCATGCCACGCCATAAATCCGCGATAGTCATAGGGGCTCTCCACCAGCTCCGCCAGCATTCCCGTCATCGACAGGGGCGTGGCATCGCCGAATCGGCCAAAGGCACCATAGAAGACATAGGCAAGGCAGATAGAACCAATCACAAGGGTGATCGACAACACTAGGAAACCGGACAGCACACTCACTCGGCCCAGCCAGCGCCAGCGGGGGGACTGGTAGCGATCGCGGGTTTCACTGCGCATGGCCAGCACCAGGTTATGCCGGTGGCGGCGCCCCAGCGCGGCTTCAGCCAGCAGCAAAGGCAGGGTGATAACCAACAGGAACAACAGGTAAAGCAGGACAAAGTAACCACCGCCAAACTGACTCGCCAGCCACGGAAAGTGCCAGAGGTTACCCAGCCCGATAGTCGCGGCCGCAGCCGCCCAGAAGAAGGTGCTGCGTCCGGACCAGAGTCCCAGGGTTGTTTTTGGTGGTGTCGGCATTGGGATCCTTTTTGACTACTACGACTTCAGTCATCTCCTCCGGCCAAAGAGGGTCACGTCGCCGGAGAAGGCACAGGGGATTGTAGCTGAATTCATACGTCCGGGGTCCGCCTGATGACCCCATATCGCCAACTGGGTTACAATTCGCCACTTGTCTGCAGCTGGATCGACCCAATCAAAGTCTCCACAGGTCACCCACACTGAAAAAGGTCTAGGGTGAATGCGGTGTAGAGAGTGAGCTTTACTGGCTTCTTTCTCAACATAGCCCCAACCAACAGTGTACGGATGAGGCTCTTCACTTATCCGTGCGGGTCAGGAGCCATAGGCAGCCCGCCATAATGGAACAGGATTGCCCGTTTAAATCTTTCCTTGCGCCGGAATCCCCAGGACCGCACCTTTAAAGCTCGAACCTGACCGTTGATTGCCTCCGCTAGTCCACCGGAAGCCCGAAATCGCATGGCGTTGAGAATGCCAAACAGCTTGGTTTAGATCTGAATGGCCCCTGAGGCTAAACCTCGAACTTCTGTCAGCCGGGTCATGTGAATCCATTCCTGTCAGGCCGCGCGCGCATTTAAGTACCACACCAGGCCGGTGTCTTTGAGAGCATCCAACAAGGCCCGGACTTGCTGAATCTTCTTCCCCTCAAGGCTCTTACGATGGCGTAACCAGTTATATCGGCTTTTGTGGATCTCCTAGTGCATCGAGTGACCCGACTCCACCATATCAGCTTGCGGGTGGCATCAAGCGTTCGGGTCAGCACCTGTGCAACATGGAAATGATCGAAGGCGTTCTCGATATGGGCAAACGCGGCTTTCTGATGCACCGGCCTCATATCCATGGATATCGAAATGATCGATTGCCTGCGCGCCTTATTCAGGCTGACGTAAAAACAAGCGAGACTGCCCTGAGCCAACTGATCACGAAGGCTTCAAACAGCACGTGTACCGACTGTTCTGATCAGCCCAAGGAACAGTGATCGTCAGGCGGCCATGCTCCGGACACTGTACACGAGGGACCTGAACAACCACCGGCGTTCGGAACTGATAGTTATCGAGGTGACGCCAACGACGTTCCCGGGAATCGTAACCCGGACAGGCACGGCCATATTGAGGGCAGACAAGCGCCGTGCCTTTGACTATGTCTATCTGGACTAAGACTTCACTCCGGTTTTTATCAAGCTCAACGTCTGAGACAAGCCAGGGCGCCGAGAGCCCAGGAATCTGCTCATAGAGGGTCTATTGATCCAATATCGATCACCACCCAACCGGTTAATCCAATGGGATAACATTGGCCAAAAACGGCAAGGAAATAAAGGCTTACCCACTATTTTCCTAATAAAAGAAGTGAAGAGCAACGGATGAACAGCTTATGTTAAGATAACCATATGATTATTCACCAAGGCTTTAAATTTCGACTGGGTGCCAGTGATGTGCAGAGCGCCCGCCTTCGGGTGTTGTGCGGTCATGCCCGCTATGTCTGGAATCAGGCCCTGGAGAAATGCAATGAGTCAGCGGATACCAAGGGCGCGTACGTGCCCCGATACGAGACGATGGCCAAATGGGTCACGGCCTGGAAGCGCGCCCCGGAAACCGAATGGCTTAAAGACGCCTACACCGACAACCTGCAACAGAAGTTGAAGGATTTGGACGCGGCCTGGCAGCGGTACTATAAGAAGATCGAAGGCGCGCAGCGTCCTCGCTTCAAGAAAAAGGGACAATCGCGAGACAGCGTTCGCTTCGTCAACTTCCAGAAATACTGTCGGATCGAGAATCGGCGGGTGAAACTGCCGGCAAGCCTCGGCTGGATAAAGTTTCGCAAATCCCGTGAGATCGTCGGCACGATCAAAAACTGCACGGTCGGCTTTGAGGGCGGACACTGGTTTATCAGCTTCCAGACCGAACGGGAGATTGCTGAGCCGGCGCATACCTCCACCTCGATGATCGGCGTGGATATGGGCGTAGCCCGTTTTCTGACCTTATCCGACGGCACGTTTATCGAGCCGGTGGGTGCATTCAAGGCCAATCAGCTCAAGCTGGCTCGGGCGCAACGCGCCCTTGCCCGCAAGGTTAAATTCTCGGCTAACTGGCAAATACAGAAAGCCAAGATCAACCGACTGCACACCCGCATCGCCAACATCCGGCGCGACTATCTGCACAAAGCCTCCGATCGACTCAGCAAAAACCACGCAATGATCGTGATCGAGGATTTAAAGGTAGGGAATATGTCGCGCTCGGCCAAAGGCAATCAAGAAAACCCGGGCGTGAACGTTAAAGCCAAGTCCGGTCTGAACCGAAGCATTCTGGATCAGGGTTGGTACGAATTCCGGCGACAACTGACCTACAAGCAGGCGTTTCGGGGTGGTGAAGTGCTGGCGGTGCCAGCACACCACACCAGCCAGACCTGCCCGAAATGCCAGCACGTCAGTCTGGACAATCGTACCTCGCAGGCCTGCTTCCGGTGCGTTCAGTGTGGTTTTGAGCAAAATGCCGATGTGGTCGGTGCGATCAACATCAAAGCGCGAGGGCATCGCGTATTAGCCTGTGGAGAGTCTGGGTTACCGGACTCGGTGAAGCAGGAACCTGTGTGAAACTGTGAGGGACTAGCACCCGGCGCCGCCTAGCGGCGCATGGAATCCCCCACCGACGCAGGTAGGGGAGGAAGTCAAAGTCAGACACCGAATATCCAACGGAAAGACTTCATGAGCAAGAAGAAACCGGCAAACTCCGGGGGCACCATAGCCCTTAACAAGAAGGCCCGGCACGAATACCACATCGAGGAGCGCCTTGAGGCCGGTGTGCAACTGCTGGGCTGGGAGGTCAAATCCCTGCGGGAAGGCAAGGGCCAGATTACCGAGGCCTACGTGCTTTTCCGTGACGGCGAGGCGTTTCTGTTCAACGCCCAGATTACGCCACTGAATACCGCCTCCACCCACGTGATTGCCGACCCGACGCGCACCCGCAAGCTATTGCTGCACGCCAAGGAAATCGCGCGACTGATGGGCAAGGTAGACCAGGCCGGCCACACCTGTGTGCCGCTGGCCCTGTACTGGAAAAAGAACAAGGTGAAGTGCGAGATTGCCCTGGTAAAGGGCAAGAAGCTTTACGACAAGCGCGCCACCGAGAAAGAGCGCGACTGGAATCGCCAGAAGCAGCGCATCATGCGCGAGCACACGTAGATCGCGGGCGAGAGGGTTACGGGTAACTACCGACAGGCATTTTCGGAAAGTGCTTGAAGTTCGCGGAAGCGGCCCCATATACTGATCATACAAGGGGGCGACATGGCTTCGACGCCGGTAGCGAACCCTTGGGTGCATGTCGAGATGGCAGCCAATCTCGTTAATCCAAAGCTGCAAGCAATAGTCGCAAACGACGACAACTACGCACTGGCGGCGTAAGCCGCTGGTCGTCCTGACCCGGGTGCCTGTAAACGGGTATTTCAGGACGTCATAGCTAACAGGCTGCTCCTTTAACCAGAGCTCACTGGTTGAAGGCTAAGATTCAAAGAGCTCGCCTTTTGCACCCTGACCTTCGGGTCGCATCAGGTTAAACGAATAGAAGGACACTAAACATGTAGAGCTCAAGGCAGAGTACTGGCGGACGCGGGTTCAATTCCCGCCGCCTCCACCAAACAACCACAGAAAAGCCCCTGATTTCAGGGGCTTTTTTTAGGTTCTTCGCAGATAACCGTGAAAAAGTAGGAGACGGCGGTAAAACCGGTTAGTTTTGAGTTCGCCAAAACAACAAAGCCAATCGACTCACCGCCGTCACTATGCATGCTAATCCTCTTGCCCTGTTCTGGGAAGGATTCACGATTGACTCCTATGCCCAGATTGCTCCTCAGTCCCTGCTGATCCGACTGCATCCTGCGGATGATTACCAACCATGTTGCAGTGGTTGTCATCAGCACTGCCTTGCCATCCATGACACGACTATTCGCCGGGTGAGGGAGCGTGACCTGTTCCAGTACCGCGTCTGGCTGGAGGTTCCTGTGCGGCGTGTTCGCTGTGCGACCTGTGGCCCCAAGTTGGAAGAGATTCGATGGCTGGCCGGTCGACAGCGCCTGACAGCCGGCATGGTCAACTGGGTCGAATCCCTGGTCCGCTTGATGCCGGTGCAGCATGTGGCTCAACTGTTGGGGTTGCTGCGTATTCCAGACCAAGGTTGCCACTGATTCCAGACGAAGCCTGCCACCCATTCCACGCGAAAGCTGCCACTGATTCCACGGCAAAGCTGCCACCCCGGCAGGCTGCCTGAAGCTCCATCAAAATCGTCCGGCGCGGGATAACTTAACGGTACTCTGACCCTTTTCATCCGGAGATGGGCCCGATGCCAGCGAAGAGGTTATCCATGCGTAAGATCAAAGAAGTTCTTCGCCTCAAGTGGGAGCGAGGGCTGAGCAACCGCCAGATTGCGGCGGCCTGTGGCGTCAGCCGTCCCACCGTGAGCGAATACCTGCGCCGCACGGTTGAGGCCGGTCTGAGCTGGCCGTTGCCAGCGGATCTGGATGAGGCCCATCTGGAGCAGTTGCTGTTCCCGCCGCCACCGGACCTGCCGGCACAGGCCAGAGGTATACCCGACTGGCAACACATTCGCGACGAACTCACGGGCAAGAATGTCACCCTGTTCCTGCTCTGGCAGGAGTATCGGCAAGCCAACCCGGACGGTTATCAGTACAGCTGGTTCTGCGAGCACTACCGGGCCTGGCGGGGCAAGCTGGACCTGGTGATGCGCCAGGACCACCGGGCCGGTGAGAAGCTGTTCGTGGACTATGCCGGCCAGACCGTGCCCGTCATTGACCGCACCACCGGAGAGATCCATGACGCGCAAGTCTTTGTCGCGGTGATGGGCGCATCCAATTACACCTACGCCGAAGCCACCTGGAACCAGACATTGCCGGACTGGATCGGCTCTCACACCCGGGCCTTCCAGTACCTGAACGGAGTGCCGGAATTAGTGGTCCCCGACAATTTAAAATCGGGCGTTACCAAGGCTCACCGATACGAGCCGGACCTCAATCCAACTTACCAGGATATGGCTACCCATTATGGGATCGCCATCGTCCCCACGCGCGCCCGTAAGCCCCGCGACAAGGCCAAGGTGGAAGGGGGTGTGTTGATCGTCGAGCGCTGGATCCTGGCAGCGTTGCGCCATCGCCAACACTTCTCACTGGGGCAACTCAACGCCACCATCCGTGAGCTGCTGGAGCGGCTGAACACCCGCCCCTTCCGCAAGTTACCCGGCTGCCGGCGCGACCACTTCGAACAGTTGGACAAGCCGGTCCTGCAACCGTTGCCGACGGAGCCGTACGTCTACGCGGAGTGGAAGAAGGCCCGTGTTCACATCGACTACCACGTGGCCATCGACGGGCATTACTACTCGGTGCCCTACACCCTGATCAAGAAAGAGGTGGAGGTTCGCATCACCCACAACACCATCGAGTGCTTTTACCGGGGCAACCGGATCGCCAGTCACCGGCGTTCCGACCAGAAGGGACGGCACACCACCATCGCCGCGCACATGCCCGAATCCCATCGCCAGGCTGGTGAGTGGTCGCCGGAACGGCTGATCGCCTGGGCAGCCAAGACCGGACCGGCGACGGAGAAGCTTATCCGCACCGCACTGGGTGCCCGCAAGCACCCACAGCAGGCTTACCGCTCCTGCCTGGGCATTCTCCGGTTGGGTCAGAGCTACGGCGAGTCCCGGCTGGAGGCCGCCTGCCAGCGCGCCCTGATGCTGGGCAGCTGCCGCTACAAGAGCATCGAATCCATCCTCAAGCATCGCCTGGATCAGCAGCCCCTGGAAGAGCAACAGGAGCTGGCCTTACCCGACACTCACGACAACATCCGTGGCCCCGCCTACTACCACTGAAGGACCTCTGACATGCTGAAACATCCCACACTGGACAAGCTCCACGCCCTCAAACTGACCGGCATGGCCGCCGCCCTGGCGGATCAGTCGGCCACTCCCGACATCACCGATCTGAGCTTCGAGGAGCGCCTCGGGCTGCTCGTGGACCGGGAAATGACCGAGCGAGATAACCGGCGCATGAGCAGCCGGTTGCGCCGTGCCAAGCTGCGACACACGGCCATCCTCGAAGACATTGACTACCGGAACTCACGCGGCCTAGACAAGGGGCTTGTACAGTCCCTGGCTGGCTGCCAGTGGGTCAAAGAACACCTGAACGTGCTCATCACTGGTCCCACCGGGGTTGGCAAAACCTGGCTGGCCTGTGCACTGGCACACAAGGCCTGCCGGGAAGGCTACACCGCACAGTACGTGCGCCTGACCCGACTGATGCGGGAGCTGACCATTGCCAAGGGCGACGGCCAATACTCAAAACTCCTGACAAGTCTGGCCAAGGTCGACGTGCTGATCCTGGATGACTGGGGGCTGATGAAGCTGAGCGCGGAGAACCGAAGGGACTTGCTGGAGGTGCTGGAAGACCGACATGGCCGGCGCTCCACTATCGCCACTAGCCAATTACCCATCGAGGAATGGCATGGCGTGATCGGTGACGCCACTCTGGCAGACGCCATTCTGGACCGGCTCGTTCACAACGCCTACAAGATCAGTCTGCGGGGCCAATCCATGCGAAAGCGGCAGGCAAAGTTGACGGACACTACGGCTTCGGAGTAAGAAGAGAAACCCCGCGTCGCTACGCTCCGATGGGTGGCAGCCTTGCTCCGGTCCGGGTGGCAGGCTTCACGTGGAATGGGTGGCAACCTTCGGCGGTTTACGCAGGTTGCATTGGCATACGGTCAAAGCCATTGATCAACATCGGCTTGCCCGTGAGGTTACCGAACCAGACCGCAGCCAGATACATCGCCTGATCATGGACGAATTTGCCCTGTTCAAGGGCCACCGTTACGCCACCGTTGTGATCAATGCCGACACTCAGCAGGTTCTATGGGTTGGTGAAGGTAATAGCCGACAGGCTATACGGCCCTTCTTTGAATGGCTGGGGCCGGAAGCTTGCGCCCAGGTCGAAGCGGTCGCCATGGACATGAACACGGCTATGGACCTGGAAGTCCAGCACCACTGCGTACAGGCCCGTGTTGTTTACGACCTGTTCCATGTCGTGGCCAAGTTCGGTCGGGAAGTGATCGACCGTGTCAGGGTTGATCAGGCGAACCAGCTACGTCATGACAGACCGGCGCGCAAGGTGGTTAAACGAAGTCGCTGGTTGCTGTTGAGGAACCGAGGCAACCTCAAGGCCGAACAGGCTGTGAAGCTGGAAGAGTTGCTGCAAGCCAACCAGCCCTTGATGACCGTTTACCTGCTGAAAGACCAACTCAAAGAACTGTGGTATGCCCCGTCTGAAGCCGAGGCCAGACGGCGCTGGAACGAATGGTTGGAGTTGGCCATGAGCAGTGGGCTGGCGCCCGTGCAGCAGTTTGCTCGGCGCCTTAAAGGCTACGTAGAGGGGATCGTTGCCAGTGCGACCTACCGCCTGAACACCAGCGTCCTGGAAGGCATGAACAACAAGATCAAGGTGATCAAGAGGATGGCGTATGGCTACCGGGATAACGGCTACTTCTTCTTAAAGATAAAAGCAGCGTTTCCCGGTAAAGCGCGATGAACCTTTTTTTATGGCTAGACAGAATGGCACCCGTCAGGTGTCAACAGAGTGCATTTCGCCCGTTGCGGCTGAGAAAACCTTAAAATACTGTCCGGGATTAGTTGACCACTACACATTCGGGAAAATCTGGATTTTAGAGCTGAATTCTTGAAACAACCTGCACCACTTTTTGGGCGTAGGTGAGAGGCATTGATAAACCCACCTCAGGCAAAGCCTATCTAACGGTCAACTGCTACTCGCGACCGTCAGATTCCAAAGGCGCTCTTCCCTGAGCCAAATGTTTCTAAGGGGACCTATCCTTTGTTTACACCGAGAACCTACGGCGGGCAGCACCGAGGCCAAGGAGGCCAAGACCTAGAAGCCCCAAAGTTCCCGGCTCTGGAACTGAACTCGTGAAGTTATCGAAGCCGAGGCCGACACCAAACTCTTTAGTACCGGCAAATTCGAAATTGATCTGATCGAAGACCGCACCATTGAGTTCGAAAAACCAGGGCAAACCGTCCCTTGATAAAGTTCCGTTGTTGAATCCTTCTGGGCTTGCTACTGACAGAACCTCGCTACCATTGTTTAGCGCAACCACGTTCCACTTCTCGGTTCCCTGGCCGGTGTTGCCATCAATATCCCAAATCTCACCGGAAGCGCCGGTAACGATCCCATCATAGAAAATGGAAAGGAAGATTGACCCGCTGCCTCGCTGGCCAATTTCTCCCTCGGTGCGAACGAACCAATTGCCCAGGCCCGGAGTTCCATTCGAAAGATCTACATCCGGCGATGAAACCTGGTCGGTTATGAAACCCTGTGGGTTGGCGTCGTCTCCACCTGATGCCTCGATGAAGCCTCCAGAAAACACCACGCCATTGGTACCTTGGTATTCATTAGTTATCGCATCGTTATCAAGGAGGCTCCGAGCATTTGCATCCTCAAAATCTATGAAGCTGGCAGCTGCGGACCCAGACGTAAGGATCGCAATCGCAGCACCAAGTCCTGTCATCTTACGAATCATCATGAAACTCCTTCTTGGGGTTGACTCGCCGTACTAGAAAGCAAAATTCCAACCAACAAAAAATATCGTCTATATTTCATGATGTTAAAAACAAAACCACCAATGAAAGACTGCCTTATGTAAAGAAACCCGACACTTCCCTAAAGAGCATCAATCTTTACAGAGCGGGAGGAGACAACAAACGGAGACCGATATACCCTCGCTTTGCAGCGTGTCCCGCACTGTTCCCCGCATTCCAGCCAGGGCAAAATCGCGACAAGAGAGCCACTTAGAGAAGCCAAATGGTAAAAACGGAACCTACATTGCTCAGGACTGACTGTCGTTCGCCCAGACATACAAATAAAAATGGCCCTGAGCAGGCCAACCTCAAAAGCCTCTCAATTACGTCGGTTATATTTACACATCTGACTCCAGCGCATAGCCAGTAAAAAGAAACCTTCAATAAATTCAGCTTGATAAGTCGGGCCGGCTTGAAATTTGCAAAAGGGCGAACGACTCGCTCCAGAAAGTTATCTCTGCATCATTTGATGTGGCATGGGGTTCTGTTTCCAAAAACGTTAGTGATTTGAGGTATCAAAAAATGAAGAAGCGAATACTTTTAGGCATTGCTGCCGCAGCAATCTCCGCTCAACCGGCATCCGCTGCTCTAATCAGTTGGACAGACTGGACATCCGCCACGAACGGTGCAGCAGGCTCAGCTTCGGGCACTATGGGAAGTGTCTCGGTTGAATATTCGGGTGACGTGAATTTTGCACAGCTGGGCACCGGTACGAATTATTGGACGGAGGGCACACCGGCACCCTATACCGCCAGCAGCTTTGTCGACAATGCGCCGACAGCATCTGAAATGATCGCTATGAGCCGTTCTGGAATCACAAACACAATCACCTTCTCCTCCGCCGTCGTAAATCCGATTTTCGCTATAGTCAGCCAGGGCCGGAATAGTCTTCCAGTAAGCTATGATTTCGACAGGCCCTTCACAGTGCTCAGCGAAGGTGAAGGATATTGGGGGAACGGGACGTATACGGTATCAGGCGGTGACATCCTCACCGGCAATGAATTCCATGGTGCCATTCAGTTTCAAGGGATCGTCAATTCGCTGAGCTGGGAAGCCGATCCAGAAGAGTTCTGGCATGGCTTCACTGTAGGAGTTGCAGCCGTTCCGGAGCCAGGGACCCTCGCTCTACTCACTTTGGGCCTTGCAGGACTTGTAACGGTGCGCTCCCGTAGCAGCTGAAAGCTGCTTCGTCATGGCCATTGAGAACGGCTTTACGGTCTCAATGGCCATAGTAAGCGCACACTCGATTGGAAAGCCATTGATCCTATAAAGATTTTACTTGATCGTTGCCTGAATGATGACCGTCATCACCCAAAGGAATACCTTTCAGCGTGATAGTTCATGGAGAATGCGCGTTTCCTCGGCATCGGCAAACTGCGTCAAGACTTGGTGAATCAATGGCAGATATCCAATACCGTTCATAGCTGTTGTTCTCCCTGTAACAGTCAACGATTCTTGCTTGTGCGACTGGCATTGTAGTCCCAGTCAGTAAGCCGTGACTATTTGAGATCGCATTTCAATCAGCTTCCTGCCCCGGCTAACCGTCACCATGCCCCTCCACCCGGAAACACTTCGTAACCAAACTGTTTCAAGAAATACACCTTGGCGCCGTTACGTTTCATTATAGTGAGCATCATTTACAACAACAGTGTCTGGAGTACCCCTGTGAAGCGTTTGCTTTCCCTGTCGTGGCGACAGAAGTTCGGGTTGTTGATTGCAGCAACCCTGATCGGGCTGGTTTTGGTAGCCCTGGCGGCCTTGCGTGGCCTCGACCAGGTGTCGGAGTCCTATGAGGACCGTTCCTCGGCCAACCGGTATCAGAATGCATCACTCACCCTGTGGGGCGAGTGGCTGCGGGTTGAGACGCTGAGTAACGACCTGGAGGCGGCCGAGGTGGATCAGTACCAGCAACAGCTGGATGCACTGGAGAACCAGGCGGCGCAGTTGGTAGCCCAGGCAGGGGCGATCTCCGATGAGGGCATACAGGCAACAGCCACCGAAATTCGCGAGCAGGTGTCTGCCTATGTCGCCTTGCGTCGCCAGTGGCTTGAGCAGCGCCAGGCCCTGGGCCTGAATCCATCGTCAGGGATCCATGGCGAGCTGACCAAGGCCATGGATGAAGGACTACGCCAGATCAGTATCTCGATCATGAACGACGATATCGAGCTGGCCATGACCACCTACTCGGACTATCTGAACAACTTCACTCCGGAATCCGCTGAGCAGACTCACCAGGCCATCGATGGTATGGAGGAAACCATCACCAACATGGACTGGGGAGACAATGACCTGGGGCTGGCGGTAAAAGCGTTTGCCGGAGCCTTCGAGCGGGCGGAAGACCAGATCAACGCCATTATCGGGACGGAGCAACAGCTGGCCTCTCTGGGAAGTGAGCTGGAAGCGGTCATCGAACGCCAGAACCAGTCGCTGGAAACCGGACTTGTCGCCAGCACCACTGCCCGTGCTGAACAGGCCAGGGACGCCTCGGCGTGGCTGGTTATTATCGTATCCGGCGTGGTACTGGTGGTACTGGTGGTCACCCTCACCCAGGCGTCCCGCACCCTGGTCGGGCGGCTCAAGGATGCCGCCACGCTGCTGTCACGGGTCGCTGCTGGTGATCTCAGTGAGCGCCTGCAGATCGGCCGCAACCCCAATGACGAGTTCAATGCCCTTGGTGGTGCGTCCAACCAGATGGTAGACGATGTCTCCGGTGTTATCCGTGAGGTGCTCGACGGCAACCGGGACTTGGCCCGCCTGCAGGATGAACTGCAGCAACTGGTCCGCCAGATGAGCAGCAACAGCGAGCAGGTGGAAGCCCAGACCGAACAGGCCGCCGCCGCGGTGCAGGAAATTTCCCATACAGCTTCAGACATCGCCAAGCTGACCAATACCGTTAACCAGTCCACCCAGCAGGCCAGTGAGGCCGCCAGCCATGGCGCCACGGTGGTACGCAGCAATGGCGAGATCATGCAGGACCTGTCGGGCAAGATCCGCCAGACCCATGAGCAGGTGAAGAGCCTGAGCAAGACCGGCGAGAAGGTAAACACCATCGTCGACACCATCAATGGCCTGGCCGAACAGACCAACCTGCTGGCCCTTAATGCTGCCATCGAGGCGGCCCGTGCCGGCGAAGCTGGCCGGGGCTTCTCGGTAGTGGCAGACGAAGTACGCTCCCTTGCGGAAAAAACCGTCTCTGCCACCGCCGGCATCGCCGATATCGTCGACGCCCTTAACCGGGAAACCCGTGAAATCGGCGCTTTGATGGAACAGGGCCTGCAGCAGGCAAACTCCGGTGAGGAGAGTGCCGGCGAGGCAGTCGTGGTCATTGAGAAGATCACCCAGTCGATCCAGTCGCTGGCCAGCGACATGGAGCAAGTGGTGTCCTCCGTTGAGGGTATCTCCACCACCACGGAGGAGATCGCCCAGAAGGTTGAGCACATCCACGGCAGCGCCCTGGAGTCCCGCACCATCCGTGGCCACCTGGAAGACCATACCCGGGCGCTGGGGGACTGTTCCGAGTCCCTGAACCAGGCGTCTTCGGGTTTCCGCCTGGCCTGAACCTGCAGCCGCCGGGGGCCCTTGCCCCGGCGGCCTTCGCTGCTTTTACGGAAATTACTGCCCTTTCAGGTGATACAAAAACGGCTTTCTCCTCTATCCTTGCGGGTAATCCCCAAACTGACGGAAAGAGGAGTCTGACATGATCAAATCCCGAGCCGCCGTAGCGTTCGAACCGAACAAGCCCCTGGAAATCGTGGAAGTGGACGTGGAACCGCCCAAAGAGGGCGAGGTGCTGGTCCGCATCGTTGCCACCGGCGTTTGCCACACTGACGCCTATACCCTTTCAGGCGCCGATCCGGAGGGCATCTTCCCGGCCATCCTCGGCCATGAGGGTGGCGGTATCGTCGAGCAGGTGGGCCCTGGTGTTACCGGGCTTGAGGTGGGCGACCATGTGATCCCGCTGTACACCGCCGAATGTGGTCAGTGCAAGTTCTGCACTTCCGGCAAGACCAACCTGTGCGGTGCCGTACGGGCCACCCAAGGCAAGGGTGTGATGCCGGATGGTACCTCCCGTTTCTCCTATCAGGGCAAGCCCATCTATCACTACATGGGCACTTCCACGTTCTCCGAATACACCGTGCTGCCGGAAATCTCCCTTGCGAAGATTCCCAAGGATGCCCCGCTGGACAAGGTTTGCCTGCTGGGTTGTGGTGTCACCACCGGCATTGGCGCGGTGCTGAACACCGCCAAGGTTGAGGAAGGCGCCACCGTGGCCATCTTCGGCCTGGGCGGCATTGGCCTGGCCGCCATTATCGGCGCCACCATGGCGAAGGCGGGCCGTATTATTGCCATCGACATCAACCCGGCCAAGTTCGATATCGCCAAGCAGTTGGGCGCAACCGATGTGGTCAACCCTAACGACTACGACAAGCCACTGCAGGAAGTCATCATCGATATGACCGACGGCGGTGCGGACTACACCTTCGAGTGCGTCGGTAACGTCAAGCTGATGCGGGCCGCACTGGAAGCCTGTCACAAGGGGTGGGGCGAGAGCACCATAATCGGTGTGGCCGGTGCCGGTGAGGAAATCAGCACCCGTCCGTTCCAACTGGTCACCGGACGAGTCTGGCGTGGTTCCGCCTTTGGTGGCGTAAAGGGTCGTACCGAGCTGCCGGGCTACGTTGCCAAGGCCCAGTCGGGGGAGATCCCGCTGGACGTGTTTATCACCCACGAAATGCAGCTGGAAGACATCAACAAGGCCTTCGACCTGATGCACGAAGGCAAGAGCATTCGCTCAGTGGTGCACTTCTGACGCAATAACCCTCCCTGTGGCGGCGCGGGTCAGGCTGGCCCGCTGTCCGCCTGCAGGGCCGCGCCGGGAACCCGGTCGGCTCCCCAGCTGCGATAGACCATGTCGCTGATTCGCTGGACGTCTTCTGCAGGGACGATTTCCGGATCCCCCCGCTCCAGCGGGTCGAAATGGAAGATATACAGCCGCGAGGCGAACTCCTCGAAGGGCAATGACGCCTCCCCGAAACGCTCTCCGTTGCCTGATGTGCTCACAACGATCTCATCACCCCAGTTCTGCCCGCTGTCGTTATTGGGGTTGAAAAAGTACACCCGCATCTCGTCCTGCTGATCCAATCCGACCCGCAGTATGGTAATGGCATGCCAGCCGATAAACCGGGCCGCACTGTCGGTGACGGCGATGCCCGCAGGCTGGGGGTGGATCAGTGGCTGGTTGCCGTTGTAATAGGGGTGGTAACTGACATAGAAGTGACGGAGGAACCCATCCAGGTCCTCCAGTTGCCCCGTCGCCACGTCCACGTTAATACGGAAGCCGCGACCGGACCACCAGCCATGGAATTCAGGGTTCACCCAGCGGTGGGGGTCCCCTTCCCGACCGGCGCACATGCGCCCCATCTCCGCGTAGATACGATCCAGGTGAGGCACCACCAGCAGGGAGACCGGATCCAGGTCCAGGGTGACCTCCGCCGCCACGCCGGATTCGCTGAGGCGGGATGAAACCGGCTGCCCCTCGAAGTGCATGATGATTTCGTCATCCCTGGCGGCCCAGGCGACCATCTGCAGCAGGTAATCCGGGTCGTTGTAGGCCCACATGGACAGGGCCCGGGCCGACTGGCAGGTGGGATTGTTCCCCTGCCCCACGCCCAGTGGCTGGCCCAGCATGGACAACACACCCTGGATCAGCCAGGCCCGGGGTTCCGGCGCCGGCCCGAAGGCCATTCGCAAGCGCTCTTCGGAAAAGGGCGATACCGGCAGCAACACCTGGCGCCAGAGCGCCGGGGCCACGGGCGGCTGGTACAGGATGCCTCGCTCAAGCATCAGTGCCAGGCCATACACGCCCTGGCAGGTTTCCGGGAAAATACCCTCGTGAATCAGGGCGTGGACCAGTTCCTGGTAGCAGAGAAGGCAGTCCCGGCCGGTACTCGACAGGCCAAGGGCCTCACCCAGGAAGCTGGGGCTGGCATTCAGCAGGTAACGTATGAGTACCGCATGATAGGGTGAAACCACGCCCGTATCGTGCATGGCCCGGGCGCAGCCGGTGGCTTCGCTTTGCAGGGCCACCGAGTCCATGGTGCGCAGGCGTTCCTGGTAGATCTCCACACCAGGATCTTCGCGGCAGGCCTGGGTCGGGCCAAACAGACTGCTGATCAGCCGGTCAGCACCCTGCCCGCTGCCGCCAAGGTCGATATCGGGGTTGGCCCGGCACAGAGCGATCTGGGTGATCATCTGACGGACATCACCCACCTGGATGGGCCGTTGGTTCAGCATTCGCCAGATCTCGTCGATCAACTGATCAATAACGTGCTCGTAGCCAATACGCTCGGCCAGGTGGCGGATAACGTTGCGGCTGATGGTCGCCAGTTTCCCCTGCTGCTCCCGCTCCGCCTCCGAAGGGGTGCCAAAAAGCAGCTCCAGGTTGATGGCCAGAACCTGGGCCAGGTAATGGTGGGCCTGTTCCGCCGAGATGTTGGGATGCAGGTAGCGCCCCATGGCCACAGCGAGCAACCTCAGCTCGCTGAGGGCCTCGACAACCACGGTTTCCATCTGCGGACTGCGCAGGGAGTGGCTGGTCAGGGACGGAACCAGGATCTGCGGGTGAGCCCAGTCTGAGCCCTCAAAAACCCCGCATTGCTCGATAGCCTCGGCACGGGTTTCCACCTCGGCACAGCCGCCCTCCACCATCAATACCTGGCGGGCACTGTCCAGCAGGCGGGGCATTTTTGACAGCCTGGCGAACGGAGGGCTTGCAGCCACCAGTTCAATGGCGTCATCCAGACGTTTGACCCGGACGGCAAGCTTTTGCGCCGCCTCAGTGGACATCCCATGTTCATTGTTTTCGATCAAAACCCGAAATCCTCAGGGCATGCAGCCCGTAGCTGGTGTAGTGCATCGTCTTTTCTTGATGCACCACACGGATACTTCAGGTTGATTATACATAGAAGTCCAGGTCTTCCTGATGTTTCAGCAGGTCCCGCATGCGATAGGGATCGTCACCGAAGAAGTAGATGAGCCCCCAATGGGTGCCAAAGGCAGTCCGCTTGGTGACGGTTTCTTCCATTGGCGGTGTCAGCTCGTGGGACTCGAAGTACTCGTGGTCCTCGGTCTCTTCCGGCATCTCCAGCCGGCTGACCACCCGGCGACGGGGATAGACGCCAAAGCATCCTGCGTAGCCTTTAGCATCCACCACCTCTTTCGGGAAGAAGGCAGTAATCTCCTCATCCGTGGTCTTCGGATCAAAGGCCAGGATCATTCCCTGGTAGGCGTTAAAGCCATAGGCCCGCTCCAGTAACTCGAACACCTTGAAGCCCGGCGGGCGATAGGCCACCTCACCGAAGTACATGGTGCCGTCGCTGGTCACGAAATACTCCGGGTGCACAAAACCGAAGTCGATATCGAAGGTCTTGATCAATTTCTCGATCTCGGCCGTGATCTGCTGCCGGTACTTTTCCAGGTCGGGGGTGGCAGGCACGAACACGGAATAGCCCAGGGTGACGTACTCGGAGATGTTCAGGAAGCGGATCTTGCCGTTGTGAATCCACGCCTCTACCGCGAACTCCCAGCCGTCCAGGTGGGACTCCATCAGTACCGGGAACTCCTCGTCGGGGATGGTATCCACTTCGTCCGGTGTCCGGATAACACGGTGACCAAGGCAGCCGGCCTTGTCGAAGGCCTTCAGGTGGATCGGGTCGTTGGGGTCGCCATCCAGTTTCAGCAGGGTCTGGTTCACGCGCTTGAGAAAGCGAATGACGTCTTCCCGATCGTGGGCTTCCTCGAAGATACCCACCCGGATGCCGCCAAGCTGGGCACGACGCTTCATCAACGCCTTGTCCCGCAACAGCATGGCCTGGCCAAACAGGCGGGGGTTATCCAGCAGCACCGAGTTGATAGCGCCGGCCCATTCGACGGTTTCCTCGAACAGGGGGATGGCCACATTGACACCCATGTCTTTCAGGGTCTGGGCAATCTCTACCGAGCGGTCATTGAGGCGCTCGAAATTCCAGGGCACGTAGGGGATATCGTGCTCTTCACAGTAGGGCTCGGCCCAATCAGGGGCTACCACCACGTACTGGCGATCAAAGGATTCGGCGGCCTCCACGGCGTTGAGGCTCCAGCCCAGCAACGCCACATAGCCCTTGTCGGGGTTAAACTTGCGCTCACGCTTTGCCATGGTTACTCCTTGAGTGTGCGATATTTCACATTTCTAAAGAGTATACTCATCAACGACTTTCACAGCTCATCGCCATTCCGGTCGCCTTGACAGGCAAATCGTTGTTTTTTAAAGATATAAACGACAGGCAACAGGATCAGATCGATTAAGTCTTAGAGCTGCTCATTCAGATCAGGATCGAATATAGCCCGGGCGGGCAGAGAACCCGGAGCCTGCGTAATCCGTGTTACACAGGCCCCGGGAGATCGTTTGTCAGGCGTCTTCCTTAAGGCCCAACGTGGACAGGGTGCGCTCACGCACCTGGTTCAGCAATGCTTCATCATCCACCAGGGACTGGCCATAGGACGGGATAAGTTCCCGCAGACGTTCCTGCCATTCCGGGGTCTTGGCACGTTCGCCAAAACAGCGGTGAATAACATCAAGCATGGCATGGGCCGCGGTGGATGCTCCTGGTGACGCACCCAGCAGGGCAGCCAGGGAGCCGTCCTTCGCCGCCACGATTTCAGTGCCGAACTCCAGCTTGCCTCCGCCTTCCTTGGTTTTCTTGATAATCTGCACTCGCTGACCGGCATTCTGCAGTTTCCAGTCCTCCTCCCGGGCGTCCGGGAAGAAGTTACGTAGAGAGGCCACCCGGTCACTGTGGGACTGGAACACCTCGCCGATCAGATAGCGGGTCAGGTCCATGTTGGTGCGACTGACAGACAGCATGGGCCTGAGGTTGGTGGGCTTCACCGAACCAAACAGGTCGAACACCGAACCCTGCTTGAGGAAACGGGTGGTAAAACCGGCAAAGGGGCCAAACAGCAGGGCCGGCTCACCATTGATAATCCGCGTATCCAGGTGCGGTACAGACATTGGCGGAGCACCGATGGGCGCCTTGCCATAGACCTTGGCGTGGTGCTGGGTCACGATATCCTGCTTCTGGCAGACCAGCCACTGGCCACTGACCGGAAAGCCACCATACCCCTTCGATTCATCAATATCGGACTTCTGCAACATGGGCAGGGCGCCACCACCGGCACCCAGGAACACAAAGCCGGCCTTGATCTTCTGCGTAGCGCCGGTTTTCTGATTCTTGACCCGGACCGTCCAGGAGCCCTTCCCTTCCTTGCGGTACAGATCCTGCACCGGGGAACTCAGCATCAGTTCGAAGTTGGGCGTGCTTTCCAGGTACTTGACCATGCTGCGGGTCAGCGAGCCGAAATCCACATCGGCGCCGTGCCCAATACGGGTGGCTGCCACTCGCTGCATGGGGTCGCGGTTCTTGACCACCAGCGGCATCCACTCCTGCAGGGTTTCCGGGGACTCGGTGTATTCCATCTCCCGGAACAGGTGGTGGGCCTTGAGCTTTTCATAGCGACGCTTGAGGAAGGCCACGCCATCGTCACCCCAGACAAAGCTCATGTGGGGCGTGCGATTGATAAAGCTTTTCGGCTCCGGCAGCATGCCTTGTTCGACCAGCCAGGACCACAGCTGCAGGGAGATCTCGAAGGAAGAGTTGATGGTCAGTGCGCGGT
The DNA here is from genome assembly GCF_026013985.1 of Marinobacter sp. AN1. Classification (NCBI taxonomy): domain Bacteria; kingdom Pseudomonadati; phylum Pseudomonadota; class Gammaproteobacteria; order Pseudomonadales; family Marinobacteraceae; genus Marinobacter; species Marinobacter sp. AN1. The sequence goes on along the minus strand of NZ_CP110342.1, from coordinate 812,279 downwards.
CAATGCTCACGTCGCCATCGTCGTTTTCGGGGGTGTAGTTGAGTTCGCAGTAGCCGGCGTGGCCGGTACCGGCGTTGTTCCATCCGTCAGTGCTTTCATGGGCTACGTGATCAAGACGCTCCACCATGACGATGTCCAGGGACGGATCAAGCTGCCTGAGCATCATGCCGAGAGTGGCGCTCATGACGCCACCGCCGACCAGCACTACGTCTGCCTTTCTTACAGCCATTTGCTAGTCACCTTAGCGAGTTATTGAACCTGTCGGGCCCGCCACGATCAGCAGCACTGCCCGGAAAGTGTGACATTATCCCGGTTTTGGCGGGGATAATAAAATGCTGAGCATGCCAACTATTCACGCCTGAAAGAGGCAGACTCTCGGGAATTCTGCTGTTATTTAGCGCACCATGATGCGCACTATCACGTACGCAGTCACCGCAACTTTAGTCGGATGTTGAGGTAAAAACCCTTCACCTGCCATAGGGGATTACCGGGTGCTTACCTTTGAAACCGTTTTACGGTAACGTCCACGCCCACAGGAATACGAACGGATGTGTCGCTCCGTTCAGTGACTGACCTGTTCTTTCATCTTGCTGAGGGATATTGGATGCTGCTTGCCCTGCTCGCCATTGTTGCCGGCCTGGTCCTGCTGGTCTGGAGTGCTGACCGTTTCGTGGATGGCGCTGCCGCCACCGCCGCGCACCTGGGTATGTCTCCCCTCTTGATAGGCATGGTGGTGATCGGTTTTGGCACCTCGGCGCCAGAGCTTGCGGTGTCTGCCATCGCGGCGACCGATGGCAACCCCGGCCTGGCGCTGGGTAACGCCTACGGCTCCAATATCACCAACATTGCCCTGATTGTTGGCCTGGTGGCGCTGGTCAGCCCTATCCAGGTGCACTCCCAGATCCTGCACAAGGAACTGCCCATCCTGATCGGCATCACCCTGCTGGCCGGCTGGCAGCTGCTGGATGGCAACCTGTCCAGGCTGGACGGCTGGATACTGCTGGCAGTGTTTGCCGTGGTGATGGGCTGGTCCATCGTGCAGGGTATCCGGGGTAAAGGTGATGCACTCGGGGGCGAAACCGAGTCGGAACTCGCCGCACACCCCATGCCCCTGAACCGGGCACTGGTGTGGCTGGTAGTCGGCCTGGTGCTATTGCTGGTCAGCTCCCGCATGCTGGTATGGGGCGCGGTCTACGTGGCCCAGGCGCTGGGCGTCAGTGACCTGATCATCGGCCTGACCATCGTCGCCATCGGTACGTCGCTACCGGAGCTTGCCGCCGGCATCGCCTCCGTTCGCAAGAACGAGCATGACCTGATACTGGGCAATATTATCGGCTCCGGCATCTTCAATACCCTGGCCGTCGTGGGTATGGCCGCGGCTATCGAGCCCATGGCGGCTGAAAGCACTATTCTCTACCGGGACTGGTCCGTCATGGCTGCCGTCACCCTGGGCCTGTTCCTGATGGCCTTCGGCCTGTTTGGCGCCAAGCGGCTTATCCGGCGCTGGGAGGGGGCGGTGCTGATGGCCGTCTACATCGGCTACACCGGGTACCTGGCAAGCACCGTCATCAGTGCGGCTCGGGCCAGTGGCGTACCGGCGCTATAACTGGCGGCTCCGGGGGTCTGCTGCCAGACGCCCGGCTTCCGAAGGCAGTTTCCCGCTATCGGGCCTCACCGTCGCCCAGCAGTTCTTCCATCTGGCTTCTCACCTGGGCCATCAGCTCCGGCAACTGTTCCCTGGTCATGCCCGATGTATCTATCGGCTTACCCACCTGCACCTCTACCGGCTGGCCCAGGTTGATCTTCCAGCTGCGAGCCTGAAGCACGTGGTGAACGCCGCGAATGGCCATGGGCACTACCACCGCCTCGGTATCCAGCGCCAGGTGAAAACAGCCCTTCTTGAACGGCTGCAGCCGGGCATCGCTGGAACGGGTACCCTCCGGCGCTGCCCATAGCACGATTCCACTTTCCATCATTGCCCTTGCCCGGGCCAGGTCCTGCACCGCGCGATTGCGATTGTGGCGGTCAATGGACGGGAATTCCGCCGCCTTCATGGCGCCCCCAAGCAGGGGAATCCTGAATAGCTCCTTCTTGGCCAGCATGCGTATGGACCCGGGCATGGACACGAAGGTAATCGGAATATCGTAATGACTGGCGTGCGTGCTCACTATGATATACCGCCGGCCATCACCAAAGTCTGGCACTTCGCCCCTTACGGTCAGGTTGGCGCGAACCATCCTCAGCAAGGTGGTGGACCAGCCCCGGGTGTAGGCGTCCACCGTGCTTCGGTCCAGCCGACGCACCGCGGCCCTGCCCAGTACTAGCAGGCTGTAGATCGCTGTCAGGCCAAGTGAGCCAAGGATCACGGCCACACGCCGCAAAAGCGTCGCGGATTCGGTAAGGGGGTTGGCTCTGAGGCGAATCATGCGGGGGCGGATCTCCATGGGTGTGGTAGGGAAAAGCCGCCGATTATAGCGCTTTGTAGCAAACGGTATCCAAGCCAGAACTGTTTATTATTTGACCAGGCCGGTCGGCCGAACTAAATCTGATAAGTACACGTCGTCCGAATACGGGCATTTGCAGCTACCGTTAGCTGTCATTCCGAATCCGCTCAGGGAGCAAGACATGAACAATAATCCTGATCTCCACGCCCGTGCCACGGCACTTTCACAACAGGTCGCAGCACCCGCCGCCATTTTCTGCTTGGCAGCGCCGGCGTACTCGCCTCGGTGCCTCTGCTGGGCCTCGCCCCCCTGGCGCGAGGGGAAGAACCCAAAAGCCTGCCGGACTATGCCGCCTGGAAAGAGCGCAACGCGCTGATCGTCCACAGCGCCAATACCATGGAAACCCGCCGAGACGCGATTGGTGCAGGGGTCGTGACCCCGTCAGACCGACTGTTTGTTCGCAACAACCTGCCTACGCCACCCGTGGAGGTCGTCGAGAACGCGGATGCCTGGGAAGTGTCGATTGAAGGAGTAAGGAACGCCCGCAGCCTTACCCTGGCCGAGCTCAAGAACATGAACGTCACCTCTGTCACCACGGTGCTTCAGTGCTCCGGGAACGGCCGCGCGTTTTTCCCCCATGGTGCCAGCGGAACCCAGTGGTCGGTCGGCGCAGCTGGATGTGTGGTGTGGACCGGGGTGCCCCTCAAGGATGTGGTCGAGGAACTCGGCGGCGTTGAGGATGGCATGAGCTTTATTACGAGCACCGGCGGCGAAGAGCTGCCCGCCGGGCTTGACCCGAAAACCGTCATCGTGGAGCGCTCGGTGCCAACGCGGGCACTGGAAACCGCCATTCTCGCCTGGGCCATGAACGATGAGCCCTTGCCACTGTCTCACGGCGGTCCGCTGCGGATGGTCGTTCCGGGGTATTACGGGGTCAACAACGTCAAGTACGTCAAACGGGTTGCGTTCACCGACAAGGAAACCGATGCCAAGATCCAGGCTTCCGGCTACCGTATCCGGGACGTGGGCAAATCCGGCGCACCGGAACAACCTTCCATGTGGGAAATGAACGTCAAATCCTGGATTACCACTCCCCTGGAGAAAACCCATAAGGGCCGCAACCTGATTTACGGCGTTGCGATGGGCGGCGCAGTAGCCGTGGAGAGCGTTGAAGTCTCCACCGATGGCGGGGAAACCTGGCAGGAAGCCCGCTTTGTGGGACCGGATCTTGGCCAGTACGCCTGGCGGCCCTTTGTGTTCGCGACCGATCTTTCGCCGGGCGAAGTGCGCCTTGTGAGCCGCGCAACGTCAGCCAGCGGCGAAACACAACCGAAGGGTCGGACGGATAACGAGCGGGGTTACGGCCATAACGGCTGGGAGGACCATGGCGTGACGGTGCAGGTAAGCTGACGTGCGGCCAGGCTGGATTATCCCGCTGACGGCGGGACTGCTGTTCTCATCTCCGGGCCTCGCCGGACCCTCCGGGGAAGAGCCCTCCGTGGAAGAGGGCCGCAAGGTGTTTACCGAACTCGCCCAACCCGGGTGCCCGATATGTCATACGCTGGCGGATGCGGGTGCCACCGGGGCCATTGGGCCGGACCTCGACGAACTGGCACCCGACGAGGCCAAGGTCGCCGCAGCCGTGACCAATGGCGTCGGCATTATGCCGGCCTTCAATGAAACCCTTACCAGTGAGCAGATTGCCGCGGTGGCCCGGTACGTGGCCACCGTGACCGGTCAATAACCTGCCTGGACTCAGGATTGCCGGAAGGTCAGGGCAACCGAGTTCATGCAGTAACGCTGCCCTGTGGGGGGCGGACCATCAGGGAAGACATGGCCCAGGTGGCTGTCGCACCGGGGGCAGCGGATCTCGGTACGGGTCATGCCGAGGCTGTGGTCTTCCAGGTAACGGATATGGTCGTTGTCAAATGGCTCGAAGAAGCTGGGCCATCCGGTCCCGGAATCAAACTTGGACGCCGAACTGAACAGTGGCAGGTCGCACAGGCGACAGTGGTAGACGCCGTCCTGCTTGTTATCCAGCAGGGTGCCGCAGAATGGGCGCTCGGTGCCATGGTCCAGCAATACCGTGCGCTCTTCCTGGCTCAGGTCGGCGGCCAGCCGGTCAACCTCGGCGGGCGAGAGTGGGGACAGGTCATAGCCTGCGGCAGATGTGCTCATGGTCGAACCTCCGGAACGGGGCGGCGGCCGGGCCTGACGAGCCAGGACCGGTCAGACCGTTTTCAGCCTGTCCGGATACACTTCCCTGACCTTTTTCAGCTTGGGCTCGGCGACCGCCATGATGTAGGGCTGCCGGGGATGCTTGCCGGCAAAGTTCTGATGATACTCCTCGGCCGCGTAGAAATCCCGGAGCGGCTCGAGGCTGGTGACCACAGGGCCCGCAAAAATACCGGCCTGGTCAATCTGGCGGATATAGTCTTCCGCGACCCGACGCTGCTCCGGCGTTTCATAGAAAACGGCCGAGCGGTACTGCGGCCCCCGGTCATTGCCCTGGCGGTTCAGCTGGGTCGGGTCGTGGGCCACCGAGAAGAACACCCGGAGCAACTCGCCATAACTGATAACGGCGGGGTCGTACTCGACCTCCACGGCCTCGGCATGACCTGTCTGGCCGGTGCATACGGCATCGTAGTTGGCCGTCTGCGCATCTCCCCCGGCATAGCCGGAGGTCACCCGCTGAACGCCATTCAGGGTAAGAAACACAGCTTCCACACACCAGAAACAACCACCAGCCAGCACAGCCTTCTGCAGACCCTTGCCTTCCGGCTCAAGGTCATGGGGCGGGGCCGGGAAACGGTCCCGGGGAATGGTCATCCCGGAAACACTGCAGGTCATACTCATCGCCTGTTTCCTCCATTTTCAGGCATTGTGGACAACCGGTCAGGGTGAAGGTTCCCCCTGGAGAAGCCGGCTGATTATTCACAAGGCCCATTGTGTAAACTTTATACGCTGATTTCCAACTGCGCCAACCGGGTTGTGAACCGGTAGCAACGAGCCATGCGCCCCAACCCACAACCTTGTTCCCCGACCAGCATCCGCGAACGTTTCAGAACAACAATGCGCCCAGTGCGGCACAAGCCGGGGCCAGCACCCAAACCGGCATCCTCGCGACCGAAAGCGCCCACCAGGTACCCAATACAAACGCGAGCCCTGCAGGGGAATTTACGGCAGACGTCCATACCGGATCATAGAGCGCTGCCAGTAGTAACCCAACGACACCGGCGTTGACACCGGCAAGGGCTGAACGGGCCCGCTCATGGCGACGCAGCCATTGCCACAACGGCAGGCCGGCAAACACCAGCAGTACTCCCGGCAGGAACACCGCCAACAACGCCAGTACAGCGCCGGGCACGCCACCGGAAATACCCCCCAGAAAGGCAGAAAAAGTAAACAGCGGGCCCGGAACGGCCTGGGCCGCCCCATACCCGGCCAGGAAGGTATCCGCCGACACCTGGCCAGAGCCCACGAAGCCTTCCTGTAACCACGGCAACACCACATGCCCACCGCCAAACACCAGCGCGCCGGAGCGATACATCTCGGCTGCCAGCCACCGCATGGACCCTGCCTCCGCTGGCAGGAATGAAGCCAGCAACAGCAGCATGAAAGCCACCGCGAACACCATCGGGCGCCGGCCCTGGACCGGTAACGACAGTGCTTCGCCGGCCTTGCTCGGCGGCACCCGCCTCATGAACCCGACGAATCCGGCCAGCGTCAGGGCGGCCATCTGGATCAGCGCGGAACCGGCCAGCAGCAGAATGACCGCAACCATCAGTGCCAGGCCCTGACGCAAGGCATCGGGACACAGGTTGCGGCCCATCTGCCATACTGCATGCCCCACCACGGCGACCACGAAGAGCTTCAGACCGCTCACCCAGCCCCCTTCGGCCGCATCCGGCCAGAGACTCAGACCAAAGGCGAACAGTGCCATCAGAATGGCAGAGGGCAGCGTGAACGCAAGCCATGCGGCCAGGGCTCCCCGGTAGTGGCCGCGCAGAAATCCGATGGCCAGCCCGGTCTGGCTGGAGGCAGGCCCTGGCAGCAGCTGGCACAGGGCCACCACTTCCCCGTAGGCACCCTCGCTGAGCCAGCCGCGCCGGCGAACGAACTCATCATGGAAATAGCCGAGGTGGGCCGCCGGACCACCAAAGGAGGTCAGGCCCAGACGCAGGAAAATCGCAAACACCTCCCTGAACGAGGCTTTTTCACTCACAACGGATTACCTCCGGCTGGACGTGGAATCACACAGACGTAAGGATACGTCGTATTTACGGGTCGGTCCTGAGGGACCATACTGTTTTGTAGCCCATGACAACAATGGCACCGGATCCAAGAAATGACCGCACAGGCTCCTGTACCCAACGATGACGACTGGCTACGCTACCGGCTCAGCCTCAGACTGGGGGCTGTCCATGCCCGGCAGCGCCTGAGCATTGAAAGGGAATCCGAACAGCGGGTGACCGGCCGTGACCATCGCTCCTTTCACCTGGAAAACCTCTACAGCGCCCACGGTTTTATCCGTACCTGCCTGAAACTCTCCGGCCTGCTGAAGCGGGGGCAGAGCAACAGCAGGCGTCTGCAAACGGTTGAGCAACGCTTTCCCATCACTTCCCTGCCAGAGGCCTTTGACGGATTCCGCATCCTTCACCTGACAGACCTCCATGTGGACATGGACCCGGCCAACCTGGAAGCGGTGATCCGCCAGATACAGCCCCTGGAGTATGACCTGTGTGTATTGACCGGAGATTACAGGAAGCTGACCTGGGGCCCGGTGGATGCAGCACTCGAAGGTATGGCACAGCTTCGCGAAGCCATCAGGGGCGATGCCCTGGCGGTTCTGGGCAACCATGACAGCATTCGTATGGTGCCGGCACTGGAAGAAATGGGCTACCGGCTCTTGCTGAACGAACACCAGGCCATCGAGCGTGGCGACCAGGCACTTTATATCGCCGGTGTCGACGACGCCCATTATTACAAGGTGCACAACCTGCAACGGGCGGGCGATGACATTCCGGAAGGTGCCGTATCGCTGCTGTTGAGCCATACCCCGGAAATCTGGCGGGAAGCGGCCCATGCCGGCTACGACCTGTTCCTGTGCGGGCACACCCACGGCGGCCAGATCTGCCTGCCCGGCGGCCTGCCCGTAACCCTGGATGCTGACTGCCCCCGGGCCCTTGGGCGTGGCTACTGGCGCCATAATGGTATGCAGGGCTACACCTCTCCGGGTGCCGGTACCTCAGTGGTCAATGTGCGACTGAACTGTCCGCCGGAAGTCACCATTCATACTCTGGTCCGGGGGCCGGATTAGGGCTGTGGTATCGGTCTTCAATGGGGCTGTTTGCGGATCCCAAGCTGGTATAGCAACGGGGAAAACACCATGTTGGCGGTGACGAACAGCAGCACTACGCCGATAGCCTGCCAAAGAGGAAAGTCCAGCTGCCACCAGGCGTAAGCCACCGGCAGTACCGACTCCGGCAACTGGTCAAGCCCCGACGCCCGGGCACTGGGCTCCAACGCCATACGGCGCTTGATAAAACTGCTGAGCAGGTCGCCCCCCAGGGCCAGGGCTGCGAACACAACCCCGAATGAAACACTCAACCCCATCACCGGCGCGAACACCGTACAGGACAGCAACCCGGCCACCAGGCCTCGCCAGGTCTTGCTTCGCCCCAGCAGCGGCTGACCGTCCCACAGACGCAGCCCACCATCCACCGGGGCCGAAAAGCGGTGTTGCAACAGCCTGGCCGCCACCACCGGAGCGCCGTTGGCAAGGACCAGCAATAACAGCAGCCAGACTGTGATCATGGATCGGTCGATCTCCGGTATCAGTTGCCGATGCCGCCCCGGGTTAACGCTATCGGGTCCAGCAGTTGCTGGAGCCGCTCACGACTCAGGCCGCTTTTTTCCTCGGCCACGTCGATGATGGAGCGGCCACTGGCGTAGGCCTCCTTGGCGATTTCCGCAGCTTTTGCATAACCGATTTCCGGATTGAGGGCGGTGACCAGCACCGGATTTCGGCCCACCGCCTCATCCAGCGTCGCTTCGTTGACGGTGAAACCTGCGATTGCCTTATCACCCAGCAAACGGGCGCTGTTGGCGAGCAGGCTTCCCATATCCAGCAGATTGGCCCCCACCAGCGGCAGCATGACATTCAACTGGAAGTTACCGGACTGCCCGGCAATGGCGACGGCGCTGTCCAGCCCCATGACCTGTGCCGAGGCCATGGCCACAGACTCGGGAATCACCGGGTTCACCTTGCCAGGCATAATGGAGCTGCCCGGCTGCAGCGCCGGCAGGCTGATTTCTGCCAGACCGTGGATGGGGCCGCTGTTCATCCAGCGCAAGTCGTTGGCAATTTTCATCAGTACGATGGCCATACCCCGGAACTGGGCCGAGAGATTCACGGGACCATCGACCGCGCTCTGGCCTACAAACTTGTGTTCCATTTCGCGGAATCGGAACCCGGTGAGCTGGTACATGGCCTTGGCAAACTCGCCGGCAAAGCGGGTATCGGCATTCACCCCTGTACCCACGGCGGTACCGCCCTGCGGAATGGCCAGCAGTTCCTCGCTGCTCTGCTCCAGGCGCCGCCCGACACCCTCGAGCTGCTCGCGCCAGGTTCGCAGTTCCTGGCCAAGGGTGACCGGCATGGCGTCCATCAGGTGGGTGCGACCGGTCTTCACCTGACCGAGCAGCAGGTTCTCCCGCTCGTAGATAATACCCTGCAAATTAGTCAGCGCCGGCAGCACGGATGCCTGCAGCGAGGTCACCGCACTTACATGGATTGCCGTGGGGATCACGTCGTTGGAGCTCTGGCTCATGTTGACGTGGTCGTTGGGATTAACCTCCAGCTGTTCGGTGCTGGCCAGGCGCGCCAGCACCTCGTTCACGTTCATGTTGGTGCTGGTGCCGGAGCCCGTCTGGTAGCGGTCTACCGGGAACTGGTCCTCCAGGCCCCCCTGAAGCACGCGGTCGCAGGCGGAAGTGATCGCCGCGAAACGGTCACCATCCAGCAGGTTCAGGCGATGGTTGGCTTCAGCTGCCGCCTTCTTTACCAGCACCACGGCGTCGATGAAACCTGCGGGCATCGGTTGGCCGCTCACCGGAAAATTGTCGACGGCCCTCTGGGTCTGGGCGCCCCAAAGTGCGTTGGTAGGCACCCTGACCTCACCCAGACTGTCTTTTTCGATCCTGGTGTCGCTCATACCTTGCCTCCTCCAATGGTGTGCTGTCCGTCCATACGGATACTTTTAGTCATTGGGATCAGTCAGGGCAACCACAACCCGGTAAACAAAAAAGGCCGATACCAACCACTGTGCGTTCACGCCGTGGTCAGTCGGCCAAGGGAGTACCACCGGGCAAGCCATCGCGCCCTGCCCGAGGTGGTTCGTCAAATTGTCAGGCTGTCAGAAAAAGCCCAGCGGGTTGATGTCGTAGCTCACCAGCATGTTCTTGGTCTGCTGGTAATGCTCAAGCACCATCTTGTGGGTTTCACGGCCGACACCGGATTTCTTGTAGCCGCCGAAGGCGGCATGGGCGGGATAGGCGTGGTAGCAGTTCATCCACACCCGGCCTGCCTGGATGCCGCGCCCCATGCGATAGGCGCGGTTGGTGTCGCGGGTCCAGACGCCGGCGCCGAGACCGAACTCGGTATCATTGGCAATGGCCAGGGCTTCTGCTTCGTCCTTGAAGGTGGTGACACCGACTACTGGGCCGAAGATTTCCTCCTGGAACACCCGCATGCTGTTCTCGCCCTTGAGCAGGGTGGGCTGGATGTAGAAGCCGCTGTTGAACTCCACACCCAGGTCTTCCCTGTCACCGCCGATCAGCACCTGGGCACCCTCTTCCCGGCCGATGGCCAGGTAGGACATGATCTTGTCGAACTGCTCCTTGCTGGCCTGCGCCCCGACCTGTACGTCGGTATCCAGGGGGTTGCCGCGTTTGATGGTTTTGGTGCGGTCGATTACCCGGGCAATAAACTCATCGTAGATATCTTCCTGGATCAGGGCCCGGGAGGGACAGGTGCACACCTCGCCCTGGTTAAAGAACGCCAGCACCAGGCCTTCCGCCGCCTTGTCGATAAAGTCCGGCTCTGCCTGCATGATGTCGGAGAAGTAGATGTTCGGGGACTTGCCGCCCAGCTCAACAGTGGAGGGAATGATGTTCTCTGCGGCGCACTTCATGATGTGGGCACCCACCGGTGTGGAGCCGGTGAAGGCGATCTTGGCGATACGCTGACTGGACGCCAGCGCCTGGCCAGCTTCGGCACCATAGCCATTGACGACGTTCAGCACCCCAGGCGGCAGCAGGTCGCCGATCAACTCCATCAGCACCAGGATAGACGCCGGGGTCTGCTCGGCGGGCTTGAGCACCGTACAGTTACCGGCGGCCAGGCAGGGTGCCAGTTTCCAGGTAGCCATCAGCAGAGGGAAGTTCCAGGGGATAATCTGCCCCACCACACCCAGGGGTTCGTGGAAGTGATAGGCCACGGTGTTGGCGTCAATCTCACCCAGGTGTCCTTCCTGGGCACGGATGCAGCCGGCGAAGTAACGGAAGTGGTCCACCGCCAGGGGAATATCGGCGTTCAGGGTCTCACGCACCGCCTTGCCGTTATCCCAGGTCTCGGCCACGGCCAGTTTTTCCAGGTTTTGCTCCATGCGGTCGGCAATTTTGAGCAGGATGTTGGAGCGCTCCTGCACCGAGGTCTTGCCCCAGGCCGGGGCGGCCTTGTGGGCAGCGTCCAGCGCCAGGTCGATATCTTCGGCGGTTGAGCGGGGAATGCGGCAGAAGGCCTCACCAGTGACGGGGGTAATGTTGTCGAAGTACTGGCCCTTGACCGGGGCGACCCATTCACCGCCAATGTAGTTTTCGTACTGCTGCTTGTAAGAGACGACAGAGCCGTCCTTGCCGGGTTGTGCGTAGATCATGGCTGTCACCTTGTTGTTGTGGTTTGATATGCCAGCAATCACCATAGTCCGTGCGAGGGCCTCCGTGTATGGTGCCTTCGCCTTGCCTGGTCTCCTTCTTTGGTCGTAGATCCTTGGTACAGACAGTCCCGGGACTGCCAGCCCGCGGCGATTCAGGGTATTCTTCCAGTGAATGGTCGGTTAAGCCCGAGATCCGACAGCGCCAATAACGATAAAAACGACTGGAAAGGGCTCTCTTTGATGAACCCGTCACCGAACATCCTCATTGTGGATGACCATCCCCTGTTCCGGGAGGCCATGGCACTGGTCATCACCACGGAACTCCCCGGCGCACAGCTGGGCGAGGCCAGCACCCTGCCCATGGCCCTTCAGCGCCTTGCCGAGGGACCGGTGCCTGACCTGGTGCTGCTGGACCTGAACCTGCCCGGTGTGCACGGACTGGAAGGACTGGCCGAGGTGAGCGCCGCAGCGCCCGAAGCCCCGGTCGTGATCATCTCCGCCGAAGAAGACAAGCAGCTGATCCTGCAGGCCATCAATGCCGGCGCCATGGGCTTTATTACCAAGTCTGCGCCGCGGGAGCGAATGCGACAGGCCCTCAGACAGGTACTCGAAGGCAACATCTACCTGCCTCCAGACATTGTCCGTGGGAGTTCGTCAGCCGATTCCCCATCCCGCAATACACCGCAGATTTCCGAAGAGGCCCTGAACCGCCTGACGGAGCGGCAGCTGCGGGTGCTGGAGCGCATGGCCATGGGCGAAAGCAACAAGCAGATTGCCTGGGCCCTGAACATCACTGAAACCACGGTAAAAACCCATGTCTCGGCGATTCTTGGCAAGCTGGGGGTGAATAACCGGGTTCAGGCCATACTGGCGGCCGGCGAGTGGCTGGAGAACCGCAAGTCCCGGAGGACCGATTAGTCGCCGGGCCGGCTCAGTCTGCCGCTACCAGTGGCACAGCGATGGCGAAGCGGGAGCCCTTTCCGGGACGGGATGCCACGGTCACCGGATGGTCAAGCAGGGTGGCGATACGGTCCACAATGGCCAGCCCCAGACCCAGGCCAGCATCCGGCGGGGCATCACCGGGCCGGGCCCGCCGAAACTCCTGGAAAATGTCCGCCAGCTGGTGGGCCTCGATGCCCGGCCCGGTATCCCACACCTGTATCTCCAGTTGCCGGTCCCGACGCCGGCAACCCATCAGGATGCCGCCAGCGTCGGTATAGCGCAGCGCATTGCTGAAAAAGTTACGCAGTACCCTGGCGAGCAAGCGCGAATCCGTCCACACCCGGCCTTTCGTGGCCACATAACGGAAGGCCAGTCCCTTGTCCGCCGCCAGCTGGCTGAACTCCTGGGCCAGGCCATCCAGCAGGTCGGCAAGATCAAAGCTGGACGGATCAGGCTCGATGACCCCCGCATCGAGCCGGGAGATGTCCACCAGGGTCCCCAGAAGGTGATCCACCGCTTCCAGCGACGACCCCAGCGAGCGCACCAGGCTGGCAGCTGTGCCTTCCAGGCCCTGTTCCTCCAGGGCGCCGGTGAACAGGCGGGCGGCATTGAGCGGCTGCAGCAGGTCATGGCTGACAGCCGCCAGGAAGCGGGACTTGGAATGGTTCGCCTGCTCCGCCTCGGCCCGGGCCTGCTCCAGGGCGCTGTTGCTTTCCCGCAGGTCATCCATCAGCTGGTTGAGGGCTTCGGTACGCTCCCGCACCTGCTCTGCCAGCATCACTGAATGCTCGAAAACGGCGTAAGGGTCCGGCGTCCGGCCAGTGCCGGATTCCACATGGGCGATCAGCGAATCACGAATCTTGCGCAGGCGGGCGTTTTCCGCCTCCAGCTCGCGGATGCGGTTGTCATGTGGGCTATCGCGGGCAACGTCAGGCTGCATCATGGCTGACCGATGACCACACCGGTGAAGGTCTGATTCAGGTGTACACCATCAAACTGCTCACCGTAGGTGCTGAAACCCAATACCCTGTGCTGCTTAAGGAAGTCGGATATCCGGGCCACCTCACCGGCCTGTTCTGCCTCGAGTCGACGGAGGAAACAGTCGCAGCCGATGGTCACCATGGGTTTGCCAACCGTCGCCTCGGCCTCTTCCAGGCGCTGACGAAGGTCGTCCCGCAGCGAGCCCGGTGTCATGGGCGTGAGTACGATGCCGGTTTCCACCGCACAATAGAAGGTAAGACTCTGGTCTTCGTTGACCCGCTGTACCGAGCGTGCAAAGTAATGGTCGCCGATGCGTACTGCCATGGGTTTGAGGGCGAATACCTCCCGGCACAGCTGGTCCGGTGACACACCCACGGCCCGGGCATAGGCGACGGCCGCAGGCTCGGCGTTCAGCTCATGAACCGTGCGGGTCTGGCAGTTCGCCGCTGTCACCACCAGCTTGCGATCCGTCGGGGCAAGGTGATGGGTGGTGAACACCTGGAAGCTGAGCGGGGTATTCACCAGCAGCACGGTAGCGGCCGAGGTATGGAAGCGACCGTCATGGAACACGTGGGTATTGGCGAGGCGCTCATCGTCGCCTGCGGAACCACCGAACTGGGGGATTGCCCCAAGTGCCGCATTAAGGGACGAGAGCACCAGCTCCTCCCGGCTGGAAAGGCCATCCAGCAAGGTCACCGCAAAGGTGTTATCCCGCACCGGCGCCAGGTCTGCCTGCCGGCAACGATGGAGCAGGTCATCCACAAGGTGCTGGGCACGGGGCAGGTCAAAGTCTTCCAGCCCTTCAATCAGCGCGGCCTGCACCGAGAACCAGCGGCGATCAAAACCGATCGCCGCGATGGACCCCCGCTCGTATCCCCGGGGCGTGATCTCACCGGCGGATGTGCAGCCAGACAGGGTAATACCCTGAAATCCATCGGCCATGACTTCGGCCAGTCGGTTCAGGTCATATTCTGCGGAACAGAAAAAGAGGACAGCCCCCAGCGTGGGCGACTGCAGGGCCTGTTTCAGCTCGGCAACGGCGATCACCGGGTCACGTGCAGAGGTACTGGCGGTGACCACGGGCGCACCGTCGGTGCGGGGCCTGGCGAAAGCGGTGGCATGCATGGAAATGCCTGTTTTGTTCTTATGGGTATCTTCGAATTACAGCAGAGCATCCCCCAGCTCGTCCAGTTCCCTGACGCACCGGGTCAGGAAGCGGTCCGGATCGGGCACGATGGCTTCATCGGCCACCACACCAAACTGCACGTTACCGGCGTAGCTGACGATGCTCACCCCCAGGCCGATGTCACCGGCCTGGGGCACCCAGAACATCTGTTCGGTGATCTGGTGGCCAGCCAGGTAACGGGGCTCACGGGTACCGGGCACGTTGGAAACAACGGCGCTGGCCTTACGAAAGAACAGGTCGGAAATGGGTTGACGCAACGATGCTGGCAGCAACGATGCCAGGCCACTGACGCCCCAGGCCATCAGCGGTTGCCAGCTGCGCTTGAGGCGCCGGGTTTCATGCTTGATCCGCCAGAGGCGCTCCAGGGCGAAGCCGCCGTCTACTGGCATGGGCACGAAGATGGTGCCAAAGAAATTACCGGGCATGTGCCTGACCGGGCGCAGCGCCTCAGGCAACGCCCGGCGTATATCCACCGGCACCGCCGCGTGCACTACCGACTGATTAAGGGCACTGCCGGAAACACCCATGGCATCACGCATGGCAGCGGCCACGCAGCTGAGCAGCACATCGTTGATGCTACAGCCGGAACGCCGGGCCAGGCTCAGGAAACTGCGCAATGGTACCGGGCCCGACCAGCGGCAATGTCGGCGCCCGAGCAGGGATCGTTTGAGGTTCGAGGGTGTATCTTCCGGTTCAGTGACCATGCCGGTCATCTCGTTGATGGCCCGCAGGCTGGTCATCAGCCCCTGCTCCAGGGTACCTGGCTGGTGCTCCGGAATGTCATCCGTCGGCGTTACGCCCCCGACCGGTTCATCCACTTTCGAGCCGGTTCCGGAACGCGCCTGCCCCGGCGGCACGCTTCCCTCCTGTGATCGCCCTCCCTGCAAACCAGCAGCAAAGGCCTCCCGGCAGGCCTGCATGACTTCGGGCCAGCGACGGGCGGTGGAGCCCTCACGGTTACCATAACTTTGCGGGTACTCTTCCGGTGAGCGGGTACAAATGCTGTCGAATACGTCCAGTAGCGACATACCGTCGCCATAACAATGATGAATGCGGAACAGCAGTGCCGCTCCGCCTTCGGCGTTGGGCACCAGCCAGAAGCCCCAGCGCGGGCGATCCCGGCCAAGGGGCTGGTTGAGCCGGGCAGACACCCACTCCTGCAGGCGCGCCTTTCCCATGGGCTCAGGCACATGGAACAGGTGGTTGGCCAGGTCAAAGCGGCGGTCCCTTTCCCAGCACCAGCCGCAACGGCGCTGAACCGGGCGCATGCGGAAACGTTCCCAGGGTAGCCAGTAGCGCTGCAAAAAGGCCCGGAGCCCAGACTGGGTCAGGCCGGGCACCCGCATCAACACGGTTATGGTCAACGGATTCTGGGGACTCTCGAGGTTCAGCCATGCCGCGTCCATCGGCAGCAATCGCAGCGGTTCCCTGTCGTTGGCAGCGTCACTCAAAGTGTTCGGCCCTGGCGGTCTGGATCGGTGTGATGGAGATCTGACATTTCGGCATCTGGCATTGTGACAGAGGCAGGAAATCTGCTCCACTCTCCAAGCGAAGCGCCTCAGTGACCATACCGACAGGTTGGAGGCCGGGAAAGACAGGCTTTCCCCGTTCCGGACATTAACAAGGCGCACGGGCATTGCACACGGACCGCCATCCGGTCGTATACTCGGTCAAGGGGCGCTTTCCATGCCCCGGAGGTAACTACCATGAAGGCAAGCCATGTTCGCAAGCTGATCAAGCCCATCGAAATCGCCTACTCCGAGATGTTCTCGGGGAAGGTCTACCTGATCGGCAAGGGGGCTGTTTCTGTGCGCAATCACAGCGGCGAGGCCACCCATACGGTGATCGGTGTGCATGGCTACCTGGAGAACCACTGCTATTTCACCCAGGCCTACGACGCCCCGACCACTGAACTGATCCTGCTGACCTGCAGCAATTACCACATCCCCGTCAACGGGGTGACGCCGGAAGAAGCACCCTGGCCCTGCGCAATCGACGAACTGGAAGGCACCATTGCCTATGATGCCGAGCTGCTCATCCTGGCCCTGGAAAACCTGCCGACGTCACAGCATGTTCGGGTTCACGGCCACTCCCGGGGCGGCGCCGTTGTGCTGGAAGCAGCCAGCCGGCGGCCCGAGCTGTTCAGGAACGTGGAATTGCTGCTGGAGGCACCGGCGCTGCCCCAGGGCCGGCCCCATGCAATGGTCACCATGATGCTGGAACCGGTGAGCCACGGCATGTGGCCCTGGCTGATCCGGCTGATCAACAGCGCGCCGTCGTCGGTCTACGGCCAGACCTTCTTCGGGCGCATGACCCCCCGCAAGAAAACCCTGCTGGGCAAGCTGTTCTCCGCCACCCGTGACCAGCTCACCATCGTCCGCAACCTGGAGGATGTCATGGCCTGGATGGAACAGACCTCCACGGATATCTACCGCCACGTAAGCCATGGCTGCTTCCTGATCCCGGGAACCGACCGCATCCTCGACAAAGGTGCCATGCTGGCAAGCGCCCGGGCCTGCAAGACCATGACCATCCTCGAGACGTCGTCCCCGAGTCACTTCATTACCCTGGATGACCGCTCACTGATCCCTGCCCCGGGTGACCCGGTTTGCTGCGGCACCACCAGCCTTTCCGCTAACTGACTCAGCCGATAATGGTATCCAGCTGGTTATGGATTTCCTCCTCGATGCGCCCCTTGAACGGTCGCAGCATCATGCCAAGCTCCAGGTGTACATGCAGCTCGCTGGGTGAAATATCCAGGTGTCCCTTGACGCCGGAGCGACGAAAACGCATGAGGTCTCCGTCCCATTCATAGTCTACGTCGAACTTGCGGGACAGGTCCTGGGCCAGGGTTTCTGCCGCTTCGCGGGCATGGGCCTGGTCCAGGGAATGGGCACGACGAACATCAATGGATGACATGGCAGGAAAACCTCCGGAAGTTGATTTGGCCCAAGTTTATGGCCCACGGCGGCTGCAGGCCAGTACCGGTTCGCCCATTGGCGGCCAAAAAACTTTAGACTTGCCCGGAGGTTCCCTAGAATAGGGGCCCGTAAGACTCCCTCCCGGCCGCATGCAGTGGCGTGGGAGCAGGCTACCAACGGCCCGATTTCACAGGATGCCCCCATGAGCGAACAGCAGTCAGCCCCCGCCCAGGACAATCCCACCCGGGATAACGGCGCGCAGGACGAGACCACCCATTTCGGTTTCCGACAGGTGCCGAAGAGCCAGAAGGCCAGCCAGGTGGCTGATGTGTTCCACTCGGTCGCGGGCAAGTACGACCTGATGAACGACCTGATGTCCATGGGCATCCACCGACTGTGGAAGCGATTTACCATTGAGCTCAGCGGTGTCCGGCCCGGCCAGCAGGTGCTGGATATCGCCGGAGGTACCGGCGACCTGACCATGAAGTTCTCCGACCTGGTGGGTCCATCCGGCAGGGTGGTGCTGGCAGACATCAACGCGTCCATGCTCCAGGTCGGCCGGGACCGGCTCACCGACCGGGGATACGCCGGCAATATCGAGTACGTCCAGGCGGACGCTGAGCACCTGCCCTTCCCGGACAACACCTTCAACGTGGTGAGCATCGCCTTCGGCCTGCGCAATGTCACCGACAAGGACCAGGCCCTGCGGGACATGGCGCGGGTACTCAAACCCGGCGGCAAGGTGATGGTACTGGAGTTCTCCAAACCGACCAACCCACTGCTCAGCAAGGCCTATGACACCTATTCGTTCAGTGCCCTGCCGCTGATGGGCCAGCTGTTTGCCGGCGATTCCGAGAGCTACCGTTACCTTGCGGAGTCCATCCGCATGCACCCGGACCAAGATACCCTCAAGGGCATGATGGAAAATGCCGGGCTGGTCAACTGCCGCTACTACAACATGACCGGCGGCATCGTGGCACTGCACGTGGGAACCAAGCCCTGATGTCACGAATTCCCACCCTGCACGCGGCCATCACCGGCACGCTGGAACTGGCCCTGAACCGGGCCCTGGAGCTGGATCCGGCGGGCCGCCGCGACCTGCTCCGGGCGCTGGCCGGACCGGTGTGTTTCCAGGTCAGTGAACCGGTGAACATGGCCCTCTGCCTGCAGGGTACCAGCCGGGGCGTCACGGTCTCAGGTCTTCTGCCGGATGATCCGGCGCTGGTCATTGCTGGCCGACCGCTGGCGCTCGCCGCCCTCGCACTGGGTGATGACCAAGCCATCCATGATGGCCGGCTGACGGTGGAGGGCGATACCGGGCTTGCCCAGCAATTCCAGCAAGCACTTGCGAACCTGGACCCGGACTGGGAGGCCGCGCTGGCCGGTTACACCGGCGACATCCCGGCACACTTTATTGGCCAGCGGATTCGCAGCGGCGTTCGCTGGAGCCGGCAGGCCATGGGTTCGATCAGCGCCAGCGTGGAGGAATACATCCACGAGGAAACCGGCGCCCTGCCGGGCCGGCGGGAACTGGAGCCCACCTTCGAGGCCATCGACCAGCTGAGCCTGGCCACCGAGCGCCTGGAAGCCCGCATTCAGCGCCTGGAAGGGACCCGCCACCCCAACCCTGATCCATCCGGAACGGAGACACCGTGACCCGACTGCAACGCCTGTTCCGCATCGCCTGGGTTTTCTGCAAGTACCGGCTGGACACCTTCCTGCCCATCGCCGAACTGCCCGGCCCACTGAAACTGTTCTTCCTGTTTGCGCCCTGGCACCTCTTTCCGAAGGGCCGCCACAACCGGGGCGACCGCCTGCGGCTGGCGCTGGAAGAACTGGGACCGGTGTTCGTCAAGTTTGGCCAGATTCTTTCCACCCGCCGAGACCTGCTGCCGGACGACATGGCGGAATCACTGAGGCGACTGCAGGACAACGTACCGCCCTTTTCCAGCGACACCGCCCGCGCCATCATCGAGGACTCGCTGGGCCAACCGGTGGATGTACTGTTCGCCGAGTTTTCCCGCGACCCCATGGCCTCGGCCTCGGTCGCCCAGGTCCACGCTGCCACCATGCCCGACGGCCGTCGGGTAGTGGTCAAGGTGATCCGTCCCGGTATCGAACGGGTGATCCACCAGGACCTGGCCCTGATGTTCATGATGGCCCGGCTGCTTGAGAAGTACTGGTCCGAAGGACGTCGCCTGCACCCGGTGGATGTGGTTGAGGATTACAGGACCACCATCTACGACGAGCTGGACCTGCAGCGGGAGGCCGCCAACGCCAGTCAGCTGCGCCGCAACTTCGAGGGTTCGCCGCTGATCTACATTCCCACCATCGACTGGGACCACACCACCAAGCGGGTCCTGGTGATGGAACGCATCAGCGGCATTCCCATTGCCGACGTGGAAGCCCTGCGTGCCGCCGGGGTAGACATGAAAGTACTGGCTGAAAAAGGTGTGGAGATCTTTTTCACCCAGGTATTCAGGGACAGTTTCTTCCACGCGGATATGCACCCGGGCAACATCTTCGTAGACGCCAGCAATCCCGCCGACCCCCGTTATATCGCCATCGACTTCGGTATTGTCGGCACCCTGGCGCCGGATGACCTCAGTTACCTGGCCCGCAACCTGCTTGCCTTCTTCCGCCGGGACTACCGCCAGGTGGCAGAGCTGCACATCCAGTCCGGCTGGGTGCCCCCGGAAACCCGGGTCAACGAGTTCGAAGCGGCCATCCGCACCGTGTGCGAGCCCATTTTCGAGCGACCATTGAAGGACATTTCCTTCGGCCACTTCCTGCTGCGCTTGTTCCAGACTGCCCGGCGCTTCAATATGGAGGTTCAGCCACAGCTGGTACTGTTGCAGAAGACCCTGCTGAACGTGGAGGGCCTGGGACGCCAGCTCTACCCGGAACTGGACCTGTGGAGTACCGCGCAGCCCTTCCTCGAGAACTGGATGCGCAAGCGTATTGGCCCTACCGGCCTGTTCCAGACCCTGCAGTCACGGCTGCCTTCCTGGCTGGAACAGTCACCGGAGATGCCGCAACTGGTGCATGACACGCTGGTACAGCTGCGAAACGCGGGTAGTGGCCAGCCCATCCGCCAGGAAATCCGCGCCGCCGAGAAGGCCCGGGCACGGCGCAATGACCGACGCTGGCGACGGCTGATGGCCGCTGCCGTGCTGGTGGCCGGTGCCTGGCTGGGCGCCACCGGGCAACTGGAGCCAATGGCACAGGACATGCCCTGGTATGGCTGGGTCATGGTGGCAGGCGCAACCTGGCTGGTCGCCAGGGGTGGCCGCCGCTGAAGGCAGCCGTTACCGGCAAACTTACTTTTACAGACGTCATGAAAATGCAAGATTCAACCAATAGCGTAACGGCCACCGACTGGCTTGATACCATCCGCTGGAACGACGACGGCCTGGTGCCGGCGATTGCCCAGGATGCGGACACCGGCGATATCCTGATGATGGCCTGGATGAACCGGGAGTCACTGGAACTTACCGCCCGGGAACAACAGGCCATCTACTGGTCCCGCTCGCGGGGCAAGCTCTGGCGCAAGGGCGAGAGCTCCGGCCATGAACAGCGGGTGCGGGAGATCCGCCTGGATTGCGACGAGGACGTGATCCTGCTGAAAGTGGAACAACGCGGCGGCATTGCCTGTCATACCGGTCGCCGCAGCTGCTTCTACCGGGTGCTGGAAGACGGCCAGTGGGTCGCCACCGACCCGGTTCTAAAGGATCCGGACAGTATTTACGGAACAGGAGGCCACAGCCATGAATGACGTACTGGAACAGCTCAGCCGGGTACTGGAAGCCCGCAAGGCTGCCGACCCGGACAGCTCCTACGTGGCCAGCCTCCACGCCAAGGGGCTCAACAAGATCCTTGAAAAGGTGGGGAGGAGTGCACCGAGACCCTGATCGCCGCCAAGGACGCCGAGCACTCCGGCAAGACCGACGACCTGGTCTACGAAACCACCGATCTCTGGTTCCATACACTGGTCATGCTGTCACGGTTTGGACTTGGACCGGATGATATCCTTGCGGAATTGAGTCGGCGTTTCGATCTGTCGGGACTGGAAGAAAAAGCCAGCCGGGAAACATAAAACCGGAGTACTCCTTCGGGGGTGTTCGGATACCTGCGCCGTTGGCGTATAGTTGGACATTGTAGACTATAAAAGGGGAATTCAAATGAGCATCGGTCCCATGCAGCTTTTAATCGTGCTGCTTATTATTTTGTTGCTTTTCGGTACCAAAAAATTGCGCAATGTAGGTACTGACCTTGGCGGTGCCATCCGGGGCTTCAAGAAGTCCATGAACGATGACGACGACGGCCAGAAAGACAAGACCGACTCCCTTGAAAAAGGTGAGGAGTCCAAGGCCTACAGCGCCAGCGCCGAGAAATCTGACGAAAAAACCCATAGCTGAGCCGTCGCTGCATGTTCGATATCGGCTTTATTGAGCTGGTGATCTGCGCCATCATCGCCTTGCTGGTACTGGGGCCCGAGCGTTTGCCCGTGGCCGCCCGCACTGCAGGTCGGTGGGTTGGCAGTGCCCGCCGTATGGTGAGCCAGTTCACCACCGAACTGGACCGCCAGCTCAAGGCCGATGAACTGCGCAAGGAGCTCCGCAAGGCCGGTGATATTGGCCTGGAAGATGTGGAGAAAAGCGTGCGAAGTGCCCTGGACGAGGCGAAGGAATACGAGAACATGATTCTCTCGGACAAGGACACGAGCAAATCCCGCACTGAGCCGGCAAAGGGCAAAAAGACCGAGGGCACGGCTGCCCCGTCCGCGGACAAGTCCGCAGATTCCAGCGACGCCAGCGCCGTGAAACAGGAAGCCTCTCCCGCAGACAGCCACCAGCAGGCCCGGAACTGGCAACCGCCTGAAGCCGGTCACGATCCCCACGCCATGATCCGGAAAGACCAGTCCTCTCCTGCATCACCTTCCCGAAGCACTGACGACGCTGACGCCGGAAACGGGGAAACACCGAACGACAAACCGGAACGCCATTCATGAGTTCAGCCTCTCCGGGGCAGCTGCCACCTGAAGAACAGCAGGAAATGCCCCTGATCGAACACCTGCTGGAGTTGCGTAACCGTCTGTTGAAGATGGTGCTTGCGGTGCTGGTCTGCTTTGCGGTGCTGTTTCCGTTCCGTAACGAGCTCTACCTGATCCTCGCCGGCCCGCTGATGGAGTTGTTACCGGTGGGTCAGAGCATGATTGCCACCGACATCACGGCCACCTTCTTTGCCCCCATGAAGCTGGCACTGGTGCTGGCGGTGTTCGTGGCCATTCCGATCATTCTTTACCAGCTCTGGGCCTTTATCGCCCCGGGCCTGTATACCCATGAGAAAAAGCTGGCCTTTCCGATTCTGTTCTCGTCGGTCCTGCTGTTCTATCTGGGGGCGGTGTTCGCCTATTACGTGGTGTTTCCGCTGGTGTTCGGCTTCTTTACCGCCGTCGGCCCGGAAGGCATCGTGGAACTGCCGGATATCACCAGCTACCTGAACTTTGTGCTGAAGATGTTCTTCGCCTTTGGCGTCGCCTTCGAGATTCCCATTGCCACCATCCTCATGATTCTCTCCGGTGCCACGACACCGCAGGACCTCGCGGCCAAGCGGCCCTATGTGGTGGTAGGCTGTTTCGTAATCGGCATGCTGCTGACGCCGCCGGACCTGATCTCCCAGACACTGCTGGCGGTACCCATGTGGCTGCTGTTCGAAATTGGCATACTCTTTGGCTACCTGGCCGTTCGTCATCGCCCGGATGACGGCTACCCTGACGACGTATGAACCTGGCCCTGCTGTCCGCCGGTGACCTGACCGGTGACAACACGGCGCGGCTGACCGGGCGGCGCCGTGACCACCTGGTCACAGTCCTCAAGGCCAGCGAAGGCGACACCCTGCCCGTGGGGCTGGAAGACGGCCCCATGGGAACCGGCACCATTAACCGGCTCACCGATGAGGCTGCCGAACTCACCCTGACCATCGACCAGTCTGCACCAGCGCCCCTGCCGCTTACCCTGGTTCTGGCCATGCCACGGCCCAAGATGTTCCGCCGTGTGCTGCAGACCGTAGCCTCCCTTGGCATCAAGGACATCTGGCTGATCAACAGCTACAAGGTGGAAAAGAGCTTCTGGCAGACCCCCTGGTTACAGCCGGAGCACCTGCGGGAGAACCTTGTCCTGGGCCTGGAGCAGGCCATGGATACCGCGATGCCCCGGGTGCATATCCGCCAACGCTTCAAGCCCTTTGTGGAAGACGAGTTGCCCGCACTGCTGGCCGACCGCCCCGGACTGGTCGCCCATCCGGGCACCAGCACACCCTGCCCCGTCAACCTGAACCGGCCCGCCACCTTGTGCATCGGCCCGGAAGGCGGCTTTATTCCCTACGAAGTGACCAAACTGGTAGAAGCCGGGTGTCAGGACATCCATCTGGGTCCGCGAATCCTGCGGGTGGAAACGGCGGTGCCGGTGCTGGTCAGCCGACTGTACGATCCCTGCCAGTGACCCTGCCCGCCTTGTGCCCCGTCAGCCGCGTCTGAGACCGCGAAGAAACGCGCGCAATTGAAAATCATTCTGTTTTAATAAACCAAAGAATCCGTTACCCTTCCCGACCCCGAAACCAGACGGCCTAAAGGAAGCGGACCATGACTTCAAGCGCCCGGCACACCAGCAGCTTCGCCGCCCTCGGCCGCCTGCTTCGATACGCCCGCGGTTATCGCCGACAGATCATTGCGGCCACCACCTGTTCCATCATCAACAAGCTCTTCGACATTGCCCCCGAGATCCTTATTGGTGTTGCCATTGATGTGGTGGTGAACCAGGAAGAGAGCTTCGTTGCCGGGTTGGGCTTTGAGACGGCGCAGGAACAGATCACAATCCTTGCGGTGCTGACGTTCTTTATCTGGGCCGGGGAATCGCTGTTCGAGTACCTGTTCCAGATTCTCTGGCGCAACCTGGCCCAGCGCCTGCAGTCGGACCTCCGTCAGGACGCCTACGAACACGCCCAGCGCCTGGACATGAGCTTCTTTGAAGCCAACAGCTCCGGTCAGCTGGTGGCCACCATGAACGATGACGTGAACCAGCTGGAGCGTTTCCTGGATGGCGGTGCCAACGCCATGATCCAGGTGGGTGTGACGGTGGTGGCGGTGGGCGCCGTGTTCTTCGTGCTGTCACCGCTCATTGCGTTACTGGCTTTCACACCGATTCCCCTGATTATCTGGGGCGCCTTCTATTTCCAGCGCAAAGCCGGCCCACTCTACACCGATGTGCGGGAGAAGGTGGGTGACCTGTCCAGCCGCCTGGCCAATAACCTGGGCGGCATCGCCACCATCAAGAGCTTCACCGCCGAACAGCGGGAAGCCCGGCGCCTGAAAGAGGCCAGCGAAGCCTACGTGGATGCCAACCGGCGCGCCATCCGCATCAGTTCGGCGTTTATTCCGGTCATTCGCATGGCGATCCTGGCCGGCTTCCTGGCCACTTTCACCGTCGGCGGCATGATGGCCCTGGAAGGCAACCTGAACGTCGGTGCCTATGGCGTGCTGGTATTCCTCACCCAGCGCCTGCTCTGGCCTCTGACCGGTCTGGCAGAGGTGATCGACCTGTTCGAGCGGGCCATGGCCAGCACCCGTCGAATTCTGGATTTGCTGGCAGAGCCGGTGACTATTCGTGACGTCGCGGGAACTCCCCTGAAACAGCCTGTGCGTGGCGAGGTCTCGTTCAATCGGGTGAGTTTCCATTACACCGGCAGTGGTGCCGGTGTTGAAGACATTACCCTGCAGGTTCCCGCCGGCAACACACTGGCCCTGGTGGGCGCGACCGGGTCCGGCAAGTCCACACTGATCAAACTCCTGCTGCGGTTCTACGACCCGTCCCGTGGCGATATCCGCATCGACGGCCAGCCGGTCCACGAAGTGAGCCTGAAATCGCTGCGGGATGCCATTGGCCTGGTCAGCCAGGATGTCTACCTGTTTGAGGGCAGCATCCGCGACAACCTGGCCTACGGCAAACCCGACGCTACTGAAGAGGAAATCATCGAGGCGGCACGGACGGCTGAAGCCTGGTCATTTATCTCGGCGCTGCCGGAAGGGCTGGACACACCGGTGGGTGAACGGGGCATTCGCCTCTCCGGTGGCCAGCGCCAGCGGTTATCCCTGGCCCGGGCGCTGCTGAAGAATCCGCCTGTCCTGGTTCTGGACGAGGCAACCAGTGCCGTGGATAACGAAACCGAGGCCGCCATCCAGCGCTCCCTCAGGCGTATTGGGCACAACCGCACGGTGATCATGATTGCCCACCGGCTTTCAACGATCGTGGATGCCGATACCATCGCCGTGGTCGAGAACGGCCGGATTGTCGAGGAAGGCGACCACAACAGCCTCATCCATAAGAACGGCCCCTATGCCGCCCAATGGCGGGTGCAAACCGGCCAGGCTGGAGGCGCTGCCCCACCCTCCGATCTGTATTGATAGTTATTCGTATTTAGATTATCCTGCCTGCCACACGAACAGGGGAATCTGAATGCCTGCGTTTTTTGATGTCCGCAACCTTGCGGTCCGTATCGGTGACACCGCCATTCTCCACGGGATCGACCTGGCCTTTAACGAAGGCCAGGTAACCGCTCTGCTTGGACACAATGGCTCGGGCAAATCTACCTTACTCAAAGCGCTTGCCAGGCAAATCCCCGCCAGCGCCGGCGAGGTCCTGCTGGAAGGCAAGGTGGCCAAAGGCCTGGGCGCCCGCACCTTTGCCCGTGTGGTGGGCTATCTGCCCCAGCACCCTCCTGGCACCGATGGCCTGACCGTTCGGGAACTCGTAGCCCTGGGCCGCTACCCCTGGCGCGGTCCTCTGGGCCGTTATAGCGAAGAGGACCATGCGCTGGTTGACCAGGCCATTACAGACACCAATCTCAAGCCCTTCGCATACCGTTCAGTGGACACCCTGTCCGGCGGGGAACGCCAGCGCGCCTGGATTGCCATGTTGCTCGCCCAGCAGACCCGCTGCCTGCTGCTGGATGAACCCATCTCTGCCCTGGATGTAAAACACCAGGTGGAAACCCTGCGCCTGGTCCAGCGCCTGGCGAAGCAGCGTGAACTGACGGTGATCGTGGTACTGCATGATGTCGATCTCGCTTCCCGCTTCTGTGACCGCCTGGTGGCCCTGAAGGCCGGTCAGGTAGTGGCCGATGGCGCACCGGCCCAGATCATGGACAGCCAGGTTCTGGAATCCATCTACAGCGTACCCATGGGCGTCATGGAGCGTGCGCCCGGGCAATGGATTTCCTATGTCCACTAGCCCCCGCGCCCTGGTGGTCGGAGCTCTTCTGCTATTGGTACCGATCCTGGGATTGACACAGACCTGGTCCCACGAGGGTGGCAAGCTGACGCTCAACAAGCCTCCTGAGCGCATTGTCGCGCTGAACTGGGCCGCCACTGAAAGCCTGCTGTTGCTGGGCATCACACCGGTGGGTGTGGCCGATATGGCCGGCTATGGCACTTGGGTCCGGGAACCCGAGCTTCCCGAAGAGGTGGCCAATGTCGGCACCCGGGTCGCCCCCAGCCTGGAGGCCATTGCCGAACTGAAACCGGATCTGATCGTCACCAGCACCGAAATGGCACCAGCGGCCGAATTGCTGGAACGCATTGCCCCGACTTACGTGATCAGCGTTTACAAACAAGGCGCCCGACCCTACGACAAGGCCCGGGAGATGCTGTTGACCCTGGGCGAAATGACGGACAGGAAAGGCCGGGCTGTGTCGGTACTGGCGGATATCGAAAAGACCCTGGAAGAGCAGCGGGAACGATTGGAGCAAGCCGGCGTCACCGACAAGCCAGTGGCCCTGGTGAACTTTCTGGATGATCGCCACGTGCGCATTTACGCCCCCAACGGATTGTTCCAGACAGCCCTGGACAATCTCGGGCTCACCAACGCCTGGCAAGACCCGGGCAACTACTGGGGATTTTCCGTCACTGGCCTTGAGTCCATCGCAGAGGTCCCGGACAGCCGAATCGTCGTCATAGAGCCATTGGTACCCGGCCTCGCCAACAGCCTGGCCGAAAGCCCCTTCTGGACTTACCTTCCGCCAGTGCGAAACCAGGAGATCTACCGGGTGCCCGCGGCCTGGCCCTTTGGCGGTGTGTATCCGGTCAAGCGTCTGGCGGTCGCCCTGACGGACGCCCTGATAGAAGGGGGCAGCGACATTGTCCGTTGATGCCACCCTTCCAGCCCCCAGGCGGCCCGAGATCTCACCCCGTCTGCCAATAGTGGTCGCACTGCTCTGGCTGGCCGCCATCACCGCCAGCGCCCTGCCCTGGCTGGATCAGCTACTTCCCTCGCAGCTTGTGTCGGCGTTCTGGAGCTTTGATGGCGATCAATACGCCTCGGTTCTGGCCCATTTCAGCTGGGCACCACGGGTTTCCATGGCGGTGCTTATCGGCTGCGCGCTGGGTCTCGCCGGCGCCGTCACCCAGCAGGTGCTCGGCAATCCCCTGGCCTCACCCACCACCCTGGGCGTGGAGGCTGGCGGCCAGTTCGGCGTTACCGTTGCCACCCTGTTTGTGCCGGGGTTGCTGGCCTTCAGTCCCGACCTCGCGGCGGTGGCCGGTGGCCTGCTCGCCATCGGGCTGGTCATCCTGCTCACCTGGCGGCTGGGCTTCTCGCCGGTTACCGTGATCCTGGCCGGTCTGGTGGTCACTTTCTTCCTGGGCGCCATCAACATGGCGTTCCTGCTGTTAAAGGGGGAATGGCTCGGTAACCTTTTCATCTGGGGCGCCGGCTCACTGGTGCAGAACAACTGGACGCCGTTTTTTGACCTGTTGCCCCGGGTGGTTGTTATCGCCGCACTCTTACTGGCCCTGTTACGGCCATTGCAACTGCTTCAGCTCGGTCAGGCCTCAGCAAACTCCCTGGGTGCGAAAGTGTCGCTGCTTCGTGCCGCTGCGCTTTTCCTGGTGGTCATCATGAGTTCCGTGGTGGTCAGCCGGGTGGGCGTTGTGGCGTTTGTGGGGCTGGCCGCACCGGTGCTGGCGCGGCTGCTGGGGGCGCGCACTCTGCCAGAACGACTGCTCTGGAGTACGCTGGCCGGTGGAGGTCTGCTGTTGCTGGCGGACACGCTGGCCCACTGGGCGACCACCTGGGATGGAGGTTCGCTGGTGCCCACCGGCACCACGACAGCCTTGATTGGCGGGCCAATTATACTCCTCGCGCTGCAAGGCTTCCGTAATACTCACCATATGCCCGGCCAGGAGGCCAGCCCGGCGGCTTTTCTCCCCCGCCGCCGCAACCCGGTAGCCGTCGCCGGGGTTTTGTGTTCGCTGCTGGCCGTCACGATCACTCTTTCGATGGGCTGGTCCCCGGGGCTTGAGGGCTGGAACTGGACACCGCTGGCCCAGTGGACGGAGGCCTGGGTATGGCGAGGCCCCCGGTTGCTGGCCGCTATCCTTGCCGGGATGGCACTGGGCATGGCCGGAACATTGATCCAGCGGATGACCGGTAACCCCATGGGCAGCCCGGAGTTGCTGGGTATCAGCGGTGGCGCCGCGTTAGTCATGGTAGTGCTGGTGCTGACCGGACTGGACATTGGCCGCCCTGGTCAATTGGCAGCTGCCACAGCCGGTGCCGCCGGCGCCCTTGGCCTGCTATTGCTGCTGGCCCGGAAACACCACTTCGCAGGTAACCAGTTGTTGCTTGGCGGGCTGGCGTTGTACGTCTTCATGGATGCCGGCCTGAGACTGGTTATGGCGTCCGGCGGGACTGTCGCGTCACGCCTGCTGAACTGGATGTACGGTTCTACCTGGCTGATCCCGGAATCCGAAGCCTTTGCATTACTGGCACTGGTGGTCGGGCTCGGGACCCTGCTGTTGCTGACTTTACGGCCACTCACCTTGTTGCCACTGGGCGACACCCCGGCCTCTTCCCTGGGCTTGCCGGTAGCCCGTGCGAGGCTTCTGCTGCTGGTACTGGCAGCCGTGCTGACAGCGGCTTCGACGGTAGTCATCGGGCCACTGAGTTTCGTCGGGCTGATCGCCCCACACCTGGCCCGGGTACTGGGACAACAGACCGTGGGACGGCAACTGATGGTGGCAGCACTGGCGGGTGGGCTGCTGCTCGCTCTGGCCGACTACCTGGCCAGGATCCTTGTCTATCCCAACCAGTTACCGGCCGGGCTTTTGGCGGCCCTGGTGGGTGGACTGTACTTTCTATGGGGGTTAAGTCGTCATGGCCGGGGCTGAAGCAGGTACAGACTCGCTGGCGGATTACCACAACCTCCTGGCCCGTCACGGCCTGGATCGTAACTCACTGCTGACGAGCGCACTGGTGCCCGCCAACCGCCAGCAGCCGGCACTGTTTTCCCTTGCCCAGCTACTGGACACTCCTTCGCGCCTGGAAAAGCAGGTACTGGAAGATTATCCCGACGCTGGGCACCCCCGCCTGCGCAGGGCGCGGGTCTCTGTACTGCACCAGAGCCTGGCGCTCCAGATTATCGGGCCACTGGTCATCCGGCTGTTCCGGGATGGCTCCAGTATTGACCTGAACCCGGAGCGGATCTTCCTGTGCCGGGAAGATTCATCCGCTGACGGACATTCCCGCTGGGATTATTCTGCCAGTGGCCAGGAACGGCTGGAACCCGATGAGTTCATCCGGGTGCTGGGCAAACAGATGCAGCATTGGTACCCCCTATTCCGACAGCAATTTGGTGTCAGCCCGGGATCCTACTGGAGCAGTGTCGGGCTGGCCCTGGGTGCGCCCTATTCACTGGTGTGGAACCAGGTCAATGTGGATGATCTGTGCCAGCAGGCCAGTGCCTGGCTGACCCGGTTCGAATGCGAGGCGAACCGGTATATCGACTGGATTCCGGCGCAATTCAGCCAGCAGCGCTGCGCCATTCCTCAGCGCAGAGGCTGCTGCCTTAAATACCTTCTGCCGGAAGGTAGTTATTGCGGCACCTGCGGCATCTATCGCAAAGAGCGGTTGGGATGAGAGTATCGGAGCAGCCAGCGATGCTGGCTGCTCCGAGAGTTGCCTAGTACGTCCAGGAGACGGTCATGCTGGCATTGGCCGGCTCACCGTAGAAGCCCTGGGCCGAGGCACCGAATTTCTTCAGGCTCTCGATGTATTTCTCGTCTGTCACGTTGTTCACGTTCAGTGTCGCATTCCAGTTCCTGGCAAAGTCATAACTTGCCATCAGGTCCAGAACCGCGTAGCTATCCTGCTTGGTAACGATCGCTTCGCCTGCGTTCGGCCCGCTTGTCGCGACACCCTGCTCCTGGGTGATTTCGGACTGCCAGCGAATTTTGCTGCCCAGCTTCAGCCCGTCGACCGCAGGCACCTCCCAGGTAGCCCGCAGTTGGGCCAGGTGCTCGGGCACGAACGACCTGGCGCCACTGCCATCCTTGTCCTCGATGTCCACGTAGGTATACCCGGCGAACAGCTGGATACGGTCGGTGAGATCGCCCACCACTTCAGCCTCCACGCCACGGCTGGTGAGGCCATCCACGGCGGTATAGTAGGAGTCGGCACTGCCCGCGAAGGTACCAGCAACCTCTGCCACATTCTGCTGCTCGGTCTGAAACAGGGCAAGTGTGGTGTTTACGCGGTCGTCCTGAAACTCGCTTTTCAGGCCAACTTCATAGTTCACGCCATCGATTGGATCCAGGCGGTCGCGGTTAATATCCACCTCTGTCTGGGGCGTGAAGATCTCGGTGTAACTGGCATAGACGGAGTGGTCGTCGTTGATGTCGTAGATCAGTCCGGCGTAGGGCGTCTCCACGGCATCGTAGCTGCTTTCCTTCGTGTTACCGTAGCTTTCGCCCTTGTTATCCAGCCAGGTCAGGCGAAGGCCGGTGATTGCCGTCAGTTGATCGGTGAGCGACCAGCGGGCGGCAGCGTAGGTGGCCGTTTCGCGGTCGGTCCAGTCTGATCCGCCAACGCCATTATCAAACGATGGTTTTGGGTAGTTGCCATCCCATTCGTTCAGCGGCGGCAACGGACTCCCGATGCCCTGACCATAACGGGACTCATCCACCGTCTCTGAGCGAGACCAGGAGGCACCCAGCACCAGTTCATGGACGCGATTTGCAAGCTGGAAAGGGCCGGTCGCATAGGTATCGACGACCCACTGCTCAACGTCAAGGTCGTACTGACTGGGGTAAGCCAGCAGCCCGTCCCCGGTTTCGCGATCCGGGGTGCCATACTGGTAAAAGAGCTCTGAGTCACTCTCATTCTCCAGCCGGAATACCGTACCCTTGGCACGCCAGCCACCGGCAAGCTCCTGCTGGAGTTCCACAAAACTGTTGTGCTGGGTGTTGTCCCAATAGGACCAGTCAGAAGCGGTGCTGGTGGAGCGTGCGAAATCCGTAGCGGAGCCGTCGGTGTAGAACAGAGGCAGCGCCCCCCACAACGGGCTGTCCGTATCAGACGTCTGGACGGCATGGCCCAGGGTCAGCAATGTGGTGTCCGTGAGGTCGGCCTCAAGCACGCCGTAGAACATCTGCTTTTCGTTGCTGTAGCGGTCAATATACGAGTTCTTGTCCTCGTAGCCGGCCACAACCCGACCGCGCACAGCTCCGGATTCAGACACGGCACCGGATACATCACCAACGATGCGTTTCTTGTCCCAGGATCCGCCGGTCAGCGTCACAGAAGCGTTTGTATCCGCGGTCGGGCGCTTACGGATGAAGTTGACTGTGGCGGCCGGGCTGCCGGAACCGGTCATCAGGCCATTGGCCCCCCTAACAACTTCCACGCGATCAAAGAAGGCTGTGTCCAGCTCACCCTGCACGTTGTCATAAACCGCCGGCATACCAACGCCGTCGTACTGGAAGTTATTAATGTCGAAACCCCGTGAGGTGTAGTAGGTGCGGTCTGTTTCTACCGACTCTACGGTGACACCGGTGGTACCTTCCAGTACATCATTGATGTCGTTCTGGGCGAAGTCATCCATTTGTTCGCGGGTTATCACGGTCACTGCCTGGGGCACCTCCCGGTGGGAAAGCTCCATTTTCATGGAGGTCGTGCTGGACCCGCTAATGTAACTCTCCGTCGCTTCCGAAGCCTCCTGACCACGGTTTGCGGTAATTTCCAGGGCTTCCAGTGCCGTTGGCTCGTCTTCCTGGGCAACTGCCACTCCGGGCAAGGCTGCGCACATCATTGCAGTAACAAGGGTTTTTCGGCGAAAGCTGGGCTGGGGATTTCGATACATCAAAGGTCTCCGTCATGGTCGGGTCAACGTTGAAATCCCGCATAGTCTAATGCGAATTATTCTTATTTAAAACTGCATTTATAAATTATTGGCAAGCCCACTTCCATGACAACGAACAACTGACTTTCATCGCGCCCCGCACTCAATACTGGCGCAGGTTCCTCAGGAGTATCGACGCCCCTCCCTGAAACATTTGTGGATTTTTTTCCCTGATGGAACTTTTCAAGGAAAAGTTCGGCTGCTATACCTGAAAGAGTCAATGTTCCAGCAAGGTGCCGCCCCGACCTATAACAAAAAGGCACCCGGACCGGTCCAGCTTTTGCGGAGGCCGGACAATAACGATAACAACAAGACAGAGACAGCCTATGGGAACATATCTGCTTCGGCGCCTGCTGGCGCTGATTCCTACCCTGCTGATTGCCAGCATCCTGGTGTTCAGCGTGGTTCGCCTGGTGCCAGGCAACGTTCTCGACCTGATGCTCAGCGAGAACGATTACTCTGCCAGCAGCCACGACACCCGGGCCGACCTGGAAAGGGCCCTGGGCCTGGATGACCCCATCTACATTCAATATTTCGACTGGATCAGTGACATCGTGCTGCGCGGTGATCTCGGTGAATCCCTGTGGCGCAACACGTCGGTGAACACGGAGATTGCCGAACGACTGCCGGTGACCATTGAACTGGGGGTGCTTTCCCTGCTGATCGCGTTGTCCATTGCTATACCGGTGGGGGTGTACTCAGCGATACGCCAGGAGGCGCTGGGGGATCACCTGGGGCGAAGCTTCTCGATCATCGCCCTGGCGGTGCCGAACTTCTGGCTGGGCACCATGGTGGTGATCCTGCCGGCCATGTGGTGGGGGTGGTCACCGCCCAACACGATCGAACCCTTCTTCAGTGATCCCATCGAGAACCTCAAGGTGTTCCTGGTACCCAGCCTGATCCTGGGGGCTTCCCTCTCCGCTGTGGTGATGCGGATGACCCGCACCATGATGCTGGAGGTGCTGCGCCAGGACTACATCCGCACCGCCTGGGCCAAGGGCCTGCGGGAGCGCAAGGTGGTGCTCCGCCACGCGGTCAAGAACGCCATGATTCCGGTCATCACGCTGGTGGGCATCCTGGTGCCCATCCTGTTTGGCGGCACGGTCATCATTGAGCAGATTTTCCGCCTGCCCGGCATCGGCCAGCTGTTACTGGATTCAGTGAGCAACCGGGATTACCCCATCATCACCGGCATTTTCCTGATTTCCGGGGTGATGGTGATGCTGGTCAACCTGCTGGTGGACCTCTGTTACGGACTGCTGGACCCGAAGGTGCGCTATGACGACTGAAACCACTCCCGCCGCCGTAACCACCCGCGCCACCACAACGCCCCCTCTGCGGGAGCGCCTGGGCGACAACAAGGTGCTGGGTTTTATCGGACGACTGATCAAACAGCGGCCCATGGGAGCCTTTGGCGCCGCCATCTGTATCCTGTTACTGCTGACCGGCATCTTCGCCAATGTAATCGCCCCCGAGGGCTACAACCACATCAACCCCATTGACCGTCTCAAGCCGCCCTCGGCGGAATACTGGCTGGGCACCGACCAGCTGGGCCGCGACCTCTTTGCCCGTATCGTCCATGGCGCCCAGTTGTCAGTGATCGTTGCCTTTGCGGCCACCACCCTGTCCATCGTGATCTCGGCCGTCATCGGCATCACCAGTGGCTATTTCGGCGGGCGCTTCGACATGGCCAGCCAGCGGGTCGTGGACGGCTGGATGTGCTTTCCGGACCTGATCATCCTGATTGTCGCCGTGTCGGTACTGGGGCCCGGCACCTGGCAGGTCATTCTTATACTGGGGCTACTGTTCGGTATTTCCGGCTCCCGGATAGTGCGCAGCTCGGTATTGAGCGTGAAACAGAACATCTATATCCACGCGGCCCAGTCCATGGGTGCGTCCACCCTGCGCATCCTGGTGATGCATATCCTGCCCAACGTCATGGCCCCCATCATTGTCCTGTTTACCACCCGGCTGGCGGCCGTCATCCTGGCGGAATCCGGCCTGAGCTTCCTGGGTCTGGGCATTCCCCCACCCGCGCCGAGTTGGGGTGGCATGCTGAGTCTCGACGGTCGCAGCTATATGTTCCAGGCGCCCTGGCTCGCCATCGTCCCGGGGGTTGCGCTCACCATCGCCGTCTTCGGCATCAATATGTTCGGCGATGCCCTGCGGGACATGCTCGATCCACGCATGAAAGGCGCCGGCTCCGGGCGCTATGTAGCGGCAGTCAGGCGCGACCGCCCCTCTTCCATGAAACCTGCCGGAGGTAACGCCCGATGAGCGAGGCCATCGCCAACCATCCCCTGGGCAGCGCAATCGACGGGAGCGCGCCTGGAACCACCAGTGCGCTGTTGCAGGTCGACAGCCTGCGGACCGTGTTTCGCCAGGGCCGTAGAGAGGTAAAGGCCGTGGATGGTGTTTCTTTCTCCGTCGCCCGGGGCGAAACCCTGGCCATTGTCGGTGAAAGTGGCTCCGGCAAGAGTGTCACCGCCATGTCCCTGCTGCGTCTGATACCCAGCCCTCCGGGGGAGATCATCGACGGAGATGTGTTCTTTGACGGACGCAACTTGCTGGACATGACCGAGGATGAACTGCGGGATATCCGGGGCAATGAAATCGCCATGATCTTCCAGGAGCCCATGACCTCCCTGAACCCGGTACTGACGGTCCGCCAGCAGCTGGCAGAGCCCATGCGCGTGCACCACAAGGTAAAGGAAGAGGATATCGAAGCCCGTTGCCTCGACCTCTTGCGCCAGGTACGCATCCCGGACCCGGAAACCCGGCTGGACGCCTACCCGCACCAGTTCTCCGGCGGCATGCGACAGCGGGTCATGATCGCCATGGCGCTGGCCTGCGAGCCACGGTTACTGATCGCCGACGAGCCCACCACCGCGCTCGATGTGACGGTACAGGCCCAGATCCTGGAACTACTGAAAGACCTCACCCGCCAGCACGGCTCGTCAATGATCCTGATCACCCACGATCTGGGTGTGGTCGCCCGCTACGCCGACCGTATCAATGTCATGTATGCCGGACGGGTGGTTGAGTCCGGTACCGCCCTGGAAATCTTCGAGCAGCCCCGCCACCCCTACACCCTTGGCCTGATCAATTCCATGCCCCGGCTGGACGCATCGGAGAAGGCACGGCTGATCCCCATCGAGGGCCAGCCGCCGGATCTGGGCAACCTGCCGCCGGGATGCCCGTTCTGTCCACGCTGCCCGTTTGCGGTGGACCAGTGCCGCCGGGAGGACCCGCCCCTGGAGCCATACCAGGGCCAACACCTGAAAGCTTGCTGGGTGAATGTCGATGAGTGATACACCGTTACTGGAAGTCCGCAACCTCAAGGTTCATTTCAAGCTGCCGGGAACCCTGCTGCGCCCCAAATCCGGGGGCTCGGTGAAGGCCGTCGACGGCGTGAGCTTTCACCTTAACCGGGGCGAGACCCTGGGGCTGGTGGGTGAAAGCGGTTGCGGCAAGTCCACCACAGGTATGGCGGTGCTGAGGATGACGCCGGTCAGTGGCGGAGAGATTCTCCTGGAAGGGGAGGACATCACTCACCTCAACGGTCGGGCATTGCGCCCCCTGCGCAGGCGCATGCAGATGATCTACCAGGATCCGTTTGGCGCCCTGGACCCACGAATGCGGGTGCTGGACATCATCGGTGAACCCCTGAAAGTCCACAAACTGATTACTGGCCGAAAAGCCTACCGCCAGGAGGTGCTGCGCCTGATGGACCTGGTAGGCTTGCTGCCAGACATGTGCGAACGCTACCCCCATGAGTTTTCCGGTGGCCAGCGCCAGCGTATCGGTATTGCCCGGGCCCTGGCGGCGCAACCGGATGTAATCATCTGTGACGAACCCGTCTCGGCACTGGACGTATCGATCCAGGCCCAGATCATCAACCTGCTCAAGGACCTGCAGGAGGAGCTGGGACTGACCTACCTGTTCGTCGCCCATGACCTGGCGGTGGTCCGGCACATCTGCGACCGGGTGATGGTGATGTACCTTGGGCATGTGGTTGAGGTGGCAGACAGCGAAACCCTCTATACCAACCCCCAACATCCCTACACCCAGGCGCTGCTGTCCGCCATTCCCATACCCGATCCCAGGGCCGAATCCCGGCGGGAGGTAGACCCTTCCATCGAGGGCGAAGTACCCAGCCCGGTGAATCCCCCCAGTGGCTGCCCTTTCCATCCCCGCTGTAAACACGCGACCGAGGTCTGCAAGCAAGTAGCACCAACCCTGCAGGATACCGAAGACGGCCATGCGGTTTCCTGCCACCTCTATGAACCACAACCCGAGGCCGAACCCAGCACAAGAGTTGCTTCCATGGCGTAGCTAGCGCCTGAAAGCAATGTGGAGTGCGCCTGCACTTCTCACACAACGAGGAAAAGGTGAGACCTATGCACCCGATGAAAACAACAAGAAAGCACCTCCTGACGGCTGCTATCGCAGCTACCCTTCCCCTGGGCGCCCTGGCGGAGGCTCCGCCGGATGATCCTGGCGGCATGGTCAATGTTGCCAACATCTACTTCACACTGGACGCGGTCACCTGGGACACTTCCAAGTGGAACTGGAAAGCCAACCACGACATGCTGTTCATGGATCACCTGATCATGGGCGATTTGCAATACGGTCCCCGGGGCAGCAACGAGAATGACTTCATTGCCCAGGCCTTCATTCCGGAACAGCACTACACCGGCGACCTGGCCGAGAGCTGGGAAGTGAAACACGACCCACTGCGTATCGAGTTTACCCTGCGTGAAGGTGTCTACTGGCAGGCGAAAGAGGGCGTCATGGAGCGTCGCGAGGTAGTCGCCGAGGATATCATCAACCACTTCGAGACCATGAAGGCCAGCGACCGCTACATTCCCACCTACTGGGACTTCATTGATGAGTGGAAAGCCGAGGGTGACCGCAAGGTCGTGGCCTACCTCAACGAGTTCAACGGCAACTGGGGTTACCGGATCGGCTGGGGCTACTACGACGGCATCATGCCCCCCGAATGGCATAACCTCAGTGGCGAGCAGCGGGCCGACTGGCGCAATGCCACTGGCACCGGCCCGTACATGCTGACCGAGGTGAACCGCGGTCGTGAACAGGTCTACAAGGCCAACGAGGACTACTGGGACACCACAACCATTGACGGCAAAACCTATGACCTGCCGCTGAACGACGGTGTGGTCTACAACATCATCAAGGACGAAGCCAGCTCTATCGCTGCCCTGCGCAGTGGCCAGGTCGACATCCATGAGTCCGTACGCTGGCAGTTTGTGGATGAACTGAAGAAGACCGCGCCGGATCTCAAGTTCAAGAGTGCACTGCGAACAGAAGGCACCTACATCGCCCTGCGCACAGACAAGGAACCCTTCAATGACGTGAGGGTGCGCCGCGCCATGAACCTGGCGGTGGATCAGCGTGCCATCCAGCAATCCCTGCTCAACGGCGAGGGTGCGCTGCTGAACTACCCGTTCTCCCAGCGCTGGGAGTCACTGTATACCCCGCTTGAGGAACTGTCAGAAGAAGCCCAGGCCATGTTCGGGCACGATCCGGAAAAGGCCAAGGCCCTGCTCGCGGAAGCCGGTTACCCCGACGGGCTCGAGTTTGACCTGCAGGTCTGCTCCTGTGACCCCTACCACGTGGACATGGTGGCCATGCTGCAGGCCTATTACCAGATGGCTGGCATCACCATGAACATCAAGACCCTGGAATACGGCGCCTTCCGTTCCCAAATGCGGGATGAGAACCAGGCCGATGGTTACCTGATGGATAACGGTGAGGGCAACCCGTTCTCGGTGCTGCGCAAAAGTTACCTGACTGACCAGACCTGGAATCCGTCATTCTACGCCGATGAAACCTTCGATAAAATGTGGAACACGGCACTCCACGAGACAGACGTGGACAAGCAGAACGAGATGCTGCGGGAAATGAACGAGTACATCATCGAGGAAGCGGTGCCCCAGGTATGGTTGCCGACCCAGGAGTTCTATATCGCCTGGTGGCCCTGGGTGAAAAACTACCACGGTGAACTCCGGGTGGGTGCGGTGCGTCCCGCCCCCATCTATGCCCGTATCTGGATCGACGAGGAACTCAAGGAAGAAATGGGCTACTGATCCGCCCCCCGGGTGCCACAGGAGGTGACACCCGGGCCTTATTCCACCAGGGTTTATCCGGATGTTGTCAGGGAGGATCCATGACAGACCAGCCAATAACACCACTAAGCCAGTTCGTCGAGCACCCCAGCCAGCGGGCCACACCGCTCGATGTACTGAAGGAAGCCCGTCGCCGGTGGCTGCGGGGAGAACGCATCAGCCTCAACGAACTGGCCGAGACCGTCGGCATCGGCCGCACCACCCTGTTCCGCTGGGTGGGCACCAAGGAATTGCTGATGGCCGAAATCATGTGGTCGCTCTACGAGCCAACCCTGCAAGAGGCCCGCAAACAGGCCTGTGGCTCGGGGGCAGA
The DNA here is from genome assembly GCF_026013985.1 of Marinobacter sp. AN1. NCBI lineage: Bacteria > Pseudomonadati > Pseudomonadota > Gammaproteobacteria > Pseudomonadales > Marinobacteraceae > Marinobacter > Marinobacter sp. AN1. The sequence continues at coordinate 773,173 of NZ_CP110342.1, read as the reverse complement.
GTACATCGCCAATATCTGCCGTTTCACCATGACAGCGGTCATCAACTCACGGCCCCTGCGGCAGTTTATCAGTGATGATCCACAGTTCGCCCTGCAGATACTCACCTCGACGCGCCTGCTCCAGGAGCGACGGCTGAACGCCATGAAGCAACTACTGACGGAAGAGACTGAGAAGGGCACGATCGATCCAGGCCTGGAAATCGACAGCCTGGCACTGGTCATTATCCGCCTGACCGAATCCTTCACCTACAGCGACCTGATCGTTGGCCGGCCACCCGCCATTGACGAGGCCTGCAAAGCGATTCGTACCCTCTGCGGTGACCGCCAGCAACCTCACTCAGCTGCCTGAGCGTAAACGGCCGATTCCGCTGATGACGGCGACCAGCACCGCGCCGGCCAGCACACCGACGGCACCATCCGCCAGTACCGGACCGAGGGTGCCCATGAAGGAACCGAGCCCTGCTGTCTGCTCTCGGATCCAGGCGTAAAGCGGATGTATACCGTGGACCAGGATACCACCGCCTACCAGGAACATGGCGGCGGTGCCTACCACTGAGAGGCCTTTCATCAGCCAGGGTGCGGCGGTCAGAATTCCTGACCCGATAGCCTGTGCCGTGGAGGAGGTTTTTCCGGACAGGTGCACACCAAGGTCATCCAGCTTGACGATGCCCGCCACCAGACCATAGACACCTACCGTGACCGCCGCCGCAATGACCACCAGTACCGTAAGCTGCATGGTTATGGGCTGGTCACTCACGGTACCCAGGGTAATGGCGATAATTTCGGCCGACAGGATAAAGTCCGTGCGGATCGCGCCCTTGATTCTGTCCTTCTCGAGGGCCTTGAGATCCTTACCCGGATCGGCGACGGCCTCACGTAACGCCTCCCGGTGTTCGGCCTCTTCCTTGCTGTGCAACCACTTGTGGACCAGCTTTTCGAAGCCTTCATAACAGAGGAACGCACCACCGAGCATCAGTAACGGCGTAATCAGCCAGGGCAGGAAGAAACTGATGGCCAGGGCCAGGGGAACCAGGATGACCTTGTTGATGGCCGAACCCTTTGCCACGGCCCAGACCACCGGCAACTCCCGGGCAGGCCTGACACCGGTCACCTGCTGGGCGTTCAGGGCCAGGTCATCCCCCAGTACGCCAGCGGTCTTCTTGGCGGCGACCTTGGTCATAACGCTGACGTCGTCGAGGAGGGTGGCTACATCATCAAGCAGGGTAAGCAGGCTGGCGCCGGCCATGGCAGTGATCTCCTTTCAAGCGTTCCAAATCCGGTGACGGACAGGGCAGGCATGTCAGTGAATCGACCAGGACAACTCCATCCCGTGCGATCCGTTTGATCGTCATAATCCCATAGCACGGGCTGCAACCTGGTTTTTCAACGGCTCTGCCCTGTCCAGCCAGCGCATACCGGTGCTGCGCAACCAGCGCAGGGGCAGTTCATCGCGGGCAAAGAGTTGCTTGAAACCCTCCATCGCCGCCATCATCGCCAGGTTCTCGCCCTTGCGGCGACGCTGATAGCGCTGCAGCAGCATCAGGTCGCCCGGCGATTCCTGCCGCTCCATGGCCCGTTGCAGTTCGGCCAGCAAGGCGATCACGTCACCATAGCCAAGGTTCGCGCCCTGCCCCGCCAGCGGGTGGATGGTGTGGGCAGCGTCACCGATCAGGGCAAGCCCGGGTTGCACATACTGCTTGCTGTGGCGCTGGCGCAGGGGAAAGGCATGGCGCTTTGAAACCGCTTCCACCGCACCCAGCCGCCCCTCGAGAGCCCTGCCCAATACGGTGCAGAAGGGTTCGCCCTCCAGGGACAGCAGTTCCCGGGCGCGGTCCGTATCCTGGGACCAGACGATGGAGCAGAAGTGACCGCTATCGTTAGCGTCATCGCTTCGCAGGGGCAGGAACGCCAGCGGACCAGTAGCGGTGAAGCGCTGCCAGGCAGTGTTCTCATGGGTCCGTTCGGTCCGCACGGTGCAGACGATGGCTTCCTGGTCGTAATCCCACTCCCGGGTGGGTACCCCGGCCCATTGGCGGATCCGGGAATGCGCGCCGTCAGCACCCACGACCAGGGCCGCGGTCAGTTGCTCACCGCCGGACAGCTCCAGCCGCCATCCCTGCTCACAGCTTGCCATGCCAGTCACCGACTGGCCGTCAAAACAGTTTAGCTCAGATGCTTCCACCTGCAGGAACAGCCCCCGGACCAGGTTACGATTCTCGATAATGGTGCCCAGTGACGGAGCGCCCAGTTCATCTGCCTCGAAACGGATACGGCCAATGGCCTCCCCATCCCAGACATCCATGGCGGTGTAGGGACAATGGCGAGTTTCGGTGGCCCTTTGCCACGCGCCCAGCTGTTCCAGCAGGCGCTGACTGGCCAGGGAGATAGCGCTGACCCGGGGCTCAAAGTCATCCACGCCGGCGGCTTCAGCCGGTGTCGCGGTCAGGGATGACAGTGGTGCGGTTTCCACCAGTGCCACCCGCCAGCCCTGGGTCGCTGCACCGAGTGCCAGTGCGCTACCGGTCATGCCGCCGCCGACAACGGCGATGTCGAAATGGCTCATTGCCAGTGCTCCTCCCTGCGATCCGCAGCCTTGCCACCGGTGCCCAGCCCCATGGCCTGGCGGGCAAACCAGCGCTTGGCGCCGGGCACGATATCCAGCCCGGCCAGGCCGGCACTGCGGGCAATACCAGGTGCCGGATACTGGCCACCGAACAGGCGCACCAGGGTGTCCGAGAAGCCCACTGTCTGACGCTGGTCGGCTTGGTGAGCTTGCTGGTAACGGGCCAGGACCTGCAGATCGCCGGGGGAACGGCCGGCCTGACTGGCCAGGCGGAAAGCCTCCACCAGGGCCATCAGCCCCCGCAATGCCAGGTTGAAGCCCTGGCCGGCCACCGGGTGCAGGGAATGGGCGGCGTTACCCACAAGCGCCACACCGGGGCGAATGGTTTCGCGGGCCAGGGTTAGCGACAGGGGGTAATGGTGAGGCTCGCCAAAGCGGGTAAAACGCCCCAGCCGCCAGCCGAAGGCCGCCTGCAGGCGCTGGCAGCGTGTGGCGTCGTCCAGCGCGAGAATGTCGTCCAGCGCCACCGGTGACAGCGTCCACACCAGCGCGGAACGGTGACCGGGCTCAGGGCCGCCCACCTGGGGCAAGAGTGCCATGGGCCCCCGGTCAGTAAAGCGCTCCCAGGCGGTGCCCTGGTGGGGGAGTTCGGTACTGACATTGGCGATCAGGGCAAACTGATCGTAGTCTTCCCGGGTCACCTCAATACCGAGGGCTTCACGCAGGCCCGAGCGGCCGCCATCGGCGACCACCAGGCAGCGGGCGTTGAGGACTTCCTCCTGCCCTTCGTCGCCTTCGCTGCCCTCTCTGACCGTGACCTGGACACCGCCTTCCCGGGTAGTCACCGAGGTGGCCCGGGCCGGCGCCAGCCATCGGATCGCTGACTCTGCACGCAGGGCATCCATCAGGCAAAGGCCCAGCCAGCGGTTGTCCGCCACATAGCCCAGCGCAGGCTGGTGATGATCCTCGGCCGCCAGCCGGGTTACCCCCAGGCGCCCACGCTCGGACACGTGGATATGACGAATGGCTGCTGCCTGTTGCTCGATAGCTGACCACAGACCGAGATGTTCAAAGATCTGGCGGGAGCCCCAGGAAAGTGCCGTGGAGCGGGCGTCGTAACTGGGCTGGTAATCCGTCGGGGCCGGTTGCTCTGACAGCGGAAACGCTTCCACCACCGTCACCCGGTAATCCGGAATCAGGCGGGCAATTGCCAGCGCCAGGGTGGCACCGGCCAGCCCGCCACCGGCAATCAGTATGTCCGTCTCAAAGGTCTGCATGGGGTTCCGGACCGGCTCCTGTTACTCTGCTAGTAAAGCGACGCTATCAGGCCTCTGCCATCAGGGCTTCCACTTCGGCGATATTCTTGGGCACCGCATCCGTGAGCACCCGGCAGCCATCCCTGGTGACAGCCACGTCGTCTTCGATACGGATACCGATGCCACGCCACCGGGGGTCTACATCCATATTGTCCGGGGCGACATACAGTCCGGGTTCCACGGTAAGTACCATGCCCGGTTCCAGTACACGCCAGGCGTCCCCGACCTTGTAGTCACCCACATCATGCACGTCCATACCCAGCCAGTGGCCGGTACGGTGCATGAAGAAAGGCCGGTACGCCTCTTTTTCCAGTGCCTCCGCCAGGGAACCCTGGATCAGCCCCAGGTCGATAAGGCCCTGGGTCAGTACCTCAAGGGCAGCCTCGTGTGGCATGTTCCAGTGATTGCCCGGGCGAACCGCATCAATGGCCGCATACTGGGCTTCCAGCACCACTTCATAGAGCGCCCGCTGGGGCTCGCTGAAGGTGCCGCTCACCGGGAAGGTGCGGGTGATATCCGAGGCATAGCAATCCAACTCGCAACCGGCATCGATCAGCACCAGGTCGCCCTCTTTCAGCGGGGCGCTGTTCTCGATGTAGTGAAGTACACAACCATTGGCACCGGAGCCGACAATGGACGGATAGGCGGTGTTGCGGGCGCCGTGTTCCATAAAGGTATGGATCAGCTCAGCTTCCAGCTGATATTCATAACCGCCCTTGCGGGCGCGCTTCATGGCCCTGCAGTGGGCTTCTGCACTGATCTGGCCGGCCTTGGCCATAACCTTGATCTCGTTGGCGCTTTTGTAGAGGCGTAGATCGTGGAGCAGGTGCTCCAGCGCCACAAACTCACCGGGGGGCTGGGCCCCTGCCCGCACCTTGCTGCGGATCAGCTTGATCCAGTCCATGACCCGGGCATCGAATGCCTGGTCCCGCCCCAGGGGGTAATAGACCCGGCTGCGGCCTTCGATCATGCCCGGCAGGATGTCGTCGATATCGGCAATCGGGAAGGCGTCGTCCAGGCCGTAGTGTTCGATAGCGCCGTCGGGACCGGTAATGGAGCCGTCCCATTGCTCCTTCTCCGGGTTGCGCTCCCGGCAGAAAAGCACCGACTCGCCATGCTCACGCCCCGGAATCAGCACCACCACAGCCTCGGGCTCACCAAAGCCGGTCAGATACTGGAAATCGCTGTCCTGGCGGAACGGGAAGAGGACGTCCCGGTTACGGGTACACTCCGGGGCCGCTGGCAGGATGGCAATGCTGTCCTTCGCCATCAGCTCCATCAGCCGGCGCCGGCGCTCGGCGTGTTCATTCATCGGAATCCACGGACTCATAGGGTCTCCTGGTACGGGCTGTCAGTGCAGGGTCTGGCCTGCGGAAGGCGGTGTCTGCTCCGGGGGATTGAATTCGGTAAATACGGAAATCACCCCCAGGCGGACGTACTCGGTGATGTCGTTGAGCTGGACTTCCGAGGCCTCGTCACCATCGTCGGCCTCTTCTACCTGACTGATAGCCACCAGGTCCTCGATCAGTTCACGGATCTCGTCAGGGGCTTCTCCCAGGCGCTGACCGGCAGCGAGGGCCATACCCTCAAGAAAACCCCGCACCCACGCGGAAAGGGCCTGCAGGCGCTGGTCAAACGCGTAGTCATCTTCCGGCAGCAGCGGCTGGAACGCCATGTCAGTAGCGCGCAACCGGTCGAGGGTCTGGTGATAGGCCTCGTCCATAAAGGCCGGCAACTCCGGCGGCAGGTCATCGTCGCTGGTCAGTGCACCCGGGGCGATACCAACGTGTTCACACACTACCTCGAGCCATTGTTGCTCACTGAGGCGGGCACCTGCTGCCAGCCGGCCGCAGAGGCCGCCATGAAGTTCAGAGGGATGGCTGAACGCCCGACAACGGGTGAAAAGATTCGCCCAGCCTTCGAAATCGTCGGTACGGGAACCCGGGGCTGCGTTATCAGTCATTAAAGCGCTTTACCTGTTCGCTGAGTGGGTTTCCAATCCTACCATTTCCGCCAGGACTGCGGCACATCCGGGCAAAATTCCTTGACCTTGATCGATGCATCAGTAAATTATGTTATAACATTTCACTTTGGGACAGATTCCATGGCCATGTCCACCGTCAGAAACCTCGCCCTCACCTTCACGCTGTCGTCCCTGTTGCTACCGGTTACCGTCTATGGCCAGGATGGCCAGAGGGCACATGTCCACGGGGCAGCGCAGCTGCAGGTGGCCATTGAAGACAACTCCGCCGAGCTGATCCTGCGCACACCGGCTGCCAACCTGGTTGGATTCGAACACGCACCCCGGGGCTCTGGGCAGGAGAAGGTTCGTAAGGACGCCCTTCAATGGCTGGAAATCAATGCGCTGATCCAGACGCCAGCCAATGACTGTGCGGTCAGTGCCGCCAGCATTCACCAGATCGGGGGAGTGGGCCATGACCACGGGCACGACCATGATCACGGCAACGGCGATGGCCCGAAAGAAAGCGGACACAGCGATGTCGAGGTCACTCAACGGCTCAGCTGCGACAGTGCGTTGTCGGGAACCTTGTCAGTGCCGCTGATGGAACGCTTCCCCGGCATTGAAAGTCTGTCAGTGGACTGGATCACAGCCACCGGTCAGGGTCACAGCGAACTGAAAGCGGGGGAAACCGCTCTCACCCTGTCACGATAAAGCCCCATCAGTCACAGGAGCCGGCCTGAACACAACAGGGCCGGCTTATAACATGCTGTCAGCGTCGTCCATTTCGTACAGTTCTACCTCTTCGCTGACCAACGTGTAGGATGCGGCGGCAATATCATTTTCCACAGACTCGGTTTTCAGGGTGCCCTGCACCCAGACAGGCTCATAGAGCGCGCCAAGGGTAAAACCGGGCTTGTAGGTAACATGGATAATCTGGTTCGGCGGCGGAGGTGGCACATGGATACAGGCACCGTAGTAGGGCACCAGGAAGAACTCCACAATACGCTGGTCGCTTCCAATCGTTTTCAGCGGCACCACAAAACCGGGGATGCGGACTTCAACGCCGTCCATCTCAGGCACCACCCGACCGGTCATGATCTCGTCCGGGAGCTCTACCGGACCATCACCCTCGTGCTCGATCTGCGGCAGACTTTCCAGCAGCCGAAGGTCCTCCTCAGGCATAAGCTCGAGCCAGTCCAGCTCTCGCCATTGGCCATGGGCGCTGCCCGCAAACAACAGGAGCACCAGCACCGCGAACCGGAACAGCAACACAGCTCGGGGGAATATCGCCATGAAAAGTCTCCTGCAATCGAAAAAAGGGGCCGGACAACCTCAACAGCCGGCAGGCCGGGGTATCATGCCACGGCGACACGATGCTTCCCATGACCATTGAACGGAAATCAGGTTCCCGACGCCGATGATCATCAAAACCACCAACCTTTGCTGGCAATGGCCGCGACAAACCGCCCGGCTCCGCTTTCCGGATATCTCGTTGCCGGCCGGCGAGCACCTGTTTATCCATGGGCCCAGCGGCAGCGGCAAGACCACCCTGCTGAGTCTGCTCAGCGGCCTGAACCGGGCCACCCTGGGCAGCATCCGGGTTCATGGCCAGGACCTGGCCCGCCTGTCCGGTAGTGCCAGGGACCGCCTGAGAGCGGACCGCACCGGTGTCATCTTCCAGCAGTTTAACCTGGTGCCCTACCTGTCAGCCCTGGACAACGTCACCCTGCCGTGCCGGTTGTCCAGGCATCGCCGACAACAGGCCGGTGATCCCGCAGATGCAGCCCGCCAGTTGATGACCGCGCTCGGGCTCCCTGTGGAAACCTTCACCCGCAAGGCACCGGAACTGAGCACCGGTCAGCAACAGCGGGTAGCCGCAGCCCGGGCCCTGATCGGTGCGCCACCACTGATCCTGGCCGATGAACCTACCTCGGCCCTGGACGTGGTAAACCGTGACCGGTTTGTGGCGCTCTTGCTGGAGCAGGCAGCCCGTACCGGATCCAGTGTTGTGTTCGTCAGTCACGACCCAGCCCTGGCCAGCCACTTCGGCAACCACCTGGAATTGCTGACCGACACGGAGGCGACCCCATGAAGCCATCCCTGGCCCTTTCCCTGGCCACAGCCAGCCTCTGGCATCGCCGTCGCATACTGCTGCTGGTCACCCTGACCCTGACCCTCAGTGTTTCCCTGCTTCTCGGCGTCCAGTACCTGCGCACGGAGGTTCGCCAGTCTTTCAACAGTGCGGTGTCCGGCACCGACCTGATTATCGGCGCCCGCAGTGGCGAACTGAACCTGCTGCTGTATAGCGTGTTCCATATCGGCCACGCCACCAACAACCTGGGCTGGAACTCGTTCCAGGAACTGGCTGGGGATGACCGTATCGACTGGTTAATCCCCCTGTCCCTGGGGGACAGTTACCGGGGCCATCGCGTGGTGGGCACGGACAGGCGCTTCCTGGATCACTATCAATACGGAGACGACCAGCCGCTGCAACTGGTCAAAGGCCAGTGGTTCAGCGACGTATTCGAAGTCGTGCTGGGCGCCCAGGTGGCGCGCACCCTCGGTCATCGGACGGGCGACGAGATCGTACTGTCCCATGGAGGGGGACGCACCAGCTTCGTGAAACATGACCAGCACCCGTTCCGGGTGAGCGGTGTCCTTGCTGCTACCGGAACGCCGGTGGACCGGGGCGTGTATGTGAGCCTGGAGGGACTGGAGGCGATTCATATCGGGTGGGAAGCCGGTGTACCCGCTCCCGGTCGCACGCTTTCGGCGGACGCCGCACGCATCCGGGAACTGACGCCGGACACCATTACCGCCGCCCTGGCCGGAATCAAGCGGCAGATACTCACCTTCCAGGTGCAACGGGACATCAACCAGTATGCCGGGGAGCCCTTATCCGCCATCCTTCCGGGCGTTGCACTGGCCCAACTGTGGCAGGTGCTCGGGCAGTTCGAACTGCTCCTGATGGGCATTACAGCTTTCGTGGTTGTGATCAGCCTGACGGGCCTGGTGACGGTGTTACTGACCCTGCAAACCCATCGCCACCAGGAAATCGCCGTGCTGAGAGCCAATGGTGCATCGCCTTCCCTGATCGCCAGCCTCTACCTGCTGGAATGTACCGGGCTTGCCGTCACGGCCACGGTGCTGGCCACCGGTCTCTGGTACCTGGTGCTGCTGGCCGTCACACCCTGGCTCCTGGATACCTTTGGCCTGGCCATTAACCTGAGGGCACTCACCGGGGTGGAGAGCCTGCTCCTGCTCTCGGTACCCCTGGCTGGACTGGTGGTCGGTGCCATACCGGCCATCAAGGCCTGGCGCCTCGGCAACCGGCCGTCCGGTTGGGCGGCAGAATAACTTCGCCGGGGAATACCGTCGCCCGGGATGGGACGCGAGTCACACCAAGATGACAGACTGGCAAATTGACCCGTTTCGATAGCCCACTTATAGTTGGTCGAGTATGGTGTGAAAGCGCCAGTGAATGAAGTGCCAGACCGAAAGGGGCCACTGGTGACCAAATGCCCCGTCACGTAGCGGAATGTCTATGGAACAGTCAGATTTGCAGGCCATGGCGGAGAAGCTGGACCGCCTGATTGAGCGCTGTCGCAAGCTGGAGCAGGATAACGCTGCCATGCGCGAGCTTCAGGACGAATGGAACCGGGAGCGGGCGCAACTCATCCAGCGCAACGACCTGGCCAAGAACCGCATAGAAGCCATGATTGGCCGCCTTCGGGCCCTGGAGCACCACTGATGTCGAAGTCCCCCACTACGGTCGAAGTCAGCATCCTCGACAAGGATTACCTGGTCGCCTGTCCTGTAGACCAGCAGGATGCCCTGCGCCGGGCAGCCCGCCACTTGGACAGCAAGATGCGGGAAATCCGCACAACGGGCAAGGTGCTGGGCACGGAGCGCATCGCCGTTATGGCCGCCCTGAACATTACCCATGAGCTGCTCGAGGACTCCAGCATGTCCGGCGCCGCTGATGACCTGCTCAGTCCATGGACGAAAAGCTGGACAGCGCCCTCGGTGGCAGCCAGCCTGCAACAGATTCTGGCAATAGCCGAGATAACAGAAATTAAACCGTTAACGGTTGCATCCGCCCCGGCCTGTACCCGTATAATGGATTCAACTTCCTGGGCTGTTCGCTGGTCGGATACGTCCTCGAGCCGATGCGCAACACCCAGGTGGCTACTTCAGGGCATTGTGAGCAAGTCCCCCGCGAAGGGGAAAGCCTGATATGTCACAGCGGCCACCACCTTGAACCCTGGGTTCAAGGGCCACATCCGATAACGGCAGCCCGGGAAGCTTATTTCATTTAACCCTGCCGTTGACGTGACGCACACTTTCCAGAATCTTTCAGATTTCGAGCCAGACACCGCCCGGGACCGCAAGGCCCTGCGCCGGCACTTGCGCCAGGCGCGCCGGGAGCTCAACCCCCAGCAACAACAAGACGCTGCCATTGGCCTTGCCAACACGCTGCGAAAGCACCCCAGAGTGATGGGTGCCCGGCATATAGGCCTGTACCTGCCCAACGACGGCGAGATTGACCCCGGCCTGTTCATGGCCCAGAGCCAGCGGCGAGGCATGCACTTCTACCTGCCGGTACTGCACCCCATTCATTCCGGCCAGCTGGCATTCTGTCGTTACGACGCCGCCACCCCAATGGCCCCCAATCGCTTTGGCATACCTGAGCCGGTTTTCCACAGCCGCCGCATTCGACCGGCCTGGTCGCTGGATGTGGTGCTGATGCCACTGGTGGGATTTGATGAAGAAGGCGGCCGCCTGGGAATGGGGGGAGGTTTCTACGACCGCAGCTTTGCGTTTACCCGGATACGTCCAAGGCTTCGACCCACCCTGATCGGGCTGGCCCATGAACTGCAGAAAGTACAGAAATTACCGGTGGAACCCTGGGATATACCGCTGGATGCAGTTGTGACCGACCACAGGATCTACAGGACGGACTAAAGCAAGGGGGCTACTCAGCCTTCGCTGCGCTGACCGCTCAGCCACTGCCCCTGGGCGCTGATTTCAGCAGGAATGACCCGGGGTTCGTCCTCAGAAACCCCGAAAGACGTCAGCCCGGTCGCCGCCAGCCCTATTACGAATAACAGAACCACCGTACGAATCATGTCCGGCTTGCGCCTCATTGCCTCTCCTCCACGAATGAGCTGACCGCTCAACCCAGCGACCGTTATCGTTGTTTTAAACGCCCGCTTTTTCCAATAAAACAGGCGCCTGCCGACAACTCCAAGAATTGACGAAAGCGTAACACTTATCCGGGAATTTACAATTTTTAAAAATTACAATTTGTAAATCCTATAGCGCAGTTTCTTGCAGCCGGTAATTTGCCTGTATCCCACCGCAACACCAAGACCGGATCTAGGGACTCAGACGCCGTTACCTGCACCCAGGAACAGGCGATAGGCTTCATTATCGGTTTCATTGGTATAACGGAAGCCGACACGATCCAGCATGGCTTCGAAATCTGCCAGCTCACCCTCCTGAACCTGGGCACCCATAAGCACGCGACTGTAGGCTGCACCATGGTTGCGGTAATGAAACATGGAGATATTCCAACGGGTCCCCAGGGACATCAGGAACTTCAACAGGGCGCCAGGGCGCTCCGGGAATTCGAACTGGAATACTTTCTCATTGGCAACGGACGGCGCATGGCCGCCCACCATATGGCGGATATGCTGCTTGGCCAGGTCACTGTCGGTCAGGTCAACCACCTGGTAGCCGTCTTCCCGCAAACTCTGAACCAGTTCCTCACGGCCGTGGCCTCCTGCCTGGACCTGGATCCCGACAAAGATCCGCGCCACCTCGTTATCGGAATAGCGGTAGTTGAACTCGGTGATGCTGCGCTTGTGCAGCGCATTGATGAACGTCTTGAAGGCACCGGGCCTTTCAGGAATGGTCACCGCCAGGATGGCCTCGCGCTTCTCGCCCACTTCCGTCCGTTCGGAAATGTACCGCAGGCGGTCAAAGTTCATATTTGCACCACTGAGAATACCGGCCAGGTTCTCACCCTCCAGCTGCTCCCGCTCCACGTACTTCTTGATACCCGCCACAGACAGGGCGCCGGCGGGCTCGCTGATGGAGCGGGTATCCTCGAAGATATCCTTGATGGCCGCGCAGATCTCGTCGGTGGATACGGTGATCACCTCATCGACGTTGTCCTTGCAGATTTCCCAGGATGCCTCGCCGATCTGCTTCACCGCCACTCCATCAGCGAAGATGCCTACCTCATCCAATACCACCCGCTCGCCGGCAGCCATGGCGGCCTGCAGACAGTTGGAATCCTCCGGCTCCACGCCGATTACCTTGATTTCGGGGCGCAGATACTTGATGTACGCAGCCATGCCTGCGATAAGACCGCCACCACCTACCGGGATGAACACGGCGTGCAGGTTATGGGAGAACTGCCACATCATCTCCATGGCCACAGTACCCTGCCCGGCGATGACGTCCGGATCATCGTATGGGGGGATGTAGGTGTAACCGTGCTTGGCAATCAACTCCTGGGCGTGGGCGGCGGCCTCGTCAAAGGCATCGCCCTTTAGCACCACCTTCGCCCCCCGGTCACGCACTGACCTCACCTTGATGTCCGGAGTGGTCTGGGGCATCACGATCACCGCCTTGATGCCAAGCTTCTTCGCCGCCAGCGCGACACCCTGGGCGTGGTTGCCCGCCGATGCACAGATGACGCCATTGGCTTTCTGGGCATCCGACAACTGGGCAATTCGGTTATAGGCACCACGAATCTTGAAAGAGAATACCGGTTGCAGGTCTTCACGCTTGAGAAAGATCTGGTTTCCCAGGCGTTTGCTGAGACTGCGGGCTTCGGTCAACGGGGATTCGATGGCCACATCGTAAACCCGCGCATCAAGAATCTTTTTGATGTAGCGTTGCGGCATGGTGCGTACTGTCCGGTCAGGGTTGGTAAGGCGTTGATTGAGCTGCCCCGGGGCCGGGGCAAACATACAGTGTAGGAAGTTTGCACCACCCGCGTCTATAACCGGGCAGCCAGGCAAGGCTATAATAACCACCCCGCGCCGCCCAGGCGCTGCACCCACTCAGACATTCGCCACCCATCCGGAGGCCAGCATGACACAGGACGAACTCAAGCAAGCCGTCGCCAGGGCCGCACTGGACTACGTTGCACCACGGCTGGACCGGGACAGCGTGATCGGTGTCGGCACCGGTAGCACCGCCAATTTCTTTATCGATTACCTGGCGGAAGTGCGCAACGACTTCGACGGTGCTGTTGCCAGCTCCGAGGCCACCGCCGAGCGACTGAAGCAACACGGGATTCCGGTCTACGACCTCAACACCGTCAGCGAGCTGGAGTTTTATGTTGACGGTGCGGATGAAACCAATGACAGGCTGGAGCTGATCAAGGGCGGCGGTGCGGCCCTGACCCGGGAGAAAATCGTTGCCGCTGTGGCGAAGACCTTTGTCTGCATTGCAGACGAGTCCAAGCGCGTGGACATACTGGGTGCCTTTCCGCTTCCGGTGGAGGTTATCCCCATGGCCCGGAGCCATGTGGGCCGCCAGATCGTCAAGCTCGGCGGTGACCCGGTGTACCGGGAAGGCGTGGTCACCGACAACGGCAACATTATCATCGACATTCACAACATGGACCTTTCCCGTCCTGTCGATGCTGAAGAACGACTGAACCAGATTGTCGGCGTTGTCACCAATGGCCTGTTCGCCCGGCGCCCGGCGGATGTCCTTTTACTGGGGACTGCCGACGGGGTCAGGACCATCAAACGTGATGACATCTGATATCGCGCCCTGCCGACCTTCGTTGAGTTTCGGTTGCGCCACGATGTCCGTATAATGTCGCGCACTTTTTCACCGCAGTTTCTTGATTCATTCTTTCAGAGAAGGACCCGACATGAACTTTGATCACATCCCCGCCGGCAAGAACCCGCCCGAAGATATCTACGTGGCCATCGAAATCCCGGCCAACAGCTCACCGGTGAAATACGAGATCGACAAGGACATGGGCGCCGTCATGGTGGACCGCTTCATGACCGCCCCCATGTTCTACCCGGCCAACTACGGCTTTATCCCCCACACCCTGGCGGACGATGGCGACCCCCTGGATGTGCTGGTCATCACCCCCTATCCGGTTCAGCCCGGTTCGGTCATCCGCTGCCGCCCGGTTGGTGTGCTTAACATGGAAGACGAAGCCGGCGGTGACGCCAAGCTGGTAGCCGTCCCCCACGACAAGCTCACCAAGGCCTACACCGACGTCAAGGACATCAACGACGTGCCCCAGTTGCTGCGGGATCAGATCCAGCACTTCTTCGAGAACTACAAGACTCTTGAGCCCGGCAAGTGGGTCAAGGTTCAGAATTGGGACAACGCGGCAGCCGCCCGCAAGGCCATCGAGGAGTCCGTGGCCAACTACCAGGGCAAGTAATTCCGCCCTGTGACAAAAAACCGGGCTCAACGGCCCGGTTTTTTTGTGTCTGGAAGATGGTGCTCACCCCTGGGAGAGCAATTCCCGCAGGTCAGTAATCGCCGAGTTGGCACGGGCGAGGTAGGCCGCCATGGTCAGGGAGTGGTTGGCGAGGATACCAAAGCCACTACCGTTAAGGATCACAGGGCTCCACATCTGGGCCTGGGATTCCTCCAGCTCGATAATGATCTGCCGGACGCTGGCCTGGGCGTTCTTGTCGGCCAGCACCTTGCGGAAGTCCACCTCAATGGCCCGGAAGATATGCAACAGGGCCCAGGAAGTGCCCCTGGCCTCATAGAATACGTCATCGATCTCGAGCCAGGGCGTTTTCACGTCGCTGGTGGGTTCCTCATCCACCAGCGGGTCAACGTTCTGAATGCCGGCCAGCGCTTCGGTAACCTCCGGTTTGCCAACGCTTTCGCTCAGCGTCCTGGACAGGCTGCCAAGGCGGGTTTCCAGGTCCGCCAGCCAGCTGTTGAGATTATCCGCCCGGGCATAGAACTGGGCCTCCGGCCGCTGCGGGTCGGAAAGCCGGTTCAGGTAGCTTTCCAGCGCCCGGATACCCCGGCGGTACTCTCCCTCGGTTGACGGCAGCGCCCAGCTTTCACTGTCAAAGTGGAACTGGGGTTCGGCGACGGTCAGGTCCGGATCTTCGGCCGACTGGCTCTGGGAACGGCTGATGGTCTGGCGCATGGCCCTGGAAAGATCCCGCAGCTGCACCAGTACGCCGTACTCCCAGGCAGGCGTATTGTCCATCCACAGCCCCGGCGGAAAGATATCGTTGGATATATAACCGCCCGGCTTGTCCAGAAGGGTTTCGGCAACACGGATCATGGTGGCCGTGGTGGCAAAACCGGTCACCGGCTCGCGTCCCATGTCATTGGCCAGGGTTCGGGTATGCTCCCTCACCGAGAAGGTGTCCGGCTCACTGCTCCAGATCATTCCCAGAATGATGGTAACCAGCAGATAGAGCACCACGACCACGACAACAATCTTGCCGATGGAACGCCCTTTACCCGCCGTTGCGGAGGAGCCCTGATAACCCGATCCACTGCCAGAGAAGAGGGATTTGAGTCGGTTAAACATAGTCACTGTCCTGTGCCGATGAACCAGAAGTCCGGGCTCAAAGATGAATGATTTATCAGGTTTTTGCAATGCCGGCAGTGAGTTAGCCATGCTCGTCCTGACCCGTAATCAAGCACTGGCATCGCCTCCGCCCACCGGCGGCTCACCCACCGGACCGGGCCGCCCCAGATGGTAACCGGTGGCGGCGTCAACACCGGCCGATTTCAGGGTACGCCATTCCGCTTCCGTTTCCACCCCGGAAGCCAGTACCTTCACGCCGCGGCCATGGGCGATGGTAATCATGGACTCCAGGTAGAACCGGTTATCGTCCTGCCGGTCAATGCCGTGCACGAAGCTGGAGTCAATACGAAGTGCCTGGATAGACAGATGCCTCAGGTAACTGAAGGGGATACCACCCACACCAAAGCGGTCCACCAGCAGCCTGGCCCCGGTACGACGTAACTGCACAACCAGTGACTGGGTTTCGCGTCGATGGTAGTGCAGCGCCTGCTCGGGGAACCCTATCCATAACCGCTCCATATCAATGCCGGCATCACGGGCCAACGCCAGGGCCTGTTCGGCAAAGCCAGGCGACACGGCCGACGACGCGCCCAGCGAGATACCAAGGGTAACCAGAGGCTCATCCCGCAACCGTTGCAGGGTACGCTCCAGCACCATCAGGTCAAGCTGCGCCATCAGCCCGAACCGCTCAGCCAGGGGAGCGTATACATGACCCCGCACCCAGTTACGCTCAATCAGCAGGCGGGAGAACACCTGGTGGTAAAGCACCGTGGTATCGTCAGCGGCCACCACCGGTTGCTCCCAGAGCCAGAGGTTTTCCTGGTCGAGTGCCTGCTCAAGAAGTCCCCGCCAGTCCTCGGCCCCGTGGTGGACATCGGCGCCACTGTCCGCCAGCTCACAGTTACTGATTCCTTCAAGCTGGGCACGGCGCAGGGCTCCGTCCGCCGCCTCGAACAGGCTCCGTACCGACAGACCATCCGCGACTCCGGCGACACCCGCATGAACCACCATAGCGGTCATCGTTCCACCACCTTCATCGGCCCCCTCACCTGAAAAATCGCCACAGATGGACTGCAGGTCGTTGACCAACTCCCGCCCCCAGATCTGAGCGTCAGCAGGGGCGCCACCGGGAACAAACACTGCAAATTCAGCCCCGCTGCGACGCCCTGCAAAACTCCCCGCATGCCGGTTCACAAACGCCCGCAACTCACCTGCCAGGCGAATCAGCAAAGCGTCAGCCTCCAGCCGACCGGCATACTGATTGAAGTCCGCGAAACCGCCCACCTGGAGCAGGATCAGCGACCCGGGGCGACGACCTTCTTCGCTGACTACTTCCACTGCCAGTCGCTGGTCGAAGGCATTGCGACTGGCCAGGCCGGTGAGTGCGTCTTCATTATTGAGCTTGCGTAGATGGGCGATCAGAGCGGCCTGCCCGGAGAACAGCTGCTCCAGGTCATCGGTCATCTGGTTCATGGCCCGGGTTACCTGGTTCAGCTCCCGGGTAGAGCGAACGCCAGTACGACGCCGGAAGTCCCTGCGACCGATTGCTTCCGCTTGCTGCTCCAGTGCCCGCAGTGGCCGAAGAAGCCGGCCAAGCAACAGATACAGTGCAGCAATGGCGACCACACCGATCAATACGGAAGCCACGATGAGCCAGACAGTGACCCACCAGAGATCCTGATAAGCGTTGCCCGGGTGCCCCACCACGCGCACCTGGCCCAGCCAGCGCCAGCCTTTCATCACCGAGGCCGTGCCCTCCGGCCTGGGCAGCTCCACCATGGCCACGAACCACCCGGGTACGCCCAGGCCGGACAGGGACCGGGCACGCCCGGCCACCACCCGATCGTCGTGATCAATAAACTCGATCACCAGGTAGTCACCACTGTCGAACATGGAGTCGATCAATGACGCCACCGCAACCCGGTCACTGGCATCAATAGCATTGGACAATGACAGGCCGACAGCGGTAGCAGCATCACGGGTGCGCCCCTCCAGCTCTTCCGCAACGTAGCTACGAAAACGGTCGAAACTGATCAGCATGCTGGCAACCAGCAGCAACAACACCAGCGCGCCGGTAAAGATCAACAACAGGGTCCGCAGTGTAATTACCCGGGTGGTACCGGGTATTTGCCATCTCTGCCGCATCCGTGCCCTACCTTTTGGGGAAGATTTCAGCCCGCGCAGCGTTAAAGAACGTGCCCATGTCTCAGGTTCACAAAGATTTACAGTTCGTCGCCTGCGCCTTCTGTTACAAACACTATAGACTGCAGCCACAGAGTCATCCTGCAATCGATAATGAAAGGCGTACCGGGACACCACCCTGGCTTCAACCGGGGCGCCAGAACCGCTTTCCGATGCGCTGACAAGAACAGGACAGGACCTACCGGAAACATGACTGACGAGTCCCAGAAAGAAAAGCTGCGCCAGCATTTTGCCCGCCGCGTCACCAACCAGGCCCGGGTCGTCCTGGACACCTGGCAGAAGATCCACGCTGACCCACAGGCAGCCGCCCCCTTCCGCGGAGACCTGGAAGCCTCAGCCGACAAGCTCGCCCGTTATGCCAGCCGGTTCGAGATGACCGCCTACGTGGAAGCCGGCAAGGGCATCCTGTCCGCCCTCCCTCACTGGACCCCGGGCGAAGCGCCCGGCCAGGCAGCCGTGGAAGCCTTGCGGGAAGCGGTCATGTACCTGGAGCAAAGCACCCAGCGCAGGTCTGATCGCCAGAACTCGGAACCTCCGAGGGTTTACCGCAAAACCCCGGTCTATATCGCCCTGGCCAGTCACGAACTGGCCACAAGGCTGGTGAGACAACTGGAATTTTTCGGATTCCGCGCAGAAGCCTTCGCGTCCCCGGATGACCTGATGGATGCCTGCGCCCTGCATAAACCGGAAACCATCCTGATGGATATCCGCTTTGGCGGTGGGTCGGATACGGGGCTGGCGACCGTGGAAACGCTGCAACAACGACACGACACTCCCATACCCATCATCTTTGTCAGCGAAGAGGATGGCACCATTGAAACCCGGCTGCGCGCATCCCGCTGCGGCGGTGAGGAGTTCTTCCACCCCGCGGTGGATCCTGGCCAACTGATCGAGAAAATCGAAACCTACACCCACAACAACGCGATAGAACCTTACCGGGTGCTGGTACTGGACGACTCCCGGGCCCAGGCCAAGTTCATGGAAACCGTGCTCAACAAAGCCGGCATGAAAGCCCACATTATTACCGACCCGATGAACATCATCGTCGCCCTGGAGGAGTTCAACCCCGAGATCATCATTCTGGACATGTACATGCCAGGCTGTACGGGCATGGAAATCGCGCGGGTGATTCGCCAGCAGGACCGGTTCCACAGTGTGCCCATTATCTACCTGTCCGCCGAGGACGATGTCCAGAAACAGTTGCACGCCATGAGCCTGGGTGGTGATGACTTCCTTACCAAGCCCATTGACCCGAAGCACCTGGTCGCCACCATCCATAACCGGGGCCGGCGCGCCCGCTCACTGTTGGCATTGATGATCCGGGACAGCCTGACCGGGTTGTTCAATCACACCCATACCCTCTACCTGCTGGAGCAGGAGATGGTCCGCGCCAGCCAGAAAGGTCAGTCCCTGTGTTTCGCCATGATCGACGTGGACTATTTCAAGAAGGTGAACGACACCTTCGGGCACCCCATTGGCGACCGCATCCTCCGCGCACTCTCCATGTTCCTGAAACAGCGTTTGCGCAAGACGGATCATATCGGACGCTACGGCGGTGAAGAATTTGCTGTGATCATGCCCGACACCCGGGAGAGTGACGCACGGGCTGTGCTCAACGATATCCGCGAGCGCTTTGCGGAGCTGACCCAGACAGCAGGCGACCGGGAATTCCACGTCACGTTCAGCTGTGGCGTTGCGCGCTGGGAGGGCGAGGCAGCCTCATCCCTCTGCGAACGGGCTGACCAGGCGCTTTACCAGGCCAAGAATGCCGGACGCAACTGCGTGATTGGCAGCGAGGAACACCCTGGCTGACACAAACGGACGAGGGTGGCGCAAAAAACCCAAACTCCGGCATTCCGTCCATGAAACCATGGTCTTATGGACGGAACTGCCGCAAACGTCGAAAATGGCGAGCCAGATGCAATGAATTCAGACATGCACCACGAATTCATACGGTCGTTTGTTAAAAACTGTTGAACCGGCAACTTTCAACCCGCATCATGGGCGCAAAATTCGTTAAAATACGCTATTTTCACCAAATCCCAGTAAGGCACGATTCGTCATGGCCACCATCCTAGTCCTCCACGGACCGAACCTGAACATGCTCGGCGTCCGCGAGCCGGACGTCTATGGCCATGAAACCCTTCAGGATATCAACGAGCGCCTCCATGCCGCCGCTGCCGATCACGGACACCACCTGCTGCACCTGCAGTCCAATGCCGAATACGAACTGATCGAACGACTGCATGATGCCCGTGCCGAAGGTATCGATTACCTGATTTTCAACCCCGCGGCCTTCACCCACACCAGTGTGGCTCTGAGGGATGCGGTGCTGGCGTCCGGCGTCCCGTTTATAGAGGTGCACCTGTCCAACGTGCATGCCCGGGAAGCTTTCCGCCATCACTCCTATTTCTCCGATATCGCCGATGGCGTTATCTGCGGCCTTGGCAGTCAGGGCTATGACCTGGCCCTCCAGGCCGCCCTGCAAAGAATCCATTCCAACTGACACCGATAATACGGGACTGAACTACCATGGATATTCGCAAAATCAAGAAGCTGATCGAACTCCTTGAGGAATCCGACGTCGAGGAACTGGAGATCCAGGAGGGAGACGACTCGGTTCGCATCTCCCGGCGACGCGAGCACGCCAGCGTCACCTATGCACCCCAGCCCATGCATGCGCCCCAACCGCAGGCTGCTGCCCCGGCTCCTGCAGCCGAACCGGCCGCCCCGGAACCGCAGGCGCCTTCCGGCCATGCCGTGAAGTCGCCCATGGTCGGCACTTTCTATCGGGCGCCGTCACCCACCGCAGCATCCTTTGTGGAAGTGGGCCAGACGGTCAAGGCCGGCGACGTCATCTGTATCGTTGAAGCCATGAAGATGATGAACCAGATCGAAGCCGACAAGAGCGGTACGGTAACCGAGATCCTGGTGGAGAACGGACAGCCGGTAGAGTTCGACCAGCCGCTGGTTATCATTTCCTGAGCAACAGGTGACTAAAGATCATGGCCATGATTGATAAAGTTCTGATCGCCAATCGCGGCGAGATCGCACTGCGGGTGCTCAGGGCCTGCAAGGAACTGGGCATTCGTACCGTCGCTGTACACTCCCAGGTAGACCGCGACCTGATGCACGTCCGCCTGGCGGACGAGTCCGTGTGCATTGGTCCCAACAGCGCCACTGAAAGCTACCTCAATATCCCTGCCATCATCAGTGCGGCCGAGGTTACCGACAGCGTGGGCATCCACCCGGGCTATGGTTTCCTGGCAGAAAACGCCGACTTTGCCGAACAGGTGGAAAAGAGCGGGTTTACCTTTATCGGCCCCCGGGCCGAAACCATCCGTCTGATGGGCAACAAGGTATCCGCCATCGAAGCCATGGTGAAGGCGGGCGTCCCCACCGTGCCTGGCTCCAACGGCCCCATTAACAATGATGACGAGCGCACCCTGCGCATCGCCCGGGAAATCGGCTATCCGGTAATCATCAAGGCCGCTTCCGGCGGTGGAGGCCGGGGCATGCAGGTGGTTCATTCGGAGGCGGCCCTGCTCAAGGGCATCCAGGTCACCCAGAGTGAGGCCAAGAACGCCTTTGGCGACCCCACCGTCTACCTGGAAAAATACCTCGAGCGGCCTCGCCACGTGGAAGTCCAGGTGCTGGCCGATACCCACGGTAACGTCATTCACCTGGGTGACCGGGACTGCTCCATGCAGCGTCGCCACCAGAAGGTTATCGAGGAAGCGCCGGCACCGAACATCGATGAAGAGGCCCGCCAGAAGACCCTCAAGGCCTGTGTCGATGCCTGCAAGGAGATTGGCTACGTGGGCGCAGGTACCTTCGAGTTCCTGTACCAGGACGGTGCCTTCTACTTCATCGAGATGAACACCCGGGTCCAGGTTGAACACCCGGTCTCTGAAATGGTCACTGGTGTCGATATCGTGCGTGAGCAGCTGCGTATCGCCAGCGGCATGCCACTGCAGTACAGCCAGGACGACATCACCATTTCTGGCCATGCCATGGAGTGCAGGATCAATGCCGAGGACCCGAAGACCTTTGTTCCCAGCCCCGGCAAGGTGAATCACTTCCATGCACCCGGCGGGAACGGCATCCGCGTGGACTCTCACTTGTACAGTGGCTACACAGTGCCGCCCTACTACGACTCGCTGGTGGCCAAGCTGATCACCTGGGGCGACGACCGGGAAATCGCCCGCCGTCGAATGAAAAACGCCCTGGACGAACTGGTGGTGGACGGCATCAAGACCAACCAGCCCCTGCATCGAAACCTGGTGAGGGACGGCGGCTTCAAGAGCGTGGATTTCACCATCCACTACCTCGAAAAGTTGATACGGGACTGATATGCCCTGGATCCAACTGCAGATTCCGGCTGATCCTGACACGGCGGATCAGCTGGAAGACCTTCTCATGGAGATGGGTGCCGACGCTGTCACCATGGAAGACGCCGCCGACCAGCCCATCTTTGAACCGGATCCTGGTACCACCCCCTTGTGGGGTGATACCCGGGTGACGGGACTGTTCGATGCCGACCAGGATATTGAGCAGATCTGCTCTGCCATCCGCGATGCCTGGCACCAGCAGACCCAGCAGGAACTGCCGGACATCGAGGTCACCTTGGTTGAAGACAAGGACTGGGAGCGGGCCTGGATGGATGACTTCCAGCCCCTCAAGTTCGGGCACCGCCTGTGGATCGTACCCAGCTGGCACGCCGCACCGGACCCCGAAGCCGCCAACCTGCTGCTGGACCCTGGCCTTGCCTTTGGTACCGGCACCCACCCCACCACAGCCCTTTGCCTCGAATGGCTGGATGCCACGGAAGTGGAAGGCTGCCAGGTCATAGATTACGGTTGCGGCTCCGGCATCCTGGCACTGGCGGCCCTGCTGCTGGGTGCTGGCCGCGCGATCGGCGTCGATACCGATCCACAGGCCCTGGAAGCCAGTCGTGATAACGCCCGCCGCAACGACGTCAGCGATGAGCGGTTTGATCTCTACTTGCCAGGTAATGAACCGGACACCCAGGCTGACATACTGTTGGCAAACATCCTGGCGGGCCCACTGGTTGAACTGGCTCCCACCCTCGCAGGGAAAGTCCGGCCCGGAGGCCACCTGGTTCTGTCCGGCATCCTTGCACAACAGGCCCGTGAAGTGATGACCGCCTACGAACCCTGGTTCGTCATGGACGAGCCCGAACAACGCGAAGAGTGGATACGCCTCACAGGTCGCCGCATTGGTGGATGACGACACGCAAGACTGTCGCTAAACTGCTGAGAGCCTTTGACCTTACAGGATTTTAGGATGGCCGATACTTCCAGCCTGCTGACCCGCTGCCCCCACTGCGATACCCGTTTCCGGGTAACCAGTGAACAACTGACCGTCGCTGATGGCAAGGTGCGCTGCGGGCATTGCATGGAAGTATTCGACGCTCGCAGCCATGCAGACTCCCCGGCGGCCAGCCAACCCGGGGAGGCAAACCGGGAGCACTTCGGTGCCACCGATCCCGATGAAGACCTGATCTTCCAGGACAACCCGGTAGAAGACGCCGCCGAAGGCCCCTATGCCGGGCAGGACTCCCATTTTGCCGATGACGAACTCAGCGACAGTTTCCGTGGCGTTGACGCCGGCGCTGAGCATCACGGCGACCTCCACGATGACGATGTCGATGACGTGGACGAGAGCTGGGCGGAAGCCATGCTTCAGGAGGAGTTGCCGGACAATACCCGGAATCAGCACCAACACGCATCCCCCGCGCCTGACGGCCATGCCGAGCCTGAACCCCCGGCCCACCGGGAGGTTCGCAGCGAGGAGTCGACCGAATCTGCGGCCTGGCACCCGCATGACCCGGCTACCGGAGAACCGGGCTACCCGGCTTCCACCGACGACCTTGAGATCGTCGGAATGGTGGCTGAGGCAGAGTCCGACACCGGACCTGCGGACATCGAACGCCCCCGTGACGGTGTCACCGGTGGCACCTTCCCGTCACTGGATGACGTCTCCCCCTACGACCGTCTGTCCAGCGAACCGGTGTCCGTCGGCTCCCGCACCGGTGGCAGCCTGCGAGGCTGGCTCTGGACCCTGGTCGTGCTGGCCCTGCTGGGAGGGGTGATTTCCCAGGTCGCATGGTTCCAGTTCGACCGGCTATCGGCCATTCCCGAACTCCGCCCCTGGTATGAAAAGGCCTGCGAATACGCCGGTTGCGAACTGGCGCCACTGGTGGCTATGGATCGCATCCAGAGCCGCAAGCTGGTCGTCCGCACAGACCCCGATAACCGTTCCGCCCTGCTGGTGGACGCTGTAATTATCAACCAGGCCGAATTCGAGCAGCCATTCCCCGCCATCGCACTTACCTTTTCCAACCTGAATGGCGACGTGGTGGCCCAGAGCATCTTCCCACCCGAGGATTACCTCGCCGGTGAGGGCGCCGACCTGGAGGCCATGCCATCAGGTACTCCGGTACGCATCGCTATCAGTATCCGCGATCCCGGCCGTGACGCAGTCAACTACAACCTGCGATTCGTTAACCGTAGCAACGACTCCTGACCCCCTCCTTTATCAACCATTGGTGGACACCAGGTCGAATAAAAGTCAACCAGACAGGGTGAAAAATAATCAACTTTTTCCCCTGTTCCGGCCTTCAATACCCTCACCCCCGGCGGTATCATTGTCGCCCCCTGAATCCGGCATCCTTTTCTGACTGGCGTCCCATACGGGAGCCAGATGATCGGGTATGGTAGATTCAGAGACAGTTCTGGTAACCGACGACGGACTCAGACGTATGCTGCCCACGGTGAAGTTAGGGCCCTATACCTTGCCCAATTCCCTGGTGGTCGCGCCCATGGCCGGCGTGACCGACCGCCCTTTCCGGCAACTCTGCCGGCGCATGGGTGCGGGCCTGGCTGTGTCTGAAATGGTGATTGCCGACCCGTCCCTCTGGCATACCCGAAAATCACGCCTGCGGCTGGATCACAAGGGCGAACCTGAGCCCCGCTCGGTGCAAATCGCTGGCGGTGACCCGGACATGCTGGCCAACGCCGCCCGCATGAACGCTGAGCAGGGCGCCCAGATTATCGATATCAACATGGGCTGCCCGGCCAAGAAAGTCTGTAACAAGGCGGCCGGCTCGGCGTTGATGAAGGATGAGGCCCTGGTAAAGGACATACTCCATGCCGTGGTTCAGGCGGTAGACGTGCCCGTCACCCTGAAAATGCGCACCGGCTGGGACCGGGACAACCGCAATGCCGTCACTATCGCCCGCATGGCGGAAGATGCCGGCATCCAGGCACTGGCCGTACACGGGCGCACCCGGGCCGACGCCTATCGGGGCGTGGCGGAATACGACACCATCGCCCAGGTGAAAGAGGCCGTCACCATCCCGGTGTTCGCCAACGGCGATATCACCACGCCCCAGCAGGCGCAGGCGGTGCTCCGGCACACCGCCGCCGACGGCCTGCTGGTTGGCCGGGGCGCCCAGGGCAGGCCCTGGATCTTCCGGGAAATAAAGCATTTCCTGGAAACCGGGGAAGTCATGGCACCGCCCCCGCTGGAAGAGGTAGAAGCCATCCTGCTGGATCACCTGCAGGCGCTTCACTATTTCTACGGCGATCCCATGGGGGTTCGCATCGCTCGCAAGCACGTGGGCTGGTACCTGCAGGCCCACGACGCCGGCAAACAGTTCCGCAAGCGTTTCAATACGCTGGAGTGCGCCAAGGCGCAGTCCGACAGTATCCAACAGTATTTTGCAGCCTTACGAAATGGAGAGGTATTCGCAGCATGACCGCTGAAACACTGGCACACGATTCCATGGCCCGTTCCGCAAACGACGACCAGCCCACCCTTCAGACCGTCAGCAACACCGGTAACTCGGTAACCCTGCGCGACAGCGTTGAAGTGGCCCTGAAGAACTACCTGGCCCAGCTGGACGGTGCTCCGGTCACCGACGTCTACCAGCTGGTGTTGTCGGAAGTAGAAGCTCCCCTGTTGGAACAGGTCATGAAGTACACCCGCAACAACCAGACCAGGGCCTCAACCATGCTGGGGCTGAACCGCGGCACGCTGCGCAAGAAACTCAAGCAGTACGGTCTGCTATAATCATCGGATTCTCCCAAGGCCTCCCGGAGTTGTTTCGCGAGGCCTTTCCTGTTTCAAGAAGGCATCGAAAATGGCAACTCCGTCAAACACCCCCGTTCGTCGGGCCCTGATCAGTGTGTCCGACAAGACCGGCATCGTTGAGTTCGGCCGCAGGCTGACCGAGCGCGGCATTGAACTGCTGTCTACCGGCGGCACCTTCCGCCTGCTGAAGGAAAACCAGGTTCCGGTGACTGAAGTGAGCGATCACACCGGCTTCCCGGAAATGATGGATGGCAGGGTCAAGACCCTGCACCCGAAAATCCATGGCGGCATCCTCGGGCGTCGTGGCACCGACGACCAGGTGATGGTAGAGCACGGTATCGCACCCATCGACATGGTGGTCGTTAACCTCTATCCCTTTGAAGAAACCGTGGCGAACCCGGACTGCGACCTGGCCACCGCCATCGAGAACATCGATATCGGCGGCCCCACCATGGTCCGCGCCGCCGCCAAGAACCACAACGATGTGGCTATCGTGGTCAACGCCTCGGATTACCACAGGGTTCTGAAAGAGCTGGAAGAGAACGATGGCGAGCTCTGCTACAGCACCCGCTTCGACCTCGCAGTCAAGGCCTTCGAGCATACCGCCGGCTACGACGGTGCCATTGCCAACTACCTGGGTGGCCGCACCCCGGATAACGACAACGCCGACTTCCCCCGCACCTTCAACGCCCAATATGTGAAGGTCCAGGATATGCGTTACGGCGAGAACCCTCACCAGCGGGCTGCCTTCTATGCTGAGCGCAACCCGAAGGAAGCCTGCGTTGCCACCGCAAAGCAGTTGCAGGGCAAGGAACTGAGCTACAACAACGTGGCCGATACCGATGCCGCCCTGGAATGCGTCAAGCCCTTTGCCGACCCGGCCTGCGTGATCGTCAAACACGCCAACCCCTGTGGTGTGGCCATTGGTGCGGATATCCGCCAGGCCTATGACCTGGCCTTCGCTACCGACCCTACCTCTGCGTTCGGTGGCATCATTGCCTTCAACCGTGAGCTCGACGGCGAAACGGCGCAGGCCATCATCGATCGCCAGTTCGTGGAAGTGATCATTGCACCGACCATTAGCCCCGAAGCGATCGAGCTGGTGGCCGCAAAGAAAAACGTGCGCCTGCTGGCCTGTGGTGAATTCGATGGCGAGCGTGCGAAGGCCCTGGACTACAAGCGGGTCACCGGAGGCCTGCTGGTGCAGGACCGGGACCTGGGGATGGTCTCCATGGATGAGGTCAAGGTCGTCACAGAGCGCCAGCCCACCGAGGACGAGCTCAACGATATGCTGTTCGCCTGGGAAGTGGCCAAGTACGTCAAATCCAACGCCATCGTGTACGCCCGAGCCGGACGCACCATCGGCATTGGCGCCGGCCAGATGAGCCGGGTATACAGCGCAAAGATCGCCGGCATCAAGGCGGCCGACGAGAAGCTGGAAGTGAAGGGGTCGGTGATGGCCTCCGACGCCTTCTTCCCGTTCCGGGATGGCATCGACGCTGCCGCCGAAGCGGGGATAACCGCTGTTATCCAGCCGGGCGGCTCCATGCGCGACCAGGAGGTGATCGACGCCGCCAACGAGCATGGTATCGCCATGGTCTTCACCGGCATGCGTCATTTCCGCCACTGAGGAGAAAAATAATATGAATATCCTGATTATCGGTAGCGGCGGCCGCGAGCACGCCCTGGCCTGGAAGGCGGCTCGCTCACCCCTGGCCGACCGGGTCTTTGTGGCCCCGGGCAATGCCGGCACGGCACTGGAACCACGCCTGGAGAATGTCTCCATCGACGTGATGGACCTTGATGCCCTGGCTGACTTTGCCGCTACCCACGACGTGGGCCTGACCATTGTGGGCCCGGAAGCACCACTGGTAGCCGGCATTGTCGACAAGTTCGAATCCCGCAATCTGCGGGTGTTTGGCCCCAGTCAGGGCGCGGCCCAGCTGGAGGGCTCAAAGGCCTTTACCAAGGACTTCCTGGCGCGGCACAACATCCCGACCGCCGCCTACGCCAACTTCACCGATGTGAACGAAGCGCTGGCCTATGTGCGCAGTCAGGGCGCGCCGATCGTGGTGAAGGCCGATGGCCTTGCCGCCGGCAAGGGTGTGATCGTTGCCATGACCCTGGAAGAAGCCGAAGCCGCCATCCGCGATATGCTGGCCGGCAATGCCTTCGGTGATGCCGGTAGCCGGGTGGTGGTCGAGGAATTCCTGGACGGCGAGGAAGCCAGTTTTATCGTGATGGTGGATGGCGAGCATGTCCTGCCCATGGCTACCTCCCAGGACCACAAGCGGGTGGGCGACGGCGATACCGGGCCCAATACCGGTGGCATGGGCGCCTACTCCCCGGCCCCCGTGGTGACCGATCCTGTTTACCAGAGGGTCATGGATGAGGTGATCTATCCGACCGTTCGTGGCATGGCTTCCGAGGGTCACCCCTACAAGGGCTTCCTCTACGCCGGCCTGATGATCGATAACGACGGCGCACCGAAGGTCATTGAATTCAACTGCCGGTTCGGCGACCCGGAAACCCAGCCCATCATGTTGCGCATGCAGTCGGACCTGGTAGAGCTGTGCGACGCGGCCATCGACGGCAAGCTCGACCAGTGCGAATCCCGCTGGGATGACCGCGCGTCCGTCGGCATCGTACTGGCCGCTGGCGGCTACCCGGGCAACTATGGCAAGGGCGACGTTATTGAGGGCCTCCCGGAAGGGGAAACCGAGGGCGAGAAAGTTTTCCACGCCGGCACCCGGCTGCAGGGCGAACAGGTGCTCACCAATGGTGGCCGAGTGCTATGCGCCACTGCCCTGGGTAACACGGTGACCGAAGCCCAGCAGCGTGCTTACCAACTGGCGGGCAGCATTACCTGGAACGGTGCTTTCTATCGCAAGGACATTGCCTGGCGGGCCATCGCCCGTGAAAACGACTGATCCTGCCTAATTGGCCTGAAAGCCCGGTCGCAAGCGAGCTACCGGGCTTTTTTTTGCGTTACAATCGGCCTCCTGCTGTCCACAAGGAATCCGCCCCATGTCCGAAGCCATCTGGATCACCTTTGCCTTTACCCTGGGCCTGCTGGTCAAGGGAGTAGGCCTTCCGCCTTTGGTGGGCTACCTGGCAGCGGGCTTCGTCCTGAGTGGATTGTCCGGCTTCACCCCCCTGGTGGTGGAGGACACCGATGTCCTGTCCCACATTGCCCATCTGGGCGTGCTTCTGCTTCTGTTCACCGTTGGCCTGAAACTGAAGCTCAAATCCGTGGTCAGCCCGGAGGTGATCGGCGGCAGTCTGCTGCACTTCGGCATCACCTGCCTGGTATTTACCCCCGGCATCCACTACCTGGCCGGACTCGACTGGACCACTGCCCTGCTGCTGGCCGTTGCCCTGTCCTTCTCCAGTACCGTACTCGCGGCCAAGGTACTGGAAGGCAAGCGCGAGCTACGGGCATTCCATGGTCGGGTGGCCATCGGCATCCTGATCATGCAGGACCTGATCGCACTGGTTGTAATGAGCCTGGCCGCCGGCAAGACGCCGTCTGAGTGGGCACTGCTGATCTTCGGCCTGCCCCTGCTAAGACCCTTCCTTTACCGTCTGCTGGACGCCAGTGGCCATGATGAACTGCTGGTGCTGCTGGGCCTGTTGCTGGCCCTGGTGATCGGTGGCCTTGGGTTCGAGGCAGTGGGCCTGAGCTCGGAGCTTGGAGCCCTGATCTTCGGCGCCATGCTGGCCAACCATCCCCGCTCCCAGGAGTTGTCCAAGTCGCTGTGGAGCGTGAAAGAAATCTTCCTGGTCGGTTTTTTCCTGCAGATTGGTATTGGCGGCCTGCCGGATACCAACGCCCTCATCTTCGCACTGGTTACCGCCTTGATCCTGCCATTGAAGGGGATCCTGTTCTTCTTCCTGTTGCTGCTGTTCCGGCTTCGCGCCCGCAGCAGCTTCCTGTCCAGCCTCTCACTGACCAACTACAGCGAGTTCGGCCTGATCGTAGCCAGCGTCGCCTTGCCAGAATGGCTGATCCCGCTGGCAATCGCGGTCTCCCTGTCATTCCTGCTCTCTGCACCCCTGAACCGTCTGGCGCACCCGATCTATGAGCGCCTGGCGAGTCGGCTGGCGCCGCTGGAGAGCCGCAATCACCATCCGGACGAACAGCCGATTTCGCTTGGGGACACCCGGGTACTGGTCATGGGGATGGGGCGAACCGGCACAGCGGCCTACGACCGGCTACGTGAAGATGAACCCAGGCTGATGGGACTGGACTCGGATCCTGCCAAGGCCCAGAAGCACTCGGATGAGGGCCGTAACGTGGTTTTCGCCGACGCAGAAGACACCACTTTCTGGGAGGGACTGCACATGCCGCACCTGGAAGCAGTCATCCTCGCGATGAACGACATTGAAGGCAAGGTCATTGCCGCCCGCATGTTGCGCAAGAAAGGCTTTACCGGATACGTCATCGCCCATACCGGCTATGCCGATGAAGCTGAGAAGATCCGGGATGCGGGTGCCGACGATGCCTTCCTTACCATGAGTGAAACCGGCGTAGCGCTGGCCAGCCACCTGAACGACCAGCGCCACCCGGTGCCCGGGTCAGCGGCCTGATGGATACCCAGTCCAGCTCCCTCCACGAGGAGCGACTGGATCGGGTGGCGACGCTGATCCGTGGCTCCGGTGCACGCAGTGTCCTGGACCTTGGTTGCGGTAGCGGCTCACTGCTGCGCCGCCTGGTCAGGGAGCCGGCCTACACCGCCATTACCGGGCTGGAACAGTCAGGACTCTCCCTGCGCCAGGCGCGGGCGATGCTGGTGGAAGTGGCCGCCGCTGAGTCGCGGGTTTCTCTGCTCCAGGGCAGCTACATGGACCCGGGCCTCAACCTCACGGGTTTTGACGCCGCGGCCATGGTGGAGACCATCGAGCATGTGAGCCCCGGGCGACTCTCGGAGGTGCAGCGGGCCGTGTTCGAGCACTACCGTCCGGGCTGGCTAATTCTGACCACGCCCAACGCCGAGTACAATCCGTTATTCGGGCTGCACCCCGGGGAGCTGCGCGACCCGGACCACAGGTTTGAATGGAATCGTGACAAGTTCCGTAAGTGGTGTAGCTCAACGGCAAGGCAATCCGGCTATCAGGTGCGCTTCAGCGGTATCGGTGAGGAAGACCGGGAGTTCGGGCCACCAACGCAGGTGGCTATCTTCAGCCGTCCCGGGGAGTGATACCTTTTCCCACCCACGGCCCCTTCGAAAGAAGCCCTTCGACAAGCTCAGGGCGAACGGAACGCACCAAAGATATCGTTAGCCATGACATTCAGATACCGTCACCAAGTTATCGGTTTTCGCTTGTTTGGGGCTCAATTCCCGTTATTCGATCGCCCTGAGCCTGTCGAAGGGCCGCTGATTCCGTGCTTACAAACCGATCAAGTCCGTGGCGCATACTCCAGCACATCGGAATAAAAGTCGCTTTCCGGCAGGCCGGCTTCCACCAACGCATCCATCAGCGTATACACCATGACCGGTGAGCCACTGGCCATAACCTGCACGTTGCCCCAGTCAAAACCGGACGCCAGTACCGCGTCTACCAGCTGGTCGTGGTGACCACTCCAGTCGTTATCTTCATCATCCCCAACCACCGGCACAAAGCGGAATGGCGGCCATTCCGCGTCCCAAGTCTCAGCCAGGGACCGGAGATACATATCTTCCGGGCGCCGGACCCCCCAATAGAGGCTGACCGGCTGGTCAAACCCGGTTTCACGCAGATAATCCACCATGCTTTTCATCTGGGCAAAGCCAGTGCCGGCAGCCACCATCAGCAGGGGCTTGCGCGGTGCTGCCGCGAGACAGGCTTTACCATGGGGCATCTCGAGGGTTACTTCACCGCCTGACATAAGCGCATCAATCACTTTCTGGGCGGATACCCATTCCGGCGTTGCCTGGATATGAAGCTCGATGTTGTCGGCGGACGGGCTGCTGGCAATGGAGAAATAGCAGGGCTCGGCATCCGGCAGGTTAACCGAAAGGTACTGGCCGGCGTGGAACGACAACTCCCGCCGCCGGTTCACTTTCAGCTCGACCCGGTAAACATCGTGGCTGATGGATCGCACTTCCGCGACCATCGCCTGAAACAGTTTCGGTGGATTCTCTCCAGCGCCCATAACGGCGGTTATCTCCAGTTCCAGATCGGTGAGTGCTTCAGTGCGACACAGCATCAGTCGCCCACCCATCGTGATCGTTTGTTGATTCCGGGTATTGATGGCCTTCCCTGTCAGCAGGCGGGCCTCACAGATCTCGCAGACACCGTTGCGGCATGCCGACGGTACGGCAATGCCGGCTGCTGCGGCGGCCGTCAGCAGGTCGTTGCCGGATGCCACAGTGTAGTCCAGCCCGGACGGCCGCAACCGGACGACCCGGTAATCGGTGGCCATATTACTCGGGGCGGGAAGCCGGGGTTTCAATGCCCAGGCTGTCCCATTTCTCGTCGACACGACGCTTGATGTCGTCGTCCATGGTGATCGGTGTACCCCACTCCCGGTCGGTTTCACCCGGCCACTTGCTGGTGGCATCCAGGCCCATCTTGGAGCCCAGTCCGGACACCGGTGAGGCAAAGTCCAGGTAATCGATGGGAGTGTTCTCCACCATCGTGGTATCACGGACCGGGTCCATGCGCGTGGTCATGGCCCAGATGACATCGTTCCAGTCCCGGGCGTTCACGTCATCGTCAGTCACGATGACGAACTTGGTGTACATGAACTGACGCAGAAACGACCAGACCCCCATCATGACCCGCTTGGCGTGCCCAGGATACTGCTTCTTCATGGTCACTACCGCCAGGCGGTAGGAACAGCCTTCCGGCGGCAGGTAGAAGTCAACAATCTCCGGGAACTGCTTTTGCAGGATCGGGATGAACACCTCGTTGAGGGCCACACCGAGAATGGCCGGCTCATCCGGTGGCCGGCCGGTGTAGGTGCTATGGTAAATGGGGTCTTTGCGGTGAGTAATCCGCTCCACTGTAAATACCGGGAACTGATCCACCTCATTATAGTAACCGGTGTGGTCACCAAAGGGCCCTTCCGGCGCGGTATCGTCCGGGTAGATAAACCCTTCCAGCACAATCTCGGCGCTGGCAGGCACCTGCAGGTCACTGAGCCCGGCCTTGACCAGTTCGGTACGACCACCCCTGAGCAGCCCGGCGAAGGCATACTCTGAGAGGGTATCCGGCACCGGCGTTACCGCGCCAAGAATGGTGGCCGGGTCAGCGCCCAGGGCAACGGCGACGGGAAAGGGCTTGCCAGGATTGGCCCGCTGCCACTCCTGGAAATCCAGCGCACCTCCGCGGTGGCTCAGCCAACGCATGATCAGGCGGTTCCTGCCAATCACCTGCTGGCGATAGATACCCAGATTCTGGCGTTCCTTGTGGGGCCCCGGGTAATCACCAGCGGCCAGGTCACCAGCGGCCCGGCATCCCCCGGCCAGCAATGCTGAACGGGTATCTTGCCCAGGTCCACATCGTCCTTCTCAAGCACTACTTCCTGGCAGGGGGCCGAGCGCAGCACTTTCGGGCTCATGCGCATGACCTGTCTGAACAGGGGTAGCTTTTCGATGGCATCCCGGAAGCCCTTGGGGGGATCCGGTTCCTTCAGGTAGGCGAGCAGCTTGCCGATGTCCCGCAGGGCGGTGACATTGTCCTGCCCCATGCCCATGGCGACCCGTTTTGGTGTTCCGAACAGATTGCCCAGTACCGGCATGTCGTAACCTTTCGGGTTCTCGAACAGCAACGCCGGCCCACCCGCCCGCAGGGTGCGGTCGCAGATTTCGGTCATTTCCAGGTGGGGATCCACTTCAACCGAGACGCGCTTGAGCTCACCCATTTTTTCCAGCTGGGCGAGGAAGTCTCGCAGGTCGTTGTATTTCATGCCGGTCTCCGTTGTTTTGCTCGCCTCAGTCACACTTGGGGTAATCGGCAGACTTTAATTCCTTGCCTGCGGCAGTTGTGCCAGGAACGGGGCGGGGAGGGTCTTTACCAGACGCGCCATGAATACATCCTTGTAGGCTCGTGTTGCCGTCCCTGGCAACATTTAACGGTCTGGTAAAGACCCTCCCCGCCCCGTTCTTTAAACTCCGCGTTAACTGGAACAGGTAACAGAAGACCTTATCAACCAACGCGAGCATTGGTTAAAACCTGGTTCCGGGAGGCACAAGCACCGGTGCGCGCAAAGTGTTGGGGGACAGTGTCGAGGGGCCCCTTCCCGGACCGTTAAGTGTTGCCAGGGACGGCAACACGAGCCTACAGGGAGGTATTCATGGCGCGTCCGGGAAGGGGTCCCTCGATGCTGGCCTCAGACACAGGTTTACGCGCCTGAGGGCCAGCTGGTTTAGTCCGATCAACGACGTTTCATGGACTGGAAGAACTCGTCGTTAGTCTTCGTATCCCTGAGCTTGTCCAGCAGGAATTCGATGGCCGCGGTATCGTCGTCCATGGAATGCAGCAACTTGCGCAGAATCCAGACCCGCTGGATGTCCGCCTCAGTCATCAGGAGGTCCTCGCGGCGAGTACCGGAGCGCCGGATATTCATGGCCGGATAGACCCGCTTTTCCGCAATCTTGCGGTCCAGGTGTATCTCCATGTTACCGGTACCCTTGAACTCCTCGTAGATAACCTCGTCCATCTTGGAGCCGGTATCCACCAGGGCCGTTGCCAGGATGGTCAGGCTGCCGCCCTCTTCCACATTACGGGCCGCACCGAAGAAACGCTTGGGTTTTTCCAGGGCGTGGGCGTCCACACCACCGGTGAGAACCTTGCCTGACGACGGGATAACCGTGTTGTAGGCCCGTGCCAGCCGGGTAATGGAGTCCAGCAGGATGACCACATCCTTCTTGTGCTCCACCAGGCGCTTGGCCTTCTCGATCACCATCTCCGCCAC
The DNA here is from genome assembly GCF_026013985.1 of Marinobacter sp. AN1. Taxonomy (NCBI): domain Bacteria; kingdom Pseudomonadati; phylum Pseudomonadota; class Gammaproteobacteria; order Pseudomonadales; family Marinobacteraceae; genus Marinobacter; species Marinobacter sp. AN1. The sequence continues at coordinate 738,553 of NZ_CP110342.1, read as the reverse complement.
CTGGACGTGACGGGCCGGCGGCTCGTCAAAGGTGGACGCGATGACTTCGCCACGCACGGTGCGCTGCATCTCCGTCACTTCCTCCGGACGCTCATCGATGAGCAGCACCATCACATGGCACTCGGGGTTGTTACGGGTGATTGCCTGGGCGATGCCCTGCATCAACAGGGTCTTACCAGCCTTGGGCGGGGAGACGATGAGGCCGCGCTGGCCCTTGCCAATGGGCGCCACCAGGTCCAGCACCCGGGAAGACAGATCCTCTGTACTGCCGTTACCAGTCTCGAGCACCAGGCGTTCGTTCGGGAACAGCGGCGTCAGGTTCTCAAACAGAATCTTGTTGCGGGCGTTGTCCGGCTTGTCAAAGTTGATCTCGTTGACCTTGAGCAGCGCAAAATAGCGCTCACCGTCCTTTGGTGGCCGGATCTTGCCGGAGACCGTGTCGCCGGTACGCAGGTTGAAACGACGGATCTGGCTGGGAGAGACATAGATATCATCAGGCCCGGCCAGGTAGGAGGCGTCGGCGGAACGGAGGAAGCCGAAGCCGTCCTGCAGAATCTCCAGTACGCCATCACCGTAGATGTCTTCGCCGCTCTTGGCGTGCTTCTTCAGAATGGTGAAGATGACATCCTGCTTGCGCGAACGGGCGAGGTTTTCCAGGCCCATTTCCTGCGCGATGTCGAGCAATTCGGGCACAGACTTCTGCTTGAGTTCAGTAAGATTCATAGTTTGTTGGATTATCAGGAATGGAAGTAAGCGATCGTTGATATGACAGGGATGCCCCTGAACAGGTTGATCAGATAAACAGTAAAAAATTGGTGCTGGCCAGATGGAGCAACCGGTAGTGATGGAGTCCGGAAAAGTACAGAGGCCAGGGACAGGGAGAACAACCGTTCGCCAGGCAAACAGGATAATCGACTACCCACTGCGCCTCTGTCAAGTGTTACTGCCCAATTTTGCACCGGTTTTTGCGCCCTGCCTCCCTTTGGCCGGGACAGTACCTATACCGGTTGGGGTATTCCCTTCCAATGACCGTGGCCAATGCGGATACTGGACCCCATACATCTGATGACCACTGCGGAGATTGACATGAGCAGCAAACCCACCGGTGAACTGGTGCCGCTGAACATCGCCCTGTTGACCGTTTCTGACACCCGCGGGCCGGATCAGGACACCTCCGGGCAATACCTTGAAGACCAGTTGCTGGCCACCGGCCATCAGCTGGCTGCCCGCCGCATCCTGCCCGATGACGTATACCTGGTGCGGGCATTGATGTCTCGCTGGATTGCTGACCCGGCAATCCACGGCATTATCATCACCGGCGGAACCGGTTTCCACGAGCGGGACAGCACACCGGAAGCCGTCGGCCCGCTCCTGGACAAGATCATCGATGGCTTTGGCGAAGAGTTCCGCCGGCTGTCGCAGCTGGACATCGGCACTTCCACTATCCAGTCCCGGGCGTTTGGCGGGCTTGCCAACCATACCGTGATCTTCTGCCTGCCCGGCTCTACCGGCGCCTGCCGTACCGGCTGGGAGGGCATTCTCAGCACCCAGTTGGACAGCCGCCATGGCCCCTGTAACTTCGCCGCGCTGGTGCAACGCAAACCGGACCGTCCGGTGCATCGGCTGGACGAAGTGATCGGCGACAAGGCGCAGGCGTGATGGGCGGACAGAACCTGACCTCACTGGACGATGCCCTGGAACACTTGCTGTCCCGGGCGCAGGTGATTGATCGAACAGAAACCCTCCCCCTGGAGCGGACCCTCGGTCGCATCCTGGCAGAGGATATCCGGGTACCGGCGGACGTGCCGCCCGCAGACAACAGCGCCGTGGATGGCTACGCTGTGAGAGTGGCGGATACTGCTTCCGGGGAACCCTTGCCGGTGTCGGCCAGGGTCGCGGCCGGACAGGCACCCGGCAGCCTGGAGCCTGGCACTGCGGTACGCATTTTCACCGGCTCGGAGATTCCAGCCGGGGCCGATGCGGTGGTCATGCAGGAGCGAACCGAACCGCGGGATGGTGGCATCGCCATCATGGCAGCGGTTGAGCAAGGCCAGAACATCCGGCGCCAGGGGCAGGACCTGCGCAGCGGAGCGATTGCCCTTTCAGCGGGCACACCCATTCGGCCCCAGGAAATGGGCCTGCTCGGCTCTATGGGCATTGGTTCTGTCGAGGTGTTGCAGCCGCTGCGGGTGGCCGTCTTTTCCACCGGCGACGAGCTGGTGGACCCTGGCCAGCCGTTGCAGGCCGGCCAGATCTACAACACCAACCGTTATACCCTGACGGGGCTGCTGCAGGCAGTGGGTTGCGATATTGTTCGCTGCGAAACCCTCAGGGACAACCGGGAGAATACCCGATCGGCACTTCTTGGCGCGGCAGCCGAGGCGGATCTCATCATTACCAGCGGTGGCGTCTCCGTCGGCGAGGAAGACCATGTACGGGTCGTGCTGGAAGAAAGTGGTGAGCTTTCCCTCTGGCGACTGGCCATCAAACCCGGCAAACCGCTGGCCTTCGGTTCCCTGGACGGCACCCCGGTTCTGGGCCTGCCCGGCAACCCGGCTGCAGTGTTAGTCACTTTCCTGGTGGCCGGCCTGCCCTATATCCGTCACTGTCAGGGCAACCGCCGCTATCATGTGCTGGGCGAATACCTGCCCGCGGCGTTTTCGGTGGACAAGCCTTCAGTCCGGCGGGAGTTCCTGCGGGCCCGCAAGCAGGCCAACGGTGACCTGATCGAAATTGCCGCCTACCCGAACCAGAGCTCCGGCGTGCTGAGTTCCGCCTGCTGGGGGGACGGCCTGGCGGTGGTGCCGGAGGATACAACCCTGGCGGCAGGCGACCGTGTTCTCTACTACGCTTTCAGTGAATTGCTTGGATAACGACCATGAGTAACCAGACCCTGACCGTTCGTTTTTTCGCCCGTCTGCGGGAAGAACTGGGTACGGACCAGGAAACCCTGCCGTGCGAGACCGGTCAGACCGCCGGCGACGTGTTGGCGCAGCTATCGAACCGGGGCGGTCCCTGGGCGCAACTGACCGGCGACCAGCCGGTGATGATTGCAGTCAACCAGGCTATGGCCAGGCCTGCCACTCCGGTAAACCCCGGGGATGAAGTGGCCTTTTTCCCGCCGGTGACCGGGGGCTAGTTATGGAAGAGGTGCGCATCCAGGAAGCTGATTTCGATCCCGCTATCGAGTACAACAGCCTGAGGAACAGTGGCTCCGGTACCGGGGCCATTGCCACCTTTACCGGGCTGGTGCGAGACAGTGGTGACCTGCAGGGTGTTACCGGGTTGTACCTGGAGCATTACCCCGGCATGACGGAGCAAGTGATCCGTGACCTGATACGGCAGGCCCGGGAGCGGTGGGATATTCGCCGGGTGACGGTGATTCATCGGGTGGGTACCTTGCGGCTTTCAGACCAGATCGTGTTTGTCGGGGTGGCCAGTGCCCATCGGGGGGATGCCTTTGCAGCCTGCCAGTTTCTGATGGATGTGCTCAAGACCAGTGCGCCTTTCTGGAAGAAGGAGCTGACGGAGACCGGGGAGCATTGGGTGGAGCAGAAAGATTCGGATCTAGCGGTTGGTGGGCGCTGGGAGGAGTGACCTCATAGCCTGGGGCCTGGATCGTCGGGTGGCTTGGTTGTGAGGTGGCTGGTACCCGGGCGGGGGAGTCTTTCTTCCGGAAAAGAACTCGCTTCGCTCAGACACCTTTTTCCTGCAGAAAGACTCCCCCACCCAGATACCGATTCAAACTCCGTTTTCGGCATCAAAAAAACTACAGCAGATCAGCTGGTTTATTCCGGTTACTGAAAACCTCGCCTGCTTCCGGACAGGCCACGACCACTGCACCAACCGATTCTGCAAATCCCATGACCCGTCGGTTACCGGATTCCAGCCACTGCTGGAGAGAAACCATAAGGCTGACGGGATAGACCCCATGCAGGGGGTGTGTCCTGCCCTCACTTTCGGCGATTACCGGGCGTTCAGGCTGCGCCTCCCAGGCGGTTACCAGGGCGTCGAGGGTGGCCGGGGTGATGCCGGGGGTGTCACAGGGGCAGACGAGGACTGCGCTGGCGCCTTCACGAGCAGCGGCTTTAAGGCCGGTCAGCAGGCCGGCCAGGGGGCCCTGATAATGGAAGTTTTCAGGATCCGGGAGAACGTGGCCGGGGGCCAGGTGTTCGTAGTCGTTCAGGGAGCGGTTGGCGCTGATGAATACTTCGGGCGCAACGGCACTCAGGGCCTTGTAGACCCACCTTGCCATCGGCTGCCCCTGCCAGTTGAGCATGCCCTTGTCCTGGCCGCCCATTCGGGTACCTTTGCCACCGGCCAGGAGGAGGCCGATGATGACGGGAGGTCGGTCGCTGGTCATGGCAATAAAAAACCGCCCGTGACCCTGGCTTGTGTTCGGGGGCCAGGTTCAGGGGCGGCTATGGACATTCCCTGCTTAGAGGTTGCTGTCCAGGAAGGCAGCCAGCTGCGACTTGGACAGCGCGCCCACCTTGGTGGCATCCACGTTGCCGTTCTTGAACAGCATCAGGGTGGGAATGCCGCGGATGTTGAACTTGGGCGGGGTCTGTTCGTTTTCGTCGATGTTCAGCTTGCAGACCTTGAGCTTGCCTTCGTATTCCTCGGCAATTTCCTCCAGGACCGGGGCAATCATCTTGCACGGTCCGCACCACTCTGCCCAGTAATCCACCAGTACAGGGGTGTCAGAGTTCAGTACGTCCTGCTCAAAGGAATCGTCGGTTACGTTTACGATATTTCCGCTCATTGCTGTTTCCTGCTTCTGTCACGGGAGGCCGAAAACCCTTGCGGGAGCTGGCGTCCGGTGAGCTGGATCTTTGACGGTGTGATCACCGCCGCGAACAAAATGGGGTGGCTTTTGACAAAGCGACTATACGTTACTTTACGCGATTTGGCTTCCACCTGTGAAGCGCCCGGCAGGCAGTAGTCTCCGCTATTGCGAGGTGTATCCGGTACTGACAGGCTTTGTCCAATTCGCTTATAGTACCGGCAGCGGCGCAGGCGCCTCACTATAAAGGCTGGCAAGAGGATTTCAAGACACGTGACGGCTTCAGATAATGCCAACCCGCCCGAGTTACTTGCGGCCATTGATATGGGCTCCAACAGCTTTCACATGGTAGTGGCCCGCCAGGTTCACGGGGAAATCCGGACCCTGGAGAAGATGGGGGAGAAAGTTCAACTGGGGGCTGGCCTGGACGCGGACAACAAGCTCACCGAAGAAGCCCAGCAACGGGCCCTTGCCTGCCTCAGCCGCTTTGCCCAGCGCATCAGCGGTATGCCCCCGGAAGCCGTCCAGATTGTGGGCACCAATGCCCTGCGTGTCGCTCGCAACACCCAGGAGTTCATCGCCCGCGCCGAGGAAGTGCTTGGCTACCCCGTAGAGATCATTGCCGGCCGGGAAGAGGCCCGCCTGATCTACCTTGGCGTCTCCCATACCCTGTCGGACGACACCGGTCGACGCCTGGTGGTGGACATTGGCGGGGGCAGCACCGAGTTCATCATTGGCGAACGTTTCGAGACCCAGGCGCTGGAAAGCCTGCACATGGGTTGCGTGTCTTTCCGCAATCGCTATTTCCCTGATGGCAAGATCAGCCGGCGGCTGATGGACCAGGCCGTCACCCATGCCTCCCAGGAGCTGCTCAATATCCGCTCCCGTTACCGGGAGCTGGGCTGGCACAGTGCGGTGGGATCGTCCGGCTCCATCAAGGCCGTGGCCAATGTACTGGCCAGCCTGCGCATCACCGATGGCTCCATTGACCTCAGAAGTATGCGGGAGCTGCGCCGCCGCCTGATCGATATGGGCAATGTACGGCGCCTGGCAGACCTGGGGGTGCGTACCGACCGCCAGAGCATTTTCCCGGCCGGCTTTGCCATTCTGCTGGCGGCCTTCGAATCCCTCGGCATCGAACAGATGACTTACGCCGATGGTGCCCTGCGGGAGGGGCTGCTGTATGACATTCTGGGACGCATCCAGCACGAGGATGTCCGCGAGCGCACCATTACGGCACTACAGGAACGCTATCACCTGGACCAGCGCCATGGCGAGGCGGTGGAAGCCTCGTCCATCGCCCTGTGGCGGTGCGTCTGCAGGGACTGGAACATCAATACGCTTGGCGATGAGGAGCTGTTGCGGTGGGCCAGCCGGCTGCACGAGATCGGCCTGACCATTGCCCACAGCCAGTACCACAAGCACGGCGCCTACCTGCTGCGCTATTCAGACCTGCCGGGTTTTACCCAGCAGTTCCAGCAGGAACTGGCCACGCTGGTACGGGGCCATCGACGCAAGTTTACGCCGTCCATCTTTGAAGGGTTCGAGCCTGCCGACGCCCAGCGCCTCAAGCGCCTTTGCGTGCTGCTGAGGCTGGGTGTGCTGCTGCAACATGCCCGCAATTACGAGTCACCGCCAGCACTCACGGCCAGGGCCTCCAACCGGCGCCTGCAACTGACGTTTGACGAAGACTGGCTCAGCCAGCGGCCGCTGACCCTGGCAGACCTGGAGAACGAAAAGGAGTTCCTGGCGAGACAGGATTTCTCGCTGGAGATCCAGACCCGCTAGCAATCCACCTCCGTGCCCTTGCGGACCGGGCAGCGAGGGAGGCTCAGGTTTCCAGCTGCGCCTCCAGCTCTTCCAGCTTCTCACCGGTCTCCAGCCAGGTCGCTTCCGCTTCTTCCAGGGTGGCACGTACGCTGGCCTGGTCTGCCAGCAGGGCCTTGAGACGGTCCTTGTTGGCAGCCTCGTAAAGGGACGCATCCGAGAGTGCTTCTTCCAGCTCTGCCAGTTTCGCCTGGGCCGCTTCCATGGCTTTCTCGGCCTGGGCCAGCTGCTTCTTCCAGGGGCTCAGCTGTTTGCGCAGTTCTGCCTGCTCCCGTTTCTGTGCCTTGCGCTGCTCAGCCGTGAGTCCCGTCGCCTGGCTGGCAACGGTGGCCTGGCTATCCCGACGCGGTGGCTCCTCGTCATCCCTGCGCCGATCGGCCAGCCAGAGTTCGTAATCCTCCAGGTCGCCCTCGTAGGGCGCGACGGCGCCGTCACTGACCAGCCAGAATTCATCGACGGTATTGCGCAACAGGTGCCGGTCGTGGGAAACGACCACCATGGCGCCATCAAAGTTCTGCAGGGCCATGGTCAGGGCCTGGCGCATTTCCAGGTCCAGGTGGTTGGTGGGCTCGTCGAGCAACAGCAGGTTGGGCTTCTGCCAGGCAATCACTGCCAGTGCTACCCGGGCCTTTTCGCCCCCAGAGAAGGAACGGATGGGCGAGAGAGCCTCATCGCCATGGAAATCAAAGCCTCCCAGGAAGTTGCGGATACTTTGTTCCGACGCCTTCGGTGACAACCGCTGAAGGTGCAGGAACGGACTGGCGTCCAGGTCCAGGGATTCCAGCTGATGCTGGGCAAAATAGCCAATAGCCAGGTGCTCACCGGTGGTGCGCTCTCCCGCCAGCAGGGTGGCTTCGCCCCGCAGGGCATCCATCAGGGTGGATTTGCCAGCACCATTGGGGCCCAGCAGGCCGATGCGGCTACCCGGCAACAGTGTGACGTTCAGCCCGGATAAGACCACCGTATCGCCGTGGCCAGCCCGCCCGTTGCGAATCGACAACAGGGGGTTTGACACCTTGTCCGCCACCGGGAATGAAAAGCTGAACGGCGAGTCGATATGGGCCGGCGCAATCTGCTCCATTCGCTCCAGCGCCTTAACCCGGCTCTGGGCCTGGCGGGCCTTGGTGGCCTTGGCCTTGAAGCGGTCGATAAAGCGCTGGATCTCGGCAACCCGGGCCTGCTGCTTCTCGTAGTTGGCCTGCTGCTGGGCCAGCCTCTCGCTGCGCTGATGTTCGAACGCTGAGTAGTTGCCGGTGTACTGCACCAGTTTCCTGCGGTCAAAATGGATGATATGGGTGGCGACCCGGTCCATGAAATCCCGGTCGTGGGAGATGAACAGTAACGTACCCGGGTAGCGCGAGAGCCAGTTCTCCAGCCACAGGCAGGCATCCAGGTCCAGGTGGTTGGTGGGTTCGTCCAGCAGCAACAGGTCCGAAGGCTTCATCAGGGCCTGGGCCAGGTTCAGCCGGATACGCCAACCACCGGAGAAGGAGGATACCGGCCGGTCCGCATCACCTTCGGCAAATCCCAGCCCACGGATCAGCGCCTCTGCCCTGCGAGGAGCAGACCAGGCCTCATGGACATCCAGTTCGCCATGGATATGAGCCATGGCGTGGTCGTCGCCGTCGGCCTCTGCCTTTGCCAGCGCCGCTTCCAGCTCCCGCAGGCGAGTATCGCCATCAAGTACAAACTCCCGGGCGCTGCGCCCCGACGCTTCTACTTCCTGTGCCATATGGGCAATGCGACAGCCTCCGGGCAGGCTGACAGTGCCCTGTTCCGCGGACAGCTGGCCCAGCAGCAGCTGGAACAGGCTGGACTTGCCCGCGCCGTTGGCACCGACAATGGCCACCCGTTGGCCTGGCTGGATGGTCACGCTGGTGGAATCTAGCAACCAGACGCCACCCCGTTGTAAACTGAGATTGGTTATCGTAATCATTGCGGGATTATAACGCTCCCGGGGTAAAATTCGTGAATGAACCGGGTACCGGTAACGGACGACGGATGCAAGAGCAGGAACCAGGCCAAACGCCCGATACGAACACGCCGCTATGGCGTTTTTCACTCGCCCTCTGGCAACACCAAGAGGCAAGTGAACTGTGCCTGGGCCTTCAGCAGCAGGGCTGGTCGGTCACCCGGTTGCTGTGCGCCGGCTGGCTTGCCAGCGAAGGTCGTGACTATGCTGGCGACGAACCCGAGGACCTCCTGCAATGGCGGGGCACGGTGACGGAATCCGTACGATCCCTTAAGAAATCCCTGGATAAATCCGATAACCTGCTTGCGCCACTTCGGGAAACCCTGGCGAAGGCCGAACTGGAGGCCGAACGCATCGAGCTGTACCGGGCCTGGCTTGCCCTTGGCAAATCGGCCACCGCCGGCCCCATGCCAGCAACAACCAGACTGGCGGAGCAGAACCTCCGTCGCGCAGCCCCTGACACCGGCAGCAGCCTCAACGCAAAAACGGAGCCTATGATCAGACATCTGGCACAGCTCATCAACCGGATTTCCGCGCCGTCAGCTTCCGGTGGTCGTCGCGCCAACGGAGCCGTTGCGCCATGACCCGCTGGCTGATCCGCCTGGCCTTCCCTGCCCTTGGCTTACTGGTAGCGCTGATGATTTTTGGCGTTAAAGCACCGGATAACCCCAGCAGTGACCCCGAACAAACACCGGAGTCCACAACCATACCTTCCTTCGAGGCCCTGGTACCGGCGCCGGTAACCCCACCCGGCCCCGAAATTGTATTCAAGTGGCAGGACGCTGACGGCAGCTGGCATTATGCCGACCAACCCCCTGAAACCGGCAACTGGAATACCCTGGCCATTGAGCCCGGGCAAGCCACCCCGACCCGGGAACCGCTGAATCCGGGGCCCATGGAGGAGGACCTTGAGGCTCCCTACTCTGCTCCCTTCGCACTGGAACCCCGATTCCCCCAAACCGGTAGCTAAGCCCGGCTGCAGGAATTACGACTCTGTCAGTGGTATCAGGCCGTCAAAGCAGTTACCGTTGGCCTTTAACCGCTAACAACACATTATCGTGACAGGAATGACCATGAAGAAAACGCTGATTGCCCTTTCCATTGCCGGCGTACTCGCCGGTTGCACCGCCGGCACCCAGACGCCGGAAGTCACCCAGGCGCCGCTGGAAACCAACAGCGAAAAAGTCAGTTATGGCATGGGTATGGTGTTTGCCGAACGCATGAAAAACGACCTGCCGGAGCTGGAACTGGAACAGTTTATTGAAGGGTTCCGCCACGGCCACGCCGATGATGACTCTGCCCGCCTCAGTCGGCAGGAAATTCAGGATGCCATGCTGGCCTACCAGCAGGAGATGCAGGCCCGGCAGCAGCAGGAAATGGAACAGGCTGCCACCGAAAACCGGGAAGCTGGCGAACAGTTCCTGGCAGAAAATGCCGAGCGTGACGAGGTAACCACCACCGAATCCGGACTGCAGTACGAAGTACTGGAAGAAGGTGACGGCGAGAAACCAGGGCCGGAAGATGAAGTGAAGGTCCACTACACCGGCGAACTGCTCTCTGGCGAGGTTTTTGACAGCTCCCGTGAAAGGGGCGAGCCCGTCACCTTCCGCCTGAACCAGGTCATTGATGGCTGGACCGAAGGCCTGCAACTGATGAACGAGGGCAGCCGGTTCAAGCTCTACATTCCGTCCGACCTGGCCTACGGCCCCGGTGGCAACATGAGCATCGGCCCCAACGAGACCCTGGTGTTCAATGTGGAACTGCTGGAAGTGAATCCGGAAGATTAATCTGCCGGTCAGCACCTGAAAACAGAGAGGGCGGCTCCACGGAGCCGCCCTCTCTGTTTTCACTGTTCGTGATTTACGCTGACGATGGCACCTTGTCCGCATGCACGTTGTGCAGATGCTCGATCAGGAAGTCTTCCAGCTCGAACCGGGTCTCCAGGGCCTCGCCCAGGCGCGACAGCTCTGCCATCAGGTCGTCCATCTCTGACTCCGCCGGCCGCTTGCCGTCAATGCGTTCGTTGAAGTCCAATACCACTTCGGTCGTTTCGCTGATGCGCGGGTAGATGCGCCCGGCCAGTTCAATACCGCCGTCATCGAACTCCCGGGCCTCCTGGATCAGCTGCTCGTAGATTTCAAAATGGCCGGCTGACGTGTAATCGACCAGAATCTGGCACAACCGCTCCAGCTTCTTGCCAAGGTTCTCAGACGCGGTGTCCCGGGCGGTATCCGAAAGGTCGCAATAGTGCACCAGCAATTCCTGGCGCTCCTTCAACCAACGATCTATGAGCTGGTGCACGCCTCCCCAGCGTTCCTTCGCAGTACGGCAATTCTCTAACATGGTGCCTCCCGGGCGGATCAGGTGTGACTCAGACAGCGTTGGGAACCAAGTTACCCTAATTGCGAGCGGGCCGGCAAGCACCAAAGATGCTGCACACCCGGGACCGAGAGGTGCCGGACAGGGTCACCTCAGTGAGTGGCGCAAGGGGGAACGGATCAAGCCAAACAGAACCGCCAGCCCTGCCAGTATGATCAGTGTGAAGAACACCGCAGTCCAGCCAGGGATACTCAGGCCAAGGAATGTCCACACCACCTTGGCACAGTCACCGGTGCCCTTGACCGCCATGGCCAGAACTTCCATCAGCGGGAATACTTCCAGCATATAGTCAACGGAGGTACCGCAGGCCGGCACCTGGTCCTCCGGCAGGCTCTGCAGCCATAACTGACGACCGGCCAGGCCGACGCCGATACCCGCTGTCAGCGCCAACAGGAAGCCGTAGATGCGCCCGCCAATATTGCCCGGGTTATGGAGTACCGCCAGCAAGCCTACTGCCGCCACGCCCATAAAGGCAAACCGCTGCAGCCAGCACAGGGGACAGGGCTCCAGCCCCATGACATATTCCATATAAAACGCCACGGCCAGCAAACCAGCAGGCACCAGGAAAGCAAAGAGAAAAACCAGTCTGCGCATCTGTCGAAAAACCTTCTGTTGCGGCCTGGCAGCACCTGACCCGCAATGGCTGCATCCGCCACCGGGTCCTGCTATTCTGCGAACCAGACCATTCCCTAATGTGAACCAAGAAAACCGATGATGAATCGATACCTTGCCTTCTGGCTCAGCCTCGTTCTGGCCGTTAGCCTGCCCCTTGTCACAGCGGCGCAGGACGAGCCGGAGACCGAAGAAGCCAGTGACGACACCCCGACCTTTACCGAGTACGTGGAGATGAAGCCCTCTTTCGTCACCCATGTAGGGGAGCCATCAGAGCGCCTCAAGTATCTGAAGGCCGATGTTTCCCTGCGGGTCAATTCAGAAACTGCCCGGGCCGCCATTGAAACGCACATGCCCCGCCTCCGCCATGAACTGGTCATGCTTTTTGGCGAACAGACGGATCTGGAAACCCTGTCCTCCGTGGAAGGCCAGCAGGCTGTCCGGGACCACGCCCTTGCCCGCCTGAACCAGGTTCTGGAGGATCAACAGACCGGTGAACAGATCGTCGATGTGCTGTTCAGCAGTTTCGTCATACAACGGTAAGTCCCGGCCAGCCAATCGGGCCGGCTGACGGGGACCAGGGGTACTTGCCGGCCTGTGCCCCTCAGCTGGCCAGATAGTTCTCGAGGAATTCTCCAAACGTGCCGCTGTCGGCCTTTTCCATAGCCGCCTGCTCGTCAAGTGACTCCCGTGTCATGCGCTCGAAGTCGGCACGGACCTGCTCATCAGGCACCGCCTCCTGCAGGCTGCGCTGGTGCTCTCGCGACAACTCAAGCGTCCACTCCCGGTGACCGCGGCCGGTTTCTTCCATGGCGGCGAGTACCCGGGCTGAGGGCAGCAATGAGGGGTCGTCCAGTTTTTGCCGCTGTACAGCCAGGGCCTCCCGGTAGCGGTTACCGCCCTGCCACTGGTCCAGCTGTTCCGCCAGGCCATCCAGCTCATCCAGGGCTTCCCGGGAGGCATCGCTGAGGGCAACGGTGCGATCGCACCGGGTCAGCTGGAGCCGGGGATCACGCCCCTCGTTCACCACATCCTTGTAGTTGTCATCCAAACGGTCACACTCGGCATCGCCGATCCGCGGACTGTCCTGCAGCAGGCAACCCAGCAGGAACAGGTCCAGGAAATCCACCTGCGGTGCATTCAGGCCCAGCGGGGAGAATGGGTCCAGGTCCAGGCAGCGCACCTCGATGTACTCCACGCCGCGACGATCCAGCGCCTGGATGGGCTTCTCGCCCCGCTCGGTGGTCCGCTTCGGCCGCACCGCACTGTAATACTCGTTCTCGATCTGGAGGATGCTGGTATTGATCTGGATGAACTGGTCACCACGACGGGTGCCGATTTCCTCATAGGGTGGCCAGGTCGTATGAATCGCCCTGTCGAGGGTTTCGGTGTAGGTCTTCAGCTCGTTGAAGCAGATGTTCAGGGACGACTGGGCGTTGTTGTGATAGCCCAGATCCCCCATGCGCAGGGAGGTGGCATTGCGACCATAGAAGGTGTCGTCACTGAAGGGGGCAAGCTGATGATTGACGCCACGAACAAAGCTGGCATCCAGCGCGGGCGAGGCGCCGAACAGCAGCATCAGCAGCCAGCTACGACGGCGGAAGTTACGGATCAGCCAGAAATACTGGTCGGATTTGAAATCCTGCAGCGACTGCCCGTCGCCCAGCAACTGCTGCCATTTCTGCCAGAAACTGTCCGGCAGCGACAGGTTGTAATGGGCGCCGGCGATGCTCTGCATCATGCGGCCATAGCGCACGGCCAGGCCCTGACGGTACACATGCTTGAGCTGACCAATATGCGAACTGCCGTATTCCGCAATCGGAATGCTCGGGTCTCCATCCAGCTCACAGGGCATGCTGGCGGACCAGAGCACCTCGTCTTCCAGGTGCTGGTGCACGAACCAGTGGATATCCCGCAGGGAGGCCAGCATTTCCTCGGTGCTGCGGCATACCGGGGTGATCAGCTCCAGCAGGGATTCCGAGTAATCGGTGGTAATGCGCGGATGAGTCAGCGCCGAGCCCAATGCCTTCGGATGCGGGGTCTGCGCGATGAACCCGTTGCGGTCAACCCGCAGCCCCTCTTTCTCGGCCCCTTTGAGGAACCCGTCCCAGTCGCTGGCATTGAGCTGTGAGAACAACCCGTGGCGCGATGCACCCATGTTTGACTCCTATGATCACCCGGCGAGCGGAAACCTTGCCGCTGCGGACAACTTTAGCATGGGCAGGCCACTACGACGCCGCCCACCACCATTGGATTAACGCTTGCCCTTGCGGGCTGAGGCCAGTGCCTCGGCCAGGGCACCGGCCATGGCGCCCTGGGATTGTTGCGGTTGGCTACTACCACGCCGCCCACCACCGGAAGCCTGGCGAGCCTTGGCGGACTTGTGGCGATCGCCCTGCCCCCGTTCCGGCCGATTGCCCTCACCGGGCTTGTCATCCAGTCGCATGGACAGGCCAATACGCTTGCGGGGAATGTCCACTTCCATGACCTTGACCTTGACGATATCGCCGGCCTTGACCACCTCACGGGGGTCCTTGACGAACTCATGGGACAGGGCAGAGATATGAACCAGGCCATCCTGGTGCACACCGATATCCACGAACGCCCCGAAGTTGGTGACGTTGGTCACCGTCCCTTCCAGGGTCATCCCCGGCTTCAGGTCATTGAGTGTTTCCACCCCTTCCTGGAAGCTGGCGAAACGGAACTCTGGCCGGGGGTCCCGCCCCGGTTTTTCCAGCTCGGCAATGATATCCCGGATGGTGGGAACCCCGAACTGATCGGTCACATACTCTTCCGGGTTCAGGCTCCGCAGGAAACTGACATCACCAATCAGGTCCGCCACCTTGCGACCGCTTTTCTTCGCGATGGCTTCCACCACACCGTAGGCCTCGGGATGTACGGCGGAACGGTCCAGGGGGTTCTCTCCCTGACTGATCCGCAGGAAGCCGGCGGCCTGTTCAAAGGTCTTCGGCCCCAGCCTCGGCACTTCCAGCAACTGCCGGCGGCTGCGGAAACCACCATTGCGGCTGCGGAATTCAATAATGTTCTCGGCGGTTCCGGGGTTAAGACCAGACACCCGCGCCAACAGGGGAGCCGAAGCGGTGTTGAGATCGACGCCAACGCCGTTTACACAGTCCTCAACTACCGCATCCAGGCTACGGGCAAGCTGCACCTGGGAGACATCGTGCTGATACTGGCCAACACCGATGGACTTGGGCTCGATCTTGACCAGCTCGGCCAGCGGATCCTGCAGGCGGCGGGCGATAGAAACGGCACCACGGATGGTAACGTCCAGGTCCGGTAGTTCCCGCGAGGCGAACTCAGACGCTGAGTATATGGACGCACCGGACTCGCTCACAACAATGCGGTTAAGCTTGAACTCGGGGTACCGCTTGCACAGCTCCGCTACCAGCTTCTCGGTCTCCCGGGACGCGGTGCCGTTGCCGATAGCCACCAGTTCGATCCTGTGCTCCCGGCACCACTTCGCCAGCTGTTCTATGGACTGGTCCCACTGATTTTTCGGGGCGTGGGGATAGATGGCGCCATACCCGGCCACCTCACCGGTTCCGTCAATAATGGCGACTTTCACCCCGGTGCGCAGGCCCGGGTCCAGGCCGAGGGTCGGCCGTGGACCGGCCGGAGCCAGCAGGAGCAGGTCCTTGAGATTATTGGCAAATACCTGAATCGCCTCCGCTTCGGCCGCTTCACGCACCTGTGCCATGAGGTCGGTCTCCAGCTGGGTAGACAGCTTGACCCGCCAGGTCCACCGCACCACGTCCGCCAGCCAGCGATCCGCGGGGCGGCCCTGGTCACGAATGTTCCAGTGGGCGGCAATCTTCGCTTCTGCCGGGTGCGGCACACGACGGTCTTCACTCTCACCCTCCACCGTAATGGCGTATGTGAGAATGCCTTCGTTGCGACCCCGCAGTATCGCCAGCGCCCGGTGGGAGGGCATCTTTTTCAGGGGCTCCTGGTGATCGAAGTAGTCCCGGAACTTGGCGCCCTCGTTCTCTTTTCCTTCAATGACCGTAACCTTCAACTGCCCCTCGCTCCACAGGTAGTCCCGCAGGCGACCCAACAGCTCCGCATCCTCGGCAAAGCGTTCCATCAGGATATTTCGCGCACCTTCAAGGGCAGCTTTAACGTCTTCAACACCCGCTTCGGAGTTGAGGTAGCCGGCGGCGAGGGCTTCAGGATCCTGGCCCGGGTTGTCATACAGGCTGTCAGCCAGCGGCTCAAGTCCGGCCTCGCGGGCAATCTGGGCCTTGGTGCGGCGCTTGGGCTTGTAGGGGAGGTACAGGTCTTCCAGACGGTTCTTGGTGTCGGCCTCGTCGACGGCGGCGCGGAGTTCGTCCGTCAGCTTGCCCTGCTCCTCGATACTCTTGAGGATGGTCTCACGCCGCTCTTCCAGCTCCCGCAGGTAGCGCAGCCGCTCTTCCAGGGTCCGCAACTGGCTGTCGTCCAGGGCACCGGTGACTTCTTTCCGGTAGCGGGCGATGAAGGGCACGGTAGCGCCTTCATCAAGCAGGGCAATGGTGGCGTTGACCTGTTGTTCGCGTACACCGAGTTCTTCGGCAATGCGGCCGGGAATACTGATCATGCTGTGTTACCTGAGAGGGGAGAATCCTGCCCGCACGATAGCGGACCATTCGTCACTGTATTTGGTCAGACCGTTAAATCAGACCGCAAAAGGTACAGGGCCTTACTCCGGCAGGCAAGCCAGGCGATTACGGTCCTGCAGGAAATCCAGCAGTGCAGGCCAGGGCATGGGCCGTGCGTAGTAGTAACCCTGAACCTCGTCGCAATGCTGGTCGCGCAGGAATGCCAACTGGCCCTCGGTTTCCACGCCTTCCGCCACCACGCTCATCTGCAGGCTGTGGGCCAGGCTGATAATGGCGCGGATAATATGCTCCGAGTCCCCGGTTTCACCCAGGGCCTGGACGAAGGACTTGTCGATCTTGACCAGCGAGATGGGCAGGTGTTGCAGGTTGGTCAGGGAGGAATACCCGGTGCCGAAGTCATCCAGGGCAAAGCTGATACCCAGCTGGCTGAGTTCCCGCAGGCAGCGCTGGGCATAGTCGGGGTCATGCATCATGGCCGTTTCGGTGAGCTCCAGCTCCAGCAGGCTGGTATCAACGTTGGCATTGAAAATGATGCGGAAGATGGTTTCCGTCATCTTGCGATCATGGAACTGCCGGAACGAAAGGTTGACGGCAAACACCAGACCCGGAAAGCCCAGGTCGGCGGACTCTTGCAGCCGCGCGCAGGCCTGCTCGATGACCCAGTAACCGATGGGCACAATCAGGCCACTGCGTTCAGCAGCGGGTATGAATTCATCGGGCATGACCAGCCCCCGGGTGGGGTGGTTCCAGCGAATCAGGCATTCCACGCCCCGTACCTCGCCGGTAATCAGGTCGATACGGGGCTGGTAGTAGAGTTCGAGCTCACCGGAACGCAGCGCATTACGCAGGTCTCCCTCCAGCTTGAGCTGATGGCCGGCAGAAATGTGCAGCTGACGGTTGTAGAAGCGATAGCTGGTACCGGAGTCCCGCTTGGCTTCGAACATGGCCCGGTTGGCACGGCGCAACAGGGTTTCCGGGGTGTCGCCGGCTTCCGGGAAGGTGGCCACGCCGAGACTGGCGGTGATCCCCACGCGGTTACCAGCCACCGTAACCGGGTCGTTCAGGGCGGTAACCAGCTTGCGGACGATCTGGGACAGGTCCAGGGAGTCGTCCACGTTCTCGGCAATGACGGCCAGCTCGTCCCCACCGATGCGCATCAGCGAGTCCACCCGACGCATGACCTGGCGCAGGCGCTCGGCCAGGCGGAGCACCAGTTCGTCTCCCTGACGGTAGCCCAGCGACTCGTTAACCGTCCGAAAGTCATCCAGGTTGATGTGAATCAGGGCCAGCCGGTGGTCGCCCCGCTCCGCCCGCAGAATCGCCTGCTGCAGGCGGTCAAAGAACAGGTTGCGATTGATGAAACCACTGGCCACCTCCCGCCCCAGCTGTCCGCCGGCACTGTCTTCCAATTGCTGGCGGAACCAGACACAACGTACTGCCCTGGCCATTGACCAGCGATCCAGGCGCCCCTTGCAAAGGTAGTCTGCCGCGCCACCGGCGAGCAGGCCCTCTGTAACGTCATCCTCCAGCCCGCCACCGATGGCAATCACCGGCTTTTCATTACCGGCCACCGCCAGGTATTGCAGGAAACCACCCTCTGAGCCGGCATGGAAAGTCGGCTCCCATAACAGGACGTCAAAGTGAGCGTGAATCAGCAAGTCACCGACGTCGTCGGGATCAGGGCACCAGGTCAGCTCGGAAACAAAGTCACCGTGGCCATGGAGCATGGCTCCGTAACGCAGAAAATCAGTTTGTTCCCCGGTAAGGACCAGGATACGCAGGTTGTCGGACTGCATTTTGGTTCAGATGCCCTTTTTATCCCGGCCATAACAGGCCGGGCAGTATTACTGCCGGAAGGTGACCCCGCCTGTGAGACGCCCGGAAGGAATGTCACCTTGCGACGGTGACACCCTGAGCTTGCGACGGATTCAAGTGATCACCCTACAAGATAGCTGATAGCCAAAGAAGATACAGAATTTGGTCTCAGGTAGAATGCTCCTTTTCGCTGAATCCTGCGTCAGGTGAACTGTGTCACAACTTAACCCCCGTCAACGCGAAGCCGTGCATTACATCGACGGCCCCCTGCTGGTGCTCGCGGGGGCTGGTAGCGGCAAAACCAGCGTGATCACCCGCAAGATCGCCTACCTGATTGAGCAGGCGGGAATCCCGGGGCGACATATTGCGGCAGTGACCTTTACCAACAAGGCCGCCCGGGAGATGAAGGAACGCGTCGGCAAGCTGGTGGATCGCAAGCTGACCCGGGGCCTGACGGTCTCCACCTTCCACAACCTGGGCATGCATATCATCCGTGAGGAGCTGGCGCACCTGGGCTACCATCCCGGCTTCTCCATCTTCGACGCAGAAGACGCCAAGGCCCTACTGCAGGACCTGATGCTGCGGGAAGCCAGCGCCGACGCCGGTGACGAATTGTCGGATATCCAGCACACCATATCCGCCTGGAAGAATGACATGAAGGGGCCGGAGGATGCCTGGAGCCGGGCCGCCGACGAGCGGGAGCAGCGTATTGCGCTGATCTACAAGCGCTACCAGCAATACCTCAAGGCCTACAATGCCGTGGACTTTGATGACCTGATCCTGCTACCGGTACAGTTATTCCGGACCGTACCGGAAGCCCTTGCCAAGTGGCGCCGCAAAATCCGCTACATGCTGGTGGACGAATACCAGGACACCAACCTCTGCCAGTACGAACTGGTCAAACTGCTGGTGGCGGAACGGGCAGCGTTTACCGTGGTGGGGGATGATGACCAGTCGATCTATGCGTGGCGGGCGCCCGACCAGAGAACCTGGTGCAGCTGAAAGAGGATTTCCCGAGCCTGAAGATCGTCAAGCTGGAACAGAACTACCGGTCCACCGCGCGCATCCTGCGCTGTGCCAACGAAGTGATCGCCAACAATCCCCACGTGTTCGAGAAGGCCCTGTGGAGCGACCACACCATCGGTGATGAGCTACGCATTGTGCGTTGCCGCAACGAGGATGCCGAGTCCCACCGGATAGCGTCAGAGATCATTGACCAGAAGCTCAAGAAGGGCCTGCAGTTCCGGGACTTTGCCGTGCTCTACCGGGGGAACCACCAGGCCCGGCTACTGGAAATGAAACTGCAGGCCTTCCAGATTCCCTACCGCATCTCCGGTGGCCAGTCGTTTTTCTCGAAAAACGAGATACGGGATGCAATGGCCTACCTGCGCCTGCTGATCAACCCGGATGACGATGCGGCCTTTCTGCGTGTGGTCAACGTGCCCCGGCGCGAAATTGGCCCCCGTACGCTGGAACAGTTAAGTCACTACTCCCGCGCCCGGGACATCAGCATGCACCGGGCCCTGGACGAAATGGGGGTGGAAGCCCATGTCACCGAAAAGGGCCTGGACCGGCTACGCCGTTTCCGTCACTGGGTGGAAGGCACATGCCGGCGCCTCTACGAGGAAGATCCGGTGCCGGTACTCAAGCAGCTGTTCACCGACATCGAATATGAGGAGTGGCTGCACCAGCACGCCAGCAGCCCCAAGCAGGCGGAGCGGCGCATGGAGAACATCTGGTACCTGATCGACTCCATTCAGCGCATGCTCGATGACGACAAGGGCACCGCCAACGAGACCAGCATCGAGGACGCCATCAGCCGCCTCATCCTCAGGGACCTGATGGAACAGCAGGAAGAAGAGGACGACAGCGACAAGGTGCAGCTGCTGACCCTGCATGCGTCAAAGGGCCTGGAGTTCCCGCACGTGTTCATCATGGGCCTGGAGGAAGAAATCCTGCCGCACCGCTCCAGCATAGAAGAAGGTAATATCGAGGAAGAGCGGCGACTGATGTACGTGGGCATAACCCGGGCCCGGGAAACCCTGACCCTGACCTTTGCAGCGCAACGCCGGCAGTATGGTGAGAAGCTGGAGACCATACCCAGCCGATTCCTGGACGAATTGCCTGAGGGCGATGTGAAGTGGGAGGGAACCGGGGACCTGGACCAGGAAGCCAATCAGCAGAAGGGCAAGGCCACCCTCAGCGCACTACTGGGAGACCTGGGGAGCTGAGGGCGCGTAGACGCGGATATAAAGCCAGGGCCAGCCCGCAATCAGCGGACCGGCCCGGACGCATCACTGAGAAGCGTCGACCATATGTTGGACGGCGGCCTGGATTTCCTCATCGGAGCAGCTGCCACACCCACCTTTCGGCGGCATGCCCTGGAAGCCGTTAATCGCGTGGTCGATCAGGGTCTCCATGCCCTTGTCAATGCGGGGGCCCCAGGCACCCGCATCACCCACGATCGGAGCACCCGCCGCGCCGGTAGCATGGCACGCGGTACAGGCGGCATTATAAACCTCGTCGCCTGCGCGAGGGCCGTCACTGGACGCTGTCGCCGGAGCTGCCGCAGCCGAACCGCAGTCCTCACCCTGCAGGCAGACCTTGCCAACCGGGGCAATACGCTCACGGATCTGATCTTCAACACTTGCAACAGCGCTTGCCGCCGTCAGACCGAATGCAACCAGTGCGGCCGCCAGGACTTTCATCATTTTCACAATGCACCTCTCATCAGAGCATTCCGGGAGCCAGGGGTGGTGACGGATCGGCAGGCTCCCCAATTGTATGTGGGCGCATTATAGCGGGTGGAGCCGGGCAAAAAAACCAACAAACCGCTAAGATAGGGCAGATCCTGTTTCACCAACCGGCCGAGGAAGCGATGACCGGAAAGCCTTCACAGAACCCCCACCCCTGGCGCAAGCCGCTGCTGGCGGCTGAATTCATTGCGCTGGCCGTGCTGGTCGGGTCCATGGCGATGCTTGGCCAGGTCAGCGATGGGAATGAGCTTAACGCTGCCTGGCTGCTGATTCCCGCCGCAGCCAGCCTGGTTGTATTCCTGTCTTTCCTGGGGCTGATGTATCTGCGGTGGATCGCCGCTGCGGGGGCCGGCCAGAGCCGTCGGCAAAGGGTTCTTTTCGGTCTGCTGGCGCTGACCCTGCTGGGTGTCTGGGCCTACGCCATTGCCCAGACCTGGCACAGCCTGCCGGGATGAGGAGCGGTTAATGCCCCTGCAATGATGTTGTCACACCAATTCGTCCATCATGCCCTGTTCACCATCAAAGGACCGTCTATGAGACCATGGAACCGACTGACCCTGATCGCTTGCGCTGGCCTTTTGATACCCCTGCAGGGTGCCGCACAGGCACATGGCGGGGCGGACGACGAGATTACCCGGGAGGAAGTGGAAGCGCTCGCTGAAGAGGTTGGCGAGGAAGTTGAACAGTCCGGCGCACAGCAGTCGGACGAGCAGGCCATGGAGCAGGAAATCGAGGAGTACGAAGCCAAGGAGCGCCTGATCGGCACCCTGATTGGCGGCTTCGTTCCTTATCGCCCCACCTACATACTTCCCTACACGTATGTGGACAGCCCCAATCAGAACCCCGTCAGCCCCAGACTGGGCGAGGGTGACTACGACACCAACCTCCAGGACGAAGAGGCAAAGTACCAGATCAGCTTCAAAGTCCCTTTGCTGACCGGCATGCTGGACGACCGTACTACCCTCTGGTTCGGTTATACCCAGAAGTCCTTCTGGCAGGTATACAATACCGATGAGTCCGCGCCCTTCCGCGAGACCAATTACGAACCGGAACTCTTTGTGCGTCACCGGCTCGGGTGGGACCTGGGTCCGGGTGAACTGAACGCTGTTGCTATCGGCTTTAACCACCAGTCCAACGGTCAGTCCGAACCCCGCTCCCGAAGCTGGAACCGGATCAAGGGGAGTATTGCCTACACCTACAACCGGTGGCTATTCATGGTCAACCCCTGGTACCGGCTGCCGGAACAAGACAGCGACAATGATAACGATGATATACACGAGTATTTGGGGTATGCGGAGTACATTGCCGTCTACAAGTGGGACGATGATCATGTCATTTCCACGACACTGATGAACAACCTGCGCTCAGACGACAACCGCACGTCGGTCGAACTGGGATACAGCTTTCCGATGGGAGAGCGGCTCAAGGGGTTTGTTCAATACTATAACGGTTACGGTGAGAGCCTGATTGACTACAACGAGCGCATGCACCGTATCGGTATCGGCATTATGCTGAACGACTGGCTGTAAGGCCGGGTATTGTAGCCATCCGAAGCAAAGGGCGACCAGGTGGTCGCCCTTTCAGCATAAGTCCTGCCTGGCCATCAGGCCCTGTTGAGCCGGTCCATCTCGTTCAGCAACTCGGCAGTCTTCTCTTCCATCAACGCCTGATCAGCCCGGGACTCCACATTCAGCCGCACCACGGGCTCAGTGTTGGACATGCGCAGGTTAAAGCGCCAGTCATCAAATTCCACGCTCAGGCCATCCACATGGTTAATGGCTTTCGCCTCGGCGCCGTATATTTCCTCGATGGCCTGAATCACTTTCGGCGGGTTGTCGATGGTACGGTTGATCTCACCGCTGGCCGGGTAGGCCTCGATACGCGCGTCAATCAGTGAGGACAGGGGCTGACCGGACTGGCACAGACGCTCGGCCACCAGCAGCCAGGGGATCATACCGCTATCGCAGTAGGCAAAGTCCCGGAAGTAATGGTGGGCGCTCATCTCGCCACCATACACAGCGTCTTCGTCACGCATCCGTTGCTTGATAAAGGCATGACCGGTCTTGCTTTCCACCGGCTCACCGCCGGCAGCCTTCACCAGGTCCAGGGTATTCCAGGTCAGGCGCGGGTCATGGATCACCTTGCCACCGCCAGTCTTGCGCAGGAACTGGTCCGCCAGCAGGCCGACAATGTAGTAGCCCTCAATGAAGCGACCGGTTTCGTCAAAGAAAAAACACCGGTCAAAGTCACCATCCCACGCAATGCCCATAGCGGCCTTGTGTTCAAGCACCGCGTCTGCGGTGGCTGCGCGGTTCTCTGGCAGGATCGGGTTGGGCACACCGTTGGGGAAGTGACCATCGGGCTCGTGGTGCACCTTGATGAACTCGAAGGGCAGGTGTTGCTCAAGGGCATCGATCACCAGGCCCGCACCGCCATTACCGGCGTTCACCACGATCTTCATGGACTTCAGGGCGCTGGCATCGATATAGCCCAGCAAGTGATCCACATAGGGAGCCATCACCTCAAGGGTTTCATATTTACCCTGCCTCGGAGCATCTTCGAAGGGTTCCGGCACCCGGTCGCGGATATCGTTGAGACCATTGTCAGAACTGATGGGTCGGGATTCCGGTCCCACCATCTTCATGCCGTTGTGGTCCCGGGGGTTATGGCTGGCGGTCACCATGATGCCACCGTCCATGCCGAAGTGGCTGGTGGCGAAGTAGACATGCTCGGTACCGCAGAGCCCTATATCATAAACGTCCGCGCCGGCGGCCATCAGCCCGGAGCTTAGTGCGTCCGCGATTTCAGGGCTGGACAGGCGAATGTCGTAACCGACAATCACCTTGCGGGCGCCCGTAATTTCAACATAGGCACGACCGATTCGCTCGGCCAGGTTCGGATTAAGCTGGTCAGGCACACGGCCACGCAGGTCGTAGGCTTTAAAGCAGGACAGGTCCATGACAGGGAATCTCCTGGTTGGTCTGCGGTATCAGGTGCTGGGTGCCCCTTGGGGGACACCCGGTATCAGGCAACAACCGGGCCCATTCTAGCGACTTGACGGTGACAACTGCAGGCCAGAGCGGAAAAATGACCAAAAAGAAACCCGACCTTAACCAGGCCGGGTTCCGAAACGGGGCATCGCCAGGCGGTTACGCCCGACTTCAGTGCAGCATGCAGCTTACTCGGCAGCGCCGGACTGCAGCTGGATGTAATTCTGGATGCCCATCTGACCAATCATCTCCAGCTGGGTTTCGAGCCAGTCGATGTGTTCTTCCTCGCTGTCCAGGATGCTGCGGAACAGTTCCCGGCTGGTGAAGTCCTGCACTTCCTCACAGTACAGAATCGCCTCTTTGAGGTCGGAATGCGCCGTCATTTCCAGCTTGAGGTCACACTCGATCATCTCCTGGACGTTTTCACCGATCAGCAGTTTGTTGAGATCCTGCAGGTTGGGCAGGCCTTCCAGGAACAGGATACGCTCGATCAGCTGGTCAGCATGCTTCATCTCGTCAATGGACTCTTCGTATTCCTTGTCCGCCAGCTTGGTGATGCCCCAGTCCTTGTACATCCGTGAATGCAGGAAATACTGGTTAATGGCGGTCAGCTCATTGGCCAGCACCTTGTTCAGAAACTGGATAACCTTCTTGTCACCTTTCACGGCCAGGGCCTCCTCTCTTTCGCTCATTCAGACTGACGACCGTCTGACCGGACGCCGTTTATCGATGGAACCGCTGACTTGTCTCAGCAGATTCAACAAGGATAGACGCTAATCCACCAAGAAAAAATCTCGCCAGAGAATGGTTTACGTTTGACAGACGTCATTGACAGCGGCGCTGGCCAGGGTGGCGCTCCGCTCAGGCAGGCTGGGCCAGCAGGTTGGCCAGGGCCAGGTAATCAGAGGAACGGGACTCGCGGAGGATTTCCCGGGCCGTGCAGGCACAACGGCCACACTGGCGACCAACACCCAGCTCCTTACCAAGCTGGCGCATAGAGCTGACACCGTTTTCAGCAGCTTCACGGATTTCGCGGTCGGTAACACCAGTGCAGAGGCAGACGTACATAGAGGAATCTCTCGGCCCAATCAAACTTAGTGATAATTATTGTTATTCGCAGACGTGATTGCAACCCGTTTGGCGGGTTTGTACAAAAATCACACGACAGCAGATCCGCAAAATCCGCTACACTTGCCATCTTCCCAGAAAAAACCACGGAGCAGCCATGGCCCTGAAAGCCACCGTGTTCAAGGCGACCCTCAACATCGCCGACATGGACCGCCATTACTACGCCGACCATCACGTCACCATCGCCCGCCATCCCTCCGAGACCGACGAGCGCATGATGGTACGGCTGCTGGCCTTTGCCCTGAACGCCAACGATGCTCTGGAATTCACCCGTGGCCTGAGCACCGACGACGAGCCTGATCTCTGGCAGAAGGACCTCACTGGCCACATAGAATACTGGATCGAAACCGGGCTTCCCGATGAGGACCGGATTCGCAAGGCCTGCAACCGGGCGGACAGGGTGACCATCTACGGTTATGGTGGCCGGGCGCTGCCGGTATGGTGGGAGAAGCTGCACAACCGCCTTGAGCGCCATAACAACCTGTCGGTCATCGCGCTGGCGCAGGATGATACCGCGGCACTGGCCGAGCTTGCAGACCGCACCATGAACCTGCAGATCAACATCCAGGATGGCGAAGTGACGGTGGGGAACGGCAATACGGTGGTCAGCCTGACGCCTGAGACCCGCCTGTAGTGCCGGTCAGAACCAGATGCCTACAAATTCCCGGGCTCGTCGGGTGACGTGCAACCCCTGACTCTGGAGAACCGTGACCAGTTCCCGGGACTCCCGGGGGTTCAGAAAGTCCGCCAGTGGAATCTCCTCCCCCCTGGAACATAGCCAGACCTGCTCCCGCATCCACGGGAGTGGCTCAGGATCGAGCAGGATCGTTACCGACGTTCGCGGCCATTGCCACTGCTGTTCACGGCGCTGATGGCCTTTCTCCAGCACCACTTCCGTGGCACCAAACGTGATCACTTCCTGTCGTGCACATTTGCGGGCGGTATACCACAGGCCTGCACCTACAGCCGTCAACTCCAGCCCGGCAAAGGGAATCACCAGCCAGACGCCTGCCAGGGTCCAGCCCACTACCACGCAGCCCGTTACCACAACCAGTCCAAGCCAGACCCGAACCAGGCCCGGCCAACTGATGGACCGGTTGGGGGTCAGCCGGTAGCGAATACCATCGTTGTCTGCCAGTCGCTCGATCATCGGAAACTCACTCACAAACGAACGCCAAATTGCCTTTTATCAAGTATAGGCAAAGACCGGCAACTGACATCAAAAGATCAAAAGAGCGGGACAGGGAGGGCTGGACAGATCTCGTCGGCCCACGTAAGATTGCGCACTCGAAATCACCGCCAACCGGTGAGTTTGAAACCGCCCGTAGCTCAGCTGGATAGAGCGCTGCCCTCCGGAGGCAAGGGTCAGGAGAAAAATCCGGAACCGAAGGCAACGGTCAAACATGCCAACTTTGTTGAAGACCGCCCGTAGCTCAGCTGGATAGAGCGCCGCCCTCCGGAGGCGGAGGTCAGAGGTTCGAATCCTCTCGGGCGGGCCATTTTAATGGCAATTCAACACGTTACATGCCGCAATCTTGCCTGCCGCACCCGTTTTTCGAAACAGCAATCACTCAAGCTTCGACCCAGGTAATGACCTCTGCCTTGCTTTCGAAATTGCCCTGTCCGGCACATAAAATTTGTCCTGTGTCCAAATTGTGTCCTTGGTGTGTCCACGGCATATCGCACATTTTTACCAGCTCGACAATTCTGACCTTTGCACTGAAATTACGACCTTCTGGTTTGGACACAGTGACCTGCCCCCAGTCTTTAATCCAACTGCTCCCTAGTAATGTCCGTTACTTTTGAATCAGTTTTTCCAAGTCGGAGAGCGGAGGCAAACTCCAGGGGTGTCTGATACCCCAAGGATGAATGCGGTCGCCGCTCATTGTAGTCCAAGCGCCAGTTGCTGATCTTTTCGCGGGCATGAGCAAGATCCCGGAACCAATGTTCATTCAGACACTCATCCCGGAATTTTCCGTTAAAGCTCTCGACGTAACCATTCTGCATCGGCTTTCCAGGCTGGATCAGCTTCAGCTCAACGCCATGATGATAGGCCCATTGATCCAATGCTCTGCCAGTAAATTCCGGCCCCTGATCGGTTCTGACGGCCTTTGGATAGCCTCTGAAGGCCGCTATGCCATCCAGGGTGCGGACCACCTGTTCGCCTGAGATTCCCATAGCAACGGGAATGTCGAGGCATTCCTTGGTGAAATCATCCACGATCGTCAGGCATTTGATCCTGCGCCCGTTGGCCAAAGAATCCATGACGAAATCCATAGACCACGTATGATTCGGCGCATCGGGCAGAACCAAGGGCTGCCGTTCGACCATCACCCCTTTACGGCGCTTGCGTTTGCGGACGGCCAAGCCTGCTTCCCGGTAAAGTCGATAAACCTTCTTGTGATTCACCTCAGCACCCTCACGACGCAGCAACTGATGAACACGCCGGTACCCGAACCGGCGACGTTCGAACGCAATGGCTTTGATGCGCTCTGTCAGTTCACGCTCCTCTGGAGAACGCTGAGACTGATACCGCATCGTTGCGCGGGATAACCCGACGAGTGAACAGGCTTTGCGCTCGGATATCGTCGTCTCCGACAGCATGGTACGCACAGCCTCGCGCTTGTTCCCGACGGTCAGTACTTTCGGTTGAGAGCCGCCTTCAGAGCTTCTGTGTCCAGCATGGACTCGGCCAGCAGTTTCTTGAGCCGGGCGTTCTCTTCCTCCAGGGCCTTCAAACGACGGGCCTCAGAGACCTCCAAACCACCGTATTTCTTACGCCAGGTGTAGAAGGTTGCGTCCGAGATGTTGTACTTGCGACACAGCTCTTTGACCGGCAGGCCAGCCTCGGCTTCCTTCAGAATGGGAATGATCTGTTCTTCGGTGAATCGCTTCTTCATGTTCATCGTCCTCTCTGGTGATGAACATTACTAAGATCAGAATGGGTTAGAAAGTTGGGGGCAGGTCACGATCTATGTATTTGATCGTGAGGGCGATCCCCGATTGTTAATGAGATCTGATCTGAGCGCTGAGGAGATTCGAAATGATCTCGTTGCTCTTATTCAGGAGGGTTCCTGAATTAATGAAGTTTGCCATCGACGAGCCGTTGTCCCACAACTGGAAGCCGACCATACACTACAAGGCGTGATGGTCGAGTATGGATCAAGCACGCAAAGCTACAACGTAGCCAGGAAAACTCTGAGCGGTCGGCGCTTAAAATAGAATAAATCAGGTATTTGTGTTTACAGTATTTTTCGAGAAAGTAAGGCGCGCGCTTCACAAAGCGTCAAGCGATTAATGGGCAGGACTGCCAGTAGCCCCACTGCTCAATCAATTTTTGGACCGAATGGCCATTGGGGACACCATCAGGCATCTGTCTCCAAAGCTGGATTGTGCCTTTCATGTCATCACGAAGTCGCTCGAGCTCCTTTAGCTCCTGATCCAGTCTGCAAAGGCCGTCTGTAAATAGTTTCTCCAGATCGCCGCTAGCCAAGCCACCTTCCGTACCTTGACTCAGAATGACTTTGACTTCACTCAGGTTCCAACCCATTTTATTAGCCATGCGAACAAACCGTAAACGCCGCAAGTCTTCCGAGCTATACACATAATACCCGTTCCGGGGATCTTTTCGTGGCCGAAGTAGTCCTTCACGGTTATAGAACCGAACGATATCCGGCGAGACATTCGCCAACTTTGCAATTTCATTGACTTTCATTTCCTCACACCTCGCTGTCAGTCCTTCGCGTAAGCCTGCAAAGCAAAAAATGATTATCTCGACACAAGGCCAACGTTCTCATGTCATTTTGATTGCATGGAAAGTGAAAGTTCCTTCCAGCTACCCTGGCTATCGGAACGGGAGATCCAATGTTCAATTCATGGTGCCCATGGTATGCAAATGCCACAGTTGCCAGGTGGCAAACGAGATGATCAATAGAGCAGCCACGTTTCGTGTTGCCGGATTCCGAATCCAGCCCGAGATACGTCTTGCCGCAACACCCGTTGCCAGAACCGTCGGCAAGGTTCCAAGCCCGAACGCACCCATCAGTGCGGCACCCTGGAGCGGCTCTGCAATCGAAAGACTCCAGGCAAGCATTGAGTATATCAGGCCGCAGGGCATCCATCCCCAGACTGCGCCCAAACCGAATGCCTGGCGTGCCCGGACAACCGGCATAAACCGCTTACCGACAGGAGCAACAAACGCCCAGACATGGCGGCCAACGGCCTCGATTCTAACCAGGCCCTTCCACCAGTTCGCGATGTATAAAGCCATGAGTATCAACATGACGGCGGCCACAACTCTCAACACGAGAGCAATACTGTCCAGAGCATGACTCAGCCCGGCTCCCACCAAACCAACCAAGGCCCCGACAACCATATAGCTGACAATGCGGCCTGCATTAAAGCCCAGCAACAATCCAAGCACACGATGGGGGCGCCGGAGCTCGGGAGGTACCGAAAAGGTCAGTGCCCCCATGATACCGCCGCACATGCCGATGCAGTGCGCGCCCCCAAGGAGACCAAATACAAATGCGGCCACATAGGGGGAGAAACCAAATATAGAAGGATCCATCTGTTATTCTCAAAAGCGAGCTGTATTAATCATCCGCGCCATCACCTGTTAACTTCCCGTACGAATACACTCGACCGTAAAGTCTTACGCATAAACCAGATATCACGTGAGGCCCCCCAGCTTGGTCATTGTGGCTCATGCTCAATAACCACGAAGAACAAACGGTCAGTGAAGCGGACCTGATCTCCGTCAAGCTGGCTGTCGACTTCCAGGATACCGTCCTCAATTTCATCGGGAGTAAAGCCTGCCAGATTCGACATAAACCGAGCCCGAAGCATTGCATACCAGCGCTCCTTCGGGATCTGGACGTGGTACTGCTCCGTGTTTGTCACAGCTCTGAGACCCGAACTGGAGATTTCATCGAGAAGAATTTCAAGTTCCGGCTGGCTCTCCGAAAAGGCAATCATCGCCCGCTTGAAAAGGGGGAGCTCGGGCAGACTGGGCCGAGTCACCACCAAGATACGGCCATCGGGCCTTAAACTTGAGCATATTTTTTCCCAAAAACTCTGACGATTCCGGACGTGATGGATCGATTCCTTGATAAGAATCCGGTCCAGTGGCACCTGCCTATGGGCAAACGTTTCAGCAGATTCACAATATGTCTGGAGGCCTCGGTACCGCCCTGCGTTCAAGAGCATGGCGTCGGAGGGGTCCACGCATATGGCGTCAGGCTCAAGCGGCACGCCCAGCTTCAGGAGGTGAGCAAATATGCCGGTTCCACCTCCCAGGTCCGCGAAGTTACTATTCCTTCGCATACTCAAATGCCCAAGGGTCTTGGTCAGCATCCAGTCCCGGTAGCCATCGGTTAAAAGCCAGAGATCATCATAGTCCCCGGCAATCCTTGAAAAAGCTGTCGTCACGATCTCTCCAAAGAAGCGGTCCTCAACACACCACACGCTCCCGGCTATTCGACCAGAGGCTTCAAGGCCGACACGGCTGAAGATGCGCTTCTGGCGGTACTGCGGAGCCTAGCGACCTTTCAGGCTGGACAGGGCAATGACATTCAATCGCTCGTCGAGCAGGCCGATGTTCATTTGAACCTCCTTTTTATCGGTCTTTGTCGCTAGTCCCAAACTGCGCCATCAAAGGCATCAAGAGGTATCTTCAAGTAGCGCCGACCATTGTCTTCAGGCTCCGGCAGTGCACCGCCACGTATGTTCACTTGCAGCGCATGGAGGAGAAGCTTGGGCATGGGGAGCTCTTTGTCACGCTCGTTCCGCATGGCGATGTATCCACCTTCAGTCTGATCACCCATCAGGTGCTTGTTGGTTTCCCGCTGTTCGCGCACGGTACTCTCCCACCTTGCCTCTCGCCCGCCCGGTCGATAGTCATGGCCGGTAAATAGCCGGGTCTCGTCGGGCAGGGCCAGAATCTCCTGAATGGATTGCCAGAGCTGGTGGGCATCGCCACCCGGAAAATCGGCGCGGGCAGTACCGCTATCAGGCTGGAAAAGCGTGTCGTGCACAAAAGCCGCATCACCCAGTAAATAGGTAACTGACGCCAGCGTATGGCCGGGAGAAAACAATACCCTGCCCTGAATTGACCCGACCCGGACCACATCGCCGTCCGCAAAAAGATGGTCCCATTGACGGCCATCGGCAGGAAAAACAGGCCAGTTGTAAAGGTCCTTCCATAGTGCCTGCACGTCTTTTACATAGGTGCCTATCCCCGTTGGCGCCCCTGTTTTCTCTTTCAGATAGTGTGCGGCGGACATATGGTCGGCATGAGGATGAGTATCCAATATCTATTCAACCTCGAGTCCCTGCTCTGCTATGTATGCCAGGATCTCATCGGCAAGATGAAATGCTGTCGAGCCGGATTTCTCATCGAAATCAAGAACCGGATCGATAATGGCGCACTTTAGGGTTCTCGCATCGGAAACCACATACTGGACACTGGAAGACCGCGGATCATAAAAGCCTGCTACATCAGGCTGTCCAGAAGAGAATCTAAAGTTCTGCATAAGGAGCCCCCTTGCAAAGTTGATAATGGTTATGGATGACCGAGCATCGTCTTAAGCGGTTTCGTTGGCCTCTACAGACAAGCACTCCCTCGACGCAGTACTCTTCCCTGTGTGTCAGCCCAGCCACGAGCGGGACTTGCCAATGAGTTTTGCAAGTCGGCCCGCTCGTGGAATAAACCTCGGCACATCCTGCTGGTAGGTTCGGTACTCCTCCCCAAACCGCTCAATCACCTTTCGCTCTTCATGGCGTGCGAGCAGGCTATAGGCGAGAACGATGACGGGGAACAGACTAATGGAGAACAGCGTCGGCCAATGCACAACTCCCTCCCCGAACAGGATGAGAAAAAGGCCCGTATACTGAGGATGTCTCACGACGCTATAGAGTCCATCCGTAGCAAGGCGATCTTGTTGGTGTGCATGGTGAAGTTCTCGCCATCCCTGCAGAAAAATACCGATGCCAGTCACAACCAGAGCATAGCCGAGCAGCATCGCGACGAGCATACCCATCTCGCCGATACCGAGCAGCGAAGACCAGAGATTCGCACTGAGGTCACTTCCGTCCAAGTCAAAGAACCGCACGAGCAAATAAACAGTGAGAGGGAAGCCGTACATCTCCGCGTACAATGCGATAATAAATGCCTGCACCACCCCGGCACTGCCCCACTCCCGCCATGTCCTGGGAGCGAGCCAACGATACATGACCCAGGAGATCAGCACGATCATGATTGCCGCTATACCCCAGGCTCCGGAATGAGCAATAGTTTCTTTCATTTTAAATTTCCATCGTGAGTCAACAAACAAGCAAAGACAGCTTTTATCTGGCTGTCGCCGCCTCCGCTTTATTGTTCGGTTGACGTCTTGACCAGGCGATTAAGGCAAGGCCGCCGAGGATCATCGGCAGGGTCAACAACTGCCCCATGGTCACCCAGCCGAGGGCAATGAACCCCAGTTGCGGGTCAGGGAGGCGAACAAACTCGACCGCAAAACGGAAAATTCCGTAGAGCAACAGGAACAGGCCGGACGTTGCGCCTATCCGGCGAGGGTGGCGTGAGAACCACCACAACACAACAAACAGCACAACACCTTCCAGGGCGAACTCATACAATGACGACGGGTGGCGTGGCGCCTCCCCCATATTGGGAAACACCATGGCCCAGGGAACATCACTAATCCGTCCCGGGAGCTCGTGATTGATAAAATTGCCAAGGCGCCCTGCTCCCAGGCCAATTGGTACCAATGGCGCTATAAAGTCCGTGAGTTGGAAAAACCGCAGGTTCTGCTTTCGGGCGAAGACCAGGGCTGCAATCAGGACGCCGGTCAAGCCGCCGTGAAAACTCATTCCCCCTTCCCACACCTTGAACAGCCAAAGCGGATTGTCTGCCAGCTTGTCAAAACCGTAGAAGAACGCATAACCGAGGCGGCCACCAAAAATGACACCCATCGCGCAGTAGAAAATCAATGTTTCGACAGCGTCTGCATTCAACCCCAGCCGATGAGCCCGACGACGCCCCAGCCACCAGGCCGCAAGAAAACCGACTAGGTACATCAGGCCGTACCAATGAATTTTTAGCGGGCCCAGTGCAATGGCTACCGGGTCGATTTGAGGATACTGAAGCATAAGCTTTCCTGATTCCGTATGTGAAAGTGCGCTAGGTTCTAATCAGTGACAGTGCCCGTGCCATTGGCGGCCCCCTCCAGTCTTTGTCTGGCAACAGCGATACCGTTGCGAATGGCCTGTGCGGACTCGTTATCACCGAAGCCAGCCAATGCACGGCGCCAGTAATTGATCGCCTGTTCATAGCGACCGTCGTCAAAGGCCTCGACCCCCAGTATGCCCAGCACCGTTGGCTCACGAGGATCCTTGTCGAGTATTTCGTCGACCAGCGCCTGCACTTCATCGGTCAGGCTGCGCCCGGCCATAAAGAATTTAATCTGAGCCGTTTGGGCCAGAAGGTCTACTCTGCGACCTTCGAGTTCGATCATTCGTTCCAGGGCGCCAATCGCCTGACCCGGTTGACCGATCTTCTGGTAAAGCGGTAAAAGCAACGCCCAGACCTTGGGATTATCCGGCTGAGTCTCGGCCTCCTCTTCGAGCCGGCCAACCAGGGTTTTCATTGAGACGCCGGGCGTGTTGAGCGCGTTCTGCTGGGCGGCATACAGAGCCAGATCTCCATCCGCGCCTGCCCACTGATATCCAATAACACTTGCAGCCACCAGAGCCACCATCGCCAGAGGGATCGCAAAACGCCCAGCCAGAGGGTTCTTGAGAGGTGCGCGACGGCGACCCTCAGTATCTTCCAGCAGATTGCGGTCTAGCTCGTGGCGGCCTTCTTCAAAGCGGGCGACGTCAATTTCACCGCGATCGCGGGCACTTTCCAGTGCTGAAAGCCGGCGCTCATAAACGACCAGGTTTTGCTCCTCAGCATGATCATCGGCCTCAAACCGTTGCTGCCAGTCATGGGTCGCCCTTGTTCTTCGCAACGGTAGACTCAGAAACCACAGCGCAAGAAATAGCAGTGTGCCGATACCTAACCAGAGCATAATCATTCTGATCCCTCACGGTGACGATGAATCAGGGCGGCCAGGCGGGTACGTTCCTCCTCGGAGAGCGGCCGCACTCGCCGGTGTCTGCGTGCCCGGACAAACGCAGTCACAACCATGGCGCCCCCTGCCACCAGCGCCGCCGGCAACGCCCAAAGCAGCCACGTGCGCCCGTCAAGGCGCGGATTGTAAAGAACGAACTCGCCAAAACGATTAGCCATGAAATCAAGAATTTCCTTATCCGCACGCCCCTCATGAAGCATCAGCGC
The DNA here is from genome assembly GCF_026013985.1 of Marinobacter sp. AN1. Taxonomy (NCBI): domain Bacteria; kingdom Pseudomonadati; phylum Pseudomonadota; class Gammaproteobacteria; order Pseudomonadales; family Marinobacteraceae; genus Marinobacter; species Marinobacter sp. AN1. The sequence goes on along the minus strand of NZ_CP110342.1, from coordinate 704,323 downwards.
TACCCGCTCCCGCATGTCCGCCGCCACCGGCGAATCGGAGCTGTCGATGGCTTGAGCATCACATTTAGGGCACCGCAATGACGCCGTAAGGTCGCGATAACGCTCCGCCATCACCGGATCCTCGAAATGACGCGCATCAATTGCCGTATCCGCCATCGACTGGAACGAGGCCATCAAAAGCACGATGACCACACAGCAACGGATCTTCAGGGTTAGCGCCATTTCTCTACCTCCATCATGACTTCATCCACCTGGGCGGGCGTTATGTACCCAACGTGCTTGTATCGAACGATACCGTCTGCGTCGACCAGGAAGGTTTCGGGCACGCCATACACGCCAATTTCAAAACCCAGGTCACCGGCAGGATCGAAGATGTTGACCTCGAAAGGTTTTCCGAACTCTTCGAGAAACTGTCGCCCCAGGTCACGGGCGTCTTTATAGTTGATGCCCACCATCTGAATGCCGCGCTCGGAGAGCGCCAGTAGCTGGGGCATTTCCTCCTTGCAGGTCGGGCACCAGGATGCCCAGACATTGACCAGAGATATCTGCCCGCGAAGCAGGGATTCATCCACCTCGGTATCAGGGTCCTCCAGCGTCGGGAGCGTGAACGCGGGAAACGCCTGGCCTATCAGGGCTGACTCGCGAGCACTGGGATCCAGCGAAAGCCCCCGGTACAAAAAGAAGGCCAGGCCAAGGAACACCACAACGGAAGCAGCAGCAACAGGCGACGCATCATGCGCGAACCTCGCGTGCCGGCCTCATCGATTCGCGGTCAGCTGCGGCTGCACGGCGGCGACGGTAGCGACGGTCTGCCACGGCCAGCACGCCCCCGGAGGCCATCAGCAGCGCACCCAGCCAAAGCCAGCGTACAAATGGCTTGACCTGTAGGCGCATTGCCCAGCTGCCGTCGTCCAGTTCCTCCCCCATGGCCACGTAAAGGTCCCGCAACAGGCCGGGGTCGAGTGCGACATCGGTCATCGGCTGCCTCGGCAATGTACAGGCGCTTCTCCGGGTACAGGGTGGTGACAATCCGGCCTTCACGGGCAACCTCGATGGTCGCCGTATCGGCGAGGAAGTTGGGCCCCCGACGCTCGCCCAGTTCGGTCAGCGTAAAATCGTACCCGCCCAGATTCACCTGCTCACCGATATCAAGCCGCACATTACGCTCCATGGCGTAGTTCGACACCATCACCACGCCCACGATGGTGACGGCCAGGCCCACGTGGCCGACCACCATGCCCCAGTATGAAGGGGTCAACTTACGCAATCCGGACAGCGCAGAGGACGCATTGCGGACTTTATCAAACAGGTCGCGCACCAACGCCAGTACTACCCACAGGGCCGCCACCATCCCCAGCGCCACGGCGACATTCCACTGGCCGTTGTAAAGAAACGGTATCGATATCGCAATCGCCAGTGCGGCCAAGCCCGCCCCCAGTAGTCGCCGGAACAGCTCCCGACCGGGCATCTGCTTCCAGCGTGAGACCGGCCCCAGCCCCATAAAGGCACACAGCATGACGGTCAGTGGCACGAACAGGCTATTAAAGTAAGGCGCGCCGATACTGACCTTGCCCAGCCCGAGTGCATCCAGGATCAAGGGGTACAGGGTGCCCATCAGGACCGTGATCGTCATGGTGACCAGCAAAATATTGTTGATCAGCAACAGAGCATCCCGGGAAAGCCAGCTAAAGCCCGCATTGGCGCTCATTCGCGGCGCCCGTAGCGCAAAGATCAAAAGCGAGACGCCGACCGTTATTCCCAGCAACGCCAGAATGAAGAGCCCCCGAGATGGATCATTGGCAAAGGCATGAACCGAGGTCAGTACCCCTGAGCGCACCAGGAAGGTGCCCAGTAACGAGAGTGAGAACGTGAAAATCGCCAGCAGTGCCGTCCAGCTCTTGAACGTGCCGCGTTTTTCCGTGACCGCCAGTGAATGTATCAGCGCTGTCCCGCTCAGCCAGGGCAGGAGCGATGCATTTTCCACCGGATCCCAGAACCACCAGCCGCCCCAACCCAGCTCATAGTAGGCCCACCAGCTACCCAGAGCGATGCCGAGGGTCAGAAAGGCCCAGGCAATGTTGGTCCACGGCCGAACCCAGCGCGTCCAGGCCGCATCGAGACGCCCTTCGATCAGCGCAGCGATGGCAAAAGCAAAGACCACTGAAAAACCCACATAGCCCATGTAAAGCATCGGCGGATGGATGATCAGGCCAACATCCTGCAACAACGGATTCAGATCGGCACCGTCGGCTGGCATGCCCGGCAACAGGCGATCAAAGGGACTGGACGTAACGACGATGAAAAGCAGGAACCCTGCGCTGACGACACCCAGAACTCCCAGAACCCGTGCCAGCATATCCCGTGGCAACTGGCGGGAAAACAGACTGACGGCAAAGCCCCAGCCACTGAGAATCAGACTCCATAACAGCACCGAGCCTTCATGAGAGCCCCAGACGGCGGTGAACTTGTAGTACCAGGGCAGCATCGAGTTGGAATTACGGGCCACATAATCCACGCTGAAATCATCCAGAAGAAAACTGGCGGTCAGGCTGGCATAAGAAACCAGTAGAAAAACAAATTGCCCCCATGCCATGGGCTCTGCAAATGCCATCCACAACGGGCGCCGGGTGGCGGCTCCCAGCAAGGGCACGGTCGCCTGAAGCAGCGACAGGCAAAGTGCAATCAATAACGCGAAGAGACCAACTTCAGGGATTGTCAGGGTAAGCATTTCGGGGCCGTGTTCGGTTGCGGGTTCGGCGATGACCGAACCTATCGGTGAAGGTTTCTCAGGTATTGCTTCGTCAGCCAGCCACAAGGCCAGCTGACGAATTCTCTATTACTTCCGACCAGGTTGGCGGGTAACGCGCAGATACGGTGTCTGCTCATCCCATCCGTCGGGGAAGCGCTCTTTGGCCTCTTCGTTGGAGAGCGACGGAACGATGATCACATCCTCGCCATTCTTCCAGTCCACCGGCGTGGCTACTTTGTGGTTGTCGGTCAGTTGGAGCGAATCAATGACGCGCAGGATCTCGTCCAGATTGCGCCCGGTGCTGGGCGGATACGTCAGCATCAGACGGATTTTTTTCGCGGAATCGATAATGAATACCGTTCGAACAGTCACCTTGGGATCGGCTTTTGGATGGATCATTCCGTACTGGTCGGCAACCACCTGATCCTTGTCTGCCAACAGGGGAAAATTGAGCCCCTTGCCCTGGGTTTTCTCGATATCCTTCGCCCAGTCTTTATGGGAGTCGAGCGGGTCGACGGAGACCCCGATCAGCTTTACACCGCGACTGGCGAACTCGTCCTTACGCTTCGCGAAGGCACCGAGCTCTGTGGTACAGACGGGGGTGTAGTCGGCGGGGTGTGAAAACAGCACGGCCCAGTCGTCTCCCAGCCACTCATGAAACTGAATGTTCCCTTCGGTGGATGCGACGGTGAAATCGGGAGCGGTTTCTCCAAGTTGCAATGTCATCGTTTCATTCTCCTTTGCTTTGGCTGTCGTTCTCGGTTTGTCAGTACAGACGATATCTTTAAAGTCAACTTTAAGGTCAAGGCGTTTGTCAGATGTTTTTTAGCCTGATCCATCGAGCTCGACGTTCGTGCCCGATTTTTCGGGTATAAAACTGACATAGAGGAAAAGCACGGTGCCCAGCACAATGGCGATATCGGCAAGGTTAAAGGCTGGCCAGTGCCAGGATTGCCAATAGACATCAAAGGAATCCACAACATAGCCACGAAATATCCGGTCAATCAGGTTGCCCATGGCACCGCCAAGAATAAGGCTGTACGCGATGGCTTCTCCCCTGCGGCGGCACTGAAGAATCAGCCCGATCAGTACAATCGAGACAACTACCGCGACTGAGATAAGAAAGTACCGCTGCCAACCTCCGCCATCGGCAAACAGGCTGAATGCGGCACCGGTGTTCCAGACATGCACCCAGTTAAAGAACGGGGTCACCGGAATCGACTCGCCATACGCCATTGACTGCTGGACCGACCATTTTACAACCTGATCAGACGCCGCAATCAGGCCCGAAATAGCCAGCAGGCCATACGGCAAGAGTTTTTTGGCAACGATGGACATTGTTTAACCCTTGAGCGCCAGGATGCGCCTGGCACCGTTGAGTACGATAATCCCCGCGATGCTGCCGATGATAAGGTCCGGATAATTGGAGCCAGTCCACGCGACCAGGGCGCCAGCGGTAATGACCCCCAGATTGATCACCACATCGTTGGCTGAGAATATCCAGCTCGCCTTCATGTGGGCACCGCCCTTCCGATGTTTGGATATCAGCAGCAGACAGGTGGTGTTGGCGATCAATGCGATGAACGCAATCCCCATCATTACCAGCGACTCAGGCTCACTGCCGAAGACAAAGCGCCTCACCACCTCTGCGAGTACGCCCACAGCCAGTATCAGTTGGAGTACGCCCGCAAGATGCGCCGCACGCACCTGCATTTTCACGCTGTGCCCAACCGCATACAGGGCGAGCCCATACACGGCCGCGTCGGCAAAATTGTCCAGGGATTCTGCAATCAAACCGGTGGAGTGCGCGATCAGGCCGGCCGTCATTTCCACCACAAACAGGACAGCATTGATACCGAGCAACCAACGCAGGGTGCCGGACTCCTGCTCGGCAGAGATAGCCGTATCCCCGACCGCCTTGATTGACTCAGGGTCGGCAGCGGCCGTTTCCTGAAGCGAAGCTCCCAGCCCGAGGGTTGCCAGCTTCGAGGTGATAGGCTCAGCCTCGCCATCGTGCACAACCTTCAACCGCCGATCAGACAGGTCGAAGGACAGCCCGCGAATGTCTTCAAAACCGTTCAGGGCCAGGCGAATCATCCGTTCCTCCGAAGGACAATCCATCTTCGGTACGGTATACACACTGATCCAGTTGCCGGACGCTTCAGAGGCCTCCGACCCGGCATTACCCTCGGCGGGTGTTGCGTCGCAGCCACAGGCGTCTTCACAGGATTTACTCATGATACGGCTCCACTTGGGTATTGTCGGATTATGATTTAAAACTATATAGTAACTATAAGGTCAATAGAACAGATACCATTTGTTGAGGAGACACCCGATGCGCATTGGTCAGTTGGCGCGGTCCGTAGGGGTTGACACCCAGACCATCCGTTTCTATGAGCGAGAGGGCTTGTTACCACCGCCGGATCGTCAGGACAACGGCTACCGTATTTACACTGAACGGCATGTTGAGCGACTGGCCTTTATCCGGCGCTGCAGAATACTCGAGCTGTCACTCGCTGAAATTCATGAGTTACAGCGTTATCAGGGCGCGCCCATCAGCCTTGCAGGGCCATCAACACCTTGCTTGATGATCACCTCGCTCATGTACGGTCTCGGATAACCGATCTTCAGGTACTGGAGAAACAACTCACGTCGTTGAGAGCGAGTTGCAACGATGATCGGGACATTGGAGCCTGTGGGGTTCTCGAAGGGCTCAGTGAAGAAAGCATGCAGCAGTAGCCTGAGGCATTTATGCCAAGTATTGGGGTAACCAGTGTGGGCGAATCAATATACTTGCGCAGATGTTGAAAATCCGCTTCCTGGCAGATCTTTTCGACAACACGGAGCCTGAGTAGTCGGCAGATGGAGCAAGCACCTCATCATCTCCTGTTTCGTTGAAAAGGCTGCATCAACTGTTGCCAGTAGTTCGTTGGGTAATTCGGCTCTGAAGCAATACCGAGATCCTTAGTGCCGATCGTTCGCTCGGAATCGAAGTAAGCCGTGCCTAAAAAGCGATCAGTCAAGGTGGTAAAAAGCCCGAAGTTCACATCACCCTCTTTTGCCGTATTCAAATGATGGAAACGATGCACGGAGTTGATTGCGAGAACCTTTTTCAGCGGTCCGGTAAAATACGCTACATTCGAGTGTTGCAGTAGCAACTGGAGTACAACTGCAACCACCAACAACATCAGGACATTCTGCGGTACTCCTATAATGAGCAATGGTGTCGTTCCGGCAACTGTTTCTATAAATTGATGCAGTGGATGTTTCATAAGCCCATTAAAGCCGTACAACCGTTTTACGCTGTGATGAATGGCATGTAGGCGCCACAGCAACCGAAGGCGATGACTGGCAAAATGCGCCAGGGTGATACCAATATCAGAAATAAGGATTGCCAACAGCAATTGGAAAACCAGTGGCCAGCTGGAAGGCCAGATCGGTGCCAAAACGAGCAATCCTGCAATTAATGGGAGTACAGCTATGCCAATAACATTAAGCGACTCGTTCATGAGTGCATGGAGCACATCGCGCCGCTGATCCTGTTGAGGCTCATTGAACGCCCGATCATAGGGGATAAGTCTTTCAGTGGCGAAAGAAATCCCTATAAACACCAGGATCAACAACCCCAGCCAACCGGCGTTGAAACCTTCGGCAACGAGATAGACAGCAACACCATTACCCACGAGCAAAAACAACGGCAAATACAAAAGCCTAACTAACCACATTACGTTACGAATCATTCCAACAGCCCTCGCTAACTAGAGCGTTCAGCATCTCACGGATGCACGCAGCCAAATTGAACGAAAAAGCTGATTATTTGGATAAAAGCCGTTGAATAACCGTTGGGGAAACGCCAAATGCCTCAGTAACAGACCTGCAGAAATGGGCTTGATCAGAAAATCCCGAAGCAATTGCTGCATCAGTAAGTGACATCTCGCGCGATAACTCAAACCCGGTTAGTAGCTTTAGCCACTTTCTATAGCTGCGCAAAGGTAAACCGGTACATTCGGTAAACCAGTGGGAAAAATGGCTTGGAGAAAGGCAAACCATTTTCGCCAACTCGGCTCGTGAGACTGATCGTCCTCCCGATGCTTCGGCATTCAATGCTTCTAAAACGTCGCTCAACCTGCTCTTTGGACCAGATGGCTTACTACCCCGATATTGTCGCTCGAAAGCTTTCAGTGCAATTAACAGGTTTTCGGTGCCAGTAAAGCGAGACAAACACTCCGTAATGAAATCCTCATCGAGTGCCCGGATGGATCGCTTCGACGGGTTTTTGATATAAGGCAGTAAAGCATTGCAGACATCAAGGTTTGGATCGATGTAAATACACAGTACCCTGGACAGTTTTAATTGATGGGTAACTCCAGCTGGTATCCACAACCCCCTTCCCTCGCACCGTGTTTCACTGGACATGACTTCAACGCTTGCGTCAAAACCGATCACGATTTGATGAGCCCAATGTTTATGGGGCTTATTGTCTCCCGACTCTCCATGGAAGGCGCCCATGCCTGGCTTTATCGCTACGGAGCCGAGCCATGGGTTCAATAAAGTCTTTGGTTTGGTCATTGCCTCATCTCTGCAAAGACAGACTTTCAGTCGGAGTGACCCTCGGTCAGTTCCGAATCCCGTCAATGGCACGGGTCATCAAATCCATCATGGCCGGGCTGTCCCATTCCGCGGCACCGACCAGGCGGCCAATTTCGCGACCGTTGTGATCAATCAGCAGCGTTGTAGGAACACCTTCTATGCCCAGTGTTGAGGTCGCCAGTGTCGACGGATCAATATACTGGCGAAGATGTTGGATGCCTGTTTTCCGGTAGAATTTCTCAACAACACTGATGCCTGCGTGGTCAACGGACAGCGCGACCACTTCAAATTGCTCGCCGCCCAGTTGAGCCTGAAGTGAGTCCAGCGTCGGCATTTCCTCACGGCAAGGCAGGCACCAGGTCGCCCAGATATTGAGCAATATCGCCTTACCCTTAAAGTCAGCCAGTGTCAGCGGCCTGCCGTCTTCGTCCTCAAAAGCCAGCTCGGGCAGAGTGCGAGGGGACTCCCAGATCAGGAACCCCTGGGGCCCACGGACTTCGGAACTTTCCCTGCAGCCATAACTGGAGCGGCTATGGAAATAGCAAGCGCGAAAAGGACTACGGCGATTCCACGGGCGGCGGATATGCGCTGGTGACTCATTGGACATTACTCCTGATTACAGTGGTCGGTTTGTTGCCCGCATGGTGCCCCACGCGTTACTCACTCTGTAACAGCTCTTCAATTCGCCCGTGCAGTCGGCCCCAGAACCCATCATCGGCTGCCGCGTTGGGGCCTTTGGCAATGGCCGTCAGGTAGGTCACCAGATGCTCAGGCTTGAATTTCAATCCATGGAACCGGGCCCGCATCTGACCTTCCGGGTCAATCACGTGGGTTACCACACCATGGACCTGTACACCCTCACCCGTATCCCTGAACTGAACGCCGTAGGCTTTGGCGAGCTCCGACGTCAACCCGGGCGGTTCACCTTCGCCCCGGTACAGAAAGTGCCAATTATCGGGGTTCAGGTCGAAATTGTCGCCATACGCGCGCATGTTGTCCCGGGTCCCGGCAACATCTTCCCGGTCCGTGGCAATGGTGATGAACACCACCTCTTCACTCAGCCCTTCTTCTTCAACCCCGGTTTGCAACTGCCGTATCAGGTTCATATGAAAAGGGCAGGCCTCGGTACAGCGCGTGTAGAGAAAATTGAGCACAACGGTTTTGCCGTTTAAGTCGGCAAGGGAAAGGGTATTGCCATCAACGCCTGTAAGATCAAATTCAGGGGCCGGCTGATCCACAAACTGGGCATACCGCTCTTTCTCATTCAACGAGGCCTCCACATCCTCCATGGAATGGGCCATGGCATTGGTGCTACCCAGGGCAACCATGGCAATCAGCAATACTCTGAATACACTGTTCACAGTCACTCTCCATTTGAGTTGTTTTCCGAAGGGAATCCCGGGTTATTGTGGCTTGGTATCGTCCAGATTCAGCGAAACGGGCAGGTCAGCCGGTGCCAGGCAAACGCCCTCGTCACTGCAGGCTTGCACCCGTACTGTCATGTCAAGCTTGCCTGCCTCTTTCAGCGCGGTGGTCTGTTTTTCATCTGGCAGCAGCCGGATGCTCGCACCGTCGTCGTACACCTCCAGGGCGGTGTCACCCAGCACAATGTCACTGACCCGGCCGCGCGGGTACTCCGTCGGAATATCGAGCGACTGGCCGCCAGCCGAAGACTTGGCGACGGTGGGGATCAGAAACTCCATGGAGGCTGGATTCGCATTCACGTGCCAGCCCGGTTCAATGTCCAGTGTCAGAACAATTTCACCGGTCTCCCCTATCAGGGCTTTGCCGCCTTCCGCAAGATTGAGGCGGACCTTATCGGAAGAATCTGCCAACCCCGTGCGGGCAACTGGCGCCTGGGGGTCGGAACTGGCTTGTTCAGGCTGGGCTGAGCCAGGGGCCTTTCCGGAATTGGTACCGATCAACATGAACGCCGCGATCGCGATCAGAAAAACCGCTATGCCGGTCAGCAATACTTTGGCTAGGGTTGTCATGGTTCATCTCCAGTATCTAGGGTTGTGAATTCTCGGTGCGGTTGATCGCCTCGACCAGGCTGTCGGTATCAAAGAGCCCAGTGAAACGGGCGACAACGGCGCCGTCACCGGCAAAAACCGCTGCAAAAGGCAAAGCTTGCCCACCCGTCGCGGTTAACAATGCGTCTTTTTCGGGATCGCTTGCTGTCACATCCACCTGAATCGGCACCATGCCGGCCCGCGCTACGGCTTCAGCCACAGCGGGCTCTTTATACACGGTGCGCTCCAGGACCTTGCAGTTGATGCACCAATCGGCAGTGAACTCCAGCAAATACGGCGTGCCACGGGCTTTTGTGTCCGCCAGGAGTTCTGCTGAGTAGGGTTGCCAGACAAGTTCGTCTTCGCCGCTGCCCAACGGAGATGCGAATACCACCGTCACCGCAAGGGCAAGGCCTGTCGCCGTTGCAGTGATCACGCGCACGGCACCGTTCCCCTGAACGAAACGGCGGAGACCCCAGACCAGCACCAGCGCCAGCCAGGCCCACCACAGCCAGGGGTATACCGCTTTGGGCACCAGGCTCGCACTGAAAAACACGGCGGCGGCCAGCAATATCAGCGCGAGCACTTCACGAATGGCTACGGTCCAGGGGCCCGCCTTGGGCAAACGGCTCAGCCACTCGGGCCTGAGCATCAGTACCGCGTAGGGCAACGACAGCCCCAGCCCGATACTGCCGAATATCCCCATGATGACCGGTGTCGGCTGGGTAACGGCAAAGGCCAGAACGCCACCGAGGAATGGTCCTGCGCAGGGCGCGGCCAGAATCGCACTCAACAGCCCGGATACATAGGCTTCAAAGTAACGCCGGCCATGCGCCGAGGCGGCGAATGTCGGGACGGGGATGGGCAGATCGAGCCAGGTAATCACCGCAAACCCGACCATTAACGCAACCAGGACGGCCACGAATAGCGTTGACTGGAACAACGTGCCCCAGTTCCACTGCAGCAGTGCGGTCAGGCCGCCCAGCGTCAGGAAAAAGGTGAGTGTTCCGGCCGTGAATGCCAACGCGGCCAGCACCCGATGGGACCTCTGGCCGCCCGCCTCCCGCAGGATGGTCCGGACTTGATGGGGATCGCGGGCAGCACGCAGGGCGTCAGGTTCAGCAGTAGACCTGCCATAACCGCCATCATGATCTGGCCGGCAATGAGTAATGAGGGCAGCTGATCCATTACTCAGTGACTCCCAGCATCCTGCCGAGCGCTTCCTGGCTGGGCACACCAGTCTGGCCCCGCCATTGTCCGCTCGTGTCCTTGAACAGCAGCCCTGGCGTCCCGCTGAAACCCGCCTCGGCCATCCACTGACCGTGTTGTTCGAGGGCCTGTTGAAGGTCGGCCGGGATCGGAGTGAGTTCAGAAATGCCGCGGCCGTCACCGCTTTTTCCGAAGTTTTCCTCAAACACCTGGAGCGCCGCGGCTCGATCCTCTGCGTTCATGATTGCTGCAGAAAGCCCCAGGCTGGACGGTTTGAGAAACCCGACCATGACCCAGTGCAACCTGACTTTCCCCTCCGCAACCCAATCCCTGGTTTGCTTCCAGAATTTGTGGCAAAAAATGCAGTTGGGATCCGCGAAGATATAGACCTCAGGGGCATCTTTACCGCCCTCGCTCACCAGATGGGGGTCCCGGGAGAGCTGCTCGGCAACCGACGCATACGTCGGCTTCGGTATATAACGAGCGGAATATTCGCGGGTCAGATCGTTGCCATCACTCTCCAGAAGTGCGCCGGAAAAAGTGAGGTCACCGAGACCATAGAGGATTCCGGTTTTCCCGTCGCCGGTCTTTACAACATAGCCGGTCACGCCCTCGGCTGGCGTGGAGAAGCGTTCAGTCACCGTAAAACCGATTCTCTCCTGCAGTGCCTTGATTCCCGGGTCCATTGGTGGTGACGCCGAGGCCAAGGCAGCGAATAAACTCAAAAAAAGTGCCATCGAAAGCTTATGGCAGAGCACGGTCATGCCGCGCACCGGGTATTCCAGATAGAATGACATCACAGATACGTTCCCGTTTTCATGTATTCATCAGTCGATAAAATCACCAGCAAAGCTGCCTACGTGGTGGTCTACCGCGCAAGGCCAAACGACAGGCACTCGAAGCGAAAGCCTCTGGTAATCAAAGGTTCAGGAGACTGTTGAATACTTGGGAGGAAAAGGGTCTGGGCCAGAAAGTACACGGCCGGAATGAGAAGAATAGCCTTTCGGGCAGGGGGAAGATAACAGCACTACCGAGTCTCTAATTGCAGATTTCCCGACATGGGACGTTGAACACGGGCTACTGCAGCTACCCTCGGCATTGAGCCCGGCGCAGTCATGCATCACCTGGGTGTCTGGCAACATGACACAAGCCACGGCCATGGGTTCCGCCTCAAAAGAGGTCGCGGCAACTCCCTGTGCAACGGGGAGAAGAGCCACGAGCAGTAGTACTGCCAGTCCCATAAGCCGTGTGATCATCGCACTGATATCCTGATTACAGAACAGCTAAAACACCTTCCGCGTGGGAAGATAGTCGTCCACTTTAACCTACATTGGCGGAGGTGCAAACAGACACGCTCCATCACCGTATCCGCCAATTCGGCTACCAGAGTAAGATGTTGGCGGCGCACATAAGTTCCTCAGAAGCTTGGGTGTGGGGACTATCCGGGGATAAAACATCCGCTCTCCCTCGAGCCCTCAGTCGAGTGAAAATCATGTTCTTTCACGTTGATCGTCCCCCCCACTGCCCCCCTCATGCAATGATGCAATCAATGGGCAGGTAATATTGTACGGATGGGCATGGCACTGCTCGACCATCTCGCCCAGTACCTTCTCGATTCTCCCCAGTTGGTCGATTTTCTCACGCACGTCCCGCAACTTGTGCTCGGCCAGAGCGCTGGCCTCCTGACAGTGAGTGCCATCTTCAAGTTGTAGCAGGTCACTGATTTCGACAAGACTGAAGCCCAGCCGCTGAGCGGTTTTCACGAACATTAACCGCTCGATATCAGCTGGACCATAGCGCCTAATACCACCTGGAGGACGTTCCGGCTCCGGCACTAGACGTCGCCGCTGGTAATAGCGGATTGTCTCGACATGGACGTTGGCAGCCTTAGCCAGGCCACCGATGGTCAATGAATTCGCTTTATCCGGCATACCCCTTGACTCCGTAGCTGACTACGGAAGTAACCTTATCTCATCGAATGAAACCATGAAAGGTGTCAGCGTTATGTCGAATTCCAAATCGGGGCGTGGCCCCTTGGCTGCGGGAGGTATTGCGGGCCTTTTGGCTTCGGCCTGCTGTCTCGGACCGCTGGTACTTGTCGCGCTGGGTATCTCCGGTGCCTGGATGGGCAACCTCACGGCTCTTGAACCTTACCGCCCGATTTTCATCGGCGTTGCATTGGTGGCCATGTTCTTCGCCTGGCGTCGAATCTTCCAGCCAGTGGAACAGTGTCAACCCGGTGAAGTGTGTGCCGTACCACGGGTGCGAACGACTTATAAGGTGATCTTTTGGGCAGTAACGGCACTGATACTGGTCGCCCTGTTGTTTCCCTATGCTCTTCCTCTGTTTTATTGAAAGGAGATTGTCCCATGAAAATGCGCTTTGCCATGACGTTGCTTTTCGCCCTGCTCAGCATGCCCTCTTGGGCGGCCATGCAGACGGTGACGCTTTCGGTTCCGGGGATGACCTGTTCCGCATGCCCCATTACCATCAAGCTGGCCTTGAACAAGGTGGACGGTGTTTCACAAGTCGACGTGAGCTATCCGGATCGAGAAGCCGTGATTACCTTTGACGACACACGAACATCGGTGGAAGCCTTAACCCAGGCAACGGGCGATGTCGGCTATCCCTCCACCCTGAAATCCCTGGAAACGGACAGTAAGTGAGTTGTAATAAAGGACTCCAGGCGCCCTCTGTTACACGCGACTCGGCGCCTGCCGTGACAATGCCCCAGTAATTCAAGGAACTCGGAATGAATAGTGACAATAACCTGCATATCGCTGTGATTGGTAGCGGCGGCGCAGCCATGGCGGCTGCCCTGAAGGCCGCGGAGCGCGGTGCCCGCATCACCCTGATCGAGCGCGGCATTATTGGTGGTACCTGCGTGAATACCGGCTGCGTGCCGTCGAAAATCATGAGTCGTGCCGCCCATATCGCGCATCTGCGCACGGAGAGCCCATTTGACGGGGGCGTCAGCGCCCAGATACCGAAGGTGGACCGGGCGAACCTGCTTCAGCAACAGCAGACGCGTGTCGAGGAACTGCGCGACGCCAAGTACGAAGGGATTCTGCGCGACCAGACGGCAATCACGGTCCTGAACGGTGAAGCCCGGTTTGTCGATGCCAATAACCTGGTGGTCCAGTTGAACGAGGGCGGCGAACAGAACGTCCATTTCGATCGCGCCTTTATTGGCACTGGCGCCCGTCCCGCAGAGCCGTCGATACCGGGGCTGGCTGAGACGCCTTATCTCACCTCCACCAGTGCGTTGGCATTAATTACTGTGCCTGAACGGCTGATCGTGATCGGCGCCGGTTTTGTTGCCCTGGAATTGGCCCAGGCGTTCGCCCGGCTGGATAGCAAGGTCACCGTGTTGGCCCGCAGCCGCCTGCTATCCGGTGAAGAACCCGCCATCGGTGAGGCCATAGAGGCGGCGTTCAGGCGCGAGGGCATCGAGGTGCTCAAGCAGACCCAGGCCAGCCGTGTGGACTATACCGACAATGAATTCGTTATAGAGACCAATGCCGGTACCTTACGAGCTGATCAACTGCTGGTGGCGACCGGCCGGATACCCAATACCGAAAACCTGAACCTGGCGGGCATCGGTGTGGAAACCTCCCGTGGCGCGATTCAGGTGGATGGGCAACTGCAAACCACGGTCCCCGGTGTCTATGCCGCCGGTGACTGCACCGATCAGCCGCAGTTTGTCTACGTCGCCGCTGCCGGGGGCAGCCGGGCTGCGGTCAACATGACGGGAGGCGAGGCCACCCTGGATCTCAGCGCCATGCCGGGGGTGATGTTTACCGACCCTCAGGTCGCCACAGTTGGCCTGACAGAGGCCGAAGCGCTCAAGCAGGGCTACAATGTGGACACCCGTCTGCTGGATCTGGAAAACGTGCCGCGAGCGCTGGTGAATTTCGACACCCATGGCTTTATTAAGATGGTGGCCGAGCGCGATTCGGGACGCTTGCTGGGGGTGCAGGCGGTAGCCGGGGGAGCCAGTGAACTGATCCAGACGGCAGTCATTGCACTTCGGTCACGGATGACCGTGCAGGACATCGGCGATGAACTGTTTCCTTATCTGACCATGGTGGAAGGCCTCAAGCTCTGCGCGCAAACCTTCACCAAAGACGTGAAACAGCTGTCCTGCTGTGCGGGATGAGTATTTGCCAAGGCGCCTTCAACCCAACCTCTATCATGCAAGTTCGGACGCTTTCTGGTGCCTTCGGCGAGCCATGAGCAGCTTCGCAACAAACGGCAACAGGGTAATGCCACTGACCAGAACCAGAAGTATCGTCACTACCCCGGACTCAGAGGCCATGAGCAAGCCACCAAACTCAGTGATCAGATAGGCTGTCGGAATAACACCGGCCAGCGTTGCGACCACGAAGCGCCAGAACGCGAGTGGTGTCAGGCCCGCTGCATAGCTGACCCCATCGAAGGAGATAAAAGGCACCAACCTTGATGTAAAAATGACAAGCATCAATGCGCCCTGAGAGCGTTCCTTGCCAAGCCAATTCAATACCGGACGTAGTCGCTTCCAGCGATGGATAACGTCGTACCCCAAGGATCGAGCAATGGCGAAAGCGATCAGTGCGCCGGCCTCAGCACCGATAACCACGATCACTGTTCCCCATAGCGATCCATAGACTGCACCGGCAACCATGGCGATCGGGGCGCTGGGGATCGGGCTCAGGACAATGGCCGTGATCATCAGGCCAATGATACCCACCGGCCCCCAATACCCCAGTTGGTCAATCCATTCCGACAAGGCCGCCTTGTTGGTCACGGTGGTCAATGCTCCGGTCTCCAGCATGACCCAATAGATCGCAGCCAGTGCAGCCAGCAAGAGCATAACCCCGACTATTTTTGCTTTTGCGTTCGGTCTAACTCCCATACTTGCCATGGGTACCCGATGAAATTCATGCTTCAGGGTGGTAGTCATAGTCTCCTCTGGCGTTCTTACTCGCGCGTCCAGAATCGTCCCTGTTTTTCGAAAACAGGTACTTGCCGAGGGCTGCGACGCCAAGTACCAAGGCGACGATGAGCAAAAGGGATATCAACCCCATTCCCGCCATTCCAAACATGCATGCCTCATTCGTCATCATGTCAATCTCCTGATTCTGTGTGTGCCAGGCCTCTTACGAGACACTGGCTTGTGCGGCTCCGCTTTCGCTGATACTGCTCTCCACGGAGCTTCCGCTATTGGATTTGAACCGGCCCAGCCGGAGGGAATTGGTCACCACAAATACACTGGAAAGGCTCATAGCACCCGCAGCCAGCATGGGGTTGAGCAGGTAACCGGTAAACGGGAACAGAACACCTGCGGCTACGGGGATCAGTGCCAGATTGTATCCGTAGGCCCAGACAAAATTGCCGAGGATCGTTTTGCGGGTGCGCCGGGAGAGCGCTGCAGCATCCACGATGCCCCGGAGGTCGCCGCGCATCAGAACCACGTCGCCGGCCTCGATGGCAATGTCGGTACCGGTGCCGATGGCGATACCCACATCGGCTTGCGCCAGGGCCGGTGCGTCATTGATACCGTCACCCACAAAAGCAACCCGGGCACCTTCATCTTGCAGGCGTTTCACTTCGGCCGCTTTCTGGTCCGGCAATACCTCCGCAAGCACCCGTTCGATGCCGGCTTGCCGCGCAATCGCCTCGGCGGTGGCGCGATTGTCACCGGTGAGCATGGCCACGCTGAGTCCTGACGACTTGAGCGCAGCAATCGCTTCCACCGAGCCGTTCTTGAGCGGATCGGCCACAGCAATCAGCGCGGCGAGGCGTCGTCGACGGCAACATACAGCGGGGATTTGGCTTTTTCAGCAAGTGAAACCGCATCGTCGGCGACGCTGGCCAGGTCGATACCGAGGCGGCGCATATAACGATCCGCGCCCACATTGATCCGGCGCCCGGCCACCTGTGCCTGGATGCCGTAGCCCGGCTCCGCCTGGAATTCACTGATCGCGGGTAACGTGAGGCCCCGATCCCTTGCGCCCTTGACGATGGCTTCCCCGATGGGATGTTCACTTTCGGTCTCCACAGCCGCAACCCAGGCCAGGACCTCATCCTCGCGGCCTTCCACCAGGATGAAATCTGTCAGCTCAGGCTGGCCCCGAGTCAGGGTGCCGGTTTTATCGAGGACGATGGTGTCCATCCGAGACAGTGTCTCCAGGGCCGCCCCTTTGCGGAACAGCACACCCATTTCGGCACCCTTACCGGTTCCGACCATAATCGCTGTTGGCGTGGCCAGGCCCATCGCGCAGGGACAGGCAATCAGCAGCACGCTGACCGTCGTGACGAAGGCAAAGGACAGTGCCGGCTCGGGCCCGAAGCTGAACCAGGTGATGAACGTCAGAATCGCGAGCACAATCACAATGGGAACGAAAATTCCCGCTATCTTGTCGGCCAGCGCCTGAATCGGGGGTTTATCAGCCTGGGCCGATTCCACCATTCTGATGATCTGTGCCAGAACGGTGTCCGCACCGACCCTCGTAGCCCGGAACGTCAGGGAACCGTTCTTATTAATGGTTCCACCCACCAGCTCGGCGTCTTTTTGTTTGGCCACGGGAACGGGCTCGCCGCTGATCATGGACTCGTCCACGTAGGATTGGCCTTCTTCCACCACGCCATCAACAGGAACCCGCTCTCCCGGGCGCACCTGGATACGGTCACCAGGTACCACGGCTTCGATGGGCACTTCGACGGCCTCCCCGTCCCGAATGACACGGGCGGTCTTGGCCTGCAGTTGCAGAAGTTTTTTGATTGCCTCCGATGTCCGGCCTTTGGCGACGTGCTCGAAGTAGCGTCCCAGCAGAATGAGCGTCACGATTACTGCCGCTGCCTCGAAATAGCTTTCGGCGGTACCGGCGGGAAAGAATCCTGGAACCAGCAGTGCTGCGACGGAGTAGAAATAGGCAGCGCTGGTGCCGATCATAACCAGGCTGTTCATGCCAGGATTGGCATGGCGCAATTCAGTGTACCCGGACCGGAAAAACCTCAGTCCGGCATAAAACAACACCGGCGTGGTTAGTAGCCACTCAATTGCCATCCATCCCCGATGGGGTAAGACACTGACATATAGAGCCTCAAGAGCAGGGATCATTTTACCCATGGCAATCAGAACAATCGGGATAGTCAGCGCCGCAGCGAAGAGCACTTTCCGGCGGAGGTCGATGCCCTCCCTGTCCTGCTCTTCCGTTTCGCTATTGGCGTCCGGCTCCTGAGGTTCATACCCTGCGTCGCGGATAGCCTGATGAATTCGCGGCACTGACAAGGTGTCAGACAGGAACTCCACAAACGCTTTCTGGGTAGTCAGATTGACACTGGCCTTGACCATGCCGGGTTGCTTGTTCAATGCCCGCTCAACCCGGGATACGCAGGAGCCACAGGTCATTCCGATGACCGGAATTTCAGCCGACTGTACTCGTGGCTGATAACCCGCCTCCTTAATCAAGTCGATTAACGTGGCCGGCGTGGCGGGCTGGTCAAATTTCACGGTGGCTTTTCCGGTCGCCAGATTCACCTGGGATTCCGCAACGCCGCGCTGACCCATGAGCGCCTTTTCAATCCGCCCGACGCACGAAGCGCAAGACATTCCATCAACACGAATCTCTATTCGTTGCATACCCGTTTGGCTCCTCGGCACAGCTAACTCCGTGCCTTTAATCAGTTCATTCGCAGGCAACTGGCAGCGTCACCCTCGCTGGGCTATGGCTTCGACAATCGGGCAGCCGTCCATGGGTCCTTCACCGGAGCATTCCTCCAGGGTTTCCGACAGGACGGCCTCAATGCGGGACAGGCTCTGAATCTGATGCCGGATTTTTTCCAGTTGCTTCTTTGCAATTCGCTTGGCCTCGGCGCGGTCGCCATTGGCGTCCTGAAGCATCAGGAGTTCGCGAATCTCATCAAGGGTGAAACCCCATTGCTTGGCGTGGATGATGAATTGCAGCCTGGCGATCGCATCCTCGGGGTAACGACGATAATTCGATTGGGTTCGGGCAGGCTCTGGCATGAGATTTTCCCGCTCGTAAAAGCGAATGGCATGGCTGGCCACGCCGCTTTTTTCAGAGAGTTCGCCGATATTGAACGTTTTCATTCCTGCACCTCAAAACGAGTGGTCAATGACTTATCCTAACCATAACCTTAAAGTAAACTTTAAGGTCAAGGTATTTTTCATGCATTGTCAGATCGGGGGCGATGCACCAAACTGGGCCAAGGTCCCCCGTTTTTTAAATCAAGTGGGGCAAAAATACGGAGACACACTGTAATGAAGGTATTTGAGAGGCTATCTACGCTGGTTGTTGGACTTTTCCTGTCCCTTTTTGCATTCGCTGATGAGCCCGGGCGCATGGGAGAAGGCATGATGGGGGGCAACATGATGCAGGGCATGGGAGGTATGGGGCTATTCATGATGATTATCATGATTCTTTTGGTTGTGCTCCTGATACTCGCGATTCTGGCACTGATTAAATATCTGAGGAATAAGTGATGAACCGGAGTAAAAGTGTCCATCGGCGAACAGTCCTTCAGGCTGTGGCGGGCACCGGCGTCCTTCTCACGCTGTCGCCGGGACTTCTGCTTACCGGGTGTGATGGAGGGGTAAAAGCGGTTGAATCGGAAACGCTCGGCCTTGATTCAGACGAATACGATGTTGAACTGAATCTTCACGCCATGCCAGATTCGGTGCCCATACTTCCGGGCGCCCCCAGTGATGTGTGGCGCTATAGGGCGGAATTGCTGAAAGGTCCAAAAAACACAGTCTCCGAAAATCCGGACAGTTACCTCGGCCCAACGATCCGGCTACGCCACGGCCAAACCGTCAAAATCCATATTCACAATGAGCTGCCAGAGGACACCACCGTCCACTGGCACGGGCTTCACGTGCCGTCCGACGTAGACGGACAGCCAAGACTACCGATCCGCCCAGGCGAGACAATGACTGTTGGCTTCGAGGTATTGGACCGGGCCGGACTGTTCTGGTACCACTCTCATGCCCACGGCAAGCAAGGTGGTCGCGTAGGATTCCAAAGTTACGCAGGGTTGGCCGGACTCCTGATCGTTGAAGACGAGGAAGAAGCGGACCTCAAATTGCCGTCGGGCGATAACGAGCTGTTACTGGTGCTTCAGGACCGCACCTTTGCTGGTAACAATGAACTGGTTTACATGGGCCGTGGCATGGGGTCCATGATGGACCGTATGCACGGTTTTCTGGGGGATAGAGTGCTGGCTAACGGGGCGCCTCCAACCACCCGCAAGGTTGCCACCCGCCCATACAGAATTCGAGTCCTCAATGGCTCTAACGCTCGCATCTACAAACTGGCCTGGAGCGACGGGCGACCTGTCACCGTTATCGGTGCAGATGGCGGCCTTCTTCAGGAACCGGAAGACAGGCCTTACGCCGTGCTGGCTCCGGCTCAGCGGCTTGATATCTGGGTCGACCTTTCCGAGTCCCAGCCAGGTGATACGCTGGAGCTTATCAGTGACCGTTTCCAGGCAGGCATGATGGGCGGAATGGGAATGATGGGCAGCAACGCCCTGCCCCTCGGCAGCCGATTTCCCCTGGCCAGGCTGGAGGTGTCCAAGTCAGTAGAGGCCAGCGAACCTTTACCGGCACAGCTAGGTGTGCAGCGGCAAAAAATACCGGTAAACAGCAATACGCGAATCCGGTCGTTCGAGTTAAGCCCGGTTATGATGCGGGGATTTGCCATGAATGGCCGGCGGTTTGACGGAACGAATGTTGCGGATGATGAAAAAGTCCGCCTTGGTGACACGGAAATCTGGGAATTCCACAACAACACACCGATGCCTCACCCGATGCATATTCATGGCTTGCAGTTCAACGTTGTAGGGCGACGAGGCGGCAGCTCGGATAGTTTACAGCAGGGCCTGGTAGACAGTGGCTGGCACGACACGGTTCTGGTTATGCCTCGTGAAACGGTTCAGCTGGCGATGAAATTCGAGCGCTTTGACGGCCTTTACATCTACCACTGTCATAACATGGAACATGAAGACGCAGGAATGATGCGCTATTTTCAGGTGCGAGGCTGAACGCGACGACATCCCTCTTAGCGCACATTCACTGTCAGAATGCTCTCGTCGAGTGTGAAGCATCCGAGACCTTGGGCTGAGGAGCCATCGACTGGACATCACCAGCCTCGCTCGTCTGATCAACTGCGGCCACTGAGCCTTTCTTGTCCTTACATTTCATCATGCAGAATCCAAGACCACACATGATCAGACAGGGTAGAAGGCTGATCAGTATTGGAGCAATCCCGAATAACACCAGTTGCTCCCATCCGAAAGTGAGTCCGGCGATGACCCCGATGGCTCCAAACAACCACCAACGCCACGGCCCTGTCAGCAAGCCCACCATTCCTCCTCGGCCTTGATCGGAATTCATCTTTCCCTTGTCTCCGTTACTCGTCTTCTTGTCACAACAATTCATCTTGCCTCTCACTCTTACTGGGGTTAGCCCGACCATCGCTGACGCGTTAGATAGCTCTGCTATTGAGCATTTCGAACGAACATAACGTTGAAGCAAGGTTTAAGATCAAGGGTTTTATCAGAGTGGCCAGAGGGAGTTCATCCTGGGCCTTCGGGAATTGACGGGTTGTGTTACTGAAATAAAAAAATGCTAGGATTATTGGAACAGATAGAGGGGTTGTCTGTCACACCCCGTATCCCCACAGCTTGGTGCTTGAAATCAGGATGTCCGCAAAGAACCGCCCAATCATCTCCGTTTTGCTATCACTACTTCTGGTGATCAGCGGGCCGGTGTTGGCTATGTCAAAAGTGGCGGACAGCCAGGCGAAAGCTTCAATGCTGGATTGCGGGTCCATGTCCATGATGATGGCCCAGTCTGATAGCGCCAACGCCTCAACAGAGACTGGAACTGATTGTGTCTCAGCCCCTGACATGGCCTGCCCGAGTACCAGTGGGCTGATCAAATGCAGTGTTAGCGTGAGTTTTGCCCTCTTACCGGGGAACTCCATCGATTTTACCGATACCGGCTCCCACCCGGTATTGACCGCGCGAGCAACCCTTTACCAGGATCCGTTCCTGGCCTCTATCACACCCCCTCCAGAACAGCACTCCTGAGTTTTAACCCGGGTTTTGCCCATCGCGGCACGCCCATTAACGTTAATTCTTGAATCGAAGTCCCGTGCCTTGAATCCAATAATCACGGGCTTTTAACCGGAGTGAATCCTATGCGTAATTCAACCATCAAAGTCACGGTTCTAGCGGCAGTCCTGGCAGGCAGCGCTGCTACCCTGTCAGCTTTTGCCCATGAAAGCGAAGACCAGGGAATGATGTCCTCAGAAGGCATGCACGGAATGGGCGGCATGATGCAGATGATGAACATGATGTCCGAAATGGATCCCGAAGACCGGAAGGCCATGACCGAAGCCTGCATGAGCATGATGCAGAGCCATGGTGATCAGCCGATGGACGGCGACAAGGAAGACGCCAACTGACATTTTCGGCAAACAGTCTGAACTGACATCAAATGCCCGGGGAAAACCAAAGTGCCCCGGGCACTTCATTGCAATCTACTACCCTTTGCCTATTGATACTGAGGACTACCATGAACATGAAAAAACTTGCCCTGTCGGTCGGCCTGTCCGGCATCGTTCTTGCTGCTGGCGCAACCACGCTGGCGATCCAAGCCAATGAGTCGTCGCAGCCAGCGACTGCCCAAACCTCCAACAGCAGTGCCGGAACGGCCATCACGGTCTACAAGAGCCCCAATTGTGGCTGTTGCCAGTCCTGGGCTGAACACCTCGAAGCCAATGGCTTTGAGACCACGATTGTAGAAACCGACGACCTTAATGCCATCAAGCAGCAGCACGATGTGCCGCGCGACATGGCGTCCTGCCACACCGCGTTAATTGGTGACTTGGTGATTGAGGGACATGTGCCGGCCAATGACATCGTCGCCTACCTTGAGGACCCGCAGTTCAACACGATTGGTCTATCAGTGCCTGGCATGCCCCATGGTACCCCCGGCATGGAAACAGGCCGAAAGGACGACTACCAAGTCATCGCCTTCAACGCCAATGGCCAGCAACGGGTTTTCCGTGAGCACAAGGATTACTGAGGTCCGTCCTATGAAAGCCATTTTTTACCATCTGAGTTCTGGCGCCTCCGGCCTTTTCCTGTTGGCGTTGGCGGTCTTCATGCCCGCCCTGGTTCAAGCCCAGCCTGCGAGTGATGGCCAATCAGTGAAGGCGTTGACCACCAACGCCTCGGGAGCTCTGGTGGTGCTTCGCGGCAGTGGTCTGTTTGCCCTTGAAGGGCAGACTGCCGTCGAGATGCCGCTACCACCGTCTGATTCTGGCAGTCAGCCTAACACTCTGGCCAAGGGTGCAGACTCAAGCCTGTACCTGGCAGGGCCTGGCCTTGGCATCTGGCGCTACGACAATGCCAACGAGAGCTGGCAGCCCCTGAACGACACCCTGCCCGATCTCGGGATCACAGCGATCGCGGCACACGCCACACAACCGGATACGCTCTACGCCTATCTCGGTGACGATGGCATGTTCCGTTCCAGGGACGGCGGTGAGGGCTGGGTAAAAGTTGACAGTGGCCCCCGAGAGCCGGTGCAGGCGTTCCTGCACTCGGATATGCCGGGCAGCATGGAGAGTGGCTGGCTTTTCGCTGGTACCACCCGCGGTGTTTCACGTTCCATGGACTGTTTCTGCTTCTGGGGCGATGCCGGCGAGTTGCGGGGCACTGTTGCCGCCATTGATTACGATCCGTCGGCCCCGGAAAACGTCTATGCCGTGACCGAGGGTCGACTTCACCATAGTTCCGACGGCGGCGAAACCTGGGCCAACCTTGAATCAACCCAGGCGGTGACCGCGCTGACATTCTCACCTACGGAAGGTCTCGTGGTAGGTACCGAAAACGGTGATCTGCTGACGCGGGACGCCTCTGGCGAATGGGTGCCTCTTTATGAATAAATGGTCATTCCCGCTGGTCTTGCTCGTTGCCCCCGCCATTGTGATGGCGGGGGGCGCACCAACGAACAGTGACAGCGTGCCGGCCGAAGTGGCCGAGGGCCGTCAGATTTATGAGCAGTACTGCGCCGCCTGCCACGGACGGCAGGGCGAGGGCACTGCCGACTGGAACAAGCCGGATGAGAAAGGCGAAATGCCGCCACCACCTCACGATGAGACAGGCCACACCTGGCGTCACAGCGACTCCATGTTAGTTAGGATGATCGCAGAGGGGTGGCGGCACCCCTTCAACAAAACGGACCGGCTGACCATGCCGGCGTTCAAGGACATTCTCACCGACCAGGAAATTCGATCGGTGATCGAGTATCTGAAAACTCTATGGACGGAGGACCAGCGTCGCTACCAACAGGACGAGAGTCAGGACTCTAATCAGGCTGAAAGCCCTTCCTGATTCCTCAAGGATGACAGACAGCACTCACGTCAGATCTCGGGTAACTCAAGGATGTCATTGAAACAGCACTTCAAGAAGTGGTCAGTGTTATTCGGTATCGCCGGTTTCGGTGCGGTAGTTGCGGCAATTTTTGTGTTGCCGCAGTACTTGAAGCCAGATCTGGATACCGGCATCACTTATTATCCCACCGAAGGATGCGCGCCTTTTGACGCTCAGTGCATCGGGCAAAAGGGCAATCAAACCATCACCGTGGATCTGCGTGACGAGGTCATCGAATCGATGACAGAAATCCCCATTCGTGTGCGCCTCGACAACATGGCGGGCGACTCCCTGATCGTGGATTTTGAAGGGCTTGAGATGTACATGGGCGTGGTCCGCACCCAACTGGTTCCAAACGCCCAGGGTGTTTACCAGGGAACCATTACCCTGCCGGAGTGCGGTACTGGCAAGATGCTATGGTGGGCGCGTGCCATCATCGATAACGGCACGTCCAGGGAAGGCATCAAATTCGATTTTTGGGCAATTTGACGGAATCACCTAACTTGGGGGTCTAAATGCCTGATCTTGCAACCTGGGGCATCATGGCCGCCTTTATGGGCGGCCTGGTGTCCTTCTTTTCCCCGTGTACGCTGCCCCTGGTTCCTGGTTACCTGTCTGTGGTAACTGGCGGGGCGGTCAACGACAGCGTCAATCGCCTGAAGGCGTTCTGGCTGAGCCTTTGCTTTGTGTTGGGTTTCAGTCTGGTGTTCGTGGCCCTCGGCGCGAGTGCGAGTCTGGTGGGTCAGTGGCTCATGGGCTACCGGCAGCAGGCCAACCTGGTTGCCGGCGTGCTCATTGTGCTGATGGGACTGTTCATGATGGGCTGGTGGAGTATGCCGGCCCTGCAACGGGACTGGCGCCTTGGGCAGGCCCTGGAAGGGGGGCGCCCGACGGCATCCTTCCTGCTGGGTGTGGCGTTTGCCATCGGCTGGACACCCTGCATAGGACCAATCCTGGGGGCCATACTGGCGCTCAGTTCTACTCACGCCAATGCCGAAGCCGGCATGTTGTACCTGGCGGTCTATTCACTGGGGCTGGCTGTGCCATTTCTGGTCACCGCCCTGTCGATCGAGCATTTCCGTAAGCGCGTGCGCTGGTTGAGCCGCTGGAGCCGTCACCTGCGGGTGCTCGCGGGTGTGGTGCTGGTTATCATGGGCGTGATGGTGATTACCGGTCAGATGACACGCTTTGCGTCCTGGATGTTATCGGCATTTCCCATGCTCGGAGAGCTAGGCTGAATGGAGATATGATGACTCGCGCGAAGGCACTGTGCCCTGGCTGGATTCTGGTCCTGATGTTCTGGTCCGTCAGTTTCTTTTTGCACTTCTTCTGGGAGATGATCCAGGTACCCTTTTTTGAAGGCATGACGGAAGCGCCTCACGGTGCTGTCATCTGGTTATGCACTCGGGCCGCCGTCGGCGATGCCAATATCGCGTTTTTTGCCTATGGGGTTGCAGCATTGGCGGTACGAAATCTGTTCTGGATACAAGGGCCCTGGCGGAGCCTCGCCCTGGGGAGTTTTCTGGCTGCGGGGTTGTTGGTCACCGTGCTGTTTGAAGCCTGGGCTACCGGTGCCGGCGAACGCTGGCAATACAGCGAATCAATGCCTGTATTGCCACTGCTTGGCACCGGGGTTACTCCGATATTACAGTGGGTATTGATTCCCCTGGTTTCGTTTTATTCCACGCGCTGGATGTACAGAGGATGGCTCAAAAAGAAACAATAACCTGCCTACAGGTTTCCTTCAGCTTTCCGCCATCGCTGTACAAACAACAGGCTGACGCCTGGACCAGCCAATCAAGCCGATGCCCACTATGATCATTGGTAATGTCAGCAGCTGCCCCATGGTCATCCAACCAAAGGCCACAAATCCCAGCTGCGGGTCCGGAAGGCGGACAAACTCAACGGAGAAACGGAACGCGCCGTAGAGCAACAGAAATAAACCGGACGCAGCGCCATTTCGCCGGGGGTTACTGGTAAACCACCACAGCACCACAAACAAAACGACACCTTCCAGCGCGAACTGATACAAAGAAGACGGGTGCCGGGGTTCTGGCCCCATATGAGGAAAGGCCATGGCCCACGGCACCTCGCTGACTCTGCCCGGCAGTTCGTGGTTTATGAAATTACCCAGGCGCCCGGCACCGAGACCGATCGGAACCAGCGGCGCGATGAAGTCGGTAAGCCGAAGAAAACCCAGGCTGTACTTGCGCGCAAAGACAACAACGGCAACCAGCACCCCGGCAAAACCACCATGAAAACTCATGCCGCCCTCCCAGATTCTGAACAGCCAGAGTGGGTTGGCCAACAACTTGTCGAAATCATAGAACAGCACGTAACCGAACCGCCCGCCAAGTATTACGCCAACTGCACAGTAGAAAACCAGCGTTTCGATGGCGTCGAAACTCAACCCCAAGCGGTGAGCCCTTCGGCGCCCAAGCCACCAAGCTGCCAGAAAACCAACAAGATACATCAGGCCGTACCAATGAACTTGCAATGGCCCCAGAGAAATTGCCACGGGATTAATGTTTGGGTATGAAAGCATTCAACCTCTTCCTGGCGTGGTTACTAGTCCGCTACGCTAAGTATCGATGTGGGATTTTAGGTTTATCATCCCAAAATATATCGACTCTATACCTGCGAAAGGTTTTCAATTATTACATTAGCTTCGCGTGGATGCCTTTTTCCCGAGAAGTTGGCGTCAATCATCATAGCTCGACTGACGCCAAACATAATTTACTTAAAAATATTTATATTGGTTATCTTTCGTGATGGGAACGATTTTTCGCGTTTTTAGTAGGTACATGCATTTTGGCATGAAAATTGGCTCTCTTCCGTTTTGTGTGGAACATTAGCTTGCAACCATTCTCTGTAATGGCGTCTGGAACGGGTTTGCTGGCAGATGCTTGAGCTTGCCGGCAATCAGAAAGCAGATGGCAATGAAGTGGCTCGCCGTGCCGTAGCCGCGCGCACGGGCCTTGGCCGCCTGGATCAGGCTGTTCATGGCTTCGACATAACCATTGCTCAAGCCGCTTTCAAAGCCCTGTAGGACTCCGGCCCAGTGTCGCTTGATGGTGGCAGCTAGTTGTTTCATCGGTTCCAACCGACAGCGTCTGGCCCAGGAGTGCCATCGCTTCAGTAACCCTTCCGCTTGTTCACGACCAGGCTTGGCCTGGAAGATGTCACGCAAGGCCTCTTTGATGCGCCAGGCACGAGCGGTCTTCAGGTTGGAGCGGGTCAGGTCGTAGACGGCCTCATCCTGCTTTTTGCTCCAGCGGGCCATGTCCGTGAGCCAGGCCCATTTGGTTCGCTTCAGGCGGGCGTCGTGGCGTACTTCAGACTTGCGCACGGCATCCACAGCCTGATTTGCCAGCTGAATGATATGGAACCGGTCAAAGGTGATTTCGGCGTTGGGCAGGTGCTGCCCCAGGCCGCTGATGTAGGCTTTAGACATATCGATGCTGGCGTGCCGGATCTGATCAGCCTTGCCCTGATGGCTTGCAAGATCCTCAGAGAATCCTTTCAGAGTCTGGGCGTCACGACCGGGCGTTGCAAAGATGAGTCGGCGCTCGGCCAGGTCATGCACCAGCGTGATGTAGTGATGGCCACGCCGACAGGCGGTCTCATCGACCCCGATGGTGGTCACGGTGCTGTAGTCTTCACGAGCTTGTGCCTGGGTGACATGGTGGTCCAGTACCCGCCAAAGGGCCCTGTCATCAGTCCTCAGCTGCCTTGCCGTGGTCGATACCGGCATGGCCTTGGCCAACGTGAGCGCAAAGGCTTCGAATAGCAGGGTGAAACGGCTGCCCGGGCGAGCCCAGGGTACTTCCACCTGAGTGGTCTTCTTGCAGCCGCCGCAGCGCACCCGGGGCACCTCGGCATGGACATAGGCGGCAAACTGGAAGAAGTCCAAATGCCGCCAGGTTCGCGGTTTCCGGTCGTGAATAGGCTGATCAGATCGCCCACAACCAGGACACGGTAATTGCTTCGCCTCACAGGAGACCCGGAAATCGATACGCTGGGCCTTTGGGTCAAAATCGATGTCATCGACAGCCCATGGTGACGTCAGACCCAAGGCTTGTGTGAACAAGAGTTCCGGATTCATAGAGATGTTCGCTGGAGGTCAGAAGATATCAGGGAGTATGGCTCAAAAAGGCGTTAGCTGGCGACCGATTCCACACGGAATGGAAGAGAGCCTGAAAATTCTCATGTCTGACATGGATCTCATCGTGCATTTCATGCATTTTTTTATGTTCCATTTTCAGCTCCGTTGTTCGACCTTCAGGGCTTTGTGCTTGAGCAGGGAAACTGCGAGCTTCATTGAACCTGTCGGCCAGCCCCCCCGCATTAGCGGTCATTGAGACTGTGAAAGCAAGGATTATGATTACAAATAATTTATTCATGTCGCGTCTCCATAAATTCGGATGGGTAATTCAGGCTGAATTCAGTTTCGAATGATTTAATGCATCTGTCAGTGGCTTTATTGATGTTCATCAAGCCCGGCCATTGTCTTTTTGAGTTAACTTTGCCACAGACACCTCTGTGGCTTTTTTTTTAATTCGCACTCGATAAAATAAATTTTGCTAATAAATTATTTTTTATAATCCTCAAGAAGGTGTCATCCTATGTAACTATATTAGATCACGCAGAGCTGAAACTGACCTGAAATTCTCAGGAAACGAAACAAAGAGTTGATGATTGCTGTGGTTTTTACTTGAACCAGCTTTCAACAACCTGTCGTTTTCGAAATGACGACAATCGACTTGCGTTTCACGCATTAAAGGTCGTCCATTCGACCTATCTGACGGGCCAGACGCATAGATTCGTTCTTCTCCATCTCCAGGAGTGCTGCCAGCAACTCCCGGGCCTCTGGGATTTCCGCTTTCTCCCAGAGGGTTTGGTACAGATCCATCACTTGCCCATGAAAATCCATAACCTCACGGTAGATCCCCTGAAAATCCAGTTTGGCATAGGGCTGGTCACAGGTGCGGTGGGTTTCTATCGGATTGTGTTTAAGGTAATCGTAGACCCGGGTCTCAAGCGTATTGCGGGCACTTTGGCGTTCAAACTCATCAACAATCCGGGCCAGCTCCGCTTCGTGAGCCGAGAGATACTCCAATAGCGCCTTTGTTCTCTCTTCTTCATTAGCCGTCGCACAATGCCCCAGACAACTTGCCAGGTTCTGGTGCAGGTCCCGGGTCCAGTCAATCAATTCACCGAACGTTCTGATGTCCATATTGATACCCTCTTCTGGCTCAGTGATCTATTAAAGTCGCTGTTTCAGATCCCGAAGGTTCGGGATAAAGCGCGGTGTGTTAGCGGCATACTGTCGCCACGTGTCTCCGAAGACCTTTTCGACCTCCTGCTCCTCATGAACGGACAACCGGGAATACATCCAGAGAAGCACCGGGAACATCGCCAACGTGAGCAGTGTCAGCCATTGGAGAAGAAACCCAAACATGATCGACACAAAGCCAACGTACTGGGGATGACGAACCCAGGCGTATAGCCCTGTCGTTGCCAGTTTGCCCTCTTTCTGGGCGGCATAGAGAGTTCGCCAGCCAGCCGCAATCAGATAGAATCCCCCGACAATGAAAGCCGTGCTCAGCAAATGAAACGGCCCGAAATGTGGAGAGCCCTGCCACCCGAACAGCATTTCCAGCAAATG
The DNA here is from genome assembly GCF_026013985.1 of Marinobacter sp. AN1. Classification (NCBI taxonomy): domain Bacteria; kingdom Pseudomonadati; phylum Pseudomonadota; class Gammaproteobacteria; order Pseudomonadales; family Marinobacteraceae; genus Marinobacter; species Marinobacter sp. AN1. The sequence goes on along the minus strand of NZ_CP110342.1, from coordinate 674,646 downwards.
CCCGCTGTTGTGGGAAAACCAGTCCACATCCGGATAGCGAGTCTGCAACCAGCCCGCCAGGAAATAGAGTGTCAACGGGAACCCGTACATTTCCGTGAACAGCGCGACGAGAAAAGCACTGAACGCCCCGAACGAGCGCCAGTCCCGCTTCGTTTGGGGTTTAAAAAAGCTGAATGCAAAAAAGATAAAGACAGCAGAGTTCAGAATAACGAGGCTCCAAAGCCCATAATCCGTCGCCTCGCTACTCACGGTCGTCGTCCTTTTGTTGGGCGTGTTGATGCGTGCCATGACCGCCATGCATAAAAATATGCATCAACGGGCAAATCAGGAGAATCAACCAGGGTAAGGCCCCGAGTATATGAACTTTATGCTCGCCCCAAAGGAGCACCAGGGCGATCACACCGAAGACAGATAAAGTGATCCAGTACCGACGATTAAATTCCATACCCATCGCTCCAATAATTGAAAGTCTTGGCTTTGGGGTCTGGCGACCTGCCAAAACACTTCTTCTTGGAGTTAATCACGGTGAGCTGAATTCAAGCTGAACGGTCTGGATACACCCTGTGTAACTTGATCGAGGTCAACTGATCACGATCTCAAACAACCGATGGCGCCGCCTCAGATACCTGCTATAACCTCGGACAGTGCCTCCCTGACCTTACCGGCAACCTGTTTCAGTTCGCTGTTTTCAATCGCCGTCATTGAAGCTACGGGATCTATCGCGCTGACTTCGATACCTTCAGACGTTTCCCGCAGAATGACATTGCACGGCAACATGGCCCCTACCCGGGGCTCTACACCAATGGCTTCCCACGCCATAGCAGGATTACACGCTCCAAGGATCCGGTACGCGGGCATTTCCTTGTCAAGCTTCTCCTTCATCGTGGCTTTGACATCAATTTCTGTCAGCACCCCGAAACCGTGATCTGTGAGGGACTGACGCGTTCTTTTGTCAACCTCGTCAAAATCAGCGTCTTCTATGATTCGATCAATCGTGTACCGCATAATCGTCTCCAACAAATCCAACGTTTATTACTTAGCGCCAAGCTTAATCACTCGCAGGCGCAGCGCATTCACGCTGACCGAAGACAGCGACATAGCCGCCGCCGCAAAAATCGGTGACAGCAGGATGCCGAAAAACGGGTATAGAACGCCGGCCGCTATCGGCACACCCGCCGAGTTATAGACAAAGGCAAAAAACAAGTTCTGCCGGATATTGCGCATGGTTGCCAGCGACAATCGACGTGCTTCCACAATGCCCATGAGATCGCCGCGCAACAGGGTAATGCCGGCGCTTTCGATGGCCACATCAGTGCCCGTGCCCATGGCTACGCCTACATCGGCGGTTGCCAGAGCCGGAGCGTCGTTCACCCCGTCACCAGCCATCACCACAACACGGCCATCATCTTTCAGGCGCTGAACGATCTTGCCCTTATCCTCCGGAAGCACTTCCGCTTCCACTTCATCGATGTGCAATTTACGGGCAACCGCCTCGGCCGACGTCCGGTTGTCGCCGGTGAGCATGACGACTCGGATGCCGTCTTTATGCAGTGCGGAAATAGCCGCTTCAGTGGTTTCTTTCACCGGATCGGCGATGGCAAGCAAACCGGCCACTTTGCCGTCTACGGCCGCGAAAATAACAGTCGCCCTATCCTGGCGGAGCTGGTCGGCTTCGCTTTCAAAGTCCGCGGTGTCCACATTTTCCGCTTCCATCAACAGCCGGTTTCCGAGCAATACCCGTCGTCCATCAATCCTACCGGTGACGCCCTTCCCATTGGGTGAATCAAAATCTTCCGCGTCCGGTAGTTTCAAGCCCATGGTCTTTGCTTTATCGAGAATGGCGTGGGCCAGCGGATGCTCACTGCCCTTTTCCAGGCCGCCGGCGAATCGCATGAGCTCATCCTCGCTGCCCCCGGCAGCTGGCACCAGTTTGGTCACCTGAGGTTTGCCTTCAGTCAGTGTGCCCGTCTTATCCACCACCACGGTGTCCACTTTCTCCATACGCTCAAGTGCTTCGGCATCGCGGATCAGCACACCGCTCTGAGCACCCCGCCCAACGCCGACCATAATCGACATGGGCGTTGCCAGCCCCAAAGCACAGGGGCAAGCAATAATCAGCACGCTCACCGCAGCAATCAGCCCGAACGCCATAGGCGGCGTGGGCCCGAAGAATGACCAGGCTATAAAGGCGATAATGGCGATCACGATCACCGCAGGCACAAAATAACCCGCCACCTTGTCGGCCAGGCCCTGAATGGGCGCGCGGCTGCGCTGGGCGCTCGCCACCATCTGCACAATCTGGGACAGCATGGTGTCACGGCCAACCTTGTCGGCCCGCATGATAAAGCTGCCCTGCTGGTTGATACTGCCGCCGATCACCTGGTCGCCGGATTTTTTGCTGACTGCCAAAGGCTCACCGGTCACCATGGATTCATCCACGTTGGAGCTGCCTTCAAGCACCTCGTCGTCCAACGGCACCTTGTCTCCCGGACGTACCCGCAAGCGGTCACCGACCTTGACCTGATCCAGCGATACATCGGACTCACCGCCATCATCGTCCAGTTTCCTGGCCGTTGCCGGCGCCAGATCTAACAGAGCCTTGATGGCCCCGGAGGTTTTCTCCCGGGCGCGCAATTCCAGCACCTGTCCAAGCAGCACCAGCACCACAATGACCGCTGCCGCCTCAAAGTACACTGCCACTGAGCCGTCGGCCTGCCGGAAAGCGCCCGGGAATACCTGGGGCGCAAGTGTGGCGACCAGGCTGTAGATCAGGGCCACGCCGGTACCAATGGCTATCAGCGTGAACATGTTCAGGTTACGGCTAACCACGGATTTCCAACCCCGGACGAAGAAGGGCCAACCGCACCAGAGCACCACAGGCGTTGCCAGCACCAGTTGAATCCAGTTGGACATCTGCGGGGCTATAATGTGATCGAGTCCGGTGAGGTGCCCACCCATCTCCAGTACCAGTACAGGCAGGGCCAGCACCAGGCCGATCCAGAATCGGCGGGTCATGTCTTTGAGTTCTTCCGAAGGCCCGTCGTCCAGGCTTACCTGCTCGGGCTCTAGGGCCATGCCGCAGATTGGGCAGTCCCCTGGCCCTTGCTGCCGAATCTCGGGGTGCATGGGACAGGTATACATAGTGCCCGGCGCTACCGGCTCTTGCTGTTTCTTTTCCCAATCGAGGTACTGCTCAGGGTCCTCGTCGAATTTCTACTATGAGCTACGGATCACCTTTGCCTGTTCCCCGACAGCGGAACCGCTTGTTGTTTTCCGAGGCGCTTTGACAACGATCACCAAGCCGACAATTGTGATTCCTATCCCGATCATCTCCAGTGATGTGAAAGTTTCGCCGAACAAAAGCATTCCGATAGCGAGACCGAAAACAGGCGTTAAAAAGGTAAACGAATTGAGGCTGTTCAAGGGCGCGCTGGCGAGCAAGGCATACCAGAGCACAACCATCATTGCCGTTGCCGGAATGGCCAGAACGAACATGGCCGTCGTAAATGACCAAGTCCAATCAATCTCGAAGCCCTCGCCCAAGCTCACGGATGCTATTCCCAGAAACACTGAACCTATGACAAGCTGAATGCCCATCGACCAATAGATATCATCACTGCCGGCCTGGTATTTAAGCAGCACGTTTCCAATGGCGGTTCCAATGGCACCACCAAGAACATAGACGGCCCCTGAAAATCTGGCGTTACCAAATTCCATCTCTGGCATCGCTAGCACCACAACACCAATAAAACCGATCAAAAGGCCTACAAACACACGCCCGGTCACAACCTCTCGGACGATAAAAAATGAAAGAACCGCCGCAAACAGCGGTTGCGCATTAGCCAGAACGGTTGCAAGTCCTGGCCCCAGTTTGCCAGCTCCTAAAAACATCCCTCCAAGCCCCATGCCCGTGTAACTGAAGCCAATTGCGGCCAGTATCAGGAGCTGGCGAAGTGAATAACTGGGCCGACCACCTTTTGTAAAAGCCAGCAGAATCAGACAGAGCCCTGCCAGCAATGCGCGTAAAGCGGCAAAAAGCAAAGGTGGCGCGTCCGGCAACCCCACCACAATAAAAGGAAAGCAGATCGCCCAAAGAAAGGCGACAAGAACCATCCCAGCGACTGCACGTATCGAAAGTGATTGGTTCACCAACGGCTCCTTTATCTACCCATCAAATGAGTAGAGCTTTTGTTCAAGCTTGCCGCCCCAATCCGCGCAATCGCGGCAAAAACCTGGGAGTGTTGTCTGCATAGTGTCTCCAGGCTTCCCCGAACGTTTCTTCGGCTTCCCGTTCCTCACTGATCGATAACCGTGAATACATCCAGAGCAAAACCGGGAACATCGCCAGGGTTAACAGAGTCGGCCACTGCAGCAGGAAGCCAAACATTATCAAGACAAAGCCGACATACTGTGGATGCCGAACATACGAATAGAGACCTGTCGTAGCCAGCTTTCGCTCTTTTTGCGCCGCGTACAAGGTTCGCCACCCGGCGGCAATCAAGTAAAAACCTCCACCAATAAACACCGTACTCAACAAGTGGAAGGGGCCGAAATGGGGAGAACCCTGCCAACCAAAAAGCATTTCAAGCAGGTGCCCGCTATCGTGGGCAAGCCAATTTACATCGGGGTATTGAGTCTGAAGCCAACCGGATAGAAAATAGAGTGTCAACGGGAACCCATACATCTCAGTGAATAATGCCACGAGAAACGCGCTGAACGCGCCGAAGGATCGCCAGTCTCGTTGGGTCTGTGGCTTAAAAAAACTGAAAGCGAAGAAAATAAAGATCACCGAGTTAAGAACCACCAGCCCCCAAAGGCCGTAGTCGGACGAAGCATCAGTCATCGCGTTGGCCTCCGTTTTTGCCTTCTGGTTGATCGTGGTGGTTGTGGCCACCGTGACTCCCATGCCCTCCGTGCATAAACATATGAATAAACGGGCATGCAAGAAGGATTAACCACGGCAGAGCACCCAGAAGGTGAACCTTATGTTCGCCCCAGAGTAAAACCAAAGCGATAACCGCAAAAATTGCCAACGTAATCTTAAAACGCTTATCCATATAGAATCCCTTTGGGAAAAGCTTATCAGTGGGGCTTACTGGCTAGTAAGCCTCAAGCGATATTTGGTGACCTATCCCGTCCAAAGAAACGTCATCGATAATTTCCAGAGAGCCCGGATCAAGCACCCAGAGCCTGGCTTCGGCCCGACTGGTGATTAATAGGCTGCCATCGACGGGAGAGACCGCCAGGTGGTAAGGGGCCGGCGCCAGAGGCATGCTGTCGCGGGTTCCGCTGGCCAGCTCGATACGGACAACTTGGTTGCCGCCCTCGCTGGTCGCATAAAGTATCTGGCCATCTGTGCTTAGTCCCACGCCGTGGGGTTGCGGCCCAACATCGTATCTTGCCAGCACCTCACCTCTGGAAAGCCCAAGGACAGCGACTTCCCCCGAGGCCCCGTCATTCACATACACCCTCTCGTTGTCAGGGGAAAGCACCATGTGCTCAGGCCCACCGCCGACGCGAAGATTACGCTTGACGAACCAGTGCCGAGTATCCACTTCGCTGACGGTCCCGTTACCAGTATTGCTGACCAGTAAAGACTGACCGTCATCGGTCGCCACTACGTAGTTTGGCGCCGGGCCCGTGGCCAGGGTTTCAACGAGCTGTCCGGACTCCAGGTCAACCACACTGATCCCACCGCCCATAGGATGAGTGGAGACAGCGAATCGACCGTCAGGGGTCACCAGCACATGGTGCACGGGCCCTGGCACCTCTACAGTGCGAGTAATCGCGCTCTTGGCGGTATCCACAACGTAGATCCGGCCGGTATTGGCGTCTTCCGGAGCCGCGGTAGCTTCACCACCGTGGTGGGCCGCGTGCTCGTCCTCCGTCACGCCCTCCGGGCGACTGATCGGCTCTTCGCTGTCGTGCGCGGTCAGACTGCCAGCAACCAGATAGTGACCATCCGGAGTCAGGGCCGAGCCATGGGTGTTGATTGTCCCCATAATCGACGGCATTACCTGACGACTTCTCAGATCAATAATGCCAACAGAATCAGCTGTCCCCATGGGTACAAACGCTCGACGGCCATCTGCAATTGCAATAGTCGATAAACCTATCAAAGCGATGATCGCGAATCCGGTAAACCACCCTTTTTTTGGTTCATCGCGCTTTACCGGGAAACGCTGCTTTTATCTTTAAGAAGAAGTAGCCGTTATCCCGGTAGCCATACGCCATCCTCTTGATCACCTTGATCTTGTTGTTCATGCCTTCCAGGACGCTGGTGTTCAGGCGGTAGGTCGCACTGGCAACGATCCCCTCTACGTAGCCTTTAAGGCGCCGAGCAAACTGCTGCACGGGCGCCAGCCCACTGCTCATGGCCAACTCCAACCATTCGTTCCAGCGCCGTCTGGCCTCGGCTTCAGACGGGGCATACCACAGTTCTTTGAGTTGGTCTTTCAGCAGGTAAACGGTCATCAAGGGCTGGTTGGCTTGCAGCAACTCTTCCAGCTTCACAGCCTGTTCGGCCTTGAGGTTGCCTCGGTTCCTCAACAGCAACCAGCGACTTCGTTTAACCACCTTGCGCGCCGGTCTGTCATGACGTAGCTGGTTCGCCTGATCAACCCTGACACGGTCGATCACTTCCCGACCGAACTTGGCCACGACATGGAACAGGTCGTAAACAACACGGGCCTGTACGCAGTGGTGCTGGACTTCCAGGTCCATAGCCGTGTTCATGTCCATGGCGACCGCTTCGACCTGGGCGCAAGCTTCCGGCCCCAGCCATTCAAAGAAGGGCCGTATAGCCTGTCGGCTATTACCTTCACCAACCCATAGAACCTGCTGAGTGTCGGCATTGATCACAACGGTGGCGTAACGGTGGCCCTTGAACAGGGCAAATTCGTCCATGATCAGGCGATGTATCTGGCTGCGGTCTGGTTCGATAACCTCACGGGCAAGCCGATGTTGATCAATGGCTTTGACCGTATGCCAATGCAACCCCAACAGTTGAGCCACATGCTGCACCGGCATCAAGCGGACCAGGGATTCGACCCAGTTGACCATGCCGGCTGTCAGGCGCTGTCGACCGGCCAGCCATCGAATCTCTTCCAACTTGGGGCCACAGGTCGCACAGCGAACACGCCGCACAGGAACCTCCAGCCAGACGCGGTACTGGAACAGGTCACGCTCCCTCACCCGGCGAATAGTCGTGTCATGGATGGCAAGGCAGTGCTGATGGCAACCACTGCAACATGGTTGGTAATCATCCGCAGGATGCAGTCGGATCAGCAGGGACTGAGGAGCAATCTGGGCATAGGAGTCAATCGTGAATCCTTCCCAGAACAGGGCAAGAGGATTAGCATGCATAGTGACGGCGGTGAGTCGATTGGCTTTGTTGTTTTGGCGAACTCAAAACTAACCGGTTTTACCGCCGTCTCCTACTTTTTCACGGTTATCTGCGAAGAACCTTTTTTTTGATCTATATTTCATAGTTCTGCCGCCTGAATCATCGTGTAGTACCAGTCTGCTACCTATCGGGAGAGTCTAAGATGGGTAGAGAGAGCCAACTTACCTAGCGATAGTTCAACACGCGGAACTGAAACAGACCTGAAAACAGATCTGAAGTATGAATCTATTTGACGTAGATCACACATGGGAGATAGGTTTTTTTGAATTTCAAGTATGCGATTACAATCAGTGAAACTCTCGACCAACGGACTCCTGATGCCCGAACCTATCCACAAAAACCAACGATTAGCCGACAGTCGAGCCTACAAGCTCAATCGCCATTGCTACTGCATCACTCTCGACCGTAAAGCGCTCAACAAGAGCCTCAGAAGCATTCTTATCGATGCTGGAAGTGGACCGTCAGAGTTCGCCGAGTTCGACCAGCTTTTTTCAAACACACCGATTTTTGTTCCCAGATCCGACATAGCTGCGATGGAAAGGATCGTCCAAGCGATCGAATCGGCCACCGAACTTCCGTCGTTTCGTGAACGAGTTCTGTCCTGGGCACCAAAAATCGCACAGTTCAATCCGGGCCCCATTGGGGCATTCATGGGTTACGACTTTCACCTGGGTCCCGACGGCCCCCGGCTGATAGAGATCAACACCAATGCCGGAGGTGCCTTCCTGAACGTTGTGCTGGCGAGAGCCCAGCATCGCTGCTGTAACCCATCTCAACAGACCGCAGTAACCCGTAGCGAGCTCGACGGATTCGAGGATGCAGTGTTGACGATGTTCAAACAGGAGTGGCAAAGACAGCATGCCACTTCGGTACCCAACTGCCTGGCGATAGTTGATGATGCCCCGAAGACCCAGTTTATGTTTCCCGAATTCCAGTTGGCCCAACAACTTTTCCAGACCAAAGGAATTGAGGCGTTGATACTCGATCCCTCAGAGCTTGTGTATGCCGATGGGCGACTGACAGCCCGTGGTAAGCCCATTTGTATGGTTTACAACAGGCTGGTGGACTTTTCACTGGACGCCACGGCTCATGCGGCATTAAGACGTGCGTATCTGGACGGCGCCGTGGTTGTAACTCCCAACCCCCGAGCTCATGCCATTCTGGCCGATAAGCGAAACCTGACCTTGTTGTCAGCCCCGCAGACTCTACTCGACTGGGGACTGAGCTTAGCGGATGCGGGCTGCCTGGAAGACGCCGTGCCGAAGACCCGGCTGGTTTCGAGTGAAGATGCTGCGGCGTTGTGGAGCGCTCGGCGCCAATTGTTTTTTAAGCCGGTTGCAGGTCACGGCAGCAAGGGTGTCTACCGGGGCGACAAGATGACCCGGCGTGTTTTCGAAAACATTCTGGATGGCGGCTATATCGCACAAGATCTCGTCCCCGCTGGAGAACGAACTCTACGAATTGACGATGCGGTGACCACCAGAAAGGTCGACATTCGCCTGTATACCTACGCCGGCAAAAGTCTGCTGGTTGCCGCGAGGATATATCAGGGCCAGACAACCAACTTTCGCACGCCAGGAGGCGGGTTTGCACCGGTCTTCCAAGTGTGACTATTCACACTACGGGCAGATACTGCCAGGTGATGTTCATGCTTGATCTGCTCCTGTCCATGGCTCAGCAGCCCGATGTTGCTTACAACCTTCTCTGGGTGCTACCAGGGGCTCATGATGCAGCGCCTTCAACAGGCCGGCAGTCATAGCAACAATAACCAGTGAGAACGGCAAAGCCGCAAGTATGACCGCATCCTGAAGGACGGCAATCCCTCCAGCCACCAGCAGCACAGCTGTCAGCACCCCATTGGCAATGGCCCAACCGGCTCTTGACGCTTTCGGAGGCTCAAGTTTTCCTCCCGACAAAATGATATTGACGACCAATGCGCCCGAGTCCGCAGACGTTATAAAGTAGATGCCGATGAGGAGGGTTGCGACCAGACCCATGACAAATTTAAGTGACTCAGGAGCTCCCAGATGCTCGATGGTGGCAAAGAGTGCATAGGCGATGTCTTTGTTGACCGCGTCAACGATCCCGCCGCCACTAAAGAGTTCGCTGTGGAGCGCAGCCCCCCCCATCACCGCGATCCAAACGAAGGTCACCAGCGTTGGTAAAAGAAGAACTCCGAAAACAAACTCTCTCAAGGTGCGCCCGCGGGATATCCGGGCGATAAACAGCCCGACAAAAGGTGACCACGCTAACCACCAGCCCCAGAAAAACACCGTCCAGGTCGATTGCCAGTTCCCCGGTTCATTGGCGCCAACATAGAATGTCATAACTAACAGGTTATCGAGGTAACCGCCAATTTCCTGCACCAACAACCCTGCCATGTAATCAAAGGGGCCAATAATCATAAAGGCGGCGAGTAAAATCAGCGTTAGCCAAAGATTTACCTCACTCAATATTTTCACGCCCCGCCTGACCCCAGAAACCACCGAAATCGTCGCGATTACAGTAACCACGGCGACCACCGACAGCTCCACCCAAAGAGACGCCTCCACGGAGAAAAGCCACTTGAGCCCCGTGCCAGTCTGACGGGCTCCCAGCCCCAGCGTCGTCGCCAGACCAAATACAGTCGCAAAAACAGCGAGCGCGTCAACGACGTGCCCCCAAAAGCCAAAGATTCTTTCACCAATAAACGGGTACAGCGCTGATCGAGGCGCGAGCGGGAGATCATGGCGATAGCTGAAGTATCCGAATGCAATCGCGACCAACGCAAAAATAGCCCATCCGTTCAGCCCCCAGTGGAAAAACGACAATTGAATTGCAGTAGACGCAGCGGAGGGAGTAAAGCCCTCCGAAGTAAAAGGGTTACCCTGAAAGTGCATGATTGGCTCGGCGATGCTCCAGAACAGCAGCCCCACACCCGTGCCGGCCGCAAACAGCATCGCCAACCAGGGAAAAAGCCGGTATTCCGGTTGTTCGTAGTCTTTACCAAGGCGCACGTTCTTGTAACGCCCCAGCCCTAGCCAAATAACAAATGCCGTCAGAAACGCAACCAGTGCCACATACCACCAGCGCAGCAGACCATCCACGTACGAGGAAACATAATCAAGCGCATACGCAAACTCAGACTGCCAGATCAGCGCGCCAGCGAGGGTCAAACCAATGGCGCCAATGCTGAATAGTGACGGCAAGATGGGTTGTTGGAGATGGCTATTGCCTTTTTCGTTCCACATGATGATTAGCCTTTTATTATGTCCTGGTCTGCCAATAGCGATGCTCGTATAAATTACGAAAAATGCTGCAGTTATTATCTGAATTCACGACCCCAGGGGAGCGGTACCAAGGCTCATCCTCAGCATCTTCTTATTGCAGGTAACAACAAGAACCAATCCCGACAGCAGCACCAACAACACACCCCAGATCAAATAGGTATAGAGCATCGGCATAAAAAATCATCCTGGCTCAGTGTTTGTTCACAAGATTGCGGGGTGCACCCTCAATGAAGCCAACAATGTTTTCGCCGGTGGTCGTGAGGATTCTTTCGACAGCCTCTTTCGTATTGAACGCACTGTGCGGGGTGACGATGACGTTTCTCATGTGCTGAAGAACATGGTTGGCGAACAGCGTTTCCAGATCATGTTTCTTGTCAAAAAAGGAGCGGATCAATTCCGCCTCCTCCCTGATGGAGGGCTCATCCGGCAGTACATCAAGACCGGCAGCCGACACTTTCCCATCCGCCAGCGCGTACAGCAAAGCCTGGGTATCAACAACGGAGCCGCGAGCGGTATTAATCAGGACAACCCCGCGCTTCATCCGCGCGAACTCCCTGTCCGACAGAAGATGCTTGGCCGATTTGCTGCCAGGAACGTGCAGCGTCACAACATCGGACTGCTCAAGAAGACCATCCAAATCGACGTAAGACACGTTATATCGGTCCGCGAATACGTAATCCGGCTTGGGATCGCAGGCAAGAACGTTCAGACGAAACCCTTGCGCGATTTCCACAACACGCTTACCGATAGCACCGGTACCGATCACTCCAAGGGTTTTGCCTTGCAGATCGAATCCCTGCAGGCCTTTCTGCGAAAAATCCCCCTTGCGAGTGCGATTGATCGCCTCTGGAATCTTGTGGCTAATGGCAAGGAGCAGCGCAAAAACATGCTCCGCAACAGTCTGGTCACCGTAGACGGGCACATTGCTGACTGGAATCGCATTTCTGGTGCAATACTCCAAATCGATATGGTCGTATCCCGTCGACCGGGTAGCGACAAATTTCAGATGCTCAAAGCACTCAAGTACCGAACGATCCAGGGCTGAATGAACGAAGGGTGAGATGATATCGGCGTCCCTGTATAACCCAACGTTGTCTATTCCGAGTTCCTCGTCCGTGAAGACAACCTCATGATTGCAGCAGGCATGCTGCAAAATATCGCACTCCCACTTCTCTGCCTCAAAGAACACAATTTTCATTAGCTTTCCCTGGCCAAACTCATTTTTACTCCGACCTCAGCACTGAGAGCCACAGGATAGGGCTACCAGTGAGAGGTCATCGATATGGTCGTTTCGCGCCTAGCCCGGATTTCTCATAGTGCTCCAACAACCTTCGCAGACCAAGCCTGGTAGTGCCAGATCCGAGTGGTCATGGTCGAAGTTGGCGATTATTTAGCCAGTTTCCGGCATTCAGGCACAACTCCCCCTTTCCCCCATTGGTATCGGGCCGGGGGAGCCCGATTATCTACTGGGGCACCAAGCGCTGAACCAGTGCTGAGAGATCGTTCTTGTGTGGATAGCTATCACTCATCAACACCCGTATTCGGCGGGTGTTGCGGATGATGACTGCGCCAACCTTGATCAGCTTCAAGCGCAAGGTGCCGGCACTCATACGTTCGAAGGGCGTGTTTTTCAGATGCACCCGCAAACGCTCGAACAGGGTGTAGGCGAAGCCGGATAAGATCAGCCGCCACTGGTTGGTCCACCAGTGTGTGCTGGAGGTGCGACCGGCAAACAGATCCAGTTGTTGATCCTTGATCCGGTTCTCCATATCACCCCGTGCGCAATACTGTTCGTAGTAGAGCTTGAATCCGTCATCGTAGCGGGAGCTGATAACGAACCGGGGGTTCGGGCCTTGAGGGCCATATTCCAGGCGCGCAACCACCCAGCGTGGCTTATGCCAGCTTCGGGCTTTGTAGCGGAAGCGGAAGGTGCTGGCGAGCTTATGGCCATGAGCCTCGTAGTAGGTCCGGACTTTGTCCATGGCTGGGGCGGCAAGCGCCTCCAGCCGCTGGTTGCGGGCCATGCCTACGATGTAATCCACCTGGTTGCGATCGCACCAGGCCAGCAGTCGGGGCTTGCTGAAGTGGGAGTCGCCCCGGAACACGATCCGGGTCTGTGGCCAATACTCGCGAATAAATCGCACCAGCAGCGCCAGAATGGCCCAGCTGTGCCGGGCATCACCTCGATTGCTGGTGCGCAGATAGCTCACCAGCAAGTGCCTACCGCAGAAGACGTAAAGCGGGAAGTAGCAGTGATGGTCGTAATACCGGTTAAAGAACTTACCCGGCTGGTCGCCGTGCACCGGAATATCGGTGCCGTCAAAATCCAGCACGATTTCCTTGGGCGGCTTCTCATGCTGCTCGATAAAGTGGTGCCAGAGCAACTCATGCGCTTTGACAATGGTTTGCCGATCCATCGCCTGCTCCATTCGACAAAGCGTGGACTTGCCGGCCAGAGTCGAGGCATTCCCCGTGGCGGTTTGTAGTGCCTGATCAAAGCGAAGCGCTTCATGATCATTCAGATCTTCGTAGCCACCGGCCACACCGTAGACCCGTTGCCGGACCAGGGACTTGAGCTCATGACGAATCATCCGGGGATCCCGCTGGTCGGTCAGAGTCTCGGCCAGCCGTTGGGTTAACCGGTGTTGTTTGTCGACTTCGCGCAGTAACAGCAAGCCGGCATCGGAGGTGATATGGCCTCCGGAGAAGTCGGTTTCAATCTGGCGGCGGGAAAGTGGCGAGAAGGTCAGTTTTTGAGGTACCATTTTGGATAGCGGTTGTTGGTGTTGATTGATGGTGTAAGGTCCTGAAATTTTAACACTTTCAGCCGCTTTCTTTTATCCCCTCATGAGAAATTCGGGCTAGACTTTCTCTCGACGCAAACGCAGGGAGTTCATTACCACCGACAATGAGGACGCGCTCATTGCAAAAGCGGCAAAGATAGGTCCTATCAGGATGCCAAAGAATGGGTAGAGCACACCAGCAGCCACCGGCACACCCGCACCGTTGTAGACCAAGGCAAAAAACAGGTTCTGCTTGATATTTCGCATCGTCGCCTGGGACAACCGTCTGGCGCGGACAATGCCATCGAGGTTACCCTTAACCAAGGTAAAGCCCGCGCTCTCAATGGCGACATCCGCGCCGGTTCCCATTGCAATACCAACATCGGCCTGGGCCAGGGCGGGTGCGTCATTCACGCCGTCCCCCGCCATCGCTACCTTGCGCCCCTGGCTCTGAAGTTCGCGAATGATGCTGGCCTTGTCCTCTGGCAGCACATCGGCACGAATCTCATCGATACCGAGTTTACCCGCCACCGCCTTTGCCGTGCGCTCATTGTCGCCAGTTGCCATAATTATGCGGAAGCCAGCGGCGTGGAGGGCCTTGAGCGCAGCGGGTGTCGTTTCCTTGACCGGGTCGGCTACGCTGACAAGGCCTGCAACGGCGCCGTTAAGCACCACAAACATGACCGTTTCGCCTTCATCGCGTCTGCTATTGGCAACCTCCATCAGATGGCCACCGTCCAAGCCCAGCTCTTCCAGTAGTTTGGCATTGCCCAAAGCCACTGACTTGCCATCCACAACACCCTTGACCCCCTTGCCTGTAACGGCTTCAAAGTCATCGGCCTTTCCAAGCATCACGTTACGTGCCTCGGCGCCTGAAACGATGGCTTCAGCGAGCGGATGCTCTGACCCTTTCTCCAGTGTGGCCGCAAGCCTGAGGACCTCGGTCTCGTCATGACCCGATTCCGGCAGCACCGCCACTAGTCTGGGCTTGCCTTCCGTCAAGGTACCGGTTTTATCCACAATCAAGGTATCCACCTTGGCAAAACGCTCCAGCGCTTCGGCGTTCTTAATCAGCACACCTAACTGGGCACCGCGCCCCGTAGCCGTCATGATCGACATAGGCGTAGCCAACCCCAATGCGCAAGGGCAAGCGATGATAAGCACCGCAACCGCAGACACGAGCGCATACGACAAAGCTGGTACCGGCCCCCAGATGGCCCACGCCACAAAGGACAGGGCCGCCACGGCAATAACCGCTGGTACGAACTTGCCGGCCACCATATCGGCAAACTTCTGGATAGGCGCGCGGCTGCGCTGGGCATTGGCAACCATCTCGACGATTTGACTGAGCGTAGTATCCGCGCCAACCCGGGTCGCCTCCATAACAAGGCTTCCGGTACCGTTGATGGTGGCCCCGGTTACTTTGTCTCCCTCCACTTTCTCTACCGGAACCGGCTCCCCCGAAATCATAGATTCATCAACGGAAGACCGGCCTTCAACAACAACACCATCCACCGGCACCTTGTCACCAGGCCGCACCCGCAGGTGATCACCGACCTTCACATCCTCCAGAGCAACCTCTGTTTCGGTTCCATCGGGCCGGATCAGGCGCGCCGTTTTGGCGGCCATATCCAGCAACGCACGTATGGCTTTACCGGTGCCCTCACGGGCCCTCAGTTCCATCACCTGGCCCAGCAGGACCAGCGTGACGATAACGGCTGCCGCCTCAAAATAAACGCCGACGTTTCCTCCAGAATCCCGGAAGCCTTCCGGGAAGATCCCTGGCACAAGGACCGCTACGATGCTGAAGATATAGGCCGCCCCAACTCCCATGCCGATCAGGCTGAACATATTCAGGTTCATTGTCCGAAACGAGATGTAACCGCGAGCAAAGAAGGGCCAGCCGGACCATAGGATTACAGGAGTAGCAAGCACCAGTTCAATCCAGAGTGACAAACGCTCACCGAAGAAGTCGCGAACCGCCATGACACCGATATAGGGAGTCATGGTCAAAATCAGCAAGGGCACTGAAAATGCCAGGGCAACCCAGAGCCGATGAGAAAAGTCCACCAACTCCGGGTTGGGCCCCTCATCTTCCGCGGTGGCCGATTCCTGCTCCAGTCCCATACCGCACAGAGGACATGCCCCGGGCTTTGTCTGTCGGACTTGAGGGTGCATGGGACAAGTGTAAACCACCCCCGAATACCCGGGTGGTACACGGTCATATGTTCGATCGTCGCCTGACGGTTTTTCATGATCTCCAGAACAATGGTGAGAGTGATCTGAATGAGAACTCACTTTATTGTTTTCCAGAGGCACAAGGTGCATCCCGCATTTCGGGCAATTCCCAGGCTCATCAGATATGACCTCCGGATGCATCGGGCAGGTATACTGGCCCTCCGACTCCTTCCCAGCACTATCTTTGATAGCAGAACTATTTTCTTTGGCAGACATCTTCCGATCATCCTTTCGATGGTTTCATACCATTCGAGCCTCTCAAGGTTCGACCTGGTCATAAGCAATGTAGTTGCCCTCTACTGCACCCCATTCCACTACACCCGGCTGAACTGAACCTGAAAAGCACTTCTGCGCTTTGCATTTTTTTGATCACCATCAACTTTTCGGTAAAGCCATTGCCCTGAGGTACACGTCAAACCGGACTTTCAGCTGAAATTCAGTCTTTGTCTATAATCTGGTCACTTAAGCAACATAACAGTTCGCTCGCCCCTTTTCAGAAGCTGGAGATACAAAAGATGGTCGGTCAGAGAATTATTCGCGTCGCGGTCAACGGTTATGGCGTTATCGGCAAACGGGTAGCGCAAGCCGTTGCGGTACAAAAAGACATGGCTGTGGCTGGCGTAGCTGATGTCGCGCAGGACTGGCGAGTGAGGGCCGCGCTGAGTAGAGGGTATGCCCTGTACGGCGCGACTGAAGAGCACGCCGTTGCCATGGGCGCAGCCGGGCTTGATGTTTCCGGCACACTGGATGACTTACTTGAAGCCGCGGACATCGTGGTGGACTGTACACCGAAACACCTGGCCAGCAAGAATATCGAAACCTACCGGCGGCTCGGTATCAGGTTCATCGTTCATGGCGGCGAGAAACATCAAAGCACGGGCCATTCATTCGTTGCCGAGGCCAACTACGCCAGCGCTGTCGGCCGTGACTGCACACGCGTCGTATCGTGCAACACGACGTCGATCATTCGTACCCTGTCAGCGCTCAAACGCCACGGCTTGCTGGACCGGGCACGGGGAACCCTTCTGCGCCGGGCCACCGATCCCTGGGAGAGCCACCAGGGCGGGATCATGAATACCGTCGTGCCAGAGCCGGAGATTCCCAGTCACCAGGGCCCGGACGCCCAAAGTGTCGACCCGGACCTGGATGTGGTAACCATGGCGGTCAAGGTTCCGGAGACACTGGCCCACCTGCACTACTGGTCCGTTCAACTGACACGTGAGGCGAGTAAGGACGAAGTGCTCGATGCGTTCCGCACCTCCTCCCGCATTGTTTTCCTCCGGAACAGCGACGGGCTAAGCGCGATCAACAGTGTCAAGGAGTTGATGGCCGACCTTGGCCGACCTCACGACAGCCTGTATGAAGTCGCGCTTTGGGAAGACATGCTCAAAGTGCAGGGCAAAGAGCTGTTTTATGCCTATATGGTCGACAACCAGGCGATTGTTGTTCCGGAAACCATCGATGCCATACGCGCACTGACCGGGGCCGAACACGATGCGGAAACGTCGATCAGAAACACCAATGACAGCCTGGGTATCGGCTCTGTTGGCTTATAGATATGAACGGCAACCCCGGCGACGCCGCCTGTGAACCCGAGGACGGGGCCGTGAAGGATGTGTTCAGGCTGTTCGGTGAGGGAGACGAACTCTATGCGGAGATGATTCGCTCGGTCCGTGCTGCCACCCAGCGTATCTTTCTTGCTTCGTATATCCTGGCGGCGGACGAGGTGGGGACTGAACTGCTTGATGAACTGATGAAGCAGTCCCGCCACGGCCTCGACGTGCGCATTCACGTTGATGCGCTGGGCTCAAGCAGCGTTCTTACCCGAAAGCACCGACGCCAGCTCAGAGCCGCCGGCATCCGTCTTCAGCGCTTTCACCGCTGGAGTTGGCGGCAACCGATGCGTTACAACCGTCGCGACCATCGCAAGCTGCTGGTCATTGACGGCAAAACAGCGTACCTCGGCGGCTTCAACATTCATCGCGAGGGTTCAAGGCGCTTCTACGGCCCCCAGCGATGGCGCGATATGCATGTCTGCATCAACGGGCCCCTGGCCACAGTATCTGACACTCTGTTCAACGCCTTCTGGTGTGGTGACACGCAATGGAACCCAGACAGTCACACCGTCGGCGACAGCCGGATCATTCCCAATACAACACGAACCTGTCGCATCCAGCTACGGTGTGCCATCAAAGACCGGTTGGCCAGAGCGTCAGACAGAATCTGGTTGGCGACGCCCTATTTCGTACCGGATCGTGGATTACGCAAACAGCTTGCTCTCGCGGCCCGCCGGGGGGTCGATGTGCGGATTCTGACCACCGAAAAGACCGACTCGACCCCCGCACAATGGGCTGCCCGCGCCATTTACGGAGAACTACTGGAACACGGCGTTCGCATATTCGAGTACACGCCCCGGCTGTTGCATTCCAAAGTACTACTCGTTGACGAAGCCTGGGGCAGCATAGGAACCGCAAACTTCGACTACCGAAGTTTGTTTATTAACTATGAACTGACGCTGATTTCCACAAACGAAGCCTTGAATGGCCAGCTAAGAAACGAGTTCAAAACTGACCTGCAGGATGCCAGTGAAATCACTGGCATCCCCCGGAAACACCGGGGCTTCATAAAAGGCGTGTATCACACGCTTGGCCTGTTGTTACGCAAGTGGCTTTGACGTGGGCCGACTTAGATCGGGGCTCAACTTGCTTGGTATGCCGAACCAAAGTTTTAGCCAACCGGCGCGTCAATGATTAAAGAGACAGCGAGTGGTTTGGCTGGTCAAATCAAACCGCCGTGATAACCGCCGACAGCTTATCTCTCACCTCACCCGCAATTTGCTTGAGTTGCTCATTATCGATCGCAGTCATGGATAACACTGGATCAACCGCACTGACTTCTATGCCCTCCAGGGTTTCGCGCAGGATAACATTGCACGGCAACATAGCGCCTACCCGAGGTTCCACGCCAATTGCTTCCCAAGCCAAGGCTGGATTGCAGGCACCGAGAATTCGGTAGGCGAGCATGTCCTTGTCCAGTTTCTTTTTCATGGTGGCCTTAACATCAATTTCTGTCAGAACCCCGAAACCCTGATCGGCCAGGGCCTTGCGGGTTCGCTCATCCACTGTCTCGAAATCCACATTCTGAATTACGCGATTCATTGTGTAAGACATATACATTTCCTTTTCTTTGGGTAAACCGAGTGAGGCCTATAGTAGCCAGCCCTTCAATATCAACACCTAACCTTTTCAGAACCCATAGCGTACCCCCAGATACAGGTTATTGTTGTCCTCAAACTGACCGAAGAAGGTTTCCTCCTGGGCGCCGAAAAACAGGTTTCCGCCGGCTTCAACAGAGAGATGGTCATCAACCTGATAGCCCACCCGGGGGCGCAGGTACGCGTCCCGGTCCGAGGGCGAGTAGAACAGGAACAACGACCACGCCAGATTCTGGCTGTGTGTCAGCCAGGTAAGCCGCTGGGTGAGGACGTGGCGATTCTCGTCCCGCACCGGGGCACCCGGGGGCA
This sequence comes from Marinobacter sp. AN1, assembly GCF_026013985.1. Taxonomy (NCBI): domain Bacteria; kingdom Pseudomonadati; phylum Pseudomonadota; class Gammaproteobacteria; order Pseudomonadales; family Marinobacteraceae; genus Marinobacter; species Marinobacter sp. AN1. The sequence goes on along the minus strand of NZ_CP110342.1, from coordinate 655,428 downwards.
AGGCCCGCCGGTAGGCCTCAAACTCGCCCATGCGCTCAAGGTAGTATTGCAGGCCCAGGGTCAGGTTACGGGCAATTTCCTGCTCATAGCCGAGCAGCAGGCGCAGCTCGCTGTTGCGTACTGTGGGATCGTCGCCATCGCGGTCTGCGCGGGAATCGTAATAGCCCAGCTCGACGTTGCCGATGCCGGCCCCCACCGGCCCGCGCAGGCTGGCGCCGAGCACCGACAGCGGAGGAAACCTGGCCCGACCGCTGGCCGGATCAGCCCCGGCCGGGCTCTTCCAGAAGCCGTCGTAGCCGTAGAGCGCGACCTCGTAGGCGCCAAGGTTACGGTACAGCCGGGCGGCCCACTCGTCGTCTTCGAACGCGTCCGCCGGGCGGCCCGCCAGTACAACCGCATTGCGCCCGGTCAGCCGCCCTTGCCCTGTGTTGAAGAAAGAGAGACGGCGACCGTCGATGAAGCGATCCGCGTCAAACCGGGGGGTGTAGACAAGGTCAAGATTGGCCCAGCTGGAAAAAGCCGAAACCTTCAGCGCGTCCGAGGGCGCCTTGAGGTACTCCACATCGCGGCCGATAAAAAACGAGACCCAGTCCTTGGGAAACAGATCGTTGATGAACACCAGGTCGCCGGTTCCCCAGGTGAGTATCTGGCGCCCCAGCTTGACATCGGTATCCGCGCTCGGCGAAAACACCAGGCTGGCCTCGCGCAGGTCGAAGGCGCCCTCACCCGATTCCAGGTCGACCGACCGATCATCGTCCAGGTCGTCATAGAGAAAATCGCCGGTAAGGCGCAACGTTGCTCCCCGGAAATACTTCTCCGCCTCGAGCTGCAACCGGGTTTCGGCGATGGACAGATCGCGCTGGCGGGGATCATCGCCCAGCCGGGTTCCGCCGCGGGCCTCCCAGAAGCCGCGCAGACGAAATGGCAGCGCCGCCGCAGCCGGTCGGTCGGTGGTCTGTTCTGCCCCGGCCTCACCCCCGAGGCCTGCCGGAAGGGCCGGTTCCTCGGTATCGCTGGCGGGCGCACCCAGCCCCTCCGGCAGCTCGGGCGCGGCCGCCCATAGCGCCCCGGGCGCCACACCGAGACCGATACCCGCCAGCAACATGCCCCAGAGCAGGCTTCTGGTGTTCATCCACGCCCTCCTGCTCTCAGTGCACCGGTGGTCACTGCAAGTACTCCTTTGGTGCCCGGCGCAGGTAGCGCTCCGAAAACACGTCTTCCGGCAGGCCCAGGTCATAGTCAATGCCGCTGTAGGTCAGTTCCGTGGTGCCACCGTTACGCAGATTCTCCATCCTCGCCTTGACGACCGTGGGGTAACCCTGAATGTTCTCCACCGCCAGCGCGGTGTAACGCCGGTAGAGGTTGCCACTGTCGTCGACATACTCGGTGCGAACCGGCAGGAACGACTGCTTGTGAATATAGACATCGTAGTAGGCGAACTCAACCTCCCCGGGCCTCTTGGGTTTGTTGCGCACTACGTAGTAGTTGTCCGTGGTTTCAATCAGCTCATGGCTGTCGGCATCAATACTGCGCCCGGAGATATCCTCGTAAAAGAAATCCGAGCCAACGAAGCTGGTGCGTTTGTCGGAAGCGGCAATTCGCTTAACCAGATCCAGCGCCGGCAGGTACAGCCAACGGTCGTCGTCCCGGTCCTGGTGTTTCCACACCAGCAGCGTCATCTGGCTCACATCCGCCGGCCGCCGGAAATAGACATAGTACTTCTGCTCGCCACGATAGGCGCTCCCCTCAATGGCATCTGTCTCCGGGCCGTCCCGCCGCAAAATGGTAAGCTCGCGACTGCGGGTACGGCCCTGGCGGTCGGTGATGCTCATGGCGACCCTGGCGCGGCCATCACGGCCCTGAAAGTAGGAGACCATATTGGCACGGTTGACAATGCGCTCCACCGAGGGCGCAGCGCCGGCATCCTGGGCCAGGGCAATGGGCGTGATGCCCAGAGCGATCACCACCAGGGCCAGCTTTTGGAACAGGGTAACAGGCCAGTATCTACTCATTGCACGCCTTCCTCTTGGTTTTGCGGATTCGGGGCGGCCCTGCGGGCACCGGGAAACAGCCATCGTTGCAGCAGGGTTACCAGTGCCGGCAGGATCAGCAGTGTGCTCAGGCCGGCGGTCAACAGAATGGCCGCGATAAATACCCCCACCGTCTGGTAGGGCACGAGCGGTGCGGCCAGCAGCGGCAGGAAACCAACGCCAAGCACGATGGCGTTGCGGGTTATCGCCCGTGCCGGCTCGCCGAACATCGGCGCCACCGAGCGACGCCAGGAGCCTGTCTCAGCCTGGGTGGCGCGGGCGCGGGCCAGGAAGTGGATGGCGTAGTCCACGGCGAGTCCCAGACTCAGGGCGCTCAGCACGGCGACCGGCATATCGTAGTTCTTGCCGATGATACCGATCAGACCGTAGATGGCCCCGATGGTCACAGTCAGGGGAATCATGCACAACAGTCCCCAGAGCAAAGAGCGGAACAATAAGGCCATCAGCAGGAGCACGACCACGAAACTGCCGAACAGGGCCATGGCCATGCCGCTGACCATTTTGTCCTGCCAGACCACATTGATGTAGTTAAGACCAAACCAGCGTGCCTGGATCGACGCAGGCGGAGGGTTGGCCGCGATGAAGTCGTCGAGCGCCTGAACCACCCGGCTCATATCCCGGTTGTCGCCACTGGTAAGCTGAACCCAGATGCTGGCACGGCGGTAGTCGGGGGTAACGAAGTGCCAGAGATCCTGGGGGCGGTGGCCATTCTGGTAAGTGAGCAGGGTCTGCGCAACCGCCGCCGGACTGTCCGGAATGCGAAAGGCTCCGTCATCGCCGCCCAGCAGTTCGCGGTGAACGGTTTTGACCAGATCGGCGACGGAGTTGGACTTGCCGACCACGCCGGTCTCGCCCAGCCGCTGCTGCAACCTGGCGATGTAGCGCAGGACTTCGGGGCGTTTGAAGATCTGGTTGTCCTGGGCCGCGTTATCCCCCTCCGGAACCAGCGCCAGATAGGCCATGTAGGTGCCGCCGAAATGTTCGTTGAGCACCCGGTCTGCCACCCGGATGGGGTGCTCGGGCTCGAACCACTTGACCGGGTTATCGTTGATGCGGATCTGGCTGATGCCATAACCGGCGGCCACCACCACGACCATGGTAACCACCAGCACCGCCCTGGCGTGGCTGACCACGCCCTCGCCGAGGCGACGCAGCCAGCGCCCCATGACCGTATCCTGGTCCGGGTCCCCGGCGGCGTGACCGAAGCCGGTGAGCCGCCCCTCCGGCATCAGCATGATGTAAGCCGGAATGAAGGTCACCGTGCACAACCAGGCCAGGAACACACCAATCGCGATAAAGATGCCGAACACCTGAACGGGCGGGATCGGGGTGAGTGCCAGTGAGGCAAACCCCGCCATCGTCGTCAGGGTGGTGAACAGCATCGGTTTGAACAGTATCCCCATAACCTCCCGGATGGCCCGGTGGCGGTCACGATGCAGGGGATAGCGGTCGAAGAATTCCGAGAGGATATGCACCGCGTCCAGCACCGCAATGGGCATGATGAATACGGGGATCATCGAGCTCATGATGTGGACGGTGCTGCCGCTGATCACCAGCAGCGCCATGGTGCTCGCGGCCGCCACCATCGCCACGATCATCGCCGAGGTAATGAGCCGGACGTGGCGGAAGAACCACCACATCACCAGGAAGATGACCAGCATTGCCAGTGGCGCCGAGATCGCCATCTGATAGAACATCTGCACACCAAAGGTGTCCTCCGCCACGGGCAGCCCGGTGATGTAGACCTGGTCGCCGGTATCTTCCCAACTAGCGACTTTGTCAAGCAGGGCTTCGCGGACCCGGTAACTCATGTCCTTGCTGGTCAGCGGCAGGTAAAGGGCGACTGCCTTACCATCGGCGCTGACCAGGGTATTGTCGAACAGCGGAATGCGTTGCGCCCGCTCAAGAATAGCGAGCGCCTGGTTGCGGGTATCCGGCGGCTCTGGCATGAGCCAGCTGAAACGAACCGAGCCGACCCCCTCTTGCTCAATGTTGTCGACCCGCGAGAGCGCGAGCATATCCTCCTCGACCACGCCCTCCTGCCGGCCCGGGTTGTCCGGATCGGGCCACCTGAGCGTACTGGCATACTCCGTCAGCTCATAGATGCGCCGCAGCGAGCCGACATTGAATACCCCGTCAGGGTTGCTTTCGTTGACCACACCCACCACGACCATGTCATAAAGCGAGAATTGCTCCTTCATGTCGTCGTGGAAAACGCGCACGGGTTCGTCGGAAGAGAGCATGTTCTCGGGGTCGGTATCGATGGTCAGCGGATTAAGCAGACCGAACCGCTCGGGCCAGACGCTTGGCAGCGCCGCCAGCGCCACCAGCGCCAGCGTGACGACCACCATGGTCCAAACGGTCAGGCGAGGACGGTCAGTGGCGAACTGTAGCCACGAACTCTCGGTTTTTTCAGACATTTACAGTGCCTCCGTGCGTCAATCGAAGGCGGCGCCGGGCTTCTTGCCCAAGGCCTTGAGGATCTTCGCCAGAGGGCAGAATCCACTGAAGGCAGCCTGCAGCATGTTGGCGCCCACAAACGCGGTGAACCACAGCCAGTAAGGCGAGTGGAGCTGGGAGAGCGCAAGACTTACAAGGATAAAAGATCCTGCGAATGCGAGTACAAGACGATCAATGGACATATCTCTCTCCTGTTATACTAACGCGCTCTAGATCCAACAGATTGCGCGCCCCGTCGAAATTACACGGTATTTGGGTTGTCTGCTTGGCGACTAACTATAAGGAAGCCGAAATTTGCCAGAGGACAAGCAACGCTTAACTTGTTGACCAAGTATGTTTCGGAAAAACTAACATATTCACGAATTCAGAGCTATGAATATATGAATGGCAACCAGATGTCAGAAGCGGCTGATCACGCTACTAACTTGTTAAAAGCACTCTCCGGAAAGAGCAGATTAATGATCCTCTGCCAACTAGTGGAAGGCGAGCGGGCGGTGAGCGAACTCGCCGATACACTGGATATGCGCCAAGCGGCTGTTTCCCAACAACTTGCTCTACTGCGCAAAGATGGCCTGGTCAATGTGCGCCGTGACGGACGAACCATGCGCTATTCTCTGGCGGGAGACAAAGCGCGCCGTATCATTGAGCTTCTATATGAACTGTTCTGCGATAACGAAACATTCTAGTGTCCCGTTCGGTTAATTCGCGCGCTTATTGTCAATTAAGCTCAGCTTTGCCCGCGCCACTGATGTCATAATAGCTTCGGCGCTTTTATGCCACCGGAATGGCTTGGCCAGTTTTTCGTTGTGGACCTTGATGTACTTTTTAATAGCTGACTTCAACTCACCAACGCTGGTGAAAATGCCTCGATAAAGCGCGCGCCGTTCCAGTTGGCCAAACCACCCCTCAACGGCGTTCAGCCACGATGCGCTCGTAGGCGTGAAATGGAGTTTGAAGCGAGGGTGCTTGGCCAGCCAGGTTTTGACCTCCGAGGTCTTGTGAGTCGAGCTGTTATCCAGAATCACGTGCAGATCCAGATCGTTCGGGGTTTCTCGGTCGATCTGTCGCAAAAAATCCAGAAACTCCTTGGCACGATGGCGTTGAGTAACACGACCAATAACCTCGCCCGTCAAAATGTTAAAAGCTGCGTACAGGCTGGTCGTGCCATGGCGCTTATAATCGTGTGTATGACGCTCAATTTGTCCTGGCCTGAGCTGTAACTTTGGCTGTGTCCGGTCGAGCGCCTGAATCTGTGTCTTTTCATCAACAGACAGAACCAGCGCATTATCCGGAGGATTCAGATAAAGACCTACGACGTCACACACTTTCTCAGCGAAGTTCGGGTCGTTGCTGATTTTGAACGTTTTGAGCCGGTGCGGCTTTAAGTCAGCCGCTTTCCAGATCTGGCGCACTTGCCAGCGCGTCACTCCGGCATGTTTCGCCATGAGGCTGAGACTCCAGTGTGTGGCTTCTCTCGGGACCTTATGGACTGTGTCTTCTAAAATCTTTTTGACAGTTTTGTTGTCCAGCTTTCGAGGCTGCCCCGGTCGCGGCGCATCATAAAGCCCTTCAAGACCTTGCTCGCTATAACGCTTGCGCCATTTGAAGACCGTTTGAGTGCTCACCTGAAGCGAGTCTGCAATCCCTTGAGGCGTCTCGCCTTCATTCAGTAACAGAAGGATCCTGGCGCGTTGAGCCAGATGCTGACTCAGAGTGCTTGTTCGGCACCAGCCTTCAAGTTCCAGTTGATCGTTAACGGTCAGATTAAACGGGGCTGCTGGCTTGGGCACAATGGGAACCTATTTTTACTGATCGATAGCCTCATTATAACCAATATGAGTCAGCGAATTAACCGAACGGCACACTAGGGCCCGGAATTATCCATCGCAGGCTTACGGTAATATGGGGTGCATCTATCCATGTAGGCATGAGAATTCGCAGTAAGAAATACATCACGCTGCCTCATCATCGCTGCCGTTATGTGACGCAGCGGCGAGCTGACGCCACCGCCCCCAACGGGGGATGAACATTGGCACCTGCCGCTGGTAGGCACGGTACTCCTCACCGAACTCCTTGAGCACCTGCCGTTCCTCACGCCGAGCCAGCCATGTGTAGACAAGCACGATCACCGGAAAAAGGCCGACCGAGAACAGCGTCGGCCAGTGCACCACCCCTTCTCCAAACAGAGCGATGAATAGCCCCGTATACTGCGGATGCCGCACATACGCATACAAGCCGTCTTTCACCAAACGGTTTTCACCTCGCGCCTTGTGGACCTGACGCCACCCCTGAATAAAGAGGCCGATCCCGGTGAACGCGAGCGCATAGCCGAGCAACATTGAGACCAACATCCCGGTTTCGCCCAGCCCTACCAGGGTCGACCACAAGCTGGCGCTGACATACTCACTGTCGAGGCCAAAAAAACGCACCAACAGATAAATAGTGAGCGGAAAACCGTACATTTCCGCATAAAGCGCAATGATGAAGGCCTGCACCACTCCGGCGCCGGCCCATTCCCGCCAGTTTTTCGGCGCGAAATAACGGTAAAAGAACCAGGACGCCAGAACGATAACGATCAGTGTGATGCCCCAGGCCCCAGCGTGATTGAACGATTCATTCATAGCATGATTGACCTGTATGTGGGGCGGCTAGCTGCATCGGTTGCCGCCCGGATTGTTTTAGTGTGAGAATCAGTACGGTGATCACCAACGCTTTACTTTTCCCCGTAAAGACTGTTGTAAATCGATCCTCGCGCTCCATCGCTACAATGTCGCCTTATCAGCGCCTGAGGAGCCACTTTTTGACAGGATCGCCTGCACTATCGAATGGGCATCACATTTGTTGGCCTGCAGCAGCCCCGATGTATCCAGGGTGCCACCATGGTTTTCATAGCCAAACGCCAGCGTCCGGTCGGGCCCGAGATCGAGAGGACGGCAGAGTCCCAGCAAGGCCTCTGGGCGCATATGGCACACGAACACTCTGAGTTTTGTATCGTGAGGAAACAGCTCGGCCCTGTAAGAACTACCAGACTGATGCCCTGACTCGATTGGATCCCGGGGACTCCGGAATCGACCGGGCTCGAGAAGGCAGACCACACCACTCGAAAGCCCTCTCTGAGCCAGCGCTTCGGCAACCTCAAGGCAAACCCGGAGTTGATAGGCGCCGACAGCGATCAACTGCACATCACCGGCTTCACCAAGAGCGATGGCACCATTCCGGAGCAATTGCACAGCCTGACGGCCGTCAAAAACGGCAGGCAGTTTTGCCTTGGGAACCGTCATGGCCCAGAACTGCCCCTGGGTTCGAAAACACTCGTTAAGGCACGCCACAGCACTATTGCAGTCGGGAGGATAGACAACGCGGGCAGTGTCACTCATTTCTCCCATCAGGACTTCGCCGAAGGCCGGGTCCTGATGAGACTGCTCGTTCTTGCCGTTTTCCCAGAGGTGCGACGTCGCAATGACCGGCACGGATAACCATCGGGCGGGCCGACCGAGACTTTTCTGGTGTCGCGCAAAAATAATTTCCTGCCGAAGAGCGCCAATCATTTTCATGGCAAACGCTTCGTAGGACACCACCAGATTCATACCTCCCTTATTACCCAGAGCGGCGCTGACAACGGCCTCCTCATTCAGGGCTGTGATTACCGAGCCGTGAAGGGATTCCGCAAGGCCGGGCTCGGGCGTCAGGGTGCGATGCTTCAGAAGGTCAAGCGACTGGTTCATCTGATTACTACGCAATTCATCCGGGTTCCCCAGACGAATACGAAGCGCCGGGTTGGCCTTTACAAGGGCAACAAACTGCCGATCAATCGCCACCATGGGCGACTCTGATACCGCCGTTTGCAACCAGACCGGTTCGGGTACAGTTTGCAGCTTGACGTCACGACAACTCAGCGGATGATCCTTTTCCGCAGGCCGATCGTCTGCCCGGTGAGTTGCCAGCACGTCGCGGGCGCCGTGAATCTCGATCTCGGGCACAAACAAACGGGCAATGGATTCGTTAAAGTGCCTGCGCGAGACCTCATCAAATCTCGGTATTGCCGGAAGCGGGGTACCATGCGCCGCGTTTGAACCAGCACCATAGAAACCATAGCCTTTGACCGTCTCGGCAATCAGATAGGGGAGCTTTACAGGGTACCTCATGTGGCCGGCGCTGACCTGTTCGCTGCACGCCTGAAGCCTCGATTCGGCCTCGAAGATGCCCCAGATAAAGGCCGCAGGATCGCGGCCATCAATGAGTATGGGGTAAAAGCCATTGAGCTCCAGGTGCTGCCGGAACCAGTCCGTCCCCCCTTGCAGAAAAATGGTTGACCGTTGATCAATGCGGCGCCCGTTAGCAATCATCACCGGGGTCACCAGGCCACAGTCCTCGGCTCGCCACCAGCGGCTTGCCCAGTCGCTGCCCCGCTGCTCCTCAAATGCCCCATCACTGAGAAACGCGACCAGACGCTCCCCCGGCAGCGGCATATGGGTGTATTGCAGTTCCGCAAAGCCCAGGTATCCGCCCTCGATCAGCCCGCCGGCAGTGTGGGGGTTGACGTGACTGCCCAGGGGAACCCCCGGTGTGCCATCCGGAGTGACGGCGTAGCTGTAAAAGTCACTCACCAGCCGGGACAGCCCCGCCTCGTCGAGCGTGTACCGATCCTGCTGTTCTGGATGCAGATTGCCGAGCAGTATGTTGACGCTTTCGATAGCCGCCACACAGTGCCCCTGCCCCATCAGCCAGCTACGGGTCAGCCCCGCCAACGCGTTGGCGGCCGTGTAGCCAAGATAGGCAGGCACCATGTTCAGCGAACCACCGGTATGCCCCTGGGGATTTTCCTTGAAGTCATCCGCCGCCAGCGGCTGTCCGGACAGGTCCACTCTGCTGGCATAAGTCATGTGGGCTACCAGCCACATGGCCGCGTTGGTGAGGGTGTCTGCAGCCTCGAAAATAATCAGGGCATCGTCGAGCGAGTCATAACGCCCGGCACACACGAGTTCCTGGCACAGGTCGAACACGCGCACCTGGGTCAAATCGGTATGTTCGATCACCCCGCGCCCTTTTGCCCAGTTGGCAAACTGGGGGTAACGCTGCCGGTATTGGGCAGCACGCTGCTGGATTCGATGTGAATCCTCAATGGAATAGCCGTTCATGATCTCTCCCTGATAACTCTACTGACGTTAATGGTGGCCTATTAGAAATCCTCGCCGTAAATATCCGGATTACCCCGGGTATTTGCCCGGTCTCACATCAAAGACGCAAAATGGATTGGTAGCCTGCCACATCCACCTCAAACCGGGTGTTCTGACGCAAGTGATCCTTCATGGCCTCCAGCGCATCAGGGTCTCCATGAATCAAGTTGATCGGCGTTTCGGGGGCTAAGTCACTTTGAGCCAGCCACTGTTCAATCTCTGTGAAATCTCCATGTCCGGAAAGCCCACTCAACACCTCCAGCCGGGCCTTGACCGGAATCCAGTCGCCGTGGATCTTGATCCTTTCCGCTCCATCAACCATTTTGGCGCCTCGTGTCCCCCCTGCCTGATAACCGGCAAAGATAACGGTTGTACGGTGCTGGCCGAGGAGACGTTTGAAGTGATGAAGAATGCGACCGCCCGTTGCCATACCGCTGCCTGCAATAATTACGTGCGGGTAGGCCTGATCAGCCAGCGCCTTGGAGTCTTGGGCGCTGCGGCTATAATGAACGGTGCTGCACATTTCGTGGCATTCTGAACTGCTCAACCGATGCTGATCTTCGTAGCGGCAGTAAATCTCAGAAACATCAATCGCCATGGGGCTATCCAGATAAACTGGCAACCTTGGAATTCGTCCCGCCTTCATCAGGTCGGTGAGCATATGCTGCAAGACCTGCGCTCTGCCCACGGCAAAGGCCGGAATCAGTATATTGCCCCCTTTGTCGACGGTTTCATTAACGATGTCTGCCAACTGCGACAACGGGTCCGCATCGTCGTGGCGACGATTGCCATACGTTGACTCCAGCATCAGCATGTCCAGAGCTGGCAGAGGCGCAGGTGGCCTCATGAAAATATCATTGAGGCGGCCCACATCGCCGGAAAAACCGACGCGTTTACCTTCCGCCTCGATGATGACACAGGCCGCCCCGAGAATGTGCCCGACCGGTCGCAGATGAAAGCGTATATCACCGAGCTGGATCACTTGGTGAAAGTCCACCGACTGAAACAGCTCCATGCAGGCTTCTGCATCCTCCTGATCATACAGGGGCTCCGGATTCTCATGCCTGCTCAGCTTATGGCGGCCGAGGTAATGTGCCTCCTCTTCCTGAAGATGGCCGCTATCGGCCAGCAATATGCTGCATAGCTCTCGGGTGGCATGATGGGTATAAACCGCCCCCCGGAAGCCCTGCTTGTACAACACGGGGATGTAGCCTGAATGATCCAGATGGGCATGGGTCAGAAGCACGGCATCCAGCGAGGCAATATCGAGCGGCAACGGTTGCCGGTTGCGCTTTCTCAGCCACTTGTACCCCTGAAACAGGCCGCAATCGACCAATACACGTGTCTGGCCGGTTTCAACCAGGAACTTGGAGCCGGTCACGGTTTCCGTGCCACCCAGAAATGTAATGTTCATCGGCGCTCACCCTCCACCTGATTGAGAAAATGCCTGACCGGCGGCACCAGCAACTCGCTGACATCGATCTCATTGCTGCTGTGTGGAACCGTGTTGGTGGTCACCAGCGTCTGCAGGCCGGTACCCAGAAGGTAGGTGTCCGAGGCCTCCGCAAAAATGCCATGCACCGCCGCACACAGGATGGCCTCCGTGCCTTGCGCCTTAAGTGCCCTGACACACTCGCCAATGGTGCGTCCGCTGGAAATAACGTCATCAATGATGACGGCTTTCCGGCCGTTATACGCCGAGATATCCGGCAAGGTGACTTCAACGCGCCGGTCACCCAGACGCTGCTTGGTGCCAATGACATAAGGATGGTTACTGGCCTGCGCGATACTTGATACCCATTGCTCACTTTCCGCGTCCGGACCTACCAGCAACAGACCGTTTTGCCCCCGTAGCCAATCCGCCAGCGCCGGTGCTCCCTGAACAACTTGCGTGGGTATGCTGTAGATTTCGTCAAGAGACTGGTACCTGTGCAAATGTGGATCAACGGTGATCAGCCAGTCGATATGTAAAGACAAAGACTGGGCAAACACCCTGGAAGTGACCGCCTCCCCTTCTTCGAAGCGTCGATCCTGGCGCATATAGCAAAGATAGGGCGCCACCAACCCAATCGACCTGGCACCGAGTTCCCGGAGAGTTTCAAAGAGAAACAGGAGAGCAAGGTATTTGGTGTCTGGATGCGTTAGGTCGGCCAATATTACGCAGTTCGCACCTTTGACTGATGTGAGCACACGTAAGTAGGACTCACCATCAGGGAACCTCCGCACCTGCAAACTTCCCGGCTCCAAGTTAAGCTGATCACAAAGCTTCTCCTGTAATGGGTGCGGGGTGAGGCTAAACAGCACATTTTTTTCAATAATGTCCACAATCATTCCTCTCGCTTTACAGTGAAGATTGCCGGCCCCATATCGTTAAACGCCAGCGCATAATCCTGCTGTCCCGGACTGTCACTGAGTAACTCATAGAGAGGCTCTCCCTTAATGACGATATCGCCGACGTTCACCAGCAGCCGTAGTCCTGCGGTAGAACTGGCAGGCGCTCCTGCCAGCTTGGCGACACGGGCAAGCCGACGGTTGTCGATAGACACGATTGTTCCGGATTCCGAGGACAGAACTGGACGCCGAAAACGGGCTTCACCTAAGCTCTTCAGTCCCCCCTGAGCCTTTGTTATGCGCTTGAACTGCTCCCAGGCAGAGCCGTCTTGAAGTAATCGCTCTGCTTTGATCATCCCCTCTTTCACGCCAAGACCATCGGCCAGATCGAATAAATGGCCAGCCAGCAAGATGGCGCGGCTCCGTAGATCCTCCGGCGCACCCCGCTTTCCCTGCAACACGGCCAAAACATCACGGGCCTCCTCTGTCGGCCCGATCCCTGCACCAACCGGCTTGCTGCCGTCTGTCGCGATGCAGCGTACCTTCAGCCCACAGGCCGCCCCAACGCTTGTGAAAAGAGAGGCCAGCCGGTCGGCATCGCCGGGCGTTCGAACCTTGGCCGTCTCCCCCACCGGAATGTCAATCACCGCATGGGTGGAACCGGCAGCAATCTTCTTGGACAGCACCGAGGCCACGAGCTGGCCCTCACCATCAAGGTCCAGCGCTCTCTCGATGCGAATCAACAGGTCATCAGCCGGGCTGAGGTTCATCGCCCCACCCCAGGCGAGACAGGCACCGGTTTCTCTGACCACACGGCGAATCTCGTTCAGCCCAAGCCTCACATTGGTCAGCGCTTCCATGGTGTCCGCTGTTCCCGCCGGTGAGGTGATGGCACGGGAGGAGGTTTTAGGCATTACTAAGCCTGCTGCGCTGACGATCGACACAACCAGCGGCGTGGTCCGGTTGCCCGGCAGGCCTCCAACACAGTGTTTGTCGAACACACGATCCACGCCTGGCCAATCGAGCTGTTGTCCGCAATTCACCATCGCCTGGGTCAAAGCAACAATCTCATCGAAACCTAATCTGCCACCCGCACAAGCGCTCAGGAAACAGGCTATTTCGACATCGCTGTATTTGTGTGCGGAGATATCGGAGACAATGCGGGCCATCTCAGCCGGAAGCAAGCTGTGTCCGAATACTTTCCGACGAACCAGACTCAAGGATTCGATATAGGGCGCATGATGTACTGAAACCAGGTCAGACTGAGCCACCCCGAGCCGCTCTATGGCGATATCTGAAAGCCCCGCATACCCTTTGGGAACCGTTTCATCAGACGAAATATTGAGAGTTGCGATGATGGAACGTCCCTGCGAGGAAATTCCCACCCTGGAACTGGCGGCGAATCCTTCTGAAAGGCACACATCACAATCATCACGCATGTAGACGACAGGCTCCTGATGAGTATTGATACCCATCTTGAAAACCCGTAACTGACTGGAAGACGCCACCATGTATCAACATCCTTTTCTGCGTCGAAGAATAATTTCAGTGTTCTGATCAGAGGTCGTTCATACGCCCTATCTGCCTGGCCAATCGCATAGCTTCGTTCTCTTCCATGGTTAGCAACGACTGCAGTAATTCTTTCGCCTCGGGAATTTCGGCTTTGTCGGCCAGGGTACGATAAAGGTCCTCTATCTGATCATGGAAATCGAATACTTCTCTGCATATGCCCTCAAAATCCAGCTGTGCGTAGGGCTCATCGCAGGTTCTGTGGGTCTTAATGGGATGGTGAGACAGGTAGTCGTAGACCCTTGTCTCCAACGCTTTGGAATCGCCCTGCGACTTGAACTCGTTCACAATACGTTCCATTTCCGATTCATGGGTCGCCAAATAGTCCAGCAACGCTTGTGCTCGCTCTTCTTCATTCTTAGTGGCGCAGTGGGACAGGCATCTTGCAAGATGAGCATGCAAATCCCGTGTCCAGCTAATAAGTTCTCCAAAGGTTTTGATGTCCATTTACCCGTTCCCCCTTGTTGTCATTAATCATGTCAGCAAACAGCAATTACCTACCACTTAAACTCATAAGCCTGAATTCACACTGAAAAACCCCAACAAAAGATGCAAAAAGAGTCGCTCAATAGCGTGGGCTTGATGAACATCAATTTTCCAATTGGAAGTGTTCGTCTACCCTAAGCCGTCCAGTCGGGTTCGCTTTAGCAGGAGTGCATTTACCGCAACAAGAGCGGAGCTTCCAGACATTGCGAGCGCCGCTACTTCTGGGCTTATCACCAACGGATAGAACACGCCTGCCGCCGCGGGAAAGGCGATGACGTTATAGCCCACCGCCCAGAACAGGTTCTGGTGCATCTTGCGCAGGGTAGCGCGCGACAGCTCGATGGCTCCCAGCACATCGTAGGGGTCGCTCTTCATCAGCACCACGTCAGCGCTCTCAATGGCCACATCAGTGCCGGCACCGATGGCGAAACCCACCTCCGCCTGGGTCAGTGCCGGGGCGTCATTGACACCGTCGCCCACCATGCCAACCTTCTTGCCCTGAGCCTGGAGCTCCTTGATCTTGTCTGCTTTCTGCCCCGGAAGGACATCGGCGATCACCATCTCAATGCCGAGTTCCCGGGCGATGCGCTCGGCGGTGGCCTGGTTGTCGCCGGTGAGCATCGCCACCTCCACCCCGCGTTCACGCATCTTTTTGACCATGGCAGTAGCGGTGGGGCGCGGCGCATCGGCAATGGCGATAAGGCCGACCAGCTTCCCGTCCTGGGCGACGTGCACCACGGTCTGGCCCGCACTCTGCAGACGCGCGGCCTCGTCCTTCAGGCTCGCCATGTCGACCTTCTCTTCGTCCATCAGCCGGCGGTTGCCGAGCAGCACGGTCTTGCCGCCAATCTCCGCCCGCGCGCCCTTGCCCTCGATGTTGGTGAAGCCGGTCAGCGGATCAAGCTGCAAGCCTTCGGCCTTACTTTGTATCGCCTGGGCCAGAGGATGGTCCGAGCCCTGCTCCACCGTCCCCGCCAGTGCGAGGACCGCCTCCTCGGTGCTGCCCGCCACCACGACCACCTCGACCACCTGCGGCTCGCCCATGGTCAGGGTGCCGGTCTTGTCGAAGACCACAATATCCAGCCGGGTGGCATCCTCAAGTGCAGAGGCATTCTTGAACAAGATGCCGTTCCTGGCACCGAGGCCGGTGCCCACCATCACCGCCATGGGCGTTGCAAGGCCCAGGGCGTCCGGGCAGGCGATCACGAACACGGTGATAGTCAGGGTCACGGCAAGCAGCAGGCTTTGGCCAATCCACCAGAACCAGACGGCGAAGGTGAGCAGGCCGATTACGATGGCAATCACCACCAGCCACTGTGACGCTTTGTCCGCCAGCAGCTGCGCCGGGGCCTTGGAGTTCTGCGCCTCCTGCACCAGCTTGACGATCTGCGCTAACGCGGTGTCGGAACCTACCTTGGTGGCGCGATACCTGAAGCTGCCGCTCTTGTTAATGGTGGCCCCGATCACCTTATCGCCGGGCTTTTTTTCCACCGGCATGGACTCGCCAGTGAGCATGGACTCATCCACCAGGGACTCGCCCTCCAAGACCTCACCGTCCACCGGAATCTTATTGCCGGGGCGGATCACGACGATGTCGTCCTTCAGAACCTCAGCGGTGGGTACCTCCCGTTCCTGGCCATCACGCAACACAGTGGCCTTGGGCGGCGCGAGATCCATCAGCGAGCGGATGGCGTCCGAGGCACCGGCACGGGCGCGCATCTCCAGCCAATGGCCGAGCAGGATGAACACCAGCAGCACCGCCACCGCCTCGAAAAACTGCACCCCCGGGAAAAAGAGCGTGGAACCGACGCTGAACAGGTAGCCAGTACCCACCGAGAGAACGACCAGCACAGCCATGTTGAGCACGCCGTTTTTCAGCGCGCGCCAGGCGGCAACAAAGAACGGCCAGCTTGGCCAGAGCACCGCGATGCTTGCCAGTAATAGCAACCACAGGTCTAGCCGCAGCCCGAAGGGCGGTGCTGGCGGTTCGAACAGCCCACCCATGGGCGAATAAATGAAAATCGGGAGGCTGAAGATCAGGCAGACCCAGAAACGGTTGCGCATGTCGCGCACCATTGCCTGCATGTCCATGCTGCCGCCGTGGCCCATCTCGTGAGCCATCTCGTCCTTTGCGCCAGTATGTTCGCCGTGTTCAGCAGGATGCGCGGTATCGTCGTGGCCGGTGTGGGAGGCATGGCCATCGTGGACGGGCGTGGACACAGCCCCGGCTTCGGTCGGCGGGTCCCCCGGGTCGCAAACGTGCCTGGGCAACTGTTCTCCGGAACAGTGATAGCCGCACTCGTGTATCCGGGCCTTGATAGCCTCAAGGTCCACCGTCGCCTCATCATAGGTGACGGTCGCGCTGCCGGCCACATAGTTGACCTCGGCCTTCTTGACGCCGGGCAATCTCAATAGCTGTTTCTCTACGCCCCGGGCACTCAGTGCCGATAGCAAGCCGCGGATCTCCACAACGGTATTTTTCATTCCTTGTTTCCCTTTCCTTATTTGCAGACCGGAGCTTTCGTCAGCCCGACGCGCGCCCGACACCGAGATGGCGATGAAGCCAATTGAAGATCGGGCAGAACACCAGCCCGACATAAGCGCCATATAGAAAACTCTCAATCAATCCGAGCAGAAATCCCCACCAGGTCAGCCACTTGAACGCCGGCAGCACCTGCTCGAGAAACGTGTGCATGTGCAGGCTTTGCGGCGTCACCAGTCCATAGATCACGCAAACGATGAAGGTGACCGCCGCAAAGAGGCCCAACGCCCAGGTAACCAGTCTTGTGTCAAGCATGTTCCGTCCTCCGTTAATGCCGATGGCCAGAACGCCTGTCCGGGTCGTTTCCCGACTTGTCCCGCGCACTATGTCCACCATGCCCGCCCCCGCCGTGACCACCATGTCCTCCGTGACCGAACATATGCATGCCCACGAAAACGATGCCAATAAGCACCGAGAACCAGTTTTCCGCCAACCATTCCATAAAGACCTCTCCAGTCTGCTGCTGTACCAGCTGCCTTTGCATTACTTCAGGCCCGGGCATGGCATTTCCTGACGCAAGTCAACCACATCTGCCTGAATTCAAACTGAATTACCGGACCGAAACAGAGCACACCTTGATCTCGATCAAATTAGAAACAATGTCCTAAAATTGATGACGCATGCACTTGCCGGTTACTGAATTTACTGGACACATGTTTTCTAGGAACACTCTGAGGAGAGAAAGGCATGAGCAACGAATCTTTCTCGGCAAGCATGCACCTTGAGCCTCAAAAAAGGCCTGCGGGGAAAAGCAGCATCATTCAGCTCAATCTTTTTCGAAAGGCGCTGAGATCTCTTCAGTTCGGCTCGTTATCACTTACATGGCCAGATGGAGAAAAGACGTGCCATGAAGGGAAGCAAGACGGTGTACATGCAGAAATGACAATCCTGCAGTGGCATGTCATTGATCGTCTGATCACCCACGGTGATGTGGGACTGGGAGAAGACTACATGGCAGGCAAATGGTCCACGCCCAATTTGCTTGCCCTAATGCGCCTTGTCACGGTGAACATAGTCGTTTTTGACCGCGCTTTACGCTCCAGCGCGGGGCTCCGGTTATGGCATTGGTGCAAACATCGGTTGTTTTCCAATACGGTTAAGCGCAGCCGCGAAAACGTCCATGAGCACTACGACTTAGGCAACGATTTTTATCAGCTCTGGCTGGATAAGAGCATGACCTACTCCTGCGCCCTGTTTGGTGGCAACGAGTCCCTCTCGCTTTACGAGGCACAGCAAGCGAAATATGAGCGGATCCTTCAGCGACTGGCACCGGAACGGGGAAGCCGCATCCTGGAAATAGGCTGTGGCTGGGGCGGTTTTATGGAAGTGGCAACTGCACACGGGTGCCATGTAACCGGGGCAACCTTGTCCAGCGAACAGGCGGATTGTGCCCGCCAACGACTCCGGTCCGCCGGACTGGAGGGAAATACCGAGGTGCGTTTACAGGACTACCGGGAACTGTCGGGTCCGTTTGATTTCGTGGTATCAATCGGGATGTTTGAACACGTGGGCGAGACCTATTGGCCCACTTACATGAAGGATGTACACGATTATCTGAGACCCGGCGGCAAGGCACTGATACAAACCATTACCATTGCCGAGGAGCGATTTGAGCGGTATCGCTCCGGCAACGACTTTTTGCGGGCACCCACCAACCTGATTATTCCACCACATCAATATCTTGATAACAATGTGTTGGAGATAGGCACCGATGCCACAACCGGTTAACGCGTGTCCGTCGATTGCAGGAATCATTAATCGATAAAAGGAAACAACCATGAACGATCGATTCCGCCCCTCCTTGTCGGATATACCGGTTTCACCACGTCAGATCACTCTGTATATAGGCATTGCGGTTGCGGGACGATGTCAATGGCCATTTATTTTGACCCACCTTTGGCCAATAAAATTGACCCACCTTTCATAGTCTAGCTTGTTGTCTTCTGCTTTAGCCGATAGCTTTCTCCTCCCAGCATAAAGATGTGTGAATGGTGGATGACGCGGTCAATGATCGGCACCGCCACGTTGTCGTCGTGGAAGAACTCGCCCCAGCTGGTGAAGTCCTTGTTGGTGGTCAGGATGATGGACCGGTATTCGTACAGGCTGTTGATCAGCTGGAACAGGTTGTACCGGGCCTGCCGGGTCATGGGCAGGTAACCCAGTTCATCAATGATCAGCAGGTCGTATTTGGCCAAGGCGCTGACCCGCTTTTTCAGCTCACCTTTCATCTCGGCCAGTTCCAGTTCTTCCACCAGATCCAGGGCGTTGCGGAACAGCACCCGGTAGCCGGCCTCCACGGCTTTGTAGCCAATGCCGATGGCCAGGTGGGTCTTGCCTACACCGGGCGGGCCGATAAACACCAGGTTGTTCCGTTCGTCGATGAACTGGAAGTCCAGCAAGGCATTTACCTGACGTTTGGTAATGGTGGTCTGGTGCCGGTAATCGAAGCCCTCCAGGCGCTTCTCCGCTGGGAACGCAGCCATCTTCCGGTTCCGGCGGATGCGTTTGTCCTGGCGCTGAACCAGTTCGTGTTCAGCGAGCCGGTCCGCGAAGCCCAGGTAGGACATCTCGTTGGCTTCTGCCTCGGCCAGCAGGTTGATTAGTTCGTCGGCGGCTGCGCTCAGGCGCAGGCTGCGGTATCGGCTCACAGTTTGCTCAAGCTGGCTCATGGGTCACCCCCTGGCCACTGGAGTGGCCAATACGGCGATAAGCACTCAGGTCCAGCGCTTGCTGTGGTTCTGGCAGCGGTTCCGGCTGCCGTTCCCGCAGCGTAGCTGCCTGGGCTGCTTCCAGGTAACTTTGCAGCCGTGTGGCGGTCATGCCGGGGCGTTCTGCCAGCGTTGTGATCAACGCCAGATCCACAGGCGCATGGCGCTTGAGCAGGTCTCGGGCAGCCACCAACTGATCCTTGTAGATCTTGGGCTCGGAACGCTTGAGCTGTTGGCACAACCGATGCCCGATTTCATTGCCGACCAGGTCGTTGATCTTGCTCTCAAGGGTGGCCACCCGCTGGGCATGATCCCGGTAGTGATGGGTGTTCTTGAACACCTTTCCCTTGTCGGAACATAGAGCGTGACTGGCAATGACATCGCCCGTTTCCAGGTCGCTAATTTGGAGCTGACTGCCGGACTCCAGAACGCCCACCCGGGCCTGTTGCCAGGCCATGGGCACAGAGTACTTGTTGGCCTTCCAGGCGATCAGGCCGGTCTTGTCGGCTCGACGTGTCTCGTGGACCACCGGCTGCACGCAAGCTGGTGACAGGTAGGCCTCCAGGTGTTCTCGCTCATCCCGTTCGAAGCGTTCCCGGGGTGGTTCGCCGGTGGTGCCGTGAATGCGGATATTGGCTACGCTCTCAACCCAGTCCTGCACGTGCTGGCGCACGTGCTCCTGATCCCGGAAGACCTCACCGTAAAGGCAATCCTGCTTGACGTACTTCACGCCAGCTTCCACCTTGCCCTTGCTCTCCGGGTCATAACCTTCGCAGGCATGGATCCGGAACCCGGCCGTGGTGGCATACTCGTGGAACCGTTGGTTGAGGGTCAGCTCCCGGTACTGTTCGTTGATGACCACCAGCTTGGTCTGATCGTAGACGCATTCCTCCGGCAGGCCACCGAAGTAACGCAGGGCTTCGTTATGGAGTTGGATAAAGGTCTGGGTATCCAGTGGGCGGAAGGCCAGACCCACGTACATCAACCGCGAGTACGACAGCACGAACACCACGAAGTGCAGCGTGCGCTCTTCGCCACCAATCAGCACGCCGCGCAACTCACCCGGGTCCACCTGACACTGAACACCCGGCACATCGTCCAGAATGGGTTCGTAATAGCGCATCTGGGCTGAGGCCACTTCCTCCTTGAGCGTTCGCACATAGCGGCGAATGGAACGATCCGAAGCTGGCAACTCACCAACCTTCGCTTGCAGCTTGCGGGCAATTTTGACGGCGCTGAGCTTGGGGAATTCTTTGAGAAGATGAATCAGATAATCCCGGTGATCATCGAGGCGCTTGGTGCGTGAGGGATCTTCTATCTGTTCCGAAATCGCGTTCTCATCCATCCGCAGATACTTGCGAACGGTATTGCGGGACAACCCCAGTTCCTGACTGATGGCGCGGATCGACAACCCTTTGCCGTTATCGTGCAGTGCCTTGATCTTGTGTATCACAACCCACTCCTTCACTGACATGCCCCCGGCCATCGATAAAAGCCGGGGACAGTAGCTGGTTCTGTGGCCTGACGGCCACTCGGAGGTGGGTCAAAATTAATGGCCAGTAGTGGGTCATTTTAATTGGCCATTAACAGACGATTACAGTGTTCGGTCGCGACTGGAAGATATTCTCGGTAGTGAAACCCGCAAAGCTGTTGCCAAACACGAATTGATAGAACTTGCACACACCAAGAAAGGCAGGGAGCCCGCCTTCGACCAGCCGCTCACAAAAGCGGTGATTGGCCAACCGCGGTCCGTCCGACGGGGGCGGCAGCTAATAGAAGCGGACATCTCTGCCGCGGCTTCGGCAAAGATGGCTAAATTTGGCATTGAATTGCCCGACATTCGTTTTAAGCGGATCAACTACAATGAAAGCGTTCGCCAGAATGATCAGCAAACGCCAGCAGATTGCCGAGCGATTCCGTTCCGAGGGTGCCGGCGAAGCCGCTAATTATCGGCGACAAGGAAAAGGATTTGCAGCGCATTGAGTCTGAAGCCTATCGGGAAGCTCAAACCATTCAGGGGGTGGCGGACGCGAAAGCCACGGAAATTTACGCAGCGGCGTATAACCAGTCGGAAATATCCCGTGATCTGTATGACTTTGTCAAAACCCTGGAGACCTATAACCGGGTGATCGACTCTTCCACCACGCTGGCATTAACCACTGAAAGCGAGCTACACCAACTGTTGAATGGTATAGGCCAAAACCCCTGAGGAGGGCTTGATGAACAAGCTGGCGTCCACGATTCGTTGCCCCGTGTGTGATATGAAAAAAATCAATCGCTCGCTACTATGGAATTACCAGGGTATGTAGTGGTCAAGTGTTTTAGGCCACCGTCTTTTGAGTTTTCCAGTAGGCCTTCTCTGCCACATTCGGCGGCAATCCACCGTTGTGTTTGTGCGGTCTCAGTGCGCTGTAATATCCGATCATATAGTCCGTGACCGATTGCTTCGCCGAGGCAAAGCATGGATATCCGATTTCCGGCACCCATTCTGTTTTCAGACTCCGGAAGAAGCGCTCTGTCGGGGCGTTATCCCAGCAATTCCCTCGTCGGCTGAGGCTTTGTCTCATTTGATAACTCCAGAGCAGCTGCCGGAACCTCAGGCTGGTGTATTGGCACCCCTGATCCGAATGGAACAAGACTCCTGATGGCTTCCCACGGGATTCATACGCAATCGTCAGAGCCTTCTTCACCAGGTCCGTATTCGGCGACAGGGATATGGCCCACCCCACCGGTTTACGGGAGAACAGATCGATCACAACAGCCAGATAAGCCCAGCGCGCACCAGTCCACAGATAGGTTATGTCTCCAGTCCATACTTGATTGGGCCCCTCTACGTCGAACTCCCTGTCAAGAAGATTCGGAATATCCAGGTGCGGCTGATCGGCCTTCTTGTAAACGTGGCTTGGCGGCTGCGTACTGACCAGTCCCAGCTGCTTCATCCGTCGGCTGGCACGGTAACGGCTCAGCGGTATTCCGGCCTGTGTCACCATGCTGGCAATCGTCCGTGCCCCGGCTGAACCATTGCTGGTCTCGTGGGCCTCAATAACCTGCTCCTGGAGCGCTTGCTCAGCGTCACAGGGCGTTCTATCCCGGTCACGCCATGCCCGGTAGCTGCTGCGATGCACCCCAAACACCTGACACAGGCGCTGCACCGCATAGCTCTCTTCAAGTCGCTCGATTATCGAGAATTGCTCAGGGAGTCCGACATCAAGAGAGCGGTAGCCTTTTTTAAGATTTCCTTTTCTTCCTCCGACCGACGAAGGCGGCGCTTCAGTTCCTGAATCTCACGCTGCTCTGTGGTCAGGGCCTCGCCTCTGGGTGCTTTGCCTGCCCGTTCGGAACGAAGTTTACGGACCCAATACTCCATGGTGGATTTACCGACACCCATGGCATCGCAGGCAGCTTTCACCGTGTATCCTTGGTCGACCACCAACTGGGCAGCCTCCAAACGGAATTCCGGACTGAAGTTTCTAGTTTTCGCCATCGTCTTCACCTGATTCATTATGTGAGTGATCATACACTCAAAATCAGGTGGCCAGATTCACTATGCCACTACAGTATAAACCACTATTTCTGTTCGCGTCAGTGCCTAGAGCGATTTAAATCCCGCCCGCATCTGTTTGTGGGCGATCCTCAACACGGATTGTCGCCCAAGCAGAAAAATCAAGTGATTCTAAAAAAACGCCGCATGCGACTCCGCGAAATAATCAGCGATGACCTCAAGGCTGATTTGAAAACATCACTGCAGTCGCTGATGGGTATTGATGCAGTGGACTTCACGGATCAGGAGCTGTATGTGACTTACGATCTGCTGCAGGCTTCCCTGGAAGATATCGAAAAAACCATCGAACAGGCGGCAGCCCGGCTGTCAAAAGGTATGGCGGAACAGGTAAAACGCGGGCTGATTCATTACAGCGAGGAGTGTGAGCTCGACAATCTCGCACACCTGACCAAAAACAGTGACTGTCATTGAGCAAGAAAGCATGGGAAAAGGCATCAACTACACTTAGTCTACCTTTTTGCGGCGCGGTGTGGGGGGGCGTTGCTGTTTCAGAGCTTCTGGGCATAACCGTCATCTACAGGGAACTGAGCCACAGCGAGTTCAAACGCTGCCTGAAGCAGGGTTGGTTAAAAGATCTGATGGTTGGTGGGTAAACCACTCGCGACAGCTTAAAGGAACCTTTTGAAAGCAAAAACAATTTTGTCACCCCGAGGGTCTATATCGATCTGGCGGAAGAGCTTGCTCCCTATGACGTGGATTATAAAGGCGTCATCTCCTATGGGCCTCTCGCCACGTTGATCGGCTGGGTCGCACAGGCGGTATTAACGTCATGCGAGTGGAGCTAAGGCGAAAGAAGGCGGCTTGAAGATCAGGGATCTATGTTAACGAGCGTTCACTTATAAGTGACACCGTGTCGGTCAAATATTTCATAGACTTCTCTTGCTTCCTCCGCCGGCAACATCACCCGGATCGTCTGCTCATCCTTATCAATATAGATCAGATCCTGTGGAATTTCGCTGCCAATAAGGTCGTCTCGCGTATTGTGTGCCTGATCCATGTTCTCGAACTTACCATTAATAGCTTTACCCATCTTGTTTCTCCTTGTTGTTTAGCTTCTGCATAAAGCATAGATAACACATCAATTTCTGTAAATTTATGACATTGCCACGGACCGAGCGCCGTCCTTGAAACCATTCGCGGAGGGCTTAAGACCCGTAAGTCGCGGATGATCGCCGGCCAGCCACACGCCTGCGTAACAGAGCTGACCGCGATTCGTGTTGTGTGCGGAAAACTTCCTGAGGCCTCCTCGACCGCACCGTTAGCCAGTGGCCCTTGCCATTCGGATTATCTTCCCCTCGGTCGGGGTGACTCCGCTTTCTTTCAGGCGGATGTCTGATTAACGCAACAGTGAGAAAGTCAGAACTTGACCTGTCCCCACAACCAGGCCTTGTCCGTATCCACACCGCGACCATCCTCGGCATAGCTGGCGAACTTGGCACCCACCGTGTAATGTTTGTTGACTGGGTAGGCAGCCAGCAGCCCCAGCTCAGAGCCATAGCTCAAGCTATTGATGTCACTGCTGTAGTCATGAAATATGGCCAGCAACTTGACTCCCTTTACTGCGGCACCCGCCGATACGTAAAGATCCTGCAGGCCATCGTCCGGGGTGACCAAGAACTGGTCGGCCCAACCGTTCATTGCGTGAAGCGTAGCCAGAGGAGTCTGAAATGATCGGCCGTCGTCCGACTCCAGGGTTTCCATGCCCACCTTGACCGTAACGCCATACGCGGCGAGGCCCGCTTCCGCCAGCCAATAGGCGGCCTCAAAGCTTTGCGGGTTGTCTGCATAGTCCTTCTGGATTGCGTACTCCAGAGTGTACAGGACTTTGGCGTCTTCCGTTACATCGGTGCCACCAGTGAATCGCAAGCCAAAATTCTGGGTTGAGTTGACGTCTGCGGTGGTAAAGTCGAACAGATATCCGTAGGCGGTAAGGGTTCCGGCGGCCAACCCCTGATACTGAACATTAAGAATCGGCGACTGCATGGGGAAATTGCCATTCGGGCTGGCGTCCGAGAATATCCGGTTAGCATTGTAAAGATAGCCCGCTGTAATCGTCGTGTCTGGAAGCGACTCGTTGGCGCCGATAAAGGCATCGAAGGTCTGCTCATTCTGGCGCCAGCCAACTGTGCCTATAAACCGGTGATTGTCCAGAGCAAAGCGCTGACGACCATAGGTCAGTGTGGTATCCGGAAGGCCTTTGTAACGTACGTAAATTTGGTTGACTTCGGTTTCCGTCGGATCAGCGACCACTGAGTGATCGGTTGTATCATTAATGGTGCTATTGTAGTTCTCATTCCCCACAGCGGTAACATCTTCCGCCTCGGCAAACACCTCAAACCCCTGGAAATCACCAGTCCGGTACCCCAGTCGGGTTCGAACGGTGGAAGCATGGGCTTGATCGAGAGGGTTGTCCTGATCCACAAATTCGTAACGGTAGCGAACTTCAAGCGAAACCGCTCCCCCGGTCAAGGCGTCGGTAAGGGTCTGGGACAGGACAGGCGTCGCGGAAGAGGCCAGAAGTGAACCAATGGCCAAGGCCAGCAACGACTTCTGGTTTCTTTGGCCTTTCCTGGCAGTGAGCGGCGTTAGCATCGTTTTCATCCTAGTGGTACCTTCTGTGGCCGTATAAGGGGTGAGTGGAGTCAATGTTTCATTCATGAGTCGATAATTCAGTTTAGGGCGCCTATGTCCGCGGCAACCTTGATATCGGTCAGATTGAGCCTGACTCGCAAGGGGTACCTCCAAAAGCTCACAGACAAAACGAGCAGGACAAGGTGCCATCACCTCATCCGTCTCACAGAGCCGTCCCTACGGGCCTCGTTTGCGGCTCATTCCATTGAGATACCTCTGGGCTTGAAGGACTGTGCGGCGCTTATTTCCTCAAATCCTAGAAAAAGCCACCAATGATCATTTGCAGATTTAACAGCTGCCCCATAGTCAGCCTGCCAAAGGCAATGAACCCCAAATGCGGATCGGAGAGGCGGAAAACTCGACAGAAAAACGAGAACTCCAGTAGACCAGCAGGAACAACCCAGACTCGGCTCCAGTTCGGCGAGGCTGCTTAGTAAACCAGCATAATGCGACAAACAATTTGACGCCTCTCAGAATCAACTTGATTTGACGCTGAAGGATGCCGTAGCTCTGACCCTATACACAGCCTAGAGTAAATCTCGTGACCCTCCCCGGCAGCCTCTAGTTTATAGAATTACCCGCACACCCTAGGCACTCACAGCATTCTCCAGGGCTGAGAAGGCCGGCGCGCTGGCCAGACCCTACTCTGCCTCAAGCGGTTTCACTCGGCGTCCGGCTTGAACACCGGGCCATGGCGCAGGGTGTTGACGTCATTAGCATCGGCATACCCGCAAGCTATCTGAACAATCCTCTCGGTCGATAAAGGAAAAGCGGGAGTTGACGGTTTTCAGCCTGTTGACACGTTTCGACCCATAAGAATTGGCTATTGACTTAATAGTTACAAAACCATAAAGTTTCGAAATGTAATGCTAATCATTATCACCTGTATCCGGCAAATTCAATGATAACGGAGAACAACCGTATGTTTAGACCTTCCCAACTATCACTGGCTGTGGCGATCAGCCTGGCCCCAGCCATGGGCTCTGCCGCTGGCGATGACCAGCCCCAGACCCTTGAAGCCCTGGAAATCATTGGCGATGCGTCTGCAGCCCAAACTCTGCCGGGGTCAGGCTATGTAGTTGGCGATCAGCAGTTGAAAACCGAGGTTGAGGCCGACATCAACCAGGTATTGAAAACCGTCCCGGGCGTGTATGTACGGGAAGAGGAAGGTCAGGGCCTGCGCCCTAACATTGGCATTCGCGGTGCCACCGCCGAGCGCAGCAGCAACGTCACACTGATGGAAGATGGCGTTCTGATCGCCCCGGCGCCCTACTCCAATCCGGCCGCCTATTATTTCCCGACGTTCAAGCGCATGTCCTCGCTGGAAGTACTCAAGGGTGCCCCGCTGCTGCGCTATGGTCCGCAAACCACCGGCGGCGTGATCAACCTGATTTCCACACCCATTCCCGACGAGCAGAAGGGCTACGTCGAAGCCGTCACCAACGAGCGCGGCTCCACCGACGTTCATGCAACCTATGGCGACACGAACGGTGACTGGGGTTACCTGTTTGAAACGGTCCAGCGCTCAGCGCAAGGCTTCAAGGACATTGACCGAAGTAACCGCAACAGTGGCTTCGACATCAGTGATTATGTCGGCAAGCTACGCTGGCAGGGTGATCGCCAGAGCGTGACCGCCAAGCTGCAGTATTCCGAGGAAACCTCCAACTCGACCTATGTCGGACTGACGGATGCGGACTTCAACCAGGACCCCAACCGGCGCTACGGGCTTTCCAGTCCCGACCAGATGGATAATACTCACTCCGGTGTCAGCCTGACTCATCAGTTCGAGTGGAGCGACAATGTAAGCAGCACCACAACCCTCTATCGCAACGACTTCAAACGCAATTGGTACAAGCTCAGTGGCGCCGGAAACATCATCGACCAGGCAAACGCCGGTGACGCCAATGCCCAGGGTATTCTCGACGGTACCGTTGACACCAGCGGCCTGAATTACAAGAACAACGCCAGAGAGTACGTCTCCCAGGGCGTGCAGACAAACTTCGATGTAAACATTGGCAACCACGAATTCGACTTCGGCGCCCGCGCCCACGAAGATGAAATGGATCGCTTCCAGCCGGTGGATGTGTACGACCAGGTCAATGGCTCCCTGGTGTTCCAGAACAGCGTGGCCCCAACGGGCAGCAACAACCGCTTCGAGACCGGCGAAGCCCTGAGCTTCTGGGCACTCGACAAATGGCAGGCGACGGACAAGCTCAGCATTAATCTGGCCCTGCGCTACGAAGATGTGCAGACCAGTCGCACCCAATACGCGGATCCCGGCCGCACAACCATCGACAGCACCCGCGCCAATGACAGCGCTGAACTCCTGCCCGGCGCTTCCTTTACCTACGACCTGACCCAAAGCTGGCAGGTTCTGGGCGGTGTGCACCGGGGTTTCTCCCCTCTCGGAGGTGGTGCCAGGGCAAACGAAGATCCGGAAACCAGCAAGAACTGGGAGGCCGGCCTCCGGTACTTTGGCAATGCGTTCTTCGCGGAAATGATCGGCTTCTACAGCGACTTCTCCAACAAGGCCGAAAACTGTTCCGTGGGCTCGCCGTGCAGCAATGGCGCCACCTCTGGCAGCTTTGTAACCGGCGAGGCTGAAATTTCCGGTGTTGAGTTCCAGCTCCAGACCGGCACCCGGGCAGGCGAGTTCTACCTTCCGGTCAGCCTTACCTACACCTTTACCCAGGCGGAAATCAGCAAGGACAATGCCGCTTCGGGCCTGAAAAAAGGCGAGCAGCTCAAGGACGTACCTGAAAACCAGATGAGCTTCCGGACAGGCATGGAACACCCGAGTGGCTGGGACAACTACCTTGTGGCCACCTACGTCGATGAGATGTGTGTCAGCGCGGGATGCAACAACACCGCCACGAAACTGGACGAGACCGAGTCCCTGTTCCTGGTCGATTTCATCAGCCGCTACGCACTGACCGCCAGTGCCGATGTCTTCCTGAAAGTGGACAACCTGTTCGATGAACAGCAAATTGTCTCACGTTTGCCCGATGGCGCCAGGCCAAACATGCCACGTACCGCTTCGCTGGGGATCAGCGTTAATTTCTGATCAACAACCCAAGGCCAACTGATCGGCGGCGAGTTCGCCTTTGCATTCCCTCTCTGTCATAGCCCCGGTTTCCAGCCGGGGTTTTCTGGCTATGAGAGACCTAACAACCTAATCCCGACAGACTGCCAGACGACTCCACGTGCGCGTCGGTGCGCCCCTTTTTCAGGAATTGATTATTGCCAGATAGCTATGTACCCAGAAACTTCAGATGAACTCTATTCAGAGCGGGGCAGACAAAAAAATGGGCAGATGAATATCTGCCCTAAAAACCTGAGTACTTCATTAACTCGCAAGAACTATATCAAGCTAAACTGAACTCTAACTGAATTTTCCGATTGTTTTTGATCGCAATGTTTCCCGTACCAGTGCCCTATCAAGTGGTGAGCTCAACCAAGCCCCCTCCCATGCGTTCAAAATGCATATTGCAACCTTGCACGCACTTCATCTCCACTAGTGCCATTGGCTTCTTCCCCATCCATATAGCTCACGCCAAGTCGGACATTACTGTTGGCGTAATAGTTGAGCCCCAGTGTCGTTTGCTCGCCGTCAGTTGTGGCCAGCCCCACATCACTGTATTTTCCGTCACCATCCTCAAAGCGGGCAACAACTTCCCAGGCCCCTTTGGGTGATGCCGGTTTTACCCGCTTGAACGCCCCAGCCTTGTAAGGACGGCTTTCGCCGGTGACAACCCAACCAAGCTGTACGTAATAACCATCAACATCTACCTGACCTTCCTCGGAATCGAAATATTCGGCCTGGGCATGGAAGGGCCCGGAAGCGCCGGCCAATTCCAGATTAAACGTATCGACCTCATCGGCCTGAACGTCGGCGTCACGCGTGGTATAGCCCGCGCCAAGATGAACAACAGCATTATTCGTTTGAACGGGTGCAAATGTGCCCCGCGCGGTTACTGCCGTGTTATTGAAGTCGTCGCTGCCATCGCCGTCTGCCTCGAAATAGCCGATACCGTAGGTCCAGTTGCTGCCCTTGCCGCTGAGCTGGATGCCACCGCTGCGACCGGGGGCATAACGCTCGGTCATGGCAGATCGCTCAAGCGCTGAGATGTCTTTTGAGCTCGTTAATTCTTCCAGGCCGAATGGCTCTTTCTGTTTACCGATAGTCACGGTTGCAGCTGAGCCAAATCCCATGTAACGAATGTACAGGTCTTCAGCAGTACCGCCGTCGGCGCCATCACTTTCAGCGACGTTGAACTGGGTCTTGTACGCCCAGTCGCCAAAGTGGCCCTTGGCGTAGAGGCGTGCCCGGCGCACATCGAAATCGGTAGTGTCAACACCGTTGTCGTCAGACTGCGTGGCGTCGTAATCCCACTGAATGCGCCCGCCGAGCTGAAAAGACGCAGAGTTATCCGACACTTTCACTTTGATACCGCTGTCGGTATCGATCACAAGGTCTTCGCCGCTGGTCGTAACGTTTCCGGCCTGTGCAGCAGAAGCGGCAGAAATCGCCAAAGCCAAGCCCAAATATTTCTTGCTCATGATCTGTCTCACCTTTTTCGGTTTGCTTGTGTGTGTTGAAGCGCTATTAAAGTCTATTTGGCAAAGATTACAGAATGGTTACAGAGAATGCATCAAAACAGGGCGCTGGTCCGGGCCGGTGACAGGTTCTGGGGCGCTAGGTGTTGGGTCGTTTTTCGGGGGCAAGCTCAGAATGTGCCGATTTGTCTCTATAATAATGATAAAAAAGAATAAATAAGATGTGGCAAGACTTTTGCTAAATCATATTTGGAGCAATGAAACCCAACCGAAGGCATCCATTATGAAGAAGCAGTTTTTCACCAAATCCGGATTTATCAGTATCACTTTGCTTGCAGCACTTCAGGCTGCGCCCGCCATTGTTAGCGCTGACGTCAGCTCAAATGTGAGCGCCAGCAGCAACTATCTGTTCCGGGGCGTCACCCAGACAGACGGGGCTGCGGCTGTCCAGGGAGGGTTGGATTATGAGCATGCGTCGGGCTTCTACGCCGGTGGCTGGGGTTCCAATGTCGATTTTGGTGACGGCACCAGCTATGAGCTTGATCTTTATGCCGGATTCTCCGGCTCTGTGGAAGAGTTGGGCTATGACGTTGGGTATATTTATTATGCGTATCCTGACGCGCCGGACTCCATTGACTTCGGCGAACTTTACGGCGAGATCAGTTATGGCATTGCCGCCATCGGCCTGGCCTACACGGTCAACAGTGACACCAGTGGTGATGGGTTGTTCGTGCAGGGGGATGCCTATTACTACGCCTCTGTTGGGGTGCCTCTGCAGGACAGCTACAGTGCCGGTGTGACGCTCGGCTATTACGACTTCGCTGACGACGGCAAGGCTTCTGTCGGTGAGGCAAGTTATTCACACGTCGCCGCCAACGTTACCAAGGATGCGGGAAACTTCGGTTCCTTCAGTGTTAACGTGGAGTACGCGGACATTGAGTCAACCGACGCGCTTGGCTCTGTCAACTCGGATGACCCGAAGTTCTGGCTGGGTTGGAGCAAGAGTTTCTGATCGGACCAGCGATCACACCCAATTCACATTTTAACTAAGAAACCGGCCCGTCGTTTGGGCCGGTTTTTTGTTTATATTGCACAGACCCACCCATCGTGCGCCTGCCTTGACGCCCGGTGACTCGACATCCTCGCCCTTACCTCTGCCCCCCCCTGCCGCCAAAGCTCATTTCTTATCCGGTGCCTGAATTTCAAACTGTATTAAAGGTTTGTCTGTAAGGTCGTTCCAGATTCCCACGCAAAAATGCTGACTCACTGACCTCAGTCAAACAGCCAGGATGATACTGAATGAACAAACGATTGTTGTTGTGCGCGATGATAGTTCCGGGAGCCTTGGCCGTCTCTCCTATGGTGTCGGCCCAGGCAAAAGAGAGTGTGTCGCTGAAAGAATATCAGCAGGCCAAAGCCAGCCAGGCTGTTTCCCTGAACCAGGCCATGGTGATGGCTTTCGAGAATAGCCCGGTATTGGCTTTGAGGCGGGCCGCGGTCTCGATACAGCAGGGACAGCTTGATCATGCCAGCCGCTGGGCGCCGAGCAATCCAGAGTTTGAGTTGGGGGCCCGTCAGGCCCCGGATCAGGCCGACGAGTCCCTGGAATATGGGGTGAGGGTTACTCAGGAGATCTGGATGGGTAATCGCGGCGACCTTGGGCAGTCGCGTGCCCGGAGTAATCTCACGTCCCGGCAACAGGAGCTTGAATACCTGAAGGTAGCCACCAAGGCGCGGGTGCGGGCCGCCTATTTCCGGATACTGCTGGCTCAGAAAGAGTTGGAAACCGCAACCCGTGCCGTTGAACTTATGCAACGCACCAAAGACCTGGTTGAAATGTCCGTAAAACAGGGTAAACAAACCCGGATTGATCTCAATACCGCAGTCATTGGGCTTGCCAGGGCCCGGAATCAAAAAGCCTCGGCGGAACAAAAGCTCGAGCAATCAAAAATTGACCTTACCGAAGTGCTCGGGGTGTCCCCCTCCGATGCCGTTGGGGTGACCGGCGAGCTTGATGTGACGCTCGAAGACCTGCCTCCGACCAGCCAGCTTGTCGAGATGGCACAGAGTCAGAGAGCGGACCTGAAAGCGGCGGCCGCCAGAATTGCAGCGGATGAATCTGGCCTTGAAGTTGCGAAAAGCCTGACGATTCCAAATCTGAAAGTCTTCGGATTTTATGATCGTGAGGAAGGCTCCAACCTTTTCGGTGCAGGGGTGTCGATGCCTTTGACCGTTTTTCATGATTATTCCGGTGAGCAGAGACAAGCTGCTGCGCGGCTGAAAACCTCCGAGCTTGAGGCAGAGGCCTTGCGCCTGGCTACAGAGCGTCAGGTTGTGTCAGCTGTGGCCCGGTACGAATCCACCGCCGTTCGGCTGCGCCAGATGAACGAGTCGATCCTGGAGCGTTCAGAGGAAACATTACAGTTGATGCAGAAAGCACTTCGGGCGGGCAAGGTCGGTGCCTCGGATGTTCTGGCGGCACAGGACAATCTCCTGTCGGTAAGGCAGGAATACGTTCAGGCGCAGAATGATTATATCGATGCCGTCCGGGCGCTGGAGATAAGCACAGGAGGTGCTCTGTCGATGTCAGCCGGTTCCTGAGGGTACGAAATTCAAAACTGACCGTTCTTTAAATAGCGAGGGTGAATGAATGATTCGCAATCTGAAGATATTTTTAATAGTTGCCAGCATTCTGAGCCTGCAGCAAGCATACGCTGCCGGAGAAGCTGGAGGTGACCAACACGGTGATGAAAGCGTCGAGCATGCCGGAGAGGAGAACCAGTCCCGCCAGATCCATCTGACGCCGGAGCAGACAGAGTTATTGTCCATTGAGACGGTGACGGCTGCCAAGGGGCGCGCTGGCGCAATTGTTACGGCACCTGCCGAGATTCAGTATGTGCCGGACCGCGTGGCCGAGGTTGGTCCGCTGCTGGAGGGAAAACTGACAGGGTTGGCGGTTGATCTGGGGGATCGTGTCAATAAGGGGCAGTTACTGGCAACCCTGAACAGTGTGGAGCTGGCCCGGATTCGCTCCCGGTTAATCTCGCTGGAGGCCCGCAAAGAAGCGGCCGAGTCTGACTACAATCGTGAAAGGGAGTTGCAGGGACAGGGTATTTCCAGTGAAGAAGAGTTCCTGGATGCCAAGGCTGCCTTTCTTGAAACAAAAGCGGAGTACGATTCCGTGCGGGAACAACTGGCGGTTTACGGCAGCGAGTCGTCAGGTGACAGTGGGGGGCTGGCGCAATACGCGCTCCGCTCACCCATTGAGGGGCGTGTCGAGCAGATGCATGTTCGTCTGGGGCAAACGCTGAGTCCGTCGGATACGCCTTTCATCGTGGCGGATGCCTCGGTGTTGTGGGCCATTCTTCAGGTGTCCGAATCCGATATTGACCAGATTTCAACGGGAGACGAGGTTCAGATTTCCTCCAGGGATTCAAGTTCTGACCGGTTTCACAGTGGGCAGGTATCCTGGGTGTCGAGCATGCTCGATGAAAAGACCCGCACCATCCCGGTTCGCGTTGTGCTGGAGTCTCCCAGAGGCGACCTTCGCCCGAATACCTATGCCACGGCCAGAATCATGACGGAATCGGAGGCCTCACTGCCGCTGGTTCCGGATGATGCGGTTCAAACCATTGGCGATGACTCCGTTGTGTTTGTTCCGGGCGATGAGAAAGGGGCTTACAAGGCGGTTCCCGTCACGCTTGGCAAGGAGGCAAACGACTGGATCGAGATCAAGTCCGGCATTAGCGCAAACACGGAAGTGGTTTCAGTAGGCGCTTTTGATCTGATGTCGGCCATTACCGCCAGTGGCCGCAGCGCCGCTCACGGACACTAAACCCCGGGGGGAGCATGATCAACGCAATTGTGAATTATGCGCTGAACAATCGTCTGATGACGCTTGTTTTTGCTATCGCCGTGATCGTTGCCGGCGTATTTTCATTTCAAAAACTGCCGGTGGATGCGTTTCCGGACGCGACGCCGACCATGGTTCAGGTGTTTACCACCAGTCCTGGTCTGTCGCCGGTGGATATTGAAACGCTGATTTCCTATCCCATTGAAATCAGCATGTACGGCATCCCCAAGTTGCAGAAGGTTCAGAGCACGTCGATTTTCGGGCTTTCCCGGGTGACCATCTATTTCGAAGATGGCACCGATATATACTTCGCCAGGCGGCTGGTAAACGAACGGCTTTCAGAAGCCAAGCGCCAGATCCCGGAGGGCATGGGGGAACCCGAACTAGGACCCATCACCACGGGCTTGGGACGTATCCTGATGTATTCCCTGAAAGCTGAGGACGAGAGCCAGTACAGCTTGCAGGAAATTCGCACGATCCAGGACTGGATTGTTAAGCCGCAGCTCAGAACCGTACCCGGGGTAACCGGTGTGCTGTCCATCGGAGGCGAGGTTAAGCAATACCAGGTCAATATCGACGCGCACAAGCTTCAGGCAAGGAGCCTGACGGTCTCGGATGTTCGCGGTGCCCTTACCCAGAACAATCGCAATGTCGGCGCCTCTTTCATTACCAGAGGAGGTGAAGAATACATT
The DNA here is from genome assembly GCF_026013985.1 of Marinobacter sp. AN1. Classification (NCBI taxonomy): domain Bacteria; kingdom Pseudomonadati; phylum Pseudomonadota; class Gammaproteobacteria; order Pseudomonadales; family Marinobacteraceae; genus Marinobacter; species Marinobacter sp. AN1. The sequence goes on along the minus strand of NZ_CP110342.1, from coordinate 620,809 downwards.
GTTCGCGGTTACGGCTGGGTCAACTCTGGTTCCGAAGGCATCAAAGACATCCAGAACATCATTGTGTCCAAGAGTGAGGGGGAGTCCCCAATTTACGTCAAGGATGTTGCGGAGGTTGGTCTTGGACCGGCAATTCGCCGTGGTGCAGAGGTGTCCTCGGGTGAGGAGTCCGTTGGCGGTTACGTGATGAAGTTGATCGGGACCAACACCAGCCAGGTGCTTGAGGACGTCAATGCAAAAATCGACGACCTGAACAAGTCACTTCCGGAGGGTCTGAAGATCGAAGCGTATTACTCCCAGGCGGAGTTGGTGGGCAAGGCTATAGGCACTGTCGAGAAAGCGTTGCTTGAGGGCTCGGTTCTGGTGCTGGTGTTCCTTTATCTGTTCCTGGGAAACATTCGTTCCACACTGATCGTGGTGGCGACGTTGCCGTTGTCTGTACTCTTTGCGTTCATTGCTATGCGCATGTCGGGCCTGTCGGCCAACCTGATGAGTCTGGGCGGGCTGGCTATCGGCATCGGCATGATGGTGGACGGCGCTGTGGTGATGATAGAGAACATCTTCCGACATATTGAAGAGCGATCGGACGAGAAAATCAGCGTGCTCAGGCTTGTTGGTGAATCCGCACGGGAAGTGGCTCGTCCGATCGTCTTTGCCATCGGCATCATTATTATTGTCTTTCTGCCGCTATTTACGCTGCAGGGCGTCGAGGGCAAGCTGTTTTCGCCCATGGCCTACACCATCAGTTTTGCGTTGATCGGTGCGCTGTTACTCGCGTTGACGTTGGTGCCGGTTCTGGCCTCGCTGTCATTCAAGATGGGTGGACAACACAAAGAGCCGAAGCTGGTTCTGTTCCTGAACCGGCTATACAAGCCGGTGGTGAATACTGTCGTCAAAGCCCCTAAAATTGTAATGGGCGTGGCCGTCATTGCCTTTGCCGGCAGTCTCCTGCTGTTTCCCTATCTCGGGAGCGAGTTCGTGCCCACGCTCAGGGAAGGCACGTTCCAGATTCGCTCGACACTGCCTCCTGGAGCCAGTCTTGAATCCGCCATCAAGTATGGCAAACGGATTCAGTCCGTTGTCGATGAATTTCCAGAGGTCACCGGCACCTATGCCAGGATCGGTCGTGCCGAGGTGGGCGGTGATCCTGAATCCGTGAACGTTGTCGCGACGCTCGTCAATCTGAAGCCTCTGGATCAGTGGCGAGAAGATGTGAGCTATGAGGACCTTCAGAGCCGGATTGCGGAGTCTTTGGATGAGCGGGTTCCCGGGCTTGCCAACAATCTGTCACAACCGATTCAGCTCAGAACCGACGAACTCCTCTCAGGCGTTCAGGCGCAACTGGTTGCCAGCATTTTCGGCGACGACCTCGACGAGTTGGGCCGGATCGGCAAGGAAGTGGCGGCCCTGGCGAATGATGTGCCGGGGGCAACGGATGTGCGCGCTCAGCAGAGCGCAGGTAAAAACAGATCGTTATTCGCCCCGACCGTGAAGTGCTGGCGCAGTTTGGCATCAGCATTGATAACCTGATGAGTACGGTCGAAACCGGGATTGGCGGTAAAGGCGCGGGGCTGGTCTTCGACGGTGTCCGGCGATTTGAGATCTTCGCCCGGCTGCAAGAGTCCTATCGCGGGTCCATCGATGAAATCAGAAAGCTTCCCCTCCGGGGTAATAGTGGCGAGCTCATCCCGCTTTCACGGGTGGCCGATGTTGAAATGTACGCTGGCCCCAAGAAAATTTCGCGCTCCAATGCCAGTCGGCGACAGTACGTGCAGATGAACGTACGTGGTCGCGATATGGGCGGTGTTGTTCAGGATTTGCGCAAGCGGATCGAGGAGCAAGTGGACATGCCGCCGGGGTATTTCGTGGAGTTCGGCGGTCAGTTTGAGAACCAGGAAAGGGCCATGGCGCGGCTGGCGATCGTTGTGCCCATTACCCTGGCGCTTATTTTCCTGCTTCTCTTTTCGGCATTCAGTAGTCTTCGCTATGCGGCGCTGATCTTCATGAATGTGCCCTTTGCGGTTACTGGTGGCATTGTCGCGCTGTTTGTGACGGGGCTTTACCTCTCTGTGCCCGCTGCCGTGGGATTCATCGCGGTGTTCGGCGTAGCCGTACTGAACGGTGTGGTGATGGTGAGCTACATCAATCAGTTGCGTGACGAAGGCTACGAAGTCATTGAAGCAGTCAAGTTGGGTGCTCAACGCCGTTTGCGGCCGGTTCTGATGACCGCCTCTGTGGCTATTCTGGGGCTGATTCCCCTGCTGCTGGCCGATGGCATTGGCTCTAATGTCCAACGGCCACTGGCAACGGTTGTGGTTGGCGGTCTGATCACTTCAACGTTGCTGACGTTGGTAGTGTTGCCCAGCGTGTATCAGTGGTTTGCATCCGAACGTCGTGACGTTGAAGTCTGATAGGCAGGAGAAGGCTTATGTATGAAATAAAGGCTTATGTCAGAGAGGTTATGGCAGAGCATGTGGTTGATGCTCTGGCCAGAGTCAAGGGCGTGACAAGCATTGCTGTCGTGTCTCTCGGCGAATTTGGTCATCTGGTCGGCGATGAGTCGCCTCTGGAGAAAGTGAAGATGGTCAAGCTGGAAATAGACGTAGCGACCGATGATGTCGCTGGTGAAGTTGTGGAACTCATTGTCAGAACGGGCAGAACCCAGGAAGGGCACCCGGGTGACGGCAAGGTGCTTGTATCCCGCCTGGTTCGGGCTGTTCGTATCGACGATGGTGCGACCGACGAGAGCGCACTTCAACCGGCATCAAACCAGCGCTTTTCCTAGATTGGATGGCGGCATCGTGGCCATGAGTCGCGATGCCGCTTCTCCCCGCCCTTATTGAGGAGCACTTTCAAGTTCCCTGAGCTAATGCCTTCCAAATTCAAGTTCATTTCAACCTTTTCACTTACTATCTCCACCTACCTTGTCATGGGCGTCTCGCCCCCATGAATTGTGGCTAACAACCCCTTCGGGAGAAAGTCGATGAAGGCAAGCAAGCACTCGCCCAGGGCGTTGCTGTGTTCAGTACTATTGTCTATTCCTCTGTTCGGTCAAGCGGAGACTGTGAATTGGACAAATTGGCTCACTGGCCAGATAAGCAAGCATCCGGATGTCATGGCGGCGACAGAGCAGGCGGCAGCCCGGGATGCGGATGCTGAGGCAAGCGAACAACCGCTGTATAACCCGGAGCTGTCTGTTGGAGCAGACAGAAATGGCAGTGACAACAACTTTGTGGCAGGGCTATCACAAACGATCGATTGGTCTGATCAACAGGGTGCGCTAAAGGACAAGGCAAAGCTGATCAGGCTTTCCGCTGAAGCTGATTTGAACGAGGCGGTTTTGGCACAAACGTCCGAGTCGCTGTTTGCGCTTGTCGAGTGGCGCGCGGCGACGCGTGCCGAAGAAATTGCGGAATCCCAGCAACACCGTCTGGATGCCTTGCTGGAGCAGGTTGAGCAACGCCAGCAGGCGGGCGACCTGGGGAGTACCGATGCAGAGTTGCTTTTTTTAAGCCTTTCTCAGCAGCTCAGTGAACTCGCCCAGGCAAAGGCTGCGGTTGATCAGGCGCAAGCCCGGGTCAGAGAGCTTCTGCCGGATTGGCGGCCTCAGGATGGGGGGATCCCCGGGCACATTTGGCCGGCTCTTGCTTCCAGGGTCGATAACGACAATTTGCTGGATCATCCGTCAATTGCTGCTGCCCGCGCGAGGTGGCAGGTGCTGCGGAGCGAAGCCGAGGTGGTCAGTCGCAGAGCGGCGGCATCTCCCACGGTCGGGCTGAGCGGAGGGCGTGATGGCGGTGAGAACCTGGTTGGCCTGACGTTCTCGATCCCTCTGAATGTCCGTAATAACTACCGTGCCGAAATCCAGGCTGCCAACCGACGATCATTAGAGGCCGAGGCTCGGTTTCAGGCACTTTATCGGAAGCAGCAGTATGATCTGGCGGGCGCCGAGCTGCCTGGAAGCGATACGACACCCAACTTCGTCGATGGACAGAACTCTCCCAGGGGCGTGTACAGCGAAGTGCTGATTTGCTTGAGAAGCAGTGGCAGGTCGGCGACCTCTCCACCTCTGAGTATCTCCAGGCGCTGGGCCAGCGCGCGGAGAGCCTGAAAACCGGTATTGAACTGGAAAAGCAGGCGCAGTTGGGTCTGATTGAGCTCTTGAGCCAGTCTGGCGAACTGATCACCCTCTTCCAATACTAGTCTGGAAACTGGATATTCATTATGAAAAAAACTCTGATTTCTGTATTCGCATTGACGTTGCTTACAGCCCCACTTTCTTTTGTACAGGCAGAGGAAGATGCTCATCAGGAAGCCGGTCATGATCATGCTGCCAGTGGCGACGATCATCAGGAAGTCACCGGTGAGGAGGGCGAGTATAAGGAAGATCATGGTGAAGAAGGTGAGCATGAGGAGGAAGGTGATCATGAAGAGGAAGGGGGGCACGGCCACGAAGACGAGAACGGTGGCCATGAAGAAGCGGCCACCGCAAGCATCAATGCCAAACAGAAAGAGCTCGCCGGCATTGAAGTAGCAACCCTCGAAAGCAAGCACGTTGACTATGAAATCTACGCTCCCGGTGAGCTGCTGACCAACGGCTATACCAGCTATCACGTGTCCCCCCGGGTTGCCTCAGTGGTGCTGCGGCGTCACGTGGAACTGGGTGAGCACGTAACCAAGGGCCAGCCGCTGGTAACCCTGTTCAGTGAGACGGTGGCACAGGCGCAGGCGGATTACAGGAAAGCTTTTCCTGAATGGAAGCGAATCAGCGGGCTGGGTCGTTCCGTGGTTGGCGATCAGCGGTTCAATACAGCGAAAGCCAACATTGAAGCAGCAAGGGCGACTCTGCTTGCTTACGGGCTGAACGATGATGACATTGGTGCGTTGAAGGCCAGCGGGGTGGATAGTCTCGGTGAATACATGCTCAGGGCTCGCGTGGATGGTGCAGTACTGACCGATGAGTTTGAGCAAGGACAAAGAGTTGAGGCTGGCCAGCCGCTGGTGACTCTTGCTGATGAGAGTGAGCTTTGGGTAGAAGCCCATCTGCCAGCAAGCTCCGACATTGTTCTAGAGAAGGGCGCGGAAGCCGAAGTCAGGGCAGCGGGTCGTGTGGGCGTGGCAACGGTGTCCCAGGAAGCCCACACCATTGATCCTGTGACCCGCACGCGGATTGTCAGGCTTGAGCTGGACAATCCTGAAGATCGTTTTCATCCAGGAATGTTCGCAGATGTGTATTTTCGTTTTAAGACCAGCGAGCCGGTGCTTGCCGTGCCGGAGACTGCATTGATGCGTGGCGCGGACGGCGACTGGACGGTCTATGTGGAAGAGGCCGAAGGCGAGTATGAACCCGTGGAAGTGGAACTGGGCCGCTCAATTGGCGGGCTCCGTGAGGTTTCCGGCCTGGCTGCGGGCCAACGAGTCGTTTTGCGGGGCGCATTTTTTGTGGCCTCTGAGATTGCCAAAGGCGGCTTTGATCCGCACAACCACTGATTCCGGGAGCCATTATGTTCAACCGAGTTGTCGACTGGGCGGTTCAGAACCGCCTGTTGGTTCTTATTGCGCTTGCAGTGCTTATCGCCACGGCCGCGTTTCAGATACCAAAACTGAATCTTGATGCTTTCCCCGACGTTACAAACGTCCAGGTCGCTGTTAATACAGAGGCGCCCGGACTTGCGGCTGAGGAAGTCGAGCAGCTGATCACCTATCCCATTGAAGCGGTGATGTATGCGTTGCCGGATGTTGAGGAGGTTCGGTCCATCTCCAAAACCGGGTTGTCTGGTGTCACCGTGGTCTTTAAAGAGGGCACGGATATCTATTTCGCGCGCCAACTGGTTTTCGAGCGGTTGCAGGCCGCGCGGGAGCTGATTCCGGACGGGGTCGGGGTGCCTGAAATGGGGCCGAATACGTCCGGTCTTGGCCAGGTCTACCAGTACTTGCTGATAGCGGACCCGGATTCGGGGTACGACGCAATGGAATTGCGCAGCTTGCACGACTGGCTGGTCAAACTGTTGCTGATACCGGCTGAAGGGGTTACGGAAATCCTGTCGTTTGGCGGAGAGGTCCGCCAGTACCAGGTTAACCTGAACCCGGCGCGAATGCTGTCCTATGACTTATCACAGAACGATGTCATGGAAGCCCTGGAGAACAACAACTCCAATGTTGGGGGCTGGTATATGGGCCGCGGGCAGGAGCAGTTGGTTATTCGCGGTATGGGCTGGCTGGGTAATGGCGAGCAGGGGCTCGAGCAGATCCGTCAGGTGCCCGTTAAAACCAGTGATGGCATTACAGTGACAGTGAACGATGTCGCCGAGGTAGCGCTGGGCACTGAAATTCGCCAGGGTGCGGTAACCATGACCCGGAAGGATGAAGCCGGTCAGGTTGAACAACTGGGTGAAGTGGTTTCTGGCATTGTACTCAAACGAATGGGGGCCAACACAAAAGCCACCATCGACGGCATCGAGGCCCGCATTGATCGCATAAATCAGGCGCTTCCGAGTGGGGTTCGTTTTGAGCCCTATTACAACCAGGCGGATCTGGTGACCAAGGCCGTAGAGACGGTGACCAATGCGCTTCTGTTGGCTTTTGTGTTTATTGCGATCGTGCTTGCCCTGTTCCTGATGAATCTGCGGGCAACAACGCTGGTGCTGCTTTCAATACCGATTTCCATCGGGATTGCCCTGATGATCATGGCCTGGTTCGGTCTCTCGGCCAACCTGATGTCTCTGGGCGGTATTGCTGTGGCAATCGGCATGCTGGTGGATGGCTCTGTTGTTATGGTTGAGAACATGTTCAAGCATCTGACCCATCCTGATGGCGAGCATGACGCCCATCGGGATGAGTTGGCTGGAGATGACCCCGATCCATTGGACGCGTCACACGATGATCATGGCATTGCCCTTCGTCTCCAGGAAGCCGGCCGGGAAGTGGCGCGGCCGATTTTTTTCGCGACGGCGATTATCCTGGTCGTTTTCATGCCTCTGTTCAGCTTCGAAGGTGTGGAAGCCAAGCTGTTCCAGCCAATGGCAATCAGCATCATGCTGGCTATCGTGTCGGCGGTGATCGTCGCTCTGGTGGTTGTACCCGCGCTGGCGTCATACATGTTCCGTAAGGGTATCCGGGAGCGGGAAAGCTTCATTCTAAAACCCCTGGAAAAGCTCTATCGCATGGGGCTTGCCTGGTCACTGAAGCATAGCCGCGTGGTTGTTGGCGCGGCGGCGGTTCTTGTTGTACTGGCGGCGCTGATTGTTCCACGACTGGGCACGGAGTTCGTGCCTGAACTGGAAGAGGGCACGATTAACCTCCGGGTGACCCTGGCCCCTTCATCAAGCCTCGATACGGCGCTTGAAGTGGCGCCGAAACTGGAGGCCATGCTGATGGAGTTTCCAGAGGTGACTTACGCTCTGTCCAGGGCTGGCCGAGCAGAAATAGGCGGCGACCCGGAGCCAGTTAACAACATAGAGGTCTATATTGGCTTAAAACCAACTTCGGAGTGGACCAGCGCCAGTAATCGCTATGAATTGCAGGCTCTGTTTGAGGAGAAGCTCGAACAGCACCCGGGACTACTGTTTAACTTTTCTCAGCCTATCGCGACTCGGGTTGATGAATTGTTGTCAGGTGTTCGTGCGCAGTTGGCCATCAAACTCTTTGGCCCGGATCTCGACGTACTGGCGGAGAAAGGCCAGCAGATTGAAGCGGCGGTCCAAACCGTTCAGGGAACACGGGATGTGGCCATGGAGCAGATTGCCGGTGAAGCGCAGTTGGTGGTTCAGCCAGACCGTCAGGCACTTTCCCGGTACGGACTCGCCGTGTCTGATGTGATGAGTGTCGTCCGGGACGGACTGGGTGGTGCCGCCGCGGGCCAGATCATCAACGGAAATGAGCGGTACGATATCTATGTGCGCCTGGCCAAACGTTTCCGGGAAGACCGGGATGCCATTGCTGATCTCAGGTTGCAGGCGCCTTCCGGAGCCTGGGTGAGACTCGGTGATGTGGCCGATGTGTCTATTGAGTCTGGCCCGCCCCAGGTGCGCCGCGACGACGTTCAGCGCCGTGTGGTCATTCAGTCCAATGTGCAGGGTCGTGACATGGGCAGTGTGGTTGCCGATATTCAGGATACCATCGCGTCAGAAGTGAACCTTCCCCCCGGCTATTCGGTGGATATTGGTGGTCAGTTCGAAAACCAGCAGCGAGCTCAGAAACGATTGACCATTGTGGTACCTGTATCTCTGGGCCTGATTGCGCTGTTGCTCTACTTCGCTTTCAGTTCGGTTGGTCAAGCGCTGTTGATTCTGGTCAACGTGCCGCTTGCCGTAATTGGTGGTGTCTTTTCGCTCTGGGTCTCCGGCCAGTATCTTTCAGTGCCCAGTTCCGTTGGATTTATCACACTGTTTGGTGTGGCGGTGCTTAACGGGGTCGTTATGGTCGAAAGCATCAATCAGCGAATACAGGATGGGTTGAACGTGGATACCGCGGTGTTTGAAGGTGCCGTCTCCCGTTTACGTCCTGTCTTGATGACAGCAATAACCTCGGCGCTCGGCTTGATACCGATGCTGTTGTCGACGGGCGTGGGAGCGGAAATCCAGAAGCCACTGGCCAGCGTGATTGTTGGTGGTCTCGTGACTGCAACTTTCCTGACACTCTTTGTTTTGCCGGTTCTGTTCGGTCGCTTTTCAAGAGCCAAGGTGGGTGATATTCAGCGGTAGATGTGAGGCGGAAATGCATAGTTGCGGTTACATGCATGGAAGTGTAATTCCGCCCGTTTTAACGGAGACGAGGGTCTTGCTGTTGAACTTTGCTCCTAGAAAGAAGGCTGTGACTGTGATTCTGGTGCCCGATGTTTCTGAAGAGTCAATGTTCACCATTTCCGGAATTGTTGTTGAAACATCGGGCACGATGGTTAGCCACGGGTGTGTCGGCCAGGATGAAGAAGGTTCCCTTTAAAAGAATAAGTGGATTTATTGCCGCCGGAGGAATGGCAACCCTTTTCCATTGGGCGGCCATGTCCGGCCTGGTTCTGCTTGGCATGGCCCCCGTAGCAGCCACCTTTTCTGGAAGCGTTGTAGGAGCGGTTACCAACTACTGGTTGCAGCGAACTTTGGCCTTTCCAAACGCACGCCCACACATCCAGGCCATCTGGCGATATGCCTTTTCCTGTTCACTCGCAGCTCTCCTGAACGTTCTGATCTTTTTAGTCCTGCATCAACTGTTTGAAATCTCTGTTGTGCCTGCTCAGCTTCTAACCACTGCGGCTGTCGCTGTATTTAACTATGTTGTCTACCAAAGGCTGGTGTTTCATGAACAAACCTCTTGAGACTTCCCGTGCGCCGAATGAATCAGAGCTGCTTTCCCTGGTGGTTCCGGTGTTCAATGAGCGTTCGATGCTTCCCCTATTCTTTGAGCATGTATTGCCGATCCTTGCGAGCCTCGATATTCGCTCGGAGATCGTGGTTGTGGACGATGGTAGCGAGGATGGCAGTGCCGAATTTGTTAGGACTTTCATTAAAAGGAAATCGAGCATCCGTCTCGTCAAGCTAAGCCGCAACTTTGGCAAAGAGGCAGCGGTAACAGCAGGGCTGGAGCATGCCAAGGGGGATGCGGTGATCGTTCTGGATGCGGACCTTCAGGATCCACCTGAATACATTCCCGAGATGGTCAGGAGTTGGAAGTCCGGCTTTGATGTCGTTCTGATGCAACGTCGATCACGTGTAGGCGAGAGTTTTCTCAAGCGCTGGAGTGCGCACCTTTTCTATCGCTTGCTGAATAAGACCAGTCGCACTGAAATCCCGGTCGACACGGGTGATTTCCGATTGATGAGCAGGCGGGCAGTTGATGCCCTTCTCCGGTTAGGAGAGCGCAACCGCTACATGAAGGGACTCTTTGCCTGGGTTGGTATGCCAACGACGATCATCGAATACGACCGGGCATTGAGAGTGGCTGGCGAGAGTAAGTGGGACTACCCGGGCCTGGTCGGCCTGGCCCTTGAAGGCCTGACTTCCTTCTCAGTGTCACCTCTCAGATGGGCAACGCTTGTCGGCTTGCTGGCCGCCTCCGTTGGTGGATTGTTCGGTGTCTGGATTGTAGCGAAGGCAATAATGCTCGGCGATCCGACTGACGGCTACCCATCGTTAATCGCCCTCATCAGTTTTCTGGGCGGCATACAACTGGTGAGCGTTGGTATCGTTGGTGAGTATGTGGGCAAAACCTACATCGAATCGAAACAGCGACCACTGTATCTGACCGAAGAAGTGGTCGAGAACAAAGAGGTATCAAGCCGAGACCAAATCAGCAACTTCAGAGGCGTCAAGAATGCTAAAGCGATTTGAGCCCTGGTTCTGGGTACTGGCTGCCGTATTGTTCAGTCGCTTTATCGGAATGACGCTGTTTCCCTTCGTGGATACAACGGAGCCCCGATACGCTGAAATCGCTCGTTTAATGGCTGAAACCGGGGACTGGATAACGCCCTGGTTTGAACCCGGCGTTCCGTTCTGGGGGAAACCTCCACTGTCGTTCTGGGCTCAGGCTGCCTCTATAAAAATATTTGGACTGTCTGAATTTTCTCTGCGGCTACCGGCATGGTTCGCCACGATTGGAATCGTATGGCTGACGTGGTGCCTTGCAAATCATGCGCGCGGTGCTGCGGTCGCTCGATGGTCTACTCTTGTGCTTTCCACGATGGTACTCACCTATATCAGTGCCGGCGCAGTCATGACGGATACGTTCCTGGTATTTGGAACGACCCTCTCCTTGGTGAGCGTGTGGTTTGTGCTTTCAGGGCGCTCTGACTATTGGCGCTGGTGGTTTTTCATGGGCCTGGCCATCGGTTTGTTGTCAAAGGGACCGTTGGCTGTTGTACTGACCGTTATCCCCCTGGTGCTATGGGCTGCTATTTTCAGGCAGCGGTTACAGCCGTTGAAAAAATTACCCTGGCTTCTTGGCTCACTTCTGACACTGGCGATTGCCGTGCCATGGTACGTGCTCGCTGAATTGAAAACGCCAGGGTTCCTCAACTATTTCATCATTGGCGAACACTTTAGCCGGTTTCTGGACCCCGGGTGGGCCGGCGATTTGTACGGTAGTGCCCATGACCGGCCCAAGGGCATGATCTGGATATTCTGGCTTTGGGCTTCATTCCCCTGGGGTATCATTGGCTTGGTTGGCTTTGGCCTTGCGGCGGCGCGAGGCAAAACAAAGGATATATTCACTGGTGCTGTTCAAGACGCCTCAACGCTGTATCTGTTGTTTTGTGCGATAACGCCAATGCTGTTCTTCACCCTGGCAGGCAACACGCTTTGGACGTACATACTTCCTTCTCTTCCGTTCTCGGCCATTCTGATTGCCGGATGGGTGTCGCAGCTCAATTTACGTCCCTGGTCCAGAATCAGGTCGGGTGCTGTATTACTTGCACCCGTTCTCATTACCCTTTTTGTGTTCATAGGTGTGAGCGGAGTAAAACCACTAAAAACCGAGAAGCAATTGATAGGCCGGTATGAGAGCATTCAGCAAGCGGGAGACGGTCCAATCTTTTACATTGGCGAGATGCCATTTTCCGCACGTTTTTATTCGTTGGGCGACGCTGTCGAAATCACCTCCACAGAATTCGACAGTCTGCTGGACGCTGACGGGTACGCCAGGGTCTTTGCCGCAATTCCAAACGATGCGGTAGATAAGGTTCTTGGTCCGCGGGCCACTGACGCTCAGAAGTTGGGGGAGAACGAACGGTACCAGCTATTCTCGATCGATCTTCCGCCAACAGACAGCCAGAATGACCCCGTTGATTCTGAATTAAACTCGAAGAATGATTAATGACGCAGCTGATTACTGCTAAAACTGAGTCTTTGAAGGCCGGATTTTCAAGATGGCTGGCCTTTTGGCAGTGATCTAGTCCGGAAATGGCAGTAAAATCAGAATCCTGGCTCCTCCGTTTTTCGAGGATCCGATTTCCAGGTGTCCGAGGTTGTCTTCGACAATCTCGGACACGATGGACAATCCGAGTCCAAATCCGGCGACCGTTTCATCCAGCCTGGTGCCCCTGTCCATGACAGTGGCTGCCGCCTCGGGAGAAATTCCGGGGCCATCGTCCGCTACTTCTATGGAGAGTCCTGATGACGTGCGGGCGATTGTAACGTCGACGGTTGTCTGGCACCACTTCCCGCCATTTTCGAGTAAATTGCCAAGTAGCTCTGAAAGATCCTGCCGCTCCATAGGCCAATTGAAGTTTTCGGGTAAGGTGGTGTGGAGGCGGAAAACCGTATCAGGGAATATTTTTTCCATGACGGTGATGACACTTGCCGTGATTTCAACCGGCATGCACGTTCGTCCCATCTGTCTGCCTGATATGTCTGCCTTGCTCATCCTGTAGTTCAGGGATTTGTCAAGCTCCCGCAAGTTAGAGGTCATAAACACAATATCCTCCCGGGACGGAGGCAAGGTGTCGATGTCCGACAAAATGGCAAGATTGGCAGAGATAGAGGTTTTGACCAGGTGAGAGAGATCAGAATTCAGGCGGCGGTGGCGGTCCAGACGACGGTTTGACAGCTCAAGCAAATCATTGAGCTGGCGGATCAGCGGACGAAACTCTTCCGGTACGTGAGGGTTCAGGCGACTTTGTTTCCCGGATTGGAGCCGTCTCAGGTCCTCTTTTATCTTACTGATGGGCTTTAACGTCAGATGTGTAGTGGTTCCAATCAGGGCCAGCAGTATCGCGAGAAGAACGGCCGAGGCGCCGAGCAATGTCAGGTGAGCCTTCAGCGGTCGTTCAGAGAGCGCCCCCTCGGTTTCAAGAACGGTGATTGAGGCCAGTTTTTCACTGGCGGAGAAAATGCGTTTGAGCCCGAAAAGCGTGTTCGCACCCTGCGCTATGTGGATGAAACCCTCGGGCTTCTCTGCAGCGCCCTGCAGTTGGCTCTGGTCAAAGTTCGGGCTCGCCAGGACGCTTCCGCTAGCCGTTTCGATGACGATGGCATGCCCCAGAAGCATTTCAAACTGATTGATCATGTTGCTGAGGTCGTCGGTTGTGGGGGATTCAGCCTCAATGATTGCCTGAAAGTTTTCCAGCTCTTTGTTCAGGTGTTGCTTCCTGGACTCGTCCGATAGTTGCTTTATCACGTAGGTGTGTGAAAAGAATATCAGAGTAAAATATACGAGGCTGAAAACAGCACCATACTGAATGGCTGTTCTGCGGATACTTTTCGGAGCAGACATATTTTAACCTGGTTGGTTCACTCGGGCGTTCAGCGGTTAGGATCTTTTTCGAAGTAGTAGCCCTGGCCACGCAATGTTTTTATTTTATTGACCCCTATTATTTTTCTAAGCCGGGTTATGTAAACCTGAACGACATTTCTGGTGGGGCATCTTTCTATGTTGTAGAGGGATTCAACCAGTTCGTCCTGGGAAAACACCCGGTCCGGTGAACGGAGGAAACACTGTAAAAGGCGGAATTCCGTAGCTGTCAGTCTGAACTCTTTCTGGTCGGGCGTGGTAAGCGTTCGGTAGGTGGCGTTGAGACTGAATCCGTCAACACTGATCTGGTCTGTCGTTCTGCCGTCCTTTCTTCGGATAATCGCACTGAGCCGGGCTTTCAGTTCATCAAACTCAAACGGTTTGGGAAGGTAATCATCAGCTCCCGCATTCAACCCTTCTACTCTCTCAGTCCAGTTGGAGCGTGCGGTCAGAATAAGGATGGCCTCTTTTTTCCCGTTTTTTCTCCATCTTTGCATTAAAGACAGTCCATTTTCATCGGGCAGTCCGATATCGAGAATAACGGCCTGGTAGGAGCTTGTTTCAATCAACGAGTCCGCTTCTTTGCCGGTTTTGGCGATATCTACTGTGTAGTGCGCCTGCGCAAGCCAGCCCGATATTTTTTTGGCAAGTACAGCATTGTCTTCAACAATCAGAATTTTCATTTGTAAGCGCCGTTTTTCGTGGTGGGAAAGTTTCGCCAGTCTGCCATGGATTGTACCAGTAACGGCAACTCCCCAGAAAAACAGCAACCCGTTAAAAATGGGGGGTTACCGGTCGACTTTTCAGTTTGATTTCAGTTGCACCGGGTAGAGTCAACAATCGAGCCACGAACGCGAGAAGCTGTATATACATGGTTTTAGGAGCAACCTATGAGCGATAGACATTTCTATGCAGGTGTGTCCAGGCGCCGCCTTATACAAGGAGCTGCCACAATGGGACTTCTTGCCGGTTTCGACAGTTTGTTACCGGCCTATGCTAGAGGACAACTGGACAACACGAATGCATTTCACACCGTGCGTAATGGCGCTGACATTTACGACCTGACCGTCGCGAGAACACCTCTCAAGATAGGGGGCAGAGTCTCGGAACAGCCCATCACCATCAACGGCACTCTGCCAGCGCCTCTGGTGCGCCTCAAACAGGGGCGCGAGGCAATCTTGCGTGTCACCAATACGCTACCGGAGGCAACATCCATTCACTGGCACGGTCTGATTCTGCCGTACCAGATGGATGGCGTTCCTGGCGTCAGCTTTCCCGGCATCATGCCCGGCGAAACGTTTGAGTACCGTTTCCCGGTCGAACAGCATGGCACCTACTGGTACCACAGCCACTCTGGCCTTCAGGAACAGCTAGGCCACTATGGGCCGATTATCATTGATCCTGCCGAGCCCGAATCGGTGGCCTATGATCGCGAATACGTTGTGGTTCTATCTGACTGGACCTTTGACTCTCCCGAGGACGTATTCCGCAACCTGAAAGTGGCAGAGGGCTACTATAACTACAACCAGCGCACCGTTAGCGACTTCTTCAAGGATGTTGAAACCATGGGCTGGGATGCTGCGTGGAGCAAAGCCGGCATGTGGGGCAGAATGCGAATGAGCCCCCGGGATATTCTGGATGTAACCGCTTCTGAATATACCTACCTGATGAATGGATCGCCTTCCGCCAGCAACTGGACCGGGCTGTTCCGTCCCGGCGAGAAAATTCGCCTGAGATTCATCAATGCCTCGGCGATGACCTTCTTTGATGTCCGTGTCCCGGGCCTCCCGATGACGGTTATTTCCGCTGACGGCCAACCAGTGCAACCCGTTGAAACGGATGAATTCCGCATTGGCGTGGCGGAAACCTACGACGTGATTGTACAGCCAACCGACACGGCTCACACCGTGTTTGCCCAGTCACAGGATCGGTCGGGGTATGTGCGCGGAACGTTAGCCACCCGCAAGGGAATGGAGGCGCCAGTACCGCCCATGTATCCGCGAACCGAGCGCGGTATGGCCGCCATGGGCATGGGCGCGATGAGCATGGGCGCCATGGGCAAGGACGGCGATATGAACATGGACAGCGGCATGGACATGGGTGGCAAGATGGAAATGATGTCAGGCAGCAACGACAAAGCCCATGGCCAAATGATGATGAATGGCGCCGACTCGGGAATGAACAAGATGAGCTCGGACAAAGCAACGATGAATGAGGTCCCGACGGCGGGTCGGCCGATATCCCATGGCCCTGATAATCACGGTCCCGGGGCGGCCATGGTGGCTTCCAGCCCGCAATCGCGTCTGGATGACCCTGGTGTAGGCTTTGAAACAGCCAACCATCGGGTGCTGACTTATTCCCAGTTGCAGAGCATTGAGGGCTGGCCCGACAAGCGCCCGGCCGAACGCGAGGTGGAACTGCACCTTACCGGCAATATGGAACGTTACATGTGGTCGTTCGACGGCAAAAAGTTCTCTGAAGTCGATGGCCCGGTCAAGTTCTACCATGGCGAGCGCCTGCGATTGATCCTCGTCAACGACTCGATGATGGATCACCCCATTCACCTGCATGGCATGTGGATGGAACTGGAAACCGGTGCAGGTGAATATCGTCCACGCAAACACACGATTTCCGTCAAACCCGGCGAGCGTGTATCCGCGCTGATCACAGCGGATGCACCGGGTGACTGGGCTTTCCATTGCCACCTTCTGTACCACATGGACGCAGGCATGTTTCGTGTCGTGTCGGTCGTTTAACGGGATAGGGGATGAACATTATGATGAATCGCATCAAGTGGGTTGTGGGTGCCTCAGCCTTAACGCTTGCCTCGGGAGCCGGCGCCGCCGGTACTGGCGTTCAGGCCGAACCGGACTGGACGCTGCCGATACACGACAACCAGGTGTTTGGCCAGGTTCTGTTTGACCGGATGGAATACCAGCGTGACGGCGACAACGAATTGGCCCTGTGGGACGCCCAGGCCTGGATTGGTAAAGATCGCAATCGGCTCTGGGTCGAAACGGAAGGTGAGACTAATCTATCCAGCGACAGCGGCGACATCGAAAATTTTGATGTGCAGTACAGCTATCGCTTCGATCGCTTCTGGGATATACAGACAGGATTGGGTGCCCAGACAACGTTTGGCCCCAGCCCTAATAAGGAGCGCTATTCGGCCATTGTTGGATTGCAGGGACTTGCCCCCTACTGGTTTGAGGTAGACACAAATCTCCGAGTCACCGACGACGGTGACGTGTCATACGATCTTGAAGCCGAGTACGACTGGCTGCTGACCCAAAGGCTCATTTTGCAGGGCCGCGGCGAAACGCTCGTTGCCTTCAGCGATGTTGAGGAGTGGGGCGTCGGTAGTGGCATCAATAATGTGGGCCTGGGGCTCCGTCTGAGATACCACTTTTCGAGGGAGTTTGCGCCCTACGTGGGTGTTTCTTACACCCGCTTTCTGGGCAACACAGAGGACCTTCGTGAGCGCGAGGGGGAAGACGTCGAGTCCTCCAGCTTCGTGGCGGGCGTCCGGTGGTGGTTTTAGTACGATAATGCCCAGTAGAAAAGGCTGGCCTCTTTGCGTGGGTCAGCTAGTGTCCTCATTTGGAGGATTTCGTCAAAATCATTGCCGACCTTCCGCATGTTCGGCTCAATGACAAACGGCCGGACTAAGGCCCGGCCGTTGTATCAGATCATGAAATTACACGTTGATCAGTAACTGATATTGACCATAGGTTCCTGTTTTTTTAATTTGGTCTGTCAGCTTTTTGCTGCATTTTTTTGGGAAATGATCCAGGTGCCTTTCTTTACAGGGATGATGGAGGCATCCCATGGTGCGGTAGTCTGGCTGTGCACGCGGGCGGCAATCGGTGATGCCAATATTGCACTATTTGCCTATGGCATTGCCGCCGCGGCAACTAAAGATGGCTTTTGGATACAGGGACGGTGGCGCCGCCATGTTTTAGGAGTGTATTTTGCTACCGGTCTGCTTATAACGATAGTCTTTGAAGCATGGGCCACAGGCGCAGGCCAGCGCTGGAGCTACAATGATTCTATGCCCCTGTTACCCTTTATTGGCACAGGTATTGCGCCTCTAGTGCAGTGGATTATCGTTCCAACAGTCTCGCTCTTTGGTCTGCGTTGGCTCTATAGAGGCTGGCTTGATCTCAGACGTCAGGGCGGTGATTACTCTCGGCAATAAATAATGGGCTTCGGCCATCATGCAAACGGCCCTACAAACACTTGCGCAAATACACCCAAAAGGAGTGTGACAGTCAGCGCTATTATCAGTACGGCTTTCAACCAGATATCAGTTCTAGCCACCACGACATTCCCTTGCCTGTACATCGGCACAACGAGGCGCAGATAAACTGCCAGCGAGAGTACGCTATTGATGATCGCCACCACTGCCACCCAGGTGTACTGCACGTCGATGGCTGCGGCAAACAAAAGGAACTTGCCGACAAAACCCGCCAATGGGGGAATCCCAACCAGCGACAGCAAAAAGATCACCATAGCGATGCCAATAAGCGGTTGAGATCGACCCAATCCGTCAAAATCGCTCAGAGTCCGTCCGGCATTGGCGGCAACTGCGAAAGCGCCCAGGTTCATGGCCGCATAGGCTGCGGCAAACAGGATGATGGATGGCAGCGCAAGCTCACTTGCGCCGACTGCGAGGATGCCCAGAAGAAAATAGCCGGATTGGGCAATCGACGAATAGGCAAGCAGCCGAATCACGTTAGTCTGAGCAAGCGCGGCCAGGTAGCCATAGGTCATGGTCAGAACAGCCAGACCGGCGATGATGGCGGTCCAACCACTTTCCGGGGGTAGATCGCGAACCACCTGAGCGAGTGCGAACAGAGCACCGATCTTGGGCACCACTGACAGGTAGGCCGCTATTGACAGTGGCCCACCCTCATAGGCATCTGGCGCCCAGAAATGGAATGGAACCAGCGAGGCTTTGTAACCCAGACCGACAACCACCGCCACCAACCCAAGAAGAACCGCCATTGGCATGGTATCCATACCAGGAAGATCCGCGAGTAACGTGGATCCCGCAGCGCCGAACCAGTAACTCAGGCCGAAAATCATGATCGCACCTGTGACCGAGGCGAACACGAAAAACTTCATGGCGGCCTCAGTGGCAGGGTCGGTATCCGGGTAGGCAACCAAGGCAAAGGTGGCCAGGCCCGTTAATAATGTGCCCAGTATAAGGAACATCGTATCACCCGCACCTGCCAGAACGAGCGCGCCAATGGTGGCAAAGCACAGCAGACTGTAAACCGTGCCCTCTCGCACGGTGCCTCTCACATCCACTCTCGCCAAAAATATGGCGAGGATGGTGGCCGGCAGCAGAATGAGTTTGGCCCACACACTGAGGTCGTCAACCCGGAAACTGCCACCAAACACCGTTGTGTCCTCACCAATCAGACTGACGGTCAGACCCGTGGCAACGATCAGACCGCTAACTGCGACCAGCAGCGCAATTTGCGGCCGGCGCAGCATTTCCGCGACCAGCGCGCCGACAGCCGTCAAAAGGACGACAATTTCCGGGATTAATAATGCGAGATCACGGCCCATTACAGCACCAGTGCCGATGTGGTCCGGTGAATGATGGCCAGCACCCAGGATGGCGCCACGCCGGTCGCGACGGTGAGCACCAGCAGTGGCGCCACGGCAAGCCATTCCCGCGTACTCAGGTCCGGCATGGCCTGCCAGCGCTGCCGGGGCTCGCCCAGAAAGGTTTCGCGCAGTGCCTTGAGAAAGGTGCCGGCAATAATGGCAATGCCCAGAATCACAACAACCGCGGCAGGCGAACCACTTAAAGTGGCAAGAAATATCTGAAACTCGGCCGGAAAGTGTGCCAGCCCAGGCAATCCCAGAGATGCAAAGGCCGCCAACACAAAGGTCCAGCCGAGCATCGGAACCGTTTTGAGCAACCCACCCAGTTCGCCCATTTCACGGGTATGGGCGCGGTCCTGGATCATGCCCACCAGCAAGAACAAGGCACCGGTAACCAGTCCATGGCTGAACATCTGCAATACCGCCCCGTCCAAAGCAACAGTTCGCACTGAGGGATCCAGAGTCAGTGCCGCCACGGCCACACCGACGATGACATACCCCATGTGGTTAACCGAGGTATAGGCGACCAGGCGTTTCAGATCACTCTGGGCCAGAGCGGCAAAAGCCCCATAGAGCGCGCTGACAACACCGAGAATCAGAACAACAACGCCCGCTTCACGGAACGCATCGGGGGTCATTTGCAGAGCAAATCGAACCAGCCCGTAAGTGCCGAATTTCAGCATGACGCCGGCGAGGATGACGCTGCCGACGGTCGGCGCCTGCACGTGTGCGGCGGGCAACCAGGTATGCAGGGGCACCGCGGGGATCTTTACCGCAAAGGTGATCAGCATAGCGATCAATGCCCACATGGCCGCCGCGCCCTCCAGGGGGGGATTCTCAATCCAGGCTCGCATGTCGAAGGTAGGTTCGGGGCTGCCCAGATAAAGCCCGAGGATAGCAAGCAGAAGCGGCAGACTTCCCAGCAAGGTGTATATAAAAAACATCAACGCTGCCCGTTGCCTGTCTTCGTGGCCCCACCCGGCGATCATGAAATACATGGAGACAAGGGAAACCTCGAAGAAGACGTAGAACAGGATACCGTCGAGGGCTGTAAAGGTACCGATAGACGCAGTTTCCAGAAGAAGTACCAGAGCAATATAGGCGCGCGGACGTTCACGAAGCGACGACGTATAGATCACAGCAACCAGGAAAAGAACAGCGCTCAACAGCACCAAAGGCAGACTGATCCCATCAACTCCAACCCGGTAGGCGGCACCGATGGCTGGTATCCATTGCAGCTCTTCGACCTGGGAAAAGCCTGCACCGCTCGCACCCTGAAACCACATGGACAGAGCACCGATCAGTGTAAGGGCGGCGGTAATAATCGCTATGACGTGTACCGTACGCGTTGCGGGCTTCGGAAGACACAGAATCAGCACCGCGCCGACCAGCGGCAAAAACAGGGTGAGCGAGACAAGTGGTAACATGAATATGGGTTTCCTCTAAAAGCTCGTCGATGAAGCAAAAAGCAGAACAGCCAATGTGACGGCGATTGCGACCGCACTGATCGCCAGGCTATGATGGATAAAGCCGCTTTGGAGGTTTCGGGCTAGCGCACCCAGTGCACGCACAGCCGCCACCAGGGCGAAAATCAGGCCGTCGATACGGCGTTCATCTCCAAACCGCACATAGGTCGCGACCCTCAGGCTCACCCTGCCCACGCAAAGCACAATCTTGAACAAGCCCCGCTCCGCTCGCTCGCTCGCAGAGGCAAGGAAGAGACCGGCGCGCCCAAGAGAAAGCACAGCTTCATACAGACGCCCTTCCAAACGCTCACATCCTCGGGCCACAGCCATTGCGGGCCTACCGACCCAGACCGTAAGCCCACCGCCAACGGAAAGTCCGCGTCGCGCCCACGGATAAACCGGCCCTAGCAGGCGGGGAGCCGGCACGAGCCAGCCCAGGCCGAGGCCGCACGCGGCAGCAAGAAGCCCAAGGAGCACGGCCAATGTGCCTGCGGTGACGGCGGGCAGATCAAGAACGGCCTCGATGGGGCCGAAGGCCAGGCCGAGAATCGTGGCAGGGACCGCCAACCCCCAAACGCCCAAAGTCATCCAGGCACTACCGGCAAACGGGCGGGTTTCTCCGGAGCCTCGCCATAGCAGGCACAAGGCCCGGGCCATATAGCCGCCGGTCAGCAGGGCACCGGCCAGCGCCAGGGGGCCGAGCCAGGCGGTGCCCTGCGCAGACAGGGCGGCGGCGATTACCGCGTCCTTGGAAAAGAACCCACTCAGTGGCGGGATACCGGCCAGTGCCAGCGCTGCCAGCACAAAGCCGGCAAAAGTCCAGGGTCTGTCACGACCAACACCCTCCAACTGATCGAACCCGGTACCCCCGCGGGCATGCTGGAAGTCTCCGGCGGCAAGAAACAGGGTGCTCTTGATGGCGGCGTGGGCGAGCAAATGCAGGAGGGCCGCCAGCGGAACGCCGGCTCCAACCGCAACCAGCATCAAGCCATATTGACTGGCAGTGGAAGCGGCAAGCAGGCGTTTGAGATCACGCTCGGCAAGTGCAATAACTCCGGCCGCCACCGTGGTAACGCCGCCGACAAGTCCGACGACGAGCAACACCTCCGGTGTCAGCAGCGGGGCCGAACGGATCAGCAGGATGGCACCCGCCGCCACCAGGGTGGCCGAGTGCAGCAGCGCCGAAACCGGTGTCGGCCCCGCCATCGCGCGCATAAGCCAGTCCTGCAAGGGGACTTGGGCCGACTTACCCATGGCGGCCAGCAGCAACAAAAGCCCCGCGGCAGTCGAGGCACTGCCGCCGGCCTCCAGGGAGGCGGCAATCTCGCTGGTACCGGCCGACCCAATCAGCATAAATACCGCCACGTACAAACCCAGATCGGCGCTACGAGTGTAGAGGAAGGCGCGACCGGCGGCATCCGCGGCCTCGGGCCGCTGGAACCAAAAGCCAATCAGCAGGTAACTGCACAAACCGATCAACTCCCAGACCGCCAGCAACAGAACCCAGTCGCCGGCCAGCACCAGCGACTGCATAGCGGCCAGGAACAGGGACATTACTGCGTAGAAGCGGCACAGACCGGACTCCCGCTTCATATATCCGACTGCATAAATCAGCACGAACGTGCCCACGGTGGCCACCGCCACCGCCAGCAGTGCTGTCATAGGTCCGGCGACCAATCGAAGTGGCATTTCCGGCAGACCGGGCAGAAGCAGGGTTTCGGTCTGCCCGCCGGCGACCCGGGCCAGTAGCCAGAGGCTGCCGCCCAGACTTAACGTCGCCCCGCCGAGGGCCATCGTCGCGAGGCCCCGGCGCAGAACCAGCAACGCCAGGGCGGCGATCAGTGGTGGCAATATCGGTAGAAGCACTGCACTCATCCTTTCAGGTCCCCGGCTTCTTCCATTTCAACCGAGCCCTTGGCCCGGAAACGCGCAATCGCGACACCGAAGCCAACCGCCATTTCGACCGCCATGACGGTCATCACCACCAGCACGAACATCTGGCCGGAGTAGCTTTCGGGGTGCAGAAAACGCCAGAAGGCGACCAAGTTCACCAACGCGCCTGCAAGAATCAGCTCCACCCCCATCATGATCATAACCAGATTGGTCTGGGACAACGCGCCATAAACACCAATACCGCACAGGATTGCACCGGTTACAAGCGCCACGATCAGGACGAGAGTCATTCCGTATCCTCCTTGTCAGCACTATTGGCCGTCGTTTGCACCGGTATCGCCACCGCCGTGGCCGCAATCATCGCGGTCAGAATAGTGATACCGGCGGTTTCGAAGATCAGCATGGAGCGACCCAGCAATTCCATGCCCAGCGCCCGTGTCTGCATCGCCGCATCCGGCGCCTCGGCCGTTACAGGTCCCCAATCGGCCCAAAACGCGACCACTATCGCAACACCGGCAGCGACCACGCCAGCGCCAATTGAAAAGCGCTTCTGGTGGGTCATATCCATGCCCCCCATCCCGCCCGGGTCCATCATGAACATCACCATGAAAATGGCCATGATGCTCATCTCCGTCGCCATCATCATGATCTGCAGCACTCCCAGGAATTCGGTCTGCATCGCCAGGAACATGCAGCCGACGGCCGTCTGTGAAAACAGCAGAGCCAGCGCGGAACGAACCATGGACGAGGTGCGAAACACCACCACGCCGAAGCCGATGGCAGCCAGCCCGAAAACAGCAACGAAAAAAGCCTGAGCGTACATTAGGGAACCACCAGAACCAGTAAACCGACAACAATGATATTGAGCAGGGCCAGGGGTATCCCCAGGATCCAGCACCACCTCATCAGATCCGCCTCGCGAATGCGCGGCAGATACCGACCCGCCAGGAGCATCGACACGGCCACGGCCAGGGTCTTGATCAGGCTCCAGGCCCAGGGCGGCAGCAGCGGCCCGTGCCAACCGCCGAGGTAGAACACCGTGGTCGCGGAAGCCAGCGTGATCACCAGCGTCAGCCTGGCCAGGCGCAACACCGCCAGGCGCACGCCGGTGTATTCCGCGTCCACACCCCCGCCCAGTTCCCCGGGTGCGGTTGGCAGATCAAAAGGCGCACGAAACGCCAGCGCCATGGCGGCAATGAAAAACAGCACGAAACCAAGCGGCTGATAGACAATGTTCCACAAGCCGTCTTGGGAGACAACGATCACCGTGGTCACCAGGGATTCGGCGCGCATCGCCACCGCAGTGATGGGCATGACAATAAGCATGGCGTAGGCGATGAGCTGGCCAAGGAATCGCCAGCCGCCGATCATGGCGTAGGCGCCATTCGGGCCCCAGCCGGCCATGATCAGCGCCACCAGCACATAGGCAAGCGCCGCGTTGATGAACAGCGCACCGGTAGCCAGATCCGCGATCACCAAGGTCGGCGCCAGCGGCAGAACCGCCGCGCCAAGCACCGCGACGATCAGCAGTAGCACCGGCGCCGTCTCGAAAAAGACCCGGTCCGGCGTACGCGGCACAATGGATTCACGACCGAGGTATGCCAAGCCGCTGAGCAGAGTCGCGGTCAGACGCAGGCGGCCGGTTGTCGTCCAGCCTTCGATCACGGCGAGCAGCCAGACACTACCAAGCAACGCAACCAACACGACGGCAAAGTTCACACGAGCACCTCCCAGGGCGATAGGTCAAGTGATCCGACCGCCACCAGTGCGTCACCCAGCTCCCGGCCCTCCACAAGCGTTGCCACCAGACCGATATGGTGATTGCAGGCGGTGTCCAACCTGTAGGATTTCACCTGGCCGTGTTCCAGAATCAGGCTCAGTTGAGCCTCGCCGCGCGGGGTTTCCACGGTGGCCTCACCGGTGCCTGATCCACGCCCGATGTTTCGCAAAACAGGTAGCCCCGGCTCCCCGGTTGCCTTGATGTAGTCGAGGCTCGTGATGATTTCGTCCAGGCGCTGCCACAGGCGCGCCCAGGCATCTCCGGCGTCGTCAGCAGCGCGCGCCACGGGGCCACTCAGGCCCGCAGTGCCCGATGGCAGTATGCCGATCCCCTTCAATCGCGATTTGAGCAAAGGCGTTCGCCCAAGACGAGCCGCCAATGCATGCAGAGCGGGCGTCAGTTCCAAAAGCCGTTTTCCACTGGCGCGGCGGATCTCCAGTTGCAGGGTTGCGGCACGATCCGTCAACCAGGCGAAGCCGAGCTGGCGCCCCGTTTGCGCCAGCCAACCCAGGTGACTGGCGATGCGCTCACATTCAAGCGCCACGGCCCGGGCCTGATCGGTTGCCGAATCGTTCTCAAGACCAGCCGCCCGCTCGATTGCCAGGCAGGCCAGCAGTCGGTAGCTCACGCTGGCCAGTGGCATGGCCGACGCCAGGCGCTCGATAAAGGTCTCGGCGTCGATCTCCTTGCCTTTTTCACTCTCATTGATCATGCCCACCAAGGATGTGGCCTGTCCTTCTGTTACGCCGTCACCGTCAAGAGTCAGCGTCAACTTGAGCCCACCAGGCAGACCGGGGAAAACCGGACCGAACGGCACCTCCATCCAGTCCATCGCCAACCCGTCGGCGCTACGAGGCAGGTCCTTGGTCACTTCAATCATGGACATGAATCCCGAGGCGCCGTGGTCATGCCCACCATGATCATGACCACTATGACCGTGACCTACATGATCATGGCCACCATGTTCGTGGCTATCATGACCGTGCTCACTGTGATCATGCCCCGAATTTTTCTCCTCCGCGTCGCCGTCGGACTCATCGTGCTGGTGCTTGTGTCCGTGATCATGATGGTTTTCGTGCGAGTGCTGATGACCCTCGTGCTGCTCATGATCGTGCTCATGCGAATCATGATGTTCATGGCAGTGACCATGATGACGTTCTTGTTCATGGTGTTCGTGCTGCTGCGCATGATCATGATGCTGGTGTTCGTGCTCATGGTGCCGGTGCTCGCGATGATCGTGCCCATGGTCATGGTCATGCTCGGGGGCCGGCTCCCCTGCCTCCCGGGCGACCAGGTCCATGCCACACTTGGGGCAACTACCCGGCTCGTTCTGGACAACTTCCGGGTGCATGGGGCAGACATACTCGATCCTGGCGTGCAGAACAGCGGCGTCGAAATCCTCGGGAGAGGAGGCAAAAGCGCCTTCCGCCAGCGCCCGTCTCAGCCGGTCAACCGCGTCGGTCAGTGCCTCTTGCGAGATACCTGAGGAAACATCGGCGCCCGGTAAAGATGACGGTACCGGTCCGCCCAGCACAAGGATGGCGCGCGGCCGGGGCATCTGCGCGTAGAGCACCGCCACGGCCTCGCTCATTTTTTCTGAAAGCCCTCCAATGACCAGAAGCACACCTGAATCGCGAGGTGTGGAGGTGATGCGCATACCTGTCGCAGCAACGTCCAAGCCGCACGCCAACGCTACTTCCGGCCCCGGGATGATCAGACAACTCAGGTCGTGCGCCAAGGCACGAGAGACCCACTTCTGAAGCACAGAGACTCGTTTCAGCCACTGACGTGAGCCCGTATTGCGGATTTCTGGATTAAAAGTCATTGCCGCCCAAGAGCCCCTTGGCTCCAGCCGTAGAGCAAACCAAGAAAGAGAATGGCAAGGAACACCCCCATGTCATACAAAGCAACCAGCCCTACTTCCCTGTATACAACGGCCCATGGGTACATGAACGCCATTTCCATGTCGAAGGCCAGAAAGAGCAGCGCGTAGCCATAGTACCGTGCGTGATAGCGGCCCCAGACCGGATCCCGGGACAAGGCTCCGGAACTCGCCGGTACATCCTTGCCCGGTTCACTGCGTGTAGGACCAATGGCACGGGCAAGCCCATATAGGGCCAGAACGGTA
Source organism: Marinobacter sp. AN1 (assembly GCF_026013985.1). Lineage (NCBI taxonomy): Bacteria > Pseudomonadati > Pseudomonadota > Gammaproteobacteria > Pseudomonadales > Marinobacteraceae > Marinobacter > Marinobacter sp. AN1. The sequence continues at coordinate 594,705 of NZ_CP110342.1, read as the reverse complement.
GCCGCAATGCCGAGCACCAGGGAAAGCAACAGAGCGTATTGCTCTAGAACACTCATCATTAAACCTCCAGGTCAAATAACTCAGTGTGCCCTACACGTAAATTGACCCCGACCGCGCATGCCATAACCTCAGACGGCGGATGTCAGGCGGAACAGGCTGCTTTTCTCATCCATCCACCGGCCTATCGGTGGTCCCTTTCATAGCGACGCCGCAGCAACATGGAGTTGCCAATGACGGAGAGCGAACTGACAGTCATTGCCACCACACCGATCATCGGGTGCAGCAACCCGGCAGCTGCTATCGGAATGGCGGCGGCGTTGTACCCACTTGCCCACAACAGATTTTCAACGATCTTTTTGAAGGTGGCACGGGACAGCACCATGGCATCAACGACACCAGACAGTTCCCCACGGACCAGAGTAACGTCCGCGGCTTCTATGGCCACATCCGCGCCGGCGCCTATTGCAATACCCACATTCGCCTGTTTCAGAGCCGGGGCGTCATTGATCCCATCACCCACCATGGCGACGTGGTTGCCATACTTTTCCTGAAGCTCCCGGATGGCATCAACCTTGCCCTCTGGCAGCACTCCGGCACGCACCTCGTCAATGCCGACTTCGCGGGCAACGGCCTTGGCAGCACGCTCGTTGTCACCGGTAATCATCACCACGTAAAGCCCTTGCTGGTGCATGGCCTGAATGGCCGCAACCGATTCGTCCTTGAGCGTGTCGGCAACCGCGACGATGCCAAAAGCCTGGCCTTCCCGGGCAACGATGACGGCGGTTCTGCCCTGGTTCTCAAGGTCTTGAAGATTCTGATCCAGAGCTTCCAGCCCATTAACGCCATGTTCTTCAAGCAGAAGACGATTACCAATCAGTACGGTTTTCCCATCGACCGCACCCGATACACCCCGGGCGCCAGTGGAGCGGAAATCAGCAACCCTTCCGGGCTTTATACCTCGCTCTCTGGCCCCGTCCACGATGGCACGGGCAATGGGATGCTCGGACGCATTTTCCACCGTTGCCGCTAGCTCCAGCAGTTCGGTCTCCTCGACTCCTTTGGCCGTTATCACGTCCGTAAGCTTCGGCTCGCCCCGGGTGATGGTGCCGGTTTTATCCAACACCATCACTTTGACATCCTTGAAGGTCTGTATCGCCTCACCCGAGCGAATCAGGATACCCCGCTCGGCACCAACGCCCGACCCCACCATGAGTGCAGTCGGCGTTGCCAACCCCAATGCGCAGGGGCAGGCAATCACCAGCACGGCGATCGCGGCAAGGATAGCCAACACCGGCGTGGCAGCCATCGGGTCTACCCACGGCAGGAAACCGGCCCCCCACTCGAGGACTGGCCGGAGCGAATCTGCGGCCAGCAACCAGGCAACAAGACTGCCCAGCGCGATAATCAGAACCAGCGGCACGAAGCGACCCGTCATACGGTCGGCAAATTCCTGAATAGGCACCCTGGACCCCTGGGCCTCGTCAATCAACTTCACAACCTGGGCCAGAAAGGTATCACCCCCGACACGGGTGGCCTTGACCCTCAGGCGGCCTTCCTTGTTGATGGTGGCGCCGATAACCGTGTCTCCCGAGCTTTTATAGACAGGCACCGACTCTCCAGTGGCGATGGATTCATCTACATGGCTCTCACCTTCCACGACTTCACCATCCGTAGGCACCTTGTCACCGGGCCGGATGATCATGACATCGCCGGGCGTCAATTCCTTAACGGGAATTTCGACCTCCTCCCCTCCCCGCTCGACACGAGCCGTCTTAGCACCCAGAGTAAGCAACTTGCGGATAGCTTCTGAGGCCTTACCCTTGGCCTTTGCTTCCAGATACCGCCCAAGCATATGGAAGGTCATGATGGTGGCAGCCATTTCGATGAAAGAGGTCATCGGATAGACAAAACCCACCAGTCCGATCAGGTAGGGAGGCAGGCTGCCCATGGAAATCAGCACATCCATGTTGAACGTGCCGTTCTTGAGTGAACGCCAGGACGCCTTATGGGTCGCGGCCCGCCATAAAGGAAAACCACCGGGAAGCCTAGCGCGGCAACAATTACCAGATACCCTGGAATGGACTGCCAGAACATATGAGGCATCATCAACAACATAATCAGTGTTGTCGGAATCGCAGCGATCCAAAACCTTCGTAGGGCCAGCTTCAGGTAGGCTTCCTCAACGGCGGAGTCTTCCTCCTGGTTGGTCTCCCCCTCGAGAGCGATGGCGGCCACGTCATAGCCGGCACCCTCTATCAGCTTTTTCAACTCATGCTCTGACGGCCCTTCAGGGCCGACCACTACGCTTACTGTGTGGTTCGATATATTGGTTGACGTGCTCTGCACGCCATCGTGTCGTGCCAGCGTGCTTTTAATAATGCCCGCGCAATGGTCGGACCCCATTCCAGGCACCGTCACCCTGAGCGTGGTCGCACCAACTTCCCTGACTGACGCCACGTCATAACCAGCCCCTTCCACAGCGCGTTTGACGGCATCCCCGTCAGGCCCTGATGCTAGAGAACGGACACTCACTCTGTGTTTTGCGATATTCGTCTTTATTCCATCAATACCATCCAGGCGGGTAATTGTCTTACTGATAATACCCGCGCAGTGATCTGACCCCATTCCCGGCACAATTAACTCAAGCTCCCTTAGCCCGGAAGATGCCTGTTTTGCCGCGCTGCCCATCAGGATCTCCCTTCACTGTCTCTTTCAACTGGCCAATCCGCGAACGCGATGAAATAGAGTAGAGCGAGATTGACGATGGGTATCAGTATCAGCACGCCCATCCACCCCGGAAAACCGGTCCGCTGGCAGATACGCCAGGCGGGAATCACCACTGCAATGGCGATCACCAGCATCCACAGCCAGTGCCCGGCCCACATGGTGTTGCCAAACATGTTTTCCCCCCATCATGATACTGCCCTCCATGTTGAATTCCGATTACTGGTGACCGTGAGCATGGGATTCCTCGTGGCCGTTTTTTTCGGCTGCTGCAGCCCTTTTCAGGAAAAGCTGCCCGGATACCGCGATCACGATCATCGTGACAACCGCCACGCCAATGACAAACGGGTCGGTATTCAGTTTGACCCAGACAAAGCCGCCCAGCACGAGCAAATCCAGACCGATGGCCGTTGCCGGCACCCACGCCCTGGCCTTCACATCGTCGCGCAGGTAGCGAAGCACGCCCCAATGGATGGCAATGTCCATAACCAGGTAGAACACGATACCCAGGGCGGCAATCCGGGAGAGGTCAAAGAAGGCTGTCAGAGCCAGCCCCAGGACCACAGTGTAGACCAGCGTGTGCTTCTGGATGCTGCCCGGCATACCAAAATGACGGTGAGGGACCAGTTTCATTTCAGTCAGCATGGCAAGCATGCGCGAGACAGCAAAAATGCTGGCCAGAATGCCACCGGAGGTGGCCGTCATGGCAATGGCGACCGTGAACCAGAGGCCATAATCCCCCAGCGCCGGACGCGCGGCAGCCGCAAGGGAGTAATCCTGGGTCTTGATGATTTCCGCCAGGGACAGGTTGCTGGCCACGGCAAAACCGACCAGGGTGTAGATCACCACGCAGGCCGCGATGGAAATAATGATTGCTCGCCCCACATTCCGCTTAGGATCTATGACTTCGGAACCACTGTTAGTGATAGTGGTGAAGCCTTTGAAGGCCAGTATTCCAAGTGCCGTCGCACCCAGGAAATTGCCTGCGGTTCCGGCCTCGCCCGGGCTTGAGAAATCCACCGCCAGGCTGTCGGCAATCCAGACACCCACCAGCCCGAAAACCAGTATACCGCCGATTTTCAGAAACCCGATAAAGGAAGCCACGCCCTGAATCATTCGGTTACCGAGCAGATTGATCAGAAACGCCGCCAGGATCAGCGACACACCCAGAATGGGCACCATGCGGCCACTGTCATCCCCGCCGAAAAGTTGCATGGTGTAAGAGCCAAAGGTCCGGGCCAGGAAGCTCTGAGCGATGACCATGGAAAAATACATCAACAGGGCGTTGAAAGCCGTTGGCAGCCGGTTTCCGTAAGCCTTGTGCAGGTACATGCCGATACCGCCGGCGGACGGGTAGGCATTGGAGATCTTGATGTAGGAATAGGCGCTGAAGCTCACAATCACAGCCGCAGCGAGAAAGGCCAGCGGGAAAAGTACGCCGGTCATCTGGGCCATCTGCCCGGTCAACGCAAAAATACCGGCGCCAATCATGACGCCGGTACCCAGCATGACGGTTCCGGGCAGAGTGAGGCTGCCTTCCTGATAGCGAGTGGTTCGATCTTCCTCCCTGCTCATTCACTCTCCTCTTATTTTTTCATGGGTGGAATTTTGGAACAGCAGAACGGCTCGTGCTTGGCATTCGCCCGCACGTTGTCGTCGGTAAACCGGTACCAGGCCAGTTTGCGCCGGGTCCACCATCCGGTTTTCAATCGGCCACCGCAGGCCTTGACCAGTTCCAGTAATTCATCGACAGACCAGTGGGTTCCGTCATATGTCACCCGCAATGTGCCATTCGGTTTACGCTCGGCGAAATCAACGCAGGGGTGGTGGTTAAGATCGTGGATGAGATCCTCCCACTGACCTTCTCCCATCCCCTCGATGGCCAATTTCCGGCGCAACAAAAACTGTTCCTGATTGGTTGCTTTGTGTGCTTTGGTCATGGGGCGACACCTCTCTTCCAGATAACTTCTCCCTGTATCAAAACACTTCAACCTGAACTGCGACTGAAAATGGACACATGCTTTCGGTGAATTTGAGTTACATCAAATCATAGACGAAAAAAGGCCATGGGTTTCCCCATGGCCCGTTAGCATCAACGTCAGAAGGCGATTCGAGCGCCGATCACAGCAAACCAGTCTTCTGTGCTTCCGCCGCCGGTTTCAGCTAGATCTGCGGTATCGCCGTATTTTCGTTCATGCACCACACCGACATAGGGTGAAAAGGCGCGATCAACCAAGTCATAACGCAGACGCAGCCCAGCTTCGGTGGAGACCAGACCTTTGCCAACGCCAATTTCACGATCCTCACTGAACGCGACCGTCGCATCCAGTGTCGCCCCTAGGATCCAATAATTGGTTAGCAATAATTCATACTCTGCGTCCAGTTCAGCGGACGTCTCACCTTCATTGCTCACATACAGGTTGGCGTCAACCTCAAACCATTGCGGTGCAAGCCCAGCGACACCCAACACGGCATAAGTGCGATCCGGTCCTTCAGGGGTGTCGAAGCGAACACCCGCTTTGGCATCGAAGAACTTGGAAATGGGGATCTGGCCGACCAACTGGTTTTCCAGTGTTTCGTAGGCCTGCTCCTCTATCTCGTACTCCCCGGTTGTGAGCAGCCGGACTTTAAAGTCGTCGGTGCCATAGAAGGCATCCGCATTCCAGACGCCCAGCTCCTCGTCATCGTCGCTGTAGCGGTACTCAAATTCCTCGAATTGAACGCCCCAGGTTGTGAGCGGCTGTTTTCGAGCGGTCGTGTCGGAGATCATTTCCTGAGCTGTCACCGCCGTTGAGACACCAATAGAGGCAAGGAAGCTAAGTGCGACAATTGATCGAATACAGCTCATACCTCACCTCCATCTTTGGCAATCACGTCTGTTTTGGCCTGCGTCGACTCTGGCCCACCTTCAACAATGACCTTGCGGAACATACCAGCGGTCGCGTGATAGGACAGGTGACAGTGGAACGCCCACTGACCGGGCGCGTCGACCTCGGTTTCCATGTAAACCGTGGTGCCTGGCTGCACACTGACCGTGTGCTTGATCGGGTTCCATTGGTCTGCACCAACATCGAGAATGGACCACATACCGTGCAGGTGCATAGGGTGAGTCATCATGGTCTCGTTCACGAATTTGAAGCGAACTCGCTCACCGTATTTGAGACGAATTGGGTCTGCGTCTTCGTACTTGACGCCATTAATGCTCCAGGTGTAACGCTCCATATTACCGGTCAGGCGAAGCTCTATTTCCCGGGTCGGTTCGCGGTCTTCATACAGCGGATCCTGAGCCTTCAGGTCAGCGTAAGAGAGGAACTTGCCGCCATTGGCCGCTGTGGGCACAAGGCCACTTCCCTTGGCATAAAAGGGATCGCTTGGGCCTTCTTTTCCCATCACCATGGAACCGTGATCCATGCCGGACATACCAGAGTGATCCATGCCTTCCATGTTGGAATGATCCATTCCTTTCATATTCGAGTGGTCCATTCCCTCCATCGAAGAATGATCCATTCCGCCCATCCCCTCTGAGCTGCTCATATTCATGTCGCCATGATCCATTCCGGCCATGCTGCCATGGTCCATGCCGGCCATACCGCTCATGTCAGCCATGGTCAGGCGCGCCGGTTCGCGCAGTTGCGGCACGGCCGCTTCCATACCCTCTTCAGGGGCCAATGTTGCCCTGGCATAGCCCGAACGCCCCATGGATTCAGCAAAAATGGTGTAGGCCTGCTCATCTTTCGGACGGACGATCACATCGTAGGTTTCCGCCACACCGATCCGGAACTCGTCCACACTAACCGGCTGAACGTTGTTGCCATCTGCCTGCACAACCGTCATGTCCAGACCGGGGATCCGGATATCAAAGTAAGTCATCGCCGAAGAGTTGATAAAACGCAGCCGAATGCGTTCGCCCGGCTCGAAGATCCCTGTCCAGTTTTGGCTTGGTCCTTTGCCGTTGATCAAGCCCGTAAAGCCATGGATATCCTCAACGTCCGCTTTCATCATCCGCATGCCACCCCAGGCCATACGGTCACTGACGGTGTTCATCAGGCCATTTTTTGACACGTCCGAGAAAAACTCGCCAACGGTTTGCTGCTCGCGGTTGTAGTAATCCGGCATCATTTTCAGGTTGCGCATGATGCGGTCACCGGAATGGGGGTGTTTGTCGGTGAGCTGCACCACGTATTCCCGATCGTAGCGAAACGGCTCACGACCTTCAGGCTCAATAACAATAGAACCATAAGCGCCATCTGGCTCCTGGAAGCCTGAATGGCTGTGGAACCAGTAGGTGCCCGCCTGTTGGATTGGGAATTCGTAGGTGAAGGTTTCACCCGGTTTGATACCTGGGAAGCTGATTCCGGGCACGCCGTCCTGATCAAAAGGAAGGATCAAACCATGCCAGTGAATGGACGTCATCTCATCCAGGTTGTTGGTCACGTTGATCTTGACGTTTTCGCCTTCCTTGAAGCGCATCACTGGCCCGGGGGATTTCCCGTTGTATCCAATGCCTTCCTTCACGAAATCGCCGGTATCAATTTTTACCCGGTCGACCGTAAGGTCGTATTCGCCGGCCAGAACCATGGCTGGCATCAGCAGGCTCAAAAGCCCTGTCAAAAAGCGTGGTTTCATCTGTGTTGCTCCGAACTACACGTCATTGAAGCCGGGCCGAGAAACGTGTCTCAGCCCCGCGCTCGCGGACCTCAGTTAAGCGAGTTACTCGAAATTGACCTCACCGTACATCCCGGCCTGATAGTGGCCCGGCACGTTGCAGGCAAATTCGATATTGCCTTTATCAGAGAACTTCCATACCACTTCTTTACTTTGGCCGGGTTCCAGCAAAACACTGTTTGGATCGTCATGTTTCATGGAATGACCATTACCCATATCCATGTTCATCATGTCGTGATTCAGCTTGCCGCCCTGGATGACGCCATGCTCAACCATCATCATCATTTCCTCTTGATGAGCTTCGTGCATGTCGGGAGTGCCAACACTGAACTCATGGACGAGGTTTCCCTTGTTCTCCACCACGAAGCGAACGGTTTCACCCGGCTTTACACTGATTTCTTCGGGTTCGTAGTAGTTGTCGTACATCTCGACAGTTACGGTTCGGCTGGCCTCCGACGCTTTGCCAGGTTCACCGCTTGTAGCGCCGTGCCCGTGGCCACCATCATGGGCGCCAGCCGCAAACGCTGTTGCCGACATTGAAAGCGCCATACCCGCTACGAATAGTTTTGATGCATTCATCTTTCTATCCTCTGTAAAATATTGCTCGAAAAACACTGCAGGATTGAGCCCCAATCTTGAGCAGTGTCCAGAATCGGTTGTTACCTTCTCTCACTAACCTGAATTCTTTCTGAAAAACTCGAACTATTTTCCGTTCAGGCTGAATTCAGGTTAATCAGTCACACTTTCGACCGCGGACCATACATAGAAGGAAAAACTCATGCGTTTACTGCTCGTCGAAGATGACCGCTTGCTTGCTGAGGGTCTGGTCAGGCAGTTGGGAAAAGCAGGTTTCAGCGTTGATACAACTCCCAGTGCCCGAGAAGCCGTCGTTCTGGGTGAGCAAGAGGATTTCCGTGCTGTTGTTCTGGACCTGGGTCTACCTGATGGCAACGGGCTGGACGTATTGAGAAAGTGGCGAACGAATCACGTCAGCTGTCCGGTCTTGATTCTGACCGCGAGAGGCGATTGGCAGGATAAGGTTAACGGCTTAAAAGCCGGGGCAGACGATTACCTGGCAAAACCTTTTCAGACAGAAGAGCTAATCGCACGCCTCAACGCACTCGTGCGTCGAAGTGAAGGAAGGGTCCATGCTCAGGTTAAAGCCGGCCGCTTTGAACTGGACGAAAACCGCCAGAGTCTCAAGATGGACGACGGCGTGGAACATACACTTACCGGCACCGAATTCCGGCTGCTACGTTGTTTGATGAGCCGCCCTGGCCACGTCTTTTCCAAAGAACAACTAATGGAACAGCTTTACAACTTGAATGATAGCCCGAGCGAAAACGTCATTGAGGCGTATATTCGGAGGTTAAGGAAGCTAGTGTGCCGTTCGGTTAATTCGCTGACTCATATTGGTTATAATGAGGCTATCGATCAGTAAAAATAGGTTCCCATTGTGCCCAAGCCAGCAGCCCCGTTTAATCTGACCGTTAACGATCAACTGGAACTTGAAGGCTGGTGCCGAACAAGCACTCTGAGTCAGCATCTGGCTCAACGCGCCAGGATCCTTCTGTTACTGAATGAAGGCGAGACGCCTCAAGGGATTGCAGACTCGCTTCAGGTGAGCACTCAAACGGTCTTCAAATGGCGCAAGCGTTATAGCGAGCAAGGTCTTGAAGGGCTTTATGATGCGCCGCGACCGGGGCAGCCTCGAAAGCTGGACAACAAAACTGTCAAAAAGATTTTAGAAGACACAGTCCATAAGGTCCCGAGAGAAGCCACACACTGGAGTCTCAGCCTCATGGCGAAACATGCCGGAGTGACGCGCTGGCAAGTGCGCCAGATCTGGAAAGCGGCTGACTTAAAGCCGCACCGGCTCAAAACGTTCAAAATCAGCAACGACCCGAACTTCGCTGAGAAAGTGTGTGACGTCGTAGGTCTTTATCTGAATCCTCCGGATAATGCGCTGGTTCTGTCTGTTGATGAAAAGACACAGATTCAGGCGCTCGACCGGACACAGCCAAAGTTACAGCTCAGGCCAGGACAAATTGAGCGTCATACACACGATTATAAGCGCCATGGCACGACCAGCCTGTACGCAGCTTTTAACATTTTGACGGGCGAGGTTATTGGTCGTGTTACTCAACGCCATCGTGCCAAGGAGTTTCTGGATTTTTTGCGACAGATCGACCGAGAAACCCCGAACGATCTGGATCTGCACGTGATTCTGGATAACAGCTCGACTCACAAGACCTCGGAGGTCAAAACCTGGCTGGCCAAGCACCCTCGCTTCAAACTCCATTTCACGCCTACGAGCGCATCGTGGCTGAACGCCGTTGAGGGGTGGTTTGGCCAACTGGAACGGCGCGCGCTTTATCGAGGCATTTTCACCAGCGTTGGTGAGTTGAAGTCAGCTATTAAAAAGTACATCAAGGTCCACAACGAAAAACTGGCCAAGCCATTCCGGTGGCATAAAAGCGCCGAAGCTATTATGACATCAGTGGCGCGGGCAAAGCTGAGCTTAATTGACAATAAGCGCGCGAATTAACCGAACGGGACACTAGTGGGCAGCGAAACCATCTCAACACGACGCGGCCAGGGGTACATTTTTAATGCGATTCCTTAAAAAGCCTGCGTCCGTAAAAGGAACCTTGCTTGCGCTGTTACTGCCCGCCGGAATTGGTCTAATGGGGGTGGCGTGGTTGGTCCATGGCTTGCTGCTCGACCGAATGTCTCGGGAATTCGTTGAAAGCCGACTGAAAGATGAAGTCGTTTTCCTTGAGCACCAGATTCGCGACGCGAATGGTGAAGTTGACACTCTCCAGACGGGCGATTATTTCCAGGATGTTTTTCATCATGCCTTTGCCATACATACACCCGAACGGACCATCATTTCACCCGATACTTGGGAGCCCTTGTTAACGCCTCTGATTGAAAACGAAGAAGACGGAACCGTTCGCGTAGAAGATGCCGAAACCACTGATACTCCCTTAGACATCCTCGCCTACCGAAAGTCTTTTCAGGTCGGTGAAACACCCATCGTCGTAATCGTTTCTGAAGATCTGGGTGCGCTGAAACGCAGCCAAGCTGCACTTCATGCCTGGACCGCCGTAGTATCAGTTCTGTTGATTATGCTCTTGGTCGCCGTGCTCTGGTTCGGAATCACGATGTCCATGCGACCGGTTGTCACACTCAAAGCCGCATTAAAAAGACTCCAGGACGGAGAGATCTCCCGAATCAACGTTCAGTCGCCAGAGGAGTTCCACCCGCTGGTTCTTCAACTAAATCAGTTGCTGGACTCCTTAGATCAGCGACTGGAGCGCTCCAGGGACGCTCTCGCAAACCTGTCTCATAGCGTCAAAACCCCCATCGCAGCCGTCCGGCAGATACTGGAAGACGACACACGTCCTCTCGACACCAATCTAAGGCGCCAGATGGTGGAGCGACTAAGCGATATCGACAGGCAATTAGAAGCTGAAATGCGTCGAAGCCGTTTTTCAGGGCCCCAGATTGGAAAAAGCGCCTACCCCATAAAACAGGCACGGGATCTTTTGTGGATGCTCGGTCGTTTATATCCGGAAAAGTCGTTTGAACTATCGAGTTCTCTGCCTGAAGACAGCCGATGGCCGATAGAAGAACATGATCTAAATGAAGTATTGGGCAACTTACTCGACAATGCTGGCAAATGGTCTTCGAGATGCGTAGAGCTCTCTGTGGAACAAGGCAGCGGCTTCAAGCGAATAGTTGTTGCTGATGATGGCCCAGGGGTTAATCACAAGGATTTAGCCAGTTTGGGCCAAAGGGGTCTGCGGCTAGATGAGCAAACACCTGGGCACGGTCTCGGCCTTGCTATCGTTCGAGATATAGTGACTCGCTATGAAGGTAAAATCAGCTTTTCGACTAAGTCCTGTAGCGGTTTACGCGTTTCTATCGAATTATTAAGATAAAATCGAATGTTCGCTTTTGTTTATGAGCGAAACATCGAAATCGACTTCTCGCGACCGGGCAAGCCTACCGACAATGCGACGGTAGAATCCTTCAACTCCTGCAGGAGTGTCTGAACGAACACTGGTTCTTGTCACTGGCCGACGCCCGGGAGAAAATCGAAGCGTGGAGGACGTTCTATAACCAAGTCAGACGCCATTCCGCATTGGAGTGGTGCACGCCCTCTGACTACGCCAGAAAACATGCGGTTTCACGAAGAAAACAGAAGCGACAGGAGCCGGATTTTTCCAACTCTGGCTGGACCTAATCCGTGGTCAGGGTCACTGGAGCCAGATTTTCCAACTCTGGGTGAACCTAATACGGGGGCAGGTCAGTCTACCGATCTAGATGAAGTGGGTCGGTGAGTCCGCCCGTATAGCCCAAACCGAATGGCACTCCGGGAGGCTTTAGCCACTGATTTCCTCCACTTAAAGGTGGCACCGGTTGGTCTTTTAGTTACGATTAGTAGCCAGATTTACTAATTAGTAAATCTGGCTACTAAAGCCTACTAACCGCGATGGTCCAGACCCGTTTGGAAGGTTTGGAGGTCTTGGTAGGCGCCGAGCAATAACGAGTTCAGGAGTAACAGGCTTTATCGTTACGAGCGAACCCCAGCAGCGAAGGCGCTTGTCATCTACCCCATGACCAGATAGTTAAACCCTCTCGTGTGATGTTCGCCAGCAAATCCGGGTTGGAGTGCTTCGTGGGTTCCCGCCATTCCGCTTCCCAGATCGGAAAAGGCTGAATCCTGACGCCCGTTTGCACCAACACATCAAAGGCTCGGCCTGCCATGTCCAACTTGGTTTCGACGAAATCCCCTTGCTCACCCTGCAGAATCATTGCAACGTCGACATCGCTCTCGGAGTGATAATCTCCCCGAGCCCGACTGCCGAACAGAATCAGTTGGATAACATCATAGTCATTAGCGAGTCTCTCGCGGAACTGGAGGATCACGTCGCCGATATCAGCCTGGCCGTCCATGGTCGTTTGCTCGAGGCCCACAGAGGGCGCACGGTCCCAATCTTTCAACTCGTCTGGGATTGGCGCGGCTAAATCACATTGCGCCACCAGATCTGTCAGGTTGTATCGCTTCCGTTGTGACATGGGCTTCTCCTATCGCAGCGGTCCACGACGTCCCAGAATAACGGCGACCTGCATGATGCCGGTGGCCGGTTCTCCGAAGCGTTCCGGCGGTTGATACTGTCCGTCCCACGGCTGGGCATGACGATAGCGCACCACGTCTTGCCCTTTCAGCTCTATGACCTCGTCAAATCCGTTCTCATACCCCTCCACCAGGACCTGTGTGTCCGGAGGCAACGCTTTCAATCGGGCGATCAGTTCGTCAGCGGTCATCGGCAATCTCCTGTTTGGTTCAGATCGAGCACGATTGGTGGATTGGTGGGCTCGTATCGAGCGGTGCAGGTGCTCGCGTTGATGAGTCGGGTCTGCCCTCGCAGGTATTGGCCGTAGCCTTCGTGAATGTGACCGAATACGTGGGCCTGAAGGTCGGTGAGTTGTTCCAGACGCTGTTCGAGGTCAACGCAGCCGACATGCCTGGCGCGAAAATCCACCGCTACCTGGTCACCGATGCCTCTTGGTGGACCATGAGTTATCAACACATCGGTATTTTTCGGAATCAGCTGCCATTTTTCGCGCATTCCCTGCCCGCGCTCGAGCATAAATGCCCAGTCCAGGAACTGCGGCGTCCAGGGGGAGCCCCAGAACCGCAGTCCCTCGAGTTCGATGCCACTGTCTTCCAGGTATATCGCATGGGTTAGCGTCTCCTGGGCCAACTTTGGCGCTTCCTGGAAAACCCAGTCGTGGTTACCGGCGATAACGATCTTGTGCCGGTGCGGTAGCGTTCCAAGCCAATCGTTCAGGTCGACCAGATTCTCCAGCGTACCCTGGCCCAGGCAGTCACCGGCGTGGATCAGTACGTCCCCGTCCGGAATCTCGGGGACGCGCTGGTGTAGGCCGTGAGTGTCCGAAATACACACGAGCTTCATCACGATCTCTCCTGAGGGCTCGGATGAGTGAGCAACTGAGCTTCGAGCGACCAATCCATATACGGGAGTAGGCGAACCATATTCCTTGCGTCGTCCACACCACGATGATGATGCCCCTCGAATTCAAGGTGGTGGTAGGCGAGCGCGTGAGCAAGACTGTTTTTCCGTTTCTGTCCGGTCGTGCGACGCCAGATCCGCTTGAGGTTTAGATGGGGCGACAACATGAAGCCAGAGGTCACGTTATGCTTCGTGCTATCGGCCAGGATATGCAATCGGTCGTAGTTTCCCCAACTACACCAGATAAACGATTTCGTTAGCTCACCCAGCCAGTCATCTAACTGCCTTACGACCTCCGGGAATGCTGGCGCATCGTCGACCATGGATTGATCGATACCGGTCAGCGATGTGCAGAATTGGCTGAGCTGGGGTGACCAGGTTGGCCTGACCAGAAACGACTTGCTGTCCAAGAGTTTTCCATGCCGGGTGGTCAGGGCGCAGCCAAATTCAATGATCTCCATATTGTTGACGCTTTGGGGTTCTCCATCAGGCGTCCGGCGGTTCTCCCAGCAGGTAGCCTCTAGGTCCACCACGAGCAGTGGGCTATCAGGGGCCTGTTCTGTCATGACGATTCGTACCCCGCGAGCGTGATGAGTTCCTGCACCGTTAAAAGAGTGGGCTCTCCCGATGCCTCCAGCGTGTCGATCCAGAGCTGGTTTCCTCGTTGAACGATTCCATGGGTACCGATATGGCCGGAAACAACGGCGCCCACACCCTCGATCGTCTGCTCGGGACCGGTGGCTCGGTTCCACGGCCAGGTGCAGTCGATGGCGACCTGGTCGGTGTATTCAATCGTGGCCAGCTCACGCCAGTCATCGACCGGCGACTGGGCGTGCACGAGCCCCAGCAGGCCTTGTTCGGTCTCGATCGTCATGGTCAGCGGTAGATGATTCGCGCAACCCGTGGTCAGCTCGCGATACTGACTAAAACCCAGCTCATCGACCCATTCACCGCCGATGCGCCGATGTTTCTCCCGGTACCCCGGCCGGTGGCACCACTGATAAACATCAGTTCGTGATTGCCCATCACTGAGAAGACGTTGTCGGTGTGCAGGACCCAGCTGAGCAGGTCGGCTGATCGAGGCCCCCGATCGATCAGGTCGCCCAACAGAAAGAGTCGGTCCACGCCTAGATCGAAGTGATTCTCTTCAAGGACCGCCATCAGGAGGTCGCGATGGCCATGCAGATCGCCGCAGACCCAGTCCCTGCCAAACCGGTTACACCCGAAATGCTGATGGACAACCAGGCTTCGTCTCATGAGGGAGGCTGCTCGTCGTCTGGGCTTGGGTCGCGCTGAGGTCGGTTTCGGTTATGCGCATCATCTGGAACGCTGTTCCAAGCTTCGCCCAGTAGCCGCTCCCCCATGTCGATGAATGCGGTCATGGCCTCGCTCATCGTCTGATCCGGCTCCGTCCCGGATTGTTGCTGCCGGTAAATAATCGCTAGCCGCATCAGTGCCTCGTAGCTGAGCGGATCCAGCACGACGCCAAGAAGAATCTCGCCATCACTGATCCCAATCGGAGCAGCCTGGAGACAGGCTGCAGAGTGGGTAGTTAATGTGTCAATTGTGACAAAACCGTTGACAAACGACAGGCTCGACATTTTTCGCATCCCCTCTTGGGTGTCTCATTTTTTTACGGTAATCTGTTTCGTAACTAGATGCAAATCCTCAATGGTAGCTCGCTACTACAATGTGTATTAATGAATGAGGGTAGTGACCAGAGGGTGGAGGGCATGAAGTGGTTAAAAAAATTAGTGAAAACAAAATCCTGGAAAATTTGGATGCTGATGGGGCCCACGCGGATGAACTCAGTACGGGCCCGCTGGCGAGCATCTTTGCTTATCGAGCATTTGATATGAGAGGTCGGTTTCCTGAACCGTTTGCGGATTTTCGTGGTGCTCTGGAAGCGCTTCAAAGCGAAATCGCCTATCTGCCAGAGATGTCCGGCGAGATTGTGGCCTACTCCCGCGATGGTCGCTGGTTCGAAATCCCCACGCGGTTCTTTATTCGTCGGCCACCGCGGTTTGCTGACCGTGAAGCCGCGGAGCAATGGGTGCGGGAACGTCAACAGGCCATCGAGCAGGGTAAGCCCGGCGCCCAACTGATGGGGTATGTCGTGGCGCGCCCGGGAGATCCCATCGAAAAGCAGATCGACGATGCGCTCGCGTTTCGCGACTGCCGCCTGGTCGGACTCGAGGAGAACGATGAGATCTGTGAGCGGGTTGCCCGCTGGCTGGCCGATCAGGTGAACGGAGAATGGTGAGCATCGTCCGTGTTGAACAGGCCCCTTTCCATGAACTGCCTCATCGCACGAGTGGCCCATCAGGGAAACCGCTGCGCAATCGTTTGCCGTTTCATAGGGCCTGGGCCACTGGGTTGCCCGATGGCCTAGACGCGCTGATTTTTACCTCCGACCTGCAGGGCCGTGAAGACGGCGGCGCTAACCGGCTGATGGGGGTGCCTGTAGCAGAAGCGCTGATGGCATTGGTAGCGAAAGGAACGATTCCGCAGCCGCAAGCGGCGTTTCTGTGTGGCGATCTGTACGACTACCCGGACTGCCACAAACGCGGTGGGACGGGCCCGGTGGATGACGTCTACGAGGCATTCGCTCAGCTGGCGCCACAGGTCCTCGCCGTGCACGGCAACCACGATGAACTGGCCGATCCGAAGACCTTGCCAAGGCATGTTCAAATCCTCGATGGTCAGGTCAGCAACACGGCCGGCCTACGCATCGGCGGCGTCAGCGGAATCATCGGGAACCCCAGACGTCACCAGCGGCGGGATGAGGAGGCGTTTCTGGAAGTCATGGAGTCGGTCACCGCCCGGCGGCCGCACATCATCCTGCTGCACCAGGGGCCGGAGGACGCCGAACGTCACCGCCGTGGCGACCCCGGTGTAACGCTCTCATTGGCGACAGGGTATACCGGGCTGACGGTCTTTGGACACACCCACTGGGACTGGCCGTGGCTGATCTCGCTGGGCCAAGGCCAGGCCCTGAACGTGGATGGTCGCGTTGTGGTTTTATTGAGAGGAGATGACCATGTCTGTTGTTGAACTTGAGCGCTGGGGCCCGGCAGGTTGGGATACATTGGCGGGGATTATTATTGACCGGCCGGAGTCCGGCTTGCTCAGCCCAATGCGCCTCGATTATCAACGCCAGGATGGCTGCACCTGTGTTGCACTTCCCGGGGTCACACTTGAACTGGAAGATTTTCAGGAAGACGATTTCGTACCGGTCATCAGTCTGCAGTTCGTGCTGTGGGCCAGCCCTCAGGTACCAGGCGAGGTGCTTGAGACCTACGAGGGGGAACCCATTGCGGCCCTGCTGAGGGATTTGGTCCCCAGCGGCTGGGCCCGTCGGCGCTTGCTCGAACGGTTGGAGACGCCGCGGTGGCAAGAAGGGAGGATCCAGGATGGCCCGCAGCACGATGTGCGCCTGTTAAACGAAGGCGCTCGCTCTCCCATTGGCAATTTCCGGATCAAGGGGCCAGGCATCAGCTGTGGCAGCTTTCCATCCATTCCCCTGGATATCGAGTGTGCCGGCGACTGGCATTGGCCATACGAACCGTTCAACGAGGTCGCCGGCCTCTGTGATATCCATCCGATATGGGCGGGTCTGGGTGCCGGCGGTGAAAACCCCAAACTGCTGATCAATCGAGCCGATGATGGTCAGTTCTACCTGGACGGCAACGAACCGGACGGCTGTGTAATTACCGATTACTGGCTGGTGAAGTGGCCCCGTGAGCCGGTAAGCCGGAATCGAATCGACATTCTCCGTGCTGAATACCTGTACCTGAATGCCCTCGGTTCATTAGGTTTTGATGTGCCGGAAGTACGCTGGCAACCCGATGCCCTTTGGGTCCGTCGTTTCGACCGCGGACCGAGCGGGGAGCGTTATCCGGTGGAGTCCCTGTATAATGTAATGGGCAAGATTGGTAACGGTGCCCGGCTGAGCCACATCGATGCGCTGGAAGTCATTCTTCCACTGGCCAGTGATCCGGATGGAATGCTGGTCGAATACCTTATCCGGGATCACATCAACCGGTTACTCGGTAACAGCGACAACCACGGGCGCAATACATCGTTCCATCGAACGTTCCACGGCCTGGAGCTGACGCCCATCTATGATGTGTCACCCATGGTGATGGACGAAGATGGCATTGCTTGGAGCACCACCTGGCCCAGAGACTGGCAAAAGGGTGGAAACCCGGACTGGCAGAGCGTCATTCAACGCTTCGCACATTCACCGGATCGAGTCTGGGCCGGGTTGCAATCCCGTAGTGCGGCCCTCACTGAACTACAACGCACCGATGCCTGGCAGGCGCTGCCGGAATCTGTGACCCGACATCCCAGGGTCTTGCCGATCGGTGTACCCATTGGTCTGTAGATGCATTGTCACCTCACCACAAAAGGATGATTCAGCCACCCATGGCGATTCAGTTCTACGACAAGGGCGAGCTCTCGTCCGGATTCTACGGTTGGCGTGTAGCCGCACTGATTCGTGGCAAGCGCTATCAGAAGTACTTCAGCCTGCGTCGTCCCAGTGACGCCGTGCCCGAAACGCTCTGGCACCGCTATCAGAAAACCCGTGCCGAGTACTACGAAGCCCGTTGGGCCATGCGGGCGGCGGCCATCAAATACCTGGACTTCATTCGTACCGAGCACCCGCGGGTCAAACCGTTTCGGGGAGTGGGGTTTCAGGGTATTACCCTGGGCATTGGGACCATCGGCGGAAACCAGACGGAACAGTGTTACTTCCAGGTGAACGCACCGGGCAATCCCATGCGCATTGCCATTACCGAGAACCAGACCCTCTCAATAGCCTGGGACCGCGCCGTCGATCTGTGGGGCGAAGCTTTCGGTATCCGCCAGAAGGACATTGAGGCAAAACGCCAGACTCCGCCCACGCCGGAGCAGTTCAAGCGGCTGCGCAAGCACATGAACGAGGAAGAACGTGCCAGCCTTGGCGTGGGCGTGCTGCACCATGTTTATGCGGAACAGCGTGCTGAGCTTGAGCGCCAGAAATCCCGCAACCGTCTTAATAAAGAACGGCCTGTTGACCGAGATGATCTGCTGGATGTGCATGCACGCCTGGAGCGGGAGATCAGCGAGTTCATGGAAAAATCCGGGGCGCGGGCCTGAGTCAGCGACCTGGCCGAGATGCCATCCCTATCAATTGAAGGTGAAGTACTCACATGCAATGCACAGAAGGCCCAAGCCCAGCTGTACCCGTCGATAAAGCGGCAGTCGCCCTGAAAGGGTTTCGGCACATTATGGTGCAATGGGGCTGCACGGAGGCCGAGCAGAAACAGTTGCTGGGACTGAGCCAAGCAGAGTTCGACGAGCTCACCGCCGACAAATCGGCTGAAATGTCCGGGCAGGTGCTTGAGCGAATCAGTTATCTGATGGGCATCGCCCGCGCACTCGATACGCTTTACCCGAGCGACGATCGAGCTGCCGAGCGGATCCGTAAGCCCACCACGGATGAGCCGTTTCGCGGGCTGTCGCCACTGGCTTTTATGTTGGCTGACCCGCAGGAGGGGCCGAGACTGACCCGCCGGTACTTTGATTGGAAAGCGATGACATAGGAGGTCGTTGCCAAGATTCGAGTTGACCCGGAGGGCGCCCCTGTAGAGAATACTGTATAAATAAACAGTATTCGGTGCCAGCATGTCCTGCATCCTGCTAGGTGATTACCATTCCCTATCCGCGCTCTCGATTCCGCTTTTCCTGGAGCGCATCTCCGCTGGATTTCCATCGCCGGCGGAAGACTACATCGAGAAAACCCTGGACCTGAACGAGCTGTGCATTGAGCATCCGGCAGCGACGTTCTTTGTTCGCGTCCAGGGCGAGTCGATGATTGAGGCGGGGATCTTCCCGGACGACGTACTCGTGGTTGACCGCTCCCTGCGGGCGGGGCATGGGGACATCATCATCGCCAGTCTCCGTTCGGAAATGACCGTCAAGCAACTGCACCTGACTCCGCCGCCCGTCCGGTTATTGCCCCGTAACCCCGCCTTCGCGCCGATTGTTCTGGGGGAGGACGACGTGCTGGAGGTCTTTGGCGTGGTAACCAACGTGGTCCGCTCGCTGCGTCGTGGCGGTAAGTCATGACAAGCAGCCAGCCTGTGTCCTTCGTCACCGTCCGGCGTCGATTTGAATTCCGCAGTATCGAAGTGGGCCGTTGGGTAACAGAGCCGGAGAGAGATCGGGCCGCCGTTCGCTTCTACCAGGCCCTATGCGATCTGATGACGGTAGTGAACGGCCCGGAATCGCTCATCTCCCTACGTGGCACCCTCGGTCTCCAATATGGCGTTGGCGGTCGTCCTGGCGTGGCGGCTCACTACATCCCAGCCACCCGTCAACTGGCCCTGGCCAAGAATGCCGGTGCCGGCAGCCTGGCCCACGAATGGTTCCATGCCTTCGATCACTATATGGGGGCCAAGGCTTTTCGGTCGTCCCTGAGCACCGCGTTTGCATCGAGTGCCTGGCTGGACAGCGTTCAGCGCAAACCGCATCCATTGAACGATCTTCTGGGTGAGTGTTTCCAAGCCATTTTGCTGAACGAAGAGTGGACTCAACCGAGCGAGCTGTTCCAGACGTCCCGACAAGCGGACAAGAAGTTAAAGGTGCTCTACTACGCCCGGCCGGAGGAAATCTGCGCTCGGGCGTTCGAAGCCTTTGTGGAAGATCGCGAGCCGCACAACCGATTTCTGGTCAACGGCACCGTTCATTCGGATGAAGCCCGGTCGGGACTGTATCCCCAGGGCGCTCAGCGCCAGCGAATTAATGCAGCCTTTGATGCGTATTTCCAGGCGCTGGGCGAGGCGCTCTATCGTCAGCAGGCCAAAGCCGGATGAAGCCATCGGTATTTGCGTTGGTGGACTGCAATAATTTCTATGCCTCCTGCGAGAAGCTGTTTCGTCCGGATCTACGGTACACGCCGGTCGTGGTCTTATCCAATAACGACGGCTGCGTGGTCGCCCGCTCGAAGGAAGCCAAGGCGCTTGGTATCAAGATGGGCGTGCCGATACACCACATCAAAGCCGAGATTCGTCGCTACGGCATTGAGGTCTTTTCCTCCAACTACACGCTCTACGGCGATATGAGCCGACGGGTAATGACCACATTGGAAGCGCTGGCGCCCCGGGTGGATGTGTACTCAATCGACGAGGCCTTCCTGGATCTCACCGGAATCAACCGGGTAGTTCCCGTTGAAGAGTTTGGGCGGCAAGTTAAAGACACCGTCTACCAGAACGTCGGGCTGCCTGTCTGTGTCGGGATTGCGCCGACCCGAACCCTGGCCAAACTGGCGAACCACGCCGCCAAGAAGTACGCCGCGACCGGAGGGGTTGTGGACCTGACCGATGCAATCAGGCAAAGGCGCCTCATGGACAGAGTCCCAGTCGGTGAGGTGTGGGGTGTCGGGCGCCGGATAACGGCTCGTCTGGAAAGCCTGGGGATTACCACAGCGTTGCAACTGGCCGAGGCAGACCCTGCCACATTGCGAAACCAGTTCTCTGTGGTACTGGAGCGAACAGCCCGCGAGTTGAACGGCATTCCCTGTTTACCCTGGGAAGAGGCGCCTCAACCGAAAAAACAGATCATGTGCTCCCGATCCTTCGGTCAGCCACTGACACAACTGAAGGACCTGGAAGAAGCTCTCGCGCATTTTGCCACCCGGGTAGGCGAGAAGCTCAGGCGCGGCGACCAGTTCGCTGGCGAGATCATGGTGTTTATTCGGACTAATCCATTCAGGCCTGAGGTACCTCAGTATTCCGAGAGTGTCACGACCAGGCTCATCATCCCGAGCCAGGATTCGCGGGTCATAGTGGATAAGGCGTTGGAGCTATTGAGATCCATCTACCGTCAAGGATACCAGTACGCCAAAGCGGGCGTTCTTGTCAGCGAACTGGTAACGACGTCGGTACGACAAGCGGATCTGTTTGAAGCCGAGCCTGCTGAGACTGGGGGTGGTACCCGCTCCGAAAGGCTTATGGCTTTGATGGATCAGATCAATCGACGATCCCGGGGTGCCCTGACCACCGCAAGGCAGGCAGGTAACAATGCCTATGCAATGCGACGTTCACATCTCTCACCGGCCTACACCACAAATTGGCGGCAGTTGCCCGTCGTGCACTGAAATGGCTGGATCACAGTCGTACCAGCAAAGCGGGAAGCAATTACCTCGATTTTTGAGGCTGTTGAAAACGACGTTTTCGGTCCGCATGCCGACTTGCTGCCTCACGCAACGGTTCATTAGGCGGAGTAGGATTGCCGAGTACCTCCATCATACGATCGGCCGCTTCATTCGTAACCCTGATCGTCGTGGCTTCCTCTACGATTTTCTTGGCCATTCTAGTGGCTGCATCGACCAGAAATTGGTTCATACTCCGTCCGGATAACTCCGCTGCACGCGCAATGCGCTGGTGCGTCTTAGGGTCGACACGGGCGGTCACACGAGTGAGTCTGGTCTGATTGGTAGTCATGATGAAACCATCGCTTGGGGATTACGCGAAGTCTGTCGCGCAGATGTTGGTCGAATGAAAGGCATGGCGGCAGACACGACGACTCTATAACGACGATTCTAGCAGCTTCTGCCGGCGGCGGATGGCCTTTTCATACCTGTCAGGCGTAGGATCGTTTGGTACATAGCGTTTGGGAGGCTTGTCATGTGTGGGCGCTACAATGTGACTGATTCACCTGAGGTCCAGGAGCTAATGGGGCAACTTGGTCTGCCAGGTATCGCGCCGCGCCCTCAGCTGAATGTGCCACCTGGCGGTATCGGCGAATTCGTGATGGAGGCGGGTGGTGACCGTTATCTGGAACCCGGTATCTGGTCATTGCTGATCGAGCCCCGTCCGGAGGGGCATGGCTACCGGCCAAACCCGAAATTTCACACCTTCAACGCACGCAGTGACCGGCTCGCTTCCAGTCCGCTCTGGAAGAAGGCCTATCCCTCCCACCGCTGCATTGTCCCCGTCAGCGCGTTCCACGAGTGGCAGGGGAAGCAGGTCTATAATATACACCCAGAGCGGGAAGCCACAGCTCTGGCCGGGTTATGGCAATCCTGGCACTTTGGGGAGGAACAGGTAAGCTCCTTCACTGTGATCACGCTACCGCCTCACCCACGGTTCAGTCACATCCATCCGCAGAGCATTCCTTTGATGCTGAGGCCGAGGGATTTTGATCTGTGGCTGGATCCGGATTTTCATCACACGGACGCCTTTGCCCATTTGATGAAAACGCATATACCGGCGCCACTGGTGTGTGAGCCGGTCAGGAGTACGAAGGACCTGGCGCCTGTTGCGGAAGCCGAAGTTCTTGCGGCAGATTAGGTATTGATAAAGACTCAGAGAATGGAGCTTTTCAATGATTGGGGAAGAACAACCACACCTCACTGACCAACATGGTGACGCCGGCCTTCGCTGGCTGCTGGATCGTAGAGAACGGTGGGACCTCACTGACTCGGAGTTGGCTTGCTTGCTGGGCGTACCTACCAATAGGTTACTTAGCTGGAAGGATCAGGTAGCGTCCGCTGAACTTGTGCCTCTACCGTCTGAAGTCTTGGAAAGGATTGGGTTGCTGTTGGGGCTCCATAAAGGGCTGGTTAACCTGACTCCAACCGGCCAAGAATCTATGGCTGTGGAATGGTTTCAGAAACCTGTCGACCTTTGGGGGCTGGACGGAGAGTCTATTCGTTCATTTCTGCTGAAAGACCCACGTACCAGCGAATTGATCCAGATGGTGCAACGCATAAAATCGGCTGCCCTTTAAGGAACCCGGAACCAGCCCAGTCTATCTAGCGGTGGTATTTAAACGAGCTTTTTCTCGCCCCCCCCTGGTGCGCTGCCAGTGAGGCACCTGTAGTTACACGCCCAATACCTTCAACCAGATTTTGATCGCCACCGTCTGATACTCCTGCATCAGGCTGATCAACCTGAGCCGTTGCTTGCTGGGAACAAGCTCCTCGGGTAGCAGAGGGTCCCGAATAATCTGACGAATGACGGATCGGCCGAAGACCAGAGATTCCGCTGCAGCCGTCTCTGGTGACAAGGTTTTCAGTCTCCCCAGCTGATCAGATACCTGATCAACCAATCGCTTGTAGTCCCGGAGCAAAGTTTGTTTATCCCAAAGTGACCTTGCTGCCTGCTCATCGTCCTCTGAGAAACCCTGAATCTCAAATACATGCGCTTCAGCAGCCAGGCCAAGCCCCTTCAGGTCCTTGCGCAGGACCTTGACGCCACCAACCAGGTTATCCGGACGAACACTCAGCCCTTCAAACAGTCGCTCGAATCCTCGAAGCTTCATTGATCGTTCGTGAGCCCGCCACTGTGTCTTGTTCCGACGTGGTACCCCACTATCCAGGACACCCACCCAGCCACCGTGCCAGGGCGAGCTGCGACGCTCTTTCGCGATCCAGTTTTCAACGTCCAGGATAAGACTGTTACCAGCCGGGTTCCAGGCATAAACACCCCGAGCCGGGTTGGTCACCTTGCCTTCTTTGACCAACCGCGTCAGAGCCACCCGGACGGTTTGTTCTGTGAGTCCCACCAGTTCACCAGCCTGACAGAGCGATGAGGCGGACAGCTCGTGTGCCGGGTGGGTTGCCAACAGATCCAGGACCAGGTCATTACCGGTCAACTCGGGGTTTTCATTACTGCGGTTATCTTTTATGGTCATTACGTGTAATATTACTCGATAATGTCTATTTGGACATGAATGGTAACAAACGGCGAGGGCTACGTGGACAATTCCCCAGTACGAATAGAAGAAAACGGTCAGGTTTGCACGATCATCCTGGATCGGCCTGAAAAAAGAAACGCCGTTGACCGACAAACGGCAGCGGCGTTGCTGGAAGCCTTCGAGCAGTTTGAAGGCAACGATCAACTTCGCGTTGCCGTCCTTTGGGGGGCAAACGGCACGTTTTGCGCCGGTGCTGACCTGAGCGCCATGGCCGATCCGCAGACGAGGAATGTGGTAGATCCGGAGGGCGAGGGAGACGGTCCCATGGGGCCAACACGCATGATGTTGAGCAAGCCGGTAATCGCGGCGGTTTCGGGGTACGCCGTCGCCGGGGGCCTTGAACTCTCATTGTTTTGCGATCTGCGTGTCGTGGAGGAATCCGCTGTCTTCGGGGTTTTCTGCCGTCGCTGGGGCGTGCCGCTGGTCGACGGCGGTACCGTGCGCCTGCCGCGGGTTGTGGGCCAGTCGCGAGCCCTGGACATGATCCTCACGGGAAGGCCGGTCGATGCGCAGGAGGCGTTGCAAATCGGGCTTGCTAATCGGGTGGTACCGGATGGGACAGCACGCAGTGCCGCTGAAGAACTCGCCGCCGATATTGCCCGGTTTCCCCAGCAATGTATGAATGCCGATCGGGCCTCGACCTACCGGCAATGGGACCTCTCCCTGCCAGATGCGCTAAAAAATGAGGGCAAGCATGGCTATCCCATCGTCTATGAAGAGGCCATTGAAGGCGCGGACCGATTTACCAAAGGGGCCGGTCGACACGGCCAATTCGATAACTGAGAAAGGAGTACGACAATGACAACAACTTACCTTGATCTGATAAACCGTGGCGCAAAGCACTATCCGGACCGGACGGCGATCGTTTATGAAGACCAGACCTTCACATTCAAAGACGTGGACCAGCTTAGTAGTCAGCTGGCGCACGCACTCTATGCGGAAGGCGCCAATCAGGGTGACCGTGTTGCCCTGTTGCTCAATAACGGCCCCTACAGCGTTCCGCTGGATTTTGCCTGCGTGAAAGCAGGCTTGAACCGGGTGCCTTTGAATGCTCGGCTTTCCGTTCAGGAACACGCTCGCATGCTCAAAGAAACCGGCGCCCGGCGTATCGTTTTCGGTGCTGATCTGGCCGATCATGCAGAGGCGCTCAAGCAGGCGTTACCGGGCCTGAAGTGTCACGGGCTGGATAGCCAAATCGACGGTGGCGATGACCTGATGGCTAGCGCGCGCTCCCAGCCTACATCGGCACCCGATATCACAGTCAATGATGACGATGTCATCCTTACCCTGTTCACGTCCGGTACGACCGGAACCTTGAAGGCAGCTCAGCATACTCAGGCCTCCTATGCTGGCGTATGCAAAACGTCCTGATGAACTTGATCAACGTGGAACACGAGGACGCCATGCTCCATGCGGCGTCACTCATTCATGCCAGTGGGGTGTTCGTCCTGCCTTTCTGGCTACGGGGTGCAAAGACCGTCATCATGAAGGCGTTTGATCCAACCGCCTTCCTGGAGCTCATTGCCCGCGAACGGATTACGGCCATTAATGTGGTTCCGACCATGCTCCAGATGCTGCTAGGGCACCCGGGTTTCGAGAAAACCGATGTTTCCTCGTTGAAGCAGGTCATTTACGGAGCCTCTCCGATGCCGAGACCGGTCATTGAAAAGGCGATGGCGCTTTGGGGCAGAGAGCGTTTCTGGCAATACTATGGCCAAACCGAGTGTCCGCTGACCATTACCGTTCTCCGGCCGGAGGATCATGAGGGCGATCTGCTTGGTTCATGTGGTAAGCCCTGTGTAGATGTTGAGCTGCGCCTGATTGATGACGCTGGAAACGATGTGCCGCACGGTGAGCCCGGCGAAATTGCCGTAAAGGCCCCCTCTATGATGAAGGGGTACTACAACGCCGACCAGCTGAACGCTGAAATGTTCACTGACGACGGCTGGCTCCGTACGCGGGACGTGGCGATTATGGACGAACGCGGCTTCTTGCATATGAAAGACCGCACCTCCGATATGATCATCACCGGCGGCTACAACGTCTACCCACGGGAGGTCGAGGATGTCCTTATGGAGCATCCTGCGGTAGCCGAGTGTTCCGTCGTTGGCACCAAAGATGAAAAATGGGTCGAGGCGGTGACCGCAGCTATTGCGCTCAAGCCTGGTGAGGAAGTTTCCGAGGCAGAGCTCATCGACTTTGTCAGCGGTCGCCTGGCCTCCTACAAGAAACCAAGGAAGGTGGTCTTCGTCGACAGTGTGCCGAAGACGGCGGTTGGAAAGCTGAACCGCAAGGCATTGCGGGATATGTTGGCGAGCTAGCCGAATCCCTGGTCAGGAGAAACTAGTGGCCACGAGGGCCCGGGTGATAGATGGCCCGGGCGTGTCCACGCTCGGTTCGATTTATGGCTCTCTTCCATTCCGTGTGGAATCGGTCGCCAGCTAACGCCTTTTTGAGCCATACTCCCTGATATCTTCTGACCTCCAGCGAACATCTCTATGAATCCGGAACTCTTGTTCACACAAGCCTTGGGTCTGACGTCACCATGGGCTGTCGATGACATCGATTTTGACCCAAAGGCCCAGCGTATCGATTTCCGGGTCTCCTGTGAGGCGAAGCAATTACCGTGTCCTGGTTGTGGGCGATCTGATCAGCCTATTCACGACCGGAAACCGCGAACCTGGCGGCATTTGGACTTCTTCCAGTTTGCCGCCTATGTCCATGCCGAGGTGCCCCGGGTGCGCTGCGGCGGCTGCAAGAAGACCACTCAGGTGGAAGTACCCTGGGCTCGCCCGGGCAGCCGTTTCACCCTGCTATTCGAAGCCTTTGCGCTCACGTTGGCCAAGGCCATGCCGGTATCGACCACGGCAAGGCAGCTGAGGACTGATGACAGGGCCCTTTGGCGGGTACTGGACCACCATGTCACCCAGGCACAAGCTCGTGAAGACTACAGCACCGTGACCACCATCGGGGTCGATGAGACCGCCTGTCGGCGTGGCCATCACTACATCACGCTGGTGCATGACCTGGCCGAGCGCCGACTCATCTTTGCAACGCCCGGTCGTGACGCCCAGACTCTGAAAGGATTCTCTGAGGATCTTGCAAGCCATCAGGGCAAGGCTGATCAGATCCGGCACGCCAGCATCGATATGTCTAAAGCCTACATCAGCGGCCTGGGGCAGCACCTGCCCAACGCCGAAATCACCTTTGACCGGTTCCATATCATTCAGCTGGCAAATCAGGCTGTGGATGCCGTGCGCAAGTCTGAAGTACGCCACGACGCCCGCCTGAAGCGAACCAAATGGGCCTGGCTCACGGACATGGCCCGCTGGAGCAAAAAGCAGGATGAGGCCGTCTACGACCTGACCCGCTCCAACCTGAAGACCGCTCGTGCCTGGCGCATCAAAGAGGCCTTGCGTGACATCTTCCAGGCCAAGCCTGGTCGTGAACAAGCGGAAGGGTTACTGAAGCGATGGCACTCCTGGGCCAGACGCTGTCGGTTGGAACCGATGAAACAACTAGCTGCCACCATCAAGCGACACTGGGCCGGAGTCCTACAGGGCTTTGAAAGCGGCTTGAGCAATGGTTATGTCGAAGCCATGAACAGCCTGATCCAGGCGGCCAAGGCCCGTGCGCGCGGCTACGGCACGGCGAGCCACTTCATTGCCATCTGCTTTCTGATTGCCGGCAAGCTCAAGCATCTGCCAGCAAACCCGTTCCAGACGCCATTACAGAGAATGGTTGCAAGCTAATGTTCCACACAAAACGGAAGAGAGCCCGATTTATTGATGAAACCGGCAGCGGCGGTATTCACCCCATTCAAATCTGACTCTTTCAAGAAGTGCGGCCCGCCCTCAGAGATTTTCAATTTTGCATTCTGCGCGCAAACTATCGCGGCCACGCAGGCTGTCCGGGTAGGTTGGCCGCCGCCCACATCCCCGACACCGTTCCTGCAGTTAATGTTCAGTTAGAAGACGTTGGGCGACGGTATCTGCGACTTCCTCCTCCTACGCCAGGTAGTTGATCCATTAGGTCGATCCCATGGTCGTCTCCCAGCCAAGCTGCCGACAAACCGAAACAGTACCTTGAATCGAAGAATCCGCCGCGTGACTTTAGGTGATGTCTGCAACCTTTTTGCTGGTCATACTCAATAGGGAAAACGGCGTTTTGAGGGGGTAATTTCGTGTAATCATGATCTAAGCGCTTGTGTCAGGATGCTTGCCGACAGTCACTCCACAGACAGGGCGCTTTTTATGAATGGTTATTAAGGTGATATTTATGGAAGTAAAATACGATATGGCACTAATTGATTCTTCTGGTAATGAGCCCGCATACATAGCTCCTTCAGGTAGCCTATTATATTTGAAAGTGTTCTTTAGTTCAGAGAATTCCGGCGGCCAAGTGTCAGGCATTTATCTTCTAGAATATGGTCAGTCGAAAGACTGTGATTGGCTGGATTTTAATAGGCACTCAATGTCTTTCCCTCTCGGAAGATACGTGATGGATTCCGAGCTTTCGATCTTAGAAAATAATATACAAACCTTTCTGCCAAAGATTCAGGCCGGTTATAAAAGCGTGGGAATTGATGAACCGGCACAATTTGATATTACGGCCCTGAATGCAATTAATGAGTTGGTCGGGTCGATAACAGGATTGAAGCTGAAGTATAGTGATCCGTATGAGCCATTCGAGGTGTTTTCGAGAACATTCGCTGAAATGAGCGAATCAGATCTTGATATATTTAGAAAATACACAGATTTAAATCTTCGAGATTTGGCAATCAGAACTTCAGTTGCAACAACTCCTTGTATGCATCCATATGACGCTTTTGTTTTTATAAAGGAAACATGGGAAATGGCAAGAAAAATGGAATACTAGTCTTATTAGTACCCATCTAATTGGGTTGCCCAGTTCAGTGTTCGGCCTATATACATTGGACTGGGTCGCCCTTGATGTTCGCCTATCCCGCGACCGGAATGCTCATAAATCATGAGCTTGCTACCCAAAAGCGCGGATCGCTGGATCGGCAGAACGGCCCGAGACATAGAACACTGGGCTGGTGCTGGGCAGAAAAAGTGTTAAAAATGGAAATCTTATATTTTCCTAACTAAAACATGGTTCTAGGGGTGTTTTTGGTAAATGGCAACAATAGGGGTCAGGCCGATTTTCCGCCTATTTTCTGTGAAACAATAGTGGGGCAATGGTCAATCGGAGTAGAGCAGTCCCATGTTGGCACTAGAAGAGATCCTCGTAACAACACCTTCCTTGATGTATGTACGTGTCGATCAGATCGAGCCGGCTCCCTCATTAGGCCGGGAGACAATATCGTTAATAGCGAGTGCGGTACCGGCTCTGAGAGACAGTGCGGCATTGACACCTCTCGCGTTGCAATGGATTGCACACCTGCATCCACCTCTGCTGCGTCGACAACAACGTGGCGCACGCCGGTTCCATGTGCTGGCGAACCTTCGTACGGTAGAGCTATGCCAGCGCCTACCTGCGGATACGAGGGTACCGGCGTTAGTGACGACGGCTCACAAATCGGTTCCAGCCTCCGATATTGTTACAGCCACCCATTGCCTGTCTACCATCGCGCATGGACTGGATCTGCGATATGCGAGTCAATCTCTGTTACAGCTGATAACGCTCGCCGATCCCGGGCTTTTGCAGGAGCTATCCCCGAATTTCGCGAACCGTTCAACTATTGAGCAATGGCTAGGTTTGAATCGGCGGCGACAACTGCCGCCGCGTGAATACGCAACATCCGTTATGTCGGAGGCAACGTCCGATGAGTAGAGCATTTGACGGATTTGGAGAGCTGTCACGCGAGGAACAGTTCGCCCGGTTGGTTCTGCCGAGGGGTGATTGGGCAGAACTGGAGTTGGTCGAAACCGCCCTGCTACAAATCCTACCGAGATTTAAACAGTTTGGCTACGAGCTACCTCAGGCAGAAAAGCTGTTAACAATTTGCCGAGATGGACGAATGCGTGAATATGTAACGATTGACGCTAAAGCCGCCAGGGATGGAGGGCTGATGACAATCTACCCACAACATGGAGGGTTAAAGGAGCTAGCCCGGATTTCTCATAGTGCTCCAACAACCTTCGCAGACCAAGCCTGGTAGTGCCAGATCCGAGTGGTCATGGTCGAAGTTGGCGATTATTTAGCCAGTTTCCGGCATTCAGGCACAACTCCCCCTTTCCCCCATTGGTATCGGGCCGGGGGAGCCCGATTATCTACTGGGGCACCAAGCGCTGAACCAGTGCTGAGAGATCGTTCTTGTGTGGATAGCTATCACTCATCAACACCCGTATTCGGCGGGTGTTGCGGATGATGACTGCGCCAACCTTGATCAGCTTCAAGCGCAAGGTGCCGGCACTCATACGTTCGAAGGGCGTGTTTTTCAGATGCACCCGCAAACGCTCGAACAGGGTGTAGGCGAAGCCGGATAAGATCAGCCGCCACTGGTTGGTCCACCAGTGTGTGCTGGAGGTGCGACCGGCAAACAGATCCAGTTGTTGATCCTTGATCCGGTTCTCCATATCACCCCGTGCGCAATACTGTTCGTAGTAGAGCTTGAATCCGTCATCGTAGCGGGAGCTGATAACGAACCGGGGGTTCGGGCCTTGAGGGCCATATTCCAGGCGCGCAACCACCCAGCGTGGCTTATGCCAGCTTCGGGCTTTGTAGCGGAAGCGGAAGGTGCTGGCGAGCTTATGGCCATGAGCCTCGTAGTAGGTCCGGACTTTGTCCATGGCTGGGGCGGCAAGCGCCTCCAGCCGCTGGTTGCGGGCCATGCCTACGATGTAATCCACCTGGTTGCGATCGCACCAGGCCAGCAGTCGGGGCTTGCTGAAGTGGGAGTCGCCCCGGAACACGATCCGGGTCTGTGGCCAATACTCGCGAATAAATCGCACCAGCAGCGCCAGAATGGCCCAGCTGTGCCGGGCATCACCTCGATTGCTGGTGCGCAGATAGCTCACCAGCAAGTGCCTACCGCAGAAGACGTAAAGCGGGAAGTAGCAGTGATGGTCGTAATACCGGTTAAAGAACTTACCCGGCTGGTCGCCGTGCACCGGAATATCGGTGCCGTCAAAATCCAGCACGATTTCCTTGGGCGGCTTCTCATGCTGCTCGATAAAGTGGTGCCAGAGCAACTCATGCGCTTTGACAATGGTTTGCCGATCCATCGCCTGCTCCATTCGACAAAGCGTGGACTTGCCGGCCAGAGTCGAGGCATTCCCCGTGGCGGTTTGTAGTGCCTGATCAAAGCGAAGCGCTTCATGATCATTCAGATCTTCGTAGCCACCGGCCACACCGTAGACCCGTTGCCGGACCAGGGACTTGAGCTCATGACGAATCATCCGGGGATCCCGCTGGTCGGTCAGAGTCTCGGCCAGCCGTTGGGTTAACCGGTGTTGTTTGTCGACTTCGCGCAGTAACAGCAAGCCGGCATCGGAGGTGATATGGCCTCCGGAGAAGTCGGTTTCAATCTGGCGGCGGGAAAGTGGCGAGAAGGTCAGTTTTTGAGGTACCATTTTGGATAGCGGTTGTTGGTGTTGATTGATGGTGTAAGGTCCTGAAATTTTAACACTTTCAGCCGCTTTCTTTTATCCCCTCATGAGAAATTCGGGCTAGGAGTCTGCGCGGCAGAAACGTTTTGAGCCCTCGTTTCCGCCAGACCGGATCATTGTCTGGCCGGAAGGAGTGTTCGCGATATCGGATCGGCTCCATCATCGCTTTCGATCCAGCCAGTTAACCGGTTAAAGGGGCATCGCAGGGCCCCAGCTGTACCTACCGTGAGCCAAAGGCTGCCTCAGCGACTTATGCCAGCCTCATCAGTGAACTCATGCGCCTGAGATTGAGCGACAGACAGACAAGATCCCATTCACCCTGCACCGCCTGAAGGCCCCGCAAGCCGAACTGCCGGAAGCCCAGGACATTCTTGATCCAGCCATTCACCGCCTCAACCATGTGCTTGCGCTGAGCGTAGACTGCTCGCCCCTCCGCCGTGGTAAGCTTCTCCTCCATGCGGGCCGTCGCCGGGTACCGGCTCGCGTTTATATCTCCGGTTTTTTGCCTTCCCGGCGCAGCGAGACGTAGCCATCTATGCCTTTTGTCTCCAATGCCTGCAAGTCTTCCTCTTTGCGATAACCCGCATCAGCCAGACATTGGCCCGGGTAACTTCCCAGAGTTTCTTTTACCTCGCCCAGCAGCGGCACCAGACAGCCGTTATCACTGGGGTTGTTACCCTGGCGGTTGCCCACGATGATCTGGAACTCGCCATCCACGGCCAGTTGGCCGTTATAGCATTGCTGG
Source organism: Marinobacter sp. AN1 (assembly GCF_026013985.1). Classification (NCBI taxonomy): domain Bacteria; kingdom Pseudomonadati; phylum Pseudomonadota; class Gammaproteobacteria; order Pseudomonadales; family Marinobacteraceae; genus Marinobacter; species Marinobacter sp. AN1. The sequence continues at coordinate 562,204 of NZ_CP110342.1, read as the reverse complement.
AACCCATCATTCGTTTTCATGATCCGGCTTTGGGGGTCGGTAAAGTTACTCTGAGCCTTGTCCTCCGGAACTCCATAATCTCTCTTGAAGTTCCGGCCACCCTTGGGTGAGCGGCGATCATCGTCTGGATGCCGGCCTTTGGCCTCATCTTGCGTTTTTTGATCCGCTTCCAGTTTCTCCTTCGCTGCCCGGATCTTGTCCAGCCGCCCCTGACGGTGCTGAAGCTCTTCGGGTAACTCGTCGCCCCGCTGATCCGGGCCAAACTGTTGGTCTTCCGATTCATCCACACGGCGAGCCTGGCCACAAAGCTCATCAACCTCTTTTGACAGACGGGCTTCTTCCTCCCGCATGCGGTCATAGCTCATGGCCTTGTGCTTACTGGCGTTGGCCCGGACCTTGGTGCCATCAATCGCCAGCGTACCGAGAGTAACCAATTCCGCTTCCTGGGCGATCCGGACCACCTGAATAAATACGGCCTTGAACGCAGCCAGGTGTTGCTTGCGAAAATCGCAGATAGTGCGGTGTCTGGGGAAATTGCCAGCCGCCAGGACCCGAAGGGCGACATCTTCTTCCAACTTCCGGGCGATCTTTCGTGATGAAAACACGCCGGTCGCGTACGCATAGATCAACACCTTCAACATCATCCGCGGATCGAAAGGCGAGTTGCGCCGACCGCTCCCTTCATACCGGGCGTAGAAGGCACTCAGATCCAGTTCCTCGACCACGTCACTGATGAAATAGGCCAGATGCCCTTCGGGCAGCCACTCGTTCAGGCTCGGGGGAAGAAGCAGTTCCTGATCAGGTGAATAGGGGCGGAAGGTGGTTCCCATCGGATTCTCCGGTGCTGAAGAATTTTTACGTATTATGCCAGAAGGTGGCTCCTGCCGCGCAGACTCCTAGACTGCCCCTTGATTCACAACAGATAATAGATCACCTGCTCAATGGGGGCAGGGGGCTTCTGGGCACACCAATTAATCATGGTTGGTGCCGATAACATGCTGGAGAATATTTTGATTAGTTGCCCCAAGTGTGAAGGGGTGTGAGTATGGTGCTACTATGATTTCCCTGATGATTGACCTAAAGGAGAAGCTCATGAAATGTCCAGTATGCGAGAGTGTTGATCTGACGATGGCCGATCGACAAGGTGTGGAAATTGATTATTGCCCCAAATGCCGGGGCGTGTGGCTGGACCGGGGGGAGCTGGACAAGATCATCGAGCGTAGTGCCGTAGAACTGGCGCCGCCACCACGTCGCGAGCCAGAACCCCGAGGCTATGACAAGCACGGCGGTTACGGCAAGCATGGAGGCCATGGCAAACATGGGTATCGCCGCAAGTCCTGGTTGTCGGAAATTTTTGATTAGACAGGTTTGTTCAGGCGGCGCAACTCGGGTGGACATGGGCCTGCCTGGTGTCACCGCGGCGCAGGATCCTTACGTCTGGACTTTGACCTGGGGCCTTGACGCGCACCGCGGTCATCTGGTGGTCAAGGATGCGATACGTTGTGTTGGCGGAGGTGAACGTCACCCTTAGAGGAAGCAAATCATGGGACATCATCTTTTCCGGCGACCCAAACACAGACGGTATCGCGACATGGGTGGGTATTATGAGGGCGATGACCATTCCGGCTATCGCGAACGCAGAGCCCTGCCGGTGCTGAATATTCCGACCTCGGTCATCGTGGCCGGGCTGGTCATATGGTCTGCGCTTTCGCTCGGCGCTTGGTGGCTGGTCGATCCGGTCCTCTCCTGGATCTCCGGTGCAGCCGGGCCACTGGCCGATACCGGAGCGGGGCTTGCGAAGTGGTTTGGCCTTGGGGAGGAAGCCACGGCTTTACGTGATGCGGCCAATATTGAGGGGCTGCTCGGCTGGGCGGGTGGATCGATTCATTTTCTTGTCAAGACGGTCGTTCTGCTGGTTTGGGTTGCAGGGCTGATCGCGCTGATTGCAATACCCGCTGTCCTGCGACGAGGACAACGGCGACAGTAGTGCCCGAAGACTGATCGGAACCACCTTGCGCATGACATCCGAACCTCCGGTCATGACCGGACCGCTTCTCTTTCTCGACCATGTCGAGAAATATGTGTTACGGCTCTCTGTCCTTTTCATTGCGGACAATGGCGAGTGCCCGGAGCCAATCGAAACGGTCCACGGCGTACATACAGCGGAAATCCTCGCGGAATACGATCATATGACCGTTTGGCGAGCACGCTTCGACCTGCCCGCAAACCGCTCGTCCTGTTATGCCTGGAACGGCCAAAGTTACTCCTTGGCAAGTGATTTTCGAGGCGATATACGGATCGCCTATGTGTCCTGCAACGGCGAGCAAATCGGCGATCTGGAGCGCGAAGGGTCCGAGCGCAATGCGATGTGGGCACGCCTGACAGAAGATCACCGGAACGCGCCGTTTTCCCTGCTGCTGCACGGTGGCGATCAGGTCTATGCTGACCAAGTCACCGAGGGTCACCCCCTGAGCGAGGACTGGCCCGAACATATCCCCAAGGATCCTTCGCGCGCCGATCTTGCCGATTTGCGCCATTATTTGCGCGAACGCTTCCTGGAGCGCTACGTGGCGCTTTATCGTGCGCCGGAATTTGTCTGGATCGCCGCGCGCGTGCCGTCTCTCATGCAGTGGGACGACCACGATATTTGCGATGGCTGGGGATCGCTACCGGGGTCGAAGACCGACACACCGGTCGGCCAAATCCTGTTTGATGTTGCCCGCGAGAGTTTTTTGACCTTTCAGCATGCCGCAGTAGATGGTGATCTGCCTGAACGGTTCCACGATCCTGCCGGGCTGCATCTGGGCTGGAGTGTTCGCACAGCCGGTCTGCGCCTCCTTGCACCTGATATGAGGTCGGAGCGTACGCGCCACGAGGTAATGGGGGACGGCGGCTGGAAGATGATTCGAGCTGAGGCCTCGACCCCGGTGCAGGGTCACACGTTCCTGATGTCCAGCGTGCCGTTGCTGGGTCCACGCCTGTCGGTGCTTGAGGCTCTGATGGTCGCCATCCCCAAAATGCAGAAATACGAGGACGATCTGCGCGATCAGTGGCAAAGCCGCGCTCACCGTGACGAATGGTGCGATATGCTTCGGGTGATCCGGGACATGGCGCTTGCCAACGGCCATGATGTCACGGTGCTTTCGGGGGAAATCCACCTGGCGACGCGTGCCACGATGAAGCTCGGCGCCGGTCGCTGGTTACACCAGCTGGTTGCCTCGGGCATTGCGCATCGCGCCCCGCCAAGGGTGTGGGCACGAATTCTGGGGGCCCTTGCACAATTTGGTGAATCGCCGCTCAAGGCGTGTCCGATCCGAATCCCATGTATCCCCGGTCAGAAGTCGCGCTATATTGCGGAACGCAACTATCTGGTGCTTGAGCGGCGTTCAGATATATGGCGCGCCCGTTGGGCTCTGGAAGAGAGCGGGATAACACCGCCCCTTATTCTGTGATAATAATCTTCACACATGTATGTAAGGCCGCTAGCGCGGTCGTCGGAGTTTGCGCAGCCGATGATCCAGCACCAATGACCTGTAAATTGTGTGTTATTACCTGCCTTTTTCAATCCGTCATTCACGTCAAGCAGAAGCTCGAACAAATGAACACGCCTTGTATCCCCATCCAGGAAGAGTGGTCCGAGAGTTTGTTCGATCCACTTCATTGGGAGCTTCCTGCAACGGCTTCCTGTTGTCTGGTTGATTACACCGACATTTCCGCATTGGATACCCTACCCACGGGTGTAACAGGTGGAGCAAAACGAAATGCGAGCAAGCGCAGTGCGTTGAACACGACGACAATAGTCGACCCTTCGTGAACCGCCACCGCAGGTCCAATCCCAAGACCGAGAATCGTCGCGGGAACCAGCAAGGCAACAACGCCCAGGCTGAACCACAGGTTCTGTCGAATGATTGAGCTCGTCGACCGGCTCAACGCCACGGCGAAGGGCAAATGGTTCAGGTTATCCGCCATCAGAGCCACATCGGCGGTTTCCAGCGCGACATCCGAGCCCGCCGCGCCCATGGCAATGCCGACTGTGGCGTTCGCCATCGCGGGAGCGTCGTTGACGCCGTCGCCAACCATCGCTACTTTAGCCTCTGCGCGCAGTTTTTTGATCGTCTCCACCTTATCATCGGGCATCAGATCACCGCGTGCCTCGTCAAGGCCGACAGCCCGCGCGACAGCGTCCGCGACCTGCTGATTGTCGCCAGAGATCATGATCATCCGGCGAATGCCGATCGTGCGCAGCGTCTCTATCACCGCCGGTGCCGCTTCGCGCGGCGTATCCATCAGCCCAATCACGCCAAGATATCGGTCGCCTTGGCGAACAACCATCGTGGTGCGGCCGTTCGCTTCCAATGCTTCTATTTGGATCTTCAGAGAAGGAGGAATGGCAGGGCCGCCAATCTCCGCGAACAGGTCATCCTTACCGATGTAGGTTGTCTCGCCCTCGACGTCTGCCACGACCCCGCGGCCCGTAATGCTGCGCAGGTTCAATGACTCGGCGGCAGGCGTATCGCCCAGGCGTTCGCGTCCACCCCTGACAACGGCAGCGGCGAGGGGATGGTCGCTCAACATCTCGACCCCAACCGCCACCCGCAGAAGCTCCTCTTCCGCTACGTCATCGGCCGTCACCACATCGACGAGCTTCGGCTTGCCTTCTGTCAGTGTGCCGGTCTTGTCGAAGGCGATGGCCGTCAGCCGCCCCAGATTTTCGAGCGGGGCACCGCCTTTGATCAGAACACCGCCACGGGCGGCGCGTGCGACCCCGCTGAGAACCGCGCTTGGCGTCGCGATCGCAAGCGCACAGGGGCTTGCCGCTACCAGTACAGCCATGGCGCGATAGAAGGTGTCGCTGAAAGGTTCGTCGACGACGAAGCCCGCAAACAAAAGCGCAACGGCAAGAACCAGAACCGCCGGTACAAAGATGCGTTCGAACCGGTCGGTCAGGCGCTGGGTGGGCGATTGGTTGGTTTCGGCCTCGTTCACCATCTTGACGACGCGGGCGAGGGTCGAATCCGCCGATGTGCGCGTGACTTGAATTTCCAACGCACTGCCGCCGTTGATCGTACCGGCAAAGACACGGTTTTCGGCATCCACGAGGTCGGGTTTTTCCGCGGCAACGGTCGCATCCCCGACGGGTGATTTGTCCACCGGCACGCTCTCGCCTGTGATCGGTGCTTGATTGACGCTGCTTTCACCCTTGATGACGAACCCGTCCGCGGCCAGACGCTCGTTCGGCTTCACCAGCACGATGTCACCGACCCGCAAAGCATCGACGGCGATCTCTTCGACCTTGGCATCCCGGCGCACGGTGGCGGTTTTGGGCGCCAGGGCGCCAAGCGCTTCGATGGCCCGCTTGGCGCGACCCATGGCATAGCCTTCCAGCGCATGGCCAAGACTGAAGAGGAGCAGCAACAATGCGCCCTCGGCCCATTCACCAAGCGCTGCCGCGCCCGCCGCCGCCACCAGCATCAGAAAATCAATCTCGAACCGGCCAGTGCGCACACTGTCAATAGCCTCGCGCAGGGCGTAGTAGCCGCCGAAGAAATAGGCGGGCACGAGGACGAACAGGGGTGCCCATGGCGGCGTCGCCACGAACTTCGGCAAAAGCCAGCCAATCAGCAACAGCGCACCGCACAAGGCCACAAAAATAAGTTCCGTTTGCGCACCAAATATGCCGCCATGCTCATGATCGTGTGCTTCTCCAGTCGGCTCATGCGGTCTGGATTCGTCTTGTACCAGCGACAGTCTCATGTTCTGAAGGGCATTGCGCAGAGTGTTTTCATCAGTTTGCCTTCGATCAAATTCAATCCGCAGCGGCCCCTTGGCATTGGCCTCGGCCTCTACAACCCCCGGGAGACTGCGCAGCTGTGCGCTGACCGCTCTTGCCCGACGTTGATCCGGAATACCTTCAACCTGCCACACGAGGTGCCCGAACTGAGAGGTAATCTCTGCCCCGAACGCCTTGGCGACTTCGCGGACTCGTTCAAGCGAAAGCAATGCGGGGTCGTAATGAATACATAGCTCCATGCCCCCACCGCTTTCTGTATTGCGAACGTGGGCGATAGAGACACCTTCACGAGTTTCCAGGCTCTCGGCTAGCCGCTGTGCACAAGCCCCATGCGCATCCGGCGTGTCGGGAAGGAGGAGCGGGAGGTCAAGGCGAAGTGTTTTTTCCATGGTTGCACATCCTATCTTTTGTTGAAACCAAAACGCGACTGGGATCGGTACCTGGAATATGCTGCGAGACAAACGCAAAGCCGCAGGCACACAACGCTGCTGCCGCGTAGGCTATCATGCTGGCTTCGCGGCGGTGCCATAACCGATCCATTCCGGTCAGCCCGCCCAACACCGTGCTGGCGATTGTTTTGCTCGCAAGCTGCAACTGAAATTTCCAAGCCAACTTCTTTCTCCAGTGTTTTTGTCTTTATCCGTTCAAGTAGGCGTAGATGATATATTCTGCACCGAATTCACTGCTTGTCGCTTCTGCCCGGTGTGTGCGTCAGGTTGACAATACGCGACACCAATCGACATGGAGTACATGGGGCTTATTGCAAGCGCAATGCGAGCTGACGCGTTATTGCCTCCTCTACTGATTTTCTACATGATATCCCTGTGTGATGTGTTCTTGGGCCTCACGGGCATCCAGTTCCCTAGCCCGGATTTCTCATGAAGAAGGTAGCATGAGGAAGGAAGAAGCGGCTTAAAGTGTTAGAATTCAAGTTCCTACACAAAAACCCACACTAAAAGCCGCTATCCAAAATGGTACCTCAAAAACTGACCTTCTCGCCACTCTCCCGCCGCCAGATTGAAGCCGATTTCTCCGGAGGCCATATCACCTCGGATGCCGGTGTGTTGTTACTGCGCGAAGTCGATAAACAACACCGGCTAACCCAGCGACTGGCCGAGACGCTGACCGACCAGCGGGATGCCCGCATGATTCGTCATGGGCTCAACACCATGATCCGGCAGCGCGTCTACGGCGTGGCCAGCGGCTACGAAGATCTGAATGATCATGAAGCGCTTCGCTTTGATCAGGCACTACAAACCGCCACGGGGAATGCCTCGACTCTGGCCGGCAAGTCCACGCTTTGTCGAATGGAGCAGGCGATGGATCGGCAAACCATTGTCAAAGCGCATGAGTTGCTCTGGCACCACTTTATCGAGCAGCATGAGAAGCCGCCCAAGGAAATCGTGCTGGATTTTGACGGCACCGATATTCCGGTGCACGGCGACCAGCCGGGTAAGTTCTTTAACCGGTATTACGACCATCACTGCTACTTCCCGCTTTACGTCTTCTGCGGCCGGCACTTGCTGGTGAGCTACCTGCGCACCAGCAACCGGGGTGATGCCCGGCACAGTTGGGCCATTCTGGCGCTGCTGGTGCGATTTATTCGCCAGTATTGGCCACAGACCCGGATCGTATTCCGGGGCGACTCCCACTTCAGCAAGCCCCGACTGCTGGCCTGGTGCGATCGCAACCAGGTGGATTACATCGTAGGCATGGCCCGCAACCAGCGGCTGGAGGCGCTTGCCGCCCCAGCCATGGACAAAGTCCGGACCTACTACGAGGCTCATGGCCATAAGCTCGCCAGCACCTTCCGCTTCCGCTACAAAGCCCGAAGCTGGCATAAGCCACGCTGGGTGGTTGCGCGCCTGGAATATGGCCCTCAAGGCCCGAACCCCCGGTTCGTTATCAGCTCCCGCTACGATGACGGATTCAAGCTCTACTACGAACAGTATTGCGCACGGGGTGATATGGAGAACCGGATCAAGGATCAACAACTGGATCTGTTTGCCGGTCGCACCTCCAGCACACACTGGTGGACCAACCAGTGGCGGCTGATCTTATCCGGCTTCGCCTACACCCTGTTCGAGCGTTTGCGGGTGCATCTGAAAAACACGCCCTTCGAACGTATGAGTGCCGGCACCTTGCGCTTGAAGCTGATCAAGGTTGGCGCAGTCATCATCCGCAACACCCGCCGAATACGGGTGTTGATGAGTGATAGCTATCCACACAAGAACGATCTCTCAGCACTGGTTCAGCGCTTGGTGCCCCAGTAGATAATCGGGCTCCCCCGGCCCGATACCAATGGGGGAAAGGGGGAGTTGTGCCTGAATGCCGGAAACTGGCTAAATAATCGCCAACTTCGACCATGACCACTCGGATCTGGCACTACCAGGCTTGGTCTGCGAAGGTTGTTGGAGCACTATGAGAAATCCGGGCTAGGGAAGCGTCAAAGCATCGAGTCATCCCGGTGGAAACTCGCCACGTTGGTAATGATTTGCGTTGATGAATGGCGTCAAAGATTGAGCACAGCTCATTCTGATCTAAGCTCGCGAGAGGATTTTGCTAAACGGATGGACAGTGTTTGGCGTTCGGTACGGCTGATTTCACCTGCGGCACTAGAGTATTTGCCCGACCTGCAGCAATCTCCCCGGCGGATTCACAGACAGCTTGAGTCGGTAGTCCAAAAAATCGATTCTAGAAAGATCCCTGACTACTCGAACCAGGTTAGTCGCTTCCACAATCTCCGGCTTTTTTTCGAATCGTTTTTGCGGCTTGGGGAGTATACCCCTCGGTCAGGAAAGCGCTCGCATAAAGAAGTGCAGGTGGAAGTCTCCTTTGATCGTGACAAGTTTGACCCAGAGGCTGATGTTGATTCGGTAGCGGCAAAAAATCGGTTAGTAACTCATAAGAGATCCAGGGCAGAGCTCCATAATGCGGAACATTACATACACGGTAACGCCCCAGAGGAACTGATTGACGGCCCCCAGTTTTTTCAGAGCGTAGAGCCGCTTGAGATTAACCGGGGCGCAAGTTTGGCGTCGGCGGCCCGCCAGCAGATTGGCCGCAATGTGAATCGTCGCCGAGCAGCGCAGCTCCTGCCAGGTCGTTGGGAGGTATTGAATGATTCTGAGGTGAAAAAGCTGGGCGCCAGGCTTGTTAAGGCTCCAGAAAACGAGTTTGCCAGTTCGGTAGCGTTGATGCTGGTTTTATTGACTGGCCGAGAGCTCAAAGATGTACTGACGTTCCGTGTCGTCAGGCAACGTGATCAGCTGCGCAATAAACGTTCGGTCGCAAAGGCCTTTTTGGTCACTGATTCCGCTGAGTGGGTAGCCGGAGTTGTTCGGCCTTCGGAGCGAAAAACGGTTACAGACAAGAGAAAGAGCCATCTACAGCGCCACCATGAGGACGTTTGTCTCCCAATCCCCCAGCATATCTGGGATTTGATATCACCATGGGTTCAGACCCGAGCTAGAGGTGCGAAGACCGCAAGCGCTGAACTTTTCACAGAAAATGATAAACGGGAAATTCCTGACCAGGCTCAGGCAATGATTTCCTCCATCAATCGTGGCAGGGCTGCGCGTCTTACATTGTTCCGTATTGCCTATCATCTCACCGAGGAACTTCATCGAGAAACGGGAGATCTGATCGAAGCCCTATTAATAAGCGGTCGTGAACCTCCCACTGGCCCCTCTGCGGCCCTCTATTACCATTATGTGAATCGCCAACGTTTGGTGGACTATTACGTGGCTGTGACAAATCGATGGCAGCAACTCATATTTCCGGATGCGCCTGTTGTTTTTCGCCAGGGAGAGTTCGGGCTGGATGGAGTCGTGGGTTCTGATCTGGTCATAAAAACGAATGTCATAAGATCAGCCATTCGCGGCCTAAGAGAGCAGTGTCAGTACGACTACGAGCGATTAGGCGTCCAGGGTGGACTACGTGATCTTCATAACTCGCTGACTAACTATACGTTGTTGATGCTGTTGTGGCTGACTGGCTATCGTGCGGTTCAAGACCCTGTGGCCCGGGTCACCGATTTTAACTTTCATCGCGGCACTCTCATCATCACCGATAAAACCTCGGACGGAAATGGCCACAGTCGTCTTGTTCCCTTGTGTCGCCCACTGCAGGAACAACTCCGCATCTATCTGGCGCATACAGAACGTGTAAGGCAGCGTCTTGCCATCATTGAGCACCGCAACCACCCCACGCTGTTTTTCTATTTGGACGAAGATCTGAATGAACTGCAGGTTCGCCCCAAATCGATGGAGGAGCACCTCTGGGCGTACACAATGCCGTTAAACCTGAACCGCCACTGGCTGCGGGGAGCATTACGGCAGCGAGGTGTCTGCGGTAGCTACGTTAACGCATTCATGGGGCATTGGGGCGCAGGTCAGGAACCCTGGGGCAAGTTCAGCAGCATTGATCCATTGGATTATCGTGAGACTGTGTGTGAGGCATTGGACAGCATCGCTACAGAACTCGGGTTCGACGTTGTAACGGAGTCGTACTGATGTCAGACCAAGGTTTGAGGGCGTGGATTGGTTGGTCTGAGCCAGTGCAGCAGCTACAAAGTCGCATCTCACGCTTGGAAAAGAGCTCACCAACTGGAGAAAAGCGCCGCGAACTCGACAGGGCTCAAATCAAGTTTCGGATCTACGAATCAGCGCTAAATCGACTGCGGGGATGGAGTTCGGACCTCTACCGGGGCGAGCCTGGGGTTGAGTTGTCGGACGATGAGAGCGGTGAGTTGGTTCAGGTCGTGTGTTCGAAACTGACCGGATACATGATGAGGGACGCCCACAGATTCCTTGTCCGGGGCCTAGAGCGAGGTATGAAGGAGCTGCGATGGATGCTGCAACTCCCTGCACCGCTCACGGTCAATATTACCGAACCATCGAGTATCTCTCCGGAAGTTGGGCAGCGAATTAGCCAGTTCGATACCTTGGAAACGTCGTTCTGGAAGGAATTGAAGAACCCTGGGCCGACACTCGATATAGCAGCGATGGAGCTGGACGCCGGTCGATTGCTCTACTCAATGATCGCCCATTCCGGGTTGGTTAATCTCATGCTCCTGGAGCGTCTCCCCATTGCCATTCAGACGGGTGCGGGTGTACATGGGCAAATCGTTTGGCTGGATCTGACCAGTGATGTGGCAGGGGAACAAACAACCCTCCTGCGCCGGGTTTTTCCCTCCCCGGTAACGCAAACTCTCTTGGTTCGTTGGTATCGGCGGTGGGGCAGGAAGTGGCCAGCGGTTAAAGCTAAACCTGACGAAAAGAGCATTAATTTTAAGTATTTATTGAAACCATACGTCATGCGTCTTTGCGTGATAGCAGGTCTGCCCGAGGGGGTTGCGCATAATATATCATCGATAGCGCAGGCTGACCTGGCGATGCGAGTACCGACCTCTGTGCTGCATTTTTTACGCAGTCGCATGCTGGGGATGCCGATGCCCGTAGAGAACTGGTATCGGTTGTTAACTGGTCAGCAAGGGTTGCTCAAGACTTCCTATGAGCCTACCGAAAAGGCACGCGTCAAACAGGGTGCTAGGGTACAGTTGGTGACCGAATTTCCTGACCAGCACCCGCTTTTACAGCAGATGAATGACGCCATTCGTAACGTAAAAGCGAAGGCGATCCCATCCGAGTTGGAGCGGTTTCTCCAGCGGCAAGGCATATCCCCCATACTGCAGCTAATGGGGCATTGGGCGATTGACCTGGCTCGGTACGGCGGCAGGAAGAAAGATAAACTACTGGCTGACACGATCGCTACTTACCTGAGTCGTATTAGCCCTTTGCTGGATCATGCTGACGCTTTCTCGGACCCGTTTCTGTTGGACGCAGACAGCTGGCAAGACGTCTATGACAATATTCTGGGACGAACCCACGGGGGCATCTCAAACCGGATTAGCGCACTTAACGACTTCCACCAGTTTGTCGAGCGCACCTATGGCATTCCGCCTGTAGACATCGGAGGCATCAGTGGGCAGGCCCGGGTGGATGCCCGGCTACTGTCTCCGCGGGAATACTATCGGGTGAAGGGAGTATTGAAAGCGCGAGCTAGAACAGATCGATGGGCATCGGTTCAGGAGCTCGTGCTGATTCTCGGGTACCGTTGCGGACTGCGCCGCAATGAAGCGTTGGGGAGGCTGTTCGCGGACTTCGCAGGTATCGATGACCCGCTTTTGGACGATGTGCAGTTGTTAGTGCGGCCTAATAAAAACGGCAGGATTAAAACAGAAGCGGGTACGCGCACTCTGCCCCTCCGTATCCTCTTGACCGAAGAGGAGCTTAATCGACTGGAGGGGTTCTGCGCAGACCGGAGGCAACTGATTTCAGGCAATCCTGGGATGCGTTCGATTTTTGCGGAGGAAGTCGGTGGGTATCGAGCGATGCCGCAGGCGCAAATTTTTGACCCGCTGACACGATTGGTCAACGAGGTAACCGGTGATGGCACGTTCCGGTTTCACCATTTGCGCCACAGTTTTGTCAGTTTGGTGTTTCTGCGTCTAATCGAGAATTGGCCTGGGGAGCATATACCAGCTGAATGGCGGCAGGACGAGGAGGGCAAAAACTGTTTGCCATCCATGGATGCGCCATTTTGGCAGAAGTTGAGGCTGCCTGGACCGGGACAGGCTCTATGGGAGGTAGGAATGCTGGCCGGGCACGCATCGCCATCAATATCTCTGCACAGCTACTCTCATCTGGTGGATTGGCTCGCTCGCTCATTTCTGTGGCGGCGCAACAACCCGAATTTGCATATTCGAGAACAGGCGGCCCTGTTGGGCAAGTCTTTGGCCGCTACGGAAAAATTCCGGCAGAGGCAGGAAATTCCAAGCGATAAACGGCTGGCTAGTCACCTCGCTGAGAAACTGGCGGAGCATTGGCCACGTGTCGGGCGCAAGGTGTTGCCCAAACTGCGCGAGTATGTGCCACCTGAATTATCTGAACCCGACGAATTAGAGCCACACCAAACCATCACGTATCGAGATGCCTATGAGTTGATGTTGGCCATGGAGACTATCGTTCCCGTTGGAGGCGGAGAGACTGCCCGTCGGGGCTTGAGAGCGGCAGCAAACCTTAAAGCAGTCGATTATGAGATCGCAGTGAAATGGCATTGTAACGCCGTAAAGGCGATGTCTTTACGAACGAATCGTGAACGAAACCCGCTTGAGCCTTCGCCTGCGCCACCGAAGGCTAACCGGTCCCGGTTATCCACTGAGCGGGAAGAGGTCCGTCGTTCCATTGAGGAAAAAGATCATCGAAAAGGTGACGTAGAGCTGCAAAGCTTTATTAGTCCCCCGAAAACACCAGATACCAAAGCTTTTGCGAAGAAGTATTTTGGTAGGCTGATGCAGTGGTACCAGGATCATCCGGACTTGGCCATCGAGACTTTTTTTAAGGTTCTTGAAAGTTCTCAGCGAAGTAAGGGCGAAATCGTAATAAGAGATGTGCCAGGGCAAAAAAGGTACTATCAGATGTTGTGTCAAATGCGGTTAAAGAGCCGGGTTACAATAAGAATTAGAATTACACGGGAAATGATAGAAAGGGAAACGGAGATAGTCGATTATTGGGAAGCGCGGTTCAATACTGAACGAGATCGTATTAAGCTGGAACCAATAGAGAAGAGTTTAGAGCTTGGACTGTTTGGGAAGAGCCGTATTTTGGTAGAGCCACCATCAGAATTATACAAGACTCAGAATCTCTTCTGGAGCGTTCTGCGATTTGTGGTGCTTTCGGCTTATGTCGTGAATGCTGAGCCATCTGGAGATGATTGGGAATTCTATCGGAACGAACCAGGGCACCAACGATTGATGCCCTGAACTTACTAGCAGGGTTGAATAACCTGCACGTGAAGATTTGACGCCCTTGGTTGGTCACTAATCCTCAGCGCCGCAGAAACCCGCTGTCCTGGGGTGGGGTACCACCCCGAGGGCATGCGGAGCTCATGCATGATGGCCACGGCATGCCTCCCCCGGCAGAGAAGGACCAGGCGCCACACCCTAACCCGGATTTCTCATAGTGCTCCAACAACCTTCGCAGACCAAGCCTGGTAGTGCCAGATCCGAGTGGTCATGGTCGAAGTTGGCGATTATTTAGCCAGTTTCCGGCATTCAGGCACAACTCCCCCTTTCCCCCATTGGTATCGGGCCGGGGGAGCCCGATTATCTACTGGGGCACCAAGCGCTGAACCAGTGCTGAGAGATCGTTCTTGTGTGGATAGCTATCACTCATCAACACCCGTATTCGGCGGGTGTTGCGGATGATGACTGCGCCAACCTTGATCAGCTTCAAGCGCAAGGTGCCGGCACTCATACGTTCGAAGGGCGTGTTTTTCAGATGCACCCGCAAACGCTCGAACAGGGTGTAGGCGAAGCCGGATAAGATCAGCCGCCACTGGTTGGTCCACCAGTGTGTGCTGGAGGTGCGACCGGCAAACAGATCCAGTTGTTGATCCTTGATCCGGTTCTCCATATCACCCCGTGCGCAATACTGTTCGTAGTAGAGCTTGAATCCGTCATCGTAGCGGGAGCTGATAACGAACCGGGGGTTCGGGCCTTGAGGGCCATATTCCAGGCGCGCAACCACCCAGCGTGGCTTATGCCAGCTTCGGGCTTTGTAGCGGAAGCGGAAGGTGCTGGCGAGCTTATGGCCATGAGCCTCGTAGTAGGTCCGGACTTTGTCCATGGCTGGGGCGGCAAGCGCCTCCAGCCGCTGGTTGCGGGCCATGCCTACGATGTAATCCACCTGGTTGCGATCGCACCAGGCCAGCAGTCGGGGCTTGCTGAAGTGGGAGTCGCCCCGGAACACGATCCGGGTCTGTGGCCAATACTCGCGAATAAATCGCACCAGCAGCGCCAGAATGGCCCAGCTGTGCCGGGCATCACCTCGATTGCTGGTGCGCAGATAGCTCACCAGCAAGTGCCTACCGCAGAAGACGTAAAGCGGGAAGTAGCAGTGATGGTCGTAATACCGGTTAAAGAACTTACCCGGCTGGTCGCCGTGCACCGGAATATCGGTGCCGTCAAAATCCAGCACGATTTCCTTGGGCGGCTTCTCATGCTGCTCGATAAAGTGGTGCCAGAGCAACTCATGCGCTTTGACAATGGTTTGCCGATCCATCGCCTGCTCCATTCGACAAAGCGTGGACTTGCCGGCCAGAGTCGAGGCATTCCCCGTGGCGGTTTGTAGTGCCTGATCAAAGCGAAGCGCTTCATGATCATTCAGATCTTCGTAGCCACCGGCCACACCGTAGACCCGTTGCCGGACCAGGGACTTGAGCTCATGACGAATCATCCGGGGATCCCGCTGGTCGGTCAGAGTCTCGGCCAGCCGTTGGGTTAACCGGTGTTGTTTGTCGACTTCGCGCAGTAACAGCAAGCCGGCATCGGAGGTGATATGGCCTCCGGAGAAGTCGGTTTCAATCTGGCGGCGGGAAAGTGGCGAGAAGGTCAGTTTTTGAGGTACCATTTTGGATAGCGGTTGTTGGTGTTGATTGATGGTGTAAGGTCCTGAAATTTTAACACTTTCAGCCGCTTTCTTTTATCCCCTCATGAGAAATTCGGGCTAAGGCCAAAATAACGTTTCGGCATTAATTGTATGCTCAGAATGGTGAACTTGTCCGACCAGTACGCCAGACGAATCTCGGCCTGTTGAGCGTCAGCCATAGTCCACCTCCAGCGTATTCAGATCGTACTCCAGCTGGCGGACGAACCAGGCAAGACTTTCCTCCCCGGGCAGCATCCGGTGAGCAAGCATCTGACGGCACACCCAGGTCTCTAGTGCCTCCAGATTCGATCGTTCACCACCCAGTCCCAGGTGCAGTACTAACCCCCTCCCCTTGGGAATCTGGAAAGCCGCATTCAACGCGCTGGCCACATTGCGAATCACCCTCCTCTCGCGAGGAAGAAGGTTTGTCAGCGGAACGAACGTTAAACCTGGCGTGGTATCGCTGATATCGAACTCAGTTTTCATGGCACACCTCCTCATCCGTTTCCGCTGAAGCATCGAACTCGGTAATAAGAAGCCGCTCGAACGCGGAACCATCACGGCGGGTCAGGTTGGGCACATAGCGGCTATAGACCCGGAACAGCATCTCGGTTGTGGTATGCCCCATCTGCCGGGCAATCCACTCCGGGTTCTCGCCTGCGGCAAGCCAGAGTGTGGCAGCAGTGTGGCGAGTCTGGTAAGGCCGGCGCTTACGCAGGCCAAGGTGCCTGAGCAACGGATACCACACCCTCTTGGTTACGTTGTTATGGGACAGGGGCGTCCCCGACCGGGTGCAGAACACAAACTTCCTGTCGCCGGTCGCCCGCTGCTGCTCCTTGAGAGCGTCATATACCAGCTGCGACATCTCGATGTTACGGAACGAGCCGTCGTTTTTGGTGTAGCCCAGCTCACCATTCACCAATGACTGCCTTACCAGAATTTGTCGGCGTTTAAAGTCCACATATTCCCACTGCAGCCCGTCGATTTCTCCGGTACGCATACCGGTGAAGAAGCGGACTGTGTAGTAGTTTCGGAAGTCCGGACGAACCGACGCCAAAATCAACTTCACCTCGTCCAAGTCGAATGGCTCCACATCCGTGCGGGGCACCTTCAGGGATTTGATCCCGTGATAGGGTGAGCTAAACTCGTACCGGTTGGCTGCCTCTCCCAGAATCATGCGCAAAGGCGTCATGATTCGGTTGATACGACTAGTGGAAAGCTGCTTCCCGCTCCGGGTGGTTACTTTGGCGAGTGAAGCCCGGAAGTCGAGAATGTCTTTCTTGGTGATGCGGCCAACTTCTTTCTCTCCGAATTCTGGATTCAGGTAGTTCTTCAGCGTTCCCTCCACCGTGGTAATGTGCGATTTGCGCCACTGGATTCGCATTTCATTTAACCAGTCACGAGAAAAGTCAGCGAACAGTGGTGTTTCTGCCTGAGCACGAACCACTTCGGCTGCTTCCAGCTTGGTATCCGGTGCAAAATTCTTTGCACGGGGGCTACTGGGAAAGTAACTTGCGTAGTCGAAGGTGCCCAGGGTAATTTCCGCTTCGATTTTCTTCAGAATGCGCTCCAGCTTCCTGCGGTTGGTGGGCGTGTCATCCAAGGTTGTCTGTTCCCTGCAGCGTTTGTTCCTGTATCTGAAATCGAAGAACAACTTGCCGGATTCCGGGCGAGCGACAATTTTACCCATGGCACACACCTCCACCGGCCATTGGGACCGCCAATGCGTCGTCTGCGGACTGCTCCAGCATGTCTCGTTCAATCACGTTCCAGATATATAGGATCTTCCTTCCCCCGAAGGGCCGCACATAGTGAATCCCCTCGATCAGTACAGAGTCTTTCAACCTCTCCCGAATGGTGCGCACATCATATTTGATGCGCTGGGCGAGTTCCTCGGTAGTCAGATACTCCTGTGACATGACTAATCACCTCTGATATCGTTGAGTGCTGGAGGACATACCGCATAACTAGCGCCTCAAAATGTCCTCCTGAAGATCATTATGCACTCATAAAGACCTTTTGCAAGTCTTTTTGATCTCCTGTGGGTTAATTTGTTCTTTGGTGGGCCAAATGATTAAGTGCCATCTGTCTAAGCTGATGGGCGAGAAGAAGCTAAAAATCGTCGACGTGGCGAGAGAAACGGGGGTTAACCGGGGCACTATCACCCGGCTTTATCACGAAACCGCCAGTCGCGTAGAGCTCGAAACTATCGAAGCACTTTGCCGATATCTGGACTGTGACGTCGGTGATTTGTTCGAGTTCGTAGACGAGCGGTGAGCAAAGCTCTGGCATGGAGTAGTACAGGCAATGGCAATACCTGATTTTCAGTCAGTCATGCGTCCGGTTCTTCAAGTGGTTAGCGACGGTCAGCCTCGGACCTTGGCCCATGTGCGCGAGGCCGTGAAAGACGCGTTTGAGCTGTCAGAGGAAGAACGGAAAGAGCGTCTGCCATCCGGGAATCAGACGGTAATCAACAACCGGGTGGGCTGGGCAAGGACATACCTCAATAAAGCCGGACTTCTCACGATTCCGGAAAGAGGCATGGTGCAGATCACCGAGCGAGGCCAGGATGCATTATGCAATGGACCCGAGCGCATCAGTGTTGCATGGCTAAAACAGTTTCCCGAGTTCCATGACTTCCATACCCAGAAACCAAAACCTGTCAGCGATTCCTTGAAGTCGGCGGACGACACCACTGAAGAGGCTACGCCCGACGAGCAACTCGCTTCTGCGCACCAGTCTTTGATGGAAAACCTTGCCGACGAAGTGCTGGATAGCATCCGCAAAGCATCACCCTCTTTTCTGAAAAACTGGTCGTCGATCTTATGATCTCGATGGGCTATGGCGGGTCCAGGAAAGAGGCGGGGCAGGCTACGCAAACGACCAACGACGATGGAATTGACGGGATCATAAAGGAAGACAAACTTGGCTTGGATACCATTTACCTTCAAGCCAAGCGCTGGATCAATACGGTACACCGACCTGAAATCGACAAGTTTATCGGCGCGTTGACCCGGCAGCGCGCCCGCAAAGGTGTGTTCTTGACGACCTCAGATTTTTCAACGGGAGCCCGAGAGGCTGCTGCCGGGCTCGATATGAAGGTCGTATTGATTGATGGTCGCGAATTGGCCCAGCTGATGATTGAGAACAATCTGGGTGTCAACGTGAAAGATGTCTACGAGGTGAAGCAAGTAGATACAGACTACTTCGTCGAGGACTAGGACGACGTGCCCCTCCCCCTCGTGCAGAAACTCCGCTGATAAGGA
The DNA here is from genome assembly GCF_026013985.1 of Marinobacter sp. AN1. NCBI lineage: Bacteria > Pseudomonadati > Pseudomonadota > Gammaproteobacteria > Pseudomonadales > Marinobacteraceae > Marinobacter > Marinobacter sp. AN1. Next base: position 543,656 of record NZ_CP110342.1, on the reverse strand, counting down.
CGGAGCGAATTATTAACCTTTCAAAAACGTAGTTCTTGAGATAAAAGCCCAGACAGATTTTCATGATGTTCTTGTGACCTGCCCCCAACTTTCTAACCCATTCTGATCTTAGTAATGTTCATCACCAGAGAGGACGATGAACATGAAGAAGCGATTCACCGAAGAACAGATCATTCCCATTCTGAAGGAAGCCGAGGCTGGCCTGCCGGTCAAAGAGCTGTGTCGCAAGTACAACATCTCGGACGCAACCTTCTACACCTGGCGTAAGAAATACGGTGGTTTGGAGGTCTCTGAGGCCCGTCGTTTGAAGGCCCTGGAGGAAGAGAACGCCCGGCTCAAGAAACTGCTGGCCGAGTCCATGCTGGACACAGAAGCTCTGAAGGCGGCTCTCAACCGAAAGTACTGACCGTCGGGAACAAGCGCGAGGCTGTGCGTACCATGCTGTCGGAGACGACGATATCCGAGCGCAAAGCCTGTTCACTCGTCGGGTTATCCCGCGCAACGATGCGGTATCAGTCTCAGCGTTCTCCAGAGGAGCGTGAACTGACAGAGCGCATCAAAGCCATTGCGTTCGAACGTCGCCGGTTCGGGTACCGGCGTGTTCATCAGTTGCTGCGTCGTGAGGGTGCTGAGGTGAATCACAAGAAGGTTTATCGACTTTACCGGGAAGCAGGCTTGGCCGTCCGCAAACGCAAGCGCCGTAAAGGGGTGATGGTCGAACGGCAGCCCTTGGTTCTGCCCGATGCGCCGAATCATTGCGTATTCCGGCGAACGTGACCGGTCATTCCGGGGATCGTGACCGTTTTGCACACGGCCATCACGCTGGAGTCAGTTTTGTACTCTGAGCGGTCACGATGGGTCAACCGATTCCGCATTTTGTGCTTTTGCTTTTCGCAGTGATTCCCCCTTCAGATTGAGTCGGTGAGCCCCGTGCAGGAGCCGGTCCATGATGGCGTCAGCCAGCGTGGCGGAGCCGATGTAGTCATGCCAGTGTTCGGTTGGTAACTGGCTGGCGATGAGCGTTGAGCCTCGCCCGTGCCGGTCTTCGATCACCTCCATCAGATCCTGACGTTGTTGTGCCGTGACCTTCTGCATACCCCAGTCGTCCAGGATCAGCAGGTCGGTTTTCAGCAACTGGTTCATCAACCGTGCGTAGCTGCCATCGCCGTGGGCGATGCGCACCTGCTCGAACAGGCGCGGCACGCGCAAGTAGCGAACCGAGAGCCCTTGCCGGCAGGCCTGGTTGCCCAGGGCGCAGGCCAGCCAGGTCTTGCCGCAACCGGTCGGGCCGGTGATGCACAGGTTCAGGGATTGGCGGATCCAGTCACAGCTGGCCAGCCCCGCCATACGGGAGCGCTCCAGCCCTCTCGGGTGGCGGTAATCGACGTCTTCCACGCAGGCAGGGACCCGCAACCGGGCCGCCTTCAGCAGCCGATCCAGACGTCGATTTTCACGATGTAGCACCTCCCGGTCGATCAGCAAGGCCAGGCGTTCCTCGAACGCCAGGTCGTGGGTGTCGGGCTGTGCCCGTTGTTGTTCCAGGGCATCGCACATGCCGGTCAGCTTGAGCTGGCGCAGGGTATCGAGGGTGTTTTGAGTCAACATCAGTGTCTCCGGGATCAGTGGTAGTAGCGGGGGCCGCGAACGTTGGTGTGAACGGGCAGATCGGCCAGTTCCGGTTCTTCCTCGGTCAGTGGCAGAGGCAACTGATCCAGACCCCGCTTCAGGATCGAGGTGATGCTCTGGTAACTGGCCGAGTTGATGGACAACGCCCGGGCACAGGCCTGCTCCAGCCGGTCACGGCTGTAACGTCGGCTCAGGTTCAACAGCCCCAGGCAGGCCCGGTAGCCATGCTCGGGATGAGGACGATCCTTGAGCTGGCGCTGCACCACGTCGAGCGTGGCGGGGCCGATGTCCGTGGCCCAGTTCAGGAAGCGGCCCGGTGACCAGTTCTGGTGGGCCTGATGGGACTTGGGCATATGCTCGGTCAGGGTGACGAAGCGGCCCTTGCCGTGACGGGAATGAAGGGCGACCCGCTGGCCCTTGTGCATCACCTCCACGGACGTATCGGTCACCCGAACATCCAGCTTCACGCCCACGAGTGCGTGAGGCACGCTGTACAGCCGTTTGTCGATCTCGATGTGGTAGTCGATGCCCGGTCGTGCCTTGCGCCACTCGGCGTAGACGTAGGGCGTTGCGGGGAGCGGCCTGAGCGCGGGTCGGTCCAGTGCCTCGAACAGGCTTTGGCGGCTCTCGGAGCGCCCCTGGAACGGGCGCTTGTTTAGGGCCGGTAACAGCCCGGTGATGGCTGCATTTAGCTCGGCCAGGGAGAAGAACGTCTGATGTCGTAACCGGGCCAGGATCCAGCGCTCAACCAGCAGCACAGCGGCTTCGGCCTTCGCTTTGTCCTTGGGCTTGTAGGGGCGTGCCGGTAATACCGCCGTCTGGTAATGGGCGGCCAGCTCCGCGTAGGTCTCGTTGATCTGGGGCGTGTATCGGTCTGCCTTGGTGACCGCTGCCTTGAGGTTGTCCGGAACCAGCAGTTCCGGCACGCCGCCATAGAACGCCAGCATCCGCTGGTGGGAGGCGATCCAGTCCGGCAGGCTCTGGCTCCAGGTGGCCTCGGCGAAGGTGTAGCTGGACGCACCCAGCACGGCCACAAAGACCTGGGCCTTGCGCATCTCGCCGGTGCTACGGTCCACCACTGGCACGGTGGGACCGCAGTAGTCGATAAAGACCTTCTCGCCGGCCCGGTGGACCTGGCGCATGCTGCGCCGCTGCCGGCCTCGCCACAGCCGGTAGTGATGGCAGAACTGGCTGTACCGGCGGGCCTTGTCGCCGTGGCGTTCCACATATTCGGCCCAGAGTAGTTGCAGGGTGACGCCCTTGGTCTTCAGCTCCTGATGGACCTGGAAGTAGTCGGGCTCGGCAAAGCGTGAAGGCGGCGTTTTGGCCGGGAACAGCTGGGCTTCCAGCCGCGCTTCGTCCGTGCCTTCCGGCAACGGCCAGGTGATGCCTTGAGCGGTGGCCAGGCTGACGTATTTACCGACCACACCCTTGGAAAGGCCACAGGCGCGGGCAATGCGGTCATGGCTCAGGCCCGCTTCGTACTTGAGGCGCAAGACCTCGATGATTTGTCGCATGGAAATCCTCGCTGCCGGCATCCGCCCTTCCTCGTGATGAAAAAGGAAGTGGTATGCCGGATAAAATTGAAGAATTCCAGCGCTTTGGCAGTGATTCCGGAGGAACGTGACCGATGATTCCGGCATCGTGACCGGCGATTCCGGAAAACGACCCGAAATCGGTCACGATAAAACGGAATGAGCGGTCACGATCGCCCGGAACAGGCGGTCACGTTCAAACGGAATGGGTGGTCACGATGGGCCGGAATATGCAATCATACGTGGTCTATGGATTTCGTCATGGATTCTTTGGCCAACGGGCGCAGGATCAAATGCCTGACGATCGTGGATGATTTCACCAAGGAATGCCTCGACATTCCCGTTGCTATGGGAATCTCAGGCGAACAGGTGGTCCGCACCCTGGATGGCATAGCGGCCTTCAGAGGCTATCCAAAGGCCGTCAGAACCGATCAGGGGCCGGAATTTACTGGCAGAGCATTGGATCAATGGGCCTATCATCATGGCGTTGAGCTGAAGCTGATCCAGCCTGGAAAGCCGATGCAGAATGGTTACGTCGAGAGCTTTAACGGAAAATTCCGGGATGAGTGTCTGAATGAACATTGGTTCCGGGATCTTGCTCATGCCCGCGAAAAGATCAGCAACTGGCGCTTGGACTACAATGAGCGGCGACCGCATTCATCCTTGGGGTATCAGACACCCCTGGAGTTTGCCTCCGCTCTCCGACTTGGAAAAACTGATTCAAAAGTAACGGACATTACTAGGGAGCAGTTGGATTAAAGACTGGGGGCAGGTCAATCGCGCTGCTGTGTGACACGGCGTAATTCCCGTCGGGGCCAGGTTCTTCATAACCGAAGGTTGTCCGATATCGTTTGGCCAATTGGCGAAGCTGGGGTTCTTCTCCGGTGAGCCCAACAATATTGTCACCGAAAAAATCCACGTACTCTGCGAGGCGCTCAGGCGTGTCACGTTGCGGATCGACACTCACGAACAAAGTGAGCACTTCTTCCTGAAGCTCGGGGGCCAGGCCACTGGTTGCTTGGTTGAGTTTTTGCAGTGCCGTCGGGCAAACATCGGGGCATGAGGTGAATCCGAAAAACAGCATTTTCACGCGGCCGTTGTAATCATTGCCAGACACCGGCTCGCCCTGGCTGTTGATCAGATCGAATTCCAACTCGGGCATCAGGCCACTGATACTTGTTCCTTGCCAGTCCTCCTCATCGTTGCCAAAGCAACCCGTCAGCAATATGGCCATCACCAGCGTAGAAATGGCCGGTATGATTTTGGTGCTCGGTTGCCAGAAACGGGTGCTCATGACGCTGTTTCCTCCAGTTTTTGGGAATGATTGGTGTACTTTCCGTCCTGATGCATGGCGCGACGAAGGATAAGCAGAATGCCGAGAATGCTCATCATGGCCGGTGGAATGTAGGTCAGCAGGCCACCAAGGAATTGATCGACCTCGGGATCCAAGGGCCAGGCGCGGCCACAGACCTCGTAAACGTCGTAGACCATGTCACGACCTTTTCAGGTGTTCGGTAGCAGCCGACTGGGCACCCACCTCAGATAAAACATCATTCCAAACAGTTCCACCAGGGACTGCACGACAATCACCACGACGACCGTAGCCCAGGCCTCTGGCATTGACAGTGCCAAAGGTAACACCACAAAGGAGTTGCGTGTGCCAAGGCTGAAGATAACGGTTCGCCCGGTTGCTACCGGTAATCGAAAGACCCGCTGTAGAGTTTTTCCGACCAGGGCCGCAGCAAGCAGATAGGCCGGGAACAGAATCATCAAGGGCCAGATGAGAGGGCCGGTACTGTCGATCTGGCTGACCTGTGTCATCGAGACGATGAACAGTACGACTGTCAGCAGAGGAACTGGCATCAGGCCCATCGATCGAATCAACGCGGTGGCTTTTCCGGAGTATTCGCCCCATTTTTCAGTCAGAAATGCCAGGATCAGCGGGACGATAATCAGCCCGACAAAAGCCGGCAGTAGGTGTCTCCCAAGCTCAAGGTTTACGTCGAACTGATTGCCCAGGAAAAGCCAGAGGTAGAGTGGCAGAAGAGCCAATTGAGCAATCAACAGAACCGGCGTTGCCGCAATGGCTCGAGTGCTGTCGCCCTTCCCCAAATGAGTGAATGTGATAAACCAGTCGGTACAGGGCATCAGCAATACCAGAAGCACGCCCAACCTCAGCGCGTCATTGTCAGGCAGTGCCCATATCAGTAGAGCGATGATCGCCGGCATCACCAAGAAATTGCCCGTGAGCAATGCACCCATGAACCGGCGGTCTTGGAATACATCAGACAGGTGAGTCAACGGTGTTTGAGTAAACGTGGCGTAGAGCAGAACGCCGAGCAAACCCCAGATCAAGTAATCCGGCACACTGTCGCCGAGGGAAGATGTCCAGCCCACAACCAGGCCGAAAACAACAGCAACGAGGTAGGCCCAGGCCTGATGGCGTTCAATCGTTTCCCGCATGGAGTTCCTGGCCTTGTTGGTTCGAAAATCAGATGGATGATGAATGATGCGCTATCTCACGCAGTAAGGTGCGCCACCGACGCTGGCGATAGCGGTAGAAAACGTGTGCGTAGAGCCATACTACTATCGTAAATACCCCTGCCTCTATGTTCACCTCATCACTGTAGGTGCAGGCCTTGCTTCCATCAGGGGCCACCTGAATGACGTGGTTCCAGACGGGGACCAGGCCTCCGCCTTCCTCAGTCGCAAGAACTCGCTGATCGTCGTCAATCCTTTCAAACGTCAGGGTGTGTTTCCATGCGGGGATGAAGCCAAAAAACAGCAAGCGTGTGACTTCTTTATTTCCTTCTCGCCATTGTTGCGGAAAGCGGCCAGAATCTCCAAAACCCAAGAGGCCCTTGCAAACAAACAGCAGCGTACGGCTCTTTTTGACCAGCGGCCAGACTTGATCAGCAGGCGCTGGAAAGGTTGTTGCCAGTGTCAGTTTCACGCTCACATTCCTTTTCAATGAGTCAGCGACCCACAATGGGCATCGGTCGGGCATTGATCATCTCCGCGCTCCCACTGGATGGTCGTATGCTGGATGCCAAAGTGCTCGTTCAACATTTCCGTAGCCTCACTGATCACCTGGTCGTCACTCTCTGGGTCTGGTTTCACCAAGTGAACGGTCAGCGCATTTTCGGTGGTACTCAGAGCCCAGATGTGAAGGTGATGGGCTGATTGCACGCCGGGCAAACTTTCAAGACGCTCATGGACAGCCGAAGGATCAATCCCCTTGGGAACAGCATCCACCGCCAGGTTTACGGAGTCCTTCAGCAACTGCCAAGTGCCCACAAAGATCACGACGGCAATAACGAGACTCACGATCGGATCAATCCAGGTCAGGCTGGTGAACATCAGTATCGTGCCAGAGACCACGACGCCTGCCGACACTGCGGTGTCTGCGGCCATATGCAAGAAAGCGCCCCGGATATTGATGTCACCTTTCTGCCCTTTGAGAAAGAGCATCATGGTTGCGCCGTTGATCAATACGCCAATGCCAGCCACGATCACGACGGTCAGCCCAGCGACGTCGGCAGGATCTGTGAGGCGCTGAATGGCTTCCCAAGTAATACCACCGACCGCGGCGATCAGAATCAGAGCGTTAAACAAGGCCGCCAGAATGGTGGTTTTCTTCAGGCCATAGGTCTTGGCGTAGGTCGCCGCTTTGCAGGCCAGCCAGCTGGCTGCCCAGGCCATGATCAGCCCCATCACATCGCTGAGGTTGTGGCCGGCATCGGCAAGCAGCGCCAGCGAGCCGGATATAACCCCGTACACCGCTTCGATTCGTTCGGGCAAGTCATACATCAGCTTAGATCCGGCACTCGCTGACGATAGTCGGTCACCCTCCGTTGGGTTCTACCCCGTTACTTCCGCGTTTTATGGCATGATTTACCTCTCGATACACTGTGTAGGGTCGGATTTTCGATGTTTAAAAAGGTCGGGCGTATAGCTGGTTCCGTTACTTCTTATGCCGGGGCGGTAAAACAAGCACGTGGCGATGCGCCAACGGTTACCGCCTGGTGTTCTTGGTGCGGCGCTCATTGCCTTCATACTCTTGTGACAGAGCGGATCATTGGCCGGTCGGATTACGTCTGTGACAACTGCGGTGGCCCTACGGTGAAATGCCGCTATTGCGACAACATGGCGCGGGGGGCCGGGGCTTTTAATGGTGATGGTGACCAAGCCCCTGACTATTCATCAAGCGATGAGCCCACCAAGAGCAAGGTTGCAAACTATTTCAAGGAACGCTGGACGAACGAGCTTTGCTCAGAGCACGATGGAACCGTTCCCGACTTTTCTAAAGCCACGCTGAGAATCGCCGACCTCTCGGAGTTCGCCGATCTAATGAAGCCTAGACAGAAAAATTACTCTGGTGCGGCCAAGAAGGCTACCTTTGTGGCGGGCAAGACCCTTGCTGTTACGCTCGGCGGCGGGCCTTTTGCAATCGCAGCCGCCGCTGGATCGGGGCTTGGAGGGAGAGCCGGCTACGGTATCGCCAACAATTACCTCAAAGACATCCCTGACTACAATTTCGTGAAGGTCCAGGAGGGACTCTCGGCCTCTCGACACAGTGTCATCGTGATAAATGGGCTTCTGTCCAAAAAAAATCCCCAGACGGTGAGAGAGGAAGAATGGTTTGACCTTACACACGACTGGGTATCAGGCTTGCGAGGCACATACGATGATGACGATATTTGGCACCTGAACTGGGACGCCAAAAGCCTTGCAAACTTCGGCTCCTGGGCAGGAGCCAGTACTGGGGCGGGAATACTTGCAGCGAGTTCTGGTCTGTCCAACTTGGTGCTTAGCGTGTCAGGCAACCCCTGGTATTCAGCCATGCTCAAAGCGCAAAAGACCGGGGCCATCCTGGCGGAAGCGCTTAGTCGCACAGAGGGGACAACGTTCACGCTGATGGGGCATTCCCTTGGTGCCCGTGTGATTTTTTTCGCTCTCATGGCACTTTCAACCAAAGACGAAAGATATGTCAGGGATGTTGTGCTGATGGGCGGTGCCGTTGGGCGCGATAAAGTGAAGTCTTGGGAGAAGGCTGGGGCAGCGGTTACCGGCACTTTGTACAATTGTTACTCTGCCAATGACGACACACTGAGGCATTTATACCAGATGGCTAACGCCTGGCTTTCCAAGCCGGCTGGTCTGGGAGCGGCGATGCCGCCAGCCTTTAATATCGACTGTACAGACTTCATTAGCGGCCACACGGTCTGGAAGGCCAACTTGCCCCAATTGTTGGAGCGGATCTCAGGGCTGGGCAAGGCTTAGCCACATGATAATGGCGTGACTTTGCACGGTACGAGAGAAAAATGAGCCTAACGTATTGTGGCCGAAGCTCTATCAAACTGGCAGCCGCCGTGTAATCAGGGCGGCAGATCAAACCGCCTCGTAATTTAGTGGGTAATCGGTTCCACAACAGAGAAGCGATTGTGCGCTATAGATACACCGGACAGGCTCGATCCATATATGACAAGGCTTCCAGGCTGCAAGTTTGCCGCAACGTCGCAAAGCGATCTGCGTGATGCGTCGTTACCGGTAACCTTGGGTGACGATACAGAGATGCACCATGAATTCGGCTCAGTAGCAGAACCTGCTGGGCCATGATCTCCAACGACTCGCCTCCGTAGCGCTTTCGCAATCGAAGCGGCCTTACACTGACTTTATCGCCCCAAGAGCCCAACTCATCTCCACTGTAAGTGGCCACAATTAGCTCATCCAACCCAATAAACCGGTAAATATCCCCTACGTCTGGATTTCGGTACCTTTTCTTTCCGGATTGATAATATCTACGAAACAGAATCGGTGCGCCGCTTTTGATCACCTCAAGAACATTGATCTTGATCTTGTAGTGCTGTTCAATTTTCTTGATTACATCGAGGCTTTCGAAAAAGCGGCCATCACGATGGATGGTAATCGTGCGTGGCAGCTCCCCGTTATGGTGGCGGCCATATTCCTGAATACTTTTATGCAGCAGACTTTTCAGCGCGTCGTCACCCAGGCGTTCCCCAGTTTGCAAATCCGCCAACTGCCAGCCGAGCTGCGCTCCGTTTCGTGTGAATAAAAAGGCCGAGCCCGGGGCTCGCTGCGATACCCCGCCCAGATCCAGCCCGATAAAGAGATCTACCTCGCCCGGCACATCTTCCAGACCGCAAATTAAACCACCGCCTTTACTGAACACACCGGCCGCCAGATTGTTGTAATAGGTTTTTGATACGTCTTGGGGTGGTGGTCCGTGAGCATGAATTGGCAAGCTAGCTTGTGGCGAAATGCTACATCTCGGATCTCAGCCTTGTTGGCAGCCTTGTCGATAGCAATCACAAGCAGTGTGTTCTCAGGAGGGGTATTGGTCAGTCGCTTGTCCAGCTCCATGACATTTTTCAACGGCTTGGATGCGGTCAAACCCAGCCATTTTGGCAACGGATCAGCTGATATTCTTTGGCAGGATTCGCGCAGCTTGTAGAAGTGTTGGCTCAAGGCATCCGAGCTCACTCGGGTACCAACAGCCAGACAGACAACTTGTGCACGCGTCATGCCCCTGAAAGCACCCAGTTTGAGTACGGCTTTTTCTGTGTCATCAGTGCGCCCGCTGTGAAAACGCAGACGGAACGGTGGACGGATGTTACCTGCTGCCTCCGCCAACGGCTCAATCGGCACCACCTTTGCGCGAAATCCTGGCAGAAATAGGCCTTTCACCATCTCACCTGAAACTCTCAATCGATCCATGATCGGCCACTTAAGATCTCTGGCCATTCGGTTGAGCAAAGGACTGTCAATTTTCTGAAGGGTTTCAAAGTCGAACATGGGCTCTAGCAGCGCACCCAAGTGATCAAACGTATCCTTACGCCCGTAACTAACCTTGACCACATGGCTGGCATGGACGATTTCCGCCTGTCCTGGCTGGATGTGGCCTTTTTCTTCATGGTAGCTGTAAAGCGTATGCGGAGTGCCCGGCACCGCTGAATCGGCAGTCTTATCGTTTGCCAACCCATGAAAGTCAGCAACGCCCGGTGGCTTACCTTGAACAATGTAACGATGGCGCACTCGCTTGATGTTTTTCAGCCAGTCCGGCCGCTTATTGATGACCCAGTCCAGCGTAATACCGTCCTTTGCACATATCTTGTGGCGTACGGAAAGCCCCAGAATTACCTGGCCACTGGGCAACAGTTCCGGCGTTATTTGAAGGGTCTTGAACAGTTCAAGATAAGCGGACTTGGCGCGGACCCGCTCTGATGGATTGGCCTCTTCGATTTCAACCCAGCCGGCGGGATGCCTGGATGCTTTCAGGGGGCGACCGATTGAGGGGTCTTGGTTTCGCGCAAAATTGAAGGCCGCGCGGTGGAGGTCCTGATTCAAAAGCCGTTCGATAGCACCCCGCTCTTCATCTCGGGCAGCTTGGAGTGCCACTTCGCCTTCCGGTTCCAGAGAGCATTTAAAGCCGAAAGCATCAATGTTCAGTGAGTCCAAATGCTGAAGAGCAACAACCGCGTAATGGCCCACATCGGTCACCGGCTGCCAGCGGTTGCTCTTCGCAGCAAGCCTGGCAGCTTTTCGAGTCTGCTGAACCTGCGATTCCTTTTCATCAACACCCGACTCAATGGTCACGCGGTAGCGGTACACAGAGATCTGTCTCAGGTCGCAATCAAGCCCCATGGCCGAAAGACCAACCTGTTCCTGAGCTGTAGCCATATTGAAGCATCTCTTTCGAATTGACGATTGGAAGAAGGATGCCGTGACCCTGGCGATCATGCGATACTGAACGGATTTACAATCTGCCCGATTTTCAAACAGAACCAGGTGTTTATATGGATGCAAACATCGACACAGACCTCAACTGGGAGCGCGTTGCTCAGTTCCATCTGATCGAAGTTATTGCCCTGTGGGAAGGAAGACTGACCACCAACCACCTGAAAGTGGCCTTCTCCATTGGCAGAAGCAAGGCGTCAGAGATCATCAAGTCCTATCAACGAAAAGTACCGGACAATATCCACCTCTGCAGTCAAGCAAGGGGGTACATACCCGAAACCGGTTTTCAGCCACGTTTCAGTCACGGTGAGGTGAATGAGTATCTGAATCTCCTGCACGGCGGATCCATTCAGAACAATCACTTTTATGCCCTGCAAACAGGGCATGCCCCTATAGACAGATTGCAATCCCTGACACGTCCCGTTGATCCAGAAATCGTGCGCGTTATCTTGCAAGCCGTGCGTGAAGGCCAGCGGATTAATGTGTGCTATCGATCCTTCGCGAACCCTGGGGGAGAAGAACGGCTGATTGCACCACACACACTGGTCTCGGCCGACAGTCGTTGGCACGTTCGTGCATTTTGCGAGAGAGATCGGATGTTCAAAGACTTCATGCTGCACCGGTTCGTCGATGTGCCTGACATCGAGGGCGAACGACTTGAGATGGCAACTCCGTCCAACGATGTGGAGTGGTTCCGGGAAGTTGAAATGGTGCTCACACCCAATCCAGCCCTGCGACCAGAGCAACAGCAGCTCGTGGCCGACGACTATGCCATGGGCCCGGACAAAACACTGCGGGTTATAGTGCGTTCACCATTGGTGAAGTACATGGTGGTTGCACTAAAGATAGGAACGCCTCACCAAACCCGTACGAACCCAAAGGCTCATCAACTAGCGTTAGCCAACCGGGATGCATTGCGGCAGTTGATTTTATAAATCCCTGTGTCGCTGCTGCTTTCGGAGAACAGCACTGACCAATCTCCAGCACGTTTTAAAGAGGCTCCCTGGTAATCTGGGTCATCGGACCAAAGTGGCCCAGGCTGGCCATGGTGGCCCACGTGGGCCAGAGTGGCCCGAGCGGGCCAAATTAATCGAAAGTGGCCCATGTGGGCCGAAATCGTGCGGTGCCTCCGGTTGGAGAACAGGTCTTTAGCCTTGCCGCTCTCAATCCCTGCCTCGCGCTCTTGCACCGACGTTTATGCTCACGCCTCCCCCGCCGCAGCGTAAGTACTCCTCACCGGACATGAGCTGGGGCCAAGCTGTTGGACCCACTGTTGGCGTCCCTGCGCCGTGCTCTGTTTGTTTCCTGACCCTGACTGTCGAACTGAGAGATACGGGTCGTTCACCTCATTGCACATTTGGTGGAAATCACGGATGGAGTGGTACAGGAGCTGCCAGTGGTTCCGGATGTACCATTTGCGCGCCTGAGCCAACTCCCGCATACCCCCGAAGGCCAGGTATACGCCTTGTATTTATACCGAAATGGCCTCACAACGTGCTCTGTAAGCGCCTGCCGTGAAGTTGCTGGGACTATGCCCACGCCAAAGCTATCGCAGCTAAAAACCGCAGTACTCTCGACCAAGGATAGATAGCACGCTAAGTGTCTTATTTTGGTCACACCTCACCGGACATTTTGAAGAGCGAGAAATACGTGCTAGCGTGAGCATCACCGGTGAAATTTGCCACTAGGGCAGCGGTCAAAGTGTCCGAATTGGGTCACCAGTCACCGGACAAGTCTGTGCCCAAAATTGGCGGCAATCGGCGAAAAGCCCACACCCCAAGGGCTAGAGAGCAACAGGTCTTTCGCATTCATCTGGTTGATTTGCGCCGATTTAGCTCCGCCCAGCACGAATCCCACCATAGTATTTCGCTGCACTCCGGAGGCAGAGGTCAGAGGTTCGAATCCTCTCGGGCGGGCCATATCCACAAAAAAGCCCGCCATTGTGCGGGCTTTTTGTGAAGGATGTCCCGTCCTGAAATACGTTGTCATCTGGAGATGCACAGATGGACAACATCACTCCCACCCGCAAGAAGCGCACGCAGCGTGATTACAACCTCGGCTTTAAATTAGCGGTTGTTGATCAGGTCGAAAAAGGCGAGCTCACCTACAAACAGGCGCAAAAGACCTACGGTATCCAGGGTCGCAGTACGGTTCTCACGTGGCTTCGGAAGCATGGTAAATTGGACTGGTCCTTGCCCAGGAGCTCGCCCATGAACCGATCCCAGGAAACGCCCGAGCAGAAGATAAAGCGACTGGAAAAAGAGCTGGAAGATGAGCGTCTTCGCAACCTCCTGCTCAATGAAATGGTCGATATCATGGATCGGGATTACGGAGCCGGCCTGCGAAAAAGTATTTATCCAAGGAGCGCGCACGCTGCAAGCAAAAGGCAAAGTGAGCCTGAGCAAAAGCTGTTCGCTCTTTGGAGTATCACGCCAGGGGATTTATCAACGTCTTCAGCGGCGGAGAATGCGTCAGATTCAACTGGAGCCGGTTAAAGTTCTTGTGCAGCAGATTCGAAAACGATTGCCACGATTAGGAACACGCAAGCTGTATTATCTGCTGCACGAAGAATTTCAAGCCCTTGGCATCAAGCTTGGCCGAGATGGTTTGTTTGATTACCTTCGTCAGCACCAGTTACTGGTCCGCCCGAAGAAAAACTATACGAAAACAACCAACAGCCGCCATTGGATGAGGAAGCATCCTAACCTGCTGGCAGGATGTGAGCTGCATCGCCCGGAGCAGGTCTTCGTGAGCGATATCACCTACGTTGAAACAGGTGAGGGGGTGCATTATCTATCCCTGATTACGGATGCCTTCTCACGCAAGATCGTGGGCCATAACCTCAGCCATGAAATGAAAGCTTCCGATACCGTGGCCGCGTTGAACCAGGCAGTCCGTCACCGTATGACCGATCAGCCCCTCATACATCATTCGGATCGAGGCCTCCAATATTGCTCTTCTCTGTACCAAAGCGTGCTACGGAAACATCAGATTCGGCCATCGATGACCGATGGGTATGATTGCTACCAGAACGCTCTTGCTGAACGGATCAACGGCATCCTCAAGCAAGAGTTTCTTATCAACCGATGTCGAACCTTTGCCGAGTTGGGTGTACTGATCAAGGAGTCCATTGCTGCCTATAATACCTACAGGCCACACCTCAGTCTCGGCATGAAAACGCCCCAAGAGGTGCATGAAAAAGCCAGCAACCCTAGGCCGGATTTCTCATGAAGAAGGTAGCATGAGGAAGGAAGAAGCGGCTTAAAGTGTTAGAATTCAAGTTCCTACACAAAAACCCACACTAAAAGCCGCTATCCAAAATGGTACCTCAAAAACTGACCTTCTCGCCACTCTCCCGCCGCCAGATTGAAGCCGATTTCTCCGGAGGCCATATCACCTCGGATGCCGGTGTGTTGTTACTGCGCGAAGTCGATAAACAACACCGGCTAACCCAGCGACTGGCCGAGACGCTGACCGACCAGCGGGATGCCCGCATGATTCGTCATGGGCTCAACACCATGATCCGGCAGCGCGTCTACGGCGTGGCCAGCGGCTACGAAGATCTGAATGATCATGAAGCGCTTCGCTTTGATCAGGCACTACAAACCGCCACGGGGAATGCCTCGACTCTGGCCGGCAAGTCCACGCTTTGTCGAATGGAGCAGGCGATGGATCGGCAAACCATTGTCAAAGCGCATGAGTTGCTCTGGCACCACTTTATCGAGCAGCATGAGAAGCCGCCCAAGGAAATCGTGCTGGATTTTGACGGCACCGATATCCCGGTGCATGGGGATCAGCCGGGTAAATTCTTTAACCGGTATTACGACCATCACTGCTACTTCCCGCTTTACGTCTTCTGCGGCCGGCACTTGCTGGTGAGCTACCTGCGCACCAGCAACCGGGGTGATGCCCGGCACAGTTGGGCCATTCTGGCGCTGCTGGTGCGATTTATTCGCCAGTATTGGCCACAGACCCGGATCGTATTCCGGGGCGACTCCCACTTCAGCAAGCCCCGACTGCTGGCCTGGTGCGATCGCAACCAGGTGGATTACATCGTAGGCATGGCCCGCAACCAGCGGCTGGAGGCGCTTGCCGCCCCAGCCATGGACAAAGTCCGGACCTACTACGAGGCTCATGGCCATAAGCTCGCCAGCACCTTCCGCTTCCGCTACAAAGCCCGAAGCTGGCATAAGCCACGCTGGGTGGTTGCGCGCCTGGAATATGGCCCTCAAGGCCCGAACCCCCGGTTCGTTATCAGCTCCCGCTACGATGACGGATTCAAGCTCTACTACGAACAGTATTGCGCACGGGGTGATATGGAGAACCGGATCAAGGATCAACAACTGGATCTGTTTGCCGGTCGCACCTCCAGCACACACTGGTGGACCAACCAGTGGCGGCTGATCTTATCCGGCTTCGCCTACACCCTGTTCGAGCGTTTGCGGGTGCATCTGAAAAACACGCCCTTCGAACGTATGAGTGCCGGCACCTTGCGCTTGAAGCTGATCAAGGTTGGCGCAGTCATCATCCGCAACACCCGCCGAATACGGGTGTTGATGAGTGATAGCTATCCACACAAGAACGATCTCTCAGCACTGGTTCAGCGCTTGGTGCCCCAGTAGATAATCGGGCTCCCCGGCCCGATACCAATGGGGAAAGGGGAGTTGTGCCTGAATGCCGGAAACTGGCTAAATAATCGCCAACTTCGACCATGACCACTCGGATCTGGCACTACCAGGCTTGGTCTGCGAAGGTTGTTGGAGCACTATGAGAAATCCGGGCTAGGCCGCTGGCTTCAACAAAAACCGTCAACGTATATTAGGACGGGTCAGGAAGCCTTTGTGGTTAACTTTCTCGATAAAAACTTCGCCACAACGGTGCCTGGGCCGAAGCTGACCGCGATGCATTGGTGAACGGTAACCTAACCAGCGCGCCCAAACCTCCGCCGGTAGTCACCCGGCTTGAGCCCCACGATCCGGGAAAATACCTTGCGAAAGGCCCCGGGGTCAGCATATCCAACTTCCCACGCGACGCTTTCCACAGGCAGCCCGCTGGTCTGCAACAGCTCCTGCGCCTTGCTGACCCTCAGGCGCTGGCAATACTCGCCGGTCGTCATACCGGTCGCTTTCTGAAAACGCCGTAGAAGGGTACGTTGCTCCAGCCCGGCTTGCCCGGCCATGCTTTCCAGCGAGGCCTCCCTGGCGCCCGTAGCCTGCAACCAGTGTTGCACCTTCAGCACAGCCCTGTCCTGATGGCGGAAATTGGGAGTGAACACACTATAGTACCGCTGCTCCCGACCAGGTGGGTCAATCAGCAACATGCGGGCAGTGCGGATCATGACGTCGGCTCCGAGAAAGCGCTCCACCAGTCTGAGGCCCAGGTCCGTCCAGGACATCACCCCTCCGGCGGTGATGATATCGCCATCATCTATAAGCAACCGGTCCGTATCGACCCTGGCAGCCGGGAATCGCAAACGAAACCTGTCCCGGTAGACCCAGTGGGTAGTAACTGTCCTGCCGTTCAGGAGTCCGGTTTCACCCAGTACAAACGCCCCGGCGCAGACCGAGCTGAGCACCACACCGCCCTGGTGCTGCTCACGAAGCCAATCAGCATAGACGGCCGCCTGCTCTGCGGTTGGTGGCTGTTCCAGGCACGGCGGCAGGATCAGAACCGAGAGCGCACTGCCAGCACCCGGTGAAGTATCGAATACCCGCACCAGCTCACCCGACCCATGCGCCTGTTCCCAATGACTGATCCGCAGGCCCTCGCTGGCGCCTTCCTGCTTCGCGGACGTCGATGCCATGACCAGGAGGTCGGTCAGGCCCAGAACCGCAGCTTGCTGCGCGCCCGGATAGCGCAGGATTCCCAGTTCTGTGGGTTGCCCCATTATGTCGTTTTCACCCTGTAATCTGTCGAAATTGCCACTGACGATTGTGGACTGCTCCGCGCACAATCACCAGAGATACAACAGACCGATGAACAGGAGCAGATGATGAGCAAACGAGCCGTCCTGGTAGTAGACCTGCAGTGCGAATACTTTGCTGGCGGTAAGCTGCCGCTGGCCAATATTGAAAAAGCGGCCACCAACGCAGCCGGTGTAATCGAGAAAGCCAGAAGCAACGGCGACCTGCTGGTACACATTCACCACGAATCCCGGAGCCCTGACGCGCCGGTATTCACCCCCGGAACCGAGGGCGTAAACATTCACGAATCGGTAGAACCCCAGGGAGAAGAGCCTGTCATTCTCAAGAACTACCCGAACTCCTTCCGGGAAACACCGCTCAAGGACATGCTGGACGCCAAGGGTATTGAGGAAGTGGTCGTCATCGGTGCGATGAGCCATATGTGCATAGAGGCCACCAGTCGGGCGGCAGCAGACTTTGGTTACCAGGTCACCGTGCTGGAAGATGCCTGCGCCACGATGGACCTGGAGTTCAATGGAATAAATGTGCCCGCCGCACAGGTCCACGCGGCCGCCATGGCCGCGCTGGCATTCGCCTATGCGACGGTCAGGACGACCAATGACTATCAGTAAGGTTTGATCCGACAGGCGCCGGTAATGTTAGCCCTCTCTTTATTGCCGGCGCAGTCCGAGACTGCACACCATTCAGGTCGCCAGGCTCACCTTGCCCCGCTGCGACCAGGGATATTCCTTCACGGGAAGGTGAACCACCGCGGACAGCGCGCCCACACCGACACCCACCCACCACACCAGGGTGTAGTTGTTGTAGATATCGTACAGCGCCCCGCCAAGCCATACGCCGAGGAAGCCGCCCAGCTGGTGGGAGAAGAACACCAGGCCGTAGAGGGTGCCCATGTATTTGAGGCCATAGATGTGGGCGACAAGGCCGGAGGTCAGCGGAACCGTGGCCAGCCACAGTGAGCCCATTGCCACCGAGAACAGCACCACACTCTCTGGCGTAATGGGCGACATGATAAATGCGCCAGCGACCAGGGTACGCAGCAGGTAGATGGTGGCCAGCAGGTATTTCCGTGAATAGTGGTTACCCAGCCAACCCGCCAGCAGGGTACCGCCGATATTGAACAGCCCAATCAGTGCGATGGAGATGGCCCCCAACCCGGCGGCGGAGGTGATACCCAGCGTGTAGAGCAGGCTTCCCGGATCAACCGGGCCACACATTTCGGTGATAAAGGCGGGAAAGTGCGCGGTGATAAACGCCAGCTGATAACCGCACGAAAAGAAGCCGATAAAGATCAGGATAAACGACGGGTCTTTCACCGCACGACGGATAACGCTGCCCATCGGCTCCTCGTCAGCAGCCGGCTTCTGCGGCTTAGGCGCACGCATCATCAAAAGTGCCAGCATTGACACCATAATGAACCCGGCGAACACCACAAACACCGACTGCCAGGGCATCTGGCTCAGCAACGACTGGGCTACCGGTGGCCCCACGATCTGACCGGCGGACCCCGCAGCAGTCGCGATACCCAGCGCCATGGAGCGATGCTTGTCAGAAGTGGCGCGCCCCACCACCGCCAGGATCACACCGAACCCGGTTCCGGCTATACCGAAACCCACCAGCATCTCCAGCAACTGGTGCTGGCCCGGAGTGATGGCGTAAGCCGAGAGTACCAGGCCGATGACGTAAAAGGCTCCGCCACCCAGGATCGCCTTACGGTCGCCGTAGCGCTCAGCGAAGGCACCGAATATGGGTTGCCCGATTCCCCACGCCAGGTTCTGGATTGCAATAGCCAGTGAGAAGGACTCCCTTGGCCAGGCGAACTCGGTGGCAATGGGCAACTGGAACAGCCCGAACGACGCGCGGACCGCGAAACTCACCAGGATAATGATGCAACCTGCAACCAGGACAGGGTTCATCAATCGCTCATAGGTACCGGTGGAGGCATTTGCCACAGCAGGATCTCACTTTTTTCACTGGCAGGAAGCGGAAACAACGCAGGAATAGTTCACGATTCCCCTGCGGCGTGCAAGTACAACAACAGATCGGCCACCTCAACGGTCATTTAACATTCTTTTACTATTCAGGGGTATTGCTGCATTGCATCCGTCGACAATTGTGACATGCTTTTCAATGAAATCGTAAGCATCCGAAGGGAATTGATCGATGCAAAAGCGAAAACATTACCTCCGTCCGGATCTCATCCAGGTCGAGGAACGACCAGACCTCCGCCGATCCGTACGTGTTGTGCCCGGAAGTATCAGCGCAAGGCTGACTGCCACTGACCCCTCCCTGCCAAACAAGCAGGTCCAGCCCAAAGACTGCCATTGCGTGGATCTGAGCGAGCATGGCATTGCCGTGCTGTGTGACAGCGACCGTATTTCTTCCGGGGACAGGGTTTCGCTTGACCTATTGCAGGGTGGGCACCGGATGGACAACCTTACCGGCTCCGTGGTTCGTGCAGAAGTGAGCCAGCAGCATACCCGCCTTGGTATCGAGTTTGACCACCAACACTTTACTCATCCCCTGTTCCAAGCCATTCTTGGGCGATAACTTCAGACTGGCATTTTCCGGGGTCTGTTAACGGGGAACTCCCGACAGAGTTCCTGTTCGATCCTGCCAGCCTGTGCGCCTATCCAATTAAACAAAAAGGTTATTGATGAAACTCGATCAGGCAATCCAGGAACGGCGATCCATACGTGGCTTCAAGGACAAGCCCATACCGAAAGAGCTTCTTGAGGAAATCATCGAACTGGCCAACCGGGCCCCGTCCTCCATGAACACCCAGCCCTGGCATTTGCATGTCCTCACCGGCGAGCCCCTGGAGCGAGTCCGCCAGGGCAACACAGAGCGGATGCTCGCTGGCATACCGCCCAGCCGCGAGATCCACGACCACGGTGCCTACCAGGGTGTCCACCGCGAGCGTCAGGTTGAAATCGCGGTCCAGCTGTTTGAAGCCATGGGAATCGAGCGGCATGACAAGGAGCGCAGGCAGGACTGGGTAATGAGGGGGTTTCGTCAGTTCGATGCCCCGGTATCCATTGTCGTCTGCTTCGACCGGGAGTTGCTGGATAACACCATCGCCCACTTCGACACCGGTGCCATGACCTACGGCCTGGTGCTGGCCGCCTGGAGCCGTGGCCTCGGAGCGGTGATCAATGGCCAGGGCATCATGCAAAGCCCGGTTGTGCGGGAAGTGGCCAACATTCCCGAGGACCAGGTTATCCTGACCTGCGTCGCCCTGGGCTGGCCGGACGATGAGTTCGTCGCTAACTCGGTGGTTTCACGGCGCCGGCCGATCAGCAATACCGCCCGTTTTCTGGGGTTTGATGAGCAGGGCGTCATGGAGTCTGAGAACAGGGCGTGAGGAGCCGGCCGGACCTTCGAGGATCCGGCCGACGAGCCCCCGGCTTGCACGTCAGTCCTCATCGCTGTCAGCAGGGATCGCGACATTGTTGTCGGAGAGGATCAGGGAGCGGCTCGTTTCATCCGTCCCTTCGTGGACATCGTGGTAAAAGCGATAGTGGTTCTTGCCCTGCTGCTTGGCCTGATACATGGCCATGTCCGCCTGGCGTAGCAGAATATCCGCATCCACATCCGGGTCCTGGGGATAGAGGGCTACGCCCATACTCGCGGAAACATGAACCCATTCCCCGCCAACTCGAACGCCAGTAGACAGTGCTGCCAGTAGCCGGTCCAGAATCGGCCGGGCATCCTCCGGCCCCTGGACCAGGCCCGGCAGCAGTGCAACGAATTCGTCTCCGCCAAGGCGGGCCACTGTATCGCACTCCCGCAGGACCCCTCTCATGCGCTCCGCCAGCGCTACAAGAAGCTCATCTCCAGCGGCGTGGCCCAGGGTGTCATTGACCAGCTTGAAGCCATCCAGGTCCAGGAAAACCACCGCCAGAACCTCTTTTCGACGCCGTGCAAGGGTAATAGCCTGTCTGAGCCGGTCCGTCAGCAGGATTCGGTTTGGCAGTCCGGTGAGCCCATCGTAATGGGCGATCTGCCGCAGCTTTTCCTCATTCTTTTTGAGGTGGGAGATATCAGCCAGCAGGGTAACGAAGTGGGTCATCTCACCGGACTCACTGCGGACATCGGCAATAGTCATCAGTGCCGGAAACCTGGATCCATCCCGTCGGGGAACCCACCACTCGCCACTCCAGACGCCCTCGGACTGCAGGGTCCCCGAAATATCGACCCAGAAGCCCTCACTCTCAAGGCCGGAAGTGAGCGAGGTGTAACTGCGGTCAACCACCTCGTTACGGGAGTATCCGGTGAGTTTGGTAAAGGCCGCATTCACGTCCAGCACAATACCGTCAGCACTGGTCAGCACAATGCCTTCCCGCGCGTACCGGAAGACCCCGGCCGCCATGGAAAGCTTCTCTTCTGCTTCCTTGCGGGGGGTTATGTCCTGGTGGGTGCCATACATCATCAATGGCTCCCCCTCATCTGTCCAGGAAGCCACCCGTCCCCGGTCAAGAACCCAGACCCAGTGGCCCGACTTGTGCTTCATACGGGCCTCACACTCATAGTACGGCAGTTCACCACGGAAATGTTTTTCAAGCAGGTCCGTGCTGTGTTGCAGGTCCTCGGGATGGGTAAACTTCATCCAGGTCTCAATGGAGACCGGCTCCAGTTCACTGAGGGAGTAGCCGATGATTTCGGCCCAGCGTTCATTAAAAACTGTTTCCCCGCTGTGGACGTTCCATTCCCAGGTGGCGGCCCGGGTTCCGGTGATGGCGTTTTCAAGCCGTAGCCGCTCGATCTTGCGCCTTTCCTTCGCCTCCCGGATCGCGTCCAGCATGGTGTTGATGGTATCGCTGAGAACGGCAATCTCCCGATACCGGATTTTCGGCATCCGCTGGCGGGGAATTCCGTCGCTTTCGCGGTTACGGATGGCCGTGTCGATATAATTTATGGAACGCAATAGGTAACGGCGAAGCACCACGATCAGTGCTCCTGACAGCGCCAGCCCCAGAACCAGGATGGTCAATAATTCTTCCAACAGCACCTGGTCAAGCTTCTGCACCAGCCGCTCATCGGACGCATAGACCGAGACCTGCCCCAGCACCTCCCCGTCTGCCGCCAGGATGGGACGGCGGTCCGAGTAAAAGGCCTGCTGCAGCCGCTCATTCAACCCGGGATCCTCCTCTGAGTAGGGGACGTAGCTGCCCTGACCGTCACGGACGCGGCCGGAGAAATAGCTGGTGCCAATAATCTCGGCCATTTCGTAATCTTCTATCACGACGGCAAAGTGCTGTGTCAGCGCCGTTTCCGTAGCTACCAGCTGTTCGTATTCGTTGACAGCGTAGGCCTCGATAAAGGGAGCAATGTTGCGGCTCAGTCGTGCCAGGCTCTCGCTAACGTCACCGTGCATGGCGTTAACGATCTCGGTGCGCTGGGTGGAGTAAACGTAAATCGCGTGGAACGCAAACACTACCAGGATCACGGCGATCATCGACAGTGTGATACGCACTAGCAGTGAAGGTGCTATGGGATCACGGGAAGCGGGACGGTCGGTCAACGGGCCGCCTCCATCCCGAGCACATTGCGCTCGATCACCGGCATCAGGCGGTCCAGGTTTTGGCGGGAAACCGGCAACACGGACAGGCGTTGTAGCTTTTCGACCTCAGACCCCTGCAGGTGCAGGTCCATGGTTTCCACCGCCTTTTCCCCCATCAGGAACGGCTGCTGCATACCGGCCCCTACCAGCTGTCCCGACGCAATCATCCCGATGAATTCCGGTTCCGCATCAAAGCACACCAGCAGGATCTCGCCAGTCATGCCGGCATCGGCGATCGCGTCCAGCGCACCACGGTAACGGTTGGACCCCTGCAGCCAGATAGCCCGCAGCTCCGGGTGCCGATCGATCAGGGTACGGGTGTGGTCGTAAGTTTCACGGTAGGAAAAATCGGACTGCTGGAGGATCCCAGCGGTCCGGACGCCCCTTTCAGTCAGTGCCTGCAGGAAGCCCTCAGTACGGGCCTTGCCGTTGGCCCGTTTCTGGGGAATGGCAACAATACCCACAGAGCCACTTTCCCAGTCCGCTTCCACCATGGCATCAACGAGCAGGTGGCCCACATCGTAGGCGCCCTGATGATTGTCGGATTCGATGTAACTGACGTAGCTGTCAGCACCGGCACCGATGTCAGAGATTACGACTGGTACACCGGCGTCGCCGGCCAACTCCAGCACGGTCACCGCCGCCGACGAATTGGTGGGGGACAGGATGATCCCGTCCACCCCGGACCGGATAGCTTCCATGGTTAGCCTGAGCTCTTCCCTTGCCTGGTTCCCGGCACTGTACACCTTCAGGCTGTAGCCCCGCTCCCCGGCCTTGTGCCTCACCCCTTCCGCCATGATGCGCCAGAAGGGTATGTGGACATCCGATACCAGGTAGGCCAGCCGCTTTTCGGCGGCTGGGACGTCGGAAGCCATGGCGAGCTGGCAGGCAAGCGTCCATGACAGGATCACAATCCGTAAAAGTTTTGTACTGCCTGTCATCCGGCTATCTCTTAATTTTACAGACAACAATACGTATATATTTGTTACATAATGCTACAAAGGCTACCCGGCGCTCAATCAGAAAAACGTGGGGATTCAATGCCTGGGCCGGTATCAGGCCTGGCTATTCCTCTGGCGAAGCACGAAACGCCCGGCGAATCACATCCCGGTAGTTACGAATCCGCTGCACATAGTGCACTGGCTCATAGCCACGGGCGTAGCCATACCGGGTACTCGGGTAATATCGTTTGTCGGCCTTGAGCGGCAGCACCTGCTCCATGTCCTGCCAGGAATCCGGGTTCTTGCCCAGATCCCTTGCCAGCTGCCGTGCATCCAGCAGGTGGCCACGGCCAATGTTATAGCTGGCCAGGGCCAGGAACGTCCGGTCCGGTTCGGGAATGGTTTCCGGCAGGCGGCGGTGACGATCGGCCAGGTAACGGGCACCACCGTCGATGGCCTGGGCCGGGTCGAGCCGGTTTGATACACCAAGAGACTCCGCCGTGCGTCCCGTCAGCATCATGATGCCGCGAACACCAGTCGGCGACCGTGCCTGGGGATCCCAATGGGACTCCTGATAGGCCAGTGCCGCCAGCAGATCCGCTGGCATGCCAGTGGTGATCTCGGCTTCCCGGAACAAGTCGATATACCGCGGCAGCCGGTTCTCAATGCGACGGTTCAGTGCCCTGAGATCAACAAAGTCGAACTCACCGATGTAGGCGTAGTACCGGTTTTCCATCAGCCCCATGGCTTCGTCGCCTTCACGGCTGTTCATCCATTCCCGGGCATCAGAGGCCAGCTCACCGGCCTCGGCGGGCAAGTACCAGCCCAGATTGCGACCCTGCGTGAGGTTCATGGCCACTTCCAGGTGCGGAAAGTGGCGACGCATGACCTGGACGATGTTGGAGTCAGCCACCGTGCAGGAGAGATCCTTTTCGGCTACTTCGGACAGCAGGATTTCCGTGGTTCGCTCACGATCTTCGCGGAATTCGATACCCGGATGCTGTGCTGCCAGCTTCTCAAGCGTGGCAACATAGCTGGCATCGGCAGTCACGGTGATCTCCCAACCCGGAATATCGGCCGGCTTGCGAGGCAAGGGCCGGTCATCGCGATGACAGACCAGTTGTTCGGTGATTTCCGTATGGGCAGGGCCGCGGGTGTACCACCCGTTTCGCTCAGGCAGATGCGTCAGGCCGGCAGCGGCCAGGTGGGTTGTGCCTGCCTCCAAGGCATCCAGCACAGCACTGGTGGACTCAAGCATCGTCCACTCGACCTGCCAGCCGCGGGCTTGGGCGTACTCACTGACAAGCGTGAACTCAGGACCGACGGGGTTTTCATGTCGGTCCAGGTAGTAAGTGGTAGAGCCGTTACGTGTGGCGACATTCAATACGCCAGTATCAAACGGTGAGGCCAACGCCTCCGATTTGTGCGTTACTTCCGTAGCGGATTCGCTGCAGCCAGCAACGGCGAAAGAGAGTGCCAGAATAGTGGAAACAAATAGCCGGACAACCATGAACTACCCTTTGATCGGCTTTCTAGAATGATAACCTCCCTGGATTTACTTCCTTTGCGGCAAATCAGATTCATCACCATCCCCGACGTTCTGTATCAGTGGTGCCTGTTGACACCCGACCATTGTGGACAGCCTGCTTTACCAGGCCAGGCGCAGTGGCAAGAATCAGGTCGCGGCGGGCGCGCACGGGGACATCGGCTGATACCCCGGTCAACCTTCGGCCGAGAAGAGCATTTCATAAGGCCGCTCAATGGCCTGGCGCACGGCCGCCAGGGAAAAAGCCCGGACAAACCTGTCAAATGGCTGTCCCTCGAACCACAACTGCACCACCGGCAATGAAAATACCCGCTGAGCAGCACATGGCGGGCCTGCCGCCTCACAGTCAATCCAGACCATGGCAAGGTGTGGAAAGTCAGCCCTGGCCATCTCCATCAATCGTGGTTTGATGGCCTGGCATACGCCACAGTGGCTGCCGCCAAACAGCACCATAACGGCGGATTGCGCCGCAATCAGCTCATTCAGTTCAGATTCCGTGGCAATTTGACGCACCCGGTCCCCCCAGCGATGAAAGTTGCTCCTGGGCGTGACTTTATCACAGAGACTAAATCCGTCCGGCTCCTATAGTAATCATGGAAGTTCGATAAACCCGAGAAGCAAGGAGACGACCGATGCCGAAATTCCTGAAACTATTCCTTACTGCAGCACTGTTTGCCGGCGCGATTGCCGGCGCCCAGGCCGATAATCACAAGGGAGCCATAGACGAGGTGCTGGTCATTCTGTCCAGCGATTCCCTGCAGACCCAGGGTATGGCGATGGTGCTGTCCAATACCATGGCCGAAAAAGGTGCCAGGGTGAATGTCCTGCTGTGTGATGAGGCCGGGGACCTCGCCCTGAAAGCCTATGAGGACGATACCCTCAAGCCGAAGGACGTCACTCCAGGCCAGATGCTCCGTGGGCTCCTGAAGCAGGGTGGCACAGCCAACGTCTGTGCGCTGTATCTGCCCAACAGCGAGTACACGAAGGATGACCTGATCGACGGCGTTGGCGTAGCCACGCCACCGCAAAGGGCGGATCAGATGCTGAACCCGAAGATGCGTACCTTCAGCTTCTGAGCC
Source organism: Marinobacter sp. AN1 (assembly GCF_026013985.1). Lineage (NCBI taxonomy): Bacteria > Pseudomonadati > Pseudomonadota > Gammaproteobacteria > Pseudomonadales > Marinobacteraceae > Marinobacter > Marinobacter sp. AN1. The sequence continues at coordinate 517,684 of NZ_CP110342.1, read as the reverse complement.
CGTGCCGCTATGGGACACTAAGGGTTGCTGACCGACTTTGCGGAAGCCCCCAGGTCGGTCAGCGCTCACATATCTGCCTGCCCACTGAACTTTCGGATCTCACCTACACTTCCCCATACTTTGTATGGTTATAATGCGCGCCCTCATTATTCGACCTGCGGACCCAATATGAACGCGACAGACTCAGTGTTTCAGAGCTATGGCCGGTGTTGCCGTAACGAACAGTTTTTCAAGGATTTTTACAGTTTTTTCATGGACAGCTCTGACGAGATTCGCCAGCGCTTCGTGAACACCGACATGGCCGCCCAGCGCCACCTGCTTCGTAACGGCATCATGCAGCTGATTCTGGTGGCCCGTGGCATGTCGGACCGAAAACTGCGTGCCCTGGGAGAAAGCCATAACCGTCATAACTTCAACATCAATCCTGCGTGGTACACGCTATGGCTGAATGCCCTGATGAAGGCAGTCAACAAGCACGATCCGGAATTCAGCCGCGAACTCGACACCCAGTGGCGGGAAGTGCTCCACCCCGGTATAGAGCTGATCCGGGGGGCTTACTGAGCCTTGCATCCGCGGTTGCTGGTGAGAGTTTGCCTGAAACCGGATGCCCAGTGTGTCTGGCTGAAGCCTGGCAGGCCAGACTCCCCCTCGAAGGAAGATCGCAAATCAATGTAATGCCAACAAAAACTTCCGGGTTGACTGGCATTTGGCGATCAGCCGTCAATAATGAAGGCAGGCATCGGATTCAGTCTGACCCGGGTTCGCACTCTGATGCCGGCCCGACCCAGGAGTAATCGTGAAGTTATCGAGGACTGAACAACGCCGCCTGGAAGCCATAAGGCGCCTGGGCATTCTGGATACGCCCCCAGAAGAGCGCTTCGAGCGTCTGACCCGTATTGCCCAGCGTTTCTATCGTGTCCCCACCGCCTTGTTCACCGTGGTGGACGAGGAGCGCCAATGGTTCAAGTCCAGGCAAGGCCTGGAAGTCGATGAGACACCACGCTCCATAGCCTTCTGTGACCACGCCATCAAGCGCGATACGGTTTTTATCGTGGAGGATGCGACCAAAGATCCCAGATTCCGCCATAACCCCCTGGTTACGGGTGAAGACCACATCCGCTTCTATGCCGGCATGCCGGTGCGGGAACCCAGCGGTTACAAAATTGGCACCCTGTGCATCATCGACACAGAGCCCCGCAAGGTGCCCGAGTTTGAACTGGACGTGCTGCGCAGCCTGGCCAGCCTGATCGAAGACGAAATCGAGCGGGCCTACCTGTCGGTGCACAGGGAAGAGTACGTGTCCCTGTCACAACTGACCCGGGCCATCCACCGGGCCCAGAATATATTCCTTACCCACGATGACGAAACCGCCGCCTTCGAGCTGATGCTCAGCGACCTGTTGGCCCTGACCGGCAGCCAGTTCGGTTTTATCGGCGAGGTCTTGCAACGGGACAATGGCGATCGCTTCCTCAAGGTTGGCGCTATCACAAACATTGCCTGGAGCGCCGAAACGGAAGCCCTCTACCAGGAGGTGAAGCGCCGGGGCATGGTGTTTGACAACCCCCATAACCTGATCGGCGCCTCGCTGGAAAGCGGACAGATGGTACTCTCCAACGACTTTACCAGTGACCCCCGGCGAGGCGGGCTACCGGAGGGGCACCCGCAAATCACCACCTATCTGGGTATCCCTATTTTTGCCGGTCACAGCCTCATTGGCCTGGTTGGACTGGCCAATCGCGCTGGCGGCTATTCCGAAGCGCTGGCCGACGAGCTCGACCCCCTGCTGCAGACAGTCGGTCAGCTGATCGAGCGGAAACAGCTTTACCGGGAGAAACTTGAGCACAAGCAAAGCCTGGAACGTGCCGCCAACTACGATGCCCTGACAGGACTGCCCAACCGGCGCCGACTGACTGAAATCTTTGAGGAAGAGCTGGTGGAGGCCGATCGACGCAACGGGCTGGTCTCGGTCTGTTTTATCGACCTCGATGGCTTCAAGGAGATCAACGATGAGTTCGGCCACGCGGTGGGCGATATAGTCCTCAGGGTCGTTGCCGAACGACTGCAGGAGTCCGTGCGTGAACACGACATCATCGCCCGGCTCGGTGGTGACGAGTTCGTGGCAATTCTTCGGGATGTCAATGAGGACAAGGTTTACCACCGCATCCTCGAATCGGTGCGCCAGCCTGTCAGTCATCGCCAGCATAACCTGCAGCTGTCCTGCAGCATGGGCGTTACCGTCTACCCGGAAGACAACGCCGACCCGGACCTGTTGCTACGGCATGCTGACCAGGCCATGTACGCGGCCAAGGAATCCGGCAAGAACCAGTATCACCGGTTTGACCTGGATACCCATGTGTCGCGCAAGGAGAAGCTGAGAATCCTGGACCAGGTTCCCCAGGCACTGGAGGACAGCCAGCTTGAGCTCTTCCTGCAACCCAGGATGGACTTGCAGAGTAACACCGTGGCGGGCTTTGAAGCGCTGATTCGCTGGCAGCATCCAACACAGGGCCTGCTTGGGCCGATCGAATTCCTGCCCTACCTGGAATACACCGAGTATGCCGATGCCATCGGGCGCTTCGTCATGAAGGACGCGATCAACAAGCTCCGGCATTGGCACCAGGCTGGCCTGCCCTGGTCCATCAGCATCAACCTGAGCCCGTCCCATTTCCTCAGTTCCGGTTTCGAGGAAGACCTTGCGGAGGCACTGGATGGCTGCGACGAAACGATCCGGGGCAAGCTGATTCTCGAGCTGCTGGAAACCACGGCGCTGGACGATTCGGACACCGTCATCAAACGACTGCAGGCGTGCCGCTCCATAGGGGTAGACCTGGCCCTGGATGATTTTGGCACCGGTTACTCCTCCCTCGACTACTTCCGCCGCCTGCCGGTTCAGGAAATCAAGATCGACCGGTCCTTTGTCACGGACATGCTCAGCGATGAAGAGGACCAGATGGTCGTGGGGGCCATCATTGACCTGTCAGAAAACTTTCACCGGCGGGTGGTGGCTGAAGGGATTGAAGATGCAGACACCCGCGATCGCCTGCTGGAAATGGGCTGCCACGTGGCCCAGGGGTATTTCTGGGCCAGGCCGATGCCAGCGGATGAAGCAATGGCATGGGCGAAACGTTTCACCAGAGAAAAGTGAGCACGGACATTTGTATGGAATTACCAGCCTACCTGAAAGTCATGGCCGACAAGGGCGCCTCGGACCTTTACCTGTCCACCGGTGCGCCGGTGATGATGAAGATCGAAGGCAAAACCGGCCCCGTCACCCAGAAGCCCCTGCCTGCCGGTTCCGTCAAGGAGCTGGCCTACTCGGTTATGAGTGACCGCCAGCGGGCGGAATTCGAAAAGAACCTGGAGCTGGATATGGCTGTCGGTATCAGCCAGGTGGGCCGCTTTCGGCTCAACGTCTTCTGGCAGCGGGGTGAGGTAGCGATGGTCGTGCGCCACCTGAAGACGAATATCCCGTCCATCGAATCCCTGGGGCTGCCCCGGGTGCTGGAGCAGCTGATCATGCAACCTCGTGGGCTGATACTGGTCGTGGGCGCCACGGGTTCAGGCAAGTCCACGACCCTGGCATCCATGATCGACTACCGTAACACCCACCGCTCAGGGCACATCCTGACCATCGAGGACCCGATCGAGTACACCCATCACCATAAGCAAAGCGTGGTGAACCAGCGGGAAGTCGGTACCGACACCCTGTCCTACGGTGAAGCCCTGCGCCGAGCCATGCGGGAAGCACCGGACGTGATCATGATCGGCGAGATCCGTGACCGGGAAACCATGAAGCACGCCCTCACCTACGCCGAAACTGGCCACCTGTGCCTGGCTACACTGCACGCCAGTAACGTCAACCAGACCATGCGTCGCATCGTCAATTTCTTCCCGGAGCACGCCCACCGGGAGCTGCTGATGGACCTGAGCATGCACCTGCAAGCCGTCGTATCGCAGCGTCTGCTCAAGACCCTTGACGGCAAACGGGCCGCGGCAGTGGAAGTGATGCTTGCCAGCCCCTACATCCGGGAACTGATCAACAAGGGTGAACTGGAGGGCATCGGCGAAATCATGGAGAAGAGCCCGGAACAGGGCATGCAAACGTTCGACCACGCCATCCTGGAACTCTACCGCCAGGGCCGGATTAGCCGCGAGGAAGCCCTCGCCAACGCGGACTCCCGCCATAATCTGGAGGTCAGGATCCGCCTCGAACAGGGCGGCCTGGACTCCGGCAACGATCAGTTCAGTATTGACCCGTCCTGACGCCTCCGGAAAGACCCTGCATAATCTATGGTAATAAAGTGTTAATGTCCCTAAGCTGAATGCTGTATTTTCCGGGAGGCCACATCGTTGTCGAAACTCAGGATCTGGCTGATCATTATTGCCTTGGGCGCATGGACGCCTTCGCAGGCGCTTGCCCAGACCCTGAGTGTCGCGGTACCCAGAATCCAGCATTTGCTGACCGCCGACAATTCCGGTATCTACCAGCAAGTCATGGCGCTGGCGTTAGAGGGTTCAGGAATCGCGCTGGACCAGAAATTTCTGCCCTACCGACGGGCGCTACGGGAATTCGAGCTGGGTGAGGTTGACTGCATTTACTCGTTCACCGGTATCCTGCAAAGCAGGCTTGGCGTAGATAAGGTCATTTACACCTACCCCTTGGGGACGTTCCGTTTTTATCTCTTCACGGAGCCTGGCACGGCCATCATGACCTCTATTCCTGACACATTCGGTAAGACGATCGGCGGTATTATAGGCCACGACGTTTACCTGAAACCCTTCATGGAACAGGGAATGGTCATAGATTGGGTGCGCACAGAGGCGCAACTCGTCGAAATGCTCGAACTTGGCCGACTTGATGCCATCGTGGCCGCCCTGCCGGATATACAGCCCTTTACCAACCAGCTGGCCTACGCCGCAGACCAGCCGCTTCTGGAGGACTTCGACCGACTGAACTGCCACAACACCGAACAAAACCGCACCGCGATCAGAACCATCTCGGAAAAGCTGCGCCGACTGCACGGGCAGGGTCGCTACGAGGAGGTAGCCGGCGACTATTATTTGCCGTTCAGTCACCCCTGATGCCAGAAATCGGGAAGCCCCCCCGGTTGATGAACCCGGCTCCCGGGCCCGGCAACCCACTCATCGCCTCCATCATCGTTTTCTGCAAAGCCCCAAAATCGAGTCAAGTTCTGACAACCAGGCTCTCCAGGTAAACACAGAACGGGACGATTCCAGCAGGCAGGTGGTAACATCGACCGCTGTTCATAACGGCGTGCAGTCAATAAACACGGGGCACCTCCCGGACAAGAACGCTTATCACAATAAAAGGAGAGCACTATGGATATTCAGAATCGCATCGTGGTCGTCACCGGCGCCGCCGGCGGCATTGGCAAGGCCCTCGCCCTTCGTTTCGCGAAGGCCGGCGCAAAGACTGTCGTCTGTGCCGACCTGGACCAACAGGGCGCGGAAGCCACCGCGGCAGAGATCAACGGCGTGGCCCGGAAGGTCAACGTCGCCTCGGAAGAGGAGATCAAGGCCCTGATCGATGAGGTGGAAACGGAGCACGGCCCCATTGACCTGTTCTGCTCCAACGCCGGCATCATGGTACCGGGTGGCCCGGAAGCCTCCAACGATGACTGGCAGAAGATCTGGGATGTAAACGTCATGTCCCACGTCTTTGCCGCCCGCCATCTGGCACCGAGGATGAAACAGCGTGGTTTCGGTTATTTCCTGAATACCGCCTCCGCCGCCGGCCTGCTCTCCCAGGTCGGATCCGCACCCTACGCGGTCACCAAGCACGCGGCCGTGGCACTGGCCGAATGGCTGGCGTTCACCTACGGCGATGACGGCATCAAGGTATCGGTACTCTGTCCCCAGGCGGTACGGTCAGCCATGACCAAGGGCCACGAGGAAGGTGTTGCCAGCATTGATGGCATGCTGGAGCCGGAGCCGGTGGCCGATGCCTGCCTCAAGGCCATCGAGGAAGAGACCTTCCTGGTACTGCCCCACCCGCAGGTACTGAACTACTTCCGCAACAAGGCGGAGAACTATGACCGCTGGATCGGCGGCATGAAGAAGCTCAATCGCGCCTACAAGTAAGTTTCCGGAACACGTCCGCCGCCAGGGCCAGCCCCTGGCGGTGGCCCCCGCACCCTGCACCTTCCTGCCCCGCTGACACCTCAAAAGACACTTTTGCGCTGAATGAAAACTTCAGGTCATCAACTTGACAACCCAGTCAGGTTCCATCTTTACTAGAACAGGTTCAAGGCCGGCCGTCACAAACTGCAGTGATTCAAAGCAGTGGCCAGATAATAACAAGAACCCGTCGTCACACCGGCGGGCGAGACAGGGTGACGATCCGTGAGCGAAAACCAGCCTACCTCATCCGTGATTCTGGAAACCCGGGGCCTGACCAAGGACTTCAGGGGTTTCAAGGCGATCGAGGACGTCAATGTCAAGGTGCAGACCGGGCACATCCATGCCCTGATCGGTCCCAACGGTGCGGGCAAGACAACGTTCTTCAATCTGCTGACCAAGTTCCTCAAGCCGACCTCGGGCAAGATCCTCTACGACGGCGATGACATTACCAACCATCGCCCGGCGGACATTGCCCAGCATGGCCTTATCCGCTCGTTCCAGATCTCGGCAGTGTTCCCGCACCTGTCTGCCCGGGAGAACGTCCGCATCGCCCTCCAGCGCAAGCTGGGCATTTCCTATAAATTCTGGCGCTCTATCAGGGTGCTTGACCAGCTCAATGAGGAGGCCCAGCACCTGCTGGAGCAGGTGGACCTGGGTGCGTTCGGCGACACCAAGGCCGTGGAGCTGGCCTATGGACGTAAACGGGCGCTGGAGATCGCCACCACCATCGCCCTGAAGCCCCGACTAATGCTGCTGGACGAGCCTACCCAGGGCATGAGCGCAGAGGATGTACACACCGTTACCGACCTGATCCGGGAGGTGGTCAAGGACCGCACCATCGTGATGGTCGAGCACAACCTCAACGTGGTCTCTACCCTGGCGGACCGTATCACCGTGCTCAACCGGGGCCGGGTGCTGGCCGAAGGGGATTACGACACCGTCTCCACCAACCCTGCCGTGATGGAAGCCTATATGGGGACCACCGATGCCGCCTGAGAACGCCCGCGAACTGCTCAAGATCGAGAACCTCCACGCCTGGTATGGCGAGTCCCACATCCTCCACGGCCTGGACCTGACCGTGCACGAGGGTGAAGTCATTACCTTGCTGGGACGCAACGGCTCCGGCCGCAGCACCACCCTCAAGGCCATTCTCGGGCTGGTGGGCAAACGCACCGGGTCCATCCGGGTCAATGGTACTGAACTGATCAACCTGCCCACCCACCAGATTGCCCGGGTCGGCAAACTCGGTTACTGCCCCGAGGAGCGGGGTATCTACGCCTCCCTCAATGTGGACGAAAACCTTGTTCTGCCACCGGTGATTGCCGAGGGCGGCCTGTCCGTCGACGAGATCTACCAGATGTTCCCCAACCTGGAGGAACGTCGTAAAAGCCAGGGCTCCAAGCTCTCCGGGGGCGAACAGCAGATGCTGGCTATCGCCCGCATCCTGCGCACCGGGGCCACCCTGCTATTACTGGACGAGATCACCGAGGGGCTGGCGCCGGTCATCCTGAAGGCCCTGGACGATGTCATCCGCAAGCTGCGGGCCAAGGGTTTTACCATCATCCTGGTGGAGCAGAATTTCCGCTTTGCCGCGCCCCTCGCGGACCGCCACTACGTCATCGAGCACGGTCGCGTGGTCGAGCAGATCGCCGCCGAGGAGCTGGAAGCCAAACAGGACCAGTTGAACAGGCACCTGAGTGTCTGATCAAGGGTGAGGACCGGTGTCCCGCCCGGGACACCTCCCCACCAAATACAACAAGAAGGGGAAACAACATGCTCAAGAACTGGAAGACAGGTATCACCACCGTAGCGGCTGCCGCTGCGGTTTCACTACCCATGGCCGCCAGCGCGGAGCTGTCCGACGATGTGCTGAAGATCGGCGTCCTCAGTGACATGTCCGGTGTCTACAAGACACTGGAAGGTCCCGGCGCGGTCATCGCGGCGGAAATGGCTGTCGAGGATTTCGGCGGTTCCATCATGGGCAAACCCATCGAGATCGTCTCCGCAGACCACCAGAACAAGGCGGATATTGCCGCGAGCACGGCGCGCGAGTGGATTGATGCAGACAACGTGGACATGCTCACCGCACTGGATAACTCCTCCGTCGCCCTGGCAGTGCAGGGGCTGGCGGCCGAGCGCAAGGTAATCACCCTGAACACCGGCGCCGGCACGACTGCCCTCACCGAGGAACAGTGCACCCCCTACGGCATCCACTATGTCTATGACACCCACGCCCTGCCGGTGGGTACAGCCACCGCCATGGTCAAGAACGGCGGCGAGAAATGGTTCTTCCTGACCGCGGACTATGCCTTCGGCCATTCCCTGCGGGACAACACGGCGCCGTGGTGGAGAATCTGGGCGGGGAAGTCGTCGGGAGCATCCAGCACCCGTTGTCCACCAATGACTTCTCGTCCTACCTGTTACAGGCACAGTCGTCCGGCGCCCAGGTGATTGGCCTGGCCAACGCGGGCCAGGACACGGTAAATGCCATCAAACAGGCCAATCAGTTCCAGATCGTACAGGGCGGGCAGAAGCTGGCCGGCATGCTGGTGTTTATCACCGACGTGCACAGCATGGGCCTGGACATTGCCCAGGGCCTGCAGTTCACCACCGCCTTCGTATGGAACCAGGACGAAGAGGCCCTGGAATGGTCTAACCGCTTCTACGAGCGCCACGGCGCCATGCCCACCATGGTGCAGGCCGGGGTCTACTCCGCCGTCAGCAACTACCTGAAAGCCGTGGATGAGGTTGGCTCCGACGACAGCGACGCCGTTCGGGCAAAACTGGGTGAGATGGAACTGAACGACTTCTTCGTGAAGGGCGGCAAGATTGCACCCAACGGCTCCATGCTGCACGACATGTACCTGGTGGAGGTGAAGTCACCGGACGAGTCCGAAAGCGAATGGGACTTGCTGAACGTGGTTTCCCGCATTCCGGCAGACCAGGCCTACATTTCCATGGAAGACACCAAGTGCAGCCTGGTTAACAAATAACCTTACGCATCATTCGCCAATAACAAGAAAAGGGGATAACCGACGTGTCGATGCAGGTCATCCTGGCCCAGGCACTGCTTGGGCTGAACGTAGGTGTGTTCTACGCCATGCTGAGCCTTGGCCTGGCGGTGATATTCGGGCTGCTGAATATCATCAACTTCGCCCACGGCGCCATGTACATGCTGGGGGCGTTCATCGCACTGATCGGTTATTCCTACCTGGAACAATGGTTCGGCATCAGCCTGCAGATCGGCTTCTGGGGGTCGCTGATCGTGGCGCCCCTGGTGGTCGGCCTATTGGGCATTATCATCGAGCGCACCATGCTCAAACGCCTGGCCGACCTTGACCATATCTACGGGCTGCTGCTGACCTTTGGTATCACCCTGATTATGCAAGGGCTTTTCGCGAATTATTTCAATGTTTCCGGCACTCCCTATCCGGGCCAGCCGGAAGTGCTGGGCGGCGTGCTCAACCTGGGGTTCATGTTCTTCCCCACCTACCGCATGTTCGCCATCGTCTTTTCCCTGGTGGTGTGCTTTGCCACCTGGTATGTGATTGAACATACCCGCCTCGGCTCACGCTTGCGGGCGGGCGTGGAAAACCCGCAACTGACCCAGGCCTTCGGCCTCAACGTGCCGCTGATGGTAACGCTGACGTTTGGCTTTGGCGCCGCCCTGGCAGGGCTGGCAGGGGTGCTGGCGGCACCCATCTACTCGGTCAGCCCACTGATGGGCGCTGACCTGATCATCGTGGTGTTCGCGGTGGTGGTGATCGGCGGTATGGGCTCGATTATGGGGGCCATACTCTCCGGCCTGGCCCTGGGTCTGGTGGAGGGCCTGACCAAGGTGTTCTACCCGCCGGCGGCCAATACCGTGATTTTCTTCCTGATGGTGCTGGTGCTGCTGTTCCGCCCGGCCGGTCTGTTTGGCAAGGAGAAGTAACCCCATGATGAATAAAGTCCTGTTTGCCATCATGCTGGTCGCGGGCCTGGTTGCGCCCTTCCTGGCCTACCCGGTGTTCGTCATGGACCTGCTGTGCTTCGCCCTGTTCGCCTGCGCCTTTAACCTGCTGCTGGGCTATGCCGGGCTGCTGTCGTTCGGACATGCGGCCTTCTTCGGTGGTGCTGCCTATATCGCCGGTCATGCCCTGAAGGTATGGGGATTCCCGCCCTTGCTGGGTATTCTCGCCGGTACCGGCTTTGCCTTCCTGATCGGAACCGTTTTCGGCTTCCTGGCGATCCGCCGCCAGGGCATCTACTTCGCCATGGTCACCCTGGCCCTCGCCCAGATCATCTACTTCCTGTGCCTGCAGCTGCCCTTCACGGGTGGCGAGAACGGACTGCAGGGCATTCCCCGGGGCGAGCTGCTCGGGTTTATCGACCTGGGGAACGAGATAACCATGTATTACCTGGTGTTCGCCATCTTCCTGGTCGGTTTCGGCATTATCTATCGGGCCATCCATTCGCCCTTCGGTGAGGTACTGCAGGCCATCCGGGAGAACGAGTCCCGCGCCCTCTCCCTGGGCTACGACGTGGACCGCTTCAAGCTGCTGGCCTTCGTGCTGTCGGCCACCATGGCAGGCCTGGCAGGTTCCACCAAGGCACTGGTGTTCCAGTTTGCCTCGCTGACGTCGGCCCATTGGCAGACCTCCGGCGAGGTGGTTCTGATGACCCTGGTAGGCGGGATGGGCACGGTATTCGGACCGGTGCTTGGCGCCATCACCGTCGCTACCCTCACCCATGAGCTGGGCTCCTTCGGCTCCTGGGTCCAGGTGATACTGGGGACCATTTTCGTGGTGGTGGTGCTGGTGTTCCGCAGGGGCATTATTGGTGAGATCCACCATTTTGTGGAGCAACGCAAGGCAGCCCGGGCTTCCGCTGACAATGACTGAGGAGCCTCCTCCTCAGTCGAGCAACCCTTTCAGGTACGCCAGGTCAGCAGCGGTGATGGCCACACCCAGTCGTTGTGACTCGGCCCGCTGCCGGTAACGCCGGTCTCCGGGCTGGCGCGTCTGACCCGCACCTACCATTGCCTGTACCAGGGTCTCCGTCCTGTCGGCAAAGTTGCTGCCTGCACCACGGGCCGGATCAATAACGATCAGCAACTCCCCTGTCCAGGGGGTTTTGGCACCAGGGTGACCAGACCAGTCGAACTCGAAGGAAAAGTTGCCCCCGGTGAGCGCGGCTGCCATCAGTTCCACCATCATGGACAGGGCTGAACCCTTGTAGCCACCGAACGGTAGCAGGGCGCCCCCATCAAGGATCTTTTCGGGGTCGCAGGTAGGCTGACCGTCGGCGTCCACCCCGTAGCCTTCAGGCAGGGTCTTACCCTCCTTCGCCGCAATCTGCACATCGCCGTGGGCAATGGCACTGGTAGCCAGGTCGAACACCAGCGGGTCATGGCCGGTGCGGGGGGCGGCGAAGCTGATGGGGTTGGTGCCGAACAACGGCTTGCGGCCACCGGCAGGCACCACACAGGCCATGCTGTTGACCAGTGCCAGCGCCACCAGGCCCTGCCGGGCGAAGGGTTCCACGTCGGGCCAGAGCGCCGCAAAATGGTGGGAGTTACGGATCGCCATCAGCGCGATGCCGTTTTGCCGCACCTTTTCCAGCAACAGCTCCCGTCCCGCCTCAAGGGCGGGCTGGGCAAAGCCATTGCCAGCGTCCACCGCGACAAACCCCGGCGCACAATCCTCGACAACCGGCTGTGCATGGCCATCCACCCAACCGCTAGCCAGTGTCGACAGATAGCCCGGCATCCGGAAAACACCGTGGCTGTCTGAGCCGTCCCGCTGGGCGCTGGCGCAATTTCGGGCAAGCACATCGGCAGCGGTTTCAGAGGTGCCGTGTCGGCGAAAGACCTGGGTCAGCAAGGACACCAGTTCATCAAAGGGAATGCGTTCCTGGGACATGGCCTGACTCCTGCAGATTCCGGGATCCGTTAACCATGCGTTGATTACTGGTCTCTGTCAAAACCCTGATATGGCGATTAGAAGAACCCGAGACCCGCGCCGCTCAGGCAACCGACTCCAGCCGGTGGAAATGTTCAAGGAACCCCGGCAGATCTTCCGCAGGCATGGGGCGACCAAGGTGGTAACCCTGTACCATGTCGCATCCCGCAACCTTGAGATGCACCACCTGGTCCCGCGTCTCCACACCCTCCGCCACCACTTTCAGCGCCATGCGCTTGGCCAGGATAATGGTGGATGACACGATCGGGCTGTCGTCGTGGCTGTTGCAGATCGTGGAGATCAGGCTGCGGTCAATCTTCAGCTTGTCCACCGGTACGGCTTCCAGGTGGGCAAACCCCGCGTATCCGGTACCGAAATCGTCCAGCGCCAGGCGAATACCGGCCTTGCTGAGCTCGTGCAGATGGACGACCGCTTGTTTGTCCAGCATGGCGGTTTCGGTGATTTCCATCTCCAGCATACCGGGCGAGACCTGGCAGGCTTCCAGGATCTCCGCGACCTGCCCCGGGAATTCCGGCCGGCCAGCTGATGGGGCGATACATTCACAGCCACTGGCACCGGCTCCAGGCCTGCTTTCCGCCACTGGCCCACTTGTTCGCAAGCCAGGCGAATCACCTCCAGCCCCAGCGGTATCACAAACCCGCTGCTTTCCGCCAGGCCAATAAACCGGTCCGGATACAGCAGGCCAAACTCCGGGTGCTGCCACCGGACCAGGGCTTCCACGCTGGTCACCCGCATGGTTTCCAGGTCCACCTGGGGCTGGTAGTGGAGAACGAACTCCCGGTTGCCGAGTCCGTCAGCAAAGGACTGCTCCAACAGAAAGCTTTCCACGTCCTTGCGGTTCAGGGACTGATCAAAGAAACGGTATTGGCCCCGTCCGGCCTGCTTGGCCGAATACATGGCTGCGTCAGCGCCCTGGATCAGGTCTTCCAGGGACTGGCCATCCCTCGGACAGATTGCGATACCAATACTGGGACTGTTGTTGATCTCCACGCCATCCAGCTCGTAGGTGGAGGACAGCTTCTGGCTGAGGCCGACGACCCAGCTTTCTATGGAACCCTCCGTCTGATCCCCCGCCAGCATGACCACGAACTCGTCGCCGCCGAACCGGGCGGCCAGGTCTTCCTTGCCCAGTGACCGCTGTATCCTGCCGGCCACGGCCTGCAGCAACTGGTCCCCGACCTGGTGACCCAGTGAGTCGTTGATAGCCTTGAAACGGTCCAGGTCGATAAAGATCAGTGCACTCAGCCTCCGTTGACGCCGTTGCTCCGTCAGCAGGCTGTTCGCCAGATCGATAAACTGGCGCCGGTTAAGCAGGCCGCTGAGGTGGTCGATGGCCGCTGCCCGGCTGCTGCGGGCATGCTCGGTTTCCAGCCGTTCGATCAGTTCCGCATTGGCTTTCTGGGAGGCCTGCAGGGCCTGGAACGCCGCCTGTTGACTGCTCAGGGATCGCTTGAGCCAGAAGGTGATGGCGGTGACCAGCAGGGTCATAAGCAAATTGAGAATCAGCTGACGGAACTGCAACGCCTGCAACGGTGCAACGATTCCCGGTATATCACGGGTAGTCAGCTCAATGTAGGCAGGGTCCTGGCGAAGACTGAGCACCTGATAAAGGAACGACGACCAGATAAAGCCGACAATCAGGACACCCAGAAGAATGGTAGCGTAGCGAACATGGTTCGTAGGCGGCGGCTGGATTGGGGCCATGACTCTTGTCTCACTGAAAACCAGGCTGGAGAAAACACAACACACCCTCCAATGGCCATAATCCCGTTCCGGCGTTGGAACATTGACGCCGAGTGGCAAGACTACGCAAGCTGCATGTCATTCACGTGACAGGTCTTTGATAAAGGAAGGTTTCAATGCGCAAGAACATTCTGATTACCGGCGCCAGCACCGGCCTGGGTGAGGGCATGGCGAGGGCCTGGGCGGCACAGGGCTGCAACCTGGCCCTGTGCGCCCGCCGGACAGACAGGCTGGAGCAGTTGCAGGCCGAGTTACTGGAAAAGCACCCGGGCATACAGGTAACCGTGCGCCCACTGGATGTCTGCGATTACGACCGGGTATTTGACGTATTCCGGGAATTCCGGGATGAGCTGGGCACCCTGGACCGGGTAATCGTGAACGCGGGTATGGGCAGCAAGGCCGCCATCGGCCATGGTGATTTCGCCTCTAACCGGCAGGCGGCGGAGACCAACTTTGTTGCCGCCATCGCTCAGTGCGAAGCGGCCATGGAAATCTTCCGTGAACAGAACAGTGGGCACCTGGTGCTGATGTCGTCGGTCAGTGGCGTGCGGGGTTTCCGTGGACCGTTCAATGTCTATGCGGCCACCAAGGCTGCCGTGGCGTCCCTGGCAGAGGGACTGCAACTGGACACCCTGGGCACGCCCATCAATGTCACCAACATACTGCCCGGTTACATCCTTACCGATATCAACCGGGACGTGAAGAACGCCCCCTTCCGGGTGGACCTGGAGACTGGTGTGCGGGCACTGGTCAAGGCCATCGACAGTGAGAAGCGCCGGGCGTACGTGCCCTGGTGGCCATGGACACCGTTGAGCTACCTGCTAAAGGCCATGCCGTTCCGGCTGTTTGCCAGGACCATGTAATACCGGGAGAACAAACTGACTGACCGGGCGTTACGGTCCCGGCCAGTCACAGCGGCTATCGGAGCGCGTCGACGACTTCCTCCACCTGCAATCGCACACTCTGCAGCCCGCCACCGGAGAGGTACCACAGCTCCGGTGACAGCACGGTCACGTCGATCGTCCCGCCACCAGCAGCGTCCAGGTCACGGCGCAGCTGGTCGACGTCCAGCGGCTCGTCCCCAATAGCCGCACTGCGGTCGACCACGAACAGATGAGACGGCGCCATGGTTGCAAGGTTTGCCGGCGTGACCGGTGTGAATACCCGCGTACCCCGGGTCACACTCTCCACGCCTTCGGGAACCCGGGGCGCTTCCAGGTTCAGCAACTGGAACACCACCGGCTCGTCCCGCAGGGAGAACTTGCCCTGGTTGTGGGTTACAACAGCGACGGGGTCACTACCGGCCAGCCCATCCCGCTGTTCTTCCACGAACCGCCACAACTGATCCAGCTTCTCACCGGCTTCATCCAGTTGGCCATAAAGGGTCGCCAGCCCAAGCACCCGGATCTGAACTGCTTCGCGGTAGTCATCCCCCAGCAGGGAAACATCCTGTACCTGGGTGATGGCCTGCAACTCCTCCAGGCTCTCCGCCTGGCGGCCAGTGACCAATACCATATCCGGAGCCAACTCACGTACCACAGCCAGGTCCGGGGTTTTGAGGTTACCCGCATCCGGTCGACCGGCCGAAAGCCCGCTCAGGTACTCGGGCAACCCGGTTTGCGGAATCGCCACGATTTTTTCGTCGAACCCCAGGGCCACCAGGGTATCGGTGGCGCCGTGGTCAAAGCTGATCACATCCGGCCCGACGGGTTCCTGGCTCAACGAGGCGCAGCCCGTGAGAAAGGCGGTGCCCAGGGCAGCCGCAACAAATGATTTGATGGTCATATCCATGCTCTCCAATCCATATTTTCCAGTCAGAAGTCGACGGTCAGGCCGACATTAATACGCCGCCCGTCCAGTACGACGCCATAGGTGTCATTGGTCACTTCCTTGTCCGCCACGTTGTACAGGCCAGCCTTTACCCGGGCGCTGTCGTTAAGGGCGTAGACCATGCCCACATCGACGAAGGTGTAGTCGGGGGTGCCGTCGGCCATGCTGGTCCGGCTCAGGTAATCCGAAGTTTCGCCCCGGTAGTTCCCGTCCAGCCAGAGGTTCAGGCGCTCGGTCGTCTGCCAGTCCAGTCCGGCGTTCGCCATGTGTTTGGGAATCTTGTTAAGGGGCTCACCCTCGAAGTCACCCGACTTCTGCTCTGAGTCTGTGTAGGTATAGCTGGAACTGAACGTCAGGGTTGGCGTAATGCCGTAGTCAAGGGACAGTTCGACCCCCTGCATGGACGCTTTGTCGATGTTGTCCCGGGTGCTCAGGAAAAGATAGTTGTTGCCCTGGTAGGGGCACTGCCAAGTGGACGGATCGTCACGATCACCGCCCGGGTTACAGAAACGGTCCTCTGCGATCTTGTCGTCGAACTCGGTGTAGAACACCATGGCGCTGGCATCAAGGTCAGTCGCCAGGCTGTTAAACACAAAGCCGGCTTCATAGCTGACGCTGGTTTCCGGCTCCAGGTCCTCGTTGCCAATAATCAGTGCCCGGGGGTGCGGCGCAGGTGAACCACCGCCCCCGGTGCCCCGCCCAAAGCCTTCCGTAGCCTCCGGCAGGCTGGGCTGCTTGTAGCCTGTGGAAACGCCGCCCTTGAAGGTCCACTCCGGTGTCAGCCGATAGTTCGCGTAGACCCGGGGCGTCCAGTGCCCACCAAAGAGCTCGTCGTCGTTATAGCGAACGCCGGTGGTAATGCTCAGGTCATCCAGCACACCCCACTCCACCTCGGCGAACAGGGCGGCAATCCAGCGGTCAACGCTGCGGGTGGCGGTTGGAATACCCGTTCCCAGCAGACCGTTGGTTTCATCGGTCAGGTCTTCGTATTTGTACTGGCCGCCAAAGGTGACGATGTGGCGGCCCATCAGCCAGGTACCCTGGCTGTTGAGCGTGGTGATTTCCTCCTTTTTCTCCAGATCCTGCACACGCTCGGACTCATCCCTCTGCAGGTAACTGTCCAGGGTCAGGTTACCGTAGGTTCCACGGTGACCCAGCACATACACCTCCTTCTGGTATTCATAGGTACTGGCCTCGTTGGGGTTACCGCTGCTATCCGCCTCTGCGATACTCACGCCCGGGTTATGGGTGAACTCCAGTTCCGCCCGGTTATAGCCCAGCTCGATTTCGTTGTTGTCATCCGGCGTGAAAATCAGCGTGGCGCCGCCCTGGCGCCGGTCGCTGTCCGGCGTACTTTCTGCGTTGTCGTCACCACCGATGTAGTGACTTTCATCGGTTCCCTGCCAGGAGCCATTCACCTGGAGTCCGAGCAATCCCGGAATCAATCCGCCGCTGCTGTACAGGCTGACCTGCCGGGCATCCTCGTTTATATCATTCAGGGACTTGGTGTATTCGGTAGTGATAGACCCACTCCAATCGTCCGTCGCCTTTTTGGTGATGATGTTGATGACACCGCCCATGGCCTCTGATCCGTAGAGGGACGACATGGGGCCACGAATCACCTCAATGCGCTCGATAGCGGATACCGGTGGCAACGCGATCTGCTTCCCCCCGTCCTGGCCATTGGTGTTGATGTTGCGGCCTGCAGAAACCGGGCGACCGTCCACCAGGTAGAGTGTGTAGCCCTCGGTCATGCCCCGGATGGTTATATCCTGCGCATTGCCGCCACCGTTCACGAAAACACCTGGAATGTTCTTTACCGCATCGGTGATATCCGAATAGGACCGCTTACGCAGTTCCTCTCCGGGAATCACCGAAATACTGGCCGGCGCGTCGGAAATGTTCTGCTCAAAGCCAGAAGCAGTAACAACGATTTCCCCAAGTTCCAGGGGTGAGGACTGGGCCAGCAACGGCGAACCCCAGGTTGCCAGGGCAACTGAGGACGCCAGGAGGGTCACGGGACGACGCATGTAATTCTCCTTTGTGTTCAAGAGTGCAGCAAAAAACTCGCATTTAATGCGAATAAATATCATTTGCGACGGACATTAACACAAAGGCAATATTTATTGCGCGGAATGATATGTTCCGGATTCCGGAACGATCCGGGAGGTTCCGCTGGCCAGGCGCCATTCCGGTGGAACCGACGCCCTCAGGTGCTGGATAAACATCCGGCTACGGCGGGGCAGGATGCCGTGGGGGTAAAGCAATGATACCGGCAGGACCGGCCCATGCCATTCGGGCATGCACAGTTCGAACTGACGCGGGTGCGCGTCCAGCCGACGATCCGCAAGCCAGTGGGGCATCAGCCCGACGCCTCTGCCTGCAGCAATGGCATCGCCCTGCACACAATACTGGTCCACGCTGAACCGACCTGTCCGGCAACGTATTGTCCAGGGACCATTGACCGGATGATTCAACTCGACGCCCTGCTCATCGCCCCCCAACATATCAATCCAGGTGTGCTGGTCCAGCTCGGACGGCGATTGAGGGCAACCCCGGCTGGTGAAGTAAGACGGACTCCCATAGACACCCTGCGTCAGGTGCCCGAGCACGTCACAGCGGAAATTACCTTCCGGTACCGAACCCAGCCAGACACACACAGCGTCCGTCATCGCCTCCGGTGGTTGCTGCTGGGTCCGGATACTGACCTCCAGGCCCTCATGCTCTCCCATAAACCTGTCCACAACCCCGGCGAACCATCCCCGCACGAAGGCTTCATGGCAGCGTAGCTCCAGCACGCCGGTCACCCCTTCCCTCAGCTCGTCCAGCGCCTCATGCCCCTGGGATACCAGTGCCAGGATCTCGTGGCTGTACCGGTAGAACAGCCGGCCGGCGTCATTGGGGTAGATTCGCCGGGACTGGCGAAGCAGCAGCGGCTGACCGACCGCTTCCTCGAGCTGGCGGATGCGGCGACTGAGCGTCGACTTGGGCAGGTCAAGCTCCCGACAACTGGCGGTCAGGCTGCCGGTGCGGACAACAGAGGCGAAAGCCTCCAGTTCCCTGAGGTCGTACATTTCGCAATCGTTCCATTTTGTGCAACAGGTCGTGCCAATCTAGCACCTTTCAATATTTAATGTGAATCATTATCATTAAAAGAGTTGCTTGCTATATACTCTTGAGCGCATCGCAGGCCACCCGTCGTGGCCACTACGGAGAAACCATGCAGACATCCCTTATTCATCGCGTCCGTCAGGGGCTGGCGGCTGGCCTGGCCATGCTGGCGATCAGCCAGAACGCCCTGGCCGAGACCCGCACCATCGAAACCCTCTACGGAGACGTCATTGTTGAAGGCCAGCCGGAGCGCGTGGTAACCCTCTACGAAGGCGCGCTGGACTCGGCCATTGCCGTTGGCGTGCAGCCCGTGGGTGCCATCATTACCCGGGGCGGCCAGCATGTGGCGGGCTATATCCGGGAAGCGGCCGGCGATATCGCAATCGTGGGTGCACCGGGGGAGACCAACCTGGAAGCCGTCCTGGCCTTGCAGCCGGACCTGATCCTGGCCACCCGACAGACCAGCAGGGACCAGTACGAACTGCTGTCGCAGATGGCACCCACCATCGTGCTGGATGTGCCAATGTTCCGGCAGGACACCTGGAAGCAGGAATTGGCCGGCTTCGCCCGAGCCCTTGGCCGGGAGGGCCAGGCTAACGACGTCATTGCCCGGGTTGGGCAACGTGCGAAAGAAGTCCGCAAAAAGGTGACCGGCAGCATACCGGAGCAACAGCGCGATACCGCCCTGGTCCGCTGGATGCCCCAGGGTCCGCTGGTGATGTCAGAAAACCTCTTCTCCGCCACCGTGCTGGCCTCGGCAGGGTTCGAGGTCGAGGATGGTGATATCGTCAAGGAAGGTCGCCCCCACAGCCAGCCCCTGAGCCAGGAAAACCTGTCGCTCATGGACCAGGAGTGGATCTTCCTGGCCACCATTAATGACGACGGTCGCGAAGCCCTGGACGCCGCCCGCCAGTCACCCGCCTTCAAGCGCCTGAAGGCCCACAGCGATGACCGGGTGGTACCGGTGGACGGCCACCTATGGACCAGTGCGTCCGGCCCGCTGGCCGCCCTGGCCATTCTTGATGACATAGAGAACGCGCTGTCGCAGCAACCCTGATGACCGATTACGCCTGTCAGCGCACGCCTGAATCCCGTGCCCTTGTGCCGCCACTGCCTGTGGCGGTTTTTTTCGCTCTTGCCGCGGCAATGGCCAGCCTGTTGTGGGGCGCCGGCCCAGTTGGCCCGCTGGAAGCCTGGCAGGTACTCACGGGGAGCGGCGGTGACGAAGCCCGCTTCGTGGTCATGGAACTCCGACTGCCCAGGATGGCCACGGCGATGGCAACCGGCCTGGCCCTGGCAGTGGCCGGCGCCCTGCTACAGGCCCTGACCCGGAATCCGCTGGCTGAGCCAGGGCTGCTTGGGGTCAGTGGCGGAAGCGCCTTTGCGGTCACCCTCGCCATTTTGCTAGGGGCCAGTTCCGCCACCATGACCACCCTTGTTGCCCAGGCCGGCGCCCTGGCCGGGTGCTCCCTGGTGATGCTGGCTACCCGGTCCCGCGGGCTGGCAGCTGACCCGGTGCGCCTGGTGCTGGCCGGGGCCACGGTAACCGGCCTGCTGTTATCACTGACCTCAGTGATGATGCTGGCCGACCAGCGGGCCGCCGACGAAATCCGCTTCTGGATTACCGGCAGTATCGCCGGCACCTCGTTAGCCGACCTGGTTGCCGTTCTGCCGTCCATGGCGCTAGCGGGTGTTCTCGTCGTGATCGTGGCATCGCCGCTGGCGGCCCTGTCACTGGGCGAGCGTGCCGCCATGGGGCTGGGGCACCGCCCCGGGCGGATCCGCGCGCTGGTCGTCGTTTCAGTGGCATTACTGGTGGGAGGGGCCACCGCCCTGGCAGGACCGCTGGTCTTTGCCGGGCTGGTGGTACCGTTCATTGCCCGCGCCTTGGCCGGGCCGGATATTCGCAAAACCCTGAGGCTGTGCCTGCCCATTGGCCCGGGCATGATCCTGGTGGCCGATACCCTGGCCCGGGTCATCGGTGCGCCGGCGGAGCTCCCCCTCGGGGTCATTACCGCCATGCTGGGCGCCCCGGTACTGCTGATCATCGTGCGCTCCGGGCGCATACCCACCCTGTGAGGCTGTTATGTCAGAACTGCTGATACAGCACCGGAACATTGCTGCCAACCTGGTCCTGGCCGCCACTCTTTCACTGGCCATGGCCATGGCCCTGGCGCTGGGAACGGTCAGCGTTCCCCTGGACGGTCTGTGGGATGCATTGCTCGGACAAGGCAACGCCATGCACCGGTTCGTGGTTCAGGAACTGCGCCTGCCACGGGTGCTTGCCGGTGCCCTGACCGGCGCCGCGTTTGCCCTGGCCGGCTGCCTGATGCAGACCGTGGCCCGCAACCGGCTGGCCACCCCCGGCATTATCGGCATTGATAACGCCGCCACTGCATTCGCCGTTGCTTCCGTGGTGGGCACCGGTATCAGCCTCGCCCCTTCCGCCATGGCCCTTGGCGGGGCAGCAACCGCTACCGCACTGGCCTTTGGCCTGGCGGGGGCCAACGGCACCCGGGGTTATCGGTTTATTATCGCCGGTCTTGGTATCGGCGCCATTGCGGGCGCCACTACCCAGGTGATGCTCAGCCGGGTGGCCATTGATGCGGCCAACGCCGCCTTCCCCTGGACCGTGGGTAGCCTGAACGCCCGATCGGCGACAGCGGTATCTGTGCTCGCTGTTGGCCTGGTAACGGGCTGGATTGCGGCCCTGTTGCTGGGCCCGTCGCTGAATACCCTACAGTTCTCTGACCCGGTAGCCATTAACCTGGGCACGCAACTGAAGCGGGTGCGCACCCTGAGCCTGGCCTGTGCGGTGCTGCTCACCGGGCTGGCAGTGGCCGTAGCCGGCCCGGTGGGTATGATAGCCCTGCTGGCACCGGAGCTGGCCCGGGCCCTGTCCCGTCCCGGCAGGGTGCCGCTGACCGCCTCGGCCCTGGCCGGTGCCGGTTTCATGGTCACCGCTGACCTGGCCGGCAGGTTGCTGCTGGCGCCCCTGGAACTGCCTGTAGGCCTGATTACCGCTATCGTGGGCGCACCCTACCTGATCTTGATACTTGTAAAACCGTCCTCACGGAGCCTGACATGAGCCAGCCCCATGCCCTCCCGGCTAACGACCATTCCGAGCAGCCAGGCCTGGCAGTACAGGCGCTATCCCTTGCCCACGGACGCCACCCGGTGATCGATGCCCTGGACCTGGAACTGCCACCGGGAAAGGTCACCGCCATCGTCGGCCCCAACGGTTGCGGCAAGTCCACCCTGCTCAACGGCCTCGCCCGGGTGCACGCTCCCGCCGGGGGTGCGGTGCTGCTGGATGGCAGGGATATCCACACCCTGCCCAGCCGGGAGGTGGCGCGCCAACTGGCCCTGTTACCCCAGGACAACACCGCGCCGGAGGGCCTCACTGTTACTGACCTGATCCGCTTCGGCCGCCAGCCCCACCAGGGCTTTCTCAGGCGATGGACGGAACAGGACCAGGCGATCCTTGACCAGGCACTGGCTGCAGCAGATCTGGACGACCTGGCCGACCGTCCGCTGGATACCCTCTCCGGCGGGCAACGCCAGCGAGCCTGGATTGCCATGAGTATCGCCCAGCAAACACCGTTGCTGTTGCTGGACGAACCCACCTCGGCCCTGGACCTGGGCCACCAGATCGAAGTTTTCGAACTGATCCGCCAACTCGCCGGCCAGGGCAAGACCATTGCCATGGTGGTCCACGACCTGGTGAGCGCCTGTCGCTACGCCGATCACCTGGTGGCCATGGCCGATGGTCAAATCCTGGCCCGGGGTGCGCCCTCTGACATCCTCGACCCGGCCCTGATCCACCACCTGTATGGGGTCCACTGCGACATCCTGCAGGACCCGGCGGACGGCACCCCGGTGCTGGTAAACCTTCGCAAGTCATTATAAAAACGGATAATTACGGAAGGCGGTCGTCCGGGCTTGTCATCAAGCTGTAATCGCCCGGAGTTATAAATGCGGCCACATTTATTTCTCCGGAGATGCAGTAATGTCCGCCAACGCTTCCCTGCTTGTTGAACAACTCTGGCAACTCAAACGCCTGGTGGACCGGGGCGAGTGCGCCGACATTCAGTTTGTTCACCTGAACAACCTGTTGCGGGAACCCAACTATCGCGCCGACGTGCTGCGCCGGGCGGAGGCCTCCGGCTCCGAGAAAGTCCGTAAACTGGTCGGATCCATCCGCGACCAGGACTCCGGGATGCCCCTGATGGCCAATACCGGCCCGCAGTACATACCGGAGGCGGTCAAGTCAACACCACGCAAACGCCGTCACCTGATATGGCTGGCGCCGCTGGTGGCTGCTGGTGCTGCGGTATCGGTCGGGTTTACCGCACTGGAACCACAAACCATCCGGATCAGCGAAAACATCACCGCCCCGGCCACCTGGGAAGGCGGCAAGACCTACGTACTCGAAGACATAGTGTTCGTGGATAACACCACCCTGACCATCGAAGCCGGCGCCACCATCCTGGGTGAAAACGGCTCCGCGCTGATCGTAACCCGGGACAGCCAGCTGTTTTCCCGGGGCCGGCCAGGCCAGCCAGTGGTGTTCACCAGTGCCCGGCCAGAAGGTGCACGTAGCCGCGGTGACTGGGGCGGCGTGGTTCTGCTGGGTAATGCCCCGGTCAACCAGCCCTCCGCCCAGATCGAGGGTATACCCGCCAGCGATCAGCGGGGAAGTTTCGGTGGTCCCGACGCAACCGATAGCTGCGGGGTGGTGGAATACACCCGCATCGAGTTCGCAGGCTTCGAGGTCTACCAGAACAATGAACTCAACGGCCTGACCCTGGGTGGCTGCGGCAGCAATACCATCGTGCGCCATGTGCAGGTTCACCGTGCGCTGGATGACGGTATCGAGATGTTTGGCGGCACCGTGGACCTGAAGCACATCCTGGTGTCCGGCGCTGCAGACGACAGCATTGACTGGGACTGGGGCTGGCGGGGCCGGGTGCAGTTCGCGGTTATCCAGCAGCACGCCGATGTGGGCGACAACGCCTTTGAAGGGGACAATAACGGCGACCAGCACGAGACCACGCCCCGTTCAGAACCGGTATTCTACAACGTCACCCTTGCCGGTACCGGACATGGTGCGAAAGCCCATCGCGGCATGGTGCTGCGGGAAGGCACCGGCGGCCACTTCCACAACATGATCATCGACAGCTATGCCATGGAAGCCGTGGACACCCGGGATGAAGTCCGCGCCCTTGCCGCCGGAAAACAGCTCGTTTTCAGCGATAACATCATTGCCACCACCGGCACTATGGGCAGCCGTCAAGCGGAACAGGGAGCAGACGACGATGATTACGGCTTTGACGAAGAGGCCTGGCTCAGGAGCCCGGAGAACCGCAACCACCTCAGCATCAGCAGCGCCCTGCATCCGGCGGCTCGGCACCTGACCGCACCGGACTTCCGGCCCCGTATTCCCAGCCGGGACATGCCCGCCACTGCACCGCCCAAGAGCGAGTTCTTCGATGAGTCGGCCACCTTCTCTGGCGCCATCAACCCGAAGAACCCCGGCAGTTGGCTGGAGGGCTGGACCGCGTTCCCGGAATCCTGACCGGGAAAATTGTGTAGAATGCTCTCTTTTCGGTGACAGGACGTACACCCGTACACTCACGATCTGAAACCAGAGAGATACCATGAACGAGGTTATCGATTTACTGAAATCACACCGCTCGATCCGCAAGTTCACCGAGCAGAAGATTCCGCAGGAGACGTTCCTGGAGCTGATCCGTGCCGGTCAGAGTGCAGCCACGTCCAACCACGTGCAGGCCTATTCCATCATCCACGTGACCAGTCCGGAGAAGCGGGCGAAGATTGCCGAGCTGGCCGGCGGCCAGAAATACGTGGAAACCTGTTCCCACTTCCTGGTGTTCTGCGCCGATATGAAGCGCCCCACGGACTCCGCCGAGCGGGCCGGCGCCGAGGTCATCCGCGGCATGACCGAGCAGTTCCTAGTGGCCAGTGTGGATACCGCCCTGATGGCCCAGAATGTCGTAGTGGCCGCAGAATCCGAAGGCCTGGGCATCTGCTACATTGGCGGCATCCGTAACAACCCCGCCGAAATCAGCGATCTGCTGAAACTGCCTGAGCACGTCTACCCGGTGTTCGGTCTGTGCCTGGGCTACCCGGACCAGGACCCGGAGGTGAAACCCCGGCTGCCGGTGGAAAGTATCCTGATGGAAGACGAATACCGTGAAGACGCCGCCTCGGTGGACGGTTTCGATGATGTGATGCGCACCTACTATGGCGCACGCACCGGCGGCACCAAGGACACCAACTGGTCCGAGCAACTGAGCCCGTTGTTCAATGCCAAGCTGCGCCCACACATGCGGGAATTCCTGGTCAAGCGGGGCTTTGAACTGAAGTAAGCCGGCGTTCACCGCCAACAAAAAAGAGCCGCCGGGGTGACCCGAGGGCTCTTTTTGTGTTCAAGGCCCTGGCGAGACCTCGGGCCCCGCCATCCCGCCTTACTCGGTGGGCAGTTTATAGTCCTTGAAGTTCTCCCGCAGCTTGGCCTTCTGCAGCTTGCCGGTGGCACCGTGGGGCAGTTCGTCCACGAACACCACGTCGTCCGGCAACCACCACTTGGCCACCCGTTCCTCGAGGAACTGGAGCACCTCTTCCTTGGTGACTTCCGCGTCGGGTTCTTTCACTGCCACCAGCAGCGGGCGCTCCTGCCACTTCTCGTGGCGGATACCGATCACAGCCGCCTCTGCCAGCTTGGGATGGGCGATGGCTTCGTTTTCCAGGTCGATGGAGCTGATCCACTCGCCACCGGACTTGATCACATCTTTCACCCGATCCACGATTTCCATAAAGCCATCCGGCGAGATAACCGACACGTCGCCGGTATGGAACCAGCCGTCCGCATCGATGGCCTTCTTCGTGGCTTCCTCGTTTTCGTAGTAACCACTGATCACGGCGTTACCGCGAACCAGCAGCTCACCCTGGGACTCGCCGTCATGGGGCAGGTCGTTGCCTTCGGCGTCAACAATCTTCATTTCCACACCGAACATCAGACGGCCCTGGGTACCACGGAGTTTCAGTTCCTTCTCCCAGTCGCCACCACGCTGGCTCGGCCGCGGCGTGGCCACGGTGCCCAGCGGACTCATCTCGGTCATGCCCCAGCCCTGGATAGCCTCGACGTTATGCTTCTCCTTGAACTCCTGGATCATGGCCTTGGGCAGGGCCGAACCACCGATCAGGGTGCGTTTAAGGGTGCTGAAGGTCTCGCCCTTCTGGCGCTTGTGGGCCAGCAGCCCCAGCCATACGGTGGGTACGCCCCAGGCGTCAGTGACCTTCTCGTCCTCGATCAGGTTGGACAGGTTCTCACCGTCCAGTGCCGGCCCCGGGAACACCAGCTTCACGCCGGCGATCAGGCCAAAGTAGGGTGTGCCCCAGGCGTTGACGTGGAACATCGGTACCACCGGCAGGATGGTGGAGTTCTCGTCGATGGGCACCCCGGAAATGCTCAGCACAAAAAGGGCGTGGAGCACGTTGGAGCGATGGCTGTAGAGTACGCCTTTGGGGTTGCCTGTGGTGCCGGAGGTGTAGCACAGGGACGAGGCGGTGTTCTCGTCAAACTCCGGCCACTCGAACTGATCGGACTCGCCCTTGATCAGGGTCTCGTAGCAGTAAACCCGCGGCAGGCTGGTTTCCGGCATGTTGGCTTCATCGGTCATCACCACAAAGCCCTCCACATCCGGGAAGTGCTCGTAGAGCTTTTCCAGCAGCGGCAGGAAGGTCAGGTCCACGAAGATGAACTTGTCTTTCGCGTGGTTGACGATGTAGATCAGCTGGTCTGCCGGCAGGCGCGGGTTCATGGTGTGGCAAATGGCGCCCATACCGGAGCTGGCGTAATACACCTCCAGGTGCCGGTAGTTGTTCCAGGCGATGGTGCCAATCCGGTCTTCCTCGCTGGCACCCAGCTTTTTGAGGGCGTTGGCCAGCTGGCGGGTGCGCTGGGCCATCTCCGGATAGGTGTAGCGATGGATGCCTCCCTCGGTGGTACGGGAAACAATTTCCTGGTCCGGGTAGTTACCGGCAGCAAACTCCAGGATCTGGGAAATGAGCAGGGGGCGATTCATCATCAAGCCGTGCATGGCTTTTCTCCTTTATTCTTGTGCTCTGAGGGTGAATGTTATTACGGGCTGTTGTTATCGGTACGGATACGATATAGCGGTGGATTGGATGGAGGCAACCCGGATAATTGATTTTCTCAGCCATTGATGAACTTTTGGCCAACATCCAGGCTGGCAAGGTGACTTTGTCACTGTGTGCCCGTACCAGAGCGGCTATCTTTGAGGAAGGTAAACATTTCGAACAGAGGTAAGCGTCGTATGGAACAGGTGCACCCATCCAGGTTACAGAACTTTCCCATCTCGTGGTTTGCCATGGTGATGGGCCTCAGTGGTTTCACCATCGCCTGGCACCGGGCCGAAACCATCCTGGA
This sequence comes from Marinobacter sp. AN1, assembly GCF_026013985.1. Taxonomy (NCBI): domain Bacteria; kingdom Pseudomonadati; phylum Pseudomonadota; class Gammaproteobacteria; order Pseudomonadales; family Marinobacteraceae; genus Marinobacter; species Marinobacter sp. AN1. The sequence goes on along the minus strand of NZ_CP110342.1, from coordinate 490,420 downwards.
ACTGCCCTGGGGAATCAGCCCTGCACTGCTGGTCGTCACCATCGGGATTTTCGCCCTGCTGAGCCTGGCTTACCTGGCCAAGGCCCTCCGGTACTGGCCCCAGGTCAAGGGCGAGTTCGGGCACCCCATCAAGCTGAACTTCTTTCCCACCATTTCCATCGGGCTGATCCTGGTCAGCATTGCACTGCTCCCCTACAGTGAAGGGATATCGCTGGTGATATGGGCCCTGGGCACGGCCCTGCACCTGGCATTCACGCTCTACGTGCTGTCGGCCTGGATTCACCACACCCACTTTGAAATCAACCATATGAACCCGGCGTGGTTCATTCCCATTGTGGGTAACATCCTGGTGCCGATTGCCGGGGTGCACCACGCCTCGCCGGAGATCTCCTGGTTCTTCTTCAGTATCGGCCTGGTGTTCTGGCTGGTGTTACTGACCATCATCTTCTATCGGATGTTTTTCCATAACCCGCTGCCCGGAAAGCTGCTGCCAACACTGTTTATCCTGATCGCACCGCCGGCGGTGGGTTTCATTTCCTGGGTCCAGCTCACCGGGGCCCTGGACAGCTTCGCAAGGATTCTCTACTACACCGCGGCCTTCCTGACGCTGATGCTGCTGACCCAGGTACAACGGTTCCTGAAGCTGGAATTCTTCCTGTCCTGGTGGGCCTATTCGTTCCCTATGGCCGCTATCACCATCGCCACACTGCTGATGTATGCGCAGCTGCAGCTGCCATTCTTCCGCGGCCTGGCCATGGTTCTGCTTGGGTTGCTGTCGCTGCTGATCGCGGTACTGCTGTATCGCACCGGCATGGCAGTGGCACGGCGCGAGATCTGTATTGAGGAAGGATAGGACTCTTTCGAATCGGGCCTCAGCGTGAGGCCCGGATTCCACACTGCGCAACCTGACGACGCAGGTTATCCATTTCGCGGCTGGACGGCGCAAGCTTGTAAACCTTTACGATCCGCAGGAACCTGGCCACGTACTGGCAGCGGCCCGCAGGTGGCACCCACTGGTCCGGGCCCCGGGCGCCCTTGCTGCGATTGAGGCTGGCCTCCACCGGCATCAGGTTCACCGGATCATTGGCAAAGGCTTCACGGCGATCCCGGGACCAGTCACTGGCACCCCGCTCCCAGGCCCAGGCCAGCGGCACCACGTGATCGATATCCACGTCACCCGCGTTCTGCAGCACATTACCGGTGAACGGTGAAATCCAGCGGCCGGTGACCACCCGGCAACGGCGTTCGTCAGCAAACCGCACCCGGGTGGCGGAGGTGGCAATCAACGCCTCGGCCCGGCTGTCCTGGCAGTCGCCGTCCCGGTCGTCCCAGCCATGGCCGAACTCACTGCGCTGGTAACCCTTGCTGACCGGCTCGTTCCCCGACCGGCTGATGCCATCGGGCAAACGGCCACCCGCCGCCAGGCAGGCGTCGACATCCGGGTATGGGGTGAAGTCCCTGGTGCGTTCGTACCACGGGCTGTGTGGGGGATGACACAGGCCCGAGGAGGACTGCTTGATGGTGGCGACTGCATCCGCTGCCGGGATCAGCCCCAACAGGAATACCGCCACCAGGCTTCGACAACGAACTGAAACCATGGAGTTCCCAGATACAACAGGTAATTCGGAGGGCTAGCGGAGGGCAGCCCTCATCCTGGCGGGCATTCTACGGACGTGTTCGCCAGTCGTCACCTTACCGAACGCATTCTGTATCAGGTTTCAAACCACCAACCCGGAAGCATGGCCCGGTTGGCCGGCTGCAGGAAGCGGTCATCGATCAGCCAGATCACACCCTGGTCCTCCGGTGTGCGTATTACCCGCCCCGCCGCCTGGGCCACCTTCTGCAAGCCCGGGATGCGATAGGTGTAGTCGTACCCGGCGCCGAAGCGCTGCTCCAGCCGGTCCTTCAGGATGTCGTGCCACGGATCGAACGGTGGCAGCCCCAGGGTCGCCACGAAAGCGCCGATCAACTGATCCCCGGGCAGGTCGATGCCCTCGCTGAACACCCCACCGAGTACCGCAAAGGCGACCGCTGGCCGGGGCGACTGGAAACCCGCCAGGAAGTCCTGCCGCGCATGCTGGTCCATTCCGGGCAACTGCCGGCGCTGGGGCACGTCTGGCGCCTCGGTGGCCAGGGCATCCGCCACCTGCTTGAGGTAATCAAAGCTGCTGAAGAACGCCAGGTAGTGTCCAGGACGCTCGCGGAACTGCCGGGCAATCAGCGCTGCAATGGGGGAAAGGGATGCCTGCCGGTCCGGCTTGCGGGTGCTGATATGGGGCGTGAATTGCACCTGTAACTGATCCGCCCGGAACGGACTTGGCAGGGACGTGAAACGGGTATCCTCCGGCAGGCCCAGCAGGTCCCGATGGTAGACACCCGGCGTGAGGGTGGCGGAGAACAGCAGCACGGACGCCAGGCTGGCAAACCGCGGGGCGAGGTAATCTGCCGGCACCAGGTTCTGGATGGTGACACTGGCGCGCCCCCTGCCCGACCGGTGGAATTCGCACAGGGAGTGGTCGCCAAACTGCTCCGCCAGTTTCAGGAAGGCCACGCTTTCAAACAACAGTTCCTGCAGCGACAGGTCCGGTGGGTTGTCCGCCAGGTAGTCGGTAAGCCCCGATATCAAGCCCTGCAGGGCCGGGAGAAGACGGATCGGTAACTGCTCCAGGAAAACCGGCTGGGCACCGGCACCCTCCTGCTCCCGCACCAGCTCCTGCCAGGCCCGGGCGACGCGGTTCAGCGGACCTTTCAGAACCTTCGGGGCCCCTCGCTTCACCCGTAACAGCCGCTGCTGGTCCAGCCGCACCGAATACATGCCCCGGGCCCGGTCCACCAGGTTATGGGCCTCATCCACCAGCAGGCTGGCCCGCCACTGATTCTGCTGCACCAGGGCATGGAGCAGGGCTGACTGGTCAAACATCCGGTTAACGTCGGCAACAACCACATCGCACCAGCGGGCCATTTCCTGGGCCAGGAAATACGGGCAGATATCATGGCCAGCCGCGATGGTGGCCAGTCGTTCCCGGGTCAGGGGTTCGCGCACCTGTACTGCCTCTGCACGGGCCTCCGGCAGACGGTCGAAAAAGCCCCTTGCCAGGGGGCAGGAATCGCCGTGGCAGGCCTTGTCCGGGTGTTCGCAGGCATCGTCTTTCGAGACGAGCTCCAGGGTACGCAGGGGCCAGTGACCCGGTTCCTGCTGGGCCGCCCGCAAGGCTTTCACGGCGGACACCGCCAGCTGCCGGGCGGTATTGCGACAGGTGAGGTAGAACAGCCGGTCCTGCTTTGCCGTTGGCAGGGCCATCAGCGCCGGGAACAGGGTCCCCAGGGTCTTGCCCAGTCCGGTGGGTGCTTCCAGCAACAGGCGACGGGATTGCACGGCATTGCGGTAGACGGTCTCCGCCAGCTGCCGCTGCCCGGCGCGGAAATCCGGGAAGGGAAAGCGCAGGCTGGCCAGGTGCTCGTCCCGTTGCTCGCGGTGACGCTCCTCCTGCTCGGCCCAGTCCCTGAAGGCGTTGCACAGGGCTTCCAGCTCCTGCCAGAGTTCCTCTGCCGTGGCGGTTTCCGTAACTGCCGACTCCTTGTCCCGGACCGTATCGTAATAGACCAGTGACAGCTCGAGCTTTTGGCGGCCCTCCTGGCGACAAAGTAACGCCCCATAAGCCCGCAACTGCGCCCGGTGAAGGGCACGCTGGTGCTCCCGAATGCGCGACAGGTCACCCCGGTGGGTCTTGATCTCCTCCAGCAACCCCTTGTGCAGGTTGTAGAGGTCCGCGCGACCGGAGAGTTGCAAACCCTGGCACTCACCGGTCAGCAGGTACTCACTCTCGTAGCCATACCCTCGCCGGGCCTGCACTGACTGATGACCGGCGATACCCTCCTCCGCCGTGGGGGCCGGTGTATAGCGGAAATCCAGGTCGCCCTTGCGGGCCGCAAATTCACAAAGAGTACGTACGGCGACTTTCATAGGGAGGGATCGAGGACAGACTCAGAGGCGTCCTGCCAGCGCACGTAGCAAACCCGTGCGGCAATGCCCTGCTGCGCGAAGAAGGCCAGCCACCGGCGCTGATGATCCTGTAGCCGGTCGCCGGGACCTTTAACTTCAATCATCTCGTAGCGCTGACCAGGGTCTTTCTCGTGCGGCATAAAGCGGATCAGGTCCGGGAAGCCACTGCGATGTTCCTTCAGGTTATTCAGAAGGCGGCGGAACAGCGCTTGCAGATGACGGGCCGGCATGCAGTCAAGGGCCAGTTCCAGCAGGTCGCCGGTCACCACGTGCCAGTTCACGAAGGGATTGGCCAGGCCCTGCTTGCGTTGGTAGGTATCGACAATCATCCGCCTGTAGCCATCGCCCTCAAGGTTTGCCAGGGCCGTATCAAGCAACTCCCGGCGCCGGGGCACGAAATCCTCCCGGGTCAGGTCCGCCGGCCCCACATGGAAAGGGTGAAAGAAGGCTCCGGGCACCGGCGCGAAGATCACATCCCAGCACAGCAACCCGAACAGGGCATTGATCAGGGTATTTTCTACATAGAATACCGGCTGGTGATCCTGCCAAAGATGCTGCTGTACGGCCAGCTCTACCGGGGCGCCGGTGAAGGGTACTGTTATAAGGAACTCGTCAGGGGCCGGCGCTTGCGCCATGGTTGGCATCGGCTCGCCCACCTTGCGGGCCAGCCGTTTCAGGATTCGCGCCAGGCCCTGGACTTCGGCGTCGCTGAGTTCCCCGGTTTGCCACTGGTCAGCGATGGTCCAGGCTTCCTCAAACCGTTTCATTCGCTCCAGCAGACGTAACTGCTTGAGCCGGGCTTCCCGGTGACCGCTTTGTGTCAGCGCTGCCAGGGCCAGCTCCCGGTTGCCCTGGCGCTCCGCCTGGCGGCCAAGCTCCAGCAACAGCCGGTCCCGGCGACTGGTGAGCCAGGAGTTTTCCGTGGCTGCAGGCACCTGCAGCCACACATCCTCAGCGGCCCGGCCCTCATCCAGCCACTCACGGCAGTGATGCATGGTGAGGTAGCAATCCACGTCTTCCCGCCGCTGGAATGCCCGGGATTCCGGTGTGAAGGGCACCTCTTCGTATTGCTGGTAGCCCAACTCAACCAGTACAAAGTCCGACCAGCTCTGACGCAGGTTGCCAAAGAACATCAGGCGGATGCGGTCAAACAGGGCCATATGCCCCAGCCGCACCAGGTCGTTGCCCTGCTCCGGCAGCCAGTCGGCGAGGTCAATCTCGTCCAGGTGGTCCGCCAGTAACGCCTTCATACGCCCCTTGGGCATGGCAGGGGAATGGCCGAGATCCGTCAGCCGGTCTGCCAGGGCCGGGCGCAACTCCGCCAGGGTGAACAGGCGAAACAACTCATCGATGGTGACCCACTCTACTGATTTCACCCAGCCCGTTGACAGCAGCTCGGCCAGGCCCACCGACTCCGGTTCCGGCAGCTCGGGATAACGCAATTTGCCAGCCCGGAAAAGCTCGCCCGTACGCATCACCATGCGGGTCAGCAAGGCCCGGGCCGACACCGAAAGCCGGCCGAATCCGTCCAGGCGCCCGCGTTCTTCAGCGGTCAGCAGGTCGCCATGGTGATGGCGTACCCAGTTCACCACGGTTTCCATGTTTTCCAGGTAGTACAGGGGATTATCCAGGTCCGCTGCCCGCAGGCGCTGACCGGGAGATTCAGAGGGGCTCATCGATGACGGGAACGACCTGTAGGGAATGGCATCAATCAACAACTCTACGACGGACGGAGGCCCGCCTCAAGCTGAACACCGGGCCTGTAATACTTCAGATACCCATATCGACCGGCAGCAGCCGGACACCGCCCACTTTCCAGCCTTGTTCCACAGGCACCATCCGGTAATAGGCGTCCCAAAGGCGACCCTCGGGGCCCTGCAGGCGAACGACCTGGATATCGAAGTGATCATGGGGCACCCGCTGCCGAAAGCGGATCGCGGTCGCACGGTGGACCGGGGGGTAGACCAGCCGCACCATCCGCAGGAAGGTTTCCGGCGAGCGGAAGCGGCGCTGTATGCCCTCAGATGCCTGTTCCCAGGCGGCAAGCTCATCATCGTTGGCAAAGGCTTCGATCTGGGTGAGGATCACATCCTGGATGGCATCGTCCGCTTCATCGGCCAGGGGTGACACGGAGATCACCGCCAGTAGCCCGGTCAACACCAACAGGACTGGCAGTCCAACCCGCGCGCGCTGTCGTTTGTCCATCAGGTGACCCTCCGCTTTGGATCGTTTACGGATGTACGCGCAGTGCCCCTGACCGGATGGCAAGAATGAACACTTTTTGACCAATTATAGACCGGAACTTACCGTCGTATGCGACCGGGGTTGTCGCGCGGGCCATGGACAATCACATCGGCAATCCGCTGCCAGTTGCGGTAACCTTTGTGGCAGCATTCCGAACCACCCGACCGGGAGTACCATGACCGATCACGCCAGCATCCAGCCAGGCTTCCATGCCATTCACGCCAACCACCTGGAAGACCTGCGCCGGGCCGTGGTTTACCTGTGTCGGCAGACTCCCATGCCGCCGCTGGAGAACGAAACCTTCCTGGTCCAGAGTAACGGCATCGCCCAGTGGCTGAAGCTGGCACTGGCGGAGAAGGCCACCAAGGACGGCACCGACGGCGGCCTCGGCATTGCGGCCGGCATGGACTTCCTGTTCCCGGCCCGTTTTATCTGGCAGGCCTACCGGGCCGTGTTGCCGGAGGGCGAGGTACCGGAAACCTCGCCCTTCGACAAGCGCCGGCTGGTCTGGCGCCTCTACCGGCTGCTGCCGGAACTGGTCAGCGACGATGACGCCTTCCTGCCCCTGGGCCGGTTCCTGGAAGGCAGCGACCCGGACCTGCGGGCGTTCCAGCTGGCGGAGAAGGTGGCGGATCTGTTCGACCAGTACCAGGTATTCCGGGCCGACTGGCTCAGCGCCTGGGAGCAGGGCCGGGAAATCATGATCACCGCCCGCGGAGAAGAAAAGCCGCTGGATGCGGAAACCCTATGGCAGCCACGACTCTGGCAGGCCCTGGTGCAGGATGTGGACGCGCTGTCCCACACCAGCCGCTCCCGTATTCACACCCGCTTTATGGATCTGGGCCAGCAGTCGTCCGAGCTGTCGAATCCGCATCGTCTACCGAAGCGCATCGTGGTGTTCGGGGTCTCATCCCTGCCCCGCCAGGCGCTGGAAGCGCTCCATGTGCTCAGCCGCTTCAGCCAGGTGGTGCTGTGTGTTCACAACCCCAGCCAGTACTACTGGGCGGACATTATCAGCGACCGCGACCTGCTCAACGCCCAGCGCCGCCGGGGCCGCCTGCACCCCACCCTGTCCGCGGCCGACCCGGACCAGTTGCATCAGCACGCCAACCCGTTGCTGGCCGCCTGGGGAAAGCAGGGCCGGGACTATATCCGGCTGCTGGACGAGTTCGATAACCCGGAGGAGTATGGCGAGCGCTTCCGCACCCCGGATAACCGGATCGACATCTTCTCCGACCACGGCGCCCCGGAAGCTCCTCAACTACTGCATCAGTTGCAGAACGACATCTACAACCTGACACCGCTGCAGGAAATCCGTGCACAGCAGCGGACCCTGAACCCGGCCACGGACCGCTCCCTGGCCTTCCACGATGCCCACAGCCCCCAGCGGGAGGTGGAGATCCTCCACGACCAGCTGCTGGCCGCCTTCAACGCCGATACGTCCCTGCGCCCCCGCGACGTGATCGTGATGGTGCCGGACATCAACGTCTACGCGCCCCATATCCAGGCGGTGTTTGGCCGCCATGCCCCCGGCAACACCCGGCACATTCCCTTTACCATTTCCGACCAGGGCCAGCGTCACCATGAGCCGGTGCTGATTGCCCTGGAAACGCTGATGGGACTGCCCCGCAGCCGCTTTGCCGTCAGCGAGATCCTCAGCCTGCTGGAAGTGCCCGGCATCCGCCAGCGCTTTGGCATCACCGAAGAGGACATCCCCCTGGCCCGGCGCTGGGTGGAAGGCGCCAACATCCGCTGGGGCCTGCATCGCCAGCAGCGTGAAAGCCTGGAGCTGCCCGGAGACCTGGCCCGCAACACCTGGCAGTCCGGGCTTCGCGCCATGCTGCTGGGTTACGGCATGGGGGACGACGAACCCTGGTCCGGTGTGGAGCCCTACGCCGAGGTCGGCGGCCTTCAGGCAGACCTGGCCGGGCGGCTGTCCGACTTTGTGGGGCAGCTGGAGAATCTCTGGCAGGAACTGCTGACGCCCCGCACCCCGGAACAGTGGGAAGCCCTGTTCTCCGATATGCTGGGACATTTCTTCCAGGACCTCGAAGGCCACGACCTGTTGTTGCTCAACCGCTTCCGGCGGCACCTGGAACAGTGGCTGGACGACGCCCTGGCCGCCGGCCTCGCCGAGACACAGCTACCCCTCAATATCGTCAAGGACGTGCTGCTGGAAGGCCTTGACGAAAGTGGCCTGAACCAGCGTTTCCTGGCTGGCAAGGTCAACTTTGCCACCCTGATGCCCATGCGGGCCATTCCCTTCCGGGTGGTGTGCCTGCTGGGCATGAACGACGGTGACTACCCCCGTTCCCGGCCTCCGGTGGATTTCGACCTGATGGCCAACGACTACCGCCCGGGGGATCGCTCCCGGCGGGAAGACGACCGCTACCTGTTCCTGGAGGCCCTGCTGTCCGCCCGGGAGCAACTCTACATCAGCTGGGTGGGCCGCAGTATCCGGGACGACTCCGAGCGGCCACCATCGGTACTTGTCAGCCAGCTGCAGGACCACCTGGACAGTCTCTGGCGGGTCGAAGGTAAGCTGGACAAACCAGTGACGGCTGCCCTCACCACCTGCCATCCGCTACAGCCATTCAGCCGGTCCTATTTCCCACAGGCCAACGGCCAGCAACCGGAACCGGACAGCCCGCCCCGCCCGCTGGCCGAGATCCTGCGGGAGCGGAACCTGTTCACCTACGAGCAGGAGTGGCGGAGCGCCCATGGCATCGAAGCCACCGACACTACGGATGACAGCGCCCTGTCCTGGCAGCCACCGGAGGAACCCCTGACCTTCGCGGAACTGGCCAACTTCCTCAAGCGGCCGGTGGAAACCTTCTTCCAGCGCCGGTTGCAGGTGCGCTTTGAAGGCGTCGAAGACGACGATACCGACAACGAGAATTTCGACCTGGACGGCCTGGATCGCTGGCGTCTGGACCAGGAACTGATCAGCGAGGCCGTCCTCAAGTCCGGCGATGAGCAGGAACTGCACCAGCGCATCCAAACCACCCTGGACCGCATGGCCCGTCGTGGCGACCTGGGCATGGGGCTGACCGAACACCGCTTGCGGGAAGACCTGGCAGAACGACTGCCGGACCTCCACCAGCGCTACCAGCACGCCTTGCTGGAATGGCCGGAAGCGCTGCCGGAGCCGGTCACCTTCCAGCACGGTTTCAGCAATGCCACGGGCTCGGTGGAAGTGCTCGATCTGATCGACGGTTTGCGCCGCAACCCGGAAGGCCAGCTATGCCGGCTGGTGGTCTCCCGTTCCAGCCTGCTATCCGGTTCCGGTAGCCAGAAGAAAGTCCGCTACGCCAACCTGATGGCGGACTGGGTGGTCCACCTGGCCGGCCAGCTCACGGACCAACCCTTCCAGACCCTGATACTGGGCAAGGAGGAAGGCCGAGGCTTTACCTTCGCACCCCTGCCCGCGGAACAGGCCCGCCAGCACCTGGACGCTATCCTTGCCGGCTGGATGCAGGCCACCACCCGCGCGCTGCCGCTGCATTGCGAAGCGGCCTTCGCCTGGATCTACAGCTTCTACCAGAGCAAGAAATACCGGGGCGACCACGACAAGGCCATCGAAGACGCCAGTACCGCTTTCGACACCGCCCTCGGACGGGACCCGGGTTATCTTCGCCGGGCCTTTGACGCCCCGGAAGCACTGGTCAACGAGGCCTTTGAAGGCCTGCTGCACCAGCTCTACCTGCCCCTGTGGGAAGCCGAGCAGGGCAAGTCCGCCAGTGAACAGATCGAGGGCCAGTCATGACCCGTAGCGCCACCCTTAACCCCCTTGCCCTGCCCCTGAACGGCAGCACCCTGATCGAGGCCAGCGCCGGCACCGGCAAGACCTTTACCATTGCCATTCTCTATGTGCGCCTGGTGCTGGGCCATGGTCAGCCGGAGGGCAGCCCCCTCGGCAAGGGGATTGATCCCCCCAACCTGCTGGTGGTCACCTTCACCGAGGCCGCCACCAAGGAATTGCGGGACCGGATCCGTGCGCGGCTGACCCAGGCGGCAGAGGTGTTTTCCGACAACCCGGATGACCCCAACCCGCCCGCCGAGACCGCCCTGATCTACCAATGCGGGACCAGGATTACCCGGATCCGGCCACCTGGCCTGAATGCCGCAAGCGTCTGTTGCTGGCGGCGGAATGGATGGACGAGGCCGCCGTGTCCACCATCCACGGCTGGTGTAACCGCATGCTCAGCGAGCATGCCTTCGACAGCGGCAGCCTGTTCCGGATCAGCCTGGAGACGGATCAGAGCGAACTGCTGGATGAGGTGGTACGGGACTACTGGCGAACCTTCGCCTATCCGCTCCCTGCAGAGCTGATGGAGGAACTGCTGGATCACTGGAAGACCCCGTCGGACCTCCGCAAGGCCGTGCGCAACCTGCTGTCTGAAAAACCACCCGCGCCCTCCGGCAACATCCATAATGCCATCGACGCCGCCGTCCGCGAACGGAAGGAGGGAGCGGACGCCCTCAAGTCCCTGCCATGGAGCCAGTGGCAAACCGAAGTGGAAGACCTGCTCAAGGGTCTGGGCAAGAACCTCAATGGCAACAGCCGCAACGCCATGCTCAGGGCCTGGCCTAACCTGCTGCAATGGGCCGGGGACGACACCCTGCTGCCGGAAGGACTGGAGAAGGCGGGGTTTCAGAACCAGACTCCGGAGGGCCTTGCCAGCAAGGTAAAAGGCGAGGTACCCCACCACCCGGCCTTTGACGCCATTGCCGAACTGATGGACTTCAGCACCAACCTGCCCAATGCCCGAGCTGACATCCTGCGCCACGCCAGCGGCTGGATCGGTACCCGACTGGAAGCGGAAAAACAGCAACGGGCCGAGATGGGCTTCGATGATCTGCTGACCCGCCTGGATGAGGCGCTCAACGGCCCCCGTGGTCCGCAACTGGCGGCCACCATCCGTCGCCAGTTCCCGGTCGCGCTGATCGACGAATTCCAGGACACAGACCCGGTGCAGTACCGCATCTTCGACCGTATCTACCGGGTTGCCGACAACGACCCGGCCACCTGCCTGCTGATGATCGGTGACCCCAAGCAGGCCATCTATGGCTTCCGGGGGGCGGATATCTACACCTACCTGGAGGCCCGCCAGGGCGTTCAGGACCGCACCTGGACCCTGGGCCGCAACTTTCGCTCCTCCGACGCCATGGTGGCGGCGGTGAACCGGGTGTTCCAGCACGGCGACCAGCAGGCCCGGGACGGTGCCTTCCTGTTCGGCAAGGGTGACAACACGCCACTGCCCTTCCAGCCGGTGGCGGCCAACGGCACCAAACGCCAGTGGACGGTTAACGGTCAGGCTCGGCCCAGTCTCACCCTCTGGACCCTGGAGAGCGACGAAGAAAACAAACAGGGTGAGGCGATCACCCTCGCCAAGGGCCGCGCCACCGAACAGGTGGCCGACACCTGCGCCAGCGAGGTGGCAAAACTGCTGACGGCCGGTCAGCAGGGCCAGGCCGGGTTCGCCAAAGTGGAAGACCCGGCGGACGTGCAGCCGGTGCAGCCGGGAGACATCGCCATCCTGGTGAACAATCGCAACGAGGCCGCCGCCGTACGGGATGCCCTGCGCCAACGCCGGATCCGCAGCGTGTACCTGTCGGACCGGGACTCGGTACTCACTTCCCCGGAAGCGGCGGAAATCCTGTGCTGGCTCAAGGCCTTTGCCGAACCCCGGCAACTGCCCCTGGCCCGCACGGCCCTGTCGACGCCAACCCTGGCCCTGCCCTGGCACTACCTCGACCAGCTACTGACCGACGAGATTGCCCTTGAGCGGGAAATCGACCGCTTTATTGGCTATCACCAGCAGTGGCAAAGCCAGGGCATACTGCCCACCCTGCGCCGCTTCCTGATGGATTTCGAGGTGCCTGGCCGGCTGCTGCAACGGCCCGACGGGGAGCGACGCCTCACCGATATCCTGCACATTGCCGAGCTGCTGCAGCAGGACAGCCTGCAACTGGATGGCGAGCACGCCCTGGTGCACCACTACACCCAGGTCCTGCGGGCCGCCGATGAGGAGGACGAACACCGCACACTGCGCCTGGAAAGCGATGCGGGGCTGGTGAAGGTGATCACCGTGCACAAGTCCAAGGGTCTGGAATACCCACTGGTGTTCCTGCCTTTCGGCACCGCCTTCCGGGCCGAGAACGAGAAACAGGCCTTCGTACGCTACCACGACAATCAGGGGCGCCTGGTCACCATCTTCGATCCGGAGCCAGAGGATGTCGCCCGGGCTGACCGGGAACGGCTGGGAGAGGATATCCGCAAGCTTTACGTGGCCCTGACCCGCGCCCGCCACGCCACCTGGGTGGGTGCTGCGGCCATTCCGGACTGGCACAAGAGCGGGCTGGGATACCTGCTTGACGGTGTGGGCGAAGCCGACGGCGAACTGACCCGCTGCCTGCAGGCCCTGGCCGGGGACGAAGCCGCTATCACCGTCACTCCACTCCCGGCAGCCGAGGCCCTGGAATACCAGGAACCGGCACCGGAAAGCCTGGGCCCGGCACTGGTCTCCCACCGGCAGGCCCGGGAGGACTGGTGGATCGCCAGTTACTCCTCCATCGAGTACACCGCGCTCTCCGGCACGGGTATCGCCTTTGTGGACGAGGCGGAGAACGCCGAGGCCCAGAACCTGATGGAAGAAAGTCGCCAGCAGGAAGGCGAAGACACCTATCGCCCGGCCGCCACCGGGCCCCACCAGTTCCCCAGGGGCGCCGGGCCCGGCACCTTCCTGCACGAGGTTCTGGAGTGGTGCACCGGCCAGGGTATGGCTACCGTTGCCGCCAACCCGGACCGGCTACGGGACCAGCTTGCCCGCCGCTGCCGGGTGAGGGGCTGGGGTGACTGGGTGGAGCCGCTCACCGACTGGCTGGTGAAGGTGCTGACGACGCCCCTCCCCCTGGACCGTGATGGCGAGCAGACCGCCACCCTCGCCGAACTCACAAATCCTCGCCCTGAGCTGGAGTTCTGGTTCGAGAGCCGCAACGTCCCGACCGGCCGACTGGATGACCTGGTCACCAACCAGACCCTGAACGGCGCTGATCGCCCCCGGGTGGAGAAGCAACAGTTCAATGGCATGATCAAGGGTTTTATTGACCTGGTATTCGAGCATCAGGGGCGCTATTACGTGCTGGACTACAAGTCCAACACCCTGGGTGACGACGACCTGGCCTACACCCGCCAGGCCATGGGGGAAGCCATCCTGGAGAAGCGCTACGACCTGCAATATGTGCTCTACCTGCTGGCCCTGCACCGACTGCTCAAGGCCCGGCTGCCGGGCTACGACTATGACATCCATATGGGCGGCGCGGTCTACCTGTTTCTGCGGGGTATCGACGGCCCCGCCAGCGGTGCCTTCGCCGACAAGCCACCGAAGGACCTGGTCGAGACCCTGGACGCCCTGTTCGACGGCGACCTCAGCCGGGAGGTAGCAGCATGAGCCGCAAACAGAACCACGACCAGCAGTTCTCGCTGGACCTGAACGAAGCGCCTGCCAGCGAAGTACAACAGGCTTCGCGAGCCGCTGATGTGTCGCCGGCACCAGTGGATGCGGCAACGCCCTTCTCGGGGCTCGCTCAGATGGAAGAGCTGCTGACACAGTGGCAGGAAGCCGGCTGGGTCCGCCCCCTGGACCGGGAATTCGCCAGGCTGATTCGCACCCTTTGCCAGGAGCAGGGGGAGCAGCCGGAACCCTTGCTGATCCTGCTGGCGGCCCTTGCGTCACACCAGGTGGGCCGCGGCCATGTGTGTGTCCATCTGAACACCCTGCTGGAAGAGCCCGCCCGCACCCTGGCCCTGCCCCCGGAGGAGGCCGCCGGCACCGGGCCAGAGCCAACGCCCTTGCCCACCCCCGCGGACCTGATGGCCCGTTTTGCCCCAGAGGATTGTTACCAGGTACTGGAGAACTCCCTTGCCGTCAGCGACGGCAGCCAGTCCACGCCGCTGGTGCTGGACAGCGGCCGCCTCTACCTGCGTCGGTTCTGGCGCTATGAACAACGTATTGCCGAAAGCATCCGCCAACGCCTGGAGCAGCCGTCAGACCTGGACGACCCCGCCTTACCGCAGGGCGAGACGCTTCGCCAGGCTCTGGGCGAACTGTTCCGGCCCCAGCCCGAAGTGGACTACCAGAAGCTGGCCTGCGCCCTGGCCGCCCGCAACCGCTTTGCGGTCATCACCGGCGGACCGGGCACAGGCAAGACCACCACCGTGGTGAACCTGCTGGCCGCACTGCAAGCTGTCGCCGGCACCAGCCCACAGCGTCAGGCCCGAAAATACCGTATACGCCTCGCCGCACCCACCGGCAAGGCCGCTGCACGACTGAACGAATCCATCGGCGGTGCGGTCAGTCGCCTGCCGCTGGCAGCGTTACCAGGCAATGTGCAACAGGCCGATATTCCCACCCGGGTCACCACCCTGCACCGGCTGCTGGGCAGCCGCCCGGACTCCCGGCAGTTCCGCCATCACCGGGACAATCCGCTACTGGTGGATATACTGGTCATAGACGAAGCCTCCATGGTAGATGTGGACCTGATGGCCTCGGTGATGGATGCCCTGCCCGCCAGCGCCCATCTCATCCTGCTGGGGGACAAGGATCAACTGGCGTCAGTAGACGCCGGTGCGGTTCTGGGGGAACTCTGCCGACGCGCCCTGGCCGCTCACTACACCCCTGAGACGGCGGAATGGTTGGCCGCCCTGACCGGCGACCGCGTACCGGAAACGCTGGTGGACAATGCCGGCCAGCCCATGGACCAGGCCGTGGCCATGCTCCGCAAGAGCTACCGGTTCACCGAGGACAGCGGCATCCGCCAACTGGCCCAGGCGGTCAACTCCAACACACTGCACAGAAACACCCTGGCCGGCCTGGGTCGGGGTGAATTCAACGACGTGACCATGCTGCCCTGCGGCCCGACCCCGGAAGATACCCGGGCACTGATCTGCCGGCACGCGCTCACCGGTAGCCCGGAAGCCTTCAGCAACCAGGGACTCGGTCGCACCCTGAACGGTCAGGCACTGCCACCGCCAGTGGGCTACCAGCACTATCTCAACCTGATGCAGGACCACGACCTGGACGCCGACAGCCTCCGGGAGGACTGGGACCAGCTCGCCCGGCAGGTACTGTCGGCTTTCGGCGACTTCCAGGTGCTCTGCGCCCTGCGTCAGGGCCCCTGGGGTGTGGAAGGCCTGAATGACCTGATCGCCCGCGAACTGACCGCACGCGGCCTGATTCCGAAAGCCGAGGGCTGGTACCGGGGACGACCTGTGTTGGTGACCGGCAACGACTACAACCTGGGCCTGATGAACGGCGACATCGGCATCACCTTCAGCCTGCCCTGGGGCCAGCACGAAAACGGTCAGCCCTGCGAGACACTCCGGGTCGCCTTCCCTGCCAGCGATGGCAGTAACGACATCCGCTGGATCTCCCCCAGCCGTCTTCAGCACCTGGAAACCGTGTTTGCCATGACCGTCCACAAGTCACAGGGCTCGGAGTTCAACCACACGTGCCTGATCCTGCCAGACCGCCTCAGCCCGGTAATGACCCGGGAGCTGGTCTACACCGGCATCACCCGCGCCCGCAACTGGTTCAGTCTGATCGCCGGAGACGAAACGGTGCTGCTGGAGAGTGTGGCGCAACAGGTGGTGCGGGCTTCGGGGCTGGCGGAGAGACTGTGGTGCTGAACTGGACGGCTTTACCCTCTGCAGGGGGTAAACGCGGCTTTATCCCCTGCAGAGGATAACTGTGAGAACCATACCAGCGGTCCTAACCGCATCAATACTTTGACTTCCCGGGCCCATAGCTGCCTACCGGGGCATCATGCGCACTTCAACCTGCTCGCTAAGGGGTCTGGGCTTACCAAGGTGGAAGCCCTGGGCGTAGTCCACTCCCAGCTGCCTGAGCTCGTCGACGATGGCCTGGTTTTCGACGAACTCCGCCACGGTTTTCAGGCCCATTTCCTGGGCAATGTTGTTAATCGATGCCACCATGACCCGGGCGGTGGAATCGACGCAGATATCGCGGACAAAGCTGCCGTCCACCTTTACATAATCCACCGGCAGATTTTTCAGGTAGCCGAAGGAGGAGACGCCTGAGCCGAAATCATCCAGAGCAAAGGCACACCCAATGGCCTTGAGGCTGCGCATAAACTCAAGCGCCCGGCTGAGATTGGCGATAGCGTTGGTTTCGGTAATCTCGAAACACAAAGACTGAGGCGGCACCCGCTCCCGTTTTATCCGTTCGTGGACGAATCCCAGAAAATCCTCGTCGGTTAGCGAATCGGCGGTTAAATTGATGCTGTAGTGGCCGGGATTGCCACCACACCGGCGGGCATGGTCACCGATCCAGGCAAGGGTATTGGCGACCACCCACCGGTCGATGGCACAGGCCACGTTGTAGCGTTCGGCTGCCGGCATGAAGGCCCCGGGGGCACGATCCGACCCTGTTCATCGAGCATCCTCACCAGCACCTCGAATCGTTTCTGGCTTTCCGGTGGCGAGTTCAGTGACTGGATGGGCTGTACGAACAAACGTAACCGGTCATCGTCCAGGGCCTGCCTTATGCGGTTAACCCACTGCATCTCACCCTGGCGTTCCAGAAGCGCCTTATCATCGGTCTGGAAGACATGCACCCGATTGCGGCCGCTCTCCTTGGCGGCATAGCAGGCAGCGTCTGACGCCCTGAGCAATTCGGTAAGACCGTAGCCCTGGCCATCAATAGGCACCAGACCGATACTGACACCCACGGCGAAGGTACGGTCTTCCCAAGAAAACCGGAAGTTTTCCACCAGTTCCCGCACACTGTCCGCCATGGCCTGGGCTTCCTGGATACCGCAGTTCATCAAGATAATGCCGAACTCGTCACCGCCCAGCCGGGCCAGCACATCGGTATCACGAACCCGGACCCGAAACAGGGCCGCCAACTGTCGCAAAAGTTCATCGCCGGCGATATGCCCGCAGGTATCATTGACCACCTTGAACTGGTCGAGATCGAGGTAACAAAGAACATGGCAACTGCCGTGCTCGTCCGTATCCCGCAGGGAGTTGGAGAGACGCCGCTCGAACTCGGCCCGGTTGATCAGGCCGGTTAGGGCATCGTGGGCCGCCTGGTGCTGGAGTTCGCGGGCCAGCTCCCGGGTGACCGAGATATCGATAAAGGTCAGCACCACCCCCATCAGTACCCCCTCCTCATCACGGATCGGCGCCGCCGATTCCTGAACGGGCACCAGCACCCCATCCGCACGACGCAGGGCCCGATGGCGGGCACCGGCACTGGACGGCTGACGCCAGGGTTTGCGTAACACCGCGCGAACCGGGTCTGGCAAACGCTCCCCGCTGGCTTCATCCTCCAGCCGGAAAACATCGCTGACCGGGTGCCCCACGCCCTCGGACACCGAGAGACCGGTCAATTGCTGGGCTACCGGGTTCATATAGGTCACCAGACCGGTACGGTCAGTGGTAATGACGCCATCGCCAATGGACGCAAGGGTGACCTGGGCCAGAGTCTTCTCCCGATGCAGTTGCTCTTCCACCCGCTTACGCTCGGTAATATCCCGGATCATCCCTGTGTAGAGCACCCGGGCCTCCTCGGCGTCGCGGCTGACCGTCAGTTCCGCCAGGAAATGGGAGCCGTCCCAGCGTCGACACACCACCTCTCGACGGACCTCACCACCAGGCACAGGCAGCATGGCCGCCGGGTCCCAGTGACCCGGGTCCAGCAGGCGGGAAAAATGCACCGGGGCCGACTCCGACGGCAGGGCAAACAGGCGCTGTGAACCGGGGTTATAACTGGTCAGCAGCCCCTGTCCGTCAAAGGTCACAATACCGTCACGGATCTCCCGCACGATGGATTGGGTCTTTTCGACCGCCGCCCCCAGGGCGCGGATCACTCGGTTGTACTGGCTGGCGATCTGGCCCACCTCGGTAAAAGGCTCCACCGGCACCTCACCCTTGAACCCGCCAGCCTGAACATCCCCCTCCATGGCTTCCAGCAATTCGATCAGCTCGGTACGGGTGCCATGCTCGGAGATATTCAGGCCCAGTCGCTCTGCCTCAGCCTCTACCCGCAGTGGCCACCACCGGTTAATGAGCCGCAGGAAAACCCAGGCAACGCCAAAACTCCAGAGGCCACAGACCACAACGCCTTCGACCTGAACCAGCAATTGCTCACCAAAACCCAGGCCGGTACCCAACCGCCCGGGATCACCAAACAGCGCGACCGCCAGCGTGCCCCATATTCCGGCCGCCAGGTGAACCGGGATCGCGGCCACGGCATCATCAATCCGCAACCTTAGTAACAGGTCTCCCGCCAACAGCATTACCACTCCGCCCACAGCGCCGATGACCAGAGCGTCCAGGGCGGAAATGACGTGGGCCGATGCCGTTACCGCCACCAACCCCGCCAACAATCCGTTCATTGGCAGGACCACGTCCGTGTTGCCCCGCAGCGCCCAGCTCACCAGCAGCACCGCCAAAACGCCTGAGATGCCTCCCAGCAACGTATTAACGACAATGCCCGGAACGGTGTCGTCTGCGCCAAGGGTGCTACCACCGTTAAAGCCGAACCAGCCAAAGAACAGCAGCAGTGCACCCAACATGGCCAGTGGCAGGTTGGAGCCGGGAATGGCATGGCCATATTTTCCTGTCCCCTCGAAGCGCCCGATGCGTGGTCCGATCAGCAACAGCACCGCAAGCGCAACCCAGCCCCCCACACTGTGCACCACCGTGGCACCGGCGAAATCCACAAACCCCTGCCCGGCCAGCCAACCGGCACCCGTTCCCAGGACGCCTGCCCAGGCCCAGTGACCAAATACCGGATAAATCAGCCCTGCCACAAGCGCCCCCACCATCACATAGGCCGCAAACCGCAAACGCTCGGCGGTAGCACCAGAGATGACGGTGACTGCGGTAGCACAGAACATGGCCTGGAACAGGAAAAACGCGGACAGCCAGGCCTCTTGCTGGCCCACGGGAGGCAGAAAGTGGGTGGTACCGGCCCAGCCGCCGTGGCTGAGCCCGAACATGACACCGAACCCAAACAACCAGTACAGCATGACGGCCAGGGCAAAGTCGGTCATGTTCTTCATGGCAACATTGATGGCGTTCTTGCTGCGGATCAGTCCGGATTCCAGGCACAGGAAACCCAGCTGCATGTTGAACACCAGGGCAGCGCATACCACCAGCCAGAGCACATCAAACAGGGACTTCTCACTCATGTTTTTCTCTTTAGCCGTCGGTGCTGATCCATGACGGCAAGGTCACCGACCACTACCAATCGACGAAGGTTTAGCCATCCCTGGTCGGTACTTCCTTAACCGTCAGGTTGCTAAGCAGGAAGTGCGCCATTCCCGGTGCTGCCCCGGGAACGCCACTGCAGCGGGGGCCAGAGCGCAACACAATGCATGCCTTTACCTCGCCATACGCACCTTTATGGCGCAAATTGGCACCGCCCTGTAAAAGTGCACCATTTTGTTCCATTGCCACGGGCATCACGGAAAAGGGCAGCAACGAAACAACCCCTGTATACTCACTGCTCTCTCGAGAACCCGAACCCTATAAAGATGCAGGAGACTCCGATATGACCATCCGACTGAACGACCAGGTTGCCATTGTTACCGGTGCCGGCGGCGGGCTGGGCCGTTGCCATGCGCTGGCGCTGGCAGCCCGTGGTGCGAAGGTTGTTGTTAACGACCTCGGTGCCGAGCCGGCCGAGGCGGTTGCCGAAGAAATCCGGGCGGCCGGGGGCGAAGCCGTCAGCCACGCCTGTTCCGTGTCCGATTACGATGCGGTGGAAGCCATGGTCAGCAAGGTCATGGACCAGTGGGGCCGGGTGGACATCCTGGTGAACAACGCCGGCATCCTGCGGGACAAGACTTTCGCCAAGATGGAACTGGACGATTTCACAACGGTGCTGGACGTCCACCTGATGGGGTCGGTGAACTGCACCAAGGCGGTGTGGGAAATCATGCGTAACCAGCAGTACGGCCGTATTGTAATGACTACGTCGTCTTCCGGACTGTTCGGCAACTTTGGCCAGTCCAACTATGGTGCCGCCAAGCTGGCGCTGGTGGGCCTGATGCAGACCCTGAGCCTGGAAGGCCACAAGTACAACATCCGGGTGAACTCCCTGGCACCCACAGCGGCTACCCAGATGACCGAAGGTCTGATGCCTGCGGAAGTGCTGGAAAAGCTGAAGCCGGAGACCGTCTCTCCGGGCGTGGTCTTCCTGTGCTCCGAGGACGCCCCCAGCCGCACTATCCTGGCCGCTGGGGCCGGCTCCTTCGAGACCGCCCATATCACCCTGACCAAGGGTGTCTACATTGGTGACGATGAGGATGCCGCCGATCAGATCGCGGCCCACTTCGCGCAAATCTCTGACCGCACCGGCGACCAGGTGCCTGGCATGGGCAGCGCCCAGGGCCAGCAGGAGATCAGCAACCTGATTGCCAGCCAGCAGAAAGGCTGACCACACACGTTACTGATCAGGGATTCCTGGTCAGTGGCGTCCTTCCGAAACCAGGCTTTCAATCCCCGCCAGCATCATCTCGATACTGAACTGTGCATCCGTGTCACTCGTGCCATGGGCCGACGCTTCGTTTACGGGTTCCGGTTCACCGTACAGGGGGCGTAACCGCAGGCCATTGGCCGCCACATTGGCCATACCAATACCGAACGTATAGAGCGCGCTGGTAGCTCGAGGCATATCCTGTTCCGCCACGCCGGCCTTGTGCAGTGCCCGCTGGATATAGTGAAAAATCTCCCGCTCCCGTTCGGTCCCCCAGGGGCTGGTGATCATGGGTGGAAACACCCGTGGATAGCGCTGGGCCAGCTGATGAAATCCCTGCCCCAACTGCCGCAAGGCTTCCTTCCAGTCCGCCGGCATCGGCTCCGGCAAAACCAGTTCTTCCTGGACCGTCTGGAACACCCCCTGCAACAGCGCCTGCTTGTTCTCCACGTGATGATAGAGAGACATGGCGTCCACCCCCAGCGCCCCAGCCAGCTTGCGCATGCTCAGGTCATCGGCGCCGTTTTCCTCAATCAGCGCCAGGGCTGCGCGATAGATTCGCTCCGGGCTCAGGGGTTGTCGTCGTTGCCGGGGGCTGGTGCGTGGCATCACAGGTTTCCTTGCTACATATTGATCGGTTCAATGATGCCCGGATCGTCGGTGATTGACCAGCCTTACAGTGTAGGGTAGATTTTTATCAACCCTACACTGTAAGGCAACAATAACGACCATGAGCCATAACCCGGGCGCCTCCAGCCAGACCCAGCCAGAACAGAACCTGCAGCCTTTCCCCCACCCGCCACGACTGCCGTTGCTGGGTAACCTGCTGCAGATCCCCAAAGACCATATGGCCCAGTACTTCCTGGAGGTCTCCCGGGATTTCGATGGCATTTTCGAGATGGATTTTGCCGGCACCAAAATTCCCTTCGCCTTCTCGGCGGACCTGGTTGAGGAACTCTGCGACGAGACCCGCTTCCGCAAGGTGATCCGCCCGCCACTGTCACTGCTACGGGATATCGTTGGCGATGGCCTGTTCACCGCCAAAAGTGACGAGGCCGCCTGGGGCAAGGCCCATCGCATCCTGATGCCGGCCTTCAGCCAGCGGTCCATGAAGGGCTATTTCGAGGCCATGCGGGAAGTGGCCGAGCAACTGTGCAATCACTGGCAGGCCCATGAGGGCGAAGACCTGCTGGTGGCGGATGATATGACCCGGCTGACCCTGGATACCATCTCCCTGGCTGGCTTCAACTATCGCTTCGACTCCTTCCAGTCCCGGGACCTGCATCCGTTCCTGGGGTCCATGGTGCGGGTACTCGCCGCCAATATGGCCAAGCTGACCCGTTTGCCGATGCTCGAGCGCTTCCGCAAGGACCCGCCGGACTACCTGGCCGATATCGATACCATGAACGAACTGGTGGACGAGGTGATCCGCCAGCGCCGTGAAAACCCCACCGACAGCAATGACCTGCTCAACCTGATGCTGACGGCGGAAGACCCGGAGACCGGCGAGCCCCTGGACGACCTGAACATCCGCCACCAGGTGCTCACCTTCCTGGTCGCCGGCCATGAAACCACCAGCGGGCTGCTGACCTTTACGCTCTACTTCCTGCTGCGCAACCCCCATGTGCTGGCCCGGGCCTATGCCGAAGTGGACCGGGTACTGCCCGGCGACACGGCTCCGGAGTACCGCCACCTGGCACAACTGGACGTGATTGAACGGGTGCTCAAAGAGTCCCTGCGCATGTGGCCCACCGCGCCGGCCTTCATGGTGGCGTCCTACGAGGATGAAGTGATCGGCGGCCGATACCGGCTGCCCCGCAACCAGGGCATCTCCATTCACCTGCCGTCCCTGCACCGGGACCCGAAGGTGTGGGACAACCCGGATGTGTTCGATATCGACCGCTTCCTGCCGGAAAACGAGGCGAAGATCCACCCCCACGGCTACAAGCCCTTCGGCAATGGCCAGCGGGCCTGCATCGGGCGGCAGTTTGCCCTGACCGAGGCCAAGCTGGCCCTGGCCATGATCCTGCAGCGCTTTGCCCTCTATGATCCCCACGATTACCGGCTGGATATCAAGGAAACCCTGACCCTCAAGCCCGATCACTTCTATCTGCGGTTGCGCCGCCGCAAGGAACATGACCGGCTGGTGACCCATACCGCCAGTTTCGCAGTGAGCGAAGCCACTACACCGGAACACCACGGGGTCAGCGGCGAAGGCGAGCCCTTCACCGTTGCCTGGGGTTCCGCCCTGGGCACCGCCCGGGACATCGCCGAGGAGCTGGCCAACCGGGCCGGTGACCTGGACTTCGACGCCCGCAGCGTGCCCCTGGACGAGCTGTCGGAGAACCTCCCAGAAAGCGGAATACTGGTGGTGGTCACCGCCACCTACAACGGGTATGCACCGGACAGTGCCAGGGCCTTCGAGGCCCTGCTGGATGAAAAGGGCCTTTCCGGGATAAAACGCCCGGGGCTGCGCTTTGCGGTCCTGGGTTGTGGTAACACCCAGTGGGTCAACTACCAGGCCTTCCCCCGTCGGGTGGATGATGCCCTGGCAACCACGGGCGCCACCCGCCTGCTGGAACGGGGTGCTGCTGACGGTAACGGCGACTTTGACGGGGCGGTCGAGGACTGGCTCGGCGACTTCTGGCAGACACTGGGAGAGTCGTCACAGCGCGATCCGGCCAGCATTGCCCGGCCCATCACCTTGGTGGACAGCCGCAATACCCGTGCTCAAGTGCTACCCGCGCGGGCGCAATGGCTGACTGTCATCCATAACCGTGAACTGGTAAAAGACGCGGATGCACTCCCGGACTTCACCGGCACCCGGACCCGGGCTTCGACCAGGGACATCCTGCTGGAGCTGCCGGAGGGCATGGACTACCAGACCGGGGACCACCTCGCTGTCTACCCCACCAACCGGGAGGACCTGGTCAACCGGGCCTGCCGACGCCTCCACGTAACGCCCTCGGAGCTGGTCCAGACCGACAACCAGCACTGCCCCGCTCACCTGCCCACAGGCACCACCCTGAGCGTCGGCCAATTACTCGGCCAGTTCCTGGAGCTGCAGGAGCCCGCCAGCCGCAGGGATCTTCGGGTGCTGGCCGCTCACAGCCCCTGCCCCCATACCCGGGAATCACTGACGCAATTGGCCGAGAACAACGATCGCTATCACCAGCAGATCCATGACCAGCGCCAGTCGGTTCTGGACCTGCTGGAACACTATCCGGCGGTGGAGCTGCCGCTGGAGGTCTTCGCCGCCCTGTGCCCGCCGCTGCGGCCCCGACTCTATTCCATTTCTTCCAGCGCCCTGACCCACCCGGGGCAAATACGCCTGACGGTAGGCACCGTCGCCGCGCCAGCCTGGTCCGGCCGCGGAGAATACCGGGGCGTGGCCACCAGCCTGCTGAAAGACCTGGACCCCGGCGATGAGGTTCTGGCGGAGATCCGCACGCCAACCCCGCCCTTCTCTCCGGTGGCCGATCCGGCGCAACCCATGATCCTGGTCGGCGCCGGCACCGGTCTTGCCCCCTTCCGGGCCTTCCTTGAGGAACGGAACCTGCAACGTCAACAGGGACAGGGCGTGGCCAGCAACCGCCTGTTTCCGGGCTGCCGCCACCCGGACCACGACCGCCTGTATGCCGACGAAATGGACCACTGGCAGGATCAGGGGGTCGTCACAATCTACCCGGCATACTCGGCGCTCGCGAACTACCCGCACCGCCACGTGCAGGACGCCCTCTGGGCGCAACGGGAAGAAGTCTGGCAATTGCTGGAAAGCGGCGCCCCGGTGTATGTCTGCGGCGACGGCGCCCGAATGGCGCCTGCGGTTCGGGACTGCCTGATCCGTATTGCCGAAGCCTGCGGCAGCCGATCCCGGGAGGAAGCCTCCCGGTGGCTGCAGGACCTGATGCAGAACGGCCGCTACCACCAGGATATTTTCGGTACCGGCTAAAGATTCCCGGTCCGGGACCGACAACCTGAGGACGTACAAACGGAAACAAAGGTAGCCTGCAGTGTTACACCGCAATCAGCTACCCTGTTACGTCCAAAAGATGGCTGAAACCACCGGAAGTGCCATGACTGAAGCCAGCGCCGTACCCCAGAAACTCCTGCTGTTCCGACTCGCCGGTAACCGCCTGTCGGCCCTTGGCACCCTGAAGATCCGGGAGATCATGCCGATCCAGCGGCTGACCCAGATCCCCCACAGTCATCCGGCGGTTATGGGCACCATGAACTTCCGGGGTTCCGCGGTGCCGGTGATCGACATGGCCGCTGCCGTGGGCTACCCGGCCCTGGATGCCGAGGCCCGCAAGACCGCCTCGATCATCGTCACCGATATCCAGCGCCAGGAAATCGGCTTCCTGGTGCGCAGCGTGGACCGCATTGTCGAGGCCAACTGGAAGCAGGTTCAGGCGCCACCGCGGGCCCTGGGCGACCAGGCGTTTATCACCGGCCTGCTGCAGATCGACAACGACCTGGTACAGC
This sequence comes from Marinobacter sp. AN1, assembly GCF_026013985.1. Lineage (NCBI taxonomy): Bacteria > Pseudomonadati > Pseudomonadota > Gammaproteobacteria > Pseudomonadales > Marinobacteraceae > Marinobacter > Marinobacter sp. AN1. The sequence continues at coordinate 465,178 of NZ_CP110342.1, read as the reverse complement.
TGATGGACGTGGAGTTGCTGCTGGCCCGGGTATACCCGGAATCCATGCGCGCCAACCCCACCCAGCTCACCGACCTGGAACGGGAAACCCTCCGGGAGCAGCGCATCCTGGTGGTGGACGATTCCCAGGTGGCACGGCGCCAGCTCGCCGACGCCCTGGACCGGGAAAACATCCCCTACGAAGTCACCGGTAACGGCCAGACCGCTCTGGACCGAATCACCGAGGGCAACCGGGACCAGAACCCGGTCACCATCCTGGTCAGCGATATCGAGATGCCGGGCATGGACGGCTATGAACTCACCTTCCACCTGCGTGATGACCGCTCCATGCATCAGCCCTACATCATCCTTCACACATCACTGAACAGTGAGATGAGCGTCAGCTACGCGCAGCAGGTCGGCGCCAATGAAGCACTCACCAAGTTTGATGCGGAAGAGCTGCTGCACGCCATGTTGCGCGGCGCCAGTCATTCAGCAGTGGTTAGCGAGTAAGGTTGAGCAGTCGCACCTGTTGGGTCTTTCCTGAACTTTTGATGACAGTCAGCTGAGACACAGGCCTGTAACGTTCGTCGTGTGCAATAGGCACCTATCGGGGCAACCCATGGGACACGACGATGTTCAGCAAACTGTCAAAGCAGCTCCACAAGGCCAGCTTTTATAGCCGCAACCAGCTTCGATCGCTGGTACCACGGGAAATCTGGCAGGCACGTCGCCGGGCATTGCTTGCCTGGTACAGCCGTATGGACCCGCAAAAACGGGCCGACATTGACGCACGTGTCAGCTATTACAATCGCCTTGAGCGCCCGGTCTTCCCGTCAGGCCAGTGGGAAGCAATCAACCGCTTCAGCAGCAGGAACAAGAGCAGCGCCTACTGTGCCGACTTTCAGCACCTGATACGCCACTTCCCTGGCCACCTCCTGGTCAACTACCGGTTTGGTGATATCACCGAGTTTCAGCAAGAACCCACCCTGGTCAAAAGCCGGCCGGTGACCTCACCCAGGCTCAACGAAAACAGTCTGCTGCTGAAGCTGAATTCTGTCCGCCACTATCGTTTCTGTAAGGACCCGATCGCCTTCCGGGACAAGCAACCCAGGGCAGTCTGGCGTGGCAAGTCCAACCGGGAGCACCGCATCGACTTTGCCCGGCGGTTCATGGATCACCCCCGATGCAACATAGGCTGCACGCGACACAAGGAGCCCGCGCCCCAACCCTGGCACAAGCCGTTCATGTCGATACCCGAGCAACTGGGTTACCAGTTTATCGTCAGCGTGGAAGGCATTGATGTCGCAACCAACCTCAAGTGGATCATGGCATCCAACTCCCTGTGTCTGATGCGCCGGCCACGCTACGAAACCTGGTTCATGGAGGGCACCCTGGTCCCCGGCTATCACTATGTGGAACTCCGTGACGATCACTCCGACCTCCCGGACAAGATCGATTACTATTATCGCCACCCGGACGAGGCCGAGGCCATCATTGCCAACGCCCAGCGACACGTGGCCCGCTTCAGGGACCGGGGTATTGAGGACCTGGTCGGCTTACTGGTCATGGAGCGCCTGTTTCAACTGTCCGGCCAGGTTGGGCCTGCCCGCCTCCCGATAGCGGCAGGCTGATCCAGGCGCCCCGCTGAAAAACCCTGTTATAGACATAAAACATACATATCGGCCTGATCAAAAATGGTACACTTCGTCCCGCACTATCAATATTACCGACGAATCCTTTGCCATGACCCTGCCAACACCAGACCCTGCTGATGCAGCGCGCCCCGAAGATATCAGCTACCAGGCCATAGCCACTGTGCTCAACAGTCTCGACGCCCTCGTGTACGTGGCGGACATGCAAACCCATGACCTGATTTTCTTTAATGACTACGGCAGGAACTACTGGGGTGCTCCGGGGGGCAGGAAGTGTTGGCAGGTACTGCAGAAAGGTCAGACCGGGCCTTGCAGTTTCTGCACTAACCCGCAGCTGGTAGACGACGATGGCAACCCGACCGGACCGCTGGTCTGGGAGTTCCAGAACACCGCCAACAAACACTGGTATCAGTGCCGGGACCAGGCCATTCGATGGATCGACGGGCGCCTGGTCCGCATGGAAATCGCCACCGACATTACTGACCGCAAGGAAATGGAGCAGGCCCTGAAGGCAGCCAAGGCAGAGGCGGAAAAGCTCGCGGATACCGACGAGCTTACCGGCCTGAACAACCGCCGGGCCTTCTTCAACCTGAGCAACCAGGTCATAAGCCAGGCACTGCGAACGGGGGAGCCGGTCGCTGTCATCATGTTTGACCTGGACCACTTCAAGCAAGTGAATGATCGCTGGGGCCATGCTGCTGGTGACACCGTCCTTCGTGGCATGGCAGCCACTGCCCAACGGACAGTGCGGGACTCGGACATCCTGGCCAGGCTCGGTGGTGAGGAGTTTGCCATTCTGTTACCCGCCACGGACCTGCCCAAGGCACGCTACCTGGCCCAGCGTCTGCAACAGGCGTTCAGCAGCCAGATTTTCCCTGTCGCTGACGGCACGGTCCGCTGCACGGCGAGTTTCGGAATTGCGGCCTCCACGGCCCGGGAAATCACCCTTGATGACCTGCTCCGGCAAGCAGACAAAGCACTTTTCAGGGCCAAGGAAGCCGGCCGGAACCGTGTCGACAGCCGCTGCTGAGAGCGAGCTTTTACCACCCTTCCACAAGCCGATATACTCCTGCCAACCAAGCCACACTCGTCAAATCTGATCCGGGGCCAGCCCATGAAAGTCCGCGTTATTCCCGTTACTCCCTTCCAGCAAAACTGCACCCTGCTCTGGTGTGAAGATTCCGGCAAGGGTGTGGTCATTGATCCAGGTGGCGACATGGACCAGATCATGGCGGTGGTTAACGAGGAAGGCATCGGGCTTGAGAAAATCCTGGTCACCCATGGCCATATCGACCATGCCGGCGGCGTGGCGGCTTTGATGGCACAGACCGGCTTGCCGGTTGAAGGCCCCCACAGGGATGACGAGTTCTGGATTGAAGGCCTGCCCATGCAGAGCCAGCGCTTTGGCTTCGCCCACGCCGACCGCTTTACGCCGACCCGCTGGCTGGAGGACGGCGACCGGGTCACCTTTGGCGACCAGGAGCTGGAAGTGCTGCACTGCCCTGGACACACACCCGGCCACGTGGTTTTCTTCCACCGGCCTACCGGCTTTGCCCAGGTAGGAGACGTACTGTTCAACGGTTCCATCGGCCGCACCGACTTCCCGAAAGGGGATTACCAGCAGTTGATCCATTCGATCCGGGACAAGCTGTTTCCCCTTGGAGATGAGGTGAAATTTGTCCCCGGGCACGGCCCCATGTCCACCTTCGGCCACGAGCGCGAGACCAACCCGTTCGTTTCTGACCACCGGGGGTGAAACCATGTCAGAAGAAAGCCGTCATCGCGTCGATATCCACTACTGCACCGGCTGCCGCTGGCTGCTGCGCTCCGCGTGGATGGCCCAGGAACTGCTGACCACCTTCGAGGATGAGATCAACGAACTGACCCTTCACCCGGGCTCCGGTGGTATCTTCGAGGTATGGGTGGACGACGCCCGCATCTGGTCCCGTAAAGAAATGGGCGGCTTCCCCGAAATTACCCGGCTTAAACAACTGGTACGAGACCAGGTCTCCCCGGAACGCTCACTCGGGCACAGTGATCGGAAACCTTCGGGCAACGTCCCTTAACCTTCTGATACAAAAACAGACATAGATCAACCCCTGAACAGTTTCCAAAACAACTCTTCCGGTTATACTTCTCGAACAATTATTAAAAAATATACAGAACCGGAGTAAGCCAATGGCTATCGGTAACGCACTGGGTTTTCGTACCAAGATTGCCCTCCCCTTTGTCATAACTGCCATCGCCGTCATTGTTCTCGGCGTTCTCAGTGTTATCACCGCCCGCAACCTGGTATCGGATACCGATTTCCTGGCGGAGAACCTGCTACCCGCGTCCAGTGAGGTCCTTAACGGCGACCGGGACCTGTACCAGGCCCTGGTGGCCCAGAATGGCTATATCCGCGCCCGGGAAAGCAACGCGGCCGCTGAAGACCTGCTGGCAGCGTTCCATGAAAATGCCGATCAGGCACGGGATCGTATCCATGCTGCCCAGGAACGGCTTACAGGCACGGGAATCGATGCCGAAATGGAAGGTTTTGACGCTACCTTCGAGCAATGGCGAACCTCAGCGGAAACCGCCCTCGAGCGCGCAAGGATCGGCGATACCTACGGTGGACGCGAGCTGATCCGCGAAGAAACTGGTGAACTGTTCGAAGCGGTCCGGGGTTACTTCGACCGCACCGGCCAACTGGCCGACGAGCTGGCCAAGACGCGCGCCGCTGAAGCCTCTGGAGAGGCGAACCAGGCGGTTGTCATCACCATCGTTGTCACCCTGGCAGCGCTGATAATTGCCGTAGTGGTTTTCCTCGCAGTCATGAAACTGATTATTGCCTCCATCCGCACCCTGCGTGCACAACTGGACAATATCGCCCAGGGCGAAGGCGACCTGACCCAGCGGGTGCCGGTGGAAAACAACGATGACCTGGGCCAGCTGGCGGAATCCTTCAATGCCGTGCTGGCCAATCTGCAAGGCATGGTCAGCAATATCCAGCAGCTGTCAGAGCAACTCTCCAGTGGCGCCAACCAGCTTGAGCAATCAGCGGCGGATAACCGGGATGGCGTCTCCCGGCAGACCGAGTCGATCAATATGGTGGCCACTGCCATCAATGAAATGCAGAGTGCGGTCGAAGAGGTAGCTGGTAACGCCTCCCGTGCGGCCGAAGTCACCCGTACCGCTCAGGGCAACGCAAGCAAGGGTGGTGAAATTGTTGAGCAGTCGGCTCAGCAGGTTCGCCGGCTTGCCCAGCAAATCAGTAAAGCGGTGGAGGTCATTCGCAAGCTGTCGGCGGATTCCGATAACATCACATCGGTACTGGACGTGATCCGGGGTATTGCGGAACAGACCAACCTGTTGGCGCTGAACGCGGCCATCGAAGCGGCCAGGGCCGGCGAGCAGGGGCGCGGTTTTGCGGTGGTTGCCGACGAAGTGAGGACCCTGGCCCAGCGCACGCAGCAGTCCACTGAAAACATCCAGGGTATGATCACGGCTCTCCAGTCAGGGGTATCCGACATCGTCTCGGTGATGGAAACCGGCAGTGACCAGGCGCAAGCTACTGAAAAGCTGGCCGCCGACGCCGAAACCGAGCTGGCCTCGATCCTCCAGGCCATGAGCGATATTACCGACGTCAACTCCAGCGTGGCCTCTGCCACCGAGGAGCAGACCCAGGTCATTGACGAGATCAACCGGAACATCACCGACATCAATGACCTGGCCAATGAGAGTGATACCCGCTCAGCGGACCTTAATTCACTCAGTGAGTCCATGGCCGGCTACGCCCGCCAATTGACAGACCAGGTGGGCCGCTTCCGGGTCTGAAGAACCCGGCATTTCCTTACCACAACGGACCTCACTGCCCCGGCATCAGCACCTGCGCCGGGGCAGTCACTCTATTGCCCCATCGCCTTGCCCAACCTGTCCTGAACGTCACATTTGTGGTTCAGTGGTATCGGGCACCAGCCCGATAACAGCTGCTACACTTGCTCCCGACTCACTGTTTTCTTTCCGGAGCATCCGCGCTATGACCGCCATTGTGGACTTCCTGAACAACATCCTCTGGGGCTACGTTCTGGTCTACGGCCTGCTGGCTGTAGGCGTGTTCTATACCATTCGCCTGGGCTTTCTGCAGTTCATCAACTTCAACGAGATGATCCGGGCGATCCGGGGCTCCCGGGAAAGCGATGTGCACGGCATTTCACCCTTCCAGGCACTGTGCACCAGCCTGGCCTCCCGGGTGGGCACCGGCAACCTCGCCGGTGTGGCGGTGGCCCTCTACCTGGGGGGCGCCGGTGCCATCTTCTGGATGTGGATGGTGGCGCTGGTGGGTATGGCCACCGGTTATGCGGAAAGCACCCTTGCCCAACTCTACAAGGTCCGGGACGGCAAGGGGCAGTACCGTGGTGGACCTTCCGTGTATATCAGTAAGGGCCTGAACGCACCCTGGGCAGCGGTTATCTTTGCCATCTGCCTGATCCTGTCTTTCGGGCTTGTATTCAACGCCGTGCAGGCCAATTCCATCGCAGACGCCATGCAGGGCGCCTTTGGTATCCCGAAACTGTGGATGGGTATTGCAGTGGCCATCTTCGCAGGCATTGTCATTTTTGGCGGGCTTCGGTCCATTGTCCGGTTTGCCGAATTCGTGGTGCCCTTCATGGCCGGGGCCTATGTTCTGGTCGCCCTGGGCATCATGGCCTGGAATATCACCGAAGTGCCGGGCGTCCTGGTGGCCATCGTAAAAAGCGCCTTCGGCCTTGAAGAGGCCGTCGGTGGTGCGACCGGCTCCATTACCGCAGCCATGCTCAACGGCATAAAACGGGGCCTTTTCTCTAACGAGGCAGGTATGGGCAGCGCTCCCAATATCGCGGCAACTGCCACACCCGCCCCGCATCATCCCTCATCCCAGGGACTGGTACAGGCCTTTGGCGTGTTCATCGATACCATTGTGATTTGTACCGCGACGGCGGTGATGATCCTGCTGTCAGGTGTCATGGGGCCAGATTCGGAGCTGACCGGAACCCGGCTCACCCAGGCCGCCATGGAAGCTCACATCGGCGAAGCCGGGGGTTACTTCATCGCCATCGCCATCCTGTTCTTCGCCTTCACCTCCATCGTGGCCAACTATACCTATGCAGAAAACGCAGTGGTTTACCTTGGGGGAGGAAACAACCTGGGTATCGGCCTGTTGAGGATAGCAGCACTGGCCATGGTGGTTTGGGGTGGTTACGAGGCTGTGGTGACGGTATTCAACACCGCCGACGCCTCCATGGGGCTGATGGCCGCCATAAACCTGGTTGCCATCGTGTTGCTGTCGGGCACGGTGGTGAAGTTGACGAAGGATTACCTCGCCCAGCGCAAAGCCGGAGAAGTCCCACATTTCAAGTCAAGGGATTACCCGGAACTGCACGAGAAGATCGACAGCAACATCTGGCACTGACCGTTCACTGCCGGGTGCGGGAAAGGGCCTGCGCCCGTCACACTGCCCTGCGATCCTCACGGTGGCGGAAGATGCGGGTACTCAGCTCCTTGTAGCGCTTTACGATGCCTTCAATCTGATCAAGGCTTCGGCGGGTGGCATCCGGGTTGTCGTCGCTGAAGCGGGCACCGTAGATACGTCGTTCCGAGAGGTCACGCACATTGGCCACAGAGGCAGAGGCCTTTTCCACGACAAAGTCACCGGTTTCGGTGGTCAGTCGCAGGCTCATCTGGAAACTTTCTCCCTGGGCCAGCGGCACATCACCGGTAAAAGCAACGCCCCGCTCAGTGACGTCCAGCACCCGTACCGTCAGCCAGTCACGGCCAAATAGCCCTCGCTTGATGCCCACCCGGGCGCTGACCCGGATCGATGGTAAACGCTGCCGGCTCCGACGTTCCTGCATACTGCCCCCTTACTGCACTTGTCGTTATTTCGGGACCTTTTCACTGAGTGTCTCAATTTATCAGAGTCCCGGGCGGGTTAAACCGGGTAATCACGGATACAGGTCACGAATTACGACATTACTTCCCGGGGGCGCCGTAAACCGGGAAACCGTTCCGCAGTCGCATTCCTGACTTTGCGAACGGCCCCACAAGTGGCAAACTGATCCGCTTAGCATCGTAACGAATACGCAACAACCCAATAACAAACCACACAAGGAACGACACGATGAGTAATTCCGTGCTTCTGGAAAAACACGATAACGGCGTCGCCGTGGTGACCCTCAACCGTCCGGATGCCATGAACGCCCTGTCCGGAGAGCTGCGCGAGCGCCTGTACGATGTCATGCAGGAAGTACGGGGCGACGACAGCATCCGCGCCGTAGTGCTCACCGGCGCCGGGCAGAGAGCCTTTACCGCCGGACTCGACCTGAAAGAGCTGGGCTCTGACACCAGTGGCATGAACGCGGCTACCGACCAGAACCCCCGATCCAACCCGGTGACCGCCATCCGCAGCTGCGGCAAGCCGGTGGTCGGCGCCATCAACGGCGTTGCCATCACCGGGGGCTTCGAGGTTGCCCTGGCCTGCGACATCCTGATCGCCTCTGAAAACGCCCGCTTTGCCGACACCCACGCCCTGGTCGGCATCATGCCGGGCTGGGGACTGTCCCAGAAACTGCAACGCATCATCGGCCAGTCCCGGGCCAAGGAACTGTCTTTCACCGGACGTTTCCTGAATGCTGAGACGGCCTGCCAATGGGGCCTGGTGAACCGGGTGGTCGCGGCGGACAAGCTGATGGATGAGGCCCTGGCGCTGGCGGATGACATTACCGTAGTAGAGCCGCCTTTCCTGGCCAAGTACCGCCACCTGATTGAACATGGTGCCAACCTGTCCATGGACGACGCCCTTAACTACGAAACCCTGTTCTCCTCCATCGAGAACGACAAGGTCACCCCGGACGATATCGAACGTCGCCGCCTGGCTGTGATGGAACGTGGCCGCGCCCGCAAGGGGTAACGTGGCCCATGCCGACCTCTATGGAACAGCTTCAGGAGCGCTACGGACAGCGCTATAATGGTGGGTGATGATCACGGTCATGACCGGCACCATGACCATGTCGTTGTCATCTACCATCGTAAACGTAGCCTTGCCGGACATCATGGCAACCTTCTCGGTCAGCCACACGATGGGGCAGTGGCTGGTCACTGCCTTCCTTGCCAGCATGGCCATTGGCATGCTGCTCAATGTGTGGATGGTGGACCGGTTTGGTCCCCGTACCACCTATATGGGCGCACTGGTCGTGTTCGTGGTAGCCGCCATAGCTGGCGGCCTGGCCATGAATTTCGGCATGTTGGTCGTGGTGAGGGTACTGCAGGGCCTTATCGCCGGTATGGTACAGCCCCTGGCTATGTTGATGCTCTATGCGGTATTCCCCGTTAACCAGCGGGGCCAGGCCATGGGGCTGTATGCCATGGGCGTGGTACTCGGGCCCACCGTCGGCCCGGTGGTGGGTGGCGTGCTGGTGGACTGGTGGTCCTGGCGTGCGGTATTCCTGGTGGTACTGCCCTTCTGTATCGCCGCCTTCTGGCTTGGCAGCACCTTCCTGTCGCGGCCGTCCAGTGCCCCCCCGGTGCACCGTCGCCTTGACGGCGTTGGTCTGCTGTTGCTCACCGGTTGGATGGTAGCGCTGTTGTGGGGACTGTCGGAAGGCCCTCACCTGGGCTGGGGCAGCCTGCCGGTCACCCTGGGATTGCTTGCTGCCGCTGCCCTGTTTGCAGGGTTCACGCTGCACCAGTTACGCAGCCGGTCACCCCTGCTGGCCCTGCGCATCTTCCGTCATACTGGCTTTACGCCCGCCTTCCTGGTCGCCATGCTGACCGGTGCCGGCCTCTTTGGCTCGGTGTATCTGCTGCCCATGCTGGTGCAGACGGCTATGGGGGAGTCCGCCTCAGCGGCTGGCATGTTGCTGATGCCCGCCGGCCTGGCGATGGCTTTCTCCTTTCCGATTATTGGCCGGCTCACTGACCGGGTACTGCCCAAGCTGCTGGTGGCAGTCGGCCTGGTGCTGTTTGCCCTGTCCAGCATCGTGCTGAGCGAGGCACGGGCCGATATGTCACTGGTACTGATTGCGATGATGGCCGCACTGGGCCGGGTCGGGCTGGCCATGACCATGCCCCCGGTGGTGATCGGTGCGGTGAGCATCGTGCCCCAGAACATGATCAACCAGGCCACCGGCCTGATCAGCTTTGCCCGTCAGTTCGGCGGCTCACTGGGGGTCAGCCTGTCCGCCATACTGCTGCAGGAAAATACGCTGTGGACGGCTTCGCTCGGCGTACCCGAAGCCTTCCCCGGCTACCAGGATGCCTTCGCCCTCATGGCGCTGCTCTATCTGATCGGGCTCTACCCCATGGCCCGGATGCAATCACCACCGGCAGAGGACCGCAAACGGCCGCAACCTGCCTGACAGATGTCAGGAAAGGTTCCGTCCCCGTGAGACTTTGTTGTAAGGTGACCCTACGCTCCAAGAGAAACGCCTCGACAATTCGTCTCATCAATAACGAAGGAACAATAATAATGATCCTCACTGATTTGCCGGAACAGAGCCTCGAACGCTTTGGCGAATACACCATGCTGTACGCCGGCGAGCGGGAAGTCACCAACCTGGAACTCCAGGACAGCGCCAACCGGCTGGCCAATGGCCTGCATAACCTGGGCGTCAAACCCGGTGACCGGGTGGTGGTGTGCATGCCCAACAGCCCGGAGGTCTTCATCGCCTACCAGGCAGTACTCCGCGCTGGCGCCATCGTACTGCCAGTGATGTTTGTGCTTCATCCGCGGGAGATCGGCTTTATCCTGCAGGCCTCCGGCGCCAGCGCCGTGATCACCAGCCAGGCCATTCTGCCGTCTATCGAGCAGGCAACTTCCGGCATGGAGACACCACCGAAACTGGTGGTGGCGGGCATCGCCCAGAACCAACCGAGTCCCAACGCCGGCATACCCTGTAACAGCCTGTGCTCACTGATGGCCGCTGCCGACCCGGAAATCGAGCTACCGCCGATCAAGGAAGACGACGTCGCCGTTATCCTGTTTACCTCCGGCACTACCGGGCAGCCCAAGGGGGTGATGCTCACCCACCGTAACCTCTACAGCAATGCAGCTTCCGCCGTGCAACTGGCCGAGGAAGCCGGCGACGAACCCGGTACCACCATTGGCGTGCTGCCACTGGCGCACATCTATGGTTTTACCATGGCCAACACCCTGTTCCTGCGTGGTAGCAGCGTGGTTATCCTGCCCAAATTCGACGTGCGGGAAGTGTTCGAGGCTGTCCAGAAACACAAGGTAACGGCATTCAGTGCGGTTCCGGCCATGATCTACGCCCTGACAACCGCTCCGGAAGCCGAGGAATACGACCTCACCTCGCTGGAATCGGTCGGTTCCGGGTCCGCGCCCCTGCCGGTGTCGCTGATCGAAGCATTCCGCAAGCGCTTTAACGCCGAGATCTATGAAGGCTATGGCCTGTCCGAAGCCGCGCCCACCGTTTCCGCCCACCGCAAGGGCGAGCCCGTCAAGGCCGGCTCGGTCGGCCGCGCCTTCCCCGGTGTGGAACTGCGCATTGCTGACGAACTGGGCAACCCGCTGGCCGTCGGTGAAGTGGGTGAACTGCTGGTGCGGGGCGAGAATATTACCCCCGGCTATTACAACAACGAGGAAGCCACCCGGGCTGCCCTGAAAGATGGCTGGCTGCATACCGGTGACGTAGCCCGGCTGGACGAAGACGGCTACCTTTACATTGTCGATCGCAAGAAGGACCTGATTCTTCGGGGCGGTTTCAACATCTACCCCCGGGACCTGGAAGAGCTGATTTCCCGTCATCCCGCCGTGGCCGAAGTGGCAGTCGTAGGTGTTCCGTCGGAGCGTATGGGTGAGGAAGTCGTGGCCGTAGTCGTTCGCAATCCGGACACCGACATCACCGAGGAGGAACTGCTCGCCTTCTGCCAGGAGCGACTGGCCAAGTACAAAACGCCCCGCAAGGTGGTCTTCATGGAGGCCATGCCCCGCAACGGTGTTGGCAAGATCCTGAAGAAATCCCTGCGAGAGCAGGTTGCGGAACAGGTGGAGATCGATTAAACCGTAACGACACCACCCCGGCCACCAAAAGGCCGGGGTTCAATAATAAAGAACAAGAAGCGGATTCCCATGAGCGCTGAAGCCCCTACGATTATCCCCTTTAGCCATGGCATCTACGCCATTGATACCGAATTTGCCGGCAGCCAGATGATGGATGCCAGTCATCTGATCGTCGACAGCGGCGAAGCCGCGTTTGTGGACGTGGGCAGCAACTTTTCCATTCCCATCCTGCTGGCCGCCCTCGACAAACTGAATATTGCCCGGAACCAGGTGCGCTACGTCTGTATTACCCACGTCCACCTGGACCATGCCGGCGGTGCCGGGCAAATCATGCGGGACCTGCCGGGGGCCACCCTGGTGGTCCATCCCCGGGGTGCCAGGCACATGATTGATCCCAGCGCCCTGTACGAAGGGGCGCGCCAGGTCTATGGCACCGAAACCATGAAAAAACACTACGGTGAACTGATACCGGTTCCTGCTGAGCGCATCCTGGAAGTCCACGACGGCGACACCCTGCCACTGGGCCAGCGCACCCTGACCTTCCTCGACACCCCGGGCCATGCCCTGCATCACTACTGCATCCACGACAGTGAAGCCGGCGCCGTGTTTTCCGGGGATACCTTCGGCATCTCCTACCGGTCACTGGATACAGACAAAGGTCCCTTCATGTTTCCGGCGGCCACGCCGGTGCAGTTCGACCCGGACAAGGCCCACGAATCCGTGGACCGGCTGTGTGCCCTCAAACCCCGTGCCATTTACCTCACCCACTTCAGTGAGGTGACTGCCATTGACGACCTGGCCGCCCAGCTCCATGGCGACCTGGATGCCTATGCGGCCATCGGACGCAAGTACCGGGCCGAGGAGCCGGACATCCAGGGCATCCGCGCCGACCTCAAGGCACTGTTTGCCCGCAGGCTGGCCGAACACGGCTGCAACCTTGATGACGAGGGACTCGAGCAGGCCCTGGGCATGGATATCACCCTCAATACCCAGGGGGTTGCCGTGTGGTCAGCCAAGCAATTCAGAACGTCCACGTCTACGACCAAAGTCTAGGTAGCATATTGAATTAATTCACCCTTCACCTAATCCATGCTACGTTTACCGCGTAAGAATGCAGGTCCCGACCCTGTCGCCGGGACCAAACGTTCGCCATCCTGAACAACAACAAACAGAGGAACGCGCATCATGAAACGTCGTTCATTGTTCAAACGCGCCGCCGCGGCGGTAGCGCTGTCTGCTCTCATGGCCTCTCCGCTGGCCAGCGCCCAGGAAAAATTCACCCTCCGCCTCGCTGAAACCTGGGGCCCGAACTTTCCCATCTTCGGTGAAGCCACCAAGAGTATGGCCAAGATGGCCGAGGAAATGTCAGACGGGCGCCTGCGGATCCGTATCGATTCCGCCAACAAGCACAAGGCCCCGCTGGGCGTCTTTGATATGGTCAAGGCCGGCCAGTACGACATGGGCCACTCTGCCTCCTACTACTGGAAAGGCAAGGTACCCAATACCCTGTTCTTCACCAGCATGCCCTTCGGCATGACCGCCCAGGAACAGTACGCCTGGTTCTACTACGGTGACGGCATGGAGCTGATGCAGGAAGTCTACGAGCCCCACAATATGCTGTCCTTCCCCGGCGGTAACACCGGCATCCAGATGGGTGGCTGGTTCCGTAACGAGATCAACTCCCTGGAAGACCTGGAAGGCCTGAAAATGCGCATTCCCGGCTTTGCGGGTGAAGTGTTCGCGGAAGTGGGCGTCAACCCCACCAACATTCCGCCGGGCGAGCTGTACACCGCCCTGGAACGTGGCACCATCGACGCGGTGGAGTGGGTCGGACCGGCCCTGGACCTGCGTCTCGGGTTCCAGCAAATTGCTGACTACTACTACACCGGCTGGCATGAACCAGCCACCGAGCTGCAGTTCCTGGTCAACAAGGACGTCTGGGAAAAACTGCCCAAAGACCTCCAGCAGATTCTCCGGGTGGCCATGCGCACCGCGGCCTACGACATGATGATTCAGTCCGTGCACGAAAATGCCAAGGCCTGGGCCTCTATCCAGGAGGAACACCCGAACGTGAAGGTGAAGAACTTCCCGGATGAGGTGTTCCAGGCCATGGTCGAAGCCAACAAGAAGCTCCTGCGCGAAGCCGCAGAGGGTGACGAGCTGGCCGCGAAAATCATCGAGTCCCAGGAGAAGTATCTGAAGGACGCCCGCGCCTACATCGACATCGCCGACCGTGCCTACCTGAACAACATGGCTGAAGTCGAGTAAACAGACCGATAAGGCAGGCACAGGTTGTCATGCCCGACGCCGGAGTCTCCCAGCGAGACTCCGGCGTTGTTATCTGTGGGGGAAGTTTGTGAAAAAGACACCGCGTTCGCGTAAACTACCGGCGTTTTTTCCACAGGCCTGCCCCAAAACCGGAACCTGAAGCCGGGTGGCCGTATTCCCGGAGCACGAGGATTCATCATGCGATGGCTCAGACTGATTGATAACGGGCTAGGACGCATAGCTTACATGTGTGGCTGGATTGCCAGTGTGGCGTTCATTCTGCTGACATTGAACGTTTTCTACGACGTGGTCGCGCGCTACGCCTTCAACAATGTCTCCATTGGTATGCAGGAGATGGAATGGCACCTGTATTCGGTGGTATTTCTGATGGGTATTCCCTATGCCCTGCGCACCGACGGCCACGTCCGCGTGGATGTGCTGTACACCAAATGGAGCGAAACCTTCAAGGCCTGGGTCAACCTGGTGGGCGCGCTCCTGCTGGTCATCCCTTTCGCGGCCTTTATAGCCTGGCTGGGTATCGACTTCGCCGTCGAGTCCTACAACCTGGGCGAAAGCAGTGGTGATCCCGGAGGCCTGCCCCACCGATGGATCATCAAGAGCCTGATTTCCTTTTCATCCTTCTTTACCGCCATCGCGGGTATCAACATGGTGACCTACGCCATTCGCGTGCTGAAACGCGATGCCCACTATGAGAACAGCGAACACAGCGCCGGAGGTCTCGCATGATCGGTATTATTATGTTCGGCGTGTGCTTGCTGATGCTGCTGTGGGGTTTCCCGGTAGCGTTCACCTTTGGCGGTGTAGCACTGCTGTTTGGCCTGATCGCCGAGGGCCCCAGCCTGTTCGCGTTCATGCCCTACCGCATCATGAGCATCATGACCAACACCACGCTCATGGCGGTCCCCCTGTTTATCTTCATGGGCCTGGTGCTGCAACGGACCAAGCTGGCAGAGCAGTTGCTGGAGTCCATGGGCAAGTTGTTTGGCGGTGTACGCGGCGGCCTTGCCATTTCAACCATCCTGGTCGGTGCATTGCTTGCCGCCTCTACCGGCGTGGTCGGCGCGAGCGTGGTAGCCATGGGGCTGATCTCCCTGCCGGTCATGCTTCACCACGGCTACAAGACCGAGCTGGCCACCGGCACCATCTGCGCCTCCGGCACCCTGGGACAGATTATCCCCCCCTCAATCATCCTGATTATCCTCGGGGATGTGATGGGGCTGCCGGTAGGCGACCTGTTCAAGGCCGCCGTGGTGCCCGGGCTGATACTGATCGGTCTCTACGTGGCCTACATTCTGATCATGTCCTTCCTCAAACCGGAAATCGCCCCTGCCATGCCCCGGGATGAAAACCAGTCCAGGGCCCAGGAGGTGCGTAAAGCTCTGCTGGCGGTTATCCCGCCCCTGGCCCTGATCATCGTGGTACTGGGCTCCATCTTTGCCGGGGTGGCCACGCCAACCGAATCTTCTGCCCTTGGGGGCGTGGGTGCGGTTATCCTGGCACTGCTGTACCGCCAGTTCTCCTGGCAGATTATCTGGGATTCGGCGAAGGATACGGTCAAGGTCACCGCCATGGTGTTCGCCATCCTGGTGGGCGCCACGGCCTTCTCCATGGTGTTCAGCTACACCGGCGGCGACTACCTGCTGGAAGAATGGATGCTGGCGCTCCCCGGCGAAAAATGGGGCTTCCTGATCCTGTCGATGCTGATCATCCTGTTCCTGGGCTTCTTCATCGACTTCGTGGAAATCTCGTTTATCGTGGTGCCTATCCTGGCGCCGATTGCGGAACTGCTTGGCATCAACATGCTGTGGTTCGCCATCCTGATCGCCATGAACCTGCAGACCAGCTTCCTGACGCCTCCGTTCGGGTTCAGCCTGTTCTACCTGAAGGGCGTGGCACCACCAGGGGTAGCCACTACCCAGATCTACCGGGGCGTGGTGCCGTTCATCCTGATCCAGATCGCAGTGGTCATTACGCTGTTGGTGTTGCCCGAATGGTTCGGGCTGAGCGCGACCTCCGGATACTGATCAATGTGCGTTCAAGGGGTCGGCACATGCCGGCCCCTTTTTTTTGCCTGCAACCCTATCCAACCTTCGCAATGATTGATGTGTTCCGCAGAACGAGAGAAGATACCGTTTTCAGCATTCACGGATGAACCCTGCTGCCCCTCTATTCAAACCAACAAACACAAAAAGGGACATGCCATGAAACTCAAAGATTCCGTCGCCATCGTAACCGGCTCATCGTCCGGCATCGGCGCTGCCATTGCCCGCCTGTTTGCGGAGCACGGCTGCCATGTGGTGATCAACTACAGCAATAACGAGGACGGCGCCCGTGCCGTTGCCTCTGACTGTGAACAGCACGGCGTACAAACCCTCGTCTGCAAGGCCAATGTGGCCGAAGATGCCGATTGCAGGACCCTGGTGGATGCCACCCTGGAGAAGTTCGGCCGGGTGGATATCCTCATCAACAACGCCGGCACCACCAAGTTCTGCGACCACAACAACCTGGACGGCCTGGACAAGCAGGACTTCCTCGATCTTTACGCTGTTAACACCGTGGGCGCCTATCAGATGACCCGGGCCGCGGAAAAAGCGCTGCGCGCCAATGGTTCCGGCCACATCATCAACATGGCTTCCATCGCCGGCCTGGCAGGCATCGGCAGCTCCATTGCCTACGCTGCTTCCAAGGGCGCGCTGGTCACCATGACCCGTTCCCTGGCCCGGGTGATGGGACCGGAAGTCAGGGTAAACGCCGTATGCCCGGGCTTTGTTCAGGGTGAGTGGCTGAAAAAGGGTCTTGGCGAGGATAAATACAACGCCCTGCTGGAGAAAACAAAGGGCGCCGCGCCCCTGCACGACGCCGCCTCACCGGAAACCGTGGCGGACGTCTGCCTGGGTCTGATCATCGGCGGTGACCTGACCACAGGCGAAACCATTCTGATCGACGGCGGCGCGCACCTGGGTGCAGCCCCGGTCCGTCGATAAAACCAGGGAGCAAGCAATTCCATGAGTGACAAACCCAGCATCCTGATCGTTGGCGCCGGCGCTATTGGCAGTTTTTACGGTGCCATCCTCAAGAAGGCCGGCTGCAAGGTCAGCACGGTCCTGCGGTCGGAATACGACGCCGTGAAGGCCAACGGCATCCGCATCTCCAGCCCCCTGGGGGACCTGTCCTACCGGCCGGATCACGTTTATCGTGACGGCGACAGGCCGGAAGAAACTCCCGATTACCTGATTCTCTGTGTGAAGGTGCTGCCCGGTGTGGATCGCGCGGCGCTGGTCCGTCCATGGATGGGCGCCAATACCCGCCTGGTACTGATCGAAAACGGCCTGGATATCGAGCGGGAACTGGCGGACGCCTACCCGGACAACCCCATTATCAGCTGCCTGGCGTTTATCGCCGCCAGCCGCACCGAGCCCGGGGTGGTCGAACACAAGGCCTATGGCAAACTGGTGATGGGCCGCTACCCGGAAGGCATCGACGAAAACTGCCGCGAGCTGTCCCAGTTGTTTATCGACGGCGGTATCAACATCGACCTGACCGAGCAGGTGGTGGGAGAACGATGGCGCAAATGCCTGTGGAACACACCCTTCAACCCGCTCTCCGTCATCGCCAACGGTGCGGATACCCGGACCATCCTGGACACCGAGGGCGGCGAACAGCTGATCCGCTCCATGATCCGGGAAGTGATGAACGTGGCCGAGGCCGAGGGCTACCCCATGGATGACGATGTGATCGAGCAGAACATCGAAGGCACCCGCAAGATGCCCCCCTACAAGAACAGCATGGCCCTGGACTACCTCAACGGACGCCCCATCGAACGGGATGCGGTTCTGGGCAACGTCGTGGCGATTGCCGAACGCCACGGTATTCCGGTGCCTCACCTGAATACCGTGCTGGTTACGCTGAAGATGCGGGCTCGCCTGGAGAACCGGGACTGACCGGGGAACCAGAGCGAGCTCGCGTCGGGATGTATCACCTGCTTCCACCTAGGGAACCTGGCTAACCAGTTCCTGGGCTCTAAGTGCTGCGAGACGTAGTGTCGGTTTTTTTTACATACTCTCCGGGAGGGCTCCGTCCCTCCCTTTTACTTTCAGAAACGGTCAGCCGGATTTTTCGTTGAACATGGAAATCCGGCCACCGTCTACCACCAGGTCGTGGCTGTTAATAAACGAGCCCTCGTCGCTGGCCAGGAATACCGCGGCATTGGCAATATCCAGCGCCAGCCCCGCCCGGGGAAGCGGCGTTGCCTTCGCCAGGTTCTTTTCAAGCTTTTCCATCTTGGCCTGATTTTCCTCGTCACTCAGCGTGTTAGCCCTTTCCGAACCGCCCCAGAAGATCGGCGTTGCCACCGCCCCGGGAGAGATCGCGTTCACCCGGATGCCCTCAGGCCCCAACTCTACACCAGCCAGCCTCGTCAGGTGACTGACCGCCGCCTTGGCACCGGAATACAGGTAGCCACCCTGACCCAGACGGTGGGCTGCAATACTGGAGTTGTTGATAATGCAGCCGGAGCCCTGCCCCCGCATCACCCGGGCGGCATGTTTGATGCCGAAAACCACGCTGCCGGTGAGCAGGCGCATGATATGGCTAAACTCCTCCTCGGTGACCGAATCGAGCGTCGTGCGGTCACCCGCTCCGGCGTTGTTGAACAGACAATCCAGCCGTCCGAACTGCTCAACGGTGCGGTCCACCAACACCTCGATATCGCGCTCATTCATGACGTCAGCTTTCATGAAAACCGCGTTTTCGCCCAGCGCATCAGCCAGCTTCTCGCCTTTCTCAACGCTGCGACCCGCAATCACAACCCGGGCACCCTCTTCCACAAAGCGGCGGGCCGTGGCCTCACCGATACCGCTGGTACCACCGGTGATGACAGCGACTTTGCCGTCCAGGCGTTTACTCATGTGCGTCCTCCTTTTTACCAAGTTTATGAACCGGCACAGGATGTCCCGCGCTCAACGATTGAAACACTACCTCAATAGTTGGTGATCCACACCTAATAAGCTGCAACATTACCGGACAACATTGCACCTAAGTACCCCTCCACCTGATAAGTTTATTCCTAAGACCGGCTCTGCCGCACTTCACCACCTACGTCGAAGCAGGCTTACATTGGGCCATGCACCATTCAAAAAATGCGACCTATGGACGAATTTATATCTACCACCCAAGGCTAGTTTTATGTCAGTAATTTTTACAGTTATAGATCTTTTGGTGCACCTGATATCGCTAATCCATTGCCAAAAGGTATTTTTTCCGATTTGGCACATTTAATGCTTAAAATAACCCAAAGCGCTCATCACAGGCGCCGTGCTAAATTCGGGAGAAAGAGTTATTGTCAAATCTGGTGTATGACCATCAGGCAGCGTTCCTGTCAGATTGATCTTCCACCTGTATTCCATCCTGAAACTGCACGTTGTCCACGACCAGCTTCAGTTGGTCGAACCCCTTGATCCGCTTCCAGCGCTTTTGGGCGGACTGTAGCAGTTTGAACACCATCGATAACGTGGTGTCGCGGTTGCCGCAAGAGCGGCTTCGCTTGGTTCTCAGTCGCACTGTGGCGAAAGTGGATTCAATCGGATTGGTCGTCCGTAAGTGAATCCAGTGAATCGCCGGAAAATCGTAGAAGGCCAGCAGCTCGTCACGATCCTTCTCCAGGTTTTCCATGGCCTTTGGGTACTTGTCCCGGAACCGCCTCAAGGTGCTATCGAACGCCTTGTGAGCGCTGTCTCGCGTCTCGGCCAGATAGATCTCGTGCAGTGCCGATTTCACCTTTGGCTGCACGGACTTGGGCAGTTTGTCCAGCACGTTAGCCGTCTTGTGGACCCAGCACCGCTGGTGCCGGGTGTCCGGAAACACCTTGCTCAGGGCCTTCCAGAAGCCCAGTGCGCCGTCGCCAACAGCTAGCTTGGGCGAAGGCTCCAGGCCTCTTTCCCGTATGTCCGTGAGCAGCTCTCGCCAGCTGGCTTCGGACTCCCGGTGGCCATCCTCGACCGCAACCAGCTCCTTGTGGCCGTGCTCGGTCACGCCGATGATCACCAGCAGGCAGAGCCGGTCATCCAGGCGGACGTTGCTGTACACGCCGTCCGCCCACCAGTAGACGTAACGCTTCTGGCTCAGGTCTCGTCGCTGCCAGTCCTTGTGCTCATCAAGCCACTTCGCCTTGAGCCGAGACACTGTGTTGGCCGACAGGCCATTGGCTTGTTCACCAACCAGCGCACTCAGGGCCTCCTGGAAATCACCAGAGGAAACACCTCGCAGGTAGAGCCAGGGAATCAGTTCCTCCAGGCTCCGGGCGCGCTTCAGGTACGGTGGCAGCAGGTGGCTGTTGAAGCGAATGCCAGAGCCACTGCGATCCCGGACCTTGGGAACCTGCACTTCCACGTCACCGACGCCTGTCTGGACGGTGCGCTTGGGAAGGTGCCCATTACGCACCACTGCCTTGCGACCATCAGGTGCCTTAATGTCCTCATATTGCCTCAACAGACTCTCCAGCTCTGTCTCGACAGCCTGTGCAATCAGGTCCCGGGCACCCTGCCGGATCAACTCGTGCAACGGATCGTTGCTGGCTACCTCTGGTTGTGAAAGAGCATGCAGGTTAGACTTGGGCATGGCGTATCATTCCTCTGTTGGTTGTGATCTTGGCGGTGATCAACCAACAGGATACGCCACCCCTTCAGCCTGCTTCCATACACCAGAAATCACCATAACTCCGGGAGAAAGGGATGAATACTACAAAATTTTTCAGGCTTTCTGCGTCGCCGGGGCGTTCATCTTCTCGCCAATGGTCTCAGCCGGCATCATTGTGCAAGAAGGAGTCGCAGGTGGCAGTGGAGATGTCGACAACCTGCTTTCCAACGCCTGCTCCGGCAACATTACGGGACCTGCGCTGACCGTTCAGGGCTGTCTGAACAATAATCATGACATTTTCGTCGACCTAACCAGTGACGAGAACCTTTTTATATCGGGTGGGCAGGCTTCGCTTGTGGCTGAAGACGGCGGGTTCAGTTTTCTCGATATCGCGCTGAGCACTGAAGGGTATACCTTCGGCAAACTCCAGTTGAACATTGACGCCAGTGATGATGGTTTTGTCTATTTTACGGGAGATCCAGGTGGAGACAGTGACTCCTTTGAGCTATCCAAAAATGGACAGAACAAGTTCACCATTACCGGCGAAAATTTCAACTCAGTTTCCTTTTTTACTGATGTTGACAGCCTCTCTGTAGACCTCGTCGCTGACCTGAAGCAGATTCGTCTCGGAGGAATTGAAGTACCTGTGCCTGAGCCCGGCTCGCTGGCCCTTCTCGGACTTGGCCTGATCGGCCTGCGGTTTGCCCGTCGGCGCAGCAAGGCTTCCTGAGCCTCGGGAGCAACCTGCAAAAACAACAAACCCCGCTCAAGGCGGGGTTTGTTGTTTCAGGGAACCGGTCAGCTGGCCGGTTCCCGAAAGGTACCCAGACTTACTCGACGTCCGAGTTGTTCAGGTACGCCCGGTCAGAGATGTTGGTCCAGGGGCGAATCTGCTCCATGTACTCACGCTGGGAATCAACGATCTTCTTGGTGAGCGGGTCTTTCTCGGCCATTTCGGCCAGCAGCTTCTTGGTAGACGCACGCAGCGCTTCCATGACTTCATCCGGGAAGGTACGGAACTTCACGTTCGGGTACTCTTCCTGGATGCTGCTCCAGGCCTTGCCGCTTTCGTGCATGGTCTGGATGTACATGTCATAGGCGGCGGTGCGCATGGCGACCCGGAGCACTTCCTGCAGGTCTTCCGGCAGCTTGTTCCAGGTGTCCTTGTTGATGAGCCACTGCAGTTCTGCAGACGGCTCCTGCCAGCCACCGTAATAGTAGTCAGCAATCTGGTGGAAGCCCATGGGCAGGTCCAGTGCCGGGCCGACCCACTCCAGTGCGTCGATGGTGCCACGCTCCAGGGCGGTGAACAGCTCACCTGGCGGGATGTTGGTGACGGCAACGCCGATATCGGACATGACTTCACCGGCAAAGCCAGGCGTGCGCATTTTCAGGCCCTGCAGGTCTTCCAGAGACTCGATCTCTTCACGGAACCAGCCGCCCATCTGGACACCGGTATTACCCCCGGGGAAGGACAGCATGTTGTGCTGGCCATAGACTTCCTGGGCAAGGTCAAAACCTTCACCGTAGTAGAACCAGGCGTACTGTTCCGGTGCGGTCATGCCGAAGGGTACGGTGGTGAAGAACATGCTGTTGGGGATCTTGCCCTTGTAGTAGTAGGACGCGGTGTGGCCGATGTCGTATTGACCCGCCTTCACCATGTCGAAGATACCAAAAGGCGCCTTGTGCTTGTTGGAGGAGTCGATGCGGATCTTGATACGACCCTCGGACATCTTTTCAACCATGGCCTTCAGGCTACGGTTGGTATCCCCCAGAATCGGGTAGTTGGGTCCCCAGGTTTCCGCCAGTTTCAGCGTATAGGTTTCCTCGGCGACAGCCTGGCTTCCGGCAAAGGAGAGGCCCAGAAGCAGCGCTGCTGCCGTCAGCTTGGAGCGTAATGTCATAATAGTTACTTCCAGCAGTGATTTTATTATAGGTTGATTGAGCAACCGGTCCTTCAGGCAGACCGGTATGACCGGGTAATGATAGCCTCCCCGGACGGCCAATGCACATGGGGAAGTCCATGAAACACCTGTTCCTGATCCGACATGGCAAATCCAGCTGGAGCGATGCATCGCTGAGCGACCTGGATCGTCCCCTCAACACTCGGGGCCAGCGCCAGCTCAATGCCATGGCCCGCCCGCTCAAGGCAATGGGCGCACTGGACGGCGAGGTGCATGTCAGCCAGGCCTGCCGTGCCCGACAGACCATCGAGGGCCTGCTGGACCTGCTGGCTGAGCCGCAGCTGATTGGCCGGGTTCACTTTGACCCGGATCTCTACACCTTTCGCTATAAAAGGCTATTGCGGTGGATCCGGCACCTGCCCGGAGAACCAGAGAACCTGACCATCATCGGACACAACCCGGCCCTTTCAGACCTGGCAACCCGGCTCACGGGGCAAGAGACACCGGATATGGCCACCGGGTCCGTCCTGCACCTGGAGCTGCCCATTGACAGCTGGGCAAAGGTCGGGAAAGGGCAGTCCAGGGTTGTGGCCTACCTGCCTCCGAAACTGGCCAGCTATGAGCTGTTCCAGCGCAAGGCCTCGCCACCCCCGGACAAGGGCCGGGATCTGCGAAAGCAGCTACCCGCAATGTTGCACCATTTGCTGGAGCGACTACGGGCTACGCAACCGGGAGTGGTGGCAGGCGTCGACCCGGAGTTCCTGCACCAGTCCCGTATCGCCCTGCGAAGAAGTCGGGCCATCACTGAAGCGGTTTCCACCATCACCGGTGATGAATACCTGAAAAAAGCACTGCATCCCTTGAAATCCATGGCCCGCCAGACCAGTACCTTGCGGGATCTGGACGTGTTCCTGATGGAGCTTGAGGCCCGCTCCCTGGAAGATCGGCGATTACGCCAGTCCCTGCGGGCATCCGGCGCAGGGGCTTTTTTCAGGCAGTGGCAAGCCGAGTGTCAGCGGCAACTGTGCGAGCAGCTCGAGGGGAAGAACTGGCGCAAGGCCCTCGCAGCCTGGGAAACGGCTATCAATGGGAAGACGCTTTCACGCCCGCTGAAAAAGCTGACATCCAGGGCCATTCACGACACTGTCAGTGGACGGGCCGCAGTCTGCCACCAACTCTTCTCCCGCCTGGCGCCTGAGTCGCCGGACGAGCCTTTCCACGAACTACGCAAGGCCCTCAAGCGACTTCGGTACCTGGCAGAACTGGATACTCAGAGCTACCGGAGACTGCTTGACGAACTCAGGGAGCAACAGAAACTCTACGGACGGTTCCAGGATCGCCACGTCCAGCTGACCCTGCTAGACAACCTCGCTGACAACCGCAGGGACCATCAATTGCCACCGGCGCTGGCAGAAATGGCAGCAGCTCTGGATCGGGACAAAAAAAATGCCCGGGCAATCATCCTTGCCCGCCCACCAGAACTGAAGCTGGCCTGACCCCGGCAAGGGCGGCTCACACCAGCCACCACAAGAGCACCGTACCGAGGCCGACCAGCCCGGCAGCCAACAGCAACCAGGCACCCCACCCCGGGGTGACGCCACCGTCATTACTGCGGGCCCGCATGATCGTCGCCCAGGTATGGTCACCGGCAAAGGTGACATCCGTATCCTGCATACCTGGTGCCCAGGTGCACTCCTTTTCCTTATGCTTCATAAAGCTCTCCCTGAAAACCGGCCATCAAGACTGGTTCGACAGCTTACTGGTATGCGCGTACCAGCACCAACGGCTGGCACGGAACCAGCGCACAGCAAGGTGATCTGACGACCACGGCGATCGTAAGTTTGTGCAGACCACATCCACGACACCGCACATCCGAACGAGGGCAAACCGCCACCATGGATATCCTGTTCTACGACGGCCAATGCCCGTTGTGCCGAAAGGAAATTGAAACCCTGAAGCGACTGGAACAAGGTGGCCTGGGGTTCGTCGACATTCACCACCAACCGGATGATGGCCCCTTGGCCCCCGGTAAAGAGGCCCTGCTTCGACGCTTGCATCTGGTAAGCCGCCAGGGCGAGTGGTTCACGGGACTGGACGCGACCGTGCGGGCCTGGTCCCACACTTCCGTGGGCTGGCTCTTCCGCCCGCTGGCCTGGCCCCTTTTACGTCCCCTGGCCCGGCGTTGCTATGAACGGTGGGCAGACAGGCGCTATGACCAACGATATGCCTGCTACCGTTGCAACGATACGACGACCGAAACGGTTACAACGGAGCAACCGGGGTTGTAATCCGACCCCGGCATACCAACCCTTGGTAAGACGCAGTAAATGATTACGGCGACGCCAGTCGAACCGAAGCGTCACCACATTTCGCTCTCACACGGGAGGCAAGCACATGAAGGTTCTGATGGTACTGACATCCCACAGCGCAATGGGAGACACCGGACACAAGACCGGCTTCTGGCTGGAGGAATTCACTGCGCCCTACTATGTTTTCCGTGACGCCGGGGCCGACATCACCCTCGCCTCACCCAAGGGAGGACAGCCTCCGGTGGACCCCAACAGCGAGGCAGAAGACGCACTCACTGACAGCACCCGCCGGTTCAGCGAGGACGAACAGGGGCGCCAGGCCCTGGCAAGCACCAAAAAGCTCAGCGACGTCAACGTGCATGAATTTGACGCGGTATTCTACCCGGGCGGCCACGGCCCGCTGTGGGACCTGGCTGAAGATGGCGACTCCATCCGCCTGCTGGAAGACGCCAACAAGGCCGGCAAGGTCATTGGCGCGGTCTGCCATGCGCCCGCCATTTTCCGACACCCGGAATCCCCCAACGGCGACTGGTTTGTCCGTGGGCGGGGCGTGACCGGCTTCAGCAACAGCGAAGAGGAAGCCGTGGGCCTCACCAGTGTGGTGCCCTTCCTGGTGGAAGACATGCTCAAGGAAAAGGGCGGCCACTACAGCCGCGGTGACGACTGGGCTCCCCACATCGTGGTGGATGGCAACCTGATCACCGGCCAGAACCCGGCCTCCTCCGAGGGCGCAGCCAAGGCCGTACTCCAGGCCCTGGAAGACTGATCAGTCTGACGGGCTTTCTGCAGGGGGGCGCTCGTCCGCTGGCGCGCCCTCCTCGCACTTCACGCAGTTCAGCCTGAACCCCAGCATCCCCCGTCGCCCTTCCTCGGTGACCACCCAGGGCCGATTCACCCAGGGGGGTTGATGGCGCACATGCTGATTGTGGCCGCAAGCCAGCTGGGCCACCCAGTGACCCTCTTCATCACAGTGGTAACCGGTAATCGGCTGTTTCATCAAAGCCCCTTTCCGAATGCGCCCTGGTTTGTCATCACAGGCTGTCAGGCAGCCTTACCTTTTCAGGCAACAAGCCTTGAACTTGCGACCACTGCCACAGGGGCAGCGGTCATTGCGGCCGGGTTCGAGGCGACCCTCACGGGTCTCACCACTGACGTAAAGCCAGCGGCCATCCTCGCGAACAAAGTCTGACGCTTCCTCCAGATAGCCGAAACCACCCGGTAGCCGGTAGACCGCCCGGAAATGCACCTGCCCGCTGTCCCCCTGCTCACCGGAGGACAAGACCTGGAGGCTTTTCCAGTCCGGCGAATCGTCCAGCGGCAAAGACGCGGGCCGGGTATCCGGATGCCAGGTGGTCAGCAGATAGTTCGTGAGCTTCAGGACGAAGGCGCTATAACGGGAGCGCATCAGCGCCTCCGGCGTGGGAGCCGCTTCGCCCTGATGGTATCGCCGGCAGCAGTCCCGATAGGGGCGGCCGCTACCACAGGGGCATTCTGGCGTCTCAGGCATAAAGAGCTCCTCTTCCTCCGGTCACAGGCCTATCCGCTGACGGTTGTCGTGATGGGCCAATAGCTACCTATTTTGCCGTGTGTTATAACTGCCTGCTTTCTCATGCTAACCGTCGCAAGGACAGGCCCTGCCGTGCCAGCCGATATCACGATCTACCATATCCTCCTGGCCAACCTGGTGATCCTGGCCGGTTCCTGTCTGCAAGGAGTGGCCGGGTACGGTATCGGCACACTGGCGGCACCACTGCTGTTCCTGATTTCGCCGGCCTTCATACCCGCACCACTGACGCTCAATGCCGGCATACTCACGATCCTGATGCTGATGCGCAACCGCACCGCCCTGCAAGTGCGGGAGGTGCGCTACGCCATCGGCGGCGGCCTGGCCGGCGCAGCACTGGCCGGTGGCACCCTGCTGGTGATCACCGCCCAGGGCTTTGAACTGATATTTGGCACCCTGATCCTGCTGGCCGTGGTTCTCAGCGTAGCCGGGCTGAAACCCCGGCTTAATCCCCGCAACAGCATTATTGCCGGCCTGGCTTCCACCTATATGGGCACCATCACCGCCGTAGGCGGGCCACCGATCGCGATGATCTACCAGAACGAGAAGGGACCGATGGTGCGGGCCAACCTGTCCGCCTTCTTCCTGTTTGCCAATGTGTTTGTGCTGGCCACCCTGATCGTTTCCGGCTACCTGGGGATGACTGAATTGTGGCTGTTCGTGGCCACCATGCCGGGCGTTTTCATCGGCTTCTGGCTGTCCGCTGGCCTGGTTAACCGACTGCCCTTCGAGGCCCTGCGGCCCATTATCCTGGGCGTCGCGGCCATTGCCGGACTGGCAGCCCTCATACGGGGCCTGATCAACCTGAACCTCGGCTAATGGTGTCAGCGGGTCGTTACTTCCCGGCGAAGCTGCTCGATACGCTCGTCTTTCTCGGCCCAGAGCTGGCTGACCCATGCCTGGAAGGTCTCCCGGAAGGCCGGGTCATTGGCGTAGTCGCCGACAAACAGGTCGGCGGGTACCGTACGTCGCCGGATATCCACCACCACCCGCGATACCTGGCCACTGATCAGATGCCAGAAACCGGGGATGCGCCCCTCCGGATACATGATGGTGACGTCAAGAAGGGCGTGCATCTGGTCCCCCAGTGCAGCCATCACAAAGGCGACGCCGCCGGATTTTGGCTTGAGCAGGTGCCGGTAAGGTGATCCCTGTTGCCGGTGCTTGGCGGGGGTGAACCGGGTGCCTTCCAGGAAGTTCACTACCGTGACCGGCAGGTTATGGAATTTCTCGCAGGCCTGGCGGGTGATTTCCAGGTCCTTGCCCCGATCCTCCGGGTGCCTTGCCAGGTGCGCCTTGCTGTAGCGCTTCATGAAGGGGTAATCCAGGGCCCAGAAAGCCAGTCCGATCAGCGGAACCCAGATCAGTTCCTTCTTGAGGAAAAACTTGAAAAAAGGTGTCTGGCGGTTGAATGCCTCTACCAGTGCCGGTATATCCACCCACGACTGGTGATTGCAGATCACCAGGTAGGGCTGATCCCGGCCCAGGTCTACATCACTGCGAATATCCCAGACGGTCGGCGTCAGCAGGCGGAACAGCCATTTCAGCCCTTCCGCCCAGGTTTCTGCAATCCACATCACCCCCAGGGAACAAACCCGCTGCAGCGGCTTTAACGGCAGCAGGGCCTTGATCAGCCCCATGACCAGCATGGGGCCAATGCCGATCAGGGTAATCAGCAGAACCAGCAGGCAAAAGCTTGTTGCCCGGACAAGATGCAAAGCAAACACGTACCACCACCCCGCCTGGCCGGCCCTCAGATATCCTGGCTGTTGGAAACCTGGCGGGCCAGGCGCATGGCCTCGTGCTCTTCCATCTCCTTGAGGGAATCCATCAGTTCCTTGGCTTCTGCGATTTCCGCCTTGCCCGCCAGGCTGTCATACAGGTCGATCACCTGGTCATGGAACGCGAAGATTTCACGGGCAATTTCATCGAAAGACAGGGAAGCAAAGTGGGTATCGGCCGGATCCGTTACCTTGACCGGCTTATGTTTCATGTAATCGTATAAACGGGTTTTCAGGGCCTTGGGGTCTGCCTGACGTTCAAATTCTTCAGTAATCCGCACAAGCTCCTGCTCGTGGTCGGCCAGGTAGGTCAGCAGCGCGCTTGCCTGATCATTGGCATTACCGGCAGCACTCTCCCGCAGGCTGCGGGAGAGAAAACTGTGCATATCACGAACCCAGTCGACCAGGTCTTCAAACGTCTTGATTTCCATAGGCTTCCCTTTTTATGAGATCAGCAACTTTTGGTCTTGCTATACAGGAATCCTACCTCACCATCCCGGTTTCATCCATCAATGCAGTCATTCTGCCGACTCGCCATAGCCGGTCAGCTCCATGTAGCCACTGCCGTCAACGGAGCCTGAAACCGATACCGGGCTCTCCCAGTATGGGTACAGGCCGTCGTTCCAATAGGTCCCCGGGGGTGCGCTTACCCTGAGGGATAAGCCCATGGCCGGGATATCCAGCTGCCAGGCCACGGGCACGCGGCCCGGTTTTATATCCCGGTAATCCAGTGCAGCGAGCTCGATCTCATCCGTGCCCAGGGAGTGAGCCTCTCCCTGTGGATCGACCCAGGTACCAGAGCGGAAGGCGCCGTCACCGTCACCCACCTGGAACACCATCAGCCGGCTGCCGTCGTCCAGGCGCAGGGCAAACCAGTCCCAGCCCCGCTGGTCGGACCGCAGGAACTGACTGCTCCACTCCCGGTCCAGCCAGCCCAGACCGGCGACCTTGTAACTGCGCCCATCCAGGACCACTTCACCCTGGATGGCGATATCCGTCAGGCTGAAGTACATGGAACCCTGCCCGTCCGGGGTCTTGGCACTGAAGCCCTGTTCACCATGGCGCACGACCTGCTGCCCCGGGATCAAAACAAGGTCATAGGACCAACCGTCACCCGAAGCGGAGAGTTGCCATCTCCCTGCTGCCATTTCGCTCAGCTGCCAATGGTCCAGCCAGACCTGCAGGGGCGCCGTCGTGGCGCCTGCCTGGCCAATGTCGCCACGTGCAAACCGCTCATCAAACCAGTGTTGTCCATCAAATGAAACGGCACCGTGGGCCATCCAGGCTGACTGCAGCGGCCAAAGCGTGGCATCGGGGGCTGGTGCGCCTGGCGGGCGGGGTTCCAGGCCTTGCCGGAACTGGGTCCACTGCAGTCCCAGCGGGAGGCCCTCGGCGGTTTCCAGGTTGGCGGTCAGGTACCACCATTCAATGCGGTAGTCGGGGTGAGCACCCCAGTCTTCCGGCAGGCTGATGTGGTCCCCCGGGCCGGGCTGACGGAACCCGTGTTCCTGTCCTTCATCCGCCAGGCCCGCGAAACCGGCGTCAGACGGTTCATCAGAACAGCCGGCAATGGCCAGCAAGGCCAATAAACCAATAAACAGATGGACGGCTTTCATCGCTCCCCCCCGTTGCCCAGGGCTGGCGCAATACCGGTCGCCGGCCGACGCAGCCAGAATGCCCCGGCAATCATCAACGCAGCCAGCGCCAGCAAAGCCATCAACTCCAGCCAGAAACCGGGATAAATCGCCATGGGCAACGACCAGCCAAACGCCAACGGGTTAATGCGCTGTACCAACACCCAGGTCAGCGCGATACCCACCGGGACGGCGGCGGCCCAGATCGAAACCATAAGCTCGGCAGCCAGGGTCAGGATTACCCGAAACCACGATTTGCCAGCCAGTCCCCAGACAACAAGCAACTGGTAATACCATTGCCGTGACCCCAGCACCACCCAGCCGGTCAGCAGCAGGGCCACCGCCGCAAGCCCGAGGGTCAGGTAACTGATGGCACGGGTTAAGGCAAAGGTCTGGCGGAAGATCCGGTTGGCGAGCTGATGTACGGTTTCATTGTTACGCACCTGCAGGGTGTCCACCTGCCAGGCATGTTGCAGCGAGGCCAGCAGTTCCTCCCGACGGCTGTTGGCGCTTCCTTCTGGAAGGGTCACCGTGAGTGATTGGAAGGCGGGCGCGAAGTCCTGCGGAAGGTGCTCCACATCCATCATCACCTCACCCGCCGGGCGACCATAATCGGCGTAGATCCCGGCCACGCTGACCTCCCGGGTTTGTTCGCCGAACCCCAGGATCAGCCGGCTGCCAGGTGTGAGGCCCTTGCGCCGGGCGAGTTGCTCGTTCACCAGTACAGCTCCCCTGCCTACTGCCAGCCAGGGCGAGTTCACGCCCTCAATCAGGGACCAGTTCTGCACGAGTGAGGAACGACTGTCAGTGGCCATCAGGTCAAGGCTGCTGCTCGTATCAGCTCCGGCCAGGATCACCTGCCCGCGTAGGACAGGATGCCAGTTTGCGACCAGCTCCCGTTGCGACAATACCGGGACAACGTCCACGATCGCTTTGCCGTCGGGGACTTCCACAAACAGATCCCCGGCCAGGCGCTGGTCAAGCCACTGGTTGAAGGTGCCCTCGAACGTATGCACCAGGGCATGAACGGCGATGACAGTGCCGGCGGCGAGCTGTAACGCGACCAGCGGCAGCGCCAGGCGCCGGATGAGCACACTCAGTTCACGGCGACGCCAGAGGCGCAGGGGTGCCATGTCACGGTGCGGAGCTGCCAGTCGTTGCAACAACCCGGGAGTAACCAGGCCCGCCCCGAGCAACAGCAATGCCGTGGCCAAAAACGCTGACACCAGGGAGCCGGCCACCAGTACTGTGACGGCGCCGGCGATCAGTGCACCAAGCGCCAGGGGCACCTGAAAACGGACCATGCCGGTCTGGCCACGCCCTCCCTTGAACAGGTCAAGACCGCACCAGAACACCACCAGGGCCATCACCGCCACCGTAACCAGAAAGCCGGTCACTGAGTGGGGGGTTGCCAACAGTGCGGTATCGAAAAGGTTGGCCATGGCGGAACCAAACCCGGAACCCAGGACCTCGGCCAGCAACAGCCCCAGTCCGTAACCGGGCACCGCCCCCAGTACGGCGAGGATACTGAGCTCCAGTAACAGGTAACGACGCAACCGGCGGCGCTGCACACCGTATCGCTCCAGCTGCTGCAACCCGTGCCGGCGCTGGTCGAGGCCCAGCGTGTAGACACTGCGAATCAACAATGCCGAAACGAGTACGACCAGCACCGCCAGGGCATTCAGGTTCAGCAGGAAGCTGTCCGCCAGTTCACCCGTATCCAGCGCTGCAGGATCGACCTGACGCTGCCAGCCTTCGGGGAGGTGACCGATCTCTGTGGCCAAGTACAGCCGCAATACCGAAGGACGGTCCTTCGCCAGTCGGGCAGCCTCTGAGATATCCACGAAGGGTTTGCCGTCCAGCACAGGACCGGACCCTGATGGGGCAGCTTCAGCGCAGCTCATGGCCAGCGGATCCACCCCTATTACGCGGGCACCACCACTATCGGAGGCGACTTCGAGCCAGGGCACCACGCAGAGGCCGTTCCGGCGCAAGTCGGCGAAGTCCTGTACCGATACGGCTTTACCATCCTGCCGCACCAGCACTTGCTGCCCGGCCAGCTGGCGATCTCCCGCTGCCATGCTGTCCCGAGCCTGGCTTGTCAGCGTCCAGACGCCAGACCAAAGGGCTGTGGCAAGGGTGAGAATCGCCCACAACGCCAATAACTGCAGGGGATGGCGACGGTAATGACTGAGCATGGCCCCCAGCAACATGGCTCAGGCCCCGCTCGCCAGGTCCAGGTGCTGGTCACAGCACGCTGCCAGCGAGAGGTCATGGGTGGCAAGTACCAGGGTGCAGCCGCTGTGCCGCTGCCACCGGAACAACTCATCGGCCACGGCACTGGCTGTATGACGGTCCAGGCTTCCTGTGGGCTCATCTGCCAGGATCAGGTCCGGCGCCATGGCAAACACCATCGCCAGCGCCGCGCGTTGCCGCTGCCCACCGGAGACCTGGTCCGGATACCGCTGCCCCAGCCCTTGCAGCCCCAGTCGCTCCAGCCAGTCGCGTACCGGACCAAAGGACTGGCCGGCCAGGTCGGCACGCAGGCGTACATTCTCTTCCAGGGTAAGGGCCGGCATCAGGTTGCTGTCCTGGAACACCACTCCGATCCTGCTCCGGCGCAGGTCCGCCCAGTCATCCGGGCCTAGGAGGCCGGCGGGCTCACCCAGCAATGCAAGCTGCCCAGCATCCGCTGAATCGAGCCCGCACAGGATGTTCAGCAGGGTGCTCTTGCCTGAACCCGACGGACCGGTCAGGGCAAGCGAACCACCCTGCTCCACGGTAAAAGTCAGTCCCTCGAAAACCGGCACCCGGCCTGCAGCTGTCCGGTACGACTTGTGGAGATCTGTTACCTCAATCGCCTTCACAATCCACTCCTTCAAGCGGGTACTGGAGCCCCCCTGGCCGTTGGACTCAGGCTATAACGGGATTCAATGATGACCGGGGCGCCTGGCCCAGGGGAGGCTGAACCCGGTCCGGGGGCGTATGATGACAGATCACAGCCACCGGGGAGGACACTGACATGAATACACAGGCCATCTTCGAGTCTGTCATCCGGGACGCCCGGCCCTCGACGCTGCTGGTCACTGGCGGTGCCGCTGAAGCGGCTGCCAGGGGATGGCAGTCGTCGGCCAGCGACGTGCGAATTCATGTTCTGGACACGGGCCAGGGTGAGTTGGCCGGCCCCGGTGCAGAACCCCACGACCTCGCCCTGGTAGCCGATACGCTGGAGTCCATGGACCGGACTACGGGAACGCAGTTACTGGGCCAGCTACGCAACCTGGGTAACCGTCAGATTGCTGTGCTTGTGTCGAATACCAGCGAATGGAGATTGACCGACCTCGTTGCCCTGGGTTTTACCCGCCAGGCTGGTGGCGATGGGCGAAGCAGTCATAGCCTGTACACCTACAATATCGACACCTACAACCACAAGCGGGACTGGAACAACCCGAAATACTGGGCCAATCCGGAAATGTGGGACAAGGCGCGGTGGTAACGCCCACAGCCCTCAAGGCAACGCAACCGCCTCGAAACGGGCCAGCCCATGGCCCTGCTCATCCAGCAACTTGAGCACCTTGCCTTCCAGGAACACCCCGGCTGTATCGGCAAATACGTCGTACAGAACAGACTCATTGTTATCATCCGGGCAAGCCATGCGGGTGCTGGCCATGGAATCGAACAGCAGGTTGGCACCGGTTACTGTGTACTCACCCACAAAACGGTTGCAGCCGCTGAAGCCGTTAACCCTGCCATCATCCCGGAAAATCATGTGGGGCTCGCCCTGTTGCCCCTGCGGGACGTTCACCGCGTTGCCCCGAAGCTCCACAAGCTTCCAGTAGGTATTGGTCAGGGGCGCTGTAGGCACTGGCCCGCCCTGCTGTGATCCGGGTCCGGAAGCACAGGCAGCCAGCACCGCCAGGCAACCGAGCACGATAATCCGGCCAGCTACGCTCATTCCTTTCATGTTTGCTATCCCTCCTGAGTCTGCGGCCCGGGCCGCCCTTTCGAAAACGCCATCATACCAGTGCCGGCGGGAAACCGTCCGTAGCCCACATGACAATCCCGAAAATCAGCACACCAGCCCGCGGCATAGTGTCGCACAGGGCAGGATAAGCCTGTACGCAAGGAGGTCATACCCATAAAATTAAACCTATAAGCATATAACTAAAAATTACAAGAGAATCTCCCCTAAGGAGGACTTGCCATGTCCCGAAACCAGGTTTCATCCCACGACCTCAGCCGACGCCGCTTCCTCCAACTTGGTGCCGGCGCTGGCACTGCAGCCCTGCTGACGTCTACCGGCCTGCAAGGGCAAACCGTCAATACCCGCGCCCATGTGGTGATCATCGGCGCCGGTGCCGGTGGTATGGCCGTCGCCAACCGGCTGTCTGACCGTCTGCGCGGTGGCAGGATTACCGTGGTGGAAGCCCGTGAGGTCCACCACTATCAGCCCGGCTGGACCCTGGTGGCATCCGGGGTATGGAACCCGGACAAGACCACCCGCCCCAACAGCCAGTTCATGCCGCCCAACGTTGACTGGATTCGCTCCAGCGCAGCCGCCTTCGACCCGGATAACCGCACCGTCGACCTGGCCAATGGTGACCGGCTCAGCTACGACTACCTGGTGGTGGCTACTGGCATCCAGCTTAACTACGAACAGATCGAGGGCATGTCCGCCGACCTGGTTGGGCAACACGGTATCGGTAGTGTCTATGCCAGCCTGGAGGGAGCCACCCGCACCCGCGATGTGATTGACCAGTGGATCGCCACCGGCGGCGGCCAGGGCATTTTCACCCACGCCCCGACCCCGGTGAAGTGCGCCGGCGCCCCCCTGAAAATGACCTTCACCACCCTGTCGCGACTGGAAGCCTCCGGTAAGCGGGACAGCTTCGACGTGGACTTCTTTGCTCCAGGTGGCGGCCTGTTCAGCCAGCCGTGGGTCAACGATTTCGTCAAGCAGCGCTTTGATGAGCAGGGCGTCCAGCGGCATCACTTCCATACCCTGACCGCTATCAGCCCGCAGGATCAGCAGGCCACATTCACCCAGCAGGATGGCAGCAGCATCACCCGGGATTACGACTTCATCCATGTGGTGCCGCCTATGAGCGCGCCGGATGCAGTGCGCAACAGTGACCTGATTGCCAAGGAGGGCAAGTTCACCGGCAACTGGCTCGACGTTGATATCTACACGCTCCAGCACAACCGTTACCCGGAAGTGTTCGGCATCGGCGATGTTATTGGCGCCCCGCTCAACAAGACGGCCGCCAGCGTGAAGGCCCAGGCACCCATCGTGACCGAGAACCTGTTAGCGGCCATGCAGGGCAAACCCCTGCCCCGCAAGCACAATGGCTACACCTCGTGCCCGCTGATCACCAGTATCGGCAAGGCCATGTTGGTGGAGTTCGGCTACGACCTGGAGTTCCTGCCGTCGTTTCCCTTCATTGACCCGAAGGAAGAGTCCTGGGTGACCTGGACCCTCAAGGACAAAATGCTGCAGCCGGCCTACTACGCCGTTCTGGAAGGCCAGGCCTGAGGAGTGACATCATGACCATTGCCAGCATTCTCACCATTGTTCAGTATGCCCTTGCCCCCTACCTGTGGCTGATCGTCCTGGCCGCTGTGGCACTGCTGGGGGCCCAGGTGATCGCCCGTCTGGGCGGCTATCGTTACCTTCGACACAAAAGTGCCGTCGCCAACGGGCTCGCCCTCGTTGCCGGCCTGTCAGGTCTGGCCTGGATACCCGCATTTACCCACTCGCAACTGGCCTACGTTGCCACGACCTTTGACTGGGTCGTGATGATCGCCGCGATTATCGGCGTCGCCATTTTTGCCCTGTTGGTGTTCCATCCCCTCAGCTATCTGCTGCGCGCCCGTCACTGACGGGGCCAGCGGTCGTATTCCCCTGTGGCAGCCAGGTGCTAGAATCATCGGACAGCCCCCTGACCGACCAGCAAGGCTGAGCGGTGGGGGGCAACCGACATGAATTCCAGCAAACACGAGGATGCCATGGCAGCCATCAGCCAGGAGCGCGCCCGGGAGGAACTTGACCGGGAAAGCAGCAAGGTAAACCGGGACGACATCGAAACCCTGCTGGAACGGCAGAAAAAGATCGAGGCCAAGGTGCAGGCCGGGGGCAAGCTTGAGCGGTTTTCCACGGATATCCGCCTGATGTTTTCGCTGCTACGGGATTACTGGAACGGCCGGTACAGACAGATTCCCTGGAAAAGCGTGGCGGCCATAGCCGGCGCCCTGCTCTATGTACTGAACCCCCTTGACCTGATTCCCGATGTGCTGATCGGCTTTGGGCTGCTGGACGATGCCGGCGTGGTGGCCCTGTGCCTGAAAATGGTGGAATCGGACCTGCACCGCTACGCTGCCTGGAAGGAGTTGGACGCCGAGGCGGCTGCCCGCGCCTGAAAGCCGGTTTGATGTGCATCAACGTCCTGACCGGCGCCATGGCGTAGGGTGAACGCACATCAGTGTCAGCCATCGTCCAACAATTATCAGGGCCCGCCATGGATTTTGATTATTCGGAAGACGCCCGCCAGGTCCAGGACCTGATGCGGCGATTCATGAAAAAACACGTACTGCCCCGCAACAGCGACTGGTTGCGCAGCGCCGAGGACGGCGTCTATCCGCTGGATATTATCGAGCCCATCAAGGCCCAGGCCCGGGAAGACGGCCTCTGGAACCTGTTTCTGCCAGAGCTGAAAGAACACGAACCGGGCACCCCCATGTCCAACCTCGACTACGCCCCACTGGCCGAAATCATGGGCCGGCTGCCATGGGCCGCCGAACTATTCAACTGCAGCGCCCCGGACACCGGCAATATGGAACTGCTGCACCGGTTCGCGACCGATGAGCAGTACGAGACCTGGCTGAAACCCCAGCTGGACGGCACCATTCGCTCCTGTTTCGCCATGAGCGAGCCGGACACGGCCTCCTCCGACGCCACCAATATCAGCACGACCATCCGGCGCGATGGTGACGAGTATGTGGTGGATGGCCGTAAATGGTTCATTACCGGCGCCAATCACCCCAACTGCCGCTTTGCAATCGTACTGGGCCGTTGCGATGACGGCCCCGGTGACAGCCGCCACCACGAGCACTCCATGGTCATCGTGCCCATGGACGCCCCCGGCCTTGAGGTTGTCCGCAACATTCCCATCATGCAGCACCACTCCCCAGAGGGACATTGCGAGATCGCCTTCCGCAACGTGCGGGTACCGGCGAAGAACCTGCTGGGCAAACCCGGCGAAGGCTTTGCCATGGCCCAGGCACGCCTGGGACCCGGCCGGGTGCATCACTGCATGCGTACCATCGGGCAGTGTGAACTGGCACTGGAAATGATGACTGAGCGAGCGCTGGAGCGCCGCACCTTCGGCAAGTTCCTCAGTGAGTTCGAAAACGTGCGGGACTGGATTGCGGAGTCACGACTGGAAATCGACCAGGCCCGCCTGTTGGTGTTACAGGCGGCCTGGAAGATGGATCAGTACGGCAACCAGGCAGCGAGAGTGGACGTATCCGCCATCAAACTGGTGGCCGCGCGCCTTCAGACCCGTGTCGTGGACCGGGCGATGCAGGTGTTCGGTGCCATGGGCCTGACACCAGACACACCCCTCGCCTACCTGTGGACCTGGGGAAGGGCCCTGCGCTTCCTCGACGGCCCGGATGAGGTGCACCTGCGCACTGTGGCCCGGGCTGAAATCGAGAAGGCCAAGGAGCACCGGGGCTCAACGGCGGCTTACTACAACCTCCGCTGAGCCTCTGATGCCCTGTCAGGGGATCGCTGCCAGTCAGCCTCACTCTGCTGGCGCTGTTCCCCTTTCCTCGGCAAAGCGGATGTAGAAATCCAGGCTGCCCGGGTTAGCCATGGCATCCGGACTCGCCACCTGGGACAGGGGCTTGCCGAGCAACAGCTTGCGGATGGGCAGCTCCATTTTCTTGCCGGTCAGCGTGTAGGGAATCTCCGCTGTCGGGATGATCTCATTGGGCACGTGACGGGCTGACAGGTTGTCCCGGATGGCCGCGCGGATTCGCCCTTTCAGGTCATCGTCCAGGGTGACACCTTCACGTAACACCACAAACAGTGGCATGTAGGACTCCCGACCCAGGTATTCCAGGTCAACAATCAGCGAATCCATCACTTCCGGAATCTCTTCCACCACCCGGTAGATTTCACCGGTGCCCATACGCACGCCCTGGCGGTTGATGGTGGTGTCCGAACGGCCATAGATGATGGCGCCACCCCGTGGCGTAATGCGAATCCAGTCACCGTGACGCCAGATCCCCGGATAGGTATCGAAGTAGCTGTCATGATAGCGATGGCCACCTTCATCACCCCAGAAGTAGAGGGGCATGGAAGGCATGGGCTTGGTGACAACCAGCTCACCCACCTCGTCTTCCAGCGGCTTGCCGTCTTCATCAAAGGCATACACGGCTGTACCCAGGGTGCGACACTGCATCTCACCGGCATAGACCGGCATAATCGGGTTACAGCCCACGTAGAAGGCGGCGACGTCGGTACCACCGCTGATGGGTGCCACCAGCACGTTGTTACCGATCTCGTTCATGATCCACTTGTAACCTTCATCCGGCAGCGGCGAGCCGGTGGAGCCGACAGAGTGAATTCCACTGAGATCCGCATACTCCCGCGGGTGAATCTCTGCCTTCTTGCAGTTGAGGAAGTACGCAGCACCGGCGCCGAAGAAGGTTACGCCCGCCTCCCCGGCAAATCGCCACAGGGTACCCAGATCCGGATAGCCGGGATTGCCGTCGTAGATGCAGATGGTGGATCCCAGCAGCAAGCCGCCGATCTGGGCATTCCACATGATCCAGCCCGTCGTGGTGAACCACAGGTACCGGTCATCCGGCTGCAGGTCCATGTGCAGGCCCTGACCCTGCAACCCTTCCAGCAGGGCGCCGCCATGGCTGTGCACAATGGGCTTGGGCATGCCGGTGGTACCGGAGGAATAAACCACCCACAGAGGATGGTCAAAGGGCAGCTGCTCGAAGCTCATGGGCTCGTCATGGGCCAGCATATCCGGCCAGGCCACACTGTTATCCAGGGCGGCCCCGGCGTCCAGGTAAGGCAACAGCACCACCTGCTCCAGGGTGGGCAATTCCTCCCGCAGCTGCTTCACAACATCCATGCGACTGAAATCCTTGCCGCCATAGCGATAGCCGTCTACCGCAATCATGACCTTGGGATCGATCTGACGGAACCGGTCAATCACGCTACGGGTGCCCATATCCGGCGAGCAGCTCGACCAGATGGCACCGATGCTGGCACAGGCATAGAAGGCGACAACCGTTTCAGGAATATTCGGCAGATAGGCCACCACTCGATCGCCGGACTTTACACCCATCTGGCGCAGGGCATGGGCGAAGGAAGCGACCTGTTTCTTGAGATCACCCCAGGATAGCTCCTGCAGCTCACGGATCTCGGAGCGGGATATGATCGCGGGGCGCCCGGGTTCATCTTCATGGTAACGGAAGGCCTGCTCGATCATGTTCATTCGTGCGCCGTCAAACCAGGTAGCTCCCGGCATCCTGTAGTCGCTGAGCACGCTGGAGTAGGGCGCGGAATGGCGGATATCGAAATAGTCCCAGAAGGCAGCCCAGAACTCTTCCAGGTGATCCACTGACCACTGCCAGAGCGAATTATAGTTATCGAAGGTCAGGCCTTTGTTGTCCGTCAACCACTGCATAAAATCATGCATGCGGCTACGTTCGATACGGGCCTGGTCGGGTTGCCAGAGGCATTCGGGGGTCTGGTCTGTCATGGCTATCTCCATTGTTGTTGGTTATCGTGAGCTTGCCCGGGGCACAGGTTGCTTTCATCTCACTGTGATTTTCTGGCGTCGCCGGCTACAGTAAAAATCCGGTAAACGCGAATTTACCGGTTGAACTGATTGAGTAAATCAACTATACCTTTGATTCGAGGGGCAAAACGCAACTGCCTGAATCGTTCACCAATTTCAGGAGGTATTTTCATAGTAAAAAATAATGAAAGTCCAGATTGAATAGAACAAGCGCTCGCTATACAGTCTGAACCACTCAGAAACAAATACAAGAAGACAGCTGCCGTGTTGGCAGCGAATATCAGGAGAAAATCATGCTACGAAACAAGAAGACCGGACTGTTCACCGGCACCATGATCGGCCTTTCCATGGCCATTTCATCCATCACCTACGCCCAGGAAGGTCCGATCCGGATCTCCTACATTGAACCGCTCTCCGGCCCCTTCGCCAACGTGGGTGACGCCGGCCTTAAGCACTTCCGGTTCACTGCAGAAAAAATGAACGCGGAAGGCGGCATCCTGGGCCGCGATATCGAAATCGTTGCCATGGATAACAAGCAGAGCCCCTCTGAGTCAGTACAGCTGGTTCAGCGGTCCATCGATGAAGGCATCAACTTTGTCACCCAGGGCAACGGCTCCAACGTGGCCGGCGCCATGATCGAGGCGGTGGATCGCAACAACCGCCGTAACGAAGACAACAAGGTGCTTTACTTGAACTACGCCGCGGTGGACCCGGCCCTCACCAATGAGCGCTGCAGCTTCTACCACTTCCGCTTTGACGCCAACAGCGCCATCAAACTGGAAGCACTGTCCAACTACATGAAGACCCGTGACGATGAGGTCGACAAGATCTTCCTGATCAACCAGGACTACTCTCACGGCCAGTTCATCTCCAAGCGTATGAAGGAGCTGGTGGACGAGAAGGGCATCGACGCAGAAATCGTCGGTGACGTACTGCACCCCATCGCCCAGGTTCGCGACTTCTCTCCGTACATCTCCCGCATCCAGCAGTCCGGTGCCGATACCGTGGTATCCGGCAACTGGGGTAACGACCTGTCCCTTCTGGTCCGCGCCATTGACAGCGCCGGCCTGGACGTAAACATCTACACCTACTACGG
This sequence comes from Marinobacter sp. AN1, assembly GCF_026013985.1. Lineage (NCBI taxonomy): Bacteria > Pseudomonadati > Pseudomonadota > Gammaproteobacteria > Pseudomonadales > Marinobacteraceae > Marinobacter > Marinobacter sp. AN1. Next base: position 424,472 of record NZ_CP110342.1, on the reverse strand, counting down.
CGGTGGCCTGGGTACTCCGGCAGCCGTTGGTCCCCGTGGTGAAGGTATCCTTTACCAGATCACCGAATGGCATGCAGACGTTAACGTCGATGAAGGCCTGACCGAGTACGAGAAGTGGTTCCAGGAGTTCAAGGAGCGCTACCCGGAAATCGACTGGTACTATCACCGCGTCTATAACCAGATGCAGATGCTGAAAGCGGCCATCGAGGAAGTGGGCAACGCCGAGGATGTCGATGCCATTGCCAAAGCCCTGGAAGGCATGGAATTCGAGTCCCAGACCGGCACTATCACCATGCGCGCCCAGGACCACCAGATCCTGCAGCCCATGTACATGTCTGTGATGGATACCAACGCCAAGTACGATGCTGACAACTCAGGCGTCGGCTTCCGCACCGTAGCCAACATCCCTGTTGAACAGGCCACGGACGAAACTTCCTGCAACATGAGACGTCCATAACCCCCAGCCATACTCCGGTGGCGCAATGCCACCGGAGCTTTTCAGAAAAATAAACCAGGATTCGTCTCACCATGCTCGAAACCATCGCTTATTCGATATTCAATGGCGTGCTCTACGGTACGCTGCTGTTCATGATGTCCAGCGGCCTGACCCTGATCTTCGGGATGATGGGTGTCTTGAACTTTGCTCATGCCAGCTTCTATATGCTGGGTGCCTATTTCGCCTATACCTTTGGCCTGGGAACCGGCTTCTGGGTGGCGCTGTTCCTCGCCCCGATTGCCGTCGGCGCCATGGGCGCCCTGGTTGAACGCTATGGCCTGCGCCGCGTTCACCAATACGGCCATGTGCCGGAACTGCTGTTCACCTTCGGCCTCGCCTATGTGATCGAGGAACTGGTGGCACTTTTCTGGGGTACGGTACCGGTTCCCTACAAGGCCCCTGCTGCCCTGAACACCACGGCATTTACCATGTTCGGCCTGGACTATTCCTGGTTCAAGGTATTCATCCTGCTGGTCGCTATCGCCATGTTCGTGGGCCTCTGGGTTCTCATCAAGAAAACCCGTGCTGGCCTGATCATCCAGGGCGCCCTGTCCCGCCCGGATATGGTTGGCGCACTGGGTCATAACGTACCCATGGTCTTTACCCTCGTTTTCGCCTTTGGCTGTGCACTGGCTGGCCTCGGCGGCGTCGTCGGTGGCATTCACTTTGTTACCGACCCCGGCATGGCGTTCATGATGGGCCCGATCGTCTTCGTTGTGGTGGTGCTTGGTGGTCTGGGCTCGGTTCCCGGGGCACTGGTCGCCTCGCTGATCATCGGCATCCTGCAGACCTTCTTCCTGTCCGTGAACTTCTCGCTGGCCGAAAGCATTGGCTCCCTCGGTATCGAGAATTCCGGCTTCTTCGGTGTGCTCTGGCATATGGAAGCCACCCGGATTGCTCCCGTACTTCCATTCCTGCTGCTGGTACTGACCCTGATTTTCAGACCCCGTGGCCTGTTCGGGAAGCGTGAAGCATGACAACCACAACAACAACGCAACAGGAAACCAAATCTATGGCTACCAATACCGCAGCAGGAAGCAACAACCTGCTGAAGTTATGGCCCTGGGTGGTCGTACCGCTTGTGGCGATCGTGCTGCCCTTCATCTTTGACTCGGGCCATGCCATCAACCTGCTCAGCCATATGGGCGTGGCGATCATCTTCGCCCTGTCCTATAACATGCTACTGGGCAATACCGGCCTGCTGTCCTTCGGGCACGCGGTCTACTATGGTCTGGGCGCCTACGTGGCCATGCACCTGCTGCGCAGCATCAACGATGCGGGCGGCGAAGGCCTGCCCATTGAACTGCTGCCCGTCGTGGGTGCGGCGCCGGCCTGTTCTTCGGCATCATCTTCGGCACTTTCTCGGTTCGCCGTGCCGGTGTCGTATTCGCGATGATTACCCTGGGCCTGGGCGCCCTGGTGCATTCCAGCTCGCTGATGTTCACCGACTTCTTCGGTGGTGAAGCAGGCCTGTTTGGTGATCGTACCTACGCGCCTTCCCTGCTCGGTGTCGATTACGCCTCAAGCCGTAACGTCTACTTCCTGGTGGTGGCGTGGGCCCTGATTGCTGCCATCCTGATCTACCTGCTCAGGAAAACTCCCCTGGGCTGGATGGCCAACGCCGTACGGGATAACCCGGAGCGTGCCCAGTTCGTGGGCTACGACCCTACCATTGTGCGCTTTATCCAGTTTGCCTTGTCGGCAGCGTTTGCAGGCCTTGCGGGTGGCCTTTTCGTGATCACCGACGAGATCGTCAACGACGAAGCTGTCAACGCGCTCACATCAGGTGCTGTATTGCTGGGCACCTATATCGGTGGCATCGGCTACTTCATCGGCCCGATCGTGGGTGGCACGCTGGTGACCTTCCTTGAGAGCTCCCTCTCCGCCTACACCGAGGCCTGGGTACTGTATTTCGGCCTGATGTTCATCGCCATCGTCATGTTTGCTCCGATGGGCCTTGTAGGTATCGTCCATACCCAGTACCTCAACTGGAAAGCGGGCGGCTGGAAAGGCAACACCGGTGCCCGGCTGTATATCCTGCTGACCGGCCTGGTAGGCATATTTGGACTGGTCTGCGTGATCGAGCTGGCCTACCACTACTTCCGTAGCTGGGATCCGAGCGCTCCCTTCGCCCTGATGGGTGTCACCGTTGATGCAACCAACGCCCTGCCCTGGCTGGTGTCCTTTGGTATCGCCATCATCGGTTTCGGGCTGATGCTGTTCCACGGCAACCCGATGCTCAAGCGTAAACTCGGCGCCAAGTCAGACGGAGGTAAGGCATGACTACCCGTAACGCACTCGAACTCAAGGGCGTAAAGAAGAACTTCGGGCGCGCCGAGATCATCCGCGGTCTGAACCTCGAGGTTCATGAACACGAACGCCACGTAATCATCGGCCCCAATGGTGCCGGCAAGTCCACCATGTTCAACCTGATCAGTGGACGGATGAAGGTTTCCGACGGCTCTATCAAGCTGTTCGGTAACGATATTCACAACCTGCCGGCCCACAAGGTCAACCGCATGGGCCTGAGCCGCAGCTTCCAGGTGACCAACCTGTTCCAGAACATGACGGTTATGCAGAACCTGCGTTGCTCGCTGCTCTGGTCGGAAGGTCATAAATACGCCTTCTGGAAGAGCGTCATGGGCCAGCAGGCGGTGACGGATCGGGCCTACGAACTGGCCGAGCGCCTGAACCTGACCGAGCAGGCCGAGATTCCGGCGTCCCTGCTCACCTACGCCCAGCAACGGTCACTGGAGATCGGCTGTACTGTCGCTTCCGGTGCCAAGGTGATCCTGCTGGATGAGCCCACAGCGGGCATGAGCCGTACCGAAGCCAACGATGTCATTCAGCTGATCCAGCGTATGACCGGCGAAAACACCCTGGTGGTGGTAGAGCACGACCTGAGCGTGGTCTTCGAACTGGCAGACCGCATTTCCGTACTGGTGTATGGCGAAATCATCGCCACCGGCACCCCGGAAGAAATCCGCAACAACGCGGCCGTTCAGGAAGCCTATCTCGGTACGGAGGTCCACTGATGCTCAAGATCCAGGATTTACACGCCTACTATGGCAAGAGCCACGTGCTTCGTGGCGCCAACATGACCGTCAACCGGGGGGAGATCGTCAGCCTGCTGGGCCGTAACGGCGTTGGCCGTTCCACCCTGTGCAAGGCAGTGATGGGCCTGGTGCCGCCGGTGGGGCATATCGAGTTCGATGGCAAGACCATCAGTGGCAAGCAATCCCATGAGATTGCCCACGCCGGCATTGGCTATGTTCCCGAAGACCGGGCGATTTTCCCGGGCCTCTCGGTGGTACAGAACCTCGAACTGGGTATGAAGAAAAAGGGGCAGACCGGTGAGAAGTGGACCCTCGACAAGGTTTACGAGTGGTTCCCCCGCCTGAAGGAACGAGAGCATACCCCGGCCGAGGTGCTGTCCGGCGGTGAGCAGCAGATGCTCAGCATGTTCCGCGCCCTGATGGGCGACCCCCAGTGCATACTTGTGGACGAACCCACAGAAGGCCTGGCGCCAAAGGTGGTAGCCGACGTGGCCGCCATCCTCAAACAGATGGCAGACGATGGTATTGCTGTGCTACTGGTGGAGCAGAAGCTGTCCATCGCCCTGGACATTGCCGACCGCATCTACATCATGGGTGACGGGAACATTGTCTACGAAGGCACACCTGAAGAACTGAAAAACAACGCTGAAATCCGCAAAGAATGGCTGGAGGTCTAGGAAGCAGCCCACCCGGAGCAACTCGCCCCGGGTGGGCCGCCCCGGAAACTGTCAATGGCAAAACTGCTTAACGATCGCGATCTCGAATTCCAACTCTACGAAGTCCTCGACACCGAATCCCTGCTGCAACGGCCCCGCTACGCGGAGCATGACCGTGCCATTTTCGATGCCACGCTCAACACCGCACGGGATATCGCTGCCGAGTATTTCGCGCCCCACAATCAAAAGGGTGATGCCAACGAACCCACGTTCGACGGCGAAAAGGTTACCCTGATTCCGGAAACCCAGCCGGCCTGGAATGCCTTCGCCGAAGCCGGTTTCCTGGCATCCCACCACGACTTCGACGACGGCGGCTCACAGCTGCCGGAAGTGGTGCTGCGGGCCAGCATGGCCTATTTCAACGCCGCCAACGTCTCCAGCACCGCCTACTCGTTTCTCACCATCGGCGCCGCCAACCTGCTCAAGAGCTTTGGCAGCGACGAGCTGAAAGGCAAGTACCTGCCGTCCATGCTCGATGGCCGTTACAGCGGCACCATGGCACTGACCGAGCCAGGCCAGGGCTCTGCCCTCGGCGATCTGCGCACCATGGCGAAGCCGGCCGATGACGGCAGCTATCGCCTGTTCGGCAACAAGATGTACATCTCCGGCGGTGACCATGAGCTGACCGACAACATCGTCCACATGGTACTGGCCCGCATCGAGGGCGCACCAGCCGGTGTTCGCGGCATCTCCCTGTTCCTGGTACCCAAGTTCCACGTCAACGACGACGGCACCCGGGGCGACCGCAACGATGTCGCACTTGCTGGCCTGCTGCACAAGATGGGCTACCGGAACACCACGTCCACCGTACTGAACTTTGGCGAGAAAGACGGTGCCGTCGGCTACCTGGTGGGCGAGCCCCACAAGGGCCTGGGCTACATGTTCCAGATGATGAACGAAGCCCGCATTGGTGTCGGGCTGGGCGCTGCCGCCATGGGTTACCAGAGCTACCTGGAAGCCCTGGACTACGCCCGCGACCGCCCACAGGGCCGCCTGCCCGGCAACAAGAACCCGGACGCACCCCAGGTCAAGATCGTCGAACACGCGGACGTGCGCCGCATGCTGATGATGCAGAAGGCCTACGCCGAAGGCAGCCTGGCCCTGTGCCTCTACGCCAGTACACTGGTGGAAGACGCCCACACCGCAAAAGATGAAAGCGAACGCAAAGCTGCCGCTGAACTGCTTGACCTGATCACCCCCATGGTCAAGACCTGGCCGTCCAAGTACGGAGTCATCGCCTCGGACCTCGGCATCCAGGTTCTCGGTGGCGCCGGCTATACCCGGGAATACCCGCTTGAGCAGCTTTACCGGGACAACCGCCTGAACCCCATCCACGAGGGTACGGAAGGCATCCAGGGCATCGACCTGCTGGGTCGCAAACTGGGACCGAAGGGCGGTGACGGCTACGCCGAATTCCAGCGTCGCATCCAGGCAACGCTGGATGAAGCCGCCAACCTGGACACCTGCGGGCCACTGGCCAGCCAGCTGACACAAGCACTGGACACCCTGAAATCGGTAACCTCTGACCTTCAGAAGCAACTGGCGGCCGACCCGGACCACGGCCTGTCCAACGCCACCATGTACCTGGACATGTTTGGCAAGGTACTGGTGGGCTGGATCTGGCTCAAGCAGGCCATGGCGGCCGAGAAGGCCCTCGCTGCCGGCGCATCCGGTTCGGAGGAGCAGTTCTACCAGGGCAAGGTCCATGCGGCCCGCTATTTCATGAACTGGGAACTGGCTCCGCTCGACGGCTACGCCCGGCTACTGGCTAACGGTAACCGCGACAACCTGGATATGCAGAACGACTGGTTCTGATGTTCGCCAGATTTTGAGTTTGCCTTCCGGAGCCTGATCATGCCCCAAGGCGGTTACCCGAAAGCCTGAAGCAAGGTGGCGGGTGTGGCTTTCCGGGACCTTCAAAAACATGGACGTTTTTGAAGAGCCTACATGGATGTATTCACGGCGTGTCCCGGAAAGCCATGCCCGCCGGCTTGCCTTCCCCGAAATCCCGATATTCAAACTCCAAACTACGCCACTGGAGCAGTAAGCAATGACAAGCCCCCAAGACCACTACACCCCGGAACAACAGCAAGCCCTGGACCATGTAAAACAGGCCGAGAAAGTCGCGAGCGACATCCCCGGCATCAGCCCGGATATCCAGTTGCGCCCCATCAAGAAAGTGGCCGTTATCGGCGCCGGTACCATGGGCGGCGGCATTGCCATGAACTATGCCAATGCCGGCATCCCGGTAGTAATGCTGGAGCTCAAGCAGGAAGCCCTGGACAAGGGCCTGGACATCATCCGCAAGAACTACCAGCGCACCGTCAGCAAGGGCAAACTCAGCCAGGACGAAATGGACCAGCGCATGGCCCTGCTCTCCGGCACCCTCAGCTACGATGACCTGGGCGATGTTGACCTGGTGATCGAGGCTGTCTTCGAGAGCATGAACGTCAAACGGCAGGTGTTCGGCACCCTCGACAAGGTCTGCAAGCCCGGCGCCATCCTGGCCTCCAACACCTCCACCCTGGACGTGGACGAGATCGCCGCCGCCACCAACCGCCCCCAGGACGTGATCGGCCTGCACTTCTTCAGCCCGGCCAACGTCATGCGACTGCTGGAGATCGTTCGGGGTGAGAAAACGGCGGACGATGTGCTGGCCACCTGCCTGGATATGGCGAAGACCATCAAAAAGGTCGCGGTGGTTTCCGGGGTATGCTTCGGCTTTATCGGCAACCGCATGCTCGAGCCTTACGCCCGTGAAGCCCACCGCCTGGTACTGGAAGGCGCCACCCCGGCCCAGGTGGACGGTGTGATGACCTCTACCGGCCTGGCCATGGGTGTACTGTCCATGTACGACCTGGCCGGTATCGACGTGGGCTACCTGGTACGGGAATCCCGCCGGGATGAAATCAGCCAGGACCCGGGCTACTGCAAACTGGCGGACGAGCTCTATCACCTGGGCCGTTACGGTCAGAAGACCGGTCGCGGGTTCTATATCTATGAAGACCGTGAAAAGAAAGAAGATCCCGAGGTCCTCGAGCTGGCCCAGAAGATCGCCGCTGACCTGGGCATTGAGCGCCGGGAAATCAGCAACGAGGAAATCCATGATCGCTGTCTGTACATGCTGATCAACGAGGGTATCCAGATTCTGGACGAGGGCATTGCCCTGCGCAGTGGTGACATCGACCTGGTTTGGATCAACGGCTACGGTTTCCCGGCCTGGCTGGGTGGTCCCATGCATTACGCCGAGCAGATCGGGTTGGAGAAGATCCTGGACACGATCCGCCACTATCGCGATACCCTGGGTGATTACGGCACAATGTGGTTTGAGCCGGCGCCGCTGTTGGAAAAGCTGGTTGCGGAAGGTAAGACAAAGATCGAAAAAGTCTGAAGCTGAAAAGCGATCTGGCAGGGTAACCAAAAAAGTTTTAAAGGCGGACAGCACGGAGTTCACACGGACTTCCGGTGGGGGTACTTCCGCAGCAGGGCCAGGGATGGCCCGGTGCAAGGTCGGTCCAGGACGGACCGTGAATTGCAGCGGAGGAAGTACCCCCACCGGAAGGCCAGGCACCTCATTCACAGTCTGGGTGAGCATGCCTGGAACCGCTGATCAAGCCGGAACTGATTTGCTGAATTCACGAGGGACAAGGTAGTCCGTCGCTCGCCCGCCGGGACAGGCTTTCTCCGCTGCAATTCACGGTCCGTCCTGGACCGACCTTGCTCCGCGCCATCCATGGCGCTGCTGCGAAAGCCTGTCCCGCAGGTCGATCGACTCCGTGCGGGGCCCTGGCCTACTGCGTGAACGCTGAAAACAAAACCTGACCCGGATTTAACGGAGCCAGGAAAGAAAATTTTTTACACCAAGAGGAAGAGATCATGAGAGAAGCAGTCATTGTATCCACCGCACGTACCCCAATTGGCAAAGCATTCCGGGGACTGTTCAACAACACCAAGTCACCCACCATGGCCTCCTTCGCCATCAAGGCTGCCGTTGAGCGCGCCAAGGTTGACCCGGCAGAGATCGAAGACCTGGTGATGGGTACCGCTATGCAAGGCGGCACTGCCGGTATGAACCTGGGACGCCTGGCAGCATTGGCCTCAGGGCTCCCCCTGAACGTCAGCGGCATGACCATCGATCGTCAGTGCGCCTCTGGCCTGATGGCAATCGCGACCGCCGCCAAGCAGATCATGTATGACGGCCAGGACGTCGCCATTGGCGCCGGACACGAGAACATTTCCCTGGTTCAGCAGAAGAACTTCGAGTGGATGGCCAGCGAGCGTGACGAGACCGTCATCAAACATGCGGCTCACGCCTACATGCCCATGCTGGAAACCGCGGAGAACGTGGCCAAGGTCTACGGCATCAGCCGTGAGGCCCAGGACGAATATGCGCTTCAGTCCCAGCAGCGCACCGCTGTCGCCCAGGAAAAGGGCCTGTACGATGACGAAATTGTACCGGTCACCACCACAAAGGCGGTGATGAACAAGGAAACCAAGGAAGTCACCTACGAAGAAGCCACCCTCGACAAGGACGAAGGCAACCGTCCGTCCACACAGCTGGAAGGCCTGGCAGGCCTCAACCCGGTCATCGAAGGCGGCTGCATCACTGCCGGCAACGCCAGCCAGCTCTCCGATGGCGCCAGCGCCTGCGTGCTGATGGACTCCAAGCTGGCCGAACAGCGTGGCCTGCAGCCCCTGGGTGCCTACCGTGGCATGGCCGTCGCGGGCCTCAAGCCCGAAGAAATGGGTATCGGCCCGGTCTACGCCGTACCCAAGCTGCTCAAGCAACATGGCCTGAAAGTGGACGATATCGGCCTGTGGGAGCTGAACGAAGCCTTCGCCGTACAGGTGCTGTACTGCCGCGACAAGCTGGGTATCCCCGATGAGCGCCTGAACGTCAACGGTGGCGCCATCTCCATCGGTCATCCCTACGGCATGAGTGGTGCCCGGATGGTAGGTCACGCGCTGCTGGAAGGTAAGCGTCGTGGCGTCAAATACGTGGTCGTTACCATGTGTGTCGGCGGCGGTATGGGCGCAGCTGGTCTGTTCGAGGTGCTGTAATGAGCCATCCCCTTGATGCATTCTCGCTCAAGGGCAAAACCGTCATGGTCACTGGTGCTTCCAGTGGCCTTGGCGCACACTTTGCCCGTATCTGCAGCCAGGTAGGCGCCCGTGTTGTCATCGGCGCTCGCAGGGTAGAAAAACTCAATCAGCTCGCTGACGACATTCGTGGCAATGGTGGCGATGTCCTCGCCGTTGCCATGGATGTTACCTCCCGCGACAGCGTCGAAGCCGCCTTCGACGCCGCCGAGGAAGCCTTCGGCGTGGTGGACGTGGTACTCAACAACGCCGGTGTCGGCGGTGCCGCCCGGGCGCTGGAAATCAGCGAAGAGGACTGGCGTTTCATGCTGGGTACCAACCTTGATGGCGTCTGGCGTGTCGCACAGTGCGCCGGCCAGCGCATGGCGAAGGCCGGCAAGTCCGGCAGCATCGTCAATATCGCGTCGATTCTTGGCCTCCGTGTGGGCAAGGGGCTGAGCCACTATGCCACCTCCAAGGCGGCCGTGGTGCAGCTCACCAAGTCTCTCGGTATGGAACTGGCCCGCTACAAAATCCGGGTCAATGCTATCGCACCGGGTTACTTCCGCACCGAGATCAACGAAGACTTCTTCGACACCGACCAGGGTCAGGAGTTTATTCAGAAAGGCGTACCCATGCGCCGTCTCGGCCAGCTCGACGAGCTTAACGGCGCCATGCTGTTGCTCGCCAGTGATGCCGGTCAGTTCATGACTGGCTCTGTGGTCACAGTGGATGGCGGCCACGTGGTCAACCCGCTGTAACCCATTCCGGCCACCTTCCGGTGGCCGGCCCTCTCCTGCCAACCTTACGAAAGCATTAATCTCCTGCCGGTTTGCTGTACCCCCGGGCAACCCGTTGCCATCATGTAGGGACGGATCACCCACCAGAGCAGGGATGGAATGCAGAGTCATCCAGGAAACACCCCGCCATCCGGCGACGATCAGAAAGGCAGGTCCGTTGCGGCCAATGCCATCAACTTCGCCCACATCGCCCCCGTGCTTATTGCCGGCATGGGCTTGATCGTTTTCCTCGACTGGGCGCAGGACGTACTGTTGCCACTGGTAGCAGGCATCATGATCAGCTATGCCCTGGACCCGGTGGTCTCGTCACTGGACCGTCTGCGTATTCCCCGCCCGATTAGCGCCGCACTGGTACTCAGTAGCCTGCTGGCGATCCTCGCCCTGGCGGCCATGCCCTTGCAGAGCGAAGCCATGAAAATGCTGGAGCGCATCCCGGCCGCCGTTCAGCAATTCGAGCGGGAGAGCAGCCGCCAGCCCAAATCTGAAGGGTTGATGGAGAAAGCCCAGGAGGCAGCCAAGGAGATCGAGGAATCAGCGTCCAAATCCAGGGAGGAGCAACGCAGCCGTGTACAGGCGACAGCCGTGCGTGTCGTTGAAGAGCCCTTTAACCTCAGGGACTACCTTATGGAGCGCGCGGCGGGCGGAACCATGATGGTTACCCAGCTGTTCTCCGTGCTGTTCCTCGTCTACTTCGTACTCGCTATCGGCAAGCTCTACAAGCGCAAGATCGTACGCATGTCCGGTCCGGATTTCACAGCATGCGCAAGGTTGCTCGCATGCTCAATGAGTTCCACTACCAGATGCGCCGGTTCATCTTCGTCATGTTCCTGGGCGCGGTGTTCGTTGGTGTTCTCACCTGGCTGGCATTCATGTTCATTGGCGTTGAACAGTCCCTTCTGTGGGGTGTCCTGGCAGGTATTGCCAGTGCCATCCCCTATCTGGGTCCGTTTCTGGTCTTTATCGGTTCCGGTGCAGCAGCCTTTATCCAGTTCGGTTCCATGGATATGGCGATTGCCGTGTCAGGGGCATCACTGGTGATTACCAGTATCCAGGGCTACCTGCTGACGCCATGGCTCACCAGCCAGGTATCCAGTCTCAACGCCGTAGTCATCTTCATCGGCCTTCTGTTCTGGGGCTGGCTGTGGGGCCCCGTGGGGCTGATTCTGGCCACGCCGATCCTGATGATGACCAAGACACTGTGCGACCATGTGAAGAATCTGCAGGGGCTGGGGGAGTTGCTCGGAAAATAACCGGTGAGAGTATTCTAACGACAGGTAATATGTGATCAAATTCATGCACAAAAATTACCGGATCGCAGAGCCCATGGACGCCCACCCGGATACTCTCACACAGCTGGCCCGCCCCCACCGCAAGGCAGTACTGGTCGCCCTGCTCTGGATCACCATCAGCGGGGGCATTCTTTTCGGCTTCCTCAATGCCATGAAAGGCACCTGGGCCCTGGCCGGCGTGGAATGGGGTATGGGTCTCTACTCAGCTGTCCTGCTGTACTACGCCCACCGGACCCGGCACCTGGAGCGGTGGATACTGGCGTATATCTTCCCCTTCTTCACTGCCATGATGATCGCCCTCGCCACACCAACGGCCAGCGTGACCATATTCGGCTGGGTACTACTGATCCCGCTGGTGAGTCACCTTCTGCTGGGTCGCCGTGCAGGCCTGGCCATCTCCCTGCTGTTTATCGTCGTCGCCGCCATTATCTTCCTGTGGAGGTTCATGGATGACACGGCCGTCATGGATGCTCGCTCGGTTGCCAACATGATTGTCCTGACGGCATGCATCACGGTGTTTTCCCATGTTTACGAAGTCAGCCGTGAGCGCAGTGAGACCCAGTTGCTGCATATGGCGCAGACCGACTTCCTCACCGGGTTGCCCAACCGGTCCCGTATCAAGATGTTCTTCGAACGGGAAAAAAGCCGTGCGGTGCGTGAGGGGCAGCCATTGTCACTGCTGGTCATCGACCTGGACCACTTCAAGCAGGTGAATGACCACCATGGCCATGAGGCGGGTGACCGCGCCCTGATCTTCTTTGCCGACCTGCTTCGCCGTCGCCTGCGGACCACCGACCTTGCAGGCCGGCTGGGCGGTGAGGAGTTTGGCGTCATCCTGGTTAACACCGCCACGGTCACAGCCAGCCAGGTGGCAGAAGAACTTCGGCAGGCCCTGGCCACAGCCAATATCGAACACTCCGGTGAAGCCATACCCTTATCACTGAGCGTCGGCGTTGCCGAACTGGGGGTGGATGGTGAAACTCTCCAGGACCTGCTGGCGGTTGGCGACAGCCGCCTTTACCAGGCCAAGGAACAGGGGCGTAACCGGGTAGTGCCCCCACCAGTGACCAGCCGGGCAGCAGCATCATCTCAGTCTGATCGCTGACCGGAAGGCGTCGGTTGGTGCCGACAATCCGCCCGGACAGGCAGACACCAGCACCGTGACCAGCTAACATTACCCCTATTGGTATTGCCCTCAATTCATAAACAGAGATAGTGCCTGCGGATGGAGCTTGCTGACCACGCCAGCCTGATCAACGTGACGCTGTTAAACAGCTTGATTGTGGTCGCCGTAGTGCTTATTCATCATGAGAGCCTGGTCCGGCTCAGCGGGATACTGGAAAGCCTTCACCACACCCGCACACGACACTTCCGGCTCATAGTGGCGGTGTTCGGAATACTGATTGCCCACACGGTCCAGGTCTGGCTGTTCGCGAGTGTGTACTACTTCATGCACCACGCCAAGGGATGGGGCGAACTTGCCGGAAACTTCTCCGGAGCATTTATCGATGCCGTGTACTTCTCCTACACCACCTTTACCACGTTGGGCTTTGGCGACATCGAGCCGCTGGGGGCACTGAGGTATCTCACCGGGATCGAAGCATTGGCCGGGCTGGTACTAATCACCTGGAGCGCCTCTTTCCTCTACATGGAAATGCAGCGGTACTGGCCTACCCGATAGTAGCATCTCGCATGGTAGACGGTGCCGTGCAAATACCGGCTCAAAGGTTGAGGGACCGTTTTCCCTTGCTGAAACTACGCCACAGGAGCCGGTACGCCAGCGCCGCCGGTGAGCGGGGCGCAAACCAGTGGACGGGCTGGCGCAGTTCACCCATGCGTTCCACGTCACTGGCATAGGGAATGTAACCCGGCATCAGTTGTTCCAGTTCTTTGGGGGGCTGCTCCAGCAGTTGCCGGTGAAGCCTTTTACGGCGGTCGACCATGGTCCAGAACGGATAGAACTTGCGTCGATCGACCTTCTTGTCGGCAATGAAAGCCTGCATCTGGTGCCAGCTGTTGAGTGACAGCCAGGTGGGCACCAGTGGAACCAGCACCCGGTCCGAGACCCGGAATACCTGTTCCGCCAGCCGCGACAGGGAAGGCGGGCAGTCCAGGACGACCAGGCCGTAATCCTCCCCCAGGGGCTCCAGCCAGTCCGCCAGGGTGTTGCGGTCGCCGTGCTTTTCCAGTTGCAGGTCAATATTGCGGAAACTGACGTCCGCGGGGATCAGGTCCAGGTTATCAATCCCGGTCGGCACAATGGTCTTGCCGATCGGCGTCTTGCCCTTCACCAGCTTGCCCGCCTTGGGCACACGGGCGTCGCCGTCACCGGTGTTACCGAAATACCAGCTGACCGCTCCCTGGGGGTCCAGGTCCCAGAGCAGGGTGGGAATTCCGGACTCCGCAGCCAGGGCGGCAATGTTGGAGGCAGCGGCTGTTTTACCGACACCACCCTTGAGATTATGAAACGCAATGATCTTCACTGACCGAGCCTCGTCCGTTCAGGTTTCTGGCCCTTCGACCTGCCTGGTTGGGGCTCGCCACTCGTGAAACTGCTCCAGCAGTGACAGAAGGGCGGGAATAACAACCAGCACCAGCACGGTTGCCAATGCGAGACCGAAGGTGATCGACGCCGCCATGGGTATCAGGAACTGGGCCTGCAGGGACGTCTCGAACATCAGCGGCAACAGACCGCCGATGGTAGTAAGAGAGGTCAGTATAACGGCCCTTACCCTTTGTACCACCGCTTCGTTCAGTGCTTCATTAACCGCAAGCCCCTTCCGTCGCTCTGCCTGGTAGAAAGACACCAGGATAATGGCATTGTTCACCACGATACCGGACAGGCCGAACAGGCCGAACAGGGACAGCACCGTCAGCTTCAGCCCCATCAGCCAGTGCCCCAGCATTGCACCAATCAGGGCAAAGGGAATAATCGCCATGACAATCAGCGGCGTGGTCCAGGAGGCGAATACCCACACCAGCACCACGTACATCAGCGCCAGGCCGGCAATAGCGCCAACTTTCATGTCATTCAGGGTCTGTCGCTGGTCCGCCGAGCGCCCCTCAAAGCTGTACCGGACGCCCCAGGTGTCCGCCAGTTCCGGCAAGGTGTGGGTACGCAGGGACTCCAACACCTGGCCGGCGGTGGTTTCCGCCGGGTCCAGCTGGGCCGTCACTTCCACCGCCAGCTGGCCGTCGGCATGGCGCAGCGCATCAAAGCCCTGGCGGGGGCTGAGGGTGATCACCTGTTCCAGCGGCACGAAGCGACCATCAGGGAGGCGGATGGTCAGCCGTGACAGGGTGCTGACCCGCTCGCGTTGCTCCCGGGGTAACTGGACCCGGACCTCGATCTCGTCCCGGTCATCCTGGTAGATCTGCACCACCCGGCCATCAAAGGCCGCCCGCAACTGTCGCCCAACATCCAGGGTGGTCAGCCCGAGGCTCTCACCCCGGGGCGAGACTTCGTAGATCAGCTGCTGCCGCCCCCAGGGCAGGTCGTCCTCGGAATCCAGCACACCCGGCAGGGAGCGCATCGCTGCGGCGAGAGACTCTGCTGCCCGCTTCAGATTAACGGTATCAGCACCGGTAAGGCGGACATTCACATCCCGGCCCGGCGGACCCGCCTGCCGTTCGGTAATGGTCAGGTTCTCCATGCCCGGGGGTAGCTGGATCCGCTCTCGCCATGCCCGTACGAACCGGGCATTGCGGACGGTGCGATCGTCCGGGTCGACCAGCTCCAGCATCATGGAACCCACATCGTCACCGGAGCGGGCGGTACCGTCACCGGACTGGGCACTGCCATGGGTAGTGACCGCATGCAGGATCAGGTTACCCCCCAGGGCTTCCTCGGTTTCATTGAGGGTTTCTTCCAGGTGGGCAAGGAAGCGGTCCACGGTCTCCCGGTCGGTACCGGCGACGAAATTGGCATTGGCATAGAGCACGCTTGGCTCAGGCGTCGGAAAGAAACTGAAGCCGATTCGGTCCCCCGCCCACAGGCCGAAAGTGCCTGCGGTCAAAGTGAACAGGCTCGCCAACACGATGGAACGGTGCGCCAGTGTCCAGCGGGAGAGCCTCCGGCAGGGCCCCTGGCGGAACGCCTCGAAACGCCGGTCGAACCCCTGCCTGATCCGTTCCAGCCCCCCAACCCGGGCGTCCGGTTTACCCGGGGTAAAGGCATGGCGGAGATGGGCCGGCAGCACGATAAAGCACTCAAGCAGGGAGGCCACCAGCACACAGATCATCACAACGGGTATGTCTCCCAGGATGTTGCCAATCACACCGCTGACCACCAGTAACGGCATGAACGCCGCCACCGTGGTCAGGGAAGAGGCCACCACCGGCCACACCATGCGCTTGGCAGCCCCCTCGGACGCATAGGCGGACTGCTCCCCCATGCGGGCATGGGCATCGGCGTCCTCTCCCACCACGATGGCGTCATCGACGATGACACCCAGGGCCATGATCAGGGCGAACAGCGACATCATGTTGATGGAGCCGCCATACAGCCAGAGCGCACCCAGTGCCGCCATGAAAGCCGTGGGAATACCCACTGCCACCCACAGGGCAACCCGCCCCGGCAGGAACAGGTACAGCAATATCAGCACCAATACCAACCCGCCCAGGCCGTTACTGGTCAGGAGCGAGATCCGCTGGTCGATCAGCTCCCAGGTCTGGTCATAGACTTCCAGCGACACCGTCGAGGGCAACCGGGGCCGGGTTTCGGCCATCCAGTTTTCCAGTACCTCCGCAGCCCGTAGGGAATGTCCCTGCTCGGTCCTTAGCAGGCGCAGCTCCACGGCAGGCTTGCCGTCCCGGGTCAGGGTCACCTGCTGGTCCCGGGCTTCCTGGCGGATAACGGCAATATCCCCCAGGCGGATTCGCTCCCGGTTGCCGGCGATGATCGAAAGGTCGGCAAAGTCCTCCGGGGAGCGCCCCTGGCTGGTTGCCCGCAGCTCCCGGGTAGCATCCTGCTGCCCCATCAGTCCGGCGGGCAGGTCCCGTGACTGGGCCTGAACCCGATCAGCAATGTCATCCAGCGACAACCCCAGGGCCTGCAACCGCTCCACCGGCACATCGATGCTCATCTGCACGTCCGGCAGGCCGGTGATCTCGATGCGGTCGATGCCGGCCCGCAGCAACTCGTCCTCATAGCGGTAGGCCAGACGACGCAGTTCCTCCGGCGCCAGGTCACCGTAGATCAGCAGACGGGCTACTGGTTCATAGCGGCCAACCCGGCTGACCCGGGGCGTCTCGGCATCTGCCGGCAGGTTACTGAACTCCTCCACCTGCTGGCGTACATCATCCACAGCCTGGATGGGCTCGGTGCCTTCCTCGAACTCCAGGGTGATACTGGCCACCCCCTGGGCAGAGGTTGACGTCATCTTTTTCAGGCCGTTGATACTCCGGAAGCGCTGCTCCAGGGGGTCTGTAATGCCCTGCTCGATGTCTTCCGCCGCAGCCCCGCTCCAGACCACCTGGACATTGACGATATCCAGGGCAAAGGTGGGAAAGAACTGGATGTTCATGCGCATCAGCCCCAGGGCGCCGGCCAGCAGCATGAGGATCATCACCAGGTTGGCGGCAACCCGGTGGTGCACAAAGAAGCCGATAATTCCCTTGCGGCGACGGCTCATTCAGTCTCTGCTCCCGGTGCTTCCGCCACGGTGACTTTCAGGCCCTCGATGGCATTGGGCAGGTGAGTGGTGATTATGAGGTCACCCTCCTGCAACCGTTCGCTACGCACCAGGGCGTCGTAATAGCCACCTTCCCTGAGGGCTTCGCCCACCTGCTCGACCGGCACCCGGTGCATACGACCTTCTTCGGTCATCACATACAGGCTGTCGCTTCCATACAGGGCGCTGTAAGGCACAGCCACCGCCGAATCTACCGCCGGACGAAGCACCACCAGGGGCACCATGTCGCCTGGTCGGAGGCCAGACTGGTCTTCCCGGAGGCGGAAAATACCCAATGGCCCCCGGGGATCGCTCTCGCCCGCGAAGCCGGTCAGTGCCAACCGGTAACGTTGGTCTTCAGAAGTTGCTTGCACTGGCTGGCCGCCCTCCAACGACTTCTCCAGCGCCTGCGCAAACCGGGCAGGAATACGGGCGCGCACTTCCAGGGCCCGGGGCTGGTAGAGGGACAACAGCGGCGAATTGGCGGTCACCCGGTCGCCCACAGCCACTTCAACCCGTGCTACCACACCATCGAAAAGGGCCGTTGCGGTGGCCCGCTCAGCATCCCGCCGGGCCGCCGCCAGGGCTGCCTCGGCACGTTGCAACCTGGCTTCCAGGCTGTCCAGCCGGGCCGGGTGCTCTGCCAGGTTCTGCTCCCGCAGGGTAACCGCCAGCTCTGCTTGCTCCATGGCGTCCCGGGCAGTGTCCAAATCCCGCTGGGAAGCCAGGTTGCTACCCTGCAGCGACCGGGTACGTTCAAGTTGCCGGCGGGCGTTTTCACGAATGGCCTGTTCCCGAGCCAGCGCCTTGCGGTCGGTTTCCACCCGGATCTGCTCACTGCGTATCTGGGCTCGCAGGTCAGCCACTTCCGCCTCCGCCTGCTGCAATACCGGTTCCACGTCAGCGGGATCCAGGGCCACAAGCAGGTCACCCCTGGCAACACGGCTTCCCTCACTGACCGGTCGTTCCGCTATCCGGCCCGAAACCGGTGCAGTAACAGTCATCAGGTCGGGAGCCGCCACCTCGCCATAGACCGGCAGCGCCGGCTGCCAGGCGTCAAACTCGGCTTCCATCACCTGCACAGGCCAGGAGCGTTCGGTCTGACCGGCGGGCTCAGGCTCCGGACGGGTCAGCTTGAGCAACTGGAAAATGGCGATACCGGCAATGATGATAAACAGGGGGATCAGGCGTCTGATCATGGACAGGCACTCGTTGGAAAAGCGATTGCACCAGGAGACAGGTACCCGGTGCCTATTACGAACTGCACAGTATAGGTCAGCGGGCTTTAATGGAGGACAGGGGCACCTTGACCCGCATCATAAAAAAAGCCCTGAACGGAAAATCCGCGCAGGGCTGAATCGGTTATGCCCGCTCTGTGGATACGGACAACCGCCATTACCGGGTCAGTATATAACCTTCGCCGGCCCCGGGAATGAGGCAGAACGTCGCAGGCCAGCGGCGATAGTTGCGCCGGTAAACAAATGATCCCGGACAGAAACCTGGCGGGTTCCGCTGGCATTACAGGGTATAGCGCCCTTAAGCTTGGCATAATGGTTTTCGAACCCTCGACCAATCACACACGGACTGCGTTATGTCGGCAAAGAAATGGCTCCCCTGGATCCTGGTGGCATTACTGGCAATTGCCGCAACCTGGGCCTGGAACCAATACCGTCCCGGCGAATTGCCGGACTACGTCGTCAGTGGCAATGGCCGCATTGAAGCTACGGAAATCGACATTGCCACCCGGTCCGGTGGACGATTGCTGGAGGTGATGGTCCGGGAAGGTGACTTTGTTGATGCCGGACAGTTACTTGCGCGAGTCGATACCGAAAGCCTGCAGGCCTCACTGGCGGAAGCGCAGGCCCAGGTCCAGCAAGCCCGGCATTCCGAAATGGCCGCCGAAGCCCTGGTGTCACAAAGGGAAAGTGAAAAAGCGGCCAGCCTGTCCGTGGTGGCGCAGCGCCAGACTGAGCTGAACTCCGCCCGCAATCGCCTGAAGCGCTCCCAAGCCCTCGCTGACCGCGGCTCCATCTCCACCCAACAGCTGGAGGATGACCAGGCCGCCGTAGCCGGCGCTACAGCCGCCCTGAATGCGGCAAAGGCCCAGGTCTCCTCCATGGATGCCGCGATCGCCGCAGCCAAGGCACAGGTAGTCCAGGCGCAGTCCCTGATCAGGGCAACCGAAGCGACCGTGGAAAGACTGCAGGTAGAGATCGACGACGCGGACCTCAAGGCACCCCGTGCCGGCCGCGTACAGTACCGGGTTGCGGAACCCGGTGAGGTGCTGGCCCCCGGGGGCCGCGTGCTGAACATGATCGACATCAGCGAGGTGTTCATGACCTTCTACCTGCCGACCACCGCTGTCGGGCGGGTGGCCCTGGGCACAGAGGTGCGGCTGGTACTGGATGCCGCACAGGATGTCATCGTACCGGCCAGGATTTCCTTTGTGGCGAGCGAGGCCCAGTTCACACCAAAGACCGTCGAGACCCAGAGCGAGCGGCTCAAGTTGATGTTCCGGGTGAAGGCCAGCATTGATCCGGCACTTCTCAAAAAATACGCCCGTCAGGTGAAGACCGGGCTGCCCGGCATGGCTTACCTGCGGCTGGATGAGTCCCGGGACTGGCCAGCGGAGCTCCAGATGCCACAAGTGCAATAACCGGTGAGCCCCATGAATGGCCGCACGGACGCCCGACCCGCTCCAGTGATCCGGCTTGACGAAGTCACCCTCCACTACCGCAAGCACCCTGCCCTGCAGGACATCACCCTTGAGGTCCCAGGCGGCTGCATGGTGGGGCTGATCGGGCCGGATGGTGTCGGAAAGTCCAGTCTGCTGTCCCTGATTGCCGGCGCCCGCGCGATCCAGCAGGGCTCGATCCATGTGCTTGGCGGTGAGATGGCGGACGCCCGCCACCGCAGGCTCACGGGTCCGCGGATCGCCTACATGCCCCAGGGGCTTGGCAAAAACCTCTACGCCACCCTGTCGGTTCAGGAGAACCTGGATTTCTTTGCCCGGTTGTTCGGCCATGAGCGGCAGGAGCGCGACCAGCGCGTCAATGAACTCCTTGCTGCCACCGGCCTGCTGGAATTCCGTGACCGGCCCGCCGGCAAGCTGTCCGGCGGCATGAAGCAGAAGCTGGGGCTGTGCTGTGCATTGATCCATGACCCGGACCTTCTGATACTGGACGAGCCCACCACCGGGGTCGACCCGCTCTCCCGCTCCCAGTTCTGGGCACTGGTGGAACGGGTGCGAAGCCGCCGCCCGGGCATGAGCGTGGTCATTGCCACTGCCTACATGGAAGAGGCCGAGCGCTTTGACTGGCTGGTCGCCATGGACGAAGGCCGGGTACTGGCCACAGGGACCGCAGAGGCACTGCGGGAGCGCACCGATACAGACACGCTGGAAGCGGCATTTATCCGCCTGCTGCCGGAAGAGAAAAGCCGCAAACACCAGGCAGTCACCATCCCGCCACGCACCAATGGAGCGGACGGACAACCCGATATCGCCATCGAGGCCGAAGGGCTGACCATGCGATTTGGCGACTTTGTGGCGGTGCAGGGCGTTAACCTGCGGGTGGAGCGGGGCGAGATCTTCGGCTTCCTGGGCTCCAACGGTTGCGGCAAGACCACCACCATGAAAATGCTGACGGGCCTGTTGCCAGCGTCGGAAGGCAATGCCCGACTGTTCGGGCACCCGGTGGATGCCACGGACCTGGATACCCGCCGCCGGGTGGGCTATATGTCCCAGTCCTTTTCCCTGTACTCGGAGCTGACCGTACGCCAGAACCTGGAGTTACACGCCAGGCTGTTTCACCTGCCACCGGGCAGCATTCCCTCCCGTGTTGCGGAAATGCTGGCGCGTTTTGGCCTCGAGGGTGTAGAGGACGAACTTCCCTCCGCCCTGCCCCTGGGGGTCCGGCAGAGGCTGTCCCTGGCGGTGGCAGTGATCCATCGCCCCGAGCTGCTGATACTGGATGAACCCACCTCCGGGGTGGACCCCATCGCCCGCGACCAGTTCTGGCAACTGCTGATCGACCTGTCCCGGGAAGACAGGGTAACCATCTTTATCTCCACCCATTTCATGAACGAAGCGGAGCGCTGTGACCGGGTCTCGCTGATGCATGCCGGCCAGGTCCTGGCCAGCGACACACCCACCGCCCTCAGGGAAACCAGGGGCGCAGAAACCCTCAACGATGCCTTCGTTGCCTGGCTGGAAGAGGCCGCCGGCAAGGCTGATGAAAGCGTGGCTCCGCCAGTGGCCAGGGGCAATGAAAACGGCAGGACACCCGGACGCTTCAGCCTGCTGCGCCTGTTCAGCTACAGCCGCCGGGAAAGCCTGGAACTGCAGCGTGATCCGATCCGCGCAACCCTGGCCTTACTGGGATCGGTAATCCTGTTGGTGATCATGGGTTACGGCATCAGCATGGATGTGGAAGACATCCGCTTTGCCGTGCTGGACCGGGACCAGACCAGCACCAGTCGCCAGTACCTGCTGAACCTCAGTGGCTCAAACTACTTTATCGAGCGCCCCCCGATTACCGACTACGGTGAACTGGACCGGCGCATGCGCAGCGGTGAACTGGAACTCGCTCTGGAGATACCGCCGGGATTCGCCCGTGACCTGCAACATGGCCGCCCGGTTGCCATGGGTGCCTGGGTGGACGGCGCCATGCCCAGCCGGGCAGAAACCGTAGCCGGCTATCTGCAGGCGCTGCATGGCGGCTGGTTGCAGGAGCAAATGCGTTTCCAGTCCACACCCGTCAGTCAGTCTCTCTCCATCAATGTCGAAACCCGTTACCGCTACAACCCTGACGTCGCCAGCCTGGTGGCCATCGTGCCCACGGTCATCCCGCTGTTGCTGATGATGATTCCCGCCATGCTGACGGCCCTGAGCGTAGTACGGGAAAAAGAGCTGGGCTCCATTATCAACTTCTACGTTACACCGGTGACGCAGCTGGAGTTCCTGTTGGGCAAGCAGATCCCCTACATCGCACTGGCCATGGCGAACTTCCTGCTGCTCACCGCACTGGCGGTTTTCGCCTTTGGCGTTCCCTTCAAGGGCAGTTACCTCGCCTATGTAACCGCCGCCCTGCTCTATGTAATGGCCGCCACCGGCCTGGGGCTGCTGGTGTCCAGCTTTATGCGCAGTCAGACGGCAGCCATCTTCGGCACCACCATAATCACCCTGATACCTGCTGTGACCTTTTCCGGTATGACGACACCTGTATCGGCGCTGGAGGGTATTCCCCGGGTAATTGGTGAGATCTATCCCACCTCCCACTTCCTGACCATCAGCAGTGGCACTTTTTCCAAGGCGCTGGGCTTTGCCGACCTGTCCGGCTCGTTCTGGCCGCTGGCGTTGTCCGTTCCCGTCATCCTGGGTCTCAGCCTGATAGCCCTGAAGAAGCAGGAGCACTGACCGTGGAACAACTGGGCAACATCTTTCACCTGACCATCAAGGAATGGCGCAGCCTGGGCCGGGACCGGATCATGCTCGCGCTGATCCTGTTCGCTTTCAGCGTCAACATCTACATCAGCAGTGCCAGCATCCCCGAAACCCTGCACATGGCACCGATTGCCATCGTCGATGAGGACCGCTCCCCCCTGTCGATTCGCATGACGGGGGCTTTCTACCCACCCTGGTTCCTTCCCCCGGCCAGTATCGAGCAGCGCCAGATCGATCCGTTGATGGACGCCGGCGACTATACGTTTGTACTGGATATCCCTCCCGGCATGCAGCGGGATCTGCTCGCCGGCAACCAGCCCACTGTGCAACTCAACGTGGATGCCACCAAGCTGACCCAGGCATTTCTCGGAGCAGGCTATATCCAGGCGATTCTCTCTGATGAAACCCGGGCGTTTGTACAGGGAGACCGCAGCGTCACGTCTCCCGTGGAACTGGAGATCCGCAACCGCTTCAACCCGGCCCTTAGCCAGAGCTGGTTTGGTGCGGTGATCGAACTGATCGACAACATCACCATGTTGTCGATCATCCTCACCGGCGCGGCCCTGATCCGGGAACGGGAACACGGCACCATCGAACACCTGCTGGTGATGCCGCTGCGGCCGGTGGAGATCATGGTAGCCAAGGTGGTGGCTATGGGGCTGGTGGTACTGCTCGCTTCCAGTACCTCCCTGGCACTGGTGGTAAAAGGATGGATGCAGGTGCCTGTTGAGGGGTCAACACTGCTCTTCGTTCTGGTGGCGGCCCTGCATCTGTTTGCCACCACCTCCATGGGAATCTTCCTGGCAACGGTGGCCCGGTCCATGCCACAGCTGGGGATGCTGATCATTCTGGTGCTGATCCCCCTGCAACTGCTTTCCGGCGGCGCGACGCCTTTCGAAAACATGCCTGCCTTCATCCAGGTCATCATGCAGCTGGCACCCACCACCCACTTCATCAGCCTGGCCCAGGCCATCCTCTTCCGGGGGGCGGGGCTGGCCATCATCTGGCCATCCCTGCTTGCCCTGTTGGTGATCGGCGGGGTGTTCTTTGCCCTGTCGTTGCGGCGTTTCCGCAAGAGTATTGCCACAATGGCCTGATATCAGGCCTTCTTGACGAACTCGGACTTCAGCTTCATCGGGCCGATGCCGTCGATCTTGCAATCGATATCATGGTCGCCGTCTACCAGGCGGATGTTCTTGACCTTGGTACCAACCTTGACCACCAGCGAGGAACCCTTCACCTTCAGGTCCTTGATAACGGTCACCGTATCACCATCCGCCAGTGGGTTGCCGTTGGCGTCGCTGACGGAAAGCCCGCCAGATACTTCGGACGGCTCGCCACCGGCTTTCCATTCATGCCCACACTCCGGGCAGACAAGGAACTCACCATCTTCATAGGTGAATTCGGACTGGCATTCAGGACAACTCGGTAAAGTGCTCACGATAAGCCTCGCTCTGTGGAAGGTCACAAGCGCTGGATGAGACAGACGGGACACTAGACGCCTGGCCACTCAGTACCCAACACTTCAAGGGGCGGGCATTATAGCGTATGGAGACAACTCAATGGGGGGCACACCCCACATGGGTGCCTGGGGACTGTGGGTTGCCTCCCTGAACTACCCCTTTGCCGGCACAAAAACCGGCGCACCGTCGGCTTCCACGGTGATCAGTTTCTGGTTATACAGGCTCTCCAGGGCAGACGGGACCAGCATCTGGCTGGCATGGCCCCAGCAGGCCTCACCATTCGGAAAGAGTAACAGAAGGTGGTCGCACCAGCGGGCGGCCAGGTTCAGGTCATGCAGGCACATGAAAATGGCCCGGCCGGCCTCGGCCTGCTGCTTCAGCAACTGCATGACGGCAACCTGGTGGTGAAGATCCAGGTGGTTGGTGGGTTCATCCAGCAACCAGGTATCCGGGTTCTGGGTCAGTACCGTGGCGATGGCTACCCGCTGGCGCTCACCTCCTGAAAGCGTGCTGACCAGCCGATCCTTCAGGTGAACCACATCCAGGGCCTTTAGCGCTGCCTCAGCGCGGTTCAGGTCATCGCCGCTTTCCATCTGCCAGAGGGACAGCCACGGATGGCGTCCGATCAGGGCGGTTTCCAGTACGGTGGCCGGAAAGCCATCCTGCCGGTCCTGGAACACCAGGCCCAGCTGTTGGGCCACGCTGCGCCGACGCACCTCCGTAAGCGGGTACTCACCCAGGCGAACCTCACCCTCCCGCGGCAGCCGCAGGCCCGCCAGCGTATGCAGCAAGGTGGTTTTGCCGGCACCATTCGGCCCCAGCACACCCCACACCTGGCCCGCTTCAACCGTCAGGTTCAGCGGGGAACCACCCGTCCGCCCCGGAATGTCGATCACCAGCTGACGAGCCTGCAAGGTGTCCATCAGCGACTCCGGTACAGCAGATAGAGGAACGTGGGCACGCCCAGCAACGCCGTAATGACACCGACTGGCAGTTGTTCGGGGGAAATCACCACCCGGGCCAGGGTATCTGCCAGTACCAGCAGGGCGCCGCCGCCCAGGGCGCAGGCAGGCAGGATAATGCGCTGATCATTGCCCAGCACCAATCGGAGCATATGGGGCACCACCAGCCCGACGAAGCCGATGCTGCCAGCGGTGGTAACCGCAGTAGCGGTCAGCAGGCTGGCGCCAATGTAGATGGTCCATTCCATGGGGCGCACGTTTACCCCCAGGGCAGCGGCCTGCAAAGGCCCCCGGGCGAGCACATTCAGACTGCGGCCCGCAGGTATAACCAGAAGGCAGGCGAGTACCAGAAGCACAAAGGCCGGCCAGGGGGACCCCGCATAAGCCACGTCTCCCATCAGCCAGTAGAGCATGCCCGGCAGCTCACGGGTCGGAGCGAGCGCCAGCAACAGGGTAATAATTGCGCCCCAGCCCGCCGCCACAACCACGCCGGTCAGTAACAGCCGGGTGGGCGTCCAGCTTCCGGTACCGTGGGCCAGGCCGAAAACCATTAGCGTTGACAACAGGGCGCCACCAAAGGCGGAAGCGGTGACAATAACGCCGGCCACCCCCGCGAGCATACTCAGCAAGGCACCCACCGCTGCGCCGCCGGACAGCCCCAGCACATAGGGATCTGCCAGCGGGTTACGCAGCAATACCTGCATCAGCGCGCCGGCAACCGCAAGCAGGCCGCCGGTAGCGAAGGCGGCAAGGGTTCGGGGCAGGCGCAGTTCCAGTACCAGCGTCCGATTCAGTTCGCTGCCGCTACCCGTGAGAGCCGCCAGGGTATCCGCCAGCGACAGGCCGGCGCTGCCCACGCTGACCGATAACACCATGGCGCCCAGCCCTGCCAGGGCCAGCAGTGCCAGGGGGCGAAAGGCGTCAAAGGCGGGCACGGGCCTGCTCCAACAGGTCGCACAACTCACGGGTGCCATCCAGCATGCGGAAGGTGGCTCGCTGCAGCAGGTCCGGGGAAACCTGGAAGAGATTGTCACTGGCCACTGCCGTCAGCGAGGGATAGTCCCGCCAGCGTTGTAGCCAGCCCTGTTCGGTATCGCCACGGCCGGCGGTAACGATTACTTCCGGGTCCACCATCAGCAGCGTCTCCACCGATATGCGGGGGACGAGGCGGGGCAGGTCACCGAACACGTTGGTGCCACCACAAAGCTGTATGGCCCTGCTGATCAGTTCATCGCCATTAATGGTCATCAGCGGCTGGTCCCACACCTGGTAGAACACCCGCACGGGCCTGGCCGTTTCATACTGCGATTCGATGGCCCTGATACCTGCCAGAAATTCCCCGGCACGCTGTTCTGCCAGCGGCTGGTGGCCGGTAAGCAGACCCAGCGCCTTCACAGTGGCGGCGATATCCTCGAACGTTCTGGGCGCCAGCCAGAACACGGGGATACCCAGCTCTGCCAGGCGGTCCAGCTGAACCCTGGAGTTTCCGTCGGTCCAGCCAATCACCAGATCTGGCTCGAGGGTCAGGATGGCTTCCAGGTCTACCCGCTTACTGTCGCCTACCCGGGGCAGCTCCCTCGCTTCAGGCGGATAGTCGCTCCAGGCGCCGGCACCCACCAGTTGGTCGCCAGCGCCAGCGGAATAAACCAGCTCGGTTGCACCGGGCGACAGGGATACAATCCGGACGGCCCGCTCCGACAGGCAGACCTCCCGTCCAAGGGCATCAACCGCACATAGTCCACCCGCCTTGCTGCCTGCTGCCAGCATAAGCAGTAACAGAAAACCAGCTATCGAGCTTAAGCGCCACGATAGCATTACCGGGTCACCTGTCTGGACCGGGACTTACTGAAGGAAATCATAACGTACTGACAGCATTGCGGTCCTGCCGGTGCTGATGAAATATTGATCACCACTGTACTGTGCCAGACGATGCTCCTCATCGAGTACATTATCCACCGTCAACTTGACCGACCACTGATCTGCCAGACTCACGCCAGCACGAAGATCCCAGTTGCCATACCCCGGGATACGCTTACGCTCGTAACTGTACCGGTGACTCTCCGCCCGAAGGGTCGTGCCGACGTACCAATCGTCGAAATGACGGTCGACATCAAGCCTGACGGTCTGCTCCGGTCGCCGGATCAGTGTGCTGCCGTCTTCCCTGTCTTCATAATCTCCAGCACTGGCACCAGCGCGCACAGTCCAATCGCTATTCTGCCAGCCCGCTGAAACTTCAATACCCCGAAGCCGCGCCTCCTTGACATTCAGAGAACGAAACTGGGTATTGTCGAAGATGATAAGCTGATCTACATCACTCTGGTAAAGGGCGACATCCCAAAACCAGTTTCCATAGTTACCTTCCATACCGATTTCGTAGCTGGTTGACTCTTCTGGCTCCAGGTCCGGATTACCGCCCCAGGCTGGTGGGGCGTACAGATCCAGAAAGGTTGGTACCTTGAAAGCTGTGCCAACACTGGCACGTAGCCGATGGCTGGAATCAATCCGGTAGCCGTAGGATGCGCCCCATGTCTCATGGGTGCCAAACGCATCATTGTCGTCACTGCGAGCACTCAGATGAAGCTCTGTTGGGCCGAAATTGAACAAGGCCTGACCAAAATAGGCATCGTTGCCGCGTTTGTCTTCGGTGAAAGACTGGGTCGAATCCAGCCGATCGGTCATGGTTTCTGCGCCAAGCACAAACTCATGCGTGCCAACCGTAAACCAGTTTTCCAGGCGAGATGTACGGGTGTTGGTATTGTATTCACCCGGGAAGGCACTCACATCATCCAGTTCATCCCTCGCATCAGAGAACTGCAGGCTTGTCCGCCAGTGGTCGGTAAGCGGAAAGTCGACGCCCACGCCTGCCACCTGGAACAAATAATCGTTGTACCCTCCTTCATACTCTGAGCGACCTTCGGCGCCAAGATAGGTCATATAAGCGCGAACGCCATTGGAAAACTCGTAACTTGCATTGAAGCTACCGGAGGTATTGTCGTAGGACTTGTCGTCTCCATTCTCCACCACCGGGGCGCCATCTGTCCGGAACCGGTTAATACCGACACCAAGAGAACTGTTTTCCTCGACGGAGGAAAGTCCAAGGGTGTAGTTCTGGGTGTCCAGGTTCCCGGCGCCGACCTCAACCCACCCTTTGGAACCCTCACTCTCTGGCGCGGTGTATGCCTGAACTACCCCACCCATTGCATCTGCACCGTAAAGACTGCTCCGACTACCCCTGACGATTTCCACCCGGTTGATCAGTTGAGGTGGCAGGTAGTGCCAGGCTGGTGAGCCAGATGTTACTGAACGAATACGAATACCGTTAACCAGCAAAACCGTCCCGTCAGACTCGTGCCCACGAATAAGTACCGTCGCATTTTTGCCGAGAGAGCCGTTTGCAGAGATGGCTATGCCGGGGCGCGAAACAATGACATCCTGGAAGTCTTTAGGTTGCTGCCGGCGTATTTCGGCTTCTTCAATCGTGGTAACAGACGAGAGACTTTCACCAACCGTTTTCGGACCCAGGGTGGCGGTCACCACGATAGGATCCATTGGCCGGGTATCGGTCTCTGACTGGGCAAAGGCATTCAGGGAAGGGGCGAGCAGGGACGCGCCTGCTACGAAAACGGGAACCTTGAGCATCATACTACTCCACAAACCGCGCGCACCCGCACGGGTTCAAGACATGCATTACGGAGTAGTCAGCGGGGCAGGCAGGACGGAGAGCGGAAAGATGCCGGGAGTCGCCTACCCGAGCCGCCCTCCGCAACTCCGGGTGTGTTCCCAGGCCGGTCTCCGGGCTTTTGAGCGAACCGCGGTGCGGTTACGGGCAACCGCCTTCCCACGACAATGCGCAGTGGCGGATTGGTTACCCTTATCTCAATTACCGTTGCGGGGGCAGCGTCGGACTGGCCCGAAGGCGCACCGACTTCCCGTTTCATCCCGCGCCATACTGGCAGCAGGACACCTGAAAACAGGGCGCAAGGCTAGCAACACCCCTTGTGGTGGTCAATGTAATTCATCAAGTGTTGCAGGCCACCCGTTCGCGAACCGCCTTGCTGCCCTGCTATATTGCAGTGGTTACCCTCAATGACACCATAGCAACAGGGCGGCCCATGCAAGCGGAACTGATCGACATCCGTAACCACTTACAGCAGCACGCACCCTTCGATGAACTGCCGGATGAGGCGCTGGACCGGGTGGCCGGCAGTATCGAGATTGCCTATTTCCAGGGCGGGGAAAAAATCCTGGAGCTGGGCCAGAAGAATACCGACCTGCATTATATCCGCAGCGGTGCGGCAGAACTCTACCGACGCTCCGGGGAGCTGTACAACCGGCTCGGCGAGGGCGAAATCTTCGGCCAGATCGGTCTTTTGATGGGTCGCCAGGTGCGCTTTCCTGCCACAGCCCTGGAGGACACCCTCATCTACCTGATCCCGTACCCGGTGTTTCAGGACCTGTTCGATAACCATGATGTCTTTGCCGACTTCGTGGAGGTAGAGGACAAGAGCCGCCTGCGCCAGGCCGTCACCCGATCGGACCAGGTCAACGACTCGATGACGGCGAAGGTCTCCCGGCTGATCTCTCGCCAACCGGTAACCGCCCCCTCCACCGTGCGCCTGCAGGAGGCCGCCCGCATCATGACCGATAACCGGGTATCGTCCCTGCTGCTGGTTGAGGGCAGCGGGGACGACGAGGGCAACCTGGTGGGTATCATCACCGATCGTGATCTGCGCACCCGGGCCGTGGCCGACGCCCTGCCGTCGGAAACCCCGGTGGCCGATATCATGTCACCGGATCTGATCACCATCCGGCCCGATGCGCTGGTGTTCGAGGCCATGTTGCAAATGCTGCACAACAATGTGCACCACCTGCCGGTCATCGAAAAGGGCAAGCCCCGGGGTGTGGTGGCCCTGTCCGATATCGTCAAGTATGAATCCCAGAACAGCCTGTACGTGGTCAGCAACATTCACCGCCAGCCCGATGTGAAAGGCCTCAAGGCCATCAGCCAGGAAGTCCGCAACAGCTTTATCCGGATGGTAAACGAAGACGCCAATTCCCACATGATCGGCAGTGCCATGGCCGGTATCGGCCGCAGCTTTACCCAGCGACTTCTGGAGCTTGGAGAGGAGAAACTTGGCCCGCCACCGGTGCCCTACTGTTTCCTCGCCCTGGGGTCCATGGCCCGGGATGAGCAGCTTATTGTCACCGACCAGGATAACGCCATGGTACTGGATGACAGTTTCGACCCGGCTGAGCACGACGCCTACTTCCTCGCCCTGGCAAAGTTCGTCAGCGATGGCCTGGCCGAATGCGGCTATGCCTACTGCACCGGCGATATCATGGCGACCAACCCCAAGTGGCGGCAGCCCCTGAAAGTCTGGAAGGACTATTTCACCGACTGGATCGATAATCCCAAGGCGGAAGCCCTGCTCAACAGTAATATCTTCTTTGACCTGGACGGGGTGTACGGTGAGGAGCGCTACGCCGAAGCCCTCAAGGAGCTGATCGCAGAAAAAGCACAGAACAGTCAGCGATTCCTGGCCATGCTGGCCCGCAATGCCCTCAATCGAACGCCACCCCTGGGCTTCTTCCGCCAGTTTGTGATGGAGGAAGATGGCAAACAGCAGAAAACCTTCAACCTGAAGCGTCGGGGTACGGCGCCGGTATCCGACCTGATTCGGGTGCATGCATTGGCCTGTGGATCCCGGGCCCAGAATTCCTTTGACCGGCTGCGGGACATTGGCAAGACCCGCTTACTGCCGGAAGACGGCGTGGGCAACCTGAGGGATGCCATGGAGTTTATCGCTATCGTCCGTATCCGCCACCAGGCCCTGGCCATGGAAGACGGGCGCGAACCGGACAACAACGTGCGCCCGGAAGATCTGTCCCCCTTCGAGCGCAGCCACCTGAAAGACGCCTTCCAGGTCGTCAGCCAGGCCCAGAAGTTCCTGCGCTATCGTTACAACGCCCAGATTCCCCGGTAGTCCCCGTGATAACAACGTTGTACACAGGAGAGCCATGAGCACCAGACGTAGAGCATCCGGTGACGGCCATCGGCCAACCGGCGACTGGCCAGATAGAATGTCGTCACTGGCAAGGGAAACCAGTGACCCGCGCCTGAGGACCTTCTATGAGGCCTTCTCCATCACGCCCGACACCACCGTGGAAGAGGTCCCGATGGTCGCCATGGACTTCGAAACCACCGGGCTGGACCCGAACCAGCACTCCATCGTCAGTATCGGCCTGGTGCCCTTCACGTTCCGACGAATTCGCCTGGCCGAGGCCCGTCATTGGGTAGTGCGTCCGCAGTTGCCACTGCACCAGACGTCGGTCACCATCCATGGCATCACCCATACCGATATCCAGGAGGCACCAGATTTGGGGGATATCCTGGATGAGTTATTGCCGGCCCTGGCCGGCCGTATTCCGGTCGTTCACTACCGGGCCATAGAGCGGCCGTTCCTTGATGTGGCATTGCGGTGGCGTCTGAAGGAAGGGATAGACTTCCCGGTGATCGACACCATGGCCATCGAAGCCCACCTTCACCCGGACCGGAACCCCACCCGCTGGCAGCGGTTATGGGGCAAGAAGCCGGTGTCCATCCGCCTGGCGGACAGCCGGCTGCGCTATAACCTGCCCCACTACCCGGGCCATAATGCGCTGATTGATGCCATCGGCACGGCGGAGCTGCTGCAGGCACAGATTCGCCATCATTTTGGCCCGGATACGCCGATTCGGGATCTCTGGCTGTAAATCAGTCCTCCCGGACCTTTTCAATGTAATCCCCGTAGCCGGCTGCTTCCATCTGGTCCAGGGGGATAAACGCCATGGCCGCCGAATTCATGCAGTAGCGCAGGCCCGTGGGCTCCGGACCATCGTTGAATACGTGCCCCAGGTGCGAGTCGGCATAGCGGCTGCGAATCTCGGTGCGGGTCATCCACAGCTTGTTGTCTTCCCGCTCCACCACCGCCTCCGGGTTGATGGGACGGGTAAAGCTGGGCCAGCCGGTGCCTGATTTGTACATATCCCGTGACGAAAACAGGGGCTCACCCGAGACGATATCCACATAGAGACCTGGCTCCTTGTTATCCCAGTACTCATTATTGAACGCCCTTTCGGTACCGTCTTCCCGGGCCACCTCGTACTGGAGGTCGGTGAGTTCAGCCCGCAGCGTCGCCTCATCCGGCATCCGGAAACTCTCCGGATCGAAGCCGGGGCCAGCCACGATGCGGTCAGTCACCGAACTGGTGGTGCCAGCCGCCTGGCCCTGGCGATCCGGCCGGAACTGTGAGAAATCCAGCTCTTGGTCTTCACCCCAGACCTTGTCAATAAACTGGAAACGGCCGCTGTTGAAGGTGTAGACCTTGTAGCGGATGGGGTTCTTCTCGTAGTAGTCCTGGTGGTATCCCTCGGCGTCCCAGAACTTGTCCAGGGGCACGATTTCGATCACAACCGGGCCGTCGTAGCGGCCGGAATCCGCCAGCGCCTGCCTTGAGGCTTCGGCGATTTCCCTTTGCGCGTCGTCATGATAGAAAATCGCCGGGCGGTACTGCTGCCCCCGGTCCACGAACTGGCCGTTGGCATCCGTTGGATCCATAAAGCGCCAGAAACCTTCCACCAGGCCCTCGTAGGTGATCTCTTCCGGATCGTAATACACCTGGACTGCCTCGGTATGACCGGTACGGCCTGAGGACACCTGCTCATAGGTGGGTGAAGGCTCATCCCCCCCGGCGTACCCGGAGACAGCTTCGACCACACCTGGAATCTTTTCGAACCCTGCTTCCACACACCAGAAGCAGCCGCCGGCAAAGGTCGCTACGGCGAGACCCGGGTTTTCCGGTGCGTAGGCGGACTGCTCGGGCTCATTCTGGGCGACGGCCACTGCCCACAGGCCCAACGCACCTGTGATTAACAGCGCCATCCATCCTGTTCGTTTTTTCAAAACACTATCCCCTTTGCCACATCGGTCAACAAACCGCCGTGCCCTGGCAGCACCAGGGGATTCAAGCGGCCTTTCAGGCTTTGAGGGGTAACGGCCCAATGGGTTCCCCTCGAGTGAATGCCACGCCGGCTGGCGTGGAGAAGTCTGGGAAGGTATACGAACGAGCGCACTGGATAGTGCATAGGGGAAGGCCGAAAACCGGCTCCCGGGCCGTTGCAGCCCGGGAACCTGGCACCTGAATGACAGGTCAGGGGTTTCCAGCGTGAGGAACCGCCACCCGGGCGGTGTACAGGGTGGCCTCGTTGGCCTGTTTGCGACGTTTCGCGGAGGAGTCCGGCGCACAGCACATCAGCAAGGTGCGGCCATCGGTATCACCCAGCATGCAGGCGAACACGCCCTGGCCTTCCGGGGCCTTGATCTCGTCGGTGATCTCGCCGCCTTCAGCCACGCGGATACAGCGCTGGTTGAAGGCATCGGCAATCCAGATCTGCCCTTCAGCGTCCAGACAGCAGCCGTCGGGGCCGATGCTGAGCTGTTTCAGCATATCGGCACGGGGGCCGGGCGCTGGCCTCGGGCCGAACTCGGCCCAGTCCCGGCGGTCATAGAGTTCGCCGTCGTCCGCGATGGTGAAAGCGGTCATGCGGTTGCCGAAGGTTTCGCCCACCACCAGGGTTTTCTGGTCCGGTGTAATCACCATGCCGTTGGGGAAGTACAGGTCTTCCGCCGCGACACTGAGCTTGCCTTCCGGGTCAATACGCATGAGCTTGGCCGGCTGCAGGTCGGCCCCTTCCATCAGGTCGAAGCCGAAATTGCCCACCCAGACATTGCCGTCATTGGCTGCCACCAGGTCATTTACATGCCCTGTTGCGTAGCCTGACAGGTCAGCATACACGCTGGTCTCACCCTCGGGTGAACGACGCATGACCTTGCGATCCACCATCGACACGTAGACCAGGGAACCGTCCGGCAACCAACCCAGACCGGATGACTGCTCCGGCGCATCCAGTACCTTTTCCACCAGGCCGTCGGTGGTAACCGTGTAAACACCGTGGCGGTAGAAGTCGGACACCCACCAGCGGTCATCTCGCCAGCGGGGGCCTTCGAAGAAACTGCCACCATCAGTAAGAAGGTTCAGTTCTGCCATGGTTGTGTCTCCTCAGAGAGCGCCCATCAGGCGATCACGAATGATGCTTTCCGCCTCGCCCATGATGCGGTTGATCAGCTCTTCACAGGATGGCACATCGTGGATCAGTCCGGCCACCATGCCGCAACTCCAGGCGGCCTCGTCCATCTTGCCCTCGTGCAGCACCATCTTGCCCTTGGCACCGGTGACCAGGTGACGGATGTCGTCGATCTGGGTGTCTGCGCCCTTCTCTTTCTCGATCCGCAGGATCTCATCCACCGCGGCGTTCTTCATCACCCGTTCGGTATTGCGCAGCGGGCGCATCACCAGCCGGGTCTGGAGCTCGTCGGCTTCCACGATGGTCTGCTTTACCGTGTCATGGACCGGGGCATCCTTGGTAGCCAGGAAGCGGGTACCCATATTCATGCCGTCCGCGCCCAGGGCCATGGCCGCCACCAGGCTACGTCCGTCAGCCATACCACCGGATGCCACGAACGGAATATCCAGCTCCTCGGCCGCCCGGGGCAGCAGGATGAAGTTGGGAACGTCATCCTCACCCGGGTGACCGCCACATTCAAAGCCATCGACGCTGACAGCGTCGCAACCGATCTTCTGGGCCTTGAGGGCATGGCGCACCGAGGTGCACTTGTGAATCACCTTGATACCGGCGTCCTTGAGGGCCGGCATGTACTTCTCCGGGCTGCGACCGGCGGTTTCCACGACCTTTACACCACCGTCGATAATGGCCTGGATGTACTCGGGATAGGGGGGTTCCTGGAACGACGGCAGGAAGGTGAGGTTCACGCCGAAGGGCTTGTCGGTCATCTCCTTGCAGCGGGCGATTTCCTTCGCCAGGTCTTCCGGGGTGGGCTGGGTCAGCGCAGTGATAATGCCCAGGCCGCCCGCGTTGGAAACGGCGGCTGCCAGCTCTGCATAACCAACCCAGTGCATACCACCCTGGATGATCGGGTGCTCGATACCAAACAGTTCAGTGATTCTTGTCTTCATGGAACTCCCCTGATGAATATCAGTGTTGTTTATCGAAATGGCGTTCCATTATTCATCAGGGAAAAGGGATTTACAAAGGCGGTGGCGATTCAGTGCAGGAACCCATGAGACGCCACCCTGCCACACCCCTGGCTGACCTGTTATCAGGTCCCGTCCGTTGCCAGAGGAGGATCCGCCCAATAGGCACAGTTGTGGACATCCGCCGCCACCTCTACAGCTATCAGGGCTTCCGATGCAGGCATATTTGGCGACAGCTCCATGAGCTGTTTTCCGGTGCCGAAGTCCGGCCAGGCTGCGGTGCCATCCGCAGAGCTGGGGTCGCCATAGCGAGCAAACTGCACCCAGTGGTCGATCATCCGCTCCGACAGCGCAAGCTGCTGATCGTTGGCGCCACGGGCTTGCATTGTCGCTTCACTGTTGAGCACATACTGGATTTCCAGCGCATGGGCGGCGCCCAGGTCAAAGCTCAGCATCGGCGTTAGTTCAGGACCAAACAGGCTGGGTGCCTCTTGATCGGTGAACCAGTAACCATAGGTTGGAACGTCCTGATCCGCCAGGCTTTCGGCCTGGTCCAGCTGATTGCAGGCAAAGCGCCAGGATGTCTGGATGGACGCCAGCGCCAGGCTGAACCGGTCGGGATCATCGGGATCAGTGACTACCGGTGTGCTGAGAGGCCCACTGCCATCGGCAACCAGGTAGTCAGCCGCAACCTGGCCAGCATCGAGTTCCCTGGGATCAGACGCGAGCAGAATGCCGACTTCAGCCTCGTACTCTTGCGGTGTATCCACCGGGTCCGGTGCGCCCGCCAGTACCGCTGAAATCTCGTCCAGCGCCAGGAACAACCGTCCCTCATTGAGGTTGTTGCCGGTCATTACAGGGATGCCTTGCGGGAAGGACGCGCCCCCGACCTGGCTCAATGCTGACTGAATGGAGTAAGGCAGCATCCCCTGCCCCCAGGTTGGGTTGAACCACATGTCCCCCTGCACTTCGAGGATCCCGGCAGTGGTCACTGCTTCGTCACGCAGACACGCGGCGACGTCGGCGGCATCAGTGCAGCCCAGCGCTGCAACGACCGGCGCACCGATGAAGGCCTCGCCATACTCCTGAGGGATCTGGGTAGGCTGGTAGGCCCCACTTTGCACAATGGCCTTGTGAAACAGTCCTTCAGAACCAGTACCAGCCCCTGCTGAAACCAGTTGTGACAACACGCTGTGACCACCGGCTGACTCACCGAAGATGGTGACGTTACCGGCATCACCACCGAAGGCATCAATATTGTCCTGAACCCACTTTAATGCCAGTTGCTGATCCAGCAGGCCGAACTGGCCGTTACCTTCCGGCAACCCCGCCGCCGGCAGGAAACCCAGCACTCCCAGCCGGTAGTTCATGGTTACCACGACGACACCCTGCTCCACCAGCCGGGACGGTTCATAGGATGCTCCTCCGGAGCCGGTGATAAAGGCACCACCATGGATCCAGACCATGACCGGATGATCCTCTCCCTCGGTGGGTGTGTACACGTTCAGGAAGAGACAGTCCTCTTCCAGGCTGTCGGTAAAACCATTAAATGCGCTGCCGCCCTGGGGGCAACTGTTACCGAACTCACTGGCATCAAGCACCCCTTCCCAGCCCTCGGCTGGCCTGGGTGGTGCAAATCGCAGCTCTCCTACCGGTGGTTTCGCGTAAGGGATACCCCTGAATGCAAGCACGCCGTCCAGCTCAGTGCCCTCTACCTGGCCCAGCTGGGTCTGGCGCACATTGGACGGCAATTCAGCGCTGGCATCATCGTCAGAGTCCGAGGACGAGCCGCCACAGCCAGCCAGCAGGGTGGCCGCCAGCACGGTTGTCATCGACATGCGCCAGAAATGGTGATGCGGAAGGACATTCATGGTTGTTCTGCCTTGTCTGTTGTTGTCGTTATCCGGCGGGCTTCATAGCGGGACGCCAGAGGCGTTTTCGGCAAGGCAGATCCAAGGACCAACCCGTCGAAAACCTGTACACAGATTAAGGGCAGCTGGGGATACCTGTCTGGCGCCCCGGGGAAGAACTATGGGAAAGAAAGGTGTGTCGTGTCACTTCCATGTGACACACTTTCATGAATCGTCTCAGTAGTCGGAAAGACGACGTCGCAGGGTAAAGGGTGAGAAGTAGCGTTTGCCGGGGAATTCGTTCTTGAAGGTACGGGTACCTTCCGACTCATTGATCAGGCCAGTGGCATGGTAGATGCCTTTCGACAGGTCATGGTAAACCTCAAGGTCTGCCCACACCCCCGGCATATCATAGAAGTTCTTCAGCATGGCCATGGTAACCCGGTACAGGTTGCCCTGATCGTCGTATTGATCAACCAGCGCTATGTTCCAGCTGTCCTCGTCAGTATAGAACACCCGCTTGTGGTATAGATGGCGGGCATCTTCCCGCAGATTCGCTTCCACAACGTGGACACGGTGCAACTCCCAACGCATCAGGTCAGAGTTAAGGTGCTGCTTGTCCAGCACGTCATCGTAGGTGTACTTGTCGCTGGTGATCTCGAAATTGTTGTAGGGAATCAGCATTTCCTTCAGCCCTTTATACTCCCAGTTGTACCGGTCGAGGGCGCCGTTGAAGGTATCCGTGTCATCCACCGTGCGCAGATTACCCGCAGAGGCAATAGGGGCATCGTAACCAAGGCTGGGGGCACGGCGGACTTCGCCAGCGCTGAATCCCCAGGCCTTACGGGGTTCTTTTACCTGGTCGAGCGTCTCATGCACCAGGATACCACCGCCGGCATACTGCTCCGGCGCAATAACCGTGGACAGGTAGTAGTTAACAATGTTGTCCAGGTCTTCCGGAGAACCGCCTTCCTTGTTCCAGTTGAAGAAGACCTCCTGGCGCATGGTGACCCCACGATACTGGCCGTTCACCACGACGACTTCGGTGTACTCACGCTCGGCCCAGCGCCCCCGCCAACGGGTAAGGTGATTCCACATGGCCTGCATGGCCTTCTCTTCGCTGGTGCCGTGAAGAATCGGGAAAGGGTGTCCGCCAAAGGCATTCTGCACACCGTTACCACCATCTATCAGGCTCGCTCTCACAGCGTTCTTGCGGGTGTTCTCTGCGATGTGGTCCGGCGCTGTATGGGTACGCCGGGTGGGGAAGACCCTGAGCCGGAAAGTCTCTGGGTAGGCTTCCATCATTGCCACGACACCATCCGCCAGTACCTCACGATATTCAGCCACATTTGCGGCGGTCACCTCGTACCGGGGCTCATCGTCAGGATAAGGGTTAACGTGGTGGTCCCCCGTGCCCTCGTAACCATCCGGCCTGGTGGTGTCACCACCCGTCCAGCGGGGAATGGTGCCTGCCGAGTTACCGGAACGAACAGCACCAAACGGCGTCAGGCTATTGCCCAGCCGATTCGCCTCGGCCTGCGATACGGCAGCCTGGGTGAATGACGCACTGGTGAGGGCCAGCAGTGAAACACATAAGGCGGGGATCAGTTTTTTTTGCATAGTCTCGTACATCAGGGCCGACCATCTTATTGTTTTGACTGCCTGGCAGAACTCCGGAAGTCGGAATGCCTGCCGCGTGGATCTTCTGGGCATAATGGAATTTCGTCTCATTCTTTACCATTTACCGGGAGCTTGCCACCCCGGGACCGGCGGGTCGTGAATGGCCACTCAATCTTTGGTGAAAGGTCACATTGATTTAACGGATTTTTACAATTCCGCACCAGATTTCCGGCGCTCCCGGACGAAGCCCTCAAGCTGTAACCTCATCGGCCGTTAATAAGGGCATGACGAGAGTCCGGTTACATTTCGGAACGGCATTCCTTCCGCACATCCGGATAATTCGCAACCAACCTGTCTTGACCCGATGTCTTTTCCGATTGTCTGGAGTTTTACCATGAAACTGATGGAGCGACTGCGCATCCGTTCACGTCTGCTGATTGCTGTGCTGGTGCCGGTGCTGGTTACCGCCGGCGTGATCGCCTGGATTACCGCGAGCCAGCTTAAACAGAGTGGCGAACAGGAGGTGGAACGACTCAGGGAAAACCTGATCGAAGCCCACAAGGAAGGCCTCAAACACATCGTGCAGGCCGCCAGGAACGCTATTGAAGCAGATTACTCCAACCCGTCCCTGAGTGAAGAGGAAGCCAAGACGCGCGTCCGGAACACCATCCGTTCCATAGGCTACGGCAACAACAACTACATCTTTGCCTACACCCACGACTCCTTCAACCTGGCCTTCAGGCCCAAGCCGTCGGCGGAGGGGTACGTAAAAGACAGTACACCGGAAACCAAGGCCCTGCTGCGCAACCTCTTTGATGCCGGCAAGTCCGGAGATGGTTTTCATGCCTACGAATGGAAGAATCCCGCAAGTGGCAATGTTGAGCCGAAGCTTTCCTACTCGGTTCACCTTGAGAAATGGAACTGGGTCATCGGCTCGGGCATCTATGTAACCAGTGTCGACCAGACCATTGCTGCCGCCCGCGCCGAAATCGAAGCACAG
Source organism: Marinobacter sp. AN1 (assembly GCF_026013985.1). NCBI lineage: Bacteria > Pseudomonadati > Pseudomonadota > Gammaproteobacteria > Pseudomonadales > Marinobacteraceae > Marinobacter > Marinobacter sp. AN1. The sequence goes on along the minus strand of NZ_CP110342.1, from coordinate 384,935 downwards.
ATCGACAGCGCTTTGCTGAGCATTTTTGCCATCACCCTGGTTATTGTCATTCTGGCGGTCACTTTCGGGGCATTCATGGGCCGCAGCGTCACCGTTCCCCTCAACCGGGTCACTCGCACCATGGAAGATATTGCCAGGGGCGAAGGTGACCTCACCCGCCGACTTCCGGCTGAGGGCAACGATGAGCTGGCCGACCTTGGGACCCAGTTCAACGCCTTCGTAGCCAAGATTCATACCACCATTCGCGAGGTGGGAGACACCACCGACCAGGTGGCCTCAGCGGCGGAAGAGCTGAGCCGGGTGGCGGAAGAAACCCGCGCCTCGGTGCAGACACAGGGCTCCGAGACCGACCAGATAGCCTCGGCCATCAACGAAATGGCCGCCACCATCCACCAGATCTCCAGGAACGCTAACGAGGTCCAGAGTGCCGGGGCAGACGCAGACCGACTGGCGAAGGACGGTGGCCAGACCATGGCGGGCTCCCAGCAGTCGGTCAACGAGCTGTCACGGAACATCCTGCAAAGCGCCGAAGCCATCGAAGCACTGGCCTCCCGCAGCGACGAAATCCAGAAGGTACTGGACGTGATCCACGAGGTCACCGACCAGACCAACCTGCTGGCCCTGAACGCCGCTATCGAAGCTGCCCGCGCCGGTGAGCATGGCCGTGGCTTTGCGGTGGTGGCCGACGAGGTGCGCCAGCTGGCCAAGCGCAGCGGTGAGTCCGCAGGCCAGATCCGCGAGATGATTGAGGGCTTCATTAACGAATCCCGCAGCGCGGTAGAGCGGATGCGTTCATCCCAGGGACTGTCCGAGGAGACCGTAGAGCGGATCAACCATGCCAGCTCGGCCCTCAATACCATCGAGCAATCCGTGGAACATATCCACGACCAGGTAACCCAGATCGCCACGGCCGCCGAGCAGCAAAGCCAGGTGGCCGAAGAGATCAACCAGAACGTGGTACGCATAGTGGAAGCAGCCCAGAACAGCGACACCGGTGTTACCCAGACCAACGAAGCCAGCCAGGAGCTGGCACGCCTGGGCGAGCGGTTAAGGGAGCTGGTCTCTCAGTTCAGGGTATAGGTTCCCGGCTTTTTAACCGGTACTGTGGGGAGTCTGCGCGGCAAGCACTCAGGCAGACTCCCCGCTCTCCAGGTTGCCGTCGTCCGCAGTTGCAATAACGACCCGGTCCCGACCTTGCTCCTTGGCCTGGTAGAGTGCCCGGTCGGCCATCCTGAACAGGGTTTCCCGGTCTGACGCGTGGCCCGGGACGCAGGCGAGTCCTGCGGAGAATGTCAGCCGCACTGGCCCTCCCGGACTGAAGTCCATGTCCGAGAACGCACTCCTGAGGCGCCCTACCACCTCCAGGGCACTTTGCGGATCGATCCCCGGCAATACGAGCACAAATTCCTCACCACCGAAACGGGCCGCTACATCCTGCTTGCGGCTTCCGTCCTGCAGCAACTTCGCCAGGGCCACGAGGATGCGATCGCCCACATCGTGCCCCCAATCATCGTTCACCCGCTTGAAGTGGTCCAGGTCCATGATGCAGAAAGTTAGTGGTCGCTGCTCCCGTAAGGCCCGGGGAATTTCGCGCTCCAGCACCTCATCCAGCCAGCGTCGGTTGTAGAGCCCTGTCAGCGGATCGCGGATGGACTCTTCTTTGAGGGCGTTACGCAACTCCTCGATGCGTTCAAGTTTTTCCCGCAGATCGGCTTCGGTCCGCTTGAGTTCGGTGACGTCCCGGAAGACATAGACAATACCCCGCAGCTTTCCCGTTCCAGTACGAAAAAGGTTGCGCTGGACGCTGAGGATGCGGCCGTTGGCCTCAAGTTCGGGGGTGAACTGATGCCCCTGCAGTAAACCGGGAACCAGCTCACCGACCATCTCGCCCCTGAGCAGCCGGCGGCCATCTGACTCAAAGAACTGCCGGGCAGCGGGGTTTCGGTCCACCAGGCGGCCGCGGGCATCAGCAACCAGCACACCATCGGCCATATGTTCAAACACCAGCGAGCGAGCAATGGGCATGACATCCAGGAAGCCCTGCTTGCGGATGTTCAGCAGCATCAACACCGCCGTCACCAGGAACCCGAAGGGGCTGATATCCAGCCCCTGCAGAGGCTCGGGAAGGGCGCGCAATATGGTCAGGATATTGGCGAGGGAAGAAACCATCCCCCCGAACAGCAACAACGCGGCCTGTTTACGGTATGACCGGGACTGGATGATAAAGCGGATCAGCAGCACATAGGCTGCAAGGGTGACTACGTAGGAATAGAGGGCATGCAACCAGAAAGCCGGCCCGCCCCTGAAGGGCTGACCACTGTCTGAGGTAAAGCCTGCCAGGAACCAGTCATGGAAGGTGCCGTCCGTCAGGGCAACCAGGACGACCAGAACAGGTTCCACTGCGAGCAAGGTTATCAGGCTGGCACTGATACGCTCTTTTACGCCGGTGTACAGCAATACGAACACCAGGAAAGATGCCGGCAAGAGCACAACGCCGATAAACATCAGACGAAACCAGAACAGGGGCAAGGCGCCCGGCTCCGGAGCTAGCCCGGGGGCGGAAGAATGGAGCAGTTCCAGGGCATAGCACAGGGTCCACCAACTGACGCCTGCCATCATCACCGCAACAGCCCTGGCCGTCGGCGCATCCCGCCGTACCCAGGCGTAGCGAGCAAGCAAAAGCGTGACCAGGCAGGAGACGAACAGCGCCGCAATAAACAGCATCAACGGGCTCCGGATTTCAGTTTGCTAAATTGGTTATTGTTTTTATCGCCAATATGTTGGAAAGTCGTACCCATTCTCGAGACGTTACCGGGGAAGGTATCGTCCATTTATAGAGCGCTGGCTCTATTCCAACAGACTCACGTAGTCTATGAAACAAAAACAATGTCAAAAAAGGTAGCGACAAGGATGCTTTTAGTACCTTTTTAGTTCCAGAAGTGAGACCCCTGTGGCAGTTACCCATTCTCCATTGCAGCGTGAACTGCAGAAAACCCGTAAACGCTCCTCCGGGGCAACGCCTGCTGACGCTTTCAGTCGCGCCCGCCGCATCTGGCTGAAGGGCGATCGCCTGCACCTGGCTGACCTGGCAGAGGATCTCGGGATCGGGCGAGCCACCCTCTTTCGCTGGGTAGGCAACAAGGATCTGTTACTGGGGGATATTCTCTGGTCCCTGTATGCCCCGATCAGGGCTTCGGTGGTGGCATCTACCCCCGGCACCGGGGTGGATTTCGTTGTTGAGGTGTACCGGCGGATTACCATCGAACTGGTGAGTGCCAAGCCTCTGCGGGACTTTATCAAGCAGGACCCGGAGCATGCGTTGCGGGTGCTGACCTCTTCGGCCTCTACCATGCACAGTCGGGTGGTGGAAGCGAACACGCTGATGATCCAGGACCAGATTGACAAGGGATACCTGAAGAAGCCGCCTATGCGGGTGGAGAGTTTGTCGTACTTTATGGTGCGGCTGGCGGAGTCCTGCCTGTATTCCGATGTGATTATCGGGCGGGAGCCCAACATCGAGGAGGTGGAGGAGGCCTGCCTGGCGGTGAAGATTTTGCTTGGCGGGAAGCCTTAGCCCTGGTCCGGGTCCCGGTAATGATCTCCAGATGCCGGGTCTGCTGGTTTTGGAACATACGCCCGCAGGCCGAGAGGGCTTTCCGGCCCACGGGCGCCCCAACAATTCAGTAGTCCTCGAGCGAATCGATAAGCTAGCCCACAAACTCTCCCTTCCACTTGTGCAAGACCTCAGGTTAAGCACTCTGGCCTGGCGTATTGAGTGGCAGGCATTGGACAGTCACATATTTGACCGGTGCTGTGCCCCGTCTACCGGAATGCAGGCGCCGGTTACCCAGCTGGCCGCGTCAGAGGCCAGGAAGACAGCGACGTTGGCCACCTCCTGCGGTTTGCCGAAACGGCCCCAGGGGATGCGGTCGAGGGTACTCTGGTAGCGAGGAGAATTTGCTTTCTCGGCCTTGTCCCAGACACCACCGGGGAACTTGATGGAACCGGGGGCTATGCTGTTGACGCGGATGCCGTCCGGGCCGTGGTCTACCGCCAGGGACTTGGCGTAGCTGATCAGCGCGGCCTTGGTGGCAGCGTAGGGCTGGGTGGTGCCCACTTCGATGCCGGAGATGGAGGACAGGATGATGATGTTGCCGCTGCCGGCTTCTTTCATCCAGGGCAGCACCTTGTCCACGGCGCGTACGGTGGACATCAGGTCAAGGGTGACGTTCGCGTCCCAGGCTTTCAGGTCGTTACCGGCGCCAAGCGCGGAGACGTTGCTGACCAGGATATCCACGCTGCCCAACTCTTGGCGGGCACTGTCCAGGAACCCGTCAAGACTGGCCTTGTCGCCTACATCGCAGGCTTCCCGGTAGCCTTTTACACCCAGCGCTTCGATTTCTTTCAGAGTGTCATCCAGCGGACCTTCGCTGCGGGCGCAGATGGCCACGTTGACGCCCTCGGCAGCCAGCTCCAGGGCGATAGAGCGGCCGATACCTTTGCTGCCGCCGGTTACGACGGCGTTCTTGCCTTTCAGTCCAAGTTGCATGGGGATAGCTCCTTTATTGTATTTATTTGCCACGGAATCCACGGCCCTTCGACAGGCTCAGGGCGAACGCAAAAACACGGACAAAACAAAAGATAAAGACACTATTGGCCACGAAAACCACGAAAACCACGAAAACCACGAAAACCACGAAACTTAAAGCCAAAGACAGTCTCTCCAGTAACCATTTTCCTTTTTTCTATGGCTTAGTGACTAAGTTATCTTCTCTTTCCGTCTTCTTTCGTGGGTTTCGTGGATTTCGTGGCTGAAAATCTTTTCATCTTTTCTTTCCGTGCCCCCCGCTCGCCCTGAGCCTGTCGAAGGGCCGTGGCTAACCCTTAAAGATTAATAACTGTAGTGGTCAAGTGTTTTAGGCCACCGTCTTTTGAGTTTTCCAGTAGGCCTTCTCTGCCACATTCGGCGGCAATCCACCGTTGTGTTTGTGCGGTCTCAGTGCGCTGTAATATCCGATCATATAGTCCGTGACCGATTGCTTCGCCGAGGCAAAGCATGGATATCCGATTTCCGGCACCCATTCTGTTTTCAGACTCCGGAAGAAGCGCTCTGTCGGGGCGTTATCCCAGCAATTCCCTCGTCGGCTGAGGCTTTGTCTCATTTGATAACTCCAGAGCAGCTGCCGGAACCTCAGGCTGGTGTATTGGCACCCCTGATCCGAATGGAACAAGACTCCTGATGGCTTCCCACGGGATTCATACGCAATCGTCAGAGCCTTCTTCACCAGGTCCGTATTCGGCGACAGGGATATGGCCCACCCCACCGGTTTACGGGAGAACAGATCGATCACAACAGCCAGATAAGCCCAGCGCGCACCAGTCCACAGATAGGTTATGTCTCCAGTCCATACTTGATTGGGCCCCTCTACGTCGAACTCCCTGTCAAGAAGATTCGGAATATCCAGGTGCGGCTGATCGGCCTTCTTGTAAACGTGGCTTGGCGGCTGCGTACTGACCAGTCCCAGCTGCTTCATCCGTCGGCTGGCACGGTAACGGCTCAGCGGTATTCCGGCCTGTGTCACCATGCTGGCAATCGTCCGTGCCCCGGCTGAACCATTGCTGGTCTCGTGGGCCTCAATAACCTGCTCCTGGAGCGCTTGCTCAGCGTCACAGGGCGTTCTATCCCGGTCACGCCATGCCCGGTAGCTGCTGCGATGCACCCCAAACACCTGACACAGGCGCTGCACCGCATAGCTCTCTTCAAGTCGCTCGATTATCGAGAATTGCTCAGGGAGTCCGACATCAAGAGAGCGGTAGCCTTTTTTAAGATTTCCTTTTCTTCCTCCGACCGACGAAGGCGGCGCTTCAGTTCCTGAATCTCACGCTGCTCTGTGGTCAGGGCCTCGCCTCTGGGTGCTTTGCCTGCCCGTTCGGAACGAAGTTTACGGACCCAATACTCCATGGTGGATTTACCGACACCCATGGCATCGCAGGCAGCTTTCACCGTGTATCCTTGGTCGACCACCAACTGGGCAGCCTCCAAACGGAATTCCGGACTGAAGTTTCTAGTTTTCGCCATCGTCTTCACCTGATTCATTATGTGAGTGATCATACACTCAAAATCAGGTGGCCAGATTCACTATGCCACTACAAACCGCCATGGTGATGCGAGATACGCACACCAGCTTACCATCCTCGGTCTCGATACGGATTTCCCACACCTGGGTGGATCCGCCGGTGTGCAGTGGCCGCGCGGTGCCGTGAACCCAGCCCGACTTTACCGAGCGGATGTGGTTGGCGTTGATTTCCAGGCCGACACCGGCGGTGCCGTCTTTTTTCAGGCAGTGGTTGGTGGCCACACTGCCCAGGGTTTCGGCCAGTACCACCGAAGCGCCACCATGCAGGATGCCATAGGGCTGCACAGTGCGGGTGTCCACCGGCATCCGGGCGCTGATGTAGTCGTCACCCACCCCGGTAAACTCGATACCCATGTTGTCCACAGCGGTGTTCTTTACTCGCTCCTGCATGCCTTCGATGGTTGGGGTAATTGTCCAGATACTGCTCACGAATGGTTCCTCTTCAGTCCTGTAAACCAAAAGCGGGCATTCCCTGTGGGATATGCCCGCTTTCGTTAGCCTTCTATATTTACCTTATCGGTATCAGCCATTACAACTGCAAAGCCCGAACCTCGAGGAACTCTTCCAGGCCCCACTTGCCAAACTCGCGGCCGATGCCGGAGTGACCGAAGCCGCCGAAGGGCGCCAGCGGGTTGAAGGCACCGCCGTTAACAAACACCTGGCCGGTGCGCATCTTGCCGGCGACTTTCTTCGCCTTTTCCTGGTCGCCGGAGAAGACCGCACCGGACAGACCATAGGCTGTGCCATTGGCGATGCGGATGGCTTCTTCCTCGGTCTCGTAGGGGATCACGCACAGTACCGGCCCGAAGATTTCTTCCTGGGCGATGCGGCTGTTCGGATCCACATTGCCGAACACGGTTGGCTTGACGAAGTAGCCGTTCTCCAGCCCTTCAGGGGCCTCGGCACCGCCGGCCACCAGGGTGGCGCCTTCTTCGATACCCAGCTTGATGTACCCACGCACCTTGTCACGCTGATCGGCGGAGGCCAGCGGGCCGAGGCGGGTATTCTCGTCCAGGGGATCACCCAGCTTGACGCCGTTGGCAATGGCACCAGCGATTTCACAGGCCTGGTCGTGCTGATCCTTGTGCACCAGCAGGCGTGTCAGCGCGGTACAGGTCTGGCCGCTGTTCTGCAGGCAGTTCATGAAGGAGCCCTTCACGGAAGCCTCCAGGTCGGCGTCCGGCAGGATGATGGATGCGGACTTGCCGCCCATTTCCAGGGCGATGCGCTTGAAGTCGTCCGCCGCCGCGTGGGCAATCAGGTGACCAGTGCGGGTCGAGCCGGTGAAGGACACCATACGCACTTTCGGGTGCTTGATCAGGGTATCGCCCACTTCCTGGCCCAGGCCACAGACCATGTTGAACACGCCCTTGGGCAGGTCGGTACCGTCCAGGATTTCTGCCAGGATAAAGGCGCTTTGCGGGGACACTTCACTGGGCTTTAGTACGATGGTGCAGCCAGCGGCCAGGGCCGGGACCACTTTCAGGATGACCTGGTGAAGCGGATAGTTCCATGGGGTGATACAGCCAACCACACCCACCGGCGCGTACTGAACCTCGGAGTTCCCGGACTGCTCGGTGAACGGGTAGTCCGGCAGCATGTCCAGGTAGGTCTCGGTGACCTTGATGGGCATACCAGCCTGGATGATGCCAGCCAGCTTGATGGGCATGCCCACTTCCCGGGCTACGACCTGGGCAATTTCCGGGGCACGTTCTTTCAGGCCGGCATGCAGCTGTTTGATGACGTCAATGCGCTTCTCCAGCGGGGTTTCACTCCAGCTGTCGAAAGCCGCGTCGGCGGCGTCGATGGCCTGCTCCATGGCGGCACGATCGGAAGACGGCACCTTGGCAATGACGTCGCCGTTGGTTCCTTCGTGGACGTCGATGGTGTCGCCGGACCAGTCAACCCACTGGCCGTTGATGTAGTTCTTGCTCAGATTGTTCATGGTAATGCTCCTTTCGGGAGTCGATTTGTTGGATTCCCTGGCCTCAGCCATTATTCGAAAACGATCACGCCACGGGCGTTCTTGCCGGCAATCATGTCTTCGAAGGCCTGCGGCGCCTCGTCAATGCTGTAGGTCTGGGTGATCAGCTCATCCAGCTTCAGGCGATTGGCCTTGTACAGGTTCAGGATCTTCGGGAAGTCGTACTGGGGCCGTGCGGAACCCAGCCAGCTACCCTTGAGTGTGCGCTCATCCGCCGGCAGGGCAAAGGTGCTGATGGAGGTCTTGTCCTTCATATCGGCAACACCGACCACTACCACGGTACCGGCCCGGCCCAGGGCCTTGTAGGCCTGCTCGACCACCTTGCCGTTGCCGACGCACTCGAAGGCATAGTCTACGCCACCGGCGGTCATTTTCTTGATGGCCTTGCTGACGTCTTCCACTTCGTTGATGTTGATGGTGTGCGTCGCGCCGAATTCCTTCGCCATCTCCAGCTTGGCCTCGTTGGTGTCCACGGCGATGACCATTTCAGCACCAGCAGTCACACAGCCCTGAATGGCATTCAGACCGACACCACCAATACCGAATACCGCAGCACGTGAGCCTGGCTCCAGTTGGGCAGTATTGAACACCGAACCCACACCGGTAATGACGGCGCAGCCCACCAGCGCAGCACTGGGCAGGGGCACACCTTCGTCGATCTTGACGCAGTTGTCCTCGTGCAGGGTGGCGTATTCCGCCATCACGCCGCAGGCGCCGAACACATACAGGTCTTCGTCGTCCTTGCCATGGGTGCGAACCGTACCGTCCGGCAGGGTCACCATGGACTTCTTCGCATTCTCGCAAAGCACCGGGCGGCCGCGCACACAGTTGCGGCACTTGCCGCACATGGTGATGAAGGTGGTCACCACGTAGTCACCTTCCTTGAGACCGGTTACGCCCTCGCCTACTTCAACGACAACGCCCGCCCCTTCATGACCAACCACCAGGGGTGGCGGATACTGGATCTTGCCGGTGGTGGCGGAATGGTCACTGTGGCAGACACCACAGGCTGCAACCTTGATGGTGACTTCGCCCCGCTTGGGGCCATCTACGGTGATGGTTTCCACCTGAACAGGTTTGCCCCATTCACGGCAGACCACTGCTTTTGCCTGACGGCTCATGGTGTATCTCTCCTGGTATCGATTGTTGTGTAGTTTCGGTCTCGAGCGGTTTATCAGAAGCCCTCGGCTTCAATCTCCAGGGCGGTGGCGTCGACCTCCCTGAGTAATTGCGTCAGCCCCTGTACCCGGGGCAGTTCATAGCGGCTGAAGAAGTCACAGGCTTTCAGCTTGCCCTCGTAGAAAGCAGCGGGCTGGGGACCGCCTGCGGCGAGGCCCTTTGTCGCCGCCAGCGCCTGGCGGAGCCACAGCCAGCCCACTACGGTGTGCCCGAAGGCCTCAAGATACAACGAGGCATTGGCCAGCGCACGCTCTACCTGACCTTCCTGCTTTACCGCCTGGATGCAGTCGGTGGCCTCTTTCAGGGCTTCCACGGTGTCTGCCAGGCGACGAGCGTTGTCCGCCAGCTTCGGATCACTACTTGCTTCCTCCACCGTTGCGGCGATACGACGCAGCAACTCCTGATAATATCGGCCGCCGGCCATGGAAACCTTGCGTCCCAGCAAGTCCATACCCTGGATGCCGTGGGTACCCTCGTGAATGGGGTTCAGGCGGTTGTCACGATAGAACTGCTCCACCGGATACTCACGGGTATAGCCGTAGCCACCGTGCACCTGGATGGCGAGGCTGTTGGCTTCCAGGCAAAACTGGGACGGCCAGGACTTGATCAGCGGCGTCAGCAGGTCGAGCAACCCTGCGGCCATTTCCCGTTCTTCGTCAGTCTGCGCCACCTTCTTTTCGTCCACCAGGCGGGCGCCCTGCAGGGCCAGGGACAGGCCGCCTTCCACGTAGGCCTTCATGGTCAGCAGCATGCGGCGGATGTCCGCGTGCTCAATCAGTGGCACCTGGGGTGACTGCGGGTCCTTGTTGCCCACCGGGCGGCCCTGGCGACGTTCCCTTGCGTATTCCAGGGCGTGGAGGTAACCGGTGTAGCCCAGCATGACTGAGCCCAGGCCAACGCCAATGCGGGCCTCGTTCATCATGTGAAACATGGCGGCCAGGCCGTTATGGGGCTCGCCCACCAGGTAGCCAACCGCACCCTCTTGCTCACCAAAGTTGAGCATGGTGGAGGTGGTGCCCCGGTAACCCATCTTGTGAATCAGGCCGGCCAGGGCAACGTCGTTGCGCTCGCCCAGGGAGCCGTCGTCGTTCACCAGGAACTTCGGCACGATAAACAGGGAGATGCCTTTTACGCCCGGGGGCGCATCTGGCAGACGTGCCAGTACCATATGAACAATGTTATCGCTCAGCTCATGGTCACCGGCGGAAATAAAGATCTTGTTGCCCTTGAGGCGATAGCTGCCATCACCGGCCGGCTCGGCCCGGGTGCGCAAATCCCCCAGGGAGGAGCCGGAATGGGGCTCGGTCAGGCACATGGTTCCGAAGAAACGCCCGCTGAGCATGGGTTCGGCATAACGGGTCTTCTGCTCCTCACTGCCCTGCGTCAGGATCAGGTTGGCGGCCGCGATGGTCAGGCCCGCGTAGGCCTGGGTGCCCACATTGGCGCCCTTGAGCAAGCCCACACACATCTGGCCCACAGCGCTGGGCAGTTGCATGCCACCCCGCTCATAATCCTGGCTGGCTGCCAGCAGGCCGGTTTCCCGCAGTACGTCCAGGGCTTTCTTCACTTCCGGACGCATCACCACCCGCCCGTTCTCGAAAATGGGCTCCTCCTCGTCCACCAGCCGGGCATGGGGAGCAAACTCCTCTGCCGCCACCTTCAGCGCCAGGTCCAGGGCCGCCTGCAGGGTTTCGCGGTTGTGGTCAGCGTAGCGGTCGTACTTGAGGAAGTCGTCGACCTGGTGTAGTTCAAACAGCTGGAATTCGAGATCGCGGGTGTTGATGATGTTCTGTTGCACGCGGGTATGCCTTTCTGAAATAACTGATTTGCCAAGGAATCCACGCAAAACACGGAAGGAAAAGATGAAGAGCTTTTTTAGCCACGAAACCCACGAAAGAACACGAAAAAATGATCACTGATAAAGTGATCTTTGGTTTTCAAATTTCGTGGGTTTCGTGGATTTCGTGGCAAGTTCTCTTTTTTTGTCTTTTCCGTGTTGTTCCGTTCGCCCTGAGCATGTCGAAGGGCCGTGGATTCCGTGGCTAAAACCAAAAAGGGGGCGAACTCTCGCCCGCCCCCTCCTGATTCCGCCTGTTTATACCACTTCAAACAGGCCGGCTGCGCCCTGGCCGCCGCCGATGCACATGGTGACCACCACGTACTTGGCGCCACGGCGCTTACCCTCAATGAGGGCATGGCCGGTCAGGCGTGAGCCGGTCACACCGTAGGGGTGACCCACGGCGATGGAGCCGCCGTTCACGTTGAGCTTCTCCATGGGGATGCCCAGACGGTCGCGACAGTACACAACCTGGGAGGCGAAGGCTTCGTTCAGTTCCCACAGGTCGATGTCGTCCATGGTCAGGCCGTTACGCTCCAGCAGGCGCGGGATGGCGAAGACCGGGCCGATACCCATCTCGTCAGGCTCGCAACCGGCAACGGCGAAGCCACGGAAGATACCCATCGGTTCGATGTTGTTCTTCTCGGCGTAGGTGCTGTTCATTACGGTGCACACAGAGGCGCCGTCAGACAGCTGGGAGGCGTTGCCGGCGGTGACGAAGTTGCCTTCACCACGTACCGGGTCCAGGCCCTGCAGCCCTTCAATGGTAGTGTTCGGACGGTTGCACTCGTCCTTGTCCAGGGTGACCTGCTTTTCGCTGACCTTTCCGGTTTCCTTGTTTTTCACCAGCATGGTGGCGTCGTAGGGAACGATCTCGTCAGCAAACTTGCCGGCTTCCTGACCCGCAGCGGTGCGCTGCTGGGAGATCAGGGCGTACTCGTCCTGGGCTTCACGGCTGACGTTGTAGCGCTGGGCTACGATGTCAGCGGTCTCGATCATGGACAGGTACAGCTCCGGCTTGTTCTTCATCAGCCACTCGTTGGTGGCGTGGAACTGGTTCAGCTTGTCGTTCTGCACCAGGGAGATGGACTCCACACCACCCGCGACGATCGCCGGAACCTTCTCGGACACAACACGCTGGGACGCAATGGCGATGGACTGCAGGCCGGAGGAGCAGAAGCGGTTGATGGACAGGCCAGCGGTGGTCACCGGCAGGCCGGCACGGATAGCTGCCAGGCGGGCCATGTTCTTGCCCTGGGCACCTTCGTGGAAGGTGGCGCCGAGGATCACGTCCTCAACGATGTTCGGATCAATACCCGCGCGCTCGACGGCGTGCTTGATCACGTGACCAGCGATATCAACGCTGTGGGTGTTGTTCAGGGCGCCCCGGTAGGACTTGCCCAGACCGGTACGGGCGGTGGAGACGATAACTGCATCAGACATTCGAGTGTCCTCTTGAACTTGAGTTGGCTGCGGACGAGGCTCTTCACGGGAGCTGGAGGGCGTATACCAGATCCAGCGCCCTGCATTCCCTCTCCCCAACGAGGGAGAGGGCCAGGGTGAGGGGGAGCACCCGAAGGGTGCCGGAATTCAAGTCCAGGCGTTTGCCTGCTTCCCCTCACCCCCAACCCCTCTCCCGCCAGGGGAGAGGGGAGGTAACGCCGCAGCGGATCGATAAAGGTTTACAGGTCGCCGAACTTCTTGCCTTCAGCAACCAGCTTTTCCAGAAGCGGAGACGGCTCCCACTGCTTGCCGCCAACTTCCTTTTGGTACTTCTTGATGGCATCCAGGATCTTGTCCAGGCCGATCTGGTCAGCCCAGAACATGGGGCCACCACGGTAGGCCGGGAAGCCGTAGCCGTAGATCCAGGTAATGTCGATATCCAGGGAGCGATCGGCAATGCCCTCGTCCAGGATCTTGGCGCCTTCGTTGATCATCACATACATGCAGCGCTCCAGGATTTCCTGGTCAGACACCTCACGGGGCGTGATGCCCTGTTCCTTGCGGAACTCGGCGATGAGCTTGTCGGTTTCCGGATCCGGAATCGGCTTGCGGTTGCCTTCTTCGTACTTGTAGGTACCGGCGCCGGTCTTCTGGCCCAGACGGCCCTGCTCGGCCAGCTTGTCCATCCAGCTCGGCGGGACATCCTCGCCAGCCTTGCGACGCTCTTCACGGATGCTGTAGCCGATATCGATACCGGCCAGGTCACCCATGGCAAACTGACCCATGGGGAAGCCAAGGTCAGTCAGTACCTTGTCCACCTGCTGCGGGGTGGCACCATCGTTCACCAGGGCCATGGCTTCGGCACCACGCTTGTGCAGCATGCGGTTGCCCACGAAGCCGTGGCAGTTGCCAACCAGTACGCCCACCTTCTTGATGCGCTTGGCCAGGTTCATGGCCGTGGCCTTGACGTCGTCAGCGGTTTTCTCACCACGGACGATTTCCAACAGCTTCATGACGTTGGCCGGGCTGAAGAAGTGCAGGCCGATCACGTCTTCCGGACGCTTGGTGGCAGAGGCAATCTCGTCGATGTCCAGGGTAGAGGTGTTGGAGGCCAGGATGGCGCCCGGCTTACACTTCTCATCCAGCTGACTGAAGATGCTCTTCTTGATATCCATGCGCTCGAACACGGCTTCGATCACCAGGTCGACGTCTGCAAAGTCGTCATAGGTGAGGGTGCCGTTGATCAGGCTCATACGCTCTTCCACCTGCTCCATGGTGAGGCGGCCTTTCTTGGCGGTGTTCTCGTAGTTCTTGCGGATGATGGCCAGGCCCTTGTCCAGGGCTTCCTGCTTCACTTCCGCGATGGTGACGGGAATGCCGACGTTGGCGAAGTTCATGGCGATACCTCCGCCCATGGTGCCAGCACCGATAACACCGACCTTCTTGATGTCACGGATCGGGGTGTCTTTCGGCAGGCCCGGAACCTTGGAAACTTCACGCTCGGCAAAGAAGGCGTGGATCAGCCCGGCGCGCTGGTCGGATTCCATCAGATCTCCGAACAGTTCACGTTCGCGCTTCATGCCTTCCTCAAAAGAGGAGGAAGTAAACGCTGCTTCAACTGCGTCGGTGCACTTGAATGGTGCCAGCAGGCCACGGGCCTTCTTCTTCAGGCCTTCACGGAACTTGTCGAAGACATCGCTGCCCTTCTCCGCTTCCAGCTTGTCGGTCAGCTCGCTCACGCGACGTACCGGCTTGCCTTCATCAATCACTTTCTGGGCAAATGCCAGGCCAGCCGCCTTCACGTCCTCGCTGCCGGCCACTTCATCAACAATACCGGCCGCCTGGGCATCTTTGGCCGCAACAAAATCGCCAGTGGTAATCATTTCCAGTGCCTTCTGGGCACCGGTCAGGCGCGGCAGGCGCTGGGTACCACCAGCACCGGGCAGCAGGCCCAGCTTCACTTCCGGCAGACCAACCTTGGCACTGGGTACCGCTACGCGGTAATGACAGCCCAGGGCCACTTCCAGGCCACCGCCCAGGGCAGTGCCATGAATGGCGGCAACAACCGGTTTGTCAGAGGCTTCGATAAAGTTGACCACTTCCGGCAGCCCGGGCTCCTGCATGGGCTTGCCGAATTCACGGATATCAGCGCCGGCCATGAAGGTACGACCTTCGGCCATGATCAGGAGGGCCTTGGCGTCCGCATCATCCTGACCCTGTTGTACGGCGTTCTGGATACCGGAGCGAACCGCGTGCCCCAGGGCATTCACCGGCGGGTAGTTGACGGTGATAACGCCGATGGCGCCTTCGCGGTTATAGGTTACGACGTCGGACATAGATCCTCCTTGCGCAAACATGGAATGGAGTTTTATTCAGCGAAACAGACCGGTGATTTAATACAAGTTTGCGGAATGTTTCAACCTTGGACTGGCTGAACATCGACCAGATTGTGTTTGGGGAGATTGATTGTACGCCTGATGGAGCGGGAGGGGAAAACCCGGGAATCCGGGGATCAGTGCAAGGCGCCCCAGCCCCTGGGGCGCCTTGCCACTTGCAGGGCTTAAACCCCGAGCGACTCAATATCACTCGCCAGCATCGCCAGCTGATGGGCAATGGAACTGCGCAGCTTGTCACCAGACACCAGGTAGGACGGCGCCGCACAGGTCAGCGCCATGGTGGTGCCATCCTGCAGACGCACCGGCACCCCGGCAGCATTGATATTGCGGTCCCATTCACCAAGGGACAGGCAGAAGCCATGCTCCCGGTAATCCTCCAATGCCTGGTCCAGGCCCTTCTTCTTTTCCGGCCAGCCTTCCGGACCGTATTTCTCGGCCAGGGCTTCCATCAGGATCTTGCGGCCGTCCTCGGTCAGGGAGGAGCAGTAGGCCCTTCCTGCAGCGGTCGTCGCCATGGGAAGCTTGAGGCCGATTTCCATGCGCAGCAGGGAAGCCTCCGGGGGCATGCGGTTCTCTACATAGATCATATGCAGACGATCCCGGCAGGTCAGGCCGACCGACATATTATTACGGCGGGCGAACTCGTCCATGTAAGGCTTGGCCAGCTGGCGCACCTTCAGGTTGGAGACGTAGGCATAGCCCAGGGCCAGCACGCCGGAACTGAGCTGGTACTTTTCCAGCACCGGGTTGTAGCTCAGGTAGCCAAGCTTGGTGAGGGTATAGGTCATACGGGAGACAGTGGGCTTGGGGAGCCCGGTCAGCCGTGCGATGTCCTGATTGCCCAGGATCACAGAACCCTGACTGAAAGCCCGCAGTACATCCAGGCCCCGGGACAGGGCTTCGACAAACTTGCGGTCTTTCTCGGGCTTGTCCGGGGAATCGGCGGACGCTTCGACCAGATCTGCTTTTGTTTTAGTGCTCAAGGTCATAGTTTCCGGTGCCTCAAAAAGCCCCGTGACAGCCACCGGCACGCACCGGGTTGTGGCAATGCCCACAGGGCAACTCAGAAATAGATGAAAAAGTCAGAAACCCGCGCATTTTACTTGTGGGTTTTCGTCCCGACCATGGCCTGTTCCGAATTTGTTTCAAAAAACCTGCCAAACCGGAACGCGTTGCGAAACTAAAGCCATCACCCCGCCATTAAACGCAACCTGCGGAACACAGCCCACAAGAAAAATATTTTTTCGGTACGAAGTTCTGCTTTGCGGAACAGCTTAGTCAATTCCGAAACAAGTTGCCAACCAGAATTGAATAGGCCTGACACCGTGCGTCCCCGGGCAAACCGCGCCATGACCGGAGACGCGGGGAACGACGCACCAATTTGCGACTCCTGCCCCGAACCATTGCAGGCAAAGCCTGCCAATCCAGCCATTTCACTGTGCAGCACAAAATCATTACAAATCCTGTAAAAAAGTCACCGAGGCTATTGCATGACAAAAAATTTATTCCTACTATCCGGGAGACTGCTAAATGGAAGGCGTCCTGACTGAGCGGCTGGTGACAGGCTGCGGTCGGAGCAGAGAACAAAAAAAGCACCATGGAAGTGTGATTCTCATCAGACACACGAAAAAAAGTGTGATCCTGTCCCACCAAGGCCCTTGCCTTTGTTGGATTCTCTGCTAAGACTGTACTTGATCATTCGCCCATAACCGCCTTGATAGAATTGCAAAATGCATTCAGCCAGGGTGGCAGTCGACCAGAATAACTGCAGGCTTTATACGGCCTGGCATCAACTGGCCACAGGGATAACAACCGGAGGTTTGATCAGGCAGCAAGGAATAATCACAAGCAAAAACAAGCAGTAAAAGCGTCACTGAGTCCAACAATCGAGTCGATTAGACATAAAAAAAGGGTTTAAAACCATGGCACAACAAAGCAAGATCACTTCCCGCCCGCTGACCAAGGCACTGGGAACCGCTTCCATCCTGGGCATGGCAATCGCCGGCGCTAACTTCGCGAATGCCCTGCAAACTGATTTTGGTGTTACGTATCAGGCTGATGCCTTTGCGATCAGTTCAGACGCCTACGAAGATGCTGGCGCGTCATCCTCCACTGACAACGGCTTCGCCAACCTCCTGCGCGTGAAGGCTGATTTCAAGGACGAGAACACCGGCATTTCTATTCATACCAGCACCGAACTCGCGTCTGACCGCTGGAGCGGTGACGGCAAAAGCCTTCCCAGCGGCACCGCAAGCAGTGAGTCATACACAGGCAATGCCAACGAAGACGTGACCCTTGACCTGGGTTATGTTCAGGTACCCTTCTCCAACGGCACCATCCTGCGCGTGGGCCGCCAGGCGGCTAACTGGAGTAACTGCTTCCTGACCTGCGACGACCGTCGTGATCGTATCCTCACCCTGACACCCACCAGCCTGGGTACCGTCATCGCCCTGTATGACCGTCGTAGCGATACGGCCTCTTTCGCTAACCGTGACAACGGTGACCAGGTAGCCTTGGGTCTTGTGACCAAAGCCGCCGACTTCAACGTTGGTCTTCTTTATGTGCACTGGCTGCAGAACACCGCAACTCCGGGCGGCTACCCGCTGCAGGGCACCCATCTGTTCTCCCCATACATCAGCGGCATGATTGGCGACGCAGTCAAACTGGACGTCGGTGTTAACTACTTCGACGGCAACGAAGTCGACCTGGGCGATGGCCGGATCTACGCCGACGCCAGCTTCGGCACCTACGTGCGTGGTGGCTTTGATCTCGGCGCCATGAACCTCCAGGTTCAGTGGGCAGGCACCCAGGATGGCGGTTTCATCGTTCCGGGCTTTGACACCTTCTCCAGCCTGATCAACAACAACCCGGATTCCACCCAGAACCCGACCAGCCTGTATCGTATGGGTGGTCAGTCTGGCCTGGAAGACCACGAAGAGAACCTGTTCATCGCCAAGGCTACCTTTGACGTCACTCCGCGCATGAGCCTGCACGGTTCTGTGGGTACACTGCAGATCGACAACGGTACTGATGACGATGACTCCATGATCTATGACCTGGGTGCCAGCTACAAGCTGAACGAATCCGTCACCACCTCTGCTACCTGGGGCATGGTCACTGAGAATGACGTTGCTACAACTACTGGCAACGGCCTCGTTCCGGCTGCTGGCGGTGTTGCTTTCGCCGATGACGACCTGATGGCCGCCAAGGTATCACTGAACGTAGCGTTCTGAGACCGCTGTTGACCAGGTAATTTAGCGACCCTCGGGCGGTCAGGGCATTGCCCTGACCCGCCCTTTTTGTTTTTATGTCAGTAATATTCGAAGCAATTTTCCGCAAAGGTTCTTCAACATGATAAAGAAATGCCGCGCGTCACTCGGGATATGGTTAACAGCGGTGCTCGCCACTGGTTGTGTTACCTCAGAACAGGCCCAGCGTCAGATAGAAGCTGTAGACTCGGAAGCCGGCCTGAATCGGACCAAGAGCGAGTGGACCACTCCGTTCTGGGAAAAGGGCAGCGGCGATGCTGATGAGTCTGGTCAAGAGGTATCTTCATCGTCTGTCCAGGCGGCACCCGCTGCCGGCCAGCTTCGTACCAACCTGGCCATTATCGGCGCCTCCGATTCGCTCTACCGGGAGCTGGATAACACCGCGGCAGACTATGGCTACCGCCTGATCCCCAGGCCAGAACTGCAAGACGCGCTATCCAAGACCCCGGCCTGTGAAGACACCACTTCCGAAGCCTGTGCCGAAGCCCTGGCCGCTTACCCTGGCGCACGCATGGTGGTCACGATTGAACGTAGCAGCTCCGTCACCGTCACCGTCACCGATGCTGCCAGTAACGCCCGCTGGGGCGCTACTGAGCTGACCTCCGGCAAGCAAGGCGAGGAACTGCTGGAACTGGTTTCGCAGCGCGCGGACATCGCGCCGTGGGCCATGAAAGCCTTCCGCGCGGATGATGGCCGCCTTTACCTCTCGGCCGGTCGCGCCAATGGCCTGGAAACCGGTGACGAACTGGCCATCCACGAGCCAGGCACCCTGGTCCGCGCGCCCAATGGCCAGCCCATCACCTGGCGTGTAGGCGAGCGTGTGGGAACGGTACGTATCGGAGAACTGTTCGGCAGCGACCTGGCCGCCCTGGTACCCCTAGCGGGCCAGCGTCCAACTCCAGAGCATGACCTGATTTTACTCGACAACTAACCCAACCGGATTCGTTCATTAGAGCCTGGCATCAGATCACCTGACGGCACCCTGGCAAATAACTGATTGCCCGGGTGCCGTCAAAACCTGGAGCCAGAGATCCGGTGTGCAATTCGTTTTATGGACGCAACCCGAATGCTGGCTTCCCCAGCTGTTTTGGTAGCGTGCGATAAGCGTCCTCGACCCAATCGCAGAGCAGTATGCGACTCTCCCTGGGATCGATCATATTCTGCACGCCAAAGCTCTCGGCTGTGCGCAACGGCGAGGCAATCTTTTCCATTTCCTGACTGATGCGCTCCAGTTCCTGCTCCCGATTTTCCGCCTGATTCAACTGTGCACTGAAGGCTGCCTCAATACCGCCCCGTGACGGCAATGAACCCCAGGTACCCGACGGCCAGGACCAGCTGGGTGAAGCCCGATGGCGGTTCACCATACCCGCACCGCCCACACCGAATATTCTGCGTAGAATCAGTTCTGCCTGGGGCACGCGAGCCTGGTAGATGGCAGATATAGCCCTCACTCCGTGGCGTATTGTGCCTCTGCGCTCCGCCGCAGAACCGATGGAAACGCCACCCTGATCCGTCAGGCTGACAATAGGCAGGTGGAACGTGTCACAGAGATCCACCAGACGAGTAACAGCCTGAGCGCCCTCTACGGTCATAGTGACACCCTTGAGCGGATTCGTTGCCAGTACACCTACCGGATAACCATTCAGCCGGGCCAGAGCGGTAACCGTCGAGCCTCCATATTCAGAGTAAGTGAAGATAGATCCCTGATCGAAGATGGCTTCCAGAATCGCATGGATGTCATAAGGTTTTCTGGAATTCCGGGGTATGGCGTTGAGCAGTTGCTCTTCGCGCCGCTCTATCGGGTCACTGCAAACCTGTCTGGGGGGCAGTTCGTCCACATTGCGTGGCAGGTAGGAGAGAAACTTCCGAATAACGTCGAAGGCTTCCTGCTCTGTTTCTACAAGACGTTCAACCACTCCGCTCTCAGCATGGATTCCAACCCCACCAAGCTCTTCCAGGGAAAGGTCCTCACCAGTGCTACCTTTTACAACGGGTGGACCTGCAGTAAACGCCTGGCCGATGCCCCGCACCATCACAGCAAGGTGCGACATGGCAAGCCTGGCGGCGCCAAGCCCCACGGTTGGTCCGACGGCTGCAGCGACCACTGGTACCAGGGAGAGGTTGTCGACTACGGCATCCCAGCCAGGATTGATGGGAACGTAATGAAAGCCATGCTTCAGCGCCATCTTGACGCTGCCACCGCCGGAGGCACCATCAAGCAAACGGACAACTGGCAGACGCATATCCCTGGCATAGTTTTCCAGGAATATCTGCTTGCCATGAATCGCGGCATCCCCGGAACTCGCCCGCAAGGTGAAGTCATCAATGCCGAGGGTTACCTTTCTTCCGTCAAGGCGAGCTGTGCCACCGATAAAGTTAGCGGGTTGTACGTTGATCAGATTGCCCTGCTCATCGTATTCAGCAAACCCTGTCAGTGCACCGACCTCCGAAAACGAGCCCTCGTCGACCAATGCCTGGACTCGTTCACGGGCGGTGAGCTTGCCTTTAGCTTTTTGCTTACTGACTTTGTCCTTGCCGCCCATCTGTTGCGCCATGGTCAGGCGCTGCTGGATTTCTTCAACTTCGACACCCCAGCCTGCGTCTTTTTCGCCAAACGGTAAAGCGGAAGCTTTAATACTGTCGCCAGTTGATGAGTCTGCGTCATCGGGCTCAATAATGGCGAGTATGTCATTTTCCTTGATGACATCACCAACCCTGGCCGTCACTGCATTAACCCGGCCGCTGTATGCCGCCCGGACAGACTGCTCCATCTTCATAGCCTCGATCACCACGAGCGGCTGGCCCTGTTGGACAAGGTCACCGACCTCCACATCGACTGTTACGACCATACCCTCCATGGGTGCATGGAGTGCTTCATCAGGATCGTAACCCATCGGGAGAGCTGAGGGCGCCTGACTACTGTGAGACTTGTCGTAACCCGCGCCTTCTGCTGCAGGGGGTGTAAGCGGTGAAAAGGTGCCAATTGCTGCCTGGATGTCCGACTGATGGGTTTCAATAAAGGAAGTGTTGTACTCCCCCTGAAGAAACGTTGGATGACCCAGAATTGCCCCGAGAAGCGGAATATTCGTAGGCAAGCCGGTGATGTGGAATTCGCGCAGGGCACCGGTGAGGGTTCCGGTAGCGGATAGAAAGCTCTCCCCCCGCGCAATCACTTTAGCGATCAACGAATCGTATCGGTGACTGGTCTTGTAACCCGCATAACCAAAGGTGTCGACACGTACACCGGGCCCTGAGGGCGGAATAAACCCGGTAATCAGCCCGGATCTGGGCATACTTGTTCCGTTTTCCATGAACTCTTCCAGGTTGACCCGGGCCTGGATTGCAAAGCCCTTGGCTTGCGGCGCCGATACCAAACCCAGGTCTGAAAGGGACCTCCCTGCAGCAATTCTGATTTGCGTCTGAACCAGGTCGACCCCGGTGATCTCCTCCGTAACTGTATGCTCAACCTGCAGACGAGGGTTTGCCTCCATAAACCAGAAGCCTTCGTCGGACACCAAAAACTCAAAGGTGCCGATGTTTTCGTAACGGGCGTGAGACGCCATTGTCTGTGCGGCTTCCAGTATCTGTTCACGCATCGACTGAGGCAGCACCGGGCTTGGCGCGATTTCCAGCAATTTCTGGTGACGCCTTTGCACCGTACAGTCCCGCTCCCAGAGGTGGGTAACTTTTCCAGACCCGTCACCGACAATCTGCACCTCGATATGGCGCGCGTTATGGAGCAGCCTTTCAACATAGAGGTCACCATTACCAAAGGCTTGCTCTGCCTCGGACCGACAACGCTGGTAGGCCTCATCGAGGTCATCCAGTGACCTCACGACTCTCATGCCCCGGCCACCACCGCCAGCCAGGGCTTTCAACATTACTGCGCCACCATTTTCCTGGGCGAACGCCCTGGCCTGCTCCAGAGACGTCGGCTCTGACGTGCCCGGCATAACCGGCACCCCAAGATCAGAAGCCAGCTTCAGCGCTTGCACCTTACTGCCGAACAAGTCCAGGGTTTCTGGCCGAGGACCGATAAAACGGATGCCCCCATCCTCACAACGTCTTGCAAAATCACCGTTTTCACTGAGGAACCCGTAACCAGGATGGATGGCCCAGCATTCATTGTCCTGGGCAGCAGAAACCATGGCCCCGATATCGAGATAAGCAGCCGCACCCTCCCCGGGCAGTTCGCAGGCATCATCAGCGTAGCTGACATGCAGGGCTTCGGAATCATCAGGCGCATACACTGCGAGCGTCTGAAATCCTAACTGACGGGCCGCCCGAATGATCCGGATGGCAATCTCGCCACGATTGGCGATCAGAATCTTCTCCATTATTTATTTCACCTTTATCTTGTTATCGGTCTTCAGGCAACCTGCAGGACTGTTCCGGCCCTCAACGAGCCTGAGATTCAGTAAGCATCTGCTTCAGCTTGTACTTCTCTATTTTGTTCGTCGGTGTCACTGGTAGCGCATCCACAATCCGGACGTGGCGAGGACGCATATATTTCGGCATGTTCTCAGTAGCAAAGGCAGCAATATCGCTCTCTGTACAGGTGCCAGCTTCCTTGAGCTCGATGAACACCGCGATATCATCTTCATTACCTTCCTGGGCCGGCACCGGTACGGCCGCAACGGCCCGAACGTCCGGATGATCCACAAGCAGGGATTCCACCTCATAGGAAGAAACATTTTCACCTCGCACCCGGAAATAGCCCCCCATTCGGTCAACAAACCGGAAGGTGCCATCGTTCTCTTCAACCACGGCATCGCCGGTATGAAACCAGAGATTTCGCCAGGCTTTGAGGGTGGCCTCAGGTTTGTTCAGATACTGTTGAAGCAGCAGCCCGGGGAATCGTGGTCGGAACGCCAGCTGACCAACCTGGCCTGGAGAGAGGCGATTGTCATCCTCGTCCAGAATGGCAACATCCACCAACGGCGATGGCCTGCCCATAAAACCCGGCGGCAGGGTGGTTTCACCGCTGACAACCAGTCGCCCTGATGCTTCGGCGGACGCCCTGAGCTCGGCCTTCGCCAAGCCTTTATAGAGTTCAGGTGGTGTACCTGCCTGGTCACCAAACTGGTCGATAATGGCCATAAAACCGGCCCCCGACTCCGTCTGACCGAATCCACAGGTGACAAAGTCAAACCCGAACCGTTTGGCGACCTCGTGGTGGTTCGCCGGGAGCGGCTGCATGTGCACCTTATTGAGGGTGTTATTACGGTCGCCTTCCGAGGGCGGTGCGGACATCAGCCATGGGATCATGACATCCAGGAGAATTCCGGCGCTTGCACCGCACTCGCGGATCCGGGACCAGAACTCCGAGGGACTGAACCGGTTCCACATGCCCACGGTGTTACCCTTCCAGACCGCTTTTACCAGGAGCGCGTAGGCTCCACCAACGTGATACATCGGTAAATCGCAATACACCACATCCTCTGATGTCCATTGGCTGCGCCCCGCAAAGGCGTACTGATTGATCCAGCGGAAAGGCAGCAAAACGCCCTTGGCGGGCCCGGTCGTTCCGGATGTATAGATAATGGTCGCCGGATCAAATGGACCAAGCTCAGGATCAGCCAGTGATACGTCGGACGTCGCCAGGGTATCCAGCCGATGAACCGCTGAGTTTGGCAACCCCACACCAGACTCACTGGTCTCGCCGGAGGAGTCCGGACCGATTACGACATGGTCCGGCGTAATGTCTGGACCGATTTTGTCCAGTTCCGGCCCAAAGGACGGGTCAGTAATCAGGACAGGAGCCGCGGTATCGTTGATCTGATAGCTGAGCAGCTTGCCCCTGAGGTTGAAGTTGATCGGCGCGTAGATGGCCCCGACCTGCCAACAGGCAAACATTGAAATCGCGGCGAGTAATGAATTACTGGTGAGTACACTTACCGGCTGACCCCGTCCGATGCCGAGGGAAACCAGCCCACGGGCGATCTCCTCGCTCCGGTCATGCATCTCCCTGAACGTCAGCTTTTCGCCCGTTTCCCCGTAGTGGATAAATACCTTGTCGCCGTTTTCAGAGGCATGCCGTTTCAACTGATAGAGCGGCACATCCCCTTCCGATACCATCTGATCAAAGATTTCTTGTGGCTGCTTCATGCTGGTCTTCCTTTTGTTGTTGTTACTCTCAGCGTTTCTGACGACGTTACCAGGTGTCTACCATCGGGCGTCGGCGTCCGATGCGTGGACCAGGTTTCCTGACCGATTTGAGGCCACGAAGGATCCAGTTGCGGGTCTCGGCTGGATCAATAACCGCATCAATCTCCAGGGAGACCGCCATACTCAGGGCCTTACCCTTCTCGTACTGTTCCGCCACCAGCTTCTCGAACATGGCTTTCTGCGCGGCCTCATCACCGGCATTGGCAATTTCATTGCGATAGCCAAGGCGAACGGCACCTTCGAGCCCCATCCCGCCAAATTCACCGGTGGGCCAGGCCACGTTGAAGAAAGGCGCATGGAAAGAACCTGCTGTCATGCCCATGGCACCCAGGCCATAACCTTTGCGAAGAACAATGGAAAGCACGGGAACCTGGAGGCTGGCAGCGGTTACGAACATCCGGGTGGTATGACGAACCAGGCCGGTTTTCTCAGCCTCGGGACCGACCATGAACCCCGGCGTATCACACAGACTGACCAGCGGCACATCATAGGCATCACAAAGCTGCATGAAGCGGGAGGCCTTATCAGCTCCATTCGCACAGATTGCTCCGCCCAGATGGCGTGGATCGTTGGCAATCAGACCAACCGGGCGCCCCTCGATACGAGCGAAGGCCGTTACCATACCTGGTGTAAACTCCGGCCGGAGTTCAAGGTAGCTGTCGGTATCGACCAACGTACGAATCAATGACCGGATGTCGTAGGAGCGCAGCCTGTTCTCCGGAATACTGGATCGAAGCAGCCGCTGATCTGCACAGGTCCACTCCGGCAGCTTGCCCTGGAAGTAAGACATGATCTGGCGGGCGACCTGCGCGGCCTCCCGCTCGTCCTCGACCAGGCAATCCACAACGCCATTGGCAACCTGTACCGACATGGGGCCGACCTCTTCTGCCGAATAGACGCCGAGCCCCCCGCCCTCGATCATGGCTGGGCCGGCCATCCCCAGGCTGGCGTTCCTGGTTGCAATCAACAGGTCGCTGGAGCCAGCAAATACGGCGTTCCCCGCAAAACAACGACCAGAAACAATCCCGATACGAGGTGCCAGTGCGGTTAACCTTGCGTACTGCAGGAAGCTGGGCTGATCGAGGCCGGCCACCTTGGTGCCGTTATCCGTATCGCCTGGTCGCCCGCCCCCCCCTTCGGCAAAAAATATGACCGGTAGCTGCTGCTCTTCGGCCACCTGTAACACACGGTCCGTTTTCTTGTGGTTCATGGTCCCCTGAGTGCCAGCCAGCACGGTGTAATCGTAGGCCAGTACAGCACACCGGGCCTGGTCTTCATCGAACATTTCACCATTCACTGCACCCACACCGGCCACCAGGCCGTCAGCCGGGGTCGAGCGAATCAGGTCCTCGACTGAACGCCGGCGCCGCTGAGCGGCAAAGGTCAGGGCCCCGTACTCCATGAAGCTGCCTGAGTCGCAGATGTTGTCGATGTTTTCGCGCGCAGTGAGCATGCCCAGCTTGTGACGCTTGGCAACGGCATCCGGTCGCGCCTTGTCCAGTGTCAGGTCGTGACGCTCCATGGCTTCAGCCAGATCCGGACGAATGTAATCAAAGTCGATTTTCTGCTCAGTTATCTCTTCGTCCAGGTCCGTTTCGCCAGGCTCAATAAAGGCGACGGCCTGCCCTTCATTGACGTAGTCACCCTCAGCCAAGGGCAACCGCCGGATAAGGCCAGCTGTCGGCGACTTTATTTCATGCTCCATCTTCATTGCTTCAAGGATCGCCAGAGTCTGTCCTTTGGACACGAGTTCACCTTCAGCCACCAACGTGGTTACCAGCTGGCCTTGCATGGGAGCGGAGGCAGGCTCGCTCCCTTCCGGAACGTGTTGCCGAACAGCGGATTTGTTCGTGTCTTTGGAGGCTTCGGAAGTACGGAACAACTGTGGATGGCCCTGCCCTGCCTCGGCGACAAGGTCCGCCATATGATCATCAACGAAGCGTGTGTATATCCGGTTTTCAGCAACGTCCTCGCGACTCAGGAGCGCCTGCAGAAAAGAGGCGTTCGTCTTCACGCCCTCAACCCGGAACTGACAAAGGGCGCGGTAGGCCTTACGGACGGCCTGCCGATAGTTCCCCGCTCTCGTGTGAACGATCAGCTTTGCTAACAGTGAGTCAAAGTGCGGGCTGGTGGTGTACCCCCGATACCCGAAGGTGTCGACACGAATACCTGGCCCGGAAGGTGGCTCGAACGTCTCAAGGGTGCCGCCACTGGGGCGGGTGGAGCCATCAGCATCCATGGATTCCATGTTTACCCGGCACTGAATCGCGTAGCCTTTCGGGTCAGGTATTTCAGCCTGCGAAAGATTGAGTTCTGCCAGGCTGGCACCACCCAGCACCGCGATCTGTGACTGGACAAGGTCAACACCAGTAATTTCTTCGGTGATCGTATGCTCTACCTGAAGCCGGGGATTCGCTTCTATAAAGAAAAAGTCCCGGCCATTTTCATCCACCAGGAATTCAAAGGTACCCAGTCCGGCATAGTTAACATGTCGCGCCATTCGCAATGCCGCATCCAGAAGCCTTTCTCGGGTGGCAACTGCTAATGTCGGGCTTGGGGCGACTTCGACGAGTTTCTGGTTACGACGCTGCAGGCTGCACTCCCTTTCCCATAGGTGAACCGCGTTACCGCGTCCATCTCCGAGTACCTGAACTTCAATATGCCTGGCCGTTCGGACCAGGCGCTCAACGTAAAGCCCCTCGTTCCCGAATGCAGCTTTGGCTTCGCGGGCACATGCCCGGTAGGCCTCTTCCAGGTTTTCGCCTGGCAACACAATCCGCATACCACGACCGCCACCACCGGAAATGGCCTTGATAACCACCGCCACATCACTGCCAAGGCTCGCTGCAAACTCGCGAGTATCGTTTAATGAAGTACGGCCCTTGGTACCAGGGACGACGGGCACGTCACAGTGCTCTGCAAGCGCTCGCGCAGCCGCCTTGTCACCCAGCTCTTCCAGCGTAGCGGGATCAGGTCCAATAAAGGTGATGTTGTGTCGGCCACACTGTCTTGCCAGTTCGGCATTCTCACTGAGGAAGCCATAACCCGGGTGCAGGGCATCCGCCGATATCTCCCTCGCGGCCTGAATAATCGCGTCGATATCCAGATAAGCGCGAGCGCCTTTTCCGGGCAAGCATACTGTGTAGTCCGCATGGGCAAGGTGGAGGGAATCCCGGTCATCCTCGGAATAGATGGCCACGGTTTCCAGCCCCATCTCAGAGGCGGCCCGGGCAATCCGGATAGCAATTTCACCACGATTGGCAATCAGCAGTTTTTTGAACTTCACAGGATGACCTCTTCCGATTATTGGCTTTGTTATCAGATCGGCAGCCAAGGCCAGGCAAACCAGACGCCTCTCCCCGCTTCGCTGGTATTATTGAGGTGATTCACTTGACGCCCAGCGGAACAGCTACCATTCTCTCACTTACTTACACGTCAGTCAGTTTTATCCAAAAAAAACTGACTTGCAAGTAAGTCAGTAATTGGCAATGATAAGGGATGCCGAGAACCGCTAACGGAGAATTCATGCCAGCAACTGTCACGTCCCCTGCACCATCACGCGCTAAAGCGAGCGACACCCGGGCACGCATCCTGGAGGTCGCCAGGCGCCTGTTCATCACCCGGGGGGTCGATGCAGTCAGTTACGGCGATATTGCAAAGGAAGTCGGTTCAACCCGCGCAAACCTGCATTACCACTTCGGCAATAAGGCCGAACTGGTCAAGGAGGTATTTGCAGACACCTTTGAGGAAGTACGCCAAAAGCTCGAAGGCATTTGGCTGAAGCCCGGGCTCTCACTGGAGGACCGGATTGACCTTTTATTCGAAGACGCCCGGGATCGGTTTCACGAATTCAACCAACCAGGTGACGAACGAACTCCCTGGAGCCTTTCCTCCCGTGCTCGATTTGATTTCAGCTCGGTGGACACGGAAGTGGTTGAAGGTATTGGTGAAATGTCCCGCTTCTTTGAAGAATGCGTGACACACGGCGTAAAGATTGCCATTGGTGCCGGCGAGTACCGAACCGACACCCCGGTAAAGGATGTGGTTCTGATGATTACCCCACTATGGTATTTCGGTTCACCGATTACCCAGTTCTCGGGAATCAAAAGACTGAAAAACCACTACGCAGCGACGAAGAGAACGATAAAGGCTGCCTACGGTGCCTGAGTGATCTGACCGCTCACTCGACACTACTCTACGAAACAAGAACAAACAGCCCGGACTGGATTCGGGTGCGTGGAGGAAACATGTTAGTTGCATCGAACGAGCAGGCTTCGGGCTTCGATGCCCGGCCTGCGGGATCGCCGGCGGAGGCCGGGCAATCCACCAATGCTAGTGTGACGCCCATTCTCGATGTGCGTGGTTTGAGCATTTCTTTCCGGGGCCGTGACGGAATCACCCATGTGACCCGCGACGTCTCCTTTACTGTCGCCCCCGGCGAGCGGGTCGGCGTCGTCGGAGAGAGCGGCTGCGGCAAGTCGGTTACCGGCCTTTCCCTACTCCGCCTGTTACCCGAGCGCACAGCGATCATCGACGGAGAAATCCGGTTTGATGGCCGTGACCTTATGTCCATGCGCCCCAAAGAAGTCCGTGCCATCCGGGGTCGCGACATCAGCATGATATTCCAGGAGCCGATGACTGCGCTGGATCCTGTATTCACTGTTGGGCAGCAACTTGTCGAGACGCTTCGCACGCACTACCCGGTACCCCCGGCAGAAGCCAGGGAGCGTGCCATCCAGGCACTGAAGGATGTCGGGATACCTTCGCCCGAAACCCGGGTGGACGAGTACCCCCACCAGTTCTCCGGCGGGATGCGCCAGCGAGTCATGATCGCGATGGCGCTGATCTGCAAGCCAAAACTGATTATCGCGGATGAGCCCACCACGGCGCTGGACGTTACGGTACAGGCGCAGATCATCGATCTGCTGACGGAACTGAGCGAAAACACCGGCGCCGCCTTGCTGTTCATTACACACGACCTCGGTGTTGTGGCTGAAACCTGCAGCCGGATGATCACCATGTATGCCGGCGAGGTCGTCGAGACCTCCCCCGTGGACGACGTACTCCGGCGCCCGGGCCACCCTTACACGTCCGGCCTCTTGCGTTCACTCCCCCGGCTCAGCGACCGTGGCGGAAGACTTCCGTTCATCCCCGGTCGGGTCCCCTCACCGAACGCCATGCCTGAGGGGTGCCGCTTTCAGGCTCGATGCCCGCACGCCAGTGAGGGTTGTGAGCGATACCAGACCATGACGGAAATCGATCGGCAACGACACGCCCGATGTCACAAGGCAACGCAGCTGAAACTCGAGGGGGCGGTCTAATGGGTGTCACTGTCAGTCAGTCCACGGGGCCGAACACCGACAATATCGTGACGGTCGACAACCTGAAGATTCATTTTCCGCTCAAGGGCGGACAAACCGTTAAAGCGGTGGATGGAGTGAGCTTCCAGATACGCTCCGGTGAAACGCTGGGGATTATCGGAGAGTCCGGTTCGGGAAAATCCACGGTGGGTCGAGCGCTCGTTGGTCTTTTGAAGCCCACAGACGGCACCCTACGCTATGGGGAGACCGATATTTCCGAGTTATCGGCCAACGAGTACAAGCGACTTCGCAAAAACTACCAGATCATCTTCCAGGACCCCCATGCAGCTCTGAACCCCCGCATGACCATTCTGCAGAGCCTGGTTGAGCCCATGGAGATCCAGAACGAAGGCACCCGTGAATCCCGGCGCAAAACGGCGCTGGCCTCACTTGAGCGGGCGGGCCTGGCTCCTGAAATAGCCCTTCGTTATCCCCACGAGCTGTCCGGGGGACAAAAGCAACGCATTAATATTGCGCGAGCGCTGACCGTCCACCCCCAGTTCATCGTTTGTGACGAAGTAGTGGCAGCGTTGGACGTGTCAGTACGCGGCTCGATACTAAACCTTTTTGCGGATCTGCAAGAAGAGCTGGGCCTGACCTACGCGTTTATTACCCACGACATCTCAGTGGTCGCCCATGTCAGCCAACGGGTGGGAGTCATGTACCTTGGCAACATGATGGAGCTGGGGCCCACTGACACCGTCATCGAAAAGCCGCTACACCCTTACACCCAGGCATTGTTGTCGGCTGAGCCCCGCCCGGTACCCAGCGATATGCGAGAAGACAGGCGCATCCATTTGCAGGGAGAAATACCAAGCCCGGTCTCCCCACCCAGCGGCTGCCGCTTCCGTACCCGTTGTCCGTTCGCCACCGACAGGTGCCAGACAGACGTTCCTGAATGGCGTGAAATCGCTCCCGAACATTGGGTCGCGTGCCACTACGCCAAACTGGAAGGCCTTGAGCAAGAAGTGTGACAACGAAAGCAGTTCACAGAACCCACAGAACAATCACAAAAAGGGAGTACCCCTATGCGAAGTAAAGACAAATCCGTAGTTGCAAAAGGTAATGGTTTTACACTTGGGCGCCGGGAATTCCTGGGGCTGATGGCGGGAACCGCTGCCGTTGCCAGCATGGCGGGCCCCTCGGCCTTGCTCGCGAAAGTTAAAGACAATGGGGGGACGCTCCGTGTCGGCGCCGCGGCCAATCCTTCCAGCATGGATCCCGCTACCGGCGGGTCCGGGTCCGATCACGTCTTTTTGTTCCCGGTCTTTGCCACGCTGGTCGATTGGGAGTACGACACTCTCAAGGCGATTCCCGGCCTCGCAAAAAGCTGGGAGTATCCGGACCCACAAACGCTCGTCCTGAACATCCGCGAGGGGGTCACCTTCCATGACGGTACAACCCTCGACGCCGAAGCGGTGAAGTTCAACCTTGATCGCAACCGCACCGATCCCCGTTCCAATATTCGCGCAGACCTGGCCTCCGTAGAAAGTGTCGAAGTCAGTGCGCCTTACCAGGTCAAACTGAACCTCAAGGCACCCGACACCTCACTGCCGCTGGTTCTTTCGGACCGGGCCGGAATGATGGTCTCACCGAGCGCCATTAAGAAATTTGGCGAAGACTCTGATCGCAACCCTGTCGGTGCCGGTCCGATGAAATTCGTCGAATGGAACGATGGGGACAGCATTACCCTTGAGCGCAACCCTGATTACTGGAAAAACGAGCGCCCCCTGGTAGACGGCATTACTTTCCGGATCATCACAGACAGCTCTACGCGCCTGCGATCGGTCATGTCCGGGCAAAACGACCTGGCGTACCAGCTTGAGGGGCGCCAAAAGCCATTGATTGAGCGTGGCGGATCCGTCGAAGGCGTATCAGGCTCGACGGTTTATTGTTTCCAGATCTACCTGAACCATTCCAAAGGTCCGCTGAGCAACGTGAAGGTACGCCAGGCGCTCAACTACGCTATTGACCGAGAAGCCCTGGTCAGGGCCTCAATGCATGGTGCAGGCGAGCCAGCTTATATGAACCTGCCATCTTCGCATTGGGCCTATGATGCCGACGTGGCGAAACTCTATCCCTACGATCCCGATAAAGCCCGCCAGTTGCTGACTGAGGCCGGGTACCCCGACGGAATCGACCTGGATATGCGCGGTTACAACGATCAGGGATCGGTTCAACGACAGGAAATCCTTATGGCCATGCTCAAGGACGTGGGAATCCGAGGCCGCTTCAAGACCGGAACTATCTCGGATATGTCTGCCGCGTACTTTGCCCGGGGTGAAGGTGACTTCCTGGTCTCCGCCTGGACCGGTCGTCCGGACCCCTCATTGACCTATGCGCTGCTGTATGCCGGTGATTCGTACTTCAATGCTGGCAAGGTAGAACCGCCAGAAGGGTTGATGGATGCTATCCGTGCCTCC
The DNA here is from genome assembly GCF_026013985.1 of Marinobacter sp. AN1. Lineage (NCBI taxonomy): Bacteria > Pseudomonadati > Pseudomonadota > Gammaproteobacteria > Pseudomonadales > Marinobacteraceae > Marinobacter > Marinobacter sp. AN1. Next base: position 352,739 of record NZ_CP110342.1, on the reverse strand, counting down.
CGCAGCACCAATGATATTGAGGAACGGAAGAAAGCCTTCTCTACCGTACAGCGCATCGTCATGGAGAACGCGCTGGTTGTTCCCCTCGCCTTCCGCCAGGACATCATGGCGCACACGGACAAGGTCAATAACCTGCAGACCAATTTGCTTGGTAAGCCCAAGTTCGAACACGTTTATCTGGAAAGCTAACAAGTGTGATCGGTCAGGGTAAGCGGCATTGCCCCCCTTACTCTGACCGCTATCTACTCTTTTTCACGTCGGACTGATTATGATGTCTCGGACCAAACAGCTTATGCTGCTGAATCGCTTGGTACAGGCGATTCCCATCATGATTCTCGCCACCTTCCTGGTGTTTTCGTTATTGCAACTGGTACCAGGTGACGTTGCGATCACCATCGCTGGCGAAAATGCCAGTGAGAAGCGAATTCAGGAAATTCGTGAGCTTTACGGCCTGAATCAGCCGTTTCTTGTCCAATATGGAAACTGGTTGGTTAACGCAGTACAAGGCGATTTCGGTGAGTCGCTGCTTAGCGGCGAACCCGTGCTCGAAACCATATCGCGGGTATTTCCCAACACACTGTTCATAGTGGCTTATGCCGTACTTCTCTCAGTTGTTATTGGTGTACCCCTTGGCATTATGGCGTCAAGTCGTCCGAACTCGAAGCTGGATGGCGCCATTATGGGCGCGTCTTCCCTTGGTGTGGCCGTCCCCAACTTCTGGCTGGGTATGGTCCTGGTTTCCCTGTTCGCGCTGACCTGGAACTGGTTCCCCGCAACAGGTTTTACAAGCCCAGGCGAGAGTTTTACCTCCGCCATCTGGTTTGCCACCTTGCCTGCTATCGCACTTTGCACCAACGGTATTGCCGAAGTTGCCCGCCAACTGCGGAGCTCCCTGGTTGAGATTCATAGCTCGCAGCATGTCCGTACGTTACACGCCAAGGGCTTATCGCCTGGCGCCATTCTCTGGAAACACGGTCTCAAGAACGTCAGCGTAAACCTGCTGACCGTTATCAGCCTGCTATTTAACAAAGCCCTGGCAGCGACAGTGGTCGTTGAAACCGTATTTGCCATTCCCGGAATGGGAAACACCATCGTAAAAGCGGTGCTGGAAGGCGACTTCCCTGTGGTTCAGGGTGCGGTGCTGGCCATGGTCATCACCGTCATCCTGGTAAACCTCGTGACTGACCTGCTCTACACGGTTCTGGACCCAAGGATTCAACAGGTATGACGACACAAGCCCTTGAAATGTCAATCAGAGAAGATTCTCTGTTCAGCAAGTTTGGCCAGTGGTGCCGGCGGGACAAGCGGGGAGTGGTTAGCCTGCTGGTACTGACGATCATCATTGGGATCGCAATCTTCGCACCCTGGATTGCTCCGTACTCCCCGACAGAGCAGGACTTCAGCAAAATGCTGATGGCGCCCAGCGCAGAGCATTGGCTTGGCACTGATGATCTGGGGCGTGACGTACTCAGCCGTCTTATCCATGGCACATCCAAATCAGTGTATGCCGCGTTTCTGGCCGTGGGGGTAGCCTTGCTGATTGGCGTACCTATTGGCCTGCTGGCCGGCTTTCTCGGCGGCTGGGTCGATGTCGGTATCAGCCGTGTCATCGATACCTTGCTTTCGTTCCCGGCTATTGTCTTGGCTGTGGCTGTCACCGGGGCCATGGGTATAGGCCTGACGAACGCGATGATCTCGGTGGGCATCGTATTCTCACCTCACCTGGCCCGACTGATAAGGGCGAGGACACTGGTCATCCGTGAAGAACTGTATGTAGATGCAGCCAGATGCTTTGGTGCGTCGACCACCCGTCTATTGGTCAAACATGTGACGCCAAACGCCATTCAGCCGGTGATTGTTCAGTGCACGCTACTCCTGGCGGTCGCCCTTCTCGCCGAAGCCAGCCTCAGCTTCCTGGGCCTCGGTGTCCAGCCCCCCGATCCAAGCTGGGGCCAGATGCTTGCCCGCGCCTATATGTATATGGAAATCACGCCTGAACAAATGTACGCCCCGGGCTTGATGATCATGATCACCGCGCTGACCTTCAATACGCTGGGAGAATCCCTGAGGGTAGCACTCGATCCAACCATGAAAGGCCTTTGATCCTGAATAAATCCCACAATAACAAGGAGCAAAAACGATGAGTCTCCCGAACGCCCACTTTGCCGACGCTGCCAATGAAATTACCTATCGCAACGGTGCCCGGCCGATGCACGATTACCTGCTTCTGAATGCGAAAGAGGCACCAGACCAGGCCGCGTATATTTTCTATGGCCGCGAAGTCCCCTGGAGGGAATTGGCAGACTCAACCAGGAGGCTTGCCGGATTCCTGCGAGAGAAGGGCATTGGCAAGGGAGATCATGTCGGACTCTATCTCCAGAACTGTCCACAATACGTGATCGCTCATTACGCCATTCAGATGCTGGGGGCGGTCATTACACCCCTTAATCCCCAGTACAAAACTGCCGAAGTCGAATACCAGCTTGATAACGCCGAGGCCAAGGCTGTTATTTGCGGAACTGACCTGTATCCCATGGTTGAGGCTGTCAGAGACAAGCTGTCTCAGCTGAAACTGGTCATCACTACCCGCTATGCAGATTACCTGCCCGGCTTGCCGACTCTTTCGGTTCCTGATGACCTGACACAGGCGCCTGCGACCCCTGAGAACACATTTGACCTGGTGTCCGCCATTGATGAAACTCAGCCGATCAATGAGCCCGAACCTGTCGATTTCGACAATGACATTGCCCTGATGACGTTTACCTCTGGCACCACCGGCCGCCCTAAAGGCGCCATGTTGCCGGTTGGTGCCGCGACGTTCAAAACAGCTGCGCTATTCCAGTCCAATGGGCTGGAGCAGGGTAGCACTTCTCTCGCAATCGCCCCTTTCTGCCACATAGCCGGTATGTGTCTAGGTGTCTATGCGGGCGTCTATGGCCGCTGGACAACCATTATCTTGCCAAGATTCGATCCGGAGACCACCGTCCAGGCCCTCGAGAAGTATAAAGTCGATATGTGGTACAGCATCGCCCCGATGAACCGGGCGATCCTCAGCTTGCCGAACGTTCAGTCCCGCGATCTGAGCTCCCTGCGATTTAACCCGGCCACGAGCTTCGGCATTCCCGTTACCGAAAGCCTCGCCGAGGAATGGAAAGCACTCACCGGTTGCCAGATGCACGAAGCGTCATACGGTTTGAGCGAAACTCACACCATGGACACCTACATGCCCCGTGACGCTATCGTCTGGGGTAGCTGTGGTCGGCCTATGCCGGGAAATGACATCCGCATTGTCGACATTGAAACCGGAAAAGAACAGCCACCAGGCCAGTCTGGCGAAATTGCAGTCGGCAACCCCTACGTATTCAAGGGCTATTGGCAGCGCCCCGATGCGACCAATGAAACCCTGAAAAACGGATGGGTCTTCACCGGCGATGTGGGTCACTTCGATCAAAACGGTTACCTGTTCTTCACCGGTCGGATCAAGGAGATGATCAAATGCTCCGGGTACAGCGTTTTTCCGGAAGACGTTGAAGCCCTGATGTTGAACCACCCGGCCATTGCCCAGTCTGCCGCGATCGGAGTGCCTGATGAGAACCGGGGTGAAACCGTGAAGCTCTTCGTGGTCCTCAAGCCCGACTATGACGGCAAGGTCTCGGAGCACGACATCATCGATTGGGCCAAAGACAACATGGCAGCCTACAAATACCCCAGATACGTCGAATTCCGTGATTCTCTGCCCGCCACAGGTGCCGGTAAGGTGCTGCGACGTCTGCTTAAAGATGAATAAAGGACCCGCTATGAACACCAAGAACACGGATTACTGGCCCCCCGGGCTTCCCCGGGAGGTTTCCTATCTCAATGGCGAGAAGCCCATTCATGAATATCTGTTCGATAACGAGCGGGATATTCCGGATAGACCAGCGTATATCTTTTACGGCAGGGCGGTGACCTGGAAAGAGTTAGGTCAGTCAACGCGAAAACTGGCAGCTTTCCTCAAGGAAAAAGGGGTTAGCAAAGGAGACCGGGTCGGCCTGTATATGCAGAACTGCCCCCAGTATCCCATTGCGCACTATGCGATTCAGATGATCGGTTCCATCGTTTCCCCACTGAACCCCCAATACAAGGATGCGGAAGTCGAGTATCAGCTTGGCAATGCTGAAGCCCGTGCTGTCATCGCTGGCGCTGACTTGCTTGCCACCGTCCAGCGGGTTCAGTCAAGTGTGCCCAGCCTTGAAGTCGTCGTATGTACAGCCTATGCGGACTACCTTCCAGAGAGCCCGACCCTGGACGTGCCCGCTTTTCTGAAAGAGCGACCCTCGGTCGCTAATGGCGCGGTCGATCTATCGCAGATACTGGCCGAGTACCAACCTCTGGAAGAACCGGAGCCAGTCGACCTTTGGAATGACATTTCTCTGATGACATTTACATCCGGCACAACCGGCCGGCCAAAAGGTGCCATGCTGAGTTTCGGAAGCGCTCTCTACAAGACCGCCGCCTCCATGATGGCAAACAAGGTCGAACCTGACGGGTGCTCGTTAGCCGTGGCGCCGTTCTGTCACATTGCTGGCATGAATTCCGGCGTTTACATGCCGGTCTACACACGCAGGACAACGGTTATTCTGCCCCGGTTCGATCCGGAAACGGTGGTGCGGGCGTTTGAGGTTTACCGTTGCGACATGTGGTACAGCATTGCCCCAATGCTGCGTGCAATTCTCGATATGCCCGGTATCGAACAACGGAACCTGCGATGCATCCGCAATAACCCGGCAACAAGCTTTGGCATTCCGGTAACAGAGAAGTTGGCCGAAGAATGGAAAGCACTAACCGGTGCCCAGATCCATGAAGCTGCCTTTGGTCTGAGCGAAACCCATACATCTGACACTTTCATGCCAAAAGAAAGAATCAAGTGGGGCAGTTGCGGTATACCGATGCCAGAGAACGAGATCCGTATCCTGGACCTCGAGTCGGAAGAGCCTTTACCCAAGGGACAGAGCGGTCAGATCGTAATTCGTAACAAAGGTGTTTTCAAAGGCTATTGGAAACGACCGGATGCGACGGCCGAAACGCTGCGCGATGGCTGGGTCCATACCGGGGACGTTGGCTATTTTGACGAAGACGGCTACCTGTTCTTCACGGGCCGAATCAAGGAAATGATCAAATGTTCCGGGTATAGCGTGTTCCCGGAAGATGTCGAGGCACTGATGCTTCGTCACCCCACGGTCACCCAATGCGCAGCCATTGGGGTCCCTGATGAAAAGCGAGGAGAAACGGTAAAGCTCGTTGCGGTGCTCCATCCCGACCATAAGGGACAGGTGACCGAACAGGAGTTAATCGACTGGGCCCGGGAGAATATGGCGGCCTACAAGTACCCTCGCATCATCGAGTTTCGGGACTCCCTGCCGGCTACGGGTGCCGGAAAGCTCTTAAGGAGACTTTTGAAGGATTAATGTGACCACTTTGACCTGACCGCCCTGGTACCCGACACCGGAGCATGACCTGATTCTTATCGAAGATTGATCCGGACTTATTGTCCTGTTTGCTGCAAACGCCCGGGCCGGATATCCCCTTCCGAAACGAGAACCCTGTTCTCTGACTGGTTCGGAAGGGGATATCCGGCCCGGACTTTCATAACAAGGGGACAGACCTCGCCAGACGACAAGATTGCGTTCTGCTCAGGCCGCATGCTCCCGCCACAACCGCTTCCGGTGCCACTCGGCATTACCCAGTTGCAGCTCTATAGACGTCAGTCGCTTGAAATAGTGACCGATATCCAGCTCGTCGGTCATACCGATACCGCCATGAAGCTGAATGGCCTGCTGGCCCACATAGCGGGCGGCCTGGCCCAGGCGGGCCTTGAGTTTTGAGGCGAGGATGGCCTGCTGGTGACCGTCGGCCCCTGTCCAGCGCTGGGAGGTCTGGGTCAGCAGGTTCGCCAGACTGGTGGTTTCGATATACATCTCTGCCATGCGGTGCTGCAGCACCTGGAACTCTGCCAGGGCGACGCCAAACTGTTTGCGGGTGCGGGTATAGGCGACGGTTTTCTTCACCAGGGTTTCCATAATGCCCACCGCTTCCGCCGCCAGCATCAGCAGGCTTTCACTGTGCACCTGCAGGATAAGGGTGGCGGCTTCACCCTCGTCAGTCAGGCGCTGGGCAGCACTGACCGCCACCCCGTCAAATCGTATGTTGGCACCCTGATGACCGTCAATCATCGGATACCCGGTGACGTCCACACCCGGCGAGTCCAACTCCACCAGGAACAGGTCGATACCCTCGTGGTCGGTATAATCGCCTTCGCTGCGGGCAGACACGAGCACGTGGCTGGCTGTCAGACTGTGCATGACGGCGATTTTTTCACCACTGAGGCGATAACCGCTACCATCAGGTTCGGCACGGGCTGCCACTGCCAGGGGGTTGCCCCGGCTCTGAGGTTCTTCGCAGGCAAACACTGCCTGGCGGGCGCCAGAGATAATGCCTGCTAATAACTCAGCACCCTCGCCTTTCGCTTCAGCAAGCGCCAGCAGGCGTGCCGCCGCCAGCACGCCCAGGTAGGGTTCCGTCACCAGGCCCCGGCCGAAGCCTTTCATCACGCCCAGGGTGTCGGTGTTGTCACCGCCCAGGCCGCCCTGTTCTTCAGCAAACGGAATAGCCAGCCATCCCATCTCGGCAAAGGTCTGCCAATGACTCGGGGATTGCCCCTGATGCTCCTTCAGATTGCGTTTGCGGTCGTCGAAGGTGTACTCCCCCTGTACGAACCGGTTGACGCTGTCCTCCAGCATGGAGCGGGTTTCCTGGTTGAGGGTACTCATGGTCCGTCTCCTTACCGCAACAGGGTCTTGGCGATGATATTGCGCTGAATTTCGTTACTGCCACCAAAGATAGAGGCGGCACGGTTGTTCAGGTACTTGGGCATCAGGGTTACAGCATCGTCGTCACCGATGGGTTCCACGCCACTGGCCACGGTCAGGGCGGCGAGCTGCAGTGCGAGTGACGGGGTTCCCGCCACATCGATGGCCAGTTCGGTGATGCGCTGGATGGTCTCCATGGAGGTAATCTTGATCATGGAACTCATGGGGCCGGATTCCGGCGAGCCTTTCTCCATGGCTGCAAACACTTCCTCGGTAGCCTCCAGGGTGTCCACCTCCAGGTGCAGCCGGACGTAGCGGTCCTGGAATACCGGGTCATCCGCCAGGAAGCCGCCGAAGCCGTCACCGGTGCGGCCAGCCAGCCGACGGATGGTGGCCAGTTCATGACGGAAGGTGGTGGCAAAGGAGGTTCCACCACCCCGCTCGTGCTCCAGCAGGTATTTGGCCACGGACCAGCCGTCATTCTCCTCCCCGAGACAGCAATCCACCGGAACCCGGACGTTGGTAAAGAACACGTCGCACTGCTCCGGTACACCATCAAGGCCGATGATGGGCCGGATCTCGATGCCCGGGTCGGTCAGGTCCTCGATGAGGAAAAAGCTGATGCCCTGTTGCGGCTTGCCAGCACCACCGGTTCGCACCAGCAGGAACAGGCGATTGGCGTGGTAAGCGTAGGTTGTCCAGGTCTTGGAACCATTAATGACGTAGTGATCCCCGTCTCGCTCAGCCCGGCATTTCAGGGACGCCAGGTCGGAACCGGCATTGGGTTCGGAGTACCCCTGGGCCCAGAAATTCTCACCGGACAGGATGCCCGGCAAGTGCTTGCGTTTCTGCTCATCGGTGCCGTAATGGATGATGGCAGGGCCCACCATGGAAATGCTTTGGGGCAACAGCAGGGGCACCCCAGCACGCCGGCACTCTTCCTCGAAGATCAGCTGCCGCGCCACATCCCAGCCAGTACCGCCGTATTCCTCTGGCCAGCGGATGGCGGACCAGCCCTGACTATGGAGGATACGATGCCACTTCATCACCTGGTCGAAGGGCGGGAAAAAGCTGGTGGTCTTGCGGCCAGCTTCCAGGATCTCATCATCCGCGTGCTGTTCGATGAACTCGCGGATCTGGTGGCGGAAGGTGTTGAGTTCGACTGGTTCGTGGATGGCCATAGATACCTCTGGGGCAGTTGCCGGGGATGCTTCGGGTGCAAAGCTGACTCGCTCACTATTCCCTCTCCCCTGGCGGGAGAGGGTTAGGGTGAGGGGGGAGCGACCAAACTCCGAAGGTGAAGTCTCCCCCTCACCCCCAGCCCCTCTCCCGCCAGGGGAGAGGGGAGCAGACCGGCGAGAGCTTTGCGGTGATTACAGTGCGTAAGAGCTCACATCCACCTTGGAGTAAAGCTCATCCCAGTACAGATCGGCAAGGTCATCCACATTGTCGATGTCGCGGGTCAGCTCTACCCACTTGCCCAGCAATTCACGGAAGGTGGCAGCCAGTTCTTCAGCGTTTTCAATGCCGTGACGCTCCTTGTAGTTAGCGGCAATCTTTCCGATATCGCTGCGGACAAATTCACTGGAAGCCTGCTGCAGCTCTTCGGAAGCTTCGTGCACAGTGATGCCATTACCTTCGGCAGCCTCGAGCTCTTTGGCCGCACCTACCTGGTAATCCCAGCTGATCACAGCGCCCAGAACAGCGGTCGCCTTGAGCACGTCGCGGCGCTGCTGCTCACTCAGACCGGCCCAGACATCCCGGTTGACGTTGTTGACCGCGGTACCGCCATAGACACCCCCGGGGACCTCGGGAGTGATGTCTGTCACCACTTCCTTCAACTTGAAGATGTCGAGGTCAACACTGGAACTGATGCTGCAGTCCAGCACACCCTGGTTCAGGGCCTCATAGGAGTCACTGACCGAAAGGGTAACCGGCGTGGCACCCAGGGACTCTGCCCAGCGAGCCCACTGGGGGCCGGCACTGCGGATGCGCTTGCCCTGCAGCTGATCGAGGGTGGATACCTCTTTATTGCACAGCAGCATATAGTCAGAGCTGGCCGATGCGCCGGTGAAGACCTGGTTCTGGCCGGCAAATTCATCGACGCAGGTATCACAATGGTTGAAAACAAACTCCGCCAGGGCGCCCACATAGGCCAGGCCCGAATGGCTGGGCGGAACATCCTCAAGATCCACCAGCATACTCAGCTCACCGGCCAGGTTGGCCGCAGGAAATTCACTGGGGTAGTAGGACAGCAGTACAAAACCTGAATCGGCCATGCCATCCCGGATACCCGGCGAGGTCTCCGAGAAGCTCAGCAACGAGCCTGCATAGACCTTGGCCGTCATGTCGCCACCGGAGATTTCCTTCAGGGCTTCGGCAAAACTGTTTGCTGCGTCGGCGCCAATGGAATTGGGCGGATATCCGGTCGCGTGGGAAATGGTCTCTGCGGTGGCCGCACCGGCCGCCAGGATGCCTGCAGCCGCAACGGACGTGAGACCGGTTTTGATCAGTTCTTTCATGGTGCTTTTCTCCAAACCGGGGCGCGACTGCGACAGCGCGCCACCGGTAATGTTCTTGTGGATAGAATCGTGGGGGGCAATGTAGAACGATGGCCGTCAGGAACCATCGTCTTTTAGGACGATTTGGCTGCCCATGCTGGCTGGTCAGCCAATGTTTCGGCCCTTGCCTTTCCAGTGCTCTTCCTTGATCTTGAATTTCAGCAGCTTGCCGGCGCCGGACATAGGCATCTCGGTCCGTACCTCAAAGCTGCGGGGGCACTTGTAGCCGGCAATGTGTTCCTTGCAGAAGGCAATAACATCAGCCTCATCCAGCTCGTGACCGTCCCGCAGGACAATGGCCGCATGCACCCGTTCACCCCACTTCTCGTCGGGCACGCCGATGACGGCGCACTGGGATACGGCAGGGTGTTGCAGCAGGACATCTTCCACTTCCACGGAATAGACGTTCTCGCCACCGGTAACAATCATGTCCTTGATCCGGTCCACCAGGAACAGGTAGCCGTCATCACTCATGTACCCGGCATCGCCGGTGTGCATCCAGCCGTCGCGGATCGCGTCACGGGTCTGCTCTTCCTTGTTCCAGTAGCCCTGCATGACCATGGGCCCGCGGGCGCAGATTTCACCAACCTGTCCCCGCTCCACCTCGTTATCCATTGGATCGACAATGCGAATCTCGGCGATGTGAGTGGGGTTACCCGCAGACATCAGCTTGTCGTGCTGGGCCGGGTCGGCGTGCACTTCCGGCAGCAGCATGGTGACCGTGGGCGAAAGCTCGGTCATGCCGTACATCTGCAGGAAATCCGCATTGGGCAGCTTGGCCATGGCTCGCTTGAGCAGGGCGCTGTCCATGGGCGAGGCGCCGTATATCAGGCAGCGCAGGGAGCTGGTGTCGTGCTTGTCAAAGTCTGGGTGGTCCAGCACCGCTCGCAACATGGTAGGCACCAGGAAGGTCTCCACTACCGTTTCCCGTTCGATAGCCTCGATCACCGGAAGCGGCTCGAAGCGAGGCAGGATAACGTGGGTGCCACCACGAATGGAAAGCTGAACGATAAGGCCTATGCCTGCCACATGGAAGAAGGGTGCCGCTTGCAGCCCCACAATGCGGTCGCGGCGGCAGGCCGGGATGACCGTGCTCAGGGCGCTCAGGTAAAGATTGCCGTGGCTGAGCATGACACCCTTGGGCTTGCCCGTGGTGCCACCTGTATAGAGGATGCCGGCCAGGTCCTTGTCACGACGACCGGCATCCGGCACCGGGCTGGCACCAGCCATCAGGCTTTCCAGGTCTTCACAACCCTCCGGCGCTGTGCCCTCTCCCATATAGACTACGGTCTTGAGGGCAGAGGATTTCGCCTTGACCGTCTCGATTAACGGCGCGAACTCGTCATCCACGAACAGAATCTGCGTGTCGCAGTCATCCAGGGAGTAGGCAATCTCCGGGGCGCTCCAGCGGATGTTGACGGTATTGAACACGCCGCCACCCCAGAGTGAGGCGAAAACCGTCTCCATATAGCGGTCTGAATTCAGGCCAAGGATACCTACCCGGTCACCCTCGCCCATGCCGAGCTTCTGCAACACACCCGCGAGGCGAGCAACGCGGTCGGTGAGCTGGGCCCAGGTCTGGCGGCGGTTTCCGAATACCACCGCCTCGTCATTGGGGTATTCACGAACGGCCTTATGGAGAAATTGCGTCAGGTACATGGGTGAGCTCTCTTGCTGTTTTTGTAAAGTGCTGGAACGGTTGGGAGTGATAGTGCCAAGGGGGAACGCAAATCGGCGTCGTCGGTACAGACGAAATTGGACCGGAAATAAGGGAAGGGCAGGCAAAAGAGGTTGGGGAGTGAGGCTTCCCCTTCTGCCAGAGAAGGGGAAGCAAACGCGATGGGGCCGGTATTACTGGCTGTACTGACTCACATCCACTTTCGAATAAATCTCGTTCCAGTACAGGCCCGCCAGGTCATCGGCGTTATCGATGCCTTCCACCAGGCCTGCCCACTTGGTCAGCAGGGAGCGGAAGCTGTCGATGACCAGGTCTGCACCTATAACACCGTACCGCTCTTCATAGCGCTCTACGATCGTGTCCAGGTCATTGCGGATGAACTCCTCTGTCACCTGAACCAGCTCTTCGGAGGGCTGATGTACGGTAATGCCGCTGTCACCCGCATTTTCCATCTCACGGGTGGCACTGAGCTGATATTCCCAGCTGATGTCGGCCCCCAGAACCGCCGTGGCCTTGAGGACATGGCGACGCTGCTCTTCCGTCAGGCTGTTCCACACATCCTGGCTGACATTGTTGACCGCGGTTGCCCCATAGACACCACCAGGAACCTTCACGGTAATGTCGGAAGTCACTTCCTTCAGCTTGAAGATGTCCAGCTCCGTCGGGGAGCTCAGGGTGCAGTCAAGCACACCCTGGTTGAGGGCTTCGTAGGTTTCGGCAATGGACATGGAAACCGGTGTGGCGCCGACCTTTTCCGCCCACCTCGCCCAGTGGGCGCCAGCCGTACGGAAACGCTTGCCCTTGACCTGCTCCATGTTGGTTACCGGCTGGTTGCACAGCAGGAAATAGGCCGTACTGGCCGAGCCACCGGTAAATACCTGGTTCTGGGCAGCAAATTCCTCGATGCATTCCGGACAGTCGTTCATGATGAATTCAGACATGGCCCCTACATAGGCAAGGCCGGCGTGACTGGGCGCCACGTCCACCAGTTCGGTCAGCATGCTCAGCTCACCAACGAGGTTGGTAACCGGGAACTCGCTTGGATAATAGGACAGCAGGATAAACCCGGAATCCGCCATGCCATCCCGGATACCCGGCGAAGTTTCCAGGAAGCTGAGTAGCGAGCCGGCGTAGACCTTCGCTTTCAGGTCACCACCGGAAATTTCTTCCAGGGCCTTGGCGTAGACCTCGGCAGAGTTGGCACCAATAGAGTTGGGGGGATAGCCCGTTGCGTGGGAGATGGTGGTGGCGTTGGCACCAGCGGCAAGCATCATGCTGCCAAGCGCCAGTGGCGCTGCGAATTGCTGAATGGCCTTGCGTAATGTCATGGGAACCTCCGGGGTCATCTTCGGCGCGTTTTGGTTACGGCGCCTGTTTGTTGTTTTTCGAACAGCCTGCTTCAGCTTATTACTGACATCCTGAACCATCCCTCGTCGGATACGACGAATTATTGAACAGATAAAAAAACGATGCCGGCGAACCGGCATCGTTTTCATTACCCGACTTCGGATGGGTACTAGTGCTTGTTCGGCCCCAGGTAACCAAACAGGAAGGCCCCCACCTTGCGCTTCTGGATTTCCTCAGAGCCTTCGGTAATGCGGTAACGGCGGTGGTGCCGGTAGATGTGCTCGAACGGCTTGTGGCGGGAATAGCCAATGCCACCATGGACCTGCATGGCCTGGTCGGCTGCCTGGCAGCACAGTCGGTTGGACCAGAAGTTACACATGGCCACCTTGTCTGAGATCTGCTTGGCCACTTCCGGCTTGGACATCTGGTCCATTTCCCAGGCAGTCTTGCGGATCAGCAGACGGAGCATCTCCACCTGGGTGGCCAGTTCCACCATGGGGAACTGGATACCCTGGTTGCGGGCCAGCTCCTGGCCGAAAGGTTTACGTTCGCGAGCGTATTTCACGCTCTCGCGGATGCAATAGTCCGCCGCGCCAAGGCTGGAGGCTGCCTGGCGGATACGGTTCTCATGGACAAAGTGCTGCGCAATGGCCAGGCCACCGTCCATGGCGCCGAACACGGCGGCTTCCGGCACCCAGACGTTGGTGAAGCTGACCCGGGGATGGTCGGTGGGCATATTGAAAGTCCACAGATACTCTTCCACCTTTACCCCGTCGGCATCAGACGGCACGATCAGGGCGGTGATTCCCTTCGCATCGCCATCCTTGCCACTGGTGCGCACGAAGGTGACACAGTGGGTGGCGGTGTGCATGCCGGTGGTCCACATTTTTTCGCCGTTGATCAGCCAGCCATCAACCCCGTCCCGCTTTTCGGGTACGCGCGGGTTTCCATATGGGTGGCGTCCGAACCATGGTCCGGCTCGGTGAGGCCGAAAGCCAGCTGATACTCTTCATTAAGCATCTTGTCGACGAACTCGGCGTACTGCTCCTTTGTACCAAAATCGCGGAATAGCAGAACGAAGGGGTTATTGGCCACGATGGAGTGCTCGTTCTGCAGGTCGTTATGCAGGCCGAGACCCTTTGCGGCGAGGTGCTCTCGGATCACCGTCATTGCCAGGTTGGAACCGTCCTTGCCCCCGAAATCCGATGGCAGCGGGAAGCGCAGGTGACCCGCTTCGTCAGCCACGCGCCGCGCTTCCTTGAGCAGGTCCTCCCATTCTTTACGAGGCAGGCCACCGCCCTCGAAATCGGTACGGGCCCATTCACGACGGTGATCGAAGAAACGGATATTGTCGTCTTTCTGTTCCAGTGGCTTGATCTTCTGGTCGATAAACTGGTCCAGTTCCGCCAGGTAGTCAGTCAGTTCTTTTGGCAGGTTAAAATCCATCAGAGCTCTCCAGGGATGTTAGAAAAGCTTTTACAAATGAGGGTGCTGTGCGGGTGTCGCCGCACGGAACGCGGCCCATTCCTCGCGGGCACGCCGGTATCCGGAATATTTCGGCTGGTCTACTCCCACCTTTGCCAGGGTAGTGAGCCACAGGTAATCCCGCAGGCGGGGGTCGTCCGGCGTCAGGTTGCCTGAGGCAATCAGCTGACACAGCTCGGCCGTCTGGCCGGCCAGGGTGCCCTTCTTGCCGATCAGTTGGGTTAGCAGTTCACGTTCATCGTGAACGCCATCCCTGCCGGCCTGTTCCAGGTGCCGACGGACCATGCCCAGCACATTGGTGGATACCCGTGCACGAAAGGCCCCGGCAGCGTCCAGTTGTGGCATGACTTCGTCTTTCAGGAAGGCCTCCACGGAGGCCAGCAAGGCGGTGTTGTCCGGTAGATCCTGCATGGGTTCACTCTTTCCAGGGTTCAGGCCTGTCAGGGGTTCAGGCCGTTCAGGGGTCAGGGGATCAGGAATTCAGGGGTACCAGCTCACGAAGCAGGTCCACCTCGGTTTCTGACGCCCGGCGCCCGATGGCACCCCGCTCCGGGGAAGTGTCATGGCCGGCCACGAACGACGCAGCCATGCTCTGGCACATGATGCCCCAGCGCAGGGTTCCCAGGATTTCCCAGAAACGAACACGTTGCGGATCAGGCCGCTGCCCACTGGCGGCTTCGTAGCCATCAAACAGTTGCTCGCGGGTGCCGAAGCCACCGACCGGCTGATCGATGTTGCCGAAACGCCAGGAGTTCACACACAGCCAGCCAAGGTCGGCCATGGGGTCGCCAAGGAAGGCCAGCTCCCAGTCCAGCACAGAGGCCAGGCCGCGTTCATCCACCATCAGGTTGCCGTGGCGGAAATCGCCATGAACCAGGGTCAGTGCCTTCGGTGTTTCAGGCAGGTTGTCCCTCAGCCAGCGAAAGGCCAGTTCGAAGATCGGCCGTGACTCGCCGTACCCCTGATATTCCCGATAAAGGCTTTCCACCATGTCTCCGGGAGTCAGGGAGTTGAGGAAGGTGAAGTCATCCACCGGCAAGCGATGGATCTCGGCCAGGACCTCGCCGCACTGGCGCGCCAGTATGTCCCGGGCTGCTGCGTACTGTTCGCCTTTAAGGATCTTCGGCGGCAGGGTTTCACCCTCCACCCGGGCCATCAGGTAGCCACTGCCCAGCCTGTCACCTGGCTGCAGTATCTCGTGGACCCGGGGCACCGGCACACCGCCCTCCCCGGCCCGTATGACCAGGCGCGCCTCGTCGTCCAGCTGCATGACGTTTTCAGCATCCTGGTTCCAGCTACTCGCCTGGCGCAGGATCATGGACAACCGATCCGTATCCGTTACCACATCGAAGGACCACATCTGCTGATTGGCACCACCGGTGAGACGACTCAGGTTCTCGACGCGGGCACCAGGGTGCAGGCGTTGCACCACCCGGGTCAGCTTCTGAGCCATATCATCCCCGTTGGCGGGGCCTTGCAGATCATGTGCGGGTTCGGCCATGGCTTGGTTACTCCCCGTGGTTACGATGGTAAACAGGTCGTCGGATCCGGTAACCGGTCACTTACCCTTGTTCTTGAAGCGGGCAATAGCCTCACGGGATTCGTCGCTCTGCAGGCAACGTTTCTGCACGATCGCTTCCGCCTGGAAGATCTCATCGTAGGATGCGGTGGCCGCCTGGCGCAGTAGCGCCTTCGCTTCGGCCGTCGCGATGGCTGAGCGCTCGCACAGGGTCGCGGCAATTTCCGCGGCAGCCTGCTCGGTCTGGTCCTGGGGCACCACGGTTCGGGCCAGGCCCAGCGTCAGGCATTCCTGGGCACTGATGCTGCCACCCTCGGTAATCAGGGCAAAGGCGCGGTGGTAACCCAGCGTCTGGAACAGCAGCCAGGTGGCGCCGCCATCCGGCACCAGCCCGATATGGCTGAAGGCCATGTAGATGCGCGACTCTTCCGCCATGACCACCTGGTCGCAGCTCATCAGCACTGAGGCGCCAACGCCGGCAGCAACGCCCGGGGCCACGCCGATCACCGGCTTGGGCATGTTCTGGATGGTATCCAGGATGGGTTTGTAAGACTCCAGCAACTGCTGGGTGACATCGGACTTGTCCGGAGAGTTGTCCTCCAGCAGGTCAGCACCGGCGCAGAAAGCACGACCATTGGCGGCCAGTACCACTACCTTGATGGCGTCGTCATCGGCGGCCTGACGCAGGGCAGCAGCCAGGTCACGGCGCAGATCTTCATTGAAGGCATTGAGGGAGTCCGGGCGGTTCATATGAATCCAGGCGACGGCATCACGGGCCTGGTATTCGACGGCGGTGTAGTTGCTCATGGGGCATTCTCCTTGTTTTTCTCCATCCTCGGCCCGAAGCGCTTTCGGGGCATCGTCTGAACCGACGAATCCGGTCGGGAGCGTGTTTTCGTCGCAAAGGACGATGTCTCCGGACGCTGGCTGCGTCACGGTGTCACGATCACAAAAACCACAAGAGGATTGACACCATGAGCGATTCCCCCGCACGTAACGTGCAGCAACTGTTCGACCTGAAAGGCCGCACCGCACTGGTGACCGGCGGCTCCCGGGGGCTTGGCCTGCAGATGGCCCATGCCCTGGGCGAAGCCGGTGCAAAGCTGGTGATCAGCTCCCGCAAGGAAACCGACCTCAACGAAGCCGCTGAGGAACTGCGGGCCGCCGGCCACGATGTCACTCCCATCGTCGCCAACCTGGCCAATGAGGACGACGTTATCGCCCTGGCCGACCAGGCCATTGCCACCCTGGGCCATATAGATGTACTGGTGAACAACGCCGGAGCCACCTGGGGCGCGCCCGCCGAAGACTACCCCATGGACGGCTGGGACAAGGTGATGACCCTTAACGTGCGCAACCTGTTCCTGCTGACCCGTGAAGTGGCGAAAAAGAGCATGATTCCCCGCAAGTATGGCCGCGTCATCAATATCGCGTCCAACGCCGCCATTGGCGGCAACCGGGACCTGATGACCGCCATCGGCTACAACACCAGCAAGGGTGCGGTAGTGACCTTCACCCGTGCGCTGGCCGCGGAATGGGGCATTCACGGCATTACCGTCAACGCCATCGGCCCGGGCTATTTCCCCAGCAAGATGTCGAAGGGCCTGAAGGACCAGCACGGCGACGAAGGCCTGATCCGCAACGTGCCCCTTCGCCAGACCGGCGACGACGAGGCCCTCAAGGGCGCCACCGTCATGTTCGCCTCCGACGCCGGCAAGCACACCACCGGTCAGGTTCTCTACATCGACGGCGGCTGTTCCGCCATGATCGCCGGATAAGGAGTTTCCATGAGTCAGTTTGAAACCATTACCCTTGGCGTCGAGGACGGCATTGCCACCATCACCCTCAACCGGCCGGACCGGATGAACGCCTTCACCCTGCAGATGATGGATGAGCTCATTGCGGCCTTCGACCAGACCGATGCCGACGACAACGTGCGTGCGGTAATCGTCACCGGTGCCGGCAAGGCGTTCTGCGCCGGGGCGGACCTGTCTGGTGGCGCCGACACCTTCAACTACGAGGAGCAGAAAGGTAATGCACCGGACCCGCTGGCTAACGGCGTCAATCGCGACGGCGGCGGCATGGTGTCGCTGCGAATTTTCCGTAGCCTGAAACCGGTGATTGGAGCCATTAACGGCGCTGCCGTCGGTGTGGGGGCCACCATGTCCCTGGCCATGGACATTCGCCTGGCCTCCGAAAAGGCCCGCTATGGCTTCGTCTTCGCTCGCCGGGGTATCGTACCGGAAGCAGCTTCGTCCTGGTTTATCTCCCGGGCCGTCGGGCTGTCCACCGCGCTGAACTGGTGTATGAGCGGACGACTGATCAACGCCGATGAGCTGGAAAGACGAGGCCTGGTGGAATCCGTCCATGCGCCGGAAGACCTCTACCCCGCCGCCGTCGCCATCGCCCGTGAAATTGCCGACAACACCGCCCCGGTGTCCGTCGCCATGACCCGCCAGATGCTGTGGCGCATGGCCGGCGCCAGCCATCCGATGGAAGCCCACCAACTGGACAGCCGCGCGGTCCAGGCCCGTGGCGCGTCAGCGGATGCCAAGGAGGGTGTGGCGTCGTTCCTGGAGAAGCGGCCAGCGGAATATCCCAACAAGGTGTCCACCGACATGCCGGCGTTTTTTGACTGGCAGGGGGAGCCGGAGTTTCGGTGATTGGACTCCGGTGCAAGCCGCTCCGAGGCGGGGAGGTCTTTCGCCGCCGCGTCGGAGGGGCGTCCTGCCACCCCAACCGAATGAAGGGGGCGTGTCCGGCCAACCATCACAGATGGTTGGCGTTCGCCTGCGCATGAAGCTTTGCTTCATAAACGCTTGTCTCACCCATGCCCCTGCTCTGAAAGACCTCCCCACCCCGGATCGCCCCAGACCCTGAGTGTGCTTCCAGAGCTAACCTCCCGACAGATCATGCCAACTCCCTAAGCAAAAAAACCGGAGTACCCACTAAAGGTCTCCGGTGACAGTATGGTGGCTGTCTATCGCCTCCGCTCGAGGTTCGCTCGCTTTACAGGAGAAGACTCATGGCCTGGAACTTAGGGCTCTTCTGACACCCTGACCATCAGCTTGCCGTCGTTACCGCCGGTGAACAGCAGTGAAAGACCATCCAGGGCATTATCCAGGCCCTCGACCACATGGTTCTTCCACTTCAGCTGATCCTTGCTGACCCACTCGGTCAGTGCCTCCAGGGCTTCGGGGAACCGCTTCTGATAGTCGATCACGATAAAGCCCTTCACCGTCAGGCGCTTCATCAGCACGCGGCCAAAGTCCTTCGGACCGGGCATCACGCCCTCATCGTTATAGCGGGAAATCATGCCACACAGGGACAGCCGGCCATTGAGATTCAGGCGATTGTAGATGGCGTCCATGATGTCGCCGCCCACATTCTCGAACTGGATATCCACACCGTCCGGACACAGGCGGTCCAGCGACGCCGGCACGTCGTCATTGCGATAATCAATGGCACCGTCAAAACCCAGCTCGTCGGTCAGCCAGCGGCATTTTTCAGGACCACCGGCAATACCGACGACCCGACAACCTTTCAGCTTGCCAATCTGACCAACAATGGAGCCCACGGCACCGGCAGCGGCGGACACCACCAGGGTTTCACCCGGCTGGGGATTACCGATATCCAGCAGGCCAAAATAGGCGGTGATCCCGGTCGAACCCAGCACCGACATATAGGCCGACAGGGGAATATCCGGATGCCGGTCCACCGGCCGCACCATCTTGCCATCGGCAACAGTGAAAGCTTCCCAGCCTCCAACGACGGGTTTGACAATATCCCCGGCCTTGAAGCGGTCGGAACGGGATTCCTCCACCACGCCCAGGGTACCGCCACGCATAACGTCACCCACCTGGACCGGCGGCAGGTATTGCTCGCGGTCGCTCATCCACAGGCGGTGGGTGGGATCCAGTGACAGATAGATATTACGAATAAGGACCTGACTGTCCTCAAGGTCCGGAACCGGCTGGGTAACCAATTCCAGGTGCTCAGCGGTAATGTCCGCTTCCGGGCGCTTGCGCAGCACCCAGCGCTGGTTCTGACGCTTGTCGGTCATGGGAGCATCCTGTTGTTCTTGTATGTGATAACAGTTTGCGCCCTATGCACTATCCGGACATCGTCCGTTACGACGAATATGGACTTCGCTCTCCCTGAACAGTGGCGTATCCAGGCCACTGGAAACTCTGGGGCGTCACGGTGGTGGGGAGGTCTTTCAGAGCAGGGGCATGGATGCCCCGGAAGCGTTGGGGTGGCAGGACGCCCCTCCAACGCGGCGGCGAAAGACCTCCCCAGCGCCGGGACGTCTTGCACCGCCATCGACACCTCTCTCAAGTCTGCACTACAGCCTCCGCCTCCGGCCCGGAAGGCGGTGGCGACTTCCGATTACGCCGCTGCAAAGCCCAGATCCGCAACTGCCCCACCACCCCGGCAGGAAAGAAGTACACACTGAGCACAAAGAGCACGCCGAACCAGAGCAGCCAGTGGTCCTCACCCAGCAGGTTCTCCACCAGCGGAATCCCGGCGGTGTACTGACCGACCCAGCCCAGCAGGTCCTGCAGGTAGTTCTGGGCCAGGATGAACAGCGTGCTCCCCACAATCGCGCCATACAGCGTACCCATGCCCCCGATAACGCACATCAGCAGGATGAACACCATCAGCTCGAAGTTCAGGGTGTTCTCCGGGTTCACATACCGGTTGATCAGCGCAAACCCCGCACCCGCCAGCGTCGCCACCAGGGCAGACAGGATCACCACCGCGGTACGGTAAACCACCGTACGATAGCCCAGCGCCTCCGCCCGGAACTCATTCTCCCGGATCGCCTGCAACACCCGGCCAAACGGCGAATTCACCAGGCGCAGCAGGAACAGGAACACCCCGGTTGCCATGGCCACCAGCACGTAGTACATCACGTTGCGACCATTAAAGCGCACCTCGAACGTGGCTTCCTGCCACACCTGCCCGATATTCCAGGGCTGGGTCAGCAGTCCCTTCAGCAAGGTGGGAACATCGATACCGGGCAACGAATTCTCAAAGGGCCGGAACGCAGGGCCCAGCTCACGGGGCACCCGTACCCGCATACCATCCTCACCGCCGGTGATGTTATACAACTGGGTAACCAGGCTGAGGAAGGCAAAGGCCACCGCCAGCGTCACCAGGGCAAAGAAGATGGCCTTTACCCGCAGGGACAACAGCCCCAGCAACAGAGACAACACAAAGCTGACCGCCAGGGCGCCAATAATGCCCACCAGTACAGCCCCGAACGAATTACCCATGCCGTCTACCGCCATGGCGACACCATAGGCTCCGATACCAAAGAACATGGTGTGCGCAAAGGACACGATGTGGGTGTATCCCAGCATCAGGTCATAGGCCGCCACCACCATGATGAACACGCAGATCATGCCCAGGGTGGTAAACGCCCGGATACCGTCAAACAGGAAGGGCCCGAGCGCCAGGCTCACCACGATGACCAGCAGCAACGCCGTCAGGGTTTTGCTGCGGGGGAAGTCTTCCGACAGAATTCGACTTAACATCTTTGCTTCTCCCTAAACCTTGATCACCGGGATCAGCCCCTGGGGCCGCCACATAAGTACGCCTACCATCAGCCCCACCGTGGCCACGGCCGCCAGCCGGGGCTCGACAAAGCCGATGTAGAGGTTGATCAGCCCCACCAGCAGGGCGCCATAGAAACAGCCACGGATGGAACCGAGACCGCCGAGGATGATCACCACAATCACCGAGATCATCATTTCATCCCCCATATGGGGCGTGAGCAGCTCCTTGTACATACCCCACATGACGCCGCCGAGTCCCGCCAGCGCCGAACCCGCAATAAACACACCCAGGAACAGCAGGTGAATCCGGTAGCCCTGGATTTCCACCATCTCCCGGCTTTCCACGCCAGCCCGGATCAGGATGCCGATACGAGTGCGGTCGATAATCCACAACATGCCGGCGTAAATCGCCAGCCCCAGTACCACGGCCACCAGGCGATATTTCTCCAGCACAATACCGCCAATCAGCGGCAGGGCCTCTGGCACAAGGAACGCACCCTGCAGGGCTTCCGGGCGGGTAACCGGGATCTCGTTGGGCCCCCAGATCACCTCGATCAGCTGCATCAGGATGATGGAGCCGCCAACCGTCACGAGGATCTGTTTCAGGTGGTCACCGTAGACCGGTTTGATGACCAGCTTCTCAAACACCAGGCCCACCACACCGGCAATGAACGCGGCAAAGAGGAGCGCGGGTATTATTGCCACCAGGTTGGTGAGGAACGAGGGCGAACTGGCGAATCCATCCAGCCAGAAGGCCAGCACGGTGCCGCCGGCAAAGGCGCCAAGCGAGATAAAGGCACCGTGGGCAAGGTTCAGCACGCTCATCAGGCCAAACGTCAGGGTCATACCAGACGCCATCAGGAACAGCACGGCACCCATGGCTACACCGCTGATGGTCAGCACCAGCCAGGTGCGAAAGTCGATAACGGCTATCGATGCGAGCAACATGATGGCCAGCAGGAACAGGTGGGCCCGGTGCTCTCGCTGGTCCCTCAGCCACTCAATGGGACTGCGGCGTTCCCGCTCGCTACCGGAACCGGTTTCGGACAGCGGCATGGCAGTGGTCTCCTCAGTCATTGGTGTGCTCCCAGTCCAAGGCCCAGCAGGTCCTGCTGGAGCTCTTCATTCTCCGCCAGCTCGGCCATGGTGCCGGCATGCACCACCGCACCATCGTTCATCACGGCCACGGTCTGGCCCAGGCGGCGGGAGAAGTTGAAATTCTGCTCCACCAGCAGGATGCTCACCTGCTGCTCTTTGAGCTGATCAAAGGCATCCGCCAGGTCATTGATAATCGCCGGCGCCAGGCCCTTGGTGGGCTCGTCCACCAGCAACAGGTCCCGCGGTTCGATCACCGCCCGGGCGATGGCCAGCATCTGCTTCTGGCCGCCGGACAGGGTGCCCGCCGGCTTGTCCCAGAACTTCTTCAGGGGCGGGAACAGGTCGAATATCCATTGCAGCCGTGCCTCATCCATGGGGCCGCTGACGGCAGCAAGAACCAGGTTCTCCCGCACGGTCAGCAGGCCAAAAATGCCCATACTCTCCGGCACGAAAGCGATTCCGGCCCGGGCAATTTTCGGGGTCGGCCAGCGGCTGATGTCCTGCCCCTGGTAGGTCACGGTGCCACCGGTCAGGGTGGTCAGACCCATGATGGTCCGCAAAGTGGTGCTCTTGCCGGCGCCATTGCGGCCCAACAGAACCGTGAGCTCACCTTTTGGCACCACCAGGTCGACACCGTGGAGAATATGGTACTGGTCAATGTCCGCCTTCACGCCGGACAGTTTCAGTATGGGTTCAGCCATGGGCCACCTCCGGCTGCTGATCCGGTGAGGCACCGAGGTAGGCTTCCTGCACGACGGGAGAGGCAATCACCTCCGCCGGCTCGCCATCGGCGACCAACTCACCGTTATGCAGGACAACGATGCGATCGGAGAGCGACCGCACCACGTCCATTTTGTGTTCTACCAGCAGGATGACCTTGTCCTGCTGTTTCTTGATATCGGCGATCAGGTCGAGAATGACCGGCACTTCGTCGACGCTCATACCCGCTGTTGGTTCGTCGAACATGAACACTTCCGGCTCCAGGGCGAGCATCAGGGCTACTTCCAGCTTGCGCTGATCACCGTGGGGCAGGCCCGATACCAGGTAGCCTGCACGGTTAGCCAGGTTGACCCGGGTCAGGTACTCCATGGCCCGGTCCGTCAGGTCCCGGCGGTGGCTGGCCATCTGCCAGAACACATGACCGATATGGTGACGGGCGGCGACGGCCAGGCGCACATTTTCCAGCGCCGTCAGGTTGGGAAACAGGTTGGTCAGCTGAAACGCGCGCCCCAGGCCCTTGTCGGCCCGACGTGCTGCCGTCAGCCCGGTCAGGTCCTCGCCATTGAGAAGGACCTGGCCTGCGGTGGCCTTCAACTGCCCGGAAATCAGGTTGAACCAGGTGGTCTTGCCGGCGCCATTGGGACCGACAATGGAGGTCAGGGTCCCCTTGTGGAACTGGCAGGAGACCCGGTTGACCGCCACGTGCCCACCAAAATTGATGGTGAGATCACGGGTTTCAAGCACCGCTTGTTCGGATGACATGAACAACTCCGGCTGTCTGCTCTTCATTGTGTGGCCCCCGGGGATCCGGGGGCCTTCCAGGAGGGAATCGTTCAGTTACGGACCGGGATGTCCATTTCACTGCGATCAATAATACGGATCAGCTTGGGCACGCCCGCTTCGACAGTGCGACCTGCAAACCAGTCATCACGCTCTTCCACTTCAATCTCGAAGTGATACATGTCCTGCATGGCCTGGTGGTCCTCGGCACGGATCTCCATTTCACCTTTCGGGGTCTGGAAGGTGAGGCCCTCAAAGGCGGCGATCAGATCCTCGGTGTCTGTGGAGCCACCGGCCTTGCGAATGGCTTCAGTAATCGCCATCGCCTGGGCAAAGCCCTGGGCGGTGAAGAAATCCGGGGCCGCGTTGTGGCGATCAAAGTGCTGCTCCACAAGCCAGTCGTTGATCTCGTTATCCGGCGATTCGAAATAATAGAAGCCGGCACCCTGCATGCCCGGGAAGTCCGAGTATCCAACCAGTGCTGCCAGAATATTGCCCCCGGTAGCCAGTTTGATGCCGAACCGGCTCGGGTCCAGGTCCTGGATACGGCCCAGCGGGTTGGAAGAGCCAGCCCAGATGGCAAAGATGTACTTGCCCTTTTCACAGTCACTGCGATCCTTCAGGGAGTCAAACAGGCGCTGAGCCGCCGCGGTAAAGTCGGTAGCATCGGTGGGCAGGTACTCCTCGTGGACAATCTTGCCTCCTTCGCCTTCCATCGCTTCTTTATAGGCGGCAACACCGTCACGGCCAAACGCGTAGTCCTGGGCAATAGTGGATACACACACACCGGGCTCACCCAGGGCAACCGCATTGGAGACGGCATCCTGTGAGGAGTTACGGCCTACCCGGAACACGTAGCGGTTCCACTCGGCACCGGTGATGGCATCCGCCACCCCTTCCGGCATGATGATGCGCTCGTAGTCCTGGGCCAGCGGCAAGGTCGCCAGGGCGACACCGGAAGACACCGGTCCCACCACGATGTGCGCGTCATCCTCTGCATAGGCTTCCTCTACCAGCGCGCGGGCCCGGGCCGGGTCCAGCTGGGTGTCCTTGCGGGAGATCTCGATCTGACGGCCCTCGATTTTCATGGTGCCGTCGGTGGCGTACTCAAAACCCATGTTCAGACCAATATCCAGCTGCTCGGCGTAGGGCGCCAGCGGTCCGGTAAAACCGGTGACATGGGCAATGCGGATGGAGTCGGCTGCCTGGACGGAAACCGCCCCCATGGAAATGGCGGCTGCAAGCATGATGCGCTTCATAACACTATCCCCTGTTCTTGTTGTCGGGCGTTACTGTTAGGCGAGCGGTGAACCTGTCGGACACCACACCTTTTGTCGTTGTTCGGGATAAAATATGACAACTGATTCAGGTTTTATCAAGAAAAAAGTGCAGGTTTTTGCCTATCAATCACTCAACTATCGATAGAAATAAACTAGAAAATAGCCTGTAAGACCACTAATAAGGGGACTATCCGCCTTGACAGGCTTACCGCACCTTTCTAAATTAGTTGACGACCGATTCATGTTTCGTGATGATAAATCATCAGAAAAGTCACCCACTCTACCCGGGGAGCGGACACTATTCCGCCCTGCCACCGACGCGAAAGGAACAGGCTGATGAGTACAACAACACAAGCCCCGCAGTCTCCGGGCGCACCAAAAACCGCCCGGGGCGCGCGCACCCGGGCAAAGATACTGGTAGCCGCGGAAGAGACATTCGGCAGCCTTGGCTATCACCGCGCCGGCGTCACTGACATCACCAGGGCCGCCGGGGTCGCCCAGGGCACCTTCTACACCTACTTCACCAGCAAGGAAGAAATCCTGCGGGAGCTGGTGATGGACCTGGGCCACAAGCTGCGCGCCCACCTGGCGGCCCAGGTAATCAGCTCCGGTGACCGGCTGGAAGCGGAAGAACAGGGCCTGCGAGCCTTCCTCCAGTACCTGGCTGACCACCCTTCCCTCTACCGGGTTCTGCAGGAGGCCCAGTTCGTAGACGAAGCCATCTACCAGGAGTACTACGAAACCTTTGCCCGGGGTTACACCGACATGCTCAATGCTGCCGCCCGCAAGGGCGAGATCCGCGCAGGCAACAACCAGCACCGGGCCTGGGCCCTGATGGGCCTGTCCCATTTCCTCGGGCTGAAGTACGCCCTGTGGGATCAGCGCGCGAAACAGGGTGACGGCGCCTTCGACCCCATCGTGGAAACCATCTCGGACCTGTTCCGTAACGGCCTGGCGCTGAACGGGAGGGACAAGGGATGAGTGAGAATCGCTACCGCCACGTTATCTACCGGGTAGAAAACGGTATTGGCAGGCTGACCCTGAACCGTCCTGAACGGCACAACGCCCTGGTACCTGAACTGCTCGAAGACCTTGAACGCGCGCTCAACCAGTGCCGACAGGATTTGCCGAATGTGCTAGTGATTGATGCGGCCGGCAAATCCTTCTCCACCGGTGGCGACGTGGCCGGTTTCTACGATACGCCGAGAGCGGAGCGGCACACCTACGCCAGTACCGTGGTAGGCACCCTTAACAAGGTGATCTGTCAGCTGCTGGAGCTGCCAGTTCCTACCATCACCGCAGTGCACGGCATGGTCACCGGGGGCTCCATCGGGCTGGTGCTGGCCAGTGACATCGTGGTGGCCGGGCCTAAAGCCAGCTTCGCACCCTGGTACACCGTCGTAGGGTACAGTCCGGACGGCGGCTGGACCGCCCTGCTCCCGGAACGTATAGGCCGGGGTCGGGCCCTGGACGTGCAACTCACCAACCGCACCATTACCCGAGACGATGCCCTGAGCTGGGGGCTGGCCCAATACGGGACCGCAGCCGGGGAAGAACTGGCCACGGCGCTATCTCTCGCAACCACCCTGAGCGGTCACAAGACAGGAAGCATTGCCCGCACCCTGCGGCTGAACCGGCCCGATCCGCAACATACAGCCGTCGCACTGGAACGGGAGCGACAGGAATTCCTGGAACAGATCACAACCGATGAGGCCGATCGCGGTATGGCCGCCTTTCTCGGGAGGAGTGCATGAACTGGTTTGACCTGGCGGGCCACCGGGCCCGCGTGACCCCCGACCGCCTGGCCCTGGAAGACCTGGCGTCAGGATCCTCGTATAACTACCGGCAGCTCAACGAACAGGCTGCACGGTTTGCAGCAGCCGCCCGTGGCACCTGGGGCCTGGGTGAAGGCGACCGCATTGCCTTCCTGGGCCACAGCCGGGCAGAGTTCTTTGTCATGCTCTTTGGCTGCGCCAAGGCCGGCCTTGTCCTGGTCCCCCTGAACTGGCGCCTGGCCCAACCCGAGCTTGAGCAGTTGATGGAGGACTGTACTCCCAAAGCGCTGATCTTTGGCGAGGAATTCACCGACAGTGCTCAAGAACTCATGGCGTCCGGCCACGCCGCGGTACTCGTAGACCTTGATGGCAAGGCGGAAGGTTGCCGCCACTATGACACGGACCTTGCGGAAACCACCCCGGAGCTCACACCACACCCCGACCGGGACCCGGACACACCCTGGTACCTGCTCTACACCTCCGGAACCACTGGCCGCCCCAAGGGGGTGATCCAGACCTTCCGCATGATGATGAGCAACTACCTGAACATTGGCCTGGCGGTGGACCTGACGGGACAGGACACGCTGCTCAATGTGCTGCCCCTGTTCCATACCGCCGGCATTAACCTGTACTCGTCCGCCGTGTTCCTTGCTGGAGGCACGGTGCTGGTGGCCAGGACTTTCGAACCCGACCAGGCCATGGACGTACTGGAGAACCGCGCCACTATCTTCTTCGGCGTACCGGCGGTGTACCAGGCCATCCTGGAACACCCCGCGTTCAGCGGTGACCGGTTGCGCAATGTTCGCTCCTGGGGCTGTGGTGGCGCCCCGCTGGCCTTGCCGGTGGCCCGCCGGTTCGTCGAACAGGGTATCCGCGTGCGTACCGGTATGGGCATGACCGAAACCGGCCCCACTGTCTTCCTGCTGGACGAGGCCGATGTGCTGGACAAGATTGGCTCGGTGGGTCGCCCGCAACTGCTCACGGAAGTGCGCATCGTCGGCACTGACGGCAAGGACGTTGCTCAGGGAGAGTCCGGCGAACTGCTGATCCGTGGGCCCAATGTCACCCCCGGCTACTGGAACCGTCCGGACGCAACAGCCGATGCCATCGAACCCGACGGCTGGCTCCACAGCGGTGATGTGGCCCGCTGCGATAAGGACGGCTGCTACTACATCGTCGACCGCTGGAAAGACATGTTCATTTCTGGCGGCGAGAACGTCTATCCCGCCGAGGTAGAGCGGGTCCTGGTGGAGCACCCGGCAGTCAGCGAAGTGGCTGTGGTGGGTGTTGCGGACGAAAAGTGGGGCGAGGTAGGCAAGGCCTTCCTGTGCCTCCGACCCGACAGCCAGGAACCGGATCCTGCCACCCTCAATGCCTGGTGCCGCGAGCGCCTGGCCGGTTACAAGGTGCCCAAGTATTTCCAGGTGGTGGATGAACTGCCGCGCAATGCGCTGGGCAAGGTTACCAAGCAGGTACTCAGACAGGACTGAACAATGAGTGATGCCAATATCCCCTGTGAGCAGAATTTCATGCTTACCCAGGAAGACTTTGACCGGTTCGCCAGGCTCAGCGGCGACCACAATCCGATCCATGTAGACCCGGAGTTCTCCGCCCGCACCAGCTTCGGCCGCACGGTATCCCACGGCATGTTGCTGTTCAGCGTGGTTCGCAGCCTGCTGGCCCAGACATGGCCGGGGTCGACACTCAACCGCCAGAGCCTGATGTTCCCCTCCCCTGCCTACGCCGGCGACACCCTGGCGTTGGTGGTGGAGCAACAAAAAGCGGAAGGAGACCGCCTGGTTCTGAAAACCACCATCACCCGACCGGACGGAGAAACCTGCCTGACCGGCGAGTGCGAACTGACTGTGCCTGAAAAGGAGGCATCATGAACCTGGACCGCTTTGATGCCCTGAAAGAAGGACAGTCAGCCAAGCTGAACCGGACCTTCACCGCAGAAGATGTCCGCGAATGGTGCGAGCTTTGCCAGCTTGACCAGGACTGGCCGGGGGTTCCCGAACCGCTGATCGCCGGCCTGTTCTCCTGCCTGCTTGGAGAAGACCTGCCTGGCCACGGCACCAATTACCTGAAACAGGCCATGACCTTTCACACCGCCGCCGACACCAGTGAAGCCCTGCAGGCCAGCGTGACTATCAGCCGCCTGCGGCGGGACAAAGCGCTGGTGAACCTGACAACCGTCTGTACCGGCCGCGATGGCCGCCTGATCTGTGACGGCGAAGCGCTGGTCCTGTTCCAGCACTGACCCCGCCCGCACCGGAGCAACCTGATGACCGACGTACATCCCAACCTGCGCGCCTGGCTTGACCAGCTCAACCCCATGGTCGCCGAACAAAAAGCCCGCGGCGTGGAAGCCACCCCCCAGATGGTCCGGGACAGCCTGGCCGGTCTGACGACCACCTTTGTCACCAGGGCACCAGAACTGCCTCTGGTCCGGGACCTGCTGGCAGAAACCCCGGACGGTCCAGTACCGGTGCGGCTCTATCACCCCCAACCGGATACCGCCAGGCCCGTTATGGTGTTCTTCCATGGTGGCGGCCATATGGCAGGCAGCGTCGCTGTCTACGACCCCATAGCCCGGAAGCTGGCCGAGGCCACGGGCATGCTGGTGCTTTCGGTGGATTACCGGCTCGCGCCGGAAACGCCTTATCCGGGCGGACTTACTGACTGCCTCAATGTTACCCGTCAGGTATGGGCGTTCCTGGAACAGGCGCAAGTTCCCTTCGAGCGGCGGCTGGTACTTGCCGGCGATTCCGGTGGGGCCACCTATGCGGCCACCGTCAGCCGGCAACTGGCAGGCAACACGGAGCTGAACCTCTCCCATCAGGTACTCATCTATCCGAGCCTGGACTACACCATGGACCACCCATCCATTACCGGGCATGGTGACGGTTACCTGCTGGAGGAACCCCGTATTCGCTGGTACTTCGACCATTACTTTGCCGATGGCGAAGACCGCAGGGCGGCCTCGCCGCTGCATATGCCGGTACCTGACGGCATGCCTGCCACACTGGTCATCACCGCCGGCTACTGCCCCCTGCACGATGAAGGTGTGGCCTATGCCCGCAAGCTCGAGGGTGCCGGTGTGGCGTGTCAGCTAAAAGACTACGCCGACATGATCCATGCCTACCTTAACCTTGAAGACCTTGTGCCTGAGACCTGTTCGGATACCTACAATTTGATTAGCGAATTTGTTGGTCGATAACACCAGGCCCTCAGGCTTGGGATGAAGCTCCGCGCCGGGGGTGGTCTTTCGCCGCCGCGTCGGAGGGGCGTCCTGCCACCCCAACGCTTCCGGGGCTTCCCTGCCCCTGCTCTGAAAGACCACCCCCACCCCGGAGCCCGAACTCTGCAGACGGGCCTCTTGCGCTAAAGCAAAAAGCCAGACCGGATATCCCGGCCTGGCCTTCGTTTTTCACATTACAGGGCTAGCTAATCAGCGACTACCCAAGTCCCGGCAGGAACAGAATGATATCCGGGAAGGTCATCAGCAGGAACAGGACGAACAGGTCCATGATGAGGAACCAGAAGATCCCTCTGAACACCTGCGCCGTGGTGACCAGCTTACCCACCACACTCTTAATGACGAACACGTTCATGCCAATCGGTGGCGTGATCATGCCGATCTCCAGCAGCTTGGTCAGCACCACACCGAACCACAGCAGGCTCAGGCCCAGGTTGTCGATGATCGGCAACACGATGGGCAGGGTCAGCAGCATGGCGCCGATGGGCTCCAGGAACATGCCCAGCAGCACGTAGATCAGCACGATGGCCAGCAGGATGATCACCACACCGGCATCCAGGCCGATGATCCAGTCGGACAGGAAGTCACCGGCACCGGAGAGCGCCAGGAAGCGGGTCAGCAGGCTGGCACCCACGGCGATGATGATCAGCGCACTGGTGGTCAGCAGGGTTTCCAGGATGGCATCCCGGAACCGCTGCCAGGTCAGGCTGCGCTTGATGGCAGCCACCACCAGCGACAGGAAGGCACCCACGGCACCGGCCTCGGTCGGCGTGAAGATACCGCCAAACAGGCCCCCGAAGATACCGATCATGATCAGGATCACCGGCCAGGTGTCCTTCAGGGCCCAGACCTTGTCTGCGAACGGAATATGTTCGTTGGTGTCCGGCGCCAGTTCCGGGTTCAGTTTCACCCGTATCAGTACCACGGCGATATAGCCGATGGCGGTGAGGATACCGGCGGAGATACCACCAAGGAACAGCCCGGTGATGGACTCCTGGGCGATGATGCCGTACAGGATCATGATGATGGACGGCGGAATCAACGCCCCGATCGTACCCGCTACCGCCACGGTACCGGTGGCCAGTTCCGGGTTATAGCGATACTTAACCATCTCCGGCACTGCGATCCGGCCCATGGCCGCCGAGCAGGCCACCGAGGAACCGGACACCGCCGCAAAGCCGGCGGAACCGAAAATAGCCGCAATCGCCAGCCCCCCGGGGATACCGGACAGCCACATCCGCGCTGCCCGGAACATGCCCTGGGTGAGCTGGGTGTGATAGCAGATAAAGCCCAGCAAGAGGAACATGGGCACCGAGCTGAGCACCCAGTTGGCGGCAAACTGGTAGGGAATGATGCCAATGGAGCCCCAGGCCACATTGAAGCCCATCAGATACCACAGGCCACCGAAGGACACGCCAATCAGCGTGACACCAATAGGAATGCGCAGCGCAATCAGGAAGATAATCAGGCCAAGACCGGTGAGGCCAATCTGTACGTCACTCATTGTTGTTATCTCTCGTCAGTCCGGGTCGAGTTCGTCGGCTTCAGCACGTTCCGTGTCCAGGCCGCTCTCATGGGGCAGGAAGCTGTTGATCAGCTTATACAGCACCACCAGCGTCATCAGACCGGCGCCCAGGGGCAACATGTAATAGGTCACCCAGATGGAAATATCCGAGTTGCCCTGAACGATGGAGGCACCCATTGAGTACTTTTTCTGGGCCTCGCCAAAGGTACGGACCGCCAGGAAGCTGAACACCACCAGCGAACACAGCATGGCGAAGCGCTCCAGGTTGTGGCGCAGCCAGGCCGGCATGTGTTCGGTAATCACCTCAACAGAGATGTGCGCATCCTTTTGCTCCGCAAACGCCAGCGGAATAAAGGCCGCGATGGACATGTAGTAGTAGGAAACGATGGTGATGGTGCCCGGGATGGGCGCGTTGAAGAAGTAACGCCCGACCACATCAGCGGTGATGTGGAACATCATCAGTGCGATCGCCAGACCGCCGATAATGGATATCACGTTGGTTATCTTCGACAGGAACCGACCGATTGCAAACATAGTGCAACCTCCTTGCCCATGGGGGCTGATTGTTATTGTATGGCTGCGGGCGGAGGAAATGAGGGTGGCCCGAAGCAGCCACCCTCAGACCGTCAGAGCCGCTCGATGATGGTCACGTTGGCCATGCCGCCACCTTCACACATGGTCTGCAGACCATAGCGACCGCCTCGGTCGTGCAGGGCGTTGACCAGTGTAGTCATCAGCTTGGTGCCGGATGCACCCAGCGGATGACCCAGCGCGATAGCGCCACCATTCACGTTAAGACGCTCCGGATCCGCGCCGGTTACCTGAAGCCAGGCCATGGGCACAGGAGCAAAGGCCTCGTTGACCTCAAACAGGTCAATGTCATTGATGCTCAGGCCTGTCTTTTTCAGTGCAGCCTGGGTAGCAGGTACCGGGGCTTCCAGCATGATTACGGGGTCATGACCAATCACGCTCATATGATGGATACGGGCCAACGGCTCAACGCCCAGTGCTTTCAGGCCTTTCTCACTGACCACCATGACGCCGGTGGCGCCATCACAGATCTGGCTGGCCACGGAAGCACTGATAAAGCCGCCCTCCTGAATGGGCTTCACTGACGCAATGCCTTCCAGGGTCGCGTCGAAGCGGATGCCCTCGTCCACCAGGTGCATTTCATCCTGCAGTCCACCTTCAGCGGTATTGACCTGCACCGGCAGGATCTCGTTCTTGAACTTTCCGGCTTCAGTGGCTGCAATGGCGCGCTTGTGGCTTTCCAGGGAGAACTTGTGAAGGTCTTCCCGGCTGAAACCATATTTCTTGGCCATCATTTCGGCGCCCATGAACTGGCTGAACTCAGGCACGTCCGGGTAACGCTCGCGGATCGCCGGGCCCATGTAATGGTCTGCCATGTTGGCTTTCTGGGCCAGGAACAGGGCGGAACCCATGGGGGTACGGGTCATGCTTTCCACACCAGCTGCGATCACAACGTCCTGGCTGCCGGACATTACGGCCTGAGCCGCAAAGTGAAGGGCCTGCTGTGAGCTGCCACACTGACGGTCAACAGAGGTGCCAGGTACAGATTCCGGCAACTTGGAAGCCAGCACCGCGTTACGGGCAATATTGGTGGACTGCTCGCCAACCTGCATGACACAGCCCATGATAACGTCGTCGATCAGCTTGGGGTCTGCATCGACACGGTCCACCAGGTCATTCAGCACAAGACCGGCCAGGTCGGTGGAATGCCAGCCTGAAAGACGGCCACCACGGCGGCCGCCAGCGGTACGTGATGCGGCTACAATATATGCTTCTGCCATTTTACTATCCTCGTTTTGGCCGCCCTGCGGCGCATTTGATTCAGCTACGGTCCGGCCAGCTCTGGGCCGGATTGTGCCGGAACGTGTGGCGCCATTCTTGCGTTCACACACTGCCCCGGCGTCGTCGAAAGCGACGAAATGCGAGCCTGACTGTCTTAACGGGGCGCCATACGGATGGCGCCGTCCAGGCGAACGCTTTCACCGTTGAAGTAGCCGTTGGTGACCATCAGCTCTACAACGGAGGCGATCTCGTCCGGTTCACCCAGCCGCTTGGGGAATGGCACGGAAGCGGCCAGCGCTTCTTTCACATTGTCCGGCAGGCCGTTCATCAGCGGCGTGTTGATCAGTCCCGGCATGATGGTGTTGACCCGCACGCCTTCATTCATCAGATCCCGGGCCATGGGCAGGGTCATGCCTACCACACCGGCCTTGGAGGCGGAATAGGCGGCCTGGCCAATCTGGCCATCCTGGGCGGCGACGGACGAGATATTGACGATAACACCACGCTCACCGTCTTCCATTCCCTCAAGGCTCAGCATCCCGGCGGCACTCTTGGCGGCACAGCGGAAACTGCCAATCAGGTTGATCTGGATGATCTTCTCGAACTCAGACAAGGGAAAGTGCTTGATTTCACCAGTCTGCTTGGCGCGGCTGGCTGTCTTGTGGGCATTACCGGTACCGGCACAGTTAACCAGGATACGCTCCTGGCCGATGGCAGCGCGGGCCTTCTCCAGGCCTGCGTCAACCGCTTCTTCAGAGGTCACATCCACCTTGCAGAACACGCCGCCCAGCTCGGCAGCGATGGCTTCACCGCGCTCCTCATTGAAGTCAAAAATCGCCACCTTGACGCCGGATGCCGCCAGCCGGCGGGCCACGGCCTCACCAATACCGGATGCACCGCCGGTTACCACCGCACTGATAGAAGAGTCGAGCTTCATAGCGTTTCCTTTTTATCCTGATATCTGGTTTGTTCAGCTATGTGAGGGAATACACACTGGTTTTGCCCCGGAGGCAGGGCGCGAACCTTGGGCACAGATTAGGTACTCCCCCCGGAGCCAGCATCGTCGTATCCGACGAATTGCCGGAGGAAACCCGGGGGCACAAAAAGATGCCATTTGCACAGGATTGATTTACAAGCAATTATTGACCTTGCTCAGCACTTGCGGGGCACTCGCCAGTCGGCATAGACTGTCGGACCTGTGGTACGCATATCATTCTCCCAACAACAGAGTGCGACCACGACCCAGAATAAGGACAAATAGCCGATGGCAGCCGCTTCCCCCAATCGGGTCCTGATGACCAGCAAACTCAACCCGCCAACATCACGGGCAGTACAGGTGCCCCGTACCGATGTGGTGGACAAGATACTGGGCGCCTCCGCTGCACGCCTGGTACTCGTTCGTGCGCCCGCCGGATTTGGCAAGACCACCGTCATGAGCCAGTGCATGAATCGCATGGAAGAGCAGGGCATGGTCACGGCCTGGCTGACCCTTGATGATGCCGACAACGACGTATCCCGTTTCCTGTGGTACCTCAATGCCGCCGTCTCGAGACTGACCGAAGATGGCAAGGACACCGGGTCTCCCGAAGACCGCACCTTTACCTCTACCGGTGATGCTGCGCTGGATATCGTGGCGCGACTGTCAGAACACCAGTCCGCTTTCGCGCTCTTTCTGGATGACTTTGAACGGGTGCAGGATACCGCGGTTCTGGGCCTGATACGGGAGATCGTTGAACACCTACCCAGACGTGGCCAGTTCGTCATCGGTACCCGCAATTTACCGGAGCTGGGCCTTGGACGGTTGCGGGCCCGGGGCCAACTCCTGGAGATCGACGCCCGCCAGTTGCGGTTCACTGTGGAGGAAACCACCGATTTCCTGATTTCCCGCAGGCACCTGGCACTGACCCAGGAAGACCTGATCCGCATCCATGACCGCACTGAAGGCTGGGTGACCGCCCTGTGGCTGGCCTCTCTGGCGCTTGAGAGCCACGACTCCCCCGAGGCGTTCATAGAACGCTTCTCCGGCGCCGACCAGACCATCTCTGACTACCTGGCCTATGACGTACTGGCCCTGCAACCGCCGGCAGTGCGAGACTTCCTGCTGCGAACCAGCATACTGCGCCACCTGAACGCATCCATCTGCCAGGCCCTGCTGCCGGGGACCGACGCCGAGGCCATGCTGTCACACCTGGCAAGCAGCCATACCTTCCTGACGCCACTGGATAACGAAGAAAACACCTATCGATACCACAGCCTGTTTGCGGAATTCCTCAAGGCCCAGCTGAATGCCGAGCACCCGGAAGAAATTCCCACCCTGCATCGCGCTGCATCCCAGTGGTACGAGAACGAGAACCGGCCGGTACCAGCGATTGACCATGCCCTGGAAGGCGGCGATTACGACCGGGCCCTGGGTCTGTTGCGAATCCATGCGTCAAACCTGCTATCCCAGGGTCGCATGCGGCTGCTGTCAAAGTGGTTCAGCACCATTCCGCCAGAACAGCTGAAACAGGATGAAGAACTTCAGATGACCTGGGTATGGGCCCTGTGCTTTACGCGCGGCCCGACGGAAGCCCTGGAGATGCTTGAGGAAACCGGGCTGGAGCAGTCCACCAACCCGCATATCCGCCCCCATGTCCTGGCGATAAGGCCGCTGACCCTGTCCATGATGGACCGCCAGGAAGAGGCCATCGAAATCGGTGAGCGCGGCCTGCCAGAGTTGCCGACCTGTCAGCCCTTTGCCGACATGGCGCTGATCAACTCCATGGCAAGCAGCTACTCGGTCATGGGCCTTTACAACAAGGCCAGGCAGCTTCTGGACGGTGCCCGGGATGCCCAGGGCACCTATGCCAGCTCGTTCAATGTGATGTATTCGGAAACCGTGGAAGGCATCATCGATATGCAGGAAGGGCGCCAGCGCCAGGCTGCCGCCCGCTTCCGCCTGGCCGTAGGCGCCACCCGCCAGGCCTCATCCTTCAGCCAGGCCAACGGCAACGCCTGGGCTGGCGTGCTCCATGCCGGTGCCATATACGAACAGAACCAGCTGGACCTGGCCGCCCGCCTGCTGCACGTCTACGGCCCCCTGGCCCGGGACGTGGGCCTGCCGGACCATATGCTGCTGAGCGATATCATGCTGGCACGAATCGCCTTCTCCAAGGGTGAAATTGACCAGGCATTCCGCATCCTGACCGAACTGGAACACCTGGGCCACATTCGCAACCTGAGCCGCGTAGTCGCAACAACACGGCTTGAACGCTCCCGCCTACTTCTACTGCAACAGCGTTATGACGCGGCCCGCCAGGAGCTGGAGCGGGCCGGAGACAAGGATCTCTGGCAACGGGTCCAGACCCTGCGGCTACCGGCTAATGACCTGGAGTACCGGGAGCTGGCCGAGATCCGGATGGAAATCGCCAATGGTGATCCGGACAAGGCACTGGCCGAACTGGAGCGGGAACTGACCTACGCCAATGACGAACAGCGCTTTCGCCGGGCCCTGAAACTGAAACTGCTCAAGGCCATCGCACTGCACCGGTGCGCCCGCTTGCGAGACGCACTGGAGGTTATGGCGGACGTCCTGCACGTGGCGTCTTCGGAGGGCTACCTGCGACTGATCGTCGATGAGGGGGCGGCAGCGGGTACACTCGTGCTGCTCTATTCGCAGAGCCTGAAGGAACAGGGGGAACGCACAGATCCGATCCTGGCTGGCTATATCCAGTCACTGCTGGATGCCTTCGGCCCGGAAATCCAGGAGCAGGCCCCTTCCTCCGAGCCTGAAAACACTCTGCTGGACCCCCTCACCCGCAAGGAAATCCGGGTTCTGCAGTTATTGTCGGAGGGGTATTCCAACAGTGCCATGGCGGAGAAGCTTTTTGTCTCTGACAGTACTGTGCGGACCCATCTGAGGAATATTAACTCCAAGCTGAATGCCAGTAGCCGGACCCAGGCTGTGGCTATTGCGCGGCGTCTCGGTATTGTCTGAGGTTTCGCACTAAGGGCGTATTTCTATCGAATTTCTGGGGTGGCGGTTTGTTTGGGCCCCGGGGGCTGGAGGCATGGTGGGGGGGGGGGTGTTTCCTCCGCTGCAATTCACGGTCCGTCCTGGACCGACCTTGCACCGCGCCATCCCTGGCGCTGCTGCGGAAACACCCCCCACCACACCTCCGTCAGACCTTGGCGGGGAAACGCTTAAACAAAACCAGACTTCCCTCGGTAGTTTCGTCCCTTACAGACACGAGCCCAATCAATAATGCGATCAGCAACTCAGTCTGACGGATCCGGGGTGGTGGTCCTTGCAGAGCAGCGCCAGGGATGGCGCGGTGCAAGGTCGGCCCATGGATGGGCCGTGAATTGCAGCGGCGAAAGGACCACCACCCCGGAGCCAGCCCCCAAGCTTTCCAGTCTGGGAGCTGAACCCAGCAAAGCAAGCTTCAGAGAGACCGGGAAATCACCTCTTTCATGATTTCGTTGGTACCACCGTAAATCCGCTGAATACGGGCATCGGTATACATCCGACCGATCATGTACTCATTCATGTAGCCGTAGCCACCAAACAGCTGCAGGCACTCATCAATCACCCGGCACTGGTTCTCACTGCCCCAGAGCTTGGCCATGGACGCCTTGGTGGTGTCCAGCTTGCCTTCCAGCATGTCCCGCACACACTCATCCACAAACGCACGCCCCACCTTAATGGTGGTGGCAATCTCCGCCAGCTTGAACTTGGTATTCTGGAACTCAGCGATGGGCTGACCGAAAGCGGTACGCTCACGCACATAGTCCAGGGTGGCGTGGTAGGCACCTTCCATCGCAGCTTGAGCACCAACGCCGATGAACAGACGCTCATAGGGCAGGTCACCCATCAGCTGGAAGAAACCACGGCCTTCTACGCCGCCGAGCAACTGGCTTTCGTGGACACGGACGTCCTCGAAGAACAGCTCGGAGGTGTCCTGAGCCTTCAGACCAATCTTGTCCAGTACGCGACCCACCTTGTAGCCCGGCTGGTTCTCGGTCTCCACGATCATGATGGACATGCCCTTGGCGCCCTGGCTGGTGTCCGTCTTGACCACAACCAGTACCACGCCGGCCAGGAAACCGTTGGAAATAAAGGTCTTTGATCCGTTGATCACATAGTGATCGCCGTCCTTCTTGGCGTGGGTGCGCACACCCTGCAAGTCCGACCCGGTGCCCGGCTCAGTCATGGCGATGGCGCCCACCAGCTCGCCACGGGCCATGCGGGGCAGGTACTTTTCTTTCTGCTCGTCGGTACCGTGGTTGAGGAAATAGTGGGCCACAATGCTGTGAACCGAATGGTTGAGACCG
This sequence comes from Marinobacter sp. AN1, assembly GCF_026013985.1. Lineage (NCBI taxonomy): Bacteria > Pseudomonadati > Pseudomonadota > Gammaproteobacteria > Pseudomonadales > Marinobacteraceae > Marinobacter > Marinobacter sp. AN1. The sequence goes on along the minus strand of NZ_CP110342.1, from coordinate 314,178 downwards.
GTCAGGGCGCGCTTGCCCATTTCCTCGGCCACAACCGCCTCGTGACGGAAGTCGCCGCCGGCACCGCCGAACTCTTCGGGAATGTCCGTACACAGCAGGCCCATCTCACCGGCCTTACGCCACAGCCCGTGGCCCACGTTACCCTGTTTGCGGGCCTCTGCATCATGGGGCGCCACTTCGGCTTCCAGGAAGCGACTCACGCTGTCACGGAACATGGACAGCTCTTCGTCTTGCCAGCTCGGCGTCAGATCAATCGACATAATTCAGTCCTCGGTTCATCAATCGGTTTAAAGGGCGCGGATCAGGTCATCCGGAAGGCCCCAACTGGAAAGCACATCCGCGGGATTCTCCACCGGCGCAGTGGGTGCGGCAGGCGTATCCGAAGGTGTTCTGCTGAAACGGGGCGCGGGCGCCGGCTGGGTGTAGCCTCCGGACTCCACGAAGGTATTCCTGGCCTTGTTGTGGGGGTGCAGGGGCGCTTCGTCCCAGTCCAGTACCGGCGCAAAGCAGGCGTCGGTGCCCTCCAGGATCTCGCACCATTCATCCCTGGTACGGGTCCGGAACACATCCGCCAGCTTGAGTTTGAGCATGGGCCAGCGACGAGGGTCCATCTGGGGCTCGAAGGCCTGCTGTTCCAGACCGCAGCGTTCGAGCAGTTCAGCATAGAACTTCGGCTCGATCGCCCCGACCGCCACGTACTTACCGTCGGCGCAGGTGTAGACATCGTAGAAGTGGGCGCCACCATCGAGTAGGTTCTCACCCCGGTTATTGCTCCACTGCCCGGCGGCCTTGAAGCCGTACATCATGGAAGACAGCAGCGCGGCACCATCGGTCATGGCAGCATCGATTACCTGGCCCTTGCCGGAACCGGCGGCTTCCAGCATGGCCGCAAGGACCCCTACCGTCAGCAGCATACCGCCCCCGCCAAAATCACCCACCAGGTTCAGGGGAACCACCGGTGGCTCATCCGCGCGGCCGATAGCGTGCAAGGCGCCGCTGATGGCGATGTAATTCATATCGTGGCCAGCGGCATGGGACAGCGGACCGTGTTGCCCCCAGCCGGTCATCCGACCGAAAACCAGCGCCGGGTTGCGTGCCAGGCATTGGTCAGGGCCCAGCCCGATCTTCTCCATCACGCCGGGCCGGAAGCCCTCGATGAGCGCATCCGCCTTCTCCACCAGCTTCAGGACGGCCTCTACGCCTTCCTGCTTTTTAAGGTCAATGCAGATGGTGGTGCGGTTGCGGGAGAGGATGTCGTATTTCCAGGCACCATCCTTGCCAGCACCGGGACGGTCAATGCGGATCACCTCCGCTCCCATGTCCGCCAGCATCATTCCGCAGAAGGGAGCCGGGCCCAACCCGACCATTTCTATAACGCGTTTACCTGTCAGTGGACCTGCCATTGTTCCCCCGGATCACATTGGGTATTCAATAACCCGGGTCGCGTGGCGACCCGGTTGATAACGGATGTCGGGTATTGCTCAGAGCCCGTGCTTTGACACATCCACCTTGGCGAAGATTTCGTCGTAGTAGATCTCGGCCAGTTCATCAGCGCTTTCGACGCCCTGAACCAGGTCAACCCACTTGTCCAGCAGGACCGCGAACTCATCCAGCATCTCGCCGCCACGCTCTACACCGTGACGCTCCTTGTAATACTCGACGATCGTCTCGAGATCCTTCTTGACGAAGGCTTCTGTCGCCTCGTGGAACTCCTTCGACGCGTTGTGGATGTTGCCACCGTTCTGGCGCACAGCCTCGAGGGCCTCATCCTGGGTCTGCTCATAACGCCATGGCGTGATGGCGGTCAGATAGGCACCGGCCTTGAGCATGGCACTGCGCTGGTCCTCGGACAGTGACGCCCAGACGTCCTTGTTGACACTGGCGCCACTGGAGCCGGCATAGATACCGCCCGGCAGATCTACGGTGACATCTGTAACGACTTCGGTCAGGTTCAGGTTGGTGATTTCCGGCAGCGAGGAGATGGTGCAATCCAGTACGCCCTGGCTGAGACCCTCACGAATTTCGCTGATAGTCATGGACACCGAGGAACCGTCAAACTCCGATACCCAGCGGGACCAGTGCGACCCTGCAACCCGCATCCGCAGGCCTTCCATATCTTCCGGGTTAACCACCGGTTCATTACAGATCATGCCATAGCCACTACTGGCTACGTTGCCGGTATACACATGGTTCTGTTCCGCCAGTTCCTGCAGACACTCCGGGCACTTGAAGAAAATGAACTCGGTGATGGCGCCTTCAAACGCGTAGGTGCCCAGCCCGTTGAGCCGGTCACGGTCTTTCAGGTTGACCTGCATGGCGGACTCATTAAGCAGGTTGATATGGGGGAACTGGGCCGGGAAGTACACGGTCAGCAGGTAGCCCACATCCGCCATACCATCCCGCACACCCGCGGATACTTCGGAGGCGCTCAGCAGTGACATGGCGAACACCTTGGCCTTGAGGTCACCACCGGAGTATTCCTCCAGTTTGTCTGCCCACTCGTGGACAGCCTTGTCAGCTTCCGACCCGGCCGGATAGACCGACGCGTAGGACAGGGTACGGGCCTGGGCAGGCGCGGCGAGCATTGCAGCGGTGAGAACGGATGCGGACAGGCCGCCGAGGGAAAGCAGGGATTTGCGTGAAAACATGTGGATCTCCTGATCTTTTTTATTGTTGTACCGATATCGGGGCAACGTAGTGTGGAGATCAGTGTAGGTAGCCGCACAGGGGGTCACCATCGTCGAAACCGACGAACTGTTCGTGGTTTTCAGCTGGGGTCCGACGATGGTGATGAGTGGTTACAGGCGAAGTTTTTCCAGCTGTGTCCGGATGTTATCGGTGATGGGTGCAGGCCGGTTGGTGTCCAGGTCCACAACGACCATAACGCTGTTGGCAATGGCATGGACGCCGTGGCGACTCTTTGCACCGCCGGTCAGGTGGAAGGAGGTGTTTCCGATATGACTGACACCGGTTACCAGTTCCACGGGGGTCGAACTGGGACGGAAATGGAGGTAGGTAATGTCCATGGCAGCAATCAGCAGGCCCAGGTTGCCGATATCCACGTTCTGCAGGGTGCCGAAACGCGCCTGCTCCATGTAGCGCGCAAGGGCGGCCTCGCTGCGCTGGCTGTCCGCGTCCATGTCGGCATAGCGGGGCGTCAGTTCCCGGTGGACCGGGAAGTGTGCGAAATCTTCGGCAAACTGGCGGTAGCCGTCATCCGGCATGGCCGCCGGATCGGCATCCACATCATTCCGGAAGCTGCTGAACATAGCCTGCGGCAAAGCCACCCGCTCATGGTTCAGGAAAGCGCCCAGCCAGGCATCCTGAATGCCTACGAGCTGGTCATTCTGGTGCAGCTCGGTGCGCAGCTGTACCTGGTCGTGACTGGCGCCCATGAGGGTGACCACGAAATGGATATCGCTGCCGTAAAAGCTCATTTCCCGGAACTGGGTGATGGCCCGCAATGGACGCAGGCGCTCGGCGTCGGAGAACCACGCGTCGGGGCCAAAGCGGTTAACCAGGGCCTGCATCCGGGCCTCGATGTGCAGCTGGTAGGCGCGGGAGTTATTAACGTGGCGCCAGGTATCCTGGTCGGTGTAGCGGGGTGTCAGGGCACCGCGAAAGACGGCGCCGGATGGGGATTCTGCATTCATGGTGAGACGATTTTCCTGCAAGTGATGAACCTTCTAGGATCCATTTTCCACGCCGGCATCGCAAGCTACTTCGTCGTAAGCGACGATTGCCAGCGGTTTACCTGAACGCCAAGATGAGTGGCAATAACCCGTTTTCCAGACAACAAGACCAGCAGGGAGATGTCCCATGAGAAGCAAGGCCAGTACCGTTTCCGAAGCCGTCGACACACGCATGTCGGTGCGCGGCTTCACCGACCAGCCGGTGGACGGCGCCGTCATCCGGCGAGTGCTGGAAAAGGCCGCGCGCTCACCTTCGGGCGGCAACCTGCAGCCCTGGCAACTGTATGTCGTTGGTGGCGATGACCTCAGGGCATTCAAGGAGATCATGGCCACACGGGTAAAAGAGGCACCTACCGGGGAAGACCCGGAATACAGTGTCTATCCGCCGAGCCTCAAGTCCCCTTACCGGGATTACCGTTTCCAGGTCGGGGAAGACATGTACGGCTTGCTGGGCATTCCCCGGGATGACAAGGCCGGCCGTATGGGCTGGTTTGCCAGGAACTATCAGTTCTTCAACGCGCCTCTGGCCCTGTTCTGCTACGTGGATCGGCAGATGGGCCCGCCCCAGTGGTCCGACCTGGGCATGTTCCTGCAGACGGTGATGCTACTGCTTCGCGAGGAAGGCCTGGACTCCTGCGCCCAGGAGTGCTGGAGCCTCTATCACAGGTCGTTACAGGATTTCCTGAATCCCCCAGACGACCTCATGCTGTTCACCGGTATGTCCATCGGCTACATGGATGAGGAAGACCCGGTCAACGAGCTCCGCACCCGCCGTGCCGCCCTGGAAGACTTCGCCAGCTTCCGGGGTATCTGAGCCAACAGCCCTGTCCAGCAGCGCCCCTGCTTCGTCGGTTCGGACGACGACAGCAGGGCCCCGCCACGTTATTTGTTCCAATAGACTTCAGACAACAGGAGGCAAACACATGTCCGGACTTTCCGCCGAACTCAAACAGGTTTTCAAGGAACACGGTGACAAAGCTCGCCCGGTGAAGCAGGCAGCGGTACTCGGCGCCGGCATCATGGGTGGTGGTATCACCATCACCAGCGCCGCTCACGGCGTACCGGTGATCATGAAGGATATCGCCCAGGAGCAGCTGGACCTGGGCATGAAGACAGCCACCAGCCAGGTGAATCGGCTGGTCAAGAAAGAGCAGATGACGCAGGAACAGGCCAACCAGGTGCTGGCCACTATCGAGCCAACCCTGGAGTACGAGGGCTTCGACAAGGTTGATGGCGTCATCGAAGCGGTGGTGGAAAACCTCGGCCTCAAGCACAAGGTACTGGACCAGCTGGAAGCGGTGGTTCGTAAGGACACCCTGATTGCCACCAACACCTCCAGCCTGCGCATCGATGATATTGGCCAGCACATGAAGCACCCGGAGCGCTTTGTGGGCATGCACTTCTTCAACCCGGTGCCCGTCATGCCCCTGGTGGAAATCATCCAGGGCACACGCACCTCGGATGAGTCCGTCTCCACCGCCGTCACCTGGGCCCTGAAAATGGGCAAGACACCGATCGTGGTACAGGACTGCCCTGGCTTCCTGGTGAACCGTATCCTCACCGCCTACACCCGTGCCTTCCTGCAGCTGATTGAAGAAGGCGCCGACTTCGAGCACGTGGACAAATCCATGGAGGCCTTCGGCTGGCCCATGGGCCCGGCCTACCTGGAAGACGTGATCGGCATCGACACCGGCAGCCACGTCTCTGACGTTATTTCCGCCGGCTACCCCGAGCGCATGCCCCACATCGAGAACGACGCTTTCCGCCTGATGAAGTCAAAGGATCGCCTCGGCCAGAAGAACGGCAAGGGGTTCTACGAATACACGCCGGACGACAGCGGCCGGCCCCAGAAGCATTCCAGCGCCGAGGTCCATGAATTGCTGAAGGCGATCCAGCCCAATGGCCAGAAAGACGTCAGCGTCGAGGAAATCCAGCAACGCATGATGCTGGCGATGATCACCGAAGCGGTGCACTGCCTGGAAGACAAGGTGGTCAACTCCGCCGAGGAACTGGACACCGCCCTGCTGATGGGCGTGGGCTTCCCCCGGGACAAGGGCGGCGCCATCCGCTACGCCGACAGCCTGGGCGCAAAGGCCATCCTGGAACAGTGTGAGCAATACCGTCACCTGGGCACCCAGTACGAGCCCACGGCCACCATCCGCAAGCTGGCCGAAACCGGTGGCAGCTTCTACGACGAATTCCCGGCGGGTAACTGACAGGAGATCCGGCCATGAGCTACGAACGCATCCACCTGGCCATTGAGGATGGCATTGCCACCCTGACCCTGGACCAGCCCAAGACCATGAACGCCATGTCAGTGCCACTGCAGCAGGAGGTGATGGCCGCCCTGGACGAGATTGCCGGGAATTCCGACATCAAGGCCCTGGTCATCACCGGCACCGGCAAGGCGTTCTGCTCCGGCGCCGACCTGGGTTCCATGAGCCCGGACTCGGACGGACCCAGCCTGGGCACCCAGGTGAAAAACCTGATGGAAGAACTGTCCAATCCGATGGCCCTTAAACTGCGGGAGCTGCCCTTCCCAGTGGTCTCCGCCGTCAATGGCGCCGCAGCCGGTGCCGGTGCCAGCATTGCCCTGGCCGGGGATGTGGTTTTGGCGGGCAAGTCTGCCTACTTCCTGTTCCCCTTCATTCCCAAGCTGGGCATCCTGCCGGACCTCGGTGCCACCTGGATCCTGCCGCGGCTGATCGGTCGAGCGAAGGCCATGGCCGTCAGCCTGCTGGGTGAACGCATGTACGGCGAAGATGCAGTCCGCGAGGGTCTGATCTGGAAGTGCGTGGCGGATGAAGACCTCCAAAGTGAGGCGGTTGCGACCGCACGCCGGCTGGCGGCCGGACCAAACCATGCGGCGCCGGAACTGCGGGAAGCGTTCGACCGGGCTGACACGGCCACCCTTGCCGAACAATTGTCCTATGAAGCAGAGCGCCAGCAGGAACTGATCGACAGCCCGACCTTCCAGGAAGGTGTTCGCGCCTTCCTCGAGAAGCGGGATCCGAAATTCTGACCCCTGGGTCAGACACCGTCTACCTTCCCAATAACCGAGCCCCATCCGGCAAACCTTTAACGGACGGGGCCACGGAGCGAGGCACGCCATGTGGAGCTTTGAGACAGACCCGGATTTCCAGCAGGAACTGGACTGGATCGACCAGTTCGTCCGTAACGAAGTGGAACCCCTGGACCATGTACTGGGTAGCCAGTGGAACATCCATGACCCGGAGTTCCAGCGCCTGGTAAGACCGCTGCAGAAGCAGGTGCAGGAGCGAGGCCTGTGGGCCTGCCACCTGGGACCGGAGCTGGGCGGCAAGGGCTACGGCCAGCTCAAACTGGCCCTGATGAACGAAAAATTCGGCCGATCCCGCTTCGGTCCGATCGTATTTGGCTCTCAGGCCCCCGACACCGGCAACGCCGAAATCCTCGCCCATTACGGCACCCCGGAGCAGAAAAAACGGTTCCTCGACCCGCTGCTGGATAACGAGATTGTTTCCTGCTTTACCATGACCGAGCCCCAGGGCGGTGCGGATCCCCTGGTGCTGGAAGCCTCGGCGGTCCGGGAAGGCGACGAATGGGTGATCAACGGCGAGAAGTGGTTTGCCTCCAATGCCCGTTTCGCCAGCTTTTTCATCATCATGGCGGTCACCGACCCGGACGCATCGCCCTACCGGCGCATGTCCATGTTCATCGTGCCGGCGGACACCCCTGGCATCGAGATTGTTCGCAACTACGGTTTCTATGGCGAGCCGGAGGACACCCACGCCCACCTGCGCTGGACCAATGTGCGGGTACCGGCCGAGAACATGCTGGGGGAACAGGGTGACGCCTTTGTCGTGGCACAGGTTCGCCTGGGTGGCGGCCGCATGCACCACGCCATGCGCACACTGGCCCAGGCCACCCGGGCCTTCGACATGATGTGTGAACGGGCGGTATCCCGCTTCACCAAGGGTGAGCAGCTGGCAAAGAAACAGATGGTACAGGAGAAAATTGCCGATTCCTGGGTGGAGCTGCGTCAGTTCCGCCTGCTGATCCTGGAAACCGCCTGGCTGCTGGACCAGGGACATGACTACAAGGCCACCCGCAAGAACATCGCGGCGGTCAAAACCGTCATGCCCCGCATCCTCAATGACATTGCCGCCCGCGCCCTGCAGATCCATGGCTCTCTGGGCATTTCACACGACATGCCCTTCGCGGAGTGGATCATCAACTCCTTCCACGTCGGCCTCGCCGATGGTCCCACCGAGGTACACAAGGTCACGGTCGCTCGGGAAGTACTCAAAGAAGTACAACCGGCCAAGGGTCCGTTCCCGGATTACCTGAAATCGGAACAGACCCGCCGCGCCCGGGAAAAATTCGGGCTGAAAGGAGAGGAGTGAGCCATGACCGGAATCACTGAGCTGAGCCGCTCCCTCAAAGGCAGCCGCGTACTGGTAACCGGCGCGGCCAGCGGCATGGGACGAGCGACGGCGGCGGTTTTTGCCAGTGAGGGTGCCCGGGTAGCCGTAACGGATTACGACTCCGATGGCGCCCGGTCGGTGGCGGAGCAGCTAACCAGTGCCGGCTGTCAGGCCCAGGCCTGGCACCTGGATGTCGGCGACCCCGAAGCCATTCGCAGCGTTGTTAATGACGTAGCAGATACTTTCGGCGGGCTCGATATCCTGGTCAACAACGCCGGGATTTCGGGTTTTGCAGCGATCGACGACGACCAATACGACACGGTCTGGGGCCGTTGCCTGTCCGTGCTGCTAACCGCCCAGCAGCAACTGGTCCGGGCCGCCCTGCCCGCCCTGCGGCAGTCATCCCACCCACGTATCGTAAACATTGCATCCACCGAGGCCCTGGGAGCCACGGCAGAGAATAGCCCCTATGCAGCAGCCAAGGCCGGTGTTACCGGACTGACCCGGGCCCTTGCCGTGGAACTGGGCCCGGAAGGCATTACCGTTAACTGCATCTGCCCGGGGCCCATCGACACCGCAATGACCGAATTCGTGCCACCGGAACACAAGGTCATCTTCGCGAAACGGCGCACGGCGCTGAGACGCTATGGCACCCCGGAGGAAGTCGCCCACATTACGGTCAGCCTTTGCCTGCCCGCGTCTTCATACCTTACAGGGGCAGTGATTCCGGTGGATGGTGGCCTGATGGCTCGTAATGCCTGAATTTGCTGCGGAGTTTATCGCCCTTCGACAGGCTCAGGGCGAACGGGACAATTAAGGGAAAGCTGCCTCGCCAAGAAATCCACGAAAATTAAGTGATTGATAAGGTCTAGATCGTCACTTTTTTTTCGTGTTTTTCGTGTTTTTCGTGGCTAAAAACCTCTTTGTATTTATCCGTCCGCCCTGAGCCTGTCGAAGGGCCAAGGATTCCGTGGCAAAAACCTTCGTCAGGAAAGTGTGAGCCCCCCATCCACAATCAGCGTCTGCCCCCGCATGTAGGAAGCCAGCGGTGAGGCCAGGAACAAGGCAGGTCCCGCCATTTCGTGGGCTCGCCCATCCGCCCTACCGGAATGGCTGCCTCGGCCATCTGCTTTCGTTTCGGGTTGTCGGTGGTCACTTTCGTCATCTTGGTGGCGACAAACCCGGGCGCAATGCCGTTTACCGCGATACCCTCCGGTGCCCAGGCCTCGCCAAGGGTACGCACCAGTGCCACCGCCCCTGCCTTGGAGGCGTTGTAGGCCGGGTTACCCTTGGTGGAGTGGAACGCCGCCGTGGAACTCACAATGATCAGCGAACCCTGGCTTTCGGCTAGCTGGTCATGGAACTTCATGGCACAGGCCCGCAGGCTGTTGAGGTTTACGTTGATGACATGGTCCCACCCGGCACGCTCGAACTCGCCGCGCTTGTAGACCACCACGCCCTGACACAGGATCAGCACATCGAGTTTGTCGAAGGCAGGCTGGACACGTTCAATCGCATCCATATCGCCCACATCGACCTGGGTATAGTGCAGACCGCCAAGATCCGAACCTTCAGCCGCGTCATAATCGTCCGCCGACGCCCGCGTGCCCCAAACGTGTACTTCCGCGCCCCGGGCACGAAAGGCCTGGGCGATGCCGTTGCCGATGCCGCTGGAGCCGCCCACTACCAGTACTGTCTTCCCGGTGTAATCGAGATCGTTCATTGTTGTTTTCTCCTGCCATGATGGGTCGTGGGTATAACGATCCACGTTAATCAGCGTTTCAAGGCAGAGCATCGTCCGATCCGACGATGCTCGGGCAAACGGCGCCCGTTAAGGTGAAAATCAACAACAATAAAAGGATTCCTGTCACGCCATGATGCCCTCCGCCATGCCTTCAGACTTGCTCACGCTCAAATCCCTTTACACCGGCGCCCTGAGCCGTTTCGGTAGTCGCTGCGCCCTGACCATGAACGGGGAGAGGCTCACCTACGGGGACTTGTTGGAACAGTCAGTTCGCGCCGGCAATGGCCTGATTGACCTTGGTGTTCGCCCCGGCACACCGGTAGCCATTGCCATGGCCAACTGCCTGGAATTTGCCATTGCTGATCAGGGCGTGATCCAGGCTGGAGCCATCAAGGTTCCCCTGAACGATATGCTCAGCGATGATGAGGTCCTCTACATACTGGCAGACGCTGGCGTGCGGGTAGCCATTGTGGATGCGCGCCGGGTGTCGCTGCTGGAAGCAAAACGCTCGCAACTGCCAGACCTGGAAACCGTTATTGTCGTCGGCGACAGCGCACCGTGCCCGAATGGAATGCTCCCCTGGCGAGGCTTCCTCGCCGGCGCACGCCCGGAATACACCCAGGTAGACATCACTCCGGACCAGCTCGCCTTTATTGGCTATACCGGTGGCACCACCGGCAAACCCAAGGGCGTCATGCACAGTCAGCAGAACATGTACCTGAACCTGTTTTCTCACCTGACGGAACTGGGCCTGCAGGACGATGAGCGCTTGTTGCTGACCTCCCCGCTGCCCCACGCCGCCGGTATGATCCTGCTGACGGGGCTGCTCAAGGGGGCTACCCATTTTATCGAACCCGGATTCGACCCGGCGACGGTGATCCGCCGGATCAGCAACGACCGGGTAACCCTCACCTTCATGGTGCCCACCATGATCTACCGGTTGCTGGACTGGCTCGATGAGCAGTCCGGACCGGCACCAGACCTGAGTGCTCTGAGAACCATGCTGTACGGCGCCGCGCCCATTACCGTGGACCGGCTGCAACAGGGCCTGGCCACCTTCGGCCCTGTATTCATGCAACTCTATGGCCAGACGGAGGCGCCCAATTTCATCACCCGGCTGCGCCGGGAAGACCACGACCCCGGAAACCCCGAACGACTGCTCAGCTGCGGCCAGCCGGCGACCATGTCGAGGGTGCGGATCGTTGATGACCAGGGCAATGACGTTCCCGAGGGCGCAAGCGGCGAAGTCACAACCCTCACCCCCTATAACATGCTGGGGTATCATCGGTTGCCGGAGAAAACCGCTTCCACGCTGGTGGACGGCTGGGTGCATACCGGGGACATCGGACGGCTGGACGGCGATGGGTATCTTTATCTGCTCGACCGCAAAAATGACATGATCATCAGTGGCGGCATGAATGTGTACACCTCCGAAGTGGAGAACGCGCTACAGCCCTGCGAGGGTGTCGCCCAGGTGGCTGTGGTTGGACTGCCAGATCCGGATTGGGGTGAGGCGGTAACTGCCTTTGTGGTACCCCAGCCCGGCGCATCACCGGATACAGCCGAGCTGCTGGCTCACTGCAAGGCAACCCTATCGAAATACAAGGTCCCCAAGGCCATTCACCTGGTGGACAGCCTTCCGGTAACGGCCTACGGAAAACTAGACAAAAAAGTCCTTCGTCAAAGAGGAGGCTAGCAGGAACTTATCAATCGCTATGCTGAAGCCAATAAGAGTGACCTTGTAAGTTGAGGGTTTTTCCACAAGGTCACTCCTGAGCTCTTTGCTGCTTTAGCTCGACTGACTATATTCCTTGATCTTGAGCTTCGCCAATTGAGACATATGAACCTCATCAGGGCCATCGGCGAGGCGCAAGTACCTGTTTATGGTAAGGAAGTGTGCAATTGGAGTGTCGTCACTTACGCCCATGCCACCATGGGCTTGTATTGCACGGTCAGCTACCGTCTGGGCCATCTGCGGGGCCACGATCTTGATTGCAGCAATCAGGTCGCGGGCCGCAACATTCCCGTACTTATCCATATGGGACGCTGCCTTAAGCGTAAGCAGGCGTGCCTGCTCAATATCGCAGAATGACTTCGCAATATCCTGCCGGATACTACTTTGACTGGACAACTTCTGGCCGAAGGCAACACGACTTTCTACACGCCGCGCCATGATCTCTAAAGATCGCTGGGCCTGACCTATGGACCGCATACAATGGTGAATTCGTCCCGGCCCAAGACGCCCCTGAGCGATCTCAAACCCGCAACCCTCACCGAGAATGAGATTAGATTTAGGCACACGCACATTCTCAAGCCGAAGCTCTGCTTCACCGCCAGGCGAATTGTGATTGCTAAAAACCGGCTGATTACGGACTATAGTAATGCCAGGGGTATCACGAGGAATGATAATTGTCGACTGCTGGCGATGTCGCTGTTCATCTGGGTCCGTCTTCCCCATCAGGATCAATAACTTGCAACGGGGATCCATGATGCCGGTTATCCACCATTTACGACCATTGATAACGTATTCATCACCATCGGCACGAATTTCTGTTTCAACATTAGTGGCATCAGAAGAAGCTACTTGCGGTTCCGTCATCAGGTAAGCAGAACGGATTTCCCCGTTCAGCAGCGGTTTTAGCCAAGCCTCCTGCTGCTCAGGAGTTCCATACTTGGCCAACACTTCCATATTTCCCGTATCAGGTGCAGAGCAGTTGAAAACCTCAGGTGCCCAGGGAACCCGGCCCATAATCTCTGCCAATGGCGCATATTCCAGGTTAGTCAGGCCGGGACTAAACTCGCCGTATTCCTCCGGGAGAAACAGATTCCACAAGCCTTGATCCTTTGCCTTCTGTTTGAGTTCATCCAGTCCTGGCCAGTATTTCCAAAGATTCTCATGGTTGTTCACCCATTCATGGTATTCCTTTTCGAAGGGGTAAATATGCTCATCCATGAACAGTTCAAGTTTAGCCATCAATTCCTGCACTTTATGCGAATGTTCAAAATCCATTATCATTCTCTCTTTTGTTTTTAGTACAGTTGCTGCTAGCCCAGGTTGATTGGACCTACCGCAACCCCGTGAATGAAATGTTTAACGAATCCAGTTTAAAGCTCGCTCGAAAAGGCTAATGGTGCTGGCATGCAGCAGATCACCACTTTCTTTAGTAGCCTTACCAGCGCACGCTCGGGCGTGCGTTCCTTCAAGAATAATACCGAGCTTGTAGCAGGCCAGCACCGCGTACCAATCAATGGCCTCAACGCTGCGCTTAGAGTGATTACGGTAGTGTTCAACGAGCTCGCTGCCGGAAGGAAAGCCCTCCCAGGGGTCCACCGTGAGAGTTTTGACCGTGGACACCCCATCCTCTGGCCAGGTAGCCAGGAGCCAACCCAGGTCCAACAATGGATCACCAACAGTCGTCAATTCCCAGTCCACTATGGCAGCAAGCTCTGGACCACCAAACTGGTACATAACATTTCCCAGATGATAGTCGCCATGGATGATTCCTGGCTCGAAAGAAGCGGGAACGTGTTTTTCCAGCCAGTCCGCAACCTTTTTGACTCCGGGAATTCTTTCTGGCCCTGGCCAACCGGCCAGGTCATGGTAGCTCTCCAACTGGGACTTCCAGCGTTCGACTTGGCGGCCAAGGTAATTGTCCAAATTGCCAAAACCATCAAGCCCCACAGACAGGTAATCTACCGAACCAAGCGCGGTTATCCCTTCTACCAAGTTAAGTCCCATCTGGTAGCGAACCGAGGGAACACCCGCATGCAGTTCAGGAAGTTCAATAGTGGGGGTAAAGCCTTCAACGGGCTCCATCAAGTAGAAGGACACGCCAAGAACGCTTTCATCCGGGCACCCAAGAATCAGGCGTGGGTGTGGAACTGAAGTCCCCGACAGTGCTCCAAGCATGCGCATCTCACGCCGCATGGTCTCATTGGAATTTTTCCGGGGGTGGACTGGTGGACGACGCAGGACAAAGTGTCGACCGTCTCGCTCAAATTTCAGGACTACATTCTGCGTCCCCCCACCCAAAAACTCTGAATTCTCGATCTTACCTGACCCGAAACCCTCACTTTTCATCCAGTTTGAGAGTTTCTCGAGGTCAATCGCAGCCCTCCATTCTTCCACGATCCCTCCCAACACAATTTATTTTGCGAGCGAATTATTAGTATCGTTTGACGCTAGCAGAAACCTAAAGACATATGATCGTCGAAAGCGACGAAACTTCTAACATGCTAATCAGCATTGATAAGGAGAGGAATTTGGGCGAACGGAGAAATCGTCGTTTCCGACGATACAAAGCCACAGGCTCAGCATCTAGGTTTAACCTAGGTGGGGCATAGGTCACAAAATCAGAGGCCCGAAAATTAGATCAACACAATAAGGACTGACAAGGGTCAGGGGCTTCGACAAATTCCAATAACAATGAAGAGAGGCACAAATGTCCTTGCTAGTCATGCACTACGGTCTTGAATTATTCTCCCGTCGCTATCCTGAAAAAAAAGCGATTCAGTTCCAGTCCCAAAACCTGAGCTTTAGAGAACTGAACTCTCGGGCAAACAAAGTTGCTAACTATCTGTCATCACTCGGTCTCAGCAAAGGGGACCGGGTAGCGGCTTTCCTGGACAACTGCATACAATATCCCGAGATCATTTACGGATGCTCAAAAGCTGGCCTGGTTATTGTCCCTATCAATTTTCGCCTGACTCCAGCTGAAGCGTTGGCACTGGTGAAGCATTCTTCATCAAAGATCCTTTTTATTAGTAACCGACTAGAAAATACCTTGAAGGATACCTATCAGTCTTTTGAAGAAACACTGAAGCATGGAATTATCAACGTCGATGGTAACAGCCCGAAATCTGGCCAATATGAACAATTAATCAATGGTCAAGCCGAATCCAACCCAGATCTGGACGTTTCGGAGAAGGACCTCTTCTGCATCGGATATACGTCCGGAACCACCGGTGTACCTAAAGGTGCGAAAATATCGCACCGATCCAGAGCGCTGCTTTTGTTAGCTGCAGCGGTCGAATATGGCCTGACTGAAGAAGACGTCAATCTCACCCCAGGTGCCATCTATCATGCAGCCCCAATAATATTTATGCTGCTAGCGGTTAACATTGGCGGAACAAGCATAATAATGGAATCTTTTGATCCTGAGGAAATGCTCCGCTTAATAGAAAAGAATAAAGCTACCAATGCATTTGTCGCACCGACAATGCTTCAATTCATTCACCAACTGCCCGAAGAGACTAAAAATAAATACCAACTAGGCAGCATGAAGTGCCTGATTTCTGCAGGTGCACCACTTTCCACGAACGCCAAGACAGAAACTGCCAACCTTTTCGGCGGAAATGTGCTGCATGAATTCTACGGATCTACAGAAGCCGGATGGAATGCCAATCTAAGACCTCGGGACCAGATAAGAAAGCCCCGATCCTGTGGGCAGGCTGTGATGGGCTGGGAAATCAAGCTACTGGGCGAAGATGGCAGCGAGATCAGAAATCCGGAAGAAGTCGGAGAAATCTTTGTTCGTGGTGACTACATGTTCGATGGTTACCTGGACAACCCCGAAGCGACTGCCGCTGCTTTTCGCGATGACTGGTTTTCTGCAGGAGACCTGGGGCTTTTTGATGAGGATGGATACCTCTACATCGTCGGGCGCAAGAAAGACATGATTATAAGTGGGGGCGCGAATGTATATCCTGAAGAGATCGAGGACTGTCTCCATGCCTGTCCCGGGGTCTCTGATGTCGCAGTTATCGGTATAGCCGATGAAACATGGGGGGAAATAGTAACTGCTGTTGTTCAGGCTAGTCCCGGAGAACAGTTAAGCGAAGATGATATCGCAAAATTCTGCGAGGGGCGTATAGCTAGCTACAAAAAGCCAAGGCAGGTTCACTTCATTGATCAAATTCCTCGAAATCCTTCAGGGAAAATAATGAAAAATGAACTACGTGAGATTTATTCGAAATAAATCCAGAACCGGAGAAATCTATGAACGGTGGCCTGTACAACTACATCTCGCAGGACAGAGTTATATGGGGAACGCCGGCGGGCACCGCCATTCTTGAAGAAGCAGCACGCCGGAATAGCGAAAAACTTTTCATAATCGCAAGCAAGACTCTGAACCGTAAAACTTCTGTCATTTCTGATATTAAAGCCGTTCTTGGCGATAAGTTAGTAGGAACGTTTGACGAGTGCCAAGAACACGCACCGCGAGATACCATCATAGCTGCAGCCAATGCTGTCCGGGCAAGCAACCCAGACCTGATTATCTCAATTGGAGGTGGCACGGTCATTGACACCACCAAGGTTGTTCTCGTTGCACTGGCTGAAAACGTGACGACCGCTGACGGCCTTGACGGCTTACATCTGAGCATCAACCCGGACGGATCGCGCAGAACTCCAGCCATTTCTGCACCACCCATTCGCCAAATAGCAGTGCCTACAACTCTTTCGGGTGCGGAATACTCATGCCTCGGCGGCTCGTCAGACCCGAAACGGAAAATCAAGGATGGGTTCTATGGATCAGAGATTTGCCCGGCTGCTGTGATCATTGATCCTGCAGTGACCCTCCCTACGCCTGAGTGGCTGTGGCTATCGACCGGCATCCGAGCAATAGACCATGCGATTGAATCAATTTGTTCTCCAGGGGCAGTACCACTGGTGGATGCCTGCGCCCTGCACTCACTTTCCTTACTAAGCGAGGCTCTTGGAGACTACCACAATAACCCCGAAGACCTCGGGGCCAGACAAAAGGCATTACAGGGAGCCTGGCTGGCAAGCCAAGGGATACTCAGGGTCGATTATGGGGCCAGCCACGGGATTGGCCACAGCCTCGGCGCAGTAACTCAATTGAGTCATGGCTACACCTCCTGCGTCCTTCTACCTGCCGTGCTTCGGTGGAACCGTGAAGACCCACAGAACAATGTCCGCCAGCGCCTGATTGCTGAACGAATGGGACGTGAGGACGGAGACGCTGCTCAAGCAGTTGAGAATCTGATTTCCTCTCTTGGACTCCCAACCAGACTTAGAGATGTCAATGTAAGTAAAAATGACTTTGCCCAGGTGGCAAAGGGTGCAATGGGAAATATTTGGGTTAACACCAATCCACGCCCAATAACGTCAGAGGAAGACGTGATGGAAATATTACTACAAGCGTACTGATAGAGCAGCCCAAAATAGCTTCCGGCGAGATGGGACCCCCCCCTTAAACCGAAGGCAGGCATAAAACAATAAAGGTGAATCGTCATGAAGATAATCAAGAGAAAATTCCGCACACTAATCCTATCCTCCTTACTTTCGGCTGGAGTTGCAGGCAGCGCTACCTTAGGAGCCGAAGAGCTTGCCCAGGGTATAACTGATAATGAAATTCTGGTTGGTCACCTTGGTCCACAGACAGGACCGGTAGCCACCTATGATAAAATTCGAATGGGCATAGAGTCCTATTTCAAATATATCAACGAAAACGGAGGGGTACATGATCGTCAATTAAGGCTTGTCGCTTATGACGATCAATATCAGCCCGGCCGAACTGTCCAGTTAACCAAGCGCCTTGTCGAGGAAGATCAGGTCTTCGCGATGCTGGCCAACGTCTGCACACCATGTAACGTCGCGACGCGTGCACGTAACGAACGATCGGGTATCCCGATGATAATGACTAGCTCGGGTTCTCGCCAGTTCGTTGACCCGCCCATCCCAAACTATATGGGTTCAAGTGTCGCCAACTACGAGTTCGAAGCCAGAGTGTTGACGGATTACGCCGTCAATCAACTGGACGCCAAACGTATTGCTATTGCCTACCAGAACGATGACTATGGCAGCCCACTAGCTGAAGCTGCGGCTGAAGCTTTAAAACAGTTCGACGATGTGGAATTGGTACAAGAGGTTAACTTTCAGTCCTCAGATTCCGATCTTAGTACACAAGCTCAACGAGTTCGCCAGTCTAACCCTGATGCCATAATTACTTTCTCAGTACCCGCGCCAGCTGCTCAGTTCAAGAAGGCCCTTCACAACGTTGGCGTAACGGAACCTCACTTCCTGGTTTCCTCGGTGGGAGGTGACTCAGAAACTCTTTTCAATCTGGCAGGAGAAGATGTATGGAATGGCACAATTTCCAGCGCAGTAATCCCGAAGCCAGATCAAGGCAGTGATGAGAGTATCGACCGATATGTAGAGCGGTTCAGTGCGGACTTCCCGGATGAGCCAGTGTCTGACTGGGGGCAGACTGGCTGGGCAACTGCTGAGGTGTTTGTTGAAGCACTCAAAAGGACTGACTCTCTAACCTGGGATTCGTTCCTGGATACTTTCTATTCATTCAACAACTGGCAGGGCTCGATGTACGCGGGGGTGACATTTTCTGAAGATAATCACTATGGTCTGACGTCAATGTTTATCACAGAAGCTAGAGACGGAAAGATCATTCCAACTTCAGAACCGATAACCTTTGATCCGGCCTCTGGTGAGATCACTTACGGTGCAGGCAATTAATTAAGCACTCATTCTGACCGGCTCCCGATCGAGGTAAGGATTACTTAATCACCGTTAGTGCGGTCCTAATCGCGAGCCGGTCAGCTCGTAAATAAACAAACCCTGAGCCATGGGAGCTTAATTGTGGAACAAATCGTTATCAGCGGCCTGATCTTCGGCTGCGTATACGGTCTGGCAGCCTTGGGGCTGGTCCTGATATTCCGGACAACTGGCCTGGTTAATTTCGCTCACGGCGAGATGGCAATGGTGACGACATTTGTCGCTTTTACATTCCTGAGTACTTTTGAATTACCTTTCTTCGTCTCGTTCCTCCTAGCTATCCTATTTGCAGCATTATTTGGTGTTTTAATCTATTTAGTATTAATACGCCATGTGGGAGATGCCTCACACCTTAACCAACTCGTATTGACACTTGGGATTTTCCTAGCAGTCCACGGTGGTGCTGGCCTAATATGGGGCCATACCCCCACGAGCTTTCCGCGTGCACTTGACGGCAGCTCCATACAACTTGGACCAATCTTCATCTCTCCAAACGAATTGTTCGTGCTGGTTGTAACATTTATTCTGGCAATGGCACTTTTCGCTCTGTTTCGGTTTACACAAGTTGGCCTTGCCATGAGGGCGTCTTCTCAGGACCTGACTGCCGCCAGGTTAATGGGCATTAATGTGAATTTCGTATTCATGGTTACGTGGGCATCCGGGAGTGTTTTGGGGGGCATCGCAGGATTATTAACAGCACCCTTCACATTCCTTGGCGTTTCAATGATGTTCAATGTTTTAATTATGGCTTTTGCAGCGGCCGTACTTGCAGGATTTTTGAGCCTGCCAGGTGCCGTTATTGGCGGGCTTATCATTGGCATATTTGGCAACCTGGTTAGTTATTATTGGGCACCTGAAATGGCGCTGGTATGCACCTTTGTGTTGATTATTGTCGTGCTATACATTCGTCCTCAGGGCATTTTCAGCGCACCCGAAGCTATAAAAAAGGTTTAGCCATGAAAGATAGCATTATGAATAGACGTACCCTGGTTGTTATATTTGCCGTCTTCTTATTAGCATATCCATTTTTGGTTGGTCAGTCCTCTTATTTCATGAGCCTGGTAGCCATGACTGCCATATATGCGATCGCGGCAATGTCCCTGAACCTTCTCACAGGCTACGGGGGCCAAATTTCTGTCGGTCAGGGCGGGTTCCTTATGCTAGGCACTTATACAGCTGCGGTGCTCTCCGCCAAACTGAATATGCCAATCTGGATAACTATCCCCGCTGCCGGAGTGGTGGCTGGCTTGGTTAGCCTGGTTATTGGCCTCCCTGCTGTCAGACTGAAAGGGCACTTCCTCGCAGTTGCCACTCTGGGATTCGGACTTTCGATACCTGAGATCGCTCTTAACTGGAAATCTGTCACTGCTGGTTATTCAGGGTTGCCAATGATGCGTCCTGAGGCCGTGTCCAGCGACCTCGCATTCTTCTATGTCATTCTAGTGGTAACAATGGTTATCACCTGGATTTTACTGAACATCGCAAACAGTCGCTTGGGACGAGCCTTTTTGGCGATTCGAGACAGTGAGATCGCTGCCGCAGCTACCGGAATTAATGTCGCCGGCTATAAAACCATCATGTTCATGATTGCCGCCTTTTTTACAGGTATCGGCGGGGGACTGTATGCGTACTGGATTGAATATGTTAGCCCAAACGATTTCACAATCATGACCTCCTTCTTTCTTCTGGCGATGATTGTTGTCGGTGGCCTAGCCTCAATATGGGGAGCAATCGTTGGTGCTATTTTGTTCACAGTTATACCTCACTTTGCAGACTCTTACGTTGGTGTAACCAACCTTATTATTGGGGTCGCGGTTATTTTGATAATACTGTTCCGCCCATCCGGACTCATCTCGATTGGCGAGCTTTTCGGACGAAACCTCAAAACTAAAGAGCTGGAATCAGCACCAGTTAAACCCGAGCAAAAACAGTCCAGTGAGGCAACCGATGCTAAATTTTAACGAACTTACTGTGCGGTTCGCGGGACTTACTGCCGTTTCCCGTCTATCACTGAATATTCCAGAAGGTAAAATCTACTCGATCATCGGTCCGAATGGCGCAGGGAAAACGACCGTATTCAATTGCATTAGCAGGTTCTATACACCAACAGAGGGAACAATAGAGTTTGAAGGTTTTGATCTTTCCCGCCTTAAGCCTCATCAAATTATCGGACTCGGGATTGCTAGAAGCTTCCAGAATGTGGAACTATTTTCTAAAATGTCGGTGATTGACAACTTACTCACGGGGTTACACTCAACGCTTGACCATAATATTATCAGCATCTCTCTGAAACTCCCCTCCATTAGGAAGACTGAAGCAAACGCCCGTAAAAAAGCAGAAGAAGTACTAGATATGTTTGGCCTCACCCAATTCGCCGATGAAAAGGTAGAGAATCTACCATACGGCTATCAGAAAATGGTTGATATCGGCCGAGCGATCATGGTCAATCCTAAACTAATACTCTTGGATGAACCTGTGGCAGGTATGAACTCTGCGGAAACTGAAAAATTATGCGAACTAATCCTTCACCTCAGGGATAAAATGGGCATTACAGTACTTTTAATTGAACATGACATGTCACTGGTAATGAAAGTTTCCGACCACATCAGTGTTATGAACTTCGGTGAAAAGATTGCAGAAGGTACGCCCACCGAGATTCAGCAGAATCCTGCAGTAATAGAGGCGTATCTCGGGGAGGTTGAAGCCGATGCTCAAGCTTAATAATATCCATTTGAACTATAACCATATCCAGGCACTGAGGGGAGTTTCACTGGAAGTGCCTGACGGCAAGGTAGTATCTCTGCTAGGCGCTAATGGCGCTGGTAAATCGAGTACACTAAAAATCATTTCCGGCCTTCTGCCCCCGACTCGGGGGAGCATAGAACTTAACGGCCACGCAATACAGGGAAAATCCTGTAGCCATATGGTAAAGGCCGGTATCATACACTGCCCTGAGGGGCGCCGGGTTTTCCCTGATTTCACTGTTGAGGAAAACCTTCGCATTGGGGCGTATCGCCGGCCCGCTGATCAAGAGGTCGAAGATGACATGGATCGTGTCTTTACGTACTTTCCAAGGTTAAGAGAGCGTTTACGACAAAAAGCCAGCACATTAAGCGGTGGGGAGCAGCAGATGCTTGCGATTGGCCGCTCCCTGATGGGTAAACCAAAACTTTTGTTACTGGATGAACCGTCTCTGGGTATCGCTCCAAAACTTGTAATGGAAATATTTGATATTCTGAAGGCGATCAATGAAGCAGGAACTTCAATTCTCTTGGTAGAACAGAATGCCCACATGGCGATAAAAATTTCCGATTATTCCTATGTTCTTGAGAACGGCAGGATCGGTCTTGAGGGCGCCTCGCAGGAAATTAAGGACAGCCCTCAACTCAAGGAACTCTACCTCGGTGGTTAAGCCGAGTAACACCTGGCTGAACGTTCCAAGGAAGCCCCGTACCTATTTCTAGACGCTCTAAATCAAAGGCTACTCGCCCAGTCTCGGAATGAATTGGGGGTGGGCATAAACGAGGGCGAGTTATACTTCGCAACTATGAATCCAGCAATGGCTTTTTCTGGCCTAGTGACCGTGAAAGATAACGTGCTTTTGGAAATTATCTCCCATTTTCAGTGATAACTTTATGAGCAAAAGATGCATTAGCCCATACCCCCATCAACTCGGCGGCCACTGCGGCTCAGGTGCCCTGCGGGACCTGCTGCACTGGGCTGACCTCGGCTGGGAAGAGCTGCCTGGCCGGTTGCCGGGTGAAGGTTTGGTCTTCGGCCTGGGGGGCGGCCTGTCGTTCATGTACACCCGCTATCCCGGCCTGACGCCGCCCATGTACCTGGTGGGTCGTAACGCCGATATGGAGCTGGATTTCTGCCAGCGCCTGAACATTGATACCCGCCGTCAGCAAACCGAGGATCCGGATGAGGCGTGGCACTGGGTAAAGGCGGAGATCGACGCTGGCCACCCGGTCATGGTCTGGTGCGATATCGCCGAGCTGCCCTACCTGCGGGTCAGGCTTTCCAATACCCGCCATGATGTGGTCATCATCGGTTATGACGACGACCAAAACACGGTCTTTATCGTGGACAACGATCGGGAAGAGGTGCAGGAAGTCCCCATGAACGCTTTCCGAAGCGCCCATGGCTCCAATGGCTTCCCGGGGCCCAACCACTTTGCGACCTATCCCATGCGTTTTCCGGCCCGATTACCCGACCTGCTGACCTGCGCCCGTGAGGCGGCGGCATCGGCTGCGCGGGTACTTGGTGGCGAAGACGCCCTGTTGTTCGATGTATCGACCCTGCCGAAAGGCAGCCTGGTCGCATCCGGCGTCGAGGGCGTCCAGGCATTCGCCGATGACATCATCACCTGGCCCTACCGCCTGGATCCCGAAGAACTGACCGCTGCCGTGAGAAGCATACCGGTGTTTGTGGAAAAAGCCGGCACTGGTGGCGGCTTCTTCCGCCGGCTGCAAGCCAGCTTCTGCCGGGATGTGGCGCAGGCCACCGGCGAACCTGACTTCGCGACCGCTGCGGACGCCTGCCAGCGCAGCGCCGATGCATGGAGTGCTCTCGGGGAACATGCCCGGGCAGAGCAAATGGACATCCGGGCCGTCAGCGAGGCCGCCCAACAGCTACCTGCCCTGGAACTGGCCATGCAACGGGCACTGGAACAGGCCGGCGAGACCGGACCGGCGAAGTAACCAACCAATCAACAAGGAATCAACCGATGGCAATCCAGGCCAGTGCTGACGAGCTACAGGCATTCATGAGCGGCGAATTTCCCCAGGCCACCATCACCGTGGAAAGCGTGGATGAAAGCGAAGCCTGGGTGCGCCAGCCAGTGGATGAATCCCACCTGCGCCCCGGCGGCACCGTGTCCGGCCCCACGATGATGGCAACAGCGGATACCGCCGCCTACGTGGTGGTGCTGTCCCATATCGGCATCGTGCCCCTTGCGGTCACCAGCAACCTGAACATCAACTTCCTGCGCAAACCGGAATCCGGCAAGGCCCTGCTGGCAAAGGGCACCCTGCTCCATCTGGGCCGCCGCTCTGTGCTTACCGAGGTGAACATCTACTCCGAAGGCCACCTGGAGAAGCCCGTCGCCCATGCTGTAGTGACCTACGCGATTCCTTCCTCCCACAAAACCACCTGAAAGGGTGCCGCCATGCCCTCAGGGCTTGGTGTAGAGAGCTGGAAAATGGCACCGCGGAATATGTGTGATCTTGCGGCGTTTCAGACGCCGGGCATATAGCCTATTCTTCCGATCACCAGCCGGCTCTTTGATTTCCGTTCGCCCTTCGACAAGCTCAGGGTGAACGGAGCCCGGAACAAAGGGGGCCGAAACGAGATTCGTACTACCAAACCTCGCTCGCCCTGAGCCTGTCGAAGGGAGCCTGTCGAAGGGAGCCTGTCGAAGGGAGCCTGTCGAAGGGCCTTTAACAAGGAAAACCAACGAGGAGTTCATGACGTTCTGGGTCTACATTCTTCAGTGTGCAGACAACAGCTACTACACTGGCCACACTGATAATCTCGATCAACGTATTGAGCAACACAAGTGCCGCACTTTCGCCACCTGCTATACCGCCAGCCGACTGCCCGTTAAGTTGGTGTTCAGCCAGCCATTCCCTACCCGGGCAGAGGCCGTGACGTCTGAACGGCAGATAAAGGGCTGGAGCCGGAAAAAGAAAGAAGCAATGATCGCTGGTGACTGGGATAGGGTCTCGGCGCTGGCGAGAAGCACCCTTCGACAAGCTCAGGGTGAACGATACCGGTGATACCGAGCAGAGTAATGCAGGAGCGACCAGCTACAGGACACCCGCCCCTGCTTGCCCTGCGCCTGGAACAACGGGGGGCAATGCGAGGTTCGCACTCCCAAGCCCCGTTCGCCCTGAGCTTGTCGAAGGGAGCTTGTCAAAGGGAGCTTGTCGAAGGGCGCCTGACTACGGCTGAGCGGGAGAGGAGGGTGGCAGTACCTGGCGGAAACACCCTTCGTCAAGCTCAGGGTGACCGGAACCTGTACCAGGAGGGGGGGTATAACCCTGAAGCTACAGGTTTCGGGTCATCGCCCGGATCAGCGCACCCACCCAAGAGCCCGCTCAAACAGCGCCACGGTGCTAGCATGTAGCTGGTCACCGGTGGCCTTCGGCGCCTTCCCTGCGCAGGCTCGGGCGTGGGTTCCCTCCAGGATAATGCCGAGCTTGTAACAGGCCAGTACCGCATACCACTCGATACTGGACGTATCGCGATGGGTCCGGGAGCGGTAATGCTCCACGAGTTCCCCGGCCGCCGGGAATCCTTCCCAGGGTTGCACACGGAAACCTTCGATGGTGTCGTCGGCCGGTGTCTCCCCGGGCCAGGTGGCCAGCAGCCAGCCCAGGTCCAGCAGCGGGTCACCGATGGTGGTCAGCTCCCAGTCCACAATGGCCGCCAGTTCGCCGCTGTCGTGACGGTACATGACGTTACCAAGGTGATAGTCGCCGTGGATGATACCCGGCTCAAACGACGAAGGCCGGTGACGTTCCAGCCAGCCAGCGACCGTCTCCACACCGGGAATTGCCTGCGGACCGGACCAGCCGGGGAAGTCCCCGTAACTCTGAAGCTGCTGGCGCCACCGATTCACCTGGCGCTCAAGGTAGTTTTCCGGCTTGCCGAATCCGGCAAGGCCGACAGCTTCGTAATCCACCGCCCCCAGGGCTGTGATGCCTTCCACCAGCGACAGCCCCATGCGGTGGCGAACGGCGGCATCCGAGGCGTGGAATGCAGGCAGGCCATTCACCGGGGCAAAGCCCTCCACTGGCTCCATCAGATAGAAAGCGGCCCCAAGCACCGTTTCGTCAGGGCAGCCAGCAACCAGGCGGGGATGGGGCACGTCAGACTCCGCCAGCGCCTCGAGCATGCGCATTTCCCGGCGCATGGTTTCATTGGAATTAGCGCGAAGATGAGGCGGCGGCCGCCGAAGCACCAGACTTCGCCCGTTGTAGTCAAAACGCAGGAGAAGGTTCTGGGTACCGCCGCCGAGCAAGTGCGCACCGGTGACCTCGCCGTCGCCAAGCCCCTGTCCGGCCATCCATTTGCCGAGTTTTTCGGTATCGATATATGCCTGCCAGTCCATAGGTATCACCCCCGGTTATTGCGTACGGCCCAGCATGTCGCGGGCAATGACTTCCTTCATGATTTCCGAAGTACCGGCATAGACTGTCTGCACCCGGGAATCCACATAGAACCGGGAGATAGGATATTCGAGGGTATAACCGTAACCGCCAAACAGCTGCATACAGCGATCAATACAGCTGCACTGCATCTCGGTGAGCTGCAGCTTGATGACAGCCGCGTCCACCGCTGTCATTTCACCCGCCAGATAGCGTTGCAGGCACTGGTTGTAATACCCGCGCCCCATATCCAGGTCCGCCCGCACCTGGGCAAGGGTAAACCGGGTATTCTGGAAATCCGCGATGCGCTGGCCAAATGCCCGGCGATCCTGGACGTAGTCCAGGGTCAGTTTCAGAGCACCCTCGATGGCTCCCAGTGCCTGGGCAGCGACGCCCAGACGTTCACGGGGCAATTCCTGCATCAGGTAACCAAACCCTTTGCCTGCCTCACCCAGCAGGGCATCGTCAGGAACGACCAGGTCATCGAAGAAAAGCTCAGCGGTATCGCTGGCATGCTGGCCAATCTTGCGGATCGACTTGCCACGGGCAAAACCCGGCAAGGTGGTGTCGACCAGAAACAGCGACACACCACGAGCCCCGGCGCCCGGATCGGTCTTGGCACAGACGATGACCATGTCTGCGAGGATGCCATTGGTAATAAATACCTTGGCCCCGTTGATCTTCCAGCCCCCATCCACTTTCTGGGCTGAGGTACGCATACCCGCCAGGTCACTGCCGGCACCCGGTTCCGTCATTGCAATCGCGCCCAACACCTCGCCACTTGCCATCCGCGGCAGCCACTGCTGCTTTTGCGCGTCGGTGCCCAGCCGCTCAATGTAGGGAATGACAATATTTGAATGGATGTTGTAGCCACCGGTCAGGCCCCCGAAGCCCTGCCGTGATATTTCCTCAACGATCATCAGGCAGATATCCGGCCCTGCATCAGAGCCGCCATATTCCTCGGGAAGGTCCACGCCAAGCAGGCCGGCCTCGCCCAGTTTGTTCCAAAGTTCCCTGGGAACCTGGTGGGCTTCCTCCCAATCCTCATAAAAGGGCGCCACTTCCTGCTGAAGGATGCGCCGCACCATATCGAGGAACAGGGTGCTGTCTTCACGTTCCATGGCGGAAACTCCGGGGGTAGCCTTTGCAGTGGTCATGGTTGCTGGTCCTTGTCTTTATTATGGGCAAACACTCTTGACCGATTATCTTATTCGTTCTGTCCATCGGAATAACTCGTCAGAATCGACGAATGGCAGGGCCGGCAATCGTGCCACTATGCAGGCGAATGCGTTGAAACAATAAACCTGGAGATTTTCATCATGGCTATTCCCGCTTCCTTCCAGGGCCGGCTCAAAGTTCCGGCCATCGCTGCCCCCATGTTCCTCACATCCGGCCCGGACCTGGTGGTAGAGACCTGCCTCAACGGTGTCGTAGGCACCTTCCCGGCCCTTAACCAGCGCTCTACCGAAGGCTTCGTGGAGTGGCTGGAGGAGATTGAAGGCCGACTTGAAGGCAAGGATGCTGCGCCCTATGGGGTCAACCTGATTGTCCATCGCTCCAATCCCCGGTTGCAGGCCGACCTGGAGCAGGTGGTCAAGTACAAGGTCCCCCTGGTGATTACCTCACTGGGTGCAGTACCGGAAGTGGTGAAAGCGGTGCATTCCTATGGCGGCCTGGTGTTCCATGATGTGATCAACCGTCGCCACGCGGAGAAGGCGGCTGAGGCCGGTGTGGACGGCATTATCGCGGTGTCTGCAGGCGCTGGCGGCCATGCCGGCACCGTGAGCCCGTTTGCGCTGGTACAGGAAATCCGCCAGGTGTTTGACGGCACGGTCATCCTGGCAGGCAGCATCAGTACCGGCGCCCAGATCGCTGCATCACGGCTTATGGGCGCTGACCTCGCCTATCTTGGCACTCGTTTCCTGGCAACAAAAGAGTCAATGGTGCAGGCCGAGTACAAGGCGATGGTTCGCGAAACCCATGCTGCTGATATCGTCTACACGCCCAAGGTCTCCGGTGTTAATGCCAACTTCCTGCGCCCGAGCGTGGAAGCCGCGGGCCTGGAACTCGCCAGCGACGAAGCCCATGGAGGCCTCGATATGGAGAACGAGGCCAAGGCCTGGAAGAACGTCTGGTCCGCAGGCCATGGTGTCGGTGCCATCGAAGATGAGCCGTCCGCAGCGGAGCTGTGCCAGCGCCTGACTGCGGAATACCGGGAAGCCATGAGGCAAGCCTGCAACGATGAGTTCGCTGGCTGATCCCGGTCCATCACCCGGTCGCCCCCTGCAGCGGGGGCGACAGGTGCCCTTGCCTACTGTCACCGTGCCAGCTCCCCCATAGCCTCCCGATGTTCCGCCGTGGCAAAGGTGCACAACTCGTCGGTTCCGACGATAGCTGACTGCTCAGTCGTGACCTAGCTTGTTGGGAGCTGTTTACAACTCAGACAACGACAATAAAAAACAGCACCCAAGCCCACGCTCGACGCTCCATCCCACAACAAAAAGCGGCACCCGGATTGCCGCAATCACCAGGAGATGACCCGATGCGTAAAACCCGACACCTGTCCGCCATGGTTTCAGCCGCGGTACTGACAACCGCCATGCTGGGCCAGGCCCAGGCCACCGAACTGAAGTACGCCACCGGCTACCCGCCCAACTCCATCGGCTCCAAGGCCGCCGACCGTTACGCGGAAGCATTGAAGGAACATTCAGGCGGCACCCTGACCGGCAAGGTTTACCCCCAGACGCTACTCAACTTCATGGAAATGTCCGATGGCCTGCGGGATGGCATGGCGGATGCTGGCGCCGTACTACTGACCTATGCCTCGACCCAGTATCCACGGGTCAACCTGGTGGGTGAGTCGTCGATGCTGCTCGAGTTCACCGACCTGGAACAGCACCGCGCCGGAATGGCGTTCGGGGGTGCCATGGCGGAGTATATGTTCAATCACTGTGAGTCTTGCCTGGATGAATTCACCGAGCAGAACCAGGTATACGCCGGCGCCGGCGCCAGCACCCGGTACATGTTGCTGTGCAATGAACCCGTGACCACCGTCGAGGACCTCAAGGGCAAGCGCCTTCGCCACGGCGGCGCCAACTGGTCACGCTGGGCCGAAGCCATGGAAGCCTCGCCGGTGTCCATGTCAGTGAATGAAATGTATGAGGGCATCAGTCAGGGGGTTCTGGACTGCACCATCCAGTCCACACCGGAACTGACTATTTTCAAGATGATGGAAGTGGTCACCCATATCACCACAGACGTGCCGGGCGGGGTTTACGGCACATCCAGCAACAGTATCAACCGGGACTTCTGGCAGTCGCTGGACAGCAAGCAGCGGGAGGCGGTGATGTACGCCACTGCGGTGACGTCTGCTGACATCACTTGGGCCTATGCGAAGGCCAGCCTGGACAACCTGGAGACTGCCCGCAAACTGGAAGAGATCACCGTTCATACACCTTCAGAGGGTCTCGTCGAAGCCAACCGGAACTTTATCCGGGCTGACCTGGAGCGGATCGCCAGCGCTTACCAGGAACGTTACGGCATTGCTGACGGCGAGAAGATGCTGGCGGAGTTCCGGCCCATCGTCGAGAAGTGGGCCGGCATGGTTGATGACATCGACTCCCCCGAGGCCCTGACCAAGCTCTACTGGGATGAAGTCTACTCAAAGGTCGACGTAGACAAACACGGCTTCTGATCCAGCACTGACAAAAAGAAACAAGGAGACCCGAACACATGTACCTGACGCAACCCCTGCACAAAGCCCTGATCGAGGCGCCGGACAAAACGGCCACTGTCTGCCAGGGCCGCCGCCACACCTACCGGGAATTTGTCTCCCGCATCGCCCGGCTGGCCGCAGGTCTGAAAAAGCTGGGACTGAAAGAAGGCGACCGGGTAGCCATCCTGAGCCTTAACTCGGACCGCTACGCCGAAGCCATCTACGCCACCTTCTGGGCCGGGGGTGTGATCAACCCGGTGAACATCCGCTGGAGCCCGGCGGAGATCATCTATTCCCTGGATGACTGTGAAAGCACGTTTCTGGTTGTGGACGATACCTTCAGTCCCATGATCACCCCGCTGACCGAGGGTTCGAAATCCCTCAACACCGTCATCTACGCCGGCGACAAGGAAACCCCCGCCGGCACCCATAATCTCGAGGACCTGGTCCGAGACAACGACGAAGTGGAAGACACCCTGCGCAGCAAGGACGACCTGGCGGCGGTGATGTACACCGGTGGCACCACCGGCAAACCCAAGGGCGTCATGCTCAGTCACATGAACCTGTTCAGTAACGGACTGGGCTCCCAGGCGGTGGCCAACATGCCGATCCGCTCCGTGACCCTGCATGCGGCCCCCACCTTCCACGTTGCCGGTACCGGCCTGATCCTGCAGGCGGTCGCCCGCCACAGCACCAACGTGATCATTCCCATGTTCGAACCCAAGGCGGTCCTGGAGGCCATTCAGAACGAGGGCGTGATCGAGACCTTCCTGGTGCCCACCATGCTGAGGATGGTGCTTGCCCATCCGGAGTTCAGCAACTATGACCTCAGCGGCCTGCAGCACATGATGTACGGCGCCTCCCCCATGGACAGCACCCTGCTCAACAAGGCCCGCCAGGCCATGCCCAGAGCCGGCTTTCTGCAGGCCTACGGCATGACCGAACTGTCTCCGACGGTGACCATCCTCACCAAGGACTGGCATACCGATGAGGGGTTTGAAAGCGGCAAGATGATGTCCGCCGGCCGGCCCCTGCCCATGGTGGAAATCCGCATCGTGGATGGCGAGGACAATACAGTACCCAATGGCACCCGGGGTGAGATCGTCGCCCGAGGTCCGGTGGTCATGCAGGGTTACTGGAACAAGCCTGAGCAGACCGCCCAGGCCCTGCGTAACGGCTGGATGCATACCGGCGATGCCGGCTACATGGATGACGACGGCTTTGTCTATGTGGTTGACCGCATCAAGGACATGATTGTCACCGGTGGCGAGAACGTCTATTCCGCCGAGGTGGAGGAAGCCCTGCTGCAGATGCCCCAGGTGGCCCAGTGTGCGGTCATTGGCGTGCCGGACGAAGACTGGGGCGAGCGGGTCCACGCCACGGTGGTGGTGAACGACGACGCCGAGCTGACCCTGGATGAAGTCATGGCCCACTGCAAGACCCTGATCGCCAACTACAAGATCCCCCGCAGCCTGGAAATCCGTAACGAACTGCCCCTGTCTCCGGCGGGCAAGCTGCTCAAGTACAAGCTGAGGGAAGAGCACTGGTCCGACCGGGACCGCAAGGTGAGCTGAGCCACCAGACAATACAAAAACAATCAACAGGAGTACCCCATGACTTACCTGAAAACCCCTCTTGCCGGTTTTATCGCCGGTGCCGCGCTGACCGGTATGCTGGCCGCCGGCAACGTGGAAGCCCGCGAGCTGAGCTTTGCCTCCGGCGCCACTCCCAACTCCATCGGTTCCAAGAGTATCGAGGTCTTCGCCAATGCGATTACCGAGCGCAGCGGCGGTGACCTGACGGTCAAACCCTATATGCAGTCCCTGCTGAGCTTTATGGAAACCCCTCCGGGCCTGCGGGACGGCATGGCGGACTTCGGCGCGGTACTGACACCCTATTTCCAGACCGAATTCCCCAGCACCATCATGCTCACAGAGCTGACCATGCTGCTTGAACTGGATGACATCTCCGCCCGGGAAGCCACCTTCGCCTTCGGCGGCGCCATATCGGAGTACGTGTTCAACGATTGCCCCGAGTGCCTGGATGAGTACACCAACAGTAACCAGGTGTTCCTGGGCATCTCGGGCAGCACGCCCTATACGCTGATCTGCAACAAGCCTGTCGTTACCAGGGAGGATATCGAAGGCAAGCGTATCCGCATTGGTGGCCCCCAGTGGGCCCGCTGGGCTCAGGCCATGGGCGCGTCACCGGTTTCAATGGCAGTCAACGAGGTCTATGAAGGGCTAGGCCAGGGCGTACTGGACTGCACCGCCCACAACCTGCCGGACCTGACCAACTTCAACTTCATTGAAGTGACCAGCGACATCACGCTCGGTGTGCCGGGAGGCATCTTCGGGGGCATTGCCACCCATATGAATGCCGACGCCTGGAAAGGCCTGTCAGCAGAGAACCGTGAGGCCGTGCTCTACGGTTCGGCTGCGATTATCGCTGAACTGGCCCGCCTGTACGTAAAGGAACACGACGAAAACCGGCAGCTGATTGAAGACAAGGAAGACATTACCGTGCACGAGGCTGGCAGTGAACTGAAAGCGGCTACCCGCCAGTTCATTGAGCAGGATGCCGAAACCATCGCCACCCGCTACCAGGAAAACCATGGCCTTGAGCGCTCAGGCGAGATGATCGCCGAATTCAGGAAAAGCCTGAATCGCTGGGTCGACCTGGTACAGGACGTGGAAACCGGCGAAGAGCTGCAGCAGCTTTACTGGGATGAAGTCTTCTCGAAGGTGGATGTAAACCAGTACGGCATGTAAAGGGACCGTGAAGCAGCAACAAAAGGGCCGGGAGGCGACTCCCGGCCCTTTTTTATGCGGACGTTTTACGCCGACCGCAATTCTTTCTTAAGGATCTTGCCCACCGGATTTCGGGGAATGGCGTCAATCAGCTTCATCTTTTCGGGAAGCTTGTAGACACTCATCCCCTGCTCCTTCAGGTAGTCATTGATTTCTTCCAGGGTCGGCGGGTTATCCTCATCCACAGGCACCACGCAGATGCAGACCCGCTCCCCCATGATGTCGTCCGGCTGGGGTATCACGGCCACGTCCTGCACCTTGTCGAAGCCCAGCACCGCGTTCTCTACCTCCACGCTGGAAATATTGAAGCCGCCGCGGATCACCATGTCTTTCTTTCGGTCGTAGAAGCCTACGTGGTTGGCGTCCTGCACGATGAACAGGTCACCGGTACGGAAGAAGCCGTCGTCAGTAAATGAACGCTCGGTGATATCCGGGCGCTGGAAGTATCCGGCAAACAACCCGGGGCTGCGATAGCACAGCTCACCAATGCCGCCCGGCTCGGTAATTTCCTCATCCTGGTCGCCGAGGATCTTCACCTCGACGCCATAGATGCCGGAAGGCCACTCGACGCCCTTCTTGCCCCACCAGGGCAGGTGGTCCACCCGCATGTCCAGGTCAGGCACATCAGCCGGGCCGGCCACCAGGCTGGTGCCCTCGTTCTGGCCCCAGATATTGACGATGTCGATATCCCAGCGACGCTTGAACTCCTGCATGGACCAGGCAGAGGGCGGCGCTGAACCGGTAGTGATCGTCCGCACGCTGGACAGGTCCAGCTGGTCCACGTTGGGCAGCTTGGCGATCATATTCAGCATTGCCGGCACCAGGATGGTGTACTGGATACGCTCTTCGGTCAGCTGGCGCAGCAGGATCTCCGGCGTAATGGGATGGTGCAGCACCAGGGTCCCCGCCGCCGCCAGCCAGGGTACGTAGTTCACCCCCACCGCAGTCATATTCACCAGGGGCGCCACACACAGGATGCGGTCGCCCTTTTGCAGGCCACAGGTGGTGAATACCAGGCTGATCAGGTACTCCCAGTTGTTATGGCTCATGGGGCAGCCCTTGGGGTCTGCCTCGGTGCCGGAAGTCCAGCACAGCGTAAAGATGTCGTTGGCGTCTACCGGCACTTCAGGTACCTGGCCGGGCTTGGTGCGGGCAATATCGGTCAGCTCTTTAAGGCCGATGTAATGGTCGAAACCCAGCTCCTGGCCCAGGGCCTGGTAGTCAAAGCCGTGGAAGCTCTCGGCCGAGGCATAGAACCGGGCCCCGGTCATGTCTTTCACATAACCCACATCCTTGCGTCGCCATTGCATGGGCAGAGCGGAAAGCAAGCCGCCGGCCTTTGCCGCAGCCAGGTACAGCATGGCCAGCTCCCATACGTTGGGCAGCTGAGCCACCAGTACGTCGTCCTTGCCAAATCCGCGACGCGACAGTT
Source organism: Marinobacter sp. AN1 (assembly GCF_026013985.1). Lineage (NCBI taxonomy): Bacteria > Pseudomonadati > Pseudomonadota > Gammaproteobacteria > Pseudomonadales > Marinobacteraceae > Marinobacter > Marinobacter sp. AN1. The sequence goes on along the minus strand of NZ_CP110342.1, from coordinate 280,692 downwards.
CTGCGGCCGTGGCATCCACCGCCTCGCCAAACTCGGCCCAGGTAAGGCGCTGGGCGGGCGTGCCCACCAACTCGTCCCTGTTCGGGGGATCCACAACTGCCTCGCGGTCCGGGTGGGCGACGCAGTTGGCGGCAAAGCGTTCCAGCAGGGTTTTATCGCCCCAGTATCCCTTGCCGATGTATTCCTCGATCAGTTCAGGTTTGTGCAGGATCATGATTCAACGCTCCTGTTTCTGGCAACCTGGATCAAGCCAGCCAGGCTGCCAGTGTTTCTTGTTGTTGTCGTATGGTTACTGCCCGTATCGGGTTACATCCACTTTGGAGAAGACTTCCTCCCAGTACAGATCGGCCAGTGCCTCACCACTGTCGACACCATCCACCAGCGACACCCACTTTTCCAGGATCGGCTTGAAGGTCCCGATCATCTCGCTGGCATTACTGATGTCGTATTTATCCGCGTAGGTGGCGGCCATGGCATCCAGGTCCTGCTGGATAAACTCACGGGTCCGGGCCTTCATGTCATCACTGGCTTCGTGTATCTCGATCCTGTCCAGGTCGTCCGCAGTCTTCATGTTCTTCTGGGCGGCCTCGGCATAGCCCCAGCTCAGCTCCGCCGAGAGCACCGCAGAAGCATGCAGCACCGCGCGCCTTTCGTCTGCGCCCAGGCTACTCCAGGTGTCCTTGTTAACGGTGTTGGCCACACCGGCAAACACGCCACCCGGCGCCCCGGTCGTCAGGTCTGACACCACCTCCATCAGCTTCACGATGGTCAGCTCTGGCGCAGAGTGGACAGAACAGTCCACCACACCCTGGCTAAGGGCCTCGTAGGTTTCATGCTGGGGCACGGATACCGGGGAAGCTCCCATGCTCTCCACCCAGCGGGACCACTGGGCACCGCCAATCCGCATGCGCTTGCCCTGCAGCTCCTCCATGGTACGAACCGGCTTGTTACACAGCAGGAAATAGGGGGACGTGCCGCCCCCACCAATGAACACCTGGTTCTGGGCATCAAACTCGTCGGTACATTCCGGGCAGTGGTTGAAAAGGTACTCGGACATGGCCCCGGCATAGGCCAGGCCAGCGGTTTCCGCCGGCGCACCGGTCAGCTCCAGCAGCATGGAGATTTCCGCTGCCAGGTTGGTGCTCGGAAACTCCGCCGGGAAATACGGCGTCAACACCAGGCCACTGTCTGCAAGCCCGTCACGTACACCAGAGGGGGTCTCCGAGAAGCTAAGCAGGGACTGGGGATAGACCTTTGCGGTCAGTTCGCCGCCGGAGTACTCGTCAAGCGCCTCAGCAAAGGCATCACCCGCTACGGCGCCGATGGACTGGGCCGCATAGCCCGTGGCGTATCGAATTGAGCGGGCGTCTGCCGCGGTGGCCATCAATGTTCCGGCGATAGCCAGGGGCAGGGCAAGGCGGGTAAGTCGGGGTATGGTCAGATAACGCATTACAGCTCCTTTGTGCACCAGCTCCGGGTGCGCTTATTGTTGTGGACTTGCTGTCGGGAAATGGCCAGGCGATTCCAGCCATCATCCAGCGTAATAATCCCCCCGGGGAAGGGCCTCGTCCGTTCCGACGAGTTCAAGGGGGGACCAGCGCCCCAAATCGTCGAATCAGACGAGGTCGCTGTTTTCACGTTGCGAGACACTGATGCTCACATCCTGCGACAACCACAACAACTTCAGGAACTCAGGAGAGCTCCATGCAAGCACTGATGCAAGACAAGCCCCTGCTCATTTCATCACTGATCGAGCACGCAGCGACCTTCCACCCGGAAACCGAGATCGTCACCAAGACCGTGGAAGGTCCGATGCACCGCACCAACTACCGGGAACTGCGCAATCGCTCCAAGCAAATGGCCAACGCCCTCAAGACCCTGGGCGTGGATTTTCAGGACCGGGTAGGCACACTGGCCTGGAACACCTACCGCCACTATGAACTCTACTTCGGTGTTTCCGGCAGCGGTGCCATCCTGCATACGGTTAACCCGCGCCTGTTTCCGGAACAGCTGACCTATATCATCAACCACGCCGAAGACAAGGTGCTGTTCTTCGACATCACCTTTGCCGACATGGTAAAGCAGCTGGCGCCGCAGCTGGAGACGGTAGAGGCCTTCGTGGCCATGACGGACCGGGAGCACATGCCGGACATCGACCTGCCCAACCTCTATTGCTATGAAGAGCTGATGGAAGCGGCCAGCGACGACTACGAATGGCCGGAGTTCGACGAGCGTACGGCTTCATCCCTGTGCTACACCTCCGGTACCACCGGCAACCCCAAAGGGGTTCTCTACGGACATCGCTCCACCGTTCTGCACTCCCTGATGCAGGTCGCACCGGACGCCTTTGAAATCAGCAGCCGGACCACGATGTTGCTGATCGTGCCCATGTTCCATGCCAACGCCTGGGGCGTGCCCTATTCCGCACCCATGGTCGGTGCCAAGATGGTCCTGCCCGGCCAGCACCTGGACGGCGCGAGCGTCTATCAGTTGATGAAGGAAGAAAATGTCACCTTCTCCATGGCGGTGCCCACGGTCTGGCTGATGCTGTTCCAGTACCTGGATTCCACCCAGGGGGCCAGCCTGGATAACCTGAGCCTGACCGGCGTGGGTGTGGGCGGCTCCGCACCCCCGATTGCCATGATCGAACGTTTCCGCAAGTCCGGTATCGACATGGTTCAGGGCTGGGGCATGACCGAGACCAGTCCGCTGGGCGTTATCAACAAACCGCTGCCCAAGCATGACAGCCTCAGCGATGAGGACATGGCGAAACTCAAGACCAAGGCCGGCCGTGGCATCTGGGGCGTGGAAATCAAGATTGTCAATGATGATGGCGAACGCCTGCCCTGGGATGGCAAGACCTCCGGTCACTTCTATGTGAAAGGCCCGTGGATTGCCAGCGGCTACTTCCGCCAGGAAGGGGGCAGCAAACTGGACAGCGAGGGCTTCTTCCCCACTGGCGATATCGGCACCATCGACCCGGACGGTTTCCTGCAACTGGTGGACCGTTCCAAGGACGTGATCAAGTCCGGCGGGGAGTGGATATCCTCCATCGAGCTGGAAAACGCCGCTGTATCCCATCCGGAGGTGGCAGAAGCCGCGGTTATCGGTATCGCCCATCCCAAGTGGCAGGAGCGGCCCCTGCTGATTGCAGTGCTCAAGGATAACGCCACCATCGGCAAGGACGAGCTGATGTCCTTCCTTGAGGAACACGTGGCCAAGTGGTGGCTGCCAGATGACATCCTGTTTGTAGACGAACTGCCCCATACCGCCACCGGCAAGCTGCTCAAGACCAAGCTCCGGGAAGAGTACGGCGACTTCAAACCGGTCACCACCGGCTGAGCCCATACCCCGCCAGCCTCAGGGCTGGCGGGGTTTTCACAGGGCTCTCCGTGCACGTTACTTCCCACGCAAGGTACTTCCCATGATCGACCCGAGCTTTATCGGATTCCGGTTGCCGGTCCATACCCAACTGGTTGAGGCCGGCCGACTGCGCTTCTTTGCCAGGGCCATTGGCGAGACCAATCCGGTTTACCTGGAGGAAGACGCTGCAAGGGCGGCTGGCTGGCGGTCGCTACCGGTACCTCCCACCTTCCTGTTCTGCCTGGACATGGAGCGGGATAATCCCTACGACTACATGGACACGCTGGGTATCGAACTGGGCAAAGTGCTGCACGGTGAGCAACACTTCAGTTACCACCAGGTGGCCTGTGCTGGCGACCGGTTGACCTTTGACTCCCGGATTACCGACATCTATCAGAAAAAGGCCGGTGCCATGGAGTTCGTGGTGCGGGAGACCGCCGTTTTCCGGGAAACCGGCAACCAGGAACCGGACAAGCTCGCCGACCTTCGTTCCATCATCATTATCCGTCACAGGTAAGACCCATGCGCCCTGATGTCGACACCAATGCCATCAAGGTGGGGGACGAGATTCCCCCCCTGTCCACGCCACCCATTTCGCGACTGACCCTGGCGCTATATGCCGGCGCTTCCGGCGACCATAACCCCATTCACGTGGACCTGGACTTCGCCCGTTATCATGGCATGGATGATGTCTTTGCCCATGGCATGCTGGCCTCCGCCTACCTGGGCCGCATGCTCACCAACTGGCTGCCCCAGGACGCCCTGGTCAGTTTCGGCATGCGCTTTGTGGCAATATCACACGTTCACGATGAGCTGAGCTGCAGCGGGCGCATCACGGAACGCTTCGAGGAAGCCGGCGAACAGAGGGCACGGCTGGAACTCAGCGTCGTCAATCAGCACGGCGAAACCAAAGTGGTTGGTGATGCCGTAGTCCGCCTGGATCCATAACGCCATTCTGCTACCGACCTACAAATACCGGAGATTTACCCCGATGAGCACCACCCCGAACTTTGCCATCCGCCATGAGCACCATTTCGGCGACCGTGTTGTACGCTGCTATCAGGAGCGTCCGGCCAGTGTGCTGGATTCGTTCCTGGCATCGGTGGAACGGGCACCGGAGGCAGACTGTATCGTTTGTGAAGGGCAGCGGCTGAGTTACCGGGAAGTGGCCGACCGGGCCGAGGCCATGGCTGCCCAGCTCCGGCACCGGGGTGTCGAGCACGGTGACCGGGTCGGCCTGCTGATCGGAAACAGCACCGAGCTGGTACTGACGGTACTCGGCGTTCTGCGGGCAGGGGCCATTGTCATGCCCCTGAACATCCGCGAACAGGGACCCGGGCTGCGTTACATGCTGGAGCATTCCGATGCAAGGGCGGTCGTCTTTGCCGGCGACCAGGGCAGTAAACTGCCCACGCCCGATGAACTGCCCAGCCTGAAACACCGCTTTGCCATCGGTGGCGGCGATGAGCACAGCGAGCCTTTCGAGAACCTGCTGAAGGATACCGGAACCACGTTGCCCCTGCCGTCAATCAAAGAGGAAGAACCGGCGGTCATCCTCTACACCTCCGGTACCACCGGCAAGCCCAAGGGCGTGATTCTCACTCACTTCAACATCATCCACTCGGTGATGCACTTCCAGCACACCATGGCGCTCGGAGACGGCGAGCGCACCTTGCTGGTAGCGCCGGGCAGCCACGTCACCGGGCTGGTGGCCAATATGCTGACCATGACCCACGTGGCCGGTGCCATCGTGGTCATCCCGGCCTTTGATGCGGTGGAAGCGGTGAGGTTGCTGGCGAAGGAGAAAGTGACCCACACCATCATGGTGCCGGCCATGTATAACCTGTGCCTGCTGCGCACCAACTTCCGTGACCATGACCTGAGCGCCTTCCGCATCGGCGGCTTTGGTGGCGCGCCCATGCCGGAAAGCACCATTGCCCAATTACGGGAGCAGCTACCAGACCTGGAGCTGATCAACGCCTACGGCGCCACCGAGACCACCTCCCCGTCCACCTGCCTGCCCCTGGGCGACGCCGGCGAGCATGCTGACAGCGTGGGGCAGCCTGTGCCCTGCGGTGATATCCGCATCATGGACGACCACGGCCGCGAGGTGGCCCCGGGGGAATCCGGCGAGTTGTGGATCAGTGGGCCCATGGTGTCACCGGGCTACTGGAACAACCCGGAAGCCAACGCCCGGGAGTTCACGGCCGGTCACTGGAAATCGGGGGATATTGGCTCCATGGACGAGCAGGGCTTTGTGCGGATATTCGACCGCAAGAAGGACATGATCAATCGGGGTGGCTACAACATCTATAGCGTGGAACTGGAGAACCTGATCATCAGTCACCCGGCGGTGGTGGAGTGCGCGGTGATTCCCCATCCGGATGAGGTACTGGGGGAGAAAATCCATGTGTTCGTCACCCAGGTGGACGGCGAGGAACTGAGCGAAGACGATATCCGCCAGTTCTGCCGGGAGAACCTGGCGGACTACAAGACACCAGACTACGTGACCATCCAGGACGAGCCTTTGCCTCGCAATGCCAATGGCAAACTGGTGAAGGCTGGGTTGAAGGAGCGGATTGCCTGAGATTTCGCGTTATGGAGTAAGGCCTGCGGTCGGAGGAGCTTAGGGTTCTGGAGTCCGGTCTGCGGCCGGGGGGCTTTCTCCACTGCAATTCAGGGGCCGTCCTGGCCCCCCTTGCACCGCGCCTTCCCTGCCGCTGTTCCGAAAGCCCCCCGGCCACAGCCCCCCGAACAGCGGTGATCACCTGACAAAACGACTATTCAGAATCCGGTATTTATGGAGCAGGCTGGCAGGAATTCACCCTCTCCCCTGGCGGGAGAGGGTCAGGGAGAGGGGGAAGCAGGCAAGCGAATAAGGTCAGATTCCCTCACGCATACAGCGACTCAATAACCTCCGTGTACTTCTCATAGATCTTGCTGCGCCGCACCTTCATGGTGGCCGTCACTTCGTCATCATCGTGGTCCAGCTCCTTGGTCAGCAGTGAAAAGCGCTTGATTTGCGCAACCTGGGGCAACTTGTCGTTACCCTTGTTGACTTCCTGCTGGATCAGCGCGTTGACCTGCTCATGCTCGGACAAGCTGCGGAAAGTCGTGTAGGCCACCCGCTCCTGCTCGGCCCACTTGGCCACCGTGTCGAAGTCGATCTGGATCAGCGCAGACACGTACTTGCGGGCCTCGCCAATGACGATGCACTCCTTGATATAGGGGCTCGCCTTGATGGTGTTTTCGATCTCCGTGGGTGACAGGTTCTTGCCCCCGGCGGTGATCATGATGTCCTTCAGGCGATCCACGATGCGCAGGTGTTCACCCTGCCACTCCCCGACATCGCCAGTATGCAGCCAGCCATCCTTCAGGGTCGTCGCGGTGGCTTCGTCGTTCTTGTAGTAACCCTGGAACATACTGTCGCCACGCAGGAGGATCTCGTTGAAGTCGCCGAGCTTGACCTCGACGCCCTTCACCGCCTTGCCTACGGTACCCAGCTGGATATCGTCAACCGGTTGGGCGGTCGCTACACCGGTACTTTCCGTCTGACCATAGACTTCCACCAGCGGCACGCCGATGGTGCGGAAGAACTCCAGGATACCTGAAGATATGGGCGCGGCACCGGTCATGGCGATGTGGCAGCGGCGCAGGCCCACATAGTTCTGTAATGCCCGGAATACCAGCCAGTACCAGAGGCCATAGCGGGCCTTGTCTGACAGGCTCCACTGCGCTTTCGGCCTTGTGGCCAAGGGCGCGCAGGCGGCCATGGCCCGGTTGAACAGGGACCGGCGCAGACGACCGGTTTCCTGGATCTTGATATAGATGGACGAGTGCAGCTTTTCCCAGATCCGGGGCACCCCCAGGAAGAAGGTGGGCGCAATTTCCCGCAGGTCCTCCTGCACGGTGCGCAGGCTCTCACCGAAACTCACCGTGCTGCCAACATACAATGGCCCGATATTGGTAAAGGCCTGTTCCGCAACATGGCACAGGGGCAGGTAAGAAAGGCTGGTGTCGTGTTCGCCGATATCCAGCAACTCGATCAGTCCCGGAGCGGCCGCATGCAGGTTACGCCAGGAAATCATGGCGCCCTTGGGCCGGCCGGTAGAGCCCGAGGTGTAGATCATCAGCGCGGTCTCATCCATTTGCTGGCCGTCCAACAGCTCGTCGACGATGCCCGGATGATCACGTTCGTAGGCGGCGCCCATGGCCTCCACATCCCCAAAGAACGTGGGAGGGTCCGGATAGTGGCGCAGACCCTTCATGTCGATAACAATGTTGTGCTTCAGGTGAGGCAGCTGGGACCAGGCTTCCAGGATCTTGTCGGTCTGTTCCTGGTCCTCACAGATCACCATGGTGGAATCGCTGTGCTCCAGGACATAGGCCACTTCGTTCCAGGGGCTGGTGGGGTAGACCCCAACGCAGATACCCCGCACCAGGCCGATGCCCATCTGGGCAATGACCCATTCCTCTCGGTTTTCGGAAATGATGGCTACGTGGCCACCGGGTTCGAGCCCCAGTGACCGTAGCCCCAGGCCAAACTGCCAGGCCCGGCGATAGTAGGTCTGCCAGTCAATGGCCTGCCAGATACCAAAATCTTTCTGGCGCAGGGCCAGGTCATGGGGCCGCTGGCGAGCATGCTCCCGCAGCATCTGCGGCAGGGTCAGTTCAGGTAGTGCAGGCGCTGTCATGAAAGCCACCGTTTGCGACGCTTGTAGTGCTTGATATCCCGGTAACTGCGGGCTTCGCCTTCCTTGCCACCAACGCCCAGGTAGAATTCCCTGACATCCTCGTTGTCGGTGAGTTTATCGGCCGGTCCATCAATTACGATCTTGCCGTTCTCCATGATGTAACCGTAGGAGGCTATGGCCAGTGACACTGCGGCGTTTTGCTCCACCAGCAGAATGGCCGTGCCCTGCTCCCGGTTGATACGGGCAACAATCTCGAAGATTTCCTCCACCAGCAGGGGCGCCAGGCCCAGGGATGGCTCGTCCAGCATGATGAGTTCAGGCTGGGCAATCAGCGCCCTGCCCAGGGCGAGCATCTGCTGCTCACCACCGGAAAGGTAACCCGCCAGCTGCCGCCGGCGTTCCTTCAGACGGGGAAAATAGTCATAGACCATTTCCTGCCCCCCACCGGCACCCTGCCCACGACCGGTCAGGGCGTAGGTGGCCGCCACCAGGTTTTCCTCCACGGTCAGGTCCTCGAACACCCGCCGGCCTTCCATGACGTGGAACAGCCCGTCCCGCACCATTTTTTCCGGGGGGCGTCCTTTCAGACTCTGCCCATTGAAGCGAATGTCCCCGGCCGTGACTTCACCATCCTCCAGGGACAGCAGCCCGGAAACACTCTTCAGGGTGGTGGACTTGCCGGCCCCGTTGGACCCCAGCAGTGCCACGATGGCACCGCGGGGAACCCTCAGGGACAGGCCCCGGAGGACCTGCACCGTCTTGTTGTAGACCACCTCGATGTTGTCGACTTCCAGAACGGCGTCCATAGTGGCCTCAGTCGAGGTGGATCCAGTCAGACACCGGCTCGTAACGACCTTCGCTGGCATTCACGCGCCAGATACGGCCCACCGGGAAGGACATATTCTTCACGGTCACCGGAATACCGATGATGCCGCCGGTGTCCCAGTCCTCGATGGAAGCCAGGGCTTCCGCCATATTGTCCCCGGTCAGCTCCTTGCCGGCGTCCAGGGTGCGCTTGACCACCTCGGTCCAGACCATGGCATTGAACCAGCCCTGCATGTAACCGGTCGGACGGTAGCCCGCTTCGGGGTCACTCTTCTCGGCCTGGGCACGAAGCGCATCCAGCATGGGTCCGCCTTCTTCACTGTCGTAGTAGTTGTAGGGCATGACACCCATGTAGCCGTCGGCATCCTCACCCATCTTGTCGATGATCAGCTTGTCAGACGACCAGAAAGTACCCATGAACTGGGTGTCCAGGCCCATCTGGCGCATCTGCACCATGAACTCGTTGATGGGCGACAGCACATAGCCGTGGAACACCACATAGTCCGGGCGGGCGCGGCGCATCTTCAGCACTTCGGCGGAGACATCCACACTGCCGGGCTTGGTGACGATCTCCTCAACTACTTCGATGCCCAGCTCGGCGGCCCGGGCCTTGCCGTTTTCAATGGGGTCCTTGCCGAACTCGGTATCGCTGTAGACGAACGCTACGGTGGGCATATCCCCCTCTTCACCCTGGCTGGCAATGTACTCCAGGATAATGCCGAACATCTGGCTGTAGTTGGGCCCCGGAATAAATTGATAGGGGTATTGCTCGTTGTTGGTCAGGGCCGTGGCGAACGAAGCACCGCTCATAAGCACGGAGTTCATTTCGTTCACTTCGGCTGCAATGGCCTTCATGAAACCGGTGCTGTCACCATAGTAGGTGGCCAGGTTCTCGTTACCGGAAATCTTCTTGAAGGCCGCCACGGAACGATCCACCTCGTAGGCCGTGTCTTCCATCACATACTCCACCGGATGGCCGTTGATACCGCCTTGATCGTTAAGCCAGTTGGTGTAGTCAGTCAGGCCGGCGTGGAGGTGAATACCGGCAAAGGCAAACACCCCGGACAGCGGAATGGAGCCGCCGAATACGATGGGGTCCTTGTCCTGGGCCATGACCGGTGCGGCCAGTCCCAGAGCGGCCACCACGCTGCCAATACCGGCCAGCCGGCGACCCTTTTGCATCAGTTGGTTGAACATGGGTCTTCTCCTTGCTTCTTGTTGTTGGTGTTGTCGGGTCTGTAATGGCCGTAGCGGTGTTCAGCTACGGAATGGCCACAGGTGGAAGAACCGGCGTACGCGCCGCCAGATCTCCGCCAGCCCGTGGGGCTCGAATATCAGGAAACCTACAATCAGGGCACCGAAAATAATCTCCAGCATGGGCGACATGAACACGGGCGCATTGGGCCAGATGGGGGTCATCACCGCCGTCAGCAGTTTCAGTGCTTCCGGTACCAGGGTCATGAAGGCCGCACCCAGTACGCCCCCCAGCAAGTTCCCCATACCGCCGACGATCACCGCTGCGAGGTAGAAAATCGACATGGACAAGGGGAAGCTCTCCGGGGTCACCACCCGGTAGAAATAGGCGAACAGGCCACCGGCGATGCCCGCATAGAAGGAACTCAGGGCAAAGGACATCAGCTTGTACTTGAGCAGTGGGATACCCAGGATTTCCGCCGAAATGTCCCGGTCACGGATAGCAATAAACGCCCGCCCGACCCGGGTGCGAAACAGGTTCTTTGCTCCGAACAGCGCCAGGACCGCCAGCGGCACGATGATGAAGTACATGGCGAAGTCACTGCGAAACTCCAGCCCGAACAGATGGGCCGGTTCCAGGCTAAGGCCTTCCATACCGCCCGTCACCGGCTCCCACTCGGCAAAGATAAAGTGCAGGAACACACTGGCCGCCAGGGTGGCAATGGCCAGGTACAGACCTTTCACGCGCAGGGATGGCAGGCCCACCAGTACGCCCACCGCTGCCGCCAGCAGCCCGGCCGCCAGCAGGGTGACGGGGAAAGGCAACCCGGTATTCAGGGAAAGCCAGGCCACGGTATAGGCGCCAACCCCCATAAAGCCCGCCTGTCCAAGGGATATCAGCCCGGTGTAACCGGTCAGGATATTCAGGCCAGTGGTGCTGATGACGGCGATGCCCACCAGGCATCCCAGATACAACAGATAGGAACTGGCCATGAAGGGGAAGGCCAATAATACGGCCAGCAGAAGGGCAAACCAGATTTTCTGGGTACTGCTCGTCCAGATGGCCTCGTCGGCCAGATACGTCTGTTTGGCGTCGCCGATGCGCATTTTATACCCGTTCTATCTCGTGAGTGCCGAAGAGGCCATAAGGTTTGAACACCAGGATCACCGCAAGTACCGCAAAGGTCGCCGGCATGCGGTACTCCCCGCCCAGGTAGGCGCCGGCCACGGTTTCCAGCCAGCCGATAAACACCCCGGCGATCAATGCGCCGAGGATGCTGTCGAGACCGCCGACGATAACCACCACCAGCACACTCAGGCCGATAATCCCGAACTGCGGACTCAGACCCCCGGTAGCCGCCACCAGGATGCCTGCCAGGGAGGCCGCCAGGGAACCAAATACCCAGGCCAGGTTGAACACCCGGCGCACATTGATACCCATGGAATAGGCCGCCGCCTGGTCTGAGGCCGTAGCCCGGAGCGCCACGCCGCCCCGGGAGAAGCGGAAATACAGCAAATAAAGGATCAACATGGCCATGCCGATCAGGAAGCCATAGGCGATCTTGGGGGCCAGGTAGAGTTCGCCGATGAACACCGGTTCACGGGGCAGGAAGGAGGGCAGCAACTGGGGATCGGCCGTCCAGATCAGCTCCACCAGCCCCACCAGGATACTGGCGATACCGATGGTGACCATGACCACGGAAATCGGGGACTCCCCCAGCATAGGCCGGATCATGGTTTTCTCGATCACACCGCCGAGCAGCGCACCGCCAAGGACCGCCAGTGGCACCGCCACCCAGGGGGATATTTCCATGCCACCGGCAAAGGCCAGGAACAGGTAGGCAGCAAACATCATGATTTCGCCGATGGCGAAGTTGATGACTCGCGTCGCCTTGTAAATGATAACGAACCCCAGGGCGATCAGGGCATAGAGCCCGCCCATGGCCAGGCCGGCCAGGCTGATCTCACCGAAAAACAGCCAGTCCATCAGGCGGCCTCCCGGTCCGGGTTGAGCCGCTTGCGCAGGTCATCAATGTCGCTGTTGCCCAAGTAGGCCTTGATCACGTCCGGGTTCTGCTGGACGTCTTGCGGCTTGCCTTCGGCGATGACCTGGCCGAAGTTCAGCACGGCGATATGGTCCGAGATATCCATCACCATGCCCATGTCGTGCTCCACCATCAGCACGGTAACGTCCCACTCTTCCCGGATATCCAGGATAAAACGCGCCATATCCTCTTTTTCTTCCCGGTTCATGCCTGCGACCGGCTCGTCCAGCATGAGCACCTTCGGCCGCATGGCCAGGGCCCGGGCCAGTTCGACCCGCTTCTGCAGGCCATAGGGCAGGCTGGCCACTGGCTGGCGCCGGATATGGTCAATTTCGAGGAAGTCGATAATGCGCCGCTCCACCTCTTCGCGGATTTCCATTTCCTCCCGACGGGCGCGGCCATAATAAGCCAGTGATCCCAACAGGCCGGTTTTCATATGGACGTGGGCGCCAAGCTTGATGTTATCCAGCACAGTCATACCCCGGAACAGGGCAATATTCTGGAAAGTACGGGCCAGGCCGAGGGCCGCCCGCTTCGGGGGTTTGATACCCCTGAGGGGGTCACCCTGGTAACGGATTTCACCCTGCTGGGGTTTGTAGAAACCGGAGATACAATTGAACAGCGAGGTCTTGCCAGCACCGTTGGGACCGATCACGGTGGTGATAGTGTCCTTTGGCACGTGGAAGCTGACATCCTGCAGGGCATGCACGCCACCAAAGGACAGTGACAGCTGGCTGATTTCCAGTATGTTCACAGCGCCTCCATGTACTGACCCGCATCCACCCTTCGGTTACTCAACCGGGCGGATCAATACCAGGAGCGGATCTGTAGTTGTTGTTTTTATCTTTCCGGTAGATTGCGGGGGCGTCTCATGGAAAAAATCGTCCATTCCGACGATATTTCAGATAGTGGCGTTGAGAAGTCGATCCCGGAACTGAAACGCATAAGAGAGAAGGACAAAATCGTCTATTGCGACGATTGGGGGGCACACAGGGTGGCCTATTGTCGACCCAACCCCAGAAAACAATCATCCGCCGTCGCCAGCGTTCCCCGCAGCCCTTTGCACCCGGGCCGGGCAGAAGCGCCGACACCCGTACCACAAGGGCCTTGCCAATGAGTGACCGCAGTAACACGCAAGCCAGCCAGTCTGACCGCAAAACCGATTTCGAGCCAGGGGCCCTGGTTGACTACCTGAACAACCAGGTCCCGGGCATGGCCAATCTGGACGCCGGACAGGTCGAGATCACACCCATCTCCGGCGGCCAGTCCAACCCCACCTATTTCGTGACGGTTGGTGAGCGCAGACTGGTTCTGCGCAAGGCACCCAACGGCGAATTGCTGCCCGGCGCCCACCGGGTAGACCGGGAATACCGCATCATGGATGCCTTGGCCGGCTCCGGGGTACCGGTGCCCGAGATGGTGCGACTGGAACAGGACAAGTCTGTGCTGGGCGCCCCCTTCTACCTGATGGAGCGCCTGGATGGTCAGGTGTTCCATGAAAGCACCCTGCCCGATCACACGCCGGAAGCACGGTCCGCCATCTACAAACACAAGGCCCAGGTGCTGGCCAACCTGCACCGGGTGAACCTGGCTGAAAAGGGCCTGGAGGATTACGGCCGCACCGGACCCTTCTTCACCCGCCAGATCCACCGCTGGACCAAGCAGTGGGAACTGTCCAAGACCCGGGAAATCCCGGAGATAGACCAGCTCGCAAAATGGCTGGCGGAAAACGACGACGGTGATGAAACCTCCACCCTGGTGCACGGCGACTACCGCATCGGCAACCTGATGCTGCATCCCAGCGAGCCGCGAATCGTCGGCGTTCTTGACTGGGAGCTGTCCACCCTGGGCCACCCGCTGGCGGACCTGGCCCATGCTACCGCCATGTGGCACATCACACCGGAAGAGTACGGCGGCCTGATGGGCGCCGACCTGAAAGCCCTGGGCATTCCCGAACGCCAGCAATTTGAAGAGACCTACCTGGCGGCGGCCGGATTCAGTAACGGGCTGACCACCTTCCACCATGCCTTCGCCCTGTTCCGCTGGGCCGTGATATTCCAGGGCATCGCCAAGCGCGCCGAGTCCGGTAACGCCGCCTCGGAGAATGCCGCCACTGTTGGCGCCCTCGCCGTTGCCCTGGGCCGCCGGGGCGCAGAGTTATTGTCAGGCGATCGCCTGTCGAGCTGACGCTGTATCTGTTTTAACGGAGTCACTTGCCCCCGGCCCGAACGGCCGGGGAAGCACGGAAGCCGCACACAACAAATACAACACGCAACAGCAGGTGGCCCTGACCGGGGTCACAGGAGGATCGTAATGAGCAGCAATCTTGTCAGAATAACCGCCGCCGGCCTGCTCGCCGGCTCAGTGGCACTGGCTGGCGCAGCCAGTGCCGAAACCCTGCGAATTTCATCGGGTATCGGCCAGCAGCATTTCTGGGCCGGTGAGCACATGGACCCGTTCATGGAGGCGATTGAGGCAGCCGATATCGGCATTGACTTCGAAGCCTATTACTCCGGCTCACTGGTAACACCCGGCCAGGAACTGGGCGGCCTGCAGGACGGCATTATCCACGTAGCCGCCCCGCTGCTGGCGCCCTACCATGAAGGCCGCTTCCCGCTGTCCGATGTAACGCAACTGCCCACACTGGAAACCACATCAGAGCTGGTCACCGATGCACTGCTGGAGCTGATGGACTCCGACCAGGAACTGAAAGACGGCAAGTCCTTCTATGAATATGAACTGGGTGATAAAGGCATCCGGGGCTGGCCGGTAGGTGCCACTTCCGCCTACTCACTGGCCACCACCGGTATCGAACTGAAAGAGCCTTCCGACATCAAGGGACTGCCCATCCGCGCCGGCTCCCCGCTGCATACCATCCTGCTGGAAGAGCTGGGCGCAACACCGGTTACCATGACCAGCGCCGACTCCTATGAGGCGCTGTCGCGGAACACAGTGGAAGGCACCATCCTGTCAGTGGCCGACTGGCCGTCCTATTCCTTTGAGGACCTGCTTGAATACGCCATCACCGGCATTTCCATGGGTCACTGGGAAAGTTATCTGTCGATGACCGAAGAGACCTGGCAGGGGCTCACCCAGGAACAGCGCGAGACCTGGGATCGCATTGCAAGGGAAGTCGCCATGGAGAACGCCCGCTACATCGACAAGCGGGAAGTCACCGTTCGTGAGAACACCAGCGCAGACGGCACCACCTTCGTGGAAGTCAGTGAGCTCTCCGAGGACATGCAGACCCATATGTCCAACGCAGCCAGTCAGACCTGGATCCGCTGGATCGAACAGCTTGAGGGGAATGGTCACCCTGCCAAGGCAGCCGCCCGGCAGTGGGCAGAGCTGATCATCGAGCGCGGCGGGAAGATCCCCGAAGGCGCTGCAGAATACCTCCAACTCAACTGACCTGGTCAAGGGTGCGGTGATGGCCCGGCCATCGCCGTACCGCCTTTTCCCAAACCCTGCGGGTGACTTGCTGTGTCTGCAACGACTGCTATCTGGATTGTCATTGCCTGGTTTGCCATCTTTCTGACCCTGGGTCAGAACGTCGCTACCGTGCTGTTTGGGGCCGGCATTGTCGGCATTGCCCTGTACATTGGCACCGGCCCATTGGGGGGTATCATAGGCCCCGACACATTCTACACTGCCTCCATCTATTCCCTGTCCATTGTCCCACTGTATCTGCTAATGGCGCAGATGCTGTTACGGGGCGGGATCATCAATGACCTGTTCCAGGTCGGCCATCGCATGTCCGGTTATCGGCGCTTTCCGCTGGGCGTGGCGACCATCGTTACCGGGTCGCTGCTTGGCGCCGTGTCCGGTTCCGGCGCAGCCAGCTCTGCTTCACTGGCCGCGGTAGCCTCCCCGGAACTGGAAAAACTGGGTTATACCCGCCGATTTTCCCTGAGTATCGCCGCCGTTGCGGGATCGCTGTCGGCCATCGTTCCGCCGAGCCTGATCATGATTATCTATGGCTCACTCACGTCGGTACCCATTGGTCATCTTTTCATTGGTGCCATCGGACCCGCCGTGCTGTGCATTCTGATCTACGTGGTATGTCTGAAGGTGTTCGGCGAAACCCGCCACGACGCCCAGGCAGACGGCACCGTGCCCGACGAGCCGGAGCCGGCGGACAGCCGCCGCAAGAGCCGCAATGCATTCCTGTTCGTGGTTACCCTGATGGTGGTGGTGTTCGGCGGCATCTACGGCGGCATCATTACCGTCGCCGAAGCCGGCGCCATTGGCGCCTTCACGGCCATGTTGGGCATGATCGCCATGCGCCGCGTCAGCCGCCAGGATATCTTCCTGGCCCTGTCCGAGTCTGTGAAGATAACTGCCGCGCTGATGATGCTGGTATTGGGTGCCAAGATCTTCGCCCGCTTCCTCACCTTCTCGCGACTGCCAAATGAACTGATTGCCGTTATGGAACCGGTGCTGGCAAACCCGGGCCTGGTGGCAGTGATTCTGCTGGCCGTTTTCTTCCTTGCCGGCATGTTCCTGGAGTCCGCCGCCGTTATCGTGCTGCTGGTTCCCATCATCCTGCCATTGCTGCAAGCTGCCAATATCGACCTGTTGTGGTTCGGGGTCAGTGCCTCGACCATGATTGCCCTGGGCCTGCTAACACCACCAGTGGGCCTGGCCAGTTTCGCGGCAGCCAGTGCAGCCAACCACCCGGCCTCACAGGTTTTCCGTGGCGCCACCATCTTCGCCGTGGCAGCAGGGGTGATCGTGACGGCCTTGCTGCTGGTGTTCCCGTCCGTCGTGACCTGGCTACCGGCACAGATGCGCTAAGGAGGTTTTATGGGATTCTGGCAAAGACTCGGCAAACTGGAAGGTGGCCTGGCCTCGGTCGGGGCCGGCTTCTGCCTGTTCGCGATTATGATCATGACCGTGCTGAGCGTTCTAGGGCGCTACGTTTTCAACGTAGACCTGATACCCGGCGGTTATAACCTGATTGAGCGTGTGGCCTTCCCGCTACTGGTTTTCTGGGCCATTCCCCTGGCCCACCGGGACGGCATGTTCCCGAAGTTCGATATGTTGCAGGCCAAGTTGCCGCCCCTCGTTCACCGCATTCTGGCGTCCCTCGTGCTGCTGGTGGAGATCATCATTTTCCTGGTGGTGATGTGGTACGTCACCGAGTTCGCCTGGAAGTCGGCAGAGAGCGGACGGCAATTCCAGATCAGCTCGACCCACTGGCCCATATGGCCGGTAATCCTTATGGTGCCGCTGGCGTTCGGGCTCATGCTGCTGGAGATGTTCCGCCTGCTCTGGGTTACCGCCACAGGCCGCGATACACTGAATCAGACGACTGAACACAAGGGTGAATCACCGTGAGCAATGATCCGATTGTAATTACCAGTATGGCCCGCACCCCCATGGGGGCTTTCAGGGCGACCTGAAAACCTGTCCGGCACCGACCTGGGTGCAATGGCACTCAAGGCCGCCATTGAACGTTCCTCGCTGGGCAGCAAGGATGTTAGTGAAGTCATGATGGGCAACGTGCTGCCTGCCGGCCTGGGCCAGGCCCCTGCACGCCAGGCCGCCCTGGGCGCCGGGCTGGATCTGTCCACCCCCTGCACCACCATCAGCAAGGTGTGCGGCTCCGGCATGAAAGCAGCCATGCTGGCCCATGATCTGATTGCCGTGGGCAGCGCCAACATCATCGCCGCCGGCGGTATGGAAAGCATGACCAATGCTCCCTACCTGGTCCCTAAAATGCGTAGCGGCGCCCGCCTGGGCCACGCCGAGATGCTCGACCACATGTTCTTCGACGGCCTGGAAGACGCCTACGAAAAGGGCCGGCTGATGGGCACCTTCGCCGAGTCCTGCGCGGACCACTACAGCTTCACCCGGGAGCAGCAGGACGAGTACGCCCTGGCCTCCCTGGACCGGGCCCTGAAGGCCATCGAGAAAGGCCATTTCCGCAACGAAATCGTCACCGTGGATACGGGCCGGGGCACCGTGGACACCGACGAGCAACCGGGCAAGGCCCGGCCCGAGAAAATCCCCACCCTCAAACCCGCTTTCCGCAAGGATGGTACGGTAACTGCGGCCAACGCCTCCTCCATTTCCGATGGTGGCGCCGCCCTGGTGCTGATGAGGCAGTCAGAAGCTGAGAGACGGGGCCTGAAACCACTCGCCGCCATTCGCGGTCACAGCAGCCACGCCCGGGCCCCGGAATGGTTTACCACCGCACCGGTGGGTGCCATTGGGCAACTGATGGAAAAAACCGGCTGGAACGTGTCGGATGTGGACCTGTTTGAAATCAACGAAGCCTTCGCGGTGGTTCCGCTTGCAGCCATGAAGGAACTGGACATTCCCCACGACAAGGTCAACGTCCACGGCGGCGCCTGCGCGCTGGGTCACCCACTCGGAGCATCCGGAGCGCGTATTATCGTGACCTTGCTGGGCGCCCTGGAAACCTATGATCTGAAGCGGGGTGTGGCGTCACTGTGTATTGGTGGGGGTGAGGCTACGGCTATTGCGGTGGAGCGGTTGTAATCGTCGGAATGGTTTACTGCCAACCCCCGGCTCCTTTTAAACGCGGGGTTTGGCAGCAAATTACAACTTCCATCGGCTTTTGAGAGCATCGACAAGCGCTACCAGATCTTCCCTCGACCACTCGAATTCAGGCCCCATATCCATGAGCGCGAGAGAGTCCAGAAGGTCGAGAAGTTCTGTATCCAGGTTCCTCAAGGAATCAAGCCGTGCTTCATAAGCCCAGCGGGCAATCTCAGAAACAGAGCTCTTCTCTCCCCGAGCAACGAGATACTCAAGCTGCTCCAAGACCTCATTTTCATCCAAAGCAACCTCGAAAATTACAGCTCGACCAACATCCACTCGCCGCTGCGGGCCTCATCCTGCGATAAGAGTACCTCATCCGTAGTCTCTAACGCCCGCTGGTCCAGCGCATCTGCTTTTCTGAGCATATGCCTCTCACCCGATATTATGAGGGTCTGCCGGATATCATCTCCATTCTGCAACCTGAGACTTTTCCCTGTAAGAGCGCCACTAACACTGCCACCAGAGCACGAAAGTATGGTAGTTCCGTCGGACAGATTAAACTTTTCGCGTACTATCATTCTCACTCCCATCTCTACAGACCTTTATTCTTAAGTATCTCGAGAATTGAGACATCTTCTTGACCTATGCCCAATATCCGCCTATGCCGTATCATAAAATCCTTTACGTGTGTCTCCGCACTGCCAAACCCGCTTGTCCCTAAGCGCTCGGTGATTCCCAGCCTGGTTTGCGTGCCGTGTAAGAACTCCTCCAACAGCGCCGCCTTGCTCGGATTTTCACGTAAAAGTATATGAGTATTATTGACTCCGCCTACAGACGCTTCAGCACCGAAATAATCCAGCATACGAAGCTCTTCCGACTCCGGCTGAGCGATTACCACATCGCGTTTTTTGGATACCGCTGAAATTAGTTCTGGCGAGGCGGGTTCCACTCCTTTTAAGTCGTCGACACTACGCATCCTGATTATGTCGGGAACCTTTTTGGTGACAAAAATACTCGCCACAGCCGGCGTAATTTCGCCAGCAGCACGGCCGTCACCGCCCACCGCATCTACCACCTTGCTACCCAAGGCTCGGAAACTCTCGCCGATCCCCTGCCAGTACTCGGCGACTTTCGGGTTCATGCCCTTGGGCGACAACGCAGACACCAGGCCTACGGTGTTCCCTATGAAGCTTCCGAAGTTTTCCACTGGTTTGAACACGGGGTACATGACATTACCCCAGCCAGATGTATTGTTGTACAGCTCGGTCTGTTCGGCGGCAATGTCCGATGAGATTGCCGACACGGTGTCCGTCAGCCCACTCGCGTAGTCCTCTCCCCAAGTGCCGGGCCTGTTGACCGGCCCGGGGCCCGAGACCCTGGGTCGATCCATCGGGAGGCCCGGTCCGTTCAGGACACCGATATCCAAAAATTCCGCCTCCCCTTCTGGCGGACCGTCTTTTAAAAGACTCGGAATATTCCGCTCCAGGTTAGGCTCGAGATAAACAAACAGCTCACCCCGATGGATCTTGTCCGTCAGGTCGGAAACCAGTTCACTGAGATTGCGCGGGCGGGTCCAGGGCTTCTGGAAGACCAGTTGCCAGACGTCGAGCAGACGGTAATTGAAGGGGTCGCCGGTGACTGACCGGCTCAGGCGTAGCAAATGGTCGCGGGCGTAGGCGCGGTCATGGTGGAAGGCCAGGCGGGGGCCTTCGAAGCAATCATCGCCGTGGTAACGCCGGGTGAAGGAATAGATACGGCCCAGCGGGCCCACTATCCGGATGGGGTCCTGATATAACATCCCTGTCGTCCCTGTGTGGATTGAATCCTTGATACTCCGTCCAGACTCCCTGGTCCGGAGATGGTATGAAACCCCTTTTGGCTGATTTCGTCAACTTGGCTGAGGAACCGAGTGCACAGTTCGAGCGACTGAGGCGGTACGCCTGGGCAGCAGGTTATCAAGAGGTTACCGGGACGCCCCGGGATTCGCCGCTCCACCCTCTACCCAACCCTCTCCCATCGAGGGAGAGGGGGTACTCTTTGCTAATCCTGTCAGTCAGGGGGCGACGAGGGCAATGATTATAGCTTCGGATCAGCAAACTTCGGTGCCCGCTTTTCCAGATTGGCGTAGACCGCCTCGACCTGGTTAGGGCTGCCGATGATCCGGTCCTGCTCCCGGGACTCCTCCAGCAGGATGCGAGCGGCCTGTTCCTTCGGTGTGATGGCATTGTTGAGCATACGCTTCATGGCACGGATGGCGTCCGGGCTCTTGCCGGCGATGGTCTGGGCCATGGCCAGGGCTTCTTCCCTGGGATTACCACCGATATGGGTCACCATACCCAGCTCGCCGGCCTCCTGGCCACTCAACACACGGCCGGTATAGCACAGTTCCCGGAACACATCGGCGCGTACCAGCTCATTGAGCAACACCATGCCGCCCATATCCGGCACCAGGCCCCATTTGATTTCCATGACGGCCCACTGGGAGTCCGGGGTGGCGAAGCGTACATCTGCCCCCAGGGCGATCTGCAGCCCGCCACCGAAGCAGACACCGTGCACGGCCGCAATCACCGGCACCGGCAACTCCCGCCACACCATGGCCACGTACTGGGCCAGGTTGGAGTCACCGTGGGTGCGTGGCTCAAGGCCATTGCCGCCCACACCGGCACCACCACCCTCGGCCATTTTCGAGAAATTCCCCATATCCAGGCCGGCACAGAAACAACGACCTTCACCGCTGATCACCACCGCCCGCAGGGTGGGATCCTTCTTCAGTTCCTCACCAACGTTGGCCAGGTTTGTGAACATGCCGGTGTCCAGCGCGTTCATCTTGTCAGGGCGGTTCAGGCGAACCTCCACCACACCTTCGTATTCGGTACGAATGACCTGTACGGTTTCGGACATAGTGAGTTCCTCAATAACAGCAGGCCGGCTCAGGTAGAGCGCTTGGCCTTGTCCTGGTTGTTGACTTCGGTAATGGCTTCCCGGGCCCGGCGCCACTCGTCATCGCCCCATGCCGACAGGGCTGAGAAATTGGCACCGTCGGCCTGGTACTGGCCACCATCGATTGCAATGGTCTGACCGTTCACGTATTCGGCGCCCGGCCCCAGCAGGAACACGGCGAGGTTGGCCAGTTCGGGATAGCGGCCAGGCCGGCCCATGGGGCTGTCGCCCAGGTCCATCTTGCCCAGCGGCCCCAGCCGCTTGCTCATGCCCTCGGTGGGGAACAGGCCCGGAGCGATGGCATTCAGGCGGATGCCCCGGTTGCCCCACTCTACCGCAAGTGACTGGGTCATGGCATTAATGCCGGCCTTGGACATCGCCGAAGGCACCACAAACGGTGAGCCGTTCCAGACCCAGGTGGTGACAATAGACACCACCGACGCCGGCTTGCCCTCCGCCAGCCAGCGCTTGCCGCAGCTCTGGGTGACCAGGAAGCTGCCCCGGAATACGATATTGGCGACGGCGTCAAAGGCCCGGTGGGAAAGGTCCTCGGTACGGCTGACGAAGTTGCCGGCCGCATTGTTGACCAGGCCGGTCAGTGCCCCGCCGTCATCCCAGATCTGCTGGACCATGTCATCAATGGCCTCGGGACTGCGGATATCACAGGGAATGGGAGTCACCTTGCCACCGTGCCGACCCATCAGCTCGTTGGCGGTTTCTTCCAGCACGCTGCCACGACGGCCGCAGATATAAACGTGCGCCCCCAGGATCAGGCAGGCCTCCGCCATTTCCTTGCCCAGACCAGTGCCACCACCGGTCACCAGGATACGCTCCCCGTTCAGGAGGCCTTCGCGGTACATCAGTTCTTCTGCTTTCATGATTGTTCTCCGTCAGCGGAATATCGGGGTTCACGTTTCTCGAGGAAGGCACTCACACCCTCACGGAAGTCATCGTCCTGGATACACAAGATCTGGTTGCGGTCTTCCAGGGCGACGACGGCCTCCAGGCTCTGGGCATCGATTGCCAGCCCCAGGGCCTCCTTGGTCAGCCTCAGCCCCAGGGGGGTGGCCCGCAGCATGTCGGCGACCAAACCTTCAGCGTGGTCATGGAGCTGCTCCAGGGGGGCCACCAGGCTGGTAAGACCCAGCTCCCTGGCCCGCTCCGCGTCAATAAATCGGCCGGTCAGCAGGTATTCGGCAGCAACGGAGGCCCCCACCATGCGGGGCAGGAAGTAGCTCACGCCCACATCACAGCCACTGAGGCCCAGCTTGATAAATGCCGCGTTCATGCGGGCATCGGGCGTCAGCAGACGAATATCGCTGGCCAGGGCGATGGCAAAGCCACCACCACTGGCGGAACCCTGGACAATGCTGATGATCGGCTGCGGGCAGCGGCGCATGGCCACCATGATGTCCCGCACGGCCCGCTGCTCATCCAGCGCACCGCCGACCCTCGGGTTAATAGGCGTCTGGGCCTGTTCCTTGAGGTCCAGCCCGGCGCAGAAGGCCCGGCCTTCCGCTGCCATTACCACCACCCGGATATCACGGCGGTAATAGAGTTCATTGAAATAGCTTCGCAACGCCTGAATCAGAGGACGATCCAGTGCATTCAGGGCATCTGGCCGCGCCAGGGTCAGCCGGGCGACGCCGCCGGACTCTTCGATTTTCAGGGATGGGGGTAGATCAGACATGGTCGGGTTCCTCGCCAACGGGTGCTGCAACACAGGGCAGGCAACGGGTAAAAGGACAGTTATGTCATGATCATTTGGTGAGCATGCTTATACATCGTCGGAACAGACGAACCGTCATGTCAGGATGAAAAAGGCAGGAAAACCGCCTCATCCATGAGGCTGGACGACTAGTGTCCCGACGGGACACTTGCGGTCAGAGCAGGTTCTTGAGTTCCCGGGCAATCAGCAGGCGTTGCACCTCACTGGTGCCTTCGTAGATCTGGGTGATGCGGGCATCCCGGTACAGCCGCTCGACGGTGTAGTCTTCCAGGTACCCATAGCCACCGTGAATCTGAATGGCGTGGGAGCAAACCTCTTCGGCCAGTTCGCTGGCAAACAGCTTGGCCTGGGAGGCTTCCGACAGGCAGGGCTGGCCGGCGGTTTTGAGGCGGGCAGCGTGGACCACCAGCAACCGGGCTGCATTAAGGCGCGTGTGCATATCCGCCAGCATGTTGGCGATGCTCTGGTGCTCGGTCAGTGGTACACCGAACTGCTGCCGCTCACGGGCGTATTTCAGGGCCGCTTCGAAGGAGGCGCGGGCCACGCCCACTGCCTGGGCCGCAATACCGATACGCCCCCCTTCCAGATTGGACAGGGCAATGGACAGGCCCTTGCCCCGCTGTCCCAGGAGGTTCGCCTCGGGAATACGGCAATCGTCCAGGGTAATGGCGCAGGTATCAGAGCCACGAATACCCAGCTTGTGCTCCATCCGGTCCACTTTAAAGCCGGGGTTGTCGGTGGGCACCAGGAAGGCAGACAGGCCTCGCTTGCCCTGATCCGGGTCGGTCACCGCGAAGACCACGGCAAGACCAGCCCGCTTGCCATTGGTGATGAACTGCTTGGCACCGTTCAGCACCCATTCACCGTCCTTCAGCTCGGCCCGGGTCTTCAGGGCATGGGCTTCGGAACCGGCCTGGGGCTCGGTCAGGCAGAAGCAGCCGATGGTCTCACCACTGGCCAGGGACGGCAGCCACTGTTTTTTCTGCTCCTCGGTGCCATAGTTGAGCACCGGGGCACAACCTACGGAATTGTGGACACTCATCAGGGTGCTGGTGGCACAGCAGCCCGCTGCCACTTCCTCTACGGCGAGGGAGTAGGCGACATAATCCACGAAGCTTCCACCCCACTCTTCCGGCACCACCATGCCCAGCAGGCCCAGTTCGCCCATCTGCCGGATCACGGCGTCATCAATGTAGCCGGACTTGTCCCATTCCGCCGCCCGCGGGGCCAGTTCACTCTGGGCAAACTGGCGGGCCATGTCGCGGATCATCCGCTGGTCTTCGTTGAATTCAATGTCCTGCATGGTGGTGATCTCTTTTTTGTTCTCTGCAATGGTCAGTGGTCAGATGTAACCAGACACTGTCACAAACGTCAGCCTCTGACCTCGTCGAAAAAGACGGAAACCTGCTCCGGTTTCAGGTCGTCGATGCTGGGCACACGCCATTGCGGCGACTTGTCCTTGTCGACGATCAGGGCACGGATACCCTCGACAATATCGCCCTTGTCGAACCACAGGTAATCCAGCGCGAGCTCCAGTTCGAACGCCTGCGGCAGGGACAGGTCCCGACCGCCACGCACCAGCTCCAGGGCCACGGCCATGCCAATGGGAGAGCGACCTTCGATTGCACCCAGGGTCTCTTTCGCCCAGTCCGCAAACTCGGGACGCTGCTCCTGGCGCAGGGAGTCACGCAACGCCTTGAGGTCGGCTTTGGCAAAGTGTTCATCGATAGCGGGTTGCAGCGTGGCCAGCCGGGATTTGCCGGGGTCGCCCTGCAGCTCGCCCAAGCCGGCTTTCACAGGCTCATCACTGCCAGCAACCGCGCCGGCCAGGGCGCTGCCCAGGTTTTCCAGCGCGCCTTCCGGTATGTACAGATCCGCAAGTCCGGCGTAGATCGCATCGGCAGCGTTAAGCTGCGTTCCGGTGACCGCCAGGTACTCCCCGAGCCGGCCAGGCAGCCGCCCCAGAAAATAGGTCGCTCCCACGTCCGGAAAGTAGCCGATGCCTGTCTCGGGCATGGCCAGCTTCGCCCGATCACTGACGATACGCAGGCTGGCGCCCTGCGCCACACCCATGCCACCGCCCATAACGATCCCGTTCATGACGGACAGCACCGGTTTGGGATACTGGTGGATGGCCTGGTCGAGGGAGTATTCCTCCTCGAAGAAGACACGGTGAAGGGTGTCGCCGGACTGGTAGCTGTCGTACAGCGCCCGGATATCGCCGCCGGCGCAGAAAGCCTTGTCGCCGGCACCGAGAAACACCACCGCCTCGATGGCATCGTCACCGGCCCAGCTGTCCAGCTGCCGGTGTATCTTCTGCACCATGTCCAGGGTCAGGGCATTCAGGCCCTTGGGCCGGTTCAGGGTCAGGTAGCCGTAACGACCCCGAACCTCGACAATCACTTCTGGCTGGTTGTCACTCATTCCTCACCCTTCATGTATCGCTTGATGATGGCCGAGAAGTCCAGGTGGCCATGCCCTTCAAAACTCATGGACTGGTATAGTTGCTGCGCCAGGCCGCCCATCACCACCGGCTGGCCGGTGGCCTTGGCCGCCTCGGTGGCCAGCCCCAGATCCTTGATCATCAAATCCATACCAAAGCCACCGGTATAGCCACGGTTGGACGGTGCGGTTTCGATCACTCCCGGGTAAGGGTTATAGGTATCGGTGCTCCAGCAGCGGCCGCTTGAGGTGTTGATGACCCCCGCCAGCACTTCCGGGTCCATACCCATGGATACGCCCAGGCTCATGGCCTCGGCTGCGCCGATCATGGAGATGCCCAGCAGCATGTTATTGGCCATCTTGGCCACCTGGCCGTTACCGGCGGCGCCACAGTGGACAATGTTCCTGCCCATGTTTTCCAGCACGGGGCGGGCGAACGCAACTTCCTGGTCTTCGCCACCCACCATAAAGGTCAGGGTGCCCGCCTGTGCGCCACCGGTGCCACCGGAGACCGGCGCATCCAGCATGGGGTTACCCTGGGCCGCCGCCTTTGCGGCAACGTCCCGTGCGGTCATAGGGTCAATGGTGGAGCTGTCGATCAGGTGAACACCTTTGGGAACGTGGGCCAGCAGCCCGTCGTCCTCCAGGTAAACCCCTTTTACATGGCGCGCCGCCGGCAGCATGGTGATAATCAGCTCGGCGCCGCTGCGGGCCACGGTGGGGATGTCAGCCGCGGCGGTAGCGCCTTCGGACACTGCCTTGTCGACAGCGTCCTGCATCAGATCAAATACCGTCAGTTCGTGACCCGCCTTCAGCAGGTTGCTGGCCATGGGCGCACCCATATTGCCCAGGCCGATGAATCCGATTTTCATGGTTGTGCCTCCAATGTTGTTCTTGTGCGGGGCGTTGCTGGCCTATTGGTGTTTGAAGTCCGGCTTGCGCTTCTCCACGAAGGCGTTCATGCCTTCCTTCTGGTCGTGGGTCGCAAAGATGGCGTGGAAGATCCGCCGTTCGAAGCGCACACCTTCCGCCAGGCTGGTTTCGAACACCCGGTTGATCGCTTCCTTGGTCATCATGGTGCTGGGCAGGGATTTCTCGGCAATGGTGTTGGCAGCCTTCAGGGTTTCCTCCAGCAGCTGGCCCACCGGGAACACCTGGGCGACCAGGCCAGCGGTTTCCGCTTCCTTCGCATCCATCTGGCGACCGGTGAGGCACATCTCCATGGCCTTGGCCTTGC
The DNA here is from genome assembly GCF_026013985.1 of Marinobacter sp. AN1. Classification (NCBI taxonomy): domain Bacteria; kingdom Pseudomonadati; phylum Pseudomonadota; class Gammaproteobacteria; order Pseudomonadales; family Marinobacteraceae; genus Marinobacter; species Marinobacter sp. AN1. Next base: position 253,713 of record NZ_CP110342.1, on the reverse strand, counting down.
CCAGGGCCCGGGTCAGGCGTTGGGTACCGCCGATGCCCGGCAGCACGCCCAGGTTAATCTCCGGCTGACCAAAGCGGGCGTTATCGCCGGCATAGATAAAGTCGCACATCAGCGCCAGCTCACAGCCGCCACCCAGGGCATAGCCTGCCACCGCAGCAATCAGTGGCTTGCGCCGCTGGCCAATACGATCCGCCTGGGCAAAGAAGTCATCCAGGTAGATCTGGGGATATTCCAGCACCGACATCTCCTTGATGTCAGCACCGGCGGCAAAGGCCTTCTCGGAACCGGTCAGCACGATGCAGCCGATATCCGGGTTGCGCTCGTAATCGTCCAGCGCGAGGTTCAGCTCCTCGATCAGCTGGCTGTTCAGGGCGTTCAGGGCCTTGGGGCGGTTCAGGGTGATGACACCAACCCGGCCTTTTACCTCGGTGAGAATCGTTTCGTATGCCACGTCGTATCTCCTTGCCTTATCGCAGGTTGATGGTGGTGTTCACAGAACCGACCTGCTCGTCTTCGTCGAACCAGCGGGAGGTCACGGTCTTGGTCTGGGTGTAGAACTGCACGACCTGCTTGCCATAGGGGCCCAGGTCGCCCAGCTTGGAACCCCGGGAACCAGTGAAGGAGAAGTAGGGCACGGGCACCGGAATGGGCACGTTGATGCCGACCTGACCCACATCGATATGCTCCTGGAAGCGATGGGCCGCAGCGCCGGAGCGGGTGAAGATGGCGGTACCGTTGCCATTGGGGTTGGCGTTGACCAGGTCAATGGCCTCATCCAGGGTTTCCGCCTCCAGCACGCACAATACCGGACCGAAGATTTCTTCCTTGTAGATGGTCATTTCAGGGGTAACGCCTGAGAAGATGGTGGGCCCGATAAAGTTACCCTTCTCGTAGCCCCGTACGTTCGGATCACGGCCATCGAGAACCAGCTTGGCGCCTTCGCTGACACCCTGCTGGACCAGGCCTTTCACCCGTTCCAGCGCCTGGGGCGTGATCAGCGGGCCTACATCAGTACCCTCTTCGGTGCCGGCGTTCACGTTCAGCTTCTCGGCCCGACGGGCCAGCTCCGGCAACCAGTTGCGGGCCTCGCCCACCAGCACCAGGGCGGTGACGGCCATGCAGCGCTGACCGGCGGCACCAAAGCAGGAGCCTACCAGCGCGTTGAGGGTCTGTTCCTTGTTGGCGTCGGGCATCACCACGGCGTGGTTCTTGGCGCCCATCATGCACTGCACCCGCTTACCCGCCTGGGAAGCACGGTTGTAGACATGGGTACCAACAGGCGTGGAGCCAACGAAGGACACGGCCTTGATATCCGGATGATCACAGACACCGTTAACCATATCCGGCCCGCCGTGGACCACGTTCAGCACGCCCTTGGGAACACCCGCTTCCACGGCCAGTTCCACGAGGCGCATGGTCACCATGGGATCACGCTCGGAGGGTTTGAGTACAAAGGTGTTTCCTGTGGCGATCGCCATGGGGAACATCCACAGGGGAATCATGGCCGGGAAGTTAAAGGGGGTAATACCGGCACAGACGCCAATGGGCTGGCGCAGGGTGTAGGTGTCCACATCGCCGGCCACATTGTTGGCGTACTCACCCATCTGCAGGGTGCCCACACTGGCCGCATGCTCCACCACTTCCAGGCCACGGAACACGTCGCCTTCCGCATCCGGCAGGGTCTTGCCCTGCTCAGCGGTGAGAATGGCCGCCAGCTCTTTCATGTTCTCACGGATCAGTTGCTGGTACTTGAGGAAGATACGGGAACGAGCACCAAGAGAGGTCTTGCGCCAGGTCTTGAAGGCTTCCCGGGCCGCACTGACCGCGGCTTCCAGCTCATCAGCCGTCGCAAAGGGAACTTTCGCCAGCACTTCCTGGGTAGCCGGATTGGTCACGTCCCGCCATTCAGTGGTCTTTGATTCGACAAATTCGCCGTCAATCAGCAGTTTGACGGTGGGTACCTGTGTGCTCATGGGGATCTCTCCGGTGTTTTTCTTGTGTTGATGTTTGATTACCGGATAGTAGCAGTGCATTTTTAAGAGCTACAATGGCGCTCGATGCAACCCTGTTCTGCAAATATGCACAAGCCGTCTATTAAACCACCAGATCGGAGCTCTTGATGGACTGGGATAACCTGAAGTTCTTCCTGGAACTGAGCCGTGCCGGCAAGTTGACGGCGGCCGCCAGGCGCATGGGTGTGGACCACACCACCGTGTCACGGCGCATCCACGCCCTGGAAAAGAGCCTGGGCATGACCCTGTTCATCCGTGAGCAGACCGGCTACAGCCTCACCGAAGCGGGCCGGAGGCTGCTTCCACAGGTGGAGCAGATGGAGAGCGCCAGCGTCCGCATCGAACAGAGCCTGCCCGAAGCGGACGAGCAGCTATCTGGCCAGGTGCGCATCGGCGCCACCGAGGGCTACGGCACCATCATGCTGGGACGGGAACTGGGCCACCTTACCCGCCGCTACCCCCACCTGCACCTTGACCTGCTGGCCATGCCCCGGGCCCTGCGCCTGTCACGCCACGAGGCAGACATCGTTATCACCCTGGAGCGACCGGAGCGCGGCCCCTTTATTGTCACCAAGCTCACCGACTATGTGCTGAGGCTGTACGCCAGCAGGGACTACCTGGAAGCGCACGGTCCCATCACCAATCGCAGCCAGCTCGGCAGGCACAAATTCGTCAGTTATGTGGACGACATGGTGTTCAGCCGTGAGTTGCTGTTCCTGGACGAGATTGCCAGTTCCGGCGAGATCAATATACGCAGCACCAGCGTCCTGGCCCAGCAGGAAGCCATCGCCACCGGCGCCGGTATCGGCATACTGCCCTCTTTTTCCGCCGACATCGACGACCGGCTACAGGTGGTCCTGCCGGACCAGATTCGCTTTATCCGGACCTTCTGGATGCTGATGCCGGAAGAGCTACGGCATATTGCGCGGATGCGGGTAACCTGGGATTTTCTGCGGGAACGGGCGGAGGAGAATCGGGGGCGGCTGATGGCCACCCCCGCCCCAACTGCGCCCTTATAACGGCCGTTAAAGGAATCACAAGGCCGCCGTCAATCAGACGTGCCCTCACGTGCGCTCGACCGCCTGCCTCACAGCGTCGTATAACGCCCCTGCTGTCCGGTCAAACACCCAACGTATGAACTGGAAGCTCAGGTCAACCACTGTCGTTACCGCCACCCTGGCAAAGGCCAGCATGTGCCCGAGCAGGCCGCGGGTTTGCTCGGCAAATTTTTTCGAGGCTTTTGCAATGTCTTCCAGGGTATGAGCAAGGAGATCATAGAAGGTTAAAGACGTGCTAATGGCCGCCTGGGCGAGCACAGCCGAATAGTAGCCGGCATCTTTCAGCAGCGTCACAAGAGCCGACGAGAGTCTTTCAGCCCAGTATGTGGAGAAGTGGGCCTCGTGGCGCCTTTTATAATCCAACCTGACCGGATTGTTGAGGTACTCCATGGAATTCTGATGGAGTTGGTCCCAATTACCTTTTTTGGCGGTATTGCGATAGCCAGGGATATCATCTTCACCCATGCCATGGGCCGAGGGGCTCAGGCCATCACTTCGGTCGAGCCGGTATTCGATCCCGTTGACCGGCGCATGCATGAAGGGCCAGAGAGGTACCGCCGGCACGGGATCGGCACCATGCGTACAGCGATACAGTCTATTAACCTCAAAGCTGGATTTGGTGGCGAACCCTTTCATTCCCACCCGGGGCGCGCCAAAGGTATACAGGTTGGCATCGCGGCGGTAACGCTTGTGAACCCAGTCAGACACAAGCGACGCCAACGCGCCTCCCAGACTGTGGCCGATGCAGTGAATGCCAGCCACAGTGCCGCGGCTCAAACGGGGCGTCAGCAATGCTTCCAGCCCGGGTTTCATACTTTCAAAGGTCTCGTTAAAGCCAGCGTGGACCAGCGCCCCGCCCGTACTTGGCGAAAGTCCAACATTGCCATTGGTTAGCCAGTCATGCGTGGTTTTTGTTCCCCGAACTGCAATTACATGGTGTCCTTCGTACTCATGCTTGCCATCCGCAACCATTGCGAATCCGGAAGCTCGCTGAAAGAAACCGAATATCCCGCCACTTTGGCCGACTACCGGCCCTGTTGACAGGTTGATATCGAATGACCGCGAAAGGGAAAGTCCTCTCGTTTCAAGACGATAGTCTCCTCGCACATTAGGCTGCCGGACTTGGTATACCAGCTCTGCAAATTCAGAGGCCATCCTTGGTGATACTGGCTTCATTTTTAATCCTCTAGTTCATCCATTTCCAGACCGTCGTTCCAGCGACAAATACTGAACGCAGCATGCGGAAAGTCAGGTTTTTCAAGATTTCGGAACAATAGCTCCTTTTCGGGTGTAGTAAGATCACAGTGGAGGTTACGTAACCTCCTTGTGACTGCGGTCCGCTCGTTAATACCTCCAGGCGTGTGGTACCAAAGCAGGTATTTTTTCCCATCAACGACCGCCCCTATAACCTGGCGGACACGAGTTTCATCCATGAGCTTACTGGGGAGACCGGAGCGAACATTCGTTTCTGGAAACCCGAATCGTCCCTCTTTGTCAGTGAAGGTTTGCTCGAAGTACTCTTTGTCGTAGTCGAGCGTGCGATAGACCTCTGCCCCCGGCACTGGTTCACCGTTCCGAGTAATCGACCCCTTCACCTCAGGCGAAAGATGAACCTCTGTTTTCTTCCCAAATCCAAACATCCCCGCGCTAACCTCGCTGCTCACCAGAAACAAGCCGACAACAGACAACACCAGAAAACGACCAACGGACGTCATAGCCACTCCCGGTTGGGTGGGTTTCAGGAAGGAGGGCATTAACAGGGAAGTAAAATCACGAAGGGTACAGGCACCATGCTGAGCGCCGCCGGCCTTATTGTTTCTTCCCTGAATTGCCGAATTCCGTCCTGACAAAATAATCGCGCTGTGGCGTCCCGGGGTCAATGGCGCCAGGTCACAAATTCTGTCCTGTCTGTCATGGCAGGGCCTGGTGGATTTCCTTAGACTCGTATAGCCCAGCGACGTAAACAGCCTTTTATCTGGCGCGTCTTGCTGAGTCAGCAGGTCCAGGGAGCTGTCGGGCCGCACGCTACCATCCACGCCTTTGTTCACGGTGATCTTCAGGGAATGAAACTACTCCACCCGGTACAGCGGATGTTCGACGGCTCTGCGGGGCAGGTTTTTCGTGGCATGGTAACCATGGCGCTGGGCAGCGGTGCGGCCAAGGCCATCGCGTTGCTGGTGGTTCCGCTGCTGACCCGCATCTACACGCCGGATGACTATGGCGTGCTCTCGGTATTCACCGCGCTGATTTTCCTGCTGGTGCCGTTTCTAACCTTCCGCTACGTGATGGCCATTCCGTTGCCGCGGCGGGATGGCCTGGCCATGAACCTGCTGGTGTTGTCCGGCCTGCTGATGCTTGTGACCACCAGCCTGGTCACCCTGGCCCTCGGGCTGTTTGGCGAGACCCTACTTGCGCCCTTTTCCATGGAGGCGCTCGTGCCCTGGTGGTGGTTGCTGGGACTGGGAATGCTGGGTACTGCCGGCTACGAGACGGCCACGCTCTGGGCGTCCCGCCGGCGCGCCTACAAGCCCATAGCCCGCTCGCAGATCACCCAGAGTATCGGCGGCGCTCTGGCAAAACTGGGGCTGGGACTGGCCGGATTTACCTCTGTGGGGCTACTTGTGGGCCAGGTGGTGACCCAAAGCGCAGGCACTGGCTCACTGTTTCGTCGCTTTCGCACGGATCTCCGGCAAAATTGGCGCTACGTCAGCTGGTCCCGCCTGAAAAAAACCGCTTCGCTGTATCGCCGGTTTCCCACCTGGCGAATGCCTTCACAGGTGCTGCTGGCCTTTTCAATACAGGCACCGGTATTGCTGACCGCATTAATCTACGACGCCGGCACCACCGGCCAGCTGGGCCTGGCCATTATGGCGATCTCATTGCCCATGGCGCTGATTGGCGACAACATGAGCAAGGCCTATTACGCGGAGATGTCCGCGATCGGCAAGAAGCATCCCCGGAAGATCCGCAGGATCACCTGGTCGGTGATTCGAACGCTCACAGTGCTTTCCATTGCACCGGTGGCCGTACTGGCGTTGTTCGGCGAGCCACTGTTCACCCTGGTGTTCGGCGAGCAATGGGGAGCGGCCGGGCAGTACGCGGCCATTCTGTCGCTGTTCCTGCTGAGCCAGTTTGCCACCTCGCCGGTGGTTCGGGTGTTCTCGGTAATGGGGCGGGAGCGGGTATTCCTGTTTATCAATATCCAGCGGGCGCTGTTTATCCTGCTGGCGTTCGCGCCGGGCTGGCTGCTGGGCTGGCCCATTGAGGCGACGCTCTGGGCCTACAGTATTCTGTTATCCGTGCACCGGGTGCTGACCGTGGTATTCGTATTCCGGGCGTTGAACAGTGAAATCCGCAACCAGGACACACTGACGGCAAGCACCTGACTACGCTCAGACCAGCAGTGCCAGGAACAACAACAGAAGGGGCAACGCGGCCGCTACAAACAAGCCATTCCAGCCAAAGGCCACCTTCAGCTGGGAGACCCGCCCGAACCGGGCCAGCAAGCTGACCGCCGGGCCCATCGGGGAAAGCATCATGGCCAGGGAGAAGCCGATAATCAGCGCCACCGCGATCGGCATGATGGCCATACCGGCGGCTTCCAGCTGAGGCAACAGGCCACCCACAATACTCAGTGAGGTGATAGGAATGACACCGATGGCCGATAATAGTGGCAGCAACAACATGCCCGCCACCGCCACCAGGTAGACTCCGGCCTCCCGGGCCGCAACGCCGGAGATGAGGTCATCCGGCACCAGGGTCATCAGGGCCACACCCAGGCAGGCAGACGAGGCAAAGATCGCCATCTCGTTACTCATACCCGCGACGTTCTGGGTAGCCTCCCGGAACACCGCCAGCGGATCACGCTCCTTCCAGAGCATATAGAGGATCGTCACCGACGGTACCGCGATCATCGCCGCCCGGGAAACATTGAACCCGGCGGTGTAAACCAGCAAGGCCATGCAGCCGAGAATCAGCGACACGACCACGACCAGCGTGCGGGTACCCTGGGGCCAGCCTTCCAGCTTTACCCGCTCCTCGCTGATCTTGCGGAACCGGCCCTGTTCCAGCACCCAGCCGACGCCGATCAGCAAGGCCGCTGCGGCTATGCCATAGGGCAGCAGGCCGGACCAGGAAATGTCCGGAACCTCCCGGGTGATAATGGCGACAGCCACGCTGGTGGGAGCCACCAGCGGGACCAGGGAGAAGCCCCGCAGGGCGCTTATCAGTACACTGCGAATCCAGTTCAGGCGGGACTCCCCTTGAATGTTGCGTTCATCAAGCGTGGAGGTGAGCGTTCCGCACAGCAGATTCATCACGCCAAAATTGAGCACCGAGGCGATGCTCAGGGTGGTAACGGCGTATTTGGGGTACAGCAGAAACGGCGGCCCACCCAGCAGTACGTCATGGATACGGCGAAGCACCTCGAACCGCCGCACCAGGCACTGCATCATGCCGAGGCTGCCCAGAAAGGCACCATAGAAACCGGCGGAAGCTGCGGCATCCAGGAGACCGGCGCCCGTCAGTTTACCGGTGGCCGCCAGGGCGGCGACAATGGCGAGGGTGATCAACAACAGGGAGCGGGAATACAGGGTGATACGCCCCATAAACAGGGTGAAATAGCCGATAAACAGGCAGCCGGCAGCTATACTCAAGGCACGTGCGGACGTCATCAGCGCCAGCAGTTCGATGACAACGGCCAGCGACAGCAGGTAACGGCTCATAGAAGGCGGACTTCCCCGGAAATCGGGTGGCGGTGTGTGCGGCCCTGACAGCTTGCAATTGCCCATCGGCCGGATTAATCTTTAGCCACCCTGAAGTTTGGATAAAATTCAGTTTCGCTTGATGAAACTACATCATCATTTTTGCCAAGACAAGCGCCTGGCATTTTCCGTTATCATAGGGCGGCACAAACTGGATTCCTTATTCACCGCCCGGAAGGTTAACTTCCCAGGCGGATTATCAGCACAGGAGAGAACATGAGCGCCTATATCTACGACGGCTTGAGAACCCCCTTCGGACGCCACGCCGGCGCCCTGGCCAAGGTACGCCCGGACGACCTGCTGGCCAGCGTTATCAAGGCCGTTATCGAGCGCAACGGATTCGAGCGCAGCGCTTACGAAGACGTGATCGCCGGCTGCACCAACCAGGCTGGCGAAGATGCCCGTAACATAGCACGCCACGCGGGCCTCATGGCGGGCCTGCCGGTTGAAACTGGTGGCCTGACGGTTAACCGCCTGTGCGGTTCCGGTCTTGCAGCCATTATCGATGCGGCCCGTGCTGTACGCTGTGGCGAAGGCGAGCTGTTTATCGCCGGCGGCTCCGAGAGCATGAGCCGTGCGCCCTTCGTTATGGCCAAGAGCGAAGCGCCCTACTCCCGTGACTTCCGCATGTTCGACAGCACCATCGGTGCCCGCTTCCCCAACCCGCGGGTAGAAGCAGAATTCGGCAACGACACCATGCCGCAGACCGCTGACAACATCGCCAGGGACCTGGGCCTTACCCGTGACAAGGTTGACGAGTTCGCAGCCCAGAGCCAGGCCCGCTATGAAGCGGCTCGCAAGCTGGGCTTCTATGACGAGGAAATCCTCGGCATTGAAGTACCCCAGGGACGCAAGAAGCCGCCGGTTACCGTGGACCAGGACGAGCACCCGCGCCCGCAGTCTGACCTGGCCGCCCTGTCTAACCTGCGCCCGCTGTTTGAAGGCGGCGTGGTCACCGCCGGCAACGCTTCTGGTGTCAACGACGGTGCCGCTGCGCTGATCATCGGCTCCCTGGAAGCGGGCGAAAAGGCCGGCATCAAGCCCCGCGGTCGCATTGTGTCTGCCGCCATTGCCGGCGTTGAGCCCCGGGTGATGGGTTATGGCCCGGTACCCGCATGCGAGAAGGCCCTGGCCCGCGCCGGCCTGTCCATCAACGATATGGACGTGATCGAAATCAACGAGGCATTCGCTGCCCAGGTACTCGGCTGCACCACCAAGCTGGGCATCGACCAGACCGACCCGCGCCTGAACCCCAACGGTGGCGCCATTGCGGTAGGCCACCCGCTGGGTGCTTCCGGTGCGCGGATCGCGCTGACGGCGACCCGTCAGCTGGAGCGCATGGAAGGCCGCTACGCCCTGATCAGCATGTGCATTGGCGTTGGCCAGGGGATCGCCGCCGTTATCGAGCGGTACCAGGACTGATCCCCAACCATAAGGGCGGCCGGGCTCCGGCCCTGCCGCCTACACCAAACCCCCAACAGGGCGGTGCCGAATGCCGACACCGCCCGCCAGTACTTCAGGAGACACACTATGGCTTCCGCTCCCTGGGACGACCTGCTTCAGTTTGACAAGCAGCTTGACGAAACCGAACGCCAGGTTCGGGACAGCATCCGCAGCTTTTGTGACCAGCGCCTGATGCCCGGCATCACCGAGGCCAACCGTCACGAGAAATTCGACCGCAGCATCTTCAACCAGATGGGCGAACTGGGCATGCTCGGCGCAACCCTGCCGGAAGAATACGGCGGCCCGGGCCTGAACCATGTCTGCTATGGCCTGATCGCCCGTGAAGTGGAGCGTGTGGACTCCGCCTACCGCTCCGCCCTGAGCGTGCAGTCTTCCCTGGTCATGTACCCGATCTTCTCCTACGCCCGGGAAGAGACCAAGAAGCGCATCCTTCCCAAGCTGGCCTCCGGCGAATGGGTTGGCTGCTTCGGTCTGACCGAGCCCAACCACGGTTCCGATCCCGGCGGCATGGAAACCCGTGCCAAGAAAGTGGACGGCGGCTACCTTCTGAGCGGCTCCAAGACCTGGATCACCAACGCGCCGATTGCAGACGTATGCGTAGTCTGGGGCAAGCTGGACGGCAAGGTCACCGGCTTCATTATTGAGCGCGAAGGCGCCAAGGGCCTGGATACCCCGAAGATCGAAGGCAAGTTCTCCCTGCGCGCGTCTGAAACCGGCTCCATCTTCATGGACGAGGTCTTCGTACCGGAAGAGAACAAGCTGGACGTGGAAGGCCTGAAAGGCCCGCTGAGCTGCCTGACCAAGGCCCGCTACGGCATCAGCTGGGGCTCCCTGGGCGCCGCCGAGTTTTGCTGGCACGCCGCCCGCACCTACACCCTCGAGCGTCAGCAGTTTGGCAAGCCCCTGGCCGCCAATCAGCTGATCCAGAAGAAGCTGGTAGACATGCAGACCGAGATCACCCTGGGCCTGCAGGCCGTGCTCCAACTGGGTCGCATGATGGACGCGGGCGAAGCCACACCGGATGCGGTCTCCCTGCTCAAGCGCAACAACTGCGGCAAGGCCCTGGACATTGCCCGGGTATCCCGTGACATGCATGGCGGCAACGGTATCTCTGACGAATACCACGTCATCCGCCACGTAATGAACCTGGAGGCCGTCAACACCTACGAGGGCACCCACGACGTTCACGCCCTGATCCTGGGCCGTGGCCAGACCGGACTGCAGGCGTTCAAGTAACACCAGGTGCAGTAGCGTTCACAAAACAGGGCCTTCGGGTCCTGTTTTTTTGTTTCAGGGTCGCCATAATGCCCCATTTAAGTCTCAGGCGAGCAATATGCGCCTCAATCCACTAGAATGGGACCGCCTGTTTCAGTGACCTCCGCCTGCCGGCAGCGACCTTGCCGCATATCTTTCTGATCACTTTTGATCAACCTGTTTCACCAGGCGGACCCACTCCTACAAAAACGACCTCGGCCTGCGGGTCCGTATCACTGGACCCTCCCTCACCAGGCTCCACAGGCACACTGGAGTTACGCGTACTCCGGCGCCGTTCAGCGCCCGGGGAATTGACACGTCAATGGCGTTCCTCCATCATAGGTATATTCTGCTATGCGGTATATGTTTTCGCTAGAACGAACCGAGAGGTTGATTCATGAACATGAACTACACGGCTGAAGAGCTTGCCTTCCGCGACGAAGTGCGCGCTTTTCTGGACGAAAAACTGCCGGCTGATATCGCTGCCAAGGTCAAGGGCTTCCGTCGCCTGACCAAGGAAGACCACCAGCGCTGGCAAAAGATTCTCAGCGAACAGGGCTGGTACGCCACCCACTGGCCGGAAGAGTACGGCGGTGTGAAGTGGACCCCGGTTCAGAAGCACATTTGGGACGAAGAGTCCTGCGCCTACGGCGTACCCCGCTCCATTCCCTTCGGCGTGAACATGGTAGCCCCGGTTATCATCAAGTTCGGCAACGAAGAGCAGAAACAACAGTACCTGCCCCGCATCCTGTCCGGTGAAGACTGGTGGTGTCAGGGTTACTCCGAGCCTGGCGCCGGCTCCGACCTGGCCTCCCTGAAGACCCGCGCGGTCCGTGACGGCGACCACTATATCGTCAACGGCCAGAAGACCTGGACCACCCTGGGCCAGCACGCCAACATGATTTTCTGCCTGGTGCGGACCAACACCGAGGTGAAGGCCCAGGAAGGCATCTCCTTCCTGCTGATCGACATGAACACCCCGGGCATCACCGTACGTCCGATCATCACCCTGGACGGCGAGCACGAAGTCAACGAAGTCTTCTTCGAAGACGTGAAAGTGCCGGTCGAGAACCTGGTAGGTGAAGAAGACAAGGGCTGGACCTACGCCAAGTACCTGCTCACCTATGAGCGTACCGGCCTGGCTGGCATCGGCCTGTCCAAGGCGGCCCTGTCCCACCTCAAACAGCTGGCCAGCCGCCGCCTGAAGAACGGCAAGCCGCTGCTGGAAGACCCCACCTTCAGCCAGCGCATTGCCCAGGTTGAAATCGACCTGATGGCGGCTTCTATCAGCAACCTGCGCATCATCGCGGCCGTAGAGGGCGGTGGTGTTCCGGGTGCCGAGAGTTCCATGCTGAAGGTCAAGGGCACCGAAATTCGCCAGGCCATCAATGACCTGGCCCGTCGCGCCCTTGGTCCCTACGCAATTCCGTTTGTTGAAGAAGAAATGAGCTACGACTACGAAGGCGACTTCCTGTCTGACGAGAACGCGGCCCCACTGTCTTCTCAGTACTTCAACAACCGCAAACTGTCGATTTTCGGCGGATCCAACGAGATCCAGAAGAACATCGTATCCAAAATGATTCTGGGACTATAAGGAGGCGACCATGGACTTCACTCTGAGCGAAGAGCAACAGATGTTGCAGGACACCGTGGCGCGCCTGGTCCGCGGTGAGTACAGCTTTGAAAAGCGCCTGGAATTCAGCGAAACCGAGCTGGGCTTCAGCGAAGATTTCTGGAAACAGCTCGGCGAGCTGGGCCTGACAGCCGTTCCCTTCCCTGAGGAGCTGGGCGGCTTTGGCGGCGGCGGTGTCGAAATCCAGTCCGTTATGACCGAGCTGGGCCGTGGCCTGTGCCTGGAGCCATACCTGCAGTCCGTGGTTCTGGGTGGCGGCATCCTGAGCCAGGCGGGTAACGACGAGCAGAAAGAAAAGTACCTGGCCGGCGTGGCCAGCGGTGAACTGAAAGTGGCTGTTGGCCTGCAGGAGCCGCAAGCGTTCTACAACCAGAACGAGGTAGCCACCAAGGCCGAGAAATCCGGCGACGGCTACACCCTCAGCGGGCGCAAGGCCGTTGTGATCGGTGGTCACTGTGCCGACCTGATCATCGTGTCTGCCCGCACTTCCGGTGATGTGAACGATGCCGACGGTATCAGCCTGTTCGCCATCGACCCGAACGCCGAAGGCGTTGAGCGTCGCACCTACCCCACCGTTGACGGTGCCAAGGGCTGCGACGTCTTCCTGAACAACGTGCACGTAGGCGCTGACGCCCTGCTGGGCGAGGAAGGCAAGGCAGCTGACGTTATCGAATACCAGACCGGCCGCGCCATCGCCGCCCTCTGCGCCGAAGCCGTGGGCTGCATGGAAGAAGCCAACGAGCTGACCCTGGAGTACCTGAAGCAGCGTAAGCAGTTCGGAGTGCCCATCGGCAAATTCCAGGTCCTGCAGCACCGCATGGTCGACATGATGTCCGAGCTGGAGCAGGCCCGCTCCATGGCCATCCTGGCCGCCAGCTACGCGGATGCCGAGCAGAGCGACGAGCGCCGTCGTACCCTGGCCGCCGCCAAGAACGTCATTAACCGTGCCGGCCAGTTTATCTCCGAGAAGGGCATCCAGTCCCACGGCGGTATCGGCATGACCTGGGAATACAGCTTCGCGCACTATGCCAAGCGCCTGGTCATGATCGGCCACCAGCTGGGCGATGACGACTTCCACCTGGAGCGTTACGCGTCCCTGCTGCAGGCAAGCTAAGCACGGCAAAGAAAAGGTAGAGAAGAACCTGTCGGGTCTCTCCTCCAGTTGGAGAGCGTTCGGGGCGGCCCCACAAAGGCCGCCCCTTTTGTGGTGAGACACCAAGCGGTATCTCCCTATCCCATTAACGAGCTACACTGTCATTCACCCCCAGAACACAGGGAGCCCGAGACTCCCGATGTCCAACAACAAGAGGATCACGCAGTATGAATGCATCCAACATCACCGGTACCAACACGATGGATACCGACGAGCTGAAGAAAGCCGAATGGAAAGTCCGCACCGAGCTGGCTGCCGCCTATCGCCTGGTCGCCCTGTATGGCTGGGAAGACCTGGTGTTTACCCACCTGTCTGCGCGGGTACCGGGTCCGGACCACCACTTCCTGATCAATCCATATGGCCTGCTGTTCCACGAAATCACCGCGTCATCGCTGGTAAAGGTGGACAAGGAAGGCCAGGTGGTGGAAGCGGGCGGTATCGACCGGGTCAACCCGGCGGGCTTCACCATTCACAGCGCCGTCCACATGGGTCGTGAAGATGCCCACGCGGTGATGCACGTGCACGCAGCAGACAGTGTTGCCGTATCCGCTCACAAGGAGGGCCTGCTGCCCCTGAGCCAGACCGCCATGCTGTGCCTGGATCACCTGGCCTACCACGACTATGAAGGTGTTGCCCTGAACCTGGATGAGCGGGAGCGACTGATCCGGGACATCGGTGAAAAGAACATGCTGATGCTGCGCAACCACGGCATCCTGACCGCCGGTGGCTCCGTACCGGAATGCTTTACCTATCTTTACTTCCTGATGAAAGCCTGTGAAATCCAGGTGCGCACACCGGCGCCCTATTGCCTGCCTTCACAGCAAGCCATCGAGACCACCCGGGAACAATCCCAGTCACTGGGCAAGGCTGCGGCCCTGACCTGGCCGGCGCTGATCCGTCTGCTGGACAGCAAGAACCCGGGTTACGCGGTCTGATCAACCTGCCCGCCCCACTGGCAGGCGCATAAAGGGGTAGCCACCTGCTACCCCTTTTCCTGTCTGCAGGCTTACTTCTTTCCCATACGAGCCAGTGCTGCATGGCAATCGTCTGAGCGCAGTCGCTCCGAGAAGACCTCACGCTCGCGCTCCAGCGCATCCTTGGTCATGGCCTTCCACGGCGCTTTCATCAGTCGCTTGCTCGCCCTGAGGGCCTCACGGGGCTTGCCGGCAAGCTTTTCGGCCACGGCGAAGGCTTCATCCAGGGCTTTACCGTCAGCCACTGTGCGACTGACAAGGCCGATCTCGGCCGCTTCGGCAGCGCTCAGCACATCCCCCATCAACAACAGGTCCGCCGCCTTGCGGGCACCCAGGTGGAGAGGCATGGTCACGGTTGAAGCCGCCTCCGGCACCAGGCCCAGGTCCACAAACGCGGTCTTGAAGCGGGTAGACTCACCCGCGTAGACCCCGTCTACATGCAGCAGCATGGTGGTTCCGATGCCGATGGCCAGCCCCTCGGCAGCAATCAGAACCGGTGTGTCACAGTTCATCAGGGTTTCAATAAAAGCCAGGCCGGCGGACGGCTTGGGGTTGGTATCCGTGGCGCGGGCACGGAAGTCATCCAGGTCATTGCCCGCGGTAAACACACCACCATCACCGCTGATCACAATGGCGTTGACGGATTCATCCGCCGCCGCCTTCTCCACGCCTTCAGCCAGGGCAGAATACATATCCCGGGTCAGGGCGTTTTTCTTCTCCGGGCGGGAAATCAGCAGGTGAACAAAGCCGTTCTTCTTTTCAGTCTTGATCATGGAGCCTCCAGGCGGCATCAAAATTTCGAAATACTGTTTCACAAAACGACTGGATATTCTATGTTCGTGACTCCCACACGAAAACAACCACAATGGAGATATCATGGACTTCCACAAACTATCCGCCTTTGAGCTGGCCCGGGGCATCAAGGCCCGCGAATACACCAGCGAACAAGTGTTGGAGCACTTCCTGGAGCGCACCCGTCGATACAACCCGGCCCTGAATGCCGTTGTGGTATTGAAGGAAGAGCAGGCAAGGGAGCAGGCGCGTGCTGCTGACAAGGCCGCGGAGGATAGCCGTGACCTGGGACCGCTCCATGGCGTACCCATGACCATCAAGGAAACCTTCGAAATCGAGGGCTGGCCCACCACTGCCGGTCACAAGGGCTACCAGGACCATATTTCTCCCCGCACCGCTGTTGCGGTGCAGCGACTGCTGGATGCCGGTGCCATTATCTTCGGCAAGACCAATGTGCCGGAGTTCGCTGGTGACCTGCAGTCCTTCAATGAAATCTACGGCACCACGAATAACCCCTGGAACACCAATCTGACCCCGGGCGGCTCCTCCGGTGGTGCAGCAGCAGCCCTGGCCGCAGGTCTGACACCGCTGGAACTGGGCAGTGATATCGGCGGCTCCATCCGCACGCCAGCCGCCTTCTGCGGCATCTATGGCCTGAAAACCACCTCTGGCCTGGTCCCCATGCGCGGCCACGTTCCGGGCGCGCCCGGCAGCGTCGCCAAGCGGGACATGGGCGTGGGCGGCCCCCTGGCCCGGCACCTGGATGACATAGAGGCCGAACTGGACCTGCTGTCCGGTCCCGACGACGACATGGCCCCCTGGCAGGTGAACCTGCCCCCGGCCAGCAAGAAAGCCCTGGAGGAATACCGCTTTGCCACCTGGCTCAATGACGACTGGGCACCGGTGGACAACGAAGTACTGAGCGGGCTGGTGGGTTTCTGCGACGAACTGAAATCCCTTGGCGCCCGCCTTGAAGATGCCCAACCGGAAGGACTGACCCTGGAGAAAAGCCATCGCCTCTACTACCACCTGCTCGGTGGCGTCATGAGTCAGGGCCTGCCCCCGAAGGTTCGGGATCGCCTGGCGAAACTGGCCGGGGAACAAGGCGATGACTACCCCCACCGCTTTGCCCGGGGAGCCCTGCAAAGCCATGGCGAATGGCTACAGAAAGACGAGGAGCGGGCACAACTGCAACGGACCTGGGCCCGGTTCTTCGAGGACCATGACCTGATGATCTGCCCGGTGACCAACACCCTGCCGTTCCCCCATGACCAGGAAACCTCGGCTATGGCGCGCACCCTGACCATTAACGGAAAGCAGGAACCGTACCTGGATGTCACCGTATGGGCCGGCGTAGCGATGGTAGTGGGACTGCCTGCCATCAGCTTTCCGGTGGGCTTCGGCGACGACGGCCTGCCCCGGGCGGTCCAGATTATTGGCCCCGCCTGGAGCGAGAAGACCCTTATAGACGTCGCTCGCCAGGTCCAGGCCCGGCTCTTCCCGGAGGGGTTGCCCTGGCCGGAGCTGCAGGAAGGCTAGGGGCCGATCTGCCTGACCGGCAGGACAAAACCCCTTGCATAAACTATCTTTTCAACTGGGTCCGACGGGCATCATGCAATGCCGGGCCTTGCCGTCCATGGCCCGGTTGCGACCAATGGCCAGACGACTGGTATTGCAAACGCTCGCTCGAATGCGATAAATTTGGGAAACGTGGATCCGTTCTGCAGTCACAAGTTTCGCCTGATGAAATTAACGACAGGATGTCCCCACAGGAAAACAACAAAGAGGTTAAGAAGTAATGCTTAACAACGTTCGCAAAAAACTCACGGTATTTGCCTCGGCACTTACCCTCGGCGTCTCCGCCGCCCTTGCTGTAACGCCCGCCGCCGCCCAGGAAACCTTCACCTGGAAGGTTCAGTCTCACTGGCCGGGTGCTTCCAGCTCCTACAAGGACAGCCTGGGTCGCCTGAAAGAGCAGCTGGAAGAGCGTTCCGACGGCCGCCTGAAGCTTCAGCTGTTCGAAGCCGGCTCCCTGTTCAAGGCCCAGGAGACCTTCAACGCGGTCAGCCGTGGCATCCTTGAGATGGGTACCATCTCTCCGTCCTACGCCTCTGACAAGATGACCCTGGCGGGCATCGCTTCCGGTCTGCCCTTCGCATTCCGTAACGTCTGGGAAGCCGCCTATTTCCACCAGGCCCTGGGCTTTGAGGAAATGCTGCGCGAAGAAGCTGCCCAGCACGGCGTCTACTGGGCGACCGACAAGGTTTACCCCACCGAGATGGTCGTCAAGGAGCCGATTGAAAGCCTGGAGGACTTCAAGAGCCTGAAGATCCGTTCTTCCGGTGCCCTGCAGAAGTTCCTGACCGAAGCCGGTGCTGCCGCGTCCTATATCCCGGGCGGCGAGCTGTACACCGCGCTGGACTCCGGCATTGTTGACGGCGCCCACTGGGGTGCTGCCCAGGGTGCCTACTCCATGGCCCTGTACGAGATCGCCAAGTACCACGTTCAACCGGCCCTGAACATTGCTGGCACCGACGTTATCATCGTCAGCCAGAAGGCCATGGACAAGCTGCCGGAAGACCTTCAGCAGCTGGTCAAGGACGTTCTCCAGGAGCAGTTCTGGTACCGCACCAACGAGTACCTGTACAAGGAGCGCATCACCCTGGCCAAGGCTATCGCTGAGGAAGGTGTTGAAGTGAACACCCTGCCCCAGGACGTACAGGACCACCTGGTCCAGGTTGGCCAGGCCATGTGGGACGAGGAAGGCGAGCGCAGTGACAAGGCTGCTGAAGCCCTGTCCATGCTCAAGAGCTTCCTGAGCGACCTCGGCTACCTGTAAGTCAGTCCAAACCGGCCGGGGGCTCCCTAAAGGGCCCCCGGCTTTTTATTGTAAGCCATCAGATTCCTCCCGGAGGATGCCATGCGTGCCATCAGAGCATTCATGAACGGCGTCACCAGAATGAACAAGGCCATCGGCGTGGCCGTGTCCTTCCTGGTGTTTGCCATGTTCCTGTTCATATTGCTGGAAGTCTTCCTGCGATATGCCTTCAACGCCCCCACCGTCTGGACCAACGAGCTGACCCAGCTGCTGTTTGGTGCCTATGCGGTCCTCTCCGGCGGATATCTCCTGGCCCACCGTGGCCACGTCAATGTCGACCTGATCTACAGCCTGTTCGGTCCCCGCATGCAGGCCGCCATTGATGTGTTCACGTCTATCCTGTTCTTTATCTTCACCCTCGCATTGCTGTACTTCGGCGTCGATATGGCCCAGGAGTCCATCAGCAGCTGGGAAACCTCCTATTCTGCCTGGAACCCGCCCATCTGGCCGGTGAAGGCCTGTATCCCCATAGGCACTGCCCTGCTGGTACTGCAGGGGATCGTCAAACTGCTGGAAGACATCGCCATCGCGTGCAACCTGAGCTACTACCGGCCCGAGGACCATCCCGAGCATGATCCCAAGGGAGAGCAACTGTGAGTACTGAAATCCTGACCCTGCTGTTTTTCGGCTCTCTCCTGCTTTTCGTTTTCCTGGGCTTGCCGCTGGCATTTGTACTGGGTGGCGTATCGGTCGTCTTTCTGTATTTCACCTGGGGCTTTGACTCCTTCTACATGGTGGCTTCACAGATCTGGAGCACCATGGGCAGTTTTACCCTGGTGGCCATCCCACTGTTCGTCTATATGGCGATGATCCTGGAACGCACCGGGGTCGCCAAGGACCTTTACCGGGCCATGCACCTGTGGTTCGGCGGCCTGCGCGGCGGCCTGGCTATCGGCACCCTGGCCATCTGCGCCATCTTTGCCGCCATGGTCGGTATCAGCGGCGCCGCCGTCGTGGCCATGGGCACCATCGCCCTGCCGGCCATGCTGGCCCGGGGCTATGACCGGAGCATGTGCCTCGGTGTTATCAACACCGGCGGTGGCTGGGGCATCCTGATTCCCCCCAGCATCATGATGATCCTCTATGCCCTGATCAGTGGCGTCTCTGTGGGCAAGATGTTTGCTGCCGGCATTTTCCCGGGCATCCTGCTTATGGTGCTGACCGCGGCTTACATCCTGATTCGTAGTAACCTGCAGCCCCACCTGGCACCAGCACTACCCCCGGAAGAACGCGGCACCTTGAGGGAAAAGCTGGTTTCCCTGCGTTCCGTGGCGCTGCCCATCCTGATCGTGGTGATGGTACTTGGCTCTATCATGGGCGGGATTACCACGCCCACCGAGGCAGCCGCCATGGGTGTGCTTGGTTCCCTTATCGCGGCGGCGGTCTATCGCAAGCTGGATTTCGCGCTGCTCAAGGAAGCGTCCATCCGCACCTTCAAGCTGTCCGGCATGATCATGTGGATCCTGTTCGCTGCCCACGCCTTCAGCGCCGCCTATCAGAGCATGGGCGCCCAGAGCATGATCGAGGGCTTTATCACCCAGATTCCGGGCGGCCCCTGGGGCATTATCATTGCCATGATGCTGATCACCTTCATACTGGGCATGGTACTGGACCCCGTAGGTATCATGCTGATCACCCTGCCGGTGTTCCTGCCGATCGTGGAATCCCTGGGGTTTGATCCGGTCTGGTTCGGCATCCTGTTCGTGATCAACATGGAAATCGGCTACATGACGCCACCCTTCGGCTTCAACCTGTTCTACCTGAAGGGTATTGTGCCGCCGGACATCACCATGAAGGATATCTACAAATCGGTGATCCCCTTCGTGATCGTCGAGATTATCGGCCTTGTCCTGCTGATGATCTTCCCGGAGATTGTCACTTACCTGCCCGAGTTGCTGTTCTGACGGGTAACCCGTGATGACGATAACGCCGGCACCCGCAAAGGGGCCGGCGTTTTTTTATGGCCAGCGGTTAGCAAATCGTTACCAAAACCTACCAAACTCGTCTTGAGACCCGGCCCCCTCTGGCTTTAACTGGCGCCTGGATTGACTCTGCCGCGAACAAAACGCCGGATTTTGCACAAGTTCACAGGCCAAGTGGCTGTCCCAACCTAAAAAATAACCCAGACAGCCGATAACACCATCATCATTCGTTTCACCTGCAAGAATACTGGCTGGAGCCGTACATGCGTCTGCTGCAAAACCCTTCCAAACTCAAACTCTCCCTGGGCATGAAAATGGCTTCGGGGTTCGCTGTACTGATCCTCCTCACCATGCTGGTTGGCGCTACCGGTTACGTCGCCCTCGCGCAATTTGGTGACCGGGCAGCGATTGTTGCGGATGCCTCGGCCATTGAAGCCGACCTGCTACAGGCACGGCAGGATGAGAAAAACTTCCTGATCCGTGGTGAGCAGAGCTATGTCGAAGAAGCAATCGCCAATACCCGCCAGGCATCAGATCGGGCTGAAGCCCTGAAAGACAGGCTGGTTGTGCCCGAAGACCATGACCGTATCGATCAAATCCGCCAGGGTGTACACGCCTACGAGCAACAGCTACAGGACCTGGTGCAAGTACGCGCATTACGGGATGAGCGCCTTGAAGAGCTTGAACTGGCCGTACGCGGAGTAACCGGCGGCTTTGCCTCCGAAGACAGCCTTTATGCCACCAACGCGGCCATCCAGCAGATGCGTCGAAACGAAGGTAACTTCCTGGTGGAGAACGAGCAGGAAGCCGTGGAAAGATTCCGTGCCTCCGGTGAGCGGGCGGTCCGTACCATTGATTCGTCGTTCCTGGATAAAAACGTCAAAAGTGCCCTGAAGGACCTGCTGGTTCGCTACATCGAGGTGTTCAACAAGGTCGTGGAAGCCGAGAACCAGACCCAGTCCCTGCAGGAGCAAATGGTGGGAACGGCACGGGATACCCTGGCAACAGCCGTGGAACTCCAGGAAACACAACAACAGAAGATGGAAGACGAGCGTGAAACAGCATCCATGGTCATTATTGCCGTGGTGCTGGTCATCGTTATACTCGGTGCACTCATCGCCTGGATCCTGACCCGCAGCATCACCCGCCCGATCCACCAGGCCGTCGCCCTGGCGACCCGTGTGGCCGATGGCGACCTGCAGGAGACCGTTACCAGTGATCGGGGTGACGAGCTGGGACAGCTGCTGTCTGCCCTCGGCACCATGGTCACGAGCCTGAGGGAGCTGGTAAGACACATCAATGCCAGCGCTACCAACATAGCGTCCTCCGCCGAGGAGCTTTCCACAGTGACCGCTGAGACCAGTCAGGGCGTCACCCAGCAGCGGGACCAGACCGACCAGGTAGCCACGGCAATGAATGAAATGGTGGCGACCGTTAATGACGTGGCCCGCAGTGCCGAAGACGCCTTCAGCGCTGCCAATACCGCGAACGAAAAGGCCGCCGCTGGTGAATCAGCGGTAGAGGAAACCCTTTCCTACGTCAGCGAACTGAATACCCAGGTTGAACAGGTAGCCGAGCGTCTGCGGGGACTCCAGAAGGACAGCGAGAATATCGGCACGGTGCTGGATGTGATCAAGTCGGTGGCCGAGCAAACCAACCTGCTGGCACTGAACGCCGCCATCGAGGCTGCCCGGGCGGGCGAGCAAGGGCGTGGGTTCGCGGTTGTCGCTGATGAGGTCCGCTCCCTGGCCCAGCGTACCCAGAGCTCTGCATCCGAGATTGAAACGCTGATTTCCAACCTGGTGAACAGCACCGAGGATTCGGTAACCACCATGGAAAGGGGCACCACCCTGGCCGGACAGACGCTGGACAGCGCCCGCACCACTGGTGAGACCATTCGCGAGATTGCGGCAGCGGTCGGCAATATCAGCCAGTACAACAGCCAGATAGCAACGGCGGCTGAACAGCAGACCTCGGTGGCTGAGGATATCAACCAGAACGTCACCCAGATTCGCGATGTGAGTGATCAGTCCGCCACGGCAGCCGAGCAGATTTCCAGTTCCAGTAATGAGCTGGCCCGGTTGGGCGAGGATCTGAGTAGTCAGGTCGCGCGCTTCCGCCTTTAACGGCCAAGACTTGGAGAGCCGTGGGTCCAAGAATGGACCCGCGGCTTTTTTGTGCCCGAGCACCCAAGACCGAACTCCGTGCAGAAGCCTCCGGGTAACCACTTTCGAAACGAGAACCCTGTTCTCTGACTGTTTCGAAAGTGGTTACCCGGAGACTTCCCATCCTCTTGCCTAGCCTGACCAAGGCCGACCCGCGTCTTCCCGCCAGAGGCTTCGGGGACCTTTCTTCGAAACAGGGTTTTCGTTTCGAAGAAAGGTCCCCGAAGCCGCTGTACCGCCGAACACCTCCTGACTATTCCCGCCAGAGGGTCCGGGTAGTGTCCTTCGAAACAGTCAGGAAAACGAAGTTTTTCGTTTCGAAGGACACTACCCGGACCCGATCCATCAGGAAGCACCCGCTATAGACTTGCAGGTATTTTCCTGTGTCTGGTGCAAAACGCCGGAGGCCCGGCACCCCCTTCCGAAACGAGAACCCTGTTCTCTGACTGTTTCGGAAGGGGGTGCCGGGCCTCCGGCGTTTCAGGCTTATTGCTTGCCTGCTTTTTTACATCAGGTTGTAGATGAAGACTGCGAGTACTGCTATCGGCGTTACATAACGCAGCAGGTTACGCCACAGGTTGAACAGGCCGTCGGACATGGCCATGTCATCCTGCAGGGATTCCTTCGCCACACACCAGCCAACGAACAGTGCCGTCAGCAGACCGGACAGCGGCAGCATGATGTTCGCAGTAAAGAAGTCCAGCAGATCCAGGATGCCAGTTTCCGCAAAGCGATCGAACATGCCCAGCAGGTAGACATCGGACCAGATGTTCAGGGACAGGATGGATGCGATGCCCAGCAGCCAGCAGGCAACGCCGGACAGAATGGCCGCACCGGTGCGGGACATGGCGAACTTTTCCTCGACCCATTCAGTAACCGGTTCAAGCAGGGAGATACCGGATGTCCAGGCGGCGAACAGCAGCAAAATGAAGAAGGCTGTTGCAAACACCACACCCAGGGGCATTTGACCAAAGGCCAGCGGCAGGGTAACGAAGATAAGACCCGGACCCTGGCCGGCTTCCAGACCGTTGGCGAATACAAACGGGAAGATCGCCAGGCCCGCCAGCAGGGCTACCAGGGTATCCATGATCCCCACGCCTACTGCAGCACGGCCGATGGAAATATCCTTACCCAGATAGGAACCGTAGGCCATCATGATGGCCATACCCAGACTCATGGTGAAAAACGCCTGGCCGAGGGCCTGCAGGGCGGTGTCCCAGGTGACTTTGCTGAAGTCCGGGGTAAACAGGAAGTCCAGGGCCTGCCCAAAATGACCGGTAGTCGTTGCATAGGCGACGACCAACAGCAACAGAATGAACAGCGCCGGCATCAGGGTCTTGGCGGCACGTTCCAGGCCGGACTTCAGGCCACGGGAAACCACGAAGATGATCAGGCCCATGAACACCGTATGCCAGAACAGCAGGATGCCCGGACTCGCCAGCAGGTCGCCGAAGATGGCACCTACGGCTTCGGCATCCTGGCCGGCAAAGTCGCCAACGGCCGAGTGCATGACGTAGGAGGCCGACCAGCCGCCAATCACGGAGTAGAAGGAGAGAATGATAAATGCCGCCAGCACACCAATGATCGCGGAGATACGCCAGGCCGGGTTGCTGAGGTTACGCTCGGCCACCAGGCGCATGCTGGCAACCGGGTTGCGGCGGCCATTACGGCCTACAAACACTTCCGCCATCATGATGGGGATACCGATGATGGCGATACAGGCGAGGTAGATCAGTACAAAGGCACCGCCGCCGTTTTCCCCGGTCATGTAGGGGAATTTCCAGATATTGCCCAGACCTACGGCAGAGCCCGCAGCAGCCAGGATAAAGGCCATGCGGGAAGACCAGTTACCGCGGCTGGCCAGGTTAGTGTCAGACATAGTGAAACCTTGTCATCGTTCAATGGAATTCAGTTGAAAAAAGAATAGGTCACTGGTCGTGGCTTTCCCTGACGATTCCGGGCATCCCCTGCCTGTTACCAGCAATTGGCGGCGAATTTTGCCAGTCTGGCGCCGCCGATGCCAGCGAGAATGGCGAGATCATGATCAGTTATTGGGAAGGACCGTAAAAAGCGAGGACAGGGCCGGCATCAAACCGGCCCGTTCTGGATGGAGTTTACTTACTGACGGCTGACAAAGCGGGCCACCAGGTCACTCAGGCCACTGGCCTGACGACTGGCCTCGTTGCTGGCACTCTTGGCGCCCTCTGCCTTCTCGGTGGATGAATCCGCCAGCCCGGCAATACTGACGACCTGGCGGTTGATCTCGTCGGACACCTGGCTCTGTTCCTCGAAAGCCGCCGACATGGTCATGAAGCTATCCGAGATACCCTCGATGTTCTGAACGATATCCTTGAGTGCCTCTTCGGTCTCCCTGACCTTCGCCAGGCCCTGGTTACCGATTTCCTCGCCGTGCCGGGTGGCAGCGACTACCTCGTCCACCTGGGCGCGAAAGTTCTCGATCACCTCATGGATGGACACCGTGGACTCACGGGTGCGCTGTGCCAGGGAACGGACTTCGTCGGCCACGACCGCAAAGCCCCGACCCTGTTCACCGGCCCGGGCCGCTTCGATAGCAGCGTTCAGGGCCAGCAGGTTGGTCTGCTCGGCAATATCGGAGATCAGCTGGGCAGCATCACCAATCTTGTCGGTGGACTCGCCCAGCCGACTGACAGACTCACCGATCGTGGCCCCCTGTCTCACCAGTTGCTCGATGGCCTGGAGTGCGTCATGGCTGAGATCGCCGCCGCTATGGGCCAGTTGACTGGCCTGCCGGGCACCATCGGCGTTCCGGTTCACAGCATCGGTGACTTCCTGGATAGAAGCCGTCATCTCATTCATCGCCGAGGCCACCTGATCGGTTTCCTGGCGCTGCCGCTCGATGGCATCCGCGCCTTCGGCGATTTGTTCATAGCCCCTCCTGGCGGTACGCATCAGGTCATCGGCGCGGTCCTCTATGCGGGCAAGGGCGGTGCGAATGCGGGCTTTCTCGCTCATCAACACCATGCCCATTTCGGCAAAGTGGCCACTCTCGTCAGAATAGGTCCGTGCCACCAACGGATCGCGAAAGGCCTCCGGGCGCAGGTCGATCAGTGACCTCAGGCGTGCATTGACCGCGGCCATCTGGATGAAGCCGCCGGCGATGATACCGCCAGCAATGAGTGCCACCCCGGGCCAGAACGCCCCCCATCCCAGTGCCAACAGGCTGGTGATCAACGGGATCACCAGGGGCCAGCCGGCCCGCACCATGGATCTGATATGGGTACCGACCGACAGGGGCTGTTTGCCTGCGGAAAGCCGGCTGTACAGCCGGGAGGCCCTGTCCACCTGCTCCCGGGTCGGCTCAACGCGAACCGACTCGAAGCCGGTCATCTCGCCATTCTCAAGAATGGGTGTCACATAGGCACTGACCCAGTAGTGGTCACCGTTCTTGCAGCGGTTCTTGACTACGCCCATCCACGGCTTGCCGGCACTGATGGTGTCCCACATGGCCTTGAACACGCTCTGGGGCATGTCCGGGTGCCGGATAATGTTATGGGCCTGGCCAATCAGTTCATCGCGGCTGAAACCACTGATCTGGACAAAGTCATCGTTGCAGTAGGTGATCACACCTTTAAGCGTGGTGGTGGTAATCAGCCGGCTGCCGGGCTTCATCCTGGCTTCGCGTTGAGTGACGGGGCCGTTGTTGCGCATGGTGGACAAACTTCCTGGCTCGTAGGGGTTCCGGTAGCTGGCGCTGCCGATAATGGACTGGTGGCGTATCGGCAGGGGTGCTCTTGACTTTAGTCAACTGAGGCGGATGTTAACAATTAGATAGCACACAGACTGTAAGGAAATGTCACTAATACCCACCTGTTGAGCGCCATGCGACATCAGGTCGCAAGATCAAGCCTTGCCCTTGGATGGAACCTCGCATTCATCCATAACGAGAAGGCGATAACCGCTCCCCCGATAAGCAACCGCAGCAGGTCAGCCTCCCGGTTCCAGATCACCAGGTTCACCAGCAAACCGGCAGGTACCAGCATGTTGTTCATTACCGCCAGGGTTCCGGCATCTACCTGGCAGGCACCCCGGTTCCACAGGTACAGCCCGAGGCCGGAAGCCGCGGCGCCCAGCCAGGCAAGTACGCCCCACTGCAGCCCCGTAGCCGGTAACCGGCTGACATCCCCGAAAACAAGGAACGACGGCGCAGCAATCAACAGTGCCCCGAAGAAGAAGTAGCCAAAGGTGCGCCAGGCAGGCACTGGCAACGGGAAGGCCTGCATGAGGTGCTTGTAACCCACCTGGCCCGCGGCAAAGGTGAAGTTCGCCAGCTGCAGCAACAGGAAGCCTGTCAGGAAATCCTGGCTCAGGCCGTCATAGCGGATGATGCCGGCACCCACCGTAGCCACCGCGGCTGCCAGCAGCGCTACCGGGGAGAAACGGCGATAGAGGGCATCGTCAATCAGCGTCACATACAGCGGGGTGAACACGGTGAACAGCAGTACTTCGGGTACCGTGAGATAGGCAAAGGAGCGATACAGGCACAGGTAGGTGATCCCGAATTGCAGAGCCCCGGTCACCATAATGCCCAGCTTCAGGCGCCCCGGCACACCGGCCCAGCGAGTCACGGGCAGGAACAGCAACGTCGCCAGCAGCACACGGCTGAGTACGGCAAAATCACTATCCACATGACCGGCCAGGAATTCACCAATCAGGCTGAAAGAAAACGCCCAGAGAACGGTTACCAGAATCAGCAGCGCCATAGGATCCACCCACCTTTCAGAGGGCGGGCACTGTATCATAGCCTGCCAGTAAATTGACCTGACAACCCGGAATGCCAGCCTCCATGAACAAGCAAGCTATTATCGATACCACTCGCCAATGGGTGGAAAAGGTCGTTATCGACCTGAACCTGTGCCCCTTTGCCCGGCGTGAGCTGGTCAACAACCGGATCCGCTTCACCGTAACAGGCGCGCAGACACCGGACGCATTGCTGATGGAACTGCAGCAGGAACTGCTGCGACTTGCCGACGATGACAGTATCGAAACCACGCTACTGATCCACCCGGAAGTACTGCGGGACTTCCCGGACTATAACGATTTCCTGGATGTGGCGGACGGCCTGGTGCAGTTACTGGAGCTGGAAGGTGTGTTGCAGATCGCCAGTTTTCACCCGCAATACCAGTTCGCCGGCACCACAGAGAATGCGGTAGAGAACTACACCAACCGCTCGCCCTGGCCGATGCTCCATCTGCTCAGGGAGTCCAGCCTGGAACGGGCCATAGCCAGCTATCCGGATACAGCCGACATCCCTGCGCGAAACATTGAGCGGGTAGAGGGCCTGGGCCTGGCGGCGATGGAAGCGTTGCTCGCCTCCTGCCAGGCAAAAAGTGACGGGACAGACCAAACAGCTCCCCCGGTGGGGTTGTTTGAACCAACCGTTAAATACGGTAGTCTGGGCCAAATCAAGGAGATCCACCCGGCCCATGCGTATCGCCCTGCTCTGTTGCCTCCTGTTGCTCACCGCTGGCCAGGCCCATGCCCTGACCATTGCCGCCGCTTCCAGCCTGCGCCAGGCCATGCCTGCGCTGGAGACTGCTTTCCTTCAACAGGCACCCGGCATCAGCCTGCGGGTTATCTACGGGGCCTCTGGCAAACTGGCTACCCAGATCCTCAACGGTGCACCCTACGATGTCTTCCTGTCCGCCGACACCGGCTATCCCCGGCAACTGAGCGATCAGGGCGCTGTGGCAGGCGAGCCGGTGGTGTACGGGGTTGGAAGGCTGGTTGTCTGGCCCGCCAACCCTGAAATGGGAACCATGTCCCCGGAAGACCTCGCCGACGACAATATCCAACGTGTCGCCATTGCCCAGCCCCGCCATGCCCCTTACGGTCAGCGTGCACGGGAGGCGCTCCAGGCGCTGGGCCTCTGGCAAGCTGTCGAGCCGAAACTCGTCTATGGCGAGAACATCGGCCAGACAGCTGCCATGGTGGAGTCCGGGGCAGCAGAGGCCGGCCTGATCGCCTGGTCGCTGACCTTCGCTCCTGAGTTGGAGGGGCGTCCCTTTACCCTTGTCGACCAGCGTCTTCACAGCCCGCTGGCCATGGCCATGGTGGTCACCCGCCAGGGTGAGGACAATCCCGGTGCCAGGGAGTTTCATGCCTTCATGCAATCGGAAGCGGCACGGACCGTTCTCCGTCAGTACGGTTTCGAATCCCCGGATACGGACTGAGCGCCGATGCCCGAGCTTTCTCCCCAGGACTGGCAGGCCATCGCAGTTACCCTGAAGCTCTGCGCCCTGACGACGGCCATATTGCTGGTGCTTGCAACGCCCCTGGCCTGGTGGCTCGCCCACCGGCAATCGCCCTCGCGAACCGTGGTACAGGCGCTGGTGGCCCTGCCGCTGGTACTGCCGCCAACGGTGCTGGGTTTCTACCTTCTTATTGCCCTCGGGCCCAGGGGACCGGTAGGCCAGGCCCTGGAGGCCATGGGGCTGACCCACCTGGCCTTCAGTTTCGAGGGCATCCTGGTGGCATCGGTCATCTATTCCCTGCCCTTTGCGGTTCAGCCGTTGGTGGAAGCCTTCCGTCATCTCGGCACCCGACCGGTGGAGGTGGCCGCCTCTCTGGGTGCGGGCCCGCTGGACCGCCTGTTCACCGTGATCCTGCCCTTGTGCAGGGGCGGCTTCATCGTGGCCGCCACCCTGACCTTCGCCCACACCCTGGGGGAATTCGGCGTCATCCTGATGCTCGGCGGGAGCATTCCCGGTGAGACCCAGGTGCTGTCCGTGCTGATCTATGACTACGCCGAGGCCATGGACTACGCTGCGGCACACCGGCTGTCCCTGGGACTGCTGATCTTTGCCTTTGTAGTGCTGGTGGCGGTGTACAGCTTCAACCGGCGCTTCGACGGGGTGCGGCCATGACGCTGCAGGTTCGGGCCCGAGTGCAGCGGGGAGACTTCTCGCTCACCATTAACGATACCCTGCCCAGCAACGGCATTACCGCCCTGTTCGGCCGTTCCGGCTGTGGCAAAACCACCCTGCTTCGGATCATCGCGGGGCTTGAGAAACTGCGGGATGTCGACGTCTCGTTCAATGGCGAAGTATGGCAGGCGGGCCGCCGCAGGGTGCCGGTAAACCGGCGCCGACTGGGCCTGGTGTTCCAGGAGCCCAGCCTCCTGCCTCACCTGTCCGTGGAAGCAAACCTGCTGTATGGCTATCGCCGAACGACGGAAGGCCAACGGCGCCTCCACCCGGAAACGGTTCGCCCCCTGCTGGCCCTGGATGATTTGTTGCAACAACCGGTTCACACCCTGTCCGGGGGCCAGCGCCAGCGGGTCGCCCTCGGTCGTGCCCTGCTCACCAGCCCGCAACTGATGATGCTGGACGAGCCCCTGTCGGCGCTGGACACAACCGCCAAGCGGGAGATCCTGCCCTTTCTGTCCGGGCTGTCGACCACTACCGGCGTGCCCATGCTGCTGGTGACCCACTCCGCGCGGGAGGTGGAGCAACTGGCCGATCAGGTGGCCTTTATGGAACAGGGTCGCATCGAGCGCGTGGAGCCCTTGAGGGAAGCACTGACACGCCCGGAGTCCCCCCTGTTCAGCGACGAGGGGCCGGCGGCCGTATTGCAGGGGGATCTCCGGGAGACTGGCGAAGGGCAATGGCAATTCGTCACCCGGGGTGGCAACAGTCGGCCTTCGGTAGTTCTCCAGGTCAGCGGTCAGTCCAGCCACCATACCAGCCTGCACCGGCTGCGCATTCTCGCAAGCGATGTCAGCCTGGCCCTGACCCAACCGCAAGGTATCAGTATCCGCAATATGATGCCGGTGAGGGTCGAACGCATCGAACAAAGCGATGAGCACCGCTGCACAATCAGCTGCCGGCTGGCAGACGGCCAGCTGCTGCTGTCACGGATCACCCTACAGTCGGTTGTAGAACTGGGGCTGGCGCCTGGGGATTCCGTCGTGGCTCTGGTGAAGTCTGCGGCGTTGATGGAGTAGGCATGCAAGCAGATATGCCCGGGTTCCTGCGGGCATATCTGCTTCGTGTTGGATTAAAAAACGGCCAGGTCATCCAGCAGGATCAGGCCAAAATCGGTCAGCGCCGATTCGGATGTTTCTCGACCATCCCGGGCAACCACCGTGTAAACACCGCCGTTGGTCATGGCAACACCGTCGGTGCTGATGGCAACGTTACCATCCAGGTCCGTTACCCGCAGGTTGTAGGTTCCCTCAGGAATGGCCAGGTAATCGGTCACCGCCTTATAGGGCACATCCGCCAGGGCCGGCTCGGCGTTACCAATATCCGTCTCGCTCTCAGGCAGCAGGTAGATATTGACATTACCCGCCTGGGTAGAAGCATGAACCACGCGCAGGGTTGCCTGGGTGGCAATGCTGCGAACACTGTCTTCCAGAACCAGCGCCTCAATGGCAGGGTCGCTATTCAGCAGGCCTACAGCGAGGACCGAGTAGCCCTGCCCGCTGGTCAGACTCAGGTCAGTATCGATCGCTACGATAGCGTTGTTCCCATTGGCGGCCACCTTGACGTTATAGTCGCCACCGGGCAGGACAGCGTACTCATCAAGTGCAGGCGAAGGTGATGCCTCGCCAAAGGTAATGTTGGTCAGCGCAGGCTGATCATCCACCAGCACATCCACAGCCGGCGCATCGCCTGATGCATGCACCACCCGCACGCCGGCGCCCTGGTCCGCATCATAGATCTCGGCAACCTCAGCACCATTCACCACGATCAGACTCACCGGGCTGGCACCATCCACAGAGAAGTTGGCCCCGGTGTTCTGCACCGCACCCACGAACAGGTCAGCGCCGGCCATCAAAGCCACATCACCGCTGTCGAACACCGCTGTCGAGGCTCCGGCTGCGGTTATCTGGATACGGTAGTCACCGGCAGGGACTTCCAGGGGCTCGGCCACGGTTTCAAAGGCCACGTCTGAAAGCAGCGGGGCTATCGCAGACAGGTCATTACCTTCGCCCGCAGCGGTGACATAGATATCGACATTGGGCGCATTGGGCGCAAGGTGGCCGATGCGAACCCGCACCTCGTCACTGGAACTGAAGCCTGGCTCATCCTGGAAGACAACCGCATCGATATTCGCCACGGTATTTACCGCCACGACGTTGTAGCGAACGTTCTCTTCAAAGGTAAAATCCGCCGGCCCTATGACCGTTGCATTTCCTCCGGGCACAATACCCTCAACCGCAATCTCGTAACTGCCCACTTCCGGCGTCAGCACGGCAGCCTGCTTATAATCAGCCCCTTCAACGGCCGCGTCGCCATTGACCAGGATATTAACGGGCGGTGCATCCGGTGAGGCATGGATAATCCTCACCTCCGAACGAACCACGTCATCGGAACTGTCGGAGTCCCCATCAAAGCAACCCGAGAGCGCCACCGCTCCCGCAACCACCATCGGTAAAACCACAAAACGGTTCATAGCTCTGCTCCTCATCGTGCAGATATTATTGAAGACCTGAAAAAAGTGGTTCGAACCTGCATAGTTTCATTCCATGAACTATGCGTCAGAGCGATTTACGGGGAGGACACGAAAACGGATGCGAATGGTTTGACATTTTTTGACGCTTATTCCTGCAGGCAGCACACAACAGCCTGCTTATGTCATAAAAATGACAACTCGTACTTTCGATAATAACCGTGGGCCGTTTATGAAACCTGATTGCCAGCAGCATAAGGACCGCCAGCAGGGCCAGCCTCACTGGGCGCCCCGGCCTCGAAGCCGGGACAGGGCCCGGATGGTCGCATCCGTCATTTTCCGTGCGAGGGGAGCTACCAGCACCACCAGCGGAAATGCCACCGCCCAGGCAACGACCCAGGCCGGCAGCCACCGCTGCACGAACCCTGACGACAACCCTGTGTTAATGGCCGTTATCACGCCGGACATCAGCAAGGACATGAGTCCGGACATGTAAAATGCAAAAACCAGCTGCTGAACTTTCATGGAAGGTTGGTTGGCCAAACTTCATCTCCTGCTGTTGTAAGCATCCATCAGCCCGACCGGGCCGTACAATCTTCTGGGTACACCTGAATTACCATGGCCAGAACACCTGTCGCATTCCAACCTGGGGGCTCCCTGGCGGAACTCGCTCAGCTCCCGGGAATCCACAGGGTAGCGAAATTTCGAAAGGACGTCCGCCAGTGCAAGCCATTATCCCCGTTCACGTTCTCCGTATTTCCTGCATTGTGCTGGTTGCAGTTGTGCTGGGCGCCTGCAGCTCCACCCGGCTGGCCTACCGTTTCGCCGACCAGGGTGTGCTCTGGTGGGTGGACGACTATGTCACCCTGACGGGTGACCAGAAGTCGGCGCTACGGAACGACCTTGAGGTACTCAAAGCCTGGCACTGTGAGACGGAGTTACCCCGTTACTCCGCCTGGCTGGGCGAGCTGCGCCAGGAAATGGCTAATGGCGAGCTGCCACCGGAGCGTATCGAGTTCCATCGCCAGCAGGTGGCCGACTTTGCCGAGCCCCTGGCCACACGGATCGTACCCATGGCCACCAGAGTACTGACTGGCCTGAGTGACGAGCAGGTGACCGAGCTCAAAAGCAATATGGACCGTGAACAGGAGGAGCGAAAGCAGGAGTACCTGGGGGCAGGCAGCCGGGAAAAATCCGCTGAGCGGGTCACTGAGCGCGCCGAACGCTGGCTTGGCACACTCAATGAGCGCCAGCAAGCCATTATCAAAGACTGGACAGCAGGCCGCCAGGAGCAGACTCGGACCTGGCTGGAAGGGCGGGGGCGCTGGCAAAAGGCACTGGCCGGGATGCTTGAAGACCGCAACCAGCCAGACTTCGACGCCCGCCTGCGGGACCTGATCCTGAATGCTCCGGACTACCAGGGCGAGGCCTACAGGAACATGCTGGAAACCAACACCCACGACCTTACGCAGCTGGCTCACGACTTGCTCCAGGCCGCCGACGAGCGACACTGGCAAACCCTGCAGCAAAATACCGCCAGCCTGAAACAGGATGTCACGGCCCTCGCCTGTACCTTACCCGACTGACGTCATCGAACCCTGCCCCGGAGTTACAGGAATGCAGGCTTAACGAATACTCCCGGCCGACCACACCTGCCGTCTGAAGGTGTATAGTAGGGCGCTTTCCCGACCTGCCGGATAATCCGCTACACCATGCTCGACCACGAAAACCAGCCAGTCCCCGATACCCGGGCACCACTGATTCCCCGTATTCTGGGCGAATGGCGCACGCTCGCCCTGCTTGGCGGGCCCATCCTGGTGGCGCAGATTGCCCAGATGGCCAATGGCGTTATCGATACGGTGATGGCCGGCCATGCCAGCGCCGAGGACCTGGCGGCGGTAGGCATTGGCAGCAGCATCTGGATGCCCCTGTTCTTGTTCTTCATGGGTCTGCTGGGGGCGCTGCAACCCATCATTTCCGGCTACAACGGCGCCCGCGCGGTGCAGAAGATCATGCCCGCCACCTGGCAGGGCTTATATATCGGTGCGATCAGCTCGGCGATCATGATCCTGCTGGTGGTCAACGTGCGCCCTGTGTTCAATATGCTGAACCTCGACGCGCAGACCTCCGATATTGCTGAAGGTTACCTGGACGCCTTTGCGTGGGGTATCCCCTTCATGCTGTTGATGGTTGCGCTGCGGGGTCTCACCGACGGCCTGGGCCACACCCGGGTGATCATGGCGTTCTCGGTGCTGGGTACGCTGATCAACCTGCCCCTGAACTGGGCGCTGATCTACGGCAAGTTCGGCCTGCCGGAAATGGGCGGCATCGGCTGTGGCTGGGCCACGGCTATCTCCAATGCCATTGCCGCCGTTGCCATGGTGTTCTACCTGAACCGCAGCCCCATCTACAAACACTTCCACCTGATTGCCGACTGGGTGAAACCAGATCCGGAAAACATCCGTTACATCCTGCGCATCGGCCTGCCCATTGGCTTCACGATCTTTGTCGAAGCCAGCATGTTCTCGGTGATCGCCCTGTTCCTGGCGCCACTGGGACCGGTGGTGGTAGCCGGCCACCAGATTGCACTCAACGTTACCTCACTGCTGTTCATGCTGCCCCTGAGCATCGGCATGGCGCTGACCCTGCGGGTTGCGTTTCTGGTGGGCGCCAGCACCCCGAATACGGCCCACCTGCTGTCCCGTAGTTCCCTGCTTCTGGCCTCCGCCACGGCGCTGGTATTTGCTGTTACCCTGTTCCTGTTTGCCGGCCCCATTTCCCGTCTGTATACCGGAGATCCGGAGGTACAGGCGGTAACAACCCTGCTCCTGAAATTTGCCGCTGTCTTCCAGATAGCCGACGTCATCCAGGTCAGTTGCATCAGCGCCCTGCGGGGTTACAAGGACACCCGCATCCCCATGTTCATCATGCTGTTCTCCTTCTGGGGCGTGGGCATGCCCCTGGGTTATGTGCTGACCTTTACCGATACACTGGTTGCCGCTATGGGAGCGCCGGGCTTCTGGGTGGGCATCACTGCGGGGCTGGCTACCGCTGCCCTTCTGCTGGGCATGAGGCTTTTCCTCTACACCCGCACCCGACCGGTTAACCCCGAAATGTCGTGAAGTTTACAAATCCAAACGGAAATTCCCGGCCTGGCCGTCTACGCTGTTAAGACGTATTCCCATTATTTTTTGGCAGACGACCATGTGGGCGAAAAGCATCATCCTGTCACTGCTGGTTGCCAGCCCAGGGGCAGCCCTTGCTGAATCAGCTGATCCACCGGGTGAGTTGCGCTTCGCCAGCATTGCGGACCTGCCCAGCACCACGCTGGCTGTGCAATTGCTCAGCGCCGCCTATGACGACCTCGGAATTGATGTGACCGCCCGGGAAGTGCCCTCCCGGCGGGCCCTTATGATGGCCAGTATCGGTCAGTTGGATGGTGATCTTTTCCGTATTGCCGAAGTCGCCGACCGCTACCCAAACCTGATCCGCGTGCCCTACCCCCTGCTGGAAGGCAAGCTTCATGCTGTGTCGAAATTCCCTGACAACCGCCTGCTGGCAGGCAAAGGGGACTGGAGACCCAGGGTGGCAGTGCGCAGGGGCGTACTGATCGCTGAACAGACTGCCGACGACCTGAACATGATCCCGGTCCACGCCGACAGCTACCAGCAGATGCAGGCCATGCTCGACTGGGGCCGGGTTGACCTGGCGCTGGTATCAAGCATTGAGGGCATCTCCCCCCTGCAAAACGAGCGCTGGGACCATCTTTACATCCTCCCGGAACCGGTCACCCGCTTCACCCTCTACCACTACCTTCATCGCCGCCACGCCAAGCTGGCAGAACCGCTGGCGAACGCTCTGGAGCAACTGGATCGCAGTGGGGAAAAGGCCGGTATTGCAGATCGGCTGCAGAAGACCTTCAACGTGGCGGATACCCGTTCTGAGAAGGACAGCGCGCGGGAGTGAGAGAAGCATCCTTGACTACCTAGGGAGGCTCAATACACTCCCCATCAGGAACCTCAAGGAGAGACATATGGACGTTGTCGTAAAGCTTGACGGTATCGCCGTCGGTATCCCCAGGACAGGATTGGGCCTTAACGCCTTTTCCGCTTCTTACATTCAAGTCAACGCAGCTCCGAACCAACCACTGCGCACCTATGGGGTTGCGGAAAGTTTTTCAGTAGGCGGAGACAACAGCACTCTGGTCTACGGGACTATCACCACAGCCCCAATCAATCTGAGCCCGGAAGAGTTCCAGGCATTCTCGGTCGATAACGTATCCGGAAAATCGTTCGATATTCAGGTTAGCGGAACCGTACTGGTTTCCGGTAAGGCGGACATTACGATCTCTCTTATCGATGACCAGGGGCGCGTCGAGGAAGTTATCCAGCGCAAGGATATCAAGGTTAAAGGTGGCCAGCTTGCATCGACCAATGTTCGCGGGCGCGCGCGCCTGATGCCGCATTAAGCTGCAGGAGAATCGGTTATGGTAGTGGCATTCCCCATTACAAGGGCCATTGGCCGTGGCCTGATCTGGTTAGTCCGAATATCGGCGGTTATTTTCTCACTGGCGCTGCTCGCGTTCCCTTTCCAAC
The DNA here is from genome assembly GCF_026013985.1 of Marinobacter sp. AN1. Taxonomy (NCBI): domain Bacteria; kingdom Pseudomonadati; phylum Pseudomonadota; class Gammaproteobacteria; order Pseudomonadales; family Marinobacteraceae; genus Marinobacter; species Marinobacter sp. AN1. Next base: position 217,615 of record NZ_CP110342.1, on the reverse strand, counting down.
GTGAAGCCTTCCTTTCTGCACGACCGAATGGGCCATCAGGCAAAGGCGTGGGCTCCGTCCTTTTCGACCTACTCATGCAACCCTGGCTCTCCGCACTGCTGGCGGTCACCATGGTCGTTTTTCTGATCGCACGCATCCGCCTGATACCCGATCGCTACTACCGACTCACAGATATGATTTACTTTGGCATGGTGACCGCCCTGCTTGCAGCCCTGCAGGCCCTGGCGTACCTGCCTGCATTATTGGCGCCACCCGTATGACTCAACGTCACGCAACCCACTTCCGGCCACTAGCCGCAAACTCTACTACCAGCTCGAAGACGTTGTCACACTCGTTCAGCTCTTCCGGCTTCGCGGTATAGCAATCCAACACATTGAAGCTGTGCAGCGGGAAAATCCAGTAAGGCCGGAAATTCCAGCCAGGAAGAACTCGTAGATTTTGCCAAAGATGTCGCCATTGGCATCGGCGGGAATACGGGAAAAGTTCTTGAGCAGTTCCACAAGCAGGGTGTTGCTGGTGCGGGTAAGGGCAAAGTATTCGTCCTTGGGCAGGATGCCATCCAGCTCGGGTTTGTATTCCTCGATGGCTTCCATGGCCTGCTTGATCTTTCGTGCCGGGTACCTCCGAATTCCGCGAACTCTCTGCTGATGTCCGACTCGGCACGTTTTGTATATGTCATCGGCGAATTTCAGGAAGATCAGGCCGAGTACCGGCGTGGCGCATTCGCGGGACTTGAGATCGGAGTTCGCCCGCAGGTTATCGGCGGCAGACCAGGGGTCATCTTCGAGCTATTTGGGCTGTTCAGCATTCATGTCGGTTTAGCCCGGATTTCTCATAGTGCTCCAACAACCTTCGCAGACCAAGCCTGGTAGTGCCAGATCCGAGTGGTCATGGTCGAAGTTGGCGATTATTTAGCCAGTTTCCGGCATTCAGGCACAACTCCCCCTTTCCCCCATTGGTATCGGGCCGGGGGAGCCCGATTATCTACTGGGGCACCAAGCGCTGAACCAGTGCTGAGAGATCGTTCTTGTGTGGATAGCTATCACTCATCAACACCCGTATTCGGCGGGTGTTGCGGATGATGACTGCGCCAACCTTGATCAGCTTCAAGCGCAAGGTGCCGGCACTCATACGTTCGAAGGGCGTGTTTTTCAGATGCACCCGCAAACGCTCGAACAGGGTGTAGGCGAAGCCGGATAAGATCAGCCGCCACTGGTTGGTCCACCAGTGTGTGCTGGAGGTGCGACCGGCAAACAGATCCAGTTGTTGATCCTTGATCCGGTTCTCCATATCACCCCGTGCGCAATACTGTTCGTAGTAGAGCTTGAATCCGTCATCGTAGCGGGAGCTGATAACGAACCGGGGGTTCGGGCCTTGAGGGCCATATTCCAGGCGCGCAACCACCCAGCGTGGCTTATGCCAGCTTCGGGCTTTGTAGCGGAAGCGGAAGGTGCTGGCGAGCTTATGGCCATGAGCCTCGTAGTAGGTCCGGACTTTGTCCATGGCTGGGGCGGCAAGCGCCTCCAGCCGCTGGTTGCGGGCCATGCCTACGATGTAATCCACCTGGTTGCGATCGCACCAGGCCAGCAGTCGGGGCTTGCTGAAGTGGGAGTCGCCCCGGAACACGATCCGGGTCTGTGGCCAATACTCGCGAATAAATCGCACCAGCAGCGCCAGAATGGCCCAGCTGTGCCGGGCATCACCTCGATTGCTGGTGCGCAGATAGCTCACCAGCAAGTGCCTACCGCAGAAGACGTAAAGCGGGAAGTAGCAGTGATGGTCGTAATACCGGTTAAAGAACTTACCCGGCTGGTCGCCGTGCACCGGAATATCGGTGCCGTCAAAATCCAGCACGATTTCCTTGGGCGGCTTCTCATGCTGCTCGATAAAGTGGTGCCAGAGCAACTCATGCGCTTTGACAATGGTTTGCCGATCCATCGCCTGCTCCATTCGACAAAGCGTGGACTTGCCGGCCAGAGTCGAGGCATTCCCCGTGGCGGTTTGTAGTGCCTGATCAAAGCGAAGCGCTTCATGATCATTCAGATCTTCGTAGCCACCGGCCACACCGTAGACCCGTTGCCGGACCAGGGACTTGAGCTCATGACGAATCATCCGGGGATCCCGCTGGTCGGTCAGAGTCTCGGCCAGCCGTTGGGTTAACCGGTGTTGTTTGTCGACTTCGCGCAGTAACAGCAAGCCGGCATCGGAGGTGATATGGCCTCCGGAGAAGTCGGTTTCAATCTGGCGGCGGGAAAGTGGCGAGAAGGTCAGTTTTTGAGGTACCATTTTGGATAGCGGTTGTTGGTGTTGATTGATGGTGTAAGGTCCTGAAATTTTAACACTTTCAGCCGCTTTCTTTTATCCCCTCATGAGAAATTCGGGTTAGGCTCCCACCAGTCCAGATAGCAATAGGAGAGCCGACTTTAAACGACTACCTGGCGCCGGCCAAGCCTGACGCATCACTTTACCTGAAAGGAGCCCCGGCACGTTCGATCCAAGTGGCTGATTGCCCGGTTTATTATAGGATCTGAAGGCTGCCGCGCAGACTCTTACAGAGGCCTCGCCAGCGCTGCTCCAGCCACCCCATTACTCCGGGAGCGCCACAGCGGATAGGGAATACCGGACAGGCGGTTCATGACGAACGCATGGGCCAGCAGGATCAGCACCCCGGCCATCAGAATGGGCAGTTGGGCAGGATCCGGCATCAATCCCAGGGACACGATCAACGCTGTGGCACCCGCCGGCGGATGGGGCACCCTGAACAGCACCATCAGGCAGCCAGTGAGCCCCAGGGACAAGGCCGCCGCCCCGACCCGGGCGCCATCGACTCCTTCCAGGAAAGCCGAAGGATGACTCTGCAAGTCAAACACGTACAGACTCAGCAGCCCCATCACCGCGCCCAGAAAGTGACCGCACAGGGTGTTCCGCGGTGAGGCCGGCTCCGCCATGGGCACATGAAACAGAATAAACGCCGTGGCTCCGAGGGAGGGAAAGATAAACGCTTCCTGGGTGACCAGGGCTACAAACGCCACCAGCGCAATGCTCACCCCGCCATTGATCAGGCTGAACCCGGCCATCACCGTCTTGCGGCTGTACCGGGAAGCCAGGCTCTCCAGGTGAAGTGCCCGCAGCACTCCGGCCGCCAACTGCCAGCGTAATCGTTCGTTCCGTGCCCCCATGAGCGCCCCTGCACCAAAAAAGGGCGTAATGGTAAGGGGCGGCTATCGCAGTGACAAATATCAAATATCGATAAGGTTAATCGGCTCGCCGGGAAGCATACGTCAATGGCATTTCCCATGCCGAGCGGGGTCACTAATGACAAACCGTTACTGGCGAGTACACTGTGGGCTTACCGATACAACAGGAGAGGTTATGAGCGATAACCCCATGGAATTCCGCTTTCGGGTCCGCTATGCCGAATGCGACGCCCAGCAAGTGGTCTTCAATGCCCGCTACGCCGACTACGTGGACATTGCAGTAAACGAATACATCCGTGCGGTATTCGGCCATTACCAGAACATGCTGGATGCCGGGCTGGATATGCAGGTGGTCAGCATGACCCTCAACTGGTCCGCCCCCGCCCACTTTGATGACGTACTCTGTGCCCGCATCAGCGTGAAACGCCTGGGCAACACCTCGTTCACCCTTGAGGTGAACTTCGTGCGGTATCCGGATGCGTCGCCGATTGCCACGGCAGACGTGGTCTATGTCATGATTGACCCGGCCACATCCAGCAAGAAAACCATTCCTGACGACGTCCGCGAGCGGATGGTCACTGCCGGCCAGGGTGTCGTGGTCAGCCATGCCGGAGAGTAAGACCGCTGACGCCGGCCAGAGCCTGGTCCGGGTCGCCCCGGGCGTCCTGGTCGTGGGCAAGCCCTTGCCCTGGCCGGTGTTCGATAACCAGGGTGAGGTCCTGCTGGCCCAGGGTTACGTTATCCAAGGGGACGCCCAGCTGGAGCAGCTCTACAAACGGGGCATGTTCTATCCCCGCCAGGCGGAAAACCCGGACGAGGAAGTCCAGGAAGACGTCGCCGAAGGGGAGCGCAATCCCTTCTCCGACTATCGTGCCCTGCTGAAAACCCTCAAGCGTACCCACCAGGCCATCTCGGCCCGGGACCCGGAGGCCCGCCTCAAGCTGCTCGGCTTCGCCCGGCTGATCGACCGCATCTGCCGTGAAGCGCCGGACCCCACCCTGGCCCTGGTACACCTGTATTCGGTGGAGCCCACCGCGACGGAGCAATCGCTGTTCTACGCCATTGTCTGCCACTTCACCGCGACCGAGCTGGGCATGGACGAAGGCCGGCGAGTGGTACTGATGGCGGCCGCGCTTTCCGCCAACCTGGCGCTGATGCCGATCCTTGACCGCCTGAACGCCTCCACCCATGGCCTCACCGACCAGCAACGCACGATCATCCGCCGCCACCCCCAGCTGGCCGCGCGGGCACTGCACGATGCGGGCATCGAAAACCGCCTGTTACTGAAGATCATCATGCAGCACCATGAGCGCTCTGATGGTAGCGGCTACCCCGAGGGCCTGGAGGGAGACGCTATCCTGCCAGAGGCCAGTATCCTGGCCCTGTCGGAACACTACGTCGCCCTGATCAGCCGTCGTGGCTACCGGCCCCGGCACAGTATCACCCAGGCCCGCAAGGCTATCGCTGATGCCGCCCGGGAAAGTACACGACCCAAACTGTTCCAGGCGTTGCTTAATGCACTGACCCCCTTTCCCCCGGGCGGGCTGGTGCGTCTGGCCAATAACGAGATTGCGGTGGTCACCCACCGACCACTTCTGCGCAACGGCCATGCCGTGAAGGCCATTACCGACCCCCGGGGCAGCGCCTACCTGACCGGGTTCCGTCGCACGACGGATCTGCTGGAGTTCAACATTCGCGCTGTTGAGGTGGTGGATGTAATGCCGCCCATGGACTTCCAGGCGCTTTGGGACTACCAGGTATAAACCGGACGTTTCAACCAACCTTTCTTGCCCTGCCGGCAACCATGAACCGTGCTAGGCTGTAACCATCTCGCGAAACCGGAGCCGACATTCATGAAAGCCATTACCATTGAAAAGCAGTCCCTGAACTGGAACGACGTGGATGACCTGCCCTCACCGGAACCAGACGAGGTCGCCATCGACGTGGTCTGGGCAGGCATGAACAGGGCCGACCTGATGCAACGCAAGGGCGCCTACCCGCCACCCCCCGGGGCTTCAAAGATCCTCGGCCTCGAGGTAAGTGGCCGCGTGGCAGCCGTCGGCGAGAATGTGTCACACCTGGAACCGGGTGACGAAGTCTGCGCCCTGCTTACCGGTGGCGGCTATGCCAGCCGGGTCAACGTCCCCTCAGCGCAAGTCCTGCCCGTACCCAGGGGCTTCACGCTGGAACAGGCCGCTGCCCTGCCGGAGGTCTTTGCCACCGCCTGGATGAACCTGTACATGGTTGCTGGTGTCAGGCCCGGAGAACGGGTGCTGGTCCATGCCGCCGCCAGCGGTGTCGGCACGGCCACCATCCAGCTGGCAACAGCCATGGGCAACCCGGTGTTCGCCACCGCCGGCGGCGACGACAAGCTCGCCTTCTGCCGGGAACTGGGGGCTGATGGCACCTGGAACCGCCACAACGGCTCCTTCGCTGATGCAGTGAAGGAGTGGGGCGGCGCCGACATGGTGCTGGACCCGGTGGGAGGTGACTACATCGCCGAAGACCAGAAGTGCCTCAACATGGAAGGCCGCATTATCCTCATCGGCCGGATGGGCGGCGCCGACGCCCACATCGACACCGGGGTGATGCTGATGAAACGCCAACGCCTGATCGGCTCCACCCTTCGGGCACAACCGGTAGGCCTGAAGGGCGAAGTCATGGACGCCCTTTACGAACATGTCTGGCCAAGGCTGGAAAGCGGTGAAATAAGGCCGATCATCGACCGCACCTGGCCGGTGGGACAGGCCGACGAGGCCATGGCCTACCTGGAAAGCAACGAGAGTACCGGCAAGGTTCTGTTGCAGGTCAGCGAATAGGGTGAGCTGCCCCGACAAAAGGGGCCGCCAGTTGCCCCGCTCAGGCTGATCGGCTCAGACCCAGTGCCCGGGCGTGATGGTTCAGGTGGTCATCGATAAACGAGGCAATAAAGAAATAGCTGTGGTCGTAGCCACGGTGCATGCGCAAATCGATATGGTGGTGGGCTTTCTCGCAGGCATCCGCCAGGGCCTCCGGCGCCAGCTGCTGTTCCAGGAAATCATCCGCCGTTCCCTGATCCACCAGCAGGGGCAGCCTTTCCTTTGCCTCGGGGATCAGCAGGGTGGCATCCCACTCTTTCCAGGTTTCCTCATCATCACCGAGATAACCACTGAAGGCCTTGCGCCCCCAGGGGCAGTTGGTGGGATTGGCGATGGGCGCAAAGGCGGAAACGGACTGGTACCGCCCCGGATTCTTCAGCGCGCATATCAGGGCGCCGTGCCCCCCCATGGAATGACCACTGATGCTGCGCTTGCCGGTCAGGGGCAGTTCCCTTTCCAGCAACTCCGGTAACTCTGACACCACGTAATCGTACATGTGGTAGTGACGGGACCAGGGCTCACGGGTGGCATTGAGGTAGAATCCGGCGCCAGAGCCGAAGTCATAGCTGTCATCCTCGCCAGGCAGGTTCACCCCACGGGGACTGGTGTCCGGGCATACAATGGCGAGCCCCAATTCTGCCGCGCGGCGCTGGGCGCCCGCCTTCTGCATGAAATTCTGGTCCGTACAGGTAAGACCGGAGAGCCAGTACAGGGCCGGAACCGGCTTCGGCTGGCCAGCAATGGCCGCCGGCGGCAGGAACACGGCAAACTCCATGTCGCAGTCCAGCACCTCAGAGCGATGACGATAACGGCGATGCTCACCACCAAAACAGACATTGCTTGCCAACAGTTCCATACCTAACCTCCCATCGCTTATCGACAATACTCCGGCGGAGGACAGGCCAGACAGAATGGCCCTGGTCAGTCAGCCCCGGCAAACCGGCCCACATCAATGCCGGCACCGACCCGGGCCAGCTCCGCCAGAATGGACGTGCGGGTGACAATACCCACCAGCCGGCCATGATCCTCCACAGGATAAACCTTGGGCTTGCCGTGACCAAGGTTCTGGGCCAGGTCCACCACGGACATTTCCGGACTGATGGTGACCGGCTCCCGCTTCATCACGTCATCTACCGAGGGCTCACCCTCGCCGTGATAATTACTGACCAACAGCGCATGGATGCAGTCCTGCTCTGACACAAAGCCCACCACCTTACGATCCTTATCCACTACGGGAAGACCCGTAACATGGTTCTGTAACAGGTGCTTGACCACCACAGGCAGTGGTGCACCAAGGCGCACCGGCTCAATATGGTTCCACATGATGTCCGAGGCTTTCAGTGATCGCATCATGACCGTCTTCCTGTTCCTGTTGCGCCCTGTTGAGGCCACACCCGTCGCGCTACCTGAGGCAAGCGGTGCAACCAACTCAACTATAACCTTAGCAAGAAGCGTGGAAAACGAAATGTTCACTTTCTCACCAAAATCGGGAGAAGTTCCCAACTCACTGATTTGAAACATTTACATCCCCGGCTCAGTAGCTAAACTTCATGCGGACCTGAAAAAGACTCACTAACGCCCCCTGTAAAGCCGCTCTCCGGCAGGGGGGGTGCCACGGAGACACCCATGGAAGCGATTAGCAATTTCGTATCTGCCATAAATGGCCTGGTGTGGGGCCCACCCATGCTGGTACTGATTCTTGGCGTAGGGCTGTTCCTCAGCCTGGGCCTGAAACTGATGCCTATCCTCCACCTGGGGGAAGGGTTCCGCCTGATGTGGCAAGGGCGCACCGGGGGGGACGCCGTAAGTGAAGGTGAAATCCCACCTTTCCAGGCACTGATGACAGCCCTGTCCGCTACCATCGGGACTGGTAATATTGCCGGGGTTGCCACGGCCGTATTCCTTGGCGGCCCCGGCGCCCTTTTCTGGATGTGGCTGACCGCACTGGTCGGCATGGCCACCAAGTATTCAGAAGCGGTACTGGCGGTAAAATTCCGGGAAGTGGATGAGCGTGGCGCCCATGTCGGCGGGCCCATGTACTACATCCGTAATGGCCTCGGCAGGAAATGGGCATGGCTGGGCGTGCTGTTCGCCATCTTTGCCGCGATCGCCGGGTTCGGCATTGGCAACACCGTTCAGGCCAATTCAGTAGCTGACGTATTGCACACCAACTTTGCACTGCCCCACTGGGCGACCGGCCTGATCCTGATGGTGCTGGTGGGCATGGTACTGATTGGCGGCATCCGGCGGATCGGCCACGTAGCCAGTGCCCTCGTGCCGCTCATGGCCATTTCCTACGTGGTCATCGGCCTCGCGGCCCTGGCCGCCAACGCCAGTGAGTTGCCCGCCGCCTTTGCCATGGTCTTTACCGATGCCTTTACCGGCACCGCTGCAGAAGGCGGTTTTGCCGGCGCAGCCGTGTGGGCTGCTATCCGCTTTGGTGTGGCACGGGGCGTATTCTCCAACGAAGCCGGCCTGGGTTCAGCCCCCATCGCCCACGCCGCCGCCCAGACCCGCGACCCCATCAACCAGGGCATGGTGGCGATGCTGGGTACGTTCATCGACACCATTATTGTGTGCACCATCACTGGTATGGTGATCATTACCTCCGGTGCCTGGACCAGTGGTGAATCCGGCGCGGCACTGACCTCGGATGCCTTTGCCCTCGGCATTCCCGGTGGCAACTACCTGGTGGCAGTGGCCCTGGCCATCTTCGCCTTTACCACCATCCTGGGCTGGTCTTTCTATGGCGAGCGCAGCGTCGAGTTCCTGTTCGGGGTCAAGGCCATCGTGCCTTACCGGGTACTATGGATCCTCGCGATTCCGGTCGGCGCCACCCTTAAGCTGGGCTTTGTCTGGTTGCTTGCCGACACCCTTAACGCGATGATGGCACTACCCAACCTGATTGCCCTGGTGCTGCTCAGCCCGGTGGTTTTCCGGCTGACCCGGGAGCACTTCGAGAATCAGAGAAAGGTCGGGGTCTGATGCCACTGGTGGCATATCACGATTACCAAATCGTATAACACCGGCATGCCTGCCCCCTTGAGGAGTGAGGCGGCCGGTCCCATAACTGAGTGGTATAAGACAACGCTGAAGGTCGCCACGGCGACCGGGAAGCAATTTACGGATAACCAAACAGAGCCTTGCAGACTATTGTAAGGCTGTAGTACCGACAACGGAGGAGAAGGTATGAGTTTACGTCTTGGTGATACCGCGCCTGATTTCGAACAGCAGTCCAGCGAAGGCACCATCGCTTCCACGAGTGGCTGGGGGATGGCTGGGGCATTCTGTTCTCACATCCGGCCGACTTCACACCGGTGTGCACCACCGAACTGGGCCTGACCGCCAAGCTCAAGGACGAATTCGCCAAGCGCAACGTCAAGGCAATCGCCCTGAGCGTCGACCCGGTGGACTCCCACAAGGAGTGGATCAACGACATCAACGAAACCCAGGGTTGCTCGGTGAACTTCCCGATCATCGCCGACGAGGACCGCAAGGTGTCCGAGCTGTACGACATGATCCACCCCAATGCCGACAACAGCCTGACCGTGCGCTCCCTGTTCGTGATCGATCCGAACAAGAAGATTCGCCTGATCATCACCTACCCTGCCAGCACCGGTCGTAACTTCAACGAAGTGCTGCGGGTCGTCGACTCCCTGCAGCTGACCGATGAACACAAGGTCGCCACCCCGGGCAACTGGGAACGCGGCGAAGACGTTGTCATCGTGCCGTCCCTGCAGGACGAGGACGAAATCAAACAGCGCTTCCCCAAGGGTTACAAGGCCGTGAAGTCCTACCTGCGCATGACCCCGGACCCCAAGTCCAACTGGTCAGGCGACTAAACCCCGCCAGCACTGCACCGAGCTACCAGCTGAGTGCGGCGCTCAACCAGGTATAAAAAAACCGGCCCGCTGCAACGCGGGCGGTTTTTGGGTATGAACAGAGCGGACCGGATCAGAATGCCGGCACAACCGCCCCTTCATACTTCTCTTCGATAAACGCACGCACATCCTCGGATGTCAGCGCTTCCGCCAGCTTCTGCATGGCCTCGGAGTCCTTGTTGTCCGGACGGGCAACCAGGATATTCACGTAGGGAGAGTTGGCACCCTCAATCACCAGCGCATCTTCCGCCGGGTTCAGACCCGCTTCCAGGGCGTAGTTGGTATTGATCAGCGCCAGGTCCACCTGGTTCAGGATACGGGGCAGCGTGGCAGCCTCCAGCTCCTTGAAGTCCAGGTTCTTCGGATTCTCGGCAATATCCCGCGGCGTGGCGGTAATCTTGCTCTCATCCTTCAACTTGATCAGCCCGGCATCCTGCAGCAGCAGAAGCGCACGGCCACCGTTGGTGGGGTCATTGGGGATAGCCACGGTAGCACCCTCTTCCAGCGCGTCCAGTGAATCCACCTTCTGGGAGTAAGCTCCAAACGGCTCGATATGAACACCGGTCACCGTCACCAGGTTGGTGCCCTTGCCATCATTGAACTCATCAAGGTACGGCTGATGCTGGAAAAAGTTCGCATCCATCCGCTTCTGATCCACCTGGATATTCGGCTGCACGTAATCGGTAAACACCTTCACCTGCAGGTCCACACCGTTCTCCTTCAGAGCCGGCTGGATAAACTCCAGAATCTCCGCATGGGGAACCGCCGTCGCCGCAACGGAAAGCGTTTCTTCCGCCTGCGCGCCGGAAAAGGCCGCGAAAGCGGTCAAACCAACCAGTGTTTTCTTGAAATTCATAAAACTCTCCCAATTGACGACAAAAAATTATTCAAACCCAAAGGCAACTCCCAACTATGGGAGTCTTCCGGCTGAGAAGTTTTCCCCGGACCCTGGAGCGCCATGGATGGCGCGACGGAGCCCTACATGGACGTACTTGCGAGGCGTGTCCGGGGAAAGCTTATCGGCTGGAAGGCTTCTCCACCAAAGCCAGGAATCGCGAGCGCCTCCGGAAAGATCACCGTGGCGGGTGCCCCTCCACCGAAGCCACCAATCAACTCACCAAAAAAATCGTCACAGTCACTTCCGGCTAAAATACAAAACCAGCCAATCCCCAAGCATCTGCAACAGCTGCACAAACACCACCAACAACGCTACAGTAATCACCATAACGTCCGTCTGGAACCGCTGATAACCGAAACGAATGGCCAGGTCACCGAGACCACCGCCACCAACCACACCGGACATCGCCGCATAGGACACCAGCGTAATCGCCGTCACCGTTATACCCGCGATAATCCCCGGCAGCGCCTCCGGCAACAGCGCACCAAAAATAATCTGCCGCACATTGGCCCCCATCGCCTGGGTCGCCTCGATAATCCCCCGGTCCACCTCCCGCAGGGACGTCTCAACCAGCCGGGCAAAGAACGGGGCACCACCGGCTACCAGCGGCGGAATCGCCCCGGCCACACCCAGCGAGGTACCGATAATCATCACCGTCACCGGAATCATCACAATAAGCAGGATAATGAACGGCACCGACCGCAACACATTCACGATAAACGACAGGATGGCATAGGCCACCGGCTGCTCCAGCAACTGACGCTTGCCGGTCAGAAACAGCAGCACCCCCACCGGCAGACCGATCAGCACACTGAACAGCAGCGACATACCCACCATCACCAGGGTATCCCAGCTGGCCCAGCCGATTTCCACCCAGTCCACGTTCGTCAGCAGGGACTCCATCATCGCACCACCTCCACATGGACATCCGCCGCCTCGAACTCGGCCATCGCCTGTTCCAGGTTACCGCCCACCAGTGACAAGGTCAGCTGGCCGTAGGGCGTATCCTTGATATGGTCGATACGGCCCGAGAGGATGCTGAAATCCACACCGGATTGCCGGGCAACATGGCCCAGCAATGGCTTATAGGTCGATTCACCCCGAAACGTCAGGCGAAGAATCCGGCCGGCCGCATGCTCGAAATCCTGCTGCAACTCATCCCGGTCCACGTTCTCGCTCTCAAACACAAAATCCCGTGTGGTGGGATGTTCCGGGTGCAGGAATACATCGGTGACCGCTCCCATTTCGACGATCCGTCCGCCGTCCATCACCGCGACCCGGTCGCAGATACGCCGCACCACATCCATTTCATGGGTAATCAGCACAATGGTCAGCCCCAGCTCCCGGTTGATCTCCGCCAGCAGGCGCAATACCGACTGGGTGGTCTGCGGGTCCAGGGCACTGGTCGCTTCATCGCAAAGCAGGATGGACGGCCGGCAGGCCAGTGCCCGGGCGATACCGACACGCTGCTTCTGGCCACCGGATAGTTGGGACGGGTACTTGTTGCCCTGGTCGGTCAGGCTCACCAGTGCCAGCAGTTCCGCCACCCGGTCGCGAATCTGTGCCTTCGAATAGATTCCGGCCAACTTCATGGGGAAGGCAATGTTATCGGCCACGGTGCGGGATGAAAGCAGGTTGAAGTGCTGGAAGATCATGCCCACCTTGCGACGGAAGGCCCGCAGCTCGGCAGCATCGTAGTGGGTAACGTCCTCACCATCCACCAGCACCCGGCCACCAGTGGGCCGTTCCAGCAGATTGATCAGTCGCACCAGCGTGGATTTGCCGGCACCGGAATGACCGACAATGCCGAACACCTCGCCGGTGTCGATGGTCAGGTCGGTGGGTTGCAACGCGGGGATCGCCCGGCCGCCCACCTGATAGGATTTCTGAACCTGGTCGAGTTCAATCACAGAGCACAAACCTTCCGTCAGGCACTGGCCGACACCTTGTGGGTACGGCACGAAAAGCCGCTGATTATAACGCACTCAAACCTGAAACCCGAATGTTCGTTTTTGTATCCGCAAGCACTGTCCGGCTGGGGCAACGACAGAAGTGTAGTACCATGAATCAATTGTGACATTACCGATCCACCATTGATCCAGAGGCTTTGCGCACTGTGAGTGACCCCACACCGCCAGGCTCAAGGATGACATCCACCCAGGCATGGGTTTCCTATCTGAGCCGCGTCGAGCTGCCGGTGCTGGCCAATACGCTCAAGCGTATCAACGAGCTTACCGACAGCAACAGCAGCACCGTCAACGAGTTGGCCGAGGTCATTATCAACGATGCCCAGCTCACGTCGCAGGTGCTGCGGCTTTCCAATACCGTGTTCTACAACCAGACCCGGGTACAGGTCAGCACCGTCAGCCGTGCCATTACCCTGATCGGTTTCGATTCGGTGAAATCCATGGCGATTTCGTCGCTGATCGTGGACTCCCTACTCAGCCGCAGCTCCCGTCCCCAGCTTCTCAAGTGCCTCGCACGGGCCATTCACGCCGCTGTGCAGGCCCGCAGCCTGTTGCCCAAACGCAACGAGCAGGCCCTGGAAGAAGTGTTTATCGGTGCGCTGTTGATGACCATCGGTGAATTGGCGTTCTGGGCCTGTGACACAGAACAGGCGGGCGAGCTCGCCCAGCGCCTGCGGGCCGGTGAGGATCCGACTGACGCTCAGAAGGCGGTGCTTCACACCACCTTCCCGGAAATTACCCGGGGGCTTGCAGAAGCCTGGGCCCTGGGGCCGTTTATCCGGGATGTGGTGTCTGCCAACCGGGCCAACTCTCCGGCAAGCAGTCTCGCACGCCATGCGGTAGCCATGGCCGAACTGGCGGAGGAAGGCTGGCGAACACCCGACATGGACCAACTGATGAACACCCTGGGCGAGGAGCTGGACGAAAGCCCCGCGGCGATCCGGGACCAGGCGCGCCTGAATGCCGGTGAGGCCGGCAAGGTGGCTGTGTCACTGGGCATACCACAGGTACAGGCACTGCTGCCCGGCGGCAGTGGTGACATGGAAGCACCGGCACCACCAGCCATCGACGCTGATCTTCAGCTGAGGATACTCAGGGAACTGGCCCAGAGCCTGACCGAAAAACCCGACCTCAATACCGTTTTCCAGCTGGTACTGGAAGGGCTTCACCGGGGTATTGGGCTGACCCGGGTTGCATTGTTGATGTCCGACCGTGATGCCCGCCAGCTGGTATTGCGGAAATGCATGGGACCACAGACGGAAAGCTGGCGCGATGGCTTACAGATCAACCGCGACGGCAGCGGTGCCCTCGGCCAGCTACTGCCTCACGGCAGCAGCACGGTTTACCGGCCACCCCGGAACACCACCGAGCAGGATTTCGACCCATGGCTGGGGCGGGTGCCGGCGCTGACCGGCCCCTTGCTGGCCAATGGCCGGATGCTTGGAATGTTCTATGCCGACTTCGGCGCAACGGGCAGCGAGCCCGCCGACGAACACCTGCAAGCGTTCAACCATTTCCTCCAACATGCCCAGTTGTGCCTGACGCTGCTGTCCAGTCAGTGAGTGGACTCACTGGCTGGCAGCTTGTCAGTCAGGGCAATACTTACCTCAATGAAGGGCGCGCATCTGCCTTGGATAGAGCGCGGCACTCACTTCCGGCTCTTCCAGCAGGTCCGCCAGTTCACGATCCACATCGGTTTCCTCGCCCTCTTCCGGCAGCGGCTCGAACAGGGTGTTGAGCCAGGAGGTCACCGAGGGGGCCTCTTCCCGCTCATAGTCATTGGACAGGGCACCAATGCTGCGAAAACCTATGATGCGCTGATGCCGGGGATCACGGATCTGCTCGAAACCGCGCCAGTAGATACGGTCCCGGGTATGAAGCTGGACGAACAGGGTATCGATGGGTTCCGGGGTGTCTTCCTTTTCCCGGCGTGCTTCTGCCTCGGCTTCGGCGCTGCGTTGGCGAATGGTGGTCCAGGCCGGGTACAGCAAGGCCACGGCGTCGGCCTCCACATGTTCCCGGGCAGCGCGCAGAATCAGGGCCCAACGGGCCTTGTCGGCATCGGTCTCAAGGGAGTTGATGGGAAGGTCGTAGCTTTGCTCACTGGACAGCACGATGGCCATGATTGGCGCATCCAGCTCACCCATGGCTTCCGCCTGTGCTACTGAAACCAGTTCTTCGATTGCCATCGGTTGGTTCATGGTACTCGCCTCCTCGATGCCATCTGAAAGGGGAGCCGGTGCGGATGCCGGCCCCGGAGAACGGGCAGCCTGGCCAGCTGCCCGTTAAACACAGCATAGCCTGTTCCACCCTCAAAAATAAACGTGGGAATGAAGGCAGCAGATCACAAGTCCACCATTAAACCTTACCAATACCCCGGTCCCACAGGCTTTCATACCGGTTGTACCAGGGGGCAGCTTCCTCCAGTTGTGCCGCCAGCTGCAGCAAGCGACCCTCGTCGCCATGTGGGGCTCCGAACTGCACGCCCACTGGCAACCCCTGCTCACTCCAGCTTAAAGGTAATGAAATCGCTGGTGTGCCGGTCAGGTTGGCCAGCTGGGTAAACGGCGTGCGGGCCAGGCTCTCCATGGCCAGCTGGTCGACGATGCCGCTTTTCAGCATCAGCTTGCCCGCGCGGCCCGCACCAGCAGTTTCGATACCATCTGCATGGCTGGCGGCAGGTCCAGCTCGCCAATGCGGGCCGGGGGTTGTGCCGTTGTAGGACAGAGATAGAGATCATACTGGCCAAAATACTGACCCAGGTTACGGGCAAACTCATTCCATTGCTGACGCATACCCACATACTCCGGCAGGGGGAAACTACGTCCCAGCATGGCGAGCAGGCGCGTATCGAGCTCAAACTCGTCGTTTGCGGCGCCCCGGGCCTTTGCTATATCCATAAATACCGGCACTTCGCCGAAGTAAATGCCCAGGTAGCATCGCGCCAGGGCGTCACCATCCAGTTGTGGCCCGGCCTCCTCCACATGGTGGCCCAGCGCTTCCAGCTGGCGGGCGGTTGCTTCCACCGCAGCAACGTGATCGGGATGTACCTCGCCACCATAGGGTGATCGGGTGAAGAAACCAATGCGCAAGCGGCCCGGCGCCTGGGCGGCCAGTTCGGTCCAGGGCGTTGCCGGCGTAGCTATGTTGAAGGGCTCACCGACAGCGCCCCCGGCCAGCACGTCCAGCATACCCGCCGCATCCCGCACGGTGCGGGTGACCACGTGGTTATCGGCCGCGCCGATCCAGCTCTCACCAGCATAGGGCCCCCAGGAAACCCGACCTCGGGACGGCTTGAGCCCTACCAGGCCGTTGTAGGCTGCCGGTATGCGGATAGATCCGCCGCCATCGTTGGCGCCGGCCACGGGCACCACCCCGGCTGCCACGGCTGCTCCGGACCCGCCACTGGAGCCACCCGGCGTCAACCCGCTATTCCAGGGGTTACGGGTTGGCCCCCAGAGCTGAGACTCGGTGACTGCCTTGAGTCCGAATTCCGGCGTCGCCGTACGACCAAGAAATACCAGGCCAGCGTTCCTGGCCCTCACTACATAGTCGGAATCCTCCGGCATCAGCCGGTTTCGCAGCCCACGACTACCCATGGTACAGGGCTGACCCGCCTGTTCCTGCCCCAGGTCCTTCAGCAATATGGGAACACCAGCGAACGGACCATCATTGATACCCTGTGTCCTTGCCTCCTGGTACTGGGGCAGGCAGATCGCATTCAGGGTTGGGTTTACAGACTCGGCCCGGACGATCGCGGCTTCAGTGACCTCAGGGGCCGACACTTCACCCCGGCGTATCAGGTCCGCCAGTCCCGTGGCATCGTATTGCAGATAGTCGGAAACTTTCATGGTGTTAATCCGTTGTTGTTTTGATTCCGCGAGGTGTTGCGGTATAGGTAGCGGAGCGAACATCTTTTTGCTGTTAGGAGTTTAGCAGCACCAAACTCACACGCCGACGAATACGACACACAACTCACCAATCCCGTCGGCCTGTTACCCATTCAGAGGAGTCACATGGCTGCCCGGTCCATTCGCAATCCGATGCTGAAGGTGCTGCTGTTTGTGCTTTGCACCCTGCCCACGGTGGCCCGCAGTGAAGCACCGGCGCCCGTGGAAGACTGGCAGGCGATCATCCGCAGTGCGCCCTACTGGAGCAGCCAGGGTGTCTTCAACAATATCCTGGATATCCGCCGCTGGGTGCTGGAAGAATCAGCGTATTGCTCCGACTCCGATCGCCACCTGCTGTTCGATCACCGCGGCCGGTTCATCGGCTATATCAGCGACGGAGAAACCAGCGAAGAAACCCAGAAGAAACTGAACCAGCAACGGGAAAAGCTCGCGCGCCAGGGGCGCGCCACCGGCTGGACACCAGGGGATGCCTCCACGACAGGCTACCCCTTTGCCCTGGGCTGTAATCAGCCACATGCCCGCCTCGGCGAAGCCCTGGATCGCTACCTGGGCAAGGCGCCCTCCGATCTCCTCTGGGGACGCTGGGACGACCTGGATTTCGCCAGCCAGGCCAAGCCAGGAAACCTTCACGAGGCACTGACCTATGTGTACGACACCCGGCGCCAGCAGCAGCGGCTGTCGCTGCCCGCGGAGCTTCCCCGCTACCTGGCCGGCATGCTGCTGATTGAGAGCGGGGGACAAAGCCGCGCCCATTCGGCGGCGGGTGCCCGCGGCATCATGCAACTGATGCCCGGCGTACTCGTCGATTGTGGGGTGGCAGAACGTAATCACTGGCACCGGCTGGCCCAGCTCGACTGCGCCATGAAGCTGATGAACCGCAATGCCCGCCTGCTGGAACCGGTTATCAACGAACACTTCCCGGAACTGCCGGAAGCCAAGCGTCAAAGGCTATTCACCCTGCTACTGATCCAGGCCTACCACGGCGGTGCCGCACGCATTGATCGGCTGATGACGGACGAGGAGCTGAATGGTCCGGCCAGGTACTTTGCTGAACACCACGAGCGCTTCAGCGCCGGTGACATTGCCTTCGGCATGGTGTTCCACAACCTGGGCCGGGATCGACTGGGCCTGGCATCCCTGTATTATGTAGCCGATGTTGAACTGGCAACCCGGGCACTCTGCGACCACTCTTCGCTGAAAGATACTGTGTTCTGCCAGTCCCCCTGACGGCCTACCCATGGAGGATGTCTTGCTGTCATTCCTGCCGCCGGGCCTCGCTCCGGAAGTCGCGCTGATACTGCTGGCCTGCTCGACCCTGACATCGCTGATCACCGCCGCCCTGGGCGCCGGCGGCGGAGTCATGCTGCTGGCCCTGATGGCCATGTGGATACCGCCAGCGGCGATCATTCCGGTCCATGGCATGATCCAGCTGGGTTCCAATGCAGGCCGCATGGCAATGACCTGGCGCCATATTGACTGGCGGGTGATCGCGGCCTTCCTGCCCGGCGTCATTCTCGGCGCCGTAGCTGGCAGCCTTCTCCTGGTACGCCTGCCCGCCTGGGTATGGCAGGTGACCATTGCCGTGTTCGTACTTTACCTGTGCTGGGGGCCGAAGCTCCCGCCACTGGCCATGGGCCGGGCCGGCATTTTCGTGGCCTCGGCCATCACCAGCTTTATCTCACTGTTCGTGGGTGCCACCGGCCCCCTGGTCGCAGCGTTCATCAAGCAGATCCATACCGACCGGTTCACCACCGTGGCGACCTTTGCCACTTCCATGACCCTTCAGCACCTGCCCAAGGCCCTGGTATTCGGCCTGGCGGGCTTCGTATTCCGTGACTGGCTGTGGTTCCTGGCTGCGATGGTCGGCATGGGTTTCCTGGGGACCTGGCTGGGGCTGCGGGTGCTGGGCCGACTGGGCAACCAGACCTTCCAGCGGGTGTTTAACCTGCTGCTGACCCTGCTGGCCCTGCGACTGCTCTGGCTGGCCTGGCTGCAGTGGGCGGCATAAGCCCTGGCGGCCGGACGGACTGGCCAGGGGTCGGCAGTCCCGGCTATGCTTGTTACCATCAGGAATAACCTCAAGCACAACGAGCCAGGATCAACCCAACCACGACAGGAGGCCCCATGGCCAGCGATAACCTGCACGCCCCACGCGAGAAACTTTCAAAGAAAACCCTGCATATGCACCATGCCATCGTGTCACTGATGGAAGAACTGGAGGCGGTTGACTGGTATCAGCAGCGCGCGGATGACTGTGACGATGAGTCGCTGAAGGCCATCCTGCTGCACAACATGCGGGAAGAGATGGAACACGCCGCCATGGTGATCGAATGGCTGCGCCGCAATAACGACGACTTTGCCGGGTTCCTCAAGGAATTCCTGTACAGCGAAGGGGATATTGCCGACCACCACTGATCGTCGGTGGCAGCCAATACCAGCAGCCAGCCAGGCCAGTCGGCACTGCCGGCGCCGTTTACCGTTCAGGCTTCCGTAGACGGCACCGCAACCACCTGGTTCCGGCCCCGGGCCTTGGCGGCATAGGCACCTTCATCGGCCCGTGCCAATGCCTCCCTCGGGCTGCTGTCCCCGGCGTTCAGGTCGGTCAGCCCGATACTCGCCGTCACACCAAACCGGCGCCCGTCCTGCTCCAGTTGCAACGCCCCGATTCCACTACGAACCTGTTCCGCCAGGTCTGCTCCCCGTCCCAGCCCACAGGCAGGCAGCAGAATGGCAAATTCATCACCACCAAAACGTGCTACCGCATCCGTCTTGCGGACCACACCCTTGAGGATCTCCGACAACTGACGCAGCAGCTCATCCCCCAGCAGGTGACCCCCTTCATCATTCACCGGCTTGAAGTGGTCCAGGTCAATCAGCATCAGTACGGTGGGAACTTCCAGGGCGGAAGCCTGGGCGAGCCACTTCACCAGTTCGGTGGAAAAGGCCCGCCGGTTGAGCAGGCCTGTCAGGCTGTCATGGGTCGCCTGCCAGGACAGCTGCTGTTCCTGGCGACGACGCTCACTGTCATCACGGATCACAAAGATCAGGCGCTCATCCACTTCACCCCGACTGACATGGAGCATGGTGATCTCCACATCCAGGGCCTGACCGCTGCGGTTACGCAGAATCCCGTCCATACCATGGATCTCATCGCTGCCGAGGAAATGACCAGCACTCCACTGGTCGTGCTCGGTCTCGAACGACACCAGCTCGAAAAGGTGCGCTCCCACGAGCTCGTAGCCGCGGCCTAGAAAGTTCCCGGCAGCCGGGTTTGCATAGCGGATATTGCCCAGGGTGTCGGTCATCACCACCCCTTCCTGCAATGCCGCCAGGATACTGTCACCTCGCTGCTGCTCTGCGCGCAGGCGGGCCTCAACTTCGGTACGGTCGGAGATCACCCGGTTGAAAACCACGGCCAGCTCCCGTATTTCCTGGTACCCGGCCTCCTCCACCGGCTGCTCCCGGGTACCCAGGTGGCGGGCGTGGATCTGCTCTGCCAGCTCCCGCAGCGGGTTCAGGTAACGGCGGAACAGGAAGAACGAGAACGGCAACATTCCCAGCACCACCATGGCGGCGATCCATGCCAGGTCTTCTCCCAGCCGGTTAGCCGGCCCAAAGGCATCGCTCAGTGGCCAGGAGGCAGACACAAACCAGGGCGCCATATCCAGCTGCTGGATCGCCACCATCGCTGGCTCGCCATCCCTGGTCACACCCCGGGTTACGCCTTCAAAGCCGTCGATCGCCGCCTGGTCAGCCGGGTTATTCCTGGCCACGGTTTCTATGCCACCGATCTGACCCTTCCGCACCAGCACCAGCCCGGAGCGGGAAGCCAGGGTGACGTACCCCTCGTTACCAATACCGGTGGCGCTGATTTCACTGAGAAAATTATTGGATGTCAGCACAATGGAACCGGCCAACACACCCACCAGGGAACCGTTGTGGTCAAACACAGGAGCAGTCATGACGACCGTGGGCAGCTCGCGCACAAAGGAGGTAAAGGGTTCTGATATCTGTGGGGTAAGCTGATCAACTGTATCCTGGAAATAGGTCCGCCCTGACAGGTCGGCACCCGCCAGCTCACCAACTTCCGGGTAGCTTTCCAGTACCAGGCCTTGCCTGTCGAACAGAAACAGGTGCTCGAACAGGTGGGAAATGGGCCGCTGCCGCTCCATGATCAGGCCGGAAAACTGACGGAACGAAATCTCATCCATCCGCACGGAATCTGCGGCTCCCGTGAGCACCCCAAAACGCTCGATCAGCTTGCGATCCAGCTCATAGCGGAGCATTTCAGCAACGGTGGCAACCTGGCTCCGGGCCTGCTGTTCCAGCTCCTGGCGGCTGATTACCATGTTCACCAGGCTGACCACCACCACCGTGACGACGATAGCTCCGACAAACAGCACCAAGCCGCGATTGGCAAGTCGGTCAAACCACGCCCGGATCAAACGAACCCTCCACTGACGGCCTTTGGACCTTGTCTCTTCCGAACCCCATGAATCGATAAACTGTCTTCGGATTTGCGTCGCATTTGCGACAGTTTAGCAGACCGGGCAGGCCGGGTCCGGCCCCCAATAGCACTAGATCTTACTAATAAAAATTGTTATCGTTTGCGTTAAATTATCCATCAGGACGGACACCATGCCTGACTCTCCCCAACTTGCTGTCGCACAAAACCCCCTGGCGTCCCTGGTCGATATGGGCGGGCCGGTCATGTACGTACTGGTCGCGCTGGCCGTACTGGGCTTGCTGACATTTTTTTACCTGATCATCACCGGCACCCTCTTCTCCCCACGCTCCGGCGGTCGCGTTCGCCGTGATGTCGCTCAGTGGGAGCAGGCCGAACGGGCAACCATACCGGACCAGCCGGCGGGCTTTTTCGCTCGCTGCAACCCGATGCACGGCCTGGCACGCCGGGCAATGAGCGGTATCACCCAGGGTGAACCGGACGACATGCTGCGGGAGAACCTGGCTCAGGGCGCACAGAAGGCGCTGCAGCCATTTGAAGCGCCCCTGAAAATCATCGAAGTCATCGCCGCCCTGGCCCCACTGCTGGGCCTGCTTGGTACGGTCATGGGCATGATGGAAGCCTTCAGCGCCATGGCCACAACGGAAGGGCGTGCCAGTGCCAGCCAGCTCAGCGGTGGCATTTACGAAGCCCTGACCACCACCGCCGCCGGCCTGGTGATCGCGATTCCCTTCGCAGCCATCGCTGCCTGGTGTGAATTCCGGCTACGTCGCCTGAACAGCCAGATGAATGAACGCCTGCTGGGCATCCTCAATTCGGCCCCGGCTAAAACCATGGCCAATGCCGCCCGGGGCACCGCCCGGACTAACGACAGTGCCCGCCAGGACACCTATCAGCCGGCCCGTGTCGCCCATGCCGCTGGTTAAGCCCAGGCCTGCGCGCCCCATGCCCATCCGGATGACGCCACTGATTGATGTGGTGTTCATCCTGCTGGTGTTCTTCATGGTCACCAGCTATTTGCTGCCCACCGGGTATCTGGAACTGGAGAACGACACCGCAGAGGGTCGAGGTGGTGACGGCGAGCCTCTGCCCCAGCTGCAACTCCAGGCGGATGGCCAGCTGCAGTGGGACAGCCGGGACTGGAGCCTTGCCGAGGTAACTGAACGCCTCGCCAGCCAGGGGCAACAGGAGGTACGCCTGGCCACCGACGGCGATGTACCCCTGGATCGGTTCACCCGGACCCTGAGTACCCTCGACAGCGCCGGCATCAAGGCTCACTGGAAACGCACCGCACCGGACAGCTCTACTACGCCACAACCATGACACCACTGACCCCGGAACCCTTCGAAGACAGCAAATCACTGCTGGAGCGTGTCGAAGACAGTCTGCTGCCGCTGATCAACCTGGTCTTCCTGCTGTTGATGTTTTTCATCGTGGCCGGGCAGCTGACCGATACTGTCTTGCCCGAACTGCCGGAAATGACGGCGGAAAACACCGACGAACAACCCGAGGCGGACCTGGTGGTGAATGAACAGGGGCAGTACCTGGTGGCCAACAAGCCCGTCACCCGAGAGGCCCTGGCGGATGCACTGCCTGCCCCTGATGAGGTGATGGAGCCGCTCCGGGTTGGGGCAGCAGGCGTTACCGCCATGAATGACCTGGAAGCGCTGTTCCGCGCACTGGAAGAGCTGGGGTACAGCGAGGTAATCCTGCTGACGGAGCCCGCGGAATGAGCCAGACCGCCAGGGCCATCATCCTCGCCGCCGCCATCGCCCTGACCGCCATGACCCTGTGGCTGGCCTTGCCCGGTGTTCCCACCCTGGAACTGCGCACGGAAGGCAATGCCAGTACCACGGCACCCGCCCTGAAGATCCAGCTGGCCGGGGCGCCAGCAGCCGAGGCATCCTCGGAGCCTGCCCTGGAGCCGAAACCTGTACCGGAACCCGAACCCGAACCCGAACCCGAACCTCAACCTGAGCCAGAGCCAGAGCCAGAGCCAGAGCCAGAGCCAGAGCCAGAGCCAGAGCCAGAAAAGGCTCCGTCACCGGAGCCCGCACCGCAACCTGAACCTGAGCCTGAACCCGATCAGGCTGAAAGGGCCAGCAGTGAACGCACCACCGACACGGAAGCGGAAGCCGATGTGGATACCACCGAGCCCAACGAAGGCGCGGACGAGTCCACCCAGCAGGAACAGGTGGAACTGGTCGCCGGCGATGACAGCTCGGTGGACGAGTACCTCAGTAAGCTGACCCGCCACCTGGCCCGGTACCACGAGTACCCGCGCCGGGCCCGGCGATTGGGACAGGAGGGCACGCCGGTGGTCATCTTCGAATTCGACCGTAACGGACGCCTGCTCGATACCCGCTTGCGGGATTCATCGTCCCACGACTTACTGGACCGCGCAGCCCTTAAGCTGCTGCGGGATGCCAGTCCACTGCCGGAGGTTCCTGACAATATGAAGGGCCAGAGCTTTACCTATGCCCTGCCGGTGGGGTACAAGTTGCGGTAAAACCCAGGCCGCAGTTTCCGATCGATGACCTCCAACCTGCAAACCTGCCGGGCTATTGCCCGGCTGATGTGTACCACCACCGAGCAGGTGCTGTGGGATCACTACCGCCATCAGTTACACCCGAAGGCCGACCTTGCCTGCCGTGCCGGTTCCGGCCGGGCCACCTACCATCGATTTGATCACCGTGACAGGTGCCACCAGATCACCTATGGGGTACGCATGGTGGCCGCCAAGCAGGATCCCGTCACCGCTGCCGGCTGGTTGTCGACCCGGGAGATCCGCAGCCGGGGGTATTTCGGGGGCACGGTGTCGGTGCTGAACCTGCTGGCCCACACCTGTACCCATGAGTTTGCCCACCTGCTCCAGCAGCACGATGGCAAGCGTTACCACGGTTCGGTGCATAACCGTCATTTTTACGAGCTGCTGGATCAGCTCAACGATAATGGCATGGCAGAGAGTGTGCGCCGGCACCTGGCACGCTCGGCCCATGATCTCGGGCTACCACTGGATAACCAGCCTATGGCGCTGGCCAGCCCTGGTCACCAGGCGCGACAGTGGCACCCTGGGGAAGCGGTCCGGTTTGGTGAGGGTGCCGCGGCGCGGGAAGGCATCATTCTGCGGATTAATCGCAAGACCTGTACGGTGGATGGCACCGGGCGCTCGCGGGGGCTTCGGTTTCGGGTGCCTTTTGTGATGCTTTCTGCCGTGGACTGAGGTTGTTTGTGTTCCTTGGGAAATTTTTCTCCCAGACTGCTGGCTGTGGGGGCGTGAGTTGCGCGGGGGGAGGCTTTTGTTCCGGGAAAATTTAAACTCGCTTCGCTCAGACAGATTTTCCCTGCACAAAAGCCTCCCCCCGCACACCTCTTGGGACTTTTTGCTGGACGCCGGTCGCTGGACACTCATTGCCTCGCTTGATTCGCCTGAATTAGACCGGGGCTGACGAAAGCCGGTGCTTTTCGATAGCCGCCTTGAGCTCTGGTGTGCAGGAGCCGCAGTTGGTGCCGCATCGGAGTTTTTCCCCCAGGGCTTCTACCGTTCCGGCGCCCGCTCCTATGGCTGCTGCAATCTGTTTCTCGCCAACACCGAAACAACTGCATACCACGGCACCGATATCTTCCGTTTCCACACTCCGGGCCGATAACAGGCCGCGCCGCTCCTTGCGGGAGAGCTCCCGGCCGTCGAACAGGGACGCCAGCCAGGCGGTGTCCGGTAAGTGGCTGGCGTCCCTGGCGACCAGCAGTACGCCGTCCAGTTGGCCATGCCTGATGCGGGCGGCGCGGAAGGTGCCTGCTGCGCTGTCTTCCAGCACCAGGTCCGGGGCGCCGCCCAGCCAGCGAGTTATGGTCCGGTGCCAGTCTTCCGGCTGTTTGCCTGCCAGGTACCAGGTGTTGCAGTGATGCTGGGGGACCAGGGTGTGGTAGTCCGCCTGCCAGCCCCTTGATGCCTCCCGGTGTCGCAAAAGGCGGGCGTGCCATCGGGCGGAAAGTGACGTCACGGTGACGAGACCGTTTTTGGAGTCCGGCTGGCCGGAGAACGGGTCCGTTACCGGGGTGATCAGGGCGCTGGCAAGCCCCTCGCCGGTGAATTGATGGCTCCAGTGAATCGGCACAAACACCTCCCCCTGCCGCTGCCCGGGCTCAGCTCGCACACGCCCGGTGAACTGGCCTCCACGCTCTTTACCCAGGGTCACCAGCTCCCCTTCCTTGATACCCAGGCCACGCAGGTCGCCCGGGTGCATATCCACAAAGGGCTCCGGTCGATGCTGGACCAGCCGTGGCGCCCGGGCTGTGCGGGTCATGGTGTGCCATTGATCCCGGATTCGGCCGGTGTTCAGCCGCATTTTTTCGGGGCTCACATCAGTCTGGTCCAATGCGGTTGCCCGAACCGGTATGAAGCGGGCGCGGCCGTCCGGCGTGCTGAACCGGCCATCCCCGAACAGACGCTTGCTGCCTCCAGGCTGCGCCGCTGTAACCGGCCACTGGACGGGTGCAAGCTGGTCATAGGCTTCGTCGGTCAAGTCCGCCAGGCCGGACAGATTGAACTGGCGGGTTCCGTGGTTATCCAGGGCCGACAGCCGGGCGTGTTCCCGGAATACCGCGGCGGGCGACGGCCATGCAAAGGCTTTCTCATAGCCCAGGCGCCGCCCCACTTCGGCGAGAATCTGCCAGTCCGCACGGGCTTCCCCGGTGGGTGGCCGGAAGGCGCGCTGGCGGGAAATACAACGCTCGGAGTTGGTGACGGTACCGTCTTTCTCGCCCCACCCCCTGGCCGGCAGCAGGATATCCGCCAGGGCCGTAGTGTCGGTGTGACTAACGCAATCGGAAACGATCACCACCGGACATCGGCTCATCGCTTCTCGCACCCGGCGACTTTGCGGCAAACTCACGGCCGGGTTGGTACCCATGATCCACAGCACCTTGATCTCGCCCCGGTGGACGGCGTCGAACAGGTCCACGGCCTTGTACCCGGGTGCCTGCGGCAGGCGGTCGGTTCCCCAGAATTGCGCCACCGCTTCGCGGGCGCCCGGGGTGTCATAATCCATATGGGCCGCCAGGGTGTTGGCCAGGCCGCCCACCTCGCGACCGCCCATGGCGTTGGGCTGTCCGGTCAGGGAGAGCGGACTGGCTCCGGGTTTGCCCACACGCCCCGTGGCCAGGTGGCAGTTGATAATGGCGTTGCCTTTATCCGTACCCGCCACACTCTGGTTGATGCCCTGGGAGAAGGCCGTGACGGTGCGGGGTGTTTCCGCGAACCACTGATAGAAGCGCACAACGTCGGCCACTGGAATATCACAGGCCTCGGCCACGTTCTCTGGTGCAAAGGCCCTGGCCCGGGCCGATACCAGGGTTTCGTCGAAACCGCTGCAATGGGCGTCCACGTAGGCACCATCCACCGCCCCCGCGTCCGCCAGCCAGACCAGCAAACCATTGAACAGCGTGGTATCGGTACCCGGCCGGATGGCCAGGTGCAGGTCTGCCAGCTCTGCGGTAGCTGTGCGGCGGGGGTCAATAACTACCACACGGCGCCCGGGCCGGCCCGCCGCTTTCATTCGCTGGTACAGCACCGGGTGATTCCAGGCAGTATTGCTGCCGGCCAGCACCAGCAAGTCCGCCAGCTCCAGGTCTTCATAGCAACCCGGCACTACATCCTCGCCAAAAGCCCGTTTATGGGCGGCCACCGCCGATGACATGCACAGGCGGGAATTGGTATCGACATGGGGCGTTCCGATAAAACCCTTGGCAAGCTTGTTGGCGACGTAGTAATCCTCGGTCAGTAACTGACCGGACAGGTAGAAGGCCACCGAGCCCGGTCCATGCTGAAACATGGCCTGCCGGATAGCCCCGGTGACCTCATCCAGCGCCCGATCCCAACTGACCCGGCTACCCAGCACGCGGGGATGATGCAGGTTACCTTCAGAGTTCGTGGTTTCGTGCAGGTTGGCCCCCTTCACGCAAAGGCGGCCGCGGTTCGCCGGATGAGCCAGGTCACCGGATACAGGTCGCTGGTCCGCCATAGGATCAGCCTTGCCGGGAGCGGCCAACAAGCCACAACCCACGCCGCAGTATGGGCAGGTGGTCCGGAGGGGAATTAAATCGGGAGTATTCACGGTAATAGCAGCCATTCCTGTGGTCAGTTAACAGACAATAAAAAAGCCTGACCGGCACATTCCCCGGAAGGATGCGCCCGTCAGGCTTCATTGCCCGCTGTTACCCTTCCCGGAACCCTGACCCAGGAAGGGACTCTGGATTTTCTGCTAGCAAGATCGGGGCCGGGCGACTGCCTGACCCCAAGGTCCCTTTGACCAGCGCCATGCAGCGCCTCCGGGGTCCGCTTTTATGGCAGCTGATTCGCACCCGGCTGGTGCATGAAGCACGAAAATGCACCGTCAGGTTCAGGCACTCCCCGCTCAAAAACCCTTCCAACTCTTTAAACGATTGTTTTTAAATAGTTTTGGAACCTGGCACGTTAGCTGCAATACCAGATTCAGGAGCGGTCCCCTTATCCTGGGATCACTTCCAGCACATTCAGAGTGATCTGCAGACATTGGCGTCTGCTTCCCGGTAACGGGGGGCAGGCGTTTTTTTTGCGGTTAACAAAACACCTTCGGGGGTAGAGATGACAAGGAATCACGTACTGGCCATCACCCTGGCCCTGGGCCTGGCGGCGAATACAAACGCGGACATTGGCCCGGCGGAAAAGCCCGACCTGAAACTGGGCTTTATCAAGCTGACGGATATGGCGCCCCTGGCGGTGGCGTGGGAACAAGGCTTCTTCATGGACGAAGGGCTTTTTGTGGAACTGGAAGCCCAGGCCAACTGGAAGGTCCTGCTGGACCGGGTCATCGACGGCCAGCTCGATGGCGCCCACATGCTCGCAGGGCAGCCTCTGGGAGCCAGCATTGGCTACGGCACCCGGGCGGATGTGATTACCGCCTTCAGTATGGACCTGAACGGCAACGGCATTACCGTCTCCAATGACGTCTGGGAGATGGTAAAAGGCAACCTGGACCAGACTGACGACGGTAAGCCGGAACATCCGATCAGCGCCAGCGCCCTGAAACCCGTGGTGGAGCATTACCGGAACCGCGGTGAGCGCTTTCGCATGGGCATGGTGTTTCCGGTATCGACCCACAACTACGAGCTACGCTACTGGCTGGCCGCCGGCGGCCTGAACCCCGGTTACTATGCGCCCCAGCGGGGCGATACCAGCGGCACCCTGCAGGCCGATGTGCACCTGTCCGTTACGCCACCCCCACAGATGCCAGCCACCCTGGAAGCCGGGACAATCCAGGGTTACTGCGTGGGCGAACCCTGGAACCAGCAGGCGGTGTTCAAGGGCATCGGCGTGCCGGTGATTACCGACTACGAGATCTGGCCGAACAATCCGGAAAAGGTCTTCGGCGTGACCCGCCAGTGGGCCGAGGAAAACCCGAACACCCACCTGCGCCTGCTCCGGGCAATGATCCGCGCCGCCCACTGGCTGGATCAGGATAACAATGCCAATCGAGAGGAGGCGGTAAAAATCCTCGCGCGCTCCCAGTACGTGGGGGCCGACGAGGAGGTCATCGCCAATTCCATGACCGGCACCTTCGAGTACGAAAAAGGGGATGTACGAGAAGTGCCGGACTTCAACGTGTTCTTCCGTTACTACGCTACCTACCCCTACCCCTCGGATGCCATCTGGTACCTGACCCAGATGCGCCGCTGGGGCCAGATTGCCGAGGCAAAGCCGGACGACTGGTACATGAAGACTGCCCAGGAGGTCTACCGGGCGGATATCTACAAGGAAGCGGCCCGTTCACTGATCGAGGATGGCACCCTGCCGGCGGACGCCTTTCCGGACCTGGAGGCGGAGAACTTCGAGCGGCCACACCAGGGCGAGCTGATTGATGGCGTTCCTTTCACGCCCCGTGAGCCCAACGCCTATATCAACAGCTTCGACATCGGCCTGAAAGGCGACGACACGCCCTGAAGCCCATCTGAAGACGGAGAACGGCCATGAGCACCCTGAGTGAAACCACGTCATCCACCCTGGTCGGCCGCAGGCTGGCCCGCTTGGCGAGCCTTCCCAGTCCGGGCCAGCTGGCCACCAGGGCACAGCAACTGCTGCTGCCGCTGGTGGGCATTCTGCTGTTCCTGGGGTTCTGGCACCTGGCCGCTCCCCAGGTTCAGACTTCCCTCGGGGCTTTCCCGGGCCCGGTTGCCGTAGCGGAGCAGGCCAGAGCGCTCTGGCAGGAGCACCAGGACCAGCGAGCCCGGGCGGACAAGTTCATCGCCATGCAGGAAGAGCGCAATGCGCGGATTCTGGCGGATAACCCGGAGGCGGAGGTCAGAATCCGTGACTATCCCGGGGCGCCCACCTTTATTGACCAGGTCGGTACCAGCCTGTTGACGGTGCTGGCGGGGTTTCTGCTAGCCACGGTTATCGCGGTGCCCCTGGGGATACTGGTGGGATTGAACCGGTACTTCAACGCGGCAGTGAACCCCCTGATCCAGGTGTTCAAGCCGGTATCGCCCCTGGCCTGGCTGCCGCTGGTGACCATGGTGGTGTCGGCCACCTACGTCAGTGACGACCCGATGTTCGAGAAGTCGTTTCTGACGTCGATGATCACAGTGACCCTCTGCAGTCTCTGGCCGACGCTGATCAATACCAGCGTGGGGGTGGGCGCGGTCAGCCAGGACCTGGTGAACGTGTCGAAGGTGCTGCGGCTGTCGTTCTGGACCCATGTTCGCAAGGTGGTGTTGCCGTCTTCAGTGCCGATGATCTTTACCGGTCTGCGGGTGTCGCTGGGGATTGCCTGGATGGTGCTGATTGCGGCGGAGATGCTGGCGCAGAATCCGGGGCTGGGGAAGTTTGTTTGGGATGAGTTCCAGAATGGGAGTAGCCAGTCCCTGAGCCGGATCATGGTGGCGGTGCTGGCGATTGGTTTCATCGGGTTTTTGCTGGATCGCGGGATGTTGGTGGTGCAGCGGCGGGTGGCGTGGGACCGATAACAAACCCTGGTGAGATTCAGGCTTCGGTGCCGGAGCCCCGGGCAGGTACCTCTTTCCGGGACACGCGGTGAATACATCCCTGTACGCTCGACAAAAACATCCCTGTTTTTGACGGTCCCGGAAAGAGGTACCTGCCCGGGACTCTCCAACTATTGAGGTGACCTTCATGAGCAAAGCACATTTGGAACTGACCGGTGTTCAGATGGCGTTTGATACGCCAGCAGGGCCTTTTATTGCCCTCGATGATTTGAACCTGAAGATTGATAAGGGCGAATTCGTATCCCTGATCGGTCACTCAGGTTGTGGCAAGTCCACCGTGCTGAACATCGTCGCTGGCCTTTTGAAGGCGACCAGGGGCGGTTGTGTGCTGGACGGGCATGAGGTGAATGAGCCGGGGCCGGAGCGGGCGGTGGTGTTTCAGAATCATTCGCTGATGCCCTGGCTGACCGTATACGAGAACGTGGAACTGGCGGTGCAGCAGGTGTTTCGCAAACGTATGAGCAAGCGCGAGCGCAAGGAGTGGATTCTGCACAACCTGGCCCTGGTGCATATGGACCATGCGCTGGACAAGCGGCCCGGGGAGATTTCCGGGGGGATGGCTCAGCGGGTGGGGATTGCCCGGGCCCTGGCGATGAAGCCCAGTGTGTTGTTGATGGATGAGCCGTTCGGGGCTTTGGATGCGCTCACCCGGGCGCATCTGCAGGATTCGCTGATGGAGATCCAGCAGGAGCTGAACAATACGGTGATCATGATCACCCATGATGTGGATGAGGCGGTGCTGTTGTCGGACCGGATCATCATGATGACCAACGGGCCGGCGGCGACGGTGGGTGAGGACCTGGCCATTGAGCTGCCTAGGCCCCGGGATCGGGTGACGCTGGCGGACGACCCGGCCTATGTTCGTTACCGGCAGGCGGTGTTGTCGTTCCTCTATGAGAAGCAGCGGTTTCCCGGCAAGGAGCCGGCTTCCGAGAAGGATGACGGCCAGCAACAGCGTACAGGCGAAACCCGTCGCGGTTTGCGGGCTATCGCATGATGGCGGTGTTCAACGACGGTGCACAAATCCAGGGCGGTGAACGATCCGGGGGCATCACTGGTCAGCACCAAAACGCCACGAAACAGATAAGCCATTGTTTTAAAATTAAATAAACCTACTGGCACAGTACTCGCTTTAGCTAAGGCAAGGATGATCGTCCCGGCCATGGAGCGGCCGGACCATCAGGGGCACGTCAGCCGAAGATGGCTAGAGTATCCCGAAGTCTTCGGACTTCACCGAACATCGTTGTTGGCATTGGCGCCGGACCATCAATTCCCCTTTCGGGGATAGATGCTCCGGCTTTTTTTTGTTTCGCCAACATCAACCACCCGGGAGCACAGCGATGAGCAGCGGAACACTGGTGATTTGCGGGCACGGCATGGTGGCCCAGCGGCTGCTGGAACACCTGTGTGAAGGTGGCCACCCCTTCAGCCGGGTCGTAGTGCTTGGTGCCGAGTCGGAGCCGGCCTACAACCGGGTGTTGCTGTCATCCGTGCTGGCCGGAGATGCCACGCTGGATCAGCTTCGGCTAAGGGACGACGCCTGGTTCGACGCGAACGGTGTCGAGCGCTATTACGGTGACCCGGTCACCACCATCGACCGAACCTATCAGCAGATCATCACTGCAGCAGGCAGGGAACTGGCGTACGACACGCTGGTGCTGGCCACCGGTGCCAGGCCGGCGCCCCTGGGCATCCCCGGTGATGACCTGGAGGGCGTGCTGACCTTCCGCGACCTGCGGGACACCCATCAGCTGATCGAACTGAGCCAGCGTCATGGTCGCGCCGTGGTCATTGGTGGCGGGTTCCTCGGACTGGAAGCAGCCGAGGGACTGCGTTGTCGGGGTATGGCAGTCACCGTGCTGCATCGCAACCCGCACCTGCTCAACCGGCAGTTGGACACCACGGGTAGCAAACTGCTGGCCGCCAGCCTGATGCAACGTGGCCTGAGCATCCGCACCGGCGTCAGACCTTGTGCGCTGCTGGGCAAGCGCCGGGTACGGGCGGTGCAGCTGGATGACAGCAACCTGGTCAGTACCGACCTGGTCATTACCGCCGCCGGTATTACACCCAATGCCGGGCTGGCCATTACTGCCGGGCTGGACTGTGGACGGGGTATCCGCGTCAGCCGCCAGCTCCGAACCAGTGATCCCGCCATCTTTGCCCTGGGGGAATGTTGTGAAATCGACGGGCAGACATTCGGCCTGGTGGACCCGGGCTATGAGCAGGCCCGTGTACTGGCGCAGGTGCTGAAAGGTTCCGACCAGGGCGCGGTTTTCCGGAGCACCACCCAGCCCACCCGACTGAAGATCAGCGGCATTCCCATCTTTTCCTGCGGCCAGACCCGACCGGATGAAAACACCGAATCCATCGTCTGGCAGGACCATGGCCAGAACCGTTATTGCCGTCTGCTACTGCGGGACGGTCGTCTGGTGGGCTCTGTGCTGTTCGGCGAAACCCGTGACGGCCCCTGGTATGCGGAGCAGATTCACAAAGGCAATGACCTTACCCCGTGGCGGGCGACCCTGGCCTTCGGCCGGGACTACTGCGAACAGGCTGCCTGAGCGACGGCGCCAACGTATTTGAGAGAGGACAGACCCATGAGCAACAAAACCCTGATCGTCATCGGTAACGGCATGGTCGGCCATCACTTTCTGGAGCAGTTCGCCGACTCCCCGGCCGCTGCCGGCTTCAACGTCCTGGTTTTCGGAGAGGAAAAGCAGCTGGCCTACGACCGGGTGCACCTGTCCGAATACTTCAGTGGCTCCACCCACGCTGACCTGGCCATGGGCACCGCCGACTGGTACCGGGAAAAGGGCATTGATCTGCACCTGCAAGAGCCGGTTACCGACATCGACCGGGAAGGTCGCGTCGTCACCACCCCTGAAGGCACATACCACTATGATGAGCTGGTGTTGGCCACCGGCTCCTATCCGTTCGTGCCGCCCATCAACGGCAAGGATAACGCCAACTGCTTTGTCTATCGCACCCTGGAAGACCTCGACCGTATCCGCGCCTGCGCTGAGGGCGCCCGTACCGGGGTGGTTGTCGGCGGAGGTCTGCTGGGGCTGGAAGCGGCCAATGCCCTGAAAAGCCTTGGACTGGATGCCCATGTGGTGGAATTCGCCCCACGCCTGATGCCGGTGCAGCTGGATGACGACGGCGGCGCCCTGCTCCGCCGCAAGATCGAACAGCTGGGCGTACAGGTGCATACCGAGAAGGCGACCACCGCGATTGTGGACGGTGAAAGCAGCCGCCTGCGCATGGACTTCAGTGATGAATCCTTCCTGGAAACGGACCTGATCGTGTTCTCCGCCGGCATCCGCCCCCAGGACACCCTGGCCCGTTCCTGCGGCCTGGAAATCGGTGATCGCGGCGGAGTCATCATCAACAACCAGTGCACCACCTCCGATCCGCATATCCACGCCATCGGCGAATGCGCCTTGTGGAACCAGCAGGTTTTTGGCCTGGTGGCACCAGGCTACACCATGGCCCGCACCCTGAGCGCCTTCCTCAATGACGACCGGGATGCAGCCTTCACCGGTGCCGACATGAGCACCAAGCTCAAACTGCTGGGTGTGGATGTGGGCTCCATCGGCGATGCCCACGCCCGGACCCCGGGCGCCCGCAATATCCGCTTTAACGACGAAAAGGCCGGCCACTACCGCCGCATGGTCATCAACGAGGATGGCAAGAAACTGCTCGGGGCCATCCTGGTGGGGGACAACAGCCATTACGATACCCTGCTGCAATACTGCCTAAACGGCATCGACCTGCCGGAAAACCCGGAGTCGCTGATCCTGCCGGAAAGTCAGGGGGGTGCCCCCACCCTCGGCCCCGACGCCCTGCCGGACTCCGCCTCCATCTGCTCCTGCCACAACGTCACCAAGGGCGACGTGTGCTGCGCCATCGATGCCGGCGCCACCGACCTGGGCGCGGTTAAAGCCGGAACCAAAGCCAGCACCGGCTGCGGCGGCTGTGCCGCCCTGCTCAAGAACCTGGTGGACAGCGAGCTGGAGAAGCGCGGCGTGGAGGTCAGCAAGGATATCTGTGAGCACTTCCCCTACAGCCGCCAGGACCTGTTCAACATTGTCAGGGTCAACGGCATCCGAACCTTCCGCACGTTAATCCGGCAGCATGGCAAGGGGCATGGTTGCGATATCTGCAAACCCACGGTGGCGTCCATCCTGGCGACCTGCTGGAACGAGCACATCCTGGCCACGGACCATGTTCCGCTGCAGGACACCAATGACACCTTCATGGCCAACATGCAGAAGAACGGTACCTACTCCATTGTGCCCCGCATACCCGGGGGAGAGATCACACCAGACAAGTTGATTGTGTTGGGAGAGGTAGCGAAGGAGTACGACCTGTATACCAAGATCACCGGCGGCCAGCGGGTGGACCTGTTCGGCGCTACCCTGGGCGAACTGCCGGAGATCTGGGAGAAGCTCATTGCCGCCGGTTTCGAGACCGGCCACGCCTACGGCAAGTCCCTGCGTACGGTCAAGTCCTGTGTTGGCAGTACCTGGTGCCGCTATGGCGTGCAGGAAAGTGTGGGCATGGCGATCCATCTGGAGCACCGCTACAAGGGCCTGCGCGCGCCCCACAAGGTCAAGATGGCGGTGTCAGGCTGCACCCGGGAATGCGCGGAGGCCCAGAGCAAGGACATCGGTGTGATCGCCACTGAAAACGGCTGGAACCTGTATGTATGCGGCAATGGCGGCATGCGCCCCCGCCATGCGGACCTGTTTGCCACCGACCTGTCTGATGACGAGCTGATCCGCATCATCGACCGGGTCCTGATGTTCTACGTGCGCACTGCCGACAGGCTGCAGCGCACCAGTGTGTGGATGGAGAACATGGAGGGGGGCCTGGATTACCTGAAGCAGGTTGTTCTGGAGGACAGCCTGGGGATCTGTGCGGAACTCGAGCAGCACATGGCGGATATTGTGGGCACCTACCAGTGTGAGTGGAAGTCTGCGGTGGAGGATCCGCAGAAGCGCAAGCGGTTCCGGGAGTTTGTGAATGCCCCTGGGCAGAAGGATCCGGTACAGCAGTGGACTACGGAGCGGTTCCAGCGGCGGCCTGTTTTGGCGTCCGGGGAGGCCTGAGGCTTCGTCGTTAGTCTGCGGGTTGGGGCGGGTCGTTGGCCTGCCAGTTTGGGGCTGGGTCGCTAGCCTACGGGTTTGAGGGCTGGGGTCGCTAGCCTGCCAGGTTGGGGGGCTGGGGTCGCTAGCCTGGCCAGGTTGGGGGCTGGAGTCGCTAGCCTGCCAGGTTGGGGGCTGGAGTCGCGCGGGGGTTCTTTTCTTCCGGAAATCGAAAACTCGCTTCGCTCAGACAACGATTCCCTGCAGAAAAGAACCCCCACACACCTCCGGCGGACTTAAGGGGTGACCCAAGGTAAAGGACAAGGACAAAGACAAAGACAAAGACAAAGACAAAGACAAAGACAAAGACAAAGACAAAGACAACGAAAGTAAAACCCGGTTTCTTGTTGAGAGCTGCAACCAATTCGATCACGGCGGGGTGGGGGTGGTCTTCCGCAGGGAAAAAAGGTGTCTGAGCCAAGCGAGTTCTTTTTTCACGGAGGAAGACCACCCCCACCCCGGCGCAGGCACGATATCAAACAGCGGTCTCCCAAAGCGCAAGGGAGCCGAACCGAAGAAAAAGGATACAAGCCATGAAAACCACGACCCAATGGAACATCGTCTGCACCGTAGACGACCTGGTACCAGAATCCGGCATCGCGGTATGGACCGATGATGGCCCGGTGGCCATTTTCTACCTGCCGCACCGACTGCCGGCGCTGTTCGCCATCAGCCACACCGACCCGTTCAGCGGTGCCAATGTCCTGGCCCGGGGTATTACCGGCGACCTGAAAGGCCAGCCCGTGGTGGCCTCCCCGTTGTACAAGCAACACTTCAACCTCGTCACCGGCCAGTGCCTGGAAGATGACACCGTGAGGGTAAACAGCTACCGGGTCCTGCTGGACGGCAACGCAGTGAGGCTGGAAGTCAGCAAGGCAAGGTCCATGGCGAAAGCCGCCTGATCACAGCATCACCTCCCTTCATTGCACGTGCTGCAACGCAGCGCGTAGAGGTCTTACCGGGGTTCGTTTCTGCAGTGAATCGTTGTCTGAGCGAACCGAGTTTTCGATTCCCGGAAGAAACAAACCCCGGCTGAGACTCCTGCACCGTAGCTATAACCAACCCGTTCCCAAAACCATCCCGGACACGCCGGATACAACCTTTAACACAACGCTCTGGTCACTTTCTGCTACAGTAATCAAACAATACCGTAGGCACTGATTAATTAGCGTGACACATAAATACAAATTAATCGGACTGTAGGGTTCAACCCCCTATTTGTAATCCGATGAAAACTCATTCAAACCATTTCGTGGTAATCTTGGCGCACTTTAAAACAACCGTACAAGAACTGACCAAGTCAGCGGAAAGATGACGGCAGAAAGCATCGAGCAAAGGATACAGCGAGCCCAGTCCCTGCGCCTGAAGCGAATGATCTGGGGCTTTGCGAACCACGCCTGTACGGCCCTTGCGGTAATCGGCCTCTACCTTGGTGGCTTCCTGCCAATGGAGCCAGTGCTCGTATTCTTCGCCAGCAGCCTGCTGTGCGGAACCCTTCTGGTGCTTGTACTGCAGTTCGGCATTAACCTGCGGTTCAAAGATCCCAGTATGACCATGATCCAGATCATCTGGCCGGTCATTCCTTCCCTGTATGTCATGTTCTTTGTCGCCCTTCCCCAGGGACGCATCCTGTTCCTGTTGCTGGCCACCGGCGGCATTATGTTCGGCGCCCTGGCCCTGAACCGGCGGCAGATGCTGACCATCGCCTGGCTGTTCTGGCTGGGCTACCTGGGGTTGGTACTGGTGCTGGGCTGGCTGGCTCCAGAGCGAATCTACTGGCCGCTGGAAGCGGTTACCCTGTTTGCCTACGCCTCGGTGTTGTCCATCGTTGCCTACCTTGGCAGCTTTATTTCCGAGCTAAGGCACCAACTCAGTATCCGCAACCGGGAACTGAAGCACGCCAACGTGGAGCTGGTGGAACTGGCGACACGCGACTCCCTGACCAGTCTGCCCAACCGCCGCACAGTGATGGAACAATTCGAACGGGAAGTCGCCCGCAGTGAACGGCAGTCTCCCGGCCCCAAGGCGCTGGGCATCAGCGTGCTGGATATTGACCACTTCAAACGCATAAATGACACGTTTGGCCACCAGGCCGGGGACGAAATCCTGCGCAAGGTCAGCCGCACCATTCAGGCGACCATTCGTAAAGGCGATTACGTGGGACGCATTGGCGGGGAGGAATTTCTGCTGATTTTCCCGGATACATCGCCAGACCATGCCGTGCCCGCAGCGGAGCGCATCCGCAAGGCGGTAGAAGCGCTACGCTTTGATGAATTGCCTGAGGGATACCGGGTCACCGTGTCCCAAGGCGTGACAATTCACCAGGTCGGTGAAACCCTGCAGACCACCTTCAAGCGAGCCGATGAGGCACTCTACCAGGCCAAGAACAGCGGCCGTAACCAGGTTCTTGCGGCCTGAGGCGATTGCTGCCGCCACCCGACCAGGAACAACCCCAGTCCAGGGAATCACCCCCCCAGCAAATGATCCAGTGGCTGACTGTAACCCGGTGCAAACACTTCCAGGAAATACCTCACTTCCGGCAGGCCTTCCTGCTCCAGCCGTTCACGGATCTGCTGGGCGGCGGGCTCAAATTCCCGGTTGCCGGCCTGGATTTCCGCCTCACATTTGAGCAGGGCCGACAACCGGTCTGCTGCCTTCACCAGCTCCGCCACATCCGGCTGCCAGCGTGATTCCTGGATATAGAGGGCAAAGTCAGACTGCAGGCTTTCGGGCAGCAGCGCCAGTAGCTCATCGGATGCCTTGTGCTCGATGTCCCGGAAGGCTTCGCGCATCACCTTCGAGTGATACTTTACCGGGGTCGGCATATCACCGGTGATCACTTCGGAGGCGTCGTGGTACAGGGCTGCGGTGGCGACCGTTTCAGGATTGACCTGGCCGTCAAAGTGCCGGTTACGGATCACCGCCAGGGCATGGGCCAGCGTCGCCACTTCCCATGAATGGGTAGCAACGTTCTCTTCAATCGCGTTGCGCATCAAGCCCCAGCGGCGAATCCACCGCAACCGGCCAATATAGGCAAAGAAATGACTCAGGCCCTGCCCGCTCATCGGGACTCCAGTTCGAACTCGATGGTCACAGGTCCCTCACCACCCTCGCCGGGACGTACCTCCGGTTCCCGCAGGAATATCTGTTCTTCGGCAACGCCGTACTCTTCTACCAGCAGGCTTTTCAGACTGGTCCCACGCTGGGATGCCAGCGACTCCAGTGCGTTATCCGGCAGGGATTCATCTTCTCCGAGCCTGGCTTCAAGGGCAGGTCTGTCCACCGACTCCAGCGCAACACCGCGGATGGTCAGGACAATTTCCTCCCGGGCTTCAAGGGCCTTTGCCACACTCTCCATCTTGGTGTATTCACCCATCACCAGGGTCGTCTCACCAGCCAGGAACGCAACGCCACCCAGCTCCTCCGGGGAGTAATCCCCCAGGTCAGCGATGGAGCCCAGCAGGTTGAAGGGGGACATGGCAGCCTTGACAAGGGATGTCCTAAGGGTGCGCATCATAACCGGTCCCAGGCTGAATTCAGGGTCTGCCAGGTCTCCGCTGACCGGAATTTCCAGGCTTACCCGGTTGTCTTCATCCCGCAGCAAGGCAAGGCCAAGGCGGACCGGGGCGGTAATCTCGGCATCGCTCTGGACCGCCTCCCCGAGTTCGAGCCGCTCCAGCACCAGGTGGTTGGTGGCGTCCAGCTGCGTGCCTTGCAACTCGTAACGCCCCTCACCGGAAAGCTTGCCACTATCGACCCGGTATCCCAGATAGAAGCCGAAATACGAGTTGAGCGCCGGCATGGACAATCCTTCCAGGGTGGCGTTTATTTCTGAACGCCCATCGGTTCCCAGGGTGGCGATGGTACCGTCGGCGCGGAAATCGCCGGAATCGTCCAGCGTGCCGCGCAGGCTGAATCGGCCCTGCTGGGGCGTGATATTGCTGAGGCCGGAAACCGAAGCCTCCAGGTCATGCAGGCGACTGGTGAAGGAAGGGCGGGGTGTATGATCGGTGTAGCGGACCTCTCCGTTGGCCAGGTCTAGCTGGCGGAGCCTGAAGATAAGCGCGGGCGCGCCTTCTGCTTCGCTGTCAGCGCTGCCTGCTGGCTCACCGCTGGCCGGACCAAGGAAACGGACCAGGTTCAGGGGTTGGTGCGGGTATTGGACCACCCCCAGTTCCGGCTCGGAGAGCGTCACGGTACCCAGTTCAAGCCGGGCCGGGGAAAAATTGTATTCGATGGGGTCGAGGCGCAATTCTCGCCAGGCCAGGATGCTGTCGTCTTCATCGGGCAGCCGGCCGTCAAACTGACTGATACTGCCACGACCGCTGAAAGTACCGGTGAGCGGATCGTCCTGCACATCAATGTCGATATTGCCCGACAGATTAAGGCGCCCTTCCAGGACCTCGAGTTCGCTGACTTCCCTCAGATAACCGTTGAACGGAGCCAGCATCAGCTGATCAAGGTTCAACCCTCCCTCAAACGTCAGTGGGGCCAGGGTGAACTGGCCGTTGGCCGAAACTGTCCCGCCCTGCTCAAGCTCCCCGCGGGCCTGGTAGGTGATGGCCTCCTCCAACTGCTCAGTCATTGCCCCGAGGCTCAGCTCCACGTTCTGCAGGGCAAGCCGGACCGCGCTTTCCGGGCGTTCGTCAAGCCAGTCGATCGTGCTCTTGTTGATATCCAGCCGGCCCACCGACCAGCGCAGACCACGTCCATCCCCGCTATCACCTTCCGGGCTGGTTTCGCCGCCACCCCTGAGCGAACGGGTCAGATTCAGGGTGCCGTCCCGGGACACCACTGCGTCCAGGTGGAGCGATTCACCGGTGACGGCGGAAATCACCAGCTCCGGCCCATCCAGGTTGAAAGCCACCCCCTGCATGGCCAGGGTATCGGCACTGGCCAGGACCTGGTCCGGTTGTTCGTGGTCGGCCAGTTCCAGCCGCGTGGCGCTGAGTTGACCATCCCGGGTCGCCAGGGCGATACCCTGGTTATCATGGGCAAACTGGTAGGCGGTTTCGAAGGTCAGGCGGCCACTCTTGACCGACCAGGGCAGGTGGCCACCAAGCCAGGCCCGCAGTGTGTCGGCGCTGACATTATCGAGCAAAAGACGGCCGTTGGACCACACCGGTGACAGGCTGAGGGTCCCCTCGGACTCCAGTACCTGCTCACCCATGACGGCCTGCAGGCTGTAGCTGCCCGCCTCATCCTGATCTGTGGTGGCCACATCGGTCACAGTCAGCCCAAGGGCTTCCAGGGTCAGGGTGTGAGGTTCATTGTCATCCCCCGCTGGCAGTCGTCGCAGCTGCAGTCGCCCGCCGTTGACCACACCTTCGCCCAGCATCCACTGAACCGATGAGCGGTCGCCCTCGTTGCTCCCGGTCGCACCATGCTCGCGCCAGTCTTTGACCAGGTTTGTTCTGCCATCGCCCAGCAGGTCGACCCGCAGGAACGGGTTGTCCAGCGTAAGCTGCTGTGCATTGAGGGAGCCCCGGATCAGCTGCAAAAATCCCAGGTTCAGCGTGACGGCATCTGCTTCGAAGACCGGGGCGCCCTCACCGTCTTTGGCCTTGACGTCTTCTGCGGTCAGGGTAAAGGTGAAGGGGTTGAAACTGACGTCCCCGGTGTCGGCCGTCCAGCCGAGGTACTGCTGCACCCGTTCGGGGATAGCGGAAGCAAGGTAAAGGGGAACCAGGCCGAACCCGGTGACCAGCCAGGCCAACGCCAGCACCAGCAGCCAGAACCACCAACGGCGGTAGGCAGGTTTGCGTCGGACGGTTTCGGTCACTTCGTTCACTCCTTAGAGGTTCTCAAGCGCACGTGATCCTGAAAGAATATAGAAGCGTAGATTCGAACCCAACCTTTATATCAGGAATCCCCGATGGATATAGGTGATATGCGCCGCGATTTCGAGAGCGAAGGCCTCGACCGCGAGCACCTGGACGATGACCCCTTCCGGCAATTCGAACTCTGGTTCAACGATGCCAGGACAGCCGGTATCCTCGAGCCCAATGCCATGTCGCTGGCGACTTCCGGCGCGGATTCCCGACCTGACCTGCGTACGGTGTTACTGAAATACTTCGACCAGGACGGCTTCGTATTTTATACCAATTATGGCAGCCGCAAGGCCCGGGAGCTTGAGGAAAACCCGAATGCCGCCTTGTTGTTTCCCTGGATCGGCCTGAACCGGCAAGTGATCGTGCAGGGCTCGGTAACCCGGGTCAGCCAGACCGAATCGCTACGTTACTTCGCCAGCCGCCCCCGGGGCAGCCAACTCGGCGCCTGGGTGTCGGAACAGAGCAAGGTGATCCGTTCCCGGGGCCTGCTGGAGCAGAAAGTCGCCGAGATCAAACGCAAGTTCGGTGATGGCGAAATCCCGCTGCCGTCATTCTGGGGCGGCTACCGGGTGGTTCCCCATCGCATCGAATTCTGGCAAGGTCGCCCGAGCCGCCTGCATGACCGTTTCGAATACCTCAGGAGCGACAATGGCTGGACTATCCAAAGACTCCAACCCTGATCGGGCCGCCGTTTCCGTCTGGCTCGGTCGTCAGCCCCTCGAGCCATACGACTTCCCGGACTGGCTGGGAACCTACGAACGCGAAGTCGCCTCCGGGATGGCCACGGGCCGGTTGATGGAGTTTGTCCACAGCCGCTGGCTGGTACGGCAGTCCCTTTATGGCGTAAGCGGCCACGCCCCCCACCTGTGCCGCCCGGTACACGGTCGCCCGGTGGCCTCGGCCGAGCCCGAGGGCTGGCATCTTTCCCTGAGCCACAGTCACGGCATGTCTGCCTGTGCGGTGTCCTCCCGCCAGGGTATCGGCGTCGATATCGAGCCGCTGTACCGTGATACCAACTGGAGGCGCATCGTGCGCCGCTGGTTCACCGAACGGGAGCAGGACTGGTTGCTCGCCCAGCCAGACCAGGACACCTTCCTGCAGGTCTGGACCCTCAAGGAGGCCTGGCTCAAGGCCACAGGCCGTGGCATTGCCAATAACCTGCAAACCCTGGAAGTCAGCGCCAACCTTGATCTGCTTGGTGACCGCCCCGGTGAAACATGGCACGCGGCGCTGACCCAGGCAGAAGGCTACATGATTGCGGTTGTCTGGCAGGATGAAAGTACCGAGGCCGCACCGGCCCTTCACCTGGTCCACACCAGTGACGAAGCCCACCTGGTGCCGGCGGAGCTGGAGCGCCTGTCCGAGCAGCCCTGGATGATTTGCCCCATGGCCCAGAGGACCTCGGCGCGCTGAACAACAGGAGAACCAGCACCATGGACCATAATGCCGAACGATGCCCCTGGTGTGGCAACGACTCACTCTACGTGGACTATCACGACAATGTCTGGGGCCGACCGGAAACCGACGACCTGGCCCTGTTCGAAAAGCTCTGCCTGGACGGCCAGCAGGCAGGCCTGAGCTGGATTACCATCCTGCGTAAACAGCACAACTACCGGGCTGCCTATGACGCCTTTGATCCAGAGAAGATTGCCCGCTATGACCAGCAAAAAATTGAATCGCTGCTGGCAGACCCCGGCATAATCCGCAATCGCCTGAAAGTTGAGTCGATCATCCGCAATGCCCGGGCCTGGCTGGCCATGGAAGAGCAGGGCGAGTCCCTTAGCCAGTTGCTGTGGTCCTTTGTGGACGGGCTGCCCATCCAGAACCGCTGGCAAAGCATCAGCGAGGTTCCCGTCACCACGCCAGAGGCCGAAGCCATGTCAAAGGCGCTCAAGCAGCGCGGCTTCAACTTTGTCGGTCCCACCATCGTATACGCTTTCATGCAAGCCACTGGCATGGTTAACGATCATCTGGTGCAGTGCCATGCCCACGAACCCTGCCGGGAACTGGGCTCGCCGGACCGCTTTTTCTTGCCGCCACACTGATCCTTCCCTCCGGTCACGGCGTAAAGTCGGGTATCGAACAACCACCTCGACCCGATGGGGACCTACCCGTGCGCATTACCCTTGCTGAACTGCACAAGGCCGGAACCGGCCCGGTGACGCTGCTGGAAATCCTGTCCATCGAAGGACAAAGATACATGGCCCGTATTTACCTTGGTGAGCAGACCCTGATCCTGTCGGACCCCCGTGGCCGAACCCGACTCTTCCGCAGTAGTTGGGAGATTCTCGACACCCTAAAGGAAATTGACATTCAACGCACCGATGTGGTCCACGGCTCCGCTTACAA
The DNA here is from genome assembly GCF_026013985.1 of Marinobacter sp. AN1. Lineage (NCBI taxonomy): Bacteria > Pseudomonadati > Pseudomonadota > Gammaproteobacteria > Pseudomonadales > Marinobacteraceae > Marinobacter > Marinobacter sp. AN1. Next base: position 174,069 of record NZ_CP110342.1, on the reverse strand, counting down.
TGAGATGGTTGGGATGGCGCCGGCACCGGTGGATCCGCTGCGAATCCGGATTCAGGGGCAGCAGCAGTGATTTCCGTCGAAAGACTTGCCATCCTGGTGGGGGTGGCCGGGCTGGTCCCTTTCCTGGCCGGCGTCATCGGACTGTTTCTAATGCCGGCGCACGCCAGCTGGCTGATATCATGGTTCCATATCTATAGTGCCGGCATCCTTGCCTTTATGGCGGGGGTCTACTGGCCGGTAGCCATGCAACTGGAAAACCGGTGCTATCCATTGTCACCCGTTGTCACGCTGGTTATCAGCCAGGTGCTTTTCCTGGCCGGTGGGCTGGCCCTGCTATTGCCGCTGGAGTGGCGGGCCCTGGTGTATCCGGTGGCGTATATTGCGTTGTGCCTGATAGACGTGCGCTGGCTCTATAACTACTGGCCCTTGTGGTATCGGCGCCTGCGGATGGGGCTAACCACCGTGGTGGTTATCTGTCAGCTTGCGGTCATTGGCTGGATGTCCCTTCACCCCTGACATTATCCCCGTTTCCGGGAAGGGTGAGCTGTTTCAGTTTGCGGATGGCCGTCTTCTCGATCTGGCGCACCCGCTCTCGACTGATGCCCAGATCCTCAGAAATGACCTGTAAGGTATGCCCGGAGTTCATGCCCAGGCCGAAACGACGAGTGAGCACCTCCTGCTCGCGGTGGCTGAGGTGGCCCATCAGGGACTCCAGGGTCCGCTTATGGTCGTCTTCCTGCACCAGGGAAGCAGGATCTGCCCGGTCATCCGACAGCGTATCTCCCAATGATGTATCGGTATCCTCGCCCAGAGTCAGCTCGGTAGACAGCTCGGTCGCCGCGTAGCCCCGGATCTCGCTGATCCGCGCCGGATCCACCTCCATTTCCTGTGCCAGCTCACTCTGACGGGGCGGACGGGCGAGGCGATGATGCAGGCGCATGGTGACGGCCTGTAACTGGCGGATTTCATCGATGATATGGTCCGGGGTGCGAACCACCCGATAACCCCGCTTCCGGGACCGGCGCACCTCCTCGGTAATCCACCAGTATGCATAGGTGGAAAAACGGAACCCGCGGGCCGGGTCGAAACGGTCCACCGCCTTGATCAGACCGATATTGGCCTCCTGGATCAGGTCACCCATTGCAGTGCCAGTGTAGTCATGGCGTCGGGCAATGTGGACGGCAAGCCGAAGGTTACTGCGGATTAACCGTTCCCGGCTACCCTCGAGCAACGCTCTCAGGCGCTGCCCCCGGCTGCTACTCAATGGGAGATCCGTGTAACAGTCGCGGGCCTCGCGGATGGTTGCCGGTACGGGCCGGCCGGTGAGAGCGGCCAGTCTGTCGAACAGGCGGGTCAACCGGGCCGACAGCCGTTGTTCCTGGGCCGGGGTCAACAAATCATGATCGGAAACATCCCGGAAATACCGGGAAACGAGGCTCTCGGAAAGCTCGTTGAAGGAGTCATGTCGCATGGGCACTCCACAGGGGCCGGACCATACCGGTCCCGGTTCAGGTTCTGTCAGTGTTTACGGACAGAAAGCCGGCGCGGATTGCCACAACAGTGAGGTCAGCGGAGGTTAAACGAAGGTTCGGTATGCGGAAAAAAGTCGTCATCAGGGGACCGGAAGGCACCCGGCACAAAGTGCCGGGCACCCCGATCAGGAGGCAAGACATCCCCCCTTACCAACGGGTGAAGCGACCGGTTTCACCCGTCGATAACCGGTTGCCGTGAGGAAGGGCCTCCTCAGGCGGCGACGATGGCGTATTCGTGGTTGTGGGGCTCGATCAGCACACCGTGGAGGGCCACGATGGCCTTCTCGTAGTTGTCCTCGTCCACCACAAACTGGATGTCCACCTGGCGCATGCACTGGTGAACCGCCAGCACGCTGATTTCCTCATCCGCCAGTGCCTTGACCGAACGGGAAAGGATACCGGGCACTTTCATGTCGGAACCGATGGCCGACACCAGCGCCACCTTGCGGGTATTGAGTTCCGCATTGGGGAAGGTTTCCTCCAGCGCCTTGACCACCCGCTTCACGTGCTTGAGAGTACTGTCCACGTAATGGGTAATGGTGTTGGCGTTGGTATCCTTGGACACAAACCGCACCTTGAAGCGGCTCAGCACTTCCAGGATCCTGCGGTCATAACCCGGCTCGCCCTGCATGTCCTGGTCGAACACCTCGATGGCGAAGATGCCCTTGGCGCCGGCAATGATTTCAACCCGGGGCTTCTCACTGACATAGTCGCCGGTGATCAGGGTGCCGGTATGTTCCGGCTCGAAGGTGTTCTTCACCCGCAGGGGAATCTCATTCTGGCGCAGGCCCTTGCCGGCACGTGGGTGGATTGCTTCCATACCCAGGTTGGCCAGCTGGTCGGCCACATCGTAGTTGGTCCGACCCAGGGGCACCACCTTGTCGGCACCAACGATGTTGGGGTCGGCGGAACTCAGGTGATATTCCTTGTGAATGACGGCCTCGCGAGCATTGGTGATCACCGCTACCCGGCTGAAGGTCATCTCGCTGTAGCCCCGGTCGAAGGTACGCATCAAACCTTCCTTGCACTGGGCATAGCCGGTCACAATGGGCAGCTCACGGGTCAGGTCGACAGCGTCGAACGCCTGCTTGAGTTTTTCATCCAACGGCAACAATTCATTGTCGCGCCAGCCGGTCAGATCCACGAAACGGGCGTTAATGCCTTCCTGCTGAAGCTTGAGAGCGGTATTGAAGGCACTGTGGGCCTCGCCGATACCCGCCAGCATCTCCCGCACGGTCAGCAGGTGCTCTTCCAGCTGGAACTGGCCGTAGGAACACAGCCGCTGGAGATCGATCAGACAGCCGCGAACGCCTTCGATACGGTCGGTGATGAACTGGTCGGCCTGCTGCTTGAGCATGGGGTCGACGAACAGTTCGCCGTTGATGTCGGTGAGGAACTTCACCAGCTTGGTGAGATCGTCACCCCAGGCCCAGTCAGACTCGGCATCGGCAAACAGGGCATAGACGCCCGGCTCACCGGTTTTCTTGTGCTCCAGAAGCTCATTGGTCACGCCACCGTAGGCGGAGACCACAAAGATGCGCTGATACAGGTCATCTTTCTTGCGGTCACCGATGATGATGTTATCTCGGACCGCCTCGTAGTTGCTCATGGAGGTACCGCCGATCTTCTCGACGGTATGCAATTGGCTAGTCATGGTGTTTCCGTCATTATCCTGCAGAATGAATGGCCAGGGAGGTCAACAAGTGCCCGTCCCGCGAGATTTGCAGTTTCCCGGGACCAGCCCGGGAAACCACCAAATCAACCAGCCGGGTCACTGGCGTCTTATGACGCTTTGCTGATCCCTTCCTGCATGATTTCGTCCACACTTTCAGACAGAATCTTAGCACCTTTTTTCAGGTCATCCTCACTGGTGGTCAGCGGCATCAGGCACTTGATGACCTCGTCGTTGGGACCACTGGTCTCGATGATGAGCCCCTTCTCGAAGGCGCGGGCGGTGATGGCATCGGTCAGCTCGGCGTTTTTCGCCTCGATACCACGCATCAGGCCACGGCCCTTGACGTGGAACTCACCGGGATACTTGTCGCAGATGGCCTGCAGGGCATCGCCCAGAACCTTGGTCTTGGCCTTCACCTCATTGGCAAAGGCGTCATCCTTCCAGTAGGTCTCGATGGCGGTGCGCGCGGTCACAAACGCCATGTTGTTACCCCGGAAGGTACCGTTGTGCTCACCAGACTCCCAGATATCCAGTTCCGGCTTGAACAGCACCAGCGCCATGGGCAGGCCGTAGCCGCTCAGGGACTTGGAGACGGTCACCATATCAGGCTTGATGCCGGCGAATTCGAAGCTGAAGAACTCACCGGTGCGGCCATTGCCCGCCTGGATGTCATCCAGAATCAGTAGCATGTCGTGCTTCTTGCACAGCTTCTCCAGGCCCTGCAGCCACTCGGCGCGAGCCGCGTTCAGACCACCTTCACCCTGGACGGCCTCGACGATCACCGCCGCCGGGGTTTCGTAGCCCGAAGAGCCGTCAGACAGCAGCTTGTCCATGATCGCCAGGCTATCCACGTCTTCACCCAGGTAGCCGTCGTAGAACATGAAGTCCACATTGGCCAGGGGCATACCCACGCCACCACGGTGATGTTTGTTACCAGTAGCCGCTACGGCACCGGTGGTCACGCCGTGGAAGCCGTTAGTGAAGGAAATGATGTTGGTACGACCCTTCACCTTGCGGGCCAGCTTCAGGGCGGCCTCGACACAGTTGGTACCGGTAGGCCCGGTGAACTGCATCTTGTAGTTCAGGCCGCGGGGCTCAAGGATGTACTTCTTGTAGGACTCAATGAAGTCGTGCTTGGCGGTGGTGAACAGATCCAGGCCCTGGCTTACGCCGTCAGCCTCGATGTATTCCAGCAATGCTTTCTTCAGGACATCGTTGTTGTGGCCGTAGTTCAGGGACCCGGCGCCAGCCAGGAAGTCCAGGTATTCCTTGCCGTCTTCGGTGTACAGGTGCGCGTTCTTGGCCCGGTTGAAAATGACCGGAAAGGCCCGTGAATAAACGCGAACTTCGGATTCAGTAGACTTGAAGATTTCCATTGTCTTGCCTCTTAGCATGTCAGGTTCGAGGTGGAAATGCGGGGTGCCGGACGGGGTTCGGTCGCGACCGGCACAACGCACAGTTTCAGGGGCGCTGAAGGCAGGGGTTCCTCTTACCCCCTGCCGGCCCGTCAAACAAAAGCGATGTCGGTGCGATCAGCCCTTGCGGGTGAAGGGGCCTATACGCAGCAGGAATTCGGAGTCGTGCTGACCACCAAAATGCAGCTCTTTTTCGAAGTGCTCGTGGTATTTCACTTCCGCGTCCATATCCCGGGCGAAAGAACGGAACAATGCCCACGAGGCTTCGTTGTCTTCGGTAATCGTGGTTTCCATGTGGGTAACCTGCTTGCACGCATCCCGGGCCACGATTTCCTTGAGCATTCGCTTGGCGAGACCCTGGCCGCGACCCTTTTCATGGACGGCGACCTGCCAGACGAAAATAGTGTCAGGCTGGCTGGGCGGGATATAACCGGAGATAAAGCCGACGAGTTCGCCGTTCATCTCCGCTGCCACGCCAGTTTCGGCAAAGTGGCTGCACTGCAGGAGGTTGCAGTAGATGGAGTTGGGGTCCAGCGGCGGGCACTCTGCCACCAACTGGTGGAGTCGGAAGCCATCATCCTTGACCGGAGTGCGGAGGGTGATGGCGGTGGTATTTGAACCTTCGGTTGTCATGTTCAGTCTTTTCGCTGCAAACGTTAGTGGTGAATTATATAGACCACGAAATAAAAATCAACCGGGCACCCATGCCACAGAACACCCAGTCTTCCGCCGGAGCCCAAAAGCCGTTAAAGATACACTTTTATATTAGGCCAATTTCTCACCGATTCCATTAACACCCATCAATTGTTCCACGGAGAGCAAGGTACCGTTAAGAATACGATGACGATATGACAAGGCAGCGTCACTGCCCGGTGGCCATAGATGGTCAAACCGGACGAGCCAGTCAACCAGGGGAAAGTCTACCGGCACCAGTGCGCCGTGCAGCGGGAGGGAATATTCAGGCGCCAGGCCCTCTGATGCCGGGCTGGTCAGGGACAGGCGCGCAACCAGTCCACGGGAATCACCGAGCAGATTACCCATGCCGGCAGCGCCATTATTCAGGAATAGCCGGGCCCGATCTCCCACGACCAGGTTACGAATAACAGGGAGGCAGGTATGGGTGCTGACAATCACATCTGCATCGGTTTGCCAGAACCATTCGGCGAGCTGGTCATCACCCGCCTGCGCAAGGACCTCATGGGCCAGCCCCCAGCCGGCCAGGGACTCCGGATCGCCGTGCAAAATAACAACCTTTAGTCCTCCAAAGATCAGACAACGATAACGGGGCAAGTCAGCAAGCCTTTGCTGCAGATCCGGGTGGTTTTCCGCCACCCGCTGCAGGCGCTCCATGATGCGATTGGAGCGCTCTACCACTGCGTCTTCCACGAAGTCCGGATACGCACAGCCACACCCGGCACCATCGCCGGGACGGGCAAGTTCGTATTCCACGTTACCGGTAATCGCGTCGTGCGACAGCACCCGGTCATTGATCTCCCGGAAAAGCGCATCGTCGGCATTGAACCAGTTGAAATCGCCGTTAAAGAGCAGTTTTACACGCAAACCGCCTCGCTGCTCCCGCTCCGCCATGGCTTCGATTTCATCCAGTGCGCAGGGGTTTCCGTAGAGGCCGCCGATCACATAGAGCACATCGGCATCACAGGCTTGCGGCTCCGCGGTAAGCTGCTCCGGACGATACCGATACTGCAGCGGACAGCTGCGGCCTTCGGTCATGACCCCGCCCCGGTTGTGGCCAGCGCACGACCCGCAAGGCGGCGCAACACCAGCGGCAGGAAGAACCCGAAGGTACAGATCAGGATGCCCCAGGCATTGGTACCCAGCAGCAGTGCATAGGCGCCCTCGCCGATGGCCCAGGAATCCGGTATCCAGCCGACGGTGAGTAATACACCCAGCCCAAGCCCGGTCCAGAAACTGAGATGGAAGCTCCAGGGCGACCAGCGGGTAAAGCCGTAGAACAGGAAAACCGGTGCCAGGCCCATCACCATGGTGCCGGAGATGGTGGTTGCCTTGAGAATGTCGGTGCCGGCAAACATGGGCAGGTTACCGAGAATGGCGAAGATGATCATCACCGCAGCACCCACCTTCATACTCGGCAGTCGCTCCGCCGCGCGCTTTGCCAGCCGTGGCAGATCCACCGCCAGGGACTTGGAGAATGAGGTAAAGGTGGAGTCCAGGGTCGATCCGGCTGAGGTCATCATCACCACACTCATCAGGAACAATGCCGTCAGCCCAAGCGCCTGGCCTACTGCCGCCGGGGCATTACCACCGGCGTCAATGCCATTGAGCCGTGCGTGCACACCCACCAGGCTGAAGATAAACACGGCCACGAAGCCCAGCAGGCCCGCCACCACGAAACTCTTCAACATGGTCTTTTCCCGGTTCACAAAGCCCCGATCGGTCAGTACCGGATCGTGGAACGGATAGCTGAACAGCTGCAGGCCGGCTACCAGCAACAGATCCATGCCAGCCTCCAGCCGGAACTCACCGGTAGTGAGCAGGGTTCCGGTATCGTTGGCAGGAATGATCAGGAACAGCACCGCTGCCACAAAGAACACGAAGAGCACCGCCTGAATGACATCCGTGAAGATGGAGCTGCGCAGGCCCCCCTTGAGGCTGTAGGCGAGGGTAAAGGCGGTAAAAACCATGGCCGCCGTGTAGTAGGGCCATTCCCCGACATTGCCGAAGTAACCTCCCACGACCGCCGTATTACTCCACACTTCGTTATAGAGGCGAATCAGGATAGCGGCCGCAAAGCTCAGCGCCGCCAGCCGGCCAAAGCGGGAGGTAAGGAATTCCTGCAGGCTCCCGGCACCGGTCTGGGTACGGATCAGGTAGATGATGTAACCGGCAACCGGTATGGACAGCCAGTAAGCGGCATAGGCCAGGCCACCGGTAACACCGTAGGCGGCGCCCAGATTGGCGGCGTTGGTCACGGACTTGGCGAAGATCCAGCTGATGAAGATGGATGCGGTGAGTGACCACTGACCTACTGGCCGCCCCTGATCATCGGCGCCTTTATAAAAGGACTCAGCGTTGCGACTCTTCGGTGACAGGACATACATTACCACCCCGTAGACGATCAGAAAGCCCCAGAACAGGGTGGCTTCAGTGCCGGTCATCGATTGTTATCTCCTTTGTAACGGTCGTAACTGACCCATTGCTCAACGTTCAGCCACGCGGAGAGCAGCACACTGCTTGCGGAGTCTGTGGTGGGGTGCCTTTCGCAGCAGCGCCATGGATGGCGCGGTGCAAGGTCGGTCCATGGACGGGCCGTGAATTGCAGCGGAGAAAGGCACCCCGGCGCAGGCTCCCGCTCCGGACCGCAAAGGCCTACTCAACGTCGCGGGCAGCATCAAGCAGGCGCGCTACAACTCGCCCCAAACCGGTAACAGGAAAAGCACCGGTGATGCCGCAGCATAATGCGTTCATCCATACTCTCCGCCAGGGTGCCACCCAGGTCGTACTGGGGGTCGTCGTCCACCAGGGTGCAGGCGAAAACCCGCACCTGATCGTTCTTCTTCACCAGCATGCGGGTGTAGGTGCACATGAAGTGGGCCCTGCTTTCCCGGGTGGGGTATTTCTCCATGCAGTTTTCGGTGATTTCCGGACTGCCATCGTCAGAACCCGGGGTGCCCAGATCCGGAAACGCCGTGAAGGCCAGGGTCTCCGGAATCCCCCATTCCCGGAAAATACCCCGGAAAGCATTTTCCACCTGCAGCGGGTCCTCCATGGGATCGCTCTGCCGGGCAATGGATACTTTGAAACCCTGGTCGACAAGCCAGCGGATGCCTTCCAACGCCTTGTCGAAACTTCCCTCACCCCGGTCCACATCGTGGCGGGCAGCATCCGGGTAGTCCAGGCTGACCCTAAAATGGATCGGATGGGGATTATCCAGCAACGGCAACACCTTGTGCCGACGCTTCAACAGAGGGTCAGTCGCATTGGTGAGGACAAAGCAGGGGCGGTGCTGGCTGGCGTAATCGAGGATATTCACAAAATCCCGGATGACGAAGGGCTCGCCACCGGTAAAGGAAAACTGCTCTACACCCATATCCAGTGCTTCATGGATAAAGGGCTCGACATCGCTGAGCTTCATCCCCGGGATACGCCCATCTCCCGGATGGGACCCTTCAAGGCAGAAGGGGCAGGCCAGGTTGCAGGCGGTGCCGGTGTGTATCCACAACTCCCGCAGACGGTCAGAGTCGATGTACCCACGGTGTTCACCCTCCCGGGTGTGGGTCCAGCTGTCCCTGGCTCGCGGCTCCAGTACTTCAGTGACGGGTATCATTTCTCGGCAGTCAGGGGCATAGGGGCTCCATCACAACGTTTTGTTAGTCCTCAGACACGACAATGTCCATTATGTTACAGATCTGTCCTGTTTACGTTGGGCCTTGCCGGTATGGCCACCACCCAATCGCCAGCGGTGAAATCGTTCCAGCCAGGCCAGGACGCCTTGGGGCGCATGGGCCTGTTTCCACTGTCCGGCAGCGGCCTTGGCAGATTCATTCCAGGTGGGATAGGGGTGGATGGTACCGAGGATTTTGTTGAGGCCGATGCCATGCTTCATGGCCAGGGTAAACTCCGCCAGGATCTCACCACCGTGGGCGCCCACCACTACCGCGCCAAGGATGCGGTCCTTGCCAGGCACCGTCAGCACCTTGATAAAGCCGTGGTCCTCGTCCTCTGCGATGGCCCTGTCCAGGTCGTCCAGGCCATAGCGGGTAACCTCATAGTCAACACCCTGCGCCCGGGCTTCCGCCTCACTCAGGCCCACCCGGGCCACTTCCGGCGCTGTAAAGGTCACCCAGGGCAACACCCGGTAATCCACCCGGAACCGCCGGAACTGACCAAACAGTCCGTTGACCGCGGCGTACCAGGCCTGGTGGGAGGCGGCGTGGGTAAACTGGTAGGGGCCGGCCACATCTCCGCAGGCGAACACATTGGGGAAGCCCACACTCAGGTCTTCTTCCACCGGCACGGTGCCATTGTCACGAGGCTCGATACCCAGTGCTTCGAGGTTCAGTCCGTCGGTATTACCAGCCCGGCCAACGGCCACCAGTACCCGGTCAAAGGGAATCCGCACCCGCTCGCCATGGTGCTCACACCAGGCGACGCGCTCGCCGTTCTCCTCAGCAAATTCCACGGCCTTGTGACCTGTTCGCAGATCAATGCCTTCCCGGTGGAACTGCGCCTGCACCAGCTCCGAGACCTCGACGTCTTCCTTCGCAAGAATCCGGTCGCCGGCCTCAATCTGGATTACCCGGCTACCCAGCCGGGCGAAAGCCTGGGAGAGCTCGCACCCGATGGGACCCCCGCCCAGAACCAGCAACCGCCCTGGCTGCTCTTGCAGGTCCCACAGGTTCTCCGAAGTGAGCGGGTCCATGGTGTTCAGGCCGGGAATCGGAGGCACAAACGGCTTGCCGCCGGTGGCAATGACGATGCTGCGGGCGCTGAGCCTTTCCCGGCGACCATCGTTACGGACCACATCGACTTCCCAGGGAGACACAAAGGCCGCGCCGCCTTCGATAACATCCACGCCCAGGCCGCGATAACGCTCCGGGGAGTCATGGGGTTCAACCTTTGCAATGATTTTTTTACTCGACCCATGATGCTCGAAAAGTTGCCCGATACCGGCACAGAGTCCAGCCCGTAGCGATCAGCATGGCGCAGGGTATCGGCGGCCTTCGCACTGCGGATCAGCGCCTTGGACGGGACACAGCCGGTGTTCAGGCAGTCACCGCCCATCCGGTCCCGCTCGATCAACGCCACTTTCGCTTTCACAGCCGCTCCAATGTACGCCGAGACCAGTCCGGCCGATCCGCCACCAATCACCAGCAGGTTATAGTCGAACGAATCCGGTTTCCGGAAGCCCCGGTATGCCCGACGACGCCGGATAAAGCCCACCACGAACTTGGCCATGAGAGGGAACAGGCCCAGCAGGGCAAACGACAGCAGCAGGTCGGCCGAGACAATATCGCCCATACTGCTCACCTGTCCCAGCTGTGTGCCCGCGTTCACATAGACAAAGGTGCCCGGCAACATGCCCAGCCAACTGACCAAGGCATAGGTGCGCAGTTTCATCCCCGTCAGGCCCATGGCCAGGTTAATCAGGAAGAAGGGAAACACCGGTACCAGGCGCAACGTTGCCAGGTAAAAGGCACCGTCCTTTTCGATACCCTCATCAATCCGGCGGATGGTTTTGGCGTACTTGCGCTTTAGGGTATCCCGCAACAGGAAGCGCGCCACCAGGAAGGCCAGGGACGCACCGATGGTGGAGGCCACCGAGACAGTCAACAGCCCGACCAGGTTACCCAGGAACGCCCCGCCCGCCAGGGTCAGCACAGTGGCGCCGGGCAGGGACAAGGCCGTACTGACCACATAGACCAAGGCGTAAAGCGACACCGCGAGCACCAGGTTGTCCGCAATCCACGCCTCCAGCTGTGCCTGGTTCTGCTTCAGGTTCTCCAGGGTCAGCACGTCCGGCCCACCCAGCGTGATAAAGGCCGCCACGAGCAGGGCAATCAGGGTGAGGACAATCAGTTTCGGTTTTGACATGGTCTACAACGTCCGGAAGAAAAATGACGGGTATCAGACACGGATACGGCCGATCTGTTACAGGGTAGCGTGCAACGGATGCCGGAAGTACTGAGGCATACGAAAACCAGCGATATACGGGCCAGTCAGGGCAACAGATTGTCCGGCATCCGGCCCATACGGGAAAGGGGACCGAAGTCCCCTTTCTCATTACTACAGATCTCGTTAATTCCGTGCTACCAACCCTCAGGCAGTGGCGGTGCCCTTTTCTTCATCATGACCACCGGCATTGTGATCCCGTGCCAGCAGTATGTAGAAGGCCGGCAGCACAAAGATGGTGAACAGGGTGCCAATGCCAAGGCCTGCACTGATGGTGAGACCGATGGCAAACCGGCTTTCGGCGCCCGGACCCACGGCGATCAGCAACGGCACCATGGCGAAGATCAGCGCCAGGGACGTCATGATGATCGGTCGCAGGCGAATCGCCGCCGCTTCCAGTACTGCCTCCCGTTTGCTCAGGCCGCGCTCTACCTGCAACTGGTTGGCGAACTCCACGATCAGGATACCGTTTTTCGACACTACGCCAATCAACGTGATCAGCCCCACCTGGGTATAGATATTCATGGTGGCAAAGCCAAGCACAATAAAGGCCATGGCCCCCGCCACCGACATGGGCACCGATACCAGGATGATGAACGGGTCACGCCAGCTCTCGAACTGGGCTGCCAGCACCAGGTAAATCACCAGAAGCGACAGGAAAAAGGTCACCATCAGCGCGCTGCCCTGGGTGGCCAGTTGCCGGGACTGCCCGGTGTAATCATGGTTGAAGCCCTGCGGGAACACACCAGCAGCCGCTTCCTCCATCCAGGCCATGGCATCACCGTCGGTCACGCCCGGCATCACCACTCCCTGCAACGTCAGGGAGTTGAGCTGGTTGAACTGGGTGCGTTGTGATGGCTCAACATCCTTCTCGAAACTGATTACACTGCCCAGAGGCACCAGCTCACCGGTCCCGGTACGGATGTAGTAGTCATTGAGCGCCTCCTCACTGACCCGGAAATCCTGGTCCACCTGGGGAATCACCTGGTAGGACCGGCCTTCCATACTGAAGCGATTGATGTAACCGCCGCCCAGCATACTGGACATGGCCTGCCCCACATCCTGCATGGACAGCCCCAGGTCCGCCACCCGGTCACGGTCCACCTGAATACGGGTAACCGGCCGGTCGAAGTCGATGGACTTCTGCAGGAACATGAAGTTACCGCTCTGCATAGCCTTGCCAAGCAGCTCATCGGCCACTTCATTCAACTGCTCGTACCCGGCGCCGGTGGTGATCACAAACTGGAAGGGAAGACCGCCGCCCGAGCCCGGCAGGGACGGTCGCGGGAACACCGCCGTCTGGAGGCCGGTGACCTTGTTCAGCTCGGCGTTGAGGAGTGGCTGGACCTCGAACTGGGTAATGTCACGCTCGCTCCAGGGTGCCAGTTTGAAGCCACCGAAGACCGCATTGGGGCTGGTGATGCCCAGGATCATGAAGTCCTCCTCGTAACCCGGCACCGTGGTCATGCGCTGCTGGACTTCATCGCCATGCTCGCGGAGGTAGTCCAGCGTGGACGTTTGAGCACCCAGCCCCTGGTAGAACAGGATGCCCTGGTCTTCTGTGGGGGCGAGCTCGTTCTGGCTCATGGCCACCATGAAATAGATGGATCCCAACACCACCAGCGCGAAGAAGATCACCACGCTGATGGTCTGCATCATGGAATCGAGCGCCCGTTTGTAGCCGTTGGCCAGGCCATTGAAGGTACGCTCAACCCGGGTCTCGAACCAGCCCGGGTTACCGTGGGGCTTGAGAATCTTGCCGGACAGCATGGGCGACAGGGTCAGGGCCACGATGCCGGAGATTACCACGGTTCCGGCCAGGGTGAAGGCGAACTCGGTGAACAGGGAGCCCACCAGCCCACCCATGAAGCCGATGGGCGCGTAGACCGCCACCAGGGTAGTGGTCATGGCAATGATCGGTGTGGCCATTTCCCGGGCGCCGTTCAGGGCCGCATCGAAGCGGGACTCACCCTGCTCGATATGGCGATGCACGTTCTCCACCATGATGATGGCGTCATCCACTACCAGGCCGATGGCCAGCACCATGGACAACAGCGTGAGCAGGTTCAGGGAGAAGCCCATCATCAGCATCACGAACGCACCACCCACCAGGGACAGGGGTACCGCCACCGAAGGTACCACCGCCGCCCGGATAGAGCCCAGGCACAGGAAGACCACCACCAGCACAATCACCAGGGCTTCCAGCAGGGTCTTGATGACCTCGGCGATGGAGTCCTCGATAAAGCTGGAGGCATCGTAGGCCAGACGCACATCGAGGCCCGATGGCAGCTGCCGCTCGATGTCCGGCAGCTCATCCTTGACCAGTCCCGCCACCGTCAGCGGGTTGGCGCCAGGAGACAGCTCGATCGCCACATAGGTCGCCGGCTGGCCCTTGTACAGGGCGAGCTGGTCGTAGGTTTCCGAGCCCAGCTCCACCCGCGCGATATCCCGCAGCCGGATGATGGAGCCATCGGCTTCCTTGACCACCAGATCCCGGAAGCTCTCCAGGTCCGATACGTCGGTATTACTCGTCATGCTGATCTTGGTGTACTTGCCCTCGGTATTGCCCACCGCGGCCTGGTAGTTGTTACGCAGCAGTACACTGACCACTTCCTGCGGTGTCATGTCGACAGCCGCCAGGCGCTCCGGGTCCAGCCAGGCCCGCAGGGCGAACTTCCGCCCCAGCAGTTCCGCCTTGCCAACGCCGGCCAGTGCCTGCAGCCGCGGCTGCACCACCCGGGTCAGGTAGTCGGTAATCTGGGGCACATCCAGCTCGTTGCTGTAGAAGGCAATGTACATCAGCGCTGTGGAGTCGCCAGTGGTGGAGGAAATCACCGGGTCCTGGGCGTCCGCTGGCAGCACGTTACGCTGGCTGGCCACCTTGGCCTGGATTTCCGCCAGGGCCGCGTTGGCGTCGTAGTTCAGTACCATTTTGGCTTCGATGGTTGACCGGCCCTGGGAACTGGTAGAGGTCAGGTAATCAATACCGCTGGCCTCAGCCATGGCCTGTTGCAGCGGCGTTGTGATGAAGCCCTTGACCAGGTCAGAGCTGGCGCCCGGATAGGCCGTGGTTACCGTAACCGTGGTGCTCTCCAACTGCGGATACTGACGGATTTCCATTTCCATGGCGGCCCGTGCGCCAAGCAGCAGGATCAGCAGACTGACCACCGTGGCCAGTACCGGCCGGTGGACAAAGATATCAGTGAATTTCATGACTCGGAGGCCTCCGCGGCCTGCTCACTGTCAGCAGCCTCTTCCTGGATGGTCACCCGCTGCCCGGCCCGCAGGCGCAACAATCCCTTGGACACCACCTGGTCACCCTCCTCAAGACCACTGAGAATTGCGACACGGTCATTGTTGACGTCACCGGTGGTGACGGAACGACGGGTCACTGTTTTCTCACCCTGGTCGTTCTCTTCGATCAGGAACACATAGTCACCGTACGTGTTGTAGGACACTGCCGTACGGGGCAGGGTAATCACTTCACGATCTTCCGGCTGCCGGGTCATGATGGTGGCGAACATGCCCGGACGAAGCTTGCCTTCCGGGTTATCCAGGGTGGCCCGTATGCGCACAGTGCGGGTTTCCGGATTCACCGAGGTATTGATGGCACTGACCTGGCCGGAAAAGGTCTCTTCCGGCACGGCAGCGACCGTGGCTTCCACTTCATAGCCCTGTGCCACCCGGGGGAGGTTACGCTCCGACAAGGTGTAGTCCAGGTAGATGGGGTCCAGCATGTTGATTTCGACAATGGGTGTACCGGTGGCGATGTACTCACCCTGGTCTACCAGCCGCAGACCCAGCTTGCCGTCGAAAGGCGCCCGGATCACTTTCTTGTTGAGCTGGGCCTCTGCCTCGTTGACCCTCGCCCGCGCCGCATCGTAGTTGGCCTTGGCCTCATCGAACTGGGACTGGGACACGGCCCGCCGGGGCAGCAGGTTTTCAATCCGTTTAAATTCCTGCTGGGCCAGCTGCGCCTCTGCCCGGCGGGTCCGCAGCGCGGCCTCGTCAATCTGTGAATCCAGGCGGATCAGCACATCACCCTGCTTGACCATATCACCGGACTCAAACGCGATTTCCTGGATCACCCCGGGCACCTCGTTGGCCACCTGGATGCCATTGACAGCCTCAACGCTGCCAACGGACTTGATCGCCGGGGTCCAGCTCTGCAACGTCGCCACGGCAGCCGATACCTCGGCCGGCGGCTGTGGCTGGGACATCTGCTCTTTCATCTGCCCGAACTGATAGAACTTGTAGCCAAATATGCCCCCGAGCACGATGCCCAGAAACACGAGAACAATGAGGAAGCGGCGAAACGTGCGCATAGCGAGTAATCCCTGACAATAACCGGAACGGACCCCGTAGATACCGATGCCCAGGGCAAGGATACGGAGAAGGTACAACAGTAGATGGGAATTATTTCACTTTATAAGCAAGCGAAACAGTCTTGTTTTAAAGATTATTTTCTGTACAAAGCCGCGCAAGGGGAAAGCCCCTGACGCCCCGGCAAGGCGTCAGGGCCAGTACCGTCAGCGCAGGATAACCAAGGGCTTTTCGGCGGTCTTGAGCATGGTCGTCGTGGTGCTGCCCACCAGGAACTGACGGATACGGGAGTGGCCATAAGCACCCATCTCCAGGATATCGATATCGTGTTCTTCCTGGTAGGCGTGCAGGGTCGGCTCCACATCGCCGGCCCGGATGGCCACCTGGATGTCCACACCCATTCCGGACAGCATGGTTTCGGCCTTCTTCAGCTGTTCACGACGGTCCGCCGTGTCAGCACCCACCATGACCACGTGCAGGGGCATGCCCCGGAACACCGGGCTACCGGCCAGCAACTCCACACTGCGGAAGGCGGTCTTGCTGCCGTCGAACGCCAGCATGGCGCTCTTGGGTATGGTGAACTCATCCGGTACCAACAGGATCGGCCGTTGCAGGCTGCGGATCACGGTTTCCAGCTGGCTGCCGATGTGCACATCCCGGTCGGAACTGCTTTCACCATGCAACCCCATCACCAGCAGGCGGGTCTGGTTTTCAAGGGCCAGCAGGGACTCGGTCAGGTCACCATGACGCTGGCGTTTGATGACATCTTCCACGCCCGCGTCCTTCACCCGTCGTTCGGCGTCATCGAGCATGTGATGACCATGCTCCAGCGCCAGCTTGCTGCGGCGGGCGTCCAGGTCTGCCAGCTCTTCCAGCAGGTGCTCACGGCTGCCCAGGCCGATATTTCCCGCCAGGTCCGGCGCCACCGGGTAGCGTTCCTCGTCCAGCACATGCAACAGGGTGACCGGGACTTCCATATGGCCACTTGCCCAGGCCGCGTAATCGCATACCGCCGGGGCAGCACGGGAGCCGTCGATACAGGCAACTACTCGTAGCATGGTGTCCTCGCCTTCGTTGTCATTATGGTTATTGTTGTGACCGCGATTGCTGTCGATCGGTGTGTTCTCGTTCATGTCAGTGCCCCATCAGCTGGTCAACAGCGTCAGGCTTGTCGTGCACGCCAAAACGGTCAACGATGGTGGCGCTGGCCTCGTTCAGGCCGATCACCTCGACCTCGGCCCCTTCCCGGCGGAACTTGATCACCGCCTTGTCCAGGGCAGCTACCGCCGTAATGTCCCAGAAGTGGGCCCGGCTCAGGTCAATCACCACCTTATCCAGCGCCTCCTTGAAGTCAAAGGATTCGGTGAATTTTTCCGACGAGCTGAAGAAAACCTGACCGACCACCCGGTAGGTGCGGGTTGCGCTGTCTTCGTCGTAAGCCGAGGTAACGGCCATGTAGTGCCCCACCTTGTTGGCAAAGAACAGCGCGGCCAGCAATACACCCGCCAGCACACCAAAGGCGAGGTTGTGGGTAGCCACCACCACGATCACTGTCACCACCATCACAATATTGGTGGACAGCGGATGCTCCTTGAGGTTCTTGATGGAACCCCAGCTGAAGGTACCGATGGATACCATGATCATCACAGCCACCAAGGCCGCCATGGGAATCTGCACCAGCCACTGGTCCAGCACCAGCACCATGATCAGCAGGAATACCCCTGCCGTTAATGTGGAGAGCCGGGTACGACCGCCGGACTTGATATTGATGATGGACTGGCCAATCATCGCGCAACCCGCCATGCCACCGAGCAGGCCCGAGCCGATGTTGGCGATGCCCTGGCCCTTGCACTCCCGATTGCGGTCAGACGTTGTGTCGGTCAGGTCGTCCACAATGGTCGCCGTCATCATGGACTCCAGCAGACCCACCACAGCGAGGCCGACGGAATAGGGCAGGATAATCATCAGGGTGTCCAGGTTCAGGGGCACGTCCGGCCACAGGAATACCGGCAGGGTATCCGGCAGCTCACCCATATCCCCCACCGTGCGGATATCCAGGCCGAACCACATGGCCACACCGGTCAGTACCACGATGCAGACCAGTGGCGAGGGGATCAGCTTGCCCACGGCCGGCAGGTACGGGAACAGGTAGATAATGCCCAGCCCGGCGGCGGTCATCGCGTAGACGTGCCAGGTCACATTGGTCAGCTCCGGCAACTGGGCCATAAAGATAAGAATCGCCAGGGCGTTCACGAAGCCGGTCACCACCGAGCGAGACACAAAGCGCATCAGTCCGCCCAGCTTCAGGTACCCGGCGACGATCTGCAGCACCCCGGTGAGCAGCGTGGCAGCCAGCAGGTATTCCAGGCCATGTTCCTTGACCAGGGTGACCATCAACAACGCCATGGCACCGGTGGCAGCGGAAATCATGCCCGGGCGACCGCCCACAAAGGCAATCACCACGGCAATACAGAAAGAGGCATACAGACCCACCTTGGGGTCCACGCCGGCGATAATGGAGAAAGCGATGGCTTCCGGGACCAGGGCCAGGGCCACGACGATGCCGGCGAGCAGGTCACCACGAATATTGGAGAGCCAGTTGGCTTTGAGGGTTTTCACCATAACAACGAAATTCCATGGATTGCAGATTCATCAGGCACAGGCATGTGCTCTTGCGACAAACAACACTCCATGTCTGCCGGAGGCGACCGGCGACGCGGCAATGCAGCGTGTCGAAACAAGTCGGAAGGGGGGCTGAGCGCTAGGGCGGAGTGATCGTCACAGTGGGCAGCGTAGTGTCTGGTTGATGAATATCAGCAGGGCTGATGAATAAGGGTCGCGGAGCATACCAGAAGCCCGGTCACAAAGTAACCGGGCCGGGCTATATACGATTCACCTGGTCCAGGAAGGCCGCCGGCAGGATATCGATTACCGGGCGCCTGTCTCCGCAAACCTCTGGCGCGGGCGCCTCTGGCTCGGTGGCTATGATCGCCGGCTGCTCGGACCAGTGCAGCAATTGCAGCTGGCCGTCAGCCTGTTCCACAAGCGCCGTGCAGTGTTCTACCCAGTCACCGTCGTTGCAGTACAGGCCCTCCGGGCTGCGCAGAAAACCGGCGGAGTGAATATGGCCACAGATAAAGCCGTCATAATGCCCTTTCTCCGCCGCAGTCAGTGCCGCCAGCTCGAACCGCCGGATAAAGGTACGTGCCGACCCGATGCGCCCCTTGATCCAGGCCGCCAGGGACCAGTATGGCTTACCCTGCAGTCTACGCCAGGCATTGAACCAACGGTTCAGACGCAACATCAGGCCGTGGGCCCGATCCCCCACCAGCAGCATCAGCGGACTGCAACGCACCACCTGGTCGAACTGGTCGCCATGACACACCATGAACCGCCGGCCGTCTGCCGTGGTGTGCACCACCTTCTGGTGCAATTCGACGCCGGCCACCGTCTGACCGCAAAAACGTCGCAGGAATTCATCATGGTTGCCCGGCACATAGATCACCCGGGTATCGCCGGCAGCGATCGAAAGAAGCTTCTGGATCACCGCCCCGTGGGCCGGTGACAGATGCACCCGCCGCTGCATGGCAATCAGGTCGACGATATCCCCGACCAGGTACAGGGTGTCGCAATGAACCTGCTCCAGAAAGTCCAGCAGGTACTCTGCCTGACAATCCGCCGTTCCCAGGTGAACATCAGAAATAAAAACACTGCGGTAGTGTGGCATGGCCCGCCCTGTTGCTTGCCCTGTTGTGACTCAAGGCTGCCGGGACTCAGTGAAATCCCGGTGACAGTTAGCGGTCAGTTTGGTGACGCCTTCCAGGAATTGGGAAGTTTTGGAAATTTATATATGCAAAAACGGAATAGGTCAGAGCCTGTTAATTCCGTTACCTGAAATTCATAATAGGCCGCCAAGAATTCCCTGTCAGGAGAAGCCCCATGTCCCGCCTCATGTCTGTACTTTTTATTGTCTTCAGTTCGCTGGCAGTGGCCGACGACAACACACCAGCACTGGTGGACGCTGACTGGCTGGCTGCCAACCTGGAGCGCGATGACTTGGTGGTACTGGATGTGCGTTCGGGTATCGATAACGGTGGCGACCGCAGTACCTTCGAACAGGGCCACATCCCGGGTGCCGTCTACAGCAGCTATACCGGCGATGGCTGGCGCGAGAACCGTGACGGCGTTACCGGCGTTCTGCCACCGGTCCGTTCCCTGGAGCGCCTGATCAGCAGCCTGAGTATCGCTAACGACAGCACTGTCGTTGTGGCGCCAGCCGGCACCGGACCAACAGATTTCGGTAGCGCGGCCCGGGTTTACTGGACTTTCAAGGTACTGGGCCACGATGACGTCACCATTCTCAACGGTGGCTTCGCTGGCTGGAAAGCCGCCGGCCAGGAAATCGCCGAAGGCCCGGGGGAGCGCCGCGAGGTAACGCAGTTCACCGCCAAACTGCAGAATGAGCTGCTCGCCACCCTGCAAGAAGTACAGGCCGCCCGTGACAGCCAGGCCCAACTGGTAGACGCACGGCCCGAAGACTACTTCCGGGGTGAAAACCAGTCTCCTGCCGCCAGGGCCCCCGGCACCATTCCCGGCGCCCTCAACCTGCCCCACCAGTCTTTCATCGACGAACAGGACCAGGTGTTCTACCTGAACGACGCCGTGGTATCCGAGCAGGTCAACGTAGCCGAACTGGATCCGCAGGCCCGTACCATTGCCTTCTGCAACACCGGCCACTGGGCCGCCACCGACTGGTTTGTGCTAAGCGAGCTGGCCGGCTTCGAGGAAGTGGCCATGTACGATGGCTCCATGGCCGAGTGGTCCCAGGACAGCGACCGGCCCATGCAGGTTGCCAAGAAAGGCCTGGGCAAGCTTCTTGATCTGTTCAACTGAGTAAACACCCATGTCGAACACTGCTGTTCTCCAGCCTGGCACTCAGCCAGGCTGGAAGATTGACCGTTTTATTGTCACCACGGCCCTCGCCGGCTTTGCCCTTCTTGGCCTGCTGATCTGGCTGGAAACCGCACCGTTCATGGTGGCCCTGTTTGCCATTGGTACGGTGCTGGGTATGGCCCTGTTCCATGGGGCCTTCGGCTTTACTGCCGGCTGGCGCAACCTGGTGGTCAAAAAGCGCGGGGCCGGCATGCGTGCCCAGCTGCTGTTGTTCGCGCTGTCTTCCCTGGTCATGGTGCCAATGCTCAACAGCGGCCAGCCCGGGCTGACCGGCAACATCGCACCAGTTGGCACGTCGCTGGTGGTTGGTTCCTTCCTGTTTGGTATTGGCATGCAGCTGGGCGGTGGCTGTGGCTCCGGCACCCTGTTTACGGTGGGCGCCGGCAATATCCGCATGGTCGTGACGCTGATCTTCTTTATCGCCGGCGCGGTACTGGGTTCCATTAACCTGCCCTGGTGGCTGGACCAACCCGGCTTTGATCCGGTGCCCCTCGTTAATACCTTCGGGGTCAGCGGCGCCATCCTGGTGCAGTTTATCGGGCTGGGACTGATTGCCTGGTGGGTCAACCGCATCGAACGCAAGGCCCACGGCTCAGTGGAGCGGGATGAATTGCTGTGGAAAGGGCAGTCTCACGGTCCCCTGAGAACCCTGGTCAGCGGCCGCTGGCCGTTCACCTGGGCCATCCTGATCCTGGCAGCCGGTAACGCCCTGACCCTGGCTATTGGCGGCGCCCCGTGGAGTGTCACCTTCGCCTTCAACGTCTGGGGCGCCAAGGCCCTGGAAGTGGTTGGTGTGAACATGTCCCAGTTTGAGTTCTGGACCTGGGATTACCCGGCCATGGCCCTGAAAGATTCGGTACTCACCAACATCCCCTCAGTGATGAACATCGGCCTGCTGCTCGGTGCCATGCTGGCGGCCGGCCTGGCCAACCGCTTCAACGAGGCCAGCCGCAACCGGCCGGAAGGTCGCCAGTTCCTGGCGGCGGTAGTGGGCGGCCTGTTGCTGGGCTACGGCGCCCGGCTGGGCTTCGGCTGCAATATCGGCGCCCTGTTCTCCGGCATTGCCTCTGCCAGCCTGCACGCCTGGATCTGGTTCGCCTGCGCCTTTGCCGGCTCGCTGATTGGCATCCGCTTGCGGCCCTGGTTCCGGCTGCCAAACTGATACGGGGGAACTGAATCATGGAACGCGCCTACAACCGTACCCGTATCCTGATCGCGCTGGGCATCATCCTGGCGCTGATCCTGGCAGATCATCTGCGCAGCCCGACCTTTGCCTTCAATTCCGGGCAGGGCAATGTGCAGACCGCCCTTAGCCAGCGGGACGACTCCGCCTGCGCACCCTGTGGTGCGCCCTGTCCGTCAACCCGGGAGTAATCGCTTTCAGGACAGGGACGTCAGCGCTTCAATATCAGCAAGGATAGCAGGGGCATCGGTAACACGGGCCAGCCAGCTCAGCGGAATTCCCCGCTCCCCGCCAACGCCGTATATCGCTGCCATCGCTGGACCAATGATCCAGGCTCGACCACAGGAGTCACCGCCACAGTGAATGTTGGCGCGCACGGCCTCGGAAAAGCTGCCGGCGTGCGCCAGGATATGGAAGATCACCGGCATTGCCTCATTCAGGTAGCAGGTGCGGCCAAAGGTGCCACCTGCACCTGTGGGGTCCAGCCGGTCACCGGTGCGTGCCGTCGCGAGGTCATCCTGGTGTGGGGCTTCAAAGGCCGCTGCATCCAGTGCTGCTGACATCGGCTTACCCTGGAAAAGGCCCTCAAGGAGTCTTGCTGCGCATCTTGCCCAGGCAACGGCCTCATCGTTATGGTTGGTCACCCGCACAGCCGCTTCTGTCTTCTCCAGAAGGTCATCAAGACCGCAATAACAGGCCACCAGCGGTGGCAGCTTGGAGACAGCCGGCAACTGCATGTCATCGGCACCACTTTCCGGCAACAGGTAACGATCAATGGCCTGGGCCAGGTGGACGCCTGCTTCCTGGACCTCGGGCTCGTGATAGGTCAGGTCAATGGCCTTTCGGACTGGCCCTGCCAACTGTTCGCCACTGAGGCGACTCGTGTAGGGCAGCACTTTCTGGACCAGTATACGTTTTTGCTGATCCGTGAGACTGGCAGTCGTGGTGGCCCGGGCCTGTTCAATGGCCTTGCGCTCAATGGTATCCAGGTTACTCAGCGTCACACGGGTAGGGTTGTCGATATAACCCTGCCACTGGCCGCCCGGGCCGAAGAAAGCCCGGAACCGACGCTGATAGTCACGAATATCCAGGCGCCCTTCACAGGCCAGCAGGCTGTCGGTAAGCACGCCAGTCGCGGCACCATAGTGGCTGATATCGCCGGCCTTTTTCCCTTCATGGGCGAAATAACCAAAGCTGCCACGGAAGTAGTCAAGCTTCGGAGGCAGGAACTCCGGGCGTTCGCCACCAACCTCCCAAATGCGATCGCTGTCATACAGCCAGTGCAGGCCCAGACTCGCTGCATCGGCAACCCAGCCCCCGGCAAGGGCATTGATAAAGGCCGTTGATCTGCCGGCCGGCATACGCTGTTTCATGGCCCTCTCCCGCGAAAAACCGGATCCTGCTGGATAGCAATACTGGTTTCATTCGACCTTCCCGGAACTAACCATTCCGTTCGACATCACCTTGCTACCACTAGACAGTACACTGTTTCTCAGCGGCTGGATCAACATCTGATCCAGCCTCAGATCCCGCCTGGTGCGAAAGTCCTCAATACCGATGGTCATGCCAAGATGGCCTTTTTCCGGCTGGTCCCGGTAGGTGCCGAACAGCCGGTCCCACCAGGGCAGGTTGAAGCCGAAGTTACTGTCGGTTTCCCGGCGGATGATTGAATGGTGGACCCGGTGCATGTCCGGTGTGACGATGATCAGCCGCAACCACTTGTCGAGCCACAGGGGTAACCGGACATTACCGTGGTTGAACATGGCCGTGGCGTTGAGCAGAACCTCGAAGATCAGGACGGCCAGCACAGGGGCACCCAGCAGAACGACGATGGCCACCTTGATCATCATCGACAGCACAATCTCAACCGGGTGAAAACGCAGGGCTGTGGTGACATCAAATTCCAGGTCCGCGTGATGCATCCGGTGCAGGCGCCATAGCCAGGGCACCGCATGAAATACACGGTGCTGGAAGTAGATGGCGGCGTCGAGCATCAGTACCGCGAGCACCACAGAAACCCAGGCAGGCAAGGCCACCAGGTTCAGCAAACCCCAGCCATTTTCTGACGCCATCAGCGCAGCGCCAACGGCGGCCACCGGGAACAGCACCCTAACCGCCAGCGTATCCAGCACCACGATCATCAGGTTGGCCGGCCACCGTGTCCGGCGGCCAACCGCCTGGGGGCGGCGAGCCGCAAAAACCTCCCACAGGGCCATGGTGACCAGCACCGACAGGAAAAAGCCAAACCGGATCACCGGTTCATGGGCAAGCAGGGTTTCGGTCATGGCAGTGCCTCGCCTTATTGGACCGGCAAGCCGGCGGCTTTCCACTCGGGAAAGCCTTCGTCAAAACGCCGCACCTGATAGCCCAGCGCCCGCAATTTCTTGACCGCCTCGTGGGACAGCACGCAGTAGGGACCCCGACAGTAGGCGACGATTTCCCGGTCCTTGGGCAATTCGTCGAGCATGGCTTCCAGTTGTTCCAGTGGAATATTGATGGCGTCGGGCAGGTGCCCTGACTCGAACTCGTCTTCCGGTCGCACATCCAGCAGTGCAACAGAGCCGTGCCGGAGCCCTGACAAGAGTTCTCCCCGCGAGATGGCCTCCAGGGCGCCATCGGGGTTGTCGTCGGCAAACAGCCGGCTGACCAGACGCTCCATTTCCGCCAGATTGGTTTCCGCCACGTCCCGCATCAGGCTCAGCAGGGTGACGGTTCGCTGGTCTGTCAGGCGGTAGATCATTTGCTTACCGGCCCGCCTTGCGGTCACCAGGCCCGCCCTGCGCAGATGCTGCAGGTGCGCGGAAGCATTGCCTACCGTCAGCCCGGCAGTTTCAGCCAGGGTTTCGACTGCCGCCTCCCCTTGCGCCAGTCGCTCCAGCAAGGCAAGCCGGTGGCCATTGCCCAGCGCTTTGCCAACCTGGGCGAGGGTGTCGAGCAGATCCTCTCTGATGGTCATCGTTCTTTTCTCTCCAGAGTTTCCAGGGGTACCCAAACCTGGGCCGGACTTGGCAGACCGGCATATTATTTTATTCTAACGTTTATTAGAATGTTGGCAATAGCAAGGCTTGCGGTATGGTACATTTACGCGCGCCCGGCTCACTCGTGGAGAAACTTTCAGATGGCCCCTTATCACCTCGAAAAACGCAACGTCGCCATCCTGGTGGTCAGTCAGACCTTTTTCATGGTGGCTGCCATAACGGTCATGACCCTCAGCGGCGTCGTGGGGCAGCAGCTTAGCCCCGACCCCGGGCTGGCAACGCTGCCCATTGCCATCATGATGCTGGGCACGGTGGTGTCTACGTTGCCGGCCTCCCTGTACATGAAGCGGGTCGGTCGTCGTCGCGGGTTCATGACCGGTGCCAGCATTGGCGGCGCTGCCGGTGGCCTACTGAGCTTTACGGCCATTGCGATGGAATCCTTCTGGCTGTTCTGCCTCGCCAGCGTTCTGCTGGGCCTTTACCAGGGATTTGCCATGTATTACCGCTTCGCGGCGGTGGACGTTGCCAGCCCGGCCTTCCGTAGCCGGGCCATTTCCTTTGTGCTGGCCGGCGGTGTGGCCGCCGCCTTTCTGGGCCCCTGGAACGCCAGCATGGCGACCGGGCTCATCGAAGCCGTGCCCTCCGGTGGCCCCTATCTGATCATCGCCATCCTGGCCCTTCTCGCCATGGGTTTGCTGAGTCAGCTGAAGGTTCCTCCCGCGGGCGAACCCCAACCCGGAGAAACCACTCGTCCCATGTCGGCCATCGCAATGCAACCACGGTTTCAGGTGGCGGTGATCGCGGGTGCCGTGGGCTACGCCATCATGATCCTGGTGATGACAGCCACACCGCTGGCCATGCGCAGTCGCGGCTTTGAGATGGCACAGGTGGCCATGATCATGCAGTGGCACGTACTGGGCATGTATGTACCCTCGTTCTTTACAGGTGGCCTGATTGCCCGGTTCGGGGTAGGTCGTATCCTGCTCACCGGCTGCCTGCTTCTGGTAAGCACCGTGTTGATCGCTACGCTGGGCGCAAGCCTGGCCCACTTCTGGTTCGCACTGGTGTTGCTCGGTGTTGGCTGGAACTTTCTGTTCATCGGTGGCAGTACACTGCTTTCGACCGTCCACGCGGAGGCCGAGCGAGGCAAGGTACAGGGGGTCAATGACCTGGCCATCTTCGTACTGGTGGCCATTGGCTCACTAATGTCCGGGTCACTGTTGCACCACCTGGGCTGGGAGACACTCAACCTGATGATGCTGGCCCCCATAGCCCTGGTAGTTCTGGCAACTGTCTGGCTACGGATGAATATGCGAATGGCGCCGGTATCCGCGGCTGCGGGAGCAGGTGAGTCATAGCCGGGCGGGACCTTGTTCCTGGCGATCAACATAAAACTGCTGCTGCCGCAGCCCACATCCAGAATCCTGTCCCCAGGCCGAAAGCCCAGGTTCTTCTGCTTCAGAGCCAGTTCGGTCTCACCGAGCCAGCGCCCTTATCGGAGGATGGCATCCATGCCAGGGCCCGGTAATCGAACCCCTGTGCAATAGTGGGCTTGATGACCTCGAAATAGGGCGAGGCATCGAAGTCCCTTGGCGCGAACAGCGAATGGTGACGAATCCGGTACAGCTCCCGCTCACACTCCCGGCACAGGGGATCATCAGAGGGCAAGGGGATCACTTCTGGCAGAATGGGGTACGGGATACGCTGAAATCCCTCGGCGATAAAGGATGAACAGATCGCCCGGGTGGGGTCACCACTGCCCAGCGCCAGCATTCTTCGCCGGTACCGGACGGGCACCGGCGGTGTTGGCAACAGGTATCGGGCAAGGTCCACAATATTCTTCAGGTCATACTGATGACCAAGTCTTTCACGGGAATACCTCGTCAACGCGTCGAGATCGTCGGGCCCCAGATCAACCGGACGACAGATTCGGGTATGGCTGTGCCGGTAAAAAGACAGTGGCAGGGCCCGGATACCGTCCTCAAGGTCCGCTTCCACCAGGGTATTGGCCTCACCGTTATCGTTGTGGCCCAGTCCTGCCGAATCTCCCAGGTACAGGGCGGCATGCGACCAGGTGGACTGGGTCAGGTACTTGATAGCCACGCTGACCCGCGTGTTACCTTCCACCAGCAACACGTCTCCAGGCCTGATGGTGGCCACCAGCGCTTCCCAGGTTGAGGTTCTGACGGAAAAGTCTGCCACAGGCTTGGACAGGTAGTGGGCGAGGGCCCTGGAAATCCAGTTGAACATTGTTCCGGCTCTTCTTGTTGTTGGTAGCGACGATTCCGAGATGCGCGTCACTTTTGGGCACGCCAGCCAGGCGTTCGTTACATCAGATGATCGCGCGTTTTTCTGAACAAGTTCAACAAATTATCCCGACTTTTCGCATTTCCGGAACCAGGGTCATGAAGTGCCAGAAGTTGAGCAATTGCTCAGCTAATCGGGAACCAGGAGCTTAAAAGGCCGTCCCAGAGACTGGAGTGACTTGACGGGAACAGGTGACGGAGACGCGTTATGGCATTGCCAACGGAAAGAATCACTGACGACAGCAACCTCGTCTCCGCCCTCCAGGCGGGTGATCAGCAGGCCTTTCACCAGGCTGTCAGGGAGTTTTCTCCCGGTATGCTGGCTGTTGCCCGTTACTACCTGGACCCATCCAGTGCCGAGGATGTGGTACAGGAAACCTGGGTCAATGTGGTAGAAGCCGTCAAGAAGTTCGAAGGCCGCTCTGGTCTGAAAACCTGGCTTCACCGGATCGTTGCCAACCGTTGCAAGAACCGCCTTCGTACTGCCAATCGCGAGGTATCCAGCGAATTTGGAGAAGCGCTGGAACCGGGAATTGCCAGCCGCTTTGAATCGGGAGGTCGGTGGGCCACCCCTCCCAGGCTGCGGCTTGAGGAGCATGCTGAGTTGCTTATGGAAAACGGTGCGCTGAATGACTGCCTCGACAAACACCTGTCCGCCCTGCCTGAACAACAACGCTCTGCCGTTATGCTTTACGAAGCCCATCAGCACAAGGCAGAGGTTGTCTGTAATATTCTGGACATCAGTGCGTCTAACCTCAGGGTACTGGTGCACCGTGCCCGCCAGAAAATTTACCTGATGGTGGAAGACTTCCAGGAGACCGGCGAATGCTGATGTGTCGAGATCTTGCCAGGATTGGCAGTGACTACATTGACGGGCAACTAAGTACGGCGGACAACTTCTCTGTGAAAATGCATTTGCTGATGTGCAGGCACTGTCGATCCTTCATCGGCAACCTGCGTGAGAGCGCTCAGCTGATGAAAGGCCACTCGGACTACCACCTCGACGAGGAGTATCTGCGGCGACTGGAAAGCTCAATCGATGAGGCATTGAAAGGCTGAGCTTGAGGTTGTCTCCCCGGACTCTTTGCATACATTCGTACACAGGTCCGGAGAGAGCAGGGCTTTTCCGCAGGAAGGAAAAACCGATCAGCGAAGATCCGGATTCAGTGTGTAAGTGGCCGTAACCCGCTCGCTGGCCAGTACGTGTCCTTCCATCGCCTTGCGGACAGCCTCACCATCGAACTCGCCGTCCAGGCCGAGGGTTTCCACATCCAGGGCATAGACCTCGTAGTGATAGTGGTGCACCAACTCGTCGTTCCAGGGCGGGCAGGGGCCGTCATAGCCACCGTAGGTGCCAGCCATGTCCGGGTTACCGGCCAGGAACTGGGTGAAATTGTTGACGCCGCGGATGCCAATGGGGCCAGGGCCCGCCTGCTTGCCCTTGGGGCTGACGCCATCGCTGTCCTCGCCTTCGGGAATACAGCTGGTGGTAGCGGGAATATCCACCAGCAGCCAGTGGAAGAAATCCACCCGGGGAATGTCTTTCGAGACTGTCTTGCCTTCCTGGTTGACGTCGTCTGCCACGCTGGGAACGTCGGAATCAAACATCACCACGGCAAAGCTCTTTGTACCTTCAGGCGCGTCCTGCCAGGTGACTTCCGGGTTGCGGTTGGGACCGAAGCTCATGTGGTCTTCTTCGCTGTACACACCAAACGCAAACTTCTCCGGGACCGGCTGGCCCTCGGTAATGCCGTTAAACTGAACCTTCATGGTTTGCTCCTGTTGGCTGTCACAAATACTCCCCGGTTTTAGCAGTTGCGTGGCGGACTTGTCCAGATCAGCGAACCCTGATGCAGGTCAGCGGGAAGGCCCGGAGTGACTGCGCCGGCGCCACAACAAGGGGGTCAGCGCCATCGCCAGCAATAGCACCCCCGCCGCCAGGACAGTCCATACCGGATGAACCTCCAGGGTGTGTCCCAGTCCGGCGAATACAAAGGTCATGGGCATCATGCCAATCACTGACGCCAGCAGGAATCGCAAGGCTGTGACGGAGGTAAGCCCGGCAGCATAGCTGATCAGCGCAAACGAAAATAACGGCACCAGCCGCGTAAACAGAATGCCCCAGAAAAGTGATCGCTGCGGTGCGTCAGAAGCAAAGACAGGGTGATTCGACAGCTTGCGCCGGAAGTAGTCCCTGGCGAGGATACGACTGCTCCAGAAGGCCACCATGGCGCCCAGCGACGCGCCCGTCACTGCAATCAGGGTTCCCTGAAGCATGCCAAAGGCCAGCCCCGAAGCTGCGCTGACTGGCAAGGTAGGGATGGGGCCCACTACGACAGCCAGTACCATCAGCAGAACCAGCAACAATGGTCCCCAGTGGCCTTCACCCTGCAACCAGGAGGACAGGCCTGATGGAGAGAGGGAAGCTGGTGCCCCCAACGCCTGAAGCACAACCCAGATTCCCGCCATCAACACGGTCAGCCCGGCAATGGCCAGCAATCGGATCAGCAGGGTCTGGCGTTGCAGGGGTTTCAAGATGGACACCGCTCCGGGGGAAATAAAAAAGGCGCGCTACTATACCGCAACGCGCCCGAAGGGGTTTAGTACCCTGAGTCAGAGAGCTTGCAACCCTGAGTCATCAATCGAGGATCACTCCCCATTTTTTGGACGCTCAGGGAGCCCCAGGATTACAGCAGCATCAGGAATTTTTCTTCCACTCAAACTTTTTGAATGGCTCGTCGATGGGCGTCTCGGCAATGTGGTTGACATAGTTACTCATGGTCTTCTGGGCCACACCGAGGATCACTTCCAGCACCTGCTGTTGCCCGTAGCCGGCATCATAGATAGAAGGCCTGCAAATCATCCTTCGTGACGTTACCGCGCTTGCGGACAACCGCCAGGGTAAAGTTGCGCAGCGCTTCCAGCTTTTCATCCGACAGTGGCGTTTCGTTACGCAGGGCTTCTGTGATCTCTTCCGGCACTTTCATCATGTTGGCGATGCCGGTGTGGGCGGGAACGCAGTAATGGCACTCGTTCTCCACATTGATGGTCTGCCAGACCACCGTCTGTTCGTTGGCATTGAAGCTGGTGCTGGTAAACAGGCCGTAGAGGGTCTGGTAGCCCTCGAGCAGGCCCGGTGCTTCCGCCATCACCGCGTGCAGGCTGGGAATCATGCCCATGTTCTTTTTTGAGCCTTCCAGCAGGGGTTTGGCGCCTTCGGGGGCAGAGTCGACATCGTGCAAGGCAAAGTCAGTCATAGGAACCTCCGTTTTTGAATAATCGCTCAATTTCAACCTCACCCTAACTATATTTGAGTGACTATTCAAGTTATAATCGCACAAATTCTGACCGGCGGATGTTATTCCATGCCAAGAATCGCCAAGTATGACCGGGAAAAAGCCCTGGATGATGCCGTTAGACTGTTCTGGGAGCGGGGCTACGGCGGTGCCTCAATGAAACAGATCGAGCAGGCGCTAGATATGCGGCCCGGCAGCCTGTATGCCACCTTTGGCAACAAGGATGGTCTGTTCCGGGAAGCGTTGGCGGTGTATACAGGGCGCATGTCCAACTCCATGGGCAGAGCACTGGAAGAGTCGCCAACCATCATGGAGGGCATCTTCACTTACCTGAGATCCCTCACAGAGCAGATTACCGCCCCGGATTCTCCCGCAAGGGCCTGCCTGGTCGTGAAGACCCTCCTGGAAGTGACTTCCGACCAGCCGGAACTTCGGGACCTCGTTAACCGACGCCTCCGGGAAGTCGAAGACTACCTGGCCGAACTGTTCGAACGGGCACGGGAGCAAGGTGAGCTGAAACCGGGCGTAGACAGCCGCCGGCTCGCCCGGCTGGTCCAGGCCCAGATCATGGGGTTACGCTCGCTGGCCCAGCGGGACATCGACACAGGCAGCGTTAAAAACCTGACCGAAGACATCATTACCGCCCTGGGCGCCTTTACGCAGCACCCCACCACGCACTAACCTCTTGGGACACCACGTTTCAGGAGAGAGACCATGACCGACGACAAGCGACGTCGCCACTCTGCCCCGGTGGTTGATGGCCTGGGCAAGTCCGCCAGCCGCGCCATGCTGCGGGCGGTGGGCTTTACCGACGAGGATTTCCGCAAGCCACAGGTAGGCATTGCCTCCACCTGGAGCAACCTCACCCCCTGCAACATGCACATCGACGGCCTCGCGCGGGAAGCCGCCAAGGGCGCCGACCAGGCCGGTGGCAAAAGTTTGATTTTCAATACCATCACGGTTTCTGACGGCATCGCCAACGGCACCGAGGGTATGAAGTATTCCCTGGTGTCCCGGGAGGTCATCGCCGACTCCATCGAAACCGTGGCCGGCTGCGAGGGCTTTGACGGGTTGGTGGCCATCGGCGGCTGCGACAAGAACATGCCCGGCTGCATGATGGGCCTGGCGCGTCTGGATAGGCCGTCGGTATTCGTCTACGGCGGCACCATCCAGCCCGGGGAGAATCACACCGACATCATCTCCGTATTCGAGGCGGTGGGCGCCCATGCGCAGGGCAACATGGACCTGATCGAAGTAAAACAGATCGAGGAAACCGCCATCCCGGGTCCCGGCTCCTGCGGTGGCATGTATACCGCCAACACCATGGCCTCAGCTATCGAGGCCATGGGCATGAGCCTGCCGGGCAGCTCTGCCCAGAATGCGGTGTCTGACACCAAGCTGGCGGATTGCGAAGCGGCGGGGGCCGCGGTGCTGAAGTTGCTGGAGGGAGACATCAAACCCTCCGACATCATGACCCGCAAAGCCTTCGAGAACGCCATTACCGTGGTCATCGCCCTGGGGGGGTCCACCAATGCGGTGCTGCACCTGCTGGGCATGGCCAGCACCATTGGCGTGGAGCTGAGCCTGGACGATTTCGTGCAAATCGGTAAAAAGGTGCCGGTACTGGCAGACTTGCGGCCGTCTGGTCACTACATGATGTCAGAGCTGGTCGCCATTGGCGGTATCCAGCCGCTGATGAAGATGCTGCTGGACCGGGGCCTGCTGCACGGCGACTGCCTGACAGTGACCGGCAAGACCCTGGCCGAGAACCTGGCCGGCGTGGATCCCTACCCGGAAGGCCAGGACATCATCCATGCCTTCGAAAACCCCATCAAGGCGGACAGCCATTTGCGGATTCTCTTCGGCAACCTGGCCCCAACGGGTTCGGTCGCCAAGATTACCGGCAAGGAAGGCACTCACTTCACCGGCACAGCCAAGGTGTTCCACTCGGAGGAAGAGGCCCAGGAACGTATCCTGGACGGCTCAGTGGTCGCTGGTGATGTGCTGGTCATCCGTTACGAGGGACCAAAGGGCGGCCCCGGTATGCGGGAGATGCTCAGCCCCACCTCTGCCATCATGGGCCGTGGCCTGGGCAGTGACGTGGCACTGATCACCGACGGCCGCTTCTCCGGTGGCAGCCACGGTTTTGTCGTGGGTCACATCACGCCGGAAGCCGCCGAGGGCGGTCCCATCGCGCTGGTGGAGAACGGTGATACCATTACCATCGACGCCGTGAGTAACACCATAGAACTGGCTGTGTCTGAGGAAGAAATGGAGAGACGCCGCAAGGCGTGGCAGCCCCCGGCCCCCAGGGTGACCCGTGGGGTGCTGGCCAAGTATGCCCGCACCGTCAGTTCCGCTTCCACCGGCGCAGTTACCGACCTGCCCTGACAAATAGAGAGATACGCCGGGCCTGCTAAACAACGGCCCGGCAGCAAGCTCCACTGGCTCCAAAGAGCCCCTAAATCAGACTAACTGCCTGCCAGTGATGAGAGGCAGGCGTCCTGCTACCGGTTACCCGCCCGGGTAACGGAAGGACTCCTGCCTGTCCTCACTTACAGGAACACTTTCTATGGAACACAAACACCATATCGTGGTGGTTGGCGGTGGTGCCGGCGGCCTGGAACTGGTTACCCGCCTGGGCAACAGGCTCGGGCGCAAGGGCAAGGCCCGTATCACCCTGGTGGACGCCGGTCTGACCCATGTCTGGAAACCCCTGCTGCACGAAGTCGCTTCCGGCTCGCTGGATGCCAGTGCCAACGAGATCAACTACCGGGCCCATGCCCGCAAACACCACTACGAGTTCCAGCTGGGCCGCATGACTGGCCTGGACCGGCAGGATCACCGTATCGTCATTGCGCCGTTCCATGACAGCGAAGGCAATGAAGTCGTGCCGGAGCGTCACATCCGGTACGACACCCTGGTGCTTGCCGTGGGCAGTACGGCAAATGACTTCGGCACCCCCGGCGCCCAGGACCACTGCCTGTTCCTGGACAGCCTGCCCCAGGCCCGGCGCTTCCATAACCTGATGCTTAACGCCTTCCTGCGCAAGAACCACTATGCGAAGGAGGGCCATGACCACCAGTTGCCCATCACCATCATCGGCGCCGGGGCTACTGGTGTGGAGCTCGCCGCCGAGCTGCGCCTTGCATCCCGTGAATTACCGGTCTATGGCATGAACCATCTCAGCCCCGAAGATATCCGTGTGTCGGTTATCGAAGCCGCGGACCGCATCCTGCCTGCGCTACCCGCCCGGCTTTCACTGGCTGCCACCCGTGAACTGCAGAATCAGGATGTACAGGTGCTCACTGGCCAGCCGGTAGCAGAAGTACGGAAGAATGTGGTGGTAATGAAAGATGGCACTGAAATCCCTTCCGAAATGACCATCTGGGCTGCTGGCATCAAGGCACCGGAATGGCTGGGCAGGCTGGACGTGGAAACGACCCGGGGTAACCAGGTCGCCGTCAAGCAGACCCTGCAGTCCGTCACCGACCCGGATATCTTTGCCTTTGGCGACTGCGCGGCCTGCCCGCAACCAGGTTCGGACCGACCGGTACCACCTCGGGCCCAGGCCGCCCACCAGCAGGCCGACACCCTGTTCAAGACACTGCGTCATCGCCTGGAAGGTGGCGAGCCAGTACCGTTTGTCTACCACGACCATGGCTCACTGATTAACTTCAGCCGCTACACCACGGTGGGCAACCTGATGGGCAATCTCTCCGGGCGTTCCATGTACGTGGAAGGCAAGGTAGCCCGGCTGTTCTATGCGTCTCTCTACCGGATGCACCAGAACGCCCTGCACGGGCCAGTCCGTACTGCCATCATATGGGCCATGGACCGGGTCAGCCGGGCCATGCAGCCGAGGTTGAAGCTGCACTGATTTCCAACCAGTGCTACACCAGTTTAAGAGAAGGTCCGACCAGGTGGGGTGTGTGAAATTCTGGAGCGGGTGAAGGGAATCGAACCCTCGTCTTAAGCTTGGGAAGCTTCTGCTCTACCATTGAGCTACACCCGCGTTGGCCTCAATATAGGCCTGCATGTGAAAACAGGCAATACCCACCGGCATTCATCCCTGTGGCACCTGTTGTGACGCGAAAGGTACCCGGGGTTTTCGGGACAGCTGTTATTGATCGTATAACCTGAACGGAGAGTGCATGGATCCCTACCTCATATTGATCGGCGCCGCCATGCTCGTAATGAGCATACTGCTCAGCCCGCTTTCCAGTCGGGTGGGCGTGCCGGTGCTGCTGATCTTTCTCGGGGTGGGGATGCTGATGGGCGAGGACGGCGCCGGTGGTATCCGCTTCGATGACTTTGAGCTGGCCTTTGTCATCGGCAACCTGGCGCTGGCCGTCATCCTCCTGGATGGCGGTATGCGTACCCGGGCCGAAACCTTTCGGGTGGGCCTCAAGCCGGCTATGCTGCTGGCGACGGTGGGTGTCCTCATAACCGCCGTGCTGGCCGGCCTCTGTGCCTGGCTGGTTTTCGACCTGCACTGGATGGTCGCGCTGCTGATCGGTGCCATCATCTCCTCCACCGACGCGGCTGCCGTATTTTCCCTGCTACAGGGCCATGGGCTTCATCTGAACGAGCGTGTCAGCGCCACGCTGGAGATCGAGTCCGGCAGCAACGACCCCATGGCCATCTTCCTGACCCTGATGCTGGTCAGCATGCTCAGCGCCGGGGGTGCCTCTTCCCTGACGGACGGACTCACAATGCTGGTCAGCCAGTTCGGTATTGGCGCCGTCATTGGCACCCTGGGCGGATTCCTGGTTGTCGAAATGGCCAACCGGGTCCGCCTGACCGCAGCACTTTACCCGCTCATGGTGGGTGCCGCAGGCCTGTGCGTCTTTGCCGGCACCAATATCCTCGGTGGCAGTGGCTTCCTCGCGATCTACCTCGCCGGAGTCATTATCGGCAACCGGCCGGTGCGTATGATGCCCATGATCCTGCAGGTTCATGATGGCCTGGCATGGCTGGCACAGCTATGCCTGTTCCTGATGCTGGGCCTGCTGGTGAGTCCGTCGGACCTGTTGCCGCTGGTCGGCGGCGGCCTGATCCTCGCCCTCGCGCTGATCTTCGTGATCCGCCCGCTGGCTGTTTTCAGTACCCTGTGGCCTTTCGGCTTTAACCGGCGCGAACTGCTGTATATAAGCTGGGTCGGTCTGCGGGGAGCAGTGCCCATCGTGCTGGCCCTGTTCCCGATCATGGCGGGACTGCCCGAAGCCCGTGACATCTTCCATTTTGCGTTCTTCATTGTGCTGGTATCACTGGTGGTTCAGGGCAGCTCGCTCGCACCCCTGGCCCGCAAACTCAAACTGGAAGTACCGGCCACTGGCGAGCCCTATCGCCGCCTGCCCCTGGATGTCCCCGCCGCCGGCGACCATGAGCTGATGTTGTTCCCGTTACGCGGGGATCGCTGGGACGACCCCCGCCCCCTGGGGCAACTACAGCTGCCTGACAACACCTCGATTGCTGGCGTCTTCCGCAACCGACAGTGCCTCGCCCCGAGCCCCGACCTGGTTATCTCGAAAGGTGACGTGGTCGCCGTATTCGCTGTGTCCGGCGCCCTGTCGGAACTGGGCAAATCCCTGTCGGGCAAGCAGGCGCCGCGTCACCTTGCTGAACGCGCCTTCTTCGGCGACTTCGTACTCAATGGTGATGCCCTGTTGGGGGATGTGGAGCAGGTCTATGGTATTGAATTCGACGAGCTGCCCCCGGAACTCTCCCTCGCAGAGTGTTTTGCAAAGCGCACCAAGGGCCACCCTGTTGTCGGTGACAAGGTCACCCTGGGGCCGGTCGTACTGGTCGCCCGGGCAACTGAGTCAGACCGGGTCACCAAGGTGGGCCTGAAGATGACCGACTCCTGAACCGGGAAATAGACTGCGGGTCATTGAAACCTTCTGTGACATATGCCCACAAATGTTACCTACGCGTAACCTCAACAATGTGCTATAAAGTGGCGAAATTATGATCATTTCAATCAACACCTGACGGACCATGATGGATACACTGACTATGTTGCGCAGCTACCTGACAACAGCGTTGCTCGCTACACTGGCACTGCTTGCCACAACGACCCAGGGGGCGGAATTACGGACGCTGGCCATGGCAGAGCCCCAACCGGCCATCAGCAAGATCGGCACGGTCAGTGAAGTCGTAGTACGAAAGGCAGAGCGGCGCCTGTACCTGCTGTCCGGCGAGCGGGTGGTTCGCGACTACCGGATTTCCCTCGGCAAGACGCCGGAAGGCCACAAGCTCTACGAGGGCGACAGCCGGACACCCGAAGGCGACTACACCCTCGACTTCCGCAATCCCAACAGCGACTTCTATAAGTCGATCCGTGTTTCCTATCCCAGTCCCAGGGACCGGAAACTGGCCGAAGCCTGGGGCCTGCGCCCCGGCGGCAACATCATGATCCACGGCCTGCCCAATGACGTGGGCGATATGGCCTTCGCCTATAAGGGGCTGGACTGGACCGATGGCTGCATCGCGGTCAACAACGAAGAAATGGATGAGATCTGGCAACTGGTAGAGGTGGGCACGCCCATCCGGATTCTGCCCTGAAATCGGCCGAAAAACCCAGATATTCAAAAAGTTCCTGACAACAGACTTACGTTTATGTAATTACCTAAGAATTTTTACGTATCCCGAGTTAACATTTTTATCGGGAGTGTTTTACACTGTCATTGAATCCGGCGGTAAGCCGTCGGACCCGATTTAACAGGATGTTATTTATTCAGAACTTCTGCACCACAGGAAGTATAACGACCAATAAGGGGATTCTAGACATGCGTAAGTTGACGATCGCAGGGTTTGCACTGGCCACCGCACTGACTGCTGGCTGTGCCACTACTGACCAGGCTGCCATTGATGAGGCAAATGCAACTGCAAGCTCTGCTGAGCAGACTGCAAGCAACGCCCTGAGCACTGCCAACAACGCTGACCGCAAGGCCAACACTGCCCTGCGTCGCGCCGAGCAGGCCCTGGCAGAAGCCAAGGAAGCCAAGCAAGCTGCAGACGAAGCCAACGAGCGCGCTGCTCGCATGCTTCAGCGTTCCAGCCAGAAGTAAGGCCGGATAGCTTCGTTGAAAAAGGCCGGCGATTGCCGGCCTTTTTTGTCTCTGAACACTCTTGAGCCTTGTTACAAGGCTGCCCCGGGCGAGTTCTCCGGTTTCGGTCCATCCTGCGAGGACCCGGCGCTTTCTCCGGCTTTCTTCCTGAACGCCTCCATGATGTCCATCGGTAACGGGAACACAATCGTGGATGCGTTGCTGGTACTCATGTCAGCCAGGGTCTGCAGGTAACGCAGCTGCATCGCCCCTGAATCCACTGACATCACCTGGGCGGCTTCAACCAGCTTCCTGGATGCCTGCAGTTCGCCTTCCGCATGGATCACCTTCGCGCGACGCTCCCGCTCGGCTTCCGCCTGACGGGCGATGGCGCGGATCATCGACTCATTCAGATCCACGTGCTTGATCTCAACGTTGGCCACCTTGATACCCCAGTCCTCGGTCTGGGCATCGATGATTTCCTGGATGTCAGAATTGAGCTTGTCCCGTTCGGAAAGCATCTCGTCCAGGTCATGCTTGCCCAGCACCGACCTCAGCGTGGTCTGGGAAAGCTGACTGGTCGCCGATCCGTAGTCCTCCACCCGCAGGATAGCCTTTTCAGGATCCACAACCCGGAAATAGAGCACTGCATTTACCCGAACCGTCACGTTGTCCTTGGAGATCACGTCCTGGCTGGGGACATCCAGGGTTATAACCCGCAAATCAACCCGCACCATCTGTTGGATGCCCGGGATGATAATGATCAAGCCGGGGCCCTTTACCCCCTGAAAGCGGCCCAGGAAAAAAACCACGCCCCGCTCATATTCCGGCAGAATCCGGATAGCAGAGCCAAGAATCAGTAATAGCACCACAATGGGTGCAATCCACGGAATCAGTTCACCTATCATAATGCCTCCTGACGGCCATGATCTGGTTGCTCCGGGGCCACCTTCACAGTGAGGCCCTCTACCGACTGTACACGAACCCACTGGCCATCGGTGATGGCCTCGTTACTGATGGCATTCCAGCGTTCGCCGGAAAGCCTGACATGGCCACGATAGTAGTCGCCATCCCGGGAAAAGTCTTCCAAAGACCGGCAGCGTTCCTCGGGCATGTGTTCGGTGCCCACAGCGGGGGCCTTTCGCCTTAACCCTATAAACCGGGTGACTGTCCACAGTATGAAACCACCGGCCACGGCCGCAGTACCACCCACGGCTGGCAAGGAGATTGCTTGGTGGGAGCCATCCATCAGGATTACCGAGCCCAACACAAAGGCAACGATCCCGCCAACCCCCAACATCCCGAAGCTGGGCATGAAAGCCTCACCAACGATAAAGGCAAGCCCGAGCAGGATCAGCGCCAGGCCAGCGTAATTAACGGAGAGCACCTGGAAGGCGAACAGCGCCAGCACCAGGCAGATGGCACCAATCACCCCGGGGTAGAGGCTACCGGGGTTTGCCAGTTCGAAAATGATGCCGTAGAAACCGATGATCATCAGGAAGTAAGCCACGTTGGGATCGGTGATCACCGATAGCAGACTGGTACGCCAGTCAGGTTGCTGGCGCACGATGGCGAGGTTTTCGGTGTCCAGGGTACGGGTTCCGGAAGCCATCACGACGTCACGCCCGTGAACCTGGCTGAGCAGGTCGTCCAGGTCCGTGGCGACCACATCGATGACATTCTGATCGAGCGCCTCTGTGGCACCCAGGTTTACGGCTTCCCGTACCGCCCGCTCGGCCCAGTCCCCGTTGCGTCCGTGGCGATCCGCCAGGCCACGGATGTAGCTAACCGCATCTTCCATGACCTTGCGTTCCATCGCGGTGCTGTTCTTGTCCGAACGGGACTCGTCTGTCTGCTCCTCGCCAGTCCTGGATTCACCGCTGGGCTCACCGGGGGTCTCCTCGCTTCCGGGCATGCCCCCCATCTGCACTGGCGTGGCTGAACCGAGGTTGGTGGCCGGGGACATGGCCGCGATATGGCTGCCGTAGAGTATGTAGGTACCGGCGCTGGCCGCCCGGGCACCGGCCGGCGTCACCCAGGTGGCCACGGGTACATCGGATGCCAGTATCGCCTTGATGAGTGTACGGGTGGAGTCCATCAGCCCGCCAGGGGTGTCCAGCTGCAATACCACGATTGCAGCGCCGTTTTCTTCGGCGTCCTCAATTCCCCGCACCACGTAGTCCATGGTTGCAGGGCCGATCGCACCGTCAATCGTCAGGACGACGGCTTTCCGCTCTTCGGAGGACTGTGCGAATACCCACTGCCCGACACTCAATACAAGGCCAAGCAGCATCAGACCCAGCCACAGGCCGTATCGATGCCGTCCCGTCGGGGCTTTAATTCGTTCCATGGCCTGCTCCCTTCGATAAGCATCCCCTGTCCCTCATGGGTCAGGGGGCGTTGTCCCAGGCCTGGCCTCCCGCCGTCAGAACCAGCGCTGCGGGGAGGTAGAGCCGGGGTTATCGGACGACCGGCCTACCGGTTCGGTACCCACGCTTTTGGTGGGCCCCGCCGAATCATCGTCGCGGCTGGCCAGCTGCGTCACCCTCTCTCCAATCATACGCGGAACACCGTCTGCCTGATCAACGGCCTGTTCCACAACCCGCCGCTGGATCTCAAGTCCCTTGTTATCTTCGGAATAGGCCTCGAGCACCTTGTTCACCTGTTGCCAGAGACGCTCTTTTTCATCGTCCGGGTACTCTTCCTTGGCACGGTGCACCTCCAGCCACAGCTGGCCGTTACGCAGCCCTACCTTGACCGGCTGATGAATGACCTGAACCGGGGTGCCCTTTGGAACTTCCTTGACGAAGCGCGAGATATCATCGTTATACATGCGGAAACAGCCATGGCTGACCTGCATGCCCACGCCGAATCCCTTGTTGGTGCCATGGATCAGATAGCCGTCTTCACTCAACATCAGGGCGTGGCTGCCCAGAGGATTCTCCGGCCCCGGCGGGATCATCCGCGGCAGATATTCACCGCTGGCTTCGTATTCGGCCCGGATACTCGCCGGCGGGTACCAGGCTGGCGATTCCAGGCCCATGGTGACTTCCGCATCGGTCAGGGGAGAGGGGTTATCTTCGGTCCCTACCCCGACCGGGAATACCTGAACGCCGCCATCGCGGAAATAATACAGGCGGTACTCGGCCAGGTTGATGACGATGCCTTCCCGGCGGGAGTCCGGAAGCACGTACTTGCGCGGCAGAGTAATGCGGGTGCCGTCTCCGGGCAGCCAGGGGTCTACTTCAGGATTTGCCTTCACCAACTCCAGGTAACCCAGGCTACGCTGAGTGCCTATTTCCGCAAAGGTATCCTCGTAGCGGGTCGTCATCATCTGTAACTTCCCTGCGAGATCACCTTCCAGCACCCATACCGGCGAGCGACTCCGACTATCCTTCGGGCCGGGGTTTTCCTCGCTGGCATTGTCGTTCGCCTGTGCTGGACTCTCCAGTGGCGTACCACCACGAGCCTGGCCGGTTTGCGGGGTTTCCTGGGCCGAAACGCAAAGGGCAGCGCTCCAGGCCAGCAGGCCAGTGATCATCAGTGCAAAACCAGAGTTCAGGTTTTTAACCATTTGGGTATTCCCGATCGAAACCCAGCACCACGTTGCGGGCCGGGCAAGACTTGTTGCTAACTTGGACGCCGCCGTCTCGGCGGAGTTCCGTTCACTATCGATACTAAAGGCCATTGAATGCCGCCAGCACGGTGATCACAGCCAATACCATGAACAGGATACTGGCACCGATCCTGGCCGTTGCCATGGGCATTCGTTCCATTATCCATTTGCCAGCGAGGATGACCGGCACGTTGGCCAACAGCATACCAACGGTAGTGCCCACGATCACCCAGAAGGTTGCATCGTAACGAGCTGCGAGCACAACGGTGGCAATCTGCGTCTTGTCACCGATCTCCGCCAGGAAGAACATGAGGGTAGTGGCCGCAAAGGCCCCCAGCCCAAGCAGTTTGGAATCTTCGCCACCTTCCTTGTCCGGAAATAATAACCAGAGCGCAATCGCCACGAAACTGCCCGCCACCAGCCAGGGCACCCAAGCCTGCGGTAGCCAGCTTGCCACCCACGCACCCAGCAGGGCCGACAGCCCGTGATTCACCAGGGTGGCAATCAGTATGCCGAGAATAACAGGGGTACGACGATGGAAACGGGTAATCAGGAAAAGTGACAGCAGCTGGGTCTTGTCGCCGATCTCGGCAATAAAAACAGAGAGTGTGGAGGCGAGGAAAGCATCCATAACATTGGCAGTCCGGGGCGGAACGTGACGACATGAGGAACGACCACCCTCCGCCCTTGGAAGTGGCTGTTCCCCAGGTCTTGTCAGTTCCGCCTGCTGCTGCCAGGTCCCGGCATTCTCGCAGCACCACCAGAACGTGATGGCCACGGAGATGTGCTCCGATTATGTTGACCATCACCCGCAACGGTATATCGTTACGGAGACTACTCCCCTGAAGGAGAAGCAAGCATAGCGATCCACCCGATAAAACTCAACCGGGCAGTAAAGGCTACTTCTTGAGGTCTGCGGCGTTTTCCATAACCCGTTGGAAGACGCTCAGCGCAACTTCCAGGTCCTTGTCCTCAATGCCCTTGAGCATTTCATCGCGCAGCAGGTTGCCTCGCTCATTGAGGTCACTCATGAAGCGCTCACCAGCACCGGTGAGGTACAGGCGACGAGCCCGTCGATCACGCTTACAGGGCCGGCGTTCGATAAGACCCTGCTCCTCCAGGCTGTCAAGCAGGCGCACCAGGGTGGGGTTCTCGATCGCCATCAGGTGAGCCAGCTCCCGCTGGGTCAATCCCTCACCACCGCGTTGCAGGTACACCATGGTGGACCAGCGTGCCTGGGTCACCCCCAGATCCTTCAGGCGCTCATCCAACAGCTTGCGCCAGCGCCGGGTCACCCGGGCGACGGCAAATGGAAACTGGTCTCGAAGTGTTTGCGGGTCCATGTCTCTGTCCTGATTACTGAAGATTCAGCAATAGTAAGCTAATCATTGAGACGAACACAAGTTACACATTGATCAGGTTTGCGCCAGGTCAATATGTAATTTGCAATGTCATGCCGATTCCCGTGCCAGTTCGTCAGCCTCCGCTTCCGGAGACGCATGAAACTCCTCGTTCCGGGGGTCGATTTCCACCAGCACAGGCGAGGCTTCGGGCATGGCAGCGACAAAGTGCTCCTGCTCCTCCACCGGCACATCGGGGGTATGGCTGATACGGTAACTGGTGGCAATCGCAAGCATGACCAGGAAACCCGCACTGCCCCAGAACAGGCCTGATGGCCCGAGAACACCCATCAGTTCCGCCATCACAACGGGACCGATTACGCTGCCTATGCCATAACTCAGCAGCAAGGTGGCACTGGCGGCGACGATACGGTGGGATTCCATGCGGTCATTGGTGATAGCCACCGCTATGGGATAAAGCGTGGCGGAGAGACCGGTAAAAAGGCCCACCAGCAACATCAGCAGCATCAGGTTGGCACTGCCGACTATCGCCACGGCCACCGCAGTTGCTGCAGCACCCACCGCCACGATAAACATCACCCGACGCCGGTCAAAGGTGTCGCAGATACGCCCCAACGGCCAGGCCAGGATCATTGCCGCCACGATAGCTGCCGCCATGAAAAATGACGTGCGGGATACGTCCAGCCCCGCCATGGTGGCGTAAACCGGCCCCAGCGCATAGAAACCACCGATCAGTACACCACAGGTCAGCGCCCCCGCCATCCCGGTGAACGACTCCCGCGCCAGGGTAAAGAACGACATTCGCTCCGCCGTTTCAATGTGAGGCGCTTCCATACGTGTCAGCGACAGTGGAATCAGTGCCAGCGTCAGCAGGATGGCAGCCAGGGTGAAAGGCATGAAGTTGGCAGGGTCACCCAGGTTGACCACCAGTTGCCCCCCGGCGGCGGCAATGTAGAACACAATCTGGTAGACCGCGAACAGCGCTCCCCGGTTACTGTTGGTGGCCCGGCTACTGAACCAGCTTTCGATAACGACCAGCACGCCGGCAATGCTGAAACCGGAGAGGGCCCGGAGCAGCGCCCATAACACCATGGTGACTGACAGTGGATAGACCAGGGCAGTAACCGCGGCCAGG
Organism: Marinobacter sp. AN1; assembly: GCF_026013985.1. Lineage (NCBI taxonomy): Bacteria > Pseudomonadati > Pseudomonadota > Gammaproteobacteria > Pseudomonadales > Marinobacteraceae > Marinobacter > Marinobacter sp. AN1. Next base: position 130,593 of record NZ_CP110342.1, on the reverse strand, counting down.
GCCGCAAAGACCGCGAACGCGCGGATATGGCCCACACGGGCAATAATGCGGCTCACATACAGGGTGCCCAGCACAAACCCAACGGAATAACAGACCAGCACCCAGCCGATCACCGAAGGCTCCACCGACTCGATACTAAGGCGGATACCCAACAGTGTTGTCAGGAAGGCGTTGCCACTGACCAGAAGAATAATACTGATGATCAGCGCCGACAGGGACGCCACCATTCGGGTCATCGGGAAATCTCCGGGATTGTGTTCTGGAGGGGGCTCAGCGGCCGCCAGGGTGAATATTCAGCTGACTAAACGACAGCAAACTTGATTTAAGCATCCGATAGCGACAACAGCCATTACGCAGTTGCCGAAACGGCTCCGGATTGAACAGAAAAACACCGCTGCAAGTCGCGCCACGACTGCATTTCACAAAATTTTACATTAATCGCCCGTAACACACTGACCTGTGGTAATACTGCTAACATCGGTCGGGTGATCATGGATCGGTCGCTGTCGACCAGACCTCTGTTAGCCATCACCAAGAGCCCGACATTATGAAAAAAACGGAATGGCCCATTCGCTGGGATCTGCTGCTGCGTTACCGCCTGATAGAAATTGTTGCACTTTGGGAAGGTCGCCTTACCACCAACCATATCTGCCACGGCTTCGGCATTGGCCGTCAGCAGGCGTCAAAGGACATCAATACCTATCTGCGGGAACTGGCACCCGGCAACCTGGTATACGACAGGCATCTGAAAGGCTACATCCCGGCTCCGGATTTCCAGCCCGTAGTGACCCGGGGTGAGCCTGAAGAGTACCTCGAGCTTGCTTGCCGGCATCAGTCGCTGAGCGACTGCTTTGAAAACCTCGATATCGGACTGCCTGACAGCTGTGTGGTGCGGGCCCCCTGTGGCCAGGCCAGCCCCGAGGTTACCCGCGCGGTGATTACCGCCTGTCGTCAGAAACGCAAACTGGAAGCACGCTACCTCACCCTTGAAAATCCGGACGGGGAAACCCTGGTACTGGAGCCCCACACCCTGGTGATGACCGGGCAGGGCTGGCATGTTCGGGCCTGGAACGATCGCCGGCAAGGCTTTGGTGACTATCGCCTCAGCCGGCTCACCGGACAGGTGCGGGTCGCCCGAGACAAGTCCCGGCACCGGGAAGAGCATGATGAGCGCTGGAACCGGATGATCAGCCTGAAAGTACAACCGGCAGCGGGACTGGATGCGGCCAGTCGTCGCCTGGTCTGTGCCGACTATGGCATTGAGGATACGCCCCTGGAAGTACGTTGCCGTGAGGCCATGGCGCCCTGGTTGCTGCCGATGCTGGGGCTACCCTCCGGGGGCCGGGAAGGCGATATAGACAACTGCCAGCTCGAGCTGTCCAATGCCGACGCCTTGCCGGCGTGGATGAAGGCGCCGGACCGTCGGGAGACAAGTGCAACCCAGGCTGATACCGTATAATTGACGTCTCCCGGCCTGCTACGGCCAAGGCCTGACCAGGTAACGGTCTATGCAGAAAGCGGTTGTTGTCATGGTCATGCTGACCATCGTCACTCCGGTCCAGGCGCTGACATGTGGTGCGCCATCTACACCCATATCCACTGTCCAGGGAAAGGCGGATAAGACACCCCTGTCCGGGCAGACGATGACGGTGGAAGGCATAATTACCCTCGACCTCCGCCAACCCGGCGGCTTTGAGGGTTTCTACCTCCAGCAGGCCCCAACTGAACAGGACGACAACCCGGTCACCTCGGAAGCCATCTTCGTGCACACGCGGGTCAGCAGCGGCCGCTCCGGCGACCGGGTCAGATTACGCGGCCGTGCAGGCGAGTACTATGGCCTGACCTCACTGAGCCAGGTGAACGCGGTTTCCGTCTGTGGCTCACCAGGGCTACCGCCCCCCGTCGTATTTCACCCCGGTGAGGCGCCCGCCGACATCCGTGAGTCTCTTGAAGGCATGCTGGTCCACGTTGATCAGCCCCTGGCGGTCACGGACACCTGGAACCTGGCCCGTTACGGTGAGCTTGTACTGGCACCGGAAGTGCAGTGGGTACCCACCCAGCTCCAGCCACCCGTGCCCGGGCTGACACGCCACCTTGACGCACAGGAGCAGGAGAGATTGCTGCTCGATGACGGTCAGCGACGCCAGGATCCCCGCCCCGTGCCCTGGCCAACCGGCAACCTGGCACCGGACAACCCGGTGCGGGTGGGTGACCGGGTTGGCCCCCTGACGGGTATTCTCGACTACCGGTTCGGACATTGGCGACTGCAGCCGCTGGAACCACCTGGGTTCCACTCAACAGAACCACGCTCACCAGCACCTGTGAGGCATGAAAACGCCAACCTGAGGGTCGCATCACTTAACCTGGGTAACCTGTTCAATGGCAACGGCCAGGGTGGCGGGTACCCTTCCCCTCGTGGCGCACGAAGCCATGACGCTTACCAGCAACAGCTGGCCCGCCTGACCGCCCAGATAGCAGCAATGGATGCAGACATCCTCGCAGTATCCGAGTTGGAGAACGACGGTTACGGAGCGCAAAGCGCCATAGCGCAGCTGACAGAACAACTCGGAGAACACTGGCGATTTGTGCAAGGTTCTACCGATTCTCACAGCGATGCAATCCGCAACGGACTGCTCTATCGCCCTGACCGGGCACGCCCGGTGGGAGCGCCCCAGCTGATCAGCCAGGGCGCGTTCACGGACTGGCATCGGCCCGCGCTGGCGCAGACGTTCGAGCTTCCAGATGGCAGCCAGCCCCTTACCATTATCGCGGTGCACCTCAAATCCAAGAGCTGCCGCAATGCTCCACCCATGCAGCAGGCCACGGGAGACGGCCAGGCATGCTTTGCCCGGGCCAGGGCCGATGCCGCCCGGGAACTGGCCCGGTGGGTAGCAAACCGTATCACCGACCAGACCGCGGTGTTATTGACGGGGGATTTCAACGCCTACGCCATGGAAGATCCGCTCCGGATCCTGGCCGAATCGGGTTACCAGGACCTGGTTCGTGATTTTCACGGCCTTCATACCCGGACATTCCGCTTCCATGGCCGGCAAGGCACCCTCGACTATCACCTGGCCAACCACTCGGCGAGGAAGACTGTGCTGGCCAGCCACCTCTGGGCAGTCAACGCTGAAGAGCCAAGAGTCTGGGCCTACGACGCACACAGCAGCTTTGAACTGCCTGCGGGCTATATCTGGCGGGCGTCAGACCATAACCCGGTAATTACCGACCTGCGCCTTGCCCCCAGGTAACACCAGGCTGCCAGGGCTCAGTCAATACCAACGACCTTGTGCATCTGGATGGTCAGGCGCCAGCGGGGATGGCGCAGGCAGTAATCCACGGCCTTTCGGGTATTACTTGCCTTGACCGGATCAGCACCGCTTTCCGGCATTGCCGGCGATGCCATGGGGGACAGAAAATAGTGCCGGGCCCGGATGGAAAGGAAACGTTCCGGCATAGCCAGGGGTTGGGGATAGACCAGCTTGAGCTCATCACATTCACGGATTACCACCTTTGCGTCCGCCTTGGGACTCACGCACAGCCAATCGATGCCTAAAGGTGCCGGCAGGGTACCGTTGGTTTCCACACCCACCTCGAACCCCTGGTCATGGAACGCCGCGATCAGGGGCGCATCAAGCTGCAACAAGGGCTCGCCGCCCGTGCAGACCACATAGGGCACGACACCCTGTTGCCGACCCTCGGCAATATCAAAGGGCCAGAGTGACGCGACATGTTCCACCAGGGCCTCTGCCGTCTCGAACTGCCCGCCATTCTGGCCGTCGGTACCCACGAAGTCGGTATCACAGAAGTTGCACACAGCATCGGCCCGATCCGCTTCACGACCATTCCACAGGTTACACTTGCTGAAACGGCAGAAAACAGCGGCTCGACCAGCCTGTGCGCCTTCACCCTGCAGGGTGTAAAAGGCTTCCTTGACCCGATACATCAGTTGCGCGCCTCGTATGGCAGCGGATCGGTGACACCATGGGCCGCAAACGCTTCCAGGCGCTCCACACACGAGCCACAGACACCACAGGCCTTTTCGCGCCCGTTATAACATGTCCAGGTCTGGCTGTAATCGAGGCCCATGGCAAGGCCATCCGCCAGGATGTCTGTCTTGCTGGCGCGGATGTACGGAGCTTCGATGCGGACCGGTTCGTAGTTGGCAATGCGACACACGGCGTCCATTTTTTCAACGAACTCCGGGCGGCAATCCGGGTAGATGGCATGGTCACCACCGTGGGCACCGAACCAGACCGCATCTGCTTCCACTGTGACCGCATAGCCGGTGGCCAGTGAGAGCAGGATCATGTTGCGGTTTGGCACCACAGTGGATTTCATGGACTCTTCCTCGTAATGACCTTCAGGCACATCACCACCGCCGGTCAGGGCGGAACCGGCCATAACCGCCTTCATGGAGCGGATATCAATTACCTTGTGGGGAAGGCCAAGCTGCTCGCACACGTCTGACGCCGATTTCAGCTCACGGACATGCCGCTGGCCATAGTCGAAGGACAAGGCATGAACCTCGTGACCCTCTGACAGGGCACGGTGAAGCAGGGTGAATGAGTCCATTCCCCCCGAGTAGATCACAACAACACGTTCAGGCACCGGTCCTCCTGCTTGCCAATCGAACATTCTTGCCGAACGGACACTGGTGATTCATCCAGATGTCGTTCAGCATAACCGCGTCTGCGGTGCCAGCCAGGCCCACAGACTTCCTATTGTAACAGCCAGCCGCCAGCATGGGTTCGCGTCAAACCACAGGGACGGTTACACTTTGCAGACAGCCCAGCTACTGACCGAATTGCCGATGACCCATGCCTCCACACCGGCCTTTATCGACTTCGAGGCCTCGAGCCTCGACCTGATTGCCAGTTATCCCATCGAGGTGGGGGTGTGCTTGCCGGACGGCGCGGTATACAGTTGGCTGATCCGCCCCCACGTTCTCTGGCACGACTGGTCTGAAAGTGCGGAAGCCATTCATGGCATCCCGCGCCAGGCATTGATGGAGAAAGGCCATGCTGTACACCAGGTTGCGGGCTACCTCAATGACCTGCTGAGTGGCCAGGTATTCTGTGACGCATGGACGTTCGACAGTTTCTGGCTGCACCGACTGTTCCGTGCTGCTGATATGCAGCCAGCCTTCCAGCTGGAATCCATATCCCTCCTTCTGAACCCCTCCCAGGTGCGCCACTGGACGCCAGCACGACAGAAAGTGATCGCCGAACTGGGACTGCCGGTACATCGGGCCGCCAACGATGCCCGCATCCTGCAGGCTACCTGGCAACTGGTTACCACAGCCGACCAGGACCGTTCCGGCTCTGTCCAGGGCAGATGATCCGCTGTTCGTGGATAAAAAAAGGCGCTGCGGAAGACCCGGAGCGCCAAGACAATAAAGGAGAGATCACACAGTAACCAACTCGCCACTGCGGATTGCACAACGTAAAACACGTGACAGCGAGAATTATCTCCGGCCTGCAGCCCGCAGTCTGTAGGGGTTTGCCGAAGCCAGGGTTAATGCGTATCGGGCAGGAGCTGCTACCCATTTTAAAAGCAGACCGTCCACGCTACACTGGCCAATGCTGGCCTCGATCTGGCCGGCTTTTACTGAATAGTGATACCTGAACGAATACTTGTCAGAGCCAGGCCGGAGAGTCCCGATGGGCTTTAAGAAACAAAGTCATCTCATCCACACGAGCACACGGAGTGAGGCGTGCACGCCTGTCCGTGGCATGGTGAGTTTCAGGTAACGCTTTCGGCCCTGCCCGGAAGCTTCAGGCGACCGGGCATGCAATCTCCCGCATGAGAACCCGGTCCCGTGAGGCCGGGTTTTCTGGTTTTGCAGCCGCAAAACGGTAAGGAGAGTGCCATGAACAGACCCACAACCAGACGTGCCGCCAATATACCGGCCAGCCGCCGGCCGGGCCCCATCCGCCGTCCGGATAAATTGCCGCTGCTGGATGCCATCTGCAAAAAGCTCAACCAGCGGGTTAACCTGGACGACGAACGCAGCGTACTTGGCCTGTATGAACGGGGCTGGATCTTCAATGGTGTGCTTGCCTCCCTGGGCGGGTCAGAGGCCCGGTATGTGAAGGCGTTGGCGAGCCGCTATGATTCCTGGATCGCCCGCCAGGTGGCATAAAGGCCTGATTGCGGAGGAACTGCTATAGTCTGGCTCATGTAACCAAGGAGTGTGCCATGAGCCAGACATCCGTTGCCGATACCCTCCGGGAATACCTGTCCCTGCTTGAGCTACTCGATGATGCCTACTGGGAAGCAGGCAGCATCGCCCACAAGGACCTTCTCTACGACATCATCACCATTTTTCACCAGGAAGTGGCAGAGCTGAATAAACTCAGCATCCAGGATCATCACTATCCCTATGAAGTGATTACGGAAGGTGTGCGGCGAGTCGTGCCACAACTCGAACGCCTGGACGAACAACGCCATGAGGTCATCCAGCGTACCCAGACCCTGACCGACTTCCGGGATATCGTCTCGTCTGTTCTGGGCATCCTGGAAGCCCAGTTACGTACGATCTGAGGTGGCGTCTTCGGCGGAGCCCGGTGCGTATACCTCAATCCGGTTGCGCCCCAGATTCTTCGCCAGGTACATAGCCTTGTCAGCCCGGTTACACAGTTTATCGGCGTCCCCACCGTGGTCCGGGTAGACTGCCACCCCGATGCTGACCGTCATTTCCAGCGACTGACCTTCCGCCACCTGAACAGGCTCCGACGCAACGCGCCTGCGCAAGCGTTCAGCAGTATCACAGGCCTCGTCCACTGACATTTCTGGCAACACCACCAGGAATTCCTCACCACCGAAGCGGCCGAGGGTATCCACGGTCCGGATGCTGTCCGCCAGCCGGAGGCTCACTGTACGCAACACCTGGTCACCTATGGCATGCCCCCAGGAATCATTGACCCGCTTGAAGTGATCCAGGTCCACCCACAGGATCGCCAGCTGCCGTCCATAGCGTTCCGCCCTGACCAGCTCTTCCTGGAGGATACGTTCGGTTTCCCGCCGGTTGAACTGGCCGGTGAGTGGGTCCAGGGTTGCCAGTTCGGAGAGCCGCTCTTCCAGTCCCTTGCGCTCGGTAATGTCGAGTATGATGCCTTCCAGCACCATTCCCTGGTCACCCTCAACTCCACGACCTCGTTCCCAGACCCAGATGAACTCTCCGGTGGCGCGCCGGATACGATACTCCACCGAGAACGTCGAAGCGTTACCAATGGCCTCTTCCACCTGCCGGAGCAGGCCCGGGGAATCAGTGGAATCAATCAGTCCTGCCCAGGAAACCCTCTGATTATCGATCAGATCCTCCGGCTTATAACCGGTGAGTTCCACGCAACCACTGGAAACAAACTTCATGGTCCAGAACTCATCATAGAGACAGCGGTAAGCCATGCCAGGCAAGCTGTCCATGAGATTGGCCAGTTGCCTCTCCCTGGCCTTCAGGGCGTTCTCGGCCGCCCTTTGCTCGGTAATGTCCACACCGATGGCTATAGCGCCAGCCACCTCGCCCCGGGAGTCCTTCAAGGCCCGGGAGTTCCAGGCGATCAGGCGTTCACCGTTATGTTTCGCCAGGATGCGGGTCTCAAGGCCTTCGACCTCTTCCTGTCCTGTAACGATGCCCCTGGCCTGATCCATCACCCAGGCCCGGTAGTCCGGGTCAGGGTAAAGTTTCTGCCAAATCTCGCTGTTTCCGGTAATCTCATCGCTGGTATAGCCGCTGATGCGTTCGGCAGCCCGGTTCCAGATGAGTACTTTTCCTGCCGGGTCGAGCACATTGAGCCAGACATTGGCATTATCAATGACACCTTGCTGGAACTGGCTCAGGCGCAGAATTTCCTCCTGCTGGGCCTTGCGCATGTGGAGCTGCTCCCGGTCCCGCCGCAACTGGCGCAGCAGCACCAGACAAAGCACGGTAGCGGTAACCAGGACGAAGGCCCAGCCTTTCCAGGTCTGCAGTCGGCTGAGGGCGACCGGGTCGCTGACCAGCCTTTCGACTGCAGCGTCGGAGAACAGTATCCACAGCGCTCCTGCCAGCAGGTAAGCCATGGCTATCTTGAGTGAACGCCCCAGTGCCGTTCCCTGTGTCTGGTTATTGTCCATGGGTATTACTTTGTCCTGATAGATTATGGGCTGGCAAGAGATACGCAGCCGGCGCCCGCCTGGCCTGCAAACCTGCCTGACAAGTCGTTGTAATGAAAGTAGTGTGTCACAACAGTCACGTCGACTACTTCAACAATCTTTTACGACTGTCATACTTATTGCGATAGTCTGACAGGTCGGCGAGCTGGCGGGGCGCGCCGATGACCTCCATTAAGCAGGAATTCCAGGCATGGCAGCAGGCCCACCCAGAACGGCACAACAGGAAAACCGCAGGGCACTATGGTCCTGGGCGCTCTACGACTGGGCCAACAGCGCCTTCTTCACCATCATCCTGACATTTATCTTTGCCCGGTATTTCAGTCAGTCAGTGGTACAGGACGACATCGCCGGCACCAATGCCTGGGGCAACATCGTAGGTGTATCCGGAATTGTCGTGGCACTGCTGGCCCCGGTTCTGGGGGCCATTGCCGACCAGTCCGGCCGCCGCAAGCCCTGGCTGATCGCCTTTACCCTGTTGTGTGTGGTTGGCAGTGGCATGTTGTGGTTCGTGGAACCGGGCAGTGGCGATCTGTGGTTCTCTGCCTTCTGGGTTAGCGTGGGCATCCTGGGGGCTGAGTGTGCCTTCATCTTCTATAACGCCATGCTCCCGGATCTTTCATCGCCCAGCCGGCTTGGTCGCTGGTCAGGCTGGTCCTGGGGGCTGGGCTATGTCGGCGGCGTTACCTGTCTCGTGGTGGCCCTGTTCGGGTTTATTGAGGGAGATACCAGCTGGCTTGGGCTGGACCGCGACAACCTCGAACACGTGCGAGCCACCTTTGTACTGGTAGCCCTGTGGTATCTGCTGTTCTCCCTGCCGGCGTTCTTCTTCATCCCGGACCAGCCCTCCCGGGGCCTGTCCATGGGCCAGGCAATCCGGTCCGGCCTTGGCCAGCTGAAGGACTCCCTGGGCAAGGTCCGGGAGCTGGGCCATATTCTCCGCTTCCTGGTCGCGCGGATGCTCTACACGGACGGACTCGCCACCATCTTCACCTTCGGTGGCGTCTACGCCGCCGGCACCTTTGGCATGAACCAGACCCACGTACTGCAGTTTGCCATTGCCCTCAACGTAACCTCCGGCCTGGGGGCGCTGGGGTTTGCGTGGGTGGACGATGCCCTCGGCGGTCGCAATACGGTTCTGTTGTCGCTGGTCGGGCTGGGCACCAGTGCGCTGGCCATCCTGCTGGTGGATTCGACGCTCTGGTTCTGGATCTGGGGCATGGTTCTGGGCATCTTCGTGGGGCCACTGCAGTCTGCCAGCCGGTCCTACATGGCTCGGGTGGTTCCAGCGGACCTGCAGACCCAGATGTTTGGTCTGTTCGCCTTTTCCGGCAAGGCCACCGCCTTTGCCGGCCCCCTGCTGGTGGGCTGGGTAACGGTAGCCACCGGCAGCCAGCGTTGGGGGATGGCAACCATCCTGGTATTCCTGGCGGCAGGGTTCCTGATCATGCTGACGGTGCCCCAGGCCTCCAAAGTGCCTCATCAGCAGCCCTGACTTCTCACAGCTTCAGGGTTATCCTGCACAGTCGAAACCCAGCGTATCGGAGATTCCATGACCCCGGCTGTTGACCTTGTGCGCAAGGAAGGTATCGCCCATACCCTCCACGAGTACGCCCACGATCCCAAGAGCGAATCCTACGGCACCGAGGCGGCCGAAAAGCTGGGCCTGGACCCGGACCAGGTGTTCAAGACCCTGGTAGCAGAAACGGACACAGGCGAACTCGTGGTGGCCATTGTCCCGGTATCCGGCAGCCTCAACCTGAAACAGTTGGCAAAGGCTGCCAGGGCCAAGAAAGCGGCCATGGCGGACAAGCAGAAGGTGCAGCGTACAACGGGGTATGTACTCGGGGGCGTCAGCCCAATGGGGCAGAAAAAGGCACTGAGGACCGTTATCGATGAGTCTGCGCAGGCCTTTGACTCCATCCACGTCAGCGCCGGCCGGCGGGGGCTGGAAATCGAGCTGGCGCCGGCGGACCTGGCGGACCTGACCAGGGCTTCGTTTGCGCCTATAAAAGGATGAATTTTTGCCACGGCCCTTCGACAGGCTCAGGGTGAGCGGGAGAGCACGGAAAAAAGACAAGGAAAAAAAGGGCTGGCCACGAAACCCACGAAAGAACACGAAAAACACGAAAAACACGAAAAACACGAAAAACACGAAAAACACGAAAAAATGATCACAGAATAAAAAGCGTTTGGTTTTTATATTTCGTGTTCTTTCGTGGATTTCGTGGCTAAAACAATCCTTTCATCTTTTCCTTTCGCGTTCTCCCTCTCACCCTCTTTCCCGCTCACCCTGAGCCTGTCGAAGGGCCGTGGCAATAAAAAACCCGGAGAACGTCGCCGCTCCCCGGGTTCTTTTCAGCCTGCCAGTGTATTACTTGCTGGCGCCTTCCTGGCGGGCTTCCTCAAGGATCGCATTGAGGGTCTCGCTGGGCTGCATGACCTTGCATACCTTCTCTGCGGGCGGGTGGTAGTAACCACCGATATCCGCCGGATGGCCCTGGATCACGCTCATTTCTTCCAGGATCTGGTCCTTGTTCTCTTCCAGCTTCTTCGACAGTTTCTCGAAGAACGCTTTCAGGTCCTTGTCCTTGTCCTGGTTGGCCAGCTCTTCCGCCCAGTAACGGGCCAGGTGGAAGTGACTGCCCCGGTTGTCCAGCTCACCGGTCACCCGTGATGGCGACTGGTTATTCTCCAGCAGACGGCCAGTGGCCTTGTCCAGCGCTTCGCCCATCAGGCGGGCACGGTCGTTGCTCTGCTTTTCACCGAGTTCTTCCAGGGAAACCGCAATAGCAAGGAATTCACCCAGGGAATCCCAGCGGAGGTGGTTCTCTTCGAGCAGCTGCTGTACGTGCTTGGGTGCAGAGCCGCCGGCACCGGTTTCGTACAGGCCACCACCGTTGAGCAGCGGTACGATGGACAACATCTTGGCGCTGGTGCCCAGTTCCAGGATCGGGAACAGGTCAGTCAGGTAGTCGCGCAGTACGTTACCGGTTACAGAGATAGTGTCCTTGCCACGGATCAGGCGCTCCATGGTGTGACGGATAGCCATTACCGGCGGCATGATGCGGATGTCCAGCCCCTCGGTGTCGTGCTCCTTCAGGTAGGTTTCCACCTTCTTGATCAACTGGGCGTCGTGGGGACGCTCGTCATCCAGCCAGAACACCGCCGGCATACCGCCGGAGCGTGAACGATTGACCGCCAGCTTGACCCAGTCGCGGATCGGCAGGTCCTTGGTCTGGCAGGCGCGCCAGATATCACCCTGCTCCACCTTGTGTTCGGTGAGTACGGTGCCGTCTTCGGTAACGACGCGGACAATACCGTCTTCGGGAATTTCGAAGGTCTTGTCGTGGGAACCGTATTCCTCGGCCTTCTGGGCCATCAGACCCACGTTGGGTACGGTACCCATGGTGGTGGGATCGAAGGCGCCGTGGGTCTTGCAGAAGTTGATCACTTCCTGGTAGATGGTGGCGTAGGTGGACTCGGGCATGACGGCCTTGGTGTCCTTCAGCTTGCCGTCACGGGCCCACATCTTGCCGGAGTTACGGATCATCGCCGGCATGGAAGCGTCGACGATCACGTCACTGGGCACATGCAGGTTGGTGATGCCCTTGACGGAATCCACCATGGCGATTTCCGGGCGGTGCTCGTAGGTCTTGTGCAGGTCTTCCTGGATCTGCTCCTGCTTGGACTCCGGCAACTGCTTGATCTTCTCGACCACGGACGACAGGCCGTTGTTCGGGTTAACGCCGATTTCCTGGAACAGGTCGCCGTACTTGTCGAACAACTCCTTGTAGAAGACCTTTACCGCATGCCCGAACACGATCGGGTGGGAGATCTTCATCATGGTGGCCTTGACGTGCAGGGAGAACATCACGCCGGTCTTTTCGCAGTCTTCGATGGCATCTTCGAAGAACTTCACCAGCTTCTTCTTGCTCATGAACATGCCGTCGAGCACTTCACCTTCCAGCAGGGGCAGGTCAGACTTCAGCACGGTCTGCTCGCCCTTGGTGTTTTCAAACACGATGCGGGCATTGGTGGCCTTGTCCAGGGTCACAGACTGCTCGCTGGAGTAGAAATCACCACCACGCATATGGGCTACGTGGGTGCGTGAGGCCGGGCTCCACTCACCCATGGTGTGAGGGTATTTGCGGGCGAAGGCCTTGACCGCGGCCGGGGCGCGACGATCCGAGTTGCCTTCACGCAGCACCGGGTTTACCGCGCTGCCCAGTACCTTGGAATAACGGGCCTGGATATCCTTCTCTTCGTCGTTTTCCGGGTGTTCCTTGTACTCAGGAACCTTGTAGCCCTGATCGTTCAGTTCCTTGATCGCGGCACGAAGCTGGGGAATGGACGCGCTGATGTTCGGCAGCTTGATGATGTTGGCTTCCGGATCCTTGGTGTACTCGCCCAGTTCAGCAAGGGCGTCGGGAACACGCTGGCCTTCTTCAAGGTAGTCGGGGAACGTAGCCAGGATACGGGCGGCCAGGGAAATATCGCTGGTCTCGAAGGTAATACCCGCCGGCGTAGTGAACGTCTGAAGAATAGGCAGAAGAGAGCGGGTCGCCAGTGCCGGAGCTTCGTCGGTCAGTGTGTAGACAATCTTAGGGTTTGATTCTGTCATGTGCGTCCTCAAGGTTGGTTGTCAGTTCAGGACGGTCAGGGCTGATACCGGCGTCTTGTGGACTCCGGATTCAGGAAGCTCTGTTGCACGGGGCATCAGATAGGTCAGAGCCTCCATACGCAGACACTGATTACGAACTTTTTATTGGAGCTAGACAATATACCAGTTTTTAGGTCACTCAGGTTACGATTTTAGTCTAAAGTCGCAGCGCCCGCCGGTTGACAGACCGCACTGAAATCGACCCACAAGCCAGCTTGCAGGCCGTTCCTGACAACAGTATGACGGTCGGTTACGCTGTCCCCGTTACTGATCTGGCGCCAGCAGCCCCGCCTCGGCCAGCGTTTCGCGGATGCTGTCGAGGGCTTCCGGGTTGGCCAGCGCATCCCGGTTATCCGAGCGGGCCGAGCCGTTGAGTAACCGGGCCACCGCCAGCTCCACTTTCTTGCCACTGCGAGTGTAAGGGATATCCGAAACGGCGAGGATATGCTTCGGCACGTGGCGCGGGCTGGCCCCCTCCCGGATACGCTGTCGCAGGGTCTTGGTGAGCTCCCCTGTGAGCTGATGCCCGGGCGCCGGCACGAGCAGCAGCACGATCTCCACGTCACCCTCCACCTGCCGGCCCACCACCAGGCTGTCGGCAACCTCGGCGATGGTTTCTACCTGTCGATAGATTTCCGCGGTACCGATACGGACCCCACCGGGATTCAGGGTAGCGTCGGAGCGGCCGTAGATGATCGCACCACCATGCTCGGTGAATTCGATAAAGTCGCCATGGGCCCATACGCCCGGGAAGGTATCGAAGTAGGCACTGCGATAGCGCTCACCCGCCGGATCATTCCAGAATCGCACGGGCATGGAAGGCAGAGGCTGGCGGCAGACCAGCTCGCCCCGCCCTTCGCTCACCGGCTTGCCGTCATCGCCGTACGCCACGGCATCTACCCCCAGGAAGCGGCACTGGATCTCGCCACGACGGACCGGCAATAACGGACAGGCGCCGACGAAACACCCGCAGATATCGGTACCACCGGCAATAGAGCCAAGCAGGACCGCCGGAGCTCCGTCGCTGTAGACCCAGTCATAGTCCTCGGGCAGCAGCGGCGAGCCGGTGGAGAAAATCACCCGCAGGTGACTCTGGTCCAGATCCCTGGCGGGCCGGATTTCCGCCTTTCGGCAGCCGGCCAGGAACTTCGCGCTGGTGCCGAAGTGGGTTATACGTTCGCTGGCAACCACCTCCCACAACATGCTGATATCCGGATAGCCCGGGGAGCCATCAACCGTTACCACGGCAGCGCCGGTCATCAGCGCCGAAACCTGCCAGTTCCACATCATCCAGCCGCAGGTGGTGAAGTACAGGAAACGGTCGTCCGGGCCAACGTCCCCGTGCAGCATCAATTCCTTGGCGTGGTTCACCAGAATGCCCGCACTGCCATGGACGATGCACTTGGGCTTGCCGGTAGTACCCGAGGAATAGAGGATGTAAACCGGATGGTCCGGTGGCAACGGCACAAAGGACGGGGCTTCGCCCCCGCCAGCGGCCAACGCATCGTCCCAGGTGGTGACCTTGTCGCCGGCCAGGGGCTCACCATCGGGCAGCTGTGGGATGCTGACCACGCATTTCAGGGATGGCAGCTGTGCTACCAGTTCCGCGAATTCGTCTTGGCGACGGAAAACCTTGCCGCCGTAACCGTAACCGTTGACGGTAATCAACGCCGCCGGCTCAATCTGGCCAAAACGGTCATTGATGGCGCCCACACCAAAGTCCGGTGAGGCCGAGCTCCAGATGGCCCCCATGCTGGTAGCGGCCAACATGCCGACAATAGCCTCGTAGCCGTTGGTGACGATACCCGCGACCCGGTCGCCCTGTTGCACCCCCTTACTCCGCAGGAAGGCCTCCAGGGCCCCCACATCGGCTTTCAGGCGGCGGTAGCTGCGGCGCAGGACCGGGCGCGTCTCGCAATGGGCGACAACCGCTTCGCTGTCGGCATGGTCGCCTTCCGCCATGCGCAGCAGGTTGGCGGCAAAGTTCAGTTTCATGCCCGGGAACCACTGGGCACCCGGCATTTCACGACTGCCCAGCACCGTGTCGGCAGGCGTATCGCAGACCAGTCCGCAGAAATCCCAGACCTGCTGCCAGAAGACGTCGAGGTGCTCGATGGACCACTGATGCAAGGCGTGATAATCGGTAAACGGGCCATAGCCCTGCTGTTCCAGGGAGGCCTTGAAGCGGCCCATGCGCGACTGCTCCCGGGTCTCCGGCGATGGAGTCCAGACAACACGGGATTGCTCTGTTGTACTCATCCGAATCTCCTGTTTACTGCATGTGCCAGCCGTGACTGACCACGATGGACTGTCCAGTCAGGGCAGAGGAGGGAAAAGCGGCCAGGTGCACAGCCAGTTCCGCCACATCTTCAACGGTAGTGAACTCGCCATCCACCGTGTTCTTGAGCATGACGTTGCGGATAACCTCCTCTTCGGAGATACCCAACTCCTTCGCCTGTTCCGGGATCTGTTTTTCCACAAGCGGCGTACGCACGAAGCCCGGGCAGATGATATTGCTGCGAACCTTGTGTTCGGCGCCCTCTTTTGCCACGGCCCTGCAAAGTCCCAGCAAGCCATGCTTGGCGGCGACATAGGGAGATTTGAGGGGCGAGGCCTCTACCGAGTGCACCGACCCCATGTACAGCATGGCGCCGCCCTTGCCGGCGTACATCTGTCGCAGCGCAGCCCGGGTTACGAGGAAGGCACCGTGAAGGTGGACATCGATGACCTTCTGCCAGTCAGCGTAGGCCAGCTTGTGGATGGGAT
Source organism: Marinobacter sp. AN1 (assembly GCF_026013985.1). NCBI lineage: Bacteria > Pseudomonadati > Pseudomonadota > Gammaproteobacteria > Pseudomonadales > Marinobacteraceae > Marinobacter > Marinobacter sp. AN1. Next base: position 115,010 of record NZ_CP110342.1, on the reverse strand, counting down.
CGATATGCTGGATGCCGGCATTGGCCAGGGCGATATCGACGCCGCCCCACTGGTCAGCCACCGCCTTGAAGCCGTCATCCACGGCCTGCTCGTCGGTTACATCCATGGCCAGGGCAATCGCTTCGCCACCGGCCGCCCGGATGGCGTCAGCCGCTTCAGTGGCGGTTTGCAGGTCCAGGTCGGCAATGGCAACCCGGGCGCCTTCCCGGGCGTAGTGTTCGGCAATGGCGCGGCCAATGCCCCGGCCAGCGCCGGTGATGAGGGCCGTTCTGTTCTTGAGTCGCATAGCGGATACCCCTTGTTGTTGCATTGTTGGTAGTCGGGACCCGGGTGTAGCAGCATCTGTGCCGGTTATTATTTTTATTTTATATCAATGAGTTAATGTTAAAGCTCTGAATTCATGGCGAATGGTATGTCCTGTTTCCTGGACAAATCGTCAATCCGGTGTCCGGCTTCCAGGACAAGTGTCCGGTTTGCAGGACATTCTGCCAAGCCTCTCATAAAGGGCCGAGCGGGACACACCCAACAACCTTGCCGCGCGCGTCCGGTTACCACCCGTTGCATCCAGTGCAGCAGTAATGGCATCGGCTTCAGCCCTGGCTAACACGTCGGCGAGAGGCCTCACAGGCAACGCAGCCGCGTCCCCAGGCCCCACACCAGGGTTCCGGCCGGTTTCGGCCGTCCCCAGCCGCGGCAACGCCTGGGCCAGTGCCCGCACATCCAACACTGAAGCATCCTCCGCCAGCGTCAGTGCCCGCTCCAGGACATTACGAAGCTCACGTACATTACCTGGCCAGCTGTGGCGCCCCAGCAGTTCCAGCGCCTCACGGGTAATGCCCGCTTCCGGGCCAGCTCCGCCGGCAAGTTCTGCCAACAGCCCCTCACACAATATGCCGAGGTCAGCAGGCCGTTCGCGCAGTGGCGGCACAAGTATCTCCAGCACATTCAGACGATAGTAAAGATCGGATCTGAACTGTCCCGCGGCAATCATGGCCGGCAGGTCACGGCTGGTCGCGGCAATGACCCGAACATCCACCGACTGAACCTGGCCCGAGCCCAGTGGCTCCACCTCACCTTCCTGCAGGGCTCGCAGAAGCTTTGCCTGCATCGGCAACGGCATGTCACCGACTTCATCGAGAAATAGGGTACCACTGTGGGCCAGCTGAAACCGGCCGTCACGATACTTGCCCGCACCGGTGAACGCCCCGGGGGCCACACCAAAGAACTCCGCTTCCAGCAGTGTTTCCGGCACGGCGGCCACGTTGACGGCAACAAAGGGGTTTTCTGCTCGGCGCGACGCGGCATGGATAGCCTGGGCCAACACCTCCTTACCGGTGCCGGTTTCTCCCCGGATAAGCACAGGCATGTCCCGCCCCGCCGACAGCCGTGCCTTGCGCTTGACCTCCAGTGCCTGCGGTGTCGCACCAACAAAGTCAGACAGGCTGTACCGGGCACTTCGCGAGCGCCTGGCCAAAGCCTTGCGCGCGGCCTGCAGGTCCTGGTGCAACCGGCGATAGCGGGCAACCAGTGGCGTCAGCGGTTGCAGGTCATCATAGAGAACGCACGCGATAGCGCCGTTGGCGTCTCCCTGCCCGTCGTACCAGGGCAGGCGCGTGACCACCAGTTGCTGTCCCTCATGCTCCATGATGTCCAGCAACAGGGGGTCGCCGCTTTCCACCACTTCCGGCATACGACTGTGGGGGATGATGCGCCGGACCGGTTGCCCGATAACGTCGCTCTGACGTTTGCCGAGCAGCTGGCAGTAACTGTCGTTGATCCAGGTAATCCGGGATTCCCGATCAACAGCAATGGCACCGGCACTGGCCTTCTCGAACATCGCCATTAGCGCGTCGATCATTTCCCGGGTCAGCCCTTGTATACGGCCGGGCTCATAGGCTTCTGATGACATACCTTTCTCTTGTTGTTTCTACTTAACGCTTTGCCCAGGAACACCGGTATCTGACCCAGCTCCGTGACCTGCAGTGATCTCACGCCTACCGTCATCCCAGCCGGAGAAACGGGGCCAGCGAGATACCCAGAATGAACAGCAACGCCAGCAGTGCAGCAATGACGGTCACGGGCTTGCGCAGGAACTGGTGCCACACCCCCGTACCCCTGCCTTCCTGCACAGCCTCTTCCCAGGCCTGACGCTGGGTGCTCAGACGCCTGGATTGATACGCCTTGAGCAATTCCTTCGCACGCTCTGCCTCTGCCGCATCATGCACCCAGAAGCCGCCCATACTGATGCCCCAGAACGAGGGCGGCGTTTCGTAGTAGTTCACCTCGTGCTCCTCGAACAGGGCGCGGATTTCATCGGCCTCGTCATCGGGCACATGGCGCAGATTCATCAAATGGTGGGGCATCGGTTACACTCTCCCAGGAGTCTGCACGGCAAAAATCGTACGGACTCCAAGCCTGTTCGGTGTCATTCATACAAGGATACTCCATGCCCGGCCACCTTGAGACCCTGCTGGCCTTTGATCGTCAGTACCAGCGCGACCAGCAGCAGTCGCCGGTCTTTCTTCACCGCCGGGATCGTCGTTACGCACTGGATAGCAGTGAGGGACAGGCGCCCGACATTTCCCGGTGGCTGGCCCAGCTTCACGCCATTGGCAGCCACGGTGCTGACCGGTACGACTTTCCGGAAATCCGCTTCTGGCGGCGCTTTTCCAACGGCTTCATTGCCGCAGGAGCCCTGCTGGGTGTCATTACCATGTCCGGCCTGCTGTTCTATGACGGCGGCCAGCAGATCAATGTCACAGTCATTCTGGGCTTTGTCCTGCTGCAGCTGATGCTTGCCCTGTACACCGCCGTCCAGGGCCTGGCCGGATGGCAGCCCTGGGCGCCGTTGATACACAGCCTGCAGCAACGCTTACAGAAGCAACAGCCCTCGCCAGCACTGTCGCCCCTGCTGGGCCCGATGATGACCAGGACCGCCCAGACAGCCGGACTTGTTTTCGGGGCCACTGCCCTGATCACCCTGCTGCTTTCGGTGGTGTTCCAGGACCTTGCCTTTGGCTGGAGCACCACCCTGGACACATCCGCTGAGGCATGGCACCGGGTAGTCAGCTGGGTGGCCTTGCCCTGGTCAGGCTGGCTGCCGGTGGCCAGCCCCTCGCTGGACCTGGTGGAAGATACCCGGTTCTTCCGGCTGGAAGGAAGCGGGGTGGACACAGCGTCGGCCCGCTGGGGCGCGTGGTGGCCCTTTGTGGCCATGACCTGGCTGGCCTGGATCATCCTGCCCCGCGCCATCCTCCTGGCCGTTGCCACCGTGGACCTGCGTCGCAAGGGTCGCCGCGCCGTGACGCGACACCCGGGGTACCAGGCTCTACTATGGCGTATGGAAACGCCCGCCGTCGATACTGGCGCCGACACCCGCGACAGTGGAAAGCTACCCGAAGATCACCATTCGGCCACAGTGACGGTTCCCCACTCTCCACTGGCGGTCAGCTGGGCAGGAGCAACGGCCGACGCCCTGCTGCCGGGAGTCGACAAGCCCCTGCCCAGGGCTGGCGGCGCCCAGAGCCTGCAGGCGGACCGGGACACGCTGGCGAACCTGGCTCATCAAATCACTGAAGGTCGCCGCCAACTGGTGGTGGTGACCCGCAGCTGGGAACCACCCACTGCAGAACTGGCGGATTTTCTGGAAGACGCCAGCGAACAGCTACCCGGTGTCACCATCACCCTGTTGCCAGTCGCTACAGAACCCGGCCAGCGACCGGATGAACAGAAGCTGGGTCAGTGGCTACGGTTCGCCGAGCGAGTCGGGCAGGGGGTCCGCGTAGCCGCGGCTGAAACACGGGAGGCCGCCCATGGTCTCCAGTGATGAGGCGCCGGTATTCGCTGTTGTGGGCCACCCCAACCGGGGCAAGTCCAGTGTCGTAGCCACCCTTTCCCAGAACGACAGCATCGCCATTGCCCTGGAACCCGGTACAACCCGGGAGAGCCAGACCTACCCCCTGCAGGTGGACGGCCGCACGCTCTACACGCTGGTGGACACCCCCGGTTTCCAACGTCCCCGGCGGGTACTGGAGTGGCTGGAAGCCCACAGTCTGTCCGCCTCGGACCGCCCGGATACCGTAGCCGCCTTTGTTCACCAGCACCGGGACAACCCGCGCTTCCGGGACGAGTGTGAACTGCTGGCCCCGATCATCGAGGGCGCCGGGATCATTTACGTAGTGGACGGCTCGGTGCCTTATACCGCGGAACAGGAAGCGGAAATGACGATATTGCGCTGGACAGGTCAACCCAGCCTGGCGCTCATCAACCGCATCGGCCCGGACGATCACACCGCCAGCTGGCAATCCGCACTGGGACAGTTCTTCCAGATTGTCCGCAATTTCGATGCGGTTCGCGCCCCGTTTGAGCAGCACCTGGGTCTGCTGAAGGCATTTGGCCAGCTGCGCCCGGACTGGGAGCAGCCGCTGGAAGACGCCGTGGGTTTCCTGACCCGGCAACGGGAAGACCGGCAATGGCGCTCGGCCCATCTGATTGCGTCGGCACTGACCGAGATGATGACCCACCAGGAATCGCGCGCACTGCCGAAAACCCTGGCCACTGCAGGCAGCGATAGCCGGCAGGCCCTGGAAGCGCGCCTGCGGGAACGCTGGTACCAGTACCAGCGGGAACGGGAGGAGACGTTACGGAAGGACGTCGAGACGCTCTACCAGCATCACCAAATCGCCCGCCAGGAAGCTGCCCTGAGCTGGCACCATGACCACGACCTGTTCAGCGAGGAAACCCGGCAGGTCTGGGCCGTCAGCAAGGCCTACCTGGCCACCGCCGGTTTTGGCGCCGGGGCGGTCGGGGGTGTCGGTATCGACGCCCTGACCCTGGGGCACTCCCTTGGCGCAGGCGCCCTCATCGGAGGTTTGCTGGGGGCGGCGGGCAGCTACTTCTATGGCGACCGACTGGCCATACGAGCACTCAACCTGGGCTCTCTCAAGGGCGCAGGTGACCTGCAAACTGCCACCTTTGGTCCGGTGCAGGACCTTCAGTTCGGCTATATTGTCCTGGGGAGGGCCGTGGATCACTGGTGGCATATCAGCCAGCGTAACCATGCCGGTCGTGAGCCGCTGGAGTTACCGCCATCAGAAAGCCACTGGCTGGAGAACCTCCATAGCGAAACCCGCAAGGCTCTCCAGCAGGCCCTCACCCGGCTACGCAAGAACCGCAAGCTCAGCCACGGTGAACAGCAGGAACTTGAAGTGGCCCTGCACAGTGCTCTGGAAGGGTATAGCCACTGGCGCCTGGAAAGCATCGCTTGAAATGCATAGAGGTCTAATGTTTATACTATAAAGCTGTTTCACCCGATTCTGGCCAATCAACCATGAGGTACGCCCATGAAAATCGTTAGAGTTCAGGACATCATTGGTACCGAGCGTGAAGTCAGCGACAAGCAGTGGACCAGCCGCCGCCTTCTGCTCAAGAAGGATGGAATGGGATTCTCCTTCCACGAAACCATCATCAAGGCAGGCTCCGAGCACACCTTCTGGTACAAGCACCATCTGGAAGCGGTTTACTGCGTTGCCGGTAATGGTCGCATCAAGGACCTGGCCACGGGTGAAGTCCATGAGATCACCGACGGTACCCTCTACGCCCTCGACAACCACGACAAGCACACCCTGTACGGTGGCACCGAGGACATGCGCCTGATTTGCGCCTTCAACCCGCCGGTGACCGGCCAGGAAGTCCATGACGAGGACGGCGCCTACCTGCCGGACACCAGCGATAACTGATCCGGTCTGATATGGCGGCTGACCCGACCGCTGACACACCGCCACCGCCAGCGCGCCTGCTGCCGGTGGCGGTGTTGCTTTGGCTTGCAGGGCTTTACCTGCGGGTCCCGATCCTGGTGGCGCCGCCGCTGGCACCGTTTATCAGTGCCGACCTGGGGCTGAACCAGGCCCTTACCGGGGCGCTCACTACCCTGCCCATCCTGATGCTCGCCATCGGCGCCATGCCTGGCTCCCTGGCCATATCCCGCCTCGGACCCCGCAATACCCTGGTACTGGCCATGGTCATTATGGCGCTTGGTTCCGCCGCCCGCGGCATGGCACCCGAGATTGTCACCCTGTTAGCCGCCAGCACCGTCATGGGGCTTGGCATTGCAATGATGCAGCCAGCTTTACCGGCACTGCTGCCACGATGGCTCCAGCCCCACCATGTTGCCATGGGCACGGCAATTTACATGAACGGGATGCTGATGGGGGAGTTCGTAGGCGCCGGCGTCACCCTGCCGGTTCTGGTACCCCTGATGGATAACAGCTGGCGCCTGACACTACTGGCCTGGTCACTTCCGGCCCTGCTGGTAGCCGCTGCCCTGTTCCTGCCGAAACGGGACCTGGCCCGCCCGGCACAGCGTGCCACCTGGCTGCCGGACTGGTCCAACCCGCTGACCCTGAAAATCGGCGTGTTGCTGGGCCTGTCCGCATCCATGTTCTTCGGGCTCAACGCCTACATGGGCAACCTGCTCGAGCAGACCGGGCACTTCGACAAACTCTCCCGGGCCCTGTTCTTCTACAACATTGCCCAGGTGTTCGCCTCACTGGTGATGCTGAAAACCGCACGCCGATGGGTCGGCCGTCGCTACCTGATCGGGGTGATGGCGGTGGTCAGCGTGGTGGGCACCATCGGCGCCATTGTTCTGGAAGGCTGGTGGGCCATTGCCAGTGCCACGATGATGAGCTTCGTGGCCGGCATACTGCTGATCCTGCTGGTGGCACTGCCACCACTGCTGACCCGCCCCGGAGAAACCGGCCGGCTGTCGGCAGGTACCTTTCTGGTGGGTTACACCATTGCCTTCGTTGTGCCCATGATCGGCGGAGCCGTAGCCGACATGACCGGCGATGTTCGTCACAGCATCCTGGTAATGATTGTCTATAGTGTTCTGGTACTGCCGGTGATCCGGACCCTGGACCTTACGCCTGCAAGGCGCGCCCAGGAAAGTTGATCCCGATTCAGGGTTCGGCCTGGGGCGATTCACCGCCTGAGTCTGAGCCGGCCAGCATGGCCTTTGCCTTGATACCCTGATCCAGCATCCGTCGCAGGGCGCTCAGGTCATCCAGTGCTGCCTGGCCCCGGTCTTCGTCCACCTCACCGTTCACGATGGCCCGTAATACGGACACCTTGAGCTTCTGGTAAAGAGCTTCCACTTCCCTGACGGCTTCACTGTCGCGGTCTTCCGAAGTCAGCAGTCGGTTGAGCGCTTCCAGATATCGGTCCATCAGCAGTCTGACCGTCTGTTCCGGCATCGCACGACGTAGTTCGCGTAGCCGGATGGCACTGCCAGCCTGTCCGGCCACTTCCGACAGGTAACGGGCGGTGCGCACCGCCACGGTCAGTTGTTCCACCAGCTCCGGAGACATTTTCTCCGCCCGGGTCCTGGCGGCAAATCCGGTTATGGCGTTATACAGGCTATGGATAGCCGAAGTCTGGCGGGCACCCGCCGCCACCGTCATACCCTCCCGGGTGAGGGCGGCGTGAACCAGGCCGGTGACCAGCTCTTCCATCCGCTCCAGCTCCTGTTGCAACGCACCCACCGCCAGCTCCGGGGTCGAGGCCACGGTACGGTCCAGGTAGCGGGGCCGTGACAGATCCTCCTCGGCACTGCGGAAGAACCGGTCCAGCCGACGGGCCAGCCAGGGCACCAGGGGCAGGAGCAGGGCAATACCGATGAGTTTGAACAGGGTGTGGAAGGCCGCCAGCAGAATGGCCGGGCTACCTTCCAGGTCCAGCCAGTCCGCCAGCAGGCCGGCAAGGGCCAGCACAAGGGGCATCACCGCCAGGGCGATAACGCCGGCGACGAGGTTGAACAGGATATGACTCACGGCCAGGCGACGGGCATTGGCAGTGGCATTGAGCACCGCTACCGCCGCGGTTGAGGTGGTACCCAGGCTGGCACCAATCACACCGGCAGCGCCGGCTTCCAGGCTGATCACGCCGGTACCGGCCGCCGTCAACACAATGGCCAGGGTCGCCGACGAAGACTGGGTAAGCAGGGTGATCACAAAGCCGATACCCAGGTACATGGCCCAATGGGCACCTGCACCGCCTTCAACGGTGGAACTGAAGCCCGTGGCAAAGCCCCCCAGGGAATCCTTCAGCAGGTCCAGTCCCAGGAAGAACAGCCCGAAACCAGCCAACGCTTCACCAAGCGAAGCCCAGCGGCTACCGGAGCCGGCAATGCGGAGAATGACACCCACGGTCAGAATGGGCAGCGCCAGCGCACTGATCTTGAAACCACTGCCCACCAGCGCTACCAGCCAGCTGGTCACCGTGGTCCCCAAGTTGGCCCCGAACACCACGGCAATCGCCTGGGACAAGGTCAGCATCCCGGCGTTGACGAAGCCGATGGTAGCCACCGTCACCGCACTGGAGGACTGAACCAGGCCGGTGATCAGGATACCAGTGGCCAGCCCCCGCAGCGGGCGGTCTGTCCATCGCTCCAGCAGGCGTTTGAGCCCGGCACCGGCAAAGGTTTTCAGGCCATCGGTCATCATGCCCATGGCCAGCAGGAACAGGGCGAGGCCGCCAGCGGCCTGGACAATCACTGAAAAACTCAAGAAAAGGACTCCATGTCAGGTGGGTCGAGGCCAATTCCGGTTTGCTTCTTCCAGAGCAGGCCACCCCATGGATAACAAGCCGTGGGGTGGGGGCAGGTTTCTGTAGGGAACAATTGTCTGAGCGAAGCGAGTTTTTTGTTTCCGTAAGAAACCTGCCCCCGCCCTGCGGCTTACACCGAGAGTGACCTCAGATGTAGTAGTCTTTCAACGGAGGAAAGCCGTTAAATTCCACCGCACTGTAAGTCGTAGTATAGGCACCGGTGGACAGCCAGTACATCCGGTCACCGATAGCCAGGTTCAGCGGCAGCGGGTACTTGTGGTGCTCATACATGATGTCAGCACTGTCACAGGTCGGCCCCGCGATCACACAGTCCTCGCCTTCACCGGTTTTCTCGGTCCAGATAGGGAACTTGATGGACTCGTCCAGGGTTTCGATCAGCCCGCTGAACTTGCCCACATCGGTGAACACCCATCGGTGCAGCGCTGTACGGGATTTACGGGAAATCAGCACCACCTCGCTTACCAGCACACCGGCATTGGAAATCAGTGAGCGCCCCGGCTCAATGATGATCTCCGGCAGGTCATCGCCGAAATCCTCCTGCAGGAAGCGGGCGATTTCCTCGGCATATACACGCAATTCGTTGGTGCGGGTGATGTAGTTGGCCGGAAAGCCCCCGCCCATGTTGATCATCTTCAGCTCGATGCCGTCTTCTTCCTTCAGGCGCTCGAAGATGACCTTTACCTTGCCAAGGGCCGCATCCCAGGCACCGATTTCCCGCTGCTGGGAACCCACGTGGAAAGATACACCGTAAGGTACCAGGCCCAGGTCGCGGGCCAGGATCAGCAGATCCATGGCCATATCCGCCTGGCAGCCGAACTTGCGGGACAGGGGCCAGTCTGCAGTCAGGGTGCCTTCGGTCAGAATGCGCACATAGACCTTCGATCCGGGCGCCGCCTTGGCAATATTACGCAGGTCTGCCTCGGAGTCAGTGGCAAACATGCGGACACCCTTCTCGTAAAAGGTGCGCACGTCCTTCGCTTTCTTGATGGTATTGCCATAGCTGATCCGGTCACCGGTCACCCCCAGTGCCATCACCTTTTCCAGCTCGTACACCGATGCAATATCGAAATTGGCACCCTTGTCCCGCAACATGGTCAGAATCTGCGGAGCCGGGTTCGCCTTCACTGCGTAGTAGACCCTGGCATAGGGAAAACCTTCCACCAGCTCATCGTACTGACGGTTGATTGTGGCGGTGTCGATGACCACGAATGGCGTTTCCTTCGTGTTTGCAAAATCCTTGATGCGTTTGAAGGTCTCGGCGTCGTAGTAATCGGCGATGTTGGCGTTGGCGAGGTCGGTCATGGGTGGTGTTTCCCTCCACAGGGTATACGCGCAATAAAAAAGGGTGACAGTCTGGCTGCCACCCCGTAATTTGCGCGATCATCGAGCTTTTTCAGATACCCGGATATGAGCAGAAGTACCCATAACCGAAGGTGTTAATTCACACGGCAACCGGCCACAAAGGCGCTGGCCCATCCGGGTCTTCCGGCGCACTCTTGCTACGCAGGTAACCCAGAATGGCGTCTTTCAGCTCAGAACCCTGCCCAAGCCCCTGATTGCCGAATAACCTGTTGAATTCGAGCACGTAGGGATAGCCCTCAACCAGGGCAATATCAAAACCCGCATGGTCCACACCCAGCCTCTGGGCCAGTCGTAACGCCAGGTCCGTAACAACCGCCGGCACCGGCGCATTATCAATGCCCCCGCCACGGGCCACATTGTTATAAAACCCCTGCTCCGCCTGGGTCCGCCAATAGGCAGTCACCACCTGGTCACCGACAACCACTACCCGCACATCCCGGTCGATCGGCAGGTATTCCTGCACATACAGCACCGGCGTCTTCTCGCAGTAAGAAAGCCAATCCTTGCGGGATTCAATCAGCCACACGCCTTCACCCATGGAAGCCTTTGGTAGCTTGGCGACAAATGGCAGCGGCATGGTGTTCCAGATCTGGTCACGTTCTTCCGGGCCGTTGGCCTCGATAAGGGTCCAGGGGGTGTGCTCGGGCGCCACCGTCTGGAACGCCCGGGTCATCTCCACCTTGTCATGGCCAATGCGGTAGCTCGCCTCACTGGGGAAAACCCGGCAGCCCAGGCCGTAGACCAGCGCGTTCAATTGCCAATACTCCGGAAACAATACCCAGTCCGCATCCTGCAACAGCGGTTTATGGTTCAGGAACTGTGCTGGCTTGAGCACAGTGGTATCTGGGAAGCCGAGGGTTCGGAAAATATCAAAGGAAACCAGGTGCATGGGACCAGGGCACTCGAATGGAAAGTGTGCATTTTATGCGCAACCCGGGAACTGGCAAGAATTATTTACTGAAGCTTGATCTGCGTCATTTAATAGGACTATGATGCGGATGATAATGCTTATCACTTAATAAACGGAGATGAATTCCATGAAAACCCTGATCCAATGCACCACCCTGACCGCCGCCCTGGCTTTCTCTGGCCTGGCTGTTGCCACTGACGTTGAACACTTCGAAGGCAAGGACTCCAATACATTGCCGGAAGCTGTCGCCAACTTCTCTGAGTACAATGACAAGTTGGAGGCGGTTCTGGACGGCGAGCTGACGCCGGAGGCCATGAATGAGGTTCACCAGCTGACCTATACCCTGGAGAAAGCCATTGCCAAAATGAGTGAGGAGCTGGATAACCTGGCGGTGACCCTGGAGGAAGTGCACCTGGCTTCCGAGAGTGCCGACGGTGACACGGTATCTGAGCAGGGCGCTGCCTATCTGGAGAAGTCCCGGCAGTTGGTGAAGTAATTCTCAGGCCAGTGGCCAGCGTAGGTAGCCGGATTGGCTCGGAGTCTGGCGGCAGGGTGAGGGGGTATTTTCTTCGCCGCAATTCACGGTCCATCCCTGGACCGGCCTTGCTCCGCGCCATCCCTGGCGCTGCTACGAAAATACCCCCTCACCCCACCGCCGACGATTTACTCGGTAGTCCGCCAGAAAAAACAGTCAGCGCCTTGCCTCGATATCAGAAATATCTCTTACGTCGATAACACGGAGGTGCTGGAAGGTCTTTTTAGAGCAGGGCCATGGATGGCCCGAAGCAAGGCCGGCCCAGGGATGGGCCGTGAATTGCGGCGGCAAAAAGACCTTCCAGCACCTGCGTGCAGGCACCCAACCAAGCAGGCTACAATAATCCAGCACTAATCGAGCAAAGAAGAACGAAACCGGGAAGGACTAACCCCCTCCCACCGCCGAAAAGCCCGCGAAAAAGCCGCCTCCTCAGAAAAACCAAGTTGCTCGGAAACCGAAGTCACCGAGCCCCCCGACCGAAGCAATCCAACCGCCAGCCGATGCAATTCCCGCTCGCGCAAAACCTTGAAGGAAAGCCCCTCCTCGGCGAGCAACCGGGTCAAGTGCCGCCCGCTCATATGTAGGTCCGACGCAACCCGCTCCTTGCCCCAGCCGGGATGCTGCCGGACCAGCTGACTCACCTGACCACTCAGACTCTGATGACCAAGCGCCTCCAGCGTATGATCCGCCAGCTGCCGCAAATGGTCCCGCAGGGCGCTGTTGGCCTGGATCAGCGGCAGCTGCCCCTGGTCCCGATGGAACTGCAGACAGTTACGACCAGCGCCGAACGCCACCGCCATACCCAATCGCTCACGATAGACTGACTCACCGACCTCCGGCTCATGGGCAAACAGGAGGGTTTCAGGCATAAAGGCCTCCCCCGTTGCCCAACCGGCCAACCGCACCAGCGACGCCATAACGGCTTCAACCCGCTCGGCCACCCGCACCCGGAATTCCGGGTGATAACACAGCAACAGCTGCTCCCCTTCCTCCGACAATGAAAACTCGCCACCATCGCCCACCACCGGCGCATACTCCACCAGTGCCTCCAGGCCATCCCGCAAGGTATCGCAGCTGACCAGCAGCATGCCGGCGCTGTCCAGATGCCCAACCTGCAAACCCAGACCAATATCGAGGCCCGCCAGCGGATCATTGGCCTGGCGGCAGTACTCCTCCCACAGCTGATCCTGCACCGCCAGCGGCACCCGTTGACCTGGCACCACCTCACAGGTAATAGATTCCGGCAGGGTAAGTCCACGGCGTTGGGCCGCCTGCAGGATCGCCTGGGCATAGAGGTGGGTTACACTGGGGGAGGTTCCGATCATGGCCCGAATTGTCGTGGTTTGTGTCCCGTCCGGTCAGGAAAACCGGCGCATCAAATCGTAAGATACGGGATCATAACAACAAAATCAGGAAAACCATCATGTATGCAGTGATCGGCGCCGGCCCCATGGGCCTGGCCTGTGCCCGCAACCTTCAGAAGCAGGGTATTCCCTTTACCGGATTCGAGCTCCACAACGATGTGGGGGGCCTGTGGGACATCGATAACCCCCACAGCACGATGTACGACACCGCCCACCTGATTTCGTCCAAGCGGATGACGGAGTTCACCGAGTTTCCCATGAAAGATTCGGTGGCCCAGTATCCCAGCCACCACGAGCTGAAAACCTACTTCCGGGACTTCGTGGACCATTTCGGCCTGCGGGAGCATTACGAGTTCAATACCCGGGTCATCAACGTCGAGCCCGATGGCGACCAGTGGCGGGTGACCACCGAGCGGGATGGCCAGCAACAGACCCGGGCCTTTGACGGGGTGATGATCGCCAACGGCACCCTGCATACCCCCAACAGGCCGGAGCTGCCCGGTGACTTTGCCGGCACGGTGATGCATTCCGCCGACTACCGTAATCCGGAGGTATTCCGGGACAAGCGGGTGCTGGTGGTGGGCTGTGGTAACTCGGGGGCGGATATCGCCGTGGATGCAGTGCACCATGCCCGCTCCGTGGATATGAGTCTGCGCCGGGGCTATTACTTCCTGCCCAAGTTTCTCAAGGGCAAGCCCATTGACACCATCGGCGGCAAGCTGAAACTGCCCCGGCCCATCAAGCAGCGTATGGACGCCCTGCTGATCCGTATGGTGATGGGCAAGCCGTCCGACTATGGCCTGCCGGACCCGGACTACCGCATGTACGAGTCCCACCCGGTCATCAACTCGCTGGTACTCCACCACCTGGGCCATGGCGATATTCGCCCACGGCGCTCCATTGACCGCATCGAGGGGCACACGGTGCACTTCAGCGACGGCGAGTCCGGGGACTATGACCTGATCCTGATGGCCACCGGCTATTTGCTGGACTACCCGTTCATCGACCGCAAGCACCTCAACTGGCCGAAGAACGAGGACGCGCCCCGGCTGTACCTGAACATGATGCACCCGGACTACGACAACCTGTTCCTGATGGGCATGATCGAGGCCACCGGCCTGGGCTGGGAAGGCCGTAACCAGCAGGCGCGGCTGGCTACCCTGTTCATCCGTGAACAGCAGAAAGGGTCGACAGCGGCCGGTGCCCTGCGCCAGAAAAAGAAAACCCATGCCGGTGAACGGCTGGATGGCGGCTATAACTACATCAAGCTGGCCCGCATGGCCTACTATGTGAACAAGGACGCCTACCTGGACAGCCTCGCCAGCCATATCGCGGACCTTGAACCCGGCAGCAAGGGGTAAGCGGTCATGACGGTGCAGTTCGACCCCGCCAGCCTGATCACCCTGAACGTTATCCTCGCATTGATGATGTTCGGGGTGTCGCTCAACCTCAGACCCGCGGACTTCCAACGGGTACTGACTATCCCCCGCGCACCGGTGGCCGGGCTGATCGCCCAGTTCCTGCTGCTGCCACTGGGCACCTGCCTGTTTACCTGGGTTTTCCGCATCGACCCGGAGCTGGCCCTGGGCATGATCCTGGTGGCCTCCTGCCCCGGCGGCAGCTTCTCCAACATCATGACCTGGCTGGGCAAGGGCAGTGTGGCGGTATCGGTGAGCATGACCGCGGTCTCCAGCCTGGCGGCGACGGTGATGACGCCATTCAACTTTGCCCTGTATGGCTGGCTCAACCCCCATACCCGGGCCTACCTGCAGGAAATCGCCATCGAACCCGGCAATATCCTGCTGCTGGTATTGCTGGTACTGGCCCTGCCACTGATACTGGGCATGGTCACTGGTGGGCGCTTTCCCAAACTGGCGGTACGCAGCGAAAAGCCCCTGCGCCTTATCTCGCTGTTGATCTTCCTGGCCTTTGTGGCCATCGCTTTCCTGAACAACGTCGAACTGTTCCTGGCCCGATTCCACACCTTCTTCTGGTTGGTGGTGGGGCATAACCTGCTGGCCCTGGGGCTGGGCTACGCCATGGCCCGGCTGATGAAGCTGTCGGTCCCGGACCAGCGGGCAGTCACCATGGAAGTCGGTATCCAGAACTCCGGTCTGGGACTGGTCATCCTGTTTACCTTTTTCCCGGATGCCGGCGGCATGATGCTGATTACCGCCTTCTGGGGCGTCTGGCACCTGGTTTCCGGGCTGACCCTGTCGCAGATCTGGGCCCGCCGGCCCATTCCCCATCCAACAGAACAAGCAATCTGACCCCCATGACCCAGGAAAAACGCATTCTCATCACCGGCGCCGCCGGCTACATTGGTCACCAGCTGGGCAACCGGCTGGCGAAGGACTATTTCGTCTTCGGCACCGACATCAACAAGCGGGACGGCCTCACGTTTCCCCTGGAAGTGCTGGACGTGCGCGACAACAACCTGGTGCTGACCCTGGCGGAATACCGCATCACCCATGTAATACACCTGGCCTCGGTACTCCAGGCGTCCCCGGACCGGCAGCGGGACTACGACATCGACGTCAACGGTACCCGCAACGTGCTGGAAGCCTGTGTCGCAGCGAAGGTAAAGCACATCACCGTCACCAGTTCCGGTGCCGCCTACGGCTACCACCCGGACAACCCGGCCTGGATCGACGAGGATGACCCGCTACGAGGCAACCCGGAGTTTGCCTATTCGGACCATAAACGCCAGGTGGAGGAGCTGCTGGAGAAATACCGGAACGAGCACCCGGAGCTGCAACAGCTGATCTTCCGGCCCGGTACGGTACTGGGGGCCGAAACCCGCAACCAGATTACCGGCCTGTTCCTGGCGCCCCGCCTACTGGCCATCCGCGGGAGTGACTCACCGTTCGTGTTTATCTGGGACCAGGACGTGATCGGCACCATGGAGCAGGGCATCCGTGAGGACAAAACCGGCCGCTACAACATGGCCGGCGATGGCGCCCTTACCATCCAGGAGATTGCCCGCAAGCTGGACAAGCCCCTGCTGACCCTCCCGGCCAGCGTGGTGAAGGCGGGCCTGCAGGTCGCCAAGTGGCTGGGCAAGCCGGTGGGGCCGGAACAGATCAACTTCCTTCGCTACCGCCCGGTGCTGAGCAATCGCCGGTTGAAGGAAGAATTCGGTTATCGGCTGCAGAAAACCTCGGCGGAGACCTTCGAATACTTCATCGAACAGGCGAGAAAGAAGGGGGATCTGTGACCGTTACCCTGATCACCGGCGCCGCCAGTGGCCTGGGCTGGGCCATGGCGCAACACTGGTACAAGGCCGGGCACTGCCTGGTACTGGCGGATATCGACGCCGAAGCACTGCTGCGCCGGCGGGATGAACTGGGCGACGACACCCGGGTGCATATTGTCACCGTGGACGTCACCCACACACCGGACCTGGAGCGACTGGTACGGGAAACCGAAGACGTGTACGGACGCCTGGACCTGCTCGTGAATAACGCTGGCATTACCCACCGTTCCCCGGCCGCGAGCACCCACCCGGGCGTATTCCGCAAGGTGATGGCTGTCGACTGGCAGGGGCCGGTGGAGCTGACCCAGCTGGCACTGCCACTGCTGGAACGCAGTAAGGGACAGATCGTGTGCATCGGTTCCATGGCCGGCTGGATGCCGGTACCGGGCCGGGCTGGCTACTGCGCCGCCAAGGGTGCCCTGACCCAGTTCTTCGAGGTGCTGCGACTGGAACTGGAACCCCGGGGTATACACCTGCTGATGGTCTACCCCAGTTTCCTGGACACGCCCATCGAGCAGAACGCCCTGGGAGCCGATGGCCGCAAGGCTACCCACGCCCGCTCCACCATCGGTGGGATGGGCAGCGCCGATGAGATGGCCCGGATGATCGATGGCGCCCTGGCCAGGCGTAAACGCTGGCTCCTGCCCGAGCCTGTCTCCCGCTTTGGCAGCCTGCTGTGGCGAATTGCACCGGCACTGTACCTCAGGGCCGTGCGCCGCAGATTCGCCGCTGACATTGCCGACAGCTCAGCTCCGCTGACTGACACCTCCAGCGGGAACCCGGCAACATGATCGACCCCTGGCTCTGGCTCGGCCTGGCCATCCTGCTGGCCTACACCATTGAAGCCATCACCGGTTTTGGCTCCATAGTGATCGCCCTGTCCCTGGGGGCCATAATGCTGCCTATCCCGGAGATGCTGCCAGTGCTGGTGCCGCTGAACGTGTTCATGAGTGGCTACCTCACCTGGAAGCACCGCCAGCACATCCACTGGCGACTGCTGGCCACACTGATCCTGCCATTGATGGTGGCCGGCACCCTGACCGGCTATGTGCTCACCCCCTGGCTGGGAGCCAGTATCCTCAAAGTGCTGTTTGGCGTCCTGGTAGTGTGGTTTGCCGGCAAGGAGCTGTGGCGTCTGTTCGGCGGCCATGTGGCGGAACCCCACGGCCTCATGACCAGCCGCATCATCACCTTCGGCGCAGGCATCACCCATGGCCTGTTTGCCTCCGGCGGCCCCTTGCTGGTCTATGCCCTGGCTGGCATACGGCTGGACAAGGGGCGCACCCGGGCCACCCTGCTGACGGTCTGGTTCACCCTGAACCTGACACTCAGCGTGCTCTATCTGTTCGACGGCAGCCTGGTAGCCAGTTCCGGTCGCCTGGTGTGGTACCTGCCGTTACTGGTCGTCGGGGTGTTGGTGGGGGAACTCCTCCATCACCGACTCAATGAAGAGCGGTTTCGGCAAGCGGTATACAGCGTGTTACTGGTCACCGGGTTACTGCTCATACTGCGGGCATAAAATTCCAAAAAGCTATCGAATTTCATCTACTCATAGCTTTAACGAATCAAAAGCATTGGAAAGCCCCATTGGGCATTGGACAGCGCCTTGAGGATACTGAGAGTCAGACGCATCAACTGATTCCCAGGAGGTACCCATGCGCACCGTAAAAGACCTGATGTCCAAGTGGACTCCCGCCCTCCACGAACGGGATTACCTGAGCCGTGCCGTGGACCAGATCCTCTCCAGTGGTCATACCGGCCTGCCGGTCGTGGACGATAACAACCGCCTGGTGGGGTTCCTGTCTGAGCAGGACTGCATCCGCTCGCTGGCCAGCAGCAGCTATCACTGCGACAACTGGGTCCGGATCAGCGATATCATGTCCCGCAACCCGGTATCGGTTACCCCGGAAATGTCAGAACTGGCCCTCGCCAACCTGTTCTCCGAGCAAAAGCCCAAGGTGTATCCGGTGGTGGACAAGAACGACCGCGTACTCGGCGTACTCACCCGTTCCCGGGTCATGGCCGCCCTGAACGACCAGCTAAAGGCCTGCCGGGTGGCCTAGTGTCCCGTCAGGCTACTTCATGAACCTACTGAGCTGCTGGACGCCTTGAGAGCCAGGCGCGAAGCTGGCAGACTGAGCCAATGTAGGCCGGGACAGAGAGCTGGCAAGGCTCCTGCTGGACCAGGGCGAATGTGTGAGGGTCGTTAAAAGTCCTGCCACCCATGATCACGGTAGTCAGGATTAACGGAGAATTCCCCAGCGCCAATATCCAGCTCAGGACGTGCAAAGGGAATACGATACTCGCCCCAGTTAACCGTAACCGGGTCTTTCTCTAAGTCGCGCTGCCAGACGCCGGCATACTGGTTATCTCCGTGGAGAAAGCGGACGTTGCCAATGTCGTTACGCTTGACCGAGCCGTCGTCCATCAGCATCCAGCTGACCCTGTTGCGTCCCGCCAGAGAGCCTTTACAGGGCTTATCGCCGGAAGTCTTAAGCTCATAGGAGCCGAAAAGCATTCCCTGACGCTTTATCCCCGCATCGCGATGCTTGTTGTCGACACCATAGTCCAGCTGTTTCAGGTCATGGCTACGTTCCGCCCTGATCAGACCATCCATTTCACAATAAACATCATCCACCCTCAGGTATCCCGAAACCCGAACAGCAGGGCGACCTTCCTTCTCTGGATGAAGCTCGGTAAAACCAATATGCAACCGGGTGTAATCAGGACCGATGTAGCCCAGAAATTCTCTTTCTGCCGAAATCAGTCCAGCAAAATCCCTTGCGGTCAGAAATGCAGGGTCGCGGGCTTCACCGAATCTCGCTTTCTCCTCTGACCCCATATCGAAATAAACCGGCACCCCTCTGGAATCCGCAAAGCCAGAAAGCGGTGTAAAAGCCAGACAAATTAACCAAAGCATTCCATACTTCATCATGGTCCTGTTAACCCTCCGATGGTTCGAAACAGTTCTCGATGACTATCGAGGCACCGCCCCTTATCCGGGCATTGTTCTGTGGTCCGCCGCCACCTTCAAAGCCGATCGACTTGACGTGATCCCGGATACGCTTCATGGCTGTACCGCTGTTCCACACGACGTCAGTCTCTCTCGTCAGCCCTGGAAGAAGGCAACCGTCGGTATCTCTCGGATAGTTTCCAATATGGATCAGTATCGCCCGCTCCTTCGGTACCTCGCTGTTATAGAGCTTGAGAACATTCTGAAAGGCTTCACCGATGTGCCAGCAAAGTTGGTAGGTTCCCTCGGGTACCCGCTTCCTCAGACCTGGCTCCAACGTATCGGGGCCCGGTCGTTCAAGCATATAGCCTTTGATGTTAGTGCCTTCGATTGCGTATTGCCCGATCGTGGACTGCTCCGTCTTCCATTTGCGCTTCAGCCGAATAAGCAAGACAAATCCCTCCTTGTTGTCTTGTAACCAAATACTCAGTGAGCTGAATAGTACGGCAGGCGGGAAAAGAGCGGGGTGTTTCTGAACGAATCTTAAGTCAAAAACCTACTTGTTCGAGAAAATAGTCACATTTTCAGCGCACAAGAAACCCAGAATTTCATGCCGCTATCATGACTCAACGGAATCAACCAGCGGTACGGCCAAACCGAACGCCTGCGGCTCCGTCCCGGAATCGTGCCGCGTCTGAACCAATGCCTGTTTTTCTGAACCTCAGATGTCAAAGCGCATCTTTTCCATCAGTGGCCCCGGTGATCAGTGCCATTCAGGGCATGCGCCACTGCCTGATGAGCATGAATTGCCGTGGTGTCGTAGAGCCTGACCGGGGTATCGGGTGCCTGGATCAGCAGCCCGATCTCGGTGCAGCCGAGGATGACGCCCTGGGCGCCCCGGTCAGTCAGGGAGGATACCACCTCCAGGTAGGCCTGCTTCGAGGCGGGCCGGATATCACCCAGGCACAGCTCCTCGTAGATGACCCGGTGAACCAGTTCCCGCTGGGCCTTATCCGGAACCAGCACCTCGATCCCCCGGGCCTCCAGTCGTTCACGGTAGAAAGCCTGTTCCATGGTAAACCCGGTTCCCAGCAAGCCGACCCGGGTTACGCCGTCACCCTGCAGAACATCTGCGGTCGCATCCGCGATGTGCAGCAAGGGCAGTTCCGAGGCCTGCTCAATCCTGGGCGCTACCTTGTGCATGGTATTGGTACAAAGCACGAGGAAGTCAGCGCCGGCCGAGCGCAGGGACCGGGCAGCCCCGGAGAGGATAGCGGCGGTGGCTTCCCAGTCACCCTGATGCTGGAGCGCCTCAATTTCCGCAAAGTCGACACTGTAGAGCACAAGCTGTGCGGAATGCAGCCCTCCGAGCTGTTCCCGGACTGCCTGGTTGATAAGCCGGTAATAGGTTTGGGTGGACTCCCAGCTCATACCGCCGATCAGGCCCATGGTTTTCATCTGAACGTCTCCTTGTTCTGTTATGCAGACAACCAACGTAGCAGAACACGCGGAATTTACTAAGGCCGACGCGGCTACCTGCCCGACTTTTTGGTCCCCATCTTCGCCTCCGCCGTCAGGGGATCTTCAGGCCAGGGATGTTTGGGGTAACGGCCACGCATTTCCTTGCGGACTTCCGGGTATACCTGCGTCCAGAAGTTCTTCAGGTCGGCTGTGACGGCAAGGGGTCGCTGGGCCGGCGACAGCAGGTGAATAACGACCGGGATGCGGCCATCGGCGAGCCTGGGGGTTTCCCTCCAGCCGAACAGGGCTTGCAGTTTTGCCGCCAGGACCGGGCCGTTCTCGGCGGTGTAATCCAGTCGCAGGTGCTGGCCGGTGGGGATCGCCAGGGTGGTGGGCAACACCCTGGACAGGCGCTGTTGCTGATCCCAGGACAACAGGGACTGCAGGGCATTGACGATCGGAAGCTGCTGCAAACCTTTCCAGTTGCGCACACCGGCAAGAAACGGCGCCAGCCATTGATCCAGCAGAACCAACAGGCCCTCATCGGAAACATCGGGCCATTGCTCTGGCTCCAGCCGTCGCATTTGCTGAACCCGGGCCTGCCATTGCCTGGCAGCCTCGTTCCAGGGCAGACTTCCGATGCCCTTCTGGCGCACGGCATTGAGCAGCCCTTGCTGAATCTGCTCCGGCCCCGGATCCGGCAGGGACTGCTCTGCCAGCACCAGTGCGCCCAGGCGGGTTACCCGACGGGCAACAACCGTGCCCCGCCTGTCATCCCATAAGGCTTCTTCAGTCGTTAGTATATGGGCCGCAAGGTCGGCTTCCAGGGTGGTGCGATCAGTAGCGGCGGCCAGGAAGACCTGGGCCTCCCGGGCCTGTCCGTCCAGGTCCGCGGCGACAATCCACTGCTGGCTGCCCAGGGCATCATCGTCAGCCAGGCGTGCCCCCCGACCATTGCTCAGCTGGTAACGGTTGGCATCACCGGTCCGCCGTCGACCAATCCGGTCCGGGTAAGCGAACGCCAACAGACGGCCGGCCGGCATGGCGTTGTCCTCGTCTTCCGCCTTCCTGTGTGGCAACAGGCGTTCCGCCGCTCGTCGAATGACATCCAGCCGGTTGCTGTCCAGCCCCGGTGCACGATAATAGCCGGCCAGCGCCTGTAGCCGGTACACAACATCTGCCCCGGCGCCGCGACCCAGTACATCGCGCTCTTCAAACAACGCAGCGAGGCGGGCAGCGGTTCTCGGGTACCCCAGCTCCCGGCCCTTCAAGACCATATGGGCCAGCCGCGGATGGATGCCAAGCTGCCGAGCCTGGCGACCATGGTCGGTAATGCCGCCATCTCCGTTCAACAGGTCCAGCCACTGCAACAGGTCTACTGCCTGCGCCCAATGGGCTTTCGGGGGCAGGTCCAGCCACTCCAGGTCGTCGGGGGCCCGGGCGCCCCACTGGGCCAGTTCCAGGGCCAGCGGTGCCAGGTCGGCTTCGAGGATTTCCGGCGGCGTGTAATCCGCCAGGCTGTGCTGTTCCGTCTCACTCCACAAGCGGAGGCACACACCAGGCTCGATACGTCCGGCGCGGCCCCGGCGTTGCTCTGCCGCAGCGCGGGAAACCCGCCCCGTCACCAGGCGGGTCATGCCGCTGTTGGGGTCGAAGACAGCCCGACGGGCCTGGCCAGCGTCGACCACTACCCGAACACCCTCAATGGTCAGGCTGGTTTCGGCAATGGCAGTGGCCAGCACCACCTTGCGCTGGCCCTCCGGAGCCGGCTCGATGGCCTGGTCCTGGGCATCTCCTTTCAGATTACCGTATAGGGGCGCGAGCCGTGTGTCGGCTGGCAGGTGAGGCCTGAGCAACTGTTCCACCTTGCGGATTTCACCGGCGCCCGGGAGAAAGACCAGGATCGAACCGGGTTGTTCGGCCAGGGCCTCCCGGATCACCGTGACCACGTGGTCCAGCAAGCGGGGCGGGCGCCCTGCCAGCGTCCTGGGGGGACGATAATACACCTCAACCGGGAAGGCCCGGCCCTCGCTCGATACCACCGGGGCATCCCCCAGCATACTGGCCAGCGGTCCTGTGTCCAGGGTGGCGGACATGACCAGTACTCGCAGATCCGGCCGCAACACCTGCTGGGTTTCCCGTACCAGTGCAAGGCCAAGGTCCGCCTGGAGGGAACGCTCGTGGAATTCATCGAACAGGATGGCGGCGTAGTCCTCCAGCAACGAATCGCCCTGGATCAGCCGGGTGAGAATACCTTCGGTCACTACTTCAATAATGGTGTCAGCGCCGATTCGCGAGTCCAGGCGGGTGCGATAGCCGACGGTCTGCCCGGGCTTCTCGGCCAGCTGCCGGGCCATGTAGCCGGCAGCAGAGCGGGCCGCAAGGCGACGCGGCTCCAGCATCAGGATCTTGCGGCCATCCCGCCAGGAGGCGTCTTTCAGGGCCAAGGGAACCCGCGTGGTCTTGCCGGCCCCCGGGGTGCCTGCAGCAGCACCGTGGTGTGCTGGTCCAGCTCGCGGATCAGTTCGGGCAGGGCCTGTTCGATGGGTAGCATGGCGTTCAACCTGGCAGGTGCGAGCCAGCGTCGCCGTCAACGGGCATGCCAGTCCTCCGGCCGGGGCACAAACAGCGCCAGCAGGAGCCCCCATCCCAGCGCTACCGCCCCCAGGGTAAAGGCGCCCACCAGGGTGCCACCAGCATCCAGCCACTGGCGGGTCAGCCAGGGGCCAGCCATCTGGGTCACGCTGTACAATGCGACCATCGCAGCTGAGAGTCTCGGCCCCTGATGGGGGTGCAGGGCACGGCCAATGCGCTGGGTAAGCAGCACGGTGCCCACAAAGGTACTTCCCACCAGCAGTGCACAAAGCACAATACCCAGCGGTCCGGGCCAGACCACCACCGCCAGGGCACCCAGGAACTGGATCAGGTAGTTGAGTCGCAGGGCCGGTAAGTCACCGAAGCGGGACCCCAGGAAACTCCAGATAATGGGCGTGGGTATGGTCACCACAGCCACCAGTAACCAGGACCCGTCCACCAGCCAGTGACCATCGGGCAACTGGGTCTTGGTCAGCAGGGGCAGGAAGGTCATGGGCAGGATATAGCCCAGGCCAGCGCCAGCGTAGGAAAAGAACAGGGGGATGCTGGCCCGGTCCAGCAAGGGCCCTTTATCCGCATAGGAACCATCATCCCGCTGGATACGGGCCGGCACATCCAGCCCGACCAGTCGCCAGGTGGCCCAGAGCGCCAGCGGAATGGACAACAGCGCAGCCGGCCACCAGCGGGCCGGGCCAGAGAGCATGTCTGCAGTGCCGGAGACCAGGAAGCTGGACACCAACAAGCCCACACCCACGCCCACATACACCAGGCCACTGGCACCGGTACGGTTACGTCGCACCAGCCATTCCAGGATCAGTGCCGGCGCCTGCACAAACACCACGCCATTGGCAATTCCATTGATCAACCGCAGGCCGGACAGCGCGGCCACAGGCTCCACCTGGGTCTGGGCGAGCGTCGTGAGCACGTGAACACCCATGGCGACAGGCAGGGAGATGCGGATCTGGTCAGGGCGGTACCATCGAACCGCCAGCAGGGCACCGATGAGATAGCCCAGGTAGTTCCAGGTGGCGACGGACGCGCCTTCGCTGGCGGTCAGCTGGCCATCGCCGACAAGGTAAGGCAGCAGGGGCGTATAGATAAAGCGGCCCAGGGCGTGGACCACCAGCAGGATAGTGGCACCGGCCAGCACGACCGACATGAGCTGCCTGGCGTCCGAGGCTGGCCGATGATCTGTCATTGTTACTCCAGGGGATAATTCCGGTACAGGTGCGGTTACTTAACGTCAACCTTGGCCGGGGTAATGTACTCGATCCGGGGAGGTCCTGCCAGGCAGCCGGCGGCGACCTTGCCAAAGGCCTTCATGTGATCACTCTTGCCATGGGGCCCCAGGTGTTCTGCGGATTCCCATAGTTCGAGGAATACCAGGCGATTGGGATCGGACAGGCTGGTATGCAGCTCGTACTCGACACAGCCGGGCTCTTTCAGGGTGGCTTCGATGCAGGGCTTGGCCGCTTCAATCAGGGTTTCGCGCTGATCGGGTTTGACGTTCAGAATGGCACGTACGTATAGCATGGTTTTCCTCAGGTATGGTGCGCCCGTCCGGGCGTTCTTGTTACAGGACCCTCAGCCAGACCGCGCCTGGTTCTGTCGGGTCCACTCGTAGATTTGCCGGTAGGCCTTTACCAGTTTATCGGGATCGTGGGGCGGCTGGATAACGGCTGCCATGCGACCATCCGGGTTGATCAGCGCCAGGTGGCCGCTGTGGTCGACCAGGTTGTTGCCATTGCCATCATCCCGGTGAACAAAAACAGCACCTACGCTTTTTGCCAGCGCCCGCAGCACATCAATATCGCCGGTCAGGCCATGAAAATCGTCACCGAAAAAGCCGAGGTAATCCCGCAACTGTTCGGGTGTATCCCGTTCCGGGTCTGCGCTTACCAGCAGGTAGTCCGGCTGGGGCAGTTCTGCCGGCATGCGGCTGTCAGCCTGACGCAGGGTGGCCATGGTGGCAGGGCAGATATCCGGGCAATGGGTATAGCCTACAAACACGAAGGTCCAGCGGCCACGCAGGTCCTGGCGGGTCATTTCCTCACCTTGTTCACTGGTCAGGGTGAACTCTGTCAGCTCCCGGGGCTCTTCGTAGACAAAGGTATTCATGGCACTGAGGTCAGGCGCAGGCTCCGGCTCCCGGGCCTGCATGCTCATCTGCTGATAGATGACGAGTGAGAAAATAGCGGCAACAACAAGCAGAAGCAGCACCAGCGTGCGCCGGACCGAGCGAGTCATGAAATCTCCTGTCAGTGGTCACGAGCGGCCCCTGAAAGGGCCGCAGGAACATCAGAAATAGAAAAAGTGGTCGACCAGCAACACCACGAACAGGGCCATCAGATAGGTTATGGAGTATTTGAAGGTTGCCAGCGCGACACGCCGGTCGTCGCCCCTGAGCAGACGTACCGAGTACTGGAGGAAGCGTAACCCAAGTGCGGTAGCACCTGCCAGATAGATCCAGCCCGACATGCCTGTGGCAAAAGGTAGCAGGGTTACTGCCAGCAGCATGAAGGTGTAAAGCAGTATATGCAGCTCGGTATACCGGTTGCCATGGGTCACCGGCAGCATCGGAATACCTGCCTTGGCGTACTCCTCCTTGCGGTGGATGGCCAGGGCCCAGAAATGGGGTGGGGTCCAGGCGAAGATAATCAGCACCAGCAGCAGCGCATGGCCTTCGACCTGGTTGGTCACAGCAGTCCAGCCCAGCAAAGGTGGCATAGCGCCGGCAAGGCCACCAATGACGATGTTCTGGGGCGTGGCCCGCTTGAGGAAGAGGGTATAGACGCCGGCATAGCCCACCAGCGAGGCCAGCGTGAGCCAGGCGGTCAGGGCATTGACCTGCCACATCAGGATCATCATGCCTGCCAGCGCCAACACCGTGGCGAACAGCAACGCGTCCAGCTGGCTGACCCGGCCGGTGGCCACTGGCCGGCGGCGTGTACGGGCCATGACGGTATCGATCTTCTGGTCCACCACGTGGTTCACCACGGCCGCCGCTCCGGCCAGCAGGGCAATACCCAGGTTACCAAAGACAAGCACATCCCACCCCGGCACCCCGGGCGCGGCAAGCAACATGCCGATCACCGCCGTCAGGATCATCAGCGCAACCACACGGGGCTTGGTCAGCTCCAGGAAGTCACGCCAGGAAACCGACCGGGTTGTGGTCGGGCGGGCCGTAAGGGCCTTGGCCTGGTCAGTCATGCGGGTACCTCGCGATTTGTTGTTGTTTGCACCGGTTCTGCGACCGGCTGGCGTGCATATCCGTGAACCTGCCATAGCATGTGGATCACGGTCAGTAACAGCCCGGCGCCCATGGCGTTATGGGCCACGGCCACCGACAGCGGAATATGAAAAACGACATTGGCAATGCCGAGGCCAATCTGCATGACAAGCGCCCCGGCGGTCAAGAGCACCATGGACTGTGCCGGTGTGTTCCGGGTATGGCGCCAGAGGGCAAGCAAAAGCAATACAAAGTAGGCCAGCACAATCACGGCACCGAGGCGGTGGGTTACGTGGATGGCAATCCGTCCGTCAGCGGTAAGCTGGCCGCCGAGGTAGTTGGGGCCAATAGTTTGCAGCAGGTCAAAGCCATGGCGGAAGTCCATATTCTCTGGCCACCACTGGCCCTGACAGGTGGGCAGGTCGGTACAGGCCACGGCCGCATAGTTCGCGGCAGTCCATGCCCCGAGGGCAATCTGCAGGATAACCAGCGCCAGGGCACCATAGATAAAGGGTCTCAGTCGGGCTACCACACTGGCACGGTCTGCAGGAAGGGATTTACGGCGGCCCCGCAGGCGCAATGTCAGCAGGGTAAGCAGACTCAACGTGGTAAACCCTCCCAGCAGGTGCAGGGCGACCACCTTTGGCCACAACTGAAGGGTCACCGTCCACATGCCGAACAGGGCCTGCAACACGATGAAGCCGGCAATAAAGAGGGGCAGTTTTACCGGCACCCCTTCACGGCGATGCCTGACCGCAAAGGCCGCAATGCCAAACACGATAAGCCCCAGGGTACCGGCCGCATAGCGATGGATCATTTCGGGCCAGCCCTTGGACACGTCCACGGGGGATTCAGGAAAGCGGGCGTTGGCAACAGCGATACTGGACTCACTCTGGGGTACCGTCAGAAACCCATAACAGCCGGGCCAGTCAGGGCAACCCAGCCCCGCATCCACCAGCCGGGTCCACGCGCCCAGCATGACCACGACGATGGTAAAAAGAGTGGCAATCAGCGCCCAGCGTGCCATCACGCGGCGGGCCCTGCCTTGCGGTGTCCGGGTGTCTTGTTGTTGTTCTTGCACGATCCGTTACCTTGTCTGGTTGGCCCGGGGGACAGTGCCCGGCCAGGCGGCTAGCCTATCTGGGACAGTTTCATCAGATGCTTGAGGTCTTCAAGCATCTCCTTCCCGGTATGCCCGCTGTTGTAATGCATCATGACGTTACCGAACGGGTCTACCACCAGGATACCAGGGGCATCGGCAGGGTCAGACCGGGGCGGCCATGAAGGCCGGGCCCCTGGCGCTACCTGCAACCGTTCCATTGAACGGTATTCCGAGTGCCAGCGCTGCTGGAGCGCCGGGGGAACCTCGCCAAGCCAGGCAGCGCGTCCAACCCGATTGGCATGTTTCCCGAGGGCGATATTCACCTGGCGGGCAAGGTAGAGCAGTTGTTCACAGTCCTCACCACAGGTCTGCGCAGTCACGATCAGTAGCCATTTTGGCTCCTGCAGCTGGGGCCCGAACCGGTTTTCAAGAGGGGTGCCGTCAGCGTCCAGCAGATTCAGTTCGGCCACTGGAACGGCCGGCTGGATCAGCTCGCCGTGATTACTGCGTGTTTCCGGGTGGAGCCAGCCGGTGTAATACATGACGGTGGCGAAGATCATGGGGCCGAAACCAATGGCAAACAGAAGCAATGCGGTGCGGCGACCACGACGGACCTGTTCCGGAGTCGGCTCGGCTTCTTGTAGCTCGGCAGTGGTGTCAGTCATTCAGGACTCCTGCTTACGATAGCTCGCTATTATTGTCAGTATGATGAGCGCCGCTGCCAGGGAAAACCATTGCAGGGCATAACCATAGTGAGTCTGAGGTCCCATCATATCCGGTTCCCAGTCCGCCCGGAAGGCACCCGGTTGATTACTGTCATCCAGTTTCAGGATGTTATTTGCTATAGACGGCTCGATAACCGCTGCAAGCGCTTTCGGCAGCGCCTGTACCCGTTGCACCCCATTGCCCGAGGGCGACTCTGCCGCGGGCTCGCCGGCCAGCACCGGTGGCTCCGGATAGGCTGCGATACGTCCCAGTAACAAGACTTCTTCTTCCGGGGTGCTCACCTCCGGTAACTCTGACCGTTTTCGCTCGGCGGCTATCCAGCCCCTGTTGACGACCACCGGAGGCCCTTTCGCAGGCTGAAACAGGGTCAGTACCTCATAGCCGGGAACACCATCGCGAGTGCGGTTATCCAGCAGCCATGTAGTGGACCGATACCGGCCACTGACCGTGACAGGCTGCCCAGTCAGCGGGTCAGTCTCTGTCAGCGCGCTCCAGTCAACAGCACCCGCCGGGTCCTGCCACTGCGCAAGGAGCTGTTTTTTTTCACCGGCGCGGTCCAACTGCCACAAGCCGAGGCCAAGCAGAACCGGCAGAAAGGCGCCGGCAAAGAGCAACAGCCGCCAGTCGGGTGCCCACACCCGACGGCGGGATTCATGTTCGGACATGCTCTGTTATAGTCACAGGTTCATTGCCTTCATACAGACAATAATAAAGACCTTCCAAAGCGGGGACGAGGCTCATGCTTCTCAAAATCCTGATCGTGGTACTGATGCTGGCCGTAATCGTCAGTCTGTTCAGCGGTTTGTTCTTTCTGATCAGGGACGACGGAGGCCGACGGCGGGTGGTGAATTCGCTGGCGGTCAGGGTGGCACTCAGCGTACTGCTGCTAGCCGTTATCCTGCTCGCACTCTGGCAGGGCGGGCTGGATCTGAACCCCACGCCCTATCACTGAATTGCCACTGGGCGCCTGGGTGGCCCGGAAGGGGCTCCGGGCCCACCGCCCGGAGCCGGGTACATCAGATTACATAGACGAAGACAAACAGTCCCAGCCAGACCACATCAACGAAGTGCCAATACCAGCTGGCCGCCTCGAACCCGAAGTGATTGTCGCCGGTAAAATGCCCTTTCTGGATGCGAAGGAACATCACGATCAGAATGATCGTACCCAGGATCACGTGGGCACCATGAAACCCGGTGAGCATGAAGAAGGTGCTACCGTAAATACCGGACTGCAGGGTCAGGTTCAGGTCCTGGTAGGCGTGGACGTACTCCTCGGCCTGCAGGCCCAGGAAGACCAGTGCCAGCACAATGGTGGCGCCAAGCCAGATTTTTACCTTTTTGCGATTGTCTTCCTTGAGCGCATGGTGGGCCACAGTGACCGTAAACGATGACGTGACCAGCAGGATGGTGTTCACCAGCGGCAGGCCCCAGGCACCGATAACACCTTCCGGCGCCGGGTAAGCCTCCGGGTCGGGGTTATTGATCAAAGGCCAGGTTGCCTGGAAGCCTTCCCAGAGCATGGCGCTGGAGCCCTTGTCGCCTGCGCCGCCCAGCCAGGGCACCACAAAGACGCGGGCATAGAAGAGCGCGCCAAAGAAAGCGGCAAAGAACATCACCTCTGAAAAGATGAACCAGCTCATGCCCCAGCGGAAAGACCGGTCCATCTGGGGGCTGTAGAGCCCCGCCCGGCTTTCACGGATCACCGATCCGAACCAGCCAAACAGCATGTATGCCATGACCAGCGCGCCGATAAGGAAAATAAACCAGGACCCATCAGTGGATTCCCCCTGGGACCCGTTTACCATCACGGATGCCACGCCGTAGAGGGTGAGGAACATCCCGATCGTGGCCACGATAGGCCACTTGCTCTGTTCAGGTACGTAGTACGTCTGGTTGTTCGCCATGCTCGTCTCCAGAGGCCACTCCGCTGGCCTGTCCGTTCTCGTTTATTGTTGTCAGTTCACTCGCTGTCCCGGTCGGCCCCGGCACCGACCATAGGTGGCACCGGGGCTGATCATTCACTTGACTTCCGGCGGTGTCGCAAAGGTGTGGTAAGGCGCGGGTGACGGCACCGTCCACTCCAGGCCTTCGGCCCCCTCCCAGGGCTTGGCGGCCGCTTTCTCGCCATGGCCGCGGGCGCATTTCACCACAATAAACAGGAACAACAGCTGGGTAACACCGAACATGAACGCCCCGATACTGGAGATCATGTTGAAGTCCGCAAATTGCAGGGCGTAATCCGGGATACGGCGTGGCATGCCGGCCAGGCCCAGGAAGTGCATGGGGAAGAACGCGAGGTTCATGCCGATAAATGAAAGCCAGAAATGGGTCTTGGCCAGGGTTTCGTCGTACATGGTTCCGGTCCACTTGGGCAGCCAGTAGTAGGCAGCGGCAAAGATGCCGAAGATAGCGCCCGGCACCAGTACGTAGTGGAAGTGAGCCACGACAAAGTAGGTATCGTGGTACTGGAAGTCCGCCGGCGCGATGGCCAGCATCAGACCAGAGAAACCACCAATGGTGAACAGGATGACGAAGGCCACCGAGAACAGCATGGGTGCCTCAAACGTCATGGAGCCACGGAACATGGTGGCGACCCAGTTGAACACCTTCACCCCTGTGGGTACCGCGATCAGCATGGTGGCGTACATGAAGAACAGTTGCCCGAAGATTGGAATACCCACGGTGAACATGTGGTGTGCCCATACCAGGAAGGAAAGCAGGGCGATGGCACCCACTGCGTATACCATGGAGGCATATCCGAACAGCTTCTTGCGGGCAAACGCCGGGATGATGTGGGACACCACACCAAAGGCCGGCAGGATCATGATGTACACCTCGGGGTGACCGAAGAACCAGAACACGTGCTGGAACAGGACCGGGTCACCACCACCGGCGGCGTCGAAGAAGGAGGTACCGAAGTTGATGTCCATCAGCATCATGGTGACCACACCCGCCAGTACAGGCATGACAGCAATCAGCAGGAAAGCGGTGATCAGCCAGGTCCAGACGAACAGGGGCATCTTCATCAGGGTCATGCCCGGTGCCCGCATATTGAGAATGGTGGCGATCACGTTGATGGCGCCCATGATGGACGACACACCCATGATATGGATGGCAAAGATAAAGAAGGTGGTACTCGGCGGCCCGTAGGTCGTCGACAGCGGTGCGTAGAAGGTCCAGCCGAAGTTGGGAGCCCCGCCCTGCATGAACAGGGTGGACACCAGCATCAGGAAGGCGGCCGGCAGCAACCAGAAACTCCAGTTGTTCATCCGGGGCAGGGCCATGTCAGGCGCACCCACCATCAGTGGCAACATCCAGTTCGCCAACCCCACAAAGGCCGGCATAACCGCACCAAACACCATGATAAGTCCGTGCATGGTGGTCATCTGGTTGAAAAATTCCGGCTCCACGATCTGCAGGCCGGGCTGGAAAAGCTCGGCCCGGATCACCATCGCCATACTGCCCCCGAGCAGGAACATGGCGAAACTGAAGATCAGGTACATGGACCCGATGTCTTTATGGTTGGTGGTTAACAGCCACCGGGTAATGCCCTTGGCGGGACCATGGTGGTGGTCCTGGGCGTGGGTATCTGCGACCGCACTCATTTGAAACCCCCGTTGCCGCCTGTTTCTTGTAGCTGGCGTGTTTGTTATCTGGCGAACCTGACGGTGGGATTACCCCACCGTCCGGCTGTCTCTTATTGATTCTTGTAGTCGAAGACTTCCTTGGGTGTCACCATCTCGCCGGTGTTATTACCCCAGGCGTTACGTTCATAGGTAATGACCGCCGCGAGATCAGCCTCGCTGAGCTGACTACCGAACGCCTGCATGGCAGTGCCACTGACCCCGTTGACCACTATATCCATATGCGCATCAATGTCTTCGGTAACCACTGGCGTTCCCCGCAGCGATGGGAACGGCCCACCGCCGGAACCGTCGTCACCATGGCAGGCGGCACAGGACGTGGCATAGACACCCTCACCGCGCTCCACCAGCTCTTCCAGGGTCCAGTCCTTCTGTGTCAGCTCGCGCTCTTTCTCTGCCGCTTCACGCAGGTTCGCCGCCCATTGGGTGTATTCCTCCTCCGGCACAGCCTCAACCACTACCGGCATAAAGCCATGGTCCTTGCCACACAGCTCGGTACACTGGCCGCGATAAATCCCGGGCTCGTCTACCTTGAACCAGACCTCATTGATAAAACCGGGGATGGCGTCTTTCTTGATGGCAAACTCAGGAACCCACCAGGAATGGATAACGTCATTGGCCGTCAGGAGCAGGCGCACCTTCTTGCCCACTGGCACAACCATGGGGTTATCCACGTCCAGCAGGTAGTTCTCGTTCTTGTCCATCCGGTTGTAGATTTCGTCGCGGGAGGTGGACAGGTTTGAGAAAAAGCCGAATTCAGGATCACCCTCTGTACCCGGATTCTCGAGATACTCATAGCGCCAGCGCCATTGATAACCGGTGACCTTGATGTCGACCTCAGCTTCCGTGGTGTCGTACATGTCCACCAGGGTAGCTGTCGCGGGAATAGCCATGATGACCAGGATGGCAAAGGGTATAATCGTCCAGAGTATTTCCACGACGGTGTTTTCGTGGAAATGGGCCGGCTGGTGGCCCTTGGACTTACGGTGAGCAAAGATTGACCAGAACATGACCCCAAAGACCACGACGCCGATAACGACGCATATCCACAGGATGGTCATGTGGAGGTCAAAGACCTGGTTACTCGTTTCGGTGACCCCGGGGGACATGTTCATTGTCCAGTCGGCTAACGCCGGCGCAGACAATAATGTTCCCGCAATAAGGGCACCTGCCCGTTTAACGTGCACGTGCATACCGCGTCTCCACAGAATGTTGTTCTTGTTCATGACAGACACGCTTGTGAGCCGTCTTTCCTGCGACTGCTACCTGTCATGTCTGGCGGATCTGCGTGACACTTCCAGAAACTGATGGAAGTACGTCCTCCCGGGCGTCAGAAAATCCAGTTACGCTCGCACACGCAACCAGTGATGCCGGGAAGTCTGTTCACGGATAACCAGAACCCAGTATAGACAGAGAGTTAGGTGACACTCAAAAACTTGGGCACATTTTGAAAAATTTTATAATTATAAGCTTATTCGATATTGACATAAATCATTGCACCCGGGCTTTACAGACCCTATGCGCAAACTGACCCGATATCAGCTCACCCGCTCGGACCGGCACCTCTGGCGCCTGGCCTGGCCACTGATGCTGACCAACCTCACGGTTCCCCTGCTGGGACTGGTGGATACTGCAGTGCTCGGCCACCTTGAAAGTCCGCTGTACCTGGGGGCCGTGGCGGTGGGCGCCAACCTGTTCAGCATCCTTTACTGGTCGTTCGGCTTTATGCGCATGGGCACCACCGGCC
Organism: Marinobacter sp. AN1; assembly: GCF_026013985.1. NCBI lineage: Bacteria > Pseudomonadati > Pseudomonadota > Gammaproteobacteria > Pseudomonadales > Marinobacteraceae > Marinobacter > Marinobacter sp. AN1. Next base: position 81,501 of record NZ_CP110342.1, on the reverse strand, counting down.
TGGCCGCGCAGGCCTACGGGCGCCGGGACGCCACAGCCCAGACTGCGCTGTTACTACGTTCGCTTCTGTTCGCCCTCGCCATCGCCTTGATCCTGATTGCCCTGCAGGTGCCCCTGATCCGTATAGGCCTTACGCTGATGAACCCCGGCCCGGAGGTGGCAGAACTGGCCGCAGAGTATGCCGCCATCCGCATATGGAGTGCACCAGCAGTGCTGGCACAATACACGCTGGTGGGCTGGCTGATCGGTTGCCAGCTGCCCCGGGGACCGATGGTCATGCTCATAGCCGCCAACGGCATGAACATCGTGCTCGATGTGTTGTTCGTCACGCTGCTGGGGTGGAACAGCAGGGGCGTGGCCCTGGCCACCGTGATGGCCGAATATTCCGCCGCCGGTCTTGAGCTATGGCTGGTCTGGCAACGGCTACCCGATCACCGGGCGTCGTTCCGCTCGCTCCTGGGCCACCTGTCAGACTACCTGGCCCTGATCCGGGTCAATCGCTACCTGATGGTAAGAACGATCGCCCTGCTGCTGGTGCTGGCGTTCTTCACCGCCCAGGGGGCTCGGCAGGGGGAAGTCATTCTCGCTGCCAATGCGGTCCTGCTGACCTTCCTGCTGGTGATCTCCAACGGACTGGACGGTTTCGCCAATGCGGCCGAGGCCCTGGTCGGGCAGGCTGTGGGCGTCGGCTCGCACCAGCGCTTCCTGGTAGCTTGCCGCACCGCCGCACGCTGGTCGCTGATCGGGTCCCTGGTGCTGACCGTTTTGTTCGTTACCGGCGGCCACTGGCTTATTGGCCTGTTAACCAGCATCGAGGAGGTACGCGCCAGCGCCCGCCAGTTCCTGCCCTGGCTGTGGTTACTGCCCTTTACGGCGGTCTGGGGTTACCTGTTCGATGGCATTTTCATCGGCGCCACCCGTACCCGGGATATGCAGAACACCATGCTGTTTTCCGCCCTGGTGGTCTTCCTGCCCGTCTGGTGGCTAACCACCAGCTGGGGGAATCACGGGCTCTGGTTTGCCCTGATTACCCTGATGCTGGCCCGGGCCGGCAGCATGGCGACAGTGTTCATGGTGCGGACACGAAACCGTTCATGGTTCCGACATGAGTGATTATTAATCCCGAACGCACACCTTCAAATCTCAACTACACTGCAAATCAAGGGGCGTCCGGCGCCGGATACCCTGCGATACCCAACAAACCCGGCATTGTCTGACATGACTCCAGAGGCAGTATTGAACATCATTGATCAGGCCCGTCGGCAGGAAGCCCATTCCGGTGAGTTTCTCCGCCAGATGCGTGAGAAGGCAGCCCAACTGCCCGCCAGCGTAACCATTGAAGGCTACCAGCCTGCCATGTGCCTGTTCCAGTTCGCCATCGAGTACATCGAAATGGCGCCCCGCCTCATTGATTGTATTGATGCCTGTGCCCGCAAATCCGGCAGGCGCCGGCTGTTCGACCCGTTCATCCAGACCGCCGTCTGCTACTTCACCCAGCCGTCACTGATCTTGACCCGGTACGAGGGCCTGGATGGTCTGCTGGTCAAGGCTTACCTGTGCCACCGCCTGATGGAGGAAATGTACGAGAACAACCTGTCTACCCGGCGCAGCAAACTGGTGGAGCTGGAAGCCACACAGGCCAACCTGCTGGCCCACCAGCTGATCGGCGAGCCCTTTGCCAACGAACTGGACGAATCCGTAACCCTGACGGTTATGAACCTCGCCGGCTCGCCAGACTACTACGAATTGAACCTGGATCCCTTTGTTACGGAGTTACGCAAGGCCGCCCATGACTGGATGCGGGAATACTGGGAAAACCTGCTGACCCGCAATCACATCCGCTTCACCCTGATGCCCTGAACCGTCAACCACCCTACTTGCCCTGGCGTTTCTCCCGTTAAGTCCGTTCCAGGGATGTGACCCGGTTTTGCTCTGACGACAGCCAGCCTTGGCGGCAGCCACCGTCAACGGTAAGCTTGCCTGCGTTCCACGGCCCATGGCCCCCGCAGGGGCGACCGAAAGCCACTTACCACATCGTCAACGGAGTACCATCACCATGGATAATGCCGATCTCGGAAAGCTGATTATTCGCCTGACCCTGGGGGGGCTGTTGCTGTTTCACGGCATCAGCAAGCTCCTCAACGGCACTGGCTTTATCGAGGGGCTGCTGGCAAGCCATGGCATTCCGGCATTCTTCGCCTATGGTGTATTTATCGGTGAGCTGCTGGCTCCACTGATGGTGATTCTGGGCTATCACACCCGCATTGGCGCGTTGCTGATTGTATTCAACATGCTGGTAGCCATTGCCCTGGTGCATACCCATGAACTGCTCAAACTCGGCGGCAACGGCGGGTGGGCCCTGGAACTGCAGGGTTTCTTCCTGTTTACCGCACTGGCGCTGATTTTCCTGGGACCGGGCCGTTACAAGCTCAAGAACTGAGGCACACCCATGAGCCGCACTGTCGAACCCGGGCGCTACCGGCACTACAAGGGCAAGGATTACCAGGTAATCGGTACCGCCCGCCACAGCGAGACCGAAGAGTGGCTGGTGGTCTACCGTTGCCTGTATGGAGACCACAGCCTTTGGGTACGCCCTCTGGATATGTTCCGGGAATCGGTAGAGGTTGCTGGCGAGCAGGTACCCCGATTCACCCGTATAAGTGATTGATCCTGCATGCCCGGATGCCAGACAGCCCGGGCATTTTTGACTCTGACACCGGTTTCCTGCAAATTAGCGCCCCTTCCGAACCTGTCCCAACTGTCACCAAACGCGCATAAAGCCCCAAAAGGGCTTTAGCCTGTCACGGAGTCTTACCATGAACGCCGTTGTCGCTGCGGTCGCCGTCATGCTCGTACTGAGCCTGCTGCGCATACACGTTGTCGTTGCCCTCATCATTGGCGCCCTGACCGGGGGGCTCATTGGTGGTATGTCACTGGAAGCCACCATCGAGGCCTTCAATAGCGGTCTTGGCGGAGGAGCCACGGTCGCTCTGTCCTACGCCACCCTGGGCGCGTTTGCCGTCGCCATCGGCAAATCCGGCCTGGCCCACGCCCTGGCGGACCGTGCGCTGGCGCTGATTGGCCGCCAGGACAGTGGTGATGCCAGCGGGGTCGCCAGCAAGGGCGTCCGCTTCCTGATCATCGGGCTACTGCTGGCAGTGGCCATGTCCTCCCAGAACATCCTGCCGATCCACATCGCGTTCATTCCACTGATCGTGCCGCCGCTGCTGTACGTGATGGCGAAGCTCAACCTGGACCGGCGGCTGGTGGCCTGCGTGCTGACCTTTGGCCTGATCACGCCCTACATGTTCCTGCCCATAGGCTTTGGCGGTATTTACCTAAACGAAATCCTGCTGGCCAATGTCAGCGATAACGGCATAGTTACCGATGGTCTGAATGTTATGTCGGCCATGGCATTGCCGGCACTGGGTATGCTGGTTGGCCTTCTGGTTGCCGTATTTTTCACTTACCGGAACGGCCGCACATACGACCTGTCCAAAATCGAGCAAACCGAGCGGGTCGATACCCAGTACAACAGCTGGACCCTGTTCATGGCCCTGGTGGCTATTGCGGCGGCCTTTGTGGTCCAGCTTTGGCTAGGCTCGATGATCCTCGGCGCCCTGACCGGCTTTGTGCTGTTCAATCTGTCTGGCGTGGTGCGTTGGAAGGAGTCGGACGACCTGTTCACCGAAGGCATGAAGATGCTGGCCATGATCGGCTTCATCATGATCGCCGCCAATGGGTTTGCGGAAGTGATGCGTGAAACCGGCCAGATCGCCACCCTGGTCCAGGGCTCGGTGGAAGCCATTGGCGATAACAAGGCGCTGGCAGCGTTCCTGATGCTGGTGGTGGGCCTGCTGATTACCATGGGTATCGGGTCGTCGTTCTCGACCATTCCCATTATCGCCGCGCTCTATGTGCCGCTGGCCCTGGAGCTGGGTTTCAGCCCGCTGGCCATCGTTGCCCTCGTGGGCACGGCTGGTGCGCTGGGTGATGCGGGGTCACCGGCGTCCGACTCCACCCTGGGGCCCACTGCCGGCCTGAACGTAGACGGCCAGCACAATCACATCTGGGATACGGTGGTGCCCACGTTCCTGCACTATAACCTGCCGTTGCTGGTGTTTGGGTGGTTGGCGGCTATGGTGCTCTGACTCGTTTTATTGGCCTGTTGGTTTTGGGGGATGTGAGGGTTTGGTGGGGTGGTTTCAAAACGAAAAACTTCGTTTTCCTGACTGTTTTGAAACCACCCCACCAAACCCTCACGGCAAACTCCAGGCTGGCCGTAAGCCAAAAGAACTACCCAGGGCAATATTCAAAAAGCGAAAACGAAAGGGTCCGGGTGGGGGTTCCGAAACAGTCAGAAAACAGGGTTTTCGTGTCGGAACCCCACCCGGACCCTTGAAGCCCCCATAACCCGCAGGCTACAGAGTCAAACCATAATCCAAAGAATCAGTCCTCAGAGCGGGCCTTAAAGAACACCACCTGCTTGACCGTATGATCCTCCTCATTAGTCCGCTTGTTCACCCGGGTCTCCAGCTCCGGGTTGCCGGAAGGGCCGTCGCCCCCCTGGCTGTCGGTAAACCCGCAGGACACACACTCCCGGTGCTGAACCCCATCGTCATCGGTAAACATGGTCAGCCGGTCCATGGCCGCGCACCGGGGGCACACGGCCCCGGCGATAAAACGTTTCGGTGTACGGGCCATCAGTCTGACTCCTCAGGCTGCGTGATCGTGGTCGGTAATACCGGACTGACGGAGCAGGGCATCCACATCCGGGTCACGGCCACGGAACGCCTTGAACAGCTCCGCCGGCTCCCGGGAACCACCCATCTCCAGGATATTCTCCCGGAAGGAATGGCCAGTCTCCGGGTCAAAGATACCGTTCTCCTCAAACAGCGAGAAGGCATCGGCCGCCAGCACTTCTGCCCACTTGTAGCTGTAGTAACCGGCCGCGTAGCCACCGGCAAAGATATGGGAGAACGCGTTGGGGAACCGGTTGAACTCCGGTGACTCCACCACCGCGATTTCCTTGCGGACCTCCCGGTGCATCTCCAGCGGGTTGGTGGGTGCCTCCTCAGTGAATTCCGCATGCAGGCGGAAGTCGAACAGGGAGAACTCCAGCTGCCGAACCATCTGCATGCCCGCCTGGAAGTTCTTTGCAGCCAGCATCTTGTCCAGCAGATCCTGGGGCAGGGGCTCGCCAGTCTCGTGATGGGCGGCGATCAGTTCCAGGGATTCCGGGTTCCAGCACCAGTTTTCCAGGAACTGGCTGGGCAACTCCACCGCATCCCAGGCGACGCCATTGATACCGGAGACATCCGCCACATCCACCTGGGTAAGCATATGGTGCAGACCATGACCGAACTCGTGGAACAGGGTGGTTACCTCATCGTGGGTCAGCAGGGACGGCTTGCCTTCCACCGGTGGGGTGAAGTTACAGGTGAGAAAGGCCACCGGCAGCTGCAGCTGGCCACGCTGGTTTTCCCACCTTACCCGGCAGTCCGCCATCCAGGCGCCACCACGCTTGCCCTGACGGGCGTAGGGGTCCAGGTAGAACCACGCAATGGCTTCACCATTACGGGAGATACGGTAGGCGGTGGCGTCCTTGTGCCAGGTTTCCACCTGCGGCTGCTGCTCGATCTGGACGCCGAAAAGCTTCTCGGTGACCTGGAACATGCCAGAAATCACCCGCTCGGCGGGGAACCAGGGACGCAGGGTTTCCGGGGAGATATCGTAACGCTTCTGACGCAGCTTCTCGCTGTAATAGCCGATATCCCAGGCCTGCAGATCCTCGACGCCATACTCGTCCTTTGCGAACGCCTTCAGCTCTGCGACTTCCTTCTCCGCGACAGGCTTCGATTTCGCGGCCAGCTGGTGCAGGAACTCGAGCACCTCATCCACGCTGGACGCCATCTTGGTGGCCAGGGAACGTTCTGCATAATTGTTGAAACCCAGCAGCTTCGACTGGCCGTGGCGGCGTTTGAGGATCTCCGCCATGATCGGGGTGTTATCCCACTTGCCGGCATCCGGGCCCATGTCAGACGCCCGGGTAACAAAGGCTTCGTACACTTCCCGGCGCAGTTCCCGGTTGTCGCAATAGGTCATCACCGGGAAGAAGCTGGGGAAATCCAGGGTAATCACGAAACCATCCAGGTCTTTCTGCTTTGCGGCCTGGCGGGCGCCATCAAGGGCCGACTCGGGAACGCCGGACAGTTCCTTCTCATCGGTGATGTGTTTGAACCAGTTCTGGGTGGCGTCCAGTACGTTATCACTAAAACGGCTGGACAGGTCGGCCATTTCCCGGGACAGGTTGGCAAAGGTTTTCTTCTTGTCCGCAGGCAGGTCAACACCACCCAGGTGGAAGTCCCGCAGGGTATTGTTCACCATCTTCTGCCGGGCTTCACTGAGATCCTTGAAGTCCGGCCGTTCGGCGACTTTCTTGAACGCCGCGCACAGCTGCTCGTTCTGACTGACCTCAGTGCCGTATTCGGTCAACTTCTCCAGGCACCGCTTATGGACCGCGCGGATCCCCTCGTTGTTCATCACACCGTTGAGGTGGGAGATCACCGACCAGGCATTATTGAGCCGGTCGTCCAGGGACTGCATGGGCTGTACCAGGGTGTCCCAGGTAGGATCGTCCTGGCCGGCAAGGTCCTGGATCTGGACGCGGTTGTCGCTGAGGATCTGGTCAATCGCGGGCTCCATGTGTTCGACACGGATGTGGTCGAAGCTGGGGAGCAGTTCTTCGGTGAGCAGTGGGTTGTTCATGTGGCCTCTTCTGTGCTGACAAATTTGGACATTGACGTTCAGGTAGCCTGTAAATTCGGGGGCGGGCCAGGTATGGGGGAGTATTTTCTTCGCCGCAATTCACGTCCATCCCTGGACCGACCTTGCTCCGCGACATCCTGTCGCTGCTGCGAAAATACTCCCCCATACCTGTCCTTCCGGCATTTCTGATACCGCCAAGGCTAGGCTTGCGATACCGGCACCCGTGATATTGTGAGGTTTATCTGTGAAGATAACCTCAGACAAACCTCCTGGCTAATAGGTGTATGTAATGGCGAGCATACGTTCTCACAAGGGTTACACCCCAAAATTCGGTGCCCGGGCGTGGGTGGATGAGTCCGCGGTCGTCATCGGCGACGTGGAAATGGGTGACGACTGCTCCGTCTGGCCCATGACCGTGGTACGCGGCGACATGCACCGGATCCGCATCGGTGACCGCTGCAGCACCCAGGACGGTACCGTCATCCACATCACCCACGCCTCCGACTACAACCCCGGCGGCTGGCCCACAACACTGGGTAACGACGTCACCGTTGGCCACAAGGCACTGATCCACGGCGCAACCATCGGCAGCCGTGTGCTCGTAGGGATGAGTGCCATCATCATGGACGGCGCGGTGGTGGAAGACGACGTCATAATCGCCGCCGGCTGCCTGGTCCCGCCCGGCAAGACCCTGGAGTCCGGACACCTGTATGTTGGCTCCCCCTGCAAAAAGGCCCGGGCACTGACCGACAAGGAGAAAACCTTCTTCAAGTACACGGCTGCCAATTACGTGAAGCTGAAGGACGACTACCTGGCTGAGCATGAGTGAGCGCTCTCCCTCAGCTGCTCGCTCTACGGGGGCCGGGGAAGAGCTTCCGGAACAATCAGAAAAACCTGAGTTTTTCGTTCCGGAAGCTCTTCCCCGGCCCCCGTAGCACCCGCAAACCTACAGACTACAAGTGATCAAATCTCCAAGCCCAAACCTACAACCCTGACTCAGATCAAAAAACAACCAGAACAACGCTTGAAAATCCCCAATCCGAACCTAGATTCAAAGGCAGCAGACGTTCACGGATAACCATCCGACTGGCGCCACCGTGATGGGGCTGTTCCGCGACTGAAGCTGAATAAACACCTGTTATTCAGATTCATAAGGAGGAGTTTCATTATGAGTAACCTTACCCGCTGGAATCCGGTCAGTGAGTTCGAAGACCTGATCAACCGTTACAACCGCTACTTCGGCCTGCCCGCCACCAATGGCGACAAGGAGGGCAAGGACCTGTTCCGTCGCAACGACTGGGCGCCGGCCGTAGATATCAAGGAAAACAAGGATGCCTTCGTGATTGATGCTGAATTACCCGGCATGAACAAGGAAGATGTCAAAGTCACCGTCCATGACGGGGTACTTACCATCCAGGGTGAGCGCAAGCAGGAAACTGAAACCGGCGACGACAAGCATCACCGTGTGGAACGGGTCTACGGCAGCTTCATGCGCCGCTTCACCCTGCCCGACAACGTAGATGCTGACAGCATCAAGGCGAAGTTCAAGGATGGAGTGCTTTCTCTGACCCTGAACAAGGTCGAGCCGCTGGAACCTAAAGCCATTGAGGTCAATGTCGACTGACACTGCAGATTTTTACAAGAGTGCGGTGAGAGTGGAAGCTCAGGCTTCCACCTCAGCTGCTTTCCTTGCACCCGCTGCCTCCAGCGCTTCCGCATAGGCCGTCATGCGCCGATGGCGAGCCACATGATCCAGCATGGTCTCGCCGTTCTCGTCCCGGGCGTTGACATCCCGGCCAGCTTCCACGAAGAACCCCAGGAACCGCTCGAAATCCTCGGCCCGCATGGCTTCATAGGCCTTGATCAGCACATAGTGGTCGGGATTGGTACGGGCGTCGAAAGGGCTCAGGAACAGGAAGCTCTTTACCCGCTCGTCGCTCCATTCCTCACCGATAACTTTCGGCTTCTCCGGTCCGCTCATGGTCTCTCTCGTTATAAGGGTGTCAGAAAATTAAGAGAGAATAGTATAACGACAGGGCGCCAGGGCTACCTAGACGAATTGTGTCTTAGGTTCTAGCCGGCGGGAATATCAGGGCAGGATTTCCACTGGCAGGTCGCCGGTGGGCACCGAATCATCACACTCAGGTTCGCGAATCGAGATTTCCACCCGACGATTCAGGGCCCGATTGGCTGCGGAGTTGTTCGGCACCAGCGGCTGGGTTTCAGCCCGCCCTGCCGCGATGACCCGCTCAGCGGGTATCTTGCGGTTCAGCACCAGTTCATGCACCACGGACACCGCCCGGGCCGCCGAGAGGTCCCAGTTCGATCGGAATCGGCTGCTGGTGATGGGGACATCATCGGTATATCCGGCCACGATAACATCGCCCATGCACCCTGCGACGACCCCCACAACCCGGTCAATGATAGGGAGCATCTCGGCCTTGATCTTCGCCTCCCCGGAGTTAAACGTGGCTTGCTCGGAAAAACGGATCACAACCTGCTGTTGATCGTAGTTAACGCTAAGGGACTCATCAGCCACCTCTTCCTCAAGCTCGCCAATCAGTCGCCGGGACAGCTCTACAATACCCTCCGGAATGGTAGTCAGTTCCGGGGATGTGCCCCGGTCGTCAATGAACTCCGCCTCTTCCCTGGGGCTGTCCGGCGGCTCGGGCAGGGATACCGTGTCCGATTCGATCAGCGTCAGCGGCGACCCGCCTATGTCATCTGCCATCACGTTAGCCGTGCCGAAGGCGACCGCCATTGACTGGGCCATGGCCCGGTACTTTTCCACGTCCATTTCCGCAAATGACAGCAGCAGGATAAAAAACGTGAGCATCAGGGTCGCCAGGTCCGCAAAGGTCACCAGCCACGCCGGGGCACCGGTGGAGCCTCCTTTCCTGGATCTTGGCGCCAGGGGGCGTAGTGCCACCGGTCAGGCCTCCTGGCTCGCTTCCGGGGACGGCTGCTGGCCAGGGTGCACGAAGGAGGAGAGGATCTCGGTGATCACACGTGGATTCTGGCCGCGCAGGATATTCTGGATGCTGGTGACAATCAGCACCTGGTTGCGGCGTTCGTCCTCCGCCTTCAGTTGCAACTTGTCCGCGAGGGGGATGGCAATCAACTGGGCGATGAATGCCCCGTACAGGGTAGTGAGCAAGGCGATCGCCATGGCTGGCCCGATGGAAGCGGGATCATCCAGGGTGTTCAGCATCTGCACCAGGCCAACCAGGGTACCGAGCATCCCGATTGCCGGGGCGGAGTCACCAATACCCCGGAATACCCGCTCAGCCACGTCGTAGCGCTCGCCGGTCTGCTGAATATCCTGGGCCAGGGTTTCCTCGACCATTTCCGGTGGATGACCGTCCACACAGAGATTGATGGCCTTCTTCAGGAAGGGGTTCTCGGTTTCATGGCTTTCCAGTCCCAGAATGCCGTCCTTGCGAACTACCCGGGCCAGTTCGCTTACCTCACGGATGAGGTCATTGGGACGATCGAGCCGGTCGGTAAAGGCCGTGTGCATGGCGAGCTTCACCGATGTGGTAACCGTGGGCAGGCGAAAACGCACCAGGGTGACGGCAAAGGTTCCCCCGAGCACAATGGCCAGGCCCGGAAGGTTTAAAAAGGTCAGTACCGAGGCATTGGCCAGCATGGCGATAATGACGATGGCAATGCCTGCCACCAGACCGACCAGGGTAAGGATATCCATGTAGCGCCTTATTATTGACGGATGCCAAAATCAGCTCACAGCCTGCAACCAGTTTCGCCGGCCCGGGCGGCTCACTCAAACCGCAAATGGTAACGATGCGTAACCATCTGTCAGTGGTTGCGCAGTTCCTCGATCACTGGCGCAGTTTCAGGCTTCACACCCCGCCACACCCTGAAGGACTCTGCCGCCTGTTCCACCAGCATACCCAGGCCGTCGAGGACCTTGCCGGCCCCCTGTCCCCTGGCCCAGGCATTGAACGGGGTATCACCGGCGGCGTACATCATGTCGTACACCACGGTTTCAGGTGAGATTACACCGGCCGGCACCGGCGGCAAATCGCCCTGAAGGCTCGCACTGGTGCCGTTGATAATGACATCGAACGGATCAGTGGCCGCCTCGAATCCACAGGCACTGAGTTCCGTCGCGACGGCCTCAGGGCGAAACAGGGACACCAGTCCGTCCGCCTTGATGACCGTGCGGTTGGCCACCACCAACTCCCCGGGGTTTTCCGCCAGCAACGGCCCCAGCACGCCCCTTACCGCCCCACCGGCACCGAGCACCAGGACGCGACCACCTGACAGACTGACACCAGCGTTCACCTTAAGGTCCGTTACCAGGCCAACGCCGTCCGTGTTATCAGCCACCAGCCGGCCCTGCTCATCCTGGTAAAGGGTGTTTGCCGCACCGGCCTTTTCCGCCCGCTCACTGCGGCGGTCTGCCAGACTCCAGGCCTGTTCCTTGAAGGGAACAGTAACGTTCAGGCCCTTGCCACCCTTGGCGAAGAATTCCCGGACTGTCTCAGCGAACTCCTCCAGGGGAGCCTGAATGGCCGTGTACTCCACCGCTTCGCCGGTCTGCGCCGCAAACAGGCTGTGAATCCTGGGAGATTTACTATGGCTGATGGGGTTGCCCACCACCGCGTAGAGATCATTGTTCATCTTCATCCTCCAGCCAGTTGCGCCCGGTCAGGAAGTGCTCGGTAAGGCGAGCCTCCTCCGAACCTGGTTCCGGGCGGCGGTCATAGTCCCAGCGCACCAGCGGCGGCAGGGACATAAGGATGGATTCCGTGCGCCCACCGGACTGCAGCCCGAACAGGGTGCCACGGTCGTACACCAGGTTGAACTCCACATAGCGGCCCCGGCGGTAAAGCTGAAATTCCCGTTCCCGTTCGCTCCAGGGGGTGTCCTTGCGCCGCCGGACGATCGGCTCGTAGGCAGCAATATAACTGGAGCCCACCGACTGCATCAGGCCAAAGTCATCGTCGAAGTTGCCAGTATTATGATCATCGAAGAACAGTCCGCCTATGCCCCTGGGCTCCTGCCGGTGCTTCAGGTAGAAATACTCGTCGCACCATTTTTTGTAACGGCTGTACACATCGGCGCCAAACGGGCGGCAGGCATTGCGGGCGGTCTCATGCCAGTGGGTACAATCTTCATCGAAACCATAATAGGGGGTCAGGTCATAGCCGCCACCGAACCACCACACCGGGTCGCCATCCTTGGGGGTAGCGACAAAGAACCGTACATTCGCATGGGAGGTGGGTACATAGGGGTTGTGCGGGTGCATCACCAGCGAAACACCCATCGCCTGCCACGGTGCTCCCGCCAGGTGAGGGCGGTGCGCCGTAGCCGAAGGCGGCATCTGCTCGCCCATTACCCGGGAAAAGTTCACCCCGCCCTTTTCAAATACGCCACCCTCGGTGATTACACGACTGATACCACCCCCACCTTCCGGGCGGTCCCAGGAATCGGTGACAAAGCGGGCCTTGCCATCCAGGGCTTCCAGTCGCTCACAAATGCTTTCCTGCAGGCGCAGCAGGTATTGGTGGACGGCATCGGAATCCGGCATTGCGGAATCGGTCATCAGGCCTCCTATCGCAGAGTCTCGCCAGTGGTGATATCGATAATGGTACTGGGCTGGCGGGCGCCACCCAGGGCGCCGGACACCATCAGGTCGATGCCTGCCGGGAAGTAGCGGCTGACCTGCCAGGGCGCCCGGGCCGGCTCGCGGCCGGCGGGGTTGCAGGAGGTAGACACCAGTGGCATCCCCGCCAGGATACACAGTCGCTGCACCAGGGGATGCGCGCTGACCCGAACGGCAATGGTGTCGTGGTCACCCCGCACCCAACGGGGGATCTGCTCCAGCGGATCGGGCACAACACAGGTCACCGGCCCGGGCCAGTGTTGCTCGGCTCTTTGCCGCAGATCTGAGGGCAGGGGATCCAGCAGAAAGCGCACCTGCTCCACCGAGGCAGCCACCAGGATCAGCCCTTTGTGCATGGGCCGCTGTTTCAGCGCCAGTATGGTATCAACGGCAAACTCGCTCCAGGGGTTACAGCCAAGCCCCCACACCGCTTCGGTTGGATACGCAATGACGTCATTGCCTTCGACGGCACGGACCAGCCGTTGGCGGCCCCATTCGGTGGCAAGGTTGATGGTTGCAGTCATGACACTCCGCTTCCAGTGTCGACCACCATGATTGCCAAAAGCCGTCAGGCCGGTGCCTGCAGTACCCGAAGGTATCCTCCGGGCGCCGATTCCACCAGTCCTTCCATCTCCAGCAACAGCAGGGACTGCAGTAGCTGGTCGGCGGGCAACCCCGTGGCAGTACAAAGTTGGTCAGTTGAGCGTGGATCATACCCTAAAGCCTGTAATACCGCGATTTCCCGCTCCGCCAGGTGGTCCGGCACGGGAGCTGCCGCAGGCTCGGCCGCAAAGAAGTCTGGTACCACCGCCGGGGGTTTGCAGGCAGGGCGGGGTTTTGGCGTCACCGGCTCGTTCCGCCACGCAGTGAGTTCCTCTTCGATATCCTCTACCGTTTCCACCAGCCTGGCACCCTGGCGAATAAGGGAATGACAACCCCGGGCGAGTGGGTTGTGGATAGAACCGGGGATGGCGAACACTTCCCGCCCCTGCTCCAGGGCGAGACGGGCGGTAATGAGGGAGCCGGACCTGAGCCCGGCCTCGATAACGAGGATGCCCCGGCTCAGGCCACTGATGATGCGATTGCGTTTGGGAAAGTGGCCGGACTTCGGCCCGGTACCCGGCGGAAACTCCGAGACCAGGACACCCTGTTCGATGATTTTCCGGGTCAACTCGCCATGGCCTCTGGGATAGATGACATCTGCACCGGTTCCCACCACCGCCACGGTATCACCACCCGCTGACAGTGCTCCCGCATGGGCGGCACCGTCAACTCCCTGGGCCAACCCGCTGGTCACACCATAACCCTTGCCGGCCAGTGCTGCTGCAAATTGCCACGCATGGTCGAGGCCGGCACGGGTGGCATTGCGGGAGCCCACAATGGCCAGCTGGGGACGGGACAGAAGTTCCACCCGACCGCGGACATACAGCACCGCAGGGGCGTCCTGGATGTGGCGTAAGGGCTCGGGGTACTCCGGCTCGCCCCAACCCACCAGCCGGATCGATTTTTGCTGGCAGCTACTGAAAACCCGGGCCACCCCGGCAAGGGGTGGGTAAGCCAGGTCCCGGCACTGCCAGGCGGCAATCAGGGCCCGGGCTTCCGACCCCGCACCAAAGGACTTGTGAGTGGCCGCCGATGCATCAAGGAACTCCAGCGGGTTGGTGAACGAGTCGCACACCGCCAGCCAGCGTTTACCGCTAAAACGGGGCAGCATGGCCAGCAACAGCCAGAGCGCGGAAGGAGAGGCAAGGAAAGCAGTATCGGATGAAGTTGCCGCCATCACGGCCAACCTCCCTGTCGTAAAAGGGGCTGCCATCCTGGCAGCCCGGTCATCATTTCAGGGCAAGAAGCCCCTCTGGCTCAGGGGTTGGTGACCTTGTCACCAATGGAGAGGGCGCGAGTCGCCTTCAGCACCAGGCCATAGCTGAGTTTCTCATAGGTCTGGAACACCATCAGCAAGCCAGCACGCTCATCCGGCAGCTGAACGATTTCATCCGTTACCGGGTCCCTCGCCTGGTTGCCAGCCTTGAGCACCGCCAGGACATTGCCCACCTCAAGGCCATCACGGGCACCACGGTTAAGCACCACCACGTTGTATTGACCAATCTGGGTCACGCCTGTCTCCACCGCAATCATCTTGCCCTCAATGTCACCGTCCGGTGCGCTCGGCGTAAAACTGGTGTTGATGCGACGATCTTCACGGGCCAGCAGACGATCCTCGATACGGACTTCCTCTCGGGTCCTGGTCAGCTGTACGGTGAGGATATCCCCTTTCTCGTCGGTGACATTACCATCACCGATAGAGCGGGCTTCCAGGCCCAGGAATTCGCCGGTATCCGGGTCCACATGGGCCCGGCTCTTGCGGAAGATGCCAACACTGCGGGCAGGGGCCTCGCCACGGGCGTATACCCGGTCGCCAGCGCCGGTCACGATGCGACTTTCCTCACCCTCAAGCACATAGGGGGCATTTTCCAGCTCTTCCTGCGACACGATCCGGGTCTTGGTCAGGAAGCTTTCGATGGCATCCAGCGGAATGGCGGGGATGGGGGTATCGATAGGTTCGGAGCGCACCTTCGGCGACAGCTTGATCACGCCGCTGCCAGCCTTGGTCAGGCGGGGCTTGCCATCGATGTAGACCAGCGCAAGTTCATCCCCGGGGTAGATCAGGTGGGGGTTATTGACCTGCGGATTCACATGCCAGATTTCCGGCCAGTACCAGGGGTTGCTCAGGAAGCGGGATGAAATATCCCACAGGGTATCGCCCTTTTTCACGGTGTAACGCTCGGGGTGATCAGACCGGAACTCCGGGCCCTGTGCCTGTGCCCAGGAGGCGGACAGCAGCATTACGGCTGCCAGAGCGTACAGCAGTTTCCTCATTGTAGAATCCTTCATCGCGCGTGCCTTGATAGCGTGCTTCCCCCGTACAGAGAGAGTATCGAGAAAGCGGCTGAGCTTCCCGACCCCTCTAATATAGAGGAAAGTAAAGAAATTGTGACCTTATATTCTTGTCTTGTAGTAGTTTCTGGCTATCACCTGATCAGTTTGTATTCAATCGATCTTCGGGGGATAATATCAGCCAGATTAGGCTGTCTTCCCTTGAATACGGGGTTTTCGCTCCGATTATCATAGCCAGTAGACAGCAAAAGTCGCGGTACGCGATCGCATTTTGTGACACCAGCCAGAGATCTTTCCGAGATCATGGCAACTCAGGCAAGTACAGGCAATTATGATTCTGAACATTCTTGAATATCCGGACCCCAGGTTGCGGACCATCGCCAAACCGGTGGAAGAAGTCACCGACCGGCACCGCAAGCTGATCGATGACATGTTCGAAACCATGTACGACGCTCCGGGTATCGGCCTGGCCGCCACCCAGGTCAACGTCCATGAGCAGATCATCGTCATGGACCTGTCGGAGGACAAGAGCGAGCCCCGGGTATTTATCAACCCGGAAGTGGAAGTGCTCGACGGCGACTATCAGCCGATGCAGGAAGGCTGCCTCTCGGTACCCGGCTTCTACGAAGATGTGGAGCGTATTGAGCATGTTCGTATCAAGGCGCTGGATTACGATGGCAAGCCCTACGAGCTGGAAGCCACCGGCCTGTTGGCGGTGTGCATCCAGCACGAGATGGACCACCTCAACGGCAAGCTTTTCGTGGATTACCTGAGCGCCCTCAAGCGCAACCGCATTCGCAAGAAGCTGGAGAAGCTCCACAAGAAAAGTGCCTGACCACACCGGGTCAGAGCCTGAAGAACCGGGTGTAAGCACCCGGTTTTTTCGTTTGCTGCCGTCGACAACGCAGCCAGAAACAGGAAATTGCTGTGCGAATCGTCTTTGCCGGAACCCCGGACTTTGCCGCCGTCGCCCTCCGGGCGCTGCTGAAAACCGACCACGAGGTTGTCGCGGTCTACACCCAACCGGATCGCCCCGCTGGCCGTGGTCGCAAACAACAGTTTGGCCCGGTCAAACAGACCGCCGTTACGGCCGGCATCCCGGTTTACCAGCCCACATCACTGAAATCACCAGAAGAGCAACAGCAACTGCGGGAGCTGGCGCCGGATGTCATGGTGGTGGCGGCCTACGGCCTGATCCTGCCACAGGCGGTACTGGATATCCCCAGGATGGGCTGCCTGAATATCCATGCATCCATACTGCCCCGCTGGCGTGGCGCCGCCCCCATCCACCGGGCCATCGAAGCCGGTGACGCGGAAACCGGCATTACCATCATGCAAATGGATGCCGGGCTGGATACCGGCGACATGCTGCTGAAACATCGCACTCCGATCCATGACGACGATACCGGCGGCAGCCTCCACGACAGGCTCGCCGATATGGGTGGGGCTGCCATCGTCGAAGCCCTGGCCGCACTGGACTCCCGGGGCCTGGCCCCGGAACCCCAGAACGACAACGACGCCACCTACGCCCACAAGCTGAGCAAGGATGAAGCCCACATCGACTGGCAAGCGGACGCCGCGAGCATCGCCCGCAAGGTTCGCGCGTTCAATCCCTGGCCGGGGACTGATGGCGAGCTGGAAGGCCAGCGCATCCGCATCCACGAGGCACGTGACATTGATGAAACCAGCCACGCCGACGCCGGAACCTTATTGGCACGGGAGCGCAGTGGCGTCGACATTGCCTGTGGCAAGGGCATCCTTCGGGTCACGCGGGTGCAGCTACCCGGTACCCGGGCCATGTCGGTATCCGACCTGATCAATGGCGGCAAACCGGTGCTGGAACCCGGCCAGGTGCTGCAGTGATGGCCCGGGAACTGCCCCTCAGGGCCGTCGCCGCCCAGATCATCCAGGCAGTGGAGCAGGGGGAGTCCCTGAGCCAGTGCCTGCCACATACCGCTGCCGACCTGGATCCGGACCTCCGCCCACAGCTCCAGGCACTTTGCTACGGAACCTGCCGGTGGTTCCACCGCCTCGATTCCGAGCTTAACGGCCGCCTGCGCAAGCCCCTTCGCAGGCAGGACCGGGTGATCCATCACCTGATGCTGGTGGCCCTGTTCCAGTTGCGGTTCAGTGATAACGCCACCTATGCCATCCTCAATGAGACCGTAGAAGCCTGTAAGGCACTGGGCAAGACACCCCTGGCCGGGCTGGTCAACGGTGTTTTGCGAGCGGCAGAACGGGAAGGTGCACCAGAGCCGGCCACCGATGAGGCCCGATACAGCCATCCCGGCTGGATGATCGCCAAGTTGCAGCACAACTGGCCGGATCAATGGGCTGCCATCCTCGATGCCAACAATATCCAGGCGCCCATGACCCTGAGGGTAAATACCCTGCACGGCACCCGGGATGAGTACCTGGAAAGGCTTCGCGAAGCCGGCATTCCCGGGGAGGCGACCCGCTTCGCGCCCCATGGCATCCAGCTTGAACGCCCGGTACCGGTGGACCTGTTGCCCGGTTTCAATGATGGTGATGCCAGCGTCCAGGACGAAGCAGCCCAGCTCTGTACCCAGTGGCTGCAGCCCGAACCGGGCCAGCGTATCCTTGACGCCTGCGCCGCGCCCGGTGGCAAGACCTGCGCCATCCTGGAGGTGACAACCAACCAGGCGGAGGTGATCGCCATCGACGAGTCCGCCCAGCGCCTGCCCCGTATCCAGGAAAACCTGGACCGCCTGCACCTGTCTGCCACACTGAAAGAGGCTGACGCAGGTGATACTGACAGCTGGTGGGACGGCGCCCTGTTTGACAGCATTCTGCTCGACGTCCCCTGCAGTGCTACCGGGGTCATCCGCCGGCACCCGGATATCAAACTGCTGCGCCGGGAGACGGATATCACGCCACTGGCGGGGATCCAGTCCGGACTGCTTGCGAACCTTTGGGCCACCCTGAAACCCGGTGGCCGGCTGGTTTACGCGACATGTTCCGTGTTTCCCCAGGAGAACAGTCGTATAATCCGTCGGTTCCTGGACCAGCAGACGGATGCCTCCCTGCTGCCAGCCGACGCACCATGGGGGCTGGACACCGGGTATGGCCGGCAGCTGCTGCCGGACCCTCAAAGTCACGACGGATTTTTCTACGCCTGCCTGGTCAAGGGCAGGCCGGAGGAGTGCCAGTGAAGATCATTATCCTCGGTGCGGGGCAGGTGGGCGGCAGCCTGGCCGAGAACCTGGCCAATGAGGCCAACGACATTACCGTGATCGACAGTGACGGACTGCGCCTGCGGGAACTCCAGGACCGACTGGATATCCGCACCGTTCAGGGCCTGGCCTCCTACCCCACCGTTCTGAGACAGGCCGGCGCCGAAGACGCGGACATGCTGATTGCCGTCACCAACTCCGACGAAACCAACATGGTCGCCTGCCAGGTGGCGTTTTCCCTGTTTCGCACGCCGTCAAAGATCAGCCGGGTGCGGGCAAACGCCTACCTGGCCCGCAAGGAACTGTTCGGCGAGAACGGCTTCCCGGTAGACGTACTGATCAGCCCGGAGCACCTGGTAACCCAGCACATCACCAGGCTGATCGAATACCCCGGGGCCCTGCAGGTGCTGGAGTTCTCCAACGGCCTGGTGCGGCTGGTGGCCATCCGCGCCACCGAGGGCGGTCCGCTGGTGGGCCATGAGCTGTCCTACCTGCGCACCCACATGCCCCGCATCGACACCCGCGTTGCCGCCATCTTCCGCAAGGACCGGCCCATCATTCCCCAGGGTGATACCGTGATCGAGGACGGCGACGAAGTCTTCTTCATCGCCGGCACGGACCATATCCGCTCGGTGATGAGCGAGCTACAGCCCCTTGAAAAGCCCTACAAGCGCATCTTTATCTGCGGTGGCGGCAACATCGGCCAGCGCCTGGCCCACACCCTGGAGAGCCGTTACCAGGTCAAGCTGCTGGAGCGTGACCGGGACCGTTGCGTGATGCTCTCGGAAAACCTGCGCAAGACCATCGTGCTGGAGGGCAACGCCGCCAACAAGGACATCCTGCTGGAAGAGAATATTGAAAGCACGGACGTCTTCTGTGCGGTCACCAACGACGACGAGGCCAACATCATGGCCTCATTGCTGGCCAAGCGCCTGGGTGCCCGCAAGGTCCTCACCCTGATCAACAACCCGGACTACGTGGACCTGATCCAGGGTGGCGAGATCGACGTGGCCATTTCCCCCCAGCAGACCACCATCGGCAGCCTGCTCACCCACGTACGCAAGGGCGATGTGGTCAACGTGCACGCGCTGCGGCGTGGTGCCGCTGAAGCCATCGAAGCCATCGCCCATGGCGATCACCGCTCATCCCGGGTGGTGGGCAAGCGGCTGGACGAGATCAAGCTGCCCCAGGGGACCACCATCGGCGCCATTGTTCGCCACAACGAGGTGCTCATCGCCCATGACCACCTGCGGGTGCAGCCGGACGACCACGTTATCCTGTTCCTGGTGGACAAGACCCGTATCCGTGAGGTGGAAAAACTGTTTCAGGTGGGGCTGACCTTCTTCTGATGATGACCAGGCCAATCGCAACCCAGGAGCGACGCTGACCATGCGCCTGCCGGTAATCGCCAAGGTACTCGGGCTGCTGATGATGCTTTTCAGCCTCACCATGCTGCCGCCCCTTGGTATCTCCCTGCTGTATGACGACGGCCAGTGGCAACGCTTCAGCAACGGCCTGCTGATGGTCATGATCGGCGGCCTGGTGGTGTGGCTGCCGTTCCGCAAGGTGGCGGGGGACCTGCGGGTACGCGATGGCTTCCTGATTACCACCCTGTTCTGGGTGGTGCTCAGTGTGGCAGGCTCCATCCCCTTCTATCTGAGCAACAACGCGCCCTACACCTATGTGGACTCACTGTTCGAGGCGGTGTCGGGCCTCACCACCACCGGCGCCACGGTGATCACCGGCATCGACTCCCTGCCCGAATCCATGCTGTGGTATCGACAGCAGTTACAGTGGCTCGGTGGCATGGGGATCATCGTGCTGGCGGTCGCCATACTGCCCATGCTCGGCATCGGTGGTATGCAGCTGTACCGGGCCGAGGTGCCAGGGCCAGTCAAAGACAACAAACTGACCCCTCGCATCGGGGAGACCGCCAAGGCCCTCTGGTACATCTATGTGGCCCTGACCGTGCTATGCGCGCTCGCTTACTGGGCCGCCGGCATGAGCTGGTTTGATGCCATCGGCCACAGCTTTTCCACCATCGCTATCGGCGGCTTTTCCACCCACGACGCCAGCATTGGCTATTTCGACAGCGCCCTGATTGAAATGATCGCCGTGGTCTTCATGATCATCGCCGGCGCCAACTTCGCCCTGCACTTCATGGCCTTCCGCCAGCGCAGCCTGAAATCCTACTGGCAGGACTCGGAGTTCCGGTTCTATTTCAGCATGCTGGCCGGGGTCAGCCTGATTACCGTACTGGTGCTGATCTACACCGCCACACTGGACCCCTCGACAGCGATCACCAAGGGCATCTTCGAGGTGGTTTCCATTGCCACCACCACCGGTTTTGGCGCGGCAGATTTCAGCCAATGGCCGCTGATGCTGCCGTTCATGCTGTTCGTACTGGCGTTTATGGGCGGCTGTGCGGGCTCCACCGGCGGTGGCATGAAGGTTATGCGTGTTTTGCTGATCTACCGCCAGGGCTCCCGGGAAGTGAAACGTCTGTTACACCCCAATGCGGTCATCCCGGTGAAGCTGGGTAACCGACCGGTATCCGACCGGGTGCTGCAGGCGGTATGGGGCTTCTTCTCGGTGTACATGTTCATGTTCGTCGCCATGCTGATCATCCTGCTGGCCACCGGCCTGGACCAGGTCACTGCCTGGACGGCCGTCGCCGCCGCCATGAACAACCTTGGCCCCGGCCTCGGTGAGGTGGCCTACCATTACGGCAACATCAATGACATCGCCAAGTGGGTACTGTGCTTTGCCATGCTGCTGGGCCGGCTGGAGGTTTTCACCCTGCTGGTACTGCTCACCCCCGCATTCTGGCGAAGATAACGTCACAGTCTTAGAAATACCCGGCCTTGACGCGTATAATACCGGCCTTTCGATGCGGGCCGGCTCCGTGCTCCTGTCTTCCAGCCTCCCCGCAACACTCAGACCGAACAGCAGGCAAACGTCGTGACAACCATGGCATCACAACCGTCAAAACCGGATCTGAAGACCTTCCAGGGTCTGATCCTGGCACTGCAGAATTTCTGGGCGCAGCACGGCTGCGTGGTTCTCCAGCCGCTGGATATGGAAGTGGGGGCCGGCACCTTTCACCCCGCCACCTTCCTGCGCTCCATTGGTCCGGAAACCTGGAACGCCGCCTACGTGCAGCCCAGCCGCCGCCCCACTGACGGCCGTTACGGCGAGAACCCCAACCGCCTGCAGCACTACTACCAGTTCCAGGTTGTGCTCAAGCCGTCCCCGGACAACATCCAGGAGCTGTACCTGGATTCCCTGCGGGCGTTGGGGCTGGACCCGCTGGTGCACGACATCCGCTTCGTGGAAGACAACTGGGAATCCCCCACCCTTGGGGCCTGGGGCCTGGGCTGGGAAATCTGGCTGAACGGCATGGAGGTGACCCAGTTCACCTACTTCCAGCAGGTGGGTGGCCTTGAATGCTACCCGGTCACCGGCGAACTGACCTACGGCCTGGAGCGCATCGCGATGTACCTGCAGGGTGTGGACAGCGTGTACGACCTGGTGTGGACCGAGGGCCCGGACGGCGTGGTCACCTACGGTGACGTGTTCCACCAGCAGGAAGTGGAAATGTCCACCTACAACTTCGAGCATGCGGACACCGAGTTCCTGTTCCACAGCTTCGATGTGTATGAACGCGAGAGTGCCCGCCTGATCGAAGCTGGCCTGGCCCTGCCTGCCTATGAGCAAGTGCTCAAGGCGTCCCATACCTTCAACCTGCTCGACGCCCGCCACGCCATTTCAGTCACCGAGCGGCAACGCTTTATCCTGCGGGTTCGTACCCTGGCGCGGGCCGTGGCACAGGCTTACTTTGACAGCCGCAAGGCCCTGGGTTTTCCGCTGGCGCCGGAAGCACTGCGCAAGGAAGTCCTGGCCGCTGACGAGAACGCCGGCAAGGGCAAGAAAGGCAAAAATGCCAAGAAGGGGAACGCGTAATCATGGCTACTCAGGATTTTCTGGTCGAGCTGGGCACCGAGGAGCTCCCTCCCAAGGCCCTCAAACCCCTGTCTGATGCATTTGCCGAGGGTATCCGCAGCGGTCTGGAGGAGGCTGGCATTGTTTTTGACAAGGTCGAAGCCTTCGCTGCTCCACGTCGACTGGCTGTGCGAGTGCGCAAGCTGGAAGACGCCCAGCCGGACAAACCGGTGGAGAAGCGTGGCCCGGCCATCAAGGCCGCCTTCGACGATGATGGCAACCCCACCAAGGCCCTGAATGGGTTTGCCAGCTCCCTGGGCGTTACCCCGGAGCAGCTGGATACCCTGGAAACCGATAAGGGCGCCTGGGTCGTCTACCGCACGGTAGAGCAAGGCAAGGCCACCGTTGAATTGCTGCCACAACTCGTAGAGCAGGCCCTGGCCGGCCTGCCGATTCCCAAGCGCATGCGCTGGGGCGCCCACCGTACAGAATTTGTCCGGCCCGTCCACTGGCTGGTCTTCATGTACGGCAATACCGTGATCAACGCACCCATCATGGGCCTGGAGCCGGGCAACACCACCCGTGGTCATCGCTTCCATTGCCCACGCACGCTGATCGTACCGACCCCCAACGATTACGAGATCGTCCTCAAGCAGGAAGGCTATGTGATCGCCGACTTTGCCGAACGCCGGGCAGTGATCCGCCAGGGCGTGGCCGAGATCGCCGAGAAAGAAGTTGGTGGCAAGGCCGTGATCGACGAGGACCTGCTGGATGAGGTCACCGCCCTCAACGAGTGGCCTGTGCCCCTGCTGGGCCGATTCGAGGAGCGCTTCCTGGAAGTACCCGCCGAGGCGCTGATCTCCTCCATGAAGGAACACCAGAAGTACTTTCACGTGGTGGACCGCGACGGGAAGATGCTGCCGGTCTTCATCACCCTGGCCAACCTGGAGAGCAAGGACCCGAGCCAGGTCATTGCCGGCAATGAAAAGGTTATCCGCCCACGCCTGTCCGACGCAGCGTTCTTCTATGAGACCGATCGCAAGACCCGGCTGGAAGATCGTATCGACCAGCTCAAGCCGATCGTGTTCCAGGAAAAGCTGGGCAGCATCCACGACAAGTCCGTCCGCGTCGCAGCCCTGGCCGGCAGGATTGCCGAAGCCATCAACAGCGACCCGGCCCTGGCCGAACGTGCGGCCATGCTGGGCAAGACCGACCTGGTTACCGAGATGGTGCTGGAGTTTACCGACCTGCAGGGCATCATGGGCCAGTACTACGCGGCCAATGACGGTGAGCACCAGGACGTGGCCAAGGCCCTGAACGAACAGTACATGCCCCGCTTTGCCGGAGATGACCTGCCATCCACCCTGACCGGCTGTGCCGTGGCCATCGCCGACCGGATTGATTCCTTGGTGGGCCTGTTCGGCATCAACCAGCCGCCTTCCGGCACCCGTGATCCCTTCGGGTTGCGCCGGGCATCCCTGGGTGTGCTGCGTATCATCATCGAGCGGGAACTGCCCCTGGACCTGCAGAAACTTTGCGAGTGGGCCGAGCAGAACTTCAGCCAGCTGACCGAGGCAAACACCGCCAGCACGGTGGTGGACTACATGCTGGAACGTTTCCGGGCTCACTACGAAGAGCAGGGCATCAGCGCCGAAGTCTACCTGGCCGTGCACGCCCGTCGTCCAACGCGTCCCCTGGACTTCGACCGTCGGGTGAAGGCGGTGGATGCCTTCCGCAAGCTGCCGGAAGCCGAAGTCCTGGCAGCCGCCAACAAACGGGTATCCAATATCCTCACCAAGCAGGGTGGCGATTCCATCGGTGAGCATGTGGATAATGCGCTGCTGCAGGACAAGGCGGAAATTGCCCTGTCAGAGCAGGTCAGCGCGCAGGCGGAGAAAGTGGTGCCACTGTTCGACCAGGGCGACTACGCCACGGCCCTGAGCTCCCTGGCCGGTCTGCGGACGCCGGTAGATGCCTTCTTTGACGAGGTAATGGTGATGGCAGACGACGAGGCGGTACGCAACAACCGCCTGGCCCTGCTGAACCGCCTGCGCAACCTGTTCCTGCGGGTAGCGGACATCTCGGTGCTGCCGGGCGCCTGATAGGCAGAACCCGCAACGCCACCCCCCGGAAATTCGCGTTCCGGGGGGTGGTAAAGCAGCCTGTTTTACGTATAATACCGGCCGTTGTTCGGCGTGTGGCGCAGCTTGGTAGCGCACTTCGTTCGGGACGAAGGGGTCGCAGGTTCGAATCCTGCCACGCCGACCATTCCTTTCCCGTTATCCCGGTTTTCCCAGCATTCCTTTCTTGACATGCGGCCAGTCCAGGTCCGTGATGCTGTACATCACCAACCATCCTCGTTTGCTTCCGAATGCCTGAAGCCCGCTAAAAGCGCTTACAGATGTCTTTGCGATGACCAGCTTTGACGACGGTCACCCCCAACGGATCGTCAATCACCTCTTAGACACTGCGATAGGTACCCTGACGAATCCTGTAGCGCTCCGGCCCGGAGAGCCTCTAACTGCCAGGGGGGGGCGGTGATCATCGTTCGGGCTTTCATACGCTTGAGGAAAGGTAACCCCGGAAGGCAAGAAAGCGGACTCCGACACTTCAGGTTAGTGGTCGCACTTCAGCTGATACACGATGAAGTCACTGGGTCCTCCCGTGTAGCGGTCATAGAACCCGCGACCGCGCTCGTTGAAGTGCTGGGTAATCCAGCGCAGGGACGACCAGCCGCGCTCCTGCGCCAGTTTGTTCAGACTGGAAAAAATAGCGTCGGCAACACCGGTACCCCTCGCCTCCGGGGCTACGAACATATCGTCAAGAAAGCCGATATACCCCCCGGCCAGCGAACGGGGACAGGCACGTACATGGGCAATCCCCAGCGCCTTGCCCTCCTGGTCGCGGGCGATCAGCCCCTCAAGTTCATGGGCAGGATCCAGCAGCCAGTCCCAGACCTGGTCGGCGACCTGGTCGGTGATGGAGGTTTTATAGAATTCGGCGTAGCCGTCAAACAGGGGGCGCCAGTCAGGCTTGTCGTTGGCGGTTACGAAACTGACCCGAAATACATCCATGGCTCCCCCGTGTCCTTTTATTGTTTCAGCATTAACCGGGACGCTCCAGCGCTCTCCGGGCATGTGGCGGTTCGACGAAGAATCCAGAATACCGAACGATACGTGGAGAACCAAGATCGTTATCGTCGACCACAACCATGGCCCGATCAGCTGGTGCTCACTCGCCTGGATATACCCGGTGGCAATAACCACGCCTCCAGAAAACCCGCAAGCAAGGCGCAAGAACTACGCTAAACCTGTAAATGTATTACACTGATCTAACAAAGAGACATCAGGTTTGCATCAAACAATAATTCGAGACTCCGCCTCATTTGATTAATCTGTGATCTTTTCAGCCGGCGTATGGCACGAGCTGCCATCGCCACCGGATCGAGGCCAACAAACCGGCTGCGCAATGTCGTCATACCGGAGCTTCTGCTGTTATTCACCAGCAGCCGTCGTTATGATCCCGGAACAGAAAGGGCACACAGCGATCAGACCGGACAACGTCATGAACCAAGCACCCCTACTGTCACCAGAAGCACGGCTCCAGGCCATCCTGGACGGCACCCGTGCAGGTACCTGGGAATGGAACCTTGATACCGGTGAAGTGCTCGTCAACCATCGCTGGGCCGAGATGCTGGGTTATGAGCCTGATGAACTGATGCCCATGACCTACGAACTCTGGCAGTCCCTCAGCCATCCCAGTGACCGGGAGCGCGCAAAAGCCCTTATGGCGCGGCACCTGCGCGGAGAAACACCCTATTTTGACTGCGTGGTCCGGCTACGCCACAAACGGGGCCACTGGCGCTGGATCCATACCCGCGGTCGCCGCCTGTCGGACAGCGATCCGGCCATCAACTGGGTGTGCGGCACCCACCTGGATATTTCCGGAGAAAGGGAAACCCAGCACCGTCTGCAACGACTGGCAGAGTCCCTGCCTGGCGTTATATACACCTTTGTGATGAAAGTGGATGGGAGCTTCGGGTTCAGTTACGTCAGCCAGAAGAGTATCGATTTTTACGGGATACCTCCGGAACTCGCACTGCAGGATCCTGACGCCATTTTTGACATCATCGTTAACGAGGATCTCGGCCACGTCCATGCATCAATAGAGCGTTCCGCCAGGAATATGGAGGAATGGCGCTGTCAGTATCGGGTGCAGCTGGCAGGTGAGGTCAGATGGATGGAGGGCGTAGCCCAGCCGGAAAAAGACGAGGTCGGGCAGATCATCTGGCACGGCATGATTACGGAAATTACCGAGCGTAAGCAGCTGGAGCTGGAGCTGGAGAGGCTGTCGATCACCGACGAGCTGACCGGACTGTATAACCGGCGCCATATGCTGCGAACCCTGGAAGAGCAGATCGCCCGTGCCAAACGCTATCAGGAGGTGTTCTCGGTCATCGCGCTGGACGTGGACCACTTCAAGCAGATCAATGACTCCTGGGGCCACCTGGTCGGTGACCAGGTGCTGATCCAGTTTGCCGGTGTGCTGTCGGCAAGGGTACGGCGGACGGATGTGGTGGCCCGCACTGGCGGCGAGGAATTCCTGATCCTGTTACCCAACACCACTAACGAGGATGCACACCGGGTTGCGGAAGCCCTTCGGGAAGCCACCGAGCGGGAAGACTTCCGCAACGAAGATAGCGAAACCTTCACCGTGACCATGAGCGGCGGTGTGGTGACCTGGGACGATGGCCTGGCTTCCATCCGTGAACTGTTGTCTCGATGTGACCAGAGACTGTACCAGGCCAAGCGCGAAGGCCGTAACCGGATCGTTGTTTCCGATCAGCCCTGAGGACGGCGGTCCACCATGTTGGTGGCGTAGCCGTCGGCGACGACCTTGCCCTTCACCGTACACACCGTCTTCACCTTGACCCTGCGACGGCGCTCGTCGATCTCTTCTATCGTAGCCGTGGCAGTCACGGTATCGCCAATATGCACCGGGGCCTTGAACCGCAGTTGCTGGTCCACGTAAATAGCGCCGGGGCCAGGCAGGCGCGTACCCAGCACGGTGGAGATCAGCCCGGCACTGAACATGCCATGGACAATGCGCTGGCCGAAGGCCGTTTCAGCGGCGAACTCCGCGTTCATATGGACCGGGTTATCATCGCCGGTAATACCGGCAAACAGGACTACGTCCGCTTCGGTGATAGTCTTGGCATAGCTGGCGCTCATGCCCACTTCCAGGTCTTCCAGGTAATAGCCGTGGAGGTCACTCATGCTCGTTTCCCTTGGTACGGTTGATCTTGGAATGGATTAGTAGGATGTTTATATAGGCGCTGACCTGCAGCGCAGCCCCCACCAATCCATAACAACACGGTAGCGAAGTATGTATATAAACGGCACCTGGGTCGACACTGACCACACCTTCGACGTCACCAACCCCGCCAATGGCGACATTATCGGCCAGGTGCCGGATGCCAGCGCCGCGCAGATTGACGAAGCCATCGGTGCAGCCCACGAAGCCTTCTTCAGCTGGCGCCGGACCACCGCCTACGAGCGCTCGGCCCTGCTGTACCGGGCCTGGCAGCTGATGATGGAACAGAAACGGGAACTGGCGGAACTGATGACCCGGGAGCAGGGCAAACCCCTGAAAGCCTCCCTGAATGAAGTCCAGTACGGCGCCGACTTCCTGCTGTGGTTTGCTGAAGAAGCCAAGCGCCTCTACGGCCAGAGCATCCCTTCCGCGCGCCCGGACCAGCGCTTCTGGGTGCAGCAGCAACCGGTGGGCGTGGTCGGCGCCATTACCCCCTGGAACTACCCCATTTCCATGATCACCCGCAAGGTGGGCCCGGCCCTGGCTGCCGGCTGCACCGTGGTGCTCAAGCCTGCGGAAAGCACCCCGCTGTGCGCCATGGCCATGTTCCGCATCTTCGAGCAGGCGGGCTTTCCGAAGGGTGTGCTCAACCTGGTGACCAAGAAGGACCCGGTGCCCGTGGGTACGGCCCTGTGCGAAGACCCCCGGGTACGAAAACTCACCTTCACCGGCTCCACCGCCGTGGGCAAATTACTGAACGAGCGGGCGGCCCGGCACATGAAGCGGGTGTCCATGGAACTGGGCGGCCACGCCCCGGCGCTGGTGTTTGCGGATGCAGACCCGGTCCATGCCGCCAAGGGCCTGTCGCTGGTGAAGTTCCTCAATACCGGCCAGGCCTGCATCAGCCCCAACCGGATCCTGGTGCAACGAGAGGTGATGGGGCCGTTCCTGGAGGAGCTGAGCAAACGCATCAACACCATGAAAGCCGGCAACGGTATGGAGGAGGGCGTTCGCATCGGGCCGCTGATCAATGACGTGGCCGTACGCAAGGTGGACAACCAGGTGAAGGACGCTGTCGCCAAGGGCGCCCGGGTACTGAACGGCGGGGAGCGACTGCAGACACCGGAGCTGGCCGGCGGTCACTTCTACGCACCCACGCTGCTGGCCGACGTCACCCCGGAAATGCTGATCTACCGGGAGGAGACCTTCGGCCCGGTGGCCGCAGTCATTCCCTTCGATACCGAGGAAGAAGCCATCGCCATGGCCAACGACACCCGGTACGGCCTGGCGGCGTACATCTATTCCGAGAACCTGTCCCGCTGCATGCGGGTGTTCGAGGCGCTGGATTTCGGCATTATCGGCATTAACGACATCAACCCCACCAGTGCTGCGGCGCCCTTCGGTGGTATGAAGGAAAGCGGCCTGGGCCGGGAAGGCGCACAGGAAGGCATCCAGGAATACCTGGAAACCAAGCTCGGCGGTATCGCCGTGGCCGGGGCCTGAACCCAGTCAGTCAGGTCGTGTCGGCGAGGCCCCGGCCTCGACGTCCTCCTGCTGGCGCAGCCACAGGTCCGCGTAGCGTCCGCCGGCAGTGAGCAGCTCCCGGTGGGTGCCCCGCTCCATAATCCGGCCTCCATCCATCACCAGAATGGTATCGGCATCCCGCACGGTCGACAGGCGGTGGGCGATGACCAGGGTGGTACGCTGTTCGCTGACCTCCCGCAGGGCTTCCAGGATCACCTGTTCCGATACCGAGTCCAGGGATGACGTGGCCTCGTCCAGGATCAGGATTGGCGGGTTCTTGAGGAATACCCGGGCGATGGCGACCCGCTGCTTCTCGCCCCCGGACAGCTTCAGCCCTCGCTCACCCACCCGGGTCTGATAGCCCTGGGGCAAGGATTCGATGAAGTGATCCAGGTGGGCCAGTTTCGCGGCCCGCCGCACCTCTTCCTCACTGGCACCCGGGCGGCCATAGGCCAGGTTCTGGTACAGCGTGTCATTGAACAGCACCGTGTCCTGGGGCACCACACCGATGGCGGAGCGAAGGCTGTCCTGGGTGACGGTGCGGATATCCTGGCCGTCGATGGTGATACGCCCGCCATCCACATCGAAAAACCGGAACAGCAGCCGGGCCAGGGTGGACTTGCCGGCCCCGCTGGCACCCACTACCGCCACCTTGTGACCCGCAGGGATCTCGAAGCTCACATCATGGAGAATGGTGCGGTCCGGCTGGTACCCGAATCTCACCGACTCGAATCGCACCGAACCGCCTGCCGTGCTGAGCTGGCCAGCATCCGGGGCATCGGTGACCGCCGCAGGCTCACCCAGAAGACCAAACAGCCGCTCCACGTTCACCAGGGCCTGGCGAATTTCCCGGTAGACAAAGCCCAGGGCATTCAGGGGAATAAACAACTGGATCAGGTAGGCGTTGATCATGGTGAAGTCCCCCAGGGTGATGGCACCACTGGCCACCTCCTGCACGGCCATAGCCATTATCACGATCAGCGCCACGCCTATGATCAGGGCCTGGCCGGTGTTCAGCGCGGCCAGCGACAGCCGGTTATTCAGCCGTGCCCGCTCCCACTCCTGCAGGTCCTCGTCGTAGCGCTGAGCCTCGAATTCCTCGTTGTTGAAATACTTCACCGTCTCATAGTTGAGCAGGCTGTCCACCGCCCGTGAGTTGGACTGGTTGTCCCGGGCGTTGGCTTCCCGCACAAAGCGGGTGCGCCATTCCGTGACGCGTATGGAGAACACCACATACACCACCACCGCCACCAGGATGGCCAGCACATAGCCGGGGCTGAACGCCCACAGCAGGATGGCGGAGACCATCAGGATCTCGAGGATGGTGGGGACAATATTGAACAGGGTAAAGCGCAGCAGGAAGCTGATACCGTTGGTGCCCCGCTCAATGTCCCTGGCCAGGCCACCGGTCTTGCGATCCAGGTGAAAGCCCAGGGCCAGCTGGTGCAGGTGACGGAATACCCGCAGCGACACCCGCCGCATGGCACGCTCTGCCACCCGGGCAAACACCGCATCCCGCAGCTCACTGAACAGGGTACTGCCAAACCGTAACAGGCCATAGGCCACCACCAGCATCACTGGAATCCACAAAAGGATCTGCTCTGAACTGGTAGTATCCAGGTAGTCAACGATGTACTTGAGCGCTACCGGCGTAGCCACGGTCGCCAGCTTCGCCATCACCAGCAAAACCACAGACAGCACCACCCGGCCCCGGTACTCTGCCAAATAGGGCCAGAGCCCGGCGATGATCTTCCAGTCCGGCTTGTGGTTGGCGGGGTAGTCGTTGTCGGCGTAGGCTCGCAAGGGTCAGTTCCGGTCAGAGGGTGGATCAATCGGGCATGATAGACCGTAGAATAGCGGTATACGACCCTGGATCCGATATCGGCAAACACCAAAGCGATCGCACGACAGTCCAGTAGAACGGGTCCGGGGAGGGCTTTCCGGAACAGTCAGAAAAACCCAGGTTTTTCGTTCCGGAAGGCCCTCCCCGGGACCGTTCCACCCCCAAACCAACAGGCGAAACAAACCAAAACCCGGACAGGAGTCAAAACCATAATACGCCAACACAGAAGCGCCCTGGCCCTGGCCCGGGACTTCATCCTGCCCTACCGAAAGGCCGTCGCCGGCGCCATGACCGCACTGGTGATCACCGCCGGCATCACCCTGTCCCTGGGCCAGGGGCTGCGCATCCTGGTGGACCAGGGCCTGGCAACCCAGTCCCCCGAAATGCTGGCCCGGTCTGTCGGCTTGTTCTTCCTGCTGGTTTTAGGCTTGGCGGTGGGTTCGTTTACCCGCTTCTACCTGGTGTCCTGGATCGGCGAGCGGGTCGTGGCCGACATCCGCAAGCAGGTCTTCAACCACCTGATCGACCTGCACCCGGGCTTCTATGAGAAGAACCGCAGCCTGGAAATCCAGTCCCGGTTTACCGCCGATACCACGGTGTTGCAGTCGGTGATCGGCTCCACCGTATCCATCGCCCTGCGCAACCTGCTGATGCTGTTCGGTGGCATCGTCCTGCTGTTCATTACCAACCCCAAGCTGGCCAGCGTGATCATCTTCGGTTTTCCGGTGGTAATCGTGCCCATCCTGTTCTATGGCAGGCGGGTACGTAAGCTGTCACGCCTGAGCCAGGACAGGGTGGCAGACGTGGGCAGTTACGTGGGTGAGAACCTGGCCCAGATCAAGACTGTGCAGGCCTTCAACCACCAGGCGGTGGACCGGGAGCGATTCGCCTCAGTGGCAGAAAACGCCTTCGCCATCGCCCGGGACCGTATCCGCCAGCGGGCCTGGCTGATGACCATCGCCATCACCCTGGTGATGGGTGCCGTAGGGATCGTAATCTGGATCGGGGGCCTGGATGTGATCGCGGGGCGAACAAGTCCCGGAGAACTGGCCGCATTCGTGTTCTACAGCCTGCTGGTGGGTGTCTCCGCCGGGGCTCTGAGTGAGGTCATTGGTGAACTGCAACGGGCCGCCGGGGCTGCGGCCCGGATCTTCGAACTGTTACAGACACCGACCGAGATAGACCCGGAAGGACCAGGCAGGCAGACCCTGCCGGACCCCGTCAGGGGCGCGATCGAGTTCCGTGGTGTCAGCTTTGGTTATCCGTCCCGCCCGGATGTCACCGTGATCCAGGACCTGTCGGTCACCATCAAGGCGGGTGAGACCGTCGCCCTGGTAGGACCTTCCGGCGCAGGCAAGTCCACGCTGTTTGACCTGTTGCTTCGATTCTACGATCCGCAAAAGGGACAGATTGTGATCGACGGTCTCGATTCCCGACAGGTCAACCCGGCGGACCTGCGACGCTGCTTCGCCCTGGTACCCCAGACGCCGGCCCTGTTCCACGGCACGATTGCCGACAACATTCGCTACGCACGACCCGAAGCAAGCCTGGATGAAGTCATCACCGCCGCCCGCACGGCCCACGCCCATGAGTTTATCGAGCGGCTGCCGGCAGGTTATGAGACCAGGCTGGGCGACGTCGGCCAGGGCCTGTCCGGCGGTCAGAAACAACGCCTGGCCATAGCCCGGGCGCTGCTGGCAGATGCGCCCATCCTGTTGCTGGATGAGGCCACCAGCGCCCTGGATGCAGAGAGTGAATATCTGGTGCAGCAGGCCATGCCGGAACTGATGGCCGGTCGCACCACTCTAGTGATCGCCCACCGGCTGGCGACAGTTCGACATGCGGACCGCATCCTGGTGATGGACCAAGGTCAGCTATTGGATGCGGGGCGGCATGATGAGCTGGTTGGGCGTAACAGTCTTTATGCTCGCCTGGCTGCTCTTCAGTTTCGCGATTCTGCTGGGGAGTCCTGAGTTTTCGACTTGGGGGGGTAGTGGGGTGTCGGGGGTAGGGTCAGAACGAAAAACTTATGTTTTCTGACTGTTCTGAACCCCTACCCCCGACACCCCACTGCGAACTTTGGTGCCAAGCCCGCTAAAAAAACCAGAATTACTCCCGCCAAAGCGATCCCTCTGAAGTCTCCAGGAATGGGTCTGGGGGTGTTCTTCCGGAACAGTCAGGAAAACGTAAGTTTTTCGTTCCGGAAGAACACCCCCAGACCCATTCCACCCGCAAACCCCGCAGGCTACGAGGCCAACGAAAAGCAAAGAACCACCCATCCAATGATTCAAATCAACGAATAACCCACCAACAGGTTTGCCCATTCCCCAACCCGTTGCTAGCTTTTTAATCAACAGACACCGAATTTAAACGCTCCGGAAGCAACCAGGGCGCCACCGTTAATCTCAACGACCGCCACCACGGTCACGGAGAGCACATGGCGGACACGGTTACCGATTTACTGGCCCGGTACTGGGCCACTGGCTTCTTTATTGTCGCTACTCTGGGCCTGTGCGCCTTTATGGTAGGGGCCTCCAGCCTGCTCGGTGGTCGTAGCCGGGGAGTCAGCAAAAACCTCCCGTTCGAGTCCGGCATCGTCGGAACTGGCGATGCCCGCCAACGGTTTTCCGTCAAGTTCTACCTGGTCGCGATGCTGTTCGTGATCTTCGATATCGAAGCCGTGTTCCTGTTCGCCTGGGCCATTGTGATCCCGGACGTGGGGTGGACCGGCTTCTGGGGCGCAGCGGTATTCATCTTCATACTGCTGGCCGGCCTGCTCTATGACAGCCGCACCGGAGCCCTGGACTGGGCTCCGGAGGCGTCCGGCCGCAAGCCGGCTGACTGAACCAACGTATCACCGGACGCATCCACGGTGGTCAACGGGCCGCCGGACGGGTGCCCATGGAGGCAACAATGGCCTACACCCTGACCCGGGCAGAAGAACATCCTGGCGGCGACAGGCGCTATCCCACCGGGCACCGTGAACCGACGGAAGATCCGATCAAGCGTCAGCTTGAGCGCAATGTGTTCACCGGCAAGCTCAGCGAGGTGCTGAACAACGCGGTCAACTGGGGCCGCAAGAACTCCCTGTGGCCCTACAACTTCGGGTTGTCATGCTGCTATGTGGAGATGACCACCGCCTTTACCGCGCCCCACGATATTGCCCGCTTCGGCTCCGAAGTCATCCGGGCCTCGCCACGGCAGGCGGACTTCATGGTTATTGCCGGCACCTGTTTTATCAAGATGGCGCCGGTCATCCAGCAGCTATACGACCAGATGCTGGAACCCAAGTGGGTAATCTCCATGGGTTCCTGCGCCAACTCCGGCGGCATGTACGACATTTACTCGGTGGTTCAGGGCGTCGACAAGTTTCTGCCGGTGGACGTTTACGTGCCCGGCTGTCCGCCCCGGCCGGAGGCGTTCCTGCAGGGATTGCAGCTGTTGCAGGACTCGATCCAGGAAGAACGCCGGCCGCTGTCCTGGGTGGTGGGCGACCAGGGGGTGTACCAGGCGGAGATGCCCTCCCAGCGGGAAAAGTGGCGGGACCGGCGCATCCAGGCTACCGAGCTGAGGACACCGGACAAACTCTGACCCATTGCAGACCGACAACTCAGGGAATGGATCAGCACCATGACCACAGGCACCGTCGACAACCCGCAGGCTAACGCCGATAACGGCCACCTGCTGGACCAGTTCCGGGAGGATGTGCTGCACGTGCAGTCCACCCTCACCGGCATGCCTGTGTTCTGGGTGCGCCGGGAGAGCCTGGGGGACATCCTCGCCCACCTGAAACAGGTACCGGCGCCGTTCAGCATGCTCTACGACCTGTCGGCGGTGGACGAGCGACTGCGTAGCCGCCGGGATGGGCTGCCCGCATCGGATTTCACCGTGTTTTATCACCTGCTCTCCGTGGAGCGGAACGAGGACCTGATGCTCAAGGTTGCCCTGGACGAGGCGGACCTGCGGGTGCCCACGGTCACCGGCGTGTTTGCCAACGCCAGCTGGTACGAGCGGGAGGTGTGGGACCTGTTCGGCATCCAGGTGGAAGGCCACCCCCACCTGAAGCGACTGATCATGCCCCCCACCTGGGAAGGCCACCCGCTGCGCAAGGACTATCCCGCCCGGGTGACAGAATTCGATCCCTACACCCTCACCGTGGAAGGTCAGGGTGAGGAACAGGAGGCCATGCGCTTCGAGCCGGAAGCCTGGGGCATGCAACGGGAGCGGGACGGCGCGGAGTTCATGTTCCTCAACCTGGGGCCCAACCACCCCTCTGCCCACGGCGCCTTCCGCATTGTGCTGCAGCTGGACGGTGAGGAGGTGGTCGACTGCGTGCCCGATATTGGCTACCACCACCGGGGCGCCGAGAAGATGGCCGAGCGCCAGTCCTGGCACAGTTTCATACCCTATACCGACCGCATCGACTACACCGGCGGGGTGATGAACAACCTGCCCTATGTACTGGCGGTGGAAAAACTCGCTGGCATAGAAGTACCGGACCGGGTGAAAACCATCCGGGTGATGATGGCGGAGATGTTCCGCATCACCAGCCATCTGCTGTTCCTGGGCACCTACCTGCAGGACCTGGGGGCCATGTCGCCGGTGTTCTACACCTTCAGCGACCGCCAACGGGGTTACGAGGTGATCGAGGGTATCACCGGCTTTCGCATGCATCCGGCCTGGTACCGCATCGGCGGTGTTGCCCAGGACCTGCCCCGGGGATGGGAAAAGCTGGTGCAGGGCTTCCTGGACTGGATGCCGCCGCGGCTGCGGGAATACGAAAAGGCGATGATGGAAAACGCCCTGGTGCGGGAGCGTACCCGCCACGTGGCCGCCTTTAACACCGCCGAGGCGCTGGAATGGGGCGTCACTGGCCCCAACCTGCGGGCCACCGGCTGCAACTTCGACCTGCGCAAACAGCGGCCCTATTCCGGCTACGAGCATTTCGATTTCGAGGTGCCCCTGGCCCAGAACGGCGATGTGTTCGACCGTGGCCAGCTACGCATCGACGAGATGCGCCAGAGCCTGCGCATCATCCAGCAGTGCGTGGACCACATGCCCGCCGGCGACTACAAGGCCGACCATCCGCTCACCACGCCCCCGCCCCGGGAGCGCATGCTGCAGCATATCGAAACCCTGATTACCCACTTCCTGCAGGTGTCCTGGGGGCCGGTGCTCAAGCCCCAGGAGTCCCTGCAGATGGTGGAGGCCACCAAGGGCATCAACAGTTACTACCTGACCAGCGACGGCAATACCATGAGCTACCGCACCCGTATCCGCACGCCGAGTTTTCCGCACCTGCAGCAGATACCGGCGGTGATGCGGGGCGGCTTCGTGCCGGACCTGATCGCCCACCTGGGCAGCATCGATTTCGTAATGGCAGACGTGGACCGCTAACCATGGCAGAGCCTGTAGCCACATCACAGATTATCGGCAGCGACGGCTTCGAGCTGCACCCGGCAGACGAGACCGCCATCCTGCGGGAGCTGGAACATTACGAGCAGCCCCAGGCCGCCTGCATCGAGGCCCTGAAGATCGTCCAGCGCCGCCACGGCTGGGTACCGGATGGCGCCATTCCCGCCATTGCCCGGGTACTGGGCATCGGCCCCGGCGCGGTGGAGGGCGTGGCCACCTTTTACAGCCTGATCTTCCGACAACCGGTAGGGCGCCATGTGATCCTGGTCTGTGACAGCAGTTCCTGCTTCCTGACCGGGTTTGACGAACTCAAACAGGCCCTGGTGGATCAGCTGGGCATCGATTATGGCGAGACCACCAACGACAGCCGCTTCACCCTGCTGCCGGTTTGCTGCCTGGGGGCCTGTGACGGTGCCCCGGCACTGATGATCGACGACGACACCTACGGGCCGGTGACTGCCGACGACCTGCCGGACCTGCTGGAGGGCTACCCATGAGCGAGTCCATACTCAACCAGCGCCGGTCCGTGGCCTATCACAGCCGTCTGCTGCAACCGGAGGCGGAACGCCGTGCCGACACCCATCCACTCACCTGGCGGCTGCGGGACGACGGCGAGGCGGTCTGGCTCGACGAGTACCTGCGCAAGGACGGCTACCAGTCCGTGCGCAAGGCGCTCTCTGAAGGGGACCCACAGGCCATCATTGCCACCATGAAGGACGCCAACGTCCGCGGCCGTGGCGGTGCGGGCTTCTCCGCCGGACTCAAGTGGAGCCTGACCCTGCAGGGGGTCGATAGGCCCCGTGGTTACCTGATCTGTAACGCGGACGAGATGGAACCAGGCACCTTCAAGGACCGGTTGCTGATGGAACAGCAGCCCCACCTGCTCATCGAGGGCATGATCCTCGGCGCCCTGGCCAACAACAGCCGCTATGGCTACATCTTCCTGCGCGGCGAGTACGTGGAGGCCGCCCGGGTTCTGAACCGGGCCATTGATGAGGCCAGGGACGCCGGCTGGCTGGGGCCGGACATCAACGGCAGCGGGTTCGACTTCAACATTGCCGTACACACTGGCGCCGGGCGCTACATCTGCGGCGAGGAAACCGCGCTGATCAACTCCCTGGAGGGCAAGCGCGCCAACCCCCGGGCCAAGCCGCCGTTCCCGGGACAGTCCGGTGCCTGGGGCAAACCCTCGGTGGTCAACAACGTGGAAACCCTGTGTAACGTACCGGCGGTGATCCTTAACGGCGCTGGGTGGTACCAGGGCCTGTCCGGCGACCGCACCGACGATGGCGGCAGCAAGCTCTACGGCTGTTCCGGCCCGGTGGATAATCCCGGCCTGTGGGAACTGCCCATGGGTACCACCGGGATGGAGGTTCTCGACCGGGCGGGGGGGCTGCGGGACAACCGCCAGCTCAAGGCCTGGCTGCCCGGGGGTGCCAGCACCGGCTTCCTGCTGCCAGAGCACCTGGAGCTGCCCCTGGACTTTGACACCATGGGCAAGGAAGGCAGCCGCCTGGGCACCGGCCTGCTCACGGTGGTGCCGGATGACATGAGCATGGTGTCGCTGATGCGCAACCTGGAGCAATTCTTCGCCCGGGAATCCTGTGGCTGGTGCACGCCCTGCCGTGACGGCCTGCCATGGGTCGTCAAGCTGCTGCAGTCACTGGAACAAGGGCAGGGCGAGCCTGGCGATATCGAGCTGCTGGACAAGCTGGCGGCGGACTGCGGTCCCGGCCTGACCTTCTGCGCCCATGCCCCTGGTGCCGCCATGCCGTTGCAGACGGCTCTCAAACATTTCCGCCACGAATTCGAACAAGGCGTGGGTAAGCCCAGAGGCAAAGCCCACCAGGACCCGATTCCGGTGGGGGAAGTATGAGAACAGAACGCCCGGTGACAAACGCAGGCAAACGAGACTGAACCATGGCCATCATCCATGTGGACGGACAGCAATACGAGGTGAACGGGGCCCAGAACCTGCTCCAGGCCTGCCTGTCCCTGGGCCTGGACATCCCCTATTTCTGCTGGCATCCGGCCATGGGCAGCGTCGGTGCCTGCCGCCAGTGCGCGGTGCGTCAGTACAAGGACGCGGACGACGACAAGGGCATGCTGGTGATGTCCTGCATGAGCCCGGCGACAGATCAGACCCGCATTTCCATTGACGACGAGGAAGCGAAGGCCTTCCGCGCCAGCGTGGTGGAATGGCTGATGATCAACCACCCCCACGACTGCCCGGTGTGCGAGGAGGGCGGCCACTGCCATTTGCAGGACATGACGGTGATGACCGGCCATGACCGGCGCCGTTACCGCTACCGCAAACGCACCCGCCGCAACCAGTACCTGGGGCCGTTCATCGCCCATGAGATGAACCGCTGCATCACCTGCTACCGTTGTGTGCGCTTCTACAACGACTACGCCGGCGGCACTGACCTGGGCGCCTTCGGCGCCAAGGACAATATCTACTTCGGGCGCTACGAGGATGGCACCCTGGAAAGTCCGTTCGCCGGTAACCTGACCGAAGTCTGCCCCACCGGCGTCTTCACCGACCAGAGCCATTCCGACCACTACACCCGCAAGTGGGACCTGCAGTTTGCGCCGGGCATCTGCCACCAGTGCTCCCTCGGCTGCAACATCAGCCCCGGGGAACGCTATGGCACCATCCGCCGCATCGAAAACCGCTACCACGGTGAAGTGAATGGTTACTTCCTCTGTGACCGCGGTCGTTTCGGCTATGGCTACGTGAACCGTAACGACCGCCCCTTGGTGCCCTTGTGGCGGGATGGGTCCGGGCAGCCGCCGGTAACGCTGGACGTGGATACGGCCCTGAACCGCATCTCCGATGCCCTCCGCCATGCCCGCAGGATTATCGGCATCGGCTCTCCCCGGGCCAGCCTGGAGAGTAATCACCAGTTGCGGGAACTGGTGGGCGCTGACAACTTCTCCACTGGCATCGAGGCCCGGGAGCAGGCCTGCCTCGACCTGATGAACCACCTCCAGCGCACTGCTGGCCTGCCCGCACCGACGCCAAGGGAGATCGAAGACCACGACGCCATCCTGGTGCTGGGTGAAGACCCGGTACAGAGTGCCGGGCGCCTCGGGCTGAACCTGCGCCAGGCAGCCCTGGCCCGGCGCGAAGCCATGGGCGAGAAGATCGGAGTGCCGGCCTGGAACGCCGAAGCCCTGAAAACCCTGGGGCAGGACAACTACCATCCCGTGCATATTGCCTGGCCCACCGGCACGGACCTCGACGATGTGGCGGCTGGCCGCTACGCCCTGGCCCCGGACGACATCGCCCGGCTGGGCTTTGCCGTGGCCCATCTCATTGATCCGGCCGCACCGGCGGTGGACCACCTTGACCCGGACACCCGCGAAACGGCCAGGCGAATCGCCGATGACCTGATGGCCGCTGAGCGCCCCCTGATTGTCAGTGGTGGCAGCCTGGCCTCGGAAGCGGTGTTGCAGGCGGCGGGCAATATTGCCCAGGCCCTGGCCCGGCGGGCCAGGCAGGGCGGTTTGGTGCTGATTCGCCGGGAAGCCAACAGTACCGGCCTGTCACTGATGGGTGGCCAGACCCTGGACTGGGCCCTGGACGAACTGAATGGGGGCCGGGCCGACGCCGTGGTGGTGCTGGAGAACGACCTTTACCAGCGGCTACCACCGGAGCAGGTGGAACAAGCCCTGGGGCGCGCAAATATCCAGGTGGTCGTGGACCACCAGAGCACCGCAACAACGTCAGGGGCTCACTTCACCCTGCCGGCGGCCACCTTTGCCGAAGGCGACGGCACCCTGGTCAACCTCGAGGGCCGTGCCCAGCGTTTTTTCCAGGTATTCGAACCCGCCTATATGCGACCGGAGGCCCGTATCCATGAAAGCTGGCGCTGGTTGCATGCCCTGGCCGCAGGGCTGCGGGGAGAAGTGGTCACCGACATCAACCTGGACACCGTGACCCGGGCCTGCGCCGAGGCCCATGCCGCACTGGCCGGTATTGTGGACGCCGCCCCCGGGGCCGATTACCGCATCGAGGGCTTGCGCCTGGCGCGGGAACCCCACCGTTACAGCGGCCGCACTGCCATGCGGGCCAACCTGGCGGTGAGCGAAGTCCGTCCCCCCCAGGACCCGGACACGCCCTTCGCGTTTTCCATGGAGGGCTACAGTGGTTTCGACCAGCCCCGCCAGCAGGTGCCCTTCGCCTGGGCCCCGGGCTGGAACTCTCCCCAGGCCTGGAACAAGTTCACCGACGAGATCGGCGGACACCTGCGGGGCGGCGACCCGGGGATTCGCCTGATTCAGCGGGAACCAGGGCACCGGTCCTATAGCGCCGCTGTGCCGTCCGCGCCGGAGGAAACAAACACAGGTGCGCTGCGGGCCCTGATATTGCCACGGCTGTTCGGCGGCGAGGAAACGTCGGCCGGCGAGCCCATCCAGCAAAGAATGGCCACGCCTGAGCTTATCCTTAATCAAAAGGACGCCGAGGCATTGGGGGTCCGCGAGGGGGACAGTCTCCTCATCGGTGATGGACCGGCCCTGACCGTGCAAGAGCAGGGCGAGTGGCCCTCCGGTTGGGCTGGTCTGCCTGCGGGCCTGCTACCCGGCCTGGCCCAGGGCGACACACTGACCCTGCGCAAGGCTGAAGGAGGCACGCCATGAACTGGTGGACACCGGAGCTGGCTGCCATCCTCTGGGGAATGTTCCAGGCCCTGGTGATCCTGCTGGGGGCGGTGCTGCTGGGGGCAGCCCTGACCGTGGTGGAGCGTCGTTTGCTCGGCCTGTGGCAGGATCGCTACGGCCCCAACCGGGTGGGGCCCTTCGGTACCCTGCAGCTCATCGCCGACATGTTGAAGATCTTCTTCAAGGAGGACTGGATACCGCCCTTCGCGGACCGGCCCCTGTTCGTGCTGGCGCCGATCATCGCCTTTGCCTCACTGCTGCTGTCGTTTGTGATCATCCCCATCACCCCCGGCTGGGGCGTGGCGGACATGCACATCGGCTTGCTGTTCTTCCTGGCCATGGCGGGCATCAACGTCTACGCCGTTCTGCTCGGGGGCTGGGCCAGCGGCAACAAGTACGCCCTGTTGGGGGCACTGCGGGCATCGGCCCAGACCCTGTCCTACGAGGTGTTCATGGGGCTGTCGCTGATGGGGGTGGTGGCCCTGGCCGGATCCTTCAATATGCGCGACATCGTCAACGCCCAGGAAGGCCTGTGGTTCATCATTCCCCAGTTCTTCGGCTTTGCCACCTTCTTTATCGCCGGTGTCGCTGTTACCCACCGCCATCCCTTTGACCAGCCGGAGGCCGAACAGGAGCTGGCAGACGGCTACCATATTGAATACTCCGGCATGAAGTTCGGCATGTTCTTCATCGGCGAATACGTGGGCATGGTGCTGGTGTCCGCGCTGATCGTCACCCTGTTCTTTGGCGGCTGGCACGGCCCCTGGCTGCCACCGATTCTCTGGTTCGCAATCAAGACAGGCTTCTTCCTCATGCTGTTCATCCTGCTGCGGGCGTCACTGCCCCGGCCCCGGTATGACCGGGTGATGAGCTTCGGCTGGAAGGTATGCCTGCCGCTGACACTGATCAACTTACTGGCCACCGGAGCGGTCATGCTCCTGGTGGGTGGATAGGAGGCCTTATGGAGAAACAGAAGGTCCCGGTCATCCGTTCCGTACTCTGGCTGGTGCCGGCCACCTGGTCCCAGCTGCGCACCCTGGGCATGGTGTTCATGCACAGCTTCCGCAAGCGGGAAACCGTCAACTACCCCGAGGAACAGGTGTACCTG
The DNA here is from genome assembly GCF_026013985.1 of Marinobacter sp. AN1. Lineage (NCBI taxonomy): Bacteria > Pseudomonadati > Pseudomonadota > Gammaproteobacteria > Pseudomonadales > Marinobacteraceae > Marinobacter > Marinobacter sp. AN1. Next base: position 39,206 of record NZ_CP110342.1, on the reverse strand, counting down.
CCGCCCCGCTACCGGGGCCGCATCGTGCTGACCCGGGACCCGGACGGCGAGGAGCGCTGCGTGGCCTGCAACCTTTGCGCGGTGGCCTGTCCGGTGGACTGCATCTCCCTGCAAAAGGGAGAGCAGGAGGACGGCCGCTGGTACCCGGAGTTCTTCCGTATCAATTTCTCCCGCTGCATCTTCTGCGGCATGTGCGAGGAAGCCTGCCCCACCTCCGCCATCCAGCTGACACCGGATTTCGAGATGGGGGAATACGACCGCCAGCAACTGGTGTACGAGAAGGAAGATCTGCTGATCAACGGCCCCGGCAAGGACCATGACTACCATTTCTACAAGGTGGCCGGGCTGGCCATCGGTGGCAAGGACAAGGGGGAAGCGAAAAACGAGGAGGCACCGGAAGATGTGCGTTCACTGCTGCCATAGAAGGAGCCGGACCTAATGGAGATCGCCTTCTACCTCAGTGGCCTGGTGGCGGTACTGGCTACCGTGGGCGTGATCACCGGCACCAGCCCGGTGCATGCGGTGGTGTACCTGATCGTCTCGCTGATTGCCGTGGCCATGGTGTTCTTCGCCCTGGGCGCCCCCTTTGCCGGCGCCCTGGAGATCATTGTCTACGCCGGCGCCATCATGGTGCTGTTTGTGTTCGTGGTGATGATGCTCAACCTGCGCCCGGACGCGGAGCGGGAGCTGACCTGGACCCACCCCCGTTACTGGCTGGGACCGTCGCTGCTGGCGCTGGTCCTGCTGGGAGCCTTGCTGGCGCTGCTGCGCCAGGGTGGGGTAAGCGAGGTGATTGACGGAGAACTGCTCACCGCCAGGGCCGTGGGGCTGACCCTGTTCGGCCCCTGGCTGATGGTGGTGGAACTGGCCGCCATCCTGCTACTGGCGGCGCTGGTCACCGCTTCCCACGTAGGCCGGCGCAGCAACCCCCTGAACCGGAAGATGTCGGGCAACCGCAACCGGGGAGGCACGCCATGAACGGGATTCCCATGGAGCACGGACTGATCCTGGCCAGCATCCTGTTCAGCCTGGGGCTGGCCGGGTTGATGCTGCGTCGCAGCATGCTGTTCGTGCTGATGAGCCTGGAAGTGATGCTCAATTCGGCAGCCCTGGCCTTTGTGGTGGGGGCCACCGCCTGGAACCAGCCGGACGGCCAGGCCATGTTCCTGCTGGTGATCACCCTGGCGGCAGCAGAAGCCAGTGTCGGCCTGGCGCTGATGATCCAGCTCTACCAGCGTTACCGTTCCCTTGATCTCGATGCAGCCAGCAGGATGCGTGGATGATGGTTACACCGGTGGTACTTTCGTTCCTGTTCCCTCTGATGGGCACCCTGATCCTGGCCTTCTCCGCCGGGCGCCTGGGGCCCCGGGCCAGTTCCGTCATTGGCGTGGGCAGTGTCGGCCTGGCGGCACTGGCTACCCTGTGGGCGGTGATGGGCCATGGCGGCGGCACCGAGGGCGTCACCCTGTGGACCTGGATCGCCGTCGGCGACTTCCAGCCCACCATTGGCCTGGCGGTGGATGGCCTGGCCCTGGTGATGATGTCGGTGATCACCGGGGTGGGCTTCCTGATCCACCTGTTCGCTGCCTGGTACATGACCGGCGAAGCCGGCATCACCCGCTTCTACGCCTGGATGAACCTGTTCGTGTTCAGCATGATGCTGCTGGTACTGGGGGACAACCTGCTGTTGCTGTTCCTGGGCTGGGAAGGTGTCGGGCTGTGCAGTTACGGGCTGATTGGCTACTACTACCAGGGCCTGGACAACGCCCGAGCCGCCTTCAAGGCCTTTGTGGTGACCCGCATCGGGGATGTGTTCCTGGCATTGGGGCTGTTCCTGATCTTCATGGAGCTGGGCACCCTGGACATCGCCACCGTGCTGGCCCGGGCACCAGAGCTCTGGGCCGAAGGAAGCGCCACGGCCAACCTCGCTGCCCTGCTGGTACTCGGCGGCGCCCTGGGCAAATCCGCCCAGGTACCGCTGCACACCTGGCTACCGGACGCCATGGCCGGCCCCACGCCGGTGTCTGCCCTGATCCACGCCGCCACCATGGTCACCGCGGGGGTCTACCTGATCGCCCGCCTCAACGGGCTGTTCCTGCTGGCGCCGGATGTAATGTTGCTGGTGGGTGTGATCGGCGCCGTTTCCCTGCTGCTGGCGGCGTTTGCGGCCCTGGCCCAGACCGACATCAAGCGGGTACTGGCCTATTCCACCATGAGCCAGATCGGCTACATGTTCCTTGCCCTGGGGGTGGGGGCCTTCGACGCCGCCATATTCCACCTGGTCACCCACGCCTTCTTCAAGGCCCTGCTGTTCCTGTCCGCCGGGGCGGTGATTATCAGCTGCCACCATGAACAGGATATGGGCAAGCTGGGCGGGCTGTGGCGCAAGCTGCCGGTGGCCTATGGCGGCTTTGTCGTCGGTGGCGCGGCGCTGGTGGCGCTGCCGCTGGTCAGCGCCGGCTTCTTCAGCAAGGACGAAATCCTGTGGCAGGCCATGGCGGCGGATCGCACCGGGCTTCTGATCGCCGGCCTGCTGGGGGCGGTGCTCACCGGTATCTACACCGTGCGGCTGATTCTCGGCACCTTCCATGGCGAGCCCGGCAGCGACCATGCCCGCCACCCCGAGCCAGGCACCAGTGTGTTCACCCACCACCTGCCACTGGTGGTACTGGCAGTGCTGTCCACTTTCATCGGCGCCTGGATTTACCCGGGCCTGGGAGGGCTGTTCCCGGAAGCGCCAGGGGACACCGTCGAAACCGGCCACACCCTGCTGCAGGTACTGGCCATGGGCGCGGCCATCGCCGGCCTGGCCCTGGCCGGCTGGCTGTTCCTGATGCGCCGGCCATGGCTTGACGACATCACCGCCAAGGGCGCCGGGGCGGCGCTTTGGAAGCTGTGGCACCACGCCTGGGGCTTTGATGCCCTGTTCGACCGGGTACTGGTGCGGCCCTGGCAATCGAGTGTACGCCTGCTGCGGTTCGACTTTATCAACCTGATCATGAACCTGCCGGCACTGATCGCCCGCGGATTCAACGCCGGCCTGGTACGCAGCCAGAACGGGCGTACCCGCAGCTATGCGGTGGTGATGGTATTCGGGACCACGGTGATATTGCTTGCGCTGGCCCTGGCACCGGGAGGTGGCGCATGATCCTGGTGTGGCTGATCCTGATCCCGTTCCTGGGGGGCCTGCTGTGCTGGCAGGCAGAGCGCTGGGGCGAACAGGCACCCCGCTGGATTGCCCTGGCCACCATGCTGTTCGTGCTGGTGATCAGTGTGCTGCTATGGCTGGGGGGCAACTTCAGCCTGCCTGGGAACGGTGAGAGCCAGTGGCTTCTGGAATGGCGTGTGGACTGGATTCCCCGCTTCGGTATTGAGATCCACCTGGCCCTGGATGGCCTGTCGCTGATCCTGGTGGCGCTCACCGGCTTCCTCGGTGCCCTCGCGGTGCTCTGTTCCTGGCACGAGATTGCCCACCGGGTAGGGTTCTTCCACCTCAACCTGCTGTTTATCCTCGGCGGCGTGGTGGGCGTGTTCCTGGCGCTGGACCTGTTCCTGTTCTTCCTGTTCTGGGAAATGATGCTGGTGCCCATGTATTTCCTGATTGCCCTGTGGGGCCACAGTGGCTCCCCCGGCCAGACCCGCATCCGCGCCGCCACCCGCTTCTTCATCTACACCCAGGCCAGCGGCCTGCTGATGCTGGTGGCGATCCTCGCGCTGGTGTTCGTCCATTACAGCAATACTGGCGAACTGTCGTTCAGCTATGACGTGCTGCGGGGTACCGATGTGCCGGAACCGCTGGCGTTCTGGCTGATGCTGGGGTTCTTTATCGCCTTCGCGGTGAAACTGCCGGTGGTGCCCTTCCACGGCTGGCTGCCGGACGCCCACGCCCAGGCGCCCACGGCTGGCAGTGTCGACCTGGCGGGCATCCTGCTGAAAACCGCCGCCTACGGCATGATCCGCTTTGCCCTGCCGCTGTTCCCGGAACAGTCCGCCGCCTTTGCACCGGTCGCCATGACCCTGGGGCTGGTGGGCATCATCTACGGGGCGGTACTGGCCTGCGGGCAGCAGGACATCAAGCGACTGATTGCCTATACCAGTATCTCCCACATGGGCTTTGTGCTGATTGCCCTGTATTCCGGCTCGGAACTGGCGATCCAGGGGGCCATTATCCTGATGGTGGCCCACGCCTTCTCCAGCGCCGGGCTGTTTATCCTCAGCGGCCAGCTTTACGAACGCATCCACACCCGGGACATGCGCACCATGGGCGGGCTGTGGAGCCGGATACCGGTGCTGCCCGGGTTTACCCTGTGTTTTGTGGCCGCCTCCCTGGGCATGCCGGCCACCGCCAACTTTGTGGGGGAGTTCATGGTGCTGTTTGGCACCTTCCCCAGCGCGCCGGTGGTGGTGGTCATCGCCAGTGTGGGGCTGGTGCTGGCGGCCATCTACTCCCTGCTACTGATGCAGCGGGTGCACTACGGGCCCGAGTACCGCCCCGGTCCGCTGAAGGGTCCTGACGCCCGGGAGTACGGCATGATGCTGACCCTGCTGGTGCTGACCATCGCCGTGGGGCTCTACCCGCAACCCCTGCTGGATACCACCGCTGCCGTGGCCGCACCGGTTGCTGAACTGTTCACCGACGGCGCCGATCTGGCCGCCCGGGCAGGGGAGGTGAACTGATGCTGACCCTGGAAAGCCTGATTTCCCTGCTACCACTGATCATTGTCGCCACCACCGCCGTGGTAGTGATGCTGAGTGTGGCCTGGCAGCGGCATCACGCCGGCACCGCCATGGTGTCCGCCGGTGGGCTGGTGCTGGCCTTGCTGAGCGTACCGCTGGCCGCCGGGGCCCTGATATCACCGCCGCTGATGACGGTGGACGGCCTGGCGATCATGGGCAGCGTACTGGTACTGCTGTGTGCCCTGGTGACTGTAGCCCTCAGCCACCACTACTTGACTGGCTATATCGGTCCCCGGGAAGAGTTCTATCTGCTGTTGCTCTGTGCCGTCACCGGCGCCCTGGGGTTGGTGGCGAGCGACCACCTGGCGACCCTGTTCATCAGCCTGGAGCTGCTGTCCATGCCCTTGTACGGCATGCTGGCCTACAGCTTCCGGGCGGAACGGTCCCTGGAGGCAGGCATCAAGTACCTGGTGCTATCCGCCGCCGCCACTGCCTTCCTGCTGTTCGGCATGGCGCTGATCTACGCCCGCACCGGCCGCATGGACCTGGCCGGCCTCGCTGCCGGACTGGCCGCCTCCCCGGATGCCTGGACCCTGGCTGGCGCCGTGCTGATGGTGGTGGGCCTGGGCTTCAAGCTGTCCATCGTGCCTTTCCACCTGTGGACCCCGGACGTGTACCAGGGCGGCCCCGCACCGGCCACGATCTTCCTGGCCACTGTGAGCAAGCTGGCAGTATTCCTGGTGTTGCTGCGGCTGGTTATAGTCGCACCGGTCTTTGATAGTGAGTGGTTACGTACCCTGTTTACCCTGCTAGCCCTCATCACCATGCTCGGCGGCAACCTGCTGGCCCTGTTCCAGCCCAACCTGAAACGGCTGCTGGGCTACTCGTCCATCGCCCACTTCGGCTACCTGCTGGTGGCGATTGTCGTAGGGGGACAATTGGCCGTGGAAGCCACCGGGGTCTACCTGATCACCTACCTGGTCACCACGCTGGCCGCCTTCGGCGTGGTCACCCAGGTGTCCAGCCCCTTCGGTGGCGAAGACGCCGCCGGCCTGCACCACTACCGGGGACTGTTCTGGCGCCGGCCGTGGCTGGCTGCCGTCATGACCGTGAGCTTTCTCTCGCTGGCCGGAATTCCGCTGACCGCCGGGTTTATCGGGAAGTTCTATGTAATTGCCCTGGGCGTGGCGGATGCCCGGTGGTGGCTGGTGGGCGGCATAGTCGCCGGCAGTGCTATCGGCCTGTTCTATTACCTGCGGGTGATGGTGACGCTGTATATGCCGGAGCCTGGGATGCGTCGGCGGGATGCGACCGAAGACTGGGGGAGCCGTGTCGGTGGCCTGACCCTGATGGTGGTAGCTGTGCTGATCCTCGTCATCGGGGTTTATCCGGCGCCGGTTATTGACTGGGTTGTTGGCTTTTCCGGGGTATTGTGACTGAGTTTATTCAGCTCTCTCTTGCCTGCTGCTTTAGAGGTGGTGCCGATCCGGGGCCGGGGTGCCAGAACGAAAAACTTCGTTTTCCTGACTGTTCTGGCACCCCGGCCCCGAATCGGCACATCTGATCGGGAAAAGTCGGAATTACCGAGAACTACCCGTCCGCTCGAATTCAGGGAGTGTTTGAGAGTCGTCAGCCGGCATCCGGATACGTCCGAGATCCCGGATGAATAAACAGCTGCAGGTGATGCTGACATCCGTCTCGTATCGAAAGGCGTTATCCACCAAGATCAGTAGAAAGGGCTCCGGGTACGCCTTCCGGAACAGTAAGGAAAACGAAGTTTTTCGTTCCGGAAGGCGTGCCCGGGGCACTTTCTGCCCCCGGAACCTTTCCACCCGAAAAGCAGCTGGCAGAGCCAATCAATGGGACCCCTAAGTAATTTTCATTGCTCACCGAAGGATCCCCGCTTGCCGACCGAGGCTATCCCGGTGCTTCCAGCGTTGACATTGTTTCGATCAGCGGCCTGGCCGCTGAAAGGGCAAGATTCGAGCTCCCGTCGACACAGAGGGCTCAAGGTGTAGCCGCTGCCCCTGAATGGCCAGGCGCAGGTCCAGAAACGAGTCATGCATCATGGCCTGGATATCCAGTAGGGCCTTCATTGGGCTGCCAGCCACCCGTCGCCGGGCGTCAATCACAAACTGGATACCACGCAGCCGGCGTCGACTGCACCCGGAACTTTGTCGGATACAGTCTTCAATCAACTCCGTGCGCAACACCTCAAATCCTTCCGGGTCACGTCGGGCCAGGTCCCTGAGTTCTTCAAACGTGGGCATGTCCATAAATTATCTCCTTCCATGGCTAAAGTAATAGACCAGAACAGTGAGCCAGTCACTGCCAGAAGGTGGCCTGGTCGATACACCTCGAGTACCGCTACTGGCCGCCGCGCGACAAATCATTGCCCGGCTAACCCGACAGCCAGAATGAAAGGTTCCGGGATGCCTTCCGAAACAGTCAGAGAAACAACGTTTTTCGTTTCGGAAGGCCATCCCGGAACCTTTCCACCCCCTCCAGCTCTATGCTACAAAATCAGCAACACTGAAAAGCGAACCATCAATGAGCAGCGAACAAGAACAACTCCAATCCTCGCCGCTGGATGTCCTTATCATCGGAGCCGGCCTGTCCGGCATAGGCGCCGCCCGTGCGTTGACCGAAAAATGTCCAGGCAAGCGCTACCTGATTCTCGAACGCCGACAGGCGATCGGGGGAACCTGGGACCTGTTCCGGTATCCCGGCGTCCGCTCGGACTCCGACATGTACACGCTGAGCTACAGCTATAAACCCTGGACCCAACGCAAGGCCATCGCCGACGGCCCGGACATCAAACACTATATCGAGGAGCTTGCCGAAGAGTCCGGCGCCGTCAGGAACATCCGTTTTCAGCGCCGTGTGGTGTCTGCCAGCTGGTCAGGTAACGATGGTCTCTGGACCGTCAAGGCCATCGCCACCGATTCTGAGGGCAAGGAACACGAGGAGACCTACCGGGCGCGTTTCATTGCTTCCTGCTCCGGCTACTACAGCTATGATGAAGGCTACCGGCCGACGTTCCCGGGAGAAGAGACCTTCGAGGGACAGATCATCCACCCTCAGTTCTGGCCGGAGCATCTCGATTACCAGGACAAGCGTGTGGTGGTGATTGGTAGCGGCGCGACTGCTGTCACCCTGGTGCCAGCCCTCACACAGAAGGCACGCCATGTGACCATGCTGCAACGCTCACCCAGTTATGTGGTCACCCGCCCACAGAATGACGGGGTCGCCCTTACTCTGAAGAAATGGCTACCACTGCGACTTGCGCATCAATTCACCCGCTGGAAAAACGTGCTGCTGGGGTCGTTCTTCTATCACGTTGCACGAACCAGGCCTGAAATGTTCAGGCAGCGACTGCTGAACATGGTGCAGGACCAGGTTGGCAGCGACGTCGACATAAGACACTTTACACCCTCGTACAAACCCTGGGATCAGCGTATCTGCGCCGTGCCTGACGGTGACCTGTTCCATGACCTGAGAGCAGGGCGGGCCTCTGTGGTTACTGATAACATTGAACGGTTTACCCCCGGTGGCATCCTCCTCAGCTCCGGTGAAGAACTGGAAGCCGATATCATCATTACCGCTACCGGCCTGAAGCTCAATGCCCTGGGTGGCATGGCTCTGACGGTAGACGGCCAACCCGTGACTCCCGGTGATTGCATGTCCTACAAGGGCATGATGCTCAGCGATGTGCCGAACCTGATCATCACGTTCGGCTACACCAACGCCTCCTGGACACTCAAAGCTGAGCTGACCTCAAACTACACCTGTCGCCTGCTGCGTTACATGGATCGCAAAGGCTATCGGATGGCTGTCCCCCGGGGAGATCCCTCGGTAGGAGCCAGGCCGTTCCTCGACTTCACATCCGGCTATGTACTGCGGGCGACGGACATCCTGCCCAGGCAGGGCGACCGCGAGCCGTGGCAGGTTCACCAGAACTATCTGAAGGACAAGCTGGCGATACAGTACAGTCGTTTAGACGACGGTGTTATGGAGTTCCTGTGACATAAACCTCAGCACCGGCGTGTCCCAATCCCCTGGATTACCAGTTCTCGACGAGTTCGGCGTAGACCACCTGCAAGTTATCAATGTGTTTGCCTGAGCGCCCCTGGAAGCCCAGGAAGGCATTGCCTTCCGGCAAGCTAAAAGTGTGTGGCGGTGCGCGAGCCGGACGATTGACTGCCCCTTCCATCCCGACATCTGTCGGGTACCCGCCGTCTTACCCGAGCCGTAAAGTGACCGACTTTGGCCGTAAGAAAACTGGGGAGTGGTTGCATGAGGATGCTAGAGAGCGCGTCACGGTGGCTGGCGATGGCTGGTCTGGTAGTACTGCTGGGGGCCTGTGGAGGCGGCGGAGGCGGTGGTTCCGATGGGGCGAATAGCCCCGCGCCACCGGAATCAGACGATCCGACACCGCCGGAAGACGAGAACCATGCCCCAACCGCGTCTGTCCAGTTCCCGCTTTCGGGCAGCCTGACCACCGGAACCGATATCCCGGTCCGGGGCACTGCTACCGACCCGGATGGCGATGCCATCACAGCCGTCACCGTCCATGGCGTGCTGGCGGAGACAGACGACGGCTTCGCCACCTGGCAGGTGCCGAACGTGCCGTTGCAGGCTGGTACCAATACGCTGGAAGGCGTAGTCCAGGACGCGCGGGGTGGCGTAGGGCGTTTCAGCCTGACCCTGGAACAGGTCGAAAACCCCGGTCCCGCCCTGCACAGCCCTAAGGGCCTGGCTCTCGACACCGTCAGCGGCGAAGCGCGTTTGCTGGTCATAGATCAAGTCCTGGACGCTCTGTTCGCCCTGGACCTGAGCGACGGGCCAACCCTGGGGCATCGCACTATCCTCGGTCAGACAGGGGGCGGCCATGGCACTAACTTTCTCGTACCGAGTCAGGTGGTGGTGGATACCGCCGAGAATCGCGCCCTGGTGCTGGATAGAAGCTCCATCCCAGGCACCGGCAAAGTGATTGCGGTAGATCTGGCGACCCTGGCGCGCACGGAGCTGGTATCCGGGTTCTCCTTTGCCTCGTCACTGGCGCTTGATACCACCAATAACCGGCTGCTGATCGGCGATTCCGGCACCGACCGGCTGCTGACTGTCGATCTGGATAACCTGGCGGCGGGCACCACCAACAATGTCAGTATCGCCTCCCCGGTGTCCATAGACGTGGATCCGGCCAGCCCGGATCGCGCCCTGGTGGTAGACACTGTCGTTGGCATCGAGGCTTTGTTCGAGGTCGACCTGGCAGGCAAAAGCAAACGCAGGGTGGCCACCTTTAACGACCCCAAGGCGGTGAGGTTTGATCCTGCAGGTGGTAGCGAACTGGCGGTGCTTGCCAGCAGGGAAAACGTTTTCAGTGATAATCTCTTCAGTGTCAACCTCGGCAACGGTAGCACGACCCTGCTCTCCGGCCTGGACGAGGAAGACACCGTGATCGGCACAGGCTCTCGCCTCACACAGATCAGCGATATGCTGTTTGACCCCAGAGACGCCAACCGTCTCTGGGTTGCCGACTCCAGCAGTAGGGCTGTGTTTGTAGTGAATCTGGGCAACGGCGACCGCCTCGCGCTGGGGAGTCGCCTGGGTAGCGGTCCGGACTTTTTGGCACCTGCTGCCGTGGCCCTGCTGCCCAATGCCGACGCCCGCCAGCCGATGGTGGTCGTGCTTGATGACATCCTGAACGATGGTAGCAGTGAGATCTACGGCGTGAACCTGGCCCCGGGCGACACCTTTGGCGACCGCGTCACACTCTCCGGCTTCGATGCGGACAACCCCAATCAAGTTCGCGGGCAAGGCCCTCGGTTACTCGACGCTCGAAACCTGGTGGCAGATACCGCCAACAACCGCTTGCTGGTCGCGGATGCTTCGGCGAATACAGTGGTAGCAGTAGATCCGGAAAGCGGGGACCGCTCCACCCTGTCCGGTGATGACGTGGGTGAGGGGCCGACATTCGACAACATCCGGGCGCTGGCCGTGGATGTCGCCAATAACCGGGTGCTGGTGGCCCAGCGTGGCAGCCTGGTCGCCGTGGATCTGGACAGTGGCGATCGCACCCTGATCTCGACCGGCAACGGCAGCGGGGAGACCGACATCGGCACCGGTCCGGCAATTCGGTCGCCCATATCCGTGGCTCTGGATGCCCGGAACAATCGCCTGCTGGTGCTATTGTTCGACATAAACGATGAGGAGCTGGGAGGTTTGATAAGCGTGGACCTGTCCAGCGGCGACCGTACGGTGATCTCGGATCCGGCTACCGGCAGTGGCAATATTCTCAGGATCCCGGTGTCTGTCGCCCTGGATGCGGCCAACAACCGCGCTCTGGTACTGGATAGCGCATTCGGATTCAGCATCGACCAGGTACCACCCAGCATCGTCGCCGTGGACCTGTCCAGCGGCGACCGCAGCGTGGTTTCCGGCCACGACCGGGGCCCGGATGGCGAGTTCGACAGCGGCGATGACCAGCTGATCGGCGGCGGCAGCCCCTTCAACCCGACATCCACCCCGGCCGACGCCGCATTCGATGCCGAGGCGCGGATTCTGTATGTCACTGACCAGAGTACTGGCAGCCTGATCGCCGTGGATGTGGACAGCGGCAACCGGGCCCTGGTGTCGGGGTTCGGGTTCTGAATCATCAGTCGAGAATATACCCAAGCCGCCGTGCCTTAAGCACGGCCTGGGTCCGGTTAGCACAATCAAACCGAACCAGCAGGTCCGACACGTATTCCCTCACCGTGGCGGGGGAGATCGTGAGCTGGGCGGCAATCTCCTTGTTGGACAGGCCCAGAGCCATCAGCTCCAGGGTGGCCAGCTGACGGGGCGGCAGGGAGGGTGTGTGGTGGCCCTCCTGGCCGCCGATAATCACGGATTCCCCGGCCATGACGTCTCGCAGCGCGCGGACCATCACCGCCCGGGAACTCGTCTTGGCAATAAACCCGTCTGCCCCCAGTTGCAGCATCTGCTGGATGCTGGCGTGGTGGTCGATGGTGGAGACCACGACTACCGACAGTGCCGGATAGCAGGTCTTGATGTCCCTCAGTCCGTCAAGGCCGCGAGTGCCCGGCAACTGGATGTCCAGCAGCATCAGGGCAATGTCCGGGTGCCGGGAAAGGGCCTCCAGGGCCCCGGGGAAGTCTTCCGCCTCAATCACCTCCATGCCGGGTATGGCTTCCTCAAGCAACAGGCGCAATCCGTCTCGGTAGAGTTCGTGGTCCTCGGTGATCAGTACCTTGATGGTCATAGGGGTCGGTTCATCAGGTTGGGGCGGTATGGGGAACGTGAGAGGGGTCGTCTGCGATCCCGGCAGATCGGCACGCCGCTGTCGCCGGCTGCCGGCGCCCGGCGGTATTCAGCAACGCCCTCAATTGCACGGGCAGGGCGTGTGGGGAGAGGGCCGTCCACGGTTCCGGCAGGGGTGTGCCTGGCTTACAGACACACGCGAGGGCGGTGCTTTGGGCGACCGACCGGGCCTGCTCCATCGACAATATCGACCCCTCCAGGCTGTCCTGATCGCACAGCAAAACGGTGATAACAGCGTCCGATCCGAGGGCCTGGCCCAGGGAGTCGAACACCACCGGGGTCTGCTGCCACCGACGCAGGTAGCCTGAAACGGTCTCGGCCAGTTCCCGATCCGTGAACGCCAACGCCACTACTGGCGCGGGTGCCTGCCGCAATGGTTTGGTGTCCGTCGCCCCTTCGTTCAGGAGCGGCACGGTCACCGAGAACCGGCTTCCACGACCGGGTATTGATGCCAGGGAGAGCGGATGATCCAGACGATCGGCGAGATGGCGGACGATGGACAGGCCAATGCCGGAGCCTTCCGCCACGGTGTCTCCTCCAGCCGATCGATGATAGATGTCGAAGATCTGCTCCCGTGCGTGGTCGGTGATACCGCACCCGGTGTCCAGTACCTGCAGAATCGCCGTCTGCCCCTGGCGCCGACAGCCTACAAGCACCTTGCCCTGATCCGTGTACTTGATGGCGTTGGAGAGCAAGTTGCGCAACAGTCGCTCCAGCAGCACCGGGTCACTGAAGACGGTCAGCGAGCAGTGGCAGACGCTCAGTTGGAGACCTTTCTCCCGTGCCAGCACCCGGTAGTCCTGCTCGAGTCTGGAGAATAGGTCTGAGAGCCTGACTGCCCTCGGCTCGGGACGGATCACGCCGGACTCCAGCTTGCCAAGGTCCATGATGGCCCGGAAAGACTCGTTCATCTGCCGGTGGGTATGCCGCAACCGGTGGAAGATTTTCTGGCCTTGCTGCCCCTGCACATAGGGCTTCAGGTACTCCAGGAACACACTCATCGAATGCAGGGGTTGCGCCAGGTCGTGGCTGCTCTGGGCGATAAAGCGGGATTTGGCCAGGCTGAGGAACTCCGCCTTGAGCTTTTCCCGGCGCAGTGCCCTCAACCTCAGGACCAGGGCCACCGCATGCAGCAACAGGTGCAAAATCTGGATGTAGACCACGTGGATCATCTTGTAGGAGGCGGTGATTTCGCCACTGCTACTTCCGGGCCCCTGGACTACCCAGGCCACCTGCAGGATGGACAGCACCATGGGAAACCAGCCCAGCAGGTAGATGAAATAGTAACTGCCCTCGGACCGGACCCGGCAAACCCCGGAACCGAGGACAACCACAGCCACAACAAGGTAGTTCAGGGCGGCCAGTCGCATATTGGCCTCAAATGAGAGAACCTGGCTGGCGACAGCCAGAATGGCGGTAACCACCATGGCTCCGGCAAAGGCGTAGTACCATCGCCCGGAGCCTCGCCGGATACCCAGGAAGCTGCCTGCGAACGCCAGTTGCGACAGCATGGTGGCAAACATCAGCGCCCAGAAGAACCCATTTTTCTCGTAGCTGGACTGCCACAACAGGGCCGGAAGGCTGCTGTGTTCCAGGTGATAGACCAGCATCAGCAGGGCAGACAGCGTAGCCCACCAGAAGGGTGTCTCCCAGGTGACCAGCCAGCAGGTCAGCCCCAGCAGGATGAAGCCCAGTATGATGCCCACCGCCGTCTTGTAGGCCAGGTCCTGCGTAATCTTCCAGCCCTGGTAATAATGGTCGCTCATCAGGCCGATGTAGGGCTGCCACGCCGCTTTGTAGGCGGTCAACTCCACTACCAGCCGGTAGTCCTGCCCCGGTTCGAGCTGGATCCTGACGGCGCGGCCAATGGTGTTGATGTCAGTGCCAGCCTGGTAGCCATTGTTACTGAAGGTTCTGATCACCTGCCCGTCTTCCCCCTGGACCAGGACCCTGGGGTCCAGAAATCCGAAGTTGCTGATATGCAGCATCCAGTCCCGATTGTCGGAACGATTTCGGAGATTGGTATAGAGCCAGTAGCGGCTGTACTCTCGGAAATTGGGAGTCAGGCCGAAGGTCTCGTCCTGCGGGGGCTGACCAAGCGCGTCCTCCAGCGCCAGGTTATCGGGCACGGGGACAAAACCGGATGAATGGTCAAGTGAAGCGAGGGAATAGCGGGTATCAGTGACGGAAAGTTCAAGCGGAGTCCATTGACTGTCTGTGGCAAGGATGTTGCCTGAGGATCGTGCTTGAGCCGAAGGGCCCGTCAAGAGTAATACAATGGCGCAGAGCACAACAATCGCGCTGATTGCCCGAGACGACTGGAGCAACACGGGTCCGTTCATGACTTCCAAAGTCCTTCTGGAAACGGTCTGGCTATCACTGGCACAGGTGGAAATTCGGGGTTCGCGGGGTGGTGGAGCCAACCGGGACCGGTACGGTGGAGTTCCTGGAATGCTACGAGCGCCGAACGAGGCTTAACATGCAGGGATCCCGGAGGTAAGTCAACCTGGAGCAACTGAAACAATGACTACCAGCAGCCTCACAACCCGTTAAACAACATCCGCCCCGCCACCAGCAGCAATAACCCGCCAAAGCACCGTTTCAGCGTAGGTGCCGGAATCCTGTGACTCAGCGATACTCCCACCGGTGCCAGTAACACCGTAAAAACCGCAATCAGCGCCACAGCAGGCAGGTAGACATAGCCCAGTGACCAGTCTGCGGGGGACCGGCCCCAACCGGAGATGATATAACCCAGGGTGCCCACTACCGCCAGCGGAAAACCGAGGGCACTGGAGGTAGCCACCGCCCGTTGCATAGGTACGTTAAAGAACACCATCAGCGGCACCATCACGTTACCTCCCCCGATACCAGCCAGCCCGGAAAGTACCCCGCTGAACATGCCCAGGCCGGTGGTACCACCCTTTCCCGGCATGGTCCGCCGGGGGTCGGGCACCCAGCGACTGAGCATGATCACGGATATCACCAGCAGGAACACCGCAATACCAGTCTCCAACACAATTGCAGGTAAACGTGCCGCGATAAAACCACTGAGGAAACTGCCCATCACCACCATGGCGCCCATAGCCTGAAGATGGTCCAGTCCACCGCCTGGCGCTTGATCTGGGCCCGGGCGGCCGAGATCGAGGTGAAGATAATGGTGCACAGGGACGTGGCCACTGCGGTAATTACGATGAACTCCGGCGGGAAATGTTGAGCCGAGAGTATCAGCACCAGGGCGGGCACGATAACGACACCGCCACCAATCCCGAGCATGCCGGCCAGTATCCCGGCGACGATACCCAGCAGGGTGCAGGCGATAATCATATCCATGGTATGTCCTTCTTTCGTTGGTTGGCGCGATGCGTCGCTGTGAAGATTACTGGCCGCTGGACGCTTGCGATGGGTGCAAGCACCTACTGTCACTGCCCCAGGGCGATACCTTCACCGCGGGGATCATGCATGGCTTCACGGCGGCCATCGGCGTATATCGCGATGGCTCCGGCGAGGCCGGTAAAGGGACTAAGCTCCGGTATCCATTCGATATCGTGCCCCCTTGCAGTCAACGACGCTGCCACCGCCGGCGCAATTGTTCGCTCCAGCTTCAGACTCTCACTGCTACCAAAGAAACTGCGCCCCTGCAGAAAGCGGGGAGCCGACAGCGCCCGGTCCACAGGTTGGCGGTAATCCACCAGTTGCGCCGCCAGTACCAGCTGGGTCTGGGGCTGGCCGTCGCCACCCTGGGTACCGAAATAGAATTGCCGGCCATCGTCCGCCAGGTAGGCCGACGGGTTCAGGGTGTGGGCCGGCCGCTTGCCGGGAGCCCAGCCGTTGGCATGGGAGGGGTCCGGATTGAAGCCTGCGGCGCGATTGAGCCACAGGATTCCGGTATCGCCAATCATGCAACCGGAGCCGAAATCGTGGAAAAGGCTCTGCATCAGGCAGGCAGTGCGACCCTGGCTGTCGGTGGCGGCAAGCCAGACGGTGTCAGCGGGCCGGCCTTGCTCCTGCCAGGGCACGGCAATCTCAGGGTCAATGGCCGCATAATCGACAGCCGCCCGCGACCGGCTCAGCAGGCGCCGAATATCGAGGGTGCCGCCTGTGGGATCACAGAGGTCACGGTTACGCCGTCTGAGCTGCGCCTTGACGGCCTCAACCAGGTAGTGGAAATAGTCAGCGCCGCCGTTCTCCAGCGCCCCCATGTGGACAAAGTTAAGGGCATTCAGGGCACTGAGGGTATACAGCCCCTGGCTGGGAGGGGGGAAGTTGTACAGGGTTCCCTGCCGGTAGCGAATGCTCAGGGGCTCACTATGCCAGGCCTTCGTCGTGACAAGGTCATCCCGGGTCAGGCCATTGCCCAGCTTGCAGAATCCCTCCGCCAGGGCCGTCGCCAGTTCCCCTTCATAGAAATCCTCCATACCCGCCCTGGCCAGGTGCATCAGGGTGGTTGCCAGTTCCGGGCGTGTGACGGGTGTACCCGCGGTAAGGAGCTCGCCGGTTGTATCACAACACAGGGCACTGAGGTCCGGCAGATCATCGATCAGACCCCGGCGCTGCTGTTGCCAGAAAGCCTGGTTGCCGGCCACCTCATAGCCATCCCGGGCCAGGCTGATCGCTTCCTCCAGCAGGTCAGGCCAGGTCATGGTCGAACCCCAACGGTGTCGACTCCAGTCGTGGGCCAGGGACCAGGCCCGCAGGGCGCCCGCCGTGGTGGCTGTCGAAGCCGGACCACGCATGGTAATCGCCCCGGATTCGGGCAGGCGGCGGCCGGCCTGGCCCAGCCCCATCAGCATATCCACCTTCATGCCATTGCTCAGCAACCAGAGGGCGTCACCGCCGATACCACTCATATGGGGGCAGACCACCGACAGCACCGCGCCGGCTGCCATGGCTGCGTCAATAGCGGTGCCACCAGCCTGGAGCACAGCCTGCCCCGCTGTTGTGGCCCGGGGGTCGGGAGTGGTAATCACTCCCGTTAACGATTCAGCCTTCATGCCGAGGCCCCCCGGGTGGCGGTAAGGGGCTGGTGCTCCGCTACAAATTCCGCCGACATGGCGCTGACAGTCTGGACGTGAACGCGCATCAGA
Organism: Marinobacter sp. AN1; assembly: GCF_026013985.1. NCBI lineage: Bacteria > Pseudomonadati > Pseudomonadota > Gammaproteobacteria > Pseudomonadales > Marinobacteraceae > Marinobacter > Marinobacter sp. AN1. The sequence continues at coordinate 22,122 of NZ_CP110342.1, read as the reverse complement.
CGGGCCACCCCATCGGCATCACCGGCGAGGATACCCTGGACAATCGCATCATGCTCTTCCCAGGACTTGCTGACCCGGTTGGCCAGTCGGAACTGGGCCCGTCGAAACGGCGCCAGCCGGGTGCGGGTAGCCTCGGCAAGCTGCCTTAACTGGGCGCTCTGGGCCCCTTCAAAGATAAGGTTATGGAACTCCTGGTTGTAACGGGCATAGGCATCGGCCGTACCGTCCCTTACCAGGTGGACCGAATCCTGATGCAGGGTCAGTAAACGTTGCCTCTGGCTACTGTTCATCCTCAGTGCCGCCAACCGCGCCAGGGCCGCTTCCAGCTCTGCCATGGCTTCGTACAGGTCACCAAGGGCGGCCGGTGACAGGGTCGCCACCATCACCCCCCGGTTGGGCCGGTGCGTCACCAGGCCCATGGCCGCAAGGTGGCCGAACATTTCCCGGATCGGCGTACGGGAGACGCCGAAACGCTCGGCCAGGGCCCGGGCATCCAGCTTGGTACCGGGTGGCAGGCGACCACTTACGATGTCGTCTGCCAGGGTCTGGACCAATGTGTCCACTACGGTGCCCTTACGGACGGGAGCCGATTCGATTTTCTCGCCCCCGGAATGCTCTGCCCTGTTCAGGTTCAATGGCCGGCGTCCTTGTTCAGTCATTAGCGGCAGCCTGCGGCGGGTGGGGGATGGCCGCCAGCAGGGTTCGGGTATAGTCAGTCGCGGGGGCAGCCAGCAGCTGGCGGGCATCACCTTCTTCAACGATGGCGCCGTTCTGCATCACCATGATCCGGTCGCACAGCAGCCGCACCACATTGAGGTCGTGGGAGATAAACAGGTAGCTCATACCCAACCGGTGCTTCAGGTCTTCCAGCAGGTTGAGGACAATGGCCTGCACGGATACGTCGAGAGCGGCAGTAGGTTCATCGAGGATCAATAATCTGGGATCCAGGGCAATGGCCCGGGCGATCCCCACCCTGGCTTTCTGACCACCGGACAGCTGGTGGGGAAAACGGTCAAGCAGGTTAACCGGTAAACCCACCAGGGCCGCCAGTTCGAGAATGCGCGCCTCCCGCTGCTGCCGATTCATATGGCTTGCCAATCGTTGCAGGGGGTCCCCGATGGACTGGGCCGCACTCCAGCGGGGGTTAAGGCTGTCAGTGGGGTCCTGAAACACCATCTGCAGCTTGCCGCGCAGGGGGTGGGCGGCGAACTTCGCCGCCGGAATCGCGGCAATGTCTTCTCCCAGAAACTCAATGGCTCCCCCGGTCGTATCCAGCAGGCGCATGACCATGGCGGAGGTAGTCGACTTGCCACAGCCGCTCTCACCCACCAGCCCGAGACTTTCCCCTTCGCGAATGGTAAAGGACAGGTCCTGAACCGCCAGGTGGCCGTTATCCGCACCGGGCTTTCCGAACTGTTTTTTCAGACCTTTGACGGTCAGTAGCGGCTCACCGACGTCGTGGGTTTCCGGAAGGGGCATCGCCGTCGCTCGCAAAGCGGCGGGCAACAGGTCCCTTACCTCAGAGTCGATTCGGGGGGTCGCCTGCAAAAGTTGGCGGGTATAGGCCTCCCGGGCGCCATGGAACAGTTCGGCAGACCCGTTGGCTTCTACAATCCTGCCCTTTTCCATCACCACCAGCCGATCACAGTAGGCAGCAGCCAGTCCCAGGTCATGGGTGATGAGAATGGTGGACATGTCGTATTCCCGGGTAAGGTCAACGATCAGGTCCATCACCGCCTTCTGTGTCGTCACGTCCAGCCCGGTGGTGGGTTCATCAGCGATCAGTAGCCGGGGCCGACAGGCCAGCGCGATCGCGATGACCACGCGCTGACACATGCCGCCTGAGAGTTCAAAGGGATAGGCATCGTAGCGCTGTTCCGGGTCGCGGATCTTCACGGCTCTGAGCATCTCGACGGCCTTTTCCCGTGCATTACCACGGGTTGCCTGACTGTGCTGAACAAGCACATCCGCCACCTGCTGGCCAATTCGGCGGATCGGGTTCAGGGCAGCGCGGGGGTTCTGGAAAACCATCGAGATCTCTCGCCCGCGAATGTCCCTCATGTCCCTTTCCCGTGCCTTGTGCAGGGCCATGCCGCCATAGGTGATGCGTCCACCGGCAATACGGCCGGCCCGGTCGAGGATACGCATGACGGCATAGGAGGTTACCGACTTGCCGGAACCGGATTCACCGACAATGCCGAGGGTTTCACCCTTGCCCACGACCAGGGAAATATCATCGATAGCCCGCACTGTGCCGTTACGGGTAGCGAAATCAACACTCAGGTGCTGAACATCCAGCAATGGAATGGTCATGGTGATTTCCTCAGGTGCGACGCTGGGGATCCACCAGATCCCGCAGACCGTCACCAATCAGGTTGAAGGTGAACACAGCCAGCATCAGGGCCAGGCCGGGGAAGATAACCAGCCACCATTCGCCGGAGATAATGAAGTTGGCGCCTTCGGCCACCATGATCCCCCACTCCGGAGACGGTGGCTGCACCCCCAGCCCGATAAACGACAGCCCGGCGGCATTGAGGATGGCCCATCCCATATTGAGTGAGATCTGCACCATCATCGGCGGCATGATGTTGGGGAAAATGTGGCCGAACAGCACCCGCAGCTCCGAGTTTCCGGACAGGCGGGCAGCCTGGACATAACCCACATTGCGACGAATGCTGACCTCCGCCCGGGCCATCCGGGCGTAGAAAGGCAGGTTAATGATGGCGGTGGCGTAGACGATGTTTTCCACCGTGTTGCCAGCCGCGGCAACAATGCCCATGGCCAGCACGAACAGCGGGAAGGCCATGATGGTGTCCACCAGGCGTCCGGTGATGCGGTCGGTCCAGCCTCCGAAGTAGCCGGCGAGTGACCCGATCACCGATCCCACCACGAAGGAAATGGCCACGGCAGACACAGAAATCAGCAGGTCCAGCCGGGTCGCCACCACCACCCGGGAGAATACATCCCGACCTAGGTGATCCGTACCGAACCAGTGCGCCAGGCTGGGAGGCTGAAGCGCAGCGCCCACACCGGTGGCAAGGGGGTCGTGGGGCACCAGGTAAGGCCCGAACAAGGCCGCCAGGATAATCAGGGCGAACAGGCCGAAAGCCAGGCCGGTGACCGGGTTCTCAGACATCACATACTTCAGGTGGCTCCAGTAACTGCTGCGGGGCCGGGTGGGAGCAGTGGCAGACGCAACGGTGGATCCGGGGGTCATGCTGGTCATGTCAGCTCTCCTCCCCCACTCGGGGATCAATCAGGGTGTAGATCACATCAATCAACAGGTTGAGCAGTACAAACAGCAACGCCATGGAGAGCACAAAACCCTGCACCGCCGCGTAGTCCGATACCACCAGTGCCTCCACCGCAAAGGAACCGATGCCCGGCCAGGCAAACACTTTCTCCACCAGTACGTTGGCCCCCAGCAGGAAGGAAAACACCATGCCAAGGGTGGTCACCACCGGCAGCAGGGCGTTGCGAAAGGCATAGGTGACCAGCACGCGGCGCCCGTTAAGGCCGGCCGCGCGGGCGGTGCGAACAAACTCGCTGCCCAGGGTCTGCAGCATCGCAGCACGGGTCATCCGGGCAATGGGAGCCAGGGTGAAGAGGGCCAGGGTGATCAGCGGCAGTGCCATCTGGGCAATCGCGGCACGGAAGGTTTCCCAGTCACCGGCGATCAGTGTATCGATGGTGTAGAAGCCGGTTACCGTCTCTGGCGGCAGGTACATCATATCGATCCGGCCCATGGGCGCAGGTGCCCAGCCCAGCAGGTAATAGAAGATGTACATCAGGGCCAGGCCGGTAAAAAAGGTGGGCAGGGACACCCCGGCGGTGACCAGGAAGCGACACAGGTGGTCAACCCAGGTATTGGGCCGGGTAGCTGCCATCACCCCAAGGGGAACGGCGATCAGGAAGGACAGCAGCAGTGCTCCGAGGGTCAGCTCCAGCGACGCAGGGAGCCGGGTCGCCAGCTCCGCCACCACCGGCTGACCGGTGGAAATTGCCATGCCCAGGTTGCCGGTCAGCAGATCGGTCACATAGTTCACGAACTGCACCGGTAACGGCTGGTCCAGGCCCAGGTTGCGTCGCACCTGTTCAATGGACTCCGCATCTGCCATGGGTCCGGCAAAATACGCGGCCGGATCACCAGGCAGCGCCCGGGTCAGCAAAAAGCAAACCACCAGAATACCGATGACCGTTGGAATCGCTTCCAGCAGGCGCAAGCCAACCTTGCGGGCTTTGAGGGCCAGGGACATGGCGCTTTCTCCTTTTGTGACCAGGTCAGGCAGGTTTCAGGGAGCGAATATCCATCTGGCGATGGAACCAGAACTGGTAGCCGTTTGCGCCATTGGTCAGTGCCACGTTAAGCGTTGGCTGCCATAAGGGGATGCGGGGCACATCCTCCTGGGCCAGCTCGATCATCCGCTTGACGTTGGGTGCGTACTGCGGGTGGTCCATGGCCATGTCCAGGGTATCGTCCACCAGCTTCGCCATTTCGGCATTGTCGTAGTTGGATGAGTTAAAAAGGTTGCCCTTGATATAGGCCCAGTAGAAGTAATAGTCCGGGGTGTTGAGCCAGCCGCCGAAGTTCTCAAGATGCAGGGGAAGACGCTTCTCCACCAGGGCGATGGTTCGCCAGTTGGCACCGGGGATCTTTTCGATGGTGACCTCTATGCCGATCTGGGCCAGGCTCTGCTGTATCAACAGCGCAGCGGGTTCGGCCCAGTCTGCATGGGAAAGGTTGAACGACAGGGGTACGGTGAAACCGTCCTTGTACCCGGTTTCAGCCAGCAAGGCCCTGGCCTTGTCGAGATTGGTGGAGTAGGGCGAGCGACGGGGCCAGGCAATGTCGTCAACGGTTTTCGATCCGCCCCAGGTGGGGACACCCAGGCCGTAGGCCGCCTGTTCAAAGATCCGCTCATAGGGCACCGCCCAGGCAATGGCCTGGCGCACGCGCTTGTCCTTGAAGGGCTCGAAATCCAGGTTGGGGCACAGGCAATAAATGCAGTTCTCGATGGGCGAACTGACCACCTGGATGTCCGGACGACTGGCCAGTTCCTTCGCGTCCTTGTTGGGAATGTTGTGGGCCGCCGTAATACTGCCTCTTTCCAGGAGTGCTCGCCGGGTGGCCTGGGACGGTACCTCCCGCAGGATTACCCGCTGATAACCGGGCAGGGCGCCACCTTTCCAGTCCTCATTACGCTCGTATACCAGTTGTTGGCCGGCATCCCAGCGGGCGACCTTGTACGCCCCCGAGCCGGCCGGGTTGCGGTGCAGGTACTCCGTGGCCCAGGGGTCTGCCTCGGTGGCATGGGCCCGGGCCACTTCCGAGTTGATCACCACCGGTATCGGCGTGGCCAGGTCCGGCAGCGCCAGCTTGGACGAGAACGGCAGGGTAATGCGGAAAGTGTGTTCATCCACGACCTCGAACTGCTCCGGTGACTCCAGCCGCCCGGCTTTCATCTGAACGGTAGGAAACCCACCAAGGGACACGGAGCGGTCAAAGGACCATTTCACATCGTGGGCGGTAACCGGCTTGCCATCCCAGAAGGTGGCGCCCTTGCGCAGGAAGAAGGTCATGACGGTGCCATCCCCGCTGATCTCCCAGGACTCCGCCAGCTCTGGCTGCACGTTGTCGTAGTCGTAGCTCAGGGAGCCATCATCGAGGGTCTTGGTGCCAAAGGTCACCAGGCGGTCATAACAGTTGATGGCCACCTGGTAGCTGTCCCGGTTGGTACCACTGCGGTGAATATCCAGGCTGTTGATGGTGCCGCCAAATACCACTACGGCGGTTTCGCTGGTCGCAGCGCTGGCAGGCAATACCTTGAGGTATGGCAGCAGGCTGGCGCCCAGCCCCAGGCTTGCGGCTCCCTTCAGAAAGTGACGACGATCCATTTTGCATACTCCTCGGCAGGTTTGTTGCCAAATGTGTATGCAACCGAAAGGCCAATCCCCGGCCAAAGCGAACAGGAATTTTAATAAATTTTTATTTTACAAGAACTTATATTACGTCTGAAACAACGCCAACGGTGTTCATTAAAGGTAACAATATAGGCCTGGACCTGTCTCCGGGTGGTACATGCACTGTTTGAGAGCGCTCTGCCCGATAGTGAAACCCGCTACACACCCACCGGATCGATGCGATGGAAACCAACATGGTATGATCCGGTCTGAACCAATGCCTGGCCCTGTCCACAGTCGGGTAAGGCGGACAAGACATCTCATTCCAGAACCAGGCCCGGGCCACCCATATGACAACAGCTCGCAAGGATATCCCCGACCACAAGCCCCGCCCCTGGGTGGACCTGCTGGTCAGTATCATCATTCCCTCGGTCATCCTGATGAAACTGAGTGGTGATGAATACCTGGGCAATACCTGGGCGCTGCTGATCGGTCTGGCGTTTCCACTGGGGTGGGGTCTGTTTGAACTTGTCCGGTATCGCAAGAAAAACTTCATTGCGGTGCTGGGGGTGATCAGCGTGGGGCTGACCGGGGGCATTGGTCTTATGGAGATTGATGCCCAGTGGCTGGCAGTCAAGGAAGCGGCCGTGCCCCTGGTGATCGGCCTGGCTGTACTGATATCCACCCGCACCAAATACCCGCTGGTGCGCACACTGCTTTACAACCCCAATGTACTCGATGTGGACAAGATCCAGCAGTCCCTGCAGGAAAGGGGCTGCGAAGCGGAGTTCGAGAACCGGCTGATGAAGGCCAGTTACTTCTTCGCCGGTACCTTCCTGTTCTCCGCAATCATGAATTACATTCTGGCCCGTTGGATCGTCACCAGCCCCTCTGGTACCCAGGCGTTCAATGAAGAGCTTGGCCGCATGACCCTGGTGAGCTATCCGATGATCGCCATTCCCTCCATGGTGATGATGATTGCCATCTTCTTCTACCTGTGGCGTACCATTCGCCGGCTCACCGGGCACACCCTGGAAGAGGTCATCTCTCCGGCCGCCAGCGGGCAGGGCAACAAGGGCAGTTGAGCTGCCCTCACTCGGGTGTGCCGCCATCTGGTAGTGAGACCCACCCATTTATACGAAAGTATGATTGTTAGCACTTACTATCGCTGAAAATCCGGTATAGCCTCGATTCCTGAAAAGCACTACCTCTGACAACCTCCCCCGATAGAAAAAATCAATCAGGTTTCTCATTGCGTATTTCGAACGCTCGCTCTAATTTCAGGGGGATGAAAGAACAAAAATTAAGCAATGAGTATCGCCGCTGGAAAAGAAACATCCGCTAATCGGTATGTAGCGTAACAGTACAGACATAAAACGGTTGGACCCATGAACAAATACAATGAACTGGGCAAAACCGTGGCCAACTACGCCACCCTGAGTCCGGTGAGTTTTCTCAGGCGTTCGGCCACTGTCTATCCCCACAAGACTGCGGTCATCGACGATGACATGACCCTCAGCTACCAGCAACTGCTGGAGCGGAGCACCCGCCTGGCCAGCGCCCTGGCGGACGCCGGAATCGGCCACGACGATACCGTAGCGATGCTCTGCCCGAACAGCCACGAGATGCTGGAAGCCCACTACGGCGTACCCATGGCAGGGGCCGTACTCAATACCCTCAACATTCGGCTTGATGCCGCCACCCTGGGTTTTATCCTCAACCACGGCGAAGCCCGGGTGCTGATGTACGACACCGAGTTTGAACCGGTGGTACGGGAGACCCTGGCCTCTGTGGATCACCCGCCATTACTGATCGCCATTGAACGGGACGCCGGCCCTACCGACGGCCTTGCCGGCCAGGACTATGAAGCCCTGCTCGTCTCTGGCAACCCCGATGCCGCCTGGTCCGGCCCCCGTGATGAGTGGGACGCCATCAGCCTTAACTACACCTCCGGTACCACCGGTAACCCAAAAGGGGTGGTCTACCACCACCGGGGTGCCTACCTGGCCGCCATGAGCGATGCCATGGCCTTCAACATGAACGACCAGACCGTCTATCTGTGGACCCTCCCAATGTTCCACTGCAACGGCTGGGGTTATACCTGGGCCATCACCGCCGTTGGCGGTACCCATGTGTGCCTGCGCAAGGTGGATGCGGACGATATCTACCAGCGTATTGAACGCTACGGCGTTACCCATATGTGCGGTGCCCCCATCGTCCTCAACATGGTACTGACGGAACTTGGCCGTCAGGGCAGGCGGCTGTCATTCCCGGCCCAGTTCGCCCTTGGCGGTGCCGCACCCCCGAGTGCCGTGATCCGCAAGGCAGAGGAAATCGGCTTCGTGATTACCCACCTCTATGGCCTGACGGAATCCTACGGTCCGGCAAGTCTCTGCGTGCCGCAACCGGAATGGGCAGACCTGCCCCTGGAACAGAAAGCGGTGAAGATGTCCCGTCAGGGTGTGCAGACACTCTCTGTGGATGAAATCACCGTGCTGGACCGGGACACCGGGGAACCTGTACCCCACGATGGACAAACCCTGGGGGAGATCTGTATCCGGGGCAATACGGTGATGAAGGGCTACCTGAAGAATCCAGACGCCACCGAAAAGGCATTCAACCGCGGTTGGTTCAATTCCGGCGACCTGGCGGTGGTGCACCCGGACAACTATATAGAGATCCGGGACCGGGCCAAGGACATCATTATTTCCGGGGGAGAGAACATTTCCAGCCTGGAGGTGGAGGAAGCCCTCTACCTGCACCCGGACGTGTCGGAAGCAGCGGTGGTGGCCATGGCCGACGAGAAGTGGGGAGAGGTGCCCTGTGCCTTCGTCGCGCCGGTCAACGATGATGGCAGCCTCACCGAGGACGCCATCATCGCCCACTGCCGGGAGAAGCTGGCCCGGTTCAAGGTGCCCAAACGGGTAGTCATCGGTGAGCTGCCCAAGACCGCTACCGGCAAGATTCGCAAGAACCTGCTGCGGGAGCAGCTGGGAGACTGAGGCGGGGCCGTTGCCCCAAATTCATTCACAACTCGAACGACAACTGATTACAGGGAGGTCCTGGACAACCCGGGAACCTGGGCGACAGACATCGCGCAGACTCCCGGGGAAGGTATCCGGAAAGTCGCTTCCAGTGACAACAAAGACAACAACGAGGAGCAATCCCCTATGAAGACGTTCAATCCGAAAAATCTCATGGTATCCGCCATGACCGCCGCCACCCTCAGCCTTGGCGCAGGGGGCGTTATGGCTGACGATCATCCCATCCACTTCGGTGGTATCTACATCCTCTCCGGCAGCGCGGCCACCTATGGTGAGTTTGCGCAGGAGGGCATCAACCTCGCCATCGACGAAATTAACCAGAGCGGTGGCATCCTCGGAAGGCAAGTCGAAGTCACCTTCGAAGACAGTCAGGGCAAGGCGGCTACGGCTATCCAGGCTGCCCGCAAACTCGCCTACCAGGACAATGTCGATGCATTGCTGGGCCTGGACAGCTCCGGTGTCGCCCAGGGCATGGTGCCAACGGTGCCAGAGTTGCAGAAACCATTCATTATCACCCACGCCGCAACACCCGATGTCACCGGCAACCTCTGCAACGAGTTTACCTACCGTATCAGCGTCAACGTACCGCAAAACCAGAAGGCCGCGGCCCGCATTGCCGCAAAGACCGATGCCAAACGGTGGACCACCATTGGCCCGGATTACGCCTTTGGTCACCAGACCTGGGAATACTTCGGCAACTACCTGAAAGAGCTGAAGCCGGATGTCGAGCTGATGGAACAGACCGCCTTCCCGCGGTTCGGTGCCGAAGACTTTACTCCGTTCATCAATGGCATTATGGATGCGGATCCCGACGGGGTCATTATCTCGGTCTGGGGCGGCGACCTGGTTAACTTTGTGCGCCAGGCTACCAACCTGGGGTTCTTCGATCAGGGCTATGAGCTGATGTTCACGGTAGGCGCCGCCACCGAGGTGCTGGACGCCCTGGGCGACCGCATGCCGGAAGGCGTCTGGCTTTCTACCCGCTACTGGTATGACGCCTACGATAATGAGCTCAACCAGAAGTTCGTCAAGGCCTACATGGATCGCTACGACCATGCCCCTAGCTATAACGCACAGGGTGCCTACTCGGCCATCTACGCCTACAAGCAGGCGATGGAAGCCGCCGGAACCACCGACGGCCCGGCGGTTGCCAAGGCGCTGTCCGGCATGACCATGGAGGCAACGAATGGCACGGTGACCTTCCGCAAGGCCGACAACCAGGCCATGGTTTCTCCCACCTGGGGTAAAACCGGTCCGATGCATCCGGAACACGGTATCCGGACCCTGACCGATATCCAGGTCTTTGACGGCGAGGACATCTCAAGGGCACCTGAGGAGACCGGCTGCTCCCTGTAATGACAGCGACGCGCAACCGGTGGAGGGCCGGCTAGTTGCCGGCCCTCCAGTCTTCCATTTCTCCTTATAGAGGTGCCTATGTCTGGCCTGGGTCCCGCACTACTCAACAGCCTCGAGATGGGCCTGCTGCTGTTTGTGATCGCAGTGGGGCTGAACATCGTGTTCGGGGTGCTTAACATCATCAATTTCGCCCATGGTGCCCTGTATATGCTCGGTGCCTACCTGGCTTACACCCTGATGTCCCTGGCGGGATTATCCTTCTGGGTGGCGCTGATTATCGCGCCATTGGGTGTTGCGGTGATTGCCGTCGTTATTGACCGGCTTATGCTGAGATTTATTTACCACAGGGACGTAGCCGACAGCCTTCTGCTGACATTTGCCATTTTGCTGATCATTGCGGAAAGCATCCGCAGCATCTTTGGCTCCAATATCCAGGCGGTCTATCCGCCGGACGCCCTTCAGGGCACCGTGAGCCTTCTGGGTGGCTCCTACCCGGTGTACAGTCTGTTTGTGATTTTTTCGGGCCTGGTGATCCTGGCCGGGCTCTGGTACCTGTTCAACCGCACACGCGTTGGCAAGATCATGCGTGCCGCAGCCCTCGACCGCGACATGGCGGAAGCCCTGTGCATCAACACACGCATGGTGGTTACCGGGGTCTTCGCCTTCGGCGCCTGGCTGGCCGGTGTTGGCGGTGTGATTGCAGCCCCGATGCGTACCATTGACCCCGGCATGGGCGACAAGATCATCATCGAGTCCTTCATTGTGGTGGTCATTGGCGGCCTGGGCAGCTTCCCCGGCGCCTTGCTTGGCGCTCTGATCCTGGGCGCCATCTACGGCTTTGGTGGCCGTTATTTCCCTGAGTTCAACCTGCTGCTGCCGTTCCTGGGTATGGCCCTGGTGCTGCTGTTCAAACCCACCGGACTGATGGGCAAAGGAGCCAACGCATGAAGCAGAATATCCTCCTCGGGGTCCTGCTGGTGGCCATCGCACTGCTGATTGCGCTCCCCTGGTACGCTCCGTTCTTCTATATCTTTATCTTTACCGAGATTCTGATCCTCGGACTGTTTGCGGTGAGCTTCAACCTCATCTTCGGTTATACGGGGATGCTGAGTTTTGGCCACGCCGCCTACTTCGGCATGGGGGCCTATACCACCGCCATGCTGTTACTGCACCAGGACTGGCCTTTCGTCTATACACTCTTTGCTGCCATGGCCCTGTCCGGTCTCCTGGCCCTGGTTATCGGTTTTCTCTGTGTGCGGCTCAGCGAGGTTTACTTCGCTATGCTGACCCTGGCCTTTGGCATGATGGTGTTCACCATCGCACACTCCTGGCGGGATGTGACCAATGGCAGTGACGGCATTGCCGGCTTCCGCATCAAGGAGTTCGGCCTCGGACTGGATCTGACCATCGGTAACCCGGCGGTTTATTACCACGTCACATTGGTCGTGGTTGGTATTGCAGCGCTCATCCTGTACATCATCAGCCGTAGCTCCTTTGGCATGATCCTCAAGGCCATCCGGCAAAATCCCGAGCGGGTCTCCTTCTGTGGCCTGAACATCCGTAGCTATCGCCTGGCATCGTTCACCATCGGCGGCATCTTCGCCGGCCTGGCCGGTGCACTGATTGCACCCTTCCTGCGGGTCGCGAGTCCGGAGCTGATGCACTGGTCCATGTCCGCGGAGCCGGTGCTCATGTCCATCCTGGGCGGTACCGGATATTTCCTGGGTCCGTTTGTCGGCGCAGCCATGTTCGTGCTGCTGGAAACCTGGATCACCAGCTTCACCGAGTCCTGGATGCTGTTCCTGGGCATTGTGCTGGCGCTGATGGTGATGTTCTTCCGCAAGGGTGTTCTCGGCACCTTCCTGGACTGGTGGATGAATAAAAATGACTGATCCAATCCTCAAAATCAGCAATCTGACCAAGCGTTTCGGTGGCAATACCGCCGTTTCGGACATCAACCTGGAAATACAGCCGCAGGAAACCGTGGCGATTATCGGCCCCAACGGTGCCGGCAAGACGACCTTCTACAACATGGTCTCCGGGCGTATGACACCCACCGAGGGCAAGATCGAGCTTGAGGGGCAGGACATTACCGGCCTGCCTCCCCACAAGATCAGCCGGATGGGGGTTTCCCGGTCTTTCCAGATCAACAACATCTTTCCGGAAATGACCGTCCAGGAAAACGTGGAAGTTGCGGTCACCGCCTTTCACGGCCACAGCCGCAAGCTGTTCAACTTCGCCAGTCGTAACAAGGCCGTTCAGGAAGAGGCGAGGGAACTGCTGGCCAAGTTGCAAATCCTTGAACTGGCCGATCGCCGCGCCGAGGTCATCAGCTATGGTGACAAACGCCTGCTGGAGATCGCCGTGGTACTTGCTACCCGTCCACACCTGGTGTTGCTGGACGAGCCGACAGCGGGTATGACCCCGGATGAAACAAAGCGTACCACCTCACTGATCCGGCAACTGGCGGATACCGGCGAGTACACCTTTCTCATTACCGAGCATGATATGGACGTGGTGTTTGGTCTGGCAGACCGCATCCTGGTGATGCACCGGGGTGAGAACCTGTTCGTCGGAACGCCGGACGAGGTGAAAGCCCATCCGGAGGTACGTCGTGCCTATCTGGGCGAAGAAGAGGAAGAGGAGGCCAGCGCATGATTCTGGAAGTGAACGATATCCACACCTATTACGGAGAAAGCCTGGCACTGCAGGGACTCAGCTTTTCAGTCAATGAGGGCGAGACCGTCTGCCTCCTTGGCCGCAACGGCGCCGGCAAGAGCACCACGCTCAAGAGCATCATCGGCTTAACGCCCCCCCGCAAGGGGACCATCGTCTTTGATGGCCAGACTATTTCGGGTAAACCCGCCCACAAAATAGCCCGGATGGGTATTGGCTATGTTCCGGAGGACCGGCGTATTTTCCCCGGCCTTACCGTGAGGGAGAACCTTGAGGTTGCTGAGTATCGCCGCTCCGGGGAGACGCCAGCGTGGACCGTGGAGCGTGTCCTGGACGAGTACCCCATGCTGGCTGAACTGGTCAACCAGGATGGTGATACCCTCTCCGGTGGTCAACAACAGATGCTGACAGTAGCCCGGTCGTTGATGATCCAGCCCAGGGTATTACTGCTGGACGAGCCCAACGAAGGGTTGGCACCGGTTATTGTCCAGCAGATCGGCAGGCTCATCGATGAACTCAGCAAGACCACGACGATCGTGTTTACAGATCAGAGTGTCCATTTTGCATTGAAGCACGCCCAACGCGCGTTCATCCTGGAACGGGGTAAGGTCGTGCATGAGGCCACCAGCGATGATCTGCGCAATGATCACGAGACCCAGGAGCGTTATCTGTCAGTGGCATAAGGGTCGTGTCCCTGGCTTCGTTTGGCGGGCAGGGATCCAGGCCACATCCTGCGAAGGTCGACTCGGCATAAGCCCTGTGGCTGTCGTATACTGCTCACTTCGCAAGCGGGCGAGCACACCATGATTCAGGATTTTGAGACATTCAAGGCAGAACTGAGTCTCTCCAAAGAAGAGATTTGCAGGGAGCTGTACCAGGAAAATACGGACAAGATCCGTATCAAGAAAGAAACCACCGCCACAAGGAACCTGGCGCGGATTATTGATTCCACCTTGCGGCTGGCCAATTCCAAGGGCTTTCATGCTATGACCCTGCGCGACCTGTGTTCCGACTCAGGACTCAGCATGGGAGGGCTTTATGCCTATATCCGCAACAAGGATGACCTGATTCACCTCATCCAGAGTCATGGCTTCAAACTGACCCGACGTACTGTGCTACAGTACATAGCGGACATCCGGGATCCAGTGGAAAAACTCTCCCAGGCGATCCGCGCCCACGTCTTTCTCAGTGAACTGATCCGGCCCTGGTTTTACTTTTCCTATATGGAAGCTAAGAGCCTGCCGCCAGTGGAAAAACAGAATGCGGTTGCCACTGAAAGGGAGATCGAAACCATCTTCTGCAACATTATTTCGGAAGGAATCGAACAGGGCGTTTTCCGGCAGATCAACGCCCGCCTGCTGTCTTCCCTCATCAAGGCAATGATGCAGGATTGGTACCTGAAGCGTCGCAAGTACCGGGAGCAGGGTGTGTCTGTGGAAGACTTTGCCAATCAGATTCGTGACCTTCTACAAGCCTATTTGTTACCTGTTGCCAGCGGCAAGCTGGCCGTCGCCCATAAGGCCACCAGTTCCGCAACTTGATCGTTCTGTGGGTGGCGAGCCGCCCAATAAAAAGCCCCGGAAGGACAGGCCTTTCCGGGGCTTTTTTATGACGGTGTCATTTACACATCAAGGTTGGTAACCGCCAGGGCGTTGGTTTGTATGAAGTTACGCCGTGGCTCTACATCATCGCCCATCAAAGTCGAGAAGATCTGATCCGCAGCGATGGCATCCTCGATCGTCACCTTCATCATCCGACGGGTTTCCGGATCCATGGTGGTTTCCCACAGCTGCTCAGGGTTCATTTCACCAAGCCCCTTGTAGCGCTGAATATTCAGGCCACGCTGGGCTTCCTTCATCAGCCACTCAAGGGCGCCTTCGAAGCTCAATACCGCCTGTTTACGCTCACCCCGCTGAACATAGGCACCATCTTCGATCAGGCCGTCGAGGGTTTCCCCCAAACGTGCGATTGCCTTGTAGGAAGATGACTCAAAGAAGTCGTGGCTGAACACGTGGGTGTAAGGGATGCCATGTACGTAGATGGTCACCTTGGGCAGGAACAGGTTCCTTTCCGAATCCCTCTCTACCGAGAAGGTGTACTTGGTACCAGTACGGGTATCCAGGTCGAGGCCTTCACCGAGACGTCCAACCCAACGGGTAACCGCTTCTTCGGAGGACAGATCTTCCGGTGACAACGTCGTGTTATAGACCATCTGACGCAATACCATCTCCGGGTATGCCCGTGCCAGGCGGTCAATCATGGCCATTACCGCCTGATAGTCCTTGACCATGGTTTCCAGCGCGGAATCCTTGATCGCCGGTGCTTCCGGATTCACGAACAGCTGGGCGTTCTCCAGAGCCGTCTGGGTAAGGTAGGCCTCTTTTGCCTTCTCATCCTTCAGGTACTGTTCCTGCTTACCCCGCTTGACCTTGTACAGGGGCGGCATAGCAATAAAGACGTGTCCCCGTTCGATAATTTCGCGCATCTGGCGAAACAGGAAAGTGAGCAGCAATGTACGGATGTGGGAGCCATCCACGTCGGCGTCGGTCATGATGATGATGGAGTGGTAGCGCAGCTTGTCGGGATCAAACTCCTCCCGGCCGATACCACAACCCAGCGCGGTAATCAGCGTCCCAACCTCGACAGATGACAACATCTTGTCAAACCGGGCCTTTTCCACGTTCAGGATCTTACCCTTGAGTGGCAGGATAGCCTGGGTGCGACGCTCACGGCCCTGCTTGGCTGAGCCACCCGCAGAGTCACCCTCCACAATGAACAATTCGGAGAGTGCGGGGTCTTTCTCCTGGCAGTCAGCCAGTTTTCCGGGAAGACCGGCAATGTCCAGGGCACCCTTGCGACGGGTCATGTCGCGGGCCTTTCTTGCAGCTTCCCTTGCCCGTGCCGCTTCGATCATCTTGTTCACAATCGCCTTGGCTTCGTTCGGCTGCTCCTGGAGGTAATCCGAAAAGCTCTGGTATAGCTCCTGTTCGACCGCGGTTTTCACCTCGGAAGAAACCAGCTTGTCCTTGGTCTGCGACGAGAACTTCGGATCAGGCACCTTCACACTGACAATCGCGGTAAGTCCTTCCCGGGCATCGTCACCAGAGGTGTTCACCTTGGCTTTCTTGCCCAGGCCTTCATGTTCGATGTAATTATTCAGTGAGCGGGTAAGCGCAGCACGGAACCCGGCGAGGTGAGTACCACCGTCACGCTGGGGAATATTGTTGGTAAACGAGTAGATATTTTCCTGGAAGGAGTCGTTCCACTGCATCGCTACTTCTACTGCGATGCCGTCTTCCCGTTCCCGGTCAAAATGGAATACACGGTTCAGAGGCGTCTTGTTCTGGTTGAGGTGTTCGACGAACGCCCGGAGGCCCCCTTCATATTCGAAAATTTCCTCCTTTCCACTCCGTTCGTCCTGTAGTCGGATGCGTACACCGGAATTCAGGAAGGCGAGTTCACGAAGGCGCTTCGCCAGGATGTCATAGTGGAATTCGATGCTGGTGAAAGTATCGGGGGAAGGGATGAAATGTACTTCAGTACCGCTACGATCCGTATCGCCAACAACGGACAAAGGCCCATTGGGCACCCCATGGGTATAGGTTTGCTCATGGACCTGGTTATCACGACGGATTGTGAGCTTCAGGGAAGAAGACAGGGCGTTAACCACTGAGACGCCAACACCGTGCAGCCCACCGGAGACTTTGTAGGAGTTATCGTCGAACTTACCACCGGCATGGAGCACAGTCATGATGACTTCTGCCGCGGAAACCCCTTCCTCTTCATGGAGGTCGACTGGGATCCCGCGCCCGTTGTCCTTCACGGTTACCGACTCATCTGCATGGATCACCACGCCGATCTCGGAACAGTGGCCTGCCAGCGCTTCGTCGATGGAGTTGTCCACCAGTTCAAACACCATATGGTGCAGGCCGGTGCCATCGTCCGTGTCGCCAATGTACATGCCAGGGCGTTTACGCACGGCATCCAGGCCCTTGAGAACCTTGATACTGGAGGAATTGTAGCTCTGTTCACTCATTCGGACGCTCCTGAAGCGCTGGTTTGTTCTTCCGTTAGCCGTCCATGTTCACGTGGAACATCTTGTAGTCCGACGGCGGGACCTCCCATAGGAGGGAAGGGTCCGGTCTCTCGATTGCTGTCATGAAAACCTGACTACCCAGGCGATTGAGCCTTTCTGCCAGCAGGCGGCGATGGACCAGATCCAGCTCGGCATTAATATCGTCGAGCAGAAAGGTCACCTGTTTACCCCGGGTTGCCAATACCTCGCCCTGACTAAGCTTCATAAGAATAACCAGGGTTTTTTGTTGTCCGCGGGAAAACAGCTCGGCCACGGCATGACCGTGGTAGCGAAGCCTTATATCAGCGCGGTTAGGGCCATAAAGGGTATGACCAACCTTGCGTTCTTGCTCGCGATGTTCGATCAACGTGGTTGCGAGTCCCTTCTTTCGATCCCAGCCCGGACTGTATTCGACCTTCAGCGCTGCCGCCCATTCTCCATGAACCTGCTCAAGTACCGAGCGAAGGTGAGTCGCAAACTCTGAGAATACCCTGAGCCGAAGCTCATCAACCTGCTGTGCCAGCTCGACAAACTGGCGGTCCCAGACCTGCAACTGGTGATCGTCTATTCTACCACTTCTGAGGATCTGATTCCGCTGTGATATGGTTCTCTGGCATTGCTGCCAAAGCGGAGCAAAAGAAGGTTCCACGTGGAACACCAACCAGTCCAGAAACTGACGTCGCTTGCCAGGCCCACCTGCAACGATGTCGAAAACCCCGGGATCAATGACGGAAACCGGAAACAGCGAAGCCAACACCGACAAGCTGTAGACATTCTCCCCGTTAACACGCAAACGGGTTTCCCGGGATTGAATATCCCTTGAAAACCCCAGCCTTGCCGATGTCGCCGTGTCCGCTCGACCAAGCTCCACCACCGCTGGCACACTGCGTTCCGAGACTGCCCCGAACACCACAAACCGCTGCTGGCCTTCACGGCAGACCACCTGGTGACGATTCTGACGGAAAGAACGCCCTAGCCCGAGATAGGCAATAGCTTCAAGCAAGCTGGTTTTGCCACTACCGTTCGCTCCGTAGATCAGATTGACCCAAGGGGAAAACTTGAACGGGCCTGGGGCAAGGTTACGAAAATTCTCAGTCTGAAGGGAAAGCAGGGCCATCAGTGCAGCATGGTCAGTCGATCGTCCATAAAGACGTCCATCTCCGGGGCAAGGATGTGTACGTAACGATCGAAATAGAGGAACTGTTTTAGCAACAAGGCGAACTCGCGGGGGAAATGTAGACCATGATCCTCACCAATCCGCACAACTTCCATAAGGATGTTGTTCACTTCATCATCGGCTTCGTTGACTTGCCAGTCAGTCGCGGACTCATCCGGAACCATACGATCCATATTCCGGTATAGCTGCTGCAGATCATGGGCGAGGGCATCGACGTTCACCGACTCCCGGGTAACCCCGATGCGTACCATGGCATCAGCCATACCCTCAAAATTGCCTGCCATTACAGCCGCAATAAAGTCTGAAACCGCCTGCCAGGTCTGAGGCCGGATTCGACCGACGATTCCGAAGTCGATAAAGCCAATACGACCATCGTCAAGCACCATAAGGTTGCCGGCATGTACGTCAGCATGGAAGAACTCGCATTGGGTCAGGCTGGCAAACCAGGTGTTCATCGCCGTAATCAGGGTTCTCTCCGGATCGTTGGTAACCCGGCGGATGGTATCGAGGTCGGTCAGCGGAACACCATGGAAACGCTCCATAGTCAGCACCCGGCGCGTGCTGTAGTCGTGGTAGACACGGGGAACCACGACATCCTCATTATGGGTGTTCTGCAGGAAATTTCGGAAGGTATCCAGGTTGCGGGCTTCCATGATGAAATCGCACTCTTCCATCATGGTCTGCTGGATCTCCTCGACAATACCGGACAGCGATGTCCACGAGAGGCGAGGCGCCAGGGTTTCCACTACCCGAGAAGACAGGTAAAGAAAATTCAGGTCAGTCAGCAGAACTGTCTCGACCCCCGGCTTTTGTACCTTGATAACCACTTCTTCGCCCGTCACCAGCGTCGCCGCATGGACCTGGGCTATGGACGCCGATGCCAGTGGTACCGGGTCAATCTCTCGGTAGACGTCTTCTAGCGGGCGCCCCAGTTCCTCCCGAACGATGCGTCGGATCGAACTGAAGGGGATACTCGGAGTTCGATCCAGACAGCCCTGAAATTCATCCACATATTCCCGGGGAAAGAACGTCGGAGAGCTGGCTATGAACTGGCCGAGCTTGATATAGGTCGCCCCCAGGGATTCGAAGGTCTCTCTCAACAGCCGTGGCGCAGGAGGTCGGTGACCACCTAGCCAGCCCAGCCCGGTGCGCCCGAGGACGGTCATGGTCTGACCAATTCGCAGAGCGCCCTTCAATCCCTGTGAAACTGATACTTTCGCCATCACCGACACCTCCTTTTATAAAGTGCGCTCGCGCGGCTGCTACAATCGCATCGGCATGACGACGTAAAGACTGCGGCTATCACTGTCCGACTCGATCAGTGCACTACTGTTTGGATTGGACAATGTGATCCGTACCTGATCATCATCCAGGGCATTCATGACATCCACAAGGTAGCCCACGTTAAACCCGATCTGAAGCGCTTCTCCCTGGTACTCAACCGAAAGCGCATCTTCCGCCTGTTCCTGGTCCGGGTTATTGGCGAACACTTCCAGTTTGTCCGGGGACAAATGCAGGCGAACACCACGGATATTCTCGTGGGACAGGATGCCCGCCCGTTGCAGGGTATTCTTGAGTGTCGAGCGGTCAGCCAGCACGACCTTGTCACCACCGCGGGGAATCACACGGTTATAGTCCGGGAACTTGCCCTCAATGAGCTTGGAGGTAAATGTATAGCTTCCTACCGTAACCCTCAGATGGTTATCTCCGATCACCAGGGTTGCCGGCGCCTCGACGTCATCCAGCAAACGGGCCAGTTCAAGAACACCCTTGCGGGGCACAATGACCTGTCGATCTTCGTCAACGCCGGTCGCCATATCGAAATGGGCCATCGCCAAGCGGTGTCCATCGGTCGCTACCGTGCGCAGGAATTCGGGAGAAACCTCCAGCAAAAGGCCGTTCAGGTAGTAACGAACGTCCTGCTGTGCCATGGCAAACGCAGTCGCTTCCAACATCCGGCCCAGCTCTTTCTGGGGAACATCCAGGCGTACACTGGCCTCCTCATCTTCAACGTTGGGAAAGTGCTGCGCCGGAAGGGTTGAAAGCGTAAAGTGACTGGCGCCACAACGAAGATGAAGGCGGTCACCCTCCAGGGCAAGCTCGATGGGAGCTTCATCTCCCAGGGCCCGACAGATATCCGACAGTTTCCTGGCCGGCACGGTAATCGCCCCGGGCTGGTCTACATGAACCGGCGTTACCCTGGCCACGAGCTCCACTTCCATATTGGTGCCTGTGAGGGTCAGGTGATTGTCCTCGGCAACCAACAGGACGTTGGAAAGCACTGGCATGGTCTGCTTGCGCTCCACGACACCGGCGATGGACTGGAGTGGCGTGAGCAGGGCTTCTCGGCTGATGGTCAGTTTCATGTCACTCAACGTTCCTGTGGCTGTATTCCGATCATTCACTCAACGTCAGCTGGTCAGCAGACGCATGAAATTCTGATAATCCTCCCGGATGCCCGGGTCACTTTCCCGCAGCTCAACAATCTTCTTGCAGGCATGCAGGACGGTGGTATGGTCGCGGCCACCAAAGGCATCGCCGATTTCCGGCAGACTGTGATTGGTGAGTTCCTTGGACAGCGCCATAGCCATCTGCCGGGGCCGGGTAACGGTACGGGTCCGGCGCTTGGACAACAGATCCGCCACCTTGATTTTGTAGTACTCCGCGACCGTGCGCTGGATATTGTCGATACTGACCTGCTTTTCGTGGAGCGCAAGCAGGTCCTTAAGGCTCTCCCGGATAAAGGGCGGCGTTATCTCCGATCCGGTAAAGTGGGCATTGGCAATCACCAGGCGCAGTGCCCCCTCAAGCTCCCGCACATTGGAGCGGATTTTCTGGGCGATAAAAAAGGCAGCCTCGCTGCTCAGTCGCACCTTGGCCTGCTCGGCCTTCTTCATAAGGATGGCCACACGGGTTTCCAGCTCCGGCGGTTCCACCATGACCGTCAGCCCCCACCCGAACCGGGACTTCAGGCGCTCTTCCATGTCCGTAATTTCCTTGGGAAACCGGTCACAGGTAACGATAACCTGCTGCCCACCTTCCAACAAGGCATTGAAGGTGTGGAAAAACTCCTCCTGGGAGCGCTCCTTGCGGGCAAAGAACTGGATATCATCAATCAGCAATGCATCAACCGAACGATAGTAGCGCTTGAACTCATTAATGGCGTTCAACTGCAACGCCTTGACCATGTCCGCGACGAAACGTTCGGAACGCAGGTACGCGACCTTGGCCCCTGGATTTCGACGAACGATCTCGTTTCCGATGGCGTGCATCAGGTGGGTTTTACCAAGGCCAACCCCACCGTAGAGAAACAGGGGGTTATAGGCACCACCAGGGTTTTCTGCCACCTGCATGGATGCCGCCCGGGCCAGTTGGTTCGACTTGCCTTCAACGAAGGTATCGAAGGTGAATCCTTCGTTGAGAAAAGACTGGTGTTTGATGTCTCCTTCCACCTGGACAGACGAACGTTTCGGACTGGACGACGGCACCGACGCAGCCACCCCTTTCTCTTCCTCGGTAACGGGACCGGAATTGTCCTCACCGACCGGAATTGAGCGAGGCACCTGACCCGTTCCGGACGTCACAGCCGCGCGGGCCTTGGCCGCAGTTACGCCGCCAACCCCCTCATTGCCTGGCCCCGACAGTTTCGAGGCGGAACCGACTTTCATGTTTACCCGGGGTGCCTGCCCCCCTTCCAGATCCTTGATCACCTCTTCTATACGACGCAGGTATTTCTGGTTGACCCAGTCCATCACGAATCGGTTAGGGGCAAACAGCACCAGGTTGCCCTCATCCAGCTGCGGCTGAAGCGGTCTTAGCCAGGTATTGAACTGTTGTGCCGGAAACTCATCCCGGAGTACTTCAAGACATTGATGCCAGATACTCTGCGGCAC